>JACKDU010000009.1 GCA_020633335.1 Myxococcales bacterium | reverse complement strand
GATAGATCGGCGTCCCGAACGTCAGCGAGTCCACGTCGAAGAACCCCTTCCGCGACCCGTCCCCGCGCATCCGCGCGAGCACTCGGTCGCGCACCTCGCTCGGCGCGTACCCTGGCTCGACGCAGACGGTGATCTCCAGGTCCACCGGCCGGTAGCGCGGGTCGAGCACGTGCACCTCCCGCCCGGCCTGCCGCCGGCAGTCCAGCAGATCCTCGAGCTCCGCCCGCCTCGGCTCTGAGACCTTGAAGGTCCCCTGCGGATCGGGCGTGACGAACACCGTCGTCCAGCTCCCGGTCCACCGCGCCCGCGCGCCGGCCCGGTCCACCCACGCGAGCTCCGAGGCCGCACCGCAGTAGTCCTCGGTCCGGACCGCGCGGTAGGTCTGCTCGCGGAAGGCCGCCGGCGCGAGCTGGCGGACCTCCTCGGCGCTCTCGGGGTCGACGCCGTCGGTCACCGGCAGCGGGTTGGTGATCGCGGTGACGTGGGTGAAGCCGTCGCTGAAGTTGCGGAGCACGTCGGCGGCGACGTTGGACGCCGTCCCGGGCCCGCTCCGGTAGTCGACCCGGAAGGTCGTCCCGTCGCTCGGCGTGACCCCGAACTCGCTGTCGCCGAACCTGACCGTGAAGCCAGCCGCGCTCGCGTAGTCGAAGTGCACGAAGTCGCCGAGCTCGGGCGCGCGCTGGTAGCCGACGACCCGCCGCCAGGTGCCGTCCTCGAGGGTGTAGTGCTCCTCGTAGCTCAGCGAGTTCAGGAGCGTCCGCCGGTACTCCCAGGCCGAGAGCACCTCGATATCCCCGGGCGTGACCACGCGGGCGACCCGGAGCTCGGGCGTCGCGCTCCGCAGGTCGTCCCCCAGAAACCCGAGCCCCGCGGTCTCGGCGGCGGCCAGGCTGTAGCGGAAGAGCACCGCCCGCTCGTCGGTGTCCTCGTCCTTCGGCCCCTGGCGCTCGACGGCCTGGGGCGTGTCGCCACCTTCACCGCGGACGAGTTCGTGACAGTTGTCCTGAACCCCTGAGCCAGCCTACGCCCGCGCCTCCAGGAGCTCGATCGGCGGCGGCGGCGGGCGGCCGTGGAGGAGCTCGTAGACCAGCCCCCAGTTGTGCCCAAAGGAGTGGAAGATCCGGCACTCCGCGGGCCGCGGCGGCTCGCGGTCGTACATCCCCACCAGCGCCCTCTCAAAGCCGCGGGCCTCGAGGCCGGCCTGAGACGCCGCGAGCGAGAGCGAGAGCTCCTCGCGGTGGTAGGCCTCGGGGTGGAGCTCGAGGAGGAGGCGCATGACCTCGGGGTGGGCCCCGGAGGCGAGCGACCGACAGCTCGGGATCGGCCGCCAGCAGGCGATCGAGCGCCGGTTGAAGAGGACGACCCCGGAGTTGAGCGGCGGCGCGCCGCCGAGGAGGCCGGGCCGCCACGAGGGCGCGCCATAGACCCAGCGGCCCTCGACGGCGTAGATCGCCGCCTCCACGCAGCCCTCGAGGATCGGCGCCAGCGAGCCGAGGACAAAGGTGTCGGCGTCGAGGAGGAGCACCCGCTCGCGCACCGGCCGGGTCGCGTAGGCCTTGTGGAGCGGGAAGTAGCCGGCCGCGGCCGCGAGCGGCGGTCGCCGCCGGACCCGGACCTCGAGGCGACGCGCCAGCGCGAGGAGGCGATCGAGCGCCGCCTCATCGACCGCATGCTCGACCAGCGTCACCTCGACCGTCAGCGCAGGGTTGTGCGCCCGGAGGCCCCGCAGGCTCTCGCCGAGCATCGCCAGGTAGCGGGCCGAGCCGTCGCAGACGTAGCGGCAGACCGCCGCCTCGGGCTCAGCGCTCACCCGCGTCCTCGACGTCCGCGAACCAGCGCAGGCAGGCGGGATCGTCCGCCCGCGCGCCGGCCTTCATTCGGTAGCGCGGGACCGCGATCGGCGGGCCGGCGACGTCGACCATGAGCACCTTCTCCTCGCCCGCGCCCGCGCCCTCGCCCTCGCCCGCGCCCTCGACGACGATCCGCGCCCGCTGCTCGACCCGCCGCGGCGGCACCACCTCGACCAGGCGCTGCCCGGCCCGCACGCCCTGGGCGTGGGCGTCGCTCGCCGGATCGACGTCGCGGACGATCCCCTCGCCGACGCTCGCGGCCGCGAAGCCGAGGTCGATCGACGGCATCGTCACCCACTCGAGCGCGACGCAGGGCCCGAGCGCGTCCTCCGGCGGCGTCGGCAAGCTCCCCTGGACGGCGACCTCGCGGAGCTCGCGGGCCAGCGCCTCGCCGCCGAGCCCCGCGACCTCGCGGGCGACGAGCGCGGTCGAGACCGCCTCGCCGTCCTCCTGCGCGGCCCGGAGGATCCGCCGCATCACCGTGTCGAGCGACGCCCGATCGCCGCTCGCCCGCCGGAGCTCGCGGTTCAGCCGGTGGGCGAGCGCGTCGCCGCGGTGGTAGGGGATCTTCTCGATCATCGGCCCCCGCCAGAAGCCGGCCGCGATCGCCTGATCATCGATCGTCCGCAGCGGCGATCGGTAGAGCGCCTCGAGGGCGCCGTCGTACTCGTCGATGTACTCGCCGAGATCGAGCACGCCGGCCCGGAGCCCGAGGAGGCGCGCGTAGTAGTCGGTGAAGCCCTCGGAGAACCAGGTGACCGCCTCCTCGGGCGGCGCCCGCGGGATCTTGCGGCCGTTCCAGGTATGAAACATCTCGTGGGCGATGAGCCGGCGGAGGCGGCCGTCGATCGGCCCGTCGGTCGACACGAAGGTCGCGTAGCCGTTGCTCAGCCCGGTCCCGCCGTAGCCGCAGCAGCGCCGGCCGGTCTGGAGGAGGGTGATCAGGAAGTAGGGGTCGCCGAGGTCCCGCCAGAAGCGGCGCTCCTCGTCGACGAGGGCGGCGACGAGGTCGACGAATTCGCGGTCGGCGAAGGCCCACTCGCCGTCGATCGCCACCGCCAGGGTCGCCTCGGGGAGCGGCCGGTCGACCACCCGAAAGGCGCCGCCGACGTAGATCGCGTGGAGGACCCGCCCGAGGGTGTCGACCACCCGGTGGCGGCGCTCGCCGGCGGCGAAGGAGTGGGCGATCGCCCCGCCCGGCGGCAGCGCGGCGAAGTCGAGGGTGACCGCGACCCGCCGCTCCAGCGGCCACTCCGGGCGGACCAGCCCGGCGAGCCCGAGGAAGTGGAAGCGCTCGCCGTCGACGATCGGCCGGTAGGCCCGGACGACGCCGTCGCTCGCCTCCTGGGCGAGGGTGTAGCGGACCTCGAGGCGCGCCCCCGGCGGGTGGGCGACGATCCGCCGGCTCGGCTCCGGCTCGCGGATTGTTATCTGTCCATCAGGACATGTTACTTCAAGCCCGGAGATCGCCCGGTAGAGCTCCTGCTCGCCGGCCCAGGCCGAGGGGAGCGCGAGCGTCGTCTCCCCCGAGGGGTCGCCGGAGAGGTCGAGCGTGACCTCGATCCGCGGCGGATCGGCGCGGTAGGTGAAGCGGTAGCCGAGCTCCGCCGGCGCCTCGACGGCGGCGTCCGCCGGCGCGTCCGCGACGAGCTCCGGCGGCGCCGCGCCGGCCTCCCCGCGGCACCCCAGGGCGCCGAGCGCCAGCGCCGACGCCAGCGCCAGCGCACCGCCGAGGCCGACACGGCCGCCGAGCCGACGACCCCCCCGGGCGCCCTCCGTCGCCCACGAGCCGAGCCGCCGCGCAGAGCCCCCCACGCGCCGCCCTCAGCCGCCGTGGAGGCGCCGCATCGCCGCGTAGACCCGCTCGCCCGCGCTCGTCAGCCGGGCGTGGTGCTCGATCATGTCCAGCGCCTCGCCGACCTCTCGGGTCCGCACCTCGAGCTCGCGCGCGAGGAAGGGATCGCCGGGGAAGATCTCGAGCCCGCGGCGGTAGTAGAGCACCACCGAGAGGAATGCGTGGGCGCCGAGGAGCACCCCGGTGATCGGCCGCAGATCCGGGCGCCACGGGTGGCGGAAGATCCGGCGGCCGTCGTCGACGATGAGCGGCTGGAGGAAGGTCGCCTCGTCGATCCGCACGTGGGCGCTCTCGTGGACGATCGACTCCGCGAGGAGCCAGGGGTTGCCCTGGCGGCGGAGCGTGAGCTGGAGGACCAGCGGCAGCTCGCGGGTCGACGCCGAGTTCCAGCGGCCCAGCGGCATGTCCATCGCCAGGAGCCCGCGGAAGTGATAGGCGACGTCGATCATCACCTCCGGCCAGACCCAGCCGAGGATCGCCAGCGCCCGCGAGAGCTCGGCGTCGACGGCGAGCGGATCGAGGTCGCTGGGCCGCTCGGCCGGCGAGCGGAGCTCGGCGAGCTCGGGGTGATCGTCGGCCGCGAGGAGCTCGACGCCGCCGCCGACGATGAAAGTCCGGGGCTCGACCTGCAGCGGCCCCTCGCCGGCGCCGCGCCAGTCGACGCCGCCCCCGGCCGCGTGCCCGCGGGCGACGAGCGCCTCGCCGGCCCGCACCTCCCACGCGCCCTCGCCGGCCGCCGACAACATGACCTCAAGGCCAGGTACGTCGGGCCGCAGGCGGGCGGCCGCGCCGACCGGCGAGAGCCCGCGCGCCGGCATCCGCAGCCGCTGGGGCCCGCCCGGCGCCGCCGCCTCCCAGGCGGGCTGGCCGGCGAGGAGGAGCGGCAGGAGGCCGACGTGATCGGCCATCGCCGGCCCCGGGGCGCCGCGCTCGCGGAGCTCAAAGAGGTGGACCCGCGCGCGGTAGAGCCACGCCCGAAACGCCGGGCTCGCCATCCAGCGCGCGACCTCCTCGGCCGGCGCCTCGGCGAGCGCGGCCGCGAGCGCGAGGAGGAGGCGAGCGGCGCTCGACCCCGGCAGGTGGGCCCGCGCGAGCTCGGCCCCGGCGAGGAGCTCGAGGGTCCACTGCAGCGCGGTCGCCCGGCGGAGCGCGTCGAGGGGCCCGCGGCCGGCCCCGAGGGCGGCCGCCGCGACGTCGATCTCGTCGGGGAGGACGAGCTCGAGGGGCGAGAGGGCGACCCGCGGGTCGAGGTCGGTGACGTGGTCGGCTTCAGCCATCGTATGCGCTCCGCAGCTCGGCCCGCGCCCGCTCGGGGAGGGCGTGGGCGGTCTCGTCGAGGATCCGGGCGAGATCGGCCCCGCCCGGCGCCGGCTCGCCGCGGGCGCCGAGGGCGAGGTCCTGCTCGAGGGTGTTCGCCCACGAGAGCGCCGCGAGGTCGCGGAGCTCCTCGTCGCTGACCTCGATCACCTCGCCGCTTTCGAATTCGCGCTGGACCACCCCCGCCTCGCCCCGCATCGCCCGCCCGAGGCCGCTCCGATCGACATGTCCAAAGAGCCAGGCCAGTCGCTCGGCCCGGGCGCCGATCACCGCCCGCAGGAGCCCGCGATCGCCGGGCCCGAGGAGCGCCTTGCGGAAGCCCGGGGTCCCGTAGAGGCTGTGGGCGCCGCCGGCGAGGCAGACGCTGCCGTCGCAGCCCCAGCGCCGGAGGAGGCGGCTGGTGCCGAGGAGGTGGTCGAGGAGCGCGCGCCCGGAGTGCGGCACCTGGTGGGCGCCGAGGCGGCAGAGGAGGTCGAGGAGCGGCTCCTCCTCGGGTCGCTGGCCGTGCGCGCCGCCCTCGTGCTCGCAGGGCGCCCCGACCCGCCAGAGCCCGAAGATCAGCGAGTAGCGGGCGCCGCCGCGGACGTCGTTGACCGCATGCCACGAGCGCTCGGAGAGCTCGAAGGCGACGGCGCTGTTGTGGTGGGGGCGGACGATCGCCGCGAGGTCCTCGGCCTCGGGGCCGCGGAAGAGGAAGAGGTGGCCGCCCTCGCTGTCGTCGAAGGCGCGGCGGAGGTGGACCACCAGGCGGTGGGTCTCGGTGCCGTTCACCGGCGCGTCGGTGTGGATCCCGATCCCCTCGCCCTCGAGGAGGCGATGGGCGCTCACCGTGACGTGCGCGCCGACGAACTCGCCGCCGAAGATCCCGGCGAAGGCCGCCTGGATCTGGCCGATCGCCGCCGGCTCGAGGAGCTCATCGATCACCGCCGCGTGCCCCCGCCGGAGGTTGGCGCAGGCGTGCTGGACGTAGAAGTGGCTCGCCTGCTCGACCCAGATCGCCCCCTCCTCGAGCCAGGCGAGGAGGCGCTCGGCGAAGGCCGGCTCGAAGAGCGAGAGGGTGATCGCGTGGGGGAAGGGCTCCGCGCTCAGGCCCGCCGCGGCGAGCCCCTCGGCGCCCTCATCCAGCACGCTCGGCGGGTCCAGCGGTGGGGAGCTCGGCGGCCGCGTCGGCGGGGAGCTCGATCGTGAGGTCAGGGGCGATCCGACGCCAGACATGGGCGATGATCTCCTTGTAGTCGTCGCAGTGGACGCTCGGGTTGTCGAGGCGGCGGGCGCTCGACCAGCGCGACGCCACGTGGCCGCCACCGCAGGTGTGCCGCACCGGGCACGACCGACAGGCGCTCGGCAGGGTCCGCGTCGCCTCCAGCACCTCGCGCCAGAGGGGGTCGCGCTCGACCTCCTGGAGCTCGTGGGTGAGGACGTTGATCGCGCTCCGGGTGCGCCCGGTGCCGGCGATCCGGAGGACGTCGAGGGCCTCGAGGGAGCCGTCGGTGGTCAGGGTCGCGGTCGTGATCCCGCCGATCCCGAGGGAGTGGATCCCGCTATCACCGCCGAGGAGGCCGCGGACCAGCCCGCTGAAGAGGCGGATCTCGACCCCGCGGGCGGCGAGCTCGTCGTACCAGCGGTCGAAGAGGCGGGTGTAGAAGGCCGCGACCGAGGGCGGCCGCGGATCGTCGTGGGTCGCGTCGCCGACCAGGACGTCGAAGGCGCGGAGGTCGAGGCGCTCGACCAGGCTCTCGATCAGCGCGTCGGCCGAGGCGCTGGGATCGCAGACCGCGAGGATCCCCGGCTCGATCCCGCCGGCCCGCAGGACCTCGAGCCCGCGGAGCGTCCGCGCCCAGGTCCCGCGCCCCTGAAAGTCGAGGCGCCGGCGATCGTGGGTCGCCGGGGTCCCGTCGACGCTGAGGGCGACGCCGACCCGGTGGCGGCGAAAGAGCGCGACCCACTCGGGATCGACGAGGAGCCCGTTGGTCGTGATCTGGAGGCGGAGGGCGACCCCCGTCCTCCCCTCGATCGCCCGCAGACGGCCGCAGAGCGCGTCAAATCGGGCCTTCGGGAAGAGGAGGGGCTCGCCGCCGTGGAAGGTCAGGGAGAAGGAGGCGGGCCGGTGGCGCGCGAGGTGGCGATCGAGGCGCTCGCAGAGCGCGGCCTCGATCTCCTCACCGAGGAGCGCCGGCGCCTTCATGACGTCGGCGTCGCGGAACCAGTAGCAGTAGGTGCAGGCGATGTTGCAGCGCATCGCCAGCTTGACCAGCAGGCTGGTGCAGATCGCCTGCGCCTCCGCCCCGCCCTCCACGGCGTCCTCTCTCCCTCGCGGAGCGGGCTCAGCCGCCGCCGCCGACGTTGCCGGAGCTGCCGCCGCCGCGGATCAGCGGGTTGATCGCCGGGTTGATCACCGCGCCGATGCTGTGGCTGACGTCGGGGTCGCGGTCGTAGCTGCGGTCGTAGCCGGGGTGGGTGCGATCGTAGGACGACGCGAGATCGATCGCCGAGATCAGCTTGCCGACGGCGGCGGCGGACGAGCGGATCTTGACGTCGATCCCGTACTTGGCCTTGAGCTCGGCGATCGCCTCGGGCGTCAGCTTCGCGGCGTTTCCGGTGAGAATCACGGTCTCTTTCTTCTCGGGCATGAATCCTCCTGAGGAGTGGTGACCTAGCACACGGAAATTCGGCGCGTCAATCCGCCGCCGATGACCGGAAAAAAATGCTGACACAACAATCGCTACGCGCCTGAATTGGGGTCCACCAACCACGCTCCGTCCGCTCAGCGCCGCGGCGGCGCCGGCAGGATCCAGGGCTTCGGCGCGAGCGTGTCGCGCTCGCGGGCGAGGTCGACGTCGGGGTCGATGAGCCGCGCGTTCGGCCGGCCGTTGTAGGCGACGAAGGCGTCCGCCCGGACCTCGACCGCGCGCCCGCGGGCGGCCTCCTCGCGGGCGATCACCTGGGCCATCTCGAGGATCATGTCTGGCTGAAAGGCCATCTGCTTGGCCTGCATCGCGCTCAGCCGGGGCTCGGGGTCGACCAGCCACTCCCGCCCGCTCGCCGGGTCGCGCACCCGGAAGGTCACCATACCTGTCTTTTCGACCAGCATCACCTGCCAGGCGAAGCGGAAGCCCTCCTCGGTCCAGGCGGTCTCGCCGGGGTAGGCGAGGCGGCGGAGCGGGAGCGCGAGCTGGAGGGCGAAGAAGAGCGCGAGCGCGGCGGTGAGCAAGGGCCCGGGCGCGCGGGTCGGCGGGGCCGCGAACGCCTCCGCCATCCGCGCGCCCCCCGAGCCCCGCCCGGCCACCCGCGCCCAGAGGCGCCGCGGCCACGCCGGGTCGAAGAAGACCAGGGCCGCGCAGCTCATCACCCAGGGGAAGACGCCGATCTCCGGGAAGAGGAGCCCGGTGAGCCCGTGAAAGATCAGCACCGCCGCGTAGGCGAAGGGCCGCGTCCGCCGGCCGAGGAGGAGGAAGGGCACCGTGAGGTCGAAGAGCGCGCCGGCCCAGCTCATCGCCAGCGCGGTCTCCGGCAGCCGCAGGAGCGGCCCGACGATCGGCAGCTCGTCGCGGGCGGCGAGCCAGAGGCGGAGCGGCTGGCCGTGGAGGAGCCAGTCGACCCGGAGCTTGGCGACGCCGGCGAAGAAGTAGACCAGGCCGACCTGGAGGCGGAGGGCCCAGAGCGCCCAGGTCGGCGCGATCGCGGCCCGCAGCGCCGGCCGCCGGCGGGCGTCGAGCGACCACCCGCGCTCGAGCGGCAACGCGATCATCAGCAGCGAGAGCGCGCTGATGAAGTAGTAGTGGTTGAGGTAGACCGCCTTGTCGAGCACCTCGACGTAGGTGAAGAGGACGAAGAAGAGGGCGATTGCCGGGCGGTAGAAGAGCCCGAGCGCGATCAGGATCGAGAGCCCGCCGAGGCCGACGAAGAGCGCCCGCATCCCCAGCGCCGAGAGCGGCTCGACCCAGCCCAGCCCCCAGTAGTGGAAGTGGAGCTCGGGGGCGACGTAGAGCGCGTCGATCCACCCGCGGGCGGCGAAGCGGATCGTGCTCCCGAGCATCAGGAGGCCGAAGAGGACCCGGAAAGCGGCGAGGCTGGCGGCGTCGATCGGCCGCCCGAGGCGGGCGCGGAGCGCCTCGAGCGCGCCCGGCCGGGGCCCCTCAGTCGCCGTCATTGTCGCTGAGCGAGAGGGTCACGCCGAGCGCCGAGGCGACGTCGAGCTTGAGCATCCGCCGGAGCGTGTCGACCTCGTCGCGGGCCGCCTGGAAGGGGCCGCGATCGGCGACCAGCGCCTCGCCGGCCGGCTCCGCGAGGGCGGCGATCGCCTCGGCCGCGTAGCCCTCCTGGTCGTGGATCCGGGCGTCGAGGTCGGGGTCGATCGCCGCCACCAGGGCGCCGATCCCCTCCAGCGGCCCCGCCGGGTCGTCGCCGTGGTAGGCGACCCAGACGCTGGCGAGGTTGGCCGCGAGGTCGTCGCGGGTCGCCCGCGCGAAGCGGGACTCGAGCGCCTCGGGATCGACCGGCGCCCCCGTCAGGTTGCCGAGCGGCCCGTCGAGCTTGGTGTGGACGATCGCGTAGAGGACCTCGATCGCCTGGTTGACCGCGGCGTCGATCCCCGCCTTGCGGGTCGGGAAGAGCTCGCTCCCCTCCCCCGCGCCGGCGAGCGCGTCGGCGAAGCCGCCGCTCCAGGCGTCGGCGATCGTCGCCGCCCGCCCGTGGACGTCGCCGGCGAGCGCGGCCGCGTAGGCGCAGCGGGCCCCGCCGCTCATCGGCTCGGTGATCGCCGCGAGCGCGCCCGCCGGGTCGCTCTCGGCCCCGAAGAGGAGGAGCTCGAGCGCCGGCATCCCCTTGGCGCTGGTCCCCAGGCCGTCGATGTAGGCGACGTCGATCGTCGGCGGGGCGGCGGCGATCTGGGCCTCGATCGTGTCGATCCGCACCGGCCAGTAGTCGAGCGCCGAGACGTGGTCCATCGCCGGCCCGAAGAGGAAGGCCGCGGCCGCGCTCCAGGCCCGCCGGGTCGCCCGCCAGCGGGTCTGCGCCTCCTCCAGCGCCGCCGCGCTCGGGGCGGCGCAGAGCGCCTCGGTCGCGCCCGCGAGCGCCTCGGCCTCGGCCGCGAAGTCGGCGAAGGCGGCCGTCCCCGCGTCGGCGAGGTGGCGGAGCACCGGCCCGCGGCCGTCGTCCTCCTCGCCCCCCGAGCAGGATGTCCCAAGGGACAGCGAGAACGCGATCGCCACCCCGGCGATCCCGCCGACCAGGCCGCGGCGACCTAGCGCGCCCGCCCGCCGATCGCTCTGCTCGCGGCCCGCGCGGGGGGTGTCTCGGCGACGGATCGTTCGGCTCACAGGGACTCCAGGAAGGCGACGAGGGCCGCCCGATCGGCGGCCGCGAGGGCGAGGACGGCGTCGCGGGAGCGCTCCCCCTCGCCGCCGTGCCAGAGGATAGCCTCCATGAGCGAGCGCGCGCGCCCGTCGTGGAGGAAATTGGTGTGGCCGTTGACGGTCTCGACCAGGCCGATCCCCCAGAGCGGCGGGGTCCGCCACTCCTGGCCGTCGGCGCCGAAGTCCGGCCGCCCGTCGGCGAGCCCCTCGCCCATGTCGTGGAGGAGGAGGTCGGTGTAGGGCCAGATCGTCTGGCCGCGGGCCTCCTCGATCGCCGCGTCGTCGGCGGTCTCGAGGCGCGGGGTGTGGCAGCCCTCGCAGCCGGCGTCGGCGAAGATCCCCTTGCCGCGGAGGACCTCGGGGTCGTCGACGCCGCGGCGGGCCGGCACCGCCAGCGTGCTCGAGTAGAAGACGACGTCATCCAGGAGGCCGTCGTCGATCTCCGGGCTCCCGCCGCTCATCGCCGCCAGGCACTCGGCCTGCTCCGCCGGGCAGTCCTCCATGGTGAAGAGCGACGAGGTGATGCCGATGTCGCCGAGGAAGGCGCCCGCGACCTGCTGGCGCACCGAGGGCTGGTTGGCCTTCCAGCCGAAGCGGCCGAGCGCGAGGGCCCCGGCGCCCGCGTCCCAGACCCGGTTGACCCGCCCCGAGATCCCGTCGCCGTCGTCGTCCTCCGGGTCCTCGCCGGCGACGATCGCCGCCTCGGGGATCGCCTCGAGGAGGCCCATGCCGATCATCGCCGGGGCGACCCGCGGCGAGATCATGAGATCGTCCGGCAGCGGCCCGTAGGCTGGGGCCTCGATCGCGTAGGTCGGCCGCCGCAGCGAGTAGGGCTCGCCGTCGTCGAAGCTCCCCGCCTCGTCGACGTAGACCACCGTCGGCGTCCCCTCCCCCGGCACCCCGTCGATCCCGTGGGGGCCGAGCTGGCCGCCGTAGCCCGGGACCGCGAGCGGCTCGCCGTGGGGGCCGGCGCCGGGGATCGAGAGGCGGAGGAGCATCGACACGAACTCCTCGTCGGGCCCCGGCGGCCGCCCGCGCCCGTCCTTGAGGTGGCAGGTCGAGCACGAGCGGGCGTTGAAGGTCGGCCCGAGGCCGTCGCGCCCCTCGGTCGACGAGGGCGCCTGCACCCAGTTCTTGTTGAAGAAGGAGTTGCCGACGACGAAGCGCTGGCGCCGCTCAAAGCTCATGTTGCGGGCCGAGAGCGAGAACGCGTTGGGGGTCGCGTCAAAGACCGTGGTCTCGCCGCCCGCCAGCGCCTCGCCGTCCTCCGCCTGCGGGCCGGGCTCGCCGGGCTCGCAGGCCGCCAGCGCCAGCGCCAGGCCGAGCCCGAGCGCCAGGCCGATCCCCGCGCCAAGCACCTGGCCAATCGGACATCCAAAGATACGCGCGTCGTCTCGCATGATCATGCCCCTACTCCTCGAGGTTGAGCTGGATCTCCAGGACCGCGGCGACCTCGGCGATCGTCGCGGTCTGGGTCCGCAGGGCGTCGATCGCCGCCCGCACGGCCTCGCGCGCCGGCTCGCCGTCGGCCGCCTGGATCGCCTGATCAAAGGGCGGCGGGATCGCGGCGATCGCGTCGACGCTCGCCTGGAGCTCGCTCCGCAGCCGGGCGTCGAGGTCGGGGTCGATCATCGCCACCAGCGAGCTGACCCCCGGCTCCCCGTCGCCGCCGACGTAGGCCGCCTGGATCCCGAGGGCGTCGCCGAGGAGATCGCGGTGGGTGTTGTCGCTGAAGCAGGAGTGCTCGTCCTCCTGCTCGCGGGTCTCGAAGGCGACGGTCATCCGCTCGCCGGCGAGCTCGGCCCCGCTCAGGCTCCCCATGCCGAGGAGGATCTTGGTGATCGACGCCTTCGGGTCGTCGCCGAGGAAGTCCGCGCGGTAGCCGGCGTCGCCGGGCGCCCAGGCGTCGACCACCGTCGTCAGGTCGGCGACCAGGAGCGCGCTCACGACCGCGAGGTAGGCCCGCCGCCGATCCGGGTTGGCGGCGCTCCCCTCGGGGCCGTCGACGAAGTCGGTGTAGGGGCGATCGCCGGGGCCGGCGGGGTCGTGGTCCTGGCCCCAGAGGAGGAACTCGATCGCGTGCCAGCCGATCGAGATCGTGTCCTCGCCGAGCGCCTCGTTGGCGGCGATCAGCGCGTCGGCGTCGATCGTCGGGGTGCCGGCGGGGTCGTTGATGATCCCGCCGTCGGGCTCGCCCTCGACGTAGTCGATGTACACCTCGTCGAGCGGCCAGGCGTTGATCTGCCCCTCGATCGCGTCGATCGGCCCGCCGTAGAAGCGGTGGACCTCGGTCCGGAGGTAGGGCTCGCGGGCCGCCAGCCAGGCGCTCCGCGCCGCCTCGAGGCCGTCGGCCGAGGGCGCGGCGACGAAGGCGTCGACCGCCGCCTGGAGGTCGGCGGCGGCGTCCCGGCTCGCGCGGTAGTCGGCCTCGACCGCCGCCGCGTGGGCCTCGACCACCGCGAGCGCCTGCGAGCGGAAGGCCGCGCGCTCCCACGGCGACTCCGGGGTCGGCGCGGTGCAGGCGGACGCGAGGGCAGGCGCGAGGACGAGCGCGAGGAGCGCGCGGCGGGCGGGGGGAGCCTTCGGCTTCATGGGTCTTCGATATTGAAAACCATTTTCAAAGTCAACATCCCAATCGCCCCGCGTCCGTGCGTTCCGTCGCGCCCGGCCCGAGGCTCCGGCGATCGCCGTGCTAGAAGCCCCCGCGACCGGCATGTCCAGGCTCGGCGACTTCTTCCTCATCCGGCCCGCCGCGTGGCGCTCGCTCGCGCACCCGGAGGTCAGCGACGCCGCCCGACGAGCGGCGCGCGGCGGCGACGACGACGACGCCCCGGCGTCGATCGCCGAGTTCGTCCGCCAGTGGGCGCTCCGCCGGCTGGTCGACGCCTACGGCTACCCCGACGCCTGGCTCGCGGAGCGGCTGACGATCGACGGCCCCCTCGCCGCCCTCACCAACGCCAGCGGCCGCCCCTTCCTCCTCCTCGAGGCCTGCCCCCTCGGCGCGGCCCAGGGCGCGCTCGACGACGCCGAGCGACGCCTCCACGCGGCCCTCGCGTCGACCCCGAGCGCCACCCTCGGCCTCGTCACCGACGGCCGCCGGACCCGGATCCTCCGCCGGCGGATCGGCCCCGACGACTTCGAGTACATCCCCGACCTCCCGGCCTTCGACCGCGAGCTCGCCACCCGCTCGCCGCTCGGCCGCGCTCCGGGCGACCTCCAGCCGCTCTCGCCGACCTACGAGCGCCTCCTCTTCGAGCTCCACTCGACGATGCGCGACGTCGACGGCCTCCACGACGACGAGGCGCTCGACGAGCTCGCCAAGGTGCTCTACGCGAAGATCTTCGACGAGCGGGCGTCGCTCGCCGCGGGCGATGGCGCGGCCCTCCGCTTCCAGGTCGCCGGCGCGAGCTCGCCCGCCGAGGCCGCGTCGAGCCTCCGCGCGCTCTACGAGGACGCCCGCGAGCGCGCCGGCGACGAGCGCTCGCGCGGGGTCTTCAAGGCCCCGCTCCGCCTCAGCGACGCCGCCCTCTTCCGGGTCACCGAGCGGCTCCAGGGCTTCTCGCTCGTCGACTCGCAGACCGACCTCAAGGGGCGCGCCTTCCAGCGGGTGCTCGCGCCGGCGATCCGCGCGGGGATGGGGCAGTTCTTCACGCCCGATCCGATCGTCGAGCTCGCGGTCGAGATCATCCAGCCGCGGGCGTCGGAGCGGATCCTCGATCCCTTCTGCGGCTCCGGGCACTTCCTGACCCGCTGCTCGAGCTACGTCCGCGCCCACCAGGGGGAGGGGGCGCGGCCCGAGCTCCACGGCATCGAGAAGTCGGAGCGGATGGTCCGGATCGCCACGACCGACGCGCTCCTCCTGGGCGACGGCCACGCGAGGATCCGCAACACCGACGCGCTCCTCAGCCTCGAGAACTACCCCGAGCTCCTCGCGCTCGCCGGCGAGGGGGCGGCCGAGCCGGCGCTCTTCGACGTGGTCGTCACCAACCCGCCCTTCGGCAGCGTCCTCCGCCCGGAGGCCCTCGGCGCGATCGGCCGCTTCGAGCTCGCCCGCGGCAGGCGCTCGCTCCCCCTCGAGGTCCTCGGGCTCGAGCGCTCGCTCCAATTCCTCAGGCCCGGCGGTCGCCTGGCGATCGTCCTCCCGGAGGGGATCCTCAAGAACAAGAACATGCGCTTCGTCCGGCGCTGGCTCGAGGGGGTCGCCGAGCTCAAGGCGATCATCACCCTGCCCGAGGACGCCTTCGCCCCCTTCGGCGCGATGGTCCGGACCTGCCTCGTGGTCCTCCGCAAGGTGGAAGCTGGCGCGGCGCCGACGGCCGACGCGAGGTGCCTCCTCGCCGAGCTCGACAACCTCGGCTACGACGCCACCGGCCGACCGAGGCCGGGCGGCGAGGTCGCGAGCGCGGCCGCGGCCTTTCACGCCGAGGTGGGCTGGTAGATGCGCTCGCTCGTCGTCAGCGCCGAGCTGCTCCGCCGCGAGGGCCGCTGGGACATCGACTACCACCTGCCCCCCGAGGGGCTCCGCGCCTTCCCGCCGGCGTCGCTGCGGCCGGTGCGTGAGCTCGCCACCCTGGTGACGGCGAAGCGCGATCCGACCCGGACCCCGGAGGCGACCTTTCTCTACGTGGATATCGCCAGCGTCAACGTCGACACCGGGACGATCGACAGCCCCCAGGAGCTGAGCGGCGACGAGGCGCCGTCGCGGGCACGCAAGGTGATCCGCGCCTACGACCTCGTGATCTCGACCTGTCGACCGACCCGCGGGGCGATCGCCATCGTCCCCGAGCGCCTCCACGGTCAGCTCTGCTCGACCGCCTTCACCGTGCTCCGGGCGCGCGCCGGCGTGAACCCCTTCTTCCTCCACTACGCGCTGCGGCTCCCCAGCACCCTCGAGCAATTCCGCAAGTGGAGCACCGGCTCGAGCTACCCGGCGATCCTCGACGACGACGTCCTGAAGACCCGCCTGCCGACCGCCCCGCCGGCCGAGCAGGACGCGATCGCCGAGCTCGTCCGCGTCCGCCTGGACGAGCGCCAGGCGGCGATCGCCCGGGCCAACGCGGCCTGGGAGGCGAGCCTCGAGCGGATCGCCGCCCGCCTGCGGGGCGAAGCGCCGATCGCCAGGGTGGACGCGCCGGCCGCGGTCGTGTGCACGCGGGCGGCGATCGACGCCCGCCTCGCGGCCCTCGGCGGCGGCGACGAGGACGCGGACGACGGGTCCTAGCGAGCCTGCGCCGTCGCCGCGCCTCTCTCCACCTTGACACGCGACCGGGCGGCGCCCCACACACTCCAGCGACGAGGCCCCGGAGGGGAGACCTCGAGATCAGGAGGACGCGTGTACACAGGTCGCTTCTACAGTCTCCGAGCCGTGTGGAGCTGGACGTGGCGCGAGCTGGCGAGCTTCGTGATCCTCGCGCTCGTGCCGACGATGCTCCACGAGTGGGCGTCGCTCGGCGATCTCTCCGTCCCCTGGCTGCCGATCGCCTTGCTCGGCACCGCCGTCGCGTTCCTCGTCAGCTTCAAGAACAGCGCCTCCTACGACCGCCTCTGGGAGGCGCGCAAGATCTGGGGCGGGATCGTCAACGCCTCCCGCGGGTGGTCCGCGGCGGTGATGAGCCAGCTCCGCGCGCCGCAGGACGACGACGCCCTCGCCCCCCTCCGCGCGCGCCTCATCCACCGCCACCTCGCGTGGTTGACGGCCCTGCGATACGCGCTCCGCCAGCCCCGCCCCTGGGAGGACGCCGTGTCCACGCGTCACCTCGACGCCCACCTCGGCGTCCGGGTCCCGGAGTGGGAGACTCCGCTCGAGGCGGCGCTGAGCCGGGACCTCGACGACGAGGAGCGCGCGGCGGCCATGGCCGCGCCCAACCCCGCGACCGCGCTCCTGATGACCCAGGCCCGCGCCCTGGACGAGCTCCACCGCGCGGGGCTCGTCACCGACTTCCGCCAGGTCGCGATGCAGCAGACCCTCCGCGACCTCCTCGACCTCCAGGGCAAGTGCGAGCGGATCAAGAACTTCCCCTACCCGCGCCAGTACGCGACCCTCAACCTCTACTTCGTGCGGCTCTTCATCGCCCTCGTGCCCTTCGGGATGCTCGAGGAGTTCGAGTCCTTCGGCCCCGGCATGGTCTGGCTGACCGTCCCCTTCAGCGTGCTCGTCGCCTGGGTCTTCCACACGATGGAGAAGATCGGCTCCGCGACCGAGAACCCCTTTGAAGGCAGCGCGAACGACGTGCCGATCTCGACGCTCTGCCAGACGATCGAGCGCGACCTCCTGCACGCGCTCGGCGAGCCCCTCCGCGAGGAGCCGGCGAGCGCGGCGGGCGGGGTCTCGCTCTGAGCCGCTCGGCTCCCCTCAGAGCGCGAAGCGGAGCCCGCGGATCGTCCCGCCCTCGGGGACCCCGTGGAAGTGCAGCTTCGCCAGCACCGCGCTCATGCAGCTCGCCATCTTCGAGGCGTCGCCGTCGGCCGGCGCGACCGCGCTGACGTAGCCCGAGACCGGCTTCAGCGTGAGGTCGAAGGCGAAGGTGTAGCCCTGCCCCGGCGGGATCAGATCGCGGCAGTGACGGAACTTGCCGCGGTGGTTCTCGAGCTCGCGGAGGAGCGGCTCGATCCGGGGATCGGGGGGCGGCGGCGCCTTCTTGGCCCGGCGGATCTTCTTCGGCGGATCCTTCGCCAGCTCCTTCGCCGCCTCCTTCGCCTTGCTCGCCGCGGCGGCCTCCGCCTCCTTCGCCGCCTCCTTCGCCGCCGCCTCGTCGTCGGCCCCGTGATCATGGCCCGCGTGGTCACGCGCCGCCGCGTCCGGCTTCGGCGGCTCCGGACGGAGCTCCGCCAGCGCCATCGCCGGCGCGCCCGGGGCCGCGGCCGCGACCGCGAGGCTCACCTGCTTGGCCCGCTCACCCGCGACCGGGGCCACCGCCCCGCCATCAGCCGTCGCCGATCCCCAGCAGCGCGAGCCCGACCAGCCCGGCCGCCAGGGCGCTGCCGCCGACCCAGAGGCCGAGGCGCCGGCGCCCGGCCGCCGCCGCCGGCGCGGCCCCGAGGGGGGCGACCAGCGCGGCGCTGCTCTCGGCCTCGACCGCCCGCAGCGCCTCGGCGAACGCCCGCGCGCTGGCGAATCTGTCACCTGGCTCCTTGGCCAGGGCCTTGAGGACAGCCTCTTCGAGGGCCGGCGGGATCCCGGCCGCTGGCGCGATCTCGCTCGGCGGCCGCGGCGGATCCTCGCAGTGCATCCGCATCAGCTCGTAGGCCGCGTCGTTGCCGGCGACGAAGGGGAGGACGCCGGTGAGCATCCGGTAGAGGACGACCCCGAGGCTGTAGATGTCGGAGCGCGGATCGACCGGCTCGCCGCGGATCTGCTCCGGCGACATGTAGTGGAGGGTCCCGGGGACGCCGCCCGCCGCCTGGGTGAGCGGCACCTCGTCCTCCTCGTCCTTGGCGGCGATCACCCGGGCGATCCCGAGGTCGAGGAGCTTGACCCGCTCGCCGCCCTCGCCCGCCCGCACCAGGAAGCAGTTGCTCGGCTTGATGTCGCGGTGGACCACGCCAGCGTCGTGGGCCGCCCCGAGCGCGCCGCAGGCCTGGATCGCCAGGGTGAGCGCCCGTCGCCAGGGCATCGCCCCGCCGAGGCGCCGGAGCTCGATGAGGAGGTCCCAGCCCTCGAGGAGCTCCATCACCAGGAAGGGCATCCCCTCGTCGGTGATCCCGTGGTGGGTCACGTCGACGAGGTTGGGGTGGCGGATCCGGGCGATCGCCCGGGCCTCCCGCTGGAAGCGCGCGACCTGGATCGGATCGCCCCAGAAGGGCGGGTTGAGCACCTTGACCGCGACCCGCTTGCCGAGGTTCTGGTCGAGCGCCTCGAAGATCGTCGCCATGCCGCCGGCGCCGATCACCCGCATCACCTGGTAGCGATGCTCGATCCGCTGGTTGGTGAGATCAAAGTTCACAGCGCCCCGACCCCGACGGCGACCTGCCCGGCGGCGATGATAGCCCGGGTCGCGGGGCGGCGTGCGCGGGCCGCCCGGCGCTCGGATTGAGTGATTTTTTTGTATGTTCAATCATGCAATTTGCTTTCAGGCGCCGCGTCGGTGCGCCCTCGCTTGCCGCCGCCGGGGCCGGCCGTCGATAGTGGGGAGCGACCCGCACGCGCGCCCCCGCCGATGATCCGCCTCCTCGTGACCCCCGACGGCCTCGGGCCGCGCCTCCACACCTTCGACGCGCCGCAGGTCGAGGTCGGCAGCGACGCCGCGTCGGACCTCGTCCTCGCGGCCCCCGGGGTCTCGCGTCGCCACCTCCGGATCGAGGCGCGCGGCGGCCAGGCGGTGGTCGTCGACGCCGGCTCGAGCAACGGCACCTACGTCAACCGCGAGCGCGTCGTCGGCCCGCGGCCGCTCGCCTCGGGCGACCGGATCACGATCCCGGGCTTCACCCTCCAGGCGCTCGCCGACGGCGAGGCGGCGGCGAGCGTCGGCCCTGCGCCAGCGCCGAACCCGGCCTCCGCCCCGCCGCTCCCCGCGGCCCCCGAGGCGCTCGCGCGCCGGGCTCAGGCCTGGCACGAGCGCCCCGACCCGGGCCACCTCCTGCGGGGCGAGGCGCTCGCCGAGGCGCTCGCCTGGCGGCGCCCGCTCGCCGCCGCGTCGCCGGCGATCGACGGCCTCCTCGCCGCCTCCGAGGCGGCGGCCCGTCGCGCCCGGCGGACCCTCCGCGCGCGCGCGCGCGCCGCCCTCGTCGGGGCGCTCTGCGCCGGCCTCGTCGGCGGCCGGGCGCTGGTCGCCGGCGGCTCCGAGGCCTACGCCGAGCGCCTCGGGCCGATCGCCGCCCGGGCCGGCCTCGCCGCCCGCGCGGAGCTCGGCCGCGAGCGCTGCCGCGTCCTGGCCCAAAGGACAGCATCCGAGATCCGCGAGGGATCGCCGCCGGGCGACGAGGCGCTCCAGCGGGCGGACGAGGCGGTCGAGTGCGCGGTCGAGCTCGACGACGCCCCGGCCTTCGCGGCGATCGAGGGGACCCTGCGCGAGCTCCTCGGCGCCGCCCACGGGCCGACCCTCGCCCGCGAGGCCGCCGGCGTCACCGCCCTCGCGGCCGACCCCGGCGGCTGTCATATGGCCTGGGGGACAGCCGATGGCCGCCTCCACCGCTGGGACCGCTGCGCCGGCGAGCGGCGGCCGCGGAGCGTCGAGCTCGGCGCGCCCGCCCTGCGGATCGCCTTCGCCGGCGGCCTCGGCCTGGTGATCGATCAGCGCGGCGAGGTGCGGCGCTGGGAGGCCGGCGAGCGCGGGGAGCCCGCGCGGATCGAGCTCACCGAGGCGATCCCGCCGCGGGCCGCGGTGATCGCCGCCGACGGCCGGCGGGCGGCGATCGCCGCCGACGGGGCGCCGCGGATCGAGGTCATCGAGCTCGCCGCCGGCCCGAGCGCCCGCGCCCTCGAGCTCGCCGAGCCCGCGAGCGCCCTCGCCTTCACCCCCGATGGCGACACCTTGATCGCCGCGGTCGGCCCCCAGCTCCTCGCCTGGGGGCTCCGCGGCCGCCCGCAGAAGCCCAAGGCGCTGGCCACCCAGGCCGCGCCGATCACCGCCCTGCGGATCGCCGAGTGCGGCGAGGCGGGGGCCCGCGAGCTCTGGGCGCTGAGCGGGGCCGCCGACGGCGAGGTCCAGGCCCGCCCCCTCGGCGGCCGCAAGGGCGCGCGCAAGGGCGCGATCAGCCTCCGCGGCCTCGCCCAGCCGGTCGACGCCCTCGGGATCGATCGCGCCTGTCGCCACGTCCTCGGGGCGGCCGGCCGCGCCTTCCTCGCCTGGGACCTCGCCGCCCGCGATCCGAGCGCGACCCCGCGGGCCCTCGATCACGAGCGGCCGATCGCCGGCCTGGCGATCGCCGACGACGGCGCGCTGATCACCGCCTCCGGCCGCGCCCTCACCCGCTGGGATCTGCGAGACCCGGCCGCCGACCCGGCGGCGCTCCGCCAGAGCCGGGCGATCGTCGGCTTCGAACTGGTCGAAGGGACAGGTGATGCGCTGGTCGCCTTTGAGGACGGATCGCTCCGCCTCTGGGACCTCGCGGCCGCGACCACCGGGGCGGCCGCCGAGCACCTCCACCACCCCCTGCCGGTGGTCGACGCCGCCGTCGATCTCGAGGGCGCGCGGGTGCTCAGCGCCGCCGGCCAGGGCGCCCGCCTCTGGCAGGTCGACGGCGAGGGCCGCCCCGCGCTCCTCCGCCGCCTCGACGGCCACCGGGCGCCGATCCGCGCGCTGACGATCGCCGCCGACGGCCTCTGGGCGGCGAGCGCCGACGCCGAGGGCCAGCTCCTCCTCTGGCCGCTCGGCGAGGGCGATCAGGCCGCGCGCCCCTACGCCGGCCTCCGCGAGCCCCGCCACCTGGTCTTCACCGAGCGCCACCTGGTCGCCGCCAGCGATCGCGGCGCCTGCGTGATCACCCTCGCCGAGGCCAGCGAGCGCCGCTGCCGCGAGCTCACCTTCGCCGGAGAGATCGGCGCGCTCGCGGCGATCCCCGGCGGCGCCCAGGTGGCGATCGCCGGCGACGGCCCGACGATCAGCCTCCTCGATCTCGACGCCTACGCGCGCGGCGGGGTCGCCTCGCGCTCCCTCGCCAAGGGCCCCTCGGCGACCGCCTCGCTGGCGATCAGCGGCGACGGGCGCTGGCTCGCCGCCGCCAGCGACGACGGCGACCTCCGGGTCGGCCGGATCGACGGCGAGGGCGCGCTCCGCCAGCTCCGCGGGCCGGTCGGCGGGGTCGTGGCGATCGCCCTCGCGGCCGACGGCGCCTGGCTGGCCGCGGCCGCCGAGGACCGCCGCCTCCACCTCTACCGCCTCGCCGACGGCGATCCCAACCCGACCCTCAGCCTCGAGGTCGCCGACGCGACGATCACCGCCCTCGCCTTCGCCGGCCATGATCTCCTCGGCGGCTCCGCCGACGGCCTCCTCCGCCGCTGGTCGCTCGCCGGCGACGCGCCGACCGTCACCACCCTCGGCCGCCAGCGCGGGGTGATCCGATCGATCGCGGTCGCCGCCGGCGGCGAGCTGGCCCTAAGCGCAGGTGATGACACGTCGGCGCACCTCTGGCCGCTGAGCCCGCGGCGGCTCCACGCGCTGAGCCGGCGGATCGTCGGGCCCCGCTGACGCCGGTCGATCGCCGCGGGAGAGACGTCCCCGCCCGCGGACGCGCGGAGGTCCGCGCAGACATTTCTTCCCCTACATCGGCGGCTCCGCGCGCACCTCGTCCGCCCACCGCGCACGCGCCGACGTCGACCCGCGCGCGCGCGTCCCCAGGGCCCCGACGACCGCGCGCGCGCGCATCGGGTCGCCCTCGATGACCTGGCCGATCGGACACCTCCGCGCGACTACGCGCGATCGCAGCGCCGCCGCTGGGGAAGGTCTCCATCGGTCGTCTATCTCGTGATCCGCGGGCGTTGGCTATGATGCGAAGGTGGGCGGTGAAGCGGAGCTCGGCGGACTCGGACAACCCCTGGCCGCCGGCGACGTCCGCCGCGGGACGATCCTCCCCGGCGGCTACGAGGTCCTCGATCCGATCGGCTCCGGCGGCATGGGCGACGTCCTCCTCGCCCGCGCGCTCGCCTCCGGGGCCAAGGTCGCTGTGAAGATCATCCACGGCCGCTCAGGCGAGCGCCACCTCGAGCGCTTCGCCCGGGAGATGCGGGTCGCCCGGCGGATCCGCCACCCCAACGTCGTCGAGCTCCTCGACCACAACCAGACCGCCGACGGCGTCCCCTTCTACGTCATGGAGTTCCTCGACGGGGACGACCTGGCGACCGTCCTCAGCCGCGAGGGCGCCCTCCCCTGGCCGCGCGCGCGGGCCATCATGATCCAGATCCTCCACGCGCTCGCGGCCGCCCACGAGCGCGGCGTGGTCCACCGCGACCTCAAGCCGAGCAACTGCATCTGCGTCCGCAGCGGCGCCGGCGAGCTGATCAAGCTCGTCGACTTCGGGATCGCCAAGGTCTCGAGCGACGACCCGGAGGAGGCGAACCTCACCCGCACCGGCTCGGTGCTCGGGACCCCGCACTACATGTCGCCGGAGCAGGCGGTCGGCCACGAGGTCGACGCCCGCGCCGACATCTACTCCGCCGGCGTGATCCTCTTCGAGCTCCTCACCGGCCAGGTCCCCTTCGCCGGCGCCAACCCGATGGGCGTCCTCGGCCGCCTGATCACCGAGGCGCCGCCCTCCCCCCGCCACATCGCCCCCGAGGCCGAGATCTCGCCGGAGCTCGAGGCGATCATCCTCCGCGCCCTCGCCAAGCGGCCGGAGGAGCGCTTCGCCAGCGCGACCGAGTTCGCCGAGGCGCTGCGTCGGGTCGCCGGCGGGCCGCGGCGGGCCGCGCCGACCGGGATCTTCCGGCGCCCGAGCCGGCTCTACGGCCGCGACGAGGAGCGCGCCGCCCTCCTCGGCGCCTTCAACCGGGCGGGCGCCGGCGAGCGGGTCTGCGTGCTCCTCAGCGGCGACGCCGGGATCGGCAAGTCGGCGCTGGTCACCGACGTCCTCGCCCACCGCGCCCACCTGAGCGCCGCCAAGTTCGACCCCGAGAGCCGCGACGCGCCCTTCGTCGCGCTCCTCGCGGTCCTCCGCCAGCTCGTCGGCCACGCCCTCGGCCAGGACGACGAGGCCCGCGCCCGCCTCCAGCGGCGCCTGGTCAGCGAGCTCGGCCTCGGCCTCCCGGTGGTCGCCCAGCTCCTCCCCGAGCTCGAGGCGCTGGTCGGCCGCCAGGCCCCGCCCGCGCCCGCCTCCGCGTCGGCCTCGCGCAACCGCCTCCACGCCGCGCTCCTCCGGCTCCTCGCGCTCTTCGCCGACCTCGATCGCCCGCTCGTCCTCTTCCTCGACGACCTCCAGTGGACCGACGCCGCCTCGCTCGAGCTCCTCAGCGCGGCGATCGTCGACGTCGAGATCCGCCACCTCCTGGTGATCGGCGCCTATCGCGAGCGCGAGGTCGATCCGGTCGGCCGCCTCGCGCGGGCGCTCGCGGAGCTGCGGCGGGCGTCGACGGCGACGCTGGTGCCGATCCACATCGGCCCCCTCCACCTCGAGGACATCCGCGAGCTGGTCGCCGACACCCTCGGCGACGCCCCCGACGCGGTCGATCCCCTCAGCCGCGACCTCTTCCGCCGCTCCGAGGGCAACCCCCTCTTCGTCCACCAGCTCCTCCGGGTCGCCTACGACGCCGGGATCCTCGCCTTCGACGGGGTCGACGAGGGCGGCGCCTGGCGCTGGCACCTCGAGGTCCTCGACGCGCTCGCGGTCGACGTCGCCCAGCTCATCGCCACCCAGATCGAGCGCCTCCCGCCGGCGACCCGCGGCCTCCTCGAGGTCGCCGCCTGCGCCGGCGGCGAGCTCGAGCTCGCGGTCCTCGCCGACGTCGTCGAGCGCCCGCGCGAGCGGGTCGCCGACGAGCTCGACCCCGCCTTTGAAGCTGACCTCTTGGTCAGGTCCGAGGGCGAGGGCGGAGCGCGCCTCCGCTTCGCCCACGACCGGATCCGCGAGGCCGCCGCCGCCCGGGTCGCCGCCGACGCGCTCCCCGAGCTCCACCTCCGGATCGGCCGCCGCCTCGCCGCCGCCGCCGAGGGCGACGCGCTCCCGCTCGCGGCGGTGAGCCACCTCAGCCGCGGGCGCGCGCTGATCCACGACCCCCACGAGCGCCGCGCCTTCGTCCGCGCCTGCCTCGCCGCCAGCCGCCGCGCCCGGGTGGCGACCGCCTACGAGGGCGCGCTCCGCCTCCTCGAGGCCGCCGCCGAGCTCGTCGACGAGGCGCGGTGGACCGAGGCGCCGGCCGAGACCTTCGCCCTCCACGCCGAGCTCGCCGAGTGCGCCTACCTCTGCGGCGACTTCGAGGGCGCGGAGGCCCGCTTCGCCGCCCTCGCGGCCCGCGACCTCGACCTCGTCGACGGCCTCGCGGTCGACACCCACCGCGTCCTCCTCAACCTCACCCGCGGCGCCGCCGATCGCTCGATCGCCGTCGGCCTCGCCGCCCTCGCCCGCGCCGGGATCCGCGTCCCCGACGACCCGGCGGAGCGCGCCCGCGAGTGCGAGGTCGAGCTCGCGGCGATCTGGGGGGCGATCGGCGAGCGCTCGATCGTCGAGATCGCCGACGCGCCGCTCTGCGAGGACCCCGAGACCCGGGCGATCCTCCGCCTCCTCACCGAGCTCATCGCCCCCGCCCACATGAGCGCGGCCGGCCTCGCCGACCTCCTGATCTGCAAGATCGTCAACCTCTCCCTGACCCGCGGGAGCACCGACGCCTCGGCCTACGGCTACGTCCTCTTCGCCTTCTTCCTGGTGACCCGGCGGCCGCAGCGGGCGGCCCACGACTTCGGCCGCCTCGCGCTCGCGCTCAACGAGCGCCTCGGCGACGCCAGCCAGGAGAGCCGCCTCCACTTCGTCTTCGGCTCGATCCTCCACCTCTTCGCGCCGCTCCCCGAGGTCCTCGCCCACCTCGAGCGGGCGCTCGTCGTCGGCCTCGAGATCGGCGATCACGTCTTCGCCTCCTACGCCTGCAGCCACGCGCTCATCGCCCTCATCGGCGCCGGCGCGCCGCTCGACGAGGTCCGCGAGCGCGCCCGCGCCTACCTCCGGGTGATGGGCCGGACGCGGGTCGCCTCGTCGACCGCGGCCGTGAAGATCGCCGGCCGGGTGATCGCCTGCCTCCTCGGCGAGTGCGCGGGCCCGACCTCTCTCTCGGGCGAGAGCTTCGACGAGGCCGCCGTGATCGCCGACCTCGAGGCCCAGAACCTCGGCTTCCCCTGCCTCTGGTACCACGTCGCCAAGCTCGCGCTCGCCTACCGCGCGGGCGACCTCGACGGCGCGCGGGCGGCGATGGTCGCCGGCGAGCGCCGCGTCTTCAACCTCGCGTGGTTCGTCTCGACCGAGTTCTTCTTCTACAAGTGCATGGTCCTCGCCGAGCTCGCCCGGAGCGCGCCGGCCGAGGTCGACCTCGCGGCCCTCCGAACCGACGCCGATCGCCTCGGCGAGTGCGCGGCCCTCTGCCCCTCGAGCTTCACCCACAAGGAGGCGATGGTCCGGGCCGAGCTCGCCGCCCTCGACGGCGACGAGGTCAACGCGGCCCGCCTCTACGACCGGGCGATCGCGGCGGCCCGGGCCGCCAATTTCCCGTCGATGGAGTCGCTCGCGGCCGAGCGCGCCGCCGGCCTCCAGGCCCGCCGCGGCCTCCTCGAGGGCGCGGGGCTCCACGCCGGCGTCGCCCTCGCGGCCGCCGAGCGCTGGGGCGCGCGGACGATCGCCGAGGCGATCGCCGGCCGCTTCGCCGCGCTCCTCGAGGGCTCGGGGTGGCCGCGGGCGGAGCAGGAGGAGGGCGGCGCCGAGCCGCGCAGGGCCGAGACCCGCGAGAGCTACGGGCCCCGCCTCCAGATCCTCGCCCGGCTCCTCGCCGAGGAGGACGGCAGCGGCCGGGCGATCCCCCGCCTCCTCGAGCGCGTGGTCAAGGACACCGGGGCGGACCACGGCGCGCTCCTCCGCGATCGCGGCGCCGGCTTCGAGGTGATCGCCGCCTACGACCTCAACACCGCGTCGATCTCGCGGAGCACCGGCCGCGCGATCGATCCCGAGGAGGGCGCGCCGCTGGTGCCGCTCCGCCTCTCGCTGCGCACCGGCGAGGTGATGGTGGTCGACAGCGTCGACGAGAACCCGCGCTTCGCCAGCGATCCCTACATCCAGCGCCGACGCCCGCGCTCGCTGGTCTGCGAGCCGCTGCGGGCGCTCGGCCGCACCCAGGGCGGGCTCTACCTCGAGAGCCGGCGGAGCTACGCCCACTTCTCGGCGGCCGCGCTCGAGTACCTCGCGGTGGTCTCGGTGATGCTCGGGCTCGCCCTCGCCGAGGGGGACGCGCCCGCCGACGCGCCCGCCACCGAGGCGCCGACCGAGCCGCCGCCGCCGCGCACCCACCCGTCGCTCGAGGAGCTGCGCACCCGCGTCGAGTAGCGGCCCCGCGGCCCTTGCCCGTCGCGGCGGCCTCAGCCGGCCTGGCCCGCGCGCGCCAGGCCGAAGCGCAGCGCCGCGCACACGGCCGCGCGCTGGGCGTCGTTGCAGATCGCCGGGGTCGTCCGCGGGCTGTCGGGGTAGACCTCGGTGGTGGTCGTGAAGCGGGCGCCGGTGACCCCCGCGCAGAGGCCGAGCGCTTCGAAGGGGTAGTTGATCACGCCGCGCTGGGTCACCGGCGAGCCGATGATCTCGCCGCGCGCGTCGGGCTCGGCGATGTGGGTGACCCCCTCGACCGCGGCGATGATCGCCGCCTGGAACTCGGGCTGCGGGTTCTCGCTGTCGCCGACGGTGTAGAAGCCGTCGGGGATGTGGCCGGGCACGAAGGGGGTCCCATCACGGGCGGCCAGCGCCGGGCGAAACTCCCCCTCGTCGCTATCAGTCGTCTCGTGGAGATCGATGTGGACCAGGAAGTCCACGCCGAGGCCGCGCACCAGCTCGATCAGCGCCGCGGCCTCCTCGGCCGGGCTCTCCGCGACGAAGGAGCGGTTGGGATCGATCGCCGAGGGGTTCCAGCGGTTGATCACCTCGTAGCCCCAGGGGCTGACGCAGGGCACGACCAGCAGGTTGACGCGCTCGGCGAAGGCCGCCGCCGCGACCTCGAGGAAGGCGAGCGCCCCGTGGACGCCGCTGGTCTCGTAGCCATGGACGCCGCCGGTGACGAGCGCCCAGGGTGCGGTCGCGCGGGGCTCGGCGCTGCGGACCGCGAGCAAGGGGTAGCGCTCCGGATCGACGCTCAGGGCGCCGTAGCGCTCGACGCGAAACCCAGCGCCGAGCGCGTCGAGGCGAGCGCGCACGTCGTCGCCATAGCTCCGCTGGACGCGACGACCCGCGCGCCAGGCGAGCTTGTCTGCGTCGGTCCAGGGCTCACCAGGGGTGCCGATCGGGTAGAAGCGCTCGCTGCTCATGGACGGCGAGTCTACCCCAGCGCAGAGCGGCACGAGACCGCGAGACCACGCTCGCCGCACCCGGGATCGGCTATCGTTCTCGCCCAGCGAGCGCCGATGTCACGCCCTCACCTCGCCCTCGTCCTCCTCGTAATTTTCTTCGGGATCGCCTTCGGCCTCCGCACCTGGCAGCACCTGCGGGCGACCGGCTCGACCGGCTTCCACGGCCTCTCCGGGCGACCCGGCTCGCTCGAGTGGATCGGCGGCGCCCTCTTCGTCGTCGGCGTCGTCCTCAGCCTCCTCGCCGGCGTCGCCGAGGCGCTCGGCTGGATCGCGCCGCTCTGGTCACCGCCCCCCTGGGCGCTCGCCCTCGGCGTCGTCCTCACGCTCATCGGCATCGCCAGCACCTACGGCGCCCAGGTGAGCATGGGGAGCGCGTGGCGGATCGGCGTCAACGCGGACGAGCGCACCCAGCTGGTGACCGGGGGCGCCTTCCGCTGGGTGCGAAACCCGATCTTCTCCTGCATGCTCGTCACCGGCCTGGGGCTCGCGCTCCTCCTGCCAAATTCGCTCTCGCTCGCCGGCCTCGCGGCCCTGGCGATCGCGGTCGAGATCCAGGTCCGCGCGGTCGAGGAGCCCCACCTCCTCCGGGTCCACGGCCAGCGCTACCGCGACTACGCGAGCCGCGTCGGCCGCTTCGTCCCGGGTCTCGGTCTCCTCCGCGGCTGACCCTAGCCCGCGACCAGGAGCGCCTCGAGGGCGGCGATCCACGGCGTCGGCAGGCCGTGCTCGCGCGCGCCGTCGAGGATCCGCGCGCGATACTCCACGCTCGGCCGGAGCGCGCTCGAGATCCGGGTCGACACATAGACCTCGCAGGCGATCGGCGCCACGCCCCCGCCCGCGTCGACGACGTAGGATCCCCGGCGATAGCCGCCTTCAAAGCGATCGAGCGCGGCGAGGGCGGCCTCGCTGAGGGCCCAGACCACGCCCCAGACCTCGGCCGCGGCGTCGACCTCGAGGTTGGCCTTGGCGCTCCCGTCGGCGCCGATCTTGTTGCAGACGAAGCGATGCCCGGCGAGGCGAGCGACGCCGACGAGGCGCGCCTCCTCGACCCGCGTCCGCATCTGGGCGGCGAGCATGTTCGATCCGTAGGCGAAGTAGCGGATCACCGCGCGCCCCCGAGGAGCCTGCGCCGCAGCGCCCGATCGGCCGGGCTCGTGAGGAGGCGGGAGACCAGGGCGCCGAGCCCCCAGGAGCCGAGCAGCGCGAGGAGGTAGACGATCCAGCCGCTCCGCCGGTCGCCGCCGTGCGCCTTGAAGGCGTCGACCAGCGCGAAGACCACGAACATGTGGGCGAGGTAGATCTCGTAGCTGAGGCGGCCGCAGGCGCGGAGCCAGGCGCCGGCCCGCGACGGCGCCCGCGACCACCCGCTCCGCCACCGCCAGTGGAGGCCCATGAGCGCGAGCCCGCAGCCGACCGTCAGGACCAGGAGGAGGCCGTAGCCGACGTGGGGCCAGAGCTCGCGCGCCGCGAGGAGGACCGCGGCGATCGCCGCCCCGCCCAGCGCCAGCGCCAGGGTCGTGATCCCCCGCGACGGCGCCGGCCAGCGCTCGGCCGCGAGGCCCGCGACAACGCCCGCGGCGATCGCCGCCATCGCCGGCAGATAGGCCTTCTCCTGCCAGATCTCGGTTGCATCGGCGAGGGCCGCCCGGGTCCACGGCAGCGAGAGCGCGAGGCCGACGAGGACGAGCGTCAGGAGCCCGCGGAGGCGGCCGACCACCAGACAGAGGACGGGGAAGGCGAGGTAGAAGAGCTCCTCGATCGACAGCGACCAGAGCACATCCCAGGCGCCCGGGAGCCAGCCGGTCTGGCCCTCGTACCAGTTGAGGTGGAGCGCCAGCGCCGAGAAGAGCGCGCCCCCCAGCGACTGCTCGGGCCCATCGATCACGTAGTGGCGCGCGCCCGCGAGGTGGAGGAGCGCGAGGATCCCCAGGAGCACCAGGAGCGTCGGCGCGATCCGGGCGAGGCGGCGAGCGTAGAAGGCCCGGGCGTCGATCGCCGCCAGCGAACCCCAGCGGCGCAGCGAGTGGGTCGTGATCAGGAAGCCGGAGATCACGAAGAAGAGGAAGACCGCCTCGTAGCCGCTGAAGGCCAGCGCGTGGACGACTCGCGGCGGCAAGAGCTCGCCGAGCGCGGTCTCGCCGAGCGGGATCCGGATGGCGACGTGGTGGACGACCACGAGCGCGACCGAGAGGCCGCGGAGCGCGTCGATCCCGGGGTTTCGCTCGTTCGGGGCGACCATCGCGTCCTCGCTGGGATCATCGCACGGCGTCGCCGCGACCGCGAGCGAAGCCGCGGCTCAGGGCTCATCGCCGCGCCCGCCGTGCTCCTGGCAGCCGGGCTCGTCGTCGCCGCAGGTGAAGCGGACGTGGATATGCCCGGTGTGCCCGGCCGCGTCGCGGATCGGCGCGATCATCCCCGGCGCCCGCGGATCGGCGCCCTCCGGCTGCCACTGGATCCGCGCGAGCTCGGCCGGGCTCGCGCCCATCGCCTCGGCCGCGCGGTAGAGGCGGTCCTGGATCGTCCGCGAGAGGAAGATGTAGCGGACGCCGCCCTCGGCGAGGAGCGACTCGATGAGCCCCCAGGTAGCCAGCCAGTTGACCTCATCCGGGTGCGGCCGTCGATCCTCGGCGAGGTAGCGCTGGTCGTAGGCGCCGCGGAGGGTCGGCAGCCAGATGTCGACGTCGCGCCCCGACTGGTGGGAGAGGTGCGGCGGCAGGCGGCCGCCCTCGGGGCGGCTCAGGTCGGCGACCACGAGGACGCCGGAGTAGGCGTAGAGCCGGCGGAAGCGGTAGATCGCCGCCTGCAGGCGGGCGATCGTCGACGCCGAGCCGTACATGATCGCGGCGTTTCGACGGATGTAGAGCGGGCTCTCCGGGAGCTGGATCCCGCCGACCAGCGAGCCGGCATTCGGCGCCCCGAGCGAGCGCGCCTCGCCGACCACCGGGAAGGTGATCCCGCCGGCGCGATCGCGGCGGCGCTCGATCTGCGGCTCGACCCAGAGCTCGAGGATCGCCCCCGCCGGCAGGACCTCGCCGAGGCCCGGGTTCTGCCCGCGGATCTCGGCCCGGCTGAGGCCGTAGCGCTCGCCGAGGCCGCCCCAGCTCGCGCCCTCCTCGACCTTCACCCGCAGGCGCTGGCGCGGGAGCGGCGGCTCGATCGCGTCGATCGCCAGCAGATCACCTGGCCTTGGGGGCATGTCCGGATTGAGGCGGTTGTCGGCGATGAGGCGCCGGCGCTCGACCCGGTAGCGGGCGGCGATCGTCGCCAGCGTCTCGCCCGGGATCACCTCGTGGATCACGCGGGTCCGCGCGCGGCCTCGGCTCGCTGGCGTGTCCGTGTCGACGCCGGCGCCGGCGTCGACGTCGACGTCGGCGACGCGCGACCGCGAACGCGCCGCGTCGACGGCCGCGACGCGGGCGGCGATCCACGGCGCAGCGCCGCGGCCGTCCCCGTCCCCGTCCCCGCCGACGAGCGCGAGCCCGAGCGCGAGCCCTCCCACCATCGCCGCGATCCCCAGCCCCAGCGCCCGCCCGAGCGAGCGCGGGCTCGGCTCGCAGACCTCCAGGACATCGACCCGCCAGGTGCCGAGGTGGAGGCGATCGCCGGCCGCCAGGCGGTGCGGGCCGATGAGGGGCGCGTGCTCGAGGTAGAGCAGCGCCCCTTCGATCCCGCGGACGCACCACCCCTCGGACCCGACCTCGAGGAGCGCGTGCCGCCCCGCGATCCCGGGGCCGCCGAGCTGGATCCCCGCGTCTACGTCGGCCCCCACGATCCAGCGACGGCCGTGGAGCGCGACCTCCTCGGCGGCGCCGCGACCATCGACCAGCCGCAGGACGAGGCGCGCCCCACCCGGCGCCGGCCAACCGAGCGTCCGCCTCGGCAGTCGCCCCTCGGGCGTCGGATCGGTCCCCTCGCGGCCGCGCGTGAGCGTCGGCTCGGTCGCCTCGCGGACCCCGGAGAGCGCTGCCTCGACCTTCGCCACGGCCTCCCCGCGCCCGCCTAGCCCGCCCGCAGCCGATCGAAGAGGCGCCCGATCCGACGGAGCGCGGCGAGGAAGCGCCCGCGGAGGCCGCGTACCCGACCGACGAGCCCCCGCGCCCGCCCGAGCCCGCGCCGGAGCGAGCGGAGCCCGCCCGAGCCCGCCGCCAGGCCGCCGCCAGGCCGACGGGCGAGCGCCGCCGATGCAGGGGATCCGGAGGCGACGACGCGCGCCTCCGGGGCCGTGGACGCGCCCGCTGGCGTCGCCGTCGATGCTGGCCCTTCAGACAGGTAAGCGCCGCCGAAGCCGGGGATCAACGCGGTCCGCTCGGCCGCCAGCGCCGACGGATCCGGGAGCGGCGGGAGGAGGGCGGTCGCCTCGCTCGCCGGCGGAGCAGGAGCGGCGAGCGGCGGGAGCTGGGCGGTCGCCTCCACCGGGGACGAGGCGCCGCCGGCGAGCGACGTCGACGCACCGCCAGTGATCGACGCCGCCGACGCGGGGGCCGCAGCGCGGCTCTCCGCCGCCCTCCAGGGCGCCGCGCCGCCCGGCGACGCCGACAACGCGGTCGCCTCGACCTCCGGCTCATCGTGGGTCGCCATGGATGTCCCATCGGACATGTTCGTTTGAACCTGCGCTCCGCCCACGCCGACGAGGAGGGGCGGCCCGCTGCCCTGCCCCCACGGCGCCGGCGAAGCGGCGCCACCGCCTGCCCGCCCCTGCTCACCCGCGCCACCGCCACCGCGCGTGTCAGGCGGGACCGCGACGCTCGCCGACACGGCACTGCGCTCGACCGCGACCTCCGTCCGCTCAATCGCCGCCTCCGCGCCGCCACCCCGCGCGTCCGCCGGGACCGCGACGTTCGCCACGACCTCCGTCCGCTCGACCCCAGCCTCGACGCCGCCCCCAGGACCCCCGAAGCCGCCAGCCTGGCGCGCGCCACCACCACCCCCAACCGCGACCTCAGTCCGCTCGGGCCCCAGCTCCCCCGCGAGCGCGCCGTGGCGCGACCCCGACCCGAGGAGCGCGGGCCCGGTCGCCGCCGCTCCGGAGGCAGACGCGTCCGCGAGCGCGACCAAGAGCTCGTCGACCCCCCCAAATCGCCGCCGCGGGCTCTTGTCGAGCGCCCGCAGGATCACCGCCTCGGCCGCCGCCGACGCGCCGATCGCCGGATCGATCCGCCGCAGCGGCCGCGGCTCCTTGAAGCGGTGGAGCATCGCCACCTGCGCGAGGTCACCGCTGAAGAGCGGCGCCCCCGTGACCATCTGGTGGAGGAGGGCCGCGAGCGCGTAGACGTCGCTGGCGATCGTCGCCGCCCCACCGCCCGCCTGCTCGGGGGCCATCGTCGCCGCCCCCTGCGGCCCGTGGCCGTTGCGCGCGAGGCCGACGTCGCAGAGCACGATCCCGCCAGCGCCGCTCACGACGGTCGCCGCCCGCAGGCCGCCGAACGCGAGCCCGCGGGCGTGGAGCCCGGCCAGCGCCCCGCCGATCGCCGCGCAGCGTGCGAGCGCCTCGCCCCACGGGATCCGACCGCGACGCTCGAGCTCGGCCTCGACGCTCTCGCCGGCGACCTCGTCGACGCGGAGCGCGATCTGATCGCCCTCGCGGAGCACCTCGACCGGCCCGCGCACCCCGGCGATCGCCGCCCGCCCGAGCTCCGCCCGCGTCCGCTCGAGCGCCGCGACCCACGACGGATCCCCGGCCACCGCCGGCCGCACCAGCACGAGCGCGCAGGCCTGCCCCGCCAGATCCCAGGCGTCGACCCGCCACCCCTCGTCGACCTCGCCCCGGAGCGCGCCGAGGCGATGTCCGGCGATCGCCGCGGGGAGCCCTGGCAGCGGGGTGCTCATCGCCGAGCATCGTACACCGACGCGCGCCTGCGCGCCGCGCGAACTTGCGCCAACGCCCGTCAATCGAGCCCTCACGGGCAAACGCCGAGCCGCCGACGCAGACCCCGTAGAATGCCCGGCGGAGGCGAACAATGTCCGACTACGCGCGATGGATCGCGGACCCCGAGGGCTTCTGGGCGGAGCAGGCCGCGCGCCTGGCGTGGACGCGGCCGCCGACGACGACCCTCCGCCGCGCCGACGACGGCTCGTGGGCGTGGTTCCCCGACGGCGAGCTCAACACCTGCGACCTCGCCCTCGATCACCACGTCGCCAACGGCCGCGGCGATCAGGTCGCGCTGATCTACGACTCGCCGGTCACCCAGACCCAGCGACGCTGGACCTTCGCCGAGCTCCGCGATGACGTCGCCCGCCTCGCCGGCGCCCTCCGGGGCCTCGGCGTCGGCAAGGGCGATCGGGTGATCATCTACATGCCGATGATCCCCGAGGCGGCGATGGCGATGCTGGCCTGCGCCCGCCTCGGCGCGATCCACAGCGTGGTCTTCGGCGGCTTCGCGCCGCCCGAGCTGGCGACCCGGATCGACGACGCCGCCCCGCGGGTGCTCCTCACCGCGACCTGCGGGATCGAGGGGAGCCGGGTGATCCCCTACATGCCGCTGGTCCGCGACGCGCTCGCCCTGGCGAGCCACGCCCCCGAGCACGTCGTCGTGCTTGAGCGCCCGGAGGCGCCGGTCACCCTCGCCGCTGTCGAGCTCGAGTGGCGGACGCTCGTCGACCGGGCGCCGCTCGTCGATCCGGTCCCGGTCGCCGGCTCCGACCCCCTCTACATCCTCTACACCTCGGGGACCACCGGCCGCCCGAAGGGGGTCGTCCGCGACCACGGCGGCCACGCGACCGCGCTCCGCTACAGCATGGAGGCGATCTACGGCGTCCGCCCCGGCGAGGTCTTCTGGGCGGCGAGCGACGTCGGCTGGGTCGTCGGCCACTCCTACATCGTCTACGGGCCGCTGATCGCCGGCTGCACGACCGTCCTCTACGAGGGCAAGCCGGTCCGGACCCCCGACGCGGGCGCCTTTTGGCGGGTGATCGAGGAGCACCAGGTCGCCGTCTTCTTCACCGCGCCGACGGCCTTTCGGGCGATCCGCAAGGAGGACGCCGAGGGCGAGGGCCTCCGCGGCCGCGACTTGTCGAAGCTGCGGGCGATCTTCGTCGCCGGCGAGCGCCTCGATCCGCCGACCCTCGCCTGGCTCAGCGAGCGCACCGGCAAGCCGGCGCTCGATCACTGGTGGCAGACCGAGACCGGCTGGCCGATGGTCGCCTATGGCCAGGGCCTCGAAGCCGGTGAGGTCCGGGCGGGCAGCGCCGGCCGCCCGGTCCCCGGCTACGACGTCGTGATCCTCCACGAGGACGGGACCCCCTGCCCGGCCGGCGAGACCGGCGACATCGCCGTCCGCCTGCCGCTCGCCCCGGGCGCCTTCACGACCCTCTGGAACGATCACCCGCGATTCCTCGAGTCCTACCTCGCGCGCTACCCTGGCTATTATCTGACCAGCGACGGCGGCTACATCGACGAGGACGGCTATGTCTATATCCTGGGGAGGATCGACGACGTGATCAACGTCGCCGGCCACCGCCTCTCGACCGGCGAGATGGAGGCCGTGGTCGCCAAGCACCCCGCGGTCGCCGAATGCGCGGTGGTCGGAATCGACGATCCGCTCCGCGGCCAGGTGCCGATCGGCTTCGTGGTCCTCGCCGACGGCGTCCGGATCGACCCCGCCGAGCTCGAGCGCGCCCTGGTCGCGGCGATCCGCGAGCAGATCGGCGCGATCGCGGTCTTCAAGCAGGCGGTCGTCGTCGGCCGCCTGCCCAAGACCCGCTCCGGCAAGATCCTCCGCCGGACCCTGCGGCGCCTCGCGGTCGAGGCCGAGGTGCCCGTGCCGGCGACGATCGATGATCCGGTGATTCTGGTCGAGATCAGCGCGGCCCTGCGGGCCCGCGGGGTCGGGCGCTTCGGGGCGGCGTAGGGATTCGGCGCGCGACGAACGCCGCCCACTCCAAATCACGACACTCCTTGCCTTGCACGCGCGCAGATCCGCGCTAGGTTCCGCGCGCGATGCCGAAGCTCCCGCACGAGGCGCTGGTCCAGCTCGTCCGCAACGCGCCGTCGATCATCCCGAGCCTCGTCTGGCCGGAGAGGCAGGTCAACGCGGCGGCGACCCGGGTCAGCGCCGCCGAGTTCGTCGACCTCAACCTCGCCGAGTACCGGGCCGACGCGGTCGTCGTCGTCGGCGACGATCCCAAACGGCCGACGATGGCCTTCGTCGTCGAGGCCCAGACCGAGGTCGACCCCCGCAAGCGCTGGACCTGGCCGCTCTACGTCGCCGGCCCGCGCGTGCGCCTCGCCTGCCCGGTCGTCCTGGTGGTGCTCGCGCTCGACCGCGAGGTCGCCGCCTGGTGCGCCGAGCCGATCGACCTCGGCGAGGGCTGCTGCATCCTCCGCCCGCGGGTCCTCGGCCCCGACACAATCCCGCGGATCACCGACTTCGACGAGGCCCGCGCCACCCCCGAGCTCGCGGTCCTCTCCGTCGCCGCCCACGCCAGCGAGCCCGGGGTCGAGGAGGTCGCCCTGGCGGCGCTGGCGGCCGCCCACGGGCTCGACAGAGAGCGCGGAACCTTCTACCCTGACTTCGTCCTCGCGCTCCTCGGCAGCGCCGCGAGGGCCGCACTGGAGCAGCTCATGTCCACCACCGGATACCAATACCAGAGCGACTTCGCCCGCAAGTACTTCGCGGAGGGCGAGGCCAAGGGCAAGGCCGAGGGCAAGGCCGAGGGCGAGGCCAGGCTCCTCCTCAAGCTCCTCGAGCTCCGCGGCTTCGCGGTATCGGACGAGCTCCGCCGGCGGGTCCTCGAGTGCACGGAGTGCGCGGTGATCGAGACCTGGGCCGGGCGTGTGCTGACGGCGAAGAGCCTGGACGAGGTCTTCGCTGAGGAGTAGCGCATCGCTCTCGCTCGCGAAGCGCTGCTTTCCGCGGGGGCGCTTCTCGTCAGTGGGTTTCGAGACCTGGTAGCGCAGCGTCTCGTCTCCACAAGAGACATGACCGCCGAGAGCGCCTCAAGCACCCCCAGGCCTTGAGTCGCCACAGACTCAACATGCCGGCACCTCTTCGACGAGAATCCCTCTAGAAACGCCTCCACGCCCAAATTGCCAGGCACGTCTCGCTTGTTGATCTGGAAGACGACGGGCACTTCGTCCAGCGATCGTCCGACCACGCCGAGATCGGCCACCAATGCTTCGAGTGCCTCCACATTTCTCTCCCAGCAATCTGCCTGGCTGTCCAGTACGAAGACAATTCCGTCGGCAGCGCAGAGCCGCTCAATCTCCCTCGTGATGCCCGGGGGAAGATCCGGCCACCTCTGGATGTCATAGACGGCGTGGGCGCGGCTTCGGGACAGACCCAGCGAAAGCTGTCTGCCAGCCCAGGAGACGCAGCGCACATCGTCGCTGGAATCAAGGACGAGATCCATGTGCCGCAGCGCCTGCCTGATGGACGTGCGGCGGCCGGAGAGGCCACATCCGACGTACTCGATTGCTCGCTGAGTCATGATTCACCTCACTAGCGGCGGTCACGCCGCGGGCTACTCGCCGGACGGCGAAGTGCCTGCCGGCTGAAGCGCAGATGCCTGGTCGCTGTCCTCTCTGATGTCGTCGCAGATGTCGCGGTCCGAGCCGGGGAACGCGCCGTAGACGCGAACAATCCGGAGCTTCTCGACCGACAGCTTCTCCTCCTCACCGGCCGCGGAGATACGCGGACGAGGCGCTTCCTCGCTGCGGACGATGCAGGTGGAGCCGTAGCCGCCTCCCCTGCAGATGCAAACTCCGCCATCAAACGACACAATCTCCCTGAGGTGCGACGCCTGGACATGAAAGGTGTGTTGGCTCTGACTGAACCATCGACACCGGAGACCCTCTCTCCGCTCGGCCACACAAAATCCATCCTCGAAGAGGATCGGAAGGAGTCGTCGTCGCCTCCCGCGAAAGGTCTCTCCCCGCCCCTTTCCGGCGAGGAGGCACCGGACGCTACGCCCGCCGACGACCGCGCAGAGCAGCGCATCTCCGACCACGACGACCTCGGATGCCTGCCTGACTCCGCGAAGGTACTGGGTCACATGATAGGGCACAGGTCGGGTCCAGATACACTCGAGCGCGTTGTCGCTCGCAGGGCGACAGGCCAGGCTCTCGCCGTCGCCGATCATGCCGGCCATCTCCTGGGCGAGGACGGGAGCACTGGAGGTCGTGTGGGTGTCGATGCGGACACACGCTGCGAGTGCGATGAGCGCAAGCGAAGCGAGCCTGAGACTGCTCGTGGTGGGCATCGGAGGGTTCATTGGCACCGTGGGAGCAGCCTCACCGGACGCGACGGTGACAGAACTCGATTCAAAGCGCCTCCTCCAAACATCGCACGAAAACCTCTCCGCGGGCCTGCCAAGAGCCTACTCCTCGGCGCTCACCCTGCAAAGCCGCGACCCCGCCGACCGGCACGCTCCACCCCCGCGCTATTCCGCCCCTCCCGCCGCCACCTCATCCCGCGCCCGCCCAAGACACGCCACCACCTCCCCCATCGCCCCCGCATCCACAAACGGACTCATCACAAACGACTTCAGCGCGACGATCGCCCGCCCGCTCGCCGCGTCCCTGTACCGCTCCGTCAGCGACAACGCCACCCCATCCCCCGCGTCCATCTGCCTCCGCAGCGCCGCGTACACCCGGTGGATGTACTCGTTGTTCGCCTCGACGAGCTCCCCGGCCCCGGGGTCGCTCAGCTCGCGGCGATACGTGACCTCGGGGTCGACCCCCTCGGGGTAGACCCGAAAGAGCGTCACCGGCCCGTGGTTGTAGTCATTCACCACCACGCCAAAGCGCGAGCGCTCGATCGCCGCCCGCAGCTCCTCGGCCGCGCCGACCAGATGCCCGATGAGCGCCCGCATCCCGTCCTTGCCGAAGAGGCGGAGGTTGGCCAGCGCGGCGAGCACCGACGAGCCCGCCCGCGAGGTCTCCATCGTGAACACCCCGGGGTGGTAGCTCCCGAATTGAAAGAGATAGGGCATCGCCTCGCGGTCGCGGCTGATCAGCTCGAAGTCGCTCCGATCGCGGACCAAGAAGAGGCTCGACACGTAGGGCGTGAACCCGGTCTTGTGAAAGTCGACGCCGATCGAATCGGCGCGGTCGAGCGCGCAGACGTGGGCGTTGACGTCCCAGAGCGAGCGCAGCGTCCGCGGCGGGAACGCCAGCGGGTTGCGGTCAAAGTCGTAGTCGCGGAAGACCGCCCAGGCCCAGCCGATCACCGCGTCGGCGTGGATATGCGGGGTGTAGTCGAGGCCGAACTCCACCACCAGCGCGTCGCGGATCGCCGCGACCTGGGCGAGGTGATCGATCGAGAAGGCGTCGGTCGTCCCCATCGTCGGCAGGATGCAGGCGATCCGCTCGCCGGCGGCGCAGAGGCGGCGCAGCTCGCTCTCCAGCGCCTCCAGGTCGATCGCGTTGTCGGCGTCGGCCGGGATCGTCACCAGGTTGTCGGTGCCGATCCCCAGCCAGCCGAGCGCGGTGAGCTTGGCGTAGTGGCTCGCCTCCGACGCGACCACCTTGAGGTCCGCGCGGATCCCCCGGGAAAAGGCCCCCGGGGACGCCTTCTCGACGCCGAGGCGGATCCCGTAGAAGACCGTCCCGGTGCCGCCCCAGGTGAAGACGCCGGCCGAGCGCTCGGCGTCGTAGCCGACGAGATCGGCGACGATCGCCGCGGCCTCGACCTCGGCCTCGCCGATCCGCCGGCTGTACTCGTCCCAGATCACGTTGGGGTTGTAGGCGGCCGCGAGGAGCGAGCCGACGATCGACGGGATCGTCGCTGGCGGCACCACGTTCTCCTGGGCCCGCGGGTGGCTCCAAATAGTCAGCCCCTCGAGGTAGCCGGCGAGCTCCTCGATCACCGCCTCGACCGAGCGCATCGGCCCGTCGAGCCTCGCCGCCCGCGCCCGCGTGTAGTCGAGGGGCCGCCGCTCGCCGAGGTAGGGGCGCTCGCCCTTCATCCGGTCGACGCGATCGAGGCCGCGGGCGATCGAATAGACGAAGTAGGCGTCGCGCGGCGGATCGGAGGTCGGCGAGGGGAAGGCGACGCGGAGCTGCTCGACCAGCTCGGCGTAGTGACGGGCCGGGCCGCGCTCGGGCGCCGGCGGCGGGGCGCCGAGGAGGTGGACGCCGAGGCCGGCGTCGACCAGCGCGCGCTCGACCTCGGGCGCGGCGTTGACGAAGCGGAGGCAGGGCACCGGCGCCGCCACGCCCCCCTCGACGCCGAGCACCGCGGCCTGGAGGCGAGGGACGAGCGCCTCGTCGAGCGCCGGGCACCCCTTGAGGTCGACGAAGATCGGCGGCCGACCGCGGCGCTCCGCGTGGGCGGCGAGGGCCCCCGCGAGCGCGTCGACCAGCTCCGCGTCGAGCGCCCCATCGACGGTGATCTGGGTGCGCGTGGTCCGGTCCTCGACGGCGAGCGGCATGGCGCGCGAGTCTGCCACGATCGGCGCGGCCGCGCGGGCCCCCATCGCCCGAAGATCCCGCCCGCCGCTGCCTCGCCGCGGGATCGGCCCGGATCCGGCGGATCCGCGCCCTCCGCAGGGACTCCGCGACGCGCGGCTCGCCCGCGCGGTGTATACCTCGACGATGACGAGCCGCTCCCGGACGGCGCCGCCGCGATCGCGCCCTCGGCCGCTCCTCACCCTCGTGATCGGCCTCGCCGCGGCCTGGCTCGCCGGCGCCCTGGCGAGCGCGGCGGGCTGGCCCCTCTGGGCGCGCTGGCTCGCCGCGGCGCTCACCTGGCCGATCGTTCCGGTCCTCCTCCTGGTGATGGTGAGCCCCCGCCTCGGCCTCCGCCGGGTGACGCTCGCGCTCATCCTCCTCGGCGTCGGCGCGTCCGCGCTCTGGTGGCGCCCGGGCCTCGTCGCCGCCCTGACGACCCACGCGCTGTGGATCCGCGGCGACGGCGACGCGCCTCCGCCCTCCCCCGATTCGACCGCGGCCGAGCCCCCGCCGCCGCTCCCAGTCGAGCCCCCGCCGACCCCTCCTCCGAGCGCTCCGCCCTCGCCACCGCCGGACGCCGACGCCTGGAAGCCGCCGCCCGAGCCCCCACCGGATCGGCTCGAGGAGCCTCCGCCCCCGCAGCCCGGGGGCGCCCCCGAGCGCCTGAGCCGCTGCTTCCGCGCGCTCGTCCGCAGCGACCACTCAAACTCCGCCTACGGCACCCGGCTCGCCGACCTCGACGGCGACGGGATCCGCGATCTCGTGGCGATCGAATCGGCCCGCGGCCACGCGATCCGGGTCTGGAGGGGCGACCGCGCCGGCCGCTTCGAGCCCGCCACCAGCCTCGCCTACGAGGGCGGCGGCCTCGACCTCGCGCTCCTCGACGTCGACGGCGACGGCGACCTCGACCTCGCAACCCCGGACCACGACGGCGCGACCGTCACCCTCTGGCTCGGCGACGGCGCCGGCTCCTTCGCCCGCGGCGCGTCGCTGAGCACCTACCGCACGCCCCTCGGGATCGTCGCCGCCGACCTCGACGCCGACGGCCAGGGCGACCTCCTCGTCAGCCACTACTTCCACGTCGAGGTGCTCCGCGGGGGCAAGGGCGGCAAGATGTCGACGGCCCCCTGGCTCCGCCTGGTCAAGGACGCCGAGGACCCCCGCCGCCTCCTCACCCCCGAGGATATGCGCGCCGCCGATCTCACCGGCGACGGCCTCCTCGACGTCGTCATCCCCAAGGGCGACGTCCGCTCGATCGAGGTCTGGGTCGGCCGCGGCAAGGGCCGCTTCCGCCGGAGCGCCGACGTCGCGTCGTGCTTCGCGCCCTCGCACACGATGATCGGCGACGTCGACGAGGACGGCCACCTCGACGTCGCCGTCCACTGCGGCGAGGCCCGCGTCGAGCTCTTCGTGGGCGACGGCGCCGGCGGCCTCGAAAGCCGCGGCCTCGTCGGCCCCGAGAACGCCTACCACGGCGGCGCGCTCGTCGACTTCGACGGCGACGGCCACCTCGATCTCCTCCTGCCGACGATCCCCGGCGGCCTCGGCTCGTCGCCGGCCCGCGACCGCCACGGCGACCTCGTGCTCCTCGTCGGCGACGGCCGCGGCGCCTTCTACGAGGAGGACAAGGTCGCCCTCGCCGGCATCCAGCACCGCGTCGTCGACGTCGTCGACGTCGACGGCGACGAGCGCCTCGACCTCGTCTACGAGTGCTTCGGCCAGTCGCCCGGCGGCCACGTCGGCGTGGTCTTTGGGACAGGCTGCATCAAGCCTGAGTCGAGGCCCTAGTCGCGGCGCTCGCCGGCGCGAGCCCGAGGCGCCGGAGGCGAGGCATGATGTCGCGCGCCAGGCACTCGCCGTAGATCGCCCGCGCCCGCGCCCGGTGCAGGAGCCCCCAGGCGACCTCCTCGGGCCCCAGCGGCGGATCGCCCTCGCCGCCCTCGTAGCGGTGGGACCACTGCTCCAGGCGCTCGGCGATCTCCGCCGGCGCCTGGGCGCGGAGCTGGGCCGCCGCCGGCGAGGCGTCGCAGAGCCAGGCGAGGAGGGTCCAGCCGAAGTCGCGGTGGCGGACCTCGTCGACCAGGATCCGATCGAGCGCCGCCCGGGCCGCGGGCGCGCTCGCGCCCTCCCGCATCGCGCTGAAGATCCGCACCGCGAGCGTCTCGCCCATGCAGAAGGTGGCGAAGCAGTAGCGGAAGAGGTCGTGCTCGAGCGGCAGCGCCTCGCGCCTCGCGTAGCGCAGGCGCTCGCGGATCAGCGCCGGCCCGCCGGTCGCCCCCGCGGCGCGCGCGGCCGCGAACGCGAGCTCCGCGTGGACCAGCTCGTCGTCGACGATCCGCAGCCCCGCGCGGACCAGATCGGGCGACGCGCCGACCTGGATCAGCCAGAGCGTCAGCTCCTGGGTCAAGGCCGCGGAGGTGTACTCGACGCTGGTCCGCCGCAGCCACTCCTCCGCGATCGCCGGCGGGATCTCCATCGCCATCGCCGCGAGGATCCCCGGGCGTGCGGCCGGCGGTCAAGCGCCGACGTCTCTGCTAGGATCGCCGGCCATGAGCGAGCCTATTCATAAGCGCACCTCCCGGGCCCTCGGCGCCCTCCACGAGCTCACCGCCCCCTTCGTGGTGACCGTCTCGGTCGCCACCGCCGGCTGCATCGGCGGCGGCTTCGGCAACCCGGGCGGCGACGACACGATCACCGCCAGCGACACCGCCTCGTCGTCCAGCAGCGACACCAGCGGCACGAGCTCGACCTCGAGCTCGACCTCGGCCACGTCCTCCACCTCCGCGACCTCGACCTCCGCGAGCTCCACTGGCTCCACCGGCTCGACCTCCACGGCCGGCTCCTCGAGCTCGACCGGCGTCGAGACCGACACCGCGACCAGCGGGACCACCGGCGGCGGCGGCCCGGGCTTCGACCCCGGCGACGACGGCGTCCAGATCTGCGAGGACCCCCACGCCAGCGACCCCGTCGAGATCTTCGGCGCGTCGATCAAGGACGACCTCCTGATCGTCGACATCGGCTACGGCGGCGGCTGCGAGGACCACCTCTTCGCCCTCTGCTGGGACGGCGCCTTCGCCGAGTCCGAGCCCGTCCAGGTCTCCCTCGACCTCGGCCACGACTCCCAGGGCGACGCCTGCGAGGCCTACCTGATGGAGCAGAAGCTCCTCGACCTCACGCCGCTCAAGCAGGCCTGGATCGACGCCTACGGCCAGCAGAACGGGACCATCACGGTCCACCTCGCCGGCTGGGCCGATCCGATCCCCTACACCTTCTAGGCCGGACCGCAATGCGCAGCACCGCCCCCCTCTCCACCGCCCTCTCCCTCTCGCTCGCCGCCCTCGTCGCCTGCGGCGGCGATCCGAGCGAGGGCTCGACCGCCACCGACGGCAGCGGCTCCGAGAGCTCCTCGGGCTCGAGCGCGTCGACCTCGACCGCCTCCTCGTCGGCCACCGCGACCTCGACCAGCGCCTCCGGCAGCGGCAGCGGCGAGGCGACCAGCGACTCGACCTCCGGGGCCGCGACCGAGACCGGCACCGCGTCGGCGACCGCCAGCACCGCCAACACCTCCGACGCCACCGCGACCACCGGCGAGCCGACCAGCGGCACCACCGACACCTCCGGCACCTCCGGAACCACCGTCACGACCGGCACCGGCACCGGCGACACGACGACCACCGGCGGTGTCGAGCCCGACCCGCTCCTCGACAAGCCGAACCTCTGGTACTCGGTCGCCGGCTCGATCATGTACATCGAGCTCGACCCGAGCGACGGCTCGGTGGTCAAGCTCGTCCACAACCAGCTCATGGCCGACGTCCAGCTCTGGCACGGTCAGAACGGCCTGACGATGCTCGAGGACGGCTCCCTCCTCGGCTCCCGCGAGTCGGCGATGGGCGCCCAGATCTTCCACATCCCCGACCCGCCGATCACCGAGAACACGCCGGCCCAGGCGAAGTACCTCGGGATCGTCCCGAGCGACAAGATGGGCGTGCCGCCGCCGCGGATCGAGGCGCTCTACACCGACTGCGACGGCCGGGTCTACCTGATGGACACCGGCAAGGACGTCTCGAACGCCGACGGCAACCGCCTCCTCCGCTTCAAGGGCGACTTCCTCGGCGGCGACCTCACCTACGACGTGATCACCGATCTCCAGAAGGCGTCGGTCGCCGACATCGATGACATGTCGCCGGGGATCGTCAACAACGAGATCAACGACCTCCTCGGCTTCGCCATGGACTCGAGCTTCCTCTGGCAGCTCGACTACACCACCGGCACCGGCATGAACCTCGCCAAGACCGCCGGCACCTGGGGGATCCACGCCCTCGGCGCGCCCCTCTTCGACGACCAGCAGGCCCGCCTCTACGTCCTCAGCGCCGGCGACGCGGACACCGGCGCCGAGCTCTTCCTCGTCGATCTCGGCGACTACTCGAGCGGCGCGGCCCTGGTCGAGGGCCCCGACCTCGACCTCCAGAGCGGCTACAACGGCTGGAGCGGCCTCGCCGGGCCCCTCACCGAGTGCATGACCAAGATCCCGCAGTGAGCCAGGGAGCCGCCGATGGAGAACACGAGCTTCGCCGCTGAGCGCTGGATCCTCCGCGCCGGCGGCCGCTCGGCGACGGGTCCGATCCGGTCGATCAACGAGGACGACCTCCGCTTCCTCGGCCCCCACAACCTCGCGGTCGTCTGCGACGGGATGGGGGGCAATTGCAGCGGCCGCCCGGCGGCGAAGACCGCCGTCTGGGCGGCCTGCGAGCGCTTCGAACGCGGCGACCCGCCGGGGTGGCGAGCGCCCGGCGGCGAAGCGCCCGCGCTCGCCCGCCTCCGCGAGGCGACCCGCGGCGCCGACCTCCGGGTCACCCGCCTCCACCCCCTCATCCCCGTCGCCGGCACGACCCTGGTCGCCCTCCACCTCGGCGACGGCGCGCTCGTCCTCGCCCACGCCGGCGATTGCCGGGCGGCGCGCTGGCGCGGCGACGACGAGCTCGAGGTGCTCACCCGCGATCACTCGCTCCTCGGGATGATCGAGGCCGCCGGTCAAGCACCCAGCGCCGCCGAGCGCGAGCGCTTCGCCGGGGTGACCACCCGGGTGCTCGGCCTCGTCGAGCCCCGCTGCCCGATCGACCTCCACCGGGTGCCGATGGTCCTCGGCGATCGCTTCGCGCTGACCACCGACGGCGTCCACCGCTTCGTCGACGACCGGACGATCGCCGCGATCCTCGGCGAATGCGGCGACGACCTCGAGGCCGCCGCCGCCGCGATGATCGACGCGGCGATCGCCCAGGGCAGCGACGACAACGCGACCGCCCTGATCGTCGAGGTGACCCGCGCGCGGGCGCCAGCGCCGAGCTTCGGCAACTCGACAAAGCCCACGCTCCCCTGGCTCTACGCCCCCGCGGGGCCCCTCCCCGAGGTCCCGGAGCGCTGGCGCGAACGCGCGCCGGGGGCGGCGATCGAGCAATTCCGCGAGCTCTACGCCCTGGTGATGGGCGACGACGGCTAGGAGCGTGCGGACACGGCAGGGGTGCGGTAAGGATTTCCGGTGGTTCGACGCCTCCGCCGCCCCCTCGTGTCGCCATTCGTGCTCGCCATCCTGAGCATCGGCTGTGGAATCGACGACGAGCAATTCACGATCGCGGTCTGCGACACGGACGACTTCGATCTCGTCCGTCAGATCGCGCCGGCGGAGCCGGTCGACTACCTCGAGCTCCGTCGCTTCCTCCCCGGCGGCCAGTGGACGACGCTCGAGTCCGACGGTAGCGCCTGCATGGGGGCCGCGGATCTGAGCGCATGCACGACGGCGCTTGACGCCCTGCCGGAGTCTTGGGTGAGCGCCGGCGACCTCGGCCTCGCCTACACCCGCGGCGACGAGGTCTACGTGTTCAATGTGATCGATCGCTACGGCCTCCTGGCTACAAGTGTCGAAACAAGGGACTTTGTCGGCGCGATCGACGCCCCGGGTGACGCCGCGCTCGCGGTCCTCGATCCCCGCCGTCCTCTCCCTCCCCCGCCTCACCCTCGCTCGACCGCGGCGCCGGGCATCCGCCGCTCCTCGTAGAGCCGTCGGCCCGCGGCCCTCGCCCGCCCGGGCCAGGCGGCGCCGAAGATCCCCCGCATCAACCGCTGCGCCTCCCCCCGCCGGGCCATCGCGTCGAGCGAGCGGGCGCGGCGGACGGACTCCGCGAGCTCCGTGAGCCAGCCCTGGGCCGCCCGGCAGCGCTCCGGCGACGGCTGGAGATCGGGCCCGAGCCCCGCCGGATCGGGGCAACGCTCGCAGATCCGCTGGGCGAGCCCGTCGAGGAGGAGGACGAGGCCATCGACGAAGGTCCCCGGGTTGTCGGTGAGCACCTGCCAGGCGAGCGCCTCGAGGTGGAAGGGCCGCGCGATCCTCCCCTGCTCGTTGTTCGCGTGCTTGATCGCCTTGACCAGCGGCCGCAGCTTGTCGCCGGCCCGGCGGTTCGCCGCGCTCGCCTTCGCCGCGTGGATCCGCGGCGCGGCCGGGATCCACCGGCGCGCGCCGTCGTCGGGGATCATGTAGATCTCGTCGTCCTCCGCGCGCGCCGGGATCAGGTGGTGGATGATCGAGCTCCCGGCGAAGCGGACCGTCACCGAGCGCGCCCCCCAGCGGGTCCGCGCCCCCCGGATCCTCCCCTCGACCGCCTCGACGAGGGCCTCGAGGGCGAGCCCCGGCGACGTCGACGGCGTGATCCCCTCGCCCGGCCGGAGGGCGACGAAGACGTCGACGTCGACCCGCGGCCGGACGGCCACTCCCCGCGCGTAGGCCCCGGCGCAGACGAACTCGTCGACGGGGAGGCGGGCGGCGAGCCGGCCCCGTAGCTCCGTGAGGCGCGCGTCGATCCGCTCGCGCTCGGCCTGGGTGAGCTCGAGATCGACGAGGAGGCCGCGCAGGGCCGCTTGGAGCGTCAGCATCATGGTTGGCCGCCGTCAGAGGTGGAGTCCCCGGCGCGGCGACTTCGATCCATCCGGCTCGACTTTCGAAATCGCAGGCTTTGCGGGGGACCGCCCCGCAGGCCCCCCTATCCTCGACCCATGGCGACACGCCCCCTCGCCCGCGCGGCCGCGCTGAGCCTCCTCCTCGGGCTGGCCTGCGGCCGCGGCGACGAGGGCGAGAGCGCGACCACGGGCACGAGCACCTCGACGGGCGGGGACATCGGCGCGGCTACTGACATGTTCGATCGGGCATGTCACGAGATCTTCTCGTGCTGGTGCGTCGACTACGGCTACGCCGACGAGGCGAGCTGCGCCGCCGAGCTCCTCGAGCGAGCGATGAGCGATCACGCCCAGGTCGTCAGCGCCGACCAAGTCTTCGACTGGGGGTGCTACGAGCGCACCCTCGAGGTCAACCGCCTGGGCTGCGATCCCGACCCGAACATCCTCGGCTCCGGCTTCTTCATGGAGTGTCCGAGCTGCCAGATCTCCTTCGGCGACGGCCAGCTCGGCGAGCCCTGCCAGGGGACCTTCTCCGGGAGCACCTGCGCCCAGGGGCTCCGCTGCAGCCACCATGAGGCGGGCTTCTGCTATGACCCCTGCGCGCCGCCGCAGGTCGACCAGCCCTGCCCCGATCCGGGCTGCGGCGAGGGCATGGTCTGCTTCGACGGGGCCTGCCGCCCGCTCATCGGCCGCCTCGGGGACTACTGCGCCTACTTCGGCGTCACCTGCGGCCCGGGGCTCATCTGCGACTGGTCCGGCGACGAGGACTCGACCTGCGCGCCGGTCCTCGCCCCGGGCGAGAGCTGCCTTGGGACCGGCGATCGCTGCCCCGAAGACTACCACTGCCCGGGCCCGGCCTACGTCTGCGCCCTCCGCCCGGACATCGGCGAGCCGTGCGTCTCCGCGCCCTGTCGCAGCGGCGCCTACTGTGACACCGTGACCCAGGTCTGCCAGCGAGCGCCGGGGATCGGCGAGCCCTGCGACGACAATTGCCCATACCCGACGATCTGCGCGTCGCTCCTCTCGGTCTGCGCTGCGCCCCCGGAGGCGGGCGAGCCCTGCGTCGACGGCAAATGCGCGTCGGGCAAGCGCTGCGCGCCCGGGGGGATCTGTCAGCCCGAGCCCGCGGTCTGTCACAACCCCTGAGCAGGCTGAGCCCAGGACCTCTCACTTCACCTCGCCGGGCTTGGCCGCGGGTCGGGGACCTCGACGAAGCGGCCGCGCGAGCGCTATCGTCATGGCAGTGGGTCGAGATCGATGGAGAGTCGCAGCCCTCGCGCTCGTCGCCTGCGGCGGGCCCGACGGATCGGCGGCGACCGTTGCGACGAAGGGCCCCTCGACGTCAACAACGACCATGGCCGAAGGGCCAGCCTCCGAGGGGACGAGCGGCGACCCCTCCGGCACCGCGGGCGGCGACCCCTCCACCGCCGGCGACGACACGAGCACCGAAGGAGCAGCCCCACCCGACGATCGCCTGCCGGCCTCCGCCTACGAGTGCGGCGCGCCGGGGCCCTTCGTCGCGCCGCCGCGCCCCTACCGCGGCCTCTGCCACCTCGACCCGGCCTGCCGGAGCCCGCTGGTCGTCGCCCACCGGATCGCCCCCGCCTTCGCCCCGGAGAACTCGCTGGCGGCCCTCCGCGCGGCGATCCTCCTCGGGGTCGACGTCGCCGAGAGCGACATTCGCGTGACCGCCGATGGGCACGCCGTCCTCCTCCACGACGCGAGCGTCGATCGGACCACCGACGGCCACGGCGAGGTCGCGGCGATGACCTTGGTCGAGCTCCAGGCGCTCCGCCTCCGGCCGCAGCCCGGCCACCCGGCCGGCGACTTCTCCTGCGAGCGGGTGCCGACCCTCGCCGAGGCGATCGCCGTCGCCGGCGATCAGATCGCCCTCGAGCTCGAGGTGAAGACCAGCGCGGCCGGGGTCGCGGCGGCCCTCCTCCTCGACGAGCTCGACCTCGTCGGCGCCGTCTACCTCCGCTGCGAGCCGGCCGAGTGCGCCGCCCTCCGGGCCGCGGTCCCGGACGCGCCGATCATGACGGTGCCGGTCGGCGGCGCGGCGCTCGGTAGCGTCGACGATCTCCCGCCGCCGCGGGTGGTCCGGGTCGAGCCCCTCACCTTCGCCGCCGCCGACCTCGAGGCGATCGCGGCGATCGGCGCCAGGAGCTCGCGGAGCGCCCTCGACGACGTCGACCCGCTCGTGCTCGGCGGCGCCGAGCCGACGCTCTACCTCGACCTCTACGGCGAGGGGCTCGACATGCTCCTCACCGACGCGCCCCACCTCGTCCTCGACGCCCTCGGCCGGGGGATCTAGCTCGATGCCTCAGAGCACCCCCTCGAGCCGCGCGTAGGAGGCCTCCATCCCGTCGACCATCCCGGTCCCCAGGACGATGTCGCGGAGCTCCTTCGAGGGATAGCTGATCCGCACCTCGATCCGCGTGCGACCGCCCGGGCGCGGGGTGAGCACCAGCTCGTTGACCGTGCCCTCCCCTCCGGCCCCGATCATCCGCTCGGTGCTGCTGCTCCGGCGCGGCGGCTCGCGCTCGAGGAGCTCGCCCTCGAAGCCGAAGCGCTCGCCGCTCGCCGTGTTCTCCCACTCGTAGCGGTAGCGGCCCTCGCCGATCTCGCAGACCGGCATCGTCCACCCCTCGGGGCCGAGCATCCACTGGCGGATCAGCGCCGGCTCGTTGTGGGCCCGCCACACCTGGGTGATGCTCCCGCGGACCTCGCGGACCACGACCACGTGGGTGTCGTCGATGATCTCGAGGGCGGCCCGCAGGTCTCTGCTCTGCTCGCGGAGGTCGGCGAGCACCTCGTCGAGCTGGGCGAGCGCGGACGAGAGCCCCTCGATCATGCCCATCGCCACCAGGCGCTCGAGCGACTCGAGATCGGGGGAGGTCCCGACCGCGATGAAGCGCGAGCCGCCTGCGGTCGCCTCGAAGCGCACCTCCATCCGGCCCTCGGGGAACGCCTCGTCGGGCACGCCGTCCTCGCCGCAGAAGCCGTCGCGGACGACGAAGCGGCGGCCGGGCTCGATCACCTCGAATTCCCAGTAGCCGTAGCTCGTCTGGCCCTCGGGACCGGTCATGTAGTAGAGCGAACGACCACCGACCGCGAAGTCGTGGCGGATGAAGGTCGCCGGCCATGTCGGCGGGCCCCAGAAGCGCTCGAGGATCCGGGGATCGGCCCAGGCGCCCCAGAGGCGGGCGACCGGCACCGGGAATTCGCCGATGGCGGTGACGGAGAGGGAGTCGGGATCGGAGGTGACGGACGTGATGGGCATGGGGCTACTCCTCGGAGTCGGTGTCGGTGTCGGTGTCGGTGTCGGAATCGGACGAGGTGAGGGTGGCGTCCTCGGCGAAGATCGCGTCGAGCGCCTGGATGCGGTGGGCCCAGATCGCCTCGAGGCGCTCGAGGCAGGCGCGGGCCCGGGCGAGCTGCTCGGGCTCGGCGCGGACCAGGCGCTCGCGCCCGGCGGCGCTCTTGCGGACCAGGCCGGCCTTCTCGAGCACCGCGACGTGCTTCTGGACCGCGGCGAAGGACATCGCGTAGTCGGCCGCGAGCCCGCTCACCGAGACCTCCCCGAGGAGCGTGCGGCGGACGATGTCGCGGCGGGTGCCGTCGGCGAGCGCCCGAAAGACCCGGTTCAGGGCCTCGTCGTCGAGACGTGCAACCATGTGGTTGTACATTAGCAGCGCGCGCGTCCGCGCGCAAGCCCCATCGTCGACCCGCGCTCGCGAGCGCGGCGCCCCGCGTGCACGGGACGCCGCGGGCTCCGAGGCCGAGCCCCGCCTACTGCGGCAGGACGTCGAGATCGAGGCCGCCGGGGAACCAGTACGACCCGGCGCTCTGCACCCCGTAGACCGTGATCCCGACCTTCTGGTTGGCGCTCACGGTGTGGGTGCCGTCGCCGGCGTTCGAGAGGTTGACGTGGCCGACGCTGAAGCCGGTCGCGCCGATCGGCTTCCAGGCGTTGACCGGCGCCCCGTCGACCATCACCGACGCGCCGTCCGGGGCGATGATGTCGACGAAGTTGGCGACCCAGTTGGTCGCGGCGAAGAAGAGGTAGTCGGTGCGGTACTGCTCGGCCGGCACCGCCAGGACCATCGCCGGGTCCGAGGTCCCGAAGCCCGCGCTCTGGCCGACCATGTACTGGGCGACCAGGATCTTCTTGTCGGAGGAGACCTTGAAGGCGGCGGTGGTCATCGCCAGCTCGACGAAGTCGCCGGCCTTGGCGAGCACCTTGTTGACCGGCTGGTCGGGGTCGAAGGTCAGGGTCGTGTTGTCCTGGCTGGCGACCACCCGGACCATCTGCGCCTTGTCGAGGTTGTTGTTCGGGACCTGGACCGGCGGCACGACGATGTACTCCTTCGCCAGGGTGTCGATCGGGAACATCGCCTCCTCGAGGTGATCGCAGGCGGACTTGTCGAAGGGGACGTTGGTGCACTTGTGGCCGCCGAAGACCTCGACCGGCTTGTCGGCGCTGACGATCGTCCCGGTGATGTCGCCGCTGTTGGTGATCACCTGGAGGACGTCGCCCTCGTCGAGCATCACCTGGCCGGTGCCGTCGGCGTTGACCCCCGCGCCCGCCTTGATCGAGTTGCCGGTCGCCGACGGGCTGAGGTTGACGGTGGTCCCGTCCTGGCTGGCGACCACCGCGTAGAACGCCGGGATCGAGTTCCAGTGGCCCCACGAGGCGGTCAGGTAGTCCATGCCCCAGGTGTTGACCGGGAGGAGGAGCGAGGCGTCGTTGGTCGTCGTCGAGGCCAGCGGGTTGAACTGGTAGACGGTGACCGGGTTGGTCGAGCGGATCCGATAGGCGCCGTCGACCACCTTGGCGCTCGGGCCGTTGCCCTTGGTCAGCTCGTTCACCCAGGGGAGCGTGATCACCTTCACCGAGCTGGCGGGGACGTCCTGCATCGCCACCACGTTCGCGCCGCGGGTGATCGTCACGCTGGCGATCTGGTCGGCCGTGTTGGCGACCGCGACCGCGAAGACGTCCTTGGGCGCGGTGTTGTAGAGGTCGTACTGGAGGGTGACGCTCGCGTAGTAGTCGCAGCCGACGTAGCTGAGGCCGAGGTTGGCGCAGGCGCCGACGCAAGCGCCCAGCTGCTCGTCGCACATCAGCCCCTGGATCCCGTCGCAGGTCTCGCCGGGCGCCCAGCCGTCGCCCTGGTCGTTGCAGACCTCGACCTGCTCGCCGTTGCACTGGCTCGAGCCGGGGACGCAGAGGACGCAGCCGAGGCCGGGGGCGCACTCGTCGTTGCACGCCTCCTCCGACGAGTAGCCGCCCATCCCGTCGCAGACCTTGGCGACGCCGTCCTCGCAGATCACCGTCCCCTCCTCGCAGACACCGCCGGTGGTCCCGCTGGTCCCGCTGGTGCTCGAGTCGGTGGTGGTGGTCGTCGGCCCGCCGCTCGTCCCCGAGGTCGGCCCGCCGCTGGTGGTCTCGCTGGTCGTCGTCGTCCCGCTCGCCGAGGTCGAGCCCATCGTCCCCGAGCCCGAGCCGCTGGTGCTGACGCTGGTCCCGCTGGTCCCGCTGGTCCCGCTGGTCCCGCTGGTCGTCGCGCTCGCGCTGCCGGTCCCGCCGGTGCTCGCGTCGGTGGCCGAGGTCGTCGAGTCGTCGCCACAGCCGGTGAAGAGGAGGGCGAGGCCGAGGGGGGCGAGCGCCGCGGAGACGAGACGAGTGCGGAGATCCATGGTCATGGCCCCTCATACCACGCCCTGGCGGCCGGCTCATCGGCCTGGTAGCGTCGGCCGACGATGAGCGACGAACGCCGAACCCCGAGGATCCCCCCGCGTAGCGCGGCCGAGGCCCCCTCGGCGAGCGCCCTCCTCGACGATGTCCTCGAGCGCCAGCGGGCCGCCGCCGAGGCGCCGACCGAGCCGCCCACGCGCCCCGCGGGGCCCTTGATCGGCGAGTGCGTCGACGATCGCCACCCCGTCCTCCGCGGCCGCGTCCGCGTCCGGATCCCCGGCGACGAGGGCGAGCCGCGCTGGCTGCCGACGCTCCAGGGCCTCGCGCTCCGGGTCGGCGACCGCGTCCTCCTGGTCCGCCCCGGCAACGGCGACGAGTGGATCGTCACCGGCGTGATCGACGGCTTCGCCGCCCGCCCGCGGATCGAGCCGACGATCGCCGCCCGCCTCGAGCTCCGGCAGGACGAGGCGCTCTCGATCGTCAGCGCCGACGGCCAGCCGCTGGTCGAGCTCAGCGCGGGGCCGGGGGGCCCCTGCGTCCGCCTCCTCCAGGCAGACGTCAGCGTCGAGCTCGCCGGCAAGCTGGTGCTCCGGGCCGACGACATCGAGCTCGAGGCGACCCAGGGCGCGGTCTCGATCAAGTCGAGCGACGACGTGATCCTCCGCGGCGAGGTCGTCCGCCTCAACTGAAGGGGCGCGCGGTATCCTCGTGCGGTGAACCCCAAAGCGCTCGGACTCGTGCTGCCGGCGGCCCTGGTCGTGACGACCTTCAGCCTCGCCGCGTCCTGCCAACACACCCAGGAGTACTGCGTCGACATCGACAAGAAGTCGGTCTGCGACTCCGCGGAGGGCTGCGCCTGGAACGACGCCGAGGGCCTCTGCGAGAACGTCTGCGACGAGATCACGGATCAGGCCGCGTGCGAGGACATCAAGCGCTGCGAGTGGAGCCCGCCGATCGAGGGCGACACCGACACCTCCGGCAACGAGGCCACCTGTCACGAGCCCTTCACGTGATAGCGTCCCCCCGCGGCCCAGTTGGGGCCGCAAGCCAGCCATGCACGAATCGATCGAGCCCCTCCGCCTCCGGCGCGCGCCGGTCGTCCGGATCTACGACGTCGGCGAGACCACCGTCCTCGTCGGCCCCGACGGCGACGCCCACGAGCTCGCCGGCCCCTCGGCCCAGCTCACCCGGGCGGTGCTCGCGTTCGCGCTCGCGCCCCGGACGCGGGCCGAGATCATCGCCCACGTCGAGGCCCTGAGCGGCGCTCCGCTCACCGACGCCGCGGTCGTCGACGAGCTCCTCGGCCTCCTCCGCCGCCTCGAGATCCTGATCCCGGCGACGCCGCCCCGCCGGCGCGCGACCGGCAAGCGGCCCCGCCTCCTCCTCGGGATCACCGGCGCGATCGCCAGCGCCCTCACCCCCGGGCTCGTCGGCCTCCTCCAGCAGCGCGGCTTCGAGGTCCGGATCGTCGCCACCGAGGCGGCGCTCCGCTTCGTCCAGGCGGCGGCGCTCGAGGCCCTCGTCCACCACCCGGTCCGCCACGACCTCTGGGCGCGGGACCCCGCGCTCCCGGTCCCCCACATCAACCTCGCCGCCTGGGCCGACGTCGTCCTGATCGCGCCCGCGTCGGCGACGACGATCGCCCGCCTCGCCGCCGGCGAGTGCTCGACGCTGGTCTCGGCCGTCGCCCTCTCGACCCGCGCGCCGGTCCTCGTCGCCCCGTCGATGAACCTCGACATGTTCGCCGCGCCGGTCCTCCAGCGAAACCTCGCCCAGCTCACGGCCGACGGGATCCACGTGATCCACCCCGGGACCGGCCGCGAGCTCGCCGAGGCGCCCGACGAGCGGGTGGCGACGCTCGGGCCGATGCCGCCGCACCCGGCGATCGTCGACCTCGTCGAGGCCGCGCTCCGGATCGCCGTCACCCGCCGCCGCGGCGCGGAGGGGCCCCCGCGGGACGACGCGGCCTGGGACGCGATCTACCGGACCCACGCCGACGACGAGCTCGCCTGGCAGCGCGATGCCCTCGACGACGACATGCTCGCGGTCCTCGCCCGCGAGGCGCCGGCGGGCGCCAGCGTCCTCGACCTCGGGACCGGCCTCGGCGTCGGGGCGATCGCCGCCGCCGCGCGCGGCTGCCGGGTCGTCGCCACCGACGTCTCCGAGGCGGCCCTCGCCCGCGCCGAGGCCCGGGCCGGCGACGCCGCGATCGTCTGGCTCCGCGACGACATCGCCGAGAGCCGCCTCCGCGGGCGCTTCGAGGTGATCCTCGATCGCGGCTGCCTCCACCTCCTCACCGCCGAGCAACGGCCGGCCTACGCCGCCGCGGTCGCCCGCCTCAGCGCCCCGGGCGGCGTCCTCGTCCTCAAGACCCACGACCCGAGCGAGGGCGCGTCCCGGAGCACCACGCCCCACGACGCCGCGGCGATCGAGCGCCTCCTCGGCGACGCCTTCGTCCTCGAGAGCGACGCGCCCAGCACCCTCCCGGGGCCCCACGAGGCCCCTGCGGCCCGCCTCTTCGTCCTCCGACGGCGCCCCGGCTGAGTCTTCGCCCCCTCCGCGACCCGCGCGGCTGCGCGGCGGCCCGCTTTGACGCATGATGCGCCGGCGATGAGCGACCCCCGCGCGGAATACCAGCGCCGCCGCGCCCTCCGGCAGGCGACGGTCGACGGCCTCGCGGCCCGCAGCCGCCGGATCTCCGACCTCCGGGTGCTCTCCTTCCTCGCCCTCGTCGGCCTGATCGGGGCCGGCCTCGCCGAGGTCGGCCCGCCGCTCCCCTGGGCGCTCCTCCCCCTGGTCATCTTCGTCGCCCTGGTGATCGTCCACGAGGGGGTCGAGCGCCGGCGGGCGCGGGCCGGCCTCGCGGTCGCGCTCTACGATCGGGGCCTGCGGCGCCTCGCCGGCGAGTGGGCCGACGAGGGGCCGCAGGAGCGCGCCTGGGTCCCCCACGATCACCCCTACGCCGCCGACCTCGACCTCTTCGGGCCGGGCTCGCTCTTCGCCCTCCTCTGCACCGCCCGCACCCGCGCCGGCCAGGAGCGCCTGGCGACCTGGCTCTTGGGACCGGCGACGCCAAACGAGATCCGGGCGCGCCAGGCCGCCGCCCAGCGCCTCCGCGATCGCCTCGACCTCCGCGAGGATCTCGCGCTCCTCGGAGGCGACCTCGCGGTCGCGGTCGAGCCGGCGACCCTCCGGCGCTGGGCCGAGGCGCCGCCCGCCTTCGCCGAGGGCTCGCAGGGGGGCCTCCGCGCGCTCGCCTGGATCGCCGCCGCGGCCGCGAGCGCGGCCGCGCTCGCCTGGGCGCTGACCCCCGCCGGCCCCCTCCCCCTCCTCGGCGTCCTGGCGATCGAGGGGATCATCGCCCGCCGCCTCCGCCCCCAGACCGCGGCGGTGACCGGGGCGATCGAGGAGCCCCGCCGCGAGCTCGAGGTCGTCGCCCACCTCCTCGATCGCCTCGCCCGCGAGGACTTCGCCGGCGATCCCCGCCTCGGCGAGCTCCAGCGCCAGATGAGCGCCGACGGGGCCTCGGGCGCGGCCGCGATCGCCGCCCTCGCGCGCCTCGTCGAGTGGCTCGAGTCGCGCCGCAACGGGATCTTCGCCCCCTTCGCCTTCGCCTGGATGTGGGAGCTCCACTGCTCCCTGGCGATCGAGCGCTGGCGGGCCGTGCACGGCCGCCAGGTCGCCCCCTGGCTCGACGCGCTCGCCGAGCTCGAGGCCCTCGCGTCGATCGCCGGCTACGCCTACGAGCGCCCCGCCGACCCCTTCCCCGAGCTCGTCGACGAGGGCCCCAGGCTCCGCGGCGAGGAGCTCCGCCACCCGCTCCTCCCCGAGTGCGTCGCCAACAGCGTCGACCTCGGCGATCCGCTGCGGGTGCTGATGATCAGCGGCTCGAACATGTCGGGCAAGAGCACCCTCCTGCGGACGGTCGGGATCAACGCGGTCCTCGCCCTCGCCGGCGCGCCGGTGCGGGCCCGTCGGCTGGAGCTCTCGCCGCTGGCGATCGGCGCGACGATGCGGGTCGAGGACTCGCTCCGCGAGGCGAGCTCGCGCTTCTACGCCGAGCTCCACCGCCTGCGGATCCTCATGGATCGCGCCCAGGCCGGCGATCCGCCGCTCCTCTTCCTCCTCGACGAGATCTTCCACGGGACCAACTCCCACGACCGCAAGATCGGCGCCGAGGCGATCATCCGCGCGCTCGTCGAGGCCGGCGCGATCGGCCTGGTGACCACCCACGACCTCGCGCTCGCCGAGGCGATCACCGACCTCGGTACCCGGGCCGAGAACGTCCACTTCCAGGACGAGGTCGTCGACGGCCGCCTGGTCTTCGACTACCGGATGCGGCCGGGGATCGTCCAGCGCTCGAACGCCCTCGCGCTGATGCGGGCGGTCGGCCTCGAGGTCTGAGCCCCCCGGGCGCCCGCGAGGGGTCCGCGAGGGCTCCGCGCGCATGACGACCTTGGCACCCGCCCGCGCCGCGGGCATCGTGGGCCTGTGAGTGGGTGGGCGCGCGCGGGCTGGCTGGTCTCGGTCGGGGCGGCCAGCGCCTGCACGATGATCAACCCCGCGTTCCAGGACGACACGAGCGCGTCGGCGTCGGCGTCGGCGAGCGGGAGCAGCGGCGGCGAGACGCTCGAGCCGAGCACGAGCGAGGGCGGCGGCACGACGAGCGGCGGCGCGTCGGCGAGCGGCGCGACCGCGACCGCGACCGCGACCGCGACCACGACGACCTCGTCGACCAGCGGCGACGCGACGATCACCGGCAGCAGCGCGGCGACCACCAGCGGTGTCGACACCGGCGGCGACACCTCGACCACCGGCGGCCTCGCCGATCTCATCGCCTGCGCCGACGACCCGGCGCTGGTCGGCTGCTACCACTTCCCGGGCGACGTCGCCGACGCGCTGATCGACGGCTCGATCTACGCGAACGACGGGACCCTCGCGCTCGCGCCGATCATCGACGGCGCCCCCGGCCTCGGCTACGCGGCCGCCACCGACGCGAGCAGCGTCCTCAAGGTGGTCGACGATCCGATGAGCTACGGCCCCCTCGATCTCAAGGGGTCGATCACGATGATGGCCGCGGTCTACCTCGCCGAGCTCCCGCCCGCCGGCCGCGTCGGCGTCCTCGACAAGGAGGCGCAGTACAGCCTCTTCATCGGCCCCGACGGCGACGTCCTCTGCAAGGTCGGCGCCTTCAACCTCCCCTCCGGCGTACAGGTCCCGCTCGCCACCTGGACCCACGTCGCCTGCACCTTCGACGGGGCGCTCGTCACCATCTACCTCAACGGCAGCCTCCACGCCCAGATCCCCCACCCGGACGTGCTCCAGAGCCTCGAGCAGGGCGACCTCGTGCTCGCAGGCGACAGCCCCGGGCCGGCGGATCCGCTCCTCGGCGCGATCGACAACGTCGAGATCTGGGGCGTCGCCCTCGAGGAGCCGGCGATCTGCACCCGCGCCGGGCCCCTCTGCGGCTAGCGCCCTCCGGTGGGCACCCCCTGAGCACTCGCCGACCAGCGCTTGGCCAGCGGCGCACGCTTGTTGCCCGCGCCCGCGGATGCGACTCGTAGAGGCGGCGGATGCTGGCGATGTGCCAGCGCCGATCGTCCATGAGCTCTCGAGGTCGCTCCGATCGGATCGCCGCGCTCGACGCCCTGCGCGCGCTGGCGATCCTCCTGGTCATCGTCCATCACCTGCGGCGGCTCCCCGGTCGCCCGGAGCTCTTCGCGTGGATCGGCACCCGCGCCTTCGTCGGCGTCGACATCTTCTTCGTCCTCTCCGGCTGGCTGATCGGCGGCCAGCTCCTCCGCCACCGCGCCCGCACCGGCCGCCTCGGGCTCGGGCGCTTCTACGCGCGTCGATGGCTGCGGACGCTGCCCGCCTACTACGCCGCGCTGGCGATCCTGGTCGTCGACGGTCACCTCCGCGCGGACGACCTCCGGTCGATGCTGGTCTTCGCCCAGAACTACCTCGCGCCGCTCCGCTGGGTGATCTCCTGGTCGCTCTGCATCGAGGAGCACTTCTACCTCGCCCTGCCGCCGCTCCTCCTCGCCCTCGCCTGGCTCTGGCGCCGCAGCCACCGCCTCGCGCTCGCGCTGATCGCCGGCCTCCTCCTCCTCTCGCTCCTCCTCCGCGCGCTCGCCTTCCCCGAGATGCACGCCGGCTCCTACCGCGCCTTCGTCGGCGGCTTCTACATGCCGACCCACCTCCGCCTCGACGGCCTGGCGATCGGCGTGGCGACGGCGGCGCTCGCCCACCGCGGCGGCGCGGCCTGGCGCTGGTGCACCGACCACGCTGACCGCCTCGCCGCCGCCGGCGCCCTCCTCCTCGTCGGCAGCGCCTGGAACCCCTACCTCACCGGCGCCTCCGCGGCCTCGAAGATCCGGATGGAGTGGTTCGCCGCGGTCCCGCTCTTCTGGCTGGTCTCGCTGGCGGTCGCCCTGATGATCCCGGCCTGCGTGACCCCGACGAGCTGGCTCGCCCGCCGCCGCTGGCTCGGCGCGACCCTGGTGGCCGAGCACGCCTACACCCTCTACCTCACCAACGAGTGGGGCCGCGTGTGGACCCGCGACCACCTCGGCTGGGTCCGCGCCCACGGCTTCTGGGCGGAGGCCAGCGCCTGCGTCCTCGTCAGCGTCATCGCCGCGCTCGCGCTCCGTCACCTCGCCGAGAAGCCGGGCCTCCGCGCCCGCGCCTGGCTCCTCGGGCGCAGGTCGGCGCCTGCGAGCGGCCGCGAGGTGCGCCCCCCGGCCGTCCCCGAGGCGCGCTAGGATGGGCCCACCGTGCCCCTCGACACGCCCTGGCTCCTCCTCGTCCTCGGGATCGTCAGCCTGGCGATGACGGCCAACGCCCTGCGGCCGCGACGCAACGCGGTGATGCTCCTGCCGAGCTTCTTCGCGGCCTGGCTGACCACCGAGCTCGCGCTCCACCACCTCGCGCTCCAGCTCGCGCTCGCGGCCGTGCTCATCGCCCACGAGGCGCTCGCCGACTGGCAGGGGATCCTCGGCTTCGCCCTCCTGGCGATCTCGTGGCCCGGCCTCGTCCACATCTACTGGACCGCCCACCGCACCGATCACAACGTCCGCGAGGCGCTCGCCGCCGCCGAGCTCGACTTCGCGCCGGGCGAGCGCCGCTACCCCCGGACCCACCTCCTGGTGCCGCCGCTGATGTTCTGGCGCCGCGACGTCGAGGTGAAGCGGCGGGTGAAGTACGCCGAGGACGGCGGCCAGCCGCTCTTCCTCGACATCTACCGCCCGCGCGCCCCCGGCGAGCGCCGGCCGGCGATCGTCCAGGTCCACGGCGGCGGCTGGATCATCGGCTTCAAGGAGTACCAGGGGATCCCGCTCCTCACCCACATGGCCGCGGGCGGCTGGGTCGGCTTCAACGTCGACTACCGCCTGAGCCCGCGCGCGACCTTCCCCGACCACCTCATCGACATCAAGCGGGCGCTCGCCTGGATCCGGGCGAACGCCGACGAGCTCGGCGTCGACCCCGACTTCATCGTCGTCACCGGCGGCTCGGCGGGCGGGCACCTGACCGCGCTCATGGCCCTCACCGCCGGCGACCCCGAGTACCAGCCCGGCTTCGAGGACGCCGACACCTCGGTCCAGGCGGCGGTCGTCTTCTACGGCGTCTTCGACTTCGCCAACATCCTCGGCAACAAGCCGACGTCCTTCGTCCGCCTCCTCGAGCGGGTGGTGATGAAGAAGCGGCTCCGCGACGACCCCGAGGCCTTCCTCCGGGCCTCGCCGCTCGCCCGGGTCCACGAGGGCGCGCCGCCGATCTTCGTGATCCACGGGACCCGCGACAACCTCGCGTCGGTCCAGGACGCGCGGGAGTTCGCCCGGCGCCTCCGCGAGACCTCGCACGACCTCGTCCTCTACGCCGAGCTCCCGGGGGCCGCCCACGCCTTCGACGTCTTCCCGTCGACCCGCACGGTCGCCGTGATCGAGGCGGTCGAGCGCTTCCTCGTCCGCCTCCACCACGCCCACCTCCGGGGCAGCCGCGCCCGGCGACCCCAGGGCTGATGTAGCGACACGCGTGCATCAACGCGGTCTCTCTGTGCGGACGTTCAGAGTGTGGCTATTGTCCACACTCGCGGAGCGGCTGCCCCTGACGGGGGTGCGTGAAGTCCGCATTTTGGGACAATTCGGGGCCTGTCCTGAGGAGTGGACAGCGGCCAGAGGGCCCGTCACCGCTCGCAGGCGCCCGCGATTGCCCCAAATTGGGCTGAGATCGCTCGGAAGTGGGGGTAGCCACAGTTCCGGGGCGATGCTCGGGTCAAAAGGCGACTCATGCCCCAATTTGCCACGGCGTCAGGTCTCTTCTGGCACGATTTTCAAGCCCTTGAAATCATTCACTTTGGAACAATTGGGGCCGTCCAGCCCCAGCTTGCACACGCAGGCATCGGACCTGGATCGCTTCCTGCAAGCAAAGTTGGGCCATGAGCACGACCGACACCATCGCCATCACCGCGGACCTCGGCCCGTCGACCTCGACCTGGTACTCCGAGACGACCTCGCACGTCGCCAACGCCGCCCCCACGGCGACCCCGCGTCGGCGTGACCCGCGGGTCGTCGCGGCCGTCTCCGATCTGATCCACAGCTACCATCGTCCGGCCTACATCGCCGACGAGAACGGCGAGATCCTCTGCATGAACGCCGCCGCCGGCCGCCTCCTCGACGAGCCCGACGACGAGAGCGTCCGCCTCGAGGCCGCCGCCACCCTGAAGATCGGCGACCGCTCCTTCCAGCTCTTCGTGCCCGCGCCGGAGGAGACCGAGGAGGAGGTCGCGCTCGGCGAGACCCACCTCCCGCCGCGCCTCGCTCGGATCGCCCGCCTCGTGGTCTCGGGCTGCACCGACAAGCAGATCGCCGCCCGCACCGGCCTCTCCTTCAGCACCGTCCGGACCTACGTCCGCCAGATCTACCGCCGCGTCGGCGTCCACAACCGCGTCGAGCTCGTCCACCGGACCAACGCCGGCACCGTCCTCCTCTAGGGCGCCGCGGAGCCCCCGATCGACGGCGCCTGAGGCACTACCTCCCCACCCGCCTCTGGCCCGGTCGCTCGGGGACTCCCGGCGCGCCCCCTGACGCCGAGCCCCGCCGCGGTGCGCTCGGCGTCCCTGTGTCTGGCGCTCCGCCGCGTCGACATGACTCAAGGGTCATGTCGACGCGGACGCTGCCGCGGCCGTCGCTGACCAATCGGCCAGGAGACCCGGGAGGCGGGCGGCGAGCTCGCGCCGCGGGAAGGGCTCGGCCTCCGGCGCCCCCTCGAGCGCCTCGTCCGCGCCGATCCTGAGGCCGCGGCCGCGGAGCTCGCTCGCCGCCGGATCCCCCTCGACCTCGACGACGCGGGCGATCGACGGCCCCTCGGAGGGCGCCGCGACCACCTGCACCCGGGCCCGCTGGGCGATCCGGGCGAGCTCACCGATCATCGCCGGCGTCGCCTCGACGCTGAGCGCCGGCCAGGCGACGGCGAGCGGCTCGCTCTCCCCGAGCCAGGGGCCGAGGAGCTCGGCCGCACGCGCGAGCGCGACCTCCGGGACCTCGACGACGCCGGCCCGGAGGGCGTCGTCGATCGTCGCCGCGACCTCGCCGAAGGCGGGGAAGCCGTAGGTCCCCGCGCTCCCGCGGAGGCGGTGGGCGAGGCGGCGGAGCTCGTCACGCTCCGCCGGCGAGAGCTCGTCGGCGAGGGCCCGCGCGACCCCGTCGGCGAGGGCCCGCGCCTTGTCGCCGAGCGAGCCGGCGTAGCGCGCCCGGACCAGCGCGAGGGCGTCGTCGGCCGCCGGCTCCGGCAGGGCCCGCGGGACCTGTTCCTGGAGCCATGCGCCGAGCGCCGCCGCGCTCGCTTCGATCGCCCCGTTGAAGCCGGCGGGCGGACGATCGCCGCCGAGGGCGACCAGATCGGCGCCCCAGGTCGCGGCCGCGAGGGCGAGCTCGGCACCCGCCTCCTCGGCCAGGGCGGCGTCGACGAGGATCGCCGAGGGCCGGGTCAGCTCCGCGAGGAGGCGGCCCTCGACCCGCGACGCCGCGACCAGGAGGAGGGTCGGCGCGGCCCCCCTCGCAACAACCACCAGACCGAGGAGCTCGCTCCGCGGGCTGACGACAACCACCGCAGGTGGCACCGTGGCACGCTAGCAGAGCGACCCGCGGGGCGTCGACGCCCGCCCCTGCCGACGGCCCGCGACGTCACGCCCGGTCCCGGCGCCCGCGCGAGCGCGCGAGCGAGATCGGGGCGGTCGGCGCTTCCCGGCGAGGACGGTGTTCTGCAGGAGAATTGACCGATTCCAGCGCTCGTCCTCACCAACAGCGCTCCGCCTACACCTGACCGAACTCACAGGCGCACCTGTCCCTTTGGCGTATCGACCAAGTGACGCTGAGGCACCGCGCATCGCGAGCGAAGTGGCGAGTCGCGACGGCGCAGCGTGGGGATCGAAGACCCCGACGAAGCGCTCACTCGGAGCCCTGGAATCCGGGGCGAGTCGCCACGTTGCGGCGCCACGCCCCGCCACAGCGAGGTTCGTCGAGGACGCGCGGGCTCGCCGAGTGACGGGGGCAAGACGCCACACCTGACCCGAGCTGCCACGCCACACGAGCGCGGCCGCGAGGATCCACGCGCGGCCGATCACTCCAGGAGAGAGACCCTCGGCGCGCCGCCGCCCTGCGACGCGCGGGCCGGGGTGTCGCACCTTCCACGAGGTCTGGCGACAGGGCCCTCTCAGGCCTCGTCGACGATCCGCCGGAGCGCCGCCGGCAGCTCCAGCGGCGCGAAGGGCTTGGCGATCACCCCGAGCGCGCCGAGCTCGCGGAGCGCCGCGGTCTCCTCGACACCTGTCTTTGCGGTCAGGAAGATCACGGGGATCGCCGCGGTCGCGGGGTCCGCCCGGAGCGCGGCCAGGGTCGCCGGCCCGTCCATCCCCGGCATCACCACGTCGAGGACGATCAGGTCGGGCGCCTCGGCCCGGGCGATCGCCAGGGCGGCCTCGCCGTCGGCGGCCTCGAGCGCCCGCCAGCGGCCGATCTTGCGGAGCGCGAGGAGGCCGAGGAGGCGGAGCTCGTCGTCGTCATCGACGAGGAGGACGGTGTTGATCGCCGGCACCGCGGTCGACGGTAGCAGCCGACGCGCGCCGCCGATACCTCGAGGGGCCCGGGCGCCGCACTCTGGCCGACGATCGACACCCGGCGGTCGATGGTGACGTCTCCGGGAATCCGCCGACCCGCCCCCGAGAGACGGCTCACCTCCGCGCGTGGGGGGAGCACGAGCGCCCGCCGCCGCCGCTCCGGGCCGGTGGTATTTTCCCGCGGTGCTCGACGCGCCTCGAACCGCTCCGCTCACCAAGCGCTCCCTCCTCGCCCTCCTCGTCATCGCCGGCTGCGCCCACGGGATCAGCAACCAGAGCACCTCGGTGGTCTCGTCGTCGTCGGTCTGGCTCCGCAACACCTACGACACCGATCCCTCGATCTACGTCGGCCGCTTCGTCGCCCCCGACGTGACTGACCTCGACGAGTCGAACACGATGGCGCTCGCCTGCTCGAAGCACATCACCACCCGCTTCGTCGAGGGCGGCGACGTCGAGTACACCGAGGACCTCCACGTCAACAACCAGGTCGCCCTGAAGATCGGCATGCCGGCGATCGCCAGCGGCTCCGCCGGCTACAACCACCAGCGCACCGCCCAGGTCCGCTACACCCTGACCGGCAAGCTCGTCGCCGAGATCAGCGACCCCGAGGCCTTCGCGGCCTGCTGCAAGAGCCAGCCCGATCAGTGCACCGATCGCTTCATCGGTGAGTTCATCCAGGGCACCGGCGCGGTCTATCACAGCGCCGCCCGCGACATGAGCCTCGAGGGCGAGGGCACCAACCCGACCAACGGGCTCAGCGGCGAGGGCGGGGCGAGCCGCTCGGTCGAGTATCAGCGCGCCGCCGAGTTCCCGAACCCGGTCTACTTCGCGTTCAAGGTCAACCCGACCCCCTACAGCCAGGGGCTGGTCGACACCTGCCCGGCCTGGGTGAACGATCCGCCGGAGGTCGACGGCGGGGTCTACGTGGTCGGCAGCGCCGACCAGAGCCGCAGCGAGCGGGCCGCCCGCGACGCGGCGCTGCGCTCGGCCAGCGCCACCGCGATGCGCTCGGTCGGCGTCTTCGTGCCGGTGCGCGCCGAGGAGTGGTGCATCACCAGCGCCAAGAAGGGCAAGCGCACCCGCTTCTCGGCGCGGGTCCTCGGCTTCGTCTCGGACGCGACGGTCGCCGAGGCCCGCGAGCAGGCGCGCCTCGAGGCCGAGCGCGAGGCGGCCGCGGAGGCGGCCAAGGCCCAGGGCGGCGCGCAGGGCGGGCCGGCGCCGGCCGAGCCCGCGGGCGACGCCCGCGAGGCGACGCCCCCCGCCGAGGCCCGCGACGTCACCCGCGTCCTCGCCGCGGTCCGGGCGGAGACCGCGTCCTCGGACAAGCTCTCGGCCCTCGAGCTCGCGGTCCGGGGCGCGCGCCTGAGCGCCGCCGAGGCCCGCCAGGTCCTCGACGAGTTCTCGATGAGCGCGGACAAGCTCGAGGCCCTGAAGGTGCTCGCGGGGCAGGTCGAGGATCCGAAGAATTGGCAGGTGCTCGTCGACGCCTTCTCGTTCTCGGGCGACCGCGAGGCCGCGCGGAAGCTCGCGCCGGCCCCCTGAGCCCGTCGCCCCTCGGCTCTGCGATACTCGCCTCGATGCACCCTCCTCCTCCTCGAGGGGCGACGAGGCGACGCCAAGCCGCGGCCCGCCTGAGCGACGATCGCGTCGGCGTTGATGTGGTCTCGCGGCCAGGGCGCTCCGCCCCCGGCGCCCGCCGCCGCGCGCGATTGCGCTTGCCGCCCCGATCGCCTTGCTGCACTCTCCCGCGCTCACGGCCGATCGGCCAGGACGGAAAGGAATCTGCCCCCATGAGCTCGCGACTCAACGAGATGGAGAACGAGGGTCTGGTCGTCATCGGCCGCCCGCTCCTCAACGAATACGACACCCCCGAGCCGATCGAGGCGCTCGCCGCCACCGTCGACGCGTGGGGGACGAAGCTCTCGCTTCCCCTCGGCGTCGTCTACTGCGGCACCACGATCAACTGGCCCGACGACGTCCAGTACACGCCGATCGTGATCGGCCTCGTCACCTTCAGCGGCTACGGCGACGACGACGAGCCGGTCGCCGGCGACGTCGACGCGAAGGCGATGGACCTCGCCCGCGCGAAGGCGATCCCCGCGGAGTTCTGGCGGGCCCTCGCCGACGAGCACGGGGTCGAGGTGCCGGACACCGACGACGTCTTCCTCGCGGCCGCCGGCTGGACCTGGGTCGCCCTCGACGGCGACGACGGCGAGAGCGTGTGCAGCGTCTCGACCGAGGACGACGGCTTCACCGTGATCCCGGAGGAGCTGCGCGGCGGGAGCTACACCGTCCGCGTCGGCTACTGCTGAGCGAAGGCGCGCGAGCGAACGGAGAGGACGCGCGTCGCTGACGCGCGTCCTCTCGCGCGTTGTCCCCCGCAACCGGGCGCCCCGGATCGCCACCCGAGTTGGCGGCGAGGCGGCGAGGCGCGCCGCGGAAGGCCGCGTGATCCAAGGAGATCGACGCCGGCCCCGCCCCTGCTTCTCCAGGGGCTATCCTCGACCGAGGCGCACGCCATGTCCGCGAAGCTCAGCGCTCCCCTCCCCCTCTCCCTCCTGGTCGCGCTCGCCGGCGCCTGCAACGACCACGATCCTGTCGGGGTGCCGCCGGTCTGCGACCGGAGCGCGCCGATCGACACCACCCAGTACATCGACTTCCTCCTGGTGATCGACGGCTCGCCGACGACGACGCGCGAGCAGGCGGCGCTCGCCGACGGCCTCCGGCGCCTCGTCCTCCGCCTCGACGAGAGCGACGTGAGCTACCGGATCGGGATCGCCAGCGCCGATCGCGGCGATCCGCGGAGCCTGAGCGACGCGCCGAGCGGCGGCCTCATCCTCCGCTCCTGCCGCGATCGCATCGGGCCCGACGGCGACTTCGTCGTCGACGGCGTCGACGCGAGCGCGCTCTGCGACGACCGCTGCGCCCTCACGGCCGACGCCCTGGCGATCGAGCCGAGCTTCGCGGACGACGGCGAGACCCTCCCCCGCCCCTGGATCGAGTCGATCTACGGCGAGACCAACCTCCCGCCCGCGACCTCGCTCGCCGACGCCCTCGCCTGCCTCGTCCCCCAGGGGATCGCCGCCTCGGCCTTCGCCTCCCCGCTCGAGGGGATCTTCCAGGCGCTGACCAGCGACGAGGGCCGCCTCTTCGTCCGCGACAACGCCGACCTCGTGGTCCTCGTCCTCAGCGACGGCTACGACTGCTCCTTCAACCCCGATCAGGTCGCCGCCTTCGCGTCCCCCTCGCCGCTCTGGAGCGACCCGGACGCCCCCGCGGCGACCCCGGCGCTCTGCTGGAACGCCGGGGTCGAGTGCGCCGGCGGAGGCGACGACCTCAGCCCCTGCGCGTCGGTCGATCGCGGCGTCGACGGCCTCCCGGCGGCCTCGGCCGACGACGCGGTCCTCCATCCCCGCGCCCGCTACGACGCCCTCCTCGCCGAGCTCCTCGCCGACAAGCGGGCCTTCCGCGGCGACGCCCAGGTGATCGTCGCCGGCCTCGTCGGCGTCCCGACCGGCTACCCGGAGCTCGAGATCACCTACGCGCTGGCGACCGACCCGGCCGACCTCCTCGAGCACGTGGTCGCCCCTGGCTGCGTCCCCGTCGTCGACGGGGCGCCGCTCGCCGACGAGGCCGCCCGTCCTCCCGTCCGCCTCCGCGAGCTGGCCGACGCCTTCGCGCCGGCCAGCGGTACCTCGCAGCTCCGCTCGATCTGCGACCTCGACTACGAGGCCAGCCTCGAGGCGCTCGCCGACGCGGTCGTCCTCCCGCCGATCGGCGCCTGCCTCGGCCGCTGCCTCGTCGATCAGGACCCGTCGACCGAGCTCCTCGAGCCCGCCTGCACCTTCTCGCGGAGCGACGGCGACGGTCGTCGGGAGATCCCGATCTGTGACGTGATCGACGGCGCCTGGGCGCCACCAGCAGGCGCGAGCGAGTGCATCGGCCTGCGAAACGACCCCGGCGGCCTCACGCCCGAGACGCTCGACGACATGTCGATCCGCAGCGGCCGCGTCCTCTGCGACGTCGGCGCGGTCGAGGCGCTCCTCGTCGGCGACCTCGAATCCTCGACGATCGACGTCGCGTGCGACGAGGATCCCGAGCGCGCCTGCGAGTGCGCCGACTAGCCGCCCGCTCGACGCCGCCGCGCGGCCCCCACGAGCGCGTCGAGGGCAGCCCGCCCGGGGACGAGGAGCGCCGGCACCCGGCGGGCGTAGGCGTCGTAGCCGGGCAGGCGCGCCCGCAGGGTGCGGTCCTCGAGGTGGGCGCGGACGACGAAGAGGACGACGTCGAGGCCGGCGCTGACGAGGCCGAGCCACGAGCCGAGGAAGAGCGGCACCGACACGAAGGTGAGGATCGCCGAGAGGTAGCCGGGGTGACGGACGAAGCGGTAGGGGCCGCTGTCGATCACCCGGTGCCCGCGCTCCCGCTGGATCCGCACGGTCGGCTCGAAGAAGGGGTTGTGGGCCAGCGCGGCCGCGCCGATCGCAAACGCCAGCGCGAGGACCACACCGGCGGCGATCGAGAGCGCGAGCGGCACCTCGGAGAGACGCCAGCGCCCCGCGTCGAGCCCGCTGAGGGCGAGGGTGGAGAGCATCAGGAGGACGTGGATCCGCAGGACCACGAGATCCCAGCGCTCGCTGTCGCCGTGCGAGCGGCCGCGGGCGTTGATCACCGCCGGGTTGCGGCGGCAGACGAAGAGCATCTCGCCCGCCAGGCAGGCGGCCATCAGCCCGAGGTAGATCCAGCCGCGCGGCCAGGCCAGGCGACCGGCGGCGGCGAAGAGGATGAGCCCGTGGAGGAGCGGCAGGACGACCGCCAGGATCACGACCCGGCGGCCCTGGCGATCGATCCTCGCGGCGACGTCGCGCATCTCGACGCCCTGCCTAGCACGGGCGCCGCGGGGGCGGTCCGGCAATCCCTTCGACCACCGCGCTCACTCGCTCGCGTCGCCGCAGGGCGGATGCGAGTGCGAGTCGACGGCGCCGTCATGCGCCGCCGCGGGCGGCCGGGGGCTCGGGCGAGCGGCCCGCGGAGTCACCGGGGGCGGCAGCGGGAGCGTCCCGCTGGCGAAGTCGCCGATCACCTGGGCGGCCGCCCGCGCGTTGATCCAGAGCTCCTCGCGGTCGTAGTTCTGGAGATCGTCGCAGGCCTGGTGGTAGCAGGGGTCGTAGGCCGCGTCGGCCTCGCCGCCGAAGCGCGCGGCCTCGTGCGCGCTCTTGCTCCCCTCGGCGCCCGTGAAGATCCCGCCCGCCGGGATCCCGACCGTGATGAAGGGCCCGTAGTCGGAGCGGCCGTCGAAGGCCGTCTCGCCGCTCTCGAGCCCGAGCCCCGCGTAGTAGCCCGCGAGCGCGGCCTCGATCGCCGCCGAGCCCTCGGGGCCCGGCTCGCCGAAGGCCGAGCCGTCGCCGTCGTAGACCGCCCGCGCCGAGTTCGGCGAGGCGATCATGTCGAGGTTGAGGTAGAGGGCGATCTTCGCCTGCGCCTCCTCGGGGAGGGTCGCCACGTAGTAGTAGGAGCCGTAGAGGCCGAGCTCCTCCGCCCCCCAGAGGGCGAGGCGGACCTGGTGCTCGGGCGCGCAGCGCTGGAGCTGGGCGGCGAGCTCGAGGACGGCCGCGCTCCCCGATCCGTTGTCGTTGATCCCGGGGCCGGCGGGCACCGAGTCGAGGTGGGCGCCGATCATGATCACCCGCCCGCTCGCGGTCGCCGGGGTCTCGACCAGGACGTTCTCGGTCTGCCGATCGACCTCGCGGCCGGCGACCTGGATCCGCCCGAGGTGACCGGCGGCCCCCGCCTCGGCGAGGCTGAGGCCGATCTCGTAGCCGACGCTGACCACCGGGATCGTCGTCCCCGCGTCGACCCGCAGGCTGAAGACACCCTTGCGCTCCTCGCTGTCCCCCTGGTTGAAGAGGATCATCGCCCCCGCGCCGGCGGCCGCGGCGTTCTCCGCCTTGTCGTTGAACGAGCAGGTGCCCCGCTGGACGACCGCGATCGCCCCCGGCGCGAGGCCGGCGAAGTCTTCGATCGCGCAGCCGCTTGTCGACGCGTTGCCGAGCCCGGGGACGATCGCGATCGGCGTGAGCGGGGCCTCGAGCGCCGCGCTCCCGGAATTGCGGGCGACCCGGAATTCCTCGTAGAAGAGGTAATTGCGGGGCTCCGGGCCGGCGAGCGCGAGGTCCGGGGGGCCGACGAGCTCGTAGTCCGGATACTCAAAGACCTGGCGCTCGACCTGGTAGCCGGCGGCCTCGAGGGTCGCCACCGCATGCTCAGCCGAGCGCGCGTAGCCCGGGGTCGCGACCGCCCGGGTGCCGGCGTTCGCGTCGGCGATCTCGGCGAAGGCGATCATGTGGGATTCGAGGGCGGCGCCGTCGATCGCCTCGCCGAGCGCGTCGCAGAGGGCGGGCTCCGGCTCCGGTGGACCCTCGCCGCCGTCCTCGGCCCCGCAGGCGGCGAGCGCGAGCGCGAGCGCGACGGCGACGCGGGGGGCGGAGTCGATGACCTGCACGAGGGGCGTCGATGGTAGCAGAGCCGCGCGGCCGCGCCCTACGCCCGTGGAACGTCGATCGCGTTGCGGGCCCTCCCAGCGGGCGCGACCACGCGCGGCGCTGGCCCGCCCAGGGCGCCCTCCTGTCGCCGGCTCGCCGCGCCCCGTATCCTCGATCCAGCGCCGATGAGCGTCGATGAGATCGAGCTGGCCACGACCCAGGTGGTCGACGGGGCGAAGGCCGCGGCGAGCGACGAGCGCGAGCTCGGCCGCGGCGACGAGGTCGGCCGCTACATCATCCTCGACCGCCTCGGCGCCGGCGGCATGGGGGTGGTCTACGTCGCCTTCGACCCCGAGCTCGATCGCCGGGTGGCGATCAAGCTCCTCCGCTGGCGCGGCGGCCGGGCCGAGGATCGCACCCGCCTCCTCCGCGAGGCCCAGGCGATGGCCCGCCTCCAGCACCCCAACGTGGTCGCGGTCCACGACGTCGGCGTCCTCGGCGGGCGGGTGTGGACGGCGATGGAGCTGGTCGAGGGGGTCACCCTCGGCGCCTGGCTGGGGGCGGCGCCGCGGAGCTGGTCGGCTGTCCTCGAGGTCATGCTCGCGGTCGCCGGCGGCCTCGCGGCCGCCCACGCGGCCGGCCTCGTCCACCGCGACATCAAGCCCGACAACGTGATGATCGGCGTCGACGGCCGGGTGCGGGTCGTCGACTTCGGCCTCGCCCGCGCCGGCGAGGCGCTCCCGCGGACCCGCGCCGAGGAGGGCCTCGCCGACATCAAGCTCGAGGGCTCGAGCCGGATCTCCGGGATCAGCCGCACCGCCTTCGCCGCCGAGGTCACCCACCAGGGGGCGATCGTCGGGACCCCGGCCTACATGGCCCCGGAGCACTTCATCGGCGACGTCGCCGACGCGCGCAGCGATCAGTTCGGCTGGTGCGTGACCTGCTGGGAGGCGATCTTCGGCGAGCGCCCCTTCGCCGGTGAGACCCTCGGCGAGCTGGTCATGGCGGTCTCCAGCGGCCGCATGCGCGCGCCGCCCCGCGGGCGGGCGCCGGCGTGGCTGCGGCGGGCGCTCGAGCGCGGCCTCCGGGCCGACCCCGGGGAGCGCTTCCCGAGCATGGACGCGCTCGCGCAGGCCCTGGGGCGCGGCCGCAGCGGCGCCCGCCGCTGGCGGATCGCCGCCGCCGCCCTCGCGGCCCTCGCCCTCGCCCTCAGCGTCGCCCTCGCCCTCGAGCTCCGCCGCGCCGAGGCCCGCGACGCCTGCGTCCGTGAGGCGGACGCCAGCGCCGACGCGCTCTGGAGCGCCGACCTGCAGGCGGCGGTCGAGCGCGCCTTCTCGGCGACCGCGCTCCCCTACGCGGCGGTCGCCAGCCGCCAGAGCGCCGAGCGCCTCAGCGCCTACCGCGAGGCCTGGAGCGACGCCGCCGCGACCCTCTGCGTCGACGCCGACGTCGACGGCCGCGTCGACCCGGGCGACGCCGCGGTGATCCGCCGCTGCCTCGACGAGCGCCGCCAGGGCCTCGTCGCCCTGGTCGGGCTCCTCGCCGAGGCCGACGCCGAGATCGTCGAGCGCGCGGTCGAGGCCAGCGCCAGCCTGCCGCCGATCGACGCCTGCCGCGACCCCCTCGAGATCGCCCGCCGCCGCCAGGACGAGGCCGCCGCCGGCGCGACCGGGCGCGACGTCCCCGCCCTCGACGCGCTCCGGGAGCGCCTCGCGCGGGCGCGGAGCCTGGCGAACGCCGGCAAGGCGAAGGCCGCCGCCGCCGAGTTCGCGTCGCTGATGCCGTCGATCGCGGCCGCCGGCGACCCCCACCTCCACGCCCGCGCGCTCGTCGGCCAGGCCAGCGCGCTCCTCGAGATCGATCGCCGCGACGAGGCCGACGCCGCGGCGATCGACGCCCTCCAGCGCAGCCTCGCGGCCGGCGACGACGAGACCGCCGCCCGCGTCTACGCCCTCCTCACCGCGCTCCGCAAGGACCGCGGCGACCTCGAGGAGGCGCTCCGCTGGGCCCGCGCCGGCGAGGCCCAGCTCCAGCGGATCGGCGCCGAGGAGGGCCCCGAGGCCTCCCACCTCGCGCTCATCGTCGGCGACCTCGAGATCGCCCGCGGCGACCTCGACGCGGCCGAGGCCGCGATCGAGCGGGCGATCGCGATCGATCGCCGCCTCTTCGGCGAGGGCCACCCGCAGGTCGGCCGCTCGCTCAACGCCCTCGGGATCGTCCAGGAGGAGCGCGGGGACTACGAGGCCGCGCTCCGCCTCTACCGCGAGGCGAGCGCGACCCTCTCCGCGACCCTCAGCGACGCCCACCCGAGCGTCGCCAAGGTCGAGGAGAACCTCGGCAACATCCAGTGGGCGCGCGGCGACCTCGACGCGGCGATCGCCCACCACCAGCGCGCGCTGGCGATCCGCCTCGGCGCCTACGGGCCCGAGCATGCGAACGTCGGCCTCAGCCACCTCAACCTCGGCAACATCTTCTTCCAGCGCGGCGACTTCGACCGGGCCGAGGACGCCTACCGCCGCGCCCTGGCGATCTTCGAGCGCGCCCTCGGCCCCGACAACCTCCGGGTCGCCTACGCCCTCGTCAACCTGAGCTCGGTGCTCCTGATCCGCGAGCGCCACGAGGAGGCCCGCGCCCTCCTCGATCGCGCCCTCGAGATCCGGGTCGCCGCCCTCGGCCGCGAGCACTCCGACGTCGCCTTCGTCCTCTCCAACCTCGGTGACGTCGCCGCGACCTCCGGCGACGACGGGGCCGCGACCGCGCTCTACGAGGAGGCGCTGGCGATCTGGGAGAAGACCCTCGGCGCCGAGCACCCCTACCTCGTCAACGCGCTCGTCGGCCTCGGGGCGCTGGCGACCCGCCGCGGCGACGCCGAGCGGGCGCGGGGCCTCCTCGCGCGCGCCCTGGCGATCGTCAGCAAGGAGAGCCCGAGCGACTCGATCCACCTCCTGGAGCCGCTCATCGCCCTCGCCGACGCCGAGCGCCTCGCCGGCGATCACGCGGCCGCGCTCCGCGATCTCGAGCGCGCGCAGAGGATCGCCAGCGCGCCCGAGGCGAGCCCCCGCCAGCGGGCCGCCGCGCTCTTCCTCAGCGCTCGCACGCTCGTCGAGTCCGGCGGCGAGCGGCCGCGCGCCGAGGCGCTCGCCGGCGAGGCCATGGCGATCTTCCGCGAGGCGGGCGCGGCCGCCGAGGCCGCCGAGGTCGAGGCCTGGCTCGGTCGCCGCCGCTGAGCGCCCCAAGCCCCGCGGGGGCCGCTACAATCCCTCCTCGGGCCGATGACAGAGGGCGAGAGCAAGGTTCCGGCGAAGATCGACCGCGAGGGGCTCTTCGCGGTCCAGATCCTCAAGGACTCGTTCTTCCTCGCGGTCGGCGCGACGACGGCGACGGCGATCGCCCTCGGGACCAGCGTCGGTGGGGCGCTCCTCCAGGGCCTCGTCGCCTCGGTCGCGATCTTCTTCGTCGCCCTCATCGTCCAGGCGATCTTCAACGCCAGCCGCGAGACCCTCCTCCGCAAGGTCCTCGGCTGGACGACGGTGAGCGGCCTCCTGACCGCCGTCTACCACGCCTGGATCGGCGACGCGGCGCTCTACCTCGGCGGCGGCGCGCTGGCGCTGACCCTGGTCCACACCCTCCTCCTCCACCGCCGCCAGGACGCCGAGTACCGCTCCGAGGCCGCCGAGAAGGCGGGCAACCGGGCGCTCGCCGAGCGCCTGGCCCGCGAGGCGCTCCCCGAGAGCACGACCCCGCCGCTCTCGCGGGTCGTCGACGCGGCGGTCAACGCCCTGCCCAGCGAGCTCGAGCCGACGATCCGCGAGCTCGTCAACCGCGCGGTCGAGGACTTCACCCACCTCCAGGAGCTCCTCGCCGATCCCCAGCTCGACGCCTACCTCGGCCACGACGACGACGCGATCCTCTTCGAGGCCGAGGCGGTCCTCGTCGATCTCCTCCGGCGGGCGCCGGTGGTCTCGCGGGTCGTCGCGCTCGCCCGCCGCCGCAGCGACGACGATCGCGGCAAGGCGGCCGCCGAGGCCGCCGAGGGGCGCCTCCGCCAGCAGGCCCAGGCGCTCCACGAGGCGGCCTCCGCCGCCCTCCAGCTCGCCGCCAGCGATCAGGCGCAGGCGCTCGCCGGCCTCCGCGAGCACGTCGATCGCCTCAACGCCGTCCGCGAGGCCCGCGACGAGCTCGAGGGCGAGCTCGCCAAGCCACTACCTGCTCCTTGAGACATCTTCCGCTCAGGACCCCGCATCCTCGGGCCCGAGGAGCGACGCCCACGCCCGCCGACAGACCCCGGCGGCGTCGGCCTCGATCACCTCGCCGTGGGCGATGATCGCCCGCTCAAAGTCCCACTCGAGGATCCGCCGGAGCGAGCGGCGGGCGGCCGGCCGATCGCGCCAGCCGATCTTGTACTCCGGCGCCGGCATCGGCTCCCGCCAGAGCCGGAAGATCGTCATCCAGACGAAGCGCGTGAGCCAGCCGATCCCGGGCTCGTCGCGCCGGATGATCTCGACGAGGTCGGTGAGGATCAGCGTGCGGGTCGGCCGGTGGAGGAAGACGACCTCCCAGATCAGCCAGTTGCCGCGGATCAGCACCTGGTCGATCTCATCGGCCCAGGCCGCCGGCGCGCGATCGCCGAGGAACCAGTCAATCGCCAGCCCCGGCTGCTTGCGCTCGACCCCGGGGCAGGCGTGGGTGAGCGCCCCGGGGAAGGCCCGCTGCCAGGCGGCGACGTGGAGGTGGTGGAAGTTGCCGGGGGCGACGATGTGGGCGACCTCGCCGAGCTCGGCGAGCGCGGCCAGGAGCGCCGGCCCATCCTGGCCATCGAGGGGTCCGGGCGAGTGGATCCAGAGGCGGCCGTCGGCGAGGCGGACGACCGTCGTCCGCGCGTAGAGGTCGATCCCGCCGTAGTGGATCGGGTACTTCTTCACCCAGATCACACCGTCGACGAGCGGCTCCAGCGGGGTCTCAAAGGGACTCGACATCGGCGCATTGTCGCAAGTCGAGCGGCCCGCGAGGCCGCATGCGCACGAAAGCCCTGCGCCCGCGCGGCCTCAACCGCGGCGCCCGCGTCCGCCGCGACCGCCGCGAGCGAGGCGCGCGAGGCTCGGGTAGTCGCAGGAGAAGAGCCAGAGGCCGACGAGGAGCGCGGTGAGCGACACGGCGCCGCAGACGATCCCCCAGATCCAGAAGGTGCCGCCGAGGCTCGTCGCCATGTTGGCGACGTCCGAGGGGAAGACGCCGCCGCCGGTGTGGGCCTCGCGCACGAAGAGGTAGTCGCCGCGGGAGAAGACGCTGAGCGCGAGCTGGGTCGAGAGGAAGACCAGGCCGATCTGCGCCGGCCGGGGATCGCGGCGGAGCGCGAGCCAGGCGAGCGCGAGGGCGACCGCGCCGATGAAGGCGATCGCAAAGACGCTGCTCGCGAGGAGCGCGGCGACGACCCCGAGGCCGAGGGCCGCGCTCAGGAGGCCGAGCTGGGCCGAGCGCGCCCGCCTTGCGAGGACGAAGCCGAGGGCGGCGACCAGCGCCGGCCCGACGAGGCCGCCCGCCGAGACGATCGCGTGCGCCTGCCCGCCCGAGACCGCGACGTCGGCGAGGCCCGAGCCGTCGGCGTACATCACAAAGGACGAGAAGGTGCCGCCGACCAGGAGCGCCGCGATCCCGTGGCCGAGCTCGTGGACCATCGTCGAGAACCACACCAGGGGCCGCCCGAGGAGGCCGCCGAAGGGGATCACGTAGAGGAGCGCGGTCAGGCCGACGGCGCCGTAGATGAAGGCGGCGCTCCGCCGACCGGCCGCGTCGTCGCCCCCGCGATCACTGCTTCGGGTCCCTGCGCTCACGTCGCTTCACCGTAGCACGGGGTCGGACCATCGGCTGCCACCACGAGGGCGGCGGGCTCGCGGGGACGTGCTTGAAGGCCGCCGCGGGCGCGCAGACCTCGAGCTCGACCGCATCCGTGCGCGCCGACGATAGCACGGCCTCGCGTGCGCGCCGCCGAGGGATGCGGGTGTCGACAATGCGCCGCGGCTGGTAGCCTCGCGCTCGCCGATGCCCGCCCGATCCCACCGCCCGCTCGCCGCCCCCCTCGTCGCCGCCGCGGCGCTCCTCCTCAGCGCCTGCCCGAGCTGGTGGACGACCACCGTCGGCGACTCCGAGAGCGACACCGGCGGCGACACGGCCGCGAGCACCGGCACGGGCTCCGGCACCGACACCGACACGACGGGCGGCCAGCAATGCGGCGATCCGCCGGCCGCCCCCGCCTGCGCGCCCCAGGGGGTGAGCAACCAGGTCACGACCCTCTGCCGCGCCCGCGCCAACCAGGCCGACTGCCTCGCCTTCTCCGACGGCGGGTCGAGCTACAAGTGCGCCTGGGTGGCGATCGAGACCCACCCCCCCGACGACCTCACCTGCTCGGCGTCGGTCCAGCAATACGAGTGCATCGGCCTCCAGGTGAGCGCCGCCCCCTGCAACCAGGCGACCTGCGGCGGCGCGGCCGGGACCACCTACTACCGCTGGAACGCCGAGTGCCAGGTCGACGTCTTCCAGGCCTCCTTCTGCGGCTTCGAGGTGCTCGACTGGAGCACCTGCGGCTGGACGACCGCGTCGTCGCCCGAGTGCACGGTCCCCTGGCCGAGCGTCGGCCCGGCGGCCTGCCGCTGCGGTTGCTGAGCTCGCGGCGGCGCGACCCCGCGCGATCCTGGCGATGTCCAAAGGGACATCGTCGACGTTGACCCCCGAGCTCCACGAGTGCCAGCGCAGGCAGTGACACGATGGACACCTCGCGCGCATCAGCTCGCCCGCCCTTGACATCAAAGACGTGCTGCGGACCGCACCACCCGAAAGCCGAAGTTCCAATCCCGGTCGGCGATCACGTCCCTGAGCCGCAGCGCGGCGCGCTGCCACCAGGGCCCGCTCCAGAAGGAGCCGCCGCAGAGGACGCGAAAATCACCCTTGTAGGGGCCCCGAGGGCTCTTTGTCACTTCGCGCGACGCTCCTCTGTCATTTCTGTCAGTCTTGTCATCGGGGCGATCACTCCTACCCTCCGTGGCCACTTCATAGCCCCCGTTCCGTCCCCATACCCACTCCCAGACGTTCCCGTGGATGTCGTGGAGCCCCCACGGGTTCGGCGTGAAGGACCCTACCAGCGCGAGCTCGGGGTGTCCGTCATCGCACGGGAACGCCGGTCCGAACCTCTCGGGCTTGTCCCAGGTGGGATGCATCTTCACCGCCGACTCGTCGAGCCCGTTCCCGTAGTCGCACATGTCCTTTGGGTCATCCCCGAACCAGTACGCGGTCGTGGTGTCAGCCCGGGCGAAGTACTCCCATTCGACCTCGGTCGGCAAGCGATACCCCGTGCAATCGCTTCGCTCCTCGGGCCACGCCCAGGTCGCGCCCGTCGCCACATAGCATAGCGTCAGCGCCGGCTCCCCCCGCGCCGCCAGGAGCTCATTCTCGCGCTCGGTGAGGGTGTTCGCATAGGCGCAGGCGTCGTCCCAGGAGACTTCCTGGACGGGGTGCTGGTCTTCGCACCCGAAATCACAATCGCTCGGTCGGGTCCCCATCACCGCTTCCCACTGCCCGAGGGTCACCTCGGTGCGCGCGACGTAGAGGGCGCCGACCTCGACCTCCTGCTGCGCCTCGTCCTCCATCCTCCCGTGGAGTTCCTCCGGCAGGCCCTTCTTGAACGTCGCCCTCTCGGCCGCGCTGCTCCCCATCATAAAGCGCCCGGCCGGCACCAGCACCAGCTCCGGCCGGTACTGGACCGACACCGGCCCCGCGTCGAGCCGCGCCGTCCCCGGCCGCTCCAGCACGCCCTGCGGGGTCGCCAACCACCACAACCCCAGCAGCAGCACCACCACCACCAGCACCCCGACGCTCGTCCGCGCCCTCGTCACGTCCATTTCGTCCTCACTCGGGAGGAGCGTGCGTAGCAGGGTATGGAGGCGGCGAGGGGGACGTCATGGCGGCCACGACCCGCCCGAGTCTACCACGGCCGCGTCATCGAGCCAGCCGAGCTCGTTCGCCCGCCCCGACAGCTTCGCTCGACGCCGCCCTCTCCGCCCGCGTCTCCCGCGGGACCAGGCGCGCCGACATCGTCGAGGTCCGTCGTCAGCGATCGCCCGCCGCCACGTCGACCTCCGGGCAAGCGCATCACCTGCTGAGCGCGGCGGGAGGCGCGACACCGCGCCCCGCTGCGCCCGCCTTGCAACATGTCCCAATGGACATGCTGCCAACCTCCGCAGCCAGCGGCTGGGGTGCTATCGTCGGGGACCCATGACCCGCCGACGCCCCCAGGCCCTCGCCCCGCTCCTCCTCCTCGGCGCGCTCGCCTGCTCGGGCGGAGGCGCGACCTCGCCGCCCGACCCGCAATCCACCGCCGCCCCGGAGGCGGAGTCCGGCGACGAATGGACCTCGCCAGACGCCGGCCCGGCCGAGCCCACGCCAGACGAGCCCGAGGCGGCCGCGAACCCGACGGCCCCGACCCAGGCGCCGGCCCCCGCGAGCGACGGCGAGGGCCGCCTCGCCGGGATCACCGAGGCCCACAACAAGATCCGCGCCGAGCTCGGGATCGCCCCGCTCACCTGGTCGCCCGAGCTCGCGGCCTACGCCCAGAGCTGGGCCGACAAGCTCGCGGCCGGCGGCTGCGGCCTCCGCCACCGCCCCGAGTCCGGCGCCGATCGCCAGCGCTACGGCGAGAACATCTTTGGGGTCGGCGGCTACGACCCGAGCGCCGACGAGGTCGTCGCCTCGTGGGCCGAGGAGGTCGCCAACTACGACGCCAAGAAGAACCGCTGCCGCGGCGTCTGCGGCCACTACACCCAGATCGTCTGGCGCAAGAGCCAGCGCCTCGGCTGCGCGATGGCATCCTGCGGCGACTCCGAGATCTGGGTGTGCAACTACGACCCGGCCGGCAACTACGTCGGCGAGCGGCCCTACTAGCGCCAACCCGCACCTCGGCCTGCGTCGCCCCGCCAGCGCGCCGCCCCCCGGCAAAGATCGCGCCCCTCCGCCCTTCGCCTTGACGCTCGCGCGCCGTCGGCCGCCAATGGTCCCATGCGCCTTCGTCCCTGTCCCGAATGCGGCCGCCACCTCCAGCTGCGAGACGGCGAGTGCCCCTTCTGCGGCTACTCCTTCGCGTCGACCTGCGGCGGGCTCCCCCCCTCGCTCGGCCTCTCGCTGGCGCTGAGCCTCGCCCTCACGGCCTGCACCGGCGGCGACGACGGCACGTCGGCGAGCGCGACCGCGACGAGCTCGACGTCGATGACGACGACCCTCGACATGACGACGACGACGATGACCGCGTCGTCCACGAGCACGACGACCACGACCACCGGCAACATGTCCGGCGCCGAGTACAGCGTCGCCGACCCCTGGCCCTCCGGCGATCCCTCGACGTCGAGCTCGACCACCGACGACACGGCGAGCGCGAGCGGGACGACGACCACCGGCACGACGACCGGCACCACCACCGGCACGACCGACACCACCACCGACACCGGCACCTCGACCAGCGGCCCCTAGGCCGCCCCGAGCCCCGCCGCCCTAGCCCGTCGCGGGGCTCCACGGCCGCCCCGGCCCGCGCGGCGCGACCAACCGCGACACCCGCGGATCCTCGATCGCCACCGGCCCCTGCTGCCGTCGCACCTCCGGATCCTTGGGCTCGCGGATCACCCGAAAGAGGCCGGTGCCAAAGCCGACCGGCGGCGCCGCCTGGACCAGCTCGACCCGCTCGCGGAGGCCGAGCCGATCCATCTCGAGCGCCCGATGATGGCAATAGGGGTTGTTGCCCGGCCGACCGAGGAGCGGCTCCGAGACCGCCGTGCAGCCCGCCAGGCACACGTCGGCGTAATAGCAGGTCTGACAGTAGCCCCAGAGATCGTCGCGGGTCCGCTCGCGGATCTCCCGGATCTGCGCGGCCTCGCTCCAGATCTCCCAGAGCGAGCGCTCGCGGATGTTGCCGCCGACGTTGGTCGGCCCGCCGAGGCTCGGGCACCCCTTGATCGCCCCGTCGCTCTCGATCCCGAGCGCGCCCGCGCCCGCCTCGCAGCCCGCGTAGTGGCCGGTGTCCCGCTTCTGGTGGGCCCGCAGCGGCCCCTCGAGGGGGCCGAAGTAGCCGAGGTTGTTGGCCGGCCAGATCCGAACCCGCAGCTCGGCCGCCCGCGCGAGCACCCGCCCCAGGGTCTCGAAGACCTCGAGGTACATATGGGGCTGGATCATGATCTCGGGGTGATCGGCCGCGTTCCCGTGGGCGATCGTCACCTGGAGCTGCCAGGAGTGGATCCCCTCGGCCGCCACCAGCTCGAGGAGCGCCTCGAGCTCATGCCGGCTCCACACGTTGATCTGGGTGTTGACGCCGATCCGCGCGCCGGCCTCGCGCAGGTGGCGGAGCGCCGCGAAGGCCCGACGCCAGCTCCCGGGGACCGCGCGGACCCGATCGTGGGTCGCCTCGAGGCCGTCGATCGACACCGACGCGCTGTTGATCCCGGCCTCGACCATCGCCTCGGCCCGCTCGCGCGTGAGGTTGTAGCCGCCCGTCCCCATCGTCGCCGCCATCCCGGCCTCGCGGATCGCCCGGATGATCAGGATGAAGTCGTCGCGGAGGTAGGCCTCGCCGCCGATGAGCACGACCTCGCCGACGCCGGCCGCCGCCAGCTCGCCGACCAGCGCGAGCGCCTCCTCGGTCGTCAGCTCGTCGGGTCGGCGCGCCCCCGCCCGCGGCCCGCAGTGGATGCACCGCTGATCGCAGGCGAGCGTGAATTCCCAGACGGCGAGGCGCGGGGGCGGGACGTCGCCGGGGGCGACCGGCAGGATCGCGCGGGTCCGCGGCGTCGGCAGGCTGGCGACCACCGGCAGGCGCCGTCGCATCTCCTTGATCCCCACGATCCCCTTCATAGCAGATCGCGGCGTGGACGTGAGCGCCTAGTCCCGCTCACAGATGAAGTAGTAGTCGGTCTCGCAGGGCTCGTCGTTCCAGCCGAGGTCGGGGTGGAAGCGGTTGATCTGGCCGCACTCCTCGCTCTCGTTGGAGTCGTTGGGCTCGCCCGGCGCCCAATTGAGGTAGCTCGCCGCGCTCCCGTCCTCCCAGGCCCAGGCGCCCTCCACCTCGAGATCGTTGAAGCCCATCCACCAGATCGTCGTGGAGTAGACGTCCGCCACCCCGTCGATCCAGGCGTCCTCCTCGGCGCTCTCGATCGTCAAGAGGTGGAAGCCGACGCCGTGGCAGAGCTCCCGCGCGTCAAACCAGGTCCTCGCCTCGGTGCAGAGGAGGTAGGGGTGCGCGCCGTTGTACTCGACGGCGCACGGGAGGACGACATCGTCGGTCTCGGCCCCGCTCGTGCTCGTGCTCGTGTCGCTCGTGCTCGTGCTCGCGGCGCTCGTGCTCGTGCTCCCGTCGCTGGCGCTCGTGCTCCCGTCGCTGGCGCTCGAGTCCGCCGCCTCGCCGCCCGCATCGGCGACCGTCGCCTGGTCGACGACCGGCCGATCGGAGCACCCGGATCCGACAACCACCGCGAGGCCGAGGGCACGGACGATCGTCCGCGCGGCGTGGGAGTACACATACCTGGTCAGGTTCATCACAGAGCAGAGCCCAACATCCATCAAGCTAGCGCCGCCGCGAAGGACCCGCCCCGCAATCTTGTCGAGGGGTGCGCCCCGCGAGGGCGTGAATTCGCGTCCTCGGGGACGAAGCGCGCCGCTCCGAACTCCGGTCAATGACGGGTCATTTGACACTGTCAAATGAGGGCGTGTGGCGAGGCTCCCCGGCGCTCGCAAGCCGCGATCATTCCGGCCCGCGTGAACGCGAGATCTTTTCGCCGCCGCGCGCAGAGTTCGCTCTCAGGAGGGCTCTGCAGGCCCATCACACTCTCCACGATGGATCCAATGATGCGTTCTCGTATCCGCCTCCTCACCACGACCGCGCTCCTCGCCGCCGCCCCGCTCGCCTGCTCGGGCGATGACGGCGCGACCTCCGAGACAGGCGGCGCGACCGAGAGCACCACCGGGAGCACCACCGAGACGACGACCGAGACCACGACCGCCGGCGAGGGCGAGGCCTTCATCGTCCACGTGCAGACCGGCGACTGCACCCACGCGCCGGCGGAGGGCGTCCGCGTCGTCATGGACACACCCGACGGCGAGCGCGTCGAGGCGATGACCGACGCGAGCGGCGAGGCGAGCTTCGAAGGCCTCAACTTCGCGAACGGGACCGCGGGCGTGACGTTGATCAAGGAGGGCCACGACCTCCTCAGCTACGTCGGCCTCACCGCCGAACGCAGCCCCCTCGAGGTCGCGCTCTGGACCCCGAGCGCGACCGTCAACCTCGTCGGCAACGCGACCAACATGGTCGACAATAGCCACGTCCTCCTCGCCAGCACCTCCCTCTGCAGCCGGGTCGGCCGCGTCAGCCAGAAGCCCGGGATCGGCTACTCGATCTGGGTCGCCCCGGCCCAGGCCTTCGTGCTCTTCGCCGCCGAGTTCACCTGGGAGGCGTCGGCGTCGGGCCAGGGCGGCCTCCAGACGATCTATCAGTGGTTCTGGGAGGAGCACGCGGCCCTGACGGAGGACGGCGCCGCCGACATCACCTTCACCGGCGCGCTCTCGCCCGAGTCGGCCGCCGGGAGCTTCAGCCTCGACGATCTCCGCGACGATAGCCCGGTCGTCGGCGCCGACGGGCGCGGCTACGTCGTCGTCCGCGAGGGCGGGCACGTGAACGGCATGGCGGCCGGCTTCCCGACGATCATCGACATCAACGCCGAGGCCACCGCCTTCGACTACACCGTCGAGCACATCCAGGCCTCGCTCCTCGACCAGCCGATCACCGAGTACGTGCTCCGGGAGAAGGAGCCCTCCGCGGTGACGATCCGGGTCTACGAGCCCGGCTTGCCGCGGGCCGGGGACTTCACCCCCGACTTCATCGACATGCCGGCCGTCACCCCGCCGGCGGGCGACGGCGGCGTCTACCCGCTGGCCAATCAGACGTGGAGCTGGGAGCTCTACGACGAGGGCGTGACCCCCTCGCTCGTCGTCGTCGTGCCGATGACCGACTTCTACTGGACGATCTACGGCCCCGAGGACGCCACCGCGATCACCGTCCCGGCGCTCCCCGAGGACGCCGAGCACCTCGACGCCCTGCGGGCCGGCGACACCCAGGCGCTCGTGGTCCTCGAGCGCGGCGGCGACGGCCTGCAGGCGGGGTACGTCGACGCGCTCACCAACACGGACGCGTTCCCGGTCCGCTACCAGTGAGCGCCTGCGCGGATCAGGGGAGCGCGACCTCGACCCGGGCCCCCTGGACGAGCCCGGCCAGCGCCTCGTAGGCGAGCTCGGCCGGGCTCAGGGCCTCGATCTCGATCCCGTCGAAGGCCCGCGCCGGGTAGCGGGTGATCGTCATCGCCGCGGCCGCGAAGCTCGGGATCTCCACCGCCTCCGGCCACGCCGACCAGGCGTCGAGGGGGCGGACGCTCCCCCGCTGGAGGTTGATACTGGCCTCAAGGACATGTTTCTCGGGATCGTCGGGCGCGCTCCACCAGCCGACGAAGCGCGCGCTCTCGTTGTCGAAGACCGCGCCGTCATCGGCCTCGGCGTCGAGCGGCGCGCTCAGGATGTGGAGCCCGCAGTAGGGGTTCCCGCTCGCCAGGCCGGCGCCGAAGAGCGCGACCGGGGCGTCGTGGATCACCTCGACGAGCGCGCCGACGGCCGCCGAGGAGTCGCTGGTCCCGTCGTGGACCCGCGCTCCCGTGCCGTCGACGTCGACCGCCGCGAAGCTCTCGCCCTCGCGCGAGGCGCCCGAGCTCGACGCGTCGCAGGGGACCATCGCCACCATCGCCGTCGCCACGTACGCGGCCTCGATGCCGATCGTGTAGCCGAGATCGGTCTCGAAGACCCAGGCGCCCTCCTCCTCGCGCGCGCCCTCCCACGACCACTCGAGGACGTAGGCGACGACGCCGTCGCGGCCCGGATCGAGGGGCGAGGGCGGCCCCCCGCGATCGGCGTCGACGAGCCCGCCCGCGAGCGCCGGGGTCGCGACCTCGCCCGCGTCGTCGCCCGCGAGCGGCTCGCCGTCGCCGGGATCGCAGCCCGCGAGGAGGAGCCCGAGCCCGAGCCCGAGCGCCGCGGTGCGGGCCATCAGCAGTCCTCCGGGCAATTCTGCGGGGTCTCGGGGCCGCCGCAGAAGCCGTCGCCGCAGCACATCATCTGCCCGGGCATGCACTTCGGCGGGTCCATCCCGCCGCCGCCGCCCATCACCTCGACGTCGACCGGCTCACCGCGGTAGCAGGCGTTGATGTAGGGGAACGACGCGGTCGTGTGATAGGCGTAGCCGTCCGCGCCCTCGACCCCGTTGCAGCGATCGAGGTAGACGAAGCCCGCGCCGCCCGGGTTGGTCGAGCGATCGACGAAATCATGGGAGCACCACGAGTAGTCGAGGAGCGTGCAGACCTTGGCGATCTCCGAGCCCTCGCCGCCGCCCTCGACCGAGACGAAGGAGCAGCGGAAGTCGCAGCCGTTGACGTCCCCGCCGCAGCACTCGACGTCCTCCGTGCATGCGCTCCCCTCGATCCCGAGGGCCGCGTCCTCCTGGGGGTCGTTCCCCCAGGCGCCGAGGCCGGCGTAGACCCACGACGAGCGCGCCCGCTTGAGCGCCGTGCAATTGCCCTGGCCGTCGCGGCTCAGGCACACGCAGGGCCCCTTGATCGGGTAGCCGTCGAGGCTCCAGCCGACGATCCCCGACTCGGCGACGCACTCGCCGTCGAGCATCGCCGCCATGTCCCAGGCCTGGGAGGCGGTGACGTAGCTCTTCGCCGGGGTGCCGTCGGCGTCCTGCTCGAAGCAGGCCTCGTTGACCCCGTGGTAGTGCATGCTCGCCGCCGTGTGGCCCCCGCAGAGGTCGAGCGCGGCCCCGCCCATCAGGTCGTCGCCGAGGTAGGGCTCGCCGGCGACGTCGGGCATGTAGAAGAGCGGCGAGCCGTAGGGGTCGGGGATCGTCGCCTCATTCGGCCCGAAGACCGGCGAGCCGTTGGTCACCAGGCCGGTGCGGCCGAGGCAGGCGATCTTGCCATAGGTGACGGTGTCGCCCGACTCCAGGGTCTCCTGGAAATAGGCCTTGTCGTTCGCGTTGAACATGCAGAGGAGGCCGGGCTCGCGGGTGGTCGCCTGCGCCGAGTTCTGCAGGTATTGATCATAGGCGTCGCTGCATCCATTGTGGACGCTCACGGGATCGGCGTCGGCGTTCCCGGGGATCGCCGCCGGCGCCAGCGGGATCCGGACGATCACGTCGTTCTCGACCAGCGCATTCGGCGTGGTCTGGACGAAGTCGTAGTGGGGGAGCGAGTTGGTGCCGATATAGGCATAGTCGCCGTCGCAGCGGGCCTCGACGCAGGGGCTCATCGTCTGGCCGTTGTTGTCGATCGTCACCCCGTCGAGGACCAGGAGCGAGCGGACCACCGCCTCGCCGCCCGGGACGTCGACGCAGGGGCCGAGCGCGCCGGCCTCGGGGTAGAGCTCGGCCATCAGCTCCCAGTGATCAAAGCAGGCAGCCGGCTGCCAGGCGTCGCCGCCGGTGGTCGCCCCGTCGCTCTCGCCGCCGCTCGAGCCGCCGCCGCTCGAGCTCTCGCTCCCACCCCCACCCGTGGATCCGCTGGATCCGGTCGTCGACGCGCCGCTGCTCGAGGCCGCGTCGGTGTCGCTGGTCGAGCCGGCGTCGTCGCCGGCGCAGCCGACGACGAGGGGGAGGCAGAGGGTCAGGATCGGGGAGAGTGTGGTGATTCGCATGGCTTCTAGATCGTCTCGTTCAAGGGGTGGGGAGAGAGAGGCCGCGGCCTCAGGCGGGCGCGCAGACCAGCCCCTGGCCGCCTGGGGTGGCGACGCAGGTCCCGGAGAGCGCGCCACCCTGACCCTCGAAGGAGCAGGCCGCCCCCTCGCTGGCGCCTGCGCAGGCGTCGGTCGCCGCCGGGGGAGGCGGCGGCGGACCGGCCGGCATACAGACGAGCCCCTGGGCCTGGGGAGGCTGGCCGCAGGTCCCGGAGACCGACCCGCGGGGGCCGGCGAAGGAGCAGGCGTCGCCCTGGTTCGCCTGCGCGCAGGCGTCGATCGCCTCCTGCGGCGGCCTCGGGCCGGCAGGCGGCGCAGCCACGGCGAGGGACGCCGCGAGCTGAGCGAGGGCGGCGATGGTGAACACGACGGTGACTCCGCGCATGGCTCTCTCCTTCGCCCGAGCTTGGTTGCAGCGATCGCTCCAGGGGAAATTCACCAATAATCCTCGGAGAACCTCCTCGCCGTTGCGGGCTTGTGTCGGCAGGATCAGCAGGAGGCCCGGCAGAGACCGCAGGGTCGGCGCCCCCCGCCCGCGGAGGCGTCCTCACGTAGAATCACCGCGATGCAGGTCGTCGACCTCGACCATGGCCCCCTCGACCCCGCCGCCCTCGCCGACGCCGACGCGCTCGAGGTGAACGCGTCAGGCGTCGACATCGACGCCCTCGCGGCCGCGTTGGCCGCCCTCCGCGACGCCCGCGGCCTCAAGAGCCTCCACCTGCGATCCCGCGTCCGCGCCCTCCCCCCGGCGATCGCCGAGCTCCGCGGCCTCCAGCACCTGACGATCGTCGACCCCCTGCTCCCCGGGCTCCCCTCCGCGATCGCCGAGTTGACGCGCCTCCGCAGCCTCCACCTCGACACCTTCTCCCTCACCTCGCTGCCGCGGAGCATCGCCAAGCTCAACCGCCTCCGCGCCCTCTCGATCGAGTCGCACCACCTCTGCGGGCTGCCGGAGGGCCTCCGCGCGCTCACCGAGCTCCGCGAGCTCACGCTGATCCTCCACCACCACTACGTCCAGGACTGGGAGCGCCCGGCGCACTTCAACCCGCACTTCACGCAGCCGCTGGAGGAGCTCTTCGCGATCCTCGCCGACCTCCCGGCCCTCGCGTCGCTGACCCTCGGCGAGCCCCACAGCACCGGCTCGCCGGCGCCGATCTTCGGCCGCCTCCCCGAGGTCTTCGGGGAGCTGCGCGCGCTCGAGACCCTCGCCTTCGTCGACAAGTGGCGGCAGATCGCCCTCCCCGGGAACGTCGTGATGCCGTCGGTGAGGCGGGTCGAACGCGCGCAGGCCCGCTTCGGCGCGAGCGAGGACGAGCTCCGGCGGGTCTTCCCGAACGCGACCTTCAGCGTGCGCCACCCGGGCGACGTCGGGCGCTGAGCGCGACGCCGCCGGCTTCGCGGGCCACGTCCTCCTACATCTTGCGGAAGACGGTCTGCGACTCCGGGTGGGTGTCGTTGCTCGTCACCTCGAGGCCGAGGGGGGCGAAGATCGCCGGGCACTCGGGGTCCATCGCGCCGGACATGCAGCCGTCGACCGGGTCGACCATCGGGTCGTTGGCGGTCGTGAGATCGGAGCCGGCGAGGAGCGCCCCGAGGTCGAAGAGGAGGGTGTCGGCGTCCGGATCGAGCTCGACGCGGATCGTCACCCGGTGCCCGTACATGCAGGAGTAGCCCGAGGCCGAGTCGCCGCTGCACATCGTCGAGCCGAGGTGGAAGACGAAGGAGGGGCCGGCGGTCGGCGCCAGGTCGACCTTCATGAACTTGTAGCCGCCCATCCAGCTCCAGTACATCGCCGGCAGGTTGAGCGGGCTCGCGGCGGCCGCCGAGTCGAGGTGGTTGAGATCCTCCGGCACGCCGAGGGTGAACTCGACGGCCGTCGGCACCACGTCCGCCGGGATCATCCCGCTCAGCGAGGTGTTGGTCTCGGCGGTGCCCATGCACTCGCCGCTCGCGTCCTCGAAGTCGAGGAGCGCGACGCCCTGCGACTGCCACTCGCTGTCGTGGAGCATCACCTGGGTCCGCGTCCCCTCCGCGTCGACGACCGCGACGTCGTGGACGTAGAAGCGCGCGTCATTGAAGGTCGCGCTGGCGGCGGTGGTCCCGAGGTCCGAGAACTCGGTGCCGCAGGCGAAGGGCGCGTCGCCGACCACGGCGGCGAGCTTGATCTCGATGTGGCGCTCGTCCGCCCCGGTGTCGGTGGTGTCGCTGGTGTCGCTATCGGTCGACTCCTGACCGTCGGTACAGGCGACGACGAGGAGCGGCGCGAGGGCGAGGGCAGCGAGGGGGGCGAGAGGGCGGGTGCTCAGGAAGAAAGTCATCGGGGTGAAAAGTATCCAAGACCGCGCCCTTGCCAACACGAACGCGTCCGGATGCGACCGTGCGCCGCACTCGAGGAGGCGCAGCGCGAGCCGACGCTGCGGTCGAAGGACCACAGATGCGACATCGCGTCGCATTCTCATCGCCTGGAGATCCGGAGCGCGGCGCACCGCGAACATGACCTCGCGTGTCGTCCCCTCGTGATCGACCCCTCCGCGGCGCGTACCATGTCGAGGTCATGGCTCGTCGCGTCGTCGGGCTCGCCGCCCTCGCCCTCGGAGCTTGCCTCGCCTGCTCCTCCTCCACCTCGTCCCCAGGCGCCGCGACCGCGCCCGCCGAGCGCTGCGGCGAGCCGCCGCGGAGCGAGCCGCCCGCGCTCGATCCCCGGCCCGAGAAGCTCGGCGCGCAGGAGATCAAGGACGCGACCGACGCGATGAAGAGCCACGTCCTCTGCGCCTGCAAGCCGCCCGCGCGCGGCGGCGAGTTGATCTCGCTTCGCGGGCGGATCGCCGGCGAGAGCGGCGAGATCCTCGAGCTCACCCACGAGGACGGCGCGCTCGAGCGCTGCGCCGCCGAGCCCCTCCGGCAGGTCCGCTTCCCGAGCTTCGCCGCGGCGGAGCAGGGCTTCATGATCAGCATCCGCTTCCCGTGACGGCGCGCGTGATAGCGTCCCGCGGTCCGGCGACGAGGTGATCATCCACTTCTGGGTCGCCGGCGCGACCGGCGAGGTGATCGAGGCCAAGCGCGACGATCGTGACATCGCGGGCTGCGTCGCCGAGCTCGCCGAAGCAGGGGATCCAGCTCAGCGTCCGATTCGGATCCTGACGGCCCCCGGGCGTCGCGGTCGACTTCGCGCGTCCTGCCGCCGACGAGCCGTCCGGAGACCACAACTCCGCGCCCGCCGGCGGCCGAGCGAGGCGCATCGGCGAGCCGGGTGCGCGGCACGTCCCCGCGCGCTGATATCCTCGCGTCAAGACGCAGAATCTCAAGTCTACCGACGCGGACGCCCGTCCTCACCCCGGTCGTTGCGCCGCTCTGAAGCGGTGTGCTCTCATCACTCGGCGATGAGGCTCCTGGCCACGCTCGAGCGCTGGCTCCCGCAGGAAACGCTCGGCGACATCGACACCCGTCGGCGCTCGCTCATGGCGCTCGGCTACGCGGCGACGATCGCCGCGCTCTGCCTGCCCCTCGCCGCCCTCCTCGCCGTGGTCGCGGCCCCCCACGAGCGCTTCATCGGCGTCTTCAACACCCTCCTGACCGCCCTCCTCGCGCTCATCGCCTGGCCGCTGGTGCGCCGCCGCGGGCCGACCTGGGCCGGCAACTGGCTCGCTGCGCTCCTCTTCGCCGGCGCGACCTTCGGCGTAGTCCGCGGCGGCGGCGTGCTCGCCCCCTTCGTCAGCATCTACACGATCGTCGTGGTCCTCGCGGTGGCGATCGCCGGCCGGGCCTCCGGCGCCTTCTGGGCGGCCGCCAGCAGCGCCGTCCTCATCGCCCTCTACGCCCTCGTCCCGGGCTCGGCGATGCGCAGCGCGCTCGACCGGGTCGAGGCGCCGGCCCTCCTGGCGGTGTGGATCGGCGTCGTCTCGGTGCTCACCCTGGCGGCCGTCGTCACCTTCTCCGAGACCACCAAGCGCCGCGCGCTCCTCCAGAGCGACGAGGCCAGCGCGGCCCTCGCGGCGCGGGCGGCCGAGCTCGCCGAGAAGAGCGCCGCCCTCGAGCTGGTCTCGAGCATCGCCTCCGCCGCCAACGCGGCGGTCGACAGCGACGAGATGATCCACACCTGCCTCGCGCCGCTCTGCCGGGCCACCGGCTTCGACGTCGCCCTGGCGCTCCTCAACGAATCCCCCGCCCTCCACTACATCCGCAGCGACGGCGACGCCGGGCTCGACAGCGCCGAGATCGGTGACGTGCTCGCGGCGCTCGACGCCTCGCCGTGGATCCAGGCGGTCCAGCGCAGCCCGTCGCTCGTCTGGATCGACCTCGACGAGGACCGCGACCCGAGCTGGGACACCGCCCGCGCGGCCGGCATTCGCCGGATCCTCGGCATCCCCGTCGCCGTCGAGGGCCGCGCCACCGCCGGCGCCGTGCTCATGTCGTCGCAACCGGTCGCCCGCGCCAGGGTCGAGGCGATCGTCTCCGCCGGCCAGGTTGCCCTCGGCGCCCAGATCGCCCGGGTGCAGGCCCGGGAGCGGGCGACCGCCGCGGCGGCCGCGGCCGTCCGCGCGGCCCAGGAGGCCTCGCGCGCGAAGTCAGAGTTCCTGGCGGCGATGAGCCACGAGATCCGCACGCCGATGAACGGCGTGATCGGCATGGCCAGCCTCCTCCTCGACTCGCCGCTGCGCCCGGAGCAGCGCGAGTACGCCGAGGTCATCCGCACCTCCGGGCAGGCGCTCCTCGGCGTCCTCGGCGACATCCTCGACTTCTCCAAGATCGAGTCCGGCAAGCTGGAGATCGAGCGCGGCGAGGTCGACCTCCGCGCGACCGTCGAGGAGGTCCTCGACCTCTTCGCTTCGGCCGCCGCCGACAAGCACATCGCCCTCGCCTACGAGATCGAGCCCGGTTGCCCGGAGTTCTGCACCTCCGACCCGACGCGCCTCCGTCAGATCCTCGCCAACCTGATCAGCAACGCGGTCAAGTTCACCTCCCAGGGCGACATCCGCGTGCGCGTCAGCCGGGTCGGCGAGGCGATCCGCTTCGCCGTCCGCGACAGCGGCATCGGCATCCCCGAGGACCGCCGCGCCCGCCTCTTTCAGGCCTTCTCCCAGGTCGACGCGTCGACCACCCGCCGCTTCGGCGGCACCGGCCTGGGCCTGGCGATCTGCCGGCGCCTCGTCGAGCTCCTCGGCGGCGAGATCGGCGTCGAGAGCGAGGTCGGGCGCGGCAGCGAGTTCCACTTCACGATCGCCTACGTGCCCGGGGTGGAGCGCGCCGAGCCGCAGGCGACCTGGCTCGCCGGCAAGGTCGCGGTGGTCGCCGATCGCAGCCCCGCCGTCCGCGAGGCCGTCGCCCAGCAGCTCCGCCCCTGGGGCATGACCTCGCGCTGCTTCGAGGCGCTCGACGAGGCGCTCGCGGCCGCCCGCCAGCGCCCCGCCGACCTCCTCCTCGTCGACGCCGCGCTGATCGCCGACCCGCACGCCCTCGAGGCGGCCGGCGAGCCGCCCTTCGTCGTCATGGCCTCGCTCCACCGCCTCGGCGAGGCCAAGCGCCTGACCACCGCCGCCGGTCTGGTCTCCAAGCCGATCAAGCGATCCCAGCTCTTTGAGGCGCTCCAGCAGGTCTTTCAGGGCGTGCCGCAGCGCCCGCGCGCGGCCGCGGAGCTCCCCGACGATCGCCCGCTCGGCGAGGTGCTGCCGGCGCGGATCCTCCTGGTCGAGGACAGCCCGATCAACCAGAAGGTCGCGATCCGCCTCCTCGATCGCCTGGGCTACCGGGCCGACATCGCCTGCGACGGCGCGGAGGCGGTCTCGGTGGTCGAGCGGATCGCCTACGACGTCGTCCTCATGGACATCCAGATGCCGGTGCTCGACGGCCTCGACGCGACCCGCGAGATCCGCCGGCGCGCGCTCGCCTGGCCGCAGCCGTGGATCGTCGCGATGACGGCGGAGGCGATCAGCGGCGACGAGGCGCGCTGCCGGGCCGCTGGCATGGACGACTACGTGACCAAGCCGGTGCAGCTCGCGACCCTCGCCGCGGCCCTCCGCCGGGGCCTCCTCGCCCGCAGGGAGGGGAAAGAGCGCGGCGAGGGGGCGCCCGCTGCCCCCGACGACTCGCTCACCGCCTTCACCGGCGAGATCGCCAGCGAGCTCGGCGAAGACTTCGTCCAGGAGCTCCTCCGCGAGTTCCTCGGCAAGCTCACGGGCTACCGCGCGAGCGTCCTCGACGCCTGCTCCCGCCACGACGCGCCCGCCCTCGCCCGCATCGCCCATACGATGGTCGGCGAGGCCGGCTCGGTCGGCGCCGCGGCCCTGGCGAGCGCCTGCGCCGAGCTCCAGGTGACCGCCCGCACCGGCAAGGCATGCGAGCCGGCGACCGAGGGCGTCCTGAACGCCCTCGACGCCCTCGAGCCCCGCCTCCGCGCGATCCTGCCGCCGCACCGCCAAACACCCGCCGCCTCGACATAGGCGGCGCGCCGAGTGGGAGACGGCCCCTACTCGCTGAGCCCGTAGCGCTTGATCTTGTCGTAGATCGTCCGGACGCCGATCCCCAGCGCCTCGGCGGCCTTGGTCCGGTTGCCGTCGAAGTGCCGGAGCGCCGCCTCGATCGCCTCGCGCTCGAGATCGGCGAGCGGCCGCGGCGGACCCTCGGCGACGCTCACCCCGGCGCCCGCGCCTACGCCCGCGCCCGCAGCCGCGCCGCCCATGTTGACCTGGACCGCGCCGCCGGCCCAGCCGAGCCCGGGGATCGCGAGATCGGGCGCCTTCACGTGCTCGCCGTCGGCGAGGATCGCCGCCCGCTCGAGGGCGTTCGCCAGCTCGCGGACGTTGCCGCTCCAGGGCGCCTGACGGAGGAGCGCCCGGGCGCCGCCGTCGAGGCCGAGCGGTCGCCGGCCGAGGGCCGCGCAGGCGCGGGCGAGGAGGCGCTCGGCGAGCGGCTCGAGATCCGGCCCGCGCTCGCGGAGCGGCGGCAGGACGACCGGGAAGACCGCGAGGCGGTGGAAGAGATCCTCGCGGAAGCGGCCGTCGCGGATCATCGCCGGCAGGTCGCGGTTGGTCGCGGCGACCCAGCGGACGTCCGCCCGCACGGTCTGGCCGCCGCCGACCCGCTCGAAGCTCCGCTCCTGGAGGACCCGGAGGAGCTTGGCCTGGAGCTGGGGCGCGAGCTCGCCGACCTCGTCGAGGAAGAAGGTGCCGCCCTGGGCGAGCTCGATCCGCCCGCGGCGGCGGGCGTGGGCCCCGGTGAAGGCGCCCTTCTCGTGGCCGAAGAGCTCGCTCTCGAGGAGCTGCTCGGAGAGCGCCGCGCAGTTGACCGCGACGAAGGGGCCGGCGGCCCGCCGGCTCCAGCGGTGGATCGACCGGGCGGCGACCTCCTTGCCGGTGCCGCTCTCGCCGACCAGGAGGACGGTCGCGTCGGTCGCCGAGACCTTCTCGAGGGCGGCGATCACCGGCCGCATCACCGGCGCGCCGTAGGTCAGCGGCGGGCCGTCGTCGTCGTCGCGGCTCTGGACCTCGCGGAAGCTCTTGAGCGCGTGGCGCTCGGCTGCCCTTCGGACCAGGAGGCGGAGCTCGGCGAGCGAGCCGATCGGCTTCTGGAGGTAGTCGAAGGCGCCGAGGCGCATCGCCTCGACCGCGTTGTCGACGTTGCCGTGGGCGGTGATGACGATCACCTCGACCTCTGGCTGGCGCTCGCGGACCCGCCGGAGGAGCTCCATCCCGTCCATCCCCGGCATCTTGAGGTCGGTGAGCATCACCTCGAAGCTCTCGCGCTCGAGGCGGCGCCAGGCGGCCTCGCCGGAGTCGGCCTCGGCGACCTCGTGATCGTCGTCGGCCAGGGCCTCGCTGAGAAACTCCCGGATCCCGGGCTCGTCGTCGACTACCAGTACGCGCGCCATGGTCACTCCCCTTTTGCCCGGCTCTTCGGCGTCGCCGGCAGCCACACTCGAAAGATCGTCCCTCCCCCGGGACGATCGCTGACGCTCACCTTGCCGCCGTGGCTCTCGGTCACCCGGCGGACGACCGCGAGGCCGAGGCCGGTCCCCTGGGTGCGGCCGGTGACGAAGGGATCGAAGAGGCGCTCGCGCATCTCCACCGGGATCCCCTTGCCGCGATCGGCGACCGCGAAGACCAACCCGCCCTCCTCGGCGGCGACCGTCAGGGTCACGACGGCGTCGGCCGGGCTCGCCTGGAAGGCGTTGCGGAGGAGGTTGGTCAGCACCTGCTCGATCCGCATCGCATCGAAGGGCCAGCTCGTCGGCGCGCCGCCGGCCTCGATCTCGACCTTCGAAGCGTCGACCAGCTCGGCCGCCCGGCGGGCGACCGCCCGCGGATCGGCCTCGCCGGCCTTGAGGTTGCCGGAGCGGACGAAGTCGAGGAGGCTCTTGGTCAGCTCCTCGAGGCGCACGGCCTCGTCGACGATCCGCTTCGCCTTCGCCCGCCGGCGCTCGTTGTCGGCGAGCTGCTCCTCGAGGAGCTGCGCGTGGCCCTTGAGGCTGGCGAGCGGGTTGCGGATCTCGTGGGCGATCACCGCCGACATCTCGCCGAGGGCGGCGAGGTGGCGCTTCTCGAGGAGGTCGGCCTCGGCCCGCCGCGCCCGCTTGCGGAGGCGGTGGAGGAGGAGGGTGGCGACGATCCAGGCGACCGCCACCGTGAGGCTGATCAGGAGGTCGCGGAGCGCCCGGTTGAAGGAGGCGGCGGCGAGCTGGGGCTCGAATTCGATCGCCACCCGCGGCGGCGGGAGCCGTCCGGCCTCCGGTCCCAACATGTCCCTTTGGCCATCATCCATGGCCGCCGCGGCGGGATGCCCGGGACCGTGTCCAGGGCCGTGACCGGGCCCGCGCGGCCCGCCCGGCGGGTGGCTGATCAGGCGCTCGAGGCGGACCACCGAGCGCTCGGCCCGGAGGTTGTCGCCGACCCACACGAAGACCCCGCCGCGCCGCTCCTCGACGCTCCGCGTCCGGGCCGCGGCGACGCCGGCGTCCGCGAGGATCTCCCCGCCGGGCCCGACGACCGCGACCCGACGGAGCCCCCGCTCCGACTCCTGGGCGAGGAGCGTCTCGAGGTGCTCCGAGTCGATCCGCCGCCCGGGCGGCAGCGACGAGCGGATCGCGTTGTAGATCATCTCGCCCTCGCCCTGGACCAGCGCCTCGCTGAGGTTGAAGGCGCCGACGAAGCTCGACACCGACGAGATCACCAGGAGGCCGGCGAGCCCGCCAGCGACCGCCACGGGCCCCCACTCTCCAGCCGCTTCACGCCCCTGCACGGGCTCGATGATAGCGCTCGCGCTCGCCCCCTCGGCCATCGGGAGAGTAGGACAGCAAGACCCGTGCCGCCGCGAATCTCGGGGTCCTTTGGCGGCGTGCCGCGGGTCCGCGGGGGGCGTTCGGCGAGATCCGCAGAGCCCCTGCCAGATCTGCCGAGCCGCCGACGGCCCGGCGACGCCACGCCGGCTCAGGCCGCCGGCCTGCGACGATGACCGCCGATCCGGCGGAGCGCCGCACGGAGGGCGTGGGGGATCGTCCCGGCGTCGAGGCGGTTGAGGAGGAGGAGCCCCTGGCCCTCGCGCCACTCGGGGTTGAGGCGCTCGTAGTGGGCGAGGAGGCGGGCGCGGTGGGGCGCGCTCGCGCGCGGGACCGCCTCACGCGGGAGCGTCGGGAAGTCGTAGCGGCGGCGCACTGGATCCCAGCGCTCACCGCCGAGGCGCCGGCCCAGCGCATCGGCGATCGCCCGCTCGCGGGTCGGCATCGCCTCGTCGCCGAGGAGCCAGACGTGGCTCGACGCGCGCGCCAGCGAGAGGTAGCTGTGGGGGTAGGCGAAGCCGAAGTAGTAGACCGCGCGGCCGCGCCCGCGCACGAGCGGCTGGACGAAGAGCCAGAGGATCGCCAGGACCATCCGCGGATCGCCGCGCAGCGCCGCGAAGCCGTACTCGCCGAAGAGCACGTGATAGCGCCGCCCGGCGTGCTCGATCACCTCATTGCGATAGAAGCTGATCGCCGCGATCGCGGCGCCGTCGAGGAGGACCCAGGCGACGTCGGCGCGCCGGACGAAGTCGGCGAAGCTCGCGTAGTCCTCCTCGGGATCGACGCTCGGCTTGAGGTCCATGAAGCGCAGGCGGAAGCGCCAGAGCTCGCGGACGTCGTCGTCCGAGAGCGAGCTCGGCTCCCAGAGACTGAGGCCCTTTGGGCCGATGCGACGCCAACGCCGGGGATCCACCATGGTCTTCGCGGGCGCGGAGACTAGCAGGCGCCCCGCCGCGAGGCGCGATCCATTGGCGCTCGCCAGGCTCGAGTCCGCGCCTGGGATCGGCCCGCGGGCGATCGACCTGGCGTCGGCGCCGACGCGGTGCAAGCATCGCCGGCGACATGGCGTTCTCCCTGGGCATGACGAAGATCTCGACCCGCCGCGCGGCGCTCCTCGCCCTCGTGATCATCCTCGGCGGCGGCTGTGATCGAGGCGCCGCGCCGGTGACCAACGCCCCCGAGCGCGACCCCGCCTCGGCCCCGGCCGCCGGGCCCGCAGAGCCCGCCGCGGCCCCGCAGGGGCCAGCGGAGCCCGCCGGAGCGATGCCGACCCTGACCCTCGAGAGCGGCGACAAGGCGGTGATCGAGCCGAAGCTCAGGGAGTGGCTCGAGTCCCTCGACGCCCCGCTGGAGCTGACGATCTCGGGCGGCGCGCTCGCCTACAACGACAACACCAAGAACCACCGCCTCGAGCACGAGGGCTGGGCGCTCTTCGTCGGCTTCTTGGGCGGCGTCGCCAGCAGCGCCGACGCCGAGGGCGTCCAGGCGAAGTTCCGCTTCTGGGGGATCGACCGCGAGCCGCTGCCGATCCGCGCCCCCGGCTGGAGCTTCATCCTCCAGACGCCGCGCTCCTCGTTTGACAGCGACTTCCGCGTGACCTCGTTCGCGGGCGGCGAGCTCCGGGCGGAGATCACGGGCGAGTTCTTCGCCCTCCACGGGACCAAGGACGCCCCCGAGTGCGTGACGCCGGCCGACGCCTCCACCCCGGAGCCCTGCTTCATCTCCATCCGCCGGACGATCCCCTTCACGCTGCGCGTCGCGGCCGCGCTCAGGGATTGAGCGGGGGCTACGCGGCCGCCCGCCGGAGCCGGAGCGCGTTGGTGATCACCGACACCGATGAGAAGCTCATCGCCGCGGCCGCGATCATCGGCGAGAGGAGGAGCCCGAAGATCGGGTAGAGCACGCCGGCCGCGACCGGCACGCCGATCGAGTTGTAGAAGAACGCGAAGAAGAGGTTCTGGCGGATGTTGGCCATCGTCTGCCGCGAGAGGCGGCGGGCCCGGACGATCCCCCGGAGGTCGCCCTTGACCAGGGTGACGCCGGCGCTCTCCATCGCCACGTCGGCGCCGGTGCCCATCGCGATCCCGACCGCGGCCTGGGCGAGCGCCGGCGCGTCGTTGATCCCGTCGCCGGCCATCGCCACCACGTGGCCCGCCTCCTGGAGCGCGCGCACCTTCGCCGCCTTCTGATCGGGGAGCACCCCGGCGATCACCTCGTCGATCCCGAGGCGGCCGGCGACCGCCTTCGCGGTCGTCTCGGAGTCGCCGGTGAGCATCACCACCCGCAGCCCCTCGGCGTGGAGCTGGGCGAGCGCCTCCGGGGTGCTCGCCTTGATCGGATCGGCGACGCCGACGATCCCCGCGAGCGCGCCGTCGACCGCGACGAAGATCACCGTCTGCCCCTCGCCCCGCAGCGCCTCGGCGCGCGCCCGCAGGGGGCCGGGATCGATCCCCAGGGCCTCGAGGTGGGCGGGGTTGCCGAGGGCGACCTCGCGGCCGTCGATCCGCCCGCGGACCCCCTTGCCGGTGACCGACGCGAAGCCCTCGACCGCCGGCAGGGCGATCCCGCGGGCCTCGGCGCCGCGGACGATCGCCGCCGCCAGGGGGTGCTCGCTCCCGCGCTCGAGCGCGCCGGCGAGGCGGAGGAGCCCGCCCTCGTCGAGCTCGCCGAGCGCCTCGACGCTCGCCAGCGCCGGCTTGCCCTCGGTGAGGGTGCCGGTCTTGTCGACCACCAAGGTGTCGACCTTGCGCAGCACCTCGATCGCCTCGGCGTCGCGGAAGAGCACGCCGAGCGCCGCCCCGCGGCCGGTGGCGACCATGATCGACATCGGCGTCGCCAGCCCGAGCGCGCAGGGGCAGGCGATGATCAGGACCGCGACGGCGTTGAGGAGCGCGTGGGCCATCGCCGGCGCCGGCCCGAAGAGCGCCCAGACCGCGAAGGTCACGAGCGCCGAGAGGATCACCGCCGGCACGAAGTAGGAGGCGACGACGTCGGCGAGGCGCTGGATCGGCGCCCGGCTCCGCTGGGCCTCGGCGACCATCGTCACGATCCGCGCGAGGAGGGTGTCGGCGCCGACCTTCTCGGCGCGGATCACCAGGCCGCCGCTGCCGTTGATCGTCGCGCCGATCACCCGGTCGCCGGGGCCCTTCTCCGCCGGGATCGGCTCGCCGGTGACCATCGACTCGTCGACGCTGCTCGCCCCCTCGAGGACCACGCCGTCGACCGGCACCTTCTCGCCGGGGCGCACCCGCAGGCGATCGCCGACGACGACCGCCTCGAGCGGGATCTCGTCGTCGCCGCCGTCCTCGCGGAGGCGGCGGGCGCTCACCGCCGCGAGCCCGAGGAGGCCGCGGATCGCCGCGCCGGTCTGGCTCCGCGCCCGCAGCTCGAGCACCTGGCCGACCAGGATCAGGGTGACGATCACCGCCGCCGATTCGAAGTAGAGCGCGACCTCGCCGTGGACCCGGAAGGAGTCAGGGAAGAGCCCCGGGGCGAGCACCGCGACCAGGCTGTAGGCGAAGGCCACGCTGACCCCGAGGCCGATGAGCGTGAACATGTTGAGGCTGCGGTTGCGCAGCGAGCGGATCGCCCGGACGTAGAAGGGCCAGGCCGCCCAGAGGCAGACCGGGGTCGCCAGCGCGAGCTCGACGTAGCCGCGGACGCCGTGGGGGAGGACGCGCGAGACCGGCCGCCCGGGGAGCATGTCGAGCATGACGATCGCCAGGAGCGGGAGCGCGAGCGCGGCCGAGAACCAGAGGCGCCGGCTCATGTCGCGGAGCTCGGGGTTCTCCTCCTCGACCGCCGCCGCCCGCCTCGGCTCGAGGGCCATCCCGCAGATCGGGCAATCGCCGGGGGCGTCCTTGACGACCTCCGGGTGCATCGGACAGACCCACTCGGTCTTGGCGGCCAGCGCCGGCGCGCCCTTCGGCTCGAGGGCCATGCCGCAGATCGGGCACTCGCCGGGGCCGAGCTGCTCGACCTCCGGATCCATCGGACAGGTGTAGGGGACGCCGGCCGACACCGCCGAGGGCGCGGGCGCGGTCGCAGGCGCGGGCGCGCCGGCGGCCTTCGCCGCCTGCTCCGCGAGGAAGCGCTCCGGCTCCGCCGCGAAGCGCTCCCGGCACCTCGCGCAGCAGAAGTGGTAGGTCACCCCCGCGTGCTCGAAGAGGTGCGGGCTCTCCCGCTTCACCTTCATCCCGCAGACCGGATCCGTCCACGGCCGCGCGTCGTCGCCGTCGTCGTGCGAGTGCGAGTGCGAGTGCGAGTGCTGGTCGCTCATCACGTCCGCCTCAGCCGAAGACGAGGTCGACCGCCCTCGTGTCCTTCATCAAGATGAGGCGGCAGAGAAGGGCCCAGCAGCGCGCCGATCCGCTGGCTGTCAAAGAGGCTCAGCGCCGCTGAGCCTGTGTTGCCGGGCGGCGCGTGGTCGTCTCGCTGCACTTCCGACGGGGCCCTCCAAGCGGGCCACGCTCATATACGCCACGGAACTGGCAGAAACAACGCTGTCGGAGCACGGGAGCCCGCCTGGCGAGCCCCCAGCAAGAAAAAGGCCCAGGCTGGCTAGCCTGGGCCTCATCGGTCTCCGGAGAAGGGACTCGAACCCCCGACCCGGCGGTTAACAGCCGCCTGCTCTACCGACTGAGCTACTCCGGAATGTCCCCCGCGCGCGGCGAGGGTGCGTACGTGTACCGGAGGGTCCGGGCGTCGTCAAGACCTCCGGGGGAAGAGCCGTCCTTCGGCCGCGACCGAGGTATTTGCGGCCGTTTGGCATTCGCCGCGGCTTTTGCGATCCTCGGGGCCTTGTCCTGGGGGATGACACCTCGCCGCCCCGGAGTCGCCCTCGTGGTGGCGTCTCTCCTCTTCGCGGCGCCGGCCGCGTCAGCGCTCGCGGAGGCCCCAGAGCCCTCCAGCGAGGCGCCCGCGGAGAAGCGCGAAAGGCGCGAGAACCACGCGGAGGCGGCGCCCGCCGCCGCGTCCGTCCCCCACGACGCGCCCCTCCGCGAGCGCCCCTCGGCCGAGGAGGAGCTCGCCCTCCACCTCCGCAGAGGCGAGCTCGAGCGGGAGATCGCCGCCCTCGAGCTCCTCCTCGACAACGTCCTCCCCGAGGACTACGCGCTCAGCGAGCTCTTCGACATCGACATCACCGACGACGAGGTCGTCGACACCCGCCGCACCCAGCTCCAGGCCGAGCTCGCCAAGAAGCGGGCGATCCGCGAGCCGCCGCCTCCGGAGCCCGAGCCCGAGCCCACCCCCGAGCCCGCCCCCGGCGAGGGCGAGGGAGCGCAGGCCACCGGGGGTACCGACGCCGGAGCGCCGCCCGAGGCGACCGGGGGCGCCGCCCAGCCCGAGACCCCGCCACCCGGCGAGGCCCCGCCGGCCGGAGCCGCCGAGGCCGCTCCGACGCCGAAGCCCGGGGCCCCGAAACCCGCGACCCCGGAGCCCGAGCCTGCCCCGGGGGCTCCCCCCTCCGAGGCTGGCACCGGCGGGAGCCCCCCGACGGAGGCCGCCGCCGACACCGAGGCCGCCGCCGCCACCGAGGCCGCCGCCGAGGCCCCGAAGCCGCCCCCCGCCGAGCCGCCGAAGCCCCGCCCCCGCACGCTCCAGGACGAGATCCTCGACCTCGAGATCCGCGAGCTCGAGCTCCGGATCGAGATCCTCTCGCGCCCCCTCGCCGACCGCGAGCTCCTGCTCGAGGCCGAGGAGGAGCGGATCCGCTTCGAGCAGCTCACCGAGCTCGCCGAGTCGACCGCCAAGCAGGCCGAGGAGGAGGCCCGCCAGGCCGAGGCCGCCCGCCAGCGGGCGCTCGAGGCCGCGGTCGCCGCCCGCACCGCGATCCAGCGCAAGCTCGCCCAGGAGCGGGCGGCCGCCGAGGAGGTGCGCCGCGATCAGGCCCAGCTCCGCGGGCGCCTGGCGACCTCGCGCCGCGACTTCGAGACCCGCCGCAAGGAGGGGACCTGGCCGGGGCACGAGCTCCCGCTCAAGGTCGTCGACATCGAGCCGCGCTCGCAGGAGGCGGCCGACCTCTACGACGCGCTGGTCGACGCCGCCGAGTCGATCCGGGTCGAGCTCCGCGGGGCGCTGATGAACGCGGAGGCCAACCCCGAGGTCCCGCGCTACCACCCCGACATCCCGTCGGCGCCGGCTGACGCCGACCAGGCGATCCGCGCCGACATCGACGCCCTCACCAAGACCGCCCGCGAGCTCGATCGGGCGGCCGACGAGCTCGCCGACGAGGCCCGCACCCTCTCGCTCGACATCCTCGACGCGACCTTCGAGCACGAGAGCCAGCTCTACTTCGCCCGCATCGACCTCCTCGACAAGCTCCCGCAGCGCAAGCGCTCCGCGGTCCTCGGCCTCGGCCGCGAGGGGATCGGCCAGCTCCAGCGCGAGCTCTCGCGCCTCTTCCTCGCCGCCCGCTGGTACCGGGTGCAGCGGCAGAGCGCGCCGGTCCGCCTCCTCGCCAGCCTCCGCGACATCTACACCTTCGCCCACGTCGCCTCGTCGACGCTCTGGCTCCTCTTCATCGCCGCCGCCGCGCTCTGGGGCTTCCGCCGCGGGCCGCGGTGGATCCGATCGCTGCGCGCCTTCGCGGTCCGGACGATCCAGCGGGCGTCGCTGATCCGCCTGGTCCAGGGGACACTCGGGATCGTCGAGGCGCTCGCCTCCCAGCTCGTCTTCCTCGCCGCCGTCCTCGCCGCCTGGCCGGCCCTCGGCGAGGCCCAGGAGATCGGCGAGGTCGCGGCCCTCCACTCGGTCCTCGTCTACTTCGCGGTCTACCGCCTGGTGATCCGCGCGAGCCACGTCGGCATCGCCCGCCTCTTCCACACCCGCCTCGACGAGCTCGTGTCGGCGAGGATCCTCCGCTCGCTCCAGCTCGTCGGCCGGACCGCCCTGACGATCGCCGTCTTCCTCTCGATCTCGCAGCGGATCCTCGGCAAGGGCTACCTCTACCGCCTGGTCCTCGGCTTCGCCTGGCTCGGCGCCCTGCCGATCGCCGCGATCCTGATCCGCTGGTGGCGCGAGGCGATCGCCGACGCCTACCTCGGCTTCCGCGAGAGCGGGCCGATGGCCGACGCGGTCCGCAAGACCCGCACCAAGTGGTACGGCTTCTTCGTCGCGACCGCGGCGGTGGCGATCCTGATCGTCGTGGCGATCGCCCGCTTCGTCCGCCACTTCGTCCTCGGCTTCGAGCAGTCGCGCAAGGCGCTCGCCTTCATCTTCCGCCGCCGCCTCGAGCGAAAGTCCGACGACCTCGGCGAGACCCCGCGGATCCTCCCCCACGACCTCGTCGACCACCTCACCTGCGAGCCGGTCGAGCCCGGCGTCCTCCAGATCGAGCACTTCCCGAGCCTCGACCTCTGGCTCGACGAGCTCCGGACCTGGCGCGACCGCCAGGCCGTCGGCGCCAGCCTCCTGGTCGGCGGCCCCGGCCTCGGCAAGTCGACCTGGCTGGGGACCGCGCTCGCCCGCGCCGGCGAGCGGAGCGGCCTGCCGACCGTGATGATCCGCCTCAAGGGGCGCGCGCTCGATCCCGAGGCGCTGATCGCCGCGCTCGCCGACGGCCTCGACGCGCCCGCCGACGCCCGGGCCTCGCTGACGGCGCTCCGCGACTGGCTCCGCGCCGGCCCCCGCCGCCTGGTCGCGGTCGACGACCTCCACTGCCTCTTCCTCCGCGGCGTCGACACCAGCGCGGCCTGGGACGCCTTCGACGACCTGGTCGCGGCGACCGGCAAGCGGGTCTTCTGGGTCGCGTCGATCGCCCACCTCGCCTTCGACTACCTCTTCTGGGCGAAGCGCGGCCACGGCTCCTTCCGCCACGTGATCGAGCTCGAGGCGTGGCCGGAGGAGAAGATCGCGCTCCTCCTCCGCCAGCGCACCGACGCCGCCGGCTACCGCGTGGTCTACGACGACCTGATCATCGACCGGGTCGAGGGCGTCGAGGCCCAGGCCCAGCTCGTCAGCACCGAGCGCGAGTACGCCCGCCTGATCTGGGACTACGCCGACGGCCGACCGACGGTCGCGCTCGACTGCTGGCGGAGCTCGCTGATCGCCGACGGCGAGGGCCAGGTGCGGGTCCGCCTCTTCCGGCGGCCGGGCGAGGCGATCCTCGAGGAGCTCGGCGAGCCCCAGCGCTTCCTCCTCGCGGCCGTGCTCTGGCACGACCACCTCTCGATCGCCGACGCCTCCCGCTCGCTCCGCTACCCCGAGGAGGTCTGTGAGGAGGGGCTCGAGCTCCTCCTCGAGTGGAGCGTCCTCGAGCGCGAGGACGGCCGCTACCAGCCGTCGATCCCCTGGATCCCGGCGGTCTACCGCTACCTCCGGCGCCACCACCTGATCGAAGATTGAGCCTGGCCATGGACCTCGATCCCAGCGCCCTCACCCCGGAAGTCTCGGTCCTCGCCGAGCTCAACATCAGCAGCCTCCTGAGCGCGCTGATGGTGCTGGCGATCTCCTTCGTGGTCATCCGGATCACGACCTCGACGCTCGCCGGCCTCGGCGCCCGCTTCGTCGACAAGCGCCTCCTCCTCAACCAGATCGCCACCGTCACCCGCTTCGTCCTCTGGTCGATCGGCGCGGTCCTGGCCGTGCGGGCGCTGGCGCTGCCACGCGAGGTGCTGATCGGCCTCACCGGCGGCGCGGCGGTGACGATCGGCTTCGCCCTCAAGGACCTGGTCGCCTCGGTCCTCGCCGGCCTGACGATCATCATCGACCGCCCCTTCCAGGTCGGCGACCGGGTCGCCTTCGGCGAGTTCTACGGCGAGATCGCGGCGATCGGCCTCCGCTCGGTCCGCCTCGTCACCCTCGACGACAACGTCGTGACGATCCCCAACAACAAGTTCCTGACCGAGAGCGTCTCGTCGGGCAACGCCGGCGCGCTCGACATGCTGATCCAGCTCGACTTCCTGATCGGCCTCGATCAGGACGTGGCGACCGCCCGCCGCCTGGTCGAGCAGTGCATGCTCTCGAACCGCTACGTCTACACCAAGAAGCCCTGGGTGGTCCTGGTGACCATGGTGATGCAGGGGAACTACCCGGCGATCCGCCTGCGGGCGAAGGCCTACGTCCTCGACGTCCAGTACGAGAAGGCCTTCGAGACCGACGTCACCGAGCGGGTGATCGCCGCCTTCCGCCAGCACGGGATCCTGCCGCCGGCGATCCTCCACCGCTCCCTCGACGGGACGCCGATCACGATCAGCGCGTCGACCCTCGAGGGCGCGGCCAAGGCGAGCGCCGAGGCGGCCCGCAACTGACCCGGAGATCGATGGAGATGCGCGAACGCCCCCCGCTCCGCGCGCCCGGCGTCCTGGCCGCGGCGCTCGTCCTCCTCGGCGCCCCCGCGCATTCGCGCGCGGCCGCGCCCCCGCCGGACGACGACGACGTCGGGATCAGCGAGCCCCCGCCGGAGCCCTCGCCGGGGCCCTCGCCGAGCGCCGCACCGCCGCCAGTGTCGATCGAGCCGGCGAGCGCCGGGGCGCCGATGAGCTCGGCCGACGCGCCGCCGCCCGCCCAGGCCGACGGCAGCGCGGGCGCGAGCGCAGGCGCGAGCGCCGAGGGTCCGAAGAAACCTGCCTCAAAGGCCAGCACGAAGGGCGCCCGCGGAGAGCGACGATCATCGGCTCGCGACCGCGAGGCGAGGCCCGCGGGCAACGCCGCCGAGCCCCGCCCCGCGAGCGCGCCGGTCACGGTCAAGACCGGCGAGGGCTCGACCCTCACCCTCGGCGGCTACATCGAGACCTTCTACGGCTACAACTTCGGCCGCCCCTCGAACGGCCTGACCAACTTCCGCGCCTTCGACAACCGCCACAACGCGCTCACCCTGCAGAACGTCGCGCTCTCGGCGGCCTGGGAGGCCGAGCGCGTCTACGCCAAGATCGCCCTCCAGGCCGGCCACGCGCCGGCGACCTACTACGGGGTGAGCGAGCCGAGCCAGCTCGGCAGCGACGGCGCGTCGACCAGCGACGCCCTGGTCTTCCGCAACATCCAGGAGGCCAACGCCGGCGTCCGCCCCTTCGCCCGCGCGCCGCTCTTCATCGAGGCCGGGATCTTCCTCTCACCGATCGGCTTCGAGTCGCTGGCGATCCACGAGAACTGGCACTGGTCGCACTCGCCGCTCTTCTTCGCCCTCCCCTTCTACCACAGCGGCGTCAAGGTCGGCGCCGACGTCAAGCCGGGCCACCAGGTCAAGCTCGCGCTCTACAACGGCTGGAACAACGCGGTCGACAACAACCCCGAGAAGTCGCTGGGGGCCGAGTACAACTTCACCCCGAGCGATCGCTTCGCCCTCGCGGCGGTCTACTTCACCGGCGTCGAGCGGCCGGTCGGCGCCCCCGAGGGCCGGGCCTGGCGGCACGTCCTCAACCTCGCGGCCCGCGGCGCGCCGCTCCGCCGCCTCGGCCTCGCCGGCGACGCCAACCTCGGCCTCGAGCCCAACGCCTTCGGGCTCTCGCGCTGGCTCGCCTTCGCCGGCTCGGCCCGGGTCGAGGCGCTCCCCTGGCTCTTCATCGCCGGCCGCGGCTCGCTGATCCACGAGGTCCGGGCGATGAGCGGCGCCGGCACGGCCGCGCCGATCGTCGTCGCCAACTACGGCGCCGATCCGATCCAGTGGACCGCGACCGGCACCTTCACCCTCGACCTCCGGCCGGTCCCCGATCACTTCGGGATCAAGCTCGAGTACCGCCACGACCACGCCCGCTCCGACCTCTACTTCCGGGGGATGGTCGCCGGCGACGGCTCGGCGGCGACGCCCTGGGTCGCCAACGCCCGCTTCCAGGACACCCTGACCCTCGGCGTCCACGCGTGGTTCTGAGGGCGTCGGCCGGCGCGGGTCGTGACAAGCCCCGCCGTCGTGCCGCACACTGGTCTCCGTGCGAGAGCACCACCCCTTCCTCCGCGCGATCTCCGGCGAGCGCGACGACGCCGGCCGCCGGATCCTGACCTTCGAGGAGTCCTGGTACCAGGGGCGCGGGGTCTACGGCGGCGTGGTCGCGGGCGCGCTCGCGCGCGCGCTCGCGCGCGAGCTCGGCGAGGACGATCGCCCGCTCCGCTGGCTCAGCGTCCACTTCTGCGCCCCCGCGGTCGGTCGCGGCGCGCTCTCGGTCGCGCTCGAGCGCCGCGGCGCCTCGGTCACCCACGCCAGCGCCCGGATCGACGGCTTGGACGACGGCGAGACGATCGCCTTCGCGTCGGCGAGCTTCGCCCGCCGGCGCCCGGTCGAGCTCGCCTGGCGGCGACCGACGATGCCCGCGGTCGCCCCGCCCGCGTCGATCCCCCCCTTCACCGCCGATCCCACGCCGACCTTCGCCCGCCACTTCGAGCTCCGCTTCTGCCACGGCCCGGCGCCGCTGAGCGGGGGCGAGGTCGCCGAGATGGGCGCGTGGATCCGCTTCGCCGAGCCCCTCCTCGTCGACGTGCCGGCCGCGCTGGCGATCCTCGACGCCGCCCCGCCGGCGGCGATGGCCCGCTTCACCGCCCTCCGGCCGATGGCGACCGTCGCCCTCGCCTGCCAGCTCTTCGAGCCGCTGCCGCTGGCCGACGCCCGCGCCGACGATCACTACCTCCTGATCACCCGCTCGAACGTCGCCGGCGACGGCTACACCGAGGAGCTCGACGAGCTCTGGTCGGCGGACGGCCGCCTCATCGCCCTCTGCTGGCAACACATCGCCCTCCTCGGGTGAGCGAGAGGCCGCCGTGCTCAGCCTGGTCGCCCTCACCACCGCCCTCGTCTTCGGCCTCCTGGTCGCGGCCGCGACCCGCTGGATCCGCGGCCGCTTCGCCGACGAGGCCGAGCCCGCGGCGGTCGCACTCGACGTGGTCGAGCTCATCGTCGTCGCTGGGATCACGATCGCCGGGCTCGTCTTCGGCGGCGACGTGATCGTCGATCCCTCGCGCTGGGCGGCGGCCGGCTCGATCGAGGTCCAGCTCGTGGTCGCGGTCACCGTCGGCTACCTCGTCGCGCACCTCGCCGGGATCCTCCGCCTGGGCGGCGCCCGCAGCCTGCAGATCCACCACGTCGTCCTCATCGTCGCGTTCTCCTTCACGCTCGCGGTCGAGGGCTACCACGGCTACGTCCTCGTCACGCTCCTGGGGACCGCGACGTCGATGATCCGCGACCTCACCGGGCTCGCGCGGCGGGGCTACATCACCCTCCACCGGCAGGCCGCGGCGATCACCTACGCGCTCTTCGAGTCGATCCCGGCGATCGCGATCCCCGTGCAATTCTTCGGCTGGGAGATCCCCGCGGGGCGGCTCCCCGTGACCGCGGCCTGGGTCGGCGGGATCGCCTTCCCGATCGTCGCGGCGATCGGCCTCTTCTCGGTCGCCCAGGTGCTCCGCCGCATGGTCGGCCGCCCGCCGGTCGCGGCCGCGGCGGCCGCGAGCGTGGCCCGGCGCGCCGCGGCCAGCGCGAGCGATCGCTGGGTCGCCGAGAGCGCGTCGAGCAGCGCCTCCCGCGGGATCGCGGCGGCCAGCGGATCCCTCCGCGGGGCCGCGGCCAGCGGCCGCCTCCGCGAGGTCGCCGCGGCCAGCGGCCGCTGGCTCGCCGAGGCCGCCGCGAGCAGCGGGAGCTGGCTACCCCCCGCCGAGCTCCAGCGCCCGCGCAGCGGCGAGCGGGCGCGGCCGGGGAGCTCCTGATCCGCGGCCTGCGCAGCGCTCGCTAGCGCAGCGCCTCTTCGAAGACGCCGATCTCCGGGAAGCGATCGGCGAGGCCGGCGATCGCCGCGCTCGCCCAGGGCGCGCAGTGGAGGGTCTCGTGGAGGGCGGCCGCGCTCGCCGCCTTGATGATCTCAAAACCTGTCTCCGGGGCCAGATTCTCTGGCGCGCACCCGTCCTGGGCGAGGGGCACCAGGAATTGCGGGACCTCGACCCCGTAGTCGAGGGCGATCTGGAGGATCCCGCCCTGGTCGGCCCCGAGGACGCAGAGATCCGAGAAGGCGAGATGACCGGCGTCCTGAAGGCCGACCAGGCGCTTCTGCGCCGGCGAGTCGTCGTAGCCGCTCTGCTGGTTGCCGAAGGCGACGATCTTGTCCTCCATGCCGCCGAGGACCATCGTCGAGAGGAGCGCCGCCCCGGCCTCGACGCCGCCGGCGGCCATCGGGATCAGCACCTGCGCCCGATCGCCGAGCCCCTGGATCGCCATCCCGCCGGCGCTGTGGCCCGACATCCCGATCCGCGGGAGGTCGAGGTGGCCGCCCAGGAAGGCGAACTCGCCCTCGGCGAGCGCGAGCGCGTCGAGGACCCGGCGGGCGTCGCCGGCCTGATCGGCGTCGATCGTCCCGCCGAGGACGTCGGCCAGGGTGATCCCGTCGTGATCGGAGGCGACGACGACGAAGCCGCGCGACGCCCAGTGGGTCATGAAGGTCAGCGACTGGGTGCGGAAGCCGGCGGTCCCGTGGATGAAGACGATCACCGGATAGGGGCCGTGGGCGTCATCGAGCGGCAGATCGCGGTAGCACGCGCAGGGCTGGAAGGGGTTGGCCTCGTCGGGGATCTTGCCCTGCTCCGCCGGCGGGAGCTGGAGGCGGAGGTCGTAGCTCACGGTCGGGAGATCGGCCTCGCTCCCCGGTCGCGCCGGGTACCAGATCTCGGTCCTGCGATCGGCGACGACCACCGTCTTGGCGCCGACCGCCCAGGGGCCGCGGGCCGCCGGATCCTCGGGGAGCGGCAGGAGCCGGGCGCCCTCGCAGGCCGGGACCCCGTCGCCCTCGGTCCCCGAGCCCTCGCTCTCGCCGGCGCTCGTCGACGAGGTGCCGCCCTCGGTCGCCGCGGTCGACGACGAGCCGCTCGCGCTGGCGTCATCCTCCGCGCCGCCGCTGCAGGCGAGGACGACGAGGAGCGGGGCAGAGGCGAGCGCGAACGCGGAGCGAGGGGACATCGCCGGAAGATAGCGCGACTCCGCCCGCGCGAGGCGGCCGCGGCCAATCACGGCGTCGCTGCAGCCTGCCCCGCGTCCGCCTGGACGCACCCTGCCGATTGAGCCAGACGCGCACCTCCGACCCAAGCGCATCGTTCCATGCGCGCGCGTCGTCCCCTCATGGGCGCGGACCAGGGCTCGGCTCGGGCAGCCCCGCGATCCCGACGCGGGCGCACGAGATCTCGTAGAAGCGGCGCGCGAGCGCCGGGTCGCGGCCGCTGGCGGCGACCTGCGCCTCCTGGGCACGGACGAAGTAGCGACCGCTCACCCCGCCGAGCTCGGGCGCGAGAGCGAGGAAGACCGACGTCGCCGCCCCCTCGTCGACCGAGTCGCGGCCGGCCATCTCGAAGCCCTCGGTCAGCAGCTTGGTGCCGACGACCCCGGGGTGGAGCGCGTTGACGGTGACCGACCCGCCCTGGAGGCGGCGCGCGAGCTCGATCGTGAAGAGGACGTTGGCCAGCTTCGACGCCGCGTAGGCGCCGTACTCCGACCACCCCCGGGCGATGTCGAGGTCGTCGAGGTCGAGGTGGCCGCGGGCGTGGGCGATCGACGAGACGTTGACCACCCTCCCCTGCGGCGCCCGCCGGAGGTTGTCGAGGAGGAGGTGGGTGAGGAGGAAGGGCGCGTCGTGGTTGACCGCCATCGTCATCTCCCGGCCCTCCGCGCTGAGCTCGCGGCGCTTCATGTAGACGCCCGCGTTGTTGAGGACGACGTCGAGCGCGGGGTAGCGGGCGCCGATCTCGGCCGCGAGCGCGCGGACCTCGGCGAGCGATCCGAGGTCCCCGCGGACGACGTCGAGATCGTCGCTCCCCGACTCCGCGGCGATCGCCGCCCGGGCGGCCGCGAGCTTGTCGGCGCTGCGGCCGTGGAGGATCACGTGGGCGCCCCGGCGGGCGAGATCGAGCGCGGTCTGGCGGCCGATCCCATCGGTCGCGCCGGTGACGAGGATCTTCAGCTTGTCGTGCACGCCGCTACCATGCCCGCCTTTCGCGGCCCTGGCCAGCGGCGCGCCGACCGAGCTAGCGCTTCGCCTGGTTGACGCAGCGCTCGAGGAGCTTGCGGCTCATCCCGGTGAAGGAGGCGAGCCGCTCGAGGCGCTCCTCGCCGTAGGCGAGGTTGATGATCATGAGATCGAGGTCGAGGATCTTGACGAGGCTGGCGTAGCGCGCGACCAGGAGGTCGATGTCGCGGATCTCGTCGGCCATCGCCTTGAGCCCCTCGGCCCGCAGGAAGCTCATCACCGCCTCGACCCAGTGGGGCTTGACGCCGACGCGGACGTGGGCGAGGCCGATCCGCCAGCGGTTGTCGAAGTAGGGGACCTCGTACTCGCCGGCGAAGAGCTCGCCCATCCACCGCGCGTGGGTCGCCTTGAGGCGATCGACCTGCCCCTCGAGGAGCTTCGACGGCTCCTCCTCGGCGGCGAGCCGCTCGTAGAAGCGATCGGTGATCGCCCCGCCCGCGCTCGCGAACAAAGGCGCGAGCGCCTTGAGGTTCTCCGCATCGTCGGCGCCGAAGCCGATGAAGGTCTTGAGCATGGTGAACGCGTCGTGGTGTGCCTGCATCTCATTTCCTCCCTCCCCCGAGGCCCCGCCTCGCGGGTCACGTGGGGGTGGTCTTCGTCGTGGTCGTCGTGTTCGTGGTCTCGCCGGACGCGGTCGCCCGCGCCGGCGTCGTGGTGCCCGCGCCGCCCTTGCCCGCCGGCGCCGGGTCGACGCTCGGCGCCGTCAGGAGCGGCCGCATCAGGGCCGCGAGCTTGCGCGCGGCCGTCGTCGTGTTCCGCCGCCAGGCCGCGTCTCGCGGGACCTGGACGACCAAGAAGAGGCGCGGCGAGTAGCCCGGCGCGAGCGGCCGGACCACGAAGCGCCCCGTCTTCGCGTCCGAGATCGTCATCTCGTCGACGTCCGCGACCCCGAGGTCGCGCGTCGCTCGGACGACGATGTCGTCGAAGAGGCTGGTGAGACCGGCCGCGACCTCGGAGCGCGGCACGTCACCCGCGACCGCGACGAGGAGCCCCTGGTCCGTGCAGACCAGCGAGAGCGTGTAGCCCCCCCGACGATTCATGTCGACGAGGAGCCTCGTGGCCTGCATCTCGACGCCAAATTCGGACATGGACATCCTCCGCCCCGCGGGCGCGGACGCGGCCTCGCCGCGCCTAGCCGATGAGACGGCCGATATCCTTCGCCGCCCGCGTGACGTCGAGGAAGATCAGGCCGAGCTTGGCGCTGCTGGTCGCGAGGACAGTGAGCACCGCCTCCGAACCGCAGCGGGCGAGGATCGTGAAGCCCTCCGTGCCGCGGATCATAACCAGCGAGAAGTTGCCGCGGCCGAGCTCGCGGACGATCCGCTCGCTCATGCCGAGGAGCGCGGCGCTCATCGCCGCGACGCGATCCTCTTCGATGTCACCGGGCAGCGCCGACGCGATCAGGAGACCGTCGTTGTCGACCACCGCAGCGGCCTCGATGTCGGGGGTCGTCGTCGACAGGTTCTTCAACAGCTTCGAGATCTCTTCCGAACGGCTCATCACTCCTCACTTCCAACCGTGGCGTACCCCTTGATGCTACAAGGTATTGCGTCGCTGGTGATCAATCTCTTCGTGCGGATGTTCTCGTGAGCGAGTGCGCGCGCGCGTCGTCGACACTCGCTCGCGCGCGATCAAAACGCGCGACATCGACGTGACGCTCGATCTCCGCGCTCGGCGATCGTCACGACGCCGAGTCGCGGCGCCGCCGACATCGAGGCGGCGAGCGGAAGTGGCCGCTCGCGGGGGGCGAGCGCTCGCCTGGCCTCTTGAACACCCTGCAGAGGTCGACCTCGCGGCCGCGCCCCGCGCGGATGGAGACGCTGTAGGTGAGATCATCACCGGTCACGATGCGTCACCTCTGGCGATCTCGGGGATTCTCGCCGCCGCCGCGCCGTGGCAAGATGACGATCGGTCAGGCCATGGCGATCGCGCTCGCTCCAATAGTCTTGGTCGTGGATGACAACGGCGTGAACGCCCGGATCATGCTGGCCCAGCTCACCGAGATCGGACTCCGGTCGGCCTCGGTCTCGAGCGGCGTCGAGGCGCTTGCCCGGACCGAGACGGAGCGCTTCGACGCGATCCTTATGGACTGCTTCATGCCCGAGCTCGACGGCTACGAGACCACCCGCAGGATCCGTGCGCGGGGTGAGGAGCCGCGGGTGCCGATCATCGCCGTCACGGCCAACGCGATCGTCGGCGCGCGCGCTCGCTGCATCGAGGCCGGCATGGACGACTTCCTGGCGAAGCCCTTCAGCGCAGCCGCCCTCCGCGAGGTCCTCGCTCGCCACCTTACGCTCATGGAGACACCCACCACGCCCACGCCCACCACCACCTCCGCCCCCACGATCGAGATCGAGAGCGAGTCGATCGAGATGCTCGCGCGACTCGGCGTGCTCCCGCGGGTCGCCAAGCTCTACCTCGACGGGCTCGACAAGCAGATCGCCGCGATCCGAGCGGCCGCCGACGACGGCGACCTGACCGCCCTCCGCAGCGCCGCCCACCGCCTCCGCGGGGCGTCCGCGCAGCTCGGGATCTCCGAGTTCGCCCGCCTCTGCGGGGTGCTCGAGAGCGCGGCCGCGGCGGGTGAGCTCGAGGCGTCGAGGGCCGCCGCCGCCGACGTCTTCGCCCGCGTCGATCCGGTGAAGGACGCCGTCGACGCGCTCCAGCGCCCGGATCGCTAGGATCCTCGCGTGAGGAGAGGGTCGCGCCGTGTCGGTCGCCGACGTCGGCGCTCCGCGGGCGGCGATCGATCTCCTCACGTGACGACGCCCGACCGACGCCGACCTCTGCCTGCGAGGCGACCCGGCGCGCCGCGAGTGTCGGCGCCCCACACAGCGCGACCGACATCGAATCAAAACAACGACAGGGTGAACGACGATCACCGCGCGAAATCGACGACCCCGATCAAATCGCGCCACCTCGTCGAGGTTGCCGCGGCCACCGTGGGCGGGCGAGAATCTCTCCTAGGCTATCGAGGCTGGAGAGGTGGCGATGGGAGTCCACGAGCGTATCGTCGGCGAGGGGTTTGGTCAGCGTGAGCGCTTGACGGTCCGACTCCGGGGGCTCTTGCGCAGCTACCCGCGGAGCATCGGCATCGTCAAGGAGCTCCTGCAGAACGCGGACGACGCGGGGGCGACTCGCCTCCTCATGATCTGGGACGGCCGCGAGCACGCTCGTGACGCCCTCCCCGACCCGCGGATGTCTCGGCTCCAGGGGCCCGCGCTCCTCTTCGCCAACGACCAGGTCTTCAGCGAGGCCGACTTCCAGGCGATCCGGAGCATCGGCGAGAGCTCGAAGTCCGAGCTCGGGCCGAAGACCGGTCGCTTCGGCCTCGGCTTCAACACCGTCTACAACGTCAGCGACTACCCGAGCTTCGCCTCGGGCCGCTGGGCGATCGCCTTCGATCCCCACCGCGACGCGGTCGCCGAGGGCGAGGAGCCGACCGGCAAGCGCTGGGAACTCGCCGAGCTCTGGGACTCGGCCGGCGACTGGCTCCGCCCCTTCGCCTGCGCCGGCCTCGCGGAGGGCGAGGTCGACTTCCAGGGGACGATCTTCCGGCTCCCGGCGCGGACGCCCGAGCAGGCGAAGGAGTCCGAGATCTGCGACGAGCCCTTCACCCGCGCGGACTTCGAGCAGATGCTCCGCGACCTCGAGGGCAGCGGCGACGAGCTCCTCCTCTTCGCCCGCAACATCCTCGAGCTCCGGGTCCGCGAGATCGATCCGAGCGGCGAGGCGATCGAGCACCTCGTCCTCGCCACCCGCAACCGCGATGACGTCGTCGCCGCCCGGGCGATCGGCAACGTCGCCGTCGAAGGTGACACCGCGACCAACATCGTCTCGTGGCGCGCCGACGTCGACGAGCTCCCCCACGCCTGCTACCGCCACCTCGTCGAGGTCCACTCGCGCAAGGGCGAGGAGGTGCGGGCGTGGCAGGTGGTCACCGGCCTCTTCGCCGACTCCTTCGATCGGGTGCTCCGCCTCAACGAGCAGATGCTCGCGCTCCGCGAGAAGGCGCTCCCCTGGGTCGGCGCCGCGATCCGCCTCGACCTCCACGAGGACGGCGCGGTCACGGTCGGCCGCCAGCGCGGCAAGGTCTTCTGCACCTTCCCGCTCCCCGATCAGCCCGGGCTCCTCCCATGCCACGTCAACGGCTGCTTCGACCTCGACCCCTCGCGCCGCCAGATCTCCACCGACCCCGAGCTCTACGCCGAGGCTGATCGCGTGCGGGTCGCCTGGAACCGGGCGCTCCTCGAGCACGCGGCCCCGCAGGCGGCCGCCCTGGCGATCGCCGCGCTGATCCCCGAGGTCGGCGCGCGGGGGCTCGGCGCCTTCTACGAGCTCTGGCCCGACCTCTCCGACCGCCACGTCGAGCCCTGGCGGAGCTTCGCCGGCGCCCTCCTCCGGCGCCTCGCCGCCCTCCCGCTGGTCCAGACCCGGGCGAGTGACGTGATCGAGTGGCGCTCGCTCAAGGAGACCAAGCTGCCGCCGCCGCTCTGGGGCGAGGATCTCGGCGAGGCGCTCCGCGACGACGGCCTCCGCCTCCCCGATCCCGATCTCCCGCCGCGGGTCGCCAAGAACGCAGAGCGGGCCGGGGTCACGACGATCCGCTACAAGCCGCAGGAGGTCCGCGACTGGCTGCGACTCGAGGCGCCGCTCGAGGTCCCGCTCGAGGAGGCGCCGCGCCGCTGCCTCCGCGAGCGCTCGCACGTCGTCGACCTCCTCCAGTTCTGCATCTCCGATCGCAAGGACGACATCGCCGGCCTCCCGCTCGCGCTCGGCTCCGACGGCCTCCTCCGGGCCTTCGGCCTCGGCGGCGCGCTCTACCTCGCCGACGGACCGACCCGCCGCCTCTTCGCCCAGCACCGCGAGTGGTTCATCGACGTCGGGATCCAGAGCAACACCCGCCTCCGCCCGTGCGCAGAGGCGTCGCTCGCCGAGATGGACCTGCCGCTCGCGCTCACCAAGCTCGCCGAGATCCTGGCGCCCGACGACGACGGCGCGCGCCGGCGCTGGGAGCCCGGCGGCGAGGCGCTGCCGAACGCCGAGTGGCTCGCCGACGTCCTCCGCTTCCTCAGCGAGCGGGCCGAGGGGCTGGCCGAGGGGGCGCTGATCGGCATGACCCTCCTCCCCGATCAGCGCGGGCGCCTGCACGCCGCGAGCGAGGCGGGCACGCACCTCCTCGTCACCGATCTCTCGGATCGACCGCTCATCGACGCGCTCACGGAGCTCGACGTCGATCTCATCGGCGCCGAGCCCCCCCTCGGCGACGCCCTCCGCAACTTCCACAGGCGCTGCCCCGGGCTCATGGAGCCGCTCGCAGGGCCGAGCCTCGCCACCGCCCTCGGGCGGCGCTCGGAGGCCGTGGCGGCGCTCCCAGGGGCTCACCGCGCGCGTGACCTCCTCCTCGACTACCTCGCCACGCCGACCTGGCTCGACGCCTACGACGACGCGACCCGGGCGACGCTCCGCGGCCTCCCGCTCCTCCGCACGCTGGGCGGTCGGCCGGTCCGCGCCGACGACCCCGGCGTCTACCTGCCGGCCGGCTTCAACGCGCCGCCGCTCGCGGGCCTCGCCTTCGAGATCGTCGACACCGGACCGCGCGACCGCTGGCGGCCGCTCCTCGCCGCCCTCGGCGTGCCCGCGCTCGACCGCTCGCGCTTCATCGCCGACGTCTTCCTCGCCGCCTACGCTGGCCTGGTGGGCGCCGAGCAGGTGACGGCGCTCCGCTGGCTCCGCGACGACGTCGACCTCGGCGCGCTCGCCAGCGCGGAGCCCGAGCTCGCCGAGCGCCTCCGCCTAGCGTCGCTCATCGTCGGCCGTGACGGCGCGCTCCATCCGGCCAGCGAGCTCTACGATCCCGGCGACGGCGACGGGCTCCTCGGCCAGCAGGCGCTGGTCCCCGACCTCGAGGTCTACGCCGATGACCGCGACGCCTGGCGCGCCCTCTTCACCTGGCTCGGCCTCCGCGAGAGCCCGCAGGCGGCCGCGCTCCTCCGCCACGTCGACGCCCTCCGCGAGCGCGCCGACGACGACCTCGGCGCGGCCGAGGACGGCCTCCGGGAGCTCCTCGCGTACCTCGACGGCCTCTGGCCGATCATCCTCCAGCGCGACCCCGCCGAGGCCGCGCTCCTCGCCGAGGAGCTGAAGGGCCGGGCCTGGCTGCCGGCGCTGCGGAGCGCCGACGCGGCCGCCTTCGAGGCCCCGCCCGCCCGCCTCTTCCGGAGCGACGAGCTCGTCGACCGCCGCGACTTGGGGCTCGTCGCCAGCCAGATGCCGGCCCTCGACGCCGACGGGATCTCCGCGGCCTTCCTCACCGCGATCGGCGTCGCCGAGGCCCCGCCGCCGGCGCCGGTCGCCGCCCACCTCGCCGCGCTCCGCGACCGCTGGAGCGCGCCGGACCACGGCGGCCTCGAGGCCGCCGCGCTCGATCGAATCACCGCCGCGATCTACGGCTACTTCGGCGCGCTCGCCGAGGCGCCGGCGCCCGAGCTCCTCGCGGAGCTGGTCGCCGGCCCCTGCGTCTGGGACGGCGCCCGCTTCTGGCGGCCCGAGCATGCCTTCGCGGTCTCGGTCGTCGATCTCTTCGGCGATCGCCGCGGCTTCGTCCCCGGCGACGGCGACGGCCGCCGCGGCCTCGATCGCCTGGGGCGCCGCGGCCAGGTCGAGGCCGTCGACATCGCGGCGATGCTCGCCGAGCTCGCCGAAGGAGGTCGCGGGCGCCCGCTCGACGCGGCGACGATCGACCTCGCGCTCCGCCTCGTCCGCCGCCTCGTCGATCTCCGCGAGGTCGAGGAGGCCGCCGCCGACGCGACGTCGAAGGCCGCCGCGCCGGTCCACGTACCGACCGCCGATCGCCGCCTCCTCGCCAGCGATCGCGTCTTCGTCGGCGACGCCCCCTGGCTCGTCGATCGCCTCCGCGGCGCGCCGATCGCCCTCCTCCACTCCAAGGTCGGCGCCGACGCGATCGCCCGCCTCGGGATCCGCCGGCTCTCGGCGGCCGCCCGCGAGGAGCTCGCCGAGGCGCCCGCCCTCTCGGGGAGCCCCGACAAGCTCGAGTTCTGCCGCGACCTCGCGCGGACGATCCACCACCCGCTCTTCGCCGCCGGCCTCCGCCGCCTCCTGGTCGCCAGCGGCCAGGTCGACGGCGCGGTCGAGCTCGGCGTCCTCGCCGGCCTCAAGCTCCAGGCGACCGATCACCTGGTGACCCAGCTGCGGATCGACGGCGTCGACCAGGCGACCGGCGTCGAAGAGGTCGCGATCTTCGCCGACGATCACGCTGGCGTCGTCTACATCGGCGCCGATCACTGGGACACCGTCGTCGTCGAGGTCGCCGCCGCGATCGACCGTCTGGTCGGCGGCGGCCTCGAGAACCTCGCCCACCTTGAGGCGATCCTCCGGACCCCGCCGCCGGAGATCCAGCAGCTCCTCGATCGCCGGCGGGTGCCGCGGGTCCAGGGCGACGACGAGGTCGTCTTCTTCGAGGATCCCTTCGCCGAGCGCCAGGAGGAGGAGCCGCCGCCGGCGACCACGTCGCGTGCGGTCGGCGTCGAGCGCCTCGCCTTCGTCGGCGGCGGCGAGGTCCCGCGGGTGAGCAACGAGGTCGTCAAGGCGGCGATCACCGCGGCCGTCGAGCACGAGCGCGACGCCGGCCGCAAGCCGATGGAGATGCCGCCGGGGACCCCGGGCTACGACGTCCAGAGCGGCCGGATCAGCGACCCCAACGCGCGCTTCATCCGGGTCCTCGGCCTCGACGGCGGCTGGGAGCGGCTCCCGGTCATCCTCTCGTCGCGCGACGCGGCGGCCGCCCGCACCTTCGGCCGTCAGTACTGGCTCTACGTGGTCGAGCACGCCCGCGATCCGGGTCGCCGCAAGGTCCAGCGGATCCAGGATCCGCTCCCGCGGATCGCCCGCTACGCCCTCGACCAGCGCTGGCGCGAGCAGGCCGAGCGCGACGGCTCGGGCCTCGCCCCGCAGGTCGGCTGGATCCACGTGCCCGAGGCCGGCGAGCCCGCCGAGATCCTGGCGATCGAGAAGGTCGGCATGTTCACCTGGCTGCGGGTGCGGGCGCCTGGCGGCGCCGAGGAGCGCCGCTTCTTCAAGCCGGCGCTCGACCGCGTGGTCCCCGAGAAGTAGGCGGGCGCCCCCTCACATCTTCACGGCCCCGCCGCGCCCCCTCGCGCCGCACCAGCGCGCCCGGGGGTCGCGGCGGGACCCCAAAAAACGAGGGGCGCCCCGCCGGACGCCCCTCGCCGCTCGTGCGCTCGCGCGCTCGCGCTAGCCCTTCTCGATGCAGCGCTCGATCAGCTTCTTGCTCATCCCCGTGAACTTGCAGAGGCGGTCGACCCGCTCCGCCGCGTACGCGAGGTTGATGATCATCAGATCGATGTCGAGGATCTTGAGGATGCTGGCGTGCCGCTTGGCGACGAGCGCCGAGTCCCCGAGCTCCCGCTGCAGGAGGTACTCCGACTCCGCGCGGAGGAAGGAGACGACCGCCTCCACGTACTGCGGCGGGACGCCGACCTTGACGTGGACGAGGCCGATCTTCCAGCGGCTCTGGAGGTAGCCCTCGCCGTAGTCGCCGGCGAAGAGCTCGCCCATCCACCGCGCGTGGGTCTTCTTGAGCGCGTCGACCCTGCCCTCGATGAGGGCCGCGGTCGACGGCACCCCCGCGAGCTTGTCGTAGAAGCGATCGGTCAGCCCGCCGCCGTGGGCGGCGAAGAGCGGCGCGACCGCCTGGAGGTTGGCCACGTCTTCGTCACCGAAGTCGATGAAGCCCTTGAGGTCATTGAAGATGTCACTTTGTGCTTGCATGATCTCTCCCCTCCTCGCTCGCTCAAGAGATGAGCCGCGCGATCTCCTTCGCCGAGCGCGAGATGTCGAGGAAGATGAGGCCGAGCTTGGCCGTCTTCGCCGCGAGCACCGTGAGCACGGCGTCGGACCCACAGCGCGTGAGGATCGTGAAGCCGTCGGTGCCGCGGATCATGACGAGCTCGAAGTGACCGCGGCCGAGCTCGCGGACGATCCGGTCCGACATGCCGAGGAGGGCCGCGCTCATCGCAGCGACGCGATCGTCCTCGACGTCGGCGGGCAGCGCCGAGGCGATCATGAGGCCGTCGTTGTCGACGACGGCCGCCGCCTCGATGTCGGGGGTCGCGGATGCCAGGGTCTTGAGGAGCTTCGAAATTTGTTCTGATCGACTCATTGTTCCACCTACTCTCCTTGTCGTTCGTTCCTCTTGTCTCGTGTTGAGATCAGCGCCGCCACGCGACGCAGATTCTGTCGTGCGATCCGGTCGTCGGGCCTCAGCGCCAACGCCCGGTGGAAGGCCGCGGCCGCCTCCTCGAGCTCACCCGCCCGCATGTGCGCCCGCGCGCCGTCGATGAGCTCGTCGAAGTCCTCGTCGGCCAGGGGCTCCGGCGCGCGGCGACCGCGGACGCGGCCGAGGGCGCCGCTCGCGAGCGCCGCGTTGATCGACTCGATGATCTGGGCGGTCGTGCTGACGCCGAGGTGCGCGAGCTGGGCGACGCTCCGGCGTCCGTCGATCCAGGGGAGGAGCGTGCTGATGCACGGATCCTTCGGGTTGATCTTGCTCCGGTCGCGGACCTCGACGACGTTCGGCGCGAGGCGCTGCCACTCGTCGTCGAGGCGCGCGCTCTCGAGGATGAGACCCATCATCGAGGCGATCGGCTCGCCCCGCGGCGGGTCGCCCCGCGTGAACGAGAAGTCGCCGCTGCGGCGGGCGAGGAGCGCCTGGATCGCCGCGTTCCCCTCGGCGTTCGACGTCGAGGCGGCGACCACCTCGCCGTTCACGAGGACGATCTCTCCGCCGCCCTCGAGGTGCAACCAGCCGCTCCGCCCGTCGGCGTTGAGCGCCTGCAGGAGCGAGGAGAGGGAAATCTCTTGAAGGTTGCCCTTTAGAATCTCCGCCTCCGTCCCGCGGCGACCGACGGTCGCGTCAAGCCCACTTCGCGTCACTACATCGTCATCGTAGCCACGCTTCCGTTGCCGGCTCAACCATCATCTCGGCTGCACAACGTTCTCACGCGCCGATGCTGACCCCCGTCGCGCGAGAACAAGCATCGCCAATGGACGGTGAGCGCCCACCTGTGTGTGTCCAACCTCGCGCCTCTCAATCGTCAAAGCGCGGCGACGCATCGCCGCGTTCCGCTTGCCGACGACGCGACGTCTCGGTAGGCTGGTGTGGCCTCGATGTCGATGAAGATCCTCGTGGCGGACGACGATCCGATCTCTGCGACGGTGCTCGAGGCTCTCCTCACCGCGACGGGGAACGAGTGTCAGATCGCCCACGACGGGAGCACGGCTTGGGAGATTGCCCAAGGTGCTGATCCCCCCCGGATCATGTTCCTCGACTGGATGATGCCGGGGATCGACGGCCTCGAGCTCTGTCGCCAGGTCCGCGCCCTCCCCCGCTCCTTCTACACCTACATCGTCATCGTCAGCGCGCGCAATCGACAGCGGGACATCACCCTGGGATTCGAGGCCGGGGCGGACGACTTCATCACCAAGCCCTACCAGGCGGAGGAGGTCCTGGCGCGCCTCCGCGTCGCCGAGCGGGTGGTCCGCTCCCTCTCCACCGAGACCTCCCTCGACCGCGCCCTGGCCGAAGCCCGGGGCGCGGCCGGAGGCGACGTGATCGTCCGCTCCGGCGGGGTCGTCGGTCGGATCATGTTTCAGGGCGGAAAGGTCGCCTGGGCGAGCATCTCGAGCGAGCCCGGCTCGCTCAAGGCGATGCTGGAGACCGAGCCGCTCCTCGACGGCGAGGACATCAAGACGATCCTCGAGGAGAGCGCCGCCAGCGGCACCAACGTCGCCCAGGTGATCCTCGACTGGAAGCTCCTCACGCCCGAGCGCCTCCACCGACGCATGCGGACGTGGATCTCCGCCAAGATCACCGCGATCGCCAACCTCCCCGCGCCCTCGGTGATCTTCTCGCCGGACAACCGCCCCTACGACGACGCGATCCTCTTCGACTTCGAGGAGGTCTCGCCGCTCCTACTGATCCGCCAAAGCCCGGTCGAGGACGCGCCCTCCGAGATCCCGGCGAACGAGCCGAACGCGGTCTTCGCCGACGGCGAGAGCCTCCGGGAGCTCGGCGCGAGCCTCGACGAGGCGATGACGATCGAGGGCGCGATCGCTGTCGCGCTCTTCGACGGGCGGACCGGGCAGTGCCTCGGCACCCGGGGCGAGGACGTCGATCTCGATCTCGCCTGGCGGAAGGTGAAGCTGGCGGCGGCGGCGAACTCGTGGGACGAGATCGACGACATCATCATCACGACCCGCCACCACATCTACTTCCTCCGCCCCTACACCCGCTCACCTCCCCGCTTCATCTTCCTGGCGACCGACCGGACCCAGGCGAAGATGGGGATGGTCCGCCTCGCGCTCGCCGCTTGCTCGCGGGGCTGAGGCGGACGGCGTCGCCCCGTCCTCAGTCGCGGGAACCTACGCAGGCCATCGCCGCGATCACCTCGGCGATCTGCTCCGGCCTCACGGGCTTGGTCAGGAAGGCGTCGAAGCCGGCCGCGCGACAACGCTCGCGATCCGCCGCGCTGCTCATCGCCGTCAGGGCGACGATCGGCACCCGCGCGATCGTCCGACTCCGCCGGATCTCTCGCGTCGCCTCGATCCCGTCGACCTCGGGCATCTGCACGTCCATCAAGATGACATCGGGCCGCTCGCGATGGGCGACCTCGACCGCCTCGCGGCCGTTGCGTGCGACCGTCACGTGGTGGCCCGCCGCCTCGAGGAAGGCGGAGATCGTCAGCACGTTGACGTCGTTGTCCTCGGCGATGAGCACCCGGCACGGCGGCGCCGACCGCAGGACGGCGTCGGCCGGGGTCTCCTCGCGCGGGGCGGCCGGCTCCACCGGCAGCCGCACCGTGAAGACCGACCCCCCGCCGTCGGCGCCCGCCACCTCGATCTCGCCGCCGAAGAGATCGACGAGGCGGCGCGTGAGCGCGAGGCCGAGGCCGGTCCCGGCGTGGTGGCGTCGGAGGCCGCCGTCGAGCTGCGTGAAGGGCTCGAAGATCCGCTCCCGCTGATCCTCCGGGATCCCGATGCCGGTGTCCCGCACCGCGACGCTCATGCGCCCCGCCGACGGCTCGTAGCGGACCTCGACCTCGACCCCGCCGACGCTGGTGAACTTCACGGCGTTGCTCATGAGGTTGAGGAGGATCTGCTTGAAGCGGAGCGGATCGAGGCGGACGATCGGCAGCGTCGGGTCGACCGAGAAGCTCAGGCGCAGCGACTTCTGCTCGGCCGCCCCCCGGAACTGGTCGACGCACTCCTCGACGATCCGCCCGACGTCGACGGACTCGGCGCTCAGCGCGAGCTGCTCGGCGCCGATCTTCGAGAGATCGAGGAGGTCGTTGATCAGCTGGAGGAGGAGCTCGCCGCTCTTGCCGATGATCCGGAGGATCTCGCTCTGGGTCGCGCGGAGCTCCCCGTAGTGGCCGGAGACGAGCGCCCCCGAGAGGCCGATCACCGCCTGGAGCGGCGTCCGGAGCTCGTGGCTGACGGTCGCCAGGAACTCGTCCTTGACCCGGAGCGCCCCGGCGAGCACCGCGTTCACCTCCGCGAGCTCGTCGCTCCGCTCGCGGAGCGCCCGCTCCGACTCCTTCCGCGGCGTCGCGTCCCGGATGAAGGCGCTCAGGATCTGCTCGCGCTCGCTCGACATCCGCGAGAGCGAGATCTCGAGGGGGACGCGGCGACCGTCACGTCGGACCCCCTCGACCTCGAAGGGCCGGTGGAGGAGCCTCCCGTCGCTGCCGTCGAGGGCGCGGGCGAAGGCCGCCGAGTGGGCGGCCCGCTCCTCCGCCGGCAGGACCAGCTCGACCACGTCGCGCCCGATCGCCTCGTCGGCGCCCCAGCCGAAGATCCGCTCGGCCTCCGGGTTCCACACGCTGATCACCCCCCGACCGTCGAAGCAGACGATCGCGTCGCTCGCTAGATCGATGATGTCGCGGAGGCGCGCGTCGCTGCGACGGCGCTCGCCCTCCGCCTCGCGGCGCATCCGCTCGAGGCGGAGGTGCGAGATGATCCCCGCGAAGGTCGACTGGAGCACCTCGATCTCGGCGATCACGCCCTCGTCGTAGCCGCCCGGGCGGTTCGCCACCCCGAAGACCCCGCTGAGCTCGCCGTCGGCGAAGCAGGGGACCCCGAGGAAGGCCGTGAGCGCCGGATGGCCGGGCGGGAGCCCGCCGCGGCGGGGATCGTTCGCCGGCTCGTTGGCGATCACCGGGGCGCCGCTGCGGATGACCTCGCCGAAGAGCGTGTCGAGGTTGCGGAAGATCAGCCCGCCGGCGGCCTTCTCGTCGTGGAGCCGGCGGCTCGCCTCATCCCAGGCGATGTCGGTGATCGCGTGGGTCTTGAGGTAGAGCCCCTTCTCATCGCGCATCACCTCGCCGATGAAGCCATACTCGCTCTCGCTCGCCTTGAGGAGCGCGTCGAGGAGTCGCTCGAGCACCTCTCCGCTCGGCTCGCCGACGAGGATCCCGCGCTGGACATCGGCGATCTGGCGGAGCATCGCCTTTCGCCGCTTGAGGTCCTGCGAGATCTGCGAGCGCTGGGCGACGAGCTCGAGCTCCCGCATGCGCCGGCGACGGAGCTCGATCATCGAGCTCGCGGCGTGCCCGAGCGCCCGCAGGGCGCCGCGGAGCTCGTCGCTCGCCTCCCGCGGCCGACGATCGATGACGCAGAGCGTCCCGAGGGGGTGGCCCGCGTCGGTCCGCAGGACCGTCCCGGCGTAGAAGCGGATGTGCGGGTCCCCGGTCACCAGCGGGTTGTCGCAGAAGCGCGGGTCGACGCGGGCGTCGGTGACGACGAAGAGCTCATCGTTGAGGATCGCGTGGGCGCAGAAGGCGACCTCTCGCGGGAGCTCGACGTCGTCGAGCCCGACCTTCGCCTTGAACCACTCTCGCTCACGATCGACCAGGCTGACCAACGCGATCGGAGCGTCGGCGATCCTCGCAGCGAGGGCGACGATCTCGTCGAACTCGGGCTCCGGCGCGGTGTCGAGGAGCTCGAGCTCCACGAGCGCAGCGAGCCGCTCCTCCTCGTTCTCAGGACGCGAAGCTTCCATCGTCAACGACGGCGAGGCCGCGACGAGAGCATCACCGAGGTCATGGCCCAGGGAAAAGTCTGCCGCCGACGACATCTCGTCGGCGGCCCGCGACGCGCTGCGTCCCCCGTCGCCTAGCCCCGGAGCTGATGGATCCGCCGCAAGTTCTGCCGCGCGACGCGATCCTCCGGGCGGAGGCGGAGCGCGGCCTCGACGAGCGCCTCGGCCTCGTCGAGCGCGCCGCGGCGCATCGACGCGCGCGCGCGATCGAGGAGCTCGTAGAAGTCCACCCCCTCGATCTCGAGGGCACGCGTGACCACCTCTGCGGGTGCGGGTGCGGGTGAGGCCGCGGGCGCGGGCGCGGGTCCGGGCTCCGAGGCGCGAGCCGCCTCGGGGATCGGGGTCGCCGGCGAGGGCTCCGCCCGCTCCGCCTTCGGCCGCACCTTCACCACCTCGACGAGCCCGAGCGTGAGCGCATCGAGGACGCACTCGATCGCCATCGTCACCGGCACGCCCGTGAGCGCGACGAGCTCCCGGAGCGAGCTCTCGCCGTCGATCCGATCCATGAGCGCGTCGACCTCGGTGCCGGTCGGGCGCCACATCTGACCGCCGACTAGGCGGAGGACGGAGCCCTCGATCCGCGCCCACTCGTCGCGGAGGCGGAAGGCGTCCATCACCGCGAAGGCCACGCGCTCGATGCCCTGCTCCGGCCGCGGCTCGCCGCGACAGACCTCGAAGCGGCTCCCCTCCTGGAAGAGGATCTCGCGGAGCGCCTCGACCCCGTGGCGCGAGCCGATCGACGCCGCGATCACGTGACCCTTGGCGAAGTCGATCCGGGCCCGGCGATCGAGGAGCAGCCAACCTGTGACGTTCTCGATCTCGAGGAGGTGAAGGAGCGTCGGCAGCGAGATGTCCGCGAGCTCACCGCTCAGGATCTTCTCACCGGTCGCCGGGAGCGAGTTCTTGCCGTTGAGCTTGACCGCCGCGTTGGTACCCATGACCCACCTCCGAACGCCTGACTCGGCGAAGCGAGCTACCCTCTCAATGTCGACGATGAAGTGACGCCGCGCAACCTTCGCTCCTGGGGAGAATCGCGAAAAAATTCGCTGTCACTATCCTACATCCGCAACGCTGACGCACAGGGCGGCCGCCCGCCCACACGGCGACGCTCGGCGAGCGCTCCGGGGATCCACGCGCGGCCCCGGGGCCGGTCCGTTTCCCCCGGAATCCGGCCCTTTCGGGGGTTTTTCGCGGAGGCGCGCTCGCCATCGGCGAATTGAGGCTGACGCTCCGGCACCGGTCACCAATGTGCCGATTTGACGATAGTATTGTCACATGGGTGATCGTTCGATGTTGGAGTGGGTGTTTGGTTTCTCTCTAATCTGCGCGGCGGCGTGCTCGGGTGACGACTCGACCACCGGCGCGAGCGGGAGCGAGAGCGACTCGACGACGGGTGGGAGCACAAGCGGGACCAGCGGCGGCGCCAGCGGGTTCACGACGAGCGGCGGCGGGGAGACCGACGGCGGCAGCGGGAGCGCCACGAGCGCGTCGTCGACGGGGGCCGACACGACCACGACCGCCTCGACCAGCGACGGCACCGCGACCTCGACGGGCAACCCGACGACCAGCGACAGCGACGGGACCTCGAGCACCGGCGTCGCCACCGGCGGCCCCTCCTGCGGCGACGGCCTCGTCGACGACGGCGAGGAGTGCGACGACGGCAACGACGACGAGACCGACGCCTGCCTGAGCTCCTGCGTCGCCGCCAGCTGCGGCGACGGCTTCGTCCAGGCCGGCGTCGAGACCTGCGACGACGGCAACGACGACAACACAGACGCCTGCACGACCCTCTGCGCCGCGCCGGCCTGCGACGACGGGCTCCTCAGCGGCGACGAGAGCGACGTCGACTGCGGGGGGAGCTGCGACCCCTGCGACCTCGGCGGCGTCTGCAACAACTCGAACGACTGCGGCGGCGGCGGCGTCTGCCAGGCGGGCGTCTGCGCGATCCTGGCGAGCTGCAAGGCGATCAAGGAGGCCGATCCCGGGACCGAGTCCGGGATGTACACCATCGACGTCGACGGCGACGCCGACATCGAGGCCTTCCAGGTCTTCTGCGACATGGACACCGACGGCGGCGGCTTCACCGAGCTCACGCCGATGATCGCCTGCACCAACCTGAACGCGATCATGGCCTTCGACGTCCAGGCGCCGGTGAGCGGCCTCGACAACGAGTGCCGGCCCTACACGCAGGACGCGGCCGGCGGCCACTCCTACCACTACACGATCCCCTTCCCGCCGGGCTTCACCGAGTTCTACCTCCACGAGTACAAGATCAAGGCGAACTCGACCAACGGGAACACGTCGGACATCTACACCTCGTGGTACCAGACGCTCTGGACCCTGGCCTACAAGACAGGTGGAACCGGCGACGTCTCCTTCGGCGCGGCCGAGGAGATGGGGCCGGTGACCTCCTACGCCCGGCTGATCCCGGCGAACATCGACTGTCAGAACTGTGAGTCCGACTGGCCCGGGATGGCGACGGTCTACATGACCGCCGCCGAGAGCAAGCAGCTCCGGATCGGCTGGGGTGAGCACGGCGGCCAGGTCGAGGGCTGGTTCCCCTGGTGGGCCGGGACGATCCGGGTCCGCTGAGCGGGCGCGCGCCGGGCCCCCTTCGGGCCCGGCGCTAGCGCTCTGACGTCGACATACCGCTCATGAGACCAGGCGAGGTATGTCGGCGTCGCGGCGCTAGTTCTCGACGCAGTTGGAGAGCGCCAGGCGGACCATCCCGAGCTTCACGCTCGCGCGATCGAGCGCGACGAAGATGTAGCGCAGCGGCGAGCGGCTGTAGGGCCGGAGGATGTTGACGTGCTGACGGCCCGAGATGAGGATGTCCTCGACGTCGTCCCCGTCGTCCGCGGTCGCCAGCTTGAGCGCCAGCCACGCGAGGTCGAGGTCGGCGGGGAGCCCCCGGGCGCCGAGGCAGAGGCCCGTGCGGCCGTCGAAGACGACCGCAGAGCGGGCCCCCTCGATCGCGATCGCGGCGTCGAGGTTGGCGCCCAGCGCCTCGCTCGCCTCCGGCACGAGCTCTCCGGTGTCGACCTCCGCGCTCGCCGAGCTCACCGTGCGAGCCAGCGGCAGCGCGTCCTCCTCCTCCGGCATCAGCTCGGCGAGGTCAAAGAGGAGGGTGCTGCCGTAGGTCCGGTCGCGCGGCGAGAAGACCGTCTCCGGCCGCGGGAGCCGGAGGATCGCCGCGATCTTCCCGCGCAGCCAGCGGCCGACGAGCTCGCGGAGCTGCTCGGCGCTGAGGAGGTCCCAGTCGACGATGATCTCGGCGAAGCTCGCCCCGGTCTCGGTCGACTCCTCGAGGATCGCGTCGATCTCGTCGCGGGTGATCGACGGCTCGGTCGCCAGCATCGCGTGGAGCGACCCCGACTGGTTCGAGATGTGGGCCCAGGCCACCCGGCCGCGGTGGAACATGATCCGGCCGACGATGTCACCGGAGCGGACGATGAGATCGCCGCCGGCGCTCTCCCGGGCCTCCGCGAGCGCCTGACGCAGCGACGGTGAGGCGGAGGCCGCCCGGATCCGCCGCTCTGCGGCCATCAGGCGGGCGAGGACCTGCTGCGCCTGGTAGGGCTTGGTGATGAAGTCGTCGGCCCCGGCCTCGAGGCCGACCGCGATGTCCTGCTGCTTCGCCCGCACGCTGATCATCGCCACGTAGGTGTAGACCGGCCGGTTGAGCGCACGGATCCGCCTGCAGAGCTCGATCCCGTCGATCCCCGGCATCTCCCAGTCGACGAACATGATCTGGGGGGCGTCGTCGGCCTGCGCGATCGCCCAGGCGGCGTCACCGTTCTCGGCGACGATGCACTCGTGGCCCGCCCCGCTGAGGATCGCCTCCATCACCGCGGCCGAGACCGGATCATCGTCCGCGAGCAACACCTTCACTTGCGCGTGCCTCCTCCGAGCTCGCTCCGGACCCGCGAGAGGATCCGATCAAGGCTCTTGAGATTGTACGGCTTGTCGAGGCGGAAGCGGACCCCCGCGAGCGCGAGCTCCTCATCGGTGTGCTCACTATGGCCCGACACGAGGACGATGGGCACCTCCGAGCGCATGGCCGCGACCTCGCGCGCGACATCGACCCCAGACATCGTCGGCATGTTAAAGTCCGTGATCACGACGTCGTAGTCCTCCGGCGCGCCGCGGAACGCGACGATCGCGGCGACTGGGTCGGTGAAGGCGCGCACCTGGTAGCCGAGCCGCACCAGGAGCGCCTCCCCCACGGTCGCCAGGATCGGGTCGTCGTCGATCATCAGGACCCGCCAGTCGCCCCCCCCCTGGACCGGCTCGTCGGAGGCCGGGCGGATCGCCTCCCCCTCGACCGCCGGCAGCAGGATCGTGATCGTCGTGCCGCGCCCGAGCGCGGTGTCGATCGTCAGCTCGCCCCCGTGCTCGGTGACGATCCCGTGGACGACGCTGAGGCCGAGGCCGGATCCCTCGCCGACCGGCTTGGTCGTGAAGAAGGGCTCAAAGATCCGGTCGAGGAGCGCGGCGTCCATCCCGGAGCCGGTGTCGCTGACCGAGATCCTGGCGAAGCGCCGGCTCGGCGCCCGGCCGCTGCCCTCGTGCGCGTCCAGGCGGATCGTCACCGTGCCGCCGGCGTCGTCGATCGCGTGCCAGGCGTTGGTGCCGAGGTTCATGATCACCTGATGGAGCTGGGTCGCGTCGGCGAGGACGTTCGGGACCGCCTCGCCGATCTCGACCTTGAGCTGGATCCGCGCGGGCAGGGTCGCGCGGAGGAGCCGGGCCGCCTCGTCGACGACCGGCGCGAGGGTCGTAATCGCCCGCCTCGGCGGCTGGCGACGGCTGAAGGCGAGGATCTGCCGGACCAGGAGCGTCGCGCGATCCGCGGCCGCCGCGATCTCCTCGAGGCGCCCGGCGACGACGTGGCCGCGATCGATCTCCGTCCGCGCGAGCTCGGTGTTGGCGACCAGCGCCCCGAGGATGTTGTTGAAGTCGTGGGCGATCCCGCCGGCGAGGGTGCCGAGCGCCTCGAGCTTCTGCGCGTGCCGGAGGCGGAGCTCGAGCGACGCCCGCCGCTCCTCGGCGAGGACGTGCTGGGTCATGTCCCGGATCGAGACGACGATCAGGATCTCCTCGTCCGCGCGGATCGGGCCGAGGCTGATGTCGACCGGGACCGTCGCCCCGTCCTTGCGCAGCGCCCGCAGCGGCTCCTTGAGCGAGCCCATCGGCCGCGCCCGCGGCTGGCTCAGGAAGCGCCGCCGGAGGATCGCGTGGAAGGCCCGACTCTCGCCCGGCACCATCGCGTCGATGTTCGCCTGGAGGAGCTCCTCGCGGCTGTAGCCGAGGAGCTCCTGCGCCCGGATATTCGCCATGACGATCCCGCCGGCCTCGTTGACCATCAGGACCGCGTCCGGCGAGTACTCGAAGAGATCGTGGAGCTTGGTCTCCTCGCGGTGACGCTCGAGGTTGGCGCTGGCGAGGACGGCGAAGAGACCGAGGAGCCCGGCGATCCGCGACGGTCGCCGGAGCGGCGCCCGGCTGAGGACGCCGATCACGCCGATCCGTCGGCCCTGCGAGTCGATCAAGGGGGCGAGCGCGCACCCCTGGGCGGCGAAGTGGGCGAGCGCGGGGCTCCCCGGGAAGCGCTCCTGAGCCCCCTCGGCGACCACCAGCGGCCCCTCCGTGCCGATCGGCGGGAGCTCGTGGAGGGCGAAGCCCACCGTCGACTCGGCGGCGCCGTCGACCCAGAGGCCGATCGTCCGCGATGAGCGAGCGTCGCTCTTCGAGAGCGCACCCACCACGCCGACGTCAGCCTCGAGGAGTCGGGTCAGGTGTCGCACGAGCTCGTCGAGGAGCGCCTCGCCGGAGAGGTGAGCGACCCCCGTCGAGAGGATCCGCAGCGCCTCCTCGGTCTCCCGACGATCGGTGATGTCGCGGAGCGTCCGCTGGGTGCCGATCATCGCCCCGCTCGCGTCGTGGAGGACGACCACGTCGGCCTCGACCCAGAGGGGGGTCCCGTCGAGGCGCTGCGCCTGATAGATCGACCGCGACGAGACGTCCCGCTCGAGCTGGTCGAGGCGCTGCTCGCGGAGCGCCGATCGCCACCCCGCGGCGGCGAAGTCCTCGATCGTCTTGCCCGCGAGCGCCCGCCGATCGACCGCGAAGATCTCGCAGAAGCGATCGTTGGCGAAGAGGATCTGGCCGCCGAGGTCGTCGACGACGAGGCCGTCGGAGATGTTCTCGACGACCCGTCGGAAGCGGTCCTCGCTCTCCCGGAGCTTGGCCTCGGCTTGCCGCTCGCGGGTCACGTCGCGGAAGGAGCACACGCGGCCGACCGCGACCCCGTCGACGAGCTGGGTTCGGACGCGGCGGGCGAGGATCCGGCCGTCGCGGAGCTCGACGAGGTCGCTCTCGACGCCCGCCGGGAGATCGCGGAGGAGCTCCTCCGGTCGACGCACGCGGACCGCCAGCTCGTCGAGCGAGCGCGGCGCCTCCGCGAGCCCCCAGATCTCCAGGAGCTGCTTGTTGGTCCCGCGGAGCTCCCCCTCCGCGATCACCAGGATCCCATCCGCGGTCGCGTCGAGGGTCGCCTGCAGGAGCGAGAGCGAGCGCTGGAGCTGGTCCGCCTGGACGCGGAGGGCCGCGGCGCCCTCGTCGAGGCGGCGGTTGGCGTCCTGGAGGCGCCGCTCGGCCGCGTGCTTGTAGAGCGCCATCTCGATGTTCGCCCGCAGCGCCTGCGGCTGGAAGGGCTTGACGATGTAGGCGAAGGACTCGGTCTGGGTCGCCCGCTCGGCGAGCTCGACGTCGGAGTACGCGGTGAGGAAGACCACCGGGACGTCGATCTCCTCGCGGAGCTGGAGCGCGACCTCAATCCCGCTGGGCCCGCGGCCGAGGTTCACGTCCATCAGCACGAGATCGGGGCGCGCCCGCGGGATCTCCCGGAGCGCCACCACCCCGCGGGCGGCGTGGCCGGCGATCATGTAGCCGAGGGTCCGGAGGTGATCCTGGATCTCCATGGCGATCAGCGCCTCGTCCTCGACCACGAAGATCCGCCGATCGCTCACGGGGCCTCCTCCTCCGGCCGCGCCGCGAAGGTCCCCTCGCTCAGCGGGATCGAGATCTCGATCTGGGCGCCCGCCTCCCCGCCGATCGTCAGGGACGCGTCGAGCTGGGCGCTCAAGTTGCGCACCAATTGCCAGCCGAAGGAGGTCACCGCGTCCGGCTCGAAGCCCTCGGGGAAGCCGATGCCGTCGTCGCTCACCCGCAGGTAGAGCGTGTCGCCGCCGCGCAGCACCGCGATCTGAACCCGCCCGCGCCGCGGCTCCGGGAAGCTGTACTTGAAGGCGTTGGTCAGGAGCTCACAGAGGATCATCCCGGACGGCAGCGCCACCTCGATCGGCAGGAGCACGTCGTCGAGCGCGAGGTCGACCGCGATCCGTCGATCTCGGTCGAGCGACGCCAGGAGCGCCCCGGTGAGGGAGCGGACGTAGTCGCCGAAGGGGACCCGCGAGAGCTCCTGCGACTGATAGAGCTTCTCGTGGACCAGGATCATCGCCAGGAGACGATCCCGCCCCTCGGCGAAGGCGGCGACGTCGGCCGGGGTCCTCGCCTTCTTCGCCTGGAAGTGGAGGAGGCTCGAGATCACCTGGAGGTTGTTCTTCACCCGGTGGTGGATCTCGCGGAGGAGCGTCTCGCGCTCGGCGAGCGCCTGCTGCAGCGCACGATCGGCGCGGACCTCCGCGCTGATGTCCTGGACGGTGCCGATCGAGCGGAGCGGCCGCCCCTCGTCGTCATAGCTCGAGCGGCCGATCTCGCGGACGTACTTCACGCGCCCGTCGCTCATCCGCAGCCGGTGGACGATCTCGTAGCGCTCCCGCATGGCGAGCGAGCGGAGGTAGGCGTCGTTGACCAGATCGCGATCGTCGGGGTGGATCGCCTCGAGGAAGGCGTCGTAGGAGGCGCCGAAGCTCGCCGGATCGATCTCGAAGATCCGGAAGATCTCGTCGGACCAGATCAGGTGGTTGGTCACGAGGTCGAGCGACCAGGAGCCGATCCTGGCGATCTGCTGGGCCTCCCGGAGGCGCTCCTCGCTCTCGCGGAGCGCCTCCATCGCCGCGTTGCGCTCGCGGACGTCGATCGCGAAGACCGCGACGTTGACGAGATCGCCGCCGCAAGCTCGGATCGGATGGCACACAACCTCCACCTCGAAGCTCCCCGTCATCCCCTCGCCCGCGGCCTCGAAGCGGACCGGCTCGCCGCCCGCGGCCCGGGTGAAGGCCTCGCGGGCCGCGGCCTGGATGTCCGCGCGACCGGCGATCGCCGGCAGCTCCCAGATCTTCGCCCCGATCAGCCAGCGCTCGCTCTCCCGCGGCATGTCGCTCCGGACGACGACGCGGCCCTCGCTGTCGAGGAGCGCGACCCAGCCGGGGAAGGCCCGGATGAGCGTGTCGCAGCGCGACCGCGCGGCCGTGACCTCCGCCTCGAGCGCGCTCACACGAGCGCCGAGCGCTCGCGCCTCGCTGACGTCCTTGGCGACGCAGACGAAATGTCGCGCCGCGTCACCGTCGACCGGGAAGGCCGCGATCTCCCACTCGATCACCCGCGCCACGCCGTCGGCGCGGACGATCGTCGAGACGTGGGGGCCCAGCGCCACAGGCCCCTCGACCGCGCCGCGCTCGGACGACCCTCCGAGCGCGCGGAAGTCCTGGCCGAGGAGCTCGCCCCGGGGGCGACCGACGAGGCCCTCGAGCCGCGGGTTGGTCGCGGCGATCCGACCGCGTCCATCGACGACCACGAGCGGTGCCGGGATCGCCTCCAGGACGCTCGACGCTCGCGCGTCGACGACCGACGTCATCCTCCCCACCGTCCCACGATGATCACAAGGGTAGAGGCAAGCGGAGCGACGCGAAAGCGACTCACCTGCGCGACCTCCCTCTTTGTAGGTCCATCAACGTGACGCAGCGGCAGCGGGACCGCACGTCGACGCCCGGCGCGGGGCCGCACCGTCGTCGTGCCGCGCCGATGTCGACACCCCCCTATGCGGTGCGGCGTCGACATCGGCGCGTCGGCGCCGCTGTGATCCTCTTGAGCACCGCGGTCGCGCTCGATCTCGCCTCGCGCTCCCGCCGTCGACGCCGGAGTCGACCCATCCGCCGAGGCTGGCCCGGGGACCATCATCGCCTCCGACCGCGAGGCTCCAGGGTCGCGCGGCTCACCGAGAGCACGGGCACGAGCGCCCGAAATTTTCCAGTGAACCGCTCGCCCCAGTCGGCGACTACCCCCTCGCCATGACCCCACGACCGACCTTGACCTACCTCTTGAAGCAGACCCCCTCGCGCGCTCTCCTCACGATCCTCCCCGCCCTCGCCCTGAGCAGCGGATGCTCGATGGGCGGCTACTCGAGCGGCGACCTCGGCGTGACCCCGGGCGGCGTTCAGGACAACCGCTACGCCCGCGAGCTGATCGAGGACGGCCAGATCCCCGATGAGACGGCGTTTCGCGCCGAAGGGATCCTCTCCGAGCACGACCTCCCCTTCACCAAGGGAGACGCCTGCACGGAGCTCCTCTGCCCGCGCGCCGCGGTCGCGCGCCACCAGCCGGTCGACGGCGGCGACCCGCAGCTCCTCGTTCAGCTCGGCTTCGCGACCTCGATCGACGCCGAGTCCTTCGAGCGCCGCCCGCTCAACCTCGCGCTCGCGGTCGACATCAGCGGATCGATGTCTGGCGAGAAGCTCGACTCCGTCAAGGAGGCGCTGACGGCGATGGTCGACCAGCTCGACGGGCACGATCGGGTCGCGCTGGCGATCTTCGACGACACCGCCGAGCTCCGCCTGAAGAGCACCGTGATGGACGAGGGCGGCCGCGACGAGCTCCGCGATGCGATCGCCGCCCTCGAGGTCCGGGGCGGGACCAACATCGAGGCCGGGCTCGCGCTCGCCTTCGAGCAGGTCGCGCCCCTCGCCGGCGATCCCACGGTGGAGGACCGGGTGATGCTCCTGACCGACGCGCAGCCGAACGTCGGCGCGACCGGCCTCGACTCCTTCCTCGGGATGACCCGCTTCTACGCCGAGTCGTCGATCGGGGCCACGGTCTTCGGCGTCGGCCTCGACCTCGGGGCCGAGCTCGCCCAGGAGATCTCCAAGGTCCGCGGCGGCAACTACTTCTACCTCGCGGACGGCGAGGCGATCACGTCGATCTTCGAGGACGAGTTCGAGTACATCGTCACGCCGCTGGCCTACGACCTCGAGGCCCAGGTGACCGCGAGCGCCGGCTGGGGCTTCGCCGAGGCCTACGGCGCGCCCCTCGACGGGCCCTCGTCGGAGCTCGAGATCGGCGCGTCGACCCTCTTCCTCTCGCAGCGCGGCGGCGGGATCGGCGTCGCGCTCCGCCCGGGAGAGGGCCAGGAGCTCCCGCTCAGCGCCGACGCGCTCGCGGAATTCGACCTCTCCTTCCTCCCCCGCGGCGCCGACGCGCCGGTCGTCGACACCCTCGCGGTCCCCTGGCAGGGCGGCCAGACCTACGCGGCCTCCTTCGTCACCGCCGACGATCTCGGGGCGTTCAAGATGGCGGTCCTGATCGACGAGTACCTCGCGCTGCGGGCGGCCGCCGACTACTGCGACGGCGAGCTGACCCAGGAGGCGGCCCTGGCGATCGTCAAGGCGGCGAGCGAGCGCCTCGGCGAGGTCGGATCGATCCTCGCCGACGCCGCCCTCAAGGACGACGGCGAGCTGATGGCGACCCTCGCGGAGAACCTCGAGGCGGGCTCGTCCCGCTGCCAGCAGGACTACGGCGAGTACAACTACTAGGGACCGCGCCGATGCCCCTCGCACGCAGCCACACGCGCGGACGCGCGCGCCCACGCGCCCGCGTCGCCATCACCTTCGCCCTCGCCCTCGCCTTCGCCGGTTGCCGCTCCTCCGGCGACCCTTGCACCCGCAACGAGGCGTGCGGGGACGGGGGCGTCTGCCTCAAGGGCGCCTGCGCGGCCTACCCCTGCATGACCGATGAGGAGTGCGAGGAGGACCAGGTCTGCGGGCGGATCGGCGGCAACTCGGTCTGCGTCCTCCCCTGCGAGGACGACGACGCCTGCCCCGGCGACCAGACCTGCGAGGTCCCGAGCGACGCCGCCGACGGCGAGCGCTACTGCCTCTGAGCGCGGGGGCGCGGCCGCGACTCTTCGCCGCCGCCTCCCCGCGGTGTAGGCTCGACGCAGCATGCCGACGATCACGCCGCAAGAGGTCGCCCGCTTCATCGACACCGTCTTCGGCGGCCTCGACGAGGGGATCCAGGAGCTCCTCGAGGCCCGCCTCGGCCGCCGGGTCCTCGCCTGCGGCGAGGAGCTCTGGCGCGCCGGCGATCCGCCGACCGACATCGCCTTCGTCCTCCACGGGCGCCTCCACGTCACCGTCGTCGAGGCCGACGGCGACCTCGCCAGCGCCGGCGAGATCGGCCGCGGCCAGGCGATCGGCGTGGTCGAGGTCGTCGGCCAGCGCGCGCGAGTGAGCAACGTCGTGGCGATGCGACCGACCGAGCTCCTCCTCCTCGCGGCCGCCGACTTCGACGCGATCATCGCCCGCGCGCCGGGCTTCGTGATCCCGCTGATGCGGAGCATGGCGACCCGCCTCGGCGCCGCCCTCCGCGGCGAGCAGGGCTTCCGCGCGCCCGAGACCATCGCCCTCCTCCCCCTCGATCCCCAGACCCCGCTCGAGCCCCTCGCCGAGGGGCTCGCGCTCATCCTCCGCCGCTACGGCAGCGTCCACGTCGTCGACGCCCGCCGGGTCGACCAGCGCTTCGGCCCCGGCCGCGCCCAGAGCCGGGAGGACGGCCCCGACGACGACGCGATCGAGGCCTGGCTCGACGAGCTCGACGACGCCAACGACATCGACCTCTACCTCGCCGATCCGCGCGACAGCGCCTGGACCCGGCGCTGCATCGCCCGCGCCGATCGCCTGGTCCTGGTCGCGCCGGCGGACGGCGACCCGGGGCCCCGGCAGATCGAGCGCCTCGCCGACGACGACGGCCCGACCCCGAACCTCGCCCACCACGAGCTCCTCCTGATCCACCCGGCCGACGCGAGCGCGCCGAAGAACACCGCCGCCTGGCTCGAGGGCCGGCAGATCGATCGCCTCCACCACATCCGCCACGGCCGCACCGACGACCTCGCCCGGGTCGCCCGCCGCCTCGCCAACCGCTGCGTCGGCCTCGTCCTCTCCGGCGGTGCCGCCCGCGGGATGGTCCACATCGGGGTGATCCGCGCGCTCCTCGAGGCCGGCGTGCCGATCGACGCGGTCGGGGGCGCGAGCGCGGGCGGCGGCGTCGGGGTGCTCCTCGCCGCCGACCTCTCGACCGACGACATGGTCAAGGGGATCACCGAGTCGTGGCTCGAGAGCGGCGTCTTCACCAGCCCCAAGGTGCCGATCGTCTCGCTCCTCGAGGCCGACGAGGTCCGCAAGGGGATGATCAAGTGGCTCGGCGACCGCAACATGGAGGACCTCTGGCGCGACTGCTACGTCGTCGCCTCCAACCTCTCGCGCTCCCGCCTCGAGGTGATCGATCGCGGGCCGATCTGGCACGCGGTCCTCAGCACCGCGGCGATCCCCGGGCTCTTCCCGCCGACCTTCCGCCGCGGCGAGGTCCTGGTCGACGGCGGGGTGATCGACAACCTGCCGATCGGCACGATGCTCCGCCGCAACCCCGGCAAGGTGATCGCCAGCGACGTCAGCGACGTCAGCGACTCCCTCAAGGTCGACCCCGACCTCCTGATGTCGCCCTCCAACGCCCGCCTCCTCCTCGAGCGCCTCAACCCCTTCGACGAGAACACCCAGGTCCCGTCGATCGCCCAGACCCTCTACTCGACGATCACCTGCGGCTCGCGGCTCCGCGATCCCTCGCAGATCGACGATCTCCTCTACCTCTTCCAGCCCGACCTCAGCGACCTCCCGGCGCTCTCCTTCAAGGATCCGAGGCCGCTCCTCGACGCCGGCTACCGGGCGGCCGAGGCGGCGCTCAAGAAGGGCGCCTTCGCCTCGGTGATCGAGTCGCGCTAGCCCGCGCGCTCCTCGACGCTCACCCCCCGCAGGCGGTCGAGGAAGGCCGCACCGAAGGCTATCGCCGGGGTGTAGCCGCCGGGGGCGACCTCGCCGGCGAGCACCGCCGTGACCGCGCAGAGCGAGGCGTCGACGGTGAGCGCGTAGCCGTCGGGGCAGCGGAGGAGCATCGTCACCGCCCTGCCCTCGCGGTCCTCGGCGCGCCCCCACACCCGCGCGCCGTTGCGCTCGCGCTGGGCGGCGTCGGGGCCGTGGTAGAGGCGGGCGGCGACCCGCCCGAGCGCGTCGCGGAGCGCCCGCGGGGCGAGGACGAAGCGGATCGGCCGGCTCAGGCGGAAGGCCCAGAGCACCCAGGGCCGGACCTGGAAGTAGGCCTCGATCTCGGTGAAGCCCGAGGAGTGATAGGCGGTCGAGACGTCGCCCCAGGCGATCGTCATCGCCCGCTCCGGACCCTCGCCGAAGTCGATCGACCGGGTCCGCCAGGCGGGCGGCACCAGCTTGATCGTGCCGCCCTGACGGACGAGCCCGCCAGCCGGCAGCGCGTGGACGTAGGTGCGGGCGGTCCCCGGGCTCGCGCTCGCGTCGAGGCGGATCCCGAGGATCAGGCGATGGGCCGACCGGAGCCGCTCCTTGAGGCGGCGGGCGAGGCAGTCCGAGGGGACCACGTCGAAGCCGACCCCGGGGATCGCGACGATCCCGGCCTCCACGAAGGACTCGCGCCACTTGATCACCCGCTCGAAGACCGCGACCTCGCCGGTGATGTCGAGGTAGTGGGTGCGGCTCTGCAGGCAGGCCTTGAGCATCGGCTTGTTGGTGTCGAGGAAGGGGCCCGCGCAATTGAGCACGAGCGCGACGTCGGCGAGCTCGGCCGCGACCCGATCGACGTCGCCGAGGTCGAAGACGCGGACGTCATCGACCGGCGCCCCGAGCTCGGCCGCGAGCGCCTCGATCGCCGCCCGCGAGCGCCCCGCGAGGATCGGCGCCATCCCCCGGGCCCGGGCCTCCGCGGCGATGAGCCGGCCGGTGTAGCCGTTGGCGCCGTAGATCATCCACCGCGGGGTCGCGCACATGGAGCGACTCTAGTGGTAGCGTGATCGTCGGTCCATGGGCGTCCTCCGCGCGACTTGGCAGCTCCTCGCCGGTTGGCTGGTGATGGCCGTCCTCGGCCTCACGCTCGTCGCCCTCATCCTCGTCTCCTTCGGCCTCCTCGGCGAGCTGGTCGGCCGCTCCTTCCTCCGGGCCTGGGGGCGCTCGATGCTCTGGATCGCCAGCGTCGAGGTCGTCGTCGAGGGTGCCGAGCACCTCGAAGGCCGCCGCCCGCGGATCATCACCTTCAACCACGGCTCGACCCTCGACGGCTTCATCGTCAACGCGCTCCTCCCCCCGGGGGGCACGCCCGTCGCCCGCCGCTCGCTGATCTGGGTGCCGGTGATGGGCCTGGTGATCGCCCTCGGGCCGATCGTCATGGTCGATCGCGGCAACGGCCCCCGCGCCCGCCGCACCCTCGCCCGCGCCGGCCGGCGGATCCGCGAGGAGAGCCTGAGCGTCGTCATCGCCCCCGAGGGGACCCGCCGCGGCGACGAGAAGCCGGGGCGCTTCAAGCTCGGCGCCTTCGAGCTCGCCCGCGAGACCGGCGCGCCGATCGTCCCCCTGGTGATCATCGGCGCCGAGCGCCTCATGCCCTACGGTCGCCTGGTCTCCCGGCCAGGTCGTGTGCGGGTCAAGATCCTCCCGCCGATCGACACCTCCGACTTCACCGAAGAGAACCTGCGGGAGCACGCCGACGCGCTCCGCGAGCTCTACCGCCGGGAGATGGCGGCCGCCGCTAGCTAGCCTGACCGCCGGCCTCGCCCCGGTGGCGGAGGTTCCACCACATGAGGCGGCCGACGTGGGCGGCGAAGCCCGGCAGCGTGGCGAAGCGATCGCCGTAGAGGAAGGTGTAGTTGCGCCGCGAGGTCCAGATCTCGCGGACCTTGTCGCCCTCGAAGCGGTAGACGAAGCGCTCGGCGGCCGAGCGCCGCGCGTCCGCGCCGGCGCCGGCGACCGCGGCGATCCCGACCTCCAGGCGGCCGCTCCGGGGATCGTAGGTGTGGTCCTCGATCTCGAAGCGAAGATGGTCAAAGGGCCAGGTCGCGCGCGAGTGCCGGGCCCACTTCTTCCACCCGCCGCGGCCGCGGAAGCGCAGGCGATCGATGTGGACGAGGACGTCCTCGTGGAGGTAGGCGTCGATCTCGTCGATCGGCCGCTGCCCGGCGAAGACCTCGAGGATCCCCTCGAGGGCGGCGACCCGGGCGAGCGCGTCCTCGGGCCTGCTGGCGCGGACGCAGATCCCGGAGGCGTCGAAGAGCTTGCCGCGGATCGCCCGGGCGAGCGCGCCCGCGATCGCGTTGCGGGCGACCCCGGGGCGGAGCTGGACGCTCATCGCCAGGCGGAGGACGCTCTGCTCGACCAGCACGTCGGCCTTCTCCTCGATCTCGGAGAGCGTCGTCGCGTCCGACTCGACCCGGCGGATCCACTCGAAGACCCCGTGGGGCGAGCGCAGGTTCTTGAGGAGGAGCTCGTAGAGCGCGCCGTAGCGCGCGGGCTCGCGGATGAAGTGGGGGGCGACGTTCGCGGCCGAGAAGCCCGACGAGATCCCCGCGGCCGCGGCGAACCACATCAGGCAGAAGGTCCCGCCGGCGAGCATCCAGTTGGCCCCGTAGGCGCGGTCGTGGAGGAAGTGGCGGTAGTAGGGGAGCGAGCGCACGAGCTCGGGGAAGCGGAAGCGCCCGGGCGGGACGATCCCCCGGCGCTCGATCGCCGCGTAGGTCAGCCTCAGGAGCTCGCGATCGGGGCGCTGCTCGTCGATGTCGACGCCGACGCCGATCGACGCGAGCCCCTTGAGCGGGATGTACCAGGCGAGCCCGTCGAGCCCGTCGATCGCCGGCTCGAGGCGGACGACGTGGGTCGAGTGCCAGACCGACTCATCGCAGGACTGGGGCCCGTCGTGCTCGAAGTGGCCGTAGACCGAGCGCTGGGCGACCCCGAGGATCTCGAGCTCGAGGCCGAGGTGGCGGGCGACCGCGCGGACATGGTTGGTCGCGTCGAAGACGGTGATCGGCGCGACCTCGAGGCCGCCGCTGAGGCCGAGGCGGCGCACCCGATCGCTCGCGCGATCGTAGTCGACCTCCTCGACCAGGGCGTCGACGTGCTGGCAGCGGGGATCGGCGACCACCGCCTCGAAGATCGCGGTGTCGAAGCCCTTGCGGTCGATGTGGAGGAAGGCGTCCGGCGGGCTCGGGTAGCCGAGCGCGCGGTAGAAGGCGGCCGAGGCCGCGCCCCGCTGCATGTTGAGATCGCAGCGGACCTCCATGTCGCCGACGTGGGCGGTGACCGCGGTCTTGGCGAAGTAGAGCTCCTTCATCTCCGGGAAGTAGTCGACGATGTCGAGCGAGCCCTCGAGGTTGAGGGACTCGCCCAGGCGGGCGCCCTCGTCGAGCGGCCGCGGGCCGACGAGGAGGTGGCGGATCCCCGCGCGGCTCAGCGAGCGGGAGATCGCGCAGCCGGTGAGGCCAGTGCCGACGATGACCGGGAGGGAGGGGAGCATGGTCGAGGTTCTCCTAGAGCTCTCGCTTGAGCGGGAGGTCGGCGGGGCGATCGCCGGCCGGCTTCCAGAGCACGAACTGGTAGACCGAGCACTTGATCTTGAGGAAGTAGTGGGTCGAGTACGAGAAGAGGACCCGGAGCGCGCGGTAGCGATCGCGGCCGATCTCGGCGATCACCGCGGCCTCGTTGGCCTCGAGGTTGTGCCGCCAGGCGCGGTGGGTCCAGGCGTAGTGCTCGCGGAGGTTCTCGACGTCGCGGACCTCGAAGCCGGCCTCCGACGCCGCCTGGATGTACTGCGCGAGGTAGGGCATGTCGGCGTCGGGGAAGAGGTACGACTTGGTGAAGGCGATCGCCTCGGTCGTCGCCTCGGAGACCGAGCTCGAGACCCCCTGGAGGCCGAAGACGCCGCCGGGCCGCAGGAGGCGGAAGGCCTTGTCGAAGTAGGCGCGCAGGTTCTTGACGCCGACGTGCTCGACCATCCCGAGGGAGATGATCTTGTCGAAGGTCTGGCGCTCGTCGATGTCGCGGTAGTCGCAGATCTCGACCTGCGCGCGCGCCTCCTTGCCCTCGCGGAGCATCCGCGCCCGGCAGAACTCGGCCTGCGCCTTCGAGATCGTCACCCCCGTGATCGTCGCGTCGTACTCGCCGGCGACGTGGGACAAGACCGCCCCCCAGCCGCAGCCGATGTCGAGGACCCGATCGCCGCCCCGGAGGCCGACCTTCCGGCAGATCCGGTGGACCTTGTTGCGCTGCGCCTCCTCGAGGGTGCTATCGGGGCGGTGGTAGTAGGCGCTCGAGTAGTTCTGGGTGACGTCGAGGATCTTCGAGAAGGCCTCGTTCCCCATGTCGTAGTGGTACTCGATCGCCTCGGCGTCGCGCTCCTTGGTGTGGGCCTCTGGATCGTCGCTGGCGAAGGGCGAGAGCCCGACGCCGCCGCCGCGCTCGGCGAGCGCGGTGCCGAAGCTCTCCTGGAGGTACTCGGCGACCGGATAGACCTGCTCGATGTCGCCCTCGATGTCGATCTCGTCGCGGAGGTAGGCCTCGCCGAGGGTCCGCCAGTCGGACGAGGCCATGAACTTGGCGAAGACCTCGGGGTGGCGGAGGACCATCGTGAAGCGGGGCTGGTGGGCCTCAGGCTCGATCAGGGTGCCGTCCCAGAGGCGGACCGCGAAGGCGTGGTCAGGGAGCATCGAGCACGCCCCGCGAATGAAGTCGAGGGCAAGTTCGGGAAGCGCTGTCATCGTCTCTCCGTGCGTCGTCACCGGCACGTCATGCGCCGTGGAGGGCGAGACTAGCGCCGACGTGCCCCGCTCTGCCACCGTGCGAAGCGCGCTCAAGGCGCGAGAGCGCGCGTCGCTGCCCGAGCGCCCCGCCGCGTGTCGATGATTCTCCCCAGGAGGCGCCGGGATGTCGACCTTGACGCCGCCCGCGCGCGACGAGGCGCGCCCGAAGGACATGTCCGTACGAACATGTTCCCGCGAGCGCCGAGCCCCGGGGACCTAGGTCCCCTCTTCGATCGACGCGAGCTCGAAGACCTTCTTGGTCTTGTCCTCGTCGTCGCCGATCCGCCCGTTCTCCTCGACCTTCGCGTAGATCCCGGGCTTGTCGGCGATCATCCAGACCGTGAAGTTGGCGCCGAAGAAGTCCTTGAGCTCGACGACCACGCACTTGAAGTCGCCGGCCGGGACCGTCACGTCCTCGACCTTGACCAGGGTGTGCTCCGGCTTCTCGACCGCGAAGAAGGGCGAGAAGCGCGACCAGTCGCGGGTCGCGACCTCGTTGGCGCCCTTGTCCTTGCTCGGGTTCTTGACCGTGTTGCAGACGGTGCCGACGGTCTTGTCGTCGGAGCGCTTGACCTCGCAGCGGTAGTCGTCGTCGACCGGCTTGCCCTTCGCGTCGCTGCCGCTGAGCTTGTAGGTGAGGACGGTCCCGCTCTTCATCGCGCCCGCGACCCGCTCGCGGACCCAGGGGAGCTCGAGCTTGACCTCCTTGGGCTTCTCCTCCTCGGGCTTCGCCTCCTCCTTCTTCGCCTCCTCGGCCTTCGCCTCCTCCTCCTTCTTCGGCTCTTCGGCCTTCTTGCCGTCGCCGCAGGCGGGGAGGCAGAGTCCAGCGATCAGGGTGAGGGCGATCCAGGGTCGGCGGGTCATGGGCTTGGCTCCAGCGCAGACGATACCCGGCCGCCCCGAGGCTGGCAACGGCGGCGCAGACCCCCTCGCCAGCGCGCCCACGAGAGCGCGCCCACGAGGGCGCCGCTTCACACCGGCGAGCGACCGGCCCACGGGCTCCTTGCCCGTCACCGGAGGATCTCCGACGATGCTCCGATGCCCCACGCCTACGCGCCCCGACCTCGCCGAACCCTCGGGTCACTCCCCCTCGTCGCCCTCGCCGCCCTCACCAGCGCGCTCGCCTGCAGCGGCGACGACGCGGCGGCGACCACCGGGACCGCGAGCGAGGCGAGCACCGGCTCGGCCAGCGCGACGACCTCGACCAGCGCGACGACCTCGACCAGCGCGACGACCTCGAGCGCCAGCGAGAGCGCCTCCGGGACCATGAGCGCCGGCGAGACCACGACCAGCGGCGGCTCGACCACCGACCCCGGCATGCCGACCGCCTCGGGGCCGACCACCGACTCGACGACCACCGGGCCGACCACCGGCAACACGGTGAGCACCGACCCCGTCGAGTGCACCGACGGGATGGAGCAGTGCAAGGACGGCGTCCACGAGCTCTGCGAGGGCGGCGTCTGGGTCCCGAGCCCCTGCGCCGACGGCGAGTACTGCGACGAGCAGACCGAGAGCTGCGCCCCCTGCGTGTGCAACCCCGGCGAGCTCGGCTCCTGCCTCAACGAGAACCAGATCGAGGTCTGCAACGACGCCTGCGGCGGCTACGACCCCCAGGACTGCGTCGGCCAGGTCTGCGTCGTCGACGCCTGCGTCGACCTGATCTGCGTGCCCAACGAGCCGACCTGCGAGGACAACAACACCTACAAGCTCTGCAACGACAAGGGCACCGACTTCCTGCCGCCGGTCGACTGCCAGCCCGGCGACGTCTGCGTCAACGGCACCTGCGTCTCGGCCTGCGAGGCCGCGGCCTCGCAGAAGTCGAACATCGGCTGCGAGTTCTGGGCGGTCGACATGGACAACCTGCCGCCGCGCGACAAGTACACCTACGCGGTCGCGCTCTCGAACCCGAGCTTCACCGACACGGTCAACGTCGAGATCTACGACCGCAACAACAATAACAACGAGCAGAAGATCATCACCGGGACGATCGCCGCCCGCCAGGTCAAGGTCTTCAACCTCTCGGGCTCACACAACGGCTACACCAGCTTCTACAACGGCCAGGACGCTGGCTTCCTCGACGACGGGATCGCCCTCGGCCGCGCCTTCCGGGTCAAGACCGACCTGCCGGTGCTCGCCACCCAGTTCAACCCGATCGGCGGCGCCTCCGGCTACACCACCGACGCCTCGCTCCTCCTGCCGACCCACACCCTCGGCAAGGCCTACTACCACATGGCCTGGACCAACGGGTACGGCAACGGCTCGGCGATGAACATCGTCGCCACCGAGGACAACACCACCGTGACGATCACCCCGAAGGTCAACACCCAGGCCGGCAAGAACGGCCTGCCGGCGATGGCCGCCAACGTCCCGACCCAGATCAAGATAGGCCGCTACGACTACATCCAGGTGATGTCCGGGACCAACGGCCCCGACCTCAGCGGCTCGAAGATCGAGGCGAGCGCGCCGGTCGCGGTCTTCGGCGGCCACTCCTGCGCCAACGTCCCGACCACCTCGATCGCCGCCTGCGACCACATCGAGGAGCAGATCCTCCCGCTCGAGACCTGGGGGAAGAACTACATCGCCGTCCGCAACCCGCCGCGCCCGGAGAACAACCCCGAGGACATGGTCTGGCGGATCATCGCCGCCGAGGACAACACCACCGTCACCTTCGACCCGCCGGTGACGATCGGCGCGATGACCAACCTGAGCGCCGGCCAGATGGTCCAGTTCGTCGACAAGAAGTCGTTCTCGGTCAGCGCCAACGATCCGATCCTGGTGGTCGGCTACATGATCGGCTGCACCGGCACCTCGATCTACCCGCAGCAGTGCGACGGCGACCCCTACATGGTCCAGATGGTCGCGGTCGAGCAGTACCTCAAGGACTACGTCTTCCTCATCGACTCGTCCTACACCAAGGACTTCGCCCAGCTCATCCGCCCGGCCGGCAAGGCCGTCGACGTCGGCTGCCTCGGCGTGGTCCCGGAGAACCGCTGGACCGCCGTCGGCAAGAGCGGCTACGACGTGGCGACGATCGACATGAACCCCGGCGAGGCCAACTGCAAGCCGGGGACCAACGAGGCGTCGAGCGACGCGGGCTTCGGGATCGTCGTCAGCGGCCGGGCCTACGCGGCCTCCTACGCCTACCCCGGCGGCCTCGCGCTCCAGGTGATCAACCCGCAGTAGGCGAGCGGCCCTAGAGCGCCGCCGCCCCGAGGACGCCGCCGTGGATCGGCCGGACCACGAAGGTCGGGCCGATCCCGTACGCGAGCGGCGAGCGGACCCAGGGCGACGAGCAGTAGATGTTCGGGACCTCGCCGCCGGCGTCGCCGCGATCGGCGATCTCGCGCTCGAGGAGCATCGACGTGTACTGCGCGAAGGTGTCCTCGAGCGCGTTGCCGTTGAGGATCACCTCGGCGCCGTAGGTCGCCGCGTGGTAGCGGAGGCTGGCGAGGTGAGAGGCCCGCGGGAGGTAGGCGTCGGGGCAGATCCCGTTCTCGGAGACCGCGAAGACCCCGCGCCCCGGCGCGTTGAAGACGATCGAGTGGTTGCCGCGGGTGTGCCCCGGGGTCCAGACCAGGGCGACGCCGGGGCCGAGCCAGGCCGAGCCCTCGAGGGCGACGATCCGCGCGGGGTCGACCCCGTCGAGCGCCCCCTCGATCCACCAGGGGCGCTGGAGCGGGTGGAGGCATGCCAGCGACTCGAGCTCGCGGCGGTTGACCAGGAGGCGCGCCCGCGGGTAGAGCGGCGCGCCGTCGAGATCGCCGAGGCCGCGGCGGAGATCCTGGACGTGGAGGTGATCGAAGGTGACGTAGTCGATCTTCGCCGGATCGACGCCGATCGCCCGGAGGCGCGCCGCCGGCCCCGGGATCGCCCGATCGACCGAGTCCGGCACCCAGCTCGCGAGCTCGCGGCGGGCCTGGGCGAAGAAGGGGGCGCGCCCCGAGAGGTCGTGCTCGGTCGGGTTGACCAGGAGGGTGCGGCGCTCGCCGGCGAAGTCGTCGAACTCGATCACCACCAGGCGGTTGCGCATGACGACGTAGCGCGCGCGGTTGACCGGCGCCTGCCAGAGCCCGAAGGCCTGGGGATAGGGGAAGTGGAGGAGGTCGATCGTCCGGATCCCCCGCACCGGACCCTCGGCCTTGAAGGCGCGGTGGAAGGCGCGACCGCGCGCGACCGCGTCCTCGTTGCGGCGGCCGGGGTGGGGGTCCTGCCAGAGCTCGTCGAGCTCGGGGATCGCTCGGAAATTGCCGGGGAGAGAGCTCTCAATCATCGCCGTCCTCGCGCGCTCTAGTCGGTCGTCCGGTAGGCCCGGACGACGTCGGCGATCCGCTCGATCTTGTTGAGGATCCGGACCACCTGGTCGTTGTTCTGGACCTCGAGGACCGCCGTCACCTGGGCGCTGCGATCCTTCTTGTTGGTCGACACGCTCGCCTGCGATAGGTTAACCCCGTAGTCGGAGACGACGTCGAGGACGTCGCGCATCAGCCCCGGGCGGTCGGCCCCGAGGACGGCGATCGTCACCGGGTAGGTCTGGCCGCGCTCGTGGCCCCAGTCGATCTCGATCAGGCGCTCGGGCTCCGGGCTCGAGACGATGTTCGGGCAGTCGCTGCGGTGGATCACCACGCCGCGGCCGCGGCTGATGTAGCCGATCACCGGATCGCCGGGGACCGGCGTGCAGCAGCGCGCCGGCTGCGAGAGGATGTCGCCGATCCCGGCGATGCTCACCCCGGCCGCCGCCTTCGCCCGCTTCGGCGTGCTCCGCTTGGTCGGCTCCGGGGTGATCAGCGCGGCCTCCTCCTCGGCCGCCCGCTGCTGCCGCGCCTGCTCGCGCTCCATGTCGAGGACCTTGGCGGCGATCGTCTGCGAGGTCGTGTCGCCGAAGCCGATCGACGCGAGCATGTCCTCGGCCGAGCGGAGCTCGAGGAGCTCGGCGATCTCCTCGGGCTTCCAGCGATCGAGGCCGACCCGCCGGAGCTCGCGCTCGAGGAGGTCGCGGCCCTGGACGATCGCGTCGTCGCGCCCCTGCTGGCGGAACCACTGCCGGATCTTCTGGCGGGTCGAGCCCGACTGGACGTAGCCGCTCTGCGGGCTCAGCCAGTCGCGGCTCGGCTGCGGCTTGCGGTGGGTGAGGATCTCGACCCGATCGCCGGTCTGGAGCTTGTGGTCGAGGGGGACGATCGAGCCGTTGACCAGGGCGCCGCGGCAGCGGTGGCCGACGGAGGTGTGGACCCGGTAGGCGAAGTCGACCGGGGTCGCGCCGACCGGCAGGTCGATCACGTCGCCCTGCGGGGTGAAGACGTAGACCTGATCCTGGAAGATGTCGGTCTTCAGCGACTCGACGAAGTCCCGGGGATCGGTGACGTCCTTTTGCCACTCCATGAGCTGGCGGAGCCAGTTGAACTTCTCGTCGGCGATCCGGTTGGCCCGCCGGTTCTCCTTGTAGCGCCAGTGGGCGGCGACGCCGTACTCGCCGAGGTGGTGCATCTCGTGGGTGCGGATCTGGATCTCGAGCGCCTTGCCGCCGGGGCCGATCACCGCGGTGTGGAGCGACTGGTAGCCGTTGCCCTTGGGCTTGGCGATGTAGTCGTCGAACTCGCCGGCGATCGGCGTCCAGAGCGAGTGGACCAGGCCGAGGACCGCGTAGCAGTCGGCGACCCGATCGACGAGGACCCGGACCGCCGAGGCGTCGTAGATCTCGTCGAGGCCGACCCGCTTGCGCTGCATCTTCTTGTAGATCGAGTAGATGTGCTTGGGCCGGCCGTTGATCTTCGCGGGGATCGCGGCCTCGTCGAGGCGGCGGGTGATCGTCGCGATCGCCTCGTCGATGAGGCGCGAGCGGTGATCGCGGGTCGCCTGGAGGCCGCGCGAGATCTCGCGGTAGATCTCGGGCTCGAGCTCGCGGAGGCAGAGATCCTCGAGCTCCCACTTGAGGGAGAAGATGCCGAGGCGGTTGGCGAGCGGCGCGTAGATCTCGAGGGTCTCGCGGGCGATCCGCCGGCGCTCGTCGGTGGCGACGTCGCGGAGCTCCCGCATGTCGCGGAGGCGGAGCGCGAGCGCGACCAGGACCACCCGGACGTCGGCGGCGATCGCCAGGAACATCTTGCGGAGGCTCTCGACCGCGCCGCTGTCGAGGCGATCCCAGCGGATCAGCGCGAGGCGGCGGACGCCGTCGACGAGGGCCGCGACCTCCTCGCCGAGGGCCTCGCGGACCTCGTCGAGCGGGAGCGCGCCGTCCTCCACCGCCTGGACCACGCAGGCGGCGGCGACCGCCGGCGGATCGAGGCGGAGGTCGGCGAGGACCTGGGCCGCCGGCAGGGCGGCGGCGAAGGCCGACGGATCGCGGGGCTCGGCGAGCCCGCGGGCGCGGCTCAGGAGCTCGCCGCCGTCCCCGTCGAAGTTCTCGGCGATCACCGCCCGGACGCTCTCAAAGGTGCTCTCGGCCGCGCTTACCATCGGATCGGCGGCAGGGTACTCGCGAGATCGCCGGCGCTCAACGGCGGCGAGGGCGGGCGCAGAAGCCCCCGCTGCGCCCTCCTCGCACCCGCTAGCCGAGGATCGCCAGGAGGCGCCGGGTCTTCTCCCGGTGGCCGGGGCCGACCGCGTCGGCGAGGGTGTACTTGTCGAGGACCGCGAGGAAGGCCCGCTTGGCCTCGGCGAGCGGCGCGATGAGCCCGCAGGCGCCGACGATCGGGCAGGTGTTGGTCTCGCGGTCGAAGCACTCGACCATGTGGAAGTCGGGCTCGGTCGCGCGGACCACGTCGCCGACCCGGATCTCGACCGGCGGCCGGGCGAGGCGGAGACCGCCGCTCCGACCCCGCCGGACCTCGAGGAAGCCGACCTTCCCGAGGTTGTTGATGATCTTCACGAGGTGGCTGGCCGAGATCCCATAGGCCGACGCGATCTCCTCGGTCGAGACCAGGCGATCGTCGTGGGCCGCCGCGTAGAGCAGCACCCGGAGCGCGTAGTCGGTGTGCTTGGTGAGGCGCATCGGCAGGCTGGAGACTAGCGCCGCCGCGCCGGCTGGCAACGGCAACGCTGGCGCGCGGACCCCGTCACACGGCCGGCCGCGGCGCCGCCGGCAGGAAGGCGTCGGCGAGGATCGACCGCAGCGCGAGGCCGTCGATGAAGAGGCGGCGTCGGAGGGCGCCCACCTGCCCGGGGTCACCGCAGAGGTAGACCCGGAGCGTCGAGCGGTCGGCTGCCTTCGCGCGCGCGAGCGCGAGGCGATCGATCGGGGTGTCGACCACGCCCGGCTCGGGATCGCCAGCGAGCGCCGAGAAGATCACCTCGACGTTCGGGTGGGCGGCCGCGAGCGCCTCGAGGGCCTCGCGCCGGTAGAGCCCCTCCGCCGTCCGCGCGCCGTGGATCAGCGTGATCGGTCCCTTGTGTCCCTGATGGAGCGCCGCCCGGAGGATCCCCTCGAGGGGCGCGAGGCCGGTCCCGGTGCCGACCAGGAGGAGCGGCCGCGCGGGGTCGTCGGCGATGTAGAAGCACTCGCCGGAGGGCCCCCGCAGGGTCAGCGACGCGCCGATCGGCGCGCCCGCGAGCCAGCCGCTCATCTGCCCGTCCGGGTAGTGGCGGACGTGGAGGACCAGCTCCTCGTCCCCCGGCAGGCTCGCCAGCGAGTAGGGCCGCGCGAGCCCGTCGTCGCGGATCAGCGAGACGAATTGGCCCGCCTCGTGGGCGAGCGGCCGCGCCGGGCGGAGGCGGACGAGGAGGACATCGCCGCCCGCCCGCTCGACCCCGGTGATCGTCGCCGGGACCGCGTCGGCGTCGTCGAGCGGCGCGACCTCGAGGTCGCCGCCCGGCCGACACGCGCAGGCGAGGAAGTAGCCGAGGCGCCGCTTCGCCGGGCTGAGCCCGACCTGCGCGGCCTCGGGGAGCTCGCCCTCGAGGCAGCGCAGGGTGCAGGTCTGGCAGGTGCCGGCTCGACACGAGCTCGGCACCGCCTCGCCGGCGGCCTCGAGGGCCTCGAGGACCGTCTCGCCGGCGGCGACCTCGAGCTCCCGCCCGCGGTAGCGGACGACGCTCATTCGGCCTTCGCGCGCCCGAGGACGTCGTCGCGCACGCTCTCGGCGACCGCGGCGATCTGCTGGATCAGCTCGCCCGCCACGCCGAGCTCGGCGAGGGTCTGGCCGAGGAGCTCGATGATCGCGTCGACGTGCGAGTCGTTGAGCCCCATCGTCACGAGCTTCGCGTGGGCGTCGCGCATGTTGCGGCCGGTGTAGTTGTTGGGGCCGCCGGTGACCATGGTGAGGAAGGCCTTCTGCTTGGCCATCTGCTTCTCCATGTCGATGTCGTCGAAGAAGTGCATGACGCGCTCGTCGCTCAGGACCTTGCGGTAGAAGCTCTCCACCGCCGCGTTCATCGCCGCCTCGCCGCCGATCTGCTCGTAGATGCTGGTGCTCATCGCCACTCTCCTTGGGGGTGCGGAGAAAACATGCATCCTGACCTCCTGTTTTTTCAAGGGGGAAAATTCTCGAGCGACCGCGCAAAAATTTGGCCGCGCGCTCGCGCCCCCCCGCCGAGGATGTGCGAAGGACCACGTCGCCGCGACCGCGGCCGCCCGCTCGCCCCCTCAGCTCACCCGGGCCACGCCCAGGGGAGCGGCGCGCGATCCGGCGGGAGCCAGCGGGCGCGGGCGGCCACCGACTCGAGGAGCGCCGGCGAGTAGAAGTCGCGGGGGTAGCCGGCGCGCCCCGGCGGACCCGCGAGGAGCGCGTCGATCCGCGTCACCAGCGGCAGCGTGGGATCGAGGGCCGCCCGGTGGTGAGCGACCGCGCCGATCCAGAAGAGCGTGAGGGTCTCGTGGTAGCCGCCGTCGATCCGGTTCCCGGGGCCCCGCAGCGCGTTGTAGACGATGATCCGGCTGCGCATCAGGCAGAGCGCGGCGTCGGCCGAGCCGTGCTCGTCGAGGTGCCAGGCGGCGGCGGCCACGTGGGCCTGGTGGGTCCAGGCCTCGATCGGCAGGGTCCGATCGCAGAAGCCGGCGATCAGGGCGGCGAGCTCGGGCTCGGTGTAGGCGCTCATCGTTCGTCGATCCTCCCCAATCTCAGACCGGACACCCGGGATCGCCCTTCGAGCAGCAGACGCATGCGGCCGCCCCGCCCTCGCTCGAGCACGCGCCGTGGTCCTCGCCCATGTCCTCGCAGGTCGCCTGGCACTCCCTCGCGCTCATCTTGCCCAAGGAGCAGGTGAGGAGGGTCGCGTCGCCGTTCGTCCCGCTCCCGCTCCCGTCGTCGTCGCCGCCGCAGGCCGCGAGCGCGCCGACGACGAGCGCGGCGATCGTCAAGAAGGAGAGGCGCAGATGGAGGGCTCCACGGAGCATGGCCACGGAGGCTACCAGGCCCGAATGCGCGCCTCCAGGGCGACCCGACCCCACCTGCAGACCTCGTCACTTTCCCTGTAAGAACCCGCGGCCCACCGCCACTGACCCGGTGGAGACCAGCTCAGACCGCCGTTCTCGGGGGGCCCGCCGCACGTCGCGGATCGGGGCCCGCTCGTCGGCGGCGCACGCCCTCCCGCGCCCGACGATGTCGACCTCGACCCAACGACGCCTGCGACTCCTGACCCTCGCGGTCCTCGCGGCCCTGCTGATCACGCCGGTCGCGGCCTTCATCTACAAGGTCACGGTCCTCGACTACCGGATCTCCAACATCCTCCCGCAGACCGAGTACCGCGTCAGCCTGCGGATGACCCTCGACGGCGGCGACGGGCGGGTGCGCGTCGCCACCTACGTCCCCGCGGACGACGTCCGCCAGGCGATCCACGAGGAGAGCCAGACGGCGCCGCAGGTCCTCCACTACACGGTCGAGGCCGAGGGCCTCAACCGCCAGGCGATCTGGCTGGGGGCGCCGGTCCCCGACGGCGTCGAGATCCGCTACGACTTCTCGGCGCTCCTCTCGGCGGTGCGCTTCGACATCGCCCCCGACCTCGAGGTCCCCGAGAGCTACCCGCGGGCGGTCCGCGCCGAGCTCCAGCCGGCCGAGGCGATCCAGGTCGACGACCCCGAGCTCCGCGCCCACCTCCAGGCGATCGGCGCCGATCGGGGCCCCTCCGCGATCGCCTCAAGCGGATCTACGACGACACCTCCGGCCTCGGCTACCGCACCTTCAAGGGGACCACCGACGCCCTGACCGCGCTCCGCCTCGGCGAGGCGAGCTGCAACGGCAAGAGCCGCCTCTTCGTCGCCCTCGCGCGGGCCGCGGGGATCCCGGCGCGCCTGGTCGGCGGCCTCGTCCTCCAGTCGGGGAGCAAGCGGACCTCGCACCAGTGGGTCGAGGCCTACGTCGCCGGCCACTGGGTCCCCTTCGATCCGACCAACCACCACTTCGCGTCGCTGCCGAGCCACTACCTCGCGCTCTACCGCGGCGACGAGGCGCTCTTCCGCCACTCGTCGGAGATCAACTTCGACTACATGTTCACGACCCGCGAGCGCCTGGTGCCCTCGCCCGAGGCCCGCGCGTCCTTCTCGGCCTTCAACGTCTGGGACCTCTTCGCCCGCCTCCGCCTCCCCTTCTCGCTCCTCCAGACCGTCCTGATGCTGCCGATCGGCGCGCTGGTGGTCGTCCTCTTCCGCAACGTGATCGGCGTGCCGACCTTCGGCACCTTCCTGCCCGCGCTGATCGCCGCCTCCGCCGGCGCGACCGGCCTCCTCTGGGGGATGGTGAGCCTGGTGATCGTCACCGTCTCGGTGGTCGCCGCCCGCCTCGGCCTCCAGCGCCTCCAGCTCCTCCACTCGCCGACCCTGGCGATCCTCCTGACGGTGGTGGTGATGTCGATGCTCGGCACCAGCCTCCTCGCCGATCACCTCGCCCTCGAGGAGCTCGCCAAGGTCGCCTACTTCCCGATCGCGGTCATGGCGATCACCTCCGAGCGCCTCTACCTGGTGCTCGCCGAGCGCGGCCCGCGGGAGGGGATGATCCACTTCGGCGGGACCATGATCGTCGTCCTCGCCTGCTACCTGGTGATGAACTCGATGGCCATGCAGGTCCTCGTCAGCGGCTTCCCGGAGGTCCTCCTCCTCGTGATCGCCGCCAACATCGTCCTCGGGCGCTGGGTCGGCGTCCGCCTCATCGAGCTCTGGCGCTTCCGCCGGCTCTGGCGGGGGGAGGCGCGGGCATGAGCGACGTGACCACGAACGAGCGCCAGATCGGCTGGTGGCAGCGCTGGCGAGCGGCGCGGGAGCGCCTCTCCCCGGTCTTCGGGATGAACCGCCGCAACGTCGAGCTGGTCTACGCCCACAACGAGCGCCGGCACTACCCGATCGCCGACGACAAGATCCTCTGCAAGGAGCTCTTCGCGGAGATCGGCGTGCCGGTCGCGCCGACGATCGCGATCGGCCGCGGCCTCTTCGAGGTCGACGCGATCCTCGAGCTCCTCCGCGAGCGCGAGAGCTTCGTGGTCAAGCCGGCGAGCGGCAGCGGCGGCGACGGGATCGTCGTCGTCGGCGAGCGGACGGAGAGCGGCTGGCGAACCCCGAAGGGGCGCGAGATCGCCGTCCACGAGCTCCGCCACCACCTCGCCAACATCACCTTCGGCTCCTTCTCGAAGGAGATGGAGGACCGGATCCTGGTCGAGGAGCGGATCGTCCCCCACGACCTCTACAACGCCTTCTGGCCCGACGGCGTCTGCGACCTCCGGATCATCGTCCTCCGCGGCCGCCCCCTCCTCTCGATGGTCCGGGTGCCGACCCGGCGCTCCGGCGGCCGCGCCAACCTCCACCAGGGGGGGATCGGCGTCGCCGTCGACGTCGCGTCCGGGCTCACCTACCGCGCGATCTCCCGCGGCGAGCTCGTCGACATCCACCCGGAGAGCGGCGAGCTCCTGATCGGCCGGACCCTCCCGGAGTGGCGGGCCTGCGTCGAGGTCGCGCTCGCGGCCGCGTCGGCGGTCCCGCTCGGCTACCTCGGCGTCGACATCTGCGTCGACCACCGCTGGGGCCCGGTGATCCTCGAGATCAACGCCCGGCCTGGCCTCGAGATCCAGAACATCTGCGGCCGCACGCTCGGCGAGGCGCTGCGGGGGGAGGCGCTCCCATGAGCGGCGCCCGCCTCTGGCCGATGGTCACGGCCCTCGCCCTCCTCCTCGCCGGCACCGCCGCCGTCGAGGTCGTCGCCCGCAACTCCCCCGGTCGCACCCTGACCTGGGAGATCAGCGGCAACGAGGTCGCGGTCGGCGACGGCGACGAGCAGGACTCGGACGACGAGGGCGACGAGGCCTTCGCCGCCGGCGAGGCGGTCAACGAGGCCCACGCCGACGCCCGCCTCCTCGCCCGCCGCGGCGACTACCAGGGCGCGCTCACCCGCTTCGAGGAGGCGATCGCCGGCGCGCCGCAGAGCGCCCCGCTGATCGCCGAGTACGGCCACTGGCTCCGCCGGGCCGGTCGCCGCGCCGAGGCCGAGGAGACGCTCGCGCAGGCGCTCGCGCTGAGCCCCGAGATCGCCCCCGCCCACCTCGACCGGGCGCTCCTCGCCCGCGAGCGCGGCGATCACAAGGCCGCCCTCGCGGCCTTCGAGGAGGCGCTGCGGCTGCGGCCGATGCACACCACGACCCGGATCGCCTACGCCCGCGAGCTCCTCGATCGCAAGCGCTTCGACGAGGCGATCGAGCTCCTCCGGCCGGTCACCGAGGCCGGCTCCAACGACCGACGCGCGCGGGCCCTCGCCGCCCTCGGCCACGCCTACGCGGCCGCCGGTCGGGGCCCGGAGGCCCGCGACGCCTTCGAGAAGGCGGTCGAGCGGGCGCCGGCGCTGGCGTCGATCTGGGCCCGCGCGGCCCTCGACCTCAGCGAGCTCAGCGACGAGCGCTCGGCCGCCGAGGGGCTCCGCTACGCCCAGCAGGCGCTCCGCCTCGCCCCCGACTCGGCCTACGTCGCCGACGTCGTCGGCCGGGCCTACGAGCGCGCCGGCCTCGAGGCCGAGGCCTACGCGACCTACCAGCGGGCGCAGAAGCTCGACGGCGGGCTCCGGCACCCGCGCCAGCGCCTGGTCCGCCTCGCCCTCGAGCGCGAGGACTTCGGCGCCGCCCGCCGGGGCGCGCAGGGGCTCCTCGGCCTCGATGCACGGCGCCCCGAGTCCCACTTCCTCGCCGGCCTGGTCGAGCTCAAGGCCGGTCACCTCGAGGAGGGGCGGGCGCACTTCGAGGCGGCGATCGCCGCGTCGCCCGAGCCCTACGCCGAGGCCTGGTACAACCTCGGCCTCCTCGAGCGCAAGGCAGATCGCCCCGAGGCGGCGATCGACGCCTACCGCCGGGCGATCGACGCCCGCCCGAAGTACCTCGCGGCGATCAACAACCTCGGCCTCGCCTACAGCGACCTCGGCCGCCACGACGAGGCGGAGGTCGAGTACCGCCGCGCCCTCGAGATCAAGCCGACCTACACTGGCGCCTGGGTCAACCTCGCCCGCTCGGAGGCCGCCCGCGGGCGCCTCGACGCGGCGATCGACGCCTACCGCAAGGCGCTCGAGATCGATCCGAAGGAGCGGAGCGCCCGCCTCCAGATCGCGGTCACCCTCCGCAAGGCGGGGCGCCCGGCGGAGGCGATCGCCGAGTACCGCGCGCTCCTCGAGGACAACCCGCGCTACGTGAAGGCGTGGTTCAACCTCGGGATCGCGCTCGCGGCCGAGGGCGAGGACGAGGAGGCGATCGCCGCCTACACCCAGGCGATCGCCCACGACCAGGATCACTTCGGCGCCCGCAAGAACCTCGGGCTCCTCCTCCACCGCCTCGGCCGGGTCGACGCGGCCCGCGAGCACCTCAGCGAGGCGCTCGAGGCCCGACCCGAGGATCCGGAGCTCCGCCTCGCCCTCGCCGCGATCGCCCGCGACAGCGGCGACGCGATCGCCTGTTCGACCCACGTCGACGCGGTCCTCCGCCAGAAGGCCGACGACCGCGCCGCCCTGGACTTGCTTGAGACGTGCGCAAAGACCTGACCAAGAGGACATATGCATCACTCCCCCTCCATCTCCTCCCCCTCGCGCGCCCTCGCGGCGCTCATCCTCGCCGGCGCCTCGCTGCTGAGCGGCGGCTGCCTCAACCCTGATCCGGTCGGCTCGACCTCCGACACCGACGCGGCCTCGGCCTCGGCGACCGACTCGGCGGCGAGCGCGAGCGCGAGCGGCACCGCGACCGACTCGGCCGGCGAGACCGAGGGGACCACCGGCGGCGGCGGCGAGCAGACCACCGGCGGCGCGATCGATCCCAACGCCGACGACGAGCTCCTCTTCCAGCAGGCGCTCGCGCTCTACAACGCGGCCGACTACGCCGGCGCCGACGCGCTCTTCGTCCAGCTCTGGGACACCTACCCGAACTCGCCGCGCCGCGACAACGCCGGCTACCTCCACGGCCGCTGCCTCTACGCGCTCCTCGACTTCGCCGGCGCCGGCCCGGCCTTCGACGCGATCATCGCCGCCTACCCGGCGTCGGTCTTCGTCGACGAGTCCCACTACTTCTGGGGCCGCGCCCTCTTCCGCCTCGGCAATTTCGGGGGCGCCTCCGGCCACTTCGACGCCTCGCTGAGCGCCGATCCGATGGGGACCTACGCCGACAACGCCTACTACTACGGCGGCCGCACCGACTTCGAGCTCGGCGACTTCGCCGCGGCCCAGACGACGCTGGCGAGCTTCGAGTCGAAGTACCCGGGGAGCTCGTACGCCGACAACGCCGCCTACTACCTCGGCCGCGCCCGCTTCTCGCTGAGCGACAAGGCCGGGGCGAAGATCGCCTTCTCCCACGTCCTCGACTTCGCCGACTCGATCTACCTCGACAACGCGACCTACTACCTCGGCCGCTCGGAGTACTCGCTCGGCGCGCTCCCGGCCGCGCTGACCTGGTTCAAGGACGTCGTCGCCAAGTACCCCGGCAGCGTCTACGAGGACAACGCGCTCTACTACGAGGTCCGGATCTACGTCGATCAGGTCGACTGCCCGTCGGCCAACGCGGTCGTCGGCGACCTCCAGGCCAAGTTCCCCGGCGGGACCTACACCGTCAAGGCCCAGGACTACGCCATCGCCGGCGGGTGCTGATCCCGATGCGGCCGCCGCCGTCGCTCCTCGCCCCCGGCCGCGCCCCCTGGATCGCGGCCCTGGCCGTCGCCCTCCTGCCCTCGCTCGCCGAGGCCGGACCGGCGCCGCTCACCCGCGACCCGCCGCCCCTCACCGAGGTCCCCCCCCACGGTGAGGGGCCGGCGGCTCCGCCACCCGCGGAGCTCCCCGACGCCCCGCCCGCGGACGCGCCCGAGGGCGACGCCTCGCTCGGCGAGGCCGAGGGCGGCGAGCCGACCCCCGAGGGCGCGCCCGCGCCCGAGGGCGAGGCCGAGGAGAGCCCCGGCGACGCGGAGCCCTCCGAGCCCGCGAAGAAGAAGAAAAAGAAGAAAAAGAAGAAGACATCGGAGGACGGCGACTCCGACGCGGCGGCAAGCGACGACGGCGAGGCGCCGGCCCCGACCACGAAGAAGAAGAAGAAGAAAAAGAAGAAAAAGAAGAAGGAGAAGCACAAGGTCAACCAGGGCACCGAGTACCGCCTCGGCCTCTTCCCCGGGAGCTACGTCCAGGACCCCCTCTACAGCGTCGGCGCCCAGGCCGGGATCCGCCAGAAGCTCGACCCCAAGAAGAACCACCGGATCACCCTCGGCCTCGACTACGAGTACGAGCCCTTCTCGACCAAGACCCTCGGCTTCCCCGAGGAGGATGACACCGGCACCGGCCTCCAGCGCAACCTCGTCCAGCCGATCCACATCATCGCCGGCCGGGCGTCGCGGCGGATCAAGTGGGGGAAGCTGGTGACCACCACCCTCGACCTCCGCGGCGACGGCTGGTGGCCGGAGTACCACCCGCACCAGCGCTGGTCGCTGCGGATGGCCCCCGGGATCCGGATCGGCCGGACCCGCGGGCTCTACGGCGAGCTCGAGAGCGACCTCTTCTACAAGAAATTCCCGAACTACTTCATCGCCGACCGCCACATCGATCAGGAGGGCGCGATCACCACGGGCCGCCTCGGCTACAACGTCGGCAAGCTCGCGCGCCTCACCAGCGGCTTCACCTTCGACTTCACCCACTACCTCGACGCCCGCTACAACGAGCTCGCCCCCGACGGCAACTTCCTCCGCGCGTCGCAGAGCAAGAACTACCTGGTCTACATCCCCTTCGCCGAGTTCCAGCTGCGGCCGGCGAAGGGCCTGCGGATCCGCGGGCGCTACGCCTTCGAGCGCCAGAAGACCCAGCACTACAACCGGGTGATGACCGGCCGCGACGAGTTCGCCTCGCTGACCCCGAAGTTCTTCGTCGGCTACTACGACTACCGCCGCCACCGCGCGAGCCTGCGCCTCTCCTGGGATTGGCGCGACCGCATCCAGCTCGCGGCGATGGGCGAGGCCTGGATCCGCCACTTCGACGTCTACGAGGCCCGCACCGTCGACAACTTCTGGACCGGCGAGCTCCGCCTCGACGCCGAGCTCGAGGCGAGCGCCGACGCGGCCGTCCGGGTCGGCACGATCCGGCGGAAGCGCTGGGCCCACGACTTCTTCATCTCGCTGAGCGCGGCCCACGTCTCGCGGACCTCGAACATGAAGCGCCAGGTCTCGCTGGCGACCAACTTCGACATCACCCGGGTCTTCCTCGGCTTCGAGGTGCGCGGGCGCTCGCTCCGCTAGCGACGGCGGCGCCTCAGGGGCCGCGGCCGCCGCCTCGGCCGGCGGCCGCTCGCGCTTCTTCCAACCGGGCCTCTTCACCATGTCCTCACGGCCAGGGTAGAGGACCTCGTAGAGCTGCCACTCGAAGCCCCAGGAGCGGAAGCCCTTGATCCGCCGGCGGTGGACCCAGTCGTTGGAGGAGAAGCCGCGGCTCTGGTTGGCCATCATCCAGATGTTGTCCTTCCAGCCGATCAAGTAGCGGACCTCGCGGGCGCGGATGTAGTCGAGGAGGCGCCGGCGGCGGAGCGCCCAGTAGGCGTCCTCGTTGACCACGCCGTCGAGGTTGACGATCTCGAGGCGGGGCGCGTAGTAGGCGAGCGCCCCGCTCTGGAGGCCGCCGATCACCGCCCCGTCCTCGAAGCGGTCGCGCGCCCAGAGTCCGAGGTTGCGGTAGCCGAGGCGATTGTCGGCCGCGCCCCAGAGGAGCTCGCCGAGGTCCGGTAGGCGGACCAGCGCCGCGCCGCTCACCGCGAAGACGCCGGCGAGGAGCGCCCGCCGCAGCCGCGGCCGCCCGGCCAGCGCCCGCGCGCCGTGCTCGACCCCGAGGGCGGCGATCGCCAGCGCGAGGATCGTGATCGGCGCGAAGTAGCGGCTGAAGTACCAGGGGCAGTAGATGTAGAAGACGTAGGCGAGGAGGAGCGCGCCGCCGAAGCTCACCGGCAGCGCGAGCGCCCGCAGGCTCTCGCCGACCTCCTCGGCCCGCGCGAGCTCGCCGCGGCGCCGGGCGATCCACCGGGCGGCGATCATCCCGAGGCCGCCGCCCAGCGCCGCCCAGCCGAGGACGGCGAGGTCCTCCGCGAGGGCGAAGTAGGCCCGCACCAGGAGCTCGCGGTAGAAGGGCCAGAGGTCGCTCTGATCCGCCCAGAGCGCCGTCTGGAAGCGGACCGCCTCGCCGCTGATCGGGTACCAGCGACCGGTGTAGTGGCGCGAGTACACCAGCCAGGGGAGGTAGCCGAGGGCGACCCCGCCGGCGAGCGCGAGGTTGCGGGCGAGCCAGCCGCGGAGCGCCGCCCGCCCCTGCCCGCGCGCCCGCCACCCGAGCGCGAGCGAGGCCCCCGCGAAGTGGACGCCGACCACCAGGAGATCGATCCGCGCGAGCGCGCCGACGCCGATCACGATCCCGAGGATCCCGAGCTCGCCGAGGCGCGCGCGGGCGAAGGGCCAGCGCAGGGTGAGGCCCCAGATCACGACGAAGAAGAGGAGCGCGAGGCTGGTCTCGAGGCCGTTGAGCGCGATCTTCAGGAGCGGCGGGTCGATCGCCCAGACGAAGGCGGCGAAGAGCGCGGCGATCGGCGCGCCCAGGCGACGGCGGAGGAGGAGCGCGAGGAGGATCAGCGCGCCGAGGTCGAAGGCGGCGCCGAGCGTCAGGCCGATCTTCGCCAGGGCGTCGAGCCCCTCGATCGTCTCGAGCGCCCCCGCCGGCGCGAGCGCGGCCGGGATCGCCATCAGCCAGACGTAGAGCGCCTGGAAGCCGTTGGTCGGCGCGCCGCCGAAGAGCGGCCCCTGCCCCTCGCCGAGCGCCCGGGCGAGCGCCAGCGAGATGTAGGCGTCGTCGGGGATCGTCCGGCCGTCGAGGACCTCGATCGGCCGCGAGAGGAGCCAGAGCCGGAGCCCGAGCGCGAGGGCGAGGATGAGCGCGAAGGGGACGCAGAACGCGAGGTCGCGGCGGGCGGGGGCGCGGCTGGGCTCGGGGGCGACCAAGGGCGACCATGGTACTCGAGGGTCGCCAGGCCCGCGCTGCGCCGCGTTCGAGTTTTGCGAGGCCCAAGTGCCGTAATACACGCATCTCGATCCGCTCTCGCGCCATAGCCCCCTCGCCGGCCGGTCCGCGTTGGGCTCATCCGAGCGAAGGACTTGCGCAAAACCATCCACCATTGGAGATGTTCTTGCGCTGGCAGCCAATGGCCTTGGCGGGCACTCTTCCTCTCGTTATTGACCGGAGCCGGCTCGGTAGCCCGAAGCACGGCCCTTCGATCAATCCCATGAAGACATGTGCTTCTCCACCGCGCCGACATCGGGTGGAAGAGGTCTGGCATTCGGTGTCGGAGTCGTCCCTCAAATTGTAGGAATTCGCAAATGACCATCGATTTTCAGCGGCAACGAGCCTCCTTTCCGTCTCACACGGGTGGCCCCCAGTCGATCGAACTGACGTTCGTGTTCCCATCCGCCATCCACAAGGCCGAGGCGGCGATCAACGGCTTCAATATCGGCTATACCAGAGGCGATCACCACCTGCTCAGAACGGAGGTGGACGCGAACGTCGTGCTTGTTTCGCTCAATGCGGTCAGGGTCAGGGTCACCTTTTCACTGCGGGATAGCTCGGGCAACTTCGACGATCCCTACAATGGCTACGTCGATGTCATGGTGATCGTCAACCGTGCATAGGCTCGATGGCCCCCCTCGAGGGGGCCTTTTGTTTTCGCGCAGCCGACGCAGACTCACGCCCGAGTCCGCGGCCGTCGGCGTGGTACGGCAGCCGGCCTTGGGTGTGAACGACTGCTCGTCGGCCTCGCCGAAGCTCCCGGTGCCGAGGCAGAGCGTCGAGGCTCTGAGGCGCGAGCGCGGAGCGATATTGCTTTTGTCGCGATGCTGATCTGGGTGCACACTCGCGGGGATGCTCGTCGCCTCTCTCGTCGCCCTCGTCGGCGCAGCGCCGCCGGCCACCGTCAATGTGACGCCGGGACCGATCGCGCCGGAGATCGTCGAGCTCGATCATCGACAGCACCGGATCCAGAGCGCCGGGATGTTCACCCTCACTGGCTGGGGGATCGCCAACATCGTCGGCGGCGTCGCCGGCAACCTCGCGACCCCGCGGGGCGAGCCGGCCCGCTACTTCCACCAGATGAACGCCCTCTGGAACACGGTGAACCTGACCCTCGGGGCGATCGGGCTCCGAAACGCTCGCCGCGCGCGGCCGTCGATCGGCCGCCGCGACGGGGTGATCCGCGAGGTCAGCCGCACCCAGCGGGTCTTCGCCGTCAACGCGCTCCTCGACGTCGCCTACATGCTCGGCGGCTACGCGACCTGGGAGATCGGCAAGGAGCGCGCGAGCCCGCGCCTGCGCGGCTACGGGGCCGCGGTGGTCTTCAGGGCGCCTTCTTGATCGCCTTCGACCTGGCGATGATCGCCGCCCATGAGCGCTCGCTTCGGCGCAGCGGGGGCGTCTATCGCCTGAGCGCCGCGCCGACGCCCGGCGGGGCCGCGCTCGCCCTCTCCGGGGCCTTCTAGCCCCACCTTCGAGACATGTCCCTTCGGTCCGGTCCGCCGGCACGCCGCCGGTCCGTCGGCCGCGTCAATTCTCCGCGGCCAGCGATCACCGCCTCGCGCTCCGCGGGCTACTCTGCCCGCCGGCGTCGAGTGGACGCCGAGATCGAGGTGATGACGATGAAACTCCATGGTGAGCGGTCCGATGGGAGCGTGGGTGAGCTCAGCAACGACGAGATCCGCGACTGGATCATCAAGAAGGTGCTCGGCGTGTCGACGCCCTCGAAGTCCTACCGCGGCAACGCGGGCCAGTGCGCTGGCGACTTCTCCAGCCACAACGGGTCGAGCAGCGGCGGCGGCACGCGCTTCACCCACAACAACCGGACGGTCTTCCACGCCTCCCACGGCAACGGCCAGCACAGCGGCTGCACGATCTTCTTCGTCTGCGCCGACCAGAGCGCTGGCGTCGGCAAGATCGTCGCGATCGGCTTCCACCGCGACTCGACGACCTACGAGCTCGACTGGGTCGACCCGCACTGGATGAATAGCCCGATGAAGGCCGGCCACACCGTGCGCCTCTAGGGGCGCGCTGCAGCACGCTTCGCGGCCGCGAGCGCGTCACGAGCGCTCGCGGCCGCGAAGCCTGGACGAGGTCGCTGCTTCAGCCGGCGGCCCTCACCCGAGGTGGAGGCGGATCAGCGACTCCTCCGCCGGCACCCCGACCCGCACCGGGAAGCCGTAGTGGCCGGTGCCGCGGTGGACGTAGAGGCGCTCGCGGCCGCGGGCCCAGAGGCCGTGATCCGGGATCGACGAGAGCGAGCGGAGCACCGTCCAGGCGAGGCCGAAGGAGACCAGGCCGACCTGACCGCCGTGGGTGTGGCCGGAGAAGACGATGTCGACCGCGTCGCTCGGCAGGTGGCGGAAGGCGCCGGGGTCGTGGAGGAGGGCGATCCGCAGGTGCCCCGGGCGCCGCGGGAAGCGGGCGACGACCTCGCGGAGGTGACGATCGCGGCCCCGCCAGACGAAGTCGAAGCCGAGGAGCTGGACCGGCCCGGCGCGGGTCGGGACGATCGCCTCGCGGTCGACGAGGAGGGTCACCCCGGCGCCGCGGAGCGCCCTCAGGACGATCTCCGGCGCCTCGTAGTCGTGGTTGCCCAGGCAGGCGAAGACCCGGCCCTCGAGGGCGGCGAGCGGCGCGAGGGCGCGGACAAGGAGCTCGGGATCCGCGTGGGACTCGATCGTCAGGAAGTCGCCGGTGAGGAGGACGAGGTCAGGCGCGCGCAGGACCGCCCGCTCGCAGATCCGCCGGAGGCGCGCTCCGACATGAAGGGGCCGAGGTGGGGATCGGTGATCTGGACGATCGTCAGGGCCTCGTCGCCGCTCCGCCGCGCCTTCCCGGCCGGGTAGGGGATCACCTGCGGGCCCGCGTCGACCCCGTCGAGGACCACGTCGATCGTCTCGGCCCGGGTCCAGAGCGACTCGAGGAGGCCGACGCCGGCGAGCGCGAAGGGGATCCAGAGGCCGAGGGGCGCGAGGCCGAGGGCGGCCGCGAGGGCCCAGGGGATCGCCAGGAAGACCGCGGCGACGAAGTAGGAGGCGGGCACCGCCACCAGCGCCCGCCACCAGAGCGGCCGCATCCGCGGCCGCGCGAGGGTGAGGAAGTGGAGGTAGGTCGCCACCTGGAGGCCGATCCAGAGGGGCCAGAGCGCCCCGAAGGCGTCGACCAGGGCGAGCGCCGAGGCGGTGTGGAGGCCGAGGAGGACGGCCATGAAGGTGGCGAAGCCGCGGCCCTGGAGCAGCCCCGCGCCGGCGACGACCAGCGCCCAGGTGGCGAAGGCTTGCGAGGGTCAGCGGCTCCAAGGTCAGGGAGCATGGGCCGGGGATCGGGTCGCGCAAGGCGAGGGCGCGCGCTTCATCGACCCGCCTGCGACGTGATACCCAGGCGAGGTGAGCGGGTCCGCGAGCGAGGGGCGCGAGGAGGGCGAGCGCGGCGGCTGGCGAGCGCGCGGGGCCGCGGCCCTGCCGCTGGCGTGGGCGCTCACCGCCGCGCTCGCGGCCGCCCACCACGCACGCGCGCGGGCCAGCCTGACGCTCGCCCTCCTCGCGCCCCTCGCCGCCCTCCTCGCGCTGGTCGCGGCCCTCGGGCTCGCCGCGCGGCGCCCCCGGCGATCGGCCGGCCAGCGCGCCTCGCCGCCTTCGCCCTCGCCGCCCTCGGCTCCGCGGCCGCGACCCTCGGCTCCGCGATCCCGCCGGCGCGCTCGCCCGGGCGATCGTCGGCGCCGGGGTCGGCCTCTGGTCGATGATGGCTCTTTGCACATGTCTACCTCGACATGTCCAAACGAAAATGTCCAAATGGCTAGGCATCGCCGGCGCCCTCGTCGGCGCCGGGCTGACGAGCGCCGCCCTCGCCCTCGCCGGCCCCCCGGACATCGACACCTACACGATCATCCAGGGATCGAGCGCCGCCCTCCTCGCCGGCGACGACCCCTACGCCGGCGGCTACGCGCCGACCGCCGCGGCCGCGGCCGCCTTCGCCGGCAACGTCGAGGTCCTCACCTACCCGCCGGGGGTCCCCCTCCTCCTCGCGCCGGCGCGGGCGCTGGTCGGCGACGCCCGCTGGGGGCTGGTCGCGGCGATGCTGGCGATCGTCGCCCTCGTCGCCTGGATGGCCCGGCGACGCCCCGACGATCCCCTCGCCGCGGCCGCGCCGGCGATGGCCGCCCTCGCCCCCGGCGCGGCGATCGTCGGCGAGCGGGCCTGGGTCGATCCCCTCCTCGCGCTCGCGCTCCTCGTCGCGGTGGTCGCCAGCGCGGCCGGCCGCGGGCGCCTCGCGATCGTCGCCGCCGCCCTCGCCCTCCTCGCCAAGCAGAACGCGGCGATCGCCCTCCTCCTCCTCGCCTGCTGGCGGCCCTTCGGCTGGCGGCGGGCGCTCGCCTCGCTCGCCCTCGCCGCCGCGATCGCCCTCCCCTTCCTGGTCGCCGATCCGGCGCGCTTCGTCGATCGCCTCACCCTCGTCCTCGAGCTCCCGCTGCGCGGCGACGCGATCAACGTCGCCGGCTGGCTCGCCCACGCCGAGCTCGCTACGCCCGCCCTCCTCGGCGCGCTCGCGGCCGTCGGCGTCGCCCTCCTCCTCGCCCTCGCCGCCCTCCTCGCGCGGACCGGCGCCGCCGCCTCGCCCGCCCTCGCCCTCACCGCCCTCGCCGCGGGTCAGCTCGCGGTCAACGTCTTCAGCGGCCACGCCTTCTACAACCAGCACTGGGAGGTCGTGGTCCTCCTGGCGGCGGCCGCCGCCGCGGACCCGCGCCCCGTCGCGCCCGGCGAAGTGAGGCCGCCGCTCAGCTCGCGCGGTCGAGCTCGGCGACGAAGCGGGCGAGGAGCACCCGCCGGCCGCCGCTGTCGAAGTCGATCTCGAGCTTGGGCTCGGGCCCGCCCTGGACCTCGCGGAGCACCGTGCCCGCCCCAAACTTCGGGTGCGTGACCCGCCGCAGGCCCGCGCTCGGCCCGGCGGCGACGGCCGCGGCGTCCGCCCGCAGGCGGGGGCTGAAGCGCTCGAGCACGTCGTCCGAGTCGATCCGCCGCTGCTGCGACTCGCTCAGCTCGAGGTCGTCGAGGAGCTCGTCCTGGCGCTCGAGGAGCCAGCGATCGATCGGCTCGCGGCGGATCGTCGCCCCGTCCTCGGCGCAGATCGTCAGGCGCGGGCGCTCGCCGATCGCCGGCCGGGCGGGGACGCAGAGGAAGCGCCCACCCTCCGCGCCGATCGCGATGAACGAGCGGGGCACGCCGGCCGCCCGCGCGTCCTCGGTGTGGGCGCCGACGAGGCCGAGGCGGATCCCGAAGCGCTCGCCGAGGAAGCGCGAGCCCGCGGCGAGGAGGGCGAGCGCCTCGTCGCTGAGGCGACCGCCGACCGCCTCCTCGGCGGCCGCGACCGCCCCGAGATCGAGGACGTAGTCCCGCTCCGGGGGGATCAGCGCGTCGCTCTTGCCGCCCGCGTCGAGCCAGCTCTCGATCGCCAGGATCTGGGCGATCGCCGCCTGCACCGACTCCGGGATCACCAGCCGCCGCTCGCTTCGCTCGGATCCGCTCGTCATGCGGGCACCATAACGCAAGCGAGCGAGCGGCGGGAGGGCGCGGGAGCACGAGGGCGCGAGGCCATCGCCTGTGCTAGAGCGCTGCCCATGGGCGCGACGCCGCCGATCCGGATCTACACCAAGCGCCTCTGCCCCTACTGCTGGCGCGCGCTCTGGCTCCTCCGACGCCGACACCTCGCCTTTGAAGAGATCGTCGTCGGCGACGACCCCGAGCGTCGGGCCTGGCTCGCGGAGGTCAGCGGTCAGCGGACGGTGCCGCAGATCTTCATCGGCGAGCGGTCGATCGGCGGCTTCACCGAGCTGAAGGCGCTCCACCAGAGCGGCGGCCTCGACCGCCTCCTCGCCGGCGACCCGGCCTGAGCCCCTCCGCGGGGCCCAGGGGTGCGCGGGCGCAAAATATTCCGGGTGCCCACCGCGGTCGCCCCCTACCATCCGCAGGACCGATGCCGACGTCCCCCGAGGCCCCTGCCCCTGCGGCCAGCTCCGACCTCGCGGAGATCGTCGCCGAGGAGTCCAAGCGCCACCGCCGTCGCCGGATCTTCGCCTGGCTCGGCGCCCTGATCGCGGTCGCCGGGATCATCGCCGCGGTGATCCTCCTGCGACCCAAGCCGACGCCGGTCCCCGAGCGCTTCCGCACCGCCCCCCTCACCCGCGGCGCGGTGATCCGTCAGGTGACGCCGACCGGCCGCCTCGAGGCCCGCGTCACCGTCGAGGTCGGCGCCCAGGTCTCGGGGCGGATCAAGACGATCGAGGTCGACTACAACGACCACGTGGAGGAGGGCCAGGTCCTCGCGCGGATCGACCCCGACACGATGGAGGCCCAGGTCGATCAGCAGAGCGCGAGCCGGCGGGTCGCGGTGACCTCGCTCCAGCAGGCGAAGATCGAGCTCGCCGACGCCGAGCGCCGCCTCACCCGGATCGAGGCGCTCTTCGCCAAGGGCTACGAGACCCAGGAGAACCTCGACAACGCCCGCTCATCGGTCGAGCTCGCGCGCGCGCGGGTCTCCTCCTCGGGCGCCCAGGTCTCGCTCCAGCGGGCCGGCGAGCGCCTCGCCAAGACCAACCTCGACTACACGACGATCCGCTCGCCGATCGACGGCGTCGTGATCTCGCGCAACGTCTCCGAGGGGCAGACCGTCGCCGCCGCCTTCCAGACCCCGGTGCTCTTCCTCCTCGCCGAGGATCTCAAGCAGATGCGGCTGATGGCGGCGATCGACGAGGCCGACATCGGCCAGGTCGACGCCGGCCAGCACGCGACCTTCACCGTCGACGCCTACCCCGGCGAGACCTTCTTCGCCCACATCACCGAGATCCGGCGGGCGCCGGTGATCGCCCAGAACGTCGTCACCTACGAGGCGGTCCTCGACGTCGACAACCCCGAGCTCAAGCTCCGGCCGGGGATGACCGCGTCGGTGCGGATCGACACCGCCGAGGTCGACGACGCCCTGCGGGCGCCGAACGCCGCGCTCCGCTTCACCCCGCCGGTCGACGCCGGCGGCGACGCGGCCGGGGTCGCCGGCAACGCCGGGCCGGCGGTCTGGATCCTCGAGGGCGACCAGCCGAAGCGCCTGCCGGTCGACGCCGGGATCTCCGACGGCCGCCTGACGGCGGTCAGCGGCGTCAACCTGGCCGCCGATCTCCAGGTGCTCATCGGCCTCACCCCCGAGGGCCGGGTCGCCTACGGGATCGGCGGCGAGGAGAAGTAGCGGCGATGGCCGAGGCCGCCGCCCCCCTCCTCGAGCTCCGCGCCGTCACCAAGGTCTACGGCGCCGGCGAGGCCGCGGTCCACGCGCTCCGCGGGATCGACCTCAAGATCGAGCGCGGCGAGTTCGTGGCGATCCTCGGGACCTCGGGGTGCGGGAAGTCGACGGCGATGAACATCCTCGGCGCCCTCGACGTGCCGACGAGCGGCCACTTCTACATCGAGGGGGTCGCCGTCGAGGCCCTCCACGCCGACGTCCTCGCCGCCCTCCGCAACCGCCGGATCGGCTTCATCTTCCAGGGTTTCAACCTGCTCCGGAGGACATCCGCCCTCGACAACGTCGAGCTCCCGCTGATCTACGCCGGCGTCCCCCGCCGCGAGCGGCGGCGGCGGGCGCTCGAGGCGATCGCCGCGGTCGGCCTGGGCGGCCGCGAGGGCGCGCGGCCGAGCCAGCTCTCCGGCGGCCAGCAGCAGCGGGTCGCGGTCGCCCGCGCGCTCGTCACCCGCCCCGAGGTGATCCTCGCCGACGAGCCGACCGGCAACCTCGACTCCCGGACCAGCCGCGAGATCATGGACCTCCTCGCCGAGCTCCACCGCGCCGGCCAAACCATCGTCATGGTCACCCACGACCACGACATCGCCGCCTACGCGCCCCGCCACGTCACCTTCCGCGACGGCCAGGTGATCGCCGACGGCCCGCGGCCGGCCCCGCCCGCGGAGGCCCCCGCGGGGGCCCCTCCCCAGGAGGCGCACGCATGAAGCTCCGCGACACGATCAGCGTCGCCCTCACCGCGCTGGCGCGCAACAAGATGCGCTCGCTCCTCACCACCCTCGGCGTGGTGATCGGCGTCGCCGCGGTGATCATGATGCAGGCGCTCGGGATGGGCGCGACCGATCGGGTCACCGGCGAGATCGCCGGGATGGGCTCGAACATGCTCATCGTCACCCCGGGCGGGGCCCACCGCCAGCCCTTCGGCGGCTCGCTCCTCTCGGCGCCGCTCTTCGAGGAGCGCGACCTCGTGGCGATCAAGGACGAGTGCGCCGCCGTCCGCTACGCGGCCGCGACCAACACCCGCTCGGTCAACGCGGTCTACGGCGAGAAGAGCCGGAGCACCAGCCTCTTCGGCGTCACCCCGGAGTGGTTCGAGATCCGGGAGTGGGGCGCCGCCAAGGGGCGGATCCTCGACGAGGAGGACGAGCAGCAGGCGGGCAAGCGCTGCGTGATCGGCGAGAGCGTCCGCCGCGACCTCTTCGGCGATCAGGACCCGATCGGCGCCGATCTCCGGGTCCACGATCTGAGCTGCGAGGTGATCGGCGTCCTCTCCGAGAAGGGGACCTCGACCTTCGGCAGCGACCAGGACGACCTGGTGATCCTCCCCTACTCGACCTTCTCCCGGCGGATCGCCGGCTCCGACGCGATCGGCATCATGCAGATCTCGGCCCGCTCGGAGGATCGGATCGACGAGGCCAAGGAGCAGATCGAGGCGCTCCTCCGCCAGCGCCGCCACGTCCTCGCCGGCGAGGACGACGACTTCTCGGTCCGCGACATGCGCGAGCTCCAGAAGGTGATGGGCACGGTGACCGGCGTCCTCACCACCCTCCTCGCCTCGGTCGCCGCGATCTCGCTCCTCGTGGGCGGGATCGGGATCATGAACATCATGCTGGTCTCGGTGACCGAGCGGACCCGCGAGATCGGGATCCGGATGGCCGTCGGCGCCCGCTCCGGCGACATCCTCCAGCAGTTCCTGATCGAGGCGATCACCCTGGCCGCGAGCGGCGGGGTGATCGGCATCCTCCTCGGCCTCGCCGGCGCCGCCGGGCTCGCCCAGGCCTTCGACCTCCCGCTCCGGGTGCCGCTCGCCGGGACCGGCGTCGCCTTCGCCTTCGCGGTCGCGGTCGGCGTCGTCTTCGGGGTCTTCCCCGCCCGCAAGGCCGCCCACCTCCGGCCGATCGACGCGCTCCGCTTCGAGTAGGCCCGCCGGTCCGCGCGCCCCCCGATCATCGCAGCTGCCGCGCGCCGCGGCGCCGTGATAGATCTGCGCGATGCGTCGCATTCGCCTGACCCCCGCCGCCCCGCTCATCGCCGCCCTCCTCCTCGCCTGCACCGCCGACGACGTCGCCGGCACCGACACGGCGACCTCGGGCGTGAGCGCCAGCGCCAGCGCGACGATGACCGCGTCGACCTCGGGCTCGGCGAGCGCGTCGACCTCGAACGGGACCAGCGACGGCAGCAGCGGCGGCAGCGGCAGCGAGAGCAGCGCGAGCGGGACCACCAGCGGCGGCACCGACTCGACCGGCACGACCTCGGCGAGCGGGACCACCAGCGGCTCGACCTCGGTCGCCGAGACCGACTCGAGCACCGGCTCGTCGACCACCGGCGAGCTCTGCCCCGAGGGGACGATCCTCTGCGAGAACGGCGAGGCCAAGACCTGCGACGGGATGGGCGGCTACTCCGACACCGAGGTGTGCTCCGACGAGTGCGCCGACGGGATCGGCTGCGTCCTCTGCGTCCCCGACTCGTTCAAGTGCGAGGGCGAGGAGTCGCTCAAGTGCAACGCCCAGGGCGACGCGCTCGAGCCCTACGAGACCTGCGACGGCCTCCAGGGGCTGAGCTGCGACGAGAATTCGGGGACCTGCTTCGGCCCCTGCGGCAAGGAGGCGCTCGGCCTCAACTACATCGGCTGCGACTACTTCCCGACCCTCACGCCGCAGTACCCGGGCTACCAGACCAACCCCCACGTCTTCGCGGTCGCGGTCTCCAACACCTCGGGGGCGATGGCCAAGATCACGGTGACCCGCGGCGCCAACATGGTCACCACCGACATGGTCGCGCCGGGCACCGTCAAGACGATCACCCTCCCCTGGGACAACGTCCTCACCGAGATGAACGGGACCACCAAGTTGATCGCCGAGGGCGCCTACCGCCTGCGCTCCGACCAGCCGGTGACGGTCTACCAGTACAACCCGCTGGCGGCGACGGTGACCAACGACGCCTCGCTCCTCCTGCCGCGCAACGCCTGGACCGGCAACTACCTCGTCGCCTCCTGGCAGCACTGGGACCAGGTCGCGCGCCCCGGCTTCTACGCGGTGATCGCCGCCGAGGCCGACACCACCGTCACCCTCCAGCCCTCGGCGACCGGCAACAAGGTCTCGGCCGGCGCCGGGGTCAACGCCGACGGCACCGGGGTGGCGATGCTCCAGCCGAGCGACGTCCTCATGGTCCGCTCGGCGACCGGCGGCGACATGACCGGGACGATCGTCACCGCCGATCGCCCGGTCCAGGTGATCGCCGGCCACCCCTGCACCAACGTCCCGCTCGACAAGGGCGCCTGCGACCACCTCGAGGAGTCGATGTTCCCGCTCGACACCCTCGCCAAGGACTACATCGTCGTTCCGCCGGCCCAGGTCCCCGATGACACCAAGGAGAAGGCGCAGATGGTCCGCTTCATCGCCAGCGAGGACGCGACCACCCTGACCTTTGAGCCCGATCAGGCGTTCCCCAAGGCGCTGAACAAGGCCGGCGACTTCATCGAGGTGTCGACGACCGTCGCCGCCTTCCGGGTCACGTCGGACAAGAAGATCGCGGTCGCCCAGTACATGGTCGGCCAGTCGGCGGGCTACGGGACCAGCGATCCGGCGATGCTGATGAGCGTCGCCACCGACCAGTTCCGCAAGACCTACCTCTTCCACGCGCCGCCGACCTGGTCGGCCAACTACGTCGACATCATCGCCCCGACCGGCGCCTCGCTGATGGTCGACAACATGGCGGTCCCGGGGGCGCTCAAGCCGATCGGCAACTCGGGCTTCGGCTACATCCACGTCAAGCTCTCGAACGCCGGCGACGGCACCCACACCGTGAGCTCCGATCAGGAGGTCGGGATCAGCGTCTACGGGGTGCTCAACTACGGCTCCTACTGGTACGCGGGCGGCCTCGACCTGATGCCGATCCCGCAGTAGGGGGCGGCCTTGCCGGGCGCTCGCGGTCGCGCGCCCCCGGCGAGGCCTCGATCCGCGCCGCTGCGCCGCGATTGACAGGGGCGGTGCAGCGGCCGACGATCCCCGCATGCCACGCGCCGCCCTCCGCCCCGCCCTCGCCGCGCTCGCCCTCGCCCTCGGGCTCGTCGCCGGATGCAAGAGCCAGGGGAGCAGCGAGAGCGAGGCCCCGGGGGAGGTGACCGCCGTCGAGGGCCCCGCCTACTGCCCGCGCAGCGTCCCGACCAACGGCTCCTCGTGCCCGCGCGGGAGCTCCGACTTCTGCGTCTACCGGACGACCACGACCGACTTCGCCTGCGTCTGCGGCGGCGGGAGCTGGTCGTGCGCGGCGAAGTAGCGGCGCCCTGCCGGCCCCGCGCGGCTCCGCGCGGCCTCGCGCATCGGCGGCGTGCCTCCGCGCCCGCGCGCCGGACGTTGACGCGGGCGGCGATCGGCGGGAGATTGGGGCGGGCCGACGCGTGCGGGAGAGGGCGGTATCGATGTGTCCGAAGGGACATCCAGACGCGATCCGCGAGTGAGCGACGTGGGGACGCCGGCGTCGGCGCCTGACGCCGCGGAGGCGGGGCCCCTCGATCCCCTCGCCACCCGCGTCGCCGCGGCCGGCCCCGCGGGCACCCCGGCGCGCGGGCTCGCCGTCGATCCCCTCGCCACCCGCGTCTCCTCGCCCGGCCTCGCGCCTCCCCCCGCCGCGCGCGTCGATCCCCTCGCCACCCGCGTCTCCGACCTCGGCGACACCCGCGGCCCCGCCCTCGGCGGCGCGCGACCGGGCGCCGACGAGTCGCTGACGACGCTCCTCACCCCGGCCGACGACGACCCGCTGACCACCCGGGCCTCGCCCTCCCTGGTCCCGCGGAGCGGCGGGCTCGGGCGGCCGGCGCCCGCGGACGACGATCAGCGCCACCGGATCGGCCGCTACCTCGTCGTCGACCGCCTCGGCGCCGGCGGCATGGGGGTGGTCTACCGCGCCTACGACCCCGACCTCGATCGCCGGGTCGCGCTCAAGCTCCTCCGCGGGCAAGGGGCCGACGACGCCCGCGCGCGCCTCCTCCGCGAGGCCCAGGCGATGGCCAAGCTCTCCCACCCCAACGTCGTCCCGGTCTTCGACGTCGGCCTCGTCGACGAGCAGATCTTCATCGCCATGGACTTCATCGACGGCGAGGATCTCGGGGCGTGGATCGCCGCCGGGCCCCGCCCCTGGCGCGAGGTCGTCGACATCTTCCGCCAGGCGGGCGCCGGCCTCGCGGCCGCCCACGCGGTCGGCCTGATCCACCGCGACTTCAAGCCCGACAACGTCCTCCTCGCCCGCGACCCCGCGACCGGCAAGCTCCGGGCGCAGGTCGCCGACTTCGGCCTCGCCCGCCTCGACGGCGACGACGACCGCCTGACGACCACGCTCCCGAACACACCTGACCTCAAGGCCAGCACGAGCGCGCTCCACCACCACCTCACCCACGCCGGCGCGATCCTCGGGACCCCGGCCTACATGAGCCCGGAGCAGCACGCGGGCGCGGCGGTCGATCCCCGCAGCGATCAATTCTCGTTCTGCGTCGCCTTCTACGAGGCGCTCTACGGCCAGCGACCCTACACCGGCGACACCCTCGAGGGCCTCGCCGCCGCCGCCCGCTCGACCCGGCGGGCGCAGCCGCCGGCCGGCGTCCGGGCGCCGGGCTGGCTCCACCAGCTCGTCCTCCGGGGGATGAGCCCCGATCCGGACGCCCGCTTCCCCGCGATGGATCGCCTCCTCGCCGCCCTCGAGGCCGGCGAGCAGCGGGGCCAGCGGCGCTGGCTCGGCGCCGGCGCGCTCCTGGCGGTCGGCGGGATCGCCGGAGCCTTCGCCCTCCGCGAGCCGGCGCCGCCGCGCTGCACCGGCGCGCCGACGCGGGTCGCCGCGGTCTGGGGCGACACCCAGCGCGGCGAGGCCGCGCTCGCCTTCGCGGCGACCGAGCTCCCCTACGCCGACTACGCCTGGAGGAGCGCCTCCGCCCGGATCGACGCCTGGGCCGACGCCTGGGTCGACGCCGCGACCGAGGCCTGCGCCGCGACCCAGCTCCGCCACGAGCTCTCGCCGGCGATCATGGACCTCCGGGTCGCCTGCCTCGATCGCCGCCTCCAGCACCTCGACGCGCTCGCCAAGCTCCTCCAGCGGGCCGACAAGGACGTCGTCCGGCGGGCGGTCGACGCCGCCGCCGAGCTCCCGGATCTCGCCGAGTGCGCCGATCTCGTCGCCCTCCAGGCGGACGTGACCCCGCCGCCGCCGACGATCGCCGATCGCGTCGCGGCCGCGCGGGCCGAGATCGCCGCCGCCGAGGCGCTCGATCGCGGCGGCAAGGACAGCGACGCGGTCGCCCTCCTCGAGGCCCAGCGTCCGGCGATCGAGGCCCTCGCCTACCGCCCGCTCGCGGCCGAATTCCTGATGGCGCTGAGCAGCGCCCAGGGGGGCCAGGGCGCCGACGAAGAGGCGCTGAAGAGCGCCCGCAGCGGGCTCTGGACGGCGATCGCCGCCGGCGACGATCCCCGCGCCCGCGACCTCCTCGGCCAGCTGATCTGGATCAGCGGCTACAAGCTCGGGCGGAGCGACGAGGCCCGCGGCTGGATCGATCACGCCGAGGCGATGGTCCTCCGCGACGGCGATCGCCCGGCCGCCCGCGCGAGCCTCCTCTCGAAGATCGGCCAGGTCGAGATCGCCGCCGGCCACTTCCCCGAGGCCGAGGCCGCGCTCACCGAGTCGATCGCGCTCTACGAGGCGAGCGGCGCCGACGCGCTCAAGCTCCTCAACCCGCTCAACGCCCTGAGCATGGCCCGGCTCCGCGGCGGCCGCTATGCCGAGGCGCTGCCGCCGGTCGAGCGCGCCCTGGCGATCGCCACCGCCGCCCGCGGCCCGAGCCACCCCGACCTCGCCGGCCTCCTCAACAGCCTCGCGCTGATCCACGAGCGCCACGGTCGCTACCCCGAGGCGATCGACGCGATGCGCCGGACCCTGGCGATCATCGAGGCGACCAGCGGCCCCGAGCACCCGAACGCCGGCCTGATCCGCCAGAACCTCGGCGGCCTCCTCCTCCTCAGCGGCCGCCGCGACGAGGCCGAGGTCGAGATCCGCGCGGGCCTGGCGATCCTCGTCGCCAGCCTCGGCGACGACCACCCGGCGACCGCCGGCGCCCGCACCTTCCTCGGCGACGCGCTCCGCGAGCGCGGCGACCTCGAGGGGGCGCGCGCGGAGTACGAGCGCGCGCTCGAGATCCGCCGGGCCGCCCTCGGCGACGAGCACCACGACCTCGCGCTCCCGCTCCTCGGCCTCGGTCAGGTCGCCCTCGCCGAGGGCCGGAGCGCCGACGCGATCCGCGATCTCGAGCGCGCGGAGGCGCTCCTCACCTCGACCACGCCGGATCCCGGCGACCTCGGGCTCATCCGCCTGAGCCTCGCGCGCGCGCTCGTCGACGTCGACGCCGCCCGGGCCCGCGCGGTCGCGCGCCTCGCCCTCGCCGATCTCGAGGCCGCCGGCGTCACCGTCGAGCGCCACCGCCGCGAGGCCGAGGCCTGGCTCCGCGAGCACCCGGGCGACGACGTCGAGGGCGCGAGATCTGCGGGCTAGTCCGGCGATCGAGCCCGCAAATTCCCGGCGGCCGCCTGCATCGTGGAGACGATGTCCCACCGCGCCCAGCCCCGCCACGCCCTCGCCCTCCTCGCCCTCCTCGTCGCCTGCGGTGACGACGGGGTCGTCTCCTCGGCGACCGACTCGACCACCGGCGCGAGCGACTCGAGTAACGACACGACGACCTCGACCTCGTCGACGAGCTCGACCACCGGCGCGTCGACCAGCGGGACGATGAGCGCCGGCGAGACCACCAGCGCGGGCTCGTCGACCACGACCTCGGAGACCAGCGGCTCGACCGGCCCGATCTGCGACCCCGGCGAGATCGGCTGCGTCTGCGGCCCCGGCGACACCTGCAGCGATCCGCTGATCTGCGAGGGTGGGATCTGCGTGATGCCGCCGGACGCGGTCTGCGGCGACGGGGTCGTCGCCGGCGACGAGGCCTGCGACGACGGCAACGACGTCGACACCGACGAGTGCCTCACCACCTGCGAGCTCGCCTCCTGCGGCGACGGCTTCGTCCAGGAGGGCGTCGAGACCTGCGACGACGGCAACGACGTCGACACCGACGAGTGCCCGACCACCTGCGCGCCCGCGGCCTGCGGCGACGGCTTCGTCCAGGATGGCGTCGAGGCCTGCGACGACGGCAACGACGTCGACACCGACGCCTGCCTCACCACCTGCGAGCTCGCGGCCTGCGGTGACGGCGTCGTCCAGGAGGGCGTCGAGGCCTGCGACGACGGCAACGACGTCGACACCGACGCCTGCCTCACCACCTGCGAGCTCGCCTCCTGCGGCGACGGCATCGTCCAGGAGGGCGTCGAGGCCTGCGACGACGGCAACGACGTCGACGACGACGCCTGCTCGAACGCCTGCGAGATCAACGAGGCCTGCTTCCAGGGCAAGGGCTACCTCGTGGTCGCCTCGACCTCGCTCGGCGAGGCCCGCCTCTACGAGCCGACCAACCTCGGCCTCGTCGACACCTTCGCCGGCCTCTCGAGCCCGCAGTCGGTCGCCGCCGGCCCCGACGGCAAGCTCTACGTCGGCCAGAGCAGCGTGATCCGGACGGTCGACCTGATGACCAAGCAGACCGCCGACATCGGCGGCGGCCTCGTCAGCGGGAGCCTCTACGGGACGACGGTCTTCGAGAGCAAGATCTACGCCTCGGGCTCGGGGATGGCGTCGATCAAGGTCCTCAACCTCGACGGCAGCGACGCCGGCAGCGTCGCCTCGCCGAACGGCTCCAACCTCCGCTCGACCGCCTTCGGGCCCGCGGGCGACCTCTACCTCTCCTCCTTCAGCGGCGGCCCCGGGCAGCACTGGAGCCCGGGCCTGGTCTACGACAAGGCCTTCGGCGGCGGCGGCCTCTCGAGCGCCTTCGGGGTCGGGGTGCGGTCGACCGGCGACGTCCTGATCGCCACGCAGAACAACTCGGCCTACTACGTCTTCGCGCAGGACGGGACCTACAAGAAGTCGGTCGCCGTCGCCTGCCCCTCGCAGATCCGCAACATCGCCGTCGACTGCGCCGACAGCGTCTACATCGGCTGCTACAGCGCCAACAAGGTCGTCCGCTTCGACGCCGCCGACGCCTACTCGACCGAGGTCGCCGTGACCTCGCCGGCCGGCGTGGCGATCCTCCCCGCGCTCCCCTGAGCCGGGCTCACTCGCCGAAGATCCGGATCAGCGAGAAGGCCGGCCCGAGCCCGCGGAGGTGGTCGACCAGCGCCCCCCGGCGCCGCCGCCAGTAGAGCGCGAGCGCCTCGCCGGGCTGATCGTCGAGCGCCCGGACCCGATCGATGATCCCCTGCAGCGGCCCCCGCAGCCGCGCGTCGCGGAGCGGGTCGTTGCCGAAGCGGGGCGCGAGGCAGGTGATCTGGAGGTTGCGGGTGCGGGCGAGCGCCGGCTCGGCCGGCCGCCGGGGCTCGAGGAGGAGGTAGAGCGCCGCCGGCCGCCCGTCGCCGTCGTCGTGGCGGAGCTCGGCGCAGACGAAGCCGAGCTCCGCCGGATCATGGACGTCGAGGCCACCTCCGGCGCCGCCGATCGCCCCCGCCTGCCGCGCCGCCTGGGCGGCCTGGAGCTCGTCGAGCGCGAGGTTTCGGACCAGGCCCGAGGTCAGGATCATGAACGCCTTCTGCGGCCGCAGCTCGGTGTCGGCGGTCATCATGATCCGCTTCGACTCCCAGAAGTAGTCGTCGAACGACAGCGTCTGCTGGTAGTAGAAGCGGACCATCCGCAGGAGATCGGCGAAGAGCTCGCGGTGGGCCCGCTCGTAGCCGGCGAGCGCCGCCGCCTCGTCGGTGCCGCGGGCGAGCGTCGAGACGAGCGCCCGGGCCGCGAGGTAGCCGGCGTGCATCGCCAGGAAGACGCCGGTTGAGAGCACCGGATCGATGAAGCCCGAGGCGTCGCCGGCGATCAGCCAGCCCGGCCCGCAGATCTCCCGGACCCGGTAGCTCCAGTCGCGCTGCCGCCTCACCGGCGTGATCCGCCGGGCGCCCGGGCCGAGGAGCGCGGCGATCTTCGGGCTCGCGGCGACCACCGCGTCGAAGCGCTCGTCGCCCGGCGCCCCCTCGTCGTCGAGGCTGATCACGCCGATCGAGGTCCGCCCGCCGCCCAGCGGGAAGAGCCAGATCCAGTGGCCGGCCTCGGCGACGAAGACCGCCTGGTGCTCGCGCGGCGGCGGCAGGGCGCCCGCCCCCTCGTAGTGGGCCCACGCCGCCTGGTGCTGGAGCCCCGGGATCACCTCGCGGAGCCCGAGGTGGCGCGCGAGGAAGAAGGCCTGGCCGGTCGCGTCGACGACGAAGCGGGCCCGCACCTCCTCGAGCGCCTCCTCGCCGCGCCGCCGGAGGCGGACCCCGACCAGGCGATCCCCCTCCCAGATCGGCTCGCGGGCCGCCGCCTGCTCCCAGACCTCGGCGCCGGCCCGGCGGGCCGCGTCGATCAGGATCGCGTCGAAGCGCGCGCGATCGACCAGCCAGGCGTGGTCATAGAGATCGGTGTCCGCGAAGTGGAGGTCCCACTCCGGGGTCGTCCCCCAGCCGAAGTGGGTGGTCCCGGTCTTGCGGCCGAAGCCCGCGGCCTCGACCTCCTCGAGCGCGCCGATCGCCTGGAGGATCGGGACAATCCCGGGCAGGAGGCTCTCGCCGACGTGGACGCGCGGATGCGCGTCTGCCTCGAGGACGCGCGTCCGCAGGCCGCCGCGGGCCGCGAGCGCCGCGATCGTCGCGCCCGCGGGCCCTCCCCCCAGGACGAGGAGATCGATCTCTGGCGGCCCCACGGACCGAGCCTACCGGGATGCCCGGCCGGCGACAACGTGCCCCCCGCGGTGGTGTATGATGGGCCGCACCTCGGGGGTACTGTGTTCGGAAATCGTCTCTCGCTTCGCCCGTTCCTGGCGCTCGCGCCCGTGCTCACGCTCGCCTGCGCCACCGGCGAGAGTGACAGCGGAAACATGTCGGGCCTCAGCGCCGGCAACCAGACCGACTCCGCGACCGACGGCACCGACTCGGCGACCGACGGGAGCAGCGGCGGCGGCGGCAGCGACAGCATGGGGACGACCACCGGCGCCACGTCGAACACGTCGAACACGACCAACACCAGCAACTCGACGACGACCGGCAACACCACCAACACGACCGACGAGACCACCGGCGCCGGCTGCATCGACAACGACGGCGACGGCTACGGCGAGGGCTGCGGCCTCGGCTCCGACTGCAACGACGACGACTTCAACAACTACACGCCCGACGGCTGCGCCAACTGCATGGACGTCGACGCCGACGACGTGTGGGCCGGCTGCGACCAGTACGACGAGAACAAGCAGGGTCCGGACTGCGACGACAACAACGACCAGGTCGGCCTCGGCGACGCGGTCGAGCTCTGCAACGGCCTCGCCGAGAACTGCGCCGGCGAGGTCGACCCGCTGCCGCCGGACGAGATGTGCCCGACCAACGGCGACCCGCCGAACGTCACCTCCTGGCTCTGCGAGCCGCCCGCCCCCGGCGAGGACGGCTGCAAGGTCGGCTCCTGCTCCGACCAGTTCTTCGACGTCAACGGCGTCGCCGACGACGGCTGCGAGTGCCAGGGCACCGACTACTCGAAGGCGATCGACTCCTGCGGCGACGCGATGAACGGCAAGATCGGCACGGTCGGTGAGGGCGTGACGGTCGACAACCTGGTCGTCGGCGTGATCCCGAAGCTCGACAACGGCGTCGGCTCGGGCGCCGAGGACTGGTACTGGGTCGAGTTCCCGGACACGGGCCGCCCCGCCGGCGGGGCCATCACCGTCAACTTCGCCGTGAACGAGGGCAGCGACTACCGCTTCGAGGTCTTCCGGGCCTGCGGCCAGGACCCCTGGGCCAACTCCCTCGCCACCCAGTACGGCGCCGGCGCCCCGCCGGCGCTCGAGTGGACCTTCGAGGACACCAACACGGCCAACGCCATGTACTCGAACACCGTCCTCTGGCCGACCAAGGCGTACATCCGGGTCTTCCGGGTGCAGAACGACAATTCCTGCTCGAAGTACCAGCTCAAGGTCGCGCGGACCAACGAGCCCTGAGTCGTCGGCGGCCTCCTCCTCGGGGCCCCGCGTCGGTGCGAGGGCGAGGCGCCGCGCGCCGCCTCAGATCTTCGAGACCAGCTTGCGTACGATCTCCTTGCCGCTCGGCTCGACCGCCCGCGGGTTCTGCTCGATCGTCACGAAGACCTCAAACTTCGGGTGGGGCGTCGTCGCCTGCAGCACGCCCCGCCGCCGGCGCTCGTTGTAGTCGAGGTAGCCGGCCTTGGTCGTCCCCTGCCCCGGCACCGAGATCCACACCATGTACACCTTGTTCGCCGGATCGATCTTCGAGGGCGGCGCGAGGTGGATCATCTCGACCCGGAGCTGGCGGATCCCGGTCTTGTTGACCTTGACGCTGATCTTCGCCTGGGCGGCGTAGGTCGGCGCCTCGGCGTCGGCCTTGTAGCGCGACGCGCAGCCGGGCCCGGCGGCGACGAGCGAGAGCGCGAGGGCGAGCGGGGCTAGGATGCGCGGCGTGCTCACCGTCCCAGGATACCACGCGGCGCCTCATGATCATCGACGAGCGCCAGCGATGCGCCCCGCCCTACTCGTCGAACTCAAATTGATAGATCGGATCGACCGGCGTCCCGGGGGCGATGCTGACCAGCTCATGGAGGATCCCATCGGCCAGGGAGTAGACCCACCCGTGGAGCCAGGGCCTCCGCCCCCGCCTCCAGGCCCGCTGGACCAGCGAGGTCTTGGTCAGGTTGGCGACCTGCTCGCGGACGTTGAGCTCGGTGAGGAGGTCGACCTTGCGCTCCAGCGGCGCCGCGTCGATCTCCTCGCGGTGGAGGCGGTAGACGTCCTTGATGTTGCGGAGCCACTTGTTGAGCGCGCCGTAGGAGCGCGGGGTCATCGCCGCCTTGATCCCGCCGCAGCCGTAGTGGCCGCAGACGATGATGTGCTCGACCTCGAGGACCTCGATCGCGTACTCGATCACCGAGAGGAGGTTGAGGTCGGTCGGCACCACCAGGTTGGCGATGTTGCGCTGGACGAAGACCTCGCCGGGGGCGGTGCCGGTGATCTCGTTGGCCGGCACCCGCGAGTCCGAGCAGCCGATCCACAGGAAGTGGGGGCGCTGCTGGTTGACCAGGCGGCGGAAGAAGTCGGGATCGACCTCGACCCGCTCGCGGGCCCAGGCCTTGTTGGAGAGGAGGAGCTTGTCGCTCTCTTTCATCGGGGCTCCTTGGCGGCTACTCAGGGGTGGATGACGAGCGGAAGAAGGGGTGGCCGGCGCCCGGCGAGCGCTTGATCTCGAGGGTGATCCCCCGGGTCTTCGCCAGGCTCTCGAAGTCGACGATCGTGTCGATGATGTCGTTGTCGACGAAGCGCGCCTGCGAGCCGTCGATGATCATGAAGCCCGGCTGGGCCTCCTCGAAGATCTTCTTGAGGCGGGCCTTGTTGAGGAAGGTGACGTTGGCGGCGAAGCGGACGAAGACGTTGGGGCCGTCGGTGGTCGCGGTGATCGCCGTCCGGTAGTTCTCGCGGATCACGAAGAAGAGGCCGACCCCGAGGCCGAGGAGGGTCCCGGTGAGGAGGTCGGTGAGGAGGATGAGCGCGACCGTGGCGATGAAGGGGAGGAACTGCCCCGCCCCCTTGGCCCACATCTCGCGGTAGAGGCGCGGCGGCGTCAGCTTGCCGCCGACGATGAGGAGGACCACCGCGAGCGCGGCCAGCGGGATCTGGTTGATCAGCGCCGCCCCGGCGAGGGTGGCGATCGCCAGGATCACCCCGTGGATCACCGCCGACCAGCGCGAGCGGGCGCCGGCCTGGAGGTTGGCGTAGGAGCGGACGATCACCGCGGTCACCGGCAGGCCGCCGAGGAAGCCGGAGAAGATGTTGCCGAGGCCCTGGGCCTTGAGCTCGCGGTCGGCCGGGGTGATCCGGTGGAGGGGATCGAGGCGATCGGTCGCCTCGACGCAGAGGAGCGACTCGATGCTGGCGACCGCGGCGAGCACCGCCGCCGTCTGCCAGACCCTCGGGTCGGCGACCGCCCCGATCTCCGGCCCCTGCCAGAGGCCCATGAGCCCCTCGGCGCCGGCCAGCGGGATCGCCACGAAGTGGGTCGCGTCGATCGCCAGCGAGGTCGGGGCGAGGAGCGCGGCCGCGACGACCCCGAGGATGACGACGATGAGGTGCGGCGGGATCACCTTGGTGAGGCGGAGCCCGCGATAGTCCCGCCAGAGGAAGAAGGCGAGGAAGCCGAGCGCCGCGACCGCGATCGCCCCGGGCTGGAGCGCCTCGACGGAGTAGAGGAGCTCGGAGAAGGTGTTGTGGCCGTCGCGCTGCTCGAAGCCGAAGTCACCCTCGTAGTCGGCGTCGTAGCCGACCGCGTGGGGGATCTGCTTGAGCACCAGGATCAGGCCGATCGCCGCCAGCATCCCGCGGATCACCGCGTTCGGGACGAAGTGGGCGAGGACGCCGAGGCGGAGGACGCCGAGGCCGATCTGGAGGACCCCCGCGAGCATCGTCGCGGTCAGGAAGGCGGCGAAGCCGAGCTGGCCAATCCCGTCGAGGACGATCACCGTCAGGCCCGCGGCCGGCCCGGCGACGCTCAGCGAGGAGCCGCTGGCGCGACCGACGATGATCCCGCCGACGACGCCGGCGACGATCCCGGAGAGCGCGGGCGCGCCGGAGGCGGTGGCGATCCCGAGGCAGAGCGGCAGCGCGACCAGGAAGACCACGAGGCCAGCGCGCAGGTCGGCCGCCAGGGTCTCCCCCATCGCGCTTCGATCGCCGTTCATCGGGACAGAATGCGATGGACTCGATGACCGGACAAGTACCTATGTAGACCGGTGGATCCCCGGGTATAGGACTCCGCCGATGCGGATCGCGATCAGCGATCCCGCGGGGGGTCCTGCCCCCTGTCCCATGGGTCAGGAGGCAGGCGCCGACGCGCGGAGATCGCGGACCACCAGGCTCTGCGAGACCGCGCCGATCGTCCCCTCGACGTCGTGAAGACGCCCGCTCGCGACGCCGACGCCGGCGCCGTCGAGGACGCTCTCGGCCGCGACGCAGAGCCACTCGCCGCGCATCGGCCGGGCGACGTGGACCGTCAGATCGCCGCTGACAAAGGAGATCGCCCGCGGGTCGACGGCGGCGGAGAGGCCGTTGCAGGAGTCCGCCGCGACCATCACGCGCTCCAGGGGCGTGATCGCCTCACCGGCGACGAGATCGACCGTCGCCCGCATCCAGGCGCTGAGCTGACCGCGACCGTAGCGCCCCGCCGCCCGGCGGATCTCGAAGGCACGGTGATAGCCCGGGCGGTCGTCGAAGAGCGGGAGATCGAGCGGCTCCGAGGCCTCCGGCGGCGGCGGCTGGGGGGTCGGCGCGAGCGCTGGGAGGGTGACCTCGTGGCGGCGGAGGAGGAGCGCCTGGGCGACGATCGCCTCGCGCCCGTCGACCTCGAGGGCGGCCGTGAAGCGCCGGGTCGAGCGGGAGCGGCCGAGCTCGCGGAGGGCGATCCGCAGCGGCGCGAGGGTGACCGGCCGCAGGAGCTCGAAGGTCACCCGGGCGAGCGCCCACGCGTCGTCGTCGACCGCCCGCGTCAGCGCCCGGGCGATCGCCGCGGTCGGCGGGCCGCCGTGCTGGTGGTCGACGCTCCAGGGCCCGCGGGTGTAGTCGGTGCCGATCAGGCGATCGCCGTCGGCGACGTAGAAGGAGGCGCGCTCGCCCATCGGCGGATCCTACCCCCGAGGCCGTGCGCCGGGTAGCGCCCCGCGCCCGCGGCGCGGCCGGGATCTGCGATCGTCGAGGGGATGCCCGCCCCGCTCCGGCGGATCGCCTGCCTGGGCGATCTCCACGCCGAGGACCGCCGCCTCGAGGAGGCGCTCGCGCGGATCGATCGCCTCGGGGTCGACGCGATCCTCTGCGTCGGCGACCTGGTCGATGGGTCAGGTGACGCGGATCGGGCGATCGCCCTCCTCGCCGCCCGCGGGGTCACCTGCGTCCGCGGCAACCACGACCGCTGGCTCCTCGCCGGGCTCCTCCGCGACCTCCGAGGGGCGACCCAGGCGATCCTGCCGGCGACCCGGGCCTTCCTCGCCGGGCTCCCGGCGACCCGCCGCCTCGCCACCGTCGCCGGCGACCTCCTCCTCTGCCACGGCGTCGGCGACGACGACATGGCCGAGCTCCGCGCCGACACCGAGGGCTACGCGCTCGCCTGCCTCGACCGCCTCCCCGCCCTCCAGGCCGACCCGACCCTGGCGATGATGATCGGCGGCCACACCCACGCGCCGATGCTCCGCCGCCTCCCGGGGCTCCTGGTGATCAACGCCGGGACCCTCCAGGGCGACGGGCCGATCTTCCTCGAGCTCGACCTCGGGGCCCGGCGCGCGCGCGCGCATGCGCTCGGCGGCGCGCGGGCGGTCGCCCGCGAGCTCCCCTGGCCCAACGGCCAGGATCCTTCGTAGCTCCGACGACAGCCGCGTTCTGACCGCGGACGCGGGATCATGGGGACGATCTCAGCGCCCCGCTCGCGCGCCGACGCGCGTCGCCATCCTCGTCCGGGATCGGCCGCTTCGAGTGCTACCCTCGACCGCAGCAGGAGGGCGTAGGAATGAGCTATCTCGCAGAATTCGACGCGGCGGCCCCGGACGATCGCTGGCCGCTGGCGAAGGGGTGGATGGAGCGCGAGCCGAGCGCCTTCTTCCGCGAGCTCCGTCGTGACCGGCCGATCCTGGTGACGCCGGCCTGCACGCTCGTGGCCCGCCACGCCGACGTCGTCGAGTGCATGAGCAACGCCGAGGTCTTCACCGTCGAGCTCTACCGCTCGAAGATGGGGACCTACATGCTCGCCCAGGACGACACGCCGGATCACTCCCGCGACAAGGCGATCATGCGGACGATGCTCAGCCGCGACGACCTCCCGCGGATCCGCGCGCTCATCGGCGAGGTCACCGCGGAGATCCTCGCCGGCGCCCGCGGCCGGATCGAGGCGGTCTCAAGGGTCACCCGCCGGGTGCCGATCGAGCTGGTGATCCGCTACTTCGGCTTCTCGACCGCGGACCCCAAGAAGCTCGCGCGCTGGTCCTATTGGAGCCAGTACGACTCCTTCTACAACCACGACTTCGACCGCCAGCGGCGCTCCGCGCCGATCCACCGGCGCTCACGCAAGGCCGCCGCCGAGATGGCCGCGTACATCGGCGAGGAGATCGCCGCCAAGATCGCGGGCATCCAGAAGGGCGAGGTCCGCGACGACGTCGTCACCCGGATGCTCCTCACCCGCTACCCGCCGGCGATCGGCTTCACGCCGGAGCGCCTCGGCCTCAACGTCGGCGGCCTCCTGATCGGCGCGGTCGAGACCACCTCGCAGTCGGTCACCGGCGCCCTCGCCGAGCTCCTCCGCCGGCCGCGCGCCCTCGCCGAGGCCAAGCAGGCCGCCCTCCGCGGCGACCTCGAGACCTTCGACCGCCACGTCTTCGAGGCCCTGCGCCTGCGGCCGCTCTCGCCCTACCTCTTCCGCAAGAGCGCGCGCGACTACACCGTCGCCAAGGGGACCGCGCGGCAGACGACGATCCCGGCGGGGACCACGGTCCTCGCGCTGATCGCCTCGGCGATGCGCGACGAGGACGAGTTCCCGCTCCCCGAGGAGTTCAACATCCACCGGCCGCTGGAGCGGACCTTCCACCTCGGCTGGGGGCTCCACGAGTGCCTGGGCAAGCACATCGGCATGGTGATGATCCCCGAGATCGTCCGCCACTTCGTCCTCCTCGACGAGCTCCGCGAGCGGGCGCCGATCGACTGCAAGGGCGGGCCCTTCCCCGAGCGCTGGGAGCTCGAGTGGAGCGCCGGCGAGGCCTGAGCCCGCCCTCTGCGGGACCGGCTTGCAGACCCCGCCGCCCTCGATCTGGGCGTTGGCCCGGAAGGAGAGCCTATCGGCGTGTCCTCCTTCCACCGCGCCTTCAAGCAGCGACACGCTCTGAGGGCCGCCGAGCTCAGACCTGCGTTCCGAGCGCGACGGCCTTGCCGACGAGCTCGTCGGAGGCCACGTGCCGGAGCATGAAGTCCGCGAGGTCGCGGCGCGACGTCTTCGAGAGACCGGGCATCACGTAGGTCTCCGCGTAGCGGTAGGAGGTCACCGTGGGCGTGTCGACGAGACGCGCAGGGCGGACGATCGTCCAATCGACGTCGCTTGCGAAGACGATCTCCTCCATCCGCCGCATGTCGGCGTAGAGCGTCTTCCCGAAGAAGGGCTTGATGATGAGCGACCAGATCAGCCCTTCGCTCAGGTCGCGGCGGGGGTTCGTCCCGCCCGAGGTCACGGCGACGAGGCGGCGGACCTTCGCCGACCGCATCGCCGCGAGGATCTTCGTGATCCCCACCGAGTACACCGTCACCGGCTCGCGCGTGTACGGGACCCCGAACGTCGACAGGACGGCGTCTTGACCGGCGACCGCCTCCTTGACCTCGGCCTCGTTGAACACGTCGCCGCGGACCACCTTCAGCCGCTCGGACGCGATCGGAAACGCGTCGGGTCGACGGGTCACGGCGGTGACCGTGTGCCCCTCGTCCAGCGCCGCCTGGGTCAAGAGCACGCCGACCGGGCCGTTCGCTCCGAAGATGACTAGCTTCATGATCTCCACTCCTTTGCGGGCTCGACACACCGCGAGTCATGTCGCCCGTCCGCGATCGCGGGATCCAGCGCGCAGACGATCGTGTCGACGACGAGCTCGCGGAAGGCACGGCTCTCGGCGCGCTCGAAGCCCTGACCCGAGAGGTGGTGATGAAAAGGTCGAAACTGGAGCGCGCCGAGGAAGAGATCGGCCGCCTGCTCGGGCGGGACGCGGCGCAGCAGCCCGCGCTCCACCGCCCGCGCGAACCACGCTGCGACCTCACGCCGCGCACGGAGCGGCGGCAGATCCTCGCGCCGCTCCGCTGCGGACTCCTCCGGATGGCCCGCGGACCGGAGCACGGCGAGGGCCGGGACGATGCGCTCGAGATAGTCTGAGATCTCCTCGGCGAGCTCGAAGAGCTGCGCCCGCACGTCGCGCTCATCGGGACCAGCTCGCACCAGCGCCAACCACGGCTGCGCGGGAGAGGGCAAGAGCGCGGCGAGGAGGAGCTGCTGCTTGGTCCCGAAGCGCTGAAAGAGGACGCCGTGCGAGATGCCGAGGCGCTCCGCGATCACGGTCGTCGACACCCCGGCGCCGTGCTCGAGGAAGCACGCGCGGGCCACCTCGAGGATCTCCGCGTCGGTGGTGTTGCGCCGCCTCGCCATTAATTAATAACCTGTCACTCATTAACAAAAAGCACAAGAAAAACAAGTATGTGTGGAGTCCGGGCGCCGACGAGGAGCCCCTCGCACTTCAGCCGCGCGTTCAAGCGCAGCGACACGCTCTGAGGGCGGGCGCGGGGTGATCTTCGTGATGCGGTGTACGTGACGCGCCAGGAGGCCACCTCTTCACCGCGAGAGTTTCGCTTCGCCTCCGCGCGAGCGTGACGCATCATCGCGTCGATGGCGGGCGCCGATCCCTCGCGCTCTCGCAGGACGCGGATCCCGAGGCAGGCGCGCGCGGCCCTGGCGGGTCTCTCGCTCCTCGGCGCGCCGACCGTGCTCGTCGCTTCGACGGCGTCGGCCGCCTCGGCGGGGCCCGAGGGGTCCGACGAGCGCGAGCGGCTCGAGCTGGCCAAGCTCCGCGAGGAGGTCCGGCAGCTCGAGCTCGACAACGAGAGGTCGGCGAGCGTCCTCCTCCGGCTCCTCGACTGGGCGCCCTTCCTCACCGCGCTCGTCGCCATCGCAGGCGGCGGCATCACGATCTGGCGGCAGATCGACGAGGCTGGGCGACGGCAGGCGAAGGAGATCGAGCAGCGCCGCGAGGAGCTCCTCGCCCAATTCCAGGGGACCTTCGCCAGCGCCGCGAAGAGCCTCGGCGACACCTCGCCGGGCGTGCAGGTGGGGGCGGCCGCGTCGCTGATGACGCTGCTCAAGCCGCGCTACCGCGAGTTCTCCGAGGACGTGTTCCTCTTGCTCGCGGCGAGCCTGAAGGTCCACCGCGAGGGCCCGCTGGCCGATCTCCTGGTCCGGGCCCTCGAGAAGGCGACGCCGCTGGCGCTGGACGAGATCCGCGCCCGCGCGCAGCGGGCCCGCGCCGAGGGCAGGGAGGCGCCGACGACGGCGATCGACCTGGCGCGGACCTACCTCGCGCGCGTCGATCTCAGCGGCGTCGACGGCAGCGGCGTCGAGGTCGACGTCGCCTTCGCCGACCTCGGGGGGGCGAGCCTCGCGGGCGCGAAGCTCCGGCGCCTGCGTGCGATGGGCGCGACGATGAAGAAGGCGCACCTCTCGCGCGCCGATCTCCAGGAGGCGGGGCTCAACGAGATCGTCGCCGAGGACGCGGTCTTCCACGAGACCAACCTCGTCTCCGCCAAGCTCAAGGGGGCGAAGCTCTCCCGGGCCGGGTTTCAGCGCGCGCGCCTCCAGGAGGCCCACTTCGAGGGCGCCCAGCTCGTCGGGGCGCGCTTCGAGGGGGCCGACCTGAAGAACGCGTACTTCGCCGGCGCGACCCTCGACGCGGCGGCGATCCGCAGCCTCAGCCGGGCGAACCACTGGGAGACGGCCCACTTCGACGAGGAGGTCCGGAGGGCCCTCGAGGAGGCCGCGAAGCAGAAATCGTAGTGGCGTCGACCCGTGCTGCTTCGCAGCAGCGCCGATACGAACGGACACCCCGGCGAACCGACATGCCGTCACCCATCGCAGGACGACGCCGAGACGATGATACCTGAATCCGGTCGCAGGGCAAAGCTCGCGCGCCGGGCCGGCCAGCGCATTGAGCGCACGCCCGGCCTACGCCCAGTAGAGCGCGAGCCCCCCTAGCTGGCGTCACCGCGATGCAACGAGCACCGCCCTGGCCCCCTCGGGGGACGAATACGCCAGCGCGCTCTCGAAGTCCTCCAATCCGTAGTATCGGCCCGCTCGGGTCTTGAAGTGAGGCATGGCGATACGTGTGCTCAGGTCGCCTAGCGTCTTCTCCAAGCTTCGCGGGTCACCCACTGCCTTGCTGGTGAAGACTCCAAAGCCCTTGATGGTCAGGTTATTGAACAAGATCACCTTGGTCGGCACGGAGAGCGGCTCATCGCCGCCGAGGAAGCCGTAGACATAGAGGCAGCTACCCCGCGGCGCGACGTGTGCCACCTGGCTCGCAAGAGCCCCCCCCACCCCATCGAACACGGCCGTCGCGCGGAGCTCACCTGCTCGTTGCCGCAACCGCGCTGCAAAGTCGGGCTCTGACTGGAGCAGCACATTGGAGGCTCCGAGCTCGAGAAGCTGCTCACGCGAAGCCGCGTCCCGGACGATCGAGACAATTGGAGCCTCGTTCGCCAGGCACATCCCGAGCAGAGCGCGGCCGGTCGCGCTGTTGCCTGCAGTGGCGACAAAGCCCTCATGTCCCTCCTCCCGCGCCTGGGCGAAGAACGCGTGGGCCGCGAGGCTGTTGACCAGAGAGGCTGAGTAGTCCACCGGGTCCACATCGTCGGGGAGAGGCAGACAGCAGTGGTGGTGGATATGCACATACTCGGCCCAAGTGCCCGCGAGCCCCTGCGCAGACCTTATCGCGCTGTAGATGGCGACAGCCTTGCCCCGATAGGCAGCGGGCACCCCGTCGCCGACGGCCACGACCTCGCCGACGCCGGACACCCCGCAGATCCGCTCGGGCCCCAGCGGCAAGGCGCCACCTCCACCCGCGACCAGCACCTTGTCTCCGGGGTTGATCCCACAGGCCTGAATCTTCACCAGAAGGTGACCGGGCGCGGCCTCTTCCGGGGTGGGAACCTCGGCCAGCTCGAGTCCGCGGTCGGGTGATAGACGAATTGCTCTCATGTTCTTCCTCCTCTTGAAGCGAGCCTCTGGGCGGCCGCAGAGGGCTGCTGACCCGCTCCGCGACCAGCTATCGCCTTCACCTGTGGAAAAAAATAGACGCAGAAATTGGCCACCCGTGGTAAGAATTCTTCCCAATGGATCCGCGCCTCTCGATCGACTGGGACAACATCCGGGTGTTTCTGGCCGCGCTGCGCGCCAAGAGCCTCCGAGGCGTCGCGGACGAACTTGGCCTCACCCATCCGACGGCTCGCCGCAGGCTCGCCGTGCTCGAGGAGCAGCTCGGCCTGAAGCTCTTCGAGCGGCGCCGCGATGGCTTGCACCCCACCGTTGAGGCCCATCAACTCGAAGGCGTGGCGAGGTCCGTCGAGGCGGCGATGCACAGGCTTGGCCGGGTCGCCCAGGCGGTGGACCCGGCGTTGAACGGACCGATTCGGGTGACCGCTCCGCACCTCCTCATCTCAGAGCTCCTGATGCCCGACCTCGTCGCCTTTCAGAAGACTCACCCCGGGATCGAATTGCGGGTCGAGGCCTCCTATGATGTCGCCGATCTCGAGCGGCGAGAGGCTGACGTCGCCCTGCGCGCGATGCCCCCCGGCGTGCGACCGGCCGAGCACCTCACCGGCAGGCTGGCCGCCGTCAGCTACAAGGCGGTCTACGGCCGTGGTGACCATTGGATCGGCTGGCATGGCGGCGACGCAGATCGCGCCTGGATCGAAGCGACGCCCTTTCCCACGCTGCCCGTGATCGGGGCGTTCGACGATGCAGTGCTCCAGCGAGCCGCCTGCGCTGCGGGGCTGGGGTTGACGACACTGCCCTGCTATTTCGCCGAGCCGCTCCTCGAGCGCCGCAGCAAGCCAACCCCCCAATTCGACGTCTGGGTGCTGGTACACCCCGATCTGCGACAGAGCCCACGACTGCGCAAATTTCGGGATGCCATGGTCGCCGCGCTGAAGCGACACCAGCCCCGGTTGAAGGGAGAGTCGTAGTCGTCGCGCCAGTGCCCGGGCGACGCGCGCCCGGTCAACGCTCCGCGGGAAGCCGCCCGCAGCCCCGTGAGCCCCAGGACCCTCAGGGCGACTCGGGCACCGCCTCGAGCTCGAGGAAGCGCCGCATCACCGCGACCATCCGCTCGGGATCCTCGGCCCCGGCGGTCTCGCGGATCGAGTGCATCGCCAGCATCGGGTTGCCGACGTCGACCGTCCGGACCCCGAGGCGCGCGGCCGAGAGCGGGCCGATCGTCGACCCGCAGGCGAGGTCGGTGCGGTTGACGAACTTCTGGTAGGGCACGCCCGCGTCCTGGCAGAGCGCCTCGAAGAGCGCCGCGGTCTCGGCCGTGGTCGCGTAGCGCTGCTGGGCGTTGACCTTGATCACCGGCCCGCGGTTGAGGAGCGGGAGGTGGCGGGGCTCGTGCTTGTCGGCGAAGTTGGGGTGGACCGCGTGGGCCATGTCGGCCGAGATCTTGGCCGAGCGGGCGACCGCCCGCGGCAGCGCGCCGGCCTCGGCCCCCGGGCCCTCGTGCTCGGCGAGGCGGCGGAGCACCTCCTCGACCATGCTCGAGTCGGCGCCGGTCGCCGACCCCGAGCCGACCTCCTCGTGGTCGTAGAGGCAGATCATCTGGGTCGCCGCCCCCGGGGCCGCCCGCAGGAGCGCGCTCAGGGAGGCGTGGCACATCGCCTGGTTGTCGAGGCGCGGGGAGCAGACGAGCTCGCCCTGGCGGCCGCCGAGGGCCGGCCGCGCGGTGTCCATCAGCGAGAGATCCCAGGTGAGGATCCGCGCGGGATCGACGTCCATCACCCCCGCCAGGAGCCGCCGGAGCGCGCCGACGGGGTCGTCGACCCCGGGCTCCGCGTCGATCCCGAGGATCGGCGCGAGGTGGAGCTGGCGGTTGAGCTTGAGGCCGGTCTCGCGGAGCTCCCGCTGGAGGTGGATCGCCAGCGAGGGGATCCGCAGGATCGGCCGGTCGATCCGGACCAGGCGCGACTCGATCGGCCCGGCCCCGGCCTCGGCCCGGAGCATCACCCGCCCGGCGAGGCCGAGGTCGCGGTCGAGCCAGGTGTACTCGAGGAGACCGCCGTAGGCCTCGACCCCGAGCTGGCAGTATCCCTGGGTCCGGACGTCGGCGAGCGGTTTGATCCGGAGGTTCGGGGAGTCCGTATGAGCCCCGAGCATCCGCAGACCGGCGGCCGCCGCCGGCTCGCGGCCGACCCGAAAGGCGAGGATCGTCCCGTGCCGGGCGACGAAGTAGCCCTGACCCGGCGTCAGGGCCCAGCGCTCGCCCTCGCGCAGGCCGGCGAAGCCGGCGGCCTCGAGGCGGCGCCGGACCTCGGCGACGCAGTGCTCCGGGGTCGGTCCCTGGTGGATGAAGTCGAGGAGATCGAGGGTCGTCGGGTGGCTCTCGGGGGTCACGGCCGCCCATGTGTACCACAGCCGCAACTTGCGCCCTCCATGGAGCCACGACCCGCGGTAGTATCCCGCGCGATGCTGCGCCGCCTCCTCTGCGTCCTCCCCCTCGCGCTCACCGTCGCCTGCAGCCGCCCGCCGGGCGCCTCGCTCCCCCAGTCCGTCGCCGCCTCGCCGGTCGAGCCGGTGATCGCCGAGCCGGCTGACCCGGCGACGATCTACCACGCGCCGCCGGTCGAGGAATTCGAGCTCATCGCCGAGCAGTTCAAGGACATCCAGATCCTCCGCTACGAGGTCCCGGGCTTCGCCGAGCTCCCCCTCGAGCAGAAGAAGCTCCTCTACTTCCTCTCGGAGGCCGCGCTCCACGGCCGCGACATGACCTGGGATCAGCTCGGGCCCTACAACCTCCGGGTCCGCCGCACCCTCGAGGCGATCTGGCGGAGCTACTCGGGCGACCGCACCACCCCGGACTTCGCCGCCTTCCAGACCTACACCAAGCAGGTGTGGTTCTCCTCGGGGATCCACCACCACTACTCGGGCAACAAGCTGGTCCCCGGCTTCTCGGCCGCCGCCTTCGCGGCGATGGTCAAGGCCAGCGACGCCTCGCTCCTCCCCCTCGCCGAGGGTGAGGACGCCGACGCGCTGATCGCCACCCTCTCGCCGGTCCTCTTCGACCCCGAGGTCGAGGCCAAGCGGACCAACCGCGACCCGGCCGCCGACCCGATCCGCGACTCGGCCAACAACTTCTACCAGCGCGGCCTCACCGAGAAGGACGTCGAGGACTTCTACAAGCGCCGCCGCGACCCCAACGACGCCGAGCCGATCTGGCACGGCCTCAACTCCAAGCTGATCCGCGACGGCAAGACCCTCGCCGAGCGCCCCTGGAAGGTCGGCGGGATGTACAGCCCGGCGATCAAGAAGGTCGTCCACTGGCTCGAGAAGGCGAGCGAGGTCGCCGAGAACCCGGCCCAGAAGGACGCGATCGACCGCCTCGTCGCCTTCTACCGCAGCGGCGACCTCAAGGACTGGAACACCTACAACGTCGCCTGGGTCAAGGACGTCGAGTCGCTGATCGACACGGTCAACGGCTTCATCGAGGTCTACGACGACGCCCTCGGGATGCGCGCGACCTACGAGGCGGTGGTCTCCTTCAAGGACCTCGAGGCGACCAAGCGGATCGCCGCGATCGCCAAGGAGGCGCAGTGGTTCGAGGACAACTCGCCGCTCCTCCCCGAGCACAAGAAGAAGGACGTCGTCGGCATCACCGCCAAGGTGATCACCGTGGTGATGGAGGCCGGCGCCTCGGCCCCGTCGACGCCGATCGGCATCAACCTCCCGAACGCCGACTGGATCCGCAAGACCCACGGCTCGAAGTCGGTGAGCCTCGGCAACATCGTCGCCTCCTACGACAAGGCGAAGCGCTCCGGCGGGGTCCTCGAGGAGTTCGCGGCCTCGCCCGAGGAGATCGCCCGCGCCCGCGAGTACGGCTCCGTCGCCTCGGCGCTCCACACCGACATGCATGAGGTGATCGGCCACGCCTCCGGCCAGATCAACCCGGGCGTCGGCTCGCCGAAGGAGACCCTCAAGAGCTACGCGTCGGCCCTCGAGGAGGCGCGCGCCGACCTCGTCGCCCTCTACTACGTGATGGACCCCAAGCTCATCGAGCTCGGCGTCTCGCCCTCGGTCGAGGTCGGCAAGGCCGAATACGACTCCTACATCCGCAACGGCATGATGGTGCAGCTCGCCCGCCTGGCGATCGGCGAGGAGCTCGAGGAGTCGCACATGCGCAACCGCCAGCTCGTCGCCTCCTGGGCCTACGAGAAGGGCAAGGCCGACAAGGTGATCGAGCGGGTCGAGCGTGAGGGCAAGACCTACTTCGTGGTCAACGACTACGACCGCCTCCGCGCGATCTTCGGCGAGCTCCTCAAGGAGATCCAGCGGATCAAGTCGACCGGCGACTTCGAGGCCGGCAAGGCGCTGATCGAGGACTACGGGGTCAAGGTCGACCAGGACCTCCACCGCCAGGTCCTCGCCCGCTACGGCAAGCTCGGCATCGCCCCCTACTCCGGCTTCCTCCAGCCGCGCCTGGTGCCGATCGAGTTCGACGACGAGATCATCGACGTGATCATCGAGTACCCCGCCGACTTCGCGGCTCAGATGCTCGACTACGCCGAGAAGTACAGCCACCTCCCGAACGTGAACTAGTCGAGCGCGCACGACCGCCGACGCCGGCGTCTGCACCTCGCGGGCGTCGGCGTCCTCGCGCGAGCAGGCTAGCGGACGAAGATCCTGCCCGCCCACCAGGGATAGAGGCCGTCGTCGTAGTCCACGGTGGTGGTGTCAGCCCAGGCGAGTCGCAGCTTGTCGCTCGGCTGAGCGAGGACGAAGGGCGCGTCGAGGAGCGGATAGGCGACCTCCATGTCCTTGGGGAGCGGCCCCTTGGGCCCGCCGTCCTTGAACCAATTGGCGACCGGTCCCTCGGCGTAGGCGTCGCCGAGCGAGAACGAGCCCTCGGGGAATTGGGTCCCTACTCCCCAGCTGGTCTGCTCGAACCCGAGCTCCGGATCGGAGATCGTGAAGAGCGTGTAGTCGCGGAGGAAGAACGCCTTGAAGCTCGGCGGGAAGTCGACATCGAAGAAGTAGTGGTAGTTGCCGCCGTTGATGTTCACCGCGAAGGGCTGGCACGCCTCGGTGATGCCGGCGTCGGTCCCCTCCTTGCCTTCGAACGCGGTGAGCGTGCTGCTCAGGTTCCCGTTGCAGGTGTCCCCGACGGCGATGCCGGTCCAGCCGCCGCCGTCGAGCTCCATGTCGCAGACCACCGGCCAGGGCGCGCCCTTCCCCTGCGGGTCGATCTTGTAGGTCCCGCTCGCCGCGTCCGGATCGTGCTTGAGGATCTCGGCGCACGTCCTCGGGATCAGGCAGGAGGAGAGGCAGCCGTCGTCGTTGAGCGTGTTGCCGTCGTCGCACTCCTCGCCGGGGTCGAGGACCAGGTCACCGCAGGCCGGCTCGACCCCGGTCGTCGACGCGCCGCCGGACGAGCCCTCGGCCCCCCCGGTCTCCGTGGCCGCGCTCGCGCCGCCGCCGGTGGTCGCGGCGCTCGTCGAGCTCGTCGAGCCCAGGCCGCTCGTCGAGGAGCCCTGGCTCCCTCCGCCCGTCCCTGACGACTCCCCGTCGAACGCGGGGTTGGTCAGCACGCATCCGGGGAGGAGGCACGCCGAGAGGAGCGCTGCGGAGAGTCGGTGGAGCTCGCGTACGTTCGGCATGGGAACGATGGCTCGGCGGAGCCGCGCGACGCCGAGACATCGCCACCCCGCCTCTGCGCGCGGCTCTGGCGATCAGCATGCGAGATGATCACCGGGAGGTCCACCGCGGAGCGCCACGCGGGCGCCATGAAGGTCCGACGACGACCATTTCACCGCGGCCCCCGAGGAGACGGCGCTTCCGCTGGAGACCTCTGCGAGTCGCGTCCGCGCTCGCTACTCGACGCACATCGCTGGCGCATCGACGCTCGTCGCACATCGGCTCGACGCATGCCGACGCCTGCACTCGCGCGTCGCATCACCCACATCGACACACCGCGCCTTCGCCAATCGCGTGGGCGCCGGATCCGGTATCGTAGATCTTCGGCCCCACGGGGGCCTCGGAGGGGGTTGGGTATGACGGTGAGACGACGGACTGCGCTGGCGCTCGGGCTCTTGCTCGGGCTCACCTCGACGAACGCCGCGGCGGATGACTTCGCCGCCGGCTCGCTGATCATCCCGATGGACACCGACTACCAGGACCTCGGGATCTTCGAGGCCTACGGCCTGGTCTACGAGCTCCTCAAGAAGGGGGTGCCGGTCCGCTGGGTGATCAAGGTCGGCAAGCAGAACGGCGGCGTCGACTTCATGGCGACCAGCACCGACGTCCGCACCGGCGACCCGCTGGAGCCCCACGGCTACCGCGGCGGCCCCTGGGTGATCGACTCGGCCGACGCCGCCGAGGCGATGCCGATCATCGAGGCCTGGCAGACCGCCAACCAGAACACCGCGGTCCACGAGGCGAGCGCCCCCTTCAGCGGCGACGTCTCGCGCACCCTGGTGGTCGCGCCGTCGATCGCGATGATGGCCGACGGCAACCAGAAGATCGCCCGCAAGTACATGCTGGCGGCGAAGATCCCCGACTCGATCGGCGATCCGAACTGGCCGGACGCCAGCCCCGACATGCTCGACCCCGACGAGATCTCGGGGCCGACGATGGACAACCACCACGACGGCGCGCTCTTCGACGAGGACGGCGACCCGGTCTACTGCCAGTTCATGTCGATGCACTGGGGGGTCAAGGACGCCCAGGCGAACCCCGAGGTGGTCGCCGAGATGCGCGACTTCCTCCAGTACCCGACCCACCTCTTCGCCGAGTGCCAGGCGGTCAACGCCTTCGAGAACCTCGACCCCCACGGCTTCTTCCTGACGACCAAGGGCTTCCTCATCGGCCAGGGCCCGAACACCTACGACTACTTCCAGGCCGACTCGCCCTTCGCCCAGATCGACGGCGCCTTCGGGTCGGTCGGCGGCTCGGAGCCCGCCTACTCGCTGCCGATGGGCGAGACCTACAAGGCCGGCGACACCGTCCTGATCACCCAGGGGGGCACCCCGGTCGGCGTCAACGACGTCTGGATGTCGGGCTTCATCGACGGCGTCTGCCCCGGCTTCGAGGACGACCCGAACATCTCGGCGCTCTGCCTGACCGCCGGCAAGGTCTCCTACCTCGGCGGCCACGAGTACAGCGTGACCGTGCCGATCTCGGCGAACCCGAAGTCGCAGGGGGTCCGCCTCTTCCTCAACTCGCTCTTTGAGGCGCCCTGCGCGACCGCCGAGGGGCTCCCGCAGCCGCAGGTGATCAAGAGCGCGCCGGCGATCGTCAACCAGCCGCAGATCACCTACGACATCCAGTACAGCAACGAGGGGGCGATGACCGCCCTGAACGCGACCCTCACCGACACCCTGCCGGCCGGCGTCACCTTCGTCTCGGCGACCGACAACGGGGTCTACGCCAACGGCGAGGTCACCTGGGAGCTCGGCAACCTCGGCGAGGGCGAGGGCGGGATGGTCAGCGTGACCGTCGATCTCGACGCGCCCGGGGTCTACGTCAACCACGCGGCGATGCTCTTCCACGCCGGCGTCAACGAGCTGATGGTCGAGTCGGCGCCGGCGATGACCGAGTACGACCCGAACGCCAGCACCGACACCGACTCCGGCGGCGGCTCGTCGGGCACCGACTCCGCGGGCACCGGCTCCGGCGGCTCCAGCGGGAGCGCGAGCGCCGGCTCCGACTCCGCGACCGCCTCCGCGTCGGGCACCGGCGACTCCGCCTCCGGCACCGGCGCCTCGGCGAGCGCCGGCTCGGACTCCGCGACCGGCGGCTCCGCGACCGCGACCGGCGGCTCCGCGACCGCGACCGCGACGGCCGGTGAGACCGGCGGCGACTCGGCCTCGAGCACCGCCGGCGGCGACGAGAGCGGCGGCTGCGGCTGCCGCAGCGCCGACGAGCGCGGCCCCGCAGCGCTCATCGTCCTCGGCGCGCTCGGCCTCCTCCGGCGCCGGCGCGCGCGCGCCTGAGCGCCGCGCCGGATGAACCGCGGGCCGCGGCGACGACGTCTCGACCGTCGCGGTCGCGGCACTAGATCGGCGTCGACGCGAGGAAGTAGATCGCGTAGAGGCCGATGACCACGTGCGAGACCGCGACGCCGACCAGCGAGCGCTGGCGGGCGTACATCCACCCCCAGAGGAGCCCGGAGACGAAGGCGAGGCCGGCGAGGGTGTAGGAGACGTGGAGGTGGAGGGCGGCGAAGAGGAGGTTTGAGATCAGGATCGCAGCGAGGGTCTTGCGCTCGAAGGAGACGAACTCCTCGAGCGCGGTCTGCAGGACGCCGCGGGCGATGAACTCCTGGATCGGCGCGAAGACGGCGTAGGAGAGCGCGAGGACGATCAGCTTGGACGCCCCGTACATCTCGAGGCGCGCGCCGAAGCCGATGAGCGGCGCGCCGGCGAAGCCGGGGTGGAGCTGGATCAGCAGCCACTTGCCGGCGGTGAGGAGGGCCAGGATCACCGCGCTCACCGCGAGCGACTCGCCGAGCACCGGCCCGAGGCGGTGGAGGTGGACGCCGAAGCGATCGAGGCGCCAGCCGAGCTTGCGGATCATCAGCACGCAGCCGAGGGCGATCGTCGCCAGCATGCCGATCGAGACCAGCGGCCCGTAGCCCCGGAGCTCCGCCGCGAAGGTGCGATCGAGCGAGAGGCCGAAGGTGTAGAAGGCGAGGAGGCAGGTGAGGCCGACGAAGAAGTGCCCCATCTGCAGGCGCTCGCGGAGGTGCTGGACCGCCGCGTCGTTGAGGCTGGTCATCCGCCGGGCGACCACCCCGCCGAGGTTGCGGACGATCCGGGCGGCGACCGGGCCGAGCATGCTCCCGCCGGGGCTGAGCGTGCTCCCGCTCGCGCCGACCATGCTCCCGCTCGCGCCGAGCGAGCTCTCGCTCCCGCTCGCGTCCGCGTCCGCGCTGCGGAGCGCGTCGTAGGGGAGCCGGAGGATCTTCGCCGGGCCCGCCGCCTTCACGCTCGCCGAGCGGACCTCGTCGAGGAAGAGGCCGGCCTCGCCGAAGAGCTCGCCGGGGCCGAGGCGCTTGAGCGTGTGCTCCTCGCCCTGGTCGTCGGCGCGGACGACCATCACCGCCCCCTCGGCGATCACGAAGAGCGCGTCGGCCCGCTCGCCCTGGCGGACCACGTGCTCGCCGGCCGCGTACGATCGGAGATCGAGGTGGTCGATGAGCTCGATGACGTCGGCCCGATCGATGCCCTCAAAGAGCGGGTGGGTCGCCAGGGCCGGTCGCCGTCGGCGGGTGATCAGGAGCGAGGTCCGGCTGAGCAACGACATGACGGCCGCCATTATGACCAGATCCCCGCGGGCGAGGAGAGCGCGGCCGCGCTCCCGGAGGCCGACGCGGGCTGCAGGATCCGCCGACCGGCTGCGGCTTCGGCATGCGTGATCCCCTGCCCTCGCCCCTCGCCGCGGGCGATCGCCGCGGCGTAGGTGAGCGAATACGCGAGGCCGGCGGCGATCAGCGGGAGGGTCGTGAGGGCGAGCTCGGGGGTCTCCAGCGAGACGTGGAGGCCGACCGTGTAGATCGCGTGGAAGGCCTCGGCGACCGCCGCCGGCGCGAGGATCCGCGACCAGCGGCCGCTGCAGCGCCGGCTCGTCGCCTCGAGGAGGACCGTCATCATGAAGGTGACGCTGAGGCTCACCAGCCCCTGGGTGGCCGCCGCGCGCCCAGCCACCGCGAGGCCGTGCCCCAGGTTGGCGACGAGCGCCCAGCCGCCCCAGAGGAGGAGCGACCAGGTCGAGATCGCGGCGATCCGGAGCGACGACGAGCGCGCGCGGAGGGCGGCGCGGAGGTTGGCGAGCGGCGAGCGGCGCATGAGCGCGAAGAGAGCAATCTCCATGCCAGAGTCGCGTCGTCTATCGTGGATCATGGCGACGCGGTAGAGTCCCGGCCCCCATGGCGATGGAGAGCGCCCTCGTCCGTCTGATCCGCCGCGCGCGCGGCGAACGGAGCCTCGACGACGCGATCGCCCGCCGCTTCGAGGCCGATCGTCACGCGCTCCTCTCGCGCCGGCTCACCGATCTCAAGGCCGAGGAGCTCGCGGGGATCGACAGCCGCCTCCGGGACGACGCCGAGGCGATGGCCGAGGCGATCGCCGCGCTCCGGGCCCGCAGCGATCAGGCGCTCGCCGATCTCGACTGGCAGGCGGTCGAGGAGCTCCGGCGGCGGGCGGTCGACCTCGGCCGCGACTTCGAGGAGATCCAGAACCTCCGCCGCAAGGTCCACGACGCCCACCACGAGCGCCAGCTCTCCGACGCGATCGCGGCCAAGCTGGGCTCGCCGACCCGCCGCCTGATCTACGACACCTTCATCATGATCTTAATCGTCATCGTGATCGGGATCCTCCTCTACCAGGAGCTCAACGACCTCCCGCCGGCGACGATCATCCTCCTCGACTACGTCGACATCGGCGCCTGCTCGATCTTCCTCGCCGACTTCTTCTGGCGGCGGAGCCTCTCGATCGATCGCCGGTGGTTCTGGCGGCGCTACTGGATCGACTTCATCACCTCGATCCCGCTGCCCTCGGTCCACACCCTCCGCCTCGGCCGCTCGCTCCGCCTCCTCCGCTTCATCCGCCTGATCCGCCTCGCCCGCCTCGCCCGCTTCATCCGCATCGTCCTCTTCTTCTGGCGCGGGATGGACAAGCTCGCCGCCGCCTTCGACGTCCGGATGATGCGGCGCTCGGTGTCGATCCTCATCGTCGTCCTGATCGTCGGCGGGATCGGGATCTGGGCGGTCGAGGGCCACGCCAACGCCGAGGGGGTCGAGACCTTCGGCGAGAGCCTCTGGTGGAGCTTCACCACCGTCGTCACCGGCGGCTTCGGGGACATCCGCAACCCGACGACGGTCGCCGGCCGCCTCCTGACGGCGCTCCTGATCATCGCCGGGATGGTCGTGGTCGGCATCTTCACCGCGACCCTGACCTCGCTCCTGGTCCGCGAGGGGGACGTCTCCGGCGAGATCCTCGCGCTCGAGGAGCGCCTCCTCGGCGAGCTCCAGCGCCTCCGCGGCGAGATCCTCGGCGCCCGCCCGGACGCCCAGCCAGAGGCCCGGCCGACGGCCCAGCACCCCGACGCGTAGGCCCCGCGCTCGTCGGCCGCCTGGTATCCTCCCACCATGCTCAGCCCGCGCGAGACGGTGGAGGCGGTGTATCGGCTCTTCGCGGCCGGCGATCTCGAGGGCTTCCTCGCCCTCTGCGACCCCGAGATCGAGTGGGTCGTCAACGGCCCCGCGCACCTCGAGAAGTGCCAGGCCTTCCGCGGCCGCGACGGCGTCCGCCGCTTCCTCGAGATCCTCACGAGCTCCTGGGACTTCACCGACTTCGCCGCCCGCCGCACCTTCGTCGACGGCGACGCGGTGATCGTCCTCGGCTCCGAGCGCGGCTCCGAGCGCGGCTCCCAGACGCCCTTCGAGAACCGCTGGGCCCACGTCTTCGACGTCCGCGGCGGCAAGGTCACCCGCTTCCGCGAATTCCTCTGCCACTGGAGCGGCGACGAGCAGCCGCCGCCGATGACCTGGTAGGCCGATGCCGTCGACGCGCCACGTCCTGGGGATGATCCGATTCGGGCCCGCGCTGGTCGGCGCGCTCGCGCTGGCGGGCTGCTTCGTCGACAGCCCGAGCGGCCAGACGGCCGGGGAAGACTCCTCGACGTCATCCTCGACCTCGACCTCGACCTCGACCTCGACCTCGACCGCGTCGTCGTCGTCGTCCTCCTCCTCCTCGACGTCGACGACCGGGACGGGTGGCACGAGCGGCGATCCGACGGCCGCGAGCGCGAGCGACTCGACCACCGGCAGCTCCAGCGGCAGCGGGAGCAGCAGCGGCGACGCCAGCACCGGCGAGCCGCCGCCGCCGAGCCCGCTCATGGTCGAGGCCGAGATCGCCGCCTGCGTGCTCCTCGAGCTCGACGCGCTCCCCCACCTCGGCCCGAGCCAGTGTCAGATGATGGCGGACGTCAGCAACGGCACCAAGACGACGGGCCTGATGATCGTCGACCAGGCCTTCAGCAACGCCCAGGGGCGCGAGGCCCGGATCTACCTCCGCTTCGCGATCCCGGCGGAGCTCGCCGGCCAGACGATCACCGCGCTCACCCTGGGGCTCCACACGGCCGACGGCGCCTACGCGGGCGGCCCGAGCGGGGACCTCCACGCCACCGCGGCCTTCGACCTCCCGAGCCTCGAGACGAGCGCGCCGAAGTCGACGGGCATGGTCGCGCCCTCGCTCGACGTGGCCAACGACGCGCCGGTCGCCTTCGTCGTCAGCCCCGAGCTCGCGGTCCCGGGCGCGCCCCTCCACCTCGGCCTCTGGGCCACCTCCGACGACGGGACCCTCTTCCGCGGCCTCGGCGACAACGCGCCGGCGCGGCCGACCCTGACGATCTTCCACGAATAGGCGATCGCTCGGCGAGCCGCGAGCCGCGAGCCGCGAGCGGGTAGGATGATCTGCGATGGCCGCTCGAGGCCGAGGGCCTCGAGCTCCTGGTCCCAGAGCCAGGATCGCTGGTCGTCGAGGGCGAGGAGGTCACCTGGTCGATCGACCCGGCGCTGATCGTCGCCGGCGAGCCGCTCTTCCTCGCCGTGCAGGCCGATCGCCCGATCCTCACGCTCGACCTCGAGTAGTGAGGAGGTCCCCGGTCGCGGCCCCTCCGCAAGGGCGCGCGCCTTGCAGCCCGCGCGGACCGCCCGTAGCCTTGACTGTTGTTGATGGTTCGCGGCTGGATCGACGCGCTCGTCGTGGTGCCCCTGATCGCCGGCGCCTGCGTGCTCGGGAACCCCGAGTTCACGCCGGCCGGCGAGAGCGAGGCGTCCACCGGCACTGAGAGCGGCGCGTCGGCGTCGATGAGCAGCACCAGCGCCGCCTCGGGGACCACCGGCGCGTCGACCACGACCGCCGCCAGCGGCGCGTCGGCGTCGGGCACCAGCGGCGCGGAGACCAGCGGGAGCAGCGGCGTCGACCCCTCGGCGAGCGGGACGACGACCATCGGCACGAGCGGCACCAGCACCACCACGGACGCGACCACCGACGCGACCACCGACGCGACCACGACCGGCGGCGGGCTCCCGCCCGGGACCTACAAGGTCGAGCCGACGATCGCCACCTGCGTCCTCCTCGACAACGGCTACGGCTACGGCGGCCCGCCGGTGTGCAGCGGCAACGCCGACGGCCAGAACGGCACCGCGCTCACGGGCCTGATGCAGATCGACACCAGCGTCGTCAACCTCGACGGCAAGGGCCGACGGGCGGAGTCCTACCTCCGCTTCGACATCCCCGCCGAGTACGCCGGCATGACGATCGCCGCGGTGACGCTCTACGCTCAGATCGCGGACGGCGTCTACGACTTCCCCGACGGCCCCGGCGGGATCCTGATGGCGACCGCCGCCTTCGACGACGCCTCGCTGGCCAGCGGCCCCCCCGGGCTCGGCACCCAGCTGGCCCCCGCGAAGGGATTCCTGGGCGGCAACGAGACGACCTCGTGGAGCCTCCCCCCGGACCTCGTGGTCCCCGGCCAGGGCCTCTTCCTCGGCCTCCACCCGAGCAGCACCAACGGCACCCTCTACCGCGGCAAGACCACGCCCGGCGCGCCCTACCTCGAGCTCGTGCTCCAGTAGCGCGCGCGGACGCGCGCTTGCAGGGCGCGGCCGCGCGCCGTAGCGTGGTCCATATGATCGCGTCTCGGCTCACCCTCGCGGCGCCGCTCCTCGCGGGCGCCTGCGTGCTCGGCAACCCGGACTTCGACGGCGCGAGCGAGGGCGGGACGAGCGAGGCGAGCGAGGCGAGCGCGTCGACCTCGGCCTCCGCCTCCGCCTCCGCCTCCGCCTCCGCGTCGACGACCTCGACCTCCAGCGCAGGCGCGACAACGAGCGGGGGCGCGAGCGCGGGCGGCAGCGAGACCGGCGGGGCCTCGGGCACCTCCACGGACACCACCGGTGGGGCGTCGGCGACGACGACCACCACCACCACCACCTCGACCTCGACCGGGACGACGAGCGGCGACGCGACGACCACCGGCGACGCGACGACCACCGGCGGCGAGCCGGGCTCGCTGACGATCCCGGCGGACATCGCCACCTGCGTGCTCAAGGCCGCCAACGGCTACCCCCACCTCGGACCGGCGGAGTGCGAGACCAAGTCCGAGGCCGAGAACGGGGGAGCTGGCGCGCTGATCTTCGACACCTCCTTCGTCGGCCAGGGCGGCGGCGGCCGCCCCTCGCGGATCCTGATCCGCTTCGCGATCCCGGGCTCACTCGCGGGCAAGACGATCAGCGCCGTCGGCCTCGACCTCCGGACCACCGACCACGTCCTCGCCGGCGGCTACCGGGGCGAGCTCAAGCGCTGCGAGCCCTTCGACCTCGTCAGCCTCGGGAGCGCGGCCCCGACCTTCGTCGAGGACCTCGCCCCCTCGGGGCCGTGGATCAACCAGAGCACCCCGGTCCACTGGGATCTGAGCCCGTCGCTGCCGATCCCCGGCGAGGCGCTCCACCTCAGCTACGTCCCGGTCGACACCGACGGCGCGCTCTACTGGGGGCAGAAGGCGCCAAACCCCGACTACCGGCCGATCCTGACGATCGCCTACCAGTAGGGCCGGGGCGCGGTCAGGCGGGCGTTTACACCCGCGCCGCGCTCCCCTACGATGCCGCCCAACGTGGCAGAGACTCCCGCGACCGACGCCCGCGGCCGGCCGATCCGCCGGGGCCCCTACCCCGAGCTGACCTGGACCGCGCTGATCGTCGGCTACCTCCTCGGCGCGCTGATCTGCGTCTCGATCGGCTACGCCTCGCTGATCCTCGGCTTCTCGATCGAGGGCTCGGAGCTCGCGGCGATCCTCGGCTGGGGGATCCTCCGGGGGATCTTGCGGCGCTCGTCGATCGTCGAGAACAACATCAACCAGACGATCGCCTCGGCGGTCAACGGCGCCTCGGCCGGGATGATGTTCTCGGTGCCGGCGCTCTTCATCCTCGACAAGAGCTACCCGGGCGCCGGCGACTTCTCGCCGCTCCTGATGGTCCTCGCCTGCATCACCGGCGGGATCCTGGGCCTCGCCTTCGTGATCCCGCTGCGCAAGCAGATGATCGACTTCAACCGCCTCGCCTACCCCGGCGGGATCGCGGTCGCCGCGGTCCTCCGCTCGTCGGGGACCGGCGCCGGCAAGGCGGTGCTCCTCCTCGGCGGGGCGCTGGTCTCGGGGGTGGTCCACTACCTCGTCGGCCACTTCCAGCCGAGCGAGACCTGGGCGATGGGCGACCAGATCGGCGCGCCCTCCTACCTCAACCTCACCTTCTACCTCTCGCTCCTGACCGTTGGGACAGGTTTCCTCTCGGGGCGCGGGGGCCTCTACTTCGGGCTCGGCGGCTTCATCTGCTACTTCGCCCTGGCGCCGATGCTGGCCGCCGGCGGCTCGCCGGAGATCCTGGCGATCATGGGCCAGGGGCCCGACGTCCTCCGCGAGGACCTCTTCCGGCCCCTCGGGATCGGCATCCTGATCGGCGCCGCGGTCGGCGGGATCATCGCGGCCTTCCCGCTGATCCGCTCGGCGGTGCGCTCGATGCAGGACGCCGCGAAGGCCAGGGCCGAGGGCGGGGGCCAGGCCGACGAGCTCTCGATCAACGTCCTCTACGGGTCGATCGCCGCGGGCGCGCTCGCGCTGGTGGCGATCGCCTTCCTCTCGACCGCCGACATGACCATCGGCCACGCGCTCGGGATGGCGCTCCTCGGCACCCTCTGGATCTGGGCGGCCGGGGTGATCGTCTCGGAGTGCCTCGGCCGGACCAACTGGTCGCCGCTGAGCGGGATGACCCTGATCGCGGTGACGATCCTGATCCTGGTCGCCTCGGGCCTCGGCTCGGTGTCGATGATCGTCTCGTCGGTGGTCGTCGGCGCGGCGATCTGCGTAGCGATCGCCCAGGCCGGCGACATGATGCTCGACCTCAAGTCGGGCTACCTGGTCGGCGCGTCGCCGCGCAAGCAGCAGATCGCCCAGATGCTCGCCACCTGGCTCGGGCCGATCCTGGTGATGGGCCTGATCTACGTCCTCCACCAGGCCTACGGGATCGGCTCCGCCCGCCTCCCGGCCGCCCAGGCGACCGCCCTCGCCGGGGTCGTCGAGGGGATCATCGGCGGCGACGTGCCGGCCTTCCGCTACGCCGCCGGCGCGGGGATCGGCGGCCTGATGGCGATGAGCGGCCTCGGCGGGATCGGCGTGCTCATCGGCCTGGGCTTCTACATGCCCTTCCACATCGTCCTCACCTACACGGTCGGCTGCCTCGGGCGGATGGTGATCGAGCGGGTCCGCGGCCGCGGCTTCGTCGAGGACGTCGGCATCCCGGTGGCCGCCGGCCTGATCGTCGGCGAGGCCCTGGTCGGGGTCGGCAAGGCGATGGTCGCGGTGATCGCCGGCGCGGCGGGGGGGCACTGAGATGCGGCTCCTGGGTCTCCTCCTGATGTGGATCGGGGTCCTCGCGGCCTCGCTCTTCTCGGTCACCGAGGTCGCCGCGATCTCCTGGCCGCTCTACGGCGGCGCGATCGCGGTCGGCCTCGTCGGCGTCGTCCTCCTCCGGCTCACCGCGAAGGCGGCCGCCCACCACCACCACCGGGTGAACGAGGACCTGGCGACGATGCGCTCGACGCTCACCAACGTCGTCACCCGCCTCCAGCCGCTGGTCGAGGCCGGCGAGGCGATCGACGTCTACGGGGTCAAGGACCGGATCGACCGCGAGCTCAGCGAGGACCTCGCCCGCTTCGCCGACGCCCGCGAGTCGATGATCCCGGCGCTCGGCCTGACCTCCTACGCCGAGGTGATGACCCGCTTCGCCGGCGGCGAGCGCCTGGTCAACCGCGCGTGGTCGGCCTCGGCGGACGGCTACCTCGACGAGGTCGTCCTCTGCCTCGCCGGCGCCCACGCCCAGCTCGTCGACGCCCGCGCGCACCTCGAGCGCTACATCGCCGACCGCAAGGCCGAGGGCTAGCCCGGCCGGCCGCGACAACTCGCCCCCTTGCGTCCCGTGGGCCTCGCTACCACCCTTGGGCCCATGGCTGATCTCTTCCACGACAAGGCCGCCGAGTGGGACCAGCGGCCGATCCCCGCGCAGATCTCGGAGGGGGTCTTCCGCGCGCTCCGCGAGGCCGTCGACTTCTCGGGCGGGCTCCGGGTGATGGACTTCGGCGCGGGCACCGGGCTGGTCTGCTCGAAGATCGCGCCCCTCGTCGATCGGGTCCTCGCGGTCGACATCTCCGAGGCGATGCTCGCCCAGCTCGCGGCCAAGCCCGAGCTCCAGGGCAAGGTCGAGATCCGCTGCCAGGACATCCTCCACGCGCCCCTCGGCGAGACCGTCGATCTCGTGGTCAGCGCGATGGCGATGCACCACGTCGAGGACACCGACGCGCTCCTGCGGACCCTCCACGACCACCTCGCCCCCGGCGGCCGGGTGGCGCTCGCCGACCTCGACGCCGAGGACGGCTCCTTCCACCCGCCGGAGACCCAGGGGGTCTTTCACGCGGGCTTTGACCGCGACGACCTGCGCGCGCGCCTGGCCGCGGCTGGCTTCGTCGACGTCGAATTCACGACCGCCTGCGAGGTCCACCGCGACGCGCGGGGCTACCCGATCTTCCTCGCCCTCGCCCGCAAGGGCTAGCTCGGCCTAGCGCTCCCAGAGGAGCGCGAGCGGGAGCTCGACCGCGTCGAAGGGCTCGGGTGGAGCTCGGGCTCGTCGTAGATCACCCAGCCGCCGGGGCCACCGCGGCCGAGGCGAAAGGGCGAGCCGAGCAGGACCCCGAGGTTGGAGGACGCGTTGGCGTGGCGGAGGGCGGGTCGCGGATGGGTGTGAAGCACGCCGTAGACGACCTCGGCGACGACCCCCGGCGGCACGGCCAGGACGTCCTCGTAGGTGGCGCGGCGGCGGGCGGGCGCCTTCATGGGCGAGGTTCTAGCAGAGACCGCGGCGGCGACCCGAGCGGCACGAGTGCCCGCTCAGCCGGCGAGGACGTCGAGGAAGCGCCCCTCGTCGAAGCCGATCGAGATGAAGGTGTCGGTCCCCGCGGCCGCCCGCGCCCCCCACTCGCCGCGCGCGCGGTAGATCTCGACCTCCGCCCGCTCGCAGACCGCCTCGTCGACCACGCAGGTGGCGGCGACGATGTCGTGCATCGCCTTGCCGACCCCCTTGTCGACGAGGTAGCGGTCGAGCGCGGCGATCATCGTCGCCAGGCCGACGCGGCGCCCCCGGCCCTCGAGGCGGGCCTCGAGGGCGGCGTGCATCGCCCGGGTCCAGACGACCCCGTGGCAGACGTTCTTGGAGACGAAGAGGCGCCGGGCGATCCGCGGCGAGGCCAGGAGCTCGAGGGTCTCCTTGGGCGCGCCGCCGGGGTTGAAGCTCGGGCAGGTGGTCTTGCCGCGGAACTTCTCGAGGGGCGCGGCGACCAGGTTGTCGCCGGCGAAGCCGCCCTGCTGCACCCAGCGCGGGAGGGTGATCGAGGCGTCGCGGCGGAAGGCGGCGCCGAGGTTCTTCGGCGCCGAGCCGACCAGCACCGTCGTCGCCGCCCCGCTCTGCGCCCCCTCGCGGAGCACGGCCGCGAGGAGCTCGGGGCCAGACACGACCTCGCCGACCGGGTGATCGTGGATCGCGTGGCCGTAGACCTTGTAGTGGAAGGCCGAGACCCGGGCCTTCGACCCCTCGGCGCTCGCCCACCACCCGGGGCCATGGAGGGCGCCGATCGGCACATCCTGACGACCGCAGTGGTCGAGGCCCCAGCGGATCAGCTGGCACTGATCGCGCGAGCCCGCGGTGACGAGGACGGCGCGGAGATCGAGCTCGGCGTGATCCGCGAGCCAGAGGAGGGTCATGAAGTCGTCGGGGTCCGACGTCTCCATTTCGAAGACGATGGGTCGCATGGCAAGGCAGGGCCGGCGGGGCGAGGAGGCGTCGCTTCGGGGCGTCGCAGGAGGGCGTCGCTGCGGAGGCGGCCTCGGAGGCGCCGACGGCGGACGCACGCTAGCAGGGGTCTCCTGCGCCGTCCACGACGGCGGAGGTGCGCAGACGCGCGCCGTGCCCGGGGCCGCAGCGCCGCGCGCTTCGCCGCGCGACCGGGCGCTTCGCCGCGCGTCGCGGGCCTCGGCGAGGGTAGCATCCGCGCATGGACCGTCCCCGCGCGCTCGCCTCGCTCCCCCTCGCCGCGCTCCTCGTTGCGATCGCCCCGCTCGCCTGCAGCGGCGGGAGCGACGATGACACCGGCGCGACCGCGAGCACGAGCGGGACCACGGACGCGAGCGCGAGCGGCCCGAGCCCGACCAGCGGCGCGTCGACGAGCACCTCGACCGCGGCCTCGACCGGCGACGCGACCGACACCAGCACGACCGGCGGCGCGACCGAGGCGACCTCCACAGGCGGCGCGACCGAGCCCGGCACCTCGACCGGCGTCGCCGAGACCGACACCGCCACGAGCGACACGAGCAGCACGACCGACACCAGCACGAGCGACACCAGCAGCACGACCGACACCGGCTCGACCGGCACCACCACCGACACAAGCGGTGGCACCGACACCGGCGTCGACGAGCCGCCGACGGTGATCTCGACCGCGCCCGACGAGCTCGCCGAGGGGGTCGCCGCCGACACGGCGATCGCCGTGACCTTCAGCGAGGTGATGGACCCCGCGACCCTGACCACCAACACCGCCGACACCAGCTGCTCGGGGACGCTCCAGGTCTCCTTCGACCAGTTCAAGACCTGCGTGAAGATGGCCGCTCCCCCGAGCAGCGGCGACGAGCTCACCTTCACGGTCAAGCCGGCGGCGCCGCTGGGGAGCGCGACCACCTACAAGATCCGGGTCCTCGCCGACGTGACTGACATGGGCGGCACGGCGATGGCCGCCGACTTCACGAGCGCCGACGGCTTCACGATCCGCTACTTCCACACGATCGTCCTCGACGGCGTCAACGACTTCACGGTCAACGAGACCTTCGCCTCGTCGACGCTCGGCCAGAGCGGCTTCGTCGCCTGGGACACCGACTACCTCTACCTCGGGATGAAGAGCCCGGACCTCGCCGCCCAGAGCTCGCAGGTCTGGATGGTCGCCTACCTCGGCGGGATGATGGGCTCGAGCGTCGGCGTCCTCTACAACACCCAGCAGCCGAACCTCCCCTTCGACGCCCGCTGGCACCTCCGCTGGAAGGCCAGCGACGACTACGGCGGCGCGCTCGAGTGGAGCGGCGGGGCCTGGAGCGCCGTCGGCTTCGGGCCGATCGCCGGCGGCGACGACGTCGCTACCGCGAACGACTTCGTCGAGATGCGGGTGAGCTGGGCCGACCTCCAGAGCCCCGACACGATCGAGGTCCACCTCGGGATGCTGCGCGAGCAGCCCCTGAGCGAGGCGACCTGGGCGGGGGTCCCCGCCAACTCCTACATGGACGGCTACGACCCCGACTACGCCCACTACTTCAACTTCGACGTCCTCGGCTCGCTGACGCCGGCCGCCCACGAGTCGCTCTAGCGCCCCATGGGCGGCCGCGGAGCCGCGCTCCGCGAGCGGAGGCTCAGGCCGCGCGGCGCCGACGGAGGCCGAGGAGGCCGAGCCCGCCGACGAGGAGGAGCGCCCCGAGCCCGCCGCCCGCGCCCCCGTCGACGCTGCAGAAGGAGCCGCTGACCCTGCCGTCGACCTCGAAGCCGACCTCGATCGGCTCCGAGATCCCGGCGGCGATCAGCGCCTGCACGCAGGCCGGGATCTGCGAGCCGGCGAGGACGTACTCGCCGTCGCAGAAGAGCGCGCCGTCGCCCGAGCAGGAGGCCGAGCAGTCGGCCCGGAGCTCGTACTCGCACTCCTCGAAGGACTCCTCCTGGCAGCTCGTCTGGCAGGTCATGTTGGCCTGGGCGGTGCACGAGCCGTCGCAGCACTCGATGCAGTGGGAGTAGCAGTCGCCGTCGACCGCCGCCCCGCACTGGACGTCGCACTCGCCGTCGCAGGTCGCCTCGCAGGAGGCCCGGCAGGTCGCCTCGTCGGCCGCGCCGGCGCAGGAGGTGTCGCAGGAGCCCTCGCACTCGAGGAAGCAGTTGTGGGTGCAGATCACGTTCACGCCGATGTCGCAGTCGTGCGAGCACTGGATCGTGCACTCGTCGGTGCAGCCGCCGTCGGCGTCGACGGTGCAGACGTCGCGGCACACGGTGTGGAGCTTGGTCGCGCAGGCCTTCTTGTAGATCCCGAGCTCATCGCAGCCCGCCTCGCACTTGAGGTCGCCGCGGATCTCGCAGGCGCCGACGTCCTCGAGGCGGATGTTGTTGCACTCCGGGAGGCCGGCGGACGCGGAATTCGGCAGCGCGAGCGCGCCGACGAGGGAGCAGAGAGCAAACGCCAGGCTATGTCGAAATAGGGTCATCCAGGCAGCGTAGCGGAGCGTCCGGGCCCGCGAAAGGCCAGCGGCGCGCCGCGGCCCGAGAGGTGCTCCTCGCGCCCGCGCGCGGCGGACGACGCGGACCGCCGCGAGCTGCCGCGAGCCCGCGCATCGGCGCGCCCGGTCCAGCGGGCCCGCCCCCGCGATCGCCCGGGGCGTCCGCGCGCGCCCCCGAGTTCGTGTACGATCGGCGCCCGTGCCCGCCGACTCGACCGCCTCGCTCGCGGCTCAGCTCGCCTTCACACGGCCCGAGGACGTCGCCCCTGACGATCGCGGGAGCGGCCTCCTCCGCGCGCGCACGCTCGACCCCGACGCGCTCTTCGACGGCGCCCTCTACGACCGACAGCGCGTCGAGATCCACGACGGCTCGGCGCCCGAGGGGCTCCGCCCCGAGCTGCGGATCCACGGCTTCGATCGCGCGGACCTCTCCGGGCTCGCACGCCTCCAGGCGGCGCTCGAGCGGGTGCGCAGCGCCGGTCGAGCGGAGCCGGGCGACGCCGCCGAGATCCGCCGCCGCCTCCGCGGGCGCTCGCTCCCCCTCGTCGGCGGCGGCCGCCTGCGGATCCTCTTCATCGCCGGCGAGGGCTTCATCATGCGCAAGGCCGGCCCCGGGACGATCCGTCACGGCGTGGTCCACAGCCAGGGGATCAACGGCCACGAGGCGGCGGTCGCCGTCCACGCTGACCAGGACGTCGACGGGACGCCGGTGCGCCAGCTCCTCCGCGGCCTCGCGCCCCGCCTCTTCCACCACGACTCGCCGACCCACCGCAACGCCCGCTCGCGCCTGGTCCTGGTCAACCTCTGGATCGGCCTCGACCAGGCGACGCGGCCGCTCGCGCTGATGGATCCGCGGACCCTCGATCGCCGAGCCCACCAGCTCCGCTACGGCCTGCCGACCGACGCCTTCCTCGAGCGCCGGCCGGGGATGCGGGTCAACGACATCTGGACCTTCCTCCACGATCCGGGGCAGCGCTGGCACTTCTTCTCCGAGCTCGACGCGCGCACGGCCCTGGTCTTTGAGACCCTGAGCGCGCCCCACGGCTCCTTCGTCGTCCCCGGCGAGGCGCGGGCGGAGCTCCGCTACCGCCAGGTGATCGACGCGGCCGCGGCGATCGAGCGCGGCGATCTCGAGGGGACGCGGGCCGCCCTCGACCGCGCGGCCGAGGACGACGGCCCGGCGCCGGCGACCGCAGCCCTCGCGCGGGCGATCGCCGCGGTCGACGGGGCGCTGGCCGAGGGTCGGGCGCTCCTCGCCGCCGACGCGCCCGCCGACGCGCAGCGGGCCTGGGCCGAGGAGGCGCGCCGCGTCGCCGATCGCCTGGTCCGCAAGTCGATCGAGATGCGGGCGGTCGGGCTCCTCACGCCCGGCCGCTGATCGGGCCCGGGCTCACCCCGCGGACGAGGCCGGGAAGCGGACCCCGGTCATCGCCTCCGAGAGCGCCCAGAGGCGCCGGCCGAGCTCCTCGTCGCGGGCCAGGGGGCTCAGCCTGGCGGGCGCCACCGGCCCGCCGAGCTCCAGCCAACCTCCGGGCCCGAAGAAGTCGCCGCCCCGCACCGCCTCCGCGCAGGCGGCGTGGATCGTCGGGCCCGCGGCCTCCGCCGCGCTCGCGATCCGGGCCGCGATCCTCTCGTTGATCCACCTGCCGACGCGGTTGCGCGGGTTGGTCAGGTGATGGTAGCGGCCGATGTCGGTCGCGGCCACGCCAGGGTGCGAGGCGAGCGCTCGGATCGCGCCGCCGCGCCGCTCGAGCCGCCGGTTCAGCTCGACGGTGAAGGCGAGGAGCGCGAGCTTGCTCCGGGCGTAGGCGCCGAAGGTCGAGTAGGCGCTCCGCTCCCAATTGAAGTCGTCGAGGCGGAGCTTGCCGAGGCGGTGGGCGAGGCTGCCGACGTTGACGATCCGCGACGGCGCGCCCGGACGAAAGCGCGGGAGCAGGGTGCAGGTGAGCGCGAAGGGGCCGAGGTAGTTGGTGGCGAGCTGGAGCTCGTGACCGACGCTGTTGCGCGCCAGGGGGACGCCGACGATCCCGGCGTTGTTGACCAGGAGATCGATGACGCCGACCTGGGCCTCGACCTCGCGGCAGAAGGCCTGCACGGAGTCCGGCTCCGAGAGGTCGAGGCGGAGGACGAGCGCCGTCGACCCGGGGGCCTCCGCGAGGAGGCGGGCGCGCGCCTCCTCCCCCCGCTCTTCGCTCCGGCACGCCATGACGACGGTCGCGCCCCGACGCGCGAGGTCGAGGGCCGTCTGGTAGCCGATCCCAGAGTTGGCGCCGGTGATGATCGCTACCTTGTCCTCCACGCTCCGCGCTCCCGCACCGCGGCTTCCACATATACGCCGTTCTGCCGAACGAGGCCGCTCAGCCCGCGAGCGCGGCCCGGAGCGCCGGCTCCTCGGCGATCCAGCGCTCCAGGGTCGCGCGCGCGACCCCGAGCGCCCGGGCGGCGGCCGCGACCTCGGCCTGGGCGAGGAGCGCAGCTGGTCGACGCTGTGGCTCGACGCGGGCGCCTGCTAGCATCGCCCGATGCTCGCGCGCGCGCCCCTCGTCCCCGTCCTCGCGCTCCTCGCGGCCTGCCAGGTCGAGACGGTCGACGCCTTCATGGAGGAGGCGGCCGAGGTGAGCTGCAAGCGCTTCCGGAAGTGCGGTGGGGCGGACTTCGAGCGAGACTTCGGCGATCTCGCCGGCTGCCGCGAAGACCTCGAGGCTCAGATCCAGAACATGGCCGACGCCTTCCTCGAGGCCGGCTGCACCTACGATGCCGACGAAGGGCAGGCCTGCGTCGACGTGATCCGCGAGCGTCGGCGTTCGTGCGGCGAGGCTGACAACGAGGCGATCAACGCCGCCTGCGAGGGCGTCCTGACCTGCGCCGAGGGCCAGCGGGCCGCGACACACCTCGATGCATGGCCGCCCGCCACGCTCCGCGCGCGCTAGCGCGATTCGTCGAGCGCGGCCCGGAGCGCCGGCTCCTCGGCGATCCAGCGCTCCAGGGTCGCGCGCGCGACCCCGAGCGCCCGGCCGGCGGCCGCGACCTCGCCCTGGGCGAGGAGCACGGCCGCGACCTCGCGCCGCCAGGCGGCGGGGTCGACCGCCCGGAGGGCGACGAGGAGGGGCTCGCGGGGCTCCTGCGGGAGGCTCATCGCCGGCACCCCACGCTAGCCGCCCGAGCCCCCGTCCTCGGCGTCCTCGGGCGGGGTCAGGTCGTCGAGGTCGTCGAGGTAGCCGGCCGGCAGGACCACCTTCTGGGTGCCGCCGGTCTTGCCCCGCGGCACCCGCATCGCCGCCGGCGAGAAGGGGATCGTCCGATCGATCGTCGCCGCCAGCGCCCGCAGGCCCTCAAGCGTGGTCACCTGCATGAGCTCGGTGCGCAGCCGCGACGAGCCGTGGAAGCCCTTGGTGTACCAGCTCGAGTGCTTGCGAAAGCCCCGCATCGCGTGGCGCTCGCCGAACCACGCCGAGAGGCGGGTCGCGTGGTCGATCATGATGTCAAAGACCTCGCCGAGGCTCGGCGGGTTCTGAGGCTCGCGGCCGGCGAAGACGTCGGCGAGGTCGCGGAAGAGCCAGGGGCGGCCGAGGCAGCCGCGGCCGACGATCACCCCGTCGCAGCCGGTGCTCCGCATCATCCGCAGCGCGTCCTCGGCCTCCCAGATGTCGCCGTTGCCGAGCACCGGGATCGTCGTCACCGCCGCCTTGAGCTCGCCGATCGCCCCCCAGCGGGCCTCGCCGTCGTAGAGCTGGGCGGCCGTCCGGGCGTGGAGGCCGATCGCCGCGCAGCCCTCCTCCTCGGCGATCTTGCCGGTCTCGAGGAAGGTCATGATCTTCTCGTCGATCCCCATCCGGAACTTGATCGTCACCGGCACCGCCCCGGCGCCGCGGACCGCCGCCCGGACGATCTCGCGGAGGAGGCGGCGCTTGACCGGCAGGGCCGCGCCGCCGCCCCGGCGGGTGACCTTGGGGACAGGGCAGCCGAAGTTCATGTCGATGTGATCGACCTTGCCCTCGCCGACCAGGCGCTTGACCGCCTCGCCGACGTAGTGGGGATCGACGCCGTAGAGCTGGAGGCTCCGCGGCGACTCGTCGGGGCCGAAGTCGGCGAGGCGGAGGGTCTTGCGGACGCCGTCGACCAGCGGCCGCGCGGTGATCATCTCGCTGACGTAGAGGCCAGCGCCGAACTCGCGGCAGATCGCCCGGAAGGGGTAGTTGGTGACCCCCGCCATCGGCGCGAGGACGACCGGCGGCCAGACCTCGAGGGGGCCGATCTTCACCGCCGAGAACTCGCCCTCGCGGGCGGGCGGCACCTCGCGGCTCTGCGGGCTGCGGTACTCCGGATCCATCGCGCGGGCGGTCATAGCAGAGGCTGGCCCGGGCGCCAAAGCGCGCCGCCGACGCAGCCAGGGCGGCCTCGCGGGCCCTCTCCGGCGGTCCCGCGAGGCCGCGATCGTCCGCCCGCGCGGACCCTGGCGCGGGCTACACTGGGCCGGTGCGCTGGCCCCTCGCCGCCGCCCTCCTCTGCCTGAGCGCCGCCGAGGCCCGCGCCGACGCCCTCCCCTACGACGAGGAGTTCGAGCGGCCGCTCAAGTCGAGGGTGACGATCACCGGGATCGATCGCTTCCCCGACCACGCGCTCATCCTCTACCCGAGCGTCTGCTTCAGCACCTACGACTACGAGGGAGAGCGCGGCGACGCCGGCGAGGAGGAGGCCGAGACCGAGGACGACCGCCCCGATCCGCCGGGCTCCCGCAACTTCACGCGCCTGGTCGAGGGCGCGTCGCTGACCTGGCTCCGCGGCGAGAACTACTGCGACGACTCCAGCCTCTACGCGCTCCCACCGGCGATGCTCGACGAGCTCGCGGCGATGGGCGCCCGCGCCCGCGATCGACGGCTCCGCGAGGATCCGAAGATCCTCCGGACGACCTACCGCCTCCCCGAGACCACGCCGGCGGTCCTCAAGCGCTCGCCGCTGCGGGCGGTGGACGAGTCGATCGTCGTCCGCTCGATCGGCGCGGCCGGGCTCGAGATCGTGATCGAGGCGATCACCCTCCGCTACCGCGGCGGCGGCGAGCATCGGGTGCCGATCGGCCGGGTCGAGCGACCCTGGCCCTACCCGAACGACCCCCTCAGCGACGCCGAGGCCGCCCGCTGGGCGAGCGGGGCCGACCTCGAGGAGACCAGCTCGGGCGGCGAAGCGGCGGGCTCGACCGGCGGCGCCGAGGTCGCGAGCGCGGCTGCCAGCGACGCCGCGACGACCGACACGGCGAGCGCGGACGCGGCGACGACGGGGAGCGGCGGGCTCGCGGCCGCGACGGGCTCAAGCGGGTCGAGCGCGCGCGCCGAGGGCGACGTCCCCGAGGCGACCGCAGGCGCGGACGCGAGCGCGGGCGCGAATGCGAGCGACCCCGCCGCCTCGACCCCGCGCACCGACGGCCCCGACCCCGAAGCCGACGACGACGCGTCGCGCTCCGAGAGCCCCCCGCCGCTCCTCTCGCGCAACCTCCTCCGCGGGCTCATCGCCGCGCTGATCGCCGCCCTCGCCCTCTGGGCCGCGACCCGGGGGCGCCGCGACACATGACCACTTCGACATGAACCTTTGACCATCTTCCGAGGGCGCCTCGGCCTCCCCCCCGCGACCCCTGGACCCGCCGGCCCGGTCATGCGAGGGTGGGCGCCGGAGGCCGACCATGCCCGAGCGCCGCGTACCGACATTCCACCAGCCCCTCCTCCGCACCCCCGCGCTCCTCGACGAGCGCGATCGCCTGACCTCGGCGGTCCGGCCGATCCGCGCGCTGCCGGTCGCCCGCAAGCTCGAGCTCCTCCGCGCGACCGGTCACGAGGGCGGGCTCGGCGGCGTCCTCCACCTCTCGCCGGCCGCCCCGGTGATCAGCGGCAAGGCCTCGCTGATCTTCGACAACCCGACCTTCGTCAACCCCGACGCGCCCTCCGGCGCGCTGGCGATGTTCCCGTCGAGCGCCGACTACCCGGCCTGGACGGTCAACGATCGGGCGATCCGCCTGCGGATCCTCCTCCCCGCCGGCACCCGCCTCCTCGTCGACTTCGCGGTCGACCACGGCCAGCGCTTCTGGACGGCCGCGCGGACGACCACCGAGAGCGGCGGCTGGGGCCCGAGCGCCCACCAGAGCTTCAGCGGCGGCGACCTCGACCACGTCGCGCTCGTCTACACCTGCCAGGGCGCCCACGACAGCCGCGGCGAGCAGATCGCCCTCACCGGCGAGGCCGCCTCGGGGAGCCCCTACTGGTACCTCCTCGGGGTCGAGCTGACGATCCTGAGCTAGCGCGCGCGAAGCCGCGAGGCCCGCCTACCGGGGGGCCGGTGCTACCCTCGATCGATGTACGCGGGCTTCCTCGACCTCACCCAGCCGCCCACCTGGATCGTCGACGACGCCCTCCCGGCCGAACGCTGCGCCGCCTTCATCGCCCGCTTCCGCGGCGCCGCGCCTGAGCTCGCGCCGATCATCGGTCGCGACGGCCGCCCGACGATCGAGCCCGCGACCCGCAACAACACCCGGGTGATGTGGGACGACCCGGCCGAGGCCGACGGCCTCCTCGACCTCGTCCGCCCCGCGGTGCCGACGCGCCTCATGGGTCCTCGCGCTCGTCGGCGCCAACCCGCGCCTCCGCCTCTACCGCTACGGCCCGGGCGAGCGCCACGGCGCCCACTGGGACAGCGTCGTCGAGCTCGACGACGGCCGCCGCTCCCTCCTCACCCTGGTCTTCTACCTGAACGAGGGCTTCGTCGGCGGCGACACCGACTTCCCCGAGCTCGGCAAGCGGATCACGCCGAGGCTCGGGCGGGCGCTCCTCTTCCAGCACCGGATCCTGCACCGCGCCTGCGAGGTCGAGGAGGGCGAGAAGTTCGTCCTCCGCACCGACATCTTCTACCGGGCGCGCTGAGCTACTCGCGCTCGCGCGACTTGCAGCGGCGCTCGCTCGGCTGGCACTTGAAGCGGGCGTGGAGGTGATCGACGTGGCCGGCGTGGTGGCGGACGATCGTCTCGACCGTCCCCGGCCGCCGCGGGTACTCGAGCCAGAAGCCGAGCTCGCCGCGGGGGACCCGGCCGGTCTTGACCGCGTGATCGTAGAGGAGCTTCTGGATCGCCGAGTCGACCAGCGCGACCTCGAGCTCGCCGCTCTCGACCAGGAGCTCGAGGAGCCCCCAGGTCTTGTCGGCGTCGAGGTTGCGCTCGTTCATCTCGCGCCAGTTGTACTCCTCGCCGTCGATCACCTTCTGGGGGTAGGAGAGGTCGACGTCGCGCCCCGACTGGTGGGTCGAGTGCGGCTTGAGGCGACCACCTGTCCGTTGCGACATGTTTCCGACGAGCATCGGCCGATCCTCGGGGTAGCGGCGGCCCCACTCCCGGAGCACCGCGTCGAGGACCGCGACCGTGTGGGCGGTGGCGAAGGACTTCCAGGGCTCCATCCGCAGGATCCGCCCGGGGCCGTCGAGCATCGGCACCCCGCCCTCGAGCTTGCCGTCGCCGGCGTAGCCGATCGACTCCGAGACGAAGTCGTCGCCGGGGCGCCGCCAGACCACCAGCTTGGTCCCCGGCGGCTGCTCGCGCTCGAGGTCGACGCCCGGGTTGAGCGCCTGGATCTCGTGGTGGTAGAGCTTGTAGAGGTTGGCGACCATCTTCATCGAGCCGCCGCGCTTGATCACGTAGGTGATCTTGTCGGGCTCGCGCATCGACTTCGCCCAGGCCGCGCCCTCGAGGCGCTCACGCGGGTCGCGGGGGGTCTCGTCGGCGGCCGCGGCCGCGCGCGCGGCCTCCTCGTCCGCCTTCGCCGCGCCGGCAGCCGCCGCCTCCGCGGCCGCCTCCGCGAGCCCGGCGAGGGCCTTGACCGCGCCGCCGCCCTCACCCCTCGCCTCACCGTCATCATCCTCGACCGCGCCCTCGTCCGCGCCGCGATCGCGCGCTCGCTCGTCCGGCGCGTCCGCGTCCGCGTCCGCCTCGTCGTCGACCAGCGCGACCGTCCGGACCTGCACGCGCGGCTCGCCGCCGACCCGCAGCCAGACGACCACGCCCCAGAGGCCGAGGGCCGCGGCGACCAGGCCGCGGCCGATCCAGGGCGAGCGCGGGGGCTCGTCGTCGTCGGTCTCCGCGGGGTTCGGGGGATCGATGCGATCGGGCTCCATGGACCGCCCACTTTTGACTACATCTCTCGAGATCGCAAGGAAGTGGCGAAGGCGCGGCCGCCCGGCCCGGGGGTAAAGTGGCGAGGATGGGGCGTACACGGCCCGCCAAGGCCCCCCGGGTCCACCCCGAGGGCGCCCTCGTGATCGCCTTCACCGGCGCCCGCGGGGGGATGACGGCGGCCCAGGAGTCGGCGCTCGACGCCCTCCTCGGCGAGCTCGCCGCGGACCACCCGACGCGGACCCTCCGCGGCCTCCACGGCGACTGCGTCGGCGCCGACGCGGGCTTCGACGCGCTCTGCAAGCGGCGGTCGATCGCCGTGGCGATCCGCCCGGCGTCGATCCCCGGGATGCGCGCTGGCTGCGACTCCGAGGCGATCGCCGAGCCCCGCGCGCCGCTGGTGCGCAACCGTGAGATCGTCGCCGACGCCGATCTCCTGATCGCCTGCCCAAGCGGACGCGGGAGGAGATCCGACGGAGCGGCGTGTGGGCGACGATCCGGGCGATGCGCCGCAAGGGCGGGCCGCTCGTCGTGATCGCCCCCGACGGGGCCCTGACCCGCGAGGGCGCGGGCGCGGACGCGGGCTAGGACGCGGGCAAATGCCAGCGACGGCCCGCTGGACGCCCGAGACCGCGGCGATCGCCGGCGATCGTCGCCGCGAGCGCCCGCGAGCCCGGACCCCGGGCTATCCTCGGGCGATGCCCGCCGAGATCGTCCGCTGTCCGGGTTGCGGCGCCGCCGACACGTCGGTCGCCACCCCCCAGGGGATCCACACCTGCGTCTACTGTGGCGTCCGCTACCAGCTCCAACACGGGACCCCAAAGACCCTCGCGCCGGTCGGCGCCGCGAGAGCGTCATCGCAGGGGCCGATCATCGCCGCGGTGGTCGGCGGGGCCGTGGTGATCGTCGGGCTCGCGGTCGTGCTCCTCTTCATCGCCCGGGCCGACGACGCCCCGAGGATCGCCGAGGCCGACCGCGCGAACGCGGTGGTCTCGGTCCCGGCGATCGACCCGAGCCCGAGCCCGACGCCGACGATCGGCGGCGACGGGGGCGGGTCGACGCCGACCGTCAGCGTCACCCCGCCGGAGGAGGAGCTCGCGCCGGCGACCGCGGAGTTCACCTACGAGAGCCAGCGGATGGGCGGCGACGCCCTCTGGATCTACGGCTTCGTCACCAACACCTCGCCCTTCCCCCTCGGCAAGTCGAAGGTGAGCGCGATCCTCCTCGACGAGGGCGGCGCCGAGGTCGGGGTCGCCTCGTCCTTCGCCGAGTACGAGGTCGTCGCCCCCGGCGAGCGCTCGCCGATCTCGATCCTCGTCCAGAGCCCGCCGAAGCACGCCAAGATCTCCTTCGAGGTCCACGCCGAGCGGCCCTTCTACCTGCCGACCCTCGCCGCCGGCCTCGAGCTCGAGTCGCCGACGCCGAAGCGCGACAACTTCCTCGGCTGGAAGATCGCCGGCAAGGTCCACAACAAGGGGACGACGCCGGCGGAGTTCGTCCGAGTCGACGTCCTCGCCTACGACAGCGACGACAAGCTCGCCAACCTCGGCTTCACCTACGCCGACGCCGAGGTCCTCAAGCCCGGGGCCTCGGCCCGCTTCGACACCACGCTCCTCGGCGCCGGCAAGCGGGACTTCACGCGCTTCGAGTTCCACGTCTCGGGCAAGGTCGCGGACTAGCGCCGTCGACGAGGGGGCGGCTCGCCCCTTTTCGTCCTCGACGGGGTACATTGCGCCGATGCGTCGTCTGCTCGGTGCCCTTGTGATCCTGGTCGGTTGCGGAAGCGGCGGCGACGCCAGCTCCGAGAGCGCGAGCGACACGGTCGGCCCCGCGAGCGGGACGTCGGCCGGATCGGCGAGCGCGAGCGCGACGAGCTCGACGGGCTCCGGCTCGGGAACGACGATGGGCTCCGACAGCGGCCCGACGGGGAGCGCCGGCACGAGCGGATCGGGCACGAGCGCGCCGACGACAGGGGGCACGGGTACGTCCTCGGAGGGGACCACCGGCACCGGCACCGGCACCGGCACCGGCACCGACACCGACACCGACACCGACACCACGGGCACCCCCCTGGGCGACGTGGGCAGCGGGGCGACGGTCGTCTACGTCGGCAAGGTCACCGACGTCACCGACCTCTCGCCGACCGGCCTCGACCTCGGCAAGCACGGCTACTACTTCCCGCAATTCGGCCAGGGCTCCTCGAAGTCGAAGCGCAAGGCCCGAGACAACATGCGCTTCCTCAAGCCCACCTGGCAGCGGGACTGGGAGTGGAAGGTCTTCGAGCTCTGCGGCGGCGAGTTCTGCAACCTCTTCTCACCGGACGCCGGCGTCTTCGACGTCCTCGAGGGGGAGGAGGGCATCGGCGTCTACTCCGAGAGCGGCGGGGGCGCTTGGGCGGCGATCCAGACGGCGGGCGGCAGCGGAAACTCGGGCAGCGTCGTCGACGAGGCGGCCCACGACAACTCGAACAACTCCGTCAACCACATCCGGATGAACGCCGACGTGCCCGCCGAATTTTGCATGAGCATCCTGACCGACAACACCGCCGGGAAGCACGACATCAGCGGCGGCCTCGCGGCCCGGATCGGCTGGTACGGCGACGTCGACCTCGAGGCCGGGACGGCGAGCGTCCCCGACGAAGATCTGGTGTTCAACGGCGTCCCGGACCTCTACGTCTTCCGCTACGCGAACATGACGGAGGACGACTTCATCAAGATCCGCCTCAACGGAAAGGGCACCGACCCCGGCTTCGGCGGCCTGATGTTTGATCCCTGCGAGTGAGCGCTAGCCATCCCGCCAGATCGGCTGGGTCCAGACGATCCCGCCCTCGCCGGTCGTGACCCGGGCGCGGAGGTAGGGCCCGGAGACCTCGTCGATCGCCATCCTCGCGGCCCTCCCCTCGACCCGGCGGACGACCTCGCCGTTGGCGATGAACTCGATCGTCGCCGGCGCCTCGAGCTCGACCGCGATCGCCCCGTCGCCGCGCTCGAGCGCGCGGAGGCGGGGCCCGGTCGACGCGTAGAAGTCGCCGCGGGCGAGGGCCGCCCGGATCGCCGCCGGCTCGCGGGCCGCCCGCACGACCACGAAGCCGCGATCGCCGGTGAAGGCCTGCTCGCCGCGGGCCGCCACCGCCTCGGCGTCGAAGTAGTGGTGGGCGTCGTCGCTCGCGGTCCCGAAGAGGCGAGCGCCGCGGCTGAGCGCGAGGTCCCAGAGCGCCTCGGTCGACGGGTGCTCGGCGTCGCCCTCGTTGTTCGAGTCGACCGCCTCGTTGGCCACCTCGAAGAGGCGGAGCCCGTCACCGGCGAGCGCCGTCAGTAGCTCCGCGTCGGCGGCGAGGTGGAAGTTGGGGTGGTTGAGCATCGCCACCCCGCCGAGCGCCTCGCCCGCGCGGATCGCCCGGAGGTAGAGATCGTGACGGGTGATCGAGGGCGGCGGCGGGAAGCGGTAGCCGCCGACCCGCGCCGGGTCGACGACCAGGGCGTTGACGTGGAGGAGGCAGCGGAGCCCCGGGCCCGGCGGAGGATCGCACTCGTCGAGGTTCTGGGTCAGCTCGATCCCCGGGAGCGCGAGGATCGGCGCGCCCGCGGGCGCCTCGGTGACGACGTTGTGGTCGGTGATCACCACGAAGTCGAAGCCGCGCTCGGCGTACCAGGCGAGCGCCTGGGCGATCGGGGTCTCGGAGTCGCCCGAGCCCGCGCTGTGCATGTGTAGCTGTCCCTTTAGCCAGGTATCAGCGACCGGCTCCTGGGCGGCCACCGGGTCGCTCGTCGGCGCGCTCGTCGGCGATTGGGCCGGCTCGGGGCGAGCAGCCGGCGAGCGCGATCCGGAGGCGCCCTCGCAGCCGACGAGGCCGGCGCAGGCGAGCGCGACGGCGCAGGCGAGCGCGCGAGCGCGGGTGCGGGTGGGGCGGAGGGCGGACACCCCGCGAGCCTACGCGGCGGCGGCGAGCCTCGCCAGCGCGCGTGCTCGCGTCCTCGTCGACCTCGCACCTCGCGCCCGCCGACGCCCCGCGCAGGGGAGCCCCGAGGAGGGTCTCTACGGCCGTCCGCCGGCCCGCGCCGGCGCCGACGCGGGCGCCCAGCGACGAAGCCCCTGCGCTCATCGCCGCGCCCCTTTCTGATACATTGGCCCGGCCATGCCCTACCGCCCGCCGAGCATCATCCAGCACCTCAGCGCCCTCCAGGCCGAGCACGGCTGGCTCCGCGACGCCGATCTCCGGGCCCTCGGCGAGCGCATCGGCGTCCCCCTCCACCGGATCGAGGGGGTCGCGTCGTTCTACCCCCACTTCCGACGGACGCCGCCGGCCGCCCGCTCGGTCGGCGTCTGCCGCGACCTGAGCTGCGCGATGGCCGGGGGCGCCGGCTGCCTCGCGGCGATCCGCGCGATCGCGGCCGAGCACGAGGCGGCGAGCGGCGAGCGGGTCGAGATCGAGGAGGTCTCGTGCCTCGGCCGCTGCGATCGGGCGCCGGCCGCCCTCGTCGACCACCACCTCCCGGTCGCCGGCGCCGACGGGGTCAAGGCCGCGCTCGCCGGCGATCACCACACACATGCCCCCAAGGACAGGTCGTACCGCCTCGACCCCTACGCCGGCGGCGGCCCCCGCTACGCCGCCCTCCGCAGGATCGTCGCCGGCGGCGCGGCGGCGGCCGACGCCCTCCTCGCCGATCTCAAGGCCGCGGGCCTCCGGGGGATGGGCGGCGCCGGCTTCCCGACCGCGACCAAGTGGGGCTTCGTCCGCGGCGCCGGCCCCGAGGGCGGCGGCGAGAAGTACGTGATCTGCAACGCCGACGAGAGCGAGCCCGGCACCTTCAAGGACCGCGAGATCCTCGCCGGCCTCCCCCACCTGGTCTGGGAGGGGGTGATGATCGCCGCGGCCGTCGTCGGGGCGCAGCGCGGGATCGTCTACATCCGCCACGAGTACGAGCCCGAGCGCGCCGCCCTCGAGGCCGAGCGCGCGGCCGCGAGCGCGGCGATCGCCGAGCTCGGCCTCGGCCTCGAGCTCGAGGTCTTCGTCTCCCCCGGCGGCTACATCCTGGGCGAGGAGACCGCGCTCCTGGAGGCCCTCGAGGACCGCCGCGGCGAGCCCCGCAACAAGCCGCCCTTCCCCGGGATCGAGGGCCTCTTCGGCAAGCCGACGGTGATCAACAACGTCGAGACCCTGGCGATGAGCGCGGCGATCGCCGCCCGCGGCCTCGAGTGGTGGCGGGCCCAGGGCGTGCGCGGCTGCGCCGGCCTCAAGTTCGTCGGGATCAGCGGCGACGTCGAGCGCCCGGGCTGCTTCGAGGTGCCGATGGGGACGACGATCCGCGAGCTCATCGACCTCGCCGGCGGGATCAAGGGCGGCGCCGCGCTGGCGGCGATCCTCCCGGGCGGCGCCTCGTCGGCCTTCCTCCCCGCCGACAAGGTCGACACCCCGCTCGACTTCGAGGCGCTGCGGGCCGCCGGCTCGACCCTGGGCTCGGGCGCGGTGGTCGCGGTCGCGACCGGCCGCGACCTCCTGGAGCTCGGGATCTCGCTGACCCGCTTCTTCCGCAACGAGTCCTGCGGCAAGTGCGTACCCTGCCGGGTCGGCTCCGAGAAGGCGGTGACCCTCCTCGAGGGGATGGCCGCCGGCCAGGCGAGCGACCCCGCGCGGACCGTCGCCCTCCTCGCCGACCTCGACGCGACGATGGCCCAGACCAGCATCTGCGGCCTCGGCCAGGTCGCGCTCCTGCCGGCGCTCTCGCTCCTCCGCAACTTCCCCGAGGTCGTCGCCAAGATCCCGGCCCGGCGGCCGAGCCTCGCCGATCGAGCCGACTAGCGCGAAGGACAGGTACTTCGAGACATGTCCTCGGAGCCAAGGATGGGCGGCGTCGACGACGTGCGGATGCGGGGCTTCCGCGAGCGCCGCGAGGTCGCGGCCGTCCTCGCGATCCTGCGGGCCGGCGCCGCGCCGCTTGCCGCCGAGGAGGTCGCGGTCGCCGACGCGAGCGACCGGATCCTCGCGGCCGACGTGGTCGCGCCGATCGACGTCCCGGGCTTCCGCCGGGCCGCGGTCGACGGCTACGCGGTCCGCGGCGAGGACACCTTCGCGGCCTCCGAGCTCGCGCCGATCGCCCTCCGCCTCTGCGGCCAGAGCATGCCCGGGCGCCCCTCGGGGCTCACGCTGGGGCCCGGCGAGGCGATCCGGATCACCACCGGCGCGCCGCTCCCAGCCGGCGCCGACGCGGTCCTCCAGGCCGAGCTCGCGCGCGCCGCCGACGGCGTCGTCCTGGCGATCGGCGCGGTCGCGCCGCTCCGCCACATCGGCGAGGTCGGCGAGGACATCGCCCGCGGCCAGGTGATCCTCCGGGCCGGCCGCCGCCTCCGCCCGCAGGACGCCGGCGTGATCGCCTCCCTCGGCCTCGGCCGCGCGCCGGTGATCCGGCGGCCGCGGGTGCTCGCGCTCTCCACCGGCGACGAGCTGGTCGCCGCCGGCGAGCCGCTCGGGCCCCACCAGATCGTCGACTCCAACTCGGTCACCCTCGCCGGCCTCTGCGCCCGCGACCGCGCGGAATTCCTGCCGCCCCTGCGCAGCCGCGACGGCCGCGACAACCTCGTCGCCGCCCTCGATCGCGCCGAGGCGAGCGACGCCGACGTGATCGTCGCCTGCGGGGCGACCAGCGTCGGCTCCGAGGACTGGCTCCCGCTCCTCCTCGGCGAGCGCGGCGAGCTCCTGGTCCACGGGGTCGCGATGCGGCCGGCGAGCCCGACCGGCGTCGGCCGCCTCGGCGACGGCCGCTGGGTGTTTCTGCTCCCCGGCAACCCGGTCTCCTGCCTCTGCGCCTACGAATTCTTCGTCGGCCCCCTCCTGCGGGCGCTCGGCGGCCGCTCCGATCCCTGGCGCTGGCCCCACCCTCGCCTCCGCCTCCCGCTCGCCCGCAAGCTAACCTCCAAGATCGGCCGCACCGACTTCGTCCGGGTCGCGCTCACCGACGACGGGCGCGCGATCGCCCCAGTCGCGACCTCGGGCGCCTCGCTCCTCTCCACCGCGGTGATCGCCGACGGCGTGGTGATCGTCGACCCCGAGAGCGAGGGCTGGGCGGTCGGCGAGGAGGTCGAGATGCTCGCCTTCGACGACCCGCGCCCCGCCGAGGGAGGCGCGATCGGACATGACCCATGAGACAGAGTGATCCGCAGCGCGTCTTCCTCCGGGTGGTCTCGCCCGAGGAGGCCCACGCCCGCTGGTGGGCGGCCCTGCGCCCGCGCCCGCTGGCGGCCGAGGAGGCCCCCCTGGCGCGGCTCCGCGGCCGGGTCCTCGCCGCGGCGATCGCCGCCCCGGTCGACGTCCCCGGCTTCGACCGGAGCAACGTCGACGGCTTCGCGGTGGTCGCCAGCGACACCTACGGCGCGAGCGAGACCGCGCCCCGCCGCCTCGCCCTCGGCCCCGAGGTGATCGCCACCGGGGTCGCGCCCACCAGCGAGCTCGCCACCGGCGAGGCCCTGACGATCGCCACCGGCGGCGTGATCCCGCGGGGCGCCGACGCGGTCGTGATGGTCGAGGACACCGACCTCGACCCGCCCGAGGCGCCGACCCACGTGCTCGTCCGACGGCCGGCGATCCCCGGGGCGATGATCGCCTTCGCCGGCTCCGACATCACCCGCGGCGAGGTCGTCCTCCGCCCGGGGCTCCGCCTCGGCCCCCGCGAGACCGGGGTGATCGCCGCCCTCGGCCTCGATCGCGCGCCGGTCCACCGCCGACCGCGGGTGGCGATCCTCTCGACCGGCGACGAGATCGTCGCCCCGGGCGCGCCGCGACCCCTCGGCAGGGTCCACGACTGCAACCAGACGATGCTCGCCGACACCTGCGAGGAGCTCGGCGCCGAGGTGATCCGCCTCGGGATCGTCGGCGACGACCTCGCGGCGATCGAGGCCGCGCTCCGCGACGCGATCGAGAGCGAGCGCGCCGACCTCGTCCTCCTCTCGGGTGGCACCTCGAAGGGCGCCGGCGACCTCTGCGTGCGAGCGCTCGCCGACCTCCCGGGGCCGCACCCCGGCGAGGCCGCGATCGTCGTCCACGGGGTCGCGCTCAAGCCCGGCAAGCCGCTCTGCCTCGGGGCGACCCGCACCCGCCGCGGCGACCCCGAGGGCGACGAGGCGATCGTCGGCGTGGCGATCCTCCCGGGCTTCCCGACCTCGGCGCTCTTCACCTTCCACGAGCTGGTCGCGCCGCTCCTCCGCGAGCTCGCCGGCGCCGGCGCGCGGCCGCGCGAGCGGGTCCACGCCCGCCTCCCGCTCGCCCTCCAATCCGAGCGCGGCCGCCGGGAGTACGCGCTGGTCCAGCTCGTCGCCGACATCGACCCGGACGCCCCGCCGATCGCCCTCCCGCTCGGCAAGGGCTCGGGCTCGGTCACCGCCTTCGCCCGGGCCGACGGCTTCATCGCCATCGACCAGCAGGTCGAGCGGGTCGACGCCGACGCGGCCGTCGAGGTCGAGCGGATCGACGCCGCCACCGAGCCGGTCGACCTCCTCATCGTCGGCTCCCACTGCACCGGTCTCGAGCGGATCGCCGACCGCCTCCACCGCGCCGGGATCCGCGTGCGGCTGATCGCCCAGGGGAGCGGCGGCGGCCTCCAGGCGGCCGCCCGCGGGCTCTGCGACGTCGCGCCGATCCACCTCTGCGACGAGCGCGGGGTCTACAACGCCCCCTTCGTCCCCGAAGGGTGCGCGCTGGTCCCCGGCTACGGGCGCATGCAGGGGCTCCTCAGCCGCCCGGGCGATCGCCGCTTCGCGCCCCCGGGCGGCGCGCCGGCGGGCGGCGAATTTCGCCTGCCGGACGCGGTCTTCGACCCCGCGGTGATCATGGTCAACCGCAACCGCGGGAGCGGCACGCGGGTCCTCATCGATCGCCTCCTCGCGGCCGCCGCCGGCGATCGCCGCCCCCGCGGCTACCACCACGAGGCCCGCTCCCACCAGGGCGTCGCCGCCTGCGTCGCCCAGGGCCGCGCCGACTGGGGGGTGGCGATCCAGAGCGTCGCCGAGGGCCTCGCCTTCGCGCCGATCCTCGCCGAGCGCTACGACTTCGTGATCCCGGCGGCCCGCCGCCAGCGGCCGGCGGTCGCCGCCTTCCTGGAGTGCCTCCACGACCCGGAGCTCCGCGCCGAGCTGGCGAGCGCCGGCTTCCTCGTCGATCCCTGAGGCCGCGCGGGCGCCCGCGCCTCGACAGCGGCCGCCCGCCCGCGCATCCTCGATCGTCGAGCGATGGAGGACGCAGAGGATCGGCGCCGTCCGGGGGCGCGAGCGCCCGCGCTCGTCGGCCTGGCCGCGGCCGCGTCGTTCCTGTCCCTTTGTTCATGTTCTGATCCCTGCCCGCCGACGCCGGCCGAGGCCCCCGCCGACGCGCACCCGGCCGACGCCTTCGTCGCCCCCCGCCCGGCGCACCTCCCCTTCAGCGCCGACGACCTCGACGACGATCACTACCTCGTGACCCGCGGCCACAGCGGCTACGCCTGCGCGCCGGACGACGACCCGGCGACCCGCCACTGCGCCCTCGACCTCCACATGCTCCGCTGGGACGAGGGCAGCGCCCACTACACCCGCTCCCGGAGCGAGCCGCGGGTCGCCTCGCCGGCGCTCGTCGACGACGTGATGTGGGGGATGCCGGTGCGCTCGCCGATCGACGGCGAGGTGATCGCCTGCTGGCGGCGGATGCCCGACGACGACCTCGACGGCGACGACGTCAACTGCCCCGGCGGCGCCGAGACCTGCACCGCCGCCGGCAACCACCTCGTGATCCGCGCGCGCGACCGCGACCAGGTGATCATCCTCGCCCACCTCCAGGCCGAGAGCATCCCCCGCGAGCTCTGCCCGATCGACGACGTCTACCTCTACACCTCGGACCCGAAGATCTGCGCCCTCGGCGGGGGCTGGAGCGGCTGGCGCGAGCGCGGCCGCCTCGACCGCCGCGGCCTCGCGCCGATCCCGGTGGCCCGCGGCGAGCTCGTCGGCCGGGTCGGGAGCAGCGGCTCCGGGGTCGGCGTCCACCTCCACATCCACGCCTCGGCCTACGCCGAGGACGCGGCTCAAAACCCCTGCGAGGGCGACTTCGCCCCCCTCGCCTGGCGCGACCTCAGCGTCCAGCGCCGGGTCGTCGGCGCCGAGCCGCGGGCCGACGCCTGGACGCAACTGAACGACGCGACCCTGCCGCTCGACGGCGACGAGCTCCTCCTCGCCCCCACGGCCGACGACGACGTCGGCTGCGTCCCCTGAGTCAGCGCGCGGCCCGACGCCGCCGCAGCACCCCGAGCCCGAGCGCGCTGAGGAGGAGGGCCGCCAGCGCCGGCTCGCCGCCCTCGCTCCGACACCCGCAGCCGCCCGTCCCCGGCTCGTCCTCGCAGACCGTCTTGCGGATCTGCGGCCCCCGGGTGAGCGCGTTCATCATCGCCAGGATCGCGTCGATCATCGGCCCGTTGTCGACGATCACCTGGGGGGCGCCGGCCGGCGGGATCGACTCGATCCGCTCGGCGAAGGGCATGTCCTGGCCGAAGGTCGGCCACTCCATGTCGGCCGTGACCGCGCGCGCGGGCGTGAGCTGCCAGACCGTCGCCCCCGAGCAGGGGACGTAGCGCGTCACCGTCCGGCTCGTGAGATCGACCGGCGGCAGATCGGCGTTGCGGTGGAAGGTCGGATCGACCGTCATCTCGGCCGGCGAGAGCGTGGTGTAGAGGCGGGTCAGCTGGGGGTAGGTGTCGAGGAGCTCGACCGCGTGGGCGCCGGGCTCGATCACCCGCTCGGCGATCGCCTGGGAGAAGCCCGCCGGATCCCAGGCCATCGCGTCGATCATCCCCTCGAAGCAGCTCAGGCACGAGTAGAACTCGCCGGGCGCGAGCCCGTTCGGGACCGGCAGGTAGACCCCGAGGATCGACTGGACCAGCGGATGGTTGTAGGTGCAGGTGGTGTCGACGCACTCCATCAGCCCCTGGGCGATGAGCTCGTCGACGACCGCGGTCGCCTCGATCGACGCGAAGGCGGCGGCGCTCCAGGTCGCCGAGAAGAGGCCGCTCGGGTCGACGACGCTCGAGGGGCCGGCGTACTCGGTGACGAAGGCGTGGCCGTCCTGGGCGCTGTCGATCGCCTGGACCACCACGTCCTTGTAGTTCGCCACGAAGTTGGGCCACTCGTAGAGGACCTCGTTGACGACGACGTGGAGGTAGTTGGTCGGCCCGACCAGCGCGTCGGCGAGGAAGAAGGCGCGGATGTCCATGTCGGGCTCGGCGGCGATCCGGGTCAGGCGGATCGGCACGCAGGGCTCGTCCCCCGGGTAGGAGAGGACGACCGGGTGGATCTCGGAAACACCTGCCCCTTGGGTCAGCTTGAACGCGGCCAGGAGGTGCCCCTCGTCGAGGTACTCCTGGAGGATCGGCTCGGCCGCCATGTCCTGGTAGTAGCCGTTGTCGCTGAGCCAGGTCATGACCACGGCGGCGTCGCTGTCCTCGATGACGACGACGTCGAAGGCGCCGACCGTCTCCTCGAGGAGCACCGTCGGCGCGTCGCCGGTGGTCCCGTCGTCCTCGCCGCCGCCGCCCGAGCCGGCCCCGGTCCCGCCCGCGGTGGCGCTGCTCCCCCCGGTGAGGCCGCAGGAGTCGCCGCCCCCGCCCCCGTAGTCGCCGCCGTAGTCGCCGTAGCCGCAGGGCTCGAAGGTGTTGACGAAGCCGAAGGAGGGGACCGTGCCGTTGAGGAGGTTGACGAAGAGCTGCTGCGAGCCGACCGAGAACTCGGGCACCCCGGTGAGCGGCACCAGCCAGGCGAAGCGGCTCGCCTCGGTGTTCGGGTCGTACTCGATCTGGATGTGGGCCTCGGTGTGATCACCGGCCATCACGAAGAGGATCGTCTCGCCGGTCTGCGAGACCGGCATGTTGTTGGGGCCGGCGTCGCAGAAGGTCCCGCCGCAGGCGGCCGCTGGCGTCGGCGCGGCGAGGGCGAGCGAGGCGAGCGCGAGCGGGGCGGCGAGGAGGGCGAGGCGAGGCATCATCCCCCGAGGATAGCGAGCCGCGCCCCCTGTCCGTAGAGAAAGGTCGACGGCCCGCGGCCCGGCCTCAGCGCGCGCGGGCGAGTCGCGGCCGGAGGCCGGCCGGCTGCGAGATCCAGCGGGTGCCGGCGAGCGCCAGGCGCCAGGGGGCCGCGCGATCGTCCGGCTCGGCGAAGTCGATGCCGACCCGCGGCCCCGCGAGGACGGCGTCCTCGGCGATCGGCGGCGCGTCGTGGCAGGTCAGCCCGCCGCGGCGGTGGAGCGGGTGGTGCGACCACGAGGGGTCGACGGCGAGCGCCTGGCCGACCTTGCCGGGCCCCGCCAGCGACCCGGGCCCCCGCCGACCGCCGCGGCGCTCGGCGACGAGCGCCTCGCCGGCGAGCGGCTCACACGCCCGGATCAGGACCGCCGCCCCCTCGCCGCGGGCGCCCGTGACGATGTTCAGCATGTTGTGGAGGCCGTAGCAGAGGTAGACGTAGGCCCGCCCCGGCGGCCCCCACATCGCCGCGTTGCGCTCGGTCGGCCCGAAGCGGCAGTGGTTGGCGCTGTCGCCCGGCCAGCGGTAGGCCTCGACCTCGGTGATCCGGAGGACCACCGGCCCCCGCCGGAGGATCTTGCCGAGGAGCGCGCGGGCGACGTCGAGCGCGTCGCCGCTGTAGAAGGAGGCGGGGAGCGGCGAGCCGAGGCCGAGGCGCGCAGCCGCTGCGGAGGAGGGCGCCGTCACCTCGGCGACGACCCCGCGGGCCTGCCCCTCGCGCGCCCGCGCGCCCGCTCCGCTCGCCACCCGCCGAGGATGAACGATCGCGCGCGCGCAGGCAAAGCCAGCGCCGCTGTCAGCCGCCCATGCAGACGTGGCATACTACCGGCCCCCGGCGGGCGCTGCCTGGCCGATGGACCACGATGCATCGCCGCCGACGCGCCCCGGGAACGCCGAGCTCCTCGACCGCCGCAACGATCGAGCGCGACGGCCGACCTCAGCGCCGCCGGGCCAGCCGCCCGTCAACCCTCGAGTGAGAGAGACATGATCCACAACCTCGCCCCCCCCCTGCCGGCCAGCCTCCTCGCGGCCGCCGACCTCGACCTGACGACGGTGCTCGTCGGCGCGGTCGCCGTCGGCCTCGGCATCCTCTTCTTCCTCTTCCTGGCCCGCAACTTCCTCTACGTCTGCCGCCCGAACGAGGCGCTGATCTTCACCGGCCGCGCGCGGGTCAAGGACGGGGTCGACCTCGGACCGCTGGTCGTCCTCGGCCGCGGCACCTCCGGCCAGCCGGCGGAGTTCGCCGGCTGCGGCAAGGGGCACGCCTGGCGGGTGCCGATCCTCGAGCGGGTCGATCGCCTCGACATGGCGGCGATGTCGATCGACGTGGTCGTCCAGAACGCCTACTCCGCCGGCAACATCCCCCTCAAGATCCACGCGATCGCCAACGTCAAGATCTGCTCCGACCCCCGGCTGATCCGCAACGCGATCGAGCGCTTCCTCGGCCAGTCGAAGCACGAGATCATGATGGTCGCCAAGCAGACCCTCGAGGGCGCGCTCCGTGAGGTCCTCGCCAACATGACCCCGGAGCAGGTCAACGAGGACCGCCTCGCCTTCGCCGAGAACCTGAGCCGCAGCGCCAAGGACGACCTCGACAAGCTCGGCATCCAGCTCGACAACCTGAAGATCCAGAACGTCTCCGACGACGTCGGCTACCTCGACTCGCTCGGTCGCCCGCAGATCGCGGCCGTCCTCCGCGACGCCGAGAACGCCGAGAACCAGGCCCAGCAGGAGATCTCGGAGTCCCAGGCCGAGGCCCACCAGCGCGCCGAGATCGCCAAGGCGGACGCCGAGACCCAGATCCTCCGCAAGCGCAACGAGCTCGCCAAGATCCGGGCCGAGCTCGACGGTCAGGCCGCGTCGGTCGAGCGCGAGGCCGAGGCCGCCGCCAAGACCGCCCGCGCCAACGCCGAGCAGGCGCTCCAGGAGGTCCGCGGCGACCTCGAGCAGAAGCGCCTCCAGGCCGAGGTCGTGATCCCGGCGGAGATCCAGCGCGAGGCCGAGGCGATCCGGGCGAAGGGCGCGGCCGCGCCGACGATCGAGAACGGCCTCGCGGTCGCCCAGGTCCTCGAGGCGATGGCCGGCGCCTGGAACTCGATGGGCGCCCAGGCCAAGGAGATCTACGTGATCCAGCACCTCGAGGAGCTCGTCGGCTCGGTGATCGAGAGCGTCGAGAAGATCCGGGTGCGCGAGGTCAACGTCCTCGACCCGGGCGACGGCTCCGGCCTCGCCTCCTACGCCGCCGCCTACCCGAACACGGTCGCGGCGATCCTCACCGCGCTGCGCCAGACCACCGGCGTCGACGTCCCGGCGATCCTCGCCGGCACCGGCCAGAACGGCCACAACGGCGGTTTCGACGCGCTCGCGGCCGGCGGCGCCCCCACCACGACCACCTCCACCACCGGCCTCACCTTCGGCTCCAGGAGCGCCCGCTGATGCTCGCCTCGATCGTACCCATCACCCCCACCCTCCTCGCGGCCGGCGACTTCGACGCGCTCATCGCGATCTTCGTCATCGTCGCCCTGGCGATCCTCGCCATCCTCCTGGTGATCAAGAACGTCCTCTACGTCTGCCAGCCGAACGAGGTCCTGATCTTCTCGGGCCGCCGACGGCCGGTCGGCGACAAGGTCCTCGGCTACCGGATCCTCCGCGGCGGCCGGACGATCCGGATCCCGCTCTTCGAGACCGTCGACCGGATGGACCTGACGAACATGATCATCGAGCTCCAGGTCCGGAACGCCTACTCCAAGGGCGGGATCCCCTCGACGTCCAGGGGATCGCCAACATCAAGGTCCCCGGCGAGGAGCCCCTCCTCTACAACACGCTCGAGCGCTTCCTCGGCAAGAGCCGCGAGGAGATCATGAAGACCGCCCGCGAGACCCTCGAGGGCAACCTCCGCGGCGTCCTCGCGACCCTGACGCCGGAGCAGGTCAACCGCGACAAGCAGCTCTTCGCCTCGAAGCTGACCGAGGAGGCCGAGCACGACCTGAGCCGCGTCGGCCTGGTCCTCGACACCCTCAACATCCAGAACATCTCGGACGAGGTCGGCTACCTCGACGCGATCGGTCGCCAGCGCTCGGCCCAGATCCGGCGGGCGGCGCTGATCGCCGAGGCCGGCGCCCAGGCCCAGGCCGCCGAGCAGAAGTGGACCAACACCCGCAACGCCGAGCTCGCGTCGATCGAGGCCCAGATCAAGATCGTCCACAAGGAGACCGAGCGGCGGATCGCCGACGCCGAGACCGGCCGCGAGGCGATGATCGCCAGGCAGCAGGCGGAGGTGCAGGCGCTCATCGCCCAGGCGACCGCCGAGGTCCAGATGCAGGAGGCGCGGATCGAGCAGGTCCGGCGCCGGCTCCAGGCCGACGTGATCCAGCCGGCCGAGGCCCAGCGCCAGGAGGCGGTCCAGGTCGCCAAGGGTAACGCCGCCCAGATCGTCGAGCAGGGGCGGGCGACCGCGCAGGCGCTCGCCGAGCTGGCGACCACCTACCGCGGCTCGGGCTCGTCCGGGCGCGACGTCTTGCTCATGCAGAAGCTGGTGCCGCTGATGCGCACCGTCTCGGGGACGATCGGCGATCTCAAGGTCGACCGCCTCACCGTGCTCCCGAGCGCCGCCGGCCTCGGCGGCGACGGCGACGGCCCGCTCGCGGCCAAGCTGGTCGGCTACGCCGAGCAGATCAAGGCGGCGACCGGGGTCGACGTCCCGAAGATCGTCCGCGATCGCTTCGCCGACGAGCCGGCCCGCCGCTCCCCGCCGCCGGCCCGCTCCTAGCCCGCGCCCGCGCGGGACGCCGAGGGCGACGAGCACTGCGCTCGTCGCCCTCGTCGCGTCTGATGGCGCGGCCCCGGTCCCGCCAACGAGTCGACGACCCGGGGCCGAGTCGCGGGCGCGTCCATCCAACGCGCGTCACCGCCAGGGCGCGGCCCTCGGCGCCCCATCGCCGTCCCGCCATCGTCCTGGGTGGCGACGCTCCAACACCTCCACGCCTCCCTGGGCGACGCGCCGCAGCCCGGCGCCGACGTCGACGCGGGGCGGCCGCCCGCGAGCTCAGAGGCCATCCTCCGGGCGCGCGCGTGACACGCCGGCAACGCCCCCCAGGAGCGGCCCAAAGCGGCCCTGCGAAGCGACGACGCTCGCCCCGGCGCCAGGTGATCCCCGCCGGATCATCCGCCCGGGCTACACGTCGATCGTCGGCGCCGAACCACACTCGACGCCGCTCGCCCCTCGTTCGCCTTACATGTCCCAAGAGTCATAATTTTGTACATGCAATTCACCCCCAACGCGCGGGAGCGCGCGCGGCCGGCGGGCCGGGGCGCGCGTTCTTGCGCGCCCCGGGGGCTATCGCGCATCGCCGCGTTTGACACCCGCGAGACCCGGAGATCTCGCGTATCTGACACGGTGGTCGGGTCGGTTACAAAGTTTACGAAGTGACACCAACTTAACGACATTTGCCTCTCGAAGTCGCGCATCTCCGGCGCGATAAGCGCGAGCAAAGGGCCAAATTCGCCGCCGCTGAGGTATGGACACACCCCGGAGGAGCGAATAACCAAGGGCCATGTTCTCGAGTGGCACGACCAAGCTTCTCCTGGAAATCGGCGACTTCGCCAAGTACGAGCGCTCCTGCATCGACCAGGCGCTCTACCTCCGCAACCTCCAGGTGACCGCTGTGCGGCAGCGCGCCTCGGCGGTCCTCTGTGATCCGAACGGCCGAGTCCTGGCCTACGCGAACGCCGCGGGGGTCATTTCGCTCGCCGACTCGACCCTGGGCGAAATCGCCAGCTTGGCGGCGTCGGACTCGGTCCCCCTCGTCGTCCCCGAGGACGGCTTCTATGTCAGCGCGGAGTCGACCTACTACGTCTCCCACGGCGACGTCTTCGAGCTCCGCGCCCCCGACCTCCCGCCCTGCTCGGGCTTCCGCAAGGTCGAGCGCCTGCCGACCGACGCCGAGTGCCTCGACGTCGAGGACTTCGATCCCTCGATCCCGGCCGACGCCGCGCTCTTCGCCTACGCCGACGCGATCGACAAGATCGCCGAGGCCCTCTATCCCGAGTGAGCGCCGGCCCCGAGCCCTGGTACGATCCGGCTGGAGACGAGGCGCATGAAGATCCAGCGAATCGCACCGGGGCTCGCGTTGGCGGGCGCCCTCGCCTGTGCATCAACGTCGACGTCGGGGGAGTCCCTGAACCCCCAGCCGACCAACGTCACCGAGTTCCACGTCTCGGTCTTCAACGCCTGCACCGACGACGTCACCCTCCTCGTCGGCACCAGCCAGCAGAGCGGCCGCAAGGTCCTCCTCTTCAAGACCAGCCGCGACTCCTTCGCCGGGACCAACGAGTCGGTCTGGCTCCTCGACGAGAAGGAGCAGCCGATCGCCCTCTACCAGCCGATCCAGGGCAACCAGAAGCTCCGCGTCACGGCCGACTGCACCGGCCTCCAGCGCGAGCCCTGAGCCCGCCAGGATCGTGGACCGACCCCGCCCGCGCGCTCTTCGGCGGGGACGTCGAGGCGCCGGCGGTGCACGCCGGGCCGGCGGCCTGCGTCGACGCCGCGGGCGAGCGCCGCCGGGGCGGCCTTTACAGGCGCCCGCGCTCGCACTAGGGTCGCCCGGTGAACGCGCTCGCCCGTCGCCTGAGCCTCGCCCTCGCCCTCCTCGGCCCGAGCGCCGCCGTCGCCTGCGGCGCGGAGGCGCCGCTCACCGCCGTCGACGCGATCGCCGTCGATCACCTCGAGATCGTCCAGGGCGATCGTCGCCTCGCCGACACCACGCTCGCCCACGTCCGCGGGCTCCCGAGCACGACCCTCAACGCCAAGCGCCCCCACACCGGCGTGCCGCTGGCCGCCCTCCTCCGCGACCTCGGTGTCGACCCGGCGGGCCTCCAGGCGATCGAGGCGCTCGCCGCCGACGGCTACAGCGCCCGCCTCGACGCGACCGAGCTCAACGCGGAGACGACCCTGGTGGTCCACACCACCGACGACGCAGCGCTCGCCGATCACGAGGGCCCGCTCCGCCTCATCGTCGCTGGCGACCGCGCCCGCTCGGTCCGCCAGCTCCGCCGCATCGTCCTCAACCCCTAGCTGGGAGCCTGCGGCCGACGTCGCCGCGAGCGCTCGCCTGGGATCGTCGACGCCGGCGACGGACATCGGGCTGCACGTCCAGTGCCGCAGCGAGCGGAGCCAGCTCCGCCGGCTCGTCCTCAACGCCTGCGGCTGATATCGCCGCGATGCGCTGCCTGGGCTTGTCGACGTCGGCGACGGACATCGGCTTGCACGACGATCGTCGACCGCAGCATGCCGCGGAGCGGGGCGTCGCAATTCCGCGGTGAGACCACGGCGCCTCTCAACGAAGCGGAGCCACACGTCGAGCACCAGCGAACCCCGCAGGGCGCACGCCGACGAAGGTGGCGGGCGCCTGAGGAATTCGCGGCGCTCGGCCCCCTCCGCGTCCCCGCGCCAGCCTACGAATTCCCCTAGTCCTCGATCTTGCTCACGCGACCGTTCTCAAAGATCACGTCGACCTTGTCGAAGGTGCTCTCCCAGTAGCGCCACCGATCCTCCTCGAGGCTCGGGGTCTCGTGCTCGGGCGGGTAGCCGATCGCCAGGAGCACCGCCTGCTTCGACATCCCCTCGAGCGCCTTGCCCTCGCGGATCCCCTTCTGATCGATCTCGTCGAAGGTCGCGACCACCGACGCGTCGCACGAGGTCCCGAAGAACTTGGCGACGTGCTCGGACGGCGACTCTTTCATCGTCTTGTGGAACTCGTAGTGGTAGCTCCGCCCCGAGCTCAGGACCGTGAAGTCGAGCCCCTCGGTGTTGAGGAAGGTGACCCGAATCGGCGTGCAGAGCGGGATCAGACCGTCGTCGTCGAGGTAGTTCACCGACGAGAGCTCGCGGTCGTCCTCGTCCGGGTGGAGGTTGACCAGGGTGTAGACCTCCGACGACGCGCGCAGCGGGTGGGACGCGTTGGGATCGATCGCGGGCGGCGGCGGGGCGCAGCCGAGCGCGAGCGTCGACGAGGCCAGGGCGAGGGAGACAAGGAGACGAAGAGAGGGCATGGCAAAGTCCCGCGCGAGGGCAGCCGAGAGCATAGCAGGCCCCTCCCGCCGCGGCCGCGCATAGCCTGCCCCTCGCCGCGGCGACGTGACCGGCCCCCCAGCCAGCGCAGAACGCCGATTCGCGGCCTCTCGACGGGCCTCGGCGAGCCAACGCGGACGCCTTCAAGGCGGTCAGCCCCGCCTCTCGAGCGCTGGTGCTCGCGGGACCGCCCGCGACGCCCACGAACGCGACGCGCCGGCGCCTCGTCGACCGCCAAGCGACGCGACCGGAGGTCAGGCACGCCGTCGACCTCGGCCGCGCTCCGGTCCCCGACCGCGCCTCACCGATGGCCGCCGACGCCGCGACCCCCGCCCGCTAGCATTGGCTGCCGTCGCAGACGCCGACCCGCTCGCTCGCGTTGCCGGCCCCGACCGCGCACCACTCCGGGTAGCCGACCGGGAGCCCGCCCTCGTAGGGCGAGTGCCCCTCCGGGAGCCAGTAGGGGTGATCGAGGGCGAACATCCAGAGCGGCGCGAAGGTCGGGTAGCCGTCGGGGACGTCGAAGGGCGGGGTCGAGTGCGCGCAGTTGTGGATGCACTCGAGGACGAAGTTGCCGTCGGCCTCCAGGCCCTTCTCGAGCTCGTGCGACGCCTGGGCGAAGTCGACGGCGACGCAGAAGTCGTCGCGGCCGCCCCAGAGGACCATCGCCGGCATCGCGTGGGCCGGCGTCTTCCACGGCTTCACGACCCCGCCGACGCCGCCCGAGAGCGACATGATCGACGCGAGGTGCTCGCCGCGTCCGCCAGCGAGCTGGGCGGTGAAGAGCGCCCCCGCCGAGACCCCGGTGCTCGAGACGCAGTTGACGTCGATCGGGAAGAGCTCGGCGACGCAGGCGAACATGTCGTCGAAGAACTCGAACTCCTCCTCTAGGCGCGCGTCGGTGTCGAGCGAGGTGAAGGGCCACTTGAAGAGCACGTCGCCCTTCGACTCCGGGATCACGGCGATGAAGCGGAGCTCCTCGACCACGCTCGCGACCTCGCTGCGCTCGTAGAAGTCGTGGGCCGAGCCGCCGAGCCAGTGCCACATGAAGATCACCGGCAGCTCCTCGCCGTCCTTGATCTCCACCGGGGCGACGACCGCGAAGCGCCGCGGGCCGCCAGCCGTCATGATCTCGTTGGGCGCCGTGTCGTCCCCCTCGAGGAAGCCGAGCTCGATCACCGGGCAGGCGCCGCCGTAGGTCGGGGGCGGCGGCGCCAGGACGGCGCCCGGCGGCGGCTCCTGGCCGCAGAAGGCCATCTCGAGGCCGCCGGTGTCGAGGCCCCGTGGTCGCCCCGCCGGTGGAGGTCGTGCCGGTGCCGGTCTCGCCGCCGCTGCTCGCCTCGCCGCCACTCGAGGTGCCGTCACCGGTCGTCGTCCCGCTCCCCGAGCTCTCGCCGCCACTCGAGGTGGACGAGGCCGAGTCGGTCCCGTCGCCGCGCGAGTCATCACCACAGGCGACCATCAAAGAGAGAGCGAGGAGCGGCACGGTCGATCTACGCATGGGGAACCTCCAGAAGATCCGAGTATCGCCCGGAGCGGGGCAATGGGCAATTCCGCCCGCGACTCCTCGGGCCGCCCACGGTCGGCGGCGGAGAACCACGAAAAAGGGGCCCCGGAGGGCCCCTTCACGTCGCTCGCGCGATCCGCCGGCTAGAAGCGGAGGCGGAGCTCGAACTGGCCGCTGACCGGCTGCTGGAACTGAATGGGCACCTGGAAGTTGCCCTGCTTCGGCAGGATCGTCCGCTGGAAGAAGTTCGTCGGCGCGCCCTGGTTCTGGATCTTCACGTGCTTGAGATCGCTGATGTCGCCGCCGGGGACCGGACGGGCGAAGTTGAAGGAGTAGATCTCGTCGACGCGGAGGGTCGCCCCGGCGTTCGTCAGGTTGAAGACGCGGGCGTTGAACTCGAGCTCGAGCTCACCCGGGAGCGGGTAGGCGTACCCGAGGCTCGCGTTCCAGGAGTAGAAGTTGTCGACCCGACCGCCGGAGCCGCGCGGGAGCACCTGGATCAGGAAGAGGCCCGCGTAGCGGTTGTTGTCCGCCTGGACGTTGACCGGCGTACCCGACGAGAAGCGGAAGCTGGTGCCGAGGGTGAGGCGGCCGGCCTCCTTGAGGTCGAAGGAGTAGAAGCCGTCGAGCTTCGCGGTGTGCGGGACGTTGTTGTAGAGGGGACCGAAGCTGTTGCGGACCAGCTCGGGGATGTCGTACTGGGTGCTCGCGCCGAGGTTGATCGCGCCGGTGTTGCGGTCGACCGAGCCGTCGTAGTTACCGATGAGGCGGCTGTAGGTGTAGTTCGCCGTGACCACCCAGTTCTTGGCGAAGCGCTTCTGGAGGCGGAAGGTCCACGCGTCGTAGTTGCGGACCGGCTTCGAGAAGAGGGTGTTCACCTTCTGGAAGGCGTCGGCGAGGAACTTGCAGCGGTTGAGCTCGCGGGCCAGGACGTCACGCTGCGGATCGTCGTCCGCCGCGTTCATGAACTGGGTGTCGAGGTCGTTGCACTGCGCGACCTGCTTGTCGATGTCGGCCTGCGAGACCGACTCGCCCGGGTTGGCGATGATGAAGTTGAGGCCGCCGTTGGTCGACACGTCCTCGACCGCGCGGCCGAGGTTGTTGTGGAGCCACTGGACGCCGAGGACGAGGTCCTCGATGACCTCCTGCTCGTAGCCGAGCTGGAACTGCTCGTTGTACTGGCCGCGGAGCCGGGGGACGACCGCGCCGGTGGTCAGGCCGGTGGTGCCCTGGTTGAAGTCGACGCAGTACTCGGTCGGCTGACCGTCGATGCTCTTCGGGTTGTCGGTCCCGTTGATGTTGACCGTACCCTCACAGTCCGACCCGCGGTACGAGCGGCTGACCGTGACGAGGCCGCCGAAGACGCGGCTGTTCAGCTGGGTCGGGAGCTGCTGGTAGAACCAGCCGTAGCTCGCGTAGAGGCGGCTCTTGCCTTCATCCGTCCAGTCGTAGACCAGGCCGATGCGCGGGGCGACGTTGTCCCAGATGAAGATCTGGCGCTGACCCATGAGGTCGCGCATGTCCTGCATCTCCCAGCGGAGACCAGCGTTGATGTAGAGGTTCGAGAGCGCCGCCCACTTGTCCTGGAGGAAGAAGGCGTAGTTCTGGGTGCTGAGCTTGGACGTGTAGTCCTTGGCGCGGATACCAGCGCCGATCGGCGTGGCGATCGCCCGGAGGTCGCCCTCCTCGGAGCGGACCCGGCCGTAGCCGCGGGTGAAGCGGTTGTTCGGGTTGTCCGAGTCGACGATGACCGCGCGGTTGTTGTTGACGCGGGTCGAGTTGGTGATCCGGTACTCGCCGGTCGACGGGTTGTAGCAGTACTCGCCGCCGTCGATCTCGCCGGCCATACAGTCGTTGTAGAAGTCGCCGGCGTTCTGACCCGAGTAGGTCGAGATGATCTTGCGCTCGACGTGCTCGATGAGGGAGCCGTACTTGAGCTGGTGGGAGCCGGCGGCGTTGAAGAAGTGGGTCAGCGAGACGTTCCCACCGACGCGGCGGTTGATCTGATCGTCGTACTGACCGAGACCACCGGAGAGCCAGCGGCGGGTCGGACAGGCGAGACCCGGGAGGTCGGAGCCGTTGCAGGCCTCATCGACCCCCGGGACCAGGCGGACGGCGCCGTCGCGGTCGAGGAACTCGTAGAGGTTGCGGCCCTGGGTGTCGCTCTCCTGGGTCAGCGGGATGTTCTTGAGCTCCGGGTTGTCGAGCTTCCAGGCGTCGATCCGGCGGTCCTGGTAGTAGGTCAGGCCGGCGTCGATCTCGAGCTTGTCGTCGAGGACGCGGCCCTCGTAGTTGAGGGAGACCGCGGAGCCGTTGAGGAGCGAGGTGCCGAAGTGGTTGTTGACGATACCCGAGGCGATGCGCGACTGGCCGCCGATCGACTGCGAGGGGTTGGTCCCGAAGGCGCCGGGCTCGGAGCCCAGCGGCAGGCGGTAGGTGGTCCGCTCGAAGACCGGGCCGCCGCCGCCGGAGAGGATCAGGCGGTGCTTCGGGTTGATGACCCAGTCGATACGCGCGGAGTAGCCGAAGAGGAAGTAGCCGGTCTTGAAGCGCTGCTCGGCGAACTTGGTCGAGGCGATGTAGTTGCCGCCGTCGACGCAGTCGAAGTCGCCGTTCTGGTAGGGGCAGTCGGCGTAGCCGCCCGAGTTGTCGCGGTCCTCGCGGTGGTAGAAGGACTGGATCAGCGAGCGGCGGAGCCAGTTCGGGTTGACGCCGACCGCGAAGAAGAGCTTGTCCTTGATGATCGGGCCGTTGAGGGTGACGACCGACTCGAGCTGGATGTCGGCGACCGAGGCGACGCGGAGCGACTCGTCGGTCGCGGCGATCAGGCGGGGCTGGGCGAAGCGCGGGGTCGCGCGGACGACCACCTGACCGCGGTACTTGTTGGTGCCGCCGACGCGGCGGGCAGAGACGACGCCGCCCGAGGCGCCGCCGTACTCGGCGTCGTAGCCCGACTCGAGGACCTCGACGTCCTCGATGAACTCCTGGACGATCGTCGCGCCGACCGTACCGAAGGCCGGGCTCGTGACGTTGGCGCCGTCGACGACGTACTTCGACTCGGCGCCGGTGGTGCCCGCGAGGCGGATACCGGCGGCGTCCGAGGTCGCGGTCGGCGAGAGGTCGACCACCGAGGTGAAGTCACGGCTGGTCCCGCCCACCGGGATGTTCTTCGCCTGCTCCATCGACACCTTGGTGGTGATCGAGGTGTCGGCGCGGACCGGCTTCGACTCGACGACGATGACCCGCTTGAACTCGTTCTTCGGATCGATCGGGAAGCCGGCGCGGAGCTTCTGGCCGCGCTGCAGGACCGTCTGCTTCGACACGTCCGCCTTGCCGTAGAGGACCTGGATCGTGTAGGCGCCCGGCGGCAGGTTGCGGAAGGCGTAGAGACCGTCGGCGTTGGTCCTCGTCTCCCGCGTCCCCTGGAGGCAGGCGCACTGGATCACGACGATCGCGTCCTCGATCTTCTCCCCGGTGTTCTGGTCGGAGACCACACCGCTGATCGTTCCGTCGGCGGCGGCGTGGGCGATCTCAGGCGTGAGCATCGCAACCAGCGCAGGAGCGATCGCGAGGGGCAACGAGAGCGTGTACTTGAGGAGTGAGCGGCTGCGATTCACCGTTGTGGGCTCCTTGCCGACGACAGACCCCGGGGGACCGGGAGTGCATCGGTGACCACGGGATATATCACAAGGTCCAGGCGACCGAGCAGCCCCAAAAGCCGGAATTTCGACCGCCAGGATCTTCCGCATCGGCCGCACCCGGACCTCGGGGGAGCACCCGGACCGGGGCTCATGTGGCCGGCCCCCTCACCCGGCCGCGCCCCGAGGCGCTGGGCATCGGGCCAGGAGCCTCCCCGCCTCTAGAGATCGACGAGCTCGACCGACGCCGGGGCGATCGCCTCGCCGAGGAAGACCGGCCCGACCCGGACAAAGCGCTGGGGGGCGTCTGTCGCCAGGAAACGGAGGGAGGGCGCCGGCCCGCCGGACCCGCGGCGGAGATCGCCGGGGAGGAGGCCAGCGACCACCGCGGCGGTCGTCGCCGCCGAATCCACCAGCGCGACCCGCGAGCCGACGACCGCGGCGATCGCCTCGCGGAGCACCGGGAAGTGGGTGCAGCCCAGGACCAGGGCGTCGATCCCCGGCCGCTCGTCGAGGATCGGTCGGAGGTAGCGGCGGGCGATCGCCTCGGCGATCGGCCCCTCGACCCACCCCTCCTCGGCGAGGGCGACGAAGAGAGCACAGGGCGTGGAGGTCACCGCGGCCTCCGGTCGCAGGGCGCGGATGGCACGCTCGTAGGCCCCGCCGCGGACCGTCCCCTCGGTGGCGATCACCAGGATCTCACCGCGCTCGGAGGCCGCGACCGCGGCCTGGGCCCCCGGCTCGATCACCCCGACCACCGGCAGGGGGGCGAAGCGCCGGCGGAGGTGGTCGATGGCGACCGCCGACGCCGTGTTACAGGCGATCACCAGCATCTTGACCCCCTGATCCACGAGGATCTCGGCGGTCTGCTCGGCGTAGCGGCGGACCGTCTCCGGGCTCTTGGTCCCGTAGGGGAGGCGGGCGGTGTCGCCGAGGTAGAGGAAGGCCTCGTCCGGGAGCGCCTCGCGGAGCGCGCGGAGGACCGTGAGGCCGCCGACCCCGGAGTCAAAGACCCCGATCGGCAGCTCCGCGACGCTCCACATGGCGCTCGCCGGGCCCTACGACCGAACCAGGAGGTTCTTGGCGATCACCATGCGCTGGACCTGCGAGGTGCCCTCGTAGATCTGCATCAGCTTGGAGTCGCGGTAGAGCTTCTCGACCGGGTACTCGCGGGTGTAGCCGTAGCCGCCGAAGATCTGGACGGCGTCGGTCGCCGACTTGACCGCGAGGTCGGCGCCCATGCACTTGGCGATCGCGCTGGTGTTGGTCCGGCGGATCCCCTGATCGACCTCCCAGGCGGCCTTCGAGTAGAGGAGCTTGACGCTCTCGTAGGCCATCGCCATCTCGGCGATCATGAATTGGATCGCCTGGTGGTTGGCGATCGGCACCCCGAAGGTCTTGCGCTCCTTGGCGTAGCGGATCGACTCGTCCATGCAGCGGCGGATGATCCCGGCGCACTGGGCCCCGATCATCGGCCGCGACTTGTCGAAGGTCTCCATCGCGATCGCGAAGCCGCCGCCCGGCGCCCCGAGGAGCTGATCGTCGCTGAGCCGGACGTCGTCGAAGAGGACGTCCACGGTCTCCGAGGCCCGCTGCCCGAGCTTCTTCTCCTTCTTGCCGACGCTCACGCCCTTCTGGTCGCGGTCGACGACGAAGCCGGTGATCCCCTTGTGGCGGAGGGCCGGGTCGATCGTCGCAAAGCCGGTGTAGAAGCTCGCGTGGCCGCCGTTGGTGATCCAGCGCTTCTGGCCGGTGAGGACCCACTCGTTGCCGTCGCGGACCAGGCGGGTCTTCATCGCCGCGACGTCGGAGCCGGCCTCGGGCTCGGAGCAGCAGTAGGAGACGAAGGTCAGGGAGTCGAGGAGGCGCCCGAGGTAGCGGTTCTTCTGCTCCTCGGTGCCGGCGATGAGCAGCGGCAGCGTCCCGAGGTGGTTGCACATGATGCTGGTGCCGATCGCCGGGCAGCCGTAGCCGAGCTCCTCGGCGATCATGCAGCCGTCGAGGGTGTGGAGGCCGAGGCCGCCGTACTCCTCGGGGATCTCGACGTTCATCAGGCCGAGCTCGAAGGCGGCCTCGAAGATCTCGACCGGGAAGCGCTCCGCCTCATCGCAGGCGTGGGCCGCCGGGATGATGGTGTCGGCGGTGAACTTGCGCGCGGTGTCGACGAGGGCGGACTGCTCTTCGGTGTACGTCGGATTGAACATCGAGCTCCTGCGGTCGGGGGTTTCTAGCACCCTTTGGCCCGCTCCCGAAAGCGCGCAGGGGCGAGCGGAGACGCCCGCCCCACGGCCCGGGCTAGGCGCCGGGGCGCTCGCCCTCGCGCGCGGCCTGACGGGCGCGCCGGGCCGCCTTTCGCGCGTCGCGCTCGTCGCGATCCGCGCTCTGGGCGACCGCCGCCCGACCGCCGAGGACGTAGCCGATCACCAGCCCGAGGACGAGGACCCCCGGGATGTAGAAGAAGTGACCGAGGGTCATCGCCCCTCGCGGCCGCCAAGCTCCCGACGGAGATCACTCATGTCGGCGCGGAGACGGGCCGACCGTCGCCAGAGGAAGATGCCGTAGGCGGCGAAGAGCGCCCAGAGGATCCCGTAGGCCCAGATGATGTGCTGGTAGTCGCGGGCGGCCTTCTGGGCGGCGATGCTCTCGAGCTGGCGGACCTGCTCGACCTCGGCGAGCGAGCGGCCGGCGACCGGCGCGTACTCGTCGGGGGTGTTGTCGGGCGCCTGGGCGGCCGCGGCGGGCTCGGCGGAGAGTGCTTCCATGGTCGTCAACCTCGGCGGTCCGCGAGGCGGACCCAAGCGTCATCGAGCTCCTCGGCGATCAGGAGCTGGCGGATCCGGATCCCCATGAGCCCGAGCGTGCAGAGCACCAGGGCGCCGAGGCCGGGCCAGAGCGAGGCCCAGAGCGCCGGCGGCAGCGAGCCCACGACCTCGGTGGTCGGGTGGGTCGTCTTCCAGAGCTTGACCGCGTAGTAGATGATCGGCACGTCGACCGCCCCGAAGATCGCCAGGGCGGCGGCGAGGCGCCGGCTGTTCTCGGGGCCATAGTGGCGGATCAGCAGGTAGGCCGCGAGGATCAGCCAGAGGAGCGCGGTCGACATCTGCCGGGCGTCGCCGGTCCACGGCTTGCCCCAGGTCGCGTTCCCCCAGATCGGCCCGGTGAGGAGGACCCCGAGGCCGCACACGAAGCCGATCTCGGCGGCCGCGAGGGCGACCGCGGAGGCGGTCGTCGACCGCCGGCGGAGCTCGATCCCGGCCGCGATCCCGCAGACCAGGGCCATGAGCATGCAGAGCCAGCCCATCGGCACGTGGAAGAAGAAGATCTTGAAGGCGGTCCCCATCGTCCGCTCGATCGGCGTGTCGAGGAAGATCCGCGCGACGCTGTAGGGGAAGATCGCGGCCGCCGCGAGGAGCATCACGTCGGGGAGGAAGCGGCGCATCAGGCCCCCCTCCCCGGCCGCGCCGCCGCCCGCCGCTGCGAGCCGCCGCCGCCGACCAGCACCGGTTCAAAGAGCCAGGCGCCAAGACCGACGAGGATCACGTCGACCGCCGCCATCCGCCCGAGGTAGGCGTCGGCGCCGGGGTGGGCCTCGAGGAGGGCCCGGGTCGCGACCAGGTTGAACATCAGGACCGGAGTGGTGAGGGGGTGGAGGATCAGCGAGAGGAGGACGTTCTTGCCGCTGCCGGTCGCCAGCCCGGCCGCGAAGAGCGTACCGACGGCGACATAGCCGACGCAACCCAGGACGACCAGGGCGGCGGTGAAGAGCGGGCGCTCGGCCATCGGCGCGGCCGCCGGGAAGACGACGACGAGCCCCGGGACCAGGACCGCGGTGGCGATCAGGAGGACCAGGAGGGCGATCGCCGCCTTGGCGAAGTAGATCGCCAGGCGATCGACCGGCGCGACCAGGAGCGCCCGCAGGGTGTCCGACTCGCGCTCGCGATCGAAGACCCGCGTCAGCGTGAGGCCGCCGACGAAGGCGACCGAGAGCCAGAGCGCGCCGGGTGCGGCCGCCACCTGGGCGCTCGCCGGGATCGCCCCGAGCGAGAGGGCGAAGAGCGCGAGCATCACCAGCGAGAAGAAGGCCGAGGTCAGGACGACCTCAAACGAGCGGATCTCCTGCCGGAGCTCGGCGACCAGGAGGAGGCGGATCTGGCGGAGGAGACGCATCGCCGGCGCCCTCTTCTAGCAGATCGGCGGCCGCCCGTCCGGTCTGCGACCGGCGCGCGCAGGCGCCCCTAGCAGCCCGTGGCAGAGGTCCCGTCGGCCCTGATTGCTTCGACAGAACGCCGCTGTACCGGGCCGTACTGCAAGTTCTGGCGGGACAGTCAGGGTCGACGAGGGCAAGCGAGGGCGCGCGGGACTCCTGCCACGGGCTGCTAGCCCTCGGCGGCGCCCGCGGGGCCCGACCAGAGGGCGAGCGCGGCCAGCCGGAAGCGCTCGCCGTCGGGGTCGTCGTCGCCGCGGCGGACCTCGCCGGCGATCACCCCGCCCTCGAGGTGGAGGATCCGATCGGCGACCCGGGCGAGCATCTCGTGGTCGTGCGACGAGAGGAGGATCGCCGCCCCGCGGGCGCGCTCGTCCGCGAGGATCTCGGCGAGGAGCTCGCGCCCCTGGCGATCGAGGGCGGTGAAGGGCTCGTCGAGGATCAGCACCTCGGGGCGGGCGGCGAAGGCCCGGGCGAGCGCGAGGCGCTGGGCCATCCCCCGCGAGAAGGCGCCGACCAGGCGATCGGCGGCGTCGCTGAGGCCGAAGCGGGCGAGCGCCTGATCGCTCGGCAGGGTCTCGGCGCCGACGCTCGCCCGGAGACCGGCGGCGAGCTCGAGGTTCTCGCGGGCGCTGAGGCCGGCGTAGACCTGGGGGCGGTGGGCGACGTAGGCGAAGCGGGCGCGGAGCTCGAGGCTCAGCTCGTCGACCGCCTGCCCGCCGAGGCGCCGCTCGCCCTCGTCGGCCGCCATCAGGCCGCTGAGGATCGAGAAGAGCGTGGTCTTGCCGGCCCCGTTGGCGCCGACGAGGCCGACGATCTCGCCGCCGTCGAGGCGGAGATCGACCCGCCGGAGCACCCGCTTGCGACCAAAGCGCTGGCTGAGGCCGCGGGCCTCGAGGGGGGTGATCGGCGCGCTCATGCCTTCGGCCCGGACGCGCCGCCGCCCGCGGAGGGCGCTGCCGCGGCCCCCTCCCCCGCCCGCTTGTCGACGCCGAGGGCCTCGAGCTTGCGGACCACCTGATCGAGCTCGGCGATGATCTTGCCGCGCTCGTCCTCCTGATCCGCGCCCGCGCCGACCCGCTCGAGGGCGGCGACCAGCTCGGCGCGACGGGCGAGGAGGCGCTCACGGAGGCCGCTGCGCGGGCGGATCGCCAACGAGAGGCCGAGGAGCGCGAGGATCCCGAGGCCGAGCGCGAGGCCGATCTGCTTGTAGATCCGCGGCCGCACCGGCAGGCCCTCGACCACCAGCTCGATCGGCTGACCGACCGCCTTCGCGCCGAGCGCGTAGTAGTCGTAGGGCGCCTCCGGGGCCTGCGGCGGCGGGGTCGGCGGCTTGTCTGACCCTTTGGTCAGCTTGAGATCGCGGGGGAGGAGGACGCCGCCCTCAAAGAGCGGCAGCGTCGGCGTCCAGCGGATCGTCGCGGTCCCGTCGTGCTCGACCAGGTAGGCGATCGAGAGGTCGACGACCTCGCCGGGCGGGATCGGCTCCTCGAGCTCGGCGAAGGGCGCCTTGCCGGCGTGGCTGAGGATCGGCGAGGCGCGGTCCATGACGACGAAGCCGCTCGCCCCCTCGGCGCCGCTGATCCGGAGGCCCGGACCTGGCCAGAAGGCCTCGTCGCCGTCGACGAAGACCTGGTAGAGCTGGGCGACCTGGGCGAGGTCGTTCTCCCGGGCGATCACCTCGATCTGGGCGGCCGAGCGGACCCGGCTGAGGTCGTTGGTGGTCGCGAAGACCCGGACCTCGGCGATCGCCCCCATGCTCTCGTGGAGGCGGAAGAGGTCGGAGCGGAAGGGCGCGCCCTTGTGGCGGACGACGACCTCGTAGGCCGAGTCGGCGCCGTACTCGATCCCCTCGACGTAGGCGACGCCGTCGGGGCCGCTGACCCCCTCGTAGCTCCGGATCGCGCCGGTGACGTCGCGCTTCTGGATCTCGACCGCTTGCTGGGAGACCGGGAGGTCGAGGCCGTCGATCACCGAGACCCGAACCGCGCCGGCGGGCACCGTCGGGGTCAGCCGCGGGGGCATCACCGGCCGTCGGCGGACCGGCGCGGCCGCGTCCGCCGCGCTGACCTCGCCCGTGGTGAAGACCAGCGCCTGGCCGGTCTCGGCGACCTTGAACTCCTCGGAGCGCTGCGGGGCGGCGCCCTCCTTGAGGACGATCTCGACGCTCAGGACGCTCTCGGCGGCGATCTCCGGGGCGTCGAGGCCCTCGAAGAGCGCCCGCCCCTCGGCGTCGGTGGTCGCCTCGCGGACGCTCGCCTCGCCCTCCGGCGGCCGGATCTCGAGGCGCACCTTCGCCCCCGGGATCCCCTTGCGGGCGCCGAGATCGAGGGCGCCGACCACCAGCGAGCCCTTCGGGAAGCGGGCGTCGGCGAAGGGACGGCCGGGCCGCGGGCCCTCATCGCCCGCGCCCGCGCCCGCGCCCTCCGCAGCGCCCATCGGCGCGCCCGTCGGCGCGCCTGCGCCTGCGCCCGCCGCCGGCGAAGCTGCCCCTTTGACCAGCATGACTCGAGAGCCAGCCGACGCGGCGACCGGGATCGCCTGCGAGGTGACCGGCCCCTCGCCGAAGTCGACGCTGGCGATCGCCGTGCCGCCGACGAAGTCCCCGAGGCCGCTGAAGGTCGCGCGCCCCTCGGCGTTCGCCCGGGCGCTGAAGCGCTGCACGCGGCCGCCGTCGGCGGAGCTCGCCTCGAGGGTGACCTCGGCGTCGACCGCCGGCGCGTCGAAGCCCCCGAGGAGGCAGCGGACGGTGATCGTCCCGGCCGGGACCTCGGGGTCGACGCGCGCGAGCCCCGACATCTGCCGGGGGTCGGGGCGCCCGCCCATCCCCGGCTGGGCGAGGGCCGGCGCCGCCGCGATCAGGAGGGAGGCGAGCCCGAGCCCGAGCCCGAGCGAGCGCTGCCGTGAAATCCTTCTTCGACTCATCACGCCGCCTCCAGGGCCGCGCCGCAGTGCTTGCAGAAGCGGGCGTCGTCGTCGTTCTGGGCCTGGCACGAAGGACAGGTCCGGGGTGCGGCCCCGGCTGACGCCGACGCCTCGCTCGCCGTCGCTGGAGCCTCGGGAGCCTCCGCCGCCTCCGCTGCTTCCGCCGCGGATCCGCTCGCTTCCCCGGCCCCGCCGGCCCCGCCGGCCCCGTCGACGATCGCCTGGACCTCGGGGTGGAGCGCGCCCTCCCCCTCGAGCGCCCGCATCACCTCGATCGCCCGCATCTTGTAGGTCGCCGACACCGCGTCGAAGTCGGCCTGCGAGAGCTTGCCCATGCCGTGATCGAATTCGAGCTCCTTGATCGCCCGGAGGAGGCGCCGCTTCTCGTCGCGGAGCTCCGCCTTGGAGAGCGACCCGAGCCCCGCGGACGCGAGCTGGTCGGGGCGCCCGAGCGCGACCGCGACCGCGTAGAGGCGGCGCAGCGCGAAGATGAGCATCGCCCCGGCGAAGGCGAGGCCGACCGTCGCCGGATCGACGCTGGCGCCGCCGAAGAGCACCAGGCCGACGAAGAGGAGGACGCCGCCGGCGACGATGAGGCCGGCCCGGACGAGCGCGTCGCGGCTCGGGCTACGCATCCGCGGCCTCCGTCTTCCGGGTGCCGACGCAGACCAGCGCGCCGCCCAGCATGACGATCATCCCGACCCAGATCCAGTTGACCAGCGGGTTGATGAAGAGGCTGAGCTGGGTCCACCCGGTGGTCAGGTCGACCTCCTGCATCGACGTGTACACGTCCTCGCCGACGCTCATGTAGCGCGAGACCTCGGTCGTCGGCTGCTCGGGGAGCTGGTAGTACCACCAGCGCGCCGGGTGGAGGACGTCGACGACGACCCCATCCTTGAGGACCGCGAGGTCGGCGGTGATCATCTCCTTCTGCCAGTCCTCGGTGACCCGCAGGCCGTCGTGGCGGATCACGTAGGCGCCGAGCTCGAAGCTCTGGCCCGGCTGGAGCGTCGCCTTGCGCTCGACCTTGTAGGCGTTGCCCGCCCAGCCGAAGAACATCAGGACGATCCCGAGGTGGACGATGTAGCCGCCGTAGCGCCGCCGGGCCTTGAGGACGAGGCCGAGGAGCGCCTCGCCGACCCCCTGCGGCCGCCGGCTCCGCCGGAGCGCGACCCCGCGGTAGAACTCCTGGACGATCGTCCAGAAGGTGAAGCCGCAGAGGCCGAAGCAGGCGAGCCCCCAGGGCGACTCGACCCCGAGGATCGCCGGGGCGATCGTCGCGCCGACGCCGACCACCAGCGGCCCCGCGAACTGCCGGATCAGGTTCTGCCCGGTGGTCTTCCGCCAGGCGAGGAGCGGCCCCACGCCGGTGAGGAGGAGGAGCGCGAGGCCGAGCGGCCGCATGTAGCGGTTGAAGAAGGGCGGGCCGATCGTCTTGCGCTCGCCGGGGTCGATCCAGCCGAGCGCGTCGGGGTAGCGCTCGACCAGGATGTTCATCCACTCGATGAAGGTCGGCCACATCGTCGCCGCGAGGACGAAGAGCGAGCAGATCAGGAAGAGCCAGTTGTTGACCAGGAAGGCGAACTCGCGGCTGAGCGCGCTCTCCAGCTCACCGCGGGCCCGCAGGAGCGGTCGCCGCCAGAGCACGAGGCCGAAGGAGAAGACGACGATCAGGAGCATGAAGGCGCCGAAGGTCCAGGCGAGGTCGGAGTCCTCGCCGAAGGCGTGGACGCTCTCGACCACGCCGCTCCGGGTCATGAAGGTGCCGATGATCGTCAGCAGGAACGAGATGATGATCAGGACGACGTTCCAGACCTTCATCATCCCCCGCCGCTCCTGGATCATCACCGAGTGGAGGAAGGCGACGGTGGTGAACCAGGGGAGGAGCCCGGCGTTCTCGACCGGATCCCAGGCCCAGTAGCCGCCCCAGCCGAGCTCCTCGTAGGCCCAGAGGCCGCCGAGGATGAGGCCCACCGAGAGGAAGATCCACGAGAAGAGCACCCAGCGGCGGACGCTCCGCTGCCAGGTCGCGTCGACGTGGCCGCTCATCAGCGCCCCCATCCCGAAGGCGTAGGGCACCGCCAGCGAGACGTAGCCGAGGTAGAGGCTCGGCGGGTGGAAGATCATGTAGAAGTTCTGGAGGAGCGGGTTGAGGCCGCGGCCGGTCCTCGGGATGTCGATCAGGTAGGGCGAGAAGGGGTCCTTGAGGAAGAGGAGGAGGCCGGCGAAGAACGCCGAGATCACCCCGAGGACCGCGACCACGTGGCCGATCATCTCGCGGTGACGCTGCCGGTTCGCGCGGACCGCGAGCGACGCGAAGAGGGTGTGGAGGAGCACCCAGAAGAGGAGCGAGCCGTCGAGACCACCCCAGAAGGCGGTGATCTTGTAGAAGAGCGGCATCGCCGAGTCGCTGGTCTGCTGGACGTACTGGATCGAGAAGTCGCCCGCGAGGAAGGCGTAGATGATCAGCGACGACGCGAAGGCCGAGAGGCCGAAGGTCGCGTAGAGCGCCTGGATCCCCCCCTCGATCAGCCGCTCCGATCGGCGGTAGGCGCCGGCGGTCGACAGCCCGAACGAGCAGAGGCTCATCAGGAAGATCATCAGGACGGTCAGCGACCCGAGGCTGGCGATCGTCATCGGTCTCTCCTAGTTCACTGGCTCAAGGATTTTTTGGAGGCCGCTAGCGGCGCTCGGCCATCGGCTCTTCCTCGTACTTCGAGGGGCACTTCGCGGCCATCTCGTCGGAGGTGAAGACGCCGTCGGCGCTCGGGAGCTGGCCCGTGAGCACGACCTCGCCGCCCTCGGCGAAGGTGTCGGGGACCATGTTGGTGTAGTGGACCGCGAGGCGCTTGCCCTCGCGCTCGATCTCGAAGGTGTAGTCGCCGCTCGAGCCGACCTTCTGGCGGATCGTCCCGGGGACGACGGTGCCGTGGACCTTGATCGTCCGGCCGACGTAGTCGGCGGGCGCCGCCATCACCTTGTCGACGTAGACGTACTCGAGGACACCCTCGCCCTCGTCCGCCATCACCAGATAGGCGACCGCGCCAGCGAGGGCGAGGCCGAGAACCGCCTTAGTTGCGAGGGGGAGCGCCATATCAACCTCCGATAGTTACCATGGCCTTGCGGGGGCCGCCGCTGCCGTCGAGCTGGAACCGGTGGCCGTCCTCTTTTCTTCCTAGCACCGCGCGGACGGCGACCGCGAGCGCATCGGGCCGGCCGCTGCGGAGCGCGGCCCGGAGATCGCCGGCCTCATCGCGCGCGAGGCAGGCGTGGAGCTGCCCGCTCGCCGAGAGGCGGAGGCGGTTGCAGCTCGCGCAGAAGTTCTCGGTCATCGCGGCGATCACCCCGAAGCGTCGACCATCCTCGGGGCCGCCGGCGATGCGCCAGTAGGTCGCAGGTCCGAGCCCGCGCACGCCCGCGCCGTCGTCGGCGACCACCTTCGCGCCGAGGCCCTCGGCGATCGCCGCGCGGATCGCCGCCGCCGGCAGGAGCTCGCCGGGGACGAAGAGGCGGCCGCCGGCCATCGGCATCAGCTCGATGAAGCGCGGCGTGGCCCCCCGCGACCAGGCGTGGCGGGCGATCGACGCGAGCTCGTCGTCGTTGAAGCCGGCGATCGCCACGGTGTTGAGCTTCACCCGCAGGCCGCGCGCGCGCGCGGCGTCGATCCCCGCGAGCACCCGCGCGAGCTCGCCGCGCCGGGTGATCCGACGAAAACGCGCGGGATCGAGGCTGTCGACGCTGACGGTCACGCCCCCCAGGCCCGCGTCGGCGAGGGGCCCGGCGAGCTCACCGAGGAGCTCGCCGTTGGTCGTCATCATCACCTCGAGGTGGCCGCCGCCCTCGCGCGGGATCGCCCGGAGCGCCCGGACGAGATCGACCAGACCGCGGCGGACGGTCGGCTCGCCGCCGGTGAGGCGGACCCGCTCGACCCCCCAGGCGGCGAAGGCCCGGCAGATCGCGACGATCTCCTCGAGCGAGAGGAGCTCCCCGCGGGCCCGGTGCTCGATCCCCTCCTCCGGCATGCAGTAGGTGCAGCGGTAGTTGCAGCGATCGGTGAGCGAGACCCGGAGGTAGCGGACCTGCCGGGCCTGACGATCGACGAGGGCCTCGCCGAGCGGCTCCTCGCGCGGGCTGCGGATCTGGACGAGCATCGGCCGACAAATCTTACGCGACGTGAGGTATTCCTGCACCGCGGTGCGGCGCGGGGATTCTCCCATGGAACGCCGGAGCCCACCGGCCCGCAGGCTGCTTAACGGCGAAGGGCCGCCACCCGATCAGGCAGCGGCCCTCCCCAGGGAGCGGGTCGCTCAGTGCTCGGCCCCGCCGTGACCGGCCTCGCCACCGGCCCCAGCCTCGGCGCCATGGCCCGCGCCGTGCTCGCCGCCGTGCTTGGCCTCAAACTCGGCGAGCCGCTGCGGGTCGTTCGAGATCCCGACCGCCGGCTTGACGCCGGTGTTGTTGAAGTCCTCCTCGACCCGCGTGAAGGTCCGCTGGTCGTCGTTCAGCGCGTCGCGGCTCTCGAGGTCGAAGAGCGTGAAGCCGAAGAAGATCCCGATGAAGATCAGGGTCCCGAGGAAGACGAAGAGGTTGTAGCGGTCGTCGTACTTCAGGTGCATGAAGTAGCCGACCACCAGCGACGCCTTGATCGTCGCCACGAGCATCGCCACCGGCAGGCTCGCCGGCCCGAGGCTGGCGAAGGAGACCGCGTAGGTGAGCCCGGTGAGGACGAAGAGCGCGCCGAGCACGACCTGGTAGTGCCGCACCGGCGACACGTGGTGGTGGATCTCGTGGGGGTGCTCGACGACCTTGCCGTTGAGAAAGACCTTGTCGCTCATAGTGACCTCACTTCACCAGGTAGAGGAGCGGGAAGAGGAAGATCCAGATCAGGTCGACGAGGTGCCAGTAGAGGCCCGCGTTCTCGACGGCGGCGTAGTTCTGCTCCGAGAACTCGCCCCGGCTCGCCCGGAGGTAGATCCAGACCATGATGGCCATGCCGATCACCACGTGGAAGCCGTGGAGGCCGGTCATGAAGAAGTAGACCCCGAAGAAGATGTGGGGGAGCCCCTCGATGTCGTACCCGTGGAGGTGCGCCGTGTAGAACTTGCCCGGCAGCATGCCGTGCTCGAACTTGGCGCTGTACTCGAAGTACTTGACGACGAGGAAGATGCCGGCGCAGAGGAGCGTGAGGATCAGGTACTTCTTGATCCTGGCGGCGTCCTCCTGGTTGTTCGGCCGGCCGACCTGGGCCGAGCGGACCGCCATCGCCATGGTGTACGAGGAGAAGAGGAGGACGCAGGTGTTGATGCCACCGGCGGTCTTGCTCAGGTACTCGTGGGCCCCGAGGACCATGTCGGGGTAGAAGCCCCGGATCACGAAGTACGCGAGGAAGAGGCCGCTGAACATCAGGAGCTCGGTGGCCAGGAAGAGCCACATGCCGAGCTTGGCCGCCCCCGCCTGCTGCCCCATCGTGTCGAAGTGGTGGGCGAGGTGGGGGTTGTGCTCCCCCGTGGTGTGCGCCGCGTGCGAATGTGCGTTGCTCATGGTGCTACCGCCATCCTCTCATCAGTGGTGACCGCCGCCCGACTTGTCGATCTCGGGGAAGTCGTAGGGGCTGCAGGTGACGTGCGGGGTGTCGTGGAAGTTGTGCTCGATCGGCGGGCTCGCCGTCTGCCACTCGAGCGACATCGCGTTCCAGGGGTTCGGGCCGGCCTTCGGCGCGCTCTTGCGCAGGGCCATGGCGAGCGAGATCCCCGCGATCACCAGGCCGAGGGCGAGGATCCACGAGCCGATCGTCGAGATCTGGTGCATCGTGGTGTACTCCGGCAGGTACGCGAAGTAGCGCCGCGGCATACCCTGGTGGCCCAGGAAGAACTGGGTCCCGAAGGTCACGTTGAAGCCGATGAAGACCAGGAGCGCGCTCAGCTTGCCGAGCGCCTCGTTGTAGAAGCGGCCGGTGATCTTCGGCCACCAGTGGAAGAGGCCGCCGACGAACGAGATCGCCAGACCACCCATCATCACGTAGTGGAAGTGGGCGACCACGAAGTAGGTGTCGTGGAGGTGGACGTCGACCGAGATCGTCGCCAGGTAGAGGCCCGTCAGTCCGCCGATGGTGAAGGTCCAGAGGAACATCAGCGCGTACCACATCGGCGTGTTGTAGACGATCGACCCGCCGTAGAGGGTCGCCACCCACGAGAACACCTTGATCGCCGTCGGCACCGCGACCGCGAAGGTCAGGAACGAGAAGATGACGCCGATGAGCTCCGACTGGCCGGAGACGAAGAGGTGGTGGCCCCAGACGATGAAGGAGATGATCGCGATCGCCACCGACGAGAGCGCGATCGCCTTGTACCCGAAGATGTGCTTGCGGGAGTGGACCGTCACCAGCTCGGAGATGATGCCGAAGCCGGGGAGGATCATGATGTAGACGGCCGGGTGGCTGTAGAACCAGAAGAAGTGCTGGAAGAGCACCGGGTCGCCGCCCATCGCCGGGTCGAAGATGCCGATCCCGAGGAAGCGCTCGACCGCGACCAGGAGGACGGTGATCGCCAGCACCGGCGTCGCCAGGATCTGGATCACCGCGGTCGCGTAGATCGCCCAGACGAAGAGGGGCATCCGATCCCAGCTCTGGCCCGGCGCCCGCATCCGGTGGACCGTGACCACGAAGTTGAGGCCGGTGAGGATCGACGAGAAGCCGGCGACGAAGACCCCGAGGGCGGCGAGGCCCGCGGCCGACCCGGTGTGCACCGAGTACGGGGTGTAGAAGGTCCAGCCGGTGTCGAGGCCGCCGAGGAGCAGCGTGCAGAGGAGCATCACCGCGGCGACCGAGTAGATCCAGAAGCTCAGGAGGTTGAGGCGCGGGAACGCGACGTCCTTGGCCCCCAGCATCAGCGGCAGGAGGATGTTCCCCAGCGCGCCCGGCGTCGCCGGGATGATGAAGAGGAAGGTCATGATCGCGCCGTGCAGCGTGAAGAGCTGGTTGTACGTGGCGGCGCTCACGAAGTCCTGCGCCGGCGTGAAGAGCTCGGTCCGCAGGGCGATCGCCAGGAAACCGGCGACGAAGAAGAAGAGGAGGACCGACGCCAGGTACATGACCCCGAGGCGCTTGTGGTCGACCGTGAAGAGCCAGGACATCAGACCGGACTTCGCCCGGTAGAAGTTCGGCTCCTCGGAGCTGTGGCTGTCTTGGGTGGCAGGCTGCTGCGACATGGCTACTCGTCTCCGCCTACTTGAGGGACTTGATGTACTCGATGAGGCCGACGATCTGCTCGTCCGTCAGCTGGCCGGTGAAGCTCGGCATCTGGGGGGCGAAGCCCTGGACGATCTTGGCGTTGGGCTCCATCAGCGACTCGCGGATGTAGTTGTCGTCGATCGTCACGGTGCTCCCGTCGGCCAGGGTCTCCTGGGCGCCGTACTTGCCCTTGAGGCTCGGCCCGGTCTTGGTCGTCCCATCGACGCTGTGGCAGGACTCGCAGCCGCGCTTGGCGAAGACACGGGCGCCGTAGTCCGGCAACGGCTCGTTCGGGAGCTGCACGATCCTGCTGGCCTCTTCGATCGCGGCCTCGAAGTCCTCCATCGAGACCACCTTGGCGGTGCCGATCATCGACGAGTGCTGATCACCGCAGTACTCGGCGCAGAAGAGCGGGTAGACGCCGACCTTCGTCGCCTCGAACCACATGTTGGTGTAGCGGCCGGGGACCGCGTCCTTCTTCTGCCGGAAGACCGGGATGTAGAAGGAGTGGATGACGTCGTTCGAAGTGAGCGTGAGCTTCACCGGGACGTTGATTGGGATGATGATCTCGTCGGTCAGCTTGGCGCCGGAGTCCGGGTACTCGACCGTCCAGAACCACTTCTGGCCGGTGACGCGGATCTGGAGCGCGTCGTCCGGCGGCGCGACCATCTTCATGTAGAGGGTCTCACCCCAGGCGAAGAGGCCGATGAGGAGGACCGCCGGGATGAAGCTCCACCAGAACTCGAGCTTGCCGCTGTGGGTCAGCGGCGAGGTCTTCCGGTGCCCCGAGGCCGGCTTCTTGTACTTCACCATGAAGTAGATCTGCGCGCCGATCAGGATCACGAACGAGATCGCGCAGAGGGCCGTGATGAAGAGGTAGACGTTGTCCAGCTCCTGGGCGTTCGTGCTCGCCGCCGGCAGGAGGGAGAAGGGGCTCTCGGACATCTGCGGCGTCCCGAGCAGAGCCGGATCGGGACCCAGGAGCAGGTTGAGGATCATGTCGGTGCCTCCGCGTGAACTGCCCGCCTGGCGCCCTGCCGCCGCTTCTCGCGGCGGAAGAAGACGAGGAGGGCGATACCGAGCAAAGCGATCGTGAGCACCCCGCCGAGCCGCATCAGGCCGAAGGCGAAGGGGCCGTAGCGACCGATGGTCGCGTCGTAGTGGAAACAGGAGAGGATGATGCGATCGACGGTCGAGCCGACCCGCCCCTCCGAGGCCTCGATGAGGCCGAAGCGGAGATCCTTGGTCTCGTAGGTGAGACCGTAGACGTAGCGGGCGATCTTGCCGTCGGGCGCGAGGAAGACGACCACCGCCGGGTGGGCGTACTGGTCCTGCTCAGCGTCGTAGGCGTAGCCGATGCCGAGCTGAGCGGCGAGGAGCTTGATGTTGAGGGCGTCGCCGGTGAGGAAGTCCCAGCCGATGTCGTCGCCGCGATCGAGCGCCTTGAGGTGTGAGTCCCGCTTGGCGCTGGCGATCTCGGTCCCCTCGCGGGGGTCGATCGACACCGTCACGACCCGGAAGTGCTCGTCGCCCGGGACCCAGTCGAACGCGTGGAGCGCGTCGGTGAGCCCGTTGAGCTGGACGTTGCAGAGCACCGGGCAGCGGTAATAGTTGAGCGTGAGGAGGACCGGCCGCTTGCCGTCGAGGAAGTCGCCGATCCGAACGCTCTTGCCCGTCTGATCGACGAAGGTGAGATCCTTGTCGACCACCGCCCCCAGGTGCTCCTCGACGTCGATGGAGTGCATCGCCGGCGCGAGGGCCTCGTCGCCCGCACGCACCTCCGCGCCCACGCCGAGGGCGAGGGCTGCGGTGATCGTGAGTGGCGCGAGGCGACGCATGGGGGGGAACTCAGGAGACGATGTTCAGGGGGTCTTGCCCGACTCTGCACCAGCCTCGGCCGGCTTTGCATCCCCCGCGGGAGCAGCCTCCGGACTGGTTGTCGCACCCTCTGCACCTGCGGCGCCCTCGGCCGGCGCGCCCTCAGGGGCCGGCGCAGGCACCGGAGCCGGAGCCGGCACCGGCAGCGCGCCATCCGGGTGCATCCATCCCGGCGGCGGCGGCGCGGCCAGGAGGAGCTTGGGATCGGCCAGCACCTTCTCGACCGCCCGGGTCACCGGGACGTGGGCGAGGGTGACGACCTTGCCGTTGTCGTTGAGCTCGGTCTCGCCGTTCTCGAAGCGCAGCTTGTTCTGCGCGTCCTGATACTGGGCGAGGCGGGCCGACGGGCCGGCGTAGCGCTCCTCGAGGAGGGCGTCGCGCTGCTGGTTGAAGAGCTGGACGCAGGTGATGATCGAGAGGAGGGTGATCGCCCCGAGGCCCCAGACGATGTTGAAGAGCTGCCGTGTGGGCGGGGCGTCGAGCTCGTGACCGCCCTTGTAGTGCTGCGCAGACATGGGAGATCCTCCAGGGGGGTTAGAAGTTCTCGAAGGTCACCGACTCGGTGAGGCGGGGGTCCTTGACCGGCACCAGGGCCCGGCGCTTGAGCGCCCAGCCGAAGACCGCGAGGAAGACGCCGCCGATCCCGATGATCGTGAGCAGGTCGACCGCGCCGATGTGCATCGTCATGTGGTGCTCGCCGCTCTCCTTGGCGTGGTGATGGGCGAGGACCGGCTGCACCAGCCAGAACATGTCGACGATCTCCATGAAGAGGATCCAGATCGCCGCCAGGATCAGGGTGGTGGACGAGCGCTTGATGGCCCGCGGGAGCAGGAAGTAGAAGGGCAGCGGGAAGCGGCCGATCGCCAGGAGCGTCGTCAGCGGGAGGAAGTCATCCGCGATCCGGTAGGCGAACCAGCGGGTCTCCTCGGGGATGTTCGCGTACCAGATCAGGAAGTACTGGCTGAAGCCGATGTACGCGAAGAAGACCGTGAAGCCGAACATCAGCTTGCCGAGGTCGTGGTTGTGCTCCTCGGTGACCACGCCCTTGAGGTAGCCCGAGTTGCGGAGGGCGACCGAGAGGAGCGCGAGCATCGCGTGCGCCGACACCGCGATGCCGGCGAAGTAGTAGACGCCGAACATCGTCGAGAACCAGTGGGGGTCCAGCGACATCAGCGCGTCGAACGCGAAGAAGGTCATCGAGAGCGCGAAGAGGAGCACCGCGGGCGCCGAGAGCCAGCGCATCGCGTGCGACTTCTTGTCGATCGCCTCGCCGGTGGCGTTGTCCTGCGACGTCGACCAGCCGTAGAAGAGGACCGAGAGGAGCGTCCAGATGCCGAAGTAGGTCAGCATCCGGGTGGTGAAGAAGCCCTCGTTGAGGTAGCTGGCCTTCGAGCTCAGCATCGGGTCGTTCTGGACGACCTCGAGGTGGGTCCACTCGTAGAGCTCGTGGCTCCCCATGAAGACGACCGGGAGCGCGCAGAGCGCGAGCGCCGGCAGGGTGATCATCACGTTCTCGGCGAGGCGGCGGACGACGATCGACCAGCCCGCGCGGGTGACGTGCTGGATGATCACGAAGAAGAGGCCGCCGAGGCCGAAGGCGATGAAGGTCGCCAGCGCCGTCAGGTACGAGTACCAGAAGTGCTGGGGGTCCGCGCCCATCATCGAGAACGCGCCGCCGAGGCCGGCGGCCGCGAGGATCACGCCGATGATCGGCAGCTTGGCCCAGAGCGAGCTCGACTTGAGCCAGACCTGGTCCTTGGAGACTTCGGTAGCGCCGTGGCTGGACATCACTTGCCCCCCTTCGACTGCCGGCTGACCTGCAGGGTCCGGACCCAGGCGGCGATCGCCCAGCGGTCCTCAACCGGGATCTGCGAGGCGTAGGAGAGCATCGTCCCCTGCCCCTCGGAAATGACCTTGTAGAAGTAGCCGAGCGGCATCGCCCGGAGCTTCTCGGTGTGGTAGCTCGGCGGCTGGACCTTGAAGCCGCCGCCGCGGAGCGTGGCCACGCCCTGCCCGTTGCCGACGTAGTCGTGGCAGGGCTGGCAGTAGATGTTGTAGCGCTCCTCGCCGCGCTTCAGCAGCGCCTCGTTCAGCTCCACCTGGGGGGGCAGCGCGTCGATGAGGCGGCCGTCGGGGCCGCGGCCGCGGAAGTAGTGGTCGTCGTCCTTGAGGTGACCGACCGCGACGGTGCCGGCGGGCGGCGTCCGCATCGCCCGACCGAAGCACTTCTTGACGAAGATCGGCTCCTCCTCGCCGTGCTCCTCGAGCGCCTTGGCCTTCGCCTCATCGTAGGCGGCGGCCTCCTCGGGGCAGTCGACGGCGTAGTAGAAGTCGTTGACCTCCTGCGCCTCGAAGCGCTTCTGGAAGTCCATGTTCTGGAAGATGTGGACCGGCGGCTGGTCCGAGCGGTTCCCCTGGCAGCCAGCCAGGAGCCCGAGCGCCAGCGCGACGTTGAGGGCGTTGAAGCGCGTCATGGTCAGTCCTCGACTTCCTCGATGTGGGCCGCGCCGGTGCTCTCGAGGAGCTTGCGGGTCCGCTCCGGGTCGTACTTCGGGTCGCTCGCCTCGATGCAGATGAAGAACTTGTCGTCCGTCACCCGCGCGAAGCGCTCGCTGTTGAAGCAGGAGTGGTACCACTGCGGCAGCCGGTTGAGCCCGAGCATCCCAAAGACCGCGCCGAACGACGCCAGGAGGACGCCGAGCTCGAAGGTCACCGGGACGAAGGCCTGGTAGGAGAAGTAGGGCTTGGCGGCGATGATCACCGGGTACTCGATCGTCGACGTCCACCACTGCAGGAGCATGCCGCAGGAGGCCCCGGTCATGCCGCAGATGAAGACGATCCAGCCGAGGATCGACGGGGGCAGGCCCATCGCCTTGTCGAGGTTGTGCACCGGGAAGGGGGTGTACGAGTCCCACTTCTGGTAGCCCGCGTCGCGGACCTTCTCGCAGGCGTGGAAGATGCCCTTGGGCGTCTCATACTCGGCCATCAGGCCGAAGACTTTCTTCTTGATGGGCTTACTCATGGTGGCCGTCCTCGCCGAAGTGGGGGTCCGCCTGCGGCATCACCGACTTGACCTCAGCCATGGCGATGGTGGGCAGGAAGCGGACGAAGAGGCAGAAGAGCGTGAAGAAGAGGCCGAAGGAGCCGATCAGGGTCGTCATGTCCCAGAAGGTCGGGGAGTAGTAGTCCCACGACGACGGGAGGAAGTCGTGGTGGAGCGAGGTCACCGTGATGACGAAGCGCTCGAACCACATTCCGATGTTGACGAAGATCGAGATGATGAAGAGGAGGAGGGGGCTCCGGCGGATCGCCTTGAACCAGAAGAGCTGCGGCGAGATGACGTTGCAGCTGATCATGATCCAGTAGGCCCACCAGTAGTCGCCGAACGCGCGGTTTGCGAAGGCGAACTGCTCGTAGGGGTTCCCGGAGTACCAGGCGATGAAGAACTCCATCCCGTACGCGTAACCGACCATGGTGCCGGTCACGAGGATGATCTTCGCCATGTTCTCGAGGTGCTTGATCGTGACCAGGTTCTCGAGCTTGAACCAGGAGCGGAGCGGCACCAGCAGGGTGAGGACCATGCCGAAGCCGGAGAAGATCGCGCCGGCGACGAAGTAGGGCGGGAAGATCGTCGTGTGCCAGCCAGGGAGCTGGGAGACCGCGAAGTCGAAGCTAACGATCGTGTGGACCGAGAGGACCAGCGGCGTCGCCAGGCCGGCGAGGATCAGGTAGGCCTTCTCGTAGTGCTGCCAGTGGCGGGTCGAGCCGCGCCAGCCCAGCGAGAAGATGCCGTAGGCGATCTTGCGCGTCGTCGTCTTCGCCCGGTCGCGCATCGTCGCGAGGTCGGGGATCAGGCCGACGTACCAGAAGAGGAGCGAGACCGTGAAGTAGGTCGAGACCGCGAAGACGTCCCAGAGGAGCGGCGAGCGGAAGTTCGGCCACATCCCCATCTGGTTGGGGATCGGCAGCGGCCAGTAGATGAACCAGGGGCGGCCGGTGTGGACCGTCGGGAAGAGGAGCGCGCAGATGACCGCGAAGATCGTCATCGCCTCGGCGGCGCGGTTGATCGAGGTCCTCCACTTCTGACGGAAGAGGAACAAGACCGCGGAGATCAGGGTTCCCGCGTGACCGATGCCGACCCAGAAGACGAAGTTGACGATCGCCCAGCCCCAGTCGACCGGGTTGTTCAGACCCCAGATGCCGACGCCCTCCCAGAAGAGCCAGCCCAGCGACACCAGGAGGAGGCCGAGCATCATCACCGAGACGATGAAGAAGCCCCACCAGCGGGCGTTCGGGATCTCAATCGGGGCGGCGACGGCCTCCGTGACGTCGTGGAACGTCAGGTTGTTCTCGACCAGGACCTTGCGCCCGGACAGAGGATCGAGTTCGTCAAAGGCAGCCATGGCTTACGCGAGCTCCGGGTTGGGGTTGCGGACGCGACCGAGGTAGGTCGTGCGCGGGCGGGTGTAGAGATCGGTGAGGACCCCGTAGTTGCGCTTGGTCGCCCTCAGCTTGGCGACCCGCGTGCTCGGGTCGGCGATGTCACCGAAGGCGATCGCCTCGGTCGGGCAGACCTGCTCGCAGGCGGTGACGATCACCCCGTCCTCGACGGTGTCGCGGCCGCTGATGTGGGCCTCGATCTTGGCGCCGTTGATCCGCTGGACGCAGTAGGAGCACTTCTCGATGACGCCGCGGAAGCGGACGGTGACGTCCGGGTTGCGCCCCATCCGAACCAGCGGATCGAGGCCCATGTCCTCCTCCATCCGCAGGTTGTAGTTGTGGAAGTTGAAGCGCCGGACCTTGTAGGGGCAGTTGTTCGCGCAGTAGCGGGTGCCGATGCAGCGGTTGTAGGCCATGTCGTTGAGCCCCTCGGGGCTGTGGGCCGTGGCCGCGACCGGGCAGACGTTCTCGCAGGGGGCGGTCTCGCAGTGCTGGCAGAGCATCGGCTGCATCACCGCCTCGGGGTTGGCGACGTCCCACCCCGAGAAGTAGCGGTCGATGCGCATCCAGTGCATCTCGCGGCCGTTCCCGACCTCCTTGCGCCCGACGATCGGGATGTTGTTCTCGGCGTTGCAGGCGGCGACGCAGGCGTTGCAGCCGTTGCAGCGGTTGAGGTCGATGACCATCCCCCACTGCTGCTTGCCGATGAGCTTGGGCTCGCCGAGTGTCGCCTCCTCGTTGTGCTCCCAGAGGGAGCGGAGGTCCTCGGCCTTCATCAGGTCGCCCTGCTTGGCGAAGTCGGGCTCCGCCCAGCCGCCCTCGGTGGTCGTCGTCTCGCGGACGATCGGCCGCTCGGGGTAGCCGAGGCCGGGATCGAGCGTGCCGTGGTCCTGGGTCGAGTAGATCATCCGCTGGCCGGAGGTCTTCGAGACCCCGGCGTTGCCGGCGAACCAGGGGTTCTCGCCGCGCTGGATCTTCGAGACGTCGACCCCGCAGCCCTCGGCGATCTGCCCGAGCTTCTCGCGACCGTAGCCGATGTTCAGGGAGACCGTCTTGTCGGCCTGGCCCGGCATGACCCAGACCGGGACCTGGATCTCGCCGACCTCGGGGATCTGGATGTTGAGGAGGTCGCAGTTCTCAGCCTTGAGCTCCTTCGCGGTCGCCGGGCTGATGTAGGCCGCGTTGTCCCAGCAGAGCTTGGACATCGGGTGCGGGACCTCTTGCATCCAGCCGTTGTTGGCGTAGCGGCCGTCGGCGAGCTTCGGGTCGAGGTGGAAGTTGACCTCGAAGAGCTCGTCCTGCGGCGCGTCCTTGAGGCCGTTCTTGATCGCCGAGGCGAGCGCGTCGAAGTGCTGGAAGACCGGCGTCGACGGCGAGCGGGGGACGCCGGTGACGATCCCGTCGTGGAGCCACCGCTCCCAGCGACGCTTCGAGAACGAGGCGCCGAGCTCGGCCTGCCAGTGGCCGTAGACGAGGTCATAGCTCGGCATCTGGTTGCCGGTCGCCCACCAGGCGAGGAGGCGGATCGCCGAGCGGGTGTCGAACATCGGCTCGATGAGCGGCTGGCAGACCGTCATCGACCCCTCGCTCGACTCGAGATCGCCCCACTCCTCGAGGTGGTGGCTGAGCGGCAGGTGCCAGGTCGCCAGGCGGGCGGTCTCGTCGACGTGGAAGCCGGCGTGGACCACCGTCGCCCGGCCCAGGAGCTCGCCCATCTTGAGCGCGCCCGCGGCGTGGTAGGCGGGGTTGGTGTCGAGGCAGAGGACCGTCGTGATCTCGCCCTTGCTCAGCGCCTCGGCGAGGGCAGCGACGCCCTCGGTGGCGACCGCCATGTCGTCGTGACGGAGGCGGAGCGAGTTGGTCTGGTTGCCGATCGCGGTGTTGAGGATGATCGCCAGGCCGTGCACCCAGGCGGGCTGGCGCTCGCCGACCAGGATCGCCGAGTGCTTGCCGCGGTTGGTGCGGGCGTTGATCAGGTCCTTGGCGACCGCCGGGACCCACTTCGCGGCGTCCTCGCCGAGCTCCTGGGGGCCGATCTCCCCGGCGATGTCCTCGGGGAGCTTGACGCCGTGGTTGGTCACCAGCTCGTGCGCGAGCGCGACCAGGAAGCGACCGACCTTGGCTGCCCGAAGGGGCAGGCGATGATCGGCGTTGGCGCCGGTGATCGTGAAGTGGGGCTCGACCGCGTAGAGGCGGTTCATCGCCTCGCCGGGGCTCAGCGGCGAGCGGGTGCGGGCGAACTCGCGGGCGAGGCGGACGTGGTCCTGCATGTCGCCCATGAAGTCGGCGTCGAGCGCGAGGACGACCTCAGCACCGTCGAGGTGGTAGGTCGCGCGCGCGCCCTGCTCGGCCAGCATCTCGAGGGCCGCGGTCGCGTTCGCCGGCGCCGTCGGATCGCAGAGGAAGACGCGCGCCTGCGGGAAGCTCTTGGTGAAGTTCTTGAGGTGCTCGCGGAGGGTCGGCGAGGCGACCCAGGGGACCACCAGCGCGACCCCCTTGCCGCCGGCGCCGCGGGCCCCGCTGAGGATCCCGTTGATCGCCTCGTCGGCGCTCGCCCAGTCGCTCGCCTGGAGCTCGCCGCCCTCGCCGCGGGTCTGCGGGACCTGCGAGCGATCGGTGTCGTAGAGCGTCAGGACCGTCGCCTGCGCCCAGCCGTCGGTCGCGCCCTGCGAGGCCGCGTGCTTCGGGTTGCCCTCGATCTTGATCGGTCGACCGTCCTGGGACTCGGCGACCACGCCGAGCACCGAGCCGCCGACCTGGAAGCCGGTCGCGTAGAACTCGGGCTTGCCGGGGATCAGATCCTCCGGCCGCTTGGCGAAGGGCATGATCCGCTCGACCGGCTTGCGGAGGCAGCCGGTCGTCAGGCCCGCGAGGGCCGTCGACGCGCCGAGGAGGCCGACGAAGGAGCGGCGCTTGACCCGGAGCTGGGTGAGCTCGGCGGTCGGCGCCGCCGGGAACTCGTCGTGGGAGACCGGCGCCTCGGCACCCGAGACCATGCTCGAGTGGGCTTCGAGGCTGCGCCAGTAGGCCTTGAGGGATTCGGTGGGCTTGCTCATCGTTCGTACCCGTTGTTTTTCCCTTGCCTAGCGGTGGCACCCAGAGCAGTGCTCGGGCGGCGTGAGCTCGCGCTTGCGACCGTCCGACTTCGGGTCATAGCTCTCGACCGCGGTGTTCCAGTCCATGTTCGTGATCTGGTCGAGCGGCCGCAGGTTGGGCTCGGGGTTGCGGTGGCAGTCGAGGCACCAGCTCATCGAGAGCGGCTGATCCATCTGGACGACGGTCATCTGATCGATCCGGCCGTGGCAGGTCGAGCAGCCGACGCCGGCCGCGAGGTGCGGTCGGTGATCGAAGTAGGCGTAGTCGGGGAGCTGATGGATCCGGATCCACGGGATCGACGCGCCGCTCTCGTAGCTCTCGCGGACGAGCGCGAGCTTGGGCGAGTCGGTCTTCACCTGCGAGTGACAGTTCATGCAGGTCGCGGTCGGCGGGATCGCGGCGTGGGGCGCCCGCTCCACCGTGTTGTGGCAGTAGCGGCAGTCCATGCCCATGTCGCCCGCGTGGAGCTTGTGGCTGAAGGGGACCGGCTGGATCGGGCGGTAGCCGACGTCCGTGAACTTCGGCGAGAAGTAGTACCAAACCCCTCCGATCAGCCCGGCGCCGAAGATCGGGCCAAGGATCGCGATCGCGAGCGGAATGTTGTTCGTCCAGCGAGGAAAGATGGCCGGCACGTCACTTCACCTTCTTTCGAGGAGATCCCTGGAAGTGGATGCGTCCAAGGCGCTGCTTTGGCGCGCACCCTATCAGGGCTGTGTCCAGGATTGCAACTGTCCGCGCCCCTCTACGGGGGCCTACGGGAGCAGAAAAATACGCGGAGGGTGGTCATCATAGGGCGGCCTGTGGAGGCGCCCCTCGGCGGCGGGTCGACCGGTCCCGGCCAGGAGTTCTGCGGATTTGCCCGCTGCCAGGACCGGTCCGCTGCGACCCCCTGTCCCATGCCCCGTACAACACGGCCCTTGGGGCAGCTTTGGCCGGTCTGCGTGGACTTTACTCACTGCCCGCGGACGGGCGCTGGGGATCGCTCACCGGCTCGCGCCAGCGGGGCGAGAGGGTCTTGATGTAGGCGACGAGGGCCCGCAGGTCCTCGTCCCGCATGCCACCCCACGCCGGCATCCCGCGCCCGGGCAAGCCCTCGCGGAGCACCCTGAGGAGGTCAGCGTCGGTCGGCAGGGCGTCGCCCGGCGTCGACTTGTGGACGAAGTCGCCCGCCTTGAGGTCACGCGGGCCCGGGTTGAGGTGGCGCGCCGCCGGGCCGTCTCCCTTGCCCTCGAAGCCGTGGCAGGAGGCGCAGTGGAGGCCGTAGAGCTTCGCCCCCGCGTTGAGCTCGTCGACCGAGACCTCGACGCCGCCGAGGACCATCGCTTCGGTGAAGCGCGGCGGCGGCTCGGCGCAGGCCCCGAGGGCGAGGCCCAGGGCGAGGAGCCCCGCCCCGAGACCCGGGCAAATGCGGGCCCCTCGGCGCCTCATCGCCCCATCCTCATGTCCCGGAGGACGTGCTGGGTGCGGTGGTAGATCTCGTCGAGGCCGAGCTCGTCGGTGCTGTAGAAGCCGCGGATGCCACCCTCGGCGTCGATCAGCGCGAGCTTGGTCGAGTGGGCGATGTCGTACATCGAGGTCTCCTCGACCGGCTGGGGCTTGTCCATCGCCAGCCGGAAGCCGCCGACCACCAGGGCCTCCATCGCCGCCCGGTCGCCGGTGACGAAGCGCCAGCGCGACTCGTCCGCGCCGATCGTCTTGGCGTAGCGGCTCAGCACCTCCGGGGTGTCGTTCTCCGGATCTACTGAAAATGAGATCAGGTGGGCGTCGATCTCGAAGGTGTGGAACTTCTCCTGGAGATCGACCATCGCCTTCGAGATCCGCGGGCAGGTGCTCGGGCAGCGGGTGAAGATGAAGCCGGCGACCCAGACCTTGCCGCGCATCGCCGCGAGGTCGAAGGGCTCGCCGTCCTGATCCACCAGGTGGAACTCGGGCACCGGGAACATCACCGCCGGCGCGTCGGGGACGTGGCGGGTCAGCGGCCGCATCACCGTGATCAGGGTGATCCCGATGAAGAACGCGACCAGGTAGGGGTTGCGCATGAAGAGGCGCAGGAACCAGCCCCGCTCCTCGATCGGCGGCGGCGCCCAGGCCGGGCGCGGGGCGCTGGCGGGCGGCCCAGGTGGTGTCGTGGCGCCCGCGACCTCGGCGGGCTCGGAGGCTTCGGCGGACATCACGACCCGAGGACGAGGACGTCGACGATCAGCGCGGCGACCACCGCCGGCAGGAAGAGGAGCGACGCGAAGAAGAACGAGCGCGCCCAGACCGCGGTCTTCGGCGCCCAGAGGCCGCTCACCGACCAGCCGAAGAAGATCAGCGAGACCACCAGCGCGCTCACGCCGTAGATCAGGCCGGTGACCCCGAGGAGGCTCGGGAGGATCGCGATCGGCACCAGCGCGAGCGACCAGAGGAGCGCCTGGATCTTCGCCACCTGATCGCCGCGGACCACCGGCACGCAGCGGATCCCGGCGCGCGCGAGCTCCTGCTTGCGGTAGAGGGTGATCGCCAGGAAGTGGGGCATCTGCCAGACAAAGAGGATCGCGAAGAGCGCGAGCCCGCCCGCGTCGAGGGTGCCGCTGATCGCCGTCCAGCCGAGGAGCGGCGGCGCGGCCCCGGGCACCGCGCCGATCACCAGGGCGAGCGGCGTGCGGTACTTGAGCGGGGTGTAGACGCAGACGTAGAGGAAGATCGAGAGGGCCGCGAGGCCGGTGGTCAGGAGGTTGGTGCCGAGCGCGAGGATCGTCAGCGAGAGCACCCCGAGGAGCGCCGCGAAGGTGAAGGCGTGGCGCGGGTTCATCCGCTTCGCCGCCAGCGGGCGGTTGCGCGTGCGGGCCATCAGCGGGTCGCTCGAGCGCTCCCACCACATGTTGAAGGCCGACGCCGAGGCGACCGCCATGCTCGCGCCGATCATCGCCGCGATCGCCGGCGACCACGCGAAGTCAGGGGCGAGCGCCGCCCCGCCGGCGGTCGTCAGCGCACACATCCGGGTGATGCTGGGCTTGGTCAGCTCGACCAGATCCCGGAGCCACCGCTTGCTCTCGTCCGCCGCCGTCACAGCTCGATCTGCACCGCTTTCTGGTCCGCCCGACAGAAGGAGTCGAGGGCCCGGTAGGTCGCCGCGCAGGGGCACTTCTTCATCACCTTGCACGGGGTCCCGCGCTCGCGGCAGCGCTCCATCAGCCAGCCGCCGGTCACCATGTCGCGGTCGATCGTCAAGCAGCTCTCGTGGCGATCGCGCTGCTCGAGGCAGTGATACATGCCGAGCGGGATCGCGTTGTCGCAGAGGGTCTTGTTGGCCTCACAGTCGTGGTGCCACGCGAGGGTCGCGTCGATGCAGCCCTCGATGTCGAGCGTCTTGCCCTTGGCCTCGAGCTCGACCAGCGACTCGCGGACCCAGCGCTCGGAGTCGACGTAGCGCCAGAAGGCGAAGACCCCCCCGGCGACGACGATGACCGCGATGAGCCCGAGGATGAGCCCAAGGCTCGGCCCCTGCCATCCGGCGCTCTCGGCCTTCTGCACGGCCCGCAAGCTAGCGCGCGCCCAGCCGGAGGGTCAATGGACGGTGACGATCCGTCGCAGCCCTGCGCGCGGCAAAAAGGGCGTGTGGATCCTCGCGCTGGCGTCGCTCCGGTCCGCGGAGGCCGGGGGGGTGGCCCTGCCGATGCAGGGCGGCCGGCGGCGTCCTGGCGGGGCGATCGATGATCCTGCATGATCGGCCAGCCATGAAGCTCGCCGGCCACCTCTGGACGATCGGGCCCAACCTCCGCCACCGCCTCCGCCCCCACGAGGCGCCGCCGTCGACCCCCTGGTCGACCGAGGTCGATGACCCGAAGCTCGGCCCGGTCCGCCTCCGCGGTCAGCTCAGCCGCGGCGACCCGACGACGCTGGTGGTCCTGGTCCACGGGCTCGGCGGCTCCCCCGACTCCTCGTACATCATCAAGGCGGCCCAGGCGGCGGCGCGCGCCGGGGTCAGCAGCCTGCGGCTCGCCCTCCGCGGCGCCGATCGGTCGGGGGAGGACTTCTATCACGCGGGCCTGACCGTGGATCTCGAGGCCGCGCTCGCCTCCCCTGCCCTCGCCGGCTTCTCGCGGGTCTTCCTCCTCGGCTTCTCGCTCGGCGGCCACGTCAGCCTGCGCTACGGCCTGGCGCCGAGCGATCCCCGGGTGCGGGCGATCGCCAGCGTCTGCGCGCCCCTCGACCTCCACGCCGGCTGCGCGGCGATCGACGCCCCGCGGGCCTGGACCTACCGCCGCTACCTCCTCCGCGGGCTCCTCGAGATCTACCGCGAGGTCGCCCAGCGGCGGCCGGTCCCCACCCCGGTGCCGCTGGCGGCCGCCGCCCGGACGATGCGCGAGTGGGACCGCCTGACCATCGTCCCCCGCTTCGGCTTCGCCAGCGCCGCCGACTACTACACGTCGATGAGCGTCGGCCCCCGCCTCGGCGAGCTCGCGCTCCCGGCCCTGGTGGTCGCGGCCGAGCACGACCCGATGGTCCCGGCGTCGACCCTGCGGCCGACCCTGGCCGCCGCGCCGCCGCAGGTGACGGTCCGCTGGGTCGACCGCGGCGGCCACGTCGGCTTCCCGCGGAGCGCCGACCTCGGCCTCGCGCCCGGCGAGGTCGTCGACCAGGCGCTCGCCTGGCTGCTGGCGCGCTGATCCGCGCGGCGCGGGTTGTTCGAGGCGAACGCGGCCCGCCGAGGGCGCGCTCGCGCGCTCACGCCGAGGCCCCGCGCCGCCCACACGCCATGCTCGTTCGGACATGTCGACAAAGACATGCCGAAAGAACGACCCGCCGGCGCTAGTCGGCCATCGACGCGACGCAGCGGAAGGCCGCCGGCTTCCCCCAGTCGCGGACGTTGACGTACGCCTGGAGCAGCTCGCCGTCGCGGCCGACGAAGAAGGTGTCCGGGATCTTCTCGGACCCGTACGCCTTGTTGATCGCCTGCTCGGGGTCCCAGAGGACCTTGACCCGGGTGCCGCTCAGCGACATCCGCTCGAGGAAGGGCGCGATGTCCTCGCGGGCCTTGTCGATGCTGATCGCCAGGACGACCACGTCGTCGCGATCGGCGAGGCGCTCGGCCAGGCGATCGACCTGCGGCCACTCGCCGATGCAGGGCTCGCACCAGGTCGCCCAGAAGTTGATCACCAGGAACTTCCCGCGGAAGTCCTCGAGGCGGACGGTGTTCCCCTGGAGATCCTGGAGGGTCCAGGTCGGCGCCGGGCCCTCGCGCTTGAGCGGATCGAGGGGCCGGCAGGCGGCCTCTCCCTGGGCGGCGATCGCCGGCCAGAGCGACGAGGCGAAGCCGAAGACGAGGCCGCCGCCGATGATGATGAAGAGCCCGAGGGCGACCGCGCCGACCCCGGAGACGCCCCCGCCCTTCGGCCCTGCGGCCGCCGCTTCGGGCGCTGGCTTGGCTGGGCTCGCGTCGCTCATCGCCGCCTCACTTCTTGGCGACCTCGGCCTCGGCCCCGTCCATCACCCGGGCGAAGACCTGATCGCGGGGGACGCCGGACTCGACCATCGCCCGCGCGGACGCGAGCTCCTCGTCGATCACCGACTTGAAGACGTCGCCCGGCTGGGCCCCGGAGAGGAAGCGGCCGTTGATGAAGAAGGCCGGGGTGCCGTTGGCCCCGAAGCGGCCGGCGAGGAGCTCGTCGTCGCGGATCATCGCCTCGATCGCCGGGTCGGCCATGTCGGCGTCGAAGCGGTCGAGGTCGAGGCCGAGCTGCCCGGCGTACTCGCGGTAGATCTCGCCGCGGAGCGCCTTCGGGTCCTCGAAGAGCTTGTCGTGCATCTCCCAGAACTTCCCCTGACGGTGGGCCGCGAGGGCGGCCCGGGCCGCCGGTCGGGCCTCGGCGTGGAAGTTGAGGGGCCGCTGCCGGAAGACGATCCGGACGTCCTGGGGGTAGGCCGCCAGGAGCCCGTCGAGGGTCGCGTTGACCTTCTTGCAGAAGGGGCACTGGAAGTCGGAGAAGGCGACGATCGTCACCAGCGCGTCGGCGGGGCCGCGCGCGGGTCGGTCGTCGGCCGTCACCCGGTAGTGGCGATCGGGGTCGGGCTCGCCCGGCCGCGGCTTCGCCCGCTGGCTCGGGGCCCCGCCGATCGACCCGCCGTCGCCGACCACGTCGACCGCGTCCTTCATCAGCGCGGCGTAGACCTCGGCGCGCGGGGTGCCGGCGTCGACCAGCGCCTCCGCGGCCCGCAGCTCGTGCTTGATGATCGTCCGCCAGTTGCCGGACTCGCGGGCGCCGCTGTAGCCGTGGCCGTTGACGATGAAGTGCGGGGTGCCGTTCGCCCCGGCCTTGCCGGCGGCCGCGTGGTCGCTGTCGAGCATCTTGTCGGCGGCCTCGCCGTCGCGGTCGAGCGCCAGGCGCTCGAGGTCGATGCCGATCCCGCGGGCGAAGGCGTCGAAGCCGTCGAGGCTCGCCTTGTGCTCGAAGAGCCAGTCGTGGACCTCCCAGAACTTCCCCTGCTGGAGCGCCGCGAAGGCGGTCTTGGCCGCCGGCACCGCCTTGCGGTGGCCGGGGAGCGGGTAGTGCTTGAAGATCACCCGGACGTCGTCGCCGAAGTCGCTGACCGCGTCGTCGAGGGGCGGGGCCGCCTTCGCGCAGAAGGGGCACTCGAAGTCGGAGAAGACGATGATCGTCACCAGCGCGTCGTTCGGGCCGCGCTGGGGCTCGTCGCCGCGGAGCTCGACCCGCACCCGCTCGCCCTCGGGGAGCGCCTCGGCGGGCTCACCCATGAAGGTCTGGCGGAACCAGCGGACCGGGTTGAGATCGTACTTCTCGGAGACCCAGCGGCCGCCGTAGAAGCCGACACCGAGGGTGACGACGAAGCCGAGCACGCCGACCAGGGTGCTGAGCGGGCTCGAACTCGGGGGGGCGCCGGCGTCCTTCGCCGGGGTGACGGCGTCGGTCTCGGGCTTCTTCTCGGGGGCCTGGGGCTCGGTCATGGTCGTGCTCGGCGGGGAAGCTCGGGCAGGCGGCGGCAGGATAGCGTGACTCGCGTCCTGCCGCTCAACTTCGCCGACCCGGGGAGGAACCCCCGGGTCGGCCCCGCGCGCCGGCGTCTACCCGCCGCCGGCGTCGGGCAGGCCGCGGCCCGCAGGCCGCGGCCTCGCGGGCGCTACTTCTTGTCGCCAGCCTTCGCCTTGGCCTCGAAGCCGCCGGCGAGCTCCTCCTCGATGACTTCCTTGAAGACCGGGAAGGGCTGGGCGCCGCTGAGGTAGCGGCCGTTGATCAGGAAGCCCGGGGCGCCGCGGACGTCGAGGGCGGAGCAGGCCGCCATGTCGTCCTTGACCCGCTGGGCGGTCGCCGGGTCGTTGAAGGCCTTCTCCCAGGCGGCGACGTCGAGGCCGAGCTGCGAGGCGAAGGCCTTGAGGTCCTCGTCGCTCCGCTTGTCGCGGTTGGCGAAGAGGAGGTCGTGCATCTCCCAGAACTTGCCCTGGGGTTGGGCGGCGACCGCCGCGCGGTGGGCGGGCTCGGCCATCTTGTGCATCGGCAGCGGGTAGTTGCGGAAGTAGAACGCGACCTTGTCGCCGTACTCCTTCATGATCTCGCCGACGGTGCCGGTGACCCGGTTGCAGAAGGGGCAGTCGAAGTCCGAGCACTCGACGATCGTGACCTTCGGGTTCTTGAGGTTGCCCTTGCCCGGGAGGCCGTCGACCTTGACGTCGCGGCGCTTGTGGTCGGCCGGCGGCGGCGGCGGCGGGACCTTGAGCTCGGTCTCCCAGCCCTTGCGCATGGTCTCGTAGAGGTCCTTCTTCGAGACCCCCTTCTCGGCCATGAACTTCTCGGCCTTCGCCTTCTCCTCCTTGATCAGCGAGTCGAAGGCGGGGAAGGGCTGAGCGCCGCTGAGGAAGCGGCCGTTGACGAAGAAGGCCGGGGTCCCGCGGGCGCCGAACTTCGTCGCGACCTCCTCGTCCTCCTTGATCATCTGCTCGATCTTCGGGTCGTTCATGTCCTTCTGGAACTTGGCCGCGTCGAGGCCGAGCTCCTTCGCCCAGATCACGAAGTTCTCGTCGGTGAGGCCCTTCTGGTTGGCGAACATCTTGTCGTGCATCTCCCAGAACTTGCCCTGCTGGGCGGCCGCGAGCGCGGCCTTGGCGGCCGGGCGGGCGCGGTCGTGGAAGCCGAGCGGGAGCTGACGGAAGACCACCCGGACGTCGCTCGGGTAGTTGGTCTTGATCTCCTTGAGGGTGTCGGTGACCCGGTTGCAGAAGGGGCACTGGAAGTCGGAGAACTCGATCACCGTGACCAGCGCGTCCTCGGGGCCGAAGGCCGGGCGGCCGTCGGTCGGCACCGCGTAGCTGGCCGCCGGGTCAGGCGCGCCGGGGCGCTGCTGCTGCTTGTTCTGCTGCGGGGGCGGCTGGTCGCGCTTGTCGGCGGCCGCCCGCATGATCCGGGCGTAGACCTCCTCGCGCTTCGAGCCGGCGGCGATCAGCTCCGAGGCGACCTTCTTCTCGCCGTCGACGATCTGCTTGAGGGCGTCGATCGCCCGCGGCGCGCCGCGCTGCCAGGCGCCGTTGATGAAGAAGCTCGGGGTCCCGCGGACGCCGAAGTTCTTGCCGAGGTCCATGTCGGCCTTGACCTTGTTCTTGGCGGCGTCGCTGTCGATGTCCGCCTTGAACTTGGCCATGTCGAGGCCGATCTCCTGGGCGTACTTGTCGACGTCGGCGTCGGTCATCGCCTTGGGGTTGGCGAAGAGCTTGTCGTGCATCTCCCAGAACTTGCCCTGGAGGCCGGCGGCGTAGGACGCCCGGGCGCCGCGGTCGGCGTCCTTGTGCATCGGCAGCGGGAACTGCTTGAAGACGATCCGGACGTCGTCCTTGTAGGCCGGGTCCTTGAGGAGCTCGTCGAGCATCCCGGTGAAGCGGGCGCAGTAGGGGCACTGGTAGTCGGAGAACTCGACGATCGTCACCAGCGGGTTCTCGGCGCCCTTGTAGTTGTCGTCCTCGGTGTAGGTGACGCGGAAGCGCTCGCCGACGACCTTGTCCTTGAGCTTGTCGTCGACGTCGTCCATCGTCAGCACCTTCTTGGTGCTGGCGGCGTCCTGGGCCGCGGCGTCCTGCTTCTGCGGGGTGCCGCCGCGCTGACCGGTGCAGCCGACGTTGGCGGTGGAGGTGAGGGCCAGGGCCAGGGCCAGGGCGGTGGAAACGCTGAGGTTCTTCATGTTCTGTCTCGCTTTGGTGTCGGACCTTAGTTGGGGCCGCCGACGCGGCCAAGTTCTTTTGGGTCTCGGTGGTTGGCGGCTAGTCGTCGTCGGTCGCGGGTGATGGGGGCGGCGCGGGCTCGGCCTCCCCCGGCTGTGGGGACTTGGGGCGCAGGGAGCGGGTCGGCAGGGGATCGCCGGCGGCGATCCGGGCGGCCGCGACGTCGCCGCGGGGGGCCCCGCCGTCGATCGCCTCGCGGGCGGCCCTCACCTCGTCGTCGACCACCGCGGCGAGCACGTCGGCCTCGCGGTGGCCGCTGTAGAAGCGGCCGTTGATGAAGAACGAGGGGGTCGCCTGGACGCCGGCGCCGAGCGCCAGCTCCATGTCGCGGCGGACCTCGGCGGCGACCTCGGGATCGTCGAGATCGGCGAGGAAGCGGGCGCGATCGAGGCCGAGGCCCTCGGCGATCTCGATGAAGAGGGTGCGGCTCAGGGGGCGCTTCTCGCCGGTCAGGAGGGCGCGGTAGAAGGCCGCGAATTGCCCCTGGCGACCGGCGGCGATCGCCGCCCGCGCGGCCCCCTCGGCGCTCGGGTGGATCGGCAGCGGGAGGTGGCGGATCTCGAGGCGGAGCTCGAGGGGGTAGCGCGTCTCGAGGTCGGCGAGGGCGGTCGAGAGGGCCCGCCGGCAGTAGGGGCAGGCGGCGTCCATGAAGGCGACGATCACCACCGGCGCGTCCGCGGGGCCGTAGTAGACCGCGCCGCCGAGCGGGACCTGGTAGCGCCGGCCCTCGTCGGGCTCGGGGCCCAGCTCGAGGTCGTCGATCGACGGCGGAATCTTGGCGAGGAGGGCGTCGCGGGCGGCCGCGGCCTCGCCCTCGAGGGCGATCGGCGCGCGCTCGGATCCCTCGAGGATCGCCTCGTAGAGCCCCTCCCGCGGGGTCCCGGCGGCCACGCGGCGGCGCGCCTCGGCGAGCTCGGCGTCGATGAGCGCATGCCACTCGCCCTCCTCGTGGAAGCCGACCACCGGCCGGCCGTTGACGAAGGCGACCGGGCCGAAGGCGACCCCGAGCTCGAGCGCCTGGCGGCGCTGGCGGAGGCGCGGGCCGGTGAAGGCGCCGGTGTCGAGGTCCTCGCGGAGGCGATCGAGGTCGAGGTTGAGAGCGGCGGCGTGGGCCTCGATCTCGCGGCGTTCGCGCGGCGGGGCCGTGAAGAGGCGGCGGTGCATCGGCCAGAAGGCCCCCTGCGCGCCAGCCGCGAGGGCGGCCTCGACCGCCTCCTCGCCGGCCTTGAAGCCAGGCGCCGTGAGGCTGCGCACCACGACCCGGAGATCGTCGCCGTAGTCCTCGAGGAGGTTCTCGAGGACCGCCCAGGTCCGCGCGCAGGGCGGACAGGCGTAGTCGGAGTAGAGGACCACGGTGACCAGGGGCGCCTCGCCGCCGAGGGCCTGATCATCGGGGAGGAGGTCGACGCGGTAGCGCGTCGCCGGGGCAATGGGTGCGGCGCTTGCGGTTGCGTGGGAGTCGGCCCGTTGGGCCTGACCCTGGCAGCCGCCGACCCCCAGGAGGAGGGCCAGGCCGGCTCGACAGATTGTTGGATTCATCGCTGCTCGTCCCGCACACGCGATCCAGCGCTCGACCGGATCCTCGGCACGCGTGTGCCACTACCACGCTCGGGGGGCGAGCACCGAGCACCTCGCCCCTACACCAGGGACGTGGCGGCGCGGGGAGGCGGCGGGATCGGGGCGCTCCCGCGGGACGCGGGGACGCGATCGTCAGCAAAGAGGAGGGCGAGCGACGACCCCCAAGCGCGCCAGTCGGCGTGGTGGGAGCCGGCGAGCGCCGACGTCGGGGAGGAGGCACCACCGAGGCCCTCGGCCGGCGGCGGCACCCCGCTCTGATGGAGGCCGTCGCAATCCTGCCGGAGCGGATCGCAGGTCTGGTCGCCGAAGATCTTCTCGAGGAGGCGCGAGCAGGTGCCGCGCGACATCACGAGGAGCGAGGGATCGACGAAGAGGAGGGAGCTGGTGAGGAGGCCGTTGCCGCAGAGGACCTGGTCGTCGTCGCCGTCCTCGTCCCCGCAGACCCGGCTGCCGCCGAGGTGATCGAGGAGCGCGAGCCAGGGGTCGACGCTCCCCGTGGTCGCGCCTGCGTTCGGCCGGGCATCCGCGGGCGGGCTCCAGACCGCCGACACGCTCACACCCACCCAAAGGAGGAGGGCCATGAGGACGCGGAGCGCGCGCTTGGTGCGGGCGGCGATCATCTGAGGACTACCAGGAGCGCAAGGCTATGCGCTTTGCCTGAACCGCGCAAGCCGCGTTCTATTCCCGCCGGCCGCGCGACCGTGGCCGCCGTGGCCTGCCGCCATCGCCGCGGCGGAGAGCCGGCCGGCGGCGGCGACGACCCGCGGGGGCGCTCAGCCCCACCGCGAACAAAAAAAGAGGGCAACGCCGTTTCTTGCGTTGCCCTCTTGGATAGCGGGAGACGAGACTCGAACTCGCGACATCAACCTTGGCAAGGTTGCGCTCTACCAACTGAGCTACTCCCGCGTGCTCAGGGGAGGCGGAGGATACCCTGACGCCTGCCAGAGTCAAGCGTTCCTGAGCGGCCGGGGCCCGAAAAGATCGTGCGTTTTTACACAACCTATCGTGTGAAGCCAGGAGGCACCGCGCGACCGCGACGACCCGCTCCGACGTCGCCCCGCAGAGGCCCCGACCAGCCTCGCAATTTCCGCGGATCTCGCCCCCCGCGGCCGCCTTGACGGCGATCGACCGGGCCGCCGATCCTGCGCGGCGATGAGCGACTTCACCCGCAGACGCTCGCACGCGGTGCTCTGGGGCCTCGGCCTCCTCGGCGCCGCGGCGTTCCTCGGCGCCCGCTGGCTCGAACTCCCCTACCTCGGCCTGGCCGCCAAGCCGGTGCCGATCCTGGCGATGCTCGTCCTGGTCCGGGCCCGCAGCCCGGACGGCTACAGCCGACGGATCGCCCTCGGGCTGGCCGCCAGCCTCCTCGGCGACGTCCTCCTCGAGCTCGGGCCCGAGACCTTCCTGCCGGGGGTGGCTGCGTTCCTCTGCGCCCACCTGATCTACATCGCCGCCTTCCTCCGCCGCTCGCCGGCGCCCCGCCTCCTCCTCGCCCTCCCCTTCGCGCTCTGGGCTGGGCTCGCCTTCATCGAGCTCGAGCCCGGGCTCGGGGCGATGCGGATCCCGGTCGGGGTCTACACCGCGGCGATCGCGGTGATGGGCTGGCGAGCGAGCGCGCTGGTCGAGCGCGACGGCGGCCTCGAGCCCTGGCTCACCGCCGGCGGCGCGCTCGCGTTCATGGCCAGCGACACGATCCTCGCCTTCAACAAGTTCCACGCGCCGGTCGCTGGCGCCGGCTACTCGATCATCCTCCTCTACTGGATCGGCCAGCTCGGGATCGCGGCCTCGGCCTGGAACGACCTGCGCCTCCGCGACCGCTAGCGCCCCCGAGAGCGCGTCCAGGGGCGCTTTGGCGCGGCCGATCGCGGCGCCGGCCGATCGCCCCAGGGCGTATCATCCGGGTCGAGGTGTCGAGGTGTCGAGGTGTCGAGGGTGAGTGAGGAGGTCCGACCCGTCTTCCCGAACGTCCCGCCGACGATGGTCCACGGGCCCTCGGGGATGCGGGTCTGGCTGACCGATCCGCCAGGTCTCGTCACCCAGATCACCGACCAGACCGAGATCACCGTCGACATGGCCGAGTTCCTCGCCGGCCCGGTGAGCGAGGCCCTCCTCGCGCTCCCGCGGGCGCCGGGCCAGCGGCTGATCTTCATCCACGAGTGGACCCGCTTCCGCTCCTACACGCCCGAGGCCCGCGACGCCCTGACCGCCTGGGCGATGGGCCTCAAGGGCGAGATCGGCCGGATGCTCTTCGTGATCTCGAAGGAGGCGAGCTCGATGGTGCGGATGGGGATCAAGGTCGGGACCATGACCCTCAAGCTCGCCGGCATCGACAGCGAGCTCATCGACACGATCGACCCGGCCCTCGCCGCCCGCGGGATCCGACCGCGGAGCGGAGCGCCCCCGCGGCGCCCGGCTTCGCCGTAGAATCCCGGCGATGCCCCGCTTCCCCGAGATCGCGGACGCCGCCAGCGCCACCCGCGGAGCGGTCTACTCGACCGTCGCCGCCCGCCTCGCGGCCCACAGCGGCGAGCGCTACCCCCTGCACATCGGCGACACCTGGATGGAGCCGCCCGCCGGCTGCCGGATGGAGGATCTCCACGTCGCCGAGTACCCGGGGATGCACCGCTACGCGCCGGTCGCCGGCCTGCCGACGCTCCTGGAGGCGATCGCCGCCCGGGTGTCGGCGCGCTCCGGGCAGGCGACCGCGGTCGACGAGCTCCTGATCACCTCGGGGGCGACCGGGGCGCTGGCGGCCGCGGTCACGGCGATCGCCGGCCCCGGCGACGAGGTCCTGATCCTCGCCCCCTACTGGCCGCTGATCGAGGGGATCGTCCACCAGCGCCTGGCGATCCCGGTGCCGGTGCCCGCCTTCGCCGGCGAGGTCGCGGACGCCGAGGCGCTCATCGCCGCGCTCGAGGCCCGCCTCAGCCCGCGGAGCGTCGCCGTCTACCTCAACACCCCGAACAACCCGACCGGGCGGGTGCTCCCCCGCGCCTGGGTCGAGGCCGTCGCCGCCTGGGCCAGGTCCCGCGGGCTCTGGATCCTCGCCGACGAGGTCTACGAGGACTACATCTACGCCGGCGAGCACGTCTACACCCGGCCGCTGGCGCCCGAGCGGACCCTCGCCGCCCACTCCTTTTCGAAGGCCTACGGGATGGCGGGCAACCGCTGCGGCTACCTGATCGGCCCGGCCGAGGTGATCGTCCACGCCCGCAAGGCCGCCGCCCACACCTTCTACAGCACCCCGACCGCCGCCCAGATCGCCGCCGAGCGGGTCCTCGCCGGCCCCGGCGACGCCTGGGTGCGGGACGCCCGCGCGCGCTACCAGGCGCTCGGCGAGGCCGCGGCCGCCCGCCTCGGCGTCCCGGCGCCCGCCGGCTCGACCTTCCTCTTCCTCGACGTCGCCGAGCACCTGGACGAGCGCGGGCTCGGCGGCCTCCTGGAGCGCTGCGCCGATCGCGGGCTCCTGATCGCGCCCGGGCCGAGCTTCGGCCCCTACCCCACCCACGTCCGGCTCTGCTTCACCTCGGCGCCGCCCGAGGTCGTCGAGCGCGGGGTCGAGATCCTCGCCGCGATCCTCGGCCGCTAGCGCGGCTCACATCAGGAGGCGCGGGCGGTCGGCCTCGTCCTCCGGACCGATCTGTCCCGAGAGCCAGAAGGTCCCGACGATCACGTTACCGGGCTCGAGGGGCGCGCCGCCGAGGAGCTGGCGGTCGACCACCACGTCGAGGGTGCCGCCGAAGGTCTCGATCTCCGCCCACTGGAAGCGGACGCCGGTGAGCGGGTTGATCCGCTCGGCCGCCGTCCGCACCACCCCGCTGACGATCGCGAAGGCCTCGGCCGGCGTCCCCTCCTCGGACTCCGCCGCCTGCAGGAGGCCGGCGGGGATGAAGGCCATCGACGCCAGGCGCGGGCGCTCCGGGTCGCCCTCGGCCGCCGACGCCGACTCGTAGGCGTCGACGTCCGGCCAGCGCTCGAGCGCGTGGGCGAAGGCGGCGAGCTGGACGCTGGCGAAGATCGGCAGGTCGAGCTCGCCGAAGACCAGGCGATCGGGGCAGTCGAAGACCAGCGGGTAGAGGCCGTCCTCGGGGTCGTCGCCCTCCGGGCAGTTCCAGGCGTAGAAGGCCCCGTCGAGCGCGGTCTGATCCTCGCGCTTGATCTCGTGGACGAGCGCGACCCGCCAGCGGTTGCGGCCGGCGAAGTGCGGGGTCATGCCGACCAGCGCGTCCTCGTCGTCGAGCTGCAGCCAGAGCTCGGGGCCGTCGCCAGCGGACCAGGCGAGGTAGCTCCCGCCCTCGACCTCGACGACCTCCGCGTCGACCGACGCCCGATCGGCGATCTGCAGCATCTCGTCGACCGAGTCGATGACCAGGCCGATGCTCGAGAAGTGCGAGGCCACGGCCGAGAGCCTAGTGCTGGCCGCCGCAAATGTCACCGACTATCACCCGGCCGCGGCGCCGACCGAAGCGCACCGACGACCGGCGCCGCGCCTCGCCCACGCGCGCGTGGTCGCGACGACGCGCCCGCGCGGGCGGGCGCGTCGGCAGGCGCCGCTCAGAAGCGATAGCTGAAGGAGACCCGCACGCGGGCGCTGACCGTCAGCTCGCCGGGCATCACCGGCGTCGACGCGCGGGTGAGGGCCTCGGCGACCTTGATCACCGGGCCGCCGCCGGCGTCGACCTCGATCTTGAGCGGCCCGCGCACCTTCACGCCCATCGCCGCGGCGACGACCTCCGCGTCGCTCCGCGCCGCCTCGACCGCGCCCTCGAGCGCGCGCCTCCGGTGGGGCCGCTCGTCGCCGATCTTGAACGAGATCCCGCTGCTCTGGTTGGCGCCCGCGGCGATCCCGGCGTCGTAGACCTTGCCCGCGAGATCGATCGCCGCGTCGACCGCGACCGCGTTGTCGGCGCGATAGCCGACGATCTCGTTGACCCGCCGCGCCTCGTCGTACTGGTAGATCGGGCTGACGCTGAGACCCTGGGTCTGGATCGCCGACTCGGCGATCCCGAGCGCCTTGATCGCCTCGATCACCGCGGTCGCGGCCTTGGCGTTGTCGTCGACCGCCTCCTGGGCGCTCTTCGCCTCGCAGATCACCGCGAGGCGGATCACCGCGCGGTCGGGCTTCACGCTCACCTGGCCCTCGCCGCTCACGTCGAGGGTCCCGAAATCATCATCCTTGCTTCCCATGATGCTCCTCCCCCGCGGGCCTCTCGATCCTGACGACGTCGAGTCCGCGACCGCGGGCCCGACGAGCCTCGCACCGCCGGCCCTCGCCGGCCCGCGCAAGTTCTGCCCGACCCCACGTCACGAGCGCGCTCGCGCGGCTCCGCGAGGCGCTATCCTCGCGCTGATGTCGAAGCCCCCCACCCTCTCGTTCTTCGGCGCGACCGGGACGGTCACCGGTTCGCGGTACCTCCTCTCCCACCGGCGCGCGCGGGCGATGATCGACTGCGGCCTCTTCCAGGGCTTCAAGCAGCTCCGCCTCCGCAACTGGTCGCCGCCGCCGATCGCCCCGGCGGCGATCACCTCGATGGCCCTCACCCACGCGCACATCGATCACAGCGGCTACCTGCCGATCATCGTCCGCGACGGCTACCGCGGGCGGGTCCTCTGCACCGGGGGCACGGCCGAGCTCTGCGCGCTCCTCCTCCCCGACAGCGGCCGCCTCCAGGAGCTCGACGCCGAGTACGCCAACCGCAAGGGCTTCTCGAAGCACCGGCCGGCGCTCCCGCTCTACGGCGAGGCCGACGCGATGGAGGCGGTCGCCCGCCTCAAGGAGGTCGCCTTCGACACGCCGCGCGAGCTCGACGACGACATGGAGATCCGCTTCATCCGCGCCGGCCATATCCTCGGCGCGTCGTCGATCCACCTGCGCTACCGCGGCGGCTCGATCCTCTTCTCGGGCGACGTCGGCCGCCCAGACGATCCGCTGATGCGAGCGCCCGAGCCCCGGCAGGCGAGCGACTACCTGGTCGTCGAGTCGACCTACGGCGACCGCAAGCACGACCGCACGCCGCCCGAGGAGGCGCTCGCCGACGTGATCAACCGGACCCACGAGCGCGGCGGCTCGGTGATCATCCCCGCCTTCGCGGTCGGTCGCACCCAGCTCATCCTCCTCCTCGTCGATCGCCTCAAGGCCGCCCGCAAGATCCCCGACCTCCCGGTCTTCCTCGACTCGCCGATGGCGATCGCCGCGACCTCGACCTTCTACCGCCACCGCGACACCCACCGCCTCAGCGAGAAGGAGTGCGAGCGGATGTGCAACGCGAGCCGCTACATCCGCGACGCCGAGGACTCGAAGGCGCTCGACACCGGCGACAAGCCGATGATCCTGATCTCGGCGAGCGGCATGGCGACCGGCGGGCGGATCGTCCACCACCTCAAGGCGCTCGCCCCCGACCCCCGCAACACGATCCTCTTCACGGGCTTCCAGGCCGGCGGCACCCGGGGCGCGGCGATGGTCGGCGGCGCCAAGCAGATCAAGATCCACGGGCAATACGTCGCGGTCAACGCCGAGGTCGCGGCCCTCGAGATGCTCTCGGCCCACGCCGACGCCGACGAGCTGATCGCCTGGCTGCGGACCTGCGACGACAAGCCCCGCCACACCTTCGTCACCCACGGCGAGCCCGCGGCCTCGGACGCGCTCCGGCGGCGGATCCAGGAGGAGCTCGGCTGGGCGGTGTCGGTGCCGGACTACCGCGACGAGGTCGCGCTGCTCTGAGGACCAGGGAGAACGAGGCCGTGAAGCTCATCCTCTTCGGCGCCACCGGCATGGTCGGCGCAGGCACGCTCCGCGAGGCGATCGCGGACCCCGAGGTCGAGTCGGTGCTCTGCGTCGGCCGCTCCCCCTGCGGCGTGAGCCACCCCAAGGTCCGCGAGCTCGTGGTCCCCGACCTCTTCGACCTCAGCGGGGTGGAGGACCAGCTCGTCGGCCACGACGCCTGCATCTGGGCGATCGGCGTCTCGTCGATGGGCCTGGACGAGGCCGCCTACGCCCGGCTCACCGTCGAGCTCACGCTCCTCTGGGCGCGCGCGCTCCTCCGCCTCAATCCCGGCCTCTCGTTCTGCTACTGCTCGGGCGCCGGCGCCGGCGGCTCGGCGATGTGGGCGCGCGTGCGCCAGCGCGTCGAGGGCGAGCTCCGCGAGATGCCCTTCGGCCACGTCGGCGTCGTCCGGCCGGCCTTCATCCGGCCGGCGCCCGGCACCCGCTCGCGCACCTGGCAGACCCGGGTGGCGATGATCGTGGGCTGGCCGCTCTTCCTCCTCGGGCCCCTCCTCCCCTCGGCCTTCACCACCGCCGAGCGCCTCGGTCGGGCGATGCTCCGGGTCGTCAAGGGCCAGGCCGAGCGCTACATTCTCGAGTCGGTGGACATCAACCGGATCGGCGCATGAGCGCGGGCGCTCGCCAGCGGCGCCTCGCGAAGATCGGCGTGGTCGCGCTGGTCCTCGCCATGCTCGCCGGCGCCTACCACCTCGGGATCTTCGCCCGCCTCGGCGAGCCCAAGGCCCTGGCCGACACGCTGGTGGCGATGGGCGGCTGGGGCTACCTCGCCTTCGTCGTCGCCTACACGGCGCTCCAGCCCTTCGGCGTCCCGGGGACGATCTTCATCGTCGCCGCGCCGCTGATCTGGCCGTGGAAGACCGCGTTCGTCCTCTCGATGATCGGGACGATGTGCGCGAGCGTCGTCGGCTTCGCGTTCTCCCGCTTCATCGCCCGCGAGTGGGTCTCGGCCCGGATCCCCGCCCGCCTCCGCCGCTACGACGGGTCGATCGAGGCCCGCGGCTTCGAGACCGTCGTCCTCCTCCGCCTGATCTTCTGGATGCCGCCGGTGCTCCACTCCTTCTTCGGCGTCTCGAAGGTCGGCTTCTGGACCCACTTCTGGGGCTCCCTCCTCGGCTACATCCCGACGCTCCTGGTGGTGAGCTACCTCGGCGGCGAGCTCTTCGACATCACCGGAGAGCTCCAGCCGGGGGCGTGGCCGACCCTCGCGGCGATGGTCGCCATGTCGCTGACGATCGCCGTGCTCGGGCGAGCGTACGCGCGCTGGCGGGCCGCGGCCGCGCTCCGCGGCGACGGGTGAGCGTCAGGCCGCGCCTCGATCTCGATCGATCGTTCGAACGCGCGCGCGTACGCTCGCCCGAAGGCGCGCTGCGCCGCGCCGCTTGACGGCCCTCGGGCCCTCGCCTAGGATGCGCTGCCCCAAAGGTCAGCCGTGTCCTCTTCAAGCCTCCACACCGCGATGACATCGCCACCGCCGCCCGCATCGGACGCGGCCGGGCGGCAATTGTCGGCGGCGTCGGCCGGGCTCGCAGAGGCGCGTTTGGCCCCCTGCGAGCGCTAGAGCGCCGGCCGCCGCCCCCTCGCCGGCCCCGCGCAGCGACGTGCTGCGCCGCCGAAACCAACCTCCGCGCCCCCGCTCCTCCGACGCGACGAGCCGGCGCCGAGGGCCTCCCCCGCGGATCGGGCAGCGCGGGGGGAAGGGCCCGCTCCCGCTGCCCGCCTGACCAGAAAGCAAGGTGAACCAATGTCGACCTTCGCCATCCGTGTGGTCCGCGTGACCATCGAGCCCCACGACAACGCCGACGCCCTCGAGATCGCCCGGGTGGGCGACTACCGCTCGATCGTCCGCAAGGGGCAATTCGCAACCGGAGATCTGGTCGCCTACATCCCCGAGCAGGCGCTGGTCCCTGACCCGCTCCTCGAGGCGATGGGCCTCCGCGGCAGGCTCGCGGGCAAGGACGCGAACCGCGTCAAGGCGATCAAGCTCCGCGGGGTCCTCTCGCAGGGCCTCGTCCTCGAGGCCCGCGCCGGCTGGTCCGAGGGCGATGACGTCGCCGCCGAGCTCGGGATCGTCAAGTGGGAGCCGCCTGTCCCCTCGACCATGAACGGCCAGGTCTACCCCGCCGGCCTCGATCGCTGCGCCCGCTACGACATCGAGAACTTCAAGGCGTACCCCGACGTCCTCGTCGACGGCGAGGCCGTGGTCTTCACCGAGAAGATCCACGGCACCTGGTGCCAGCTCGCGCTCCTCCCCGAGGGCGCGGCCGGCCCCGAGGGGCGCCTGGTGGTCTCGTCCAAGGGCCTCGCGTCGAAGGGCCTCGCGTTCCTGCCGGAGGCGCCGGAGAACCGCGACAACCTCTACCTCCGGGTGGCCCGCCACCTCGAGGTCGAGCGGCGGATCAGCGACGCCTTCAAGGCGACCCTGGCCGCCGGCGCGCCGGTCTTCGTCCTCGGCGAGGTCTTCGGCGCCGGCGTCCAGGACCTCGGCTACGGCGCCCGCACCGACCGCGATCGGGGCCTCGGCTTCCGGGTCTTCGACGCCTACACCGGCTGGTTCGGCCAGGGCGGCTACCTCTCGGACGGCGAGCTCGACGCGGCCTGCGCCGCGCTCGACCTCCCGCGGGTGCCGATCCTCTACCGCGGCCCCTTCAGCCGCGAGGTGATGCGCGAGCACACCGACGGCCGCGAGACCGTCTCGGGGAGCGGCCTCCACATCCGCGAGGGCATCGTCATGCGCCCGCAGATCGAGCGCCACCACCCCGAGCTCGGCCGGGTCCAGCTCAAGAGCGTCTCCGAGCGCTACCTCCTCCGCAAGGGGGGCACCGAGCACAACTAGGCGGCCAGCGCGATCTCGCGCGCACGGGAGGTCATGTCCCATCGGACATGGCCTCCCGTACCTCTTTAATGCGCCCGCCCTAGCGGGGCCCGGACCAGCCGAGCTTGGTCGCCAGCACGTGGAAGACGTTGTGATCCGGCGGCACCAGCTTGAGCGGCGGCGGATCGCAGGCGATCGCGACCACGTCGCCGAGCTGGAGGGCGACCGAGCGCTGGCCGTCGACCGTCAGGAAGGCGGCCGCGGTGTCGGCGGGCCCGGCGTAGGTGATCAGGATCTCGGCCCCGGCCGCGACCACCACCGGCCGATGCGTCAGGCTGTGGGGGCAGATCGGCGTGATCGTCAGGACCTCGGTCCCGGGGCCGACGATCGGCCCGCCGGCGGCGAGGTTGTAGGCGGTCGAGCCCATCGGCGTGCAGATGATCAGGCCGTCGGCCTTGTAGTTCGCCATCACCTGGCCGCCGACCTCGGTGGTCAGCGAGAGGAGGCGCGGGTTGTCGCCGTGCTTGATGTAGGCGTCGTTGCAGGCGAAGTCGGAGGTCAGCACCTGGCCGTCGCGGCGGACCTCGACCCGCATGCGCAGCCGCGGCTCCCAGCGGAGGTGGCCGCCGACCACCGCCTCCAGGCACTCGCTGATCTGATCGCCGCCGAAGGCCGAGAGGAAGCCGAGGTCGCCGAGGTTGACCCCGACCACCGGGACGTCGATCGCCGCCGCCCAGCGGCTCGCCCGCAGGAGGGTGCCGTCGCCGCCGAGGGCGATCACGAGATCGACCCGCCCGCGGCTCTCGTTGCGCCGGAGGAGGAGCGCCCCCTCCGGCCGGTCGCGCCAGCTCGTGCAGAGCGGCTTCGGCAGGATCACCGCGATCCCGCGCTCCCGCAGCCACTCCGCCGCCTCGCGGGTCGACGCCCAGCCCTTCCCGTCCTCGCGGGGATATAGAAGGACCGAGGCGACCCCGGCGATCGACCGCTCGTCGGCGCTCATAATTGCTCACTCCTGGTCAGACGGGGCGTAGAGGTATCCCTGGTGCTGGTAGAGGCAGATCGTCCCGCCGCCGGCCTGGCGGGCCTCGGCGAGGGCGACCCCCGCGTGCTCGACCATGTCGGGGAACGAGGTCGTGTCGCGGTGCGGGAAGAAGGAGACGCCGACGTTGACCGCGACCCCCTCCTTGCGGCCGCCGCGGACGATCCGCTCGGCGACCGCGAGCGCCCCCGGGAAGTGGGTGTCGGGGAGGAGGAGGGTCGCCTCGCCGCCGCCGACGTCGACGAGATCGATCCGCCGGAGCCCGCGGCGGACGATCGTCGCCAGGCGCTCGTCGGCGAGCGGCCGGCTCGCGGCGATCCGGAGGAGCGCCAGCGGGTCGTTGTAGCGGCCGGCGCGGGCGAGCTCCTCGGCCATCGCCTCGCGGATCTCGGACGAGGTCGGCGCCTCGCGGGCGGCGATCCGCTCGGCCGGGCGCCGCTCGTTCGCCGCCGGGGCCCCGTTTCGCCGGGCCTGGGCGGTGAACGCGGCCCGCGTCCGCAGGAGCACGTCGACCCGGGCGGCGAGCTCGGTCGGGTCGTAGGGCTTGCCGAGGTAGTCGTCGGCGCCCGAGCGGAGCCCCTCGACCCGGGCGGCGACGCTCGAGCGGGTGCTGACCATCAGGACCGGGAGGTAGGTGCCCTGGGTCTGGGCCTTGAGGATCCGGCAGGCCTCGAGGCCGCCGATCTTCGGCATCACCACGTCGAGGATCACCAGGTCGGGGGCCTCGCGGTTGGTGAGCTCGAGGGCCTGGTTGCCGTCGACCGCCTCGACGACCTTGTAGCCGGCCTCCTCGAGGATCGACCGGGCGGCGGCGCGATCTCCGGCGGAGTCGTCGGCGACGAGGATCGTCCCGGAGATCGGCGGGGGAGCAGCCACGGGAGCGGGAAGTATGGCCGTTTCCCGGGGCGGCGCCCAGCCTGACGCGGGGTCGGGCCGGGCGGGCGCCGACCTCCACGAGGGTCCCCTCCCAGGCCGGCGATCACCCGCGCCGGGGGCCGGCGATCGCCGGGCCAAGGGGTGGAGCGAGAGGAGCGATCCCTGGTAGAATCCTCACCCGTCGCTCCCCGAGGCCCGGCGCGCCGACGCCGCCGCGCCAAAACGGCCCCTGCGTCGCGGATCTGCGGCCCCAAAGCGCCGCGCGTCGGTGCTTGACAGGGTGAAAAGGCTCGCGTATCCCTCCGCTTCCCATGGGTACGCACTACCCCACCACCGCCGAGATCCAACGCGATTGGCTCGTCGTCGACCTCGAGGGCCAGACCCTCGGTCGCGCGGCCTCGCAAATCGCCAGCCTCCTCCGTGGCAAGCACAAGGCCACCTTCACCCCGCACGCGGACGTCGGTGACTTCGTCATCATCGTCAACGCCGAGAAGGTGAAGCTGACCGGGCGCAAGCTCGACAACAAGATGTACCACCGCCACTCGGGGTACATGGGCAGCATCAAGAGCCGCAGCGCGCGGCAGATGCTCGCCGCCAAGCCCGAGGAGCTGATCAAGATCGCCGTCCGCCGGATGCTCCCGCGCGGGCCGCTCGGGCGCGCGACCTACCGCAAGCTCAAGGTCTACGCCGGCACCGAGCACCCCCACGGCGCCCAGCAGCCCAAGCCCTTCACCCTCAGCTACACGTGAGATCCATGGCCAAGGATACGATGAAGTTCTACGCCACCGGCCGCCGCAAGACCGCGGTCGCCCGCGTCTGGCTCCTCCCCGGTGAGGGCTCGATCATGATCAACCGTCGCGACGCGGAGGGCTACCTCGGCCGCGCGACCAACATGAAGCTGGTCGAGCAGCCGCTCAACGCCACCGGCACCCGCGAGAAGTACGACGTGTGGTGCACCGCGCGTGGCGGCGGTCTCTCGGGCCAGGCCGGCGCGATCCGCCTCGGGATCGCCCGCGCCCTCCTGCGCGTCGCCGAGGAGCACCGCGAGCCGCTCAAGGCCGCCGGCTACCTCACCCGCGACCCCCGGAAGGCCGAGCGCAAGAAGTACGGCCGCAAGGGCGCCCGCGCTCGCTTCCAGTTCTCCAAGCGCTAGCCCTTGCGCCCGCAGGGCCGAAGAGAACGCCCAGGATGGAGCCCGCGAGGGCGCCATCTTGGGCGTCGCTTCATTCATAGCCCGAGATCTCGCCGCCCATGAGCCGCCCGAGCCCCCGCGCGATCCTCGAGGTCCTCAGCCACCCCCGGCTCCTGGAGCTGGTCCGCCGCCGCGGCCTCAAGATCAGCGAGAGCGCGCCGCGGCCCGAGGTGATCGGGCTGGTCGCCGCCCTCCCCCGCGCCGATCTCCGGGCGCTCCTCGCCGAGCTCCGCCTCGCCGAGCTCCGCAGCCTCTGCAAGGTGCTCGGCGTCGATCCCCGCGCGCGGACCAAGGATGAGCTCCTCGATCGCCTCCTCGGACCGGCGCGCGCCTACCTTCAGGTGGTCTCCGACGGCGAGGCCCAGGCCCAGCAGCCGCTCCCGCTCCTCCGCGGCGGCGAGCTCGGGCCGGCCGCCAATCCCCCGGGCGGCCGCGCCCCCGCCCCCGCCGCCGCCGAGCGAGCCCGCCCGTCCCCGCCGCGGCCGTCGCCCGCGCGCGCCCCGGACCACCGAGGTCCGCGGCGAGCTCGGCTTCGAAGCCAAGCTCTGGCAGGCGGCCGACAAGCTCCGCAACAACATGGACGCGGCCGAGTACAAGCACGTCGTCCTCGGCCTGATCTTCCTCAAGTACATCTCCGACGCCTTCGAGGCCGCCCGCGGCCCGGGGGGCGAGGACCCGCCGCCGGGCGCGACCTTCTTCGTCCCCGTCGCCGCCCGCTGGGCGACCCTCGCCGGCCACGCGACCTCAGCGACGATCGGGGCGATGATCGACGCAGCGATGGGGGCGATCGAGCGGGCGAACCCGAGCCTCCGCGGGGTCCTGCCGCGCCACTACGAGCGCCTCGACCTCGACCGCGAGCGCCTCGGCGAGCTCGTCCTCCTGGTCGGGACGATCGGCCTCGGCGCCCCCGAGGACCGCGCGCGCGACGTCCTCGGCCGGGTCTACGAGTACTTCCTGACCTCCTTCGCCGCCGCCGAGGGCAAGAACGGCGGCCAGTTCTACACCCCGCGGAGCGTCGTCGAGCTCCTGGTGGCGATGCTCGCCCCCTTCCGCGGCACGGTCTACGACCCCGCCTGCGGCTCCGGCGGCCTCTTCGTCCAGAGCGAGCGCTTCCTCGAGGAGCACGGCGGCCGCCCCGGCGACATCAGGATCTTCGGCCAGGAGTCGAACCCGACGACCTGGCGCCTCGCCCGGATGAACCTGGCGATCCGCGGGATCGCCTGCGACCTCGGCCCCGAGCACGCCGACTCCTTCCACCGCGATCTCCACCCCGAACTCCGCGCCGACTACGTCCTCGCCAACCCGCCCTTCAACTCGCGCGAGTGGGGGCGCGAGCGCCTGGTCAACGATCCCCGCTGGCGCTACGGCCTGCCGCCGGAGCACAACGCCAACTACGCCTGGGTCCAGCACTTCGTCCACCACCTCGCGCCCCGCGGCCTCGCCGGCTTCGTCCTCGCCAACGGCGCGATGTCGTCGACCACCGCCGGCGAGGGCGAGATCCGGCGGGCGCTCTGCGAGGACGACCTCGTCGACTGCATGGTCGCGCTCCCGGGCAAGCTCTTCTACTCGACCCAGATCCCGGTCTCGCTCTGGTTCCTCGCCCGCGACAAGGCCGATCCCGGCCGCCGCGATCGCCGACGCGAGACCCTCTTCATCGACGCCCGCGCCCTCGGCGTGATGATCGATCGGGTCCACCGCGAGCTCCAGCCGGCCGACATCGAGCGGATCGTCGACGCCTACCACGCCTGGCGCGGCGAGCCCGGGGCCGGCGAGTACGCCGATCAGCCGGGCTTCTGCCGGGCCGTGACCCTCGACGAGCTCCGGGCCAACGACCACACCCTGGTGCCCGGCCACTACGTCGGCGCCTCGCCCGAGCTCGATGATCTCGAGCGCGGCTTCGCCGAGCGCTTCGCCCCGCTCGCCCGGGCGATCGAGGGCCACCTCGACCACGCCCGCGAGCTCGAGGCGAAGATCCGCCTCCTCCTCCGGAGGCTCAGCGAGTGAGCGGCCGCTGGCGCGAGCTCCCCCTCGAGGAGGTCGCCGCCAACGCGGCCGGGGCGATCGCCGGCGGCCCCTTCGGCTCCGACCTCGGCTCCGCCGACTACCAGGATCACGGCGTGCCGGTGATCCGCGGCGCCAACTTCGACGGCGAGGGCCGCTTCATCCGCGGCCCCTTCGTCCACGTCTCGCCGGAGAAGGCCGCCGCCCTCGCCCGCAACCAGGCCCGCCCCGGCGACGTCGTCTTCACCCAGCGGGGGAGCGTCGGCCAGGTCGCCCTGATCCCCGACGACCTCGGCCATGACACCTTCGTGATCTCGCAGAGCCAGATGAAGCTGACCTGCGACCGCGCGAAGATCCTCCCCGAGCTCGTCTACTACTGGTTCCGCTCGCCGCAGGTCCTCGACTACCTCGACCGCCACACGATCGCCACCGGGGTCCCCCACACCAACCTCGGGATCCTCCGGCAGACGCCGATCCTGGTGCCGCCGCTGGCCGAGCAGCGGGAGATCGTCGATCACCTCCTCGCCCTCGACGACCGGATCGCCGCGCTCCGCGGGCTCATCGCCGGCTCCGAGCGCCTCCTGGAGCTCCTCTTCGCGGCCTGGTTCATCGACTTCGAGCCGGTCGGCGATCCCCACCACCCGACCCTCCGCGGGCTCGCCAGCGGCCTCTTCCCGGCGACCCTCGAGGGCGGCATTCCGCGGGGTTGGCGCCACCTCGGGATCCTCGAGATCGCCGAATTCCGCAACGGCGCGGCCTTCGGCAGCGGCGACTTCAGCGAGGCCGGCGTCGGCCTCCCGGTGATCAAGATCGCCGAGATCCACCGCGGCGTCGGCCCCCAGACCCGCTGGTCGACCGCCGGCGGCCGCCGCCCGCTGCACCTCGATGACGGCGACCTCCTCTTCGCCTGGTCCGGCAACCCCCAGACCTCGATCGGCACCTCGCTCTGGGGCGGCGGCGCCGGCTGGCTCAACCAGCACATCTACAAGGTGATCCCCCAGGAGGGGGTCGACGGCGCCTACCTCTACGGGCTCCTGCGCAGCCTCCAGGGGAGCTTCGTCGAGATCGCGCGCAACCACCAGACCACCGGCCTCGGCCACGTCGCCAAGAAGGACCTGCGGCGCCTCGAGGTGATCTGGCCGCCGGTCGCCGTCCGCGCGGCCTTCGCCGAGCTCGCGGGGCCCCTCCTCGGCGCCCTGGTCGAGGGCCAGCGCGAGATCTTCACCCTCGCACGCGCCCGCGACCTCCTCCTCCCCCACCTCCTCGGCGGCCACCTCCGCGCCGGCGAGGTCGTCCCGCTGCGCCCGCGCTGACCGTTACCATCGGCGTATGTACACGCTCCACGTGTTCCACGCCGCGGACGGGCACCGGATCGAGGCCGACCTCGGTCAGGTCCCGGCGCTCCTCGAGGACCCGGAGGTGACGATCTGGCTCGACCTCGAGGAGCCGCTCGCCGAGCACGAGGCGCGGGTCCTCCACGAGGCCTTCCGCTTCCACCCGCTGGCGATCGAGGACACCCTCCACGACTACGGGCACCCCAAGCTCGACGTCTACGACGATCACTTCTTCGTGATCCTCCACGCGATCGACTTCGAGACCCTCGACCTCCTCAACAAGGTCCACTTCGCGACCAGCGAGCTCGACATCTTCGTCGGCCGCCGCCTCATGGTCTCGCACCACGCCCCGGGGATGCGCTCGATCACCGCGCTCCACCAGGAGCTCGATCACCAGATCCGCGGGCGCTGGGGGGCCGCCCGCCTCTTCCACCGCCTCCTCGACCGCCTCGTCGACAACTACATCCCGGTGATCGAGCAGGTCGGCGAGACCCTCGAGCGCCTCGAGGACGACGTGATCCAGGAGCCGGCGCCCGCGCTCCTCGACCGGATCCTCAACGCCAAGAAGACGATCTTCCGGCTCCGGCGGATCCTCGGCCACCAGAAGAGCATCCTCGACTCGCTCGCCCGCGGCCACCGCGAGCTGGTGCCGCCCGATCAGCTCGCCTTCTTCCGCGACGTCCACGACCACTTCGTCTACGTCGTCGATCAGGTCGAGTCCTTCCGCGAGCAGGTCCAGTCGATCATGGACGCCTACCTCTCGGTCTCATCCAACCGGATGAACGAGATCATGAAGGTGCTCACCCAGATCTCGACCGTGATGCTCCCGCTCACCTTCATCGCCGGGGTCTACGGGATGAACTTCGACCACATGCCCGAGCTCCACTGGTCGCTCGGGTACCCCTTCGCGATCATCCTGATGCTGGCGACCGCCGGCGGCTTCGTCCTCTACTTCCGCCGGCGGAACCTGCTCTAGCGAGAGGGGCGTCGTCACTCGACGACGATCGACCCGCCGCCCTCGTCCCCCCGCAGCCAGCGGGCGCTGGCGATCCCGTCGGGCTCGGCGGCCGCGGAGAGGCCCACGTCGCCGGGATCGTCGACGTAGTAGCCGACCTCGATCGCGAAGGCGTCGGCGTCGACGTGGCGGATCTCGCGGGTGGCGACCCCGCCCTCGGGATCGGCGACGAGGAGGTGGGCGACCGCCGGGAGCTCGGCGTGGAGGGTGACCCGACGGGGCCGCGGGAGGAGCTCGCCGTCGCCGGCGACCCGGCGGTAGGTGACCAGCGGATCGATCGCCGTCAGCACCGGGGCGTCGCCCTCCGGCGGCCGAAAGAGGAGCGTCGACGCCTCGCCGAGCTCGCCGAAGGCGACGCGGATCGGCCCCTCGTGGGCCCAGAGCGGCCCGCGGCCGTCGGTGACCACGGTGACCGCGACGTCGAGGCGCTCCGGATCATCGTCCCGCGGGGCGATCGACACCTCGGTGATCACCAGCTCGCCCGCGGCCTCCGGGCCGCAGCCGGCGGGGCCGAGGACGAGCGCCGAGAGGACGAACGCGAGGGCGAGGCGGGCCACCCCGCGAGGATAGCTCAGGTCGCCCGGGTGTCGCCGAGGTTGAGGATCTCGGTGATCTCGGCGATGAAGCGATCCTCGGCGGCGGTGATCTGGCCGTCGGCCCGGGCGATCTCGATGAGGTTGAGGAGCACCGCGGCCCGCTGGGTCTCGCTCATCTGCTCCTGCATGATCGTCGCGCAGCGGCGGGCCTCGGCGTAGCGGCCGGCGTCGTCGGCGATCGCGTTGTACCAGGCGGCGGTCTCGGCGAGGACGCGGCCGATCTGGGCGTCGTTGGCCCCCGGCACCCACTTCTTGAGGATCCCCGAGATCGTCCCGATCTCCTCGGCGCCGAGGTTGGCGTCGGTCGTGTGGCTGAAGACCAGGTAGAGGAAGGCGAGGATGTGGAGCGCGGACTTGTCTTGGGGCACGGAGCTCATGGGGATCCCTCTTCGCCGGCGATGATAGCCGACCGATCGCCGGCGGCGCGAGCCGGGCGGCCGCGCGCTCACGCGCGGAGGCGGGCGGGATCGAGGGCCGAGAGGCCGACGCGGTGGCCGTCGGGATCGCGGACGAAGAGCGTGAACTCCGTGCGATCGTCGATCGCCACGCCAGCGGCCGCGAGGCGGCGCTCCCAGGGCGCGAGCGCGTCGACGCCGAGGGCGAGGACGTGGGCCGAGCCGGCGGCCGCGCCCGCCCCGCGGAGATCGAGCTCGAGCATCAGCACCGCCGCCCCGAGCTCGAACCAGATCGCGCGGAGGCGGCCGCCCTCGCCGCCCTGGCGCCGCACCTCCGCGAGCCCGAGGAGGCCGCCGTAGAAGTCCGCAGCGCGCTCGAGATCGGCGACACGGAGCGCGAGGTGATGGATCGTCGGCGGCACTCAGCTCACCGGCAGCGCCATCGAGTCCTCCTGCTCGGGCGCGTCGAGGCCCTCGAACCACGAGAAGAAGGTCACCAGCGTCGCCTTCTGCTGCGGGGTCAGGTAGTCGAAGTTGGAGCCGCGGTCGTTGACCTCCCAGAACTCCCGGCTCTCGAGGCTGCGGAGCTCGTGCCAGATGCTCTTGAGGCGCTTGATCGGCTCGTTCTGCATGTCCTCGGCGATCCGCCGGGCGAGCGGGACCGCGCCGAAGACCAGGTAGGTCGTCGCCAGCTTGACCTGCGCCCGCCGGACCCCGCGCAGCGTCTTCTCCTGCTCGGCCGACTCCGCCGAGTCGTCGACCCGGAGGAAGATGTCGAGGAGCGCGTCGTGGCAGCGGCTGTTGAGGCGGAAGGCGTAGCCGCAGAGGGTGCCGATGTCGTGGGCGATGACCTCGGTGATGAAGGTCATCTTCCGCTGGAAGCCGATCGCCGAGTAGTAGCGCATGAAGCGGGCGATCTGGACGGTGCGCTCCTCGAGGTCGCGCTCCTGGCCGACGGTCGCGGTCCCCGGGTGGTTGGCGTGCATGAGCACGACCTCGCCGAGCTGGCGGTACTGGTGGAGGATGTTGTAGGCGGTGCGGATGTCGCTGCCGTTGATCGTCGCCCGCAGGTAGGTGTTGAAGAACTTGATCGCCAGGTCGAGCGCGTGGAGGTCGCCGCGCTTCGACGCGGCCTCGCCGAGGCGGCGGGTGTCGATCGCGATCAGGTAGCAGAGGTCCTTGATCTGCGAGAGCCCCTCGCTGAAGAGCATCTGGTACTGCCGCAGCACCTTCCACTCGAGCCAGATCTGGCGCTCGGCGAGGTCGGCGACCGCCTCCCGCGAGAGCGAGACGAAGTCGGGGCTCTGGCGCAGCCACTGCGGGATCCGGTGCCAGTCGCGGAGCATCCCCGCCTTGGTGTCGCCGTAGAGGATCGCGAAGCGCCCGAGGGCGTCGACCGCCGACGAGGCGATGTTCTTGTCCTTCTGCTGGAGCGCGTTGAGCGAGATGTTGGCGAGGTGCTCGACCGCCTCGACGCCGGCGAGCTGGCGCTGGTCGATCTCGAAGGCCGCCTTCCCCTTGATCGGCGTCGACGCGTAGAGGCCGTCGGCGGTGATCCGGCCGACGATCTTCTCGGGGTCGAGGAAGTCGAAGACGTAGGCGAAGTAGGGGAAGAGGAGCCCGAGGCTCATCGTCATCAGGATCATCGAGAAGAGCACGCCCCAGCGGGGGACGTTGCCGTCGCCGATCGAGAAGTTGACCCAGACCACGAAGACCGTGGAGGTGACGAAGAAGCCGAGGACCAGGAGGTTGGTCCGCGCCCGGAAGAAGAGGTTGGTGATGTAGGGCGTGAAGCGGGTCGCCGCGAGCTGGACGATGATGCTCGAGACCGTCAGCGCGAGGCCGAGGACCGCGGCCATGACCTCGCCGAGGCCGCCGAGGGTGTTCCGCGCCTGGTCCTTGTCCTGGTAGAGGATCGAGTGGCCGAGGCCGCGGAAGGTCGTCGGCTCCTCCCCCGGGATCACCGTCATGATGTCGAGCCAGAAGGCGACCAGGAAGATCACGCTGGCGAGCGCCAGGATCATCAGGAAGGGCTTGGTCCAGGTGCCGACCTGCCGGGTGTAGCGGCGGGCGCCGGCCGGGATCTCCTGCTCGGCAAAATACGCCGCGGTGAGCGAGAGCGACCCGACCACGCTCTCCGAGGGCCGCGGGAGGATGCTGCTCTGGGCCGCGTCCTCCGGCATCAGGAGCGGCCGCGGCCCCTTCGGACCGCGCTCCTCCCCGGGCGACCCCTTGCCCGCACCGTCGTCGCCGGCGCCGCTCACGGGGGAGACGGTAGCAGAAGCCGCGACCCTGGGGTTAAATGCCGGGCCCATGCTCCTGGCGATCGATGTGGGCAACACGAACACCTCGCTCGGCGTCTTCGAGGGCGACGCGCTCCGCTGCGAGCTCCGCCTCAGCACCCAGCGGGCCTGGACCCGCGACGAGGCCGCGATCGCCCTCGAGCGCGCGCTCGCGCTGGCTGACCTCCGCTTCGCCGACCTCGGCGACGCGGTGATCGCCTCGGTGGTCCCGCCCGCGCTCGCCCCCCTCTGCCGGGCGCTCTCGCGCTACGCCGGCGTCGACGCCCTGGTGATCGAGCCCGGCGTCGACACCGGGATGCCGATCCTCTACAATCCGCCGCAGGACGTCGGCGCCGATCGGATCGTCACCGCGGTCGCCGCCCACCGGCGCTACGGCGCGGGCCCGGACGGCGAGCCGCGCGGGGTGATCGTCGTCGACTTCGGGACCGCGACGACCTTCGACGTCGTGACCCCGACCCCCGAGTACCTCGGCGGGGTGATCGCCCCCGGGGTCGGGATCTCGGCCGACGCCCTCTTCAGCCGGACCTCCAAGCTCCCGCGGGTCGAGATCCGCCGACCCCAGGGCGGCATCGTCGGCCGGACCACCGTCGGCGCGATCCAGTCGGGGCTCTTCTACGGCTACGTCGGCCTCGTCGAGGGGATCCTCGGGCGCCTCCAGAGCGCGCTCGAGTGGCCGTCGACGGTGATCGCCACCGGCGGCCTCGCCTCGGAGATCGCCCGCGACACCGACCGGATCGACGCGGTCGACGACGCCCTCATCCTCGAGGGGCTCCGCGTCCTCCATGCCCGGCTCCGGGGCGAGCGGGGCGCGGGCGCCTCGGCGGCGGGCTGAGGGCCCCCTCGGCGCCCGCGGGCCCTCCGCTTGCGGCGCGTTGACCCGCCGCCGCCAGCGACTATCCTCGTCCGCTCAGCGTGACCGCGCTCCTCCAAAGACTCGGCGGCGTCCTCATCCGCCCCAAGGCGACGATCGCCGGCCTCGCCCCCGGCGTCGGGGCGAGCGACGGCCTGGTCCTCCTCGCGCTCTATGGGATCGGCGCGAAGCTCGAGCCGCTCGGCCGCGGCGTCGCCGACTTCCAGGCGAGCGAGGGGGTCTCGGCGATCATCGCCCTCACCCTCGGCCTCGTCGCCTTCCTCCCCTGGGTCCTCACCACCCTCGCGGTCGAGCTCGTCCTCGGCCGCGATCGCCAGGAGCGGACCGAGCTCTGCAAGGTCCCGCTCGCCCTCTGCGCGGCCGCGGCCGGCCTCGCCGATCACCTCGGCCTCGCGCTCCCGGGGCCGGTCTATGTCCCCGAGCTGATCGGCGCCGCCTGGTCGATCGCGATCGCGGCCTGGGTGCGGCCGGCGGTGATCATCGACGGCGACGCGAGCCCGGCCGCCCCTTCCCCCGCACGCGGCCGCCTCGCGGCGATCGCCGGCGTCCTCTTCCTCGGGCTCCTCGCCGCCAACGCGCTCGCCGACGCCCGCTTCCTCCGCGAGCGCTGGTCGACGCTGGCCCCGCTCAGCGCCGGCGCGCCGGTCCAGCCCTTCGAGGTCGACCTCCTCGGCGGCGGCCACCTCGGGAGCGACGAGCTCGGGCGCGGCGTCCACCTCCTGGTCTTCTGGACGACCTGGTGCGGGGTCTGCGAGGCCGAGATGCCGATGATGGTCGAGCTCGGCCAGGCCTACGCCGATCGCGGGCTCCGGGTCGTCGCCGTCAACGCCGACAGCGGGGCCCCCGACGGGCGCGCGCGTCGGAGCGCGGTCGAGGCCTACCGCGACGCCCACACGCTCCCCCTGCCGATCGCCCTCGACCCCGGGATCATGCGCGGGATCTTCCGGGTCCGGGTCTTCCCTCACCTGGTGCTGATCAAGGACGGCGAGGTCCGGCACATGCACCAGGGCAGGACCCTCGAGTCGACGCTGCGGAGCGAGATCGAGGCGCTCCTCGGCGCGCGCTAGGGGCTCCGCCGGCGCTCCTCGGCAGCGCGCTCACGCGCGCGTTCGCCCGCGCCAGCCCGCCGCCGAGCGGCTACCATCCCGGCGATGCCACGCCGCGCTCGCCCGCGCCCCGGCGGCCCGCTCACCGTCGCCGCCGCGCTCGGCCTCGCCCTCGCTGCCGCCTGCGAGGAGGGGCCGGTCGCCGACGACCCCGCCCTCCGACCGGCGACCGGCGCCTGCGAGGCGAACGACGACGACGCCGCGCCCAGCGACCCCTTCGTCGACTGCGTCGATGAATTCTCCCCCGCCGGCGACGCCTCCTTCGGCCACGACGAGCTCCTCGCCCGCCTCGCCGGGCCGCCGCGCGGCGCCGGCCTCCAGGGCGGCCTCGACGTGGTCTCGCTCGGCTGCGGCGGCGAGATCACCCTCTACTTCGACGCGCCGGCGATCGTCGACGGGCCCGGGCCCGATCTCATCGTCTTCGAAAACCCCTTCGCCCTCGGCGACGACGCGACCTTCGTCGAGCCCGCGCGGGTGCTGGTCAGCGACGACGGCGAGCGCTGGCGCGAGTTCCCCTGCGATCTGAGCGCCCGCCCGCCCCTCGGCTGCGCCGGGATCGGCCTGGTCTTCGCCGACCCCGAGAGCGCGCCGGAGCTCGATCCCCGCGACCCCGCGAGCGCCGGCGGCGACGCCTTCGACCTCGCCGACGTCGGCCTCACGCGCGCCCGCTACGTCCGCCTGGTCGATCGCACCGCCGAGTACTACGGCGAGCGGACCTGGTGCGCCGGCGCGACCGGGGGCTTCGATCTCGACGCGATCGCGGCCATCCACGACCCCTGAGGCCGCGCCCTGGAGCGCGCGGCGACCCGCTTCTGGAGCGAAGCTCCGCAGGAAAAAAATTCCGGACCCACCGCCGCCCCGGAGGCCGTACCCTCGATCCACTCCGCCAGGACCGATCCCATGACCAACGCCCTCCGCCGCCTCGCTGTCCTCAGCGCCCTCGCCCTCCCCCTCCTCGCCGCCCCCGAGGCCCGCGCCGGCATCGAGGCCTGCGGCAACATCCACGTCGAGGCCGAGGCGATGTGCGAGGTCCTGGTCGAGGAGGCCTGCATCGCCAAGTGCGAGCCGGTCTCCTTCAACGCCGCCTGCGCGGCCGAGCTCGAGGCCTCCTGCGACGGCATGTGCAGCGGCAGCGCCGAGGCGAGCTGCACCGGCTCGTGCAACACGATGTGCACCGGCGAGTGCCAGGTCGACCCCGGCAACTTCGAGTGCGAGGGCGAGTGCAACGCCTCCTGCAGCGGCAAGTGCGACGCCCAGTGCTCGGCCGCCGGCAACCAGGCCGAGTGCCGCGCCTCCTGCGAGGCGACCTGCGACGCCCACTGCTCGGGCTCGTGCATGGGGACCCCGCCCGAGGCGACCTGCGACGCCAAGTGCAACGCCAAGTGCGAGGGCCAGTGCGAGGCCGAGGTCAACCTCGAGTGCCAGGTGATGTGCCAGGCCGACGGCTACGCGACCTGCAAGGCCGACCTCGAGGGCGGCTGCAAGGTGAAGTGCCAGCGGCCCGAGGGCGCGGTCTTCTGCGACGGCCAGTACGTCGACGACGGCGGCAACCTCCAGGAGTGCATCGCCGCCCTCAACGCGCTCCTCAACATCGACGTCGACGCTTCGGGCTCGGCGAGCTGCCAGGGGAACTCCTGCCAGGCCGAGGGCGAGGTCACCTGCACCTGCCGGGTCGACGCCGACCCGCGGCCGCCCCTCGGCGTCCTCCTCGCGGTCGCCGGCATCGTCGGCCTCCGCCTCCGTCGCCGCCGCTAGCGGGCCGCTTCCACGCCGCGGGAGCGAACGCGCCGCGCGGGCCCCGTGCCCACGCGGCGCGCCTCGTCAGGGCCTGCTAGTGCCGCGACCGCGACGTGTCGACCCACCTCGCTTGGTCTCGCCGCCGCTGGCGTTGTTGCTCGTCGGCTACCGATGCCCGCTCTGCGCCCACCTCGCGCCTAGCCCGACGCGAGGTGGGTCGACACGTCGCGGTCGCGGCACTAGAGCGGCGCCTCGCAGACCCAGCGGCGATCGATGAGCGGATCGCAGAGGACCATCCGGTAGCGCCCGGGGTTCTGGGCGACGCCGCCGCCGAGCGCCACGCAGTCGAGGGGCGTGAAGGGGGGATCCGAGGCCGGCTCGCCGGGCGCCCAGTGGGGGTCGCCGACCGCCAGCGGGCTCCCGTCGACCCACACGTAGGAGCCCTCCTTGTCGCGATCGCTGGCGCCGACCCAGAACTCGCCGCTCTTCTTGCTCAGCGTCCCCCAGATCGCGTCGAACTCGGCGTCGTCGTTGAAGACCACCAGGTCGGCGCCGACCTTCATGCAGCGCGAGCGGGCCGTGTCCCACTTCTCGGTGTCGTCGCAGATCAAGTAGACGTGGCCGTTGTAGACCTGCGACGAGCACGAGTTGCAGGAGCCGCTGTTGGTCGGCGCGTACTCGTCGATGAGCTGGTCGCAGTCGTCGTCGGCGCCGTTGCACACCTCGTCGGCCCCCGGGAAGATCGCCCCGTCGCCGTCGTCGCAGTCGCTCATGTCGTCGACGTAGCCGGGCGGCGGCGCGCAGGCCGAGACGCTCATCGACGGATCGCCGAAGGTGTCGTTGTCCGCGTCGAGGTAGTAGGTCTGGGGATCGTCGCAGGGCGGCTCGGTGGTGCTCGAGCTCGAGGCGTCGCTGCTCTCGGAGGCGCTCGCCGGCAAGGTCGTCGTCGGCTCGCCGCTGGTCGACGTGCTGACGCCGCCGCTGCTCGCGCTCTCGCTGACGCCGCCGCTGCTCGCGTCGCCGCTGCTGCTCCCGCTGGTCGGGTCGCCGCCGAGGCTCGATCCGCTCACGTCCTCGCCGGACGCGAGGGCGCTGTCGCTCGCCGAGGTGCCGAGGCCGTGGCCGTCGAAGATGCAGGCGCTCGTCGTGAGCGCGAGCGAGCCCGCCCCCGCGCTTGCGAGCACGCGCACGATCCGCTCGCCTCGTCGGCCAGACACCAGCGCTCAATGTACGAGATCGCGCGCGCCGATCCAACCAGAGATCAGGGCGCCAGCGCGCGCGATCGACCCGCGGGCATCGGGTACACTCGGCCCATGCGCACCGCCGTGGCCGTCCTCGCCGCCCTCTCGCTCGCCTGCGTCGTCGCCATCCGCGATCCCGCGAGCGAGCCGTCTTCGCCGAGCGCTGGCCAGGGCGCTGGCGCAGACGGCTCTGGCCAGGGCGCGCCCGCGGGCACGGCCCCTGCCGAGGGCGCAGATAGCGCCGGGGACGCGAGCGCCGGCGCCGGCGGCTCGCCGGGCGGGACCGGCGACGGCTCCCAGACCCCGGCCGGCTCCCAGACCGTCGCCAGTGGCGGCGGAGGAGGCGCTGCGCCGGGCGGCGGGCCCCGCCCAAACCCCCTCCTCGCCGAGCCCGAGACCCTCGAGGAGAAGCACATCTCGCGCTCCGCGGGTGAGCCCGGGGGGATCGTCCTCTTCTGGCCGCGGATCATCCCCCGCGAGATCGTCGACGAGAACCGCGAGCTCGGGGCCGCGCTCCAGCGCCACGTCAAGTCGGTGGTCCAGCGCAACATGCCCGGCCGCTCCCTCGACATCCGCCCGGAGCCCGAGCGCGTGTGCCCGAAGGGCGGCTGCAAGGGGGCGACGATCGGCATCCTGCTCTCGCGCGAGAGCCAGGGCTGCCTGGTCCTCGCGCTGATCTCCAGGCCCGGCGAGTCGCCGACCCGGATCGTCCCGTGGGCCGGCAACGTCGAGCTCAAGTCGAACGAGGTCCCCTTCCGCGCGTACCCAGAGACCCAGATCACGGTCGCCGACTACGTCCCCTGCACCTCGCTCCTCTCGACGATGGACCAAAACGAGGCCGCGGTGATGGAGGCCCTCGCGGAGGCGACCCGCTAGCGACGCTCCCCGCGGCGCCGCGAGCCTGCTACAAGAGCCCGGGGCATCCCCCCGACGACGACCCATGCGCATCGGCATCCTCTCCTGCTCTCCAAACGCCTACAGCACCGAGCGGCTGCGGGTCGCCTGCGAGCGCCGGGGCCACAAATGCAAGGTCCTCAACACGCTCCGCTTCTCGATCTTCACCGAGAGCGGGCGCCCGGCGCTGGCCTACGGGAACAAGGAGCCGAAGCGCCTGGACGCGGTGATCCCCCGGATCGGCGCGTCGATCACCTTCTTCGGGACCGCGGTCGTCCGCCACTTCGAGCAGATGGGCGTCTTCACGCTCAACACCTCGCACGCGATCTCGATCGCCCGCGACAAGCTCCGCTCGACCCAGGTCCTCAGCCGCCACGCCATCGGCATGCCGCCGACCGCCTTCGTCCGCGAGAAGTCGGCGGTGCTGCCGGCGATCGAGCGGGTCGGCGGCGCGCCGGTGATCATCAAGCTCATCGAGGGGACCCAGGGGATCGGCGTGATCTTGGCCGAGACCACCAAGACCGCGACCGCGATCATCGAGACCCTGCACAGCACCAACCAGAACGTGCTGATCCAGAAGTTCGTCGCCGAGAGCAAGGGCCGGGACATCCGCGCCTTCGTCGTCGGCGATCGGGTGGTCGCGGCGATGCGGCGGGTCGCGGTCGGCGACGAATTCCGGTCGAACGTCCACCGAGGAGGACGGACCGAGAAGGTCAACCTCGACCCGATCTTCGAGAAGACGGCGATCCGCGCCGCCCAGATCATGGGCCTGCGCGTCGCCGGCGTCGACATGCTCGAGGGCAAGGACGGTCCGCAGGTGATGGAGGTCAATTCTTCCCCGGGCCTCCAGGGAATCGAGGCCGCGACCAAGGTCGATATCGCCGACGCGATTATCGAGCACCTCGAGGAGCAGGTCGCGTTCACCGACTTCGACATCCGCCAGCGCCTGACGGTCGCCAAGGGCTACGGGATCGCCGAGCTCCAGATCAACGCCCGGAGCAAGCTCGCCGGCAAGACCGTCGCCGACTCGGGCCTCCGGGATCTCGACATCACGCTGCTCAGCATCACCCGGGGCTCGCTGATCATCCCGAACCCGCGCCCGACCGAGGAGCTGCGGCAAGGTGACACGCTCCTCTGCTTTGGCAAGCAGATCGCGCTCAAGACGCTGCTCCCGGCGCCGAGCGACCGACGGAGCGCGCCCGACCCGAGCTGAGCGCGCGCGGCCGCGCGAGCGCGCGGCCCTGCGCAGGACATGGTGGCCGAGCGGCTGGTTGAGCCACCCACGCGACGAATGCTATAAAAAGATCGCTTTTGGCGAGCGGCTGCGAGGTGAACGGAGGCACCCGCGAGCCTTGGTGCGCTGCTCCTGTTTGATCTCCGACGAACCTACAAAGAGAAGAGACTATGACGATGACGAATTTCTCGCTCCGCGGATCCCTCGGCCTCGGCCTGAGCGCGCTTCTGGTGATCGGCTGCAACGGCGACGACGGCACGACCGGCGCCTCGGGTACCGACTCGTCGACCGGCGGCACCGACTCGACCACCAACACCACCAACACCTCCAACACCACCCCCGGCACCGCGTCGGCGACCAGCACGACCTCGATGTCGGGCACCGACTCGGCGGGCGAGACCACCGGCTCGACCGGCGGCACCGACTCCTCGCCGACCAGCGGCACCGACTCGACCGGCGGCGGCGTCTGTGGCGACGGCGTCCTCGACGCTGGTGAGGAGTGTGACGACGGCGCGGCCAACGGCACCGATCGCTCGGTCTGCGACACCGACTGCACCGTCAAGGGGGCCGTCTGCGGCAACGGCGTCGAGGAGAGCGGCGAGGAGTGCGACGACGGCAACCTCGACCCCGGCGACGGCTGCGACGAGAACTGCATGACCGAGGCGATGGACCCGGTCTGCGGCAACGGCGTCCTCGAGGAGGGTGAGGCCTGCGACGACGGCAACCTCGACGACGACGACGGCTGCCAGTCGGACTGCACCGAGACCCCGCCCGGCGAGTGCGGCAACGGCGTCCAGGAGTGGGACGAGCTCTGCGACGACGGCAACCTCGTCAACAACGACGGCTGCGAGTCGGACTGCACCCCGACCCCGCTCCCCGCCTGCCTCCCGCCCGAGGACTACATCTCCTGCGACGGCTCGCTCGACAAGAACGACCCGCTCGCGCCCTTCCAGGCCCTCGGCCTCGCCTGCTCGGACAAGAACTCGGAGTCGATCCTGATCTCCGACACCCAGTTCGTCTCGGCGAACCCCAACGCCTGGCAGATCGCCAAGGGCTTCGGCACCTACATCGACCCGATGACCAACAAGCTCCTCTACTCGTCGCGCGAGGGCGAGGCCTTCGTGATGCTGAGCTCCGGCGTCATCAAGGCGCCGAACGGCCAGGGCGTCGTCACCGAGACCTCGGGCTCGCAGACCGGCAACGGCAACAACAACAACGACGACTCGGACACCTTCCTGCCGAACTACACCCCGGCCGACGACCAGTCGGGCGTCCTCCTGCCCCAGTGGATGAAGGGCAACTCCAACCCGAACGACAAGATCTGGTTCTCGTTCAAGACCAACACGCCGACCGGCGTCAAGGGCTACGCGATCGACTTCGCCTTCTTCTCGTCGGAGTGGCCGACCTACTACGACACGATCTTCAACGACCTCCTGGTGATCTGGCAGGTCCACGAGGACTTCACCGGCAACATCTCGACGATCGGCGATCTGCCGACGACGATCACCGCCCTCCACCCCCACTGGTCGAGCAAGATGGGCGGCTCGAAGACCTGCCAGAACTTCGGCTCCGACGGCCCGGGCTTCTCGTGCAACGAGCCCCAGCTCCAGGGCACCGGCTTCGAGGGCCACGCCGGCACCACCTGGATCCGGATCAACCAGCCCTTCGACGGGATGGACGACGACAACAAGCCGCTCGAGGTCTACGTCTTCCTGGCCGACATGGCGGACTCGATCCTGGCGACCGGCGCCCTCGTCGACCGCTTCCGCTGGGCCTGCGACGAGTGCATCCCGGCCGACGATCCGAAGTGCACCGGCGAGGTCCCGGACCCGAACTGCTGCGGCGTCGTCCTGCCGATGTGATCGGCGGGCGCTGCCCGGCAGCCCCCACGAGCCCCGTCCGCGCTCCCGCGGGCGGGGCTCGCCTCGTTCGAAGTGAGGCCTCGCGGCCCCATCGCGCCATCCGCGCACGCGCGACCGCGATTTCTCTCCAGGCCGCCGCATTGAGGTCGCGGCCTGCGGATGGTAGCGTGAGCGCAATCGTGCGCGCGCTGCACGCGATGTAAGCATCCGGGCGCCCCCGGACCACCTCAGACTTCACCCAAGAACTGAACCATGACCATGCACTCCAACCTCCGCGGATACCTCGGCATCGGGCTCGGCGCCCTCCTCGTGATCGGCTGCACCGGCGACGACGGCACCACCGGCGCGTCCACCTCGGACTCGTCGACCGGCGGCTCCGACTCGACCACCACCAGCGCCACCAACACCACCCCCGGCACCGCCTCGGCGACCTCCTCGACCTCGGGGACGATGTCTGGCACCGAGTCGGCCGGTGAGACCACCGGCTCGACCGGCGGCACCGAGTCGACCACCTCGCCGACCAGCGGCACCGACACCACCGGCGGTGGCGTCTGCGGCGACGGCAACCTCGACGCAGGCGAGGAGTGCGACGACGGCGACGCCAACGGCACCGCGCGCTCGATGTGCGAGGCCGACTGCACCGTCAAGCAGCAGGGCGTCTGCGGCGACGGCAACGTCGACGTCGGCGAGGAGTGCGACGACGGCAACACCGATCCCGGCGACGGCTGCGACGCCTCCTGCGTGATCGAGCCGATGGATCCGGTCTGCGGCAACGGCATCCTCGAGGACGGCGAGGCCTGCGACGACGGCAACAACGTCGACGACGACGGCTGCCAGGCCGACTGCACCGAGACCCCGCCGGGCGAGTGCGGCAACGGCGTCCAGGAGTGGGACGAGCAGTGCGACGACGGCAACCTCAAGAACGGCGACGGCTGCGAGGACGACTGCACCCCGACGCCGCTCCCCGCCTGCCTCGCGCCCGAGGACTACATCTCCTGCGACGGCTCGCTCAACAAGAACGACCCGCTCGCGCCCTTCCAGGCCCTCGGCCTCGCGTGCTCGGACAAGAACTCGGAGTCGATCCTGATCTCCGACACCCAGTTCAACTCGCCCGACGCCACCGCCTGGCAGATCGCCAAGGGCTTCGGCTCCTACATCGACCCGATGACCAACGAGCTCCTCTACTCGGCGCGTGAGGGCGAGTCGTTCGTCATCATGAGCTCGGGCAAGGTCTCGGCGCCGAACGGCCAGGGCGTAGTCACCGAGCCCAACGGCTCGCAGACCGGCTACGGCTCGAACCAGAACCCCGACGACAACGCCTTCCTCCCGAACTACACCCCGGCGGACGACCAGTCGGGCGTCCTCCTGCCGCAGTGGCAGAAGGGCAACTCCAACCCGGGCGACAAGATCTGGTTCTCCTTCAAGACCGTCACGCCGACCGGCACCAAGGGCTACGCGATCGACTTCGCCTTCTTCTCGTCGGAGTGGCCGACGTGGGTCAACACGACCTACAACGACCTCTTCGTCGCCTGGCAGGTCCACGAGGACTTCACCGGCAACATCTCGACGATCGGCGACCTGCCGACGACGATCACCGCCCTCCACCCCCACTGGACGAGCAAGCCGATCGCCGGGTCGAAGACCTGCGCCAACTTCGGCTCTGACGGCCCGGGCTTCTCGTGCAACGAGCCGCAGCTGCAGGGCACCGGCTTCGAGGGCCACGCCGGCACCACCTGGGTCCGGATCAACCAGCCCTTCGACGGCATGGACGACGACAACAAGGACCTCGAGCTCTACTTCTTCCTCGCCGACATGGGCGACACCGTCCTGGCGACCGGCGTCCTCGTCGACCGCTTCCGCTGGGCCTGCGACGAGTGCATCCCGGCCGAGGACCCGAAGTGCACCGGCGAGGTCCCGGACCCGAACTGCTGCGGCGTCGTCCTGCCGATGTGATCGGCGGGCGCTGCCCTGCAGCCTCGACGAGCCCCGTCCGCGTCCGCGGGCGGGGCTCGCCCCATTTTGGCGCCCCGAGGACGGCGCCCGCGGCGATCGAGGGGACGCGCGGAGCCGCGTCCTGATAGGCTCTCTGGACTGATGCCCGCGGTCTCCGTCCCCGAGCGGCTGGTCGGCCACCTCCTCGCCGGTCACCCCTGGCTCTACGCCGAGGCGGTGCCGGCGATCGACGACGCGAGCACCGGCGACTTCGTCGCGCTCCTGACCCCGAAGCGGCGGATCCTCGGGATCGCCCTCTTCGACGGCCACTCGCCGATCGCCCTCCGGGTCCTCAGCACCCGCGCCGACGAGCGCCCCGGCCGCGAGCTCTGGCGCGCGCGGATCCGCGACGCGCTCGCGCTCCGCGAGGCCGCGCTCGATCTCCGCGAGACCGACGCCTTTCGGCTGATCCACGGCGAGGGCGATCGCCTCCCGGGCGTCGTCGTCGACGCCTACGCCGGCCACCTCTCGCTCAAGCTCGACACCGCGGCCTGGCTCCCGCACATCGGCGGCCTGGTCGACGCGCTCGTCGACGTCGTGGCCCCCCGCGGGATCTACCTCAAGGGGGTCAGCGGCCAGCGCCGCCGCAGCGAGCGCGGGGCGGTCGAGCTCGGCCCCGAGGCCGAGCCGCGGACCCTCTACGGAGCGCCGCCGCCGGAGCCGACGATCGTCCGCGAGCACGGGATGCGCCTCGGCGTCTCCCTGGTCCACGGCCAGAAGACCGGCTTCTTCCTCGACCAGCGGGAGAACCGGGCGCTGATCCGCCGCTTCGGCGCCGGCCGGGAGGTCCTCAACCTCTTCTCGTACACCGGCGGCTTCTCCCTCGCCGCCGCCCTCGGCGGGGCGACGCGAGTGACCAGCGTCGACACCGCGAGCGCGGCGATCGCCGGCGCCCGCGACAACTTCGCGCTCAACGACCTCGACCCGAGAGCGCACGAGTTCGTCGTCGACGACGCCTTCGTCTTCATCGACCGCTGCGCCGCCCAGGAGCGGACCTTCGACCTCGTGATCTGCGACCCGCCCTCCTTCGCCCCGCGCCGGCAGGCGGTGACCAAGGCGCTGCGGGCCTACACCCGGCTCCACACCCAGGCGCTCCGCCGGGTCCGTCGCCGCGGGCTCTTCGCGGCCGCGTCGTGCTCGAGCCACATCACGATGGAGATGTTCCTCGGCACCCTGCGGGAGGCGGCGGCCCGCCAGAAGCGACCGCTGCGGATCCTCGAGTGCCGGCAGGAGCCAGCCGACCACCCGAGCTTCCTCCACTTCCCGGAGGGTCGCTACCTCAAGTTCGTGCTGATGGCGGCGGACTGATCGGCGCGCCCCCGGTGGCTCGGCCGCGCGGCCGCGCGCCTCCCCGCGTGGACGACGACGGCCCCCCGCGCGGCTATCCTTGGCGGATGCCCCGCGCGCCCCGCGGATCGTGGCCCCGCCTCGCGCTCCTCGCGGCCGCGCTCCCCTGCGGCTGCTTTCAGGACGCGCCGATCGTCGCGGGCACCGACGCCTCGAGCTCGACGTCGACGACGACCTCGACCTCGACGACGGCCGCGATGACCTCGACGACGACAGCCTCGACGGCGACGACGACGTCGACGCCCGCCACCGCCGCCGGCGAGTCGACCACCGGCGAGAGCAGCGGCGCATGTGAACCTGTCCTTTGGTACCCGGACGTCGACGGCGACACCTACGGCGACCCGGAGGCGGCGAGCGTCGCCGCCTGCGAGGCGCCGCCCGGCCACGTCGACAACGACCTCGACTGCGACGACGACGCGGCGGGCGTCAACCCGGAGGCCGACGAGCTCTGCGACGGCGTCGACAACGACTGCGACCAGGCGATCGACGAGTACTCGCCGGCCAACCTCGAGTGCGGCGGCTGCACGATGGCCGCCGCCGGCCGCAGCGTCTACCACCTCTGCCCCGCGCCGATCCCCTGGGAGAGCGCCCGCGCGCTCTGTCAGGGCCGCGGCGGCGACCTGGTGATCCTCGCCGATCCCGGCGAGGACGCGCTCGTCGGCGGGCTGATCGCCGGGACGACGACGAGCTGGTGGCTCGGCCTCAGCGACCTCGCGCTCGAGGGGAGCTTCGTCTGGGTCGACGACGCCCCCCTCGATCCCAAGATCGCCGCCTGGCAGGTCGGCGAGCCCAACAACCTCAACGAAGAGGACTGCGCCGAGCGCTACCCCGCCGGCTTCTGGAACGACGCGAAGTGCGCTCTGGCCCGCCCGACGATCTGCGAGAGCCCGGCGCCCTGAGGCCCCGCGGGGGGCGACGCCGCCCGTTCCCACGCGACGCCTCGCGGGCGACAATCGGCCGATGGCCGACGCGAGCCCGCGGCGCACCCTCTCCGCCGACGAGCGGGCGAAGCTCGTCCGCTCGATGACCTTCATCGTCCGCGCGGTCGCCGGGGCCTTCGTCGGTGTCGGCCTCGTCGTCGGTGTCCTGGTGGTCCTCGCAGCCGGCCTCGACCGCGGCTCGGCGACCCTCGCCGTCGCCCTCGTCGCGGCCGTGAGCGCGCCCGGGGCCGCGATCGCCGGGCTCCTCTGGCTCCTCGGGCGGAGGCGGCGACGCGCCCTCCTGGACGCCCCGCTCCGCCGCGGAAGCGGCCAGATCGCCGGCATTCGCCTCCCCGACCCGGGCGGCGGCGGCTCGACCCTCCTCCGCCTCGACCTCACCCTCCCCGACGGCCAGCGCCGCCGCGGCGCCCTCCGGGTCCACGCCCGCGGCCGCGACCCCTTCCTCGTGGGTGAGGAGCTCACGCTCTGGTTCGCCGACGATCTCAGCGCCTTCCTCCTCGACGAGGTGCTCGGCGCAGACCCCGGGACGATCGACGCGCCCTAGCGCCGCAGCGCCGCGTCGCCGCCCGCCGACGCCGACCCTCCGCGGGCCCTTGCCAGCCGGGAGCCCGCTGGGCATCCTCCGCCGCATGGCGAAGAAGCCCAGCGACGACCAGGAGCAGGACGGCGGCAAGATCGGCGGCAAGATCGCGACCCGCGCCGACGACTACCCGCAGTGGTACCAGGACGTGATCCGCGAGGCCGAGCTCGCGGAGCCGGCCAAGGTCGTCAAGGGCTGCATGGTGATCAAGCCCCACGGCTACGCGATCTGGGAGAAGATCCAGCGCGACCTCGACGCCCGCTTCAAGGCGACCGGCCACCGCAACGCCTACTTCCCGGTGCTGATCCCCCAGAGCTTCATCACCAAGGAGGCCGAGCACGTCGAGGGCTTCGCCCCCGAGCTCGCGGTCGTCACCCACGCCGGCGGCGAGCAGCTCGAGGAGCCCTACGTCGTCCGCCCGACCAGCGAGACGATCATCGGCTACTACTTCGGCAAGTGGATCTCCAGCTACCGTGACCTCCCGCTCCTGGTGAACCAGTGGGCGAACGTCATGCGCTGGGAGAAGCGCACCCGGATGTTCCTGCGGACCACCGAGTTCCTCTGGCAGGAGGGCCACACCGCCCACGCCTCCCACGAGGACGCCAAGGACGAGGTCGAGCGCATGCTCAACGTCTACGGCGACTTCGCGGAGCAGGTGATGGCCATGCCGGTGATCCGCGGGATCAAGACCGACTCCGAGAAGTTCGCCGGCGCCCTCACCAGCATGTGCATCGAGGCGATGATGCAGGACGGCAAGGCGCTCCAGGCGGGCACCAGCCACGACCTCGGCCAGAACTTCGGGCGCGCCTTCGACGTCAAGTTCCAGACCGAGGGCGGCGGCCTCGACTACGTCTGGCAGACCTCCTGGGGCGTGTCGACGCGCCTCGTCGGCGGCCTCATCATGACCCACTCCGACGACGCCGGCCTGGTGCTCCCGCCCCGCCTCGCGCCGATCCACGCGGTGATCGTCCCGATCTACCGCAAGGAGGAGGAGCACGCCGCGGTGATGGAGGCGGCCGAGCGGATCAAGGCCGCGCTCTCCGAGATCGACATCTCGCCGCCCCGGAGCCGCTACCGCGACTTCGTCGAGGTGGTGATCGACGACCGCCCGCTCCGCCCCGGCGCCAAGTTCTACGAGTGGGAGCGCCGCGGCGTCCCGGTCCGGATCGAGCTCGGCCCCAAGGACCTCGCCAAGGGCCAGGTCTGCGTCAAGATGCGGGTCGACTCGGCCGCCGGCAGCGGCAAGGAGTTCATCCCCGAGGCCGACTTCATCGCCGGCTTCCGCGCCCGCCTCGACACCTTCCAGAGCGAGCTCCTCCGCCTCGCGCGCGCGCGCATGCACGCGCGGATGGTCACCATCGACACCTGGGACGAGTTCCTCGCGGCCTTCAGCGGCGAGCAGAGCACCTTCGCCTGGTGCCACTGGGACGGCACCCGCGAGACCGAGGCGGCGATCAAGGAGAAGACCAAGGCGACGATCCGCTGCATCCCGCTCCCCGGCCAGGGGCCCGACCCCGAGCCCGGGACCTGCGTGTTCAGCGGCAAGCCGAGCCGCCAGCGGGTGCTGATCGCCAAGGCCTACTGACCCGGGCTATCCTCCCGGCGATGGCCGCCGACCCGACCCGCCTCCCGATCATCGAGATGCGCGGGATCGACAAGTCGTTTGATCAGACCGTGATCTTCCAGGGGATGGAGCTCACCCTCTACGAGGGTGAGACCCTCTCGATCCTCGGCGAGAGCGGCTCGGGCAAGAGCGTCTGCCTCAAGATGATGCTCGGCCTCGCCGACCCCGACCGCGGCTCGGTCAAGGTCTACGGCAAGGAGGTCGGCGCGATGGACCACGACGCCCTCCTCCAGCTCCGCCGCGACGTCGCCTACGTCTTCCAGGAGGACGCGCTCTTCGACTCGATGGACATCCTCCACAACGTCGGCTACGCGCTCTACGAGCACACGCGGATGTCCGACGAGGAGATCCGCGCCCGGGTCGCCGAGTGCCTGGCGATGGTCGGCCTCCCCGAGCGGGTGATCGACCTCCACCCCGCCGACCTCTCGGGCGGCATGCGCAAGCGGGTCGGCCTCGCCCGGGCGATCGCGATCAAGCCGAAGGTCGTCCTCTTCGACGACCCGACCCGCGGCCTCGATCCCCAGAGCATCACGCTCATCGGTCGCATGCTCCGCCGCCTCCACCGCGAGCTCAACATGACCTCGGTGCTGGTCACCCACGACCTCCGCACCGCCTTCCACGTCAGCGATCGCCTGGCGATCCTCGAGGACCACCGCTTCCCCTACGTCGGCACCCTCGAGGAGCTGCGGGCGCTCAAGGACCCGGAGATCGAGGGCTTCCTCTACGACCCCGAGGAGGAGCTCTGGGGCGACGTGATGAGCGAGTCGGCCTAGTGACGCTTCCTCGTAGGAAGTCGCGGCCGCTCAGCGTCGACGGGGTTCGCTACCGCTGGCTGGTCACGCCGGTCTCCGAGTTCACCCTGCACCTCATCGTCGAGCACGATCGAGGTCAAGGTCAGCGCCTCGTCCTCTCGCGCGGCGAGGTCTTCGGCACCGGCCGCGTGCCGCCGATCACCCCGCGCTACGTGGCCGCGACGATCCGCCACGCGCTGCGGGCCGGCTGGAAGCCGCTGGCCCCCGGCGCCGACCTCCGCGTCGACGCGTCGCTGCTCGGCGACACGGAGCATCCGCCCCGCTCGGTGACACCGCCGCCGGGGACCACGGCGCTCTGGAGCTGCCTGGACTTCCCGCCCCCGCGGGCGCGCTTCCCCTGGCCTCACCACGACCCTGGGCTCTTCGTCGAGGTTCGACTCCACGCCGACGCCAGCGACAAGGCCGTGGGCTCCTTGTTCGCGTCGCTCGCCCACCAGCGCGGGCTGACCCCCGGGGCCCCGGCCGCGCGCCTCCTGGACGCGCTCGCCAAGCCCAAGCCCGCGGAGGCCGAAGAAGCGCTCGCGGAGGGCCCCGAGCGGCCCTTCGACCTCGAGGGCGGGATCGAGGTCATCGTCGATGGCGCGCTGATCCTCACTGCCGGATGCTGCGCGACCACCGACGCGTGGACCGAGTGGAAGGCGCTCCTCACGACGGGCCAACGACCGTGGAATGGGCACGATCCCTTCACCACGGCCGCGCTCGCGGACGGTCACGTGCGCTTCTTCGACGAGTACGACGCCAACGCCCCATCGGCCACCGTCTCGACCGAGCGCTACGAAGCCATGGTCGAGCAGCTCGAGCGAGACCTGCGCGGGTTCCTCGAGCGCGCCGAGCGATGGCTCGCGGCGCGGGCTTCGGCGCAGACCACCGCGGCGCTCGTGCAGCAGCTCCGCGCTGCGATGGGGCTCGGCCCGCTCTCGATTCCGCGCTGAGCCTCCGCGTGCCTCCGGGGCGCTCACTTGATCCCGAGGCCGACGCCCGCGGGGTGGATCTTCAGGAGCCGGCCGCTGGCCGCTTCGAATTCGAGGCCGACGTTCGCGGGGTTGCCGACGCGCCGCGCCTCGTCTGCGTAGATCAGACCGACGATGATCCGCGCATCGGGCGAGGGCGCGAGGACGAAGCGGGTGTAGCTCCGCGCCTGCAGCGGCGCCGGCAGGAGCGCGACCAAGCCCGCGAGATCGAGGCCGACCCGCGCCGCGTAGCGACGGCGCCGCGCGACCGCGTCGACGATCCAGAGGATCACCGCGAAGCCGGCCAGGGCGCCGAAGCCGAGGGCGACGAGCCAGAGCACGGCCGATTCTAGCGGGCGCGCGACGCCCTGCGCGTTCCCCGTGGCCGGCCCCCTGCGCCTTGCGTGAGCTTGCTCGTCCCTGGTAGGGATGGCGCTGGAGCAAGAGCGCGCCAAACCTCTAGGGGGCGTGCTAGAGATCCCTGACCTCGCGTCACCTTTTCTTTGGCGCGCCCGTGCTCCGCACGACCACGACCCAAGAACCCACTGACCACTCTGGAGTCACCATGAAGGCCAAGCTTACGGGCACCAAGACCCACGAGAACCTCAAGGCCGCGTTCGCCGGCGAGTCGCAGGCGAACCGCCGCTACCTCTACTTCGCAAAGATCGCCGACGTCGAGGGGTACCCCGAGGTCGCGGGCAACTTCCGCGACACCGCCGAGGGCGAGACCGGCCACGCGCATGGTCACCTCGACTACCTCAAGGCCGCCGGCGATCCGGCGACCGGCCTGCCGATCGGCGACACCGAGAACAACCTCAAGGCGGGGATCGCCGGCGAGACCCACGAGTACACCGACATGTACCCGGGGATGGCCAAGACCGCCCGCGAGGAGGGCTTCGACGAGATCGCCGACTGGTTCGAGACCCTCGCCAAGGCCGAGAAGGCGCACGCGGGTCGCTTCCAGAAGCTCCTCGACGAGCACTTCTAGGCCCTGCGCCGGCGCTCGAGCGTGAGCGCCCACGAGGCGGGCGGCCCTGGCGGGGCCGCGCCGCCTCGTCTACATAGACCCCGACGACGACCATGGGCGAGCCGACCAACATCTCGTACAAGCCCACTCCGGGCCTCTCCTACGACCCCAGCGATCCCAAGTACTGGGACGAGGCGGGCCTCACCCAGGAGGTCACCCGGGTCTTCGAGGTCTGCCACGGCTGTCGCATGTGCTTCAAGTACTGCGACTCGTTCCCCGACCTCTTCGACCTCATCGACAACAAGCACGAGGGCGACGTCACCAAGCTGACGCGGGCCGAGACCGACCGGGTGATGGACGCCTGCTTCCAGTGCAAGCTCTGCGAGGTCCAGTGCCCCTACACCCCGCGGGACAAGCACGAGTTCGAGCTCGACTTCCCGAAGCTGGTCCACCGCTACCAGGCGCTCCGGGCGAAGCGCGAGGGGCTCACGCTCCGCGACCGCGTCCTCGGCGATCCTGACACCACCGGCAAGCTCGCGCGCGCGAGCCTCGGCCTCGCCAACGTGATGAACCGGGTGAAGCTCCACCGCTGGTTCATGGAGAAGGTCGTCGGCATCCACCGCGACAAGCTCCTCCCAGAATTCGCCGGCCAGACCTTCGAGGCCTGGGCCCGCCGCGAGGGCAAGATCGCCGACGCGCCCGGCGGCGAGGTCGTCCTCTTCCAGACCTGCTACGTCCAGCACAACGAGCCCGAGATCGGCCGCGACACCTGCGAGGTGATGGCCAAGAACGAGGTCGACCTCCGCTGCGCCGCCGGCCTCCGCTGCTGCGGCATGCCGGCCTGGGAGCACGGCGACCTCGAGGGGCTGCGCCGCCACGCGAAGGCCAACCTCGACGTCCTCACCCCCTTCGTCGACGCCGGCGCCAAGGTGATGGCGATCAACCCGACCTGCTCGATGATGCTCCGCCGCGAGTACCCCGAGCTGGTCGCCGACGAGGACCGCGAGCGCGCCCGCAAGGTCGCCGCCGCGGTCGTCGACCCGAGCGAGCACCTCTGGTCGCTGCGCCGCGAGCCCCGCTTCAACACCGAGTTCAAGAGCACCCCGGGCCCCCTCGCCTACCACGCGCCCTGCCACCTCCGCGCCCAGGCGATCGGCTTCCGCGCGCGCAACCTCCTCAAGAAGATCCCGGAGGTCGGCGCGGTCGACCAGGTGATGGAGTGCTGCGGCCACAACGGCACCTACGCGATGACCACCGAGGGCTTCGTCCCCTCGCAGCGGGTCGGCAAGCGGGCCTTCGACGGGATGAAGGACGCCGAGGCCAAGGTCTGGGTGACCGACTGCCCGCTCGCCGCCCTCCAGTTCGAGCAGCACGCCGGCGTCAAGCCGATGCACCCGATGAGCGTCCTCGCCCGCGCCTACCGCGAGGACGGCTTCGAGGCCGCGCTCGCCCGCCCGGACGACGCTGGCACGGACGAAGGCTGAGGAGACGACGACCATGCACGTGGAGCGCAGCGAGATCCTCGACTACATGACCTACGAGGACGAGCGGCCGGCGATCCGGGCCGCGGTCCTCAAGACCAAGGCGCTCCGGCGGATCGAGGTCGCCGGCGTCCTCACCTTCCTCTTCGAGAACCACGCGACCGTCCGCTACCAGATCCTCGAGATGGTGCGGGTCGAGAAGATCGTCCGCGAGGCCGACATCCGCCACGAGCTCGAGACCTACAACGAGCTCCTCGGCGGCCCCGGCGAGCTCGGCGTGACCCTCCTGATCACGATCGACGACCCCGACGCGCGCGCGGTCAAGCTGAAGGCGTGGCTCGACCTCAACGGCCACCTCTACGCGAAGATGGCCGACGGCTCGCGGGTCCGGCCGACCTGGGATCCCCGGCAGGTCGGCGACGACCGCCTCTCGTCGGTCCAGTACCTCAGGCTCCCGGTCGGCGCCGAGGCGCCGGTGGCGATCGGCGTCGATCACCCGGCGCTCCAGGGCGAGACCGCGCTGACCGAAGCGCAGCGGGCGGCCCTCGCCGCCGACCTCCGCGAGGCCGCCGAGGCCGCCTCCTGAGCCCTCCTGAGCCCCCGACTTCCCCGCACTCAACCTCGACAAAGAGAGCAAAGACCCATGTCCACCGTCGGTTCGCAAGCCCCTGACCTCACCCTCCTCAACACCAAGCGCGAGGCCGTCAGCCTCTCGTCGCTGCGCGGCCAGCCGGTCGTCCTCGCCTTCTTCCCGGCCGCCTTCACCGGCGTCTGCGAGAAGGAGCTCTGCACCTTCCGCGACTCGCTCGCCGCCTTCAACGACCTCGGCGCGACCGTCTTCGGGATCTCGGTCGACGCGCCCTTCTCGAACGGCGCCTTCGCCAGCAAGAACGGCCTCACCTTCGAGCTCCTCTCCGACTACAAGCGCGAGGCGGTCCGCGCCCTCGACGTCGCCCACGACGACTTCGCGGGGATGACCGGCTACACCGCCGCCAAGCGCTCGGTCTTCGTGATCGACGGCGAGGGCGTGATCCGCTACCGCTGGGTCGCCCCCAACCCGGGCGTCGAGCCGAACTACGACGAGGTCAAGGCCGCCGTCCAGAGCCTCGGCTCGAAGGCGTCCTAGGCCCGACCCGGCGCTCGCCGATCTTCGAGGGGCCCTCCGCGTCGCGCGGGCGGGCCCCTCGTCGCGAGCGCGCGCGTCCACGCCCGCGCGCGGAGGTCGGCGACGCCGCGTCGCCGTGCGTGGCCCAGGTCGCACTCGAGCGCTTGAGCGAACGCCGGGCCCGGACCATGGTTAGGGGGTGGAAGCGGTGGCGAGCGAGGTCCGCGCGTGACCGGCGAGATCGCCCTCTCGGCCGCCCTCGCCAGCGGCGTCGCGGCCCGCTGGTGGCGTCGACGGCAGCGACGGCGACGCTGGCAGCGGCACATCTCGGCGCTCGACGGCGACGCGCCTGCGGTCCCCGATCACCTGAGCCCGAGCCTCGCCCGCCTCGCGCTCCAGGCCCGGGTGGTCCGCAGAGAGCTCGAGACGCCGCTCCACCGCTACGAGGAGCCGCTGGTCTCCGACACCCCCTGGGGACGGCGCCGCCGCTGCGCCGACTACGACCTGGCGATGACCAACGCCCGCCTCGCGCTCTGGGAGTGGCTGCGATCCTTCCGCGGGCTCTCACCCGCCGAGCTCGAGCTCCTCGGCAGCCTCGGCCTCTCGCTCCGGCCCTTCCGCGGGCTCCTCTTCCGCACCGGGATCTTCGACCGGACGATCGACCCCTGGGAGCAGGGCCTCTACCCGGCGGCGCCCGATCCCGACGAGACCTTCCGCGAGCTCGCGCGGGCGATGCGCGAGCTCCACCGCTTCGAGCGCGCCCTCCTCGGCGCCCGCGCGGATCCCTACCGCGCCTGATCGCGCGCGCTCAAACGAAGCGCGGGGTCGACGCGAGCGCGCTCCTGCGCGTGCGAGCGCTCGCCGATCCGCCATCCTGGAACGATCGGCGCCCGCGCGGTCCAAGCCATCGATGCCCACCCGTCGATCGACCCGCCTCGCCGCCAGCAGCCTCGCCGCCCTCAGCGCCCTCGGCCTCGCCGCCCCGCCCGAGGCCGCGGCCGACACCTTCGAAGCCGGCTCGCTGATCATCCCGATGGACACCGACACCCAGGACATGGGGATCTTCGAGGCCTACGGCCTGGTCTACGAGCTCCTGATGAACGGCGTGCCGGTCCGCTGGGTGATCAAGACCGGCAAGGCGAAGGGCGACGCCGACTTCACGGTCGCGGCGACCGACCTCCGGACGATGGCCGACCTCCGCAGCCACGGCTACCGCGGCGGCCCCTGGGTGATCGACAGCGCCGACGTCGACGCGGCCCTGCCGATCGTCGAGGCCTGGCTCGACCAGAACCCGGACACCAACGTCCACGAGGAAGCGCCCAGTTCCAGGGCGACGTCTCCCGCCTCCTGGTGGTCGCGCCGACGATCGCGATGATGGCCGACGGCAACCAGAAGATCGCCCGCAAGTACATGATGGCGGCGAAGATCCCCGACTCGACCCTCGACTACGGCTGGCCGGACTCGAGCCCCGACATGCTCGACCCCGACGAGCTCGCCGGCCCCGACGACAACGTCCACCACGACGGCGGGCTCTTCGACGAGGACGGCGACCCGATCTACTGCCAGTTCATGTCGATGCACTGGGGGGTCGGCGAGGCCGAGAAGAAGCCCGGGGCGGTCGCCGAGGTCCGCGAGTTCCTCACCCACCCGACCCACTTCTTCGCCGAGTGTCAGGCGGTCAACGCCTTCGAGAACCTCGACCCCCACGGCTACTTCCTGACCCAGAAGGGCTTCCTGATCGGCCAGGGCCCCAAGGAGTACGACTTCTTCCAGGCCGACGAGCCCTTCAACCAGCTCGACGGCGACTTCCAGTCGGTCGGCGGCTCCGAGCCCGCCTACACCCTGCCGATGGGCGAGACCTACAAGGCGAGCGACATCGTCATGATCACCGAGAAGGGGACGCCGGCCGGGGTCAACGACGTCTGGATGACCGGCTTCCTCGACGGCGTCTGCCCGGCCTCCAAGGGCTGCCTGACCGCCGGCAAGGTCTCCTACCTCGGCGGCCACGAGTACAACACCGACCTGCCGATCTCCCAGAACCCCGACTCCCAGGGGACCCGCCTCTTCCTCAATTCGCTCTTCGAGGCCCCCTGCGCGACCGTCGACGGCCTGCCGATGATCACCCTGATGAAGTCGGCGCCGGCCCAGGTCGAGCAGAGCGACCTCACCTTCACGATCGACTACAAGAACGAGGGCCCGACGCCGGCGCTGGCGGCCGTCCTCCGCGACCCGCTGCCGCTCGGCTCGACCTTCGTCGAGGCGTCGATGGGCGGCGTCCTCGAGGGCGACGAGGTCCGCTGGGATCTCGGCAACCTCGGGGTCGGCGAGGGCGGCCAGGTCACCTTCACGGTCCAGCTCGGCGACATGGGCCAGTACGCCAACGTCGCCTCGCTCGACTACCACGTCGGCCTCAACGAATTCACCGCCGACTCCAACGAGACCCTGACGCTGTTCGGCGTCGGCAACTCCACCGGCGGCTCCGACTCGAACACGAGCGGGGCGACCAGCGCCGGCACCGGCGCCTCGGGCTCGGGCTCGGCGAGCGGCGGCGAGTCGACCGGCGCCTCGGCGAGCGGGACCGGCGACGCGTCGACCGGCGCCTCGGCGAGCGCGAGCGGCGGCTCGGCGACCAGCGGCGCCGGCGAGAACGTGGAGGAGGGCTGCGGCTGCCGCAGCGGCGCGCGCGGGGAGCACGGCCCCTTCGCCGTCCTCGTCCTCGCCGGCCCCCTCCTCCTCCGTCGCCGCCGACGCGCCAGCTAGGAGCCCCCCTTCGGAGCCAGGGGGGACCCCCTGAGGTCGTAGGCCCCCCCCTGCGCGGACCTCATCATTTGCTTGAGGCTCGCGCGCTCACGCGCATACGATGGACGCATGCGCCCTCGCAACGCCTCGCTCCTCACCGCCGCCCTCACCCTCTCGGTCGCCTGCGGCGACGACTCGCGCGAGACCGGGGGGTCGGCGAGCGCGAGCGGGGCGACGATCGGCACGATCACCGTGAGTGGATCGGCGAGCGCGTCGGCGAGCGCGAGCGCCAGCGGGACCGACGGCGGCACCGACTCCGACGGGACCAGCGCGGGCACCGAGGGATCGGCGAGCTCGGCGAGCGGCGCCAGCGACACGATCCCCGGGCCGAAGTTCGACCTCGGGGAGGTCCCCGACGGCGGGATCTTCCCGGAGGACGAGGGCTGCAAGAACGTCGACCTCCTCTTCGTGATCGACAACTCCGGGAGCATGGAGGACGAGCAGGTCAACCTCATCAACTCCTTCCCGGGCTTCGTCAACGCGATGCAGATGCAGCTCGATTCGGCCGAGAGCTACCACGTCGGCGTCACCACCAGCGACGTCAACGCCTACAACGCCTGCTCGGGCTTCGGCTCGCTGGTGACCCGCACCGGCGGCGCCAACTCGAGCAACGCGACCTGCACGCCCTACGCGAGCGGCAAGGCGTTCATGAACGAGGCCGACGACCTCGGCCAGAAATTCCAGTGCGCCGCCAAGGTCGGCACCGGCGGCGACGGCAATGAGCAGCCGATGTACACGATGGGCCTCGCGCTCTCGCAGGGGCTCAACGGCCCGGGCGCGTGCAACGACGGCTTCATCCGCGAGGACGCGCTCCTGGTGGTCGTCGTGATCACCGACGAGGAGGACGACCACGAGGTCAACGCCTGCAACCAGCTCCCGCAGTCGGGCTCCCCCGGCGAGCCCGGCGACTGGTACAACCAGCTCGTCGCGGTCAAGAGCGGGGTCGAGAGCAACATCGTCGTCCTCTCGCTGATCGGCCCGCCCGCGCCCAATTCCTGCCCCGCGCTCGACAAGTGCAACGGCGGGATCCAGGGCGCCGAGGTGGCGTCGCGGATCGCTCAGTTCACCGGCATGTTCACCTATGGAACCGTCGGTCAGGTCTGCGCGCCGAGCTACGATACCTTCTTCTCGCAGGCGATCGGCGTGATCGACAGCGCCTGCAAGAATTTCAAGCCGCCGGGGTGAGCGGCGCCGCCAGCGTCGACGGACGCGGCCGCGCGCGAGAGCGCGTATCCCCGCGCGTCCCCCAAAAAAGCGTCCGCGGATCGCCGGCCTCCGTGATAGTTTCCCCCGACCAAACGGAGGAACGACCGTGAAGCTCTGGATCACTCAAATTGTGGGCGTCGCGCTGGCGCTCGGGCTCATCGCCTGCGACTCCGGCAACGAGGCCGCGCAGGGTCAACCTGCGGCCAACGGGAACGTCGCGGTCAACGCGGACGGCAGCGTCCAGGCCCCCGGCGTCCAGGTCGGCCCCGACGGCGTCGCGGTCGACGCCAACGGCAACAAGATCAACGTCGGCGCCGACGGTGTGGCCGTCGACGCCAACGGCAACAAGGTCAACGTCGGCGCCGGCGGCGTGGTCGCCCAGGCCGACGGCAACGCGGCCCAGGTCGGCGCCGACGGCAGCGTCACCGCCCGCTCGGCCGACGGCAACGCGGCCCACGTGGGCGCCGACGGGACCGTCACCGCCCGCACCGCGGACGGCGAGACCGCGAAGGTCGAGCACCACGGCGGAAGCGTCAAGGTCGGCAGCGGCGGCTCGAAGGTCGAGACCCACGCGGACGGCTCGACCTCGGTCAAGAACGGCGACGACGCGGTCGAGGTCGGCGGCGACGGCAGCGTCAAGGTCGGCGGGATCACGGTCGACGGCGGCAACGTCAACATCCCGGGCATGGGCAGCGTGACCGGCGGCGGCTCGGCCTCGGGCGGCGGCTCGGCCAAGACCGGCGGCGGTTCGGCGCGGCACCTCGAAGAAGTGCCCGACCGGCAACTGCAACCAGGTCTGCACCTCCGGCAAGTGCGAGTTCACCTGCGCCGGCGGCTCCTGCAACCAGACCTGCACCAACGCGGAGTGCGACATCTCCTGCTCCGGCGGCGGCTGCCAGCAGGCGTCGACCGCCTCGACGGCGACGCTCACCTGCTCCGGCGGCGGCTGCCGGCAGGCGTGCACCGGCGGGTCCTGCAAGAAGACCTGCTCCGGCGGCGGCTGCACCGGCTAGCCCCGGACGCAGAACTGACCTGTACGAAGGGCCATGTCGGCGACGACATGGCCCTCTCTTCGTCTCAGCCGGCGAGGAGGCGGGCCTCGGCTCGAGGAGGACCGTGAGGTCCGCGGCGCTGAGCTCGAGGCGCTCGAGGATCTGGGCGACGCGGCCGGCGGGCTGCCGCCCCTCGGCCACGCGACGAGCGAGGAGCCGGCTGAAGTGCCGGGGCGCGGGCTGGGCGAGGTCGTCGATCCGCTCAAGATCGCGGTCGCCGGCCGTGCGCCGGGCGAGCCACCAGAGGATCCGCGCGAGGTCGACCGGCCCCTTGGCGGCCTCCTCGAGGGCGAAGACCTTGCACATCGCGATCGCCACCCGATCGCTGGCGCCGATCGCCGGCACCTCGATCTCCGGGAGCTCGCTCGCCGCCGGCAGGAGCGCGCGGAGGCGCCAGCGCTCCCCCGGCGTGATCCCGAGGACCAGGCGCAGGCGATCGCCGTCCCCGCTGCGGGCGAGGAGCTCGCCCAGGGCCGCCAGCCAGGGCCCCTGCGCGGGATCCGACGCGGGGCCGAGGGCCGGGCCGACGCCGAGCCCGACGAGGCCGAGGACGTGCCGCTCGACGCGGTTGATCGGCAGCACCAGCCCGCCGTCGACGAAGGCCGGCGGCTGATCGCAGCGATCGACGGCGCTCACGAAGCCAGCGAGCTCCGGCGGGCCCTCCCGTCGCCGCACGCGGCCCGCGACCGCCTCCAGGAGCGAGCGCCGGCCGCTCCCGACCTCGCCGACGAGGATCGCCCCGGGGCCGCGGGCGAGCGCCGCCTCGAGGGCCGCGACCCCGCCGTGGCGATCGTAGTAGGGCGTCCCCAGCCCGGGGCCGATCCGATCGTAGGCGACGCCCTCGCGCTCGGCCGCGGCCCCGACCGCCCGGCGCAGCGCCTCGCGGGCCTCGCCGGCGACGCCCATCCCGTCGCCGTAGAAGCCCACGTAGCCGATCATCGCCGCCCGCACGGGCTCCGCGAGCGCCTGGATCGTCGCCAGCGGCTGAGCTGACCGATCGGCCAGGATCAGCGCCCAGCGGCGCGCCCAGGGCCGGACGAGCGGGAGCGCCGGGTCGAGCGCAGGGCCGGGCTCGGCGGCCGCCGCCCGCCAGCGCTCGACGTCCTCGCGCCAGCGCTGGTCGGTGTACTCGGAGCGCCGGGCCTCGCCGGCGAAGAGGAGGCCCTCGACCACATCGGGGAGCTCTGCGAGGAGAGCGCGCGCGAGATCGCCCGGCGTGAGCGCGCGCGGCGGGATCGGCCAGGGCGGCGACCACTCCTCCCAGGGCGCGGCGATGATCGCCTCGCGGAGCGCCAGCGCCTGATCCTGGAGGGCGATCCGGCGGGCCGCGAGGCGCCCGGCCGTGGTCAGGGCGCGGCCCAGCTCGCGGCCGGCCCGCTCCAGGAGGTCGCCCAGCGTCGGGCAAGGCACGTCGACGAGGGGGTGGATGATCGCTGGCATCGGCGTCCGCGGGCGAGCGTAGCGCGGCCTACCGAGCGCGTCACCCGAGCACGCCCGACGATCTCGCCGCGCCAGCGATCGATCCGCCGCCCGCGATCACTGCTCGATCGACCATGTCGATCCTGCCCGCCCTCCTCCTCGTGAGCCTCGCCCCCGCGCCGACCGTCGATCGCCCCGCCCCCGCGGCGCCGACCGAGGAGTCCGAGGCGGCGATGGCCCCCCGCCTCAAGTTCACCTGCATGCTGCCGACGGTCGAGCAGCTCGACCGCAACCACCTCGCCCCAGGCGAGAGCGTCACCCTGAGCGGCTGCGGCTTCGGCACCCAGAAGGGCGGGATCTCGCTGGCCGGCGCCTTCCCGGGCGGCGCGGCGATCCTGAGCGTGACCTCGTGGACCGACAAGGAGATCGTCGCCCGCCTCCCCGACGACTACGAGGGCGCCGCCGATCAGCAGGCGACGATCTGGATCGACCCGATCGGCCTCGACGCCCGCTCGACCGGCCAGACGATCCAATTCGTCGCCACCAAGGTCGAGGTGCTCCTGACCAAATACGACCTCACGGGCCCCTCGTGGGCGGTCTCCGGGACCGCGACCGGCCCCGAGACCTTCGACGGCGCCGCCTGCAAGCGCACCGTCTGCTACCAGTGGAAGGTCGACCCGGTGAACCCGCTGGTGATCCCCGGCGGCGACTTCGAGGTCCACTTCAAGACCAGCCTCAAGCACGGCTGGGCCTACTCCCGCTCGACCTTCTGGCAGGACAACGGCGCCGACTTCTCGCTCCTCGGCCCGGTCCCGAAGCCGCCGGCGCCCGACGGCACCAACCTCGAGGCGGCGCGGCGATCGACTTCCGGGTCAAGGGCACCCTCTGGGCGAAGGGCCAGTGGATCAAGGTGAAGGTCGGGATCTGGGTGAAGGGGCCGCGCGGGGTGCCGCTCCGCTAGCCTGACCCTTGCGCCAGCTCGCGGCGCTAGGACGCCCGCTGGAGGCTCTCGCGGATCTCCTGCGCCCACCCCTCGAAGTCGGCGAGGGTCGACTCGGCCTCGCGCGAGGAGGCCGCCAGGAGACGGACACGCTCGCGGAGGCGCTCCTTGCCGAGGCGCAGGCGCCCGCGGACGGTCCCCTCCGGGATCCCGAGGAGCTCGCCGATCTCGCGCCCCGAGAGGTCCTCGAAGATCGAGAGCTCGAGGACCACCTGGAAGTCGACCGGGATCTCCCGGAGCGCCTGGACCACGAGCTGCGACTCTCGCCGGCGGGCGACGATCGACGACATCGACGAGGGGTCGAGATCGCCGATGCAGACCCGCTCGAAGTCGAGGGCCTCGAGCGAGCGCTTCTGCTTCTTGCGGATGTAGGCCCGCAGGAGGTTGAGGGCGATCGCGTAGAGGTAGCGGCGGAAGGAGGTCTCGCCGCGAAAGCCGTCCTTGCCCTCGGTGCAGGCGAGGAAGGTCTGCGAGACCAGGTCCGCGGCGTCGTGCTCGCTCGTCACCTTGTTGCGGAAGAAGCGCGAGATCGCCGCGAAGTGGCGATCGACGAGGGCGCCGCCGGCCTGCCGATCTCCGCGGCGCCAGGCGTCGAGGAGCTCCCAGTCCTCCGGCATGGGCGGATGGTAGCCCCCCCTCACCTTGTCTGTACACGGATCGCCGCGCCGCGCCGCGCCGCCCACGCCTGTAACCGCCTGCACAGCGATTTCGTCCGGACACGGCTAGGCTGCGCGGTGATGCAGGAAGTCCTCGGGACGCCCCCCCGATCGGCGGATGGGGAGGGGACGCCGACCGAGCGCCGGCTGCGGGCGATGGTCTACGAACGGCTCTTCCCCGAGTCCTCCCAGCCGGCGAAGATCGGCCGCTACCGGGTGATCGAGCGCCTCGGCGCCGGGGCGATGGGGGTGGTCTACGCGGCGATCGACGACGTCCTCCACCGCCGAGTGGCGATCAAGGTGCTGCACAAGCACCTCGTCGACGATCCCAGCGGCGGCCAGGCCCGCCTCCTCCGGGAGGCCCGCGCGCTCGCGCGGGTGATCCACCCGAACGTCGTCTCGATCTACGAGGTCGGCACCCACGAGGAGCGGGTCTTCCTGGCGATGGAGCACATCGAGGGCGTCACCCTCCGCGCCTGGCTGGACGCCGCGCCGCGGCCGACCCGGGCGATCCTCGACGTCTTCATCGACGCCGCCCGCGGCCTCGCGGCGGCCCACGCCGCCGGCCTCGTCCACCGCGACTTCAAGCCGGAGAACGTGGTGATCGACCGGCGAGGGCGCGCGCGGGTCCTCGACTTCGGCCTGGTCGGCCCGAGCGTGACCGCGGGCGGCGACGCGGCCTCGCCGATCACCCGGATCCCGCTGACGCCGCTCACCGGCTCCGGCGTGATCCTCGGGACGCCGGCCTACATGTCCCCGGAGCAGCTCCGCGGCGAGGAGGTGACCGCGACCAGCGACCACTACTCGCTCTGCGTCGCGCTCTATGAGGCCTTCCACGGCCACCGCCCGACCGACGGCGCCCTCGGGCGGATGGTGACCGGGCGCCTGCCGGCGGTCGGGACCGTGACCCCGCGCCGCCTCCCCTCGGGCCTCCGGGCGGTCCTCCAGCGCGGCCTCGATCCCGATCCCTCGCGCCGCTTCGCGTCGACCCGGGCGCTGATCGCCGCGCTCACGGCGGTCCGCGCCCGGGTGCGCCCCGAGCCGCTGATCCGCCTCCTGATCGCCGGCGTCGGCGTGGCCCTCGCGCTGGTGGTGGCGATCCTCTGGCTCGCCGATCGCCGGGTCCAGCCGCGGCCGGCGAGCGTCGCTGTCGAGCTCGACCCCGGACCACAGCTGGCGGCGAGCGTCGCCGTCGAGCTCGACGCCGGGCCCTCGCCGCTCGCCTGGAGTCGGAACGGCGAGGCGATCGCCCGCGGCGAGCGCGACGGCTCGGTCGCGCTCCGCCTCCTCGCCGGGGAGACGAGCGCGACCCGCATGCTCCCCTGCGGCGACGCGCCGATCGTCGCGCTCGCGCTCTCCGCCGACGCGACGACGATCGCCGCCGCCGATCGAGCGGGCGCCCTCTGCCTCTGGCGACGGCGAGGCCCGACGATCGACGCGGCCCCGGCCCCGGCCCCGACCTCGCCCCCGACCTCACCCCCGATCGGGGGCGTCGCGGCCCTCGCCCTCGATCCGACCGGGACCACGCTCGCGCTCGCCGATCTCGGAGGTCGGGTGGTCGTCCTCCCGCTCGCCCTCCCGCACGCCGGGGTCGCGGTCGACGGCGCCGCGTCGATCGACCTCGGCGGGCCGCTCCGCGACCTCGACTTCGTCGCCGACGATCGCCTCGTGGCGGTCGACGATCGCGGCGTGGCGCACCTCCTCGAGCTCCGCCGCGCGGTCGACGAGCTCGTCGTCGACGCGGCGCCGATCTATTGATCGCCGCGCCCCCAAATCGACGATCGATCGTCGATGTGATTTTTCTGTGATCGATCGCGGCGAGGTCGACACTCGGATGGGTGGAGGTACCTCACATGACCTGCACGACCGCCACCCTCACCCTCTCCCCCGCCGTCCGCGTCGCCCTCGCCGCGCCCCTGCTCCTCGCCGCCTGCACGGTCAACACCCTCGAGGTGCCCGGCCCCGGCACCTCGGCCGCGCTCCCCGGCCTCACCAGCGCCGGCGACGGCTCGTCGAGCAGCAGCGGCGGCGAGGGCGACGACAACCCCGGCGACGACTCGGGCGGGCAGGCCGACGAGCTGGTCTGCGCGGAGGTCAACACCCGGGCGATCGAGATCCTCGGCGATCGCTGCGGGAGCTGCCACGGCCCCGGGGGCTCGGGGCAGGCCCAATTCGACTACGTCACCGACGTCTACGCGATGATCGCCAACGGCAAGATCAAGCCCGGCTACCCGCTCGAGTCGCCGGTCTACAACCGGATCGACCTCGGCCAGATGCCGCCGCCGAGCGTCCCCGAGGACCAGCGGCCGAACGACGACGAGGTCGACGTCCTCTGGCGCTGGATCGAGTCGTGCATCGGCGAGCAGCTCGGCTGCGGCCAGGGCGACGACTTCATCAGCAGCGACGAGATGCTGAGCGTGATGCGCAACGACATCTCGAACACCGCCGAGATCTCGCCGGACGAGCGCGAGTTCATCCGCTACTTCACGCTCTCCCACCTCTACAACTCGGGGATCTGCGGCGACGACCTCGAGGTCTACCGCTACGGCCTCTTCAAGCTGATCAACAGCCTCTCCACCGGCAACAAGGTCGTGCTCCCGGTGGCGGTCGACGAGCGCGGGACGATCTACCGGATCGACCTCCGCGACTACGGCTGGGACGCCGCGCTCTGGGACCTGGTGGTCGAGCAGAACCCCTTCGCCATCGAATTCGTCAAGAACGAGGCCGCCGACCTCAAGCAATTCACCCGGACCGAGGTCCCCTTCCAGACCGGCGACTGGTTCGTCGCCACCGCCTCGCGGCCGCCGCTCTACCACGACATCCTCAAGATGCCGCAGACCCGCCACGAGCTCGAGGCGAGCTTCGGGATCAACGTCGACGGCGACATCGCCACCGAGATCCAGTCGAACGACGACCTCGTCGCCCGCGCCGGCTTCCAGAACTCAAACGTCTCGGTCAACAACCGGCTGGTCGAGCGCCACGAGTTCCCGGGGGCGAGCAACCGGGTGTACTGGCTCTCCTACGACTTCGCGGGGAACGACGGCTGCCGCAACCTCTTCGCCGAGCCCCTCGACTTCTGCGAGGACGGCGGCGAGATCATCTTCAACCTCCCCAACGGCCTCCAGGCCTACATGCTGGTCAACGGCGCTGGCGAGCGGATCGACGAGGGCCCGGACGACATCGTCACCGACCCCGAGCAGCCCAACCAGAACGTGATCAACGGCCTCTCCTGCATGGGCTGCCACGCCGAGGGGATGATCTTCAAGGACGACGAGATCCGCGAGCACGTCTTCGAGAGCTTCGACTTCCCGGAGGAGGTCAAGCAGGCCGTCGTCAACCTCCACCCGAGCAGCGACGAGTTCACCGCGCTCCAGGAGCTCGACCGCAAGCGCTTCACCGACGCGCTCGAGCAGATCGGGCCGGTGGTCGAGCGCAAGGACGAGCCGACGCTGCGGGTCTTCAAGGCCTTCGACGTCGACGTCGATCTCCGCCGCGCGGCCGCCGAGCTCGGGGTGCGGACCGAGCAGCTCGCCTCGCAGATCGGCAAGCTCGGGCCCGACCTCCAGAAGTTGGTCGACGGCGGGACGGTCAAGCGCCAGGTCTTCACCGCCAACTTCGCCGCCAGCGTCTGCGCGCTCAACCTCGGCCGGACCACGGAGTGCCCCTGAGGGGCGGAGGTCGACCATGCGAGCGATCACCCGAAAGACGAGCGCGGCCCTCCTCGGCGCCCTCCTGGCCGGGCTCGCCGCGCCGGCAGCGGCCGCCCGCGGCAGCACGCCCCGAGCGCGCTGGACCCGGCGCGCGGGCAGGGGCGACGAGCGACGAGGCGGCGGGAGAGCGGCGCCGACGAGGTGCAGGTCGACGGGGACGCCGGCGCCCTCGCGGCGGCCGAGGACGAGGGCGCGCCGCGCCACGATCGCCGACGCGCCGCCCAGGCGCGGGCGGCCGCCAGCAGGGCGCCGGCGAGCTCGCGGCGAGGCCAGGCCCTCCGTCGCCGAGCTCGACGACAATCCGATCCTCCTCGTCGGCGCCGCCGAGGCGCGCGCATATCGCGCTCGAGGCTGGGCGCTCCGCTCGCCCGAGCAGGCGCTACCCTCGCCCGCGAGGCCGCTGGCGATCAGACGGCCTGCGCGACGCCGGGCCGCGGAGCTCGCCCGCCGCGGCCTCGACCGCGCGCTCCTGAACGGCAGCGCGCCCGCGCCCAGGCCCTCGTCGCCCGCGCGCCGGCGCGGAGCAGCGGCGACGCCGGGCGCTCCGCAGCGGCCGCGGCGAGGTGACGAGCGGCGGCGTGTTCGCGGCGCTCGGCCTCGCCGGCGTCGGGATCATGGCCGGCGGCCTCTTCCTCGAGGCCGCCGCCGACCGCGAGCTCGCGCGGGCCGGGATCGACGCGCTCAGCGACCTCGACCCCGCGCTCCAGCGCCCCTTCGCCGAGCAGTACGAGCGGGCGTCGACGATGACCGCGAGCGGCGCGGTGATCGGCGGCCTCGGCCTCGCCCTCGGCGGCGCGCTCATCGGCGTCGGCGTCCGCGACCTCCGCCGCGCCGGCTGGCGTCCGGAGCGACGGGCGTCGATCCGGGCGGCGCCGACCCTCGGCGGGGTGATGATCGGCGGTCGCTTCTAGGCCTAGGCCGCCGGGATCTCGAGGTAGCCCCGCACCTTGTCGAGCTCCTGGTCCATGAAGGGCCAGGGATCCCAGCGCCGGAGGTCGACCTTCATCGCCTGCCCGCGGCGGAAGGCCTTGAGGTAGCGCTCGGGATCGAAGGCGCCGCGGGCCGAGCTCGCCCCCGGGCTCACCTCGGCGCCGAGGTGGAAGAGGAGGAGCACCAGGAGGGTCACCGAGAAGCCGTCGTCGCCCATGTAGCCGGCCTCAAAGCCCCCCATCTCGACCTCGCCCGCGGGGTCGGTCTCGTAGCCGGCGAGGACGTGGCCGAGGTCGTGGAAGACCATCGCCTCCGGGGTCCCGCCCTTCTCGCCGGGGAGGCGGTAGCCGTTGCCCATGCAGTGCTCGTAGAAGCGGCGGCCGAGGCTCTCGCGCGGGTAGTTGGCGAGGTTGTGGTAGCGCTCGGCCATCCGCGCGTCGGCGACCCCGAGGAGGTTCTTGGCCCGCTTCCAGAGGCCGCCGATCCCCTCGCCCGGGGCCCGCGGCGGCCGCGTGCGGCGGCCGACGTCGACCGCGGCCATCCGCAGCCGCCCCTCGGCGAGGCGCTGCATCGCGTCGATCGCCGGCTCGTCGACCTCCATCGCCGCCGCGAAGGCCCGGAGGAGGCGGAGCTCGTCGGGGTGGATCACCTCGTCGAGCGCGCTCATCACCACCAGGCGCTGCATGAGGTCGCGGCGCTGCTCGGGGGCGACGACGATCGCCGCGACCTCGGCGGGGGTCGCCGGGACGATCTCGTCGGCCTCGCCCGCCGCCCCGAGGAGGCGGTGGTTGACCTCGAGGAAGCGCCGCTCGCGGGGATCAAAGTCGCCGTCCGCCAGGGCCAGCGCCTTGAGGGCGCGGAGCATCGCCGCGCCGATGTCGTCGGGGAGCTTGGCCTCGAACACGGAGAGGGACCTCTCCCTTTGATACACCACCTGGGGCCCCGCCGCCCGTCCGCACGCGGCGCGCGTCCGCGCCCGTCGATCGCCGAAAAATTGCCCGTCTGCGGCCGCCCATGCCAGGTTTTCGCCGGTGCCGAACGCCCCCCGATCGCCGGCCCTGCAGCGCGCAAGCGCCTTCGTCGCCCGCCACGCCTACCTCGGGCTGGCGGCCGCTGCCCTCCTGGTGCTGACGCGGACGGTCGACTTCGCGCCGCCGGCGGAGGTCCGGCGGATCGAGGTCCCGGCCGCCGCCCCGCCGCCCGCCGCCGCCCCGCCGGCCGAGCTCCGGGCGACGATGGGCGCCGAGGAGGCGGTCCAGCTCCGGGCGAGCCTGCGCCTCCTCGAGGGCCCGGACGACGTCACCGCGACCGTCAACCACGAGGCCGACGCCGGCCGCCTCCTCGCCCAGCCGGTGGTCGCGACGATGCTCGGCGTGCCGGCGGCGATCGGCCAGACCGTGCGCCTGGACGACGGCGAGCTCGAGGTCCGCGTCGACCTCGACCTGACGCCGCGCGCGAGCGGCAAGACGATCGAGGTCGAGCACCTCCTCGAGGTCCGCAGCCGCGGCCGCGGCGAGCCCCGCCAGCGCCTCCACCTCCGCGCCGAGTCGGTGCTCGGCGGCCTCGATCAGGCGCCCGAGCGCCTCCTCTTCACGGTCGGCGATCGCCTCTTCGCCCTCGACCTCGACCTCCACCGCGGCGGCTGAGGCCGCCCTCGCCGCGAAGAACGCGAGACCCGCGGTGCGCACGCGCGCCGCGGGTCCCTCGCGCTCATCCCGGGGGCGGGCTCACATCCCGCAGGTCCACTTGCCGAGCGGCTCGAAGGCGCTGCCCTTCCACTGGTACATCCGGTCGCCGCCGCCCTCGTCGAAGGCCGCGTTGATCCAGAGCTCGCGGCGGCCGTCGCCGTTGAGATCGGCGGCCGCGCGGAGCTTGAAGATCTCGGAGTTGGTCTTGGTCTTCTCGACCAGGAGGAGGCCCGAGACGTCGCCGCCCGGGGCGACGAAGACCCCGCTGAAGAGGTAGCGCGCGGTGTCCCGCGGGTTGACGACGTAGGCCGAGAAGACCCGCTCGTCCTTGCCGTCGCCGTCGAGGTCGAGGCTCGCGGCCTGGTGCATGTTGGTCTCCTGATCGGCGGTCGCCCCGTTGATCTTGGCGATCGCCTCCTTGACCGCCTTCTTCTCGTCGTCGCTGAACTTGATCAGCGCGTCGTCCCAGCTCTCGGCGGGGATCGACACGACGCCCCGGCCCGCCGACTTCGGGCTCGCCGCCCAGTCGAAGGCGGCGCCGCTGTCGGTCGCCGGGGTCGAGAGGCTGGTCGGCTTCTCGACGCCGGGCTCGCAGAGCGCGTTCTTCGGCGCGCCGATCGTGTCGAGCTGATCGGAGTAGGCCGACTTGAGGTAGACGCTGGCGCCCTCGGGGGCGAGCGCGAGGCACTCCTTGCCGGCGCCGAGCTTGTTCTTGTCCTTGTTGAAGCAGCCGACCGGGATCAGCGCGCCGTCGATCGTGAAGAAGACCATGCTGGTCTCCGGCGGCACCGGGCCCGAGAGGTCGGTCGCGGTCGCCACCTTGTCGAGGCTGGTGTCGGGGTCGCGCTTGACCTCGTCGGTCTTGGCCTCGTCGGTCTTGGCCTCCTCGGCCTTCTCGGCCGGCTTCTCCTCGCCCTTGCCGCAGGCGAGGGCGAGCGTCGTGGAGAGGAGGGTGACCAGCGGGAGGAGCCTTGAGGAGCGAGCGCGGAGCATGGGGCGCCGATAGTAGCGCGGAATCCCGGCCTCGGGGACGGGCGCCAGCGCGCCGCCGCTCAGCGACGACGGCGACGGCGACGCGCGACGAGCACGAGCCCGAGCCCGAGCCCGAGCCCGAGGAGGCCGCCGGCCGATCCTTCGCCAGCCGCGCTGGTGCAGCCGCAACCGCCGCTGCGCTCCGCCGTCGCCGCCGGCAGGCACAGCCGCAGCCAGCGCTCGGCTGCCACCGGCGCCGCTCGGCTGGGCTCAACCGCCGGCAGGAGTCGCAGGCGCGGGGGTCGGCGCCTCGTCGACCGCCGGCTCGCCGTTCGGCCCCACGACCGACGCCCCGCCCGCGTCGAGGTAGGCCATCGACACCTGCTCGGCCTTGCAGGCGTCGCCGTCGACGCTCACGCGGTAGGTCCAGCGGACCTCGACCGCTGGCGAGCTCTCGGGGATCACCCGCACCCCGGGGAAGGCGTCGCCGCAGCCGATCCCCGCGGCGACGATCGCCTTGATCGGGTCGCGCTCCAGGCCCTCGCGGAGCGGCCCGATCTTCGCGGCCGCGTCGGCGGCGAGGAGGTAGAGGCGCATGTCGCCGCCGAGCGGGTGCCACTCGACCTCGCTCACTTTCCCGGCCTCGAGGAGATCCGCGCCGCGGAAGGTGTTGGCGAGGACGAGGGACTTGCCGGTCGGGACCTCGGCGTCGACCTTGATCGAGAGCTTCACCCCCTTGTAGCCCTCGGGGAGGAGGTCGGCGCGGGCCTCGATCGCCACGAGCGCGAGGCCGAGGCCGGCGACGAGCGAGAGACCGAGGCCAGCAGCGAGCGGACGACGCGAGGGCACGGGGCGCATGAGACCTCTATGCCACAGAACCAGGATCGTCGGCGCGCGACGACGACGCGGCTCGGCGCGCGACGACGACACGGCTCGGCGCGCGGGGGTGCTCGTCGGCGCCGACGCGCGACGCAGCGACGCGGCGAATTCGCGGCGCTCCGACGCCGCGACCCCGGCGCGCCCGCTCCGTCGAGCGGCCACGCCGGGGTCGCCACGTCCCGCTCAATTGCGCTCGAGCAGGAAGCGCAGGAGGGGCTTGCACCCCTTGCGCTGGTTGCAGGCGGCGCAGCTCGGCACCAGGTTGTCGGCGGTGTTCGGGCCGCCGCGCGCCCGCGGGATGACGTGGTCACGGGTGACCTGGCCGCGGCCGAGGCGGAGCCCACAGTAGGCGCAGAGCGGCCGGACGTTCCACTCGTAGAAGTGGAACTCGCTGACGTGCGCCGGGTCGAGGCGGCCGCGGAGGAGCTCCGCGACCGTCAGCGGCCGGTGGGCGGTGATCTCCCGGAAGCGGGCGAGGCGGGCCTCGACCGTCCCCCGGCGCAGCTCCCGGCGCTTCGCACGACGCGCCAGGTAGAAGGCCGGGTCCCGCTCCCGGTGAGCTTGGAGGGTGTCGTACTCGTTCTTCAGGGCCGCTCGCATGGCGCGCCTCCTCTCTCTGGGGAGGGGGCCGCCGCGCGGCCCCCTCAGGGCTGGTGGTGGTGGTATCGGTTCATTCGCTCCTGGGATCAGCCGCGGGCGCGGTCCTCGTCCGGCTCGTCGCCGTCGAGGTCGTCGTCCGCGTAGATCAGGGTCGCCCAGTCCGGGCGGGCCAGCGGCGCGCCGAGGCGGAGCTCGACCATCGCCTCGACCTCCATCTGGCCGTCGCTGAGGCGCACGCGGTCGCCCTCGCGGATCCGCAGGGAGATGGTCGGGCGGATCGGCAGGCGGATCCGGTTGTCGTGGGTGCGGAGGCTGAGGTCGGTGTGGATGGTGCGCATGGTCGTTCTCCTCTTGTCGTTTATGGTCTTAAGGACATGGTTTTTTGGTCATCTTTGATGAGGGCGCAGGTCGGCGCGCGGGCGGGTCGGTGACGCGCTCGTGGCTCGTCAGGGGTCCGTCGGGGAGGGGCCCGGGGGCCCGGCCCCTCGCCGCTGGCGAGGGGGCCGGAGCCGCGGCGCAGGGCTCAGGGTGTGGCCATTCGGCGGGCGCCGACTATCGACATAGTCGGCGCTCGCAAAATGGCGACACCATCACCTCGACGCGCGCCCGCGCGCAGGACCTCGGCGGCCGGCGGCCCCGCGGGTCGCCGACGTCGGGGGCGTCGCGCGGGCCCGGGTGACCGCCTATTCGCGGCTCAGAAAGCCGCCTGGGGAGGTCTGGAGCCGCTCTTTGCGTCCCGACGTCATCGCGGCGTCCCCGAGCTTCGCGGCACACGGCCAATTGGGGCCGGCGGCGATCGGGAGCGAGGCGCGATAATGGATGTCGAGGACGGGGAGCATGGCTTACCTCATCTGAATCTTGGCGAGTGTATAGATATCAGGCACCCGGTCAAGGATTTTTTTCGACAATCGTCATATTCGCGAGCGGCCCGCGACGTCGGCGTGAGCACGCCTCGCGCGGGCCCGCGGGCCCGGCACCCGCCCTCGACCTCACGAAGCACGAGGGAGCTCGGAGTCTCACCCCGTCGCACACCGACTCGTGGCGCGCAGGGCCGCGACGGTGCCCAGGAGCGCCGAGACGCGACCCTTGACGTCGCGCCCGGCGGCTGGCAAAGGACCCCGCGCGCCTGCGCGCAGGACGGGGAGACGCGGAGCTATGCGGCGATTTGAGCTCGATGACGGCACGGACCGACTCTTCTGGAAGGTCGAGGTCCAGGGCAACCAGGTCGTCTCGACCGTCGGCAAGATCGGCACCCGGGGCCAGCGTCACGCGTCGGATCACGCGAGCGAGAAGGCGGCCAAGGCCCGGGTCGCCACGCTGATCAAGAAGATGACGGCCAAGGGCTACGTCGAGGTCGACGCGAAGCCCGCCAAGACCGCGAAGACGGCCGCTGCCAAGCCCGCCGCGGCGAAGGCGACGAAGCCGGCGAAGACCGCCGCTGCCAAGCCCGCGAAGCCCGCCAAGCCCGCGAAGACGAAGCCTGCCGAGGCGGCCGCCGCCGAGACGACGGCGTCGGCCGGCGCCTCGCTCCTCGCCGAGCTCCTCGCCGGCCTCGATCGCCTGGCTGCCCACAAGGACATCTTGATGGAGAGCCTGGTCGTCCGCCCGCCCTCGGGCGCCAGCGCCGACGGCCTCCCGGCGGAGTGGCAGGCCTTCTACGGTGCCTGCGACGGCGTCCAGGTCCGCTGGCGCCACCGCCACTCGAAGCGCGATCAGGACGCGCTGGGCGGCAAGCCCTTCTCCTCGCTGCGCAAGCGCGGCCGCCCGCGGCCGATCCACGAGCTCGGCTACGAGGTCGCCGGCCGCATCGAGATCGCCCCGCTCGCCTCCGTGATCGGCAAGAACCGGGCGTGGGACGAGGTCGTCGCCGGCGTCCGCGAGTACTGCGACCAGGGCGCGACCCTGACGATCGACGGCGTCGAGGTCCCGCTGGTCGACGCCTACGCCCGCCTCCGCCCCTTCGACCGCTTCGACGGCGACGCCGCGATCTTCGTCCGCCGCGACACCTACCGCCTCCTCTACACCTACCAGAACAAGGAGCTCGAGTACGGCGCGGCCCGCGAGCTGACCCTGACCGAGTACATCCGCCTCCTCGCCGCCCACGGCGGCGCGATCGAGCAGCGGCGCGCCAACTTCCTCGACGGCGAGCGGCCCGCGTCGATCGACCTCGACGACCCCGCGAGCCTCCTCCTCGGCGACCTCCAGCTCGACCCGGCGACCCTCGCCGCAAGCTTCGATCCGGTCACCTACTGGCGGAGCGTGGCCGGCGTCGAGACCTACTCCGACGCCTACTACGAGGAGAAGGAGCGCCTCGATCAGCTCGTCCGCGCGCTCGGGGCGGATCGCACGGTCGCCCTCTGCGTGCACGCCCTCACCGAGCTCGCGGCCCGCCCGGCCGCCGAGCCCCACGGCCTCGCGGAGGCCCTCCTCGAGGTGATCCGCTTCTTCAAGTACAACACGCCCACGATCACGCCGGCCCAGGACGAGGCGATCCGCGAGCACCTGGTCGCCCTCGCCGCCGCCGCCCCGGCGGACGACGAGCGCTACGAGTCGATCTACCTGATCTTGAAGGAGCGCGGCGACACCCCGCGCGTCGAGGCGCTGATCCGCGGGCGCCTCGCCCACGCGCCGATCCCCAAGCTCGTCAAGCAGCACGCGCGCGAGGCCAAGATCCCGCTCCCGGGCAAGGACAAGGCGGCCCGCTGATCCCGGGCTTCGCCACATGAACCTGTCCAAAAGGACATTGTTCGATCAAGGCGTCCGCCAGGGCGGCCAGCGCGACCCGTAGCCGCCGAAGCTGACCGAGGGCCAGCGCTCGGGATCGAGGGTCGGCGCGACGCACGAGCCGCTCCGATCGCTGCAGGGTGAGCGCCAGGTCCCGCGGACGACGCACTCGCCGTTCTTGTTCGTCCGGCACTCGTAGATCCGCTCGCGCTCGCCGTAGGCGGCCATCTGCAGGGTGAGCGCGAGCTGGGCGTAGGCGGCGTCCTCGGTGTGGCGGCCCGCGGGGTCGCGCTCCAGGACCTCGCGGAAGGCGTCGCGGGCCGCCCGCATCCAGGGGCACATCGCCAGCTCGCCGTCGCGCGCGGTCTTGGGATCGCAGCTCGGCGGCGGCTCCCCGCGGGCCCGCCGCGCCTCCTCGGCCCGCCACGCCGCGTTGCCGCAGGTGATCACGCAGCCCTGCCCCGGCGGCTTGGTTGAGAGGTAGATCCCGCGGTAGAGCGCGTGGGCGAGGTAGAACGAGACCTCGTAGGCGCCCGGTCCCCCCGGGAAGAGCTCGAGGTAGCGGCGGTAAGCGATCACCGCGCGCTCGATGCTCTCGACCTCGCAGGTCCTCAGGATCGCCTCGTAGTGCCAGCGGGCCGCGAGGTAGCGGAGGGTGCTGGCGACGTCGTCGCGGCAGACCCGGACGAGCGGCGCCCGGAGATCGGCGCGCTCCCGGATCGCGAGCCAGCTATCGACGAGCGCCTCGGCGGCCGCCCACATCGCCGCGTCATCGCCCCCGTCGATCGTGTTGAGGAAGATCCGCTCGCGCCAGAGGCAGGCGCGCTCGCTCGCGGGCGCGGCGGCGAGGAGCACCTCGAGGCGCTCGGTCGAGCCCGCGTGATCGCCCGCGCGGGCGCGCTCAAAGGCCGCCGCCTCCTCGCGCATCCGCGCATCCGCAGGATCGCCCGCCGGCGCCGCCGCGTGGGCGACGAGGGCGAGCGCGATGGCTGCGATCGCGGCGAGCACGGGGGCCAGACAACGGCGTCACGCCGGGGTTCCCGGCGATCGCCGACCCGCGGATGCCCGAGCGGCGAGCCAAGCGAGCATTCGGAGGCCATCCCTCCGATGGCCGTGGCCGACGCCCATTGCGAATCGATGGACGCTCGAGTGCCACGATATGCGCGTCGGAGAAGGGAGCGCCGCGCACCTCCGCCGGGCTCCCGGGTCCGCCGGCCCCCCGAGGACCCGGGCCCCGCGCCCCCATCCTCCCCCCCTGTTCGCCCGATCGCGGAGCGAGTAGAGTCAGGCGGAATCACTTGCGTCAGCGTCGCCTTCCACTGGGAGCACGCTTCGCTGGCACCCGTCGAGCCCAGCCTCCCCGGCGCTTTCTCCTGTGGATCGCCGCGCTGGCGCTCCTCCCCGCGGAGGCCCAGGCCGCCGGCGGGGTCGCCAGCGAGACCTTTGAGCGGGTGCTCACCGGCTTCGCGATCGTCGGCGCGGCCTACCTCGTCTCGCACCTCCTCTTCGAACGGATCGCCCGGCGCTTCGCGGTGATCAGCGGCGTCGAGTACATCCTGCTCGGCGCCCTCGCCGGGCCCGGCTTCGGCCTGATCTCGGGTGATGTCAGGGTCGCGCTCCACCCCTTCATGATCCTCGGCGCCTCGGCGCTCGGCATGAGCGCGGGGATCGAGCTCCTCGTCCGCGGCCGGGCGCTCCAGCTCCGCGAGCTCCTCGCCGCGCTGGTCATCGCCGCGACCACGGCCGCCGTGGTCGCGCTCCCGCCCCTCGTCGGGCTCCTCCTCGCCGGCGATCCCGCGCTCGTCGCCGCCTGGTCGCTGCCGCTGATCGCCGCGGTCGCGGTCGCGCTCTGCGCTGACGCGACGCCGGTGCGCGCCTTCGCGGCGCTCTTCGGGGCCGAGAGCGACGAGCTCCGCCGCGCCGAGCGGATCGCCGCGCTCGGGTCGACCGCCGGGATCATCACCTTCGGCGCGATCTTCTGCCTCAGCGACGGCCTCGGCCCCGGGATCAGCCACCCGCCGGCCGTCATCCTCCGCCTCGCCGCCTTCCAGACCGGCGCAGGCGCGCTCCTCGGCCTCGTCTTCGCGCTCTTCCTCCGTCAGCGGCTGAGCGCCGGCCGCCTCCTCACGGTGATGTTCGGCATGGTGATCTTCGCCGCCGGGCTCGCGTTCCACGTCCACGTCTCGGCGATCGCCACCAACTTCATGATCGGGCTCGTCGTCGCCAACGCCTCGGCCCAGAGCGGCGAGGTCCAGCGGATGCTCCGGGGGATCCGGCGGCCGCTCTACATCGTCCTCTTCTTCTTCGCCGGCCTCGATCTGGTCCAGGGCGCCCCCTGGTGGGGCCACGCGCTCGCGCTCCCCTACGTCGTCCTCCGCCTCTGGGGGCGGCGCCTCGGCGGGGCGCTCACCCGGCGCCTCGGCGGCCCCGGGGCGAGCGCCCTCGGCGACGCCCTGATCGCGCCGGGCGGGCTCAGCGTCGGCCTCTGCCTGATGGCGCTCCTCTTCTTCGGCCAGGGCCAGGATCCGGCGATGCGGATCGCGGTCGCGGCCCTGATCGACGGCGTCGCGCTCTCCGAGCTCCTCGCCTACCCGCTCACCCGGCGCTGGCTCATCGACGCCGCCGACGTGCCACCCGAGCGCGCCGCCCGACGCGGCCACTTCAGCGACGAGGAGAACTAGCGAGCATGTGGCAACTCCTGACGATCGCCGCGCTCCTCGCCCTCATGCTCGGGCTCGACGGGCTCGCGCGCGAGGTCTCGCGGATCGACGCGGCCCTCGACCCCAAGAGCATCGCCACCACCGGCTTCATCATCCTCGCCGCCTTCACCTGCGGCGAGCTCGGCCGCCGCCTCCGCCTGCCGGCGCTGGTCGGCTACCTGATCGCCGGTATCGCCTTCGGGCCGAGCCTCGCCGAGCTCCTCGGCCTCCGCGAGATCTTCTCGCGCCAGGTGATCGACGAGCTCCGGCTGGTCAACATCCTCGCGGTCGGCGTGGTCGGGACGATGGGCGGCTGCGAGATCCAGGTCGCCGAGCTCCGCCGCTCGTGGCGGGCGATCCTCCTGATCTTCGGGCTCATCGCCGCGACCGTCCTGCCGGCGACCGTCCTCGTGGTCCTCGGGCTCTCCCACTTCGCCGGCGAGCTCGTCCCCTTCTTCGCCGGCGTCCCGCTCCCCCAGGTGATCGGCGGCGCGGCGCTGATCGGGGTGATGGCGATGGGGATGAGCCCGGCGGCGACGATCGCCCTGATCCAGGAGCTCGGCGCCCGCGGCCCCTTCTCGTCGCTCGCGCTCGGGATCGTCGTCGTCGCCGATCTCCTCCTGGTGGCGATGTTCCTGATCGTCCTCGCGCTCACCCGCCTCACCCTCTCGCCGGAGGGCCTCTCGGCCGCCGGGGTCGCTAGCGCGCTCCCGGGGATCGCCGCCGAGTTCGGCTGGGCGCTGGTGCTCGGGGTCGGGGTCGGCCTCCTCTTCATCCTCTACCTCCACTTCGTCCGCCGCGAGATCCTCCTCTTCGCCCTCGGCCTGATCTTCGCGGCGACCTACGCCGCCCAGGCGCTCCACGCCGAGACCCTCCTGGTCTTCCTGAGCGCCGGCTTCATCGTCCGCAACCTCTCGCGCCACGGCCACACGCTCCTCCACGCCTTCGAGGAGATCGCGATGCCGGTCTTCGTGGTCTACTTCACAACCCAGGCCGCGGGGCTCGATCTCCGGGCGATGAGCGCCTACCTCCCGGCCGCGCTCGCGCTGGTCGCGGTCCGTACCCTCACGCTCGGCGCCAGCGTCCGCCTCGGCTCCCGCCTCGCCCGGACCTCGGAGCGCACCCAGGCGAACCTCTGGCTCTGCTTCTTCTCCCAGGGGGGCGTGGACCTCGTCCTCGCCGGGATGGTCGCCGCGACGATCCCGGGCTGGGGCGCCGACGTCCAGGTGCTGGTGACCTCGACGGTGATGATCTACCTCTTCGTCGGCCCGCCGCTCTTCAAGCTCGCGGTCGAGCGCGCCGGCGAGTCGACCAGCGCCCGCGAGGAGGGCCTGGAGAACCTGTCTCAAGAGACATCATCGTCATCATCGCCGACGTCGACGAGCCACGAGCTCCCCGAGCCCGCCGTCACCGACGAGCGCCTCGCCGCCCGCCTCCGCGAGCTCCGCGGAGAGGCGCGGGCGCTCGACGAGGCGCTCAACCGCGGCCGGGTCGACGCGGCCGCCGAGGGCCTCGCCGCCGGGCTCGCGGCGATCGAGCGGGCGAGCGCGCGGCGCTGGTGCGGGCCTGCGAGGGCGCGGCGGCCCCGGCCGACGCCGCCGCGGCCCGCGACGCCTTCATCCTGGCGATCGCCGCCGAGGCGCGGCGCCTCGCCGCGATCGAGCCGGGCCTCGCCGCGGCCACCGACCTCCAGGCGCTGATCCACGGGATCGAGGGGGCAGAGCGCTTCTCGACGAGCTTCGAGGTCGCCCGCGAGGAGCACCTCTTCGCGCTCTCTGGCGCTGAGCCGGCGCGCGTCCGCGTGGTCCGCCGCGCGCGACGCCTCCGCCGGCGCCTCGCCGGCCCCGGCACCCGCGCGGTCCCGGTCGGCCGCCTCTGGCGCTACCACGTCGCCATGGGCGTGCCGATCGAGCTCTGGCGGCAGGAGGCGGGCGACGCCCGCGAGCTCTGGCGGGGGATCGCGGCCCACCTCCGGGCGCTCGACGAGCTCGCCGCCGAGGTCAGCGCCGGCGCCCTCCCGGCCGCGGATCCCCGCCTCGCCGAGCGCGCGGACGCGAGCCGGGCCCGCCTCCGCGAGCTCGAGCTCCTCCTGGCGCGCCTGGTCGACGAGCTCCGCGAGCGGACCTCACGGGCGATCGCGCGGGCCTTCGCCGCGTTCCTCGAGGCGGTCGAGCTCGCGGGGACGATCGAGCTCCCGGCCTACCGCTACCGGCCCTCGCGGCGCTTCGACGCGGCGACGGCGGCCCGCACCGAGCTCGTCGCGCGCCGCGAGCGCGACACCGGCCTCGCCCGCGGCGCCCGCGACGAGCTCGTCGCCTGGGCGAGCGCCCGCGCCTTCGAGGTCGCGGCCTCGGCCGAGGCCGCCGCCCTCCGCGACGAGCTGGCGACGCGCCTCCTGGCGCCCGCCCGGGCCGGGATCGAGGAGCTCCGTCGCGCGGCCAACCTCGAATCGCCGACGATCCTCGAGCACCTCGGCGTCCTCCGACCGGCGCTGGCGAGCGCGACCGCGGCGCTCGCCCGCTCCGAGGCGCTGGTCGGCGACGGGCAGCATGCCCGCGCGCTCACGGCCCGCCTCGCCGCCGACCTCGATGACGTCCCGATCGAGCTCGCGCCGCTCGCCGAGGGGGCCCGCGTCGCCCGCGTGAGCCGGCTCGAGCTCCGGCGCTGGCTCCACCTCGAGGTCGCGGTCGAGGCCGCGCTCCTCGTCGACGAGGCGAGCGAGCGCATCGCCGCCGCGCTCCGCCAGGAGCTCGGGGAGCTCGATCGCCTCGCCGCCGTCGCCCAGTACTACTGGCGGGCCGCGAACGGGGGTCCCGCGGCCCTCGCGGACGAGCTCCGCCAGGGCCTCGGGCGCCTCGCCCTGCAGATCGACGGGCTCGCCGAGGCCCAGCGACGGAGCGTCGCCGAGATCAGCGGCGACCTCGAGCGGGCGATCGTCCGCCGGGCGAGCGAGGCGGTCGAGCCGGTGCTCCAGCGGCGCTACGACCTCGTCCAGCGGCGCCTGGCGGAGCGCGCCCTGGCGACGCCGGCGCGCGCCGGCGTCGGCGCGCTCCGGCGCCTCCGCGAGCGGATCATCGTCAAGCTCCGTCGGCTCCGTCCGCTCGGCGCCGAGGCCCTCAGCGAGCTCGGCGGCCTCCTCGCGAAGGACGCCGCGAGCGCCGACGTCGCGCTCTACGAGCGCCTCCTCGCCGACGCCGCGACGATCGAGCGCCGCCTCCCGCTCCTCTATCGCCGCCTCTTCGGGCCGACCCCCGACGTCGCCGAGCTCCTGGTCGATCGGCCAGGTCCATCCGCGGCCCTGGCGGGCGCCCTGGCGCGCTGGCGGGCGGGGTCGCCGACCTGCGCGCTGCTCCGGGGCGACCGCGGCGCGGGCAAGCGGACGATCGTCCGCCGGGCGCTCGCCGACCACGAGGACACCCCGGTGATCTGGCTGCGCCTGACCTCGGCCCTCGACGACGAGCGCGGGATCGCGGCCGCCCTCGGCGAGCTCGCGGGGCTCGGCCCGGCCGACACCTTCGAGTCGATCAGCCGCCGCCTCGCCGAGGCTGAGGGCCCGCGCCTCGTCGTCGTCGAGAACGGCGAGCGCCTCTTCAAGCGCGCGCCGGGCGGGCAGGAGGCGGCCGCGCGCTTCCTCCGGGCGATCCGCGAGACCGGCCCCGGGGTGATGTGGCTGGTCCTGATCTCGGAGGCCGGCGCGACCCTCCTCGACGCGCTCGTCGGCCTCGAGGGCCGCTTCGACGCGGTGATCGAGGTCCCGCCGATGGACGCCGATCAGATCGCCGCGATGCTCCTCGCCCGCCACCGCCTCAGCGGCCGCGGCCTCGAGCTCGCGGGGATCCGCCGCGGCCCCCTCGAGCGCCTCTGGCCGGCCCGCCTCGCCAGCCCCCGGCGCGGCGAGACGGCGCTCCGCCACTTCCACGCGCTCAGCGGCGGCAACCCGCGGCAGGCCCTCACGCTCTGGCTGGCGGCCGCCCACGCCGAGGGCGAGGGCGCCGGGCGGATCGTCATCGGCCCGCTCCCCCGCGCGACCGGCCCCCTCGGCCGCGCGCTCGGCCTCGACGCGCGCCTCCTCCTCGCGGCCCTCGCCCAGCACGGCCCCCTGCGGCCGGAGCTCCTGGCGGCGATCTGCGGCCGCCCGCGGGCGGCCGTCGACGCCGAGCTCGCTGACCTGCGGGGCCGCGGCCTCGTCGGCCGGAGCGCCAGCGACCCGCAGGCGCTCCTGATCACGCCGCACCTCATCCAGCCGCTCACCCGCGAGCTCCGCGATGGAGGGATGGTGTGATGTCCGACCTCGTCGACCTCGTCGGGCTCGCCCTGGCGACCGCGGCGGCGCTGGCCCTGAGCGCGATCCTCCGGCGACTCGGCCGCGCGCGCGCGCTGCGATCGCTGCACCCGGCCCTGCCGGCCCTCCAGGTCCTGATCTGGGGGGCGCTGGTCGTCCGCGCCCTGACCACCCTCGTCGCGCCGCTCGGCGGCGGCCCCCTGGTGGTCGCCGCCCTCGCCCTCGCCCTCGCGGGCCTCGCCACGACGCCGCTCCTCCGGGACGTCGCCGCCGGCCTCGCCCTCGCCAGCGAGCGCCGCTGGGGCGCCGGCGACGACGTCCGGGTCGCCGGGATCGAGGGTCGGGTGCTCGCGGTCGGCGTCCGCTCGCTCCGCCTCGCCGACGGGGCCGGCCGCGAGCATGCGATCCCCTACGCCGCGATCCAGCGGCGCCCGGTCGTCGCCCTCTCGCGGGGCTCGCTCGACGCCCCCTGCGAGTTCACTTTACATGTCCCAAGAGACATGGACACCGCGCGCGCGGACGCGGCCGCCCGGCAGGCCGCGATCCTCTCGCCCTTCGCGTCGCCGCGGCGGCGCCCCGAGGTCCGCTTTGAGATCGCCGCCGACGGCGCGCTCGCCCTCCACCTCCGCGGCTTCGTCTTCGACCGCGAGCACGTCGAGCGCTACCGCAGCGACGTCAGCGCCCGCCTCCACGCCGCCTTCGCCGGCCCTCCGGCGGTCGATCCGGCGGCCCTCAGCCCGCCGGCTGGAGCATGATCCCGCCGCCGGCCCCCGGCGTCAGCGAGGCCGGCGGCGCCCCCGGGGTCGCGCCTGGAGCCGCGCCCGGGGCCGCGGGCGCGCTCTTGAGGCCGAGCCAGGCGCTCCGGAGCGCGAGCTGCTCGAGGGTCGGCGAGGGCACCGAGGCGATCGTGTAGGTCTTCTCGCCGCCCTTGCCCGCGTTCACCTTGCGCTCGAGGAGGCGACCGGCCCGGATCACCGTGACGACGTGCGACGAGCCGCCGGCCATCGCCCGGATCTTCGCCCGCATGAAGCCGAGGTCGCCGGCGTCGCCGTCGATCGCCACGATCTTGTCGCCGATCGCCAGGCCGCCCTTGTCGCCCGGGCCCTCGGGCTCGATCCGATCGATCACCACGTCGCTCCCCTCGCTCCGGAGCACCGCCCCGAGATCGCCGGTCGACTCGTCGATGTTGATCGTCAGGGCGTAGCCCGCCGCCTCGAGGTGCTTCGAGAAGTCGATCTCGTCGAGCCCGTGGACGTACGCGCCGTAGACCTTCTTGAGCGGCTCGTCGCCGCCGACCCCGGCCTGGCGGATGAAGAGCTCCTCGAGCTCGCTCGGGTAGATCCCCTTGCCGCTCTCGCGGAAGCGCTTCCAGAGCTCGCGGAAGATCGTGTCCATGCTCGCCCGCCCCGCCGTCACCCGCCGCAGCTCGAGGTCGAGGACCATGCCGATGAGCATCCCCTTGGTGTAGTAGTCGACGTAGGCGTTGGCGCCGTCGTCGGGCTTGTTCCAGGTCTCCCAGCTCGCCTGCTCGACCGTGATCAGCTTGCGCGCCGGCGTCTCCTGGAGGCGCTGGATCACCTCGGCGAGGCGGGCGAGGGTGTCGGTCTCGTTGACCAGCCCGGCCCGCGCGAGGACCAGCCACGCGTAGTACGAGGTCACGCCCTCGGAGAACCAGAGCATCCCGGTGTGGACCTCGCGGTCGTAGGCGAAGGGCCCGAGCACCGCCGGCCGGATCCGCTTGACGTTCCACGAGTGGAAGAACTCGTGGGCCGCGAGCCCGAGGAAGCGGGCGTACTTGGCGGGGTCGGAGAAGACGTGGGGATCGGTGCCCATCACCGTCGAGTTGAGGTGCTCGAGGCCGCCGCGCTTGCCCTGGCCGAGGTGGACGATGAAGGTGTAGTCGTCGAAGCCGGCGGCGTCCGGCGGCCCGCCGAAGACCGCGAAGGTCGCCTCGATCATCCTCGAGAAGTCCTCGACCAGGCGCTTCTGGCTGTAGGAGCCGTCGCCGGCGATGGCGATCCGGAAGGGGATCTTGGCGACGTCGAAGCGGATGATCTCGACCTTGCCGACGTGGACCGGCGCGTCGATGAGCACGTCGTAGTCGTCGGCCTTGAACGAGTTCTGGCCGCCGCCCCGCTTGAGTCCGGTGACCACCGTCGTCCCCGGCAGCGGATCGACCCGAAGCTCGACCGCCCGGCTCTTGTGGCCGACCACGTACATCAGGATCTGGGCGCCGTTGAAGAAGCCGGTCGCGTCGTCGAGGTAGGCGCCGGTGACCCCGTCGTACTTGCCGCGGTAGACCCGGTAGGAGAGCTTGAAGGGCTGGCCGCCGTGGTGGACCCGCCAGGTGATCGCGTCGATCTTCTCGACCGGCAGCGCCTTGCCGCCGGCCTTGGCGACCACGCCGCGGACGTTGCGGTGGGCGTCGGTGCGGTTGTAGGCGCCCGGGACCCAGCGCGGGATCTGGAGGTCGATCGAATTCCCCGGGACCTCGGTGACGCCGATCTCGACGTGGAACTCGTGGCGCTCCGGCTTCTGCATCGACACCCGGTAGGTGAAGGGGCTCTCCTTCGGGCGCTCGACGCTGACCCCGGCCGGCGCCTCCGCGTGGGCGGCGGACGGCGCCCCGACCAGGAGGGCGAGGGCGGCGACGATGGACCGAGCGAGGCGGAGGCGCATGGCCGCCAAGCATACCCGAGGTCGTGGGCGGCCACCGCGGCCCTCGCCGGCCGACGACATGGGTCACAGCGCGCGCTGGTGCAATCGCCGGGGCTCGGCGGGCGCGGCCGCGTGCTACGCTCGCGCCCCCTTGAGCGCCCCGCCCCCGAGCCTCGTCGCGCGCGTGCAGGCGGCCCTCGCCGGCCGCCGCGGCGCGATCGCGCTGGCGCTCATCGCCGCCGTCGTGGCCGCGCTCCTCCTCCTCCCCGGCCTCGGCGAGCACGGGATCTGGGCCGAGGGCGAGACCATGGTCCTCGATCGCTCGCGGGCGGCGCTGGGGGTCGCGCTCGCCGATCTCGAGCGGGCCCCCGGGCTCCCGGACGCGATCCGCACCGCCGCCCTCGAGGCGATCGACCGACCGGAGGCGATCCGCCTCCCCGGCGCCCTGGCGATGGTCGCCCTGGTCGGCCTGACGACCCTGGTCGCGGCCGCCCGCGGCGTCGGCGCTCTCGGCGCGCTGGTCGCAGGCGCCTTCGCCCTCGCCTTCCCCCTCACCCTCGCCCAGGGCCGCCTCGCCCTCGGCGCGCCGATCGGCGAGCTCCTGGCGACCGCGGCCGCGCTCGCCGGCCACCTCGCGCTCCACCGCCGCGGGGTGCGGGCGATCGTCGCCGCGATCGCGGCCGCCGGCCTCCTCGCCCTGGCGATCGCGTCGTCCGGCCTGGTCCTCGGCGGCCTGATCCCGCTGGTGGCGATCGCCGTCGGCCGCCCGGCGGCGCCCCGCGATCCGGCGACCCGCTGGATCGTCCGCGGCCTCTGGCTGGCGATCGTCGGGGTCGCCGGCGGCGCGACCTACCTCGCGCTCGGCCAGGGCGACGGCTACATCCCGCTCCTCGGGGCCGCCCGCGACCTCGACCTCGTCGACACCCCGCACCTCCGCGGCTTCACGGCGAGCCTCGAGGAGCTCGGCTACCAGCTCTTCCCCTGGCTCCCGCTCGCGCTGGTCGGCGTCCTCCGGCCGGGGCCGATGCGCTGGCCGGCGCTCTGGCTCCTCGGCGGGCTCGGGGTCACGTCGATCTGGTCGCTGATCTACGGCCCCGGGCCGATCCCCCTCACGCTGCCGGCGGCGCTCACCTGCACGGCGGGCCTCCTCCACCTCGCCGACCCCAAGACCCACCGCCCGCTCCGCCGCCTCGCGCTCCTCCTGGCGATCGGCGGGATCTTGGTGACCGGCAAGGACGCGAAGCGGATCCCCGCGAAGATCGCGACGATCCTCGCGCCGCCGGTGAACGAGGGCGCGCTGCCGGCCGAGACGATCGGCGCCGACACCCTGCTGCCGCGCCTCGCCGACCTGGCGATCCTCGCGGTGGTGATCGCCGGGATCGCCGGCGGCCGCCGGATCGCCCGCCCCTGGCTGGCCCCGGGGACAGCCTTGATCGTCCTCTTGTATCAATCGCTGGCGATCGGCCACCAGCTGATCCCGCAGATCTCCGCCCGGCGCTCGCTCAAGGGGACCTTCACCCGCCTGGGCGCCTGGACGCGCGCGGGCGCCCTGCCCGCGGAGCTCGCGGTCGGCCGGATCCGCGACCCCGGCCTCGACCTCTACGGCCCGCCGGTCGCCGCCCGCCGCGGCGCGGTCACGACCCTCGAGCTGACCCGCTGGCTGAAGCGCCCGGAGGCGAGCGTCGCGCTGATCCGCCGCGGCGACCTGCCGGCGCTCTTCGCCGCCCACCGCCAGGGCGAGTGGCCCCTCCACGTCCTCGACGAGAGCCACGGCGCCTTCCTCCTGGTCAGCAACACCCTGCCGGCCGGCGCGGTCGACCAGGACCCCCTCCTGGCGATCGTCAGCGACGCGCCGCCGACCCTCGCCCGCGAGACCATGGTCCGCTTCGAGGACTACCTCGAGATCGTCGGCTGGGAGGTCACGCAGCCGCTGATCCGCGGCCAGGAGGCCGAGCTGCGGGTGGCGATCCGGGTGCTCCGCGCGCTCCCCAGCGGCGCCCAGCTCTACTTCCGCCTCCAGCGCGGCAAGCTCTCGCGGATCAACCCGATGCCCCACAACTTCGCGGACGGGCTCTATCCCGTGAACCTCTGGCGGCCTGGTGACTTTGTGGATCACCGGTTTCGCTTCAAGGTGCCGCTGATTGAGATCCTCTCCGGGAGCCACGAGGTGATCGTCGGCGTCAAGGCGTCGGCGTCGAAGAACCTCGCGATCACCGAGCCGAGCGAGGAGCGCGGGGCCTACGGGGTGGTGGTCAAGGGCGGCAAGCGGGACTTTGCGACGATCGGCGAGGTGACGGTCTGGTAGGCGGTGAGCGGTGGCGCTGCATGTGATCTTCACCGATGCGACGGTCTTCCTCTCGCGGTGCGAGTACGCGTCGTGGCGGGAAGTCCAGGATGACTTCGCGGGCTACAAGGCGTCGCTCGGGCCGTGGTCGCCGGCGGAGGTGATCGAATACCTGCGGGATGACCACCCAGATCTCGTTCCTGACGCGACAACCCAGGTCGAGGGGTTCCTGCGCTCGGGCGATGAGGTGACGGAGCTGACCTTCGCGGACGGCTGAGGCTTGGATGCGCCACACAAGGCGCCCGGCGCCCCGACCCCGCACCGGAAGCCCGCCTCCCCAGCGCCGGCGTGTTGACCACCCTCGCGGCTCGTGTTGTATTAGGGACGTGGCTAGGCGAGCGAACCTCACCCTGAAGTTGTCCAACATCGGTCAGATCAAGCGAGCCGACCTGGACCTCGGAGACCTCACGATCTTTGTCGGCCCCCAAGCGTCCGGAAAGAGCGTCGCGCTCCAAGCGCACAAACTGGCGGTCGATCACGCCTATATTATTAACCGCCTCCGCGACTTTGGATTTGCCCCCAAGGATGCCAGTGAACTCCTAACCCTGATGTACGGCGAGGGTATGGGTTCGATCTGGCGGCGCGGTTCATCGATTTCCTTCCGTGGCAAGCCTGTCAAGCTGAGCGACACCAAACGTCGACGAGCTAGTGCCGCAAATGTATTCTACATCCCAGCCCACCGAACGCTGACATTGACTGGTGGTTGGCCACTCACCTTCCAGCAGCACTCGCCGGACACTCCTTTCGTCGCACGCGAGTACAGCGAGATTCTCCGTGGGATCCTGGCGAACGAGCGGGCTGCGTTGTTCCCCCACTCTTCCCGCCTCGCGGGGGCGCTCCGCGAGTTGGTCGATGAAGCGGTCTTCCACGGAGCCCAACTTCTCGAGGAACGAACAGGCCTACAACGCCAACTCAAACTCTCGATCGATGATGTCGCCCTCTCATACATGTCATGGACAGCTGGCCAGCGCGAGTTCATCCCTCTTCTCCTCGGCCTCTACCACCTACTCCCCTCCCAAGCAAAGACAAAGGTCCGCGAAATCCAGTGGGTGGTAATTGAGGAGCCCGAGATGGGGCTCCATCCCAAGGCGGTCGTCACAGTGATGGCCCTCGCACTCGAACTACTGAATCGCGGCTACCGCGTCTTGATCTCGACACACTCCCCCGTCGTACTCGACATCGTGTGGGCCATCAGAACTCTCCAACAACACAAGGGCACCGCCAAACACGTCGCTAGACTCTTCCATAGTGCACCAAGCCCAAAGCTCATCGAAATCGGCGAAAGCGCGCTCAAGAAGCAGTATAGGACCTACTATTTTGACTTCGACAGCGGCGATCCTCCGCGTGTGTGTCCGCGAGACATCAGCGGCCTCGATCCTGGCGCCGCAGATCCCGCTGAATCCGGCTGGGGTGGCGTCGTCGGATTCAGCAGCCACGTCACGTCGATCGTAGGCGAGGTGCTCGAATCTGAGGGAGCCGACTGATGGCACGAAAAGCGGAATCACGAGCGAACAACAACCGCCGCACAAAGCGGAGCGCGAAGTCGACTCCAGAGCCGAAGAAGGAAGCGACAAGCGCCAGCCGCAGGGCTCTCGAGAAGCTCCCCGTTGGGGCCCATGTTCAACCCGGCAAGCGGGCAATCGAGGCCAAGTACCGACAACTTATCCGTGATGAAGTTGCGGTTGAATGCTCACTCAACCTCGACGCGGCCACCGAAGCCCTCCGCCGCAAACGCGGTGAACGCTGCTGGGACTACGTAGCCGCCGTGCTTGACCATGCACAGCCAATCGCCATCGAGGTCCACCCTTGCCACGGCGGCAGCATCGACGAGATGAGGGAGAAGAAGGCATGGTCGCAGCGCTTTCTCGACACTCACAGCATCGGCATCACGCAGTGGTTCTGGCTCGTCCCCCCCAACGCGACTATTGGCATTCGACGAGGCAGTTCTGAGGAGAAACGTTTGCTGGCCGCCGGCATTCGCATGCCTCAACGAGTCCTCGAAGGGAAGGACCTGAAACCCTCGGCTCGATGAACTGGCTGGACACTCTCCACCAGAGTCCCGGCTCATCGGCACCCACCAGGCTACCCGCCCGCCGCCTCGTCCGTCGCGTCCGCCGCCGCGAGCTCCGAGTAGAGCGCCGCGACCGCGGCCTGGGCACGGTCTGCGAGCTCGCGGGCGTCGTCTTCCCCGAGCCCATCGACCGCGATCGGCTCGCCGAAGCGCACGCGCAGCGTCCCGCCGCGCACCTTGAGGCCGCGCCAGGGCATCAGGAGGTGGCCGCCGTGGAAGGCCAGCGGGACCAGCGGCTTGCCCGAGCGGATCGCCAGGAGGGCGGCGCCGCGCTTGAAGGGGCGCACGCGGTCCTCCCCGGACATCCCGCCCTCGCCGCCGAAGAGCACCCGCTCGCCGCGCTGGAGCGCGGCCGTGAGCTCCGCCAGCGCCCGATCGACGCCCGCCCGATCGCCCCGCGGGAGGGCGACGAGGCCGGTGATCGGCAGGGCCCGACGGACGAAGGGCAGCCGGCCGATCGCGCCGATGACGGCCTGGCGATCGATGAAGCGCCCCCAGAGCAGGTGCTGCGCGGCCATGTCGGGCACCGACGACTCGTTGTAGACCGCGACGTAGCCGCCGGCCGGGAGGCGCTCGTCGCCGTCGATCACGACCCGGATCCCGACGCGCGCCAGGGCGTGCTCCGCTCGCCGGCGGACCTCGGCGTGGACCTCCTCGCGCGACCACCCCCGCCGCAGGCCGCGGGCCGACGCCACGGAGCACGACGCGAGCGAGTAGGCGATCAGCCCGAGGCCTCGGAGTCTCTCCATCGCCTGTCCCTTGTATCAGGTGCGCCTGCTCGCGCGGCCGTGGCGAGTGCGCAATCCGTGCGGTTCTCGCCGCATCTCCGCCTCCAAACGGTCGCGTCGCAGCGACGCCGCCTCTGGCGGCTCCGCCTCGGCCGACCCGATCGGCGGTCACCTCCTCGCGCGCTGCTGCGCGCGCCCGCGGGGCCGGCGTGTTGACGCGCGTCGGCGGCTCCGCCATCGTCGGACGATGGCCCGCTGCCACCTCGTCGCCGCCTCCCTCGCCCTCCTCGTCGCCGCCTGCATGAGCCCGCCGGGCGGCAAGATCACCGCGGAGGCGGCCGCCGATCCGGCCTGCGGAAGCGAGCTCTACGGGGCCCTCGACGCGATGCGCAACGAGCTCGGCCTCGGCATCGACGTCGGCGACGACGACGCGGCCGCCCTCCGCGACACCGGCGCGCTCGAGAAGTCCTACGGCCGCGACGGCGCCCGCTTCACCGTCGCCTTCGGCCTCGACGCGGGCGAGGGCGGCGCATGCAAGTTGCGCATGTGGTCGATGACCGAGCGCCGGCCGGGCTCGGTGAGCACCCAGAGCGGCAACTTTGGGAGCATTGACCTGAAGGTGTGTCGCTGTCAGAAGGGGGGCGGGTGAGGTGACTTCGATGCCGGGCAGCGCCACGCGATTCGCTGGGCTCCTGAGCGGGGCGCTCCTCTCGGCCGGCTGCGCCGGCGATGACGGCAAACAGATCACGGCGTCGTCAGCGACCGGCGGGTCGAGCTCGAGCACCAGCGGCGCAGCCACGACCAAGGGCAGCACCTCGGACGCCTCGACCACCAGCGCCACTACCGGGAGTCCCTCGACGAGCGGAGCCACGACCGGCAACACGGGCACCAGCGGCACGGGCGCCTGCTCAGGCTGCGAGTGCGACATCTGGGCCCAGGACTGCCCCGACGGCGAGAAGTGCACTGCATGGGCTGACGACGGCGGTACGGGGTGGAAGGCCAACAAGTGCGTGCCGGTCAGCCCCGATCCAAAGCAGGCCGGCGAGGCGTGTGTGGCGGAGGGCTCAGCGTTCAGTGGCCTCGACGACTGCGACAAGGGACTCATGTGCTGGAACGTCGACGAGAACTACGTCGGCTACTGCATCGAATTCTGCATGGGTGACCCGGACTCGATCTTCTGCTCGGATCCCGACTCCATCTGCTACAACGATAGCTCCGGCGTCATCCCGCTCTGCCTACCGTCCTGCGATCTCCTCCTCCAGGACTGCCCAGGAGACACCGATGTCTGTCTCCCCATCGGCGACCATGCTGTCTGTGTTTTTGACGGCTCAGGCCCTGAACCCAGCGTCGACGGGGATCCCTGCGAGTACGACACTGCGTGTGGTCCGGGCCTCTTCTGCGCGGACGCAGATCTCGTCCCTGATTGCCAGGCCCAGGGCTGCTGCTCGTCGTTCTGCGACCTCAACAAGCCGAACACCTGCCCCCTCATGGACCAGAGCGCGGAGTGCGTCCCCTTGTTCGAAATGGGAATGGCCCCGGCCGGCATGGAGAACGTCGGATTCTGCGGCCTGCCCTGAAGGCACGCGCAGTGCTCATTCCCCCCGCGCGTCCGCAACCCCCGCGCAGAGGACCAGCGGCGTCTCGCCCGCGCCAGCAAGCGCGTCAAAGCAGAGGCGATCGCCGAAGCGTCCGCCCGCGGCCCGCACCTCGCCGACGGTGACGCCAGCCGGCGAGTCATCGAGCCAGCGGAGCGGGACGCCCTCGCCGAGGCGCACGTCCTCGGGCCGCTCGCCGCGATCGAAGGCGGCATTCGCCGGCGCCTTGGGCCGCGGCGGGCTCCCCTCCTCGCCGGTGAGCCAGCCGAGCATGACTACGCAATCGCCGCGAGCCTCGGCCATGCGGCCATGCTTGAGCGGCGGGAGCGGGACGATCTCGAGGTCGCCGACGATCACCTGGCCGCCGACCGCGACCTTCGGCCGGGGCCCGGGCGCCGGCGCCGGCGCCTCGTCGCCCTCGATCCCCGGCACTGGGAAATACCCGCGCCCGAGCCGCTCCTCGGGGAGCGCGAGCGTGAGCCGGGCCCCGTCGACCTCGACCTCGTAGAGCGGCCCCTCCGGGCCGCGCTGGCCGCTGCGGCGGACCGGCACGCCGCGCATCAGCATGACGAAGCTCTCGTCGTCGAAGTTGACCTCGATGATCTCGCGCGCGACCACCAGCACCTCGTCGAGGCGGACCCAGACCTTCACCTCGACGCGGGCGTCGCCGAGGAGCGGGTAGCAGCGAAAGGGATAGTCGTCGCGGAGGCCGAGCCAGAGGGCGACCCACTCCCCCTCGACCGCCGCGACCTCGGCCGCCCGGCTCTCGCCCTCGGCGAAGCGAAGGACAACCGACGGCGCGTCGCCACGGGGCGCCTGATAGAGCCGCGCGCCGCTCGGGATCCGCACCGAGTCCTCGACCTCCAGGGGCGGCAGGATCGGCATGGGCGGCTCCGGTGCGCCCGCCTCGGCGCGCGCGGGCGACTCGGCCGGCGCCTCTGGATGAGGTGCTCCCCGCCGGCAAGCAGGCGCGGCGCTGACGAGCGCGAGGCAGGAGACGAGCGCGACGCGAGGCGTGAGCACGCCTGGAGACTATCAACAAAACACGGCCCCGCGCGCTGCTCCCGGCGCCCTCGGGCGCGTCCGGCCCGGGTCTACGTGCGGAGCCGCCCGCCAGCGACCTCGCTCCGCGACGACGATCTCGGGAGCGTCGACCTCGACCGGCTCACGGGAGGCCGCAGAAGCCGAGGTTCTCCTTGCCGGGCGGGGCTTCGCCCATCGCGTAGTAGGGTACACATTCGGCGCCCTGGTCCTTGAGCGGGCAGGTGTTGGGCTCTTCCAGGTCGCAGAAGGACGCGCAGCAGCCGGCGGTCTGGCAACCTGGGACACGGGCGCCATCCATGCAGAGAAGGCCCGGGTCGCAGGCGTTCTCGTACTCGCAGGGGTCGCCATCGGCCCCCGCATCGGGACCGGATGCGTCGAGGACGCAGATCCACTGCATGCTCCTTCCGAGCGGGAGGCAGGCGCGGTCGCCCGGGCAATCCTGAAGGAGCGGGTCGCAGGAAGGGACGCAGAACGTGAGGACAGCGCTGCTGTCGACATGGCAGAGAGCATTGGGATCGGTGCAGGAGGGCGCGTCAGGACTACCGATGCAGTGTTCAATGCAGTAGCCGACGTCATCCTCGTCAAAATACCAGCACATCAGCCCCTTGTCGCAGTCGTCAAAGCCGCTACCCGGTGAACCCGCGACCGTACAGGGCTCGCCAAATTGCTTGGGATCCGTAGGGATCGGAACGCACTTGTCGGTCCACCACTCGCCGTTGTTCTTCCAGGGCGTGCACTTCTCGCACGGAGGGCAGTCCTGCTCCCAGATGTCGCACTCCACCAGGCCTCCGTAGGTCTCCACGCCGAAGGAGTCGACGGGCTCGCAGACATCCGCGCCGCTCGTGCTCGTGGTCCCGCTGGCCGCGCTCGTGGTGCCCGTCCCGGAGGTCGAGGTCCCGCTGGCCGCACTCGTGGTGCCCGTCCCGGAGGCCGAGGTGGACGTCGCCGCGTCGGTCGCTACGGTCGATGAGGTCGCCGCGCCGCTGGTCGAAGTCTGGTTGTCGCCGCCGAGGCAGCCGACGACGGCGAGGAGGAGCGCGACCGCGAGCCAAGCGCGAGCGCGTCCTCGTCGCAGCCTTGCGACAACAACTCCGCGCGCCTCCGCTCCGCTCCCTGCCACGATCGATCCATACCACGCGAACGCAGCCCTCGGCGGCCACATCTCCGAGAGTCGCGCTCTACCGGTCCGACCCCGCGGCCCGGGAGCGCCGCTCACGGGAGGCCGCAGAAGCCGAGGTTCTCCTTGCCGGGCGGGGCCTCGCCGATCGCGTAGTAGGGTACACATTCGGCGCCCTGGTCCTTGAGCGGGCAGGTGTTGGGCTCTTCCAGGTCGCAGAAGGACGCGCAGCAGCCGGCGGTCTGGCAACCTGGGACACGGGCGCCATCCATGCAGAGAAGGCCCGGGTCGCAGGCATTCGCGTATTCGCAGGGGTCGCCGTCTGCACCTGCATCCGGGCCCGAGAGGTCGAGAGAACACGCCCACGCGTCGCCCGCCGGAAGGCACGCATCTTCGCCCGGGCAATCCTGGAGGAGCGGGTCACAGAGGGGAAGGCAGATTGCGAGGACCCCATCGGCCCCCACCGCACAGACCGCCGGATACTCACATTCCGGATCGATCTCGGAGCCCACACAGAGACCGATGCAGTACCCCACATTTGCCTCATTGGGGCTCCAGCACATCAGCCCCTTGTCGCAATCGTCAAGACCGCTGACACCTGAGCCCTGGGCCGTGCAGGGCTCGCCGAGTTGCTTGGGGTTCGGGACGACCGGCGCACATCCGTGGGCATTCCAAGCCGACCCACCTTCGCTCGCGTAGGGCGTGCACTTCTCGCACGGAGGGCAGTCCTGGGCCCAGACGTCGCACTCAGGGAGGTCACCGGAGGGCACCTCGCCGAAGGTCTCGACGGGATCGCACGCCTCGGCGCCGCTGGTGCCCGTGGTCCCGGTGGCCGCGCTCGTGGTACCTGTGCCGGAGGTCGCGGTGGACGTCGCTGCGTCCGCCGTCGCGGTCGAGGAGGTCGCCGCGCCGCTGGTCGAGCCCGACGCGCCGCTCGCCGACGTCTGCTTGTCGCCGCCGAGACAGCCCCCGAGCCCGAGGAGCGCCAGGGCCGCGAGCCCACGTCGCAGCCTTGCGACAAGAGCTCCACGCGCGCCCGCTCTGCTCCCCGCCATGCTCGATCCATACCACACCACGCGACGGGGGCCTTCGGCAGGCAAGAGCGCCGAGGCTCACGGCAGGCCGCAGAACCCGACGTTCTCTTTGCCCGGCGGGGCCTCGCCCATCGCGTAGTAGGGTACACATTCGGCGCCCTGGTCCGTGAGCGGGCAGGTGTTGGGCTTGCCAAGGTCGCAGATCGTCGCGCAGCAGCCGATGGTCTGGCAGCCGGGGACGCGAGCGCCCTCCGTGCAAAGAAGGCCCGGGTCGCAGGCGTTCGCGTACTCGCAGGGGTCACCGTCCGCCCCCGCATCCGGGCCTGATGCGTCGAGAGTGCAGACCCACTCCATGATCGTACCGATCGGACGGCAGCCATCCTCTCCCGGGCAGTCCTGGAGGAGCGGGTCACAGAGGGGCAGGCAGATCAGCATGATGCCGTCGCCGCTTGTCGCGCAGAGGGCGGGATAGTCACACTCGGGCTCCAACCGTGAGCCCACGCAGAGCCCGATGCAGTACCCCACGCCTTCGTCGTTGAAGTTCCAGCACATCAGCCCCTTGTCGCAGTCGTCAAAGCCGCTGTACTTCGAGCCCTGCATCGTGCAGGCCTCGCCGAATTGCTTGGGACGTGCGACCACCGGCGCACATCCGTGGTCACTCCAGGACGACACACCTTCGTTCGCATAGGGCGTGCACTTCTCGCACGGGGGGCAGTCCTGCTCCCAGATGTCGCACTCCGGCAGGTCTCCGGAGGGCACCTCGCCGAAGGTCTCGACGGGATCGCAGACCTCGGCGCCGCTTGTGCTCGAGGTCCCGCTGGCCGAGCTCGTGGTGCTCGTGGTGCCGGAGGTCGACGTCGACGTCGCCGCGTCGGTCGTCGCGGTCGAGGAGGTCGCAGCGCCGCTGGTCGAGCCCGACGCCTCGCTCGCCGACGTCTGCTTGTCGCCCCCGAGGCAGCCCCCGAGCCCGAGGAGCGCCAGGGCCGCGAGCCCACGTCGCAGCCTTGCGACAAGAGCTCCACGCGCGCCCGCTCTGCTCCCCGCCATGATCGATCCATACCACGCGACGGGGGCCTTCGGCAGGCAAGAGCGCCGAGGCTCACGGGAGGCCGCAGAAGCCGAGGTTCTCCTTGCCGGGCGGAGCCTCCCCCATCGCGTAGTAGGGTACACATTCGGCGCCCTGGTCCTTGAGCGGGCAGGTGTTGGGCTCTTCCAGGTCGCAGATCGTCGCGCAGCAGCTGGCGGCCTGGCAGCCCGGGACCCGGTCCCCCTCTGGGCTGCAGTGTAGGCCCGGGTGGCAGTTATTCGTGAACTCGCAGGGATCGCCGTCCGCCCCCGCCCCCGGGAACGAGCCATCGTACGCACAGATCCACTCAAGAGCCCGACCGTACGGATAGCATCCATCTTCGCCCGGACAGTCCTGGAGAAGCGGGTCGCACGAGGGAAAGCAGATATTGGTGATCTCATCGCCAGGAATGACACAAAGCCCCGCGTACTCACAGCCCGGTTCCGCCTTGGAGCCCACGCAGAGCCCCACGCAGTACCCGACGCCTTCGTCGTTGAGGCTCCAGCACATCAGCCCCTTGTCGCAGTCGTCGAAACCGCTGAATCCCTTCGCCGTGCAGGGCTCGCTGAATTGCTTGGGACGTGCGACCACCGGCACACATCCGAGGTCGTTCCAGTTCGACCCGGTATCGTGCGAGTAGGGCGTGCACTTCTCGCACAGAGGGCAGTCCTGCTCCCAGACGTCGCAATCCGGCAGGTCACCGGAGGGCTCTTCGCCGAAGGTCTCGACGGGATCGCAGGCCTCAGCGCCGCTGGTGCCCGTGGTCCCGCCGGCCGCGCTCGTGGTGCCCGTGCCCGAGGTGGACGTCGCCGCGTCGGTCGTCACGGTCGAGGAGGTCACCGCGCCGCTGGTCGAGCCCGACGCCTCGCTCGCCGACGTCTGTTTGTCACCGCCGACGCAGCCGCCGAGCCCGAGGAGTGCCGCGACCGTGAGCCAAACGCGAGCCTGGGCGTGTCCTCGTCGCAACCTTGCGACGACAGCTCCGCGCGCGCCCGCTCTGCTCCCCGCCATGATCGATCCATACCACGCGACGGGGGCCTTCGGCAGGCAAGAGCGCCGAGGCTCACGGCAGGCCGCAAAAACCAACATTCTCCTTGCCGGGCGGGGCTTCGCCCATCGCGTAGTAGGGTACACATTCGGCGCCCTGGTCCTTGAGCGGGCAGGTGGTGGGCTCTTCCAGGTCGCAGAAGGACGCGCAGCAGCCGGTGGTCTGGCAACCCGGGATGCTCTCTCCGTTCATGCAGAGGAGGCCCGGGTCGCAGGCATTCGCGGACCAGCAGGGATCGCCGTCGGCGCCGGCATCCGGCTCCGACGCATCGTCGACGCAGACGAACCAGTCGTCGATCGGGAGGCAGGTGTCGTCGCCCGGGCATTCCGGGAGGAGCGGGTCGCAGAGGGGAAGGCAGAAGGCGGGGACCCCGTTGCCGTAGACCCCACAGATCGCTGAATCATCACACTCTGGTCTACTGAGGGAACCCACACAGTGGGCGATGCACCACCCGACGTTGTCCTCATTGACGTTCCAGCAGAAGAGCCCCTTGTCGCAGTCGTCAAAGCCGCTAGCCGGTGAGCCGTGGACCGTGCAGGGCTCGCCGAATTGCTTGGGGTCCGGGACCACAGGCACACAGCCGTACTCGTCCCAGACAATCCCATCGCTCGCGTAGGGCGTGCACTTCTCGCAGGGAGGGCAATCCTGTTTCCAGACGTCGCACTCCGGCAGGCCTCCGGAGGTCGCCTCGCCGAAGGTCTCGACGGGATCGCAGGCCTCGGCGCCGCTGGTGCTCGTGGTCCCGCTGGCCGCGCTCGTCGTGCCCGTCCCGGAGGTCGAGGTGGACGTCGCCGCGTCGGTCGTCGCGGTCGAGGAGGTCACAGCGCCGCTCGTCGAACCCGACGCGCCGCTCGCCGACGTCTGCTTGTCACCCCCGATGCAGCCGCTCACCGCGAGGAGCAACGCCACCACGATCCCGCCGCGAGCGCCCACACCTCCGCGCCTCGCCCCCACGACAACGCCCGGACCCACCCCCGCCATTCTCGATCCATACCACACGCCGACCCCAAGGCGCCGCTCAAGGCGATTCGGTCCCCACGAGCGAACGCTCGCGGGGGACCGAATCACCGCCCGCGCCCCCCTCCGCACACCCAACCGACGCCCCGGGTCAGCCGGCCTCCCGCACCCCCTCCAGCCCCTGCATGCGGCCCCCACCGCACGAAGGCGAACGATGCCGCCACGCGGAGGGCGGGGCCCTCGAGAGCGAGTCGCGCAGGGCGTTCGTCGACGAAGTCGACGGACGACCGAGCACCTGTCTGAGCGACGAGGGCCCCGCCCTCCGCCCCACGCGCCAGCCTCCGCCGCCCCGCAGCCCGCGGCCCTCGAAGTCTGCGCCCTCACCTCCGCCCTTCCCCCCCGAACACCCAAAACCTGACTCAAAAGTCAGGTCACGACCCGCGACCACCCCCGCGATCACCGCCACACACACCGAGCGAAGCCCCAAGCCACCGCGCACACGAACACCACTCCCGCTCCCCCCGCAGATCACCACCCCAGCCCCCCGCACATCCCAACCGCCCACACCCCGCCCCGCTGTGCTAAAAACGCTCCGGCCCCCGCCCCATGACCCGCTACACCCTCCTCACCGGCCGCAACCGCCCAAACGGCCCCGGCGGCCCAAACGGCCCCGGCGGCCCCGAAGACGGCGGCCCCGGTCGCCCGCGGGTCTTCAGCGTCGGCGAGCTGGTGAACGGCGCCAACCGCCTCCTCGAGTCGACCTTCGCCCAGGTCTGGGTCGAGGGCGAGGTCTCGAACCTGCGGATCGTCAGCAGCGGCCACGCCTACTTCACGCTCAAGGACAACCAGGCGCTCCTGCCGGTCGCCATGTGGCGCTCGGCCCTCGCCCGCCTCCGCTTCCGCCTCGCCGACGGCCAATCGCTGCGAGTCCTCGGCCGCCTCGGGATCTACCCGCAGCAGGGCAAGTTCCAGCTCTACGCCGAGCGGGCCGAGCCCGCGGGCCTCGGGGCGATGATGCTCCAGCTCCAGCAGCTCCAGGCGAAGCTCAAGGCCGAGGGCCTCTTCGACCGTGAGCGCAAGCGCGAGCTCCCGCGCTGGCCGCGGGTGATCGGCGTCGTGACCTCGCCGACCGGCGCGGCGATCCACGACATCCTCAAGGTGATCCGCCGCCGCTGCCCCTCGCACGTCGTCCTCTCGCCGGCGGTGGTCCAGGGCGACGACGCGCCGGCGAGCCTGCGGCGGGCGCTGCTCCGCCTGCAGGCGTGGCCGGGGGTCGACGTGATCATCCTCGGCCGCGGCGGCGGGGCGAGCGAGGACCTCTGGGCCTTCAACGACGAGGCGCTGGTGCGGGCGGTCGCCGCCTGCCCGGTGCCGGTGATCTCGGCGGTCGGCCACGAGGTCGACGTCACCCTCTGCGATCACGCGGCCGACGTGCGGGCGGCGACCCCCTCGCACGCCGGCGAGCTCGCGGTCCCCGACGCCCAGGTCTACCGCCAGCGGGTCGACGAGCGGGCCCGTCGCCTCCGCCTCGCCTTCCACCGCCGCCTCCTCGACGAGCGCAGCCGCCTCGACCTCGCCACCCACCGCCTCCAGGCCCACGGGCATCGTCTGTCCTCGGGGACACGTCGACGGCTGGACGCGCTGATCCGCCGGCTCTCCGCCCAGCACCCGCGCGAGCGCCTCGCCCGCGACCGCCGGCGCCTGGCGGGCCTGGAGCAGCGCCTCCTCGCCCGCCACCCGCGAGCGGCGACGACCGCCGCCCGCCGCCGCCTCGATCACCTCGCCGCCGAGCTCGAGCGCCTCGGCGGCGCGCTCACCCAGGACGCCCGCCTCCGCCTCGCCCGGGCCGCCGGGGCGCTCGACGCCCTGAGCCCGCTGCGGGTGCTCGAGCGCGGCTACGCGGTCGCCACCGACGCCCGAGGGGCGGTGATCACCGGCGCCGATCAGGCGGCGATCGGCGACCGCCTCGACCTCCGCCTCCGCCGCGGTCGCCTCAAGGTCGAGGTCCGCGGGCGCGAGGACGGCGAGGGCGAGTAGCGGCCCGCAGCGTGAGGGGTTGACGCGGCCGCCCGCGCGGTGAAAGCCTGACGAGGTGAGCGAGGGAGCACCTGGTCGATCGCGCAGGCGGATCTTCGCCCGCGTCCTCCTCGCGCTCGCGCTCCTCCTCGTCGCCCTCGTCGCGGTCGCCCGCGTCGCCCTCGCGCCCGAGGTCTACGACGTCGCCTCGATCGCCGACGCCCCGGCCTATCAGGACCCGGCGCTCCTCGAGCGCGCCTGGTCGCTCCCGGTCGCCGCGACCTACGGCCCCGAACGCCTCCAGTACCAGGCGAGGATCTCCTACTGCGGCCCGACCAGCGTCGCCAACGTGATCACCTCGCTCGGGATCGACGCCGACGCGAGCGCCGACTCGGTCCTCGACGGCACCGGCTACTGCTGGAGCGGCCAGTGCATCCCCGGGCTCACGCTCGACGAGCTCGCCGAGATCGCCCGCGCCAAGACCGGCGCCGAGGTGACGCCCCTCCGCGACCTCAGCCTCGACGCGTTCCGCGAGCACATGCGCCGGAGCAACGACCCGGGCCGCCGCTACATCGTCAACTTCCTCCGCGGCCCGCTCTTCCGCGAGGGCGGCGGCCACCACTCGCCGATCGGCGGCTACCTCGAGGACGAGGACCTGGTGCTCGTCCTCGACGTCAACGCCCGCTTCGAGCCCTGGCTGGTCCCGACCGAGCGCCTCTTCGCCGCGGTCGACACCCTCGACGGGGGCAGCGGCCAGCGCCGCGGGCTCCTCCTCATCGTCCCCTGAGCGATGGGCGGCTCAGCGGCCCTGCACCGCGCCGGCGGGCACGGCGTAGAGCTCGAGGAGGTGGCCGCAGGCCCGCAGGCGCAGCAGCGGCGTCGGGTCGCCGCAGGTCGAGCCGCAGGCGAACTTGTCCTCGCGGGTGATGACGCCGACGATCTCCGAGGCTCCAGGGGCGACCAGGAGCGTCCCCCGGGCGAGCTCGACGACGTCGCGGGGCGAGCTCCGGCCGTGGCCCCCGCCGGTGAAGCCCTTGAGGATCCGCCGGGGGTAGGTCTCGACGTCGTCGACCGCGACCCAGCCGACGACATGGGCGTCGGACTCCTCGTAGCGCACCAGGACATACCCGTCCTTCGGCGGGCCGAGGGTGTGGACATGGAGCTCGTTGGCGACCCGCGGACCGCGGCGGACGCGGGCGATCGCCTGACCGTTCGGGGCGTCGAGGAATTCGACGTCGCGCCGCAGCCGGCCGTCGCGGACCTTGTCGCCCGCGAGCTCCTTGGGCTCAAAGACCAGGTCCACCGCGTCGTTGGCGACGAAGCCGCTCACCTCGAGGAAGAGGCCGTCGTAGCTGATCCTGGTGACGTCGCCGTCGGCCTCGGCGCGGAGCGGCGTCCCGGCCGCGAGGCGCACGCCGGGGGTCCTGGCGCCGATCTTCGCCGGCCGCTGCCGGGTCGCCGAGACGAAGGTCTCGCGCCTGGTGACGGTCGCCAGCGAGGCGCCGTCGATCGCCAGCCCGAGCCGCGCGCTCCGATCCTCGCAGATCACCCGCGGCCGCCGGGGGCTCCCGCCCGGGTCCGCGTCGAAGACCGGGACCGTGATGTAGAGCGAGTAGGGCTTGCCGACGACGTCGAGGCGCGCGAGGGAGCGCGGGGCGAAGGCCGCCCCGACGTCGACGATGCTCGCCCGGGTCGCGAGCCGGCGGATCGGTCGATCGTCGAGCTTGGCGTAGAAGGGCACCTCGCCGCTCAGGGGCAGGGTCGGCGGCGTCGGCGGGGGTGCGGGCGCGGGCGGATCGACGCTCGGGCTCTCCGGGCGCTCGGCGACCGACGAAGCCGACCCCGACGCGCCGAGGAGGTCCGAGTCGGCGTCGGCCTCCCTGGGGGCGAGCGCCGCCTCCCAGCCCTGACGACGGACCCGGAGGTCGACGAGCACGTCGCGGATCCGATCGATGTCCTCGGTGTTGGTGCGGCGCAGCTCGGCGCTCAGCGAGCGCCGGTCGAGCTCGCGGCGGAGCGCCAACGCAGCGCCGAGGAAGAGCCCCTTGTAGAGGCAGAGCGCCGCCTGATCGAGGGCGTCGTCGGTCGACCCGCCGATCGTCGCCGCGTCGATCTCGCCATAGCAGCGCTCGCCCGTCGCATTCCCCCGCGCGCCGCCCTCGGCCTCGACGGTGCGCGCCAAAGCGACGAGGAGGGAGAGCCCGTCCGCGCGGTGCGCCCCGTCCGGATAGCGCTCGATCATCACCTGCAGCACCCGGATCGCCTGGCCGATCTCGCCGGCGTCGTGGAAGCAGCGCCCGGCCTCGAAGAGGAGCACCTCGCCGTCGTCGCCGCGCCCCTCCCGGAACGCGTCGAGCTTCGCCTCGGCGCAGGCGAGCGAGGCCTCGCGCGACGCGACCTCCTTCGCCGCGTCATCGGCCTCGGCGGGGGCCGGCGCCTCGGGTGCGCTGGCGCTCGGCGCCTCGGGCTGCGCGCTCGCGGGCGCGGCCGTTGGCGCGCCGGCCGACGAGCATGCCAGCGACGGGCCGATCAGGGCCGTGAAGAGCGCGCGACGGAGCCGCCTCGAGGGGAGCACAGCGCGAGTCTACGACATGGCGCCGCCGGAGCGCGCGCCTCAGCGGCCCGCGTCGCCGAGGGCCGCCTCGATCGCCGCGACGAGCCCCGGGTCGTCGTCGCGGAGCGCCCCGACGCTGCGCCAGCGGACCACGCCGTCGCGGCCGACGAGGATCGAGGTCGGGTAGCCGGTCGCGCCGAGGGCCTCGGCCGCGCGGGCCGCAGGGTCGAGGAGCACCGGGTAGGTGACCGGCACCTCGCGGACCATCGCCCGCACCGCCGCCTCGCCGCGCTCGCTGTCGACGCTGACCCCGAGGACGAGGAAGCCGCGATCGTGGTAGCGGCGGTGGAGCTCGTTGAGCGCCGGCAGCTCGAACTTGCAGGGCGCGCACCAGGTCGCCCAGAGGTTGAGGAGGACGACCTCGCCGCGGTGATCCTCGAGGGCGACGTACTCGCCCGCGAGGTCCTTGCCGGTGATCCGCGGCGCGAATTCCCCGACCGCGCCGCCCCTCTCGGCGGCGGAGGTGCAGGCGACGAGGGCGAGGGCGCCGAGGGCCAGGTGACGGCGGCGGAGCATCGCCCTGGTGTAGCGCGGGCCGCCGCCGAGATCGACTCTTCCTCGCCCCTTCACCCGCCGATCGCCGGCGCGCGGAGCCCGAAGCGGATCGCGTAGGCCGCGATCCCAAACGCGACCGCGACGTTGAGTGAGCCCTTGATCCCGAGCATCGGGATCCGGACCACCGCGTCGCAGAGATCGACGATCCGCGGGTCGACCCCCGAGACCTCGTGGCCGACGATGAGGGCGATCTCCTCGCCGGGATCGATCGCCGGCGCCTCGAAGAGCGACGACGAGCCCGCCCCGCCCTCGAGCGCCCAGAGCCGGAGGCCGCGCGCGCGGAGCTCCTCCGCGGCCTCGAGGCCCTCGCGGTGGCGGGTCCAGGGGATCACCGCCTCGGCCCCGAGCGCGGTCTTGGCCATCTTCGGGTGATCGGGGGTCGGCGTGAAGCCGCCGACGTGCACCTGGCGGACGCCGACGCCGTCGGCGCTGCGGAGGATCGCCCCGACGTTCTGGAGGCTGCGGACGTTGTCGAGGAGGACCTCGAGGGCGGGGCCCGGCGCCCGGTCGCCGAGCGCGCCGGCGCCCTCGGTCGCGTAGGCCAGGTCGATCGCCTCGGTCGCCGCCCCGCAGTGGGGGCAGCGATCGCCGAGCGCGGACTCGGCCGCGACCGGGAAGCGGAGGCGGCAGCGCGGATCGGTGCAGCGCCGGGTCTGGAAGGTCGACACGGCGGCGACGATACCCGCTCGCCGGCCCCCTGCCACCTCCCCGCTCTGGCGGGCGCTCTGCTAGGCTGGCAGGCCGATGTCGTACCGCGACGACCGCCAGGCCCTGGCCCTCCAGCTCGCCGAGCTCGAGCGGGAGAACGAGCGCCTCCGCAGCGAGATCGAGAGCTTCGAAGAGCGGCTGAGCCGGGTGATGAACGAGCGCCAGGAGCTCCAGCACGCCCGCTCGCGCCGCTCCTGCGTGCTCTGCCGCGGCACCCTCCTGCCGGTCGCGATCTTCGCCGGCCACGACACCCGGGCGCCGCTCCCCCTGAGCATGAGCACCCTCCGCTTCGTCTCGCCGCAGGGGGGCTTCACCCACTCGGCGCCGGTGCGATCCTTCGTCTGCTCGACCTGCGGCTTCATCCACAACTTCGTCGACATCACCGCGCCCTCGAGCGCGGGCCCGGGCGCCGGCGAGTAGCTCGGGGCGAGCGCGGGCCCGGCGGCCGGGGCACCTCGGCGTCGCGGGCCGCGATCGCGGGCCTCTGCGCCGTAGACAGGCGCGCTCTCGCGCTCTACTCTCCCCCTCGCGCGGTCGTCGCGGGGCCCGGCGCGGCCGAGCCCGGGCCGCGCCCCGCGGGAGCCAGCCCATGTCCACGTCCCCCGAAAAGACCCGGATCGCCGTCCTCGGCGGCGGCTTCGGCTCGCTCTCCGCGGTCTTCGCCCTGACCTCTGAGCCAGGTTGGGAGGAGCGCTACCAGATCACGGTCTACCAGGAGGGCTGGCGCCTCGGCGGCAAGGCGGCGAGCGGCCGCGACGTCGCCGAGCAGAGCCGCTCGGCGAGCCGCGGCAGCCACGTGTGGTTCGGCTTCTACGAGAACGCCCTGGGGATGATGCGGCGGATCTATCAAGAGCTCGGCCGGGCCCCGGGGACGCCGATGGCGACCTTCCGCGAGGCCTTCGCCGCCGGCTCCGCGCTCCACCTCGCCTCCGAGATCGAGGGGCGGGCGCCGGTGTGGCCGCTCGCGCTCCCCGAGAACGGCGAGGTCCCGGGCGAGGGCGGCCCGATCCCGACGATCTGGGGCTACGTCGGGATGATCCTCGGCTGGGTCCTCGAGAGCCTCCCGCAGCTCCACCGCGAGCGCGGCTCCTACCAGGCGCTGATCGCCAGCTGGGAGGCCGGCACCCGCGAGATCCTGGTCAACCTGATCACCCGCGCGCGCAAGCGGGGGATCGCCTGCTACGGCGACGAGGCGATCGGCCCGGACGCGATCCCCGACGCGATGATCCTCCGGGCGTCGGCGATCTGCGCGACGATCGAGGCGAGCCTCGAGGACGACGCGACCCGCCGGGCCTGGATCTCGCCGCTCCTGCTGATCGCCGAGGAGTGCGTGGTCGGCCTCCTCCGCGACCGCGAGCAGGTCACGATCCCCTACTTCCTCGGCCCCCTCCGCCTCGGCCTCGGCCTCATCCGCGGGATCCTCGGCGACCGCCTCTACGCCCCCGGGCGCAGCTACGAGGTGATCCAGGGCGAGGAGTTCCGGGAGTGGCTGGGCCGCCACGGCGCCGACGACGATCTCCTCCAGCACCCGCTGGTCGGGGCGCTCTACGCCGCCTTCTTCGCCTACACCGACGGCGAGAGCCTGCGCCCGGCGATCGCCGCCGGGACCATGCTGCAGGTCGTCCTCCGCCTCTTCTTCACCTACCGCGGCGCGCTCTACTACGTGCCGCGGGCGGGGATGGGCGAGATCGTCTTCGCCCCCCTCTACCTCCTCCTCCGCCGCCGCGGCGTCCGCTTCAAGTTCTTCCACCGGGTGAAGGCGCTCCACGTCGCCGAGGGCGAGGAGCTCATCGACGGGATCTCGATCGGCCGCCAGGTCGCGCTCAAGCGCCGGCGCTCGCCCTACGACCCGCTCATCGCGGTCAAGGGGCTGAGCTGCTGGCCGAGCGCGCCGCGCTGGGAGCAGATCGTCCTCGGCGATCAGCCGGAGGTCCAGGCGCTCGACTTCGAATCGCCCGACGCCCCCGAGGTCGACGCGATCCGCCTCCGCCGCGGCCGCGACTTCGACCTCGTGATCTGCGGGATCCCGCCGGACGCGCTCGCGCCGATCTCCCGCCGCCTCACCCGTCGCTCCGAGCGCTGGGCGGGGATGCTCGACAACCTCAAGACCGCGGCGGTCGGCGGGATCAAGCTCTGGCTCCACCCCTCCTGGAAGGAGCTCACCGGCGACCCCTCACCGGCGCTCGCGGGCTCCAACTTCCCGGCGCCCTTCAGCCGCTGGACCAACACCTCGGCGACGATCTCGGCGGAGCGCTGGACCGGCAACCACTGGCCGGGGTCGTCGATCTCCCTCGAGGCGTCGATCCCCGAGGCGGTCCTCTCCCTCGCCGACGGGAGCCCGGGCTCGCTCGAGCGGGCGGCCGAGGGCTGGATCCGCCTCCAGGCGCGCCGCTGGCTGCAGAGCCACACCCGCCGCCTCTGGCCCGAGGGGGTCACCGGCTCGTCCAACTGCCTCGACTGGAACCTCCTCGTCGACGCCAAGCGGCGGATGGGCGAGGAGCGCCTCGACGGCCAGCACCTCTGGACCGCGCCGCAGCGCGGGCGCTTCGTCCTCTCGCTCCCCGGCGGCGATCGTCACCGCCTGGCGCCCGGCGACTCCGGCTTTGGCAACCTCGCCCTCGCCGGCGACTGGACCGACACCGGCCTCAACCTCGGCTGCATCGAGGCGGCGGTGATCAGCGGGATCCAGGCGGCGCGGGCGATCAGCGGCGCGGCGCTGCCGATCCTCGGCGAGCTCGAGCGGCCCGCCCGGCCGGCGAGCGCGAGCGCGGCCGCGGCATCGGCCGGCTAGGGCGGGCAGTAGCGGACCTCGATGCTCGGGGCGAACTCCTGGGACGCCTCGGTCGACTTGATCCCCGGCCCGGCGTAGGCCTCGGGCCCCTTCGGGTAGTAGATCACGACGCCGTGGCTGAGCGCGAGCTCATTGAGCTGCATGGGGTCGAGGTCGCAGACGACCCAGCGGGGGTGGTTGCCGTAGTCGCCGGCGGGGACCTTCATGTCGCAGAGCTGGTTGCTCGCGCCCCGCGGCCCGTCCTTGTTGGTCCAGTACTCCGGGGCGTCGCCGGCGACGCGCAGGTCGAAGGTCGCCTCGCCGTCGGCCGGGAGGGTGCCGTAGCCCCCGCCGGCGAGCCACATGTCGGTGCCCGCGATCAGACCGACATTGAAGGTGACGTCCTCCGAGAGGTCGTAGAGGGTCACGTTGATCTGCGCGCCGAGGATCTGGTTCCCCTGGAGCTCGAGGCTCTCGATCAGCTCGTCGAGCGCGCCGGTCGGCTGGAGCGCGAACATCACCTCGGGCCCCTCGGCCTTGCGGACCATCTTCATCCCCTCGAGCTGGCCGAGGTTGAGCGCGCCGCAGTCCTCGAGGGCGTCGCTCACCTCGAAGAGATCGCAGCCGGTGCCCATCGGGTTGATCGTGAAGTAGGCGTCGTCGATCTGGCCGAACCCCTGGATCACCAGGACCTGCTCGGCCGCACACTCGCCGCCGGAGGAGCTCCCCCCGGTCTCGATGACGCCCATGTCGGGGGGGAGCCCGGTGGTCGACGTCGCCGGCTCGCTGCTCACGCCGCTCGTGCTCGAGGTGGTCGAGGCGTCCATGGTGGTCGCGGCCGACGTGCTCGATCCGCCCGCGCCTGTCGTCGTCGACCCCGCGCTGGTCTCCGGCGGGGTGTAGAAGGGGTTGACCGTGCAGCCCGCGGAGAGGACGAGCGCGGAGAGGGGTCCGCTCAGGCGATCCATCCCGCGACGATACCACCCGCGGACGTCCACGGCCGCGGTCGATCGACCCGCCGCGGCCCGGGCGCGAAGATGTCCCGACGCCGGGCGCCAGGCCGCCCGGACGCGTCGACGGCGAAGCCTGGGTCCACGCGCGCACGCGCGGGTCGTGGTAGGGATGCGGCGATGCCCGGCGCTCGCCCTCCCCTCGCCCTCGCCCTCGCCCTCGCCCTCGCCGCGCTCATCGACGTCGGGTGCAACGGCGACGACGAGCCCTCGCCCCGCGAGCGCTGCGCGGCCGAGGGGATCGGCGAGTGCTGCGACGACTCCGAGTGCGCCGGCGGATCGCTCTGCGACTTCGACTACCTCTGCTCGCCGGCCCCCGAGGGCGGCACCGAGTGCGCCGAGCCGAGCGGCGACCGCCTCTGCCACCGGACCTGCGAGGCCGCCGACGAGGGCCAGCCCTGCGCCGACATGGCCGGGACCTGCACGCGGATCGAGCGCTTCCAGGGCGGCGACTTCGGCGAGGAGAGCTTCATCTGCCGCTAGCGCGGCGCGTGACCGGCCGCGCTCACTCGCAGGCCGCCTGACAGGAGGCGAGCTCCTCGAAGGGGACCACCCCCTGGCACCCGCCCCACGAGAACTCCTCGCACTTCATCGACTCGGGGTTGAACCAGAAGCGGATGAAGGCGCCGTCGCAGGGGCCCGTGTCGTACATCAGCGCGCAGGCCGGATCGACGCCGGTGGTCCCGCTCCCGCCGGTGCCGCTGCTCGTCCCGTCGGTGTCGGTGTCGCCGCTCGTCCCGGTCGAGGTGTCGGTGGTCGTCGGCGGCATCGTCGTCTGCGCCGAGCACACGCCGTTCATGCAGGCCTCGTTGGGATCGCAGCAATCACCGCCGCAGGGGGTCTGATCGGGGAAGCAGCCGCCGCCGCTGGTGCTGTTGCTCGTCGCGCTCGCGCTCGCGCTCGCGCTCGTCGAGCTCGATCCGTCGGTCTCCACCGTCCCCGAGGAGCTCGACGAGCCCATCGAGGTCGACGAGCCCGACGCGGTCGACGAGGTCGACGAGCCCGAGCTCGCGCCGTCGTCCCCCGAGCAGCCGACGAGGGCGAGGCCGAGGATGAGAGCGAGGTGGAGGCGGAGGCGGGGACAATGGATCGAGAGGCTACGCATGGCCCGGGAGTCTATCAGGGCGCCGACGGGGCCTCGGGCCGGCCGCGACGCCGGCGCGAGCGCGCGCTGGCGCGCCTCGCCCTCGGGGCCTACCATGCCGGCCCCGTGATGACCCGCCGACGCACCCACCACCTCACGCTCTCGACCCTCGCTGCGCTCTCGACCCTCGCGCTCCTGGTCGCCGCCGCGCCCGGCTGCAAGCGCAGCGGCGCCGCCACGAGCGAGGCGGCCGACCGGGCGCCGCCGGTCAGCGCGGAGCCGGGCCGCGCCCCGAAGACGCTGGTCGACCACCAGGAATTCCCCCGCTTCGTCGCCCTCGACGCCGACAACGTCTACTGGTTCGAGTGGGCGAGCGAGGGCTCGACGCTCCACCAGCTCGCCCGGCGCGGCGACGCGGCGCCGACCGTCCTCGCCGGATCGCTCCCGTCGCCGAGCGCCCTCGTCGCCCGCGACGGCGTCGTCTACGTCGCCAGCCAGGAGGGCCGCGGCGACGCCCCGACCACGATCCTCCGGATCGCCGCCGAGGGCGGGGAGCCGGAGACGTTGGCCCGCGAGGAGGGGCTCGTGCGCGACCTCGTCGTCGACCAGGGGGCGCTCTTCTGGTCGGCGACCAGCGCCGACGCGATCCGCCGGCGGCCCCTCGAGGGCGGCGAGATCGTCACCCTCGCCGGCGACGTCGCGGCCCCCGGGGCGATCGCCGTCGATCCCCGCCACGTCTACTGGGTGAGCGCCGGCCGGCCCACCCGCGGCGTCGCCCCAACCTTCAACCGGATCGCCCGCGACGGCGGCGCCCCGGAGCGCCTCGCCGAGCTCGCGGCCTCGCCCTCGGCGATCACCCTCGCCGGCGACCACATCGTCTACGCGATCCACCGGAGCACGACCGCGACCGCCCGCCCCGAGCCCTGCGCCGACGAGATCTTCGCCTTCGCCCGGCGCTCCGGCGAGAGCGCGCGGATCGCCTGCGGCCGGGTCCTCCTGCCGCGCCTCGCCGCCCACGGCGCGACGATCTACTTCGCCGAGCGCGAGAGCGAGGTCGAGGCGAGCCGGCAGGCGGAGATCCTCGCGGTCGACGTCGGCGGCGGCCCGATCCGCCGGATCGCCGAGCGCCAGAACGGGCCCGCGGGCCTCGCGGTCGACGCCGAGGCGCTCTACTGGGTGAATAGCGGCGAGCTCGAGGCGCGCGACGGCGCGCTCGTCTCCTGGTCCTTCTAGCCTGACCGTCGGCGCGGCGTTGTCGGCGAGGACGCGGGCGGCGACAATCGCCGCGCCGCTCATGCAGGTCGTCTACGCCCGCCAGCCCTTCCCCTCCGCGTTCTCCCGCGCGCTCTTCCTCGCCGGCCCAACCCCGCGCTCGCCGGAGGTCGCCTCCTGGCGCCCCGACGCGCTCGCGGCCCTCGCCGCCCGCGGCTACGACGGCGCGGTCTTCGTCCCCGAAGACAGCGACGGCTCGCGGCGCTTCGATTACACCGACCAGGTCGAGTGGGAGGAGGAGGGGCTGCGGATGGCCGACGCGATCGTCTTCTGGATCCCCCGCGACCTCGAGGCGCTGCCGGGCTTCACCACCAACGTCGAGTGGGGCGTGTGGCAGAGCTCCGGCAAGGTCGTCCTCGGCGCCCCGCCCTCGGCGCCCAAGCTCTCCTACCTCCGCCACTACGCGGCCAAGGTGCGGGCGCCGATCGCCGACTCGCTGGACGCGACGATCGACGCCGCCCTCGGGCTCATCGGCGAGGGCGCGGCCCGGAGCGGGGGCGAGCGCGAGGTGCCGCTCTTCATCTGGCGCGAGCCCGCGTTCCAGGCGTGGTACGCCGCCCAGCGCGGCGCCGGACACCGCCTCGACGGCGCCCGCCTCCACTGGCACTTCCGCTCGGGGCCCCGCCGCCACCTCTTCTGCTGGGCGCTCCAGGTCAAGGTCTTCATCCCCGAGGAGGGCCGCCACAAGTCGGGCGAGGTGCTGATCACCCGCTCCGACATCGCCGCGATCGTCGCCTACCACGACGGCCCGCGGGGGCGCGAGGTCGTCCTCGTCCGCGAGTTCCGCTCGAACGCCGCGACCGCCGACGGCTACGTCCACGAGCTCCCCGGCGGCTCCTCCTTCAAGCCCGGCGAGGCCGGCCGCGGCCTCGCGGCCAACGAGCTCGCGGAGGAGACCGGGGTGACGATCGCCGCCGATCGCTTCGTCGCCCGCGGCGCCCGGCAGTGCATGGCGACCCTCCTCACCCACCGCGCCGAGCTCTTCTCGGTCGAGCTCAGCGCCGCCGAGATCGCCGAATTCCGGGCCCGCGCCGCCGCCGGCCAGCGCTTCGGCGAGCACGACTCCGAGCGGACCTACGTCGAGGTCCGGACGATCGACGAGCTCCTCGCGGCCGGCGACGTCGACTGGGCGCACGTCGGGATGATCCTCAGCGTCCCGGGACCGGCCTCCGCGGATCCATGAGCATGACCCCAAGGACAGATCATCTCGAACGGCGCGCGAGCGCCAACGGCTGATCGACCCGAGCGCAGGCGCCCTCGACGGGGGCCAAGACCTCGACTGGAATGCTCCGACGGTCCGCCGCGCGGCCGCGGCGGCTCGACCTCCCGTGCCAGGCAGCCGCATTGGTCGGGCGCCCAGATCCATGACCACGCGCATTGAGCCCCCCCTTCACCGCACGCGGGCCAGCGCTCGATAGCCGAGCGCGACTCACTGGCGCAAACGGCCCACGGGCCCGTGCTTCCGCGCGGTCACGCCCCGAGAGGGCGTATTGACGCGGCATTTGGCGATTGTCGCGTCGCCGTCCGGCGAGGATTATCGGCCGATGAACGCCGGATTGCGCAGGCCTCTCCTCTCCCTCCTCCTCTGCACCGCCGCCTCCGTGTCCGCCTGCGGCGACGACGCGACGAGCAGCGACTCGGCCACCGACTCGGGCGCGAGCGGGACGACCACCGGCGGCGAGACCGCGACGACCAGCGCCAGCGGGGCGTCCAACTCGGACTCCCAGACCACCAGCGCCGGCTCGATGAGCGACTCGGCGACCACCGGGAGCAGCGGCGATCCGACCACCGACGCGACCATGAGCGGCGGGTCGACGACCTCCGCCGGCGAGACCACCACGACCTCCACCGGGACCACCGGCGACCCGACCACCGGCACCACCGGCATGATGCCGCTGATGTGCCCGGACGTGGCCGAGCCCGGCTTCCCCGGCGACTCGGACCCCGAGTGCAAGACCGAGGTCCAGGTCGGCCTCTTCGAGCCGGTCGCCGAGTGGACCAAGAAGACCTGGGCGGTGAGCCCGAGCTCGGTGCACATCGGCGCGACGCCGATCGTCGCGTCGATGAACGACGACAACAACGACGGCAAGATCGACGACGACGACATCCCCGACATCATCGTCACGACCTTCTCGCCGCCGACGCTGCGGGTGGTCTCGGGCGCCGACGGCTCCGAGCTGGTCAACGCCGCCCCCGCGGGCCTCGCCTCCCAGGCCGGCGCGGCGGTCGGCGACATCGACGGCGACGGCTTCCCCGAGATCGTCGTCATGAGCAACGACCGCGTCAACGCGCTCGAGCACGACGGGACCCCGAAGTGGACCTCCGCGCCCTACCCGGTCGCGGACATCGGCCAGAGCGGCTACGTCTGGCCCTCGATCTCCGACATGGACGGCGACGGCGATCCCGAGATCATCGTCGGCCGGGTGATCCTGAACCACGACGGGACCCAGCAGGGCAAGGGCGCCTTCGGCCGGGGCGCGTCGATCGGCGTCGAGGCGAAGTCCTTCGCCGTCGACCTCGACGGCGACGACGTCCAGGAGGTGGTCGTCGGCAACGCGATCTACGACCCGAGCGGCGCGGCGATCTGGTCCAACGGTCAGCCCGACGGCTACCCGGCGGTCGGCGACTTCGACGACGACGGCGTCCCCGAGATCGTGGTCGTCGCCGCCGGCAACCTCCGCCTGCAGTCGAGCGTCAACGGCAGCGTCCTCTGGACCGTCCCGATCCCCGGCGCGAACAACCGCGGCGGCGCGCCGACGATCGCCGACTTCGACGGCGACGGCGCCCCCGAGATCGGCGTCGCCGGGGCCCTCTACTACCTCGTCTTCGACGGCGACGGCTCGGTCCTCTGGCAGAAGCAGATCCAGGACGCGAGCTCCGCGGTCACCGGCTCCTCGGTCTACGACTTCGAGGGCGACGGCGTCGCCGACGTGGTCTACGCCGACGAGACCGCGCTCTGGGTCTTCTCGGGCCTCGACGGCGCGGTCAAGCTCAAGTTCACCGAGCACTCGAGCGGCACCTGGTTCGAATACCCGGTGATCGCCGACGTCGATGGCGACGGCGAGGTCGAGATCATCTTCGGCCACCAGGGCGCCTACACCGGCCTGACGGTGATCGGCGACGCCCAGAAGTCCTGGCGGCCCGGCCGGAAGATCTGGAATCAGTACAACTACCACATCACCAACGTCAACGACGACGGGACGATCCCGGCCAAGGCCGCCCAGAACTGGAAGACCTACAACAACTTCCGCTCCGGCGACCTCTCGCCGAACGACGGCCAGGCGGCCCCCGACCTGGTGATCGGCGAGGAGATGATCTGCGAGGGCGAGTGCGAGGACGGCCTCCTCGTGATCACGGTCCACGTCGGCAACCAGGGCGCGTCGCCGCTGACCGCCGGCGCGACCCTCGAGGTGATCGTCGTCATCGGCGGCGTCGAGATGACGCTCCAGACCGTCGACCTCCCCGATCCCCTGCCGGAGGGGATGTGGGCCGACGGCCTCCTCTTCGAGCTGGACCCCGCGGGGGTCGAGCAGGTGATCTTCCGGGTCAAGGCGAACGAGGAGGAGTGCAACGTCGACAACAACGAGTTGGTCCTCGCCGGGCCCTTCTGCCTCGGGGGCGGCTGATCCGACGCGGGCATGCCCGAAGCGCACGCGGCGGCGGGAACGGGGACGCTGCGCCCCCCGTCGCCGCTCCAATCGCCCTCGGATCGGCGATGTCGCGGGACCGCGGACCCCACGACCCAGAGGGAGGTCCGCAAGCGCCTGGTCGCGTCTGCCGGGCTGAGCGAGGTCAAGGCCCGAGCATGGGCGAGCGCCAGGGTGCCGGGACTCATCCTCGGCGAGGCGGTCGAGAGCGCGCCTCGCGAGCGAGACGAGGAGGGCGCCTGACGGAGGCGCCCTCGCGGATGAGCTGAATGCACCCCGGGCGCGCCGCCCGTCGCCGACACCGGGCGCGGCGAGCGATGGCGAAGCCCCGCCGAGTGCGATAGCCTGCGTCCTGTCCATGCCGCTGCGAGGTCAAGGGTTGACGTCCGGCGCGAGGTCCGAGTCAGGGCACGACGGGGGCCTCTCCTCGCTCGGCTCGTTCCCAGCGTCGCGGCCGACCGGCGAAACGGTCGCCGACGGCAGCTCCCCGCCGTCGAGCGAGAGCAGCTTCGCCGGCTGGATCGGGGCGACGATCGAGGGCCGATACCGCCTGCGCGAGCTCCTCGGCGAGGGCGGCATGGGGGCGGTGTTCATCGCCACGCACCTCAGGCTGGACAAGGACGTCGCGGTCAAGATCGTCCTCCCGGAGGTCGCCGGCAACGAGTCGATCGCCGAGCGCTTCCGCCGGGAGGCGCGGGCGACCGCGAAGATCGACAACCCGCACGTCGTCCACGCGATCGACTTCGGCAAGCTCGCCGACGGCAGCGACTTCTTCGTCCTCCAGCTCGTCCAGGGCCCCCCGCTCAGCGACGTCCTCGCCGACGGGGGACCGCGGCCGTGGCCCTGGGTCTGCGAGATCGGCGGGCAGATCGCCGACGCCCTCGTGGCCGTCCACGCCCACGGGATCGTCCACCGCGATCTCAAGCCGGACAACATCATCATCACCGCGCGCGACGACGGGACGCCGCACGTCTACATCCTCGACTTCGGGATCGCCCGCGACACCGAGGGCGCGTTGTCGCCGGGCCCCGAGCGGAGCCCGCTGACGGCGATCGGCGCCGTGATCGGCACGCCGGGCTACATGTCCCCGCAGCAGCTCTCGGGCGAGATCGTCGACCATCGCGCGGACCTCTACGCGCTCGGCGTGATCCTCTGGGAGAGCTTGACCGGCCGCCCGCTCTGGGACGCCGACACGCCCGCGCGACTCTTCGCCAAGCAGCTCCGCGAGGCCCCACCTCGGCTCGGCACGCCGCAGCTGCGCCCCGACGTCCCCGCCGAGCTCGCGCGCCTGATCGAGCGCCTGCTCGAGCGCCCCCTCGACGCGCGCCCAGCGAGCGCGGAGGAGGTCCGCAACGCGCTGACGCTCCTCGCTAGCGAGGCGAAGCGCGCCGACTCGACGGCGTCCGGGGTCGCGCCCGCGGCCGCTCTGAGCGCGTCCGGGGGCGAGACCCGCCCTGAGCTGAGCGGAGGCGGCGAGACCCGCCCCGAGCTGAGCCCCCAGATCTCCGCGGTCGCTCCGCCGCCGGCGCGCCAGCCGGGCTCTCCCCCCCGGTTTTGGCTCGTCGTCGGGGCGTCGCTGGTGCTGATGATCGTGGTCGTCCTGGTCCTCGCGCTGCGATCGGGGGACGACGCCGAGGTGGCGGTCGCAGGCACCGAGACCAAGACCGACGCCAAGGCCGACGCCGACCACCCCGAGAAAGAGGCCCCCAAGGTCGCCGTGAAGACCGCGGAGACGGCCGCCTCCGCGACGATCCGCGAGCAGGGCGAGATGTCCGAGTCGGTGCAGCGGTGGTTCCACACGGTCTCGACGAACCGCAGCGACGGCCAGCGCCAGAAGGCCGCCAAGGAGATCCTGGAGCACGAGCCGGCCTCGGAGGTCCCCGAGGTCGCGCGCCTCGTCGCGGAGCTGCAGATGGCCGAGGCCTGCGCCGAGAAGAAGGACGTCGTCGACAAGCTCGCGGCGCTCAAGGACCCGCGGGGCGTCGAGACGCTGCGGCGCTACGAGCCCCGTGGGTACCACGCCTGCGGTCGCAAGGACTGCTACGGCTGCATGCGCGCGGCGATGGCCGCGGCCCTCCGGGCCATGGGCGCCGAGCCCTCGGAGCAGACCCGCGAGGCGATCGGCGAGCTCGAATAGCGTCGGCGCGAGGATCGACGTGGTGATCTCCGCGAATGCGGTGACATCGACCGCCGCCGCGGCCAGACGACGAGGACAATGGCGAGCGCCCAAGGCGCCTCCGCGCTCCGCGGGTCATCGACGGAGCAGCGACCGCGCGCCAGCGGCAAGTGCGGGGCTGGAGCTGGCTCAGCCGGCTCGTCGCTGGATGCCGCGGACGCGTCACACCCGAGGATGATCGCGGCGCGAGGCGAGGCGAGGCGGAAGTGGCCGTCCGGGCTCGAGACGATCACCTGCACCTGGTGCGTTCCGGGGGCGACGCCGGGGGGTCGGCTTCCGCCGAACGCGGGGCCGATGGTGCCCGTGCGCGGGTCCCCGGGACACCCGCTGTAGACGACGTCGACGCCCGGCCCCTGGGCCCGCGAGAGGCGGTTGCGGCCGCGAGGGAAGTCTCCGCAGACGTCAGACTTCGGGGCCCAGCGGCGACCGTCGACGAAGGTCTCGAAGAGGAGGTAGCCGCGGAAGGGCTCAAGAACTCGCGGAAGCACCGCTTCGATCCGGGCCGCCGAGGCGCGCTGGCGGTGGCTGCAGCTCGCGTCGTCCGCGACCTCGACCTCCGTGATCGTCGGCGCCTCGACGCGGAGCTCGATCGCCGCGCCGCCGTCGAGGTCGCGGTCGCTGCGGGTGACCTCCTCGATCGTCTCGAAGGGCGGGAGCTGATGGTCCTCGGGCAGCGCGCCCGTAGGCCGTCGACCGGGCCTGAGGTGCCGGATCGAGATGCGGAAGCGGTTGTGCTGGAGCTCCGCGGGGACGATCTCACGGAGCCCGGGCGCGAGCTCGCGGAGGCCAAAGGTGTCCTCGATCCAGCGCCCGTCCTCGTCGAGCCACTCGACCCTGAACCGCCGAAGATCGAGGTCGGCGTATTCGGGCTCGGAGAACGCGATCCCGACCGCCCGCGCGGGGATTCGATTGTCGGCGCCGACGAAGAGGTGCGGTCGCGCGTCCGGCGAGCAAGAGCACGCTGACGCCGGCGAAGGGCGAAGGAGAACGGCGAGGCCGAGAGCCACGCCCACCAGCGGAGCGAGACGGCGCGTGATCCAGGCGGCACGATGCGCGAGCCTCATCCGCAGAGCGTCCCACGTCGCCTCCTCGTCGCCAAGCTGGAGTCGGCGAGCGGGTGGCGGTGCCCGAGCTCCGGACCGCTCGACGGATCCGAGTGGATCGATGAGGCGCTCGGATCGACGCGGGGCCGGCAAAGATCACGTCAGGAAGTAGTCGGAGATCGCCGCGCGCCACCGCACCCGGTCGCCCTCCACCGCGATCAGGGTCCCCTCAAAGCCGCGCTCGAATACATAGAGGACCCCCTCGAAATACTCGAGGTTCGCGACCTCGGAGCGGCCCTCACAGCGATAGACCGTCTCGGCGGCCCCGTCGCTCCGATCGATCCGGACGACGCCGCCCGCGGTCACCGCGAAGACGTGCTCGTCGGCCGCCACCACCTCACCACGAACGCGGGGCATCGTCGGCGGACAGAGCGGCGCGCTCTCACCATGGACCAGGTCGATCACGACCAGCTCGCCCCCTCGCGTCGCCGCGACGACGCTCCGCTCCTCGCGCGGAAGAGCTGCGATGGCGCGGATCGAGCCGAGCCAGCAGTGGAGGCGTCCGTCGTCGCGGCGCCGCACGACCAGGTCGCCGCGGTCGAGGAGCGCGAGGCAGTACTCCCCGAGCGGGACCAGCGGCGCCTTGAGCCGGCCCGGCAGCCGAGCGCGCCAGCGGGTTGCGAGGGTCGTGGGATCGATCGAGGTGATCGTGCCGTCGCGGTCGGAGACCCAGACGTCGTCCCCGTGACGCTCGATCCGCACGACCGAGCAGAGAAGCGGCCGCTCTCGCACCAGCGCGCCCGTGTCGCGGGCGTAGGCGCGGAGCCGGCCGCGCTCGTCGAGGTGCAGGAGCTCCCGATCGACGAGCGTGATCGATGGGTGACGATTGCTGGTCCCGGGGATGAAGGGGACTCCGTCGTCGAGCCCCGTGTTGACCCTCCAGTGGCGCTCGCCGCTGCGGGCGTCGAGCGCGAGGAGTCCTCCGTCGCCATCCGCGAGGTAGACCCGGCCGTCCGCGGAGATCGCCGGTCGGGAGATATGGTGAGACGAGCTGTTGAAGCTCCACAACCAGTGCCCGTCGCTCCGTCGCAGGCACGCGAAGGTGTCGCAGCCAGGCCCGATGCTGCAGTAGCCGTTGATGAGCACGAGGTCGTCGTGGATCTGGGGGGCCTCCTTGCGAAGGAATCGCCACCTCCGGCTGTACTCGCTGAGGTCATCCTCGCCCCCGCTCCTCCACATCGATGAAGATCGTAGAGCACTCGCGGCTCGCTGGCGAGGCGCGTGCGCTCGGCGGCCGCGTCCGTCAGCCAGGCGCGACCCCGAGCTCCTCGCGCCACGCCTCATTGACCGCCAGGACGCCGGCCTCGAGGGCGCCGCGGAGCTCGGCCGCGTCGCCCCGCGAATCGATCACCGCGTCGAGCGGCGCGGCGAAGGTCGAGTGCGCCTGGAACACGGCGTACGAGCGCGGCGTGATACAGAGGATCACCCGGCGCTCCCCGGTCTCGGGATCGACGCGGACGAGGCGCGGGCCTCCCGTCCCCCCCTCGACGACGAGGCCCTCCTCCTCGGGCACCAGGGCCTCCATGCAGCTCACCTGGAGGAGGAATCGCCGCGCCTTGACGTTGACCTGGAAGAGCGGAAAGGAGCAAGGCCGGAGCACCTCGAGCCCGCACTCGCAGAGGAATGCGTCAAATGCCCGGAGCAGGGCGGCGCGCCCCCGGGCGATCATCGCGTCAATTGCGTCCTCGTGCATGATGCTCCTCGATCGGGTCGGCGCTCGTACCACGGAATGAGGTCACATGCGCCGCGGCCGTGAAGTCAGCGATCGCGCCAGAATTCGACCCGGCGGCTCAGCGCCCAGCTATCGCACTCATTGCAGACGATCGGTCGATCGGCGCCGAAGCCGATCGCCCGCAGGCGCCCGCCGTCGACTCCGCGCTCGATCAGCGCGGCCCGGATCGCCTCCGCGCGGCGCTGGCTGAGGAGCCGGTTGTACTCCGCCGATCCCCGCGGATCGGTGTGGACCTCGACGCGGACGACCCCGAGCCCCGGGCTCGCCTGGATCACCTCCGCCAGGGCGGCGAGGCGGCAGGTGCTCCTCGGGGATCGCGTCGCCGTCGAGCCCGAAGTGGATCTTTCCGTCGTGCTCGATCCGCTCGCCGCGCTCATCGAGGCGGATCCGAAGGGGCCGACGTCAGGGCAGCCGTCCCCGTCGTCGACCCTGTTGACCAGCTCGGGGCGTCAGGGCAGCGGTCCTCGCCGTCGACGACGCCGTCGGCGTCACCGTCGCCGTCAACAGCACCGTCGAGCGGCGGCTCGCTCGCAGCCAGCGCGCTCGCAGCCAGCGCACCCGCGGTCGCGCGATCCGGAGGATCCACGACCGCGGCGTCGCGCGAGCGCGGTGGCAGCCGAACGCCGCGACGGCCGTGACGAGCGTGAGCCCACGCATGTCGCGAGCCCGCACGCCCGCACGCCTCGAGGGAGCCGACGCATGGCGACCATCCTACCCCAGGGCGATGCGAGGCGAGCTCATCGTGCAGCCCCGCGAGGAAGACCGCGCGATCGGGCAAGGTCTCGCGGCTCTGCGGGGCGGCCGGTCCATGAAGGAGAAGTGGTTGGCGCCGTCGATGACGCGGAGCTCCACGCTCGCGCGGGAGCCCACGCCCGCGACCAGGAGATCGAGGCGCCCCGGCGCGACGAAGGGTCCTCCGTACCTGCCCATGCGACGATCGGCGTGGCGACAGCGTCGAGCGCGCCCGGAGCCTGCACGGAGTCGAGCGCAGGCGCGAGCAAGCAGAGCCTGCGAAGCGCGGGTCGAGTCCGGGCTCGACGCACTCGGCGCTCCGCGTCCACAGCCTGGCGCCCGCGAGCCTGAGGAGGAGGCTCGCGCCGAGCAGTGACCCACCCCGGTCAGCGCCTCCCGGGCTCCGCGAAGGCCTCCAGGGCGAGGCTCAAGCGGCGGCCCCGCGCGACGAGCTCGGCTGCGCTTGGCGTCGGCGACGCGAGGAAGTCGAGGTGCGGGGCGATGACCTTGCAGCCGCGCCCGGCGAGCGCCTCGAGGAGCGGCCGATGACGCGTCGGATCGCCGCCGCGCCCCGCCACAAAGAGCACGCTCGCCGCTCGCCTCGCGGGCTCGATCAGGGTCACGTCAAACCTCTCGCGTCCGTCGTCGAGGCTCGGCACGGCGGCGACGCTTGCATACACGGACATGGGGTTCAACCAGGCGCCGCGTGAGCGGCGACGCCAGCGAGCGCTTGGCGTCGCTGCGCGCGCTGGCATCATCCGCGCTCGATGCTCGAAGGCTTCGTCCACCGCCTCAAGCTCGTCGTCGACGCCCTGATGTCACACCCGCAGGTGAGGCTCACGCACCTCTGGATCGGCCCGGGCGCCAGCGACCACGAGCTTGAGCGCCTCGAGGCGGCGTGGGGCGACCCGCTCCCGGCGGAGCTGGCTGCGCTCTACCGCCAGGCCAACGGCGTGCAGCTCCGGTGGGTGGACGCGGCCCACGAGACCCACGATCCGGCGCGCGACGATCGGATGAGCTTCGGCCGCGCCCCTCCCGCTCTGGGCGCTCGCCGGCTTCGCCTCCGGTCTCCTCGAGCTACCGACCCTCGACGAGCTGGCGGGCGCGATACGGTCGCGTCGATCACCGAGAGCGACGACCCGGCGCACGCGCAGGCCTTCGTCCTCGGAGCTTCGGCGAGGGCCAGGACGCGGTCATCTACCTCGACCGCGGCGTCCGCGATCCGTGGGTGACGATCGCCTCGGACCACCTCGCCGACGTGCCGCCGCCCGGCGAGCGCACGCTCTCAGGCCACCTCGACGGTGTGCTCTCGACCTGGTGCTCGGTCTGGCACCGGGGCGAGCCGGCCGCGGCGGCTGGACGATCTGCTGCGGCGCCGACGCGCCGTCGACCTCACCCGCCTCTTCGGTCAGCGGGCGCGCTACGTCGACGAGCACCGCGCCCACGCGGTCATGCGCGGCCGCGTGCTCAACCTCGTCGAGGTGACGCGGGCGCCCGAGTGGTGGTTCTTCGCCCGGACCCTGGCGGAGGTCGAGGACGACCTCGGCGAGACCCTCTACGTCCCGATCCGCTGCCTCTACCCCGCCGACCCGGACGACCCTACGAGCGCCTACGCTGCGACCCTGCGGGCCTCGTCGCGCGCCTCGAGGACCCCGGGCCGCTCTTCCGCGAGCTCGCGCCGATGGCCGACGGGCGTCACTTCGTCGGCGTCCATGGCGGGCCCGCGCTCGCTGACACCGCCTGGGTCTACGCGGCGCTCTGCTCGCTTGCGCCGGCTGACCGGGCCGCCCGCGCCCTCGTCGTCGCCGTCGACCAGCTCCTCCGCGACGAGGGCGTCTATCGCGAACGCCCGGTCGCCTGGTCGCCCGACCATCCGCGGCGACCGCTGCGGGCGACGAAGACCTTCGGCGAGCTGGCGCGCGCCCTCCTCGACGCGCTCCTGATCCTCGCCGCCCGCGCCCGCCGAGCTCGCTGAGCGCCTGGCTCGGCGCGAGCGCGGCGACCCGGCTGCGGGCGCGCTCAGCCTCCTCGCGTCGCGCGACCCGCTCCGCGGCTACGATCCGCGAAAGGACACCTCGAAGGGATCGGCGCGCTCTGGCGGGCCCTCGAGGGGCACCGGTAGGGTTCGATACGAGCGCCCGCGGGACCCTGAGCGGCGAGCGCTTCGGGCTCGCCGATCGCCGGGTCGTCAAGGCCGCCGACTACAGCGCGCCCTAGCCCGCCCAGCTCAGCCGCAGGAGCACCAGCCCCGCCCCAGCGCTGTTCCACAGGACACAGGTCGCCTCGGCGGTCGCGCTCATCGCCGGCTTCGAGAACGCGTCGACCTCGGCGTCGTCGTCCAGCGACTCGACCTCGAAGCCGTCGCCGGCGTTGATCCCCAGAAACACCCGCGAGACCCGATCGGGGTCGCGGCCGGGTTCCGGCCCAGGCGACCAGCACCCGGCCGCTCGGGTCGGCGGCGATCGCCGGCCACTGATCATAGTCGAGGCCCCAGGCGCCTCCTGGATCAGCCCCACCTTCGTCGTCGGCGTCACGAATTCCGGCGCCCCCGCGGGTCGACGCGCGTACCACTCGCCCTCGACGCCGACGTCCCAGGTCCGGAAGGCGGCGTCGAGGCGCCCCGTCGTCGCGCACCCAGAGGTCGCCCATGCCGGCGTGCTTGCCCCTCGGGGCCCGGATCGACACCTTCTCCGAATCCACCAGCGAGCCGCCGCTCGCGCGAAGAGGTAGCGGCCGTCGACGTTGACCCCCTTGTAGGTCGCGTGGACGTCGCCCGCGCGGTCGCTGAGCGCGACCGTCGAGCGGAGGTCGAGGTTGGTCGGCCCTCGAGGACCGCCGCCTGATCGAGCCAGGCGTCCTCGCCGAGCGGCCGCCGCCAGTAGAGGATCGACACCGGATCCCAGGTGGTCGCCAGGATGTGGACGGGCCGTCGGCGTCGATCGCCGAGGCCGCCTGGGCGACCCGTTGTCCACGCCCTCGACGCTGTGGAAGAGCTCGGCGCCCGGCTCCATACCTGACCGATCCGCCAGGTATGGAAGAGCTGGGTCATCGCCTGATCGGACCACGCGACGTGGACCCGCTCGCCGGCGGGTCGACCGCGAAGCGCGGGCGGAAGCCCGGGTCCGCGCCCCTCCGAGCCAGGATCGCCTCCTGCATCACCAGCGCGCCGTCGACGATCCGCCCGTAGTGGAGCCCCTGGGCCGGGCCGTTGCTCGCCTTCCAGACCAGGTGGAGGCCGTCGTCGGCGTCGCGGACGAGGTCGTAGGCGACCGCCGAGGCCCGAGCTCGAAGCGCTCGCGGCGAGCGTCGCACTCCACCGAGCAGCTCTCGCCGGGCGCGAGCGCCATCGGATCGCAGACCTCACCGTGGCCCGGGTCGATCACCCCGTCGCCGCAGCGGGGCGCCGAGCAGTCCGTGCGGCAGGCGTCGGCGACGTCGTCGGCGTTGGCCGCCCCGTCGTCGCAGGCCTCATCGCCCTCGACGACGCCGTCGCCGCAGACCGCCAGGCCGCCCCGCCCGTGCTCCCCTCCGTCGCGTCGCCGCTGCTGCTCCGCCGCCGCTCGGGCCGCGCCGCTGCTGCCGCTCGCGCTCCCGCTGGTGCTCCTGCCCGCGCTCCCGCTCGCGCTGGCGCTCGCGCTGGTCAACCCGCTGGTCGCCGCGCCGCTGGTGTCGGCGTTGCCGTCGTCGCCGCAGGCCGCGAGAATGAGAGCGAAGGGCAGGAGCGAGGGCAGGGAGCGCATCGCGGCCGATCTACCAGGCCGCGCGAAAGCGCTCAAGCGCCGGCCTATGACGACGGACCGCGATCGCCGCGCGCGGCCGTGATAGACCGGGCCATGCACCCGCTCTCGGCCCCTCCGTCGGCGGCGCCGCGCCTCTTCGGAGCGATCGCCGCGGTCAGCGAGCACCCGGACGATCCCCGGGTCGGCCGCTGGATCGCCTTCGTCGCCGACGAGCTCGGGGTCGTCGACGCGGCGCCTGCGCCTGCGCCGACCCCGGAGGCGCTCGCCGAGGCGATCGTCGATCCCGACGCCCGCCAGGCCGCGCTCGAGCGCCTGATGATCGCGGCGATGCTGGTGCCGCCGCTCACCCCGGCGCGGGTCGAGCTCCTCCGCGCCCACGCGGCCGCCCTCGGCCGCGCCGACGAGCCGGCCCTCGTCGACCTCGGCCACGCCGCGGCCGGCCGCCACCGCGCCCTGACGATGGGGCTGATGCGCCGCTTCCCGCCGAGCGAGCGGATCACGCGGGCCTGGCGGCGCGGCGGCCTCGGCGAGCGCTGGCGGATCGTCAAGGCGATGCTCAAGCTCGGCGACGCGGCGACCGCGGCCCGCTACCAGGCCCTCGCCGACCTGCCCGAAGGGACACTCGGCCACCGCTTCGTCGATCACTGCCGGCAGAGCGGCTTCGCCCTCCCCGGCGAGCGCCGCTCCTTCCCCGAGCCGCTCGCCTTCCACGACATGGGCCACGCGCTGGTCGGCGCGGCGACCGACATCCCGGGCGAGACGGTGATGGCGGGCTTCGAGGCCGGCTCCTTCCGCGAGCGCGGCTTCACGATGCTCGAGTTCACGCTCCTCCTCTTCAACCTCGGCGCCCGCCTGCCGACCGACGCCAAGCCCGAGGTCGGCAAGGTCGACCTCGACCTCCTCCTCGACGCCTACCGCCGCGGGCAGGCCGCGAGCCTCGACGTCCTCGCCTGGGATCCCTGGGAGGACGTCGCCGAGCCGGTCGAGGCGCTGCGGCGGCGCTACGGGATCGAGGCGTGACAGAGCCGAAGCCGGCGACGATCGAGCTCCGCTGGGGCTGGCGCCTGCGGGCGGCCGGCCTCGCGCTCGCGCTGGTCTGCGCGGCCCTCGGCGCCTGGGCGCTCGGCGATCCCGCGAGCTCCTCCGAGGCGAAGATCGTCAGCCTGAGCGGGGCGGTGATCGCCGCCTTCGTCGCGGTCGAGCTCTTCACCATGCGGACCACGATCGACGAGCGCGGCCTGCGGCGGCGCTCGCTCGCCGGCCGGATCGAGGTCGCCTGGCGGCAGGTCCGGGTCGCGCTCCTCTTCACCGCCGAGCCGCGCGACGGCGGCGTCGCCCACCTCCGCACCGTCGATCCGCGCGCGGCCACCCACGTCGTCCTCCGCCTCGATCCGCCGGGTGCGCGGCCGTGGAGCTTCAACGCCTGGATGGACGGCTTCCCGGCGCTGGTCGAGGCGCTCGCCGAGCGCGATCTCCTCGGCGTGGTCGACCCCGGCGAGCCCCCGCCGAGCGCCGCCGAGGCCCTGATGGACCGGGGCCTGAAGCGCCTGAACAGGCTCAACGAGGGGCTCTACCGGGTCATCGCCGGCTTCGCGCTCGTCTTCGTCCTCCTCGTCGCCGGCCTCGTGCTGGTGGTCGGCGCCGACGTCTCGCTGACCGGCGATATCCTGATCGACGCGCCCCTCTGCTCCGCGATCCTCTTCGGCGCGCTCGTCCTTGTCTGCGGCCTCCTGCGGGCGCTCGGCGCCGGCCGCCGACCCGCGCGCGGCGACTTCGTCCCCGGCGGGCTCGGCTGGACGATGAGCGCGGCCGGCCTCCTCGGCGGCCTCCTCCTCCTGATCGGCTTCGTCCCGCGGGCGCTCGGCGGCGAGGTCGACAAGCCCTGGGTCGACGGCGTGCTCGCGGCGGTCGGCGCCTTCCTGGTCTACGGGGCGCTCCGCGACTGGCTCCGCGGCGAGTGAGCTACGCGCCCGCGCCCGCGGGGCGCATCCAGGCGCAGCCGCGGTAGCGATCCCAGGAGTCGGGGAGGACCGTCACCACCGGCCCCTCGACCTCGCCGCGGGCGGCGATCCGGAGGGCGGCGGCGACGTTGGTGCCGGCCGAGCCGCCGACCAGGAGGCCCTCCTCGCGGATCAGGCGCAGCGCGGTCGCGAAGCTCTCGTCGTCGCTGACCCGCTCGGCCGCGTCGATCACCTCGCGGTGGAGGTTCTCGGGGGCCACGGAGCCGCCGATCCCCTCGACCGCGTAGGACCCGTCGGCGCCGCAGCGGCCGCGCTCGACCCACTCGGCGAGCGCCGAGCCGACCGGATCGGCGAGGACGATCTTCACGCCCGAAACCTGCTCTTTTAGACAGCGACCGACGCCGCTGATCGTCCCGCCGGTGCCGGCCCCGGCGACGAAGGCACCGACGCGCCCGCCGGTCGCCTCGAGGATCTCGACGCCGGTGGTCTCGGCGTGGACCCGGACGTTCGCGGGGTTGCGGAACTGGTCGGTCAGGAACCAGCCGCGCTCGTCGGCGAGGCGGCGGGCGACGTTGCGAAAATTCTCGGGGTCCGCGGGGCTCGCGTTCGGCGTGACGATCACCTGGGCGCCGAGGGTCGCCAGGGCCGCGCGCTTGTCATGCGACATCTTCTCCGGCATCACGCAGACCAGGCGGTAGCCGCGGGCCGCGGCGACCAGCGCGAGGCCGATCCCGGTGTTGCCGGCGGTCGCCTCGATCAGCGTCGCCCCCGGCGCGAGGAGTCCGCGCGCCTCGGCGTCGTCGATGATCGCCAGGGCGATCCGATCCTTGACGCTGCCGCCGGGGTTCAGGTGCTCGCACTTGACGAGGATCGGCACCGGCAGGCCCGCGCCCAGGGTGCGGAGCGAGACCAGCGGTGTCCGGCCGATCTGCTGGAGAATGCCGGGGGCGAGGCGCCCGGACCCGTGGTTCAGCACCCGCGCACGCTAGCACGGGCGCGCGCGCGCGGTCGCGGGGCCGCCTCGCCCCCCGCCGCGGCCTCCCCGCGCTCGTCCCCTGCGGGCGCCGAGGCCTCCGCCGCGTCGTCGCCTGGCAGACGCCCCGCCCCCGCCGTGCTATCACCTCCCGGTCGACGGCCGCTCCGGCCCGCGAGACAATGCTGACCATCGCCTCACTCGTCGCCGCCCTGACGATCGCCGGCGCCTTCTGGGTCGGGATCCTGGCCGCCCGTCGCCTCCGCGACTGGGGCGACGGTCGCCGCGCGCTCAGCGACGGCGGCCAGCCCCTCGCGCTGCCCGCGTCCGGGGGCACCGGCCCCTCGACCTCGCCGCCGGCCGACGCCGCCTCCCAGCGCGTCCGCGCGCGGGTCGCCCAGCGCCTCCAGGGGCGCCTGCCGGCCGCGGTCGCCCCGCGGGCGCTCCCCCAGAGCGTCGAGGAGCCCGAGCTCGACGTTGCCGATCTCCGCCAGGGCGACGTCGTGATCGTCGAGACCGGCGCCCCCGCGGACGACGGCGACTTCCTGATCGAGGGCGTCCTCACCCTCCGCGAGGGCCAGATCACCACCGTCGTCGTGGCGATGGCCGACGCCAACCGCCGCCGCTGGCTGGTCGCCTCGCCGGCCCTCCAGAGCTGGCTCCTCCTCGAGCCGGTGAGCGGCCACGGCCTCTTCGGCGAGCCCCCGCGGCACATCCAGCGCGGCCACCACGACTACGCGCTCGAGCGCCGCGGGCAGGCGAGCGCCGCCGGCGTCGGCATGCACGGCCGGCCGGCGCTGCCGCGGGTCGCCACCTACGTCTACCGGGCGTCGCCCGATCGCATGCTCTGGCTCGAGCGCTGGGGCGACCAGGTGCTGATGGGCGAGGGCGCCGAGATCCCGAGCCACTTCGTCTCGTTCCTCCCCGGCTCGTAGGCGGCGGGCTCGGGAGCGACATGACCCATGGGTCATGTCGCCTCGACCTCAGACCGCGCGCTGCAGCGGCACGACCTCGGCGGGCGCGCCCGCGGCCGGCCACTCGAGGATCACCGCCCCCCGACGGTGCCGGCGCTCGACCAGGCGGTGGGCCTCGGCGACCGCGGTCATCGGCATGCGGTGGCCGATCACCGGCCGGATCGCCCCGGCCTCGACGAGCTCGCAGAGGCGCTCCATGGCCGCGCTCCCCTCCGTCGTGACCCCGAAGATCACCGCGTCGGAGACCATCGAGCGCAGGATCTCGCCGATCCCGGCCTCGATGAAGACGTGGCGCCCGCCCTCGCGGAGCGAGCTCCGGTAGCCGGGGACGTCGCTCTTGCCGACCGGGTCGATGATCACGTCCCAGCTCCGCCAGAGCGCCCGCGGATCCTCGCTGCGGTAGTCGATCACCTTGTCGGCCCCGAGCCCGCGCACCAGCGCCTCGTTGGCGCCCGAGCAGACCGCCGTGACCGCGGCGCCGAGGTGCTTGGCGAGCTGGACGAGGTAGACGCCGACGCCCCCGGAGGCGCCGAGCACCAGGACCTCCTCGCCCGCCTGGATCTTCGCCTTGTCGATCAGGAAGTCGGCGGCCGTGAGCGCGCCGAAGGGGAGCGACGCGGCCTCGGCCATGCTCAGCCCCCGCGGCACCCGGGCGATCGACGCGCCCTCGGGGACGACGATCTGCTCGGCGTTGACGCCCCCCGCGTGGGCGCCGAAGACCGCGTCGCCGACCGCGAAGCGGGTCACCTCGGCGCCGACCGCCAGCACCCGGCCGGCGAACTCGCGGCCGGTGATCCGGTTGCGGGGGCGGAGGAGGCCGGCGAAGAGGCGGCCCGCGAGCCGCATCCCGGCCGGGAAGTCGGCCGCTCGCATCCGCCAGTCGGCGGTCGTCACCGAGGTCGCGTGGACCTCGACGAGGAGGTCGTGCGCGCCGAGCGCAGCGGGCTCAATCGCGGCGAGCGACTCGATCTGGAGGTTCTCAACGGGGCCGTAGTGGTCTTGGGTGATCGCGTACATGTCTTGTTCCCTCTCGGTGAGAAAGAGATACCCATGCAAATACGTTTCGTTAATTCCCCAAAATCCTGGATGTGATATTCGTTTTTGCATGGATTGGCGGAGCGTCCGCTTCGACTGGAACCGCGCCCGCGCCTTCCTCGTGACCGCCGAGGAGGGCTCGCTCTCCGCCGCCGCGCGGGCGCTGGGGATGAGCCAGCCGACCCTCGGCCGCCAGGTCGACGCCCTCGAGGAGGAGCTCGAGGTCCTCCTCTTCGAACGGGTCGGCAAGCGCCTGGTCCTCACCGAGGCCGGGCTCGGCCTCCTCGAGCATGCGCGGGCGATGGGCGAGGCCGCGAGCCGGGTCTCGCTCGCGGCCTCGGGGCACTCGCAGGCGCTCGAGGGCGAGGTGACGATCACGGTCGGCGAGATCTTCGGCGCCCGCGTGCTGCCGCCGATCATCGCCCGCCTTCGGGCCGACGAGCCGGGGATCCGGATCGAGATCGTGGCGACCAATGAGACCAGCGATCTCCGCCGGCGCGAGGCCGACATCGCGATCCGCAACGTCCGCCCCCAGCACCCCGACCTCATCGCCCGCAAGATCCGCGACATGGCCGGCAACCTCTACGCCGCCAGCGTCTACCTCGATCGGATCGGCCGGCCGACGACCCCCGCCGGCTTCTCCGACGCCGACTTCGTCGGCTTCGACCTCGACGGGGGCCCGATGATCGCCGCCCTCGGTCACGTCGGCTTCTCGCTGCAATCGCGCAATTTCACCTCCGCCTGCCAGAACCAGCTCGTCCAGTGGGAGCTCGTCAGGGCCGGCCTCGGGATCGGCGTCAACTCCGAGCTCATCGGCGACGCCGAGCCCGGGGTCGAGCGGATCCTCCCGGCGATGCCGTCGATCCCCTTCCCGCTCTGGCTGGTCTCGCACCGCGAGCTCCACACCAGCCGGCGGGTCCGCTTCGTCTTCGAGCGCCTCGCCGCGGAGCTCGCCGCGCTCTTCGATCACCCGACCAGGTGACCGTTCGCGTCGCCGCCGAGGTGGGCCTCGATCGCCCGCCAATTCGGGATCCGCCGGTAGATCGCCGGCGAGGCGAGGCGCTGGCGGGCGGGATCGAGGGCGACCTGGAGGGCGGCGAGGCGCGCGGGGTCGACGATCGGCGGGCGCCCGAGGAAGGCGAAGAGCTCGCCCAGGATCACCTGCTGCTCGGGCCAGGTGCGCCCCTCGAAGAGCGCCTCGTAGGTGAGCACGCGGTGGTCGACGCCGTCGCGCTCGAGGATCCGGGCGAAGACCCGCTGCGAGTCGCGGTAGTAGGCGATCATCGACGCCAGGCGATCGACGTCGAGCGCCGGCAGGGTCGGCGGCGGCCAGGGCCCGTCGCCGGCGTGCCAGATCGCGGTCTCGAAGGCGAGGAGGTTGGAGACCGCCTGCCGCAGGAGGTTCTCGCGGCGGAGCAGGAGCACCCTCGGTCGCCGCCGGCGGAGGAGGCGACGCATCAGGATCGGCGCGAGCTGGTGGAGGATGTGCTTGAAGCCGTCGCACCTCGCGAAGAGCGCGTCGACCTCGCGATCAAAGGCCGCGAGGTCGCGCTGGAGATCCCCACAAAGGGGGCGCCCGCCCTCAGCCGAGAAAATACTCCCCGCGTCCGGGTGAAAGGGCTCGAAGACGACCTCGAGCTCGGGGTGCATGCCGAGGCACTCGATCAGCGTCGTGCTCCCGCAGCGCGGGCTCGAGAGGAGGATGAAGGGGTCGCAGCGCGCTGCGCGTGGGGTGCTCTCGGCGGTGGCCATCCGTGGATCCTGCGGCGAGCGCCATGATAGGGTGACGCCGTGGATCGTGGCGCCTCCGCGGCGCCCTGGGAAGGGAAACGACGATGCCGACAGACGACAAGAGCGAGCTCCTGCGACGACGGGCCGACCTGACCAAGGCGCCAGCCAAGCGCCTCGAGGGGATCGGCGGCCGCACCTCGATCACCACCTCGGCGGGCCGCAAGGACTTCCGTGAGAAGCTGATCGCCGAGCGCCAGGCCCTCGACAAGGAGATGCTCGAGCACAAGGTCGACCTCAAGGTCGCGCCGGCGAAGCGCCTCGAGGGGATCGGCGGCCGCACCTCGATCACCACCTCGGCGGGCCGCAAGGACTTCCGCGAGCGCCTCCTCGTCGAGCGCCAGGAGCTCGACCACGAGCTCCGCGAGCTCGGCCTCGATCCCAACAAGCTCCCGGCCGGCAAGTAGGGCCGGAGCTGCCCCGCGGGCGATGGGCGACCTCGTCGACATCCGCTTCGCCTTCCCGCCCTACGGCTTCGAAGGCTTCGCGCACTCGATCGCCGCCTACTACCTCGCCGAGTACCTCGGCGGGGCCGGGCTGCGGGCGACCCAGTACATCAACGCCTCGCCGCTCGGCCCCCTCGACGCGATCGCCGAGGAGATCGCCGCCGAGGACGCGCGGGCCTACGGCCTCATCGTCTACGACTCGAACGCGCTCCTCTCGCTGGCGCTCGCCCGCCGCCTCCGTCGCCTCCGGCCGGGGCGCCTCATCGTCGCCGGCGGCCCCTTCTGCGAGCCAGCCTACAACCTGCCGACGCTCCTCGGTGACGGCGCGCCCTTCGACGTCGTCGTCACCGGCAGCGGCTACCAGCCGCTCGCCGAGCTCCTCACCCAGGCCCGCGCCGGCGCGCCCGATCCCGCGTCGATCCTCGGCGTCGCCGCCCGCGACGCGAAGGGCCAGCTCCGCGCGAACCCGAAGGCGCCGCGCCCTCCCCTCGCCGAGCTCCCCTCGCCCTACCTCTCCGGGCGGATCGACCTCGCCGAGCTCTACGAGGCCGAGGGTCACTTCGCGCTGATCCGCGCCCAGGGCTGCACCGCCCACTGCCTCTTCTGCAACTTCGCGGTCCGCAGCGGCTTCCGGGTCGACGCGGTGCCGATCGAGCGGACCCTCGCCGAGCTCGAGCGCTTCGCCGCCCACGCGCGCGAGCGCGGCGCGCTCTGCCACGTGATGCTCTCCGACGACGACTTCGCGATCGATCGGGCGGGCGCCAAGGAGTTCTGCGCCCGGGTGATCGACGCCGGCCTCCAGGACTACCTCTGCTTCTACTCGCACATGAGCGTCAACCACGCCGACCGCGAGCTGATCGAGCTGATGGCCCGGGCCAACTTCGCCGAGGTCAACTTCGGGGTCGAGTCGGGGGTCCCGCGGGTCCTCCACCAGATGCGCAAGCTCCACGCCGCGACCCGCGGGGCGCTCGATCTCAACGCCGAGCGGGCCTACCTCGAGGAGGCGCGCGAGCTCGTCGCCTACGCCCGCGAGGTCGGCCTCGACACGACCGCGAGCTTCGTCACCGGGATGCCCTTCGAGACCCGCGAGGACGCGCTCCAGACCCTCGAGTACATCAAGACCCTCGACCTCGGCGCCTACTCGGTCAACCACTTCACCCCGCTCTCGGGCTCGGTCTTCACCCGCCAGCGGAAGGGCGAGGTCGACTACGACCCCCGCTACGCGACCCTCCCGCGGCGTGCGCTCTACCGCTTCGATCCCACCGAGATCCCCCGCCTCCCCCACGCCTTCGTCTACCCGAGCGTCAAGATCCCGATCCACTTCACCGGCGAGTTCTCGACCAGCGCCCACCTCCCCTCGGGGATGGTCTACCCGAGCCTCGTCCTGGTCGCCGCCGGCTGGGGCGCGCGGGCGCCCGAGGCGATCGCGCCGATCATTCACATCGGCGATCACCTCTTCGTCGAGGTCGAGCACGAGGACGCGATCGAGGCGATCGATCACGCCTGCGTCGCCGCCGAGGTGCCGGTCACCCAGGTCGCCTACGTCCACCCGGTGCTCGACTCGGGGGCGGCGCGCGAGCTCTTCGTCCACCCGCGCTACGAGGTGACGTCGATCGTCCGCGCCGGCTTCGCGGCGCTCGACGGGCTCGCGCTCGACTTCGACGGCCGCCCGCGGCGAGCGGCCGACACCGCGCTCCTGGCGACGATCGAGGGGGGCGAGGATCTCGAGCGCTTCATCGCCGCGCTCCTCGAGATCGAGGCCTTCGAGCGGCCCCCCGCCCTCGCCGAGCTCCTCGGCGGCCGCCACCCGCTGCGGGTGATCCACGGCTGCCGCTGGTCGCTCTGGGGCTGCCAGGCGCGGGCGCTCGGGCTCATCGTCGCCAACACCGACGGCTCCCTCTCGCCCTGCGTCGGCGGCCCGCGGATCCCGGGGCCGCACCGCGATCGCGTCCACCTCCAGGTGCTGATGGAGGCGCGGGTCGCCGAGGATCGAGCCGCCCTCGGCTGCGAGGGGTGCAGCGCCCGCGACAATTGCCCGGGCTGCGTCTCGCTCGCGGGGATCGAGCGGGGGCGCTACTGCGAGCTCGTCCGCCGCCGCGGCTGGCTCACCCACGTCCTGCCGATCCTGCGGATCCTCGAGGAGAGCGCCGCGCGCGAGCGCCTGCCGGCCGTCCGGGTCGGGATCGCGGCGACCCAGCGCTTCGAGCTCGACGCCGCGATCCCGGCGACGCGGGGCGCCGACGATCGCGGCCTCTACGTCGCCCGCGAGGGCGACGAGTACCTGGTGGTCGACGTCCGCGAGAAGACCGCCTACGGGGTCGACCGGATCACCGCGCTCCTCGTCGAGGCCGCCCGCGCCGGCCTCGGGGCGGCGGCGATGATCGAGCTCCTCGGCGAGGCCCACGGGATCGACGAGGAGGCCGCCGCCGGCCGGATCGAGCGCTTCCTCGCCCGCCTCTGGCGGCGGCCGCTCGCCACGGCCCCCGCCGCGTGAGCGCGCGCGATCGCCCGACGGGTTGACTCACCCGGGGGTCCGCGGGCACCGGATCGCCGGCCGACGCGCGTCTGGAGGCGTCGATCGCGGCGCCCAGAGCCTGACGCGCGGAGTCGTCCGGGATAGTAGACTCGCCCCCGATGACCGTCGCCAGTCCATCTCCAGCCGCGAGCGCCGGTGGACGCCGCGTCGACGCCCGCACGCTCCCCGGTCCCCGCGGCGCGCCGCTGGTCGGCGCCCTCCCGTCGATCCTCCGCGAGGGCATGTTCCCCTTCCTGCTCCGTTGCCGTGAGCGCTACGGCGACGCCTTCCGGGTGCCGCTGGTCGGCCAGCGCTCGCTCGCCCTCCTCGCCCACCCGGACGCCTTCGAAGCGGTCCTCGTCAGCCAGCGCGACGCCTTCGAGAAGGGCTGGTTCTACGCGCCCGCCCGGGCCTTCGTCGGCCAGGGGTTGGTCACCAGCGAGGGCGCGTACTGGGCGCGGCAGCGGCGGATGATGCAGCCGACCTTCCGTCCCCGCTGCATCCACGCGCTCCTCCCGGCGATGGCCGCCTGCGTCGACGACATGCTCGACGTCTGGGAGCGTCGCGCCCGCACCGGCGAGGTCTTCGACCTCTACGCCGAGATGATGCGGCTCACCCAGCGGATCGTCGGCCGCACCCTCTTCGGCGTCGATCTCGGGGCGACCTCGCAGGACACCACGCGCGCGGTCACCGAGAGCATCGAGATCGTCGGCGACCGGATCAGCGCCGGCCTCAACATCCCGTTGGCGATCCCGACCCCGAAGAACCGCCGCTTCAAGCGGGCGCTGCGCGACCTCGATCACTTGATCTACGGGATCATCGAACACGCCCGCCGCCACCCCGATCGCGACGCGCCGACCCTCCTCGACTCGATCATCGCCGCCCGCGACGAGGAGAGCGGCGAGTCGATGACCGACGCGCAGATCCGCGACGAGATCCTCACCCTCTACCTCGCCGGCCACGAGACCACCGCGCTCACCCTGACCTGGACCTTCGCGATCCTCGCCCGCCACGCCGAGGTCGCGGCCCGCGTCGCCGACGAGGCGGCCCGCGCAGAGTCGCCGACCCCGAGCGATCCCGGCTACCTCGACTCGCTCACCTACATCCGGATGGTGATCGACGAGGTCCTCCGCTTCCGACCGCCGGCGTGGATGGTCGGTCGGGTGGCGACCCGCGAGGTCGCGGTCGCCGGCCACCGGATCCCGGCGGGGTGCGGGGCGATGCTCGGGATCTACTTCCTCCACCGCCACCCCGACTTCTGGGACGATCCCGAGTCCTTCCGGCCCGAGCGCTTCACCGCCGAGGCGATCGCCGCCCGCCACCGCTACGCCTATCTCCCCTTCATCACCGGCCCGCGGGTGTGCATCGGCAACCGCTTCAGCCTCTACGAGTCGGCGCTGGCGATCTCGATGATCGCCCGCCGCTTCCGAGTGATGCTCGCCTCCGACGAGGCGATCGGGCTCCACGCGTCGGCGACCCTCCGCCCCGATCGTCCGGTGCGGGTGCGGGTCGCCGCGCTCTGACGGCGCCCGCCGGCCGCGTCACGCCGGCGACGCCTCGGCGAGCGCGGGCGGGGGCGCGTCGGCGTGGCGGCGCGGGAGCCAGAGCGCGAAGGTGCTGCCCACCCCGAGCTCGCTCTCGACCGTCAGGGTGCCGCCGAGGCGCTCGGCGAAGGAGCGGCAGATCGCGAGGCCGAGGCCGGTCCCGCCGTAGAGCCGCGTCGTCGACGCGTCGACCTGGGTGAAGGGCTTGAAGAGCTCGCCGATGCGGTCGGCGGGGATGCCGATCCCGGTGTCGGAGACCGCGAAGAGGACGCCGTCGACGCCCGCCCGCGCCTCGTTGACCACGCGCAGGGTGATGACGCCGCTCTCGGTGAACTTCGCCGCGTTCGAGAGGAGGTTGAGGAGGACCTGCCGGACCTTGATCGCGTCGCTCTCGAGCTCGACCGCCGCGGGATCGTGGACGACCTCGAGGGTGTTCGCGCGGCGGGCGAGGAGCGGCCGCGCGTGCTCGACGAGGCCGGCGACCAGGCGGGGGAGCCCCACCGACTCGAGGCAGATCGTCACCTGCCCGGCCTCGATCTTCGACATGTCGAGGACGTCGGCGATCATGGAGAGGAGGTGCTCGGCGGCGCCGCGGACCCGCTCCACGTCGCGCCGGATCTCGACCCGCTCGACGTCGGGGTCGTCGAGGAGCTCGTCGATCAGCTCGGCGTAGCCGATGATCACGTTGAGCGGCGTCCGCAGCTCGTGGCTCATCGTCGCCAGGAAGAGCCCCTTGGTCTGGTTCGCCCGCTCGGCCTCGATCCGAGCCTCTTCGCTCTCCCGGAGGCCCTCACGCATGATCAAGAAGAGCTCGTCGGCGAGGCGGCAGGACATGTAGATGGCGACGAAGCCGCAGAGGACGATGACCGCGAATTCGCTGGGATCCCGCAGCCACTCGATCGGGTTGACGAGCTGGCGGACGACCAGCGTCACGCCGAAGGTGACCGGCAGGAAGAGCTGCCAGAGGGCGCGGCGCTCGAGGGCGCCGAGGGCGAGGCCGAGGATGTAGAGCATCGGCGCGCCGCCCGTCATCGCCAGGAGGGCGAGGCCGGGCTGGTCGACGACGCCGACCGCGACCATGCAGGAGATCATGCTGATCAGCAGGAAGCGGCCGGCCCGCTCGAGCTCGCCGCGGATCAGGGCGCGCAGCGAGACCGCGCAGAAGACCGCGCCGAAGATCACCACCCCGCCGCCGAGGAGGCGAAACACGTCGCCGGTGACGGTGAACTGCCAGATCCGTATCGGCGCCATCAAGACGCAGCCGACGGTGATGCCGATCGCCATCGCCGACGTGATGCGACGGCGAAAGCGGACGAGCCGCTGCTCGGTCGCCGAAGGGGTTCCTCGCACGGCCCTGAAGTCTCTCACGTCTTCCGCCGCCGTGATCTCCGCGGCGCCTCCGTCCGCGGATGAAAACGCGCGTGTGTGTGCAAGGGTCGAGGTCGACCGTGGAGCAGCGACCGACGAAGGAGGGGGCCAGCGACCACGCGCCCCCCCGATCGGTCGCCGCGGCAGACCCAGAGCGTCGCGCGGGATCGTCACCGACGGCGGCGCGACGCGGCGCCGCTCGAGCGCCCACCGGGCCCCCCCAGCGACCCGCGGCGACCCAGCGCTTCGCGCTCGACGGCGTGATCGCCTGTGATCAGGGCGCCCGCGGCGGGTAAACTGGGGGGCCGTGCGTCCGCTCCGTCCGCTCCCGATCACCATCACGCTCCTCCTCGGCTGCTCGGGCTCCAGCGGGGAGACCGGCGCCAGCGCGACCGAGGGCTCGACCGCCGGCGGGACCGACACCGCGAGCGCCAGCGCGACCGAGACCGGCACCGGCACCACCGGCGAGGCGCCGGAGCTCGACGTCTACGGCCAGGCCAGCGGCTGCTTCACGGTCCGCAGCGACGACACCTACCTCAGCGTCAACGGCGACGGGGAGGGCTTCGCCTTCGCCGGTGATTCGGCGGCCGCCGCCCGCTTCACCTTCCGGGCCTCCGACCTCGCAACCTACCTCCTCTACGACCAGGACGGCTTCTACCTGGTCGCCGACGAGGGCCCCCTCGTCCGCCGCGACGTCCTCGATTCCGACGTCACCCTGGTCGACGACGCCTACATCTCGGGCGCCGAGTGGATCCTCGAGGCGTCGACCGTCGACCCCTGGCGCTACCAGCTCCGAAACCGCCGCAACGACCGCTCGCTCGCGGCCGCCGGCATCGCCGACGAGGGCCTGCCCCTCACCCTCGAGCCCGCCGAGGGGTGCAAGCCCCACCCCGAGCTGACGCTCGACGCGGTCGGCGCGATCACCAAGACCACCTGGGAGGACGGCGATCTCTACGGGGTCGTCGACACCCACTCGCATATCCACTCCAACTTCGCCTTCGGCGGCGGCGGCCTCTACCACGGCGGCGCCTACCACCGCCTCGGGGTCGCCCACGCGCTCGGCGACTGCTCGGTCGCCCACGGCGAGATGGGCCGCAAGGACTTCTTCGGCGCGATCTTCGACTCCGCCGGCTCCGAGGCGACGGACATCCAGAGCCTCCTCCCCGATCTCATCGCCAAGGAGATGAGCGAGGACAACCACCGCACCGACGGCTGGCCGACCTTCTCCGATTGGCCGCACGCGCCGAGCCGCTCGACCCACCAGGTCCAGTACTGGGTCTGGCTGCAGCGGGCCTACCTCGCCGGCCTCCGCCTCGTCGTCCTCCACGCGACCACCAACCGGATCATCTGCGACTTCATGGTCGGCGAGGGGATCCAGAAGCCGCGCTACGACTGCGACGACATGACCGCGGTCGATCGGATCATCGACGAGAGCTACGCGCTCGAGCGCTACATCGACGCCCAGAGCGGCGGGCCCGGGCTCGGGTGGTTCCGAATTGTGCATACCCCGGCCGAGGCCCGCGAGGTGATCGCCGGCGGCAAGCTGGCGGTGATCCTCGGGATCGAGGCCGCCAACATCTTCCGCTGCAAGCTCACCCCCGGGCCCGGCGACCCGACCTGCGACGAGGCCTACGTCGAGTCCCAGCTCGACCACTATTACGACCTCGGCGTCCGCGCGCTCTTCCCGGTCCACAAGTATGACAATAAATTCACCCCCGGCGACGGCGACCGGGCCTTCATCGAGCTCGGCAACTTCGCCAACAGCGGCCACTGGTCGAACTACACCCTCGATTGCCCGGATCCCGAGGTCGGCGGCTTTGACCACGGGGACGTCGCCTTCGGCGGCCTCAACATGCCGCGCGACGTCTACGACTCGCCGGCGCCGAATGACAACAGCGCCTTCGCCGACGCGCCGCTCAACACCACCGCCAAGTACCTCGACCAGATCTCGCAGCCGCCCCTGGTCGGCCCCTACTGCCAGAACGCGACGATCACCCCGCTGGGCGAGCACCTCCTCCACGAGATGATGGCCCGCGGGATGCTCATCGAGGTCGACCACTTCCCCCAGTGGTCCTACGTGCGGGCCTACGAGATCGTCGAGGCCGCCGACTACCCGCCGGTCGGCAGCCACGGGAGAAACAACGGCGGCAAGGCCTACGCGCTCGGCGGGGTCTCGGCTTCCGGCTTCGGCCGCTGCCGCGGCGACGCCCCCGGCGCGACCGTCCAGGGCTTCAAGGATCGGATCGCGCTCATCACCCAGAACGGCGGCTACCCGGCCGAGGGCTTCAGCTTCGACCTCAACGGCTTCGCCAGCGCCCGCGGCCCCCGCTTCGGCGACGGCGTCTGCCCGACCCCGCAGAGCGATCCGATCACCTACCCCTTCAAGTCCTTCGCCGGCGACGTCGAGTTCACCGAGCCGGTGATCGGCGAGCGGGTCCTCGACTTCAACACCGAGGGCTTCGCCACCCTCGGCCTCCTCGCCGAGCTGCTCGAGGACGCCCGCCGCGACGCCGTCGACCCGGCCGACATCGAGCCGCTCTTCCGCTCGGCCGAGGGCTACATCCGGATGTGGGAGCGGGCCGAGGCGCGGGCGGCCGAGCTCGGCAAATGAGCCGAGGAGCGGCTCTCGCCGCGCCGCGACCGCGACCCCGCGCTAGGAGCCGTCCTCGCCCCCCGCGACGTTCCCCGCGTGGAGCCCACACTCCTTCTTCTGCTCGTTCTCCCACCACCACCGCCCCTCCCGCTCGTGCTGCCCCGGCAGGATCGCCCGGGTGCAGGGCTCGCAGCCGATGCTCACCATCCCGCGGGCGTGGAGCGGGTTGTAGGGGACCTCGAAGGCCCGGATCGCGTCCCAGACCTCGACCCCCGTCATCGCCGCCAGCGGGTTGAACTTGACGAGCGGCGCGCCCGAGCTGGTCTTGAAGACAGGATCGAGCTCGACCGCTGCGAGCTCCGAGCGGGTCCCCGCGCTCTGGTCGCGGCGCTGACCGGTGACCCAGGCGCGGAAGCCCGCGAGGTGGCGAGCGAGCGGCTCGACCTTGCGGATCCGGCAGCACTCCTGGTGGCCGTCGTCGATGAAGGAGAAGAGCCCGCGGCGGCGGACCAGCCCCTCGACCTCGGCGGCCGCCGGGAAGGCGACCTCGATGCGCACGCCGTAGCGGGCCTCGACCGCGGCGAAGAAGCGGTAGGTCTCGGGGTGGAGGCGGCCGGTGTCGACCGCGAGCACCCGGAAGCGGCGGCCGAGCTGGTGCGCGTACTCGATCAGCAGGACATCCTCGGCGCCGCTGAAGGCGATCACGAGGTCGTCGCCGAAGCGCTCGAGGGCGTGGCCGAGGATCGCCCGCGGCGAGGCCCCGTCGGTCGCCTCCTGGATGGCTGCGAGGTCGGTCATCGCCGGGATGGTCACCTAGCCGGCGACCGCCGCCAAGCCCCGCGGGAGCGGGGGTCGGGCGAGCGCCTCTGCGCCGCCGCAGATCTCGCGACCCCGGCGATCGCCCGCGACCTCGCGGCGGCCTGCGCCCTTTGACATCCTGTCACGTCTAGCGATTGTGACAGCCCCAGAACACCGTGCTAGCGTGCCCCAGATGCGCCTCTCGCGTCGCTGGATGCACCGCTCCTTCGCCCTCCTCGCGGGCCTCGGCCTCGGCCTCGCCAGCGCCGAGTCGATCGCCGGCTCCTGCCAGAACGCCGCCGAGTGCCCGCCCGGCTTCACCTGCAGCGACGGCACCTGCGTCAAGGAGCAGATGCGCTGCGTCTCCCGCTGCCGCCACCGCGGCGTCAGCGGGGACTGCGTCTCCTACGCCGACGACTACTGCGCCGCCGACGCGGTCTGCGTCGCCCCCTGCACGCAACGCGACAGCGCCGGCCGCTGCGTCCAGCTCGGCGCCGACGTCTGCGGGATCAACATGACCTGCGTGAGCCGCTGCACCGCCCGCCACAGCGACGGCTCCTGCGTCCAGTACGGCCCCGACCACTGCGAGGCCCAGGCGAAGTGCGTAAAGCGCTGTGTGAGCCGCGGCCTCGGGGGCGGCTGCGTCGCCTGGGGCGCCGACGCCTGCGGCCCCGCCTTCTCCTGCGCCCGCGCCTGCGAGTCGCGGGCCGACCTCGGCGCCTGCATCTCCTGGGGCACCGACGCCTGCGGGCCGGCCTACACCTGCGCCAAGTCCTGCCGCCTGCGGGGGATGAACGGCAATTGCATCGCCTACGACCCCGACGTCTGCGGCGAGGGGGCGCTCTGCGTCCAGCACTGCGAGAGCCGCTCGGCCTTCGGCGCCTGCCTCCACTACGGGGCCGACATCTGCGGCGCCGGCTGAGCTCGGCCGCGATTCTCACCCCGCGAGCGCCAGATTTCGCGTGCGCGCGCGCACCCCGGGCGAGGCGCGATCGCAGGGGGCCCGGGCCGGCGTGACAGGCCCGGGCCCTTCCCCTACCATCGCGCCGCCGGCACCCCGCCGGCGAAGGGACCAAGGAGCGAACGATGGACGAGATCATCAACGGACTCATCACCAAGGTCGGCCTCGACAAGGAGACCGCCGAGAAGGTGATCGCCTTCCTCAAGGAGCACGCCGACGACCTGCCGGGGCTCCTCGCCAAGTCGGGCCTCCAGGACAAGATCACCAGCAAGCTCCCGGGCGGCCTCGGCGGCCTCTTCGGCGGCGGCTGAGAGCCCCGGCCAACCACGACCACGCGGGTCACCGGGCGAGGCTCGGGGCCCGCGGTCTTTTTTTGCGGCGCTGGCGTGGCCCCCCATCGCCCCTGCAGACGTAGCGAGGAGGGGGGGCCAAGGCGCTAGGATCGGCCGGGAGCGGCGAGGGCGAAGGATCGCATGCACGCGGAGAGCTCGATGATCGGCGGCGTGCTCGGGGGGCTCGGTCTCCTCCTCCTCGGCATGCGCCTGATGACCGACGGCCTCCGCCTCGCCGCCGGCGATCGCCTCCGCGCGCTCCTCGAGCGGGCGACCGGCGGGCGCCTCCGCGCGCTCCTCACCGGCGCCCTGATCACCTCGCTGGTCCAGTCGTCGAGCGTCGTCACGGTCGCCACCCTCGGCTTCGTCAACGCCGGGATCTTGGCGCTCCACAACGCGCTCTGGGTGATCTTCGGCTCGAACGTCGGGACGACGATGACCGGCTGGCTGGTCGCCCTCACCGGCCTCGACTTCGACCTCGAGGCCCTGGCGCTGCCGCTGGTCGGCGCCGGCGCGCTCCTCCAGCTCGTCGGCTTCCGGCGGCGGGGCGCGAGCGCGGGCGCGCTCGCCGGCTTCGGCCTCTTCTTCCTCGGCCTCGGGGTGATCCGCGACGCCTTCGGCGGGATGGCCCCGAGCGCCGCCCTCGGCGGCGAAGCGGGCTGGCTCGGCGACCTCGCGGCCCTCGGGATCGGCCTCGTCGCGACCTTCGTCACCCAGTCATCGAGCGCGTCGATCGCCCTGACGATCTCGGCCGCCGCGGCCGGGCTCCTGAGCCTCGACGCCGCCGGGGCGATGGTGATCGGCGCCAACCTCGGGACCACGTCGACGGCGATCCTGGCGACCCTGCGGGCGACCCCCAACGCCCGCCGGGCGGCCGCCGCCCACGTCGTCTTCAACCTCCTCGCCGCCAGCGTCGCCCTGGTCCTCCTCCCCTGGCTCCTCGACCTCCTGCAGGCGCTCCTCGGCCGCGGCCAGGCGCCCGCGGTCGCGTCGACGCTCGCCCTCTTCCACACCACCTTCAACCTCCTCGGCGTCGTCCTGATCTGGCCCTTGAGCCAGAAGCTGGAGGAGGCGCTGGGCCGGCGCTTCGTCTCGGAGGGCGAGCTCGAGAGCCGCCCGCGCTTCCTCGACGACACCGTCCTGGCGATCCCGGCGCTCGCGCTCGAGGCGACCCGGCGGGAGATGGGGCGGGTCGCCCACCTCGCGCTCCACCTCCACCTCGACGCGATCCGCACGCCGGCGCCGACGGTCGAGGCGATCGCGACCCGCCGCGAGGGGATGGCCGCGCTCCTCCAGGCGATCTCCCGCTACATCGCCCGCCTCAGCCGCGCCGACCTCCCGGCGGCGGTCGCCGACGGCCTCGAGATCCTCCTCCGCGCCTCGCAGCACCTGGTGATCGCCGGCGAGCAGGCGACCGCGGTGATCGAGCAGCGGCAGGGCTCGCCGGCCTTCGATCGGGCGATCCCCGGGCGCTTCGCCGCCTTCCTCGAGGGCGCGCGCGCGGTCGGCGAGGCCGCCGATCCGACCGCCCTCGATCACCAGGCGGGCGCGGCCCGCCACGCCTTCGCGCTCCTCGACCAGGGCTACGAGGCCGCCCTCGCCGCGCTCCTGCGGGAGACCGCGGCCGGCAAGGTGCCGCCGGCCGAGGCGATCTGGGATCAGCACCTCCTCGCCGAGATCCGCCGGGCCGCCAAGCACCTCGCGCGAGCCGCGACGAGCCTCGACGCGTCGTCGCTCACCGGCGGGGCCGCGCAGGGCTCGCGGCCGGACCCGCAGACGGGCGCCGGCGCGCTCGCGGACGCGCCGCCGATCCCGCCCGGGGCCGAGGGCTGAGGGGCGCGTTGGCTTCGCGGCCGCGCGCCTGCGCCTGTGCTAGCGTCGCCCCGTGCCGAAGCTCCCCGCCTGGCTCGTCGCCTTCGTCGTCACGACTCAGCTCACCGGCTTCTTCTGCTTCCGTCAGCCGGAGAACCCCGAGCCCTGCGAGATGGATCCGCTCGGCTGCGACGCCCCCGAGTCGCTGCCCCTCGACGCCTCCTGCACCCTCAGCGACCCGCTCATGGTGACCCTCGGCGAGGGCGAGTCCGACTTCACGCCGCTGAGCCCCAGCCACCCGCCGCCGATCAACTACGGCTTCCAGGGCGGCCAGCACTACTACCTCGGGGTCGACGTCGCCAACCCCTACGCGGCCTCGCCGGGCTTCGAGGTGAACTTCACGATCCAGGTCGCCGCCGACTGCCCGCTCGACGCCGCGAGCTGCCCGGAGTGGACCCCCTTCGCCTCGCGCAAGGCGGTGATCACCGACAAGGCGCTCCTCCACACCACCGCCTCGGGGTCGGTCGAGACCACCGGCTACGTCGTCGTCCTCGACGAGGATCCGACCTATTGGCAAGGCGGCGGGGTCGAGACCCGGGTGCAGATCCGCGCCGAGGTCCGCGACCGCTGCGATCGCAAGGGGAGCGCGGTGGTCGACTTCATCGCCTCGAGCGAGTCGGCCGAGTCGTGGTCGACGGATTCGTCGACCGCGAGCGGGAGCGGGGGGTCGACGACGACGGGCGATGGCTCGACGACGACCGCGTCGTCGACCGGCGGCTAGGCTGCGCACTCTGATAGCCTCCGGGGATGCGTGACCTCCTCTGGAAGAGCACCCTCGTGGTCCTGGTCGCCTGCTCTGGCGGCGATGACAGCGCGTCGGAGACGTCCGAGAGCGCCGGCGTGACCTCAGCGACGGCCTCTGGCACGACCGCCACCGCCACCGCCACCGCCACCGCCACCGCCACCACGGGGACGACCGACACGACGTCGGCCGGCACCAGCAGCGAGACCACGGGCTCGGCCGACGGCGCCCCCTTCTTCATCTCCTTCTCGACCAACGTCGCGCAGATCACGGAGGGGGAGTCGGTCGTGTTCACGGCGATCGTGAGCGACCCGGACGGGTTCGATGACATCGCAGGGGGGACGCTCTTCACCGAGGACGGGGCGTTCTCCTACGGACCCTTCGTCTCGGCCGGGCAGGAGGGGACCTACTCGATCACCGTGTCCTGGGCCGACGTCGATCAGGTGGCGTCGATCGAGTTCGAGAGCGTCGACCTGGATCGGGTCTTTCGCGCGGAGTTCTTCGACAAGGACGGGCACAAGGTCGCCCAGGACACGTCCATCAAGCTGCACTGCGATGGTGGCGGGGCGTGCGGTGGCGCGTGCAAGGATCTTCAGGGCGACGGGGACAACTGCGGCGCGTGCGGCAAGTTCTGCTCGGGAGGATGCGGAGGCGGGGAGTGTCTGCCAATCTATGGCGAGTGCATCGCTGCCAAGGACGGTTTCACTACATGTGACGAATACTGCCAAGGTACCGGCGAGCAGTGCGTCGAGGCAGGGTGTGATGGAAACACACTCAAGGGATACGGTGATATCGGCGGGTGTGCCGACGAGGTCGGCGCCTTCTTCTTCTCGGACCCCTGCAACCAGCCCCAGCCATGGGGCCCTGGTCGCAACGTCATCCGCTGCTGCTGCAGCGACACCAACTAGCCCCCCGCACACTCTCTCACCGCGCGCTCCTGCGCGGTCCACCCACGCGAACTCCGAGGCCGCCCCACCTGCCTCAAACCAATCACCCCGCAACTCCGGCAGCCCCAGAACACCCGCCCCTCAGGGCCGCGCCTGGAGCCCCCAGGGCGGCGACGGGTTGACCAGCACGTCCGCGTCACAGCGCACCGTCACCTCGTCGAAGTTGACCCCCGCCTTGCTCGCCCGCAGCACGTAGGTCCCCGGCGGCACGTTGGTGTAGAGGACCCCCCCGTCCGCCGAGGTCTCGACCAGGTCCTTCTGCGGGATCACGTTCGCGTTGAAGTAGACCGGCCCGTGCTCGGGCGGCAGCGCCGGGGTGATCGTCACCGTCGCCCCCGCCTCGCCGTGGGCGACCCCGTCGTAGAGCGACACGCCGATGCGGGTGACCGTGCTGGCGATCTGGCAGGTCGCCGGATCGGGGTCGATCTCGACGATGAGGGCGAGGGCCGCAAAGGTCGAGTCGTCCGGCGCCTGGAAGGTGACCCGCTCGAGCGGGCCCGCGTCCGCGTCGGGGAGCGTGAAGGTCCGGGTGTAGATCGTCGGGTAGCCGCTCCGGTTGAAGACGAAGGTCGCCTCGGAGCCGGCGGGGAGCCCCTCGAAGGCGAAGTGGCCGTCGTCGTCGGTGACCGTCGACACGCCCGGTTGCTCGAGGATCGTCACCGTCGCGCCGCTGACCATCGTCGCCGGACCGAAGGCGAAGGCGTCGCCGCTGACGTCGACCACCGCGCCAGCGCCGGTGCTCCCCGTCCCCTCGCCGCCCGTGTCCGTGCCCGTGCCCGCGCTGCCGGTGGACTCGCCGCCGCTGCTGGCCTCGCCGCTTCCGCTGCTGGCCTCGCTGCCTGCGTCGCTCGTGCTGCCGCCGCCGCTGCAGGCGACCAGCGCAAGGGAGAGGAGGAGGGAGCTGCGGCGGTCCGAGGGGCGATGCAGGGGCACGGCGGGCACCCTAGCAGGAGGGCGCGGCGGAGCGGCCGGGCCGCGGCGGAATTCGCCGCGCGCGTTCGGCCGGCGGCCATTGACAAGCCCGGCGCGCGGCGCCTAGCGTCCCGGCGATGCGCCGATCGCCCCGCCTCCTCCTCGGGCTCGCGCTGGTCGCCTGCGGCGGCCAGGCGGGGGCTGACGCGAAGACGCAGGCGGCGGCGGAGCGCGAGGCGCCCGCGGCTCAGCCTGCCAGCGCAGACGCGCGGCCGGCCGCCCCCACCCCGGGCGCGGACGAGGCCTCCCCGCCCCCGTCGACGCCCGCGCGCGCCGACGCCGACGCCGACGCCCGCCCGGACGCGCCGATCATGCCTGTCCAAAAGAACATGCCTGGAAAGACTGCTCAGGCTGACGCCCCCGCGACCCCGCCCGCCGCCACCGACGACGATCGCCCCGCCCAATTCGCCGACCTCGAGGCCCTCTGCGCCGCCCTCGCCCACGACTACATCGACGGCACCCTCACCGACTACTACCGCGGCCTGAGGATGAAGACCGCCTTCGGCGACGACCTCCGCCGCCGCGGCGAGACCTCGATGCACCCCGGGCGGATCCTCGAGGCCGGCCGCGCGGCCCTCGGCGATCGCCCCGGCGATCCCGCGGCGCCCTCCTGCGCCCCCCTCTTCGCCGAGCTCGACGACCTCGAGTAGCCCGATGTCCGCGCCCGACCCCGCCGCCACCGGCCCCGGCGCGGCCCCGGGGAGCGCCGACGGCCTCGCCCGCCCGCCGCGGGCGCTCGGCTCGGCGACCGCGATCCTGCTGATCATCGCGTCGATGGTCGGCACCGGCGTCTTCACGACCACCGGCTTTCTGATCCGCGACCTCGGCTCGACCTCGGCGGTGCTCCTCGCCTGGGCGCTCGGCGGCCTGACGGCCGTCTGCGGCGCCCTCGCCTACGCCGAGCTCGCGGCCGCGCTCCCGCACAACGGCGGCGAGTACACCCTCCTCTCGCGGATCTACCACCCGGCGGTCGGCTTCATCGCCGGCTGGATCTCGCTGGTGGTCGGCTTCTCGGCGCCGATGGCCGCCTCGGCGATCGCCTTCGGCGACTACCTCGGGCGCATCCTCCCGGGGGTCGATCCGAGCGCCGCCGGCCTCGCGGCGATCCTCGTCCTCGCGCTCCTCCACGGCCTCCGGGTCCGCCTCGGCGGGATCGTCCAGAACCTGGTCACGGCCGCGACCGTCGTCCTCATCGTCCTCTTCATCGCCGGCGGCCTCGCGGTCGGCGACCTCTCGCGGATCACCCCGCTCGCCGATCCGAGCACCGCCGCGGCGGTCGCCTCGCCGGCCTTCGCGGTCGGCCTGGTCTTCGTCTCCTTCGCCTACAGCGGCTGGAACGCGGCCGCCTACGTCGCCGGCGAGATCGACCGCCCGGGCAAGAGCATCCCGCGCTCGCTGATCCTCGGCACCCTCACGGTCGCCGCCCTCTACCTCGGCCTCAACCTGGTCTTCGTGATCGCCGCGCCGGCGGCCGACCTCGCCGGCGTCGTCGAGGTCGGCTACGTCGCCGCCGAGCACCTCTTCGGCGACCCGCTGATCACCGCCGGCCTGACGGTGATCGTCGCCCTCGGCCTCCTGACCACCGTGAGCGCGCTGATGATGGCGGGCCCGCGGGTCTACGAGGCGCTCGGCGCCGACTACCCCCGCTTCCGCCGCCTCGCCGGCCGCCTCACCGGCGATCCGGGCGATCGCGGACCGGCGGCCGCGATCGCCCTCCAGGTGGTGATCGCCGCGGCGATGGTCCTCACCGCCTCCTTCGACCAGCTCCTCACCTACATGGGGATGACCCTCGCGCTCTCGTCCGGGCTCACGGTCGCCGGCGTCTTCGTCCTCCGCCGCCGCGAGCCCGGGCTTCCCCGCCCCTACCGCACCTGGGGACACCCGCTCACCACCCTGATCGCCCTCGCGCTGATGGCCTGGATGATCGCCTTCACGGTCGCCGTCCGTCCGCTCACGTCGCTGGTCGCGGCCGCGACGATCGCCGCCGGGCTCGTCGTCTACGCCCTCGTCCGCCCGCGCCCCGGCCCCGCCTAGCGCCCCGGCGGCGTGGTAGTCTCCGCCGATGTCCGGCCGCCTCCGCCTCGCGCTGACCCTCGCCGGGGTCGCCGCGTGCGGGGTCGGGGTCGCCGTCTTTTTGCAGGCGCCGGCCGACGACCCGCGGAGCTTCCCGGCGGCCGAGGACCTCCTGATCCTCGGCGGCCTCGCCCTGACGATCCTCGCCAACGCCAGCGCCGCGCCGCGCGGGCGCCAGCGCCTCCGGGAGTGAGCGTGACTCGATGACGACGACGACGACGATCCTCCACCTCTCCGACCTCCACATCCACCGCCAGCGCTGGCGCCCGGAGAACCGCCGCCTCGCGCGGATCGTCGCCTGGATCCTCCACCGCTACGAGAGCGCCGCGCCGCCGCCGGTGGTCGTGATCACCGGCGACCTCGTCGACGACGGCACCCGCGAGCAGTACGAGCGCCTCCTCGAGCTCCTCGCCCCGCTCAAGGCCGCCGGCCTGCCGATCCTCGCGTGCCCGGGCAACCACGACTCGGGGCCGATGGGCAACTCGTACTACGTGTCGGCCCGCGTCGACTTCCAGCGCCACGTCCTCGGCGAGGTGATGGGGATCGCCGGGACCGAGACCGCGAGCGACCGGATGGCCGAGCTCTTCCCGCTGGTCCACACGATCGGCGACGCCCGCTTCATCGGCCTCGACTCGGTCGCCGGGATGATCGGCGAGTCCTTCCACTTCGCCCAGGGCGCGCTCGGCCTCGCCCAGATCCGCAAGCTCCGGGCGATCCTCGCGACCCCGCACGCCGGGCCGACGATCGTCTACCTCCACCACCACCCCTTCAACCGCCTCTTCACCGAGTGCCTCCGCGACGCCGAGGCGCTGATGGGGGCGATGAAGGACAAGGTCGACGTCGTCCTCTTCGGCCACCGCCACCGCTCGGCGCTCTGGAGCCCGAAGGACGGGATCGACGTGGTGATCGCCGCCGGCAAGACGACCGAGCCCGAGGGCGACGACAAGTTCGAGCTCCGCGAGGTCGCGCTCCGCGGCCGCGCCCCCGAGGTGAGCCGCTACCACATCGACCTCTAGGAGCGACGACCATGGAGCACATCACCGACGACCTCCCAGCCCCGCGCCTCGGCGATCGCGGCCTCTTCCCCGACCTCGAGGCCGCGGTCTACCTCAACCACGCCGCGATCTCGCCGCCCTCGCGGCGGATCCAGCGGGCGCTCCACGCCTGCATCGCCACCTACGCGGCCCGCGGGGTCGAGGCCTTCTTCACCTACAACCAGCAGCGGGCCGAGCTCCGCCAGGACCTCGCAGCGCTCCTCGGCGCCGACGCGGGCGAGATCGCGCTGACCTCCGGGACCTCCGCCGGGGTGATCGACGTCGCCCTCTGCTTCCCCTGGCGGGCCGGCGATCGGGTGGTGCTCTTCGACGGCGAGTTCCCGGCGAACATCACCCCCTGGCAGCGGGCGGCCGCGGCCTTCGATCTGCGGACGACGCTTCTCCCGCTGGAGGACTACATGCGCTCGCACGCGCCGGGCCTCGAGCGCCTCGAGGCGACCTTGCGGGCGGGCGGCGTCCGCCTGGTCGCGGTCTCGTCGGTCCAGTTCCGCACCGGGCTGCGGATGCCGATCCGTGAGATCGCCGCGCTCTGCCGGGAGCACGGCGCCGAGCTCTTCGTCGACGCGATCCAGGGCTGCGGCGCGACCCCGCTCGACGTCGAGGCCGACGGGATCGACTACCTCGCCTGCGGCGGCCACAAGCACCTCATGGGGGTCGAGGGCGCCGGCTTCCTCTACGTCCGCCAGGCCCGGGCGGCCGCGCTCCGCCCCAACGTCGCCGGCTGGCTGAGCCACGAGGAGCCCGTTGGGTTCCTGGTCCAAGGGCCAGGTCACCTCCGCTACGACCGGCCGATCCGCCAGCGCGCCGACATGGTCGAGGCGGGGGGCTGGAACGCGCTCGGCCACGCCGCCCTCGGCGCGGCGGTCAAGGTGACCCTCGGCCTCGGCGTCGAGGCGATCCACGCCCACGTCGCCGCCTACCTCGACGCGCTCGAGCCGGCGCTCCGCGAGCGCGGCTTCCGCTCGCTCCGCCACCCCGACCCCGCCGGCCGCTCGACGCTCCTCTGCGTGCTCCCGCCCGAGGGCCGCGACGTCGTCGCCCTCCACCGCGCCCTCGGGGCCCGCGGCGTCGCGTCGTCGATCCCCGACGGCGTCCTCCGCTTCGCCCCCCACTGGCCGAACAGCCAGGGCGAGCTCCCCACCCTCCTCGCGGCGATCGACGCCGCCCTCGCGGACGCCTAGCGCGCGCCGCCGCCCTCACGACGAGACCAAGCATGGACCGCCAGATCCCCTCGACCACCAGCGACGAGATCGACCTCTACATCCGGACCTACTACTCGCTCCTCCGCTCCTCCGGGGACGTCCTGGTCCGCGCCTTCGAGGAGGCGCATATCCACTCGAAGTCGAGCCTCCACGCGGCCGCCGACGACCCGGCGCCCGACGTCGCCGCCTTCGCCTACTCGGCCGCCCGCCTGCCGGCCTGCATGTACCGGATCGATCGGGTGGTCCTCGGCCAGTCGCACGAGCACTTCGAGTCCGCCGGCTACCCGATCCGCACCTGGACCTCGGTCCGCACCCGCGGCCGCCGTCGCCCGCTCCGCTACGACGGCGAGGGCACCCTCGCGGCCTTCGTCTCGAGCACCAGCGACATCGACGACCTCGTGCCGATCCTGACGGCCTATCAGATCGTCTGGAACAAGATGCACGCGTTCCTGATCGGCACCGCGCTCGGCGATCGCCTGCAGACGGCGAGCGACGACGACGACGACACGGTCGACGCCGAGGCGCTCGCGCAGATCCTCGGGATCACCCGCGACGACGTCCACACCCTGCGCTCGGCCCTCGACTCCGGCTGGCTCCCCGCCCTCCGCGAGATCGCCTCCCACCCCCTCGATCTCCGCCTCCGCCTCCTCAACGGCTCCTACTCGCAGTACCAGCGGACCGCGCAGCGCTGGTGGTCGGGGATCGAGCCGGTCTACGTCCGCCCGGAGCCGCCGAAGCGGCAGCCGGTCTACTTCGTCTCCTCGAACACCCACTCGCTGATCAACCTGGTCGGCGGCTACGCCCGCGCCCACCAGCGGGCGATCGTCGACTTCGCCCGCCGGACCAACCGCGAGAACCTCGCGCCGGTCTTCGACGAGGCGATCCGCGCCGGCAACCAGCCGCTCATCGACAACCTCTCCTACTACCTCCTCCGCGCCTTCCTCCACGAGCGCTCGATCGAGTCCGACCCCAGCCGCCTCGAGGACGTCCAGCGCTTCGAGGCCGAGGTCGGGATCCGGACGATCGACGTGCCCGGCCAGGTCGACGTCAACGCCCAGATCATCCAGCTCAGCCGCCTCCTCCCCGAGCGCTTCGACCCGCGGATCCAGCTCCCCGGCCTCGAGGCCCTCCGCGAGAGCGACGCGCTCATCCTCAACATCGACTACCCGCTGGGGATGGCCGCCTACCACCACCTCTCGCGGGTCGGCCAGGGGATCGGCGAGGTCCGCGGGATCTACATCATGGGCAAGGCGGCGACCCTCAACGGCCGGATCGGCGACGTGATGGTGCCGACCGTCGTCCACGACGAGCACTCGGCGAACACCTACCTCTTCCGCAACGCCTTCGCGGCCGCCGACGTCCAGCCCTACCTCAAGACCGCGACCGTCCTCGACTCCCAGAAGGCGCTCACGGTCCGCGGCGCCTTCCTCCAAAACCGCGACTACATGAGCGTCTTCTACCGCGAGGGCTACACGATCCTCGAGATGGAGGCGGGGCCCTACCTCTCGGCGATCTACGAGCTCTGCGACCCGCGGCGCCACCCCAACGACGAGATCGTCCACCTGACGACGATGGCGCCCTTCGACGTCGGGATCCTCCACTACGCGTCGGATACGCCCTACTCGCGGCGCCAGAGCCTCCTCTCGAAGAGCCTCTCGTACTTCGGGGTCGACAGCACGTACGCGTGTGCGATCGCGATTTGCCGGAAGATCTTCGCCCACGAGCTGAGCCGGCTCCAGCAGGGCTGAGGCGCGGGGATCGGATCAGGATCAGGCGTCGACGAGGACCTTGAGCGCCCCGCGGCGGCCCGCGTGGGCGAAGGCCTCGTCCGCGCGGGCGAGCGGGTAGCGGGCCTCGATGAGCGGGCGCGGGTCGATCGCCCCGGCCGCGAGGACCTCGATGGCGCGCTCGAGATCGCCGCAGCGCGAGCCGACCAGGCGGAGCTCGTGGATCACCAGCGGCGCGAGGTCGACGGAGATCGCCCCGGCGACCGTCGTCTTGACGACCACGGTGCCGCGGGGCGCGGTCAGGGCGATCGCCGCGGCGAGCCCGGCCTCGGAGCCGGTGGCGTCGACCACCAGCGGCGCGCCGCGGAGCGCGGACGGCAGCGCGTCCGCGAGGCAGGCCCCGAGCCCCGCGGCCTCGGCGAGCGCGAGCTTGTGGCGGTGATGGCCGACGAGGGTCGTGTCGACGCCGCCGCTGGCGAGCGCGCGGGCGATGAGCTGACCGAGCTTGCCGTCGCCGAGGACGAGCGCCCGCCCGGGCGCCCGCGGATCGACCTCGTCGAGGACGTGGAGCGCGGCCGCGAGGGGCTCGGCGAAGACCGCCCGATCATCGTCGAGCGCGTCGGGGACCGCGACCAGGCAGCGCTCCGGGACCGCGAGCACCTCGGCGAAGGCGCCGTCGCGGCCGACGATCCCGAGGACCGTGCGATTCGGGCAGTGGTGGCCCCCGCGGGCCCGACACTCCTCGCATTCGCCGCAGCCGGCGTTGATGTCGGCGACCACCCGGCGGCCGCGCCAGCGCGGATCGTCGGCCTCGATCACCTCGCCGACGAACTCGTGGCCGGGCACGCCGCGAAAGCCGAGGTAGCCGCGGGCGAGCTGGAGGTCGGTGTCGCAGACCCCGGCGACCCGGAGACGGACGAGCGCCTCGCCGGGCCGGCGCGCGGGCGTCGGGCGATCGTGGACGAGGTGCGGGGAGCCGTCGAGGACGAGGGCGCGCATGGCCGCGAGGGTACCCGAGGCGCCCACGGCGGCGTGGGCCGAAGTCGCCGGAGATGTCCCGGGTCGTCGGGGTATCCTCGAACGCGCCCGCTCGACGCAGCGAGCCCCGATCCATGCACGCTCTCCGCCGCTCCCCCGCTCCTCTCGACCGTGGCGTCGCCGCGATCGTCCTCGCAGCCTGCGTCTTCGCCTCGGCTTGCGCGCCGCGAGTTCTCCACATCCAGCGGCACATCGAGGTCTTCGAGTCCGTCCCCGACGGCGACGCGATCCGGGCAGCGCTGGCGCCCCCCGAGGGGACCCCGCCCCCCTGCGACGCCGACGAGCTCAGGTCGCAGTGGGTCTACGCCCCCGATCCGGACTACGCGGTGATCGCCCGGGCGTGGCCGCGACGCACGAGCGAGCTGACGACGACGGTCTCCTACTGCATCACCGAGCGGGGGAAGACCGACGCGATCGAGCTCGTCCAGCGCTCGGGCGTCACCGCGATCGACGACGCCGTGATGCGGTCGATCGCCACGTGGCGGGCGAAGCCGCACATCATCTTCCGCAGGCCGGTGCGCGCGTGCGAGACGAGCTCCTTCGAGATCCGCATCATCAACCCGGGCCGTCGGAGGTGAGCGCCCCCCGCGGCGAGATCGTGATACCAAGGCAAGAATGCTCCTCCGCGGCACGCTCACCCTCCTCCTCCCCCTCGCGCTCGCGCTCGCGGCCTGCGGTGACAAGCCCGCCCGCACCGCCGATCAATTCACGACCAAGTGCGCGAGCACGGCGAGCGAGCGGCTGGAGCGGCTGATCTCGATCGTCGACCAGGCCTGCGGCTGCGCCGGCGATGCCGCCTGCGACGAGGCCGCGTCGACGCGCGCCAAGACCTGGAACGAGTGCGGCCTCTACCCCGACCCGGCGGTCGCCGAGGCGATCCTCCTCGACGACGGGCAGATCAAGCGCCTCTTCGCCGAGACCGAGCGCCTCGGCAAGTGCAACGATACCGTCCATCGCGCGATGGTCGCGGTCGCCGAGTGAGCGGGGGCTAGCCCGCGCCGAATTCGATCCCCGGACCGAGGACGGCGAAGAGGAAGAGCGCCGCGAGGGCGCCGGCGACGAGCCACCCCGGGCGCCGCTCGACCACGCCACGCCGGGGCTCCGGGCGTGAAACGAGGGGATCGAAGGCGATCCACACCAGCCAGGCGCAGCCGCCGAAGGTGCTGAGGGCGCTGGTCGCCACGAAGCCCGCCCCGTGGGGGTTGAGGGCCGCGCTCAGGGGGACGATCGTCGCACCCGCGAGGTAGGGCAGGAGGCCGAGCGCGCGCGATCGAGCCCGCCGCTCCTCCGCCCCCTCGCCGAGCCAGGGGAGGAGGAGGCGACGACCGACGACGAGGCCGAGGAGCGAGAACCCGAGGCCGAGCCCGATGATGACCCAGCGCATCCATGGGAGCCCGAGCGACTCGATGAACGCGCTCCAGTCACCGAAGCCGAAGAGCGGATCGACCATCATGTAGCCGCCGCCGCTGAGGAGGTTGGTGACGAGGACGAGCCAGGCGAAGTAGGCCCCCGCGCCGAGGGTCCCTGGCCGCCCGCGCAGGGCCGCGAGGACGCCGCCCGCGAGCGCCGCGGCGATCAGGTTGGCGATCGTCCCGCCCGCCTTGACCAACCGGACCGCCGCCTCGGGATCGGCGAGCGCCGAGCAATCGCTCGACCACCAGGCCGACGACACCCCCTCGGGCACGCAGCCGGCGATCACCGCGGCGCCGCCGTGGCCCACCCACTCGTGGAGCGTCGCCTTGAGGGCGAAGGCGAGGACGCCGAGGGCGACGAGCGTCAGGCGATCGGGGCGCGACGACACGACGGCACGGTATCACGACCGCGAACCGCCGCTCGCCAGCAGACTCGCCTCGACCTCGCCGCGTCGAGTTGCCGGCGATCGCCGCGGGCCCGCGGACGAGCGCGCTTCCCCGCTCAGGGCGCGGCCGCGTCGTTCGCCACCTTCGCCGCCCCGCCCTCGCCCGCTTCGCCCGCGTCACCGCCCTCGACGAGCGGATGCTCCGCGAGCCAGGCCTCGACCTCGCCGCGCTCGCGCGCATAGGCGGGACCGGCCTCCGCGAAGTCAGCGGCCGCGCTCGTCGCCAGCCCATGCGCCCGCACAGGCTCCCGCTCGACCAGCGCCCGCGCGAGGGCGAAGCGCGTACCGCCCAGATCAGCCGCGCCGCTGCCCTCGCGGAGGACCAGCGCCCGCTCGAGGAGCGTCCGCGCCTCGCCGATCTCGCCGGCGGCGAGCCGGGCCTCGCCGAGGCCGGTGAGCGGATAGGCGAGCGGCGCCGCGTCGTCGCCGAAGGCGGCGCGGAAGATCGCCTGCGCGCGCTCAAAGTGGCCGGCCGCGGCCCGGTGATCGCCGAGGCGGAGGAGCGCCTGGCCGAGGTTGTTCTCGAGGACGCCGACGTGCGGATGCTCGGGGCCGAAGGCCGCCTGCAGGATCGCCCGGGCCTCCTCGTCGAGCGCCCGCGCCTCCGCCCAGCGCCCCTGGCGGAGCGCGAGCTCGCCGAGGTTGTTGAGGGCGATCGCCACGCTCGGGTGCCGCGAGCCGACGAGCTCGCGGTAGAGATCGGCCGATCGCCGGAGCACCGCGTCCGCGGCCGTGAGCTCGCCGCGGCGGACCAGGAGGTTGCCGAGGTTGTTGTAGACCCCGGCGCGGAAATTATCGTCGTCCGGACCCGCGAGCTCGAGCGCCTCGCGGAAGGCGCGGTCGGCCTCCTCGAGGCGGCCGGCGAAGACATGGAGGGTGCCGAGGCGCGACGCGTACTCGGCCTCGAGCTGCCGCGCCTCGACGGCCCGCCGCTCCCCCAGGCGATCGAGGAGCGCCCGGGCGTGCCGCGTCCACTCCTCCGCCCGCTCGAGCTCGAGGCGCGAGGTCGCGATGTAGACCAGCACGAGGGCGATCCTCGGGGTGATGAGCTCGTCGCCGCTGGCCTCGCCGGCGAAGAAGGCGTCGCGGAGGACATCGAAGGCCCCCGGGTCGCCGAGGTCGTCGAGGAGCTCGCCGCGGACCAGGCGGGCCTCGGCGATCAGCGAGCGATCGCCGAGCGCCTCGGCGCCGCGCACCGCCGCGTCGGCGAGCTCGAGGCCGGGCCGCATCCGCGCCGTCACCTCGAGCGCCCGCGCCTGCGCGAGCTGGGCCCGGATCTCGGCGACCGCCGCCGCGTCGGCCTCGCTCCGCGCCGGTCCCTCGGCCGAGAGGAGGCCGGCCGCGTCGGCGCAGGCGTCGAGCGGCGCGAGCTGGGCGGCCGCCTGGGCGGCGTTCTCGACGACCCCTGCGTCGGCGTCGACGAGGATCTCGACCAGCGATCGAGTCTCGACCAGGCGGCGCTGGAGGCAGGCCATTCGCAGGTCGAGGAGCGCCGGCGACTGCTGGCCGCGGAGGTGGGTCGCCCGGCAGGCCTCGCCGTGCATCTCGACCCAGGCGGCCGCGCGCGCGTCGAGGCGGGCGGCGACCCGCTCCGAGACGTCGGCGGCGTAGGGGAGCCCGGTCGCCAGGATCGCCCGCTCGACCGCGCTCCGCCGCTCGGGATCCCAGACGCCGACGAGCTCGGCCTCGCCGCCGGCGCAGAGCCCCTGGCGCTCCTCGAGCGCGCGCACGAGGATCCAGCGGTAGACCAGCGCGGCGGCGACGAGCGCCAGGACAACCCCCGCGAGCGCGGCGATCCGCCGGCGCCGACGGCCGGGGTCGTTGGCGAGCGCGGCCAGGAGCGTGTCCATGTCGGGGAAGCGCTCATCGGGCTCGGGGCTGAGGCCGCGGACGATGATCCGCCGGAGCCACGAGGGGAGCGCGCGCTCGCGCGACTCCGGCGGCGGACCGCACCAGATCGCCCGCCGGAGCTCCTTGACGTTCTTGCCGCGGAAGGGCCGGGCGCCATAGAGGCCCTCGTGGAGGCTCACGCAGAAGGAGAAGAGGTCGGAGCGCGGCGACCGGGCGGCGCCGTCGAAGAGCTCCGGCGCGAGGTAGGCCGGGGTCCCGGCGAAGGCCCCCGAGCGGGTGACGCGGGTGCGGAGGTCGACGTCCGAGCGCTCGCTCGCGGTCAGCGAGCGCCGCTCGCCGCTCCCCTCCTCGCTCTCGGTCTCCAGCCCCTCGCGCGGCGCCTGCCCCTGGGCCGAGGCGAGGCCGAAGTCGACGACCCGCACCCGACCGCCGCGATCGACGAGGACGTTGTCCGGCTTGAAGTCGCCGTGGACCAGCCCCTCGCGGTGGGCGGCCGCCAGGCCGCGACCTGCCTCGAGGAACACCTTGATCACCTCCGCGCGCGAGCGGCTCGCCGAGCTCAACCAGGCCGAGAGCGCCTCGCCCTCGACGTACTCCATGGCGATGAAGACCTGCCCGCGGTAGGTGCCGACGTCGTAGACGGCGACGACGTTGGGGTGCGAGAGGCGAGCCATCGCCTTGGCCTCGCGGATCAGGCGGACGCGCGCGCTCTCCTCGCGATCGCTGCCGCTGACGCTGGGCTGGAGGAGCTTGACCGCGACCTTGCGATCGAGCTCGGGATCATAGGCGACGTAGACGACCCCCATCCCGCCGGCGCCGGCCTCCCGCAGGATCAGGAAGCGGCCGATCTCGGTCGGCGGCGCCTCGCGCTTCGCCGCCGCCTTGGCCGACCGCGCCCCCGCCGGCTCCGGGCGCGGCTCGAGGTCGGCGGTCTCCGTGAAGCCGCTGTGATCCACGCGTCTTCAAGGGTCTCGCCATCGGCGACCGATGTCAGCAACGAAGCGCGATCGCCCCTCCGCGTCGCGGCCGCGGCGCAGCCGATCCCATGATGTCGCTACCCCCCAACCCCTTCGACCGCCGCGTTCGCCCGGAGCGGTGACGGGCGCGTCGCCGCGCACTCGGCCCGCGCATGCTCCTGCGGCCGCCGCGCGGGCGGACGAGGATCCCCGTTATCCGCGCGTTCTCGCCGACCTCCGCCCTCGGGGCCGACGCGGGGGCCGATGGCGCCTACGATGAAGATCATGGCCCGCTCCTGGCCCCACGACGTCACCCTCCCGGATCCGACGCTGCCGCTCCGCGATCGCCTCCGCCACCTCCTCGACTACGTCCGCCTCGCGCCGTCGATCCGCAACAGCCAGCCCTGGCGCCTTCGCCTCGGCGACGCGTGGGTCGAGCTCCACGCCGAGCGCGCGCGAGCGCTGCCGGTCGCCGATCCCGCGGGGCGCGGGCTGACGATCTCCTGCGGGGCGGCGCTCGCCTTCCTCAAGGTCGCCGCCCACGCGGCCGGGCTCGCCACCGCGATCGAGCGGCTCCCCGGCGGCCCCGACAAACCTGACCTCTTGGCCAGGCTCACGATCACCGGCGAGGCCAAGCCGGCGACCGAGGAGCCCTGGCTCCTTCAGGCGATGCCCAAGCGCCGGACCCACCGCGGCGTCTTCTCGAGCCACCGGGTCTCGCCCTCGCTCCTCCGGCGCCTCGTCGCCCTCGCCGACGCCCACGGCGCGCCGATCACCCTGGTCGAAGGGCCAGGTCGTCAGGTCCTCCTCGAGCTCGCGGAGGACGCCGATCGAGCGCAGCGCCGCGACCCCGCCTTCGCCCGCGAGCTCGCGGCCTGGGTCGCGCCCGGCCGCCCGGGGCTCGGCCTCCCCGCCCACGAGGACGAGCTCGAGGCGATCGCCGCCGGCGCGCCGACCCGCCTCCGCGCCTTCGCCTGGGCGGAGCCGGGGGACGACCCCGAGGCGCCGACCCTCCGCCCCGCGCGCGGCCCGGAGCTCGACGAGGGCGCGCCGGTGCTGGCGCTCCTGACGACCCACGGCGACGACCCCGAGTGGCACCTGCGGGCCGGCGAGACCCTCGCGCGGGTGCTCCTCCGCGGCCGCGTCGATCACCTCTGGGCGAGCTTCTTCGGCCCCCTCGTCGAGGTCGAGCGCACCCGCGCCGCGCTCCGCGAGCGCCTCGGCCTCGCCGGCTGGCCGCAGGTCGCCCTCCGCCTCGGCTACGCCGGCGACGTCGCGCCGACGCCGCGCCTCGACCTCGCCGAGGTGCTCGAGGAGGCCTGAGGTCCCCGCGGGCGCCCGCCTCCTGTAGTCTCCTCGGGCGCGCCGACGATCGACGCCGCCGCGCGCCGAGGAGCCCCGATGCCCCGACTCGTCCGCCTCTCCGTCCTCCTCCTCGTCGCCGCCTGCGACGCGCCGGCGAGCAGCGGCCCCGCCCCGGCCGACGCACAGGCGAACGCGCCCGCGCCCGCGCCCGCCGAGCCGACCCTCGCCCCGCCGCCGCGCGAGCCGATCGCCCCGCCGCGGGCGGCGGTCCCCGCCTGCGACGCCGCGCTCGCGCCGATGAGCGCGCTCCGGAGCCCGAGCGGGCCCCCGCAGGCGCCCGGCCCCGAGCTCGCGCCGATCGGCGCGTTCCTCGAGGCGATCGATCGCGACCTCGGCGGCGGCAAGGCGACCGACCTCGCCGCCGGCCTCCGGAGCGCGAGCGGCCAGGAGGCCCAGATCGCCGCCTTCGCGGCCGTCGACGCCCGGGTCGCCACCTGGCTCCGAGAGCAGCTGAGGCGGGCGGCCGAGGGCGCGGACGATCGCCCGGGCGCCTGGGCGGCGGCCGAGTGCGGCTGGGAATTCGTCGCCCCGACGCTCGCCGACACGCTCGCCACCGAGGCCCTCGGCGAGACGATCGCCGCCCGCTTCGCCGACGGTCGGATCGCCCTCGCCGGCCCGGCGGAGGGCTGGGACCGGGTCCTCCTCCCCGCCCGTCAGGCGATCGAGAAGCGGATCTTCACCGCCGCCCAGCGCCGCCTCCTCGCCGAGGTGAACGGCGCCCACGCGACCGGCGGGGTCCTCGGCGCCCGCCGGGCGGCCGCCGCCTTCGCCCTGATCGCCGATCGCCTCCAGGACAAGAACACCCCGGCGATCGCGACGATCGAGGCGATGCTCGCCGGCCCCCCCGACAAGCTCGACCCGCCGGCGATCACCCGCGAGCTGGCGATCGCCTTCGCCAAGCGCGCCCGCAAGTACTGCTCCGAGGTCGCCTCCCACCCCGAGCTCCTGGGGACGCCGGCCGGCCTCGCCAGCGTCACCGAGGGCGCGACCTACAGCCGCCTCATCCTCCCGGACATGGAGAGCCGCCTCGGCGACAAGCTCTCGGGCGAGCGCTACCTCGCGGCCTGGGAGGGGCTCCTCCAGGCGGTCGAGGAGAGCGACAGCGAGGAGGTCCAGCGCCTCTCGGACGAGGTGGTCGCCGGCAATTGCGCGTACCAGGAGGCGCTCGGGATCCCCGAGTGCACCTGGACCCACGATCAGGCCGCCCCCAAGCCCAGCAAGAAGAGGGGCAAGTAGATCAATTCATTACACATGACCCAAGCGTCATGTGCATAGAAAAGACGAATGGCGCGACCCCCGAAGGGGCCGCGCCACCGCCTCGTTGGCGCTGACGACCGTCGAGGACGGCCTTAATCGAAGCGGACCGCGTGGACGGCGGAGACGGCGGGGGCGGAGGACGAGGCGTCCCGGCCCGGACCCGCGGGGTCGACCGCGATCGCCTGCCGCGGGGGCGGCCAGGCGATGTTGTGCTTGATGATCCGGCGCTTGAGGGCGTGGCGGGTGATCCCGAGGAGGGCCGCCGCCTCGACGATGGAGCCGGCCAGGTTGAGGGCTTCGACGCAGAGCATCCGCTCGACGTGGTTGAGGTTGAACGTGTCGATGACGAGGCGCATGACAAGAATCTACGCGCGGCCCGTTGTCTGGTTCAGACCATCTCGCGCCCCGCGGGCGCGGCCGATGATCTCGGCCGGATCAGCGCGGGCGACCGGCCGACCGGCCCGTCGTTCGGCGGCCGCGGACGCGGGCGATCGACACCGGCGATTCGCCGCCGATCGGCCGCCTCGGCGGCGATCGAGGCCGACACGGCGGGCACCCGGCCGCTCGCCCGGGACCCGGCGCAGCCGCCCGGGCGCGCCCCCGCGCCCGGCGTCGGGGCCGTGCCCGGGCTCACCGGCGGCGCCCGGATCACCCCGGCGTGGAGACGCGCCCCCCCCGAGGTCGCCAGGGCGGCCACAATCGCGCATGGGCGGCCGCTCCGGCCGATCGCGGGGAATCCGAGGTGGCATTCGCTTGCCGCGATGTCGACCCGGAGTGTCGACGTTCAGGGCTGATCTGGCCGGAGCTAATGGATGTATGTCCACTCGAACCCGGCTGGACCTGTCATTTGCCGGCCGCGGCTGGTAGGGTGCGAATCGCGTGGATCTCCTCCGCAAACGGGCCCATCGAGCCGCGTGCTTGACGTGCGTGACGTCGATCCTCGCCTGCACGTCGACGGAGTCGCCGACTCCTGCTGCTTCTGCGAATACGCCGAGCGTCGACGCGACACGTATCGCTCCGGCGCCGGCGCCAGAGAGCGCGCCCCCCGAGCTCTCCGAGCGCCCCGAGCTCCCCGAGGGCCCACCGCTCCACGTGCTCTACGAGGGCTGCCCGCCCGGGATCGAGGTGTCGACGGTCGCGGGGCACCCCGTCGTGCACTACGTGACGGGTGAAGTCGGACGAATCGACGTGCTCGCCCCCCTCGCTCCCCGCGCGACGCCGACGACGCCGAGAGCACCGGAGGCCGCCGCGACCGTGATCGCCAGCCACGATCTCGACCCGGGCCCCTCGCGCCTGCCGCTCGCTCTCCTCTCGGAGGTCGTCGGCCCCTCGACCCGCGATCTCCACGTCCTCGCGCTCTTCGCCGCCGGCGAGGCCAGCGAGTACCGCGGCTTTCGCCTCGTCGGGGATCGCTGGAAACGCGAAGAGCGGGGCGTCTGGGGCCTCTACGACCAGGGCGAGGGCGTGCTCGGCTTCGCCAGCGACCCGCCTCGCTTCGTGCGCCTCCAGGGCGACGGGCCGGCCCCGCGCTTCGCCAACGACGCGCTCGACCCGACGAAGATCGCCGTCCTCGCCACCTCCGTCGCCCCCGCCGGGCCGGCGCTGACGCTCGTCCGCGACCCGGAGCGCGGGATCTGGTTGATGGCCTGGGCGCGCGCCGAGGGCGAGCCCGAGGTCACCCGCCTCGTCGACGAGCCCGTCGAGCATGCGACCTTGGTCAGCGCCGACGAGGTCGGCATGATCGTCGTGTACACCGAGCCACCGAGCTTGTTTCGCTGGCGTGGACACGGCGTCGAGCGCCTCCCCTCGCCCGAGCTCGGCGAGAGCGACGCCCGCCTCATCCTCGTGAACGTCGACCCGCAGGGGCGACCGTGGCTCCGCCGCGGCCCCGCGCTCGCGTGGTGGGACGAGACCCGATGGGTCGTCGAGCGGGTCCAGGGCGACGTCGCTATCGGCGCGCTCGTCGGCGTCGAGCACGGGACGCCGTGGGCCCTCCTGGCGGACGGCACGCTCTGGTCGCGGCGCGAGGGCGAGTGGGTGCAGAGCCCGATCGCCGAGGCGCAGCGCGACCAAACGCCCCACTCCTCCCTGAGCATCGGCGGGCCCGACGACCCCTGGCTGATCCGGATCCGGCCGGCCCTCCGGCGCGAGACAAGCGGCCAAGCGGGGCCCACGAGCGCCGAGCTCCTCACCCGTCGCAGAGTCCACGGCACGATCCACTGTCGCTGACCCACCTTCTTCGGCGATCCCAGGCGCGACCGCTTCGGCGCCAGTGCCTCGACCGCGACGTATCGACCCACCTCGCGTCGGGATCGTCGTCGCTGGCTAGGCGCGAGGAGGGCGCAGATCGGGCATCTGTAACCGACGAGCAACAACGCCAACGGCGGCGAGACCAAGCGAATCTCGCCGCGCCCCTCGCCAGAACGCCCCCCCCGCGCCGAACGGCCGCAATCCCACGAAATCGGGCGTTCTGGTGAGGGCGCTCTGCGCCCTCGGGTGACACGGAGTGACTTGGCTGGACTGCTTCTGGCAAAGCACGGGCGAAGGTCTGCCTCGGCGCTCTCGAGGACGACGGCGACGACGACGAGCTCGCCGTGACCGATGAGCCCGGGGACGCGTGCGCGCGCCGAGACGGCACGGTCCGCTGGGGCGGCGGCTTCTGCGAGGTCCCGGTCGAGTACGTCGGCGAGTGGGTCGACCTCCGCTGGAGGCGCCGACGACGATGACGGCGAGCCCGGGCGAGGACGCGCTGGAGTCGCCCGCTCGGGCGCCGACCTCGACCTCACGGTCGACGAGCCCGACGAGCGCGAGCCCGACGAGCACGAGCCCGACGACGACGGCGAGCACGAGCGAGGCGGCGACGGTGAGCACGAACGCGCGTATCACGCGGAGGCTCGCCCGTGATCACGATGGCCGATCTAGGCGATCCTGATGCCGATCTGGGCGATCACGATGCCGATCTGGGCGATCACGATGGACCGATCTGGGCGATCACGATGGGCCGTTTTCCGCAGCTGGCGAAGACCCCGTAGTAGCGGGTCATGTGGAAGCGCGGCGGCGGCACCAGGGCGCACAAGCGGCTGAGGAAGGTGTCGACGGACATGTCGGCGAACGCGACGCCTCGGCGTGAGGGCGACTTGAGGTGCACGCGGACGCGGCCGTCCGCGAGGGCCTCGATGGCATCGTGGGCGAAGGGCGGGCGGAGCAGGTAGCGGCAGACACCCTCGAGTCGCCGGCGGTCGCGGCCGTCGACGGTCGTCGCCGCGTGGAGCTGGAGGCCGTAGGGGGAGACCGTATGCGGCGGCGGCTGCGGTTAAGGGGTTTGAAGCGGGAATTCGAGGAAGGCGCGGGGTAGCCCACCGCCCGCGGAGGCCAAACGCGCACTCGGCGCGCCGACATCGTCCCGCTGGGACGCCGTGCTCCTCAGCCGCGTCGCATGTCCTGCGGCTCCGTGCACACGAAGACCCGCCTCCCTATCGGCAGCATCGCCGGCCCTCCAGGACGTCGAGCACGCGCCCGAGCGCCTCCGCGTCGACCGTCGACCTGGCCGCGAAGCCGCACCACCGCGCCCCCGAGAGCACCCACTGGCGGTAGCCGACCACCGGCAAGACGTGGTCGACCAGGAGCGCCGCCCCCTCGGCCATCCGCCGGCCCATGCACGACGGGCAGAAGCCGCGGCCCTTGTGTCACGGAACGGGCTATGTGATCCGAGCGGGGACACCCAAGCTGATCCCCGCCCGAGACACCCATGCTGATCGCCTCGGGGACACCCAAGCTGATCCCGACTTCCTCTCCGAGGGGTCAACGACCGACTCCTGCTGAGCGGCGCCGGGACACCCAAGCTGATCCCGCCGGGACACCCAAGCTGACCCCGCCGGGACACCCAAGCTGATCCCGCCGGGACGCCCAAGCTGATCCCAGCAGGCCGAGCCGCGGCCACAACCTCGCAGAACGCGCAGGCACCCGTGCACCCTCCGGCGCATGAGTGCTCAACGGAGTGACATGCACCGCCTTCAAGAACTCGTCCGTCTCCACCGCCTCGGCCGCCGTCCACGAGAGGTCGCGCGGGCGCTGGCGATGAGCCCGAACACGGAGCGCCGCTATCGCGGGGTCTTCGCCGAGGAGGGGCTCCTCGTCGGCGATCCGGCCGCGCTCCCCGAGCTCGAGGAACTCCGCGCCCTGGTCGACGCCAAGCTGACGAAGGAGCGTCCGAAGCAGGAGGTCTCCTCGGTCGCCGAGTGGCGGTCGGAGATCGAGGCGCTCCACGACGAGGGCGCCAGCCCGCGAGCGATCTACGACTGGCTGCAGCGCGAGAGGGAGGACTTCACGGGCTCGTACTCGGCGGTGAAGCGCCTCTGCCGGCGCCTCGCGGTCGCCAAGGGGCCGACGGAGGGCGACGTGGCGATCCCGATCGATGCGCCCGCGGGCGAGGCCCAGATCGACTTCGGCTACCTCGGCCGCTTCTACGACCCGAGCACCGGGACGCTCCGCAAGACCTGGGTCTTCGTCCTGGTGATGGTGCAGAGCCGGCGGATGGTCTGCAGGCTCGCCCACGATCAGAGCATCGCTACCTGAATCCGCCTCCACGTCGAGGCCTTCGAGGAGCTCGGCGGCGCCCCCAAGAGCCTCGTCCCCGACAACCTCAAGGCGGCGGTGAGATCCGGGGGGGAGGTCAGTCTCCTTCCCACAACGAGTCGAAGTCATCACGATACTCTGCCCACGTCGACCCTCCAAAGAACGACGTGTCGCACATGAGGACAGAGTCGGCCATTTCCCACTTCCCGATGTTCAAGCTTCCCGTAAGAACAAAAAAGCGAGTCGCATACGACCACTTCGACTGATCTTGAGGATTGTCGGCATCGTAAGAGACGAGCGTCTTCCCCAGAGTCACAAGGTACTTATTGTGGATATTTCGCAACACGGTCGGAATCGGCGAAACACCCAGACTTTCCCCCATTTTGTCCATCTCAGCCTTGAAACTGGCATAAGCATTGCCGACCGCCACCCGAACATACGCCCCCGAAACGTGAAATTTGTAGAGATGGCGAATAATCTCCTGCGAGAGGTCACAGCACGGAACAGCGTGGCCGACCGCCAGAAAGATCCATGGAGGAGGATCCTCGCTAAGGCGCGAGAGATGCCAGGAGAATGGGTTCTCAAAGCTGCAGTCGGTCGTGCACGCGCAGCAGTTGTCGTCATCGCAGCACCCCGCTGGCTCACAGAGGCTCGAGAGATTATCCACCGCTCGACGGCTTGGCACAAAGAAGACACCTGTTTGACCGTCCGATGCGTGAGTTACCGAATATGGGGCAACCCCCGAAAAGAGAGCTTCAAACCCTCGGCGGTACGCGTTATAGATCTCACCGCCCCCGTGTGTTATTAGCGTATCCTGCCGGGACAACGTCGCGTTATGGTACAGATTTCCCGAGGATTGTGCCACGACGGAGAAGAACTTGGGAGGAAACCCCGTTCCTTGGGTGATCGTCCGTTGCAGCAGGACAAATTTGCAGTGATTCGGCCTGTGGCCCACCGGAATTGGAGATGTACCCTTCTCAAACTCTTCCCACGCAACCCCGAACATGTCAAGCATGGCAGTAAGCGCTGTCTTCGCGGGACCGGAAAGAACAGTGTCCCCCCTTGTGACATTCTGAAAGAGGAACCAAACATTACACGCGCGAACACACCGAATCCAGAGCATGGCAACAATTGCGGGGTGATTCCAGAAGTGCCCAGTCTGGTCAAGAGGACTCACATGCATCGTCGAGACATGGACATCGGTGCAATAATCCGCGTTTGCAATGACTCGCCCTAGCGCATAGGTATTCCCATGCTCGGCACCTGGCGGCGAAAAGATCGGGGCATAGCGTTGGTGATATAGGCTGATTGGAAGGTAGTCCGATACGAGCTTCTCCGCAATTGACATTGCGGCACCTTCTTCACTTGGACTTACTCGAACTTGGCGGAGACACGCTCGAAAAATGTTCAGCTCCTCTTCGGGGGAACGTGGTGAAGGACACCAAGCTCCTCTGGACGGAGAGACGGAGAGCGCCGATGCATCTGCCATGTTCGGGCGCACCCACGTGATCTCGCTCGCCGGGATGATGTCAACAGGAGGCAGCCCCAGCGATTCCACGTCTTCGGGCGCCTGACGAGAGCGTACACGGTCGACGTTCGCGTCCCGGTCATTTGCGTCTGTGGCTACGTTTGAGTGTACTCTATGTCGCATGCCCCCCCTCTTTCGCGCCTTCGCCAGGCCACTCTGCTTTGTCACGGTTGCTGGTCGCAGACCTCGGTTATGATGGCGCCCGCGTCTTGGGTATAGACATCGTGCCGGCCATCGCCATTAATGTCCCCAAGCGCAACAACGTCAAGAAAAAAGAGGTCGTCAAATGATGCAATCACGGACTGGGAGAGTTGGCAAGACGAGCTGCAGTCCGCAAGTGTGTCTTGGTTGGGTGAGTAGGCTTCAGGTGCGGTAGCCCGGAGAACACCTTCTATGCTCATATCAACAAGATCAAGACGCCCGTCACCGTCGACATCTGCGAAAGCGAAGTGATTCACGAGTATCAAGCAGTCGTCATTGAGTTCAAGAACATCGTCGTCGAGGGGCAAAGGCCCTCGATGGATTCGGAGTCCCAGCTCAAGGTCGAGTTCTTCGAAAAAGAGAAGATCGTCCACGCCGCCGCCGTCGAGGTCACCTGCGAGCACCCTGTCGCATCCTGCGGGCGTGAGGTTGGTCATCTCGCGCGCGTTCGCGCTCCAGCCTGAAGGGGCGCGCAGTACCTCAGCTTCATAGTACGAGTTGCACCATACCAAATCAACGATGCCATCGTCGTCGAAGTCACCACCCGTTAGCCGATGCGAACCGCCAACGAGTGCAAGTGGGGTCGTGGTCGAGAGGTCAAGCGGTTCGCCGTCGATCTGACCGCGGATGATCATCGTGCCTGTCTTGGCGATAAATGCGAGATCGTCGAGACCATCGCCGTCAACATCTACGCCCGGGTGGTCAACTCTGTTCCAAGAGAGGGCGGCCTCTACGGCGTCGACCACAAAGCCGCCCACACCGAGAGCGACCAGGTCGAGGTTGGCCGGTTCGAGGTCGTCCTTGCCATGGATCACCCAGGCGCGCTTCGTCGGGGTCTCGACGACCATGATGTCGTCGAGACCATCGCCGTTGACGTCTCCAGCAGGAAGGGGGTCAAAGCGGATCTCGGGATCGTCGGGAGATGGGACTGAGAAGCCGCGAAGGGCGAGCGCTGCGGGATCGTCTTGGAGAGGCCCCGGGTCCGGCTCGCCGAATACCACGAAGCCGGCGAAGCCGACATCGGCGAAGCCATCGCCGTTGACGTCGCCCAACGCTACGAGGTCACTGGCCGGCGGGGTGACGGAGAAGCCTACGACGCCGGATTGCACCCCTTCGGGATCTAGCGGTGCTTCACGGCAGAATACGCTGGGGCACCCTCCTCCTCCTGTGTCGGATGTCTTTTCTCCGCCCGGCCAACAGGCGACGGCCATCGCCAGAGCCGGAATGCCGCACACCATGGCAAAACTTCCTCTCAATCCGTCCATTTCGGGGTCTCCAAGCAGATTCGTGATCGTGCCGCACCCCAACGTTCACGCTGCGGCGCCGAATGCCTTGCCCTCACGGCAACGAAAATGTGAGTGATGCCCCATTTCGAGCGCCTACGCGGTGCGACCAATCATGTCAGCGCTGAGCTCGACCCAGAAGGGAGCTCCGGTGCTACTGGTCTGGGTGAAGGTGAGCATGATCTTGAGGAACGGGTCGGGGTCGCTCGCGGTCGCCGAGTTGAGGCTGGGGATGCTGCTGCTGCTGTTCAGCGTCACGCTCAGGGCCGCGCTCGACTTCGTGAACTCCGCCGGATCCTCGGACGACGGATCGGTCCCGTAGCCCGCGAGGACGACGCTCTGGGTTCCGGTGAGCGGCGAGGTCGACGCCGCGTGGAGGCGAAGGGCGAAGCGCAAGTAGTAGTAGGGTACCACGTTGAGCGCCGTGTGAAGGACGATCGACTTGCTGGCGCTGGAGCTCAGCCAGGTGAAGTCGAAACGCTGTTTGGGGAGGATGGGGACGAGAATGCCGGACATGGGTACCTCTTTGGGGCTCTTGGAGAAGCGTCTGAGTGGGTTTTGGGTTTGGTTCTAGGGGGCGTTGCGGACGCCGACGATGGTCGCGGCGGTGTTGTTGAGGAGCGTGATCCCGTCGCCGGGGGCGACCTCCCAGTCGCCGCTCCGCGGATCGCCGCCCATCTCCTTCACCACCACCTGCGCCAGCCGATCGAAGCCCCGTCGCATGTCCTGCGGCTCCGTGCACACGAAGACCCGCCTCCCTATCGGCAGCATCGCCGGCCCTCCAGGACGTCGAGCACGCGCCCGAGCGCCTCCGCGTCGACCTGGCCGCGAAGCCGCACCACCGCGCCCCCGACCTCGAGCTCGATCACCCCGGGCTCGAGCGCCAGCGCGGCCGCCAGCTCGCGGGTAACGTCGACGAAGCCGAGCTCACCCGCGACCTCGTCATCCGCCGCGGCGATCGCCGACGGGCCCGACGGCCTCGTCACCAGACCTCGGCGACGCAGCTTGTGGCGCCACCCCGCGAGCGTGTTCGGGTTGACGCCGAGCTGCTCCGCGTACTCCTTGCAGCTCATCCCGCTCTCGGCCCAGCCGGCGACCCGCCGCTGCCAGAGCGCCGCGGTCTCCGTCATCGTCGCGCTCATCGCTCGCCTCGCTCGCGCTCTCGCTGGAGGTGCTCCGCCGGCGTCATCGGCCGAAAGTCGAGGCGGTAGCCGCCCGCGAAGTCGCTCACCGTCCAGCAGACGTTGCCGGGGACGAGGAGCGCGAAGGTGCCGCGCTTCGCGGGTTCAGGCGGCAGCACCAGGGCGCCGCGATCGTCGTTGCTCTCGTCGTGCTCTCGGGTCATCGAGCCTCCGTCGAGCTCTTGTAGAGCGCGACGAAGGGCCGGTCACGACGCAGTCGGTTGGACGCATACGATGATGCGGGTGTCGGGCCAGCGCGCGACGATCTGGGCGGCGATCCGCTCGAGCTCCTCGACCCTCGACCGCGTGCCGGCCGGGGGCGACGTCGGCTGTGTCCAGGGTGGCGCCGAGGAGAAACTCGCCGCAGAAGACGTAGAGCGGCAGGTAGCAGTAGTGACCGTAGTGGCCGTGGAAGAAGCGGGTTCTCGCGGAGCACCAGCTGGCGGCCGATCAGCGCCTCGGGCACCGAGTAGCGGTTGCGGTGGAGGTTGCAGTAGCCCTCGCTGTCGACCCGCCGCGCGTGCACGTCGTAGACCTCCGGCACGTAGAGCGCGGACCCTTCAGTGTATGTGGGACTTGAGCCCAGCGTCGCTCCCTGCGGTCGTGGCCCGGCGCCTTCGCCCCGCAGCACGAGCAGCGGCCCTTCGACCAGCTCGGCGCGACGTCAGGGCGGTGCGCCACAAAAGCCGAGATTCTCCTTCCCCACAGGCGGGGCGGCAAAATACGGAACACATTCAGCTCCAAAATCCATTTGAGGGCAAGCGTTGGGGGTATCGAGATCGCAGTAGGACGTACAGCAGCGTTCCCACGGGCAATTCGGTAGGGCCGAAGATTCAGCGCAGAAGGTGCCCGGGGAACATTGCTGCGAAACGTCGCACTGGCCACCATCCACCTGTGTAGCAGGCGTCGTCCACATGCAAAGAAACGCATCTCCATTGTAGTACAAGCAGGCTTCGCTTGGCGTGCAATCGGGATCAAGCGGATCGCACAGAGGTCGGCAGAGATCGAGGCTCGCGTCTGCAACTCCAACACAATACGTGTCCCCCGGACACTGAGGGGACTCAGTTGAGCCTGTGCAAAACTCCACACAATACCCCACAAAATCCGCGTGCCAGCAGAACAAGCCGGCGTCACAATTGTCAATTCCCGAGGCGCCATCCTCCGCAACGCAAGGCTCGCCAACTTGCTTGGGGTCCGGATCGACGGGCACACACTTATTCGCATTCGGAACCACACCGCCATCATTTGCCCATGCCGTGCACTTTTCTCCCTTCGGACAATCGGGCATGTAGGGAAAGCACCCCCCCCCCCCGTCCCCCCGGTCGAATCGTCGGCAGATGACGTTGCGTTCGTACCGCTGGTCGTGTCGCTGGGAGCAGTCTCCGCGGAGGACGATGAGGCCAGCCCAGAGCCCCCAGTCGAGCCGGCCGACGAGGTCGAACCGGCCGACGCGATCGAGCCTGTCGCCTCGGTTGAGATTCCGCCGCCAGTACAGGCCGTAAGGAGCACTGCCCAGACGACGACGAGCACCCTTCGAGTCGTCAAGAGTTCACTTATCGAGAAAGGCACACGACCTGACGAGAAACACATTCTGAACTGCCCCTTCGGCATCAACTGCAAGCGCAGAGTCACTGTACGAACACCCGGACAATTCCAACAAGGACGGCCGCCTTGGCGCCGGCCGGGTCTGCATCCCCGACGCTGATACGAATTCGATCAAGTTTCGCGAGAGTGACCCCGCGATTCTCGAGGTCGTAGGAAGTGAATATGAACTCGTCCATACAGGTTGCCTCCCCCGCGAGGGCCTCCGGCGGGTTCGGACACCGCAATGACCGGCCGCCATGCTTGAGCAGATTGAAGTCGGCACTCATTCCTTCGCCATAGAATGTGACTTCCGGCCGTACAGCCCCGAGCCCGGAAGCAGACGAATCTCGCGTTTGGCACAGGCCAATCGAAATTGATTTGACCGCAAGCGGGGGAATGCTAAGAAAGATGTCCACATTGGCACTCTCGCCTCTCACGTACCGAAGGCGAAGCGCGCGCCCATGATTGACGGAGTGCTGATCATCACATGGGATGCTAATGATCGCCGGGTCCGCCCCTGCCGTTTCAAATGCAGGGATCTTTTCCTTCCAGTCGACAAGGATGTGGCGCGTGCCGCCGTCTTCGCGCATGTGTGCCACCTGGACGTCAGGCTCCTGCGCCGTAACGCTAGCGATTGGGCGCTGAGTGTCGAAGTACTTTGCATAGAGCATCTTCTTGCGCAAATGCAGCTCCAGAAAACCCAAGCAATAGGCCCTGACGAACGAGTTTCGCTGATAGTAGTGGTTCGTGTCGTCGACCTCGTCAGTGGTGCCCACGGACGAGGCACCACTGACAAACACAAGATGCTTCGGGAACCTGTTTAGCGTAAAGCCATACTCCGCGCAAACCCCGCCATAGCCTCCCCAGTGTTCCCCGCCTGCCCATTCATAAGATGTGACAATCCTTCCAGCTGAGTTTGTATGCGAGTCAGGGTCGTCCGCCACTTGAATGCACAGCATCGATCGAGCAAACTCGTAGCGAGCAACGGCAGCCGACACAGTGCTCATCAAGACCACCGACGCCAACTCGAAGCTTCCCAGGTCTTTGAGACTCTCGGCCGCCTTTGGCGCGAAGGCTCCTCCGTTACTGTGCGCGATCACTACGACTTGGTTGGAGATGACCTCCATGAGGCCGAAACCTCCCTTCAAGACCCAAGAAAACACGCTGTCCGTGAACGCCTTCACGTCATCAACGGCAGGCTCGATGACCCCTCCCCACTGAACTGAAATGCATACATATCCGTAGGATGCCAGGTGCTCCAAGAGGGTATTGTACTGCAGGTAGTAGGTAGCGAGGGCCTGGCTCGAGCCCAAGGGGCGCGCGTGAAACAGGATAATCAGAGGGCAACTGCTGACAATTGTCGCGCATGTGGGTCCACTCTGCAACCCCGGCGCGTACGCAATCAAATGTGCGGGCCGCCCTCCGAATGAATCGAACTGAGCGATTGGAGACGTGCAGATGGGATACGGACCTCGCCATCCAGGATCCGGGATAATCCCTTCGTCGGTCGGCCCCGGTATGACGAGTCCCCTGCGCTCAATGAACGACGCTGGGTGCTCCTGGCGGAGGGGGCTCTGGTATCCCGTAAGCCGAATAGCCTGTTTCGCCGTAGAGCGGAATGCCAGCGATGCGGCGCTGACTACATGGGCCAACGGGTCGAGTAGTTCAGGTGCAATCGAGGCGCAATCGTTGGGAGGATATGGTCGGCCAGATTGAGCCGGAAAGTGACTTCCTCGTGCTCGTTCCACTGTTGATGAATTCGTGCTGTCCCCGCTGTCACGTCTCATGCTTCCTCCGAGGCTGCATCTGCTTGGAGTGCGGCACGATACTTACCCGGTCCGACCAATCATGTCGGCGCTGAGTTCGACCCAGAAGGGAGCACCTGTGCTACTGGTCTGGGTGAAGGTCAGCATGATCTTGAGGAAGGGGTCGGGATCGCTCGCAGTCGCCGAGTTGAGGCTGGGGATGCTGCTGCTGCTGTTCAGCGTCACGCTCAGGGCCGCGCTCGACTTCGTGAACTCCGCCGGATCTTCGGACGACGGATCGGTCCCGTAGCCCGCGAGGACGACACTCTGGGTCCCGGTGAGCGGCGAAGTCGACGCCGCGTGGAGGTGCGTATTCCGCTCGACTTGGGCACCCGTTCCGCCCGCGATCTGGGCACCGATTCCGGACCACTTGGGCGCTTCGGAGCGAAGCGACGAGCCTCGTCGGCCTGGGCTGTGGGATCCGCGCGCAGCGATCGGTGTGGTTCGGTGGTCGGGTGATCGGCTCGTCGCCGGTCAGGACTTGCTCTTCTTCCCCTTCGGGCCCTTCCCCTCCCGCAGCGACGGGCCGTCGAGGGCGAGGACGTGGGCGTTGTGGACGAGCCGATCGCAGATCGCGTCGGCGAGGGTCGGCTGGAGCAGCTGATCGTGCCACATCTTCGTCGGGATCTGGGAGGTGATCACGGTTGAGCTCCGGTCGTAGCGGTCCTCGAGGATCTCGAGGAGATCGTGGACCTCGCGCTCGATCATCGGCGCGAGCAGGAAATCGTCGAGGACCAGGACGTCGACGCGAGCGAGTCGCGCGAGCGCAGCGCTATACGTACCATCGGCGCGGGCGATCGCAAGATCGTGGCAGAGTCGCGGCACCCGGGTGAAGAGCGCCCGGTGACCGAGCCTGCACGCGCTCTGGGCGAGCGCCGCCCCGAGGTAGCTCTTGCCGACGCCGGTCTTGCCGACGACGATCACGTTGAGCTTGGCGAGGATCCAGCGGCCGGTGGCGAGGTCGCGGATGATGGCGCGATCGAGGCCGCGGCCGGGATCGCAGCGCACGTCCTCGAGGCAGGCGTCGCTGCCGATCTTCGCCGCCTTGAGGAGGCGGCCGAGGCGTCGGTTGTCGCGGTCGCTCCACTCGCGTTCGACGAGGACGCCGAGCTGCTCGGCGAGCGTCATCTCGTGCGAGGGGGCCCGCCCGAGGAGCTCCGCGAAGGCGTCGGCCATGCCGGTGAGCTTCATCTCCCGCAGCTTGCGGAGGGTCTCCTGATCGATCATCGGACACCTCCCCGGCGCGCGCGCAGGAGGTCCGTGATCGACTCCGCGAGGGTGATGTCGATGAGCACACCGCCGGCGACGCCGCGGGCGGTCCACTTGCAGCTCTCCGGGATCAGCAGCCGAATCGTCGCCGGCGGCGGCATCGAGGGGACGAGGAGCGCGCCGGCTCCCGCTTGATCATACATGTCCATCGGGACATGCGTCATGGATGTCGTGGTTCTCTGGTTCTCGGTCATGGTTCTTCTCCATCTCCTTCTGGTCGTAGTAGTCCCCGCCGCGGAGGTTCTCGTGGACGAGGCGCGGCCGCGGCGGCGGAGGTCGGATGTCGACGCGGTCGAGGCCGCGGCGGAGGATCGCCTGCACGCTCTTGCGGGTCGGCGAGCCGATCTCGAGGGCGCGACGACAGGCGGCGTCGGCCCGCGCAGGCTCGATCCCCTTCAGCTCGCGGAAGAGGCCGAAGCACGAGCGGTAGCCCTGCTCCGGGTGCGGCCGCGACTCGAGGATCCGGCGGACCACCTCGGCGACGCTCGGCCCGAGCGACTCGCCCCAGGCAATCATCCGCGACGGCGGCCACTCGCCGTACTCCCGGTGCGAGCGCGGACGATGCGAGGGGTCGGTGACCACCATCCCCTTGGGCCCGTAGCTCCGCGCGTGGGCGGCGACGCGGCGATCGCCGTGGAGGATCTCGATCGTCGTCGCCGTCGCCCTGAGCTGGACACGCTGGCCGACGAGCGCGCAGGGGACGCTGTAGTAGCGATCGTCGTATTCGCAGTGGTAGTCGGGGCCGACCTTCGCCTTCTTCCATCGCGCGAGCACGTAGCGCTCCGCTGGCAGCGGCTTCATCGCCGGTCGATCGAGCGCCTCGAAGCGCGAGCGCCTCGTGCCCTCGATCTTGACGAAGGGGCGGGTGTTGAGGCGCTCCACCAGCTCGGCGATCGCCTCGTTGAGCTCGTCGAGGCTGTGGAAGCGGCGGTTCCGGAGGCAGGCGAGGATCCACCGCTGCGCGAGCTGGACCCCGTTCTCCACCTTGGCCTTGTCGCGGGGCTTGGCAGGGCGCGCCGGGATCACGACGGTGCCGTAGTGGGCGGCCATCTCGGCGTACGTCGGGTTCAGGTCTGGATCGTAGCGATCGGGCCCCGAGACCGCGCTCCGCAGCTGATCGGGGACGAGGATCTCGGGCGCCGCGCCGAAGTACTCGAGGGCGCGGATCGTCGACATCACGAAGTCGCCGAGCCCCTGCGATCGGCTCGCCTCGGCGTAGGTGTAGTTGCTGGCCCCGAGGACAGCTACGTAGAGCTCGACCTCGATCGCCTCGCCGGTCTCTCGATCCCAGATCACCGGCTTCTTCCCCGAGTAGTCGATGAAGGCCTTCTCGCCGGCGCGGTGGTCTTGTCGCATCACCAGGTCGACGCGCCCCTGGAAGCGCGAGTAGAGCTCGCAGAACTGGCTGTAGCCGTAGGGCCGCTCGCCGCGATCACCGGCGGCGACGGCCTCGGCGTACTCGTTCCACAGCAGCAGCAGCGTGACGCCGTGTCGCGGGAGCTCGCGGTGGATCCACTCGAAGTCGATCGGCGCACGCGGAGGCGGGAGGTTCCGTCCGACGTCGCGGAAGAGGAGCTGCTCGAGCTCGGCGTCGTCGAGCCCCTGCGCGATCTCCCAGGTGAGGTCGGCCTCCCCAGCGCGGCGGAGGTAGTCGCTGACGGAGCCCTTCGACATCCCCGTCGACGCGGAGATCGAACGGTGGCTGAGGGCAGATTCGTACTTGAGGCGGAGGACTTCTCGGATCTTTCGCATGGCGTGACGCTCCATGGCCCACGGTGAGCGGTTGGCCGCTCGACGGGGTTCGCGGGGTCACACCGATCGCTACGCGCTCGTCAGGAGCCGCTCAGGCGGCCGGTCGAGGGGCGCGAAATCGCGCTGCCCAAGTGCTCCGGAATCGGTGCCCAAGTGCTCCGGAATCGGTGCCCAGGTCCGGCCGGAATCAGTGCCCAAGTGGCCGGAATCAGTGCCCAACTTGGTCCGGAAAACGCAGTGGAGGCGAAGGGCGAAGCGCAAGTAGTAGTAGGGTACCACGTTGAGCGCCGTGTGAAGGACGATCGACTTGCTGGCGCTGGAGCTCAGCCAGGTGAAGTCGAAACGCTGTTTGGGGAGGATGGGGACGAGAATGCCGGACATGGGTACCTCTTTGGGGCTCTTGGAGAAGCGTCTGAGTGGGTTTTGGGTTTGGTTCTAGGGGGCGTTGCGGACGCCGACAATCGTCGCGGCGGTGTTGTTGAGGAGCGTGATCCCGTCGCCGGGGGCGACCTCCCAGTCGATCACGCTGCCCGGCTGGGCAGCGATCTTCTTGGCGAGCTTGCCGCCGATCGAGAGCGCCTCGGCGGGGTTCTCGGTGCTCTGGACCTGGAGGGTCACGATGGCCTTGAAGCGGGTGTTGTTCTGGTAGAGGAGCATGTTTTCCGCCTTACTGGGTTTGGAGGGGTCGCCGCGCTAGAAGTCGCAAAGGACGAGCACCGCGCTGAGCTCGACGAAGAAGGGGGTCGAGGGGACACTCCCCTGCGTGGCGATGAAGCGGACGCGGAGGCCGGCCTGGAGGTCGGTCGCCGTGCCCGAGAGGAGGACCGGCGTCGATGTGCTGCTGGTGATAGTGACCGTCGTGAGCGGGTTTCCCGAGACTCCGCGGTCGATGAACTCGGAGGGGTCCTCGTCGCTGGGGAGCGTGTTGTCGAGCTGGAATTCGACGGACTGACCGGCGTCCATTTGCAGGGAGTGGACCCGGATGAGGAGATGGGTGCGGTAATAGGCGGCCACGGAGATCGACGGTTGGAGGACGATGGTTTGGGTCGCCCCGTTCGAGAGGTAGGTGAAGTCGTACTGCGTCTTGGGCAGGAGCTTGATTTCAGTGGAATTTCGGCACATCGGCGCGACTCCTGGATCCTCGGGCGCGCTCCGCCTCGAGGCACAAGAAGGGGGCCTCCCGGGGGCCCTCTGCCGCCGCGGGAGAATCGATTGGAGACCATCTTGGATGCCGCCCCCCCCCCCTGGTCAACAGATTTAGATCGAACATACGTACGAAAACGAGAGTTCACTGTCTCCAGGATCGACATATTGGCCATAGTCGGTCGGCCGGCCATTGGCGTGCCGTCGCCCTCGTGTCGCCATGAGGCGATCGCGGCATGGAGCGCTGGCAACCTCGACGAAAGCTCCAAGTTGTGAGCAAACGCGGTGCCTCGTCGTCGCGTGGTGGGGGCAATCGCCGACGCATTGGCGGCTCCTGACGGCCGAATCCGCGCGCCGCGGCGCTCTTTCGCCGTACCGGCCCTTGTGCAGCGCCCCATGGGTATGTTTTTCATAATCCAAGATCGAGGAGGACGACCCTTGCCGACCCCCACCCCGCCGCCTCCGACATGGACCGAGTTCCCGCCTCCCACGGGAGCGTCTCCGCCAGTGGCCGAGGCCGGCCCGGCGCCCGCGAGCTCGCCGGGCGAGCCTGCACCTGAACCCGAGCCCGAGCCGTCCCGGCGACAGCTGACGCTGCTCCCGGGCGGAGCCGGCGAGCATACCGGCAAGGTCCTCGTCCGGCGCTACGAGCTCCTCGGCGAGCTGGGCCGCGGGGGCATGGCCTCGGTCTACGAGGCGCGCTTCCTGCCCTCGGAGCGGCGGCACGTCGCGGTGAAGATCCTGCGGCGGCGGCTCTCGCGGAAGCCGGAGAGCGCGCGGCGCTTCGCCCGGGAGTTCAAGATCCTCGACGCGCTCAGCCACCCCGGGCTGGTGGAGGTCCGGGACTTCGACCGCGACGAGGAGGGGCGGCTCTTCATGGTGATGGAGCGCCTCGAGGGGCGGAGCCTCGACAAGATCGAGGGTCCGCTCGCGCCCGAGCGCGTGGTCGTGATCGGGCTCCAGCTCTGCGACGTGCTCGCGGCGCTGCACGAGACCGGGGTGATCCACCGCGACTTGAAGCCGTCGAACGTCATCCTCCTCGACGGGCCCGGCGATCGGGTGAAGCTCGTCGACCTCGGGATCGCCCGGCTCGAGGCGGCCTGGTACGTCGAGGATCGACCCTACCTGACGCCGCCCGAGGGACGGGCGTTGACGCGGGCGGGGATCGTCCTCGGGACGCCGCGCTACGTGCCGCCGGAGGCCGGCGACGCGCCGCCGACGATCCTCTGGGACATCTACGCGCTCGGGGTGATGCTCTGGCAGCTGGCGACCGGGCGGCAGCCGCCGGCGAGCTGGCGCGAGCCGGGGCGGATGGACGAGGTCGATGAGGGGCGCTTCGGGATCCCCAAGCTCCTCGAGCGGGCGCTTCGGGGGGCCATGAGCGTGGAGCCCGAGCGGCGCTACGGATCGGTGGTCGAGATGGGCGAGGAGCTCGAGGTCGTCGCGGCGGAGCTTGGGCTTGAGGTGGCGTCCGAGGAGCCGAGGACGATGGTTGCTCCCGAGGGCTTGAGGAGCCGGGCGACTGAGGTCGGGGGCGGACGCGTGGATGTGGTCGCGGACACGAGCGGGCGGATCCCGTGGTGGGTCTTCGTCATCAGCTCCGCGCTGAGCGCGATGCTCGGGGCGCTCCTCGTGATCCTCGTTCATCCTGTGACCTCGCCGCCGCCGTCAGAGCGCGAGGCGACGACGGGATCCCTGGTCGTGCCCGAGTCGTCCTCGGCGCGCACGCAGTCTCTGGTGGATGCGCCCGAGCTCGCCGCCGTCTGGACGGACATCGCGGCCTGCATCGCGGCGGAGGATGGCGAGCAGACGTCGCTGGATCTGACGCTCACGGACGAGGGGCGGCTCTTCGTCGCCGCGGTCGGGCCGGAGCTCGACCCCATGGACCGCGAGTGCGTCACGCGGATCGCGGAGGCCGTTCGCTTGGAGCCGCGAGCTGGGGGGCAGAGCACCCAGCGAGTCTCGCTCGATGCGCTACGGAGGGTCGGGAGCGCGCATGTCGGCGAGTAGGGCGGTATTCTTCCGCGTGATGTCGCTCCGACAGGCCCTCGTTGCGCTCGTCGCCGTTGCTGGGGCGGGGGTCGCGGTCACGCCCGCGACCGCGCGTGGCGACGACGATCCGGCTGCGGCGTATATGAAGGAAGCGGCCGGCTATGCGGCGCGCGCGAGAGCTGCGGAGTCGCCCGAGGACGCCGCGATCGCGGCCCTCCAGGCCTTCAACACCTGGCGGCGGGCCAACAAGCTCGACGGCGATCGCCAGCACCTCTGCCGGGCGCGAGCGGTTCTGGATGAGGTGCTGGTCCGCGGGGATCTGGAAGCGAAGCATCGGACGGGGCTCGAGAGCCGGCGGGCGACGCTCGCGGCGATCGAGTGTTCGGGGCCGACGCCCCGGAGGAGTGGTGCGGCCGCGCGTCCCCGAGGCGGGACGGAAGTCGCCGAGATTCCGGTCCTTGGGGTAGATCGCGGGGCTGCGGTGGTCGTCGATCTCCGCCCCGACACCGACTCGCAGAAGGCAATGGTCGCGTCGACGAACGCCGCGAGCTCGCCTGACGATCAGCCCCCGGTCCGCGAGGGCAAGGCGGCTCCGCGGAGGTCGGTCGCGCTCCTCGACCCGGGCGCGCTCGCGGGACCGACGATGAGCACGGACCGCCTTCGCGCGTCTCCCAAGACGATCGCGGGCGCGACGATCCTCGGCCTCGCGGCGCTGCCGATCGGCGGGCTTGTGTACGCGGCCCTCCGCGACGTGGCGATCGCCGGCGAAGTCCGCGAGCTCCAGCAAAAGCTCGAGACCTCTGGCGAGCACGACGACGCGCGGATCGAGGCGCTGGAGATCGAGGCGCACCGGGCCCTCCAGCTCGAGATCGGCTTCGGCGTCGCCTCTGCGGCGCTCGTCGGCGCGGGTGTGGGGCTCCTGATCTCCGGCCGCCGAAATGGCCCCGCACGGGCGCTCTCGCTCACTCCCCAAGCCGGCGTCGCCTTCGGCGGCGTCGCCCTCTCTGGCCGCTTCTAGAGAAGGAAACGTCCCATGCGCACGTCGACGCCGCTCCTGCTCCTCGCGCTCCTGCCCGCCTGCGGCCTCGCGGCCCTCGGGGACTACCACGACGCTCTGGACGCGCGCGAGAGCGAGGGCGGCTCGTCGAGCGGTGGGACCGGCTCGGTCGGCAGCGCAAGCGTCACGATCACCGCGACCTCGCCGACCGGGGCCGACAGCGAAGGGTCATCCTCGTCGACCACCGGCGAGCCCGAGGCGCCCGGAACGACGGGCAGCACGCCCGCGGGCCCGCCTACGATCAACCACGTCGAGGTCGGGCCCTCGCCGATCCATCAGAACGGGCCGATCCATATCGAGGTCGCGGCGGATGAGGCCGACGGCGTGCGGATGACGCTCGAGAGCGGCGAAGAGCGCGAGCTGATGGCCTCGGGCGAGGGGATCTTCGTCGGCGAGATCGCGGCGCTGACCGGCCTCGACAACGGCGAGCACGCGCTGACGCTGATCCCATGGCGCGCGGACGAGGAGGGCGAGCCCGCGGAGGCGACCTACGCGATCGCCCTGCCGAAACCCGGGAGCGAGGGGTTCTGGGAGACGGACGTGGGCGAGGGCGGCTTCGTGGCCGCGATGGGCGTCCTCCCGAGCGGCGACCTCCTCGAGCTCGGGACCCGCTACGTCGACGATGATCCGCGCTGCTACCTCCGGCGGCGCGACAAGTCAGGAGCGTGGTGGGACGCGGATGTTGTCACGCTCCTCGGCGGGCAGACCTGCGCGGCGCTCGACCTCCAGGTCGCCGCGGACGGGACCACCTACCTCCTGCTCCTCCGCTACGACAACGGCGCGCCCCGCTGGTGGCTCGGCGAGCTGGCGACGTGGGGCGAGCCGATCAAGAACCTCCGGCTCGGCAGCCAGGGGGAGGAGGCGGCCGCGCTCGCGCTGCACGATGACGGCGTCGCCGTCTGCGGCAGTGCGCCGACGGTGGGGATCGACGGCAAGGATGCGGCCGCGTGGTTGTACCGTCCGGGGCAGAACCCGATGAGTTGGAGCTTCGACTACCAAGGCGCAAATGAGGAGCACATGTTCAGGGAGACGGTCCGCGACTGTGCCTTCGCCGGGGACGAGCTCGTGATGGTTGGAGAGGTGTTCGGGTACCACCAGGACGACAAGAATGTCCCCTGGGATCGCCACTTCATCTATCGCTTCAACCCCCTCACCAAGGGCGAGAAGTGGCTCGTCGCCTCCCCAAGCCTCGGTATGCAGAGCGGGGCGACGGCCGTTGCCGTCGACGACGTGGGCCGGGTGCTCAGCGCAGGCTACCGCTGCAACGAACCGTGCGAGCCCACAGGGATGCTGGAGGTGCATGACATCGAAGGGTTGACGTGGCACGCCGACATCGGCACCTGGCCGACGAAGGGTTACGCCGCCCGCGAGCTGCTCTGGAGCCCGGCGGGTTACGCCCTGCTTGCCTCCGGTGGTCCCTTGGGGAGCGAGGCGGCCTTCGTGGTCCGGGCCTACGCGCCGCTCAAGCAGACCACGCCCCTCTGGTCCTACGTCCGCGAGGACGCCAATGCCGTGCACATGGCCCTGACGCTGGCGATCGGCTCCTTCGGCGAGATCTGGGCGGGCGGCTTCGGGGCGACCGGGTACCCAGCCGTCGCCCAGATCGCGGGCTGACCTATTGCGGAACGTACTCGGCGCAGGCCTCCGCCACGAGGTCTGTCGCCGCCTCGAAGATCGGCGCATAGTCGGCGGCCTTCGAACTGCCGACTATGTGGTACGGGAACATCTTGACGAACTCGCAGATCCGATCGTTGGGGGAGGAGCAGTCCGGGTTGAGGATGTCCAGGAAGACCACCGCGCCGGGATCGCCCTTGATCCCGAGCACAGTTCCGGCCCATGAAGAAGGTTCTCCCTCGGATGTGTAGTCGAGGCCCCCGATGAAGGTCACCATGAGCAGCGCGTCCTTCCGCAGGAAGCCCGCATTGCAGCCGCCGGGCGCGTTGATCTCGGGGTAGAGCGCCCTCGTCATCGCTTCACCGAGGGCGCCTCCCCCGCTGGTGCCGACCTGGGCCATGCAGGAGAACGACTCGACCAGCCCAGGATCGCCGCTGACGAGGTAGCGGCGGTCGGGACTCGGCATCTTGCAGGGCTTGTTCGCGGCGTTGGCTCCCGCCGCGAAGATGTTGCCGGCGCCGATGGTCTCGTCGCACTCGGTGACGAGGTCGAGGAATTCGCACGGGTAGTCGGGCACGCCACAGCAAGGATCGCCTGTCTTGATCGGCGGGTCACACCCCGGACAAGAGCCGACCGAGCAGCAGGGCTCTCCGACCTTGCACTGAAGGAGCGGGCAGTCGTCGGTACAGGTAGAGAACCCCCACTCCGGGTCGCCATCGACCACCATGATGTGGAAGTCGAACTCGGCGAACTTCGCCTCGATGGTCTCCATGAACTTCGGGAAGGCGGCGATCAGCTTCTCCTGGTTGAAGCGCATCACGAGCGACCGCGAGATCACGAAGAGGAAGTCGATCTTCCCCTTGCACCCCGCGGGCTTGTCGTCGCCGAGGTCCTTGACGCCCATGTCGAAGACCGGCTCCGACGAGCCCCCAGACGCCACATCCGCGCCCGACGTCGACGCCGTACCCGTCGTCGACGAGGTCCCAGCCGACGCTGACGTCGCGCCGCTCACCGACGTCGACGAGCTCGCTGCCTCACTCGTGGACATCGGCGATAGCGAGGTCGACGGTGTGCTCGTGAACGCCCCCATGCCGTCGGGCTGGCAGGCCAGCGCCAGACCGATCACGACCGAGCCAGCCACTTGAACCCGCCGCCTCACCTTCACACGATCGCGCGCATCGCCTCCTCGAGCAAGCCTGGACGTCGCTACGCCCCTGACGCCAAGAGCCGCGCCCGCGAGTGCCAGAAGCGTGAGTCGCATCACGACCCCAAAGCCCCGCGTCAGAATCCGCGTTGCTGCCGGATCGCGTTGTACGCGAGGTTGAGGTGCCTCTGGACCTCCTCGCGCACGAGCCGATCCTCCTCCGACCTCGCGCGGTCGGGGTGGAACTCCAGGGTCCGGCGGCGATGGGCCGCCTTGATCTCGGCGTTCGTCGCCGTGGCGTCGATCCCGAGGGCCGCAAAGGGATCATTGGACCAGCACGCTTCGGCCGGCGGTGGCGGTGGCGGCGGTGGTGGTGATGTGCGGCGCTGGTCCTCGCGCGAGCTTCCGGTGGGGGACCGCCTGGCGAAGTGCTGGTCGAGGACCCGATCGAAGTACGAGATCACCGGGATCCCGATCGAGAGCTCGAGCGAACCCGGCAGCTGGCGCACGACGCTGCCCCAGCGGCCGTTCAGGAGTCGATCGACGAGCGCGACGGCGGCCACGCCGAGGACGGGCGTGTAGCTCACCCAGGTCGTGGGAGGAGCGTCGCTGCGGTGGCCGAGCAGCTCGCCGTCGAGAAAGAGATAGTAGCCACGCGGGACCCAGAGATCGCTGATCCCCTGCGCGCGGAGCTGCGGCCCGAGGGCTACCTGGAGATCAGCGGGCGCCTCCAGGAGGACAAAGGAAGGGACCACGCCGACCCGGACCCCGGGACAGCGGCGGCGTAGCCTCGCTACCACCGCGCCGTTCGGACGGACGTCGACGAGGCCGGCCAAGACGAGCACGAAGCCGCGGCCGCGGAGGAACGGGAGCAGATCGACCACCCCCAGCGTGGTGTAGTCGGGGCTCGGGTGGTCGGCGCGGCCGGTCATGGGTCTCTCGTCGGCACGCTCAAGGCACCGCGCCATCTTCTCTCTAGCGCCCGCGCGTGGCGATCGCAACGCGCCGCTCGCCGCGTCGATGAGAGCGCCGAGTGGCGAGCCCGCGGGCCGACACGCGAAGCGCCCTTCGACGGCTTCGTGTCAGCCTCTCGGCGTCGCTGTCCACTGGAGTGGACAGTTCGAGACCTGCGATCACGCGCTGCCAGGAACGACCCGGCGGGCGCACACGCCCATCGGGACATGTTTTCATGGTCCCATGGACAGGCTTGGAGTGCGAAGCCTCGACGACTTCTGGGACGTCATCGACGCCCACCGCGGCGAGCTCGCGCTGCGAGACCTCGGCCTCCGACGGAATCGACAGCCCAGGATCGACACCGCCTTCGCAGCGCTTACTCGCCTCGACCTCGCGCCCCGGTGGCCCCGTGAGGTCGTCGCGCTCCGCGAGCTCCGGGCGACGACGCATCAGCTCGGGTGGACGCGAGAGATCGTCGCCGCCAAGCTCGGCGTCAGCACCCGCACCGCCGATCGAATCCTCGATCCCGAGCACCTGCCGTCCTTCGGCGTCATGCTCCGCTGGGCGGACGCGGCAGGGCTCGGCTTCCACGTCCGGGTCGCGGCCGCTTGTGTCGCGGAGCGAGCGGGCGGAGTGTCGCCTGACGAGGATCAACGCCCCGAAATTTTCGAAGTGATCGACGACGAGACCGTCGCCTCTTCGGCGCACGCGGCCATCGGCGGCGACACGAGCGGCACCGGCCCGGTGACCGCGACACGAGCGGCCATCGGCGGCGACACGAGCGGCACCGGCCCGGCGGCCGCGACACGAGCGGCCGTCGAGATCGATGGAGAGCGATCGCCACCGCCACAAGCGGCCAGGCCGAGCGACACGAGCGGCCCGCGCATCGCGCACCGGGCGACCGTTGAGACACAAGCGGCCGCCGCCAGCGACACAAGCGGCCACGCGTCGATGGACGACCGGCGCGGCCAGGCGGCCGATGACATGTCCATTGAGACAGGAATCAGGGACCGCGACACGAGCGGCCAAGCGCCTGCAGGCGACGAGAAGAGCACCCAGACCGACCTTGATGACGACGCCGCGCGCGGCCGCGAGAGCGACACGAGCGGCCATCGCCCGCGAGATCCACGTGCATCTACACCGACACAAGCGGACAAGGGCCACGAGGCTCGAAAAAAGATCTTGCGGCCCTCGGACGCCGCCCCACAACCTGATCCAATGATGGTGTCGTTGGAGTTGCGTCGAGGGGAAGAGATCCTCTTCCGGGGAGAGATCGCGCCGGCCGAGGTCGACCAGACGGTGCGGCTCTTCAGGCGGAGCCCGCGCTTCGCGGGAGCGCGGATCTACGTCGATGGCGAGCCGCAGCGGCGGCCGCGGAAGAGGCGCTCGTCGGGCGACGAGGGCGGCTCCCCGCTCGTCGCCCGCGAGCTCGCAGCGCTCCTTCAGCCGGTGCTCCGACCAGTCGTCGAGCAGCAGCGAGCGCTCGCCGAGCGGCAGGAGGCGCTCGACCGCCGCCTCGCGGAGGAGAGCTCGCTCCTCGACGGGATCAAGGAGATCCAGCGGGGCCTCAGGCCGAGCCGCGCCTCCTTCTTCGGCTTCCTCGCCAAGGCGATCATCGACGAGCTCGATCCGGAGGAGGGGTAGCGATGTCGGATGCAGACAAGCCGAAGCCGACGCTGGTCGAGGCCCTCGTCGCCCTCCTGGGCGACGACCCCGTCGCCCTCACCAAGAGCGCCGTCCGGATCGGCCGCAACGCCTACAAGGCCTACGACGCCTACACCCAGCGGCAGGAGGCGCGCGCCGACCTGATGCACCGCCAGGTCGTCGAAGTCTTCAACCGGCTCGCCCGAATTCAGCAGCGCACCCATGAGGCCCCGGAGGCGACGCGAAGCGGACGTGGCGCGCCGAGCGAGGGGGGCATCGACCCGGAGCTTGAGGAGCTCGCGGCCGAGCGAGCGCGCCTCCAGCACGAGCGCCGGCTCCTGCGGGAGCGCCAGGCCCACGCCCGGGAATACCTCGAGACAGAGCGACTTCGCCGCGAGGTCGAGGCGATCGAGGCCGAGGTCCTCGCGGTCCAGCGCGGCGAGGTGACGCTCGATCCCCCGACCGGGGCCGCCGCTGAGCGAGCCGTCGACTCCTCGCCTCCCTCGTCGACGCAACCGTCGCCGCACGGCTCGGTGGACGAGGCCCCGACCTCGCCCGAGGAGGCGGCTGCGAGGACGAAGCTCTTCCGCGAATTCGACGGCCTCGTCGACGCCCTCTCGCGCAGCGGTACGGCCAGCGAGGCGGGCGACCACGAGACCGCGCTCGTCTGCGCGGAGACGGCGAGCGAGGGCTTCGCAGAGCTCATCGCGCGCTACCCGGAGGGGCGCGACGTGGTCCTCCCGCTCTACTTCAACGCGCTCTTCGGGGCATCGACGTCGAGCCTCAAGCTCCGCGAGACCCTGAAGGCGAGCCGCTTCGCAGACGAGGCGGTCAAGGCCGCCGTCGCGGTCGATGCCATCGAGGCGACGATCGAGAGCGCGAACCTCGTCGCCACCGCGATCTGCCACAGGGGCGACGTTCTGGTCTCCCTCGGTCGCGTGACTGAGGCGCTCCAGCTCTACGAGGATGCGCGCGCGCGTGTCCGGGAGCTGGCCGACCGCGCATCCGACGAGGAAGAGGTCAACACCCTGCTCGCGGAGGCGGTCCAGATCGGCCGACGCTGCGACGCGCTCAGCAAGGTGAGCAAGCCGCAGACGCACTAGCCTAGCGAGAAGCGCAGGCAGGCTCGCGGGCAAGAGCAGCGTCGAGGTATCGGGTCTCGGGCCCGCGGCGACTCGCGTCGTGCGCCGACCCACGTCGACGACTTCGCTTGAGGGGCGGGCTGCGACCACGGCTCGCCCAGGGGATCGTGATCGCGGAGGTGCCGTGCCGACGCGCAGCGGGCAGTGCCCGCGTGTGCACGAGCGACGAGGAAGGGACGACGTCGGAGGTGGAGCGTGGGACAGGGGGACAACGAGCGAGACGCAGCGCGGGATCCCTCCGTCGCTGAGGTCGAGGCGATCAAGGGTCGACCTTCAGGCGCCGCCCGACGGCGATCTCGGCGACTGCGTCCCTCGATCACGGACGCTGACGCCGACGCGATGGAGCTCCCGGAGATCCTCTACGTCGACGACTTCGCCGCGCTCCTCCGGATCTCGCCCGCGGCGCTCCGTCGCCGGGCGCTCCGCGGGCAGCTCCCGGCGCCCTTTCACTGCGGGCGCGCGCTTGCCTGGACGCGCGATCGCGTGCTCTCATGGCTACGGGATTGCGGCCGGTCGGCAGGACCGGCTGACATGAGGATCACACTCCGACCCTATTCCCACGACAAGACCCGCTGGCACGTCGACATCCGCCTGATGAACCCCTGCAACCCCGAACGCGAGATCCGAAGGCGCACCGTCGCCCCGGCGGGCATGAGCGAAGCTCAAGCGCGCGCCTGGGGCGAGCGGCAGGTGCCCACGATCCTGCGCAAGGCGTTGGGGGCGGCGGCGCGCGACGAGAAGGAGGCGCCCACCGACACTCACCCCATCCGCATCGCCACGAAGCCGCACCGCCCCGAGATGACCGTCGCGCGGCTCTTCATCGAGCGCTTCGAGCCCGAGCACGTCCGCCTGCAGAAGCCGGCGACCCAGGACGCCTACGCCGCGATCTTCCGCAACCACATCGGACCGCTCCTCCGCGACATGCCGATCGAGGCCCTCGACGAGGATCGACTCTCGGCCTTCCGCGCCGAGTTGGCGGGCCGTGTCCGGCCGGTCGCCGCGAACCTCGTGCTCGCCAAGCTCGCCAAGCTGCTGCGCTTCGCCAAGCGGGTGCGGCTGCTCGCGGTCGTCCCCGAGATCGAGAAGCTGCGGACGCCGCGGCCGAAGCCGAAGCCGGTCTACTCCGACGGGCAGATCGCCGACCTCCTGGCGGCGGCGCGCTCGCTCGGCCCGGTCTGCGAGCTGATCTGCCTCCTCGCCCTCGACGCGGGGCTGCGGACCTCGGAGGTGTGCGCGCTCGAGTGGGGCGACGTCGATCTCGACGCCGGCACGCTCCTCGTCCAGCACAACGCGTACCGCGGCGTGACGCAGACCCCGAAGGGGACGATCGGCAAGCTCGCGCTGACCAAGGCGCTCTGGCAGGCGCTCCTCGATCATCGCAGGCGCGAGCCGCTGGGGCCGCTGGTGCTCTACCGGCGCTACCAGTACCGCGACGCGTGGCGGCCCTTCTCGCCGAGCGGCGTGCGCCACGTCCTCAACCAAGCGCAGGAGAAGGCGGGGCTCCCGAAGTCGGGCCTCCACCTCCTCCGCCACACCTCGCTCACGCGCCTCGCCAACCTCGGGGCGAGCGTCTACATCGTCCAGGCCGTGGCCCGCCACAGCCGGCTGCAGACGACGCAGATGTACCTCCACACGCAGCAGGTGCTCCTCTCTCGAGAGGCCGCCGACCTCCTGGATCAGGCCGCGCGCGGCCACGAGCCGGGCAAAGCCCTGGCAAAGCGGGCAAAGGCCCGCAGATCGAAGAGCTAGACCCCTCTAGCTCTACGACGGCGAGACCAAGCGAGGTGGGTCGATACGTCGCGGTCGCGGCACTAGTCCTCGACCAGCGGCCAGAGCCGCTGGGCGACGACGATCGCCAGGTAGGGATCGGCCCGCAGCGGCGAGCCGGCGCCGCCGAGCCGCTCGATCGGCCCGATCACCCGGACCTGATCGCCGTCGTGGAGGCGCCGGATCTCCGAGCGGAGGCCGAGGCCGTAGCGGCCGAGGAGCTCCTGGTGGAGGGAGGCGACGTCGCGGCCGCGGTCGACCCGGACGAGGAGGCGCTTGCCGGCGCGGCGGAGGACGAAGTCGGCGGCGTGGTGGCAGGTGAGCTGGAAGGCCCGCGAGTGCGAGGGCGAGGCGCCGTCGATCCCGGCGGTCGTGCTCTGCGGCCACGCGCGGTACTCCATCGCCACGCACTCCTCGCCGGCGATCGGATCGACGATCGTGTCGATCGCCTCGATCTCGCCGGCGACGTCGATGAGCCCGCCGACCTCGCACTCGCCCGCGAGCTCGCCGAAGTCGGCGATCAGACGGGGCCGCGATCGGCTGAAGAGGCGGCGCCAGAGGCTCACGACGCCCACTATAGCCGCTCCACCCGCGAGCGCTCGGCCGACGCGTCGGGCTCGCGCTCGTCGAGGAGGATCACCGGCAGCGCCTTCCCGCGCCCCGGGCTCCAGTGGAGGAGCGTCCCCTCGTCGCCGCGCACCCGGATGAACGTGTACTGCACGCGATCGCGCGGGAGGAAGACGTCGTGTGTGAACACCGCGATCCAGGTCCCGCTGTTGAGGTACCAGCTCGGCCGCCGCTCGCCGACCGACGCGCGCCAGAGCACCTCCTCGTGGGTGTGGCCGAAGCAGACCAGCGGCACCCGCAGGCGCGCGGCGATCTTGCCGGCGGCCCGCCGCAGCGGCCGCGCGGCGGGCTCCTGCGAGGGCCGGAGGAGGACGTAGCCGAGGGCGACGATCGCCGTCAGGAGGAAGAAGAAGTCGAGGAGGAGGAAGAGGCTCGCCTTGATCACGAAGCCGCCGGCGAGCTGGGTGATCGCGTGGAAGCCGGCGAACCAGAGGCCGGCGACCGCGAGCCCGAGGAGGAGGGCGAGCGCGACGTCCTTGAGGATCTGCCAGCCGAGCGCCCGGACGGTCTGGGTGATGTCGCCGCGCACCGTCTTCAGCGCGTCGATCCACCGGAGGTCGTCGGCGAGGCCGCTCTCGGCCGCGAGCTCGGTGAGCTCGGCCTCGTGGAGGTCGCGGAGGCGGCGGCGGGCCGCCGGCGAGTTGGTCGCCAGGCGCCGCATCACCTGCCACCAGAAGCGCCCGTGGCTGGCGGCCGCCCGCGCGAGGAGGCGGGGCTCGTGGACGATCAGCCACTTGAAGTAGCGGAAGTTCGCGCGGGTGCTCGGGACGATGAAGGTGATGTGGCCGAAGGCGTTGTAGAGGTAGCGCTGGAAGAAGTTGCCGAGCGGCATGTCCTCCTCGTAGGCGACCAGCGACGCCTCGGCGTCCTCGAGCTTCGACCGGAGGTTGTAGCGGAACGAGTTCTCCGGGTCGTACTGGCAGCCGTGCTCGATCCAGATCCGCCCGGGCTCGTGGTAGAACCACCCGCGGAAGGTGAGGCGCGGCGCGGCCCCCTCGCGCGCCGCCTCGCCGCCGAGCGCCGCCACCCGATCGAGCACCACCTCGCGGAGCTCGCTCTGGACCGCCGGCCACTGGATCTCGAGGTCGTGGTTGCCGGGGAGGAAGATCACCTCGTTGCCGTCGGCGAGGACCTGGGCGAGACCGTCGACGAACTCGGGGTGGCCCGCGAGGATCTCGCGGATCGCCGAGGCCGCCTGCTGCGGGGTCATCGTCGGCCCGTAGCGCCGCTCGCGTCGGGACGCCGGCGGCTCGTCGCCGACCACCCGATCGAGGCGGAGGAGATCGAAGGCGTCGCCGTTCAGGATCAGCTTGAAGGGCGCCCCGCGATCGCGGGCCTCCGCGCAGAGGAACGCGCAGAACGCGAGGAAGTCCGCGTCGTAGAAGAAGGTCTCCAGCTCGAAGTAGCGGCCGGTCTCCGGGTTCTTGCCGCGACCGATGTGGAGGTCGCTGATGATCACCAGATCGTGGGGGTTGTCGCTCATCGCGCCTGTTTCCGCTCGCCGTCGCCGCGGGCCTCGAGTGTAGCCGCAAAACCCCGGGCTTGGCGGCCAGCGGTCCGGATCGGCGCGCTCGCTCGCGCCGTCGCCGGGCCGCGCCGAGGGTCACGCCGGCCGGCGCTCCGCGGTGCTATCCTTCGCCGCAGCTTGGGATTGAAGGAGCTTGGCATGAACCTCGGAAGATCGTCCTCCGTCCTCCTCGCCGTGCCCTGCGCCGCCCTCCTCGTCGCCTGCGGCGACGACGAAGGCGCGGGCTCGTCGGCGACCTACACCACCACCTCGACCTCGACCTCGACCTCCTCGACCACCGACGCGACCGCGACCGACACCGACGCGACGACCAGCACCGGCGGCAGCGCGAGCGATAGCGCGACGACCTCGACCTCCGGCGAGACGACCGCGGTCGCCGACCCGCTGGTGGTCGAGTGCGGCGCGCCGCCGATGGGCGCCGAGGGGGCCGACTACACCCACGTCCCGAGCGCCAGCGGCGGCGTCCCGGGCTACATGTGGGCGGCCACCGGCCTCCCCGACGGCCTCAGCATCAACGAGTTCTCGGGGGCGATCACCGGCCAGCCGACCCTCGCCGGCGACTACGAGATCGAGCTCACCGTCACCGACAAGGAGGGGACGATGGCGATGACCACCTGCCCGCTGGTGACGGTCGGCGGCAAGCTCAGCGTCGACCTCGAGGGCGTCGGCCCCTGCATCAAGGACAAGGGCTCGCTCCTCGACTACATCCAGGGCGGCGACGGCTCGGAGATCGTCTGCTCGACCCCCGGCGGCACCGGCAACGGCAAGCTCCCCGCCGGCATCACCGTCGACCCCGGCGCCTGCACGATCCAGGGCTCGATCGCCGAGACCCGCTACGGGACCTGGGTGTGGATCGTCCGCGCGGCCCAGAGCGGCGTCGAGATCTACGTCCCCTACTGCGCGACCCAGGACCAGCAGGGCCCCGACTCCTACAAGATCATCGGCACCCACAGCGGCGGCGATCAGCTCACGCCGGCGGTCGCCACCTTCGACCCCGACCAGCCGGTCAAGTTCGACGGCGACGGCGAGCCCCACTTCGAGATCACGACGACCTGCGGCAACGCCTGCTTCTACGGCTACTACTACGCGGTGAGCCCGAGCCCCTTCGGCGGCGGCGCGTGCAAGGACGACGCCGACGGCTGCTACGGCCTCTGCCCGCTGGTCCCCGATCCCAACGAACCCGACGGCGACAAGCAGATCTCGTGCACCCTCCTCCCGGAGATGGGCCTGCCGAAGGAGGGCTTCTCCCACGAGCTCTGGTCGAAGGGGGACGTCCCCGCCGACGACTTCAAGGATCGCCCCTGGGTGCTCCAGTGGAGCATCGACTACTGCATCTCAACCGACGGCGGCGCCTGCACCAACAAGGCGAACATCCTCGCCAACGGCAAGGACTCGAACCTCGAGTTCGCCGTGATCATGCAGCCGGCGCCCTGATCGATGCCCTGAGCGACGCCCTGAGCGGCGCCCTCTTCCGCCCGCCAGGGGAGCGCGCGCGCCGGGGGGCCAAGGCCCCCGCGGCGCGCCTCCGCGCGCGCTCACGCCGGCGACCGCCGGTGGACGAAGCGGCTATGATGGAGGCGCCGATGAGCGTTGAGGGCAACCCCGACGATCCGCGGGCGGGCGACGCCGCCGCGCCGCCGTCGGCGTCGATCGGCCCGGCCGACGCGACCCGACGTCACCCCGCCCTCGAGGCCGAGATCGCTGACGACGAGGGCGAGGCCGAGGACGAGACCCCTTCGCCCGCTCGCCTCGGCCCCGCGGAGCCGACCCGCCGCCACTCGGCGATCGACGCCGAGATCCTCGGCGAGGGTGAGGCCGAGGGCGAGGCCGAGGGGCCGGGGCCGGCGGCGCTCACCGTCCAGCCGGCGCTCGGCGACACCCGCAACGTCACCGCCTCGGCGACCCAGCGCCTCCAGACCGTCAACACGACCGCCGTCGGCGGCGAGTGGTACCACCGCGAGGGCGAGGGCCCGGCGACGATCGAGCTCAAGTCGGGGATGGTGCTCGACGACAAGTACCGCCTCGATCGCCTCATCGGCCGCGGCGGCATGGGCCACGTCTGGCGCTGCACCCACACCCACATGGTCGGCGAGGTCGCGGTCAAGATCCTGATCGACCGCCTCCGCCGCAAGCAGAGCGCGATCGATCGCTTCTGGCAGGAGGCGCGGCTGATGGGCGCGCTCGGCCACCCCAACATCGTCAAGATCTTCGACGTCTCGCCGTCGACCGCCCCGGTCCCCTACATGGCGATGGAGCTCCTCGAGCAGGACAGCCTGCGGGCCCGCCTCAAGCGCGAGAAGACGATCGAGCCCGACGAGGCGCTGCGCCTCCTCGACGGCGTCCTCTCGGCGCTCATCGCCGCCCACAAGCGGGGGATCATCCACCGCGACGTCAAGCCCGAGAACCTGATGTTCGCCCAGGTCCGCGACATCCACACCGACGAGGTGCGGACCGAGCTAAAGGTCCTCGACTTCGGCGCGTCGATCCTCCTCGATCCGGACGCGACCAGCGAGTCGCCCGAGGGGATCTTCGGGACCCCCTACTACATGTCGCCGGAGCAGGCCGCCGGCGCGCCGCTCGACCTCCGCACCGACCTCTACTCGGCCGCCGTGGTCCTCTACGAGATGATCTCCAGCAAGCTCCCGCACGAGGGCGAGGGGGTCCACGCGCTGGTCTTCAACATCGCCACCGAGCCGCCGATCCCGCTCCGCGATCGCTGCCCCGATCTGCCGCCGCCCTACTTCGAGTTCTTCGAGAAGGCGCTCGCCCGCGACGCCGACGACCGCTTCCAGACCGCCGAGGCGATGCGGGCCGCCCTCCGCGAGCTCTCCGGGCAGCTCGTCCGCCGGCAGCGGCACACCGAGCTCTACCTCAACGCGATCCCCGACACCCCGCTGCCGCCGCCGCCGAAGCCCGGCGACACCGGCCCGGTCGCCCCCTTCCGGTCGTCGCTGCCGATCATCAACGCGATCACCGAGGATCCCGGCGTCGCCGACGACTCCGAGGAGGGCGGGAGCACCGAGCGCCTGGTGGGCGGCGGGAGCCTGAGCAGCGGGGTCGCCGAGACCATCCAGGTCCGCCCCTCGAGCTCGTCGGCGAGCGAGCCCGCGAGCTCGACCGTCGCGCCCCTCGGCGGCGGCGCGATCGCCCGGGTCGCGGCGATCGCCGTCGCCGTCGGCGCGGCCTCGGCGGCGATCGCCTGGCAGACCCAGGCCGCCCAGGCCGACGCCGATTGGGGCGTGATCGGCCTCGCCGGCCTCCTGCCGACGCTCCTCGTCGGCGTCATCGGCTTCTGGTGGCTGACCCGCGGGGACTAGCGGGCGCCCGCCGCGATGAACATGTCCGAAGAGACATCTTCATGAGCGGCCGCCGGGCTCGGAGTGCCCGCCTCGGCGGGCGCCCGCCGCCGTCGAATTTGCGCGCTCGCGGGCTTGGTCCCGCGGCCCCACCTCGGCGATCCTCGGAGCGGCGCCGAGCCGTGGACGATGAGCGAGCGAAGCAGCAGCGCCCCGCCGGCGACGACCCGCCGCCGCCCCGCGGAGGCCCCGAGGAGCGCTCGCCGCGGCCGCCTCGCCGCGCTCGCGCTCGCCCTCGCGCTCCTCGGGGCCTGCCACGGCGACGACGGCCCGACCACCAGCGGCCTCAGCGTCGGCGCGAGCGTCGGCGAGAGCGCGAGCGCGAGCGCCGGCGAGAGCGAGAGCGCCGGCTCCGAGAGCGAGGGCGAGGGCCGCCCGCGGATCTTCGGCGGCGAGCGCCCGGTCGAGCTCCAGCTCCCGGCCGCCTTCGACGAGGGGCGGAGCTACCCGCTCGTGCTCGTCCTCCACGCCTTCGGCTCGACCCCGGCCGAGGAGATCGAGCTCCTCGACCTCGCGGGGATCGACGCGGATCCCGGGGTCTTCGTCCTCGCCCCCGAGGGGCTGCCGGCGACCGACGGCCGCCTCGCCTGGAACGCCTGCCCGGCCTGCTGCGGCGACACCGAGAGCGACGACGTCGCCTACCTCGGCGGGGTCGTCGACGAGGTCGTCGCCGCCTGGCCGATCGACCCGGCGCAGGTCTTCGCGGTCGGCCGCTCCAACGGTCACTTCATGGCCTATCGCCTCGCCTGCGATCGCGCCGATCGCTTCACCGCGATCGCCGGGCTCGCGGGCGCCGCGACCTCGGTCGACGGCTCGGGCTGCGCCCCCGCCTCGCCGGTCTCGACCCTCCACATCCACGGCGACGCCGACGGGGTGATCCGCTACGAGGGCGGCTGGTACGACGCGCCCTACCCCGGGGCGGTGGCCACGACCGCGCTCTGGGCGGAGCACGACGGCTGCGACGTGACCTTCGAGGACGGCGGCGCGCTCGATCTCGTCGACGCGCTCCCGGGCGCCGAGACGGCGATCTCGCGGGCCCAGGGCTGCCCCGCGGGGGTCGACGTCGAGCTCTGGACGATCGCCGGCGGTAACCACCGCCCGCTCCTGATCCCCGGCACCGGCGCCAGGATCGTCACCTGGCTCATGGACCATCCACGGCGCTAGGCGGATCGGGCGGCGGGTCGCGCTCCGGCGGCGGCAGGCGCAGCCAACGCGTGACCCGGTTGAGCCCGAGGGAGTAGAGCCCGAGGAGGAGCGCGACCGCCGTGTAAAAGACGAAGAGCAGGGGCGCCGCGACCTCGTCGTCGCTGGCCGCGAGCGGCGAGAGGACCAGCGAGAAGAGCACGAAGAGCGCGAGCACCAGGGCGGCGAAGATCGTCACGATCTGGATCACGCGGGCCGACCCCCCGATCGCGCGCCCGCCCCGACGTTCCAGCGACTCGATGATCCGGGAGGCGAGCGCCGCCAGGGCGACGACCGCGAAGGCGAAGGCGATCGGCGCCCGGCCGGCGGCGCCGAGGACGTTGAGCGGGCTGAGGCCGAGGCCGATGAGGAGGATCAGCGCCGCCGTCGACATCCCCACCCCGGGGAGCGCCCGGACGCCGTCAGCGAGCGGCGATCGCCGGCGCTCCCGCGGGACCCAAAGCCAGCGTCGACGCGCGGAGACGACGATGCTAGTGAGCTCCACGATCAGGAGCACGAGCGGCATCGTGAAGAGGATCTCGCGCTCCTCGGGGCCGGGCGCGTAGCGCTCCATCCGCGCCGGCAGCGAGGGCTCGCAGGCGTCGCGTCCCCCGAGATCACCGACCGCGAGGCCGTCCGCGAGCGCCTGGAGCTGCTCCGGGCTCCGGCAGCGCGCGAGCTCGTGGACCCGCCGCGTCCGCGCGCTCGGGGGCATCTCCGCGACCGGGTGGGGACGGCCGTCGCCGCGGAATCGCCACGCCCCGCCCGGCCCGGCGACGACGATCGCCTCGTCCGCGGCGGCCCAGGCGATCCGGGTCGCGCCGAGGACGGCCTCCGCCCGGAGCTCGCTGGCGCCGCCCCGCTCGCCGACGATCAGGCGATCATCCCCGTCACGGACCGCGACCCGCTCGCAGGCGCCGTCGAAGTCGCCGACGAGCGCCCCCGGCAGCGCCAGCGGCCAGCGCGTCGGCGGCTCCCCGAGGCGCCCCCGTGACCACTCCAGCACCTCGCCGCCGCGGGTGAGCGCGACCAGGCGCTCCGGGCCCGCGCAGGCGGCGATCGGCGCGCTCGGGAGCGTGAGCGTCACGGCCGGCGTGGCCCCGGGATCGCCCCGCCAGAGCCGCAGGAGACCCGGCGTCGTCGGGCCCCGGAGATCGCCGGCGCCGGCGATCACCGCCGCGCCGTCGTCGATGAAGCGGGCGAAGGTGACGAGCTCGCCGCTTTCGCTGAGGATCCCGCGCTCGCTGCCGTCGGCCGCGATCATCCGCAGGCGCGCGCTGACGGGCGCGAAGACGAGGAGGCGCGGGTCCTCGGCGTCGCCCCGGATCGTCGGCCCGTACTCCTCGAGGCGGGCGAGCGCAGCGACGCTCGGCGGCGGCCCGAGCTCGACCTCGACGAGCGCCGACGGGAGGGTGACCGCGAGGAGCCGCTCACCGACCAGCGGCGGCTCCCAGGCGAGCGAGAGCGCTGGCCCGTCCACCGACACCTCGCTCGCCGCGTCGTCGTCGAGCGAGACCACCGCGATCGTCGCGCCCTCGGCGAGCGCGACCCGGCGTCCGCGGGGCTCGACCGCGATGTCCTTGATCGACGCCGGCGAGAGGAGGTGGCGCTCGGGGAGGCGCGCGAGCGCGTCGTCGGCCGCCTCGAGCCAGCGCTCGTCGGCGACCTCGATCGCCTCGAGGACGCTCAGGGTGAGCTCGGGATCGTCGCGTGGGAGCCGCCCCAGGAGGGTGTAGAGCGGCTCGTCGAGGCGGAGCCGCGACTCCCGCTTGAAGGCGTCGAGGGTCCAGCCGGCGACGTAGGCGAGGACCAGGCCGACCGCGGCGATCACCCCCGCGACGATCGCGATCTTGCGGGTCCGCGAGAGCGCCCGCTCGAGCTCGGCGCGGCGGGCCGCCTCCTCGGCCTCACGGGCGGCCTGCGCGGCCTCGCTGGCGCCCAGGAGCGCGCGCGTCGACGGATCGATGTCATCGGGCGAGCGGGCCGCGACCTCCTGGGCGTAGGCGAGGCGGCGGCCGTCGAGGACGCTGCCGCGCTCGTCGAAGTCGACGACCCAGGCGGCGAGGCGGCCGAGCTCGGCGATCCGCTGGCGATCCTCGTCGACCCACGCCTGGAGGCGCGGCCACGCCCGGATCAGCGCCTCGTGGGCGACCTCGATCTGGCGCCCCTGGGCGGCCCCCGCCTCGCCGCCCTCGGCCTCGCTGATCACCACCAGGCGACCCTCGGCGAGGCGGGCGACGACCCGGTCGAAGACCTCGGCCGCCGCCCCCTGCGGTCGCAGCCGCTCGAGGGGGAGCCGCGCGCGGGTGTCACCCGCCCGGAGGCCGCCGCCGCCGCTGACCAGGCGGACCAGGAGGCGCCGGGCCTGGGCGAGCGCCTCGTCGTCGAGCTCGCCGACCAGCGCCTCCGCGTGGCGGCCGAGCGCCCCCGCGACCCCGCCGTTGCGCCGGAAGGCCGCCTGGGTCAGGGTGCGACCGCTGCGCTCGGCCCAGAGGAGGGAGAGGGCGTGGCTGAGCACCGGCAGCGCCCCCGCCTCGCCCTCGACCTCGTCGAGGATCCGCTCGACGAGTCCTGGCTCAAAGGACAGACCGACCGCGGCCGCCGGCGACTCGACGACCTGCCGGAGCATCGCCCGGTCGGGGCGCGGGATGAAGGCCCGGTGCTCCTCGTCGTAGGCGATCCGATCGAGGCGGAGCCCCGCGTCGTCGACGATGATCTCGCCGCAGGCGCCGATGAAGTCGACCCGGAGGGTGAGGAGGACCGCGATCGGCCGCCGGCGATCGCCCGCCAGCCGCCAGAGGAGGCGAGCGAAGGCCGAGCGCGCGTCGGCGTCGGCCCCCTGGGTGAAGAGCTCCTCGAGCTGATCGACGACGACCAGGAGCGCCGCGGCCGGGTGTCCCTCCCGCCAGGCGAGCGCGGCCGCGGCGATCGCCTCGGGCTCGGCGTCGACCGGGCCCTCGACCAGGCGGGCGAGCGCGGCCGCCAGCGCCGCCAGCGGGGCCGCGCCCGGCCGCAGCCGGATCCACCGCCACCTCGGCTCGCGCTCCTCGAGGAGCGCCGGCACGAAGCCGCCGAGCACGACCGACGACTTGCCGGTCCCCGAGGCGCCGGCGACCACCACGAATTGCGGCCGCCCGCGCTCCTCGAGGCGCGCGAGGTCGCCGCGGATCTCCGCGACCTCGCGCGCGCGCCCGAAGAGGAGGCGGCGATCCGCGGGCTCAAAGGCGAGGAGGCCGCGGTAGGGGCGGATCACCAGCGGCCGGGTGTCAGCGCCGTCGGCCGCGCGGGCGTGGAGTTGGAGCGACGCCCACTCGATCGCCCCCGGGACCCGGAGGAGGCGGCGACGGCCGACGCCGACGGCCTCCTCGAGGCTGCGCACCTCGACCACGAGGCCGCGGTAGAGCGCCTCGGTGAAGGCGATCGACGCGTCGATCCCGAGCGGGAAGCGCGAGCCGATCACCGCCGCGATCCCGGCGCGGTGGAGGATCTGGGTGAGGCCGCCGAGGGCGTTCGCGGCGTCGCCCGGGTCGGCGCTCTCGCAGGCCGCGAAGACCACGAGGCGGACCATCCCGGCGAAGCGCCGGATCAGCCGCCGCAGGCTCCCGGGGTCGACGGTGGCGACCCCGCCCGCGTCGCCGTCGAGGAGGAGGCCGCCCTCGGCCCCGCCGGTCGCGTGGCAGAGGAGGTGGACGACGTCGACCGGCGGCCCGTCGACCAGCGCCTCGGCGAGCGCCCCCTCGAGGCGAGCGGGGCTCGCGTGGGCGACCACGTCGCGCTCCGGATCGAAGCGCCGCCCGCCGGCCTCGCAGGCCGCGGCGATCGCCGCGACGTGCTCGCGCGCCGGCACCTGACCGCCGGCCGCGGACCAGGCGATCAGGATCCGCCCGTCGTCGCGGCGGGGCGCCCGGGCCTCGGGGACGGTCGCGGTCTCCGGCCACTCGTAGCGGACGAGCGCCCCCTCACGCTCGCCGATGTGCTCGCCCCCCGGGCCGAGGGTGAGGAGCTCCCAGGGGAGCGTGTAGAGCTCCGCCGCGGCTGACCGAATGGACAGGAGGACCTGACCGCCGGCCCGGAGGACGCCGTCGATCGCCGCCGCCTTCGCCCCCCACCCCGCCCCCGCGAGGAAGCCGCGGAGGCGCTCGCCGACCCGCTGGAGGACGCTCGCCGGCGGCGAGGGCCGACGCAGCGCGGCGAGGTCGTCGAGCCAGGTCTCGTCCCACTCGAGGCGGATCCGCGAGAAGCCGCCCCCCTCCGCCCGCACCAGGTAGTCCTGGGGCTCGAAGCGGAACGCGTAGGGATCCTCGGCCCGCTCGGCCCGCGCGAGCTCGAGGATGATCACCAGCGGCTCCGGGATCATCGCCGGCGATCCTAGCCCCCGCGCCAGCCGGCTCCCCGGCCGATCCAGGGCCGAAGATCACCCACGAAGAGGGCGATCGGCCGTCTTCGAGCGCGCGACCAGGCCGGCGACGCGGCCCGCGGGCTCCCGCGATCGCGCGCAGTTGACGGGCGCCACCACTCAGGTGGAACCTTGGAGCCTGGCAAGGGGAAACAAGCGATGAAGAGGCAGCCGTCCCAGAAGATCCACCCGTCGACGCTCGGTCTCCTGGCTCTGGCCTCGCTCATGGCGGGCCCGCTCGCCTGCGGCGACGACTCCGCCAACACCGACTCGGCGACGTCGAGCGCCAGCGCGACCGCGACCGCGACCATGACCCAGGGGACCGCCTCCGCGAGCGAGGGCGGCTCGACCGACGCCGGCAGCGGCAGCGAGAGCGCGTCGTCGTCGAGCGGCAGCGCGACGAGCTCGACCTCGGCGGGCACGACCGACTCGACGAGCGCGAGCACGAGCGCCACCGAGACGACGACCGCCGGCGAGAGCAGCTCCAGCGGGACGACGGGCGCGGTGTCCGACGGCTCGACCAGCGACGGCGACACCACGACCGGCGGCGGCGGCTGTGAGATCAAGTGCGGCAACAGCGATTGGAGCTACGTCTGGATCGCCAACAGCGGCCAGCACACGGTCTCGAAGATCGACACCCGGACGATGACCGAGGTCGGCCGCTACTACACCCGACCCGATCACCAGGGGAGCCCGTCTCGGACCTCGGTGAGCATCGACGGCCGGGCGGTGGTGGTCGCCAACCGCCACGGCGGCCTCACCAAGATCTGGGCCCGCCAGGACGACTGCGAGGATCTCAACAACAACGGCAAGATCGACACGTCGACCGGCAAGGACGACCTCCTCCCCTTCGGCTCCGACGAGTGCCTCGCCTGGTACACCGCCTTCCCCACCGCGACCACCCAGCGGCCGGTCGCCTGGACCTCCGGGGTCTACAACGAGGAGACCTGCCAGTACGAGGATCAGCAGATCTGGGCGGCGGCCTCCCACGGCCAGGGCGTCAACCAGCCCTGCACGGGCGCGAACGGGATCGTCGTCTACCGGATCAACGGCGACACCGGCGCGATCGACGACACGATCAACCTCCCGCAGCTCACCTGCGGCGCCCTCGGGGCCTACGGCGCGGCCGTCGACACCAAGAACAACGTGTGGTTCTTCATCTTCGGCGGCGGCATGATCTTCAAGGTCGACTACGAGACCCTCGAGGTCGAGACCGTCAACAAGGGCTTCTACGGGATCACCGTCGACACCAAGGACCGGGTCTGGCTCGACGACGGCTCGCGCTACGATCCGGTGACCAAGCAGTGGGCGACCCAGATCGGCGACCTCCCGCCGAACGGCGGCAGCGGGGTCGCGGTCGATCTCAAGGGCCGGGTCTGGCACGCGACCGCCGGCGGGATCGGCTGGCTCGACTCGGAGACGATGCAGGTCGGCGGCAAGGTGCTCCTCCCGATCAACGGCCTCGCCCGCGGGATCGGCGTCGACGTCGACGGCTACATCTGGGCGGTGCCCCTGGGCTCCACGGTCGCCTACCGGATCCACCCCGAGACCTTCGAGATCGCCACCTACGACGGGCTCAACCAGCCCTACACCTACTCCGACATGGCCGGCGGTCAGATCACCAACGTCGTCTGCCCGCAGTGAGTCGCGCGCGCCGACGCTAGTGCCTCGACCGCGACGTATCGACCCA
>JACKDU010000008.1 GCA_020633335.1 Myxococcales bacterium | reverse complement strand
TCGACAAGCTCGGCGAGAACGAGCGCGAGAGCGAGGACGTGGCCGCCTTGCCCGTCGACTCAGCCTTCCTGGTCCTCACTCCCGCCGACCTCGACCACGCCACCCGCGACGACCTCCTTGGCGCTCTCGCCATGATCAGCGACTTCGCCAACGAGCTCGGCGAACGCCACCAAGGCGCGCTCGCCCGGATCGACAATCTTGATCGCGAGATCTTCACGCTCCGCGCCGTCCTTGATCAGCACCGCCGCGGCACCCCCGCGTAGGCTCGGGGAGCTCGACGAACGCGAGTGAGAGGCGCTCATCATCGTCAACGCAGTCCTCGCCTCGGCGACCACCGAGGAAGGCCCGGGCCGCGCCCTCTCGGCACCGCGAGAGCGCGCTTCACGCGCCAGATCCGTTGCCAAAGCGTTGCCAAAACCCGGGCCCTCGCGGTCCCTCCCGGTCCGCAACCGTCCCTCGCTCTCCCCCTCAAAACACCCGAATTCCCTGGGATAGCGGCCGATCGGCGCGTGGAGGGGTGTTCTGGCGGAGGAGAGCGCGGGATTCAAGATCAACACGATGACCGGCATCGAGGAGGGCCGCTTCCTGGTCGGTCCGGGGCAGACCAACGCCTCGCGGACCTCGGTCAACCAGTTCGGCGACGTCGCGGTCTCGAGCCGCCACGAGGGGCGGGTGACCAAGGTCGCCGCGCTCAACGTCCGCTGCAAGGACAACAACAACAACGGGATGATCGACACGGCCACCGACGCCAACTTCCTCCCCTGGGGTGAGGACGAGTGCGTGGTGTGGAACACGCCGGTCCCCTCGCCGAGCTACACCCACGGCCCGCGGGCGACCGCTTGGGAGGCGGTCGAGATGGATCCCGACACCTGCGAGTACCCGGCGCCGCGGGTCTGGATCGGCTACAAGGACGGCAACAACGCCGCCCACTTCCTCCGCCTCGACGGCGACACCGGGACGATCCTCGACGACGTCGTCCTCCCCAACTGGAGCACCTCGTTCTCGCCCTACGGCGGCGCGGTCAACTCCGAGGGCGACTTCATCATCACCGGCTACTACGGCGATCGGGTGCTGGTGATCGACTCGGAGACCCTCGAGATCACCGACCTCCAGATCCCGGCGGAGTTCAGCGGCCGCTACGGGATGGGCGTGCAGGGCAACGGCGACATCTGGATCGGCGCCTTCACGGGCGCCCACAACCTCTACCACTACAAGTGGGCGACCAAGGAGTGGCTCGGCCTCGGCTCGGCGAACGGCTCGATCCTCGGGGTCGCGGTCGACAAGGAGGGCCGGGTCTGGGGCGCCGGCACCGGGCCCTGCCGCCTGGTCCAGGCCGACGCGGCGACCGACACGTACACCGCGACCAACATCGCCCTGCCGGGCTGCGGCTCGCCCTGGGGCGTCAGCGTCGACAACGAGGGCTACGTGTGGGTCGTCGACAAGGCCAACAAGGCCTACAAGGTCCACCCCGAGACCCACAACGTCGAGCTGGTCTTCGACCAGCTGGTGAATCCCTACACCTACTCGGACATGACCGGGCAGGGGCTCCAGCTCGTGATCCCGCAGTAGGCCGGCGCGGGAGAATGGACGAGGCCGGTCGTCGCGTGTCGCGGCGGCCGGCCTCTCGTGCGCTCAGGCGAGGCTCAGGCGAGGTCAGAGGTCCTCGGCGCAGAACTCGTCCAGGGCGTTGTTGCACATCTGCGAACCCGCGCGGAGGCCGGTGCGGATCCGCGACGGGCCGCGGCGCGGCCCCGAGCGTGCGTCCTCGGGGTCGGTCGAGGGGCGCTCGACGAATGGTTTTTGGTGGAGGGGGGCGGAGGCGATGGGCTTGCGCATGCCAGGCGAGACGAGGGCTCATCGCGGCGGGCGCATGGCGATCGTCGTCGCTCGGCCGCGACCTCGCGCGCCGACGTGAGCGCGCGCGAGCTCAGCGCGAGCGGAGCCAGGCGATCGCCTGGGCCTCGTCGTCGAAGGTCCGGAGGAGCACGCCCTGGTCGGCGCCGTGGAGGCGGACGTTGCGGCCGTGCTCGCGCGAGTGCATCAGGATCGCGACCTTGCGGACGCGCTCATGTCCCGAGAGCCAGACCCAGATCGCCTCCTGGATCTCCGGGCGCGGCCGCTCGGCGTCGCGGGAGTCGAGGAGGAGGAGCTCGTAGCTCCGGCTCGAGAGGGCCTCGTCGATGCTGGCCAGGAAGTCGCGGGTCTCCGCGAGGTCATGGCTCGGGCGCGCATGCCAGACCCGGACGATCGGACCCACGAAGGTGATCGAGAGGACCTGGGCTGACTCGGGCGCGGACACCTGGCCGGATGCTAGGAGGTCTGCCGCCACAAGTGAAGGGCTCTCTGGCCGCGCAGAGCGCGGGCGCGTCCCTGGGGCGGATCTAGCGGGCCTGGCCCTCCTCGGCGGCCTCCTGGGCGAGGGCGCGCGCCTCGAGCTCGCGCGCACGCGCGTCCTCTGCGGTCCTGCGGCACGCATCTTCCCGGGCGAGCCTGTCCTCCCACGAGGGATCGGAGGCGTCCACGCCGCGATCCCAAGCGCCACCTCGAGCTCACGCTCGACTTCTCGGCTCGCGGCCGGCGCGTTGAGATCGCCGCCCTGGTGGACGTAGCGGAAGCGTTGACCTCCGCGGGAGTACTCGATCGTCACCGCGTCGTTGTCGGCCACGTCGGCGTGTGGAGCGTCGGCGAGGCAGTGGAGGCGGGTGAGCGCTTGCTCGATCGCGGCGCGCTCGTCGGCCGTGAGCCGCCGCCGATGCGCGCCCCGGGCCTGGGTGTAGAGCTGGCCGTCGAAGCGGAGCTCGCCGCTCGCGTCGACCTCGACGTCGAAGACGGGGCAGGGGCCGCGGCAGCCGTCACGCGTGATCACCAGCCACGGGCGCGCGTCCCCGTCGTCCGCGAGCGGGGTTCGGGAAGCGGTGCAGCGCGTCGCCTCGGCCGGAGCGGCGGTCGGCTCCGCAGGTCGGCAGGCGGCGGTCGCTGGGCGGAGCAGCGAAGCGGCGAGCGCGAGCCCTCGCGGGCGCCGGTGTCCGGCCTCTTGGGCCTGTCGATCCACGGAGCCCATCCCGGCGAGGAGATCAAAAGGTGCGCGCGCGCATCCGCGCCTCCGCGGGTAGAATCGGCCGATGACGCGTCTCGCCGGCTCCACCTCACTCGCCGTGCTCCTCGCCTGCACGCCGCCCTCGGACGGGGGGACGGGCACGTCGACCACCTCCGGGTCCGCGAGCGGGGCGACGGCGACCAGCTCCGGGTCCGCGAGCGGGGTGACCTCGACCGGCGGCGACTCGACGACGTCGGGGACCACCGGCGGGGGCTCGACGTCGGCCACGACGAGTGACGGGACGACGAGCGGGACGACGACCGGCGCGAGCGAGGGATCGACCACGGGCGAGGGGACGACCGGCGTCGTCGACCCCGAGGATTGCGCCGCCAACCCGATCCCCTGGTGCGAGGCCGACACCAGGCCGACCCCCAACGGCGTCCCGTCGTCGCCGCCGGGGCTCGGCGGCTGCCCGCCCGGGATGGCGCGGGTCGACACCTTCTGCGTCGACCGCTGGGAGGCGGCCCTGGTCGAGGTGCTCCCGGGCGACGTCCTCGGCCCCTGGTCGCCCTACGCGAGCCCCGCTGGCGCGCAGGTGCGGGCGCTGAGCGCCCCGGGGCTGGTCCCCCAGGGCTACATCTCGCAGGTCGAGGCGAGCGCCGCCTGCGTCGCCGCCGGCAAGCGCCTCTGCAGCGACAGCGAGTGGCTGCGGGCCTGCCGGGGGGCGGCGATGCAGGTCTTCCCCTACGGCGACGACTTGGTGCCTGGCGCCTGCAACGACGCCCGGACCTGCCACCCGGCGATCCAGTACTTTGAGACAGCCGCCGACTGGATCTGGTCGGAGCTCGGCCACCCCTGCCTCAATCAGCTCCCCGCGGGCCTCGATCCGACGGGCGCCAACCCGGCGTGCGTCAGCGACGACGGGATCTACGACATGATGGGGAACCTCCACGAGTGGACCGCCGATCCCGAGGGGACCTTCCGCGGCGGCTTCTATGTCGATACCAAGATCAACGGGCCGGGCTGCCTCTACGTGACGACCGCCCACAACGTCTACCACTGGGACTACAGCACCGGGTTCCGCTGCTGCGCCGATTAGCGGCAGCCCGCGGCGACCGGAATGAATATTCAGGGGCTGCCCTCGCGCCCGGCGTCGACGCGAAAGGTCCAGCTTCGATTGAGGAGATAGCCGAGCACGAGGACCGCGAGCGTGGCGGCGAGCTGGCCGACGAAGTAGTGGATCCCGAGCGCATCGGTCGCCAGGCGGACGAGGAGCCAGCTCAGGCCGATCCCGAGGGCGGCGACCACCAGGAAGCGAGAGAGGGTCTCGCGGTGCCGGCGGGCGCTGACGAAGGTGAAGTGGTAATTGAGCCAGTAGTTGACGAAGGCGCCGCCGGTCGCCCCGAGGGCCGCGCCGATCGGCGCGCTCGCCCCGAGCCACTCGACGCTGGTGATCAGGATCAGGTAGTGGATCAGGGTGCCGATCGCGCCGACGCCGGTATAGCGAATGAAGGGCGCGGTCAAGAGCGCGAGGGCCCGCCGGGTGGCCGTGGTCTGGCGATAGACCCGGAAGATCTGGGCCATCTCGCCGATCGCCCGGACGAAGTCCGCGGGCCTGACCTTGGAGCCGCCGACGTCCTCCCACTGGTCGACCGGGAGCTCGTAGATCCCGCCGCCGTCGCCCCCCTCGTCGAGGTAGCGGGCGAGGAGCTCGACGTCGAAGATCCACCGCGAGAGGAAGGGCTCGGCGAAGAGCCGGCGCGTCCGCGGGCCGACCCGAAAGAGCTTGGCGCCGCACTGGGTGTCGCGGACCGGGAGGTCGAGGACCAGGCTCGCGGTCGCCGCGAAGAGCCGCCCGAGGCGGCGGCGCGACGCCTTGCGCTCGATCCGGCGGCCGAGGAGCTGGACCCGCGAGCCGAGGACGACGTCGACGCGGGGGAGGCGGTCGAGGACGTCGACGAAGACCTGGATCGACTCGAGCGGGGTCGCCAGGTCGGCGTCCCAGAAGCCGACATGGGCCGCCTCGCCGGCGCTCATCGCCGCGACCACGCCGCGGCGGACGGCCTCCGCCTTGCCGCCGTTTCGCTCGAGGTGGAGCGCCTCGACGCGCCCCGGCCAGCGCCCCGCGAGCTCGTCGAGGACGGCCGCGGTCGCGTCGGTCGAGCCGTCGTTGACGAGGAGGAGATCGACGTCGTCGCAGGCGCCGAGGTAGCGGTCAAAGCGCGCGGTGTCGAGGCGCGGGGCCTCGTTGTAGCAGGGGACGACGATGCGTGTGCGGGCGCCCACGCTCACCTCACTCGCCGCGCGAGGGCGCGCCGCGGGGGCGCGCGCGGCCGGGCTCGGGCGCCGCGGTGAGCCGGCCCGGCCTCAGCCAGGAGATCAGATCTCGCTCCGGGCGCGGGCGCGCGCGATGATCGGCGATATCACGCCACCTCGAGACCTCCCCCATCAATCCCCCCCCGCGGATCCGGAGCTCCGCCCGCAGCGGCGGAATCATAACACAACGAGTCTCCGCCGATCGGCGGCTCGGGGCGCGCCCTCTCGCGCCCGGGCCCGCCGACCGATCTGCGAGCGCCCCCGAGGCGCCGGTCGATCGTCGAGGAGGGCGTCGCTCGCCGACCTCCGCCTCCGTGGAGCGCGTCTCGTTCGCGAATGCGCGCGGCGGACCTCCTCCGAGGCGCGGGTCAATTGACGATTTCTCGAGCCCCGGCGTATGTTCGGCGCGCCCGTTGAATGGATAGAGATGTCGAGAGCGAGGGGGAGGGCGCGGAGGCGTGGTCATGGCGGCGGGCGGGCGCCCTCGCCGGGCTCTTCACCGCGCTCTGGTACCTGATCAACGGCTATCGCGTCGGCGTCGAGGATCACGCGCTCCTCCTCCCCCTCGCCGAGCACGAGCTCGATCCCTCGCACCTCGCGGGCGACTACTTCTTCTCGACGACCCACCCGACCTTCCTCTGGCGGGTGCTGGCGCCGCTCGTCGACGAGGTCGGCGTCGAGGTCGGATACGCGCTCCTCCACCTCCTCTGCGTCTTCGGGCTCGGGCTGGCGATCGTCGCGCTCGCGCGCGCGCTGGCCGGGCGCGGGGCGCCGCGGGTCGGCGAGACCTCGCTCCTCGCGCTCGCCCTCGCCGCGCCGATGACGGTGACGCTCGCCGGGATCCCGGCGCTCGACAACCTCCTCATCCCCCGCGTCGCCTCCCTCGCGCCGCTCCTCTACGCGATCGCGCTCGCCGTCCGCGGGCGCTTCTTCGCCGCCTTCGCGCTCGCCGGGCTCGTCTTCAACCTCCACCCGACGACCGCCGCCCACGGGGCGGTCGTGGTCGGCGGGCTCTGGCTCGCCGCCCGCGCACCCGCCCTCCTGGCGCGGCTGCGCGGCACGTCGGCGGGCGAGGTCGGGGTGCTCCGCGCGCTCCTCGAGGTCGGCGCCTTCCTCCTCGCCGGCCTGCCGATGCTCCTCCTGACGATCGGTGGCGGCGCGGGGTTCCGCGTGCAATTCCCCTTTCGACCGGAGTGGTATGAGATCTCGACGGTGGTGTTTCCATATCACCATTTCCTCGGGCGCCTGCCGCTCCTCAATTGGGTGCTCGGCCTCTTCCCCTGGGTCGCCTGGCTGAGCGCTCGCCTCGCCGGCGTGCGCTCGCGGGCGGCCGACGTGGTGATGGTGACGATCCCGATCTTCTGCGCGCTCGGCTATGTGTTGATCGAGATCGTCCGCCTGCCGCAGGCCGTGACCCTCCACGTCTTTGAGAGCACGCGCTTCGCCAGCTTCCTCGCGCCGATCCTGGTCGCCCGCTGGATCCTCGGGTGGATGGCCGCCGGCGACCCCCGGCGGGCGGCGCTGGCGGTCGCGGTCGCGGCGGTCTACGGCGCCCACGGGGTCTACTTCAGCGCCCACTGGGGGCCCCAGCCCGCCGCCCTGATCGCGCCGCTACTTCTGGTCGCGCTCGCGGTGATCGGCCGCCGCCTCGGCGCCGGCGCGGCGCGGCCGGCGAGCGGCCGCGTCTGGGGAGCACGCCTCGCGCTCGCGGCGACGCCGGCGATCGCGCTCGCGGCGCTACCCGGCCGCGATCGCCTCACCCTGACGATCGCCGAGACGATCCCGCGACAATACGAGGACTATCGATTCTTCCTCGGCGAGGCCCCGGCGGGGGCGAGCCTCCGCGAGGCCTCGGGGCTCGAGGTGATGACCTGGGCCGCCGACGCGCTCCCCGAGGACGCGCTCGTGGCGATCCCGCCGGGCTTCCTCCACCCGCTGGTGAGCTTCCGTCTGGTCGCCCGCCGCCGGATCTTCGTCTCCTGGAAGGACGGGGGCGAGGCCTTCTTCAGCGACGCGTTCGCCGACACCTGGCGCGCCCGGATGGAGCGGGTCGGCGGCGAGGGGGTCACCCGGGCCTTCCCGCCGGGGACGATCGAATTCTGGGAGTGGGTCGCGCGGACCGAGGAGGCGGTCCAGGGCTTCCACGCGCTCTCCGAGGACGAGCTCCGCGCGCTCGCCCGCGACGAGGGCGTGACCCACGTGGTCCGCCGCGCCGATCAGCCGCTCGCGCTGCCCGAGCTCTTCGCCGACCGCGGCTACCGGGTCTACGCCGTCGCGGCGGCGGCCGGGCCTACTTGACCCGGTTGCCGCCCATCTCGTTGTTGAAGATCCAGGCGACGACCTCGCCGATGTCGAAGCGATCGCTCATGTAGGAGTGGATCGTCGCCGCCGCCGAGCCCGCGCGCCGGAGGTCGGTGCGGGCCTGGACCATCCGCCGCGCCCGCTCGCGCCAGGTGCCGAGGTTGCTCGGCCGGAGGTCGACCCAGCCCTTGCGCGCCCAGACGTCGACCGAGTCCTCCTCGACCTTGACCTTGGTGCTGTGGCCGAGGAGCTCGGGGACGTTGATCCGGGGGCCGCGGAGGAGGGTGACGCCGTCGGGGAGGAGCACCGGGATGCCGATCGACGGCGCGAGGCGGCCGATCTGGGTCGGCGCGAGCGCGTCGGCGAGCGCCTGCGCGCCCTCGGCGAGCGGCCGCCCGTCCTGGATGATCGCGGTCAGCGAGCCGTAGACCCGGTGGAGGAGCGCGGCCTCGAAGAGGAGCTTGGAGAGCTCCGGCGGGCCGAGGCGGCCGAGGGCGATCGACGGGACCGCCGAGCCGTCGGTGAGCGACGCCTGCTCGACCGCCTCGAGGTCCTTGAGGGCGACGCCGCGGACCAGGCCCGCCTTGTAGCTCGGGTCGAGGACCGCGCCGTCGAGCGCCGAGATCACGTCGCGTCCGGTGGTCGCGCCGCGGAGCTCGCGGACGACGATCGCCGCGATCTCCTCGGGGGTGACGTACTCCATCTGGCCGAAGGCGGTGATCGCCGAGAACTCGCCGCGGGTGAAGACGCCGTTCTCGCCGGTGTCGACGATCGCCACCGCGAGCTCGCCGTCGCGCTCGTAGGTCGCGGCGTCGTCGCGGAGCGAGAGGCTCGCGCCGACGTCGAGGCCGACCTCGCGGGCGCGGTAGAGGTCGGAGTTCTGGTGCTTGTCGGTGACCCGCCGGACCTCGACCGCGCGGTAGCCGATCATCGCCGCCGGCTTGACCTCCTTGACGATCGGCGCGCCCGGGGTGCGGGCGAGGAGGAAGAGGAGGCCGGTGTGGCCGAAGGCGGCCTCGTTCTTGGCGAGGAGCTTCTGCGAGGGGCGATCCTCGGAGTGGGTGTAGGGGATGTTCATCCCCATCCCGCCGGTGCCGGTGGTGCCGACCTTGAGGTAGACGCGGGTGCCGTACTCGATCGTCGCCCGGTGGACGAAGCGGACGTGGCGGATCAGCTGGGGGACCGACTGCGAGAGGAGGAAGGTCTCGAGGTCGTCGGTGCCCCTGGGATCGAAGCCGCCCTCGCCGATCCACTCGCGGACCTTGGCGGCGCCGTCGAAGATGTCCTGGTAGGAGAAGCCGGTCGCGGTGTTGACCGCGTCGACGATCACCTCGGGGCGGTGGAGGCGGATCATCTGGACGAGGTGGTTGTCGCGGTAGGCCCCCTCGAAGTCGCCGTAGACCGCGCCGAGGAGGTGGTTGCGGTGCTCCGCCGAGGCCAGGAGCTCGCCGCGGGAGCTGTGGGCCAGGGGCGCCGGGACGAAGAGGTTGCCCCAGGCCGGGACGAAGCAGACGCGGTCGCCGAACTCGCGCTCGAAGGCCGCGCATGCGCCCTTCGACTCGCGCTCGAGGAGCGACGCGACGACCACGCGCCGCGGGCTCATGGTCTTGACGATGTGTCGGACAACCTGGGTGCCGACCAGGCCGGCGCCGCCGAGGATCATGAAGTCGTGGTACACGGTCCCTCCGAGCGGACGATTGGTAGCATGAACGCGCGCCCGCGAGGTAGCGCCCAGCCTCGCTGGGCCGAGATGGGCGCGCACACGCACGCGACCTGCGCGCAGACGGCAGATCGCGCGGGAAAAGGCCGCTCCGGGCCTTGATTCATCGGCCCCGGCGGAGGACAAACCAACCTGGCGGCGCCCCTCGGAGCGCCGGGGGAGCGGGTGATGCCGAAGAAGAAGGCGACGCGGAGGGCTCACGCGGGCGGCGGGGCGACGACCCTGGCGCTCGGTGAGGAGGAGGGGGTCGTCACCCCGCCGACGACGACGACCCTGGCGATCGGCGAGGAGGAGGGCGTCGTCCCGCTGCAGCCGCCAGTCGAGGGGGAGCCCGAGGGCGCGGCCCGACCGACGGCGACGACCCTGGCGATCGGCGAGGAGAGCGAGGGGACGATGACGACGATGGCGATCGGCGAGGAGAGCGAGGGGATGATGACGACGTTGGCGGTGGGCGAGGAGAGCGACGCGCCCGAGGGGACGATGACGACGATGATGGTGGGGGAGGAGACGGAGGGCCCCGGACCGACGCCGCTCCCAGAGGGGACGATGACGACGATGATGGTGGGGGAGGAGACGGAGGGCCCCGGACCGACGCCGCTCCCCGAGGGGACGATGACGACGATGATGGTGGGGGAGGAGACGGAGGGCCCCGGACCGACGCCGCTCCCCGAGGGGACGATGACGACGATGATGGTGGGGGAGGAGACGGAGGGCCCCGGACCGACGCCGCTCCCCGAGGGGACGATGACGACGATGATGGTGGGGGAGGAGACGGAGGGCCCCGGACCGACGCCGCTCCCAGAGGGGACGATGACGACGATGATGGTGGGGGAGGAGAGCGGGACGGCGACGACGCTGGCGCTCGGCGAGGAGTCGGACGCGACCCTGACGACGCGCGCGCTCGGCGAGGAGGACGACGCCGGCGCGGGCGAGGAGGGCGCGACGGCGACGACGCTGGCGCTCGGCGAGGAGGGCGGACCCGTCGATCTCCGCGCGCTCGCCGAGCACCGTCGGCGCCATCGTCTTCGTGGCCGCCGGGGCGACGGACGCGGCAACCCCTTCGGCGAATTCTGAGCGGCAGCGGGAGGGCGATGAGTGGGGGAACGACGACGCGCGGCGCTGCGCCCCTCGTCCTGGTCGCCGGGGGCGTCCGCGATCCCAACCTCGACGTCATCGCCAGCGCGCTCGCGCGGGCGGAGATCGACCACCTCGACCTCCGGATCGGCGCCGCGACGGCGCCGGCGATCACCTGGTCGCTGGCCGACGATCGGCTGACGATCGACGGCGTCGAGCGCCGCCCGAGCGCGGCCTTCGTCCGCCACGACGTCTTTGAGCACCTCCACGATCGGCGGGAGGCGAGCGCCTTCCGGGCGGGCGCCTGGTACACGACCCTCGCCGGCTGGCTCGCCGCTCACCCCGAGGTCGCCTGGCTCAACCGCGCCGGGATGTTCCGCCAGACCAACAAGCTCCACGCCCTCGGGCTCGCGCGCGCCTGCGGCCTCGAGATCCCCGAGACACTGGCGACCAACGAGCTCGGCGCGCTCGCGCGGCGACCGGGCGGCCCCTGGGTCGCCAAGCCGGTCGGCGGCGGCGGCCACTGTCGGCGGGTCGACGAGCTCGTCGACGCGACCGCGCTCCGCGGCGGGATCGCGGCCGCGCCGGCGATCGTCCAGCCCGAGCTGGTGCCGCCCGAGCTCCGCCTCTACGGGGTCCGTGGCGCCCGTACGAGCCCCGGCGCCCGGCCGATCGAGCTCTTCGCCTTCGAAGTGATCGCCGACGCCCTCGACTATCGCGAAGATCCCGGCGCGAGGGTCGAGCGTCGGACGCCGCCGCCCGAGCTCGCGGCCCCCTTCGGCCGGCTGATGGACGCGCTCGGGCTCGACTTCGCGGCCGCCGACTTCAAGGCCGAGCCGGCGAGCGGCCGCCTCCTCTTCCTCGAGATCAACAACGGGCCGATGTTCGTCGCCTTCGATCGGGCGGCCGGAGGTGAGCTGAGCGCGGCGATCGTCTGCGCCCTCGCGGGGTGATCGACGGCGGCGCGACGGACCTCGACGTCCCGAGAGGTCGGTCGATCCGCAGAGACGACCGGTCAGCAGCTCGCCGATCACCGACAACATCGACGGCTTCGATTCGGCTATCCTCCCGGTCAAGCACGAGGAGCGGCGCTCGCCCGCCGCCCGCCGCCCGCCGTCTGCCATGGATGCGCTCGACCAGGTCCACCTCGCGTTTGACGCCCGCTCGCTCGGGCTCCTCAACGTCATCCTCGGGATCATCATGTTTGGGGTCGCGCTCGACCTCCGGGTCGACGACTTCCGCCGGGTGCTCCGCGAGCCGCGGGCGATCGTCCTCGGGCTCCTCGGCCAGCTCATCCTCCTGCCGGCGCTGACCTTCGCGCTCGTCGCCCTCCTCGAGGTCCAGCCGAGCGTCGGCCTCGGGATGATGGTCGTCGCCTCCTGCCCCGGCGGCAACGTCTCGAACGTGATCACCCACCTCGGCAAGGGGAACACCGGGGTCTCGGTGACGATGACCGCGATCACCACCCTGGCCGCGGTCGTCATGACCCCCTTCAACCTCGCCTTCTGGGGGAGCCGCGATCCCGGGGTCGCCAGCCTCCTCACCCAGGTCGAGCTCGACGCCGGCGACATGGTGGCGACGATCGGCCTGATCCTCGGCCTCCCGCTCGTCCTCGGGATGTGGACCGCCTCGCGCCTCCCGCGGGTCGCCGCCCGCCTCCGCAAGCCGATGCGCTGGATCTCGCTCCTCTTCCTCGCCGGCTTCATCGCCGCGGCGATGAGCAAGAACTGGTCTGCCTTCATCGCCCACATCGGCGCGATCATCGGGGTCGTCGCCCTCCACAACGCCTCGGCCTTCACCCTCGGCAACCTGGTCGCAAGGGCAGGTCGTCTGCCGCGCGCCGATCGGCGCGCGCTGACGATCGAGATCGGGATCCAGAACAGCGGCCTCGGGCTCGTCCTGATCTTCACCTTCTTCGGCGGCCTCGGCGGGGCGGCGATCATCGCCGCCTGGTGGGGCGTCTGGCACCTGATCGCCGGCCTCAGCCTCGCGGCCTTCTGGGCGCTGCGGCGGGGCGCGGACCCGGGCGGCGCGGCCGAGCCCGCCCGCGCGGGCTGAGCCCCGCCCGCGCCCTCAGCGGATCGGGATCACGTCGCTCGGCGGCTCGGCTCCGCGCGGGCGGCGACGACCCGGGCGATCGCCTCGAGGAAGCGCTGGCGCGTGAAGGGCTTGGCGACGCAGGCGTCCATCGCCGCGCTCGCGGCCCCGACCTCGATCGCCTGCTCGGTGTCGGCCGAGATCGCGATGAAGGCCGGGAGCGCGGCGCCCGGCCGGCGCTGGGCCCGGATCTGGCGGGTCGCCGCGAAGCCGTCCATGTCCGGGAGGTGGATGTCCATCAGGACGACGTCGAAGTCGTCCCTCGCGCAGGCCTCGATCGCCGCCCGGCCCTCACCGACCAGGGTCACGATCGCCTCGGCGCCGCTCAAGAACGCCTCGATCACCGCCTGGTTGACGTCGTCGTCCTCGACCACCAGGACCCGGAGGCCGCGGAGGTCGAGCGCCGGCGGGGCCTCGGGCGCGGGCGGGCCCTCGTCGATCGGCGCCGGGATCTCGAACCAGAAGCGCGAGCCCTCGCCGGGCTCGCTCTCGACGCCGATCGTCCCGCCGATCGCCTCGACCAGGGAGCGGGTGAGCGAGAGGGTCTGGCCGCCCCGGGTGTCGTCGGCGGCGAAGAGGTGGGCGCGCTCGTCGGCCGGGATGCCGATCCCGGTGTCGGCGATCTCAAAGCGGAGCCGGGCCGGCGGCGAGCCCTCGCCGACCGGCCGGATCGAGAGGGTGACCCCGCCGCGGGGCGTGAACTTGACCGCGTTGCTGACGAGGTTGATCAGGATCTGGCGGAGGCGGAGCGGGTCCGAGGAGATCGCCCGCGGCACTCGGGGGTCGATCGTCAGGCGGAGATCGAGGCTCCGCTCGCGCGCCTGCGGGTCGAGGAGGGTGATCACCGACTCCGCGCACTCGATCAGGTCGACGTGGGTCGCGCGGAGGCCGAGCTGGCCCTCCTCGATCTTCGAAGCGTCGACGATGTCGTTGATCAGGTCGAGGAGGAGGCGCCCCGACTTGTCGAGGGCGCTGAGGTAGGCCGCCTGGGTCGCGTCGACCGGGGTGCGGAGGAGGAGCGAGGTCATCCCGAGGATCCCCTGCATCGGCGTCCGCAGCTCGTGGCTGACGGTGGCGGCGAAGCGGCTCTGGGCGCTCGCCGCGGTCGCGGCGGTGGCCGCCTCCTTCGCCCGCAGGAGCTCGGCGTGCGCGCGGCGACGGAGCGCGAGGAGCCCGGCGGCGTCGTGGAGCTCCAGGCGCGGCCCGCCCGGGCGCTCCGCGGCGGCCTCGCCCCAGCGGGCGAGCCGGAGGATCTTGCCGGCCGCGGTGACGGACTCGTCGACCTCGACGATCTCGCCCCCGCGGAGGTAGCGGTAGGTGCGGGGGACGCCGAAGCCGTCGCGGCTCCGGGCCGCGGCCTCGAACCCGGCGGCGGCGGCGAGGAGCCCGAAGAAGTCGCCGCCGAGGGAGAGCTCGCGGCGGGCGGGCCGGAGCTCCTCGGTGAGCCGCTCGTTGTAGTCGAGGAGCGCGCCGCGGCGATCGAGGAGCGCGACGCTCGGGCTCGGTCTCTCTCCCTCTCCCATCTCCGTCACCGCCTCGCATCTTAGATCGCCGGGCCGGCGCGTTGACGGCGGATCGCCGGCGACGCGCGCGCTCTCGAGCGCACGAACGGCGTTTGAGATCCGACGCCCCGCGAGGCGACGCGGGCGCGTGGCCCTAGCCGAGCCCGAGGAGCGGCAGGAGGAGCGCGCCGCAGGCGAGGAGCACGAGGAAGCCGAAGACGTCGAGGAGGAAGCCGGTGCGGATCATCTCGCCGAGGCGGATGTGGCCGCTGCCGTAGACGATCGCGTTGGGGGGCGTAGACACCGGGAGCATGAAGGCGTTGCTCGCCGCGAGGGTGACGCAGAGCGCCATCGGCAGGGGATCGATCCCGAGCTCGTGGGCGATCGCCAGGAGCACCGGGATCATCATGCTGGTGGTCGCGGTGTTGCTGGCGATCTCCGTCAGGTAGGTCATCAGGAAGGTCGCCAGCGCGAGGAGGCCGAAGGGCGAGGATGCGATCGGACCGGCGAGGTCGAGGGCGCCGCGGGCGAGGGCGGCCGCGAGGCCGGTGTCGAACATCATCTTGCCGAGCGCGAGGCCGCCGCCGAGGAGGTAGAGGGTCCCCCAGTCGATCTTCACCGCCTCGTCCCAGGGCAGCACCGCCTTGCCCTCGCCGCCGCCGTCGGGGGTGACGAAGAGGATCGTCGCCGCGAGGATCGCCACCACCCCCTCGTCGAGGCTGGTCGCCGCCCAAGCGGTGCGCGGGTCGTCGGCGCCGAGGGCGAGCTTGAGGATCGACGGGAGGAGCCAGCCGACGACCGCGAACGCGAAGACGACGAGCGCCCGGAGCTCGCCGGGGCGGAGCGGCCCGAGCTCGCGGAGCTGGCCCTCGACCGCCGCGGTGAGCCCCTCGATCTTCTTCAGCGGCGGCGGGAAGCGGGCCTGGATCCACACCAGGAGGCCGACCAGGCAGACCAGGCCGACCGGCAGCGCGAAGCTCATCCACTCGAAGAAGTCGAGGCGGATCCCGGCCTGGCGCTCGAGGAGGTCGAGGGTGATCACGTTGGGGGCGGTGCCGATCGGCGTCGCCAGGCCGCCGAGCGACGAGGCGTAGGCGATCGCCAGGACCATCCCCGAGCCGAAGCGGCGGATCTTCTCGTGGATCTCCTCCTGGTCGCGGGGGACGAAGCGATCGATCGCCGCGATCAGGCCGATCGCCACCGGCAGGAGCATCGCCGTCGTCGCGGTGTTCGAGATCCACATCGAGCCGACGAAGGAGACGAAGGCGATCGCCACCAGGGCCCGGCTCGGCGAGCCCGCGAGGCGCGGGCGGCTGAGGATCCAGAGCGCGGCCCGGCGATCCATCCCCTGGATCGAGAGGGCGCGGGCGATGAAGAAGCCGCCGAGGAAGAGGAAGATCAGCGGGCTGGCGATCGGCGCGAGCGCCTGGCTCGCGGGGCTCACCCCCATCAGGACCGCGAGCGCCGGCGCGAAGAGGGCGGTGACCGCCAGCGGGATCGCCTCGGTGACCCAGAGGACGACCGCGAGGGCGACGATCGCCGCGAGGCGGTGGGCCGGCGCCTCGAGGCCGAGCGGGGCGGCGAGGAGGCCGGCGAAGACCAGCGGCGCGAGGACGAGGCCGAGCCGGCGGCGGAGGGCGTCGGCGCGCCGCCGCCGATCCTCGGTGGTCCGGTCGCTCACCGGCGGACGATACCCCATCGCGGGGCGCCCGCGCGTCGCCTCCGCCGGGCCTCAGCCGCTCGCCGCCTCGGCCCCGCTGGCGACCGTCGGGTGGGTCGGCACCCGCGGCAGGAGGAGGAGGCAGGGGACGCAGGCGAGGCTGGTGAGGCCGAAGTAGGTGATCGCCCCGTGGGTCTCGTAGAAGACCCCCGAGTAGGTCCCCGTCACGGTCTGCGCGAGGGCGTAGACCGCGGTCGCGAAGGCGAAGTGGGCCGCCTTGTGGTCGGGGTGGCAGCGCCGCATGATGAACACCATCTGGGCGGCGGTCGCCATCCCGCCGAAGAGCTGCTCGAGCACCAGGATCACGCCGACCGTCGCGTGCGCGGGCGAGAGGAGCGCGAGGGCGGCGCTCGGGGCCTCGAGGCCGACGGCGAGGCGGCGGCCGAGCGCGTCGCCGGCGAGGAGGAGGTAGAGGGGCTCGCTCGCCGCCATCATCAGGGCGATCGCCGGCAGCGCGCGGGTGAGGGTGACGCGGGCGATCCAGGCGCCGGCGACGATCGCCCCGGCGATCGCGGCCGCGGTGCCGAAGCCGTTGAGCACCCCGCGGGCGGCGGTCGTCACCCCGAGCTCGCGGAAGAGCACCTTCGACATGCTGAACATCAGCGCGTCGCCGAGCTTGAAGGAGAGGATGAAGGCGAGGACGGCGATCGCCCGGGGCTGGGTGAGGAAGGAGAGGTAGGCCTGGAGGACGTGGCTCAGCGCCGCCTCGCCGCGGGGGGCGACGCGGGGTCGGGGGCGCTCGGCCTCAGCGGCGCCGTGAGGGAGGATCAGGCGGTGGAGGAGGGCGAGGCCGCCGAGGATCGCCGCGGCCGCGCCGAAGGCGAGGAGCCAGCTCACCCGTCCGCCGAGGTAGACCAGCCCCGACGAGCCGACCAGCATCGCCGCCCGGAAGGCGGCGACCCGGACCCCGGAGTAGCGGGCCTGGTCGTCCTTGCCGAGGGCGTCCATGTAGTAGCCGTCGCAGGCGATGTCGTGGGTCGCGCTGAGGACGCCGATGATCACCAGGCAGATCCAGATCGGCCCGGTGTCGCCGCCGCCGCCGCCGCCCTCGGCGAGGGCGTGGGCGAGGACCGCGACCAGGCCGACGACCACCCCCATCAGCGCCTGGGTGGCGATCATCCAGCGGCGGAGGGTGCCGAAGAGATCGACGATCGGGCTCCAGGCGAACTTGAGCGTGCTCGTCAGGTGGAGCGCGGATGTGTACCCGACCTGGCGGGCCGGGAGCCCGAGGGCGGTGAAGAGCTCGGCGGCGATCTGGTGCAGGATCGACCAGGGGAGCCCCTCCGCGAAGTAGGTCGTCCCGGTCCAGAGGGCGGGAGGCGGCGCCCGCGGGCGATCCGGGGCGGGCGAGGGGTCGGCGGGCAAGGGCGGCCATCCTACCCGGGCGCGGGCGCCCGCCAAAAAATGCCCAGGAGGTGCCGGGGGCGCGCCGGGGAGGGGCTCGGCGCGGGCGCGCGGCGCGGTCGGCCGCGCGCTCACCCTGTCCCTTGGGTCATGGCCGTTCCTTGCATCTACAAAACCGCGCATACGGGCGCTGGCGCGGTCTTGGACGCCCTTCCTGGTTGACCGACCCCCGCCCTCAGATAGAATGCAAGTCGATGGGCGGGAAGCGCGCGAAACCGCACGCAGGGGCACTTGCGGAGCATATTTCAAGCGAATGTGCGGCCTACCGGTTGCGGGTGATCAACCGCGCGATCACCCGGATCTACGACGAGGCGCTGCGCCCCTTCGGGATCCGGATCGCCCAGCTCAACACGATGGTCGTGGTGATGGAGTCGGGGGGGATCACCCCGAACGAGCTCTCCCAAAAGATGCACATGGACGCGTCGACGGTCAGCCGCAACGTCGAGCGGATGTGCCAAAACGGCTGGCTCGAGCTCCTCAGCCTCGAGGACGCCCGGTCGCATGCGATCCACATCACCCCGAAGGGGAGCCGCCTCCTCAAGGAGGTCGCGCCGGCGTGGGAGCGGGCCCAGGCGGAGACCGCGAAGATCCTCGGGAGCCAGGTCATGCGCTCGCTCTGGCGGGCGGTCGATCGGATCGAGGCGGCCGACGGCGGCGGCTCCTGAGCGGCCTGGCCGGGTCTGATCCTGGAGGATCGGCCGATCGCGCGGGTCCCGTGCCGCCCCGGGGGCCGGCCCCGGGCCCACCCCGACGGTGCGCGTCGGCGGTTGTAAGTCTCCCGCGACTTGACGCATCCTGGGGGCACCGCCGGTGCTGCCAGCCTCGCTCCACCTCCTGCCGCTCCTCCTCGGCCTGACCGCCGCGGCCGCTCCCGCGACCGAGCCCCCGCCGGCCGCGCCCGCGGCCGCGGTGGAGGCGTCTGCAGAGGCGCCCGCAGAGGCCGCTGCTCCAGCCGAGCGCCTTGAGAGTGACGGCAGCGATCCCGGGATCCGGCTGGCCGCGCCCGAGCCGGCCCCTGATCCGGCCGTGGTCACGACGGTCCCGCCGGTCAGCGCCGCCAAGGCGCCGCCGAAGGAGTACGGCCCCTTCTTCGAGCCCGAGCCCCCCTCGGACACCGCCCACCCGGGCGATCCCCCGCGCGACAAGCCGCCGCTCTTCTCGGTCGGCAAGGGGGCGTTCTGCTTCGTCGAGGACGCGGCCTGCACCGCCTCGCTCATCGCCTCGGGCGACGTCGCCGTCGGCGTGTTGGTGCCGGCGGGCGACCGCGGCGTCGACATCCCGCTCACCCAGTGGGGCTTCCGCGGCGGCCTCACCGTCCGCCCGGTCGCGCTCCGTCGCCGGGCCTGGCACCCCTGGACGGTCGGCCTGGTCGGCAGCTTCGTCCGCTCGTCGGGGGCGGTCGCCTCGACCGCGTCGACGATCGGCGCGTCGAACCCGGACCTCGAGAACATCGCCTACAGCAACGGCATGCGGGTCGCGCTCCTCAACCAGCTCTGGCTGAGCCAGCGACGCAACGCGCTCCACTTCGACGTCGCCCTCGGGGTGGTCCGCTCGCACGCGCTGACCGACTCCTTCAAGTCGCAGGGGCTCCACGCGGACTTCGCCTTCGGCGTCGGCGGCTGGGGCTCGCTCTTCCTCGCCGGCGACTTCCTCCGCGGTGACACGCGCCTCGCCTTCGGCTTCCGCGGCCACGGGATCGGGGCGGCGCCGATCGCCGCGCTGGTCGTCCTCGGTCTCCTCGCGGGAGGTGCCCTGTGAGCGCGCTCGGCCTCCTCCTCGCCCTCGCGCTCCAGCCGGCCGAGGCCGCGCCCGCGGCGGCTCCCGTGGCCCCCGCGGCCGCGCCCGCCAGCGCCGGGTCCAGCGATCCCCGCGGCGGCGTCGAGGTGATCGAGCCGGTCGCGGAGTCGGCCGCGGCCCCGCCCGCGCCAGCGCCCGAGCCCGCGCTGGCGCCGGTCGGCAAGGTGGTCGAGGGCCCCGCCGGCCCGCCCTACTACAGCCCCGCCGACGAGGCCGGGCTCCGCGTCCGCTACTCCCTCGACCCGACGCCGCCGGCGCCCGATCGCACGCCGCCGCGCTGGCGCTGCTTCATCGCCGACCCCCGCTGCTCGTTCAACGTCGAGATCAACGCGACCAGCGCCTACGCCTACCGCGCCCAGCAGGGCGACGTGACCACCACCTCCGGGGTCTACCGGTGGAGCTCGGCGCGCGCGCAGTACGACCTCTGGGTCAACCTCCCGGCGCTCTACGAGACCCACGGCCGCAACCGCTACACCCGCCTGACGATCGGCCCCAAGGGCGGGGTGATCGTCAGCGACTCGAAGACGATCTGGGGGAACGCGGGCCTGGCGATGCGCTACTGGTTCAACCACGGGCGCTTCTCGCCGACGATCGAGTTCTCGACGGCGCTGACCTTCCGCCTCGCCGCCCGCGACGACATGGTCGGCGGGGCGATCAACACCCGGCGCTCGCCACCGGGGGTGACGATGGACGTCGGCGTCGGCCTCGGCGGCTTCGGGGCGCTGATCTTCGGCGGCCAGTACGACGCGCCGCTGGTCCGCGAGGATGTCCCCGAGGTCGCCCGCGTCTACCCCTCGGGGATGTTCTTCGTCGGCTTCCGCGGCAACATCGTCTGGGGGGCGCCGGCCGCCCTCGCCGTCGGCACCCACGCGCTCAGCCAGAAGGTCAACGCGCCCGCGAGGCCCTGAGCGGGCCGCCGCGCGCTATCCTGCCGCCCGTGCAGGCGGCGAACGGAGAGCACGTCCTGGCGATCGACCTCGGGACCTCGGGTCCCAAGGTCGCCCTCGTCGATCTCAACGGCGCGGTGATCGGCTCGGAGATCGAGCCGGTCGAGCTCCTCCTCTCGCCGGGGGGCGGGGCCGAGCAGCGCCCCGATGATTGGTGGCGGGCGATCGTCACCGCGTCCCGCCGCCTCCTCGGCCGCGGCCTCTGCGACGCCGGCCGGATCGTCGCGGTCGTCTGCACCTCGCAGTGGTCGGGGACGGTGGCGGTCGACGCCGAGGGTCGCCCGCTCCACAACGCGATCATCTGGATGGACTCGCGGGGCGCCCAGCAGATCCGCGCGCTGGTCGGCGGCTGGCCGAGCGTCGACGGCTACAACCTCCTCAAGCTGAGCCGCTGGCTCCGCCTCACCGGCGGGATCCCGGGGCTCTCGGGCAAGGACCCGGTCGCCCACATCCTCTGGCTGCGGGACAACCACCCCGAGGTCTACGAGCGCGCCCATCAATTCCTCGAGCCCAAGGACTACCTCAACCTCCGGCTCACCGGCCGCTTCGCCGCCTCCTACGACTCGATCGCCCTCCACTGGGTCACCGACAACCGCGACCTCAAGGCGGTCCGCTACGACGACGGGCTCCTCGCGCTGAGCGGCCTCGACCGGAGGAAGCTCCCGGAGCTCAAGGAGGCGGTCGACGTCCTCGGGCCGATCACCCCGCAGGCGGCCGCCGAGCTCGGTGTCGGCGAGCACGTCCAGGTGGTGATGGGCACCCCCGACGTCCACTCGGCGGCGATCGGCTCGGGGGCGGTCGCCGACTTCGAGGCCCACTACTACATCGGCACCTCGTCCTGGCTGACCTGCCACGTCCCCTTCAAGAAGACCGACATCGCTTCGAACATGGCGTCGCTCCCCTCGGCGATCCCGGGGCGCTACTTCATCGCCAACGAGCAGGAGACCTCGGGGGCCTGCCTCTCCTTCCTCCGTGACCTCTTCTTCGCCGACGACGGGCTCACGGGGCCGCCGCCGCAGGGGCTCTACGGGCGGATGGACGCGCTCGCGTCCCAAGTCGAGGCGGGGAGCGGCGGCCTCCTCTTCCTCCCCTGGCTCAACGGCGAGCGCTCGCCGATCGACGATCACCGCCTCCGCGGCGGCTTCCTCAACATGTCCCTTCGGACAACTCGGGCTCACATGATTCGGGCGGTCCTCGAGGGGGTCGCCTACAACGGGCGCTGGCTCCTCGGCGCGGTCGAGGGCTTCATCGGCCGGCCGATCGAGTCCCTGCGGGTGATCGGCGGCGGCGCCAATTCGGCGCTCTGGTGCCGGATCCTGGCCGATGTCACCGGCAAGACAATCCACCAGGTCAAGCACCCGATCGCCGCCAACGCCCGCGGCGCGGCCTTCCTCGCGCTCGTCGGCCTCGGCTACCTCACATGGGACGACGTTGGTCAGCGGGTGGAGATCGCCCATACTTTCGCCCCCGAGGGCGAGGCGAGGGCGGTCTACGAGGCGCTCTACGGCGAATTTCGGGCGGCCCACCGCCAGAACCGCAAGCTCTTCCACCGCCTCAACCACGCCCTCTAGGGCCGCCGCCAAAGGGAGTCTCCGATGAAGATCAAGGACGTCGTCGAAAAGCAGCTCGGTCGCCTCCCGCCCGGGGTCCTCTCGGGCGCCTTCAAGGTCGCCAAGAAGATCCCCTGGGTGCGCGACCGCCTCGAGCGCGAGTACGCGACGATGCTCGCGTCGATGGAGACCAGCCTCCGGCCCTACCGCGGCGAATTCGAGAGCTTCGGGCGCCTCCCGGCCGAGGGCAAGGAGCGCGCCGAGGTCCTCGAGATGATGAAGGCGATGTGCTCGCGCGAGGAGTCGCGCTGGCGCGAGGGCTACGTCTCGGGCGCGGTCTACCACGGCGACCGCGACCACATCGACTTCCTCAACCAGGTCTACGCGCTCTACTCCCAGGCGAACCCGCTCCACTCCGACCTCTGGCCGAGCGCGACCAAGTACGAGGCCGAGATCGTGGCGATGACCGCGGCGATGCTCGGCGGCGGCCCGGCCGCGGGCGGCGACGACGAGGAGGAGGTCTGCGGCGCGGTCTCGTCGGGGGGCACCGAGAGCATCCTCCTGGCGATGAAGACCTACCGCGATCGCGCGCGGGCCGAGCGCGGGATCCGACACCCCGAGCTGGTGGTCCCGACCACGGCCCACGCCGCCTTCGACAAGGCCGCGCGCTACTTCAACATCGACCTCATCAAGGTGCCGGTGGGCGCCGACTGCAAGGCCGACGTCGCGGCGATGAGCCAGGCGATCTCGCGCAACACGATCGCCCTGGTCGGCTCGGCGGTCTCCTTCCCCCACGGCGCGATCGACCCGATCGAGGCGCTCTCGGAGCTCGCCCGCGGCCAGGGGATCGGCATGCACGTCGACGCCTGCCTCGGCGGCTTCGTCCTCCCCTGGGCCGAGCGCCTCGGCTACAAGGTGCCGCCCTTCGACTTCCGCCTCCCGGGCGTCACGTCGATGTCCGCCGACACCCACAAGTACGGCTACGCGGCCAAGGGGACCAGCGTCGTCCTCTACCGCGGCCAAGCGCTCCGGCGCTTCCAGTACTACACGACCACCGAGTGGCCGGGCGGGATGTACTTCTCGCCGACCTTCGCGGGCTCGCGGCCGGGGGCGCTGAGCGCCGCCGCCTGGGCGGCGATGGTCTCGATCGGCGAGCGCGGCTACCTCGCGGCGACCCGCGCGATCCTCGAGACCGCGGCGACGATCCGCGAGGGGATCGCGGCGATCCCCGGCCTCCAGGTGCTCGGCGATCCGCTCTGGGTGATCGCCTTCGCCTCCGACGAGCTCGACATCTATCGGGTGATGGAGCACATGAGCCACGGCGGGTGGAACCTCAACGGCCTCCACAAGCCCGCCTGCGTCCACCTTTGCGTGACCCTGCGCCACACCAAGGAGGGCGTCGCCGAGCGCTTCCTCGCCGATCTCGCGGCGGCGGTCGATCACGTCCGCGCCGACCCCAGCGAGTCGAGCGGGATGGCGCCGGTCTACGGCATGGCCGCGACGATCCCGGTGCGTGGCGTCGTCAGCGACGTCCTCGAGCGCTACATGGACCTCCTCTACAAGGTGTGACGGACCCGCTCCGCGCGGACGACCGCGCCGTCTGGTCGAGTGGACATGCCGCTGCGTTGACAGCACCGCACGCGCCCGCCAAGATCGTCATCTTGGAGGTGCCGCGAGGGTGCCGAGGAGCGGAGCGTGACCCCAATCCCCTACGGCCGCCCAGGTGATCGCCGGGCGTTTCCGCGCGTAGAGTGCGCCTTTGAGTGCGAGGTGCCGCAGATCGGCGCTGGCCGGATCCTCAACATCAGCGTCGGCGGGGCCTTCGTCGCCTTCGCGGGCGATGTCGCGCCGCCGGGCGGGCGGATCCGCCTCCGCTTCCCCCTCGAGGAGGAGGCGGTCGACGTCGTCGGCGAGATCGTCCGCACCTCGCCGATCAGCCCGCGCGGCACCGGCTTCGGCGTCCGCTTCGAGGAGCTCGCCGCGGCGATCGGCGAGCGCCTCCACCGCTTCGTCCTCGGCCGCCTCCTGACCGAGATCGCCGAGGTGATGGAGGAGAACCCGGCGCCGCTCGACCCCGGCTCGGTCTCGGTGATCAGCGGGATCGCCGCGGTCGTGGACGAGCTCCGCGAGGCGATCGACGACAACCAGGCGCTCGCCGGCGTCCTCTTCCAGCGCGGCGGCGACGAGCTCGTCGACGTCCGCGTGACCAAGGCGAGCCAGCAGCGCCTCCTCGCGCAGATCACCTCGCCGCCGGGCCCGCACCCGCGGGTCGGCGATCACGTCCACCTCAGCCTCCGCCGCGGCCACGCCAACATCCACCTCCACTCCCAGGTCCTCGACCGCAACGGCGCCTCGCTCACCCTCGAGGTGCCGCCCTCGCTCACCCGCTTCGAGCTCCGGCGGGCGCCCCGGACCGTACCTGGCCCTGGGACCATGTTCGTCGAGATCCCGGTGCCCTACCCGCCGGGCCGCCGCCTCCGCCGCGAGGTCCTCGACATCTCGGCGACCGGCCTCGCCTTCCGCTGCCGGACCGACGAGGTCTTCTTCCTGCCGGGGACGCCGCTCCGCGAGATGGTGATCACCGGGGTCGCCGGCGGCGGCGAGGAGCGGCGCTCCGCCCAGGTCATGCACGTCACCCCGGTGAGCGACGACGAGGGCGAGGTCACCCACCTCCGGGTCGGCGTCGACTTCGGGATCGGCGACGCCGCGTTCAAGCGCGGGGTCCGGCCGCGGCCGCCGGCCGAGCGCAAGACGACCTCCTTCCTCAGCCGGATGACCACGCTCATCGGTCAGCTCATGCCGCGGCGCTCGGCCGCCGGCGCGGCCCGGGTCGGCGGCGGGCCCGAGATCGAGGTGGTCCGCTACGCCAACTCGCGGCGCGAGGAGATCGTCGCGATCCTCAACACGACGCAGCGCGAGGACGGCCGCCGCCTGCGGGCGCCGGTGATCGTGATCCCGCCGGCCCACGGCAAGCGCAAGGAGTCGACCTCCGGCCTCGCGCTCACCCTGGTCGAGAACTTCGCCCGCCGGCGCCGCGACGTCGTCGTCGTCCGCTACGACGGGATCCGCAACCTCGGCGAGAGCTACAAGGACCCCGACTGCCGCGAGCACGGCCGCGAGGCGATGCGGATGACCCTCTCGCAGGGGGTCGACGACCTCCTGGCGACCCTCGACTTCATCGACCAAAACCCCTACTTCTCGGCGACCGAGGTCATCCTGATCTCCTTCAGCCTCCAGGCGGTGATCGGCCGCCGGGCGATCGCGCTCGACCGCGGCCGGCGGATCAAGAAGTGGATCGCGGTCAACGGCGCGCCCTACGGCCAGGACCTGATCTGCAACGCGGCCGGCGGCGTCGACTACCTCGGGCAGCACGCGCTCGGTCAGCGCCACGGGGTCGCGTCGATCCTCGGGGTGGTCACCGACGCAGATCGCTTCAGCGGCGACGCGATCAAGGCGGGGCTCGCCTTCCCGGCCGAGGCCGCCCGCGAGGTGCCGGCGCTGCCGGTGCCGATCACCTGGATCTTGGGGCGCTACGACGCCTGGGTCGACCCGGCGATCGTCCGCGATCTGATGGCCCGGCCGGCGCCCGCGCCCCGCGAGGTGATCGAGCTCGACTGCGGCCACATCCCGCTCAACTCCGAGGAGGCGCTCGAGCTCTTCCAGACGATCACCCGCGCGCTCTGGCGCGCGCTCGAGGGCGAGGAGATCGAGCCGGTCTTCCCGCCCTGGCGCGAGCTCGCGCGGGTGCGCAGCGCAGAGTGGCGGCGGACGCCGCGCTCGCCGCTCCCCGACAAGCGCGGCTACTGGGCCGAGTACCTCCTCGGCGGCGGCGACAACAAGATCGCCTACGACGTCCTCTACTCCTGCGACGAGTACCTCCGCTTCCTCGACCGCCAGGCCGAGCTCCTCGGGCTCGCGGCCGGCCATCGCCTCGCCGACATGGGCTGCGGGACAGGCAACTTCGCCGCGCGCTACTACGAGCGGCGCGGCTCGCGAGGCCGTCCCTCGCTCGCGCGCGTCACCCTCGTCGACTTTGTGCCCCAGGCGCTCGAGCGAGCGCGGCGCAAGCTCGAGAACATCGAGTACGAGCGGGGTGACCTCCTCGCGCCCGTAGACGCCCATTGCATCAGCCTCGAGCTCAGCCCCGTGCGCACCTTCAGGGCCTTCCTCGCCGGCGAGTTCTATGGCTACGACCCGCTCAAGGGTATCATGAGGGGTCTCGGCGACTATTCGATCGAGATGTGGAAGGCGATGGACGACTGGCGGCTCCACGACATCCTCCGCGGTCGCACGCTCGACGCGGAGGACCGCGAATTCCTCCGCTCGAGCTTCCCTTCGGACGAGCGCGAGGTGATCGAGGACTGCAACCGGATCTGCCGCTGGATCCTCGGCCGCGTCGATCGCGACGACCTCACCCGCGAGGGCCGGCGGCGGCAGGCGAGCGGCGATGAGCTCCGCTTCAGCGACCTCCGCCTGGGGCGCCTCTCGGCCCGCGGCGTCGACGCGGTCGAGCGCCTCCCCTTCGCCGACGGCTCCTTCGACCGCGTGGTCTCGTCGCTGGTCCTCTCGTACCTCGACAACCCGCTCGAGACCCTCCGCGAGCTCCACCGCTGCCTCGCGCCGGGCGGCCGCCTGGTGGTCTCGTCGATGCGCCCCGACGTCGACATGAGCCGGATCTACCAGAACCTCCTCCGCCGCCTCGAGCGCGGCGAGGACGTGGCGATCCCCGCCGGGATCAGCCGCGCCGAGTTCGTCCGCGATCTCCGGGCCTTCCTCTCGTCGGCGGCCTTCCTGATCACCCTGGCCGAGGAGGGGCAATTCGCCTTCTTCACCCGCGACGAGCTCCGCCACCTGGTCGAGCGCGCGGGCTTCCGCCGGGTCGAGACCTTCGAGGGCTTCGGCGATCCGCCGCAGGCCTTCATCACCGTGGGCTATCGATGAGCGAGGCGCGGGTCGAGGGGGCAGGCGAGGGCGCGGAGGCGCTCGATCTCGGCCGCCGCTTCGACGCGCTGATGAACGCCGAGGTGCTCGCCGGCTACCGGCGGGCGACCTACCTCGGGATCCCGCTGGTGATGGGCTTCGGGATCCTCGACCTCCTCTCGGTCGCCGACACCCCCTACTTCCGCCTCTTCATCGGCCTCCGGGTCGCGCTCTCCTGCCTCCTCGTCGTCCTCCTCAAGATCGCCGAGCGGGGGCGGGCCTGGGTGCTGCCGGCGGTGGTGACCGGGACCTACTTCGTGGGCTCGGCGATCGCCCTGATGAGCGCGCTCCTCGGCCACCAGTCCTTCTACTACGCCGGGATGAACGTCGTGATCCTGGCGATCGGCCTCCTGGTGCCGATGGGGCCCTGGCCGATGCTCGGCTCGTCGCTGGCGATCTACGGGACCTTCGTCGGCCTGACGATCGCCCTCGACCCGACGCCGCTGGGGTCGTGGGACTGGGGCCTCTTCCTCTCCAACAGCGTCTTCATCCTCGTGACCTGCGCGGTCGTCACGGTCGGCGCCTACGTCAACCGCCTCCTCCGGCGGACCGCCTTCGACGCGACCGCCGCCCAGGAGAAGGCGAACGCCGAGCTCCGGACCGCCAACGATCAGATCCAGGCGAACTACGCCGAGCTCGCCGACAAGCAGCGCGAGCTCGAGGAGGCCTACCGGGTCAAGAGCCAGTTCCTCGACAACATGTCGCACGAGCTGCGGACGCCGCTGACCTGCATCCTCACCCCGCTCGAGGGGCTCCTCGACGCCGACTCCGACGCGCCGGCCGAGACCCGCGAGATCTACGAGGACATGCACCAGGCGTCGACCCAGCTCTACGACCTGATCAACGACCTCCTCGACTACTCGCGCTACGGCGCCCGCGAGGTCCCGCTGCGCCGGGAGCCGGTCGACCTCGCCCGCCTGATCGAGGACAACGTCCGGGCGTGGATGCCGACCGCGCGGCAGCGGCGGATCAGGCTCCGCTGGCGGCGCCCCGAGGCCCGGATGATCGCGCTCCTCGACGGCCGCGAGCTCGGCAAGGTGATCCGCAACCTCCTCTCGAACGCGATCAAGTTCACGGCGGCCGAGGGCGAGGTCGAGATCTCGCTGACGCGCGAGGAGGGCGAGCTGATCTTCGCGGTCCGCGACACCGGGATCGGCATGGACGAGGCGGTCCTCGGCCAGATCTTCCGGCCCTTCTTCCAGGCCGACGGCTCGTCGACCCGCTCGGTCGCCGGCACCGGCCTCGGCCTCTCGCTGGTCAAGACGATCATCGAGCGCCACGAGGGGACGATCACCGCGACCTCGGCCGTCGGCGCCGGGACGACGATGAGCGTCCGCCTCCCCTACCTCGAGGTCAGCGACAGCGAGGCGGTGTCGATGGCCCTGCCGGAGAGCCCCTTCGTCCTCGCCGGCGCGAGCGGGCGCCGGGTGATCCCGCCGGTGATCGAGCGCTACTCGCGGCCGCCGGAGGCCCCGCCGGAGCCGACCCCGGCCGACGCAGCGGCGGCGCAGGAGGGGGCGGGGCCCCACCTCGTGGTCGTCGGCGCCAGCGACTCGTCGCCCTCGTGGTCGGCGATGTACCCGCTCCCGAGCGCGCTCAAGACCCTCAGCGAGCACCAGGACGAGGGCCGGCGCGAGCGCTCGCGGGTGCTGGTGGTCGACGATCAGCCGGAGCTCCTCCGCCTCATCACCCGGATCCTCGGCCGCGACCACGAGGTGATCACCGCGAGCGACGGCGAGGAGGGGCTCCAGAGGGTCCACGACGTCCGTCCCGACGTCGTGATCTCCGACGTGATGATGCCGCGGATGAACGGCTTCGAGCTGGTCGAGGCGCTCCGCCGCGACGAGAGCACCCGGACCCTGCCGGTGCTCCTCCTGACCGCGCGGGCCGACGGCACCGACAAGGTCCGCGGCCTCCGGCGCGGCGCCAACGACTACCTGGTCAAGCCCTTCCTCCCCGAGGAGCTCAAGGCGCGGGTCCGCAACCTCCTGCGGATGCGCCGCTACGAGAGCTACCTGACCAACCTCAACGAGGAGCTCGAGAGCAGCCGCGACTCGCTCGAGGGGCGCCTCCACGGCCTCTTCATCGACACCGTGCGGACCCTGGTCGCGGCGATCGACGCCAAGGACTTCTACACCGGCGGCCACTCCGAGCGGGTCTCCCACTTCGCGGTCCGCCTCGGCGAGCACATGAAGATGCCGCGGCCGATGGTCCGGACGATCGAGCTCGGCGCGCTCCTCCACGACGTCGGCAAGATCGGCATCCCCGACCGGGTCCTCAACAAGCCCGGCCGCCTCAGCGACGAGGAGATCGAGATCATCCGCCAGCACACGGTCTTCGGCGGGCGGATCCTCGAGAAGTCGCCGGAGCTCAGCGAGCTCCGCCGCTTCGCCCTCCACCACCACGAGCGCTGGGACGGCGCCGGCTACCCCGACGGCCTCCGCGGCGAGGAGATCCCGTCGTCGGTGCGGGTGGTCTCGGTCGCCGACTGCTGGGACGCGATGATCTCCGACCGGGTCTACCGCCCCGGGATGGAGCCGCGGATCGCCGCCGAGAAGGTCGCCAAGCTCCGGGGCAACCAGTTCGATCCCGCCGTCGTCGAGGCGCTGATGGAGCTCTGGCCGGAGCTCGACGTGCCCCCGCACCTCCGCCCCCTCAAGCCCCGCCTCGCGCCGGTCGAGGACCGCGCGGGGCCGCGGGTGAGCGAGTGCGGCGAGGTCTATCACGTCCACGACTAGCCAGGGCCGCTGCGGACGCTCGATATGTCCACCGAGACAGGGACGAATTGACCCAGCGCGAAAGCGCACGTCGACAGCCGCCCGGAGCGCGACCTACCCTGGGCCGCCGATGCTCGATCGCAACGCCATCCTCGACGAGCTCTGGGCGATCGCGTTGATGGACGACGTGGTCACCGAGGACGAGGCGGTGCTCCTGCGGACCGCCGAGGAGCAGCTCACCGAGTTCGAGGCGCTCCTCGACGACGTCTACCTCGACAACGTCGTCGACTTCGGCGAGTTCCTCCGGCTCCGGCGGGCGCGCAAGGAGATCCTCGAGTACACGCTGCGGAAGGCGCTCGCCGACGGCAAGATCACCCACGACGAGCGCCAGCTCCTGATCCGGATCATCGAGCTCCTGCCGCTGGTCCGTTGACGCGGCGACGCCCGCCGAGGTCCTCCCCGGCGGGCGTGGCCCTTCGAGCCGCGCGGGCTCAGAGCGGCTTGTCGAGGGTGCCGAGGGCGACGAAGGCCCGGTCCTTCATGATCAGGTAGGGGCGCTCGTCGAAGCGGAGCTCGCCCTTGCCGTCGTGCTGGATGATCTGGAGCTTGCCCATCCCGTAGCCCATCGGCCCCCGCGCGTAGTAGTGGGCCTCGATCCGGTAGGGGAAGGCCTTGGCCTCGCCGTCGATCGCGAAGCACTCCGGCCCGTAGCCGGTCGTCACGTCGGCGAAGAGCTCGCCGCCCGAGGGGAGGGCGCGGTCGGCGAAGTAGGCGTGCGAGCCCCGGCCGTCGTGGACGTGGAAGTCGACGTCGTTGGCGTCGGTCTCCCAGGAGATCACGAAGCGGGTCGAGGGGTGGATCGGGATCGTGACGTGGGCCTCCTCGGCCTGCTTGCGGATCACCTCGGCCTCCTCGGGGTGGGCCCGGAGCCAGGCGGCGGCGATCAGGCCGGCGTCCTCCCTGAGGATCCGATCGACGCCGGCGAAGCGGCCGACCGGGTAGCGCTGCTTCATCCCGTTGGTGATCGCCTCCCAGGCCTCGCGGTGGCGGCCGTCCTTGACCAGCGCGAAGGCGAGGAGGCGGTGGCTGGCCGGATGGTCAGGTCGTGACTCGGCCGCCTTGGCGTAGGAGTCGGCCGCGAGGTGGGCGCCGGCCTCGCCCAGGCGGTCGAGGCGGTTGCCGGCGTAGCGCCGGAGATCGGCGCGGGCGGGGAAGAGGTCGATGAGCGAGCCGTAGGCGCGGGCGGCCGTCGCCACGTCGCCGAGCGCCTCGGCGGCCTCGCCGACCGCGACCAGGGCGAGGACGTCGCCGGGGTTCGAGCTCCGCCAGTCGAGGGCGAGGGCGAGGGCCTCCTTCGCGTCGCCGGCGCTGACGAGGCGGTCGACGTCGAACATCTTGCCGCTGTAGGGGCTCCCCTCGGTGCGCTTCACCTCGGCCTCCTCGGCCGCCCGCTCCTTGATCGCGAGCTCGCGGCGGGCGCGCTCCTCGGCCTCGCGGGCGGCCCACTCCGCCTGGACCCGCGCGGCCTCGGCCTCCTGGCGGGCGAGCTCCTCGGGGGTCGGCGGGGTGTAGGCGCCGCCGCCGGGCTCGAGGACGAAGGGGTAGGTGACGATCACCGTCGAGCCCTGGGGCTTCGGGAACTTCCAGCGCTTGACCGCCTTGGCGATGCAGGTGCCGACGTTGGCGTTGGCGAGGGTCGTCTCCTTGACGGTCGCCGTCGGCACGTTGCCCTGGGCGTCGATGATGAAGTGGATCGACACCCGACCGCCGAGGTTCGGGTCGCGGGTGAGGCCCTGGTTGTAGCAGGCGCGGACCTCGTTGATGTGGGCGCGGACGATCCGGCGGATGATGTCCTTGTCGAGCGCGCCCTGGACCTCCGCCTTCGCCTGACGGACCGTCGGGATCCGCATCCCGCGGCCGCCGAAGCCGGCGCCCGAGCCCCGCCCGTAGCCAGAGCCGGTCCCGCCGCCGCCGCCGCGGCCGATCAGCCCGGTGTTGCCGATGCCGATCGTCCCCTCGCCGACTCCGCCGCCGCCGCGGCCGGTGCCGACCAGGCCGAGGCCGCCGACCCCGAAGGACTCGCCGACCTCGGTGCCGGTGAGGCCGCCCCAGACGTCGCTGTCGTCGTTGCCGACCGCGAAGGCGCCGCCGTTGGGCGACGCGAGGAAGTGGCCGCTCTCCTTCTCCATGTCGCCGAGGATCCCGGCGTTGCGGGCGGCCATCTCGGGGTCGAAGTTGCGGGCCATCTGCGGGACCGCGTCGGCCGGCCCGCGCATCGCGTAGAGGCCGGTGCTCTCGCCGTCGGCCTTGGCCTCGTCCTTCGGCTGATCGCGGGCGGCGAATTCCTCGCGGCCGGTGCTCGTCGGCAGGGTCGTCCCGCTCTCCGGGAGCGCCGAGCGGCGGCCGTCGAGGGTGATCCCCTCGGGGCCGACGCTGAGGATGTCGACCAGCGCGTTGCGATCGATCTTGAAGCGCTGGTAGTCCCACTCTGTCTCGAGGACCAGGAGCGCCGTGAAGTCGGAGAGGACGCGGTGGCGGGTCGAGAGGTCGATGATCGTCGTCTTGAGGGCGTCGCGCATGTCGCGGTCGCCCTCGGGGAGGCGCTCGCGCTGGCTCTGGAGCCGCTCGATCCGCGCCCGCACCCAGGCCCGCTCGAGGAGCGGGCGCTCGGCGGCGGCGGTCGGCACCGTCGCCTCGATCCGCGACTCGCCCTCGAGGATCACGCTCATCGCCCGGTCGGCCGGGAGGTCGGCGTAGACCAGGAGCTCGTCGCCGGGCTGGGCGCCCTCGATGGTCTCGGGCCACACCCACTCGGCCCCGGGGACGCTCACCTTGATCGGCGGGAGCGCGGAGGAGCCGAGCTTGTGGGCGATCGTCGGCGTCGGCAGGCGGGCGTCGATCACGACGCCGTCCTGCGGGAGGTCGCCGGTGGTGATCGCCTTGAGGGTCGCGGTGTCCTGGATCCCGCCGTCGACGATCGCGTCGGCGCGGGTGAAGCCGGCGGCCGCGAGCGCCTTGGCGGCCTCCTCGAGGCGGCCGAGCTCGGTCGGGCCGGCGGTGGCGATCCCGTCGGAGAAGACGACCAGGCGGGTCGAGCCCTGGGGATCGGCGGCGAGCGAGCGGAGCGCGCGATCGAGGTCCGACGCGCCCATCGCCCGCCGGCTGGCGATCCGATCGAGGAAGGCCTGGCCGAAGCCGCTCGCCTTGCCGCGGTAGACCTCGGCGCTCTCCTGATCGAAGCAGATCACCCGGAGCTCGAAGTCCTCGCCGCTGCGGGCCTGGGTGTCCTTGATCACCTGGCTGAGGCGGCTGATCTGGTGGTCGAAGCCGAGGGCCCGCGAGGCGCTGGTGTCGAAGAGTACTGTGAGCGCGCCGATCGGCACCGGCGGCATCTCGCCGCTGGCGGCGACCCGGGCGACCGCGAGGTTCTGGTGGCGGAGCCCGGTGCGGGCGCGGGCGCCCTCGGCCCGGACCTCGAGGTCGCGGTCGGGCATGTAGCGCTCCTTCTGGAGCTCGATCACCCGGGTCTTGAGCGCGGTGCCGCCGAGGTTGGTCGCCGACGCGCCGGCCCCCGGCTCGCGGACCAGGATCCGGGCGTCGAGGCGCTCGAGCTCCGGCAGGCCGCTGAGCATCAGGCGGTAGGGGTCGGCCGAGCTCGGGAGCTCCTGCGAGTAGGAGACGATCAGCTCCTTGCGCTCGCGCGGGCCGATCGGGAAGACCCGGGCGGAGAAGGCGTTGCCGGCGTTGTTCTCGAGGAGCGCGGGATCCTGCTTGCGGTGGAGGAAGTCCTCGTAGGCGACCCGCGCGGCCTGGCGCTCGACGACCTCGCCCTCCTGCCAGCGGCCGTGCACCTTCATCGCGAAGCGGGAGATCGCGGCGTGCTGCGGCATCTCGATCTCGAAGCGGCCCTCGATCTGGCGGTCGTTCGGGTTCTCAAAGACCAGGTGGAGCTCGGTGAAGGCGAGGGGCTCGTCGACGACCGCGCGGGCGGTCATCGACACCACCTTGAGGCCGGTGCCGTCGCTCGCGGTCAGCGAGAAGGGGGCGCGGCGGACGACGTTGGCGTCGTCGAAGCGCTGGCTGAGCGGCGGGAGCGAGGAGGAGGCGTCGGCGGGGATCGCCCCGGCCGGGCCGACCTCGCCGCTGCCCTTGGGGTTGGGGGTGCAGGCCGCGGAGAGGGCGAGGGCGAGGGGGAGGAGGAAGAAGGGGGACGAGTCGCGGCCGCGCATGGCCCTCAAGACAACCACACTCGCCGCGAGTTCCCGCCGGCGTTCGGCGGGTTGACGGCGTCAAGTCGCCGGCTCTGCGACCGCCCGGCGGGGCGGATCCGGCCCCGCCCGCCGCCGGGTCGCGGCGAGCACGCGCGAGCGCGCGCCTGGCCGGGTAGACAGCCCCGCGAGCGCCGTGCCAGGGTGCGATCGTGGCGTTCTACCGCGAGGTCGAATTTCGCGCCGGCGACCTCCATCAGGTCCTCGACGCCCGCGATCGGATCGAGGCGCTCCCCGGGATCCGGGTCCTCTTCGCCCACCACCGGCGCCTCGGCTTCCTCGAGCGTGAGCGCCTCTTCGCCGACGAGCACGTCGCGCGCCTGGTCCTGGCGATCGCCACCGAGGACCTCAAGTTCCACGCCGAGGGGGCGGGGCTCGGCGGCTTCGATCCCTACCGCGTCCCCTTCGGCGAGGCGATCCGGACGATCAACCCCGGGCTCGCGGCGATCCTCGACGAGCTCGGCGCCGGCCACCGCGAGGTCACGTCGGGCCTCCTCTACTTCACGGTGCCGCTGATCAGCCCGCGCCACGGGCGGCTCATCGACGCGGTCCGCGAGCGGGCGGGCGAGCTCGGGCTCCGCTGCGAGGACGCCCCCGACGACGGCGAGATCGTCATGCGAATCGGCGGCGAGATCCCGCCGGTCGTCGAGCTCGCGGACATGGTCGTCGAGTCAGGTCTCCTCCGCCAGGAGGAGCTCCGCGTCCGCTACGGCTGAGGGCGTCGCGGGCCGCTCGTCGACGCTCGCGCGGTCGCTCGATCGCGCCGTCATGGCGTTGGGGTCTCCAGGCCTCATGATCTCGCGCTTCGCCCAGCGTGTCACGCGCCCCCCCAGGGCGCGTGCTCGCCGTGTCAGCATGCGTGGGTGTAATTATGTCCCAAGGGACATGTCGAGCGGTGGCACGCCGCGCTCGCAGTCCGCGAAGGAGAGCGGCAGAAGTTGACGTTGCGGAGGCTGCGCGACCGACTGTCGCGGGTTCCCGGTGCTAGCATGGCCCTCGGTCGGGATGGGGCGTTCGGGCGATGGGGCCGCGTTTGGTGGGGTCTTGTGGACCCCAGGTGGACTCGCTGTCGCCCTCGTCGTGCTCCTCGGGCTCCTCCTCGCGCCCGTCGACGCCGCGGCCGCGCGCGCTGAGCTGGTCGAGCCGCCGGTGCCCCGCTTCGAGCGGGTCGACGTCAGCCATGGCTTCCCGCAGGGCTCGACCTACGGGATCGCCGAGGGCGGCGACGGCTACCTCTGGCTGACCACGCTCGACGGTCTCGTCCGCTTCGACGGCGCCCGTCACCGCGTCTATGACCGCGGCGTCGCCGGGCTCCCGACGACCCGCCTGACCGCCCTCCACGCCCGCGCGTCGTCCGGCGAGCTCTGGATCGGCGCCGAGGACGGGCGGGTCTTCCGAGCGCGGGGTGATCGCTTCTCGACCCTGGCGATCGACGAGCTGCGGGGCGGCGGCGTGACCGGGATCTGGGTCGACGACGCGGGCGAGCGGGTCGTGGTCTTTCGCCAAGGGAGCGTCGAGGAGCTCGTGGTCACCGACGACGAGGGCCCCGAGATCGGGGTCACGCGGGGACGCGCCTTCGCGGGCGTCGGGCTCTACGGGTGCCCGGCGCTGGTGGCCGACGGCGCCCTCTGGTGGACGGATCGGGGCGGCCTGCGCTCGCACCCGCTCCCGCCGGAGGTCGACGGGAGCCCCTGGATCGTCTGCCGCGGCGAGGTGGGTGGGGGGCTCTGGATCCGGGCGGAGGGCAGCGAGCTCTGGCGGGTCGACGGTGAGCGCCTGGTGCTCGAGGAGCGGCGCGCGTCGATCCCGTCGGACGCGATCCCGCTCGGCGACGACGGCGACGGCGGGCTCTGGCTCCGCTTCCGCGGCGCGCCTCACCTCGGCCGCCTCGATCGCCGGGGTCGGGTGATCCGCTACGACGAGCGCCACGGCGTCGACGCCCTCGGCGATCCGACGGTCGTCTTCGGCGATCACGAGGGCGGGCAGTGGATCGGCACGTCGATCGGCCTCTATCGCCACCTCGGCGAGGCGATCGGCGGTCTCCTGCTCCGGGTCGAGGGCGTCGACGTCGTCGTCTCCTCGCACTTCGAAGCGAGCGACGGCGTCGTCTGGATCGCCGGGCGCGACGGGAGCCTCTGGGCCCTCCAGGCCGACGGCGAGGTCATCGGGCTCTCGGTCGACGACGCCAGCGGGCACAAGATCCTCCGGCTCGAGCGCACGCTCGACGCAGTCGGCCGGCCCTGGTCGCGGTCCCCAGCGGGGTTCAACGCGCTCACGGTCTTCCGCGAGGATGCGCGGGGGCAGCTCTGGATCGGCGCCGACATCGGCCTCCTGCGGGCCCGGGGCGACGGCATGGTCTCGATCTTCCCGACCAGCGGCCCCGACGGCGTGATCCCGGGGGGCGTCAACGACATCCTCGCCGACGGCGACGGGCTCTGGCTGGCGAGCACCGGGGTCGTCCGCGTCGAGGGGGACGCGCTCGCCCGGATCTACGGGCCCGAGGATGGCGTCCGCGAGGGCGTCCTGACGCTGATGCGCGATCACCAGGGCGGGCTCTGGGCAGGCACGCGGGCCGGCGCCCTCCGCATGGTCGGCGATCGATTCGAGGAGGTGAGCGGCCTCGGCCCCGAGCTCGGCCAGGTGCGGGCGCTCCACGAGGACGACGAGGGCCGGATCTGGGCGGGCACCTACGACAGCGGCCTCTTTCGCCGCCTCGTCGACGGGACCGTCGAGCACGTCGGCGCGGCCGAGGGGCTCCAGGGCGGCGTCTTCACCCTCCACTTCGACGCCCGCGGCTTCCTCTGGACGACCTCGAACCGCGGGCTCACGCGGGCTCGGGCCGCCGACGTCGACGCGGCGCTCCGCGGCGGCGCTCGGATCGCGACGGTCCTCTACGACCGGGCCTCCGGCCTCCCGGCGTCGGAGTGCAACGGCGGCTTCGGCAGCGCGGGCTACCGCTGCGAGGGCGACGCCTGGTGCGTGCACACGATGGGGGGCGTCGGCGTCGCCCGCCTCGACGAGATCCGCGTGGTCGAGACGCCGCCGGTCCCGGTGATCGAGGAGATCCGCGTCGACGGCGTCCTCCGGGCGCTCGCGGGCGGGCGCCTGCAGGTCCTACCCGGTGAGCGCGACCTCGTCGTCCGCTACACCGGGGTGACCTTCGAGGGAGCGGACGAGGTCCGCTTTCGCTACCGCCTCGACGGGCACGCCGAGCGCTGGAGCGAGGCTGCGTCGCGAGAGGCCCACTTCAACGACCTCCCGCCGGGGGAGTACACCTTCGAGGTCTTCGCCGAGAGCCGAGAGGGCGTGATGAGCCCGACGCCCGCGCGCCTGGTCGTCGAGGTCGCGCCGGCGTGGTGGGAGCTCCGCACGGTCCGGATCGCGGTCGCCCTCGCCGTGGCGGCGGTCGCCGCCGTGGCGGCCCAGTGGCGCCTGCGGGCGATCGTCCGCCGTCACCGACGGCGCGAGGAGGAGCTGCGGGAGGCGGCCGAGGAGCTCGAGGCCCGGGTGCAGGAGCGGACCGCGGTCCTCAACGCCGAGGTGCTCGAGCGCCGCCGGGCCGAGCAGGCCGCGCGCCAGGCGAGCGCGGTCAAGAGCGCCTTCGTCGCCCAGATGAGCCACGAGCTGCGGACGCCGATGAACGCGATCATCGGCCTCTCCGATCTCCTCGCGACCAGCCGGCTCAACGACGAGCAGCGGATCTGGGTCAGGACCGTGCGCGCGAGCGGCGACGCGCTCCTCTCGATCATCGAGGACATCCTCGACTTCTCGCGGATCGAGGCCGGCGGCCTCGAGCTCGACCGCGCGGCCCTCGACCCCGCGGCGGTGGTCGCCGAGGCGGTGGAGATCATCGCGCCAGCGGCCCGCGCGAAGGGTCTCAGGCTCTCCTGGGGCGCCGATCCCGGGCTGCCGGCCGAGGTCGTCAGCGATCGCTCGCGCCTGCGTCAGGTGCTCCTCAACCTCCTGAGCAACGCGGTCAAGTTCACGCCCGCGGGGTCGATCGAGGTCGCGGTCGCGGCGAGCCCGCGCGACGACGGCTGGCTCCTCTCCTTCGCCGTGCGCGACACCGGGGTCGGGGTCGCGCCGGAGGCGAGGGAGCGGATCTTCGAGCCCTTCGCCCAGGCCGACGCGTCGACCTCGCGGCGCTTCGGCGGGAGCGGCCTCGGCCTCTCGATCTCGCTGCGCCTGGTCGAGGCGCTCGGCGGCGTGATCAAGCTCGAGAGCGAGGTCGGCGTCGGCTCGACCTTCACGGTCGAGATCCCGGTCGGGCGCGCGCTCGCTGGCTCCGCGGCGCTCGACGCCGAGCCCTCGGAGCCGACGGCGGCGGCGGGCCGCACCCTCCGGATCCTCGTCACCGAGGACGACCCGGTGAACCAGATGGTCGCGGAGGCGATCCTGACGCGCGCCGGCCACGCCTGCGTGCTCGCCACGAGCGGCCAGGAGGCGCTGCAGCTCCTCGCCGAGGCGCCCTTCGACGTCGTCCTGATGGATCTCCACATGCCCGGGATGAACGGCTTCGACACCGCCCGCCGGATCCGAGAGGAGCTGGCGCCCGGGCGTCAGCCCTGGATCATCGCCTTGACCGCGGCGGCGACCGTCGACGACCGTCGCCGCTGCCTGGAGGTCGGGATGGACGGCTTCCTCTCCAAGCCGGTGCGCGAGGCGGAGCTGGCGGCCGCGCTCGCGGAGGCGATGCAGGTCGGGCGGAGCCCACACGCTGCTTGAGCCCGCGGCCGCGCTTCGTAGACTGTCCCATGGGACATGCCAAGGAGCGCGAGCGCGGGCTCAGGCGGCGGGCTCAGCCGCGCGGGCGCCCGCTCGGCGCCCGCGCGGATCCAGTCACGCGCTGCGACGCCGGCGGGTGAACCAGACGACGCCGAGGAGGCCGAGGAGGCCGCCCGCGTCGCCGCTCCCGCCGCTGGTGCAGCCGCAGCCGCTCTCGTCGACCCCCGCGGTGTCACCCGTGGTCGCGCTGTCGGTCGCGGAGCCCGAGGCGGCCGTGGTCCCGCTGGCCCCCCCGCTGGTGGTCGCGGTGTCGCTGCCGCCGGAGCCGCTCCCCGAGTCCGAGGTCCCGCCGGTCGAGCCGCCGGTCGAGCCGCCGCCGGTGGTCTCGTTGAAGCCGGTGGTGCTCCCGCCGGTCGAGCCGTCGGTGAGGCCGGCGGTGGTGTCGGTGGTGGTGCCGTCGGTGGTGGTGCCGTCGGTGGTGGTCATCGGCGCGACCGGCTCGCAGACGTTGAGGTCGAGGTTGCACATCTCCTCGTCGGGGATGCAGTCGGCGTCGCTGAGGCAGCAGCCGTCGATCGGCTCGTTGACGCAGCCGTCGATCATGTCGCACGAGTCCATCGTGCAGGCGTTGTCGTCGCCACACTCGACCGCCGCGCCGCCGCAGACGCCGTCCGCACAGACGTCCATCTCGGTGCAGGCGTCGCCGTCATCGCACTCGGCGACGTTCGCCTCGTTGACGCAGCCCATCACCGCGTCGCAGGAGTCGTCGGTGCAGACGTTCTGGTCGTCGCAGTTGAGGGGCTCGGGAGCGTTGACGCACTGGTTCTCGACGCAGGTCTCCATACCGTTGCAGAGGTCGCCGTCATCGCAGTCGGCGTCCGCCTGGCACTGGATCCCCTTGGCCCAGATCCAGGTGTCGCTGATGATCGTCGAGCCGCCGATGCTGTAGGTGGCGCCGGCCCAGAGGTTGTCGTTGCCGTAGGTGAGCATGCCGATCGGCACGCCCATGGTGTCGACGCCGACGAAGGCCGCGTCGGCGTTCGGCTGCCAGGTGACCTGGCCGATGAGCTGACCGTTCTTGTCCCAGACGTCGATGTACTGGGTGCCGTTGCGGCTGGCGGTGAGGCCGAACTGAGTGACCGAGAGGTTGTCGTCGAACTTCACGGCGCCGCCGAAGAACGTGTAGGTGCCGGTAGCGACCCCGCCGCCGGCGATCGGGCCCGGGAAGTAGTTGTTGCCGGTCTGATAGAGCGGGTTGGACGCGCTCCCCGGCGTGGTGACGCCGTTGAGGATGCCGGAGAGGGCGCCCGTGTAGAAGGTCATGCCGTCGGGGGTGTACTTCGCTAGCGGCACGTTCTGTCCGCCGACGCCGTCGTTGTAGTCGGCGGTGGCGATGATCCCCTGGAGCTGGTTGACGTCGGTGAGCGCAGTGACGGCCCCCTGCGCCGAGATCGTCCCGGCGAAGGCCTCCCCCGCGGGCGCGAGGATGACGAGGCCAACACAGATGTTTGCGATGAAATAGTGTCGTCGTGCCATGCGACGATCGTCGCGGGCGCGCGCCGCCCGTGTCGACGGGAGAGTTCGCGCGCCGCGGGCGGCCCGGCGGCCGGGGCCGCGGAGCTCGCCGGTCGACCCGGGCGCTCTCTGCCACCACGTCACACTAGTGGGTGGCGTTCGCCTCGGCGACCGGCTCGAGGAAGTAGAGCGCGGCATCGTCGGCGAGGAGCTCGGCCATCACCCCGACGGGGAGCGCCGCATTGAACTTAAAGTCATGTCCGAAGGGGAAGCCGGTGACGACCGGGACGCCGAGGACGGCGAGGCGCTCGACGATCACCGAGTGGGCGCTCGGGCTCTGGGGGTTGCCCTCGGGGGGCTCCTCGCAGCCGATGAGCTGGCCGACGGCGATCCCCCGGACCCCGCGGAGCGCGCCCGAGCTCATGAGCTGGGTGAGGGCGCGGTCGATCCGGTAGGGGCGCTCGCCGATCTCCTCGATCGCCAGGATCGCGCCGCTGAGATCGGGGAAGTGCGGGGTGCCGATGAGCGCGCGGAGGACCTCGAGGTTGCCGGCGATGAGGCGCCCCTGGACCCGGCCGCCGCGGAGCACCGCGCCCTCCTCGGCGACCAGCGCCGCCGGATCCTCGCCGCGGAGGAGCTCGAGGAGGCGGTCGAGGTCGTCGTCCTCGAGCGAGCCGAGCTGGGTGATCACCGGCCCGTGGATCGACGCGATCCCGGCCCGCTGGAGCGCCCAGGCGAGGAGCGCGGTGTGATCGGAGAAGCCGACGAGGAGCTTGGGCGCGTCGCGGAGGCGGCGGGGATCGAGGCCGCCGAGGATCCGCGTGAGCCCGTAGCCGCCGCGGGCGGCGATGATCGCGTCGATCGACGGATCGGCGAGGGCGGCCTGGAGGGCGGCGAGGCGCCGGCGATCGTCGCCCGCGAAGTAGCCGTCCTGGGCCCAGAGGTTGTCGGCGAGCTCGTAGTCCGCGGGCAGCGCGGCCTGGAGTCGGGCGAGGCCGGCGTCGAAGCGATCGCGCGGGACCGGCCCGGAGGGCGCCGAGATGTGGATCCGGGCGCCGCGGCGGAGGGCAGGGGGGCGGAGGACGGTCACGCGCGCGCCCGCCCGCGCCGGCGCCGGGTGGGCGGCGCGGGGTCGGCGACCTCGTCGAAGGCGATCACCGAGGTGCCGTCGGCGGTGACCGCGGGGCGCCAGAGGAGCACCCGCGCCCGGGCCGCGGCCCCGCTCGGGAGGTGCTCGGAGCCGACGCGGCGGGCGTGGGCCTCGAGGTCGGCGGCGATCCGCCGGCCGAAGCAGCCGCGGAGCCCCGCGGGGCCGCGGATCACGCCGTCGGCGACCCGCCGGACCTCAAAGGCCCAGGGGGACGCGCTCACGTCGCCCTCGTCGATCCCGAGGATCGTCCCGACCGGCATCGGCTCGGGGAGGGCGAGGAAGAGCGGGTGCTCGCCGTCGACGGCGAGGAGGGGGGCGGCGTCGCGGAGCGAGCGCCCGCGAAGGCGGACAGCGACGGTGGTCGGAGCGGCGGCCATCGGCGGCCGAGGGTAGCAGCGGCGGCCGCGGGCGCCGAAAAAGCGGCGGCGGCCGGGCCCTGGAGGCGGTCAGAGGGCGCGGAAAGGGTGGTATCTCACCTCGTCGGGGTCCTCTGCCGCCGCGTGGACAGCCCCCGCACCCCCCACGTACCCTTGCCCCGCCCCTCCCCGGGCCCGGCGGCCGCCCAGATCATGCTCCAAGGTATCCTCAAGAAAGTCTTCGGCACCAAGCACGACCGGCAGATGAAGCGGATGCGTCCGCTCCTCAACCGGATCGCCGACTTCGAGGCGAAGCTCAAGGAGCGCCCCGACGCCGAGCTCCAGGCCCAGACCGCGCGCTTCCGCGAGCGCCTGGCCAACGGCGAGCCGCTCGACGATCTCCTGCCGGAGGCCTTCGCGACCGTGCGCGAGGCCAGCCGCCGCGCCCTCGGGATGCGCCACTACGACGTCCAGATGATCGGCGGCATCGCCATGCACCGCGGGATGATCTGCGAGATGCGGACCGGCGAGGGCAAGACGCTGACGGCGACCGGCGCCCTCTACCTCAACGCCCTCGAGGGCCGCGGCTGCCACCTGATCACGGTCAACGACTACCTCGCCAGCCGCGACGCCGAGTGGATGGGCCAGATCTACCGCTTCCTCGGGATGAGCGTCGGCACCATCGTCAGCGGCATGTACCACGGCGAGCGCCAGCGCTCGTACCGCTGCGACATCACCTACGGGACCAACAACGAGTTCGGCTTCGACTACCTCCGCGACAACATGAAGGAGACGATCGAGAAGTACGTGCAGCGGGAGCTGCGCTTCGCGATCGTCGACGAGGTCGACTCGATCCTGATCGACGAGGCCCGGACCCCGCTGATCATCAGCGGCCAGGCCGACAAGCCGCCCGAGGCCTACATCACCGTCAACAAGGTGATCCCCTCGCTCCGCCGCGACCTCGACTTCGTGGTCGACGAGAAGGCCCACTCGGTCCAGCTCACCGACGCCGGCGTCGACCGGATCGAGAAGCTCCTCCAGAGCGGCAACCTCTACGCCCCCCAGAACAACGAGCTCCTCCACCACGTCAACCAGGCCCTGCGGGCCCACGTCCTCTACAAGAAGGACGTCAACTACCTCGTCCACCAGGGCGAGGTGATCATCATCGACGAGTTCACCGGCCGGAAGATGGAGGGGCGGCGCTGGAGCGACGGCCTCCACCAGGCGATCGAGGCCAAGGAGGGGGTCGAGATCCAGCCGGAGTCGCAGACCCTGGCGACGATCACCTACCAGAACTACTTCCGCATGTACGACAAGCTCTCGGGGATGACCGGCACCGCCGACACCGAGGCGGAGGAGTTCGGCAAGATCTACGACCTCGAGGTCATCGTCATCCCGCCGAACCGGAAGATCGTCCGCGAGGACCTCGACGACCTCGTCTACAAGAACGAGCGCGGCAAGTTCAAGGCGGTGATCGACGAGATCCGGACGGCCCACGAGCGCGGCCAGCCGGTCCTGGTCGGCACCGTCAGCGTCGAGAAGTCGCAGGTGATCCACCAGCTCCTCGAGCGCGCCGGGATCCCCCACCAGGTCCTCAACGCCAAGCAGCACGAGCGCGAGGCCTTCATCGTCGCCCAGGCCGGCCGCAAGCACGCGGTCACGGTCTCGACCAACATGGCCGGCCGCGGCACCGACATCATCCTCGGCGGCAACGCCGAGATGATGGCCCGCGCCCACTTCGACCCCGACAAGCAGCCGGACGAGTTCAACAAGCTCTACGAGACCCTCAAGGGGCAGTGCGAGGGCGAGGCGGCCGAGGTCAAGGCGCTCGGCGGCCTCCACGTGATCGGCACCGAGCGCCACGAGAGCCGGCGCATCGACAACCAGCTCCGCGGCCGCTCCGGCCGCCAGGGCGACCCCGGGCGCTCGCGCTTCTACCTCTCCCTCGAGGACGACCTGATGCGGATCTTCGGCGCCGACCGGATCTCCGGGCTGATGGAGCGCCTCGGGATGGAGGAGGACGTGCCGATCGAGGCGCCGATGGTCAACCGGGCGATCGCCCAGGCCCAGCAGCGGGTCGAGGCGATGCACTTCGACACCCGCAAGAACCTCTTCGAGTACGACAACGTGATGAACGACCAGCGCAAGGCGATCTACGCCCTGCGCCGGCAGATCCTCGAGGGCCGCTACCAGCCCGAGGTCCTCGACGACCAGACCCGCAAGGAGATGGCCGGCAAGCTCCAGCCGCCGCCGGAGAAGTCGGGGCCCCACACGATCGCCTCGCTCGCCGAGACCGTCCTCCCCAAGGTCACCCAGGTCGTCGACAACCACTGCCGGGCGCTCCTCGCCGCCGCCGGCCAGGACGACACCGGCCCGGCGCCCTTCCCGGCCGAGGGGATCGACGCCGAGCGCCTCACCCACGAGCTCTACCGCCACTACGGCGCGATGGCCGACCTCAAGGAGGTCCGCACCGATCGCGCGAAGATCATCGCCAAGGCCGCCGACGTGGTGGCGCGCTCGCTGATCCAGCAGCGCGAGCGGATCCACGACCTCGCCTTCAAGAAGGTCGAGGAGCTGGTCCTCCAGATCTGCCCCGACGACGTCCACCCCGACGAGTGGGACCTCCCGGAGCTGAGCGCCCGGGTCGCCAAGTACTTCAAGGTCCAGGTCGACCTCCGCGAGGTCGAGGACAGCCTCGACAAGCTCATCGACCGGATCTGGAAGGTCGTCGAGGAGGGGCTGGCGACCAAGGAGAAGGAGTTCGGGCTCTACACCTACCTCTTCTACGTCCGCCAGTTCTACCTCGGCGAGATCGACGAGCAGTGGATCGCCCACCTCAAGAACATCGAGCACCTGCGGACGGGCATCGGCCTGGTCGGCTACGCGACCCGCAACCCGAAGAACGAGTACAAGATCCGCGGCTTCAACCTCTTCAAGGACATGTGGGAGGGGATCGAGCACACGGTCCTCGACAAGGTCCTGTCGATGCGCCTGACCGCCGAGCAGCAGCGCCAGGCCGAGGAGGGCGCGGAGTACGAGACCGCAGTCACCCGGGCGAACCGCGGCGATCGCCGGGCGCCGGCGGGCGGGCGCCTGCAGGCGGCGTCGAACGACCAGATCCAGCGCCTCCAGGAGGCCGCGCGGCAGGCGATGGCCAAGCTCGCCCAGGCCCAGAGCGCGGGCGAGCAGGCCGGGGCGGCGCTCGCGGGGGGCGGCGCAGCAGAGGCCCCGGCCGGCGGCGCCGACGAGGACGCGGAGGAGGGCGGCTCCCGCCGCCGCCGCCGGGTCCCCAAGGTCGGCAAGAACGACCCCTGCCCCTGCGGCTCCGGCAAGCTCTACCGCCGCTGCCACGGCAAGGACGCCGCCTGATCGTCGGCGGCGGGCGTCGGCGACCCCGCGCGGGGAATGGAGATTGGGAGGCCGCGCGTCTCTCGTGCTAGCCTCCGGCCACCCATGCGCGCCCTCGGACTCGACGTCGGCTCCAAGACGATCGGCGTCGCGATCAGCGACCCCGACGGCGTGATCGCCAGCGCCCGCGAGACCCTGCCGCGGCGGGGCAACGAGGCCGACGCCCAGGCGATCGTCGCGCTCGTCCTCCGCGAGGAGGTCGGTCGGGTGGTCGTCGGCCTCCCCCTCGAGCTCGACGGGACGGTCGGTCACCGCGCCCGCCGGGTCCAGCGCTTCGTCGACGTCCTCACCCCGGCGATCGCCGCGGCCGCGCCGGAGGCGGCGATCGAGGCCTGGGACGAGCGCTTCTCGACCGCGGCCGCCGAGCGCACGCTCCTCGAGGCCGACGTCTCGCGGCGCCGCCGCAAGCTCCACATCGACGCGCTCGCCGCCCAGCACATCCTCCAGGGCTGGCTCGACGCCCGCGAGAGGCGGCCGGCGTGAGCAAGCGGCGGCGGATCCTCCGGCGCTCGCGCCTCGCCCAGTACGTCGCGCTCGTCATCTTCGTCGCCACGGTGATCGGCGGCGGCCTCTGGGTGCGCGGGCAGATCGAGCTCCTCACCGGCTACCCCGAGCGCCCGGGGGCGGGCTCGTCGGCGCCGATCGCCCTCGAGATCCCGCGCGGCAGCGGCTTCTCGCAGGTCCTCGGCCAGCTCGTCGACGCCGGGGTGATCCCCCAGGACGAGGCGATCTACTTCAAGCTCTTCGTCCTCCACCGCGGGGTCGCCTCCAAGGTCACCGCCGGCGACCACACCTTCCGCGCCGACATGACGCCGGTCGAGATCATCGACGAGCTCCTGCGGCCGCAGCCGGCCCCGGAGCGCCGGGTGACGATCCCCGAGGGCCGCAACATCCTCGAGGTCGCCGACATCCTCGCGGCCGCCGGCTTCGGCGAGCGCGAGGCGATCCTGGCGACGATGCGCGACCCCAAGCTCCTGGAGGAGCTCGAGATCCAGGGGCCGAGCGTCGAGGGCTACCTCTACCCCGACACCTACTTGATGCAGCGGGGCGCGACCCCCGAGCAGATCATCCGCCGCCTGGTCGCCCGCCACCGCCAGGTCTACGCCAACCTCCGCCGCCAGCACCGCGAGAGCGCGGAGGAGCTCCAGCGGGCGCTCGGCTGGGGCGACCGCGAGATCGTGATCATGGCGTCGATCGTCGAGAAGGAGACCGGCGCCAAGCACGAGCGGCCGCTCATCGCGGGGGTCTTCCTCAACCGCCTGCGCTTCGCGTCGTTCCAGCCCAAGCGCCTCGAGACCGACCCGACGATCATCTACGGGTGCACGGCGCTGGTCGAGAAGTCGCCGGCCTGCGAGAAGTTCGAGGGCAGGATCCGCCGGATCCAGCTCCGCGACCCCGACAACCCCTACAACACCTACACCCACGAGGGGCTGCCGCCGGGGCCGATCACCAACCCCGGCAAGGACGCGCTCGAGGCGGTCTTCGAGCCGAAGAAGAGCCGCTTCCTCTACTTCGTCGCCCGCAACGACGGCACCCACCAGTTCTCGAAGTCGATCGCCGAGCACGAGGCGGCGGTCGAGAAGTACATGCGTCAGGGGGCGGTCGGCGACGGCTCGGCCGCCGGCTCGATCGATCCCGACGCGCCCTGAGGCGGGGCCTCGCTCGGCGCGTCGCCGGGCGCAGGCGCAGGCGCGTCGTCAGCCTCCGCGGCGATCCGGATGTCGGCGATCACCCAGCCCTCGCGGAGGTGCATGACGTCGAGGACGCGGGGGCCGGTCGCGCCCGCGATCTCGACGCGGATCCGCCGGCTGCTCAGCTCCTCGCGCCGGGTGATCGCCGGCTCGCGCTCGCTGAAGACCCGCAGCACCCGGTGGACCGCGTCGCGCTCGAGGACCATCGAGTCGTCGAGGCCGCGGATCACCTGGGCGAGCGCCCAGGCCCGGGCGTCGCCGGTCGCCTCGGGGTCGTTGTAGGCGGCGACCGCCGCCGCGAGCTCGCGGATCAGCTCGTCCGGCGAGCTGGCGAAGCCGCGCGGGCGGATCATCGTGTTGCCCGGGGTCGCCGCGAAGAGGCGGAGCTCGGGGAGCGCGGAGGAGGGGGGATCTTCCCGGCGGAGGCGGAGCACCGGCTCGGGATCGCCGGTCGGGATCAGCTCGAGCGGCGTGCGCACGCGGAAGCGCCAGAGCTCGACGCTGAGCGGCGGCTCGGCGCCGCGGCGGTGGATCGCGAAGATCGCCCGCGCGCTCCCGCGGAGCTCGTCGCGGACCTCGAGGAGCGGGACGACGTTCGCGTCGGCGCCGAGGTGCTCCTGGAGGGGCGCGAGGGTCCGCCAATCGAGCTCCGGCGTCGGCGTCGGCGGGCTCGCGGGCGGCGGCTCCGGGACGCTCGGCGTCGGCTCGGTCGAGACATCCGGCGCCGGGCTGCGCTGGCAGCCCGCGAGGAGGGGACCCGCGAGCGCGACGAGCAGCGCGCTCTGCCGGAGGATCGCCGCGTGCGGGAGGATCGCGTGGCGTGGCGGCGCGCAGATCAGCGCCTCGACTCGCGCACGGGCCCAGGCGCGGAATCGAGATCGATACGTAGCCTCTCCCACCCCTCCAGGCTGACGCTGTAGTGGACGCCGGGTCAAGCGTGATAGCCTGGTGCGGCACATGTTCGGCCGTCGCGCGCTCGCCCTCGTCCTCGCCCCGGCGCTGGGATTTGCCCCGCTCCCGGTGATGGGCGTGGCCCAGGCGGCCGACGAGGCCGGCGTGCGCCTGGCGATCCTGCCGATCCAGATCGAGGGGGAGATCAGCGACGCCGACCGACAGGACCTCACCCGGGCGCTGGTCACGGGCTTTGAGCGCGGCTCCTTCGCGGTCGTCGCCCCCGAGCAAGTTGTCGGCCAGGCCGGCGACCCGGGGGCCTGCGGCGACGCGGCATGCATCACCGGCGTCGCCGGCAAGACCCAGACCGCCTATGTCGCCGTCCCCCAGGTGCGGGTCAACGACCGCGACTACGCGATCCAGGTCGCCCTCTACAACGGCACGACCGGCGAGCGGGTCGCGGTCAGCGAGGACGCCTGTGAGATCTGCGGGGTGGTCGACGCCAGCGGCCTCCTCGACTCCGCGGCCGCGACCCTCAGCCAGAAGCTCGACGCGCTGGCCAAGGGGCCGGCGAGCCTGGTCCTGACGAGCGAGCCCGAGGGGGCGGTGGTGATGGTCGACGGCGAGCTGATCGGCACGGCGCCGCTCGACCAGCCGATCCCGCCGGGCAAGCACATCCTCCGGATCAGCCAGGACGGCTACATCCCGGTCGAGCGCGAGGTGACCTTCGTCGAGGGGGTGCGAGAGGAGCTCTCCATCTCCCTCGAGAAGATGCCGAGCGCCCTCCCGGGCCGCGGCTGGGGCTGGGCCTCGCTCAGCGTCGGCATCGTCTCGCTCGGCGGCGCCGGTGTCCTCACCTTCATGCACGACCGGCCCTACCGGGTCGGCGACGCCTGCTCGATCACCGCGCCGGATCCCGACTACAACGTGATGAACGACCCCGCCGGCAACGAGGTCTGCCGCCACGTCTGGGACACCAAGTGGGGCGGGCTCGCCCTCGGGATCGCCGGCGCCGCGCTCACCACCCTCGGCGTCCTCGTCCTCATCGACAACTACAAGCGCTCCGATCGCAGCCGCCGCAAGGCGGTCCGCGAGAAGGAGCGCGAGAAGGCGAGCGCCCGCTTCGGCGTCGGCCCGGGCTCGGTGCTGATCCGCGGGCGCTTCTAGCTCGTCAGAAGAAGCGCCAGAGCGACGTCGGCGGCCGCCCGCGCTTGAAGCGGCCGTAGGCGGCGCAGAGCGGCAGCATCAGCGCGAGCCCGACGAGCCACCCCGCGAGCATCTCGCCGTGGCCGGCCCCCGGGAGGAGCGCGTCGAAGGCCCGCCCCATCAGGCCGTAGAGGTAGAGGTGGACGACGTAGAAGAAGAGCGCCGCCTGGCCGAAGGTGACCAGCGGCCCGCGCTCGCCGGGGACGCGGGCGAGGAGCGCCAGGAGGAGGAGGTCGAGGCCGAGGTTCCAGAGGAGGAAGTCGGGGCTCGGCGGGTACTTGGTGAGGTTGAAGAAGTCGATCCAGCCGCCGTGCGCCCAGCGGTGGGCGTCGCCGAGATCGGCGGCGCGGAGGCCGAGGAAGGCGACGATCGCCGCCGCGCCGAGGGGCGCCGCGAGGCGCCGCGTCGCCGTCGGATCGCGGCTCAGAGCCCGCCCGAGGATGACCCCCAGGAGGGTGACGCCGACCCAGGGGAAGAGCGGGTAGCGGACCATCATCGGCCCGCTCTGCCCCGGGACCCAGAGGAGATGGAGGAGCGCCGAGAAGCTCTCGCCGCCGCGGGTCGCCTCGGGGACCATGAGGGATGAGGAGGCGATCGCCGCCGCCGCGAGGACGAGGAGGAGCGCCGTCGAGGCGCGGAGGAGCGGGGCGACCACCACCATCGCCGCGCCGAGGCCGTAGAGCACGCCGAAGTAGAGGAAGAAGTCGCCGCCGTCGCCCGGCACCGGGCTCGCCGGGATGTCGCCGACGAGCCAGCCCGGGTTGACGATGAAGTGCTGGACGGCGACGAGGAGGAGGCCGCGCTGGATCAGGCGGCGGCGGAGCTCGCTCCCGTCGCCTCCGCCGCGGCGCGCGTCCGCGGCCGCGGAGAGGGCCATCGACACCCCCATCAGGAGGAAGAAGCCCGGCGCGCAGACGTGGGTGAGGGCGCGGATGACGAAGGGGAGCGCGCTCTCGTAGGTCGGGAAGGCCGCCCCCCAGAACTCGCCGATGCGCGGGCGATTGATCAACATCGCGCTCGCGTGATCGAGCGCCATCAGGGCGATGATCAGCCCGCGGAGGCGATCGACGGCGAGGGAGCGCACCCGCCGAGTGTACCCGCGGCCGCGACCCGGCGGGCGCCGAGCTGCGCGCCGAGCTTGCGGATCAGGGCGGCGCCGTGGGAAGACCCCTGCCATGCTCACGCTCTACGCGACCGGGCTCTCGGCGAATGGTCGAAAGGCCATGTCGGTCGCCCGCCACCTCGGGATCGACCACGAGCACCGCGAGGTCAACGTCTACCGCGGCGAGGGGCGGGCGCCGGACTTCCTGGCGCTGAACCCCTCCGGCAAGATCCCCGCGCTGGTCGACGGCGACCTCGTCCTCACCGAGTCGAACGCGATCATCGGCTACCTCGACGAGGCCTACGGCGGCGGCCGCCTCGGGGGCGACGACGCGCGCGAGCGGGCGCAGGTCCGCCGCTGGCTCTTCTGGGAGGCCGCCCACTGGCAGCCCGCCTTGATCGACGCGCTCGCGCCGGCGGTCGGCCACCTCCTCCTCCCCGCGCTGGTGCCCGCGCCGCCCGTCGCCTCGACCTGGCGGGGTCCGGCGCTCCTCCCCCTCCTCGGGCTCCTCGAGGAGCACCTCGCCGGCCGCTCGCACCTCGTCGGCGATCGCCTGACCCTCGCCGACTTCGGGGTCGCCGGGATGATGACCTACGCCGGCCGCACCGGCTTCCCGGCCGACGCGTTCCCGGCGATCGCCCGCTGGTACGCCGCCGTCGACGCGCTGCCGGCCTGGCGGGCGACGGCCTGCGGCCCCTGGGCCTGAAAGCGGTGCTCCTGCGCCGCCGCGACGCCGACCCGGCGCGCGGCGGCGCCTCCAATCGCCGGGCTCGCACTCGCCGACGACGGCCGCGCGACCCGAACGCTGCGCGCGCGCGCGCGCTCGCTAGGCGCCGACGATGCGCTCCCAGGCGCCGGGGCGGAGGTCGATCGCGTCCGCGCCGTGGCCGAGGATCCCGAGGCAGGGGAGGCCGCTGGCGGCGGCGATGATCCGCGGGTTGTCGGCCCGTGAGGGGTCGTCGCTCGCGTCGGTCTCCGAGAGGATGAAGCCGAGCGGCCGCTGACCGGCGCGGCGGATCGCGTCGATCGTCAGGAGCGTGTGGTTGATCGTCCCGAGGCCGCGGCGGCCGACGATCACCGGCGCGCCGCCGAGGGCGTCGACCCAGGCCGGCAGCCAGGTGCCGCCGGGCATCGGCACGTGCCAGCCGCCGGCGCCCTCGATCACCGTCAGCTCCGGGCCCATCGTCGCCTCGAGCGCGTCCAGGTCGGCGGCGATCCGGGCGAGGAGCGCGGGGCCGCGGCCCTCGTCGTCGCCGCCCGCCTCGCCGACGAAGGGCCGAGGATCGTCGGCGATCCCGGGGGCCAGCGGCGGTGCGTAGCGGAGCGGGGCGATCCGCGGCGCGAGCTCGGGGCCGAGGCCGGCGGCCGCGAGGAGGCGCTCGGGGTCGTCGCCGCCGCTCGCCGCCGGCTTGAAGGGGATGGCCCGAAGGCCAGCTTCGATCGCCCGGCGGAGGATCGCCGCGGCGACCGCGGTCTTGCCGACCTCGGTGTCGGTGCCGACGATGAAGATCCGCCGAGGCATTCGCCGGGAGCCTACACCAGCGCGGGCCCGCGCCTCCGAGCGACCGCACTCGTCCGGTATGCGGCGGGAAATAAACGTTGTTCCGTGGCAAAATTCGGCGATCGTCATTTTTTCTTCGCGCCCCGCAATCCCGCGGGGCCCGGCCGGTACCCCGTGATCAAGAAGGCCGCAGCGCCCACGGAGAACCGACCATGAAGACCACGACCCGCATCCCCGCCCTCGCCCTCCTCGCCACCCTCGCCCTGACCATCGTCGGCTGCGACGCCCCCGAGGCCGCTGACCTCGAGCTCGACCGTGACGCAGCGGTGGAGGTCCTCCGCTTCTCGGCCGACGAGCTCGGCGATCGCCTCCGCGCGGACGGGCGCGACGAGGAGGCCGAGGCCTTCCTCGCGGGCGCCGATGCCGACGAGCTGAGCGCGGCCCCGCAGAGCCAGGGGACGATGAAGTCGCTGGAGGAGTGCCTCGCCACCTACTGTTTCAACGACAGCCCCGCCTACTGGGCCGACGGCCAGTGCGAGGACGAGACGGCGGAGGAGCACCCCTTCGGGATGGTCGGGGTGTGCGTGATCGCCGAGGTGGTCGAAGGCTGCGAGGTGTGGATGTACCACGGCGAGTACTGCAGCGTCGTCGCCGGCCCGGAGCAGACGGCGTAGCCCGCTCGGCGAGCCGAAAAATGCGAAGCGCCGGTCCCCGAGGGGGGCCGGCGCTCGTCTGATTCTGAGCGGCTACGCGTCGCCTAGAAGGCGTCGAGGAGCTGCATCTTCTTCGCCTTGAACTCGTCCTCGGTGAGGAGGCCGGCGTCGAAGGCCGCCTTGAGCTTGAGGAGCTTGCCCTCGAGGCTGTTGTCGGCGGGCGCGGGCGCCTGCTGCTGCTGGGGCTGCTGGGGCGGCTGCTGGCCGTAGCCGGGCTGCGGCGGGTAGCCGGGCGGGGGGTAGCCCTGCTGCGGCGGGTAGCCCTGGTAGCCGGGCGGCGGGTAGCCGGGGTGTTGGGGGTAGCCCTGCGGCTGCATCATCCCCTGCATCATGTTGCCCATCATCGAGCCCATGCCGACGCCCATGCCCATGCCCATGCCGGCGTTCATCGCCCCCGAGCCCGAGCCCGGGTTGCGGGCCGCCTCGCGCATCACCTGCATGCCCTCCCAGGCCATCGTGTTGTCGACCCCGCGGGCCGACTGCGCGGCGGCGGCGTCGAGCGCCTTCTCGACCTCCGGCGGCAGCGAGATGTTCTCGATGACGAAGGAGGTGAGGAGGAGCCCGTACTTGGCGAACTCCTCGGCGATCTGCTTCTTCACCGCGTCCTCGAGGACGCTGTAGTGGGCGGCCATGTCGGCGACGCTGAGCTCGGAGGCGCCGGCCGCCTGGGTGAACTTCGAGACCAGGAGGCGCTTGAGGTAGCCGGTGATCTCGTCGGAGGTGGTGAGCCCCTGGGTGCCGACGATCTCCTTGAAGAAGACGCCGGGGTTGCCGATCCGGAAGTTGTAGGAGCCGAAGGCGCGGACCCGGACGCGCCCCGGGCGGTTGCCGACCGCGAACTCCGGGTCACGGATCAGCACGGGGTTCGAGGTCCCCCACTTCTGATCGATGTACTGCCGGAGGTTGACGAAGTAGACCTCGACCTTGAAGGGGCTCTCGAAGCCGTACTTCCAGCCCTTGAGGCGCGAGAGCACCGGCAGGTTCTGGGTCGAGAGGGTGTGGGTGCCGGGCCCGAAGATGTCGGCGAGCTGGCCCTCGTTGATCAGGATCGCGGCCTGGTTCTCGCGACAGATCAGCTTGGCGCCGTTCTTGATCTCGTGGTCCTCGTCCGGGAAGCGGTAGACGAGGGTGTAGTTGGAGTCGTCGAGCCACTCGATGATGTCGATGAGCTGGCTCTTGATGAAGCTCAGAAGTCCCATGGCGTCGCTGCTCTCTTGCTGGCTTGCTGGGTTGGACGATCGGGGGGAGGGGAGGGGAGGCCCTGGACTGGCCTGGACCGGCCGGCTCAGACGATGAGCTCGCGGGTCGCCTGCTGCTCGAGGTCGCCGAAGTCGGCGTTCGAGAGGCCGAAGACGTCGGCGATCTCGCCGAGGGCGCGGCGCTCGGCGTCGCTGAAGATCCCGTCGGCCTTGACCAGGGCGATCGCCGCCTTGACGAAGATCCGCCGGAGGTAGCTCGCCTCGAGCGCCTGGGCTGCTTCGATCGGGTTGAAGCTGGTGCCCTTGAGGTCCTCGAGGGTCAGGGTCGACGAGGTGTCCCGGAGGAACTCGGCGATCAGGTCGGCCTCGCGCTCGGCGATGCCATCGACGCTGGCGAGGTGATAGAGCCCGCGGGCGAAGATCTCGACCTCCTCGGGGGAAAGACCGGCTGTTTCCGCTGCCATGGTCCGGAATGCTACGGGCAAGGGGGGGGCAGGTCTAGCCGACTCTCGGAAAAACGGCCGCGCTCCCGCGCGCGCGCGCCCGCGGGAGCGAGCGTCGATCGCGGCCCGCGAAAAAAAACGAGCGCTCACGGCGGACCGTGAGCGCTCGACGACTCGACCAAGGGGGGATCTACTCGTTCAGGACATAGAACTCGCGCTCAAAGAGGGTCGGCTGCGAGCCGTCCTCGACGGCCTCGCCGAGGATCTCGACCTTCCAGGTGCCGACGCTCTCGGCGTCGAGGTGGTGGCTCGCGGCCATCGTCAGCGTGGTGCTCGGGGCGAGGAGGCCCTCGACCTCCTCGCGCTGATCGCCGTGGGTCCAGACGAAGGTGACGGGGCGCGGGCTCGCCAGGCGATCGGCGCGGAGGTGGAGGTAGACCGCCTCGGCGCTCGGGGTGAAGGCGGCGGCGTCGGCCAGGAGGCCGTCGGGCTGGGTCGCCAGGACCGCGGTGATCTGGACGGCGGCCTGGCTGGCCTCGGCGGTCTGCGCGGCGAAGGCGCCCTGGGCCATCCGGACGCCGTGGAGCTGGCCGTCGGGGTCGAGGTGCGCTGGGGTGAGGGGGGCGTCGACGCACCCGGCGAGGGGCGCGATGAGGACGGCTGCAAGGAGGTGTGCTCGCAAGGCAGAAAACTTGACAAGCGATTCCCGTGCCAGGCTCCGGGCCTTGGAATCTCAGGGCCTTTGGTGGCCACGATGTGGGGTTTTGAGTCTCTTTGTAGAGTCGATGACACGAAAGATAGAAAGAGCCCGCGCGCCACAGCCGCGTTATCCTTCCGGCCCATGCGTCGCCGACGGCTCCCCTCTGCCCTCGTGGTCACCTGGCTCTGGGGGGCGGCGCTGGCCTGCTCCGGGGACGCGCCGACCCCGGGCGGCGATTCCCCGGCGGTCGCCGAGGAGGCCAAGGCCGACCTCGAGGCCCTCCTCAAGGACCGCGAATTCCCCCTCCTGGTCTGGTCGGCCTTCTCGGTCCAGGAGGAGTACTTCGACAAGGATCGCTTCGATCCCCGGGGGCAGCTCCGCTGGGCCCTCCACGACCTCAGCCTCCACACCCCGGAGCTCTTCGCCGAGCTCATCGACGATCAAAAGATCCGGGTGACCGTCGGCGGCGAGAGCGAGGACCTCGAGATCGGCGAGATCCCGACCCTTATCGACGCCTCCAGGGTCCTCGAGAAGGTCCTCATCTTCGCCCGCGATCACCTCGACCTCGAGGACGAGGAGGCGCTCCACCGCCTCGAGTACGCGGCGATCAACGGCTTCCTCGCCCCCCTCGACCCGCACACGATCCTGCTCACGCCGGAGGAGCGCAGCGACCTCGGGATCCGCACCAAGGGGCAATTTGGCGGGATCGGCGCGGAGATCGTCGTCGAGGAGCGGCGGATCCGGGTGATGCGGGTGCTCCCGAAGTCGCCGGCCGAGGCCGCCGGCCTCCAGGGCGGCGACCTGATCATTCAGATCGGCAAGGAGTCGACGGTCAACATGAGCGCCGCCGACGCTCAGACGCTGCTCCGCGGGCCGGTCGACACCGAGGTCGAGCTCAAGGTCCGCCGCGGCGACAAGCTCCTGACGATCACCATCACCCGCCAGATCATCCACGTCGAGAGCGTCCTCTCGGCCCGCCTCCCCGGCGACGTCGCCTACCTCCGGATCACCACCTTCCAGGAGAACACCGGCGAGCAGGCGGCGGCGGCGATCAAGGCGATGCAGGGCGAGGCGCCGCTCAAGGGCCTGGTCTTCGACCTCCGGGGCAACACCGGCGGCCTCCTCACCCAGGCGATCGCCGTCCTCGATCTCCTGATCAGCGAGGGCGAGCTGGTGATCGTCCGCTCGGCGATCGGCCGGGAGTCGGAGGCGGCCAAGCCCGAGGTGCTCCTCGGGCCCGAGGTCGGGGTGGTGGCGATGGTCGACGAGGAGGCGGCGTCGGCCTCGGAGATCGTCAGCGGCACCCTCCGCTCGCTCGGCCGCGGCGTCGTCGTCGGCCGCCGCTCCTTCGGCAAGGGCACCGTCCAGATGCTCAAGCCGCTCGCCCCCTACGGCCGCGAGCTCGCGCTCAAGCTGACGGTCGCCGAGTACCAGGTCGCTGGCGATCAGCGGATCCAGACGGTCGGGGTCGAGCCCGACCTCGTCCTCTACCCGGTCGAGCTCACCGAGATCCCGGGGATCGCCCGCTACTACGACCTCGAGCGCTTCGAGCGGGAGCGCGAGCGCTCGCAGGTCGCCCACCTCCCGTCCGCGCGCCACGATCCGGCGATCGCCGAGGCGCCGGTCGACAAGGCGATCCTCCGCTACCTCCTCGAGGCGCGGGCGCTCGCCGAGGGCGAGTCCGACTACCTCAGCGATCCCGAGGTGGAGATCGCCCGCGAGCTCGCGCTCGCGAGCGCCGGGGCGAGCGACGGCGCCGGCCGGCGGAAGGCGGTCGAGGGCGCCCGCGGCGAGCTCGCGGCCCGCGAGGACGCGAAGATCGTCGCCCGCCTCGGGGCGACCCGGATCAATTGGGAGGGGGCCCCGCTCGCCGGCGGCGCGCCGAAGCTCGCGGCCAGCGTCGAGATCGCCGAGAAGGGCCCGATCGACGCCGGTACGCCCTTCACCCTCAAGGTCAAGGTCGACAACCAGGGGGACGCGCCGGCCGAGCGCCTCCACCTGATCACCGAGTGCGTCCACGACGAGCTCGACGGGATCGAGCTCCTCCTCGGGACGATCCCCGCGGGCGGGAGCCTGAGCCGCGAGCTCAGCCTCCAGGTGATGCCCTGGCACCCGCGCTTCGCCGAGGATCTCAAGGTCCAGATCCACAGCGGCGAGCCCGATCCGACCCCCGACGCCGAGGCCGGCGTGCGCCTCGAGATCGCGGGCCGCCCGCGCTCGGCGCTCGCCTACGACTACTGGATCGTCGACGACCCGGCGCTGGTCGCCAAGGCGCCGCAGCGGCCGGAGGAGGCCGGGCCGGCGGTCGGCGAGCCCTTCACGGTCGCGGGCAACGGCGACGGCGTCCTCCAGCCGGGCGAGCGGGTGCTCCTGGCGGTCCGCGCCCGCAACACCGGCGAGGCGGCGGCGGCGACCGTGCGAGCGCTCCTCCGCAACAAGTCGGGGGCCCAGGGGCTCCTCGAGGAGGGCTTCGCCGAGCTCGGCAAGATCGGCGCGGGCGCCGAGTCCCGCGGCGCCTTCGGGGTCGAGGTCAACGCCTCGCCCGACCTCCAAAAGCCCCTCGAGCTCGACCTCATGGTCGCCGACATCCACCTCCGCGAGGCCGCCCGCCAGCGCCTCAAGCTGCGGATCGTCGACGAGCGGCCGGCCTTCGAGGCGGCCCCCGGGCGCTTCCGGATCAAGGACGAGGGGGCGCGCCTCTACAACGGCGCGGATGGCAAGGCCGAGGTCCTCGGTGAGCTCGCCGGCGGCGCCGTGATCGCCACCGTCGGCCGGGCCGGCGGCTGGCTGGCGCTCGAGCTCGAGCCCGGGCGGCGGGCCTGGGTGCCAGCGGATCTCGCCGAGGAGGCGGGCAAGGGCGACAAGGCGTCCGCGCCGCCGGCGCGCCCGGCCCTCCTGATCGCCCCGCCGGCGCTCACGATCGACCCGCTGCCGACCGTCGTCCGCGAGGCCAGCGTCACCGTGACCGCCAGCGCCCGCCACCCGCGGCGGGTCCGCGACGTCGTGGTCGCGGTCGCGCCGGTCGGTCCCGCCCAGGTCGAGGACAAGGTCTTCTTCCAGGCCAACCCGGCCCGCGAGGGCGAGGCCGCCGGGGCGATGTCGATCGCCGCCGCCGTGCCCCTCCAGCCCGGCGGCAACCGGATCACCGTCACCGCCCGCGACGGCGACGGCGTCGAGGCCACCCGCGAGGTCCTGGTCTACCGCGAGTGAGCCGGGAACAAGGCGGGAACAAGGCGGGAACAATTGCCGCCGCCGTCGGTCCTGCAGGGGGTCGTGATATAGCGAGGTGGCCGTGAGCGAGCCGAGAGACGAGCACGAGGAGATCATCGAGGAGTCCCAGGCACCCCGGCCCCGCCGGCGGCGCTCACCGGTCGTCGACCTGGCGGTCTCGGCGCTCGGGATCTACCTCCTGGTGACCATGTTCGGCGACCTCCGCTACTGGCTGCGGGGGAGCGAGCCGCGCGATCTCGGGAGCGCGGCCGAGCTGATGGAGAAGGGCCTGCCGGACGACCTCGACGAGGCCTACGTGGTCCTCCGCGGCACCCCTGACATTCAGCACGCGGCCCGCCTCAAGATCGACGAGCGGGTGGTCTCCTACCTCCGCGTGGTCGAGGGCGGCGGGGCCCTCTTCGCGGCCGTCGATCGGACCGCCGATCAGGCGCCGAACCAGTTCGAGGGGGTCTTTGAGGGCCGGATGCGCCGCCTCGGCAAGCTCCGCATGTACCCCTGGGTCGAGTCCTTCTTCAACGCCGAGGGGATCACCCAGAGCCGCGAGGCGACCGCCGACGCCCTGATGAGCGCCCTCGCCGGCGGCCAGCCGCTGACGATCACCGACGTCGAGGGGGCGTCCTTCCGGGTCGGCGCCGACGATCGGATCGGCCTCGTCGTCGAGCTCCCGGACGCGCAGATCCAGCTCGGGCGCTCGTCCTTCCGCTCGCTGGCGGCGGCCGAGGCCGCGGTCTCGGCCCTCGGCGTCCCCTACTACCGGCCGGAGAAGCAGAGCAACGGCTCGTTCTACAAGCTCTTCGCCCGGATCGGGGCGGGCGAGCGGGCGGCGATCGAGGCCCGCCTCGGCGAGGGCCTGGAGCTCCCCGAGAAGCCCGACGCGAGCTACGGCGTCGCCGTCCTGCCGACCACCGCCAACTACTACCTCCCCGCCGGGTCGATCGATCGCGACGGCGATCGCCTCCGCCTGGTCTACGGCGACTCGACCACCAGCACCGGCTTCGCGGTCGAGGGCGACCACCTGGTGCCGCGGCCCCTCGAGGACGGTCGCCTGACCTTTGAGCCCGCCGCGATCCGCAAGGTCCACCTCGATCGTCCGGTCCGCGTCGACCCCGAGGGCTACCTCATCGCGGTCGGCGAGACCCCGTCGACCCAGTGGATGGCGCCGCTGATGTGGGCCGGCGTCCTGCTGGTGGTCGGCTGGAACATGATGAGCCTGGCCTGGTGGTGGCGTCGGCGGCAGGCGTGAGGCACTATGGGCCACCCAAAGGGCCCAAATGGCAGCGCAGCAGCCCCCGATCGTCCTTTACGACACCCTCAGCGCCAGCAAGCGGCCGCTCGAGCTCCTCGAGCCCGGTCGGTGCAGGATCTACACCTGCGGACCGACCGTCTACGACATGAGCCACATCGGCCACGCCCGGGCGGCGATCGTCCCGGACGTCCTGGTCCGCACCCTCCGCGAGCTCGGGGTCGAGGTCACCTACGCCCGCAACGTCACCGACATCGATGACAAGATCATCCGCCGGGCGGCCGAGGAGGGGTCGACGCCGGGCGCGGTCGCCGAGCGCTACACCGCCGAGTACCACCGCGACCTCGCCGACCTCGGCTGCCTCGAGCCCGACGTCGAGCCGCGGGTGACCGCGCATGTCCCCGAGATCATCTCGATGATCGAGGCCCTGGTCGAGCGCGGCCTCGCCTACGCGTCGGACGGCGACGTCTACTACCGGGTCGCCGCCTTCGCGCCCTACGGGGCGCTCTCGAAGCGGAGCCTCGAGGACATGCAGGCGGGCGCGCGGGTCGAGGTCAACGAGCGCAAGGAGAACCCGCTCGACTTCGTCCTCTGGAAGGGCGCGAAGCCGGGCGAGCCGGCGTGGGCGAGCCCCTGGGGCGAGGGCCGGCCGGGCTGGCACATCGAGTGCTCGGCGATGAGCCGGCGCTACCTCGGCGACACCTTCGACGTCCACGTCGGCGGCCGCGACCTGATCTTCCCCCACCACGAGAACGAGATCGCCCAGTCGCAGGGGGCCTGCGGCGTCGGCACCTTCGCCCGCCACTGGGTGCACAACGGCTTCGTCGACTTCGCCGGCGAGAAGATGTCGAAGAGCCTCGGCAACTTCTTCACGATCCGCGAGGTCACCGCGCTCTACCCGGCGGAGGCGCTCCGCTTCTTCCTCCTCGGGGTCCACTACCGCTCGGGGATCAACTTCGACGTCGAGGTCCCCTGCCCGGGCTGCGGCGCGCCGCTCTCGACCGACGAGCAGCACGGCGAGGCCTGCCCCCATTGCGGGGCGAGGCTCGAGGTCGACGAGCTCCGCCGGCGGGTCCGCTTCCCCGGCCTCGAGGAGGCGGACGATCGGGTCAAGGCGATCTACGAGACCCTCGAGCGGGCGCAGGTCTTCCTGAATGGGCCCGGGGGAGGGCAGGGGGCGGTCGCCCCCGAGCCCCCGGAGGTGCCGGTCTCGCCGGCGGTCGCCGACATGCTCTCGCGCTTTCGCGCGGCGATGAGCGACGACCTCAACACGGCCGCGGCGATCGCCTGCCTCAGCGAGCCGCTCCGCGAGGTCAACCGCCTCCTCGTCGCCAAGAAGAAGGAGGTCGACCCGGTCCAGCGGCGGGCGACGATCGCCCGCTTCCTCCGGGACATGGCGGCGGTCAGCCGCTTTCTCGGGATCTTCGGCGCAGATCCGGGGACCTACCTCCGGGCGCGTCGGGATCGCAAAGCCGCGCGCCTCGGCCTCGACACCGCCGCGATCGAGGCGCTCCTGGCGAGGCGCGAGCAAGCGCGCGCCGAAAAACGCTGGAAAGAGGCGGACGCCCTCCGTGATGAGCTAGCATCTAGGGGCGTCGTCGTGAACGACGCAGCCGGCCACTCATCCTGGACCTTGTAGCCGCAACGGACCCGCGGTGTCGATCGCACCCCAGAGACAAACACTGCGCTTCTTCGGTGCTGGCGGCGCCTTCTCCCGGCGCTACGGGACGACCTGCTCGCTCCTCACCCTCGCCGACGGGGCCCGCTGGCTGATCGACTGCGGGCGCCAGGCCCCGGACCAGATCCACGCCGCGGGGATGCGCTGGCACGACTTCGAGGGGCAGATCATCACCCACGTCCACGGCGACCACGTCTTCGGCCTCGAGGACTTCGCCTTCGTCCGCTACTTCTACAGCCACGGCGGGGTCGCCTCGACCTTCGAGAGCCGCCGCGGCCCCAAGCTGATCGCCCACTCGGCGGTCCGCGAGGAGATCTGGGAGACCCTCGCGCCCTCGCTCCGCTACATGCGTGACGAGCGCGGCGCCAAGGTGAACGCGACCCTGGCGACCTTCTTCGAGGTGATCGACGCGAGCGCCCACGAGGCGCCGCGGGCGAACCCGTGGCGCCACGCCGAGGGCTTCGAGAGCGGCAGCCTCCGGATCACCGCCCGCGAGAGCGAGCACGTCCCGGGCAAGCCCTCGTGCTCCCTCGAGATCTCGATCAGCGAGGACGACGATCGGATCGCCTGGTGGAGCGGCGATTGCACGGTCGACCCCGACTTCCTGCGGGCGATCGAGCCCCGCACCTCGGTCTTCTTCCACGACAGCACCTTCGTCGACTACCCGGGGCAGGTGCACGGCTTCTTCGCGCTCCTCGAGCGGCTGCCGGAGGCGGTGCGGAAGAAGATGGTCCTCATGCACCACGAGGACAACATCGAGGAGCACCGCGCGCGGGTCGAGGCGGCGGGCTTCCGGATCGCCCTCCCCGGGCACGTCTACGACATCGTCAGCGGCCAGCGCCTGGCCTAGCTGGCCTAGCTCGCCTCGCCGCGGATCCGCGGGAGGAGCTCGACGAAGTTGCAGGGGCGGTGGCGGTTGTCGAGCTGCTGCAGGAGGATCTTGTCGAGCGCGGTGGTGACGGCGCCCGGCGAGCCCGGCAGGAGGAAGACGTAGGTGCGATCGCAGAGCGCGGCCTCGGCCCGGCTCTGGACCGTCGAGGTGCCGATCTCGGCGTAGGAGAGCCAGCGGAAGAGCTCGCCGAAGCCGGGGATCGGCTTGGTGATCAGGGGCGCGAGCGCCTCCGGGGTGACGTCGCGCGGGGTCACCCCGGTGCCGCCGGTGGTGATCACCACGTCGATCGCGGGGTCGGCGATCCAGGCGCGGAGGCGGCCGCGGATCGCCTCGATCTCGTCGGCGACGATCTTCCGGGCGGCGATCCGGTGGCCGGCCTCGCCCAGGCGATCGACGAGGCGCTGGCCGGAGCGGTCGGTCTCGAGCGTCCGGGTGTCGGAGATCGTCAGGATCGCGAGGTTGACGGGGATGAAGGGGCGCTCGGCCATCGCCGCGAAGCTACCGCTAGAGCGTCAGCTGGTCGACGACGATCTCGACGTCGAGCTCGCGGACGATCGGCGACTTCTGGTAGGGCTGGAGCTCGATCCAGATGTGCCCCGGGAGCCCGTCGAGGACGTAGGGGTCGCTGATCTCGTCGGGGACGATGAGGGCGATGTAGAGGAACTCGACGACCTCGTCGGTGAGCGGCTTGAACGAGATCGGGTAGTTGTAGAGGCGGGTGAAGTGGTCGGCGACGCCGGTGTTGTAGCCCTCGATGTCCATCCACATGTCGACCCTCGGCATCTTCGGGTCGTCGAAGTCGGTCGGGTCGGCGGCGATCTCGAAGTTGGCGCCGCGGAGCGCGATCGGGAACATCAGGAGGCCCTGGCCGCCGAGGACCATCTCGAGGGGGTCGCCGTCCTGGAGCGGCCCCCACATCGGATCGGCGAAGGGGTCGTTCGGGTCGAAGACCGCCGCGCCGATCTCGAAGATCGCGTCGTTGAGGGTCTTCGGCGGCTCGCAGGCCGCGACCGCCGGCGAATCGAGGTGGGCCTCGCCGAGGCCGCTGACGCACTCGTCGATGCAGGCCATCTGGGCGTCGATCGCGGCGTCCCAGCACGTCCCGCCCTCGCCGAGGCGGGCGCTCGCGTCGCCCTGGTCGGCCGGCTTGACCTCGCCGACGCAGGCGACGTAGCGATCGCAGACCTCATCGCCGGTGCTCGCGCTCGTCTCCGCGCCGTCGTCGTCACCAGAGGACGTCGGACAGCCCATCATCAACGGGAGGACGAGGAGAGCGCAGGCGGAGGCGCGAAAAGCCGCAGTGGCCGACCGAAGCACCCGCTCATGGTGGTCCAGATGCCCTGCCGGGGCAATAGGGCGAGGCGCCGGGCGGGCTCGTCGGCGGCGACTTTCGGCTATCATGGGGCCGTGCGGTGGTGTCGACGGAGAGCGGGCGGGTGGCTCGTCGCGATCGCAGCGCTGGGCCTCGTCAGCGGCTGCTATCACGGCGACTTCATCGAGCTCGCCTGCGATCGTCAGGGCACCTGCATCGGCTCGGCGACCGAGGCGACCGGGACCAGCACGGGATCGAGCGGCGAGACCTCGTCGGGCTCGTCGACGACGGCGATCGAGGCCGGGCTCGACGCCTACCGCCTGACGAAGATCGAGGTCGCCGACCCCCACTTCTACTACGACTTCGGCGGCTGCAAGGACGTCACCGACCTCCTCAACTTCAGCGTCAACGACGAGATCGGCAGCGGCGGGATCTCCTTCGTGCTCCTCTTCGATCCCGCCGATCCCGAGCTCAACCTCGCGCCGATGATCCTGACCGACGGCGAGTGCGTCGTCGGCGTCGACAAGACGACCTGCGGCTACAAGAACCCCGACTTCAAGGTGTCGACGGTCGCCAACAACTCGGCCGACGTGGCCTGCGACGCGGTCGTCCCCGGGACCACCAACCCGAACTACCCGCAGCCGAACGTCGCCGCGCCGACCTGCTTCACCAGCCCGCGGGGGACCGTGATCCTGCCGCCGCTGGTCGCCGCCCTGCCGCCGATGGTCCTCTACGACGCGCAGATCGTCGGCTCCTACGGCTCGCCGACGGCGCCGGTCGACACCCTGGTGAGCGGGCTGATCACCGGCTTCATCCCCCAGAGCCAGGCCGAGCAGATCGAGGGGATGATCCAGAGCTTCCCCTTCAACATGTGGGGGACCGTCGCCGGCGGCGCGAGCTGCCAGGTCGACGTCAACGCGCCGATCGACGACACCGATCCCAACCCCAACCCCGATCTCACGGAGCGCGGGGTGTGGATCTACCTCAACTTCGTCGCCGAGCGGGTCGAATGGATCGACTGAGCCCCGCGCTCGCGGCCGCCCTCGCGCTCGTCGGCGGCGGCTGCTTCGTCGATCCCGGCGTGATCTCGACGGGCGGGTCCCAGGGGTCGACCAGCGACGCGTCGACGACCACCGGCGCGGCGACGACGTCGACGTCGTCGACCACCGGCGGCGAGAGCTCGTCGTCGGGCGCCGCGTCGGCGACCACCGGCGGGGCGATCGGCGACCCCGTCGCCTTCCGGATCCGGACCATGGTCGGGGTCGATCCCCACTACTACGGCGAGCTGATGATGGGGCAGTGCGCCGACCTCACCGACCTCTTCAACCTCGGGATCGACGGCGAGCTGAGCGGCGGCGACGTCAGCTACGTCATGATCTTCTACCCCGCGGATCCGAAGGCGGCCGAGACCCCGCTCCAGCTGATCCGCGCGCAGTGCAACGGCGCCCTCGACACCTGCTCGGCGAGCCCCGACGATCTCGGTCTGATGACGGTCGCCCGCAACAGCCAGGGCGCGCTCTGCTCGACGGTGGTCGTCGGCACCCTCAATTCCGCCTACAGCGGCGACGGTGCGCCGAACCTCCCAGGCGCCCCCTGCTTTATCAGCGACGAGGGCGACGCCGCGGTGCCGATCGCCGACACCCTGCCGGCGATCGCGCTCGAGCGCCTCTCGCTGGCGGCGACCTACGTTCAGCAGGGCGAGGACGTCGTCGGTCTGGTCAAGGGCTCGCTCCGCGGCTACCTCCGCGAGAGCAGCGCGGCCGCGGTCGACGGCGAGGTCGCGGGCGTGAGCTTCAACCTCTGGGGGTCGATCGCCGGCGGCGGGAGCTGTCAGCTCGATCCGATGAGCCCGATCGACGACACCGACCCCAACCCCGACCCCGAGTCGGACGAGGTCGGCGTCTGGGTCTACTTCAACTTCGAGGCCGATCTGGTCGAGTGGCTCGAGTGAGCGCCGACGCCGGCCCGCGACATCAGAGAGAGGTGGAGCCATGGAGGCGAGCGCGTCCGACGCGAGCGAGATCGAGATCCAGCGGCCGCCGCGGCCGATCGCCGGGGTGATGCGGCCGCCGGGGTCGAAGAGCATCACCAACCGCGCGCTCCTCCTGGCCGCGCTCGCGGCCGGCGAGTCGACGCTCAGCGGCTGCCTCGAGTCGGAGGACACCGAGATCATGCGGGCGGCGCTCGCCCGCCTCGGGGTCCGCTGCGACGCCTCGGAGGGCGGCGCCCGGGTGGTGGTCGAGGGCGCGGGCGGGCCCCTGCGGCGGGTGAGCGACCCGGCGACGGCGATCGACGTCGGCACCGCCGGGACCGCCGCGCGCTTCCTCTGCGCCGCCCTCGCGGGCTCGCCGATCGAGGTCCTGGTCGACGGCTCGCCGCGGATGCGCGAGCGGCCGATGGCCGGGCTCCTCGAGGTCCTCGGCGAGCAGGGGGCCGAGCTCCGCTACCACGGCCGCCCGGGGGCGCTGCCGGTGACGATCCGCGGGGCCGCGGAGGGGCTGCGGGGCGGCGAGATCCGCCTCGCGCGGCCGCCGAGCTCGCAGTTCATCTCGGCGCTGATCCTGGCGGCGCCGCTCGCCCGGGCGCCGACCCGGATCGTCCTCGAGGGCGGGACCCCGGCGCGGCCCTACGTCGACATGAGCCTGGCGGTCCTCGAGGCCTTCGGCGGACGCGGCCGCTGGGAGGGCGAGGACACGATCGTCGCCGAGCCCGGCGTCCTCCAGGGGCGGGCCTACGCGGTCGAGCCCGACGCCTCGGCGGCGAGCTACTTCCTCGCGCTGGCGGCGATCTACGGCGGCGAGGTGACGATCCCCGACCTCGGCCGCGCGAGCCTCCAGGGCGACGCCCAGATCGCCTGGGTGCTCGGGCGGATGGGGGCGGAGGTCGAGCAGGGGCCCGACTCGACGACCCTGCGCTCCGCCGGGCGCCTGCGGGGGATCGACGTCGATCTCGGCGAGATGCCGGACATGACCCTGACGATCGCGGTCGCCGCGCTCCACGCGGAGGGGACCACCCGGATCCGCGGGGTCGAGATCCTCCGCCACCACGAGAGCGACCGCCTGGCCGCCGGCGCGACCGAGCTCCGCAAGCTCGGGGCCGAGGTCGAGGAGGAGGCCGGCGGCCTGACGATCACCCCGCCGGTGGCCGGGATCCGCCGCGGCGTGGCGATCAACACCTACCTCGATCACCGGATGGCGATGGCCTTCGCGCTCGCCGGCGAGGTGACGATCCGCGACCCCGGCTGCGTGCGCAAGACCTTCCCCGGCTACTTCGACGTCCTCGCGGAACTCGCTATGGTTCGCCGGCCATGAGCCGCGACGAGCGCGACGACGAGGGGGGCCCGGCGCGGCTCCGGCAGGGGGACCGCCTGGAGGTGAGGATCGAGGCGCTGAGCCGCGAGGGCGAGGGCCTCGCGCGGGCGCAGGGCCGCGAGGTGGTGATCGCGGGGGCCTTCCTCGGCGAGCGGGCGCGGGCGCGGATCGTCCATGTCGCCCGCCAGCGGGCGCGGGCCTTCGCCGCCCTCGAGGTCGTGGAGGAGCCCCACCCGGGGCGCCGCTCGCCCCCCTGCCCGCGCCACCCCGGGCGCGGCGGCGCGTGCTCGGGCTGCCCCTGGATGGCCCTCGAGGAGGAGGCCCAGCGGGTCCACAAGCGCCGCCTCCTCGCCGACGCCTTCGGCCTCGTGGTCGACGAGGTGCGGGCGCTCCCGGGCGGCGACCTCGGCTACCGCTGGTCGAGCAAGCGGGTGGTCGGCGGTCGGCCGGGGGCGCTCGTCCTCGGCTCCTACGTCCGCGGAACACATGACCTCGCGGACATGTCCGAATGTCTGGTCGAGCACCCGGCGATCGCGGCCGCGGTCCACGAGCTGGTGGCGGCCGCCGACGAGCTCGCGATCGAGCCCTACGACGAGGCGAGCGGCGCCGGCGATCTCCGCTACGTCTGGCTCAAGACCGACGGCCGCGAGGTCCTCCTCACGCTGATCACCGGCGGGCGCCCGAGCCGGGCGGCGGAGCTCCTCGGCGCCCGCCTCCAGCTCCCCGCCGGGATCGCCTGGAGCGTCCAGGGGGCCGGCGGCAACGCCCTCCGCGGCGGCGCGGCCGAGGTGCTCCGCGGGCGCCCCGGCCTCGCGCTCGAGCTCGCCGGGGCGGAGGTCGAGGTCGGCCCCCTCGGCTTCCTCCAGCCCAACCCGGCGGTCGCCGAGATGGCCTACCGCGACCTCGTCCGCGACGCCGAGGGCGAGGCCGCCGCCGGGGCGCTGGCCCTCGACCTCTACGCCGGCGCCGGGGTGACGACCGCGCTCCTCCGCCGCGCCTTCGCGCGGGTGGTCCCCTGCGAGAGCTACCCCGAGAGCGCGCTCGCCCTCGGGGTGATCCCGATGGAGGTCGACGCCTTCCTCGCCGGCTACCGCGGGCCGCGGCCCGACCTGGTGATCGCCAACCCGCCGCGGGCCGGGCTCGGGGCCGCGGTCTGCCGCCGCCTCGGCGAGCTCGCGGCCCCCCGGGTGCAGATCATGAGCTGCGCGCCGGCGACCCTCGCCGACGACCTCCGCATGCTCTCGGCCGCCGGCTACGAGGTCGTCCGCCTCCGGGCCTACGACACCCTCCCGCAGACGCCCCACGTCGAGGTCGTCGCCTGGCTGCGCCGCGCTAGCTGACCCTTTGGACAGGTTATTTCACGCTTCGGCGACCGCGTCGAGGCCGAGGCGGTCGAGGCGATCGAGGAGCGGCGGCAGCTCGCCGAGGCCGCGGATCAGCCAGCGGGCGCCGGCCTCCTCGAGCTCGCCGGGCGCGGCCATCCCGTGGAGGGCGCCGATCGTCGGGATCCCGTGCTCGGCCGCGCCGACGACGTCGTAGCTCCGATCGCCGACCATCACGACGCCGGCGGCGTCGATCTCCAGGGCCGCGAGGACCCGGCCGATCACCGTCGCCTTGGTGTCCCGGTGGTGCTCGAGGGAGCCGCCGCAGATCGCCTTGAAGGCGCCGGCGACCCCGAGCGCGCTGAGGATCGGCCGGGCGTAGGCCTCGGGCTTCGAGGTCGCGACCGCCAGGGTCCAGCGGCGGGCGAGCGCCGGGATCACCTCGCCGAGCCCCGCCATCGGCTCGCTCGCGCTCTCGGCGATCGCCGCGTAGCGCGTGCGGTAGAGGGCGATGAAGCGGTCGACGAGCGCCGGCTCGTCGCTCTGGAGGAGCGTCGGCGCCGAGCGGGCGAGCGGCGGCCCGACCAGCGGGCGCGCCTCCTCGCGGGTGATCGTCGGCCGACCGAGCTCGGCGAGCGCGTGGTTCATCGACGCCTGGATCGACGTCAGCGAGTCGATGAGCACCCCGTCGAGATCAAAGAGGACGGCCCGGAGCATCGGCCGCGATCTTGGCGGCTCGAAGGCCCGCAGGAGGGCGTCCAGGGCCCCCTGGGGGCTCCTAGGACCGTGCGAATGCACACGCTGTCGTGATCCCATGAGGGCGATCACGGCGCCCTAGACACCCGCCCGCGACGATCGGCGGTCGCCGGCGCCGACCGTCGATCCTCCGACTTCACGCGCGTCGCCCCGGCCCCCGCGTTTTCCAAACAAGACGCGAGAGGTCGTGACCTCACCCCCGTGGGAGAACACACGCCACCCGCTCGCCGCAATCGCTGCGGATGGCTGTTAGGTTTTTCAATGGAATGGAGCCCGCACAAAGCAACGAGCTAGTCGTCGAGTTTGCGACCGATCCCTCGCGCTACCGCCACTGGCGGGTGTCGTACGAGGGGCCGATCGCCCGCGTGGAGATGTGTGTCGATCCGGAGGGGGGCATCAAGCCGGGCTACGAGCTCAAGCTCAACTCCTACGACCTCGGGGTCGACATCGAGCTCGCCGACATCGTCCGTCGGATGCGCTTCGAGCACCCCGAGGTGCGGGCGGCGGTGGTCTCCTCCGGCACCGACAACGTCTTCTGCGCCGGCGCCAACATCCACATGCTCGCGGCCTCGACCCACGCGTGGAAGGTGAACTTCTGCAAGTTCACCAACGAGACCCGCTGCGAGCTCGAGGACGCCGACGCCTTCAGCCACCAGGTCTACCTCTGCGCGGCCAACGGCACCTGCGCCGGCGGCGGCTACGAGCTCGCGCTCGCCTGCCGCGAGATCTACCTCCAGGACGACGGCTCGTCGGCGGTCTCGCTCCCCGAGGTGCCGCTCCTCGGGGTGCTCCCGGGGACAGGTGGCCTCACCCGCCTGGTCGACAAGCGCCGGGTCCGGCGCGACCGGGCCGACGTCTTCTCGACGACCGCCGAGGGGATCCGCGGCAAGAAGGCCGTCCAGTGGCGGCTGGTCGACGGGATCTTCCCGCGCTCGCGCTTCCTCGACGAGGTGATGAAGCGGGCGCGCAAGGTCGCCGACGCGGTCGCGGCCGAGCTCCCCGAGGGCGAGGCCCGGGTCGGCATCAAGCTCGGCGATCTGAGCCCCGAGATCACCGAGACCTCGCGGCGCTATCGCCACGTCGAGCTGAGCTGGGATCGCGCCGCCCGGACCGCGAGCATCACGGTCCGCGGCCCGAGCCCGGAGGACGTCGCGCTCCTCGGCGAGGGGCCGGCGGCGATCCACGCGGCCGGCGATCAGCTCTGGGCGCTGCGGGCCTTCCGCGAGCTCGACGACGCGCTCCTCTACCTCCGCTTCAACCTCCCCGACGTCGGCCTCTGCCTGGTGCGGGCGCTCGGCGACGCCGAGGTGGTCGCGGCCCACGACGCCGCGCTCTGGGGGCAGCGCGACTTCTGGCTGGTCAACGAGGTGATCCGCCACATGGGCCGGGTGCTCCGCCGCCTCGACCTCTCGAGCCGCTCCTTCTTCGCCCTCGGCGACGCCGGCACCGCCTTCGTCGGCTGCCTCCTCGAGCTCGCGCTCGCCAGCGATCGCTTCTACCTCCTCGACGACCCCGAGAACCCGGTGAAGGTCGGCCTGACGATCTTCAACGAGGGCGTCGTGCCGATGAGCCACGGGATCTCCCGGATCCGCGCCCACCTCCACGGCGAGCCCGACAAGCTCGAGGCCCTCGCCGGCCGCCACGAGCTCCTCGACCCCGAGGAGGCTGACGACGCCGGCCTGGTCACCGTCCTCCTCGACGACATCGACTGGGAGGACGACACCCGGGTGGCGATCGAGGAGCGCGCGAGCCTCTCGCCCGACGCCCTCACCGGCATGGAGGCCAACCTCCGCTTCCCCGGCGGCGAGACCGAAGATTCGAAGATCTTCGCCCGCCTCTCCGCCTGGCAGAACTGGATCTTCATCCGCCCGAACGCGACCGGGGCCCAGGGGGCGCTCTCCCTCTACGGCAAGCCCGAGCGCCCGATCTTCGACTGGAAGCGCGTCTAGGACGCGATCGCGATAGCGCGAGAAATGCAGAGGACCACGGCATGCTGAGCAACTCCGTCGATCTCAACTCCAAGATCCCCAACAACGTCGGCCTCGCCGACGACCCCAAGCTCCTGCGCGCGCTCGAGAAGTGGCTGCCCAACTACCTCGAGTGGTGGCACGACATGGGGCCGACCGACTTCGAGGACAAGCCGGTCTACCTCCGCACCGCGATCTCGGTCGACACCGACGGCTGGGCGAACTACGGCCACGTCCGCATGCCCGACTACCGCTGGGGGATCTTCCTCAACCCGCGGCAGGAGGAGTCGACGATCCGCTGCGGCGACGACGCGGGCAAGCCGGCCTGGACCGAGGTCCCGGGCGAGCACCGCAACGCGCTCCGCCGGATCATCGTCACCCAGGCGGACACCGAGCCGGCGAGCGTCGAGCAGCAGCGCCTCCTCGGCCACATCGCCCCCAGCCTCTACGACATGCGCAACCTCTTCCAGGTGAACGTCGAGGAGGGGCGCCACCTCTGGGCGATGGTCTACCTCCTCCACAAGTACTTCGGCCGCGACGGCCGCGACGAGGCGGACGAGCTCCTCCTCCGCCGCTCCGGCGACCCCGACAAGCCGCGGATCCTCGGCGCCTTCAACCAGCCCTGCGACCACTGGCTGAGCTTCTTCGCCTTCACGATGTTCACCGACCGTGACGGCAAGTACCAGCTCGCGGCCCTCGCCCAGAGCGGCTTCGACCCGCTCGCCCGCTCGACCGAGTTCATGCTCACCGAGGAGGCCCACCACCTCTTCGTCGGCGAGACCGGCCTCGATCGGATCATCAAGCGCTCGGCCGAGCTCGAGAAGATCGACCCGAACGGCGACGTCCGCAACCAGGGCGGGATCGACTTCGACCTGATCCAGCGGACGATCAACTACTGGTTCACCTACTCGCTCGACCTCTTCGGCGGCGAGATCTCGTCGAACGCGGCCGATTTCTTCGCCACCGGCCTCAAGGGCCGCTACCGCGAGGATCGCCTCGACGAGCACCGCGCCCTCGGCCAGAGCTACCGCCTCCAGGTCGTCGACGGCGGCAGGCTGGTCGAGCGCGACGTCCCCCTCCGCAACGCGATGAACGAGGTCCTCCGCGACTCCTACATCAAGGACTGCGAGCGGGCGCTGCGGAAGTGGAACCGGACCCTTGAGGAGAGCGGCTCGCCGAACCGCCTCACCCTCCCGAGCCGCCGCTTCCACCGCCACCAGGGGATCTACGCCGACCACAAGTTCGACCCCGCGGGCAACCTGGTCAGCGGCGAGACCTGGGAGAAGGAGCACCACCGCTGGGTCCTCACCCCGGCCGACAACGCGTACCTCCTCTCGATCATGAAGCCGGTCTACGAGCCCGGGAAGTTCGCCAACTGGATCGCCCCGCCGAGCCGGGGGATCGAGGGGCAGCCGGTCGAGTTCGAGTACGTCAAGATGCACGACTAGGTCGGCGTCGGCCGTGGAGCTGGCCCTTGGGTCAGGCTCCGCGGAGATCTCCGAGGGGGGCCCAGGCGGCCCCCCTCGTCGCGAGGTCTGGAGGCCCCAGCGGCCGCTGTTGACAGGGAGCGGGGCGGAGGGCGACGCTCACGGGGATGAGCCGGATCGTCACCCGCCTCCCCGCCCTCGTCTTCGCCGGCCTCCTCGGCCTCGGCCTCGGCGCCTCCTGCAAGAGCAGCAGCGGCGGCGGCTCGAGCTCGCCGGGGGCGACCTCGGTCCAGGGCTCGCCGGCCTGCCCGCGCTCGGTCCCGCGGAGCGGGACCTCCTGTCCTCGCGGACAGGTTGATTTCTGCGTCTACCGGGGCGGCGGCCCCGATCAGGTCTGCACCTGCGGCAAGTCCTGGACCTGCGCCAAGAAGTGAGCGGGGCATCGACGCGGCTCAGGTCGCGTCGAGCCAGACGTAGCGCGAGGGATCGACCGGCACCGCGGCGTCGGCGCGGAGGAGGCCCCGCGGGCTCGCCTGGCGCTCGTGGTTGTCGCCCCAGCAGGCGACGCCGCCGTCCTCGAGGAGCGCGCAGGTGGTGTCGCCAGCGAGGGCGAGGTCGCGGACGGGTCCGAGGCCCCCGACCGGCGCCGGCGAGGTCGACCAGCGCGGGTGCACGCCGCGGCCGAGCTGGCCCCAGTCGTTGCCGCCCCAGCACCAGAGCTCGCCGCCCTCGGCGCGGGCGCAGGCGTGGGCCTCGCCAGCGGCGATCTGGGCCGCGGGCGGGAGGCCGTCGACCCGGCGGGGCGGGAGGCCGGGCCCCTCTGCGCTGCCGCCGAGGCGGCCCTCGCTCGGCTCTCCCCAGCACCAGATCTCGCCGGCGGGGGAGCGCGCGCAGGCGAAGTCGCGGCCGAGCGCGATCGCGTCGACCGGCGGCAGACCGGCGATCTCGAGGGGCGCGTCGACGGCGATCGCCTCGCCGCCCGCGGTGAAGGACTCGCCCCAGCAGCGCGCGCGGCCGTCGGCCGTGACCACGCAGCCGCGGCGCTCGTCGACGCTCAGCGCGAGCGCCCCGCGGATCGTCCCCTGGCCGCGGAGCCAGGTCGGCACCCCGGCGTGGGCGGTGGCCGGCGGCGCGGTCCCGAAGCACTCGAGCGCGCCGCCGACGAGCGCGCAGCCCCACTCGCCGGCGGCCGCGAGCGCGTCGACGTCGCCCTCCGCCCGCCAGAGGGCGCTCCAGCTCGTTCGATCGCGGCGGAGGCCGTCGACGCTGCCGCCCTCGCGGGCGACGAGGGGGCCGTCGCGGGTGATCGCCGCCCGGAGCACCCCCTCGCCGATCCGGTGGACCTCGGCCCGCGCGTCCGCGGCCCCGAAGATCGACGCGCCCCAGCACCAGAGCTCGCCGCCCTCGGTCCGCGCGCAGGCGCCGCTCTCTCCGAGGGCGATGTCGACGGCCGGGGGGACGCCGGCGACGCGCTCCGGGGCGAGGAGGTAGGGCGCGGACTCGGCGTCCCCGAGCCCGAAGCCCCAGTTGTCGCCCCAGCACCAGAGGGCGTCGCGGCGATCGCGGGCGCAGGCGTGGCTCGAGCCGACCCGCACCTCGACGGCGTCGGCGACCCCCGCGATCCGCCGCGCGGGCGAGCGCGCCTCGGGGTCCCAGCAGGCGACGCCGCCGTCGCGGAGGCGCGCGCAGGCGAGCGCGTCGCCGACCGCGACCGCGACCGCCCCCTCGAGGTCGTCGACGCGCCGCGCCGCCTCTCCCTCCCGCCAGCAGGCGACGTGTCCCGAGCGCAGCGCGGCGCAGGCGAGCCGCGGGCCGACGTCGAGGTCGACCGCGTCGTCGATGTCTCCCCGCGGTCGGCTCGCGCGCTCGCGCCAGCAGGCGACCTGGCCGTCGCGGAGGCGCGCGCAGCCGCCCTCGTGTTCGCCGGCCGCCTCGACCGCGCCGCGGATCCCTCGCACGCGGGAGGGTCGACCCCGGAAGTCCCAGCAGCGCACCGCGCCACCGGCCGTGACCCCGCAGAGGTCGAATTGCGGGTTGTCGTCGAGCGAGGCCATGTCCGCGCCGCGGGCGACGCTGGCGTCGACGAGCGCGCAGCCGGACGTCCATGACTCGGCGGCGAGGCAGGTCGCGCGGGCGTTCGGCGGCAGGGTGTCGAACCCCTCCGGCGTCGTCATGAGCCGCGAGCTGCCCCAGCATGCCGTGCGACCGGCGGCGCTCGTGAAGCAGGAGAGCGTCCCCGGCCAGGCGATCCAGAGCCGCCCGGTGGAGAGCGCCTCGAGGGGCCCGTGGAGCGCGGGCTCGCCGGCGAGCGCGACCTGCAATTCCGGGCCCTGCCGGGCTGCGCATCCGAGCCCTCCGCAGAGCGACCAGGCCGCCGCTGCCAACGCGGCTCGCGGCGGGTCCCTCCGACGACGGGCTCCCATCGGCGGCGAGGATATCACCGCTGGACGCGATCTCGCGGCGCGCAGGGCAGGGCTCAGCGGCAGGGCTGGCGGAGCGGCAGGAAGAACGAGCCGAGGCTGCCGTCGCCGATCACCAGGGCGGCCGCGCGCCCCGGGCGGGTGAGGAGGTGGACGCGGTAGCCGGTCGAGAAGTCGCCCTCGCTGCCGCTCTCCGGGAGCGCGATCACATCCTCCAGCGTCCACCCAGCGTCGCTCGCCCGGAGGAGGCCGGCGCGGCCGTCAAAGTCCCATACGTGGTAGTAGCGGCGGATCCCGCGGCTGTCGGTCGGCGAGTGGATCATCCCGCGGCCGCTGCTGAAGTCGGCGACGACGAGGCCATCGTCGACCGCGGCGATGACCTGCTCGCGCCCGCTGAGGCCGAGGATCGGCCGGGTCTCGCCGACCTCGAGGGTCGGCGTGATCGTCCGGGTGAGGAGGCGATCCTGGCCGCTCGAGATCACCAGGAGATCATCGCCGCGGTGGCGGAGGTGACGGGGCCCGGGGCATTGCCCGCCCTCCTTCAACGCGTCGACGCGGACGGCGGCGCTCGCGAGGTCGAGCGACGCGAGGCCGAGCCCCGCCTCCTCGCTCCAGGCGAGGAGCCAGCGGCCGTCCCGCTCCCAGCTCGTCGCGCCCCCGCAATTCCACTGGCCGAGCTCCTGGAGGACGACGACGCCCTCGGCTCGGACCTCGATGAGCGAGCGCGCCGATGGGTCGCTGTTCGGGCTCGCCAGCCCGAAGCAGCGGCCGCCGCGGCAGATCAGGTCCCACGCGGTCCAGGGCGCGGGCGCGCCGAGGCGGCGCCCGCTCGCCGGATCGAGGACGAAGGTCTCGCCGATGTAGGCGTCGCGGGCGTCGTCGCGGAAGTAGCGGGAGAAGGCGGCGATCCGGTCGTCGGCGCCGATCCCCTTGGGGTTCTCGGCGACCTCGGGGAGCGGCGTCGGCTCGCCGAGCGCGGGCGCGTCGGGATCGGCGAGGTCGACCGCGAGCCAGCGCTTGCCGGCGACGTCGACGAGGCGGAGCGAGGTCGGCCCCGCGCGGGCCACGTCCTCGCTCCAGAAGGGGAGGGGCGTGAGCGCGAGCTCCCCGTCGGCGCCGATGTGGACGAGCGCCGGCGTCGCGGCCTCGCCCTCGCCGGCGTGGGCGACCAGCCAGCGGACGCCGGCGACGTCCGCGAGGTGGACGACGCTGGTGAGCGCGATCCGGGTCGCGCTGGCCTTGCGGATCGGACAGGTGGCGATCGCGGGGGGGAGCTCGGGGAGCGGCTTGGCGGCCCCCTGGCGGCCGACCTCGTCGGCGTTCACGGGCGCGTCGCGCGGGGACGCGGGCTCCTCGGCGGGGCCGCCGTGGCAGGCGAGCGCGAGGGCGCTGGAGAGGGCGAGGAGCTTCGTCGGGGATCGCATCGGCGCGCGCGGTCGCGGGTCGACCGTCGTCCTCCAAGGGTGCCGGAGTCGAGGCGCCCTGTCGATCGCGCTCGCCTACTCGACCGGCTCGTCGAAGTGGATCGCCCAGTTGTAGAGCGGGTAGCCGTTCGCGCTCGGGGTCGCGTCGGAGTCGCGGAGGTTGCCGCGGGCCCCGCTCATCGGCCCGGCGGGGGCCCCGGGCGCCCCGCGGAAGGCGTAGCGCAGGCGCTTGTTGCCGCCGCTCGGCTCGCCGCTGAGGGTGATCCGCACCTGGGTGTCGCCGACGAGCTCGACCGCGGCGATCGTCGGCGGCGCCCCGCTCGAGTCGTAGAACTCGAAGCCGAAGGCCCCCGGATCGCTGACCAGCTCGACGTCGAGGACCAGCGGCGGCGCCGGGACCTCAAAGTCGACGGTGATCACCGCGCCCTCGCGGCTGATCGTCGCCGGCGCCAGCGGCCGCCAGGGCTGGCCGTCGATGAGCACCCGGCGGTAGGCCTTGGCGTAGTGCTCGCCGAGCCAGCGCTCGCCCTCGCCGCTGAGGTGGACGCCGTCGACGTAGGGCAGGAAGTACTTCGGGCCGACCACGTAGATCCGGTCGGGGCGGGCGCGGGCGGCCGCGAGCTGCTCGCCCGGGATCCGCGAGGTCGCCGCGCCGAGCTTGGTGAAGCTCGACATCTGGCAGAGGAAGATCGGCACCGGGTGGAGCTGCCCGGTGATCGCCTGGACGTCGGCCTCGATGTCGCTCTGCCAGGCGAGGAGGTCGTCGGCGTAGGCGAGGTTGTTCGCCAGGTGATCGCTCTCGCCGTGGATCACCGCGAGCGCCCGGACGGCGTGGCTCTTGCCTTCGGCGGCCGCGAGCGTCGCCCCGGCGCTGACCTGAGCGAGGCCGATCGCGTAGGGCATCGTCCCCTTCTTGATGCCGGCGTAGGCGGTGCCGTCGAGGCCGTGGGCCGAGGCGAGGATCACGTGGCTCCCGCCCTCGGCCTCGACCGCGGCCGCGACCGCGTTGGCGAGGCCCGAGGCGATCGTCTCGCCGTGGGCGCCGTCCCAGCTCTCGATGAGCGGGGCGAAGGCGGCGGGCGCGGGGCCCGAGCGCACGCCGGTGTTGAAGGCGAGGTTCTGGTGGGGCTGCTCGGCGCTCACGACCGCCGCGGCGTAGCCGTTCGAGAGGCTCTGGCCGCCGATCAGGAGGTGGTGGACGTCGACGTCGACGCAGAGTCCGTAGCTGCAATTCTGTCCCTCAGGACAGGCGTTCCCGCAGGCGCCGCACTGGGCCTCGTCGGCCATCAGATCGACGCAGAGCTCGCCGCAGCGCGCCTCGTTCGCCGCGCACGTCGGCGCGCAGGCCCCGGCGACGCAGGGGACCCCGTCGGCGCAGGCGTGGTCGCAGGCGCCGCAGTGGTCGGGGTCGAGCTCGAGGTCGGTGCAGGTGTCGCCGCAGACGTCGACCCCGGGCCCGCAGGCGGGCGCGCAGAGCCCGTCGACGCAGGCGAGCGCGGGCGGGCAGGGCTGATCGCAGGCGCCGCAGTGGTCGGGGTCGTGCGCCGGATCGACGCAGCGCTCGCCGCACTCGAGGAGCGGCGCGGGGCAGGGCGGGTCGCCGCTGGTGGTGGACCCGGTCCCGTCGCCGCTGCCCTCGCTGGTGCCGGCGCCGGCGCTGGCGCTGGCGCTGGCGCTGGCGGAGGTCGTGCCGCTCGCGTCGCTCGTCCCGGACGCGGTCTCGCTCGCCGCGCTGGTCGGCGGATCGCCGCAGGCGAGGACGAGCGCGAGCGCGGGGAGGAGTGCGAGCGCGCCGGGGCGCCGGGGCGAGGTCACCATGCCGACCTTATCCGCCAGGCCGCGGCCGGTCGCAAGCCCGCCGCGCCCGCGAAGCGAAGATGACCGGAGGGACAGGGTGGCCGCCGAGCGCCGCGGCTAGTTGTTCGCCCGCTGCTTCTTGGTCGAGAGCCGGACCTCGCCGCTCTGATCGCCGCCGGTGAGGGCCGCGAGCGACTTGGCGGCGCCCTCGGGATCGCCGACCAGGAGGATCGCGTTGCAGGAGCCGGTCTCGTCGAGGCTGACCCGCTTGAGCACGCCGATCAGGCAGGCGGCCTCCTTCTTCGGGGTCTTGCCGGTGACCTTGGCCTCGCGGACCTTGCCCTTGGCGAAGCTCCACGAGATCTTGACCGCGCGGCCCTCCTCGACGCAGTTGTCGAGCGACCCCTTGGTCACGGCGACGTCGGTGAGCACGGCCTGGAGCGCCTTGGCGCCCTGCTCGTCCATCTGGCAGGAGAGGTCGCGGGCCTTGAGGCCCTCGGCCTCGATCGTCGCCACCGTCGAGGTCAGCTCGAGGGTGAAGGGCTTGCCGTGGGCGGCCTCGAGGGCCTTGGCGTTGCGGCAGCCGTCCTCGTTGTAGAAGTCGCAGGCCTTGCGGAAGTTCATCGCCGCCTTGTCGAGGTCGGGCTTGGTGCCGATCCCCTCGACGAAGGCGACGCCGACCCGGAGGCAGCCGTAGCCGGTGTTGCCGACGCAGCCGCTGATGTACGAGGCGAGCGCGCGGGCCTGGTCGTAGGGGTCCTTGGCCTCGTAGAGGAGGTCGCCGGCGCTGTTGCACGCCTCGGCCTCGCCGAGGCCGCAGGCCTTCTCGTAGTGCTCGATCGCGCCGTTGCGGTCGGCCTTGACCCCGCGCCCGGTGAGCATGAGGTCGGCGGCGTTGGTGCAGCCGCGGGGGCGGCGGGCCTCGCATGCCTTCTTCGAGAACTCGAGCTCGACCTTGTCGCCGCCCTGGCCCTCGCGGGCGATCTCAAAGCGGGCCTCGCAGGCCTCCTCGTCGCCCATGTCGCAGGCCATCGCGTAGAGCTCGGCCGCCTTCGCCGGATCGGCCGGGCCGCCGAGGCCCTTGTGGTAGAGCTGGCCGAGGCGGAAGCACTGGAAGGGATCCTTCTGCTCCTCGCAGACCTTGGTCAGCGGCTCCCGGGCCTCGTCCTCCTTGCCCTCCCAGATCGCCGCCTCGGCATCCTCGACGCAGCGCGCACCGTCGCAGCCCTCTTGAGGCGGCGGCGCGGTGCTCTCGGACTTGTGACAGCCGACGGCGACGAGCGCGAAGAGGGCGCAGGCTCGTAGGACACGGGAGCGGTACAGCACCCGATCATGGAAGACGAGGGGGCTCCGCGCGTCAACCCGAAAACTCGGTATATGCGGACGCAGACGCCCCTCAACGGGGAAATTCGCCCTCGGCGTTGGCTCCGCCGCGGGCGGTGTGGAGGTCTTCGACGCGAGCTCCAGAGGATGTCCATGTGGACAGGTGTGGGCGGGTCGCGAGGCGCGGCGCCGCGCGCCCTCGCGCAGCGCCGCCGGCCGGCGAGGTTGGGGGCGTTGGTCCCCAGCGACGTCACGCGGGTCCGTGCGGGGCGGATCGGTCGGCCCTGCGACCTGAAGGGCGACGAAGGCTTGGGTGAGCGCCGACCGATCGGTCGAGCGCGGACGACGAGGGCCCGGGGCGGGTCTCGCGGCCGCGCGGAGGATCTCGACGCGCTGCTAGGATGCCGCCCGTGCGCGCATCCCCCGTCGACGACGCCCTCAACCTCGCCGCCGAGCGCTGGCGTTCGCTCTTCCCGATCGAGGGCGAGGGGGCGACCCTCGCCTCCTGGGATCCGCCCTTCTACCTCCGCGGCGAGGGCCTCGTCGCGTCGATGAGCCTCTACGACCAGGAGACCTACCGCGGACCGCAGGCCGAGCTCGTGGTGGTGCCGGAGGAGCGCCTCGGCGACGCGGCGGCGGCGCTCGACGAGCTCGCGTGGACCGTCGACGCGCTCCGGCGGGCCGGCCTGGCGCCCGCGCTCGCGCGCCCGCTCGCCGAGAGCCTCGGCTACCCGGAGATCCGCTACCGCGAGGGCCTCTTCGCGGCTGACGCGGCGACCGTCGCCCGCCGCGAGGCGGCGCTGGGGGCGATGCGAGCCCGCTTCCCGGCGGTCGCCGCCCGGATGCAGGAGGTCTACGGCCTCCGGCTGCCGCGCTCGCTCGCGATCTTCGCGGCCTTCTGGCGGAGCCTCGATCCCCTCGAGGCCCGCGGGGCCGAGCGCCTCGGGCGATCGCCCGGCGGGATCATGATCTGGTTCGAAGACGGCGGCCTCGATCGGCGCACGCGTGACGGCCTCGACCCGCGCCTCGAGTGCCGCTTCCGCTGCGACCCGCCGGAGCTCGTGACCGTGATGTGGGGCGACAGCGACGGCCTCCACTACGGGCTCTGGTACGACGACCCCGCGGATCCGCCGACCTATGTCGCCCACAACTACGCCCGCGACTCGGCCGAGACCTGGCCCGATCGGGAGCCGACGCCGCTGGGGGTGCTCGCCGCCCAGGCGCGCGCGCGGATCGACGAGCCCGACGACGAGGCGCCGCCGCTCTCGGTCTACGCGGTCCGCGAGGCGCTCGAGTGGTTCGCCGACGCCGACGCCGAGGCGCTCGCCGCCGATCCGCCGGCGCAGCGCTGGCTGGACGCCCCGCGGATCCCGACCCTCGGCACCTTCGGGCCGGCGCTGCCGGAGGGCGCCGGGACGATCCGTGTCGGCGACTCGTACGCCCGGATCAAGGCCTGGCGTGAGCAGCCGGCGCGGGTCGAGAAATGGATCGCCAGCGCCCGCCGCGAGTGCGCCGAGGGCAAGCCGGCGGCCGCGCTGACCTTCGGCCTCGACCTCCACTGGCTCGACGCCGACGGGCGCCGCGAGGAGGCGCTGGAGCTCCTGGTGATGGCCTACGAGGCGCTCGGTCGCCATGCGCATGCCGAGACCGCGAAGGTCCACCATGCGCACCGCGATCTCGCGAGCGTCGGCGTCTTCCTGCGGGCCGACGAGGCGGAGGGGTAGCTGCGCCGTGCGACGTGCGTCGATCGCGATGGGGGCGGCGATCGTGGTCGCGCTCGGCTACTGGGTGAGCACGCGGGAGGCGGTGGAGGGGCGAGCGCCTGAGCGATCCGCCGAGGCGCCGTCGACGGCCTCGCGTCCAGCCGCGCGCCCATCGCGGGTCGGCGATGGGCGGTCGTTCATCGACTCTCCGGCGCCGCCCGAGCACGCTCGAGGAGCGCCTGGGGATCGTCGGCAGCCCGAGCACGTCGATGCGAACGACGAGGGCGAGGGCGAGGGCGAGGGCGAGGACGAGGCGAGCCGCGAGGCCCGGCGCTGCGCCGGTCGAATCTCGTCGGACGAGGAGTGTCCCTTTCTTCAGCCCTCCCCCGAGGTCCTCCGCGAGATGGCGCGGTGCGCCCAGGTCCGCACCGACGTGCCGCCGGGGCTCCTCGGCGATCAGCCATTCCACGTCGATCCCGAGCTGCGCAGCCTCGCGCAGGTCACCGAGGCGGAGGAGCGGGCGATCGCGGAGGTGGGGACGCGGGTTCGTGGTGAGCTCCGCGCGGAGATCGAGCCGCTCTTCGTCGAGCTCGGGCTCGCCGGGGAGCCGGACGCGATGAGCGTCGAGGCCATGGTCGAGGCGATCCAGGCTCGTCGGGTGGTCGGGCCGATCGACGAGGAGCGCCTCGCACGCCTCGCCGAGGGGGAGGCCGCGCGGCGAGCGATCGCGCGGGCGCGCGCCGGCCTTGACCCGGGGGAGAGCCCGTCGACGCCGACGGCGCGCCTGGAATTCCTCCTGGCCGAGCTGGGCGACCGCTATGAGCGCGCGCTCGCCAGCGAGCTGGGCGCCGAGCGTGCCGGAGAGCTGCGCGCGGCCGCCGACGGCTGGGGGCAGCGCGGCGTCGCCGGGGGTCGCTGCGAGGATGAGTAGCGCCTCAGCGGGTGAACCAGAGGTCCGATGACCAGGCGAGCGTCCGGGCGCCGCTCTTCGGATCAAAGACGTCGAGCGCGACCCCGTGGCTCTCGGCGGTGAAGACCGCGATCCCGGTCGACTTCGGCGGCGGCCGCATCACCCCGGGCGAGGCCGCGGGCGCGGGGACGCCGAGGACGACGATCTCGACGCTGAGATAGCCTTGACCGCCGAGGATCTGGCGATCGGGTCCGCAGACCTCGGCCCGCCAGCGCTCGCCGCCGAGCTCGACCGCGTGGAGCGGGAAGCGGAAGCCGCCGGAGCCGCGCTCGAAGGTCGCGTAGTAGACCGTTGAGCCGGCGGGGGCGCGGCCGATCTCGAGGGTCGCGCCCGGGCCCTCGGGGAGCGGGCCGAGATCGAGGCGGCCGGCGCTGAGGTCGTAGTAGAGCTCGCCGTCGCTGGCGCTGAGGAGCGCGGCGTCCTTCGGGCGGACGCTGAGATTGCCTGGCCCTTTGACCAGGTCGCCGCGGCGGTCCCCGCCCGCGCGGAGGCCGACGTCGTAGTAGGGCGGGCCAGCGCCCGCGCCGGGGCGGAGGTGGGCGGCGCCGAGGTGATCGAGCCACCAGGCGGGCGGCGGCTGCCCGAGCTCGGCCTCGAGCGCGGCGGCGATCGACGTGAGGGCCTCGGGGCGGAGGGCGCCCGCGTCGTCGAAGGCGCGCGCCGCCTCCCAGCGGGCGAGGAGGCGGACGCTCGGGCCGGCGTCGCCCTGGGCGAGCTGGGTGAGGTCGCTACCGGCGAAGGCGGCGGCGATCGCCCGACCGTCGCAGCGGAGCGCGAGGGCCTCGAGGGGATCGCTCGCGGCGCTCGCGGGGGGCACCTCGACGGTCGGGGGTGTTGGCATCGGGTCCTCGCTCGGGGGCGCGGCCGCGCTCGGATCGCGGGCGCCCGTGCTCGTGGCGAGCGCGACCTCGCCGTAGATGCTGGCCAGGGGATCCTCGCCGACGCTGCAGGTCGCGACCTCGCCGTCGCAGACGTGGGTGCTCCAGAGGTGGAAGCCGTCCTTGTCGCGGTTGAGCTTGCCGAGGATCGTCACCCGGGTGCCCACGCGAGGGCGATAGGCCCACTCCGCCGTCGCGCGGGCCTCGCTGATCGTCACTCGCCCGCCGTCGTCGAGGCGGAGGAGGATCTTGGCGCGGCCGGACGAATCCTCCTTGCTGATCTTGGACAGCGTCCCGACGACCTGGGCCCAGCGGCCAATCTGCCGGCGGAGCTCGCCGCTGGTGCGGACCACCTGCGCCGGCGGGAGCGTGGCGGTCGGGGCGTCGCGCGGCGCCTCGCCCTCGGCGAGGGTCATCGACACCACGCGGAGGTGCCGGGCGTAGAGGTGCTGGCCGCCCGGGGAGTAGGGGACGGCGCGGACGATCACCCGCCGCTCCACCTTGTCGAAGTGCTCCGGCATCGGCTGATAGGAGAGGATGTAGCGCTCACCGCCCTTCACCTCGAGCCAGGAGCCCTGGAGGCGCTTGCCGCCGCGGACGCGATCGACGTCGAAGAAGCCCTCGAAGACCTCGGCCCGGGCCTCGTCCTCGGGGGTGATCGGCGTCCGCAGGGCGCCCTCGACGGGGGTGAAGCCCGGCGGCCAGCACTGCTCTGAGGTGCCGTCGAGCGAGCGCTGGAGGACGCCCTGGCATGCGCCCTCGTCAGCCGGGATCGCGGCCGCCGCGGCCTCGGGTGGCGGGGTCGCCTCGGCGCGGGGCGTGGCGATCGCGTCTCGCCTCGCGTCGTCGCTCGCCTCACGCTTCACTGCAGCGCGCGGATCCGGGATCGCATCGCCACCCGGCATCTCCTCGGAGCACCCGCCCGCGAGGGCGAGGAGGAGGGGCCATCGCCGCACCATCGGCCCAGTGTAGCTGCCCCCGCTGCGGTCGCGCCAGCGAGGGCGCGGCTGGGGTATGGTCTCGTGGTGGACGACGACGGCGGCGAGGCGAGGGCGCTACGGCGCGCGGTGAAGCTCTCGCGGGTCCCCGGCGTAACAATGCGCGCGGCCGCGGAGCGGATGGGCGTGACCATGGGCGCGCTCCGACGGGGCCGCCGCGCGGACCCGCGGGGGCTCGGTCACGACGACCTCCTGATCGCCGCGCTCTCGAAGAACGGCGAGGAGGTTGAGGGCGAGCTCGGCGACCTCCGGGTGGTCGCGAGCTGGCTCGACTACGTCAACAAGGACGGCTCCACCGCGGAGAGCGTCGCCGAGGATCTCCGACGCCTCGCGGCCGCGGGCGTCCTCGAGGTCAGCGAGGGCCGCTATCGGCTCCTCGTCCCCTGGCCCTGAGGCTAGGTCGTGCTCGCGGCCGCGGGCGTCCCCTCGATCGTCAGGATCGGCAGACCCGGCGCCCGCGTGACCTGGGCCCGAAGCTCGGGGATCGTCCGCAGGAGCGCCGCGGCGTCGGCGAGGTCGAGGGCGCCCGGGACGACGACGTTGCGGAAGAACGCGGCCGCGAGGCCCCGCAGCGGGCCGCGGGCCCGCCAGATCGACACCAGCGCGTCGACGTCCTCGGCCCGTCCGCCGCGGTCGCCCTCGATCACGCAGAGGTGGCCGCCGGGGCGGAGCACCCGGGTCGCCTCGCGGAGCCCGCGGGCCGGATCCGCCCAGTGCTTGATCGACCCGAGGCTGTAGACCAGGTCGAACTCACCTGACCCAAAGGGCATGTCGAGCGCCGAGGCCTCGACGAAGGAGACCCGCCCCGCGACCCCGGCGCCGCGCTCGCGGGCCCAGGCGAGGAGGCGGGTCGAGAGATCGACGCCGACGATCTCGAGGGTCGGCTCGCGCTCGGCGAGCTCGATCGCGAAGTGACCGCCGCCGCAGCCGACGTCGAGGACCCGGAGGCCGGGCCGCAGGCGGGGGACGATGCGCTCGCGGGCGAAGCCGTGGAAGGGCGCCGTCAGCCGCCGCAGCGCCCGATCGAAGACGTAGGAGTCGAGCCGGCCGTAGCCGGTGCGCGTCTGAAAGAGCCCCATCGCTGCCTTTTGCCCGAGGCCGCCGCGGACGGCAACGATCGATCGTCGCCGCGCGCTCCTGCGCATGGCGAGCGCACGAGCGCCGCGGGCCAGCGCGCCGGTGTCTGATCCGGCGAGCCAGCCCGCGGCCGACTCCGACTCCTCGTGCGCTCCGCTCAGCTCGCGCCCGCGGGCGCGGCCGCGAGGGCGAGCGAGGGCGCGAGGTAGTCGCCGAGATCGACCGCCGGCGAGTAGCGCTGGCGTCGGACGTGGGCGCCGGCGCAGCCGAGGAGCGCCTCCCAACGCTGCCCCCAGCCGTCCGCGTCGATCCCGTCGGTGTGGGTCTGGAGGAGGACGACGTCGAGGCCGACGAGGCCCTGGGGGATCGCCGCGACCTCCGGGCAGCGCTCGCCGTGGGCGAGGTACTTCTTGTAGAACGCGTCGATCTTCTTGCGGTCGCCGGTCCGCGCCTCCTCGAGGTCGGAGAGGACGACGACCGTGGTCCGCGAGGGGGCGCGGAGCACCGGCGGGAGGTCGGCGACCTTGGTGAAGAAGGCGAGGAGCGAGGTCCCGGGCTTGGGCGCGTAGGCGAGCGCCTCGCCGTGCCAGGCGTCGATCCGCGCCGCCCGCTCGCCGCGGGCGCCGTCGGCGAGGGCCGCCGCCTCGCCGCGGAGGGCGTCTGCGCGGGCCTCCAGCGCCTCCTCGAGGCGCTCGTAGCAGTGCTGCTCAAAGAGCGAGCGCGGCTGGCAATTCGGCGCGCACGGGAGCGGCGGCGCGCTCGCCTCGGGGATCGCCCGGGCTGGCTCAAGGGGCATGTCCGGCGTCGACGAGCGGTCGGAGCGGTCGGAGATCAGGAGGACCCCGACCTCGACGTCGAGGGGGAGCGCCTTCGCGTGGTCGACGACCGCGGCGAGCTGGGCGTCGGCGACCTCGCGGTTGGAGGGCGAGCGGTCGACCCCGAAGAGGACGGTCCGCCGGGCCGGGTGCTCGGTCGAGGCTGCCTCAAGGGACACGTCGATCTCGCGGTACTCGCGGGCGAGGCGCTGGGCGCAGGGCGGGCGCCAGCCGTCGGGCCCGGGGGCGGCGGCCGCCGGCTCGCCCTGGGTGAGGGCGAGCGCGCCGACGCCGACGGCGGCGAGGGTGAAGCCGGCGAGGGTCGCGGCGAGGGCTCCGGCGTTCATCGTCCACCCCCGATCGGCGCCAGGAGGTCGGCGCCCTCGGCCGCGAGGGCCGCGCTCGCCGGCGCGAGCGTGAGCCCGCGGGCGCCCTCGCGGAGGCTCGTGAGCTGCGAGCCGGCGGTCGGCCGCTCGCTGGCGGGCGGCGGCGCGGCGTCGATCCCCTCGTCGGCGATCATCATCGCGTCGATCGGCGCCTCCGGATCATCGTGCCCGAGGATCAGCGCGACCACCTCGTCGAGCGCCGACCAGATCATCGCCAGGACGCCGATCGCGGCGACCATGACGATGAGCGGGAGGCCGACGGCGATCGCCAGCGCCCAGATCGCCCCGGTGAGGAGCATCCGCGGCAGGAGGGTGAGCATCCGCAGGAGGCCGAAGCGGGTCAGGAAGGGATCGGCCGCCCGGACCATGAGGCCGCCGGTGTGGGCGACCACCCAGGGGATCGCCAGGCCGAAGCCGACGAAGACGATGTTGGAGGTGGTGACCGCGGCGCCGGTGATCCCCTGCTCGGCGAGGAGGAGGCCGCGGGCGACCGCGAGGGCGGCGTCGAAGGCCGAGGCGAGGCCGAGGACGAAGTAGCGGAGCGGCGACGAGCCCTCCTGGCTGCGCAGGCGATCGACGACCCCGAGCCAGAGCTCGAGGAGCGCCTTGAAGAGCGCGACCACGAGGTAGAACGACCACTCGACCGCCTCCGGCGAGACAACGCCGAGGATCTCGAAGCGGTAGGGCGGCTCGGGGAAGACGTCGCGGAGGAGGAGGGTGGTGAGGACGACGTCGAGCGCCGTCAGGCCGCAGCCGGCGATCAGCGCGAGGCGCTCGCCGGTGCGGAGCGTCGGCGCGTCGGCGTCGCTCTTCGGGGCGGCCGGCCAGAGGGCGCTCATCAGCGCCTTCACGCGGTCGCCGAGGTCGACCAGCGCCTGCCGCCAGCCCCCCTGCCAGCGCTGGCGGAGGCGGCCGAGGAGCGCCTCGAAGACCAGCACCCCGGCGGCGCCGACGAGGGCGATGCCGAGGAGGCGGGGCGTCGGCGTCGGCTCCGGGCTCCAGAGGGCGCTGGCGACCGCGCCGAGGGCGGCGAGCGAGATCGCCAGGATCAGCGTGCGGGTCCGCCGGGCGAGGCGACGGGCCCGGCGGGGATCGGGTGGTGGGGGCGGTGAGTGAATGGACGTGGCGGAAGGGACAGGCATGACGAGACCTCCGGCGGTCGTCCTCCGGCGATCTCGGCGCGGCGGCGACCCGCGCGAAGGGTCGTCACCGCGGCGGACCGGCGGTCGACCGCGTGCTAGTGGTGGGCGAGCGATCGCTCTCACGCGGGAGGCCACCGCCGCATTCCCGGCGATCTTCGCGGGCGAGCGCCAGCTCGGCGGCGACCGGGCGGCCGCCGTCGGGAATACCCAGCGTCGACCGGGCGTAGGGCGGGCGTCGCCAGGGGGCAGGGGGCCCCGGCCGCCGCTCGGTGACGATTCGGTCACAACCTCCTAGCCCTTGGGACATGTGATGGGCGCTGGAATTTCGCGCCGCATCTGCGGTCGGCGATGGCAGGGTCGCCGGGTCATGTCGCGCCCCTCCATCGTGATCATCGGCGGCGGCCTCGCGGGCCTCTCGACCGGCTGCTACGCCCTCGCCAACGGCTGGTCGACCACCATCCTCGAGCACAACATCGCCCTCGGCGGGGTCTGTACGGCCTGGCGGCGGGGCCCCTACCTGATCGACGGCTGCATCCACTGGCTGACCGGCGGCCCCTTCTCCAAGATCTACGCCGAGCTCGGGATCATCCCGCCGCTCGCCACCCGGCCGCTCGAGCACTTCGCGACGGTGGCTGACGCCGAGGGGGCCTGGGAGGTCCGGATCGACAACGACCTCACGGGCATCGCCGGCGCGCTGCGGGCGATCTCGCCGGCCGACGGCGCGGCGATCGACGGGCTCTTCGCGGCGATCGACGCGGTCGTCGGGGTCGCCCCGCCGATCGACAAGCCGCCCGAGATCACCAGCCTCCGCGAGCAGCTCCGCGGCCTCTGGGAGGACCGGCACGAGCTCGCGATCCTCTTCCGCTACCGCTCGACCATCACCTCCTGGCTCGACGAGAACATCACGAGCCCGGCGCTCCGGCGCGTGCTCCTCGCCCTGGTCCCCGGCGAGGCGCCGATCCTCTTCTTGATGATGGTCCTCGGCTACCTCCAGCGCGGCTGGCTCTCGCGGCCGGTGGGCGGCACCGAGGCCTTCCGCGACGCGCTCATCGAGCGCTACCGGGCGCTCGGCGGCGAGGTCCGCCTCGACGCGACGGCCGACGAGGTGCTGGTCCGCGAGGGCCGGGCGGAGGGGGTCCGCCTCGGCGACGGGACGATCGTCCGCGGCGACCTCGTGGTCTCGACCTCGAGCGCCCCGGAGACGGTGCTCCGCCTCCTCGGCGGCCGCTACGGCCGGGACGCGCTCGATCAGCGCCTCGCCCGCTGGAAGCTCTTCGACCCGATCGTCCTGGCGAGCTTCGGGGTCGCCCGCCCGCTCGCCGACGCGCCCTCGACCCTGGTGCTCGACGGCCTCAAGGGGGTCGAGATCGCCGGCCGCGCGGTCGATCGCCTGACCCTGCGGATCTACAACGACGACCCCGCCTTCGCGCCCGCCGGGCACACGGTGGTCCAGGTCCTGATGCCGACCGACTACGAGTGGTGGGCGACCCAGGGGAGCGCCTACGGCGACGCCCGCGACCGGGTCGCGGCCGCGATCCTCGCGCTCCTCGAGGCCCGCTTCCCCGGCATCGCCGCCGACGTGAAGATGACCGACGTCGCCACCCCGCTGACCTTCTGGCGGAGCGCCCGCTCGTGGAGGGGGGCCTTCGAGGGCTGGATGCCGTCGGCCGACTCCTTCAGCCAACATGTCCCAAAGACCCTGCCTGGCCTCGACGGCTTCTACATGGCGGGCCAGTGGGTCGAGCCCGGCGGCGGCGTGCCGACCGCGCTGATGTCGGGGCGCCAGCTCGTCCAGATCCTCTGCGACGCCGCCGGCAAGCCCTTCGTCGCGCCCTCGCTCGGGTCGAGCGCCTCCTGAGGTCGTCATCATGCGCGCGCTGGTGATCTACGAGTCGATCTTCGGCAACACCCAGGCGGTCGCCGAGGCGATCGCCGCGGGGCTGGGCGAGGGGCTGGGCGAGGGCGCAGAGGTCGAGTGCGTCGAGGTCGGCGCGGCCCCGGAGGGGGTCGAGGCGGGCCGCGAGATCATCGTCGTCGGCGGCCCGACCCACGCCTGGAGCATGAGCCGGGCCGGCACCCGGGCGGGCGCCCGCGAGCAGGCGAAGGAGCGCGGTCAGGCGGCGGTCTCGCGGGGCGTCGGCGTCCGCGAGTGGCTCGCCCGCCTGTCCAAGCGATCCGAGCGGGGCTACGCCGCGACCTTCGACACCGCCCTCCGCCCGCGGGCGTGGTTCCCGGTCGGCTCGGCCGCGCAGGCGGCCGGGCGCGCCCTCGAGGACCGCCGCTATCGCCTCCTGGTCGAGCCCGAGCACTTCTTCGTCAACGGGATCGACGGCCCCCTCGAGGACGGCGAGGTCGCGCGGGCGCGGGCCTGGGGCGCCGCCCTCGTCGCCCGTCGGCGGGCGTCGGCGACGGTCCCCCGCCGCCCCCGTCGGCGGCCCGGTGAGCGGGTGGGGGAGATCGTCGCCAACCTCGTCGGCCTGATCGTCATCAACCTCTACGCGCTCTGGCTCCCCTTCACCTTCGGGGTGGTCACCGACGACTTCGCCGACGTGGTCCCGGCCCTCAGCGCCTTCGCGCTCCTGACGATCGTCGATCACGTCGCCGCCCTCGCGGTCGGCACGCCGCGTGCCGGGCTGGTCGCCGATGTCCTCGCCGCGGCCCTCGCGATCGCCGGGACCGCGGTCGTCCTCCGGGTCTTCCCCTTCGACTTCGGGGCGATCGGCCTCCCGTGGATCGCCCTCATCGCCCACGGGGTGCTGATCTTCGCGCTCGTCGTCGGCTGCATCCGCCTCGTCGCCGATCTCCTCCGCTTCGGCTTCCACGAGGCCCGGGCGCTCGCCGACGGCTAGCACGCCGAGGCGAGCGCGAGGACGCGTGTGCCTCACTCGCTCGGCGCCGCGAGGGCGACCCTCGGGAAGCAGCAGCCCTCGCCCGGGTGATCGCCGCAGGCCTCGCCGCGGAGGGCGACGATCGCCGGGACGATCGCCTCCACCCGCGCCCCCCAGGCCGGCTCGATGACGGCGACGCCGGAGGCGGGGCCGCCGGCGCAGCGCTCGGTCGCGAAGGCCGCGAGGGCGTGGGGATCGCGGCCGATCGGCCTGGGCTGGGGCGCCCGCGCCTCGATCGTCCCGTCCTCCGCGAGCTCGAGCCAGAGCGCCGCCGCGCTCGGAGCCGGCGGCGGCGTCACCAGCGGCAGCGCGGCCCGATCGAAGGCGTCGATCTCGACGAGGAGGGCGACGTCGGTGAAGCCGAGGCGAACGGCGCTGGCGAGCACGTCGGCGAGGCCGTGGAAGCGGCTCCGTCGATCGGCGGCGATGTGCAGCGGCCCGGCGCTCGCGGCGAGGTCGCCCGCCCGGAGCCGGCGCTGGCGCTCGAGCTCGGCGGCGAGGTGCTCGTCGAGCCCGGGGAGCCGCCGATCGCCGGCCGACGCCGGGGCGCTCGCCTCAGCATCGAGCGCGGCGATCGGCTCGCGGTCGAGGAACACCCCCGCCGGGGTGAGATCGACGCTCAGCGCCTCCGGGCGCTCGCGCAGCGGGGCGCGGACGCTCGGCACCTCGAGCCCGTCGACGCTGGTGAGGACGACGCGCTCCTCGCGGGCGGCGGCCCGCAGCGCCGGCATCAGATCGCCGGCGAGCTCGGGCCCGAGGCCGCCGGCGTCGACGAGCCAGACGTAGCTGAGCCAGACCGGCATCCCGTACCCGCTGCGCAGCTGGTCGTCGCGGTCGATGACGCCGAAGCGCGCGAGCTGGCAGCGATCGTAGAAGAACGCCATCCGCTCCGAGGCGGGGAGCGCCGCTCCCTCGACCCCGATCGTGTCGGCGCCGGGGCAGAGGCGCTCGAACTCGCCGCGGAGCTCGTCGAAGGCCGTGTGGGAGAGGAGCGCCGGCGACCGCTCCTCGAGCTGGCGGCGGGGATCCGCGAGGGACCTGCGCAGCAGCGCCGGCAGCTCGCAGACCTTGGGCAGGCCCTCGCGCAGGAGCGCCGGCTCTGCGCCCGTCTCGGTCCCCGCCAGCGCCTCGACGAGGGCAGCGACGCCCTCGCGATCGCAGGCCGCCCGCGGCTTGCAGGCAGACGCGGCGAGGAGCCCGACCACGAGGCCCACCGATGCCGCGCGCGCGGCTCTCCCGAACCAGCACATCGCCCGATTATGGCACGACCGCGGCTCCTCGACCGCCGCTCGCTCGGGGAGTGGTATCGCGCTAGGCCGACCAGCCGCCGTCGATCACCAGCTCGGCGCCGGTGATGTGGGCGGCCTCGTCGCTGATCAAGAAGGCGACCGCCGCCGCGATTTCGTCGGCCTCCGCGTAGGAGCCGAGCGGCGTGTCGGCGGCCAGGCGCCGCCACGCCGCCGCCTCACTACCTGCCTCTTCGACCATCTTCGACCACCAGGGGGTGCGCGACCAGAGCGGGGTCTTGACCCCGCCGGGGGCGATCGTGTTGACCCGGATCGGCGCCGGCCCGGCCGCCCACTCGCGGGCGAGGACCGCGGAGAGGCGGGTGAGGGCGGCCTTGGAGGTCGCGTAGGCCGCGGTCATCGGCTGCGAGCGCCGGCCGGCGGCCGAGGTGATGTTGATGATCACGCCGCCGCCCCGCCGCTGGAGGAGGGGCGCGGCCGCCCGCGCGCCGTAGAAGGGGCCGTCGAGGTTGATCGCCATGACCTCGCGCCAGCGCTCGGGGGTCAGCTCGCTCGCTGGCGCGCCGACGGCGATCCCGGCGCTCTGGATCAGCGCGTCGATCCCCCCGAAGCGGCGCTCGGCGACCTCCAAGGCGGCCTCCCAGGCCGCCGGGTCGGTGACGTCGAGGGTGAGGGTGAGGAGGGCCGCGTCGTCGCCGAGGGCCTCGGCGAGCGCGGCGAGCCCGGGCTCGTCGACGTCGGTCGCGACGATCGCGTGCGAGCCCGCGAGGCGGCGCGCGATGGCCGCGCCGATCCCCGAGGCGGCGCCGGTGATGAGGGCGCAGGGGCGCCGGTCGCTGGTGGTCATCGCCGCGTGGGTAGGCGAGGGGCGGCCGCCTGTCAACGCTCCTCGCCAGCCGCGCGGGTCCAGCGGGCGAGCGCGGCCCGGACGGTGTCGACCTCGATCGGCTTGCTGAGGTGCTCGTTCATCCCGGCCGCCAAACAGCGCGCGCGATCCTCGGGGCGGACGTGGGCGGTCATCGCCAGGATCGGCGTCGAGGCTGCGCCCGGGAGCTCGCGGAGGCGCCGCGTCGCCTCGTAGCCGTCCATCTCCGGCATCTGGATGTCCATCAGGATCGCGTCGAAGCGGGCGCCGCCGGCGACCGCGTCGATCGCCGCGGCGCCGCGGTCGACGACCGTGACGTCGATCCCGTCGGCCGCGAGGATCGCCTCGATCACCAGCTGGTTCATCGGCATGTCCTCGACGACGAGGACCCGGAGCCCGCGGAGCGCCGCGGTGACGTCGATCGGCAGCGCCGGCGGGTGCTCGGCGACCTCGAAGGCGGCGATGAAGGTGAAGGTCGAGCCCTCCCCGGGGGCGCTGACCGCCGAGAGCGTGCCGTCCATGAGCTTGGCGAGGCGCCGACAGATCGCCAGGCCGAGGCCGGTGCCGCCGTGCGCCCGGGTCGACGAGGGGTCCCCCTGGGCGAAGGGATCGAAGAGCCCGGCGATCCGCTCGGGGGCGATGCCGATGCCGGTGTCCTCGACCGCGAAGCGGAGGGTCACCCGGCCCTCGCCGGGCGCCGGCTCGGCGTCGATCCGCAGCACGACCCGGCCCGTCGGCGTGAACTTGACCGCGTTGCTGAGGAGGTTCGAGAGGATCTGATGGATCCGCAGGCGGTCGCCGACGAGCTGCGCCGGCAGCTCGGGGGCTCGCTCGAGCTGGAGCTCGAGGCCGCGCGCGGCGGCCCTCGGCTGGTAGAGCGAGACCAGCCGCTCGATCGCCGCGTCGAGCTCGAAGACCTCGATCTCGAGGGTGAGCTTGCCCGCCTCGATCTTCGAGAAGTCGAGGACGTCGTCGACGAGGTCGAGGAGGACGTCGCTCGCGTCCTTGATCCGGCGGACATGGGCGAGCTGCTCGCCCGAGAGCGAGCCGTCCTCGAGGATGTGGCAGAGCCCGGCGATCGTGTTGAGCGGCGTCCGCAGCTCGTGGCTCATGTTGGCGAGGAAGAGGCTCTTGCTCTGGTTGGCCAGCGCCGCCTCGGCGTGGGCCTGGGCCGCGAGCGCGCGCTGATCCTCCGCCCGGCGATCGAGGGCGTCGGCGAGGTCGAGGGCGCCGAGCGGCGAGGCGAGGGGCGCGACCAGGCCGAGGAGGCCGCTGGCGGGCTCGGCGAGCCCGCCGAGGACGCAGAAGCCCCGCTCGCCCGAGCCGAGGACGAGCGGCAGGAGGAGCGCGCCGGCGGTCACGGGCAGTGCCGGGTCGAGGATGAGATCGCCGCCCTCGCCGCTCGCGCTGGCCGTGGCCCCGCCGAAGAGGCGCTGGAGGATCGCCGCGTCGAGCTCGCGCGCGCTGGTGACGACGTCACGCGGCCCCTGCGGCCCGAAGGTCAGCGCCCGACGGATCGCTCCGCCGCCGCCCTCGAGGACCTCGCCGAGGATCGCGAAGGTCGCGCCGATGAGCTGCGCCGTGTCGTCGAGGAGGAGCTCCTGGGCGCTGCTCTGATCGCGGTGGAGGAGGAAGTGGGTGAGCCCGCGGTGGATCGCGTCGGCGAGGCGGCGCTGACGGTCGAGGTGGCGCTCGCTCGCCTCGCGCCGGGCGATCTCCGCGAGGCGGCGCTGCCCGGTGTCGGGCTCGTGGTCGAGGGCGCGGTGCTGCCGGGTCGCGTCGACCTCGTCGAGCGTCTCGACGAGGAGCAGCGACTTGACGTTGGCGAGGTAGCGCTGGCAACGCATGTAGAGCGCCTTCTCGACCAGCGCGCGGTGTCGGGCCGCGAGCTCGGCGATCCGCGGGAGGCTCGCGCCCGGCGTGCGCTCATGCATCGCCGCCCTCGTCGCAGTCCTCCCCGCAGGGGAGCGCCCGGAGGTGATCAAACGCGACCCGCACGTTCGGCCCCTCGATCACCGAGCCGTGCTGCGGCAAGATCGCCCGGATCGGCAGCCCCTCGAGGCGCGCGAGGCCCCGGCGGAGGACCGCGTTGCTCGGCATGTAGGCCTGATGGAAGGCGTCGAGCGTGCCCGGGAAGCCCGCGGTCGAGAAGATGTCGCCGTTGCGGGTGATCGCGCCGAAGAGGTCGCCGCTGAAGAGGAAGCCGCGCTGCCGGTCGAAGGTGGCGATCGCCCCCGGCGAGTGGAGGTAGGGGAGGTGGATGAACTCGAGGACCCGGCCGCTCTTCAGGGTGATCGCGTGGCCGTGGCGATCGACGCGGTGGATCGGCGTGCGGAGGCCGAGGTGGTCGATGAGGCGGGCCGTGTGGGTGTGGGCGGCGATCCGCAGCGCGGGGTTGTCGAGCACGTCCTCGACCACCGCGAGGTTCCCGCAGACGTCGGGATCCTGGTGCGAGACGACGATCCAGGTGATGGCGCCCGGGTTCACCAGGTCGAGGACCTTGCGCATGATCTTCGGGAAGTCGGGGATCGATCCCGGGTCGAAGAAGACCACGTCGTCGTCGTCGACGAGGAGGTAGGGGTTGCACTGGAGGCGGGTCGCGTTCTCGTAGAAGCCCACCCAGTGGACGTCCCGTGCGATCGCGATCGCACCCTCGGCCCGCTCCTCTCGGGATGCCATCATTCTCAGGATTACTCCCGCGAACCGGAGAATCCAGCCTTCGCGGCGGGCAACCGATCGCCGGCGAATACGCAGAGGGCGCTCGGTGCGCAGCGTGCGGCTTCGCCCGTCCTTGTTTGGCCACTGACAGCAATTTCAGCAGCGATGTGGTCCGTTCAATGGAGCCCGAGCCCCGATGTTCCAGCCGCGCCCCGCACCTCCGCCCCCCGAAGAGCCGGCGCTCTTCTCGGCGCGCGACCTCGACGACCATCGGCCGGCCCTCATCGCCCACGCCTATCGCATGACCGCCTCGGCGAGCGACGCCGACGACGCGGTCCAGGACGCGATGGTCCGGGCCTGGCGGGCGCGCGAGCGCTTCCGCGGGGAGAGCTCGCTGCGCACCTGGCTCCTCCGCATCGTCACCCGGACCAGCCTCGATCTCCTGGCGAAGCGTCAGCCGCGGCTGCGACCGACCGACCTCGGGTGGCCGGGCACCACCCACGACGAGCTCGAGGTCCGCGGCCGGAGCGCCTGGGTCGAGCCGATCGCTGACGCGGAGGTCCTCGATCCGAGCCTCTCGCCGGAGGAGGCGCTGGCGAGCCGACGTCACCTCCGCCTCGCCTTCGTCGCCGCGCTCCAGCGCCTCCCCGCCCGCCAACGCGCCGTCCTCCTCCTCGCGGACGGCTGCGGCTGGCGTGCGCCCGAGATCGCCGACACCCTCGGGATGACGCCGGCGGCGGTCAACAGCGCCCTCCAGCGGGCGCGCGCGACCCTTGGCGGAGCTGGCGGCGACGGCAGCGACGGCTCCGCTGGCTTCGCCCCCGATCCGCTCGAGCCCGCGCAGGCGCGCCTCCTCGACGCCTACCTCGCGGCCTTTGAGGCCTACGACGTCGACGCCCTCCTCGCGGTCCTGCGCGAGGACGTGACCCTCTGCATGCCGCCCTACGCCCTCTGGCTGCGGGGTCACGCCGACGTCCGCGCCTGGCTCCTCGGCCGCGGGATCGGCTGCCGGGGATCTCGCCTCCTCCGGGTCGCGGCCAATGGCACCTGCGCCTTCGGTCAGTATCGCCCGGGCGGCTCGGGCGGCGCCTACCTCCCCTGGTCGCTGATCCTCCTCGAGACCGACGGCGGGAAGATCACGTCGATCATCCACTTCCTCGACGCGCCCGCGCTCTTCCCGCGGATGGGGCTCCCGGAGCGCCTGCCGCCCCTCGGCTGAGCCGCGCAAAAAAATTCGGGGGCGCCGATGAAGTCGGCGCGCGCCGCCGGTCTACTCGGCATGAGCGCACCCCAAGACGTCCTCTTCTTCCTCAACCTCCCGGTCGTCGACCTCCAGCGGACCCGGGCCTTCTTCACCGAGCTCGGCTTCGCCTTCGACGAGCGCTTCTCCGACGAGCGCGCGATCTGCATGGCCCTCAGCGACAAGGCCTGGGTGATGTGGCTGACCCAGGCCTTCTTCGACACCTTCACGGACCGCCCCCGCCCCGATCCGCGGGCGAGCGTCGGCGGGCTCTACTGCATCTCGCAGGCGAACCGGGCGGCGGTCGACGCCCTCGTCGATCAGGCGCTGGCGATCGGCGGGAGCCCGGCCGGGGTCCGCCAGGACCACGGCTTCATGTACAGCCGCGCCTTCGCCGACCCCGACGGCCACGTCTGGGAGGTGATGTGGATGGACGTCGAGGCCGCGCTCGCGGCCCACTGATCGTCGGCGGCGCCTACTCGACCGGCAGCGCGCGGCCGGTGGTCAGGGTCCACGTGGTGCGCTCGATCGGGTACTTCGTCTTGAAGATCACCCGCTTCGAGTCGCCGCTGAAGACCGGCGCGTGGTCGTCGAGGCCGTTGCGGGTGAGGAGGCGCTGGCCGCCCTCGCCGCTGAGCGGGGCGACGCCGACCTCGTAGTCGTTGTCGCGCTCGCTCTCGAGGTTGGAGACCACGAAGGCGACCCAGCGGCCGTCGGCCGAGACCACCGGGTCGGCGACCGAGCCCTCCTCGGTCAGCGGCGTGGTGGTCAGGCGCTCGGGGTTCACCGTCAGGATCTGGACGTCGCCGCTCTCGGGCGGCGGCGGGGCGTCCGCGAGGAGCTCGTCGAAGAGGGCCGGGAGGGCGGCCGGGAGGTCGACCCGGAAGAGGCGCGGCGAGTGGGGGCCGGCGGTCGAGACCACCAGCCTGGGCGCGGCCTCGGAGCCCGGGACCGCGGCGACCGCGAGGACGTTGTAGGAGCCGGCGATCGCGTCGGGGCCGATCTCGAGGGCGACCCCGGGGTGACTGCGGCTGAGGAGGAGGAGGCTCTGGCCGGCGACCGCCTGGCGGTAGGAGACGACGATCGCCAGGTGGTCGGCGTCGAGCCAGACCGGATCGCCGAGGCCGAGGCGGGTCGAGCGGAGGAGGTCGAGGGGCGGCTCGTCGCCGGGCTGGACGAGCTCGACGACCGCGTCGACCTGATCGACGCCCTCGTGGCGGGCGCGGGCGACCCAGCCGCTCCGGTGCGGGGTCCCGGGGTCGTCGCCGCGGCGGGCCAGCGGCGGGATCGCCCCGCGGTCCGTGAAGGCGCAGGGGCCGGCGCCGGCGTCGAGGGTGAAGAGCTCGGCCGCGCCGACGCCGGTCTGGATCAGCAGCGCGTCGCCGCTGGGGGCCTCGCGGAAGCGGACCCGGAGGCCGTGGGGGTCGTGCTCGCCGCCGAAGATCCCGGCGCAGGCCTGACGCTCGCCGCCGCCGGCGGGCTGGTAGGTGAAGCGCCAGGTCCCCTCGAGGTCGAGGTCGGCGCTGAGGCCGTTGCGCGAGGTGAAGTTGGCCGCGCGGCTGGCGAGGAGGACCCCGCCGTCGGCGAGCGCGAAGGGCATCACGCTCTCGCTGAGGCCGCCGAGGAGGGTCGGCTTCGGCTCGCCGCGCTCCTCGTCCTCGAGGAGCTTGCGCGACGACTCGAGGATCTTGGCGACCGTGCGCTCGGCCTCCTCGATCGCCTCGACCCGCTCGATCGCCGACTCGAGGGTGTTGCGGAGGACGATCGTCGACGGCCCGCTCTTCGGGTCCTCGGTGAGGGCGGCCTTGAGCTCCTTCTGGGCGAAGAGGGCGGTGAGGAGGTCGAGGTCGATCCCGGGGACCAGCTCGGAGCGCTCGGCGGTGACGCTGATGTGGTGGGGGAAGGCGAGGTCGCCGGCCGAGATCACGGCGAAGCGCTGGTGGGGCTCAAAGGTCGGGATCCCGCCCTCGACCTCGATCCCCGAGAAGTCGACCGTCGCCGGGTTCTCGAAGGCGACGTAGCCGTAGCCGCCGTAGTCGGCGAGCTTCATGATCGCCGCGACCCCGTCGACCTCGTCCTTGGCGAGCTCGGGCATCACCTCGTGGGCCTTGGCGACGAAGGCGTCGGCCCGCTGCTCGAGCACCTTGAAGCCGTACTCCTCCATCTCGTGGCGGAAGTGGTAGGAGCCCTGGGTGACGATCATGATCGACGAGGCCTCCTCGGGCTGGCCGATCGGCCCGCCGCGGCTCATCCAGTAGGCCGCGCCGGCGACCGCGACGATCGCCCCGAGGACGATGAGCTTGCCGCGGGAGTTGCTCTGGAGGACCTCGATGTCGGAGTGCGAGCGGTTGGCGGAGCCGGCCATGGCCGCTAGCTTGGCACATCCGATCTGCTGCGGGGCGCAGGATCGCTGGCGGCGGCCGCGATCGGCCGCGCGAGGGGGCCGCCGGCGGCGACGGCGAACACCGAAGAACGGTGTTTATTGGCGGATTGCGCGATCGCGCGAGGGCCCGCGCCTTGTCGGCCCCGGGACCCTTGCGCTAGCCTAGTCGACCCGCGAGCCCGCCGCCTGCGGGATCTGCACCCCAGCCCGCGAGCCGCCATGTCCAAGAAGGAAGTCCGCTTCTCCGCCGCCCTCACCCGCGATCAGGCGATCGCCACCCTCGAGGCGCTGACCCGGGCCCTCCGCTCGGGTCCGGTGCGGATCGCCGCCGACGGGCGCGAGGTGGTGATCGCCCCCCGCGAGGTCCTCGGCCTCGAGTTCGAGGTCAGCCACAAGCCGGGGAAGAGCAAGCTCGAGCTCGAGCTGACCTGGCGGGACTACGAGGGGGCGGACGAGGAGAACGACCTCCGGATCGAGCCCGCCGGGATCGTCGGCGCCGCTGCGGAGGCGGGCGAGGCCGACGCGGATGCGGACGAGGCGGGCGAGGACGCGGGCGAGGGCGAGGCGGCTGCGGGGGACGCGGAGGCCGACGCCGCCGCCGCGGCGGACGCGGACGCGCCCGCCGGCGCGGAGGCGGCCCCCGAGGCCGACGGGCCCGAGGGCGCCGACGTAGTATCCTGAGCGGCCCGGAGAGCCACCATGGCCAGCGACGCAGACGAATTTCGCCACGAATCCCTCGAGGACCGCCACTCGATCGCCAAGTACCTGACGGCGCTCGCGGAGGCCTTCGCCAACGGCAACCTGACCTTCGGTCACAACGGCCAGGCGATCGACCTCGAGCCCCGGGGCCTCCTCAAGTTCGACGTCAAGGCGACCCGCAAGCGGGGCGCGGTCAAGGTCTCGCTCCGCCTCAACTGGCAGGAGGACGAGGAGGATCGGGATCCCAGCGTCGGCTCGCTGGTGATCTCGAGCTCGGGCGAGGGTGAGGGGAGGCGGCGCTAGGCATGGAGCCCATGCGGGCGATCCAGGAGAACTTCCGCTTCCTGGTCCTTGAGGTCACCAAGCAGATCGAGTCGACGGTCGAGGTCATCGCCTCGGGCGCGACCGAGCTGATCGACTCCGTCTACCTCAAGGACGACTACATCGACAACCTCCGGGGCTTCATCGACTCGAAGTGCCTGGCGGTGATCCAGGGGGCGAGCAAGGGCGATCAGCGGACCGTCGAGCTCGCGCGCGCGGTCGACATCGCGACCAACAACCTCGAGCGGATCGCCGACTTCGCGGTCAACATCCTCCGCCAGTACAAGTACATCAAGGACACCTCGATCCTCCAGCAATACGAGTTTCGGCCCTGCTTCGACGAGGTCCTGGGCGCCCTCGCGCGGGTCCCCGAGGCGCTCTTCTCGGCCGACGTCGCCGAGGCCCTCCAGATCTGCCGCTCGGAGTTCAACCTCGACGAGATGTACGAGGGCCGCTTCCGCAACGTGATGACCGAGCTCCGCGCCGGCGGCGAGCAGGTCGAGGATCTGGTCACCACCCTCTTCATCGCCCGCTACCTCGAGCGGATGGGCGACTCGCTCCTCAACATCGGCGAGGCGATCCTCTCGCTCGCGCTCCACGAGCGCCTCAAGATCCACCAGTACTGGGCGCTCGAGGAGACCCTCGACGTCGGCGCCAGCGAGGGCAAGGGGCTCTCCCTCGAGTCGATCGCCGAGACCCGCTCGGGCTGTCGGATCGGCAAGGTCCGCGACCAGCGCGAGGGCGGCGAGGGCAACCTCGTCCTCTTCAAGGAGGGCAACCTCGACAAGCTCCTCGAGGAGAAGGCGGGGATCGAGTTCTGGCAGGGGCGCTTCCCCGACCTGGTCCCCAAGGTGCTGGGCTGGCAGGAGGGCGACCACCACGCGTCGATCCTCCTCGAGTACCTCCGCGGCCAGACCTTCCAGCAGATCCTCCTCGAGGGCTCGGCGGCCGAGCTGAGCGCCGCCCTCTCGGCCCTGGGGGCGACGCTGCGCTCGATCTGGGACGCGACCCGGATCGACGAGCCGGTCCAGCCCGGCTTCCTCAAGCAGATCCGCAAGCGCCTCGGCGACGTCAAGAAGGTCCACCCCGACTTCGGTGACGACCAGGAGCAGATCGGCGCCCTCAAGGTGCCGGCCTTCGCCGACCTCCTGCGGCGGGCCGAGGCGATCGAGGCCGAGCTGCCGGCGCCCTTCTCGGTCTTCATCCACGGCGACTTCAACGTCGACAACATCATCTTCGACGCCGAGGCCGGCCGCCTCCACTTCATCGATCTCCACCGCTCGCGGCGCTTCGACTACGTCCAGGACGTGTCGGTCTTCATGGTCTCGAATTTCCGCCTGCCGGTCTTCGACGCGAAGATGCGGCGGCGCCTCCATCGGGTGATCCTCGCGGTCTACCGCTCGGTCCAGGGCTTCGCCCGCGAGGTCGGCGACACCACCTTTGAGGCCCGCCTCACCCTCGGGATGGTCCGCTCCTTCACGACCTCGACCCGCTTCGTCCTCGACGAGGAATTTGCGCAGTCGATGTACCTCCGGGCCCGCTACCTCCTCGAGCGCTTGCTTGCTCACGAGGGCGGCGAGTGGAGCACCTTCGTCCTCCCGGCGAATGTGTTAAGGTACTGAGCGCATGGACGCCAAACGTATCGCCGTCGTCGGCACCCCCGGCGCCTGGTCGACCGAGCGCCTCGCCGACGCGATCGCCGAGCGCACCGGGTTTCGCTGCGTCGTCGACATGGCCAGGGTGGTCGCCGATCTCAGCCGCGGCGAGGTCCGCCACGGCGACGTCGACCTCTGCCAGGTCGACGCGATCATCATCAAGAAGATCTCGCCGGAGTACGCGCCGGACATCCTCGATCGCCTCGAGCTCCTCCGCTTCGCCCAGGCCCGCGGGGTCAAGGTCTTCTCGGATCCCGAGCGGGTGATCCGGGTCCTCGACCGCCTCGCCTGCACGGTGAGCCTGCGGATCGCCGGCGTGGCGATGCCGCCGACGACGATCACGGCCGACCTCGAGGGCGCGCGCGAGGCGGTCGCCCGCTACGGCGCCGCGGTCTGCAAGCCGCTCTTCTCGACCAAGGCGCGGGGGATGGTGGTGATCGAGGACGGGCCGGGCGCGGCCGACGAGCTCGCCGCCTTCCAGGCCGCCGGCAACCCGGTGATCTACCTCCAGCAGAAGATCCCCGACCTCGGCCGCGACCTCGGGGTGGTCTTCCTCGGCGGCGAGTACGTCGCCACCTACGCCCGGGTCGGCGCCGGCACCTCGTGGAACACGACGATCCACGACGGCGGCCGCTACCAGCCCTACACCCCGAGCGACGCGATCATCGAGCTCGCGCGGGTCGCCCAGCGGCCCTTCGGCCTCGACTTCACCTGCGTCGACGTGGTCGAGACCCCGGCGGGCCCGCAGGTCTTCGAGGTCTCGGCCTTCGGGGGCTTTCGCGGGCTCCTCGACGCCCACCGGATCGTCGCCGCCGACCTCTACGCGAGCTACGTCCTGGAGCGGGTCTAGCCATGGAGACGCAGACGATCGGGGTCCGCGCGCTCGCGGCCGAGCTGGTCCGTCATCACCCGCCGGTGGGTCGCCTCGGCCTCCGCCTCGGCGACGTCCGGGTGGTCGTCCGCTCGAACGACGAGGGGCTCCTCGGCGACCTCCGCGGCTACTTCGCGCCCTTCGTGGATGAGGGGGTGGACGCGCGCGACGGCGGGATCGAGATCATCGCCCTCGACGCCCCGGCCCCCGACCTCGCCGGCCTCGAGATGCAGGTGCGCCTCCCCGAGCCCGGCAAGAAGTCGGTCAAGGAGGCCTTCGCCGACCTCGCGGACGGCCGGATCATCCGCAAGCTCAAGACCGGCGTCGTCTTCCTGATCGGCGGCGACGTCCACCTGGCGATCGGCGCCTGCCGCCGCTGGCAGAATCAGATCGTCAACTTCGTCAACAACCGCTTCATCGAGGCCCGGATGCGCGAGGGCTGGCTCCTCTGCCACGCGGCCGCGGTCGCCCGCGGCGAGCGCTCGCTGGTCCTCGCCGGCTTCTCGGGGATGGGCAAGTCGACGCTGGCGCTCCACCTCCTCGAGGCCGGCCTCGACTACATCTCCAACGATCGCCTGCTGATCCGCCGCGATCCCGCGCCAAACTCGTCGCCGGGCTCGCTGCCGGGCTCGCTGCCAATTTGCGGCGTCCCCAAGCTCCCGCGGATCAACCCGGGCACCGCCCTCTCGATCCCCCGCCTCCGCGAGCTGGTGCCGCCGGCCCGCCGCGCGGTCTACGAGGCGATGACGACCGAGGCGCTCTGGGAGGTCGAGGAGAAGTACGACGTCGACGTCGACCGGGCCTACGGCCCCGGACGCTTCCGCCTCGAGGGCCGCGCCGACGCCCTGATGATCCTCAACTGGCGCTGGGGCGCGGGCGCGTGCGAGATCGCGCCGGTCGACCTCCGCGAGCGCCCCGAGCTCCTCGGCGTGGTGATGAAGACCGCCGGCCTCTTCTACGAGGAGCTCGCGGGGGCGCCGCCCGCCGACCCGATCCCCGAGCGCTACCTCGAGGTGCTCGCGGGGCTCGAGGTCGTCGAGGCCCGCGGCGGCGTCGACTTCCCGGCGGCGGTCGCCTGGGGCGTCGCCCGCCTCGGCGGGGGCGCTCGGTGAGCGCGACCCTGCGCCTCACCCGGAGCGCGACGCTCCCCGACCCCCTGCGGATCGCCCGCTACGAGCGGGTCCCGGAGCTCGGCCCCAACATCCTCTTCTTCAGCGGCGGCTCGGCACTCCGCCGGGTGAGCCGCCGCCTCAAGCGCTTCACCCACAACTCGACCCACCTGATCACGCCCTTCGACTCCGGCGGCTCGTCGGCCAAGCTCCGCGAGGCCTTCGGCATGCTCTCGGTCGGCGACCTCCGCAACCGCATGATCGCCCTCGCCGACGAGTCGGTGCAGGGCAACCCGGCGGTCTACGAGCTCTTCTCCCACCGCCTCCCGAGCGCGGGTGAGGGCGCCGATCCGGCGAGCCTGCGGGCGCGCCTGGAGGAGATCTGCGCCGGGGAGGATCCGCTCATCGCCCGGGTCCCGGTGCCGCTCGGCGAGATCATCCAGAACTACATCGGCTTCTTCCGGGCGGCGATGCCGGCCGACTTCGACCTCCGGGGCGCGAGCATCGGCAACCTGATCCTCGCCGGCGGCTACCTCAACCACGGCCAGCGGATCGAGCCGGTGCTCTTCCTCTTCTCGAAGCTGGTCGAGGTGCGCGGGAACGTGCGGGCGGTGGTCACCGACGACCTCCACCTGGTCGCCGAGCTCCAGAGCGGCGAGGCGGTGATCGGCCAGCACCGGATCACCGGCAAGGAGCTCCCGCCGCTCCGCTCGCGGATCGTCGATCTCACCCTGAGCCGCCGCCTCGATCGGGTCGAGCGCGCGAGCGCGGCGATCGACCTCCAGACCCGCGGCCTCATCGAGGCCGCCGAGCTGATCTGCTACCCGATCGGCTCGTTCTGGACCTCGGTGCTGGCGACCCTGATCCCCGGCGGCGTCGGCGAGGCGATCGCCGCCAACGGCTGTCCCAAGGTCTATGTCCCGAACCTCGGCGACGACCCCGAGACCTTCGGGATGTCGGTGCGGGCCCAGGTCGACGCGCTCCTCCGCAAGCTGCGGGCGGACGCGGGCGAGCTCCCGGCGCGGCGCTTCCTCGACTGCGTCCTCGTCGACTCGAGCCGCGGGCGCTACTCCGGGCTCGACGACCTCGCGGCGATCACCGACCTCGGGATCGACGTCGTCGATCTCGAGCTGGTCACCCCGCGATCGGCCCCCTTGATCGACGAGGAGCGGCTGGTCGCGGCCCTCCTCTCGCTGGTCTAGCGAGCCCGCGGCGCCCTGCGGGTCTGGCGCGTGGGGGGGATCCCCCCCGTGGGCGCGGGCGCGCGTTGCAGGCGGCTCCGGTCGGCGATACCGTGCCCCTGCGTGGACGAGAGCAGCTACGACGATCTCAGCGCCGACGAGCTCCGCGAGCGGCTGGAGCAGCTAGAGCGGGAGCACGGCGACCTCGAGATGCTCCACGAGGCGACCCTGGAGCACGCCAACGAGATCGAGGAGGAGCTCGCCCTCAAGATCGAGGAGGTCGAGTCGCTGGTCCGCGACCTCGAGGTCCGCAACGCCTTCATCCGGGCGATCTTCGGGCGCTACCTCAGCGACGACGTGGTCACCACCCTCCTCGAGTCGCCGGAGGCGCTCCGCCTCGGCGGCGAGCGCCGCAAGGTGACGATCCTCTTCACCGATCTCCGCGGCTTCTCGGGGATCTCCGAGCGCCTCGCGCCCGAGCAGGTCGTCCGCCTCCTCAACATCTACCTCGGGGCGATGGCCGCGGTGATCGAGTCCTACGAGGGGTCGATCAACGAGTTCATCGGCGACGCGATCCTCTCGGTCTTCGGCGCGCCGATCTTCTACGAGGACGCGGCCGAGCGCGCGGTCGCCTGCGCGGTCTCGATGCAGCGGGCGATGGACGAGGTCAACCGCGAGTGCGCCGAGGCCGGCCTGCCGACCCTCGAGATGGGGATCGGCGTCCACACCGGCGAGGTGATCGTCGGCAACATCGGCTCGAAGCGGCGGACCAAGTACGGCCTCGTCGGCCGCAACGTCAACCTCGCCAGCCGGGTCGAGACCTACACCGTCGGCGGCCAGGTGCTGATCTCGGAGGCGACCGCGGCCGAGGTCGGTGAGCGCCTCCAGACCCGCGCCTCCTTCCAGGTCAAGCCCAAGGGCTTCAAGGACGAGATCACGATCTACGAGGTCTCGGGGGTCACCGGGACCTACGAGGTCTCGCTCCCCGAGGTCGTCGACGAGGTCGTCCCCCTGCCGGCGCCGGTCGCCGTCCGCTTCACCCTGGTCGACGGCAAGGACGTCGCCGGGCCCGATCACCCCGGCGAGATCGAGGCGGTGAGCGAGACCTCGGCGCTCCTCCGGGCGGGGCTCGACGTCGACGCGCTGACCAACATCAAGCTCGACTTCGCCGACGATCTCTGCGCCGATGACGTGTACGCCAAGGTCCTCGGCGGCGGACACGGCGAGCCCCACCGGATCCGCTTCACGCCGATGCCGGAGGGCCTCGCCGACGCCCTCCGCCGCGGGCGCTGAGCGGCGGCGCGCGGCGGCGCGCGGGCGCGCGGGCCGGCCCGGAGGCGCGGCGCTCCCGCGAATTGTGGTAATTCAGAGGGGTGGCCGGACCCCGGCCCGCCGGGTGCTTCGGGCATGAGCGATCCAAGCCAACCTGCCGCCGACGACGCGATCCTCGAGCTGATCCGCGAGATGCTCCCCGAGGGCGAGGCCCGCCTCGCCTACCAGAAGGAGATCGCCCGCGGCGGCATCGGGGCGATCGGCGTCGCCGTCGATCGGGCGCTCCACCGCCACGTCGCGATGAAGACGCTCCACCGCCGGACCTACGAGGAGCCGATCCTGGTCCGCGGCTTCATCCGCGAGGCCCAGATCACCGGCCAGCTCGCCCACCCCAACATCGTCCCGGTCCACGACTTCGGGGTCGACGGCCAGGGCCAGCTCTACTTCACGATGAAGCTGGTCGACGGCCTCAGCCTGAGCAAGCTCCTCGCCCGCGGCCGCGAGGTCCGGGACGACTACGGCTACGGCTACGAGCGCCTCCTCAACAGCGTCGAGATCATGCTCAAGGTCTGCGACGCCCTCGCCTTCGCCCACAGCCGCGGCGTCCTCCACTGCGACCTCAAGTCGGACAACATCATGGTCGGCGACTTCGGCGAGGTCTACCTGATGGACTGGGGCGGCGCGCAGCTCCTCCAGGAGCGCGAGGGCGTCGACTCGGCCCGCTGGGTGAAGGGGATCATCCCCGAGCTCCCGGGTCAGAGCACCGAAGGGATGGTCTTCGGGACCCCGGCCTACATGTCGCCGGAGCAGGCGCTCGGCAAGCGCTCGAAGATGGACGAGCGCTCCGACATCTTCTCGCTCGGCGCGATCCTCTACGAGATCATCTGCGGCCGCGCCCCCTTCCGCGCGGGCTCGACGATCGAGGCGCTCCGCCTCGCCCAGCGCTGGCAGATCGAGCCGCTCGACGACCTCGTCGATCGGGCGGTGGTCCCCCGCGAGCTCGTCCGGATCGCGATGAAGGCGATGGCCAAGGCGCCCGACGAGCGCTACCCGACGGTCGAGGCGATGAAGCTCGACCTGATCCGCCTGGTCCGCGGCGGCTCGTCGTTCCCCTCGGTGCGCTACCCGGCGGGGGCGCTGATCATCGCCGAGGGCGAGGTCGGCGACGCCGCCTACATCATCGTCTCGGGCCGGGTCGAGGCCTTCAAGGTCGTCGACGGCGAGCGGGTCTCGCTGCGGATCATGGGGGCCGGCGACGTCTTCGGCGAGATGGCGATCTTCGCGGCCTCGCCGCGGACCGCCAACATCATCGCCCTCGAGGAGACCTCGCTGATCATCGTCACCAGCGAGGTCATCAACCACGAGATGGACACGATGAAGCCGTGGATGGGCGCCTTCATCCGCGCCCTCGCCACCCGCTTCGCCAGCGCCGAGCGGGCCCAGATCAAGCGCCAGCGCCAGCGTCGGCGGCCGAGCGAGAGCGGGGTCGCCGGGGTGGTCGCCGAGTTCGTCCAGCTCCAGACCGCCGAGAGCATCGTCATCGACCTCGGCGACATCAACTCGCCGACCGAGCTGGTCGACGCCAGCGAGCAGCGCGAGGTCACGATCCTCACCGACGTCCTCGGCGACGAGGACGAGGACGAGGACGAGGCGCCCGCGGACGGCGACGTCGACGTCGAGCTCTAGCGACCCCTCAATCCGGGCTTCCGCTCGCGGCCGTCGGGCGCTATCTCTGGACCATGGCCAGGGACGCCCGCGTCTTCGTCTTCGATCACGTCTCGATCGGCGTCGCCGATCTCGCTCGCGCCGGCGACTTCTACGACGCCTGCCTCGCGCCGCTCGGCCTCGTCCGCCTCTGGAGCGCGCCCCGGGCGATCGGCTACGGCCCCGAGGGCTACGCCGCCGAGGCGCCCTTCGCCCTCGTCGAGGGCGGCGCCGAGGCGCGCTCACCCGGGCGGGGGGCTCACTTCGCCTTCGTCGCGCCGTCCCGCGGGGCCGTCGATCGCTTCCACGCCGCGGCCGTCGAGCGCGGCGGCGTCGACGACGGGCCGCCCGGGATCCGCGAGCACTACGACGCGGGCTACTACGCGGCCTTCGTCGTCGATCCCGACGGCCACCGGATCGAGGCCGTGCACCACGAGTCCTGATCGCCGCGGCTCGGCGGCTCAGGTCTGCGGCACGGTCTCGTCGTGATCCTCGACCGCCTCGGCGCCGTCGGGCGCCGGCGCCCCCTCGGGCTCGTGATCACCGGGCATCGTCGTGACGATGCAGCGGTGGTCCTTCTCCTCGCGGAGGCGTTGCTCCTTGTCTTTGAGGTGCTCTTCCTTGTGATCGTCCACGACCCCAGGATCGGCGCGAGGCCGGGCCGGCGCGCGCGCTGGATTTGCCGACGCGCTCGCTAGGGCGGCGGCGGCTGGGCCGGGAGGTCGAGGAATTCGCGCTCGACCGCGGCGTAGTCGACGACCGCGTCGAAGCGGGCGAGGACCGAGTAGAACCCGAACTGGAGGCGGTTCATGAAGAAGACGCCGGGCGGCATCGAGACCACCGAGCCGTCGCTGTTGCGGCGGGAGGCGAGCGCGAGCGCCTTCACCTGGCCGACGAGGTCGGCGACGTAGGGCCGGGTGATCCGGAAGGGCGACTCCCGCTGGGGAGCGAAGGCCTTGCGGAGGTAGGCGACGACCGCGGCCTCGTACTCGCCGCCGCGGGTCCGCAGCATCTCGCGGGCGGCCTGGTCGAAGGCGACGTCGTCGCGCTCGGCGGCCGCCCGGTGGAGGATCCGCGCGAGCTCCTGGCGGCCGGGCTCGGCCTTCTGGACGCAGCCGAAGTCGAGGAAGGTGACCTCGCCCGGGCCGCCGAAGAAGTAGTTGCCGGGGTGGGGGTCGGCGTTGAAGACCCCGCCGACGATCGTCGCCTTGTAGACGAAGCGCCAGAGGGTCGCGCACCAGGCCGAGCGCGCGGCCTCGTCGTCGTCGCTCGCGGCCTCGTCGAGGGAGCGGCCGCCGACCAGCTCCGTGGTCAGGACCCGCGCGCTCGAGCGATCGTCGATCACCGCCGGCACCCGGATCGTCGGGTCGTCCGCGTGGATCTCGGCGAAGACCTTCTGGCGGGCGGCCTCGAGGGTGTAGTCGAGCTCCTCGCGGAAGCGCGCGCGGACCTCGTCGAGCATCCGCTCGGAGCCGAGCGCCCGCATGCCGAGGAGGCCGATCGCCGCCTCGATCACCCCAGCGCCGGCGAGGTCGCTCTCCATCGCCCGGGCGATCCCCGGGTGCTGGACCTTGACCGCGACCTCACGGCCGTCATGCAGGCGCGCGCGGTGGACCTGGCCGATCGACGCCGACGCGAAGGGGCGCTCCTCGAAGGACGCGAAGAGCTCGGTGACCGGTGCTCCCAGCTCCTCCTCGACGAGCGCCCGGATCGCCGGGCCCGAGGAGGTCGCGGCCCGCGACTGGAGCCCGCCGAGCGCCCGCTCGTAGCGCTCGCGCTGCTCCTCGGGGACCAGGCCGTCGACGTAGGAGGCCATCTGTCCGAGCTTGGCCGCGAGCCCGCGGAGGGTGCCGAGCATCTCGGCCGCCCGCAGCGCGGCCTCGTCGTCGCCCTTGCCGAGGAGGACGCTGGCGCCGGCCCGCGCCCCCGCGCCCGCGAGGCGGACCCAGCGGCCCAGGCGTCCGGTCGGCAGCTTGCGCTCGTCGGTCATCGCGGGGCGGATGATAGCGGCCGCGGCCGCGCTTGCCACCACCTCCGCCGCCGCCGATCATCGCCCGCGGTGCCTGCCGTCTACGACTTCGTCCATCAGGTCGACGCGGCCGAGATCGACGAGCTCGGCCACGTGGGGAACCTCCGCTACCTCGCCTGGATCGTCGACGCGGCGACCGCCCACTCGAGCGCGGAGGGCTGGCCGCCGGCCCGCTACCACGAGCTCGGCGCCTGCTGGGTGGTCCGCTCCCACGCGATCGAGTACCTCCGCCCGGCGTTCGCGGGCGAGGCGATCGTCGTCCGCACCTGGGTCGCGGAGATCCGGCGGGTCGAGAGTCGCCGCCGCTACCGGATCCTCCGGCCGGCCGACGGCGCGCTCCTGGCCACCGCCGAGACCCGCTGGATCTGGGTCGGCGTGCCCTCGCTCCAGCCGCGACGGATCCCGCCCGAGGTCGCCGGCGCCTTCACGGCGATCGACGACCCGGGCGACGACGCGCCGGCCGCGGCCGGCCGGCCGCCTACTGGAAGTTGAGGGAGATGATCCCGCAGCCGAGGCCGAAGGCGTCGAGGTCGTTGCCTGCGCGGCCGCGCTGCCGGGTCGCCACCTGACCGTTCGGACACTGGTGCTCGGGGAAGGCGGTGCCACCGTTGCCGCCGATCGACGGGAGGTACTCGATCGCCCCGAGGGCGATCGAGTAGCCGTTCTCGTCCTCGAGGATCATCGGCTTGGCGCAGCCGAAGGTGAGCTGGTCGATCAGGTTGCCCTTGCGGCCGCTGACCGAGACCACGAGGGTCCCCACCGGGCAGGTGCGCATCCAGCCCTGGCCGTTTTGGTTGTTCGCGCCGCGGAGCACCAGGTAGCCGGCCTGCTCCACCTTGATCGCGAAGGCGTCGTCGACGACCTCGACCGAGAGGGTCGCGCAGAGGCCCCGGAGGTTGCCGTGCCAGTTCTGACCGTCGAGCTTGCCGTCGAAGCCCATCAGCGCCTGTCCCGGCGGGCAGGCGTCGTCGAACATCGACCCGCCGTTGCCGCCCTCGAGCGGGGTCGTGCCGCCGGGGGCGATCTGGACCGAGATCGGCGGGTTGTGGCAGAGGAGCGAGCACTCGTCGGCGTTGACCTTGTTGCCGTCGTCGCACTCGTCGACGCCCTCCTGGAGGACGCCGTCGCCGCAGGTGGCGATCGTGCAGGTCGCCGTGCACTCGTCGGAGTCGACGATGTTGCCGTCGTCGCACTGCTCGTTCCCCTCATGGAGGAAGGAGTCGCCGCAGGAGGCGGTCTTGCAGCCCTCGACGCACTCGTCGGCGTTGTCGTCGTTGCCGTCGTCGCACTCCTCGACGCCGGCCTGGACCTGGGCGTCGCCGCAGGTGGCGATCAGGCAGGTGTTGATGCAATCGTCGGTGTTGTCGTCGTTGCCGTCGTCGCACTCCTCGAGGCCCTGGAGGACGCCGTCGCCGCAGGTCGGCAGCGCGCACTTGTTGGTGCACTCGTCGTCGTCGACCGCGTTGCCGTCGTCGCAGGCCTCGCCGGGGCCGAGGTAGCCGTCGCCGCAGAAGGCGGCGACGCAGGTGTCGATGCACTCGTCGGTGTTGTCGGCGTTGCCGTCGTCGCACTCCTCGACGCCGACCTGGAGGACGCCGTCGCCGCAGACCGCGGCGGTGCAGGCGTTGGTGCAGGAGTCGCCGTCCTCGGCGTTGCCGTCGTCGCACTCCTCGCCGGGGTCGACGACGCCGTCGCCGCAGACCGGCTCGCCGCCGGTGGTGTCGCCGGTTGTGTCGCTGGTCGAGCCCGAGGTGCCGGTCTCGGTGCCGGCGCTGGTGGTCGCGCCCCCGGTCTCGGTCATCGAGCCGGCGCTGGTGGTCCCGCTCGTGGTGCCGCCCGACGTCGAGGCCGAGCTCGTCGAGCTGGTCCCGTCGCTGTCGGTCCCGGTCGAGCTCGCGCTCGCGGTGCCGGTGTCATCGCCGGTGCAGGCGGGGGCGATGAGCGCGAGCGCGATCAGGGGGGCGAAGGGCGAACGAAGACCAGGTGTTCTCATGGGCAGCTCCTGGCCCGAGGGTGCGGGCGACCCCAGGAGGGGACAAGCGCCCTCCTTGCGCCCTCACGCGTCGGATTTGCGTGTGCCTCCTCGCGCCTGCACGTCTGCGATGCGGACGTCGGCGAGTGCTGTCTGGCCTCGCCGCTGGCTAGCGGACCACGAGCCCCTGCGCGTACATGGCGTCGATCACCGCGGCGTAGCGCTCCTCGACGACCTTGCGCTTCACCTTGAGCGAGGCGGTGAGGAGGCCGTTGTCGACGCTCATCGGCTCCGGCAGGAGGCGCCAGTACTTGATCGACTCGAAGCTGGCGAGGCCCTGGTTGACCTTGGCGACGTGGGCGTCGATCGCCGCCTTGACCTCGGGCGCGTCCTGATCGGCCGCGAAGCCCTGCTGCTTGGCGAATTCGCCGAGCTCCTCGGGATCGATGGTGAGGAGCGTGACGCAGTAGTTGCGGCGATCGCCGACGACCACCGCCTCCTGGATGATCGGCAGGAGCTTGAGCTGACCCTCGATCTTCGCGGGCGCGACGTACTTGCCGCCCGAGGTCTTGATCAGCTCCTTCTTGCGGCCGGTGATCCGGAGGAAGCCCTCGTCGTCGATCGACCCGAGGTCGCCGGTGCAGAACCATCCCTCGGCGTCGAAGGCGTCGGCGGTCGCCTCGGGGCGGTTGAGGTAGCCCTGGGTGATGTTCGGGCCCTTCGCCAGGATCTCGCCGTCGGCGGCGATCTTGAGGGTGACGCCGGGGAGCGCGAGGCCGACCGTGCCGACCTTGATCTTGCCGGGGCGGTTGCCGCTGAGGCCCGGGCAGGTCTCGGTGAGGCCGTAGGCCTCGAGGAGGTCGAGGCCGCAGGCGAGGAAGAAGGCGTGGACCTCGGCGTCGAGCGGGGCCGAGCCCGAGAGGAGCGCGGCCGCGCGGTCGAGGCCGAGGCGGGCGCGGAGCTTGGAGAGGACGAGGCGATCGGCGAGCCCGTGGGTGAGGCCGAGGAGGAAGGGGAGGGGCCGCCCCGTGCTGCGGTAGGGGATCGTCGCCTTGCCGGTGTCGATCGCCCAGTGGAAGAGCTTCTGGCGGAGCGGCGGCGCGCCGGCGACCGCCGCCTCGATCTTCGACTTCATCTTCTCGTAGACCCGCGGGGCCGCCGGGAAGAAGCCGGGGCGGGAGCCGCGGGCGTCGTCGGCGAGGGTCGGGACCGAGGAGATCACCAGCGGGAGGTCGAGGTAGGGCCCCGCGAACTGGATCAGCCGGCCGAAGGAGTGGGCGAGCGGGAGGAAGAGGAAGAGGCCGCCCTCGCGCATCCGCGAGTCGAGGATCGCCGCCGACTCGACCGATCGCGACATCGAGAGGTGGTTGTCGTGGGTCTGGATCACCGCCTTGGGCGGGCCCGTGGTCCCCGAGGTGTAGGTGTAGGTCGCGGTCTGATCGGGGGTCGCCGCCTTGCGTCGGCGGAGGAGCTCGGCCCGCAGGCGCCCCAGCTCGGCGGCGCCGCGCTCCTCGAGGTCGGCGAGGCTCTCCCAGTCGTCGGCCGGGGCGATCCCGGCGGGGTTGATGACGACGACGTGGCGGAGCGGGATCTGGTCGGCGCCGTAGTCGACGTCGAAGAACGAGAAGCCCGCCCGCATCGCCCGGATCTTCTCGAGCTGGCCGCGGTCGTCGACGATCACCACCTTGATCCCGGTGTCGACGTGGCAGTAGCCGACCTCCTCGGGGTGGAGCGAGGCGTAGATCGGCACGGTCTGGAGGCCGGCCGAGAGGGCCGCGAAGTCGCAGGCGAGCCAGTCGGCGCTGGTCTGGCCGAGGATGCCGATCACGTCGTTGTCCGCCAGCTCGGTCGCGCTCAGGATCCCGGCGGCGATCCGATCGGCCCGCTCGGCGAGCGAGCTCCAGCTCTGATCGACCCAGGCGCCGCCGACCTTCGAGCGGATCGCCGCGTGGTCGGGGCTCGCCTCGGCGCGGGCGTGGAGGAGGTTGGCGAGGGTCGTGACGTTCAGGCTCATCGTGCGCTCTCCCGGGCCTCGTGGCCGCGGGACGAAGCTAGCACGAGGAGCGACCCTCCCGCCGGGTCGCGGGCCGCGGGGGCACGCGGCCGCGCGGAGGGGCACCGGCGAGCGCTCAGGGCCCGAGGTCGTAGTCGCCGTCGAGCCACTCCGGGGAGCCGAGCGCGAAGTGCTCCTGCAGCATCTGCTCGGTGGTCTGGAGCGCGCCCTCGATCCAGCTCTGGACGTTCGAGTAGGCCTCGCCGCAGATGTACACCTGCTCGTCGGGGACAGGCTCGCCGTCGCCGCCCCAGCGGGGATCGAGCGGCTTGCGCATCCGCTTCATCACCTCCCAGTAGCGGAAGCCGGCCTTCCAGGCGTGCCAGGCCGCGCCGTGGGGGTCGGTCCCCCAGTCCTGGAAGGCCGCGGTGTAGGGCGCCGGGAGCTCGCGGAGGCCGTGGATCTGCCGGAGGAGCCCCTGGATCGCGTGGACCATCGCCTCGGTGACCGCGCCCGCGTCGGCATCGACCGGCGCCTCGCCGTCGGCGACGAAGTGGTTGGCCGCGCCGCGGAAGGGGGCGCCGCCTTCGAAGGCCTTCCAGAAGGCGGCCGAGGCGTCGTCGCCGTAGCTCGCCATCAGCAGCGAGTTGTGGTTGTGGGGGTCGGCGCCCGGCTGCTCGCCCTCGGTCGGGAAGTAGAAGGTCTGGCGGACCGGGAGGTCGGTGACCGAGTGGCCGGCGACCAGCCCGAGCCCCCGCCACCACGGTCGGTCGTAGCCGAGGAAGAGCTTGAAGGCGGCCTGCTTGATCACCGCCTTGAGGTGGCGCTGCATCCACGGGTGGCTGAAGAAGAAGTTGTCCTGATCGAGGAGCTCGAGGCCCCGCCGCGGCAGCGCGAGGACGACGTGATCGGCGTAGACGACCACCGGCTCGGCGCCCTCGAGGTCGTCGCCGTGGACCGCCGAGAGGTCGGCGAACTCGAGGCGGTAGCGCCGGGGGGCGCCCTCCTCGGCCCGATCGAAGCGGAGGAGGCGGTGGCCGAGGTAGAGGCCCTGGCGCCCCTGGTGGCGCTCGACGAGGTCGGCGAAGCGGCGCGCGAGGGTCTTCGGCAGGTGATCCATCCCCCGCTTGAGGGTGCGGTAGGTGACGCCCTCGACGAACTGATCGACCTGCAGCGACGAGGCCGCGTTGCCGTTGGCGACGCTCGTGTCGTAGCCGCCGGCGTCGCGGACGAAGGCGTAGGCCTCGGAGGAGAGGACCCGGTAGAGGAGGTTCCAGAAGCCGTGGCAGTAGAGCGGCTCGCCGAAGACCAGGCGCTCCGCCTTGCCCGCGAGGTCGAGGCCCTCGCCGCTGGGGACGTAGGTGCGGACGACGTGCTCCAGGATCTCGTCCGGGGTCTTGCCGCGCTCGTGCCACTCCATGTGGTAGCGGTCGCTCGCCTCGCCGGCGACGTCGCGCATCCGCATGTGCTTGCGGCGGAGGAAGAAGAGGTTGTTGCCGTCGCCGTCGGGGTTCGAGACGCCGCGGAGGAAGGGGCGGCTCGGCAGCTCGAGGTGCTCGATGAGCCCGTGGATCAGCGCCTGGGCCTCGGGGATGTAGCGCATGCCGCCGAGCTCGGCGACGACGTGGGGCATCCCCGGGAGGTGGCGCGAGTAGAGGCGGCCGCCGATCCGATCGCTGAGCTCGAAGAGGCCGACCCGCCGCTGGTGGTCGGCGCCGACCATGCGCCACGCGCTGTAGCAGCCAGCGACGCCGCCGCCGACGATCGCAACCTCGAGATCGATCGATGTCCCTTGCTCTTCGCTCATCGGCTCCGCTCCTCGAATGAGGTTGCCATCAACGCATGATCTGGTGCGGGGTTTCCCCGGCGCGAAAATGGTCCGGCCTCCGCGCGCGGCGCGCGGGGGCGCGCGCGAGGATGACCCAAGGGGCAGGTCGGCCACGGCGGCGCTCAGCGGCGGAGCGCGAGGCCGAGGGCGTCGGCGTAGCTCGTCAGCGCGTGGTCGATCGCCCGCCGCTCGTCGGCGCCGCGCCCCTCGCGGTGGAGCGCGAGGACCTTGAGGTGGCCGCCGCGGCGCTCGGCCTTGAGGTCGACCCGGGCGATCAGCCGATCGGCCGCGAGCACCGGCATGCAGTAGTAGCCGTAGACCCGCTGGCTCGGCGGCTTGAAGATCTCGAGGATCTGATCGAAGCCGAAGAGCTCGCGGACCCGGGCGCGATCCCAGAGGAGCGGGTCGAAGGGCGAGAGGAGCACCCCGCGATCGGCCCGCGGCCGCGCCCGCTCGAGGCGGGCGAGGAGCTCGAGATCGGCGGGCCGGATCCAGCCGGGGCGGCGGCCGCCCTCGTCGCTGACCAGCGACGCCGCGACGATCTCGCCGGCCTCCACCAGCTCGGCGAGCGCCCGCTGGATCGCCGGCCGCCGGTTGCGGAGGCGCCAGGTCGCCGCCAGCGTCGAGGTCGTCGCCCAGCCGTGGCCGGCGAGGGCGCGGAGGAGGAGCACCCGCAGCGCCTCGTCCTCGCTGAGCGCGCGGGCGCGGGTCGCCGCCGGGATCACCCGCTCGCTGAGGTCGAAGGCGCGGAGGAAGGCGCGGCGCTCGGAGATCGCCAGCTCGCCGGCCGACCAGAGGGCGGTCGCTACCTTCTTGGTCAGCTTGAGGTTCCACCAGCCGGCGCCGCTCGAGCCCTCGAGATCGGCGGAGCGCAGCGGCCCCTCGTCGGCGATCCGCTTGACGATGTCGCGGGCGACCTTCGGGTGCTCGCCGAGGAGGTCGCCCCACCAGGGATGGGTCTGGAACTCGCGGCGGCGGAAGGCGAAGGCGGGGTAGAGGTCGAGGGGGATCCACGAGACCTCGTGCCCCCAGTACTCGAAGAGCGGCGCGCCAGGCCGGAGGAGCGCCTCGGCCTGGTCGATCGTCAGGCCCGGGAGGCGCGAGAGGAGGACGATCGCGTGGCTGCGGGCGCCGCTCACCGCGACCGTGTCGAGCTGGAGGTAGCCGAAGCGATCGATGATCGCGTGGGCGTCGGCCTCGGCGTCGGCGGGGCGCCGACGGGCGCGGCTCGGCAGGCCGGTCGGCTCCGGGCGCCAGAGGCCGGCGCGGGCGATCGCCAGGCGACGGGCGGCGCGGGTGCTCAGGGCGATCGTCGACGCGGGCGGCACCGGCCGCACGCTAGCAGGTCAGGCGGAGGCTCGACATGCGTCGCGCGCCGGCATGGCTCCCTTCTTCGGGGTCGCGGCGCGTCGACCGCGTGACGCCGGGAGGGCGCTCTCCTGCCCTCGGATCGCCGTTCCTCTCGCATCGCGCGGGAACTCGCGGTGAGTGCCGTACTATCGCCGAAGGACGCGGCGAGCGGCCGCGCGATGGAACTTGCCATGACGATTCGCTTCCTTGATCTCCTCACCCCGATCGCCCTCACCTTCGCCCTCGCCCTCGCGGGCTGCAGCGGCGACGACAAGGGCACCTCCGACGGCTCGACCGGCGGCGGCACCACCCAGACCAGCGCGGGCACCTCGTCGACCTCGGCGTCGTCGTCCTCGTCGGGCGACACCGCGAGCGGCTCCGGCTCGTCGAGCGGCGGCTCGTCGACCTCGGCGTCGACCAGCGACGGGAGCTCGTCGTCGAGCGGGGACACGAGCTCCTCGTCGAGCGGCGGCACCTCCGGCTCGACCACGGACACGAGCACGACCGGCGACACGACCGGCGACACGACCGGCGGCGTCTGCATGGACGAGGGGGGGAGCTGCGCCCAGGGCGAGGCCTGCTGCGACGGCCTGCAGTGCTGTCAGGGCGTGCCGGTGCCGCCGGGCAAGGAGTTCTGCTCGATGATGTGCCCGATAAGCGATCGCAACCTCAAGTCGGACCTCCGCGAGGTCGACCCGGCGGCGGTCCTCGCCAAGGTCGTCGCCCTGCCGATCAGCACCTGGCGCTACACCAAGGACTCCGCCGAGGTCCGCCACCTCGGGCCGATGGCCCAGGACTTCGCGGCGGCGTTCGGCCTCTGGGACACCGATCGGATGATCTTCCCGCTCGACGCGAGCGGCGTGTCGATGGCCGCGATCCAGGGGCTCCACCAGCGCCTGGTCGACGCCGAGGAGGAGAACCTCGCGCTCCGGCGGCGCCTGGTCGACCTCGAGGCGCGCCTCGACGCGGTCGAGGCCGGCGCTCGCTGAGCGGCCGCGCTCGCGACGCGGCGCCCCGCAGCCTGAGCTGGGGGGCGCCGGGTCTCCGCGCCTGCGCGCGTCGGGATCAGGCCTCGCGGTGGATCGCGTAGCTCTTTGAGAGCTCGGGATCCTTGGCGATCTCGTACATCAGCTTCTCGAAGCCCTCGCGGTCGAGGCCGTTCTTCTCGAGGATCGCGTCGGCGTCGTCGGGGTTCTTGGCGATCTCGTTGGCGATCGTCACGGCCTTCTCGACCCGCGGGTCCATCGCCTCGGCCTCGTCGGCCGCCTCGGCCTCGCCGGCGTCGGCCTCCTTGGCGCCCTCGTCGCCCTTGGCCTCGGTCTTGCCGTCGGCCGGCTTGTCACCGCCGCAGGCCCCGAGGGCCAGGGGCATCGCAACCATCATGGTGAGGAAGATTCGCTGCATGTCGTCGTACCTCGTCCTTCGTCGGGTGTCGGGCCGGCCTACTCGGGGGCGGCGCCCTTGTCGGCGCGCTTCGCCTCGACCTTGGCCTTGATCTTGTCCTTGTGCTCCTCGCGCTTGGTCTCACGGGTCTCGAGGCGCTCCTCCTTGGCCTTGAGCTTGTCGCCGTGCTTCTCGACCTTGTCCTCGCGCTTCTCGAGCTTGTCCTCGCGGGCCTCGATCTTGTCCATCTTCTCGCGGTGCTCGGCGTTCTCCTCGTGGAGCTCGTGCTTGAGGTGCTTGACCTTCGCCTCGTTCGGGTCGTCCTTCGCCTTCTCCTTGGCGATCTTGCCCTTGAGCTTGGCCTTGGTCGCCATGTGCTCGCGGCGCTCGTCCTGGCGCTTCTTGTCGAGCTTGGCGTGGAGCTCGGCCTGGTGCTGCTTGATCTTCTTGCCGGCGGCCTTCTCGGCCTTGATCTTGGCGTGGAGCTCCTTGCGGCGCTCGACCTCGGCCTCGTGCTTGGCCTTGAGGTCGGCCTTGAGCTGGGCCTTCTCCTCGTCGCTCATGTCGGCGATCTCGGCCTTGCGCTCGCGGATCTTGGCGGCGAGCTCGGGGCCGCGGTAGCCCTCGACGAGGAGCTTCTTGACGTAGAGGCCGAAGCCCTTCCGCTTGCCGTTGCCCTTGGTCTCGTCGGCCTCGACGGTGAGGACCGCGGTCGCCTCGCCCGCGGAGGTGCCGATCTCCTCGGCGCCCTCGAGGGCCTCGGTGATCTCGGCCTCCTCGACGCCGGCCTCGCGCGCGTCGATCGCGGCGATCGGCAGGTCGATCACCAGGAGGATGTCGTCCTCGACCTCGGCGGACGCGTCGGCCGTGATGGTGGCGCTGGCCTCGACCGCGGGGGCCGCGAGAGCCGCGCTGGGGGCGGCCATCAGGATGGCGAGCAGAGTGGAGAGCGTGAGTGTCTTCATGTCTGTCCTCTTGGTTTCGGGGGTTGGCCTTCGACCGACGTGAGGGTCCGCAGATTCGATGGTGGTTGAAAAGCCGCCGTGAACGCGCGCAGGGCCCGCACCCCCATCCGAGAGCATCCTCCATTCGAGGGAGGCCGGTCAACGATCGATCGGAATCCGCGGGCGGATACGCGCGGGCGCGGCCGAGCACGGGGCTAGGAGCGATGCCGACGTCGCCACGCGAGGAGACTGAAAAGGGCGAGGAGAGACGCCGGCTGGGGGACCGCGTCGACACCGCAGGCGCAGCCCTCCCCCTCGTCGCCGCTGGTGTCCGCGGCGGTGTCGCTGGCCGTGGCGCTCGAGCCCGCGGCCGTGCTCGCGCTCCCGCTGGCGTCGCCGCTGGTGTCGCTCGAGCCGCCGCCCGAGGTGCCGCCGGTGCCGTCGGTGCCGGCGCTCGAGGCCCCGGTGGTGCCGCCTCCTCCGGTCGTCGACGCACCGCTGGTGTCGCCGCCGCTGGTGTCGCTGCCGCCGCTGGTCTCGACGCCGCCGGTCGTGTCACCGCCGAGATCGGCGCAGGTCTTGAAGCCGGGCGCGACCGCCCAGCCCGGGTTGGTCGGCGCGTCGCGATCGTAGGCGCCGGCGTCCGGGGCCGCGGGATCGCGGGGGAGGCAGTTGAAGTCGTCGGCGGGCGCGTGGGCGGGGTCGCCGGCGTCGACGAGCGGCGAGCCGTCGGCGGGGTAGACGTCCTTGGCGGCCGCGTCGGCGAAGGCGGCCGCGAGGCTGACCCCGTCGAAGGTCCCCATCGCCACGCCCTCGACGCCGCCGACGACCGCGTTCGCCGCGAAGGACGAGGTGCCTGACCCTTCGGGCAGGCGGATCGCGGTCCCGCCCTCGCAGTAGAAGGCGTTGCCGGCGACGACGATCCCCTCGCCGCCCGGCCACTGGTTGCCGCGGAGGCAGATCCCCGCGCCGTTGAGGATCGTGTTGTGGACGATCGTCAGGTTCTCGACGATCTCGCCCTGGCTCGGCTTGGCGTGGATCCCGTTGGCGCCGACGGCGAAGACCAGGTTGTTGCGGACGATCGCGTCGCCGACCGTCTGGATCCCGTTGTCACCGGACGCCCAGACCGCGTTGCCCTCGACGACGTTCGGCGCCTTGTTGCCGACCGTCCCGTAGATCGTGATCCCCGGGTACTTGACGTCGTGGATCACGTTGTGACGGATGACGTTGTTGTAGGAGCCGGTCTTGAGCTCGATGCCGTCGCCCTGCGAGCCCGCGAGGGTGTCGTGGCACCAGTTGAACTCGATCGTCGAGTCCCACATCTGGCAGCCGTCGTCGTTGCAGCCGAGGTACATGCACTCGCCGGGGCCGCCGCCCATCCCGGTGTCGTGGATGTGGACGCCGCGGATCGTGATCGCCTCGTAGGTGTTGTCGGGGCGGTTGCACGAGATCCCGACGTCGCCGATCGTCGTGATCTCGATGTCCTCGAAGGTCGCGTGATCCGAGGTGCCGACCCGGATCCCGTGGGAGCCGCCGACGATCTTGAGGCCGCGGAGGGTGTACCAGCTCCCCTGGACGTTGAAGGTGTTCTGCTCGGGGATCCCCTGGATGATCACCTCCTCGCCGTCGCCGGCGCGGATCAGGATCGGCTGGCCCTCGGTCCCCGGGAGCATGAGATCGACGAAGCCGGGGACCGCGTAGGTGCCGGCGTGGATGATCACCTCGTCGCCGGCGCCGAGCGCCTTGAGGGTCCCCCAGAGGTCGTCTCCGGGGTTGACGTCGATGGTCGCGGCGAGGACCTGGGCGGCGAGGAGGAGCGACGGCGTGGCGAGCATGGTCGCGGACGATAGCAAGGTTGGGATCGCGACCTCGGGGGCTGGAGGCGCCGCCGCGGCCCGGGCCGCGGGGCCGCGCGCGCGCTCGGGGCCGCACCTGGGCGAGCGCGCGCGGGGCCGCGCGAACTCGGCCGCGGCGCGCGTCGCCAGGCGTCGACGAAGCGCTCGCCTCGGCGGGCTACCATCGACCGGTGGCGCGACCTCGACTCCTCGCAACCATCCTCCTCGCGCTCGCCTGCGGGCCGCCGCCGCCCGACGTCGAGGTCGACGGCTGGGCGCTCGCGCGGGCGGCCCTGGTCGACGGCGAGAGCTGCTACGACGATCGCCCGGACTACTGCATCCGCGAGCCGGCCTTCGTCGACGCGGCGATCCAGGGGGCGCTCGACGGCCGCTTCGGCGGCGTGATGCCGAAGATGGGGCGGGAGGTGGAGGCGGTGATCCGCTCGGCCCGGGTCGGCTATCAGCGGGCCTCGCAGGAGGACGCGCGGCTCCAGGAGATCGAGGGGCTGGTCGCCGCTCGCTACGCGGCGCCGGTGATCGACACCAGCGATCCCGAGCTCGTCAACGTCGACCTCGGCGCGCTCCCGGGGAAGCTCGCGGTCCGCCGCTTTGACATCGTCCTCACCGACTCGCCGATGGTCGAGGACTTCTGGTGGGCGAGCGCCGAGGCCGGGCGGGTGCTCGCCGAGCATGCCGACGCCCACCCGGAGAAGGCGATCGTCCGCGTCGAGCTCCGGATGCCGACCGGCTCGTCGTCGGAGAAGACGCTGGTCTACCGCTACTTCCGCGACGAGGGGGCGGTCGCGTTTGGCGAGCTCCTCGAGGGCTCGATCTACGTGAGCCCGCCGCTCGAGGGCGGTCCGCGGGCGCTCGCCGAGGGGCGGCAGCGGCTCAGCGTCCGCGACGCGCGCTTCTGCTCGCGCTCGCGGGCGCAGGGCGAGGCCGAGGGCGACGGCGAGGTGGAGTGGTGCCCGTGGTCAGATCCCTACGGCGAGGCGGCGCGCGAGGCCGCGCGGGCGGCCCGGCGTCGCTGAGCGCGGGCACTAGCCGCAGCAGGCGGTCCAGCAGCAGGAGCCGTCGTCGTCGCCGCAGGTGGTCCCGCCGTTGGTCCAGTCGCAATTGCACGCGTCCATCTCCTCCTGCGTGCAGGGCGGACCGCCGCCGCCGCCCATGCAGGCGCCGACGTCGTTGAGGGGGCCGCGATCGATCCCGGAGATCGCCACCAGCTCGGGCGGGCAGGCGACCTCCTGGTAGTGGAGGTTGGGGTTGTCGGCGGCCTCGTACCAGTCGACGTACCAGTGGCAGCCGGCCCGCAGCTCGGCGAGCGCGGGGTCGGCGAAGACCGCGTCGCAGCGGCCGAGCACGCACTCCTTCTGCTTGGCGTGATCGCCCCCGAACATCTCCTGGCAGGCGGTCATGAAGCCGCCGTAGGTCGCCCCGAGCTCGGCCTTGTCGACCCCCCACTGGAACGAGCAGGCGTCGAAGAGGCCGACGCCGCCGCCGGGCGTGAGGATGTCAAACTGGCCGCCGCCGACGTCGTAGCCGATGTTGGTCGCCTGGACGATCATCGCCTTGCCGGCGAGGGCGACCGAGCCCGGATCCTGGGCGCTGTAGTGGCCGCTGCCGTCGAAGTCGAGGCGGTAGCAGCGGCCGCAGATGTCGCCGCTCGCCGGGACCGCGGCGAAGCCGTAGGCGAGGGTGTCGCTGACCGCCCAGGGGGCGTTGCTCGAGCAGGTGAAGGCGCTCGAGGGGGCCGGCGCGTCGCAGGCGGAGCTGGTCAGGGGATCGACGATCGGGGCGTCCGATTGATCGCAGGAGAGGAGGGTGTCGGTCGCCGGGTTGACGTTGCCGGGCCAGCCGCAGTGGGCCTTGCAGCAGTCCCAGTAGCGGGTCGCGTAGCCCGGGCAGGGGTCGCCGGGCGGGTCGCCGCTCGGATCGCCGGTGGTCAGATCGCCGGTGGTCGGGTCGCCGGTGGTCGGGTCGCCGCTCGGGTCGCTGCCGCCGCTCGATCCGCTGGCGCTCGCGGCGGTCGTGCTCATGCTCGCCGCGCTCGCGTCGCTCGTGCTCACGCTCGTCGCGCTCGCGCCGGTGGTCCCGGGCGTCGTCCCGGTGGTCGCGCCGTGATCGTCGCCCTCGCCCTCGCCGCTGCAGGCCGGGCCAAGGAGGAGGAGGGGGAGGAGCGGGACGAGTCGGCGCATCGCCCGATTGTCCCTCGCCGCGGGTCCGCGGTCGACCGCGCGGGCGCCCTTGATCGAGCGGGCCGCCGGGTCGGCTCGGCCGGCCCTCGCTCCGCGGCGCTCTGACGTCGCGCTAGGCGACGAAGTTGGGGAGGCCGCGGTAGAAGTCGAGCCAGGCGAGGGCGAGGGGCTTGCCCTTGAGGGGGAAGCCGCTCCAGCCCGGGCCCTTCTCCCGCGCGCTGAAGTAGACGCCGCGGGAGAACCAGCCGGCCCGGACCCGGACTCGCCTGGCCTCGTCGAGCTTGCCGAGGACGGCGCCCTCGATCTCCTCCGCGAGCGCGCCCATGGTCTCCTCGAGGCCGCCGAGGGTGAGGGCCGGGTCGCGGAGGATCCGGGCGATCGCGTCGCCGAGGGGCTCGTCGCCGAGCCGCCAGGTGGTGGTCGTGACGCTCCGGTTCCAGACCGCGGCGTCGACCCGGAGCGGGACCATCAGGAGGCGGCGCCGGGTCCCGATCAGGCAGCCCTCGCCGATCCCCGCGCCGCCGACGTAGGTCGTCTTCGGGCAAAAGACAAAGTCACTCCCCTCGCTCAGCGCCATCCGCCCCTCCGTTCCACTCGCAGTGTCGAGGATCGGAGCGGCGCGGGTCAACGCCGGGCCGGTCGCGGCGGGCGAGCGCCGCTCCGCGCGTCGGCTAGTAGCGGCGCGGGCCGTCGTGGGGCGCCGGCGGGGGCGGGGGCGGGCTGTCGCAAGGGACATCTTCGACCGGATCGGCGTGGAGCTCGGGGTCGTAGGCGATCTTGCCCATCTTCACGTGGTCGCGGTCGGGCGGCGGGGGCGGAGGCGGCGGGATCTCGGGGCCGGCGACGTCGCCCATCTTCACCTCGGCGACCTGACCCATGACCGCGGGGGGATCCTCGACGATCGGCGGCGGAGGCGGGGGCGGGGGCGGCTCGAGCTCCGGGCCGATCCCGCCCTGGACGATCGGCGGGGGCGGAGGCGGAGGCGGCGGCTCCATGATCCCCTCGACGCCGCCCTGGCCGAGCTCCTGGACGATCTCGGGCTCCGCGCAGGGGGGCTCCTCGTCGTGGTGGTGGGGCGTGCAGGCGGCGAGGACCACGGCCGCGGCCGCGGCCCGGGCGATCGCGGCCGGGCGATCGCGGGTCGGCGTCCGCAGCTGGACGAGGTTTGTCGGCGGCGGCGGGGCGGCGCTCGCCTCGGGTTGGAAGCGGATCGCCCCGTCGTGGCCGATCGCGTAGCGGACGCAGAGGCGCTCGCTGGCGCCGGCGAGGAGGGTCCGGGCGTCGCGCTCGGTCATCTGCGAGAGGTCGTGGACGTCGCGGGCGCAGACGTCGCAGAAGCGGCGCGAGGGGCCGCCGCGCATCGCCGACCAGCTCTCGTCGCAGGGGGTGTTGATCGGCAGGTCGTCGGCCTTCATCGTGGGGACCTTCGACGCATCATCGCGCCATTCGTTCTGGCCGCGGGGAATTTCACGGCTGGGGCCCGTCGACCTCGCCGCCGAGGGCGTGGAGGGCGAGGGCGATCTGCCGGCGGTGCCCCTCCTCGGGGTCGTGGACCGCGAGCCCGAGATCGGCGCTCCGGCGCAGGAGATCGCCGGCGCTGAGGAGGCGATGGAGCGCCTGCGCGCGCTGATCCTCGAGCGCCCGCAGGCGATCGAGGCCGAGGAGGAGCTCCTCGCGCGCGCTCGCCGGCTCGCCGCGGGCCTCGCTGGCCGCCAGGCCGCGGACGATCGCGCCCTCGTCGAGGCCCTGGAGCTCGCGGTCGATCGCCTCGAGGTGCGCGACCTGCTCCTCGATGAGCCCGACCAGCGGGGCGATCGGCTCGAGGATCCGATCGAGCTCGGCCCGCTCGCCGACGATCGTCGCCCGGTGATCGACGAGGCGCTGGACCAGGAGGGCGAGCTCGGCGATCTGCTCGCGGACGTCGGCCGCCGGCCCCCGCTGGAGGAGCGCGGCCATCCGGGTCACCAGGGGATCGGAGGCCGGGAGGGCGGCGGGCGCCGGTCGCAGGTGGATGAGCGGGACCCGCGGGGTGCGGCGACGGCGGCTCAGCGACACCGCGATGATCGCGAAGACGACGAGGGAGATCGCCAGGCCGATCCCCAGGACCGGGGCGCCGCCGATCAGCGCGAGGGGGACGAGGACCGCGAGCATCGCCCCGCCGGTGACCGCCAGGGTGATCCGCCGCTGCCGGCGATCGACGCCGTCGCTGCGGCGGACGCGGGTGGTGATCCCCTCGGCGGCGAGGCGGGCCTGGAGGGCCTCGGCGGTCGGCTGCGAGAGGTCGTCGAAGAGGCGGAGGGGGAGGCGGTAGCGGCGGGCGAGCTCCTGCTTCGAGTACATCCGCGCGTCGCCGATCACCAGGTTGAGGACCGGCACCCGCTCGCGCGCGAGGGCGTCGAGGACCCGCTGGAGGCGCTGCGAGAAGGCGGTGTCCTCGCTCGCCTTGGTCAGATCGAGGGAGTAGCGCTCGCCTGACCCTTCGGGCATGTGCTCAAAGAGCACCGCCTCCTTGCCGCAGCTCAGGCAGAGGCGCTGGCCGAGGCGGAGGGGGGCGCCGCAGGACTGGCAGACCACCCGGGCGATCGCCTGCGAGGGGGCGGCCCGTCCCCGGAGGATCGCCGCGACCTCGCGGGCGGTCGCCGGCCGCCCCTCCGGGTCGCGGGCGAGGCAGCGGCGGATCACCTCGTCGAAGGCCGCCGGGACCTCGGCGCGGAGCTCCGAGGGGGGCGGCGGCGGCTGGTCGTCGCGGAGGAGCGCGGGCCCGTCGCCGAAGGGGAGCGCGCCGGTGAGCGCCTGGTAGAGGATCACCCCGAGGCCGAAGAGATCGGAGCGGGGATCGACGACGGTCTTGGCGAGCTGCTCGGGCGAGGCGTAGGGCGAGCTCTCGACCAGGAGCGAGGCCGCGGTCCGGGTCGAGAGGATGTCGACCCGGGTGAGGCCGACGTCGGTGAGCGTTACCTGTCCTTCGGGACCGATGACGATCCACCGCGGCGCGAGGTCGCGGACGACGACGCCGCGGTCGTGGATCGCCGCGAGGCACTCGGCGAGCGCGGCCCCGAGGGCGGCGACCTCGTCGACCGGCGCCGGCGCCCGCTTGCGGAGCCACTCGGCGAGGGTGATCCCCGGCGGGTCGAGGCGGAGGCGCCAGGGCGGCGCCGCCCTGGGGTCGCGGGGATCGGGCTCGGGGCCCCGCTCGAGGAGGGGCGCGAGCCCGCGCTCGCCGAGGCTGGCGAGGCGCTCGAGGTCCCGGACGTAGCGCCGACGGATCGCCGGATCCGACGCGAGCTCGGGGAGGAGGCGGGCGAGGAGCGCGGGCCGGCCGTCGGCGAGGCGGACCCGCCAGCGCTGCTCGGAGCCGCAGCGCTCGGGGCCCTCGAGGACGCTCAGCGGCGTCCGGGTCGTGATTGGGGGCGCGCCGCTCATGCTCCGCTCCCCTCGGTGACCGCCGCGACCTCCTCGAGCGCCTCGATCCGCGCCCGGAGATCGGCGAGGCGGGCCTCGGCCGCGTCGCCGGCGATCCGCTCGCGGGCGCTCGCGGCCCGGGCCTGGATCGCGTCGAGGCTCGCGGTCATCTCGAGGAGGCGGGCCGACCAGACGTCGCGCTCATGGAGGCGCGCGCGGACCTCGTCGCTGGCGTTGCGGATGTCGACCTGCTCGAGCTCGCGGTCGAGCGCGTCGAGGCGGCCGGCGGCGACCAGGGCCGCGTCGATCGCCTGGCCGAGCTCGTCGCCGGTGGCCGCCTTCGGGCTCCCCTCGGCGAGCGCGAGGGCGCGGTGGACGACCGCCCGCAGGGCCATCCGGTGGCGCCGGGCGGCGAGCCCCGGGACCACCCGCTCGACCCGCCCGAGCGCCTCGGAGATCGCCGGCGCGAGCGCGCGGCTGCCCCGCGGGAGCGCCCGCGTGGTCCGTCGGGTCGCGCCGACGATCGACACCACGGCCGCGCCGACGAGGACGATCGGCAGGAAGAAGTAGGCCTTGACCGCCCAGTAGCCGCCGGTCGCCGCGATGATCGCCATCGTCCGGAACATCAGGGTGCTCGACTTCTTGCGCATCGACGGCTCGCGGAGGACGTGGCCGCGGTGGGCGATCGCCTCGGCGCCGATCTGCGCGAGCCCGCGGACCACCGCCGCCGCGCCGGCCTCGTCGACGCCGGCGCAGAGCGGGAAGGGGAGGCGCGGGATCTTCTTGGCGAGGGGCGCGGCGTCGAGGTGGAGGCCGGGGTTGCCGGCGATCCAGGCGCAGAGGCGGTCGCGGAGCTGGGTGTCGATCTTGTCGCCGACGTTGCCGGGGCCGGTGATCAGGACCGCGAAGTCGCCCTCGCCGAGGGTCGCGGTCGGCTGCCCGCAGGCGAGGCAGAGGCCGACCTCGACCAGGAGGCGCTGGCCGCAGGCGGTGCAGGTGGCCGCCCCGCGCTCGTCGCTGACCAGCGCGAGCGCCCTCGGATCGTCGCCGGCGGCGATCTCCTCGAGGCGGAGCGCGACGGTCTCGGCCGACTGCGGGCGATCGCCGGGGGACTTGGCGAGGAGGCGCTCGATGAGGCGGCGGAGGCTCGGCGAGAGGCCCTCGGGCGGCGGGGGGATCGGCGCGCTGCGGTGCTGGTGGAGGAGCCCGAGGGGGGTCGCGGCGTCGAAGGGCGGGCGCCCGCTCGCCATCTCGAAGAGGATGCAGCCGAGCGCGTAGAGGTCGGAGCGGGGGTCGACCGCGAGGGGGTCGAGCGACTCCGGGGCCATGTAGTCGGGGGTGCCGACGACGGTCATCGCCTGGTGGTCGATCCCCGCCAGCGAGCTCGCGCGGGCCATCCCGAAGTCGCCGATCTTCGGGTGCTCGCCGCCGGCGAGGAGGACGTTTCCGGGCTTGAGGTCGCGGTGGATCACGCCGGCCCCGTGGGCGTGCGCCAGGCCCTCGGCGATCCCGCGGCCGATCGCCAGGATCGTCGCCTCCGGCAGCGGCGCGGAGCGGGCGATCTTCTGGGCGAGGGTCGGCCCGTCGACCCGCTCCATCACCAGCATCGGCCGGCCGCGGACGGTCACGGTCTCGATCACCCGCACGAGGTTGTCGTGGCCGAGCGAGCGGAGGAGCGCGGCCTCCTGGAAGAAGCGGGCGACCGCCGCCGGGTCCTGGCTCTGGGAGTCGTGGAGGAGCTTGCCGGCGTAGCGCTCGCCGCGGGGCCCGGTGAGGGCGACGACGGTCGCCAGCGCGCCCTTGCCGAGGAGCTCGCCGAGCTGGTAGCGCTGGTCGTCGCTCTGGTCCATCTCCCGGCGGGGAGTCTACCGGCGATCGCGGGCGCTCTGCCGAAAAACCCGGCCGCGGCGCGATCTGGCTCGCCGCCGCTCACCCCGCGGCGCGGCGGCCGGCCTACTTGCCGGGCTCGCGGACGCCCATCCGCGCGAGCTCGGCGTTGAGCTCGGCCCGCAGCTTCGACTCGTCCATCCCGAGGCGGCGGGCGGCGTCGGGGAGCGAGTACGAGAGGTTGCCGATCTTCACCTTGCTGTTGGGGCCGAGCTGGACGACCCCGTCCTTGACCACGGTCTCGCCCTCGACGCCGATGTACACGTCGCGCTCCTTGAGGCTGGGGAACGCCTCGGAGGCCTTGTTGAGGAAATTCTGGTCGCCCTTCGAGAGCTCGTCCGGGGAGACGTCGCCGAGGTTGGCGACCATCCCGGCCTCGACGTGGCCGTCCTTGTAGGTCGCCCGCGACGCCTTGATCGCCTTGCGGATCCCCGGCTTGATCTTGCTCGTGCGGAGGTGAAAGTTCTTCATCTCCTGGCCCTGGCCGTCGGCGCTCTGGACCCACTCGGTGTCGACCTGCGGGGCGCTGGCCGGGGCGCCCCCTTCGGCGCTGGCGACCGCGGTCCCGGGCGCGTTCGGGTCGTACCACTCGGGGAGCGCTGTCGCCTGGTGCCAGAGGTAGTAGGCGACGCCGGCGGCGAGGACCACGAGGACGGCGAGGGCGATCAGGAGCTTGCGGAGCACCGCCGAAGGATAGCCCGGCGGGCGGCGTCGCGGCGCCTCCGTGTCGCTCGCGCCCCCGGCCGCGGCGCGGGGGCGCGCAGGCGGGCTCGCGCGATCAGGCGCCGCCGCCGACGAAGAAGACCCCCCGGAGGTCCTCGGTCGTCGAGATCGGCCCCGGCTTGCCGCCGGGGGAGCGCCAGGAGGTCGCCCGGAACTGGTAGTACATGCCGAGCTCGAGCGGCCCGCCGTAGGGGACCGTGACCTCGGCCTGGCCGCTGACGCCGGGGATGTTGGGCCCGTCGCAATTCGGGAGCTGCTCGGAGAGGCACCAGACCAGGTCGCCGTAGGCGTTGTAGACGACCACCGTGTAGAAATCCTCGCTCGAGTCGTCGAGCCAGCGGAGGGTCGGCGGGCTGCTCACCTGCTCGGCGTCGTCGGCCCCGGGCCCGACGACGCCCAGGGCCTCGGTGATCTTGAACGAGTCGCTGAGGGCGACGTCGATCCCCGGGGTCGGCATCTCGACCGTGACGATCTGGGTGCCGGCGATGTTGGGGTCGGGGTCGCGGACCAGGAGGTCGTTCTCGAAGGCGGCGAGGACGACGTAGCGCCCCTCCGGCACCCCGCTGATCGAGAAGGCGCCGGAGACGTCCGGCGGGCCGCTCAGCGGCGTCCGCAGGCCCCGCGGGACCTCGCCGCGGACGAAGGTGTCGCTGAAGGTCGACTCGACGACGAGGACGACGCTGGTGAGGGAGCCGCCCGGGGCGTTGACGATGTTGACGCTGCCGCTGATCGTCCCGAGCGCGGCCTCGGAGAGCGTGAGGTCGACGCCCTCGAGCGGGTCCGGGCCGACCGAGACGTTCGCCGGGCTCAGCTGGACGTCGGCGGCGTAGCCCTTGATCTCGACGTCGCCAGCCGGGACGTTGAAGACGGTGTAGGCGCCGCTGAGATCGCTGATCGCGGAGCGCCCGGCGCCCGCGCCCTCGGCGACCACCAGCACGCCGCCCGAGCGATCGCCGGCGACGACGTGGCCGGAGACGCTGGCGAGGCCGCGCTCCGCGGGCGGGAGCATGATCAGGGCGATGTCGGTGATCGCGGTCTGGATGTTCCAGCCGTCCTCGAGCTTGACCGCGTCGCTCGAGGCGATCGGCAGCGCCGTGCGGAGGCCGCCCGGGAAGGTCTGGTAGTCGGCGGCGCTCGCCCGCAGGGTGAAGCGGAGGTCGGGGCTCGGGGTCCCGTCGGTCCCGCGGACCACCGGGAGCTCGAGGACGTAGTCGCCGAGCATGTCGGTGATCGAGACGTCGGTGACCGCGGTCGCCTGCTCGTCGAGCGCGAGCACGTGGGCGTCGGGGATCCCGGCGGCGGTCTGGGCGTCGAAGACGTTGCCCTTGACCAGCACCGGCGGGTAGCAGGCGTTCGAGCCGTCGGTGATGTCGGCGCAGGTCATGTTGCCGGCGCAGAGCGAGTCGCCGGGGTCGCAGGCGCCGCCCTCGGCGATCCCGCAGGTGCCGTTGCCCTCGCCGTCGAAGGTGTCGGCGCAGACGTACTCGTCCGCGCAGTAGTTCTCACCGAGCGGGTCGCAGGCGCCGCCGACCGGGATCGAGCAGACGCCGCCCGCGTCACAGATCGCGTCGCCGATGCAGAAGTCATCGCCGGCGCTGGGATCACAAGCGCCGCCGGGCGGGGCGAAGCAGAAGTTCTCGTCACCCGCCGGCGTGCAGATCAGGTCGTCGGGGCAGCCCTTGTCGGGCTTGCAGGGGTCGCCGATCTCCCGGGGCCCGCAGGCGGCGAGCGCGAGGGCGCAGAGGGCGAGGGAGAGGGCGTGGTGGGGGAGGGGGCGGCGCTGCATGGGGTCGTCTCCGAGCGGCGGGGGCCGGGCGCGCGCGGACGCGCGCAGGCGGCACCTCGGCTCACCCTCAGAGACCGCGCGAGCGCTGGGTTTTCCAAGGCGGCGGGCGGACCGAGCGTGGGGACCCCGGCAGCCATCGCCGGGCCGGGCCGGGCCGGGCGCCGCGGCGCGCGTCGCCCTCGCTCGCGCTGAGATGTCCCTTGAGACATCCAAGCTCGGCGACGGACGACGCCCCGCGTCAGCCCTTGACCGCGTCCGCCGGCACCACCCCGCGGCGGGCGAAGCAGGCGTAGGAGTCGCGGATCGTCTCCTCGATCGGCCGCGGGCGGTAGCCGAGGACCTCGGCCGCGCGATCGTGGCGGATGTCCGGGTTGGCCCGGAGGGCGAGGAGCGACTCCCGGGTGTAGAGCGGCTCGCGCCGCATCGCCTTGCCGGCGAGCTCGCTGAAGGGGGCGGTCGCCCGCGCGAGCCACATCGGCGAGGTCAGGCGCGGCGGCCGGCGGCCGGTGATCGCGTGGGCGATCTGACCGATCTCCTTGGCGGTGGTGTAGCGGCCGCCGAGGATGTAGTTCTCGCCGATCCCGCCCCTCTCCTCGGCGGCGAGGATGCCGGCGACGACGTCGCGGACGTCGACGAAGTCGAAGCCGCCGGGGATCAGCGCGGGGAGCCGCCGGCGGTAGAGGCTGAGGAGGAGGCGGCCGGTCCGCGAGGGGCGGTAGTCGTGGGGGCCGATGATCCCGGTCGGGTTGACGATCGTCGCGTCGAGCCCGCGCTCGATCACCCGGCGCAGCTCCTGCTCGCCGGCGTACTTCGAGAGGTTGTAGGCCGGCTCGTGGGGCTCGGTCGCCCGCGGCCGGCTCTCGTCGAGCGGCGCCCGCCGGTCCTCGAGGTCGAAGGAGTGGATCGACGAGACGTGGACCAGCCGGCGGACGCCGGCCGCGAGGGCGGCCTCGGCCGCGTTGCGGACCCCCTCGACGTTGACCGCCCGGACCGCGCCGCCCTTGTCGCCCATGATCGAGATCACCGCCGCCAGGTGGAAGACCACCTCCGCCCCCGCGAACGCGCGCTCGAGGGAGGCCCGGTCGCGGACGTCGCCCTGGACGTGCTCGATGTCGAGGCCCTCGAGGCCGATCGGCGCGCCGCGGAGCACCGCCCGGACCTGGCGGCCCTGGTCGAGGAGTGAACGGACGAGGTTGGCCCCGACGTGGCCGCTAGCGCCGGTGACGACGACGGTCATGCGGCGGCTACTTTGCCAAGATCGAGACGTAGATGTCGACGATCTTCTGGGCGCTGGTGTTCGACAGGATCACGTCGTAGAGGATCGGCGCGACCACCGGGACGCTCATGATGAAGCCGGTGTCACCGGTCGTCTCGGTGTGCTCAAAGTCGTGCTTGGTGGTGCTCTCGCCGTACCAGATCGTGCTGTCGCTGAGGAGCGCGCCGCTCGGGATCGGGCTGGCGAAGAGGACCCGCGCCTTGAGGCCGCGGATCCCGCGGGCCTTGGCGCCGATGTGGATGTGGATCCGGTCGTAGCCGGAGACCGCGAGGTTGGGGAGGATCCGCTTCTCCTCGCCCGGGGCGAGGTCAGCGTCGGTGAGGAGGATCTTCGAGAGTGGCATGGGGGAGGGGTATCACGGGAGGTCCGCGCCCCCGGAGCGCCTCCGCGCTTCGCAGCCGGCTCTTTTTGCGGTATCTCGCGGCCATGGAAGCCGCGCTGGTCGATCTCCGCTACGAGGTCGCGGGAGCGATCGCCACGATCACCCTCGACCGCCCCGACGCCCGCAACGCCTACTCCGAGGCGATGGTCGAGGGCCTCTGCGCCGCCCTCGATCGCGCCGAGGCCGACCCCGAGGTCCGCTGCCTGGTGCTCACCGGCGCCGGACCGGCGTTCTCGGCCGGCGGCGATCTCAAGCGCATGCGCGACCAGGCGGGGATGTTCGCCGGCGGCCCGGCGCAGCTGCGGCGGGCCTACATCGACAACATCCAGCGGGTCCCGCGGCGCCTCGCCCTCTGCGACAAGCCGGTGATCGCCGCGATCAACGGCCCGGCGATCGGCGCGGGCCTCGACCTCGCGTGCATGTGCGATCTCCGGATCGCCGCCCGCGGGGTCAAGCTCGGCTCGACCTTCGTCAAGGTCGGCCTGGTCCCTGGCGACGGCGGGGCCTTCCTCCTCGCCCGGACGATCGGCTTCCCGCGGGCGCTCGAGCTGATGCTCACCGGGCGGCTCATCGACGCCGACGAGGCCCTGGCGATCGGCCTGGTCAACCGGGTCGTCGACGGCGAGGCGCTCCTGGGCGCCGCCCGCGAGCTCGCCCAGACGATCGCCGACAACGCCCCCCTCGCGGTCCAGCTGACCAAGCGGGCGGCGTACCGGGCCTGGGAGGACGGCCTCCAGGTCGCCCTCGAGCAGGCGGCGGCCTTTCAGGGGATGGTCCAGAACACCGAGGATCACAAGGAGGCGGTCCTGGCGATCCTCGAGCGGCGCCCGCCGAAATTCCGCGGCTGCTGACGGCGTCGCGGCCGAACGACGTTGGCGCGGGCTGGGGGGCCGCGGTCGCCCCGCGAACTCACGCGCTCGGCGGCCGGCTGCGCTTGCTCGAGAGCGCGCGTCGGCGTCAGGCTCCGGGCCATGCGCACTCTCCTGGTCCCCTCCGCCTCCCTCCTCCTCCTCACCGTCGCCGCCTGCACCAGCGACGACACCGCGACCTCGGACACCGCGACGGGGACCACGGCCGCGAGCGCGAGCGCCGGGACCAGCACCAGCGGCGCGACGGCGACGGCGACGGCGACGGCGACCACCAGCACCAGCGGCGCCAGCGGGAGCGGGACCGTCGGCGAGACCACCGGCGGCGCGACCTCGACGAGCGGCGTCTCGGCGACCGCCGGTGAGTGCAGCGATCGGGCCGAGCAGTGCAAGCGGGGCGCCCATCAGGTCTGCGAGGGCGGGATGTGGATCGACTCCCCCTGCGCCGACGGCGAGTACTGCGACGAGCTGAGCGAGAGCTGTGTCGCCTGCTCCTGCCAGCCGGGCGAGCTCGGCGGCTGCGTCGGCAACGATCAGATCGACACCTGCAAGGACGACTGCTCGGGCTTCGAGCCCCAGCCCTGCAGCGGGAGCCAGGTCTGCGTCGACGACGCCTGCGTCGATCTCGTCTGCGCCCCCGACTCGAAGGAGTGCGTGAGCGACACCGAGTACCACGTCTGCGACGGCCAGGGCCTCGGCTACGGCGACCCGATCGCCTGCGACCCGGGGAGCGTCTGCGACGGCGGCGAGTGCGTGAGCGCCTGCGCCAAGGCCGAGGCGGTCAAGTCGAACGTCGGCTGCGAGTTCTGGGCGGTCGACATGGCCAACCTGCCGCCGCGCGACACCTACGTCTACGCGGTCGCGCTCTCCAACCCGAGCTACGACGCCGCGGTCAACATCGAGATCTTCGACCGCAACCTGAACAACCAGGAGCAGAAGATCATCACCGAGTCGATCGACCCGCGGCAGGTCAAGGTGATCAACCTCTCCGGCTCCAACCAGGGCAAGCAGGGCTACTACACCGGCGACGCCGGCTTCCTCGGGACCGGGATCGCCAAGGGGCGGGCCTTCCGGATCAAGTCGGACCTGCCGATCGTCGCCACCCAGTTCAACCCGATCGGCGGCGCCTCGGGCTACACCACCGACGCCTCGCTCCTCCTGCCGACCCACACCCTCGGCAGCGACTACATCCACCTCGCCTGGAGCCGCGGCTACGGGGCCGGCTCGTCGCTGGTGATCGTCGCCACCGAGGACGCGACCAAGGTGACGGTCTCGCCCAACGAGAACACCTCCGCCGGGATGAACGGCCTGCCGGCGATGACCAAGGGGGCGCCGACCGACGTGATGCTCGACCGCTACGACTACATCCAGCTCCAGGTCGGCCCCAACGGCCCCGACCTCTCGGGCTCGATCGTCGCCTCGACCGCGCCGGTCGCGGTCTTCGGCGGCCACTCCTGCGCCAACATCCCGAACACCTCGACGACCGCCTGCGATCACGTCGAGGAGCAGATCTTCCCCCTCGAGACCTGGGGCAAGGACTACGTCGCCTCGCGCAACCCGAAGCGGGGGAACGAGCCGATGCTCTGGCGGATCATCGCCGCCGAGGACAACACCAAGGTCGACTTCGACCCGCCGACGATGCTCGGCGCGAGCATCATGATGAACAAGGGGCAGATGGTCGAGTTCCAGGAGCAGCTCGACTTCACGATCGCCGCCGACGATCCGATCCTGGTCGCCGGCTACATGCTCGGCTGCTCGGCGACCGGCGTCGGCGGCTGCCCCGGCGACCCCTACATGGTGTTGATGGTCCCGAGCGAGCAGTTCCAGTCGGACTACGTCTTCCTGGTCGACTCCTCCTACAACAACGACTTCGCCAAGCTGGTCCGGCCGAGCGGCGCGAAGATCGACGTCGCCTGCCTCGGCGTGGTCCCGGAGAACCGCTGGACCAAGATCGGCGCCTCGAACTTCGAGTGGGCGACGATCGACATGAACCCGGGCGAGGCGATGTGCAAGCCGGGGACCAACGAGGCGACCGGCGACGCGCCCTTCGGGATCATCGTCAGCGGCCAGTCGTCGGCGGCGAGCTACGCCTACCCCGGCGGCCTCGCGCTCAAGCCGATCAACCCGCAGTAGGGCGGCGGAGCGCATGAGGGAGGCGAGGGCGGGGCGACCCGCCCTCGCTCCTTGCTGTTTTGATAACGATTTATTATCGAAGTGATGAAAACAATAGATTTTCATTATTGATTGGCCGCGCGCATCGTTGTCTCCACCAACACCAACCCACCGCCACGGAGCACGCGACGATGACCACCAAGACCACGACCCCGACCCCGACCCCGACCCCGCCCACCATGACCACCAGCGGCGGCAACCCGATCGCCGACAACCAGAACACCCTGAGCGCGGGGCCGCGGGGCCCGGCGCTCCTCCAGGACTACCAGCTCATCGAGAAGCTCGCCCACCAGAACCGCGAGCGGATCCCCGAGCGGGTGGTCCACGCCAAGGGGTGGGGCGCCTTCGGGACCTTCACCGTCACCCACGACGTCACCCGCTACACCCGCGCGAGGCTCTTCGCCGAGGTCGGCAAGGTGACGCCGGCGCTGGTCCGCTTCTCGACGGTCGCCGGCGAGCTCGGGGCGGCCGACGCCGAGCGCGACGTCCGCGGCTTCGCGGTCAAGCTCTACACCGAGGAGGGCAACTGGGACCTCGTCGGCAACAACACCCCGGTCTTCTTCATCCGCGACCCGCTCAAGTTCCCCGACTTCATCCACACCCAGAAGCGCCACCCGCGGACCAACCTCCGCTCGCCGACGGCGATGTGGGACTTCTGGTCGCTCTCGCCGGAGAGCCTCCACCAGATCACGATCCTCTTCTCGGACCGCGGCCTGCCGACCAGCCCGCGCTTCATGAACGGCTACGGCTCCCACACCTACTCGCTGATCAGCGCCGAGGGCGAGCGCTGGTGGGTGAAGTTCCACTGGAAGGGCCAGCAGGGCCACCGCCACCTGACCAACGCCGAGTCCGAGGGGGTGATCGGCCGGAGCCGCGAGAGCTACCAGGAGGACCTCTTCGGGGCGATCGAGCGCGGCGAGCACCCGCGCTGGGCCCTCAAGATCCAGGTGATGAGCGAGGCCGAGGCCGCCCGCGCGCCCTTCGATCCCTTCGACCTCACCAAGGTGTGGCCGCACGCCGACTACCCGCTCATCGACGTCGGCGTCCTCGAGCTGAATCGCAACCCCGACAACTACTTCGCGGAGATCGAGCAGGCCGCCTTCTCGCCCTCGAACATCGTCCCGGGGATCTCGTTCTCGCCCGACAAGGTGCTCCAGGCGCGGATCTTCGCCTACGCCGACGCCCACCGCTACCGCCTCGGCACCCACTACGAGGCGCTGCCGGTCAACGCGCCGCGCTGCCCCGTGCATCACTATCACAAGGACGGGGCGATGCGCTTCTTCCGGAATGATGGGGGGAACCCGGACGCCTACTACGAGCCCAACTCCTTCGGCGGGCCGAAGCAGGATCCGCGCTACGCCGAGCCGCCGCTGCCGATCGAGGGCGCCGCCGATCGCCACGATCACCGGCTCGGCAACGACGACTACAGCCAGCCGCGGGCGCTCTTCCGCCTCTTCGACGAGGGCCAGCGCGGCCGCCTCTTCGCCAACATCGCCGCGTCGATGGTCGGGGTGCCGGCGGCGATCGTCGAGCGCCAGCTCGCGCACTTCGCGAAGATCGACCCGGCCTACGCCGACGGCGTGCGGGCGGCCCGGGCGGCGCTCGCTGGCGAGGGCTAGGCGCGGTCGGAGAATGTCCAAAGGGACATGTCCGAGAGGGCGCCGCTAGCCGGCGCTCCGCGGCCGTCGCCAGGCCCGCTGGGCGGCGGCCGCGAGGTCGCGGAGGGGCTCGGCGAGGGCCGAGCCGCGCCGCCAGGCGAAGGCCAGGGTGCGGCGCGGGGCGGGGTCGCGGAAGCGGCGGATCACCAGCTCGGCCCGCCGGTTCTCGACCTCGACCGCGAGCTCGGGGAGGAGGGTCACGCCGGCGCCGCCGGCCGCCATCTGCACCAGGGTGGTCAGGCTGGTCGCCCGGAAGCCGTGCTCGCGGGCCCCGGCGACCGCGCAGAGGTCGAGCGCCTGGTCGCGGAAGCAGTGGCCGTCGTCGAGGAGGAGGACGTTGCGATCGGCGAGGACGTCGAGCTCGAGGGCGGCGCGGCGGCGGGTGAGCGCGTCGCCGCGGGGGAGCGCGAGGACGAACTCGTCCTCGCCGATCGTCGCGTGCTCGAGGTCGCCGATCTCGGCCTCGAGCGCGAGGAGGCCGGCGTCGAGCTCCCCGGCGCGGATCCGCCGGCAGAGCGGCTCGGTCCGCTCCTCGCTCCAGCGGGGCTCGAGGCCGGGGAAGGCCCGCCTTAGCCCGGGGTCGAGGTCGGGGAGGAGGTAGGGGGCGATCGTCGGGATCACGCCGAGGCGGAGGACGCCGGCGAGCGGGTCGACGTGGCGGCGGGCGGCGTCGACGAGGTCGTCGGCGGCGAGGAGCACCGCGCGGGCGCGGGCGACCAGCTCGGCGCCGGCGCGGGTGACCAGCACGCCCCGGCGATCGCGCTCGAAGAGCGTCACCCCGAGGCTGCGCTCGAGCTCGGCGAGCTGGGCGCTGAGCGCCGGCTGCGAGACCCCGCAGCGGGCGGCGGCGCGGTGGAAGGAGAGCTCGTCGGCGACCGCGCAGACGTACTGGAGCTGGCGGAGCGTGAGCGGGAGGGTGGCGTAGCGCATCGCGGGGGCGGGTCGGTGACCGGGCGAGGATAGCCGAGGCGCGGGCGCGCGCGAGCGCCGGGCCCCCGCGGGCGCGGAGCTGGGCGACACGGCTCGTGCTCCCGAGGTCACGGGCCGCCAGCGACGGATCCTCACGGATCGATCGGTGACGGGGCCGTGACCCCGGCGGCGGCGGCCGTGTGAGAGGGGCAGGGACTCACGATGAAGAAGTACGTCACGGAGCTCACTGGAACCTTCCTCTTTGTCTTCTCGATCGCCCTCGCGGTCGTCCACGCCGGGCCCCTCGCGCCGCTGGCGATCGGCGGAGCGCTGATGTGCGTGGTCTACATGGGCGGTCACATCTCGGGCGGTCACTACAACCCGGCGGTCACCCTCGCGGTCTACGTGCGCGGCAAGATCGGCGGCGGCGAGGCGCTCCGCTACATGGTCGCCCAGCTCGTCGGCGCCGCCCTGGCCGCGCTCGCGGGGTCGGCGGTCACCGGCCAGGCCTTCGTCGCCGCGCCGCCGGTCGGCTACGACGTCTTCGGGGCGCTCCTCGTCGAGGTGACCTACACCTTCGCGCTCGCCCTGGTCGTCCTCAACGTCGCCACCGATGACGAGGTCGCCGGCAACTCGTTCTACGGACTGGCGATCGGCTTCACCGTCGTCGTCGCCGCCTTCGCCGGCGGGGCGGTCTCGGGCGGCGCGTTCAACCCGGCGGTCGGACTCGGGCCGGCCCTCGTCGCCATCGGCCGCGCGCCGATCGACCACACGTGGCTCTACGCGGTCGGCCCCTTCGCCGGCGCCGCCCTGGCCTCCGCGGTCTACAGCGTGCAGCACCCCAACGCGGCCTAGGCCGCCCTGACCCACCCAAGGAATCACCTGATCATGTCCACCCACACCCAGATTCTGGCGAGCGCCGCCCTCCTCGGCGTGACCCTCTTCACCTCGCAGTCGGCGCTGGCGGCTGACCCGGTCGTGCCGTCGGGCACGGTCGGCGGCCAGGCCCCCGCGACCTCCGGGACGACCGAGGTCGACGGGAGCGGCAAGTTCGCCAGCGCCGCGTCGGCCGACGCCGCGACCGCCGACGACGCGACCGAATTCGACATCGCCGGCGGCGGCCTCCTCAGCACCGGCAACGCCCGCGCCGGCTCGGTCACCGGATCGAGCCGCCTGCGGATCCGCCGGAAGAAGCACCAGTTCTCGGCGATGTTCGCCGGCAACTACGGCCGGGCCGCGGTCGACAGCCAGAGCGAGCCGGTGCCGACGGTCGGCAACGTCCAGGGGCGGGTCCGCTACGACTACTTCCTCCACCGGCGGGCGTCGCTCTTCACCATGCTCACCGCCCGCCACGACCCCTTCCAGGGCCTCCAGGCCCGCGTCAACCTCGACCCGGGCGTCGCGGTCTACTTCCTCACCGATCCCAAGAACCGGCTCTGGTCGGAGCTCGGCTACGACTTCCAGTACGACCGCTTCACCGAGGAGGCGACCTACGCGAAGGACGAGATGGGCGCCGTGGTCCTCGACGACAACGGCGACCCAGTCGTAGCGATCGACCGCGAGCGGCAGAACCACGCGGTCCGGGTCTTCGGCGGCTACGCCAACAGCATCTCCGACGCCGTGACCTTCGGGACCGGCGTCGAGTACCTCCAGAGCGTCCAGGTCGCCCGCCGCTGGCGCCTCAACTGGGACACCTCGCTGACCGCCACGCTGATCAACCGCCTGGCGATCAGCCTCACCTTCACCGCGCGGCTCGACAACGACCCCGCGCCCGGGATCCGCAAGGTCGACACGATCACCGCGGTCTCGCTCCTGTACCGCTTCTTCTAGGGGACGTACCGTGCAGATCACAGCCCTCACCACCCTCCTGATCCTTGACGCGGCTGTCAGCGCGAGCGCAGCGGCCCCCGACGTGGGCGCGAGCGCGAGCGCGCCTGACGTGAGCGCTGAGGCGAGCGCGCCTGACGTGAGCGCCGAGGCGAGCGCGCCCGAGGCGAGCGCGCCCGCGGCGAGCGCGAGCGCCAGCGGAGCCGGCGTCGCGGCCTCCGCGGAGAGCGGCGCGGCGGCGACCGACGGCGCCTCCAAGCGCTGGATCCTCCGGGAGCGTCCCCGCGACCACGAGCTCGAGATCAGCGTCTTCGGCGGAGTCCTCGCGCCGGCCCGCGGCATCGCCCTCCGGGCCGAGGACGCGGCGCCCGGCGAGTACCGTCGACCCGCGGCCGACCTCGGCCTCCGGCTCGGCTACTACCCGAGCCGCTTCTTCGGCATCGAGGGCGAGCTCGGGCTGATGCCGGGCCGCTTCAACGACCAGCGGGCGCTCCTCTACACCGCCCGGGCGCAGGCGGTGATCCAGGCCGGCTGGTGGCGGATCCTGCCCTTCGCCACCCTCGGCGGCGGCGTCCTCGGGGTGCGCAGCGACGCCGTCAACGCGGCGGGCCGCGCGACCTCGCCGGCGCTCCACGTCGGCGGCGGCCTCAAGGTCAACGTCACCGAGCGCCTCGGCGTCCGCGTCGACGTCCGCGACGTCATCATCCCCGCGGCCGACTCCGGGTCGCGGCCGACCCACAGCGCCGAGGCGCTGGTCAGCGTGGCGCTCCGCTTCGGGGTCGCGCCCAAGCCCCCGGCCGCCCCGCCGCCGCCGCCCGACGCCGACGGCGACGGGATCGCCGACGCCGACGACTGGTGCTCCCACGAGGCCGGCGAGGACGAGCACGGCTGCCCCTACCGCGACGGCGACTGCGACGGCGTCAAGGATAACGTCGACACCTGCCCGGCCGAGCGGGGGATCGAGCCCGACGGCTGCCCGCCGCCGGACAGCGACGGCGACACGATCGCCGATCCCGACGACGCCTGCCCCGACGCCGCCGGGCCGGCGCCGAGCGGCTGCCCGGACGTCGACGGCGACGGGATCGAGGTCCCCGACGATCGCTGCCCCGACGCCCCCGAGACGGTCAACGGCTACGCCGACAGCGACGGCTGCCCGGACGAGCTCCCCGCGGAGGTCCAGCGCTTCAGCGGCGTGATCGACGGGATCCGCTTCGACAGCGCGCGGGCGACGATCCGCCCGGAGTCGCGGCCGACCCTCGACGACGCCGTCCGGGTCCTCGTCGCCTACCCCGAGCTCCGCCTCGAGATCAGCGGGCACACCGACGATCGGGGCCGGCGCGAGCGCAACGTCGAGCTCTCGCAGGCGCGCGCCGACGCGGTCCGCACCTACCTGATCGACCACGGGGTCGCCGGCGAGCGGATCCAGACCCGCGGCGTCGGCCCCGACGAGCCGATCGCTGACAACGCGAGCGCGGTTGGACGGGCCCAGAACCGGCGGATCGAGTTCCGGGTGCTCCGTTGAGTGACCGCCGCTCGCCGAGGCGTGTGAGTGGAGCAGAGGCACGATGCGACGCTGGATCACCGAGCTCGTCGGCACCTTCTCCCTGGTCGCGGTCTACGCCTGGGCGTACGCGCATACGCCCGACCTCGCACCTCTGGTGATCGGCGGGGCGCTCGCGCTCCTGGTCGCGGGGGGGGCGCGCCGCTCCGGCGCCCACTTCAACCCGGCGATCAGCGTCGCCTTCCTCCTCCGCGGCCGGCTGGCGGAGGGGGAGGCGCTCCGCTATGTCGCCGCCCAGCTCGGTGGGGCGACCCTCGGGGCCTGGGCGGTGCGGGCCCTCGCTGAGGGCCCCGCGGTCGCCGGCGTCTACGGCTTCGATCCCGAGGCCGCGCTCTTCGTCGAGGTGATCCTCGCGTGGGCCCTGGTCCTGGTCGCGCTCCGCGACCGCGAGCCCCGCGGCGACGTCGCCTACGCCCTCGCCGTCGGCGCGACGCTGACGGCCGGGCTCCTGATCGGCGGGCCGATCTCGGGCGGCGCCTTCAACCCGGCGATCGGCTTCGCCCCGGTCCTCGCGGCGATCGGCCGCGCGCCGATCGGCCACGCATGGATCTTCATCGTCGGTCCGCTCGTCGGCGGGGTGATCGCGGCCCTGACCGATCGAGCGCTCAGCGCGTCGTCCAATCCTCGTCGGCGAGGGGAGCGGCGTTCCGGTGGGTTTCTTGACCCGAGGTCGCCGTCGGTGGACATCGTGGGCTGGATCCACCGCCGGCGAGCAGACCAGGCGCAGCTCGGCGCAGGAAGTCGACATCGCAGATGACCGCGGGGGAGGAGTCCAGTGAGGCGGATGACGCGGCGCTCGTGCGCTGCGCGGCCGCTCGCGGCCTCCCGGGCCAGCTCGCCTTCGAGAAGCTCGTCGATCGCCACCAGCTCTGGCTGGTCGGCTTCCTCAAGAACCTCCTCGGCAGCCAGAGCGACGCCGAGGACATCGCCCAGGACGCCTTCGTCCGCGCCTTCCTGGCGATCGAGGAGTGCGGCGATGGCGCGCGCTTCCGTGGGTGGCTCCGGGTGATCGCCCGCCGCCTCGCCTTCAACTACCGCCGCGACGCCCGGACCCGGGCGCGCTACGAGGAGCGGAGCAGCGAGGTGATGCCGACCCACACCGAGCCGGTGGCCCGGCAGATCGAGGGGCGCGAGCTCCTCCACCAGGTCCTCGGCGAGCTCGCCTATCCCTACCGCGAGATCATGGTGCTCCGCTTCGTCGAGGAGCTGCCGGTCAAGGAGATCGCCCAGGTCCTCGAGATCGGCGAGTCGGCGGCGAAGATGCGGCTCCAGCGGGCGCGGGGCGAATTCCAGCGGATCTACGAGAAGAGGGGGGGACAGCATGGCGACGCCGGACCAGCTTGAGTCGGACTGGATCCACGCGGTCTTCTCGGTCATCCGCGAGGAGGTCGTCTCGCTCGCCGCGGACTTCGGGGCGCGGGTGAAGCGGGAGGTCGATCAGGTCGCGGCGACCCAGGAGGTCCGCCCGCCGAGCGCGACGGCCCTCCTGGCCTCGGTCGCGATCGAGACCGGCAACATGGCGGGAGCCCTCCTCCAGGGGAGCGCGCCCGCGGATGACGATTCGGATGAGAAGGACCCGGGCGCCCGCGGGCGCGGACCGGGCGAGGAGGAGCGATGATTCTAGAGGAGCTTCAAAAGCGCGTGATCGAGATCCTGCCGACCGCAGGCCTCTTCCTGGCGGTGATCGTCGGCGGCCTCATCCTCTCGGCGATCGCCCGCCGGACGGCCCGCTGGGCGGTCGACAAGAGCGGCCTCGACGGCCTCGCGGAGAAGGCAGGGGCGGCTCGCCTGCTCTACGCGATCGGGATCCGCAAGGGGGTCGCCCACCTGGTCGGCTCGCTGGTGTGGTTCGCCGGCCTGCTGGTCACCGCGGCGGCGGCGGCCGACGTCCTCGGCCTCGAGGCGGTCTCCGACGGGGCAGCGGCGCTGATCGCCTTCCTCCCGCGGCTGGCCGCGGCGGGGCTGGTGCTCGGAGCGGGGGCGGCGCTCGCCGGCCTCCTCCGCCGCATCGCGGTCGGCTTCGGCGCCCGCCGCGAAGACGTCGAGCAGCCCGAGCTCCTCGGCAACCTCGCCTACTACGGGGTGATGACCCTGAGCGTCGTCGTCGCCGCCCACCAGGCGGGGATCGAGACGGCGCTGGTCGAGACCTTGCTCGTCACCTTCGCGACGGTGACGGCCGCGGCGATCGCCCTCGCGTTCGCGCTCGGCAGCCGGCACTCCTTCCACAACCTGGTCGCCGGTCACTTCCTCCGCCGCCTCGCGCGGCCCGGCGACACGATCAAGGTCGGCGACGTCGAGGGCGTGGTCGTCCGCTACTTCGGGGTCTCGGTGATCCTGCGGACGCGCTCGGGCGAGGTCGCGGTGCCCTGCAAGGTGCTCCTCGACAACAACGTCGGCCTCGGGCGGCTCGGGGCGAAGGAGCGCTCGCGGCTCGAGGCCGAGGGGGACGAGGGCGAGGGCCTCTGATCAGCGGAGGCGTCGGCTCGCCCGCTCGGCCTTCTCGCGGGACGAGGCGATGATCCGGTAGAGCTCGTCGGGGTGGAAGCCCGGGAGCGCCTCGCCGGTGGCGTGGAATTGCTCGGCCTTCGCGTGGCAGGCGGGGCAGAGGGCGATCCCGTTCTCGACGACGTAGCCGCCCTTGGGCATCTCGTTGCGATCGGTGATGTGATGGGCGTCGAGCTCGGCCTCGGCCCGCTCGCGCGTCGACGTGAAGGCGCAGCCCGGCCCCTCGCAGCGGTAGCGGGCGCGGGCGAAGACCGCGTCGCGGAAGGCGGCGCGGACCTGCTTCTTCTGGGCGCTCATGGCTCCGGGGCCGACGCGCCGGGCCGGCTCGCCCGCCAGACGTCGCGGAGCGCCTCGCTGAGGAAGATCGGGTCGGCGTCCTCGGGGGCGAGCATGTCGGGCTGGAGCGGGTTGAAGATCGCGTGCTTGGGCGGCCAGCCGAAGGACCAGCCCAGGCGGCTCCGGTCCCACTCGCCGCGGAGGAGCGCGAGGCCGACCCGGATCGGCAGATCGGGGGGATCGAAGTCGATGTAGAGCGGGTACCCGTAGTGCGGACGATTCTCGCGGTTCATCAGCCGCCAAAGGGCGGTCTGATCGGCGCGTCGATCGACGAGGAAGATGCCGGCGACGGTGCCGTTGTCCTCGGCGTCGGTGAAGCGCCAGCCGCCGCGCCGGAGCTCGTGGAGCCGAAAGAGGGGCACCGGCGCGTTCCAGCGCGGGCGCAGCCAGCCGTCGGCGTCGCGCTCCAGGGACTCGGGGCCGAAGCGCTCGCGGTCGAGCTGGGGGAAGGGCGCGGCGCTCGGCTCGACGCGCCCGTCGAGGCGCCCGCGCTCGAGCGCTCGGAGGGCCGGGTGCGCGGGGTGAGCGATCCGTAGGATGGAGCCGGCGGGCGCGGCCTCGCCGTCGAGATCCCGCGCTCGACCCTGGTCGTCGAACCAGCGGATCACGTCGCCCGCGTCGATCCAGAGGAGCCCGCGGAGCGCCGACGCGATCGCCTCGCGGTCGCGGATGAGGGCCTCAAGGTGATCCAAGGGCCAGGCGGTCTGCTCTCGGAGCGCCCACTCGAGGCGCGCTCGCTGGACCCGCCAGAAGCGGCCTGCGTGGGCCTCGTCGGCCGGCCAGGCCGCGGCGACGCGATCGGCCCAGAGGTGGGGAGCGAGGCCGCGGGCCTCGGCCCAGCGGGCGCTCATCGCCTGCGCCTCCTCGCGCATGACGTGGACCGGGTGGAGGATCTCGACCGACTGGGCCAGCGCCCAGGCCCAGGCCTCGTCGCACGCGGCGGCCCGTCGGAGGCCGGCGAGGACGTCTCGGCCGCGACGCGAGCGTCGCCAGACCTGGGCTTCGATGTCGGCGATGGTCGCGGTGTCGGTGGTGCTCATGGCGGCGGTGTCCGTGCATGCTCCCGGAAGGCCTCCGCCGCGGCAAGTCGAGGCGCGGGCGCGCGCATCCGCGCACGTCCGCGCTCGCGAGCGCGACTACCCGGCCTTGACCGCGGCGTTGAGGATCCCCTTGCCGCTCGGGCTCGCCGGGCTCGGGTCGCTCTCGAGGGTGATGAGGACGTTGAAGGCGGCGTCGGGCGAGGTCACCTCGAGGGCGCCGGCGCGGTCGCCCTCGTCATAGTCGAGCGCGCCGACCCGGACCGCGGGCTGCTCGCCCGCGATCAGCCAGACCACGAAGGCGGTCGAGCCCTCGTCGAGGCGGGCCGGCGGCGCGAGGTTCTGCACCGCGATCGACACGTCGTAGGTCCCGGTCTTGTTCTTCTTGGCGACGATGGTCGCGTCCGAGCCGAGCGCCGGCGCCTCGGTCGGCGCCTGGACCTTGGTCGCGCAGCCGGGGGCGGCGGCGAGGGAGACGAGGAGGGTGAGGAGGAGGGTGAGGGGGCGTCGCATGGTGGTTGCTCCTGACGGGTGCGGGCGCGCATGGAGCGCGCCGCTCGGGCCCGCGTCGGGGCCCGCTCCCTTCACACGGCCCACCGCCAGCCGGTCACTCGAAAAAAAAGATCGCGGAGATGTGACCCGCGGGCGGCGGGCCGTGTGTATGGGTCACACCCGCCCTCCGGGCGGCCCCACACTCCGCTACGCACGAGAATGCACATGTCGAAACTCCCAGCGATCGCCTCCGTCTTCGCCCTCACGCTCGCGTCCGCCGACGCCGCCGCCGCCGAGGAGGGCGGGGCATCGGCCGGGGGCAAGGTCTCCCTCTCGACCAAGGACGGCGCGAAGGCCGAAGGCAAGAAGAGCAAGTCCGCCAAGTCCGACCAGAGCGGCAAGCCCTGGATCAAGCGCTACGCCCCCGAGCGGATGATGATGGAGCTCGGCGTCTTCGGCGGCGTCCTCCTGCCGAGCCAGCAGCACGAGCTCTATGATCCGAGCAACACCTACCTCCGCTACAAGCGGATCGCGCCGGACATCGGCCTCCGCTTCGCCTTCTACCCGCTCCGGGTCTTCGGCCTCGAGGTCGAGGGCGCGGTGATGCCGACCAAGACCGAGACCGACGGCGGCGCGGTCCTCTACGGGGTCCGCGGCCACGCGATCGCCCAGCTCCCCTGGCGGATCGCCCCCTTCGCCCTCGTCGGCTTCGGCGCGCTCGGCTCGTCGAGCCAGGAGCTCGGCTCCGACATCGATCCGGCGCTCCACTTCGGCGGCGGCGTGAAGTTCTTCATCAACCGCTTCCTGGCGCTCCGCCTCGACGTCCGCGACAACGTCTCGGCCGCCCACGCGGTCGACAACGGCCGGACCAACCACGTCGAGATCCTCCTCGGCCTCTCGGCGACCCTCGGCCGCAAGAAGGAGGCGCCGAAGAACCTGATCGACTCCGACGGCGACGGCCTCTGGGATCCCGGCCAGGGCGTCCCCAAGAAGGACGAGGACAAGTGCCCGAACGAGCCGGGGCCGCGCTCCAACCAGGGCTGCCCGCTCGTCGACTCCGACGGCGACGGCCTCTGGGATCCCGGCCAGGGCGCGCCCGCGGAGGAGGAGGACAAGTGCCCGAACGAGCCGGGTCCGAAGGAGACCCAGGGCTGCCCGCTCGTCGACTCCGACGGCGACGGCTTCTACGACCCCGGGTCAGGGCCTCCCCGCCGATCAGGAGGACAAGTGCCCGGACGAGCCGGGTCCGAAGGAGACCCAGGGCTGCCCGATCAAGGACACCGACGGCGACGGGCTCCCCGACCCGGGCCAGGGCGTCACGCCCGAGGACAAGTGCCCGACCGAGCCGGAGACCGACAACAACTACCAGGACGAGGACGGCTGCCCGGACGAGATCCCCAAGGCGGTCACCAAGTTCACGGGGGCGATCCGCGGGATCAACTTCGACGTCGACAAGGACACGATCAAGAAGAACTCGACCAAGACCCTCGACGCCGCGGTCCAGGTCCTCAAGGACTTCCCGGACGTCCGCATCGAGATCTCGGGTCACACCGACTCGGACGGCTCGGCCGACCACAACCGCGACCTCTCGCGGCGGCGCGCCGAGGCGGTCAAGCAGTACCTGGTGGACAAGGGGATCGAGGGCAAGCGGATCGAGACCCGCGGCGCCGGCCCCGACGAGCCGGTCGCCGACAACAAGACGGCGCGCGGCAAGGCCCAGAACCGGCGCATCGAGTTCAAGCTCCTCAAGGGCGGGCTCGAGAGCAAGTAGCGCCGAGGCGCTGCGAGTGGCGGGCCGCGGGGGGCGCCCCGCGGCCCGTCCGCGTTTCGAAGTTTCATCCTGTCCTCTTGGACAGGATGTACAGTCGCCCCCTCAGCTCCCCTCGGCCGGCGTCCCCAGGAGCGTGATCGCGGCCCCCAGCACCGTGAGCGCCCAGAACCCGGCTCGCCGCGCGCCGGTCGAGCGCAGCGCCGCGAGGGCGGACTGCATCGCGTAGTAGGCGGCGAAGGCCCGCGAGGCGTAGGCGATGATCGAGAAGAGATCGGCGGTCCAGGTGAGGGCGATCCCGGCGATCACCAGCACGAGGTAGGCGGGTCGCAGGCCGATCCGTCCGCGGCTCAGCTCGTGGACCAGCCCGCCCGCGCCGCCGGTGTCGGCGACCGCGGCGGAGAACTGCGCGGCGAGGGCGGCGACGATCAGGAGCCCCGGGAGGATCGGCGCGACCACCCGCATCATGTCGATGATCGCGGTCTCGGTGAGCGCGGTCTCGCCGGCCGGGAAGAGCCAGGCGAGGAGGCCGATGTAGACCATGTAGATCCCGCTCGAGAGCCACTGCGCCTGCTTCATCGCCCGGATCCGGGTCGCCGCGTCGTACTCGTCGCCGAGGTAGCGCGCGGTCTCAAAGCCCTGGACGGTGACGATGAGCCCGAAGCCGAGGGAGATGGCCTCGCCCCAGCCGAGCTGGGGCGGGTTGATCACCAGCGCGCCGGCGCTCGCCTGCCCCGCGAAGTAGACGCCGAGGCCGACGAGGAGCCCGGCGATCACCCCGAGCTTGAGGGTGACGGTGCCGTACTCGACCCGCTCGAGCTGGCGAAAGCCGCCGACCCAGCCGGCCAGCGCGACCAGGGCGAGGGCGCCGGTGGTGACGACGCGGGCCGGGGTGCCGCCGTGATATTCGGTCAGCGAGACCGCGAAGGCGCCGAAGAGGTTGAGGTAGTAGGCGACCGAGATCACGTAGGCGAAGGCGAGCGCGAGCTCGGCGACGTCCTCGAGGCGCTTGTGGCGGACCTCGCCGTCGGCCGCGATCGCGGCGATGTTGTGGCGCACCGCCGCGCCGAAGAGCCAGCCGACCAGGCAGAGGGCGGCCATCGCCAGCGGCGCGTAGGCCCCGTAGCGGTCGTCGAGGATCGGCCCGAGGACCAGGAAGCCGGAGCCGATGATCGAGGCGAGCGGGGTGATCATCGCCCGCCAGGTCGGCGTCGCGCGGAGGCGGGGGAGGGCCATCGCGCCGATCGTCAGGCCGGCCAGCGCGAGGATGGCGAGATCGAGCATCGCCCGCAGTCTATCGCCGACGACCGGCGAGTCACGCGCGTGAGCGGACTTGTCGCGCGCCTGGGTCTGCGTTCGAGCCGCCGCCGCTCGCGCGGACGCTCGAGCGCCGCGGAGCGCGGTGGCCCGCAGAGCGCTCGGCGGTGTAGCCTGAGCGCCGACCTCCTGGGGGAACTCGATGCGTCATCTCCTCGGCCGCGCCCCTCTCCTCGCCGTCGCGCTCGCCTGGCCGCTCGCGTCGATCTCCGCCTGCTTCAACGACGTCGGCGGCGTCACCTCGGCGGCGACCGGGACGACGAGCACGGGGGGATCCTCGGGGAGCACGAGCGGGGGCGACGACGGCTCGTCGGGGTCGTCGACGGGGGGGACCACGAGCGGGGGCGCGACCAGCTCGGGATCGTCCTCGGCGGCGTCGACCAGCGCGGCCACGACCGCGATCGAGACCAGCGGGGGCGGGACGACCACGGGGGACACCAGCGGGGACACGACCGGTGACACCACCGGGCCGGCGCTCTGCATGCCCGACATGATGATGGCGGATCCCTGCCAGCTCTGCGTCGGTCCCGCGTGCTGTGATCAGCTCCTCGCCTGCGCGGAGGACGTCGGCTGCGCCTGCTTCGTCGCTTGCCTGGGGATCAACGGCGACGCGCCGAAGTGCGCCGATCAGTGCAACGTGAACCCGCAGGCCGGCGTGACCGGCGAGCTCATCCTCTGCATGGTCCAGGCCTGCAGCACCGAGTGCAACCTCGGCTAGGCGCCGGCTAGCCTGGGGCTGGGCGTCGGCTAGCCCTGGGGCCCGCCGGCGCGCGAGGTCGTCGGCCCCTCCTCGGCCTCGTCCGCGACCAGGCGCTCGCCGCAGCGGTAGCAGTAGCGGGCGGAGGGATCGTGGCCCTCGGTCGTGCAGTGGGGGCAGTGGCGGGTCGAGACCGCGCTCGCCTTCGACGCCGAGACCAGCTCGGCGCTGACGATCCCGGTCGGCACCGCGATGATCGCGTAGCCGGCGATCATCAGGAGGGCGGCGACGAACTGGCCGAAGGCGGTGCGCGGGGCGATGTCGCCGTAGCCGACCGTGGTCATCGTCACGATCGCCCAGTACATCGCCCGCGGGATGCTGGTGAAGCCGCTCTCGGCCTCGCTCTCGATCAGGTACATCAGGGTCCCGGCGATCACGACCATCGTCATCACCGCGGTCATGAAGACCGCGATCTTCGAGCGGCTCGACTTGAGCGCCGAGACCAGGGTCTGGGCCTCGACCATGAACTGGGCGAGCTTGAGCACCCTGAACATCCGCAGGAGGCGGAGGGTGCGGATCACCAGGAGTGAGCCGGCGCCGGAGATGAAGAGGCCGAGGTAGCTCGGGAGGATCGAGAGGAGGTCGACGATCCCGAAGAAGGAGAGCGCGTAGCGGAGCGGCCGGCGGACGCAGAGGAGGCGGAGGACGTACTCGACCGTGAAGAAGAAGGTGAGGACCCACTCGAGGACCCGGAGGATCAGGCTGAAGTGGCTCTCGATCGACGCGACGCTCTCGAGGGCGACGACGACGATGCTGAGGACGATCACCGCGAGGAGGGCGACGTCGAAGGCCTTGCCGGCGGGCGTCTCGGCCTCGAAGATGATGATGTAGATCCGCTGCTTCCAGGCGGCCTCGGGGACCTTCGGCTGCTTGAGGCTGGTCGCCATCGCAGCGCCAGTTTGCGCCGAACTCGCGTCCTGGCGCAATTCAGCGGTCCCCACGGCGATCGCGCGCTCGCCGAGGTGCTCCGCCGCCTTCCTGCTATCCTCGGCCGCCGTGGACCCCCTCGATCGCCGCCGACTCGCCGCAGGTGCCGCTCTGGCGGTGATCCTCGCCGCGCCCGCGGGCTGCGCGTTGCCCTCGTCGCCGGCCGTCGCCGAGGGCCAGGCCGACGCGGGCGCCGAGCTCCCGCCGCTGCCGCCCGCCGCGGTGAGCGGGGAGAGCGGGGCGCCTGCGCCCTCGACGGCGCCTGCGGCCGCGGCCGCGCCTGCGGCCGCGCGGGCGAGCGATCCGACGATCCCGTGGATCGTCGCCGGCGGCGGCTCGCTGCCGGAGCACAACCAGGTGTCGATCGAGCAGGACCTCGCGCTCGCGGCCGAGATCCTCGGCGAGGTCGCGGGGCGCGGCCTCGTCCTCTTCGCCGGCGGCCCGGGGGCGGCGGTCCAGGTCCAGCGCGGCGAGGACGAGGCGAGCGTCGGCGATCCGGTCGCGCTCGCGCTCGCCGATCTCTTCGCGCCGCGCGGGGGCCGGGGCGCGATCTATCGGCCGACGACCCTCGCGGTCGACGGCCCGGCGAGCGCCGACGCGGTCAAGGAGGCGCTGCGGGCCGCGCTCGCGGGCCCCGGCGAGGGGCCGCTCCTCCTCTACGTCGCCGGCCACGGCGAGATCGGCGAGGGCCCGCGCGACAACCGGGTCGACCTCTGGGCCCAGAGCGCGCTCCGGGTCGGCGAGCTCGCCGAGCTCCTCGACGAGGGCGAGCGCCCGGTGACCGTGGTGGTGACGACCTGCTTCTCCGGCGGCTTCGGCGAGCTCGTCTTCGCCGGCGCCGATCCGGCGCGGGGCCCCGCACCGACCCCGCGCTGCGGCCTCTTCGCGTCGACCTGGGACCTCGAGGCCTCGGGCTGCGATCCCAACCCCGACCGGCGGGCGCAGGAGGGCTACGGCCTCCACTTCCTCCACGCGCTGCGGGGCCAGGATCGCGACGGCGCCGCGCTCGAAGGCGCGCTCGTCGACCTCGACGGCGACGGCCGGATCTCGCTCCTCGAGGCCCACACCCGGGCGCGGATCGCCGGCCGCGGCCTCGACGTGCCGACGACCACGAGCGAGCGCTGGCTGCGGGAGGCCGCCCCCGCCGAGGGGCCGACGGCCGCGCTCTCCCTGCCGGAGGAGGAGGCGGTGATCGCCGCCCTCGCCCGCGAGCTCGGCCTCGACGAGCCCGAGCGGGCGGCCGACGTCCTCGCCGGCCTCGAGGCCGAGATCGACGACGCCCGGGAGGCGCTCGCCGACGCCGAGGCGGCCGAGGACGCCGCCTATCGCCGGGCGGCGGCCGCCCTCCTCGCCCGCTGGCCGGTCGCCGACGATCCCTGGCACCCTGACTTTAAGGACATGTACGATCGATCGAAGGCGGCGATCGCCGAGCACCTCGCCGCCGATCCCGACTACCTCGCCTACCTCGGCGCCCGCGCGGAGGTCGATCGCTGGCAGGGGCGGATCGGCGACCTCCGGGGCGACGCAGCCCGCTACGAGCGCCTCGGCCGGGCGGTCGAGACCCGGGCGCTGGCCGGCCGCCTGGCCCACCAGGGCGGGCCGGCGTGGGAGCGCTACCAGGGCCTGCTCGCCTGCGAGCGCGGGCTCCCGGGCGCGCCCGCGGCGGCGCCGGTGCTACCATGAGCCGATCGATGGCCGCGCCCGCCCCTCGCCTCCGCCCCCTCGCGCTCCTCGGCGCCCTCGCCCTCGCCTGCGGGCCGACCTCCGGGACCAGCGAGGGCGAGAGCGAGGGCACGACCACCGGCACGGACACCACGACGGAGGGCGGGAGCGCCAGCGCCTCGAGCACCGGCGCCGACCTCCCGACCCCCCACGGCTGGCAGGTGAGCGCCCACCTCGACACCGACATCGGCTCGATCTTCTCGATCTGGGGCGACGGCCCGGAGACGATCATGGCGGTCGGCGGCCAGCCGACGGCCGGCGTGATCCTCGAGTACGTCGACGGCGCCTGGGTGCCGGATCCCGGGATCCCGCCGTCGACCCCGCGCCTCAACTGGATCCACGGGATCGGCGAGGACCGGGTCGCGGTCGGCTACTACGGCGCGGTGATCCACCGGGTGGGCGGCGTCTGGGAGCCCCGCGAGAGCAACGCCGGCGCGCCCCTCTGGGGGGTCTGGGGGGCGAGCGCGGACGACCTCTGGGCGGTCGGCGGCGCCGGCATGGAGCTCCCGCCGGTGATGATCCACTTCGACGGCGAGGCCTGGACGCCGGTCGACGTCTCCGCGGTCTCGGGTGAGAGCCACGCGCTCTACAAGATCTGGGGGCGGGCGGCCGACGACATCTACGCGATCGGCTCGCTCGGCCTCATCCTCCACTACGACGGGAACACGTGGAGCAGCGAGGAGACGCCGACGACCTCGACGCTGATCGGCATCCACGGCGACGACGACGAGGTGATCGTCGCCGGCGGTCGGGCCTCGGGGGTGGTCCTCCGGCGCCAGGAGGGGGTCTGGAACGCGCTCGCCTTCCCCGACGACCAGGGCTTCGACGGCGCGTGGATCGACCCCGCGGGCTACGCGACCGTCGTCGGTCGCCGCGGCTTCATCGCCCTCTTCGCCCCCGAGAGCAGCGCCTGGGTCCGCGAGGAGAGCGGCGTCGAGGAGGAGCTCCACAGCGTCTTCGGGATCCCCGGCGGGCCGGTCTTCGCGGTCGGCGGCTTCTTCGACAAGGCGCCCTACACCGGGGTGATCCTCGAGCGACTCCCTTGATTATCGTCTGTCTTTTTGGTCATGTCGTTGTCGACATGACATGACGAGCGCTCAGGGCTCGACCGCCCGCTCGGCCCAGAGCGCGCCGCGGAGGTCGCCGACCGCGTAGCCGGTCGCCGCGTCGCCGGGGTAGCGGGCCGCCAGCACCTCGCGGACGCCGGCGTCGATCCCCTCGAGGGGCCCGTGGCAGGTGACGCAGAGCGGCTCGACGGCGATCGGCAGGATCACCCGGGCGACCGCGCCCTCCGGGGTGTCGACGATCCAGCGATCGAGCGAGACCTCGGCCGCCGGGGCGCCCTCGTGGTGGCGGAGCCAGGCGTCGACCCAGGCCGGCGGCGCGTTCTTCGGGTTGCGGAGGCGGACGGAGGCCCGGCCGACGGCGACGCCGGTGACCCGCGCGACGTCGGCCGTGATCTCCTGGGCGACGCCGGCGCAGGTGCTCGCGGCCGACGCCGGGGCGCCGTCGCTCATCGCCTTCTGCACGCGATCCTTGAGGATCCCGCCGAGCTTGCGGGCGGCGCCCTCGGTGGCGATCACCGCCTGGCGCTCGGCCTCGTCCGCGGGCTCGCGGCCGCCGGGGAGGGGAGGGCGCTCGGGCGCGGGCGCAGGCGCGGGCGCGGGCTCGGCCTCCGGCCTCCGCCGGCGTCGCTGGCGTCGCGGCGGGCGCGGGCGCGGCGCGCGGCGCGGCGGCCTCCGCTCTGCGCGGGCGCGGGCTGCTCGCGCCCGCAGGCGCAGGCGAGGAGGGTGGCGATCACGAGCTTCGCGGGGCGCATGCCTCGAGTGTCGGTGTTCGCCGGGCGATCCGCCAGCGCCTCTGGGCACTCGCCGAGCAGCGATTGAGCAGCGCCCAGGAGCTTCTTGCGCGCGCCCAGCCTCCGCGCGGCCGCCATGTTGAATAAATGCGCTTCGTCTCTTCGACTTCGATGATCCCATGCCTCCTCTCGCTCGCCGCCGGCGTCGCCCTGACGGCCGCGCCGCGGGTCGCCGCAGCCTGCGGCGGCACCTTCTGCGACACCGGTCCCCAGTCGATGCCGGTCGATCAGTCGAGCGAGAACATCCTCTTCGCCTTCGACGGCCAGAGCGTCGAGGTCCACATCCAGATCGCCTACGATCCAATGACGAGCTTCGACAAGTTCTCGTGGGTGATCCCGGTGCAGACGCTGCCGGAGTTCCGGGTCGGCTCGGAGATCCTCTTCGACAACGTCCTGAACGGCACCGTGCCGACCTACGGGTACAACCAGTCGATGGAGTCCTGCGGCGGCGACATGAGCGGCACCGACTCGGCGACCGCGACCTCGGACGGGAGCGGCGAGACCGGCGGCGTGGACACCGGCGGCCCCGAGATCGTCTACGAGGGGACGGTCGGCGCCTTCTCGGTGACCGTGCTCAACGGCGGCAACGTCCAGGAGGTGATCGACTGGCTCGACGCCAACGGCTACGCCCAGGACCCCGAGGCGGCGCCGATCCTCGACGCCTACCTCAAGGAGGGCAACCTCTTCGCGGCCTTCAAGCTCCTGCCCTCGGACACGCCGGTCGTCCACCCGGTCGTCCTCCGCTACCAGGGCGTCGAGCCCTGCGTGCCGATCCGCCTGACCCGGATCGCGGCGATCGACGACATGGACATCCGGGTCTTCTTCCTCGGCGATCATCGGGCGGTCCCGACCAACTACCGCCACGTCCTCGTCAACCCGCTGATGATCGACTGGCCGAACCTCGGCGCCAACTACAAGGAGGTGGTGACCCTGGCGGTCGACGCCTTCAAGGCCGAGGGCAACGCCTTCGTCACCGAGTACGCGGGGCCGAGCGCGGTGATCCCGAAGGTCGGCCTCTTCAGCGCCGGCTGGGACCCGCAGGCCTTCGTCGGCCTGCCGGCGATCGAGGCGGTGAACGCCCTCATCGGCCAGGGGATCATGGAGTGCTGGGACAACGGCGAGATCGTCTGCGAGCTCCGCCACCCGCTCCTCCAGGGGCTCCTCGACACCTACCTGCCCGTGCCGATGGGGGTCGATCGCTTCACGTTCTACGACTGCCTGAGCTGCTACGAGGGGATGATCGACGGCGCCGCCTGGGGCGACGGCTCGGGCTTCGCGGCCGACTTCAAGGAGCGGATCGTCGACCCGGGGCAGCGCGCGCAGACCCTCCTCGAGACCAAGCCCTACGTCACCCGGATGTACACGACGATCTCGCCGCACGAGATGCTCGCGGATCCGGTCTTCGCCGAGAACCCCGATCTCCCGCAGGTCCCGAGCTTCCGGATCGCCCAGCGCTACACCTTCTGCGAGGGCAACGTGCGCTGGACGCTCCCGGACGGGCGCGAGGTGTGGACCGACGGGCCCGCGCCCTGGCCGATCTTCCCGGACGAGATGCCCTGGGAGGAGGAGGTCCAGCAGGTGGCGATGGCCGGCGCGCCGCAGGTGCTGAGCTCGCGGACCGCGCTCATCGACGAGCTCCTCGCGGCCTGGAACCAGGCCCACATGCCGTCGGCGAGCACGACCTCCGGGGGCGAGACCTCGGCGGGGGGCGAGACCTCGGCGGGGGGCGAGAGCTCGGGCGGGGCGACCTCGAGCGGCGGCGCCGGCATGGACGGCGACGCCTCGGGGTGTGGCTGCGCGAGCGGCCAGCAGGGGCCCGCGACGGCGCTCGTGGGCCTCGCGCTGGTCGGCCTCGGCCGGCGACGGCGCGCGCGGGTCGCCTGAGCGCGGGGCTCAGGACTCGGCGAGGAGGCCGTCGCCGAGGAGGTCGGCGACGAGCTCGTCGGCCTCGTCGGCCTCGGCCCCGAGGGCGATCGCGGCGGCGACGACCTCGGCCCGCGGGCGCGGCGGATCGGCGGCGCGGAGGAGGTCGACCAGGGCCTCGGAGGCGCCGCCGATCGACACCTCGCCGCCCTCCTTCGCCTCGACCAGGAGGTGCTCGCGGCCCCGCTTCGGCGGCCGCTGGGTCCACGGGCGGCGGAGCGCGGCGAGGGCCCGGAGCGGGTCGGCGCCGAGGCGGGCGCGGGCCTGCTGGTACCACTCGAGGGTGCCGGCCGGGACGACTAGCGCGGCGACGTTGGCGGCGCAGCCGAGGCCCGGCGGGCGCGGGCGATCGGGGCGGCGGGCGCGGGCGATCGCGGCCTCGAGGGCGCCGACGCCGAGCGCCCGCTCCTTGAGAAACTCTGTCCCAAAGGACAGGGCCATCGAGCCCCGCTCGAAGACGGCGGCCCGGAAGGCGGGCGACGAGAAGAAGCGGTCGACCGCCGGCACCCCGAGGAGGGCGGCGCTCACCGGGTACTCCTCGAGGATCGCCTGGACCGCCCGGGCGCGGCGCATCGCGTCGGTCCGCAGCGCCCGGGGATCGACGGCGCGGAGGAGCGCGCGCTCGCGCTCACCGAGCTCGGCGAGCGGCCCCTCGCCGCGGACCCTGGCGGCGTAGGCGGGGTCGTAGAGCATGCAGACCAGCGCCCGCTGGACCTGGATCGTGTCGATCGCCGCTGCGCTCACGCCCGGGCCTCCGCGGCGCCCCGGAGCGCGGGCGGGAGGAGCCCCTGGGCGCGGGCGAAGATCGGCGCGACCGTGGCGATCGGGTTGCGCTCGCACTCGACGATCACCGCCCGCAGGTTGGTGGCGCGCTCGATCGCCGCCTCGGCGATCGCCCAGGTGTCGGCGAGGACCTCGGGGCCGTGGTCGTCGTCGATCCACGGGAGGCCGTCGACCTCCGCCGCCTTGCCGCCGGCGATGTGGAGCTCGACCACCCGCTCCCAGGGGAAGGCGTCGAAGGCGGCGAGCGGCGGCAGGCCGCGGGCGCGCTGGAACATCGCCAGGTGGGCGCAGTCGACGAGGAGGCCGGTGTCGGCGGCGTCGGCGAGGCGGGCGAAGAAGTCGAGGAGGTGGAGCTCGCCGACGAAGAGCGACCCCGGCGGGTTCTCGGGGAGGACCTCGAGGCCGGTCGCCTCGCGGAGCGCGACGATCCCCGCGGCCATCGGCGCGACCGCCTCGGGCACGAGCACCGGCGGGAGGAGGAGCATCTGCCCGCGGTCGCGCGCGCCGAAGTGCCAGAGGCCGGCGTCGCCGCAGAGCCAGGCGGGCCGGAGGCGCTCGATCGTCGCCCGCACGGCGGCGAGCCAGGCGGCGTCGAGGTCCGCGGGCTCGTCGAGGTTGACGTCGAGGAAGTGGTAGGTCGTCGGCCAGCCGCGCGCGGCCCAGGCGAGCGCGTCCTCGTCGAGGCCCTTGACGATCTCGACGCCGACCTCGAGGAAGTCGGCGTAGCCGGGGTGCTGGGTGCGGAGCGCCGCCGGGTCGAGGGCGCCGTCCTGACGGCGGGCGCCGTACTCCGTGCTCACCCCGAGGCCGAGGCGGGGGAGGTCGCGGACGCGGTCGAGGAAGGCGGGCATCGGCTCGCCAGGGTTGTAGTCGATTTTCGCCCGGCCGCGAAGGGCGGAGCGCCCGCGGGCCCGCCTACTGCGAGCAGTAGTGGATCTTGAGGACCGGCGGGTTCGCCGACTCGCGGGTCTTGATCCCGGGGCCGACGGTGTCGACCGGGGTGCCCGCCGGGAAGTAGACGACCAGGCCGTTGTTGGCGTTCGGGTCGTTGATCCACGGGGTGAGGTCGATGTTGGTCGAGGCGACCTTCTCGTTCTGGGCGTAGCCCACGGGGATCGGCAGGGTCGCGACCTCCTTGCTCCCGCCGCGGGGGCCGTCGCCGCCGCTCCAGGGCGCCGCGGCCATGACGTTGCGGAAGAGGTAGCTCGAGTCGCCGTCGCCCGCCAAGGTGCCGGGCTTGTTCCCCTCGAGCCACTCCTCGCCGATCATGGCGACCTTGAGCTTCATCCCCTCGACCACGATCTCGTCGTAGACCGAGACGATGAGCGCGGCGTCGAGGACCTTCATGCCCATGTCCGTGAGGTCGACGAGCGGCTGGTGCTGGAAGCGGACCGCGTACATCGGGTCGATCCCGCCGTCGAGGCGGAGGAGGCGGAGCCCGTCGAGCATGCCGAAGTTGAGCTTCTTGCACGGGTTGTCGGCGCTCAGGATGTCGTAGACGCAGGTGAGGCCGCCCTCGGTCCCGTTGGGGATGAAGAAGGCGTCGGCCGCCGCCGGGATCTGCAGGACCTCGGGGGCGTCGCAGGAGACCCCGCCGGTGGTCCCCGTGGTCGCGTCGGTCGTGTTGGGGTCGGTGGTCGAGGTGGTCGCGTCGCTCGAGTTGCCGCTGGTCGTCGACGTCAGGTCCGCGGTGGTCGAGGGGTCGCCGCTCGACGAGGTCGCCGGCTCGCTGCTCGCGCCGCCGCTGGTCGTCCCGCCGTCGCTCCCGCCCCCGCTGCCCGCCGCCGAGGTCGCGTCTGCGCTCGCCGCCGAGGTCGACGCGTCCGCGCCGGTCGAGCCCTGGGTGTCGTGGAATTCCGGGTTGTCCATCGGACACCCGCAGAGGAGTACGAGGGAGGTGAGCGCCGTGGCGCCGCGCCCCGCGTCAAAGCCCAAGCCAAGAAATTTCATCCCGCCAGCGTAGCACCGCGCGTCCGCGAGGGGATCGCCGGGATCGGCCGGCTCAGGGGCCGGCGCGCCGCCTCGCCGGCTCCTGGAGCGCGCCGCGGACGGCGTTCTCGCGGCGGCCTCCGCCGGCTGATGGAGAGATGTCCGAAGGGACAGGATGGAGGGAGGGGCGGCTCCGCGCGCCCGCGCGCCCGCGCCCCGCAGGCGTCCTCATCCCCGCCGGAGGAGCCGCCAGCCGATCGTCCGTCCCTGGCCGCCGACCGTCGCCAGGTGGATCCAGAGGATCGCCAGGTTCTCGAGGAGCGCCGCGCTCCGGAGAGGGCCGGCGTCGATCACCCCGAAGCCGGCCCGCTCGGCGATCGCCGCGACCGTCGCCTTGGCCGAGGGGTCGTCGCCGGCGAGCTCGACGTCGATCGGTCCGCCGGGGAGCGTCGGATCGAGGTGGAACTCGGCGCCGAAGGTGTTGAAGGCCTTGACCACCCGGGCGCCGGGGCAGGCCGCGGCGATCGCCGCGCTCAGCGAGCCCTCGGGCGGCGGGCTCCAGACCGGGCCCTGATCCCAGCGGAGCGGGTTGTTGCAGTCGACGACGATCTTGCCCGCGAGGTCGCCGAGCGAGCGCGCGGCGTCGACGGCCGCGGCCGCCGGGACGGCGATGAAGATCACCTCGGCGGCGGCGGCCGCCTCGGCCGGCGAGGTCACGCTCGCCCCCGGGCCGCAGCGGCCGAGGAGCGCGTCGATCGACTTGCCGGGGCGGACGCCGAAGCAGACCTCGAGGCCGCTCTGGCTCAGGCGGACGCCGAGGTTCCCGCCGACGTTGCCGGCGCCGATGATCGCGATCGTGGGGAGCTTCTCCATCGTGGTTCTCCAGGTCTTTGGGTCAGGTTGGCGAGGCGAGCGGCACCGACCCACGGGCCGCGCCCCCGCGGACGCGCCCCCAAGGATGGGCGAGGGCGGGCGTCGGCGTCGAGCCTCCCGGGCGCTCGGGAGGGCGGGGGCGGCGCGAAAGTGGGTGAAGATCGCGCGCTGCCTCGGTAGGATGCAGGTCGGGATCACGCCGATGCCTCGAAGCCGCCGCCGCGTCCGCCTCCACCGCATGCTCGATCGGGTCCGCGGCCCGACGCCGTCGGCCGGGGGCGAGACCGAGGCGGCGAACCAGATGGTCTGGGACGGCGAGCGCCGCGGCCACTACGAGGTCTGGTACCTGACCTGCAACCACCGGGAGAGCCGGAGCGGCTTCTGGATCCGCTACACGCTCGAGTCGCCGCTGGTCGGTCACGGCGAGCCCTACGCCCAGCTCTGGTTCGCCTACTTCGATCGCGACGACCCCTCGGCGAGCTTCGCGATCAACCGCCGCTTCCCGATCGCGGCCCTCCGCGCGGAGGCGCGCCCCTTCTCCGTGCGGATCGGCGAGAGCCACCTCGGCCACGACGCGATGCGGGGCGAGCTCGCCGGCGCCGGCCACCAGGTCCGCTGGGATCTCCGCTGGCAGCCGGCGACCGAGCTCCACCACCACCTCCCGCGGGTGATGTACCGCGGCGGCGGCCTCGGCGAGACCACCGTCCTCTCGCCCAACCTCAGCGTGCCGATCCTCGGGACGATCGAGGTCGACGGGCGGGTCCTCGAGTTCACCGGCGAGAGCGGCGGACAGACCCACGTCTGGGGCCGCAAGCACGCCTTCCGCTGGGCCTGGGCCCACTGCACCGAATTCACCGGGCCGAACGCGGCCGCCTTCGAGGCGCTCACCGTCCGCCTCCGTCGCCGCGGTCGGACGCTGCCGCCGCTGACGATCCTGACGCTCTACCTCGACGGCGAGGTCCACGACTTCACCGGCTTCCGCTTCCCGCTCACCGGCCGGACCACGGGGCTGATCGACACCGCCCGCTACGCCTTCACCGCCCGCCGCGGCGCCCTCCGGATCCGCGGCGAGATCCGCTGCCGGCCGCAGGACATGGTGGTCGCGACCTACCACGACCCCGACGGCGACCCGAGCTACTGCGCGAACACCGAGGTCGGCGATCTCTGGCTCCGGGTCGAGCGGCGGGTCGCCGGCGGCTGGGAGACCCGCGCCGAGCTCTTCGCCGACGCGACCGCCCACTTCGAGATCGGCACGCGCGAGCGCGACCCGGCGATCCTCCGCGCCCACCAGGCGGTCGACGACGAGCCCGCCCAGGGGGGGCGCTAGAGGCGATGGTCGGCGCCCGCGGCGAGCGGCTGGCGACGGCGCTGGCGCTGGCCTCTGCGTCGCTCTCCGCCGCCTGCCTGGTCCCTCACCCCTTCTACGTCGCGCCCGAGGAGAGCGAGGCGAGCAGCGGATCGAGCGACCCGGGCACCTCGAGCACCTCGATCGGCTCGACCAGCGTCGGCTCGACGACGCTCGGCGAGACGACGAGCGACGGCGGGAGCTGCGGGGACGGGGTCGTCGACCTCGACGAGGAGTGCGACGACGGCCCCAAGAACGGCAGCGACGCCTCGAAGTGCACGGTCGATTGCACCCTCCAAGAGCCGGTCTGCGGCAACGGGTTCGTCGAGACCGGCGAGGAGTGCGACGACGGCAACGTCGACGCCGGCGACGGCTGCGACCCCCTCTGCAAGAACGAGCCGGCGCCGCCGGTCTGCGGCGACGGGGCGGTCGAGGGCGACGAGGCCTGCGACGACGGCAACCTGATCAACGACGACGGCTGCGACGACGATTGCGTCCCCTCGGCGCCCGGGATCTGCGGCGACGGGGTCAAGGCCTGGGACGAGCTCTGCGACGACGGCAACCTCCTCAACAGCGACGGCTGCGAGGACGACTGCACGCCGACCCCGGACGCGCTCTGCCAGGCCGCCGACAAGTACATCAGCTGCGACGTCGGCCTGACCAAGGGGGATCCCGGCGCCCCCTTCCGCGCGCTCGGCCTCGGCTGCAGCGACAAGAACGACGAGTCGATCCTGATCGCCAAGGCGGCGCTGGTGTCGAACGATCCCAACGCCTGGGGCGTCGGCAAGGCCTTCGGCACCTACCAGGAGATGGGCGCCTACGTCTTCGGGGCGCGCGAGGGAGGGTCGCTCCTGGTGCTCAGCAACGGCGTCGTCTCGCCGCCGGTGGGCGGGGTGATCGTCGAGCCGGCCGGGTCGCAGGGGCTCCAGCCCGACAACCTGAACCCCGACGACGACAACTTCCTCCCGGGCTACCAGGTCACCGACGACATGAGCGGCGTCCTCGCGCCGCAGTGGGCCAAGGGCGAGGGCAACCCGAACGACAAGATCCACCTGACCTTCTCGACCAAGACGCCGCTCGGCGCCAAGGCCTACTCGCTCGACCTCGCCTTCTTCTCGTCGGAGTGGCCGGCCTGGGTCGAGACCGTGTACAGCGACATCCTCGTGATCTGGGAGGTCAGCGAGGGCTACGTCGGCGACGTGGCGATCATCCAGGGGAAGGCGATGACCTCGTCGAGCCTCCACCCCCACTGGTCGCAGGTGCCGGTGTCGGAGCCGATGGACTGCGAGAACTTCGGCGAGGAGGGCCCCGGCTACTCGTGCAGCGAGCCGCAGCTGATGGGGACCGGCTTCGAGGGGCATGCAGGCACCCGCTGGCTCCGCCTCAACCGGCCGGTCACGGAGGACTCCGAGGTGACGATCTACGTCATGCTCGCCGACATGTACGACGCGATCCTCAACAGCGTCGTCCTCGTCGACCGCTTCCGCTACCTCTGCGAGCCCTGCATCCCCCTCGGCGACCCGCTCTGCGAGGGGCCGGAGCCCTCGCTCAAGTGCTGCGGGATCGCCCTGCCGCTCTGAGCCGAGGCGGCGCCCGGACGATCTCTCGCCCGGCCGCCTTGGCGACTGGCTAGAATCGCGCGAGATCGCCCATGCGCCGCCCTCGTCCCTCCGTCCCTGAGCCCTCCCGTGGTCGTCTCGCGCGGCGTGAGCGGAGGCGCTCGCTGGTTGCGTCGGCGATCGTCCTCGCGCTGGGGCCGCTCGCCTGCGTTGTCGACCACCCCTTCTACGTCAAGCCCGCGGAGGAGAGCGCGACCGAGACCGGCGAGGGCGTCGGCTCGACGACGAGCTCCGGGGGCGCGACGACGACGGGCGCCAGCGCGGGGTCGACGGGGGGAGAGACGAGCGGGGCCGCCGGCGTGTGCGGCGACGGGGTCGTCGATCGCGGCGAGGCGTGCGACGACGGCAACGCCGAGGACGGCGACGCCTGCACCAACGCCTGCGCCGAGCCCTTCTGCGGCGACGGGATCGTCTACCTCGGCTTTGAGGAGTGCGACGACGGCAACGCCGACAACAGCGACGGCTGCGTCGAGGGCTGCTTCTACGCCACCTGCGGCGACGGCTTCGTCGGCCCCGGCGAGGCCTGCGACGACGGCGACGGCGTCGACGACAACGCCTGCACCAACGCCTGCGCGCTGCCGACCTGCGGGGACGGCGTCCTCCAGGCGGGGGAGGCCTGCGACGACGGCGACGACGACAACTCGGACGAGTGCCTGAGCACCTGCGTGGCCGCCTCCTGCGGCGATGGCTGGGTGCGGGCGGGGGTCGAGGAGTGCGACGACGGCGACGCGGTCAACGCCAACGGGTGCTCGCTCCTCTGTCACCTGCCGCCGGTCGGGGTGAAGCTCGGGGTCGGCGAGGCGACCGAGGTCTTCGGCGGGTCAGGAGAGATGTTCAGTGATACATGTCCGAAAGATCAGGTGATATTCGGCTTCGAGGGGTGGTACGGGAACTTCGGGGGAGTCTGGAACGAGGCCAACGACAACTACCACGGCCAGATCCGCGGGCTCTGCGGGATCCCGTCGATCAGCGTCGAGAACGACGCCTTCGTCGTCACCGTGACCCCCGGGGCCCTGCTCCCGCTCCGCGGCGGGACCGCCGGACAGGCGCCCGAGATCTGGAGCCGGACCTGCCCCCCGGGCGACGTCCTGGTCTCGTTCAAGGGGCGCTACGGCGATCTCGTCGATGGCCTGATCTTCGGCTGCGCGAAGCCGAAGATCCTCGAGGACGCCGACGGCTACTCCCTCGCCATGGGCCCGCTCCTCTACCTCCCGGAGGCCACCGCGAGCAACGGCGGCGCGCCCTTTCCCGAGCAGCTCTGTCCAACTAGCCAGGTCGCGATCGGTCAGGTGACGGTCGTCGAGCCCGAGGTGATCCTCCATGGCTTCGGCATGCTCTGCGGCGAGGGCGGGCTGGTGTTCTAGCGGTTGCAGTGCATGCCACGGTGCAACCCGGTGGCGGGGTTGCAGCCCCGCCGCTCCGACTCGCAAGTCACTGAAATTGCTGGGGATGACGGATGGTGCTCTTCCTGCTTTGCATCCGGACATGACCACGACCAACACCGTCTCCCCCGTCCTTCCCACCGCCACCGCCACCGACGCCCTCGCCAACGTCACCGACGCTCCCTCCGTCGCCGCCGAGCCCAAGCCCCGCCGCCGTCGCCTCGGCTTCCGCACCCACGTCCGCGCCGGCGCGGGCAAGGGCGACGTGTGCTGAGCCCGTCGACCTGACGATCGCCGTGACCCCAGCTCCCTCGCTCCGCGCACCGGCGGGGCGGGGGAGCGCCACCTCGAGGTGCAACCCATGTCCAAGCAAGCCTGGCTCGTCGGCCGCGACGGCGTCCCCCACCCGATCGATCCGCGCGTCGACGCGTCGCCCTCGGGTCGGCCCTATCGCCTCTACCGCTTCTTGACCGAGGTCGAGGAGCTCCTCGAGGCCGCGGGGGATCCTGAGCCGCGCCTGGTCGCCCTCGCCGCGCGTGTCCGCCGGCTCCTGCGCGACGCGCCGTGGCTCTCGGACGAGCTCGAGCCCGCGCCTGTCGACCCGGGCTACAGCATCGAGGCGCTCTACGACGAGCCGGGCCTCGAGAGCGTGGTCCAGCTGGTCGCCTGGCTCGCCGGCGGAGCGCGGGGAGCCCATGATCATGGCCACCTCGCCCTCGTCGCGGTGCTCTCCGGGGTCGAGCGCCACACCTTCTGGCGTCGTCGCCCGGACGGCGACACCGGCGACGCGGGCCTCGAGCAAGTCACGACCCTCGAGCTCGGCCCCGGCAGCCTCGTGGCCCTGGCGCCCGACGCCGTCCACTCCGTCGAGGTCCTCGCCGACGTCGTCTCGCTCAACCTCTATGGCGCGAGCCCGCGATCCTCGGTGGCGGCGCTGGACGCCGGCGAGCACGCGCTCTAGCGCGGATCGTCCCCGCCGCGGCTGCGCCTCGCCGAGGTCGCAAAGAGGGGCGAGGGCGCGTCCGTCGGGCTCCGGCTGCGGGACCACCAGAGGCGCAGGAGGATCCCGGTCGTCGCCAGCATCGTCAGGTCGAAGGCGAGGAAGGCGAGGTCGGGCGCGAGGAGAGCGACGCCGAGGCCGATCGCGGCGGGGACCAGCGTCCAGCCGAGGACCCGATCGAGGAGCGCCGACGCGAGGGTGAAGGCGACCCCGAGGGTGACGAAGTCGACGGCGACCAGGGCCGCCGGGTCCACGCCGAAGCGGCCGAGGACCAGCGAGTTGCCGAGGATCCCGAGGGCGAAGGCGGCGAAGAACGCGAAGAGGCGGCGGTTGAAGCGGGACTCGACGAGGTGGCGGCGGCCGACGATCGCGGTCACGGCGATCAGGGCGACCACCAGGAGATCGACCGCGGTCTGGCCGGCGAGCGAGCTCCGGAGCTCGCGCGGGAGCCTCAGCTCGGCGAGGAGGACCAGGCTGGCGAGGATGACCGCGCCGAGGGCGGCGAAGGCCCGCAGCCGCTGGCCGCGTCGGCGGTCGCTCGCGTCGTCGTGATCGAGCGCGACGAGGCCCGCGAGCGCGTCGGCGAGCGCCTCCATCGTCGGCCAGCGCGCGTCGGGGTCGGCCGCGAGGCCGCGGCGGAGGATCGCGTGGAGCTCGGGCGGCGCGTCGCTCCCGGGGGCCGGCGGCCGGATCTCGCCGGCCTCGATCGCCGCCAGGAGCTCGCGGCGGGTCGCGCCGGCGAAGGGGCGCTCGCCCCAGAGGGCGGCGAAGAGGGTGACCGCGAGGGCGAAGACGTCGGCGCGGGCGTCCGCCGGCCGGCCGCGGTGCTGCTCCGGCGCCATGTAGGCCGGGGTCCCCATCACCGTGCCGGCGACCGTGGCGAAGGCCGCGGGGGCGTCGAGGGAGCCCTCCGCGTCGCTCTCCGTGTTCATGTCCGAAGGGGCAGGTAGCGCCGCGAGGCCGAAGTCGAGGACCCGGACCCGGACGCCGTCGACGTCGCTCGACACCAGCGCGTTCTCCGGCTTGAAGTCGCGGTGGACGACGTCGACCGCGTGGGCGGCCTGGAGGCCGCGGGCGGCCTGGAGGTAGACGCCGACGATCTCCCGCCAGCCCCGCGGGGCGGCCTCCGCCCACTCCTTGAGGGTGACGCCGACGACGTACTCCATCGCCAGGAAGACCTGCCCCGCGTGCTCGCCGACCTCGAAGATCGGCACGACGTTGGGGTGGGCGACCCGGGCCATCGCCTGGGCCTCGCGGCGGAGGCGGGCGCGGCCCTCATCCCAGTCGGCGGCCCGCAGGAGCTTGAGCGCGACCTTGCGGTCGAGCGCCTCGTCGTAGGCGAGGAAGACCTGACCCATGCCGCCGGCGCCGAGGTGGCGGAGGACGACGAAGCGGCCGATCCGCGCGGGCGCCTCGGGCCGCTTCACCGCCGGCGGCGGCGGGACGCTGGCGCGGGTCTCGATGAGCGCCGGGTCCTCGGGGAGCGAGGGCACGGTCTCGGCGAGGTTTGGGGTCGGTTCACGCATGCCCCGCTCCGGAGTATCACCGATCGGCGCGCGAGATCGCGTATCGTCGGCCGGATGGACGCCCTCGAACGCCTCCGCGCCGCCTTCCCGATCGAGTCTGAGATGGTCTCGCTCGAGCTCCCCGAGTCTCGCTGGGAGGGCGAGGGCGCGCTGGTGACGACGCTCCGGCTGATCCTCTGGGAGCAGGTCGACGGCCGGCGGATGGTCCGCGACATCAAGGAGCAGGAGATCCGCTGGCCGAAGGCGCTCCTCGACGAGCCCCGCTTCCCGGCCTTCGTCGAGGGCTGGCGCCTCGCCCTCGCAGAGGTCTGCGCGGCGATCAGCGAGGCGGGCGATCTCTCGAAGATCGAGGTGAGGATGCCCTACGACCTCGTCTTCATGGACGCCCTCAAGCTCAAGCGGGCCCAGAGCGCCGACGACTTCTGCGAGCTCCACCTCCGACCGGGCCGCCTCGGTCACCTCCTCCCCGGCTGATCGCGCGACTACTACGGGGGTGGGGAGCGGTGGGTCGCCGGAGCAAGGAGCGCAGCGGAGGGAAGGGGAAGAAGGAGAGGGAGCCCGCGAGCCCGCGCGAGGTGATCCACCGGCGGGCCTACTGGTTTGATCGGGCGCGGAGCCTCAGCGAGCTCCACGGCTGGGCGCCGACCGAGGCCGGCGACGGGCAGGGGCTCGTCGGCCGCTATCGGGCCGCGATCCACCGGCCGATCGGCGAGCTCTCGTCCGCCGAGCTCCACACGCTCCTGACCCAGGGGACAGATCCGCACTTCCTCGCCCCGGTCGCGCTCGAGCGCCTGCGAGGTCCCCTCGGGCTCGACGAGCGCGCGCTCCTCGGCGACGTCCTCCGCCTGCCCCGCGAGTTCTGGCGCCTGCGACCCTTCCTCGAGGCGGAGCTCCGCGAGCTCGCCGCGGCGATCCTGGCGACGCTGGGCGAGGACGCCGACGAGCCCTCGGCCCTCGCCCGCGAGCTCACGCGCCTCCTCGAGCGCGCCTAGTGGCTCGAATTCGCCGGCTTCGGCGGCGCCGGCGGGAGCTGGGCGGGGTCGCGGAAGATCGCCCAGCGGCCCTCGGGGACCCCGGCGAAGGCGACCTCATAGCGGGCCGCGCCCGCGTCCTCGCCGCTGACGTCGCGGATCCAGATCCCGCCGATCTGCGCGGGGTGGCGGCGGTAGAGCTCGCCGTAGGCCTCGGGGTCGGCCTCGCCGGAGTCGCCGACGAGGACGAAGGCGCGCTCGGGCGAGGCGGCGAGGAGCGGCTCGATCGCCGCGAGCTTGTACTCCCGCGGGTCCTGGAAGAGGTTCCAGAAGGTCGAGTCGGTCCAGCGGAAGTCCTTGAGGTGGAGCGACCCCGCGGGGAGCCCCTCGGCGGCGACGAAGTCGGCGAGCGCGTCGTAGAGCTGCCAGGGGCTCGCCGACACGTAGTGGAAGGTCGCGCCGCGGGCGGCCCAGCGGCGGTAGACCTCGGCGATCCCGGGGACCGGCGCGAGGGGGCGGAGGAAGGTGTTGGCGAGGAGCGCCTCCTTGTCGCGGACGTCGGAGATCTTGATCGTGTCGTCGATGTCCGAGACCACCGAGAGGCCGCCGCGATCGATCCGCAGGATCACCCCCTCGTAGTCGCGGTCGTCGCCCTCGCGGAGGACCGCGGAGACCGGCGTGCTCGGCCCCCGGAGCGCGCCGGCCTCGAGGTGGAGGCGGGTGACGCTCTGGCCGTTCGGCGCCGTGAGGGCGAGCACATGATCGGCGCCGCCGACCCGGACGACGATCGCCTTCCCCCGCTCGTTGTCGACCAGGAAGGGGCGGGCGCGCTCCTGGAAGATCGCGCTGGCCTCGGCCGCGCGCGGCAGCTCGAGCGCCCGGCGGAGGCCGTCGAGGGTGAGCCCGCGCCACCACGAGCCGAGCTCGGGCTCGTAGACCCAGACCCGGAGATCGACGTCCCAGCCGCCGTCGGCCGCCGCCACCGCGAGCGCCGGGAAGAGGCGGAGCTCCTCGTCGCTCTTGAGGCTTGAGCGGGGCCCCTCGCCGGCGACGAAGGCGGCCGCGAGCGCGAGGACGAGGCCGAGCGGTGGGATCGCCATCCTCCGAAGATAGCAGCCCCGTGGGGAGGGGCGGGCGGCCGCTCGCCGCAGGGGGTGACCTCGGTCCTTGCCAGGCGCGACCGCGGCCCCGTACAACGGGCCGAGGTCCCTGATGACGGTCGCTCGCCCCCTCGTCCTCCCGTGGCCGCGCCTGGTCGGGCCGCTCCTCGCGATCCTGCTCGCGGCGCCGATCGCCTGCGGCGACGCCGAGGCCGAGACCGACGGTGACGGCCTCGGCGTCGGCGAGGGCGACGTCGCCCGCGGGGCCGCGCTCTATCGCGAGCTCTGCGCCGCCTGCCACGGGCTCGCGGGCGAGGGCGGCCTCGGCACGCCGCTCGCCGGCTGGTCGCGCCCCGAGGACGAGCTGATCCACATCATCGACGAGACGATGCCGCCGCAGAACACCGCGGTGTGCACCGGCGCCTGCCCGGCCGACGTCGCGGCCTACATCTTGGGCGGCCTCGGCGGGGCGAGCTGCGAGGGCGAGCCGACCTCGCCCCGCCAGCTCCGCCTCCTCACCCGCCGCGAGTACAACAACACGGTCCGCGACCTCCTCTTCCCGGCGCCGCTCTCCGAGGGCGCGCCCTGCAAGGCCGACGCCGAGTGTGACCTGTCCTCGGAGTCATGTGTCGCGGACCTCTGCGCGGCCGACCCCTGCGGGCGCCACACCTTCGTCTTCGACCCCGAGGGCGCGAGCTACCAGAGCGTCCACGTCGCCGGCTCCTTCAACAACTGGGCGGGGACGATCGCCGAGGGCGGCTGGCCGCTGACCTACGACGCGGCCGCCGGGGTCTACTACGCCAAGCAGGAGCTCGCCGAGGGCTCCTACACCTACAAGCTGGTCCTCGACGAGAGCACCTGGATCACCGACCCGCAGAACCCGAACACCGAGCCCGACGGCTTCGGCGGCGAGAACTCGCTCCTCGAGATCGCCTGCGACGGCGGCGGCGCGGGGGGCGGGCCGCCGGGCTTCGAGCCGGCCTCGAGCTTCCCGGTCGAGAGCCGGCCCAAGGGCTACGGCTACGACAACAACGCGGCCGCCGGGATCGTCACCGCGGTCCACGTCGAGGAGCAGCTCCGGGCCGCCCGCGAGGTCGCCACCCTGGCGCTCGAGAACCTCGACGCCCTGGTCCCCTGCGACCCGGCGGCCGACGCCGAGGGCTGCGCCCGCGACTTCGTCACCACCTTCGGCCGCCGCGCCTTTCGGCGGCCGCTCTCGCCGGCCGAGGTCGACAAGTACGCCGGCCTGGTGATCGGCGAGGCGAGCTTCGACGCCGGCGTCTCGGTCGCGCTCCAGGTGATGCTCGCCTCGCCCTACTTCCTCTACCGCTCGGAGATCGGCGAGGACGCGGGCGACGGGACGATCGCCCTCACCCCCTACGAGGTCGCGTCGGCGCTCTCCTACGCCTTCTGGGGGACGATGCCCGACGACGCGCTCCTCGACGCCGCGGAGTCCGGCCTCCTCGGCTCCGCCGAGGGGATCGAGTCCGAGGCCCGCCGCCTCCTCGAGGACCCGCGGGCGCGCGCGCTGATCGGCGTCTTCGGCTCGCAGTGGCTCGGGGTCGAGGGGATCGCCGGCGCCGACAAGAGCGCGGTCGCGTTCCCGGAGTGGGAGCCGGCGATCGGCGCGGCGATGGCCGAGGAGACCCGGCTCCTCGTCGAGCACGCGATCTTCGAGGGGGGCGGCTTCGACGAGCTCCTGAGCGCCGACTACACCTTCGTCAACGGCCCCCTCGCGGCCTTCTACGGGATCGCCGGGGTCGAGGGCGACGCCTTCGTGCAGGCGCCGCTGCCCGGCGAGCGCGCCGGGATCCTCGGCCAGGGCGCGCTCCTCGCGAGCTTCGCCCACTCCGATCAGTCGTCGCCGGTGCGCCGCGGGGTGATGGTCCGCGAGCGCCTCCTCTGCCAGCAATTCGGGACGCCGCCGCCGGCCGCCGGCGGGGTCCCGGACGTCGACCCGAACGCGACCACCCGCGAGCGCTTCCGCCAGCACTCGGCCGACCAGAGCTGCGCGCTCTGCCACACCTTCATCGACGAGCTCGGCTTCGGCTTCGAGCGCTTCGACGGGATCGGCCGCTACCGCGAGAGCGAGAACGGCCAGGCGATCGACGCGAGCGGCGACCTCAGCGACGTCGAGGGGATGGGCAGCGGCACCCACGCGCCCTTCGGGACGATCCCCGAGCTCGCGGCGATCCTCGCGGGCTCGCAGGCGGTCCACACCTGCTTCTCGCGCCAGGTCTTCCGCTTCACGATGGGCTACCTCGAGACGCCGGCCGACCTCTGCGCCCTCCAGGGGATCGACCAGCGCTTCGCGGCCGCCGGCTACGACGTCCGCGAGCTCCTGGTGGCGATCGTCACCTCCCCCAACTTCCTCCGCCGGCGGTGAACCGATGAACGACCGCGACCTCCGCCCATCGAGCCTCCTCCGCCAGCGCCGCGCCCTCGAGCGCCGGGCCGCCGGCTTCGGCCGCCGCCGCCTCCTCCAGGGGCTCGGCCTCGCCGCGATCGCCGGCCCCTTCCTCAACCTCGCGCTCCGCGGCCGGCCGGCCGCCGCCGCCGCTGGCAAGGCGCAGCGGGTGATCTTCTTCTACTTCCCCGACGGCGTGGTCGGCCAGAGCCAGGACGGCGACCCCTCGCAGTGGCACGCGAGCGGCTCCGAGAGCGACTTCTCGCTCTCGCCGATCCTCGACGTCCTCGCCCCGCGCAAGGCCGATTGCCTCTTCTTCAACGGCCTCTCGATGGGCCCGGCCGACTCCGGCTCCCACCCCGGCGGCGCCAAGAAGCTGCTCACCGCGGTCGACGGCGGCTTCGGCGAGAGCATTGATCAAGTGCTCGCGCGGACCGTCGGCGCTGACGCGCCCTATCGCCACCTCTACCTCGGGGCGATGGCCAACCAGAACAACGCCTCGGGCGACAAGCACATCTCCTACCCGAGCGCCGGCGTGACGATCACCCCGGAGGACGACCCGCGGAAGGCCTTTGAGCTCCTCTTCGGCAACGGCGGTGGAGGAGGCGGAGGCGGTGGCGCGCCCGATCCTACCAAGGTGACGGTGATCGACGGCGTCCTCGGCGACATGGAGGCGATGCGCTCGCAGCTCGGCGACCTCGAGAAGAGCAAGCTCGACCTCCACCTCGAGGCGCTCCGCGAGGTCGAGAAGCGGATCAAGGCGGGGCCCACCGGCACCTGCGACGACCCGGCGGTCGACCTCGACGCGATCGGCGACGACCTCTACGACCCCGGCCACTTCCCGGCGATCCTCCGGGCCCAGACCGACCTCCTGGTCCAGGCGATGGCCTGCGGCCTGAGCCGCGTCGGCGTCCTCCAGTCGTCGAACCACACCAGCGAGCTGATCATGTCCCGCTTCCCCGGGACCGAGATGTACGACCCGAACTACGACATGCGCTCGCACCAGGCGTCGCACTACGGGTCGAAGCACGACCCGCAAAAGCGCGAGTACAGCGACTACCTCAAGCAGCGGCGCTGGTGGGTCGAGCAGTACCTCTATTTGCTGGATCAGCTCGCCGCCCGCCCCGACGGCGACGGGACGATGCTCGACTCCTCGCTGGTGCTCCTCTGCACCGAGGTCTGCGACGGCAACACCCACCTCCACGACGACATGCCGCTCGTCCTCGGGGGCCGCGGCGGCGGGGCGGTGAGCCCGGGGCGCCTCCTCAGCTACGGCGGCGATCGCCACGCGGGGCTCCTCTGCGCGATCGGCCAGGCGATGGGCGCCGACCTCCAGGGCTTCGGCGACACCAACACGCCGGCGCTCGGCGGGGTGCTGAGCTAGGGCCGCCTACGCCCGGGCCTCACGCGCCGGGGCCGGCGGCCGGCCGCGAGCGGGAGGATGAGCGCCAGCGCCAGGAGGCCGCCGCGCGGGTCGTCCTGGGCGGCGCAGGTGCAGCCGCTCGAATCCTCCGGGGAGCCGCTCGCGCCCGCGCTCGCGTCGCCGGTCGCGCTGGTCGCTGACGCGGTCGTTCCGCTTCCCGCGCTGGTCGAGCTCGAGCCGTCGGTGACGTCGCCGCTGCCGGCGCTCTCGGTCGCGCTCGCGGAGCCGTCGCCGCTGCTGCTCTCGGGCTCGCCGGTGGTCGTGCCCTCCTCGGCCGGGGCGCCGCCGAGGATGTAGATCCGGTTGTCGCCGGCGCCGGAGACCAGGAGATCGTCGCTGCCGTCGGCGTTCACGTCCCCGAGCGTGACGACGTCGAAGCCGAGCTGCTCGCCGGGCGTGGTCCCGTGGATCGTCCGCAGGAGCGCGCCGTCGCTGCCGGAGTAGATCGCGACATAGCCCGCGTTGGGGACGTCGCCGTTGGTCGCGTTGTAGCAGCCGACGGCGACGTCGGGGACCCCGTCGAGATCGGCGTCGCCGGCCCGACGACCGCAGCCGCAGCCGTCGCCGGGGGCGCCGTCGTCGAAGGTGAAGAGGCGCTCGCCGTCGGCGCCCGACCAGACGTAGGCCTTGCCGCTCCCCTTGCCCCCGGAGGCGTCGCCGTAGTCGCCGCCGTAGACCTCGGGGATCCCGTCGCCGTCGAGATCGCCGAGGCCGGCGACGAAGAATTGCCCGAGCACCGCGCCGCCGGGATCGGCGACGAGGGGCGGGTAGAGATCGGCGCCGTCCGCCCCCGAGAGGACGTGGACCGAACCGCCGGCCCCGGGCGCGCCGACGACGAGGTCGGGGACGCCGTCGTCGTCGACGTCGCCGAGGGGCGCCGTGCCGGCGCCGAGCATCGATCCCGCGGCGCCGTCGCGGATCCAGATCGTCGCCCCGTCGATCCCCGCGAAGAGGTGGACGCGGCCGGCGTCGGCGCCCGCGCTCGCGTCCGAGGGCGCGCCGACCAGGAGATCGCCGTGGCCGTCGCCGTCGACGTCGCCGGCGGCCGCGACCGCCGCGCCGAAGCTCGCGCCGTCGGCCTCGCTGGCCAGCGTGAGGAGGAGCGACCCGTCCGCGCCCGAGTAGACCAGCGCCCGACCGCCGCCCACGCCCGGGGCGCCGGCGATCAGATCGGGGACGCCGTCGTCGTCGACGTCACCGGCGTCGGCGATCCCGTAGCCGAGGTTGTCGCCGGGCTCGCCCTTGGCCGCGAAGAGGAGCGCGCCGCCGGCCCCCGAGTAGAGGTAGATCGCGCCGGCCTTGTCGCCGCCTTCGTCGTTGAAGGGCGCGCTGACCAGCGCCTCCATCACCCCGTCGCCGTCGACGTCGGCGACCTCGCTGACCGCCCAGCCGAAGCCGCCATCGCCGTCGATCTGCGCGAGGACGACGACGTCGGCCTCGGCGAAGGCGCCGGGGGTCGCGCGGGCGGACGGCGCGATGGCGAGCGAGAGTGCGATCGCGAGGGGTAGGTGGGAGAGCGCAGGCGTCATCGCCAGGAACCTAGCGGGGCCCCGGACGCCTCGCTTTCAGGATCGTGCTCGCGTCGTCGATCCGCAGCAGCCCGCTCCGGAGGGCCGCGCGGATCCGCGAGGGCGGGGCGCCGAGAGCCCGGCGGAAGGCCTCGCTGAGGTGGCTGTGGCTGGCGAAGCCGACGTCGACGGCGATCGCCGCGAGGTCATCACCGGGCTCGGCGAGGCGGAGGAGGGCGGCGTGGAGGCGGAGCTCGTGGCGCCAGGCGTGGAGGCTCGCTCCGGTCGCCGCGCGGAAGACCCGGGCGGCGTGGAAGGGCGAGGCGCCGACCCGAGACGCGAGCGTCGCCAGGTCATCGTGGTCGGCGAAGCGGAGCGCGAGCTCGCAGGCGAGGGCGCGGGCGAGCTCGGCGTGGCGGGCCGCGGTCCCGCGGATCGGCGCGGCCGCCCGCGCCGGCATCCGCTGGAGCACGGCGGCGACGATCGCCAGCGCCTCCTCCTCGATCGCCAGGACATCGACGCCCGGCGCCCGTCGCTCGGCGGCGCAGGCGAGGAGGAGCGGGCGGGCGGCGAGCCCGAGGTCGAGCGGCGCGGCGGCGCCGTGGAAGGGGCGCTCCGGATCGCCGCCGTCGATCCCGTTGGCCTCGAGGAGCTCCTGGAGGAGCGCAGGCGCGAGGGTGACGAAGACGCAGTGATCGCCGCGCGCGTCGACGAGGCGGCGGCGGTACTCCTGGCGCGCGTTGTAGAGGATCACCCGGTGCGGGGTCGCGACGATCGCCGGTCGCCCCGACTGGAGGATCTCGACCGCGGTGCCCGGGAAGGCGAGGAGGGGCCACGGGCCGATCTGGTTGTCCGCGCGCCAGAGCGCGTCGCCGGGGCCGCAGGCGAAGCGGCCGAGGCGGAGCGTCGACGAGGTGTGGAGGCCGCGCGAGGGCGGTCGGGGCGGCGCCATCGGCGTTGATCCTAGCGCGCGTCGGGGAGCGGCGCCCCGCGATCGCGGCGGAGTCGCGCGTGATCTCCGCGCTTCATGCCGGCTTCAGGTGAGGCCGCTACAATCCGCGGATGCGACGGGCGTCGACGCCGAGCGGCGGGGGCTGGGGCCCGTGGGCGCCGATGACTACGTCACCAAGCCCTTCGCGCTCGACGAGCTCCTCGCCCGCCTGCGGATGATCCTCCGCCGCCGCCGGGGCGGCGCCGCGCGGGTGACGAGGTGGTCGCGGCGATCGTCCGCGGCTGAGCGGGCGTCGAATCCGTGGCATCCTCCGCTGGCGCGCGATGCCCTTGAAGATCACACCGGTGGCGCTCCCCGAGGCGCTGCGAGCCGAGCTCGAGGATCCGCCCGCCGATCCCGAGGATCTCCGCGAGCGCTTCACCTCCCACGGGCGCACCTTCAGCGCCGTTGGTTGGGGCTGGAGCGTTACGTTCGTCGATGGGGAGCGGGTGACGGTGCGGCGACGCCTCGAGCCGGGCTCCCCGCGGCGCGGGGATCTCCGCTGGTGCTCCGGGCGGGCGACGACCCGGCTCGAGAAGGTCCTCGGCGCCCAGCTCGGCAAGGGCGAGATGAAGGGCTGGGACCGCGTCCACGACTGGAGCGTCGCGCCCTCGGGGGAGCGCCTCCTCTGCATCACGGGCTACGAGTGGGTCCGCGGCGGCAGGGGATCCTCCGGCGCGCTCTATGCGGTCGACCTCACGAGCGGCGTGGTCACGCGGATTCACCGGCGTGGCTCGGCGAAGGAGGGCGTCCTGAGGCAGGTGGTCGCGCTCACCGACGACGAGGCGCTCCTCCTCGACCGGGACGCGCTCCGCTGGTTTCGCCTGGAGGGCAAGCGCTGGGCGGAGATCGCCCGGCGCCGCGTCACCCGGGGGGTCGAGCTCAGCGCTGGCGTCGTCGAGGGTCGGCGGGTCGCGGCGGTGCGCTCGGGCGAGCACGGGCGCTCGCTCTACTTCGCGCTGGAGGGGAAGCGCCTGGTCCCCCTCGGCGAGGTGCTGCGACCCGCGAGGCGGGTGGTGATCCGCGAGGGCCGGGCGCTGGTCCACGTCGACGATCGCTGGCACGCGGTCTCGCTGCCGGCGGCGGCGGGGCGCGGGCGCGCGTCGACGCGGGGCGCCGCGTCTGCGGGAGCGCGGACGATCGCGCCGCATCCCCTCCACAAGGCCACGATCACGGTGCAGGGCCCCGCCAAGGGCGTCACCCCGCTGAGCCGCGCGCGGGCGGCGAAGCTCGGCGCCTGCGATCTCGGGCCGCGGCTCTGCGGTCGCGGGGTCGCGGCCGGGATCGCCCGCGGATACCTCCTCGTCGATCGCGATCGCCAGGCGCTGCGGCGGATCAAGGCGCCCAAGGAGACCCTCGCCTTCGACGTCAGCGCCGACGGGCGCGTCGCCTCGGTGATCCATCAGCGCGCGCCCTTCACCCGCGCGCTGATGACCCGCGAGGTCGATGGTCGGGGCCCCTGGCGGGAGATCAAGGTCGACGCGCCGGGGCTCTGCGGTCCCGAGGTGCTCGCGCACCTCGGCGACGCGCACCTGGTCGTTCGGTCGTCCGACGCGCTCGAGCTCCTGCGCCACGGCGACGCGGGGTGGGCCACGGTCGACCGCAAGCGCTGCCCGCTGGACAGCACTCCTGGCGATCCCCGGGCGGGCCTGCGTCCTCGTGGCGAGCGCCACGACGCTCACCTTCTACGGCGAGCGCGGCGATCGCCTGGTCAAGCTGACGACGGGGCGGATCCCCGGTCGATCGAGCATCGGCAGGCGGCCGGAGGCGTTCGTCCGGGCCGACGGCGCGCTCTTCGTCGATGGCTGGCGGATCGACCTCGGCCCAGCGTCGACCTGACCTTCGAGCTCTCAGGCCTCGCTCGCCGCCGGGAACCACCCGCGCGTGCGGTTGGCGAAGGCGACCAGCGAGAGCATCACCGGGACCTCGAAGAGGACGCCGACGACGGTCGCCAGCGCGGCCCCGGAGGCGAGGCCGAAGAGGCTGATCGCGACCGCGACCGCGAGCTCGAAGAAGTTCGAGGTGCCGATCATCGCCGCCGGCGCGGCGACCACGAGGTTGACGCCCGCCCACTCGAGGCCGGCGACCGCCGCGAACGCGCCCGGGGCGGCGAGTCCGAGGGCGACCCCGGCGGCGATCGCCAGGGCGACCCAGAGCGAGAGGAGACGTTCGAAGAGGCCCATGGTCCAGCGTCCTTGGTGGCGGTCGGCGGCGGTCGGCGGCCTCGAGCGGGCGGGCGTCGACCCGCGGACGGGATCGCAGAAGCGTGCGGGGTTTCGAGCCTCGTCGCTCGCGCTCGGCCGACCCCGCGGCCCCAGGGCCCCACCCCTGAGGCGCGCGGGATCGGCTAGAGTGGAGGGGGGTCCCGATGAGCAGCAGCGACAAGCGCACCGCCATCCTCTACATCGCCGAGCGCTGCAACCAGAGCTGCGTCTTCTGCCTCGAGGAGGACGGCCAGTGGAACGAGTTCATCGACCCGACCACCCAGCAGGTCTTTGACGTCCTCGCGCGCCTCCGCGATCGCGGCGCCCGCCACATCACCTTCATGGGCGGCGAGACCTTCTTCCGCAAGGATCTCCCGCGGATCATCGCCCGCGCCAAGGAGCTCGGCTACACCCGGGTCGGGGTGACGACCAACGGGACCGTGCTCTCGAAGGCCGGCTTCATCGGCCGCCTCCGCGACGCCGGCCTCGACTTCATCGAGCTCTCGATCCACGGCCACGACGAGGCGCTGGCCAACGCGATCGCCCGCACCGGCCACACCTTCGCCCGCCAGCAGCAGGCGATGGCCGAGATCGACGCGACCGGCGATCTCCTGACGATCGTCAACGTCGTCATCTGCCGCGAGAACAAGGACCACCTGATCGACGTCGCCGCCCACGTCCGCGCCTCGCTCCCCCGCGTGCCGATCCGCTTCAAGCTCAAGTTCGTCTCGCTCCAGGGGTGGGCGGCCGATCGCGCGGGCGAGGGCGACGCGCTCGGCTACGACGAGGTCGACTTCGTCGCGGTCGGCGACTACCTCGCGGGCGCGGGCGCCGACTTTTGGTTCTACAACGTCCCGCTCTGCCGCCTCGGTCGCCACGCCCGGCGGGCCCACGAGCTCTCGACGCTCGCGGTCGGCGAGTCCTACTTCGACCTCGATCACCGGGGCACGAGCGACTACTACGACACCGGCCACCAGCTCGAGGGGCGGGTGTGGCCGGCGGAGCCCTGCCGGCCCTGCACGCTCCGGGCGATCTGTCCGGGGCTCGAGGAGCAGCACCGGCGGGCGCGCGGAGCGGGCGCGCTGGTCACCCGCAGCGACGATCCGCGGCCTCTGGTCGAATTCGCCCTCGCCGATCGCGGTGAGGATCCGGGGCGGGCCGCCGCCCGCCTCGAGGAGCTCGCCCGCCAGCCGCGGCCCGAGACCTTCGCCCGCGAGCGGGCCGACGGCGCGCTCCGCTTCCGCCACCCCGCGGAGGGCCAGCCCTTCGACGTCGAGGTCGAGCCCCGCCGCGGCGACGCGCCCGGCTACTTCGTCGGCGAGCACCTGCGGATGGGCTATCGCACGCGCAGCGCCGCCGATCGCAACCCCGGCCCCGAGATCCGGCACCTCCTCGAGGCGGTCGCCGAGGTCGTCCGGCGGGCCGACGCCGAGGGCCTCTCGATCGAGGAGGCGCGGCGGGCCGCCCTCGCCGCGGCGCCCTCACCCTGGGTCGCCGAGGTGAGCGCGCGGCCCGAGCAAGAGCGCAAGAAGCGGCCGCGCCTGCCCCTCCTCGGCGCCTCCTGAGCGACGATGGCGGTCTTCCTCCTCAGCGACGAGCTGGTCTTCCCCGATCCGCGCCTCGCCGACGAGGACGGCCTCCTCGCGGTCGGCGGCGACGTCGGGCCCGATCGCCTCCTCCTCGCCTACACCCACGGGATCTTCCCCTGGTCGAGCGAGGGCGAGCCGATCCTCTGGTGGTGCCCGGCGCCGCGGATGGTCCTCTTCCTCGATGAGCTGAAGGTCGCGCGCTCGCTCCGCAAGGCGATCCGCCGCCGGCCCTTTCGCCTGACGATCGATCGCGCCTTCACGCGGGTGCTCGAGGGCTGCGCCGAGACCCCGCGCCCCGGGCAGGACGGCACCTGGCTCCACCCCGCGCTCAAGGCCGGGATGAGCGCGCTCCACCGCCGCGGGATCGCCCACAGCGTCGAGGCCTGGGACGGCGATGAGCTGGTCGGCGGCCTCTACGGCCTCGCGCTCGGCTCGGTCTTCTGCGGCGAGAGCATGTTCGCGCGGCGCACCGACGCCTCGAAGATCGCCTTCGTCGCCCTGGTCGAGCAGCTCGGGGCCTGGGGCTTCACGATGATCGACTGCCAGCAGCCGACCGAGCACCTCCGCCGCTTCGGCGCCCGCGAGATCGCCCTCGAGGACTTCCTCGGGCGCCTCGGCGAGGGCCTGCGGCGGCCCTGGAAGATCGGGCCCTGGAGCTTCGATCCGGCGGACGCAGCGGGACGCGCCGACGCGATCGGGCCCGGCGTCCGGTCCGAGTGAGCGCGGCCGCGGCCATCTGCGGTAGCCTCGGCCCATGGCGAAGCGGGTCGAGACCAAGGTGATCAAGAGCCCCGAGAGCCGGCGGAGCTACCGGCTGGGCGAGCTCCTCGGCAAGGGTGGCTTCGGAACGGTGTGGCGCTGCACGACCTCGGCGCTCAAGGGGCAGCTCTGCCTCAAGCTCACCCGCGATCAGGAGAGCTGGCTCCGCGAGGCCTACATGGCCAAGCTCATCGGCGATCACCCGCGGGTGGTCACGGTCCACGAGGCCTTCCCGGTGCTCGAGGGCGGCCGGGTCGAGTACGCGGTGGTGATGGAGCTCGCCGAGCACGGGACCGCGGCCGACCTCGTCGAGCGCGAGGGGCCGATGCCCGAGGCCCGCGCGGTCGCCGAGATCGGCAGGCTCCTCGGCGCGGTCGAGGAGCTCCACGCCTCCGGGGCGCTCCACCGCGACATCACCCCCTACAACGTCTTCGCCTGCGGCCCGAAGAAGACCCTCAAGCTCGCCGACTTCGGGATCACCACCCACGGCCCGCGCAAGGGGGTCGCCGCCGACGCGTTCGCCCCGTGGTTCGTCGACCGGGCGATCCGCGAGGAGCAGCGGGCGCGCTGGGACCTCCGCGACGACCTCTGGCAGGTCGCGCAGGTCCTCGCGGTCCTCCTCAGCGGCAAGGTCGAGGCGATCCGCGCGGGCGACGTGCGGACGATCCCGGCGTCGAGCTCGACCCGGGCGGTGATCGCCCGGGCGATCGGCGATCGCGCGCACCGCTACGAGAGCGCGCGGGCGATGGCCGACGCGCTGCGGGACGCCGGGCCGCCGCCGGGGCCGGCCCGCCCGCGGAGCCTCAAGGGGCGGACGATCGTCTTCACCGGGCGCCTGGCGATCCCACGGGCGAAGGCGGCCACCCTCGCGCGCAAGGCCGGCGCCGCGGTGATGCCCAGCGTCAACGCCGAGACCGACCTCCTGGTGGTCGGCGAGTCGAGCCGCTGGGGGGCGGGCGACGCCGGCGGCCGCAAGATCCTGGCGGCGGCGGCGAAGCGCGAGGGCGGGCGGCGGATCGACTGGATCACCGGCGAGTGGTTCCTCAAGCTCGTCGGCGCGGCGTGACCTTCGGGCCAGCTCGGGCTAGGATCCGCCGGTGGCGCTCACCTTCCGGCCCGCGACGCTCGCGGACATCCCTGTCCTCATGGACATCCGCAACAACGTCGTCGAGAACGCGCTGGTCCACACCGTGATCGGCGAGGACGACTACGTCCAGGCGATGACCCGCGACGGCCGGGCCTGGGCCTGCGAGGAGGACGGCGAGGTCGTCGGCTTCGCCTGCGGCCGCCGGGTCCAGGGGGACGTGTGGGCGCTCTTCGTCCGCCAGGCCCACGAGGGCCGGGGGGCCGGCGGCGGGCTCATGGACCGGGTCGAGGCCTGGCTCTTCGAGGAGGCGGGGCTCGCGGAGGCGTGGCTGACGACCGCGCCCGGCACCCGGGCCGAGCGCCTCTACCGGCGGCGCGGCTGGGATTGCCTCGGCCTCCAGCCCTCGGGCGAGCTGAGGTTCGTCCTGCGCCGCGACGCCTGGCGCGCCCGATCCTAGGAGATGTCGCTAGGGACAGGCTAGTTCGGGCGCCACCCTGCGGCCTCGTCGACGAAGTGGTGCTCGACCACGTGGGCCTCGGTCGCGTCGGGGATCTCCCAGAGCCGGGTCATCCGCTCGATCACCGCCTCGGGGACCGCGGCCGCCCGCCCGCGGTTCTGCCGGAGGAGGGTGCGGTGGGGGACCTCGAGGTAGACGATCCGCACCCGCGCGCCGTAGCCGGCGAAGAGGTCGACGAGGCGGCCGCGGATCTCGCGGGTCAGGTTGGTCGCGTTCCAGGCGAAGGAGCGGCCGGCCCGGAGGTGCTCGCGGGCGCGCTCGCGCGCGAGGCTGAGGACGGCGCCCTGGTCCCCGCTCGGCCGCTTGCCGAGCTCGCTCCGGATCGCGTCGAGCGAGATCACCGGGAGATCGGCGTGGGCCGCGAGCCAGGTGTCCTTGCCGCTCCCCGGGAGTCCCGACATCAGGATCGCCTCGCAGCGGGTGTCGTCGTGGGCCTGACGCCGGGGATCGGCGCCCGCCGGCCCGCGGAAGTAGGTGAAGCGCGAGTGGTCGTCGGCGAAGGCGAAGGGCGCGCGCAGGCAGCCCTGGTCGCGCGCGAGCTCGAGGAAGAGATCGACGTTCTCGAGGAGGCGCTCCTGCCCCGCGCAGATCCGGCCGAGCGCGTCGGCGCGGTTGACCAGCGCGAGGTGATCGCTCTGCGCCCGCTGGCTCACCTGGGCGAGGCGGCGGATCGGGTCGGCCTCGTCGATGCAGAAGAAGGGGACCTGGTGGTAGCGGATCAGGCCGACGATCGCCTCGCGCGCGCGCGGGTCGACGCCGGCCCGCCAGAGGAGGTTGCGGGCCATGATGGCGCCCTTCACCGAGTGGCCCGGCTGGCGGATCCGGCCGCCCTCGATCCGGGTGCAGGGCGGCTTGGCGACGTCGTGGAGGAGGCAGGCGGCGAAGACGAGGTCGCGCTCGTCCGCCGGCAGGGCGCGCCAGGCCGGGAGGGCGACCAGCGCGTCGCAGACCATCCGGGTGTGGGTCCAGACGTCGCCCTCGGCGTGGTGCTCCGGGTCCTGCGGGCAGGCGGCCATCGCCTGCGCCCACGCCTCGTCCGCGAGCGCCCGCCAGGCGGGGGCCTGCCACGCGATCGTCGGCGCGTCGCCGCTCGGGGTCGGAAATGGGAGGAGCATCGGGATGGCCTTTGGGTCAGGGTCGCCAGAGGTCGACGCCCTCGGCGAGCTGGTTTTGGACGATCGGCCGGCTCAGCCAGTGGGAGCCGGAGTCGAGGATCGCGCTCAGGAAGGACGCGCGCACCCACTTGAGGCGCTCGACTACCCGGCCCTCCTCCTCGACCTTGAGGTAGAGCCCCTCCATCGCGTCGTCGAGGTCGGTCTCGGCGAAGGCCTGCTCGCGGCCGACGCCGGCCGCGGCCGCGGCCGCGGCGAGGCGCTCGCGCCAGCCCTCGCGCTTGAAGAGCGAGGGGCCGACGAGGTCGCTGAGCTCGCGGGCGCGGCGGGGCGCGCCCTCCCAGAGGACCGCGACCGAGACCACCGGGAGCCCCGCGAGGAGCTCGCGGCGGCGCGCCGTCGACAGGAACTCGCCGCGCTCGCGGTCGAGGACGTCGAACTCCATGAAGTAGTGGGGGAGCGCGTCGTAGAAGCAGGTGTGCTTGGCGTAGAGCCACTCCCCGTACATCACGTAGCGATCGCCGAGGGCGAGGTAGAGCGCCTCGGCGTGGGTATGCGCCCACTGCTTGAGGAGGTCGAAGTGACGCTCGCGCGGGCCGCCGACCAGGTAGTGGCCGCGGCTCTGGAGGAGGAGCTCGCCGCCGGCGTCGAAGGAGACGCCGACGTTGGCCCCGTCCATCTTCTCCTCGACGACGACGAAGCGCCCGCGGATCGCCGCGAAGGGGACGGCCGCGAGGTCGTGGTCGCCGCGCTGGAGGCGCGATCCCTCGAGGTGGTGGGTGCGTGGGTATTTGATCATCGGCGGGAGCATGGTCGTCCTCCTCGGGCGGCGTGGCGCCGGCCAGGGGGCCGGGCAGGGTTCGCGCCGCAGCGGCGGCCGCCCCCGGCCGCCGCCCCGACCTCCGTCTTGGGGGATGACGATGCGAGCGAGCCGCGGGCTACGACGTCGGGCGCCGGGGCCCCCAGAGGCGGGGCGCGGCGGCGCGCGGCGGAGCGAGCTGGGAGCTAGGAGAGCATCGGAGCACCATCGAGACCGCGGAAGATGAGGGAGGTTCCCCATCTCTGTCAAGCGCTATCCGGGCCTGACCCAAGTGCCATCTTCTGCCAGCGCCCTCGGGCCGCCATGGAGCCACACGAGCTCCACGCGGCTGGCATGCGAAGGGCGGGGGTCGACGACGGGCGCGGGCGAGCGCGAAGCGCTTGCGAGGAGGCCCGGGGCGCCTCGCGTCGGCGCCGCGGCGTGCTATCGTCCGGCGATGTTTAGCTTGGATTTGAACCTACGAGGGGCGTTGGCCGCGGCGCTCACGCTCACCGGATGCAGCGGGGACTTCACCCTCTCCGCGACCGACTCAGCCTCAGGCGCCGGCAACACCGAGGACCCGGCCTCGACGAGCGGGACAAGCGGCTCGACCGGGACCGGCGGTCCCGGCGACGAGAGCACCGGCGAGGTCGGAACGTCGACGATCACCGGACCGGCCTCGGCGAGCGACACTGCGACCAACGGCACGACCGACACGTCGACCGGGGCGGACGTGTGCCCCGGGGCCTGGGCCAACCTCGAGGACGGAACGATGATCTGCTGCGAGGGCTCCGCGGCGTGGCCTGGCGTCGCGGAGACCCACCTCGTCACCCTCACGGTGACGGTCGACGATGAGCCCTTCGTCAGCGACAACTACGACGACGGCGAGATCTTCCTCGTCGATCGCAAGAGCGGCGATCGGATCGCGCTCGGCTCGGTCCAGGAGGGGACCCTCAGCGCCGAGGCCTTCGCCGGGGTCTACGACGTCGTCTACGAGGCGCCGGCCTTCCCCAAGCTCCTCCCGCGGAACTCGAGCGCGGTGCTCCTCGAGGGGCTCACCGTCCCCACCGGAGACTCGCCCGCCGTCAACATCCGCGTCGTCGACGTGAACGGCGAGGTCTCGCTCGACAACAAGCCGCCGCCGATGAAGGGCTACGACTCGGGCCGGATCTACTTCGTCGACCGCGAGACCGGCGCCCGCACCTTCGTCGGTCGGACCTCGGAGATGGTCGACGGCAAGTTCAAGAGCCGCCTGATCCCGGGGAAGATGTACGACGTCCACTACGAGGCCGAGAGCGTCCAGACCCAGCTGCCGATCAACAGCGACGCCCGGATCGAGGCGGACGTCGCCGTCAACGATGACGGCTCCCTCTCGTCGCCGATCCTCAAGATCAACACGGTCCCCCTCGAGGGCGACCTCCTCCTCGCCGACGAGGTCCTCGCCCCCGGCACCTACAACCGCGCGAACATCTACATCGAGGACGAGTACACCCACGCCCGGACGAAGGTCCTCGACTCGAGCAAGGGCGGCTTCAAGGGCGTCCGGGTGATCGACAACGCCGCCGAGTACCGGGTCTTCTACGAGGTCGGCGAGACCCAGGGGGTCGCGCCGAGCAACGAGTGGGCCCGCCTCGACATCAAGGGGATCCTCGGCGAGGGCCCCTTCACCGCCGCCGAGCTCAAGAGCGCGGCCGGGTCGCTCTCGATCCCGCTGATCACGATCGCCGGCGCGGTCACGGTCGACATGGCCCCCCTCAACCCCGACCCCAACAACCAGGGCGAGCTCCTGGTCGTCCACGGGGACGACCGGGCGGTGATCGGCGCGGTCCAGGCGGGGATCAACGCCCGCCTCGTCGCCGACTCCTACGGGGTCTTCTTCCGCCACGACGTCAGCGACGGCGGGCTCCCGGTGAACACCCTGGCGGAGCTCCTCGGGGTGTCGATCGACGCCGACGCCCCCGACCTCAACCTCAACATCAAGACCGCGGCGCTCAGCGGGACCTTCACCGTCGGCGGCGTGACGCCGCCGGGGAGCATCTACGACGACGGCCGGATCTTCCTGCGGAACGCGGCCGGCGACAGCGTCTTCCTCGGGCGCACCCGCGACGGGGTCTTCGACCGGCGGGTCGTGGTCGGCGACTACGACGTCCACTACGCGGTCGAGAGCAGCCAGGGCGGGGTGCCGGCGAACCACGACGTGATCATCAAGGAGGGCCTGAAGATCGGCGGCGACGTCGCGGACATGACGATCGACGTCCCGACCCTGGCCTTCGCCGAGAACGTGCCGCTGAAGGGCGGCGGCGGCGTCGGTCACTTCTTCCTCCGCAACATCCGCTTCGGCGACGAGGTCCAGATCGGCAGCACCGGCGACGAGAAGCTCGCGGCGACGATCGTCCCGGGGGACTACGAGCTCATCTACCGCGCCGAGAGCCCGGGGGCCGGGACCCCGGAGAACCAGGGGCGGAACCTCGGCTGCTTCCACATCGACGGAGAGTGGTGATGCGAACGATCACGACCATCGCGGTGACGACGACGGCGCTCCTCGTCGGCGCCTGCTTCGAGTCCGGGGGCGGCGAGAGCGACGGGTCGGCGTCGGCGTCGGCGTCGGCGACAGCCGGCGACACGACGGGCATGCAGGGGTCCGCGGCCGCCGCGACCGGCTACGACACCGATCAGGGCACCGGCGGCGGAGCGACCGACACCGGCGAGTCGGCGGATCTCAGCTGCGAGGTCGGGAACCCGGTGGACGTCGAGGGCAAGACGATCTGCTGCTTCGACGGCGTCAAGGGGGACTTCGCGCCCGTCGTCGTCGACCTCAGCGTCTTCGTCTCGCTCGGCGACGGGGCGCCGCCCAACGTCCTCTACGACAGCGGCTCGCTCTTCCTCGAGAGCGAGGGGGGCGTCGATCGGGTCGCGGTCGGCGGGACCGCTGCGGCGGCGATGAAGGGCGGGGTCCACGAGGTGCGGGTCCTCGCCGGCACCTACCGGACGATCTACGAGGTCGACCGCGCGGGCACGCAGATGCCGATCAACACCCGCTCCGTCGTCGGCGCGAGCGTCCTCGTCTCCGACGGCTCGGCCGAGGTCGACGTCGATCTCAAGCCCGTCGCGCTCGGCGGCGCCCTCAAGATCGACGAGAACGACCCGATCATCAAGCTCTACGACGCCGGCACGCTGGTGCTCGTCGACCAGGAGACCCGCTCGCGGACGATGATCCACCACACCAACCTCGACGGCGGCGGCGCGATCTCGGCGCGGGTGCTCCCCGGCTCCTACGAGCTCCACTACGCCGCCGACACCGTGCAGACCGTGATGCCGGCGAACGGCGACGCCTGGATCATGGACCTCGTGATCCCGAAGGTCGACACCCACGATCTCGGCGAGGTCCCGCTTGCGACCCTCCAGATCGCCGCGGGGATCGAGCTCGACGGCGGCGCGCCGCCGGACAAGCTCACCGACAACGCCGCGCTCTTCCTCGTCGACGACAAGACCGGCGATCGGATCAAGGTCGGCGAGACCCGCGACGGCGCGCTGAGCCCGGTCCGCCTCCTCACCGGCCCGGGCCGGACCTACTCGCTCTACTACGCGGTGCTCCACAGCCAGGGCGTGCCGGTCAACGAGTGGGCCCGCCTCCGCGCCCCCTTCGCGCTCGAGGAGCTCGGCGCGATGATCTCGATCGACGGCGTCACCGTGAGCGGCACGGTGAGCGTCGACGGGATCCCGCTCGCCCCCGATCCGGCGAACAGCGGCCAGATCTCGCTGGTCTCCGGCGACGACCGGGCGCTCCTCGGATCGACCAAGGACGGGCCCTTCAGCCGGAGCGTCCTCGCGTCGACCTACGAGGTCGTCTACGGCCACGAGAGCAGCGACGGCGCGATCCCGGCGAACGTCCGGGCGCGGGTGAGGGAGACCTACGATCCAGTGAACGAGCCGAACCTCCCGCTCTCGATCGCGACGACCCTGGTCGAGGGCGCGATCACGATCAACAGCATGCCGCCGCCCGACTCGCTCTACGCGAGCGGGACGATCTCGCTGCGGGGGGCGAGCGGCGATCAGGTGGTCCTCGCGCGCACCCACGAGGGGAGCTTCTCGCGGCGGGTCGTCGCCGGCACCTACGACGTGATCTACGCGGTCGACGTCCCCGGCGCCGGGGTCCCGCGGAACGCCGAGGCGGTCCTGATGAAGGGCGTGGAGATCGCCGGCGAGAGCTACCCGCTCGCCCTCAACATCGACACCGTGACGATCGAGCCGACGATCACGCTGCCGAACGCCGCGGCCTACGAGCGCGCGCGCTTCTTCCTCCAGCCCTTCGACGGCGACGAGCTGATCTACGTCGGCGCCACCGGCGATCCCTCGCTCGGCGTCGAGGTGCTGCCGGGGAGCTACTACCTGATCTACCAGGCGGATCACGGCGGGGTGTCGCTGCCGGCCAACGAGCGGGCGGTGATCGGCTGCTTCAAGTCGCCGTGAAGCGCTGATCCCAGCGGGCGAGCTCGTCGAGGAGCGGGCGACCGATCGCCGTCGGTCGCCCGTGCTCGGCGAGGACCTCGGCGGCCTCGTGGTTGCTGGCGATGATCTGGCGGAGGCGGGCCGCGCCCTCGGGCCGCGGGAGGCGGGGATCGTCGGCCGCGAGCATCACCTCGTAGAGGCGGGCGACCGGGAGGAAGGCGTGGAGGGCGAGGAGGAGGCCGTGGAGCGGGCGAGGATCCGGCCGCACCGGCGAGCGGTGGACGCTGGTGAAGGCGTTCTCCAGGACCGGGTCGAGCTCGAGGAGCGCGCCCAGCTTGTTGTGGGAGAACTCGTGGATCACCGCCTCGACCATCGTCATCGGCCGCGGGTGGAGCGAGAGGTAGATCGTGCCGATCGCCTCCTGGAAGGAGGCCGAGAGGTGGCGCTCGGGGTCGACGCCGACCGGGACGAATTGTTGGATGTAGAGGTCGATCTCGGCCCGCAGCGCCGGCATGTGATCGCCGATGACCACCAGCGCGTCGGCGAGCGCGGCCGCCCAGGTCGCCGGCGACGCGTCGCCGAGGTCGATCGCGTTGCCCGACTTGTCGGGGTGGGCCTCGCGATCGGCGAGCGGGTTGTCGTCGATCGCCGCGAGGACGATCGACCCGGTGACCGGGGTGTAGAGCGGCGACGCGGCGCCCTCGTCGTGGCGTCGGGTGAGGATCGGGCGGCCGTCGCGAGCGAGGATCGCGAGGCCCTCTCCGTCGATCGCGAGGGCGTCGGCCTCCGTCGGGATCTCGAGGACCTCGCGGGTCGCGAGCGAGCTCAGGCGGCGCGGGAGCGGCCCGGGGATCCGCAGCGGGACGACCATGCCGCCGACGTCCGCGAGCCCGCGGGCGAGCCCGTAGGCGAGGCGGCGGAGGAGGAGCGCGCGGTCGATCGCCGGCGGCCCGCCCGGCCGCAGGCAGCGGATCCATGCTCCGACGTCGGCCCGGCGGAGGACGCTGGCGAGCGCGCCCGGTCGCTCGCGCCCGCAGCGTCGGACGAGATCGAGGATGTCGGCGCGGAGGCGGGCGTCGCCGCCGGCCGCCGCCGGGTGGAGGACCGCTCCGAGATCGCCGAGGAGGCGCCGGAGCGCGGCCGAGAGGACCCTGGAGGCGGTCACCGAGCCGACCTCGGGGATCGTCAGATCGACGATCGGCGGGAGGTCGATCGGCGCCCGCGCCATCAGCCCTCCACCACCTGCAGGCGGGCCGCGCCGCTCCGCGGCGGGTCGATGATCGACGCGAGGCTCCGGCCGCCCTCGGCGAGGCGTCCGTGGCCGACGAAGAGGCGACGGAGCGCGTCCTCGCGGCGTGCAGGCGCATGTGGAGCGTCGACGCGGGTCGGCTGGAGGCGTGAGGCCGCGAGCTCGTCGCCGGCGAAGCGGGTCACGTAGATCGGATCGACGCCGCCGCACTCGCCCCGCGCCGGGCACCCCTCGCAGGCGGCGGAGAAGCCCCGCGCCTCGGCCTCGGCGAGGGCGCGCCCGCGGAGCGGGCCGAGCAAGCAGAGCGGGGCGCCGGCGATCCACGCCGGGAGCTGGAGGCGCGCCGCGAGCTCGAGCGCGTGGAGGGCGTGGGGGAGGGCGATCCCGAGGCGCGGGACGATCGCCTCAAAGCGGCTCCGGGCGCCGCCTGCTGCCCGCGGGAGGGCGATCGCCCAGCCGGCGACGCCGCGGGCCCGGAGCCAGCGCGGGAGGCCGGCGAGGCCGCGGAGGTTGGATCGAGTGAGGAGCGTGGTGGCGACGACGACGAGGCGGCGACGGCGGGCCTCGCCCAGCGCGCCGTCGATCGCCGCGAGCGCGCCCTCGTGGCCGACGTGGTAGTCGTGGACCGCGGCCGCGTCGCCGTGGATCGAGAGGTGGAGATCGCTGAGGCCGGCGTCGACGAGGCGATCGACGAGGGCGCCGTCGGCGAGGCGGCGCCCGTGGCTCTGGAGGCCGACCGCGCGGAAGCCGAGGGCGCGCGCCTGGGTGATCGCGTCGATCAGCGCGTCGGCGTCGAGGGTCGGCTCGCCGCCGACGAAGGTCACCTCGTCACCCTCCGCGCGCGCGGCCTCGAGGCGCTCGCGGAGCGCCGCGCTCGTCAGCGCTCGCCGCTCATCGGATCCCTCGAGGCCCTCGCGGCCGCAGAAGAGGCAGTGGTTGTCGCACCCCCGGATCACCTCGACGGCGACCCGGCGCCCCTCAGGCGCGGGGCGAGAAGTGGCCATCGGGGAAGGCCCGGCCGCGCTCGGCGAGGGTCATCACCTCGGGGAGATCGATCCCGGCGGCGACCAGCTCGCGCTCACGACGGGCGAGGTAGTCGCGGAGGACGACGACGCCGCGGGCCTGGGCCTCGTCGGTCGCGGTCGCCCCGTCGCCGCGGTTGGAGACGTAGAGGGCGAAGGCCTCGGTGGCGGCGATCGCCGGCGGCCCCGCGGGATCGCGGCGGAGGATGTTGACGTGGAAGCGGGCGCCCTCGGGGGTCCGCATCACCAGGGGGATCGCCCCCAGGACCACGGAGCTCGCCGACTCGATCGTCCAGCCGCCGAGCGCGTCATCGGCCAACGCGGGGCCGAGGAGGTGCTCGACCCGCTCGCGCTGGCTCGGGGCGGCCTCGGCCCGGTTGCTGAGGGAGGTCACGGCGGCGACACCGACCGCAGCACCGACCGAGAGAAGGGCCTGACGGCGCCCCAGCGTGTTGGCTCTTTCCGACATCGACAAACGCCTCCGAAGCCTGAAAAGGCTATCCCGGACCCGCTCGCGGGGTCAAGGAGCGGGGTGAGGAGCGGACGCCGGGCCGGCTCCGCCCGGTCGCAAAACGCGGAGCGCGAGGGCGCGAGCCGGCGCGGATCGCCCGCCGTGCTATGGTGGGCGGCCGGGCGATGAAGGCGCTGATCAAGGTCGGCTACCGCTGCAACGACCACTGCAGCTTCTGCCACACCCTCGAGGTCCGCCACGTCGACGGCGACGCGGCCGAGGTCGACCGCAAGATCCGGCGGGCGGCGGAGCTCGGCCACACGATGATCGTCCTCTCCGGCGGCGAGCCGACGATCCGCCCCGAGCTGATGCACTGGGCGCGCCTCAGCGCCTCCCTCGGCCTCGACTTCGGCCTCGTGACCAACGGCCGCATGCTCGCCTACCCGGCGGTCGTCGACGAGCTCCTGGAGCACCGCCTCCGCTACGTCTACCTCTCGCTCCACGGCGGGAGCGCGAAGATCCACAACCTCATGGTCCGCTCCGACGCCTTCGAGCAGACCTTCGGCGCCCTGAAGAACCTCAGCGGGCGCGGCCTCGACCTCCACGTCAACTGCGTGGTCACCCGCCACAACGTCGACCACCTGATCGCCCTGGTCGAGGCGACGCTGCCCTACCGCGACGCGACCGTGAAATTCTCGATGGTCGAGCCCAAGGGCGGGGGCTCGCGCCTCTTCGATCACCTGATGCCGCCGGTCGCCCACGTCGCCGCGCGGGTCCGCGCGGCGATCGAGCACGGGCGCGCCCGCGCGGGCGCCGAGGGGCCGCGCTTCCGCCACGGGGCGCTCCCGCTCTGCCTCATGCCCGGCCTCGAGGACGCCTTCGACGACCTCAAGACCCACCGCTACCGGACGATGATCGAGGTCGGCGAGCCCGACTTCTACCCGGTCGACGACGACAACAAGCTCCACCCGCCGGCCTGCGAGGGCTGCGCGCTGCGGGGGCCCTGCCCGGGGCTCTACCGCGGCTACCACGAGGTCTTCGGCGACGGCGAGGTGCGGCCGCTGCGGGGGCGGCCGCGGCCGAATTCCTTCAACTACGTCTACGAGGCGATGGTCGCCGACGGCCTCGCGGCCGGCGATCCCTGCCCGATCCTCGCGGACGGCGTGACCCCCTGGGATCGCGGGCGCGATCTCTTCGTCGAGCACGGCCCGAAGATCGCCCGCTTCCGGGCGGAGAGCCGCGACTTCAGCGACCGCGAGCTGGTGACGATCAAGCGCGAGCTCGGCCAGGTCTACGTCGACGTCAGCCGCAAGGCGGCGCCCGACGACTTCGCCCGCGACCTCGTCAAGCTCGAGCGATCGCCGCGCTGCGCCGGCTGCCCGGCCGCGGAGGCCTGCGCCGGCCTCTACCGCCCGAGCGAGGTCGAGGTCTTCGCCCGCGACGACGCCTGGGTCCGCGCGCGCCTCGCTCTCCTCGAGGGTGAGGTGGTCGATCTCGGCTGCGGCGAGGCGCCCTACCTCGACGTGCTCGGCCCGCGGATCGCCGGCGGCGCGATCACCTACCTCGGCCTCGATCCCGACCGGCGGGCGCTCGCCGCCCTCGCCCGGCGGGCGCCGGCGGCCGAGCTCCGGGCGGCGCCGGCGGAGGCGCTCGCCGATCCGGCGGATCCTCTGGGGCTCGGCGAGCGCCGCTTCGATCACGCGCTGATCCTCCGCTCGTGGAACCACCTCGAGGATCCCGGGCGGGCGCTGCGGGCCCTCTGCGCCCGCCTCGGGCCCGGGGGCACCCTGATGATCGTCGACAACGTCGCCTTCGGCCTCGCGCGGACGCCGGCCCAGGCCCGCCGGGGCGAGCGCTCGCCGGCGCGCTTTGAGCACTTTCGGAATGACGACGCCGCGGCTGCGATCAAGATGGTCGAAGAGTCATGTCCGATGGAGCTAGTCCTGGTCGAGCGCCGCGACGTCGGCCCCGAGACCTCGAATCAGTGGGCGCTGATCTACCGGCGAGCCGACGACCGGGTCGCCTAGTGCCGCGGCGCCGGCGCTGCTAGAGTCCGCGAATGCACGCTCGCGCCCCTGGAGCACTCGCCGCCGCGGCGGCCGTCGCTGGCCTCCTCGCGTGCGCGTCGACGGAGCCAGGCGCGACCGCGACCGAGGGCAGCGGCACGGCGGGCAGCGGCACGGCGGGCAGCGGGACCACGGCGGGCACGGGCGCGGGGGTGGGCACGGGCATGAGCGAGGGGAGCGGCGGGAGCGGCGGGACCAACGGGAGCGGCGACGATCTCGGCGCCGCCGGGGGCTGCGAGATCACCACGCCCGAGGCGTTGATGGCCTGCGTCGACCTCGACCGCTACGTCGACGATCTCACCTTCATCGCCGCCCCCCGCACGCCCGGCTCGCCCCACTGGCTCGCGGTCCAGGAGCGCTGCGCGAGCGCGCTCGAGGAGGCGGGCCTCGTCGTCGAGCTCGAGGGCTACGGCTCGGGCACCAACGTCATCGGCGTCCTGCCGGGCGTCGGGGCCGAGGCCGACGAGGTCGTCCTCCTCGGCGCGCACTACGATCACATCGCCGCCTGCGACGGCGCCGACGACAACGCGAGCGGCGTCGCCGGGGCCCTCGAGGTCGCCCGGGTCCTCGCCGCCGCGCCGCTGCGCCGGACGCTGGTGGTCGCCTGCTGGGACCAGGAGGAGCTCGGCCTCGTCGGCTCGCGCGCCTACGCGCAGGCGCTCGTCGATCCCTCGGCGGTGGTCGTCGCCTTCAACTTCGACATGATCGGCTACGCCGACCCCGCGCCGAACACCCAGACCTTCCCCGGGCCGCTCGCCGCTCGCTTCCCCGGGTTGGCGGCCGAGCTCGACGCCCACGAGCACCGCGCGGACTTCATCGCCGTCGTCGCCGACGACCTCGCGGAGGGGGTCGCGCTCGACCTCGAGGCCCGCGCCGAGGGGCTCGGGCGGCTCACCGGCGTGATGACCCTCAGCGCCGCGGAGAAGCTCGACGAGGACGCGTTCGGGCTCCTCGCGCAATCGGACCATCGCTCCTTCTGGGAGCGCGACGTGCCGGCGCTCCACGTCTTCGACACCGGCGTCTTCCGCAACCCCGCGTATCACTGCTTCGGCGGCGCGGACACCGTCGACACCCTCGACCACGCCTTCACCTTCGACGTCCTCCGGGCCACCGTCGGCGCCGTCGCGGCCGCGGCGGCGCTGGACGGCTGATCGCCGCCGGCCGGCATCACTGCCGGACCCAGTGACCGAGCCCGCAGTAGGTGTGGTTGGCCGCGAGCCCGTACTTCACCATCTGGCTCTGGGTGCAGGCGCAGATGTTCCCGTAGTCGTTGCCGTTGATGTCGTAGGTGAAGGCGAAGTTGAACTGTGAGCCGCCGCTCTGGCCGTCGGGCGGGTACCACGAGCCCTGGTTGCCGTAGTAGCAGTCGTACTGCTGGAAGACGCAGACCGTGTTGGTCACCTTGTTGCAGACCTGCTGGGCCTGGCACGAGTAGTCGCCCTTGGCGCAGGCGACGACGACGTTGGCGTGGCCCTCGACGACGATCGAGAGGCCCTTCTTGCACTCGTTGGAGCAGCCGTCGTCGTCGACCATGTTGCCGTCGTCGCACTCCTCGCCGGGCTGGAGGAAGCCGTCGCCGCAGGCCGCGTTCTTGCAGGCGTTGGTGCAGGCGTCGGTGTTGACCATGTTGCCGTCCTCGCACTCCTCGCCGGCGGTCATGTTGACGACCCCGTCGCCGCAGGCGGCGTCAGTGCAGTCGGCGTCGCAGGACGCGCTCTCGCCCGAGTCGTCGCAATCCTCGACGCCGGCCTGGACGAAGCCGTCGCCGCAGCTCGCCTCCTGGCAGGCGTCGGTGCAGGCGTCGGTGTTGTCGTCGTTGCCGTCGTCACAGATCTCGCCCTCGGCCTCCTGGAGGATCCCGTCGCCGCAGGACGCCGGCGCGCAGGCGTTTGAGCAGGCGTCGGCGTTGTCGTCGTTGCCATCGTCGCAGGTCTCGACCCGGGCCTGGACGAAGCCGTCGCCGCAGGTCGCCGCCTTGCACCCGGCGACGCAGGCGTCGGTGTCGACCATGTTGCCGTCGTCGCACTCCTCGACGCCGGCCTGGACGTAGCCGTCGCCGCAGGTCGCCGCCTCGCAGGCGTCGGTGCAGGCGTCGGTGTTGTCGGCGTTGCCGTCGTCGCACGCCTCGACGCCGGCCTGGACGAAGCCGTCGCCGCAGCTCGCGTTCTTGCAGGTGTCGGTGCAGGCGTCGGTGTTGTCGGCGTTGCCGTCGTCGCACTCCTCGTCGTCGCCGATCTCGCCGTCGCCGCAGTAGGGCGTGGCGCCGGTCGAGCCGGCGGCGCTGCTGGTCGGCGCGGCGCTGGTCGAGCCCTCGCCGGTGCTGGAGTCGCCGCCGGTGGTCGCCCCGGTCGTGAACGAGGAGGTCGTCGTGCTCGTCGTGGCGCCGGTGAAGCCGGTGGGGTCACCGGATGAGTCATCGCCGCAGGCGGGCGCGAGGGCGAGGGCGAGGGCGGAGGCGAGGGCGGCGCGTCGACGTGCGGAGGTCATCGAACAACTATCCCCGAAGATCCCCGCGATGTCGCCGGATCGCCGCGGCCGCGGCCCCTGGGCCGGCGCGGGCGCGCCGCGGTCTGCGGCTGCGGGCGGTCAGGTTCGCGCGGGCGGGCGCGCGGGGCCGCGAGGATGTACCCTCCGCCGCGGTGATCCACCTCGACTCGATCTCCAAGCACTACGGCAAGCAGCTCCTCTTCGTCGAGGCGTCGGCGGTGGTCCACCGCGGCGAGCGGGTCGGCCTGGTCGGCCCCAACGGCGCCGGCAAGACGACGATCTTCCGGATGATCCTCGGCGCCGAGGCCCCCGACGAGGGCCAGGTGCGGGTCGATCGCGGGGTCTCGATCGGCTACTTCTCGCAGGACGTCGGCGAGATGGGCGGGCGCTCGGTGGTCGCCGAGACGATCGACGGCGCCGGCCCGGCGGCCGCGCTCGCGGCCGAGCTCGCCGAGCTCGAGGCCGCGCTCGCCGACCCCGCGCAGGCCGACGCGATGGAGCAGCTCATCGAGCGCTACGGCGAGGTCCAGGGCCGCTTCGTCGAGCTCGACGGCTACTCCCTCGACGCCCGCGCACGCGAGATCCTCGCCGGCCTCGGCTTCGCCCAGGAGGTGATGGACGGCGACGTCGGCCGCCTCTCCGGCGGCTGGAAGATGCGGGTCGCGCTCGCGCGGATCCTCTTGATGCGCCCCGACGTCCTCCTCCTCGACGAGCCGACCAACCACCTCGACCTCGAGTCGATCCTCTGGCTCGAGGGCTACCTCAAGGGCTTCCCCGGCGCGCTGGTGATGACCAGCCACGACCGCGAGTTCATCAACCGGGTGGTCTCGAAGATCATCGAGATCGACGCCGGCGAGCTCTCGACCTTCTCGGGCAACTACGACTTCTACGAGGAGCAGCGGGCGCTCCTCGCCGCCCAGGCCCAGGCCTCCTACGAGCGCCAGCAGGCGATGCTGGCGAAGGAGCGCCGCTTCATCGAGCGCTTCAAGACCCACGCCGCGCGGGCGGTCCAGGTCCAGTCGCGGGTCAAGAAGCTCGAGAAGATCGACAAGCTCGAGCCGCCGCGCCAGCGCAAGGCGCTCTCCTTCGACTTCCGGCCGGCGCCGCGCTCGGGCAACGACGTCGTCAAGATCGAGGGGCTCCGCAAGGCCTTCGGGCCCAAGAAGATCTACGACGGCCTCGACCTGATGGTCCGCCGGCGCGAGCGCTGGTGCGTGATGGGGGAGAACGGCGCGGGCAAGACGACGCTCCTCCGGCTCATCGCCGGCGCGAGCGAGCCCGACGGCGGCGACGTGACGATCGGCGCGTCGGTCAAGCTCGGCTACTTCGCCCAGCACTCCCTCGACCTCCTCGACCCTTCGCACACCGTGATCGAGTCGCTCACCCACGCCTTCCCGACCGCGTCGATCGGCCAGCTCCGGGCGCTCGCCGGCGCCTTCGGCTTCTCCGGCGACGACGTCGACAAGCCGGTGCGGATCCTCTCGGGGGGTGAGAAGGCGCGGGTGGTCCTCGCCCTCATGCTCTACGACCCGCCGAACCTCCTGGTCCTCGACGAGCCGACCAACCACCTCGACATGGCGACCAAGGAGATGCTGATCGCCTCCCTGAGCGCCTACGAGGGGACCATGGTCTTCGTCTCCCACGACCGCCACTTCCTGGCGGCGCTCTCCGACCACGTCCTCGAGCTCGAGGCCGGCGCGGCCCCGCGGGTCTACCTCGGCGGGTACCGCGAGTACGTCGCCGCCAGCGGCCACGAGGCCCCAGGGATGCGCTGAGGCGCTGACGCCCTGACGCGACCCGAGGGCGGCCGCGCGCGTTCGCGCCCGGGATCCCGCTCGGCGCCGCCCTGGGCTATGCTCCGACGAGGTGACCATGCGCGCTTCCCTTGGCTTCGTCTCTCTCCTCGCCGCGCTCCTCGTCGGCGCCTGCTACAACGACGAGGGCGACTACATCGTCGCCCGCGCGAAGTACCAGTGCATCCGGATCTCGGAGTGCGACGGCACGACCTTCGCCAACTTCTACGACGGCAACATGGACAAGTGCCGCGCCGACTTCGAGGACTTCTTCACCAAGGCCGACGATCTCGCCGACGTGCTCTTCGACTACGACCCGGACGAGGCCAAGGAGTGCATCAAGGCCGCCCGCAAGAACAAGACGACCTGCGGCGCCGGGGCCGACGACGAGATAAGCGACGCCTGCGACCGGGTCTTCCACTGAGCCCGGGCTGCGGGCGCCTCAGAGCCCGCGGATCGCCACCCCGATCGCGCCGATGCACATCTCGTCGAGGGTCCCCTCGCCGGCCTTGACGTCGACCGGCGCGTCGAGGCCGACCTCGGCGAGCACCTGCTGGACGCCGGGGTTGTCGAGCGAGTTGTCGTAGACGCAGCGGAGGCGGATCGTGTCGCCGGCCTTGACCCGGACCGCGTCGCCGACCGGCGCGTCGTACTCGTAGACCCGCTGCCAGTCGAAGTCCCAGCGCGGGGTGTGGAGGAGGCAGGTCTCCTCCTTGGTGTCGCGGTCGATCACCCACATCCGCATGTCGATCCCGACCTTGTGCATGTGGTGGGCGACCGCCCAGATCCGGGCCTCGATGCTGTCCGGGAAGGGCTGGCCGCCGTAGGAGACGGTCCACTCGTAGTCCTCGACGTGGTCCTTCTCGTTCGCCGGGATCATCAGCGGCCCGGTGAGCGGGGTCGCCTCGGCGGGCTCGCCGAGGAGCTTGAAGATCGACACGTAGTCGGGCGGGGTCGCCGACCAGCGGAGGGCGACCGCGGTCCCGTCATCGCTCTCGGGGCCGCCGCCGGTCGCGTGGTAGTGGACGTTGAGGATCAGGCGGGCGCCGGCCGGGAGGGCGATGCCGACGTCGCTCGGCGTGGTCATCGGCAGCCCGCCGGGGACCCAGCCGGCGATCAGCGAGGTCGGCGCGGCGACCCCGGTGCCGCCGCCGCAGTTCGTCTTGATCCCGTTGGGCCAGCTCGCCGAGGCGGCGCTCTCGTCGACGTAGATCAGGACGTGGTGGACGATCGCCCGGTTGCCCGGGATCAGCTGGAGGCCGTCGACGAAGACGTCGCTGGCGTGCCCGGGGTCGAGGCTCAGGCAGTGGAAGTAGTCGAGGGTGTTGCCCGCGGCCTCGACCGTCACCGTGCCGCCCATCTTCACGGTCGTGGTCGGGTTCGGGAGGTCGAGCGACTGGGGGTCGGGGAGCGGCGCGGCCAGGGCCGGATCGCCCTCGGGGGCGCCCGCGTCGGCCCACTCACGGAGGAGCTGGATCTCGTCGGCGGCGAGGCGGGGGTCGTGCTCGTAGGGGAGCGCCGGCTGGCAGACGTCGGTCTCGAGGGCGTGCCAGGGCGGCATCAGCCCGGCCTCGACGTCGTCGGCGATCAGCGGCGACCAGGCGGCGGCCTCGGCGTAGGTCTCCATCGAGAAGGGGGCGATCCCGCCGCTGGTGTGGCAGCCGAGGCACGAGCGGGTGATCAGCGGCGCGACGTCCTGGTGCCAGTTCGGCCGCGTCGCCTCGCCGCCGGTGGTCGAGTCGGTCGCCGCCGTGCCGGTCGCCGCCGTGTCGCTCTCGGTCGCGGTCGCGGTCGCGGCGCTCGTCTGGTCGCCGCCGCTGCAGCCCAGGAGGAGGACGAGGGGGACGGGGAGGGCGACGCGGCGGATCATTGCCTGGTTTTCGCACATCTGCGGGGGGCCGAGAAGGCGGACCGTGGGGGTTGCTCCAGGCGTCGACGCGGCCGCGGATGAGCATGTCCGATGGGACAGGGTGGATGTCCCCCGAGCGGATCTGCGCCCGATCCCTCGCGCCGCCGGAGCTCGCGCTCGGCGCGGCGAGGCGCGGCGACGCGAGCGGGCGACACCCCGTCGGCGACGCGAAGGGCGCGGGTCCTGCGCAGTGACGACGTCCGCCGCGTTCCGTGGCAGGATCGCGCCCGTGAGCGCGACCGCCCACGCCCCGCCAGCTCCCGGGCAGGTGGCGATCCTCCACGCCGACAACATGGAGGTGCTCCCGCACCTCGAGGGCGGCGCCTACCGCCTGATCTACATCGATCCCCCCTTCAACACCGGTCGCACCCAGACCCGGACCCAGCTCCGCACCGAGCGGGTCGCCGAGGGCGGGGATCGCCGGGGCTTCGGCGGCGCGCGCTATCGGACCACCCGCCTCGGCGAGCGCTCCTACGCCGACTCCTACGACGACTACCTCGGCTTCCTCGGCCCCCGCCTCCACGAGGCCCATCGCCTCCTCAGCGCCGACGGGAGCCTCTTCGTCCACCTCGACAGCCGCGAGGCCCACTACGTCAAGGTCTTCCTCGACGGCCTCTTCGGCCGCGACGCCTTCATCAACGAGATCATCTGGTCCTACGACTACGGCGCGCGATCGCGGCGCCGCTGGTCGGCGAAGCACGACACGATCCTCTGGTACGCCCGCGATCCCCGGCGCTACGTCTTCAACTACGAGGCGATCGATCGGATCCCCTACATGGCGCCGGGGTTGGTCGGCGCCGAGAAGGCGGCCCGCGGCAAGACCCCGACCGACGTCTGGTGGCACACGATCGTCTCGCCGAACGGCCGGGAGAAGACCGGCTACCCGACGCAGAAGCCGCTCGGGATCCTCCGGCGGATCGTCGAGGTCCACTCCGCGCCTGGCGACCGCCTCCTCGACTTCTTCGCCGGCAGCGGCTCCTTCGGCGAGGCCGGCGCGGCGCTCGGGCGCGCGGTCACACTCGTCGACTCGAGCCCGGGGGCGATCGAGGTGATGCGGCGGCGCCTCGCCCCCTTCCTCGCGGCCGGCGGCGATCTGCTACCATGCCCGCCCGCGAGCCCCCGATGACCGAGACCCCGCCCAACGTCACCGTCGAAGCGAGCCAAGGCGCCGTCCACCTCGAGGTCGATCCGTCGATCTACCCGCTCGAGGCGATCTACGGCGCCGCCTACGTCTTCATCGATCGCTGCTACGTCTTCCTCTACCGCCCGCGCGAGGGGGCGATCCGGATCACCCTCTCGACCAAGGCGGCCGAGCCCGGCGAGGCCGCGCTCGCGGCCCTGGTCGGCGAGTTCTCGAACGAGCTCCTCTCCTGCGCCTGGCGCCGGCAGATCACCGAGGAGAACCGCACGCTGATCGAGGCGGTGACCTCCCAGGCGCTCGCCGGGGCGATGGGCCCGCCCTCGCTCGACGACCTCGCCGACTTCGACTTCAGCGACGAGGGCTTCGAGGACCCGCTGGGGATCGCCCAGTCGTGGGAGGAGAAGCACGGCCGCAAGGCGCCGCGCGGCGGCGAGGGCGGCGAGGGCCAAAGTGAGGGGGGCACGCCGTGACCCAGCTCCGCTTCCACCGCGAGCTCTACCACCCGGAGGCGGTCGCGGAGGCGCTCAGCGCCTTCGCCGCGTACGCCGAGCTCACGCGCGCCGACGACGATGACGCGATCGTCGTCGAGGTCGCGCCCCGCTACCCCCGCCACGCCCGGCGGATCGTCGGCGAGCTCCAGAACTACGCGCTCGCCAAGACGATCGACCGCGGAGGTGCCCGGTGAGCGTCGACCTCCGCGCACTCAAGCTCGACCCGAGCGCGCCGGCCTTCTTCCGCTGGCGCCAGGTCGGCGACAACGTCGTCATCACCAACTTCGAGGGCAACTTCCTGATCCTCTCGGAGGACGAGTTCCGGGCCTTCGCCGAGGGGCGCGTCGAACCGGCGAGCGACCTCCACCGGCGCCTCGACGAGGGCAACTTCCTGCGGGCGACCTACGACGTCGACAGGGCGGCCGAGCGCTACGCCCGGCGCAAGTCCTTCCTGAACGCCGGGGTCAACCTCGGGATCTTGGTGGTCACCCTCCGCTGCAACGAGACCTGCATCTACTGCCACGCCTCGCGGGCGAACATGGACGCGGTCCACACCGACATGACCCCGGAGATCGCCGAGAAGGGGGTCGACCTCCTCCTCCAGACCACCAGCGAGTTCCTGACGATCGAGTTCCAGGGGGGCGAGCCGCTGGTCAACTTTCCGGTGGTCAAGCGCGTCATCGAGTACGCCAAGGCCCAGAACGAGAAGATCGGCAAGCGCCTCGAGTTCACGATGGTCTCGAACCTCGCGCTCATGGACGAGGAGAAGCTCGCCTACCTGATGGCGAACAAGGTCCAGATCTGCACGAGCATCGACGGCCCCGAGAAGCTCCACAACGCCCAGCGCAAGCTGCCGACGATGGACGCCCACCAGCAGGCGGTCCGCTGGATCCACCGGATCAACCAGGAGTACGAGGCCGCCGGCCTCGACCCGACCCTCTACCACGTCGAGGCGCTGCTGACGACGACCCGCGACACCCTCCCGCTCTGGAAGGAGGTCGTCGACACCTACGTCCGCCTCGGCTGCCGCGCGCTCTTCCTCCGGCCGATCGACCCCTTCGGCTTCGCCGAGCGCACCCGCCAGCGGGTCGAGTACCCGCGCGCCGAGTACCTCGCCTACTACCGCCGCTCGGTCGACTACATGATCGAGCTCAACCGCCAGGGGGTCGAGATCCTCGAGCGCTTCGCGGCGATCTTCCTGACCAAGATCCTCCGCGGCGAGGACCCCAACTTCCTCGACGTGCGCTCGCCCGCCGGCACCGGGATCGGCCAGATGGCGATCAACTACGACGGCACGATCTTCACCTGCGACGAGGGGCGGATGCTCCACGAGATGGGCGACGACACCTTCTTCCTCGGCCACGTCGACACCCACCGCTACCGCCAGCTCGTCGGCCACGAGACCGTCCGGGCGGCGGTCGTCGCCTCCAACCTCGACGGCCAGCCCGACTGTGTGAACTGCGCCTACAGCCCCTACTGCGGGACGATCCCGGCGACCAACCACAAGACCTCGGGGTCGATCTTCGGGCGCATGCGGGAGAGCGACGTCTGCGCGGTCCACAAGGGGATCCAGGACTACCTCTTCCAGAAGCTGGCGACCGCCGACGCCGAGACCCGGCAGATCCTCGAGCGCTGGACCACCCAGCGGCCGCGCGAGCACTTCGTCCAGGGCCCCGGCGAGGGCCCCGGCGAGAGCTAGGACGCGACGATGTCCTGGCTTCACGAGCTGGTCGCTCGGCTCAGCGGCGTCGATGGGCACTTCGCCCGCGACATCGTCGCGTCGCTCCTCGTCGGCCTCCTCATCCTCCTGATCCAGGCCTTCCTCCGCCGCCAGATCGCCCGGACCGGCCTGCCCCCCGAGAGCAAGCGGCGCTGGCTGGTCCAGGTCCGCAACGGCGCGCTGATCCTCTTCTTCTTCGGCCTGACCGTGATCTGGGCGGCGGAGCTCCGCTCGGTCGCGCTCTCGCTGGTCGCCTTCGCGGCCGCGGTCGTCCTCGCGACCAAGGAGCTGATCATGTGCCTGAGCGGGACGATCCTCCGGGGGAGCGCGCAGAGCTTCAAGCTCGGCGATCGGATCGAGGTGAACGGGCTCCGCGGCGACGTGATCGACATGGGCCTGATGACGACGACGCTCCTCGACGTCGGCCCGGGCTCGACGATCCACCAGCACACCGGCCGGGCGGTCGTCCTCCCGAACTCGATCTGGCTGAGCTCGCCGGTCACCAACGTCTCCTTCACCGAGCTCTACGTCCTCCACGTCCTGACGATCCCGGTCGAGCTCGGGGTCGAGCTCCCGGCGATCGAGGAGGCGCTCCTGAGCGCGGCGAACGACATCTGCGAGCCCTTCCTCGAGGAGGCCAAGGCCCACCTCGACAAGCTCGGCGCCCGCCGGGGGCTCGAGACGCCGACCGCCGAGCCGCGGATCTGGATGCGGGTCACCGCCCCGAAGCAGCTCGAGCTCCTCCTCCGCTTCCCGGCGCCGACCCGCAAGGTCGGGCGGGTCGAGCAGGCGATCCTGCGGCGCTTCCTCGAGAGCGGGCTCCGCCTCGACCGCGGCTGAGGCCGGCCTCGCTGACCGGACGTCAGGTCAGCTCTTTTCATCTGTCTCTTCGGTCATTTGATGGCGGGCCGCGTGTCGGTCCCGCGCGGACCTGTGGGAGGGGGGGCCCTGGAGCGGGCACACGAGCCCTGGCGGAGCACAGGCGCCGCAGGTGGGCGACGCGCTCCCACCGAAAATGACGCCGACGTCTTCTTCCCCGTAACAGCCCGCCGCCTCCGGCGACTAGAGCCTCCTGGAGGTGTTGAATGGCTGATTCTGCGGCGCCGATCGAAGGAGTCTCTTCGTACCTGTCCAATGGTTCATCGCGGAGCGCGGCGGTGATCCTCTCGATCGCCTGGGTCGTCGCCTGCAGCGGCGGCGGGCCCGGCGAGGGCGAGAGCGAGGGCGCCTTCTCGTCGGGCGCGAGCGCGAGCACGGGGTCGGCGTCGGCCTCGACCTCGGGCGGCGAGTCGGACTCGGCGGCGGGCTCGAGCGGCGGCGGGAGCGAGTCGGCGAGCGCCTCGGGAACGAGCGGGGCGTCGACGAGCGCCTCCACCGGCGCCTCCGACGGCAGCACCGGCGGCGCCACCGACACCAGCGCGAGCACCTCGGCGAGCGGGACGACGACGGGGGCGATGAGCGGCGGCGACACGAGCAGCGGCGGCGTCGTCGACACGACCACCGGCGGGATCCCGCCGAGCTGCGGCGACGGGATCGTCGACGTCGGCGAGGAGTGCGACGACGGCGACCAGAACGGCGTCGGCATGGCCTGCAACCCCGACTGCACCCTCAACGTCTGCGGCGACGGCGTCGAGGGCCCGACCGAGGAGTGCGATCTCGGCCCCGACAACGGCCCCGACGGCGGCTGCTCGGCGGAGTGCACGATCAACCCCTCGTCCTGCGGGGTCCAGAACTACGCGGCCGAGCTCGTGATCTCGCCGGTCGACATCATCATCACGATCGACAACTCCGGGAGCATGGGCGCCGAGATCAAGGGCGTCCAGGACAACATCAACCAGAACTTCGCGGGGATCATCGAGGGCAAGGGCCTCGACTACCGGGTGATCCTGGTGAGCCGCCACGGGCCCTACAACGGCCCCGAGAGCGTGTGCATCGAGGCGCCGCTCTCCGGGATCCCGCAGGGCGGCTGCGTCAACCCGCCCCCCAAGCCGGTCAACAAGATCGGCAAGTTCTACCACTACAGCGTCGAGATCGGCTCGCACAACGCCTGGTGCCGGCTCCTCGACACCTTCGACGGGAGCGTCCCCGACGAGTTCAACTTCGCGCCGAACGGCTGGCAGGAGTGGCTCCGCGTCGACTCGGTGAAGACCTTCATCGCGATCTCCGACGACGGCACGACCTGCGGCGCCTTCAACGACGGGAACAGCGTGAACGCCGGGAAGAGCACGGCCGCGGCCTACGACGCCGCCCTCCAGGCGCTCTCGCCCCTCCACTTCGGCGACTCGCCCGACAACCGCAACTACAACTTCTACTCGATCGTCGGGATGGCCTACAACAACCCGAAGACCGACCCCTACCTCCCGCTCGATCCGGTGATCACCGGCAAGTGCCCGACCGCCGCCGATCCGGGGACCGGCCACCAGTCGCTGAGCGTGCTGACCGACGCGCTCCGCTTCCCGATCTGCGACACCACCTCCTACGACGTGGTCTTCCAGGGGATCGCCGACGGCGTGATCAAGTCGGCGAAGATCGCCTGCGAGTTCCCGGTCCCGCCGCCGCCGGAGAACAAGACCCTCGACCTCGACTCCGTCCTCCTCGAGTACACGCCGATGGGGATGGGCGACCCGAAGGTCTTCATGCAGGTCCCGGGGATCGACCAGTGCGGGCCGATGGCCTTCTACATCGAGGGCGACACGGTCCACCTCTGCCCCGAGGCCTGCGACGCGGTCCAGGCCGACAAGAGCGCGAAGATCGACATCAACTTCGCGTGCGAGCCGCTCAACCCCGGGTAGCCCGGGGCGCGGCTCAGCGGAAGACCAGCGCGCGCCCGCGGCGGGGGACCTGGGCGCGGCTGTAGGCGACCGCGTCGATCCGCCGGCCGGCGGCGTCGACGAGGGCGAGGGCGTCCCCGGCCGCGCCGAGGCGGGCGTCGAGCGCCAGCGTCAGGACGCCGCCGGCCGCGAGCTCGCCGTCGATCGGGTGGCGGGCGCCGTCGTAGGTGAGCAGCGACCAGCCGGCGAGCGCGATCGCGTCGGCGCTCGCGTTGATCAGGGTGACGAGGCTGCCGGCGCCCTTCGCCGCGTCGATCGTCGCGGCGACGATCCGCACGTCGCCGACGTCGACCCCCGCGGCGCCGGCGTCGTCGCCGGCGATCGTGTGGCCGTGGTCGTCGGTCTTCCACGACTGCGACTGAAAGGCGAGGAAGACCGCCGTCCAGAGCCAGCGGCCGTCGCTGCGGCGGATGTTGAGGAGGAGGCCGCCGTCCTGCCAGGTCCCGTCGTCGCCGGCGAAGTTGGCGGCGTTGCCCTGGTTCATGTGGACGTCGTGGACGCCGGCGCCGGGGTGGAAGCCGAAGTACTTGTCCTTCTGGGCCTCGCCCGCCCACGACGCGCCCCAGGCGTAGAGCACCGCCTCGCCGTCGCCGATCGCCCGGATGATCAGCGCGTCCAGGCGGTCGTAGAGGTCGTCGCCCGGCCCGGCGTCGGCGAAGGGCATCACCACCATCTGCGCGCGATCGACGAGGCCGCCGCGGACGTAGTCGAGCGCGAGGCCGCCGGGCTCCGACGCGAGCGGCGTGAAGCCCTGGGGGAGGTCGCGGAGGCGGGCGGTCAGCGGGTGCTGGAGATCCTCGACGATCGCGTAGAGGAGCTCGGAGGGCTCGACCTTCGACTTGACGTTGATCGCCAGGCGGCCGTCGCTCGCCGGGTCGATCGCGTGGACTTGATAGTGGGGGTTTTGACCCTCGCCGAGGATCCTGGCGATCGGTCGGCCCTTGAAGACGCCGTAGCGGGCGATTGGCACGGCGCCGAGGCTATCCGGGGTCGCCCAAGGGCGGCCGCGTAGAGCTTGCGCGCGGTGTAGAGTGTCGTCGGCGCGTCGGCGTCGCGCCCGGAGAGCCGCTCGTGTTCGCGATCCTCACCCTCGTCGCCCTCGTCCTCCTCGTGATCGCCGAGCGCAGCCGCCACCGCGGGGCGCGGGCGCTGACCAAGGTGCTCGCGTCCTCCGGCTTCATGGCGACGGCGCTGGCCGCCGGGGCGCTGGAGAGCGCCTGGGGGCAGACCCTCCTGGTCGCGCTCGGCCTCTCGATGGTCGGCGACATCTTCCTGATCTCGCGGGCGACGGCGATGTTCGCCGGGGGGCTCGGCGCCTTCCTCCTCGCCCACGTGGTCTTCGGGGTCGCGTTCGTCGTCCTCGGGGTCGACCTCGGGGCGACCGCGATCGTCGGCGCGCTCCTGGTCGTGTTCATCGTCAAGGTCGCCGCGTGGGTGCTCCCCCACGTGCCCGGCCGGCTCCGCGCGCCGGTGATCGCCTACATCCTCGCGGTCTCGGCGATGGCCGCCCTGGCGATCGGCGCGAGCTGGTCCTCGGGGGAGCCGGCGATCGCGATCGCCGGCGTCGCCTTCCTGATCTCGGACGTCTTCGTCGCCCGCGATCGCTTCGTCACCCCGGGCTTCGCCAACCGCCTCTACGGCCTGCCGCTCTACTACGGGGCGCAGGTCCTCTTCGCCCTCCACGCGGGGGCGCCGGGCGGCGCCCTCGTCCTCACTTGAGCGGCGGCCAGAGGGTGTTCTGCGCGGGATCGGCCGCCACGTAGAGGACGTGGACCGGCTGCCCGCGGCGGCGATCCTGGGCGCTCGCGTCCCAGCTCTGGGCCTTGCCCTCGACCGTCCGGCCGCCGGCGGCGAAGTTGTAGACGATCGCCCAGGGGGAGCGGCCGTTCACCTTGATCGAGGTGTCGCTGTAGACCTCGGCGATCTCACCGACGACCGCGGTGCCCTCGCGGAAGGCGCGGAGCGTGCCCTCGGCCTTGCGGCGGGCGTGGCGGAGGAAGAGGAGGCCGAGGCCGCCGAGGAGGACGAAGATCCCGGGGCCGATGTAGAGGAAGGGCTTCAGGTGGATCGCCGCGCCGATCCCGGTGAAGGCGATCCCCTGGATCACGCCGACCCCGGCGAGGATCGCCCCGGCCATGAACGAGGCGTTGGACGTGTAGCGGATCCGCCGCTCAAAGGGCGCCGGGACCGTCCGGGGCGCGGGCGGCGGGGGCTCGCCCGCGCTGGCGCCAGGCAGCGGCGGCAAGGGTCCGCCGCAATTGTCGCAGCGGAGCTGGTGTTTCTCATAGGCGGAGCCGCACCAGGTGCACTCGATCACGGCCGGAGGGTAGCGCGCGTCCGCGCCCGTGGGCAATCACCGCGACGGGGGCGCGGCCGATGGCCGCGGACGGGGAGCGCGCCGCGCCCTCGCCGGCGCGCGAGCCCGCCGGCTTGTCCTGTCTGAAGAGACATGTCACGGCGCGCGTCCACACCCGCGGGCGCGGGCGCGCCGGGGAGCGCTCCGCGGGCCCGCAGGCGGCCGGGACCGGCCGGTGCCGGCGCGGCTGGCCGACCGACGGCTCGTGTCGCGCGTCTGGGGAGCTCCGGGGCCGGGGTCAGGCCGGCCGGTCACCGAGGGCGAAGGGGGTCAGGCCGGCCGTGGGGCCGCGGTCCTGGAGCGATCCCAGGTCGCGGGGCGCGGTTCCCGGGGGCGGCCAGCCCGTGATAGGGTACCAAGGCCGAGGACCGCGATGAGCAACCACGACGACGACGACCTGCCCGCCCTCCCCAAGATCGAGCGACGCGCTGGTGCCCTGCTCAACGCGGACCAGCGTGAGATCGTCGAGCGCGCGGCCAAGCACGCCGACAACGCCAACCTCACCCAGGGGATGATCGCCAAGCCCGGCGATCCCGGCCACTGCTCGCACGGCTCGCACGGCTCGCACGGCTCGCACGGCTCGCACGGCTCGCACGGCTCGCACGGCTCGCACGGCTCCTGGTAGCGCCCGGGGGCTCGATGGCGACGTCGGCGGAGCGGACCCAGGACGCCCTCGCGGAGGCGAACCCGCCGGACGCGGCTACCGAGGCGATCGAGGCCCGGATCGCCTCGCGCGGGCAGCGGGTCCACATCCTCACCGGCGCCGTCTGCAACAACAATTGCATCTTCTGCATGGAGGAGGACCGGGACGGTCGCTACGTCACCAACTCGGCGACCACCGACGAGACCGTCCGCTGGATCCTCGGCCAGCAGAGCGACTACGAGGAGGTGTGCTTCACCTCCGGCGAGCCGACCACCAACCCCCGGCTGATCCATTGGGTGCGGATGGCCAAGGCGGCCGGCGCCCGCTGCATCTCGACGATGACCAACGGGCGGGCGCTCGGCTACGAGAAGTACGCCCGGGCGCTCCTCGGCGCCGGCCTCAACCGGGTCTACGTCTCGATCCACGGCCACACCCGCAAGCTCCACGAGGGCCTGACCCGAACGCCAGGTTCGTTTGACCAGACGGTCGCGGGGATCGAGATGATCGCCCGCTACAAGCGCTACGGGGTCGCGCTCCACACCAGCACGGTGGTGACCAAGCGCAACCTCCCGCACATGGCGGAGATCTACCGCTTCCTCCGCGGGCTCGGGGTCGATCAGGTGGTCTTCAACGTGATGCAGGCGAACGGGCGGGCGAACACCTACTTCGACCAGCTCTTCCCGACCTACGCCGAGATCGCCGCGGTCGCCCGCGACTTCCTCGCCGAGGCCGGCCAGCGCGAGCGCGAGGTGATGGCCTTCCTGGTCGACATCCCGCTCTGCACGACGACCGCGCTCCCCGACTTCAACCGGGGCTACGTCGAGGACTACGTCCACTTCGAGCCGCCGCCCGAGGCCGCCCGCGGGCTCCTCAGCGAGGAGCTGGCCGCCGAGCGGCGGGCGGGCGACGCCGGCGAGCTCGTCCAGATCCGCCGCGGCGACCTCGACGACTCCGAGCGCCGCAAGCGTCCGGAGTGCCGGGAGTGCCGCTACGACCGGGTCTGCGAGGGCGTCTGGGGGAATTACCTCCGGCGCTACGGCTGGGACGAGTTCGAGCCGGTCCGCACCTGAGCAGGGCGGGGGGGCCAGGCGGGCAGCATGTGCGCGCCCGTTGAGCGGCTCACGCTGCTACGATCGCGGCCTCGCTCGCCATGGCCGCGTCCTTCCTCCGGCTCAGCCGCCGCGCCTGGCTCCACCTCCTGGTCTACGCCCTGGTGGTGGTCGGTCACCTCGCGTTCGTCCAGGCGCCGGGGGCGGTCGCCGAGCTCGAGCGGAGCGTCCCGCTGACGCCGCCCGAGGGCTACACCCTGGTCGACATCGCGCCGCTCGCCGACGCCCGCCACGCGCTCGCCTCGCTGAGCCGAAAGGACGGCGGACCGAGCGAGATCTGGCTCATCAACTGGGGGCGGATCGACGAGGTCGTCGACGGCCGCTCGCGCCTCGAGCAGCTCGCGCTGGCGACCACCAAGGGCGAGTGGCTGCCGCGGCAGGTCGGCGGCCAGGCGGGCGCGTGGACCTGGCTCGAGCGCCGCGACAACGGCCTCTTCCAGGCCCGCTGGGCGCCGCCCGCCACGCCCAGCCGACGCCCGCTCCCCGATGACACGCTCTGGGTCGACGGCGATGGGGCGATCGACGCGGTGCTGATCAACGAGGGGCTCGCCAAATTGGGGGCGGGTGTGCGCCGGGTGCTCATCGAGCCAGCGCTCCTGGTCCCGGGCTTCGCGCTCCTCCGGCCCGCCGCCGCCGGCGACGATCACCGGCCGGGGAGCGGCCTCCTCGTCGCCGACCGCCGCGGCTGGATCCTCCAGGAGATCCCGGCGCCGACCCTCTTCATGATCGCCGCCTCGCCCTTCCGCAGCCGCTTCTACTACACGAACGGCCTGGACTTCATGCTCGACATCCTCGAGTGCAGCGACGAGGAGGATTGCCGGCCGGCCTACGGCAAGATGGCCGGCACCGGGGGCGCCGCGATCGTCGCGGTCGGCGACGATCCGAAGGGCGAGGTCATCGCCCTCTGTACCGCCGACGATCACCTGATGGTCTTCGCCGACGAGGCGGAGCGGGTCCGCTTCGTCGCCTCCGCGCCGATCGCCGGCGGCTGCGATCGAGTGATCGCGATCGACCGCCAGACCTTCGCGGTCGGCGACGCCGAGGGCTGGGAGCTGGTCCGCCTGCGCCCGCGCCGGGGGTGGCTGCGGTGACCGTCGCCGCCGAGATCGTGCGCTCGCGCGGGATCTCCCTGCGGGCGGGGCTCGGGCTCCTCCTCGCGCTCGTCTTCCCCCACCTGCCGGTCGAGTCCCCCTGGGTCGCGCTCGTCTTCGTCGGCGGCTGGCTCGCCTACGTGATCGCCCGCGTCCTCCTCCTCCGCGAGCCCGGCGCCCTCCGGGTGATCGCCGCGGCGCCGCCGAGCCTCCCCTACTTCATCGGCGAGGGGCTCTTCGTCTCGCTCGCGCTCGTCCTCCTCCTGGTCTGGCTCGACAGCGCCGGGCTCGTGGTGGTCCCGCCGGGGCCGGCGATCGTGATGGTGATCGCCTACCTCCTCTTCCACACCGTCGTCCTCTACTTCCTCACCGGCTTCCTCGCCGGCGGCGTCGCCGACGACGCGAAGCCGCGGCCGCGCCTCCGCCTCTTCATCCGGGTCGCGGCCTTCCTCGCCGAGGAGAGCGTCCTCCTGGCGGCGCTCGCGGTCACCGAGGGGGCGCGGGTGACCGCCCTGAGCGAGCCCTGGTCGCTCCTCGACCTCCTGACCGCGCCGCTCATGGGGATCGTCCTCCTGATCTTCTGCTACCGGCCGATCGCCGGGATCTCGGCGGCGGTCACCGACGCGCCGCTCGAGATCGGCGAGATCGTGGTGCTCCAGGCGGCGGCGCTCTACGTCCTCGCCTTCACCGGCTCGCTGCCCTTCTAGGGCGCGGCGGCGGCGGGCTCCTCCTCGGGCGCCTCGGGGTAGAAGCCGCGGAACCACTTGCGCATCCGGTGGACCGGGCCGTCGCCCTTCGCCAGCGCCGGCTTGTTCATGTAGATCTTGCTCTCCCAGATCTCGATGTCGTTGGCCCACTGCGAGACCCAGTTGCCGACGACGTAGGAGACCAGGAGGCGCGGGATCTTGCGATCGGCGAACCAGTGGAAGTCGACCTTCTGCTCGAGGGGGGCGACCGGCAGGTGGGTCTGGAACATCACGATCTCGCCGACGTCGGGGATCGAGAAGCGGAAGGTGACGACCGAGCCCGGGCCGATGAAGGTGATCGTCGCGTTCGCGCGGCTGCGCTCGATCGGCCGCCCGAGGATCTCGACCATCGCCTTGTTGTGGAAGTAGGCGAGGTGCGGGTGCTCGGGGTCGGGCTCCCAGGCGGCGTCGTGGCGGACGCCGACGAAGGGGACCTTGAAGCGGGTCCAGGGGATCATCATCTCCGAGTGGATCGGCGCGAAGTGGGCGAAGTCGACGCTGTTCTCGGCGAACTCGATCAGGTGCATGCGCACCGTCCCGGCGTCGTGGCGGCCGCGGTAGACCATCGTCCCGGCGTCGACCTCGGGGATCGCCGGGATCTCGTAGGGGGGCGCCTCGTCGGCCGAGGAGACGTGGCCGCCGCCGCGGTGGTAGATGAAGATCTGGCCGTAGCGCTCGCGGATCGGCCAGGTCTCCTGGCGGACCCGGTGGGGGACGCGATCGGAGTAGGGGATGTGGGCGACCCGGCCGTCGGCGGCGAGGCGCCAGCGGTGGAAGGGGCACTCGACCTGCTGGCCCTTGACGCAGCCGCCCTGGAGGTTGGCGCCGAGGTGGGGGCAGAAGGCCGACATCGCGTGGACCGACTTCCCGTCCTCGCTGCGGTAGAGGACGAACTGCTTGCCCAGGCACTCGAGGTAGCGGAGCTCCCCCGGGGCGAGCTGATCGGCGGCGCTGACCCGGTACCAGCCGTCAGGGTAGGGGGGTGGGTAGGTCGCCTCGCGGACGGCTTCGGTCGGTCGCGTGATGGTCTTCAAGACCCGAAAGATACACGTGTGACATGGGCCACACTTCGGTTTTCGCAAGACCCTGCGAAAATCACGGTTATTTCGGGGGTGAGCAGAACGCGCGTGACAAGGCGTGATCGACGCCACAGAGATCGGCGCCGTCGGCGGCTCAGGTCTCGCCGCCCTGCGCGCTCTCGTCCGTCGGTCCCCGCTCGAGCTCGATCCCCAGCCGCTCGGCCTTGCCCGCCTCGGCCCGCCGCTTGGCTTCGAAGAGCCGGCGGCCGCGCTCGGTGATCCGACCGACCGGGACCACGGGCTCGCGCATCGCCTCGGGCTCGCCCGGGACCCGCGCGGGCGCGCCCCGGCGGGCGAAGTCCTCGCGCCAGGCGGCGAGGGTGGTCGCGGTGAAGGAGGGATCGCCGGGGTCGCCGAGGATCGCCGCGACGATCGGCTCCATGTCGACGAAGACCGGCGCGAGCTCGGCCGGGTCGTAGGCGCCGCCGCGGTCGAAGAGGCCGCCGCAGATCGGCTGGAGGGAGCAGCGCTCGCAGCCAGCGGCGTAGATGTGCCCCCAGGCGGTCTGGCGGACGGTCTGCTTGTCGTCGAGGAAGTGGACCACCCGCTCCTCGCCCTTGACGATCTTGCGGGTCTCGGTGCTCGCCCAGGCGAACTCGGTCATGTAGCAGAGCGGCACCCGCTCGACCCGGAAGGTGCGGCCGGAGCGGTGGAGGAGGCGGAGCGCGCGGTGGAGCGAGAGCTCGAAGTCGGCGAGGCGGGGGACGAAGCGCTCCTGGTTGACCTCGGCCCGGCCCATCGAGGGGTCGAGGTTGTTCCACACGAAGTGGCGGACCTGGGGGTGGTGGCGGATGAAGTGGCGGATGTTCTGGTCGAGGTGATCGGCGTTGAGGCGGCTTATCACCGAGTTGATGTTGACCTCGACGCCGGCCTCGGCCGCGTTGTCGAGGGCGGCGAAGGCCCGCTCCAGGGTCCCCTCGACCCCGCGGAGCTGGGCCTCGACCTCGGGCCGCACCGAGTAGATCGAGACGTGGACCAGCCTCAGGCCGGCGTCGGCGAGCTCGCGGGCGAAGCCGCGATCGGCGAGGCGCCAGCCGTTGGTGATCATCCGGACGTGGAGGCCGCGGGCGCTCGCGTAGGCGACGATCTCCGGGAGCTCGGGGTGGAGCGTCGGCTCCCCGCCGGTCATCACCACCCCGAAGTAGCCGCGGGCGACGAGGTCGTCGACCAGCACCTTCATCGTCTCGAGGTCGTGGGTGTAGGGCGTCGTCGGGTTCGAGCAGAAGCCGCAGAAGTGGTTGCAGTGCCGGACCACCTGGATGTAGCCGATGTTGGCCATGCGCCGCTCGCAGGATAGCCGGCGCGTGGCCCCCGGCGCCCGTGAAATGGGCGGCGGCGGCGGGCCTGCGCGGCCGCGCGCCGGTGGCCGCGGCGCCGCTGGCCGCTATACTCGGCCGGCGATGATCGGCCGCCTCTTCCGTGACGTCGAGTGGCAGAGCGTCGCCGCCCTGATCGCCCTCGCGGTCGTGGTCGGCGCGCTCTGGGAGACCCCGCTGGTCTACCCCCTGAAGATCCTCGTGGTCTTCTTCCACGAGCTCAGCCACGCCGCGGTCGCGGTCCTCACCGGCGGCGAGGTCGTCGAGATCCAGGTGGTCGCCGAGGAGGGCGGCGTCTGCCTGACCCGCGGCGGCTCGCGGGTGCTCACGCTGAGCGCCGGCTACCTCGGCTCGCTGGTCTGGGGCGGGGTGATCCTGACGCTCGCCGCCCGCACCCGCCTCGATCGCGGCCTCGCGGTCGCGCTCGGCGGGATCCTCCTGTTGATCACGGTGATCTTCGTCCGCCCCTTCCTCGCCTTCGGCTTCGGCTTCGGCCTCGCGTCGGGCCTGGCGATGGTCCTCCTCGGCCTCAAGGCGTCGGAGCGGGTCTGCGATCTCCTGCTCCGGCTCATCGGCCTGACGAGCTGCCTCTACGCGGTCCTCGACATCAAGAGCGACGTCCTCGATCGCCCGGAGGCGCGCTCCGACGCGGCGATGCTCGCCGAGGTCACCGGCCTGCCGACGACCTTCTGGGGGACCCTCTGGATCGCCATCGCGGTGGTCGTCGCGCTCGGCTTCCTGCTCTACGCCTCGCGCGCGGCCCCGGCCAGCGGCCTCTCGCGCCTCCGCCGCCGCTAGCCGCGCGGTCGCCTATTCGGCCGCCTGGAGGCTGGCGAGGATCGACGCGGTCCCCTCCGCGCTCGCCGGCGACGCGTCGGCGAGCGCGAGGCCGACGATCATCAGGATCCGCCCGTTGGGGGCGCGGAGCAGCACCAGCCCGAGGCTGACGGCCTGACCGTCGAGGGTGCCCGCGCCGTCGGCGACCATCGCCTCGAGGCCGTTGATCTTGACCTCGCTGATCTCCTCGACCGTCGCGTTCGGGACGATCGCGCCGAGCTCGCGGTTGAGCGCGGCGAGGCTCTCCTCGAGGTCGCCGGCCTCGACCGCGAGGAGCATCATCACGACCTCCTCGCCCGGCGAGACCAGGGTCAGGGTGCCCGCCTCCTCGCTGCTCTCCCAGCCCTCGGGGAGGCGGAGGGTGATCGGCGCCGCCGGGTGGTGGAGCTGACGGCCGCTCTCCTCGACGACCGGCGGCGGGGTCGTCTCTTCGGCGCCGCGGCGGCAGCCGCCGGTGAGCGCGGCCGCGAGCGCGAGCGGGATCGAGACCATGCGGATGAGGGCGCGCACCCCCGGAGTATCGACCAGACCTGGGCCCCTCGCCAGCGCGCGGATGCGGGCGTGTGCGCCTGAATACAGCGTTTATCGGCCGCTTGGCCGCTTGCGCGGGTGCTACGCTGGAGGGCCGATGGTGCGGGGTGTGGGGATCGTCGCCGCGCTCGCGGGGATGGCCGCGATGGGCGCGTGCAGCATGCCGAACCCGGCGTGGGTGGACGTCTGGGGGAGCGGCGGCGGCAGCGATTCGACGGTGGCCACGGCCAGCGAGGGATCGAGCTCCGGCGTGGGCGCGACCACCAGCGTCGGCGGCAGCGAGAGCGGGTCGAGCGGCGGGATGAGCAGCACGACCGGCGACCCCGGCACGACCACCCTCGACGTGACCGCGACCGACACCATGACCGGCGGGGTGACGACGTCGACGAGCGACGCGACGACGTCGACGAGCGACGCGACGACGTCGACGAGCGACGCGACGACGTCGACGAGCGGATCGTCGACCGGCGAGGGGACGACCACCGGCGAGGGGACGACCACCGGCGGCCTCGAGTGCGCCTGCGCCGACTCCGAGGTCCCCCTCGACGACGGGATCTTCGTCCTCTCCGACGACGCCCACCTCTGGAAGTTCCGCCCCGGCGACGACTCCTTCGAGGACCTCGGGGCGATCGTCTGCCCCGGGGTGTCGGCGCCCTTCTCGATGGCGGTCGATCGCACCGGCCAGGCCTGGGTGATGTTCAACCAGCCGGCCGGGGCGATCCGCAGCTTCGACGTCGACAAGCCCTACGCCTGCGCCGACCCCGGCTACGTCGCCGGTCAGCAGGGGGTCGTCCGCTTCGGCATGGCCTTCGTCTCCCAGGACATCGAGAACCCCTGCGAGAAGCTCCACGGCAACACCTACAACGGCGGCAAGATCAGCGAGGGCCCCGGCGTCGGCTCGCTGATTCGGGTCGAGCCCGACGACCTCAAGCTCCAGATCGTCGGCCCGACGACCTTCAACGGCGCCGAGCTCACCGGCACCGGCGACGGCCGCCTCTTCCTCTTCGGCGGGGTCAAGAAGGGCAAGCTCGTCGAGGTCGACAAGACGACGGCCGAGTACATCGGCGAGACCGACTTCCCCAACCTCCTGCCGACCTCCGCCTTCGCCTTCGCCTTCTTCGCCGGCGACTTCTACTTCTTCACCGAGAGCGGCGGCCCCGGGTCGAAGAGCAAGGTCTCGCGCTACGACTACGACGGCGACCAGAAGCTGACGACGGCGGTGGCCAAGGGGCCGGTGCGGGTCGTCGGCGCCGGCGTCTCGACCTGCGTGCCGCTCGGCTAGCGCGGCGCTAGCTCGGCTCGACGACCCTGTCGATGAGGCCGCGGACCGCCCCCTCGATCGCCGCGACGTCGTCGTCGTCGACGCCCGCGTCCTCGAGGGTCTCGACCAGGAGCTCGACGACCTCGTCGAAGTGATCGCCGGGGATCTCGAGGGCGTGGTGGACCCGGGTCATCCGCTCGACGTCGTAGTCGACCGGCCCGCCCATCAGCGACGAGAAGAGCTTGGTCTGGTGACCCATGAGCCGCTCCATGTCGATGTTGCGGAAGTAGTGGGCGAGGGACTCGGAGTCGAGCACCTTGCGGTAGAAGGCGTGGACGATCGAGCTCACCGTCGGCGCCCCGCCGTACTTGTCGTAGAGGTTCTGCGCAGTCATCTCACTCCTCGTCACGCGCCGCTCGCGGGCGGCCGGCGCCCCTCGAGCCAGTAGGTCTCGATCTCGCCGATCCCCTTGACCTGGACGACGCCCCGCGGGCTCAGGATGAACTCATCCTCGAGGAGCGCGCGGGTCGCCTCGGTCACCTGGATCCGCCCGGGCTCGCCCGACGACTCCATCCGGCTGGCGAGGTTGACGGTGTCGCCCCAGAGGTCGTAGGCGAACTTCTTGACCCCGATGATCCCGGCGACCGTCGGCCCCGAGTTGATCCCGGCGCGGACCTGGAACTCGCTGCCGCGGGCGGCGTTGAAGGCGTCGATCGCCCCGCGGATCGCCAGGGCGAGGTCGGCGATCGCCGTCGCGTGGTCGTCGCGCTTGCGCGGGACCCCGCTGACGATCATGTAGGCGTCGCCGATCGTCTTGATCTTCTCGAGGTGGTGCTCGCCGACCAGGAGGTCGACGATCGTGAAGAACTCGTTGAGGAGCTCGACCAGCTCCCGCGGCTTCATCTCGCGGGCGAGCTGGGTGAAGCCGACGATGTCGACGAAGAGGACGCTGACGTCCTCGAAGCGGTCGGCGATCAGCTTCTCGCCGTCCTTGATCCGCTCGGCGATCTCCCGCGGGAGGATGTTGAGGAGGAGCTCCTCGACCTTCGCCTTCTCGACCGAGAGCGCGGCGTTGAGGGCCTCGAGCTCCGCCCGCTTCTCCTCGAGGCTGGTGGTGTAGATCTTGAGGAGCGCCTCCTTCTCACGGACCCGCGAGTCGTCGCGGACGTGGATGAAGATCCCCCCCTCGACCTTGCGGAGGCTGACCTCGATCGGGATCGGCCGGGCGCCGGCGAGCTTGACGTCGGCCGCCGCCGTGGCGAAGGCGCCCTTCTTGTCGACCCGCTTCCGCACCAGCTCCTCGCGGAGCCCGGCGATCGCCGCGAAGAGCGGGGTCTCGGGGGTCGCGGTCGGGAACCAGCGGAGGAAGGCGCGGTTCGCCCGGACGATCGCGTAGCTCGGATCGCAGAGGGCGACCGGATCGTCGATGAGGACCTCCGCAACGCGGCTCTTCCCTCGCCGCTCAGAGCGGGACGACGCCGCCGTAGGGGATCCCGGTGAGGTAGGCGATATCGCGCTCGTAGGTCGTCAGGTCGTGGACGTTGAGCTCGCGGAGGTGCTGGTGGCCGCAGGCGCGGGCGAGGACCTGCATCAGCTCGACCGTCGCCCCGAGGTAGCGGGCGAGTCGCCCCGCCGACTCCTCGACGATCAGGCGCTGACGTAGCGACGGTTTTTGGGTGGCGATGCCGACCGGGCAGTTGTTGGTGTGGCAGGCGCGCATGCCGAGGCAGCCGATCGCCTGGAGGGCCGCGTTGGCGATCGCCACCGCCCCGGCCCCGAGCGCCAGCGCCTTGACGAAGTCCGACTCGGTCCGCAGGCCGCCGGTGATCACCAGGGTGACGTCGCCGCGGCGCCGGCGGTCGAGGTGCCGGCGCGCCCGGGCGAGCGCGACCATCGTCGGCACCGAGATGTTGTCCCGGAAGATCCGCGGCGCCGCCCCGGTCGCGCCGCCCCGGCCGTCGAGGATGATGTACTCGACGCCGACGCCGAGGGCGAAGTCGAGGTCGGCCTCGATGTGCTGGGCCGAGATCTTGAAGCCGATCGGGATCCCGCCGGTGACGTCGCGGACCTGGTCGGCGACCCGCCGGTAGTCGGCGGCGCTGTGGAGGTCGGCGAAGGTCGCCGGCGAGATCGCGGGTGTCCCCGGGGTCAGGCCCCGCACCTCGGCGATCTTGCCGATCACCTTCGCGCCCGGGAGGTGGCCGCCGGTCCCGGTCTTCGCCCCCTGGCCGCCCTTGAAGTGGAAGGCCTGGCAGCGCGCGACCCTGTCGAGGCTCCAGCCGAAGCGGGCCGACGCGAGCTCGTAGAAGTAGCGAGCGTTGGCCGCCTGCTCCTCCGGCAGCATCCCGCCCTCGCCCGAGCAGATCCCGGTCCCCGCGCGCTGCGCCCCGGTCGCCAGCGCGACCTTGGCCTCCTCGCTGAGCGCGCCGAAGCTCATGTCGCTGACGAAGATCGGGATCTCGAGGTGGAGCGGGCGCCGGGCGCCGGGGCCGATGATCACGTCGGTGCCGACCGGCGCGTCGCCCTGGAGCGGCTTGCGGGCGAGCTGGGCGGTGACGATCTGGACGTCGGACCAGCGCGGCAGCTCGGTCAGCGGCACCCCCATCGCCGCCACCTCGCCGTGGTGGCCGAGGCGGCTCAGGCCCTCGCGGGCGAGCCGCTGGATGTAGCCGGTGAAGGGCTCCTCGGGGCCGCCGTGGGGGTCGGCGTAGAGGCCCTGGTAGGCGCCGCGATCGTAGGGCTGGGGGTGCTCGTGCTCCCAGGCGGCGATCTCCTCGCCGTCGACGTAGACCGCGTCGTCGACCGGATCGATGATCGCGGTGAAGCGGCGGAGCGCCTCCTCGTTGTTGTAGGCGCTGACCCCGGTCGCCAGGCGGTAGTCCCAGCCGTGGACCCCACACACGAGATCGTCGCCGACCACCACGCCGTCGGCCATCAGCGCGCCGCGGTGGAGGCAGCGGCCGTAGAGCACCGAGACCTCCTCGTCGTAGCGGGTGACCACGAGGTCGACGTTGGCGACCAGCGCGTAGGTCGGCCGGCGATCCTCGAGCTCGCTCCAGGTCGCCACCTTGACGCGGCGATGCGTGCGGATCTGGACCAGGGTCATCGCTCCTCACCTCCGCCCCGCGCGGCCGCCCGGGGTCCACGGTGCTTGTACCCCAGCCGGGGGCCCGCGGGGACCCGAGGCGCGGCTCCGCGCCGAAGCGGCCGAGAGGGGGTCTGCGCGCGCGACCCCGCGGTGACCGCCCAGGCCCCCGTGCTATCGTCGAGCGCCGATGCCGGTCTCCCTCAAGTGCCCCAATTGCGGCGCGGGCCTGACGGCGCCGGCCGGCGCCGCCCGCATGACCTGCGAGTACTGCGGCAACCAGATCAACCTCCAGGGGCCGCCGAGCGGCCAGCCGCCGCGGCCCGAGGCGCGGCCCCAGGGGCAGCTCCTGATCCCGCCGCAGCAGGCCTCCGACGCCGCCCGGCGGGTGGTCATCTCCCTGGCGGTCGGCATGGCCGTGCTCGGCGTCGTCAGCTCGCTGGTGATCTTCCTGGTCACCCGCTCGATCACCTCGAGCGTCGAGTCGGCGGTCGGCGCCGCGAACCCCGGGGTCGCGGTCCCGGCGATCCCCGGCTTCGGCGAGAATTCGGGGATCCCGGGGCTCGCCGCCGATCAATTCCCGCTCTGGGACTCGGTCGGCGGCCAGCCGATCCCGGCGGAGATCGGCGGCAAGGCGGCCTTCCTCGGGCGGATCCGGGTGATGCCCTCCGACGAGCTCTACTTCCTCCTCGGCGACGCCCAGAGCGGCGCGGTCCTCCAGCGCCTCGGCCCCTACGGGACCTACAACGACGGCTACCGCCACACCCACGCGGCGATCGCCGGCACCCGCGCGGCGATCTCCGACTTCCAGGCGAAGCTCCACCTCGTCGACCTCGAGAGCGGCGCCGAGGCGAAGGTGCTCGACCTCAGCGATCGCGCCGAGCTGGTCTGCGCGGCCGCTGATGGCTCGACCTTCTGGATCCGCCAGGTCGACAAGCGCGAGCTCCTCGTCGATCCGAAGGGCGGCGAGCTCCGCGAGGGCGAGCGCCCCGAGGGCTGCGTCGACGCCACCGAGGAGGCCTGGCCGCTGATCCCCAGCGGGCCCCAGCGCAAGGCGCTCGCCCGGGTCGACAAGAAGATCGAGGGCTTCGAGTCCGAGCGGATCCTCGAGGAGGGCGAGCTCCGGGTCGCCGCCGGCCACAAGCACCCGGGGACCGCGATCCCGCAGGCGGTCGGCCTCGACCGCGACGACGGCCTCCGCTGGCGGGTCGACGTCCCGACCATCGATCCGATGCGGGCGCGCGAGCGCTCCAACGAGCACGACGCCCTCGCCGCTGGCCGCTACGTCACGATCTACGGCGAGGGCTCGAAGGCCTGGCATGTCACGGCGATCGACGCGGCGACCGGCGACCGCCTCTGGGATGTGCCGCTCCGGGTGATCTTCGCGGTCGACTCCATCGACGGGGTGGTCGCCACCGACCGCCACGTCTTCGTGACCCGCACCTCGTCGCTCGAGATCCTCGACGCGACCAGCGGCGCGCTCCTGGCGACGATCGGCCGCGAGAGCTACGAGGACTAGCGCCGCCGCGCGCCTGCGCGCCCTCGAGGCGCCCCAGGCGGGCGTGAGCGCCCCTCACCCCGCGGGCCGGGAGTGCTACGATCCTCTCCGCCAAGGATGGGACTCTACGACGCGTACCTCGCCGGGCTGCCGACCAAGGCGCCCTTTCGGGCCTTCCCCGAGTGCCAGTCGAAGGCGTCGCTGCTGACCACGGCGATCGAGCACCACGGCCTCCCGCGCCTCGCCATCGACATCGACCCCGACGTCCGCGACCACCTCGAGCACCCGCCGCCGGTCTCGAGCTGGGTCGCCGACGTCCAGCTCTACGGCGCGGTCTGTGCCCTCGCCGACGGCCACGGCTACGGCCCGGCCGAGCTCGAGCGCTGGATCGCCACCCTCGCCCGTCGCCTCTACCGCCAGCCGATCTACCGCTTCCTGATGCTCGTGGTCAGCCCGGAGCGGCTGATCCGCGGGACCGCGAAGCGCTGGGGCGCCTTCCACCGCGGCACCGAGCTCGAGGTCCGCGAGAGCGCCGAGCACCGCGTGGTCATCCAGATCCGACGGCCGCGCCCCACCCTCGGGATCGTCCAGCCGTCGATGGTCGCGTCGATCCAGGTGGCGATCGAGGAGGCCGGCGGCAAGGAGGTCGTCTCCTCGGTCCTCGACGACCGCGCCGACACCCTCGACATCGAGCTCACCTGGCGCTAGGGACATGTACTAGAGATCAGCGCCCCTTGAAGCTCGGCGGGCGCTTGCCGAAGAACGCCGAGACCGCCTCGCCGAGGTCCTCGGAGGCGAGGAAGGCGGAGTTCCAGGCGGCGACGTAGGCGAGGCCCTCGCGGGGATCCTTGCCCTCGCTGAAGCGCATCACCTCCTTGGTCCCGCGGACGGTGAGCGGCGGGTTTGCGGCGATCTCCTCGGCGAGCGCGCGGGCGGCCGCGCGGAGGGCGTCGTGGTCCGGGAGGACGTCGTTGACCAGGCCGATCGTCGCCGCCCGCGCGGCGGGGATGTCCTTGCCGGTGAAGGCGAGCTCGCGGGCGTGGCCCGGGCCGACGATCCGCGGGAGGCGCTGGAGGGTGCCGAGGTCGGCGACGATCGCGATCTTGGTCTCGCGGACCGAGAAGCGGGCGTCGGCGCTGGCGAGGCGGAGGTCCGCGGCGCAGATCAGATCGACGCCGCCGCCGATGCACCAGCCGTGGACCGCGGCGATCACCGGCACCGGGCACTCCTCGATCGCGTTGAAGGCGCGCTGGAGGCGGTGGATCGTCCGCCAGAGCTCGGTCCGGGTCGCCGCCCCGCCGCCGGCGAAGGCGTCGCCCATCGTCTGCGCGGCGTCCGGGAGGTCGAGGCCGTAGGTGAAGCACTTGCCCTCGCCCTCGACGATCACCGCCCGGACCTCGGGGTCGTCGGCGATCGCCCCGAAGGCCTCGCCGATCTCGGCGAAGAAGATCCCCCGCATCGTCCGCTCCCGGAGGGTGAGCGTGGTGATCGGCCCCTGCTTGGCGACGGCGATGGTCTCGTACATCGCCCCCTTGTAGCAGGCAGGGCGCCCGCGGGGGGCGGGCGATCGCGCCCTCGGCGGGCCCTCCGGGGCGGCGGCGGGGCGCTCTGGTGGGGAGAGATCTCCCGAGAAATCCGCCGAGGGCCGCCCGCCGCCGGCGCCACGCGTAGACACCAGGCCCGACGCGTGGCGGAGGCTTGGGTGGTAGTGTCGGGGCTCGCCGGGCTGATCAGAAAATCGTGAATTTCGCGTTCAATAGCCCCTTCGGAGTCGTTCCGCGCAGGTGCCGGCGGACCCGCGCGTGGGCAAAACCAGGTCGCCTTGCGCGCGGTCCAAGCTCCCGGAATCCTCAGGCGAGGGGGCGAGAGCGATGATGCGAGCCGACGAGATCGACGAGGAGGAGGCGCTGGAGGGCGAGGCGACGGGCGCCCGCGGGGTCCAGACCACGGTGAAGCTCGAGCTCCTGGCCGACGGCGCGCTGCGGCAGGCGGCGGACGGCCTGGGGCGCGATCCGAGCGTCGGCGATCGGGTCGTCCACGACTCGCTCCGGGCCAAGCTCTTCGGCCGCGCCCCCGAGCCCACGCGGATCGGCCGCTTCGTGATCGTCCGGCGGATCGGCGCCGGCGGCATGGGGGTCGTCTACTCGGCCTACGACGAGGAGCTCGACCGCAAGGTGGCGATCAAGCTCCTCCACGCCGAGCGCAGCGGCAGCCAGGGGCGGGCGCGGATCCTCCGGGAGGCCCAGGCGCTCGCCCGGATCTCCCACCCCAACATCGTCCACGTCTACGAGGTCGGCGAGTACGAGGGCCAGGTCTTCATGGCCATGGAGTTCGTCGAGGGGATGACGATCGACGAGTGGGCCCACCGCAAGACCCGCTCCTGGCGCGAGGTCCTCGCCGCCTACCGCCAGGCCGCCGAGGGCCTGGCGGCGGCCCACGAGGCCGGCCTCGTCCACCGCGACATCAAGCCCGAGAACATGCTGATCACCGAGCGCGGCCAGGTGATCCTCCTCGACTTCGGCCTCGCCCGCCTCTCCGGCGACGAGAGCGAGCGACCGACCCACGATCAGGACGGCGAGGGCGTGTCGGCGACGGTCACCGGCGGGGCGATCGAGTCGATCGTCGCGGCCAAGGAGATGACCGAGGCGATCGCCCGGACGATCGCCCAGAGCCTGACGGCCGCCGGCGCGATCATGGGGACCCCGGCCTACATGTCGCCGGAGCAGTGCAGCGGCCTCCCGGCCGACACCCGCTCCGATCAGTTCTCGTTCTGCGTCTCGCTCTACGAGGGCCTCTACGGCGAGCGCCCCTTCGCCGGCGAGAGCCTCTCGAGCCTGATCCTCGCGGTCTGCCAGGGGCAGGTGCGCGAGGCCCCGCGGGGCTCGAGCGTGCCGACCTGGCTGCGGCGAGTGCTCCTCCGCGGCCTCTCGGTCAAGCCCAGCGAGCGCTGGCCGTCGATGCAGGCGCTCGCCGAGGCGCTCTCGGCCGATCCGATCAAGCGCCGCCGGACCTGGCTCGGCGCGGCCGCGGTCGCGGCCTCGCTGGCGACCGGCGTCCTCGGGGCCTGGCAGCCCTGGGTGGGCGGGGTCTGCGGCGGCGCGGGCGAGCGCCTCGGCCAGGTCTGGGGGAGCGCCCAGAAGACGGCGGTGCGGAGCGCCCTCCTGGCGACCGGCTTCGGCTACGCCGAGGAGAGCTGGTCGCTGGTCGAGCGCCGCCTCGACGAGTACGCCGCGAGCTGGGCGTCGATCTACACCGCCGCCTGCGAGGCCCACCACCGCGGCGAGACCTCGGGCGACCTCTACGACCGCCAGATGGCCTGCCTCGAGAGCCGCCTCGGCGAGGTCCGGATGATGGTCGACGTCCTCGCGGCCGCCGACGCGACCGTCCTCCAGCAGACCTCCGAGATCCTGGTCGGCCTCCCGCCGCTCTCGACCTGCGGCGACACCGACTCGCTGAGCAAGAGCTACGCGCCGCCGCCGGATCAGAAGACCGCCGAGGCGGTCGAGGCCCTGCGCCAGCGGATCTCGTCGATCCACATGCGGGCGGAGTCGGGGCATGCGATCGAGGTGATCGACGAGGCGGAGGGCGTGGTCCGGGCGGCTCGCACCCTCGGCTACCGGCCGCTCCTCGCCGAGGCGCTCTTCACCCTCGGGCGGGTCTACCTCTCGCTCTACCAGTCGCCGCAGGCCGAGGAGGCGCTCCTCGACGCCTTCCTCACCGCCGACGCGGTCCGCCACGACGGGATCGCCGCGACCGCGGGCGCCTGGCTGGTCTTCCTCAACGCCCGCAACGGACGCGACACCGAGGCGCGCCTGCGGGCCGAGCACGTCAAGGCGGTGATCGAGCGCTACGGCCAGACGACGACCGCCGACGTCAACCTCCACCGCGGCCTCGCGACCCTCGAGTTCGTCGCCGGCCGCTACGACGAGGCGCGCCGCGGCTTCAAGCACGCGCTGGCGATCGCCGAGTCGCTCCCCGAGGGGCAGGGCGAGCGCCTCGCCACCCTGATCCACGTCAACATCGGCCAGGTCTGCGAGGTCCAGGGGGACGTCGCCTGCATGTCGAGCAACTTCGAACGGGCGATGGAGCGGATGTCCGAGCGGGTGGGCGCCGGCGATCCCAAGCTCGGGATGTACCGCTACATGCTGGCGAAGGCGCGGGTCACCCAGGGGCGCGGCGACGAGGCCCAGGCGCTGATCCAGGAGTCGCTGGCCGACATCCACCGGGCCTTCGGCGAGCGCCACAACATGTACGTGACCGCGCTGATGTGGTCGGGCGAGGTCAACTTCTACCAGGGTCGGGTCGCGGAGGCGCTGGCCCAGAGCCAGGAGGCGCTCACCCTCGGCCGCGAGGTCTACGGCGAGAACCACGCGGAGGTGCTCGGCCTCACCCTCTCGGTCGCCGAGTACCTCCGGACCGGCGGTCGCCTCGAGGAGGCGCGCGCGAGGGTGGAGGAGGCCGACGCGATCAAGGGGCGGCTCGGCGAGTCCGCCGGCTTCATGGCGGCGAAGGTCGACCACATCCGCGGCCAGGTCCTCGCCGACGCCGGCGACCTCGAGGGGGCGCGCTCGGCCCTGGAGGCCTTCCTCGCCGCCAGGGAGAAGTACGGCCCGTCGCTCGGGCCCGATCGGGCGACCGCGGCCGCCCGCCTCGCCCAGGTGAAGATCGAGCTCGGCGATCGGGTCGCCGGCGCCGCGCTCCTCGCCGAGGCCCGGCGCTCGATCGAGTCGATCTCCGAGGACCACTGGGCGCTGGTCGAGATCCTCAAGATCAGCGGCGAGGTCGCGCTCGCCGAGGGGCGGCGCGCCGACGCGGCGACGGACGCCGAGCGGGCGCTGCGGATCCTCGATCGCTACGGCTGCTTCCGCCACGACCGGACCGCCGTCGCCTTCCTCGCCGCGCGGGCGCTGATCGACGACGACCGCGCGCGGGCGCTCCGCCTCGCCGAGGAGGCGCTCGCCAACGAGGCCGCGGTCAGCGGGGTCGCGGGGTCGCGGGGCGAGGCGATCCGGGCCTGGCTGGCGGCGCAGGGGGGCTAGCGCCGCGCCGAAAGGAGAAGAGTGTCCTTTGGGACACCTCGGCGGACGCTGGCGCGGGGGAGCGGGTCGGGGCGGCCCCCGACCGAGCACCCCCGCGCCCGTCCGCGGGCCCGCGGCCCCGCTTGCGCGCCCGCGCGAGGCGCGGCAAGCTGGGTCGATGGTCGACGATCGCCAGCTCCTGGCGGCCTGGCGGGCCGGCGACCTGCGGGCGGGCGAGGCCCTCTTCGATCGCCACATCGTCGCGATCCACCGCTTCTTCAAGAACAAGCTCGGCGACTCCGACGCGATCGAGGACCTGGTGCAGCGGACCTTCATGGCCTGCGTCGAGGGGCGCGATCGCTTCCGCGAGGACGCCTCGTTCCGCTCCTACCTCTTCGGGATCGCCCACAACCTCCTCTGCGATCACTTCCGCGAGCGCGCGCGGGGCCGCCGGGCGGTCGACGTCGACGAGCTCTCGGCGGTCGACCTCGGCGCCGGCGCGCTCACGGTGATCGGCCAGCGGCGGGAGATCCGGCTCCTCCTCGAGGCCCTGCGGCGGATCCCGCTGCGCTTCCAGGTGGTCCTCGAGCTGACCTACTGGGAGGAGATGAGCTCGACCGAGATCGCCGCGGTCCTCGGGCTCCCGGCGGCGACCGCCCGCTCGCGGATCCGCCGGGCGCGCGAGCTCCTCGGCGAGTCGATCGCCGCGCTCGCGGGCTCGGCCGAGCTCCGCGAGAGCACGACCGCCAACCTCGATCGCTGGGCCCAGGAGCTCCGCGAGGGCTGGCTCGGCCCGGCCCGCGGCCGCCGCTAGCGCCGCGATCGTAAGGAGTCTGTAAAGACATGTCCGATTGGACATGCACACACTGTCGCAGCGCGCACGCGCGTGCCGACCTGACAGGCGCGCCATGGCGGCGGCGTCGATGTCAGAGCCGGCCCCGGCGCTCCTCCGCTGACAATCCGGCAACGAACCGAGATCAAAGCGAAATTTCAGATCTCATCGATCGAGAGCGGCGATTGCTTGGGTACCAGCCATGACCTACCGCCGACTCCATAGCACCCCCCTCTTCCTCTCCATCTCGCTCTCGCTCTCGCTCTCGCTCGTCGCCTGTGGAGACGTCGACGATCCTGGGGCGATCGACTCGAGCTCGGACTCCTCGCCGGAGGAGGACCCGCCGCCCGACGAGCCGCCGCCGAGCGACGACGAACCCCCGCCGAGCGACGACGAGCCGCCGCCGGCGAGCGAGTGCTCGGAGGTCACGATCAAGCTTGGGATCGGCGACGCGTCGCCGATGGGGCTCCGCGGCAAGGACGTCGTCGACCTCGGCGCGTCGCGCCCCTACGGCGTCCTCACCCACGCGGGCGGCGAGAGCAGCGGCTTCTCCCTCGAGATCGCCCTGGTCGACGAGGCCGTCTCGGCGGTCTACAGCCCCGGGGGCGAGGGCTGCGAGGAGTACCAGGTGATCCGGGTCAAGGCCGACGCCGCCCTGATCAGCGACGACGGGACCTTCGACGATCTGATCCCGGTGACCCTGATCCACCACAGCGCGGATCCGGCGAGCGTCGAGATCATCAGCGAGGAGATCGCCTGGGATGAGCTCGGCGGCAAGCTCCAGCCGCCGGCGGAGATCGGCCCGGAGGCGAGCCCGCCCGAGGCCTTCGCCAGCCTCGCGCTCCGCCTCCGCGCGGTGATCGGCGATCCGCGGCCGATGGCGACCGTCGGCGACGAGGTCCTCGAGGACGTCCAGGGCGTGATCCTCGGCCGCGGCGAGCTCGCGGAGTGGAGCTGCCCCGATCTCGAGGGCGGCGAGTGCGACCCCTCGCGGGACTTCTTCATCGGCTCGCTGATCTTCAAGGGCGAGTGAGGGGCGCGCGGGGCCCCGTCGACGGGCGGCGTCGGCGGGGCCCCGCGGGTCATTCGGCGCCCTCGTGGCGGCGGATGAAGCCGGCGATCGCCTCGACCACCGCGGCCCGGGCGTCGAGGTGGGGCGAGTGGCCGGCGCCCGGGACCCGCACCTCCGAGGCAGGCCCGCGGACGCCCCGCGTGATCGCGTCGAGCTGGGCGAAGGTGCCGTAGGTGTCGGCGCTCCCCTGGATCAGCAGGGTCGGCGCCTGGATCGCTGGCAGCCGCGCCTCGATGTTCCAAGCGCGAAATTCTGCGGAGAGCCAGACGTCGTTCCAGCCGCGGAAGGTCGCCCGCGGATCGGCGTGGTAGCGGGCCATCCGCGCCTCGAGGTCGGAGCTCGCGTAGCGCTCGCGGGCCGCCTCGATCCCGGCGATCGACTCGGGCTCGACGAAGACGTGCGGGGCCAGGCAGACCAGCCCGCGGACCGGGCGGCCGGCGCCGGCGTAGAGGAGGGCGATCGACGCGCCGTCGCTATGTCCGATGAGCCAGGGCCGATCGATCTCGAGGCGCCCCAGGAGCGCCGGCAGGACCACGTCGGCCTCGTGGTGCATGTAGCTCGCGGGGCGCGGGAGCGCGGCCGGGGCGCTCGCGCCGTGGCCGTGGCGGGCGTAGACCAGCGTCGACGGCCCGCCGAGGGCGGCCCGCACCTCGTCGGGCACGCCCCGCCAGAGGTCGATCGAGCCGAGGCCCTCGTGGAGGAAGACGAGGGTCGGCAGCGCCGGGTCGCCGACGCTCCAGGCGATCTCGATCGGGCCGCGATCGATCTCGATGAAGGCGCGCTCGCTCACCGCGCGAGACTCTGCCACAGGACGCCCGCGCCGGCCGCTCAGGGCCGGACGAAGATCGCCCCGGAGTAGATCCAGACGATCTCCTTGCCGACGAGCTTGTCGGCGGAGGAGCCGAGGTAGGGCCCCAGGTGGCGGGGCGTGATCATCACCTCGACCCGGTAGACGCCGGGGGCGTCGATCGCCTGGCTCAGGCTCCCCTCGCTCCATTCGCGGACCACCGCGCGCCCCTCCCCGTCGGCGCGGTAGAGGACCCCGCGGATCTCCGGCGGGGTCGACGAGCGGGGCGAGCGGCGGTCGAGGGTCGGCAGGGTCGCCTCGATCGTCGCCGCGCCGCCGCCGAGGCTGAGCTCGGCGCCCATCTCGACGATCGCCTCGCCGCTCCGCGCGTGGAGGTCGAAGCCCTTCGGGGTGCCGAAGGACTCGAAGACGATGTGATTGCGGCCGGCGACCAGCGCCGCCTTGGCCGCGTCGACCGTGAGGGGGCCGTCGATCCGCAGGCGGTTGTTGAACCAGCGCATCATCCGGCGGTAGGAGTCGATCCGCTCGCCGTCCGGGGCCTTCTGCGGGAGCACGTTCTCGTGGGCGTCGGTCCCCCCGGAGATCGTCAGGCGCTGGCTCTGGCCGAGGGTCTCGAGGGCGACGATCGACGGCTCGTTGGGGACCACGAAGGCGAGCGACGCGAGGTCGGGCTCGGGCGGCGAGTCGTCGACCGGGAAGAAGAAGGGGAGGGTGTCGGCCAGGAAGCCGCCGGGGTCGAGGCCGAGGTCCTGCTCACGGATGTCGGGGTCGAGGTTGGCGTGGAGCTGGTAGAGCTCGATCCCGTCGAGGCCGAGGGTGGCGAGCTCGGCGACGTCGCGGCCCTCGGTGTGGGCGACCCAGGCGACCCCGCCGGCGTCGCGGATCGCCGCGAAGGCGGCCGCCGACGAGGTCCCGTAGGTCCCCGGCGGCGCGTGCTCCGAGAGGCCGAGGGGCATCATCTCGCCGCTCTCGATCCCCGGGAGGACGAGGACCCGGTGGCCGCTCGCGCAGGCGATCCAGTTGCCGACGACCCGCCCCTCGCCGTCCTTGATCACCTCGTCGTCGCCGCGGCTCAGGACCATCGCCTCGATCGTCGCGTCCTCGGCGAAGGAGGGGTGATCGGTGAGGAAGGCGACGTCGATCCGGGTCTCGCAGAGGCCGTCGCGGAGGTCCTGGAGGCAGGCCTCGTCGAGCGCCCCGCCCGGCTGGGGATCGCCGTCGCAGGCGTCGTGCGAGTGGGGCGAGTGGAGGTGGATGATCGCCCGGTACTCGCGGCCGCCGCGGACCTCGCAGCCGTCGAGCGCTGGCTGGCCGGGGTCCCAGGGGATCGGCACCGCGGCCTCGTCGAAGGCCTCGTCGCAGGCGCCCGCCGGCTCGCCGGTCGAGGTCCCGTCGCTCTCGCTGCCGCTCCCCGTGGCGCCGCTCGAGGTCGAGCCGCTCGCCTCACCGGTCGACGCGCCGCCGCTCGTCGTGCTGCCCGTCGCCCCGCTGGTGCTCGCGTCCGGGGTCGGTCCGCAGGCGGCGACGCAGGCGGCGAGGGCGGGGACGGAGGCGGAGCGAGAGAGCGCGCGGAGGAGCATCGATCATCGCCTACCACAGGTCGCGCGCGCGCGCGCCCCCCGTCGGGCGTGCACACGCGAGGGGGGGCGCGACCACAGCGCGCGACCACAGGAGCGCGGCGGTCAGGGCGCGACGTGCTGGGGATCGCGGACCAGGATGTCGGTGATCCAGTCGATGAGCAGCATCCCGCCGGTCTCCGCGGAGTAGAGCCCGTTGTCGCCGATCCAGGTGTGCTGCGAGCCGGTGTGGATGAACGAGCCCCACATCCCGCCGGCCTTGAGCCCGTTGTCGCGGAGGTCGTAGAGCCCCTCCTTGAAGAGCGCGGGGTCCATCTGCGGGAGGAGGGTGTTGCAGTCGTTGCCGCCGAAGCCGAAGAAGAAGCGGATCACCTCGTCCTCCTCGCTCGAGATCAGCGCGAGCACCGAGTCGCTGTGCTTCTCGCCGATGTAGCGGACGAGGTTGGAGAGGCCGCCGCCGTCGTCCTGGAAGCAGTCGGTGCACTCGAGCGGGACGTTCATCTTCCAGAGGCTGCGCCACTGCTCCTGGAGGCAGGCCGGCATGTACGCGTCGGCCATCGGCGGGCCCGAGTCGTCGATGAGGGTGACCTCGCCCTTCCAGTTGTCGGCGATCCGATCGTAGTTGAGCGCCGCCCCGAAGCCGCCGGCGGAGACGCCGGTGACGAGGACGTGCTCGGCGTCCTTGAAGGTCGGGTAGACCCGCTCGAGGAAGGCCTCGACGTTGCTGTAGCCGACGAATTGCTGGGTGCCGCTGACCCCCGGGACCGAGGTGTCCGGGCTCTCGCCGGAGTGGACGTCGCCGGTGCAGTAGGGGACGTAGACGACGCTCCACTCGCCGACCGGGTTGTCCGGGTTGTCGGGGTTCATGATCCCCTGGACGCCGGTGCCGTTCTTGAAGCTCTCGAAGTCGCCGACCGACGACGGGTTGGCGGTGCAGGAGAGGGTGTTGAAGCAGGCGCCGCCGCCCTCGAAGAAGAACATGAGCTTGTTCTCGAGGCCGTAGCGGACGGCGATCCCGGCGTTCGAGCCGTCGCGGCAGAAGGCGTCGGGGAACTCGACCCAGATCCACTCGCCGATCCCGCCGTCCGGGAGCGGCTCGCCGTCGAAGGGGGAGGGGTCGTCACCCTCGGTGTCGGTGCCGGTGTCGGTGCCGGTGCCAGCGTCGGTGTCGGTGCCAGCGTCGGTGTCGGTGCCGCCGTCGGTCGCGCTCCCGCTGGCGCCCGTGCTGCCGGTCGCCCCGTCGGTCTCGCTCTCGCTGCCTGCGGTGCCGTCGTCGCCGCAGCCGACGAGGGCGAGGGCGAGGATGGAGGTGGAGAGGAGGTGAGAGGAGGCGGGCCGCAAGCTCATAGCCGACGATGGTATGCAAGGTCGCGGGCGCGCGTCCATCGTCGATTGGCGACCCCGCCGCGTGGCGGCGAGATCCTGCGGGCGCGCTGGCGCGCCGTCAGCGGGGAAAACCCCCGGACCCCGGTCGACCGCCTAGAAGCGACCCTGGATCATCAGCCCGCCGCCGCCGATCGGCGTGAAGGGGCTGAGGCGGGCCGCCGCGGGGGCGCTGCTCCGCCGCCGGCGCTCGAAGTGCTTGCGGACCAGGAGGCCGATCGTCGAGCCGGTGACCAGGCCGACGCCGGTGCCCATCAGCATCGCCGCCGCCAGGCGCTGGTTGGTCGCCCGATCGATCCGCGGCACCGACTCCTCCCAGGGCGGGGCCGAGCCCTCGACCCGGAGCTCCTTGTTGAGGCCGCCGGTGGTCGCCGCCATCCAGGCCGCGCCGCCGACCAGGAGGGCGCCGCCGGCCCCCAGCTCCGCGTACCAGACCCGCGGCTTGACGTCGAACTCGGCGGTGAGGCCAGTGACGAAGAGGCCGGTGGCGGTGCCGACCAGCGCGAGGCCGGCGGTGCGGAGGCGGACCGCCTTGATCACGTCGCCCCGGCACGCGTAGTTGTCGGCCGCGCTGGCGCAGTCGGCCGCGTCGGCGGTGATCGCCCGGTCGTAGGTGTTCGATCCGTAGACCGCGAGGCCGAGGCCGGTGACGAAGAGCGGCAGGCCGCCGGCGTTGAGGCCCCCGGCCATCCGCATCCGCACCGGCTTGGGGATCACGTCGATCTTCGCGTCCTCGGGCTCGGGCTCGGGTGGCGGGGTGGTCACCTCGGGGCTCAGCGGCAGGGTGTAGGAGGCCGGCGTCTGGCCGGCGCTCAGGGTGATCACCTGGCGGTAGGGGAGGAAGCCCGGGGCCGAGGCGCTGACCTCCCAGGTGCCGATCTCGGCGAGGAGGCGGCACTCGTTGACCTCGAAGGGGCGGATCGTGCAGCTCTTGGCCTCGCCGGCGCCGCTGGTCGAGCGGACCTGGACCTCGACCGCGTCGATCGCCGCGTCGGCCGGGACGTCGACCCGGAAGGCGAGGGGCCGGAGGCCGGGATCGAGGCCCATCGCGAAGCTGATCCCCGCGGGCTCCTTGCCCTTCTCGATCGTGATCTCCTGGGGCGCGGCGACGAAGCCCTTGGCCTTGACCTCGGCGCTCCAGCGGCCGGCGTCGAGGTAGATCGTCCGGGCCGCCGGGGCCTCGCCGGCGGGCGGCGGGATCTTGAAGCGGAGGTCGGGGCGCGAGTCCTTGGGGCCGTCGGGGATCCGGCGGATCGTCACCTCGGCGCCGTAGGCGACGGCGGTCGGCGGCCCGACCATGAGCGGGACCTCGACGCTCTTCTTCTTGGCCGCGTCGAGCTGGACCCGGGCGAGCTCGACGGCGTCCGCCTCGGCGCCCTTGACGTCGTCGAGGTAGGCCTCGAGGTAGGAGATCGTGTGGGCGTAGTGGCCGGCGGCGAAGCGGGCGAGGGCCGCGTTGAAGAGCGCGTTGGGGTGCTGGGTGTCGGCCCAGAGGCTCTCGAGCTCGCGGGCTGACTCGACGTACTTGCGCTGCTTGTAGAGCTTCTCGGCCCGGCTCAGGCGCTCCTCGACGGTCTCGCCGGCCGGCGCCGGGGTCGCGGCGGCGCCCGGGGTCGCGGCCGAGGCGGCCGCGGCGTTCGCCGGCTTGGCGGGCTGGGCTGGCTGGGCGGGCTGCGCGGGCTGGGCCGGCTGCGTCGCCGTCGGCCCCGGCTGAGCCGGCGTGGCTGCGGCCGTCGGGGGGGCGACCAGGAGGGCGAGGGCGAACCAGGATGCGCTGGAGATCATGGGGGTCCTGGCGCGAGACTGTAGCAATACGCCGCCATCGATGTCGAGATCGCGGCAGCCGGGGCTCGCCGCGAGATCTGCGGCCGGCGCACCGCAGGGGCCCGGATGTCGCAGCGCGCCGCCGCCGAGTGTGCGAAGATCGGCGGATGCCGTCGATCATGGCCTATCTGGGCGCGATGCTGCGCCGCCCTGACTTCCCCTCCCTCCCCGGTCGCGGCGGGCTCGTGGCCCTCTCCGCCGCCGCCGTCGTCGCGGCGCTGCCGACCGCCGCGCTCGCCGACGAGGACACCTTGAGCTCCGTGCTCCCGGCCCCCTCCGGGGTCTACGGCGGGCAAGAGGTCGAGGCCTGCGGGTGGCCGACCGCGGTCGCCGTGACCAGCGGCGGCGGGCTCTGCACCGGCACCCTGGTCCACCCCAAGGTCGTCGTCTACGCCGCCCACTGCGGCGGCGGCACCAAGAAGATCAAGTTCGGTCAGTCGTCGGTCGGCCCCAACAAGACGATCTCCGCGAACTGCCAGGCCAACCCGGGCTACGGCGGGACCAACGATCAGGCCCACGACTGGGCGTTCTGCGTGCTCACGACGCCGGTCAACGACCTGCCGCTCACGCCGGTGCTCTTCGGCTGCGAGACCGCGGCGCTCAAGGTCGGCGCCGACGTGGCGATCGTCGGCTTCGGCGCCAACCAGGGCGACACCGGCGCGGGGACCAAGCGCTGGGGGATGACCAAGCTGACCGGCGTCTTCGCCAACACCACGACCCTCGGCGGCGGCGGCCTCCCGAGCATCTGCCCCGGCGACTCCGGCGGGCCCGCCTTCGTCAAGTACCCCGACGGCACGTGGCATGCCTTCGGGATCGCGTCGACGGTCACCGGCGGCTGCGGCGGGACCGGGACCCACGCGCGGATCGACAAGGCGGTGCCGTGGATCGAGGAGACCTCGGGGATCGACATCACCCCCTGTCACGACGCCGACGGGACCTGGAACCCGACCTACAAGTGCTCCAACTTCTTCATGGGCGACCAGAACGGCCACGGCACGTGGACCGACTGGTGCCCGGGGACGCCGGCCCTGGAGGCGAGCTACACCTGCGGTGACCCCTTCAACAAGATCCCCGACAACGACGCGCCGCTGGTCGCGATCGCCACGCCCTTCGACGGCGACGAGTTCCTCGACCCGGTGCCGGCGAAGGTCACCGTCGAGATCAACGCCGACGACGCCGACGGCTGGGGGGTCAAGCAGGTCGGCATCAAGCTCAACGGCGTGCTCCAGCCGATCACCGACACGGAGCCGCCCTACACCTTCAACGAAGCGGTCTTCCCCGAGGGGATCTGGACGATCCAGGCGGTCGCCGAGGACGCGGCCGGGCTCGTCGGCGAGTCGCCGCCGGTGACGATCATCGTCGGCAACCCGCCCGATCCGGCGGGCACCGGCGGGACCGACTCGGGCGGGACCGCGGGCACCGACTCCTGGGGGACCGCGGGCACCGACGCGAGCGCCAGCGGCGACACGGGGGGCGGCACCGCGGCGAGCGGCGGGAGCGACTCCGGGGTGAGCGGCGGCGGCGGGACGGCGCTCGGCTCCGCGACCGACGGCGGCGGGAGCGACATGGAGCCGTCGGGGTGCGGGTGCCGCTCCGGCGACGGCGGCCTCGGGGGCCTCGGCCTCGCGGGGCTCCTCCTCCTCCCGCTGGTCCGTCGGCGGCGCCGCGGGTAGGGGGCGCGAGGTCCGACGGACATGTCCTCTTGGACATGTCCGTCGTGCGCGATCGCGCGCGGGCCCGGACCCCGTGGTTGACGGCGTTCGGCGCCCGCGCGGCTGCTAGCACCCTGCTAGAGTGCGCTCGGAGAACGCCGATGCCTTCCCTCGAGGAGCTCCTCACCCGCTACCGCTCGCTCATCCTCGTCGGCGTCGGCCTCCCGGTCGGCTTCGTCTTCGACGCCGCGCTCCGCCTCCGCGCCCGGGCCCGCGAGCTCCTCGGCGCCGCCCCCGAGCGCCACGACGAGCGGGTCCGCGGGGTCCAGGCCCAGGTCCGGCGCTGGGCCGCCCAGCCGCCGGCCGAGCGCCGGCCGATGTGCACCGATCGCCGGACCTGGCAGAACCTCTCGACCCGCTTCGAGCCCAAGCACACCTGGTCGAAGATCAAGATGGGCGACCTCTGCGACGTCCTCGGCCTCGACGAAGCCGCCCGCACCGTCCGCGTCGAGCCCTTCGTCACCGTCGGCCAGATCACTCGCTACCTGATCCCGCGCGGCTACATGCTCGCGGTCAACCTCGAGATCGCCGACGCGACGATCGGCGGCCTCGCGCTCGCGGCCGGGATGACCACCCACTCCCACAGGGTCGGGATGCTCTTCGAGACCGTGGTCGCCTACGAGGTCGTCCTCGCCGACGGCTCGCTGCGGCGGGTGAGCGCCGAGTCCGACCCCAAGCTCTTCCGGGCGCTCCCCTGGTCGCACGGGACCCTCGGCCTCCTGGTCGGGATCGAGCTCGCGGTGATCCCGGTCAAGCCCTACATCCACCTCCGCTACCTCCCAGTCCGCACCCAGGAGGGCTACTGCGCCGAGATGTACCGCCTGGCGACCGCCGACGACGCGCCCGACTTCCTCGAGGCGACGGTCTTCTCGCGCCACGAGGCGGTGATCATGTGCGGCGACTTCGCCGACGCCGACACCCCCGAGGCGCGGCGAAAGATCAACCGCCTCGGCCGCTGGTACAAGCCCTGGTTCTACCGCCACGTCGAGACCTACCTGAGCGGCGACGGCGGCGACGAGTACGTCCCGCTCGCCGACTACCTCCTCCGCCACAACCGCTCGATCTTCTGGGTGGTCGAGCACATGATCCCGTCGGGGAACAACCCGCTCTTCCGCCTCCTCCTCGGCTGGCTGATGCCGCCGCGGATCGCCTTCCTCAAGCTCTCGACGACCCCGGCGGTCCGCAAGATGACCTTCACCCTCCAGGTCTTCCAGGACATCGTCCTGCCGATGAGCGCGATGCGGCGGGCGGTCGATCGGGCGGCCGAGCTCTTCGACATGTTCCCGATCCTCCTCTACCCCTCGCGGGTCTACGACCACGGCGAGGCCGGCGGGCAGCTCCGGCGACCTGCCCCCGAGGACATGGTCCCGGGGACCGACTACGCGATGTACTTCGACCTCGGGGTCTACGGGGTGCCGGGGCCGATCCGCCGCGGCGAGCGGTTCCGGACGGTCCACGCGATGCGGGCGATGGAGGCCTTCACCCAGTCGGTGCGCGGCTTCCCCTTCCTCTACGCCGACACCTTCATGACCCGCGAGGAATTCGCGGCGATGTTCGATCTCCGCCTCTACCGCGAGGTCCGGGCGGAGGTCGGCGCGGACGGGGCCTTCCCCGACCTCTACGACAAGATCCGGCCGGAGGTCGACGTCCTCGCGGTCCTCGACGAGGAGCGGGGCTATCCGGTGAGCCTCGCCGAGCGCCGCGACGCCGCCGAGTGAGCGCCGGCGCGAGGGCGCCGGCGCCTCGTCGGCCGCGCTCCCGTGGTCCGGGCTGCGCCTTGGGCGTGCGCGGGCGGTCTCGGATCGGGGACTCCGGAGGACGGCGTCGGGGGCCGCGAGCACCCGAGAGGTTGATCGCGCCTCGTCGTCGTCGCCGCGCGGCGCGGCGCGATGTCGATCGCCTCGGTGGCGGTTGGAGGGCCGCCGAAAACCGCGCTCGCTCCCGACTGGCGCCGCGTTGGGCGTCGATTTGACTTGAACGGGTGCGGCTCCTTGGGGATGGTGTTGGCGTGCCAAGAGGGTCCGCGAGCCCCGTCGACAAGGCGAGCAGCAGGGACTCAGGCCTCGCCGAGGCGCTCGCGCACGGGGCTAGCGAAGGTCGCCGAGGGGGCGCTGGTGGGCCCTCGTCGGCCAGCGGGGCCCTCGAACGTGAGCTCCGCGGGGTCGCCCACGTGGCCGACTTCGAGGGCGCGCGGATCAAGGCGAGCGCCCGGGCGCTCCTCTTCGGTGGTGCCGCGGAGGCGCTTCGGATCGGCCGCCTCGAGATCCTCGAGCGGGTCGGCGCCGGCGGGATGGGGGAGGTCTACGTCGCTCGCGACGTTGAGCTCGATCGCAAGGTCGCCGTGAAGCTCGTCCGGTCCGACGTTGACGGGAGCGACGGCGAGGCGTCGGCGCGGATCGTTCGCGAGGCCCAGCTGATGGCCCGCTTCACCCACCCGAACGTCGTCCGAGTCTACGACGTCGGACGGATCGACGGCCGCGTCTACATCGTGATGGAGTTCGTCGAGGGCGTGACGCTCGGCGCCTGGCTCGACCGCGCGCCCCGGCCCTGGCGCCAGATCGTCGATCGCTTCCTCCTCGCCGGGCGCGGTCTCGCGGCCGCCCACAAGGCGGGGCTCGTCCACCGCGACTTCAAGCCGGCGAACGTGCTTGTCGGTGATGACGACCGGGTGCTCGTCGCGGACTTCGGACTCGCCCGAAACCTGCTCGGTGAGCCAGGCGTTCTTGACACGGAGGTGAGCGCGACGGCGCTTCCGCGCGCGGGGGCCACGACGAGTTCGCCGATGGGCGTCGTGACCGTGCAGGGGGCGCTCCTCGGGACCGTCGGCTACATGTCGCCCGAGCAGCTCTGCGGCGCCACGGTCGACGCCCGCAGCGACGTCTTCAGCTTCTGCGTCGCCCTCTACGAGGCCCTCGCCGGCGTCCGACCCTTCGCTGGCGACGGGGTGTCGGAGATCCTCTGCGCGATCGAAGGCGGCGTGATCACCCCGCCTGCGGGCGGGAGGCGCCTCTCGCGGCGAATCGGCAGGGCGTTGGCCCGGGGGCTCGCCGCCGATCCGGGTCAGCGCTTCGCGACGATGGACGCCCTCTTGGCCGTCTTGGAGGGGGCCACGAGGCGACGTGGGCGGGTCCTCGCCGGCGCTCTCGGCCTCTGCGCGGCCTTCGCTGGCGCCCTCGTCCTCCCCCCCGTCGCCGCCGATCCCTGCGCCTCGGCCCGCGCCGAGCTCGACGACGCCTGGGGCGACGGGCGGCGGGAGGCGCTGCGCTCCGCCTTCGACGCGACCGGACTCTCCTACGCGGGGGCGACGTGGATCCGCGTCCGCGGTCTCCTCGACGCCTACGCCGACGCCTGGACCGCAGCCCGCGTCGACGCCTGCGAGGCGGACGCGCAGCGGAGCCACTCGCCGCGTCTCTACGACCTGCGGATGATCTGCCTCGAGCGGCGCAAACGAGCGTTCAGCACGCTCGTCGACAGGTTCGCGGGGATCGAGCCGGAGGGGATTGCGGGGTCGATCGAGGCCGCCGCGACGCTGCCGGCGACATCGCTCTGCGGCGACGTCGAGGCGCTGGATCGTGGGGTCCGACCGCCGGAGCAGCGGGGCGTCGAGATCGTGGTCGCGCAGGCGCGGGAGATGATGGCGCGCGGCGAAGCGCTGCGGGCGACGGGGCGCTACGTCGACGGTCTCGCCCTCGCCGACGCAGCCCTGGAGCTCGTGGGCCGCATCGACTACCCGCCCGCCCGCGCCGAGGCGTTGGCGTTGCGGGGGCGTCTCCTCGTTCATATGGGCGTCTTGGAGGAGGGGGAGGGCGCGCTCCTCGACGCGGTTGAGCTCGCCGAGGCGAGCCACCACGACGAGCTCGCGGCGGACGTGTGGCTCGCGCTGGTCCGTCATGCGAACCGCGGGCGCAGCGACCCTGCGCGCGGCCGGGAGTGGATCCGCCGAGCGAGGGCGGCGCAGCGGCGCCTCGGCGACGCGCCGGCGCGGCGCCTCGACGTGCTCGCTGAGGAGGGGCTCGTCGAGGCGCTCGCCCGCGACCTACCGGCGGCGGAGCGCTCCCTGCGGGCGGCGCTCGCCCTCCACGAGGAGATTGGTGGCGACGGCCTCACGCGGGGGAAGATCGAGCAGGATCTCGCCGGCACCCTCGAGGCGGGTGGCCGCGTGGACGAGGCCGGCGACGCGTACGCGCGGGCTCTTGCGCTCATCGAGGACGCCCTCGGCCCCGAGCACCCCGAGTTCGCCCACGTCGTCCACGACTACGGCGCCTTCCTGCTCCTCCACGGCGACCTCTCCGAGGCTCAGGCTCGTCTCGAGGACGCGCTGAGGATCGCCACCGCCGCCCACGGTCCCGCGCATCAGGTCGTCGGTCGGATCCACATCGCCCTCGTGGAGGCGGCGCTCCGCCGCGGGGACTCCGACGAGGCGGTGGCGCACGCCGAGGTGGCCACGCAGAGCTACGCCGCGTCGCTCCCCGCAGAGCATCCTGATCACGCTGACGCCGCGCTCGCGCTGGGGAGCGCCCGCTACTTCGCGGGCGATCTCGGGGGGGCGCTCGTGGCCTTCGTCGAGGCCCGTGAGCGCCTGCGCCGCGATCCTCGCTCCGATCCGCTCGCGGCGGCGATCGCCGCTTGCGACGTCGCCGAGACCGAGGTCGCCCTCGGCCGCCTCGACGCGGCAGAGGTCTCCTTCGCGGAGGTGTCGCGTCTGCTCGCTGACGCTGGGATCGTCGATCATGATCTTGACGCCCGCGTGCTCGCTGGGCGCGGCGAGATCGCCCTCGCGCGCGGTGAGCGGGACGTGGCCCGCCGCCGCCTCGAGGAGGCGCTCGCGCTCCGCCGCCGCCTGCCCGCCGATCCGCTGGCGCTCGCGCAGCTAGAGGAGGCGCTCGCGCGCGCCGGCCCCTCATCCCCTTCATCCACCGGTCCGTAGAGGAGGAGCAATGAGCAGCATCAGCATCGACGAAACCAACCCCATCGCCCTGGTCGCGGTCGTCACGGCCGGAGCGGCCGGCTACACCGTGACCCTCGAGTACGACGTTCCGCCAGAGGAGACGGCCGAGGTCATCACCGACAGCTTCGCGGCGATGCCGTCCGCGGTCACCGTCGACGTCTCGTCGACCACGGTCCCGAGCGGCTACGCCCTCGCGGCGAGCGGTGACGGCGCGTGGACCAGCAACAGCGCCTCCTCGCTCTCTGGCGTCTTCTCGATCCAGAATTCGGACATCGAGTTCTTCGACTTTTCGGTGAGCCTCATCGAGGGCGGTCTGGCGATCGCGCGGGCCGACCCGCGGTTGATCATCCGGAAGATCAACTCCGAGGGCTAGCGCCGCAGCGCTCGCGCGGTCGGCCGCGGCTCACTCACGTCGGGAGCTCGCGGCCTGAGCGCAGGCTCTTGGCCCACCCGTCGAGATCCTCGAGGGTGCTCGCCAGGAGCTGGGGAGAGGCGGAGAGCTCGCGCAGGCGCTCGCGGAGGAGCTCGCGCGCGCGACGGAGGCGGCTGCGGATCGTCCCGTGCGGGGCGCCCATGACCTCAGCGATCTCGGCGCTCGTCATGTCCTCCCAATAGAAGAGTTCGAGGAGGACCTGCGCGTCAAGAGGCATGGTCCGCAACCCCTCGAGGAGGAGCCGTTGCTCCTGTCGCTGGGCGAGGAGGGAGCTCGGACCCGGGGCGAAGTCGCGGGCCGTCATGACCGCGGGATCAAAGGGCTCAGGTCGGCGCCGCTGGGCGCGAAAGGTCGCCCGGAGGGTGTTGTGGGCGGTGGCGAAGAGGAACGAGCGGAAGCTCGCTGCGTCGCGCAGGCGAGTGACCCCCGCGATGCAGCCGACAAACGTCTGCTGGACCAGATCCTCGACGCCGTGGTTGACCTTGCTACGGAAGAAGCGGGCGAGCGCGTCAAAGTATCGCTCGAAGAGCGCCTCCCCCGCGCCCACATCCCCGTCACGCCACCGCAGGAGGAGCTCCTCATCCTCAAGCACGGCGGCAGTGTATCACGGGGCGTGGAGCGACCGGAGGTGACCGCCCGTCGGCCTGCCATGTCGCCCCTGGCGCGCGTTCTCGGCGGCCTGGCGCGGAACTCGGCGGAGCGCGAAGACGGCCCTGGGGGCGGCGAAAAAGAAGTCGCTCAGGCGTGATCAAAGCTCGTCGACCTGACACTCCCAACGACGAGGGCCGACGAGGTCGTCCGCGCCGGGGTGAATATCGGCGCGGGTCTGCATCACGGCCAATTCACCGCATATGTCCGCCCTCCAAGGCGCGGAAAGGACGATCACTATGCCCCCTGTGAATTCAGCGCTCACTCAGCAGCAGGTCAACGCGGCGCTCAACATTCAATGGTTCCCGGGTTCGACTCCCGCCGGACCTTGGCACTACGGCCAGTTCGAGCCCTGGGCCATTCAATACGGCTATCCGAACGGGATGCCGCTCTACGCCCACGTCAACCCCGGAAACTACCACATCTACTGGCTCAACGACGGCCACCAGGCGCCGATCATCCTCACGCCGGGCCAGACGCCCGCCAACTACGGCTTCTAGCCGCACTGAACTGGGGCACGCCCAGGGACTCGTCAATCACACCACTGGAGAAGAACCAAGATGTCACAGTTGCCCGGCTCCGAAGCGCTCGGCTTCGGCTTCAACATCCTCGGCGAGTACGACGCGTCGTCGCTCACGCGCCAGATCTACGGCCATCAGACGATGGACGCCCAGAACTGGACATATCAGCCGACGGGGATCACCTACTCGGTCCCCGACAACACCTCGATCGTCCCCAATACGCAGAGCACGAGCACGACCCAGGTCTTCACCTCGCAGGAGAGCTTCCAGAGCTACTTCTCGGCGAAGGCGGGGGTCAAGGGATCGTACGCGACGTTCCGCGGCGAGTTCAGCGCGGCCTTCTCGATGACGAGCGCGTCGACCGAGTCGTTCTCCTACGGCCTCTACGAGGCCGACTTCAACGGGTGGAACGTCCTCCAGTCGGATCTCTCGAACAACTGGCTGAGCCCCGGATTCACCAGCGACCCCGACGTCGAGGATCTCCCGTCGGTCTACGACGTCACGACGCAGGACAAGTTCTTCGCGTTCTTCCGCAAGTTCGGGACCCACATCGTCACCCAGGTGACGGTCGGGGGCAGCCTCAACTACTTCGTCGCCGTCGAGGACTCGTACAGCACCAACGAGGCCAAGGTCTCGGCCAACATCCAGCTCGAGGTCCAGGCGGTCTTCTACTCGGCGAGCGCCGAGTCGCAGGCGGAGTGGAGCCAGCTCGGCGAGTCGTGGGCGAGCAGCCGCCAGGTGACCGTCTCGGCGATCGGCGGGTCGGCGTCGGTCCTCAACAGCACGACCCCGACCTTCGGCACCAACGAGGCGAACGCCTTCGCGACGTGGTCGTCGGCGGTGATGGAGAACCCCGCGGTGACCGAGTTCATGCTCACGCCGATCTCGGCCGCCTTCTCCGGCGCCCAAGCGACGGCGGTCGGCCAGGCGCTGCAGGCCTACCTGAGCGGGGCGATCGTGGCCCTCGCCAGCAGCGACTACACCCCAGGCACCGGCCCCGGCGGCGGGAACTTCACGTCGAGCGCGACGGTCCTGGTCTCCGGTCGGGTGATCATCCCGAAGCCGACGGTCATCCCGCCGACGCCACCGCACTACGGCGACATCGTCCCGCCGGTGGGAGGCTACCAGCTGGTGATCCTCGACGGCCGCAACTACTCGACCCTGATGTCGCACCTCTACTACCAGCCCTTCGGTTCGGTGGCGCAGGAGCAGGCGGTCTATGCGGCGATGATCGAGGACATCAACGAGCTGACCCCGCCGACCGGCTACATCGCGGTCGTCGCCGGCTTCGGCGTCGACCTGATGAACTACCCGACCAAGCCCTTCTCGGACTGGCTGATGTCGATCGGCGCGGCCATGGAGGGGTGGCGGCAGTACCTCGGGTTCACCGGAACGCCCGGGCAGGTGTCGTACGTCTGCATCGGGCGCCAGGGCGCGCCGATCGGCTCGGCGATGGAGGAGTTCGCGGCGGCCACGGACTGGGCGGACTCTCCGAGCAGGTCGACCGTCGACGTCTCGGCGGTCGCGCTGATGTACGCCGACGTCAACAAGCTGATGGGGCGCGGCGTCCTGCCGGCCCCCTCGAACGCCGCGGAGTGAGGGGGTCGACGTGACGCGGATCCTGCTGGTCGGTTCGTATCAGGCCCCGAGCGGCCTGGCCCGCGTCACCCGTGGCATCGCCCGCTCGCTGGAGGGCGCGGCGGACGTCCACGTGCTCGGTCTCGATCGCCGACACGTCGACGTCTCCCCGCCCGAGGCGGCGGGCGGTCACGTCGTCCACGCCAACCCCGATCCCCTCGACCTCTTCGGCGAGGGGCCGCTTCCCCGGCTGTGTCGGAGGCTGCGGCCTGACCTCCTCCTCGTCGTCCAGGACCCCTGGTTCGCCGCCAGGATAGCCGCGGCGACGGTCGGGATGCCGAAGCTGACCCGGGTCGGCTACATGCCGGTGGACGGTCGTCTGCTGCGTCCTGAGCTCATTGACGGCCTCGCGGTCTTCGACGCCGTGGTCGCGCCGACGGAGTACGGTCGCCGGCAGCTCCTCGACGCCACAGCGCGCGCGAGCGCGGCGCCGGCCTGGACCGCGAGCACCTCGGTCATCCCTCACGGTGTCGATGTGGCGAGCTTCGCGGCGCTCGCCGGGGCGCCCGCGGAGCGGCGTCGGAGGGCACGCGTGGAGATCCTCGGCGACGCGGGGGACGACCCGGACGCGCTCTGGATCCTCAACGCAAACCGACATCAGACCCGAAAGCGCCTCGACCTCACGCTCCAGGGCTTCGCGCGCTTCGCCGCCGGGCGCCCGCCTGGGGTCAAGCTGGTCCTGCATTGGGGGGACGAGCCGGGGCCGTGGCGCCTCCGGGCGATGAGCCGCGCGCTCAGGATCGAGGAGCGAGTGATCGTCACTGGGGTCCGCGGGGGGCTCCCCGACGGGGCGCTCAACCGGATCTACAACGCCTGCGAGATCGGGCTCAACACGGCGCTCGGCGAGGGCTGGGGCCTCCCCGCGTTCGAGCACGGGGCGACCGGCGCCGCCCTGGTGCTCCCCGACAACTCGGTGCACCGCGAGCTCTGGAGCGGGGCGGCTTCGCTGCTCCCCGTCGAGCGCCACGCGGCGCCGGGTGCGGTGATCGAGGGGGCCGTCTGCTCGGTCGATGGCGTCGCGGCTGCGCTCGCCGAACTCGCTGACGATCCTCAGCGGCGCGAGCTCGCCGGCGCGGCCGCCTCTGCGCGGGCGCTCCACCCCTCGCTCTCGTGGATGAGCGTCGGTGCCCGCTGGCGCGAGGTCGCCGCGGCCGCGCTCGCGCGCGCGGCCTGATCGCGGAGGGGTCGTATGTCGCCGATCTACGTCAAACAATACGGGGCGGAGCGCACGGGCACGAACGTGCTGCGCCATCTCTTGCCGCGCGCGTTCGCGGGCGTCGAGGTGCTGATGCACGTGCTCGGTGACAAGCACTCGGAGCCGGCATCGGCCCTCACGGAGGCGCTCGCCGCGGGGGTGGTGACGCCGGAGACCGTCGCGCGGGCGACGGTCGAGCGGCCGTCCGCGACGACAGATCCCGGTTGCCCGACGCAGCGGTCATTCGTCGCTTCGGTCGCCGCCTCGGTCGCCGACGCCGTGGCGACGCGGGAGCTCCGGGTGGTGGTGTCGATCAAGCACCCCTATGCGTGGGCGGCGAGCCTGATGCGTCAGCGGGGGTGGACGGCCGCGACGTTCCGCTCGGGCTCGGCGCGCGCCGAGCTCACCGCGGCCTGCCAGCGCCTCAACGCCCGCTACCGGGCCTGGGCGGCGCTCGTGGAGGGCAGAGCGGTGAGCGCGACCTACGTGACCCACGAGGCGCTCCTCGCCGACGCGCGCGCCTGCCTGCGGGGGATCGGCCGAGCCCTCGGGCTCGGCGAGCCGGCGCCCGTCGACTTGCCGGTGGGGGTGGTGCTTCCGACCTCGTGGGACGACGCCGCCACGGTCGAGCACTACGAGCGCTTCGCCCCCGCGTACTACACCGACCACGCCTTCCTCGAGCGCCTCGGCCCCGTCGGCGTCGAGGTCGTGTCGGACGCGATCTCGTGGTCGACGTTTGAGCGTTGGGGCTATCGACCCACGAGAAGGAGAGGTGGAGAATGCCAGTGAGTGCACAACTTATCACGGGGGGCGCGGGTCTCCTGGGCTATCGCATGACCCCCGGGACGCAGTGGACGACCGGCGGCGGGGCGAACGACTGGAGCGGGCTCTACATCGCGACAACCCTCGACCAGGCCAAGGGCTACCTCGACATCACCAACGGTACGGTCCGCGTCTGGACCTGCTCGCTCGTCGCGGCGTACCCCTTCTGGTGCATCCACGGCGAGGAGATCGCGGACCCCTCGATCTCGAGCGGGCGGAAGGCGGATCTGGTCGCCGACGCGATCCAGCGGAGCTCTGGGGCGCCGCCTGGACGCCCGTTGATCCCCTCGCTCTGCCAGGCGGGGCAGGGCTACATCGGCCCGGACGCCGAGGAGAACGAGATCATCCTCGGCTGGGGCTGCGTCGGGGCGATCACCTACGTCGCGCTCCGCGACTACCGGGTGCGCCAGTACAGCATCGACGCCTGGAGCTTGCCCGGCATGGACGACTGGCGGCCGTTGAGCACCGAGCCGGCGGCGCCCGACTCTCCGGTCGTCTGCTAGCAGGCCATCGAGCGCCTTCTCCCGTTGGCGGCCCGTCGCAGTGGACGGCCACTTCGGCGTGTCTGCCGCGCTAGTCGCCGATGCAGGCCATCAGCGTGCAGGTCGACTCGCCGCTCGGCCCGCAGGTGCAGGTGTTGCACTTCACCTTCCACGACTCGCCGACCTGGCGGGCGCCGCCCTCGCAGGTGGCGACCCCGGCGACCCCCTCGCGCTCGCGGCTCGGGGGATCGCCGGCCATCTCCTCGAGGGTGCCCTTGAAGTCAGGCGTCTCCTCGTCGGGCGCGATCCCGCGGATCTCGACGTGGGGGCGGTCGTCCGGGGGCGCGGCCTCGGGGTCGCCGGTCGCGCTGCCCTCGGGCGCGGGGACGTGGGGATCGGGCGAGCCCGGGTCGACAAAGATCGCCGGCGTCCGCTCGGGGTCGTCGGGGGGCGGCGTCGCGCGGCGGCAGGAGAGCGCCAGGAGGGCGCCGAGGGCGAGCGCGAGGCGCGGGCTAGAGGGCGCTGAAGTCATCGCTGGAGGGCTCGCCGAGCGGCGGCGCGGCGGCGGGGGCGAGCGCCCGGAGCTCGGCGAGGTCGCGCTCGAGGGCCTCGACCCGGCCGGCGAATTCGCGGACCACCACGTCGAGGTCCTCGAGCGTCTGCTGTTGAAAGGCGAAGCGGACCTCGAGGTCGACGAGGCGCTCCTCGAGGGCGCGGACGCGGTCGGCGCTCGGATCGTCAGGCATCGGCGGGGATTTCTAGCAGCCCGCGGCGCGCCCCGCCACGCCCCAGGGGTCGCCAGGGGCGGGCGGCTCCGCGAGGTGCGCCCTCGTCCCCGCCTCCGCCGATCTGGTCGGGAGCGGCGCGGGGGGCTACCCTGGGCGCCGATGCCCGAGTGGATCCGCGTCCCCGATCGCGCCTCGCCCGGCGGCGTGGGTCAGCTCCGCGTCGATCGACGGGGGCCGCTGGAGGCCCCGGGGGCCGCGCCGCCGCTCGTCGTGATCGGCGGGATGACCCAGACGCTCACCTCGTGGAGCGGGCAGATCCGGGCGCTCGCGGCCGCCCGCCAGGTGATCGTCTACGAGGCCCGGGGCCAGGGGCAGCGCGCGCTCTCGGTCGACGACGTCTCGCCGGCGGTCCACGTCGCCGACTTCGAGGCGCTCCTGGGGGCCCTCGAGATCGCCGGCCCGGTCGACCTCTGCGGCTTCTCCTTCGGCGGCCGGATGGCCCTGGCGATCGCCGCCGAGGCGCCCGCCCGCGTCCGTCGCCTGGTGGTCTCGGGGGTCAGCGCCGGCCGCGGGGTGGTCGGCCGCCTGATCGTCCGCGCCTGGCGCGAGGCGCTGCGCACCGGCGACCTCGAGGCGCTGGCCTGGGTCAGCCTCACCGACATCCTCGGGCCCGCCTACCTCGAGCGCTACGCCCACATGATCGAGCCGATGATCAAGGCGACGGTCCAGCGCAACGACTACGAGGGGATCCGCGCGCTCTTCGAGGCGACCCTCGACGACGGCCCCGACGCGCCCCACGCCCCGCTCCGCCTCGCGCCGCGGATCGCCGCGCCGACCCTCCTCCTGGTCGGCGAGCTCGATCGGGTCGCGCCGGCGGCCGACCTCGAGGGCCTCGCCGCCGCCTTCGCCCGCCCGGGCGGCGCCGAGTGGGGGATCCTCCCGGGGGTCGGCCACACGATCCCGATCGAGGCGCCCGAGGCCTGGCGGGCGCGGGTCCTCGACTTCCTCGATCGACCGGACGCGGGCGCGGGCGCGGGCGCGGAGGGGAGGGCGGAGTGAGCAACACCTTCGGACATGTCTTTCGGGTCACGACCTTCGGCGAGTCGCACGGCGGCGGCCTCGGGGTGATCGTCGACGGCTGCCCGGCCGGTCACCCCTTCCCGCACGCGCGGATCGCCGCCCAGCTCGCGCGTCGGCGGCCGGGGCAGGGGAGGCTGACCTCGCCGCGCCAGGAGGCCGACGCGCCGACGCTCCTCAGCGGGGTCCACTCGGAGAGCGGGCTCACCCTGGGGACGCCGATCGCGATGATCTTCGCCAACAAGGACGCGCGCTCGCGCCACTACGACGACCTCGCCCGCCTCTACCGCCCCTCCCACGCCGACTACACCTACGAGGCCCGCTACGGCCTCCGCGAGGCCGCGGGCGGCGGCCGGGCCTCGGCCCGCGAGACCGTCGCCCGGGTCGCCGCCGGCGCGCTCGCCGAGGATCTCCTCGCCGCCCTCCACGGGATCGAGATCGTCGCCTGGGTCGACGAGGTCGCGGGGATCCGCGCCGCCGCGGTCGACGAAGAGGCTGTCTCAAGGGACATGGTCGATGAGGCCGAGGTGCGTTGCCCGGACTCCGCGGCGGCGGCGGCGATGAGCGCGGCGATCGACGCCGCCCGCCAGGGCGGCGACACCGTCGGCGGCGTGGTCCGCTGCGTCGCCCGCCGGGTCCCCGCCGGCTGGGGCGCGCCGGTCTTCGGCAAGCTCAGCGCCGACCTCGCCGGCGCGCTCATGAGCCTGCCGGCGACCCGCGCCTTCGAGATCGGCGAGGGGATGGCGGCGACCCGCCTCCGGGGCTCGGAGCACAACGACCCCTTCTACGCCGAGGGGGGCCGGGTGCGCACCCGGACCAACCACTCGGGCGGGATCCAGGGCGGGATCTCCAACGGCGAGACGATCCGCCTCGCGGTCGCCTTCAAGCCGGTGGCGACGATCTTCAAGCCGCAGGAGACCGTCACGCGCGAGGGCGAGTCGGTGACCTTCCAGGCGAAGGGTCGCCACGATCCCTGCGTGCTCCCGCGGGCGGTGCCGATGGTCGAGGCGATGGTCGCCCTGGTCCTCTGCGATCACATGCTGCGGGCGCGCATCGCCCGGATCGAGGGGGCCCCGTGAGCCTCCGGCTGATCGAGGGCGGCAAGAGCGACCCGCCGGCGGGCACCCCGGGCGGCCCCCGCAGCCTCGCCCCCGGGGCGCCTCCCTCGCCTGGGACCCTGCCGCTCGAGCTGGCGATGCTCCTCCGTCAGGGCGAGGCGCTGGTCTGGTGGAACGAGAAGGAGGCGATCGCGATCCGGCCGGTGCTCGCGGTCGCGGGGATCTGCGCGGCGATCCTCGCGCTGGTCACCGCCTTCGCCCCCGACTTCTGGCTGCAGGGCTGGGAGACCCTCTGGCCGCCGCTCGCCGCCCTCTTCTCGCCGGTGCTCGCGGTCCTCGTCCGCGAGGCGATCTCGCTCCGCCTGATCATCGTCACCGACGGGGCGATCCTCGACGTCCCCCGCTACGGCGAGCACCGCCGCCTCGGGATCGACGCGATCCAGCGGATCCGCCGCGACCTCTGGACCGGCGGCGTCCGCCTCGAGGGCTCGGGGCAGCGCCTGCGGATCCCGCCCACGCTCGCCGACGACGCGCGCAAGGCGATCGCCAGCACCCGCCGCGCGCTGGTCCGCAGCCGGCCGGTCGACGACGCGATCGCCTGGCTGCCGGGCTAGCGACGCGCTCGCGGTCGCGCGCTCACACCTGCAGGAGAACAAGATCGCGGTCGGTGAATTGAAGTCGCGGCGCCGTTGACCTCAGGGGAGAGGGGGCGCGGGCGTCGAGGTGCGACGCCGCAGCCTCCCGAGACGAGGTTCACCATGCGTACGCTGCATCTCCGGCCGCTCTGTCGGCTCATGGTTCCGCTCTGGCTCCTGGTCGCGTCCGCGATCGCCTGCGATCCCGGGGACATGGACACGCTCGATCCGATCGAGTTCGAAGAGAGCGACGAGGCGATCGACGACGACGAGGCCGGCGAGGCCGACGACGCGGCGGCTGACCTGGGGCTGGCGACGTATCTCCAGCCCGACCACGATCCGGACGATCCCGGGCAGGGCGGCGACGACCTCCCGTCGCTCGGGTCGTCGGCGGACGGCGCGGCGCCGGAGGCGTCGGAGGAGCATCCAGACGACATGGCGGCGGACCTGGGGCTGGCGACCTACCTCCAGCCCGATCACGGTCCGGATGATCCGGTCGATCCGGAGCCGGAGCCGGACGACGACGATGACGATCTGCCGCTCGGGTGGGCGGCGGACGGCGCGGCCCCTGACGGTCGCAGGTGAGCGCGCTCAGGGGCGATCGGCCGGCCCGCCGCCGCCGACCTCCGCCGCGCTGGGCACGACGGGGATCTCGCCCTCACCCTCGCCCTCGCCCTCACCGCCCTCGGTGTCGATGCCCTCGCCCTCGACGCCCTCACCCTCAGCGCCGTCGGTGTCGCCCTCGCGGGGCTGCCACTTGTCGCTGCGGGCGCTCGAGCCCGGCGGGATCGCGACCGAGCCCTCGCCGCGCGGCTGCGGGGCATGGGCGGCGCCGACGTGGGCCTCGCGGTCGGCGGCCTCGCGGGTCGCCTCGCGGTCGGTCATCGGCGCCTGATCGCCGGGGGCGATGCCGCGGGGCAGCTCCTCGTTGCCCGCGGGGCCGACGTTGGCGCAGGCGGCGAGGAGGAGGAGGGCGGCGAGGGGGGCGGAGGCTCGTCGGGGCATCGGGTCCCGGGAAGAGTGACCCAGGGACCCGGTCCGGGTCGAGGGCCTGGCGCGCGCCAACGCTGCGGCGAGCGCCTCGGAGCGGCCTGCGTGGGCGGGCATGCCCCCCGGCAGGCCCGTCGGCGCCCCGAGCTGCGCCCTGCGTGGTAGCGTCGCCGTGGAGGTCGACCATGAGCCCGCGCTTCGCCATCGTCATCGCCTTTCTCCTCGGCGCCTGCGCGTCGGCGGCCGTGACCTCGGTCGCCAGCGAGGCGACGCCGCTGCCGGCCGACGCCGATGCGAAGGAGAGCGCGGCCGCGTCCGCGCCCCGCCTGGTGGTCGCGGCCGGCGAGGCCGAGCGCCGGCGGGCCCCCAACGGCAAGGGCGAGGTCTTCATCTACGCCCGCGGCGAGAACGCCTTCCTCGCCCGCCTCGAGCTCGACGCCGGCGGGGCGGTCCCCGAGCACCGCGACGCGACCGAGGAGTACCTCTACATCCTCGAGGGGAGCGGCGATCTGGTGATCGACGGCAAGGCCTACGCGATCAGCCCGGGCTCCGCGGTCTACATGCCCGCCAACGCCCTGGTCTCCTTCCAGAACGGCGACGCCCGCCTGGTCGCGGTCCAGGTCTTCGCCGGGCCCGAGCCGGCGGCGAAGTACGACGCCTGGACGCCGGCGGGCTAGGGCCGCGCCACCGAGAGATCGACCCGCGAGCGCGCGAAGCCGACCGCGGCGGCCCGGCGCGCGCTCGCGCAGCTCGGCTGCCCGTGAGGACAGGCGAGGCGCCGCCAAGGCTGGCGGCGCCGGATGGTGATAGCGTGCGGGCGTGTCGGAAGAGCGGGTCTTCGCCGAGGTGCTGAGCGGCTACGGGTGCGGTCGGGTCACGGTCTCGCTGAGCGCGGGGACCGTCGAGGTCGAGCGTTGGCGCGGGGAGTTCCGGGAGAGGGCGAGCGGAGCGCTCGACGCGTCCGAGCTCGCGGCCCTCCGGGAGCTCGCGGCGTCCGTCCGCCAGGAGGAGCAGGCCCTCGTCGTCGGGGACTTCTACGCGATGGGCGAGGAGCGGCTCCGGGTCGAGCTCGACGGGCGCAGGGTCGAGATCCACAACGACTCCGACCGGGTGCGGACGCCGCGGGCGAGCCTCGTGCTGGGGCGCTGCTGGGAGATCGCCGATCGACTGGTCCCCTGGCCGCGCTAGGAGGCACGCCGAGTGAAATCGACGTACGCGCGGCGACTCTCGGATCGCCAATTCGGCTGATTTCCTGGGCTAGCGGCCTCCTGGGGCCTGATGTACACTTTCGCGCATGGCTCGTCAGCGCTCGCTCGCGCCGCCGCGGAGCGTCGCCCTCGCCGTCGCCCTGACCCTCGCTGGTTGCACCGGCGGGCCGGCGGCGACCACCACCCTCGGCGCCGGTGACCCGACGAGCGCGTCGAGCGGCGCGGGCTCGACGGGCGGCGCCGGGTCGACCAGCGGCGCGGGCACGGGCACGGGCGCGACCACGGGCGCGACCACCGAGGCGAGCGTCGGCGGCTCGGCGAGCGGCGCCGACCTCCCGCTCCTCGACGTCGGCGTCCGCGAGGACCTCGGGAGCGCCCCCGCCGGCTGCGGCGGCAAGATCGACTTCGTCTTCGCGATCGCCAACTCCTGGGACATCGAGCCCTTCCTCCCGCAGCTCCAGAAGTCGCTGCCCGGGCTGATCACCGGGATCGAGGAGGCCTTCGACGACTTCGACGTCCACGTCCTGGTGGCCAACGCGAACGGCGGCTGGGGCTCGCTCAAGTGCCCGATCCAGGAGTGCCCGGTCGACGGCGGCTGCGCGGCGATCGACGCCCCCGACTACCCGTGCTGGTACGTCCACGAGCAGGAGGTGCCGCCCTACTGCGACACGGCCGAGGGCGCCGGCGTCCTCTTCCCGGCCGGCAAGGGGGCGACCAACGCCCCCTGCGAGCTCGCCGGCGGCCGCCGCTACATCACCAGCGAGGAGCCCGACATCGTCGGCGCCTTCGAGTGCATCGCCGATCTCGGGACCAGCGGCGACTGGCGGACCTACGTCGGCTGGGGGAGCGCCCAGGCGCTCTCGTCGGCGATGAACCAGCCCGGCGGCTGCAACGAGGGCTTCCTCCGCGACGACGCGCTCCTGGTCCTCACCGTCGTCTTCTACGGCGGCGAGGACTCGCCCTACAACCCCAAGGTCTGGGCCGACATGGTCCTCGACGCCAAGGGCGGCGATCAGGACGCGGTCACCGTGATCACCGTGATCTCCGACCGCGACCAGCCCGACGCGGTCTGCCCGCCGGAGACCAAGTCGGGGAGCGTCCTCCTCCACGAGTTCGCGTCGTACTTCGACCACCGCCACCTGATCAGCCTCTGCGAGCCCTCCTACGTCCCCGGCTTCGAGGACGCGGTCGACGTGGTGCTCGACGTCTGCGCGGGCTTCGGCGCCGAGTAGGCGGCCGCGCTCACTCACTCGTCGTCCAGGGCGCCCGGGTCGATCGTCGAGCCGAGGAGGACGCCGCCGACGAAGTAGAGGCCGGTCTCGCCGGCGGGGCGGAGGTCCCAGAGGGGCGCGTCGCCGTGGGGGACGAGCGCGCGCTCGATCACCCGCCCGCCGCTCAGCGGATCGCCGACGGCGAGCGCGGCGATCGGCCGGCCGCCGGCGTCAGGGTGCGGGCCCGAGGCGAGGAGTTCGCGGCCGTCGTCGAGGGTGAGGCGGACGACCTCGTGCTCGCCGAGGACGTCGAGGCGCCGGAGGGCGACGATCGGCGCGACGATCGGCAGGCCCGCGCGGTCGACCGTGTAGATCCGGTCGCCGATCGCCAGCGCCTCGATCGGCCGATCGCCGTCCGGGGCGGCGATCATCGCGGTCGGCGGCAGGCAGCGGCAGCGGTAGCACCAGCCGCCGGCGCCGCGGCAGGTCGCCGACGCGGTGCAGCCCGGGGCGCCGGTCTGGTAGCAGGGGCGGACGATCGTCCCGTCCTCCTGGCAGCACTCGTCGGCGCCGGCGCGGCAGCCCGGCCGCGGGCAGGCCGCGAGCGCCGGCACCCACTCGGTGGTGCAGCCGGGCGGCGGCGGCGTCAGCTCGTCGCAGGTGAAGGCGGCGCCGTGATCGGGGAGCGAGGCGTCGTCGCGCCGGCAGGCGTAGTGGCCCTCGCGGGCCTCCTTGTCGCAGCGCGCCGGCTTCGCCCGCTTGCAGAGCGCGCGCGCGGCCGCCAGCGCGGCCTCGAGATCGGCGGCGGGCGGCGGGGCCTGGTCGGCGCCGGCGCCCCGGTCCTTCGGGTCCTTCGGTGCCTTCGGGTCCTTCGGCTCCTCCTCGCCCGCGTGCTCGGGATCCCGGGCGATCGCGGCGGCCGGCCGCGGCAGCTCCTGGCAGACCTCGCCGGTGACGAGCCCGTCGCCGGTCGCGTTCACCCCCTCCTCACGGAGCACGAGGTAGCCGTCGGCGCCGCAGCGGGGATCGGCCTCGCCCCGCCGCTGGCGCTCCAGCGCCTCCATGAAGCGGGCGGCGTTGCGCTCGAGGAGCTCCTGGCGGGCGGCCGCGAGGGCGTCGGCGCGGGCGGCCTCACGCTCGCGGGCGAGGCGCTCGTCGGCCTCGCGCTGCGACGCGTCGCGGCGCTCGGCGGCCAGCTCGGGCGAGGGGCGGCAGGTCCAGGTCGTGGTCCGTACGCACTCGCAGCTCTGATCGGGCCCGCAGGGCGGGCAGGCGATCTCCTGGCGGAGCGCGTCATGGCCCGGAGGACAGGTGATCGGCGGGGCGCAGGCGGCGAGCGCGTCGAGGGCGAGCGCGAGGAGGGCGGCCGTCGACCAGCGTGATCCCACGGGATCACGATACGACGGGGCGCGCGTCGATCTCCAGCGCGCCCCCACGCGAACGGCCAGACGTCAGGGCGCGAGCTTGGTCGCCCAGGCGCGGTGGATCCCGGCCAGGGTCGCCTCGCCCGCGAGGTGGATCTCGTCGTAGCGCCCGAGGGCCATCACGTGGACCTCATCGGGGCCGACGTCGAGGGGCAGGAGCTGCTGCCAGAGCGCCGGGCCCTGGCCGTCGGGGGCGATCTTGATCACCCGCATCTGCTCGTGGACGGTCGAGGCGACGACGACCTCGTCGTCGTGGTTGACGGCGATCGACGTCGCCATCGCGTCGTCGCTCGAGGTCGCCAGGGCGCGGCTCCAGAGCGCGGCCTCGAGGTCGCCGCGGAGCCGCCACGCGGTCGGCTGCGGGTCGGCCGCGAGCTCCTGACGGCGAGCGCCGGAGACCAGGACGTCGCCGTTGGCGGCGAAGGCCAGCCCCCGGAGCCAGCTCTCGGCCCCCTCGAGGTCGACCCAGACGCCGACGGGGTCCCCCTGGGAGTTGACCTCGGCGACCGCGCCGCGGGTCACCGAATTCGGGTCCTGGTCCCAGGCGCAGCGGACCTCGCCAGCCAGCACCGCGCCGCCGCTCGGCAGGGCCGCCACCGCGAAGGCGACGTCGTCGCCCTCGCTCGCGCAGTGGCCGAGATCGAGCGCGAGGGCGGAGGTCCAGCGGGCGTCGCCGCCGGGTCCGAAGCCCCAGAGGAGCGCGTCGTGGAGCGGCTTGAGGTCGGCGCCGCGGGTCTCGCCGGCGAGGATGATGCTGCCGTCGGCGGTGATCGTCAGGGCGCGGGCGCGCTCGCCCGTGAGGCCGTCGGCGCCCCAGCCGGGGGCCGCCGCGCCGTCGACCGGATCGAGGCGGCGCATCCACATCGCCTGGGTGGTCGGCTGATCGTTCTTGTAGCGGTTGCCGATCGCGACGATGTCGCCGCCGGGCTGGACCGCGACCGCGACCGCGTAGCCGAGCCCGTCGAAGGGCTCGCTCTCCCAGATCTCCTTGCCGGCGGCGTTGAGCCGGGAGACCCGCGGGCGGGGCCCCTCCTCGGTGAAGAGGTAGCCAGCGAGGAGGGCGCCGTCGCTCAGCGGCGCGAGGCCGAGGACGACGCTGTTGCCGAGCTCGGCCTCCCAGCTCCAGACCGCGGTGCCGGTCGGCGGGAGGGCGACGGAGGCGCTCGCCTGGGCGCTGGCGCGGAGGCCCGCGTGATCGCGGACGACGACCTCGAAGGTGTGCTCGCCGTTGTGCTTGGCGCCGGTGATCGGCACCTCGTAGGGGAGCTGGTGGGGATCGAGGGTCGCCAGCGGGCCGACGCCGACCTCGCTGATCTCGATCACCTCGACGTCGTCGCTGTGGCCCAGCGAGATCATCAGGGGCCCGGCGACGTGGAGCAGATCGGGGCTGACGCTGAGGTCGAAGATCTCCGGCGGGAGGTCGGCGGGGAGCGTCGGGATCGCCGGCTCGTCGTCGCCGCTCTCATCGCCGGTCGAGCCGTCCGAGGTGACGGTGCCGACCGCGGTGGTCACGGCGCCGCCGCTCGACGAGCCCTCGCTCTCCTCGCCGTATTCGGGCCAGCCCTCGAGCGAGCTCGGATCGAAGCACGCCAGCGGGAGCCCGAAAGCGAGCGCCCAGAGGTGGCGTGCGGCGACGAACGTGCGCATTTGTGAGCACGCTAGCAAGAGGCTCAGAAATGCGCAATCGGCCAGGGGCGATCGAATTCCGCGCATTCGCTGCAGCCTGAGGTCGATGCATCTGCACGAATCGACAGATGTGGGGGCACTGGGCCACTGAACACAAGTGGGGGAGTCCGCGGCCGCGGGTCCAGCTATTCGAGGTATTCGATGCCGAGCTTGGGGGCGAAGCCGACGTACTCCGATTGCCGGAATTCGAAGGGGATATCCGCCGCCTCGAAGGTCGCGTCGAGGATCAGGACGATCGACTGGCCGGGGAGCCAATTCTCCTGGTCGACCAGCTCCTGGAGCACCGGCGTGAGCGACGGCGAGGTCGTCCAGCCCATGCCGAGGTCATCATCCTCCCAGAGGACGCTGGCGCCGGTCGGCGGCCGGCTGCTGATGTCGAAGAGCGCCTCGCTGAAGATCGCCGGGGTCGGCGAGAGCTCGCCGTAGATCTCGAGGCGCGGCGAGTCGGTGTCGGCGCCGTCGATGTAGAGCTGGAGCTGGGCGTTGGTGATCGTCGCCCCCTGGGGGATCTCCGGCAGGGTGAAGCGGAGGCCGCCGTAGTGATCCGGCGAGTTGAGGGTGATCCAGTTGAAGTCGACGAGGGTCTGTCCGCCGGGGTTCTGGAGGGCGTCGCTGGTGCCGTTGGCGATCTCGACGATCACCGTCTTCTTCTCGCCCGCGCCGGTCGTCGAGCCCTCGCCGGTGCTCGAGGCGGCGGCGCTGGTCGACGAGATCGACGCGCCGCTGGTCTCGCCGGTGGCGTCGGTCGTCGTCCCGCTCGTCAGGTTCTTGCCGTCGACGAAGCAGGCGCTGGCCGGGAGGGCGAGGAGCAGAGCGAGGACGGACCAGGGGCGCCGCACGGTCCCAGTCTACTGCCCGCGCGCGCGATCGTCTCGCCCGGCGAGGGGGCGGATTGGAGCATGTCTTTCGGGTCATGTGACGGCGGGCCGGTGAGGCCCGGCGGCGGATGGCGCGGATCCGCGCGCGCCCCGACGGACGCCCGGGCTTGAAGGGGGAGGGCGGCGGCGGGTAGCGTCGCGCCCATGATCCGCGCCCAGACGCCGCGCCGCGCCCTCGTCCTCGTCCTCCGTCGCGCCCTCCGTCGCGCCCTCGCCCCCGGCCTCCTCCTCGCCGCGGCCTGCGGCGACGACGGCGGCGCGACGGCGGGCTCGACCACGACCGCGACCGCGAGCACGGGCGCGAGCGAGGGCTCGACGACGGGCGGCGACGCGAGCAGCAGCGGCGCGGGGAGCTCGAGCGGCGGCGGGAGCAGCGGCGGCGCGACGAGCACGGGCGCGGACACGACGACGGGCGGCGACACCAGCAGCAGCGGCGGCGAGACCACGGGCGGTGGGCTCTGCGACCGGCTGCCGGCGGGCCCCTTCACCCCGGAGCTGGTCGGCAGCCCCTTCGACGGCTCCGAGGACGTCGGCTTCGACGGCGCGGGTGGGCTCGCGGGCAAGCTCGGCGACGCGGTCGTGATCGTCGACGCGGCCCTCGCCGCGACCCCGCTGGCGACGCCGGTCGACAAGGCCTACGGCCTCCGCTTCATGGCCGACGGCGACCTCGCGGTCGCCCTCCCGAACGCCGGCAAGGTCCTGCGGATCACCCCGGAGGGGACGATCAGCGACCTCATCACCGGCCTCCAGAGCCCCAACGGCCTCTTCCCCGACCTCGACGGCGACCTCTGGATCACCGACTTCGCCGCCTCCAAGGTGCTCCGCTGGCGCGACGGAGTCCTCGACGAGATCGTCAGCGGCCCCGAGGCGAATTCAGCCAACGGCGTGGTCTTTGACCCCGATCGCGGCCTCCTCTTCTACACCAACTACGGCAGCGGCCGGATCGCCCGGGTGCCGATCGACGGCGGCGGCCAGCCGGGCGCGCCGGCGACCGTGGCGATGATCGACGGGCGCCCCGACGGCCTCGCCCTCGACGCCTGCGGCAACCTCTACGCCGTCGATCAGATGGGGAGCCGCCTCTTCCGGATCTGGCTCGACGACGCGGGGGCCGCGCTCGGCGATCCCGAGCTCCTGGCGACCTTCCCGACCAACGTCGCCAACGCGCAATTCGGCCGCGGTCCGGGCTGGGACGCGGCGTCGATCTACGCCGCCGGCAACCCTGGGGACGTCTACCGCCTCGCGGTCGGGGTCGCGGGCGCGCCGATCCCCTGAGCGCTCCTCCGCGCGCAACGCTGCTATCTTCTCCCCGCGCCGGAGGGCGCGAGGAGGAGGAGACAATGATCAGTCCTGGCACGCCCGCCCCGAATTTCACGCTCGGTGATCACTTCGGGCGGAGGATCGAGCTCGCCAGCTTCCGCGGCCGCAAGCACGTGATGCTGGTCTTCTACCCGCTCGACTTCACGCCGACGTGAAGCCGCGAGATCCCAGCGCTGGAAGCGCTGCTGCCCCGCCTCCGTGCGGCCAACGTCCAGGCGCTCGGCGTCAGCGTCGATAGCGTCTACTGCCACGCCAACTGGGCCCGCTCCCTCGGCGGCGTCTCCTTCCCCCTCCTCGCCGACTTCCACCCCAAGGGCGCGGTCGCCCGCGAATTCGGGCTCTACCTCGAGGCCCACGGGATCACCGATCGGGCGACCGTGATCATCGACGCCGACGGGGTGATCCGCTACGCCGCCTCGGTCACGCCGGCGGGCGAGCGCGACATGGCCGCGCTGGTCGCCGAGGCCGAGGCGATCGCCGCGGCCTACGAGGGCGAGCTCGCGGCCGATCCGGCGGCCCCGGCCCTGGCGGCCGACGCCCGCCTCTTCGTCAAGAGCCGCTGCGGCTTCTCGACCGCGGTCCTCGCCGCCGTCGACAACCTCCACCTCGGCGATCGCCTGCCGATCGCCAACGTCACCGAGGATCCCGCGGCCCGTGAGGAGCTCCGCCGCCTCACCGGCAAGGAGCAGGCGCCCTGCCTGATCGCCGGCGGCGAGGCGCTCCTCGAGTCGAAGGCGATCATCGATCGCCTGGTCGGCTGCGTCGCCCCCTGCTGATCCCCGGCGGACCCCTGCGGGCCCGCTCAGCCCGCGCCCGGACGGCCGCGCCCCGCTCTGCGGACGCGGCCGTCCGCGCATGAGCGCGCTTTCGCCCGCGCTTTTCGTCGGGGGCTGGACGCGCCCGGGAGGGGGGCGCATCGTGTCCGGGTGAGCGCAGGAGGACCCCAGCCGACGGTGGCGATCGTCGGCGGCTCGATCGCCGGCCTGACGACGGCGATCCTGCTCGGTCAGCTCGACATCGAGGTCCGGGTCTTCGAGCGCCAGGCGCCGGGCGGCGAGCCCCGGGGCGCGGGGGTCGGGATCGATCTCGACCTCCTCGCGGCGGTGACCGGCTACATCGACACCGCGCCCCCCTACATCCGCCTCCGCGAGCGCCGCGTGGTGGTCGAGGGCCGGACCCAGGCCGAGCGGGTCGAGATCCCGGTGACCGCCCACCACCTCCTCCGCGCCTTCCTCCATGAGCGGATCGCCCCCCGCAAGATCGTCGCCCCGGCCGAGGTCGTCGGCCTCAACCTCCACGAGGTCGAGCCGCTCCGCCTCGCCTTCGCCGATGGCCACCAGGAGCGCTTTGACGTGGTCGTCGGCGCCGACGGGGCGCGCTCGGTGATCCGCGCGGGCGTGGTCGGCGAGCCGCTCCTGCCGGAGTACGCGGGCTACGTCCTCTGGCGCGGCCTCCTCGACGAGGCGGCCCTGAGCCCGGAGGCGCGCGGCTGGCTCTTCGACGTCCCCGCGCTGATCGTCGCCCCCCACGCCCGCCAGCAATTCGTCGCCTATCCGGTGCCGGGGCCGGCGGGCGAGGTCGAGCCCGGCGAGCGCCGCCTCGCCTGGGGCTGGTACTACGGGATCCACCCCGACCGCCTCGGCCACGAGCTCGAGCTCGTGGGTCGGCGCGGCGAGGACATCGCCCCTGCCGAGTGCTCGCCGGCGATCCTCGAGGACCTCCAGGCGAGCGCCAACCCCCACTGGCCGCCGGCGATCCAGGAGGTGGTCGAGCGCTCGCTCGAGCGCGGAAGCCTCGCGCTCCACCCGGTCCACGAGCTCGCGGTGCCCCGCCTCGCCCGCTCCGGCGCGGTGCTGATCGGCGACGCCGCCCACGTCACCTCGCCGATCACCGGCAGCGGCGTGCGGGCGGCGATGTACGACGCGCTGGTCTTGATCCGTGCGCTCGTCGATCTCCAGCGGATCGACGCGGCCCTCGGGGTCTACGAGACCCGCCGGATCTCGCTCGCGCGGGCGCTGGTCGAGCAGGGGCGCTCCGCCGGCTGGGGCTTTCGCCTCGGCTACTGAGCGCGCGCAGGGGCCTGTCCTAGGGGACAGTAAGTCCGGGGGCTGACGACCCCGGGTTGGCGCTCGGCACCGCGGTCGGCAGGCGGACCGTGAAGGTCGTGCCGCTGCCGACGATGCTCGAGACCGAGATGTCGCCGCCCATGAGGAGGCAGAGGCGGCGGGTGATCGCCAGGCCGAGGCCGGTGCCGCCGTAGCGGCTCGAGGTCGAGGCCTCGGCCTGGGTGAAGGTCTCGAAGAGGCGCTCGAGCTTGTCGGCGGCGATGCCGATCCCGCTGTCGCGGACCAAAAGCTCGACCCAGGCCTCGTCGGCGATATGAAGGCAGCGGACCGCGAGCAGGACCTCGCCGCCGCTGGTGAATTTGCAGGCGTTGCTCAGCAGGTTGAAGAGGATCTGGCGGATCTTGGTCGCGTCGGTGTGCAGGGGCCCGAGATCGGGGTCGAGCTCGATGAGGAGGCGGTTCTTCTGCTTGTCCGAGAGCGGCGTGATCGTCGCCAGGACCTCGCCGACGATCTGCGCGAGGTCGATCTCCTCGATGAAGAGCTCCATCTTGCCGGCCTCGATCTTCGAGAGGTCGAGGACGTCGTTAATCAGGCCGAGGAGGTGGTGGCCGGCGGCCGAGATCCGGGTGACGACCTCGCCGATCTCGTCGGTGTCGAGCTCCTCGAGCTCCTCCACCAGCAGCTCCGCGTAGCCGATGATCGCGTTGAGCGGGGTGCGGAGCTCGTGGCTCATGTTGGCGAGGAAGGCGCTCTTGGCCCGGTTCGCCTCCTCGGCGAGGGCCCGGGCCTCGGCGAGCTCGACCTCGCGGATCTCGGCGGCCGCGAGCTCGGCCGCGAGGCTGGTCCGCAGCTCCTGCTCGACCGCGATCTTCTCCTCGAGGAGCATCATCGTCTCCTCGATCTGCATGAACTGCTCGCCGATCAGCCGGCTCGTGGTCTCGGCGGCCTGCCTCGCGCCGGCGAGCTCACGCTCGAGGCGCTCTTTGTCCGCAAGGAGCTGGGCGACCGTCGGGTCGCTGTCGGGAGGCGGGCCCATTCTCGCGTCTCCACTATCGCCGATGGCGGCCGCAATTGCGACGCTGGGGCCGCTATTGCGGGCGAAAATGGCCGGTTGGCGCCAGAGCTCGCGCGCTCCTGTAGGCGGGTGGTGGGCGCGTGGTCGGCGGGTGGGGGAGGGTATGCACATGCACGCTCGGCGTCCGGCGGGTCGGCGGCGGGTCGCCGCTGCGTCGGCGGCGCGGGCGGTCGCCAAGGGCGGCCCTGCGTGGCATAAGTGCGGCCGTGCAGCTCCGCTCCGCCCTCGCTGATGCCCGCCGGATCGTCGTCAAGATGGGCTCGCATGTGGTGACGGATCCGTCGGTCGGCGGGATCGCCCTCGGCCGCATCCACGGACTCGTCGAGGCGCTCGCGGTCCTCCAGCGCCAGGGGAAGCAGGTCCTCGTCGTCTCGAGCGGCGCGGTGGCGATGGGCAAGGTCGCCCTCGGCCTCCCCCGCCGACCGATCTCCCTCGGCCTCCGCCAGGCCTGCGCCGCGGTCGGCCAGGGGCAGCTGATCGCGCTCTACACCCAGGCCTTCGGCCTGATGGGCGTGAAGGTCGCGCAGGTCCTCCTCACCCAGGAGGACCTCGGCGATCGCGATCGCCTCCTCTGCCTGCGGACCACGCTGATGCGGCTCCTCGAGCTCCGCGTGGTCCCGGTGATCAACGAGAACGACAGCGTCAGCGTCCGCGAGCTGGTCGAGCACCGGGCGCTCGCGGGCGGCGAGCGCCAGCCGCCGGTCTTCGGCGACAACGACGGGCTCTCGGCCCGCCTCGCGCTGGCGGTCGACGCCGACCTCCTCGTCCTCCTCACCGACGTCGACGGCCTCTTCACCGCCAACCCCAGCGCGGATCCGACGGCCCGACGGATCCCCGAGCTCGAGGCGGTCGACGAGGCGGCGATCGAGATGGCCGCGGGGACATCTGCAGCCGGGACCGGGGGGATGGCGAGTAAGCTCGCCGCGGCCGCGTTGGCCGGCCGCAGCGGCCTCCCGGTGCTGATCGCCCGCGGCGACGGCGCGAATCTATTGCGTGCGATCTCCGGTGAGGACGTCGGCACGCGGATCGGCGGCGGGCCCCGGCGATCGCAGCACCGCCGCGAGATCGCGGTCGGCGCGGTCGCCCGCGGCGCGCTGATCGCCAACGAGGGGGCGATCTCTGCGCTGGTCGAGCGCAAGGCGTCGCTCCTGCCGATCGGCGTGGTCCGGGTCGAGGGTGAGTTCGCCCGCGGCGAGCTCGTCGAGGTCCGCGACGCCAGCGGGCGGGTGCACGGCCGCGGGCTCGTCAACTACGACGCCGGCGAGTGCCGGGCGATCGCCGGGCGCCACTCGTCGGAGATCGCCGGCCTCCTCGGCTGGCAGGGCTACGACGAGGTGATCACCCGTGACAACCTGGTGATCACCGATCTCTGATCTCTGAGGGATGGACATGTCTGATCGAGCAGGTGATATCGAGGGGGCGATCGAGGCGGCCGCGCGGGCGGCGAGGCGGGCCGCGCCGGCGCTCGCCGGCCTCGCTGGCGGGGCGCGCTCGGCCCTCCTCCGCGACCTCGCGGCCGCGCTCGCCGAGCCGGCGATCCGCGAGGCGCTCCTCGCCGCCAACCGCGAGGACCTCGCGCGGGCCGAGCGCGAGGCGCTGGAGCCGGTGAAGCGCGCGCGCCTGGCCCTCACGACAGGCAAGCTCGAGAGCCTCGCGGACGGCCTCCGCCAGCTCGCCGCCGCCCCCGAGCTCCTCGGCGCGCCGACCCTCCGCCGCGAGCTCGACGAGGGGCTCGTCCTCGAGCGGGTCCCGTGCCCGCTCGGCACCCTCGGCGTGGTCTTCGAGGCCCGCCCCGACGCGGTCCCGCAGATCGCCGGCCTCGCGCTCAAGAGCGGCAACGCGCTCCTCCTCAAGGGCGGCAGCGAGGCCCTGGCGAGCAACCGCGCGCTGGTCGCGGTGATCCACCGGGTCCTCGCGGCCCACGGCCTGCCGACCGCGCTCGTCGCCTTGCTCGAGCGGCGCGAGGACTTCGCGGCGCTCCTCGGCCTCGACGCGCTCGTCGATCTGATCGTCGCCCGCGGCTCGACCCCCTTCGTCCACCACGTGATGGCGTCGACCAGGATCCCGGTGATGGGCCACGCCGAGGGGCTCTGCCACGTCTACCTCCACGCCCCCTGCGATCCGGCGATGGCCGCGAGGATCGCCGTCGACGCCAAGTGCTCGTACCCGGCGGCCTGCAACGCGGTCGAGACCCTGCTCTGGCACGCCGATGCTGGCGTCGCGCTCGACGCCTGCGTCGCCGCGCTCGCGGGGGCCGGCGTCGAGCTCCGCGGCTGCGCGGCGACCCGGGCGCGCCACCCCGGGATCGCCGCGGCGCAGGACGCCGACTGGGACACCGAGTACGGCGCGCTGATCCTGGCGATCCGCCGGGTCGACGACCTCGAGGGCGCGCTCGGGCACATCGAGGCCCACGGCTCGCGGCACACCGAGGCGATCGTCACCGACGACGCGGCGGCGGCCGAGCGCTTCCTCGCCCGGGTCGACGCGGCCGACGTCTTCCACAACGCGAGCACCCGCTTCGCCGACGGCTACCGCTTCGGCCTCGGCGCAGAGGTCGGGATCTCGACCGGCAAGCTCCACGCCCGCGGGCCGGTCGGCGTCGACGGCCTCCTGACCTACCGCTGGCTCCTCCGCGGGCGCGGCCAGGTGGCGAGCGAGTACGGCCCCGGCAAGCGGGCCTTCCGCCACCGCGACCTCGACCTCGAGTGAGGGCGGGGGCTATCCTCGACCCGATGATCGCCGCGCGCGCGCTCGCCCTGACCCTGGCCGCGCTCGTCGTCGGCGCCTGCACGCCGAGCGGCGGCGAGGCCGGGCGTGGCGACGCGCGGCCCCCCGTGGGGGAGGATAAGATGTCTGAAGAGGCAGGTTCGATCGGGGCCGCGGAGGTCGCGGAGGTCGCGGGAGACGACGCGCAGGGCCGCGAATTCACCGGGATCCTCGACGTGGAGCGGATCGCCGGCGGCAAGCGCCTGCAGGCGACCACCCTCGAGTGCGACGACGGCGAGACCTACATCCTCTCGTACCGGCCGATGCTCGATCACCTCGACAAGATCGAGCGGCGGGTGATCGTCCGCGGCGAGACCTACGCGCCCGAGGGGCAGGCGGTCGGCGGTCGCCACCTCCGGGCGCGCTCGATCCACCTGGCCGAAGGGGAAGCCCCGGCGCCGGTCGTCGAGGGCGCGCTGCCGGTGCCGCCGATCGCCCGCAGCGGGGCCGAGGCGCGGGCGCGGGTCGGCCGCTGGGTGCAGATCGTCGGCGTCCTCGTCGGCGTGAAGCCGGGCGACGACACCTGGCAGGTCGTGATCCTGCGGCTCGGCGACGGCGTCGAGGTCGAGATCACCGAGACCCGCGGGATCGTCGACCGCGTCTATCGCCCCCACTTCGGCGCCCAGGTCACCGCGCTAGGAAACCTCTTCGCGGGCGAGGAGGGGCGCCTGGGCCTCGGGCGCGTCGCCCTCTGCGCGGGCGAGGTCGACGGCTGCGGGATGACGACGGAGGCGATCCGTCGCTTCTAGCGCCGCTCAGAACCGACTCCAGGGCGGGTAGAACCACCCATCCGCGATGTAGTCGGCGATCACGGGCTCGCCCGCGGGGCTCAGGGCGAAGGCGTCGCTCCCGAGCCCGGGCTCCTTCCAGACGACTTCGCCGTCGGCGGGGTCGATCTCCAACATGCATCCGCAGCCGCTGCCGACCGCGAAGACGTCGCCCGCCTCGTCGACCCGGAGCGCGGTGATCCCCTCGGAGGTCTGGGTCGTTGTCCAGAGCAGGGCGCCGTCGGCGTCGTAGCGCGCGAGCGAGTCGGCGTCGTCCTTCCGAGCGCCGCCGACGATCACCCCGCCGCCTGGGAGGTGCGCGACCGCGGCGGCCCAGGCGAAGGGGAATTCGTCGGCCGTCGGCGGGATCTCGATCCACTGGAGCGCCCCGTCGGCGTCGACGAGGGCGACCAGGGCCGTCTCCGCCGAGAAGTAGGGGCCGATGCGGAAGGTGCCGCCCCAGCCGAGGCTGTAGGCGCGGAGCTTCGAGGCGAGCGGATCCTCGCCGCGCGCGCCGACGATCCAGGAGCGCCCGAGCTCGTCGACCGCGACGCCGAGCGCGGCCTCGTAGGCGGCGCTGTCTTCGGTCATTGTCCAGAGCTCCGCGCCCTCGGGGGAGTAGGCCGCGGCGAAGAGGTCGCTCTTGTCGCCGTCGACGAGGACATCGCCGACCGCGATGAGGGTGCCATCGTCGCCGCGATCAACGGCCCGCAGCGCCCCCGACCAGGGCGGCGCGTCCTCCCAGAGGAGCGACCCGGCGGGGTCGAAGGCGGCGATCCAGGGGGCGCCGTCGTAGCCCTCGGCGGGCGGCGCCTGGTCGTGGCGGGCGCCGGCGATCACGACCTCGCCGGCGGGCGTGGTGATGAGGGCGGCGATCGACACGCTCCCGGCGTCGAAGCTCCGGGCCCAGAGCTCCTCGTAGCCCGGGCTGAAGCAGCGGATCCACGAGGTGGTCAGCGGGCAGGTGGAGTCGCAGGTGTCATCGGTCAGGGCCCGGTGCCCGGCGGCGCAGATCACCCCGGACGGCGTGATGTCGATCGCGTGGATCCAGTCGGTCTCGCAGGTGGCGTTGTCGAGGCGCCACCGCGGGGCCTCCGGCGGGTCGTCGAGCTCGCGGAGGGCGACGTCGTAGAGCGAATAGCCGCCGGTGCCGATGAACTCGCACGCGTCCAGCCAATTGGTCCCGGCGCTCGCGGTGGCCCCCGCGCTCGTGGTCCCGGCCGACGCGTCGTCCGCGCCCGCGTCGTCGCCACCGGCGCAGCCGAAGGGCGCGACGAGGATCGCCGCGAGCGTGGCCGCTGCGCGCCGTCGCGAACTCGTCCCCTCAAGCGCCGACGCCGACATCGCTATCGGACAGCGTCGCACGGCGAAGACCCGCGCGCAAACCCCCGCAGGCCATCGTCCGGCGCCTCAGGGCCCGCCGAGCCAGAGGCGGAGCCGGCCGTCCTCGAGGCCCGCGCCGAGGACCAGGCCCGCGTCGTCGCTCGCGGCCGCGAGGTTCGAGGCGAGGGGCGCGGGGAGGGGGAGCTCCCAGGGGCTCATGACCCCGTCGGGCTCGACCCGCCGCAGCGCGATCAATCGATCGAAGCCCTGGGAGGGGACCAGGAGCTCGACGCGGCCGTCGCCGTCGAGATCGCCGGCGATCGCCTGATCGAGGTCGCGCGAGCCGATCCGGTGGGAGGAGACGCCGGCGGTCGAGGCGACGATGATCAGCGACGCGCCCTCGCGCCGGTAGAACTCGGCGATCCCGCCGATATGTGGGGTGCGGACGACCGCGATCTCCGGCTCGGCGGCCGGCCCGAAGGGGGCGACCGCGATCGGGTGGCGCCAGCGGTAGCCGGTGCCGATCGCCGGGCCCTCGGCCAGGAGCGCGCCGTCGGCCGCGAAGGCGACGATCCGGGCGCCGACCGCCGCGTCGCTGACGGTCACCACCACCTCGCGCTCGCCGTCGCCGTCGATGTCGCCCCAGATCGGCACGAGCGCCTCGATCGCCGCGGGGGGCGGGACCGCGGCGGCGCCGAGGAGCGCCGGCGGATCGCCGCCGACGAAGACCAGGCCGCCGCCCTCGATCACGTCGCCGAGGATCCCGTGGCCGTAGACGTCGGTGGCCGGCGCGAGGGCGGCGAGGCGGCCGGCGTCGTCGACCACGAGGCGGCCGTCGACGAGGAGATCGACCGACCAGCGGGCGAGCTCGTCGGCGCCGGCGACGACGACGAGGTCACCCTTGGCGTCGCGGTGGGCCAGGCGATCGCCGCCCAGGGGGACCGGCGGGGCGAGGCCAGCGTCGACGCCGGGGGCCCGGAGGAGGCGCGCGAGGCCGCCGACCGCGACCTCGAGGAGCGGCGCCTCGCCGGCCGGGAGCGCCGGCGGATCGATCGCGATCGCCTCGGCCGCGCCGCCGGTCACGGCGAAGGCCTCGGCCGCGCCGTCGCCGGCGATCGCCGCCCAGATCGTCCCGGAGGGGGCGGTCGCGGCGACGATCCAGGCCGGGGCCGCGGCGAGCGGGAGGTCGAGGATCGCCGCGTCCGGGAGCGCGGCGGGGCTCGCCAGCAGGCGGTTGCCGTCGCGGCGGTGGTGGGTGTAGCCGTGGGCGAGCGCGTCCTCCGGCGGGTCGCCGGTGCTCGTGTCCGTCGCGTTCGTCGCGTTCGTGGCGCTCGTGGTGCTCGTGGCGCTCGTGGTGCTCGTCGACGTCGACGTCGCCGGCGCGGCGGTCGAGGCGTCGGTCGAGGCGTCGGACGATCCCGTGGACGACGTCGACGACGCGCCCCCGTCGGTCGCCGCGCTCGCGCCCGGGGGCCCGCCGGCGCAGGCGGCCGCGAGCGCGAGGGAGGCGAGGGCTCCGAGGGCGCTGCGCGGGCCGAGCACCGAGCGAGCATAGCGCGCCCGCGAAGCCGCACGAAGGCGGCGCTCCGCCGCGAGAACTTTTCGCCGATTAATGCCGCTGGCCGGTTGTCCCCCGGGCCGGGGCGTCGGATCCTCGGCTCGCCCGATGGAGCTCGCCCCGCTGATCGACGCCCTCTCGTCCCCCGCGGCCTACCCCGGGCTCGGGGCGGATCGTGTCGAGGTGATCCAGACCCACATCTCGGTGGTCTTCCTGGTCGGCGAGCACGTCTTCAAGCTCAAGAAGCCGGTCAAGTTCGCCTTCGTCGACTACTCGACGCCGGCCCGCCGCCGCGAGCTCTGCGCGGCCGAGGTCGCGCTCAACCGCCGCCTCGCCGCCGACGTCTACCTCGGCGTGGTCCCCGTGACATGTTCCAACGGACATGTTCAGATCGGCGGCGAGGGCGAGGTGATCGACCACGTGGTCCACATGCGCCGCCTCCCGGACGAGCGCACCCTCGAGGCCTGGCTCGCCCGCGGCGGGCTCCCGCCGGGGACGATGGCCGCCCTCGGGCGCCGCCTCGCCGCCTTCCACCGCGAGGCCGCCCGCGGCCCCGAGATCGCCGCCCACGGCGACCTCGACGCGGTCGCCGGCAACTGCCGCGACAACTTCAGCCAGACCGCGGCCCTCGGCCTCGAGGGGATCCCGGCGGCGCTCCTCGATCGCCTGGCCGCGGCGACCGACGCCGAGCTCGCGCGCCAGGGGCCGACGATCGCCGCCCGGGCGGCCCGCGGGGTCCCCTGCGACAGCCACGGCGACCTCCGCCTCGATCACGTCTACCTCTTCCCCGAGCGGGTCGACGACCCGCTGGTGATCATCGACTGCATCGAGTTCAACGACGCCTTCCGCTACGGCGATCCGGCGGTCGACCTCGCCTTCCTGGTGATGGACCTCCGCTACCACGGCCACCTCGCGGACGCCGACGCGCTGGTCGCCAGCTACGTCGAGGCCGCCGACGACGCCGAGGCGGCGGCCCTCCTGCCGCTCTACACCGCCTACCGCGCGAGCGTCCGCGGCAAGGTCGAGGCCTTCCGCGCGAGCGAGCCCGAGATCCCGGCGCCGGCCCGGCAGGAGGCGCTGCGCTCGTCGATCCGCCACTTCCTCCTCGCCCTCCGCGAGCTCGATCCGGCGCGCGGGCCCGCGCTCCTCCTCATCGCCGGGCTCCCGGGGACCGGCAAGTCGACCCTCGCCGCCGGCCTCGCCGAGCCCTGGGGGGCGGCGACGATCCGCTCGGACGTCGTCCGCAAGGGCCTCGCCGGCCTCGCCCCCGACGAGTCGGGTCGCGACGCGATCGACGGGGGGATCTACGCGCCGGAGATGACCGCGCGGACCTACGCCGCCTGCCTCGAGGAGGCCCGCGCCCACCTCAGCGCCGGGGAGCCGGTGATCGTCGACGCGAACTTCAAGTCGGACGACCAGCGCCAGCCCTTCGCCGAGCTCGCGGCCGAGCTCGGGGTCCCGCTGGCGTTCCTCGTGTGCGAGGCCGGCGAGGCGGTGATCCTCGGGCGCCTGGCGGCCCGCCGCGGCGACGCCTCGGACGCCGACGAGGCGGTCTACCTCCACGCCCGCGAGCAGTGGGAGGCGCCGACCGGGCCCCTCGCCGCGCGGAGCCGGGTCGTCGACGCGAGCGGATCGGTCGCCGAGACCCGGGCGCGCGCGCAGGCGGCCCTCGCCGCGCTCGCCTTCCCGTGCGAGGGCGGGCCCTGGTCGGCCTGATCCGCTTGGGCCGAATCCGCAGGCGCAGGGCGAGACGCGAGGTCGCAGGCGGCCGATCGCAAGATGTGCGCGCACCCCGCGCGCCGGCTTTTGACTAGAGTGTTGGCGGCTCAAGGGCCGAGCAGGAGCGAGAAGAACGATGATGAAGTGGATCGTCGGAGTGGATCTTCGTCACCGCAGCGACGGCGCGATCAAGCTGGCCAGGTGGCTCTCCGAGCGCAGCGCCGAGCGCGAGCGCTGCGAGCTCGTCGGCGTCCATGTGGTCGAGGCCTCGCAGATGGCCGCGCTCCAGCGCTTTGACCCGCGGCCGGCGGTGCTCTCCCGCCTCGCCGAGGAGGCCGCGCTCGTCGTCCAGAACGCCGGCGCCGGCGAGATCCTGACCAAGATCGACGTGATCGAGGGGCGCGGCGCGGCCCACAGCCTCGAGTCGGCGTGCATCTACCACCACGGCGACGGCCTGATCATCGGCCGCAAGGCGGGGGCCCAGGAGCACACCCTGGTCCGCCTGGGCTCGGTCGCCCGCCACATCCTCCACGCCCTGCCGGCGCCGGTCTTCGTGGTCGCCCCCGACCTCGACGAGTCCGCCCTCGGCGAGGGCCCGATCATCGTCGCCACCGTGCCGACCGACGCCTCGCTCTCGGCCTGCAACTTCGCGCGGGCGCTCGGCGAGCGGATCGGCCGCGAGGTCGTCTTCGTCCGGGTGGTCACGGTCCCCGAGGACTACGCCCACATCTACTGGTCGGGCGAGGCGCTCGAGGCCTTCCGGGCCGAGTTCCTCGACCGCGCCCGCGAGCAGCTCCGCGACTGGCTGGCGGCCAACGGCTTCGGCGACGCGCGCTACGAGGTCCGCTACGGGCCCGAGGTCGGCGAGCTGGTCGCCGCCGCCAACCTCCACGCGTCGCCGCTCATCGTCACCGGCTCGCGCCTCCTCGGGACCTTCGAGCGCATGCTCACCCCGAGCACCAGCTCCGAGCTCGCCGCCCACGCGCCCTGTCCGGTCGTCGTCGTGCCGCCGGATCACCGCGGCAAGCTCGCGACCTAGGCCGCGGGCCTGAGCGCCGGAGCGTCGCCGCCGATGGGGTCTCCTCACCCCTCGGCGGCGCTCAGTGTGGCGGGCGCGATCGCGGACGGCGTCGCGGGCGGCGGCCCCCCTCAGGCCGCCCGCAAGTCGCCGCGGCCCGGCGAAATGGGGTATACCCCCGCGTCGATGGGCACCCGCATGCGCCTCCCGACGCTCCTCGCCGGCTCCCTGGTGGCAGCCGCGCTCTCCTCCGCCTCCTGCACCGGCGAGCAGCCGACCGTCGCCTACGGCCCCGGCAAGGCCGAGATCGACGCCAAGGCCCCGGCGACGGTGCCCCCGGCTCAGGCCCAGACCCAGGCCCACGACCAGCGCAAGCACCCGGGCCAGGCGGAGCAGGGGCAGCCCGGGCAGCAGCCGCCCCGCCGGGAGCCGCCGAAGAGCAACCTGCCGGTCGAGCCGGGCCCGAACATGAAGTTTGACGCGCCCTTCGACGGCGCGCCGATCGCCACCGAGACCCGCGACGGCGGCCTCAAGGTCGAGGACTTCGCCGCCGGCGAGGGCGCCCCGGCGGCGGCCGGCTCGTCGGTCGAGGTCCACTACACCGGCTACCTGACCGACGGCTCGGTCTTCGACTCGTCGGTCCCGCGGGGTCGGCCCTTCTCCTTCGACCTCGGCGCCGGCCGGGTGATCAAGGGCTGGGACCAGGGGATCGTCGGCATGAAGGTCGGCGGCAAGCGCAAGCTGGTGGTCCCGGCGGCGCTCGGCTACGGCCCGCGGGCGGCCGGCAAGATCCCGCCGAACTCGACCCTGGTCTTCACCGTCGAGCTCCTCTCGATGACCCCGCCGCTGCCGCCCCCGCAGCCGCTCACGGCCTTCGAGGGGACGCCGGTGAAGACCGACAAGCGCCCGGGCGGCCTCGAGCTCGTCGACTTCAAGCTCGGCGAGGGCGCCGAGGTCAAGGACGGCGACGAGGTCAAGGTCCACTACCGCGGCACCCTCGACGACGGCACCGAGTTCGACTTCTCGCACCCGCGCGGCAAGCCGATCACCTTCGTCATCGGCCGCGGCCAGGTGATCAAGGGCTGGGACCAGGGGATCGTCGGCATGAAGGTCGGCGGCCTCCGCAAGCTGGTGATCCCGGCGGAGCTCGCCTACGGCGAGCGGGCCCGCGGCAAGATCCCGGCGAACTCGCGGCTCACCTTCTTGGTCGAGGTGATGGCGACCAAGCCGATGGCGCCGCCGCCCGGCGCCCCGAAGCATTGAGGGGTGCGAGCGTGAGCGCGCGAGCCCCTCGGCGGCCCACAAGCCCCCTGGCGGGCGCGCTCGCGGGCGCGCTCGCTCTCGGGCTCGCCTGCAGCGGCGGCGCCCGCTCGGACGCGCCGCCGCCCGAGCGCCCCGACGCCGCGCTCGCGGCCGCGCCGATCGCCGATGAGGATGTCCAAAAGGACAGGAAAGAGATCGCCGAGGCCGCGCCGGCGGAGGCCGAGGCCGCGCCGGAGCCCGAGCCCGAGGCCGCGCCCGCGCTCCCGGTCGCGCCCGACGGCACCGTAGCGATCGCCTGCGACGACCCGCCGCCCGGGATGGCCTGCATCCCCGGTGGGCCCTTCCTCCGCGGCAGCGACGAGGGCCCGGAGAACGCCCGCCCGGCGGCGACCGTGTGGATCCAGACCTTCTACCTCGACGTCGACGAGGTCACCTACGCCGAGTACAAGGCCTGCATGAAGACCCGCCGCTGCCCGCCCTCGGGGCCCGGCTACAGCGACTTCAACCGGCCGCGGCAGCCGATCAACGGGATCTCCTGGTACGACGCGGTCGCCTACTGCACGGCCCACGGCAAGCGCCTGCCGACCGAGGCCCAGTGGGAGAAGGCCGCCCGCGGCCCCGACGGCGAGACCCACCCCTGGGGCGACGAGCCGGCGACCTGCGAGCGGGCGATCATCCGCGACGCGACCGGGCGCGGGTGCGGGGTCCGCAAGGAGGGGAGCAAGCCGGAGACCGGCCGCCCCTGGGAGGTCGGCTCGCGCCCGGCCTACCGCTATGGCCTCCGCGACATGTCGGGAAACTCATGGGAGTGGGTCGCCGACTGGTACGCGCCGAGCTACGAGGCCTGCGGCGAGGACTGCCTCGGCGTCGATCCGATCGGCCCCTGCGGCGGCGAGGAGAGCTGCCCCGGCCACCGTCGGAAGATCGTCCGCGGCGGCTCCTGGTACTGGCCGGCGGAGTACGCGACCGCGATCTACCGGCGGGCCCACGTCCCCGAGAACCGCCCCTTCCACCACTTCGGCTTCCGCTGCGCGGCGACCGTCGCCGACGCCCAGGCGCTGCGCTCGGCCGCCGGCGCGGGCGCGGCCGCCCCGGCGCCCTGACGGGGGGAGCGGCCCCCCGCCGCCTCGGCCACTTTTTTCGCGGTCAGCGCGGCCGGCGATAGGCTCCGCCGACGCCATGCTCGACGGTCACACCCGCGCGCGGCCGCTTGTCGAGGTCCCGGGGCTCGGCTCCGAGGTCGCCCACGTCAAGCGCTACGAGGTCCACCGCCTCCTCGGCGAGGGGGGCATGGGGCGGGTCTACCAGGCCCACGACCCGGTGCTCCTCCGCGACGTCGCCCTCAAGGTGGTCAAGCCCAACATCCCCGAGAGCGAGCGCCGCCGCTTCCGCCGCGAGGCGATCGTCGGCGCCCGCTTCTCGTACCCGAGCATCGTCCGGATCTTCGACCTCGGCGTCTGCCAGCGCAGCGAGGTCGAGTGGTTCACGATGGAGTACCTCCCGGGCACCGACATGGCGAAAATCGTCGATCGGGCCGAGGCCCGCGGCGCCCACCTCCCGCTCTCCGCGGTCGCCGACGTCTTCCGCCAGGTCCTCGCGGCCCTCCACTACTGCCACGAGTGTCGGATCGTCCACCGCGACGTCAAGCCGGCGAACATCTTCGTCACCCGCGATCCCAACACCCGCTTCATGACGAGCAAGCTCCTCGACTTCGGGGTCGCGCTCGACCTCGACGGGCCGACCAAGACCGAGCTCCTCTGCGGCGATCCCAACTACATGGCGCCGGAGCAGACCCGCTTCGGCGCCACGGTCGATCCCCGCGCCGACATCTACGCCGCCGGCATGACCCTCTACGAGGTCGTCACCGGCCGCCTCCCCTTCGAGGAGCTGGTCGACGCGCCGCTCGACCAGCTCCTCCTCGCGCAGCGCGAGTCGATGCCGCTGCCGCCGAGCCTCCTCCTCCCGGAGGACGTCCCGGAGGTCGTCGCCAAGGGCCTCGACCGGGTCTTTGAGCGCGCCTGCGCCAAGGACCCGGAGCTCCGCTTCCAGAGCGCGATCGAGATGCAGGAGGTCCTCCTGGCCGTGCTCTCGCTCGCGTGATCCGGCGCTAGCGTCGGATCACGGTCCGCTCGACCTCGCCGTCGTCCTCGCTCTCCGAGAGGCGGACGGGGCCGAGCGAGAAGCCGTCGCCGGCCTTCGCGGAGGTGGTCACGGTGACCGTCCCGGAGGCGAGGGCGCTGCCGCTGCGGTCGCTGAAGGTGACCCGCAGGGCGAAGGTCGTGTCGTCGTTGGTGACGACGCTCTGGTCGACGGCGCCGCTGCTGGCCGCGCTCTTGGCGTCGACGTTGGCGAAGTTGCGGAGGACGTTCTCGCCGCTCTGCTTGACGACCTGCGCCCAGCGGCGGAAGTTCGAGGCGGTCGGGTTGCGGACCTGGTGGGGCGTCCCGCTCGGCGGCGGCGTGGTGTCGGAGCGGCCCGAGCGGTCGATCCCCGCCGAGAATTCGCCCAGCTCGACGGTGTCGACCTTGAAGAGGATCGAGGTCCGGCCGATCTCGGAGCCGGTCGCGGCGTCGCTGACCACCAGCTCGCGGAGGGTCTTGTCGCAGGAGCCGCTCGAGGAGTCGCTGAAGCTGAGGGCGAGGCTCTGCGGCGAGTCGAACGCGGCGTCGAAGTCGACGTCGAAGGTCGAGGCGGTGACGTTGCCGCTGTTGGCGGTGATCTTGATCAGGCGCTTGTCGTTGGTCGTGGGCATCGCGGGATCCTGGGTCGGTGGGCGAGAGGATAGCGGCTCGCGGGCCCAGCGGGACCCGCGAGCCGGCCGGCTCGACACGACGCGCGCGCGCACTCGCGCGCGCTCCCATAACCTCCTGTCTCTTGCGACAGGATACTGCGCGCTAGCGCTCCGATCGCCCGCGACGGTCGGGGGCTAGCGGCCGCCGGGGACGTTGGTCTTGACCGGCCCGAGGTTGTAGCCCGCGCCCGCCGTGGCGGTGGTCGTCAGGGTGACCGATCCGCTGGTCGGGGCGCCGCCCCGCGGCTCGAAGGTGATCGCCAGCATGAGCGTGTGGTCGTCGCTCGTCCGCACCAGCTGGCTGACGCTCGCGGTGTCGCTGGCCGAGCGGACGTCGACGTTGGCGCTGTTGCGGAGGACCGTGCCGTTGCTGTCGGCGTTGACGTCTTGGGTCCAATTGCGGCGGTTCTGGGCGGTCGGGCTGCGGATCTCGGCGGGCGAGCCGCTCGCCGGCGGGTCGGTCTCGGAGCGGCCGTCGACCGCCAGCGTCGCCGAGAAGTTGCCGACGATCTTGGTGTCGGCCACGAGCGAGATCGAGGTCCGGCCGATCTCGGAGCCGGTCGCCGCGTCGCTGAAGACCAGCTCGTGGAGCGAGGTGTCGGTGCCGCCCGACGAGGTGACGCTGAGCTTGATCGCCCCGTCGCTCGGGGTGTCGAAGGAGGCGTCGAGGTTGACGTCGAAGGTCGAGGCGGTCACGCCCGCGCTGTTGGCCGTGATCTTGATCAGTCGCTTGTCGTTGGTCGTGGGCATCGTGGGCTCCCGAGAGGTGGCCCCGAGGATAGCTGGTGATTCGGGCAGGTCGCCAGGCTCTCCACGTCATTGTACGTACAGCGATCGCGCGCAGGCACGCGCCGTCAGCGAGCGACGAGCGACGCGTGACGATCGTCGCCGTCGCTACCCGTCGATGACAGCGTTCGCGGCGATCCAGGCGCGGATCGCCGCGGCGGTCGCTGGATCGCCGAGCTCCTCGTAGTCGCGCTCCGCCGCCCGCGCGAGCTCGAGGGCGCGCTCTCGCTCGCCGATCGGCAGCGCCCGCGCGAGCGCGAAGCGAATCTCGCCGATGTCGATCGGCGGGACGTCCTTGCGGCTGCGGATCGCCAGCGCCCGCTCGAGGTGGGGGAGCGCGTCGTCGAAGCGGCCGAGCTCGACCAGCGACGAGCCGAGGCCGGTGAGGGGGTAGGCGATCTCCGGGTGGTCGGGGCCGAGGACCGGCGTCTGCAGCTCGAGGCTGCGGGCGTAGGACTCGGCGGCCTCGGCGAAGCGCCCGCGGAGGTGGTAGGCGACGCCGAGGTTGTAGAGGAGGCGGCCGACCTCGCCGGGGCCGGCCTCGGCGGCCTGGAGGGCGCGCAGCGCCTCGTCGTAGCTCGCCAGGGCGCCCTCGTAGTCGCCGGCGCTGAGCTGGAGGTTGGCGAGGTTGGCGAGCGACGCCGCGAAGTCCGGGTGGGCCTCGCCGAAGACCCGGCGGTAGATCGTCACGACCCGCTCCGCGTGACGTCGGGCCTCCTCGAGCTCGCCGCGGCCCTTGTGGATGATCGCGATGTTGTTGAGGATCTTCGCGGTCTCGGGGTGATCGGGGCCGACCTGGCGCTCGGCGATCGCCAGCGCCTTGCGGTAGTGCTCGAGCGCGGGGTCGAGGTCGCCGCGGAGGTCGTAGGCCGAGCCCATGATGTTGAGCGTCGACATCCGGACCATGCTCTGGTCGCCGGCGCCCTCGCCGAGGATGTCGAGCGCCCGCTGGAGGGTGGCGAGCGCCTCGTCGTAGCGGCCGCGCGCGAGGAGGACCGCGCCGAGGCGGCTGGCGAGGTGGGCGCGCTTCTGGTCGCTCGCGCGCACCCGCTCGTAGATCGCCTCGGTGTGGCGGAGGCGGTGCTCGGCCTCCTCATGGCGCTCGAGGCTGAGGCCCTCGATGAAGCCGAGGTGGCTCCAGAGGTCGCCGCGGAGCTCGTCGTCGCCGGCCCGCTCCGCGAGGTCGGCGGCCGCCCCGAGGAGCTCGGCGGCCGCGAGCGAGTGGCCCATCTGATCGTCGGCCTTCGCCTTCGCCCAGAGCGCCCGGGCCTCGGCGCGACGCGAGCCCAGGCGGTCGGCGAGCGCGAGCGCGTCGTCGGCGATCGCCAGGCTATCGGTGTAGCGCGAGGCGATCTCGAGGGCGGCCGCGCGGGCGACGAGCTCGTCGAAGCGATCGAAGTCGCGGCGGGCCTCGCCGCTCGGCGGCGCCTCGCCGCGGAGGAGCGCGTCGGTGTTCGAGCAGGCGTCGAGGGGCGGCAGGGCCTCGGCCGCCTCGACCGCCCGGAGGACGACCTCGGAGTCGGCCTCGCGGAAGAGCGAGGCGGTCGCGCCGAGGCGGCGGAGGTGGCCGTCGAGGCAGGCCATCCGGCGGTCGAGGAGCTCGGGCGACTGCTCGTGGTAGACCTCGGTCGCCTCGCAGGCCTGGCGCCGGACGTCGACCCAGGCGGCGGCGTAGCGGTCGAGCGCGCCCGCGCTGGTCTCCCAGGCCTTGGCGGCGTAGGGGCGGCCGGTCGCGGCGAAGGCCGCCTCGGCGACGCCCCGGACCTCGTCGTCCCAGATCCCGGCGAGGTGGCGCTCGCTGTCCTCGCAGGCCGCCCGGGCGCTGGTCAGGGAGTAGACGCCGGCGCCGGCGAGGAGCGCGGTGACGCCGACCGCGAGGCCGACGTTGATGAGCCGCCGCCGCCGCTTCTGCGGGTCGAAGTCGAGGGCGGCGAGGAGCTCCTCCATCGACGGGAAGCGGCGATCGGGGATCACCGAGAGGCCGCGGAGGATCGCCGCCCGGACGTGGGGTGGCACGTCGGTGCGCGGGGGGATCGGCGCGAGCTCGCCGGAGAGCACCCGGCGGCGGAGATCCATGTAGCCCTTCGCCGGGAAGGGGTGGGAGCCGAAGACCGCCTCGAAGAGGGCGACGCAGAACGAGAATTGATCGCAGCGGGCGTCGACCCGGGTGCCGAGGTGCTGCTCCGGGGCCATGTAGGCCGGGGTGCCGACGACCGCCCCGGTCTGGGTGAGGCGGGCGGTGCTGATCTGCGAGACCGGCTCGAGGTCGGCGACCACCCGGGCGACCGCCGACGGGCCCTCCAGCGGGTCCTCGTCGGCGTTTCGGGCGATCCCGAAGTCGGCGACCCGGACCCGCCCGTCGTCGCCGAGGAGGACGTTGTCGGGCTTGAAGTCGCGGTGGACCAGGCCGACCTGGTGCGCGGCCGCGAGGCCGCGGCCGGCCTGGAGGAAGCGGTCCAGGATCTCGGCGAGGGTCCGCTGGCCGCCCCGCAGCCAGCGCGCGAGGTTGGTCCCCTCGACCAGCTCCATCGCCAGGTAGACCTGGTCGCCGAGGACGTCGGCGTCGTGGATCGTGACGACGTTGGGGTGGTTGAGCTTCGCCAGCGCCTGGGCCTCGCGGATCAGGCGGGCGACCATCTCGCCGCCGGCCTCGCCGGGCGGGAGGCGGAGGAGCTTGAGCGCGACCCGGCGGTCGAGCTTGGGATCGTAGGCGGTGTAGACCACCCCCATCGCCCCCGAGCCGAGGCGCTCGAGGATCGTGTAGCGGCCGATCTCGGTCCCGCGCTCGATGTCGACGACCGGGTCATCGTCGAGGATCGTCCCGCCGGCGGTCTGGACGAGCGTCTCGGCGCCTGCGAGCTCGGTCGCCTCCAGCGCCTCGTTGTGCAGCCCGGTCTCGTCGACCACAGCCGCATGGTATCAAGCGCCCCGCGGGCCTTGGGGGCCGTCGGCGCTGGCCGGCCGCGCGTGGGCGCGAAGGGGCGGATCCGACCGCCGAGGATGGGCCGCGAGGTGCTCGACGATGGCCGCAGCGACCTCCTCGGGGGCGTCGATCGGCAGGAAGTGGGCGCCGTCGGCGATCATCCGCACGGTCGCGCCAGCGACGTCCTGGTGGAGGCGCTGGACCTGGGCGTGGGGGATGTAGGGGTCGGCGCAGCCCTGGATGATCATCGTCGGTACGGCGATCCGGCGGATGATCTCGGGGTAGGCGGCGAAGACCTCGGCCGGTCGACCCCACCAGAGGTTGCGCCGGAGCGCGCCCTTGTCGCGGCGATAGGGGTCGATCATCGCCCGTCGGATCCGCGGGGTGAGGCGCGCGCGGTGGACGAGCCCGCGACCCATCGCCGCGCGGAAGAGGAGGGGGGTGGCGAGCGCGAGGAGGCCGTGGCCGAGGCCAGGGAGGCGCAGGAGCTTGACCACCGGCGGCTCGCGGAACTCGGGGTAGACCGGCGGGCTCATCAGGATCAGGCGGGCGACGCCCTCCGGGTGCGCGCCCATCACGTCGATCGCCACCGACGCGCCGAGGTCGTGGGCGATCAGGGTGACCTCGCCGAGCCCGAGGTGGCGGCGGAGCGCGTCGACGATCGCCGCTTGCTCGCGGTGGTGGACCTGGCGGCGGGGCTTGCCCGAGGCGCCGTAGTTCAGGAGATCGAGGGCGACGATCCGGAGCCCGGGCGGCAGGTGGGGGATCAGCGGGAACCAGAGCTCCTTGGCGGTCGGCAGCCCGTGGACCAGGAGGAGCGGCGAGCCCTCGCCGCCGCTGTCGACGTAGGCGATCGGCCCCAGCGGGGACTCGAAGGTGTGGACCGGCCAGGACCATGGATCGCGGGGATCGACGCTCACCCGGCCGATGATGCCGCAGATCCGCGGCCCCGGCGAGGGCCGCGGAGGCTGTCCGAAGGGTCAGCCTGGCAGGCGTCTCAGCGGTGGATCGGGAAGGCGCCCGCGACCCCGAGGAGCGCGGTGAAGCTCTCGTTCGAGACGTCCGGGAGCCCCGGGAGCCGCCGGCGGGCGCTCCAGAGCTGGGTGACCTCGCCGGTGAGGGCGATGTAGTTGGTGATCCGGACCTCGATGCCGCCGTGGATCTCGAAGCCGATCCGGGCCGAGGTGTCGACGAAGTCGGGCTGCCCGCGGCGGGTGAAGGCGAGGCGCATGATGTCGAAGCCGAAGCCGAGGCCGGCGTAGGGGCGGACCGGGAAGTCGCGGAAGAGGTAGAGGTTGCCGCCGAGGAAGAGCGGCACCGTCAGGACCTCGAGGGAGGTCGCCTGGCCGTCGACCTCGCCGGCGCCGCCCGGGTGGAAGTCGGTGGAGCCGCGGGCGAAGCCCGAGCGGAAGTAGCCGATGGTCCGGGGGAAGCGGCCGCGGTTGACGTCGAAGGTCTGCCAGCGGACGTCGATCCCGCGGACCGGCCCCGACCACGGGGTGAGCTGGTTGGTGGTGATCCGGCTCTGGTCGGCCGCGAGCGAGCCCGGCGCGCGGGAGCCGCTGAAGACCAGGCCGATCGAGACGCCGCCCCAGAATTCATGGCGATCGTGGTGGCGGCGGCGGCCGTGGTGATCGTCGTCGTCGTCGTCGTCGTCGTCGTGATGGTGAGCCGCGAGCGCCTGCGAGCCGGCGACCGAGACGTCGACCTGGACGAAGCCGCCGCCCGCCAGCGCGGTCTCGCGGACGGCCGCGCTCTCGCCGGCCTGGAACGCCTTGATCGTGTACTTGCCGGCGGGCAGGTCCTCGAAGACGAAGACCCCGTTCTCGTCGGTGATCCGCTCCTGCGAGCCCGGCAGGCAGCCGCACTCGATGGCGACGACGACCCCGCCGAGGCCGCGATCCTGCTCGTCGGAGACGACCCCGGTGATCATCCCGGAGGAGCCGGCGACCGCCGCCGACGACGTGCTCGTCGAGCTGGTGGTGGTCGTGGTGGTCGTGGTGGTCGTCGCCTCCTGGGCGGCGGCGTCGGCCGGCGCGGCGAGGAGGGCGACGAGCGCGGCCCCGCCGAGGAGCCGGAGAGGGATCGACAGAGTGGGCCTTTGGTGGTCGCGCGACATCGCTCTTCTCCTCCTCGCCCGCGGGGCGATCACGTCGCCTCGGGGCGGACGACGGTCGACGGCCGGACGGCCCGGCGATTCTAGCCGGTGGGCGCGTCGGGTGACGGTCGTCACCGTGGCGATGGTGATCGAGGCGAGGCGCGAGGTCCATGGGCGGGGGGACGCTGGGCAAAATTTTCGGAGAGCTCCGCGGCCGCTGACGGTCGCGCGCGCGCCGGCGGAGCGCCGCCGGAGGCGGGCCCGCCCCCGTGGCCGCCGTGCTACCCTGGCCGACGATGCGGTGGGATGGGTCGATCGTCTGGGGTGTTGGCGTGGGCATGGTCTTGGTCGGCTGCGCCGGCGACGACGGGGGGCGCGGCGACTCGAGCGCGACCCAGGCGAGCGCGACCGACGCGAGCGCGAGCGCGAGCGCGAGCGGCAGCGCGGGCGAGAGCGAGGGATCGACCAGCGGCGGATCGGCCAGCGGCGCCAGCGACTCGGCGAGCGCGGGGACCAGCGCGGGGACCAGCGCAAGCACCAGCGCCGGCACCAGCGAGGGGACCAGCGAGGGCACCAGCGCGTCGAGCGGCGACGCGACCTCGAGCTCCGGCGGGCCGGTGACCAGCGGCGACACCACCGATCCCACTGACGGGAGCACCGGCGGCGACGCCTGCATGGGCACCGAGGGGGTCTTCGACTTCTCCTACCTCTGGGTCGCCAACACCAGCCAGGGGTCGATCTCCAAGATCGCGACCGCGACGATGCTCGAGGAGGGGCGCTACATCGTCGACCCCAACCCGGGCGCGGCCTCGTCGTCGCGGACCGCGGTCAGCCTCGACGGCCGCTTCGTCGTCGTCGCCAACCGCGGGACCGGGACGATCACCAAGGTCGCGGCCAACGTCGACGACTGCGTCGACAAGAACAACGACGGGGTGATCACGACCTCGCAGAACAAGGACGACATCCTCCCCTACGGGCAGGACGAGTGCGTGATCTGGACGACCGCGGTGAGCCCGATGCCGCCGGCCTACGTCGGCGGCCCGCGCGGCCTCGCCTGGGAGGCCGGCACCTTCAACGAGCAGAGCTGCAAGTACGAGAACCCGAACGTCTGGGTCGGCTGGCACACCAACAACCAGATCGCCTACATGGGCCGCTTTGACGGGGCGACCGGCGTCCAGCTCGACACCGTCGAGATCAAGGACTGGAGCCCCTCGCACGCCCCCTACGGCGCGGCGATGGACGGCTTCGGCAACCTCTGGTTCTCCGGGGTCTTCACCGGCGACATCTTCCGGATCGACACCGCCACCCTCGAGCTCCAGCGCTGGTACGGCGGCCCGACCCTCCAGCCCTACGGCAACACGGTCGACGTCGACGGCAACTTCTGGCTAGCGGGCTACGGCGGCCCGGTCTCCTACTTCAACCCGCAGGACGAGACCTTCAACCCGATCGAGGGGACCAACGGCCGCCACCGCGGGATCGCGGTCGACGGCAAGAAGCGGGTGTGGGCGGCGACCAACGTCGGCGGCGCGCTCTACGGCTGCGGCCTCGTGCAGATCGACGGCGCGACCAAGACTTTCGTCAAGTTCCACACCTTCCCCCAGTGCTCGACGCCGGTCGGCGTCAGCGTCGACGCCGAGGGCTTCATCTGGGTGGTCGACTACGCGGGCTGGGCGTGGAAGATCAACGGCGACACCCTGGAGATGCAGCAGGTGCTGATCGCCGGCGATCACTACACCTACTCGGACATGACCGGCGGCGGGCTCAAGGGCGTGATCGTCCCCGGCTAGCGAGGCTGGGGGCTGCGAGCTGGGGGCTGGCGGCCGCGCGGAATCTGGGCGGCGCCCTGCTAGAGTGCTGGCATGAAGGTGCCGCCGTCGCTTCGTCTGTGGTTCGTCGTTCACTTCGTCGCCGACATCGCCTTCGCGATCCCGCTCTTCTTCGCGCCCGAGGCGTTCCTCTCGCTCCTCGGCTGGCAGACGATCGATCCGGTGACGACCCGGATCGTCGCCGCCGCCCTCGTCGGGATCGGCGTGCAGTCGCTCCTCGCGCGCCACGAGAGCGCCGAGGTGTTCCGGGCGATGCTCTCCCTCAAGGTGCTCTGGTCGGCGACCGCGACCCTCGGGATCCTCTGGAGCGTGCTCGACGGCGGCCCGCCCTTCGCCTGGGCCTTCGTCGGGATCTTCGCGCTCTTCAACGTCGTCTGGACCCGCTACTACCTGATGCTGCGGCGCGAGGGCTGACGCCGGGGGCCCGCCGGGGTATACCGGCGCGGTGTCGGGCCGCGCCCTCCTCCTCGCGCTCCTCGTCGTCGCCTGCGGCGGGTCGCCAGCCGGCGATCACGAGGGCGCGGGCGCGGACCCGGCGGCCGCGGAGCGTGCCCAGCCGGCCGCCTTCGCCGCGCCGCCGCCCGCGAGCGAGGCCGACGCCCTGCCGGCGCCTCCGCCCCCGCTCGATGTCCACGGCAAGGGGACGATCCTCGGCGAGGGGCGCTCGGCCTACTCGCGCTCGCGGGTCCGTCAGCGGGGGAGCCAGCGCTCGCTGGTCTTCGTCCGCGACAACGGCAGCGAGCTGGTCCAGACGACGATCGACCTCCGCGCCCCCGATCGCCTCGCGCTCCCCTACGCCGAGGCCCAGGCGGCGGCGCTCCTCCTGGTCCCTCAGCCCCGGCGGGTGCTGATCATCGGCCTCGGCGGCGGCACGCTCGCGCGCTTCTTCCACCGCCACTTCCACGACGTCGAGATCGACGCGGTCGAGATCGACGGCGAGGTCGTCCGCCTCGCCGGCGAGTGGTTCGGCGTGGTCCCGGGGCCGCGGCTGCGGATCTTCACGGCCGACGCGATCGCCTGGATCGGCGGTGCGGATCGCAGCTACGACCTGATCTACGTCGACGCCTTCCTCGAGCCGAGCGCCGAGGGGACCGACAACGCCGGGGTCCCGCGGGGGCTCAGGCAGCGGGCGATCCTCGAGGCGATCGCCGCCCGCCTCGCCCCCGACGGGGTGGTCGCCTTCAACCTCCACTTCCGCTCGGGCTACCGCGAGCACGTCGAGGCGATCGCCGAGGTCCTCCCGAGCCTGATGATGATCAAGGTCAAGGGATCGACGCAGCGCCACGTCCTCGCCCGCCGCGAGGGGGCGCCGCTGGGGGCCGAGGAGCTCGGCGCGCGGGCGGCGATCCTCGACGCCGACGGGCGCTTCGGCGTCGACTTCGCGGCCCTCGTCGGCGAGATGTCGGCGCTCTAGCGCGGGCATCAGGCCATCGAGGTCGCCGGCGACCCCTGGCCGCGGGCCTGGAGGGCGGCCCCGCGGGGCTGGACGCTGCCCAGGACCCCGCGCCAGGCGTCGCGGTAGAGCCAGGCGAGGCCGATCTCCGCGGCCACGAGCGCGAGGACGAGGCCGCTGCCGGCGGGCGCGAGCGCGAGGTGGAAGGCGAGGATGTTGACGAGGATCGGCGCGAGGAAGAGGAGCGCGAGGGGGACCCGGAAGCCGGCGAGGATCATCCCACCGGCGATCACCTCGAAGCCCTTGATCAGCGGGAACATGTAGCCGGTCGCCGCCAGCGCGCCCATGAAGGCGCCCGCCTCGGGGCCCATCGGCGGGTTCGGCATGAAGCCGAGGAAGCCGTTGAGGCCGAAGACGAGGAAGGCGCCGCCGAGGAGGGCGCGGAGGGCGAGGGGGAGGATCGGGGTGCGGTCGGACATGGCGTTGCTCCTTGGTATGTCGAGAGCATGGGCGCGGGCTCGCTGATGCGGTAGAGTGGTCTTTCGCAAAGGATTGGTGCATGTCCGCAACAATCGACCTCAACGACCTCGCCACCTTCATCCGGGTCGCCGAGCGCGGCTCCTTCTCGGGGGCGGCCCGCTCGCTCGGGGTGCCGACCTCGACGGTCTCGCGGGCGATCGCCCGCCTCGAGGAGTCGCTCAGCGTCCGCCTCCTCCAGCGGACCACCCGCAAGGTCTCGCTCACCCGCGAGGGCGCCTTCCTCCGCGAGCGCTCCGAGGGGGCGCTCGAGTCGCTGAGCGGCGCCGCGAAGGCGCTCCGCGACCTCCAGGAGGCGCCCCGCGGGGTCCTGCGGATCACCGCGCCGCAGGACCTCGGGCCGACCCTGGTCGCCGAGATCGTCCACCGCTACGTCACCCGCTACCCCGAGGTCCGCGTCGAGGTCGAGCTGAGCGGGCGGATCGTCGACCTCGTCGGCGAGGGCTTCGACGTCGCGATCCGGGCCGGCCGCCTCCGCGACTCGTCGCTGGTCGCCCGCAAGCTCGGTGACCTCTGCGCCTGGCTGGTCGCCTCGCCGAGCTACGTCCAGGCCAACGGCCTCCCGCGCTCGCCGGCCGAGCTCGAGCGCCACCAGCACGTCCTCTTCCGGGCGAGCGAGGGCGAGGCGCTCCTGCGCCTGCGCCGGCGGGGCGCGGGCGTCAAGGTGCGGGCCCGCGGCCCGATCAGCGGCGACGACTTCGGCTTCGTCCGCGGGGCGGTCCTCGCCGGCGCCGGGATCGGCCTCCTGCCGAGCATCCACTGCGACGAGGCGATCCGCGAGGGGCGGATGGTGAGGGTGCTCCCCGACTTCGACGCCGGCGGCGGCGCGCTCTACCTGGTCTATCCGACCGCGAGGCACCTGCCGGCGAAGGTCGCGGCCTTCCGCGAGCTGGCGCTCGAGGTCTTCGCGCGCTAGCTGGTCCTTTGGACATGTCTTTGGGGCGCGGGTCGTCGCCGCTGGCTAGCGCCCTCGCCCATCCGTCGGTCGCCGGGCCTCGCCGCCCTGCGACCACACCTCGAGGCGCTGGAGGCCCTCGCTCCGCAGCGGCTCCGGCCAGGCCTCCATGCACGCGTTGACCCGCGCGGTGACGCCCTCGCGGGCGTCCTGCGGCCAGAGATCGAGGTGCGCGAGGACGTGCTCGCAGGTGAAGACGTTGGGGCCGCGATCCAGGAGCGCCTCGAGGATCGCCCAGCGCCGGGGCGTGTCGCACTCGAGGCCGAGGAGGAGGGCGTCGCTGAGGCCCGCCTCCTCGACGATCGGGATCCCAAGCGCCCGGGCGCGCCGCTTGGTCGCGGTCTCGCCGCGGCCGGCGAGGAGGGCCGTCATCCCCCGCGCGAGCGAGCCGACCACGCTCGCGCCGCAGGCCCGCAGGTCGCGACGAAGACGGCCCTTGTCGACGCGCTCGAAGGGCCCGCTGAGCGCGTAGACCTTGCCCTGGAGGGGCGCGGCCCGGGGCGCCGTGAGCTCGAGATCCAGCGCCGTCGGGCGGCGCAAGTCGTAGAGTTGGATGGCCGTCCACGTCTCGCGGAGGAGCCAGCCGTCGAAGATGTGGATCGTGTGCAGGCCCGGGAGGGACCACACGAGCGCGCCGCGCTCGCGCTCCGGATCGAAGCGCCAGGCGCGAGCCCCCTCAAGGGATTGTTGGAGGAGGAGGAGCGTCTCACCCGCGCCCTCGCAGCGGACCTCGCCGACCCCCACGAGGAGGGTCCAGCGCCGGAGGAGCCGCCCCTGGGGGAGGGAGAAGACGCAGAGCTCCCGCCCGTTCGCGCCGAGGGCGTAGAAGCGCTGGCCGTCCGGCGCGACCTCGATCCACGAGAACGAGCGGCTGTAGTAGCGCCGTCGACGACGGACGGCGGCTCGCCAGAGGTCGTGGATGAAGTAGCGCCCCTCGAAGTGGGCGACCAGCCAGCGACCGGTCGGGTCGACGTCGTACTCGCGGTTGCGCGCGCGCGCGCGCCAGGAGCGGGGCGTCGACTCGACGCGGTCGAGGACGGCTTCGAAGCGGAGCATCTCCGCGGGCCCGCTGGCGACGATGAGGTCACCGGCGCTCGTGACCGTGCGGAGGTACCCCGGGAGCATCTGTGGAGCGCGGTAGCTCACCGTGCCCGTCTCGAGGTCGACGAGCACCCGCTGCGCGCGTTCGCGCATGTAGTCGCCGTAGATCCGCACCAGCGAGATTGCGTCCGCCAGGGTCGCGTGCTCGAGCATGATGGAGCGCTGGAAGCCGCCGTCGAGGAGCACCCGCTCAGAGAGCGTCCCGCGCTCCAAGTCGAAGATCTGGAGCGCGGACTCCGACCCGGGGAGGTTGATCGAGAGCACGAGGCGCCGACCGTCGGGGTGGAGCCACGCCGCGTGGAAGCTGTCGGGGAGGTTGACCTCCCACGTCGGGGGCGTCGTCGACGTCATCCTCGCGGGAGGATAGCGGGTCTTTGGCCTCTTCCGTAGCCCCGGCGGAGGGCTAGCGACGCCTGGGGGCCCCGGGTCGGCGTCGCGCGGCGCTCACGGAGACATGGTCATTGAGACATGTCATCTTCACGGGCGGCCTCGCGGCCCGCGGGCGCCGGGGCGAGGCCGAGCTGGCCGGCGAGCGCGGGGTTCTCGGGGCCGACCCGCCAGATCCAGCGATCGAGGAGGTAGTGGGTCGCCTGCGGCACGGCGAGGAGGGCGGTCACCAGGGCGGCGGCGAGGGGGTGGAGATCGAGGTCCTCGCCGCCGCCGAAGAGTTGGGGGTGATCGTGCCAGACCAGGCGATCCCAGAGCCACTCCTCGCCGAAGCCGAGGGCGACGAGGAGGCCGTAGAAGGCGGCGAAGAGCGCGAGGGGGCCAGCAGTCGGGAGGCGCGCGCGGACCCAGGCGCGGCCGCCCGCGAGCCAGACGAGGGCGAGGTAGGGGATCCCGTGGAGGAGGACGTTGGTCAGGGTGAAGACCCGGTCGTCGTTGAGCCAGACGATCCCGAGGTGCCAGGTGAGCGCTGGGGTGAGGACGAGGAGCGGGATCATCGGCCCGTGGCCGCGGCCGCGGCGCGCGAGGGCGAGGCGGCGGAGGACGAAGGCCGCGAGGATCGGCGCCTCGAGGGCGAGCGCGAGCTCGCCGAGCCAGGCGGGCGCGCCCGTGATCATGTCGCCGTCGACGAACCACGAGAAATTGCGCGGGAGCTCGGCGTGCCAGCGGACGACCGGCGCGAGGGTGCCGGCCCAGATCGCGGCGATCACCAGCTTGCGATCGAGCGGGCCCTCGCCGGCGGCCCGGACGTAGAGGAGCGCGAAGCCGAGGTGCTGCTTGATGAAGTGGAAGATCGCGACGTAGGCCATCACGCCCCAGAAGAGGAGCGGCGACTCGAGGTGGAGGAGGAGGCCTACCCAGGCGCAGAGGAGGGGCGCGGCGATGAGCCGGCGGCGGTGGATCCGGCGGGCGACCGGGTCGAGGTAGGTGCGGTAGAGCGAGGCGTAGACGTGGGCGACGTCGACCAGGAGGACGGCGACGATCCAGAGGCCGGGGCCGACCTCGCGCGGGGTCGGACTGGCGGCCCAGAGGGCGAGGGCGGCGAGGGCCGCGACGAGGCCGGGGGCGACGAAGAAGCCGAGGTCGAAGGCGGGGCTGCGGAGCCAGCGGCGCGTGACCATCATGCCTCGAGGTCGTCGGCGATGAGCGTTTGGCCCGCGCGGCCGAGCTCGGCGAGGGCGGCCTCGGCCGCGCCGGCGCCGGCGTAGAAGGCCTCCTCGAAGAGCGGGAGGCCGGCGACGTCGGTCGCGCAGGGGCGGAGGCGGCCGATCGGCGCGCGGGCGAGGGCGAGGGCGTCGCCGAAGAGGAGGCCGGGGACCGGGCGGATCATCGCGTGTCCCCAGCGGGTGATCGCCATCCGCCGGATCGCCCCGCCGATCCCCGGGTGCATGACCGAAAGGCCAGCTTCGACGCGGGCGGCGAGGGTCGCCGCGTCGGCCTCGAGGAGCTCGCGGCGGCGGGCGGCGAGGGCCTCCGCGTCGGCGCCCGGGAGGGGCTCGTAGTAGGTCAGGACCGCGCCAGGGCGGGTCTCGGAGCGGTCCTCGCCGTGGGTGGCGACCACGTAGCCGAGGCTAGTGTGATCGATCGGCACGTTGTCCCAGGCGGGCGGCGCCCCGAGGCCCCGCGGCCGGCGATCGACCTCGACGCTGGCGACCAGCCAGGGGGCGTAGGTGAGGGCGCCGCGGGGCAGGGGATCGCGGCCCGGCGGGAGGAGGCGGGGGAGGACGAAGCGGGGGGCGGCCCAGAGGATCGCCCGGGCGCGGAGGCGGCGGCGCTCGCCGTCGAGGAGGCGGTGGGTGATCACCTCACCCGCGTCGGGATCGATAGCGAGCGCGGCGGTGCCCGTGCGGAGGCGGGGCGCGAGGTCGACGCGCTCGGCGATCGACCTGACCAGGTGGCCATTGCCGCCGGGCCAGGTGAGGATCGGCCGGTGATCGTCGAGGCCGCGGGCGAGGTGGTAGTGGAGGCCGGCGAAGGCGGAGACCTGGTCGATCGTGCAGCCGTAGTCGTCGCGGCAGGCGTAATCGATCGCCCAGCGGAGGCGCCAGGCGCCCGGGTCGACGCCGAGGTTCTGGAGGTGCTCGGCCATCGTGATCCGATCGAGGCCGCGGAGCTGGGCGCTCGAGCGGGCGACCGGCAGGCGGAAGAGGCGGCGCCCGTCGCTGCCGCGGCGATCTAGCGCGGCGAGGTGATCGCGCCAGCGGGCGTGCGCCTCGGCCTCGGCCGCGTCCTCGCCCTCGCCCGGGTAGAGCCCCTCGTGCCAGCGGTGGCCGCGGAAGTGGCGATCCTCGGGGGCGCAGACCTGGGCCGAGGGCAGGTACTCGGCGCGGCCGGCCGCGTCGCGGCCGAGGACGAGGCCGAGGTCGTCGAGGAGCGCCTCGAGGGCGCGGCACTCGGGGTGGGGCGCCGGCAGGTAGTGGGCGCCCATCGGGTGGGGCGAGCGGGGGAGCTCGCCCGAGCGCGCGGTGCCGCCGATCGCGTCCTCGAGCTCGACGACGACGTAGTCGTCGAAGCCCGCCCGCCAGAGCCGCCAGGCCGCGGCGAGCCCGGCCGCGCCGGCGCCGACGATCACGATCGCGTGGTCCTCGCTGCGGGCGATCGGCCCGTCGAGGCCGCCGTCTCGGAGGAGGTGGCCGCGCGCAGGATCGGGCCCGACGAGCTCGATCAGCGGCGGCCCCGCAGGGGGCGCCGGGCCAGCGCCGCAGGCGAGGCCGACGAGGCCGCTCGCCGCCGCCGAGCCGAGGAAGGCCCGCCGCGGAAAGGCGCGCGATCGCTTGGTCGGCATCGCTCGCATCCTACGGCACCTTGTCCATGTACTTCACCCGCGGGATTGACGAGCTGCGGCCATCGCGGCGCCATGGCCACCGCGCAGATCCCGTGGCCCGCCTGGGACTATCATCCGCGGTGATGGGATCCGGCGAACGCGGGGGGACAGCAGGCGCGAGGGTGCTGGGGTGCCTCATCGGGATCCTCGGCCTTGCGCTGGTCCTGTTGATGGCGTGCGCGGGTACCCGGGGCCGCAGGGTAGGCGAGCCCCCGCTGGTGGTGGTCGAGGTCGGCCAATCCGACTTGCGCCTGCGCCCGGTGTTTCGGCTCGACGGTGACGACGGCCCCTCGCTCACGCTCTACCCCGATGGCAGCTACCTTCGGGAGCGTCTCCACGATGGCGAGGTGAGGGTGGTGCAGGGGCGGATCTCGAAGGAGGCCGCGGCGACGATGATCGACGAGATCACACGCTGTGTGGAGCCGGTCGAAGAGGTCACATCGGTGGAACCAGAGGGCATCCTCTTCCATCCGCTCTCGATGGTGCTCGTGCTCCACCCAGCCGAGGAAGACCGACGGATCATCCGGGTCGTTGTCGACGTCGCTAGCTTCGAGGGGGAGATCATGATCCGCGACAGCGCTGAGCACCAAGCTGCGCTCTTTGGTGACGCGGACGATGTCGACATCGGGGGCGGACTCAGACTCATGAGGCCCTCGTCCAACACTCCCGAACCGGAGTTCTGGTCCTGCCTCCGGCCGCTCCTCCGGATCTCGTCCGATGACGAGGAGCCCTGGCACCCACGTACCATCGCGTTCATCCTCGCCAATCCCAGCATTCACTCCGGGCGGGCGTCGAAGTGGCCCCGGGGTCTCCCGCGCCCCCGCCGTCCCCGAGAGATCCGGGACGACACAGAGATTCGACACAGCGTCTCGTACAAGCACGTCGACGCCATGCGGGAGATGCTGATCGGTGGGGAGCGGGTCGAGCTCTACGGTTACGTGTGGACCGTCGTCGATCTCTGGCTCCCGTGGCCAGGTCAGAGGCCCTGAGGGCGCGGGGGAGGGCTGCGCTCAGTGAACCCGCCGCCGGCTCTGATTCAGCGCCCGCAGATCCTCCTCGTAGTAGTGCACGAGGAGCTGATCGCCGAGCCGGTTGGGCTCGACGTCGGCGGGCTGCTGGTCGCGGGGGAAGATGAAGAGGCTGGCGAGGGTCGCCTCGTCGAGGTAGCGGAGCTCGACGTCGGCGAGGCGGCTGGGGGTCGGCCGCTCGTCGTGGGAGAGGAGGACAAAGCCCCAGTCGCCGAAGGTCGGGACGTGGGTGTGGTAGGGCCGGGGGTGGAGGCCGGCGGCCTCGAGCGTGGCGACCACGCACCAGAAGGCGCGCGGCGAGAGGAGCGGTGAGGTCGACTGGACGACGCCGCTCCCCCCGGGTGCGAGCGCGCGGCCGACGAGGCGGTAGAAGGGGCCGGAGTAGAGCTTGCCGAGGGAGAAGTTGTTGGGGTCGGGGAGGTCGATGAGGATCGCGTCGTAGGCGGCGCCGCCCCCTCGAAGATGTCCTTCGAGCCAGGTCATCGCGTCGGCGTTGTGGACCTTCACCCGCGGGTCGGCGAGCGACCCCCCGTTGAGCTCGCGGAGGAGCGGGTCGCGGGTGAAGAGGTCGGTCATCAGCGGGTCGAGGTCGACGAGGTCGATCGACGCGACCTCCGGGTGCTTGAGGATCTCGCGGAGCGCGAGGCCGTCGCCGCCGCCGAGGACCAGCACCCGCCGCGGCGACGCCTCGCCGAGGGCGGGGTGGACCAGCGCCTCGTGGTAGCGGTGCTCGTCGAGGCTCGAGAACTGGAGGTTGCCGTCGATGTAGAGGCGGACGTCGTCGCCGTCGCGGGTGATCGAGAGGCGCTGGTAGGCGCTCTTCTCCGAGCGGACGAGGGGCGCGTCGAAGAGCTCCTCCTCGGCGATCCGCTCGAGGCGGCCGCCGACGGCGAGGCCGAGCGCGAGGGCGGCGGCGATCGTCAGCGAGGCGACGACGAGCGCGCGCGGCCGGCGGAGGCGGTCGCGGAAGGCGATCGCGCAGGCGGCCGCGACCACCGCGTTGAAGCCGCCGAAGAGGAAGCCGGTGCGGACCAGCCCGAGGGTCGGCAGGAGCGCGAGCGGGAAGAGGAGCGAGGCCAGGAGCGCGCCGAGGTAGTCGAAGGCGAGGACCCGGGCGACCAGATCCTTGAGCTCGTCGCCGTCCTTGAGGATCCGGATCAGGATCGGGATCTCGAGGCCGACCATCGTCCCGACGATCGCCAGGATCGCGAAGAGGAGGGGCCGGACGCTGGCGAGGTGGGCGTAGCCGAAGAAGAGCGCGAGCGCCGAGGTCCCGCCGACGACCGCGACGACCAGCTGGACGACGACGAAGCGGTCGTAGAGGTCGCGCTCGATCCCCTTGCTCAGCCACGAGCCGAGCCCCATCGCGCTCAAGTAGACGCCGATGACCAGCGAGAACTGGGTGATCGAGTCGCCGAGGAGGTAGGAGGTCATGGTCGCCGAGAGGAGCTCGTAGACGAGCCCGCAGGTGGCGACGACCAGGACCGAGGCGAGGAGGAGGCGGGCGCCGCCGGGGGAGGGCGGCCGGGTGATCGGCAGGGTCAAGGTCAGCCGGAGACGGCGGCGCTGATGATCAGGGCGATGCCGATGAGCATCGCCCCGAGGATGATCCCGAGCGCGGTGTTCTGATCCTCGACGATCTCCTTCTTGATCGAGAAGGGTGAGACCCGGACGACGATCGCCCAGAAGACGCCGAAGAGGATGAGCCCGAGGACCGAGAAGAGGCTCGCCGCGATCAGGTTGTTGGGGAGGTCGCCGAGGTTGATGACGCCGACGAGCGGGTGGAGCCCTGCGATGGTTGCGGTGGACACTACTTGCCTCCTTGGTAGCCGCCTCCGCCCCAGACGTAGACGGCGGCGCCGCGGGCGGTGGGAGAGTGTTGGACGTCGCCGCGCTCGGAGCCGAGGAGCGCGCCGCGGCGGCCGTCGATGACGATGAGGGCGATGAGGAGCGCGCCGACGACCAGGAGGACGCGCTGGTGGGTGGGGATCCGGGGCCGCGGCGGGGTGATCTGCATGGCGCTCACGCGGGGGGGTGATCGGAGCTCATCCAGCGCCGGCGCTCGAAGAGGAGGCCGAAGAAGATCGGCAGGGCGAGCGAGAGGCCGGCGAAGACCAGGAGGGAGACGAGGTAGCGGTGGAGGACGCCGCCCTGGTGGACGTCGACGGAGAAGGGGAGGGCGGTCGCGCCGGGGCCGTCGCTCGTCGGGTCGAGCTGGAGGACGTAGGCGCCGGGGGCGACGTCGCCGAGGACGACCTCGGTCCGGGTCGAGCCCTCGCTCCAGTCGCTGCCGGAGTAGTAGCTGACCTCGAGCTCGAAGCCGATCGCCGCCTCGCTCGCGGTGTCGACCAGCATCCCCTCGAAGTAGCGCCAGTTGTCCTTGAGGGCGGGGATGTGGACCTCGACGGTGACGAGGGTCGGGCGATCGCCGGTGACGGTGAGGGTCTGCGAGACCGGCCCGACGGCGCCCTCGATGGTGCCGAGGCGGTGGGTCGGGGTGACCGCCGCGAGCCCTCCCCAGGCCCCGACCCCGAGGAGGAGGACGACGCCCCAGGCCGCGAAGGTGCGCCTGCCGAGGCGCCAGGGGTTGGGCTCGAGCATGCCGGCGCCCTGCGGCCTCGGCAGGTGCTCGCCGAGGTTGAACGCGTGCTCGATCTCCTTCGGGGTGATCGAGCGCTGGATCGTCCGGTTGACCTCATCGCCGTCGGGGCCGCGGCTGACCTCGATCGAGATGCCGAGGGGCGGCGCGACGTAGTCGTTGACCTTGGCCTGGTCGCCGACCTCGACCTGCCAGGTGAACTCGCCCTCGACGTAGTCGACGGTGGCGATCGCCGACTGGAAGTGGTTGTAGCGGCGGCCGCGGTGGCGGAGGTGGTTGCTGGCGACCCGCGGGCTCGCGTCGAGGGTGCCGCCGTAGGTCCAGTGATCGTCGGTGATCGCGTGGATCAGCCAGCGAAAGCCGTGGTAGGGGTTGTAGAGGTAGAACTCCTCCCACGGGTAGACGACCCCGTCGACCCTGCAGGAGCGCTTGCAGATCCCGATGATCTCCCACACGACGCCGTCGAGCGTCCCGCGGGCGTGGAGCGGCAGCGTGGTCGGCTGGCGGGCGCGGGCGGCCGCCTGCACCAGCGCGAGGGCGCCGCTCTCGTCGGCGCCGAGGAGCGAGCCGCAGAAGGGGCAGGCGACCCGCTCGGAGGTGCCGAAGGTCTTGAGGGTGATCGCGGCGCCGCAGCTCGGGCACTTGATCGTCTCGGCGCGGGCGGGCTCGCGGTAGGCTCGCCGCGGCGGCTGCATGGGCTCGGCCGTCGCGCTCATCAGCCGCCGCCTCCCGGGCCTTCCCAGCCGCCATTCCCCGGGCCTTCCCAGCCCTCGAAGCGGCGGAGCGGGTGGATCGCCAGGTCGGCGAGCTCGACCGCGCTGCCCGTGAAGATCTCCGGGGCCCGCGCGCCGTCGCCATCACCGTAGTCGATCGTCATGAATTCGCCGTCCTCGCCGAGGAGGTCGACGCTCGCGTAGGCGCGGCCCGGCGTCGCCTCGAAGGGGAGGCTGCCCTCGGCGCCCTGGTAGGTCGCGCGGCGGCGCTCGGTGACCGCGTAGGTGGTCTCCCCCAGGGTCACGCGCTGGCCGAGCGCGAGCGCGTCGAAGGCGGGCAACTTCGCGGCGGCGGCGGTCGCCCGGCGCACCAGGTAGAACGAGCCCTGGGCGTCGGCGAGCCAGCCGTCGCGCTGATCGGCGAAGAGGAGGTACCACTCGTTCCAGGTGCCGCGGAGGTGGCGGAGCTGGAGGCGGCCGACGATCTCGAAGGGGAGCCCGTCGACCTTGCCGCGGCCGCCGAGGACGATCGGCGAGCCGTTGTCGAGGATCGCCGAGACCTTGCCGATCAGCGAGATGTCGGCGCCGGTGCGGACGATCGTCGCGCCGCAGTACTCGCAGACCACCGTGAGCGCGGCCCCGCGGAAGGTCGCCGGGGCGCCGCACTCGGGGCAGTGGATCGACGGCGTCTCCATCGCTCGGGCGGACTATCGCACGGGGCGGCGCGAAGCAATACGCGCATTGCCGGCTCGCGTCCGCGGAAGCCGGCGCGCCAGGTGCGCGGAGGCCCGATCAGCGGCCCGCCGCGGCGGTCGCGAAGGCGGCGCTGCGCTCGATCGCGTTGCCCCGAATGTCGAGGTAGTAGAGCTGGTACTCGATCGGGTGGTAGTTCTCCGGGCCCATCGCCCAGAGGAGGATCCGGCTCATCAGGTCGCGCTCGAGATCCCCCATGGTCGTGATGATCAGCGACCCGCCGGAGCAGCGCGCGTCGGCGAAGGCCGGCTTCACCCACGGCGCTGGGGTGTCGAAGAAGACCGCGCCGGCGCTCGCGCTCGCCGGGGCGTGGGCCTCGTCGCGCCGCCAGGTGATCGGGTTGACGCAGATCCCCCCGGGGCGCGGGCGCTCGCCGCCGAGCCGGAGGTCGAGGCGGCCCGGTCGGTGCCCGGGGCCGCGGGCGTTCCACACCGCGACGCAGCCGATCGACGCTGGCGCCTCGCAGACCGGCACGCCGACGTCGCCCGGGTGGAGCGGCGCCCCCGGGAGGTAGGCGGCGATGAGGCGCGCGCGGAGTGCTGGCGTCGCCGCGATCCGCTCGCGGAGGAGCCTGGCCCCGAGGACAGCTCCCTGGCTGTGGCCGGCGAGGATGAAGGGGCGCTCGCCGATCCGCCCGAGGAAGGCGTCGAAGGCCGCCGAGACGTCGCCGTAGGCGAGGTCGATCGCCCGGTCGCCGTCGACGCTCGGGTCGGTGAAGGCGCGGCCGTTGGCCTGGCGGTAGCGCGGGGCGAAGACCTCGCAGCAGCCGTTGAAGGCGCTCGCCTGGATCAGCGTCGCCCCGCGGGTGGTCGCCTCGACGATCGCCGGGTCGTCGATCGGCGCGTTCCAGCGGGTCGTGATCGCGGTCGTCGGGTGGACGAAGAAGACCGCGGCCGGGGCGATCGTCGGGTCGATCGCCGGGTGCTCGGGGAGCGCCACCTCGGCGCCGTCCGGGGCCTCGGGGGTCGCCGCCCAGGCCGCGGGGTCGGCGTAGTCGGGGGGCGGCGGCGAGGCCGTGGTGTCGAAGGGTCCGGGGTCGAGGGCCGCCATCAGCCAGCGGTCGATCGTCACCAGGGCGACGAGCGCCGCGAGGACGACGAGGGCGATGAGCGCCCCGGCGACTCGGAGCGCGCTCCTCCAGCGGCTGGGCATGGGCGGCGCACGATATCGCGAGCGACCGCCGGCGGGCCACCAGCGCCCGCAGAACATCGCTCCGGGCCGGGTTGCGCGTCCCCGGGCGGTCGCCGATCCTGAGCGGGCCCCATGGGACGCCGAGATCGCCCGCGCGCTCGCCTCCTCGGGTCGTCGTTGGCGCTCGCGCTGGCGACGGCGACGGCGACCCTCGCCTGCGGCGGCGCAGCTCCCCGGGCCCAGGACGAAGATGTCCCCGAGGACATCCGAAACCCGACGCTCACCCTCACCCTCGCGGGCGGCGAGTCGCGGGCGCTCACCCTCGCCGAGATGGCGGCGACGATCGCCGGCGGGCCGACGACCCTGGAGGTCGACAACCCGGCGTACAAGCGGGCGATCACCTACCGCGGCTACTGGCTCGCCGACGTCCTCGCCGCCGCTGGGGTGTCGCTCGACGGCGCCGGCGAGCTGATCTTCCACTGCGCCGACGGCTACGCCGCGACCCTCCCGGTCGAGCGCTTCGCCGAGGCCTCGCCCTTCCTGGCGATCGGCCAGGTCGGCGAGGACGGCGAGCTCGGCTGGGAGAAGGTCCGGATCGGCAAGGAGTACCTCTCGCCGGCGCCCTTCTACGTCGTCGGCAAGGACCCCGCCTCCTACGCGTGGTTCGGCTGGCCGCTCCAGGTGACGGCGATCGAGGCGATGGGCCGGCGCTCCGCCGACGCCTCGGCCAACCCCGAGGGCGCGCCGGAGGACGGCGAGGTCGCCCGCGGCTTCGCGCTCTTCAAGGGCTCGTGCCTCGCTTGCCACTCGGTCAACCTCCAGGGCGGGAGCGTCGGCCCCGAGCTCAACACCCCGCGCAACATCACCGAGTATCGGGATCGTCCGACGCTCCGCGCGTTCATCCGCGACCCCGCCTCGTTCCGCGCGCGGAGCAAGATGCCGCCCTTCCCCCTCCTGGGGGACGAGGACCTCGACGCGATCCTCGCCTACCTGACCTACATGCGCGGGCACAAGCGCTCCGTCGATCGCTAGCCCGTGGGCCCGAGGGGGCCGCCGATGGATCAGCTCATCCACCTGGGGAACATCCTCATCTTCGCGTCGTTCTCGGTCGCCGACATCCTCTGGCTCCGGCTCCTCCAGATCGTCGCCAGCGCCGCCTTCATCGGCTACTTCGCGGCCCTCGATCTCGCCGCGCCGATCGCCTGGAACGTCGCCTTCATCGCCCTCAACCTCATCCACTCGCTGCGGTTGATCCGGGCGCGGCGGCCGGCCCCGCTGACGGCGGCGCAGGAGCGGCTCTACCTCCGGGTCTTCCAGTCACTCACGCGACGTGAGTTCCTCGCGCTCCTCGGGCGCGGCGAGTGGCGCGACGTCGAGGTCGGCGAGCGCCTGGTCGCGCAAGAGGAGCCGCTCGCGGAGCTGATGCTGGTGACCGGCGGGCGGGTCGCGGTCCTGGTCGGCGAGGACGAGGTCGCGCGCCTCGGCCCCGGCAACTTCGTCGGCGAGATGTCCTTCTTCACCAAGAGCCGGCCCTCGGCGAGCGTCTTCGTGACCGCGCCGGGGAAGGTGGTCGCCTGGCCGGCGGACGCGCTTCGACGCTATCTCGAGCCGCAAAAGGAGATGCGGGCGAAGCTCGAGCGGATCATCGGCGCCGACGTGATCGACAAGCTGCGGGCCGCCCACGACGGCCTCGACCTCACGCTCGAGCGCTCGACCGACGGCAAGCTCCGGCGCTGAGCGAGCGCCGCGTGGCTCGAAGCCGCGCTGGCCGGGAGGGGGCTTGGGGCCGCACTCTCATGTGGTCTTCCGGACATGGTCGATCCGACGACAATGTGTGCAGAGAATGAGCCGTAGGCGCCGAGCTAGCGGCCTGATCAAGCGGATTCACGGTATGATCGGGGTGTGGATTTCCGCGTACCGAACCCCGAGCAGCTCCGCCTCGGCCTCCGCTCGCTCGCGACGGTGGCGGCGATCGACGGCCCGCGAAATTCCGGCGAGGAGGCGCTCCTCTCGGCCGCCTGGTGCGCGCTCGGCGGGTGTCCGGGGGCGCTCCCGAAGCTCCCGCTGATCACCCCGATCGAGCTGGCCTGCGGGATCCAGGATCGCCAGCTCCGCCTCCAGCTCGTCGGCGCGATGCTGGTGATGACGATGGCCGACGGCGAGGTCGTCCCGGCCGAGGCCGAGATCGTCGCCGCCTTCGCCGAGGCCCTCGAGGTCGAGGACGCGTCGGTGACCAACCTCGAGCGGATCGCCGCCCACCGCTATCGGATCGCCCGCATGGACATCCTCCGGCGGCAGTGGGCGGCGCTCAAGATCCGCGACCTGGCCGCGGACGAGGGGCTCGGGGTCTACTGGCGCGCGCTCCTCGGGCTCTTCCGGCGCTACGAGGATCCGGCGGTGGCGGCCTACTACCGCGCCTTCGCCGAGCTCCCGCCCGGGAGCCTCGGCCGCGCCTACTACGACTTCACCGTCGGCAACGGCTTCGCGTTCCCGGGCGAGCGCGGGGCGCTCCCCGAGGTGATGGTCTTCCACGACATGACCCACGTCCTCTCGGGCTACGCGACCACGCCGGAGGAGGAGATCCTGGTGGCCGCCTTCACGGCGGGCTACGTCCGCCGCGAGCCCCTCGACATGCTGATGTTCGTCCTGCCGATGTACCAGCTCGGCCTCGAGGTCGCGCCGCTCAACGAGCCGCAATTCGATCACCTCAACCCGAGCCGGCTGATCCCCGCGCTCCGCCGCGGGGCCGCGATGAGCATCAACCTCAACGAGGAGTGGGACTACCGCGGGGTCGTCGGCGAGCCGGTCGAGGCGCTCCGCGAGCGCTACAACATCCTCCCGGAGTCGCGCTTCAGCGGGCTCACGCCGGGCGCCGCCTGCTGACGCCGCCGCCGCGCGGAGGGGTCTGCCGCCGCCGCGGCGTGGGCGCAGGCCCGCCGACGCGCCGCGGATGGAGGCCGCGCGAGGGCGCCGGGAGGGGTCCCCGTGGGCGTGGTCACCGGCGGTCGGCGCTCCCCCCGGGAGGGGAGGCCGCGCGCTGGCGATCACGCGGCGCCCTGGGCCCCTCGCAGGGGCCGCGGCGGCGCAGTGTCGCCCCCGCGGCGGAGGCCCGCGGCTTGCGGGTTTCGGCAATTGATCGGACTCTCTGACCCGACATGCCCCTGGGCCGCGTCCCCGCTGATCGGCGACCTCGCTCGCCCCTGAGCCTCGCGTGGTTGGCGGCGGCGCTCGCCCTCTGCCTCGGCCTCCTCCTGCCGACCCCCGCGCGCGCCGACACCTGGGGTCACTACCTGGTGGTGATCGACGACTCCGGGAGCATGGATCAGAGCGATCCCCGGCGCCTGGTGGTGATGGCGGCGATGGCGATGGCGGCCGCGCTCGAGGACGGCGATCAGATCGCGGTGGTCGGCCTCAACGAGCTGGCGAGCGGGGCCACGCCGCGCTTCGTCTCGCCCCGCGAGCTCTTGGACGGCCGCGACGGCGCCGAGGGCCCGCGGGCGCTCGCCGGCGAGCGGGTCGATCGCCTCGCCCTCCACCGCGGCGGTACCCCCTGCCGCGAGGCGCTGGCCCGCGCGCAGAGCCTGCTCGAAGGGGCAGCTTCGGCCGGCGCCCCGCAGACCCTCCTCCTCCTGACCGACGGCGCCTGCAACGGCGGCGCGGTCGAGAAGGCCGACGCCTGGCTCGGCCGCCTCCGCGCCCACCAGGAGGGGCGTTTTCGCTTCGTCCTCCTCACCCGCGCGGGCCGCGACAAGGTCGAGCCCGAGCTCCGCCGCTACGCCGCCCAGACCGGCTGGGAGGGCGAGAGCGAGATCCAATTCGACGCCCGCGCGCTCCTCCGGGCCTTCGCCGAGGTGCTCTCCTTCAGCCGCGGCCTCCGCCACGACGACGGCGGCCGGGTCGGCCTCGAGCGGACCTTCGCCGGCGCCCGCCAGGTGCGGGTGCTGGCGATCGCCGAGGAGGGCGCGGCGAAGATCGACCTCGTCCAGCTCCGCGGCGGCGCCGAGTCGCCGATCGCCGGCGGGCCGACCTTCGCCCACCCGAGCCACGGCTGGAGCCTGCGGGTCGCCAGCCTCGGCGCGAGCGACACGCCCTACGCGGTCCGATCGAGCACCAGCGGCGTCGACGTCCTGGTGATCCCGAGCTACGGCGAGCTCAAGGTCGAGGCGGTCGTCGCCCCCTGCGAGCCCCGCCCCGGGCTCCCCTGGACCCGCGAGGCGCCGGTGCGCGCCGGCCAGCCCCACTGCGCGTGGGCCCGCCTGGTCGGCGATCGCGGCGAGACCATCGTCCCCGGGCGCTCCTTCAACTTCGACCTCGAGCTCTGCGAGGACGCCGAGTGCGCGCGCGCGAGCGCGATGCAGCCCGACGCCGACGGCACCTTCAACGCCCAGCTCGGCGCCGCGCCGGCGAGCGGCCGCCACGAGCGGACCTTCCGCGCCCGCGGCGGCGCGCTCGCCCGGCCGGTCCTCACGCGACGTGGCTTTCAGGCCATGTCCTTCGGGGTGAGCGAGCTCCACAGGGTCGGCGAGGCGGCGCCGCTCGCCGCCCTCGACCTCGGCGCGCTCCCGCAGGCGACGATCGAGACCCTCGCGCTCGAGGGCCGCGGCGCCTTCCCGGCGTCGGCGAGCGCCGAGGTCAAGTGCTCGATCGACGGCGACGCGGCGATCCGCGAGTGCCTGGTCTGCCGGCCCGCGACCCCGACGCTCGCGCTCCAGGACCCCTTTACCCTCCAGCTCGAGGTCGGCGCGACCCCCTTCTGCCCGGCGATCTCCGACCACGGCGGCCAGCCGCTGCCGGTGCGGATGCGCCTCGAGATCACCCCGAGCGGCGACGCGGCCGAGAGCCTGGGGCCGACGGTGCTGCCGATCGAGGCGACGCTCCAATACGCCGCCAACGAGGAGCGCTCGGTGACGGTCGTCGGCGGCGACGAGGCGACGCAGAGGGTCGCGGTGCCGGCCCCGGTCGCCGGCGCGGTCAAGCTCTCGATCGACGCCCCCGATCTCCCCGAGGACCTGACCCTTGAGCCAGTCGCCGGGTCGACCCGCCTTCAGGCCGGGGCCCCGGGCGGGGTCGCCGACGTCGAGCTCCGCCTCCAGGCCGCCGAGTGCTGCAAGCCCGCGACCTACCGCGCGCGCCTCCTCCTCCAGGCCGAGGCCGGCGGGCCGACGATCGCCGTGCCCCTGGCGATCACCGTCGAGGACCCGGGCTTCTGGGTCTGCCCCGGCAAGAAGATCCTCCGCTGGTCGCTGGCCGCCCTCGGCCTCCTGACGCTGATCTGGCTGATCCGCGGCTTCACCTCGCCGGCCAAGCTGCCGCCGGGGGCGGTGCTCGCCTACGCCGAGTCCCACAAGGCGCTCTCGAAGATCGGCGAGGGCGACGAGGGCTGGACCCGCCTCGAGCGCTTCGCCGAGACCAAGCGCGGCTTCTACCGCCCCGGCACCCTCCACCTCGGCGGCGCCGGGGCGCCGCTCCCCTCGCTCAAGCGGATGTCGCCGAACGCCCGGATCGAGGCCCGCCCCGGCGGCGGCGCGGTCCTGATCGTCAGCGGCGACGGCACCGAGACCTTCTCCGAGTCGAAGGGGTGGACGCCCCTCGATCCCGGCGAGCACCCGATCCACAGCCGCATCGTGCTCCGCCGCGAGGGCAACCTCTACCTCCTCTTCCGCCGCTAGCCGGCCAGAGCTGCAACCAGGAAGCGCACACCATGTCGATCAGGATCATGCCAGGTGAGGTCACGCCGACGCTCTTCGTCGGCCTCGGTGGGTCGGGGGGCAAGGCCGTCGGCCGGATCGCCAAGCGCCTGCGGGCGCACGAGGACTTCGAGCACCAGTACCGCGGCCTCATCCGCTTCCTGGCGATCGACACCAACGACGCCGACCTCGCGCGTCTCCGCAAGGGCACCGGCGAGTTCGGCCGGGTCGACGACACGGTGCTGATCTCCGACTTCGACAAGGTCGCCTACTCGGATCACCGCCGCGGCCAGAAGTTCGCCGACGCCGACGACTACTTCACCCAGTGGGTCCACGAGTGGTACCGCTTCCGCAAGGAGAGCGGCGCCGGGGCCGGGCAGATCCGGATCGAGAGCCGCCTCTCGTTCTACCGCTCGGTCGAGGTCGGCGACCTCGGGCAGAAGCTGGCGAGCATCCTCGACGAGATGCGCTCGCACTCCCACGGGATGCGGCACACCGGCGCGCCCCTCCAGATCTTCGTCTACTTCTCGGTCGCCGGCGGCACCGGCTCGGGGGCCTTCCTCCCCTTCGCCTACCTCTGCCGCGACGTCGCCGAGGACCCCTCGACCCGCCTGGTCGGCTTCGCGATCCTCCCCGAGGCCTTCGAGAACGTGGTCGGCCAGAACCGCGAGGGGACCTTCGCCAACGGCTACGCCGCCCTCAAGGAGCTCGAGCACCTGATGAAGCTCGACACCCAGGCGAGCTCGTCGCCGAAGGAGCTCGAGTTCCACTACGACCCCCGCAACAAGCACCGGCGGACGGTCCAGCGCCGCCCCTACGACCTCGTCTACGTCGTCGATCGCCCCCAGAGCTTCTCCCTCGAGGACGTCGGCGCGGCGATGGCCGACGCGACCTACCTCCAGATCTTCTCGCCGATCCTCGGCGATCAGCAGGCCGACTTCGACAACTACACCAAGGAGAGCCGGCGCCTCTTCCCGGACTCGCTCTTCGAGCGCGGCGAGGGCTACACCGCCTTCTACGGGACCCTCGGCTCGGCCGTGCTGGTCCTGCCGAAGCACGACCTCCTCGAGTACTGCGCCCGCCGCTACGCCGCGACCGCGGTCCGCCGCTACCTCCTCCTCGACGACCCGGCGCTGGTCTCGGAGTCGCAGCGCGAGCAATTCAAGCGCTTCTCGGTCGACCGCGCCGAGCTCGAGCGCCTCGCCCCCGACGCCCAGCGGCGGCGGGTCGACGAGTCCTTCCTCGCCAAGGTCCGCCTCCTCGGCGCCCAGGACCAGGACGACGGGCCGTGGAAGCGCGCCCTCGGCCTGCCGGCGCTGGCGGCCGAGAAGGTGACGGCGGCGATCGCCGGGATCGAGGACCAGCTCCGCGACGAGGCCGCGTCGATCCGCGAGATCTCGGCCGACCGGATCCTCGACGGCTCCTGGACCCCGGCGGCGACGATCAACTCGCTCAAGCGCCAGGTCGCCGAGGCCCGCGAGGCGGTCGCGGCGATCGCCACCGGCCTCAAGGACAACATCGAGACCGGCGAGTGGTGGGGCAAGTTCCTGGCGACCGCCGGCCCCGACGGCGCCGCCGAGCTCGGCCCCTACGAGCAGCGCCTGGTGCTCATCCACCTCCGCGAGACCGGCGGCGCGCCGCTCACCCCGGCCGCCCTCGACGCGCTCGCGGCCCAGGTCGCGCGCCTCCGCGGCGAGGCCGACCTCGGCAACGACTCGCGCTTCAAGGGCGAGATGGACGCGCTCGCGGCCGAGCTCAAGCGGACCTACGGCGGCTGGGACAAGCTCCTCACCCGCAAGGACAAGGACTTCGACGACGCCCGCGACCGCACGGTGGCGACCTTCAACGACTACGTCGACAAGGTCCGCGCCGGGGTGATCAAGGGGGCGCTCCACGAGGTCCTCGTCGCCCTCGGGCGGGCCGCCGACGCCCTCCGCGAGAGCTACCGGGCGATCGAGGGCTCGGCCGGCCAGCTCGCCGCTGAGCTCGAGGAGAAGGCGCGGCGCTACGAGTGGGACGGCGGGGTCGACGGCCTCCGCTCCGAGGCCAACGAGTACACCCTCGACGTCGAGATCCTCCAGCACCCCTCGGCCCGCAACCGCTTCTGGGGCTGGTACTACGCCGATCAGATCGAGGGGCGGCCGGAGCTCAGCGATCCCCAGGCGCTCCTCGGCGCGGTCCGGGAGTCGATGCGCCCGCGCTTCGACGAGCGCGGCCAGGTGGTCCGCCGGACCGCCCGCGAGATCGTCGGTGAGATCGTCGAGAGCCTGGTGGCGACCGCCCGGCGGATGCTCACCCCGGAGATCGTCGGCGACCCCCAGCACGCCGATCCGCAGGTCCGCCTCGGCCTCCGCCTCGACGACGCGCTCGCCCTCGAGGCCGCCTACTACGGGCGCTACGGCGAGGCCCGCGGCGCCGATCCGGCGGAGATGCTCCGCGACCGCCCGCTGCGGGCCAGCACCCTCTGGCGCGACGATCGGGTCCGCCTCTACGCCCGCCGCAAGCTCGAGGCCGCGCTCGCCAAGGCGCAGCCGCTCTCGCGCTACAACCCCGAGGTCAAGGGCTCGATCAAGCACCCCAACATGCTTCTCGTCGGCCTCCACGAGTCGCTCCAGCAGGGGCCGCTGCGGGAGGCGCTGACCGAGGCGACCGCCGGCGCCGACGGGGCCGAGATCGAGTGGCCGGTCGCCCACCGGATCGTCCTCTACCGGTCGATCCTCGGGGTGCCGATCTACTGCTTCCCGCACGTCAACGACGACATGAAGGAGTCCTACCGGCGCTTCCAGGCGCGCGAGGACAAGGCCTGGCCGCTCCACATCGATCGCAACTGGGAGGGGCTCCCCGACCTCGACCCCGAGGACCGGCGGCGCGAGCTCGAGGCGCTCGAGGCCCAGCGGCGGCTCTCGGTGGTCGCCTTCGCGCTCGGCCTCCAGCGCAAGGTGATCGAGCGCGGTGAGGATGGATATGTCCTTCGGGTCAGGGAGGACCGGACCCTGCCGCTCGCCGACACCGTGGTCGCCGCCGCCGACGCGCTCATCGCCATGGGCGAGCGCTACGCGACGGTCGCCGACAAGCTGGTCACCCCGCTGATGAACGACGCCCGGCGGATCGACCGCGACTCCGCGCTCTTCGACCTCCTCAAGGAGGCGGTCAAGGCCTTCACCTACCGCTGCGAGGATCTCGAGCTCCAGGGCAAGCGGAGCGCCGCCGAGGAGCACGAATACCAGGACCTCCGGGTCGCCCAGCGGATCCTCGGAGCTCTCTCGAGGTAGCCGCGGGGGAGTGACGAAGCCGCGTGGGAGAGCTCTGGCCAGGGCGGGCGCTGGATGTCCCCGCGGTCCTCGTCGGCCTCGGGCGCTTCGGCGGCGCCGTCGCCCGGCGGATCGCCGACGAGCGCGGCCAGGCGCTCCGCCTGATCGGCGGCGACCCGGTCGCCGACGACCTCCGCCAGGTGATCGCCGAGGGCGAGGCCGAGCTCGACGCGGCGGCGATCGGCGAGGCGGTGCTGGCCGCGGCCCGCGAGGTCCTCGGCCACGCGCGGGTGGTCCAGAGCCGCGACCAGAGCGAGAGCGAGGGGATCACCCGCCTCCACGTGATGGTCATCGGCGACCTCGGCGAGGCCGCGCTCCGCGGGCGCCTGCGGCCGATCCTCGCGGCGATCGAGGGGCTCTTGCTCGGCCGCCTCGGGCCGATCTTTGAGTCCTTTCGGACAGGTTCGGCCCGCGGCGCGGCGATCGTCCCGCTCCTCGTGATGCCGCACCCGCCGGCCCACCCCGAGGGGGCGGCGATCGCCGGCGCGCTCAAGGGGCTCCTCGGCGAGGTCGCCGCGACCGCGCCCGAGCGCCGGGCGATCCCCCAGGTCTTCGTGGTCGAGGACGTCGCCGAGCGCTCGATCCTCGGCGAGGGCGAGCTCGCCCAGTGCCTCCGCAACTTCGCCAGCCTCCTCCTCTACGCCGGCGACCTCGGACTCGTCACCCAGCTGATCCACGGCCTCGATCCCGGCGAGCCGCTGGCGACCTTCGTCTGCGCGACCGCCGAGCTCCCGCGCGCCCGCCTCGCGGCCTACGGCGCCCAGCGGGTCGCGCTCGAGGTCCTGGACGCGGTCCGCTCGACCCCGCGGGTCGAGGTCGAGCTCGCCGAGCTCGACGCGCTCGAGGACCTCGAGGTCGCCGAGCTGAGCCGGGCCGACGAGGCCGACAAGGACGTCGCCGCGGTCCTCGAGCGCTACGCCCCCGATCGCCACCGCGACCCGCCGCCGCGCTGGTGGGAGGAGGGGAGCGCGATCCTCGAGCGCTACGGCCCCGACGACGGCGACCGCTCCCTCGACGCGCCGATCCCCCCGGCCGATCCGCCGATCGGCTGGCTTCGCGAGCGGATCCGCGCGATCCAGGAGACCTGGCGGCTCCTCCAGCGGCGCCGCTTCGACGACCTCGTCGCCCGCGATCGGGCCGCGGTCGAGGCCTGGCGCGACCGCCTCCTCGGCCGCCTCCGCCGGCGGATCGACGACACCCTCTGGGGCGATCCGAGCCCCGACGCCTTCCGCCGGACCGAGGTGCTCATCGATCACCTCCAGCGGGCCTTCGGCGATCAGCTCGACCAGGCGATCGCCGAGCGCGACGCGTCGACGCCCGCGCGGGCGCCGAGCTTCGACGAGCTCCGCTCGGCCCACGCCGCGCTCCTCGACGCCGCCCGCCAGAAGCCCGAGGTCGCGCTCCTCGGGGTCTGGGGGGCGCTCGCGCTGGTCGGCGCCGTGGTCTTTGGGTCGCCGGTGCTCCGCCTCCTCGGCGACGCGCTCGGGATGTCCTCGGGGACAGCCATGGGCTTCCTCCTCCACGACCACCCGTCGTGGACCGCGCTCCTCCTCGGGCTGGCGCTGGTCCTCGGGGTCTGCGGGGTCCACCTCGGGCGGGCGAACATCGCTATCCTGCGGGCGCTCGACGAGCTCTGGGCGGCGCTCGAGCGGACGATCTCCGGGCGCCAGGGCTCGCTCCACGACTACTTCGCCAGCCGCCTCCGCCTCGCCCGCAACATCGCCCGGGTCGAGGTCCTGCTGACGGTCCAGGCGGCGCTGGCCGACGACGCCGAGCGCCTGGTGCTGATCGACAAGGCGGCTCGGCGGGCGCAGGCGATCCTCGGCGAGGAGGGGCGCCTCCTCGGGGTCCGCAAGGTCGCCGGCGAGGACGACCTCAGCGGCCTCCTGGGACGCCCCGACGAGGCGCTCATCGAGTCGCTGGTCGGCCCCGTGGGTGCGACCGCGATCCGCGACGCGCTCGACACCAGCGGCCGCCAGGCGCGGATCACCGACGTCCTGGCGACCCTCGGCGACCACTACGGCCGCGGCGATCGCTGGCGCGAGGAGGTGCCCTTCGCCGACGTCGAGCTCCTCAAGCGGGCCGCGGGGCGCCACGCCGAGCCGATCGCCGCCTGGGATCCCTTCGGCGACGCGCGGCGGGCGGAGGCGACCGCCACCCACCTCGCGGGCTTCCTCCGCCGCCAGCGGCGGACCCTGCGGACCGCGCTCAACTTCACCGGCTACGAGGTCCTCGACGAGACCGGCGTCCAGACGATGGTCCGCGGCGAGGCGATCCTCCCGGGCGGCGGCCACGACCTCGTCCGCGAGGTGCTCATCGACGAGAGCACGCCGGTGCCGACGCGGCGGGGGAGCGAGGCCGATCGGGCCTACTACCTCCTGGTCGTCGGCGGGATCCACGAGGACGCGGTCGCGTCGCTGCGGGTCGCCGACGCCCGCGGGCCCGCCGAGGGCGGGGGCGAGGGCAGGGAGCGCGAGGGCGGCCCGCGGGCGGCGATCCCCGGGCTCCGCGGCGGCGGCGCTCCGAAGATGTCCTCGGGGACATCCGACGCCCACGCAGCAAAGGTGTCTTCGGGGACATCCCACGCGGGGCCGCGGGAGGGGCGCGCAGGCGGCGACGAAGCGCCGTCCGCCGGCCGCGGGCGGATGCCCACGCGCGCCGCCGCCGCGCCGGACCACGACGCCGCGCGGACCCCCGCCGGGGCGTCGATCCCCGGCCTCCGCGCTCGAGCCGCGGAGGCCCAGGCCGAGGAGGGCGCCGCCGCTCCGGGCGGAGACGGCCTCGCCTCGCTCTTCGCGTCGATCCGCCGCGGTGAGGAGGACGCCGGATGAGGGCGCCGCCGCCGAGCGAGGGCGCGGGCGCGGGCGCGCTCGATCCTGCGGCGCTGGGCCTCGATCCCTCGGCGCTGCCGGCCGGCCTCGATCCGTCGGCGCTGGGCCTCGACCCCGCCGCGCTCGAGGGCGCCGTCGATCCGTCGGCGCTTGGCCTCGACCCGTCGGCGCTCGCCGGCCTCGATCCGATGGCTGCGCTCGCCCGCGCCGATCAGGGCGCGCTCCACCCGATGATCGTCGAGGTCCTCCGCGCCGGCGCCCCCAAGGTGGCGATGGCGATCCTCGCGCTCGCCGCGGTCTTCTTCGGCGCCCGGGTGCTGCGGGCGCGGATGCGGCCGAGCGAGCGGGCGCCGGGGCCGACCTGGGTCGCCGCCGCGCTCATCCTCGTCGGCCTCTACGTCTTCGCGCGGGCGGTCGATCCCCTCCTGGCGACCACCCTCGATCGACCGAGCTGGATGCCCGAGGCGTCCTGGCCGACGGTCGGGTGGTTCGAGTGGAAGCTCCTCGCGCGCCCCGGGATCTCGCTCGCGCTCCCCCTCGCCGACGTGCCGGCGCTGGCGCTGATCCTCCACGTCCCGCTCTGGCTCACCCTCCTCTGGATCGTCGAGCTCGCGCTCCGCTGGATCTACGGGGTCGGCGAGATCGGCTGGCGGACCGCCTCCTCGGCGCTCCCCTGGCCCTACCGCTGGAGCGGCTCGTCGACCGCGCGGCGGGCCGATCAGCGCTTCCGCCGGTGGATCGTCCCGCTCCTCCTGGTGCTCTTCGCCCTCCACGTCGTCGCCGGCCTCGGCCTCGGCGAGTCCGAGGTCGCGCCCGCGCCCGGGACCTGGGTGGTCGGCGGGCTCCTCCTCTGGATCACCGCCTACCACCTCCTGGTCGCTGGCAAGGAGCCGAGCAAGACCGTCGAGGACAAGGAGCTCGGCGGCGACGATGACACTGACCCATCGGCCATGTCCGATCGGCGCGACGCGCTCGCGCGCCTGCAGGCGGCGATCGACGAGTCCCACCCCGGCGTCGCCCTCGACGCCCTCGAGGAGCGGCCGGGCCGCGCGGGCGAGCGCGGCGAGCTGCCGGCCGCGCTCGCGCCCCTGGTCCGCGAGGTCTTCGAGGATCTCTGCGGCGTCGCGCGCCCCTGGGCCCACCAGGCGGCGGTCCTCGAGCACCTCGCCGGGATCTGGACCCTGACCGCGAGCGCGCCGGCGGCCGAGGACGACGCCTCCCTCGCCGAAGTCCGGGTGCGCTCGCCGATCGCCAGCGCCAGCGCCGAGGCGCCCCACGCCCTGGTGATCGGCGGCGAGGGCTCGGGGCGGACGACCCTCACCCTCCTCGCCGCACTGCACGTCTTCCTCGACCGCGGCGCGACCTCGCTGGTGATCGTCCGGACGCGGGCGGCCGCGCGGGCCTGGGCCGCCCGACTCGGCGACGCGCTCGCCCGCTCGTCGGCCCGCTGGAACGTCCAGGTCGCGCTCGCCGGCGAGGACCTCGCGGGCCCGCTCCTCGCCGGCCGGACCCCGGCGATCGTCGTCTGCGACCTCGAGGCGTTTGAGTCCGACGTCCTCTGCGATCGCCGCACCGACGACCTCCTCGCCCGCCTCGGCCTGGTGGTCGTCGACGACGTCGACGCATTCCACGGGGTCGCCGAGATGCACCTCAACCTCTCGATGCGCCGGCTCTGGGCGCTGGGGGCGACCCTCCACGCCGCCTCCTACCCGGTGGTCCTCCTGGCGACCGCCGGCGAGGGCGCGAGCGGGGTCGAGAGCTGGGCCCGCCACGTCCTCGCGGCGCCGCTCCGGGTCTTCGCCGACGACCGCGCGCCGACCCGCGCGCGGGCGCTGGTCCGCCGCCGCGACCTCGTCGATCCCCGGGGCGACGACCTCCCGCTCGCGGCCCTCGCCGACGCGGCCGAGGCCGCCGGGATCGCCTGGCACCTCCGCCTCGCCGGCGACGATCACCGGGCGATCCGCCGCGCCGAGATCGATCGCCTGGGCGGCGCCCGCCGCCATCACCGCGACGAGCCGGCCGAGGCCGCGCTGGTCCTGATCGAGGGGACCTACCCGGCGGTGCGCCGCGAGGCCGAGCGCCTCGCCCACGCCGGCTGGCGGCAGGAGGAGGCGCGGGTGGTGATGGTCCTCGCGCCGCCCGGCGACGAGGAGATGATCCTCCACGAGGAGGCCGACGACGCGCCGCTGCGGCCGCTGGTCGACGCGCTCCCGCAGGCGGTGCCGCTCAGCGAGCCGCGGGTGGTCCGGCAGCGCCACCTCGATCGCGCGCTCGGCCGCGAGCAGGACCTCGCCGGCCTCCGCGAGCGCCTCGGCGCCCGCTTCGTCGACGACGCGGTCGAGCACCTCGCGGCCGCCGGCAAGGTGCGCCGCCGGCAGGCGCTCCACATCGATCCGCGGACCGACGCGATCGCCGAGAAGACGCTGGTGCGGGCCGACCACGAGGTCGCGCTCGGCCAGGCGATCTCGGCGGAGTGCGTCACCGAGGCCGCCGAGTGCCTCGAGGTCGTCGACGCCGGCACCTCCGAGCTCCTCGTCCGGGTCGAGGCGGCGATCGCCCGCGCCGTCTACCCGCCGGGGCGGATCTTCCTCGATCCCCGCGGCCGCTACCGGGTCCTCGAGGGCGACGGCGATCCGGCGTCGCGGACGATCAGCGCCGAGCGGATCGCCGACGCCTCGCGGACGACGGTCGAGCGCCAGGTCAGCGTCGAGCTGGCGGAGCCCCTCGAGCTCGGCGATCGCCAGCTCGGCGGCCTCCGCCTCGCGCTCGCGCTCACCCGCGCGCGGATCCACGAGGAGGTCGTCGGCGTCCGCAGGATCGGCCCGGGGCCCCGCCTCCTCGAGCACCGGATCTACGAGGCGCCGATCACCTGCACCTACGGCAGCGACGTCTGCATGATCCGCGGCCGCCTGGAGGGCGGCGTCGCGCTCACCCCCGCGGCCGCGGCCCCGCTGGTCGCCGCCCTGCGGATGATGCTCCCCTGCGCGTTCCGGGGGGTCGGCGAGCTCCTCGACGTCGCCGCCCTCGAGCTGGAGGGCGAGCTCCACCTCTGCCTCTTCGATCGCACGCCCGGCGCCTCGGGCTTCGCCCATCACCTCGCCGAGCGCAGCCTCGGCGACCTCCTCACCCTCGCCCGCCACTCGCTCGCCCGCCTCGTCGGCCCCGAGCTCGGGCGCCTCTGGCATATCCACGACACCTCGCCGGGCGCCGATCCGCGGGGCTGGCAGATCGACGGCGCGCTGCGCTGGCTCGCGGCGATCCTCGATCCGCCGCCGGCGGAGCCGACCCTGGCGGCGCCCGAGCGCCCGCGGGGGCCGCGTTCGGAGCACGTCGCCGGCGAGGCCCGGGGCGACCTCGGCCGCCTCTGGGTCTCGCGGAGCGGCCGCTCCGACGACCTCGTGTGGACCCGACACAACTGGTGGTCGCCGCTCGAGCTCGCCGGCCACCCGGTTGGCGAGGTCCACCTCGACGTCGCGGTCGAGCGCCCGCTCATCGCCCGGGCGCGCCGTCAGGCCGACGATCCCGAGGTGAGCGCGACCCTCGAGACGATCCGCGAGCGGGTGCTCACCCTCCTCGGCGAGCGCGCGACGTCGGCGATCCTCGGGCTCATCGCGGCGATCCCCTTGAGCCCGCGGCCGCTGGCGGAGGCGGAGCGCGGGCCCCTCCTCGTGCTCGCGCGGCGTCGCGCCGATCTCCCGGCGAAGCACGCGCTGGCGCAGGCGCTCCTCCCTCCGTCGGTGAACGCGACGCCGGTCGACGTCGACGGCGGCGTCGCCCTCGCGATCGAGCTCGGCGGCGCGTCGCAGGTCGTCGAGCTTGGCGGCCCCCAGGTGCGGGTGCTCGGCCCCGCCGCGCGCTGATGCAGCCGTCTGCACAGGAGATCGCGCGCGGCAAAATCGTGGCCAGATCCCGCGGAGTCGCGTTCTAATCGAGGCATGCGTACGCGTAGCCTCGCCTCTCTCGCCTTCGCCCTCTCTCTCGCCTGCAGCGGATCGTCGGGGGACGCTGGCACCGACTCCAACACCGAGAGCGGGTCGAGCACGTCGACGAGCACGAGCACCTCGAGCACGTCGACGAGCACCAGCACCTCGGGCACCTCGAGCGGGAGCGGGACCGCGGCCGAGACCACGTCAACGTCGACGTCGACGTCGACGTCGACGTCGACCGGCTCGACCACCTCGGACACCACCGGCATGGTCGGCGAGTGCACGCCGGTCGAGTGCGACGGCAAGATCTACGAGTGCGGCGACTGCATCGACAACGACAACGACGGCAAGGTGGACAACGGCGACATCGAGTGCATCTCCCCCTGCGACGACGACGAGGGGAGCTTCGCCAGCGGCCTGCCCGGCGACAACATGGACCCCTGCAACCAGGACTGCTACTTCGACGGCAACTCGGGGGCCGGCGACGACAAGTGCAACTGGAGCCTCAAGTGCGACCCGAACAACCCGGGCGGCGACACCTGCCCCTACGATCCGAACTACAAGAACTGTCCGGACATGCAGGACCAGCAGTGCAAGGACTTCTGCCCGGTCCCGAACGGCTGCGACTGCTTCGGCTGCTGCACGATCACCGTCGGCGACATGAGCTACGACATCTTCCTCGGCGACCCCGACTGCTCGGTCCAGACCATCGACTCCTGCGCCAAGTGCACGAAGCAGGAGGCCTGCCTCAACCCCTGCGTCCCCGAGAATTGCGAGGTCTGCTTCGGCCAGGACCTGCCGCCGGGCTGCGAGATGCCGATGTGCGACAAGGGCGACTCCTGCACGGTCGACGCGATGGGCAACGACGACTGCGGCGACGGCCTCTTCTGCTCGACCGGCTGCTGCGTGCCGATCATCCCGGGCTAGGGCCGCCCGCTGGCAGCTCGACGCCGCGGCGCGATCGCGTCGCGGCGTCATCGGGCCGTCCATGAGGGCGCGAGGTGGCGCCTCGACGTCAGGTGGCGCGCGCAGGCGCGCATCGCCGGGCCGATTGATCGGTGAGCGCCTTGGAACGAGGGTGACGAGCGTGGTCCAATGCTCCGATGCTCCGCTCTTCGACCCTCGCTTCCTCCTTCTTCGCCCTCGTGATCGCGTTCGTCGCCTGCAGCGATGGGGGGGCGCAGACCTCAGATACGGAGTCGTCGACCACAGAGGCCGGGACCCTGAGCGCCGGCACCTCGACCACTGACGCGACCTCGACCTCGACCTCGACCTCGAGCACCTCGACCTCGAGCACGTCGAGCGCGACCGAGACCGGCGGGAGCGCGAGCGCCAGCGAGGGGAGCACCTCGGCGGCGACCTCGACGACCACCGGTGGCGGCGGCACCTGCACGCCGACCGTCTGCGAGAGCGAGGGCAAGGTGCTCGCCTGCGGCGACTGCATGGACAACGACGGCGACGGCAAGGTCGACCTCGCCGATCCCGAGTGCATCTCGCCCTGCGACGACGACGAGGACACCTTCGCCACCGGCCTCCCCGGCGACAACAAGGACCCCTGCAAGCAGGACTGCTTCTTCGACGGCAACTCCGGCGGCGGCAAGGGCGACTGCGCCTGGGACCTCAAGTGCGACCCGATGAGCCCGGGCGGCGACAAGTGCCCCTACGACCCCAACTTCAACAACTGCCCGGACATGCAGTCGCAGGAGTGCCTCGACACCTGCCAGACACCCAACGGCTGCGACTGCTTCGGCTGCTGCACGGTGACCGTCGACGGGATGAGCTACGACATCTACCTCGGCGATCCCGACTGCAAGCTCTCCGACATCGGCTCCTGCTCGCTCTGCACCAAGAACGATCAGTGCGACGACCCGTGCATGCCCGAGAATTGCGAGGTCTGCTTCGGTCAGACCGAGCCGCCGCCTGGCTGCGAGGAGCCGATGTGTGAGAACGACATGCAGTCCTGCACGATCGACAACATGGGCAACCACGACTGCCCCGAGGGCTTCTTCTGCTCGACCGGCTGCTGCTGGGCGCTGATCCCCGGCTGACGCCGGGGCGCTCGGGCTCGAAGCCGCAGGCTTTTCGCTTCGCAGGTCGGCGCCCGCTGCCTAGGGTGAGCGGGCGAGCGAGGACCGTATCTGTCTCTTCGGCCATGTCGGCTGAGGGCCCGGTCTCCGCGTGACCCGTGACCCTGGCCGCGAGGGCCGGAGAGAGACATGCCTGCGACATACGGCGAGAAAGAGCACCTGGTAAGCAAGAGCGAGGCCTTCGAGCACGCGACGATCTCGGTCCTCCAGACCGCGCGGAGCGAGCTCCCGGGGATCCAGCCCTGGACCCGCGGCGCGATCGCCAAGGCGCCGACGGTGATCCACGACATCAACGGGACCCCGCTCTTCTACGACTACGAGGTCAAGGAGGGGCGCGCGACCCTCGGGACGATCCGGACCGCGGCCTCGAAGATCCTCGGCGATCCTGACGTCGCCTACGAGCTCGGCGCGCGCTCCTGGAACTTCAAGGCGATCGCCGAGAAGCTCCTCCCCAAGGTCCAGCGGGCGAACCGGGGGGCGACCGTCGGCAAGCCGCTCCTGGTCTGCTACGGCTACCCCAAGCTCGGGGTGATGTTCCCGATCACCGGGCCCCGCGGCAAGTCGCGGGTGATCTTCGACTTCAGCGGCGTCCAGGTCCCCGAGGGGGATCCCGCCAAGGGGATCGAGGGCGCCTTCGCCTGGTCGTTCTACGACTCCCTCAAGACCAACACCCGCAAGGCCGGGCTCGCCCGCTACGAGACGATCGACACCTTCCGTGCGAGCCTCTCGCCGGCGGTGCGCCAGCAGATCACCACGGTCAAGGCGGTGTCGATGCTCGAGCGGCGGATCGCCCCCTGGCAGCTGACCAAGAACGTCACCCGCGAGCTCGCCTTCTGCACCCACTACCTGGCGACCCACGCCCGCGGACACCACTGCTTCGCGCTCCACGGCCAGCAGCAGTGGGACTACTGCGCGGTGGCGACGGCGCAGATGATCCTCGACTACTACCGCTACCACTACACCCAGGCGACGATCGCCCCGGCGCTCGGCTACGCCCCGGGCGGGTGCCCCTCCGACCAGAGCCCCGGCTACGAGTCGCTGAGCCACGGCCACCTCGAGGCGACCTTCGACGGCTCGCCGACCTGGGCGAAGGCGAAGGCGCGGATCGACGCCGGCGAGCCCTTCAAGACCGGGATCCCGGGGCACGCCCGGGCCTGCGCGGGCTACTCCTACACCCAGTCGATCCTGGTGCCGATCGGCGGCAGCGGGGTCACCAACCGCCGCCTCATGATCTACGACCCCTCGCCCTGGAACGCCGACGACACGGTCGGCGGCAGCGTCTCCTGGGAGAGCTGGGACACGGTCAACCACACCAACTTCATCTACGTCGGGGTCGGGACCGCGTAGGGTGATGATCGGCGCGGCCGAGGTCGAGGCGATCGCGGCGGCGGCCCGCAGGCAGCCGCCGGTCGCCGACGATCCCCGGATGCGCGCGCTGCGAGGGGCCCGGGTCGGGGCGGCGAGGGTGATCGCCGGCCCGGCCCGGGCGCCCGCGTTCTGGTGGGTGCCCTTCGTCGTCGACGGGCTCGTCTGCGGCTGGGCGCGGGTCGGCCTCGACGGCGCGCTCGGCGAGGTCGCGATCTTCGGCGCCGACGCCGAGGCGCGGACGAGCTGGCCGCCGCTCGCCTTCTTCGACGCGCCGCCGGCCGCCGCGCTCGCCGAGGTCGCGGCGAGCGACGCCGGGGTGACGCTCGGCGAGCCCTTCCTCAGCCACGACCGGGCGCCCTCGCAGATCGCCTGGCGGGTCGACGTGGCGCTGGCTGACGGTGAGCGGCGCGTCGCCCTGATCTCGCCGGCGGGCTGGTACATCCGGCCGCCGGCTTGAGAACCTGTCGGAAGAGGCAGGTCCTCCGGCGCCGATCAGGGCGCCCGGACGAGGATCGCCCGGCTGTAGAGGAGCGCGAAGCCCTGGCGCTCGGCGTTCTCCTGGGAGCGCGAGCCGGGGAGGGTGGTGATCACCGCGAGCTCGCAGCCCGCGGCCGCGGCCGCGCGGAGGCGGGCGTTGAGGAGGGCGCTCTGGACCCCGCGGCGGCGCAGGGCCGGCAGGGTCGCGGCCCCGCAGAGCTGGGCGATCCGCTGGCGGGCGGCGATCCGCATGCTCGCGCCGCCGGCGATCGCTCCGTCGAGGCGGGCGGTGAAGCGGGCGAAGGAGGCGCCGCCGCTCTGGTCGCGGATCACCCGGGCGATGATCTCCCGCGGGAAGCTCTCGTGCGAGGGGACGCCCTCGGTGTCGGGGGTGGCGAAGCCGTCGACGACGACGTCGACCCAGGCGTCGAGCTCGTCCGCCGCGCTCTCGCGGACGTCGATCGCCGGCGGGGTCGGGGGCGCCTCGTGCGGGTCGAGGCGCCGGCCGAGGACGTTCTCGAAGCCGCCGAGGAGGTAGCCGCGGCCGGAGAGGAGGGGGGCGATCGCGGGGTCGGCGAGGGTGGCGAGCTCGACCTGGAGGGCGGCCCCGCGGGCGGCGAAGGCCCGCTCGATCGCCGCGAGCTCGCCCTCGTCGGGGGCGCCGTCAAAGCCGAGGCCCGCGACCTTGTTGAGCGGCGAGCCCGCGCCCGCCCAGGCCGCGACCCCGCCGGCGAGGGGCCAGACCGCCGCGCCCTCTCCGGGATCGCGGGCGACCGCCTCGGCGATGAGATCGCGCTCGGCCGCCTCGATCCGGGCGGCGAGGGCGACGCTGGCGAAGGGCGGACGGGCGATCATCGCACGCTCACGCACGCTCCTCGCCCGCCAGCGGCCCTCGGGCTAGAGCCCCTCGAGCTTGATCAGGATCTCCTTCATCACCTCGCTGGTCCCGCCGCCGATGGTGATGAGGCGGATGTCGGTCCAGGCCCGGCTGACCGCGTACTCGGTGACGTAGCCGAAGCCGCCGTGGATCTGCATGCAGTCGTAGAGGACCCGCTGGGCGAGGTCGCCGGCGAAGAGCTTGGCCATCGTGATCTCGCGGGTCGCCCCCATCGGCGACTTGTTGAACTTGTCGACCGCGTGGTAGGTGAGCCGCCGCGCGGCCTCGATCGCCGTCAGGTGCTCGACGATCTTGTGCTTCCAGACCTGGAACTTGATCACCGGGCGGCCGAAGGCCTTGCGCTCGGTCGCGTACTTGACCGCGTCGCGGATCGCCAGCTCCATCCCGGCGACGCAGCCGATCGCCGCGACCAGGCGCTCGCCCTGGAAGTTGGTCATGATGTGGTAGAAGCCCTGGTTCTCCTGGCCGAGGCGGTAGCGGACCGGGACCCGGCAGTCCTCGAAGAAGAGCTCGGCGGTGTCGGAGGACTTGTTGCCGATCTTCTTGAGGCTCTTGCCGACGTGGAAGCCCTTGACGTCGGTCGGGAAGACCAGGAGCGAGATCCCGCCGTAGCCGTCGTCGCCGGTGCGGACCGCGAGGGTGATGAAGTCGGCGCGGGTGCCGTTGGTGATCCAGAGCTTCTGGCCGTTGATCACGTAGTCGTCGCCGTCGCGGCGGGCGGTGGTCCGGATCGCCGCGACGTCCGAGCCGCCGCCGGGCTCCGAGACCCCGAGGGCCGCGATCTTCTCGCCCTTGATCGCCGGCTCGAGGAACTCGCGCTTGACCTCGTCGGAGCCGATCTCGTCGATGATCGGCGTCGCCATGTCCGACTGGACCATCAGCGCCATGTTGACGCCGGCGTTGCGGGTGTTGACCAGCTCCTCGGCGTAGGCGGTCGTGTACCACCAGTCGAGGCCGAGGCCGCCGTACTCGACGCCGTGGCGGATCCCGAGGAGGCCGAGGTCGCCGGCCTGCTTGAAGACCTCGCGCGGGAAGATCCCGGCCTCATCCCACTCGAGCGCGTGCTCCGCGAGCCCCTTGGCGAACGAGCGGACGGTCTTGCGGAAGGCCTTGTGCTCGTCGGTGAAGATCTCGTTGTCCTGCATGGTCACGCGCTTCGCTTCGTCGTTCATTCGCAATCGTCCTCCCAGGGGGCCGCAGGATAGCAGAGCGCCCGCGGCCGGGGCCCCTCTCACGGCCGCGGAGGCTGCGTGCGGGCTGGGGGCCGCGGCCCGCGATCCCTACTTGGTCCGGAAGGTGGTGACGCCGTCCCAGCCCGCCGGCGCCTGGTCGCCGAGCTCGGCCAGCCGCTCGAGGTAGAGCGCGCTCACCCGATCGCCCGGGTTTCGGCCGGCGAAGGCGACGAAGCCCTCGCGGGCCAGCGCGAGGTCGCCGCGGCGGTAGGCGGCGAGCGCCGCCTCGAAGGCGGGGAGGTCTGCGTACGCGGCGAGCTCGCCCTCGGGGCCGCCGAGGAGCTCGAAGATCGCCACCGGCTCGGCCTTGCCCTTGACCCGCACGCGGTCGACCTCGCGGAAGGCGAACTCCTCCGGCGCGAGCGCGCGGGCCCCCTCGCCGACCAGGCAGCGGACCCCGTAGATCTTGGTCAGCCCCTCGAGGCGCGAGGCGAGGTTCACCGCGTCGCCGACGACCGTGTAGTCGAAGCGATCGACCGAGCCCATGTTGCCGACGACCATCTCGCCGGCGTTCACGCCGACGCCGATCTCGAGCCTCAGGCCGCGGCGCGCGAGCTCGGGGCCGAGCTCGTCGAGCGCCCGCTGCATGGCGATCGCGGTCGCCAGGGCGCGGCCGCCGTGGTCGGCGTGGGGGACCGGCGCGCCGAAGACCGCCATCACCGCGTCGCCGATGTACTTGTCGAGGTAGCCGCCGCGGCTCAGCACCGCCCGGCTCATCGGCGTCAGGAAGAGGTTGAGGAGGTCGACGAGCTCCTCCGGCGAGAGGCTCTCGGAGATCGTCGTGAAGTCGCGGATGTCGGAGAAGAGCACCGAGAGCCGGCGGCGGGCGCCGCCGAGGGCGAGCGCGCCGGGGTCCGCGAGGAGCTGGTCGAGGGTCTCGCCGCCGAGGTAGTGGGAGAAGGAGCGGCGGAGCCAGCGGCGCTGGCGGGCCTCGCCAGCGTAGGCGGCGGCGATCCCCAGGCCGCCGATGAGCGCGACCGCGAGGAGCGGCCAGACCGCGCCGAGCCAGAGGTTGTACCTGGCGAAGAGGACATGTGACGCGAGCACCTGGCCGCCGACCAGGAGGCCGAGGCCGCCGAAGCGGATCGCCGGCGCGGCGTCGAGGCGGCGGGCGAAGAGGAGGGTCGCCAGGAGGCCGAGGAGCGCGCAGACGGCGACGTCGGTGAAGGGCGAGACCCGCCGGATCGGGTCGCCGGCGAGGATGTTGTCGATCGCCGTCGCGTGGAGCTCGACCGCCGGGAACTGGGGCCCGAGCGGCGTCCGGGCGCGGTCGTAGCCGAGGTAGGTGATGCCGACGAGGACGATCTTGCCGGCGAGCGCGTCGCCGACCTCGCCGTCGAGGACGTCGGCCGCCGAGTAGGTCGGGAAGGTCGCCGCCGGCCCGCGGAAGTTGAGGATCATCCGGTCGCCGGGCCCCAGCTCGACCTCGCGGGCGCCGATCCGCACCTTCGACTCGCCGCCGAGGTAGACGAGGCCGCTGCGCGGGACCCGGTCGCGGGCGGCGAGGAGGGTCGCGGCCATCGGCGCGTAGATCCCGTCGCCGAAGCGGCGGGCGAAGTGGAGCTCGCGGATCGTCTGGTCCTGATCCTCGGTGAAGGTGATCATCCCGAGGCCGGCCGCGGCCGCGTTGAAGATCGGCAGCGAGACCAGGCCGCGGGGGACGCTGAGGGGCGGCGTCGGGCCGACGATCGACTGGCCGTATCGCCCCTTGGCGAGCTCCGGGTCGTCGCTCACGGCCTCGCCGCGGCCGCCGAGGCTGAGGCCGAGGACGACGCCGCCGACCTCGGCGATCGCCGCGGCGAGGTGGCGGTCGCCGCCGAGCGCCTCGGCGACCCGCGCGAGGAGGCGATCGGCGGGCGCGCTCGAGCCCGGGTGGGCGGCGACGTGGGCCTCGACCTCGGCGCTCAGCGCCTCGTCGAGGATCTGCTCGCGGTCGACGAGGATCGCGTCGACGCCGATCACCGCGGCCCCGGCCGCGCCGATCGCCCGGAGGAGCGCGGCGAAGGGATCGCGGCGCTCCGAGAGGAGCGGGTAGCGGGCGATCGCCGCGTCGTCGATCGCGACGATCGCGACCGCGTCGCCCGGCGCCTCGGGGCCGCGGAGGCGGAAGCGGAGGTCGAGGGTGAGGCGCTCGAGGTTCTCGAGCGCGTGGAGGCGCCCGCCGAGGCGCTGGAGGGCGCAGAGCGCCGCGAAGACCAGCGCGAGGGCGATCCCGAGGGCGAGGATCCGGTCGGCGATCTTGAGGGCCATCGCCGCGGGCTACTTCACCTTGACGAAGGTCGCCTCGACGTCGCCGTCGGCGACCCCGTCGACGAGCGCGCCGACCAGCTCCTCGACGCACTTGAGCGACTCGCCGACGACCGCGGCCTTGCTGATCTTGTGGCCCTTGATCGTCAGCTTGACCAGCGCCGGGCTCTTCTTCGACGAGCGCACGCAGGCGGCGATCGTCTTGCGGGTCGCGGCCGGCAGGGTGACCGCGCTCTGGGTCCCGGCCTTGACCGCGCGGCTCAGGCCCCAGCCGCCGAAGTCCTCCTTGACCGTCTTCCCCGAGGTCGGTGTGGTCGAGCCCTTCTCGTTGCTCGAGGACTTGGTCTCGACGAGGCTGTCGCCGTCGAAGTCGTCCTCGACGCTGGCGGGCTTGGTCGCGGGCGAGGTGGGCTTGGGGGGCGCGGGCTCGGCCGCCGGCTTCGCGTCGCGGCTCTCCTCCTTCGGGCTGACGTCGAGGGCGCGGTTGCCCGGGAGGCCGCCGTAGCCGCCGCCGCCGCCGTCGTCGTCCTTCTTCTTCGCGTCCGCGAGGGGCTGGGTCTCGGTCGCGCCCTGGATGCTCGGCAGCGCCCCGTCGCCGCCCGCGGGCTCCTCGGGCTCGGCCTCCTCCTCCGACTTGACCTCCTCGGCGGGGGCGACCGGCGCGGCCTCGTCGGCCGGCCGCTCCATCGCCCGCTGCCGGAGCTGCCAGCCGCCGAGGCGCTCGCTGAGGCCGAGATCCTGGGCCTGCTCGGGGGTGAGGGCCGCGGCGAGCTCGTCCTCGAGGCTGCGGCTGCTCGGCGGGCTAGTGAAGCCGGCGAGGTCGCGGACGGCCGAGTCGAGGCCGCCGTCGATCCGCAGCGCGTTGCCGGTGGTGAAGATCACGAGGGCGACGCCGTCGGCGAGGCGGACGTGGTCGTCGGCGAGGAGCGGCGTCCCCGGCTTGGCCTCGATCGCCTCGCCGTTGGCGGCGGTGATCGTCAGCTCGCCGCGGGCGGCCGCGAGGAAGGCCCGGGTCTCGCCCTGGGTCGCGCTCGCGGGTCGGGTGACGGCGGGGAGGCCGAGGGCGGCCGCGTCGACCGGCGTCGCCTTGCCCTCGCATCCGGCCGCGAGCGTGAGGACCGAGAGGCCGAGGACCAGCGCGCGTGACCAGGTGAGCACCGGGTGTCGAGTACGCATGAGCGGAGACAATGACTACCACCGCGTGCCCGGGCTGTCCTCCTTTGATGGGGCGCGGAGGCGCCCGCGACCGCGCTTTGGCGGGCTTCGAGGCGCGCGGGCGGCTCTCCTCGAGGTCGCTCGGATCCCCCGCGAGGAACCGGCGAACGAGCGTCCTCCGGGCCGCGGACTTGGGCGGAAATTTGCGGCGATCGCCGGCGATCTGCTAGCGCCAGCGTGTGCGGAAGAAGGGCAATCGCCGCCTCCCCGCCGGCGCGGGCAAGAAGGGGCGGGCGCGCGGAGGCAAGGGCGCGAGCACCAAGGCTCGCGGCGGCCGCGGCAAGCAGCGGCCGGCGGCGATCGACCCCGCCGAACGGAAGGCGCGCAATCGGACCCTCCTCCTCCTCGGCGTCCTCGCCGTGATCAACACCTACGTCTTCTTCCTCCGCGGCGAGGGGTCGCTCGCCGATCTCCGGGGCGCCCGCGCGGCGGTGATCGGCGGGGCCGGGGGCGGCGCGCTCGGGACCTTCGCGGATCCGCCGGCGAGCGGCTGCGGCGATGACCCGGTCCGGATCTTCGCGGCCGCCGACGACCTCCTGCGGGCTGAGGACGCGCTCGACGGCCGGCGCTCGCTCGCCGACGCGCTGGCCCGCGCGGGGATCGTCGCCGGCGGGATCCAGGCGATCGAGGCGGCGATCCAGCCGACCTTCGATCTCGGCCTCCTCGCGGGCTCGAAGGCGCCGCTGCGCCTCGCCAGCGACCGCCACGGCGAGCTCCAGGCCCTCGAGATCGAGCTCGGCGAGGGCCACCTCCTCCAGGCCTGCCGCGAGGGCGGCGGCTACGTCGTCCGCACCCTCCAGCACCCGACCAGCACCGACGTCGCGGTCGTCGAGCTCGAGCTCGGCCGCGACGCCGATCTCGGCGCGGCCCTCGACGCCGCCGGCGAGCCCCGCGAGCTCGGGCCGCTCATCGCCGAGGCGCTCGCCTACGACGTCGACCTGATGACCGAGGCGCGGCCCGGCGATCGGATCAAGGTGGTCGTCGAGAAGCGCTTCCTCGGCGAGCGCTTCCACCGCTTCGGGCCGGTCCTCGGGATCCGCTTCGCCGGCGAGGCCGCGAGCGTCACCTACCACCGCTACCGGCCGGCGGGCGGCGAGGCCGAGCTCTACAGCCGCGAGGGCGAGCCCCGCCGCCGCGCGCTCCGGCGCTCGCCGGTCGCCTTCCACACGGTCGCCGCCGACGCCCGCGGCCTCCTCGAGCCGACCCTCGAGGTGATCACCGGGCGGAGCGGGGCGATGTACCGGCGCCCCGAGGGCGCGCCGGTGGTCGCCCTCGGCGACGCGCGCGTCCGCGCGGTCGACGAGGCGGGCGACGCCGGCCTCACCCTCGAGCTCGAGCTGGAGGGCGGCCTCCACCTCCGCTACGCCCACCTCTCGCGGGTGGTCGGCGCCCTCGCGCCCGGCGACGCGGTCCGTTCGGGCCAGCTCGTCGGCCTCGCCGGCCACACCGGCAAGACCGCCAGCGACCGCGTGCGGGTCGAGATGTGGCGCGAGGAGGGCGGCGAGGCGGCGATGCTCGATCCCCTCTTCATCCAGGCGAGCGGCGACGGCCGCCCGCCGCGGATCGGCGAGGCCCTCGCCGGCGCCGAGCTCGACCGCTTCCGCGAGGACACCGTGAGCCTCGGGCGGATCCTCCGCTGAGGGCCGTCGCCTACCGGCGCGCTGCGTCGCGTCGGCGCCGGCGAAGCCACTCCCGCGCCACGCCGAGGGAGAGGTGGACGGGGCCGAGCGCGAGGTCCCTCCAGTCCATCGGGACGAGACCGGCGAGGTACTCTCCCTCGCCGAAGTTCGGGCACTCCTCGACGAAGAAGCGGACCTCGGGGGCGCGATGGTTCTGCCAGTGCGCGCGCGCCTCGGGGGGCATCGGGGAGCGCGGGCCGCGGCAGGCGTGCGCCCGACCGGGCACCCGCTCGAGGCCGTAGTGGGCGATCGCCGCGTCGCGCAGACGTAGCAACTTCGGGTCGGGCTCGACCCCGGGGACCGGCACCATCCGCGGCATGACCCGCAGGAAGGTCCGGTAGGTGGTCGGCGTGGCGAAGTAGGGGAAGAGGAGCGGCAGGCGGCCGTCCAGTCGACCCCGCAACGCGACCTTGATGAAGGTCGCCGCCGCAAAGCGCTCGAAGCCCCGGAGCGAGATGCGCCACTCCGGGTAGGCCGCGGCGACGGCACGCATCAGCCGCACGGGGGTCCCGTCGAGCTCGAGGTCCTCGCTCACGCCGTGCATGAAGCCGACGATCTCCCCCGTCGCGCTTCGCATCAGCCAGAGCTGGTTGTCCACCGAGGGGCACTCGATCCGTTCGGCGTAGACCCTCTCCATGTCCTTGTCTGGCCAGCACGCGCGGTGGACACCGCTGATCTGGGACATCACCCGGCGGGCCTCATCGCGCGGGAGGGGCTTCAGGTCGATGTGCTCCGCGCGGATCTTGCTGCGCGTCGCTCGCGTCGCTCGCGTCGCTCCCATCGCCAAGGATGGTCCGTGCCGGACGGGCGGCCGTCAAGCGCCCGACGACCTCGTCGGCCGCCCGTCCGCCCCTCGCGGGAGAGAAGCAGGGACGCTAGAAGCCCTCAGGAACCTGTCCCTGAAGACAGTGGATCGTGTTGGGCTCGCCCTGCCGCGACCAGCGGGCGCGGGCGGGCGCGGCGATCGTCCCCTCGGCGAGCCCCTCGCCCGGCGACCACGCGGGGGCCACCCCGGGCGCGAGGGTGTGGAGGCCGCTCTGCCAGGGGCCGATGATGTAGGTGTGGCCGGCGATCCGCGCCCCCATGAGGTCGGTGAAGCGGCGGGCGAAGTCCTGGCCCGGGAGGGCGCCGAGGGTCTCGCAGGTCCGGAACCACCAGAGCGAGGCGGCGCCCGGGAGGAGGCGCTCGCGGATCGCCAGGAGATCGCGGTGGAGCGGGTGCCCGGGGCGGAGCGCGGCCCGGTCGAGGACCTCCTCGCCGACCCGCGCCTGCCCCCACTTGCCGTGCCCCCAGTACTGGATCGAGGCGATCGGCGCGTCCTCGCGGAAGCTCGCCAGCCAGCGCAGCGCCTCGCCCCACGAGCTCACGCCGCGGTGGGCGTCGAGGCGGCCCAGGCCGCGGTAGAGGAGGCCGCCGGTGATCCAGGCGTGGCTGAGGCCGGGGAGGAGGGGGCGGCCGACGCAGGTGCGGTCGTAGACCATCAGGCGGAGCGGCCGCGCGCCCGCCATCACTCGTCCATCCCGAGCTCGGCGAGGACCACCGACTCCTCGGCGGCGAGGCTGGCGGCCTCCGGATCGGCGCCGTTGGCCGAGGCGAGGCGGGCGGCCCGGTACTCGGAGAAGCGCCGGCGGAGGAAGATCATCTCCTCGAAGAAGCCGAGGGTGATGTAGCAGGCGACCAGGAGGAGCAGGATCGCCGGCCGGCTGATCCGGGTGGCGACGACGACCGCCAGGACCGCGACCGTCCCGGCCGTCGCCAGGGTGCGGCCGGTGGGCTTGAGCTCCTTGAACGAGCGGAAGTGGACCCGCGAGATCATCAGGTAGCCGAGGACCGCGACCATCACCGCGAGGAGGGCGGCGTTGGTCGTCCGCGGCACGCCGATCGCGTGGCTGGCGAGGACCAGGCCGACGATCGCGGTCGCGGCCACCGGGATCGGCAGGCCGAGCATGTACTTGTCGACCTTGGCCTCGCGGGTGGCGAGGACGTTGAAGCGGGCGAGGCGGAGCGCGCCGCAGGCGAGGAAGACGAAGGCGACGGCGATGCCGACGCGGCCGAGGTCCTCGAGGCCCCAGCGGTAGATCAGGATCGCCGGGGCCATCCCGAAGGTGACGACGTCGGCGAGCGAGTCGAGCTGGAGGCCGAGCTCCGACTGGGTCTTGGTGAGGCGGGCGATCCGGCCGTCGGTCGCGTCGAAGAAGAGGCCGAAGACGATCGCTAGCGCCGCCTTGTAGAGCACGTCGCTGTCCGCCCCCTCCTCACCGAGGCGCGCGCAGAGGGTGATCGCGTAGAACCCGCAGAAGACGTTCGCCAGGGTGAAGAGGTTGGGCAGGAGGAAGTAGCTCTTCCAGAAATTCATCGGCGTCCGCGAGCTTACCACGCGGTCGCGGCGCCCGCGCGAGCGCCCGCCGAGGCGCCGGTGACGTCGAGCACCCCGCGGGCCGAGGGCGGCGGACGTTGACAGCGAGGAGGCCCGCCCGCGATCGTCGGCCGCGATGAGCGTCGTCCTCCGGGTCGCCTATGACGGCTCCGCCTTCCACGGCTTCGCGCGCCAGCGCCCGCGGCCGGACGGGCGGCCGCTGCCGACCGTGCAGGGGGCCCTGGAGGAGGCGCTGGCCGCCCTCTACCACGCGCCGATCGAGGTCCGCGGGGCGAGCCGCACCGACGCCGGGGTCCACGCGCGCGGGCAGATCGCCGCGTTCGATCCGCCCTTTGCGATCCCCCCGCGGGGGCTCCTCCTCGGCCTCGCCGGCCGCCTGCCGCCGACGATCGTCGCCCTCTCGGCCTGGGAGGAGGCGGCCGCCGACGGCGGGCCGATCGAGCCCCGCCGCCACAACCTCGGCAAGCGCTACCAGTACGTGATCCGCACGTCGACGCTCCGCGACCCGCTGGCGGTCGCCCGCGAGTGGCACGTCCCGCGCGCGCTCGACCTCGCGGCGATGCGGGGCGCGGCCGCGCGGATGATCGGCGAGCACGACTTCGCGGCCTTCCGGGCGGCGGCCTGCCAGGCGGCGACGACGATCCGGCGGATCGAGGCGATCACGATCCGCGGCGAGGCGGGCGAGCTCGGGGTCGCCGGCGATCCCTCGGTGATCGCCTCGGCGCCGCCCGGGCGGATCGTCGTCGACGTCGAGGGCCAGGCCTTCCTCCACAACATGGTCCGGATCATCGTCGGCTCGCTGGTCGAGGTCGGCGGCGGTCGGCGGGCGCCGGCGTGGATCGACGGGCTCCTCGCCCGCGGCGATCGCCGCGAGGCCGGGGTGACCGCGCCGGCCCACGGGCTCACGCTCCTCGAGGTCAAGTGGCCGCGGGGGGGCGAGCGGGCTGGTTGATCGTTCTGTCCTGTTGGACATGTTTGTCGAACGGCGAGCGGCAGCCAGCCCGTGCGGGTCGTGGATGAACGACGAAGAGCTCGGCGCGCGTCGGCCCGGGCGGCGCTCGTCTGCCCGCGCATGGTCTCCGAAGCTCGCGGAGCTGGCCTGGGCGGCCGCAGGGCGCCGCCAGCGGTCGCGCTCTGCGCTTCACGTAAAGATGTCCATTGGGACATGTTATTTGTCGTCGGATCCGGCCGCTCGCTGACCGGAGCCCGGGCCGCCTGACCCGGGCGCGGGCCGCTGCAACGGCGCGCGGAGCTGCGCAACGGCGGCGCCGGGCGGCCGACCTCCCTGGCCCCGCCGCTCCTCTGTCGTCGACGCCGATGCCCCGTCACCGCCGCATTCGCCGGGAGATCGCCCGCGATCACGCCCTCGCCCGCTCCGCCCTCTGCCGCGATCTCCTCGCGCTCGTCCGCCGGATCGTCGACCGTCGGCTGCGGCCGCGGGCGCGGACGATCGAGGGGCTCCACCGCGAGATCGAGGCGATCGTCGCGCACTCGCGGGCGCGGGTGCGGGCGCTCAACGATCGCCGGATCGAGCGCCGCGGCGAGGCCAGCGCCGTCGACGAGTACGGCGGCGCGGCCCTCGGCGACTTCGCGTCGATGGCCGCGCTCGCGGCCGCGGTCGTCGACCTCGACGGGCTCCCGCCGCTGGTCCGCGAGCACCTCGACCTCGACGCCCTGGCCGCGACCCTCCACGTCCGCGGCCAGGTCTGGTCGCGGATCGAGGGCGGGGCGATCCGGGCCTTTCGCCGGCGGCGCGCGGACGAGGGCGCGGAGGACGAGCGGCGATGAACGACCCGGCCCTGGATCCTCTGCAGACGCGAGCGGCCGACGCCCTGGACGGTCTGCGGACGCGCCGGCTCGCGGCGCGCGGCTCAGCCGCCCTGGATCGTCCGCAGGCGCACGGGCTCGCCGCGGCGGAGGGCGTAGCGGCGCTCGGCGTAGGCGATGTCCTCGACCCAGAGGCGGGCCGCCCGGCGGGTGATCATCCCCCGCCAGAGGCGGGCCGTGGCCCGGGCGACGGCGAAGCCGCGGCGCTCGGAGGTCGCCAGGGTCGCCTCGATCACCGCCGTGCGGCCGCCCTCGATCGGCGTCGCGTGGGTCTCGACCACCGAGCCGACCCCCTCGCCGCCGACGATCGTCATGACGATCGTCCGTCGATCCGGGCAGTGGAAGGTCGCGTCGACCTCGACCGCGAGCGGCCCGACCACCCGGTAGGCGACCCTGACCCGGAGGACATCTTCGTCCTCCTCGAGGACCCGCAGGCGGGCGAAGGAGTGGGGGTGAAAGTGGGCGCCGTGCCAGGGATCGAGGCGGTTGGCGAGGATGTCGGCGGGCTCGCAGGCGGCCTCCATCCGGATCACCCCGGCGACGAAGCCCTCCGGGCGGGGCGCGAGGATCGGCGCGTCGCTCGGCGCCTCCTCGCCCTCCAGGCGCACCCAGGCGAGGACGCCGTCGTCGTGGGCGACCAGCGGTCGCCAGCGACCGTGCGGCCGCGGGCCGAGCTCGAGGCCGTGCCAGGGGCAGATCACGGCGTCGCCGCGGGTGCGGGCGCAGGCCAGCGACGCGCCCATGTGCGGGCAGGCCTCGGGGGCGGCGAGGAGGCGGCCCTCGGCGCTCCGCCAGAGGATCAGCGCGCGGCCGGCGATCGTGTAGGCGCGCGGCGCCCGGGTGATCGCGTCGACGGCGTCGACCGCATACCAGCCGCCGGCCGGGCGCCCCAGCGCCCGCGCGAGCGCCCGCTCGATCCGCGCGGGGTTGGCCTGCACCCAGTCGGGCTGGTCGCTGAGATCATCGGGGAGCGGCGCCGGCGGGGGGGCGCCGAAGGTGAAGAGGCTGGGCATCGTCGTCTCGTGGGGTCAGGCGTCGGCGAGCGGCAGGGTCGCGGGGCGGAGCCAGCGGCCGCGCGAGCGGATCACCTCGCGGGTCATCGCCGCGAGCGGGGTGGTCGACATCACCCGCAGGCACTCGAGCGGGGTCGCGCGGTCGGAGAGGAAGCGGATCAGGAGCTCGGGCGGCAGGCGCTCGAAGAGGTCGGCGAAGAGGCCAGGCGCGCGCTCGGGGTGGCGGGCGACGTGGGAGAGGAAGACCCGATCCATCGCCACCGCGAGCTCGGAGCGGGCCGGCGGCGGGGCGATCGGGGCGCCGCGCGGCGCCCTCGCGAGGCGCCCGGCGAGCGCCCGCGCGTGGGCCTGGATCGCCAGGAAGGCGTAGCCGGTCGACGCCTTGGCGAGGCCGCCGCGGAGGCCGATGTTGTAGACGCGCGGAGACGCGCGCGGCCGCGCGGGGGCGGAGCTCATCGGGATCACCCCGCGCTCGCGGAGCTCGATCGCGAAGTCGCGGACGCCGAAGCGACGGCCGAGGTAGTCGCGGATCCTCGCCTCGTAGGTCGCCGTCGGCAGCGTCGTCGGCGTGAAGTAGGTCGCCTCGACGAGCGCCCGATCGGCGGCCTGCGGGAGGACGTAGAAGAAGTGGAGGCCGTCGCCCTGGGGGACCGCGAAGTCCATCAAGGTCGCCATCGTCGGGTCGAAGCAGGGGCGATCGCAGGCGATCTCCCAGCCGACGAAGTGCTGGAGGAGGGTGACCTCGGTCGCGTCTGGGTCGTGGTCTGGGGCGGGGCCGGGGGCGATCGGCGGCGGTCGACTGTCGAAGGCGAGCGCCGCCCGGAGGTGGCCGGCGCTGGTCTCGAGGGCGACGTGATCGCCGGCGTCGACGATCTCGTGGACCGCGCCCCCGAGGAGGAGCTCGACGTTCGGGGCCGCCCGCAGGCGCCCCAGCGCGACCTCGTAGAAGGCGTCGGCGGGGATCTGGACGTAGGGGAGGCGGCTGGAGCCGCGGATCACCTGGCGGCCCGGCGCGCGGACCTCCCAGCGCGGCCAGCGGGCGCGGATCGCCGCGTCAAAGGCGTGCGGGATCACCGGCCAGAAGCACCAGGTGCGATCGCGGACGAAGTCTGTGCGCGGCTCGATCAGCGCCACCCGCGGACGCTGGCCAGGCGGCCACTCCGCCGCCGCGAGCTCGACCGCGAGGCTGAGGCCGGCACAGCCGCCGCCGATGATCGCGAGGTCGACCTCCACGGGCGAAACCATGGCCCTGGTCCTGGCGATCGACAAGCCACCCCGTCGCCAAGGTCGGCCGTGCTAGGGTTGCCGCATGCGCGACACCCTGCTCCTGCGTGCACGTCTGCAGGCGACGCTCCTCGGCGTCCCGCTGACGGCGCTCACCCTCGGCTGCAGCCCGCCGCAGACCGGCCAGGTCGCCGAGTCCAGCGCGGCCGGGGGCCGCCCGATCGCCGATCGTCCGGAGCCCGGCAAGGTCGTCCACCCCAAGAACCCGGGGGCGGCCCAGGGGGGCGAGGTCGCGGCGGCCGAGGCCGCTCCGCCGACCTCGCGCTACCCCGAGCGCTGGGGCATGGATCCCTACGATCCCGAGGCCGAGGAGGAGGAGGGCTGCGTCAGCGGCGACTGGTGCGGCCCGCTGGAGATCGCCCGCAAGTTCGCCAACCCCTCCGCCGGCGACGAGATCGGCTGCCCCGCGCGCCTCATGCACGTCGCCGACAACGGCTACAAGGAGGGCGACAAGGCGATCGCCGGCCTCTCCCTCGACCCGATGATGCAGGGGCGGATCCGCCGGCTCTCGACCGCGCAGGCGCGCGAGAAGGCCGCGAGCGACGAGGTCTGCTGCTACCACTGGTACAACTACTGCAGCGGGCGGCCGCTCCTCGACGAGGCGGCGCCCGAGGGCGAGGCCCCGCGGACGCGTCCGCCCGAGACCGCCTCCTTCGCGCCGGTCGTCGCCTCCGACGCCTGGCAGGGCGACGCCGCGGGCGACGAGGCCGCGCTCGCGCCGGCGCTCCGCGAGCGCCTCGCCGACGCCTGGCTGACCGACGCGCGGATGGAGCACGCGTCGATCGCCGCCTTCGCCCGCGCGACCCTCGAGCTCCTCGCCGTCGGCGCGCCGCCGGAGCTGGTCGCCGCGACCCAGCGCGCGGGCCTCGACGAGGTCGAGCACGCCCGCCTCTGCTTCGCCCTCGCCCGCCGCTACAGCGGCCGCGATCGCGGCCCCGGGCCGCTGCCGGCGGTCCAGCCCCGGGCGCTCGACCTCGCCGGGCTGGCGACCGCGACCTTCGTCGAGGGCTGCGTCGGCGAGACGATCGCCGCGTTGATGGCGACCCGCGCGGCCCGCCGCTGCGAGGATCCGGAGGTCCGGGCGATCCTCGAGCGGATCGCCGAGGACGAGGCCGGCCACGCCGCGCTCGCCTGGGAGACCGTCGCCTGGGCGCTCCGCAGCGGCGGCGAGCCGGTCGCGCTCGCCCTCCGCGGGGCGCTCGCGGGGCTCCGCGAGGGGTCGGCGATCGACGCGGCGACGCGCGACGACGACGCCGCGCTCGCCCGCCACGGTCGCCTCGATCTCGAGGCGCTGGCGAGCGCCCGTGAGGACGCCTGGCGGGAGATCATCGAGCCGACGCTGGCCTCGCTGATCGGCTGATCGGTCGCTCGCTGCTGGTGACTTCGGACATGTTCAATGGGACATGTCCGAATCGCCATTTGACGATCGGCGTCGGCGCGCGGGCGAGCCGAGCTGTGCCGCTGTGAGCGTCGTTCCTTCCGCGCCGTCGGCCGAGCGTCGGACCCTCCGACGCGAGCCCGCGGCCCCCCGCGCTTCAGAAGCGCAAGAGGACCTGGAGGCCGGCGCTGTGGGGCCCGGCCTGCGGGGCCACGGACATCTGCTGCCGCCGCAGCCGCTTTGAGCCGACCGCGGTGAGGATCGTCCCCGTGACCACCAGGACCCCGCCGCTGATCCCGGTAGCCATCGCCACGGTGTCTGACCTCGGCCCCGCGATCTTGGCCCACTCGACCCATGCACGCTCGTCCTCGGTCAGCGGGCGCATCTCGTCGCGGAGCGCCGCCTCGATCCGGTCGCCCTCGTTGCCGATCTGAGCGCCGCGGACGAGGTAGGCGGTCATCGTCCCGAGGAGCACCGCGCCGCCGCTGAGGAGCACCGCGCCGCCGGCTCGCATCCCACGCGCGCGCCGTCGCTCTCGCTCCGCCCGCGGATCGGGCTGCGGCGGGCCGACGACGACGTCGCCGCCCGGATCCGGCGAGGGCCCGCTCTCCGGCGGCCGCGAGTCGTGGCTGAGGAGGGGCACTGTTCGCCGGTTCGGGCCGCCGCCCGCGGGCCCGCTCGGGGCGACCTTGCAGAGCTTCTCCGGCGGCCCGTAGCTGGCGATCGTCAGGTCGAGGCCGGCGAGCTTCTCGCGGCCGAAGCGGACCTCCGGAAAGCCCTCGCTCGCCCCGCCGTAGGCCTCGACGAGGGCGTCGACGTAGTCGACGAGGAGGCCCCGGAGGCGGCAGGCGTGGCGCACCTTCGCGTCGTCGCTCTCGGCGGTCTCGTAGGCGGCGAGGAGCGAGTCGTAGATCTTCGACATCGCGGTCCCGCGGGCGTTGCGGTAGCGCTGGGGATCGTCGAGGCGCTCGTAGGCGGCGATGAAGAGATCGGCGGCCTGGACGTGGTGGCCCTGCTTCCGCTGGAGCTCGCCCTCGCGGAAGAAGTTGCTGACCTCGGGCATCGGGTCGGCGGCCGGGTCCGGGCTCGCCTCGTCGGTCGTCGGAGCGCCGGCCTCGCTCGTGGTCGCCGGGGCGGCGCTCGCCGCCTGCGGGGCCGTCAGCAGGCCGGGCAGCGCGAGCGCGAGCGCGGCCGCGATGGCGCGCGTCGAGGTCCGGGGAGCGAGCGAGCGAGGGGCGATCATCGGCGGCTCAGAAGACGAATTCGTGGGTGAGGGTGGTGTCGCGCTGGGCCGCCGGGAGCTTGGTCCGCTTGATCGCCTCGAGGGCGCAGGCGCCCATCGGCGCGAGCGCGCCGCCGTTGAGGTCGGCGATCTCCTTGATCGTCCCGGTCGCGCCGTCGATCACCACGCTGACCTTGAGCGAGTGCTCGGTCGAGAGGCCGCCGCTGTAGCGCTCGCGGCACTTGGCCATCGCCGGCGCGAGGCGGTCGAAGCGGCGGCGGACGGTCGTGGTCGTCAGGGTCCGCGGCAGCGCCGGCCGGCCGGGCTCGGCGTCGCCCGCCGGTGGAGTCTCCGCCTCGGGCGCTGGCGTCGGCGCCTCCTCGATCGGTGTCTGCGGGGGGGGCACCTGGGCCTGGGCCTCGGCCTCGCTCGCCCGGCGCTCCGCGAGCTGGCGGGCGACTCGCTCCCCGAGGGCGTCGATGCGCGGCTCGATCCCCGCGATCGCGCTGGTCTCGGGGCGGAGGAGCCAGCTCGTCAGCGCCGCCCAGAGGAAGGCGACGAGGAGCGCGACGACGACCGCGGTCCGCAGGGGTCTGCGCTGCGGCGCCGGCTCAGCGGCGACGGCCGCGACCCCGGCGGCGCTGAGGGCCGCGGCCTCGCTCGCCCCCGACTCGACCAGCGACGCTGGCGGCGGCGCGATCACGGTCGGGGCCGACGGGGCGATCCGCTCGCGCGCGCCCCAGCTCAGGGGATCTCGGCTGAGGGGGCTCTCGCGGTGAAGCTCACGCTCGACGTCGTCGAGGGCCTCGAGGAGGGCGGTCGCGCTCTGGAAGCGATGCTCGGGATCGCGCGCCAGGGCCTTGATGATCAGGTCGGCGAGGATCTCCGGGATCTCTCGATCTGGAGCCGCCTCACGCAGCGGCGCCGGCTCGCCGTCGAGCTGGCGGGCGAGGGTCCCGTAGGCGTTGAGCGCCGGGAAGGGCATCTTGTTGGTCAGCAGCTTGTACATCAAGACGCCGAGCGCGTAGATGTCCACACGGTGGTCGTAGTCCTCGCCCTTGAGGAGCTCGAGCGCCATGTAGCCCGGGGTCCCGAGGGGGGTGCCGGTGGTCCGCTGGGAGTCGCGCTCGTTCGGGTTGGCGATCTTGGCGATCCCGAAGTCGAGGACCTTGATGAAGTCCGAATTGCCGCCGCGGGTGATCCTGAAGCAGTTGGCCGGCTTGATGTCGCGGTGGATCACGCGGATCGCGTGGGCGGCCGCCAGGGCCGAGCAGATCTGCCGGGCGATGTTGATCACCCGCGGGTAGTGCAGGGGGCCGTTCTCCAGCAGCGTGGCCGCCAGATCCTCGCCCTCGAGGAGCTCCATCACAAACCACACCGAGCCGTCGCTGTCGCCGAAGTCGGTGATGTCGATGATGTGCTCGTGGCGGAGCTTGGAGGCCGTCTTCGCCTCCAGCAGGAAGCGGCTGGCGATCTCGGGGTCCTCGGCGTAGTCGGGGTTGAGGATCTTGACCGCGACCCGCTTCTCGATGGTGACGTGCTCGGCCTCGTAGACCGTCGCCATCCCGCCGAAGCCGAGCATCCGGAGGATCCGATAGCGCTTGCCCAGGACCCGGCCCGAGAAGTCCGGCGGCATCCATGGCTTGCGGGCGGGGAGGGGCCGCGGGATCCCCGTGCCCTCGTCGTCGTCGGGGTCGCCGCGGTCGTCGTCGCGGCCCGTCGCCTCGTCGAGCCCCTCGGGCGCCAGGGAGAGCGCCGGACGCCCGCCGCTGGTCGGCGCGTCGATGCCGACGGGGACCGTCGGATCGACGTCAAAGGGCTGGGGGCGGACGCTCATGGGCGGAGATGATCCAGGAGGGGCGATGATAGCGTATTGAGGCCGGTCACGCAGACGGGCGGGGGGGTCCGCCGCCCGTCCCGTGGGTGGCCGCGCAAGGTGGTCCCCAGGCCGCTCTGCGAGCCCTTCCGGGTGGCTCCCCGGCTTGCTCCGGAGGGAACAAATTGCTGTGAAACGGCCGTATCCTGCATTACTATTCGGATGCTCCGGCAAGGGGCCGGCGGCATTTTCCAGTCCACGTCAGGGGACCGTGACCTTTCACCGACATCGCGACGCGCACGATGCTGAACATGTGGGAGCGGACACGCTCCTGCGCAGTATTGTGCGGTCTCCGCGAGTCTGGTAACGATGGGTGGGCATGCGGTCATACGCTCGCATCGCTATCTCGTCGACGCTGGTGCTCGCGCTCGCGGGATGCTTTGGTTCTCATCGACTCGACTGGGCCGACGACGCCGGCGAGTTCGACTCGGAGGGCTCGGGCGGCCAGGGCGGGAGCAGCAACGCCAGCGGCTTGTCGACCGTCACCGGCCATTCGGGGGCCTCCTCGGGCGATGACTCGACCGGCGGCGGCGGCACCGGTGCCGGAACGACCGGCGGGAGCAGCGAGAGCGGCAGCGGCGACGCCGACATGCCGCCGGAGATCGTCACGCTGACGGTCAACGGCGTCGAGGGGCAAGTGAAGATCCTCAACGCCGGTCCCGCGGTGGTCAAGGCGATCGCGGTCGACGACCTCGGGGTCGAGCGCGTCGACTTCATCCTCGACGGCGCCACCCTCGGCAGCGACACCGAGCCGCCCTTCGAGTGGACCTTCGGCGTCACCACCGACGCGATGAACGGCGAGCACACGCTGAGCGCGATCGCCTACGACAAGCTCGAGCAGAGCGGCGAGAGCGGCCCCGTCCTCATCGACATCGAGCTGCCGCTCGGCGGCTCGCAGATCTGGCAGGCGACCGGCAACGACAAGTTCGACAGCCAGGCCCACGGGGTCGCGGTCGACGGCCTCGGCGACGTGATCGTCGTCGGCTACGAGTCGGTCTCGAACAAGCCCGGTCAGACGCGGATGGCGATCCGCAAGTACCGCGGCAGCGACGGCGAGCTCCTCTGGGCCCGCGAGGTCCCGACCTCCCTCGAGGATCCGGCGCCGGTCGGCTTCAACATCGCCCGCGGGGTCGCGATCGACAGCCACGACAACGTCTTCGTCGTCGGCGAGCTCTCGGCGGGCGGCGAGGCGCCGCGCTTCTGGCTCGGCAAGTACACCTCCGGTGGCCTCCGGATCGGCGAGCAGACCAGCGCGCTCCCCGACTCCTACGGCCGGGGCGTGGCGATCGACGGCGACGACCGGGTCTTCGGGGTCGGCTACGCGATCAAGGTCGACCTCTCGTGGACCGGCCTCATCGCCGCCTACGACTCCAACCTCAAGCCGCTCTGGAACAAGGACTTCGGCGAGGTCTCGATCAAGTCGAGCCGCTTCCTCGGGGCGACGATCGACGGGGTCGGCGACGTGGTCCTCGCCGGCGACGTCAACGGGGCCGCCGACGAGAAGCGCGGCCTCGTCGCCAAGTACGCGCCGACCGGTCAGCTCTCCTGGTGGCGACCCACCAACGTGATGGGCAAGCCGAACGACTCGCTCTACAGCGTCCAGATCGCCGACGGCGACGAGATCATCGCCCTCGGCCGGCGCCGCTCGTCGATCGACCTCGAGGATCGCCTCTGGCTCCTCCGCGTCGATCCCTCGGGCAACGAGACCGACTCCGAGGTCGATCAGATCGGCTTCTGCGGCGACCAGGACGGCTGCGGGATCGCGATCGATCCGAGCGGTCACCTCCTCGTCGCCGGCGCGACCCTCAACCAGGTCACCGACTACGACTTCATGGTGAAGAAGCTCGACGCCGGCTGGGACTCGGCGCTCTGGACCGCGTCGCTCGACGGCTACGACAGCGAGCAGGATCGCAGCCTCGCGGTCGCGGTCGACGCGAGCGGCTTCGTCTACGGCGTCGGCTTCGAGAGCAAGCTCGGCACCCACGAGTGGTGGGTCGCCAAGTTCAACCCCTGAGCGCCGCGCTCGCGCTCGCGCTCACGCTCACTCGGCCTCGCGCGACGTCGCCGCCTCGCCCGGCGCCTACTCCTCGCAGTCGCTGAGGATGTAGTCGAGCGCCTGGTCGATGTAGGGCCGGAAGTCGTTCTCGCAGACGCTCCCCCACGATGAGTGGAAGATCCCGTCGATCCAGCCGAGGAGGTTCTTGATCGTGTAGGGCGCGCCGAGGGTCCCGCAGGTCCCGGTGTAGTAGCCGTCGTTGAAGAGGCCGATCAGGAAGACCTTGTCGAACTTCCCGCCGTGGATCGCCAGGAGCGAGTCGGCCCACTCCTCCGGGGTGCCGGTGGTCGTGAAGTCGCCGCTGGTGGTGATCACCATGATCACCTGGTAGGCGTCGTCGCGGATGAAGCCCTCGTTGCAGGCGCCGGGCCCGTTGAGCTCCGGCGAGACCGCCTCGAGGACCGACTGCACCGGCTTGCGGTAGGTGTCGCCCGAGTTGCCGACCCAGCGCAGGCAGTCGAGGGTGCCCGCGAGGTCAGGCTGGCCGTTGACGATGTAGCGCTGGTCGCCCTCGATCGGGCACTGGACGTTGCTCGCCCAGGAGCCGGCGGGGAAGGTGACACCTGCCCCAAGGGTCATGTCGCAAGAGTTCGGGTCGTACTCGCAGGGGTAGCCGTCGAGGAGCGGCTCGCAGCTGCCGGTGAGCGCGCAGCGCTCCTCGCAGGCGGCGGTCCCCCAGTTGCCGTCGCCGTTGATGACCATCATGTGATAGTCCCAGTCGGAGAGCTCCGTCTCGACGCGCTCGGCGACGTGGGGGAAGAGCTCGCCGAGCTCCTTGTAGGCGACGGCCATCTCCGACTCGTTCTCGATCATGAAGAGGAAGTCGACCTTCTTGCAGGTCTTCGTCCCGCCGGTCGTGCCACCGGTCGTGCCCGTCGTGTCATCGCCGGTGGTGCCGTCGGAGGTGGTGCTCGTCGGCTCACCGCTCGACGTGTCACTCGCGTCGGTCGACGTCACCTGCGGCAGAGGGTCACCGCTCGTCGACGTCGACGTCGACGCGTCAGTGCTGGTATCGCTCTCCTCGACCTCGTCGGGGGCGGTCGCGGTCGGGTTCTCACCCTCACCGGTGTACGTGCAGGCGGCGAGGAGGAGCGTCGCTCCTGCTCGCTGGGCCAGACGTGACACGCCCTGCTTCATGGAAGCCGAGCCTAGATGTTCACCCAAGACGGGTCAACATCGCCCGCTGGACCCAAAGCCGGACGACGACGCGACATGTTTCGTGGATATTCATCGATCTGGAATACGTGTTAGGTGGATTACCAGAACGACAGGCAGGAGCCGCGTTCATCTGAACAGATGTCCGGAAGTCAGGGCCCTCCGTGCCTATACAAGCGACGGCCGTGACCTTCCGCGAACTAGGAGATCTCACGCGCTCGATCAGCCAGGAGAGGGCGCTGGCGCGGGCTCTGACCGCGTTGCAGACGTCGCCCCATAGATCCAGCGGGCGAGGAGGCCACGCGGTCGGATCGTCCAGATCGGCTCCTCCGCGGCGCCCTTCTCGGCGAGGATCTGGTTGGCGGCGAGGAACCCCGAGGCGACCGCTCGCTCCATGAGCGCCGACGGGAAGGGCGTCTGGACGAAGTCGCCGGCGAGGTAGAGGCCGGGCTCCGGGGTCGTGACAGTGGGCCGCGCGCGGCCCTCTCCGGGGCGGAAGGCCGGGCAGTCGCGGCGGAGGAGGAAGCGCTCGTCGACGATCGTCGCCCCCCGGGTCTCGGGGTAGAGGGCGTGGAGCTGGCCGAGGAGATCGTCGCGGATCGCCGCCTCCTCCAGCCCCTCGGGGACCGCGTAGGCGTGGAGCTCGACGACCGCGCCGCCGCTCCGGGCCGCCCAAGCCCGGCTCTCGTCCTCGAAGAGGTGGTAGAGCGAGATGTTGTCGAGGAGCCCGAGGCCGGTGGTGCCGACGAAGGGCGGCCGCCCGGGGTCGACCGGGCGATCGAGCCAGAGGCGCCAGACCGCGAAGGGGAGCGTGACCCCCAAGCCAGCCACCGCCGCCCGCCAGGTGGGGTCGCCGAGCGACGGGGAGGCCCGGACGATCGCCTGCAGCGCCGGCACCGTGACGCCGACCACGACCGCGTCGCTCGCCGACTCGCCGCCCCCATGCTCGATCCGCCAGCGCCCGCCCTCGCGGGCGATCGAGCGGACCGCCTCGCCGAGGCGGAAGCGGACCCCGAGCCCCTCGAGGTGGCGCCGCAGCGGCTCCCAGACGCGGGTCGAGAAGGGCCCGTCGATCACGTCGAAGACGATCCCCTCGGGGTTGCCGAGGAAGTAGAAGTGCATCATCGCGATCAGCTCCGCCGCCGAGAAGTCCTCCTCCGGGTTGAAGAAGGAGTGGGCGAAGACATCGAAGAGCATCTGCCGCGCCCGCGGCGGGAAGCCGAGGCGATCAAGGTACGCGCCGGCGCTCATGTGATCGTAGCGGCGGAGCGTCCCCTCGGGGTCGTGGGCCATCATCGCCTGGCCGAGGGTGTCGTCGACCTTGAGCGCGTCGCGGAGGCGGAGGTTGGGCGAGCGGCGGATCAGCGCGAGGAGGTTGAGGATCGGCGTCCGCGGCAGGCCGGCGAAGGACTCGCGGAGCCCCTCCGGTCCGTAGAGCGGGTAGTCGCCGAGCGGCCGGAGGCGCTGGAGCTCGGGGTCGATCCGCCGGAGGAGCGCGCGGACGTTGTAGTAGTGGCGGAAGAAGGCGTGGAAGCCCCGCTCCATCTCGACCCGCGCGCCGTCGGCGAGGGTCTCGGTCCAGGCGCCGGCGCGGCCGCCGAGGAAGGCCTCGCGCTCGATCACCGTGACCTGCGCCCCGCGCTCGGCGAGGACGGTCGCGGCGGCGATCCCCGCGAGGCCGCCGCCGACGACCGTGACGTCGACGGGGCGGGGGAGCTCGCGGGGGCGCGGACCCTGGGGCGGGTTGTGGAGGCGGCGGCGATCTCGAGGCATCAGCGGGGCCTGCGGGCGAGGAAGGAGTGGACGACGCCGCGCTGCCAGCCGTCCATCGGCTCGGTGTGGACGTCGGTGAAGCCGGCGCGGGCGAGGCGGGCCTCGAAGGCGCGGACGCCGTCGAAGTCGAGGACGCTGCGCCGGAGGTAGCGGTAGATCGGCGAGCCCGGCGAGGTGAGCGCGCCGGAGGGGATGATGATCCCGCCGGCGACCAGGTTCCAGATCGTCCGCGCCCAGCGGGAGTCGCGGACCGAGTACTCGTGGAAGCAGATCGCCCCGCCCGGCGCGAGGAGCCCCAGGAGGCGGGCGAGGCAGGCGTCGGCGTCGGGGACGTTGCGGATCCCGTAGGCCATCAGGATCCCGTCGAAGGGCCCGACGGCGCCGGCGGCCGCCGGATCCATCGCGTCGCCGCAGAGCCAGCGGACCTCGCTCGCCCATGGTTTCTTGGCCGCGACCTCGAGCATCCCGGGCGAGGCGTCGAGGGCGGTGATCGCCGCCTGCGGGTAGACCCTGCGGAGGGCCGCGGTCGAGAGGCCGGTGCCGCAGCAGAGGTCGAGGATCGCCGCGTCGGCGGCGAGGTGGAGGCGCTCGGCGCTCATCCGGAGGTGCCTCCGGTAGCCCGGGTTGAGGCCGGTGAGGAGGTCGTAGCGGCGGGCGACGCGGTCAAAGGCGTCGGGGACCCGGCGCTTCTCGGTGAGCGGGATCTCGGCGGCGGCGGACATCGGGGCTCCTGGCGGAGGTCGTGGTGAGGGCGCGGGCGGCTCACGAGGCCGAGGCGATCCGCGGCGCCTCGACGGGCTCGCGCGGGACCAGGGTGTCGGCCCATCGCTCGATCAAGAGGACCAGGTCGCTGCGGCCAGGGCAGCTCGGGACCCGCTCGATCGCGTCGGCGAGGAGGCGGTGGAGGCGGCGCAGCGCCCCGTCGGCGCCGAGGAGGCCGACCGCGCTGGGGCGCCCGTGGGCGGCGTCCTGACCGACCGGCTTGCCGAGGCGGTGGCTCTCGCCGTGGGCGTCGCGGAGATCGTCGGCGACCTGGTAGGCCTCGCCGAGGAGATCGCCGAGGCCCCGCCAGGCCCGCGCGTCGCCGCCGCCCGCGACCGCGCCGGCGATCACCGCGGCCTCAAAGAGCGCGCCGGTCTTGGCCCGGTGGTAGGCCCGGAGATCGATCCGCGGCTCCGACTCCCAGGCCTGGCCGGCGGCGATCCCATGGGGCGAGCCGACGCCGCGGGCGAGGGTCGCGAGGACCAGGCCGGTATGGAGCGGCGTCTGGGTGACCTGCTCGCCGAGGAGCTCGAAGGCCCGGACGATCAGCGCGTTGCCGGCGAGGATCGCCACCTCCTCGCCGAAGGTGACGTGGACCGTCGGCTGCCCGCGGCGCAGCGGCGCGTCGTCGAAGCAGGGGAGGTCGTCGTAGACCAGCGACGCGCAGTGGAGGAGCTCGACCGCGACCGCGGCCGCGCGCGCGAGCTCGGGGTGGGCGTCGCCGCAGGCGCGGGCGACCGCGAGGCTGAGGCGCGGGCGGAAGCGCGCGCCCCCCGGGAAGACCGCCTGCCGGATCGCCTGGCCGAGGCGAGGGGGCGCCGTGGAGGTCGTCGGTCGGAGGGCCGCTTCGAGGGCGTGCTCGATTCGAATGTAGACGTCCATGGAGGCGGCCCGAAGTCTGGTCCAATGTGCAAGGATTGTCAATGTAAACGGGGCTTCGATTGGACAAAGCATGGACGCTGCCGAAAACCCGGGTTAGCCTTTGGGCCATGGGTACCCAGCGCGCGCTGATCGTCGGCGGCGGCCTCGGCGGCCTCGCGGCGGCGATCGAGCTCGGCCGCCGCGGCCTCGAGGTCATGGTGCTCGAGCGGGCGCCGAAGGTCGGCGGCAAAATGCGCGAGGTCGTGATCGACGGCCGCGGGATCGACTCGGGGCCGACCGTCCTGACGATGCGGGGGATCTTCGACGAGCTCTTTGAGGCGGCCGGCGAGCGCCTCGACGATCACCTCACCCTCGACCCGATGACCGTCCTCGCCCGCCACGCCTGGGAGGAGGGCGGGCGCCTCGACCTCTTCGCGGATCACGAGCGGAGCGCGGAGGCGATCGGCCGCTTCGCCTCGGCCGCCGACGCCCGCGGCTATCGCCGCTTCTGCGAGCACACCCGGCGGATCTTCGAGGTCGTCGAGGGCCCCTTCATCGCCTCGTCGCGGCCGACCCTCGGCTCGCTGGTCGCCGCCGTCGGCTGGCGTGGGATCCTCGGGATCGCCGACGTCGACGCCCATCGGACGATGTGGCGGGCGCTCGGCGCCTTCTTCCGCGACCCGCGGCTGCGCCAGCTCTTCGGCCGCTACGCGACCTACTACGGCTCATCGCCCTTCGCCGCGCCGGCGACCCTCAACCTGATCGCCCACGTCGAGCAGCGCGGGGTGTGGACGGTGCGCGGCGGGATCTACCGCCTGGCCGAGGCGATGGCCGGCCTCGCCGCGCGGCAGGGGGTCGTGATCCGCGGCGACGCGGAGGTCTCGCGGGTGATCGTCGAGGGCGGCCGGGCGCGGGCGCTCGAGCTCGCGGACGGCGAGCGGATCGACGGCGACGCGATCGTCGTCAACGCCGACGTCGCGGCCCTCGCCGGCGGGCTCCTCGGCGCTCCCGCGGCCCGGGCGGCGCGGGCCCCGAGCCCGCGGCGGCGCTCGCTCTCGGCGCTCACCTGGTCGCTCCTCGCCGAGGCCCGCGGCTTCCCCCTCACCCGCCACAGCGTCTTCTTCGGCGGCGACTATGAGGGGGAGTTCCGGGCGCTCTTTGACGAGGGGCGGCTGCCGCCGCGGCCGACCGTCTATGTCTGCGCCCAGGATCGTCCGGGCGACGACGTCGCCGACGCCGACGTCGACGTCGACGCCGAGGGGCGCGAGCGCCTCTTCGTCCTGGTCAACGCCCCGGCCGTGGGCGGCGAGGGGCGGCTTTCCGAGGGAGACTACGACGCATGCGAAGCAGCGACCTTCCGCGCCCTGGAGCGCGCTGGCCTCAGCCTCTCGCGGGATCCGTCGCGGACGCGGCGGACCACGCCCGACGAGCTCGCGCGCCGCTTCCCGGCGACCGGCGGGGCGATCTACGGGGCGGCGACCCACGGCCTGACGGCGACCCTGCGGCGCCCCGGGGCGCGGACGAGGGTGCCGGGGCTCTACCTCGCGGGGGGCAGCGCGCACCCGGGGGCGGGGGTGCCGATGGTGACCTTGTCGGGGCGTTTCGCGGCGAGCGCGGTGGCCGAGGACCTCGCCTCGACGGGGTCCCGCCGGCGGGCGGCTACGCCTGGTGGTACGTCGACGGGCTCAGCGACGACGGGCGCTTCGGCGTCACGGTGATCGCCTTCGTCGGCTCGGTCTTCTCGCCCTACTACGCCCGCGATCGGGCGCATTCGCCGGCCGCGAGCCCGCTCGATCACTGCGCGATCAACGTGGCGATCTACGGCCCCGGGCACCGCCGCTGGGTGCTCAGCGAGTACCCGCGCGAGGCTGTCGGCCGGAGCGCGGAGGGCCTGGCGATCGGCGCCTCGTCGCTCGCCTGGGAGGGCGATTGCCTGCGGATCCGCTTCGCCGAGCGGGCGGCGGTGAGCGGCCGGCCGGTCGAGGGCGAGCTCCGCCTCTTCCCGAGCGCGACCTTCGACGCGCCGCAGGTGATCGATCACCGCGGCCGCCACTGCTGGTGGCCGGTCGCGCCGCAGAGCCGGATCGAGGTCGAGATCCGCCGGCCGCGGCCGCTCCGCTTCGCCGGCGCCGGCTACCACGACGCCAACTTCGGGGCCGAGCCGCTCGAGGAGGGCTTCCACGCCTGGACCTGGTCGCGGGTGCGGCAGGGCGATCGGACCCTGGTGCTCTACGACGCCCACCGCCGCGACGACTCCACCCTCCGCCTCGGCCTCGACTTCGCCGCCGACGGCTCGCTGGGGTCGATCGAGGCCCCGCAGGCGGTCGCGCTCGGGCGCACCCGCTGGGGGCTCGAGCGGTCGACCCGCTGCGACGCCGGCGGCCGCGCGCGGGTGATCCGGACGCTGACCGACGCGCCCTTCTACGCCCGCTCGGAGATCGTCAGCGAGCTCGGCGGGGCGCCGGCCCGCGGGGTCCACGAGGCGCTCTCGCTCGACCGCTTCCGCTCGCGGCTGGTCCAGCACATGCTGACCTACAAGATCCGCCGCGAGCACATTTAGACATGTCTTGATGGACATGTCCGGTGAGGCAGTGGCTAGCGGCCGAGCCCGTCGAGGCCCCGAAGGCAGGGCGGAGGGAGGGCGATCGATCCGCCCGCCTCGCAGCTCCGGCGGCTGCGGTGCCACTCGAGGCCGGCGATCTGCCCGACCTCGCCGCCGCCGCTTCCGTCGACCTCGCGGCTGATCAGGCAGCCGCGGCTCTCGACGAGGACGTCGCCGTCGTCCCGCGCGCGGGCGCTGGGGCCCGCGAGGGTGAGGAAGGCGATCGGCGCCGCGTCGGCGGCGGCGACGACCCGGTCGTAGGCGTACTCGAGCGCCAGGGTGCGGCCGCCGCTGCGGCGCTCGAGGACCCCGTAGCGGTCGCCAGCGGGGCCCGGGCGGCGGCGCCAGGCGGCGCAGCGCGGGCCCTCGCCCTCGTCGCTCCGGAGGAAGGCTCGACGCTCGCCGAGCCAGGCCGGGAGCGCCGTGTCGTCGGTCGCCGGCGCGCCCGCGAGGCGGCGGCGGGTCTCGGGATCGGCGAGGGTGGACGCGCAGCCGAGCGGGCGGATCGCCGCGCCCTGGTCGTCGCCGGCGCAGGCGTCGGCGTCGAGGTACCAGCGCTCGCGGCCGCGGAGCTCGACGTCGATCGGCTGACCGCCGCGCTCGCGGATCCGGCCGCTGTAGGTGCAGGCGACGGCGGTGAGCTGATCGCCGACCTCGACCCGGGGATCGCTGACGACGAGGCGCGCGTCGACGACGCTGAGCGCGAGCGAGAAGGTGGCGCCGCCCTCCTCGCGGCGCGCTCGCCCGCGGAGGAGCCCGTCCTCGCTCGCCTCCCACTCGAGGCGCCATGTCGCGCAGCGGGCGCCATCTCCCGCCGCGCCGCGCCAGTGGATGACCTCCGCGGCCCCAAGGCTGGCGATCACCCGCGGGGCGAGCGTCGCCTCCCGCGGGGCCCGGGCGCTCGTCGGCGGGCCGTCGCCGCCCCGCGGGGCGCAGGCGAGGAGGCCCGCGCCGAGGGCGAGGCGGACGACCGGATCGGCGCGGCGGCGGGCGGGCATGATGGGGCCTCGGGGCCCCGCGAGGATCGACGCTGACGCCCGCGCCGGCAAGTCATCCGCGCGCCCGCGGGGCCTGGCGATCGAGCATGCGGGCGGCGCGGCGCTCGTCGTAGAGTGGTTGCCTGCTCCCCGGAGATCTCCACATGTCGATCCATCGCCCGCTCTCGCTCTCCCTCGCGCTCTCCCTCGGACTCGGGCTCACCCTCGGCCTGGGCGCCTGCAGCGGCGATGACGGCCGCGGGACCTCGGCGAGCGGGACGGCGACCGCCGCCGGCACCGTGAGCGCGACCGCGACGACCTCGAGCGGCAGCGAGGGCTCGTCGTCGGGGAGCGGCAGCAGCGGCGGCGGCGGCAGCGAGACCGGCACCGGCGACGGCACCAGCTCGACCGGCGCGGCGACGGTCACCGACACCGCGACCACGGGCACGAGCACGAGCACGAGCACGAGCACGACCACCGGCGACCCGACGACCGGCGGGGACACGACCACCGGCGGCCCCGAGGGCTGCAAGCGCGTCGACTTCCTCTTCGTGATCGACAACTCGGTGTCGATGGAGGGCGAGCAGGCCGCGCTCAAGGCCGCCTTCCCCGAGTTCATCGACACGATCAAGAACACCCTGCCGACCAACGACTACCACATCATGGTCGTCGACACCGACGCCGAGGGCCGCTGCTCGCCGCAGGTGTGCACCCACGCGACCTGCCAGGCCGCCAACAAGTACGCCTGCAAGGACATCTTCACCGCCTGCGACACGACCCGCGGCGCCGGCGTGATCCACCCGGCGGGCGACTTCGCCAGCAACATGCTCTGCCAGCTCGAGGGCGGCAACCGCTACATCCTCTCGAGCGATCCCAACCTCAACGCGAACTTCTCCTGCGTCGCCTCGGTCGGCACCGCCGGGCACCCCTCGGAGCGGCCGATGGACGGGATGGTCGAGGCGGTCTCGCCGGCGCTCGAGGGCCCGGGGGGCTGCAACGAGGGCTTCCTCCGCGACGACGCGATCCTCGTGGTCACCTTCATCAGCGACGACCCCAACGTCGAGGACCTCAACACCGCGCAGCAGACCCACGACGCGCTGGTCGCGGCCAAGGGCGGCGACGAGGACCGGATCGTCATGCTCGGCCTCATCCCGATCCCGGAGGACGGCTGCGGCAAGGGCGGCGCCCACTGGGCGCAGATGATCTCGCTCTTCGGCGAGCGCGGGATCAAGGGGCCGGTCTGCTCGAACGACTACAACGGGTTCTTCCTGGACGCCGTGTCAACCATCCTCGACACCTGCGTCATCAACCCGGGGTGATCCCGGGCGAGATGGCGCGCCCCGAGGGCGCTGGCGGGCGCGCGGGCGCAATGGGGGGCCTCTGTGGGTGTGCAGACGCTTGCCTGGCGGGCCGCTGGTTGCGAGACTTGCCGCACCACTGCCGGAGGCGATAGGTGGCCGAGAGCTCGTACGTCCTCAAGATTCAATACGTCGGGAAGCCGGTCGAGACCCGGACCATCACGGCGCCCACGATCACCATCGGCCGCGACCAGGGCGACATCGTCCTCGGCGACGCGCAGTCATCGGGCCGCCACGCCGAGGTCCGGATCAGCAACGGTCAGGTGATCGTCCGCGACCTCGGGAGCACCAACGGCGTCCTCATCGACGGCGTGCGGACCCCCGAGGCGTCGCTCCAGCCCGGCCAGACCTTCGTCTGCGGGCAGACGGCGATGACCGTGATGGCGATCCACGGCGGGCGTCAGGCCTTCGGCGGCGGTCGGACGATGATCGCCATGGGCGCGCCGCCCCCGGGGCTCGGGATGCCGCCGCCTGGCCTCGGGCTGCCGCCGCTCGGCGGCATGGGGCGGCCCGGTGGGGCCCCTGGCTTCGCGCCGCCCGGCTCGGGCGGGATGCCGGCGCCGGGCGGGATGCCGATGCCGGGCGGGATGCCGGTCGCGGGCGGGATGCCGATCGCGGGCGGGATGCCGATGCCGGGCGGGATGCCGGCGCCGGGCGGGATGCCGGCGCCGGGCGGGATGCCGGTCGCGGGCGGGATGCCGATGCCCGGGATGCCGATGCCGGGCGCCCCCGTCGGGGCCGAGCCGGCCCCTGCGTCCGAGCCCGCGCCGGTCGAGGCGCCGATCACGATCAAGCCGCCGGCCGACGCCGGCGGCCCCGATCACCCGGGCGCGAACCTCCTCTCCAAGGGCCCGCTCGCGGCCCTGGCCGACGCGCCGCCGATCGAGGAGGCGGCGGCGCCGATGGCGGCCCTACCGGCGGCGCCCCCCGAGCCGCTGGCGAAGCCGCTGGCGCTCGAGCCCCAGGCGGCGGCGCCGATGGCCGACGCCGGCGCGCTCCTGGTGCCGCCGGCGCCGACCGTCCGCGGCGGGCCCTCGATGGTGCTGATCGGCCTCATCCTCCTGGTCCTCGTCGGCGCCGCCGTCGGCGGCTACCTCCTCATGGGCTGAGCGCGCGCGATCGCGCGCCCCGAAGGACATGGCCCTGGGGACATCCTGTCCCCGGGGTCAGCTCTTTGGCGAGGCCGGGGTCTTCGGCCCCTTGCCCCGGAGCTCCTGGATCAGCGAGAAGGCGAAGACCGCGATCGTCAGCGGGATCACGAACCAGAGCATCATCCGGCTGAAGAGGTCGAGGCCCGAGTGGGCCTGCGACGAGAGCACCAGGAAGATCGTGTAGGCGATGTAGTAGCCGACGAAGAAGGCGCCCTCCCACCGCGAGATCACCGAGCCGGTGATGAACGAGGGGAGGCAGGCGACGCAGACCGCGACCATCACCGGGAGGTCGAAGGAGAGCGCCTCGGCGGCGACCGGCACGCCGCTCGGCGAGACCACCGCGGTCGCCCCGAGGACGATGAGGAGGTTGAGGGTGTTCGAGCCGATCGCGTTGCCGACGGCGATGTCGCGCTGGCCCTTGGCGACCGCGAGGATCGAGGTGGCGAGCTCCGGCAGCGAGGTGCCGACGGCGACGATCGTCAGGCCGATCACCAGGTCGGAGACCCCGAGGAGGCGGGCGAAGGCGACCGCGCCGTCGACAAGCCAGCGCGAGCCGAGGACCAGGAGGCCGAGGCCGGCGACGATCATCCCGAGCTGGACCCCGAGCTTGCCCATCCAGGGCGGGCCGCTCTCCGGCATCTCGGGGGGCGCGTCGGTGCTGCGGCGGGCGATCCGGATCAGCAGGAAGGTGTAGCCGGCGAGCCCGGCGAGGAGGAGCGAGCCGTCGAGCGTCGAGATCGTCCCGTCGAGCGCCATCACATAGGCGGCGAGCGCCGCCAGGATCATGATCGGCACGTCGAGGCGGATCAGCTGGCGCTGGACCACCAGCGGGGCGACCAGCGCCGACGCGCCGAGGATCGCCAGGATGTTGAAGATGTTGGAGCCGACGACGTTGCCGAGCGCCATGTCGGCCTGGCCCTGGAACGCCGAGGTCACCGAGACCGCGATCTCGGGGGCGCTGGTGCCGAGCGAGACGATCGTCAGGCCGATCAGGAGCGGCGAGATCCCGAGCCGAACGGCGATCGCCGACGCGCCCCGGATCAGCACGTCGGCCCCGCCGAGGAGGAGGACGAGGCCGAGGATGAAGAGGATGATCGTCGTCGCCGACATGGGCGGGGCCGCCACGGGATCCTACTCGATGGCGGCGATCCGCGGGAGCGGGGGGGGCGGGCTCATTTCGCCCGTCGCGCCGGTGAGCAGTAGCGGCGGACCTGGGCGAGCGCGTCGGGGTGGGCGGCGAGGAGCTCGCAGGCCCGCTCGAGGTAGTCGGGGAGCTCGATCGGGTAGATCTTCGCGGTGTTGTCGCGGGCGCTGGTGATCACGTAGCGGTTGTCCTGCGAGAAGCTCGCGTGGTCGATCGCCGCGGAGTGGCCCGCGAGGGTGCCGATCAGCTCGTATCCCTGGGCGCTCGCCTCCCACACGCGCGCGGTATTGTCACCGGAGGCGGTGACGATCATCGAGCCGTTGGCCGAGAAGGCGGCGTGGAGCACCGCCGACGAGTGCCCCCGCAGGGTGGCGATGAGGCGCCCGGAGGAGGTGCTCCACACCCAGGCGTCGCGGAGGTTGGCGGTGACCAGGCGGGAGCCGTCGGGGGAGAAGGCGAGGCCGCGGGTCGGCCCGCCCTCGCTCTCGATCGTCGCCAGGTTGGTGCCGTAGCGGGTGCTCCAGATCCGGATCGTCCGGTCGTCGCTCGCGGTCGCCGCGAGCTGGCCGTCGGGGGAGAAGGCGATCTCGGTGATCTCCGAGGTGTGGCCGGCGAGGGTGTCGACGAAGTTGCACTCGGCGGTGTTCCAGAGCTGGGTGAGGCCGCCGTCGCGGCTCACCGCGATCAGGTGGACGCCGTCGTCGGAGAGCGCGGCCCGGCGGAGCGCGCCGGCGGTGCCGGTGCAGATCCGCGGCGCCAGCTCCTCGCCGTCGCTCGCCCGCCAGCGCCGGGTGGTGTCGTCGGTGCCGGCGGTGACGATCTCCTGGCCGTCGGCCGAGACCGCCAGCGCGAGGATCGGCGCGACGTGGCCGCGGAGCTCGGCGACCTCCTTGCCGTCGCTCCGCCGCCAGAGGCGGGCGATCGGATCGTCCTCGGCGATCGTCGCCAGGCGATCGACCGCGCCGGGGGCGAAGACCGCGTCGGTGACCGGCCCGCCGTGGCCGTCGAGGACGTGGACGAGGGCGTGGCTCTTGCCCTCCCAGAGGCGGGCGGAGCGGTCGTCGGAGGCGGTGACGATCCGCTCGCCGTCGCCGGAGAAGAGCGCCTTGCGGACCGGCAGGCGGTGGCCCTTGAGGGTCGGGATCCGGTTGCGGAGCGAGGTGTCCCAGAGGCGGGCGGAGTTGTCGCGGGCGGAGACGCTGAGGAGGTAGTGGCCGTTGGCCGCGAACTCGATGCTCGAGATCGGCGCGGTGTGGCCCTCGAGGAGGCCGAGGAGGTCGCCGTTGCTCGGGCTCCAGAGGCGGATCGTCCGGTCCTCGCCGAAGGTCGCCAGGCGGGCGCCGCGGGGGTCGAAGGCGGCGCCCTGGACCGGGCCCTGGTGGCCGGTGAGCACCGAGATCAGCGCGCCGTTGTCGCTCCGCCAGAGGCGCGCGGTGCCGTCGGCGTAGGTGGTCGCGACCAGCGCGCCGTCGGCCGAGAAGACCCCGTGGATCACCTCGCTCTCGGCCTCGTCGCCGGGCCCGGGGCGCCGCTCGAGGCGGACGATCTCGCGGCCGCCGCTGCTCTCCCAGAGGATCGCCAGGCCGGCGTCGTCGTAGGTCAGGACCTTGGCGCCCTCGGGCGAGAAGCGGGCGCCGACCAGCGCGCCCTTGTGGCCGCGGAGGGCGGTCACCAGCTTGCCGCTCGGCTGCCAGAGGCGGGCGACCGGGTCGTCGCCGGCGGTGACGATCCGGCGCTCGTCGGCGGCGACCTCGGCCCAGCGGATCGCCCGGGTGTGGCCCTCGAGCTGGGCCACGGCCGCGCCGCTCGTGCCGTCCCAGAGGCGGGCGACGCCGTCGCTCGCCCAGGTCAGGATCCAGCGCCCGCTCGGCGAGAAGGCGGCGGAGGTCGCCCCGCGGTGGCCCTTGAGGGTGGCGATCGCCTCGCCGCTGCGGGCGTCCCAGAGGCGCGGCGGTCGGGTGAGGAAGACGGTGAGGACCCGCTGGCCGTCGGGCGAGAAGTCGGCGCTCGAGAGGGTCGGGTCCTGGGCCGGGAAGGTGTGGATGAGCGCGCCCGAGCTCGCGTTCCAGAGGCGGGCGTTGCGATCGGCGGAGGCGGTGAGCACCCGGGTGTCGTCGGGGGAGAAGACCGCCCAGCGGACCGCGTCCTGGTGGTCGTCGAGGGTGGTGATCGCCTTTCCGGACACCGCGTCCCAGATCCTCGCGGTGCCGTCGCGGCTGGCGGTGAGCGCCCGGGTGCCGTCGTGGGAGAAGTGGGCGCCGTAGAGGTAGTCGTTGTGGCGGAGGGTGAGGGCGCCGCGGGGGGCCGTTGCGACCGCGGCCGCGAGCCCCTCGCGGACCCGCCCCGGGATCTTCTGGCCGCTGAGGAGGCTCTCGCCGGCGGCCTCGATCGCCTTGACCAGCGCCTCGATCTCCATCCCCGGCTGCTGGGCGAGGAGGAGCGCCTCGGCGGCCTTCTTCTGGAGGAGCGACTCGGCGTTGCCGTGGTTGAGCTGGAGGTTGGCCTCCTCGAGCTGGTCCTTGGTGGTCTGGGCCACCAGGAATTGCCAGACCGCGATCGCCAGGAGCGCCCCGAGGGCGGCGACCATCACCGTCAGCATCGTGATCACCCGGCGCTGCGAGGCCGCCGAGTCCTCGGCCCGGCTCGCGCGCTCGCGCTCGATGTCGGTGATGTAGCGCTGCTCCTGGACCCGCCGCTGCTGCTCGACCAGCGAGACCCGCGCCTGCTCCTCCTTGCGCAGCGCCTCGGCGCTGCGGTGGCGGTCCTCGGCCTCGGTGCGGGCGAGGGAGACGCAGGCGAGGAGGAACTCGTGCTCGGTGGTCGTCAGGTCGGCGCGGCCGCGGGCCCAGTGGAGCGAGTCCTCGAGGGCGGCGCCGCGGAGGAGCCAGTCGTCGAGCTTGCCCGAGCTCAGCCAGCGCTCGACCGACTCGGCGAGGCGGTGCTCCTTCTCCTTGCTCTTGAGCCAGCCGAGGTCATAGACCTCGGCGAAGATCAGGTTGCGGGTGCGGAGGAGGGTCTGGTGGCCGACGCTCTGCTCGGCGGCGATGCCCATGAGCCGGAGCTCGGCCTGGATCGGCGAGTTGGGCTCGGCGACCACCCGCTCGCCGGCGAGGAGCTTGCGGTAGATGTGGAGCATCTGCCGCATCCGCACCCGCGAGGCGTTCATGTCGAGGCGCTTCTCGACGTAGGCGAGGGTCGGGTCGGAGGCGCGGCCGCTCCGCAGGAAGATCTGGTAGGCGGCGTCGTCGACCGCCTCGCCCTCGATCCTGCCGTGGAGCGAGCCCTGGCGGGCGAGCTCCTCGAGGAGGCGCTGGGTCATGTAGGGGTGGCCGGAGGTCCAGGAGAAGACCGCCGACAAGAGCGCGTCGGTGTCGCAGGCGAGGTGCGAGAGGCCCGGGGTGAAGGCGTCGATCTCGGCCCGCGTGAAGTCCTCGAGGCGGATCCCGTGGCCGATGTTGAAGGGGGTGCGGACCGGGTTTTGGATCAGGTCGGTCGGCGCCGCGACCCCGAGGAGGCAGAAGGTGAGGCGGCGGTAGGCGGGGTCCTCCGCCCGGAGGTTGTAGGCCGAGCGGATCGACGCGAAGAAGTCGTCGGTGGTGAAGGAGAGCGCGAGGACCGAGTCGACCTCGTCGATGAAGACGACCACCGGCTGCGAGCAGGCGTCGAGGAGCTCGTTGCGGATGAAGCGGTACCAGCGGTGGACGGGGGTCAGGTGCTCGTGCTGGGTCCAGAAGAGCTCGGGGTTGGGGAGGCCGAGCTCCTCGGCGATCTCGTAGGCGATCGAGAAGTACCACTCGTCGTTGGTCACCGAGCTCGAGCCGATCCCCGAGAAGTCGATGCTCACGCAGCGGATCCCCTGGCGCTCGAGGGTCTTGGCCGCCCGCAGGCGGAGGCTCGACTTGCCGATCTGGCGGGGCGCGAGGACGTAGCAGAACTCGCCGCCGGCGAGGGTCTCGACGATCTCCGCGTCGGCCCGCCGCTCGATGTAGAGGCGGCCGATCGGGATCGCCCCGCCGATCTGGAAGAGGTTGGTCCGCGTGCTCATAGCCGCAGGCGCTCGTAGAGACGATAGCGCAGGCGGAAGAGGCCGGTCTTCTCCTCGACCGCCAGACCCGCGCTCTCGAGGCGGTGGGAGACCTCGGGGTCGAGCTCGGCGAGCGACTCGGAGCGGAGCGAGCGGAGCCCGGCGAGGAGCTCGGGCTGGTTGTGGAGGCGGCGGGAGTAGCGCTGGAGGAAGTCGTCGAAGAGCGAGGTGCTCTCGTCGATCAGCGAGCCGGCGGGGACTCCGCCGGCGAGCGCCGCCCGGTGCATGACGTGGCGGACCAGGTAGGGGTGGCCGCCGATCAGCTCATCGAGCTCGGCGAAGTCGGCGTCGCTCCAGCGGAGGCCGTACTTGGTGGCGAGCTCGCGGACCTGCTCGCGGGTGAAGTCGCCGAGGACGATCGGCGGCGTCAGGTTGAAGGGCGACTGGGTCGGCCGATCGATGAGCATCGTCGGCGTCGTCGAGATCGCGAGGACGAGGCGGAGCTTGGCGAGGCGCTTGTCCTGGGCCCAGGCGCGCAGCATGCCGAAGCAGTCGTCCTTGAAGGGGAGCCCCCAGACCGCGTCGACCCGGTCGATCGCCATGATCAGGCGGGAGTCGGCGAGCGGCAGGATGTGCTCGCGCATCACCCGGCCGAGGCGGACGTTGACCGAGCCGCGCGAGCCCCAGGCCTGGTTGACCCACTCCTCGGGGCCGCCGATCGAGGCGACGATCTGGTAGGCGAGCTCGAGGATGAAGCTCGAGTAGTCGCGGCGCGACTCGTAGTCGAAGGTGTCGAGGTTGATCGCCACGACCTTCGCCTTGCCGCCGTCCTGGTGGTGGACGCAGTCGATCAGGTAGTGGGTGGTCCAGGTCTTGCCGAACTTCTCGGGGCCCCAGAGGACCACCGGCGCGCCGGGCTGGTCGAGGTAGTTGAGCGCGGTCTGCTCCTCCTCGTCGCGGTGGACGTGCCAGCGGAGGTCGTAGGGGGCGCCGGGCGGCTGGATCCGCGAGGTGATCGAGACCAGCGGATCGAGGGGCGAGGCCTCGCCGCTGGTGAAGGCGTTCGGGCTCGGTGCCGGCTCGGCGCTGACGGACGCGCCGACGCTCCGCACGGACACCGGCGTGGTCCGGGGCGAGCGCGGGCGCCGGGGCGCGGGCTTGCGCTGGAGGATGAGGGGCTCGGGCGCGGTCCCCTGATCGTCGAGGAGCTCGTAGGCGTCGAGGTCCTGGATCAGCCGCCAGTGGCCGGCGGCGGCCCGCTTGGCGACCCGCGGCCAGAGGCGGAGGGTCGCGTCGTCGCGCTCGCCGAACTCGATCTTGCCGGCGGCGTAGCCGTGGCTCCGCTCGATCGCCTGACCCTGACCGAAGCTCTCGAGGCCGAAGAGCGAGCGCCCCTGGAGCTGGCGGCGGCTCGCGGCCCCGCCGATCGCCACGACCTCGCCGCTGTTCTCGTGGAGGTGGCCGCAGATGTGGGCGGCGAAGCGGCCGGGGGTGAAGATCTCGCCGTGGAAGTGATCACGCGCCTGGCTCGAGAGCCAGGAGGCGGGGTGGTGGGTGAGGAGGAGGCTCAGCTCGTGCTCCTTCACCCAGGCCGGGCCGTCGCCGCCGCAGGCCCCGTGGAACTGGCGGACGTCGAGCGCGAGCTTGCCGAGGTAGTCGCCGCCGCCGATCTGGAGGAACGCCGAGTTGAGGCCGACGATCCCGAGCGAGACCCCGTCCTTCGAGATCGTCGCCGCGAATTCGCCGGGGAGGATCCCGTGGCTGAGCTTGCTCGGCCGCGGGAAGGGCGAGCGCTCGAGCCAGGCGTCGTAGTTGGCGAAGATCTGATCGACGAGGCGGCGATAGGGCGACTCGGGATCCGACCAGAAGCCGTCCTGGACCGCGGTGAACTCCGACCAGCGCTGGAGGATGAGCGCCTCGGGCTGGAGCGGATCGGGGCGGACGAGGTCGTGGTTGCCGGGGACCGTGAGCAGCGAGGGGCTCGAGCCGAGCGACTCGATGTGGCGCCAGAGCGGCTCCAGGGTCGCGTTGAAGCGATCGAACTCCGCGGCCGATCCCCGCTGGGTGATGTCGCCGGTGAAGAGGACGACGTCCCAGGGCCCGCAGCGCTCGTGGAGGCGGCTCAGATCCTCGAAGAGGATCTCCTTGACCCCCGGCCACAGCCACGCCTGGGCGTCGAGGCCCTGGTGGAGGTCGGTGAGGTGAAGCCAGCTAAAGGAGCGCATCGGAGGGGGGGCTCGCGGCGAGCTCGGGGGAGGGGAGTGGTCCTGGAATTAAGGCGCGCGGGCCGGGGATCAGCGGGCGCGCGTGCAAGACGCGAGTGTAGCACCGGGGGGTCGGCGGACGGCGGCACAGATCGGCGTTCGCGGGGGCGTGGGCGCGGGCACGGGCCGCTCTGCGCGGGTCCATGACGGGCGCTCGTCGGGGGATCGTGGGCCGGCGCGGAGGCATCCTCTCACGGTCCGAACGCTCGGCTGACCGCTTTGCTTTCGCGCCTCTGCACGGGGTTGGAAGGCGCGCTCGCGCTCCGCGCGGGCGCCCTTGCGCCGCGTCACCCTAGCCAGCGGCCGCGCTCGTGGGCGATGCTCTCGCGGCCGTGGCCCCGCCTCGACCCCGACCTGCGTCGCTCGCGTTGATCGCCGCGCTCGCGGTCGGAGGCGCCGCCTCGCCCGCGCTCGCGCTCGCGGCGGTCGCCGAGCCGGCGCCGGAGCTCGAGCAGCCGGTCCTCGAGAAGAGCGCGCGGATCGACTACCCGCCCGAGCTCCTCGGCGAGGACCCGCCGCCCGCCGGCAAGGTCGTCGTCAAGCTGGTCGTCGGCGTCGACGGGGTGCCCAAGGAGATCGAGCTCGAGCGCGGCGTCCACCCCCGCCTCGACGAGCTCGCGCTCGCGGCGGTCGGCGAGCTCCGCTACCGGCCCGCGCGATACCGCGGCCAGGTGATCGAGGCGGTGATCAAGGTCGTGATCGATATCGCGCCGCCGGAGCCGGAGCCGGAGCCCGCGCCGGAGCCAGCGCCCGCGGCCGGCGAGGGGGACGCGCCGATCGGCGCGGGCGGCGGCCTCGAGGGCGGCGAGGGGCCGCTGCGGGTCCGCGGCACCCTCCTCGAGGCCGGCCACCGCACGCCGGTCTCGGGCGCGGTGATCCTCGCCGTACCTGCCCCGGAGGACCTGCCCCTCGGGGCAGTGCGCAAGAAGACCTACGGCGACGACGGGGGCGCGCCGGCCTGGAGCGTGCGTGCGATCAGCGGCGAGGACGGCGGCTTCGAGCTCCGCGGCCTCCCGGACGGGCGCGCGCGGATCATCATCCTCACCCAGGGCTACGAGCGCCTCGACTACGTCGAGGCGATCGAGCGCGGCAAGCTCCTCGAGGTCCGCTACTACCAGCAGCGCCTGGTCGACAACCTCTACCGGACGGTGGTCTCGACCCGGCGAAACGAACCGGACGCGGTCGATCGCCGGTCGATCTCGGTCGAGGAGATCAACAACCTCCCGGGCACCCAGGGCGACGCGCTCAAGTCGATCCAGAACTTCCCCGGGGTCGCCCGCTCGCCCTTCGGCGCCGGCCTCCTGGTGATCCGCGGCGCCGCCCCCAGCGACTCGCGGATCTACCTCGGCTACCATGAGATCCCCCAGCTCTTCCACTTCGGCGCGATCACCAGCGTCTTCAACTCCGACATGCTGGCGCAGATCGACTTCATGCCGGGGAACTTCGACTCGCGCTACGGCGACGCGATCGGCGGCATCGTCAACGTCGCCCCCCGCAAGGGGCGGCGCGACGGCTTCCACGGCTACGTCGACGCCGATCTCTTCGACGTCGGCGTCCTCGTCGAGGGGCCGGTCGGCAAGGGCTCCTTCGCGGTCAGCGGCCGCCGCTCCTACATCGACGCGATCCTCAAGGCCGCGCTCCCCGAGGACATCGGCCTCAACTTCACCCAGGCGCCGCGCTACTACGACTACCAGGGGCTCTTCGACTACCCGGTCGCCGGCGGCGAGCTCTCGGTCCGGGTCTTCGGCTCCGACGATCGCCTCTCGCTGATCACCAAGGAGGCCAACGAGCCCGAGAGCTCCGGCGACAGGGCCGGGACCGCGGTCTTGTTCCACCGCGCCGACCTCGTCTACCGCAAGCAGGAGGGCCCCTGGGACTTCCTGATCACCCCGGCCTTCATCTACCAGTCGGCGAGCGGCGGCTTCGGCGATCTCTTCCGCTTCACCCTCGATCGCTACGAGCTCTCCGGGCGCGCCGAGATCGGCCACCAGCTCTCGCGCCGCGCCGGCGTCCGCCTCGGCACCGAGGTCCAGGTCGGCAAGTACAACATCAACGCCGAGGCGCCGAGCTTCCCCGCCGGCTCCGGCCTCGGCGACACCGACATCTCGAACATCGCCCAGGACATCGGCGACACCTACGCCTCGCCGGCGGTCTACCTCACCTCGAACATCGGCCTCGGCGAGCGCCTCACCCTCTTCCCCGGGGTCCGCGCCCACTACTTCGCGCGGGTGCTCCGCAAGCTCGCGGTCGATCCGCGGGTGCGCTTCGCCTGGGCGATCGCCGACCGGACGACGATCAAGGGCGGCGTCGGCATGTACTCCCAGTCCCCCGACATCTTCGAGTTCGTCAAGGTCTGGGGGAACCCGCGGGTCTGGCTCGAGCGCAGCGTCCACAACAGCCTCGGGGTCGCCCAGGAGTTCGAGGAGTCGGGGATCACCCTCGAGGTCACCGGCTTCTACAAGCACGTCTGGGACCGGGTGACCGGGTCGACCGCGCTGGTCTTCGCCGACCCCGGGATCCGCCCGGAGAACTTCGCCAACCAGGGGATCGGCCGGATCTACGGCGGCGAGCTCCTCTTCCGCAAGGCGCTCACCCACAACCTCTTCGGCTGGCTGAGCTACACCCTGATGAAGAGCGAGATCCAGGATCACCCGGGCGACCCCTGGGTCCCCTTCGACTTCGATCAGCGCCACATCCTGACGGCGATCGCGGTCTACAAGCTCCCGCGCAACTGGCAGGTCGGCGGCCGCTTCCGCCTGGTCAGCGGCAACCCGACCACCGATCGCACGGACGGGGTCTTCGACGCGGCGAGCGGCGGCTACCTCCCCCTCGACGGCCCGCGCAACGGCGACCGCCTGCCGGCCTTCCACCAGCTCGACCTCCGGGTCGACAAGCGCTGGATCCTGCGGCGGATGCTCATGGCGCTCTACCTCGACGTCCAGAACGTCTACAACCGGCAGAACGGCGAGGCCTGGAACTACTCGTTCGACTACCGCCAGCGGGCGCTGACCACCGGCCTGCCGATCATCCCCTCGCTCGGGACCAAGATCGAATTCTGAGCGGGCGGCGCAGGTCCGCGCCTGTGAGATCGGCCACGAGGGCGGTCGAAGCGGCTCCAGGGGCCCTCGCGCTGTAAAACATGCAAATCTGTTGCAGCTTTTGCCGGCACCCTCGAGCCCGCGCTCTGGTCTCCTGTCGGGGCAGGAAACACGCCATGCATCACGAACCCGTCCGCCTCCCCATGTTCTGTGACCAGTGCGAGCAGACCGCCCACAACACCGGCTGCACCGAGATCGGCGTCTGCGGGAAGAACCCCGACGTCGAGTCGCTGCAGAAGATCCTCCTCTACGGGATCAAGGGCCTCGCCGCCTACAAGGCCCACGCTCGCCGCCTCGGCAAGACCGACGCCGAGGTCGAGGCCTTCATCGAGGAGGCCCTCTTCGCGACGATGACCAACGTCAACTTCGACGTCGACGGCCTCCTCGGGCTGGTCCTCGAGTGCGGTCGCATGAACCTCAAGACGATGCAGCTCCTCAACGACGGGCACATCGAGCTGATGGGCAAGCCCTCGCCCTGCGAGGTCAAGGAGGGGATCCAGGAGGGGCCGGGGATCCTGGTGACCGGCCACGATCTCCTCGACCTCAAGGAGATCCTCGAGCAGACCGCCGGCACCGGGATCAAGGTCTACACCCACGGTGAGATGCTCCCCGGTCACATGTACGAGGGGCTCCGCGCCCACCCCCACCTCGCCGGCCACTACGGCGGCGCCTGGCAGAAGCAGCGCGGCGAGTTCGAGGCCTTCGGCGGGCCGGTCGTCGCGACCACCAACTGCGTCCTGATCCCGCGGGCCAACAACACCTACGGCGACCGCCTCTTCACGATCCGCGAGACCGGCGTCCCCGGGGCGACCCACCTGAAGGACCACGACTTCGGCCCGGTGATCAAGCGGGCGCTCGAGATCGGCGATCTCACGCCGACCGCGATCAAGACGACCACCACCGGCTTCCACTACACGACGATCCTCGGCCTCGCCGATCAGGTGATCGACGCGGTCAAGAGCGGCCAGGTCCGCCGCTTCTTCGTGATCGGCGGCTGCGACGGCGCCGAGCAGGGGCGCAACTACTACACCGAGTTCGCCCAGGGCGCGCCCAACGACTCGATCATCCTCACCCTCGGCTGCGGCAAGTACCGGATCCGCGACCACGAGTACGGGAGCGTCGCCGGCCTCCCGCGCCTCCTCGATCTCGGGCAGTGCAACGACGCCTACGGCGCGATCCAGATCGCGGTGGCGCTCGCGGACGCGTTCAAGTGCGGGGTCAACGATCTCCCGCTCACGCTGGTGATCTCGTGGTTCGAGCAGAAGGCCGTCGCCGTCCTCCTGACCCTCCTCTACCTCGGGGTCAAGGACATCCGCCTCGGACCCAAGCTGCCGGCCTTCATCACCCCGAACGTCCTCCAGATCCTGGTCGACCGCTACGGGATCAAGCCGATCGGCAGCGACGGCAAGGCCGACGTCGACGCGGTGATGGCGGCGAGCGCCTGATCAGGTCGCCGGGCCGCGGGCGCTCCGTCGCGCGGCCCGGCGTCGCCTCGGGCCTCAGCCCTCGGCCGCGGGCTCCTCGAGGTCGTGGACGCCGCCGCAGCCGCGGCAGCGGGTCGAGCGGGGCCGGCTCTCCCGGCTCTGCTTGATGTCGCGGCCGCAGCCCTCGCAGCGGCGCCGGCGGTAGCCCGGGATCCGGTAGCGCGCCCAGGCGACCTCGTCGGAGGCGGTGTAGCGGTTGATGAGGATCGCCGCGTCCTCGCGGCTCAGGGTCCGGCCGTCGTCGCTGACGACGCGGGCGACGTAGTCCCACTCGTTCGCGTCGACGTAGACGACCAGGGTCCAGCCGTTCGACGCGGCGTAGGTGACGTCGCCGGCGAAGATCCGCTGGGGCGAGACCGGCGTGCGGAGGGTGACCGCGCCGGCCTCGATCGCCTGGAGGAATTCGATCGCCTCGTCGAGCGTCAGCCTCGCCATCAGCCCCGCGCCCGGGCGAGCGCCGGCCAGTAGCGGGCGTGGTGGATCCGGAAGATCTCGCGGAGCGCGGCCCCGCGCTCGCTGGCCTCCGGGACAGGCGGTGGGTCGTCGCCGGCGAGCACGCGGGCGCAGGCGTGGACGCTCTCGGCGAGCGCCTGGTGGTCGTAGCCGCCCTCGAGGAAGAGCGCGAGGCGGCCGCCGCAGAGGCGATCGGCGAGGTCGCGGACGACCCCGCAGAGCGCCGCGAAGCCCCGCTCGGTCAGCTCCAGGCCGCCGATCGGGTCGCGGGCGTGGGCGTCGAAGCCGGCCGAGACCAGGATCAGCGCGGGCCCGAAGCTCTCGGCGATCGGCGCCAGGAGCCGGCGGTAGAGGTCGACGAGGTCGCCGTCGCCGCTCCCCGCCGGCACCGGGAGGTTGACCGTGAAGCCGCGCCCGGGCCCCTGACCGAGGCTGTCGAGCTCGCCGGTGCCGGGGTAGAGCGGGCTCTGGTGGGAGTCGAAGACCAGCACGTCGGGGTCGCGGAAGAAGGCGGCCTCGGTGCCGTTGCCGTGGTGGACGTCCCAGTCGACGATGAGCACGCGCTGAAGGCCGTGGGCGGCGCGGGCGTGGGCGGCCGCGACGGCGACGTTGTTGAGGAAGCAGAAGCCCATCACCCGGTCGGGCTTGGCGTGGTGGCCGGGCGGGCGCACCAGGCAGAAGGCGCGCCGCGCAGCCCCGCCGACGATCGCGTCGACCGCGGCGATCCCCGCCCCGGCGGCGACCAGGGCCGCGTCGACCGAGCCCTCCGAGACCGCGGTGTCGGGGGTGACCCAGCGCCGCTGGCCGCGGAGCCCGACGACCCCCTCGAGGTGGGCCGGCGTGTGGATCCGGAGGAGCGCCTCGGCGCTCGCGGGCGCCGGCGCGAGCCAGCGGGCGCCGGCGATCGGCGCGGCCTCCAGGCGCTCGAGGATCGCCCGCAGGCGCGCCGGCGACTCCGGGTGGTCATCGCCCGGGTCGTGGTCGAGGAGGCAGGGATCGGTGATCAGCAGGAGCTCGTCAGACACGGCGCCGCTGGAGTATCGCCCACCCGCCGGCCGCGTGGGGACCCGCGGGATCACGCCTCGGCCCGGATCTGCACGCCGAGGCCGCTCGCCGGGAGGGCCGCGCAGAGGGCGATCCGCGGGGCCGGGCGGCCGATCGCCAGCCAGCCGGCGACCGGCTCGCGGGTCCAGGCGACGCCCTCGGGGCCGGTGATCGTGAAGCGCGCCCCGCCGGCGCTGGTGATCCGAAAGCCGCGCTCGATCGCCACGACCTCGGCGTCCGCCGGCACGTGGTAGCGGGCGATCGCGGTCGTCGCCTGCGGGTCGGCGAGCTCGTCGCGGCAGCGGATCGCCCCCTCGCTCCACTCGAGCGCGCGGCTGTGGCGGGTCGGCGCGCGGTGGCCGATCACCCAGCCTGCGAGGCGGCGGGCGCTGACCTCGTCGACGCCGACCCGCGCCCGCCCGCCGATCCGATGGCTCGCCCAGAGCTCGTGCTGGTCGTCCGCGCCGAGGGTGACCGTGTTGTGGGCGGCGGTCCCCCGCGCGTAGTCACGCTCGGGGCCGGGGACGTAGGTGCCGACGCCGGCGTCGACGATCACCCGCTCGCCGCGGAGGCTGAGCTCGAAGCCGAGGGCGTCGGCGTGGACGTGGCCGACCTGACGATCGAGGCCGGTGCGGCCGAGGTTCCAGAGGAGGGTGAAGGGGCCCCAGGAGCGGCGGTGGAAGCCGGAGGTCGCCGCGTCCGCGTCGCCGCTCGGGAGGGCGAAGCCGAGGCGGCGGGCGAGGCCCGCGGGGGTCACGGGCGCGTCCCGCTGGCTGTCGCCGAAGAGGGCGACGTCGCCGTCCGGGTGGGTGAAGGTCGGCAGCGCCCTCGTCATCCCCTGCAGCGCGTCGTCGAGCCGGTTCACCAGGGGCGAGCCTGCACCTGTCCGAAGGGTCATGGCCCGGACGACGCCGGCGAGCTGCTCGGCGAGGAGGCAGTGGTAGGTCGGCGTGCGCTCGCCGTGGACCCCGTCCTCAGCGAGCTGGTCGGCGACGACGCCGGCGAAGGCCGCCGGCCAGCGCTCGGCGAGGCGCGCCGGCAGGGGCCCGCTGAGGGCGACGCCGGCGGTCGCCAGGGCCGCGAGGTCGGTCCAGAGGTGGTTGCCGTCGAGGTGGCGCTCGAGGTGGCGCTCGAGGTGGACGAGCTGGGCGGCGAGCGAGCCGAAGATCCAGCGGCGCTGGTTGCCGCCGAGGCCCCCCTCATGGCGCGAGAGCCAGCCGATCCAGTGGAGGAGGCGCATCGCCGTCGGGTAGGGCTCCCAGCCGACGCCGCAGGGGTGGTTGTCGATCCAGTGGAGGAGGAGCGCCCGGATCAGCGCGGGGTCGGCCTCGGGGCGGTTGATCCACCCGTGGTAGTGGAGCGTGTAGAGCCAGAGGGGCCCGCGGGGGGGCTCCCAGCCGGCGGCCATCGGATCGTGGGGGGGCTCGCCCAGGAGCGTGACCCGGCGGCCGCCCTCGTCGCATTGTCCCTCGCTCGAGGGCGGCGTCCAGCCCTCGAGCGCCAGCCCGGTGCAGCCGTGGACCGCGACCTGCTCGGGGCGCTGGGCGGGCCCGTTCACCCGGTGGATCAGCTGGTGGGCGACCTGGCGCGGGGTGAGGTGGCGGATCGTCCGCAGGACCGTGAGGGGGCTGACCATGACGCCGCGGGGGCCGCAGGATGGCACAGGACGATCGCCAGGCGAAGCGCAGCTCCTGCCTCTTCGCTGCCCACTGGGGGCGCGCAGCGGGGCCTTTGGACCTCATGTCGTGACGGTCCGCGCCCGCTATCGTGGTCCTCTGCGCGCCGCTATCCTCACGTGATGTCCGGCCGTCGCCTCCTCGTCCTCGCGCTCGCGCTCGTCCTCCCCCTCACCGCCGCCGGGTGCAGCGACGCGCGCTGCGATCCCGGCGAGGTCGGCGACGCCTGGAAGCCCCACGCGTCGCTCCTCCCCGACGCAGCGGTCGTCTGCGGCCCCAACCGCCACTCCAAGGCCAAGCCCTCGGACGTCGTCGACGACTACCCGCCGACCCACGTCTTCGTCTTCTACGAGGACAAGAACCCGGCGGCCGCGATGGAGGCGACCATCAGCAAGTTCGAGCGCGCCGGCTGGGAGCTCTCGAAGATGGACATCCTCGGCGAGGGCGAGTACGCGCTCTACGACGCCGCGGTCACCAAGGACAGGACCTCGATCCGGATCTCGATCAACCGCAACGACTGGGGGACCCAGGGCTCCTTCGACCTCGAGATCCCGGCGTCCTGAGGCCTGCGTGAGGCCCTACGAGCGGGCTCAGGCGAAGAGGCCGACGCAGTCGATCGTCGCCTCCGGCAGGAGCTCGCGCGGGAGCCGGCGGAAGGCGCGGTGGGCCACCAGGATCACCGCGATGTCGGCCATGTCGAGCGCCCGCTCGGCGGGGTGGAGCGCGAGGCCGTCGATCGGCGAGGCCGCGAGGTGGGGCTCGACCAGGAGGACCTCGACCCGATCGTCGGCCCGGAGGCCGCGGGCGACCGCGAGCGCCGGGCTCTCGCGGAGGTCGTCGATGTCGGGCTTGTAGCTGAGGCCGAGGAGGGCGACCCGCGGGCGCTCGCGGCCGGGGTGGGCGGCGATGAAGGCGGCCGCCGCCCGGTGGACCTGGTCGATGACCTGGGCGGGGCGGGCGTCGTTGATCCGGCGGGCGGTCTGGATCAGCGGGGTGTGCTCGGGCGCCGAGGCGGCGATGAACCAGGGATCGACGGCGATGCAGTGGCCGCCGACGCCCGGCCCGGGGCGGAGGATGTTGACCCGCGGGTGGCGGTTGGCGAGGCCGATCACCTGCCAGGCGCTGAGGCCGAGGTGATCGCAGACGTTGGCGAGCTCGTTGGCGTAGGCGATGTTCACGTCGCGGAAGGCGTTCTCGGCGAGCTTGACCAGCTCCGCGGTCTCGGCGCTGGCGCGGTGGACCTCGCCGCTGACGAAGCGCTCGTAGAAGGCGGCCGCCCGCTCGGTGCAGGCGTCGGTGAGGCCGCCGACGACCCGCTCGTTCTCGACCACCTCGCGGATCACCGCGCCCGGGAGCACCCGCTCGGGGGCGTGGGCGACATAGACGTCCTCCCCGGGGGCGAGCCCGCGCTCGCGGATCCGCGCGCCGACGACGTCGCGGGTGGTCCCCGGCGGCACCGTCGACTCGAGGATCACGAGATCACCCCGGCGGAGCACCGGCGCGAGCGCGCGCGCGGCCGCGTCGACGTGGTCGAGGCCGGGGCTCTGGTCGGGGCCCAGCGGGGTCGGCACGCAGATCAGGTGGGCGCTCGCGGGGACCGGCTTCAGGTGGGCCCGGAGGGTGCCGGCGGCGACCGCGGCCCGGACCAGGGCGTCGAGCTCCGGCTCGACGATGTGGATCGCGCCGGCGTTGATCGTCGCCACCACGTCCTCGCGGAGATCGACGCCGGCGACCCGGAGGCCGCGGGTGGCGAGGACCGCGGCCGTCGGCAGGCCGACGTAGCCCAGGCCGATCACGCAGACATCGAAGGGGGGTTCGCCGGCTGCGCCGGATCCTGGGCGATCCACCGGGTCATGCTATAGCCGGTCTGCAATGCCGTCCAGCTCGCCGCGGATCGCGATCCTCTTCGGAACCCGGCCGGAGGCGATCAAGCTCGCGCCGGTCCTCCGGGCGGCGGCGGCCTTCGGCGACTGGCAGGTCGAGGCCTGGTCGAGCGGTCAGCACCGCGAGCTCCTCGCCGGGATCGTCGACGATCTCGAGCTCGAGATCGACGTCGCCTTCGAATCGATGCGCCCGGGGGCAGGCCTCGCCGGGCTCACCTCGCGCCTCCTCGATCACCTCGATCCGCTCCTCTGCGGCCACCAGCCGACCTGGCTGATCGTACAGGGAGACACGACGACCGCGATGATCGGCGCGCTCGCGGGCTTCTACCGCGGGGTCCAGGTCGCCCACGTCGAGGCCGGGCTGCGGACCCACGACCTCGCGGCGCCCTTCCCCGAGGAGGCCAACCGCCAGATCGTCGCGCGGATCGCCGCGCTCCACCTCGCGCCGACCCCGGGGGCGGCGGCGGCCCTGCGGGCCGAGGGGATCGATCCGGCGGCGATCGAGGTCACCGGCAACACGGTGGTCGACGCGATCCGCTGGATGGTCGGGCGCCTGCCGGCCGACGGCGGGCCGCCGGCGGGGTCCGGTGCGCTCGCCCGCTTCGCCGGTGATCGCCGCCTGGTGCTGGTCACCGGCCACCGGCGCGAGAGCTTCGGCGGCGGCCTCGAGGCGATCTGCGACGGCCTCGGCGAGCTCGCGCGGCGCTGGCCGGAGGTCGACTTCGTCTACCCGGTGCACCTCAACCCGGCGGTCCAGGAGGCGGTCCATCGCCGCCTCGGCGGCCTCGACAACGTCCACCTGATCGCGCCGGTCGGCTACGCCGCGGCGATCTGGCTCCTCCGCCGCTCGACCCTGGTGATCACCGACTCCGGCGGCCTCCAGGAGGAGGCGCCCGAGCTCGGCAAGCCGACCCTGGTGACCCGCGAGGCGACCGAGCGCCCCGAGGCCCGCGAGCGCGGCTACGCCCTCCTGGTCGGCTACGACGCCGCGCGCCTGGTCGCCGAGGCGAGCCGCTGGCTCGGCGATCCCGCGGCCTGGGCGGCGGCCTCGGCCGGCCCTGGTCGCAACCCCTTCGGCGACGGGCGGGCGGCCGAGCGGGTGGTCGCGGCGATCCGTCGGCGCCTCGGCCTGCCGGTCGACGAGGTGCCGCCGTGGCCCTGAGCCTGCTCGGCGCGATCTACAACCTGGTCGCCGAGCCCGCGGTCCTCTGGCTCGCCGGGCTCCTCGCCTTCGCCCTGGTCGCGGGGGTGATGCCGGCGGCGATCCGGGCCTGGCGGGCGCTCGGCCGCACCGACCGCGAGGTCTCGCTCCGCAAGGTCCACGTCGGGGAGATCCCGCGGGTCGGCGGCTTCGTGTTGATGGTCGGCTTCGGCCTGGTGATGCTCCTCGGCCTCGCCGGCACCACCGAGCTCTCGGCGACCCACGAGCTCTTCTCGCGGACGCCGCTCACCGGGGTCCTGGTCGGCGCGCTGGTCTGCGGGCTCACCGGGCTCTACGACGACCTCGTCGGCCTCCGCGCCCGCCACAAGCTCCTCCTCCAGCTCTTCGCGGCTGGCCTCGCGGTCAGCTTTGGCCTCGAGTGGCCGGCGCTCGCCGAGCTCCTCGGCGACGCGACCTGGGCGACGTGGCTGACCCGCGGGGCGACGCTCTTCTTCCTGGTCGCCGCGGTCAACGCGATCAACCTGATGGACGGCCTCGACGGCCTCGCCGGCGGGATCTCGGCGATCGCCCTCGGGGTCGTCCTGGCGTCGGCGGTCCACCACGGCGCGCCCGAGCTCGCGCTCGGCTGGCTGGCGGCCGCCGCCCTCGGGGCGGTGCTCGGCTTCCTCGCCCACAACCGCCACCCGGCGCGGGTCTTCATGGGGGACGCCGGCGCCTACTTCCTCGGCTTCCTGGTCGCCGGCCTCCTCCTCTTCGTCCACCCGCTGCGGGATCGGGTGCCGATCATCACCCTCTCGATCCCGCTGATGGTCCTCGCGCTCCCCCTCTTTGACATGGGGCTGGCGATCGTCCGCCGGGCGATCCGCGGGCAGCCGATCTTCTCGGGCGACTGCGACCACATCCACCACCGCCTCCTCGCCCGCGGCCTCTCCCACCGCCGGGTGGTCCTCTTCCTCTGGCTCTCCGCCGGCCTCTACGCGCTCCTCGCGTACCTCAACGTGATCGGCGTCGGCGGCTGGTGGACCCTCGGCGGGACGGTCCTGGCGACCCTGGTGGTCGCGGTGATCCTCGGCTACCACAACCTCCTCCGCCGCCTCCCGGCCTTCACCGGCGAGGGGCTCCTCGGGGTCCGCGACCGCCGGCGGCAGGTGATGGAGATCCTCGCGGCGATCGACTCGCTCGAGGGTGAGGGCGCCGGCGATCGCGACGTCGAGCGCTGGCGGCGGCTCGGCGGGCCGATCACCCCGATCCTCGCGCGCCTCGGCGTACCTGGCTTTGAGGTCAGGCGCGAGGGATCGACCCTGGTCCGCGGCGGCTCCGACGACGGCGCCTGGGGCTGGCTCAGCCTGCCGCTCCCGGGCTCCGGCGGCGCCGAGCTCCGCCTCGCGCTCGCCGCTCGCCTGCCGGATCTCCAGCAGGAGCAGCTCATGCTCATCGAGCGGGTGGTCGCGCTCCTCGCCGGGACCGCGCTCGCGGCCCGACACCACGGGGGGGAGGGCCGACCGACCCCCCAGCCGCCGGCCTGACCCGCCGGCCCGCGCCGCCGACCCGTCGGCCCGACCCGCGGACGCGCCCCGGCCTCGGGGCCGCAGGCGAGAGGGCGCAGAGGCGCGCGCCGGGGCGCGCGATGAACGTCGTCAAGGTGCACGCGTCGGCGCTTCGGCGGCGGTCAGGGACGGGCGCTCGAGTATGATGGTCTCTGGTTTGGTGGAGGGGTGGAGATGAATCGAACGCTTCGTCGCGTCGGGATCGCGTCGCTCTTCATGGTCGCGTGCAACGGGGGGGAGACCGCGACGATGAGCGGCTCGGCCACCGACACCGCGACCGGGACGGCCACGGACATGTCCTCGTCCGGCACATCGGGGGGCAGCGAGACCATGGGGGCGACCAGCAATTCGGGGAGCGCCTCCGACTCGCAGGGGACGACGTCGACGAGCGGGACGACGTCGACGAGCGGCGGGACGACCACGAGCGGGACGACGACCACGCCCGAGACGACGTCGACGAGCGGCGTCATGACGACCTCGACGACCACCGACGGCACCACCGACGGCACCACCACCGACAACACCACCGGCGAGGTCTGCGTCGACGGCGACGGCGACGGGTACGGCGAGGGCTGCGACCTCGGCCCGGACTGCGACGACGCCGACTTCAACAACCACACGGACATGGGCTGCGCGAACTGCTCGGACAGCGACAACGACAACGTCTGGGTCGGCTGCGATCAGTACGGCGAGGGCAAGCCCGGGCCCGACTGCGATGACAACAACGCCAACGTCGGCGTCAGCGACGGCGTCGAGCTCTGCAACGGCCTCTCGGAGAACTGCGCCGGCGAGATCGATCCCCTGCCGGCGGATCAGATGTGCCCGAGCAAGGGCGCGCCGAAGAACGTCGACTCGTGGGTCTGCGATCCGCCGATGCCCGGCGAGGACGGCTGCAAGATCGCGACCTGCGACGTCGACTACTTCGACGCCAACACCGACGTCCTCGACGGCTGCGAGTGCTTCGGCACCAACCACCAGACCCAGGCCGCGGCCGCCTGCGGCGACGGGCCGATCGGCGACCTCGGGTCGGTCAGCGAGGGCGACGTCCTGAACAAGCTGCCGACCGGGACGATCCCCCCGCTCGACAACGGCATCGGCGGCGGCGCCGAGGACTGGTACGTGGTCCAGTTCCCGCTCCAGGGGACCCGGCCGAACACCGGGCGCATCCGCGTGGAGTTCCAGCTCAACGAGGGCGGCGACTACCGCTTCGAGGTCTTCCGCAACTGCAACGGGCTCGCGTGGGCGAGCAGCCTCGCCACCCAGTTCGGCCCCGGCGCGCCGCCGGCCCTCGAGTGGGAGTTCTTCGACAGCCACGCGGCGCCGGTCACCTCCAACACCGTCCTCTGGCCGGACAAGGTCTACATCCGGGTCTTCCGGGTGCAGAACCCGAACACCTGCAACCAGTACCAGCTCAAGGTCGAGCGGGTGCCGAACTAGCGCTCGGCGGCGTCGTCTGGGGCGGGCGCGGGCGCGTCGTCGGCGGGCGCGGGCGCGTCCGGGGCCGGGGCGTCGGCGCTCGCCTCCGCCTGCTCCGGCCGCGGCGGCCTCGGGATCGCCGGCTTCGGCACCGGGAGCCCGCGCCGGCGCATGACCTCGATCAGCTGATCGGGGTGGTCGGTGATGATCCCGTCGACCCCGAGGTCGATGAGCCGCTCCATGTCGGCGACCTCGTTGACCGTCCAGGCGAAGACCTTGTAGCCGCGCTTGTGCATCTTCTTGAGGTAGCGCGCGTTGATCATCACGTGCTCGACCGACAAGACGTCGGGGAGCGCGCGGCGGTTGAAGGCGAGGTTGCGGAGGAGCGCCTTCTCGATCCCGTTGAGGTCGGCGTCCTTGAAGGTGCCGTAGAGCTGACCGCGGGCGATCGCCGGGTTCTCCGCCCGCAGCGCGGCCAGGAGGAAGGGCGAGAAGGAGGTGACGATCACCTTGTCGACGAGGCCGCGGGCCTCGATCGCCCGGGCGACCGCGGCCGCGAGGACCTTGTTGTCGGTGCCCTTGACCGACTTGACCTCGACGTTGATCACCACCTTGCCGCCGAGCTCGGCGAAGACCTGATCGAGGGTCGGGATCGGCTCGCCGGCCCAGGCCGGATCGAAGTGGGTGCCGGCGTCGAGGCGCTGGAGCTCCGCGAGCGAGCGCTCGCTCGCCTTGCCGGGGGCGCCGGTCGCCCGCTCGAGGTCGTCGTCGTGGAGGACGATGAGCTCGCCGCTGCCGACGAAGCGGGTGTCGAGCTCGAAGGGGACGCCGAGGGCCGCGGCCTCGCGGAAGGCGGCCATCGTGTTCTCGGGGGCGAGCGCGGAGGCGCCGCGGTGGCCCATCGCCGTCAGCGGCGCGGGGAAGAGGTGATCGGTCGGCCGCGGGCGGTGGACGCAGCCAGCGACGAGCGTGAGCGCGAGCGCGGAGAGCAGGTGAGCGCGTCGGCGGAGGCGATTCATCGGCGGCGCGAGGATAGCCCAGGCCGCCCGCGCTCGCGCGGCTCAGCGGCCCTTCTTGCCCCTCTTCTTCTTGGTCTTCTTGCCGCGCTTCGGCGCCGGCGGGTCGAGCCACGCCTCGATCTCGGCGATCGCCGCGGCGTGGGCGTCGGCGTCGATCGCCCGGTAGCCGGCGAGGGCCGCGGTCGCCAGCTCGTTCGCCCGCTTGCGGCCGCCGCGGCTCTCGCGGAGCGCGTCGGCGAGGACGTGCTGGAGCTGGGCCTGGAGGAGGCGCGGCGGGTCGAAGTGGGCGCTGACGATCGTCAGGCCCCGCTCGGCCCCCCGGATCGCCGGCTTCTGCCGCTCGTCGGCGAGGTCGAGGCGGGCGACCAGGAGGAGGCTCTCGGCCACCGGGATCGCCCCGCGGCCGAGGGCGGCCTCGCGGATCGCCAGGGCCCGCTCGGCGGCCCGCCGCGCCGCCGGCCGATCGCCGAGGTCGACGAGGAGGCTCGCCAGGGCCTGGAGGCGGTCGCCGACGATCGGGTGGTCGGGGCCGCGGCGGGCCTCCTCGAGGGTGACGGCGCGCTCGAGGAGGGGGCGGGCCGCGGCCTCCTGGCCGAGTCTCGTCCGGATCTCGGCGACGCTGATCACGTAGGGGACGAGCGCCGGATCCTCGGGCCCGAGCGCGGCCTCCTGGATCTCGAGGGCGCGGACGGCGAAGGGGAGGGCGCTCTTGTCGTCGCCGCCGCGGCGGTGGGCGCCGGCGATCACCGCGAGGGTCGCGGCGACGTCGGGGTGGCGGGGGCCGAGGGTCTCCTCGCGGTGCTTGAGGACCCGGCCGGTGATCGCCAGCGAGCCGGCGAGGTCGCCCTCGAGGGCGAGGAGCGCCGCCAGGCAGGTGTCGATCGAGAGCACCAGCGGATCGTCCGGGAGGCGGTGGCGCTCGGCGAGCGCGAGCGCCTCGTCGAGCCAGCGGCGGGCCTCGGCGGCGTCGCCTCGCTGGAAGTGGATCCAGCCGAGCTCGCGGCCGAGGGCGGCGCCCTCCGGGCTGACGCCGCCGAGGCGGCCGAGGAGCGCGCGCGCGTGCGGCTGCCAGCGCAGCGCCTCCTCCGGGCGGCCGTCGTTGCCGAGCTCGCGGATAAGGGCGGCCATCGCCGCCGCGAGGGTCTCGTCGTCGCGGGCCTCGTCGGCCCGCCAGATCGCCCGGGCGAGCGCGGCCTCGGCGGCCGCGTGCTCGCCCCGGGCGGCGAGGAGGCGGCCGCGGAGCGCCTCGACCTCGGCCTGGAGGGGGAGGTAGCCGAGCTCGTCGGCCCGCGGCGCGAGGGCGCTGACGACCTCGAGCCCCTCGCCGAGGTGATGGAGCGCGAGCGCGGCCCGGGCCCCCTCGAGGCGCTCGCGGAGGGCGGCGACCTCGTCGGCGACCGCCGGATCGGCGGGCGGGGCGATCGCCGCGGTGAGGGCCGTGATGTCGGCGCAGGTGCTCGGCGCCGGCAGCTCGAGCGCGGCCTGGACCGCGCCCTCGACCGCGGCCGCGTCGGCGCTGGCGAGGCGCTCGGTGAGGGCGACGAAGGAGAGGCGGCGGCGCCTCAGGCAGTCGAGCTGGCGGCCGTAGAGATCGGTGGGCAGGTCGCCGCGGAGGTTGGCCTGGCAGGCGGCCTCGCGCTCGACGATCCAGCCGCGCTGGAACTCGTCGAGGAGCGGGGTGAGGCGCGCGAGGGTGTCGTCGGCGAAGGCGACCTCGGAGCGCCCGAGCGCGTCGGCGACCCGCGCCCGCCGGGCGTCGTCCCAGGCGTCGCCGAGCTCGCGCGCGCCGACCTCACAGATCGGATCGGGGGCGGCCTGCTGGTAGGCGAGCCCGTAGCCGCCTGCCCCAAGGGCCAGGGCCGCGCCGCCGGCCATCAGGCCGCGCCAGAGGCCGCGCCGCGGGTCGCGGTCGAGCGCGTCGATCAGCGCGTCCATCGACGGGAAGCGCTGATCGGGGTCCTGGGCGAGGCCGCGGAGGACCGCGCGCTGCAGCCACTTCGGCTCCTTGGCGCCCTTCGGGAAGACCGGCGGCGGCAGGGTGATCAGATCGCGGAGGCGGTCCTCGATCGTCGAGCCCTTCGACGGGCGCTCGCCGACCAGCGCCTCGTAGAGCGCGGTGCAGAAGGCGTACTGGTCGGTGCGGGCGTCGACCGGGGCGCCCGCGAGCTGCTCCGGTGACATGTAGGCCGGGGTCCCGGCGATCGTCCCGGCGAGGGTGAGGGGCCCGGCCTCCCGGCGATCGGGGGCGATCGCGATCCCGAAGTCGAGGACCGTCACGCCGCCGTCGCGGTCGACGAGGACGTTGGTCGGCTTGAAGTCGCGGTGGATGATCCCGGCCTTGTGGGCGGCCGCGAGGCCGCGGGCGGCGGCGACGAAGACCGCGACGATCGTCCGCCAGGCGCGGCGCTGGATGTTGAGCCAGCCCCGGAGGGTCCGCCCCTCGATCAGCTTCATGGCGATAAAGACATGTCCTTCGAACTCCCCGACCTCGTAGATGGTGACGATGTTCGGGTGCGAGAGGCGGGCGAGCGACTTGGCCTCGCGGAGCATCCGCTTGCGGCCGAGCGCCCCCTCGCGCTCGCGGGTGCGGAGGATCTTGAGGGCGACCTCGCGGTCGAGCTCCTCGTCGCGGGCGGCGAAGATCAGGCCCATCCCGCCCTCGCCGAGGTGGCGGAGGATCAGGAAGCGGCCGACCCGGGCGCCGGGGCTCAGGAGCTGCTCCTTGAGGAGGTCGTCGGCGCCGGGGTTGGTGATCTCGGCGCGGTCGATCGGCCCGCCGATCCGCGTGGCGATCTCTCGCGGCGTGGCCCCGCTGGCGGGCGGGCGCTCGCCCGCGCTCGCGCCCCCGGCCGGCCCGTCGAAGACCGTGCGATCGCGCGGGCTCATCGTCGCCCTCGCTCGCGTCGGCCGCCGCTCCTCAGCCGGCGGGCTGGTCGGCGTCGCTCGCTCGACCGCACGCGGCGCCGGGCGGGCATGGGGGTGAGCGTCGACATCACGGGGCGCTGATCGTCACGCTCGCACAGGCGACCGGCCCTGACAATCGCCATCGATCGGCGCGCGCAGAGGCGGCCGACGGCGCGTCGCCGGGCCGCGCTCGCGCCGACGTCCGCGCGACGACGTCGACGCCGTCGCGCGCCCTCGCGCTGACGATCACGCGGCGTCGATGTGCCGCGGTGTGAGCGATTGATTCAGCGCCGCGCGCTCCGTGTTCTGTTCGAGATCAAGCGCGCGCCGGCCCGCGAGAACGGGGCGACTTTGTCTGCCACAGACACAGCAACGCCCGTAAGGTTTTCTCATGCGCCTCACCATCGAGACCTTCAACCTCCACGCCGTGGAGCGAATGCTCTGCGTCGAAGCCCTCAACACCGCCGGCACGATCGTCGACGCCGCGAACCTGCTGGGGATCACCCGGCATGCGCTCAAGCGGCGGATCATCAAGCACAACATCGAGTGGCCGGCGCGCCGGCCGATCGGTGTCGAGCCGGCGGCCAACCAGGCCACGTCCCTCAGCGCCTCCGAGTGAGACGCCGCCGACGTGCGCTCCCGAGGCCGAGGGGGCGTGGTCCACGGACCGCGCCCCCTCGGCCTTTCTGCGTCGTTCTCCTCCTCTCTCGCCCTGGGTGACGGGGGCTCGGGGCCTGGGTCCCCCAGGGACGCTCCTGCTCTTCTCCTGCTCTCACGTGCTGCTCTCTGGCTCTCTCCGTCGCTCCTCTCCGCCCGCTGCGGGCCGCTGCTCCGGCGCGGCGCTCTCCGTCGCGCTCGCTCCTCCTTCGCGCTCACTCCTCCTTCGTGCGCCTCCTCTCCTGCGGTCCGCGAGCGGGCCGCTCGCTCTGCGCCGCCGGTCGATCCCTGGAAACATCAATGTCCCTTGGGACATGTTTCTGGCGACGTCCTCCGCCCGCGCTCGTGCCGGCCGGGCGGATGATCCGGGAGAGATCATCCGCGCCCGCGCAGGGTCGCCCCGCGCGAGGTTGTCTCATCCAGATCGGGCAGCGCGCCTAGAGTCTCTTCATGCGCCTCACCATCGAGACCTTCAACCTCAACCATGTCGAGCGGACGCTCTGCGTCGAAGCTCTCAACCTCGCCGGGACCATCGTCGACGCGTCGGCGCTCCTCGGGATCACCCGCCACGCGCTCAAGCGAAGGATCATCAAGCACGCGATCGATTGGCCGCCGCCGCGGGTCACCCCGGCGTCGGTCAACGCCGCCGCGCTCGCCGGCGCCAACCAGGTGCCGGCGCCGATCTCCGCGCCGACGACGGCCGCGTCGACGCCGGTCTCCGCCGGCGGCTGAGCCCGGAGCGGGCGGTCGCGCCAGGGGCGGGCGCGCGGTGCTTGAGGCGCCGCGCGCCCGCCTTGCCTTTCGACCAGGTGCGCCCGTCGGCCCGCGCTCTCGATCCCGATCCCGATCACGATCAGAGGATCTCATAGGTCTTCACCAGCGCCTCCCCCCGCCGCTCGACCTCGACCTCGAAGCGCTTCTCGGGGCCCCGCCGGACCCGCTGGTAGGTCATCAGCGCGCTCTCCAGGTTGTCGAGGCGGTTGCCGTCGACCGCTGTGATCGCGTCGCCGTTGGTGAGGCCGAGGAGGCGGAGCGGGCTCCCCTCGCTCATCCCGTAGAGCCGGAAGCCGCGCCGCTGGCCGTCCTTGACGATCGGGATCACCCGGACGCCCCGGCTGATGCTCGCCGGGTTGGCGAGCGCCGCGTCGACGACCTCGCGGTGGATCTGGCAGCGGTGCTCGCTCGGGCAGGTGATCCCGGCGTGGGTGATCGTCGTCAGGGGTCCGGCCACGGGCGGCGCGGCGCCGAGGGTGACGCTCGCCGGGCGCGGATGGGCGGCCAGGGTCCCACGCTCTTCCTTGTTCTTGTGATTGTGCTTGTGCCGCTGCCTCTCGCAGGGGCGCGCCGCGTCGCGCTTGGTCGGCCGCTGCGTGAGCTCGCGGCGGGCCTCGTCGAGCTCGCGGCGGGTCTGCTCGAGCTCGCCGCGGGTCTCGTCGATCCGCGCGAGCGCGAGCGCGAGGTCGGCGTTGGCCTCGCCGATGTGGCTGGCGTTGTGCTCGGTGCAGAGCTGGTGGACGACCAGGACGCCGCCGAGGCCGGCGGCCGCGAGGGCGCCGCAGAGCGCCGCGGCGAGGGCGAGGATCGAGCGATCGCGGCGGAGGTCGCGGATGCTGGCGGGGGGGTACGAGGGGTCGTGCTGCATGGACCCCCTGCATCGCAAGGGTCGTGCCAGCCTCGATCTCGCCGCCAGAGGCCCCGCAGGGCCGCCGGAGCCCTGTCGGCCCCGCGGATCTGCGACAAGGTGGCACGCGCGCTGGGGCCGGCGCCTGTCACCTTGTCAGGCGAGCTCGCTTGCCGGGCGATCGCCGCCCGGGCTATGGCTGGGTCGTGCGGATCTGGATCTTCTCGCACTACTTCCCGCCCGAGGGGAACGCCCCCGCCTCGCGGATCCACGAGATGGCCCGCCGCTGGGTCCGCGCCGGCCACGCTGTCACGGTGATCACCGGGGCGCCGAGCGTCCCCGACGGCGTGGTCTACGAGGGCTACCGCAACGAGTTCACCCGCGAGGTCGTCGACGGGATCGACGTCGTCCGGGTCTGGACCTACCTCGCGGCCAACCGCGGGGTGCTCCTCCGCACCCTCAACTTCGTCTCCTACATGGTGAGCGCGCTCCTCCGCTCGCTCGCGCTCCGGCAGCCCGACGTGATCGTCGCGACCACCCCGCAGTTCTTCTGCGGCTGGGCCGGGGTGATCGCCGCCCGCCTCCGCCGACGGCCGCTGGTGCTCGAGGTCCGCGACCTCTGGCCGGCGTCGATCGTCGCCGTCGGCGCGCTCAAGGAGGGGCGCCTCCTCCGGGTCCTCGAGCGCCTCGAGCGCTGGATGTACGCGGCCGCCGATCGGATCGTCACGGTCGGCGATGGCTACGCCGAAGAGCTCCGCGCCCGCGGCGTCGACGAGCGTCGGATCGACGTGATCACCAACGGGGTCGACGCCGAGATCTTCGCGCCGCGGCCGCCCGACCCCGCGCTCCTCGAAAAACATGGTCTTTCGGGCAGGTTTGTCTGCGCCTACGTCGGCACCGTCGGCATGGGCTCGGGGCTCGCGGTCCTCCTGGCGGCGAGCGAGCGGCTGCGGGCGCTCGGCCGCGACGACGTCGCCTTCCTGGTGGTCGGCGACGGGGCGATCCGGGGGGAGCTCGAGGGCGAGGCGCGGGCCCGGGGCCTGGGCAACCTGGTCTTCGCCGGCCGCCAGCCCAAGGAGGCGATCCCCGGCTACCTCGCGAGCGCCGGCTGCTGCCTGGTCCACCTCCAGCGGACGCCGCTCTTCACCACCGTCCTCCCCTCGAAGATCTTCGAGGCGATGGCGATGGCCCGGCCGATCCTCCTCGGCGTCGAGGGGCATGCGGCGCGCCTGGTCGAAGAGGCAGGCGCGGGGATCTGCGTGACCCCCGAGGACCCCGAGGCGCTGGTCGCTGGGCTCCTCCGCCTCGCCGACGACCCCGCCCTGGCGGCCCGCCTCGGCGAGGCCGGCCGGATCCATGTGCGGGCGCATTACGACCGCGGTGCGCTGGCGGCCCGCTACCTCGAGCTCCTGGGGGCGGTCGCCGCGGCCGGCTGAGCGGACTCGAAGGCGCGTTCGGGTGCGTCCTCCGGTCATCTTGTGCGCGGGCGCCCGATCGCCGACGATCACCGCGATGCCCGCGCGCTCCTCGACGCCGCGCCTCGCGGCCCTCACCCTCGCCCTCGTCGCCGCCGCGGCGCTCGCCTGCGCGCCGGCGGCCGAGGTCACGGTGATCGCCGCCCGCGACCTCGGCCCTCTCGAGCAGAGCGCGGCGATCCGCGGGCGCGACGGCGGCTACTCGGTCGCCGCCTGGGGGCGGACGATCTGGACCTACGGCGACACGGTGCTCGCCTTCGCCGGCGAGGACGGCTCGTCGTGGCGCAACAACACGATGTCGCACACGGGCGACCTCGACGCCCACGACGGCCTCCGCGGCTTCGCCGAGACCGTCGACAGCCTCGGCGCCCCCCTCGAATTCCTGCCGCGGACCGCCGACGAGGCGGCCTACAACGCCGCCCATGATCAGGCGAACCCGGCCTGCGCCGACCCCTGCGGCGCCCGCGAGATGCTCTGGCCGGGGGCGATGGTCGACGACCCCGAGCGCGCGCGGGTCCTCGTCTTCTACGGCAAGTTCCACGGCGAGCCGGGCGAGTGGAACTTCTCGCAGATCGGCGCGTCGATCGCGGTCTGGGACGCCCTCTACGCGACCCCCCGTCGCCCCGAGCTGGTCCCCGGGAGCGCCGAGCCGACCCTCCTCTTCCCGGTCGACGAGGGCTGGCCCTCCTTCGGCTCGGCCGCCCTCGCGGTCGACGGCGAGCTCTTCGCCTACGGCTGCGAGGGGTCGCTCAAGAAGCACTGCCACCTCGGCAAGGTCGCCCTCGGCGACGCGCTCGATCGCGATCGCTGGCGCTTCTTCGACGGCGACGGGTGGTCCGCGTCGATCGCCGACGCGCGCCCGGTCCTCGACGCCCACACGATGCTCTCGGTCCACTTCAATTCCCACGTCGGCCGCTACCTCGCGATCTACAGCGGCCCCCTCGAGGACACGCTCTACCTGCGGACCGCGCCCGCCCCCGAGGGGCCCTGGTCCGAGGAGCTCGTCGCGGCCGAGACGCTCGCGGGCGTCGGCGACGCGGCCAACTACTCGGGGATGGCCCACCCCGAGCTCGCCCGCGAGGGCGGCCGCTACGAGCTCCTCTCCTACTACCGGACGACCGGCGAGTGGCAGGGGGAGATCCGGCTCATCGAGCTCGAGCTCGGGCCGCCCTGAGACCCGGGCGAGGACCTCTTCCGCGGCCTCGGAGGGGCCATCGGCCGACGCGCGAAATCGCTTGACCCCGCCCCGCGATGCGCGAAAAAACGCATCATGCGCCGCGCTCGTCGCCTCCCGATCGTCCCTGTGATCGCCCTCGCCGCGTCGATCGCCTGCGCTGGCGATGACGGCGGCGCGACCTCGGCGACGACCGGCCTGAGCGGCGCGGGGCTCAGCGGCGCGGCCACGGCCACGACCACGGGGACGATCAGCACGGGGAGCACGGGCGCGGGGAGTGGGGCGGCGACGGGGCAGGACGCGAGCGGCGGCGAGGCGACGGGGCAGGACGCGAGCGGCGGCGAGGCGACCGGCCAGGACATGAGCGGCGGTGGTGACACGACCGGCGACACCACGGGCGCTGGCGACACGACCGGTCTCGGCGGCGACACCAGCGGCGGCGACGACACGACCACCGGCGGGATCGACGAGCCGCCGCCGCAGAAGGAGGTGATCTTCACCAGGCCGATGCAGGGCGGCGCCTCCGATCTGGCGATCGAGGCCAAGCTGAACGCGCTGATCGGCGACGCGCTCCCGGGCTCGTCGATCCGGGTCGCCCTCTACCACTGGAGCCGGGTCGGCGTCGCCAACGAGCTGGTCGCGGCCAAGGCGAAGGGCGTCGACGTCAAGGTGATCCTCGACGGGTCGAACGACAACAAGGCGGTCGACGCCCTCAAGGCGGGCCTGGGCGCGGGCAACGTGGTCCTCTGCGGGGGCGAGGGCGGCGGCTGCATCGGCGACGGGATCAACCACAACAAGCTCTTCCTCTTCTCGGCGCTCGCCGACGGCTCGAAGGACGTGGTCGTCCAGTCGTCGGCCAACCTCGTGCTCTCGCAGACCCGCAAGCACAACAACATGGTCGTGATCCGCGACGACGCGGCGCTCTACGCCGCCTACGCCGAGTACTGGGACGACCTCCACGCCCAGAAGACGAACCTCAACTACTACACCTCGGCGAACGGCGACACCGACACCAAGGTCTACTTCTACCCGCGGGCCTCGGGCGACACGATCGTCAGCGTCCTCGGCAACGTCGAGTGCACGCCCGGGACGATCCGGGTGGCGATGGCCTTCTTCACCGACGCCCGGGTGGCGATCGCCGCCAAGCTCGTCGAGCTCAAGGAGGCGGGCTGCGACGTCGCGGTGATCCTCCGCGACGAGGACGGCTACCCCGGCGACGACGTCCTCGCCACCCTCAAGGCCGGCAAGGTCGGCGTCACCCTCTACCCCGAGGGCCCGAACGCCGAGGGCCTCCACTCGAAGTACCTGCTGATCCATTCGCGCTACGCCGGCGTCGACGATCGCCGCGTCCTCTGGACGGGCTCGCACAACTACACCGGGACGGCGCTCCATTCGAACGACGAGACGCTCCTGCGGATCGAGGACGGCGCGATCTTCGACGCCTTCGTCGCCGACTGGATCGAGATGAAGTCGCTCGCGGGGACCTTCTAGCAGCGCGCGTGGCCGGCCGCCGGGCCCGCGCGGCCGCGGTGTAAGCGGCCGCCGGGGTCGCGCGTTCGGGCCCGGTCATGCGCAGCAGCCACGTCCAGATCGAGAGCCCCTGTCACGAGTCCTGGGAGGCCATGGAGGGCGACTCCGAGCGCCGCTTCTGCGGCGTCTGCGAGAAGCACGTCCACAACCTCTCGGCGATGCGTCACGACGACGCCCTCGCGCTCCTCCGCGACTCGGCGGGCGAGAGCCTCTGCGTCCGCTACACGGCCGAGGCGGACGGATCGCTGCGCTTCCGCGATCTCGTCCCGGCCGCGCGGCTGACCCGCGGCCTCCGCCGCGCCGCCTTCGCGGCGGTCCTCCTCGCCGCCTGCAGCCCGCAGATCGAGGTGCCGGTCCCGGAGATCCATGAGGTCATCGTCGAGGAGCTCGCCGAGCGCCTCGCCGATCCGATCGTCGATCCGATCGCCTACGCGACGGAGGCGACGGCGGACGGCGGCTGCAAGTTCACCACGGGCCCCTTCACGACCTTCCACTTCCCGGCCGGTCACGCGTTCTGCGGCACGGTCGATCACGCGGCCGGGATCGCGCCGTCGTCGCGGCCCGGGGCTCCGCTGCCGGGCGCCGGACCCCTCGAGCCCGCGCTCGATCCGCTCGCTCGGCCGACGATGGGCGAGGCGATCGCCGACCCCGGGCCGGTCGATCCCTTCGTCCCCTGCGACCCGGAGGTGCGCCCGGACCCGCCGCCCCGCAGCGCCCCGCCGCCCGGCAGCGCGCCGCCGCGGGAGATCATGGGGGACGTGGCGATGCCCGAGCCGCCGCCGACGGTGCAGGGCGGTCTCAAGGTCCTCGAGCCGCCGCCGCCCCATGTCCCCGATCCCTTCCCCGGCTCGGGCACCCCGCCGGATCCCGCCCCGGGCTTCGCTCCGCCGCCGCCGCGCACCTCCCCCGGGAGCGGCTACGCCCCGCCGCCGTCGCCGAATCCCTTCCCGGGGTCGGACGCCACGCCCCCGGACGCGCCGCTCATGGGCTCGATCAGCGCCCCGGAGGAGGAGCGCATGGGTCGTCGCGTCAGATCCCGCTGAGCCGATCGCGCTCGGCCTCGCTGCCGATCCAGCGCTCGCTGCCGACGATCCGATCGATCGCCTCCTCGAGCTCGAGGAGCACCGCCGGCGTCCCGTTGTCGCCGAGGTGGTGGTAGATCGTCTTCTCGCGCCCACCCTCGCGGTAGGTGAGGTGGAGCGCCGGGAGATCGCGGTAGCGGACGCGATCGTAGCGGTCGGCGAGGGCGAAGAGGTCGGCGTCGGCGAGCGCCCGCCGGAGGGCGACGAGCGCCTCGGGGCTGAGTTGCCCGCGGCGGCGCCCGACCTGGACGACGAAGTGCTGGCCCTCGTAGAGGAGCGCCCCGTCCTCGGCGACGCGGATCCAGTAGACCGGGCAGAAGCCGTAGCAGCCGCCGCGCTCGAAGGCGAGGAGGAGGGGCCCCTCACCCGGGGCCGGGTCGGGATCCCGCGGCGGCGGGTGGCTCGTGCAGGCGAGGGCGAGCGCGCAGGCGAGGGCGACGCGGAGGAGCGCGCGGCGGCCCGGCGCGGCGTGGCGCGTGCGGCTGGCGCGAGGGCCAGCCACGCTAGCCGCCTCCGCCCGGGGTCGGGGTCGGGGTCGCGGCGCCCTCCGCCCCGTCGGCGGGCGGGCGGGCGCCGACCGGGCGGTAGATCCCCTCGAACCAGAGCTCCCACGAGGCGCCGTCGTCGTGGCTGCTCTCGATCCGCTGGCGGACGGTCGGACCTGTCTCTGGGGACAGGGTCATCCGGCTGCGGAGGACGGTGCCGTCGCGGAGCGCGAGGTCGCCCTCGAGGACCATCGCCCCGCCCTCGGGGGCGCCGACGTAGGCGATCGTCCGCCCGCCCTCATCGACCCAGTGCTGGCGCCAGCGCCCGATCGCGGGGTCGTAGAAGTTGATCGAGCGTCCCTGGGCGCCGGTCGCCGCGGTCCAGCTCTCGGTCAGGAGGCAGCCCCGGAGCTCGCGCTGGATCCGGTTGTGGCCGACCCGGTTGCCGCTCGGATCCTCGACCTCCCACTCGCCGATCCAGAAGTCGAGCGCGTGGTGGATCGGCTCGGCGCAGGCCTCGGCGTGGCGCTCGCTCAGCGCCTGCCAGCGGGGATCGGCGGCGAGGGGGGCGAGCGACGGGAGCTGGGCGAGGATCTTCGCCGGGGCCCCGGCCGCGAAGGCGCGCTCGAGCCAGATGAAGGCCGCGTCGTCGTCCCCGAGGTTGTGACAGGCGATCGCCGCCTTCACCCGCGACTGGATCGTGAGCGGCTTGCCCGCGGCCCAGCGGGCCTGGTAGGCGTCGGCGGCGGCCCGCCACTCGCCGGCGGCGAAGCGGGCCTCGACGTCATCGGCGGCCGCGGGGGGCGCGGCCGCGGCCGCGCTCGCGGGCTCGCCCGCCGGGGTCGCGCTCGCGCGCGGGCGGCAGCCCGCCCCGATCGCGGTGACGAACGCCAGGCTGCCGAGGAGCGCGGGGGCGAGGCGGCGACGCATGGCGCGACGATCGGCGATCCGCCGGACGAGCGCAAGGCGGAGGGGCGGCCGCCGCCCTCGCTCACTCGAGCGGCGCCGGCCAGACCCAGCGGAGCGGCCCCTGGGGGACCCCGCCGATCACCCGGGGATCCGGCGGCGCCTCGCTGACCAGGACATGGCCGCTCGCCGCGACCCCGAGGATCGGTCGATCGGCGCGCCCGATCACCGTCGGCCCCGCGAGGTCGACGACCAGCGGGTCCAGCGCGACCATCGACCCGCGGGCGGAGAAGCCCGGGTAGTCGACGATCTCGCCGGGGAGCGGGCGCTCGCGGCCGCTCGCCAGGTCGACCCAGGAGATCCGCCGCTCGCGGCGCAGGAGGACATGTCCCTTGTGCCAGGAGACGACGCCGTCGTTGTGGGTCTGGCGGGCGAACTCGAGGCGGCGGACGAGGCCGCTCTCGAGGTCGACGATCGCGTCGCCGCCCCGGTGGAAGACGTGGACGAGGGTCGCGTCGCCGCCCCGCCAGCGATCGGCGTCGCCGACCTCGACGTCGATCCCGAGGTCGAGCGCGCCGCCGGGGCCCCGGCGCTCGAGGGGCGCGTAGCCGCGGTCGACGGCCGCCCGGCAGGCGATCAGGAGGTCGCCGCTGGCGGCCGAGGCGGCGATGATCGTCGGGTCGCAGGCGGCCTCGGCGATCTCGCTCGGGCGGCCGCTGGCGAGGGGGTGGCGCCAGAGCGAGCGGTCGGCGCGGCGGACGATCGCGTCGTCGCCGACGATCCCGACGAGCCCCCGAAATTCCTGGAGCGGCCAGCCGTTCACGTGGCCGACCCGGAACACCGAGGGCGGGCGATCGCCGCCGAAGGAGTAGCTCGAGGTCATCGGCCCGCGGCAGGGCCCGCGGTGGCGGTTGCTCAGGGTCGAGCGGCGGCCGAAGTAGCCCCCGCCCGGATTCGGCAGGTCGAGCGCCATGGCGATCCAGGGCGAGCCCGGCTCGCCGCGGGCGCCGAGGAGGCGGCCGGGTCCGGGGTCGATCACCACCTCGTCGGAGAGCCCCTGGACGACGACCGCGCGCTTCTCCGGGTCGGCGCCGCGGTAGTAGGCGAAGTGACGCTCGCCGATGAAGCCGACGACGAGGCCGCGGCCGCCGTCGCGGGGATCCCAGCGGAGATCGCCGGTGTCGAGCGCGGTCTCCTGGCCGCTCGCGTAGAGGAGACGGAGGGCGCCGCCCTCGATGATCGCCAGGGAGTTCCCGTCCGGGCGGAACGTGACCAGGGCGTCGAGCGCCCGCCCCTCGCCCTCGCCGACGATCAAATAGGGGCGCATCGGATCGCCGAGGAGCTCTCCGTGCATCCCATAGCCGACGCCGATCGCCCCGTCGCCGTCGCCGTCCGCGCGCGCCTGGCAGGCGACCAGCCAGCGGGCGGCGGGATCGATCGCCTGGACGACGATCGGGTGGGGCGAGCCGATCGGCCCGGCGACCGGCGGCGGCGGGATCGAAGGGGCGGGGGTCGCCGTCACCTCGGCGCTCGTCGTCGGGCTCGCGGGGGCCTCCTCGCGGGTCTCCGCGGCCGCGGGAGCGCGCTCCCGCGGCGTCGCCGGCCCCCGGCCCGCGCAGGCCAGGACCAGCGGCAGGGCGAGGGCGAGGGCGCGCGGGCGGTCGAGCATCGGTGCTCGGACACTCGCGATCGCGCGAAGTTCCGCCGCCCGCCGCGGTCGCCTTCGCGCCCGCGCGAGCGACGCGGAGCCGCCTATCTGCCCGCGAGGATCGGCGATACGCTCCTCGGATGATGTGGATCGGACGGGGAACGGGGACACTCGGTGGGATCGCGCTGCTGCTCGCGCTCGGCTGCGGAGGCGACGACGGGCGCGAGACGAACGGCTCATTCTCCGGGTCCGCGTCCGCGGGGACGACGACGGCGGGCTTCACCTCGACGTCGACGTCGACGTCGACGAGCGGCGCCTCCGAGAGCAGCGGCGAGAGCGGCTCGGCGTCGTCGACCGGCGCCTCGAGCACGGGCTCGGTGACGACCGCGACCACCGGCTCCGCCTGTCCTCCGGGACTCGCCGGCTGCCCCTGCGACGGCGGCGCCTGCGACGAGGGCCTCGTCTGTGAGAGCGATGTCTGCGTGATGCCGCCCGCGCCCGCCTGCGGCGACGGCAACGTCGACCCGGGGGAGGAGTGCGACGAGGGCGAGATGAACGGCGACGATCAGGCGTGCAAGTCGGACTGCACCGACCAGGTCTGCGGCGACGGCTTCGTCGGCCCCGGCGAGGAGTGCGACGACGGGGCGATGAACGGCGACGATCAGGCCTGCAAGTCGAATTGCGCCAAGCAGGTCTGCGGCGACGGCCAGGTCGGGCCGGGGGAGGGCTGCGACGACGGCAACGACGTCGACGACGACGCCTGCTCGAACGCCTGCGTGCCCGCGGCCTGCGGCGACGGGGTGCTCCAGCCGGGCGAGGAGTGCGACGACGGCAACGACCTCGACACCGACGCCTGCCTCAACACCTGCGTGAACGCGACCTGCGGCGACGGGGCGGTCCAGGAGGGGGTCGAGGAGTGCGACGACGGCAACATGGTCGACACCGACGCCTGCACCGCCCAGTGCAAGGCCGCGAAGTGCGGCGACGGGCTCGTGCAGATGGGCGTCGAGGAGTGCGACGACGCCAACATGGTGAACACCGACGCCTGCATCAACACCTGCAAGAACGCGAAGTGCGGCGACTCCTTCGTCCAGGCCGGGGTCGAGGAGTGCGACGACGGCAACATCAACAACGGCGACGGCTGCTCGTCGATGTGCAAGAAGGAGGTCCAGGCCCAGAAGTGCCAGACCGGCAAGGACCCGTGGACCAACGCGCCCTGGGTGGTCTGCGAGGCGAGCGCGTCGACGGCGTGGATCTCGGCGAACACGACCGGGCAGTTCCACCCGGTGGCGATCTGTCAGAGCCTCGGCTACTCGACGGTCGGCCAGTGGGGCGGGACCTGCGGCAACGTCTGCGGCTACTGCCAGGGGGCGACGAGCTGCCAGAGCCCGGGGAGCAAGACCTACGACCACGGCAACTGGAACGGCAGCGGCAACTGCGGGCAGGACGCGAACGGGCCGATCATCTGCCAGACGGTGATGTGGACCTGCGTGAAGTGAGCCGGGGGCGGGGGCGGGCGCCGGCGTGAGCCCGGCGCTCGGCCGCCCTCGCCGGCCGCCTCAGCGGATCATCACCATCCCCTGCTTCGTCGCCAGGAACCCGCCCTTGTTGCACTGCTCGTCGAGCGAGTAGCCGCCGTCGTAGAAGGTCCAGAGCATGTCGTGGAGGAGGCCGTAGTCGGCGCCGTCGTAGACCGTCGTGTCGCGGAGGAAGAAGGCGCCGTTGAGCTCGGTGAAGCCGATATTCGTCAGCATCGTCGGGCTCTGACAGGCCCCGAGGAGCGTCTCGATCAGGAGCACCGGGTGGGCCTCCATCTTGAAGTCGACGAAGCCGGCGGGCGGGACCACGAGGTAGAGCGCGTCGCCCCAGCTCTTGCCCGCGGCGTAGTCGCCGATCAGGATCTCGTTGACCGCGAAGGGGTGGAGGTGGAGGCCGAGCGAGTAGGGGGCGCCGTCGTCGTCGACGCTGCCGGTCGCGCTCCGCCAGCCGAAATTGCCGAGGGCGCCGCTCGAGTGGGAGCGGCCGACCAGGAGCCAGCCGCCGCCGTCGGTGACGAGGTCGCAGAAGACCCGCACGGTCTCCTGCGGGAGCGTCGGGTGGTTGATCTCGTAGATCCCGCTGAGCGTCGGCAGGCCCGCGCCCTTCAGGTAGTCGAGGAGCTCGAGGCAGCTCTTCACCGGGTAGACCCCCTCGCCGCCGGTCGTGCCCGAGGTGCCGGTGGTCGGGTCGCCGCTGGTGGTCGTCGCGCCGGAGCCGGTCGAGGCGTCGCCGGTGCCGGAGGAGGTCGTCGCGCCGCCGCTGGTGGTCGCGGTGGTCGCGGTGGTCGACGTCGCGGTCGTCGTCGCGGTCGCGCTCCCCGGGCCGCTCGAGCCCGACCCGCCGGCGTCGCCGGAGTCGTCGTAGGACGGGTTGTCGAGGTAGCAGCCGGCGCCCGCGAGGACGAGCGCCAGGGGGAGGGCGCGACCCATGGCTGCACCGTAGCACGGCGGCCCGCGGCCGAGCGCGCGTCATGGATGTCTTAAGAGACAGGCCGAAAGGATGCCCGGCGGTCGCTCGCGCGCTAGCGCACGCCGGCGAGGAGGAGGAGCCCGCCGGGGCTCATCCAGCCGCGCTCGACCAGGGCGCTCGCCTCGGTGAGGTGGCCGACGATCCGCGCGGCGTGGCGCTCGAAGGCGGCGCTCTCGGTGAAGCGCCGGGGCGCGGGGGCGTACCAGGGCTCGGGATCGCAGACCTCCACCCGGGCGAGGCGCTCGAGGGCGCGGTAGGGGACCGCGAGCTGGCGCCAGGCCTCGGCGGGTCCGCGGGCGGCGGTCGTCCGCACATGGACGCACCAGTGGGCGCCCTCGGGCGCGAGGTGGCTCGCGGGGTCGACCCGCTCGACCTCGACGTCGACCGCCGCCGACCCGCTCGCCGACTCGGTCGCCTCGGCGAAGCGCCAGCGCCAGGGGTGCGAGGGTCGATCGAAGCCGAGGTCGCCCATGATCCCCTCCCAGGTGTCGACGGGGAACTCGTGATCGGACACGTAGATGTACAGCGCGTAGCTCACGTGGACCTCGCGGCGATGATACCCCAGCGGGCTAGAGGCCCGCGGGTCTCGGGGAAATCGTCGAAATTTGCGTCCCCCCGGGCGCCGGAGACGGCTCGCCACATGCGAGCGTGGCGGCGACGTGAGCGCCGCTCGCTCGCTCGCTCGCCACGTCGACCTCGAGCTCTCGGCGAGCTCTCGGCGAGCTCTCGGCGAGCCGGTGGCCGCCGGGGCTCCGCGTGAGCGCGACGCGAGCTAGCGACGCCGTCGCTCCGGGCGCTCCGCCGGGGCTCAGCGTCGCTGTCCGCGGGGTGCGCGCGCGTTCGCCCGGTCGGCCGCTGCGGACCGGCGCATCCGCTTGCCGGGCGCCTCGATCGCCATCCTGACTTGCACCTACACAGGCGACGATCGCGGTCGATGTCCGTGCGGACAGGGCCCCGAGGACCTCTGCGGCCAGCCGCGGCGTTTCATAGTGACAGTCGATGTCAGTGCATGCGAGCCGGTGACAGTGTCACGATCGCGCCGCCGAGCCGGCGCCGAAGCGCTGTCACAGGCGCGGCTCCGTTGCCCTGCGAATCGCGTTTCGCCCGGTCGCAGCGCCGCTGTGAATTGATCTGCACGTACAAACGAGTCGACTTTTTTGGCCGCCTCGCCGTCTCTGCGATGATACGATGAACACTCACGTTCTCGCCGCCTGAATGCCTCGTACGCCCGCGTCAACCCTGCTCCTCGTCGGCTTGCTCGCCTCCTCCCTGGCCTGCAACCTCGGGCGCAGCGTCGACAAGGCGACCCTGAAGACCCTCGCGCCGGGGATGCTCGCGGACGATGACGTCGGCATGGCCTGCGCCGCCGGCGGGTCGCTGGCGCCGGTGACCATCGCCCTCGGCCACCGCAGCGGCGGCGCCAAGGAGCCGAAGAAGGCGGCGGCCCTCACCCTGATCGCCGCCGGCATGTGCTCGGAGCGGGCCGCCTGGGAGTCCGAGCTCGAGCGGGCGCTGGCGATGTACCGGGTCGAGCACGGCGATCCAAAGGAGGGGGCGGCGCTCCAGGACCTCCTGATCCGCGAGCGGCGCTCGCGGGCCGAGGCGGCCGCCCGCAACCTCAAGGCCTACGAGCGGGTGGTCGCGGCCTACGGCGCGCCGACCGACGAGGCCCTGTGCCCGCGCCGCCTGCCGGAGCGCGACCAGCTCCTCTACCTCCTGGGGATGACCGCCGGCCTCCTGGCGGTGATCCACGACACCGCCGCCGATCGGGCGGTCGGCGTCTCGCAGGCGATCCCGCGGCACGTCCAGCGGGGGGTCGGCTGCGTCGACGACGAGCGCTGGTGGGGCCTCCCCGGCTCGCTCAAGGCGGCGATCGGCGCGTCGATCCCCGGCGCCGGCGAGCCCGGGGTCGACCCCTGGACCGAGCTCGAGCGGGCCGCCCGTCAGGGGGAGGCCAAGGGGGTCTGGCTCGGGCGCGCGCTCCAGGTCCACACCGCGGCCGCGGCCGGCAAGGACGAGGTCGTCCGGATGGCGATCGCCGCCCACGGCCAGGCGATCCGCGGCGGCGAGGGCGAGCCCGCGGTCGCCCTCCTCAACACCTACGCGTCGTCGATGATCCAGCAGCGCTCGGATCTCCTCTGGATCGCCGCGGCCGGCCACCGGACGCCGATCGGCGCGCTCGGGGAGCTGCCCCAGACGATCAGCGACGACGAGGCGGACGCGCTCCTCGAGGGCCTCGAGGACGAGGCCCCGCCGCCCGCAGCCACTTCACCCGCGCCCGCCGGCGAGCCATCGCCGACGGACGCTCCCGCCAGCGGGGGCCAGGGACCCGCGGCATCGACCCAAAAACCACAGGGATGAGCCAGAAGGAGGAGAGGGGATGAGCACCACCACCATGCCTGAGAACACCCGTCGTCGTCGGATCCGTCGCGCGTCTGGAGGCTGGCTGGCGGCCGCGGCCGCGGCCGCGCTCGTCCTCGTCGGCGTCGCCTCCGAGGCGTCCGCCGCCGGCACCAAGTCCCTCTGCGTCTTCGACCCCGGGGGGGCGAGCGGCGACCTCTTCAACAAGATGAAGGACTACCAGAGCCAGGCGGTCGGCTGGGGCGTGAGCTTCGACCTCAAGCCCTACACCGACGAGTCGGTCGCCGCCTCGGACTTCCGCAACAAGAAGTGCGACGCGGTCCTCCTCACCGGCGTCACCGGCCAGGAGTTCAACCGCAAGACCTACTCGCTCGAGGCGATGGGCCTCTTCACCTCCTACAGCGGGCTCCAGAAGGCGATCGGCGCGCTGGCCAAGCCGAAGGCGGCGAAGTTCAGCGTCGACGGGGCCTACGAGACCGTCGGGATCTACCCGGCCGGCGCGGTCTACCTCCACCTCCGCGACCGCTCGAAGGCCGAGCTGAGCAAGCTCTCGGGCGCGTCGATCGCGACGATCAAGGGCGACCCGGCGGCGCGGACGATGGTCAACGAGGTCGGCGCGACCGCCAAGCTCGCCGAGGTCTCGACCTTCGCCTCGTACTTCAACAACGGCTCGGTCGACATCTGCTACAGCCCGGCGACCGCCTACAAGCCGCTCGAGCTCTACCGCGGGGTCGGCGATCGCGGCGGCGTCGTCCGCTTCCCGCTCGCCCAGCTCACCTTCCAGCTCTTCGTCCGCTCCGAGGAGTTCCCGGCCGGCTTCGGCGACGCCTCGCGGGCCTGGGTGAGCGAGCAGTTCCCGGCGATGCTGCGAGTCATCCAGCAGGCCGAGCGCGAGGTCAATCAGTGGATCGACGTCGACGCCGGCGACGTCTCCCGCTACACCGAGCTCCTCCGCAAGGTGCGTGAGAGCCTGGTCGGCGGCGGCACCTACGACCCGACGATCATCAAGCTCGGCGAGCGCGTCGCCGGCTAGCCGCGGCGGCAGCGAGGGCGATGGCGAGCGAGGGCGGCGCAGGTTCGCGAGGTGCGCGGGGCGTCGCAACCCTCGCCACCCTCCTGGTCTTGGTCGCGCTCCTCTGCCAGTGGACCGGGACCGAGCTCCGCGCCCGGATGGCCGGGATCGGCGAGGCGCTCTGGCCGGCCTACGCCGCCCTGCTCCGGAGCGAGCCCACGCCCCCGGGCCCGCCGCCGAGCGAGCCCGCGGCGGCCGAGCCGACCGCGAAGGCAGCGGAGGGCGGCGACGACGACGACCTCCTCGACGATCTCCTCGAGGACGTCGAGGGCGCGAAGTCCGAGGCCGACGTCGCCCGCGAGCGCCATGAGGCCGAGCTCCGCGCCCACGCGGCGGCGGTCAAGGCCTACGACGACGCGATCGCCCGGCGGACCGCGACGGTGCGCGCCTTCGCGGCCGTCGACCTCGCGCTCGGCGAGGTCGTCACCTGGCTCGGCGACCACCTCCGCCACCTCTTCATCCTCCTCCTCGGGATCGGCGGGGTGATCGCGACGGCCGGCCGCCACCACATCGCCCTCCGGCCGATCCGGGGGCGCCGCGCCGATCAGGTCGCCCAGGGGGCGTCGCTGCTCGCCAACCTCCTCCTCCTCGCGTCGGTGGTCGCCCAGCACCAGCTCCGGATCGCCGCGGGCACCGACGCGGCCGAGCTCGGGATCACCGCGCTCTGGGTCGCGGCCTTCGGGGCGATGGCGCTGGTCAACCTCGCGCACCTGCGGCGGCCGCTCGCTGACGCGGGCCCGCGCGAGGCGGGCGGGCTCGGCGGGGCGCTCCTCGCCGCGCCGCTCTACGCGACGATGGCGATCCTCGCCGGGGTCTACTTCGTCGCGGTCGAGGGCTACGTCGCCGGCCTCGCGGTCTACCTCGAGAAGCTCCTCCAGAACGTCCAGCTCTACCTCCAGGTCGGGCTCTACGTCTGGGTCGGCATGATCCTCGGGCGCACCCGCCTGGCGCCGCGCCTCTTCGCCGCGCTCCGGCCCTGGCGCCTGCCGCCCGAGCTCCTCGCGATCGTCGTCGTCCTCGCGGCCGCGATCCCGACCGCCTACTCCGGCGCCTCCGGGATCTTCGTGATCGCGGCCGGCGGCCTGATCTTCCGCGAGCTGATCGCCGCCGGCGCCCGCCCGGGGCTCGCGCTCGCGTCGACCGCGATGTCCGGGAGCATGGGGGTCGTCTTGTCGCCCTGCCTCCTGGTGGTGATCATCGCCTACCTCTCCAAGGGGGTCTCGAGCGATCAGCTCTTCGAGTGGGGGCGCCTGGTCTTTCTGCTCAGCGCGCTCCTCTTCGTCGCGGTGGTCCTCGCCACCCGGAGCGGCCCGCTGCGGCCGGCGCCCGAGCGCGGCGCGGGGGCGACGAGCCTGGCCGCGCTCCGCGGGCTGCTCCCGCATGCGCTGATCTTCGCCGGCGTCCTCGGGCTCGCCTACGTCGCGCTCGACGTCGGCCTCGACGTCAACTCGGCGGCCTACCTCCTGCCGCTCGCGCTCCTGCCGATCCTCGCGTTCGATCGCCGGGCGGTCGCCCGCGCGCCCGGCGGGGGCGGGGGCGGGGGCGAGGGCGCGCAGGGGCGCCCTCCGGGCGAGATGACCGCCTTCGCCGCGACCGCCGAGGCGAGCGTGCACATCGGCGCGCTCCTCCTCCTGATGGCCCTCTCCGCCGGCCTCGGCGGGGTGATCGAGCGGGCCGACGTCGTCGCCCTGGTGCCCGCCGCCTTCGCCTCGCCGCTCGCGGCGATGGCCGTGCTGATGGTCGTCCTCGTGGTGATCGGCATGGTGATGGATCCCTACGGCGCGGTGATCCTGGTCCAGGCGACCCTCGCGGGGATCGCCAGCGCCAGCGGGATCGACCCGGTGCACTTCTGGATGGTCGTCCTCGTCGCCTTCGAGCTCGGCTACCTGACCCCGCCGGTCGCCCTCAACCACCTCCTCGCCCGCCAGGTGATCGGCGACGATCCGGCCCTCGAGAGCGGCGCCCTGCCGGGCTCGTGGTGGCGTCGTCACGAGCGCTACGCGCTGCCGATCGCGGTGATGGCGACGACCCTCCTCCTGGTCGCCTTCGGGCCGCTCCTGGTCGGCGGCGGCTAGGCGCGCGCGCGAGGTCGCGCGGGGACCTGCTAGAGTCGGCCCATGGGCACCTGGGGCGACGGGATCTACGACAACGACAGCGCGCTCGACGAGCTCGCCGATCTCCTGGCGATCGCTGAGCCGGGGGACGACGTGCCCGCCCTGGTCGCGCGGATCGGCCTCCTCGCGTGGCTCCACCCGGTGAGCGTCACCCACGGCGAGGGCGTGCGTGAGCTCGTCGCCGGGATCGACGCCCGCGGGCTCGACGAGCTCCCGGAGGCGACCCAGCAGGCGCTCCGATCGCTGGTCGACGACCCCGAGGGCGCGACCCAGACGCGCTCGCGCAGCGAGGCCGCGCGGGCGGCGATCGGCGGCTACAGCAACGGCCCGCGGATCGACGCGCTCCTCCGCTTCCCGGGCGCGCAGCCGGCGATCGACGCCCTCGGCGAGCGGGCGGCGAGCGCCCTCGACGGGGCCCTCGACGGCAAGGGCGACCTCTACGAGGTCGCTGGCAGCCTGGCGGCACTCGGGGTGGCGATCGAGCTCGCCGAGGCCGATCTCTTCCGGCCGAGCGCGGCGCGGTTGGAGCGCTGGCGCGCCGGCTTCGACGCGATCGATCGCGCGACCAAGGACGAGCGCGGCTTCTGGTGGCGCTACGTCCGGCGGGTCCGCGCTGGCCTCGATCTCCTGGGCCCGAAGGTCGCGCCGGCGCGGCCGATCGTCCGACGTCGCGCGGCGCCGGCGAAGGCGAAGGCGAAGGCGGCGGCGCCGGCCGGGCCGGAGGAGCGCTACCGCCACTCGAAGTACGGCGACGGGACCCTCGTCGCCCGGACCGGCGCCGGCGACTCGGAGACCGTCGAGCTCCGCTTCGACGACGGCTCGGTCCGCCGGATCCTCGCGCGCTTCGTCACCCGGCTCACTGCGGGTTCGGATTGACGATCTTGGTCCCGGTGCCGCCGAGGTAGGCGTAGGAGTCCCACTGGTCGTAGCCGACGATCGTCACGCCGAAGGGCATGCCCATGCCGTCGAGGAAGTGGACGCCGTCGGTGAGGGGGACCCGGGCGACCTCGAAGCCGCTCTTGCCGACCGGGTTGAAGCTCGCGTCGGGGATCGTCACCCCGTCGATCGCGATCTGGGCGCCGCCCTGGCGGACGAAGACGCCGACGTCGTTCACCCAGGTGCCCGGGACCAGGACCACGTAGCGCGGGAGGAACTGCTCGACCGAGGGGATCTGGACCGAGGCCGGGTCGCCGGTCTGGGTGTAGGGCGCGGGCATGTTCTCCGAGCCGGTCATGTAGTTCATCACGCCGATCGGCTTGTCGGCGTTGATCTCGAAGTCGCCCGGCTCCGCGACCGTGCCGCCCGCGAAGAACTCGACGATCTGCCCCTTGTTCAACTTGATCGGGTTGGCCGGGAGGCCGGTGACCGCGGCGTCGGCGTCGAGGGTGACGGTGGTGTCGTCCTCGGCGCCGTAGAGCTGCCAGAGGGTGGTCTCGGGGCTGGTCGGGTTGCGCACCGGCATCCGCGCGCCGACGAAGTGCTTGCCCCAGAGGCGGACCCCCGAGATCTGCTCCTCGACGTGGTCGCAGCAGCAGACGTTGGTCGGGATCAGGGCGCACTCGATGCCGGCGAAGAGGGCGATCGGCTGCTCCTTCGGCGACTCGAAGATCGTCCCCGAGAGCGAGGTGCCGACGTTGTTGATCGCCACCGAGAGGACGTCGCCCTCGTTGAGCACGATGTCGAAGGGGACCCCCGGCTGGCCGGCCGGGACCCCGTTGCCGGCCTTGGTCGGCACGCTCGGGGTGACGGTGACCTTGGTGTTGTCGGCGAAGGCGACCGCCGACGCGTAGCTCCGCTGCGCCGTGTTGGTGTTGTCGGTGGTCGACGTATAGGTGATCGCGTGGTTGATCGAGTCCCAGGCGCTGACCGGGTAGAGCATCGCCGCGTCGGAGAGGAAGGAGGACTGGCCGTCGACCGGGTTGAACTGGTAGGCGATCACCGGGACGTCCGACTTCACGCGGTAGGCGAAGCCGACCCCGACCATCGAGTCGTCGGTGTTCTGGGCCGGCAGGTTGTAGGTCCCGAGGTCGAGGGCCGGGAGCATCGCGGGCCCGGCGATCGTGCTCCAGACGCCGCCCTGCTTGCGCTCGATCGTCACCGTCGCCATCTGGTTCTCCTGGACGTTGGCGACGGCGATCGCGTACTGGCCGTTCTCCGCGAGGTCGTGCGAGTCCATGTCGATCCCATAGAAGAGGCAGCCGACCGTGCTCTTGGAGAGCTCGGCCTGGTCACAGGTCTCGGGGATCTCGCCGAAGAAGGGGGGATCGCCGGTGGTCGAGTCGGTGTCGGTGTCGCCGGTGGTCGAGGTGGTGGTCGAGGTGTCGCCGGTGGTCGGGTCGACGGCGGTGGTCGACGAGGTCGGGTTGTCGGTGGTCGAGCCGCTGGTCGTCGCGTCGGTGGTCGAGGTCGAGGTGCCGCTGGTCTCGCCGTTGCTCCCGCTCCCGGTCATCGTCGCGCTCGCGCTCGCGGTCCCGGAGGTCGTCGCGGTCGCGCTGCCGTTGGTCGTCGACGCCGCGGTCGAGCCGGATGCGGTGTCGGTGCCGGCAGTGCTGTCGTCGCCGCAGGCGGCGAGGGCGAAGGCGGCGATGACGAGGGGGGTGTAGGTGCGAGCGCGGGAGACCATGGCCCACGGTAGCCGGCGCCCTGAGACCCGTCCAGATGGCCCCTAGAGGCGAAATTCGGCGCGCCTCCGAGCGGGGGGGCGCGCTCGAGAGCGGGCTGTGCGGGCCGCTCACGCCCCTCGGCCGTCGGGGCCGTGCGACACTGCGGGGCGATGGCGTGGCGGATCGCCCTGCGGCGGCTCGGGAAGGCGGGCGGGATCAAGGCGCGGGAGGCCCGTCAGCGCGAGTGGGATCGCAGGTATGGCGAGGACGCCTGGGCGGTCGGCTACGCGATCGACGGCGCCTTCGTCCGCCAGGAGGAGGCGCTCGAGTCGGTCTACCAGGCGAGCTACGACGCCCACTTCGACGCCCACCCGGAGGACCTCGCCGAGCTCTGCGCGACCGCGAAGGCGCTCCGCAACCCCCACGCCGAGGCGACCACCGGCGTCGATCTCCAGGTGCCGGCGATCCTCGAGTCGCTGCGCCGCCGCGGCCTCGCGCTCGCGGGCCGCGAGATCGTCGACATCGGCACCTGGGAGGGGCGGGGCACGCATGCGCTCAGCGTCCGCCTGAGCCCCCTGACGATCCGCTGCGTGGTCGACGAGGGGCGGACGCTCGAACAATTCTGGCAGGCGCGGAAGGTCCTCGCGGTGTGGGAGGACGAGCGCTGAGCGGCCGCGAGTCGCGGGCCTCGACGGGCTGACGCGCTGACGATGTCGCGTCGACGCCCGCGCGCTCGCCGGCCCGACCGCTCACGGGATCGCCAGGACGATCTTCCCGCGGGTCCGCTTGCTCTCGCTCTGGCGGTGGGCGGCGGCCGCCTCCGCGAGCGGCAGGGTGACAGCGACCAGCGGTCGGATCGCGCCGTTGGCGAGGAGCTCGGCGATCTTCTCGAGCTCGGCGCCGTTCGGCTTGACCCGGACGGCGCCGGCCCGGGTCCCGCCGAAGGGGGCCCGGAGCGCGCTGCCGATCATCCGCATCCCGTGGCGGAGCATGTTGACGAGGCTCACCCGCTCGTCGTTCCCCATCACGGTGGTGGACACGTAGCGGCCGCCGCGGCGGAGGAGCGGCATGCTCTCGAGGTAGTAGGCGCCGATCGTGTCAAAGACGACGTCGAGCCCCTGGAGGCGGCGGTACTCGTGGGTCTTGTAGTCGAGGACCTCGGCCGCGCCGAGCTCGCGGCAGAGCTCGGCGTTGGCCGGGCTCGCGGTCGCCGAGACGTCGGCCCCGAGCGCCCGCGCGAGCTGGATGGCGAAGGAGCCGACCCCGCCGCTGCCGCCGTGGATCAGCACGCGCTCGCCGGCCTGGAGCCCGGCGAGATCGACGAGCGCCTGGTAGGCGGTGAGGCCGACCAAGGGGATCGACGCGAGCTCCTCGTCGCTGAGGCCGGCGGGGGCGGCCGCGAGCTCGTCCTCGCGGAAGAGCGCGAGCTCGGCGTAGCACCCCTGGCCCTTGATGTAGTCGCGGAGGCCGAAGACCCGGTCGCCGACCGCGAAGCGGCGGACGCCGGCGCCGACCGCCTCGACGGTCCCGCAGGCGTCGCCGCCGAGGATGTGATCGCGGCGGAGGGGCATCGGCAGGACGCCGCCGCGGACGTAGGTGTCGATCGGGTTGACGCTGGTCGCCCGGACCCGCACGAGCACCTCGTCGGGGCGGCGGATCACCGGGTCGGGGTGATCCTCGATCAGCTTCATGACCTCCGGGGGGCCTCGGCGGGGGACGACGACGGCGCGCATGGCCGGGTCATCCTACGGGAAGGCGCGGCCTCGCCGCGACCCAGGTCTCGATCCGCCTGAGTCGTGGCACCGGGCGCGCGCTAGTTCAGCGCCGCGAGGCCGAGGCCGGCGGGGTGGGCGTGGGCGCTCTCGGCGTCGTAGCCGAAGCTCAGGAGGCCGAAGGGCGCCGCGCTGCTGGCGACGTGGCTGCCGGCCGCGAGCTCGACGGTGGCGACCTCGAAGTCGCCGATCGCGGAGAAGCCGGTCACCACCTCGCCGTCGATCAGCACCTCGGCGCCGCCAGCCGGCCGCGTCACCTGCGCGAAGCGCTGGATCGCGTCGCCGGCGCTGTGGAAGGCGTAGCGCTCGCGGTACTGCTCGACCGGGATCATCTGGAGGAGCGCCGGGCCCCCCGGCGCGGCCTCCTGGCCCTCGCCCTGGCCCTCCTCCTGCGGCGCGTCGCCGCCGGCGAGGTGGCGGACCGGCATGAAGGGGCCGTCGCCGCTGAAGACCACGCCGACGCCTGACTCAAGGGTCAGCTCCACCCACTCGCCGCGGGCGTCGAGGTGGATCGGCCCGCCGACCTCGGGCGGATCGAGGGTGATCGTCAGGTCGTCGGCGCCCGCGTAGATCCGCCAGATCTCGGGCTCGCCCGCCCGCGGCTCGGGGGCGCCGACGTAGGCGCTGCCCCAGTAGGCGACCGGGATCATCGCCTCGAAGAGGTGGTTGCAGGGGCCGGCGCCGAAGGGGACCTCGCCGCAGACGGCCCCCGCGAAGACGGCGATCGGCTGATCGGCGCGGAGGAGGGTCCCCGAGAGGTCGCGGAGCGCCGGGTCGGCCTGCATCTTCGCCGACGCGCCGATCCGCACGGTGTCGCCGCGGTTCATCATCAGGACGCCGGTCTCGCCGGCGGCGACGGCCGGGATCGGCAGGCCGCTGCCGGCGCTCGGGACCGGCGGCGTCCACTCGATCCGGGTCTTGTCGGCGGTCGCGACGATCGTGAAGTAGCTCGGCTCGGTCGCGGCCGGGTTCGAGGCGATCACGTAGTCGCGGCCGAGCGAGTGATCGGGGAGGAGGAGCGCGCTCTCGTGGAGCGCCGACTCGCCGGCGATCGGCGAGTGCTGGGCGACGACCACCGGGCGATCGCTGGTGAGCCGGTAGGAGCCGCCGGAGTAGTAGTACGAGTAGATGTCGGAGGGCTCCTCGACGATCTTGTAGGTGTGCGAGGTGCCCGGCGGGAGGACGACGAGCGCGTCGGTCGGCGACTCCTTGTGGGTGCCCCGCGGGGTGTGGAGGAGCTCGACGATCGCCGGCGCGTCGCCGGGGTTGGTCACCGTGAGGCCGTCCGCGAGGCGGACGCCGCTCATGCCGGCGGTCGTCGTGAAGGAGCAACCCTCGTTGGAGGCGCTCCCCTCGATCCGATCGCAGGGGCCGAGGCAGGCGTCCATCTCGCAGATCTCGCCGTCGCCGCAGGGGATCGCGTCGATCCCCGCGCCGTCGTCGCGGCAGTGGAGGAGGGTGTGGCCGTCGTCGGCGCAGGTCGCCTCGCCGGGGACGCAGGTGAGGGCCTGCTCGCCGCTCGTCGTCGCATCGCCGGGCTCGCCGCTCGAGCTGGACGTCTCACCCTCGGAGCTCGAGGCGCCGTCGTCGTCCGCGCCCCCGTCGCTCGTCGGGCCCTCGGTCGCCGAGCCGACGCCCTCGTCGGGCGTGCAGGCCAGCGCGAGCCCGGGGAGGAGGAGCGCGAGGAGGACGCGGGGGGCCGGCCTGGCGCGGGGGAGGGCGTTGGAGGGGTTGGTCGTGGCGGTGATCGAGGCGCTCAGCATGATCCCGCGGTCGACCGCCGGCGGCGGCCGTTGCACGGGGCGCGAGATAATTTTCGGGGCGCAGGCGCAGGCGCAGGCAGGCGCAGGCGCAGGCGCAGGCAGGCGCAGGCGCGCCCGCGGGCGCCGGGGGATCGCCGCGCGCGATCTGCTAGGATGCCGGCCCCGTCGGCCGATGACTGCAGCCCTCACCTCGATCAGCGCCCCCGCGGCGTGGCAGCGCGAGCTCGCGGCGGCCTTCACCGATCCGCGGGCCCTCCTCGCCCACCTCGGCCTCGGCGAGGGCGAGCTCGCGGGCGCGCTGGCGGCGGCCGCCGACTTCCCGATGCGGGCGCCGCGGCCCTACGTTGCCCGGATCGTCCCCGGTGACCCCGCCGATCCGCTCCTCCGCCAGATCCTGCCGATCGCCGCCGAGCTCGCGCCTGCGCCCGGCTTCGTCGCCGATCCGCTGGTCGAGCAGACGGGGGCGCGGCCGGGGCTCCTCCACAAGTACCGCTCGCGGGCGCTGGTGATCCTCCGGGGCGGCTGCGCGATCAACTGTCGCTATTGCTTCCGCCGCCACTTCCCCTACGGCGAGCATGCGCTCGGCCCCGCGGAGATCGAGGAGATCGCCCGCTACGTCGCCGCGCGCCCCGAGATCAATGAGGTGATCCTCTCCGGCGGCGATCCCCTCCTCGCCAAGGACGCCGCGCTCGCGTCGCTCGTCGACGCGCTCGCGGCCGCGCCGCAGCTCCGTCGCCTGCGGATCCACACCCGCCTGCCGATCACGATCCCGAGCCGGATCACCGCCGGCCTCGTCGACCTCCTCGCGCGCGCGCCCTGGCCGACGGTGATCGTCTTCCACGTCAACCACCCGCGCGAGCTCGACGACGCGGTCGACGCGGCCTGCCGGCGGCTGCGGGCGGCAGGGGTCACGCTCCTCAACCAGAGCGTCCTCCTCCGCGGCGTCAACGACGACGCGCGGGTCCTCGCGGCCCTCTCCGAGCGCCTCTTCGACGCCGGGATCCTCCCCTACTACCTCCACCTCCTCGATCGGGTCGCCGGCGCCGCCCACTTCGAGGTCGACGAGGGGCGGGCGCGGGCGCTGATGGCGGAGCTGCTGGCGGCGCTCCCCGGCTTCCTGGTGCCGAAGCTGGTCCGCGAGGTCGCCGGCGAGCCGAGCAAGGTGCCGCTCGATCTCCGCCTCACGCCCTGAGCCCGGCCGCCTCTCAGGGGCGCCAGATCGCCTCGTAGGCGGCCCAGAACGCGTCCCAGGGCGTCACGACTTCGAAGCGTCGGTTGCCCCAAGCGCGCTCCATCGTCTCCCAGGACGCTGGCGTCGGCGCGCCGTCGCGGTGCGCGTGATCGGCCCCGCGGATCCGCAGCGCGGCCCCCTCGCGGCGCATCGCCAGGTAGAGCGTCGGCGCGCCGACGTCGACGTGCATGAGCTGCCCCGCGAAGAAGGAGCCGGAGGCGACGATCGCGGCCTCGACGCGCGCGCGCTCGAGCGGCCGCAGGGTCGCGCCGTAGGCCGCGCGGCCGAGCGGGAAGATCGGGTGGTGGAAGCCCCGCATGTCGATCTCCTCGGCGATGCGCTCGCGCTGGCGGGTGAGCCACCCCGCCGGGTAGCCGCGGTAGCTCTCGTCGCCGTCGTCGTCGCCGTCGTCGTCGTCGCCCGCCGTCCACTCCGCGAGCGCGTCGCCCCAGAGCTCGGCGGCGGGATCGTCCCCCTCCTCGAAGTCGAGGGCGTCGTAGAGGGCGATCACCCGGGTGATCACGCCGAGGGAGCTCGGCTGCGAGTCGAGCCGCCGGATCGCCGGCTCATGGATCGGGTACGCGTATTCCCTCCACGGGTCCATCGCTCGGTCGTCAGCGGCGCGCGCGGCGATAGTCTCGGCCGCGGGCCGCGAGATCGCGGGCGGCGACGAGGCCGTCGGCGAGGGAGCCGAAGGCGCGGAGCCGGAGGCCGGCCTCGAGCTCGACCAGGGTCGCGGCGATGTGCGGCCGGAGGCCGGTGAGGAGGCACTTGGAGCCGACCAGCTCGGCCGCCCGCGCGAGGGTGAGGAGGCGCTGCGGCACCCCGGCGTCGGCGGAGTCGAGGCCGGTGAGGTCGAAGATCACGACGCGGGCGCGGTGGAGCGAGATCGCGACGAGGAGCGCCTCGGTGATCCGCAGGAGCGCGTCGTGGTCGAGGTCGCCGATCAGCGGGATCACCAGGATCTGCCGATCGACCTGGAGCACCGGCGCGGCGAGGCGGGCGATCTGCCGCTCCTGGGCCTGGATCGTCGCCAGCTGCTCGCGCAGCGCCTCGTTGCTCTCGGCGAGCGTGGCTGCCCGCTCCTCGGCGAGGCGGCGGCGCTCGGCCTCCTCGCGGGCGGCCAGGCGCTCGAGCATCGGCGCCGCCGTGCGGGCGAAGCCGCGGGCGAGGGCGACGTGACGCGGCGAGAAGAAGGCGGGCTCCGGGTGGGTGGCGACGAGGATCGCCGGCCGCTCGCTGGTCAGGAGGGGGATGCAGAGCGCCGAGCGGAGCTCGGGCGCCGCGGCCAGGGCGGCGAGGTCCGGGGCGCGGCCGAGGTCGAAGAGCGCGACCGTCTGGCCGCCGAGGACGCGGCGGAGGAGCGAGCCGATCGTCCAGCGGTGGGCGGCGAGCGCGGGGTGATCGGCGAGGGCGCAGCGCATCAGCCCGGGGTCGTCGGGATCGCGGACGAGGAGGGCGGCGGCCTCGTAGTGGAGGAGGGGCCGGAGCCCGCGCACCAGCGCCTCGTCGGCGGCCGCCAGATCGTCGGCCTCGACCACGCAGCGGATCCCCGCGAGGGTCGCCTCGGCCTCCTCACGCTGCCCCCGCTCGCTGGCGAGGGCGAGCTCGAGGCGGCTGATCGACTCGCGGAGGAGCTCCCCGTCGCTCATGCCTCGCTCCCCGAGAAGACGGTGACCGAGATCATCAGGTTGCCGTGGCAGTTCTCGCCGCCGACGAAGCAGCCCTGCTCACCGAAGGTGAAGGCGCCGAGGAAGGGGACCTCGCCGAGCGCCTCGCGGAGGCCGGCGACGACGTCGTCGAGGTCGTCGCGGATCGTCAACATGCAGCCGGCGCAGAAGATCACCAGCGCGCCGGCGATCGCGTCGCCCTGGCGGCGGGCGAGCGCGAGCGCGTCGGCGGCGACCCGGCCGGCGCGGCTCCGCAGCGCCTCGGTCGTGCCGCTCATCAGGACGAGCTCGTCGCCGACCTCGACGTCGGCGAAGAGGTGGAGGCCGCCGCCCTCGGTCACCGACTCCGGGTGCGCGAGGCGGTAGTAGGCGGCGCCGGCGGCCTCGCCGACGCGGCGGCCGATCGGGAAGAGGGTGGTCGAGGCGAGGACGGAGCCGCCAGCGAGCGCCGAGGTGATCGCGCCGCCGGTCCAGGCGTCGTAGACCTGGGCCGCGGGCGCGCCGTCGATCGCCTCGATCGTCCGCCCGCTCGCGGCGGTGACCCGGCCGCGCCGCTCGGTCGGCGCGTAGCCGCTCTGGAAGGCCGAGCTCACCGCGGTCGAGGGGAAGAGGGCGGTGACGACGACCGCGTCGCCGCGGGTCTCGTCGCCGGAGAGGAGGTACCAGCCGCCGGCGACCGCGTCGTCGGCCGCGGAGCCGCCGACGATCGGGACGCCGCGACCGAGGACCCCCTCGATGCCGGCGATGCAGGTCTCCTCGCTCCCCGGGGCGGCCGTCAGCCAGATCATCGCCGGCACCTCGCCCTGGCGATCGGCCGCGTCGATCGCCCGCTGAAGCGCGGCGGCGGCGGCCGCCGCCGGGTCGTCGCCGAGGACCGCGAGCCCGACCCCATAGCTGCCCTCGGGGTCGCGGACGCCGAAGAGGCCGAGGCCGCCGTCGACGTCGACGCCGGCCTCCGTCATCACGCCGAGGCACGAGCTCGCGCCGTGGAGCGCCCGCACCCCACGCCCCGTGAGCGCCTGGCGGAGCGCCTCGCCGTCGTGGCGGACGGCGCTCTCGACCACGAGCCACTCGGGCGCGCCGCCGAGGTCGGCGACCAGCGCGTCATAGGCCTCCGCGACGGCGCGGAGGGTGTCGGGATCGCGGCTCTGGGCGGTGGCGATGCGCATCGATCTCGACACTAGCAGGTGGGGGCTGGGGACCGCGAGGGTCCGCCTCTGGCTGCCTCCGGGGGAGACGTCGGCGTGCGCTCAGATCCGCCCGCAGGGCACCGCCCTCGTGGGCGGCGAGATCGTTGATCGTACGACGTTCTCGACGTGTCTCGCGGAGGCACGACGACATCGACCACATTGGCGCCGATCGACGCCCATCGGCGCAGGCGGCCGAGTGCGTCCCGGCGATCCCCGACGGGGGCGCCCCTCGGCGAGATCGTCGGGTCCGGCGGGCGACGCCTCGCCGGACCCGACGACCAAGCTCTCCACAATGTATGTCCAAAGGGACATGTCTCGCCGAGAGCGCTCAAGCCCGCGGCGCGTGGATCTTGAAGCTGTTGACCGTCGCCCCGCTCCGCGAGACCCAGACCTCGATCCCGGCCGGGTAGTCGTAGAGGTCGAGCTCCTTGCCCGAGCGCATCTCGAAGCCGTCGCCGTAGAGCGCCCGCATGTCCGCGAGCGTGCTCGAAGGGCTCAGGCCCTCGCGGGTGCGGAGCGCCTTCTGGTAGACGCCGATGTCGATGCAGGTGACCCGGCCGCTCTTGTCGTCGATGTCGAACGACGAGGGGCGCCGCGCGTTCCCCCGCCGCGACGGGGTGTACTCGTCGCGCTCGTTGTAGTCGTAGGAGATCTCCCAGATCCGCGGGTAGCGATCGGGGGCGGCCGCGACCTCCGGGCCGGGGATCGAGCCCCTGTCGTAGCAGTGGCAGATGCAGTCGGCGCCGAAGGTGGCGAGGACGTCGGCGACCGTCGACTCGCCGATGACCACGCCGGCGAGCCCGCGGCCGACCTCGACGAGCGGCGCCGGGCCCTGGGTGACGGCGGGCGGCGGGCCGACGCTAGCGAGGGCCCGCCCGTCGGCGTCCGCCGGGGCCGCGAGGGCGTGGGAGGCCGCGTGGGAGGTCGCGTGGGAGGTCGCGAGGGCCGCCTGCAGCGGGCGGCGGAGGAGGCGGGCGCCGAGCGCAGCGCCGACGAAGAGCGGGACGTGCTGCCAGAACGCGAGGCCGACGTGAGCGCCGACGGCGAGGAGCCCGATCAGGACGACCCCCGCGACGACGACGCGATCGCCGAAGGTGAGCCCGGGCGCCGCCGCGACCCCGGCGATCGACGCGGGGGCCGGTGCGGCCGCGGGCGTCGGGATCGCCGGCGCGGTGACGAGCACGGCCTCGCCGGCGAGCGCCCGGCGGACCTCGTCGACCGACGCGAAGCGCTCGCTGCGGGTCGGCGCGACCATCCGCGCGAGCACCCCCGCGAACGCCGGGCTGACCTCGAGGTGCCCCTCAAACGCGAGCGTCTGGGTCTTGGGATCGAAGAGCGCGGCCGGCTCCTTGCCGGTGAGGAGGGCGATCAGGGTCGCCCCGAGCGCGTAGAGATCGGAGGCCGCCGTCGCCCGCCCCATGAGCTGCTCGATCGGCGTGTAGCCGGGCGCCGGCGCGTCGCCGAGGAGCTCGAGGCCGACGAGGACGTGGCCCGGCTCGCCCTCCGCGAGCTCGCCGCTGCGGGCGATGACGTGGGCCGGGCGGATCGCCCCGTGGAGGACCTGCGGGTCGTGGCCGTGGAGCACATCGAGGACGGCGAGGAGCTCGTCGGCGAGCGCCCGGGCGGCCGCCTCGTCGATGCGTCGGCCGCTCGCCATCTCGTCGGCGAGGGGCCGGCCGTCGATCGCCGCCTCGACGAAGTAGTGGGTGAGGATCCCGCCGCGGAGGAGCTCGAAGTGATCGAGGTAGGGCGGGAGCCCGCGGCTGGTCCCTTCGAGGTCGGCGAGGCGGTGCTCGATCGCCGCGAGGCGCGGGGCCTCGGCGCGCGCGCGATCGCGGTCGAGGACGAGCTCCCGGAGGACCACCGCGCGCCCCTCGGCCCCGGGGACCCCCATCGCCGCCGAGCCCTCGCGGGCCAGGAGGGTCCGCGTGGCGCCGCGGCTCTCGAGCACGGCCTCGACCCAGAAGCGCCCGCGGAGGTGCCGCTGGGCGCCGCAGATCGAGCAGGAGCCGCTGAGCCTGGGGCCTGGGGCCAGACAGCCGGGGCAGAGGACCTGGCCTTTGGAGCTCATCCGCGTCGTCGGCCCGCGGCGGGGCGGGCTGCCAGCGTATCACGGCCGGCCGCGGCCCCGGCGGCGCGCGGCCAGCGGGGGAGGCGCGCTCAGATCCGCGCCTCTGCCTCCCAGATTACGGCCTGCCCGGCCGCGTACCAGCCCGCGACCGCGGCGGCGTAGCGGGCCTCGATCGCGTCGCGGCGGAGCTTGAGCGTCGGCGTCAGGAGGCCGTCGTCGATCTGCCAGGCGTCGGCGACCACCACCAGGAAGGCGAGGCGCTCGTGGGGCTCGAGGCCCTCGTTGACCGTCGCCAGGAGGCGGGTGAGGCGGGCGTCGAGGGGCGCCCGCTCGCATGTCCCTTCGGCCAGGCCACGGCGGAGCTCCTCGGCGAGGAGGACGAGCGCGAAGGGCTGGGGCTGGCCGCTGCCGCTGACGCAGGAGAGCTCGACGAGCGCCTCGGCGTTGAGGGCGTTCTCGATCGGCGTCGGCGCGACGTACTCGCCCTTCGAGGTCTTGAAGAGCTCCTTGATCCGGCCGGTGATCCGCAGGCGCCCCTCCTCGTCGAGCTCGCCGCGGTCGCCGGTGCGGAGGAAGCCGTCCTCGGTGTAGGACTGGCGGGTGAGCTCGGAGTCCTTGAAGTAGCCGGCCATGTCGCCGGGGCTCCGCACCAGGATCTCGGACTCCGGCGAGAGCTTGACCTCGACCCCGGGGAGCGGGTGGCCGACGTAGCCGACCCGGCTGCGGCCGGGGAGCGAGAGGTGGGAGTAGGCGAAGTTCTCGCTCATCGCGTAGCCCTCGAGGAGCTCGAGGCCGAGGTCGCGGTACCACTGGATCAGCGAGGGCGGGATCGGGGCCGAGCCCGAGAGCGCCAGGCGGGCGCGGTCGAGGCCGAGGCCCCTCAGGATCTTCCGGCGGATCACGTGGCTCAGCATCGGCACCCGGAGGAGCGCGCGGAGGCGCTCGGGCGGGACCTGGGCGAAGACACCCTGCTGGAACTTGAGCCAGAGGCGGGGGACCGAGTGGAAGATCGTCGGCCGCGCGCGCTGGAGGTCGGCGAGGAAGGTGGCCTGCGACTCGACGAAGAAGAGGCGCATGCCGACGCGGATCGAGAGGAGCTCGACGGCGGCCCGCTCGAAGATGTGGGCGAGCGGGAGGTAGGAGAGCATCCGATCGTCGGCCGTGACCCGGAGGACCTCGGCGACGCCGCGGGTCGCCGAGGCGATCGATCGGAAGGTGTGGACCACCCCCTTGGGCTTGCCGGTGCTCCCCGAGGTGTAGGCGATGAGCGCGGTGTCGTCGGGGTCGCGGGTCGGCGAGGTGAGGAGCGGCTCGGTCGTCCGGAGGATCGTGTCGAGGCTCCGGAGCTCGGGGTCGGCGGGCGCGAAGGGCAGGGCGATCTTCGGCATCCTCGGCGGGACCGCGGGCGCCTGCCGCTCCCAGCCGTCGAGCTTGCCGACGAAGAGGAGGCGGGCGTCGCTGTGCCCCAGGATGTAGGCGAGCGTCTCGGGCTGGAGGGTCGGGTAGAGGGCGACCGAGCAGAGCCCGGCCATCCAGATCGCGAGGTCGGCGACGATGAAGTGGGCGGCGTTCTTGGCGAGGATCGCCACCCGGGCGCCCGGCGGGAAGCCGTAGCTCTGGAGGTGACGGGCGAGGCGGCGGGCCTGGTCGGCGACCTGCGCCCAGGTGAGGTCGAGGGCCGCGCCGCCGCCGATCGGCTGGGTCAGGTAGACCCGATCGCCGCACTCCTTCTCCCAGCGGTAGACCCGCTGGAGCGGCAGGTCCCCGGAGTCGATGTGGATCGTCAGCACTCCCCGGGGGATGATCCCTCAGGGCGACCTCGGCCGGCAACGGGGACGAGGACGACGTCTCCACCGGGAGAACGCTGTTCCTTGTGGCGACCGAGCCCGGCGCTCAGGGCAGGCGGAAGGGCACCGTCACCTCCTGCGGGCTGCGCAGGGGCGGGAACTTCGCCTTGGCCGCGGCCTCCTCGACGCAGCGCCCGAGCGCCGAACCGCGCTGCGGCTTGTGGGCCGTCGCGCTGGTCACCTTGCCGGCGGCGCTGACCTTGAGGTCGACCTTGACGACCATCCCGGGGAGGCCCCCGGTGCAGCCGCCGAGCGCCCCGCGGACCGAGGCCGCGGCCGCGCTGAGGTCGGCGCTGGTGAGGGCGTCCTTGGGCTCGGCCTTGGCGCTCGCGCGCTTGCCCTTGCCGGCGCTGCGCTTGCCCTTGCCGGCGTCGGCGGGCGGATCGGCGGGCGCCTCGGCCGGGCCGCCGCTCGCCGCGGCGTCGTCGGCCGCGGCCGCGCCGGCGCCGGGTGACGCGGCGGCGGCGTCCTCCTCGGAGATGTCCTTTGGCGCAGGTTCATCGGCGCCAGCGGGCGGGCCGGCGGGCGCGATCGCGGGGGTCTCTGAAGATCTGCCTTTGGGTCAGGTGATTCCGCGGGCGGAGACGCGGGCTCAGGCCCGCGGGTGACCAGGAAGCCGCCCCGCGCGCGCGCGAGCGCGCCGACGCCGGCGAGCGCGAGCAGGAGGCCGCGCCCGCGCCCGGTCGCGGGCGCGGCCTCGCCCTCCGCGGGAGCGGCCGCCGCCGCTGCGTTGACGGGCGCGCCGAGCTCGGTCGCGGTCGTCGGCGCGGACCCGCCGGCGGTCGAGTAGCCCCCCGAGCCCGCGAAGCCGCCGCTCATCGCCGCCAGCCCGGCGCCGCCCTCGACCAGGCTCGCCCGCAGGGTCGCCGCCAGCTCCTCCGCCGACTGGAAGCGCTCCTCGGGCCGCTTCGCCAGGCAGCGGAGGATGATCGCCGCGCGCTCGGGGGTCAGGAGCCCGGGGGGCGCGAGCTCGAGGGGATCGGGCGGCGCGTCGTTGATCTGCTGCCCGAGCACCTTCATGAACGACTTGCCGCGGAAGGGGAGGCGGCCGGTGGTCATCCGGAAGAGGAGGACGCCGACCGCGTAGACGTCGGAGCGGGCGTCGAGGGGGTCGTCCTGGGCCTGCTCCGGCGACATGTAGTGCGGGGTCCCGAGGAGGACGCCGGTGCGGGTCGCCTCGCCGACCTCCTCGCCGGCGGTGATCTTGGCGATCCCGAAGTCGAGCACCTTGATCACCTCGTCGTCGCCGTCGCGGACCGCGAAGACGTTGTCGGGCTTCATGTCGCGGTGGATCACCCCGCGGGCGTGGGCGGCCCCGAGGGCGGCGCAGACCTGGGTGACGATCGCGACGATCCGCGGCCAGGGGAGGGTGCGCTCGCGCCGGAGGATCGACTTGAGGTCCTCGCCCTCGAGGAGCTCCATCACGAAGAAGGGCGCGCCGCGATCGGTGTAGCCGAAGTCGGTGATGTCGACGACGTTGCGGTGGCGGATCTGCGAGGCGGTGCGGGCCTCCTGGAGGAAGCGGCGGGCGAGCTCGGGGCGCTCGTGGAAGTCGCCGCTGAGGGTCTTGATCGCGACCGGGCGGCCGATCGCCACGTGCTCGGCGAGGAAGACCTCGCCCATCCCGCCCTTGCCGAGGCGCTCGATCACCCGGTAGCGGTCGCCGAGGACGTCCCCCGGGTTGATCGACGAGGGCGCCGTCTGCCGCTCGCTCGGGAACGACGACGAATTCTCACCCGTCACCCGGGTCGCGTCGTCGACCCCCTGCGTGTCGGCTCTCGGCTCGTCGACCACGTCTCGCTACGATAGCTGAAATCACCCGCCTCGAGAGCGCGCACCTTCGCGCTCACTCGGCGCAGAGCGCCATCACCTCGGCGAGGATCTCCTCCATCTGCGCGGTGTACTTCTCGGGTGCCGGCGACGGGTCACAGATCGAGCCGATCGATCGCTGCCCCTCGGGGAACGCCTCGATGAACCCGCGGAGCGTCGGCGAGGGGTCGGCGCCGACGCCGTCTTCGCCCTCGAGCGGCATCCACGGGCAGGCGGTCTGGTTGGGATCCGGGTCGCCGAGGAGCGCGGCGATGTAGACGTTGTCCTCGCCGCCCTTGAGGTTCGAGAGGGCGTCGTGCCAGAGCGCGGGCGGGATCGAGGTCGAGCCCTCGTGGCCCTGCGGGTCGACGTCGCCGTCATCCTCGTCGGTCGCGACGAAGACCGCCAGGAGCGCGTCGGGGCGGATGAAGCCGTCGTTGCAGCCCGCGTTCATCTGGCTCCCGAGGGTCGAGACGATCGCGTCGAAGACCTGCTCGTCGGGGTCGCCGTTCGAGCCCGGCGTGCCGATGCAGACGAGGTTGGCGATGTTGGCGAGGTCGGCCTTGGTCGCGTAGGGGTGGCCCTCGGCGAAGGGGCAGAGCTCGCCGCCGCTGTCGACCCGGACCAGCGCGCCGAGCTTCTGACAGTCGGCCGGGTTCTGGGCGTAGGCGTCGGTGGTGATGATCCCCATGTGGACGCTGCAGAGCTTGTCGAGCTCCGGCAGGATCGTGTCCGCGAGGCTGAACATGATCGCCACCAGGACGGCGTCCTTGTCGTCCATGCTCGGCGAGTTGTCGATCACGAAGAGGAGGTCGAGGTCGCGGCAGCGGCCGAAGCCGCAGCTCTCGCCGGTGGTCGATCCGCCGCCGCTCTCGGTGACGCCCCCGGTCGAGCCCGCGCTCGCCGAGCCGCTGCCGCTGGAGGTCGCGCCCGCGCTGGTCGAGGTCGAGGTCGAGGTCGAGGTCGACGTCGCGGTGTCGCTCGCGCTCCCGGTGGCGCCGCCGCAGCGGCCCTCCTCGCAGCGGAGCTCGGGCCCGCAATCGGCGTCGCTCGAGCAGGGCTGACCGGCGAGGAAGGTGCCGCTGAAGCAGGCCGCGCCGAGGCCGAGGGCGACGCCGAGGATCGATCCGGCGAGCGCCGATCGCCGCCCTCTCGTCGTCACGGACACCGGAGAATTATCGGCCAAGGCGGGCCCAGGGAGGAAGGCTCGATTCGCGCGCGAAAGGGCGCTGCGCGCTCGTTCACGCGCTCCTGGTCGCCTTGCCGCGGCCGCGGCCGTCGCCCTATCCTGAGGGACCGGATGCGTCCGACTCTCTCCGCGCTCGTCGCCCTCGCCCTCGGCCTGGTGACGGTCTCGCCCGCGACCGTGACCGCGGCGGCGCGCTCGGCCAAGCCGGCCGCGAGGGATGAGGGGCCGGATCTCCAGAAGATCGGCGAGCTCGCCCAGGAGGCGCAGACCCGCTTCGAGACCGCCGACTTCCCCGGGGCGATCGAGCTCTGGACCCAGGCCTACGCGGCTCTGCCGGCGGAGCCCGCCTACGCCAGCCAGCGCGGCGTGCTCGTCTACCAGATCGCCCAGGCCTGCGTGGAGGCCTACTCCATCGATCCGCAGGTGCTCTACCTCCGCAAGGCCGAGCGCCTCCTCTCAAACTACCTCGAGACCCTCGGGCCCGCGGACGAGGAGACGGCTGCGTCGGTCAAGGAGCAGCTCGGCGAGATCGAGGGCAAGATCGCCGAGGCGGAGGCCGCGGGCGAGGCCGGGTCGGTCGAGCCCGAGAGCGACCTGGACGATGTCGTCGAGGTGGAGGAGCCGGCGCCCGACGAGGACGGGGTGCCCTACGAGGAGTCGAAGGTCCCCGGGCGCCCGCTGGTGATCGCCGGCGGGGCGCTCCTCGGCGCCGGCGCCCTCGGCCTCGGGGCGATGACCTTCGGCCTGGTCTGGGGCGCGCGGGTCGATGCCCGCGGCGAGGCGGCGGTCGCCGACGGCGAGGAGGATCCCGCGGTCTTCCGCGATCTCCTCAAGGAGGGGACAACCGCCAACCGCCTGGCGATCGGCGCTGGCGCGGCCGCGGGGGCGCTGGTGATCACCGGCGCGGTCCTCCTCGGCGTCGGCGTCAAGAAGCGAAAGGGCGCGCAGCACCTCGCGCTCGCGCCCCTCGGCCTCCGCGGCGGCGGCGGGCTCGTGCTCGGCGCTCGCTTCTAGCGCCCCGACATCGCTACGGGCAATTCTCCTCGTCGTCGCCGTCGGGGCAGTCGGCCGCGCCGTCGCATTGCCACTCGAGCGGGATCTCGTCGCCGCTCTTGCACATGAACACGGGGCAGCGCGACTCGTCGGAGCCGTCGGCGCAGTTGTCGTCGAGATCGCAGACCCAGGTCTCGGGGATCGTCTCGCCGGAGCCGCAGGCGAAGGGCGCGTCGCCGTAGCACTCGAAGCGGACCTGAGCCTCGGCGGCCTGATCGGAGTCCGGGCAATCGCCGGCGTCGAGGAGGGTGAAGAAGCAGAGATCGAGGGCATCGAGGTCGTCGCAGCCGGTGGTCTTCATGCACGTCGCGAAGTCGGCGGTGACCGGGCCGAGGCACTCGTAGTGGGGGCCCAGCGGGTAGGTCGCCATGATCGCGCAGGTGCAGGCGACCTGGGGGTCGAAGCCGAGGTCGGCGAGGCAGGCGTCGACGTCCGCGAAGTTGCCGGCGGCGACCTCACACTCGCACTGGGTCGTCAGGCCCTCGACGATCGAACCCTCGGCGGCGGCGCAGAGCGCCTCGACCTCGGGGTCGATGACGCCGCCGGTCGTGCCGGCGCTCGCCGAGCCGCTGCCGCTGGCGCTCTCGGTCTCGCCGCCCGTCGAAGTCGCGCTCGCGCCGGTGGTCGAGGTCGCGCTCGCGCCGGTGGTCGAGGTCGCGCTCGCGTCGGTCGTCGCCCCGTCGTCGTCGCTGAAGCAGGCGCTGAGGGAGAGGGCGAGGGAGAGGGCGAGGGCGGGGGGCGGCGAGGCGGTCCGGAGCTGCATGGCGGCGGATTCTACGTCGCAGCGCCCGGCCACGGGGCGCCTTCGCGCGCTACCATCGGCCGATGTCGGCGCGCCCGCTCCGCCCGCTCCTCCCGCTCTTCGCCCTCGCCCTCGCCTGCGCGAGGCCCACGGGGGCCGCGGACTCGCCTCCCTCGCCGCCGCCAGCGTCCGCCGACGAGGCCCCGCCGCCGGTCGAGGCCGCCGCGCCGCCGGCCCCGGAGGACCCGGCCGACGCGCTCGCGGCCCACATCGCCGGCGCCTACGACAAGCGCGAGGTCAAGATCCCGATGCGCGACGGGGTCGAGCTCTTCACCGCGATCTACACCCCCAAGGACGCGGGCCCGGCCCGGACCTACCCGATCCTGATGATCCGCACGCCCTACTCGATCGGCCCCTACGGCGACGAGATGCCGCGCAAGCTCGGGCCCAGCGAGGCGCTCGCGCGGGACGGCTACATCTTCGTCTACCAGGACGTCCGCGGCCGATTTATGTCCGAAGGGACATTTGAGAACGTCCGCCCCCATCGCCCGCAGAAGGCGGCGCCGACCGAGATCGATGAGAGCAGCGACACCTTCGACACGATCACCTGGCTCCTGGCGAACGTCGCCGGCAACAACGGGCGGGTCGGCCAGTGGGGGATCTCGTACCCCGGCTTCTATGCGGCCGCGGGGATGATCGATCACCACCCCGCGCTGGTCGCCGTCTCGCCGCAGGCGCCGATCGCCGACTGGTACTTCGACGACTTCTACCACCACGGCGCCTTCTTCCTCCCCCACTTCTTCAACTTCTTCGCGACCTTCGGCCGCGAGCAGGCGCGGCCGACGACGACCTGGGGCGAGCGCTTCAACCACGGCACGCCCGACGGCTTCGCCTTCTTCATGGCCCTGGGCTCGCTCGCCAACGTCGACGCACGCTTCTTCAAGGGGGGCGTCGCCTTCTGGCGCGAGATCGTCGAGCACCCGACCTACGACGAGTTCTGGCGGGCGCGGAACCTCCTCCCCCACCTCAAGGATGTCGCGCCGGCGGTGATGGTGGTCGGCGGATGGTTCGACGCCGAGGACCTCTACGGGCCGCTGAGCATCTACCGGGCGATCGAGGCCCAGAACCCCGGGGTCCACAACCACCTGGTGATGGGCCCCTGGCAGCACGGCGGCTGGGGTCGGACGGCGGGCGATCACCTCGGCAACGTCGAGTTCGGGGCGCCGACCTCGGAGCACTACCAGGCGGCGATCGAGCGCGCCTTCTTCGACCACCACCTCAAGGGGCGCGGCGAGGGGCCGCCGCCGATCGCCGAGGCGACCGTCTTCGAGACCGGCGCCAACCAGTGGCGGCGCTTCGACGCCTGGCCGCCGCCGGCGCTCGCCCGGCGCTCGCTCTACCTCGCGGCCGCCGGCGAGCTCCGCCTCGACGAGGCGCCGAAGGGGGCGGGCGCCGACCGCTTCCTCTCCGACCCCGCGCGGCCGGTCCCCTTCAGCGAGGACGTGCACGTCGGCATGACCCGCGAGTACATGACCGACGACCAGCGCTTCGCCTCCCGCCGCCCCGACGTCCTGACCTATCAGACAGCCCCGCTCGAGCGCGACCTGACGCTCGCCGGGCCGATCGACGCCCACCTCTGGGTGGCGACCAGCCAGCGCGACGCCGACTGGGTGGTCAAGGTGATCGACGTCTTCCCCGACGACGCCCCGGATCACCCGCACCTGCGGCCGGGGAAGCGCATGGGCGGCTACCAGATGATGGTCCGCTCCGAGGTCCTCCGCGGGCGCTACCGCGAGGGCTACGAGCGCGCGCGGCCCTTCTCCCCGGGCCAGGCGACCGCGCTCAAGGTGCCGCTCCAGGACGTCCTCCACACCTTCAAGGCCGGCCACCGGGTGATGATCCAGATCCAGAGCACGTGGTTCCCGCTCGTCGATCGCAACCCGCAGCGCTGGGTCGACAACATCTTCAAGGCGCGCGACGACGACTTCACGGCGGCGACCCACACCGTCCACCGCTCCGCCCGCTGGCCGAGCCGGATCGAGGTCGGCGTCCTCGCGGGGGGCGAGGGCGGGCAGGCGAAGGCCGGGCTCTGGATCTACGAGGGGAACTAGCCCTCGCCGCGGAGGCCCGCGCGTCGACGGCCGGAGGGCCCGGGCGCGGGGCGGCCCCGCGCCCGGCAAGCGAACGTCATGCCTCGCTGCTCCGCGTGCACACCCACGCCATGAAATCATCGGCAAGATGTTGTTGGTCGAGCGGTACATCTGCGATCCCCCCGAGGATGTTGCACATCCGCTCGGCGAGTATCGGCGCTCGTTTCCAGAAGGACCGCGGGACGCGCAGCACTGTGAAGAGGAGGTCGCACTCGTAGAGTTCGGCCTCCCCAAGCGGATCGCACTCGAGCCACTCGATCGCCATGGGGACCAGAATCGGCAGGTTGATCGACTGCCCGATCATCACCCGGAGATCGCCCCCAGTGAACTCCACGAGGGGCTTGGCTCGCAGCGAATGACAGCGCCGGACGAGGCTCGAGGGGAAGTCGGGTGGTCCCCATGCCGGCGGGTCCAGTTGATCGAGCGACTTTCGACGATCGACGGTCATCTTGGCCTCCACGAGACTAGGCGATCGGGAGTACGCATTGGACCTGGCTCAATCCGGTCCTTGCCTCAGGTTGAGGGCCACTGGGAACCCTGAAGACTCGACTAGCCCTCGCCGCGGGCGCGCCAGCGCTCGGCGGCGGCGTCGGAGTTGATCTCCTCGTCGTGGCCGCAGCGGAGGCAGACCAGCCACATGGAGTCCTCGCCGACCTGGGACGAGCGGCAGCGCGGGCAACGAACGCCGACGAGCTCGCCGGACGGCGCGGCGGAGAAGCGGCGCGGGCCTGCGGCGGGCGGCGTCGCGGCCCTGGGCGTGGAGGGGGTCGCGGCGCCGGCCGAGGTCTTGGGGGGCGTCGTGTCGGCGGAGCCGGGGGCGGCGCGCGCAGGCTCGTCGAGCGGCTCGAGGAAGCGCGGCAGCGGTGCGTCGGCCGGGAGCGCGACGCGCACGTTCCAGCGGTCGCCGATCTCGTAGTCGTCGAGGAGCTCGTCGAAGGCGCAGGCGTCGCAGCGCATCCGGGTGAACTCGAAGCAGTACTCCGCCGCGCCGGCGTCGGTCGACCCGCACTTCGGGCAGCGCACGATCGTGCGCCGCGGGCTCGCGGGTCCGGGCGGCATGGGTCGCCGATCATCCGCCGCCGCGCCGGCATCGGGCAAGCTCGGCGCCTCGCCGGGGCGCGCGGGCGAGCGTTCGTGGGCTATTGTCGGCGCCATGCGCCTCAGCCTCTGGACGCCGCGAACACTCCTCGTTGCCCCGCTCCTCGGGCTCCTCGCATGTGCACCGCCGGCGTCGCCGCGGCCCGCGGAGCGCGCGGCTGCGGACGCGCCCGCGGACGCGCCCGCGCCCGCGCCTCGCCCGGCGCCGACGCCAGCGCCCGAAGGCCCAGGTGATCGAGGCCGAGTCGCCCGCGCCGGCGCCCTCGAGCGACTGGCCGCGCTGGCGTCAGCCGAGTCGCCCGCATCCGGCTGCAGGCCCTGCAGGCGCTCGGTCGCCGCGGCGATCCGGCGCGCGGGCGCTCCTCGGGCGAGCCTCGCGGACGACGATCCGGAGTCTCGTCGCCGCGGCCGCCCGCGGCCTCGGCCTCGCCGGGGATCCGAGCGCCGAGGGCCGCTCCTCGCCGCCCTGGGGCGGGCCCGCGGTCCGGCGATCGCCGGGATCGCCGACGGCCTCTCGCGCTGCGCCGGCACCAGCGCGCTGCCGGGGCTCGCGGCGGGTCGGGGCGACGATCGGCCGGGGGCGATCGCCGCGGCCCTCGCCCTCGGACGCCTCGGTCGCCGGGGATCCGCTCGACGAGGGGTCGCGCGCGGCCCTCGTCCGCGCGAGCGCGGCCGCCGAGCCCGAGCTCCGCTACGCGGCGACCTTCGCCCTCGCCCGCGAGGCCGTGCCCCTGCCCGCGCCCGCGCTCCGCGAGGCGCTCCTCGCCCGCGCCCTCGACGAGGATCCGGAGGTCCGCGCGGAGGCCTTTGGCGGCCTCGCGCGGCGGGGGGCCGCCGCCGATCCCGAGCTCCAGGCGGCGCTCCGCGGCGGCCTCCGGGATCCCTCGTGGCTGGTCGCGCTGGCGGCGATCCGCGGCCTCAGCGGCCCGGACGCGTCGCCCGAGCTCGTCGACGAGGTCGCCAACGCGATCAGCGCGCGCTGGGGGGTGATCGTCCGCGACGGGGATCCGGGGCCCGAGCTCCACGTGGTCGAGGAGGGGCTCGCCCGCCTCGGGGCCCACGCGACGGTGTCGACGGTGCCGGCGCTCGCGGCCGGGCTCGCCAGCATGAGCGCCGAGCTCCTCGCCCGCTTTGAAGCCGGCGATCCGACCCTTCCCCCGCGGGCAGCCCACCTCCGAGTCGCGGCCTCGCGGGTCCACTGCCGAGCCCTCGCGCTCGCGCTGCGGGGCGGCCGGGCGTCGGCGGCCGAGGTCGAGGCCTGCGGCGGCGCGCCCGGGCGCGGCTCGGCGCTTCCACCTCCGGCGGGCGCTCCTCGCCGAGCTCGCCGGCGACGGCCTCGCGGGCGGCGTCGAGCGCCTCCGCGCGCTCGCGGCCGACGACGATCCGCGGGTCGTCGTCGCCGCCTCGCAGCCGCGTCAAAGCTGTCCTTTGGGACCGATCAAACGAGCCGCGAGGGGCGCGCGCGCTCCTCGTGGAAGGCGCTCGCCGCCCCTCGCCAGCGGTCGTCGGCGCGGCCGCGGAGGGGATCGTCGGCGCCAGCACCTTCGCCGGCACCGACCCCTGGCTCGCCGGCCTCGGCGGCGCGCTGGCGGCCGCCCACGCCCACTTCGCCGGCGATCCGAGGTCGCTCGCCCTCCTCAGCGCCCTCAAGGTGGCGATCGAGGCCGACGCCCGGACCGGCGGCGGCGCCCTCGATCGCGCGGCCGCGCGGGCGCGCTGCGAGCCTCGCTCGCCGGCGGCGGCGATCCCCTGCGGGCGGCCGCCGGCGCCTGCCTGATCGCCCTCGGCGATCCGCCGCTGCCGGCCCCCGAGGGGCTCGCCGACCTCCCGCGCCCGCCCTTCGCGGCCGCCACCCAGCCGCTCCGCTGGACCGTCGACACCACCCGCGGCGTCATCGTCATCGCCCTCGACCCCGAGGTCGCCCCCTGGAGCGTCGGCGCCCTCGCGGAGCTCAGCCGCCGCGGCTTCTACGGCGACCTCTTCTGGCACCGGGTGGTCCCGGGCTTCGTCGTCCAGGGGGGCGATCCGACCGGCACCGGCGCGGGCGGCCCGGGCTTCACCCTGCCGGGTGAGCCGAGCTTTGGCCCCTACGCCCGCGGCGCGGTCGGGATCGCCGACGCCGGCCTCCACACCGGCGGCTCGCAGTGGTTCATCATGCACGCGCGGGCGCCCCACCTCGAGGGCCGCTACACGCTCGTCGGCGAGGTGATCGAGGGGCTCGACGTCGCCACGGCGCTGACCACCGACGATCGGATCCTCAGCGCGAGCGTCGAGCCCCTCTAGCGGCGCCCGCCGATCCGCGCGGCCTCGATCGGCCGGCACCCCGCGGTCGCCGGCGCGTCGGCGGTGGCGAAGCAGAGGAGCGCGGCCTCGGGGTCGGCGAGCGTGACGTTGCTCCGCCACCCCCAGCGCCGGAGCTCGCCGTCGTCGCGCCCCGGGAGCTCGGCCCGGAGCGTGAACGTGCGGGCGCCGGCCGGCGGGATCGTCTCGGTGATCCGGCCCGGCGCCCCGAGGATCCGGTTGCCGCCGCTCGGCGGGAAGCCGATCAGATCGACGTCGGTGATCACCAGCGCGCCGGCGCAGGCGTTGGTGAGCACCAGGTCGATCGTCAGCCGCGACTCGCTCGTTTCATTCGTGTCACTTGTGTCGCTCGGGTCGAGCGGATCCGCCGCGGGCTCGGCGAGGCGGAGCGCGTCGACGCTCAGGCACCCGCGGACGCGGAGCGCGGCCCCCTCGCCCGCCGCGCGGGCGATCTCCGCGGGGTGCACGACCTCGCCCTCGCGCTCGATCCAGGCGCCGATCGAGGTCAAGCCGGCGACCAGCCCGAAGCCGATCCCGTGGATGATCAGGGCCGCCCCCCGTCGGCGGTAGAGCGCGGCCATCGCGGTCGACGTGAGGGCGACGTAGCCGAGGGCGACGAGGCCCCAGAAGATCGCGACGAGCCCCGAGAGGTCGATCGCCCGCTCGGGCGGCCCGCGGCCGAGCGCGAGCGCGAGCGCGACCCAGGCGAGGGCGACGAGGCCGAGGGCGACCCCGTGGATCCGCAGGTTGCGGCGGCGATGATCCGGGCTCGGCGGCTCCATTCGACGCGCTCGCGCTCCGGCCTAGCGCGGCTGCTCGGCGCGGTAGAGCGCGAGCGCCTCGCGGATGATCCGGCGGGCCTCGACCGCGCCGAGGAGGCCGTCGACCACCACCTGCTTGTCCTCGAGGACCTTGTAGTCCTCAAAGAAGCGCCGGACCTCGCGCATCGTGTGGTGCGGGAGATCGTCGAGCTCGCGGTAGTCGGCGACCGCCGGGTCGTGGACGCTGACCGCGATGATCTTGTCGTCGCCGCCCTTGTCGTCGCGCATCCGCATCACGCCGATCGCCCGGGCCTCGACGATGCAGAGGGGGTGGACCGGGACCTGGGCGAGGACCAGGACGTCGAGCGCGTCGCCGTCGTCGCAGTAGGTTTGGGGGATGAAGCCGTAGTTCGCGGGGTAGTGGACCGCGGAGTAGAGCACCCGATCGAGGCGGAGGAGGCCGGTCCGCTTGTCGAGCTCGTACTTGTTCTTCGAGCCCTGCGGGACCTCGACCACCGCCGGGAAGACGTCGTCCGCCGCCGCCTCGTCGACCTCGATGTCGTGCCATGGATGCATGACGCGAGGGTAGCAAGCCGAGGGTGGGGGCGGGTGTCCTCGACTCTCTCACGAGGCCGCGCGACCGCGCGCGACCCCGGCTGATCTTCGGCGGCCGCTCAATTGTCGATGATACACTCGCGCGGCCTTGAACGACGCGGGCGAGCACACCTGGGAGGTGGCCGCGGAGAGCACCCTGCCGATGAGCGGGGTGAGCTCGCTCGCGGACGTGGAGGGCGCCCGGGCGCTCGAGCCAGGTGAGCGCGTCGGTCGCTATGTGGTCCGCAGACCGATCGGCGCCGGCGGGATGGGGACGGTTTACCTCGCCCATGACCCCGACCTCGATCGCCTCGTCGCCCTGAAGATCCTCCACAGCGGGGGCGATCGCGCGGCCCGCGAGCGCCTCCTCCGGGAGGCCCAGGCGACCGCGCGCCTCGCTCACCCCAACGTGGTCTCGGTCTACGACGTCGGGTCCTTCGAGGAGGGCTCCTTCGTCGCCCTCGAGTACGTCCAGGGGGGCACGCTGCGCGGCTGGCTGCGCCAGGAGGGGCGGACCTGGTCGCAGATCCTCCGGGCGCTGCTCCACGCCGGCCGCGGCCTCGCGGCCGCCCACTCCGCGGGGCTGGTCCACCGCGACTTCAAGCCCGACAACGTCCTGATCGGCGCCGACGGGCGGGTGCGGGTCGCCGACTTCGGGCTCGCGCGCCAGCTCGAGGTGACGAGCGAGGCGGTCGAGGTCGGCGAGCTCCTCGATCCCGAGGGCGGGACGATCCAGGCCGGCCACCTCGCGGGGACGCCGGGCTACATGGCGCCCGAGCAGCTCCGCGGCGTCGAGGTCGACGCCCGCACCGACGTCTTCGCCTTCGGGGTCACGCTCTGGGAGGCGCTCGCCGGCGAGCGACCCTACGGCGGGGTGACCTTCATCGAGCACGCGAGCCACGTCCTCCAGGGGCGCACGCGGCCCTTCCCGCGCGACACCGCGGTGCCGATCACGGTGATCCAGGCGATCCAGCGGGCGATCAGCGTCGACCCGGCGGGCCGCTGGCAGAGCCTCGACGAGCTCGTCGCCGTCCTCGGGGCGAGCATCGACAACGCCGGGGCGTCACTCACCTCGGCGGTGCGGCCCTTCGAGGAGGGGGAGGAGCGGCCGATGCCGGCGGCGCTCGGGGTCCGCTACCAGCTCCTCGAGCCCTTCGCGGGCGGCACCTTCGGGTCGATCTTCCGCGCCCGCGATCGCCTCGAGGGGCTCCTGGTCGCGGTCAAGCGCACCCACCCGCTGCGCCTGCCGAAGACCACCGAGGGCGGCCCGAGCCCGCGGGTGATGGTCGCCCGCGAGCTCCGCCGCCGCCTCGCGCTCCGCCACCCCAACCTCGTCGGCATCGTCGACTTCGGCTTCGACGACGAGGACATCGCCTTCTTCGTCCTCGACCTCCCGGAGGCCGCGCAGCCGCTCCTCAGCGCCGCCCGCGACGCGCCGCGGGCGATCCAGATCCACCTCGTCGGCCAGCTCCTGCGGGCGCTGATCTACCTCCACCAGCGCGGTCGGGTCGGCGTCCGCCTCGACGCCCAGACCGTCGTCGTCGTCGGTGATGTCCTCAAGGTCATCGACACCGACTGGTTCGACGACGCCGACGTGAGCGCCCGCGCGTCCCTCAGCGCCGCCCCCGAGATCGCCGCCGGCGGGTCGACGACGGTCGCCAGCGACCTCTTCGCGGTCGGCGTGCTGATCGCCAGCCTGGTCGACGGCGGCGAGCGGCCGACCGACGAGAGCTGGCATGCGGCGCTCCTCTCGGCCTCGCAGTCCGGCGCGGTCGGTCGCACCCTGCGGATCGAGGGGCCCCTCGGCGAATTCCTCGGCCGCCTCCTAGCGACCAATCCCGCGGCCCGGCCGCGCTCGGCCGCGGCCGCCCTGGCGATGCTCGCGGCCGCGACCGGCGTCGACCTCCCGGCCGAGACGGTCCACACCCGCGAGAGCTTCCTCCAGGCGGGCGCGCTGGTCGGCCGCGAGGCCGAGCTCGACCTCCTCACCGAGGCGCTCCGCGGCTGCCTCCGCGGGCGCAGCCGGGTGCTCGCGGTCGCCGGCGAGAGCGGCGTCGGCAAGTCGCGCCTGGTCGACGAGGTCCGCGCGCTCGGCCTGGTCTTCGGCGCGGTCGTCCTCCGCGGCTACGCGAGCCGCGAGGGCGGCCGCCTCTTCGAGGCCTGGCGCCCGCTCCTCCGCTGGCTGGTGATCTCGACGCCGCTCAGCGATCTCGAGGCGAGCGTCCTCCGGATCGGCGTCCCCGACATCGATCTCCTCCTCGGCCGCGCGGTCCCCTCGGCCCCGCCCCTCGACGCCGCCTCCGCCCAGCTCCGCCTCCTCCAGGTGATCCTGGCGATCCTCCGCCGCCAGGTGCGGACGATGGTCGTCCTCATCGAGGATCTCCACTGGGCGCGGCGCGAGAGCCTCGACCTCCTCGCGGCGATCGCCCGCGAGCTCGACGGCCTCCGCCTCCTCGTCGTCGTCACCTACCGCGACGACGAGACCCCGCACCTCCTCAGCGACCTCCCGGAGGTCGAGCGGATCCGGGTCGGTCGCCTCGACCGCGCCGGCATCGCGGCGGTCGCCGAGGCGATGCTCGGCGAGGGCGCGCGCCGCCCGGAGCTCGTCGAGCTCCTCGCCCGCGAGACCGAGGGCAACGCGCTCTTCGTCGTCGAGGTGATGCGCTCGCTCGCCGAGGAGGCCGGCACCCTCGCGGCGATCGGCGATCGACCGCTGCCGCCGACGATCGCCGCCGGCGGGATCCAGCGGGTGATCCAGCGGCGAATCGGCCGCCTCTCGCCGCCGACCCGCCGCTTCCTCGGGATCGCCGCGGTCATCGGCCGCGACCTCGACCCCGAGCTGATGGCGACCGTCGCCGCCGACCTCGACATCGACGCCCACATCGCCGAGGCGGCCGAGGCGGCGGCGCTCGAGCGCGAGGGCGCGGGCTGGCGCTTCGCCCACGAGAAGATCCGCGAGAGCCTCCTCGAGCAGCTCAGCGAGGAGCGCCGGATCGAGATCCACGGGATGGTCGCCGAGGCGCTCGAGGCGAGCTCGGCCGACGACCGCGACCGGGCCGAGGCGCTCGCCCTCCACTTCCGGGCGATCGGCCGTCACGATCGGGAGCTGGTCTACGTCGCCCGGGCCGGCGAGCGGGTGGTCTCGACCTCGCCGGAGGTCGGCGCCGAGCTCCTCCAGCGGGCGGTCAACCTCGGGCGGGTGCAGGGGACCGGGGCGCTCGACCTCGCCCGCTGGCAGCGGCAGATCGCCGACGCCCGCTACAACGCCGGCGACATGGAGGGCGCGGTCGAGGAGGCGAGGCGGGCGCTGGCGCTCCTCGGCTTCGGCTGGCCGCGGGGGAGGCTCGGCTGGATCCTCCTCCTCGTCGGCCAGCTCGTCGTCCAGCTCGCCCACGTCATCAAGCGGCCGCGGGGCGGCGGGGCGCGGAGCGAGCGGCTCCGCGAGGCCGCCCGGATCGCCGGGCGGGCGACCCAGGTCTACGTCTACACCTTCGAGCAGCTCCCGCTCATCGCCGCCGCGCTGCGCGCGGTGAACCTGGCCCAAAAGGCAGGTTATACGGAGCCCCGCGCGGTCGCCTTCCTCGCCTACGCGGCCGGCCTCATGGGCCGCGACGGCCTCGCCGAGCGCTACTTCGCCGAGGGGCAGGGCGGCGCCGAGAGCTCGGAGGACGTGGTCTCGGTCGCCGACCTCCGGGTGATGGCCGCGGTCTTCCGGACCTCACGCGGCGACTTCCAGGCGGCGGTCGAGCTCGGCCGCTCGGCCGTCGAGGTCTCGCGGCGGAGCGGCTACGCCCTCGGGATCGCCCAGGCCGAGGGGATCCTCGGCTGCGTCGCCTACCTCCGCGGCGACCTCCAGGACTTCCACGCCGCCTACCGCCGGGCGGTCGAGGCCCTCCGCGGCGCCGGTCATGGCGGTCACAGCCGCGGGATCGAGTGGGGCCTCTGCTGGACCCTGGCCGAGCTCGGTCGCGACGACGAGGCGCTCCGCCGCCTCGAGGCGCTCCGCGGGGAGACCCCGGCGAGCGAGCGCCTCCACCTCTCGATGATCCACGGCCTCACCGCGTCGCTCCTCGCCCGGCGCGATGACTACGACGCGGCGGTCGCCGCCGCCGACGAGACCATGCGCCACGCCGACGCCGGCTCGGTCCCGGGCAACACGCCGATCATCCTCGCGGGCCCGGCCGAGGCCTACGTCGCGGCCTGGGAGGAGGTCCTCGGCAGCGATCCGGCGAAGGCCGCCGTGCTCCGCGAGAAGGCCCGCCAGCAGCTCCGGGCGATCCGCCTCTGGGCGCGCCTCAACCCGATCGGCCGCCCCCTCGTCGACCTCCTCCGGGGACAGATCGCGTTCCTCGACGGCGCGCCGGCGGACGCCCAGGCGTCGTGGACGGCCGCCCTCGGCCAGGCCGAGGCGCTCGGCCTCCGCCTCTGGCAGGGGCGCGCCCACCTCAGCCTCGCGCTCCACGGCGACCGCCGCGACCGCGACCGCCACCGCGCGGCCGCCGAGCACCTCCTCCGCCGCTGCGGCGCCGACTTCCGCCTCGGCCCCCTCGGCCGCTATCGGGCGCTCCTCTCGAGCACCGTCGACTGATCCTCGGCTCAGCTCGCCCGGGCTCGGGCTCGCTCGCGGTAGATCAGCGCGACGTAGACGCAGTCGAGGAGGAAGATCGCGATGAAGAGGAAGTAGAAGAAGGAGTCGCGCGAGAGCGGCGAGTAGGCGACCTCCTCCGGCAGCGGGTGGATCCGCGGGAAGAGGAAGACGCACTGGACCGACGCGAAGCCGGTGCCGAAGAGCTTGCACCACGCCGCCGGCAGCGAGATCCCGCGCATCTTCTCCTCGCCCCGCCGACCAAAGAGGAAGAAGGGGAAGATCGCGCTCATCACCAGGTTGATCACGAAGGCGGCGATGAAGCCGAGGGTGTCGTGGAAGGTGGTGACGAAGGTGTACTGCCCCCAGAAGGCGAGGAGGAGGGTGACGACGACGATCGGGTAGAACCAGCGCTTGAGCTCGGGGATCGTCTGCGCGTCCTTGCCGTAGCGGAGGAGCTGCCAGAGGATCGCCACGTCGAGGAAGAACCACCCGCGGTCGATCCACTTCCAGAAGAGCACCTGGTCCGGGAGCACCCAGGAGTCCATGAACTCCCAGGTGAAGTTGAGGCAGATCGGCAGGAGCGGGATCGCGTAGATCTTGTCGCGGCGGCCCTGGCGGATCACCAGGACGTAGGCGACCAGCCAGAGGGCGTAGCCGATCGCCCCGAGGAGGTTGTAGGGGGCGAGGAGGTCGAAGGGCTGGCCCTGGTCGAGGCGGTAGATCGGGAAGGTGCCGACCGGGACCAGCCCCTGCGCCGACGCGAGGCTGAGGCTGATCACCTAGCGCTTCTCCTCGCGGCCGCGGCCGCCGAGCACCCAGCGGCCGAGGCGGTCGAGGAGGCTGGGCTCGGCCTCGTCCGGGAGGTCCCAGTAGGTCCGGAGGCTGGTCGGCACCGAGAAGGTGGTCCGGACGCCGCCGCGGTCGACGTTGATCCAAAATTGGATGTTGGCGATCGCCAGCGCCCGCAGGAGGCGGTGGCGGTGGGCCTCGGCGTCGATGAGGCTGGCGATCCGGCCGCCGAGCTCGGCCGCGAAGCCGACGAGCTTGTCCTCGAGGACATGCTTCGGGATCCCGAGGCCGTCGGCGACGCCGGGGTAGCCCTCGAAGAAGTGGCGCATCAGCGAGGCCGGGACCCCGTCGAAGATCCGCCCCGGCACGTTGATCTCCATCATCTCGAGGAGGGCTGCGGTCATCAGGCGGCCCTCCGGCGAGGGGGCGATCTGGCGGTCGTGGATCCGCTTGGTCAGGGTCGTCGCCTCGGCGAGGTCGGCCGGGATCAGCTCGGGGCGGACGCCCATCAGGTGGCCGATCACCCGCCAGGCGTCGAGGTAGGCGGCGGCGCCCTCGGGGTCGAAGTTGATCCCGAGGAGGCGGAGGCCCTCGAGGACGACCTCGGAGAAGGTCATCAGGGTGCCGGCGAGGTCCTCCTGGTTGATCGGCACCCCGAGCTCGGCCTCGTCCCAGGGGTTCTCCGCGTCGTTGCGGATCAGGTGGCGGACCGCGGCGTGCATCAGGCGCACCTTCTGGGCGGTCCGGAGGCCGCGGCCCTGGGGCCCGAGGCCGCCCGGGCTCATCACGTCGACGACCATCTGGGTGGTCTCAAAGAGCCGCCGGTTGGGGCGCTTGTTGAGGTAGCCGGTGCGGTAGAGGACCTGCACGCCCTTGCGCGCGGCGTAGGCCGCGGGGAGCGAGAAGGTCCCGAGGATCAGGAGGATCTCCGGGCCGTGGGTGGCGAAGAAGCGCTCGCCGGCCTCGATCCGGGTCCGCTCCGGCGGGGTGACGTGGGCGATCGCCTCGAAGTAGCTCCTCAGCTCCTCGGGGAGGTCGTCGGGGACCGGCTGGTCGTTGAAGACCAGGGTGTTCATCAGCCGCTGGACCGCGGCGATGTCGTGGCGGGCGAGGAGGGCGGCGACCGCCTCGTCGGCGACGGGATCGCCGAGCTGGCGCATCGCGTCGAGGGTGGCGTCATTCCAGCGGCCTTCGGTGCTCATCGCCGGCGACGATACCAGCGTCGGCGTCGGCGGTCGCCCGCGGACGCCGAAGGGGGGAGGGGGAGGGCGAGGGGCGGCATCGACCCCGAATGACCGGCGGTCGATGGGGACATGTCCCTTGGGTCGAGCGCGGAGAACGCGGAGAATGCGGAGAGTGCGGAGAGTGCGGAGCACGCAGAGCGGGCGGCCGTCGCCTGCGGGCCGAGGGTCGCGACCGAGGACCGCGACCTCGCGTCACATCGACCGCCGCGCGGGGTCGGTCCAGTCTTCCGAGAGAGCGAGGTCGTCATGACGGATCTCTTCGCGGCCCGGGCCCAGATGGCCCTCTCCCTCGCGTTCCACATCATCTTTGCGATCGTCGGCGTCGCCATGCCGCTCCTGATGGTCGTCGCCGAGCGCCTCCACCAGAAGAGCGGCGAGCCCGAGTACCTCGAGCTCGCGCGCCGCTGGTCGAAGGGGACGGCGATCATGTTCGCGGTCGGCGCGGTCTCGGGGACCGTGCTCTCCTTCGAGCTCGGCCTCCTCTGGCCGACCTTCATGGCCTACGCCGGGCCGATCATCGGCATGCCCTTCTCGCTCGAGGGCTTCGCCTTCTTCCTCGAGGCGATCTTCCTCGGGATCTACCTCTACGGGTGGAGGCGGGTGAGCCCGCGCGCCCACTTCGCGGCCGGGGTGATGGTGCTCCTCAGCGGCACCCTCTCGGCGCTCTTCGTGGTCTGCGCGAACGGCTGGATGAACACGCCGGCCGGCTTCGAGTTCGTCGACGGCGAGCTGCGGGTCGACGCCTGGGCGGCGATGTGGAACCCGGCCGCGCTGGTCGAGGCGCTCCACATGATCGCGGCCGCGTTCGCGGCGGTCGGCTTCGCGGTCGCCGGGATCCACGCGGCGATGCTCCTCCGGGGGGCGCGGCGGGGCTTTCACCGCCGCGCGCTCGGGATCGCCCTCGCGGTCGGCGGGCTCTCCTCGTTCCTCACGCCCTTCACCGGCCACCTCGCGGCCGAGCGGGTCGCCGAGCTCCAGCCGGTCAAGCTCGCGGCGATGGAGGCGCTCTGGGAGGACGAGGCCGCGGCGCCGCTGCTCATCGGCGGGATCCCGGACGAGGAGGCCGAGGTCACCCGCTGGGCGATCAAGATCCCCGGCGGCCTCGCCTTCCTCGCCCACGGCGACTTCGGGGCGACGGTCGAGGGCCTCAAGGACGTCCCGCGGGCCGATCGCCCGCCGGTCACGGTCACCCACTTCGCGTTTCAGATCATGGTCGGCTGCGGGGTGGTGATGATGGGGCTCGGGGCCTTCGCCGGGCTCTCGGTGCTGCGGAGGCGCCCGATCGCCGATCAGCCGGCGCTCCTGCGGGCGCTGGTGCTCGCGTCGCCGCTCGGCGTCGTCGCGATCGAGGCCGGCTGGACGGTCACCGAGGTCGGCCGTCAGCCCTGGGTGATCCAGGGGATCATGCGGACCGCCGACGCGGTCACGCCGATGCCCCACCTCGCGGTCCCCTTCGTCACCTTCACCGGGCTCTACGTGGTCCTCGGGGTCGCGGTGGTCGTGCTCCTGCGCCGCCAGGTCTTCGCGGCCGAGGTGCCGACGCTCGCCGGCGAGGAGGAGGTGGACCATGGCGCCTGAGCTGATCATCACCGGGGTGATCGGGGCCGCGCTGATCCTCTACACCCTGACCGCGGGCGCCGACTTCGGCGGCGGGGTCTGGGATCTCCTCGCCCGCGGGCCGCGGGCGGCGGACCAGCGGCGGGTGATCGCCGAGGCGATCGCGCCGATCTGGGAGGCCAACCACGTGTGGTTGATCCTGGTGGTCGTCCTCCTCTTCGTCTGCTTCCCGGCGGCCTTCGCCGCGATCTCGACCGCGCTCCATATCCCGCTGACGCTCATGCTCGTGGGCGTGGTCCTCCGGGGCTCGGCGTTCACCTTCCGGGCCTACGATCCGAAGCCAGGGGCGGGCGCGCGGCGGTGGAGCCAGGTCTTCGCGGTCGCCAGCCTGATCACGCCGATCACCCTCGGGGTCACCCTCGGGGCGGTGAGCGGCGGCTTCGAGCGCGACCCGGTGAGCGGCCTGGTGCAGACCGACTTCATCTCCTCCTGGCTCGCGCCCTACCCGCTGGCGGTCGGGTTGTTCACCCTCGTGCTCTTCGCCTTCCTGGCCGCGGTCTACCTGGTCGAAGAGACAGACGATGAGGCGCTCCGGGCGATCTTCCGGCGGCGCGGGCTCGCCTCGGGGATCGCCGTCGGCGTCGCCGCGCTGATCGCCTTCATCGCGGCCGAGGGCGCGCCGGAGATCCGCGAGGGCCTCGCCGAAGCTCCGTGGGCGCCGCTCCTCCACGGCCTCACCGGGGTCGCGGCCGTCACCGCTTTGGTCGCGATCTGGCGCCGCCGCGATCGCCTCGCCCGGCTCGCGGCGATGGCCCAGGCGACCTTGATCGTCGCCGGCTGGGGCCTCGCCCAGTACCCCTACCTCGCGGTCCCCGGCTACCGGATCGACGAGGTCGCCGCCCCGGAGGGGGTGCTCTGGCCGGTGATCGGCGCGCTCGCGGCCGGCGCGGTGCTCCTGGTGCCGACGCTCTGGTACCTCTTTGCGGTCTTCAAGCGGAGCCGCGCGGGGCGGGTGTCCCAGCCCCATTGAGGGGCGTCTTCGCGCTCGCGGGGTGGTCTCAGTAGGGTCCCTTGGTGCGCCGTGATCGCGCGCTCTACGCGCGCTGTGATCGGAATGGCGGCCGCCGGGTACTACGGCTCTGACACATGGAGACCGCATTTGCGCATGACACAACAAAGCCATGAATTCAGCGAGAGCGACCTGGCCGACGCTTTCGAGCCCGAGCCGACGCCCTCCGTGGAGGAGCGTCGGCTCTTGCAGGAAGTCCTCCTGCGAATGACCGGGGCTGCCGAGTCGGTCACCCTCGGCGGCTACGAGCTTGAGCAAGAGACCCTCGGTCGTGGAGCCATGGGGACCGTCGTCGCGGCGCGCGAGATCGCCACCAAGCGGCGGGTGGCGCTCAAGATCCTCCATCGACGGCGCCATCTCACCAGCGAGGCCTTCGCCCGCGAAGAGGTCCTGCGTGAGGCGAAGATGATGGCCGGCGTGATTCACCGCAATGTCGTGACGGTCCACCGGATCGGCTTCGACGACGGCCAGGCGTGGATCGCAATGGAGCTGGTGGAGGGGCCGACGCTGCGGGAATGGCAGCGAGAGGAGAGGCCATGGTCCGAGATCCTCGGCGCCTACGTCGGGGCCGGGCGCGGGCTCGCCGCGGCGCACGAGCGCGGGATCGTCCACGGCGACTTCAAGCCCGACAACGTCCTCATCGACCGGGATGGGACGCCGAAGCTCACCGACTTTGGCCTCGCGGCCCTCAACTACGACGGCCTCACGCTCGGCGGGACCCCGCAATACATGGCTCCCGAGCAGCTCGACGGACAGCGATGCGACGAGCGCTCGGAGCAATTCTCGTTCTGCGTCGCGCTCTTCGAGGCCCTGACAGGGACCCATCCCTATGTCCCGCAGAGCTTCGACGAATTTGCGACGACCTTGCGGGAGGAACGCGGAGAGCTGACTCCGGACGCGATACTCGAGCGATATCGCGCGAAATTCCGCGAACGGGTCAAGAACAACGCGCTGCGATGGCCGCGCTTGCCGCTACGAATCCCCCGACGGGTCCGAATGGGCCTCGTCCGCGGGCTCGATCCGCGGCCGGCGATGCGCTTCCCGAGGTTGGATGAACTCCTCGACGCGCTCGATCTCCCGCGCGCACATCGGCGGAGTCGCTTCGTCATCGCGGCGTCGGCCGCCGGCCTCGTCTTCGGGGCTGCTGGCGCCTGGGGCTACGAGCACCAGGTGAAGGTCGCGGAGTGCCGAGATCCAGGGGCTCGCTTCGCTGAGGTCTGGAACGAGGAGGCCCGCGCGACCCTCGCAAGCGACCATCCCGACGCCGCAGGAGAGGTCGGGGTGCTGGTCGGGCGCCTCAAGGAGCGTTGGTCTGGGGCCTACGCGTGGAGCTGCGAGCGGACGGCGCTCCTCGGCGATTGGGGGCGCTGGGAGCCGATACGTCGCTGTCTCGACGGGCAGCTCGCGTCGCTGCAGAGCCTCGTCGACGCGCTGCCAGAGCGCTCCTCGGACGATGTTCGGGCGATCGCCCGGGATCTCGCTGGGCGTTCGCCGGATGCCTGCGCGTTGACCGGAGAGTCGACTCCCGGAGAGCTCGGCGAGGCGCTTCGAGCGGATCTCCAGCGGGCGACGATCCACCTCTGGGCCTATGAATTCGAGGAGGGACTCGCCCTCGTTGAGGCGGTCCTCGATCGAGCGAAGGAGCACCGGCTATTGGCCATGGAGGCAGAGGCCTTCGCCCTCCGGGGCGAGATTCTCGTCGAGCGCTCCATTCGCGAGGACAAGGCCCATGAGGGCGCCGCGGCCCCGGGAATGGCCGATCTTCGACGGGCGGAGATCGCGGCGCTGGTCGCTGATGTACCGATGGTAGCGATTGACGCGTGGCTGGTACGTGCACGGGCACTCGCGGTTATGCATGACGCCAGCCCCCGGACCCCCCTGCCTCTGGATTTTCTCGAGCGCCTCGCCGCGGGCGACGGAAGGGTGAGCCGGCTCCTCAAGGACCAGGAGGCGAGGCTGATCGAGATCCGCGGGCTCGAGCTCTACAACGAGGGCCTGCGCGGGGTCGACGGTGCCCACGTACTGGCGCGGGAGGCCCTGGAACGGGCAATCCGTGCGTATGAAGCGCACGGGGAACGCCACCTCGCGGCTCGCGCTCGGGAGAACCTCTCTACCGTCCTGGTCGAGGAGGGGCGCTTCGCGGATGCAGTTGAGGTGCTGAAGGCCGCGGAGTCGCTCTGGCCCGAACTCGGGGGGGCGCGCCACCACGAGTTCATGCACCTGGCGAAGTTGGTCAACGCGACGATGATGGAGAACCAGGCGTTCGCACAGGGAATCGCGGACGCGGCGCTCTCGCGGGATGATCTCACGAGGGATGAGCGGGTGGTCCTCATGCTCCCATCGATCTACGCCTTTTGGGGGGAGCCGCGGGCGTTTGATATCGCCGTCGACGCGATGGCCCTCATCGACGATCCGGAGGTGAAAATCACCGCTCTTCACGAGGTCCAGCTGCGGATCGCCGCCCTCGGCGCTCTCGGCTTTGACGAGCGCGCCGGCGATCACCTCCGGGAGGCGCAGCGCTGGGCCGATGAGCTCTCGGTGCGCTGGATGAAGGCCCCGACCGATGGGCAGCGGGCGCTGGCGCTGGCGTACCTCGGGCGAGCCCGGCTCCTCGAGAAGAATTTTTCGGCGGCGCGTGATCGCCTCCTGGAGTGCCGGGAACATATGGGATGGAAGGCGCAACAACCCGAGGTGAAGGTGGAGGTGCTCTTTGATCTTGCTGAGTCAAATATTGCCCTCGACGGTGACGTCAGAGGGCCCCTCGACCTCGACGAGATCGCGGCGTTGATCGCCGAGTGCGACGACGAGAAGCTCCGCCACCGCCTCGAAGACAGATTGCAGAATTTGCGCCGCCGCCTCGAGAGTCCCCAGTCGCGTCCAAGAGAACCCCTCAACCCAAAGGAATGAAGCCAATGGCTCAAGACGAGAACCCCCAATTCTATCCTCTTCAGTGCAAGATCGAGGGGGGGAAAATGATCGTCTCCGATCGCAACGGAGAGCTCCCCCCGGGTCGCCTGGAGGTGTGGCTCGCCCCCGGCGTCACCTCGCTCTGCTTCAAGGTCAACGAGGTCGCCGACGGGCGCTATGAGCTCCGCGGCTACCTCCGCCGAAAGGGGGGGGCCGAGGAGCTCATGACGGAGGTGCCGGACGAAATGTACGGGCGGACGCTGCGAACGCCCGAGATCTCGCTGGATGCTGGCTCCTGCGCGGATGAATGGGAGCTCAAGCTCGAGGCCCGACCGCTCCCCGGGAACCCCGCGAAGCCGCCGACGACCGTCGTGATCGAGACCAAGGTCCACGGCCCCAAGCCACCGGAGAGCTACATGACGGGTAGCTAGGCGTCCGCCGACGATCGTAGGGAGATCAACTCTGGCTATCGGAGGTCGGCGAGCGGGTGACAAGAGCGAGATAATCGGGGGGAACGATGTTTGACGACGATGACGAGGGCGAGGAGAAGAGCCAGGGCAAGGGCGGGAGTCCTGAGGAGCGGGCGATCGACGGCGACGTCCTCCTCCTCGAGAGGTGGGCCGCGGGAGACAGCGCCGCGGGGCAGTCGCTGATTCGGCGCCTCTTTCCGACGATCCAGCGCTACTTCAAGGAGCGCGTCTGCGTGGACGACGCAGCGGATCTGATCCAGGAGACCCTCTACGAATGCTGCCGTGCCCGCGACAAGTTCCGTGGTGAGTCGACCCTCCGGTCCTTCGTCCTCTCGATTGCCCACCACGTCCTCCTCAAGTATTTTCGCAAGAAGAAGCGGAAATACGCCCCGCTTGACCCCTTGACCCACTCGGTGGCGGAGCTCTCGGGGCCCGGGGTCTTCACGGCGGTGGTGATGGCCGGGGATCGGGAGCGACTCCGCTGGGCGATTCGCCAGCTCCCGATCGATCTCCACGACGCGCTGGAGTTCAAGTACTGGAAGGGGATGACGGCCACGGAGGCGGCGTCGATCCTCGGGCTCAACCCGAATACGTACAAGAGGCGTGTTCAGCGAGCTCGTGAGCGTCTGCGGAAGATCCTCGGACTCGCCGGGGAGGACGACGAGCCCTCGGAGGGGTAGTCAGCGTCGGCCGCCCTCGCCGCGCTTCGATTCAGGCGCTGGCGTCCTCCCGGCCCGCGCCGGCGCCCGGGAAGGGCCCGGTGATCGCCACCGTGATCCCCTCGACGTAGAGGTTGACGAAGAGCGCCCGCCCATCCGGCGCGAAGGTCACGCCCGCGAGCTCGCCGGAGGAGCGGGCGTTGCGGGCGAAGTCGAAGATCGCGCCGTCGGCCGCGAGGCCGCGGAGGAAGTTGCCGAGGAGCCCGTCCTCGCAGAAGAAGAGCTCGCCCCAGGGGGCCATCGTCAGGTTGTCGGGCATGTCGAGGAGATCGGGGTCATGCGACTCGGCGATCACCTCGATCGTCCCGCCCTCGCCCTCGCCCTCGTCGCGGATCCGGAGGATCTGCCCGCGCTCGATCGGCCCGCCGATCGTCGCCGCGAGGAAGACGTGGCCGTCGGCGAAGGTGATCCCCTCGCCGCGGGCGATGAGCGCGGCCCCGCGCGCCTGGGCCTCGACCCGGAGGGTGTCGCCGACCGGGTCGGGCTCGTCGAGGGGCACCCACTCGATCGGCGCCGGGGCCTCGCCGACCCGCAGCCCGCCGGTCCGCACGCCCGGGCGGCCGACGACCCGGAGCGCCTCGAGGGGGCCGACGAAGGGCTCGGCGGGGTCGGTCGGGATCAGCCGGTAGAGCGCGCCGTCGGGGCGGTCCTCGCTGAGGTAGAGGACCCCGCGCGCGGGGTCGCGGCAGGCGGCCTCGTGGCGGCAGCGGCCGAGGGCCGGGAGGCGCCGCGGCGGCTGCACGCGGGTAGCCGCCGGATCGCAGAGGAAGACGTAGCCGTGGCCGGGGTCGACGTTCTCCTCGCAGCTCAGCCAGCCCCAGGGGGTCGGCCCGCCGGCGCAGTTGGTCAGGGTGCCGCAGAGGACGAGGTTGCTCGCCCGCCGCTCGAGGGTCGCGGGGTCGACGACCACCCGGGTGACGGCGCCCGGCGCCCGCGGATCGAAGGCCTCCGGCGGCGCCTCGCCGGGCCCGTAGGCGCCCCCGCCCTTCGCAGGGTCCGTGAGCTCGTGGTTGCGCATCAGGATCACCTGTCCCTCGGGACCGGTGAACGCGGCCATCCCGTCGGGGCGTCCGGGGACCCGGTAGCCGTCGTCCATCCGCTCGCCGACGCGATCGATCACGCGGTAGGCGAAGCCCTCGGGGAGGTCGAGGAGGCCCTCGGGATCCGGGACCAGGGGGCCGTAGCCGACGGCGCGCGATCCTGGCCGCCGACGGAGGCCGAGGTAGAGCGCGAGCGCGGCCCCGCCGCTCATCAGCAGCGAGCGCCGACCGAGGAGAGGGGCGCGGGACAAGGCCTTGATGGTGGAGGATCTCGGGGCCCGCCTCAATCGCGCGGTGATCGCCAGGTGCTCGAGGCCCGCCCGCGGGGGGCGGAACGTCGCTCGCCGCGGCCCCGGCAGCCGGGCGTGGGCTGCGCTGCAGCGTCCGGACACGCCCCGCCAGGCGGGCCTCGCCGGCCCCCGGACTTGCTATGATGACGGCGCTCGATCGCCACGGAGGGCGAGGACGAGGGCTCCACGATGCCGACCGTCGCAGACCTCCAACGGGCCTCCCCCCGTACGCTCCGGATCTTCCTCGAGCGCGACGGCCTGCGGGCGGGGCCCTTCCTCGAGATCCTCGATCCCGATCGCGCGCTGGTCCTGCCGGGCCGCGAGCGCGGCGGCGCCGAGGAGGCGGCGAAGGGGCCGGTCCGCCTGACGCTGCGCCGCGGCCGGGTCGCCGATCCCTTCGTCCGGGGCTGGCTCAACAACAGCCACACCTTCTCCGGCGCGCCCGAGTACCTCGAGCTGGCGATCGAGGACTCCAGGGGCGTCGAGCTCGCGCGCTGGCGCCTCGACGACGCGCGGATCCTCGAGGTCGCCAACCGCCGGCGACGGGCGCCGGACGACGAGCGCTACGAGTACCTGCTCTTCGAGGGCACGCCAGCGCTGAGCGTCGGCGCGAAGCGGCGCTAGCAGGGGTCGGAGGCGCCGAGGTCGCCCCACTCCTCGGCGCAGGGCGTGCTATTCGGGTTGTAGACGTCGGGCGACCACTCGTCGCAGGAGAGATCGGCCATGCAGGAGCCGAAGGCGTCGAGGGCGTCGCGGCGCGACGGGCACGAGCCCCAGTAGTCGAGGCTGGCGTCGATGCAGGCCTGGGCGTCGTCGTAGTAGGTGCCGCCGCACTCGACGAAGCGCCGGCAGAAGGCGTCGAGGCCGGTCTCGCCGGGGAAGGTGCCGGGGCCGGTCGCGGGGCCGGTGGTCGAGGTGCTGGTGTCGCTCGAGGTGCTGGCGTCGCTCGAGGTCGAGGTGCCTCCGGAGGTCGAGGCGTCGCTCGAGGTCGAGGCGCTCGCCGAGGACGACGTGCCCTCGCTCGAGGCCGACGAGGTCGAGGCGCCGCTCGAGTCCGTGGCGGTCGCGGTGGCGCTGGCGGTGGCGCTGGCGGTCGCGGTCGCGTCGTCGGTGTCGCCGCTCTTGTCGTCGCCGCAGGCGCCGATGGTGAGGGCGCAGACGAGCGCGGCGGGGGTCCGGGGCGACAGAATCGTGTTTCTGAGGCGGAGCATGGCGGCGGAGCGTAATCGAGCGCGAACGCCCTGCCCAGCGCGGCGTCGCCGGGCTGGCCGGCCCGCGGCGTGAGCCAGCCCGCGGGGGCGCGGTGGTTGACAGGGGCCCGCGTTCGCCGGCCATCCTGGCGTCGATGGCCCTCGTTGCGCTCCCTCGCACCTCGCTCGTCCTCTCGCTCGTCCTCTCGCTCGCGCTCGGGCTCGCCGCCTGCGGCGACGACATGGTCAGCACCGGCGCCGCGACGACCAGCACCGGCGCCGGCTCGACGAGTACGGCGGCGACGAGCGCGGGCTCCTCGAGCGAGGAGAGCAGCGACGGCGCGTCGACGGCGAGCGCGGGCTCGACCTCGGACGCGAGCGCGAGCGCGAGCGAGGGCTCGACCAGCGGCGCCCCCGAGGACGCGGCCTACATGGCCTACTACATGCCCGGCGGCCTCGATCGGATCTTCATCCGCAAGGCCGAGAAGACCTCGGATCTATGCACCGAGCTCGTCGTCGTGTGGCCCGGGCAGGGGGGCGACGGCGACCTGATGATCACGACGCCGGCGGAGTGGGGGGTCGAGAGCGCGTCGATCTCCCAGGGCGTCGTCGGCTGCCTCGAGCTCGAGCCGCAGGCGTCGCCCGTGGTCGACGCGGCCTCCGGCGCCGGCGAGGTGCTCTGGGAGGTGACGGGGGCCTGCCCGCCGATGATCGACGTCGACGTCACCCTCGACTTCATCGCCGGCGATCTCCCCTGGGTGCCGGTCAAGGATCAGCTCAGCGCCCTCCCCCTGCCGGTCCAGGGGTGCTGAACCGGACCGTCGTTCATGTCCGAAGGGACATGAACCGCGCCCCCGCTAGGTGGGCCCGGGCACGGAGCGGGGCGCGGTCGATGGCGCGGTGGAGGGCGCGGTCGATGGTGCGGTCGGCGGCGCGGAGGGCGCGGTGGAGTCCGGCGCGGTGCCAGGAAGCGTCGACGGCACCGTCGACGGCGCGGTCGAGTCCAGCGCGGCCCCCTTCGCCGCCGCGTCGCCCGTCGGCTTGCCGGCGGGGAGGACCGGGACCGGCGCGATCGGCTTGCCGGCGGCGCCATCCGGCGGCGCCTCGCCGGCCTCCTCCTCCGCGCGATCGGCCGCCTCCGCCTTGCGCCGCTTCTCGGCCTCCTCGATCGCCTTGATCGCGTTGCTCGCCCGCTTTCGGATCAGCGGGTTGTAGTGATTGCGGCGGATCTTGCGGAGGAAGGGGAGGCCGCGCGACGAGCCCAGGCGGCGGAGGTGATCGATCGCGTCGACGGTGAGGAGCGGGTCGGCGCCCTGGCGGACCACGAGCGAGATCGCCTTGGTCCCCTCGAGCGCGACGATCGCCCGCAGGGCCGCCTGCTTGACCTCGATCGCCGTGCCCTCGCGGCTGACGAGCGCTCGCATCTCGCGGGTCGACGAGCCGCTGTCGACGGTCGCCAGGGCGTCGCAGGCGGCGACCTGGACCACCGGCTCGGGGTGCTCGAGGAAGGGCAGGACCGCCTTGACGAGGTCGCGCTCGCCGGCCGTGGTCCGATCCTCGGGCTCCGGCAGCGGCGCGCCCTGGCCGAGGGTGGCGACGGTCCGGAGCACCTGCTCGAGCGTCTGGGTGTCGATCTCGGGGTCGCCCTCCGCCCGCTTGAGCATCCGGACCAGCGCCTTGCCGTAGCCCTTCACCGAGCGCTGCGGCCAGCGCTCGACCAGGCGGAGCCAGGGGAGCCACTCGCTCGCCTTGCTCGAGCGGCTCCAGCGGTCGACCCGGCTGGCCGCGAGCCCGCGGTCAAAGACCGGCTGGCCCTGGAGCGCGAGGCCGGCGACGAATTGGAGCTCGGCCGGGGTGTCGGCGAGGGCCCGGATGTGGTCGGCGAGGCGCTTCTCCCAGGCGCCGGGGTCGGCGTCGAAGAGGTGGCGGAGGAGGAGGAGGCGGGTCGCGTCGTCGTCCGCCTTGTCGAAGATCTTCAGCGCCTCATCGAGGCCGATCTCGCCGGGCGCGAGCGCGAGGACCCGGATCAGGAAGGGGAGGAAGTCGGGCGGGTCGCGGGGATCGACGGCGGCGAGGCGCTCGCGCAGGAGGCCGCGGGTCGCCTCGTTCTCGAGCTCGTCGCGGAAGAGGCTGGGGTTGCGGAGGAGGAGGCGGCCGAGGAGGTCGCGGTCGGCCTCCTCGTCGCCCATGTAGAGGTTGCTCGCCTCTTCGGGGTCCTTGGCGAGGTCGAAGCGGTAGAGCGAGTCGCCGTCGATGTCGTAGACCAGCTTGGTCTCATCGCGGACCAGGCCGACGACCTTCCCCTTGTCGTTCTCGATGTAGTAGTCGCGGTCCCAGGCGGCGTCGTCGGGCTCGGCGAGCAGCGGCACCAGGCTCTGGCCGCGGTGGGTGGGGTCGAGGGGGAGGCCGAGGAGGTCGACGATCGTCGGCAGGACGTCGATGTTGCCGACCGTCGCGTCGATCTCGGCGCCCTCCCGCCCCGGGATGTGGATCACCAGCGGGATCCGGATCTCCGGGTCGAAGATCGTCGGCCCGTGGTTGTGGGTGCCGTGGTCGCCGAGCCCCTCGCCGTGGTCCGAGGTGAAGACGATGAGCGTCCTCTCGCCGAGCCCGAGCTCGTTGATCACGCCGATGAGCGCGCCCATCTGGCTGTCGAGCCAGCGGAGCGAGGCCCGGTAGCGCTCGCGCCAGGTCCCGTCCTTGCCGCTGAGCATCTCGCCGTCGTAGCCGGGGTCGTGCATGCAGTAGAAGTGGACCCAGGCGAAGAAGGGGCGGCCGTCGACGCTCTCGATCAGCTCGCGGGTGAGGGCGACCTGGTCGCGCATCTCCTGCTTCTCGTAGATCGAGATCCGCTCGAAGCCGTCGAGGAGCGCCCGGGCGGCGGCGAAGCGGGGCTCGATGAAGTAGTTGTTGGCGATCGCCACCGGCATCCGGCCGTGGCTCGCCATGTAGGTCGAGATCGGAATCCCGAAGCGGAGCGGATCTTCAAAGGTCTCGAGCGAGCGGAAGAGCGCCGGCATCGACCGGTGGGTCATGGTCGCGTTGGCGTAGGCCCGCCGGAAGCGGTAGGAGCCGGCGATCCAGCCGTCGAGGAAGGGGGTGTCGCCCTCCTGGGCGAAGTCCTCGTCGCCGTCGCGGACCGGCGGGAGGGTGTCTGCCCGCAGGGTGTCGACGGTGATCAGGATGACGTTCCAGTCGTCGCCGACGGTGATGAGGCCGCGCGGGAGCTCGACCTCGTCGGGCTCGTCGCCGAGGTCGAGGCGGCTCAGCGCCTCGTGGAGGTAGGTGCGCGGCGGCAGGGTCGAGGTCGTGCGGATCAGGGTCGCGGCGACGCTCGAGCGGAGGAGGAGCTCGGCCCGGACGATCCGCGGCATCTGCAGCCAGGCGGCGGCGACCAGCGCCAGCGCCGGGATCGCCAGCCAGCCGAAGCGGCGGCTCTGGCGGGCGATCGTCGGGTGGAAGGCGAGGAGGCGCTGGGCGGCGACCAGCGCGAAGATCGCGGCGATGACGAGCGCGGTGAGGTGGAACTCGGTGTAGAGGCCGACGGCGACTCGGGCGTCGGCGATCGCCGCGACCGCGGCGGCGATCAGCGCGAGCGCGGTGAGGAGCCCGCGCCAGCGCCGGCGACCCTCGCCGACGGCCGGGAGGGCGAGGAAGAGGGCCGCGCCGATCATCGTCGCCAGGGCGCCGGCGGCGGCCGGGCCCACCCGGACCAGCCCCGCCCACGACTGCTGGGAGATCCAGGGGCCGCTGGCGAGCTCGCGGCCGACCCAGAGGAGAGGGGCGACGACCGCGAGGCCGAGGACGAGCGCGGGGATCAGCGGGCTGCGGGTCAGCCGGTTGTCGCGGACGCGGCGGGCGAGCGCCCGGAGGGCGAGGGCGACGGCGATCGCCGCGGCGACCAGGAGCTCGAGGAGGGCGCTGGCTCCGAGGAGGGTGAGGTTGCCCCGCGGCGAGAGGACGCCGGCCGAGCCGGCGACCCGGAAGAGGAGGGTGAGCAGGAGGGCGCCGCAGAGCGGGTAGAGCGCGGTGGCAGCGAGCTCCTGGATCCGGCGGCGCATGGCGGATGGACGGCCTACCACAGGGGGGCGCGGGCTGGTCAAGTTGCGCGCTTGGATTGCGCGCACGCCTCGTCTGCGGGTCGCGGGGTCGCGCCCCGACCGGGGATCCCGGGCGAGCCCGCGGCGCGCGTGCGCCCGCGGCCCGCGACGGCGGCGCGATGGCGGCGCGATGGTGGATACGCCAATTATGTCCAAAGAGTCAGGTTCACTCGGCGGGGGCGGGCCGGCCCTGGCGGGGGAACGAGGGGCGGGCTGCGCGCTCGGCGCTGCCTCCACGCAGGCAGGGGGGCTCGCGGGCGCGATCGCGCGTTCGCGCTTGTGCCCGGCCGGCGGGCCGTGGGAACCTGCCGGCGATGGTCTGGGCTCCTCGCAACCTCCTGGGTTCGCCGGCCGGCGGCCTCGCGCTCGCGCTCGCGCTCGGCCTCGGCGGCTGCTACAGCGGCGCGTCCGCGGGCGACGACGACGGCGCGAGCGTCTCCGACGCGACCGGCTCTGCGTCGGCGTCGGCGTCGGCGTCGGCCTCCGGCGGCTCGTCGGCCGACAGCGAGGGCGACGACGAGACCACCGGCGGCCCCCCGGCGATCCCCTTCCAGCCGGGTCCGCCGACCTTCCCGCGCCTCACCGAGTCGCAGTACCGCAACTCCGTCCAGGATCTCCTCGGCGGCGCCCTGCCGACGCCGCCCCTCGAGCCCGACACCAACCCCTACCTCTTCTTCACGATCGGCGCGGCCTCGACCACGGTCTCGGAGATCGGCGTCCAGCAATACGAGGAGGCCGCCGACGCGATCACCCGCGCGGTCTTCAGCGACGCCGGCCGCCGCGAGGCGCTGGTCGGCTGCGTCCCGGCGACGGCCGACGACGCCTGCGCGACCGCCTTCATCGCCGGCTTCGGCCGCCGGGCGATGCGGCGGCCGCTGAGCGCCGACGAGCAGGCCCGCTGGGGCGCGGTCGCGGTCGCGCTCGCCGACGGCGACCCCTGGGAGGGGCTGCGGATGGCGGTCGCCGGGATGCTCCAGTCGCCGCACTTCCTCTACCGGGTCGAGCTCGGCGAGGCCGACCCCGGCGATCCGACGCGGCGCCGCTACACCGGCTGGGAGATGGCGAGCCGCCTCTCCTACCTCCTCTGGAACACGACCCCCGACGACCAGCTCCTGGCGGCCGCCGAGGCCGGCCTCCTCGACACCGACGAGGGGCTGCGGGCCGAGGCCGAGCGCCTCCTGGAGGATCCGCGGGCGCGGACGACGATCCAGGCCTTCTTCGCCCAGTTCCTCGACCTCGGCCGCCTCGCCGGGGTCGAGCGCGATCCCAACAGCTACCCGCTCTACACCCCGAACCTCGCGGAGGCGATGCGGGCGGAGGTCGAGCTCCTGGTCGACGACCTCGTCCACCGCCAGGGCGGCGACATCCGCCAGATCTTCACGACCCGGCGGACCTTCGTGAACTCCGACCTCGCGGCGATCTACGGGATCGAGGCCGAGGGGGCGACGCCGATCACCTTCGTCCCGGTCGAGCTGCCGGAGGACGGACCGCGGGCGGGGCTCCTCACCTTCGGCGCCTTCCTGACGATGAACGCCCACGCGACCGAGACCTCGCCGACCCTCCGCGGTCGCTACGTCCGGGAGCGGGTGCTCTGCGAGATGGTCCCGGCGCCGCCCGGCGACGTCGACACCAACATCCCCGAGCCCGACGGCGAGGCCCACACCCTGCGCGAGCGCCTCGAGCAGCACCGCGCCGATCCGGCCTGCGCCAACTGCCACGCCTTCATCGATCCGCCGGGCTTCCTCTTCGAGCACTTCGACTCGATCGGCGCCTTCCGGGAGCTCGACAACGGCTACCCGATCGACGCCTCGGGCGACCTCGACGGGGCGCCGCTGGCCGGCGCCCGCGACCTCGCCAAGGCGCTCGAGGACGATCCGCGGGTCTCCCGCTGCATGGTCACCCAGCTCTACCGCCACGCCACCGGGCGCCTCGATCAGGCCCAGGAGTACCCGGGCCTCAAGGCGATCGATCAGGAGTTCGCGGAGGGCGGCTACCGCTTCCACGACCTCCTCCTCGCCCTGGTCACCAGCGAGGCCTTCCGCACCGCCGCCACCCCGGAGGATCTCTAAGATGGTCACCCGCAAGCACCTCGGACGACGCACCTTCCTCCGCGGGGCGGTCGGCGGCGCCACCGTCGCCCTCGGCGTCCCGCTCCTCGACGCGATGCTGCCGACCCGCCAGGCCGCCGCCGAGGGGATCGCCGGCGATCCGATCTTCGGCCTCTTCTACTGGGCCAACGGCACCCCCTGGCATGCCGGCCACGGCGGCGAGCAGGCGGGCCCGCCGGACCTCTGGACGCCGGCCGAGGTCGGCCCGGGCTACACCCCGAGCGAGCTCCTCGCGCCGCTCGCGGCCCACCAGCCGAGCGTCGCCACCGGCCTGACGCCGCACACCGAGATCCCGCCGGAGCCGCCGGGGCAGGGCGACGGCCACATGCGCGGCTTCATGGTGGCGATGACCGGCGATCGGATCCGCCCCGAGGGCTTCGATCACCCCTCGCACACGCTCACCTGCCTGCGGCCGACCCTCGACCAGTACATCGCCAAGCACGAGGACTTCTACGGCAAGACGCCGACCCGCTTCCGCTCCCTCGAGGTCGGGATCTCGCCGGCCCGCTTCCACGACTACGGCCACTGGAACGCGATCTCCTACAACGGACCGGACGCCCAGAACCCGCCGACGATGGACCCGGCGCAGCTCTACGCCAAGCTCTTCAACGTCCCCGACGATCTGGTGGCGCTCGGCCGGCGGGCGCAGCTCATCGACGCGGTCCACGAGGACGCGAAGGGGCTCCGCCTCCGCCTCGGCGCCGGCGACCGCCAGCGCCTCGACGATCACCTCGAGCACCTCAGCGAGATCCAGCGCCGGCTGGAGCTGACCTCGGGGACATGTGACATCGCGCCGGCGATGCCCGGCGACTCCGGCGACCTCCTCGAGAAGACCTCGATCATGGGCGAGCTCCTGGCGGTCGCGCTCCACTGCGACCTCACCCGGGTCTTCTCGCTGATGCTCACCTCGCCGGCGACCACCCACGTCTTCGGCAACCTCGGGGTCCCCGACGGGATGCACAAGACCTGCCACGACGGCGCCTGGGAGAGCGTCCGCAAGATCACGACCTACCAGATGCAGTGTCTGGCGAAGCTCCTCGATCACATGGCCGGGCTCATCGATCCGATGGGAAACAACCTGGTCGATCGCGCCTGCGTCTTCGCGGTCTCGGAGTACGGCGAGGGCTGGAAGCACTCGGTCGCCGAGATGCCGACCCTCCTGATCGGCGGCTGCAACGGCGCGCTGAGCCGCGGCGTCCACGTCCGCGAGCCCGGGGGCAACATCGCCAAGGTCCACGTCACCATCCTCCGCGCGCTCGGGATCCAGTGCGACACCTGGGGCTGGAACGGCGGCGAGACCAGCGAGCACCTCACCGGGATCCTTGCCTAGGTAGGCGGCGATGGCTCGAAGCGCGCTCCTGTGGGCCCTCCTGGCGGTCGTGCCCGCGCTCGCCTGCGCGGCCGGCAACGGCGCGTCGAATGGCGTCCTCTCGGGTGGCGGCCTCGGCTCGGCCAGCGACTCGGACTCGGACTCCGACGGGGGCGGGTCGACGGCCGCGGGCTCGAGCGGCGGCGCGAGCGAGGGCTCGAGCGGCGGCGAAGGGAGCACGGGCGAGGGGAGCACCGGCGACGCGACCGGATCGAGCTCGAGCGACGGCAGCGGCGAGAGCAGCGACAGTGAGCCGGTGATGCCGATGTGCGGCGAGCTCACCCCCTGCGGTCAGCTCTGCGTCGACACCGCGAGCGACCCGACCAACTGCGGCGGCTGCGGGATCGGCTGCGTGGTCCCCAAGGCGAGCGCCGCCTGCGAGGCCGGCGCGTGCGCGCTCGCGGCCTGCGATCCGGGCTGGGGCGACTGCGACGGCGAGCTCGCCAACGGCTGCGAGGAGCCCCTCGAGGAGGGCCAGAGCTGCGGCCAGATCTGCAAGCCGCAGAACGCCGAGGCCTGCAACCTCTTCGACGACAACTGCGACGGGACCTGCGACGAGGGCGTCGGCGGCTGCCGGGTCGGCGTCCACCGCTCGAACAGCGCGACCCTCGGTCACTTCTACACGACCGACCTCGCCGAGGCCCAGTCGGGCGACCTCAAGCTCGAGTCCGAGAACTACTTCTACCTCTACGGCGGCCCCCAGGAGGGGCTCGTGCCCTTCTACCGCTGCCTCAAGGGCAACGGGAAGCGCTTCTACACCAAGTCGGCCAACTGCGAGGGCGGCGGGACCTCGGAGGGGATCCTGGGCCACATCGCCAGCGACGGGGTCTGCGGCGCCACCGAGCTCTACCGCCTCTACAGCGGCGGCAAGGGCGAGCACTTCTACACGATCAGCGCGAGCGAGCGCGACAACGCGGTGGCGATGTACGGCTACAAGTACGAGGCCGTCGCCGGCTGGGTCTGGAAGTAGGGAGGCGGCGGCGATGAGCGACCTGACGATCTGGCACAACCCGCGCTGCTCGAAGTCGCGGGAGGCGCTCGCGCTCCTCGAGGGCACGGGCCTCGAGATCGAGGTCCGCCGCTACCTCGACGCGCCGCCGAGCGCCGCCGAGATCGCGGCCCTCCTCGGCAAGCTGGGCTGCGCCCCGCGGGCGCTGATGCGGACCAAGGAGCGCCGCTACGCCGAGCTCGGCCTCGCCGAGGTCGATGATCCGCGGGCGCTGATCCAGGCGATGGCGGAGGAGCCGATCCTCATCGAGCGGCCGGTGATCATCCGGGGCGATCGCGCGGTGATCGGCCGCCCGCCGGAGCGCGCCCGCGAGCTCCTCGGCGGCGGCTGAGCGCCCGCGCCCTCAGGCCGGCGGGTGGCCGAGGAACCACCCGAGGACCGCGTCGGGCGCGGCCTTGATCCACGCGTGGCCGGCGGCCTCGTCGACGATCAGCTCGGTGTCGACGCCGGCGACGACGAGCGCGTCGCGGTAGGGCTCGATCGTCGAGAGGGGGACGATCGGATCCTGGGCGCCGGCGAGGAGGAGGGTCGGCGGGTGGCTGGCGTCGAGCGGCGGGACGACGCAGAAGGGGCCGCTGCAGGGGGCGTAGGAGGCCGACTGGATCGCCAGGGCGGTGAAGCGGCCGGGGTAGGAGACCGCCATCCGGCTGGTCATGTAGCCGCCGCTCGAGATCCCGGTCGCGTACATCGTGTCGCTGTCGAGGGGGCCGAAGACGCCGTCGTCGATCGCCGCGAAGATCGCCAGCATGAACGCGTGATCGGGGGCGAGCTCCCACGAGGTCGAGTAGGGCGGGATGTTGGTGTCCCAGAAGGTGTTCCCGTCGGCGTGGGCCTCGGGGGTGAGGACCGCGAAGCCGGCGTCGAGGAGGCGCTTGAGGGTGAGGGTCTGGTAGTACTCGCCGAAGCCGCCGCTGATCTCGCCCTCCCAGGTGAGCTCCGAGGTGAAGAGCGAGCCCTGGAACATGAACGCGATCGGCCAGCCCGCCGGCGGCGCCTCGCCGAGCGGCACCTGCCAGTGGACCTCGCGCGAGACCAGCGCGCTGACCTCGATCGCCGTGGTCTCCTTGGGGCAGACGACCAGGGTCGGGGTCTCCGTGCAGCGGGAGGGGGCCTCGCCGTCGGTCTCGGCGCCCGTCGAGGTGGCGGCGCCGGTCGTGGTCGGGTCGGCGCCGGTGGTCGTGGTCGCGCCCGCGCTCTCGCTGCCGCCGCTCGCTGCCGTGGTCGCGCCCGCGCTCTCGCTGCCGCCGCTCGCGTCCGAGGTCGCGCTCGCGCTCGCGCTCGCGCTCGAGTCGGCGCCCGAGGTCGAGGTCGGGCCGCTGCCCTCGGTGGCGCCGGCGCTCTCCCCGGGGGTCGGCGCACGGCAGCCGCAGAGCGCTCCGACCAGGGCAGATCCAAGGAGCGCGGGGGTCGACGGCGGGGCGCGGCGCATGGGTGCTCGATACCACGGCGCCCGCCGATCGGGGGTCCCCCCGACCATGTCTCGACGGTCAGCCCGCGTCGGCCTCGGCGATGTACCCGCGGATCGGCTCCAGCAGCTCGCGCAGCGGCCGCGGATCGCTCGCCTGCGCCGACCCGAGGGTCCACGCGGTGTCGAGGAGCGCCTCCAGGCGCGCGCGCTTGTCGGCGAAGGCGGCCCGGAGCGCCTCGCTGTCCGGGGCGCGACCCCGGGTCGCGCCGAGGTCGTCGAGGAGCTTGTAGGCGAGCCCGAGGTAGTTGCCGACCTCGGCCCAGGGCGCCGGATCCTTGGCGCCGCCGGCGATCGCCCCGGACTCGGTCGCCAGGCGGAAGAGGGCGACGGTCTTCATCGCGTGGTAGCGGTCGAGGTCGTCGGGCGGGAGGGCGAGGAGCGCCTGGGCGCGGGTCTTGGCGTCGTGCGAGCCCGGCTCGACGATCGACTCCTCGAGGCCCTGGCCGCCGATCAGGCCGTGGGTGGTCCCGGTCGCCCGGCTGAAGAGGTGGACGATCTTGAGGGCGCGGCGGGCATGCTTGGGGGCGCCGCTGAGGACCTCAAAGGCCCGGGCGAGGAGGGCGTCGCCGGCGAGCACCGCCATCGCCTCGCCGTAGACCCGATGGAGGGTCGGCTGCCCCCGGCGCTCGTCGGCGTCGTCGAAGCAGGGGAGGTCGTCGTGGACCAGCGAGGCGGCGTGGACGTACTCGATCGCGCAGGCGGCCCGTATCGCGAGGTCGCTCCCCGGGGCGCCGCAGGCGGCCGCGACCGTCAGGAGGACCCGCGGCCGGATCCGCTTGCCGCCGGCGAAGATCGCCCTGTGCATCGCCCGATGGAGGATCTCCGGGGCGACGTCGACCGCGGGGAGGTTGGCCGCGAGCTCCGACTCGAGGCGCTCGATCGGCTGAAAGGGGTAGCGGTGCGCGGAGCGAGGTTCCATGGGATCTACCAGGGGATAGGGTACTGCGAAAATGGGGGCGCGCGCCGCACTCAATGCGATCTGTCCCAAGGGTCTAGTCCGTGTGGGCGCGCGGAGAGCGGCCCGAGGGGGCCGCAGGCCGCTCTCCGCGGAGCGGGCGCGCGGGCGCTCGGACGCTCAGGCGCTCAGGCGGCGGGGGCCGAGCGGCCCTCGACGAAGTATGTGGTGAGCTCGCCCCAGCCCTTGACCTCGATCGCGCCGCGCCGCCGGAGGATGAAGGCGTCGCCGAGCGCGGCCGCGGTCGCCGGCGAGATCTGGATCGCGCCGGCCTCCCCCTGCGACTCCATCCGGCTGGCGACGTTCACCGTGTCGCCCCAGAGGTCGTAGAGCTGGCGGCCGCGGCCGACGACGCCGGCGACCACCGGGCCGCTGTGGATCCCGATCCGGAGGCTGAGCTGGCGGCCGGCGAAGCGCCGGGCGGCGACCGCCTCCTGCATCGCCAGCGCGAGGTCGACGAGGAGGGCCGCGTGATCCGGCCGCGGCTCGGGGACCCCGGCCGCGACCATGTAGCAGTCGCCGATCGTCTTGATCTTCTCGGCGCCGTGGGCCCGCGTGAGCCCGTCGAGCTCCTGGAAGAGCGCGTCGAGGATCGCCACGACCTCGGCCGGGGGCAGCGACGCCGCGAGGCCGGTGAAGCCGACGAGGTCGGCGAAGAGGACGCTGACCCCGTCGAAGTGCTGGGCGACCGGCTCGCCGCGGCGGAGCGAGTCGGCGACCCGCGGCGGGAAGAGGGTGTCGAGGAGGCGGTACTCGACCCGCTGCGCCCGCCCGAGCGAGCGGGCGAGGGTGAAGGAGAAGACGTGGATCACCGTGAACGCGACCAGCTCGCCGGCGAGCTCGCTCGCCCGGATCTCGAAGGCGAAGAGGTCGATGGCGACGATCACCGCGGTGAAGAGGAGGGCGACGAACGTCGCCGAGCGGAGGCGGGTGTTGATGTAGAGGTAGTTGGCCGCGACCATCACGCTCACCCAGATCCAGCCGATCTCGGCGGCGACGGAGATCCCGAGCGCCTTGTAGAGGCCGTAGATCCCGGCGTAGCCGAGGCCGATCGCCAGGCCGCCGAGGGCCGCGGCGCGGTCGAGGGCCGCGCGCCGGCGGCCGCGGGGGAGGAGCGCGAGCGCCCCGACGATCATCAGCGCGCGGAGGGCGTAGATCGGCGCGAGCTCGCCGACCCCGCCGACGATGAGGTCGAGGTTGAGGAGGTCGAGCGGGACGTAGAGGAGCGAGACGACGATCACCAGCACGCCGGCGATCCGAAGGCGGCGCTCGAGATCGTCGCGGCGCGCCTCGAGGTAGGCGGCCTCGACCGCGGGATCGGCGAATTCACCGGTGAGCGGGTCGATCTCGTCGCCGATCAGGGCCGTCGGCGCGGGCGAGCCCGCGCCCATCGAGGGCGCGGTGCTCCGCGGAGGTGGCCCGCTCGCCATGGGCCGAGGATCTCCGACGCGCCCCGGGGGCGCAATCTGTCGCCCGATCCGCGGCGACGGCGGCCGCGTCGCCGCAATTTGCGGAGGCTGGCGCCCGCTGGCACCCTCAGCCGATGGTCGACGCGCCGATCCTCGTCCGCCTCCGCGACCGCGACGCCGCGGTGGTCGACGCCTGGCGGCGCCACTTCAGGGGCGTCCAGGCGGTCGAGATCGGCTTCGGCGACATCTTCGCCGTCGCCGCCGACGCGATCGTCAGCCCGGCGAATTCCTTCGGCTACATGGACGGGGGGATCGACGCGGTCTACCTCGAGCGCTTCGGCGCCGGCCTCCAGTGGCGGCTGCAGGAGCGCCTCCGTGAGCGCCACGGCGGCGAGCTGGTGGTCGGCGAGGCGGTGATCGTCGAGACCGGGGCGAGCGAGCTCCGCTGGCTCGTGAGCGCGCCGACGATGCGGGTGCCGGGGCCGGTGAAGGACACGCTCAACGCGTATCTCGCCTTCCGGGCCGCGCTCCGGGCGGTGCTCGCCCACAACGAGGCCGGCCTCCCGCGGATCGCCAGCGTCCTCTGCCCGGGGCTGGCGAGCGCGATCGGGGCGATGCCGCCGGAGCGGGTCGCCCGGCAGATGCGCTTCGCCTACGACGTGACCCTCGGCGGGCGGCCCTGGCCGCCGCTGCGGGCGGCCGAGATCCACGAGACCCACCGCGAGCTCCTCCGCTAGCCCGCGGATCACGTGAGAAGGTGGTTCGGTTGAATTGACGAGGAGGGGAGAGCGGTCGAGCGCGCCTGGGTGGGTCCGCCGGGGCGTCGCCCTCGCGGCGCTCGTCGTCGTCGGCGCCTGTCGTCCGCCTTCGTCGGCCGCGCCGACCGTGTCGATCGCCCTGGACCACAGCGGCGATCAGCTCTACGTCGCGTCCGCGGGCGAGCTCCGGGTCTTTCGGGCGCGCGAGCGCGGGTCGCTGAGGGGCAAGGAGCGCGCGCTCGCGGGGCCCTGCGACGCCTACCGCGATCTCGAGTGGTCGAAGTCCCGGCTCCACGCGCTCTGCCGCGACGGTCGGATCTTCCGCTGGGACGGCGGCGAGGGGGCGTGGGAGGCGCTCGAGGTCGCCGCGGGTCCGCCGGCGATCGCCCTCCAGCGGAGCGACGCCGGGCTCTTCGCGGTCCGCGAGGACGGCGCGCTCGTCGAGGTCGCCCCGGCGCCCGGCCGGGAGCCCCGCGCCGCGCCGCTCGACCGCTTCCGCGGCGCCGATCGGGGCGGCGCCGGCGAGCCGCCGCTCGCCTCCTTCATCGAGTACGAGCCCGACTTCGCGGTCGGGATCGGGCTCCGTCACGGCGTCGAGCTCGGCGCGAGCCTCGAGCTCCGGGCGATCGCCTGTCGAATCCCGGGCGCGGGGGGCCGCCTCGCCGATCTCGCGGTCGCCCGCGACGCGATCGCGGCGGTCCACGTCGATCGCCGCGGCCGCCCGCGGCTCGCCGTCGTCGACGGCCTGGGCCCCCGCTATCGGTCGCCGCGGCGCGGCCTCTTTGACCCCTGGAGCGGCCGCCGGAGCGGGCGCGGGATCCGGTGCTGGCGATGAAGCTGTCTCTTTGGACAGCTATGATCGGGCTCTGGATCGCTTGCGTGATCGGCTGCGCCGTCGTCCCGGGGTCCGGCGTCCGGGGGGTGGCGATCGACGACGCGCGGATCTTCGTGGTGGACGGCCAGCGGGGCTGGAGCCTCCAGCGCGGCGAGCTCGGCTCACGCGGGGCGCGCGGGGGCGCTCCCCTGGCGCTCCCCTGCGGTGCGCCCCGCGACGTCGAGGTCCACGGCGGCGCGCTCTGGCTCCTCTGCGACGACGGTCGAGTCTTCAGCGCGGCTCTCGCGGACCTGGGGGCCTGGCGTGAGCGGGCCGCGGCGCCTGCCGAGGGGGTCCCCACTGGCCTCCAGCGGAGCGACCGGACCCTCTACCGCGTGCTCCGCTTCGACCCGCCCCCGCGCCCGGGTATCTCGCTTGACGGGCCGGAGCCCCAATACTCTGCGGAGGCCTTGATCGGGCCCGGCGGCGCCGCGGCGAGCGGCTTCAGCGGCGATCGCTGGCAAGCCTTCGGCGGGGATCAGGTGGTGACGACGAGCGAGGCGGGCGACGCCTTCCTCTTCACGGGCCGCCTCTGGCGCCGCGTCGACGTTGTCCTTCGCACGGCGGAGCGCGGCGGCCTCCGCTGCCTCCAGCGCGGTGACGACGTCACCTGGGACGCGGCGATCGATCCGGCGGGCGCGGCCTTCGCGATCCTCGGCGACGTCGAGCTCCTGGTGATCGAGGTCGACGCCCGCGGGCGGGCGCGGGTGCGGGCGGTCGATCCTCGAAGCGGCGCGAGGCGGCGGACCCGGGCGCGCTGCCGCCGTTGAGCGGGGGGCGCTCCCGTGCATGTCCCAAGGGACATGCTAGTGGATCGGGGCGCCAGACCCCTCGGCGGCGGCGATGTGCCGGCGGAGGAGCTGGTTGATCGCGTCCGCGTGCTGGATCGGCAGCGCGTGGCCGGCGTCGGCGAAGCGCTCGAGGCGGGCGTGGGGGAGGCAGGCGAGGAGCTCGTCGCTGAGCGCGCTCCGGACCGTGTGGTCCTGGGCGCCGGTGGCGATCAGCGTCGGGATCTCCCGGAGGGCGCCCAGGTCGCGGCCGCGGTCGCGCCAGAGCGCGCCGAGCTGCGCGCGGACGATCGGCGGGGTCCGGACGAAGCCCTCGCAGAAGCCCCGGCGGAGCGCGGCGACCAGGGGCTCGACGCCGACCTCGGCGACGTAGGCCGGCGGGAAGCCCAGCCGGGCGAAGGCCGCCCAGCGCGAGGGCTCGGCGCCGAAGCGCATCCGCAGCGAGCCGACGAAGGCGGCCAGCGAGATCATCAGGATCGGCCGGCCGCGTGGCGAGGTCGAGAGGAGGGAGAGCGAGCGGACCCGGTCGGGCGCCTGGCGGGCGGCCTCCTGGACGATGAGCCCGCCCATCGAGTGGCCGACCAGGTGTACCTCGGGCCAGCCGAGGTGATCGACGAGGGCGAGGCAGTCGGCGGCCATCGCCGGGATCGTCACCGGCCCGCGGCGCGGGAGGCTGCGGCCGATCCCGCGGTTGTCGTGCCAGGCGAGGCGGTGATCGGCGGCGAGCCCGTCGATCTGCGGGCGCCAGCATTCGCCGAGCGCGCCGACGCCCTGGACCAGGAGGACCGGCGGGCCCGCGTCGCCGGCCCGCTCGTAGGCGATCGTCGCGTCGGCGAGCTCGAGGGTCGGCATCGTCGGTCGACCCTCGGCGCTCAGCGGGCGTGGAGGAGCCGGCGATCGCGGCGTCGCATCGCCGCCGCGCCGATGATCACGAGGGCGAGGGCGAGGGGCGGCTCGGGGACCCGGACGTCGGCGCTGTACCAGCCGCGGCCGCGGTGGAGGCCCTCGTCCCCGCTCGCGGGCGCGTCGGCGCGGGCGAGGCCGGGCGCGAGGCTCAGCGCGAAGAGGGCAGCGAGCCCGAGCCCAAGCCCGAGGGGGAGCGCAGCGCGGGTGGTCCGGGGCGCCATCGCCACATCCTAGCCGATCTTCGTCGGGCGCGGGGCCAGCCGAGGGCGCAGGTCCGGGGCGCGGGGCCGGCTTGGCAGCCCGCGGCCCTCTCTGCGAAGATCCGCCGGGTGCGCCCGGGAGAGCCGCCAGCGTCGACCTGGCCCGAGCCGTCGGCCTTTCGCCGCGGCGTCCGCCTCGCGCTCTTCGCCCTCGCGCTGATCATCGCCATCGGCTGGCTCACCTCGCCCTCGCCGATCCTCGCCGGGCTCGGCAGCGGCGCTGGCGTCTGGGTGGGCGCGCTGGTCGGCGGCTACCTGGCGAACGCGCCGGTGAGCGAGCGGCGCGCGCGGCTCAGCCAGGTGCTCCGCGGCCTGGTGATCGTCGTCCTCGGGCTCGCCAGCGTCGGCGCCCTCGGCTTCGGCGCCTACGTCCTTTCGAAGTCGGCCGGCGAGGCGGCGTGCGTCGAGGCGATGCGGGCCCCCGACGAGGCGAGCCGGCGGGCCGAGGGGCGCGCGGCCGAGGGGCGCTGGGCGATCGCCGAGGCGCTCCTCCACAAGCGGGTGACGGTCGGCTGCGCGACCCTCGAGCGCGAGCTCGACGCGCTGGCGGCCGAGGGGGCCTGCCCGCGCTTCCCGCTCGCCGGGGTCGCTTGCCGCTGCGGCGGCGATCAATTCGAAGGGATCCCATCGACCTGTCCGATCGACCACCTCGTCTGCGACTACGCCGGCGGCGACGCGGTCCAGCGCCTCCGCTGCGTCGACGAGGCCGAGATCGTCGGCTGGACCGAGCCGCGGCTCTGACGCGGCGGGGCGGGGCGCGGCGGGGCTCAGCGCCGCCGACGGCCGCGCGCGAGGGCGAGGAGGCCGAGGCCGAGGCCGAGGAGGAGCGGCGCGGCCGGTCGCGGCCCGGCGGCGACGCATCCGCACCCCTCGCCCCGCCAGCGCCGGCAATCGTCGGGATCCCAGCCGACGGCGAAGACATCGGTCTCACGGATCTCGCAGACCTGGAGGGACTCGCACTCGAGGGTCTCCCGGGGATCGAGCGTGACCTCGCCGAGCTCCGCCTCGAGCGCGGGGTCCGGGCAGATCACCGGGCCCTCGTGGAGCTCGCCGGTGGCGAGATCCGTGGCCCGGAGCGCGACGCAGGGGAGGGGGGTCTCGCCGTCGAAGTAGGTCACCTCGACGCGATCCTCGGCCCCGGGAAATTGCTCGTAGGCGAGCTGGCCGAGGGCCTCGGCGCGGGCGGTCGGATCGATCGTGATCTCGGCGTGGAGGTGACGGACGCCGCGGGTCGCGGCGCAGCCCTCGGTCGACGGCGGGGCGCCGCAGTAGGAGTCGCCGGGGCGGCTCCCCTCGCAGCAGACGAGGTCGTCGAGGGCGCGCGACGGGTGGGCCTCGACCCAGTGGCGGACCTCGATCGCGTCCCAGCGCGGCTGCGGCCGCGCGCCGGCTGCGATCGCGGTGAAGGCCGCGTCGACGTCGAGATCCTCGAGCTCGTAGCATGCGTAGCTATTCGAGTTGTCGACGTGGACATGGACGGCGTAGCTCTGACCCACCTCGAGCGGCGCGGCCGGCAGCCAGAGGATCATCGCGCCGCGGTAGTGGATCGCCCCCGCGATCGGCTCGCCGCCGGCCGGGCGGACCTCGATCGCGATCGTCTCGTTGAAGCCGTAGCCGCCGCTCTCGAAGAAGGCGAGGACGCCGTCGGCCGGGAGCTCCGCGGCGAAGGCAGGCTCGAGCGCCTCCAGGCCCCCCTCGCAGTCGTCACAGGCCGAGGCTGACCCCGGGCGGAGGAGGAGCCCGACGGCGAGCGCCGCGATGACGAGCGAGCGCATCGAGCCACGGTAGCCGCGCGCGCCGGTCGGGACAACGGTGTCAGGTTCGATCCCGAGGTCCTCATCGCCGGGGCGCGAAGGCGGAATGGCGCAAGAACGACGTTCCTGCGGTTTTTTCGGGTGAGCGAATTTCCTGCCGCTGCCCCGCCTCCGCCGAGGTCGAGCGCGGGCGCGAGCGGCTATGAGTGCACCCGCTCGCTCGAGCTGAGCGCGGATCGCCGTCAGGTCGTCCGTGAGCGCGGCGATCGGACGCTCGAGGTCCTCGGGCTCGATCCGCTGCGGCCGCTCGCCGCCGTCGAGCGCGGCGCCCGCGAGCGCTCGCCGACGGACGAGGTGATCGCCGAGGCCGAGGCCGGGGGCGCGGCGCTCGAGGAGACCCTCCACGACGCGGCCGGCGGACGCGTCGCGCTCATCCTCGGCGAGCGGGGCTTCGCCCGCACGGAGGTCTGGGACCTCGCGTCGCGGGCCCGCCTCCTGAGCGTGCCGGAGCGCGCGGCGCTCTCCCCCGACGGGCGCGCCCTCTTCACCTTCCACCGGGTCGAGCCCCCGCTCGCCGTCGCCACGATCGTCTTCGGCGTCGGGCTCCTCCTCGCGATGATCATGTCTTTTAGGCCAGGCATTGATCCCGGGCGGGTCCGCGTGAACGAGGGGATCCGCCGCTCGCTCGGTCGGGCGCTCGTCGGCCTGGCGGCGACCCTCGCCCTGGTGATCGGGCTCTTCATCGCCTACGGCACCTCGCAGGGGTTGATCACGAGGGCCCTCGATCTCCCGGCCGCGGCCGGCTTCGGGGCGCTCGTCGGCGCCGGGGTCGGGGTCGCGGTGGCCCTGGTGCTCGGCGGCTTCGCGGCGATCGGCCACGGGGTCATGCGGGTCCTCCTCGCCCTCGCCGGCGACGCGCCGCTGGCCTACGCCCGCTTCCTCGATCGGGCCGCCGAGCGGGCGCTCCTCCGGCGGGTCGGCGGCGGCTACGTCTTCGTCCACCGCGTGCTCGCGGAGTACTTCGCCGAGCATGCGGAGCGCCGGCTCGCGCCCCCGCGTGAGCGCTCGATCTGAGCCCCACGCCGTCGGCGGGGCCGCTCGCTCGCGGAGCGAGCGCGCCCCGTCGCGCGCGCCTGACCGGCTAGCGGATCCGGTAGGCCTCGACCCCGAAGATCTTGATCGGGTGGCGCCCGTCGCCGCGGAGGAAGAGGCAGAGGTGGCCGCCGCGGGGGAACTCGGCCGCGACCATCACCTTGTCGCCGGCGACCTGGAGCTGCTGACCCGTCAGGAAGTCGGCGTTCTCGTAGAGGAAGACGTCGACGTTGCGGCAGCGGCTCTCGATCCGCGCGGTCAGGAGGTAGGTCCCGGGGGCGCCCTCGCAGGCGAAGCCGACGCAGGCGTCGGTGCCCCGGAGGCGGATGAACGAGGGGCTGCCGTTGCGCGGCGCGCGGTGGAAGTAGAGGCCGTGGGTCCCCGACCAGATCTCGCCGTGGGGGCTGTCGAGGCTCATCCAGAGGGTGTCGCCGGGGTTGTTGAGGCGACGCGAGGGCCGCGGCGGCGGGATCTCGGCGAGCGGCACCTTGAGGTGCTCGGAGATGTGCTGGCGGAGCTCGGTGTACTCGATCTCACGGAGGGCGGTCGGCGTCGCCCGGGCGGCGCTCAGGGCCTCGCGCTCGCTGATCAGGCGGTCGAGCTCGGTCCGGATCCCCGCCTCGACCGAGAGCCCCTTGTTGAGGTTCAGCGGGTTGAGCGTCGGCATGGTCAGCGTCGGACCATCGATCAAGCTGGCGAAGGGGTTGGGCTCGTTGGGCTTGCGTGGCATCGGCGCTCGCTCGCGACTCTTGCATGATGGCGGCGGCGCGTGGCCGCGATCAAGGGCGAGGGCGCGGCTTCGCCCGATCTCCCCGGACGTCAGCGCGCGATCGGCGGGATGCGGCGCTGAAGCCAGGCGGCGACGGCCGCCAGCTCCGGCGGCGAGACCTCGTGGCCGATCGGGTACTCGTGCCACTCGACCTCGCGCTCGCCCGGGAGCGCCCGCACCTGGTCGTGGGCCGCCCGTCCGGCGAAGGGCGGCACCAGGTCGTCGAAGCGGCCGTGGGCGAGGAGGGCGGGCGTCGCCTGGTTGGCCGGGGCGAGCTCCGCCGGGAGGGTCTCGGGGAGGAGCATGTAGGCGCTGAGGGCGATCAGGCCGGCGAGCGCCGCCGGGTAGCGGAGGCCGGTGTAGAGGGCCATCGCCCCGCCCTGCGAGAAGCCGGCGAGGACGATCCGCGCGCTCGGGATCCCGCGCGCGCGCTCGCGGTCGAGGAGGGCGGCGATCCGCGCGGCCGAGGCCCGGATCTGCCGCGGGTCCTCGCGGTCGGGGCGCTGCTCGAGGGTGCGGATGTCGTACCAGGCGCGCATCACCCAGCCGCCGTTGATCGTCACCGGGATCGGCGGCGCGTGGGGGAAGACGAAGCGCGCGTGCGGGAGGCCGAGGAGGGGGACGACCGGCTCGAAGTCATGGCCGTCGGCGCCGAGGCCGTGGAGCCAGATCACGGCCGCGCTCGCCGCTCCGCGCTCGGGCTCGACCTCGACGCAGGGGAGGTGCTCGCTCATCGCCGCGATTCATACGACGGCGCGGCCGCGCGCGCCAGGAGGGGGCCTCGAAAAACGCCCCCGCGCGGGTCCCGAGCTCGGCGGCCACGCGCCGATCGCCGGCGACTCGGCGACGCCCTAGCGTTCAACCTGTCCATTAAGCCAGGTATCAATCTCATGGACGACCGCCGCCCCGGCCGGGCCGGCGCCGACGGCCTCGCCGCGGGCGCGATCGATCGCCTCCATCGCCTCGTCCTCGGCGCCCTCGTCGGCGAGGATCATCGCCAGGATCAGGCGGGCCGTCGCCACCTCGGCGGGCGGCGCCTGGCTCTGCTCGCGGATCTCGAGGGCCCGGGCCGCGGCCGCGTGGGCCGCCTCGAGGTCGCCGCGCTCGCGCTCGATCGAGGCGAGGAGGACGAGCGGGTGGGCGACCAGCGGGAAGCTCGGGCCGTAGAGGCCCTCGAGGATCTCGAGCGCCGCCCGGGCGCTCCGCGCCGCCTCGTCGAGGTCGCGGGCGCGGACCTCGGCCTCGCCGATCAGGACGTAGGCGCGGGCGACGTCGGGGCTCTTCTCGCCGTGCTCGGCGATCAGGATCGCCAGCGCCCGGCGGTAGTTGATGATCACCTCCGCGTCGCGGTCGCCGACGGTCGTCAGGATCAGGCCGAGGTTGAAGAGCGAGCGGGCGACGTCGGCGTGGGTCGAGCCGAGGGCGCGCTCGCGGAGCGCCAGCGCCCGGCGGCAGGTGGTCTCGGCGGCGTCGAGGCGGCCGAGGGCGAGGAGCGCGGTCCCGAGGGCGTCGAGCGCCCCGGCGACCCGCGGGTGGGAGGGGCCGCCGTTGGCCTCCTGGATCGCCACGGCCTGCTCGAGGATCGGCAGCGCGTCGGCGTGGCGGCCGGCCTCGAGGAGGAGCGCGCCGATCCGATCGACGGCGACGCCGACCTTGAGGTGATCGGCCCCGAGCGCCGGCTCCCAGATCGCCAGGGCCGCGCGGTAGCGCGCCTCGGCGGCGGCGAGGTCGTGCCCCAGGCGGGCGATGTCACCGAGCGCGAGCTCGAGCTCGGCCGCCCGCTCGCCCTGGGGCTCGCCCAGGGCCGCGAGCTCGGCGCGGGCGACCTCCGCCCAGATCCGGCCCTCGCGGGGGCGCCCCTCGAGGCGGCCGATCGCGGTGGCGAGGACGATCGCCGCGTCGGCGGCGGCCTCCCCCAGGCCCTCGCGGCGGGCGTCGACGTAGGCCCGGTGGAGCTCCTCCTCCGCCCGGGCGAGCTCGTCCTTGCGGGTGAGGAGGACGCCGAGGCGGACCCGCGCGGTGATCGTCAGCGGCGGCCAGCCGAGCTGCTCGGCGGCCGCGAGCGCCTCCTCGGCGATCGCCTGCGCGCCCGCGAGGTCGCCCTCGATCTCGAGGGCCGCGGCCCGGGCGAGGCGGGCGCGGATCGACGCCACCTCCTCGGCGTCGGCGGGCGGCGGCAGCGGGCGCCGGGCGAGGCGCTCCGGATCGCGGCACTCGGCGGGCGCCGGCAGGTCGGTGATCAGGTCGACCGCGGCGACCAGCGCCGCCGGATCGCCGTCGCTGAGGCGGCTCATCCGGGCGGCGAGCGCCCCCCGGGCCTCGTCGAGGCAGGCGACCGCCTGGTCGTGGCGGCGGGCCGTGATCCGATCGTCGAGGCCGTCGACGCAGACCTGCCGGCGAGCGCTCCGCCAGCCGCCCGCGAAGCGATCGAGGAGCGGGACGATCTTGCCGAGCTCGTCGTTGGCGTAGGGGAGGCCGCTCTTGCGGAAGCCGTCGCGGAGCTCTTGGCGGGCGCCGTCGTTCCAGATCGCGTCGACCTCGGCGGCGACGACCCGGCACTCGCTGCGGGCGCTCCGCTGGTAGATGAAGGTCGCGGCGAGGGCCGCGACGCCGACGATCGCGGCCGCGGCGACGGTGATCAGGAGGCGCCGCCGCCGGGTCGGGTCGTTGTCGAGGGCCTCGAGGAGCGCGTCCATCGTCGGCCAGCGGTTGTAGGGATCGACCGCGAGGCCGCGCTCGAGCACCTTGCGCAGCCAATTCGGCACCCCGCGGGTGTCCTTCGGCGGATCGAGGACCCCGTTGGTGACGTTGTCGGCGAGGTCGAGGAAGGACTCGCCGGCGAAGGGGGGCTGGCGGTAGAGGCAGCGCCAGAGGGTGACGCAGAATGAGAAGAGGTCGGAGCGGGCGTCGGCCTCGGCGCCCTCCATCTGCTCGGGGGCCATGTAGGCCGGGGTCCCGAGGATCGCCTCACCGCCGGTGATCTCGAGGTCGAGGGCCGAGCTGGTCAGGCGGCCGAGCTGCTCCTCCTCGTCGGGACGCTTGCCGGAGCGGGCGCGGGCGAGGCCGAAGTCCATCACCACGACCCGGCCCTCGGCGCTGATCATCACGTTCTGCGGCTTGAAGTCGCGGTGGATCAGGTGGGCTGTGTGGGCGGCGGCGAGGCCCGCCCCGGCCTGGCGGAAGGCGGCGACGATCTCCTGCCAAGTCGGCGCGCTCGCCTCGACCCAGGCGTCGATCGTCTGGCCGCGGATGTACTCCATCGCCACGAAGACCTGATCGTCGACCGCGCCGACGTCGTGGACGGTGACGACGTTGAGGTGGGAGAGGCGGGCCATCGCCTGGGCCTCGCGGAGGAGGCGGCTGCGGGCGCCGCCGTGCTCGGAGGTGCCGGCGCGGACCAGCTTGAGGGCGATCTTGCGGTCGAGCTCGGGGTCGTAGGCGGCGTAGACCATCCCCATCCCGCCCTCGCCGAGGCGCTCGAGGAGGAGGTAGCGGCCGAAGGTGCGCCCGCGGATCGTGTCGTCCTCGCCGCCGGCGGGGTCGCTCGGCTGCGAGGGGCCGCTGACCGAGCGCAGGCTCCCGAGCACCTGGGCGCGGAGGTGTTCGTCGCTGCTCAGGGTCCGGTCGCCGCCGGGGAGGGTGACGTCGAGGTCCTCGCGGGTTTGGGCGCCGGGCAGGGGTCCGGGCGCGAGGGTGTGCTCGAGGCCGATGTCCTGCGGCGGGGCGCGCTTCGACGGCGAGGGCGGGAGGGCCGAGCGGTCGAGGCCGATCGCGTCGGCGCTCGCGGGCTTGAGGGTGCTCTCGTAGGCGAAGTCACCGGCTGGCGGCGGGGTGGCGCCGCGGCTCGGCGGCCACGCGCGCCCCGGCGCGCTCTCCGAGGGGCGCTCACCGCCATCATCGGACCGCTTCCCCGACACCGCCGCCAGGATATCACCGGCTCGGACGGCGAGCCGGGGGCGAGATCGCTGGGGCGCGCGCAAGCGAGCCTGTACTTTGGGTCAGAATCGAGCGTCGACCGGGGCCGGCGGCGGCGCTGCCGCGGGAGACAGCCCGCGGCCGGAGCGGTATGAAGGTGCGATGGCGAGGCATGGACATGGGACGGTGGCGCTCCTCCTCTGCGGGCTCTCGGCCGCATGCGCGGGCGATGACGGCGGGAGCGGGAGCAGCGGCGAGGTGAGCGCGACGAGCGGGGCGACGAGCGGCGCGACGATGGGGTCGACGAGCGGAGCGACGAGCGGCGGCGAGACCGACGGGACGTCGGCGACGACGGCGACGACGGCGACGACCTCTGCAGGCACGACGTCGACGAGCGCGAGCACCAGCGGCGGCCCGACCGGGCCGACGAGCGGCGAGACGGCGACCACCGGCGGGGAGGCGACGCCCTCCTGCGAGGTCGCGGGCGGCGGGGCCGAGGTCGCCGCGCCGACCCTCCTCCTCACCCTCGCCGATCGCTGGGAGGAGGGCTGGCTGGGCTCGCCCGCGGTCGCCGATCTCGACGGCGACGGCGACCAGGAGATCATCGTCCCGCGCGGCAACGCGCTGATCGTCTGGGGCTCCGACGGCGCGCTCCGGTGGAAGACGGCGGGCGCCGGCGGCCGGATCTGGGCGAGCCCGGTGGTCGCCGATCTCCTCCCCGCGCCGGGCCTCGAGATCGCCTTCACCGACCGCGAGGAGCTCTACCTCCTCCTCGCCGACGGCCAGGTCGCGCCGGGCTTCCCGGTCGCCTGGGAGGACGAGCTCCGCTCGCTCGCCGCCGGCGACGTCGACGGCGACGGCGCGCTCGAGCTGGTGGTCGCGCCGGCCCACGGCGGGCCTAGCGACGTGATGCATGCCTTCGAGGCCGACGGCTCGCCGGTCGCCGGCTTCCCGCCCAACCAGAGCGGCTCGTCGGGCTGCGACGACAACAAGTGCTACCTCGCCGGCTGCTTCGATCAGAACCTCGCGGTCGGCGACCTCGACGGCGACGGCAAGGCCGACGTCGTCGCCCCCCACGACAACGCCTACGTCAGCATCCACAAGGGGACGGGCGAGGCCTTCGACGCCGCCCCCGGCTACCCGGTGACCAAGACCCCGGGGATGCGCTACCTCCACGACCTCGCCGAGGCGAAGATGGGCTACGCGCCCGACGAGGAGAGCGCGCTCCAGGCCCACTTCACCAACACGCCGCCGGCGATCGCCGATCTCGACGGCGACGGCGAGCCCGAGGTGATCCTCCTGGCGAGCGTCCAGAACGCCTCGCAGACCGACCGCGAGAAGGGGGTCGCGCTCTGGGTGGTCGGCCACGACGGGAGCCGGCGGCCGGGCTGGGAGCTCCCCTTCCACGCGCCCGGCTACCTCAGCGGGCTCTGGGACTACGGCGGCAACATCGTCGCGATCACCAACCAGGCCAGCGTCGCCGACCTCGACGGCGGATCGCCTGGCCTTGAGGTCATCTTCCCCGGCTTCGACGGGAGGATCCACGCGCTCTCGGCCGCCGGCGCCGAGCTCTGGGACTTCGAGTACACCGCCGACGCCGAGGTGATGACCGGCGGCGTGGTGATCGGCGACCTCTCGGCCGACGGCGCCCCCGAGGTCGTCTTTGCGACCTACGCGACCGCCGACGACAAGAGCGACCTCTTCGTCCTCTCGTCGACCGGCGCGCTCCTCCACCAGCTCCCGCTGCCGCGGCGGGGGGCGATGCCGGTGCCGACCCTCGCCGACGTCGACGGCGACGGCACGGTCGAGATCGTCGTCTCGCTCAAGGACGCCGAGGACAAGGTCGAGAGCGTCCGGGTCTACACCGTCGCGGGCTCGGCGACCAATTGCCTCCTCTGGCCGACCGGGCGGGGGAACCTCCTGCGAAACGGCCACGTGCCTTGAGGCGGGCGCGCGCCCGGCGGACGCGCTAGAAGAGGGGGATGAACTTCACTACTCCCTCCACGCGCCTTCGGGCCCTCGGCTCCTCTCTCCTCCTCCTCCTCCTCCACGCGCCCCTCGGCGGCTGCGCTGGCGATGACGGGACCGGCTCGGCCTCGGCGTCGACCGGCAGCAGCAGCGGCGACTCGGCGTCGTCGACCTCGACCAGCGGCTCGGGCTCGGGCTCGAGCGGCTCGGGGTCGTCGGGCTCGGCGAGCGCGAGCGGCAGCGGCTCCAGCGGGGACGCGAGCACCAGCGACGGGAGCACCAGCGACACGAGCACCACCGGTGGCCCGCTCTGCGAGCTCGTCGATCTCGCGTGCTCGACCGTCGAGCAATACGGCACCTACGACGATTGCGGCGAGGTCAACCCCTGGGATCACACGGCCGCGGAGTGGACGGCGGTCCAGGAGTGCGCGCTCAAGGCCGCGATGGAGCAGCGCGGCTTCAAGGCGATCACCTGGGTGATGGGGATCGACTCGGACGTCGGCTACGCCTACGTCGGCCTCAGCGCCGAGAGCTACGCGGTCGCCGAGATCTACTACGACAGCTACAACCCGACCGGGTCGATCCGCTACTGCGACGCGCTCGAGGTGACGCCGGGCTGCGTGATCGCCCCCGGCGAGGCCTGCCTGACCTGCGCGGGGGCGGGCGACGCCGAGCTCCTCTGCGGGAGCTAGCGCTCAGCCGTGGCGGAAGCGGCGGCGACGCGCCCGCGGTCCGGGCTCGTCGCGCTCGTCGCGCTCCTCCCACGACCCGCCGCCCTCGCCTCGCCGCCGATCCGCCCGCGGCGGTCGCTCGAGGAGGAGCGGCTCGGGCCCGCGGTAGAGGCGGGCGAGCGCGGCCGCGGCGTCGATCGCCGGGATCCCGCGCTCCTCCTCGAGCTCGCCGACGAGGCGGCGGAAGAGGTCGAGCTCGGGCCCGCCGCGCTCGACCATCGCCGAGACCGCGTCCTTGAAGCGGGCGACCCGGACCTCGTTGACCTCGCGGATCGTCGGCAGCTGGAGCGGCTCGATCCGCTGCCGGGTCGCCCGCTCGATCTCCCGGAGGATGAAGCGCTCGCGCGGGGCGAGGAAGAGGATCGCCTCGCCCGAGCGGCCCGCCCGGCCGGTCCGGCCGATCCGGTGGACGTAGCCCTCGGGGCCGGAGGGCGGGTCGTAGTTGACGACGTGGCTGACGCGATCGACGTCGAGGCCGCGGGCGGCGACGTCGGTCGCCACCAGGATGTCGATCGCGCCGTCGCGGAGCGCCTCGATCGTCCGCTCGCGCTGGGCCTGGCTGAGGTCGCCGCTCATCGCCGCCGCCCGGAAGCCGCGGCCCTGGAGCGCCTCGGCGAGCTCGTCGGTCGTCCGCTTGAGGCGGGTGAAGACGATCATCGCGTCGAAGGGCTCGACCTCGAGGATCCGGGTGAGCGCGTCGAGGCGGTGGAGGCCGCTGATCTCCCAGCAGCGCTGGCGGATCGTCGACGCGGTGGTGGTCGCCGAGGCGATCGTCAGGGCGACCGGATCGTGGAGGTAGGTCTGCGCGAGCCGCCGGATCGCCGGCGGCATGGTCGCGGAGAAGAGCGCGGTCTGGCGGCCCTCGGGGGTCTCGCGGAGGATCTCCTCGACGTCGTCGATGAAGCCCATCTTCAGCATCTCGTCGGCCTCGTCGAGGACCAGCCAACGGAGGGCGCCGAGGTCGAGGGACCCGCGGCGGACGTGATCGAGGAGGCGCCCCGGGGTGCCGACGACGACCTGGACGCCGCGGGCGAGCGCGTCGAGCTGGGGCCCGTAGCTCTGGCCGCCGTAGATCGGCAGGATCCGGACGTTCGGGAGGTGGGCGGCGTAGCGGGTGAGCGCGTCGGCGACCTGGATCCCGAGCTCGCGCGTCGGCGTGAGCACCAGCGCCTGCACCCGACGGGCGCGGCGATCGAGGCCGGCGAGGATCGGCAGGGCGAAGGCGGCGGTCTTGCCGGTGCCGGTCTGCGCCTGACCGACGACGTCGCGACCGGCCATCATCTCGGGGATCGTCGCCTCCTGGATCGGTGAGGGGGCCGCGTAGCCGACGTCACCGAGCGCGCGGAGGAGCGGCTCGGGGAGGTCGAGGCCGGCGAAGGTGGTCGCCGGGGCGGCGGGCTCTGCTTGCATGGGCGAAGGTGTACCCCCGCGGACGTCCCCGCGCTGCCTCGCAGGCGTGTTTTCAGACACGCCGGGGGCAAGCTCACGGCGCCTGCGGCGGGATCGAGCGGCGCGGACGCGGACCTCCGCCGCGCCGCGCCACGCCACCTCTGCGTCGTCGGAGGCTATCCTCGGAGGATGCGCTCCTCCCTCGCCCTCGCGTCCCTCCCCGCCGCCCTGGCGCTCGCCCTGGCGCTCGCCTGCACCGCCGACGACGGCGGGGGCAGCGGGAGCTCGTCGACCGCCGCGACCGCGACCAGCGCGGCGTCGGCGAGCGCGAGCTCGACCAGCGGCGCGAGCGGGACGAGCGCGAGCTCGGGGAGCGCGAGCGGCACGGGGACCACCGGCGGCGGCGGCGGGGCGTGCAGCGTCGACGCCGAGTGCAAGCTGGTCGACGACTGCTGCTCCTGCGAGTCGATCCCCGCGGGCGACGAGCCCGCCACCTGCGAGATCGACTGCGATCAGAGCGAGTGCTCGGCCCAGGGGCTCGCGGGGTCGGCGGCCGCCTGCCGCTCGGGCCGCTGCGAGCTCGCGTCGACGGTCGATTGCGCCTCGCCGGTGACCTGCAACCAGCCGGCGCCCGAGTGCGCGGGCGACATGGTCCCGTCGATCGTCGCCGGCTGCTACGGCCCCTGCGTGCCCTATCACTACTGCTCGGACACCAGCGCCTGCCTCAAGGGGTGCGGCGAGGGCTGGACCTGCGTGGAGTCGCAGTCGGGCGGCGGCGGCGGCTGCCTGCCGCTCCCGCAGGCCTGCGAGGGGACGGCGACCTGCGAGTGCGTCGCGCCCTATTGGGAGAGCGTGTGCCCCGCGGGGTGCGGGGCGTCGGGCGGCGGGCTCCTCTGCCTCGACGGCGGCTAGGGCCGCGCGCTGGCGAGCCCTCGCGGGCGCGTCGTCGCCAGGTGGCTCTTCGAAATGCGAGAGGGGCCCGCGCTGGGGCCCCTCCCTCCGCCTCTCGGCGACGCCGGACTACGAGGCCTTCGCCGCGCGCGAGGCCTTGCGGCTGAGCGAGCGGTGGAGGTCGAGGAGGCGCGGGCTCGCGTAGGTGGCGAGCTTGCCGAGGTAGTCCTTGTCCTTGGCCTGGCCGCGGAGCTCGGCGATCTTGGCGATCATCGCCTCGCGCCCGCCGAGCGCCTTGATCGACTCGCCGATCTTGGCGAGGCGGAGGAGCTTGGCGTTGGCCACGTGGCGGAGCCGGGCCCGGAAGTCGTCGGCGCTCTCGCCATCAGCCGGCGAGAAGTGATCGGCGACGGCCGCGATCAGCTTGTCCTTGGACCCGTAGAGATTCTTGACCTGTTGCAGGGGGGAGATGCGCATCTGTTCTTTCCTCGATGATCGCCGCCATCAAGCAGCTACAAGGGTTGTCCGCTCAAACGAAGAGCGGCCCGGAGAGTCCGGGCCGCCCTTGCTACGGCATCTTCGGCGAAGATGCAAGCGATCGGTGGGGAGCTGGGGCTACTCGCCCTCGCCGCCCTCGGCCGGAGCGGCCTCCTCACCAGCGGGGGGCTCGGCCGGCGGGGGCGCGTCCATGTCGCCCATGTCGCCGCCCATCGGCGGGCCGCCCATGCCACCGCCGAGCATCTTGCCGGCGTTCTCCTGGATCGACTTGATCTCCTCGGTGGTGACCTTGGCCGAGACCGAGATCGCGTCGCCCGAGACGTCGAACTTCACGCTGTCGACGACGCCCTGGGGGATCCCGAAGAGGCCAGCCATGCCCTTGACCATGCCGAACTGCTGCTCGGCCTGCTCCTTGAGGGCCTTGGCCTTGTCGGCGCTCTCGGTGCCGGCGGCGACCGAGAAGGAGACGCCGTCGCTGAGGTCGAAGGCGCCCGAGACGTTCTTCAGGCCCTCGGCCGGCGAGCCCTTGAGCTGGCTGGCGGCGGCCTCGGGGAGGAGACCGGCGAACCAGATGTGCTTGCTCTGGTCGGCGCGGCCGAAGAGGTCCTTGTTCGGGCCGTCAGCCGCCGACTTGCCCTTGCCGTCGACGAGGTCCTTGGTCGCGGTCGCCCAGTCCTTGGTCGCGATGACGACGGTCTTCGCGTCGACGATGTAGCCGACGCCGTCGTCGCCCTCCATCTTGAGCTCCTTGCCCTCGACGGTGAAGGGGGCCTTGCCGGACTTCTCCTTGGCCTTCTCGGCGATGCAGGTGAGGTTCTTCTCGTCGCCGACGCCCTCACCGGAGATCACGACCGTCACGTTGGGCTTGGGCTCCTTCGCGTCGGTGCCGATGATGATGGACCCCATCTTCTCGAGGTCGAGGTTGCAGCCCTTGGCCGCCTCCATCATCTCCTTGGCCTCGGGAGCGGCCTCCATCATGGCCTTGTTGTCGGTGTAGAGCTTCGTCTTGGTCAGGCCGCCGACGTCGATCCCCACGAGGATCGTCGCCTGCTCCGGGATGAGCTTCGTACCGGACGCAGAGCCGCCGCCCTGACAAGCGGTGATGCCGAATAGCGCTGTCGCCGCGAGGGCGGTGGTGAACGTCTTCTTCATAGCGGCGGTTTATACGGCCCGCCCTCTTGCGGTGGCAACAACAAAGTGCCATTCCCCCGGGGGCCCCCAAGGGCCTTCAAGCGGCCTCAACGCCGGTTTGACCCAGGTTCACCTCCCCATGCCTTGGAAGAAGTTTCAGTTTCGCGACCAAACGGTGTTTGTCCGGGTGCTCGAGAGCGGGAAGCCGATCGTGCACCGCGGCCGGGCGGAGATGCGCTACCGCCTCGGCGCCATCAAGTCCTATCGGACGCCGCCCGAGAACCTGATCGACATCGACGGCGAGATCATCGCGGACGCCGAATTCGGCGGCCGGGCCGAGCCCACCAAGACCCAGCTCCGCGAGGAGCCGAGCAAGGCGGCGACCGACGAGACCATCGTCATCCACACCGACGGCGCCTGCTCGGGCAACCCGGGGCCGGCGGGGATCGGTATCCACCTGGTCCGCGCCGACGAGGTCGTCGAGATCTCGGAGTTCATCGGCGAGGGGACCAACAACGTCGCCGAGCTCACGGCCATCCTCCGGGCGCTCGAGACCCTGCGGGAGGACGAGGAGGGGGCCCATATCCACCTCTTCACCGACTCCGGGTGGAGCCTGGGGGTGCTGATCGGCGGCTGGAAGGCGAAGGCCAACCTGGCGCTTATTAAGAGGATCAAGGACGCGATGGAGCGCTTCCCCAACCTCGAGCTCCTCAAGGTCCGGGGGCACGCCGGCCAGGACGGCAACGAGGAGGCCGACCACCTGGCGACCAAGGCGGTCCGCCGCGAGGAGTCGTCGACCCGGGTTCGAAAGCGCGCGAGCTAGCGTGTCGGTAGGGACATGGCCGATCGGGCCTGTCCCTACCGACATGACAAAAGTCTCGGAGCCCGACCGAGATCGCCTGGAACGAGAGCCTAGAACGAGAAGGCGCCGGCGATCGTCGCCGAGCCGCCGCGCTCGACCAGGATCCGCCTCAGGCGCTCGCGGCGGGCGCTGAGCGGGGTCCGGAGCTCGGGCTGGCGGCGGACGAGCGCCGGGTCGAAGCCGTCGAGGTCGGGGTCGGCGAGGTCGAGGGCGTGGAGCTCGAGGTGGAGGTAGTCGAGCTCCGCGGCGCTCGCGGCCGCGCGGTCGGAGGCGAGGACGAAGGTGCCGACCATCGGCATCCGGAGGCGCGGGGCGACCGAGATCGGCACCTCCCAGAGGCCGACGTCGCGCCGGAAGAAGGGGCGATCGCGGCCGACGAAGGAGCGCCAGCCGCCGACCATCGAGGTCGAGCGGCGGCCGCGGAGGCCCATCCAGGCGATCATCGAGACCTTCGCCAGGTAGTAGGTCGGCGACGGGAGGAGCGACGAGTCGTAGCCGTAGCCGAGGGCGGCGACCTGCTCCAAGACCCGGCGGTCGTGGGTGTAGCCGGGGGCGCGGAAGCCCCGCGGCGCGACGCCGAGGCCCCGCAGGAGGCGATCGCAGCGCTCGAGGTCGGCGTGGATCTCGAGGCCTGGCCAGCGGCTGAGATCGTAGGGGTGGGCGTGGGAGTGGTTGGCGAGCTCGTGGCCGCCCTGGGCCGCCTGGCGGAGGAGCGCGGCCCCGCGTCCCCCGGCCTGGAGGTCGCGCTCCAGGTCGCGGCCGACGACGAAGAAGGTGGCGAAGGCGTTGACCTCGTCGAGGAGCTCGAGGAAGCGCGGCAGGCAGCGCTCGAGGACGATCCGCTGGGCGCTCGCCGGCGGCGGCGCGAGCCCGTGGATCGCGTGGTAGCAGGCGACGTCGTCGAGATCGATCGACAGGAGGGTCGCCTTGCTCGGGCTCGCGGAGGCCATCAGCCGCCCCCCCTGACGCGCGCGGGCGCCCGTCGGCCGAGGCCGGCGCCGAGGTGGATCGACGCCCAGAGCCGGAGGAGGAGGCGGAGCACCTTGGGCACCCGCCGGAGGAGGTGGACGCTCGGCGGCCGCCGCTCGGCGAGGTCGACCGGGATCTCGCGGGTGCGGACGCCGGCCCGCTCCGCCCGGATCACCAGCTCGGAGGCGAAGACGTCGTAGTCGACGATGCACTGGTCGACGATCGGCAGGAGGACGTCGCGGCGCAGCGCCTTGAGGCCGTGGGTGTCGGTGCCGTGGAAGCCGAGCGTGAGCCGGAGGAGGCCGTTGTAGGCGCGGGTCGCCAGGCGGCGGAGGAGCGGCCGGCGGTCGTGGGCGCCGCGCATCGCCTTCGAGCCGATCACCAGGTCGGCCTCGCCGGCGCGGAGGATCGCCAGCGCCCGCCGGTGGAAGTCGGCGTCGCAGAGGTCGATCTCCTCGCAGATCACCAGGCGGCCGCGGGCCGCGTGGATCCCCCGGCGGAGGGCGGCGCCGTAGTTCGCCCCGCCGATCGAGAAGGTGCGCAGGCGCGGCGCCTCGGCGGCGAGGGCCGCGGCGATCGCCCGGGTCTGATCGCGCGAGCCGTTCTCGGCGAGGATCACCTCGTAGTCGACGCCGGCGCCGTCGAGCTCCGCGCAGAGGTCGGCGACGCTGCGCCCGAGGATCGCCTCCTCGTTGTGCACCGGGATCACGACGCTGAGCTCGGGGCGGCCTTGGCTCACGCGGACCTCCTCGCGTCATCGTCGTCGGCCCAGGCGGCGGCGGCGATCCCCTGGAGCATCGAGTCCTCCATCGAGTTGTAGGTCCAGGCGCCGTAGCGGCCGCAGGATCGGATCCCGACGCTCCGCAGCCAGGCGTGGATCGCCGCGCAGGCGGGCCCGTGATCGTCGTCGAACACGACGTAGGCATACTCGATCTCGCGCGCCTCCGTGAAGGCGATGTCGTCCGGCCGGGCGAGCGCGCCGATCGCCACCAGGCCCTGGGCGATCGCCGCGTGGTCGATCGCCCCCTGGCGATCGCTGAGCTCGACGTAGAGCGAGGCGGCCCCCGCCGGGGCGCTCGCCGGGCAGGCGTTCGAGTAGACGCCGACCCGGAAGAAGGGGTACGCGGGCCCCGGGACGTAGACCCAGTGGTAGTCGGCGGGGATCGGCGCCCGGGTGGCGAGGTCGAGGTAGCGCCAGCGGACCCAGCGGAGGGCCGCCGCCGCCTCGCGGATCGCCGGCGGCACCCGCTCGATCCGGGCGATCAGCTCGGGCAGCGGGAGGGTCGAGATCAGCGCGGCGTAGGGGGTCCAGGCGTCGGTCCCGGAGAGCTTGACCCGGCGGCCGATCGGGTCGATCGCCTCGGCCTCGCAGCCCCGCCGGATCGACCCCGGCGACCGGGCCTCGATCGCCGCCGCCAGGGCCCGCGGCAGGGCATCGATGCCGCCGGCGCGGGGGTAGAGGAAGTGGGCGTTGTAGCCGAGCCCCTCCTGCGGCACGCCGAGCGCCCCGGCGATCACCTGGTCGACGCTCGGCGTCGGCACGTAGCGATCGACCCAGCCGGCGCCCAGGCGATCGAGGGCGGCGCCCCAGAGCTTGCGGTTGTAGGGGATGAAGAAGTGACGGGCGATTCCGCGACCGAAGCGGGCCTCGGCGAATTCGACGAAGGTCCGGGGTCCACTGCGGCCCTCGCCGGGGCCCTCGTCGCGGGCGGCCGCCTCGCGGGCGGCGACGAAGTCGACCAGGCACTCGCGGACCACCTCGAGCGGGAGGCCGTGGAGGTTGGCCTGGAAGGGGTAGGGGAGGAGGGCGTCGTGGGCGAAGACCCGGGTCCGCCGCTCGACCTCCAGCCAGGCGTCGGCCGGGGTGATCGCCGCGACCAGGCGCTGGATCTGCGGGTCGCGGAGGTGCAGCCAGTGGCCGGTGACGTCGAAGGTGTGCCCGCGGATCCTGCGGCTGCGGGCGTGGCCGCCGACCTCGTCCTCGCGCTCGACGAGGAGGCCGGGCCTGCGGAGGTGATGGGCCGCGGCGAGGCCCGTGAGGCCGCCGCCGAGGATCAGCGCGGACGCAGGCGACGGCGCTGACGATCGCATGGGGCCCTTTGTAGCAGGGAAGCGCCGGCCCGGGGCGGCCTCGCCGCGGTAGACAAGGAGATCTCCGACCTGCACACTGCGGGCACCATGGAGCTGCGTAGCCTCGGGACGTTTCGCCTGGTCCAGCCGCTGCCGACGAGCAGCACGTCGTACCGGATGGTGCTCGCGCGCCACCAGGACGACCCCGAGGACCAGCCGCCGGCCTACCTCGTGAAGATCCTGCTGCCGAGCCCCGGGGAGGAGCACGCGCTCCTGCGGGCGAGCTTCGACCACGAGATCGAGCTCCTCAAGGCCTTCAACCACCCGAGCATCCCGAGCGCCCACGCCGAGGGCGAGCAGGACGGGGCCCGCTACGTGATCATGGACTACATCGACGGGGTCGACCTGGCGAGCCTCCTCGGCCACGACCGCGGCGAGCCCCGCGGCCTCTCGAAGGAGATGGCCGTCTACATCATGGGCCAGCTCGCCGACGCCCTGCACTACGTCCACACCTTCGAGGCCTTCGACGAGGCCAAGGGCGACCTGGTCAGCCTCGACGTCCTCCACCGCGACATCGCCCCGAGCAACATCCTCCTCTCGCGGAGCGGCAACGTCCTCCTCGCCGACTTCAACACCGCCCGCAGCCGCCTCCTCGCGCCCGAGCACGACACCGTCCACGCCGGCACCAAGGCCTACATGGCGCCCGAGCGGATCGTCGCCGCGAGCCCGGCCTCGCAGCAGTCCGACCTCTTCTCGATGGCCGTCGTCCTCTGGGAGATCCTCAAGGGCGAGCGCTGCTTCAAGGCCGAGGACGACCTCCGGACCATCGACGCGATCGTCCGCTTTGACATCAGCCACCCGACCAAGCGGGTCTCGGGGCTCTCGGCGAAGCTCGGCGAGATCGTCCGCAAGAACCTCGACCGCGACCCCGGGCGGCGCTACAGCGGCGCCTACCAGATGCTCCAGCGCCTCGCCCAGGCCCCCGAGGCCGCGGCCGCCGAGCGCTCGCGGGCCGAGCTCGGCGACCTGGTGGCCGAGGCCGCCGACGCGCTCCCGCTCGGGCGCCGCTAGGCGAGCGCGGTGAGGGCCGGATGGGGCCGGACGCGCGGCGTGACGGCGATGATCGGCGGGCGCGGCCCCTCGCGGGGCTCGGCGTGCGCGCGCTCCTCCGCCGCGATCGCCGGCTCCTCGGGCCCGCGCTGATCGCCGTCTTCGCCTCCCACGCCTACTTCATCGGCCCGCCGGCGTGGAACCAGAACTCGCGCTTCGCCCTCACCCGGGCGCTGGTCGAGTCGCGGACCACGGCGATCGATCCCTACCACCACACGACCGGCGACAAGAGCTGGCGCGAGGGACACTTCTACAGCGACAAGGCGCCGGGGGCCTCGCTCCTCGCGCTGCCGATCTACGCGGCGCTCTACGGGGTGCTGCGGGCGGGCGGCGGCGAGTTCCCGGAGGCCGAGGTGGTCCGGGATCTCGCGCTCGACGAAGGCGAAGTTGAGGAGGAGGAAGCAGAGGTCGACGACGGGCGGCGGCGGCCGGGCGAGCGCCTGGTCTACAACCAGAGCTACCGGATCGCCCTCTACCTCTGCCGCCTCCTCTCGACCTCGCTCCTCGCGGTCCTCGGGGTCGCGGCGCTCTACCTCCTGGCGCTCCGCCAGCTCGCCGGCGATCGCCGGGCGGCGCTCGCGGTCGCCCTGACCTACGGCCTGGCGACCCCGGCCTTCGTCTACGGCTCGGCGCTCTACGGCCACCAGCTCGCCGCGGACTTCCTCCTCCTCGGCTTCGCGGCGATCGTCTTCGCCCGCGGCCGCCGACACTACCTGGCCGCAGGGACATGTCTCGGATGGGCGGTGCTCTGCGAGTACCCGGCGGCGATCCCGGTGGTCCTCCTGGTCGGCCTCGCGCTCGCGCTCGGCGGCCTCCGGGGGGCGCTCTGGACCGCGCTCGGCGGCCTCCCCTGGGCCGGGGCGCTCGGCCTCTACCACTGGGCGGCCTTCGGCTCCCCGCTCAAGACCGGCTACGACTTCGTCTACCTCGAGGAGTTCGCCGAGGGGATGGAGGTCCGCTACGGGATCGGCCCGCCCGATCCGGCGGTGCTTCTCCAGCTCCTCTTCGGCACCTACCGCGGGCTCTTCACCCTCGCGCCGGTCCTCCTCCTGGCCGCCTGGGGGCTCGTCCGCGAGCTCCTGCGGCGCGGGCAGCCGGCGCGCGAGCGGCTCATCGTCGGCGTCGCCCTGGCGATCTGCGCCCACTTCCTCCTCCTCAACGCGGGCTATTACATGTGGGATGGCGGCGCGGCCCTCGGCCCCCGCCACTGCGTGCCGATGCTCCCCTTCCTCGCGCTCGGCCTCGGGCCTGCGCTCCGGGAGGCGCCGCGGGTCTTCGTCGCGCTCGCGGCGATCTCGGCCGGGCAGATGATCCTGGCGGCGGCCGGCGCCCCCGAGGCCCCGCAGCACGGCAACCCGATCTGGGGGCACGCCTGGCCGCGCCTGCGCGACGCGGCGGCCGGCGCCCAGGTCGGCGCGACCAACCTCGGCCTCCTCCTCGGGCTCCCCGGCGTCCTCAGCCTCGGCCCGCTCGCGCTCCTCTGGCTGGCGATCGCCCGCGATCTACGGGAGGGCGCGCGGGCCCTCGCCGAGGAGCCGGAGGCCGCCCGCGAGGTCGAGGCGGAGGGCGCTCCGCGGGCGCTCGGCTGAGCCCGGGGTGACGCCGAGCTCGACGATCTCGGCCTGGAGGTCGCGGTCGATCAGGAGCGCGGTCGACGAGCGGGTGCCGTACTCGTCGCCGGCGATGAAGAGGGGCGCGAGGCGGCGCTCGACCTCGAGGCCGACGCCGGTGTCGGGGAGGCGCGCGTCGGCGAAGCCGCGGCGATCGGCGAGGAGGCCGAGGAGCGCCTCGGCGGCGACCCGGCGGCGGCTCGCGAGGAGCGCGGCGAGGGCCTCGCGGCCGCCCGCGACCTTCGGCCAGGGGGTGCCCAGGCGGGCGTTGGAGAGGCCGTGGATCCCCGGCGGGACCCGCTCGGGCGCGGCGATCCGATTCGAGTAGTAAAAGACCCCCGCGGGATCGCCGACCACCAGGTTGAAGCCGTTGTAGCGCTGGCCGCGGCCGGCGACCGCCTCGAGGTAGGCGAGCGGCGAGGCGTCGCCGTCGAGGAAGTCGGCGACCAGCTCGCCGCGCGTCCGCACCATGTCCTCGGGGACAGGTTCTCGGAGAGGCTCGCGGACGTTGGTGATCGCCGCCCAGCGGCCGCCAGCGGCGACCCCGAGCCAGGTGCCGCCGCCGCTCTCGTCGCGGCCGGCGACGATCCCCGGGCGATCCCCCCAGCGGTGGAGCGGCAGGGTCGGCCGCGCGTGGAGCTCGTCGCGGTTGGCGGCGACGACGAGGCGGTGCTCGGGGTGGACGTCGTGGGCGAAGAGGAGGGTGCACATCGCCGCCTCGACCTCGATCAATCCCGGAGATCGGGGTACTCGCGGCCGCCCTGCGCCGCCCGGGCGATCGCGCCGCCCGGCCCCGGGCCCCGCGCCTCCGCGCCCGCGGCGATCGTCGGCGGCGGCCGGAGCTCGGGCCCGGCGAGTGGCGCGAGGCGGCGGCGGACCGCCTGGCGGGCGCGGTGGAGGCGGCTCTTGACCGCCGGCACCGAGAGGCCGAGGCGCTCCGCGACCTCGTTCGCCCGCAGCCCCTCGTGATCGCGGAGGAGGAGGATCTCGCGGTCGGCGGGGTCGAGCTCGGCGATCGCCCGATCGAGGTGATCGACGAGCTCGCGGGTCTGGAGGGTGACGTCGGGCGGTCGCTGACCAGCCGCCGGCAGGAGCTCGCGCTCGAGGGCGAGGTCGAGGGAGTCCTGGCGGAGCGGCGCGAACTTCGAGCGCCGCACCTTCTTGAGGCAGAAGGAGCGGGCGACTGCGAAGACCCACGACGAGAGCGAGGCCCCGCCGCGGAAGCCGTCGATCCCGCGGGCGATCGCCAGGAGGGCCTCCTGGACGACCTCGCGGGCGTCCTCCGGGTTGTCGAGGCGGCGCCGGCAGTAGCGGTAGAGGCGGGGTTGATAGCGGCGGAGGAGGGTGTCCATCGCCCGCGGGTCGCCGCCGCGGATCCGGGCGACGAGCTCGAGGTCGGGATCGATGGCGATCAAGTCCACCTGATCGCATGGTGATTTGCGGGCGGCGCGTGGGCAAGGGGGAAGGTGCCGCGACGTCGCGCGGGCGGAAGCACCCGCGGACCGCGGCGAGGCGGCGACGCCGGCCCTGGTCCGGGGTGATAGGATGTGGGCGCCTTGGAACCGAGCGCGCGAGAGGGCGACGGGGATCCGAACACGGCCCTCCGCGAGGCCGCCCCGGACGGCGACGACGCGGTCGCACGGCGGGCGCGGGCGCTGATCGAGGCCCGCCTCTTCGGGGGCCCGGCGCCCGAGGCCGAGGGGCCGGAGGTCTTCGGTCGCTACCGGATCGAGGCGAAGATCGGCGCCGGCGGGATGGGTGTGGTCTATCGAGCCCACGATCCCGAGCTCGATCGACGGGTCGCGGTCAAGCTCCTCCGGGCCGAGGCCGCCGACGACGAGCGCGCCCGTCAGCGGATGCTCCGCGAGGCCCGGGCGATGGCCCGCCTCGCCCACCCCAACGTGATCCACGTCTACGACGTCGGCGCGGTCGACGATCAGGTCTTCGTGGCGATGGAGCTGGTCGACGGGGTCAGCCTCGCGCGCTGGCTGATGCGCGAGGAGCGGGGCTGGGAGGAGGTCCTCGCGGTCTTCCGCGCCGCCGGCGAGGGGCTCCAGGCCGCCCACGACGCGGGCCTCATCCACCGCGACTTCAAGCCCGAGAACGTCCTCGTCGGCGCCGACGGGCGGGTGCGGGTCCTCGACTTCGGCCTCGCGCGTTCTTCAAGCGGCGGCGGCGAGGCGGGCACGCTCGAGGGCGGCGAGGTCGATGAGGGGGCGGGGGCGGGGGCGGGCGCGGCGACGACGGGCGGTGACCTCGGCGGATCGCTGACCCGCACCGGCGCGCTGATGGGGACGCCGCGCTACATGTCCCCCGAGGTGTGCAGGGGGCGCCCGGCCGACGCCCGCTCCGATCTCTTCGGCTTCTGCGTCGCCCTCTACGAGGGGATCTACGGGCGGATGCCCTTCGACGGCGAGGACGTCCAGAGCTACCTCGCGTCGGTGGCGGAGGGCGAGCTCCGCGAGCCGCCGCCGGGGAGCGAGGCGCCGCCGTGGATCTGGCTGGTGCTCCGCCGCGGCCTCGCGCGCGACCCCGACGCGCGCTACCACGACATGCGCTCGCTCCTGGCCGCGCTCGCCGGGCCGCGCGGGGAGCCGGCGTCGGCGGCGGGCGGGCGCCGCGGGGGGCTCGGCGTCGCGGTCGGCGTCGGGGCGC
>JACKDU010000007.1:315000-507864 GCA_020633335.1 Myxococcales bacterium | reverse complement strand
AGCGGCGCGCTCAGACTCCGCTTGGGGAGTGAGCCGCATGCGCGCGCTGCTCCGAGGTGCGGGGCCTTCTGCGCTTCGCGACGCGGGGCTCAACCGCGGTACCTGAGCGCTGTCGCGGCGAAGCCCAAGGGCCACGAAGTCTCAACAGCGCAGCCTACGAATTCAACCCGCTCTATCCTGCGGCCCGAGCCCCGCCGCTCGTGTCGTCATCATCACCGCGCTCGCCCGCCCCGAGCTTTCGCCGCAGGTAGGGCGAGAGCCAGGGCTCGAGGCGCTTCCGCTCGACCTCGTCGAGGTAGCGAAACCCGCGGATCTCCCCGAGGCAACGCGCCGACCCGCACTCACAAACGAAGGGCGCGCGAATATCCCACTCGCAGATGTTGTAGTTGAAGGTGATCAGCTCGCCGGCGCGGATCTCCCGGATCGCCACGATCTCGAGCGCCTCAAAGTCGATCGTGACATTGGGCTCGCAGGCGTGGTTCATGAAGTCGTCGGCCTCGCCGGTCCCCGCCTGGTGGAGGTGCTCGTCGATCTGGATCGTGTACTTGTGCGGGAGGTCGACGAAGACGTGGGCGAGGGCGATCAGCCGCTCCCCCGCGGCGATCGCCGCGGTCGCCATCAGCGCTTGTCCGCCCGCGTAGGGCTGGACCTCCACCTTCTCCGACACCCAGGCACGCGCACGTCGCTCCATCGATCCCCTCCCCTGCTCGCGCCAGGGTATAGCGCGGCCGCCGGGCTGCGGCCACGTCCGCGATCACCCGCCGGCGCCTTGCACTACGCCGCGCCCGCGAGCGCGCGCCCCACCTCAGCCCTCGCCGAGCTTCGCCTTGACCTTGGCGATCCGCCCGTCGGCCGAGGTGTCGCCGAGCTTCTTCGCCGCCTCGTAGTGATCGATCGCGTCGCGGTAGCGGTTGAGGCGGAAGTAGACGTCGCCGAGGTGGAGCTGGTAGCGCTTGGTCTTCGGCGAGATCTCGACCGCCCGCTCGGCGTACTCGAGCGCCTGGGTGAGCTTGCCGGTGTTGAAGGCGATGTCGCTGAGGCCGATGAGCGCGGCGGCGTTGCGGTTGTCGAAGCTCAGCGCCTGGTGGAAGAGGCTCTGGGCGTCGGCGCGGCGGCCCCCCGAGAGCGCCGCTTGACCCTCCTTGGCCAGCGCCTCGGCCTTCTCCGGGTCGCGCCCGCCGGTCTTCTTGACCGGCGGCTTGCTCCCCTTCGAGCCGCCGTTGGTCGGCGCGGTCGCGCCCGCATCGGCGACCGGCTCCGGCTCGCCGCCGGTGGTGGTGTCGGGCTCGGGCTCAGGCTCGGGCTCAGGCTCCGGTTCGGGCGCAGGCTCGGGCTCGGGCTCCGGGGTCGGCAGGATCGCGATCCCGGTCGCCCGCTCGATGCCGATCGTCGAGAGCTTGAGGCGCTCGAGGAGCGAGTCGTTCATCGCCGCGGCCGCGGCCGCGAGGCGGGCGTTGCGGCGGTCGATGTCCTCGTCGGCGAGGGCGCTGGCGACCTCCATCATCGTCCGCTGGCTCCCCGTGAAGTCGCCGGTCGCGGCGTTGCTCAGGAAGACCGAGAACTCGGTGTCGGAGACCACCGAGCGCTCGCGCGCCCGCGGGTTGTCGGGCTCGAAGGAGCGGGCCCAGAGGTAGTACTCGACCGCGAAGTAGCGGGCGCCGTCGACCTCCCAGAAGCGGTCGCCGAGGGCGATGAGGGTCTCGGCGAACTCCGAGCGGAGGAGGCTCGCGCGCTCGCTGGCGAGGCCGCGCGCCGCCCCGCCGACCCCCTCGAGGGCGAGCACCTTGCGGTAGGCGGTCGCCTCCGGATCGTCCGGCGGCGGGCTCATGTAGTGGCTCTTGGCGGCCGCCGCCCTCGCCTCGTTGGTCAGGTTGTCGACCAGGCGCTGCTCCTCGCTGGTCGGCTCGCGGGTGACGTAGGCGTAGGTCACCGCGCCGATCGCCGTCACCGCCGAGAAGGCGGCGATCGCCGGCCAGAACCAGCGCGGCCGTCGGCGCCCCTCGTGGGGGTTCGGCATCTCGCGGCGGAGACGGGCGAGGCGCTCGGCGTCGACCTCGGGGAGCGGGAGGTCATCCCAGGCGGTGGTGATCTTGGCGGCGATCTGGGCCTCGCAGAGCGCGGCCTCGAGGTCGTCCATGTCGCGGTAGCGACGCTCGGGATCCTTCTCGAGGCAGCGCATGATCACCGCCTCGAGGGCCGGCGGGATCTTGCGGTCAGGGCGGAGCTTGCTCGGCGGGACCGGCTCGTCCTCGAGGTGGGCGTTGAGCACCTCCTTCATCGTCTCGCCGTTGAAGGGCGTGACGCCGACCAGGAGCTCGTAGGCCATGCAGCCGAGCGCGTACATGTCGAGGCGCCCGTCGAAGGGCTTCCGCGAGATCTGCTCGGGGGCCATGTAGTTCGGGGTGCCGGCGACCCGCTTGATCCCGCCCTTGTGGGCGCCGGCCGAGAGCATCGCCGAGATCCCGAAGTCGACGATCTTCACGACCCCCTCGCGGCCGCCCTTGCTCACCAGGATGATGTTCTCGGGCTTGACGTCGCGGTGGATCACGCCCGCCTTGTGGGCGGCGCCGAGGCCCTTGCAGATCTGCCGGAGGATCGGGATCAGCTTCGCCGGCTCGATCCAGGAGTCCTCGCTCTCGGGGACCAGGTCGTGGCCGTCGAGGCGCTCCATCGCGAAGAAGAGGCGGCCGTCGCTGAGCTCGCCGAAGTCGTAGATGTCGACGATGTTCGGCGCGCCCATCTTGCAGGCCGCCCGCGCCTCGTCGCGGAAGACCTGGGCCATCTCTGGCTCTTGGCTCAGGTTGAGCCGGAGGATCTTGAGGGCGACCTGGCGCTCGATGTCGACGTGCTCGGCCGCGTAGACCACCCCCATGCCGCCCTCGCCGAGCCAGCGGACGAGGCGGTAGCGGGTCCCGGGGACCGGCTTGCCGGCCGTCAGGCGGACGCCGGAGACCGCCGGGGCCGACGGCATCGTCGACGCCGCGCTCTCGACCTCGTCGTCCTCGTCGATCGTCACGACGACGGTCGAGCCCCGCCCCTCGCCCTCGGCCGGCGTCTGGGCGCGGCCGTCGGTGGCGAAGGAGGGTCCGACCCCGGAGCCCATCGCCGCGACACCGACCTGAGTCGGCTGCGACGGTCTATCCCGGCTCTCCGCGTCGTTTTCGGACATCGCGCGATGCAAGTGTATGCCGAAACTTGCGCGGGCTGGTGGCGATTCCTGGCCGCGCGAGGTTCCGCGGCGTCAGCCCCCCGGCGGGGCGGTGACAAATCGCTCACTGAGCCCGCTCGAGACCATGAGGGAGCCGTCGCGCTTGATGATCACCGCGTCGATCCCCGGCGTCGCCTCGACGAAGGCCATCCCGCGCTCGGGGCCCATGACCGCGACCGCCGTGCAGTAGGCGTCCGCGTCGGTCGCGTCGACCGCGACCACCGAGACGGAGACCGCGCTCTCCGCCTCGTCGAGCGGCCACCCCGTGCGCGGGTCGAGGATGTGCGCGTAGCGCTTGCCCGCGAACTCGAAGAAGCGCTGGTAGCCACCGCTGGTGACCAGCGCGCGGTCACGCAGGGGGATCGCGCCGACACTCCCTGGACCGTCAGGGCGCTGGATCCCGACCATCCAGCTCCGCTCGCCCTTCGATCCCGAGACGTAGGTGTCGCCGCCGCCCTCGACGATGTGGTTGGTGAAGCCGTGGTCGCGGAGGATCCGGGCCGCGCGATCGACGGCGTAGCCCTTGGCGATCGCGCCGAGGCCGATCTTCATCCCGCTCCGGGCGAGGCGACCGCGCCGCCCCGCGGCGTCGAGCTCGATCCCCCGCCAGTCGACGAGCGGCAGGCGCTCGGCGATCGCCTCGCGGTCGGGGGGCTGAGCCCCCGGCGTGAAGCTCCAGAGCTCGCCGACCGCGAAGAAGGTCGGGTCGAAGGCGCCGTCACTCACCTCGGCGATCGCCTTCGAGCGCCGGAGGATCGCCAGGAGGTCGTCGCTGAGGGGGACCATCGGCCCGCCGGCGCCAGCGCTGAAGCGCGAGATCTCGCTGGTCGGGATCCACTCGCTGGCGAGGCCCTCGATCCGATCGATCTCGGCGAAGGCCTCCTGGATCGCCCGCCCGCCCTCGGCCGGGCGACGGCCGGGATCGAGCCAGAGGTTGATCGAGAAGCGGGTCCCCATCAGCTCCGACTCGGCGTAGATCGTCCCGTCGCGGCGGACCGGCGGCGCGTCCTGATCGGCGTCGGCGTCGGCGTCGGCGGCCTTCGCCGGCTCCGGCGGGCGGACCCGCGCATGCTCGGCGGGCCCCTTCCCCGCGACCTCGGTCGGTGCGGGGGTCGGGGTCTGGCAGGCGCCCACGAGCAGGAGCGCGGCGAGGATCGGAGCGGACGTGCGGGTCACCGGCGACCACTCATACCACCGCCGACGAGCCCCGCCGACCACGAGGTCGACCACGAGGCGTCGCCAGTAGCGAGCATTCCGCCGGCTACTTCTTCTTCGGCGGGATGATCGGCAGGAGCGGGCGCGGCTTCATCGCCGGCTTCGGCGGCGGCGGCGGACGCGGGGCGTCCTCCTCCTCCTCCTCCTCGACGAGCTCCTCGACCTCTTCCATGTCGAGGATCTCCTCGTCGAGCTCCTCCTCCTCGTCCTCCTCCGGCGGCGGCGCGGCCGCGGGCTTGGGCGGGGGGAGCTTGAGGCCGGGGAGGCCGGGGAGACCCGGGAGACCCGGGAGCTTCGGCAGGCCACGCGGCGCGGGCTTGGCCCGGAGCTCCGCGCTCGGGGCGGGCTGCGCCTCGGCCTCGGGCTCTGGCTCGGGCTCCGGCTCCGGCGCGGGCGCGGGCGCGGGCGCGATCACGGGATCATGCTCCGCGGACACACCAGCGCTCGCCCGGCGGGCGAGCTCCATCTCATCGACGTCCGCCGAGGGGCTCGGCTTCGGCGGGACAAAGCTGGGCGCGCGGAAGGTCGGTAGACCGCCGCCGATCTTCGGGAGACCCGGGCGGCGACCGATCGGCGGACCAAAGCCGCCGGGGCGGAGCGGACCAGGGCGGCCGTGCTCGTGCTCCTCGTGGTGCTCGTGCTCCTCGTGGTGCTCGGGCTCCGGCTCCGGCTCCGCCGCTGCCTCGGGCTCCGACTCCTCCGCTGCCGCTTCGGGCTCCGGCTCCTCCGCTGCTTCCGCCTCGGGCTCCGGCTCCTCCGCTGCTTCCGCCTCGGGCTCCGGCTCCTCCGCTGCTTCCGCCTCGGGCTCCGGCTCCTCCGCTGCTTCCGCCTCGGGCTCCGGCTCCTCCGCTGCCTCCGCCTCGGGCTCCGGCTCCTCCGCTGCCTCCGCCTCGGGCTCCGGCTCCTCCGCTGCCTCCGCCTCGGGCTCCGGCTCCTCCGCTGCCTCCGCCTCAGGCTCCTGGCTCCTCCCGCTGCCTCCGCCTCAGGCTCCAGCTCCTCCGCTGCCTCCGCCTCGGGCTCCGGCTCCTCCGCTGCCTCCGCCTCGGGCTCCGGCTCCTCCGCTGCCTCCGCCTCGGGCTCCGGCTCCTCCGCTGCCTCCTCGGCCGCGGCCGGCCCCGGGATCTCGCCGGTGTCTACGTCGTCCTCTTCCTCTTCGTCAGAGAGCGAGGCGAACGAGTCCTCGTCGTCGTCGCTGAGGCCCGGGTGAAGACCTGGCTCTTCGGCCAGCTCATCCTCGGGCTCCTCCGCCTCCTCGGCGTACTCGTCCTCGCCGTGCTCCGCCTCGGGCTCCGCCTCCTCGGCGGGCTCGCCCTCCTCGGCGAAGTCGTCCTCGTACTCGGGCTCCGGCTCCGGCTCTTCGGCGAGCGCCTCGACCGGCTCGTGCAGCGGCGCCGTGTGGGCGCCCTCCTCGCCCTCGTTCCACTCGTCGCCGGCGTAGGCGTAGGGCTGGTAGTCGAGGTCCTCGGCGAGCGCCTGGATCGGCGCGGCCGGCTCGGGCTCGGCCTCGAAGCCGCCCTCGTCCTCGTCCTCGCCGAAGCCGCCGCCGCCGTCGAGGTCGATGTCGAGGTCGAGGTCGAACTCGTCGACGTCCGACTCGCTGAAGGCGAAGACCGGCTGACGCCCCTCAGTGAGCGAGGCCGCGAGGCCGCCCCAGAGGCGATCGAGCTCGGGGTAGCGGCTCCAATACTGAGCCGCGAGCGAGGGGCCGACGTCGTCCTCGCTCGGGATCTGGACGTGGATGAGGCCGGCCGAGACCGTCACCGCCAGCACATGGCCGGCGTAGTAGACGTCGATCGCCTCCTTGAGCCTCCAGAAGAGCTCCTGCGGCGAGCCGTCGTCGCCGATGATCGCCTTCCAGAGGCGGAGCGGCCCGTGCTCGATCACCGGGGCGAAGAGGAACTCGCGCCCCGAGGGGAAGAGCATCTGGAGCTGCTCGCTCTCGATGACGTAGTTCTCCCGCGGGCAGTTGAGCGCCTTGAGGAGATCGCCGAGGAGCGAGGCCGGCGGCCGCAGCGAGCGGAGCCGCTCGAGGCGGCGCACCGCCTGGTGGAGGCCGGCGTCGCGGAGCACCTCGGCGAAGATGTCCTCGACCTCCTGCCAGGTCCCGGTGAGCGGCAGGGTGGCGAGGATGTGCCCGCCGGGCTTGGTCACCCGGAGGAGCTCACCGACCGCCGGCGCGAGCTCGGTGCCCTCGCCGAGGACCAGGTTGGCGATCACCAGGTCGTAGGTCGCCGGGGCCATCCCGAAGATGTCCTCGAAGTGGCCGCCCTTGAAGTAGACGCGGTTGCGCCACTCCGGCCGGACGCGGGTCTTGGCGACCTCGACCAGGGTCTCGTCCGGCTCGATGGCCAGGACCCGCGACGAGTCGTCGAGGCGCTGGAGGAGCTCGGCGGTCGAGTGGCCGGGCCCCGAGTGCATGTCGAGGACGAACTGACCGGCCCGCAACGGCAAGTTGCGGAGGATCATCCGGGCGAATCGATCATGCCAGATCGGCGCGATCTCGCGGTCGATGACCCGCGCGACCCGGCGGTCGCGCAAGTTCGAGGGGTTGGATCCTCCGCCTGCTGTGCTCAAGGGTTCGGCCTGGCGCGCGTGATCGAAGAGAGAAGGAACGGAGACCGGGACCGGATCAGGCGAGCGCTACGGGCGGACGACGACGCCGAAGATGTAGTTGCTGCCGCTGCCGTTGGCGATCGCCTTTTCCTTCGAATCGCAGTCCGACTCGGTGTCGGAGATGCAGTACACGAAGTCGATGTTGACCACCCAGTGACGGCCCGTGATGCTCGCGGGGACGCCCGGATCGGTGAAGCGGAGGGCGTGGAAGAAGCCGTCGAAGGCGCCCCCCATGCCGAGCTTGCCGTTCGGGTTGGCGCTCACCGAGGCCATCGCCGAGAGGGTGTTGTAGGCGAAGTAGAACTTGTAGAAGCAAGCCGGGGCGTTGCACACCTCCTCGACCTCGACCATCGGATCGGGGGTGTTGTCGCCGAAGGCCGCCATGCTGCCGCTCTGCTGGGTGGTGCCCGACTTGAGGGTGCTCTCGACGCCCTGGTAGGTCTTGGTCACCGAGTAGGCGCCCGGCGCCTGGACCATCTGCGGCGTGCAGTAGGGGACGAAGGCGTTGACGTTGCCCTGGCTGAAGGTGGTGATCCAGACGTGCATCCCGTAGGGCTCGCTGTTCGACGGCGTGCCCTGGATCGAGCAGTCGTTCGCGTCGATCGACACGCCCGCCGGGAAGCGGCCGTTGCCGAGGCTCTGGCGGTACTCGCAGGTGATCGGCGTGCCGTCGCCGCCGACCAGGACGCCGTCATCGATCAGGTCCTGCATGGTCACGCCGGAGGGCACGCAGCCGTCGGGGTAGACCTGGAGGAGCTTGTCGCCGTCGACGTCGAGGCGCGGGAAGATCTCGAGGATCCCGCAGTCCTGGTTGAAGACGGTGCCCTGCGAGTCGACCGCGGTGACGGTGATGTTGAACTGACCGACCTCGGTCGGGGTCCCCGAGATCACGCCGGTGTTCGTGTCGAGGCTGAGGCCCATCGGCAGCCCCTGGGCGTCCCACGTGAAGGGCGGCGAGCCGACCCCCGGGGCCATCTGCAGGGTGTGCATGTAGGGCTCGCCCATGATCCCGGTGGGGACCGACGGGTCGCCGCAGACGATCCCGCCGGGGAGGACGTTGATGTCGCCGCAGGAGACCACGCTGACCTGGGCCGGCATCGCCGAGTCGCGGACGGTGATCTCGAGGGGGAAGGCGCCCTCCTCGGTCGGCGTGCCGCTGATCTCACCGGTCGCCGCGTCGATCATCAGACCGGGCGGGAGGCCGACCGCCATCCACGTCAGCGGATCGACACCGTTGGTGTGCGACGGCGTCCAGCTGTAGGGGACGTTGAGGTAGGCGTCCGGCGGCGACTCGCACTCAACCTCGACCGGCTGCGGGAAGCCGTAGGGTGCGAGCTCATCGCGGTTGCAGCCCGCGACGGCGAAGAGGAGTAGGCCAAGGGTCAAAACGCGGTTGCTCGTGCTCATCGTCCAACTCCGTCTCTCTCGGAGCGCAGGGGCCCTAAATTGGGCCCCCCTGCGGGTCGCTCGCGGCAGGGTATCATGAGCATATCGCGCACGCTACGCGCCGACGCAAGGAAGTGGAGCCCGCAGAAGGGCCTGGCGAAAGCGCCCGCCGACCCCCGGCGCGCGCCCCGGGGCCGGACCCAGGGGAGATCACCCGAAGCCCTGACGTGGAGCCCTGACGTGGGGCCCGCAGGCTACGAGGCGGACGCGGCCGCGCCGACGCCGACCGCGGCCGCGACCGCGTCGGCCTCCTTGGGGATCGACGCGGTCAGGACCTCGGGCGCGCCGCTGGTGCAGAGGACATCGTCCTCGATCCGGATCCCCCGGACGTCGGCGAACGCGGCCAGGCGCGCGCGATCGAGGGTCCCGTCGGCGTCGAAGGGACCGCAGAGCTCGCGGTCGGCGAGGATCGCCGGGACGATGTAGATCCCCGGCTCAATCGTCACCAGCATCCCGGGCGCGAGATCGCGGTCGAGGCGGAGGTAGGCGAGGCCGAATTGGCGGCTCCGCGCGCGCCCGGCGGCGTAGCCCGCCCGGTCGCCGAGATCCTCCATGTCGTGGACGTCGAGGCCGAGGAGGTGGCCGAGGCCGTGGGGGAAGAAGAGCGCGTGGGCCCCCCGCTCGACCAGGCCGTCGGGGTCGCCCCGGAGGATCCCGAGATCGACCAGGCCGCGGGCGATCACCCGGCAGGCGAGGAGGTGGAGGTCGCGGTAGCGCGCCCCCGGCCGGACCCCGGCGATCGCCTCCTTCTGCGCGGCGAGGACGAGCTCGTAGAGATCGCGCTGGGTCGGGCTGAATCGCCCGGCGACCGGCCAGGTGCGGGTGACGTCGGAGGCCCACCCCTGGTGCTCGGCCCCGGCGTCGCAGAGGAGGAGATCCCCGTCGGCCAGGGTGTTCGTGTAGACGGTGTTGTGGAGGATCTCCCCGTGGACGCTGACGATCGATCCATAGGAGGGCTCCATCCCGCGGGCGGCCATCGCCCCCTCGATCGCCGCGACCACCGCCTGCTCGCCGATCCCCGGGCGGGTCACGGCCATCCCCGCGAGGTGGGCGTCGTGGGTGCCGGTGGCGGCGATCCGGAGGAGCTCGAGGGCGCCCTCGTCGTGAACGAGGCGGAGCTCGACCATCGCGTCGGCGAGGGCCGCGTCGACCTCGGAGAGCGGCGCCGGGCCAGCCTCCCGGGGCTCGTGGAGGCCCCAGGGGCGCTTCAGGAGCGCGGCCTGACGGACCCGGGTGCTGAGCTCGATCGCCGGGAGCGTCGCTACCGCGGCCGCACCTCCGGCGGCGGCGATCGCCGCTGGGAGCTCGGCGCGCGGGCGCACCCGATCGACGCCGGTGGCCGCGGCGATCTCCTCCCAGCTCGCGGTCTCGCCGTGCCAGAGCGCGTCGTCCGGCGCGTCGGGGTGGGCGAAGAGCTCCCAGCGGCCGGCGTGGCCGAAGAGCACGGCGTCGACCAGGCCCATGCCGACGAGGTAGAGGAAGTGGGAGTCGGCGCGGAAGCGGAAGAGGTTGGCGGCGTAGTTCCGCGGCCGCGGGCGACCGGCGACGATCAGCGCCGGCGCGCCGCCGAGGCGCTCGCTCAGCCGCTGGCGGCGGGCGGCGTAGATCGAGGGGCTCTGGGGCGGCAGCGGCGACGACATGGGCCTGGTTGTACGCCCTGGCGGGCCGCGACGGAAGGCGAGCCCGATCGCAGGGACGTCGGCGGCAGCCGAGCCCTGGTATCGTCGGCGCCGCGGTGAGCAAGCCCGAAGAGAGCATCCAGGACCTCCGCCGGCGGCTGGTCCTCCTCGATCGCCTCCGCGGCCGCGCCCTGCCGACGGCCGACGGGCTCGCCCTCTTCGAGGTCCGCGATCCCCCCGAGATCCGCGACCCCGAGGCGCTCTGGGTCGCCTGCGCGCGCGGCTGGCCGTCGGCGGCGGCGATCGCCGCGGCGGTCGAGCTCGAGGCCCCCCCGGCGATCCTCCGGCCCTCGCTCCTGGCGGCGATGCAGCGCAACCTCAAGGCGCTCCGCAAGTGGCCGGGCTTCGCCGACTTCGTCGCCGAATCGCCGCGGATCTTCCGGCGCTTCGGCGCGCTCGGGCCGGCCTGGGTCGCCGCGCGGCAGGCCGAGCTCGCGGCGGTCAGCGAGGCCGCGCGGGCCCACGAGGCGTCGCTCGCCGGGCCCGCGACCGACGGCGACGCGGTCGACGACGGTGCCGCGACCTACGCGCGGGCGCGGGCGCTGATCGCCGCGCTCCGCGGTGAGGAGGCCGCGGCCGCGATCGACGGGGCGCTCGAGCGCGTCCGCGACGACTCCCGCCGCCGCCGTCGCCTCGCCCGTCGTCGGGTCGCCGAGCTCCTCGCGGCCCTCGCCGATCCGCGGGAGCGCGCCGGCGAGGCGACGGAGCTCCGGGCCGCCGTCGACGCCCTCCGCTCCGCCGATCACTGGCCGGGCCGCGGACGTCGCCGGCGGATCGAGCAGATCGTCGCCCGCCTCCTCGATCTCCAGCCCCGACGCGCGCCGATCGAGGGCCCGCGGGCGGCCCTCGCCGACGAGGTGCGGGCGGTCGCCGAGGGGCTCGTCGCGACGATCCAGCCGACCCGCGGCGACGCGCTCCTCGGGGCCGCGCGCCGGGTGCTCGCGCTCTACGGCCTCGCCTTCGACCCGCGCCCGCGCGGCGGCGGCCCGCTGGTCGTGAGCCCGGCGGCGATCGAGCGCGGACAGGGCTCCTTCGCCCGGGTGCGCGAGCGCTTCGGCGGCCTCGCGCTGACGGTCGACGAGGTCCTCCGCCTCCTCGCGCTGCGGATCGAGCGCGGCGAGCGGGCGATCGCCGCGCTGGTCGCCGGCGGCCTCGCGCTCGACGCGGTCGCCGACCTCGCCGCCAGGGATCGCCTCGCCGATCTCCTCCGCTTCGAGGGCGAGCCGGCGGCGGCCGCCGCCTACGCCCGCTGGTACCTCACCCTCGCGCCCCACTTCGCGGCGCTCGGCCTCGAGGTGCCGGTGCTCCCCGAGCTCTTCAAGCGCCTCGGCGATCGCAAGGCCGAGCTCGGCGCCCTCGCGCTCTGCCTGATGAGCCACCGCGGGCAGGCAGGATCGATCGGCGCCGACGCGGCGCTCGCCCGCCTCGACGGCACCCTCGCGCTCTTCCAGCGGCGGCCGGCCGAGGCCGACGCGCTCCTCAGCGCCCTCGCCGGCGGCCCCCCGGGCGCCGGCCGGGCGGCCTTCCCCGAGCTCGCGGCCTGGCTCGGCGACGACCCGCTCCTCGACCGCTACGTCCACCTCTGCGGCCTCGTCGGCCGCGAGGTCGCGCTCTCCCGCCGCCTCCGCGCCGACTTCGAACGCGGGGCCGCCCTCGCCCGCGAGCGCGCCCACCTCGAAGACATGTCCGAAAGGACAGACAAGCAGGATCTCCGCCTCGCCCGCCTGGTCGCTGGCGAGGTCCCGCTCCCCGACCCGGCCTGGACCCGCCGCCGCCTCGCCGAGGAGAACGAGGCGCTCCTCGGCCTCGCCCACGACGCGCTCATCGACCGCGCCTTCCGGCGGATCGTCGGCGAGGCCTGGGGGATCACCCTGGCGACCCTGACCCCGGCCTGGCGCGACGCGATCCGCTTCTACCTGGCGACCGAGCGCAACCACGAGCTCCTCCGGGTGGTCCTGCGGGCGGCCGCCGCCGGCCGCTCGCTCCTCGCCTTGCCCAAGAACCAGGCGTGGATCGCCGCCGCCCGCGAGCGCTTCGCGGTCGACGCCTGGCTCAAGCCGCGGCGGCGGGAGGTGGCGATCGGCGACCAGCCCTGCGTCCTCGAGATCGAGCGCGATCCGGTCGAGGTCCTGCGGATGGGCGTCCCCTTCGACACCTGCCTCTCGATCAGCGGCGGCTTCAACGCGGCCTCGACGGTGATCAACGCCGCCGACGCCAACAAGGCGGTGATCTACCTCCGCGACCGCCGCGGCAAGATCGTCGCCCGCAAGCTGATCGCCGTGTCCAAGGAGGACGCGCTGATCGGCTACCGCCTCTACATCGCCGACCGCGAGCGCGCCCCCGAGATCCGCCGGGTCTTCGCCGCGCTCTGCGACGAGGTGGCCGAAGAGACAGGCCTGCCGATGAGCGTGCGGGGCGCGCCGGAGCAGCTCCACGAGGGCTTCTGGTACGACGACGGGACCGAGCCCTTCGACGGCTCGGCGGGCGCCTCGGACGACGACGTCCCGGCCCTCTGCGCGGCCCTCGGCCTCCCGCCGCCGCCGCGGCCGGACGACAAGCTCCTCGCCGAGGCCGCGCTCTTCGCCGCCCTCGGGCGCGGCGAGGTCGACCCGGTGATCGCCGCGCTCCGCGAGGCCAACGCCGCGAGCGTCCTCCGCGAGCGGGCTTTTTCCTGGCTCGAAGGACAGATCGGAACCGCCGCGCTCCGCCTCGCCCTCCCCGGGGACCCGATGGTGATCGACGGGCTCTTCGCCGAGGCCGCCCGCGGCGATCCCCGGGCGCTCCTCCGGGCCGCCGACGAGCGCGGCGGCTGGCGGATCTGCAACCGCCTCGGCGCGGTCGCGCCGGTCCCCGGGCTCGCGTCCCTCCTGGTCGAGAGCGCGCTCGCCCGCCGCCGCCGGGGCGAGCGCTTCGACGACCACGAGCTCGAGCACCGCTCCCTCGATCTCCTCCCCCGCTGGATCGCCACGGAGCCGCTCGCCCTCGCCCTCCACCTCGCCGCCCGGATCGCCCCGGTGTGGGGCTGGGTCGCGGAGAGCGAGGAGTTCTGCCGGAGCTGCGTCAGCCACGGCGAGGATCAGCTCATCGACGGGATCGCCGCGGGCTACCGCGCGCGCCCCGACCCGGAGACGCTGCGTCAGGCCCTCCTCGCCCGCCGCCTCGATCGCCTCCCGCGGCGGGCCGCCCTGCGGATCGCGGCGACCCAGGCGATCCCCGGCAAGCTGGGCGCGCTCGCGCGGGCGCTCCAGCGGCTCGCCCGCCGCGAGCCCTGGATCGAGGAGGAGCCCGACCTCGTCGCCGCGCTCCTCCGCGACACGCGGGGCGCGCTTCCCCACGGCGTCACGCTCCCGAAGGGGCCGCCGCCCTTCGAGCTCCTCGGCGAGCTCTGCCTGGTCCCGGCGATCGCCGCCCACCTCACGCCCTGGCTCGAGCGGGTCGTCGATCCCGACGCGTGGCGCCCCGGCCCCTGGGAGCTCGCGCTCCACCGCCGGCGGGCGACGCCGCAGCGGGCCGCGCTGATCGCCGCCGCCGCCCGCCGGGCGCCGCGCTCCTCCGAGGCCGCCCTCTGGCTCGCCCGCCTCGGCGACGCGGAGGCCCTCGAGGCGATCTACAACGGGCCGCCCGGGCCGGACGCCGAGCGCCCGGGGCCGAAGGTCGCGCTGACCCTGCACCAGGCGCTCATCGCCGCCCGGGAGCTCGCCGCGCAGCCCCTCGACAGCGCCGAGGACCTCGCTGGGCTGCCCATCGCCCAGCTCCGGAGCGCCCGCAACGCCCTCGGCGACGCGGTGATCGATCCGCTGCTCCGCCGGCAGGCGCTCGCGTCATCGACGGCGAGCTCGCGCGCCCCGGCGCGACCGACACGAGGGAGCTCGTCGCCGCCGTCGGCCTCGTCGCCGGCCTCCTCGGCGGCGACCTCCGCGAGGAGCTCCTGACGCGCCTGGCCGCCGCGCGGCGAACCTCAGCGACCCCCTCGTCCGCCTCGGCGACGCGCTCCTCGCCCCGCGCTCCTTCCACTGGTACGGAATGACGCCAGCGCTCGCGCTCGCCCTCGCCCGCCACGCCGGAGCTCCGGGACGCGCTCGTCCAACACCTCAGCTTCGCCTTCCAGGACGACCTCGAGCCGGCCGTGGTCGGCGTCCAGGCGACCGCGGCGCGGAGCGGCGACGAGGCGCAGGGCGAGCTCCTCCTCACCGCGCTCCGCGACGCCTTCATCCGCGACTACGCCTCCGAGGTCGGCTGGAGCTCCGAGGCGACCTTCGCCGCCTGCGTCGACCAGGCGATCGCCAGCCAGGTCCGCTACGCCCGGCTGATCGAGCTCTACCGCGACCTCTGGAGCCCGACCCGGGCGGCGACCCTCCTCGGGCGCCTGGTCGCCAGCGGGGCGATCGACGAGCCGGCGACGCGGGCGGAGATCGAGGACGAGGCCCCCGAGGACGACGACAACGACCCCGCCGCCGAGAACCGCGAGCGCTGGCTGCGGGCCTGCACGAGCGGCGAGATCGCGCGGCCCCCCGGGCTGCTCCTCGACCCGCCCCCCGCGTCCGTGGAGGTCGCTACGCCGGCGGCGGACGACACCTAGGGGCGCCCCAGCACCGCCCGAGAGGGCCGCCGATCGCGCTCACGGAAGCCGCGCACGCCCTTCCCCGCGCCGGCCGCGGCCGCTACCCTCACGCGACCTTGAGCGCCGATCCGCAGCCCGCCGCCGACGCGCCGACACCCGGCCCCGCGACCGCGTCCGCGCCGTCGTCCGCGACCGCGACCGCGACCGCGCCGGCGCGCCCGACCTGGCTGCGGCCGAACCCGCGGGTGCTCCTCACCCTGACGCTCCTCGCGCTCCTGACCCGCCTCCTCTGGGCGCTCTGGGCCCACCACCCCGGCGACTACGTCTTCAGCGACATGGGCCAGTACATCCTCCGGGCGACCAAGCTCGCCGAGGAGGGCTTCGTCTGGGGGCAGCGCCACCTCGCCTGGCAGTCCTTCGGCACCCACTACCTCCTCGCGGGGATCTTCGCGCTCTTCGGCGCCGAGCCGCCCTACACCGCGGCCGCGGTGATCTACGCGCTCCTCGGCGCGGCCTCGGTCCCGCTCACCTACTTGATCGCCTGCCGGGTGCTGCCGAGCCCGAAGATGGCGACGGCGATCGGCGTGATCGCCCTCCTCTGGTACCCGAACCTCGCCAACACCGGCTTCTTCCTCTCCGAGGCGCCCTTCCTCTTCTGCCAGCTCCTCTCGACCTACTGGCTGATCCGGGTCTTCCAGGAGGGGCGCTCGGCGCTCGCGGCCGGCCTGGTCTCGGGGCTCTGCTTCATGCTCCGGCCGCAGTCGGCGATCTGGTTCGTCTTCGTCTGCGCGGTCTGGCTGATCAACGTCCGCCGGGTCCCCTGGGTGCGCGCGCGGCAGATCATCGCGATCGCCCTGCCGCTGATCCTCGCGCTCGTCTTCTCGATGTGGCGCTTCGCGATGCACACCGGCTACTGGGGCGGGGTCGCGGAGTCGGCGAACATGAACCTCACCGCCGGCCGCTGCCACAACATCGTCACCCAGGCCTACGTCAGCGACGCGCTGATGCAGCGGAGCATCCGCAACAAGAACACCCGCGACGGCCGGCGGGTCTCGGTCCCGGGCCTGCGGGCGCTCGGCCACCTCGACCCCCGCAACCCGCTCTACCTCGACGCGGCGCTCCAGCACGAGTCGATCCGCTTCGTCGGCTACATCGGCGACCCCTTCATCCACCGCCGGATCCGCAAGGAGTGCCTGCGGCGCACCGGCCTCTGGGGGCAGGTGCGCTACACCCTGGCGAACATCTCGCTGCAGTGGTTCTTCGCCCGCCAGTGGCCGGACCAGGAGCCGAGCTCGCGCTGGGTGCTGCCGATCTCCGACACCTTCCGCTACCTCTTCCAGGTGGTGGTGCTCGGGCCGATGCTCCTGGGGATGGGGATGGCGATCCGCCGGGTCCGGGAGAACCCCTCGCTGGCGATCATCGGCCTCCAGATCCTCGGGTCGATCATCATCGCCGGGATCTTCTTCGGCGACGTCCGCCTGCGCACGCCCTACGACCCCTACGCGCTGATCCTCGCGCTCCTCGGCTGGACCTGGATCGTCGGCAAGATCCGCGCGCGGCGGCGCGCTGGGTAGCGCACGTCCGGCGGATCGGATATCAAAGAGAAGAATTGCGACGGGTCGGGACAACCCTTCGAGCCGCGCGGGAGTCCGCACGGCTCCCCGTTGAGACCGTGGCGCGCCTCCTGGGCGTCCAGGCTGACGAGCTTCTCGACATCGAGGAGAGCCGCGCGACGCCGTCGATGGCGCTGATGGAGCGGACCGCAACGCTCTACGGTGTCTCGCCGTCGGCCCTGCTCCGCGGTGAAGCCCAATCGTCGCCGGCAACACTGCTCTTTCGCTCCGCAGAGGAGCACCGCGTCGACATCGGTGACCTCATGCGAGGCGAGGACCTTCATGTCCTCGGGGACTTCCTCGTCTGCGCCTCGGAGGTCGACACTCTGAAGTCGACCCTGGGCATGCCGAATGCCGAGATTCCCTCGCTTGAGCCAGAGGACCTCACCGAACCCGAGTGGCAACAGGGCCGAGACTTCGCGGAGCGTACGCGCCAGCTCCTTGGGCTCGGTGACACACCCATCCCGTCCATGCGGAGCCTCCTCGCCGACCGCCTCGGATGGGAGATCTTCTTCGTCACGCCAGACGTCCTCTCCCCGTCGATCGACGGGGCGTCGACGATCCACCCGCGACCCGCCATCCTCGTAAATCTCCTCGGTGGAAGCGCGTCCTGGTGGAGGACGCGGGCGACGCTCGCTCACGAGATGTGTCACGTGCTCGTGGACTCCCGCCAGGGCTCGCGCCCCTACTTGATCAGTCCAGAGGGAACGCTCAAGCATCGAGGGGTCTGGACGCTGGTCGAGCGTTTCCGCGGCATCGAGCGCCGCGCGAACGCCTTTGCGGCGCACTTCCTCGTTCCACGCCGGAGCCTCTTCAGCCTCGTCTCTGGCACCGCTGCCGACTCTGAAGAGGCAATACACAAGGTCTGCGGCCACTTCGGCGTCGGCCGGCAACTCGCCATCCGGCGGCTCGGCCACGAGTTCAAGCTCTCGACCGAGGTGCAGACGCAGATGCTCGCCCGCGAGGCGGACAAGTCGCACTGCAGCGAACACGCGGACGCAGACGTCGAGATCGGCCTCCGGCGTGGCGTGCTCCGCAGCCTCGTCCGCCGGGCGCTCGAGGCTGACAAGCTCAGCCCCCTTCGGGCGCGAGCCATCCTTCGGGTGCCGATGTCCGCTCCGCTGCCAGATGCGATCGGAGGGGGGCCACCGATGGTCAGCCGTGCGCACGTGGAACGCACGCAAGCTCTGCGCGACGAGCTTCGATGAGCCGTCGTTTTCACGTCGCCCAGGCGCGCCCGAATTTCTGCGTTGCGGCCTGCGTCGTGATGATCGAGCGCTGGCGAGGGATCGCTGGGGCGTACTCCGAGAACCGGCAATACGTCCTCCACGAGGATCTCCACGTCGAAGGGTTCGTCCCACTACGGGCTGCGGAGCACGCCCTCGCGCCGGCGGAATACCTTGGGTGGCTTGATGTCGACAACCCCATGGCGCTCCTCCTAGTCATCGACCAGGTCATGGGCGGCGCATGGGCCCTCGTGAGCTGCGTGTCGAACGCCTGGGAGGGGCTCTTTGACGTTCACCGGCTCACGTCACCGCACGGATCACTCGCCGGAGGCGCCTTCTACCACGCGGTCCTGGTCGTCGCCGCAGACGATCGAAGCATCGCGCTCCTCGACCCCTGGCACGGACCGGAGGGCCAGCCCATCGCGCTCTCTCACGAGGACTTCGCCTCCGCCTGGACGGGCGAAACCATCCTGATCCACCGTGACACCGATGCCGAGTAGCTCTGGGCAGGGTGGCCTTGGGGCGGGCGGTGTGAGCGAGGCCGCGGGGACCCCAGCCCTGACGGACCCGGCCCCCGGGTGACGACGGCGGCGGCGCGTGGTAGGTGATGCCCGCCGCCCCGGAGGACCCCGATGCCCGTCGCCGACTTCGCCACCTACTCCCGGATGCTCGCCAACGCCCGGGCCAACAAGTTCGCCTACCCGGCGATCAACATCACCTCGCCGAGCACGATCTCGGCGGCCCTCGCCGCCTTCGCCGAGGCGAAGAGCGACGGGATCCTCCAGGTGAGCACCGGCGGCGGCGAGTTCGCGGCCGGGCAATCGGTGAAGGACGCCGCCCTCGGGGCGATCTGCCTCGCCGAGTACATCCACCGGGTCGCCGATCGCTACCCGATCTACGTCGCCCTCCACACCGATCACTGCCCGCCGAAGAAGGTCGATAGCTTCCTCCGGCCGCTGATCGCCGAGACCGCGCGCCGCCGCGCCGCCGGCCTCTCCAACCTCTTCTCCTCCCACATGTTCGACGGCTCCGAGCTGCCGCTCGACCGCAACCTCCAGATCTCGCGCGAGCTCCTCGCCGAGTGCGCGCAGAACGAGCTGATCCTCGAGGTCGAGGCCGGGGTCGTCGGCGGCGAGGAGGACGGCGTCAACAACGAGGACGCGCCGGCCGAGAAGCTCTACACCACCCCCGAGGACATGGTCGCGGTCGCCCGGGCGCTCCGCGAGATCAAGGGCGGGCGCTACATGTTCGCGGCGACCTTCGGCAACGTCCACGGGGTCTACAAGCCGGGCAACGTCAAGCTCCGGCCGACGATCCTCCGCGACGGCCAGGCCGCGGTCGCCCGCGAGTACGGCGACGCCGCCCGATTCGACCTCGTCTTCCACGGCGGCTCGGGCTCCGAGCTCCACGAGATCCACGAGACCCTCGAGTACGGCGTGGTGAAGATGAACATCGACACCGACACCCAGTACGCCTACACCCGGCCGATCGTCGATCACATGCTCCGCAACTACGACGGCGTCCTCAAGGTCGACGGCGAGGTCGGCTCGAAGAAGCACTACGACCCCCGCGCCTACCTCAAGGCGGCGGAGAAGGGGATGCAGGCCCGGGTGCTCCAGGGCTGCGCCGACCTCCGCTCGACCGGCACCACGCTCTTCGGCCGATGATCCTCCACATCGACGCCGAGCGGCCGGCGCCGCGCAAGCTCCAGCCGGTGATCGACGCCCTCAAGCGCGATCAGGTCGTGATCTACCCGACCGACACCGGCTACGCCTTCGGCTGCGCGATCAGCAGCCCGAAGGCGATCGCCGTCCTCCGCCGCCTCAAGGGGATCGACGAGCGCCACCCCAAGCCGCTGACGATGCTGGTCAACGACATCGCCGACATCGGCCGCTACGCCCACATGGGGACCTCGCTCTACCGCCTGGTCAAGCGCCTCCTCCCGGGGCCCTACACGCTGGTGCTCAAGGCGACCTCCGACACCCCGCGGACGATGTACAACCGCCACCACGAGGTCGGGATCCGGATCCCCAACCACGCGGTGTGTCGGATGCTCGTCGAGCTCCTCGGCGAGCCGATCCTCACCGGCTCGGTGAGCTCGGCCGACGGCGAGCCGGAGCTCGAGGAGGCCGACCTCCTCGCCAACCGCTACGCCCGCGAGGTCTCGGTGACGATCGACGCGGGACCGATCTGGCCCGATCCGTCGACGGTCCTGAAGATGATCGACGACGAGATCGAGGTGCTCCGCGAGGGGCAGGGCGAGCTGCCCTTCTAGCCGGCAGGCGGCCTCGGGGGCCGCCGCAGCCCGGGTTGGGGATTCGAGACCCCCAAGCGATCTCACCTTGCCGAAGGCCCGCCCGCGCGGCAACCTCGCGCCCATGGCCAAGGCAAACGATCGCTGGACCGTCCTCCCCCACAAGCCGATCGAGAAGCTCTCCGACCACGTCTGGCGGGTCCAGGGATCGCTGCCGAACATGGCGCTCAAGCGGGTGATGACGATCGCCAAGCGCGGTGACGGCGGCCTGGTGATCCACAACGGGATCTGCCTCGACGACGCGTCGATGGCCGAGATCGACGCCTGGGGGCCGGTCGCCTGCATCCTCGTCCCCAACGCCTACCACCGCCTCGACGCCCCGGTCTTCAAGCAGCGCTACCCGAACGCGAAGGTGCTCTGCCCCCGCGGCGGGCGCTCGAAGGTCGAGGAGGTCGTCGCGGTCGACGGCGTCTACGAGGACTTCGCCGCCGACGACGTCGTCTCGCTCGAGACCCTCGAGGGGGTCGGCGAGCAGGAGGGCGTGATGATCGTCCGTGAGCCGGCCGGCGCGACGGTCGTCGTCAACGACGCGATCTTCAACATGCCCCACGTCGGCGGGTTCTCGGGCCTAATCTTCCGTTACATCACCGCCTCCACCGGCGGACCGCGGATCTCCCGCCTCTTCCGCCTCTTCGTCCTCAAGGACAAGGCGGCCTTCCGGGCCCACCTCCACCGCCTCGCCGACATCCCGGGCCTCACGCGGCTGATCGTCTCGCACCACCGGATGGTCCAGGACGACGCGGCCGGGGCGATCCGGTCGGCGGCCGCCGACGTCTGAGCGGCCGCCGACGTCCCGGCGGACCGGGCGGCGCACGCGGAGGGCCGTCGTCGGCGGAGGTGACCCCCCTCGCCGAGGTCGCCAGCGCCTCGCGCGATCAGGTAGGCTCCGCTCTCGTCGATGTCCACGCCTCCGTCCACGGCGAAGCCCAGCGGCGACGAGCCCGCCTGCGAGCGCTTGCCCTCGTTCCGGGCGACCGCCGAGGCGCTGCCGATCGGGGTCTTCGTCGCCGACAGCCGCGGCGCCTTCTCGTACATCAACCAGCGGGCGGCGGCGATCGTCGGCATCGCGCCGACCGAGGCGCTCGGGCTCGGCTGGGCCGCGTCGATCCACGCCGACGATCGGGCGCCGATCATCGACGCCTGGCAGCAGGCGATCCGCGACCGCCGCCCCTTCGCGCTCCTCGCCCGGGTCCTCCGCCGCGGCGGCGCGATCCGCTGGATCGAGGTGCGGGCGAGCGCGGTCCGGGAGCGCGAGGGCGCCGACGCCTGGGTCGGCCTCGTCGACGACATCTCCGAGCGAAGGACGAGCGAGGAGGCGCGCCTCGAGGCCGAGGCCTCGCTCCGCTCGACCCTCAACGCGGTCGCTGACCTCGTCTTCGAGGTCGACACCGACGAGCGCTTCGTCCGCTTCTTCCAGCCGCGCCACCGCGCCGAGCTCTACGCGCCGCCCGAGCGCTTCCTCGGCCGCTCGCTCGCCGAGGTCATGCCCCCCGAGGTCGTCACCCTCGGTCGCGCGGCGATCGAGCGGGCCAAGGAGAGCGGCGAGACCCAGGTCATCGAGTACTCGCTGCCGATGCCGGAGAGCGAGCGCTGGTTCCAGACCCGGATCTCGCCGCGCCACGGCCCCAACGGGGAGATCGACGGCTACGTCCTCGTCGCCCGCGACGCGACCGAGCGCCACCACCACCTCGCCGAGCTCCAGCTCCGGCGGAGCGAGGCCGAGGCGCTCGCGGCCGCGGCCCGGGCGGCCGACGCCGCCAAGGGCGACTTCCTCGCCAACATGAGCCACGAGATGCGGACGCCCCTGAGCGCGGTGATCGGCCTCTCCGAGCTCCTCCGCGAGAGCGACCTCGATCCCGAGCAGGAGCGCTTCGTCGGCCTCATCGCCGCCAGCGCCCGCACCCTCCTCGGCCTCGTCGAGGATGTCCTCGACTTCTCGCGGATCGAGGCCGGCCGCCTCGACCTCGCGAGCGCCGACTTCGACCTCCGCCAGGTCGTCGAGGAGGCGCTCGCGCCGGTGAGCCTGCGGGCGGCCGAGAAGGGGATCGAGCTCCACGAGCGGATCGCCGCCGACGCGCCGATCGCCCTCCGCGGCGACGCCGACCGCCTCCGCCAGGTGATCCTCAACCTCGTCGACAACGCGGTGAAGTTCACCGAGGTCGGCGAGGTCGCGGTCGAGATCCGGGCGGCCGAGCTGGCGCCGGGGCGGCGGCCCGCGCTCCTCGTCGTCGTCGAGGACAGCGGGATCGGCGTGCCGACCGATCGCCTCCCGCAGATCTTCGAGCCCTTCCGCCAGGCCGACGGATCGACCAGCCGGCGCTTCGGCGGCACCGGCCTCGGCCTGGCGATCGTCCGGCGGATCCTCGCCGAGATGGGCGCGACGATCGCGGTCGAGAGCGAGGTCGGGGTCGGCTCGCGCTTCACCCTGACGATCCCGCTGGTCCTCGCCGAGCGCGCGATCGCCGAGCCGGCGCTGGCGGGCCGGCGGATCGCGGTCGTCGACCGCCACGAGGGTCGCCTGGGCTGGCTCCGCGCGCTCGTCGAGCGCTGGGGCGGGGTCGTCACCCCGCTCGTCGATCCCGCGGAGCTCGCCGCCCGCGGGCCCTTCGACGAGCTCCTCATGATCGACGCGCGCGCCGGCGACGAGCTCGGCCGCTGGCTCGACGCCGCCGAGGCCCCCCGCGAGGTGAGCGTCCTGGTCCCGCTCCCCGAGCTCTCGACCGCCTGGACCCGCGAGCTCCGCCGCCGCGGCCACCGGATCCTCGCGCTGCCGATCCACCGCAGCCGCCTCGCGGACGCGCTCCAGAGCCCGATCGCCCCGGCCAAGGGCCCCGCGGAGCGCGCCGGATCCTGGTGGTCGACGACAGCGAGTCGGGGCGCCTCCTCGCGGCCGCCCTCCTCCGCCGCCGCGGCTTCGAGGTCTTCCTCGCCGAGGGCGGCGCCGAGGCCCTCGCGTTCCTCAGCGAGCGCGAGGTCGACCTCGTGCTGATGGACTGCCAGATGCCCGAGCTCGACGGGGTGGTGACGACCGCGGCGATCCGCCGCGGGGTCGCGGGCGAGCGGGCCCGCGCCCTGCCGATCGTCGCCCTCACCGCGAACGCCCTGGCGAGCGAGCGCGCCCGCTGCTTCGCCGCCGGGATGGACGGCTTCCTCCTCAAGCCCCTCGACGCCGACGCGGTGGTCAGCGCCGCCGCCCGCCTCCTCGCCGGCGAGGCCCCCGACCCCGCGCTCTTCGACCGCGGCCGCTGGGCGGAGCTGCGGGACCTCGAGCGCGAGGCGCCGGGGCTCCTCCGCGAGCTCGCCGGCTCCTTCGACGCCGAGGTGCGCAGCGGCGTCGTCCGCCTGCGGGCCGCCCAGGATGCGGGCGACCTCCCGGCGATCGCCCGCGACGCCCACCTCCTCAAGGGGATCGCCCAGAGCCTCGGCGCCCGGGCGATGGTCGAGGCCGCCTCCGCGCTCGAGGCCGCCGCGACCGCCGGGAGCCTCCGCGAGGGGCTCCTCAGCGGCCTCGTCAGCGCGGCCGAGGCCGCGAACGCGGCGATCCGCGAGCGCCCCTGAGCCGCGAACGACGACCTATCCCCATCGACATGTCGACAGGGACATGTCCTCTACGACCTGCGATGTGAGCGCCGCCGCCTCGGCCCGGCGAGGAGCGGGAGCGCGAGGAGGAGGGCCAGCGGCGCCGCCGGGCGCTCGTCGACGCCGCAGACGCAGCCGCGGGGGACCAGCTCGGAGTCGAGGCCAGCGCTGCCGCCCGCGCCCCCGTCGCTCTCGCTCGCGCCGTCGCTCTCGGTCATGCCGCCGGTGCCGACGCCGCTCGTCTCGCTCGGCGGCGGCTCGGGCTCAGGCTCCGGCGGCGGCTCAGGCTCGGGCTCCAGGCTCAGGCTCAGGCTCGGGCTCCGGCGGCGGCTCGGGCTCAGGCTCAGGCTCAGGCTCGGGGCCGGGCACGTGGGGCGCGCCGCAGGTCGCGCTCAGCCCCCCGAGATCCGGGGTCGCGCAGAGCTCGCCCCAGCCGCTCGCCGGGACCTGGGGGGAGAGCGGGAAGGAGCCGCACCCTGGACCCGGGTCCCAGCCCCCGTCGCTCGTGTGGCAGGGGGTGAGGTCGGTCTCCGTGTACCACTCGAGCCAGGCGATCTCCGGCCAGTACATGTCGTAGACCGTGCCGTAGTCGCAGAGCTCGTCGTCCTCCGGGGCGTCGGGGTGGATCGTCGAGGCCGCGCCGAGCACCCGCCAGGAGCCGTCGGCGAGCTGGAGCATCGCCGGCCCGCCGGAGTCGCCGAAGCAGCCGCCGCTCCCCTGGCCGACCATCAGGATGTCGAGCCATTCAGGGAGGAGCTCGGTGACGATCTGGGTGGTGTAGCGCTTGGGGCCGGCCCCCTCGGCGATCACCTCGCCGCCCTCGTAGACCGCGTGATCGGCCCCGAAGCCGACGATCGTCACCTCGGAGCCGGGCGCGAGCTGGTCGGCCTCACAGCCCATCAGGAGCGGGACGATCGGCACGCCGTCGACCGGCTCGGCGAGGACGCAGGCGGCGAGGTCGAAGTCCTGGTTCATCCATTTCGGGTGGAAGCCGCAGCGCTCGACCGGCACCTTGAAGGCCGGCGCGTCGGCGTGCTCGCCGAAGGCGGCGTAGCCCGGGGTCGCCCACGAGTAGTTGGGATCGATGCAGTGGGCGGCGAGGAGGACGACCTGGGGGTGGACCAGCGATCCGGTGCAGAAGAGCGACTCGCTCGCCTGATCGAGCATCGCCACCGCCGACGGGAACTGGCAGGTGGCCGCGTCGAGCCCGCCGTGGATGGCCTTTGGGGCAGGTTCGGGGGCGGCGAGATCGCCGGGGCCAGCGAGGGACGACGCCGGCGCGAGGGCGGCCAGGCCGAGGCTCCAGGGGACGAGGCGGCGGGTCATGGCGGCCATCCGATCATTGTAGGCAGAAATAGCCGCCGTTCATCCGATCCCAGGCGCAGGTCTGCCCGACCGCGCAGACCACCTCGCAGGCGCCGCAGCTCGCCGCCAGCGAGAGATCGGCCTCGCAGCCGTCGAGCTCCAGGTCCTGGTTGCAGTCGCCCCAGGCGCTCATCTCGAAGATCGGCGCGCATTCGAGCGCGCAGGTCGGGGTGCACACGGTGTGGGGCTGGAGGCCGGCGTTGCCGTCGCAGGCCTCGTCGCCGTCGAGCTTGTTGTTGCCGCACTCGAGCGCGCAGCTCGGGTCGCAGCCGTCGCCCGGGAGCTGGTTGCCGTCGTCACAGGCCTCGCCCCCCTCGACCACGCGATCGCCGCAGACCGGGATCCGGCAGGCGCTCGTGCAGCCGTCGTCCTCGATCTGGTTGCCGTCGTCGCAGGCCTCGCCGGGGTCGAGCACACCGTCCCCGCAGGAGGCGAGCGTGCACGCCATCGTGCAGGCAAGCGCCTCGGGGTCCGGGTCGGCGAAGTCGCAGGGCTCGAGGCCGTTCTTGACCCCGTCGCCGCAGCGGGCCTTGACGCAGACGAGCGAGCAGAAGCCGTCGGCCGCGTTGGCCTCGCCCTCGTCGCACTCCTCGCCGGGATCGACCTGGCCGTCGCCGCAGTAGGGGCCGCTGGCCGAGGTCTGGGTCCCGGTCGAGCTCCCCTCGCCCGTCGACGTGGTCGCGTCGGTGGTCGAGCTCGTCGACGAGGTCGAGCTCCCGTCGCTCGCGCCGGTGGTGACGGCCGGCACGTCGACGAAGCAGGCGGCCAGCGCCAGCGCCAGCGCCAGCGCCAGGCCCGTCGCAGCCGCTCGTCGAGCCGCCTTCCCCCCGATGTCAGGCACGCGCCTCAGCCTACATGAAGCAGAAGTACTTCGCCCCGTCCCAGGTGCAGGTCTCGTTCATCTTGCAGGTGGTCATGCAGGCCCCGCAGGTCATGTCCTGCGAGAGGTCGGTCTCGCACCCGTTCATGACGATGTCCATGTCGCAGTTGGCCCAGGCGTCGCCCTCGGCGACCGCCTTGCACTCGAGCTTGCACGTCATGTTGCACACGGTGTGGGGCTTGAGGCCCACGTTCCCGTCGCACTCCTCGCCGGCGTCGACCTTGCCGTTGCCGCACTCGTCCTTGCACATCGAGTCGCAGCCGTCGCCGTTCATCGTGTTGCCGTCGTCGCACTCCTCGCCCGGGTCGACCTTGCCGTTGCCGCACTCCTTCTTGCACATCGCGTCGCAGCCGTCGCCGCCCTTGGTGTTGCCGTCGTCGCACTCCTCGACCCCGGCCTGGATCACCCCGTCGCCGCACTTGGCGCTCTTGCAGGTGTTGAGGCAGGCGTCGACGTTGATCTCGTTGCCGTCGTCGCACTCCTCGACCCCGGCCTGGACGAAGCCGTCGCCGCAGCTCGCGTCCTTGCAGGAGTCGAGGCAGGCGTCGGTGTTGTCGCCGTTGCCGTCGTCGCACTCCTCGACCCCGGCCTGGACGAAGTTGTCGCCGCAGCTCGCGTCGGCGCAGATGTTGAGGCAGGCGTCGGTGTTGTCCTGGTTGCCGTCGTCGCACTGCTCGCCGACCTGGACCTCGCCGTCGCCGCAGCTCGCCGACACGCAGCTGTTCGAGCACCCGTCGTCGTTGTTCTGGTTGCCGTCGTCGCAGGCCTCGACGCCCTGCTCGATGAAGCCGTCGCCGCAGCTCGCGTCGACGCAGCCGTCGACGCAGGCGTCGGTGTTGTCGCCGTTGCCGTCGTCGCACTCCTCGTGGCCGGCCCAGGTGAAGCCGTCGCCGCAGCTCGGGGCGACGCAGTCGATGCAGTCGTCAGTCGGCTCGGAGTTGCCGTCGTCGCACTCCTCGCCCTCCTGGACCACGCCGTCGCCGCAGGAGGCGAGCTTGCACTCCATGGTGCACGCCGGCGCGTTGGGGTCGGGGTTGGCGTAGTCGCAGGACTCGATCCCGTTCTTGATCCCGTCGCCGCAGAAGGCCTTCTTGCACTCCGTCGAGCAGAAGCCGTCGGGCGCGTTGAGCTCGCCGTTGTCGCACTCCTCGCCCGGGTCCTGCATGCCGTCGCCGCAGAAGCCCCCGCCCGAGGTCGAGGTCATCGTCGCCCCGCTCGGATCGGTGTTCGAGGCCATCGAGGTCGTCGACCCCTCGGTCGACCCCGAGGAGCCCCCGGAGCCGCTCTCACCGAGACCGGTGGCGTCGAAGGTGCAGCCCGTCAGGCCGAGGGCCAGGAGGGCGCTGAGGAGCCCGTGGATGGGACGAAGGCGCATGGTCAGGATCTCTCCGCGGAAGGCCAAGGAAGGGGGCGCGCCTGGGCGACGCACCGCGCTTTCGACGATACGTGACCGCGACGGCGGGTGTCCATGGCGGCACTCCGTCGCCGAAGCAGCGGGCCAGGTGTCGCCGGCAGACCACGGCGGGCAGCCTCGATGCAGACCCCGTCGGCGACTGGCGCTGCGACCGAGGCTTCGCGCATCATCCACGATGTGGCGGAGCGCGTCCCCGCAGAGCGGCCCCGCAGCCGCGCGCGCGCGCGGCCGCGGGGTCCTCGCGCTCGCCCTCGCCAGCGCGGGCGGCTGCGCCCACCGGCGGAGCGCGCCCGCGCCGGCCGCCTGGTCCTATCGGATCGACGCGAGCGCGCCTCGCTGGGCGATCGAGCTCTGCTTCGAAGGCGCGCCGCCGACGTCGCTGACCGCCGGCGAAGGGGCCCTCGCCGGGCTCATCGGCGCCCGCGATCCCGCGAGCGGCCGCGAGCTCGCGATCACCGAGGAGCCCCCGAGGATCGATCTCACCGGGCTCCGCGGGCGCTGCGTCGCCTACGACGTCGACCTCGAGGCGGCCGCCGGCGGCTGGCGAAGCGACGTCCGCATCGTCGGCGACGATCGCCTGGTGGCGACCGAGGCCTGGCTCTGGCACCCGCCGCGGATCGCCAGCGACCCGTCGATCACCGTCGCCTTCACCCTGGCCGAGGGCGAGTCGGTGTCGACGCCGTGGCCGCGCCTCGGCGAGCGCACCTACCGGCTGCCGACGACCGCGCTGCGTTGGCGCTCCTACGCCGCCGTCGGCCGCCTCGAGCGCGACACCTTCACGGTCGCTGGCGGCTCCCTCGACGTCGCGATCCTCGACGGCCCGCGACGGCTCAGCGAGGCCGGGCTCCGCCGCTGGTTGACCCGCGCCGGCGAGGCCGTCGCCACCCTCTACGGCGCGCTCCCGGTCAGCGATATTCAGGTGCTGGTGGTGCCGACCGTCGGCTGGGGGGACGAGCCGGTGGTCTTCGGCGCGGTCGAGCGCGGCGGCGGGGCGTCGATCCTCCTGCTGATCGGCGGCGACGCCGAGGACGACGCGTTCGTCGGCGAGTGGGTGGCGATCCACGAGCTCCTGCACCTCGGGATGCCGTCGATCGTCCGCGGCGACGCCTGGCTCCCGGAGGGCTTCGTCACCTACTACACGGAGGTCGTCCGCGCCCGCGCCGGCCTCCGCAGCGAGGTCGCTGCGTGGGCGGCCCTGCGCGCGGGCTTTCGGCGGGGGCGCGCCGATGTCCGCGGAGATCTCTCCCTCGCGGAGGCGAGCGCGGCGATGGGTCGCCTCCACACCTACCACTGGGTCTACTGGGGCGGCGCGGCGATCGCCTTGATCGCCGATGTCGCCCTCCGCGAGGCCGGGGGCCCGACCCTCGACGACGCGCTCCGCCGCCTCCACACCTGCTGCGCCGCCTCATCGCGCCGCTGGAGCGCCGCCGAGGTCATGGCCCAAATGACCGGGCAGATGACCGGGCAGACGACCGGGCCGACGACCCGGCAGACGACCCGGCAGACGGTCGAGCTCGACGCCGGCTCGCACGCGCTCGCGCCCTCGCCCTCGCCCTCCCTCTCGGAGATCGCGGGCGAGATCCTCCCGCGCCCCGGCTTCCCCGACCTGAAGCCGCTCTATAGGAAGCTCGGCGCGGATGTGATAGACGAGAAAGTGGCACTGGATGACGCTGCACCGCTCGCTCACCTCCGCCGCGCGATCTTCACTGGCCCTCACCAGACGGGCGTTCAGTATGGTCGCTAGGCGAGGAACCAGGGATCCTTTGGCTCCCGCGAGGGCGAGCGCACGGCGCTGAGGCCACCTCGACGCGAAACCCGAACAGGCAATCAACAAGGATCAGGAGAAGCATCATGGCAAACCTCAAGGAAATCGCCGCAACCCTCGCCATTCTGGGTTCGGTCTCGTTCATGGTCGGCGGCTGCAAGGACAAGGGCGAGAGCACCGAGGTCCCGGGCGGCGACGGCGGCGGGGCCGAGAAGTCCTGCGGCGCCGACAAGAGCTGCGGCGCCGACAAGGGCGGCGACGCGGGCGGCGGTGAGGAAGGCGGCGGCGAGGAGGCCGGCGGTGAGGAAGGCGGCGGCGACGAGGCCGCTGGTGGCGACGAGGGCGGCGAGTAGCCGACCCGCAGCCGCGAGCGCCCTCTGAGCGGCGCTCCTCCGCGCCCGCGCAGCCGAACGGCAGCGCGGGCGCGCCTTTTTTGGCCGCCGCCACGCCGACGTCCGCCCACGCTCCACGTGAGCGTCAGGTCATGTCAGCCGCGCGCGCGGCCTGATACGCTCAGCGCCGATGCTCCCGCCCCCTCCGACCGGGATCGGCCTCGGGCTCCGCTCCGCCTTCATGGCCGAGATCGACGCCGGCGCGGCCGACGGGCTCGTCGCCTTCCTCGAGCTCTCACCGGAGAACTACCTCTGGCGCGGCGGCGCGGCGGTCGATCAGCTCGGGCGGATCTGCGAGCGCTTCCCGCTCATCGGCCACGGCGTGGCGATGAACCTCGGCGGCGTCGACCCCCTCGACCCCCGCTTCTTCGGCGAGCTCCGGCGCTTCCTCGACCGCCACCCGACCCCCTGGTACTCGGACCACCTCTGCTTCTGCAACCGCGGCGGCGAGCTCCACGACCTCCTGCCCCTCCCCTTCACGACCCGCACGGCGACCCGCACGGCCGCCCGGATCCGCGAGGCCCAGGAGCGCCTCGAGCGGCCGATGCTGGTCGAGAACGTCTCCTACTACCTCGCCCTCGGCGAGAGCGAGCACGACGAGCCGGACTTCATCGTCGAGGTGATCGAGCGGGCCGATTGCGGCCTCCTCCTCGACGTCAACAACGCCTACGTCAACGCCCAGAACCACGGCTTCGACCCCCTCGAGTGGCTCGCCCGGATCCCGCTGGAGCGGGTCCGCCAGCTCCACGTCGCCGGCCACGAGCCCTGGGACGACGCGACCCTCGTCGACACCCACGGGGCCGCGGTCCGCGACGAGGTCTACGACCTGATGGCCTGGGTGGTCGAGCGGATCGGCCCGGTGCCGGTGCTCCTCGAGCGCGACAACAACATCCCGCCGCTCGCGGACCTCCTCGCCGAGGTCAAGGCGCTCGACGCGGTCTACCAGGGCGCGCTCGCACGCTGGCGCGCGTCCGAGGGGCAGGAGGTCGCCGGTGGCTGAGCGTCCGCAGGACCTCCAGGTGATCGACGCCTTCACCGCGGCCCTCCGCGAGGTCGACGCGAGCGCGGCGATCAGCCGCGACCTCGCGGCCTTCTACGCCGCCCACGGCCTCGAGGGCGCGACCCTGACGGCGATGGTCGAGCGCGGCGCGAGCCGCCTCAAGATGTACCGGGCGATGGTCCAGGGCCGCCTGCGTCGGGTGATCCGCGAGTTCATCCCGCGGACCGCCGCCCGCCTCGGCCGCCCGCGCTACGACGCCGACTTCGCGGCCTTCTTCGCCGAGGCCGGCTCCCACAGCGTCGTCCTCCGCGACGTCCCGGTCGAGCTCGTCACCTGGGCGGCCCCCCGCTGGCGCGCCGACCCGGAGATCCCCGACTACCTGGTCGATCTCGCGCGCCACGAGCTCGTCGCCGCCGAGGTCCGCAACGCCCCCGGCGGCCGCGAGCCGCCGACCGGCGAGGCCCTGGCGCTGGGCCGCCCCCTCGCCTTCGACGGCACCACCCGCCTCCAGCGCTACGACCACGCGGTCCACCGCCTGCCGCAGGAGGAGGACGACCGCAGCGAGCCGGCGGCCGAGGCGAGCGCGCTCCTGGTCTACCGCGACCGCGAGAGCTACCGCGTCCGCTACATCGAGCTGACCCCGCGGGCGAGCGAGGTGCTGGCGCGCCTCCTCGCCGGCGCGACCGTGGTCGCCGCCCTCCAGGAGGGCGCGGCCGCGGCCGGCGAGGCGCTGGACGACGACTTCCTCGTCGGCATGACCCACCTCTTCGCCGATCTCTCGGAGCGCGGGGTGATCCTCGGGGCGGCGGTCGGCTAGCCGCGCGCCAGGCCGACGCGGCCCTCGTCCCCCCGACATGGCCTCTGCACGCCCGCTGACGATCGCCGCGCTCCTCTCTCTGCCGCTCCTCGGCAGCGGCTGCGCCGGCGAGGCGAGGGCGCGCTGCGGCAGCGACGAGCCGACGCTCCTCCTCGCGGCCCGACCCGGGCAGAAGGTCTGGTCGGTCGCGCGCCTGGGCGACGACGTGGTGCTCAAGGTCTACTGGCGAAGCGACGCCGACCCCGAGTGGTGGCGTGTGGGGGCCTGCGGCGAGGCGCCGGAGCGCCTCGACGTGGCCAACGTCTACATCCACAACGCGACCCGTGAGGTCCTCGCGCTCTGCGACGAGGCGGGGCTCTGGACACCCGACGCGACCGGCGAGGTCGAGCTCACCCTCGCCGGCGCCGACCTCTGCGGGGGGAGCGTGGTCGGTGAGAGCCTGGTGCGCACACGCTACGAGCCGCTCGCCCTCGAGGTCATCCCGGACCTCCGGGCGCCCAGCCCCCCGGCCGTCTTCCCCGGCCTCCACTCCGATAGCGCCATCGCCTGCGACGGGCTCCTCTGCCTGCGCGGCTGGTCGCTGACGATCATTGATCCGAAGACCGCGGCGCTCGTCGCCTCGCTCGACGACTGGTTCTTGAGCGCAGGCATCCACGTCGACGACGCGTGGGTCGTCGGCTACGCCCAGGAATTCGACGACTCGAGCAGGGAGATCACGCGCGAGAAGCATCGTCGCCTACGACCGCGAGCACGACCGCGAGGTCCACATCAGTGACACCGATCGCCCCTCGATCGAAGACGCCTGGCGCCCCGGCCTGCCCTACGCCTTCGGCCAGCGGAGGTCCTCGGCGCCCTCCGACCCGTCGCGGTCGAGCTCGCCACCGGTCAGCTCCTCGGGACGCTCGACGACGCCGCCGACTTCGCAGGGATCCGCCACGACGGCGCCGGCCTCTTCACGACGCCCCAGGGCGATCTGATCCGCTGGCTCCCCGGCGAGGAATCAGCGGTGGTCGCCCGCCACGAGGGGCGGCACGTCATCCCCTGGCGCCTCGAGAGCGCGTCGGGCTCGACCCTCTACCAGACCCTGGACCTCGAGCGTGAGACCAGGCAGCTCTGGTCGCTGCCGGCCGACGCGAGCGAGGGTCCGCGCCGGCTCAGCGCGTCGTTTCGCGGGGGATGTAGCTTCGTCAACGACGAGGGATCGATCTGCCGGATCGGCGACTACGGCGATGAACCCGCCGAGATCGCGATCCTCCACCACGCCCCGAGCGCGCGGCCCGAGACGATCGCCAGCGGTCACGACCCGAGGGTCCTCGCCCACGGCCACGACGACCCGTTGGTCGTCTACCACGACGACGACGGCGGACTCTGGGCGGTCGGCCTCCCCGCGTGGTTGGCCGACGCGGATCGCTTCTACTGAGGTCCCCCGGGATCGCGCCCCCCTCCCACGACGAGGCGCGATCCCGGGCATGTCCACCGTCGCGACCGTCGGCCGCCTCCCCACGGGTGAGAACATGTCCCCGAGGACATCCTCGTCACGGGGCCGCGGCGCTCGCCCGACCCGACGTGGTGTCCGATCTATTGGCGTCTCGGGCCGCCAATCGGATCACCGGGAAGCCCCAAAAAAGTTGGCGCAGACGACCCCATGGGGTGGATCCCCTGAGGACCTCCGCGCCAGGAAGAGAGGGGCACTCCGGCGCCGCCCTCGCTCAGCCGCTCGTCAGCACGAGCAGTAGATCGCCGGCGTCGAGGGCGTCGCCGACGGCGACCGCGAGGCGGCTGACGCTCCCGGGCCGCGGGGCCGCGACGACCGTCTCCATCTTCATCGCCGAGAGCACCACCAGCGGATCGCCGGCCTTCACCGCCTGACCGACGGCGACCCGGACGTCGACGACCGCCCCGGGCATCGGCGCGGCGATCGACCCGGGATCCGCGGGATCGGCCCGCTCGCGGGTGACCACGGTGGTCGACGCCGCCTTGTCGGCGACCCGGAGCGAGCGCGGCTGGCCGTTGAGCTCGAAGAAGACCTCGCGCTGGCCGTCGTCGCCGAGCTCGCCGATCGCCGTGAGGCGGACGATGAGGGTCTTGCCGCGCTCGATCTCGACGCTGAGCTCCTCGCCGATCTGGAGCGGCGCGAGGTAGGCCCGCGTGGGCAGCCGTGAGACATCGGAGTAGAGCTCGCGGAAGTCCATGTACTCGCGGAAGACCGCCGGGTAGAGGGCGGCCGAGAGGACGTCGACGTCGCGGATCTTCGGGCCGTGGGCGGCCTCGAGGTCGCCGCGGAGCGCGTCGAGATCGGCCGGCGGGAGCGAGGCGCCGGGGCGCCCCTCGATCGTCGGCGCGCCGCGGAGCGCCCGCGTGCGGAGCGGCTCGGGGAAGCCGCCGTGGGGGACGCCGAGGTAGCCCTGGAGGAACTCGACGACGCTGCGGGGGAACGAGAGGGTCTCGGCCTGGGCGAGCACCGCCGCCTCGTCGAGGTCGTTTTGGACCATGAACTGCGCGAGGTCGCCGACGACCTTCGACGAGGGCGTCACCTTGATGATGTCGCCGAGGAGGCGGTTGGCCGCGGCGTAGGCCCGCTTGATCGCCGGCCAGCGGTGGGCGAGGCCGAGCGAGCGCGCCTGGAACTGGAGGTTGGTGTACTGCCCGCCCGGCATCTCGTGGAGGTAGACGTCGGCCGAGCCCGAGCGGAGGCCGCTCTCGAAGGGCGCGTAGACCCCCCGGAGCTGCTCCCAGTAGGTGTTGATCGGCTGCAGGCGCTCGATGTCGAGGCCGGTGTCGCGCTCCCCCCCGGCGACGCCGGCGACGATCGCCCCGAGCGCGGGCTGCGAGGTCATCCCCGACATCGCCGAGCAGGCCGCGTCGACCACGTCGGCGCCCGCGGCCGCGGCCGCGAGCATCGACGCGACGCCGGTCCCCGCGGTGTCGTGGGTGTGGACGTGGATCGGCACCTCGGGGAAGGCCGAGCGCAGCGCGCCCACCAGGAGCGCGGCGGCCCGCGGGCGCAGGAGGCCGGCCATGTCCTTGATCGCCAGGACGTGGGTGCCGAGGGCGACCAGCTCGCCGGCGAGGTCGACGTAGTATTGCAGCGAGTACTTGGTGCGGCCGGGGTCGGCGACGTCGCCGGTGTAGCAGAGCGACGCCTCGATCACCCCGCCGGCCTCACCGACCGCGTCGATCCCGAGGCGGAGGTTGTCGAGGTAGTTGAGGCAGTCGAAGATCCGGAAGACGTCGATCCCCCGCTCGGCGGCCGCGCGGACGAAGCGCTTGACCACGTTGTCCGGGTAGTTGGTGTAGCCGACCGCGTTCGCCCCGCGGAGGAGCATCTGGAAGGGGATGTTCGGGACCAGCGCGCGCAGCCGCTCGAGGCGGTCCCAGGGGCACTCGCGGAGGAAGCGGAGGGCGACGTCGAAGGTCGCGCCGCCCCACATCTCGAGGGAGAAGGCGGGCGCGAGGACGTGGGCGCTGAGCGGGGCGATCGCCGCGATGTCGACGGTGCGCACGCGGGTGGCGAGGAGCGACTGGTGGGCGTCGCGCCAGGTGGTGTCGGTGAGGAGGAGGCCCTGGTGGGCGCGGACCGCCTTGGCGAAGGCCGCCGGCCCCTCGGCCCGCAGGAGGTCGCGCCAGCCGCTCGGCAGCGGCGCGTCGCGGGGCGGCCGCGGGATCTCGGGGTCGACGGTCGACGGCGGGAGGTTGCTCGCCCACGGCGTCGTCGGCCCGTTGACCGCGACCTCGGCGAGGAAGCGGAGGAGGCGCTGCGCCCGGTTGCGGCGCCGCGGGAACGCGAAGAGATCCGGGGTCTGATCGACGAAGGAGGTCGTCGCCTCGCCGGCGACGAAGCGCGGGTGGGCGAGGACCTTCTGGAGGAAGGGGATGTTGGTCTTGACCCCGCGCACCCGGAACTCGGCGAGCGCCCGCTGGAGCTTTTGAGAGGCTGACTCAAAGGTCAGGGCGTGCGCGGTCACCTTGACCAGGAGCGAGTCGTAGTGCGGCGAGATCACGGCGCCGGCGTAGCCCGAGCCGCCGTCGAGGCGGATCCCCATCCCGCTCGCCGAGCGGAAGGCCTCGATCCGCCCGGTGTCGGGGCGAAAGCCCTCCTTCGGGTCCTCGGTGGTGACCCGGCACTGGATCGCGAAGCCGTGGTGGGCGATCGCCTCCTGCGCGAGCCCGAGGTCCGGGAGCGAGGCCCCGCCGGCGATCCGGATCTGAGATTGGACGAGGTCGACGCCGGTGATCTCCTCGGTCACCGTGTGCTCGACCTGGATCCGCGGGTTGACCTCGATGAAGTAGTGGCGACCGTCGCGGCCGACCAGGAACTCAACGGTGCCGGCGTTGCGGTAGCCGACGTGCTTGGCCAGGCGGAGCGCGTCGGCGTAGAGCGCGAGGCGGACCTCCTCACCGAGGCCGCGGGCCGGCGCCATCTCGATCACCTTCTGGTGGCGGCGCTGGACCGAGCAGTCGCGCTCGAAGAGGTGGACCACCCGGCCCTGGCCGTCGCCGAGGATCTGGACCTCGACGTGGCGGGGCTCGTCGACGTAGCGCTCGATGAAGACGGTGCCGTCGCCGAAGGCCGCCTGCGCCTCCGAGCGCGCCCGCGAGAAGGCCTCGTCGAGCTCCGCCGGCGCCCGGACCACCCGCATGCCCCGGCCGCCGCCGCCCATCGCCGCCTTGACGATGAGCGGGTAGCCGTGGGCGGCCGCGAAGGCGCGCGCGTCGTCGATCGAGGCGACCGGCCCGTCGCTCCCCGGGACCACCGGCACCCCGCACTCGATCGCCAGGGCGCGGGCGCGGGTCTTGTCGCCGAAGGCCTCGAGGGTCGCCGGCTCCGGGCCGACGAAGGCGATCCCGGCGTCGGCGCAGGCGCGGGCGAAGGCCGCGTTCTCGGCGAGGAAGCCGTAGCCCGGGTGGATCGCGTCGACGCCGTTGGCCTTCGCAATGTCGAGGATCGCGTCGTAGCCGAGGTAGGCGGCGACCGGGCTGCGATCCCGCGGGAGCATGTAGGCCTCGTCGGCCTTGTAGCGGTGGAGGTGGACCCGGTCCTCGTGGCTGAAGATCGCCACCGTGCGGATCCCGAGCTCGGTCGCCGCGCGGAAGACTCGAATTGCGATCTCGCCGCGGTTCGCGCAGAGGAGCTTTCGGATCGGCGGGTGGCTGCTCGACATGGTCCCCGACATAGCACCGCGCGCGACCCGGACGGCGCGAAAAGCCGGCGGCGGCGGCTATCCTCGGGCCGATGACGCCGCGGCTCGCCTCCGCTCGCCCCCTCGCCGCCCCCGCGCTCGCCCTCGCGCTCGCCCTCCTCGCGCTCGCGCCGACGAGCGGCTGCCGGGGCGAGCGCTCCTTCAGCGACGGCGATCGCCGGGCGATCGCCGCGCTCCTCGAGGCCCAGGCCGCCGCCTGGAACGCCGGCGACCTCGAGGGCTTCATGGGCGCCTACGAGGACTCGGAGGACCTGGTCTTTACGTCAGGTGGGGCGATCCGCCGAGGCTACGCGACCACCCGCGATCGCTACCGCCAGCGCTACGGCGACGACCGCTCGACCATGGGCGCGCTCTCGTTTGAGCTCCTCGAGATCCAACCCCTCGGCGCCGACGGGGCGATCGTCCTCGGCCGCTGGCGCCTCCGCGAGACCCCGGCCGCCGGCGAGGGGGTCTTCTCCCTCGCGCTGCGCCGCGACGCCGAGGGCTGGCGGATCGTCCACGACCACACCTCGGCCGCGCCGGCCCCCGAAGCGCCGACACCCGAGAGGCCCGCGCCCGCCGAGCCGGTCGCGCCGGCGCCCGCGGGCTGATTCACCGCGGAGCCTGGCGCCTCGTCGCGAGGAGGCCGGCCCCGCAGACGCGGCGCCGGCCCCTCATCCCCGCGCAGGCTCGCCTACTGCAGGTTGTTCAGCGCGAACTCGATCGCCTGGATGATCGTCCACTGATTGGGCAGGTTCAGGAGCGGCTCCGGGGTGTCGCTCGGCGGGGTCTGGATGCCCTCGGAGTGCCAGCGGATGATCCCGTTCTCGTCGAGGATGACGATCGCCGGGGGCGCCCGGAGGTACTGGATGTAGGAGGTCGCGCCCTCGCAGCCGGTCTCCTTGGCGGCGTTGTACTCGGTCGCGTTCGGGAAGCGGAAGAGCGGGAGCGGCGGGAGCTCGGCGATCCCGTTGCGCTTCTGGAAGTCACGGAGCGCCGAGTCGTTCCAGGCCGCCTGGCGGGTGTTCGACGGGAACTGGATCTGCGCGAACATCACGTCGATGCCGCGGGCGTTGAGGTCGGCCTGGGCCTTCTGGAGGACCTGCAGGAAGTCGGCGGCCTGGGCCTGCTCCTCGCGGGTGGCGATGTCCCAGAAGACGATGAAGCGCTTCTTGCCGACGAGGTCGCGGCCGCTGAGGATGCCGCCGTCGGCGGCGACCAGCATGACCGAGGGGGCGACGTGGCCGAAGTGCGCGCGGCGGGCCCACTGCGGCGCCTTGTCGAGGTCGGTCGCGGAGATCGTCCAGAAGGGCGGCGCGTCCTTGAGCGGCGGCAGCTTGTCGCTGGGCTCGGCGACCACCTCGACGTCGACGACGGACTTGGTGTCCTTCTTCCAGACCTTGAGCTTGACCGGCTGACCGGTGGCGATCTTGCTGTTGCGCGTGTCCTTGGACGACGTGACCTTCTGGCCGTCGACCTCGAGGATCAGGTCGCCCTTGGCGAGCTGGTCGCAGCCCTTCGAGCAGTTGCCCGACTTGTTGATGTAGACGACGTACGCGCCGCCCTCGGCGAGATCTTCGGAGGTCACGGCGATCGTCGGCGGGGTCGAGCCGCCGCCGTCACAGCTGATCATCGACGAGGCGGCGCCCCCGAGGAGGGAGACGAGGCCGAGTGCGGAGAGGAGACGCTTCATCCGGATAACTCCTTGGTGCCGCGGGCACGCAGCGCGGCGAGGCGGACAATAGGACGGCCGGCGCGAGAGCGTCAAACCCCAAGGGGCGCCGAGGGCGACCCAGGGACGCGGGCGGCGGCAGCCGCGCTAGAAGCGCATCCGGGCGCTGAGGACCAGCGACCAGAAGGTCGGCAGATCGGACTGCAGCTTGGTCCCCGCCTGCTCCGCCGCGTCCTGGATCAGGGCGATCGGGGCGACGAAGTTGAGGTCGGGGTGGCGGATCCCGGCGGCCAGCCAGAAGGGGTGGTCGTAGGTGAACTCGGCGTTGAGGGCGAGCTTGCGGAGGACGTAGAAGCCGACGCCGGCGCTCAGCGGCAGGCTGATCCCGTGGAACGAGAGGCGGAAGTCGCCGCCGGTGGTCTGGTAGGTGTTGCGCCAGAGCTGGTAGTGGACGCCGGCGCCGACGTAGGCCGAGAGGCGGCCGCGCGGGATGATGTGGACCCGGATCGTCGGCCCCGCGTGGACCGCCCGGCTCTTGATCCCGCCGACCGTCAGGGTCGAGAAGTCGAGGGGGATCGACGGCACGCCCATGTCTTCGGCGATCAGGGTCGAGAGGACGTTGCCGTTGATGCTGTAGAGATCGAGGACGTTGCGGCCGGAGTAGGCCTGGGGGCGGAGCTGACCCCAGGCCGCCTCGAGGCCGACGTCGAGGAGGCCGAGGATGTTGCCGCCGAAGAAGCCGCCGAGCGCGAGCCCGGGCTTGGAGGCGTGGTTGGCCTGATCGTGGCAGTGGCGGCGGAGGCAGCCGAGCGCGCCGATCTTGCCCTCGAGGATCATCCCGCGGTGCTTGAAGGGCTCGCGCTTCTTGTCCTTCTCCTTCGCCTCCTCCTCGGGGTCATCGTCGTCGGTGCCGCGGCGGCGCTTCTTCTTCTCCTTGGGCTCCTTCTCGGGCTTCGGCTCCTTCGCCTTCTTCGCCTTCGGCGGGTCCTCGGCGGGCGCCGGCGGATCGGCGGGCGCCGGCGGATCCGCCGGCGCGGGAGCGGGGGCCGCTTCGGGCGCCGGCGGACGGCTCGCGGGGGCCGGCGCCGGGGCGGGAGCGGGCGCCGGCGCCGCGCCGGCGCGGCTTTGGGGCGCTGGACCGGCGGCGCGCTCGGAGCGGGTCGTGTGGGCGGAGGCGCTGCCTCCGACGGCGGCTGCGCGGACGGCCCGGTCGGCGGCTCCGCGGGCGGGGGCGCCGCCTCCGACGGCGGCTGCGTGGACGGCCCGGTCGGCGGCTCCGCGGGCGGAGGCGCTGCCTCCGACAGGGGGTCGCCGGCGGCTCGGCGGGGGCCGAGGGGCCGTCTCGGCCGGCGGCGCCGCTTCGGCCGGCGGCGCCTCGGGGGCGCTCTCCGGCGGCGGCGGGACCGGCACGCCGCCGTCGCGCGAGGGCGGCAGCGTCGGCGGAGCCGGGGCCGCGATCGCCTCGGGGGCCGCGAGGACCCCGACCACGAGGAGGGGGAGCACCCCCAGGGTCGCCACGCGCCGCAGCCGGCGGCGCGAACTCGTCTTTCCGGGTCGAGCGGCCATCTTGAGCCCGCATACGGTACTTCACCTGGGGGACCTCCGCCCGTCGGCCCGGGGTTTTTCTCGCGGGCGATTGCGAGCGCCGCGGAAGAGGCGCCGCGTGCAAACGCGGGGCCGCCGCGCCCGCCCTGCGCGCCCGTGGACGTCAGGGGCGGCTCGGCGCAGGTGGTATGGTCGGGCGCCGCCGATGCCCGCACGCCCCCCGAGCCGTCTCCTCGCCCCCGCGTCCGCGCTCCTGACCCTCGCCGTGGTCCTCGGGGCCTGCGAGCGGCCGGCCCGCGAGGCCGAGGCGCCGGCGCCCGTCGGGGCCGCGCCCGCCGCCGCGCCCGCCGCGGTGACGCCCGACACATCCCTCGAGGCCGCGCTCGCCGAGGCCGAGGCCGGTGTCGACGATCCCCGCCTCCGCGAGCTCCTCCGCCGCCACTGGGCCTGGCACCTCGAGCGCTCGCCCCTCGAGGCGACCCGCCTCGGCGTCCACGCCTACGACGATCGGGTCGCCGAGGTCTCGCCCGAGGCGATCGCCGACGACGGCCGCCGCCGCCGGGCCTTCCTTACCGACGCCCGGGCGATCGAGGCGAGCGCGCTGAGCGACCGCGATCAGCTCACCCTGGCGATCTTCAAGAGCGAGCTCGAGGCGTCGATCGGCGGCGAGATCTGCCGCTTCGAGAACTGGCTGCTCTCGCCGGCCAACAACCCGGTGAGCGAGTGGGGCCACCTCGCCGAGCTCCAGCCGATCACCACGCCCGAGGAGGGCCGCCGCTACGTCGCCCGGGTCCGCCAGATCCCGGGGTCGATCCGCGCGGAGATCGACCTCCTCGCCGACGGCTTCGTCGCTCGCCGGGTGACCACCGCCGAGTCCGCCCGCCGGGTCAAGGCGATGATCGACGGCGAGCTCGCCCGCCCGCTCCCCGAGTGGCCGCTCCTCGCCCCGGCCGCGGCCGCCCACCCAGACTGGCCCAAAGACCAGCTCGATGCCTTCCGCGCCGAGCTCGGGGCGGCGGTCGCCGAGGTCCGGCCGGCGCTCGTCGAATTCGGCCGCTTCATCGACGACGTCCTCGCCGACGGGGTCCGCGGCGAGGGCGAGAGCGGGGTCGTCAACCTCCCCGACGGCCTCCCCTGCTACCGCTCGCAGATCCGGGTCTACACCTCGCTGAGCCGCTCGCCGAAGGAGATCCACGCGATCGGCCTCGCCGAGGTCGCGCGGATCAACAAGGAGATGCAGGTCCTCGGCAAGCGCCTCTTCGGCAGCGACGACCTCGCGGCGATCCTCCGCCGCCTCCGCGAGGACCGGAGCCTCTACTTCGACACGCCGGCGGAGATCCTCGGGGCCGCCGAGGCCGGCCTCGCGGCCGCGCGGGCGAAGATCCCCGACTACTTCGGGATCCTCCCCAAGGCGCCCTGCGAGGTCCGGGAGATCCCCGACTACGAGGCGCCCTTCACCCACATCGGCTACTACCGCCACCCGATCCCCGGCGGCGTCAAGCCGGGCGAGTACTTCGTCAACACCTACCGCCCCGAGACCCGCCCGCGCTTCGAGGCCCGGGTGCTGGCGATCCACGAGTCGATCCCCGGCCACCACCTCCAGCTGGCGATCGCCCAGGAGCTGCCGGCGACCCCGGCCTTCCGCAAGCACGCCGAGCAGAACGTCTTCGTCGAGGGGTGGGCGCTCTACACCGAGGACCTCGCCGAGGAGATGGGGCTCTACGAGAGCGACCTCGACCGGATGGGCAAGCTCTCCTTCGCCGCCTGGCGGGCGAGCCGGCTGGTGGTCGACACCGGGATCCACGCCTTCGGCTGGAGCCGCGCCGAGGGCGAGCGCTTCATGGCCGAGCACACCGCGCTCGCGCTCAACAACATCAGCAACGAGGTCGACCGCTACATCAATTGGCCGGGGCAGGCGCTCGGCTACAAGCTCGGCGAGCTCGAGATCCTCCGCCTGCGACGCGAGGCCGAGGAGGCGCTCGGCGAGCGCTTCGACATCAAGGAGTTCCACGACGTGATCCTCGGCGGCGGGCCGATGCCGCTGCCGATGCTCGAGGCGCAGGTCGGGCTCTACCTCAACGCCCGCGCGGCCGGCGGCTGAGCCCGGCTCGAGCTCAGCCGAGGGGCGGCCGCGGCCGCAGGATCCGGAGCTGCGCGAGCGCGGCGCTGATCCCCGCCGCGCCGCCGATCGCCGCCAGCGTCGGCACCAGCGCGGCCGGCGGTGAGAGCGGGCCGAGGGCGCCGGAGCGGCCGGCGTGGGCGAGGTCGATCGCCAGGAAGAAGAGGCCGTCGAGGGCGAGGAGGAGGTAGGGGCGGACGGCGACCCCGTCGCGCATCGGCAGGAGCGAGAGGACCAGCCGCGCCGAGATCACGAAGACCAGCGCGTCGGCGAGGGCCGAGACCAGGAGGGCGAGCGCGCGGCCGAGCGCCCGCGGCGGGCTCTCGGGCCAGCTCCCGGGGTCGAGGCCGGCGACGCAGAGGGCGACGACCGCGGCGGCGACGAGCGCGAGGGCGGCGAGGAAGAGGCGCCCGCGTCGACCTGGCCGGGCGACCAGCTCGCTCGCGCGGATCACCCGGTAGAAGCGGATCATCGCCGCCGCCCCGAGGACGTTGGCGGCGATGATCACGAGGTGGGCGAGGCGCGGGCCGTCGCCGGACGTCGGCTGCAGGGGATCGACGAGGTGGGCGACCAGCACCAGGCCGATCCCGCCGGCGCGGAGGAGCCAGGGGAGGCGCGGCGGATCGCCGCGGCTGAAGGAGAGCGCCGCCGCCGCGGTGACGACGACCGCCAGCACCTCGAGCGCCCGCTCGCCGAGCTCGACGCCCTGCAGCGCGAGCCTGGCCGCGATCAAGGCGGCCATCACCACCACCAGCTCCCGCGCCTGCATCCCCCGCCGTCGATGATGCCACGGCGGACCGCCGGTCGGGGCGCGAGGGAGGTCTGGCGCGCATACGACCATGTCCCAAGAGACATGATCGACGCGCGGCGCGGCGCAGGCCGGGGGCGCGCCTTCGCATGACATGTCCTCTTGGACAGAAGTCGTGAGCGCCCGCGCGCGCGGCTGCCGACGCGACGCCCGGGACCGGAGGCCGGGGCGCGAGCGCGAGCGCGCCCGGGGGGGCCTGCGGACGCGCCGACCCTGGGCCAGGGTGCGCGATTTCGCCCTCTCGATCCACTTTTTTCAGAGACCTTGTTGACACATGTCTAATGTTTGTTAAATCTTTATCCGCGTCGACTGGCGCTCGCTCTCAACAGTCAACAATCTCTCACCAAAAGAGCATCGACAAACCATGCGTCGCCCCCTCCTGGTCCTCGTTGCCCTCTCCGCCCTCTCCGCCTGCAACCGCGAGGGCGATCCGACGATCCCCGAGACCCTCCTCGGCACCTGCACCTACGTGAACCGCTTCTCCGACGCCCAGGAGTGCCGCGAGTACCGCGGCGTCGAGTGGGGCGAGGAGGCGGCCCGCGCCGACTGCTCGGATTGGGGCGGCTCGCTCGAGATGCCGGGGGCCTGCGAGTACCCGTCGATCCTCGGCGCCTGCGTGCTCACCGAGGGCGCCGAGCAGGTGATCCGGGTGGTCGTCCCCGGCGAGGACCCCTCGAAGTGCCGGAGCGCGGAGCGGGGCTGCGAGCTCTTCGGCGGCGGGATCTTCGTCCCCTCCCCGCTCTGCGGCGGCGCCGACGACTACATCAACGAGGACGAGAACGTCTTCCAGCCGCCGGTGCTCGAGTGCCGCGACCCGATCGAGGGCGAGCCGCCCGGCCAGAGCGAGGGCGGCAAGGTCTGCACCTGGTCGATGATCAGCGGCTCGACCGAGGAGGGCCGCCACTTCAACGACTACGCGTCCTGCGAGCGGGTCCTCACCCAGCGCCCCTACGCCGCCGTCCCCCCGCCGGCGCCGCCGGTCGATCCCGACCCGCGGATGGACGATCCCACCTACGTCGCCGAGCTCGAGTGGGTGAAGACGCAGGTCGAGGCGAGCGCCTGCGTCTGCTGCCACCAGACGAGCATCACCCCCGAGGGCGCGTCGGTCTGGGACATCGACGCCCCCGGCAACTGGGTGAACACCTTCTCGCCCTACGGCCTCGCCTTCGCCGGCGGCTTCCTCGACTCGTCGCTCCTCGGCGCCTACCCGCCGGAGGAGAACAACGGCTTCGACCGCGACCACACCGGGATCCCGACCACCGACCCCGACCGCCTCATCGCCTTCTTCGCGGCCGAGCTCGCCTTCCGCGGCTTCACCCCCGACGATTGGGCCGACGCCGACCCGACGCCGGCGCCCTTCTACCAGCAGAGCATCTACGTCCCCGGCGCCTGCGAGGAGGGCGAGGGGGTCGCGGCCGACGGCAGCGTGAGCTGGAGCGGCGGCGGCGCCCGCTACGTCTATGTCCTCGAGGCCGGCTCGGAGAACCCGATGGTCCCGCCCAACCTCGACCGTCCGGCGGGCACGCTCTGGAAGCTCGACGTCGCCCCCGAGTCGAGCCCGCTGCGGAGCGGCGAGCTCCGCTACGGCGAGGTCCCCGAGGGGAGCGCACAGGCCCTCCCGCTCGAGGGCGCCCCGCCGGCGCTGGTCGACGGCCGCGACTACTATCTCTACGTTAGCGCCGACGTGATGATCCCGATCACCCGCTGCACCTTCACCTACCGCGGCTAGTGCCGCGCCTCCGGCTGCGGCTCTCCGGCGCGGCGTCCACCGCGTCGGAGAGCGCAGCGGGCACGCACCTCTTGACGCCCTGGCGCGTTCATCGTACATCGACGATGAACGTTGAAGCGAGCACGGACACCGTGAAGAGGAACGGGACCACGGTCTGCGCGCCCGCGGAGCCGATGCCGCCGGTGCCGACCGACGAGCGCGAAGCCAACGATCTCCTCGCCAGGCTCGCCAAGGCGTTCGCTCATCCGGCGCGCGTGGCGATCCTCCGCATGCTCGTGCGCCAGGAGGGCTGCATCGTCGGCGACATCGTCGACGAAGTGCCCCTCGCCCAGTCCACGATCTCGCAGCACCTCAAGCAGCTCAAGGACGCGGGGCTCATTCGCGGCGAGGTCGACGGACCGAGGGTCTGCTACTGCGTCGAGCCGGGCGTCGTCGCGCTCTTCAAGGCGTTGGTGGCGGCGCTCTGATCCGCGATCTCAACCTCGGACTCCTCGTCACACGTCACCGAAGTTCCCCATGAGCGACCCCAAGACCCGCTATCACGCCCACGGAGTGACCGCGCCCGGAGGCGAGGCGCGGATCACCACGCTGGCCGCGACGATCCCCTTCGACGGGAGCCCGACGATGGGCGAGGAGGTGCCCGGCCCAGCGCATCTCCTCGCCTCGGCGCTCGCCGCCTGCGTCCTCAAGAACGTCGAGCGCTTCAGCCACATGATGCCGTTCAAGTACAGCGCGGCCGCGGTCGACGTCGTGCTCGAGCGCCAGGAGAGCCCGCCGCGGATCGTGCGCGCCACCTACACCCTCGAGGTCGACACGGACGAGCCAAGAGCGCGCTGCCAGCTCCTTCACAGGAACATCACGAAGTTCGGGACGATCTCGAACACGCTCGCGCGAGCGTGCGAGCTCTCGGGGACGACGCGGGTCCGTCGCTCGGGCGGCTCCGTCGAGGAGCTGGACCCGCCAGCGTCCGGGGAGGGCTGAGCCGTGGGTATCTTCGAACGCTTCCTCTCCCTCTGGGTCGCGCTCGCCATCGGCGTCGGCGTCGGACTCGGGCTCCTGGCTCCCTCGGCCTTTCAGGTCATCTCTCGACTCGAGGTGGCGCGGGTCAACCTCGTCGTCGCGGTGCTCATCTGGCTGATGATCTACCCGATGATGCTCAAGGTGGAGCCGTCGTGCCTCAAGGACGTCGGCAAGAGGCCGAAGGGGCTCGCGCTCACGCTCGCGGTCAACTGGCTGGTCAAGCCCTTCACGATGGCCGCGCTCGGCGTGCTCTTCTTCAAGTTCGTCTTCGCCGGCTTGGTCCCGGCCGACGACGCCTCGCAGATCATCGCCGGCATGATCCTCCTCGGCGTCGCGCCGTGCACGGCCATGGTCTTCGTCTGGAGCCACCTCACCGACGGTGACGCCAACTACACGCTGGTCCAGGTCTCGCTCAACGACCTCATCATGGTCTTCGTCTTCGCGCCGCTCGCGGGGCTCCTGCTGGGCGTCACCGACATCACGGTCCCCTGGGGCACGCTCGTGACGTCGGTCGTGATGTTCATCGTGATCCCGCTGGCGGCCGGCGTCGCCACCCAGCGCGCGCTCCCGCGCGGGCGCCTGGAGGGGCTCGGGCAGCGGCTCAAGCCGACCTCGATCCTCGGCCTCCTGCTCACCGTCGTGCTCCTCTTCGGGTTCCAGGCGGAGACGATCGTCGCGCGGCCGCTCCTCGTCGGCCTCATCGCCGTCCCGCTCCTCATCCAGAGCTACGGGATCTTCGCCGTCGCCTACGGCCTCGCCAGGTTGCTGAGGCTCCCCTTCAACGTCGCGGCGCCGGCCGCCATGATCGGCACCTCGAACTTCTTCGAGCTCGCGGTCGCGGTCGCGATCAGCCTCTTCGGGTTGGCCTCGGTGGCCGCGCTCGCGACCGTCGTCGGCGTCCTCATCGAGGTGCCGGTGATGCTCTCGCTCGTCGCCTTCGCCAACCGCACCAAGGGCTGGTTCCCCGCGCCCGCGTCCACCTGAGGGGCGACCTCGCCCGGACTCCACTTCGACTCGGTCCTCTCCCTCTGCGTGGCGAGCTCGGCGCGCTCAAAGAAGGGCCGAGGGCCGCGATCCCCGTGATGTCCGAGATCAGGCCTTCGAGACCGACCCCTGCAGGCTCAGGGCGGGCAAGGACCTCCGCGACGGCGCCTGCCCGTCGGCGGCCGGGCAGATCTGGTTCGGCGCCGGCTCCTGCGCGCGCCCGCTCTGCTATGGTCGCCCCGCCCATGATCCCCTCGTTCGCGAGCCGCCGGGCGCTGGCGTCGCTCCTCGCCCTGGTCGTCGTCGGCTGTCGACCGCCGCCGCCGCGGTCGGCGACGCCGCCCGCCGAGGCGATCCCCCACACGACCGTCGACGCGACCGTCGGCGTCCGGCCGGCGATCCTCGGCGCCCAGCACCGCGAGCCGACCCTCGCCGACCTCGAGGAGGGGCGGACGATCGCCGCGGTGATCTACCTCGTCTTGTCGGTGCCGATCGACCCGACGACGATCAGCCCCGAACACCTCCTCGTCGCCCTCGACGACGGCCGCCGCAGCCGGCCCGCGCGGGTGCTCCTGACGCCCGCGAGCGGGCTCGACGAGAACCGCACGCTGGTCCTGGCGATCGCCCGACCGGAGGGCGCCGAGGTCGTCCGGCCGCTGGCGGTGACGATCACCGGGCCGCTCTTCGGGATCGGCGGCGAGCCGCTCTCGGGCCTCGCCGCCGAGGTCGATCCGATCGATCAGCCGCCCCGCCTCCTCCAGGCGATCCGCCACGAGGTCGCCGAGGGCGACCCCTGCGAGGGCCACCACCAGCGGATCCGGACGATCTGGAGCGTGTCGATCGCCGGCGGCGAGCCCCTCGACCTCACCGCCTTCGCCGTCACCCTCACCGACGGCTCGCGCGCCCACCCGGTCGCGGTCAGCGACCACCGCCAGGAGCCGGGGCCGATGCAGGGCGACGACAACGTGATCGACCTCTGCCTCGATCCGAGCGCCGCCGCGCTCCGGATCGCCGTCGACGCCGGGGCGCTCCGCGACCTCTACGGGATCGCCACCGCGAGCGCCGATGCGCCGATCGCGCGGCCGCCCCGAGGGGGCTAGCGAGAGCGCATGGCGCCGCGTCCGAACCGCTCGATCTCGCTGCCGATCACCCTCTCGTCGGTGGCGATCGCCCTGAGCATCGCCCTCCTCGTCGGCTGGACCTACCTGATCGTCACCAACCCGGTGCTCGCCCAGGACATCGTCGCCAACCGCCTCCTCCTCTGGACCGGGATCTTCGGCTTCGTCGTGATCACGACGGTGCTCCTCCTCTTCTCGGTCTTCCTGGTCCGCGAGATCCGCGAGGTCCGGCGCCAGACCTCCTTCATCGACTCGGTCACCCACGAGCTCAAGAGCCCGCTCGCCGCGCTCAAGCTCTGCCTCGAGACGCTCGCCCGCGAGGGGCTCCCGGAGGCCCAGCGGGAGCGCCTGCGGGGGATGATGCTCGACGACGTCGACCGCCTCACCGCGTTCATCGACCGGGTGCTGGCGGCGACCCGCCTCGGCCAGGACCGCGGCGCCCAGGAGATCGAGACCGTCCAGCTCGTCGAGCTCGTCCGCAAGGTCGTCGCCGTCGTCACCCGGCGGGCGAAGATCGACGAGGGCGCGGTCCGGATCGAGATCCCGGGCGATCTGACGATGGTCACCGACGCCGTCGCCCTGGCGACCGTCCTCGAGAACCTGATCGACAACGCGATCAAGTACTCCGACCCGCCCCCCGATATCCGGGTGAGCGCGCGGCCGGCCGACGCCCGCTGGCTGATCATCGAGGTCGCCGACCGCGGGATCGGGATCCCCCGCGGGCAGGACAAGCGGATCTTCGATCGCTTCTACCGGATCCCGAGCGAGGCCGTCCGCGCCCGCCGCGGCACCGGCCTCGGGCTCTACGTCGTCTCCGAGCTCGTCCGCCTCCTCGGCGGGCAGATCGAGGCCCGCTCCGCCGGCCCCGGGCGCGGGACGACGATGGTCGTCACCCTCCCGGGGCGCCGGATCTGATCGCGCGATCCCGGCGCGACGCCGCGCCTTCCGTCGACGCGCGCCGCCGACTATGGTTGCCGCGTTGCGCGACGAGGACCAGCCCGGCGAGCTCGAGGAGGAGGAGGCGGACCTCGCCCGCGGCGTCGCCGGCCCGGCCAACCTCGTCGCCCTCTGGGCGGCCCTCGCGGCCGCGCTCGTCGGCGTGGTCGCGGCGACCTGGGCCGTCCTCGCGCCCCTCACCCGCGAGCCGCCCTGGCGGGGCGTCGCCGCCGGGATCGACGAGGCGAGCGCGCTCGAGGAGGAGTCGATCGATCACGCCGCGCTCCGCCTCGCGGGCTCGGGCTCCAACCTCCCGCTCACCCGCGAGCTCGCCGAGGCCTTCGTCCGCCGCAACCCGACCCAGCGGGTGATCGTCTTTGAGAGCGTCGGCTCGACCGGCGGCGTGCGGGCGGTGAGCGACGGCGTCGTCGACCTCGGCCTGATCTCCCGGCCGCTGCGGCCGAAGGAGGAGGCGCTCGGCCTGGTGGTGATCCCCTACGCGCGGGTCGCGGTCGCGGCGGTCACCAACCTCGACGTCGTCGACGAGGGGCTGAGCCAGCGCGAGCTCGTCGAGGTCTACGCGGGCGAGCGCCGGCGCTGGTCGAACGGCGCGCTGATCACCGTCCTCCAGCGCGAGCGCGGCGACTCGAGCCACTTCGCCTTCGACCGGGTCCTGCCGGACTTCGCCGCGGCCAACGACGCCGCCTACCGCGAGGGCCGCTGGCGCGTGCTCTACCACGACCGGGCGATGCACGAGGCGCTGGTCTCGACCCCCGGGGCGATCGGCCTCCTCGACGTCGGCGCGACCCAGACCCAGGCGCTCGCCCTCCGGGCGCTCTCGATCGACGGGGTCGCCCCGACCGAGGAGAACATGCGGAGCGGCCGCTACCCCTTCGTCAAGGACCTCGCCTTCGTCAGCGTCGAGCAGCCCCGCGGGCTCGCGGCCGAGCTCATCGAGTTCGTGCGCTCGGCCGACGGGCAGGCGCTGATCCGCCAGAGCGGCTACATCCCGATCGGGGAGGCGGAGGGCTAGGATGCGCTCGCGCCTCGCCCTCCGGCGGACCCTCACCGCCCGCCTCCTGCCCCTCTCGCTGATCCTCGGCCTGGTGATCGCGACCGCGGCCCCCCTCGCCTACCTCGCGCTCACGCCTCGGTGGCCTCCGCGAGGCCGGGGAGGCCCGCGCCCGCGAGATCGCCCACGAGCTCCGCCGCGAGGTCGAGGGGCGGCCGGTCCTCTGGCGCTACGACTCGGCCAAGCTCCTCGAGCACGTCGCCGGGCTCGCCGACGCGGCCGAGCTCCTGACGGTCGCGGTCGTCGATCGCAAGGGCCAGGCGATCGACCTCGGCGGCGGCGGCCCGCCGGAGGTCGCGGCCCTCTGGGTGTCGGCGCCCCTCACCCTCCACGGCGAGCCGGTCGCCGACGTCTGGGTCGCCGCCGATCCGCGGCCCGCCGTCCGCGGGGCCGCCGGGCTCCTCGCCGGCTTCGGCCTCCTCGGGCTCCTCCTCGGCGGCCTCGTCTACTGGCTGCCGACCCGGGCGATCGACCGCGCCGAGGGGCGGATCTCCGCGCTCATCGAGCGCCTCGCCGGCACCCGAGCGGCCCTCGCCGAGCTCAACCAGACCCTCGAGGCCCAGGTCGCGGCCCGCTCCGCCGAGCTCCAGGCGGCCTACGAGGCGCTCCGCCGCAAGGAGGAGAACCTCCGCCAGATCTCGTCGCGGGCGGTCGCCCTCCAGGAGGCCGAGCGCCGGGTGATCGCCCGCGAGCTCCACGACTCCGCCGGCCAGGCCCTCACCGCGATCCGGATCCACCTCCAGCTCATCGCCCAGAGCGCGTCGAGCCCGGAGACCGTCGTCCGCCTCGCCGAGCGGACGCTGGCGATGGCCGACGCGACCCTCGAGGAGATCCGCCGGGCGGTGACCATGCTGGGCCCGGCGATCCTCGACGACGTCGGCCTGCGGGCGGCGCTCGAGCGCCTCTGCGACGACCTCCGCGAGGGCGGCGAGCTGACGATCGAGGTCAACCTCGACCTCGGCGATCGCGGCCTGACGCCGGCGCTCGAGAGCACGATCTACCGCCTCACCCAGGAGGCGCTGACCAACGTCGCCCGCCACGCCGGCGCCCGCCTCGTCGAGGTCGACGTCGAGGCCGACGAGGGCGAGGTCCTCCTGCGGATCGCCGACGACGGCCGCGGCTTCGACGTCGACACGGCCCTCGCCGCCGGCCGCAGCCGCGGCCTCGTCGGCATGCGCGAGCGGGTCGAGCTCCTCGGCGGCGAGCTCGAGATCCGGCCGCGCCCCGGCGGCGGCACCGTGGTCCGCGCCCGCCTCCCGCGCCTCACCCTCGCCGAGGACGGCGACGACTCGGCGCTGGTCGTCGCCTAGCGAACCCACCCACAAACCTGGCCTATCGGCCATGACGGCGCGGCGATCTTCGGGTAGCTTCGGCCGATGCACCCGCGAGCCGCGATCATCCAGGACTTCTACGCCAAGTTCAGCCAACGCGACGCGGAGGGGATGGCGGCGCTCTACACCGACGACGTCACCTTCTCGGACCCGGTCTTCCCCGACCTCCGCGGCGAGGCCGCCCGCGACATGTGGCGGATGCTCTGCGGGCGCGCGACCGACCTCGTGATCGAGCTCGCCGCCGTCGAGGCGGACGACGAGGGCGGCCGCGCCCGCTGGGAGGCGCGCTACACCTTCTCGACCACCGGCCGCCCGGTCCACAACGTCGTCGACGCGACCTTCGAATTCCGCGGCGATCAGATCGTCACCCACCGCGATCACTTCGACCTCTGGCGCTGGGCTCGGCAGGCGCTCGGGCCGACCGGGCTCCTCCTCGGCTGGAGCCCGATCGTCCGCCAGAAGGTGCAGGCGACCGCCGCCGAGGGGCTCGCCGCCTTCCGCCGCCGCTGAGACTCGAGACGCGCGAAGGCCCGCCGACCGCGGAGGTCGACGGGCCCAGGAGCGCGGCCCGAGACCGCGCGCGCTCGCACGCTCGCGCTAGAACGCCACGCCGCCGCCGGCGAGGACGTCGAAGCGCGCCGCGAAGTAGGTCGGGCAGTAGTTCACCGCCGGGTTGCAGTAGTAGTAGCCCGGGCCGATCTGGAAGTCGGCGCTCGGGAACTGCAGCCAGACCAGCCAGCGCTGGCCGATCATCAGCTTGCCGGTGACGCCGAACTGGAGCGTCGCGGCGCTGTAGTTCGGGGCGCCGACGTAGCCGAAGTAGGTGTTGTACCAGTAGGGGTTCCAGTGGCTGAGGTGGTAGCCGAGCCCGACGAAGGGCGAGATCACCAGGGCCAGCGGCTTGTAGACGTGGATGTCCCAGGCGAAGCGCGGGAGGATGTTGAAGCCGAAGTAGCCGCCGGCGAACTCCTCCTGGGTGACCAGCGAGAGCGCGGGCCCGTGCCACTTGCCGGTGAGGTGGAAGAGGATCTCCTGGTGGAGCTTGAACGCGCCGCCGTAGCCACCGCCGTAGCCGCACCAGCCGCGGCCGCAGTTGTAGCCGTACCAGCCGCGGCCACCGACCCTGCTCGAGGGGCCGAGGCCGAAGAGGAACTGCACCTTGCGCTGGTTCTCCGGCGGCGGCCGCAGGGCCTCGGGGATGTTGGCCGCCTGGGCGGGGCCGCTGCTCACACCAGAGGCCGCGAGAGCGACCCCAAGCGCGGCGGCGCGGGCGAGGCCGCGGACGCGGCGGCGACGGGAGGGACGGGACGGAGCGGTGTCTCGGGTCATCGGTGACTCCTCGGGACGCGAAGAGATGTCCGGCGATTCTACCCCACGTCACACGATCTCGGCGTGACCCTGGTCGTCAGGCGATTCGGGGCAAACGCCCCCAGAGCGGGGTCTGGCGCCCTCTGTTCGCCCTGATGGCCTCGGACTGTGACCTTAGGGGCAATTCCCGGAGGTCGCCTTGACCCCCTTGGCGAGGTTGGGGGCGTCCGCGAATTTGAGCGGCACCGACTGACAGAACCAGATCCCGCAGTCGTTTTGCAGCTGGATGTGGAGGTGGGGCCCGGAGGTGTAGCCGCTGTTGCCGGAGAGGCCGATCTTGTCGCCCTGCTTGACGACGTCGCCGACCTTGACCTTGAGCGACTGGAGGTGGAGGTAGAGCGCGACCGTCCCGTCGGCGTGGCGGATGCCGACGAAGTTCGCCTTGTTGTGGCAGGCCTCGAGGATCCCCGGCGGGTCGTAGCACTGGGAGCCGGGCGGCGAGCGGACCTCTGCATAGGCGACCACGCCCCCGCGCGAGGCGTGGACCGGCGTGCCCTTGGGCATCGCGAAGTCCCAGGCGTACTTCTGCGAGCCGGTGTGGCTCGATCCGTTGTTGCCCTGCGAGCAGGTGAAGGCCGCCCCGCAGGCGAAGGGGAGGCGGTACGAGGACTCGTCGTTGCAGGTGTCCGGGACCCCCATCGCGTTGGCGTGGCAGCCGAGCTCGCAGACCTCCTTGACGATCCACGCGTCGCCGTCGCAGCCGAGGATGTCGTCGTTGTGCTCGGGGACCAGCGGCACCCGGCAGGGCGGATCCATGGTGAGGCCGTGCTCGGCGGTCCCGGTCCCGCACCAGGCGACCTTGACGAAGCAGGGGCAGAGCGGCAGGAGGCAGGCGTCGCCCTCCCCCGGCGTGGTCACCTCGCAGCCGTCGCTGCAGCTCTCGCCGACCGACCAGGTGTCGCCCTCGCAGGTCAGCACGTCGCCCTCGTGACCGGCGAGCGCCGGCACCCGGCAGCCGCTCTCGGCCGCGTGCTCACCGACGCCCGCGCCGCAGTAGGGGCCCTCACCCGCGTAGCAGGAGCACACCGGGAGGAGGCAGGCGTCGAGGCCGAGCGCGCCGGAGCCGAGCGCCTCGCAGCCCTCGGTGCAGGCCTCGGCGAGCGACCAAGCGCCGCCCTCGCAGCTCAGGAGATCGCCCTCGTGGCCGGCGAGCGCCGGGATCACGCAGCCCTCCGCGAGCGCGTGCTCGCCCGCCTCGGCGGCGCAGTAGGGGCCCTCGCCCGCGTAGCAGGGGCAGGTCGCGGCGTCACCGGTGGTCGCCTCGCCGCTCGACGATCCCTCGCTCGCGCTCGCGCTCGAGCTCGTCCCGCTACCCGTCGTCGTCGCGCCGCTCGATGACGCGGAGGAGGACGCGGACGCGGCGCTCGTCGACGCGCCCGCGCTGGCGCCCGCGCTCGCCTCGCTGAGCGCGGCTTGATCGTCGCCGGCGCAGGCGACCGCGAGGAGGGCGACGAGGAGCGGCGAGAGGGCGCGGCGGCGGCGTTGCATCTTCGAGCGATATCGCCCCGCGCGGCTCCTTGTCAAAGGGCCAGGTGGCTGCGGCCCGCCCCGCAAGTCCGCTACGCTGAGGCGTGGGGATCGATCGCGACGGCGACGACGCGACCCGGGTCGAGACCGGGGCCGGCGGCCCGCCTGCGGAGGAGGTCGATCTCGGGTCGACCTCGCGGGTCGGCGACCCGTCGGCCGGCGAGGCGCCCCCGGGCGATCTCCTCGATCGCCTCAAGGCGCCGCTCGACGAGCTGATCAAGGCCCGCCTGCGGATCCGCGGCGAGGGCGGCCGCCTCGGCCGCTACGTGATCCTCCGCCTCCTCGGCGAGGGGGGGATGGGCGCGGTCTTCGCGGCCTACGACGCCGAGCTCGACCGCAACGTCGCGATCAAGCTCCTCCGCAGCGACGCCTCGAGCGGCGCCCTCGATCGCCGCTGGCTCCTCGGCGAGGCCAAGGCGATGGCCCGCCTCTCCCACCCCAACGTCGTCCAGGTCTACGACGTCGGCGAGGTCGACGACCACGTCTTCGTGGCGATGGAGCTGATCCGCGGGGTGACCCTCAAGGAGTGGCTCAAGGGCCAGGCGCGCCCCTGGCGAGAGATCGTCGCCGTCTTCGTCGCCGCCGGCCGCGGGCTCGCGGCGGTCCACGCCGCCGGCATGGTCCACCGCGACTTCAAGCCGGCGAACGTGCTCATCGGCGACGACGGATCGGTGAAGGTCCTCGACTTCGGCCTCGCCAACGCCCAGGCGATCGAGGCGCTGGTGACCGACTCCGGCGCCTCGTCGCTCACCTCGAGCCGATCGATCGCCGGGACCCCGGCCTACATGCCGCCCGAGCAGCACAACGGCGAGGAGGTCGACGCCCGCGGCGACCTCTTCGCCTTCTCGGTCGCGCTCTACGAGGCGCTCTTCGGCGCGCGCCCCTTCGCCGGCCGCGACACCCGCGGGATCTACGCGGCGATCGCCGCCGGCGAGGTCCGCCCCGCGCCCCGCGGGAGCCGGGTGCCGCCGCGGATCCGCCGGGCGATCGTCCGCGGCCTCGCCTTCGAACGCGGGCAGCGGTGGCCGGCGATGGAGCCGCTCCTCGCCGCCCTCAGCGACGACCCCTGGCGGCGCCGCGGCGCCTGGCTGGCGATCGCCGCGGTCGCCCTCACCCTCGCCGCCCTCGCCTGGTCGCTCGCCCGCCAGCGCGACCTCGAGGCCGAGCGCGCCGCGATGCTCTGCGCCGGGGCCGAGCGCGACCTCGAGGGGCGCTGGGGCGATCCGCAGCGCCAGGCGATCGCCGCGGCCTTCGACGCCACCGGCCTCCCCTACGCGGCCCACGTCCGCGATCGCGTGATCGCCCGCCTCGACGGCTTCGCCGAGGAGCTCGCCGGCACCTACCGGGCGGCCTGCGAGGAGCACCGCCGCGGCGACCTCACCGACAACCTCTACGAGCGCGCGCAGACCTGCGTCGACGGGGCGGCGCTCACCCTCGCCTCGCTGGCGAAGGTCTACGCCGAGGCCGACGCCGACGTCGTCGAGGGGGCGATAAAGGCGCTCGACAGCCTCCCGCGCCTCGAGATCTGCCGCGATCGCCAGGCCCTCGGCGCCCAGGTGTTGCCGCCGCAGGATCCGGAGATCGCGGCCGCGGTCCTCGCCGATCGGGCGATCGTCACCGACGCCCGGGCCGAGCTCGCCGCCCGCAAGATCCCCGGCTGCGAGGGGCGGCTCGCCCCCCTCACCGCGCGCGCGCGCGAGCTCGCCTACAGCCCCCACCTCGCCGACACGCTCCTCGTCGACTCGCTCTGCCGCGAGCTCTCGGGGGCCTATGAGGAGGCCGAGGCGCTCGCGCGCGAGGCGATGGTCGAGGCCGAAGCGTCGGGCCATGAGCCGACCGCGGTCGGCGCGGCGCTCCAGCTCGCCCGGGTGATCGGCGTCCGCCGAGGTCGCCCCGCCGACGGCGGCCACTGGCTCGATCACGCCGGCGGGCTGATCCGCCGGCGCGGCGATCGTCCGGAGGATCGGGCGCGCCTCCTCGCCACCCGAGCGACCCTGGCGATCTACGAGGCGCGCCCCGCGGACGCCCTCGCCCTCTACGACCAGGCGCTCGCGTTGATGGGCGAGGGCGACCGCGCGATCTCCCTCGAGCGCGCGGCGATCATCAACAACCGCGGCGCCGCCCTCAACGCGCTCGGCCGCTACGACGAGCTCGAGGCGACGCTCGAGGAGGGCCTGAGGCTCACCCGCGAGCTCCAGAGCGACGAGCACCCCGACCTCGCGACCGTCCTCACCAACCTCGGCAACCTCCGGCTCCGCCGCGGTGACTACGAGGGGGCGAGCGCCGTCCAGCGCGAGGCGCTGGCGATCCGCGAGCGCCTCCTCGGCGAGGATCACCCGGAGGTCGCGCTCGGCGAGATCAACCTCGGGGCGGTGCGCCGCGAGGCGAAGGAGTACGACGCCGCCCGCCGCTCCTTCCTGCGGGCGCTCGAGATCCGCGAGGCCGCGCTCGGGCCCAAGCACCCGGGGGTCGCCGACGTGCTCCTTTACCTCGGCAACCTCGACCTCCTGGAGGGCGACCTCGACGGGGCGCGGCGCTACCTCGAGCGCTCGCTCGCCCTCAACCTCGAGATCCGCGGCCCCGAGCACCCGATGGTCGCCAACTGCGACACCCTCCTCGGCCGCGTCGACTACCTCGCCGGCCGCCGCAAGTCCGCGCTCCAGCGCCTCGAGCGGGCGCTCGCCCTCCGCGAGAAGGGCGGCTCGCTCGCCGAGGACTACGCCGAGACCCGCTTCTTCCTCGCCCAGGCGCTCTGGGATCGACCGAAGGAGCGGCCGCGGGCGCTGGAGCTCGCGCGCGCGGCCGCGGCCGCCTACCGCGAGGTCGGCGAGCTCCACCGGGCAGACGCCGAGGAGGTCGAGGCCTGGATCGCGCGCGCGCGAGGGCGAGGCCGCAGGCCGCTCGCGCCGCTGAGCGACGACGCCGCGCAAGATCGACGCTCGAGCGCTCGGCCCCCCGACTGCTAGCGTCACCTCGCGAGCGAGGAGAGGACCATGATCGAGATCGACCCGAACGCCGCCATCCACACCCTCCTGCGCGTCGATCTGCCGCCGATGTCCGCGGCCGAGCGCGAGCGCCACGAGATCTTCACCCTCGTCAACCTCGCCCTCGTCTTCGACAACTGGTGCATCCAGCGGGACAAGGCGGAGGTGGTCGCCGCCTACGAGGAGGCCGCGCCCGGGCGCCGCTTCAGCGACTACGTCGGCCACAACATCGGCGCCCTCCTGGTCAGCGAGCGCCACGCGGTGGTCGCCGCCTCGCTCAACAGCAACTACCTCCACAACGACAGCACCGAGCACGCCGAGGCCCGGCTCGTCCGCAAGGGGATGCGCCTCTTCAACCGCCTCGCCTACCGCTCCGGCGCCGGCCTCTACGGCTACTCGTCGCAGCTCCGCGGGCACACGATCTACACCTCCCTCGAGTCCTGCTCGCAGTGCAGCGGGATCATGGACCTCGCCAACCTCCGGGAGGTCGTCTACGCCCAGGTCGACCCCGGGCAGGGGCACATCGGCAACGTCCTCTACAACTTCCACCGGGACGAGCGCGACTACGGCGCGCCGCTGCCGATCAAGGCCGACTTCCTGCCGATCTTCACCGTCATCGCCGACGCCTTCGCGGCCTACGGCGAGAGCCTCGCCGGCCCCGACCTGACCTCGCGCCGGCGGCCGAGCACGACCGGCTTCCTGCGCTCGGTCTTCGCCTACCGGGCCTACGAGGAGGCGGCGCGGCGCCTCGACGGCTACGCGGCGGCGGCGGCGGAGAACGTCGAGGTGCTCGCGGGGGCGCGGACCTTCCGCGACCGCTTCGTCATCGAGCGCCGCGACGCGGCCTTCGGCCCCTGAGGGCCGCGGAGCCCCGGCGAACGTCGTCCTGGTCGCGCACGATCACGCGCGCGCGCTCGATCCCCGGCCGTAGCGACGGCGGCGAAGGGCTGCTAGCGTCGCCGCCATGCCCAGCGCCCTCCGCTCCCAGCTCCTCCGCGGCGTCGACGAGCTCGATCGCGTCGCCGACGGCGCGCTCACCCTCGCCCGCGGCGCCCGCTCGGCCGGCGTCCGGGCGGTCCAGCGCGGCCTCCTCCACCTCGGCTACGCGCTCCGCGGCGGCGCCGACGGGATCTTCGGCAAGGCGACCGAGGCGGCGCTCGGCGAGTTCCGCGACCTCCACCGCCGGCTCGGCGCGGCGATCGTCGACGCGCCGACCCTCGCGCTCCTCGACGCCTCGCTCCTCCGCGACGAGGCGGTCGACGCCTACACCCTCCAGAGCGCGCGCTTCGCCGACGACGGCGTCCTCGCCCGGGTCCTCGACGGGCGGACGATCCTCCCGCGCCGCGGCGAGTCGGTCGCCAGGATCCAGGCCGCCCTCCACGACCTCCACTTCTCGCTGCCGCGCTGGGGCGCCGACGGGGCCCTCGGCAACGAGACCCGGACCGCGCTCGCGTACTTCCAGCGCTGGCAGGGGATCCGCCCCGGCGGCGAGCTCTCGCCGCTGACCCTGATGGCGCTCGATCAGCTCGCGCCGGCACCTGGCTCTCGGGCCATCCGTGATCCGGACTACGGCGCGCTGATCCGCGACGGCGTCCTCTCTGTGACCGTCGGCATGGGCTACGACGAGGCCGGCAACGACCTCCGCGAGCTCGGCGAGCTCCGCCAGGGGCTCCTCGCCGAGGGCTTCATCCAGACCGGCTCGACCGCCAGCGACTCGGTCCACATCTTCACCCGCGTCCTGGCGATCCGCGGCGCGAACGCGACGATGCGGGTCCGCCTGGTCTCGCGCCACACCGCCTCCCCGGAGGAGCGCTTCGCCGACGGCCTGATCGGCGACGCGGTGACGATCTACTCCGGCCACGCCCGCTACGGCACCGGCCCCGACTTCGATGACAAGGAGTCGAGCGCCGAGAACTTCGTGATCGGCGTCGGCGCGCCCCAGCACCTCCGCGGCGAGCTCGAGCCCGGCTACAACCCGCACATGAACCAGATCCTCGCCGGCGTCCCCAACGACCTGATCACCCGGCGCTTTGACCCCGAGCGCTACCAGCTCTGGGCCTTCCTCGGCTGCACGACCCGCCACTACCTCGACGAGCTGCGGGCGCTGGTCGAGGGCAAGGACACCCAGAACCTCGACCTCCTGATCTCGACCCGGCCGATCTACTGGAGCGACTCCGCCTTCTACCCGCTGGCGATCGTCCGCGCGCTCCTCCGCGGCGAGAGCGTCGACGCGATCACCCGGGCGCTCTGCGAGCAGGCGGTGGCGACCGAGAGGCGGCGCGGCGAGGAGATCGCCGGCGACGCCTTCATCGACGACGGCTTCGGCGACAACGCCCCGGGCTGGCGGCCCTAGCGACGGCGACGCCCACACCTCACGCCCCGCGGGGGTCCTCCGACACCGGCGACGCCTCCTGCGCCTGCGCCTGCGCGTCCTGCGGCGCCTGCCCGGGTCGCCCGAGCTCGACCAGCCCGAGCCGCTGGACGAGGATGAACGCGCCCATCGCCAGGACGAAGACGGCGAAGGAGGTGCGGAGCCGACGGGCGTCGACGCGGCGGGCGGTCTGGGTGCCGAGCGCGGTGCCGATCAGCGAGGCGACGACGAAGGTGTCGCTGGATCGACCTCCGCCTCGTGGCCACGCGTCCTTCAATGCTACTCGATCACCGAGTCGATCACCTCGGGGTCGCCGTCAGCGAGGACGAAGATCCCGGGGAAGCCCTGGGTCTCAAAGCCGTCGCTCGGGTTGCGCTGGAGCGCCGAGCGGTCGATCTTGAGGTGGCCGCTGCGGTCGTTGGAGACGAAGAAGATCGCCCCGCCCCCCTCGTTCGCGTGGTTGTCGTGGATCGCCGCGCCGCAGAGCGAGAGGGTGAAGGTGTTGCCGTCGTTGTAGATCGCCCCGCCGCTGCCGCCCCCGGGCGTGCCGTCCTTGGCCGGGTTGGCGCCCTCGCCGATCGCCTGGTTGCCCTCGAAGAGGCTGTTGATCACGGTGTAGGAGACGCCGATGCTCGAGAGCGCGCCGCCGTTCGAGCACACGTTGCCGAGCCCCTCGCCGCCGCCGAAGGTGGAGCCGACGACGTAGACCGGCTGGCCCTCGTACTGGCTGAGCACCCGGATCGCGCCGCCGCCGACGTCGGGGCCGCTGGGATCGCAGCGGTTGTTGAAGAAGCGAGAGTTGATCACCTTGAGGCGGCCGCCGCGGACGAAGATCGCGCCGCCGCCGTCCGGGTCCTCGCCGCTCGCCTCGCCGTCGACGAAGGTGAGGTTCTGGACGACGAGGCGCGGGTGGTCCTGGTTCTGACACATCGGCGTCGTCCACTTCTGGGCCTCGTCGCAGGTGTTCTGGTAGAGGATCCGGACCTTGCCGCCGCCCGAGAGGGTGACCTTGCCGCCGCCGTCGATGACGATCTCGGGGCCGGTGTCGTTGACGATCTTGGCCGTGCGATCGAGGGTGATCGTCACCGGGTCGGGGCCGCACTCGAAGGTGATCACGCCGCCGCCGGCGACCGCCTCGACGAAGGCGTCGGCGGTGCAGCTCGCCGGCGTGCCGTCGCCGACCACGCTCCGCGGGCTCGAGACGTCGGCCGGCATCGCCTCGGCCGGGACCTCGCAGGCGCCGTCGGGGTTGCCGGCGGGCGGACCGAGGGAGGGGTCGGTCATCGGGTCGCCCTCGCCACAACCTGCATCAAAGGACATGGACATGAGGAGCGCGAGCAGGGCGGGCGCCCGCGCGGCGGAGGGAGAGAGCCGACGTGACATCAACGACCGACGATACGCCGCGACCTCGCCGCTGGCGACGCGCGTGGCCGCCCTCGCCGACGAGCGCGGGGTCCGAGCGCCCGCCGCTGGGGCAGCGAGACCTCGAGACCCCCGAGGACGCACCGCCCGCGCGCGGTCGCCCTCCCGCGCCGCGCCTCGCGCCCAAGCGATGGGTTTCCCGGGGCGAGCGCACGGACATGCCCGCGTCACCCCGCGTCCTGGCGGGAAGATCCACGCCAGGGGTCGCGCGGGCGCCGACGCGCGGCCACATGATACTCTGGGATCCCCATGACCGCGCCGATCCGGGTAATTCTCGCCGAGGACCACACCATCGTCCGCGAGGGCCTGCGCGCGCTCCTAAGCGCTCGCGAGGACATCGACGTGATCGCCGAGGTCGGGAACGGCCGGGCCGCGGTCGAGGCGGTCGCCACCCAGAGCCCCGACGTGATCGTCATGGACCTGGGCATGCCCGAGCTCAACGGCGTCGACGCGACCCGGCTGATCCGCGAGCGCCACCCCACCACCCAGGTGCTGATCCTCTCGATGCACTCGAGCGAGGAGTACGTCCGCCCGGCGATCCGGGCGGGGGCTGCTGGCTACCTGGTCAAGGGCTCCGGCCTCGGCGACCTGGTCGCGGCGATCCAGGCGCTCTCCCGCGGCCAGGCCTTCTTCTCGCCGGCGATCGCCAAGATCCTCCTGCAGGAGAGCCAGCGCCCCGAGGGCGGCCGCGAGGCCCCCGGCGACGGCCTCACCAACCGCGAGCGTCAGGTCCTCAAGCTGGTCGCCGAGGGCAAGTCGAGCCCGGAGATCGCCGAGCTCCTCTCGCTCAGCGTCAAGACGGTGGAGGGCCACCGCTCGCGGATCATGGCCAAGCTCGACGCCCGCAACGTCGCCGGGATGGTCCGCCACGCGATCAAGCTCGGCCTGGTGTCGACCGACGAGTGAGGCGGCGACGCGCCCGGCGAGCGCGCTGACGGGCGCCTGCGCGGCTCAGAGGCACTCCTGGCCGCAGCTCATGTTGGTGCACTCGAACATGCCGGAGATCTCCGGGACCTGCCCCGGGTTCATGATCTGACACATCATCGCGCACTGCTGCGGGTTCTTGCCGCCGAAGACGCAGTCGAAGAAGCAGGTGCAGTCCGCGTTGTTGTCGCAGGCGCCGAGCTGATCGCAGCACTTGTCCTTGAGGCAGGAGTCGCAGGGCGTGTCGTTCGGATTGGCGTCGCAGACCACCCCGCCGGTCGTGTCCCCGCCCGTCGTCCCGGTCGTCCCGCTCGTCCCGCTGGTCCCGGTGTCGGTCGTCGTCCCGGTGTCGGTCCCGGTCGTCCCGCTCGTCCCGGTGTCGCTCGTCGTCCCGGGGTCGGTCGTCGTCCCCGAGCCGCTGGTCCCGGTCTCGGTGCCGCCCCCCGAGGTCGACGAGGTCGAGGTCGAGGTCGAGGTCGAGGTCGAGGTCGAGGTCGAGGTGTCGCCGGTCGAGCCGTCGCCGGTGCTGCCGGCGCTCGAGGTGCCGTCATCGCCGCTGCAGGCGACGACCAGGAGGCCCGCGAGGAAGATCGTCGAGAACCTAGAGATCATGGAGATACGCATGATTCCATCGTACCCAATCCCCGGCGCCCGCTGGGGACTCAATTTCCGGTGAACCGCGCGCCTCCGCGCACACGCGGCTGATCGAGCCGCCTAGTCGTCGTCGACCTCGTCCGCGATCTCGATCTCCGCCTCGTCGTCCTCGTCCGCCGCCTCGTCGTCGTCGGCCGGCAGCGCCCCCGTGCTGCCCCCGGTCCCGCTCGTCGTGCCGTCGGTCGTCCCCGTGCTCGTGGTCCCGTCGGTCGTCCCCGTGCCCGTGGTCCCGTCGGTCGTCCCCGTGCTCGTGGTCCCGTCGGTCGTCCCCGAGGTGTCGGTCGTCGTCCCCGTCGTCCCCGTCGTCCCTGGCTCGGTGTCGGTGCCGAAGGTGCTGCTCGCGCTGTCCGTCCCAGTCGAGGTCGAGCCGGTCGTCGCGGCCGTCGTCGTCCCCTCGGTCGTCCCCTCGGTCGTCCCGCTCGCGTCGCTGTCCGAGTCGCCGTTGGTCACCGCGACCCCGTCGTCGCCGAGGCAGCCGCCGATGAGGTTTGCAGAGAGCACGAGCGTGAGGGGCAACGATGACCGAGAGATGCGCATGGATAGGGGACCTATCGTAACCAATCCGCGGCGCGCAGATCACCTTTGCGGCGACCTGAGCCGTCCGTCGCGGCGGCGCGCCGTTTTTGCGTCGGCCACGACCGAGGAGGACGCGGCCGCCGCCGTCCAGCGCGAGAGCGGATCGATACGTTGCGGTCCCGGCACTAGATGTTGAAGTACTTGGCGTCGAGGTGGTGAACGATGATCGCGCTCGTCGACTGCTCGGGCACCAGCTGGAAGCCCTCGGTGAGCGACACGCCGATCCGCTCGGGCTCCAGGAGCTCGAAGATCGCCCGCTGATCCTCGAGGCGCGGGCAGGCCGGGTAGCCGAAGGAGTAGCGCGAGCCCTGGTACTGCTGCTTGAAGAGGCCGCTGATGTCGGTCGCGTCGGTGTGGGCGATGTCCAGCTCGCGCCGCACCCGCTTGTGCCAGAGCTCGGCGAGCGCCTCCGCGGCCTCGACACCGAGGCCGTAGAAGTGGAGGTAGTCGTCGTAGCGATCGCCGGCGAACATCTCCTGGCAGATCTCGGTGGCGACCGCGCCCATGGTCACGACCGTCATCGCGATCACGTCGCGCTCCTTCGAGCGCACCGAGCGGAAGAAGTCGGCGATGCAGAGCCGCTTCTTGTCGAGCTGGCGAGGGAAGGTGATCCGCGTCGGCTCCCGGCGCCCCTCGGGGTCGTAGATGATCAGGTCGTTGTGGTCGCTCTGGCACGGGAAGTAGCCGTAGACCACCCGCGGCTGGAGCATCTTGTCGGTCATCGCCCGCTCGCACCAGTGGCGGAGCTTGGCCTCGGCCTGGCCCTCGATCAGCGCGTTGTACTCGCCCTCCGAGAGCGAGCCCCGGCGGTACTGCCACTGACCGACGAAGAGCGCCTTCTTGTTGATGTAGCGGAAGATCTCGCCGAGATCGAGGGCCGCCGAGTCGACCACGCCGGGAGCCGAGGAAGGGCGGCCTCGGGATCCGCAGCGCCGGCTTGATCGCCGAGCGGACGTAGGTCGCCATCGCCTTGCGGAGGTGGGCGTCCCACTCCTCCTGGGTGTTGTGACGGTAGGCCTTGCGCCGCTTCGGGCCGGTCAGGCGGACCTGCTCGGCGGGGACGTGCCCGCAGAGCTCGTCCATCAGCGAGAGCCCCTCGAAGGCGTCCTTGGCGTAGAAGACCTGGGCCGGCGGCTTGGCGTCGGGGGCCTGACGCTCGACCCGCTCGGCGCCCTCCACCGGGACGACGCCGCTGTAGGCCGCCTGGAGGTCGTGGTCGACGTAGCCGCGGGTGAGCGCCGCGCCGCCGCAGATCACCGGCGTGGTGATCCCGAGCTCGCGCATCCGCTCGAGGTTCTCCTTCATCACCACGGTCGACTTGACGAGGAGGCCGGACATGCCGATGACGTCGGGCCCATGCTCCTCGGCGGCCGCCAGGATCGCCTCGATCGGCTGCTTGATCCCGAGGTTGACGACCTCGTAGCCGTTGTTCGAGAGGATGATGTCGACGAGGTTCTTGCCGATGTCGTGGACGTCGCCCTTGACGGTGGCGAGGACCATGCAGCCCTTGCGGGGGCCGGCGACCTTGGCGAGGTGGGGCTCGAGGTGGCGGACCGCCGACTTCATCGTCTCGGCCGACTGGAGGACGAAGGGGAGCTGCATCTGGCCGGAGCCGAAGAGCTCGCCGACGACCTTCATCCCGTCGAGGAGGAAGCGGTTGATGATCTCGAGCGCGGGGTAGCTCTCGAGCGCCTCGTCGAGCATCGCCTCGAAGCCGACCCGGTTGCCGTCGATGATCCGCCGCTTGATCCGCTCGGGGAGCGGGAGCGCGGCCTCCTCGTCGACCGACGCCTCGATCCGGCGGGCGCCGGCGAAGCGCTCGATGAAGGCGAAGAGCGGGTCGTAGCCCCGGCGGCGGCGGTCGTAGATCAGGTCGCGGGTGACCTCGAGGTCGGCGTCGTCCAGCTTGTGGGTCGGGATGATCTTCTTGGCGTTGAGGATCGCCGCGTCGAGGCCGCGCTCGCGGGCCTCGGCGAGGTAGACCGAGTTGAGGATCTGCCGGGGGTAGGGCTTGAGGCCGAAGGAGATGTTCGAAAGCCCGAGGATCGTCCGCGCCTCCGGGATCTCCTTCTTGATCATCGCGATCCCGTCGAGGGTCGCGAGCCCGAGCTTGCGGCTCTCTTCCTCGCCCTGAGCGATCGTGAAGGTGAGCGGGTCGAAGACCAGGTCGGCCTCCCGCAGGCCGTGGCGATCGACGGCGAGGTCGCGGATCCGCCTGGCGATCCGCAGCTTTCCCTCGGCGTCCTTGGCCATCCCCTCCTCGTCGATCGTCAGGGCGACCAGGGCCGCGCCGTAGTCGCGGGCGAGATCGGCGATCTTGTCGAACTTCGCCTCACCGTCCTCGAGGTTGATCGAGTTGATGATCGGCCGGCCGCTGATCAGCTTGAGCGCCGCCTCGAGGACGTCGACCTGGGTGGTGTCGATCATGATCGGGATCGTGATCGCCGAGACCAGGCGGCGGAGCACCTCGCTCATGTCGCGGACCTCGTCGCGGCCGACGTAGGCGACGCAGACGTCGAGGACGTGGGCGCCCTCTGCGACCTGCTCGCGCGCGAGCTCGACGATCCCGTCCCAATTGTCGGCGAGGAGGAGCTCGCGGAAGAGCTTGGAGCCGTTGGCGTTGGTCCGCTCGCCGACCAGGAGGGGTCCGGTGTCCTGGTCGAGGGGCTGGGCGGAGTAGAGGCTGGCGAGGTGGGGGGCGTAGCGGGTCGGCCGCGGCTGCGCGCGCATCTCGGCGACCGCCGCGGCGATCGCCTTGGTGTGCTCGGGCGTGGTCCCGCAGCAGCCACCGACCAGCGACGCCCCGAACTCGCCGGCGAAGCGGGTGTGGTAGTTAGCGAGCTCGCGCGGGGTGAGGTGGTAGACCGCCTTGCCGCGGACGTTCTGCGGGAGGCCGGCGTTCGGCTGGACCGAGACCAGGCGGGTGGTCGTCCGCCCGAGCTGGCGGACGTGCTCGACCATGAGGTCGGGGCCGGTCGCGCAGTTGAGGCCGATCACGTCGACCGGCAGCGACTCGAGGACCGCGATCGCGGCGCCGACGTCGGTGCCGACGAGCATCGTCCCGGTGGTCTCCATCGTCACCTGAACGAGCACCGGCACCTCGACGCCGCGCTCGGCCTGGGCCCGGGCGGCCGCCAGGACCGCGCACTTGACCTGGAGGATGTCCTGGCAGGTCTCGATCAGGATCCCGTCGGCGCCGCCGTCGATGAGGCCGCCGATCTGCTCCCGGAAATTCTCGAGGAGATCGTCGAAGGTGATGTGACCGAGCGAGACCAGGCGGGTGCCCGGGCCGACCGAGCCGAGGACGAAGCGCGGGCGCTCGGGGGTCGAGAAGCGCTCGGCGACCGCGCGGGCGAGGGCGGCGGCCTCGCGGTTGAGCGCGTAGGCCCGCTCGCCGATCTGGTACTCGTCGAGGACCATGCGGGTCGCGCCGAAGGTGTCGGTCTCGACGCAGTCGGCCCCGGCCTCGAAGTAGGCGGCGTGGATCGCCTGGATCACGTCGGGGCGGGTGTCGACGAGGATCTCGTTGCACCCGTCCTTGCCGGCGAAGTCGTCGGCGCCGAGCTCGTAGCCCTGGATCATCGTCCCCATCGCCCCGTCGCAGACGAGCACGCGCTCGCTCATCGCCCGGAGGAGGGGGAGCCGGCTGCGGCGGCCGGCGAGGTCAAAGCGGGGGAGCGGCGCGGGCTGGTGCATGGGCGGTAGCGCTTGGTAGCAGGGGGGGCGCGCCGGCGCAATTGCGACGATCTCGGGGCCTGCGCCGCGCTTTCGGGGCGCGCGGGCTCGCCTCCGCGCGCCCCTCCGCGGCCCCGCAGGCCGCCCCGCCGGCCGCCCCGCAGGCCGGGGCGCGGCCGTCAGGCCGGGCGATCGGCGGGCCTCCGCGTGGTATCTTCGCCGCCGAATTCCACCGACCCGGAGAAGCAAACGTGACGATTCGCCTCGCAACCACCGCCATCGCCTCCACCCTCCTCCTCGTCGGCTGCGCCGGTGAGGTCGGCTCGGCCGACGACGCGGCCGCCGGCTGGGCGAAGACCAACGTGGTCCTGCAGAGCGGCGGCTCGGCGGCCCAGGGCGCCGGCGCCGGCGCGACCAGCCCCGACCAGAACCCGACCTTCCGCGCCGGCACGCCGGTCTCGGTCAACTACGAATACTCCTGCCCGAATGGCGGCTCGATCGCCTACAACGGCAACTACTACATCGACGCCGGGATGGTCGGCGGCGGCGCCAACGTCGAGTTCAACTACGAGGCCGACCTCAAGAAGTGCAAGAATGACGGCCTGACGATCGACGGCACCCTCGACTACGCGATGTCGGTCGAGACCACCGACACCTCGTCCAGCGTCGTCTACTCCTACGACGGTGACCTGGTCTGGTCGGGCGACGTCAGCGGCGCCTGCGTGATCAGCATGAAGGCGTCGGTCAGCGCCACCGCGGGCGTCGGCGCGTCGGTCTCCTACGAGGGGTCGATCTGCGGCTACGACGCGGCCGCGACCCTCAACGTCCAGATCTGATCGGCGAGGGGCCGACGTCGGGAGGGCCGGCGCCCTGGAAGGCGCCTCGGCCCTCTTCGCGTCGCGTCAGCCTCGGCTCACCCGCCGCAGGCCTTGTTCAGCCCGTCCTCCTCGTTGGCGCAGCCGACCTGGTCCCCCATGAAGTCGTCGCAGTCGAGCGCAGAGAGGCAGGCGACGTACTCCTCGAAGGCCGCGAGGCAGTCGGCGCCGATGGTCGCGTAGTAGGCGAGGCCCTCCTCGCAGTAGGCGATCCCCGGGTCGTAGTACCGCGGATTCATGTAGCACTCGACATACTTGTTCGCGTAGCCGATGCAGAGCGGCGAGGGCGGCTCGCCCGTGGTCGAGCCGCCGGTCGTCTCGCTGGTCGTCGTCCCGCTCGTCGACCCGCTGGTCCCGCTCGTCGACCCCGTGGTCGAGCCGCTCGCGGTCCCGGACCCGGAGCCGTCGGTGGCCGTGCCGGCGCTCGTCGTCCCGCTGGTGGTCGCCGTCCCGCCCGTCGTCGTCCCGCCCGTCGTCGTCGCCGAGTCCGAGCCGGAGCTCGAGTCGTCGCCGACGCAGGCGATCGGCACGCCGCCGAGGGAGAGGAGGAACGCGAGGGAGCGGTAGTTGCCGGTGAAGTCCATCCTTCACTTCTCGCACGTTCTCGGATCGACGGAAAGCCCTGCTCTGGGGCCCTGCCCTGGGGCTCTCCGCCCCCGCGCATGACCACCAGCCACGAGCGAGGCGCACACGTGGAGCGTCGATGTGCCCCTGCCGGACGCTAGGGCGAGCGCGTCCGCAGGAGGCGGAGGACGATTCGATCGCCGGCCTCGAGACCGCCCGCGAGGTTCTCGTCGTAGCTCCGCGAGCGCCGCTCGAGGCGATCGACCTCTTCAAGGTCACGACCCTCGAGGCGCTCGCGGATCGCCGCGCAGGCCCCCGCGACCTCGGCGTCGACCGGCTTGTAGGCGAAGCAGGGGAGCCCCTCGTAGTAGTAGAGGCACGCCGGCGGCGCGGCGAGGAAGGCGTCGACCGACCGGTCGAGGGTCGGCTCCCCGGGGCCCGGGCTGGCGGCGCTGACGATCGTCCAGCGCGACCCCGCGGCCCCCTCCTCGGCGTAGGCGCCCACCCGGGCGAAGCGGCTCTCGGCCGCCTCGCCGGTGAACTCGACGATCGCGCAGCCCGCCGGGATCGCCTCGCGGAGGCCGTGGACCCAGCGCCACTCGTCGGTCTCGTTGAGGTCGACGTCGCCGATGAAGGCGCGGTGGAGGAGCGGCGAGATCGCCAGCGCGCCGCCGACGAGCGCGAGCGCCGGCGTCCGCCAGCGGCGCCCGCGGAGGCGATCGCCGAGGCCGACGAGGCCGGCGGCCGCGAGGTAGAGGAAGGGCACCACGAGGTGCAGGTGGTAGCGCGCCTGCATCAGCGGCTCGCGCGGGATCACGTACGCATGTCCGAAGAGGAAGGCGAGGAGCCAGCCGACGAGGAAGGCGAGGAGGCGCCGCCGCCCCCGTCGCCAGAGCTCCCAGCCGCCGAAGAGCGCGAGGAGGGTGAGGAGCGGCGGGGTGATCGTCGGGTTGAGGAGGACGTCGTCGCGCGGGCTGACGAGGACCGCGAGGCCGTCGACGAGCGTGCTCAGCGAGAGGCCGCCGCGGACCTGCTCGGGGTACTCGCCGAGGAGCCCGGGGAGCCCGACGACGAGGGTCGTCAGGAGGATGACGCCGACGACCACGAGCCGACGCCGCGCTGGCGCCGGCGCCCGCTCCCCCGCGATCCCCTGATCGAGCCAGAGCGCGCCGAGCATGAGCCCGCCGTAGAGGATGTTGAGCGGCCGCATCACGTAGGTGAGCGCGAGGAGCGGGGCGATCGCCGCGAGCGCGACCCAGCGCCAGCGCCCCGCCTCGCGGGCGGCGGCGTGGACCGACGCGAAGGCGAGCGACGAGATCGTCATCGACGCGACGAAGACGACGTCGCTCTGGGCGAAGCGGATGTGCTGCGGGAGGATCGCCAGGAGCGCGGCGGCGATCAGCGCGGCCCGCCCCTCACCGAGGAGGTGGCGGGCGTGGGCGAAGATCGCCAGCGGCCCGAGGATCGCCAGCGCGAGGGTGCTCGAGGTGATCACGTCGCTGAGCCAGACCGGCCCCGGGTGGGCGAGCGCGAGGAGCGGGCCCTCGAAGATCCGCTCGGCCAACCAGGGCACGCGGGTGTAGGGCCAGGCGGTGAGGCCGACCACCGGCGCGAGCGCGACGCGGAGGCCGGCGCCGATCAGGGTGACCAGCGCGAGCCCGAGGGCGACGCGCCCGCCCAGCCCCCGCAGCCCGCGAGCGACCGCCGCGATCAGGAGCGCGACCAGGCCCGCGAGGAGGAGGAGGCCGTCGCCCGCCCAGCCGCGCGCGCCGCTGGCGAAGCGCCCGCGCCCGCGATCGTCGTCGACCTCGAGCGTCGCCGCCGATCCTGACGTGCCCCAGAAGCTCCCGTCGTCGGCGGCGACCACCGCCGCCTCGAGCTCCGCGAGCGCGCGCTCCGAGCCCGGCGGCGCCTCGGCCTGGGCGATCGCAAAGCCGGCCGAGCGCCGGGCCCTGGCCGGCGCGTAGCCCGGGTGATCGAGGGTGAGGTGGGCGAGCGCCCCCTCCGGCCCCTCGACCCAGACGTGGATCGTCGACACCTCGGTGTTGATCGATCGCAGCGTCCAGCCGTCGACGATCTCCGCGCCGAGGCGGTAGGGCGCGAGGAGCTCGACGATCGCCGCCTCGCGCCCCGGCGGGATCGCCGGCCGCGCCTCCGCCTGACCTCCCACCAGCGCGAGCGAGAGCGAGAGCGCGAGCGAGCCGAGGCCAGCGAGCCGCGCCGCGCGGCGAGTCCCGCTCGCCCCGGCCATCGCCGATCAGAGGCGGCGGCGGATCAGCACGGCCGAGATGTTGTCGGGCCCGCCCTGATCGTTGGCGGCCGCGACCAGCTCGCGCACCGCGTTCTCGGCGCTGTTCTGGGTGATGATCTGGTGGATGTCCTCGGCGAGGACGACGTCGCTGAGGCCGTCGCTGCAGAGGAGGATGTTGTCGCCGACCGCGATGAGGCCGGCGTTGATGTCGGGGACGCCCTTCGACTTGCCGTGGCCGAGGCAGCGCGAGATCCGGCCGCGGTAGGGGTGGACCGCCGCCTGCTCCTTGGTGATCACGCCCTTGGTCACCAGCTCCTGGACCATCGTGTGATCGAGGGTGATCGGCGTCGCCGCCCGCTTGTCGACGAGGTAGGCCCGCGAGTCGCCGGAGTGGGCGACCCACATCTTCTCGCGCACGCCCATCACCATCACCGCGGTGCAGCCCATCCCCTCGGTGTCGGGGTTCTCGGCCGAGTGCTGGGTGATCCGCGTCGAGGCGAGGACGAAGGCGTGGTAGAGGAGCTCGCGGGGCCCGAGCTTGCGGAAGTTGGCGTCGATGTACGAGGTCACCGTGTCGACGGCGATCGCCGACGCGACCTCGCCCGCGTTGTGACCGCCCATCCCGTCGCAGACGATCGCCAGGTAGTAGCCGCGGCCGTCGTCGTCGACCAGCGCGATCGCGTCCTCGTTGTGCTCGCGCGCCATCCCGGTGTCACAGGCGCCGGCCATGTGAACCTCGAAATTCCCGGGGCAGTGGGAGCGCCTGAAGAGCTTGTACATGAACCGATGGGCGGGGCGGCCGTCAGGGGTCCCGAAACCCCGCCATCGTTACATTTGGCGCGCGGCTGGGGCAAGCCTGTTGGACACCCCGGTCGAATGCGAGCGCGGTCTGAGGCGACGGCGGGCCGCATGCGGGGCCGGAAAATGCGCGGGCCCGAGGCGCCTTGGCGGCGTCTCGGGCCCTGCTTCTTGGTGACCTCAGCGGCGCCTGGGCGCCTTCAGGGTCGGTTGTGGAGCTGAGGGGGATCGAACCCCTGACCTGTGCATTGCGAACGCACCGCTCTCCCAGCTGAGCTACAGCCCCGGGACTTGGGTGCGGCAAGCTACCCGACTTGGCCGGCGGTGACAAGGGGCAAGCGTGGGGCGACCGACCGTGAGACCTCCCACATCGCCGGCCCGGCGATCACGCGACCTTGCGATCGAGGCGTCCGGCGATCGCCGCCGCCAGGCAGAGCCCGAGGATCAGCAGGAGCGGCGGATCCGCCGGCGCCGCCAGCCAGCGCAGCGCCTCCTCGAGCGCCCCGCCGCTGGCTGGCGCCGACGGGGCCGCGGCGGCGAGGAGCGCGAGCATCGGCCGCGAGGGTAGCACCCGCCGAGCGACTCGACGGCGCGGCCCTTTGACGGCGACCGCCGACGCCCCGAAACTCCCGCCCATGGCCGGTCCCCGGGCGGCGCGCGAGCGCCTCGACAAGCTGATGGTCGAGCGCGGCCTCTGCGAGACCCGGAGCCGGGCGCAGGCGCTGATCGTCGCCGGCCGGGTGATCGTCGACGAGCACGCGGTCGACAAGCCGGGGACCGCGGTCGCGGTCGACGCGGCGATCCGCCTCAAGGGCGAGGATCACTCCTTTGTCTCGCGCGGCGGGCTCAAGCTCCGCGGGGCCCTCGACGCCTTTGGCGACCTCGACGTCCGCGGCCGGGTGGCGATGGACGTCGGCGCCTCGACCGGGGGCTTCACCGACTGCCTCCTCCAGGCCGGGGTCGCCCGGGTCTACGCCGTCGACGTCGGCTACGGCCAGCTCGCCTGGAAGATCGCCCAGGACCCGCGGGTGGTGTCGATCGAGCGCCAGAACATCCGGACGATGCCCCGCGAGGCGATCCCCGAGCCGGTCGACCTGGTGGTGATCGACTGCTCCTTTATCTCCCTGACCCGGGTGCTGCCGGCCCTCCCCCCCTTCCTCGCCCGGCCGGCTGACGTCGTCGCCCTGGTCAAGCCGCAGTTCGAGGTCGGCCGCGAGGCGGTCGGCAAGGGGGGGATCGTCCGCGACCCGGCCGCCCGGCAGGGGGCCCTCGCGGCCGTCACCGATGCGGCAAAAGCCTCGGATTTGCGGCTCTAGGGGCCTGTGAGAGCCCGATTGCCGGACAGAAGGGCAACTTGGAGCTCCTCGTCTGGCTGCGGTGGGGTGCGGATCACGCAGGAGATCTGGCTTCCGCCTGCGAATGAGGTATCTTCCGGGCATGCGCGCTGGCGCTCTACGGCCGGCGCGCACCCTGGAGCGCCCCTTGGAACTCACCCCCGCGACCATCGTCTCCTACCTCGTCGAGCGCGGCATCGTCCCGCAGACGTCGGCGAGCGAGCTGGTGGTCAACCCGTCGGTGAGGCGAAACCGCAACTTCAAGATCCTCCGCCGCGGCCACCCGGGCTACTTCGTCAAGCAGGCCAAGGAGCCGGACGCCGGCCGCACCCTGAAGCGCGAGGCGCTCTGCTACCGCCGCGCCGGCGAGGACCCGGTCCTCCGGCCGCTCGCCAACCTGATGCCGCGCTTCGTCGACTACGACGAGGAGCGCCACGTCCTGGTGGTCGAGCTCTTCTCCGGCGCCGAGACCCTCTACGAGCACTTCCTCCGCGAGCGCGCCTTCACCCCGGAGATCGGCGCCCTCCTGGCCGACGGCCTCGCCACCTACCAGTCGGAGCTCGGCCGCCGCCTCCGCGGCGAGGTCGACGACGAGACCTTCCCCGGCACCCTCCCCTGGCTCTTCACCGCGATCGACGAGCCCGAGTGGTTCCACGGGTGGTTCGGCGACGCCGGCGCGACCCTCCTCTCCTGGCTTCGGGGACATCCCGACTTCGTCGCGGCGATCCGCCGGGTCGCCGCCCGCTGGCGCCGCGACACCCTGATCCACGGCGACCTCAAGTGGGACAACTGCCTCCTGGTCCGCGAGCCCTCGGGGCGCCGCTCGCTCCGCCTCGTCGACTGGGAGCTCGCCGACGTCGGTGACGCGCGCTGGGACCTCGGCGGGGTGATCCAGGCCTTCCTGGTCTCGTGGTCGTCGTGGTCGGGCTACGGCGTCGACATCTCGGCGGTCCAGCCGGCGATCCGCGGCTTCTGGGGGCGCTACATCGAGGCCCGCCAGCTCCCCCGCGATCAGATCGACGTCCTCCTCCAGCAGTCGATCGAGTGCGCCGCGCTCCGCACCGCCCAGAGCGCGCTCGAGCTGGTCTACGGCTCCGCCGAGATCACCCCCGGGGCGACCGAGACGGCTGACCTCGCGCTGCGGATGGTCTCGTCGCCGACCGAGGCGATCGCCGAGCAGCTCGGCCTCCGCGGGATCACCTGGCTGGGCGGCGGGGTGCGGCCGACGCCGCCGCGCAGGGTCGAGCGCTTCGTCGCCGCCCGCTGAGCACGAATCCCGCGCGCACGTGCCCCTGGCCGCCCCCGGCGAGCGGGCCGGCGAAGGGGGCTGGCGGCCGCGCGCGCGGGGCGGGTACACTCCCGGCAGTGATCGGCGCCTCTCTCACCGGCCGTGCTCGCACCTACCTCAAGTCCCTCGCCCACCCCCTCGAGCCGGTGGTCCAGGTCGGCGCCCAGGGGATCACCGACAGCCTCTGCGAGGCGGTCGACGTCGCCCTCCGGGATCACGAGCTGATCAAGGTGCGCCTCGGCCAGAACTTCGAAGGCGACCGCCACGAGGCCGGCGACGCGATCGCGGCCGCGACCGGCGCGCGGGTGGTCCAGGTGATCGGCCGGGTGATCGTCCTCTTCCGCGCCCGACCCCGCGACAAGAAGGACACGCGCCCGCGGATCGAGCTCCCGCGCGGATGACCCGGAACCAAGCGAGCCGAGGGATCGTAGGAGAGGGATCGATGGAGCGGGTGAGCGAGCGGAGGAGCGAGCGGCGACGCCGACGGGTCGCCGGCCTCCTGACGCTCGCGCTCGTCGGCGTCGGCGCCCTCACGAGCTGCCGGGCCAAGCCGGTCGACACGACGATCCCCGGCGGTCGGGTCCCGCGGAAGGGCGGCGGCGGGGCGATCCCGGCGATGGAGCGGCCCAAGGCTGCGATCGGCGAGGCGACCCCGGCGATCGCGATCCTCGAGGGCGAGATCGCCCGCAACCTCGCGGCCCTCCGCGGCCCCGAGCTCGAGGAGGCGGCCTACTTCCTCGCCTACGACCTCGTCGCCCGCGAGCAGCTCTGGCTCGAGGCCGAGAGCGGCCGGGTGGTCCGCTCGCGGATCGACGCCGACCGCACGGTCGACATCGACGTCCGCGTCGGCTCGCCGGAGCTCGACAACGGCCACACCCAGGGCGGCAACTACGGCCCAGGCAACGGCCTCGGGGCCGGCCTCCCGGTGAGCGTCGGCGACGACCCGCTGGCGCTCGCGCAGGCGCTCTGGGTGCTCACCGAGAGCCAGTACCGCGACGCGGTCGACGCCCTGCGGGCGGCCGAGAACACCGAGCAGCTCCGCTCGCAGGACGACGGCAAGGCCCACCCCGACTTCTCCAAGGAGACGCCGCTCGTCCACGTCGAGCCGCCGCAGCACCTCGACCTCGCGGCCCTCGAGGCCGAGTGGGAGCCGAAGATCCGCGAGGTCTCGGCGATCCTCGGCGACGACCCGCTGGTCTTCGAGAGCAACGTCGTCTTCCTGATCACCGTCGACAACCGGAGCTTCGTCAACTCCGAGGGGACCAAGGTCCAGGGCTCGCAGAGCCGCCTGCGGGTGATGCTGAACGCGAGCACCCAGGCCGAGGACGGGATGAACCTCGAGCGCTTCGAGAGCTTCGAGGTCCACACCCCGGAGCAGCTCCCGAGCCTCGCCGAGCTCAGCGACACCGCCGCCCGCCTCCGCCGCGAGCTCCTCGAGCTCCGCCAGGCGCCCCTCGCCGAGCCCTACATCGGCCCGGCGGTCCTCAGCGGCCGCGCGGCCGGGGTCTTCTTCCACGAGGTCTTCGGCCACCGCCTCGAGGGCCACCGCCAGAAGGACGACATGGAGGGCCAGACCTTCGCCGACATGCTCGGCCAGCGGGTGCTCCCCGCCTTCCTCGACATGATCGACGACCCGACGGTGGCGATCCTCGACGGCCAGCCGCTGAGCGGCCACTACTACGTCGACGACGAGGGCGTGAAGGCGCAGAAGGTGAACCTGGTCGAGAAGGGCAAGCTCAAGGGCTTCCTCCTCGGGCGCTCGCCGGTGCTCCCCTTCAAGAAGAGCAACGGCCACGGCCGCCGCGAGCGCGGCAACCAGGTCGTCGCCCGCCAGGGCAACCTGATCGTCACCAGCCGCAAGACGATCCCCGAGGGCAAGCTGCGGGCCGAGCTCATCGCCGAGGTCAAGCGCCAGGGCAAGCCCTACGGCCTCTGGTTCACCGACATCCAGGGCGGCTACACGATCACCGATCGCAGCGGGCCGCAGGCCTTCAAGGTGCTGCCGCTGATGGTCTACCGGGTCTGGGCCGACGGGCGGCCGGACGAGCTGGTCCGCGGCGCCGACATCGTCGGCACGCCGATCGCCGCGTTCGAAACGATCATCGCCACCGGCGATGAGCCCGGGATCTTCAACGGGATGTGCGGCGCCGAGTCGGGCGACGTCCCGGTCTCGGCGGTCTCGCCCTCGCTCCTCCTCCGCGCCCTCGAGATCGAGCGGGCCTCGCACGACCGCGACAAGCCGCCGCTCCTGCCGGCGCCGCCGGCCGAGGTGAGCGCGGGCGCGAAGGGCAAGTCGATCCGCAGCGCAGGAGGCGGCCGATGAGCGCGCTCGCCGGGCTCCTGGGCGTCCTCCTGGTCGCCGCGGCGCCGGCCGAGGCCGCGCCGACCAGCGCCGCGACCGCGAGCGCCGGGACCTCACCCCGCGAGCGCGAGAGCGCGGCGATCGAGGCCGAGCTCGCCCGCGGCCTCGCCGAGCTCCGCCTCACCGACATCCCGAGCTGCGGCGGCGACGAGGACGACGAGGACGCCGACACCACCTGTCCCGAAGGCAAGGCCAAGGAGGCGCCCGCCCCCTACATGGCGACCGTGCGGGTGGTCCGGGCCGAGCTCCTCAGCCTCGACGGCTCCTACGGCGGGATCATCACCGACGCGGCCGAGCACCAGGCGGTCGCCTCCGTCGAGGTCCGGGTCGGCTCGCCCGCCCGCGACAACGGCGGGATCTTCGGCCAGGACGGCGCGCAGGTCCGCTTCCTGGTGCCGCTCAAGCCGGCGGCCGGGCTCACCCGCAAGAAGCTCTGGCTGGCGATGGACCAGGCCTACCGCGCGGCCGCGGTGACCTACGCGCTCAAGCAGGCGATCCTCGCCCGCCTCGCCGGCGACCCGCCGCCCCCCGACCTCGGCCCGCCGCCGGAGACGATCCCGCGGATCGCCCCGCGCCCGCCCGGCGCCGAGCAGCCCTTTGATCGGGTCGCCCTCCGCGAGCTGGTCGGCGAGCTCAGCCGCCGCTTCGCCCAGCACCCCGAGGTCGACAACGGCGACGTCTACTTCCAGGTGCTGCGGACCGAGATCACGACGATCACCAGCGAGGGGGTGATCCTCCGCGAGCACCAGGAGCGCGCGGTCCTCTCGGTGGTCGCCGACACCCGCGCGGCCGACGGCATGCACCTCGACCACGGCCGGGCGATCCACTTCCAGGCGGTGCCGAAGGTCGATGACGCGCTCCGCGAGCGCGGCCGGATCCTCGTCGATCGGGTCCTCGGCGAGCTCGTCGAGGTCGCCCGCGCGCCGATGATCGACGAGGACTACGACGGGCCGGTGCTCTTCGTCGGCGCCGCCGCGCCCCAGCTCCTGGCGTCGACCGTCGCCACCCAGGCGATCGGCAAGCCGGCGCCCCTGAGCGAGGGAGGCCGCCTCCGCGACCTCGAGCCGCAGTGGCAGGACGACCTCGGCAAGAGCGTGATGCCGGACTTCGTCGACCTCATCGACGACCCCCGCGAGGAGGGCGGCTTCGGCCGCTACACCTACGACGCCGAGGGCTTCCTCGGCGCGCCGGTCACCCTGGTCCGCCGCGGTCGCCTCGAGGAGCTCCTGATGACCCGCGAGCCCAACAAGCACCGGAGCGAGAGCAACGGCCACGCGCGGGTGAGCCCGGTGCTGATGACCGGGACGGCGATCTCCAACCTCCGCCTCGAGAGCCGGGCGCGCGGGCGCTCGCGCGCGCTCCTCGAGCGCGAGCTCCTCCGCCGCGCCCGCGAGGACGGCTACGAGTACGCCTACACCGTCGAGGAGCTCCGCGACGGGGGGATCCTCGGGCCGGTGCCCCGCGAGGGCGCGACCACCTACGGCGCCTCGCGCAAGGTCAACCTCCCGGTGCCCGCGCTGGTCTACCGGATCGAGCCCGGCGGCAAGCGGACGCTGGTCCGCGGGGCCGTCCTCGCGCCGGCGTCGATGCGGATCCTCCGGCGGATCCGGGCGGTCGGCGACCGCCGCAACGTCGAGCCGATGCGCTTCCCGGTCGGCCCCGCCGGCGGCTTCGTCAGCGAGACCGGGATGGACGGGATCCTCTCCTTCACCGTCGACGCCCAGGTCACCTCGCCGGATCTCCTCCTCGATGGGCTCGAGATCCTGGTGGAGCGCGGGGAGCACGAGCGGCTGCCGACGCTGGTGCATCCGCTTCGGGATCCTTCGTGGAAGGGTGAGTGAATTCGGAGGCAGACGCGGGGGCGCGGAGGGGGGACGCTCGCCGCGAATGGTCCTCGGTCGCCCGCCTCTTTCGTCGGCGTGCGCCCTGCGGTGATTCGCGGCGATCGTCCCCCCTCCGCGTCGCGGCAGAGTCCGACTTCGGCGGGTGGAGAGCCGCGTGCGGAGGCTGTGGCGATGGGGTCGGGTCGGCGCCTTTGGAGGTCGGGGGCGGGGGACTTCGGAGGCGGGGCTCACCCGCCGCCTCCGGCGACGTGTGAGCCCCGTGCGGGCGGCGGTGGAGTACGGGACTTCGACGAGTGCGAAGCTCCAATGGCGAAGGCTCGGTCCTCGAGCCTTCGACGGGTGCGAAGCTCCGTCGTGGCAGACGGGGGATTCCCCTCAGGGCGCGATGTCGTCACGCGCCCCCGACACTTGAGCTGGCGGAAGGGCCAGGCTCGCCTGCGCATCTGGCACCGCCGATCGAAGGTGTCGAAAAGGACAGGGAGAAGCCGATCCGAACGAAGGACAAACATCGTCCGCACTGGTCAAATGAGGGTGTGAATTCTTTTTCCGAGAATCCTCTTGCCAGATCGCTTGTCCCGGCGTTACCTTGTGGTCCGTCCTGGGTCATGTGCGCGCAGCCGCGCCGCCGGACCCGCCCCAAAAGACTGGTGTTCATGAGCGCGACGCCGATCATGGCTGTCCCTCATGCGCCCAACACGCCGCGACCAGGAGCACTCCCATGCGTCACAAGTCCTCGTCCCTCCGTTCCTCCGCTCGCAGGCTCGCCGGCCGCCCCAGCGGCGACGGCGTCGATGAGAGCGAGCGCTTCCTCCGTCACGCCGAGCAGGCGTTCAACGCGGAGGACTCGCAGCGCCTCGCGGTCCAGGAGATCCTGGAGCGCCTGGTCCCCTCCAACGAGAGCTAGCCTCCCCGGCCTCGGAGCCGGCGCGATCGCGTCCCTCAGACCCGGATCGAGCTGTCGGCGCACCGCCGACGACCCGATCTCCGCCGCGCGCTGGCGCGCTAGCCCCGTCGCTCGAGACGAGCCTCCGCGTCGATCCAGCGAGCGGTCGCTGGCGCCTCATGGCTGACGCGCACGGGGCCGCTCCCGGCCGCCCCACAGACCGCCACGGTCCCCAGGAGGCCGCCCCCGGCGATCGCCGCCAGGGTCAGGAGGCCGCCGCCGGTGACCAGCCAGAGCAGGTGCGGACGCGGTGTAGGTGAACGTGTCCCTTGCGACATGACGACCTCCGCTCGCGGCGACTCGGAGCCGCGACCCGGGGATCAACGCAGCGACGCCGACTTCGGTTCCCACGACGCGCCGACGCCGACGCGCCGGTGAGAGTCGAGGCGCACCTGTCTCACCGATCACCACCCCGAACGAGCCAGGTGGATTCACCTGGTCCCTCCGCCAGCTCGCATCACCGCCCCCGCCGTCGAACGCACTGCGTCCCCCGCCGGCGCTCACCCGTCGCCGAGAGGCGCCGTGTGAGCGCCGTCTCCGAAGTCCGACACCCCCGACCCTCAGAGGCGCCGACCCGGCTTCGCCGCCCCAGCCTCCGCATGCGGCTCACTCCCCCGCGAAGTCGAGGCCTGCCGCTGAGCGGAGGAGGGGCGATCGCGGTGAATCACCGCAGGGCGCACGCCGACGGAGGAGGCGGGCGACCGAGGACCATTCGCCGCGATCGCCCCTCCTCCGCGCCCCCGCGCCAGCCCCCGAATTCCCGCCCGCTCCGGCCCCCGAATTCAGACTCCCCGCGCGACCTCATCAGCGATCGTCGCCGCCGTCGACGCGACCGCCTCCCCGCGCCGCCCCTCATCCAGCACAGCCTCAGGCACCGGCCGCAGATCCCAGACGATCCCCATCCAGCTCAGCGCCTTGAGGATGTAGTACGTCACGTCGATCTCCCACCAGTAGAACCCCTGCCGGGTCGACCCCATGTAGTGGTGGTGGTTGTTGTGCCACCCCTCGCCCATCGTGATCAGCGCGAGGAGCCAGTTGTTTCGGCTGGTGTCGGTGGTCGCGAAGCGCCGCGAGCCGTAGACGTGGGAGAGCGAGTTGATCGTGAAGGTCCCGTGCCAGAGGAGGACGGTGCTCAGCGCGAAGGCGATGAAGAAGCCGGACCACCCCATGGTCAGGAGGATGAGCGCGCCGAGGACGATCACCGGGACCATCCAGTGCTCGTTGAGCCAGACCAGCTCGGGGTAGCGGGCGAGGTCGCGGACCTGCTTGTAGTCGGTCGGGTCGTTGTCCGGGTAGTAGACCCAAAGGACATGTGAGTGCCAGAAGCCGTGGCGGATCGGCGAGTGGGCGTCCCAGGGCGTGTCCGAGTACTTGTGGTGCTTGCGGTGGTGGGCCGCCCACCAGAGCGCCCCCTTCTGCGACGAGGTCTCGGCGAGGAAGGCGAGGAGGAACTGGAAGACGCGCCCGGTCTTGAAGGTGCGGTGGGAGAAGTAGCGGTGGTAGCCGCCGGTCACCGCGAACATCCGCAGCCAGTAGAGGCCGACGCAGACCGCCCAGTCCTGCCACTTGGTGCCGGTGAAGAGCGCCCCGAGCGGCAGGATGTGGACCAGCGCGAAGAGGGTGAAGTCGCGCCAGAGGTAGGGCTTGTCGAGCCGCGGCGGCTCCTTGTCGCGGAGGCGGGCGGGGATCGGGAGGACGTCTAGATCGAGCTTGGCCATCGCGCGGGGACGCCTGACTCTCGCCCCCCGGGGCCTCGCTCGGCTGTCATGGTTCGGTCATTTTCTCCGCTCGGAGCCGGAGGAACGTGGTTCTGGGACAAACTTGTAGCCTGCGCCGCGGACCGAGACGAAGAAGCGCGGGGCCGCGGGATCGGCCTCGAAGTGCCGACGGAGCCGCATGATGAAGTTGTCGACCATCCGCGAATTGGGATAGTTCGCCAGCTTCCACACCTGCTCCTGGAGCTCCTGCCGCGAGAGCACGCGCTCGGGGTTGTCGGCGAAGTAGCGGAGGAGGTCGAGCTCGAGGCGGGTCAGCTTGATCTCGGCGCCGGCCATCGTCGCCTCGCAGCGGTCGAAGTCGATCCGCGCGTCGCCGAAGGTGAAGCTCGGGTCGGCCGGCTCGACGCTCTGGCTCCGCTCCCAGTCGCGGCGCCGGAGGAGCGAGCGCACCCGCGCGAGGAGCTCGGCGAGGTCGAAGGGCTTGGCGAGGTAGTCGTCGGCGCCGGCCTCGAGCCCGGCGACCCGATCGTCGGTGGTCCCGAGGGCGGTGAGCATGAGCACCGGCGAGAAGTCGCCGGCGTCGCGGAGGCGGCGGCAGACGTCGAAGCCGCTGCTGTCCGGGAGCATCACGTCGAGGACGATCGCGTCGAAGGGCCCGGCCCCGGCGAGGAGCTCGTTCGCCTGGCGGCCGCTGTTGGCGACCTCGACGCTGTAGCCCTCGAGCTCGAAGTTGAGGCGGAGGGCGTCGGCGAGGTGGAGCTCGTCCTCGACGACGAGGAGGCGGGCGCCCCCCTCGACCGCGCTCTGCTTGGCTTGGCTCGCCATCGCCGGCGCGATGATAGCGTCGCCGTGGGTCCGCCGGAACCCGGCGCCGCGGCCCCTGCACCCCGTCGGCCTCGCAGGGCGCGCAGCATGTTCGGGGTCGCGCCGCGAGGTCGCGGCCTATCATCCACGGATGCGCCACCGCGGCCGCGCCCTCCTCCTCCTCCTCGCCGCCCTCGGCCCCGCCTGCGGCGACGGCGAGTGCCCGATGCCGGAGGAGTGGTCGCTCGACGAGATGGTCCGCGAGGCCGACGTCACCGGGCTCCTCGCCGCGAAGGGGTACGAGAGCCGCGCCCAGATCGCCTGCGAAGAGCTCTGCGAGTTCATCGGCGAGTGGGACGACCCCGCGTCGAGGAGCATCGACTTCTGCATGATGGAGCTGAGCGACGCCCCCGGCGCGGACGCCCAGGCGATCGTCGGCTCGATCAGCTGCGCCGGCACCCGCGCCTGCGACTAGCGACGCGACCTACGTCGCGGTAGCGGCACTAGAACCCGAACTCGACGTAGACCCGCAGCCCCCGCGCCGCGCCGTTCACCGACGAGCCGTGGTAGCGATAGGCCGCGTTGCCGACGTTCTCGAGGACCATCGACACCAGCGCCCGCTGGTTCCAGCGATAGCCCGCCCGGAGATCGACGACCGCGAAGCCCGGGGTGCCGCCCGCGGGGATCCGGACGTCCGAGACGTCCGAGAGCGCGAGCCGGGTCTGGGCCCGCGCCCAGCGGAGCGCCGCCCCGCTGAAGACGCCGTAGCGCCGCGATCGCCAGGTGAATTCCGCCGTGCCGTTGAGCGGAGGGATCCGCGAGAGCGGGAGGTGGCTCGGTCGTCCGCCGGGGATCGGGTTGGGCCCGTCGCCCCAGGTGTAGGCGATCGTCGTCCGCAGGCCGAAGCCCGCCGGCAGGAGGATCCGGACGACCCCGTCGAGCCCGCGGATCGTCGCCACGCCGTCGAGGTTGGCGAGGGTGAAGACGGTCTGCGAGCCCGAGCACCCCGCCGACCCGGGCGGGCACTCGCCGACCTCGACCGGCGCGCGGGCGATCAGGTCGGTGATCCGCGTGGTGAAGGCGAAGAGCGCGGCCTCGACCCACGGCGTGTCGACCTTGAAGCCGGTCTCAAAGGAGAGCGCCCGCTCGGGGTTGAGGTCGGGGTTCTCGTACTGGAAGCCCGGGCCGGTCTGCTGGCGGCTGGTGAGGTCGTCGAGGTTGGGCGCGCGGAAGCCCTGGTCGACGTTGGCGAGGAGCCGCAGCCAGTCGGTCGCCTTGAGGGCCGCGCCGAAGGAGCCCACCGGCGTCACCCAGTGGCGGTGGACGCTCGCCGAGGCCGACGCGGGGTCGCCCTCGGCGCGGGCGAGCGCGGCCGCGAGGCGGCCGCCGACCCGGAGCTCGAGGCGCCGCCAGAGCTCGCCGCGCCCCTCGGCGTAGGCCCCCGAGGTCAGGTAGCCGGCGCCGTCGAGGTACTGGCCGCGGCTCTGCGGGCTGATGATGTCGACGTCGGTGTAGACGTTCCAGGCGCTCGAGCGGATCGTGTCGTAGTAGGCGTCGGCGCCGTAGCTCGCGCCGAGTCTGACCCAAGAGGCAGGCTCGAAGCGGCGGGTCTCGACCCGGACGCCGCTGCCGACGGTGTGGACGTCGTCGCGGCCGCTGTTGCGGGTGTAGATCGTCGGCCGCTCGAGGCGGCGGAGCTCGTGCTGCCGCTGGTAGGAGAGCGTCCAGCGCACCCGCTCGGCCGCCGCCGGCCCGTCCTCATGCTCGAGCGCGCCGTAGACCAGGGTCCGGAACTGGTGGTCGTAGATCAGGCACTCGGTCTCGGGGGCGGTCGCCGGCGGGCACCTGTCGGTCCGCGGCGCGTCGTATTGCCGGTAGTCGTAGTAGCCGAGCGTGAGGCGGGTGCGCTCGCTCGCCTGCCAGACCAGGCGCCCGTCGGCCGTGAGCTCGCGGAAGCCGGTGCCGAGCTGGGTGACCCCGTCGTCGGCGAAGCGCGGGGTGAGGGCCGGCTTGCCGGTGGCCGGCGAGCGGATCGGACCGCCGGTGCGGAGCTGGCCGACGTCGCGGTAGCCGACCCCGCCGACGAAGCCGAGCTTGCCGCGGTAGCCGACCTCGAGCTGAGCGCGGCCGCCGAGCTCGCCGTCGGCGGTCGCCCCCTGGATCCCCGCCCGCGGGCGGACGACCCAGCGGCGATCGCCGAGCGCGAGCGAGGGCTGGATCGGCGCGGCCAGGAGGGCGCCGCCCATCGCGTCGGAGCCATAGCGGGTCGACGCGGCGCCGCGGACGACCTCGAGGCGCTGGACCGTCCGCGAGTCGATCGTGAAGAAGTACTGGTTCGGCCCCTGGCGGAAGGTGCTGTTGTTGAGGCGGATCCCGTCGAAGATCATCACGGTCTGCTGACCGGTGACGCCGCGGACGTAGGGCGAGCCCTGGCTGTGCGCGGTCTGCTGGACGTAGACGCCGGGCTCGTAGCGGAGGGCGTCGGGCGCCGAGCGAGGGAGGCGCTCCTCGATGTCGCGGCGACGGACGACGGTCGAGGCCCGCTCGTCGTGCTCGCCGGAGCTGGTGTGGACGACGATCGTCCGGCGCTCGCGGGGCCGGTCGCCCTCCGCCTCCGCCGGCGCCTCGCCCTCGCCCTCCCCGTCGCCGCCGCCCTCACCCGCGCCCTCGCCCTCGTTCTCCGTCTCCTCGGCCGGCGCGTCCTCGGAGTCGCCGTCGTCGGCCGCCGCAGGTCGCCCGTAGAGGGCGACCAGGGCCGCGAACGCCGCGGCGGCGAGACGGGGGGCCGAGGGCATGGGGTTGGAGATTGTCACGACCCACCCCCCCGGAGGCAAACCGGGGAGCCCGCGGCGCAGCGGAGCGCTGGCGATCGGCGGATCGGGTGATTCCACCCGACTACGAAGATAATTAGGTGGATCCACCCGACGCCTCTCGCCTGCGATCGCCGACACGAGGGCGCTCCGCGAAGATGTCTCAAGAGACACCTCCGCGAGCGCGCCCGCAAAACCAGCGACGCGCGCGTGAACGCCCACGCGCGCGCAAGGCGGGCGCAAAGCGAGCGCGCCTAGACCCCGGAGACCGGCCCGACCGGCGGCGGGCGGCGGAGCTCCTCGAGGAGCCGCGCCTCCGGCGTCCCGGGGTTCGGCTCCTCGCAGTAGCCCCACTGCACATGCGGCGGCAGCGACATCAGGATCGACTCGGTGCGCCCGCCGGTGCGGAGGCCGAAGATCGTCCCGCGGTCGTAGAGGAGGTTGAACTCGACGTAGCGGCCGCGGCGGAGCTCCTGCCAGCGCCGCTGCTCGGGCGTCCACGCGGTCCCGACCCGGCGCCGGGCGATCGGGATGAAGGCGTCGATGAAGGCCTGACCGCCGGCGCGGAGGAAGTCGATCCGCGCCTCCGCGTGCCCGGGCGCGCTCGGGTCGACGTCGACGTAGTCGAAGAAGATCCCGCCGATCCCGCGCCGCTCGCCGCGGTGCTTGAGGAAGAAGTAGCGGTCGCACCACTCGCTCCACGCCGGGTAGTCGGCGATCTCCGGGTGGGCCTCGCAGAGGCGCCGCCAGACCGCGTGGAAGTGCTCCTTGTCCTCGGCGTGGAAGTAGTAGGGCGTGAGATCGCCGCCGCCGCCGATCCACCGCCGCTCGCCGTGCTCGATGTAGCGGAAGTTGGCGTGGGTGGTCGGCACATGGGGGTTGCGCGGGTGGATCACCAGCGAGACCCCGGTGGCGAAGAAGTGGGTCCCCGAGCCCGGGAGCTGGGAGGCGAAGTCGGGGCTGAGCTCGCCGAAGACGGTCGAGACGTTGACCCCGCCCTTCTCGATCACCTCGCCGCGGAGCACCCGGCTCTCGCCGCCGCCGCCGCCCTCGCGCTCCCAGCGGTCGTGGATGAAGCCGGCCTGGCTCCCCTGCTCGCGCTCGAGGCCCTCGATCGCCCCGCAGATCGCGTCCTGGATCGCCCGCACCGTCGCGCTCGCGCGCGCTTGAAGTTCGCTCAGCTCGCCGCTCGACTGCATGGCCCGGGAGGATACCCAAAGACGCCCCGCGCGGCGCCCCGTCGCCGCGCTAGTCTTGCCGCAGCGAGCTCCCCGGGCGTCACCTCGGCGGCCGCCTACCCGGCGGAGTCACCATCGACGCCCTCGACCTCCGCGGGGCACGTGAAGACCCTCTCGCAGGCCGCGGAGATCTCCAGGTCGTCGTCCTCCATGCACTCGGTCCGGTTCGCCCGGTTGATCCGGACGCACTTGCGGGCGGCCTCGGGCGAGTACTCGCAGCCGACCTCCTCGAGCGCCTGACCGCTCTCGATCAGCTTCGCCTCCACGTCGTCGATGCAGTGGTCCAGCTCGCGACCGTATTGGTCGGCGAAGATCGGGCTGTTGCAGGTCACGAGCCGCTCGCAGCGCTGCTTCGCGGAGGCCCGGGCGAACGCCTCGGAGTCGCTCTGGCAGCCGGCGAGGGGGAGCGCCAGGAGGGAGAGCGCCAGGACGTGGAGCGTGAGGAGATGGAGCCGACGGCGCGCGTTCATCGATCGGACACGCTAGCAGGCGCCAGCGCCGGGCTCCAACCCGTCGTCGCAGAAGCGCGCAGAATCCCGAGAGACGACCGCCCCGGGCCGCGTTACTCTGCCGGCGATGGCGATCCTCCCAGGCGTCACCCCGGCGACCGCCGAGCGCCTCAGCGAGGCGGTCGCCGGCCTCTCGGGGCTCGTCGGCTTCCTCCTGGTGCCGATGATGGGGGCCTGGCTCCGCCTCCTCCTCCGCTTCCTCGAGAGCGAGGGGCTCGGCCTCGGCCGTCGCCGCCGCCTCGGCGGGCTCACGCTCCTGCGGGCGCTCGCCCTCTCGATCCTCGTGATCTTCCTCGCCTTCAACTGGCAGCGGGCCGCCGGCGAGCTCCGCGAGCTCCGCTTCGAGGCGCCGGTGGTCGGCCCGACCCTCGCGGGGCTCGCGGTCGGCGCGGCCTTCTGGGCGGTCTACGCCCTCGGCCTCCGCCTCCTCCGCGCCGACTGGCAGCGGGCCCGGACCGGTCGCCGCCTCGGCGGGCTCCTCCGCTGATCTTCTTCGGGAACTTCAAGACATGTCCGTTTCGACATGTCACAGGAAGCATCACCAGATCCCGGGGAGGAGCCGCCAGCGGACCCGCTCGCAGTACTCGGCGTAGCCGGGGAGCTCGCGCCGGAGGGTCTCCTCCTCGCCGAAGATCCGGAGGGTGAGGATCGCCGGGAGCCCGAGGAAGGGGATCAGCCCCCAGTAGGAGCCGAGCGCCAGCGGGGTCGCCGTGTACATGATGAAGACCGCCGTGTACATCGGGTGGCGGACGATCGCGTAGGGCCCGGTCGAGATCACCTTCTGATCCTCGCTGACCTCGATCGTCCGGGCGGCGTAGGAATTCTCCATCAGCACCCGGAAGAAGAGGAGGTAGGAGGCGACGACGACGGCGTTGGCGGCGATCACCACGCCCATCGACATCGCCGACCAGCCGAAGCGGTAGTCGAGGCCGGGGATCACCAGCGCGGTCAGGAAGATCACGGTCGCCGCCTTGATGATCCGGTCCTGGCCGCGCTCCTTCTCCTTCATCTTCAGGCGCCGCTCGAGGAGCGCGGGATCGCGGCGGACGAGGACCGCGAGGGCGATCATCATCGGCACGAAGAGGACCCCGAGGTAGATCCAGGCGGGCCAGTAGCGGAGCGTGCCGGCGCTCGTGAAGAAGCAGGCGCCGAGGAGGCCGAAGCCGAGGACGGTGCGCACGAGCGCGGCCCCCATGAGTTGGCGACGCGTCATCATGGCCTCCAGGCTAATCGCAGGGCTGCATGCGGGGGCATGCGGTTTTTGCGCGAGGGCCTCGCGGGCCCCAGATCGGGGCGGTCTCGCCGCAAGATCGCCGCGAGACCGCCCTGAGACCGCCCTGAGACCGGGTATTCGCGGCCTTTTGTCGTGGACCTGCGATCTTCGCCGTGCTACATCGATTTCCGGTCGGTTCTACCGTGGTTGCTGGTCTAGCCAGCCCCGGCGGCGCCGAGGAGTCGAGGAGCATCCTCGCCCGTGCGATCGCCGGCGAGGGGCCGCCCGGCGCCGCTGGCCCTGGCCGGCGTCCGCGGGGCCGTGGACCGCAAGACGATTGAAATCTGCGCAGGAAGACTCGTGTCGAACCTCGAAGCTTTTCTCCCCCTCCTCGAGCCGGAGGCGCTCTCCCGGCTCGCTAGCAAAAAGGCCTACGGCGCCGGCCATGAGCTCTTTGAGCTCGGCAAGGTCTCCGACATCGTCTTCGACGGCGAGGTCCTCCGCGGCAAGGTCCTCGGCTCCCACCCGATCCCGCACACCGCGAGCCTCCGCCTCGGCGCCGGCGAGGTCCCGCTCAGCGCCCAGTGCACCTGCCCGACCTTCACCGACGGCTGGGAGAAGATCTGCCACCACGCGGTCGCGCTCGGCCTCACCTTCCGCAAGCAGTACCAGGCGGGCGGCGAGATCGCGATGGCCCACAACCCGTGGGTCGAGGACGTGGTCGCCGATCCCCAGAGCCGCCGGCGCTACCAGCTCGAGATCCGCCGCGGCCGCTGGCACGTCCAGGTCTTCCGCGGCGGCGCGACGGCGGTCGATCGCGACCGCGGACGCGGCCGCGGCCGCCACTCCCAGACGCTCGCGCCGGCGGATCAGATGATCCAGAACTTCCTCGACTGGGAGGTCGAGGAGACCGACGAGGGCACCCACGTCCTCGACGACCTCGCGCTCGCCGGCTTCCTCTACTTCGCCCGCAACGCCGCGGTCGGCCTCAAGGGCGTCGGCCGCCTCAACTTCGCCCCCGAGGCGCTGGCCCTCCGGGTCCAGGCCGAGCCGCGCCCGGGCGAGGCGACGATCGACCTCCACGCCTTCCTCGAGGAGCCCTCGAGCGGCCGCCGCCTCGAGGTCAACGAGGGCCGGGTGATCGCTGGCGCGCCGACCTGGTTCCTGGTCCCCGACTCCGGCGAGATCTTCCTGATCCCCGACACCCCGCCCTGGGTGCTCGCGGCGGTCGCCCGCCAGCCGAAGATCGTCATGGACAGCCGGGTCAGCGCTGACCAGATGGACATGCTCTCCGAGCAGCTCATGACGGTCGGCGTCCCGCGCAAGGACCTCTTCGCGCTCGCCTCGGACTCCCGCGAGATCGACCAGATCATCGCGACGATCGAGGGTGACCCCTCGCGGATCAAGGTCCAGCTCGCCGCCCGCTACCAGAACGTGACGCTCGGGATCGCCGGCACCGACCCCGAGTCGCCGCGCTACGCCGCGACCTACGGCGGCGCGACCGTCTCCTTCTACCGCGACCTCGAGGGCGAGGCCGCGGCCCGCAAGGTCCTCACCAACCTCGGCCTCCGCTACGTCCCGGACGACGACGGCTTCGTCGCCAACGGCGACGCGGCGGTCGAGTTCATGATCGTCGGGATCCCGCTCCTCCCCGAGCAGTGGGAGCGGCGGGTGCCCGCGCTCCCGAAGATCCGCTCGAAGTCGCCGACCCCGCGGATGTCGGTGTCGAGCCGCGAGGGCTCGGTCCTCGACATCGACGCGATCGTCGACGTCGACGGCGAGGAGGGGCTCATCTCCTTCCGCGACCTCCTCCGCTGGCTCCACGACGGCCGCCGCTGGGTCACCCTCGCCGACGGCTCGGTCGCCAAGCTCGACCCCCAGATCCTCGAGCCGATCGCCGAGGCCGCGGGCGCGATCGACTTCGACAAGGCCGGCCACGCCGAGATCTCGACCCTCGAGCTCGGCACCCTCTCGCGCCTCCTCTCCGCGGTCCCGACCGCGGCGGTCGCCAAGGAGGTGCGCTCGCTGATGTCGAACATGACCGGCGAGCGCTCGTCGCGGGCGCCGCGGAAGGCGAAGGCGCTCAACGCCAAGCTCCGCGAGTACCAGCGCTCGGGCTTCGCCTGGCTCTGGCAGCTCCACACCAACAACATGACCGGCATCCTCGCCGACGACATGGGCCTCGGGAAGACGGTCCAGGCGATCGCGCTGCTGACCAAGGCGAAGGAGGAGGAGGGCGCCGCGCCGACGCTCATCGTCTGCCCGACCTCGGTCGTCTCGGTGTGGAAGCAGGAGGTCGCCAAGTGGGCGCCGAGCCTCTCGCTGCTGATGTGGCACGGGCCGGAGCGCGGTGAGAACCGCCGCCTCCTCAAGAAGAGCGACATCACCGTCACCTCCTACGCGCTCCTCCGCCGTGACATCGACGAGCTGGCGAAGATCCACTTCCGCTACGTGATCCTCGACGAGGCCCAGTACATCAAGAACTGGGCGACCTCGACCGCGAAGTCGGCCCGCCAGCTCAAGGCCCAGCACCGCCTCGCGCTCACCGGCACCCCGGTCGAGAACCACCTCGCCGACCTCTGGGCGATCTTCGACTTCCTCGCCCCCGGCTTCCTCGGCAAGCTCAGCGACTTCCAGAAGAACTTCGTCCGGCCGATCGAGGACGGCGACCAGAAGACCCTCGAGGCGCTCCGCGCCCGCGTCCGCCCCTTCGTGATGCGCCGCCGCAAGGACGACGTCGCCAAGGAGCTGCCGGCGAAGACCGAGCAGACGCTCTTCGTGCAGATGGGCCGGACCCAGCTCGGCCTCTACAACCGGATCCTCAAGGCGGCCAAGGAGGAGATCATGGGGCGGATCGAGGACGTCGGCCTCGAGAAGTCGCAGATGACGATCCTCGCGGCCCTCACCCGCCTCCGCCAGATCTGCTGCGACCCCAAGCTCCTCGGCCTGCCGGACACCTCGGCGCTGCCGGGCTCGGCCAAGCTCGACGCCTTCAAGGAGCTGATCGCCGACGCGGTCGGCTCGGGCTCGAAGGTCCTGGTCTTCTCGCAGTTCGTCGAGATGCAGAAGATCCTCGGCGAGGCGCTCGGCGAGCTCGGGATCGACTACCTCTGGCTCCACGGCGGGACCAAGAACCGCGAGGAGATGGTCCAGACCTTCCAGTCGAAGAGCGGCCCGCCGGTCTTCCTGATCTCGCTCAAGGCCGGCGGCAGCGGCCTCACCCTCACCGAGGCCGACACCGTGATCCACTACGACCCCTGGTGGAACCCGGCGGTCGAGGACCAGGCGACCGACCGCGCCCACCGGATCGGCCAGGACAAGCCGGTCAACGTCTACCGCCTGGTCTGCGAGGACACGGTCGAGCAGAAGATGGTCGAGCTCGGCGCGCGCAAGCGCGAGGTCGCCGAGAGCGCGCTCGGCCGCGACACCACCGGCGGCAAGAAGCTCTCGATGGACGACGTCGAGGCGCTCCTGGCGACGCCGACGGTCACCGCCGACATCTAGCGGGCCGGCGAGGTGGCCGGCCAACGCCGTTCACACGGCGTACCATGGCCCCTGAGACAGTATCGTCGTTCGCCCGTAACACCGCGGGAGCGGGCGGCGTAGAGTCGAGGTCTCGGCGACGCGGAAGCGGCGTCCGGCTGGCACCGTCATGGCCCTCGCCCACCCCGACACCGCGCTCGCTCGAGCCGTCGCCGCCGGCCCCGCCTGATCCCGCCGGCGGAGCTCCTCGAGGTCGCGCCTGGGCGTCGGCTGCGGGTCGAGCTGGTCCGCCCCGAGGAGCTCGACCGCGGGGCCGCCGAGGCGCTCGTCGACGAGCTCCACCGGGTCCACAGCCAGAGCTACGCCGAGCTCGACCGGGCGACCTTCCGCGGGCGGATCCTCCCGGAGCGCGGCGGCCGGACCCGCCTCGGCGTCGTCCGTGACCTCGAGGGCCGCGCGGTCGGCTACCTCGCGCTCCACCTCTGCGAGCGCCGGATCGACGGCCGCGACGCGCTCATCGTCCGCAGCGCCGCCGCCCTCGACCGCGAGGCGCAGGTCGCCGACCTCGTCGACGTCCGCCTCCTCGCCCAGACCCTGCGGGCGCTGATGGGCCACTGGCGCCGGCGGATCCTCCTCATCGCGCCGATCGCCGACCCCGAGATCTACGGCCAGCTCCACCGCCACGCCGACCGGGTGTGGCCGAGCCCCGGGCGCGCGACGCCGGCGGCGATCGGCGACCTCCTCCGCGACCTCGCCGACGACGCCGGCCTCCGGCGGGTCGACGACGCGGATCCCCTGCGTCGGGCCTTCGGTCGCCGACGGGTCGCGACCCACGACGAGGAGGCCCGCTGGCACCGGGACCCGCGCCCGGAGGTCCGCTACTTCGTCAATCGCAACCCGCGCTTCGGGGCCGGCGAGGCGCTCGTCACCCTGGTCCCGCTCCGCGCCAGCGGCCTCGTCCGCGCGCTCCTCCGCCTCGCCGTCGGCCGCCTCCACGGGCTCTGGGGCCGCCTCCGCGGGCGGGCCGTCCCCCGCAGGCGCTCGCTCGCGGGCCTCGACCGCCGCGAGCCCTGAGCCCTCGCCCTCGCGCGGGCCGGGGCTCCTCGCCGCGCTCGCCCGCGCGACGGGCCGCGACACCGCCGAGCGCCCGAATCCTCAGGCGCCACGCGGCGACGCGCCCCGCCCGCGCTCGTCGCCGTGTCGAGTTTCGCCGCGGGCTGCTAGAAAGACCGCGATGTCCGGCGACCCCGACGCGATCGTCATCGGCGCGGGCCCCAACGGCCTCTGCGCCGCGGCCCTCCTCGCCCGCGCCGGCCTCCGGGTGCTGGTCCTCGAGGCCAACCCGCGGCGGGCCGGCGGCGCGCTCGGCTCGGAGGCCGCCACCCTCCCCGGCTTCGTCCACGACGTCGGCGCCGCCTTCTTCCCCTTCGCCAGGGTGAGCCCGGCCTTCGCCGATCTCGACCTCGAGGGCGCCGGCGTCCGCTGGCACAACGCGCCGATCGAGAGCTGCCACCCCGCGCCCGACGGGAGCGTGGCGATCATCAGCCGCGACCTCGACGAGAGCGCCCGCAACTTCGGCGACGCCCGCGACGGCGACGCCTGGCGGCGCCTCGCCACCTGGCACGCGCGCGTCGAGGCCGACATCCTCGGCTTCCTCCTGCGCCCGCTGCCGACCCTGCGGCCGCTCCTCCGCCTCTTCCCGCTCGATCTGCTCCGCCTGGTCCGGATCCTGACGAGCAGCGGCGCCGGCCTGGCGACCCGCCTCTTCCGCACGGAGGCCGCCCGGCGGGTGCTCCCGGGCCTCGCGCTCCACGTCGACCTCGGCCCCGACGACACCTTCTCCGCGGGCCTCGGCTACATGCTCGGGCTGACCGCGAGCACCGGCGGCTACTGCGTCCCCGAGGGCGGCGCCCAGGCGATCACCGACGCGCTCGTCCGGATCATCGAGGGACGCGGCGGCGAGCTCCGCCTCGGCGCCCGGGTCGCGAAGATCGTCGCCCGCGAGGGCCAGGCGCGCGCGGTCGTCCTCGCCGACGGGGCCGAGATCGCCGCCAAGCGGGCGATCTTCGCCAACACCGCGGCCCCCACCCTCTTCCTCGACCTCCTCGACCAGGGGGTGGTCCCCGGCCGGGTGCTCCGGGCGATGCGCCGCTTCCCCTCGGCCTGGGGCGCCTTCAAGGTCGACTGGGCGCTCGATGGACCTGTCCCTTGGACCAGCGAGCTCGCGCGCAGGAGCGCGGTCGTCCACGCCGGCGACAGCCTCGACGACCTCCGCCGCTTCACCGCCGAGGTCCGCGGCGGCGCGCTCCCCTCGAACCCCTACCTCGTGATCGGCCAGCAGACCCTCTGCGACCCGACCCGCGCGCCGGCGGGCAAGCACACGCTCTGGGCCTACTCGCGGGTGCCACCGCGCCTCGAGGGGGGCTGGGCCGCCGCCGCCGAGCGCTTCGCCGACGCGGTCGAGGCCCGCGTCGAGGGGCTCGCGCCGGGCTTCCGCGCGACGATCCTCGGCCGCCGGGTCGTCACCCCCGACGACCTCCAGGCGATGGACGCCAACCTGATCGGCGGCGACCTCGGCGGGGGCTCGAACGCCTGGCACCGCCAGCTCATCTTCCGGCCGATCTTCCCCTACTTCCGCTACCGGATGCCGCTCCGCGGCCTCTACCTCTGCTCGAGCTACGCCCACCCCGGCGCCGGCGTCCACGGGATGTGCGGCTACAACGCGGCGACGCTCGCCCTCCGCGACCTCCGGATCCGCTGATCTCGGGCCCAGACGCGGAGAAGGCCGGCGATCATCGCCGGCCTCCTCGCGCTCGCGTCGGCGCGTAACGCTAGTCGGTGAGCGTCACGCCCTTGGCGCCGCACATGCTGACGAGCGCCTTCTTGGTCCCCGCGTCGACCTTCTTGTAGACCGACTGGGCCTTCGCCGCGTCGCCCATCTTGCAGGCGGAGACGCCCATCAGCTTGAGCGCCTCGACGTTCTTGTCGATCGAGTAGGAGTCCTTGGCGAGCTTGTAGGCCTGCGCCGAATTGCCCGCGACCGAGGCCTTGCGGGCCTGCTCGAGGAGCTCCTTGGGATCGCCCTTGGGCGCCGCCGGGGTCTCCGGCTTCGGCTTCTTGACCTTGGGCGTCACCGGGGTCTTCGGCTTCGGCTCGGGCTCAGGCTCGGGCTCAGGCTCGGGCTCGGGCTCGGGCTCGGGCTCAGGCTCGGGCTCAGGCTCGGCCGCGCCGGCGCTTGCGATCGCCGCCTCGCCGCTCTCACCCGCGCTCGCCGCGGCTTCACCCGCGCTCGCCGCTGCCTCGCCCGCGCTCGCCGCTGCCTCGCCCGCGCTCGCCGCTGCTTCGCCTGCGCTCGCGTCCTGCGGCGACACGCCCGCGATCTGCTCGCCGGACTTGCCCTCGGGCTTCTTGTCGCCCTGCATCATGAAGAACGCGCCGACGCCGACCGCGGCGAGGACGAGCACGACGATGATCCCGAGGCCGCCGCGCTTCTTGCCCTCTTGCTCATCCTCGTCGGAGTACGAGGGGAGCGGCGGGGCCAGCGAGGGCGCCGCGCTCGTGCTGGCCGGGGACGCCCCGAGCGACCCACCCGCGAGCGCACCCGCGGCCGCTCCGGCGCCCGCGTGCATCGCCGCAGCGCGCGGCGGCTCCGAGGTCGCAGCCTCCGCGCCGAGGCCCGCCGGCGGCAGCACCTCGCCGACCTCGTTGCTGTTGGCGGCGACCGCCGGACGATCGAGGTTGAGCGTCGTCCGCTCGACGTTCTCCGCGAGGCTGAGGTGGTAATCGCCGATCTGGACGAGATCGCCCTCGTTGAGGGAGATCTGCCCCTCGACCGGGACGCCGTTGACCTTGATCCCGTTGTACGAGTCGAGGTCTTCGAGCACCCAGCCGTCTGGCCCGAGCGTCAGGCGAGCATGCTGACGCGAGACGTTCTGCTCGGTCAGCTGGATCGTGTTTCCAGCCTCACGCCCGATCGTGATCTCTTCCTCGCCAAGGGGCACGATCGTCGTCGCGCCCTCCTCGTCCTGGATGATCAGTCTCAGGGCCATCGGTTGCGTCCAGGGTAGGGATTCGATCGAATTGCTGTCAAGGACCATCCATCGGCCGATGCACGGCGATTTTGGGTCTGAGGAGGCGCGCCCGCGACCGCGGCAGCCGCCCCGGTGGGCCTGCTCGCGGAATTGGCGCCTACTCCCTGGGGGTGGCCGCTCCCGAGCGCCCGATGATCTCCGAGAGCGGGACGATGGCGATCCCGGCCCGGTCGAGGCGGGGTAGCTCCCGTCGGAGGACGTCGACCAGGGCGGCCGAGGGGTGACCTATCGCCACGGTCGGCTGCCGCCGCGAGAGCTCGGCCGCCCGCCGGAGCTGGGCCTCGATCGCCTCCGGGGCAGGATCATGATCCAGGAAGACCGAGCGGCGCAGGGCGGGCACCCCGGCCGCCTCGGCCGCGGACGCGAGCTCCGAGCCCGAGACCGTCAGCGAGTCGAGGACGAAGAGGCCCTCGGCGCGGAGGCGGGGCATGAGGGCGTCCATCGCCGAGCGATCCGCGCTCAGGGCCGAGCCCATGTGGTTGTTGACCCCGACCGCCGCCGGCACCCGGGCGAGCGCGCGATCGAGGGCGGCGACGAGGCCCGCCGGGGGCTCCCCGCGGCGGAGGAATTCCTCGCCGGCCGCGACCTCGGGCTCCATCGCCGCGGGGTCGAGCGGCTCCATCGGCAGATGGAGGAGGATCTCGCGGTGACGCCGACGATCGGCGCGAAGGCGGAGCTGAACACCCGGAGCGTAGACCGCCCCCGGGAGCACCGCGAAGGAGAGGCGATAGCGGAGGCCGAGGAGCTGCTCGAAGAGGTGGAGCTCGCGGCCGACGTCGTCGATGACGATCGCCAGGTGACCCTCGGCCTCGTCCCAGGGGATCTCGCGATCGCCGCGGCGCCCCTCCCAGCGGGCGGCGGCAACCAGCGAGCGCTCGATCGAGGCCTCGAGGGTGCTGAGCTCGTCGGCGGTGATCAGCGGCGAGGGCGGGGGCGGCGGAGCCATCGCCATCGCCAGCCCGGCGATCATCAGCCACGCGAGGAGATCAAGGCGCAACGGCGACCTCAGGGGCGACGAGTTCTATCTGTCCCGATGGACATGTTATTCGTGGCGGCGGCGAGCGCTAGCGCCGACGCCCCCCGCCGGCGCTCATCCGGCCGATCGTCTGGAGGTGCTCGACCGCGACCTTGAGCTGGAGGTCGTCGCCGGCGGCGGCGACCGCCTCGCTGCGATCGCGCTCGTCGCCGCTGGCCGCGTAGCCGAAGGCCTCGGGCCGCAGGTGCTGGGGGTGGGCGCGCTCCGGCTCGAGCTCGGGGTGCGAGTCCTCGTAGGCCGCCCCCTTGGCGCCGACCAGGACGTCCGGGGTGATCCCGGTCGCCTGGATCAGCCGATCGCGCGGGGTGTAGTAGAGGGCGATCGTCAGCTTGAGCACCGAGCCGTCGCCGAGCTCGAAGGGCGCCTGCACCGAGCCCTTGCCGTAGGTCCGCTCGCCGACGACGAGCGCCCGCCCGTGGTCCTGGAGCGCGCCGGCGACGACCTCGGAGGCCGAGGCCGACGCCTTGTTGACCAGGAGGACCAGCGGGACCTTGTTCCAGTGGCCGCCGGGGCGGGCGTGGACCTCGTCGAGGAGCGCCCCCTGGCGGCCGCGGGTGCGGACGATCGCCCCCTCGGGGACGAAGTGATCGACGACCGCGATCGCCTGATCGAGGAGGCCGCCGCCGTTGTCGCGGAGGTCGAGGACGACCCCCTTGAGCTCGCGGTCGACGGTGCTCGAGCGGAGGTTGTCGAGCGCCTGGCCGAGCTCGCGGGCGCTGGTCTCGGAGAAGTCGCGGAGGCGGATGTGGCCGATCCCGTCGCCGAGGTAGGTCGAGACCACCGCCGGCGAGTCGATCACCTCGCGCGAGACGGCGACGGTGCGCGGGGTCTGGCCCTTGCGCTCGACGGTGAAGGAGACCTTGGTCCCGGGCTCGCCGCGCATCGTCATGATCGCCCGGCGGAGGTCGACGAAGTGGGCGATCGGCTTGCCCTCGATCGCCAGGATCACGTCGCCGGCCCGGACCCCGGCGCGAGCGGCCGGGCCCCCGGGGATCACCTCGCGGACGTCGAGGACCAGGCGCGGCTGCGGCTCGGGCTCGAACTTCTGGATCACCACCATGCCGACGCCGCCGAAGGAGCCCTCGATGTCCTCGCGGAGCATCCGGGCCTCGCGGGGCGGCAGGTACTCGCTGTGGGGATCGAGCTCGTCGGCGAGCCCCTCGATCGCCGCCTGGATCAGGCGCTCGCCGTCGACCGGCCGGACGTAGTGCTGCTCGATCGTCATCAGCGCGCGGGCGAAGATGTCGAGCTTGCGGTAGCGGGAGTAGTCGAGGGGGGCCGGCCGCGGGGTCTCGGCCTTCGCCCCGGCCTGCGCGGGGGCGGCGACCGCCGCGTGGATCCCCGCGCCGAGGCCGGCGCCGATGAGTGTCGCCAGGCAGAGGGAGGCGATCGAGGTCGCGCGCATGGTCCGGGAGGATAGCAGGCCCGCGGGGTCACGAAATACGACCGCCCGCCCCCTCCGAAGAAGGGACGGGCGGCCGCATTTGCGCCTCATTGGTTTGGTTGGGGAGGAGAGGAACTCGTGGAGCGCGGCCGCCTCAGGAGCAGCCGCTGGTCGCGCCGCAGCTCATGCACTTCAGGCAGGAGCCGTTGCGGACCATCGTGAAGGAGCCGCAGCCGGAGCAGGCGTCGCCCTCGTAGCCCTGCATGCGGGCGACGCGGACCTGCTCGGAGACCGAGGTCTTGACCCGGACGGTGGTCGAGGTCGCGCCGCCGCTGCCGTTGCCGCCAGCGCTGGTCCGATCCTCGACCTCGATGGTCGCCTGGTTGGCCTTGCTCATCAGCACGGCCGCCCGCGAGACCGGGGCGGAGAGCTTGAGCGGCCCCGGGGTGACGACCCGCTCGGAGACGACCTCCTCGACCACCTCGTTGACCTGCTGCCCCTCGCCGACCGTGTCGGGCGCGAGCGCGTCGTCGGGCGGGACCTGGGCGAGGTCGTAGCGGGCGAGGTAGGTGACCGCGAGCTCACGGAAGATGTAGTCGATGATGCTCGTCGACATCTTGATGTGCGGGTGACCGAAGACCGGGCCGTTGGGCTCGAAGCGGGTGAAGACGAAGGCCTCGACGTACTCCTCGAGGGGCACCCCGTACTGGAGGCCGAGGGAGATCGCGATCGCGAAGCAGTTCATCAGCGAGCGGAAGGCGGCGCCCTCCTTGTGCATGTCGATGAAGACCTCGCCGAGGGTCCCGTCCTCGTACTCGCCGGTGTGGACGTAGACCTTGTGGCCGCCGATCGTCGCCTTCTGGGTGTAGCCCTTGCGCCGCGAGGGCATCGCCCGGCGCTGGTGGTAGATGTGCTTCTCGACGATCTTCTCGACGATCCGCTCGATCACCTGGGGCTGGGTGGTCGCCGCCGCCTCGTCGTCGAGCTCGTCCTCGAGCTCGGCGAAGGTCGCGGCCGAGAGCGGCTGCGAGAGCTTCGAGCCGTCGCGGTAGAGCGCGTTCGCCTTGAGGCCGTACTTCCAGGAGGCGTTGTAGATCTCCTTGACCTCCTCGATCGACGCCTCGCGCGGCATGTTGATCGTCTTGGAGATCGCCCCCGAGAGGAAGGGCTGGGCGGCGGCCATCATCCGCACGTGGGCCATCGGCGCGATGTAGCGCTTGCCGTAGCGGCCGCAGCGGTTGGCGCAGTCGAAGACCGCGAGGTGCTCGGGGCGGAGGTGGGGCGCCCCCTCGACGGTCATCGTCCCGCAGACGTAGTCGTTCGCCCGCTGGATGTCCTCGGCCGAGAAGCCGAGGCCCTCGAGGATCGAGAAGCCGGGGTCGCCGAGCTGATCGTCGGTGAGGCCGAGGACGTCGCGGCAGAACTCGTCGCCGAGGACGTAGCGGTTGAAGACGAAGCCGATCTCGAAGGCCATCGGCAGCTCGGCCTCGATCCGGCTGAGGAGCGCGTCGGTGAAGCCGCGCGCCCGCAGGTCGTCGTGGGAGATCCGCGGCGAGCCGGCGAGGGTCCCCGCGCCCTTGCAGTAGCGGACGATGTCGTCGATCTGGGCGTCGCCGTAGCCGAGGCAGCGGAGCGCGCTCGGGACCGACTGGTTGATGATCTTGAAGTAGCCGCCGCCGGCGAGCTTCTTGAACTTCACGAGGGCGAAGTCGGGCTCGATGCCGGTGGTGTCGCAGTCCATCAGGAGGCCGATCGTCCCGGTCGGGGCGATCACGGTGACCTGGGCGTTGCGGTAGCCGTGGGCCTCGCCGAGGTGGAGCGCGGCGTCCCACGCCTCCTGGGCGGCGCCGAGGAGGTAGGTCGGGCAGGCGCGCTGGTCGATCCCCCGCGGGGTGATCGAGAGGCCCTCGTACTCCGAGCGCGGCCGGCCGTAGGAGGCGCGGCGGTGGTTGCGGATCACCCGGAGCATCGACTCGCGGTTGGGCGCGTAGCCGGGGAAGGGCCCGTGCTCGCGGGCCAGCTCCGCGCTGGTCGCGTAGCAGGTCGCGGTCATCAGGGCGCTGAGGCCCCCGCAGATCGCCACCGCCTCCTCGGAGTCGTAGGGGATCCCGCGGACCATGAAGTAGGTCCCGAGGTTGGCGTAGCCGAGGCCGAGGGTGCGGAAGCGGTAGGAGCGGAGGGCGATCTCCGGGCTCGGGAACTGGGCCATGAGCACCGAGATCTCGAGGACCACGGTCCAGAGGCGGCAGGCGTGGCGGTAGGCGTCGACGTCGATCTCGCCCTCGTGCTCGCCGCTCGCCGCCCGGAACTTCATCAGGTTGAGCGACGCGAGGTTGCACGCCGTGTCATCGAGGAACATGTACTCGGAGCACGGGTTCGACGCGTTGATCCGGCCGTCGGCCGGGCAGGTGTGCCACTCGTTGATCGTCGTGTCGAACTGGAGGCCGGGGTCGGCGCAGCTCCAGGCCGAGAGCGCGATCTTCTCCCAGAGCTCGCGGGCCTTGACGGTCCGCTGGACCTTGCCGTCGGTGCGGCGGATCAGGTCCCAGTTGCCGTCCTCCTCGACCGAGCGCAGGAAGTCGTCGCTGACCCGCACCGAGTTGTTCGAGTTCTGGCCGGAGACGGTCGCGTAGGCGTCGGAGTCCCAGTTGGTGTCGTACTCGCGGAACTCGATCGCCTTGGCCCCCTGACGGGCGAGGGAGATCGCCCGCTGGACGTAGCTCTCGGGGATCTCGGCCTTGCGCGCCGCCTTGATCTCGGCCCGCAGCTCGCGGTTGCGGCGGGGGTCGAAGCGCTCGTCGGCCTTGAGCACCGAGAGGTGGCAGGCGCGGAGCACCCGGTTGAGGTGGCGGTTGCAGAGGCGCGAGCCGGCGACCAGCGACGCGACCTTCTGCTCCTCGATCACCTTCCAGTCGATGAAGTCCTCGATGTCGGGGTGATCGACGTCGACCACCACCATCTTCGCCGCCCGCCGCGTGGTCCCGCCGCTCTTGATCGCGCCGGCCGCCCGGTCGCCGATCCGGAGGAAGCTCATCAGGCCGCTCGAGCGGCCGCCGCCCGAGAGCGGCTCGCCCTCGCCGCGGATCGACGAGAAGTTGGTGCCGGTCCCGGAGCCGTACTTGAAGAGGCGGGCCTCACGGATCCAGAGGTCCATGATCCCGTCCTGGCCGACGAGGTCGTCGCCGACCGACTGGATGAAGCAGGCGTGGGGCTGCGGGCGCTCGTAGGCGTTGTCCGAGAGGCGGACCTCACCGGTCTCGGCGTCGCAGTAGGAGTGGCCCTGGGCCGGCCCGGTGATCCCGTAGGCCCAGTGGAGCCCGGTGTTGAACCACTGCGGGCTGTTCGGCGCGGCCTTCTGGCTCGCCATCATGTTGACCATCTCGTCGTAGAAGGCGCGGGCCGCCGCCTCGTCGTCGAAGTAGTCGTGCTTCCAGCCCCAGTAGGTCCAGCAGCCGGCGAGGCGGTGGAAGAGCTGGCGGCTGTCGGTCTCGCCGCAGGTCCGCTCGGCGATCGGTAGGCCGGCGAGCGCCTCCTCATCGGGCTCGGAGCGCCAGAGCCACTCGGGCACCCCCTCCTCGGGGACCCGCCGCAGGCGGCTGGGGACGCCGGCCTTGCGGAAGTACTTCTGGGCCATGATGTCGACCGCGACCTGCGACCAACCGCGGGGGACCTGGATGTCGGCGGCCTCGAAGACCACGGTGCCGTCGGGGTTGGCGATCCTCGAGGAGCGGCGCTCAAACTCGAGACCTTCAAAGGCGTCGTTGCTGGTGCGGGTGAAGAGGCGGGCGATCTTCATTGGCGGGTCGGTCTCCGAATGCGGGACGGGCGAGCGGGAGCGGGCGGCGTTGGTGCGAGCGAAAAGGAGCCCTTCGCGGCGGCGGCGAGCCGTCACGTGAAGTCGCGCAGACCCGCCGCGGCGGCGGCTCGTGGGGCCCAGCCCATGGGCCCGGGGTCTGCGCTAGACGCGCTTGGTTGTCGTGGGGCGGCGAGGGGCGGGCCGGAGGCCCAGGCGAGCGACGAAGGAGGAGGCCAAGAAGCGAGTTCCGAGACCCAGTATGTTGGGGTCGGGCGCCCTATTAACCACAACATCTAGGGGCCGCGCAAGGCTGCGGGCACCCCCCGCGAAGGCCGCATATCCACAGCCACCGGCCCGCGGGCCGGCACCCATTGCCCACAGGTTATCCACAGGACGGCAAGGTGCGCGGTTTCCGTCCTGGACCCATGGAATCGCGTTTTTGTGCCCTTCCGGGATCGCCCGCGAAAGCACGCGGATCGCTCACTTGAAGCGGCCCGCGGGCCGCGGCCCGAGCGCCTCCACACCCCACACCCAGGGATCCCCAGCGCGTGACCTCCGCAAAGGGCGAGAGCGCCCTGGAGTCAATTGGATGACGACACCGTCACGGGAGAGATCTCCCGCTCGCCGCAGAATTCCTCGGATCTTGGCGACACAATATCCGTGCGCCCTCCATCGGGGGCGAGCCTTGCCGTGCGCGGGTCGCCTGCCCAATCATGGCCCGGCCGAGAGGAGCCCAGTGCCCAGCAGCAAAGACGCCAGTGCAGTATTTCGCGCCGAGAACGGCGAGCTCGAGCGCCTCAGCGCGCTCGAGACCCTCAAGGGCCTGAAGTCCCGCGACACCGTGACCCTCGGCGAGCTGGTCCACTTCCTCGAGTCGCGCGGCCTCTGGGCGAACTTCGCCAAGATCACCCTCGGAGACCTGCGCGACGCCTTCGCGCCGCCGCCCGAGCCCAAGCCCGAGGTGAGCGAGACCCGGACCCGCCGCCGCAAGCCGCGGATCTTGGAGGAGGAGCTCGGCGACGTCGAGGCCGAGGCCAAGGCGCGGGCGAAGGAGCGCGAGAAGGCGCCGGAGGACGGCGGCATGACGACCGACGAGGTCGCGCCGATCATCCTCCCCTTCATTGAAGGGAACGGCGAGGTCACCTTCGACGACCTCGCCGAGTATAGCCGCCTCGACCGCAAGGTGCTCCGCTACCACCTCACCCAGCTCGTGAAGGCCGGCCGCCTCGAGCGGACCGGCCTCGGCCGCAACGTCGTCTACTCGACGCTCTAGCGAGCGCGCGCGCTCTGAGCCCTGATCAACGCCGGCGGAGCCGCTTGATCAGGGCGAAGACCGCCGGGATCGTCAGGAGGGCGGCCGCGGCCGCGCAGAGGATCCCGATCACCGCGACCAGGCCGATCCCCTTGAGCCCGCCGGAGTCGGCGATGATGAAGGAGGCGAAGCCGAGGGCGGTGGTCGTGGTCGCCGCGAGGATCGCCGCGCCGGTCTCGCGGAGCGCCTGCCGGAGGCCGTCGTCGCCGGCGTCGGCGATCAGGCGGCGGATCCGATCGGTGAGGTAGACCCCGTTGTCGACGCCGATCCCGAGGACCGCCGGGAGGATCGGGATGTTGAAGAGGGTGAAGCGGACGTCGAAGGCGCCCATCAACCCGAGGAGCCACCACACCGAGATCACCAGCGGCAGCAGGGTGATCACCACCAGGACCAGCGAGCGGAGCTGGAGGAGGACGAGGACGACGATCACCCCGGCGGCGGTGGCGATGATCGTCGGCGCCTCCTCGCGCATCATCAGGTACATCGCCGCGTAGACCGTGGTCTCGCCGACGAATTGCGCGTTCGAGTCGGGGCCGACGTAGGCCGCCGTCTCGTCCATGAACTCGACGCCCTTCTGGATGTCGGCGGCGTCGAAGTTGGGGTAGGCGTAGATCGCGTAGCGGCCGTCCTTCGACCGCACCTTCGCGAGGATCGTCGGCGGGAACTCGTCGATCTTCACCGCATCGGCCTTGAGCATCCGCCGGAGGCGGCGGGCGTCGGCCGGGGTCATCCCGTCGTCCTTGTCGGCGCCCTTGTCGTCGCCGTCCTTGCCCTCGGCGCGGGCCTCGAGCTTCTCCCAGGTGTGCTCCGGGATGTCCTCGGTGAGGGTCTCGATCGCCTCCTTGCGGGCGTCGGCGTCGATCTCCGCCGGCGGCAGGAGATCGGAGCCGGTGAAGAGCTCGGCGACCACGGTGTCGCCGGCCTTGACCCGCTCGGCGTGCTTCTCACGGGCGCTCGTGGCCAGCGTCCGCGCGGCCTCGAGGCTCGGGGCCACCAGGATCCCGGCGTGGATGTCCTTGCCGAAGATCTTCGAGATCAGCTGGGTGTCGCGCTCGACCTGATCGCGGCGGCTCTCCGACTGGAGCATCCGCCCGTTGTTCTCGAAGGCGACCTTGCGGGCGCCGAAGGTGGCGGCGACGCAGAGGGCGACGACCACCATGAAGACCACCCCCGGGCGGCGGACCAGCGCGCGGGTGAGCCCCGCCCGGATCCCGTGCTCGGGCTCCGGCGGCGGCAGCTTGACGCCGACCAGGAGGAGGAGCGCCGGGAAGACCGTGACCATCGCCAGGAGGCAGAGCGAGACCCCGAGGACGGCGATGAGCCCGAACTCCTGAAACGCCGGGAACGACGACGAGGCCATCACCACGAAGGCGCCGAGGGTGGTCGCCGAGGCGATGAGGAGGGGGATGATGAGGCCGCGGAAGGCGAGGGTGATCGCCTCGGCGTCGTCGTGCTCCTGGCGCTCGCGGCGGACCCGGTGGAGGAAGTGGATCCCGGCGTCGATCCCCATCCCCATGACCACCGTCGAGATCAGGCTGGTCATCGTGTTGAGGTGGCCGAGGAGGAGCTGGGTCGCGCCCATCGACCAGGCGACGCCGCAGAGGAGCGGGATCAGCAGGGTGAAGACCGCCCGGAAGGAGCGGAAGAGGAGGTAGAGGATCAGGAAGACGCCGACCAGCGCGAAGCTCCCGCTGGTCACCATGTCGCGGCGGATCGCCGCGTTCTCGTCCGCCTTGACCGCGTAGGGGCCGACCACCGAGACCCGGAGGCCGGCGCCCGACCAGGCGGCGCCCTCGCGGGCGCTCGCGGCGTCGACGATCGCCCGCGACTCGGCGCTGACCGTCCGCGAGAACTCGAGGTCGCTCGAGTCGCGGGTCGGGTGGGCGAGGATCACCAGCGCGTCGATCCCCTCGCGCTCGTAGTAGTCGGCGAAGCCCGCCCGCTCGAGCGCCTTCTCCTGCTTGGCCTTGACGAAGTCGCGGAGCTGATCGGGCGCCTTCGGGTCGGGCTCGCCGAGGCAGAGGTCGGGCTCGCGCGAGCAGGCCTCGTAGTGGGTCCACGCCTGGACGTGCTCGTCGAGCTCGCCCATCTCCTCGTCGCTCAGGTAGTAGAGCGCGTGGTCGGCGAAGTAGTCCGAGCGCAGGCGGTACTCGACGTCGTCGATCGTCTCGAGGGCCTCGAGCTCGCCGGCGACCGCGTCGGCGTACGCGTGCCGCTGCTCCGCCGTCCCGCCCTCGACGACGACGTTGACCGAGCCGAGGCGGACGAACGACGACTCGATCTGCTCGAGGCTCTCGATCACCGGGTGGTCGGTCGGCAGGAGCGCCCGGAGGTCGCTCTCGATCCGCAGCCGCGACGCGAGGAGACCCGCGACCGCCGTCAGGATCAGCGCGAAGATGAGGATCGCGCGGTGATGGGCCAGGACCGTGGCGATCCAGCGATCGCGGCGGGGCTGCGGCGGGGCGGACAAGCGGCCGCCATCTTGCCCCATGCGCGCCCCCGGGGCCAGCCGCGCCCGGGCGAATCCGCCCGTCCACGGCCGCAGATCTCCGCCCCCGCGCCTCCGATGAAGTGGGGAGTGGGTCGCTCGCCGTCGACTCAGCCGCCCTGCGCGACCGCCTCGCCCGCGTCGGCGCCCTCAGGCGCCTCGTTGTCGGCGAGGAGCGTCTCCGACTCGCCGCTCAGGCGGGCGACCACCCGCTCGCGGACGTGGGCCTCGACGACGTGAGCACCGGCGACGCTGAGGTGGATCCCGTCGCCCGCGCGCACCCGGATCTTCTTGAGCTTGCCGCCCTCGTCGATCTCCAGGCGATCGCTGTACTTGCCCTGATCGGCGAGGAGGCGCCAGATGTCGACGAAGACCCCGCCGGGGCGGATCGCCATCTCGGCCCGGGCGATCGTGTTGACCCGCTGGACGCGGGCGTGGAACTTCTCGGGCCGCATCACCGGCATGCCGATCCAGAAGAGCGGGCGACCCTCGGGGGCGACGATGTCGGCGAAGGCGGTGACCCGGCGGGCGTACTCGGCGGCCCAGCCCTCGTCCTGCCAGACGATCCACTCGGTCTGGCCCTTGCCCTTCTTGCCCATGTGGAGGCCCTGGACGTCGTTGCCGCCGAACATCGCCACGACCGCGTCGGGGTCGGGGAAGGCCTCGAGCTGGCGCCGCGCCTCCTTCATCCAGTCGAAGAAGTCGGGGCGAGCGAGGCCGGTGCTGCTCTTGCCGTAGCGGAGGACCTCGTAGCCGTGCTCCTTGCGGAGGCCGTTCTCGAGGAAGAGGCCGAGGGCGCCGGCGATCATCGAGTCGCCGAGGATCAGCACCCGCGGCCCGCCCGCCCGCGCGACCCGCGGGAGGAGGCCGGCGCCGCCGAGGGCGGTCGCCCCTGCGCAGGCTCCGATCCCGGAGAGGGCGCGGTGGAGGAAGGCGCGGCGGCCGAGCGAATTCGTCGTCGTCATCTCGAGGCCTCGATCCTGGCTACGATAGCGGAGCCGGCGCTGAGTACGAAGGAGGAGGCTCGAGTATTCGGCCGCGGCGAGCGCGCGCAAGGGGGCCGAGGGGCCGGAAGACGCGCTCTCCTTGCGGCGACGGGCCCTGGGGGCTATCTAACCCAGCGTTAGGTTCGCCCCGGCCCATGTCTGACGAGACCGAGAAGTTCATCGCCCACCTGATCGCCAACAACCGCGTGGTCCTCTTCATGAAGGGCAACAAGATGTTCCCGCAGTGCGGCTTCTCGGGGGCGGTGCTCGAGATCCTCAAGCGCCACCAGATCCCCTTCCACGCGGTCAACGTCCTCACCGACCCCGCCGTGCGCGAGGGCGTCAAGCGCTTCTCGCAGTGGCCGACGATCCCCCAGCTCTACATCGACGGCGAGTTCATCGGCGGCTGCGACATCGTCCGCGAGATGGACGCGAACGGCGAGCTCGCCGACAAGCTCGCGCCGCTGCGCGCCTGAGGGGCGCCGCGACGACCCGCAAAAGAGAAGACGAGGGCCCGCGCTGGCGAGCCCTCGTCGTCGTCGTCTTGATCGCAGGATCGCTGCGCCCTACGGGTAGGTGCAGATCCCCGCGCCCATCATCATGAGGTCCTTGCAGGTCGAGCCCTCGGGGCACATGTCGTTGTCGACCTGGCAGATCAGCGCGCAGTTGGTCGGCGGCTGACCCATCATCGTCGTCAGGACGCACTGGGCCTGGGTCCCCATCGGGCCCGCCGGGCAGTCCGAGCTCATGGTGCACGTCGGCGAGCAGAAGGCGCCCTCGATCCCGCCGACGCCGAGCGGATCGCCGTCGCAGGTCGCGGGGTCGTAGGGATCCGTGGCGCCACCGGTGGTCCCGCCGGTCGAGGTGCCGGTGGTCGGCGCGTCCGTGGTGCTACCGCTGGTCGACGGGTCGCCGGTCGTGCTCCCGCTCGTCGACGGGTCGCCGGTCGTGCTCCCGCTCGTCGAGCCGGCGCTGCCGCTCCCCGAGCCGCCGGAGGTCTCCGAGGTGCTGCCGCTGGTCGAGGTCGACGCGGTGGTAGTGTTGGTGGTGTTGGTGGTGTTGGTGGCGTTGGTCGTCGACGCGCCAGTGTCACCGTCATCACCGGAGCAGGCCGGGAGGCCGAGGGCGAGGGCGGCGAGGATGGCAAGGGGGCGAAGGTTCATGCTCTGCTACTCCTGTACTCTGGATATCGAGAAAGACGAAGGCGCGCCGCGTGAAAACGCTCGATCGCGCGCGCCCATGACTCTGTCACGCTACGACGGCCGACGCGCGCGAGCAATCCCCCGGAATTCCCCACCATCCCCAGAGGGCCCCAGGATGATTCACTGCAAAGTCGCGGGACCCCCGCATCGGCTGGTACAATCGGCCAAACTCGATCGAGGAGCCTGAACATGACCCTCTCTCCAGCATCTTCGCTCATCGGCCTGGGCCTCACGCTCGGTCTCATGCTCGGCGCCTGCGCCCCGAATGAGGACGCTGGCCAGTGCGACCAGAGCCGCCCCTGCACCGAGCGCGGTGAGATCTGCGACACGGTGGACAAGGTCTGCATCGCGGCCGACTTCGACGTCGACGAGACCGCCCCGGGTCCAGCCAACGGCTCCTTCGGCCCCTCCGTCGTCCCCTTCTTCCGGGGCAAGGTCTGCGTCGCCACCAAGGCGAAGCCCGGCGAGCGGATCCCGGTCTCGATCTCCCCCTGCCTCCACCCCTGCGTGAGCCCGGGCCCCTTCACCCAGGTGAACAAGTGGCAGTGCTCCGGCTCGCTCTGCGAGGGGCTCAACCTGATGTACCTCTCGGCGGCGACCGGCGTCGGCTGCCCGGCGGAGGTCTTCGGCCGCTTCGACGCGGGCTCCTGCGCCTACCCGCTGACGATCGACGCTGGCCAGGGGCCCTTCAACCCGGCCGGCAACAACGTCTCCGGCACGGTGACCACCGAGATCCCCTTCCTCTCCAACGAGGAGATGGCCCGGGTCGCCAACAACGCGAGCAACGACGAGATCTGGAGCATGGTCAAGGCCTACCCGCAGGAGGATAGCCGGGTCTTCTCGATCTCGCTGAGCGACGCCAACCCGTCGGCGCCGGCGAATTGCACCGACGACCCGAGCCTCTGCGAGTGCCGCGACGTCGGCTTCTAGCCGCCGCGCGCCCTCCCTCTTCGACCCGACCCGCGCACCTCTCCTCGCTCAGAGCGAGAAGAGGTGCACGAGCTTGACGAAGGCGATGTCCTCGTTGGCCGCGCCGCTCGACCCGAGGTTGGTAAAGCCCAGCCGCGGGTTGAACTTCACCTCCATGCCGCCCTGGCTGAGGGTCGTGCGGTGGGTGTAGGCGACGAAGAGGAAGGAGCCGGGCATGTACTCCCAGCGGAGGATCGAGTTTGAGATCAGGCTGGTGAGCGCCTGGTCGACGACCCCGTAGTAGGGCCCGGGATCGGTCGGCACCAGGGTGTCCGGCGCCGTCAGGATGAAGAAGTCGGTGTGGTGGGCGGTGCTGTAGAGGAGCTGGTTGAAGGTCTGGAGGGTGAGGGTCGGCAGGATCCCGAGGGTCGCCCGGATCACCCCGGTGTAGGAGAAGAGGTCGCCGCGGCCGAAGACCGGCTCGCCGGCGTCGTTGGTCATCGTCCAGCGCGGGCGACCGAAGACCAGGTTGACGTCGAGCGAGCCGGTGATGTCGAGGCGATCGATCGGCCGCCAGCGGAGCTCGAGGCCGATGTCGGGGCCGGGCTTGCCCGCCTGCTCGCCGTAGGCGCCGCGGAGGGTCGCGGCGATCCGGCGGTTGGTCGGCGTGGTCGTCGAGCCGACCAGCCACCAGTGCCAGGGGATCTGGTAGGCGATCCCGCCGCGGGTCTCGTAGAGGTCGAGCTGCGGCCAGTGACCGCCGACCAGGAGCCGCGCCTGCCAGAACTTCTCGGTCGTCATCTCGAGGTTGGTGTTGAGCTGCTTGACCTGCATCTGCCCCTGGAAGGAGCTCGAGAGCTCGCCCCAGGGGCTGATGAGCATGCGCCGGACCTTGCCGATCGGCTGGGCGTTGAAGAACGAGACCGCCGCCCGGCCGCTGATGTAGTTGGCGAACTGCATGTAGCCGAGGTCGTTGAAGTTCGCCTTCGGCGTCAGCATGTTCATGTTGGTCGTCACCTCGACGTTCTTGCCGCCGCGCCGGAGGTCGGCCGAGGCCCCCATCCCGGTGTGCTCGCCGTCGTGGGTGCCGATCACCTGGGCCGCGTGTCGCCAGCGCTCGGCGAAGCGGATCCGGTAGTCGAAGCCGCTGGTGAACGCGTCCCGATCGCCGGCGCCGCGGTTGACCGCGGTCATGATCATGCCGACGCTGGTCTGCGAGTCGTACTCGCGGCGGAGCCGGAGCACCGACCACTGCGAGAGCGGGTCGACCGAGACCCGGCGCTCGGAGCCGTCCTTGAAGCGCTCGACGCCGTAGCTCGGGCCGGTGGTCGCGCTCAGGACGCCGATGCTCCAGCCGGGCGCGATCTGGCCGGTGAGGCGGAGCGCGCCGAAGATCCGGGTCAGCGGATCCATCGCCACCAGGGCGCCGGTCTCGGTGTCGGAGCCGACCCCGCGGGTCGTCAGGTCGGCGTTCCCCGGGCGCGGGCGGTTGCCGATCCGGCGGGAGTAGAAGAGCGCGAAGCGGGTCTCGAAGATCTCCTTCGACTCGAGGAAGAAGGTCCGGCGCTCGGGGAAGAAGACCTCGAAGGGGCCGAGGTTGAGGACCGCCGGATCGACCTCGGCCTGGCCGAAGTCGGGGTTGACCGTGAGGTCGAGGGTGAGGTTGCCGCGGAGCCCGTACTTGACGTCGTAGCCGCCGTTCGGGAGGAAGGGCCACGAGTGATCGAGCGAGCCCTCGGGGCGGCGGGCGGCGATCCGCATCGACGCGTAGGGGCGGAGCTCGACGTTGAGGCCGGGCTCGATGTCGGTGACCCCGCGGTAGTCGAGCGCGTAGCTCATCAGGCCGGGGAGCCCCTGCGGCGTCGGTGAGAGCCGCGAGCGCTCGTTGATCCGGTAGCTCCAGCGCTCGGCGTTGATCCCGAAGGTGTAGGAGTCGCGGGCGTCGAAGCGGATCGTCGACCAGGGGATGAAGAGCTCGGCCGCCCAGCCGTCGGCGTTCTTGCGGGCGGCCGAGCGCCAGACCCCGTCCCAGAGCGGCTCGATCGAGTCGTCGCGGAAGATCTGGGCGTCCTCCTGGGCGCCCGAGGGGTTGACGACGAAGCGGTAGCCGTTGGTGTCGTTGTTGTTCGGGTCGATCTCGAAGACCACCCGATCGCTGGGGCCGAGCTGATCCTTGCGGGAGAAGGCGCCGCTGATGTGCTCGGGGTTGTCGAAGCACTGGAACGAGACGTAGAGCCCCTTGTCGCCGTAGGCGACCCGGACGTCGCTCTCGTGGGTCGGCGGTGCGCCGAAGCGCGGCTCGACCTGGATCATCGGCGGGAGCGTCGGGACCTGCAGCCACGCGGCCTCGTCGAGGCGGCCGTCGATCGTGATCGCGTCGTCGGCGATCCGGGTCGCCGAGACCTTGAGCGAGCGCACCCTCTCGCGGCCGATCTTCACCGGCGTCACGGGCGTCGGCGTCGTCTCCTCGGCGGGCGAGACGAGCATCACCAGCGAGAGGGCGAGGCTAGACGCGGGATCCACGATGGCCGAAAGCGACCGCCTTCGGGCCGCGCGAGCGCCTCAAGATAGCCTGCAGCGCGCCCCGAACATAGGGGTGAGCTTTCGCACCCAGGAGGTCTTCCACGGCGTTCGAGCGCGCGTGTACACCGACTTCATGTCCTACAAGCTGGCGACTCTCGGTGGTGACGGGACCGGTCCTGAGGTGATGCGCGAGGGCCTTCGGGTGCTCCACGCGGTCTCCTCGGTGATCGGCGTCGACTGGTCGATCGACGATATCCCCTGCGGCGGCCAGTACTACCTCGAGCACGGCGACCGCGACTGGCCAGTCGGCGCGGAGGAGCGCTGCGACGCGGCCGATCTCATCCTCCTCGGCGCGGTCGGCTGGCCCTCGCCCACCGGCTCGGGTCCGGTGCTGATGAAGGACGGGAAGATGGCCGGCTTCTCGCCGGTGATCGGCAACCGCACCCGCCTCAACCTCTTCGCCAACGTCCGCCCGGTGAAGCTCTACAAGGGCGTCAAGCACCGGATCCACGGCCAGAATCGCCAGATCTGGGAGCCCGGCAAGGTCGACATGGTGATGATCCGCGAGAACACCGAGGGGCTCTACACGCCCACCGGCGGCAAGCTCTCGCCCGGCGGCCGCACCGAGGTCGCGATCGACACCCGGGTGATCACCCGCCGTGCCAGCGAGCAGGTGATCCGCTACGCCTTCGAGCTCTGCCGCCGCCGCAACAAGGGCGCGCCCAAGGACGGCAAGCTCCGGGTCACCGCGATCGTCAAGGACAACGTCCTCCACGGCTGCCAGCTCTTCGCCAAGATCTTCTTCGAGATCGGCGAGGAGTACCCGGAGATCGAGAAGGACACCGCGATCGTCGACGCCTTCACCCAGTGGCTGATCGGCCAGCCCGAGTACTACGACGTCTGCGTCACCACCAACATGTTCGGCGACATCGTCACCGACCTCGCCTCGGTCCTCCAGGGCGGGATGGGGATGGCGGTCGGCGGCAACATCGGCCACGAGCACGCGATGTTCGAGCCGATCCACGGCTCGGCGCCGCGCCACGCCGGCAAGGACAAGGTCAACCCGATCGCCATGATCCTCTCGGTCAAGGAGGGGCTCGACTGGCTCGGCGCGCGCAAGCACGACGCCCGCCTCGCGCGCGGCGCGGCGGCGATCGAGGAGGCGGTGATCCGGGTCCTCGAGGCCGGCGATCCCCTGACCTACGACCTCGTCGGCGAGGAGAAGGCGGCCCCCTGCTCGGTCGTCGGCGAGGCGATCGCCAGCGAGGCCGCGAGCATCCTCCGCGGCCAGGCCGCGAGCTAGCCCGGGTCGACGCGAACGCGTCCGGAAGGGCCCACGCCCGCCCCTGCGGCGGCGTGGGCCTTCTTCTTTGTGCGCGCGGCCGAGACGCGGAGGGGCTGATAGACTCCGCGCCGATGTGCGGGATCGCGGGGATCGTCGGCGAGGCCGACCCTGAGCTGGCGGCGGCGATGGTCGCCACCCTCGCCCACCGCGGGCCCGACGGCGACGGGCTCCTGGTGATCGGCGCGGACGGAGGCGCAGGCGCGGCCCAGGCGGCGCTCGGCCACCGCCGCCTGGCGATCATCGACCTCGAGGGCGGCTCCCAGCCGATGACCTACGCCGGGGGCCGCTACGCGATCGTCTACAACGGCGAGCTCTACAACTACCGCGAGCTCCGCGACCAGCTCCGCGAGTTCGGCGAGGCGATCGCCGGCGAGAGCGACACCGAGGTGATCCTCGCGGCCCTCCACCGCTGGGGCCCGGCGGCGGTCGACCGCTTCGAGGGGATGTTCGCGCTCGCGCTCTGGGACCGCGACGAGCGCAGCCTCCTCCTCCTCCGCGACCGGGTCGGCGTCAAGCCGCTCTACTACGCGATCCTCCCCCGCGGCCCCCGCGGCGAGGGGCGGCCGAGCCTCGCCTTCGCCTCCGAGCCGAAGGCGCTCCTCGCCCTGCCGGCGGTCGATCGCGGGATCTCGGCGGCGGCCGTCGACGCCTACCTCGAGCTCTTCTACGTCCCGCCGCCGCTCTCGATCTTCGCGGGGATCCGCCAGCTCCCGCCGGCGCACCGGCTCACCTGGCGCGAAGACCAGCTCTCGATCGAGCGCTACTGGGACGCGCCCCCCGCTCCCCAGCCGGGGCTCTCGCACCACGAGTGGGCCGAGCTCGTCACCCCGGTCCTCGACGCGGCGATCGTCTCGCACATGGTCGCCGACGTCCCGGTCGGCGCCTTCCTCTCCGGCGGCGTCGACTCGTCGACGATCGTCGGGGTGATGGCCGCGCGCTCGTCGCGGCCGCTGACCACCGTCTGCGTCGGCTACGGGGTCGAGGGCGCGAGCTTCGACGAGCGCGCGGTCGCCCGCCGGGTCGCCGACTACTTCGGGACCGAGCACCACGAGATCGAGCTCGACGTCCGGATCCTCGACGACCTCGAGGCGGTGGTCCGCGGCTTCGACGAGCCCTTCGGCTCGTGGACCGCGCTCCTCGCCTGGCACCTCTGCCGCTTCACCCGCCAGCACGTCAAGGTCGCGGTCGCCGGCGACGGCGGCGACGAGCTCTTCGGCGGCTACCCGCGCTACCGCGGGATGCTCCTCTCCGGCCTCGCCGCCCGTGCGCCCGGCTGGGGCCTCGGCCTCGCCGCCCGCGGGCTCGCGGCCGCCGGCGAGCCCGCCGTCGCCCGCTCCTACCGCCGCTGGGCCCGCGCCTTCGTCGACGGCTGCCGCCTGCGGCCGGCCGAGCGCTACGCCCGCTGGGTCGGCTACTTCGCGCCTGACGAGCGCGACCGCCTCCTCTCGGCCCCGCTCCGCGCTCGCCTCCGCGAGGAGGGTCGGGTCCAGCCGATCGTCGACGCCTTCGATCGCCCAGAGCGCGGCGACCTGGTCGAACGGTCATGTTATGCGGACCTCCACGGCTTCCTCCCCGAGAACGTCCTCCGCGGCTCCGATCGGATGAGCATGGCCCACGGCCTCGAGGTCCGGGTGCCCTTCTGCGACCACCGCCTGATCGAGGTGATGGCCCGGGTCCCCTCGCGCGAGAAGGTCGGCCCCCTCGCGAGCAAGCGCCTCCTCAAGACGATCGTCGGCGGCCGCCTGCCGGCCGAGGTCACCGAGCGCCGCAAGCTCGGCTTCAACGCCCCCTTCGGCGCCTGGATGCGCGACCCCGGGCACGCCGATCGGATCCGCAGCGGCTGGCTCGCGCGCGGCGAGATCGCCGAGCGCGGGATCCTCGACCCGGCCGCGGTCGATCGCCTCTGGGACGAGCACCAGCGGGGCGCCCGCGACCACGGTCCGCGCCTCTGGGCGCTCATCGTCCTCGCCACCTGGCTCCGGCTCTACGCCTAGGAGGAGCCTCGGCGACCGCGTTGCGAGGGCCGCCGCGTCGCCGCGACGGCCCCCGCTCGCCCGCCCGCGGGCAGCGCCGCTAGTCGGCGAGATCCGGGCAGTAGTCCCTGGCGTTCTCCTCGAGCACGCAGGAGGCGCGGACCTCGGAGCCGGAGCGCGGCGGCGCGGTCCGGACGATCTTGATCTCGACGTCGTAGCCCTGCGAGGCGCAGACGTAGTCGCCGCTCGCCTCGTCCTTGGTCATGTCGTCGAGGGGATCGCTGGTCTCCCCGGAGCTGTCGAGGAGGAGGGAGTAGCAGGCGGTCTTGCCGGTCGGCGGCGCGAGCTCGCCGTCGACGACCACGCAGGTCGCCATCGCCTCGCTCTCGCCGTCGAGGACCTCATTCACGCTGCACTTCGGGTCGATCTGCGGCGTCTTCGGGTCCATGTCCTTGACGCAGGCGCGGACGCAGGCGGGCTGGAGCTGGTCCTTGATCCGCTCGCCGAGGTCGGCGAGGACGCCGCTGTAGTCGTCCTGGCAGATCGAGTAGAGGCCCGGGCGCTCGTCGACCTGGAAGGCCTCGGCGAGCTCGCGGAGGCGGACCGGCGGCCGCGCGAGGCTGTCGTTGCTCGGGTCGCCGTCGTCGAGGTTGAAGGTGCAGCCGGGGCCGATCCCGTACTCGCGCTGATCCTCGGGGTCCGCGCTCTCGGCGTAGGGGATCGCCACCCCGCCCGCCTCGTAGCCCGTCGGCACCCCGGCGATCGCCGCGACCATCACCTGGAGGCTGGGATCGCCGGCCTGCTTCTGACCGCGGATCGCCTCGAGGAGCCCGGCGTAGCGGCTCACCGGGTAGAGCACCGCGTCGTCGTCGATCATCGTCATCGCCCCCGAGACGTCGTAGTCGGCGGGATCGCACCCCTCGAAGCCGGGGCCGCTCCCCATGCACTGGACGCCGGCGTTCCAGCAGACCGCGCTGGTCGGGAGCGGGAGCTCGGGGTCGCTCCAGAAGGTCTTGTTGTCCTGGAAGATCTCGATGTGCGCGGGGTTGAAGGAGCAGTCGACCTCGTCGGTGATGAAGACGACCGCGAGGTGGGCCGAGCTCCGGAGGAAGCCGTGGTTCGCCGAGCCGACGTCGTCCGCCTTGTCGAGCGCGCGGTACATCGACTCGAGGGGCGACTCGAAGCCGCTGCCGGTGACGCCCTGGGGGCCGAAGCACTGGAAGGCGTCGGCGACCGAGATCGCCTCCGGGAGGTTGGTGACCCCGTAGAGGCTCTCGAGCCAGGGCCGCGGCGCCTCGTCGCGGTCGACGTCGGTGGTCGTCGGCCGGATCGCGATGTCGGCGTCGTGGAGCGCGCAGTGATCGGTGCAGGCGAACTCCGCGTTGAAGTCGCCGTAGATGAAGTCGCCGCCGCTCACCCCGTCGGCGCTGAGGCGGTCGAGGCAGGAGGAGAGGCGGAAGTCGCCGCCGTCGAACTTCGATCCGGGGTTGCGGGGGTTGCCGTTGTCGGTGGTGACGATCCCGATCCGGTAGTTGGCGTCGACCTTGTCGAGCTCGCCGATGAAGGCCTGGAAGTTCTTGGCGAGGAGCGCCTGCTCCTCGGCCATCGACCCCGAGTTGTCGATCACGAAGAGGATGTCGACGTTGCGGTTGCCGTAGACCTCGACGATGTCCTCGAGGACCGAGACGGTCTCGTACTCGACCTGCTTGACCGGGTGATCGAGGCAGGCGCTGAGGCTGAGGGCGGCGAGGGCGGCGAGGGCGAGGGCGGGGGTCGAAAGGCGGGACATGGCGGCTTCTCCTTGAGGGTCCGTGGCGGACGCCCCCTGGAAATGCAGGTGGCGGGGCACCTCGTAGATCGCCATGATTTCAACGACTTGGCGTCAACCACCCGGGCATGGGGCCTGCCAACCCCATTGGCAACGCCGGTGCAGCCGCCAACGCACTTGGCACCCCTCGACGAAAACCCGAGCGATGCGCGCCAGCGCCCGCAACCGGGGTGGCACCCGGACCTACTGCGGGAGCGTCGACTCGCAGGCGGTCAGCGGGCCGGTGAGGCCGCTCCAGCCGGCCGGCGCGTCCCCGGCCGGCTTCGGGCCGACGATCAGCGCCGGCGAGAGCGCGAGGGTGACCGGGTCGGCCTCAAAGAGCTGGGCGTTGATGTCGAGGAGGTAGAGGCGCGCGGTGTCGTCGTTGAAGAGCGGCCCGCCGAGCGCGTGGGTCCCCCAGGTGCCGCCCTTGCCGAGCTGCGTGCCGGTGCCGGTGTTGTAGTCGAAGTTGTAGACCGTCCCGGAGTCGATCGCGATCCCCTCGCCGTCGGTGATCTCGCCCATCTTGTTGATCCCCGGGCCCATGTCATCGATGTCGGCGACGCTCGCGTTCTGGAGGTCGGTGATCACCTCGTAGCCCAGGTCGCCCGCGAGGTAGTCGCCGGTGAAGCGGATCAGGCGGTTGCCGATCGCGTTGGTGAGGTCGACGCCGCTGTCCATCAGGTACACGAGCCCCTTGCAGTCGGTGTAGAGCGCCTCGATGAGGAGCTTGTCGGGGACCATGCCGATGATCTTGACCTCGATGTCGCTGGCGACGACCGGCGGCTCGGCGACGTGGAAGATCTGGGTGCCGACCCCCTGGAGGACCCGCGAGCCGAGGAGCGAGCCGTCCTCGAGCATCGTCAGGCCGTTGAAGCCGTCGAGGAGCGGGGTCGTGATCGTCGACGAGACCAGCTGGACGACCGAGCCGTCGGTCTTGTCGATCTCGATGTAGTGGAGGCGATCCTCGACCGAGTACCAGAGGTTCGGCGAGATCCAGAGCGGGTCCTCCATGACGCCGCCGGTCGTCCCGGTCGTCCCGGTCGTCGCGTCCGTGTCGCCGCCGCTGCTCGTGCCTGTGGTCCCCGTCGTCGCGTCGGTGTCGACGCCGCTCGTGCCGCTGGTCCCGGTCGTCGGCGCGTCGCTCGTGCTGCCCGTCGAGGAGGTCGTCGTCCCGGGCTCGCCGGTGCTCGCGGTGGTCCCGGTCGCGCTCGCGGTGCCGCCGGTCTCGGTCGCGCCCCCCGAGCTCGTGCCCCCGCTGGTCGTCGCGCCGCTGGTGCTCGTCGAGCCCGTCGAGCCCGTCGAGCCCGTGCCTGAGTCGCTGCCGTCATCGCCGCCTGCGCAGGCGAGGAGCGGGAGGGTGGAGAGGAGGGCGAGGAGACGAAGACGCATGCGACCAGTCTCGCACGGGAGCTCCGCCGGGCGCGGGGCCGGTGAGGGCTGCGACCGCGGCAGGGCGCGAGGGGGGCGCGCGCGCGAGCGCCCGCCCGGGTCCGCGCGCGCGGAGCTCAGCGCACGTAGACGACGCCGAAGCCGATCAGGTTCTTGTCGCCGTCGTCGCCGCCGCACCCCGCGAAGTTGCCGGCCGGCGAGTTGAGGGTCGAGCAGGCCGTGCCGACCCCGCCGATGCCGATCCGCGAGTCGGGCGAGGTGCAGTCGTTCTCGTTGTTGGCGACGATGCCGATCCGGACGCCGTGCCAGTCACCGCCGGGCGAGGCGACGTTGAGGCCCTCGCGGTTGCAGTTGGCCTGGAGCGAGCCGCCGGTGATCAGCGACTTCCAGACGTCGCGGCCGATCTTCGAGGCGATGTAGGTGCCGGGGGAGATCAGCGCGTAGAGGGAGTCGCCGGTCGCCGCGAACTCGACGTGCTTGAGCGACATCGGCGCGGGGTCCATGAGGATCGGGTACTCCATGCCGACCATGACCTCGGTGAACTTGACGGTCGCCCAGCTCCCGAGCTTGGCCTCGACGCGGTGGAGCGCGGCGTCGCCCGGGTTGAGGAGGTCGGTGTTGGTCCAGAGCGGATCGCCGTAGTTGAAGGTGTTCTTGGCGCCGTCGACCCGGAGGACCATCGTCCAGCCGCCGCCCGCGGTCTCCATGTCGCAGTGGACCGGGAAGGGATCGATCGGCCCCATGCCGTCGGGGTCGATGGTGTAGACGCCGGAGGCGAGGCCGGGGTCGCCCTCGAGGAGCGCCTTGCAGGAGGCGCCGAGGATGCAGAGGCCGCCGCCGCAGGTCCCCTCGCCGCAGTCCTTCGAGTCGACGCAGGCGCCCCCGAGACCGCAACCCTCGCACGATCCGCCGCAGTCGACGTCGCTCTCGTCGCCGCTCTTGAGCTTGTCGTCGCAGGCCGGTGGCGCGCAGAGGGTCGTGCAAGCGTCGCTGTTGTCGGCGTTCGCGTCGTCGCAGAGCTCGACGCCGGCCTGGACGAAGCCGTCGCCGCAGACCGCGTTGGTGCAGGCGCTCGTGCAGGCGTCGGTGTCGTCTGCGTTGCCGTCGTCGCACTCCTCGCCGTTCTGGACGACGCCGTCGCCGCATGAGCCGCCGCCGGCGGTGCAGTTGCTGGTGCACCCGTCGTCTTCGACGTCGTTGCCGTCGTCGCAGGCCTCGCCGGGGCCGACGAGGCCGTCGCCGCAGTACGCGTTGTGACAGGAGCTCGTGCAGACGGCGTCGTCAGCGTTGTCGGGCCCGAGGTCGCACTCCTCGTCGCCCTCGACGACGCCGTCGCCACAGACCGCGCCGCCCGAGGTCGTCGGCTCGCTCGTCGAGATCGTCGCGCCGCTCGTCGAGGTCGTCGCGCCCGCCGAGGTCGTGGTCTCGCCGGCGCTGCCGCTGCCGGTCGCCGTCGGGTCGCTCGCGCTCCCGCTGGTCGACGTGGTCGCCGCGCCCGAGGTCGTCGGGTCGCTGGCGCCGCTCGTCGCGGTGTCGCTCTCGCTCGCCGAGGTCGCGCCGCCGCTGTCGCCGCAGGCGAGCGCGGCGAGGGCGAGGGTCAGGGTCGAGGCGAGCGCGGCGGAGCGCGCAGGCCGAGAGCAGGGGCGGGGCAGATGATCGAGGCCAGGCATGGTCTTCACGTCGTCGAGACCAATTGGGTACCTGAGCGCCGGGCGCGGCGGAAGGGCCCTCCCCGCGCGGCCGCCGGGCCCGCGCCTCCCCGCTCACCGGGAGGCGCCCAGGGGCGCTATCCTCCGGGCATGAGCGCCCGAACCCTGGGGCCCGACGACCTGAGCACGCCGCGGCCGATCTACGTGGTCTGGGAGACCACCCTCCGCTGCGACCACGCCTGCGCCCACTGCGGATCGCGGGCCGGCCCGGCCGCCCGCCCCGACGAGCTCAGCACCGCCGAGCTCCTCGAGGTCGCCGACGCGCTGATCCGCCTGGGCTCGCGCGAGGTCACGCTGATCGGCGGCGAGGCCTACCTCCGGGGCGACTGCGCCGAGCTGATCCAGCACCTCCGCCGCGGCGGCGTGCGGGTCACCATGCAGACCGGCGGCCGCGGCCTGACGCCGACCCGGGTCCGCCGCCTCGTCGACGCCGGCCTCGCGGCGGTCGGCGTCTCGGTCGACGGCCTCGAGGAGAGCCACGACCTCCTCCGTGACGCGCCCGGGAGCTGGCGCTCGGCGATGGCGGCGATCGCCAACGCCCGCGAGGTCGGCCTCACCGTGACTTCGAATTCACAGATCAACCGGCTCAACAAGGACGAGCTGCGGGAGACCGCCGCCGCCCTCCGCGAGGCCGGGGTCGCGGTCTGGCGGGCCCAGCTCACGGCGCCGATGGGGCGGGCGGCCGACCGCCCGGAGATGCTCCTCGAGCCCTACATGATCCTCGAGGTGATCGACACGCTCGCCGAGATCCAGCGCTGGGCGCTCGCCGAGGCCGCGCGCGAGGGGCTCGACCCCGCCCGCGCCTTCCACGTCCGCCTCGGCAACAACGTCGGCTACTACGGGCCCCACGAGCTCCTCCTCCGCTCGCGGCCGGGGAGCGTCGAGTCCCATTGGCAGGGGTGCTCGGCCGGCAAGTTCGTGATGGGGATCGAGTCCGATGGGACGATCAAGGGGTGCCCCTCGCTGCCGACCGGGCCCTACACCGGCGGCAACGTCCGCGATGCTGTCCTTGAGGACATATGGGAGGAGGCCGACGCGATCACCTTCGCCCGCACCCGCGGGGTCTCCGAGCTCTGGGGCTTCTGCAAAGAGTGCTACTACGCCGAGGTCTGCCGCGGCGGCTGCTCCTTCACCGCCCACTCCGCCCTCGGCCGCCGGGGCAACAACCCCTTCTGCTACTACCGCGCGAACAAGCTGAAGCGGCAGGGGCTCCGCGAGCGCCTGGTCAAGCGGGTCGCGGCGCCGGGGGAGCCCTACGACTTCGGGCGCTTCGAGATCGAGGTCGAGCCCTGGTCCGACGAGGCGCCGACGCCAGCGGCGAGCCGGGGGCCGCGGCGGCTGCCGGTCATCGCCTGATCGGATCCGGGCCCCGATCACCTCTTGGCGGCGCGGGCGGCCCGTCGCGCGCGTCGGGCCTGGTGGATCAGGATCGCCCCGGCGCTCGTCAACGCGGCCCCGGCGGCCATCACCGCGACCGCCGGCCAGGTCGACTCGAAGCTCCCCTGGCAGCCGCCGCTCGACGAGCCGCAGCCGAGGGGCGGGCGGCCGTCGAGGGCCGCGAGGACCACCCCGCCGGCGATCGCCGGGATCCCGAGGCCGAGGGGGATCCAGCCGTTCACCCGCGGCTTCGGCGGCGGCGGCGGCGGTGGGGGCGTCGGCCCGAGCGCGAGGTGGAGCTGCGCCCGCTCGCCCTCGCCGACCTCGATCTCCTCCTCGGCGTCGACGTACCCGAAGAGGCGGGCGCGGACGCGGTGGCGGCCCGGCGGGATCACCCGGGTGATCGGCGCGCGGCCGACGTGCTCGCCGTCGACGCTGATCTCGGCCTCCGGTGGGTCGGAGGTGACCCGGACGCGGGGCGGCGCCCCCGGCTCGACCTGGAGCGGCTCCAGGAGCTCGGCGGCGCCGTCCTCCACGCGATCGCGGGCCTCCGCGAGGCCGCAGAGCGGGCAGCGCTCGTCGAAGGCGGCGACCAGCGAGCCGTCGCGGAGATCGACGAGCTCGAGGTGGAGGCGGTAGTCGCGGTCGCTCATCTCGACCATGTCCCAGAGGACATAGTCGACCGCGAGCGCCCCGCGGATCTCGGCGCGGCAGGCCTCGTCGCAGGCGCCGACGACGATCTGCGGCGCGCCGTCCTGCTCGCGGAGGGCCTCGCCCCCGCCCCGGCGGAGGCCGACCTTGATCCCGTCGCGGAGGCTCGCGGCGGCCGCCCGCGGGGGCGCCTCGCCGTCGCCGCGGCGGGCGATCACCGCCACCGGCGTGCGCTCGACCGCCGGCGACGGCGACGGCGACGGCGACGCGTCGGCGAAGAGCGGCGGGAGGGCGAGCGCGAGCGCGAGCCCCGAGGCGATCACGCCGCGAGCGGGTCGTCGTCCGGGGCTCACGGCGCCTCTCCCTGGTCCATGAGCTCGATGCGCCGAGCGGCCCGGCTGTCGCCGAGCTCGATCGCCCGCTCGAAGGCCGCGCGCGCGTCCTTGATCCGGCGGAGCTTGAAGTAGGCGTCGCCGAGGCGGGTCTGGTGCTCGCCGACCCGGGGGGCCGCCGCGGCCGCGCGCTCGGCGAGGCGGGCGGCCTCGCGGAAGGCCCCGCGATCGAAGGCGAGGTCGCTGAGGGCCGCGAGCGCCGTCGCGTTGCGCGGGCTGACCACCAGGACCTGACTGAAGAGCCTGGTCGCCTCCTCGTCGTCGCCGCGCTCGCGGGCGGCCTCGCCGTCGGCGAGGAGCGCCCGCGGGTTCACGCTCGGCATCGCCGCCGTCGGCGTCGGCGTCGGCGTCGGCGTCGCGGGGAGCGCAGGAGCGGCCGGACCGCGCGCGTCGTCGCTCTCCGGGGCCCCGCCGGACGCCTCGCCCTCCCCTGCCCCGGCGCCGCTCGTCGCCGCGTCGCCGTCGCCGACCTCGACGTCCTCGCCCGCGCCCTCGCCGTCGACCCCCGCACCGGCGCCGCCGTCGACCCCCGGCCGCGTCGCGGGCGCGGCCGCGGCCGCCTCGGCGGGCGTCCCCTCGCAGGCGTCGCCGAGGGCCGCGAGGGTCGCCTCGAGATCGACGTGCTCGACGTCGGCGAGGAGCCGCAGGGTCGAGGCCGCGCTGAGCTGCTCCGCCGAGAAGCCGCTCGCCTCCGCCTGATCGCGGAGCTGCGCGAGCTGGCCGACCGTGAGGTTGCCGCGGCTCAGCGCGACCTCGTGGTCGGGCCGGAAGATCAGCGCCTGGGCGTAGAAGTCGCGGGCGAAGCCGCGGGTCCGCAGGTCCTCCCAGTAGTGATCGCCGAGGGCGACGAGCTCGTCGGCGTAGAAGCCCCGGAAGACGTCAGCCTGGCGGCGGGCGAGCTCGCCGGCCGCCCCCTCGACGTGCTCGAGCGCGTTGATCCGGCGGATCGCCGTCGACTTCGCGCCCTCTCCCTCGGCCGGGTAGACCCACTCGGCCCGGGTCGCCGCCCGGCTCGACGCCTCGGCCTCGGCGAAGAGCGCCGCGACCTCGGCCGGCGTCGGCCCGGCCGGCGGGCGGAGGAGCGCGGCGACGGCGACCCCGGCGAGGCCGAGCGCGCCCGCCCAGGCGAGGCGCACCGGCCAGCGCCCCTTGACCGGGAGCGCCGCCCGCAGCTCGGCGAGGAGCGCGTCCATGTCCGCGTGGCATTCACCTGGTCTTCGGGACATGCCGCGCTGGAGCGCGGTCCAGACCCGGCTCGGGACCTGCGTGCGCCCCTCCGGCGGCCGCACCTCGCCGCCGATCACCGACTCCCGGAGGTCGACGAAGGAGTCGCCGGCGAAGGGCACCTGATCGTAGAGCGCGCGGTAGACGACGACGCAGAAGGCGAAGATGTCGGCGCGGGCGTCGGTCGCCTCGCCGAGGTGCTGCTCCGGCGACATGTAGGCCGGGGTCCCGGCGATCATCCCGCTGCCCTCGTGGGCGAGCCGCGAGAGCCCGAAGTCCGCGACCTTCGGGACCCCGTCCTCGCCGACCAGGACGTTGTCGGGCTTGAAGTCGAGGTGGACGAGCCCCGCCCGGTGGGCCGCCGCCAGCCCCTCCCCTGCGGCCAGGAGCATCGTCAGGACCTCGGTCCAGGGCCGCGGCGGCCGGAGCCACTCGCCGAGGGTCTCGCCGGCGATGAACTCCATCACCAGGAAGATCTGCCCGCCCTGCTCGCCCAGCTCGTAGACCTGGACGACGTTCGGATGGGAGAGGCGGGCCATCGCCTGGGCCTCGGCGAGGAGGAGCTCGCGGGCCGCGGCCGGCATCGTCTCGGCGACGTGGAGCACCTTGATCGCCACCCGACGCGCGAGCTCCTCGTCGAAGGCGGCGTAGACCGAGCCCATCCCGCCGCTGCCGAGGGCGCGGAGGATCGCGAAGCGGCCGACCCGGCGGGGGAGGAGCACCGGCAGGTTGACCTCGGAGCCGGCGACGAGGGTCCGGTCCTCCGGCGCGTCGGCGCTGCGCGGCTGGGCCGGCGCGGCCGGGGCATGCAGGGTGTCGCCGTCCCGCGGCCCCTCCGACGCGACCTGCGAGCGCCGCAGCGCCGCGTTCGACGGGGCGGTCGCCTCGAGATCGACCTCCCCGCGATCGTCCCCGTCGCTCGACGCGCCGACGCTCACCGATCGCTGGCGGCTCCGCGAGGGCGCCGTCTGCTCGAGCGAGGGGGAGGGCCGCCCGATCGCCGGGCTCACCGGCGTCGCCGGCCGCGAGGGCGCCGTGACCTCGAGATTGCGCCGCCCTCCGCTCACGTCGCCGAGGATAGCCTCTGGGGTGCGGGTCGCTCGAGGCCCACGGTGGCGGTCGTGACGCGCACGATCGCCCCTCGACGAGGGGCCCATGCGAAGCTGTCTCGATGGACAGAATCAAGCGGCGCGCGGACGCGCCCTACACGCGGCCCGGCGAGTCCCCCTCGACCGGCGCGCTCTCGGCGAGCCAGATCGCGGCGATCCGCCGGGGCTCGCTCATGTGCGCGACCCCGAGCTTCTGCTTGATCCCCGCCTGGTGACGCTCGACGGTCTTGGTCGAGATCGAGAGCGCGTCGGCGATCGCCCGCGTCTTCATCCCGCGACCGATCAGCTCGAAGACCTCGATCTCGCGATCGCTGAGGTTGCCGTAGCGTCAGGGGGCAGCCCCGCCGAGCGAGGTGTCGATACGTCGCGGTCGAGGCACTAGAGGCGCTCGGCGAGCTCGCCCACGAGGTAGAAGATGCCGGCGAAGACGGCCGCGTAGATCAGGTAGGCCTTCCACCAGGTGCTCCGGGAGACCCCGAAGATCCCGTTGAAGACCGCGAGCGCCCCGCCGATCGTCAGCAGCCAGATCGCCGGACCGAGCGCCCCGCGGGCGGTCGACGGGACCGCGAGGAAGAGGATCACGCCGATCGACAGGTAGATCAGGCCGGAGAAGAAGGTGAGCACCAGCCCCGGCGTGCTCTGCTTGCGGAAGCCGCGGAGGACCCCGCGGATCACCGGGTAGGCGCCGGTCACCGGGATCGCCAGGACGAAGATGATGAAGGCGGTGAGGGCGATCCGCGCCTTGTCGACGAGGTGGGCGTCCTTGGGGTCGAGGAGGGCGATCACCGGGGTCAGCTCGCGGGCGTCGCGGGCGACCGTCGTCAGGTTGTAGAGGCTCGGCGAGTCGATGAATTCGACGACGTGATCGGCGGCCGGGCCGACCATGTGGGTGGCCGCCTGGATCTTCGGCGGCGCGGTCGAGGTCCCGGCGTGGACCGCCTCGATCTCCCGGCGCACGCCCTCGAGCTGGGCCTGGTAGCGGCTGACCATCGCCGCCGCCTCGTCGCTCTTGGCCTTCCCCGGGTCGAGGACGAAGAGCGGCGTGATGAAGGCGCCGACCAGGCAGAGGCCGCCGATCGCCCCGAGGAGGGTGACCACGCTGAAGCCGCCGCCGCGATCCTGCTCGCCCTCGCCCACGCGGGGAGGATAGCGGAGATCCGCCGCCGTGGGCCCGCGATCGCCGATCCCCGCGCGGACGCCGACCCGCGCGCGGATCCGCGGGGAGGGCTAGGATCCCGGCGATGCCCTCGTTCCTCGACCTCGAGCGCTGGAAGCGTCGCGCCCACTTCGAGTTCTACCGCCGCTTCGACAACCCCTACTTCAACATCTGCGCGCCGGTCGACGTCAGCGGCGCGCGCGGGCGGGCGAGCGCGGCCGGCGGGCCCTCCTTCTCGCTCCTCTGCCTCCACGCGGCCCTCTGCGCGGCCAACGACGAGGAGTGCTTCCGCTACCGCCTCCGCGGCGAGCGGGTGCTGATCCACCCGGTGCTCCACGGCGGGAGCACGGTGCTCCGCGACGACGAGACCTTCGGCTTCGCCTACTTCGACTTCGACCGCGACTTCGAGCGCTTCGCGGCCGCGGCCGCCCCCCGCCTCGCCGAGGCCCGCGGCGGCGGCGGCCTCGAGCCCCGCGACGACGACGCCCTCTGCCACTTCTCGATCCTCCCGTGGATCGCCTTCACCTCCTTCTCCAACGCCCGCTGCTGGGGGAGCAGCGACTCGGTCCCGAAGATCGTCTTCGGCCGGGCGAGCGCCGGGGAGGGCGGCCGCTGGACGATGCCGGTGTCGGTCGAGGTCCACCACGCGCTGGTCGACGGGCTCCACGTCGGCCGCTTCTTCGCCGCCCTCGAGGGGGCGCTGGCGGGCGCAAGCAGTGCCGTGAAGGGCGGCTGAACCCGCCGCGGAGGGGGGCTATAGTCGCTCCGATGCTCGCCAACGACGCCGCGGGGACGCGCGGGCGCGGTCGCGCGCGGGTGCGCGCCCTCGCGCCGGCGGGCCTCGGCCTCGTCATCCTCGTCGCCCTCGTCGCCCTCGTGTCGCCGCCGACCCGGGCGGCCGCGCCGACGATCCTCCGGGGCAAGATCGGCTTCGACGCGACCTACTTCGAGCTCGGCTTCCCGTCGGCCGAGCCCCTCCACGAGGGGATGATCCCGTCGGGGACCAGCCCCCTCGCCGGCCTGCTCCTCTGCGCCTACGCGACCCGGGGCTCGATCGACGCCGCCAGCGGCGATGACGACGACCTCCTCCTCGGCTGCGACCGGGCCGCGGAGGACGGCGCCTACGGGATCGACTTCGACGCGGACGCGCTCGGGATCGCGGCCGATGACGAGCTCTACCTCCTGACCTGGTACTGCGACGGCCTCGTCGGCGGCGAGTCGCTCGCGCTCCCGAACGGCGCGGTCCTCGAGGGAGAGGGTCACCACTGCGTCCGCCTCAACGCCGCCGCTGGGATCCCCCGCTGGTCGGGCGCGCCGGATCCGAGCGGCCGCCGGGTGAAGCACACCTGGAGCCGCCGCTACCCGGTCACCCCCGGGGCGACCCAGGTGGTCTCCTGGAACCTCTCGTGCCCGGCCGAAGATCGCGCGGGGATCGACGCGCTGGTCGCCTGCGCCGACGGGGCGGCCGATCCCTGGATGCCGGCGACCTGCGCGGGGGTCGACCCGGGGCGCTGCCCGAGCGCCGAGTCGGCGACCAACTCCGACGGCGGCTACAACCGCGAGGCGATCCACCTCTTCCGGGCGGCCGCGCAGTCGCGCTTCTTCCTCGCCGACGAGGCGACGACGGCCCCCGGCGCCCGCCCCTGGAGCCCGCTGCGGACGCCGACGATCGAGCTCTTCATCGGCCCAGCGACGGTCGCCGGCGTCGACGCCCGCTGCGCCGACCGCTCGGAGGCGCTCGACCTCAACGGCGAGCGCCGCGAGGCCTGCATCGAGGGCGCCGCGCTCGCCAACCCCTTCGTCGTCCTCCACGAGATCGGCCACCTCCTCCACGCCCGCTGGATCGACAGCCCGGGCAAGTACGGCGGCGGCCTCGAGTGCGTCAACCCGACCGACGGCGACGGCGACGAGATCCGCCGGACCAACGAGGGCTTCGCCGACTTCTACGCGGCCGCGATGTGGTTCGACGCGGGCGACCCCGGCGCGTTCTGGGGGCGCCGCGATCGCCTCCTCGAGGACCACGCGGGCGAGTGGGTCTCGGCGATCGCCTGCCCGGCGCGCGGCGGCGAGCGGCGCGAGGCCCAATTCTTCTGGGACCTCTACGACCTCGGCGAGGATCAGGTCGGCGACGCGGTCGATCGCAGCGCGCTCTCGGTCGCCGAGCTCCTCGCGGTCTGGAGTCACTTCACCCTCCCCTGCGGCGACCGCGAGGGCGAGGTGCCGGCGAATCGCCACGCCTCCGAGCTTGGCTGCTCGGCCCGCAACGTCGCCGACTTCGCCTACCACGTCGACGCGCTCCACGGCGCCGGCGCGGCCGCGGCCGCGCAGACGATCAATTGTATGAGCGCCTACACCGACCCGGGCTCGGCGCAGCTCTGCCCGGCGGAGTCGAGCGCGGTCGATCCCGAGGAGTTCGGCGAGGGCTGCGGCTGCCGGGGCGGTGAGCGGGGGCCGACGGGCGGCGGACTCCTCGGCGCGGCCCTGGTGCTCGGGATCGCCTGGCGACGTCGACGCGCACACGATCGAGGTGAGCGGTGAGCGGCGTCCGCCTCCGCCTCGAGCTGGCGCTCGCCCTCACGCTCGCCCTCGTCGGCTGCGACCCGCGGGCGTCGGCGCCCGCCGAGGCGCCCGTCGACGTCAGCCCCGAGGCGGTCGCCGCCCGCGAGCCCGAGGCGCCCGCGCGACCGCCGGCCGCGACCCACGACACCCGCCCGAGCGCGCCCCAGGGCGCCCTCCGGGTCGTCGACGGCCAGCGCGTCCTCCACGTCTGGGGGAGCGCGCGAGAGATGGGCTACGCCCACGGCTACCTCCTCCGCGACGCGATCCTCGCGGTCGTCGACGGCTACGCCCTCGACGCGATCCCGCCGGCGACCTTCGCCGCGGCCGCGCCGATCTTCGAGGCAAACGCCGACATCGACCCCGCGCTCCGCGACGAGGCGGCGGGGGTGATCGAGGGGATGATCGCCGCCGGCGGGGCCGAGGTCCGCGGCCTCGGGAGGGCGCTGCGGGCCGGCGATCTCCTCCTGGTCAACGCGATGACCGACCTCGTGGCGATCGGCTGCTCATCGGTGTCGGCCTGGGGCCCCTCGACCGCCGCCGACCCCCGCCTCGCCGGCGAGCTGGCGATCGTCCGCAACCTCGACTGGTCGTCGAACCCCGCCTTGCTCGAGAGCCAGGTGGTGATCGCCTTCGATCCGAGCGGCGATCCCTCGCGCCAGCCGGTGGTCTCGATCGCCTTCGCCGGCTACCTCGGCTGCCTCTCGTGCGTCAACGAGGCCGGCGTCGGCGCCCTCTTCAACATGGGCTACGGCGAGGGCGCGGCGACCCTCGCGGAGGCGGCCTCCGGCTTCGCCCCCGCCAACCTCCTCCTCCGCTCGGCGCTCGAGCGCCGCGACGTCGACGGCGACGGCCGCAGCGGCGCCGACGACGTGCTCCACGCCCTCAAGCGAGCCCGCCACGCCGGCTCCTACATCGTCCACCTCGTCGAGCCGGCCCGCCGAGCGAGCGCCGCCGGTCGCCCGCCGGCGCGGGTCGTCGAGGTCGAGGCCGCCGGCGTCGCCGTCCGCACCGCGAGCGCCGGCTCGCCGCTGGGCGCGAGCGCGCTCGCGGCGACCAACCACCTCCGGGCCCGAGCCGCCCCGCAGAGCTGCTCGCGCTACCGCCGGATCGAGTCGACCTTCGAAGCCCGCGCCCAGACCACCGGCATCGACCCGCTCTGGGCGCTCGGCGAGGCCCTTCGCCTCGACGAGGTCGTCCACACCGTCCTGCTGGTCCCGAGCGAGCGCAGCGTCGGCGTGCGGATGCGGGCGCCCGGGCGCACGATGGCCGCGTCGCCGCCGCGGGTCGACCACCGCTGGGAGGAGCTCTTCGCCGCGCCCCTCCCCGCGAAGTGACCCGCCCGAAAGGGCATGTCCCCAAAAACATGCTCACTGTGACAGCCGCAGGAGCGCGGCTCGATCGACCGAGTCCTCCCTGAAGAACACGCTCACGCGGCCGGCAGCAGGCGCTCCTGGAAGAAGCGGATCACCTGCTCGCGGGCCGCGACGGTCGGGTGCCCGGGCTCGTCGACGAGGTCGTAGACCAGCACCGAGTGGGCGCTGCGGCGGATCTTGTGGGGGTTGCCGAAGCTCGAGTCGATCTCGACGGCGATGAAGGCGTCGCCGAGCTCGTCGCGGAGCCGCTGGAAGCGGGCGGCCGGGACCAGCGGATCGCCGGTGAAGCGGAGCCCCATCACGCAGGCGCCGCGGGCCGCCCGCGACCTGATCGTCGCCAGGGTCGCGTCGTCGACCCCGAGGTCGCGGCGCTGGTGGGGGAGGAGCGCGAAGGGGAGCGATGGCTGGCTGAGCACCGGCGCGAGGAGGCACTCCTCGACCATCATCCCGAGCGCGAAGCCGCCCGTCAGGCACATCCCGACCGCGCCGACCCCCGGCCCTCCGCACTCCTGGTGGGCGTCGCGCGCGAGCTCGCGGAGCCAGTCGATGATCGGCGAGCGCTCGCGGGTCGCCCAGACCGTGAACTCGCGGGCGACGCAGGCGCGCGCGAGGCTCTGGAGCGAGTAGAGCGCGCCGAAGGGCCGCCCCGGCGTGCCGATCACCGAGGGCATGTAGACGGTGAAGCCGGCGGCCGCGACCCGGCGGCCGAACTCGGCGACCCCCGGGTAGAGCCCCGGGACCTCGTGCATGACGATCACCGCCGGCCCCGCGCCCTGCCGGAAGACCTGCCGGGTCTCGCCGAGGTAGGTGCGCTCCTCGAGCGTGAAGTCGGGGTAGGGGTTGGCCTGCATCGGCGGCATGGTAGCGCGCGCCCGCGTCGTGGGGGGCGCGCCGTAGCCAACCCGGATATCCTGGCGGACCTGGCCCTTCGTTCGAGGACGCGCCGATGACCCCCACCGACCTCCGCGAGATGATCGCCGCGACGCTCCGGGTGCTCAGGGACTCCAACCGCACCGAGGACGTCCACCGCGTCGAGGAGATCAGCGGCCGCGCGCGGGTCGCCGAGCTCGTCGCCCAGGCCCACGCCGGCGACCGCGAGCTCGCCGCGCTCCTCCGCGAGCGCCCGGAGATCGACCGCGAGCACGTCGACTTCGACGCGCTCCACCGCCTCGGCCCCGAGACCCTCGGCGGCGCCTACGTCCGCCACCTCGAGCGCAACGGCCTCGAGCTCTACACCGTCGAGACCTCGGACGAGTTCATCGACGACGACGAGGCCCGCTACCTGATCCACCGCTACCGCCAGACCCACGACATCTGGCACGTCCTCTTCGGGGTCGGCGTAGGCGGCCACGAGGAGGTGCTGATCCACGCCTTCGCCTACGGCCAGGTCGGGCTCCCGGTGTCGGCGATGATCATGCTCCTCGGCGGCCTCAAGCACATGGTCCTCGAGCGGCGCTGGCTCGCGCTCCGCCGCGGCCTCTGGGAGGCCTACTGGAGCGGCCGGCGGGCGAAGCCGCTGCTGACGATCCGCTGGGAGGAGCTCTGGGATCGGCCGGTCGCCGAGCTCCGGCGCAGCCTCGGGATCCGCCCGGCGACGCCGGCCTTCGTCAGCGGCTGACGCACCGCCATCGCACGCATCCCGCCAAGCCTGAGCGAACGCCGTTCCGCGCCGACGCCAGGGCAACCCGCGAGCGCGCCGGCCAGCCAGCCGCGCGCGCTCGAAAAAAAATCCTGCGGACGCTGAAGAGAAATCGCGGCGTCGGTGATTCCCCCTGCGAGCGACGCGCGGCGCGGCGACGGGCCCCACGCTCCGAGAGGAACACGACCATGCAGAAGACCACCCGCCACGCCCTCCGCCTCCTCCCCCTCACCGCCCTCGTCGCCCTCGCCTTCCTCCCCGGCTGCGACGCGGTCGACGAGGACAACGACGCCGAGAGCTTCGCCGAGGTCGTCGAGCGCTCCGGCACGATCTACGGCGAGCCCGACCAGATCTGCCTCCGCTCCTCCGACAGCAGCAACGCCGGCACCGACGACACCATCACCCTCGTGTGGATGACCAAGGGCTGGGGCTGGCACTGCGACATCGACGGCATCGGCCGCAACGAGGAGAAGTGCTGCGACGTCTGGCACACCGGCTCCTACGACCCGAGCTGGTACTCGGTCGACGCCCGCTTCCGGGTCTGGCTCTGGGACGGCGACGGCCTCAAGGTCGACAACCTCCGGATGATCAACGAGGACGGCGACGAGCAGAGCCTGACCACCTTCGACAAGGACGGCGATCACCTCCACTGCAACGGCTGCAACTCCAACGGCAACAACTGCAACTCGTGCTGGCTCGACGACGACGACGGGAAGAACTGCGTCTGGTGGCGGGCCGATCTCGAGACCCAGGACACCACCTGCCTGATGTGGGCCGAGGACGACGGCAACGGCGGCGGCGGCGTCAACTGGGTGAACCTGATGGGCCACCCCGATCTCTACTAGCCGGCGCTCCCGACCAGGGCGCGGACGCACCCGCGGACTTGCGTCGACCGCCCGCGATCTGCGATCAAGGGCCCATGCGCCGCCCCTCGCTCCTCCCGCTCGCGCTCCTCGCCGCCCTCGTCGCCCCCCTCGGCCTCGCCGGCTGCGCGGGCAAGGGCGCCGCCGCGCCGACGCCGATCTTCACCGACACCGTCGAGGTCGGGGCGGCGAAGATCCAGGTCGAGTTCACCCACGAGACCCCGGGCAAGCGGCAGGTGCTGATCAAGCTCAAGATGCGCAACCTCGGGATGGAGGAGACCGAGAAGCTGGTGGCCGACGTCCACGTCACCGGCGGCTTCAACATCGAGGAGGGCTCGACCCACTGGGAGGGCTTCGTCCCGCCGCGCCAGCCCCAGACCTTCACGGTCCGCCTCGTGGTCCCCGAGGGCCACGAGACCGCGAGCGCGACCGTCACCCTCCTCCGCTCCCTCGACAGCCTGGTCCTGGTCAAGGAGGACGTCGAGTTCACGGTGAGCGAGGGCGGGGCGATCAAGCCGGCGAGCTAGCGGCGCGGCGCCCCGCGCTCCGCGCACTCCACGCGGCCCGCTCCTCCGCCTTGCCAGGAGCGCCTGCGGCGGTGTTCATTGGCAGCCATGCACCGACGCCCGCGCGCCGCCCTCGCTCGCCTCGCCGCCCTCACCCTCGCGGCCGGCCCCCTCGCCTGCGCGCCGCCGATCGCCGGGACCCCCTACCCGAGCGCCGAGCCGCCCGCGGGCGAGGTCGCGACCCCGGGCGGGGTCCGCTACTTCGAGCGGACGATCGACCTGGAGCCGCTCCTCCGCGGCTTCCCCTACGAGCGCTTCGAAGCGTCGCTCGCCCGCGACCGCCTCTTCTTCCTCGAGAAGGGCGAGGGCTACACCCTGAAGATGCTGCCGCTCGAGGGCGAGGGCGCGGGCGCGGGCGAGGGGCCCCTCGACCTCGGCGCCGCGGTGACGATCTCCGACGTCGACTGGTCGACCCGCTCGCTCTGGCGGGTCCACCTCCCGAAGGCGGGCTCGACCCTCTGGCTCCACGCCGACGCCCGCAACGACGAGCAGATGAACCTCTGGGCGCTCGACCTCGAGAGCAAGGCGCTCCGCCAGGTCACCGACCACGACTACGTCTACGGCTTCGGCTTCTCGCCGGACGAGGCGACGATCGCCTACCTCCCGCGGAGCGGCAAGAAGGCGCCCTTCAAGGCCTGCCTCCGCCTCCTCGACGTCAAGAGCGGCGAGGGTCGAGATGTCCTCTGCGACAGCCCCGAGCTCTCGTACACCTGGTCGACCCCGCGCTTCTCGCCCGACGGCCGCGAGGTCTACTTCAACGCGCTGGTCGGCGGCGACCGCAACCACAAGGTCCTGGTCGCGGCGACCCTCGGCGAGGGCGGCAAGGCGCCGGAGCTCCGGCGGATCACCGAGGACTCGGGGCGCTCGACCCTCTCGGCGCTCCGCGGCTGGGTCGACGGCCGCCACCTGATCTACATCGCCAACGACGACGGCTACGCCAACCTCTACGCCCACGATCGGACCACCCGCGAGAACCGCCGCCTCACCCGCCTCCGCGAGGACATCCGCGGGGCGGCGCTCCTGGGCGCCGGGATCTTCGCGGTCTCCGGCACGCCGGCGGGCTCGACCCTCTCGCTGGTCGACCCCAAGAACGGGCGGATCGTCGGCCAGCAGCGCCAACGCGGCCGGGTCGACGTGATCGAGGGCGAGGGCGAGCGGGTGATCTGGTCGGAGGAGGCGCCGGACCTCCTCTTCGCCGCGACCCTCTCGACGATCACCGCCGCCAGCGACGGCGGCGCCCCCGGGATGCGCAGCCGCCCGCTCATCACCCTCGCGCCCGCGCTCGCCGACGCGGTGGTCCGCTGCCGCTCGGAGGCGATCAAGATCCCGACCTTCGACGTCGACCCGGCGACCGGCAACCGCCGCGAGCTCCACGCCTTCATCCTCCACCCGCGCGAGCCGCTCACCGTCCAGGGCCGCCGCCTCGCGCTGATCCGCGCGTTCTACGGCGGCGACAACCGCTACAGCGCCTTCGACCAGGTGATGTGCGCGGCCGGCCTGACGGTGATCTCGCCGGCGGTCCGCGGGAGCTCGGGCTTCGGCAAGGCCTTCTCCGCGCTCAACGACCGCGACCTCGGCGGCGCCGAGATCCGCGACCTCTTCGAGGTCGCCCGCTGGGCCGAGGGGATGCTGGGCCTCGAGAGCTGGCAGATCGGGGTCTTCGGCGGCAGCCACGGCGGCTACGCGACGATGCGGGCGCTCACCTACGAGCCCGGCCCCGAGCGCTACCCGCTCGGCTTCGGCCTCGCCCATGCTGGCTTTTCGGACATCCTCACCTTCTTCGCGGCGACCAACATCCCCGACTGGGTGATCCTCGAGAGCGGCGATCCGGCGAAGCCGGCGGACGCGGCGAAGATGCGCGAGCGCTCGCCGCTCACCCACGTCGAGCGCCTCTCCGCGCCGCTCCTCCTCACCCACGGCGAGAACGACGCGCGGGTGCCGGTCGCCGAGTCGCGGCAGATGGCCGCGCGCGCCAAGGAGCTGGGCAAGCCGGTGACCTACCTCGAGCTCCCCGGGCAAGGGCACCGGATCGAGGGGCTGGAGCGCCAGGTCGAGCTCTATCAGACCGAGCTCGACTTCCTCGCCGGGGTCACTCGCGCGCACGCGGAGGCCGCGCCTGCGCCTGCGCCCGCGCCCGCGCCTGCGCCCGCGCCCGCGCCCGCGCCCGCGCCCGCGCCCGCGGCGCCTGCGAAGACCAAATAGGCGCGCCGACGCCTCGTCGCTCGAGATCGCCCCGCCGGACGCCGAGCCGGGCGCGATGATCACCCGGGAGGCCGCGCACAGCGGCGTGGAGCGCCGTTACACTGCCTCTGATGGGCGGGTGGTTTGGCGGCGGGGTCCCGGCGGCGGCGCTGAGCGTCAGCCTCGGCTGCGTGCTCTACAACGCGGACTTCGACCCCGACAGCGGGGGCTCGACCGACGTCACCCTCAGTGGCAGCACGGGCGCCAGCGCGTCGATCAGCGCGGGCACGAGCGATCCCTCGACGTCGGCGAGCGACGGGAGCACGAGCGGGGGGGCGAGCGACGCGGGGACCAGCGGCGGGAGCACCTCGGGGACCAGCACGGGCGGCGCCGACACTGGCACGGGCGCCCTCACCGACACCGGCGAGCCCGGGACCACGACGACCGGCAACGACCTCTGCATGAACATGACCGTGACCGTCTACGCCGACGTCGACATGGACGGCCACGGCGACCCGCTCGCGCCGATCGAGGTCTGCCCCGGGCAGGAGCCGGACGCCACCTCGCCGACCGCCGACGACTGCAACGACGCCAACCCGAACGTCCACCCCGGCTTCTCCGAGATCTGCGACGGCGTCGACAACGACTGCAACGGCCTCGTCGACGAGTACTCGAACACCAACGTCTCGTGCACGCTCTTCGGCAACACGTGCATCCTCCGGGCCTACGGCGGCCACTTCTACTACGCCTGCAAGGACGTCAAGCAGCCCGGCAGCGTCAACGACGACTGCAAGGAGCTGGTGAGCGGGGCGGGGGCGAACGCCTACCACGTCAAGATCGACAACTCCGACGAGAACCAGCAGATGACGATGCTGGCGGCGATGCTCCCCTTCTCGCCGACGATCGGCCTCCGCGACACCAAGGGCCTCGACAGCATGGGCGACCACAAGTGGACCGCCGACGGCAGCGGCCTGGTCTATGGGGCAGATAAGGGGGTCGCCCCCTGGGCCCCGCTCGAGCCGAACAGCGGGCTCCTGCGCTGGGTCGCGATCGACAAGAACTCGCTCCTCTGGGTCGACATCGACGAGCTCCTCGAGCGACCCTTCATCTGTGAGGCCGAGCCCGCTCCCTGAGGACGATCCGATGAGCACCCGCCTCTGCGCGCTCGCCTGCGCGCTCGCCTGCGCGTGCGGCTGCGTCCTCCTCAACCCGGAGTACGGCGAGACCCTCGGCGGGACGACGAGCTCGACGAGCTCGGGGACGACCTCCGGAGGAGCGACGACCAGCGGCACGAGCGGCGGCGGGACCCTCGGCGAGACCTCCGGGTCCGCCACCACCGCGAGCGCGACGACCAGCGGCGCGAGCGACGGGACGAGCACCGGGGCCGGCTGCGCCGACGTCGACATGGTGCCGCTCTACGTCGACGGCGACGACGACGGCCACGGCGCCGGCGCGGCCACGGTGATGACGATCTGCCCCGGCGACACGCCGCCGGACGGCTACTCCCTGATCCACGACGACTGCGACGACGGCGACGGCCAGGTCTACCCGGGGGCGCCGGAGGCCTCGGACATGGCCGACAACAACTGCGACGGCCTGATCGACGAGGGGAGCGACGGGATCGCCGACATGTTCTACCAGGGCTGCCGGCGGACCTCGCTGAACGGCCACTTCTACTGGGTGTGCGCGGAGGCGACCAACCCGAGCAAGGCCAACGACAAGTGCCTGGCCTTCGCGGTCCCCCAGAGCGGGGCGTCGGCCTTCCACGCGAAGATCGAGTCGATGGAGGTGCATGAGCTCCTGGCGACCCTCCTCGACGGCGACACCTCCTTTGGGCTCACCGAGGACGTGTTCAAGAGCAAGTACCGCTGGGTCGCCGACGGCGCGCCCCTCAGCGGCTTCGGCGCGGGCTTCGGCGCCTACCCGTGGATCGCCGGCCAGCCCGACAGCCTGACCGAGAAGTGGATCGTCATGAAGTTCAGCGGCGCCTGGGGCTGGAACGACGCCCAGGACAGCAACCCGCGCGCCTTCATCTGCGAGGGCGTCCCCGCCCCCTGAGCGCGCCGGCCGAGACCTGTCCCTCAGGACATGCCAGGATACGAGCCGCTGATCTCCGGCAGGAGCGCCGACGGGTGGACCTCGGCGACGTGCTCGGCGATGTGCATGAGGTGGAGGCGCTCGTACTCCTCCTTGGTCAGCGCGCCGAAGATGAAGTGGGGCTTGACGCTCTCGGGGTCGGCGGCGACGAAGCGCTCGAGGGCGGCGATGAGGCGGGTCACCGCCCGCCGGCCGTCGCCGTCGCGGGTCACCTCCGGCGCGCCGGGGATCGCCGCGTCGGTCCGGTGGCCGAGGTGGCCGCGCCGGAGGAAGCGGCGCCCGGCCCAGCCGCCGACCGTCCTGCGGACGATCGCCGGTTTCAGCGTGGGGAAGCCGTCGAGCGAGTACTCGACGCTCTGGCGGCAGTGCTCCATGATCTGATGGAGCGACCAGGGGCCGGAGGTCGAGATCATCGGCGCGGACTCGATGCTCCGCAGGTGGTCGAGGGCCTCGTCGATGTTGGTCAGGCGGAGCGGCTCGCTCATCTCCCGTGAGGGTACACGGGACGCGCGGGATCGCAACGCCGACCCCGACGATCACCGACACTCGCCGACGCTCAGGGCGCCGCCGCCGGCTCCCAGACGCAGCGGATCCCGACGTCCGCCCGGCGGTCGCGGACCCGGAGCTCCTCGCGGCCGCCGACCCGGAGCTCCCCATCGTCGCTCGACCGGAACGAGCCCCCGCGGACCGCCCGGGCGCTCCCCTCGCCGCTCGCGGTCCACTCCCAGACGTTGCCGGCGAGGTCCTCGAGGCGCCAGCGGCCCCGCCCCCGGCGGTAGGAGCCCACCGGCGCGGTCCCCTGGTGGCCGTCGCGGCCGACGAAGAGCCGCTCCTCGCGCGAGCACTCGCGGCCGCAGGCGTTGGCGAGATCTGCCTCGGGATCGTCCTCCCCCCAGGGGTAGGAGCGGTGCTGGTCGCCGCCGCGGGCGATCCACTCCCACTCCTCCTCGCGGGGGAGGCGGCCGCCCTGAGCCCGGCAGTAGCTCTCGGCCTGGTGCCAGTCGACGCAGTTGACCGGGTGGCGCCCGTGGCCCCGGCGGCCGCCGTTGCAGAGGGCGCTCTCGGCCGCCCGGGCGTCGTCGTCGAGCTCCTCGGCCTGGGCGCTGAGCGGCGCCGGCGAGCAGGCGCCGTCGCGGACGCAGCGGCGGTACTCGGCGACCGTGACCTCGGTCGGGGCGACGCAGAGATCGGCGACGCTGACGTTGCCGCCGAAGAGGCGGCCGCTCTGCTCGGCCGGCGTGTAGATCCCGCCCTCGATCCGCACCGTCCCCTTGGGACAGGTCTTCTCGGCCGCGCCGGTCGGCGCCTCGGGGGCCGGCGGGGTCGCGCCGAGGGCCTCGACCTCAACCCGGAGGAGCGCGCCGCAGCGCGAGGGCGGCCCGTCGCTCCCCCAGCCGCCGCAGGCCTCGAGGTCGCCGTCGCTGCGGTGGAAGCCGCGCTCGGAGCTCGAGCGGAGGCCGCCGCCGGGCCCCTCGCCGAGGCTCGCCACCTCGGCCCCGGCCTTGATCCCTGCCCCGCTCTCGCTGCTCAGCGCGAAGGCGCCGACGCTGAGGCTGGTGACCAGGTGGGTCGCGCCCTCGCAGCGCCCGCGCAGGGCGCCCGGGTCGAGGTCGACCCCCTCGGCCTCGTAGGCGCCGACGATCGTCATCGCCAGCCGGAGCGCGCCGTGGCGCTCGAGCTCGGCCTCGAGGCGGGCCGCGCCGAGCGGGATCTTGGCGTAGAGGTCGTCGGCGCTCCGCATGATCGCCTCGTCGTCCTTGCGCTCGAGGGCGGTGAAGCCGTAGCGCCCGCTGGCCTCGCAGCGCCGGAGGATCTCCATCTCGCAGCCCTCGTAGCGGACGACCACCAGGCGATCGCCGCGGCGGATCTGGCTCTCGAGCGCGCCGCGATCGGCCGCCGGCCACTCGATGATGAGCGGCCGCTCGTGGCTCTTGATCACCCCGCAGCGCGCCTGGCCGGTCGCCGGCGCGAGGTCGGTCGCCGGCGCGAGGGCGGAGGCGAGGTTGCGCTGGCCGCACGCGAGCGGTCCGCCGGGGGCGGAGGCGAGGAGAGCCGCGAGGGCGAGGGGGGCGCGACGACGCACCACCCGGCGAGGCTACACCAGATCCCGAGCGCGGGCCGCGTCGTCGCCGGAGCGCAGTAGCGCAAACTCGCACGTCGATCGCTAGCCGCCGCGGCGCACGGCCTTGACCACCCGCGCGAGCTCGCGGCCGCTCGGGTCGGCGCCGCCGATCCAGCGGACGACCCCCTGGCGATCGACGACGAAGGTCGTCGGCAGGCCGTCGACCCGGAAGCCGGCGGCGAGGAGGTTGCCGACGTCGTGGACCACCGGCATCGTCAGGCCGAATTCGACGGCCATCGCCGCGCTCTTGTCGCGGGCCTCGTCCTCGCCGATGGCGATGATCTGGAGCCCGCGCTCGCGCTCGGCGAGGCGCTGGAGCGCCGGCAGCGAGTGGCGGCAGGGCTCGCAGTAGCTCGCGAAGAACTCGACGACCACCACGTCGCCGCGGAGCGCGGTCGACGAGACCTCGCGGCCGTCGAGCGCCTGCCGACGGAACGCCGGGATCGTCTCGCCGTAGATCGCCCCGGGGAGCGACCAGGGCAGCGCGCCGGCGCAGGCGAGGGGACCGAGGGTGACGGTCAGCGTCGCCGCGAGGGCGAGCGCGCCGGCGAGCGCGGACCTGGAGGTGATCGCGGGTCGCAGGCCGCCGAGGATAGCAGCCCCGCCCCGCGCTCAGGGCGTCGGCGCCCAGCGCCAGGCCAGCGCGCCGCGGCGGCCCGTCACCTCGATCCGGGCGGCGTCGCCGGTCGAGAAGCCGATCTGCGCGCCGACGAGGTAGCCGGCGAGCGTCGACATGAAGGGCTGATGGCCGACCAGGAGGATGTCATCCGCCGGATCGGCGCGCTCGATCAGCTCGGCGACGACGACGTGCGGCGAGCTCTCCGGGAAGAGGTCGCCGTGGGCGAGGACCGCCTGCGGGGAGGCGATCGCGGCGACGATGATCTCGGCGGTCTGGACCGCGCGGACCAGCGGGCTGCAGTAGATCCGGGTCGGCGCGACCCCGCGTTCCGCCAGCGCCTGGCCGGTCGCGCGGGCCTGCTGGCGGCCGAAGAGCGAGAGGGCGCGACCGCGATCACCGAGCTCCCCGCCGGGGAGCGCGTCGCCGTGACGGACGAGGGTCAGGAGCATCGCCCCCTCCAGGAGCAGGAGAGGGACCGCACCGCGGCGGGTCGGGGTCGCATCGACCGAGCGTACCCCGACCCTGCGCGGCCGGGCGGGGCGATCCGCGGCCGCCCGCGGAAAAGTTGACGCATCGGCAGCCGGGGGCGCCTCTGCCCCTTCGTGATAGTGTCAGCGCCGCCGCCATGCTCCTCGCCTCCGCCCTCAGGCTCCTCGACGACGCGACCCACGCCAAGGCCCCGCCGGAGCTGATCGGCGACCTCGGCTGGTACACGCTCCTCGCGGTCAGCCTCCTCCTCTTCTGGGCGTGGAGCCGCGCGGAGTCGTTTCGCCGGTCGATCCTCGCCCTCGAGGACCCGCGGACGATGGCGATCCTCCGGATCGGCTTCGCGCTGATGACGATCCAGTGCTTCTGGAACATGAAGCCCTACTGGCGGATGCTCTGGAGCGACGAGGGCCTCTTCATGATGGAGGCCGCGCGCGAGCGCCTCGGCCGCGGCGCGCTCCAGGGCTGGAGCCCGGAGGAGGGCTTCTTCGACCTCTGGGCGGTCGCCAAGTTCTTCTGGTCGAAGTACTCGTTCTTCTTCCTCAAGGGCTCGCCGGAGTTCGTCAACGCCTACATGTACGCGTTCGCCGGCGTCCTCCTGCTCTACGCCGCCGGCGTCGCCTCGCGGGTCACCGGGCTCATCTCGATGGTGATGATGTGCTCGATCTACGACCGCAACGCCCTCTATCTCGAGGGCACCGACACGGTCTATCGGGTCTTCTGGTTCATCCTGATCTTCGCCAAGACCGGCCACGCCTGGAGCTTCGACAACTGGCTGCGGTGCCGGATCCTCCGCGCCCGCGGCAAGCTCCAGGAGATCGGCGCGCCGCCGGACCCGAACAAGGCGCCGATCTACCGCCTGATCCCCGCCTGGCCCCGCTACCTGATGATGGGCCAGCTCATCGGGATCTACTCCCAGACCGGCCTGGTCAAGACCGGCTCGGTCTGGGCCAACGGCGACGCGCTCTACTACGCGCTCAACATGGACCACTTCTACCGCTTCGAGGTCTACACCCAGCAGATCTCAGCGGCGCTCGGGACCAACGTCTTCAAGGGGATGACCTACGTCACCCACTGGTGGGAGATGTGCTTCGGGATCCTCGGCCTCGGGATGGTCCTGAAGTTCGGCCTCGATCACCAGGACGACGCCTGGTACCGGGCGATGGTCCGGAGGCGCTGGCGCCTCTGGCTCGGCCGGGCGGCGCTCGTCGGCGCCTACTTCGCGATCTACTACATCACCGTCAAGGCCTACCCCTACTGCATCGACATCGGCAAGAACACCCCGCAGGCGACGATCGACGCCCGGGTCGCCGTCGGCCTCGGGCGGATCCACGGGATGTACTCGATCGTCCTGCCGATCCTGATCGCCGCCTGGTTCAGCCTGAAGCGCTGGCCGATCCGCGTCTGGCGCGAGCGCAGGCTCGGCCCCGTCACGCTCCCCGGGCTCCGCGTCGATCAGGGCTGGGTCCGCCGCTGGCTCTTCGGCCGCCGCCTCTGGCTCGGCCTCGGGTTCTGCTTCCACGGGATCCTGATCGTCTTCATGAACATCGGCATGTTCCCCTTCATCATGCTGATGACCTACGCGGCGTGGTTCCACGGGGACGAGTTCGCCCGCGTCGGCGCCTGGCTCCTCGAGCAGATGCGGCGGGTGCGGGGCCTCGCCCGCCTGGCGCCGGCCGCCGCCGATCGCCTGATGATCGCCGCCCAGCCGGAGTCGACCGTGCCGCTCCGCGGGCGCCGGATCCCGGACCTCGTCGTCCTCCTCTCGATCGCGGTCGGGGTCGGCCTCGTGCTCTACCGCGCGCTCTCCGAGGTCAAGCCCGACGAGCTCAAGGACTACGTCTACCTCTGGATCGGCGCGACCTTCGCGATCGCCCTGGTCTGCCGCTTCCTCGGCCGGCGACCGGGCTCCCTCGAGCTCTGGCAGGGCGGACCGGCGCTCGCCTACGGCACCCTCGGCCGGACGATCGCCCTCGCCTTCACCCTCTGGCACGCCGCCTCGGTGACCCTGATCCTCTTCCCGGCCTTCCCGGTGATGGGCAAGTGGCGGCCGGCGGCCCGCTCGATCTTCGCCAGCTACACCGCCGGCACCGGCACCAGCCAGAGCTGGCGGATGTTCGCCCCCAACCCGCCGCGCGGGAACACCTTCATGAAGACGGTGGTCGTCGAGCCCGACGGCGACCTCTGGGACCTCCGCAACAACTCCTACTCGTACCGCCCCTTCCCGTGGATCTGGAACGATCGCATGCGGAAGATGCACCGCCGGATGGTCGGCAAGGGGAAGTGGTACCTGAAGTACTGGGCCGAGTACCACTGCCGCGAGTGGTTCCTCGAGACCGGCGTCTGGCCGACGCGGATCGAGATCTACAAGATCACCAACGCGATCCCCTCGCCCGAGCAGGTCGCCAAGAAGGGCTGGTACCGCCCCCGCGACCTCAAGACCTCGACGAGCCTGGTCGAGACCCACCGCTGCCCGCCCGAGGGGCTCCCGGCCTTCATGAAGGAGCGCTACGGGATCCCGCTCACCGACGACGACCACAAGCGGATGGCCGAGGAGGCCGAGCGCCTGGGGCGGACCTACGAGAACCGCAAGAGCGCCTGGGAGCGGCGCCGCGACTTCGGCGGCAAGGGCCCCGATCCGGTGTCGATGAGCGCGCTCACCGTCCGCAAGGTCCGCTCCGCGCTCGCCCGCGAGGGCGTCGGCCGTGGCTGAGGCCGGGGGCGGCGCGCAGGCGGCGGGGCTCCTCCACCAGCCGGCGCCCGCCGCCGCCGAGACCGTCCGCGGCGGCGGCTGGGCCTACTCGCCGGCGCTGATGATCGTCGCCTCGCTCTTCATCGCCTACCACACCGCCGCGGTCCTCCTCCACTCGACGCCGAGCGGCGGGCTCGCCCGCAAGTACGGGCGGGCGATGAACCACTACCTGCGGATCGGGCTCTACATGCGGGCGACCGCGAACGTCCAGAACTGGACGATGTTCGCGCCCAACCCCCACCGCAACAACGTCTTCGTCCGGGTGCTGGTCGACGACCGCAACGGCAAGACCTGGGACGCCGAGCACGACCTCTACGGGCGCCGCCGCTACCCCTACGTGATCTACGACCGCCTCGCCAAGGTGAACCGGCGCCTCGGCGAGCAGAGCCACTACCACCAGCCCTACGCCGCCTGGGTCTGTCGGGAGTGGGAGCGCACCCACGGCGGCGAGCCGGCGAAGCGGGTGCGGCTGGTCCGCCTCGAGTCGAAGATCCCGCCGCCGCGGGTGGTCTACCGCGCGAGCGAGGCGATCCGGCCCTCGTGGACCTCGATCGGCTTCGACCCGATGCGCCTGCCGCTCGCGCGCCGGGAGCTCGAGGTCTTCGAGTGCGACCTCCTCCCGCAGGGCCAGCTCTCCCCGGAGATCCGCGCGCGCCTCGGCCTCCCGCCGGCGCCCGCCGGCCACTACAAGCCGCTCGAGCTCGAGACCTGGTGGACCCGCGCGGAGGGCCGGCGATGATCGCCGCGCTCCTCGCCGCGACCGAGGCCGGCCGCCGCGCGGTCGACGTCTCCGCCCACCTCGACGCCGCGACCGCGGCGCTCTGGGGCGGCAGCGCGCTCCTCGTCCTCTTCTTCGTCCTCCGCCCCGAGCTCTGGCGCCGCCTCTGGTTCACCAAGGTCGACCCGCGACCGGCGGCGCTGACCCGGATCGCCGTCAGCCTGGTGGTCCTCTGGAGCCTCGTCGACCTCCTCCCCTACGCCCGCTTCCTCTTCAGCGACGAGGGGCTCTGGCCGACCGACGAGGCCCGCAAGCTCTACGGGGGTCGCCTGACCGAGCTCTGGGACCCAGAGCGCGGCTTCGAGCGCTGGTTCGACCCGCTGCGGGCGCTCCTCGGCCGCTCCTCGCTCCTCCACCTCCGCTCCGATCCGCCGGTGGTCTTCGCCCACTTCGCGGCGGCGATCGCCTCCCTCGTCGCGGTCCTCGTCGGCTTTCGGACCCGGGCGTCGTCCCTCGTCGCCTGGTTCCTGGTCAACTCGATCTACGCCTACTCGCCGATCTTCTACTCCGGCGGCGACACGGTGATCCGCAACGTCCTCTTCCTCGGCCTCTTCGTCCGCTGGGGCGAGGCCTACTCGATCGACGCCTGGCGGCGGCGGCGGCGGGAGATCCTGACGGCGCCGGCGCTCGATCACCTGCCGCCGCTCCGCTCGATCGCCGCCTGGCCGCTCCGCCTGATGATGCTCCAGCTCATCATCATCTACTGCGCGACCGGGGCGCTCAAGAACGGGATCACCTGGTTCGACGGCACCGCCCTCTACTACGCGCTCTGCCTCGATCACTTCTACCGCCACCCGGCCCAGATCCCGCTCAACGTCGTCCTCCACCGGATCGGCTTCCTCCCGCTCCTCACCTGGATGACCAAGCTCTGGGAGACCCTCTTCCCCTTCGCCGGGATCGGCCTCGCGCTCCAGGCCTTCGAGCGCGAGCGCGGCCTGGGGCTCTGGGGCGACGCCGGGCGCTGGCGGCGGCTCCTCTCGTGGGGCTGCGTCGCCGGCTTCTTCGCGATCGCCGCCTACCTCGGCGCGCTCGCGGCCCTCTACTACTACGACGTCGAGCACTCGCCGTGGCCGAGCGTCGACGCCCTGACGATGGCGAGGATCGTCCAGGTCGCCGCCCTCGCCGCGCCCGCGCTCCTGGTCGGGCTCTACCTCGGCCTCCGCCGCTGGGCGCCGCGGGTCCACGCCTTCACGCTCCGCTGGCTCCTCGGGCGCCGCCTCTGGCTCGGCTTCGGGGTGGCGATGCACGTCGGCATCGACCTCCTCATGAACGTCGGCACCTTCGTCCAGGTGATGCTGGCGCTCTACTTCGTCTGGCTCAAGGGCGAGGAGGTCGACGCGATCTGGCGCTTCGTCGGCACCCGCGCGCTGGCCCCGGGCGAGGGCGGCGCGCCGGCCCCCGTCGGCTGGCGGCGCTGGCTCTCCGCGCCCGGCCGCCGCCTCCGCCACCGGACGCGGCGGCCGCTCCACGTCGTCCTCCATGGCCCGAGCGACGGCGCGATCCGTCGAGCGGCCCTCCTCCGCTGCTGGGATCTCTGCGGCCGCCTCGACTTCGCCGAGGACCCGGCGGGCGACGGGCGCCTCCGCCTGCGCGCGCCCGGGGGCGCGGTGCTCGAGGGCGCGGCCGCCGGCGCGCGCCTCGCTCGCCTCCTCCCCGGGCTCTGGATCTTCGCGCCCCTATCATATGTCCCCGGGGTCAGGTCGATCGTCGGCGCGCTCGGCCTCCGCGCGCTCAGCCAGCGCTGAGCGCCGCGAGTCGCCGACCGAGGAGGATGATCCGCTGGGCGCGGCCGCCGAGGCCGCGGAGCACCAGCGCCGGGGTGAGCGCGGCCCCGAAGGCCCAGGTCGCGGTGATCGCCAGGACGAGGCCGAGGAGCTCGCCGACGACCGCGAGGAGCTCGCCCTCCCGCCGCAATCGCAGCGCGAGGGTCCGGCACTCCTCGCTCGTCGCCCCCGGGTCGACCAGGACGACCGCGCGCTGGGCCCGACGGCGGAGGACGATCCGCGCGTCGCCCTCGGGGACCGTCGCCCCGCGGATGTGCTGGACCAGCGACGAGGCGGCCGCGTGGGCGATGTCAAAGACCCGGGCGAGGTCGTGGTAGAGGACCCGAAAGAGGTTGGTGAAGAGCGAGCGCATGTAGCCGAGGGCCGCCTCCGCCGCCTTGCGGAGGCGACCGAGGAGCCTCTTGAGGCCGTCGAGGAGGCCGAGGCCGCGCTCGCGGAGCCAGCGGGCGGCCCCGTGGAGCCAGGCGCTCGCCCGACCGCGGGCCTCCCAGACCGACGACTCGTCGCCGACGAAGTCCTGCCAGCGCTCGCCGACGTCGTCCTCGGCGCTGATCAGGCGGGTGACCGAGACCGCGTAGGCCCGGAGCTGGGCCTCGTTCGGCTTCTTTCGCAGCTCCGGCTCCTCGATCAGATCGCGGAAGAACTTGCGGACCGACGCGAGGCCGTCCATGAGGCCGAAGGAGAGCGCCTCCTCGTCGCCTGACCCGAGGAGCAGGTCATCGTCGAAGGGGTCGACGGCGTCGGGGTCGCTCTCCTCGTCGAGGATCGCGTCGGGGTCGACGGCGTCCTCGTCCGCGCGCGGCGGCGGCTCGGGTGCGGGCTCGGCGGCGGGCTCGGCCACCTCCTCTTCCTCGTCGACGTCGTCGAAGTCGTCGAAGTCGAGGCCCAGCGCCATCGGCTGGAGGTCGTCCTCGCCGCTCGGCGGGTTCACCTCGATCGCCTCGTCGTCGTCCTCGCGGGCCCCGCGGCCTGCGCTAGCCGGTGGCGGGGGCGCGACCGGTGGCGCGGGCGCGCTCGCACGGGCGGCCGACGCCTTCGCGTCGTCGGCCGCCAGGATCTCCGCGAGGGTCGCGTCGTCGAGGCCGAGGCGCGCGAGCTCGGCCTGGCGGACGACGTCGGCGATCCGCGGGGCCGCCTCGTCGCCGAAGGCGAGCCCCTCGTCGCCGACGAGGCCCTCACGGGCCGCGAAGAGGCGCTCGTGATCGAAGAGGAGGCCGATGAGCTGATCGTCGACCGGCCGCCCGAGGGCGATCGCCAGGCTCCGCAGCTCGTCGTCCGCCTCCTCGGCGCTCGGCGCCTCCTCGCTCGCCGCCTCGGCGCTGAAGGAGAGCGCGCCCTCGCCAAATTCGAGGGCGACCCGGCGCGCCAGGATCGCCCGCCGCATCGCCGGCAGCCAGCGCCCCTGGCGATCGCGCCAGCGCGACGCGTCGACGTCGGCCTCGAGGCTCACCAGCTCGTCGATCGCCGACCAGGTCGCGTCGTCGAGGCGGTCGTCGCCGGTCGCCCGGAGCCCGGCCTCGACCCGAAAGCGATCGAAGAGCGAGCGGTCGGGCTCGTCCAGCGGATAGCCGAGGTTGCCGAGCCGGCGGCGGGCGATCGCTCGCCGCGGCCCGAAGTTCTGGGGATAGAGCGGCTCCGCCGGCTCGGTCGGGGCGATCCCGGTCACCACCTGGGCCCGGAGGAGATCGTCGCCGAGGCGAAGGAGCGGCTCGTCGACCGCGTCGCTGCGGCGCGCGCTGGTCACCACGGCGCGGCGCTCAGCCGAGGCCGATGAGGCCGCCGAACATCTTCACCATCGCCAGCCGGCCGTTCTGCGCGCTCTCGACCGCGGACTGGTGGAGCTCGAGGAGATCGCCGATGTTCTCGAGGCTCTTGTCGCCGGAGCGGAAATTGACGGTGTCGTAGTCGGCCTTCACCAGGGTCGCCGCCGCCAGCACCAGCTTGCCGCTGGTCGGCTTGAAGGCCTCCCAATTGATCTCGCCGCCCTCGCCGATCGCCTCCTCGAGGCTCCCGGTGTAGGTCGTCACCTGCAAGCTCGAGAGGTCCTTGACCTCGTCGGTGAACTTGGCAATCGCGTCCTTGAAGCTCATCGTCCTCACCCTCCATCTGGCGAGCGACGCCCGCCGCCGGCGAGCCTACCAGCAGGCCGAGCGCGAAGGTGATCAGGGGGGCGACCGCCCGCGCGCGCCCACGCGCGGGTCGCTTCGCACCTGCCTGATCGGCCAGATCGTCGTTTCACACGATCCATGGGGACCCCCCCCCCATCGACGGAGCGCGACGCGACCGCTCGCGGGGCGTGATCGCGCGAGCGGACCTCTTCCTCCCCCGGGTACGCGGCGATATCCTCGGACCATGGACTCCTCTTCGTACCGCCACCTCGCCTTCCTCCTCTCCCTCGGCGGGATCCCGCTCGCGTGCACGAGCGACGACACGAGCTCGACCTCCGACACCTCGCCGACCGGCACCACGAGCGGCGGGACCGCGACCACCACCGGGTCCGCGAGCGACACGACCACCGCCGGCACCGACTCCGGCGGCAGCGGCAGCGGGACGATGGGGGCGACCAGCGGCTCGACCTCGAGCGGGACGACCGCGAGCGAGACCACCGGCGGGCCGGCGGGCGCGTGCGAGAGCTACACGACCAAGTACGTCGAGTGCAACCCGGGCGAGAGCTACGACGACATCCTCGCCGGATGCCAGGAGGCGAAGATGTACTGGGAGCAGGAGTACGGCCCGGCGTGCGCGGCGGCCTTCGACGCCCTCAACGGGTGCCTCGCCGACCAGGAGTGCGCCGACTTCCCGGACTCCGAGCTCTGCGCGGCGGACTACGCCGCGTTCAACGAGGCGTGCGCGCCGGAGATCGGTGAGGTGTGCGCGGCCTTCGCGACCAAGTACGCCGAGTGCTCCGGCGAGGACGCCTCGTACTTCGCCAAGTACTGCCAGATCGGCCTCAACGAGGCGACGATGGAGTACGGGGCCGCCTGCGGGATGGCCTACGAGGAGTACTACGCCTGCCTCACCGGCCTGAGCTGCGCGGAGCTCGGGGGCGACAACGCCTGTCCGGACGAGGCCGCGGCGATCGACGTCGCCTGCGGCGGCTAGTCGCCCTCGCTAGCGCCGCTCAGCGCTCGCGCGGCAGCCCCTCGATCGCCTCGGGGCGCCGCTGCTGCCCGCCCTCGCGCGCCCGCGCGGCCTGGCTGGCGATCACCCGCCGCTGGAGCTCGACGAGCTGCGGGAGGAGGCGGCGGTTGGTCTCGTTGAGGGTGGCGAGGAGCGCCTTCGAAAAGCCCTCGCCGGCGGCGACCGCCCCGTAGAGGTCGTCGAAGACCCTGGCGAGCGCCGGATCGATCGCCGCGCTCGACTCCGGCCGACGCTGGGTCCGGTGCTCGGGCTTGACCGCCGCGACCGCGGCCTCGACGTCGCCGCGGCCGATCCACTCGAGGGTCTCGCGGATCACCCGCTCGGGCGCGTCGAGGACCTGGTCGTAGGCCTGCAGGCGGGCGGGGTAGCGGCGCAGCGAGATGTCGCGGACCAGCGCGAAGTTCTCCATCCACCACTCGTAGGCCGGCGGGAAGTACTCGGGGGCGGTGGCCTCGGGGTCGCGCTCGCGCTGGTGGGCGAGCTCCATCGCGTAGAGCCGCTCGATCGACGCCTCGTACTCCCGCCACTCGCGGACGTTGGCGATCAGGTGGCCGATGTACGCCCGCTCGGTCCGAATCACCCCGGGGATGAAGACCTTGACCGCGTAGCCGTCGACGTGCTCCGGCAGGAAGTAGTCGCCGGTGGTCGGGTGCGGGTTGGTCCGGTAGTAGATCCCCTCGCGGAGGATCGACTCGAAGAAGCCCTCGGGGTTGGCCTCGCGGATCGTCCGATCCCAGCCGCGCGGAAACGCCTGGCCGAGCACCGGGAGGCCGGCGGCCGCGAGGACCTGCATCCACATCGAGGTGCCGCTCCGCTTGGTTCCCGAGACGAGGATCACCGGCGGACGATCGCACAGCCGCGCGGCGATCTCCAGCCCGACGCCCGGCCTTGATCCCGCGTCGGCGGGCGGGCGAAGCTCGCGGCGATGGCCTGGTCGATCCGCGTCCTCTACTGCCAGGCGACCCCGGCCGCGCGGGCGCGCCTCGGCGACGATCCGCTCCTCGGCCCGCACCTCTACCACCTCCGCGCGCTCACCGGTCGACCGCTCTCGCAGCGGGCGCCGCAGGCCCTGCCGGCGGCCGGCCTCCTCGCGCTCCCCGGCTTCGGCGCGCCGGACGACGAGCGCACGCGGGCGCGCCTCCCCTGGGACGCGCTGATCGGCGACCCGAAGACCCACCTCGGCTTCCCGCCGCGTGAGCTCCTCGCCGAGCGCGGCGTGCCGGCCCACGCCTGGCCGCCGCGCCCCTGCCTGGCCGCGCTCAAGGGCCTCTCGCACGAGCTCCGGAGCCCGATCATCTTCTACGCCTGCGACATGTGGGGCGGCGACCTCGACCTCGAGGCGGCCTGGATCCCGGGGTGGGCGCCCGGGGAGGTCGATCGCGTCCTCTTCCTCGATCCAAAGGAGCGGGTCGCCTACGCCGCGGTCGGCGGCTCGCTGACGCCGCTGCGCCGCGACGTCCTGATCGCCGCCCTCGAGTACCTCCGCCTCCAGCTCCCCTCGCCCTTCTTCCTCCCGCACACCCGCGCCTTCGAGTGGGAGCGCTACCGCCTCCGTCCTAGAGAACATGGCGAATCAGACATGGACGATTCGCCATGGCCGAGTAGACATCCAGACTCGCTCTACGCGCGGGTCGCCGCCGGCGATCGCGAGGGCGCCGCCCGCCTCCTCGCCGCGGGCGTCGATCCCAACGCGTACTGGACGACGCCGCTCGAGCTCGCGGCCTCCCAGGGTCGCCCCGACCTGGTCGCGCTCCTCCTCGCCCACGGCGCCGAAGGGGCGCCGAAGGGGCGCCTGAGCGCGCTCCATGCGGCCGCCGACGTCGAGTCGGCGCGCCTCCTGATCGCCGCCGCCGCCCCCCTCGACGGCGGCGACGCGCCGACCGCAGCCACCGGCGAGGTCACCCCCGAGCGGGTCGCCCGCCTCCTCATCGAGCTCGGCGCTGAGCCGGCGGCTGCCCGCGCGGCGATCAACGGGCGGCCCGACGTGATCACCCCGCTCGCCTCGGCGGCCCGGGCCGGCCACGACGAGGTCGCCCGCCTCCTCGTCGAGCTCGGCGCCGATCTCCGGCCGCCGGGGACCGAGCGCCTCCTCTGGCTCAGCGCCTGCGAGGGCGGGCTCCTCTGGCTGGTCGAGCGCCTCCTCGAGGCCGGCTACGACGCCGAGCTCCGACGCTACGAGGAGAGCGGCGAGCGCGGGCTCGAGGCGGCCGCGAAGGCGGGCCACCGCGCGGTCGTCGAGCGCCTCCTCGCGGCCGGATGCGCGCTCGACGCCGCCAGCCTCCACGCCGCCTGCGAGGGCGGCATCGTCGAGCTGGTCTTCCGCCACCTCGCCGCAGGGCTCGCGCCCGGGGCGGGCCACTTCGGGATGACCCCGTTGGCGACGGCGATCCGCGGCGGCCACCTCGAGGTCGTCCGCCTCCTCCTCGACGCCGGCGCAGACCCCCACAAGAGGCACCACCACGAGACCCTCCTCCACCTCGCGGCCGAGGCCGGAGAGCCGGCGGTGGTCGAGCTCCTCCTCGATCGCGGCCTCGCGTCGGTCCTCGAGGAGCGCGACGCCCTCGGCTGGACGCCGCTCTTCGCCGCCGGCTGGCGCGGCCACCAGGCGGTCTTCGACCTCCTCATCGCCCGCGGGGCGGCGCTCGACGTCGTCGACGACGCCGGCCGCCAGCTGGTCGCCGAGGCCGCCGCCCACGGGATCCGGGTCCGCGAGGGCTGAGCCGCTGGCGGATCATCCAGGCACATGGTGCAGGGGCGCGCGCGAGCAGCGGCAAACTTTACGGGGGCATCGCCCCAGCCCACGGCCGTGATAGACCCACTGAACGCCGATGCTCGACCGCCGGAGCAAGACCGTCGCCCCCTCTCGCCCGCGATCCGCCGTGAGCAAGCTCGGCGCCGCCGCCATCGTCACCCTCGGGCTCGGCCTCCCCGCCTGCGGCGACGACGGCACCGAGAAGCCCGATCCGGGGATCGCCGCCGACGACTACTACACGATCGCCGAGGGCCAGACGCTGGTCATCGACGCCGAGCACGGGGTGCTGATCAACGACGAGGGGGCGGCCCGGGTCGACTCCTACCTCGCGATCTCGAGCAAGCTCGGGACAGTGGTCGTCGAGACCGACGGCTCCTTCGCCTACGCCCCCCTCGAGGGCTACTGGGGGCACGACTCCTTCACCTACACGATCGTCGACTCCCAGCTCGGGCCGAGCACCGGCACGGTCAACGTGATGGTCCTGCCGGTGACCCTCGAGCTGGTCGGGATCCGCGGCTCCAACCGCGGCTTCGTGATCGACGGGCGGGCGGTCGGCGACATGCTCGGGATGGTCGTCGCCCACCTCGGCGACATCAACGGCGACGACATCGACGACGCGCTCGTCGGCTCACCGATGATCAACCAGGGCCTCACCAACAACGGCCGGGCCTACGTCCTCCTCGGCCACGAGTCGCCCTCGGGGGTGAGCGCCGACAAGATCGCCGCCGGCGACCACGGCTTCGTGATCAACGGCCAGGAGGACGACGACCGCCTGGCGGCCTCGGCCGCGGGCGCGGGCGACGTCAACGGCGACGGCCTCGACGACTTCGTGATCTGCGGCCCGCGGATCGACCTGACCAACAACGCCGACGACGACAGCGGCCGCTGCTTCGTCGTCTTCGGGCGCGCCAACTTCGGCTCGACCCTCAACCTCGGCGAGATCGCCTCCGGCAACGGCGGCTTCGTGATCAACGGCGAGGACCCCGGGAGCCGGGCCGGCTACGCGGTCGCCGGCGGCGGCGACGTCAACGGCGACGGGCTCGACGACATCATCGTCGGCGCGCCGAACTTCTCGGTGATCGACGACGACCGCGGCCGCGCCTGGGTGGTCTTCGGCAAGGGCGGCGGCGGGGCGGTCGAGCTCGCCGACGTCGCCGCGGGCAGCGGCGGCTTCAAGATCGACGGCGAGGCCGCGGGCGAGTTCGCCGGCGCCGGGGTCGGCTTCGCCGGCGACGTCAACGGCGACGGCCGGATCGACGTCCTCGTCGGCGCCCCCTTCGCGACCGTCGGCGACGCCGACTACGCCGGCAAGACCTTCCTCGTCCACGGTCAGGGCGGGGGCTCGGCCTCGCCGGCGGCGACCTTCACGATCGACGACGGCCGCTCGACCCAGCTCGGCTGGAGCGCGAGCGGGATCGGCGACGTCAACGGCGACGGGATCGACGACCTGGCGCTCGGCGCCCCCGAGGCGAAGATCGTCGACAACTTCCGCGAGGGCGAGGTCTACGTCGTCTACGGCGGCCCCGGCCTCAGCGGCGAGGTCGACCTCAAGGCCCTCGCCCAGAGCGGCGGCGGCCTCGTCCTCCACGGCGAGCCCCAGATCTTCGGCCTCGCCGGCCTCACCCTCCAGGGCGCCGGCGACCTCGACGGCGACGGCCTCGGCGAGCTGATCCTCGCCGCCCCCTTCGCCGACCTCGGCCTCCTCGGCGCGGGCCGGGTCTACGTCGTCTTCGGCCGCTCCGAGGGCGGGACCATCGAGCTCTCCGACGTCGCCAAGGGGATCGGCGGCTTCGCGATCGACGGCGAGTACGAGGAGGGCCGCGCCGGCTCGTCGGGCGCGGCCGTCGGCGACTTCAACGGCGACAAGATCGTCGACCTCCTGATCGGCTCGTCGCACGCCTCGCCGAACGGCGACTCGACCGGCCGCGCCTACATGATCTACGGCTTCGGCCCGCCGCTCGAAGGCAACTGAGCGCTCGCTCAGCCCTCGTCGGCCGCGAGCGCGTCCCACCACCCGGTCTCGGCGCCGAGCTCGCGGGCGATCGCCGCGGCGACCCGGAGCCCGTCGACCGCCGCCGAGACGATCCCGCCGGCGAAGCCCGCCCCCTCGCCGCTCGGGTAGAGCCCGGGGGTGCGGACCGCCGCGAGGGTCGCGGGGTCGCGGACGATCCGCACCGGCGACGAGGTCCGGCTCTCGACGCCGACCGCGACCGCCTGATCGCTGACGAAGCCGGGCATGCGCCGGCCGAGGATCGTCAGCGCCGCCTGGATCGGCGGCCCGAGCTCGCCGAGGAGGAGGTCGAGGCGGGCCGGCGCGAGCCCGCGGTGGTAGCTGGTCGGCGGCAGCTCGCGCGACAATGTCCCGGCGGCCAGGTCGCGGAGGGTCTGGCCGGGGGCGACGAAGGCCCCGCCGCCGGCCTCGTAGGCCCGGGCCTCGAGCGTCGCCTGAAACGCGAGCCCCGCGAGCGGATCGCCGGGGTCGAGGCCGGCGCGGGCGAGGAGCTCGGGGCCGACCTCGGTGACGAAGCCGCTGTTGGCGAAGCGGCCGCGCCGGTGGTGCGGGCTCATCCCGTTGACCACCTGCATCCCGGGCTCGGTCGCCGCCGGCACAATATGTCCCCCGGGACACATACAAAACGAGAAGACCCCGACGCCGCCTGGCCGCTCGACCAGGCGGTAGTAGGCGGCGCCGAGGGCCGGGTGGCCGGCGAGCTCGCCGTACTGGATCCGGTCGATCGTCGGCTGCCCGTGCTCGATCCGCACGCCCATCGCGTAGGGCTTGAAGGCGAGCTCGACCCCGGCCGCCCGGAGCCAGCGGAAGACGTCGCGGGCCGAGTGCCCGGGGGCGAGGACCACCGCCTCGGCGTCGATCCGCTGGCCGTCGGCGAGCTCGACCCCGACGACCCGACCCTCGCGCCGGACGAGGCCGTCGACCCGGGCGCCGAAGCGGAGCTCGACCCCGGCGCTGGCGAGGTCCTCGCGCATCGCCGTGATCACCCGCGGCAGGCGGTTGGTGCCGATATGCGGCCGGGCGTCGACGAGGATCTCGGGGGCCGCCCCGTAGGCCGCGAGCGCCTCGAGGATCGCCCGCACCGGCCCCCGCTTGGTCGCCCGGGTGTAGAGCTTGCCGTCCGAGAAGGTCCCGGCCCCGCCCTCGCCGAAGCAGTAGTTGCTCTCGGGGTCGAGCTCACCGCGCTGCGAGAGGGCGGCGAGGTCGGCCCGCCTGGGCCGCACCGCCTTGCCGCGCTCGAGGATCAGCGAGCGCACGCCGGCGAGCGCGAGCCCCCAGGCGGCGAAGAGCCCGGCCGGGCCGGCGCCGACGATCACCGCCCGCGGCGCCCCGCCGGCGCTCCGCAGCGCCCGGGGAGCCGGCGCCTCGCGGGTCGCCAGGTGGCTGAGGAGCGCGGCCTCGACGTGGATCCGCACCCGCCCGCGGCGGGCGTCGATCGAGCGTCGGCGGAGCTCGAGCGCCCGCGCCTCGGCGAGCGGGATCCCGGCCGCGCGCGCGCAGATCCGCCGGAGCTCCTCGGGGTCACCGAGGGTGTCCGGGTGGACGTCGACCTCGACGACGGCCAGGGGATCGCGCGCGCTCGCTCGCCTGCTCACCGCGCCCTTGTACCCGAAAACCCCGGGCCTGAGCGCAATTGCGCACACCGCGCAGACGCGCTCACTCGGCGGCTTCGTCCCCCGCGTCGCCCGCCGACCGCCGCGCCTTGACCTTCTTGACCACGGTCGCCGGGTCGCTCCCCGGCAGGCCGCGGCTGAGGCCGTCGCCCTGGGCCGGCTCGCGGTAGGCGATCTCGCGGCCGTCGGCGAGCGCGAGGGTGACCTCGCCGACCATCTCGCCGATCGTCTGCATCCCGTCGGCGTTGATCTTGTCGGCGTGATCGCCGGGGCGGTGGTAGTCGCTGTGGACCCCGGTGAAGAAGAAGAGCACCGGGATCTTCTTGCGGTAGAAGCTCGCGTGATCGGAGCGGGTGGCGACGCTCGACTCGTAGAGGACGCTGAGCCCCTTGGCGCCGATCTCGTCGAGGATCGGCATCCAGGCGTCGCTCGAGCCGAGCCCGCCGACCGCGAGCCCGCGGGGCCCGAGGCGGCCGACCATGTCGAGGTTGATCATCGCCTTCACCTGGCCGATCGGGAAGGGCGGCTCCGCGGCCATCGCGGCCGAGCCCCGGAGGCCGAGCTCCTCGCCGGCGAAGTGGGCGAAGACCAGCGTCCGCCGCGGCTTCACCCCGCGCGCGACCCAGGCGCGGGCGACCTCGAGGAGCATCGCCGTCCCGCTCGCGTTGTCGTCGGCGCCGTTGCAGATCGCGTCGCGCTCGCCCGCGCCGTCGCGCGCCGCCTGGCACTCGCCGACCCCGTCGTCGGCGCCGATGTGGTCGTAGTGGGCGCCGAGGAGGATGATCTCGTCGGCGAGGTCGCTCCCCGGGAGGACGGCGACGACGTTGGGGATCGACGTGGTGATCGGCTCGAGCGCGGCGCTCAGCTCGATCTCGCCGCCGTCGATCGCCCCGGAGCGCGGCCTCAGGTCGCGGTCGATCTCGGCCTGGAGCGCCGAGATCTTCTTGCCCTTGACCCGCAGGAGGCGATCCGCCTCGCGCCACTTGATCTGGATCACCGGGACCTTGAGCGCCTCGCCGTCGCCCGGGCGGCTGGTCGCCAGGTCTTCGAATTCATCGGCCGCGCGCTCGCCCTCGTCGAGGAAGGAGCGGGGTCCCCGGACCACGACCACCCCGACCGCCCCGGCGGCGACCAGGCGATCGACCTTCGAGCGCAGGCGACCGGCGTTCATGTCAAAGCGCGGGCCCTTGAGTCGGGCGGCCTCCCGCATCAGCACCCCGAGGAGCTCCTGGAGCTCGAGCCTCAGCGCGAGGGGGTCCTCCGGCAGCGGCCAGAGGTCGTCGAGCTTGGCCCCCGGCATGAAGGGCCGGAGGAGGCCGACGAGGCGCCCGCGGATCTCACCGTGGAGCTTGCGGATCCCGGCGATGTCCTCCCGCTCTCGGAGCCCGCCGATCGCCGCCTCAAAGGCCTCCTGCTCGCGCTGGAGGCGGCTGAAGAGCGCCCGCAGGCTCGGCCGGTTGGGGGCCTCGAGGAGGATCACCGCGACCTTGCCCTGGAGATCGACGCCGGCGAGATCGTCGTAGCCGGGGACGGCCGGCGGCCCCTTGGGGTCTTCGCCGGCGATCTCGGGGGCCTCGACGCCGTAGCCGACGAAGACCGCGGACCCGCGCGCGCTCGCCGAGCCGCTGATCGCGGCCGGCTGAAAGGCGTTCGCGTCGACGGGGCGGGCCTTGCCCTTGCGATCGACCATCGCCAGGGTCGCCGGGCCCCGCATCTTGACACCGGTGGTCATCGCAAAGGGCGCCGAGAAGTCGCCGCCGTAGCTCTCGAGGCCGAGGCTGCGGTAGCGCTCGCCGATCCAGCGGGCGCTGACCTCGAGCTCGGGGCTCAGGGTGAAGCGCCCGCGGAGCTCATCGGCCGCGAGGTGCTGGATGTCGGCGATCATCCGGGCCGCGTCGATCGCCAGGCCAGGGGCGGCCCGGACCTCGGCGCCCGCGGCCTCGGAGGCCTGGGCCTCGGGGCCCTGAGGCGGCGCCTCGGCCCGCCGACAGGCGAGCGGGTTGAGGCCGAGGAGCACGGCGAGGAGGGCCAGCGCGACGCTGCGTCGCGCTCGAGGAGTGTCGTGGTGTACGGGCATCGGCGCTCGCCTCTCGACTACCAGAAGATCTCGGAGAATGGTCACGCCCTGGGCCTTCGCGCCCATGCCCGGCGATCGCGCGCCTGCGCCCAGACCCAACCCTCCTGGACCCACTGCGCCAGCGATGGGCTTCACCAACATGTACCCCGATCGCGCGCATCCTGTGCGTTCGCTCTCAGGCCTCTTCTGGGCCTCCTGGCACACGTATTGATCACCGGCGGCCCACCGGAGCAAACCCCGCACCCCTTGTTGACGCCCTCAGGCATCTCGCGTAACGTCGGCCGGACTTGGGGTCAAACGACCTTGAGTAGAGCCGAGCGACCGGTCTGTGTCGTGGGGATCGACCACCGTGCTCAAGTCGCAGTGCGGAGTTTCAACTAGTCACGAGGATTACCAGCGATGAAGCGTCTCAATTTGATTGGTTCTTGGAAGCGTATCGGCCTGCAGGCGGGCCTGCTCGTGGGTCTTGGCATGGCCTTCGTCGGCGGCACCGAGGAGGCAGCCCAGGCCGAGCCGGACACCTGCCCGATGGAGGGTCAGTGCACCTTCAAGAAGCCGAACTTCATGATCGTCATGGACTACTCGACGTCCATGAACAAGGACTTCGGCATGGGCCAGACCCGGTGGGAGGCGGCCGAGGACGCGGTCAAGAACCTCGCGACCACGAAGTTCAACAACGAGAACATGCACCTCGCGCTCATGCGCTTCGGCCATGACCCGAGCGCCTCGATGGGCACGACGATCCCGATGGACACGTCGAACCCGCCGATCACCGACGGTCAGGCGCTCGACGTGTTCTGGTACGACACCCAGGGCAACGACAAGAGCTTCTACCCCTGCAACGGCCAGGCCCTGGTCGACGCCCTCGACAACAACGTCCCGGCGCCGATCAACGGTCAGGAGACCGGCATCGGCACCTGGACCAAGGGCGCCCTCGACAAGGCGAAGGCCCTCATCGCCCAGTCCAAGGCCGATCACCCCGGCGACATGGGCGAGCGCTTCTACGCGACCATGGTCATGACCGACGGTTCGTGGACGAGCATGAACGGCACCACGCAGCTCGGGCCTGCCAACGAGAACCCGGCGCTCACCGCCGCCGACCTCTGGGACAACCAGGACATCCCGACCTACGTCGTCTTCTTCGGCGACCCGAACGACGCCCAGGCGAAGGGCGCGGCCGACATGCTGGCGACCGCCGGCGGCACCACGTCGATCAACGCTGGCAACCAGATGGAGCTGGCTGACGCGCTCAAGGCCGTCATCACCGACATCAAGAACAACGTCGTCCAGCCGCAGTGCGCCCCGGGCCTCCCGCGCTTCATGGTCCTCCTCGACGCCTCGTCGTCGATGCTCAACGTCAACATGGGCATGATGGCCGGCGGGATGGGCGAGACCGGCTGGGATCAGGCCCGCGCCGCGCTCGCTGGCGACATGTCGCTCTTCGACATCATCGTCAACGACACCCAGCACGCCGAGGACCTCATCCACCTCGGCCTCGCGGTCTTCGGCCACAACCAGCCGAACCCGGGCGAGCAGAAGATCCTGGTCGACTACGGTCCCTGTCACAAGGACAACTTCGACTGGGCCCTCAACCCCGAGACCTCGTGCGGCAACGGCTGCAACGACCCGTGGGGCGGCCCGCCGATCACCTGGACCTTCCTCAACAGCGACAACGAGGGCAACCCGCCGCCGCTCTTCGAGGACACCACGCTCTCGCACATGCCGCAGTGCATCGGTCAGACGTTCTGCTCGGGCTCGGGTACCTACACCCACCTCGGCCTCCAGCTGATCAAGAACAACCAGACCTCCTACCACATGACGGCGACGACGGATCCGAACTTCCCGTATCCGGCGAACAACAGCACGATCTACGCCAACATCCTGATCACCGACGGTCAGTACAGCGGCTACTCGACGGACGCCCAGGTCCAGGCCGAGCTGACCCAGATGTACAACAAGGGGATCGTCACCTACGTCATCGGCTTCGGCGACGGCGTCGACACCCCGCAGGCGATGACGCAGCTCAACAAGATGGCCGACTGGGGCTCGGGCAACATGCTCGACTACTACGACGCCGGCAACCAGATGGAGCTCGAGAACGCCTTCAAGATGATCCTCGAGGGCATCGAGTTCGACCCGTGCTGCTCCTTCAACGACTGCTCGGTCAACCCGGAGCCGAACACCGACGAGAACGAGTGCAACCCGCTTGAGCCCGACACGTGCTCCGACACGCAGGAGTGCGTGAAGGACATGAACGACGAGTGGTACGTCTGCGTCGATCTGCCGCCGCCCGGCTGTGGTGATGGCAACGTCGATCTGAACACCGATCCGCCGGAGGAGTGCGACGACGGCAACAACATCGACGGCGACGGCTGCTCGGCCATGTGCAAGCTGGAGAACTGCGGTGACGGCCAGATCCAGGAGGGCGAGGATTGCGACGACGGCAACCAGGTCAACGAGGACGACTGCACCAACGCGTGCAAGTTCGCGGCCTGCGGTGACGGCTTCATCCAGGCGGGCGAGGAGTGCGACGACGGCAACCAGGTCGACGACGACGACTGCTCCAACGCCTGCATCGACCAGAGCGGCACCGCCAGCGCGACCGACAGCGGCACCGGCACCACCGGCAGCATGGAGACCACCGGCGGTGGCTCCTCGGGCGGCATGACCGGCGCCTCGACCACCGCGGCCACCGGCGCCACCGGTGCCACCGGCGCGACCTCCGGTGACACCGAGACCGACAGCGCGACCGGGACCACCACCACCGGCATCGACGACGAGGGCTGCGGCTGCACCGTCGACGAGAGCGCCGAGGGCAAGGCCCGCGGCCTCCTCGGCGTGGTGATGGGCCTCGGCTTCGCCGGGATGCTCCGCCGCCGCCGTCGGGCCTAGCCCGAAGGCCAGGGGGCTCGCCCCCTGCGGATGAACGAACGAAGGAGGGTCACCCCCGAGGGGTGGCCCTCCTCCTTTTTTGTGGGTGCGGCGCGGCGCGAGCGGAGGCCTCGCGCCGCGCCCGCACGAAGACCCTGCGCACGCAGAGCCCCACACGGGTGCGCTCGCCCACAGCCCGCCGCGTCCGCGTCGAGAGCGCTCATCCGGCGGAGAAAAGCGGTTGGCCGGGCCCGGCCGCTTTTGCTAATCAAGGCGATCGTGTCGCTGCCAATCCCGGAACCGGATCGCCTCGACCAGCTCTCCTCCGACGGCCAGCGGATCGTCGGCGAGGAGCTCGAGATCCTCCACCGCGTCCACGAGCGCCTGGTCCGCGAGGCGAACACCAAGCCCGAGCAGATCGAGGACCTCGACGCCCAGCTCATCGAGCTCCGCGACGCGATCGCCGAGGCGAAGGAGGAGGACGTCGCCTCCCTCATCGACCAGATGCACCAGGTCGCCGCCCTCAGCCGCACCCGCGGCCAGGGCCGCGACATCCCGATCGACCCCAAGAGCCCCTACTTCGGCCACCTCCGGATCCGCGAGGCCCGGACCCGCCGGGTCCGCGACGTCCTCGTCGGCAAGCACACCCTCCTCGACGACGGCGACGGCGTGACCATCGTCGACTGGCGCAACGCCCCGGTCTCCCGCCTCTACTACCGCTACGAGGAGGAGGACGAGTACGAGGAGGAGTTCGACGAGCGCTCGATCGAGGGCGACATCCTGATCCGCCGCTCACTCGCGGTGATGGACGGCGACCTCCGCCGGGTCTCGGCGCCGCAGGGGACCTACGTGAGCGACCGCCGCGGCCGCTGGCGCGACGCGGTCGGCGGCGCCAAGCCGACCCTCGCCGGGGGCGTCGGCGCGGCCTCGCGGGTGAGCCGCAGCCAGCTCGGCGTCCACTCCGAGGACGACGCGCCGCGGGCCGACAAGCACCTCCAGGAGATCACCGCGCTCATCGACCGCGAGCAGTTCACGATGATCACCCAGCCGGAGTCCGGGATCGTCCTGATCCAGGGCGGCGCCGGCTCGGGCAAGACCACCGTCGCGCTCCACCGCGTCGCCTACCTCAACTACCAGGACCCGGCCCGCTTCGCCCCGAGCAAGATGCTCGTCGTCGTCTTCAACGAGGCGCTGGTCGAGTACATCAAGCACGTGATCCCCTCCCTCGGGGTCGAGGGCGTCGCGGTCACCACCTACCGCCGCTGGAGCGCCCAGCTCCTCCGCCGGATCCAGCTCCGCCTCCCGCTCCAGCACGTCGACGGCACGCCGGACGCCGTCAGCCGCTTCAAGAAGCACCCGGTGATGATCAAGATGATCGACGCCCTGGTCGCCGAGCAGCTCCAGGCGGCCGAGGACGAGCTCCGCGCGCGGGTCGGCGAGCGCGAGGGCGCACCGGCGATAATCGAGCTCTGGCGGCGCAACCGTCGGCTGGCGCCGGTGATCCGGGTCGAGCGGGTCCTCGACAACCTCCGGGCCGCGCGCGACATCCCGGCGGTCACCCGGACCGCGGCCGAGACCTTCCTCCGCGGCCTCCGCGAGGAGATCCGCGACATCTGCGACGACTGGCTCGAGCTGATGACCAACGGCGAGGCGATCCGCGCGGCGATCGCCGAGCACGCGCCGGGCGTCTTCTCCGACCACGACATCAACACGATCGTCCGCTGGTGCGCCCGCAAGGCCGACCTCGAGGACGACGGCGACGACGAGGACGACGTCGCCGAGCTCGACGGCGAGGACGAGGAGTCCGAGGGCGTCAAGGCGCTCGGCCGCCGGGCCAAGGTCGAGGTCCGGCCGACGATCGGCCTCGACGGCGAGGACGACGCGATCATCCTCCGCCTCCTCCAGGTCAAGCACGGCGGGATCTTCGTCGGCAACCGCCGCTTCGAGTACGAGCATATCGTCATCGACGAGGCCCAGGACCTCTGCCCCCTCGAGGTCCGGGTGCTCCTCGACTGCGTGAGCGACGGCCGGAGCGTGACGATCGCCGGCGACCGCGCGCAGAAGATGATCTTCGACAACGGCTTCAGCGACTGGCCGCAGCTCCTCGCCGACGCCGGCCTCCCCCACGTGGCGATCCAGCCGCTCAAGATCACCTACCGCTCGACCCGCCAGATCATGGCGCTCTCGCAGAAGATCCTCGGGCCCCTCCACGACCCGAGCGACGAGCTGGTCGCCCGCGACGGCGCGCCGGTCTCCTTCTTCTCGTTCACCGAGATCGGCGAGTCGGTCGCCTTCCTCGCCGAGGCGCTGCGCTCGCTCATGCAGCGCGAGCCGACCGCCTCGGTCGCGCTGATCACCCGCTACCCCCAGCAGGCCGACGTCTACTTCGAGTCGCTGCGGATCGCCGAGGTCCCCAAGCTCCGCCGGGTCGGCCGCCAGAACTTCACGTTCACCCCGGGCATCGACGTGACGGACGTCCGCCAGGTGAAGGGCCTCGAGTTCGACTACGTCGTCGTCCTCGACCCGACCGCCCAGAACTACCCGGACGTGATCGAGTCGCGCCACCTCCTCCACATCGCCCTCACCCGCGCGGCCCACCAGCTCTGGATGACCTGCGCCGGCACCCCGAGCCGGCTCCTGCCGGACGAGCTGGTGATCGAGGGCGGCGACCTCTAGCGAGCGGGCGGGCCCGCGCGCGCGAGCCCGCGCGCGAGCCCACGGCGGTCGAGTCCCTGGCCCCCTGAGGCCCCGCGGCCCGCTCCCCCCCTCGGCCCCAGCGCCCTCCTCCTCGCGGCCTGGGCCGCCTCGCAGCGACCCGAGGACGGCCGACCGACGTCCCCGCGAGCGTCCCCGAGGACCCGACCTCGCGGTCACGAGGCGCCCGTGCGACGCTCCACCATGGCCCCGCGCCCGCCCGAGACCCGAGAGAACGTCATCGCCCGCCTCCGTCGGGTCGACCCCACGGCCGAGCACCTCTGCCTCCGCTTCGGCAGCCCGCACAACACCCACGCGGTCGTCGTCGAGGGCGGCCGCTGGCAGATCCGCCGCCTCGTCCTCGACCTCGCGCGGGCCGAGGCCTTCCGCGAGGAGCACGGCTACTTCATGCCGGAGAACGCCGAGGACCTCAGCGAGCCTGGCCCCGAGGTCATCCTCGAGGCCCCCTCCCTAACCCGGCTCATCGCGGCCATCGAGGCCGCCCGCGCCTGGCCCCCGGCCGAGTGAGCGCCGCGACGACGATCCCCGCGCCCCCCTCGCGGACGGCCGCGCGAGCGGCGATACTCCCGGGCGATGCCCACGCTCAAGCTCACCTACTTCGACTTCCACGGCGGTCGCGGCGAGCCCGCCCGGATCGCCCTCTCGATCGCCGGGATCGAATTCGAGGACGTCCGGGTCCGCTTCCCCGAGTGGGCCGCGCTCAAGCCCCTGACCCCCTTCGGCTCGATCCCCACCCTCGAGGTCGACGGCGAGGTCCTCGCCCACTCCAACACGATCAACCGCTACGTCGGCCGCCTCACCGGGCTCTACCCCGAGGACGCGCTCCAGGCCGCCTTCTGCGACGAGGCGATGGACGCGATCGAGGAGGCGACCGCGCTGGTCTCGGCGACCATGGGGATCCGCGACCCGATCGCCCTCAAGGCGGCCCGCGAGGCGCTCCTCGAGCCCCTCACCCGCGCCCTCCGCAACATCGATCGCCGCCTCGCCGCCCGCGGCGACTTCCTGGCCGACGGCCGCCTCACGGTCGCCGACCTCAAGGCCTTCGTCTGGCTCGGCGACCTCGCCTCCGGCCGCCTCGATCACATCCCCGCGAACCTCTGCGAGGAGGTCGCGCCCCACCTCCACGCGCTCAAGGGGCGGGTCGCCGACGACCCGCGCGTCCGCGGCTACCACGCCCGAGTCCGCGGCGCCGCCACCTGAGCGGCGTCGCTGTTGGGGAGCTCCGCGTCTGCGACGACGCGGAGCTCCACCGGGCGACTAGTCGGCCTTGTCGCCCGCCGCGGCCGCGTGCGCGCGGTCGCGGACCCAGCCGGCCAGCGCCCGGAGACCCGCCGCCGCCCCGCCGTAGGGCCCCGCGAGCTCCTCGCACTCGGCGAAGAGGGCGTCGACCCGCGCCAGCGCCTGCGGCCGGAGGGCGACCTGGTCGTCGTCGAGGATGTCGTCGGCGTGCTGGAAGGCGATCCCAAAGCAGAGCCCCCAGCGCTCCAGGCGACGGACGCCGGCCTCGTCGGCCCCGCCGGCGATCGCCCCCATCGCCCCCGCCGAGGCATAGAGCGCGCCGGTCTTGAGGGCGTGGACCCGCTCGAGGAGCTGGAGCTCGCGGATGTCCTGGCCGTGGACGATGTCGAGGGCCTGGCCGCCGACCATCCCGAAGATCCCCGCGTGGTGGGCGAGGCGAGCGACCGCCGCGGCCGCCCGCGCCGGCGGCAGGCCGCCGGCCGCCGTCAGGACCGTGAAGGCGTGGGTGAGGAGCGCGTCGCCGACGAGGATCGCGTTGGCCTCGCCGAACTTCACGTGGACCGTCGGCAGCCCGCGGCGCTCGAGGTCGTTGTCCATCGCCGGCAGGTCGTCGTGGACCAGCGAGTAGGCGTGGATCATCTCGAGCGCGCAGGAGGGCGGCAGGGCGTCGGCGACGGCCCCACCGGCGGCCTCGCAGGCGGCGATCGTCACCATCGGCCGCATCCGCTTGCCGCCCTGGAGGACCGCGTAGCGCATCGCCTCCTTGAGCTGGCCGGGGTCATCGTCGCCGACCGCGGGGAGCGCGGCGTCGAGGGCGTCGTCGACTGCCTGACGGCGCTCGCGGAGGTAGCTGGCAAGATCAAGGGTGGGCTCAGTCATCGTCTTCCTCGTCGCCGCCGGCGAAGGGGGCGACCTCGTCACGGTCCGCGAGGAGCACCTCGACCCGCTCCTCGATCCGATCGAGGAGCTGGCCGCCCTGGCGGGCCAGGCGGACGCCGACCTCGAAGCGCTCGAGCGCGACCTCGAGCGGGATTTCGCCGCCCTCGAGCTCGGCGACCACCGACTCGAGCTTGCGGAGCACCTCGTCGATCGCCAGCGGCTCCGGCGCGACCGGCGGGCTCGCCTCCTCGGCGGAGGCCTGTCGGCGGGTAGGAGTGGTCTTGGTGCGGGCCATCGGGCGCCGGAGTATAGGGAGGTTGCTTCCGCTCCTGCAACGCTTGCCGCGAATCGGACGCCGCGTTAGTTTCCGGGGCTGATGCAGGATCGCGGGGAGGAGAACGACGTCGACGGGCTCATGGTCCAGTTCCACGCGTACCTGGCCAAGAACCAGCTCAAGACCACCCGGCAGCGCGACCTCATCGCCCAGAAGTTCTTCGCCGCCGACGGCCACATCAGCATCGAGGACCTCCTCGCCCGGACCCGGGCCGAGAACCCCAAGATCGGCTACGCGACCGTCTACCGCACGCTCAAGCTCCTCACCGAGTGCGGGCTGGCGGCCCACCGCCGCTTCGGCGACGGCCAGACGATGTACGAGACGGCCGGTGACACCGAGCACCATGACCACCTGATCTGCGTCGAGTGCGGCTTCGTCCTCGAGTTCCACAACGACGACATCGAGCGCGAGCAGGAGCGGGTCGCCCGCTCCTTCGGCTTCTCGCTGGTCCGCCACCGCCTGGAGCTCTACGGGATGTGCCCCAAGGCACGCGGGATCAAGGGCGGATCGTGCCCGAACGACGAGGACCGCGGCGACCGGGAGAGCTAGGCTGGGAGCGATGACCGAGCTCGCGCAATACGTCGCCGCCTTCGCCGCGGTCACCGGCGCGGCCGCCTGGCTCACCGTCCGCTTCCTCCGCCGGCGCCGCAGCTGCGGCAATTGTGGGCGCTGCGAGCGGGCCCTCGGCGGCTCCGGCGGCGGCGGCTCCTGCCAGGGCAAGGGCGTCCGCTCGGACGGCCTCCGGATCCTCCAGGGAAAACCCTAGCGAGCGAGAAGGTGCGAAGGAGCACCGGCAGGCGGAGATCCGCTCGCGTCTCCGCGCCGAGGTGTGCTCCGGGACACACGATCGTTCGCGGCGCTCCAGCAGGCCCCAGGATCGAAGCGCCTCGAATCTTTCACAACCTCGCGTCGTCGGAGCGGCTCGCGTACATTTCCCCGAAGCCCTCGCACGTGGCCGCTGGCCCGCAGGAGTCCCCCCCGATGCGCCGAATCACCGCCTCCCTCTCCCTCCTCTCCGCCCTCGCCCTCGCCCTCCCCGCCTGCGGCGGGACCTCCGGGGGCTTCAGGGGCAACGGCACGGGCGTCCCGGCCGACCCGGCGAAGGTCCAGGTGGTCCGCTCGAAGGACGACCTCAGCGCCCCCTACAAGGAGCTGGGCGTCGCCCGGGCCAAGGCGCCCAGCGCCCAGGAGGCGGTCGACCTCGCCAAGCGGCACTGCGCCCAGGGCGGCGGCGGCGATCTCCTGATCATGAACACCGAGCCCTTCCAGTCGGGCGACACCTGGCGCGTCGACGCCACCTGCGCCCTCAGCGAGGGCGGGGCCGCGTCCCAGGGCGGCGGCAAGTCGGCCGGGGGCAAGCCCAGCGGCTCCGGCAAGCCGATCCACTAGCTCCCGCGGGGCCTCGCCCCCCGATCGCGCCCGGCCGAGCCCCCGCCTCGCGCCGGGCGCGAGCAATTTCAAGTGTCCACATGGACATGTCGAAGAAGACATGTCCATCGCGCCGCCAGGGAGGCGCTCACTTCAAGCCGGTACGCAGCGCCGAGGCCTCGTCCTCGCGCCGCGCGTACTCCATCAGGAGGTAGGTCATCGGCGTCGGCGGCATCGGCCCCTGGTCGAGCTCCTGGCTCTCCGGCAGCGAGACGAACTCGAAGCTCCCGCCCTTCCAGCCGAGGAGCTCGAAGACCCGCTCCTGATGGTTGATGCAGCGGCCGAGGTTGCGGACGTCGCGGAGGAAGCCGTGGACGATCCGGAGGACCGCGTGGTCGCTGCCGTTCTCGACCCGGAGGTCGCCGGTCTTCTTCTCAGCCTCCAGGAAGGAGAGCACCGAGCCGAGGCCGACGTGGCGGAGGTCGCCGCGGAGCCCGGACGAAGAGGCGTCGGTCCCCGGGTCCTGCTTGCCGCGGCGGGCCAGCACGCTCTGCAGGCGGGCGACGATCTCGTCGGGCGGCAGCGCCTTCGGGAGGTAGTCGTCGACCCCCATGCGGTAGCCCTGGAGCCGCGACATCTCGTCGCTCAGCGAGGTCAAGAAGACGATCGGCAGGTGGGCGAGGCGCTTGCGGGAGCGGGCCATCCGGAGGAGCGTCCAGCCGTCCATCACCGGCATCTCGACGTCGGTGAGGATCACGTCGGGCTCCGCCTTGAGCGCCGAGGAGATCGCCACGAGGCCGTTCTCCGCGACCCGCACCTTGAGGCCGCGGGCGAGGAGGGCGCTCGTCATCTCGGCGCGGATGCTGTCGTTGTCCTCGACGAGGAGGACCTCGATCGAGAGCGTCGGAGCGACGGGGGCCGTGTCCCCCTCATCGATCACCGCGCTCACGCAGAGATCGAGGATCCGCTTCTGCTCGTCGTTGTAGCTGGCGAGGCGGACGAGGGTGCCGCGCCCCGCGGCGTCCGGGTGGCCGGCCCCGAGGGACGTCCCCGTGAGATAGAGGATCGCCCGGTTGGGCAGCGCGAGCTTGATGCGGACCGGCTGACCTTCGGACAAGGTGCTGACGCCGGGCAAGACGAGGAAGCCGCGCCGAAGGTGGTCGGTGTACTCGACCAAGAAATGGTCGTGCGTCTCAAAGCGCACCCCGAAGGTGGCGATCTTCCCGGTCTGCGGCTTCTCGGCCATCTACGTCAGCTATCCTACGTGTTTTGCGTCCGGGATCCACCCGGGTGCCCCGTCTCCCCGGCACATGGGCTAGTATCCCCGACGTGCAGGAAACGCGCCCCGACCGCCCTGAAGTCCGCCATCGCGGGGCGTCTGGGAGCGGCGGGCTGAAGTCGCTCATCGCGTCTTTGGCCACGCTGATCGGCTGGTTCGCGCTCTCGATCGCGTCGGTGCTGGTGATCCTGATCGCCCTCTGGATCACCTCCGCGCTCGCGCATGCGCAGACCGGCCGAGGCGCGCCCGGCGGCTTCGCCTCCTGGGCGCTCGCCGCCGGCCTCTGCCTCGGCGCTCCGCTCGTGCTGGTGCTCTGGAAGCACGGCGCCGACCGTCGGAGGATCGCCACCGCCCTCGGGTGGTTCCCGCTCGTCTGGAACCTCGGCGGCCTCGCGGTCGCTGGCGCCCTCGTCCCCGACCTCGTCGGCACCGCGCTCCGCCAGCACGGCGCGTGGTTCATCATCGATCGCGTCGGCGACTCCCACACGTGGACGCGCTACCTGAGCGCGCTCGGCCACAACACCGCAGATCTCGTCGATCCCCCGGCAGATCGCCCGGAGCCACTCGCGGTGATCGACCCGGGCGAAAGCGCGCCGGCCGACGCGATCACCGTCCCCTTCTCCGCCGACGGCAACGCGATCCTGATGGACGTCGAGCTCGAGGGACCCGGCGGCCGCGCGACCTTCCCCTACCTCTTCGACACCGGCGCCTCGTTCACGACGATCAGCTCGGCGAGCGCCGAGCGCCTCGGCATCGACGTGCCGGAGGACGCGCCGACGCTCCACTTCAACACCGCGAGCGGGCCGCGCGAGAGCCGGATGGTCTACCTCCCCGCGCTCCGCCTCGGCGACGTCACGCTCCACGGCCTCCTGGTCTCGGTCTGCGACGGCTGCACCAACGACCGCTCGGAGGGGCTCCTCGGGCTCAACGTGATCCGCGAGTTCCTGGTCCAGATGGACTACCAGGCGGCGCGGATGCGGCTGATCCCGCGGCACCGCGAGCGCCCCAACCGCTCCTACGACATCAACCCGGCGGTCCGCCTCGAGATCGAGGGGCGCCCCGAGATCTGGCTCGGGCGGGTCCGCTGGATCGTCGAGATCGAGAACCGGAGCTCGGTGGCGATCGAGGATGTGGTCCCCGAGATCAATTTCTCCGACGGCCTCCGCCTCCGCGGCGAGACGGTCGAGCGGATCGAGCCCGGCGCGATCGGTCGCTCGCTCGTCGAGGGTAAGACCAAGGCCCGCGAGGGCGGCGAGCTCGGCTTCACCCTCTCCCTCGCCGAGGCGTACTGGTGATCTGATGGACCTCCTCGAGCTCGGCTCCCGGATCCCGCCGCTGGCGATCGCCCTCGCCTTCATGATCCCGATCGCCATCGCCGTGTACTGGTACGGCAACCGGCGCTTCGGATCGCAGCTCGGGAGCTCGCTCCACCGCCACGATCGCTTCGGCGGCGGCGACGGGCCGGTCGACCGCGAATTTCAGGGGCAGGTGCGGCGCTTCCAGGAGCGCGATCGCCCGGCCCGGATCGCCGACGCGCCCGCCGGCATGGTGATGCTCCGCGGCACCCTCTGCGGCGCCGATCAGACGCTCGGCGGCGCCCCCGGGCGGGAGTGCGTGTGGCGAAATCGCGCGGAGGGCCGCCGCGACATGGCGGTCGGCGCAGAGATCGCCTTCCTCAGCGACGGCAGCGGTCAGGCGGCGATCGAGGGGCTCGAGCGCGCCCAGGTGATCGCCCCGGCGGAGCGCGGCGGCCGGCACCTCGAGTGGTGCAGCCTCTACCTCGGCGACGAGATCGAGGTGATCGGCCGCTTCGTCCCCGACGAGGAGGCGGCCGAGGGCGACGATCCGGCCGCCCGGGTCTACGGCAGCGTCGGCCAAGACGGTAAGCTCCACGTGCGCCTCTGCCGGCGCCCGCCGCCGCCGAAGGGCGACGACGCGGACGCGGAGGCGAAGGCCGACCCCCCGAAGCTGCCCTCGAAAGCCCCTGAGCCCCCCCGACCTGCCGACGAAGACGAGCCCTCGAGCACGAGCACGAGCACGATAGGAGAGTGAGAGACGATGACACGCCTGCTGGTTTTCTGCGCCGCCCTGGCCCTCGCCGCTGGCTGCAAGAAGAGCGACACCGAGAACCCCGACCCCGGCGCCGGTGAGACCACCGCCGGCCAGTCCGGCGAGTCCGGCGGAGGGGACGCGGCCGAGCCCGAGGTCCCGCAGGAGCCCGATCCGCCGGAGATCGCCGAGGCCCGCAAGAAGGTGCTGGTCGCCGACTTCGAGGCCGCCGCCGGGACCCTCGGCCCGCTGGTCGACGACCTCAAGGCCCGCAGCCAGTACCGCGCCTCGGGCCTCGCGGCCGCCTGGCATGCCCTGGCGATCGTCAACCCGATCGCCGAGAACGCCAAGCCCTACGTCGACCACGCGATGGCGATGGCCGACAAGACCCAGGACCCCGAGGTGATCGTCGCCGCCAACATCGCCGGCGGCGCCTACGACATCGGCGTCGAGAACTTCGAGAGCGCGGTCGAGAAGCTCGAGAAGGCCTTCAACACCGACCGTCAGGGCGAGAACGCGGCCCTGGCGATGATCTTCTTCGCCGAGGCCAAGATCTCGATGGCCTTCGGCGGCGAGGACCAGATCACCAAGCCGGCCGAGCTCGACTCGGCCCGCACCGCCCTCGAGAAGGCCCGCGACGCCGCCGCCGCCCAGATGATCCTGGTCGGTCGGGCGACGATCGACCTCGCGGCCGTCGCTCGCTACAAGAACGACAACGCCAAGGCCTGCGCCCTGGTCGCCGAGGGGATCAAGACCTACGAGGAGGCCGGCGCCGCCGACTTCCTCAAGGAGGGCGCGCTCGCCCTCAAGGACGCCGCGAGCTGCAAGTAGACCCGCGGGCCGCGTCCGCGTGACGCGGGCCCGGAGACGCCGTCGAGAGCGCCGGAGGCCGGCGAGCTCGGCGGCGTCGCTCGTTCGATGGCGTGGTGGCGCCGGGCGAGCGGCCGCCTAGATCGCACTCTTCGCGGTCGACTTCTTCGCCGTCGACTTCGCCGGCGCCGCGCTCGACTTCTTCGCCGTCGACTTCGCCGCGCTCGCCTTCTTCGCCGTCGACTTCGCCGTCGCCGCGCTCGCCGTCGCCGCGCTCGACTTCTTCGTCGTCGACTTCGCCGCGCTCGCCTTCTCCGCCGTCACCGACTTCGCTGCGCTCGCCTTCTTCGCCGTCGCCGCGCTCGCCTTCTTCGCCGCCGGCTTCGCCGCCGTCGCGCTCGCCTTCTTCTTCGCGCTCTTCTTCGTCGCCGACTTCGCCGTCGCCGCGCTCGCCTCCGTCGCCGCCGCCCTCTCCCGCGCCGCGGCCTCCTTCTTCGCCCCCTTGGTCCCCGCCCGCGCGGCCTCGTAGGCCGCGATCAGCTCCTCCACGCCGACCCGCCGGATCACGTCGCCGATCACGTCGAGCGGCAGGTCCTCGAGCTTGCGGAAGCGGACGCACGACTTGCCCATGTTGAGGCGCTTGCCGGCGGCCGCGAAGCCGGCCTCAAATTCGGCGGCGAGGGCCGGGTCGCCGTAGACCGCCATCAGGTAGAGCGAGAGGTGGCCCTTCTGCGAGGCGAGGGCGGCGAGGGCGAGCGGCTGGCCGTTGTAGGTCACGGGGAAGCGCTCGAGCGGGACGTACCAGCCGATCATCCCGTAGAGCATCCCCTCCTTGAAGCCCGCGGGGAGGTTGCGGTTGACGACCTCACGGACCGCCGCGACCGCCTGCCGGCGATCGGCGGGGAGCGAGGCCAGGTACTCCTTCACCGTGCTCACGCTGCTGCTGACCATCGGCGGATGCTAGCAGGGAGGGCGGCCGCCCGACCACGTCGGCAGGCCGCCCCCCGTCCGCCGACCGCCAGGATCAGCGCAGCGACTTGACGAAGGCCGCGACGTCGTCGAGCTCGGTGTCGGAGAGCTTGCCCTCGTAGCCCTTCATCTTGGTCCCGGCGACGCCGTTGGCGGTGATCGACTTGACCTGGGCGTGGCTCTTGCGGGTCCGGTTGATCGAGACGATGCCGATCTTCGAGCCGAAGATCGTGTCGCCCTTGCCGTCGTCGCCGTGGCAGGCCTTGCACTTCGCCATGTAGATCGCCTTGCCGGCCTTGCGGTCGCCCTTCGCCTTGGGCTTCGCCTTCGGCTTGGGCTTCGGCGCGGCCTCGGCGGCCTCCGCCTCGTCGCCCTCGCCCTCGGCGGCCTCCGCCTCGCCCTCGGCGGCCTCCGCCTCGCCCTCGGACTCGGACTCGGCCGCGGGCTCAGGCTCGGGCTCGGGCTCCTTCTCGTCGGCCGCCGGCTTCGCCTTCGGCGGGTACTTGAGCGCGAGGTAGGCGGCGAGGACGTTGATCTCGTCCTCCGAGATCTCCGCCCCCTCGTCGACCATCGCCGCGACCACCGAGCGCCAGCCGGACGCGTCGTCGCCCCCGTGGGCCTCGACGTCCTCCATCCCGTGGCAGTCGACGCACTTCTTCTCGACCAGCTCGGCGCCGAGCTTCTCGTCGACCGCGGCCCCGCCGACCTCGGCGTCGTGCATCGCGTCGACCAGCGCGTCGGCGCGGGCCGCCAGCGCCCGGTCCTCGTCGCGGCGGCTCTTCGCCGAGCGCTGGATGTCCGGGGTGATCGCCACGAGGTAGGCGGTCACGAAGGGGATCTCGTCGGGATCGAGCGCCTCGCCGAAGACCGCCGGCTTCTCGAGCATCCGCTCGTTGATGCTCATCCACCCCTTCGCGGTCCGCGGCTTGGCGAGGATCGTCCGCATGTCGTGGCAGGTGATGCACTTGCGGACGAGCACCTGGCGGCCGCGATCAAAGGCCTCCTCGGAGACCAGCGCGTCGACCGTGACCCCCTCGCCGAGCTCGACGTCGGCGAGCGAGCGCCGCACCCGCTCGATGTTCTCGGGGTCGGTGGTCCGCCCCGAGAGGTCGTGGGCCCGGATCGCGTAGGGGACCGAGAGCGTCGTCATCGCCACCGTGCAGATCAGGAGCCCGAAGCCGTAGCGGGGCATCGCCTCCTCGAAGTGGCGGAAGAAGAGGAGGATCATGATCTTGCAGATCAGGAGGACGCCGATCGCGATCGCCAGGACCGCGTGGATCACCGTCCGCGCCGGCAGCTCGTACTGGTACTCCCAGAGCCGCGGCAGCATGTTCCACATCATCACCAGGTAGATGACGCCGTAGAGGTAGCCGGCGGCCGCGTGGACCCGCAGCCACGAGCGCGGCGCCCGGGTCTTCTTGGCCTCCTCGTCCCAGAACTTCGGGCCCCAGAGCCAGGCCTGGAGGAGGACCGCGACGATCGCCAGGATCAAGAAGGCGATCCCGAGCCACATGCTGAGGGTGGTGCTCATGGCAGCTCCTGCGCCCGCGTCGGCGGGCGCTCCATGGGAACAAATCAGCGGGCCAGCGCCAAGGGCGCCGGGCCGAATTGTCGGGCGATTCCGACCGGCAGCGCCGGGCACCACCGCGCCGATCGCGGACGCCAGGGCCCCGCGAGGCGTGACCCGGCCGCGCGCCGCTACGAGGCGGTGTCGCCGACGATCGCCGTCGCCTCGATCTCGACCAGGAGATCGGGGTGGATCAGCCGCTGCACCTCGACCATCGTCGCCGCCGGCCGGATCGCCGCGAAGCGCTCGCCATGGGCCGCGCCGATCGCCGACCACTGGGTGATGTCGGTGACGTAGATCCGGGTGCGGACGACGTCGGCCATGGTCGCGCCGGCGGCCGCGAGCGCGGCCGCGATCCGCTCGAGGATGATCCGGGTCTGGCCCGCCGGATCGCCGACCGCGAGCGGCTCGCCGCGCTCGTCGACCGCGGTCGTCCCCGCGACCTCGACGATCGCGCCGACCCGGACCGCCCGCGAGTAGCCGACCTCCGCCTCCCAGGGCGCGCCCGACGAGATCCGCAGGCGCTCGTCGCCGCCGTCGCTCAAGGCCGCCGCCGCCTCCGCCGGGCGATGAGCGGCGCGGCCATCACCAGGAGGAGCGCCGGCCAGCCGCCGCCGCCGATCCGGCAGCCGCCCTCCTTGTACGTCACCGCGTAGCTCGATGAGACGTCGTGCGGCGTCGTCATCGTGAAGGTCATGTCCTTGAGCTCATCCGCGCCGAGGACCCCGCGGAAGCGGCTGAGCCGGCGCGGGCCCCCGCCGACGCGGATCGCGAAGTCGTCGAGCCACGCCGGATCACCGCCGCTCGCCGGCCCCTCGAGCTCGTCGCCCGCGTACCAGCTCCCGAGGTAGGTCGGCTCCCAGCCGTCGGAGCTGTACTCGAGCACCATCTTGCCGCCGGCGCTCGCCTCGGCGAAGAGCGCGGCGAAGTTGCTGCTCTCCGGCGAGATCGCCTCGACCGCGTCGGGGTCGATCTCCGCGCCCTCGTAGTTGCCGGGGAGCACCATCGCGTCGCTGGCGACGTAGAGCGCGACCTCGAGGGGCTGGTCCGGCGGCAGCGAGGCCGCGGCGATCCCGAAGGGGATCTTGAAGGAGTCGGGGGTGGCAGCCGGCAGCGAGATCTCGAGGGGCGCGAGGTCGCCGCTCGGCGCGTCTGGCCGGACCTCGGCGGCGAGGAAGACCCATCCCTGGTCGATGTAGGGCTGGAGGGCGCCGCTCACCTCGGGCGGCACGTCGAGCCCGGCCGAGGCCAGCCACTCGGTGATCGCGATCCCGGTGTCGCCGCCGACGATCAGGTAGGTGTAGGTCTCGGTCATGCCGCGACCGAAGACGGTGACCTCGCTCTCGCCGCCGCCGAGATCGCCGCCCGCCTTGATCGGGCTGCACCCGCCGCCCTCGTCGCTGGCGTCGTCGATCGTCACCCGGGGCGCGGTCCCCCGCTCGAGCGCGAGGAAGAGCGAGACGTCGCCGTCGACCACGGTCGCCGGCGGGGCGATGAGCGGGAGGACGAAGGCGAGGTCGCCGCTCTCGTCGACGAAGGCCGCCGACACGATCATCGTCGTCGTCGCCTCGCCGAAGTTGACGAAGATCTCCTGCCGGTTCATCCCGCCGCTGCGAGCGGCGTGCTCGGTGAAGATCATCATCCCGCATGCGCGGGCCTCCCCCGACGTCGCCCCGGCCAGGGCCGCACCGAGCCCGAGCCCGAGGGCCGCGTTCGTCCATCGTCCCATGCGCACCTCCGCCCCGGAGGATAGCCGAACGCGGGCCGGCGAAGCGCGCACGGCGAGGGCCGGCCCCTGGGCCTCCGCAGCCCATACCCGGCGCCTCCGCAGCCCATGCCCGCCCGGGCCGCCGGTGATTGACAGGCCGCCGGCGCGCGTGCTCCGATGAGGACCGCCATGACCCCGCCGCTCCTGCCGACGACCCGCCTCATCGCCTGTCCCGCGTGCCAGGAGCACGTGCGCTCCAACGAGTCGACCTGCCCCCACTGCGGCGCGGTCCTCGGGACCACCGACGGCGGCGGGCTCGCGCGGGCCGCGGCCGCGGTGCTCATGGGACTGGCGCTGGCCTCGTGCAGCGGCAAGGACGACCCCGAGCCCGAGTACGGCGTGCCGGCGACCGAGTCGGCGAGCGTCGGCAGCACCAGCGACGCGAGCAGCAGCGGCAGCGGCAGCGGCAGCACGGCCGGCTCGGAGAGCGCGAGCGGGACGACGATGACCACCGACACCACCCAGGGCTCGACCAGCATCGAGCCCGACTACGGCGTGCCGACCACCGGCGAGCCGGAGTACGGCGTGCCCGACACGACCACGACCACCGGCGGCACGACCACGACCACCAGCACCGGCACGACCACGGGCCCCGAGCCCGACTACGGCGTGCCGGACACCACGACGCTCTAGGCGCTCGCGCGCCGCGAGATCGCTAGAAGCCCCCGTCCGGGATCTCGACGAAGGAGGGCTCGGCGTCGGCGCAGAGCCGGGCGAGGCGGGCGTTGTCGGCGAGCTCGGTGCGGATCCAGTAGCGCGCCGCCTCGATCTTCCCGCGGAGGAATTCATCGTCGCCCCCCTTCCCCGCGACCAGCCCGCGACGGGCCGCGTTGGCGATCCGCAGCCACTGCCAGCCGATGATCAGGTTGGCGACCAGGGTCAGGTAGTCGACGCTGTGGGCGAGCATCGCCGTGACCTCGCCGGCGAGGCCGCGGGCGCCGAGGCGCTGGGTCAGGTCGATCATCCGATCGCTCTCGACGACGAGCGCGTCGGCGAGCTCGTCGTCGGCCGCGAGCGCGCGGCAGGCCGCGACGTCGGCGTCGATCTCCTCCCGCAGGAGGAGGAGCGGCCGGCCGCCGCTGGCGACGACCTTGCGGCCGAGGAGATCGAGGCTCTGGATCCCGGTGGTCCCCTCGTGGATGCTGTTGAGCCGCTGCTCGCGGAGCCAGAGCTCCGGCAGGTACTCGCTCGAGTAGCCGTAGCCGCCGTGGATCTGGAGGGCGAGGCTGGTCGACTCGAAGCCGCGCTCGGCCGCGAAGGTCTTGGTCACCGGGGTCAGGAGATCGAGGAGGAGGCGCGCCCGCTCGCGCTCCTCGGCGACGGGGCTCGCGGCCGCGAGGTCGGCCTGGGCCGCGGTCTCGATCAGGAGCGAGATCCCGCCCTCGACGATCGCCTTCTGCCGGAGGAGCATCCGCCGGACGTCGGCGTGGGCGACGATCGGCGTCGGCGCGCCGCCCCGCGCCCCGAGCGGCCGCCCCTGGAGGCGCTCGCGGGCGTAGGCCAACGACTCGTGGAAGGCGGCCGAGGCGGTGGCGACCGCGTTGGCGCCGACCAGGAGGCGCGCCTCGTTCATCATCTGGAACATGTACGAGAGGCCATGTCCAGGCTGGCCGAGGAGCCAGCCGAGGCAGTCGTCCACCTCGCCGAAGGAGAGCCCGAGGCTCGGGAGGCCGCGCCAGCCGATCTTGTGGACGAGCTGGCTGGTGGCGACGTCGTTGTCCTCGAGCTCGCTCGCCTCGAGATCACCGCCGACGGGTCGCCGCCTTGGGACCACGAAGAGGGAGATCCCCCGGGTCCCGGGCGAGTCGCCCAAGCGCCGCGCCAGGACCAAATGAACGACGTTCTCGCGAAAATCGTGATCGCCGCCCGAGATGAAGATCTTGCTCCCCTGGATCCGGTAGACCCCCTCGCGGCCGGCCACCGGGGTCGCCCGGGTGGTGAGATCGCCGAGGCTCGACCCGGCCTGCGGCTCGGTGAGGGCCATCGTCCCGGTCCACTCGCCGGCGTACATCCGCTCCATGAAGACCCGGCGCAGGGTCTCGTCGCCGAAGCTCTCGATCAGGTGGGCGGCGCCGCTGGTCAGGAGCGCGTAGCCGACGGCCGCGCCGTTGCCGGCCATCAGGTAGAGGTAGCCCATGGTCGCGATCGCCGAGGGCAGCTCGGCGCCGCCGACCGCCTCGGGGCGGCCCGCGCTCAGGATCCCGAGCTCGCAGAGGTGGCCCCAGAGCTCGTCCATCGCCGGGTGGACCCGCACGCGCCCGCCCTCGAGCACCGCTGGCGCCTCGTCCATCGCCTTGAAGAGCGGGAAGAGGCGCTCGCGCGCGAGGCGAGCCGCGCTCTCGAGGAAGAGGTCGAAGGTCTCGCGGTCGTGGTGGGCGAAGGCCGGGAGCTGGCAGAGGCGCATCACGTCGTGGACCTCGTGGAGGAGGAAGTCGACGTCGCGCTCGCGCACGAGGGGGTTGGCGGAGCTCATCGCCGGCAGTGTCGCACGCCCCGCGGGTCGGCCGACGGGCGACGCGTGCTCAGGACTCGGACGCCCCGTCGTCCTCGCGGCCCTCGCTCGCCGCGTCCGCGACGATCGCCGCCCCGTGCCGACCAGCCCCGCCCGCGAAGCGCCGCGCCCCGGCGATCCCCTCGCGCTCGAGCGCCGCGAGGCCGCCGCGCCCCTCGCTCCGGAGCGCCTCCGCGAGCTCGAGGTCCCACTGCCGGTAGGCCGAGCGTCGATCCGCCCGCATGCAAGCCTGCGGAGACGCGGCGATCTCGGCGGCCAGCGCCTCGGCGGCCGCCCGCGCCTCGCCCCGCGGGACCAGCCGATCGACGAGGCCGATCCGCAGCGCCTCGTCGGCCGCGACCGCCCGCCCCGTGAGGATCAGGTCGAGCGCGCGGCCCATGCCGATCAGCCGCGGCAGGCGGACGGTCCCGCCGTCGATGAGCGGGACGCCGACGCGCCGGCAGAAGACGCCGAGCACGGCGTCCTCCTCGGCGACCCGGAGGTCGCACCAGAGCGCGAGCTCGAGGCCGCCGGCGACCGCGTGCCCGGCGATCGCCGCGATCACCGGCTTGTCGAGCAAGAGGCGGGTCGGCCCCATCGGCCCCTCGCCCTCGGGATCGACCGCGTTGACCCCCTCGCCGGCGGCGACCGCCTTGAGATCGGCGCCCGCGCAGAAGACCCCCTCCGCGCCCCAGAGGACCGCCACCCGGGCCTCGGGATCGGCCTCAAAGGCGCGGAAGGCGGCGAGGAGCGCGGCCGCCGTCGGCCCGTCGACCGCGTTGCGCCGGGCCGGCCGCGCGAGGATCACGGTGGTCACCGGCCCCCGACGCTCGACCCGCACGGCCTCGCTCGCGCCGGACGTCGCCTCGCTCACCAGGCCGCGCCGATCGTCACGCCGCCGTCGGCGACGATCACCTGGCCGGTGATGAAGGCGGCCGCCCGCGAGGCGAGGAAGACCGCGATCCCGCCGATGTCGTCGGGCTCGCCGATCCGCCGCAGCGGGGTCGCGCGCTCGACCTTGTCGAGGAGGTGCGGGTTCTCCCAGAGCGCCCGCGCGAAGTCGGTGCGGACCAACCCCGGCGCGATCGTGTTCGCCCGGATCCCGCGGCCGCCCCACTCGATCGCCAGGTTGCGCACGAGCTGCATGTCGGCCGCCTTCGACATGTTGTAGACCCCGAGGAAGGGATCGCCGCGGAGGCCGCCGATGCTCGAGACCACGGTGATCGAGCCGCCGCCGCGCTCGGCCATCTGCGGCGCGACCCGGTTCGCCAGCCAGAGGTTCGAGAGCACGTTGTTGCGCATGATCTTGTCGAAGATCTCGTCGCTGACGCCGGACATCGGCCCGAAGTAGGGGTTGCTCGCGGCGTTGCAGACGAGCGCGTCGATCTGCCCCCAGGCGTCGAGGGTGCGCTCGACCAGGGCCTCGAGATCCGACTGGCGCGAGATGTTCGCCGGGATCGCGATCGCCTGGCCGCCGTCTTTGCGGATCGCCTCGGCGACCGCCTCGCAGGCGTCGGGCTTGCGGCTCGAGATCACCACGCGGGCGCCGGCGCGGGCCATCTGCTCGGCGATCGAGCGGCCGATCCCGCGGCTCGATCCGGTGACCACGGCGACCTGGTCGGAGAGATCAAAGAGCGGAGAAGACATCGCGGCGACGCTAGTGCGGGGCCGCGGCGATGTCATCGACAATCGCGCCGGCTCCAGGATCACCGGGGGGGCGCGGGAGTTCGCGTGACCTCCCGCGACCTCCCCGGGCAGCGTCACCGCATGGGGGCGCGCGATCGATGCGGGGTCAAAGAACCCGATCACCGGCGATCGATGCGGCCTCCTCCCCCCACTCCTCGCCAGCGGATCGCCACCCGGAGGCGCGTGCTATCCTCGCCCGCTAGCGGTGGCGATGATCCATTGCACGCGATGCGCCCTTGAGATCGACGAGGAGCCGCTGCCGGAGCGCTGCCCTCAGTGCGGCTGTGCGCTCGCGGGGGAGCCGCTCGCCGCGACCGAGAGCGCGACCGGAACGGCGATCGGCCGCCTCCGCATCGCCGCGCGCGCGGGCCAGGGGGAGCGGCGAGCGGCGCTCGTCGGCGGCGACCTGCCGACGCCGGTCGACGAGCGCGGCGAGCGAGCGGCGCAGACCCACGAATTCGAGGTTGCGGAGGGCGCCGCCGACGGCAGCGGTGTCCTCGACCTCCCCCACACGAGCGCCCTCGGCCAGTCCGCGATCCTCGGTCGTCGGCGGGCGGCGAGCAGCCCGAGCCGCGCCCGCGGGCTCCCGGCGCGGCCCCGAGCGAGCGCGGCCCCGCCCGCGCGGCGGCTCGCGCCCTGGCTCCTCGCCGGCCTCGCGGTCCTCGGCCTCGGCGCGAGCCTGACGATCCAGCGCTGGCTCGGGCCGCCCTCCGATCAGGTCGTCGCCACCTTCACCCCGCCGCCGGCGAGCCTGATCGAAGCTGTCCAAAAGGACCTGTCCGAAGACACACCAGGCGCCTTTCACCGGGCGGAGGCCCGCTGCGAGGAGGCCGGCGCCCGCGCCTGCCAGGCCGAGGCGATCCTCCTCCGGGCCCTCCGCTACGGCCCCGACGACGTCCTCCTGGCGACCGCGAGCAGCCTCTTCAGCGCCCTCGAGGAGGCCAGGGCCTGGCCTGACGAGGGGGAGCGTCGGCGGGTCCGCGCCCTCCTCGCGCTCACCCACGGCGACCCCGAGGTCGCCCACACCGACCTCGACGGCGATCGCCCCCGAGAGCTCCTCTACCGCGCTTGGGCCGCGCTCGCGCTCGGCGAGCGGGACGAGGCCGCGACGATCGCCGCCCGCCTCCTGGGCGCGACCCCGGGCGATCCGGCCGCCGGCCTCCTCGCGTACGAAGCGGATCCGGCCGCGCCCCTCGATGACCTCCGCCGCCTCGCCGACGCCCACCGCGAGCACCCGCGGATCCAGGGGGCGCTGCTCCGGGCGTTGATCGACGACGGCGCGCTGGTCGAGGCCGACACCCGCGCGAGCGTCCTCGCCAGCTCACAGTGGGTCGGCTCGCAGTGGGCCTCCGCGAGCTTCCGCGCGGGCGAGTCGGCGCTGCGGGCCGAGCTCCTCGAGCGCCGCGGCCAGCTCACGCCGGCGCTCGAGCTCTACGATCAGGCGCGCGCCCAGGCCCCGGGGCGCCGCGATCTCCTCCTCCGCCGCGCCCGCCTCCTCCTCGACGCCGGCGATCACACCCGCCTCCGCGGCGACCTCCAGGCCGACCTCGGCCGCCTCCCCGGCGACCCCGAGCTGATCGCGCTCCTGGTCGAGCTCGAGCTCCGCAGCGGCCTCCCGCGGGCCGCCGAGGAGCAGATCGAGCGCTACCTCGACGCCGACCTCGACCCCGGCTGGGAGGCGCTCCTCCGCGGCCGCGTCGCCCTCGCCCGCCACGAGGACGACGAGGCGCTCGCCTCCTTCACCCGCGCCCGCGAGCTCGACCCCGGCCTCCTCGACGCGACGCTCGCCGAGGCCGAGCTCCTCAACGCGCTCGATCGCCGGCGCGAGGCCTCCGCGCTCCTCGCCGACGCGCGGGCCCACCAGCCCTCGAGGGCCGCCCGCCGCCGCCTCCTCGCGGTCGAGGTGAAGGGGCTGATCGCCGCCGACAAGCGGGACCTCGCCCTCGAGATCCTCGACCGCGCCCTCGCCGAGGATCCCGGGAACAACGAGGCGAGGATCCGCCGCGGCGTCCTCCGCGGCGAGCTCGGCCTCGACGACGCGGCCCGCGACGATCTCCTCCGGGTGCTCGAGCGCGCCGGGCCGATCACCAGCCTGATCGGCCCCCTCGGCCGCGAGTACCTCCGGGCCGGCGACGATCGGGCGGCCGAGGCCCTGATCGCGGCGTCCGTCGACGACCGCCGCGCGACCCCCGAGGTCACCCTCCTCGCCGCCGAGCTCGCCTTCCGCCGCCGCGACCTGGCGACCGCCGAGAATCAGGTCCACCGCCACCTCCTCCGCCACGCGCCCGAGGCCTGGCGCGGCGAGCTCCTCCTCGCCGAGATCCTCGAGGCGCGGGGCGAGCTCGCCGAGGCGCTGGTCGCGGTCTCGCGGGCGCGGCCGCCCCGCCCGGACGCCCGCGTCGAGCTGGTGGCCGGTCGCCTCCTCGAGGCCAGCGAGCGCCTGCCGGAGGCCCTCGCCCGCTACCGCCGCGCCCGCCACCTCGAGCCGCGCGACGAGGAGGCCCGGCGCCGCTACGTGAGCGCGCTGATCGCCGCCGATCAGGCGACCGAGGCGATCGCCGAGCTCCGACCGCTGGTCGCGGCCGGCGGCGCGAGCCCGGAGCTCGAGCGCCTCCTGACCCGGGCCGAGCTCGCCGCCGGCCAGCGCCGCGAGGCCCTGGAGCGCCTCGATCAGCGCCTCGCGGCCGCGCCCGACGACCGCGAGGCGATGTACTGGCGGGGCGTCGTCCTCCACGAGGACCAGCGCCTCACGCCGGCGATCGACGCCTTCACCCAGGCGCTCGACGGCGCCGGCGAGGCGCCGTGGATCGACGACGCGCTCGAGCGCCTGATCGCCGCCCACGAGGCGCTCGGCGAGACCGAGGCCGCCGCCGCCGCCCGGGCGCAGCGCGACGCTCGACGCGACGTCCGCTAGGACGCCCTGGGCGACCCCAACGTCGCCACGTCAGCCAGGCTGAAGACAAAAAAGTGCCCCGACCACCCGTGTTCCGTTACCGTTGCTACCTTCCGGTCCTGGCGGAGTTGGCGGAATTGACGTCGGTCGGGGCATAAACCGGCAAAAAGCCGGGGGGCGGAGAGGGCGGGATTCGAACCCGCGGTGGGTTTCCCCACACATGATTTCCAATCATGCACCTTCGGCCACTCGGACACCTCTCCAGAGGATGCCTTGCTTGACGCGGCGCGTTGGAGTTTTCAGGAACGCGGGAGCGCGGGGAGCGCTAGCGGAGAGGGAGGGATTCGAACCCTCGGTGACTTTCGCCACACCTGATTTCGAGTCAGGCACCTTCGACCACTCGGACACCTCTCCAAAGGCGTTGGCCACAGGGGCCGGGCCGGGGTCGCGGACCATAACAGGTTTTTCGCTCGGTGGCACGCTCCCGTGGGTGAGCTTTCACGCCGCGCGAAGAGCGCCCTCTCTCCGGAAAGGGTAACCTCAGATACCTCACCCTCGATAATTTCTCGGCCAGGGACGTCCGCCGAACGCGGTCCGCGGCGCTGCCGCCTCCCCCTGTGCTGCCCCGAGGATCTCCCTTGAACCGCCTCGCCGACGCGACCAGCCCCTACCTCCGGCAGCACGCCGAGAACCCGGTGGAGTGGTACCCCTGGGGACCGGAGGCGCTGGCCCGGGCGCGCGCGGAGGACCGGCCGATCCTCCTCTCGGTCGGCTACAGCGCCTGCCACTGGTGCCACGTGATGGCCCACGAGTCCTTCGAGGACCCGGCGACCGCCGCCCTGATGAACCGGGCGTTCATCAACATCAAGGTCGACCGCGAGGAGCGGCCGGACATCGACGCGATCTACCAGAAGGTCGTCCAGCTCATGGGGCTTGGCGGCGGCTGGCCGCTCACCGTCTTCCTCACCCCTGACCTCCGGCCCTTCTACGGCGGCACCTACTTCCCGCCGACGCCGAGCTACGGCCGGCCGGGCTTCGGCCAGCTCCTCGAGGCGCTCGCCGAGGCCTTCCGCGAGCGCCGCGACCAGGTCGAGGCCCAGGCCGAGAGCTTCATGGAGGGGATCGCCGAGCTCGCCGGGCTCATCGACGAGGAGAGCGCCAAGGCGCCGCCGAACCTGCGGATCGCCGGCCTCGCCGCGCTCGCCGACGCCGGTCGCCGGATCCTCGCGCGGGTCGACCTCGAGTGGGGAGGGATCGGCCGCCAGCCCAAGTTCCCCAACGCGACCGCGCTCGAGCTCCTGCTGACGATGGCCCGCGACGAGCAGAGCCGCGGCCTCGGGCCCGCCGGGCCGGCGAGCGGCGCGCTCCGGCGGACCCTCGAGAAGATGTGGCGGGGCGGGATCTACGACCACCTCCGCGGCGGCTTCGCCCGCTACGCGACCGACCGGATCTGGCTGGTCCCGCACTTCGAGAAGATGCTCTACGACAACGCCCAGCTCGTCGGCCTCTACGCCGAGGCGGCGCTCCTCTGGCCCGATCTCGCCTTCGCCCGGCCGGTGGTCGAGGAGACGATCGAGTACCTGGTCGCCGACATGCGGGGGCCGGGCGGGACCTTCTACTCGGCGACCGACGCCGACAGCGAGGGGGTCGAGGGCAAGTACTTCTGCTGGACGCCACGGGAGATCGACGAGGTCCTCGGCGAGGCGGCGGGGCGCCGCTTCGCCGCCGCCCACGGGGTGAGCGCGGCCGGCAACTTCGAGCACGGGATGTCGATCCTCCACCGCCCGCGGCCCCTCGCCGACGTCGCGGCCGAGCTCGAGATCGCCGAGGACGCCCTCCGCGACGAACTCGCGCGCTCGCGGGCGGCGCTCCTGGAGCGCCGCTACACCCGGACGCCGCCGCTCCGCGACGACAAGCTCCTCACCGCCTGGAACGCGCTCCTGATCTCGGGGCTCTGCCGGGCGGCGAGCGCCGCCGAGGGCTGGGGCGCGCCCGCCATCCGGGACGCCTGGCTCGCGCTCGCCCGCGCGGCCGCCGAGCACCTCCTCGACACACATGTCTCCGGGGACATGTCGATGCCGCGGGTGCTCCGCTGCGAGGCCTGCCCGGCGGGCGAGCTCCCCGGCTACCTCGACGACCTCGCCTTCCTCGCCCGCGCCCTCCTCGACCTCCACGAGCTGACCTTCGAGCCCCGCTGGCTCGCGGGGGCGCGGGCGCTCGCCCGCCACGCGCTCGCCCACCACACCCGGAGCGGCGGCGACGGCTTCTACCTCACGGCCGACGACGCCGAGGTGATGATCGAGCGGGTCGAGAGCCAGCACGACGCGGCGATCCCCAGCGGCCTCGGGGTGATCGTCGAGGTCCTCCTCCGCCTCGAGCACCTCGGCGAGGCGTCCGCGGGGGCCCGGGCCGCGGTCGAGGCGACGCTCCTCCGCTACCGCACCGCGCTCGACCAGCCGATCGCCTTCGCCAGCCTCCTCCGGGCGGCGATGTGGGCGGCGCCGGAGGCCGCGCAGGTGACCCTCCGGGGCCCGAGCCCGGCGGCGGTCGCCGAGCTCGCGGCCCTCGTCCGCCGCGAGCGCCTCCGCCAGCCCCAGGCGATCGGCCTCGGCTTCGAGGTCGCCGACGAGGTCGCCGCGGTCGTCTGCCGCGAGCAGGTCTGCACCACGCCGCTCTCCGACCCGAACGCGCTCCGGATCGCGCTGGTCGGCTGAGCGCGGCGCGCTCTCATCGACATGTCCCAACGGACACCTAGCGCCACGCGGCGACGCGACGACGCCGGCCGCGCGCGAGGCCGACGAGGACGAGGCGTTCAGTCCTCAGCCCCCCCGCCGGCGACGACGGCCGCGCCCGATCAACGCAGCGAGGAGGGCGAGCGCCGCGGCGTCCCGCGACCCCGCGGGCGCGGGCGCGATCGCGCAGGCCCCTCGCGTCCGCTCGAGCGTCGGCGGCTCCGCGCTCGCCGGCGCGGGCTCGCCGGCCTGCGCGACCGGCTCGATCCGCGGCGGCTCGCGATCGGCGGGCCTCGGCTCGTCGACCGACGAGGGCTTGGCGGCGAAGACCGGCGACGGCGCCTCCACCGGGCCGCATGGGCCGCGCGCCTCGCCCTTGAGGTCCCAGTCGAAGTGGGCGCAGGTCACCCGGTACTCGACCTCGTAGCGCCGGCCCGCGCGCTCGAAGGCGAGGCCCAGCGTCTGTCGATCGGCCGCGACCAGGAGCGTCGCGCTCGCGTCGAGGTCGCCCTCCTCGCCGCCCCACGCCTCGGCGTAGACGTAGCGCCCCGGCGACACCGGCGCGTAGCGGACGTGGTAGCCGCAGCTCGTCCGGAGCGTCTGCTCCGACGTGGAGGCGATGAAGGGGGCCTGGATCGCCGAGGGCTCGAAGGCCTCCTCGCGCCGGAAGAAGGCGCCGTGGCCACCGCCGCGGATGAGGATCCAGTCGCCGTCGCCGCCGCTGTTGAGCGCCTGGGAGAGGGCGAAGGGGAGCAAGCTCGTGGCGACCGTGGCCCCGTCCGCGCGGGCCGCGACGGGATCGAGATCGAGGGTCTCCCAGGCGTAGCGAATGCACGAGCGCGCCTCGGCTTCCCCGGGACTGACGCCGACGCCGACGCCGACGCCGAGGACGACACCGACGCCGAGGACGAGCGCGCGGAGCTTCACCCGCCGATGATAGCGAGGAAGCCCGGGCTCGCGTCAATCCTCCGACGCACGCGCCCGCCGACGAGGTCGCCGCGATCGTCCACGACGCCGATCAACGACCCCCAAGCGCTCCGGATCGCCCCCATTCGTCTGACCCAAGGGACAGCATCCGCCCGAGGGCGAGGGCGAGGGCGAGGCGGATGAGGAGGAGCGCCGCCGCGCGCGGGATCGATCCCAGAGCCGCGCTCGATCATCGGCCGGCGTGGCACCCCGACGAACCTCCGCTCGAGCGCTCAGGGCCGACGCTCACCGCGAACGCCTCGTCGGCGACCCCGAGCGGCGAGCGCGAGGAGGAGGAGCATCGTCGCCGCGCCCGGCGCCTCGATCCCCACGACCACGCAGCCGCCCGACCCCGCGTCGAGCGGCGGCGGCTCGCTGCCCTCGGGAGCCGCCACGGTCGGCTCGATCCGCGGCGGCTCGCGGTCGTTCCCCCGCGGCGCGTCGAAGATCGGCGCGGGCTCCTCCCGCGGCCCGCAGCGGCCGCGCCCGTCCTCCCAGTCGTAGTGGGCGCAGGTCACCCGGTACTCGACCTCGTAGCGGTGCCCCTCGCGCTCGTAGGCGAGGCCCAGCGTCTGCCGATCGCCGGCGACCAGGAGCGTCATGCCCTGTGGGAGGGGCCGCTCGGCGCTGGACCACTCCTCTTCATAGGCGTAGCGCCCCGGCTTCACCGGCGTGTAGCGGATCTGGTAGCCGCAGCCCGTCTTGGCGCGCCGCTCGGCGCTGTAGCGCATGTGCTCCGCCTGGATCTCCGAGGGCTCGAACGCCTCCTTGATCGAGAAGAAGGCGCCCTGCGCCTCGCCGCGGACGAGGACCCACTCGCCCATCTGCGCGCTGTTGACCGCCTCGCGGAGGGCGAAGGGGAGGGCGCTCGCGGCGATCACCGCCCCGTCCTCGCGGGCCTCGACCAGCTCGAGATCCAGGGTCTCCCAGGCGTGGCGGATGCACGAGTGAGCCGCGGCCTCGCCCGCGACACCAGCCGCGAGGCCGAGGCCGACGACCAGACCGACGAGGCGCAGGCGTCGGGCGCTCACCCGCCGATCATAGCGAGGGAGCGCGCGCGATAGGACGTCACCGGCGGGCGCCTACGCGCGCACCTACGCGGCCCCACGCGGCCCCGCGCGTCATCGCCTACTTCGCGGCCGCCCAGCGGCGGATCTCGGTCCGCAGCCACTCGTCCGCCTCATCGGTGAAGCGGTAGTTGTCGCGGATGTAGGCCATCGTCTCCTTCTCGACGTCGGTGTAGCGGCCGCCGTCGGTGACCGCGGTGATCAGCTTGCGGGCGTCGTCGAGGGAGATCCGACCGTCGCCCTGGCCCGCCGTCGCCTCGTCGGCGAGGGTGAGCATCCCGCGGTCGTACTTCTTGCCATCCATGACCTTGTAGTAGCTCTCGCTCATCGCCGGCAGCGTCGGCGAGGGATCCGGCGCTGTCAAGCGGGCGCCTGCCCCCAGCGATCCTGCTACCATCGAGCGAGCTCATGCCCTACGTCGAGTACGCCTGCGAAGGTCGCCTCCTCTTCCGGACCGAGGCCAGCGAGGGGGCCCACTACGTCCCGCGGATCCACGAGATCGTCGTCATCGACGACGTGCCCTACCAGGTCGTCGACGTCGAGTACTGGGCCCGCCGCCTCGGCTCGAGCGAGCGCCGCCTGGTCTGGCCGACGGTCTACGTGGTCCCGGTCCGCGGCGAGGAGTGGAAGCAGCGCCTCGAGCGTCGCGTGCCCCGCGAGAGCGAGGGCAAACCGCCGGTCCGCTACTGACGCGGCGCTCAGCGGCGCCGGCGGTGGAGGAGGAAGCGGGCGAGGCTCGTCAGGTTCTCGTCGGCGCTCGGCGACCAGCCGAAGGCGCGGCCGTCGGCGGGCGGCCGGAGGATGAAGCGCTGGAGCGCCGACTCGAGCGAGAGGACGCTGGAGGGCGCCCGCCAGCGGGCCTGGCGGGCGGCGGCAACGCGGAGCCAGGCGAGCGCCCGCTCCCGCCAGCGCTGGTGATCGCTGGCGAAGTGGACGTGGTAGCGGGGCCGCGCCCGGAACCACGCCTGGACCTCGCGATCGCGGACGCTGGCCCGGCGATCGAGGATCAGGTGGACCTCCAGCTCCTCCGGGACCGCCCGCTCGATCGCCGCGAGGAAGTCGAGGAGCGGCCGCGGATCGATCGCCTCGCCCTCGTCGCGCTCGACGACCAGGCAGATCGCCTCGAGGAGGAGGGCGAGGCGGCGCTCGTCGTGGCCGGGGATCGTCGCCCCGGGATCGCCGGCGGGCTGGGCCGCGCCAGTCGGCCTCGCCGGGGCGGCGCGGCCGTCGACGCAGACCACCAGCGCCCGCTCGTGGGGCCCGACGAAGAGCCCGGCGAGCTCGCGGAAGGAGCCGCAGCTCGCCGGATCGAAGAGCGGCCGCGGGGCGGCGGCCCGCTGCGCCGGGAGCCCGAGGACCCGCCAGAGGCGGCTGGGATCGCCGCCCTGGGCGCGGCGCGGCGAGGGGGTCGACGGGGCGGGGCGGAGCGGGGCGGCGGAGCTGATCATGGCGTACCTCGGCGTCGCCCTTGTTCTCGCACGCGACCTTGATCCCTGGCGGAGCATCGCCCCCCGCCATGCGCCGATGATCTCAAGGAGAACACCCGGCGAAGCGGCCGCGGAGGGCCGCGCTGGCCGGCCTGCGACCCCGCCGGGCCGGCGATCGCTCCCGCGCCCCGGCGCCCTCGAGCGCTCGCCCCCGCCGCCCGTCACGACCTGACCGATCGGACACATACGCGAGCGCGGCGGCGATCCGGAGGCGAGCCCTCGCCCGCGCCTCCCCGATGCGAGGAGCTGCCCGCGCCGCCCGCCACGACCTGACCGATCGGACACATGCGCGAGCACGGCGTCCGCGCGGGCGATCGCGCCTCCGAGGAGAGTGCCTGACCGATCGGACATCTCATCGAGCACGGCGGCGACCCAGACGCGAGCGAGCGCCCGCGCCGACGTTCCACCTGAACGAAGGAGCAGCTCCGCCGCCGCCGCTCTCAGGCGGCCCCGGAGCCGGCCGCGAGCGCCGACGCGGGATCGCGCGGCGGCCTCGGCGGGACGATCACCAGCGACTCCGCGAGGCCGCGGGCGCGCACCGCCTCGAGGTAGTACGCAGGCTCCTCACCGCCCGCGAGCTCACCCGCCTCGCAGAGCGCCTGCAGGCGATCCCGGAGCTCGCCGATGTGGCGACCCGGCGGCAGCCCGAGCTCGGCCATCAGGTGGTTGCCGAGGCCCGCGGGGAGCGGCGGGACCCGGGCGTCGGCCTCCTGGATCGCGCGAATTCGCCGCCCCAGCGCGCTGATCTGGGCGAGGCAGCGACGCCTTCGACCAGGCCGCCGGGAGGTGACGTCGGCCCGCGAGAGGTCGAGGAGGTCGCGGAGGAAGGGCGCCATCTCGCCGGCGAAGCGGCGGACCGCCGAGTCGGTCCAGGCGCCGTCGTATTGCCCCGGGCGGAGGTGATGGAGGATCAACACCTCGACCCGCGCGGCGACCTCGGCGGGGAAGGCGATCCGCTGCGCCGGACCCCGCCGGAACATCCGCGCCCCCTCCTCGGCGTGGCCGTGGAAGGTCACCTTGCCGGGGCCGACGAAGCGGCGGGTCGGCACCTTGCCGATGTCGTGGAGGACCGCCGCCCAGCGGACCTCGGGGCGCGGGACCGCCTGGCGGACGACCGCCTTGGTGTGCTCCCAGACGTCCTTGTGCCGACGCCCGCCCTCCTGCGAGAGGGCGACGGTGGCGACCAGCTCGGGGAGGAGGAGGTCGAGGAGACCGACCTCGAGGAGCCACTGGAGCGCGAGCTCGGGGTGGCGTCCGCAGATCGCCGGGGTGAGGAGGCGGTAGGCGACCTCGGGGTCGATCTCCGGGCCCTGCGAGGCGCGCGCGGCCACCTGCGCCGAAAGCGCAGCATCGGGATAGGCCCCGGTGGCGCCGACGCCGACCGCAGGGGTGAGGAGCGACTCCCCCTCCACGGGCGTGCTCTTGGGGACCACGGGCATCGCGGGCGGCGATGATAGCAGGCGTCCTCCGGCGGGGCTGCCGTCGTCAGGGGATGATCAACGCCGACGTTTGGGGGCCTGCGGAGACGCTCCAGGCCGCACCACTCCGTGTTACCTTTGCAGGACCGTCATGGCCGTGCAGCAATCCCCGCAGCTTGGATACAACCACAACATCCCGCACCGGGGGCGGCTTTACCACGTCCAGACCGAGGACTCGGGGATCGCCCGCGCCCACATCTTCACCCACGTCTTCTTCGACGGGACGATCATCTCGACCAACAAGGTCGACTACCGGTCGAAGCTCGAGACCGCCGAGAACGCCGACGCGACGATCATCAGCCTGATGCAGGAGTCGCACAAGGCGATGATCCGGCAGCTCCGGAGCGGCGCCTTCGACGACAAGATCGTCCGCTACATCGGCCCCCACCCCGACGGCTCGGGGAAGCAGGAGCCGGCGGCCCCGGCCCCGGCGGCCGCCGAGGCCAAGCGCCCGGAGCGGCGTCCGCCCCCCAAGCCCCGCGAGGTCGAGCCCCAGGGGCCGCCGCTGCAGGAGGGGCCGCCGAGCACCGCCGTCGACCCCAGCCTCACGCACCCGGTCTTCGCGTCCCGTGAGGCCCAGGCCCAGGCCCAGGCGGCCGCGGCGGGACAGGGGCCGGCGCGTCCGAGCCGGGGCCCCAGCCGAGTCCGGCGTCGCGCCTTCGGCGGGATCGGCGGCGAGGGCGTGTCGGCGGGCGCGCCGCTCCCGATCACCCAGCGCCGCGACGTCATCGTCGGCAAGTTTGCGAGCGAGCACCAGGCGCAGCTCGACGAGGAGATCCTCGCGCTCCTGCGTGAGGACTAGTCAAGGGAGCGAGCACCCGCGATGCCCGGCGCGCCCAAGCCCGAGGACGTCGAGAGCGACGTCGTCGTCTACGTCACCTCCTACTGCGGCTTCTGCCGGGCGGCCGAGCGCCTCCTCTACGAGCGCGACATCGAGTTCGTGGCGATCGACGTCACCTACGACCGGCCCGCGCGCGCGTGGTTGGCCGAGCGGAGCCAGCAGTACACGGTCCCGCAGATCTTCATCCGGGGGCAGAGCATCGGCGGATACAGCGAGCTCTCCCGCCTCGACGCACGCGGGGAGCTACGGCCGCTCCTCGAGCGTGAGCCCGGGTGAGCCGGGGCGCGTGGTTGGCCGAGCGGAGCACGGCCCCGCAGATCTTCATCCGGAGGCGGAGCAGCGGCGGGTAGAGCGAGCTCTCCCGCCTCGACGCGCGCGCGGAGCTGCGGCCGCTCCTCGAGCTTGAGCCCAAGTGAGCGGGGGCGCGAAGCGGTGAGCGACGAGCGCTCGCCTGCGCCCGCGGCGGATCGGCGAGCGCGCCGGAGCGGGGCGATTCTGGGCGCCGAAGCTGACCCGGGGATGCGGACCTCTGGCCTTCTCTGACCGGCTTGATATCCTCTCGGCGATCGCGACCGTCGTCGATCACGGCCGCGCCAACGCTCTCTTCAGCGAACCGAATCCTCAGCTCGTGCGTCTCTTGCGACCGCGAGCTCCCACCCTGGCGGCCCCTGGGCCTCGCCTCCGCCGAACGCGAACTCACCACCCACCTCACCAAGAAGGACACGTTGATGCGTCGACCTCTCCACCGTCTGATCACCGCCGCCGCCTTCGCGGCCCCCATGCTGACCAGCGTCATCGCCTACGCAGGCGAGATCAAGTTCGGCGCGCAAGAGCTCGCCGTCGATGACAAGGGGGTCATCACCGCCGAGGGCAAGAAGGCCGCCGTCTCCGAGCTCGACAACATCCCGGGCGAGGACGCCTGGCAGGCCTTCGTCTGGGCGAAGCTCGACAACGCCGGCGAGGGGCCCCTCTACTTCGAGTTCTACCAGGAGATCAACGGCCAGAACTCGCTGGTCTTCCGCCACGAGGAGAACGGCTTCGACGGCGCCAAGTACTTCTCCGGCGAGATCGAGCTCCAGGGTCGGATCGGCTTCAACAAGGATCGGACCTACACGGTGCGGGCGATCCAGGTCAGCGCCAAGGGCAAGGACCTCGAGCTCGCCAAGGGCAAGATCAAGCTGATCAAGAGCGGCAAGGAGCCGCCGCCGGAGGAGAAGGACGACGAGGACGACGAGCTCGCCGATCAGGATGAGCACGACTCGCTCGGCGGCGACGAGGAGGAGCCGTCCACCCCACCGCCGACCGAGGCCCCGCCGCCGGTCGAGCCCAAAAAGAAGGGCTGCTCGATCGACAGCGACGCCTTCGGCGGCTTCAACGGCGCCCTCGTGCTCTTCGGCATCGCCGGCGGCCTCCTCTACCGCCGCCGCCGCTAGCGACCGCCGGCGAGCGCCTCGGCGTTACGCCGTGACGAAGCCGACGTGCCCAGGCACGTCGGCTTCGCCGCATTTGGCCGCCAGCCGGCCCCGCGACGAGCGTTGGCTCCGCCCGCCGAACGCTCCCTCAACCCGCCTCGCCGCACTTGCGACTCAGCCCGGGCGCTGTCTCCGGCCGTCGGCTTCGCCGAATCGCCACCAGCACTCTCCTTCAGCCCGCCCCGCCGGCCCGCGACGAGTGTTGGCTCTGCCCGCCGGACGCTGCTTCAACCCGCCTCGCCGCACTTGCGACCTGTGTTGGCTCCACCCGCCGATCTCGCCTTCGGCCCGCGACGAGTGTTGGCTCCGCCCGCCTGACTTCGCCGAATCGCGACCCAGAGTCCGCCGCCCCATGCTCTCCTGGACGATGGATCTCTTCGGCTTCGCATCTCCGGGGCCTCGCGCTCACCGTCAGCTCGCCGGCTGCGCCGCCCCTGTGATCTCCTGGACCAGCTCGACTTCGCAGCCTCGCGTGCATCGCAGACTCCGTCCCCTCAGGCCCACACCACCGTGGCTGCATCTCGGGGCTCTCGCCGGAGCAGGTCCCGGCGATACTCCGCCCAGGGCGCGCCCGACGTCGCCTCCACCGGGCGCCCCCGGTCTCTCGCCCATCCGCCCCGCCTGATGGCGAGAGCCGGAGCATCGATCCCCGCGAAGATCAGTCGAGAGCGTCCGCGAGGTACCGCAGCTCGTCGAGGGCTTCGCGACTGATCGCCAGCACACGCGCAGGCGCCTCTCCCCCCTGCCCGGAGAGCCACGCCTCGCCGACCTGGGCATCGACGAGGAGCGCCCGGAGCAGGGTGTGGAGCTCGTAGTCGAGGGGATCGCGCCCGGCCTGCAGGAGGGTCAACCCAAGCGTCGTCTTCGTGCGATTCTTCTCGTCTCGGAGGGCGAGATCGATCGGGATCGCGTCCGCCAGGGCAGGATCCTCGGGGGCTGCGTGGGCGTCGGCGCAGGCCTGTCGGCTCATCGACGCGTGGCCCCGGCAGGCGATCGGGCGGACCTCGTAGATCGTGCAGCGTTGGTCCTCACCGAGGAACGCGCAGGGGCGCCGGACGAGGAAGAGCAGCTCCTCGCTGTCTCCGCTCACCGCCGCGGCGACGGCGAACACGGCCGCGACCGCGCGCTCGCGGGCGTCGACGTCGAGCGAATCGATGTGAGCGAGGATCCGCAGCCCCTCGGGGACGGAGAGGGTGACCGGGAGGTGGCAACAGAACGCACAACCGGGCCCGCAGGCCCTGGCGGCGGCGCCGGCCGAGGCCGCTCCCCGGGCATCGAGGAGCGCGGCCGCGTCGCCCGCGAGCCGCAGCGCCACACGTCCCTCGGGACGACGAATGAACGCCCTCGCGGACGCGACGAGCGCATCCTCAGCGCCAGCCAGGACCGCCTTCGGCCCCCGTCGACCAAGTCGCTTGCCAAAGCCGCCCACCTCCCGATGGTGCCACGCCAGGCCTGTGGAGGGCTCGAAAAGCGCTCACCGGGCCAGGCGATCCGCGAAGCGATCCCGCCCCGGGATGACCGAGGCATGGCTCACAAGTGCCCGAACCCGAGACGACCCGGAACAAGCAGGCCGAGTTCCCAAGTCGACACAGACACCGCGAGGTCAACCCGAGAGAGCACCAGGAACCCGCGAGAACCAATAAAAAAAGGCCCCCTCCGGCTGGAGGGGGCCATAACCCTGGCAACGACCTACTCTCCCACAGAGACTCCCCTGCAGTACCATCGGCGCTGGAAGGCTTAACGACCGAGTTCGGGATGGGATCGGGTGTGACCCTTCCGCAATAGTCACCAGGAAACCTTGTAGCAGGAGCGCGACGCTCAACGGGCCAGACCTCCTCGCTCTACTGAGCTTGGGGCCCCGCCGCGAGCTCGGGGACTCTCCCCAAGCCAGCGCTCCTCTCGAAACCTACGCAATCGGCGACGGCCCTCGCCTGCCCTCCTGGGCGGCGATGACGTGTCGCTTCGAAACCTCGAGCTTGACCACCTCCCCGAAAACTGGGGCGGCTATCCCAGGCCAAGCCGAACGGTCGATTAGTACTGGTTAGCTCCATGCGTCGCCGCACTTCCACACCCAGCCTATCAACGTCGTCGTCTCCGACGGACCTTCAGGGAACCCTCATCTTGTGGTTGGCTTCCCGCTTAGATGCTTTCAGCGGTTATCCATTCCAGACTTGGCTACCCGGCAATGCTTCTGGCAAAACAACCGGAACACCAGGGGTCTGTCCATCCCGGTCCTCTCGTACTAGGGACAGATCCACTTCAAGATTCCTACGCCCACGGCAGATAGGGACCGAACTGTCTCACGACGTTCTGAACCCAGCTCGCGTACCGCTTTAATTGGCGAACAGCCAAACCCTTGGGACCTACTACAGCCCCAGGATGCGATGAGCCGACATCGAGGTGCCAAACCACGCCGTCGATGTGAACTCTTGGGCGTGATAAGCCTGTTATCCCCGGAGTACCTTTTATCCGTTGAGCGACGGCCCTTCCAT
>JACKDU010000007.1:0-310000 GCA_020633335.1 Myxococcales bacterium | reverse complement strand
CTCGAGCGGCCTCCTCCTGATGCTCGGCGCGACCATCGCCTTCACGGCGATGCAGGCGGCGGTCAAGCTCCTCCGCGACGACGGCTTCGCCACCTCGGAGATCATCTTCTACCGCAGCGCCCCCGCCCTTCCTTTCTTATGGTGGGGCCTGCGACGGCGGAAGATCCCCCTCCGACCGGCCCGCGTCGGCGTGATCGCCCTGCGCTCGGCCTTCGGGATCGCGTCGATGGCGACCAACTTCTTCGCGGTGCGGGCGCTCACGCTCGTCCAGCACACCGTCCTCTTCCTCCTGCAGCCGGTCTTCGTCGCCCTCCTCGCCCCCCTCGCCCTCCGCGAGCCCCTCCGGGCGGTGACCCTGGCCGCCCTCGCCCTCGCCCTCAGCGGCGCCGCCCTGGTGATCCACCCGGACGCCGCCGCCTTCGCGCCGCCGCTCCTCCCGGCGCTCCTCTCCGCGAGCTCGGCGCTCTTCTCCGCCTTCGCCCACCTCAGCGTCCGCGTCGCCGCCGCGAGCGAGCCCGCCGAGCGGGTCGTCTTCCACTTCACCCTCCACGCCTCGCTCGCCGGCCTCGCCTGGGGCCTCGCCGAGGGCGCGCCCCACGACCTCGAGCTCGCCGACCTCCCGGCCCTCGTCGGCCTCGTCGGCTTTGGAACTTTAGGACAGGTCCTTATGACCAGGGCCTACCACCGCGAGCAGGCCGCCCGGGTGGCGATGATCGCCTACGCCGGGATCCCGGCGAGCGTCGCCCTCGACGCCTGGCTCTGGCGGGCGCCGGCCGGCGTCGGCGCCCTCGCGGGCGCCGGTCTGATGGTCGTCGCCGGCGCGCTCCTCCAGCGCGCGCGACCTCAGCCCGGCCAGCCCTAGCCCGGCCAGCCGTAGAAGATCCCGACCATCTCCCGCCGGACATCCTCGAGCGCCGCCCGGTTCTCGGGCGCGGTCGGGTCGAGGTCCGCGTTGAAGTACTCGCCGGGGTCGAGGCGGGTGCGGATCATCTTGGTCTGCCAGATGTTCTCGTTCTGCAGCACCAGGTCCTCGCAGTGGTAGTTGGCGAGGATCTCCGGGCTGATGAAGTCCTGGATCGACCGGACCACGTGGTCCATGTAGACCCGCTTGCCCTCGGCGTCGCGGGTGAAGCCGCGGACCACGTAGTCGATGATCACCACGTCGTTCTCGAAGCTCTCGAACATGTAGTCGAGCGCGCGGAGCGGGACGATCGTCCCGCAGGTGGCGATGTCGATGTCGACCCGGAAGGAGCAGATCCCCTTGGGATCGGTCCAGTCGGGGTAGGTATGGGCGCAGAGGTGACTCTTGGTCAGGTGTGCGGCGACGCTGCTGTTGGTCGAGTGCTTGAGCTTGCCGTGCCCGAGATCGCTCATCAGCACCAGCGAGCTCGCGCCGTGCGGCTCGTAGTCCTGATCCGAGACCGAGAGCACCTCGGCGTCGATGATCCTGGCGATTTCGCGCAGAATTCCGGTGATCCGCGCGGCCGAGAACTGCTCGTCAATCCACGCGACATAGCCCAGACGCTCGCGCTCGGTGCGAGCGACGAAGAAGTCGTAGAGGTTGAAGCTGACGACCTTCGTCAGGTTGTTGAACCCGGAAAGCCGGACATCATCGCGGAGCAGCGACATGGCGAGGGGGGAGGGTCGCCGCCGAGGCGCGAGTCCGTCAAGCCGCCCACCCAGCGCGGACCTCTGGAGCCTCCGGTGACGTCAGGAGACCTTGCGCGGCAAGCGCAATTTTGGGCAACTTTTGCGTGCGCAAAGTGCGGCAAATCCCAGGCGCCAGGGCGCTTTGCGCTTGCGCCCGATTTCGCCGTTTCCGACACTCGCTCCCTATGTTGGGGCTCGCTGCGGCCGCATTTTCTGCATTCTCTTTCCTCTCGGAGGACCGGATCCCGAACGAGGACGCGATCGCACTCGCGCCCTCCGTCGGCTGGGCGATGGTCTTCTGCGCGGTTTGCGTGTTCGTCATGTTCATCGTCCAGAGCGAGCGCTGGCGCCGCCTCTGGCTGACGATGGAGGACCCGCGGCCGATCGCCTTCTTCCGGATCGTCTTCGCCTTCCTGGTCATCTGCAACATCAATGACCTCTGGGAGTACTTCGAGATGCTCTTCACGGACGAGGGCATCTTCTTCACGGATGTCGCCCAGCAGGTCTTCGCGGCCAACCAGTTCGCGGGCTACGGCGACGGGATCGGCGACGACCCCAGGGGCTTCTTCGACATCCACGCGATCCTCCTCAACCTCAAGGGCCACAAGTACTCGCTCCTCTTCCTCTGGGACACGCCGCAGGCGTTCTGGATCCAGTGGGGGCTCTTCCACGTCATCACCATCCTCTTCATGGTCGGCTGGCGGACGCGGCTGATGGGGCTCCTCAGCTTCCTGCTGATGAACTCCTTCTTCCTCCGCAACCAGCTCTTCTGGGAGGGGACCGAGCTCGTCTACCGGGTCTTCTTCATCTACCTGGTCGCCGCCCGCTCGGGCCACGCCTACAGCGTCGACAACTGGCTGCGCACCCGAAAGCTCCGCAAGCAGGGCCTCCTCAGCGAGCGCGACGGCCCCGGCGGAGGCGCCGGCGTGGCCCCCTCGGACGCGCACCCCAAGGGCCTCCAGGCGGTCTACCGCCTGATCCCCGCGTGGCCGCGCTGGCTCGCCGTCCTCAACCTCGGCGCCCTCTACTGCTACACCGGCGTGGTCAAGAACGGCGCGGTCTGGGCCAAGGGTGACGCGCTCTACTACGCGCTCAACATGGACCACTTCTACCGCTTCTACCCCCAGGAGCTCTCCGCGGGGGTGGGGACGTCGATGTTCCGGCTGGCGACCTGGATCACCCACTGGTGGGAGGCCCTCTTCCCGGTCCTGGTCTTCGGCGTGATCGCCCGCTGGGCGATGCGCGAGCGCCTCGCGCCGCTCACCGGCTGGCGCCTCTGGGTGGTCCGCGCGTGCTGGCTCTTCCTCGGGATCGGCGCGATGACCACGGCGCTGATCGCCATGCCGGTCCACTACGTCCCGGGGATGGCCTTCCAGCTCTCGACCGCCGAGTTCCAGATCGCCTTCGCGGCCGCCTGGATGGTCCTGATCTCGGCGATCGGCGTCCTCTGGTGGCGCCTCGGCCACCGCCCGCGCTCGGTCACGATCAAGGGCCACAAGTTCACCCTCGACCGCGAGTGGTTCTGCCGCTGGTTCCTCGGCCGCCGCACCTGGCTCACCCTGGGCGCGATGTTCCACGGGAACCTGAACGTGATGATGAACATCGGCATGTTCCCGCCGATCATGGTCTCGACCTACCTCGTGTACTTCCACAGCGACGAGCCCGGTCGGGTCCTCCGCTTCATCGGCAAGCGCCTGCCGAAGTGGGTCCCGGGGATCCCCGAGGGCGTGCGCCGCGGCGAGCCGCCGCTGCCCGCCGAGGACCGCTCCCTCCCCCACCACATCCGCGACTCGCGGGCGCTCCCCGAGTGGCTGATGCTCGCCCTCCTCGGCGTCGCCGTCGTCGGCATCCCGCTCCACGCCTACGCCGACATCCACTTCGGCTGGACCTGCCTGACCATCGCCGGGATCCTGCTCGTCTACGCCTACGGCCAGGGGCACCGCCGCAGCCCGCTCTTTGTGCTGCGGATGGTCGGCCTCCTGGCGGCGCTAGGCGGCCTCATGTGGCTCTTCTCGCGCGATGGCGAGCGCTGGACGGCGATCCGCGCCGCCCTCCTCGTGGTCGTCGCCGGGACGATGCTCCTCCGGCGCCTCTCGCCGGCCCTCGACAAGGCGCTCGCGCGCCTCGGCTTCACCTTCACGGCCACCGACGTCCCGGCCGCGCCGGCGCTGCCGCTCACCGACCCGCACACCGATCACGTCCGCGCGCCCTGGGCCTACGGCCCCTTCGGCCGCGTGATCATCGGCGGGATGCTGGTCTGGCACATCACCGCGGTCGCCGTCTGGCTGATGCCCGACAAGGACTGCCTCCACTGGCGCCACGAGGCCAAGGGGGTCTTCCGCGAGTGGCTCCTCCTGACCTCGACCGATCAGGGGTGGGGCATGTTCGCGCCCAATCCGCCGCGGCATAACGTCTTCATGCGGGCGGTCGTCGTCGACCAGAGCGGCGAGAAGTGGGACATGCGCACGGACGTCTACGCCCCCGAGCGCAAGCCGATCCCGTGGGTCTGGAACGACCGCATGCGGAAGATGAACCGCCGGATCATCGGCGGCGAGTCGGGCAAGGGCGACTGGTACCAGAAGTGGTACGCCCGCTACCTCTGCCGGAGCTGGGCGATGGCCCACAACGGCACCCCGCCGAAGATGGTCGAGCTCTTCAAGATCTCGTACCGGATCCCGAGCCCCGAGGAGGTCCGCCGCAAGGGCTGGTACGTCCCCGAGATCCTCAACGTCCAGGCGGGCTCCGAGTACCGGCAGTACACCGAGACCTGCAAGAGCGGGATCAACTCCCAGGTCCCCAACTACATCCGCGAGCGCCACGGCCTCCCGCTGATCGCCGAGGACGAGTTCAAGCCCTGGATCAAGGACCGCAAGAAGAAGTGGGACCGCCGCCACGAGCCCCGCGGGATCACCAAGCCGTCGATCGAGAAGGTCAAGCGGACGATGAACAAGGCGAAGGCCGAGCAGCGGAAGATCAAGGCCCAGCCCGCCGGCGAGTAGCCGCCGCAGCCAGGAAATGGCGCTCGCCGACCCGATCCCGAACGCCGAGGCGATCGCCCTCTCGCCGACCATCGGCTGGCTCATGCTGGCCGCGGCGACGGCCTTCGCACTGATCTGCGTCCTCCACCGCGAGACCTGGCGCCGCTTCTGGCTCCGGGCCGAGGACCCGCGCTCGGTCGGGCTCTTTCGGATCGCCTTCGGCCTGGTGACCCTGGCCAACATCAACGGCCTCTGGGAGCTCTTCACCTACCTCTTCACCGACGAGGGGATGTTCGCGACCGACATCGCCCGCCAGGTCTTCGCCGCCTCGCAATTCGAGGGCTTCGGCGACGGCCTGCGGGCCGATGACCCCTACGGCTTCTTCGGCTGGGGCGGCTTCGTCCAGTTCCTCAAGGGGCCGAAGTACTCGCTCCTCTTCTTCTGGGACTCGCCGACCGCCTGGTGGATCCACTGGGGCGCGTTTCAGCTCGCCTGCGTCGCCTTCATCGTCGGCTACAAGACCCGCTACGCGAAGTGGCTGACGCTCCTCCTCTTCCACTCGATCATCCTGCGAAATCAGGTGTTCTGGGAGGGGACCGAGAACGTCTACCGCTGCTTCCTCTTCTACCTCTGCCTCTCGCGCTGCGGCGCGGCCTACAGCGTCGACAACTGGCTACGCTGCCGCCGCCTCCGCCGCGAGGGGCGGCTGAGCGAGCGCGGCGGACCGGGCGACGGGGCCGGGGTCGCCCCCTCGAAGGAGCACCCGAGGGGGCTCGAGGCGATCTACCGCCTGATCCCGGCGTGGCCGCGGATGCTGATGATCCTGCAGACCGCCGCCCTCTACTGCTACACGGGCGTGGTCAAGAACGGGCCGGTCTGGGCCAAGGGCGACGCGATGTACTACGCCCTCAACCTCGACCACTTCTACCGCTTCGAGCCCCAGCAGCTCTCGGCGCTCTTCGGCACCAACCTCTTCCGCCTCTCGACCTGGATCACCCACTACTGGGAGGCCTGCTTCCCGGTGGTGATCCTCGGGCTGGTGATCCGCTTCCACCGGCGCGAGAAGATCCCGCCCCTCGTCGGCTGGCAGGCCTGGGCCCACCGCCTCCTCTGGATCGCCTTCGGCCTCCTGGTGATGGAGGTCGTCCTGGTCGCCTTCCCGGTCCACTGGCCGGCGAAGCCGCCGCCGGGGGTGATGCGCCTCGAGGAGGTGATGCGCCTCTTCGCCGTCTCCTGGCTCGGCGGCATGGCGGTGATCGGCGTGCTCTGGCGCCTCCTCTCGGGCAAGCGGGTCCTCGGGGTCCGCTTCCCGAGCTGGCTGAGCCTCGACACCGCCTGCACCTGGCTGATGGGCCGCCGCCTCTGGCTCGGCCTCGGGGTGATCTTCCACTCGCACCTGATGGTGATGATGAACATCGGCTGGTTCACGCCGGCGACGGTGTCGACCTACATCGCCTTCCTCAACGGCAGCGAGATCGCCCACGTCCTCCGGCAGCTCGGGATCCGCCTCGCTCGCCTCGGGGTCCCGGGGATCCCGAAGCACGTCCGCGACGAGGCGCCGATCACCCCGGCCGAGGACCGCACCCTCCCCCACCTCCACCGCGACGCGGCCGCGCTCCCGCCCTGGGCCCTCCTCGCGGGGATCGGCGCGGCGGTCGGCGGGGTCTTCCTCGCGCTCCCGCGGGAGGCGATCGACGAGGCCGGCAAGACGATCGAGAAGCCCGGGATCCACTGGGCCTTCACCGGGGTCGGGATCGCCGTCGGCCTGGCGATCGTCGGCTACCTCCAGGCCCGCCGCCACGGCCGCGAGCAGCTCTCGCGGATCGACCCCTTCACCGGCAAGCCCCGCCGGCCCTGGGCCTACGGCCCCGGCGGCCGCTACCTCGCCGGAGCGATCGCCCTCTACCAGACGGTCGGCGTGGCGATCTGGCTCCTCCCCGAGAAGGACTCGCTCTCGACCTGGCGGACCAAGGCGAACGAGCCCTTCAAGTGGTGGCTGCGGACCACCCAGACGAGCCAGGGGTGGAAGATGTTCGCCCCCAACCCGCCGCGCTCCAACCTCTTCATGAAGGTCCTGGTGACCGACGTCGACGGCAAGGTCTACGACCTCAACACCGACGTCTACCACCCGGATCAGAAGCCGATCCCCTGGCTCTGGTACACCCGGCAGCGGAAGATCAACCGCCGGGTGGTCGGCGCCGAGGGGGGCCAGGGCTCCTGGTATCAGAAGTGGCACGCCCGCTGGGTCTGCCGCGACTGGGCGCTGGCGCACGGCGGCCAGGAGCCGAAGAAGGTCGAGCTCGTCAAGGTCTGGTACTCGATCCCGACCCCCGAGGAGGTCGCCGAGAAGGGCCCCTACGTCCCCGAGGAGCGCTACGCGAAGACCCACCAGGAGAAGGTGGTCTACACCGCGATCTGCGTCGACGAGCCGCTCGGCCAGCTCCCCGACGAGATCCGCGCCCGCCACGGCCTGCCGCCGCTCCCCGCCGATCGACCCCACAAGCTCTGGCACAAGGAGCGCTGGAAGAAGTGGGAGCAGAAGAGCGAGCAGCTCCGCGAGCGCGGCCGCGACCCCGACCGCTTCCCGTGGATCCCGCTCGGGGTGATCGCCGTGCTCGTCGCCTTCGGCTGGCGCTGGCGAGAGCTCGACCGCGAGAACAAGGACGCGGCGACGCGGGCCGGCGAGTAGCGCCGCGACGCTCGACGGCGATCGGCCGATCAGAACGATCTGTCCCTTCGGACAAGTCCTCGATCGCTCAGGTCATCCGCGGCGAGGGGAGCTTCTTCGGCGGGGCCGCGCCGCCGCCGGCCTGGGCCTCGGCGGCCATCTTCCGCTCCATGCTCCGGATCTTCGCGGTGAAGAAGGCCTCGGCGCCGGCGTAGAGGCAGACGAAGGTCCACACCGGCGAGAGCTGGGGGACGATCCAGGCGATGCTCCAGACCGCGAAGACCAGCGAGGCCCGGCCGATGTCGCCGTTGAGGAGCTGGCCGGTGCCCGGGAGGAAGAGGCTGAGGAGGCCAGCGGTCGCCGGCAGGCGGGGCTCCTCGTCGTCGAAGGTAGCGAGCGCCGTCTCGTTGCTGATCCGGGCGAGGAGGGCGTGCTCGCCGAGCTCGTCGGCGGCCTCGATAAACTCGCGCTCGAGGTCCTCCTTGACCTCAAGAGGCACGGCGTAGCGGGGGATCGGCCCGGGGATCGCCACCAGGGTGCCGGCCGCCCGCATCGCCTCGATCACCGTCTCGACGTCGGCGCGGGGGCAGGCGAGCGCCCGCGCGGCCGCGTCGACGGTGATCGCGTCGACCCGCGGATCGGCGAGGAGGCTGAGGATCTGGGGCTGGAGCGGCGAGTTGGAGCCGTCATCGCGGTAGCCGACGTCGACCGGCGCCGGCGCCGAGCGGTCCCAGCCGACGTCCGGACCGACGGGGCGCCGCGCCTGCGGCTCATCGACGAAGCGATCGTCGTAGCCCGCGCCCGCCTGCTGCTGGGCGCGGAGGTGACGCGAGCGGCGTCCGCGTATGGGCCTGAGGCGGGACATCGGAGGCTTCGGAGGCTTTGGGGACGAAACAATACATGATCGACCCTGGGCGCTGACCGTGATCGCCCAGATCGTCCCCGTCGTTTGAGAGTAACACCGCGATGGGCCCGGCCAAGGGGGATCTTCGCAGGCCCCGCCAGCGCCCCCGCCAGCGCGGAGGCGGCCGCGGCGGAGGTCCGCGCGCTCAGGGGAGCCCGAGGTCGAGCGCCTCGCAGCGGCTGGCGTCGCCCGCCGGCGCGCGGCGGACGAGCGCGTCCCCCTCGACCTCGTAGACGCCGCTCTGGGCGAGGAGCTCGGCCGGCGGCGACGACTCGGCCTCCGGCAGGCGCCCCTCCGGCCGCAGGACCAGGCGCCCCTCGCAGATCGCGGGCGCGAGGGTGTGGGCGGGCCCTACCTCGGTGCGATCGATCACCGAGGCGGGGCCCCACCAGAGCTCGGCGAAGACCAGGCGCTCGCCGCCGAGGGCCGCGCCAAGCCAGAGATCGACGGGCACCTCGCTCTCGGGGCCGTCGACGATCGCCAGGAGGATCGGGCCGAGGGCGCTCGCCACCCCCTCGTAGCGGCAGCGCGAGGCGGGCGCGCAGACCTCCGGCGGGATCACCTCGAGGCTCGCGCCGCCGGGCGCGCGCGAGCGCAGGCGGAGACCCTCACCCTCGGGCACCAGCGCCCACGGGCAGGGCGCGTCCTCGACTCGGGCGAGCGCCCCCTCCGGCTCGGGATCGCAGGCGAGCGCCGCCTCCTCACCCGCCGCCGGCGACGCCGCCTCCTCACGGCTCACGCTCTGGGTCCCGCAGCCGGAAAGACCCACGAGGCTGAGAGCGAGCCAGGCGAGCCCGCCCGCGCGTCCGCGCGACGAAGGCCCGCCTGACCTCAACACCGGCGCACCCCCGCGGCTACTTGCGGACCGCGGAGACCGTCATGCAGCCGCGACCGTCGAGATCGGCGCGGCCCTGGTTGACCTCGAAGGACTCGATGCTCCAGAGGAGCGCGCCGTCGGCGTCGTAGCCGGAGACCGCGTTGTTGCCGATCAGGCGCACGTCGGGCTTGCACATCGCCAGGCTCTCGAGGGGCAGCGGTCCGATCAGGATCTTGCGACCCTCGATCTTCAGCGGATCGATGCCGGTGTAGCTGACGGTCATGTTGAAGACCATCGTCGAGAGGGTCTGGTTGATGCTGTTGACCATGCACTCGAGGCGGCCGCTGATGTCCTCCTCGCAGAGGCGGTCCGCCCACTCCTCGAAGATCGGCGCCCCGTCGACGCCGTCCTGGGCGTACGCGGTGTTGGTGTTGACGTAGAAGTCCTGCAGACAGTCGAGATAGGAGACCGTCACGCGGATCTCGGTCGTCCCGCCGAAGAGCGCGGCGACGTCGGAGCCGGCCGCGTTGCCCGGGCGAACCTCGACGCAGGTGAAGCCGTGGGTCTCGGGCACCGGGTCCTCCTTGCAACCCGAGGAGAGGAGGCCGGCGCCCACGAGGGCGGTCAGGGCGGTGGCTCGCGCGCGCGTCATGATCATCGAGCGGAGTCTCTCAACCGCGGGCAGCGGTCGCAAGACCCCTTCGCTTTCGGGCCGTCGAGCGGGCGCCGAACGCCGCTTCGGCGGGCATGCCCAGCGATGCGCCGGAGCGCGCGCCGACGCCTCCAGGGGCGGCAGGCCCCCGGCCTCTTGTGACGCCTGTCACCGGGTGCAAATCCCGGCCGTGGTAGCTTGCAGCCGCGTTTTAGGGGTCCGCGCAGATCTCGCATGAGATCGCGTCGCCGGCCCGAGGATCCGATGATTGACGGAATCAGAGTGGCAGATGGGGCAGGCGAGAGCCGCCTCGAGGCGGCGATCCGCAGCGCGACGAGGGCCGCGGGCGAGTGGCGACGACGCGCCCTCGACCCCGAGCGCCCCTGGCTGGTCGGCGTCGCCGACGTCGGCGTCGCCTGCGAGGTGATCCTCGCCGACCGCCTCTTCCGCGACCTCAGCGCGGCCGAGCACGCCGGGCTCATCGCCTGGATCCGGGCGAGCCAGCAGCCGAGCGGCGCCTGGCTCGATCCCCAGACCCAGTCCCCCGACCTCTCGCTGACCTCCCTCGGCTGGTGGGCCTGCGTCCAGGCCGGCGACGACCCGGCGAGCGAGCGGATGGTCAAGGCGCTGCGGGTCGTCCACGAGCTCGGCGGGGCCCAGCGGGCGAGCTTCTCGGTCCGCCTCTGGCTGGCGATCGCCGGGCACATCCCCTGGGGTTGGCTGCCGGCGGTGCCGTCCGAGATCTGGCTCCTGCCGCCGAGCTCGGTGCTCTCGCCGAGCCGCGTCTGCCCGTGGGCCCGCGGCCTCCTGACGCCCTACCTCCTGCTCACCCGCGCGCCCGCCCGGATCCACCTGAGCGACGCCCGTCCGCTCCTCCTCACCCGCGGACGCGAGATGATCCCGCCGCGGATCACCCGCGACGGCCTCGTCGGCGACCTCGTCCAGAACTTCGACACGGCGATCAAGATCCTCCGCAAGATGCCCCGCGGGCCGCTCCTGCGGGCCTCCCTCGGTCGCGCGCAGACCTGGCTCGCCCACGCCCAGCAGAGCCACGGCGGGTGGTTCTCGGCGAGGCCGACGCTCCTCAGCCTCCTCGCCCTCCGGGTCGCCGGCGCGAGCTTCGACGACCCGCGGATCCGCCGCGGCCTCGGCTACCTCCGGCACGCCCGCGGCCTCACCCGGCCGCCGCTGACGTCGGCGAGCGACCCGCCCCACCTCGGCCAGGGCCTCACCAGCCCGCCGCTGGCGGTGATCGCCCGCCTCACCCGGGCGGCGAGCGGCGACGAGGGGGCGATCCCCTGGCTCCTCGCCCAGGAGCTCACCGAGCCCGGCGAGTGGCAGTTTCGGACCAACGCGGCGGTCGGCGGCTGGCCTGGCGAGGCCGGCGCCCGCCACCACCTCGACATCGACGCGACCTGCGCGGTCCTCGAGACCCTGGCGACGCTGCCCAAGGACTCGAGCCAGCGCGGGCCCGCGTGGGCGGCGATGCGGCGGGCGATCGAGGTGCTCCTGGCGATGCAGGAGCCCGACGGCACCTTCGCCCGCTACGAGCGCGGCGAGTCCAACGTGTGGATGACCCAGGCGCCCTGGCGCGACGCCGAGCTGATGGCCGACGCGAGCGCAAGCGGCGAGGCCCGGGTCCAGCGGAGCGCCCGCGCCCTCCGCCAGCTCGCGCGGATGGGCTGGCGGGCCGACGACGATCGGGTCGCCCGCACGATGCGCTGGCTTGAGGGACATGTCGAACGGGACATTAGCCGCGACTCGGTCGAGACCCTCGCGGCCCTCGGCCGCTGCGCCGCCGACCTCTGCGCCCCCGACCAGCCGCTCCGGCGGGCGGTCGAGCGCCACCTCCGCGGGCGCCAGCGCGAGGACGGCTCCTTCGGGACGGTGACCGCGACCGCCGACGCGCTCGAGGCGCTGATCGCCCTCGAGGGCCGCCCCTGCGTCCAGGCGGTCCGGGCCGCCCGCCACCTCGTCGGTCGGATCGAGGGCGAGGGCGACGCGCTCCCGGGCGCGACGATCGCCGGCCACGGCTTCAGCCCCTGCGTCTACGACCCCTCCGCCGGGATCCGCGACGCCGCCCTCGCCCTCCGCGCCTTCGCCGAGCGCGGCGGCGAGCTCTGATCCCCCGAGCTTCAACCTGTACTCTTGGACATATGAGGAGCCGCCGATGAGCACCCCCAGCAAGCGATCCCCCGAGCGCTATGACGCCGTGATCATCGGCGCCGGCATGGCCGGCTGCGCGACCGCCCGCGCCCTGACGATGGCCGACCCCGAGCGCCGCCGGCGGATCCTGGTGATCGACCGCCACCGCGGGGTCTCGCCGCGCTTCGCCGGCGAGTACATCCACCCGCGCGGCGCCCAGATCCTCGAGGACCTCGGCTTCTACGGGCCGCTGATGGCCGCCGGCGCGGTCGACGTCGACGGCTTCACGGTCCTCGAGCGGGCCGACGGCCGCTACGTCGAGCTCCCCTACGCCGAGATCCGCGGCCAGCGGCCGCGCGGGATCGCCGTCCACCACAAGACCCTGGTCCGGGTGATGCGCGCGGTGATCCGCGAGGAGCCGCAGGTCGACCTCTGGGAGGGCTTCGTGATCAAGGAGCTCCTCCGCGGCGACGAGGGGGCGATCCGCGGGGTGGTGCTCGAGGGCGACGAGGGGCCGCGGACGATCCTCACCGACCTCCTGATCGGCGCCGACGGCAAGGCGAGCGCGGTCCGCAAGCTCCTCGGCCTCCCCGACGAGCGCCAGACGATCGGCTTCACCGTCGGCATCGAGATCCGCGACGCGGCGGTCGGCCTCCCGAGCTTCGCCAACGTGATCCTCGGCGCCTGGGGGCCGGTGCTGGTCTATCCGATCGCCCGCGAGGAGGACGGCCGCACCCTCTTCCGGATGACGATGGACCTCCCCCACTCGCTGCCAGCGAAGGGGGCGCGCCTCGCCGACTTCCTCTTCGACGCCTTCATCCCCTTCCTGCCCTCGGCGCTCGCCGAGCAGGCGGCGGCGGCGATCCTCGGCCACCGCGGGCACCTCGAGATGGCGCCGACCGTCAACCTGCCGGCGCCGCGGGCCGCCTTCCCCGGGGTCGCGCTTGTGGGCGACGCGGCCGGCTGCTCCCACCCGATCACCGCGAGCGGGATGACGATGGGGCTGCGCGACGCCGAGACCCTCGGCGAGGAGGCGCGCCGCCGGGCCCGCGCCCCCGAGGGCGAGCCCTGGCTGACGAGCGCCAACCTCCGGCGCTACCGCAACGAGCACGACCGCTACGTGCCGACCCGGCAGGCGCTCGCCGACGCGATCTACGAGGCCTTCCGCGGGGGCAACGAGGGCGCGCGGGCGATCCAACGCGCGCTCTTCGAGTACTGGGAGAGCGGCCCCGAGGCCCGCCGGCGGTCGATGGCGCTCCTCTCCTGCGCCGAGGGGCGGCCGCGGGTCTTCCTCAGCGAGTACCTCAAGACCGCCCGCCACGCGCTCGAGACCTCGCTGGTCCCGCGCCACGCCCAGCACTTCCCGGTCCGCGATCGCCTCCGCCAGGTCCGCGGCGCGGTCGGCCTCGCCACCACCAAGCTCGGGCTGGTCGCCGACGTGATGTGGGCCCAGGTCCGGCCGGCCTGGCTGCCGCGGGACTAGCTGGTCCCGCGGACTCGCTGACGGGGTGGCGGATCGTCGCCACCCGTGGTTGGATCGTCCGGTGAGCGAGGGCGACCAGGCGCCGAACGACGATGACGCGAGCGCGGGCGACGTGGGCGACGCGCGCCCCGTCGAGGCCGCGCGCGACCCCAACGCCCGCGACGACGAGCTCCTCGCAGATCCGCCGGAGACCGACTTCCACCTCGGACGCCTCGGCGGCTACCGAGCGGCGGGGCGGATGCGCTCGCTCCTCGCCGTCGGCTTCGCGGTCGCCACGGTCGCGGCGATCGCCGCCGGCTACTACTACATCACCTACCTCCAGGAGCACCGGACACCGGTCCACGCGGTCCCGCTGCCCGAGGGCAGCGACCTCGAGGGCCGACCCCGGACGATGACCTGGAGCGGCGGCAAGGCGCGCCTCGGCCTCACCCGCGAGCCGCCGGGCCTCCTCGAGATCGAGCTCCCCGATCGCACCCTCCGCCTCGCCGACGGCTGCGACTCGGCGCAGGTGCGGGTCAACGTCGACGGCGGCCGGACGGTCGAGGTGACGGTGCTCTTCGGCGAGGTCGACCAGGTACCCGCGGGCGAGTGAGCCCACGCGGGCCACGCGCGACCTCGCGGGGCGCTGACAAGTCCGCAGCACGGTCGGGCGAGACCTCGCAGGGGCGACGGGCCAGCGGAATCGCCGCCTCACAGCCGCGTCGCGGGCAACATCGCCGGGCACGCTCGGGGTCGTGGGGGATCTTTCGCCGCTCCGCCAGAAGCCTCCCCGCGCGGGCTTGCGCCTGCCGCCGCCTCGTGCGATCCCCCGGGCCATGCGCTCTGCCCCCGGAGACGACACCGCCCGCCTCGCGCCGCTGATCTCGGCGGCCTTCGCCGATCGCTCGCGCCTCGCCGACGTCGAGGTGCAGGCGGCGATCGCCGAGGCGATCGCGCTCCTCGACCGCGGCGCGATCCGGGTGGCGACACCGCCGAGCGAGCCCGACGGCGTCTGGACGGTCCACCCCTGGGTGAAGGAGGCGATCCTCCTCTACTTCGCGACCCAGCGCCTCGAGACGATCGAGGTCGGCCCCTTCGAGTACTTCGACAAGATCCCGCTCAAGCGCGGCTGGGAGGCGGCTGGCGTCCGCGTGGTCCCGCCGGCGACCGCCCGCTACGGCGCCTACATCGAGTCCGGGGCGGTGCTGATGCCGAGCTATGTCAACATCGGCGCCTGGGTCGGCGGCGGGACGATGGTCGACACCTGGGCGACCGTCGGCTCCTGCGCCCAGATCGGCCGCCACGTCCACCTCTCGGGCGGGGTCGGGATCGGCGGCGTGCTCGAGCCGCCGGGGGCCACCCCCGTGATCGTCGAGGACGGCTGCTTCCTCGGCTCGCGGGCGATCGTCGTCGAGGGCGTCCACCTCGAGCGCGAGGTCGTCCTCGGCGCCAACGTCACCCTGACCGCGTCGACGCCGATCATCGACGTCACCGGCCCCGAGCCGATCACCCACCGCGGGCGGGTGCCGGCGCGCTCGGTCGTCGTCCCCGGCAGCCGCGCGAAGAGCTTCCCGAGCGGGGAGTACCAGATCGCCTGCGCGCTGATCATCGGCCGGCGCAAGCAGAGCACCGACCAGCGGACCAGCCTCAACGAGGCCCTCCGCGACTTCGCCGTGCCGGTCTAGCGCCGTCCCTGCCGCACGTCTGGTGAGGACGAGCAAGCCCGCGCCGCGACGTCATCGTCGCCACGCGGGCCTCCTCCCGGTCGCCAAAGCTCGCTAGCCCCGGAGCTCCGAGAGCTTGCGCTTGGCCGCCTCGACCGCCTTGAGCTGATCGTCGTAGTTCTTCTCGACGATCTTGAGGCGGCTCTCGGCGACCTCGCGCTCCTCGTTGGTCCGCGCCTTGTCGACGTTCGCCTTGGTGCGCTCGACGAACTGCGCGCGCTTGTCGAGGAGCGCGACCTCGTTGCTGAGGACCTTCTCGTAGTAGGTGATCTCCTCGGCCTTGGTCGCGAAGGTCGGCGGCTCCTTCGGGGTGGGCGGGGCCATCGTCATCCCCTCGACCGGGGCCCCGAGCCGCGGGTTGCGGCGGACCTCGCCGCCGCCGCCGCCCTCGTCGCGCCGGCCGGCGGCCTGATCGGCCGCGCGCGCCTCGACGCCGCCCCGGACCTTGCCGCTGTGGACGCGTGCCTCCGCGCGATCCGAGGCGGCCGCCTGGCTCGCGGGCGCAGACCCCTGCTCGGTCGCGGTCGTCGACGAGTCGCCGGACCCAAAGATAAGGAAGGCGGCGACGCCGAGGATCGCGACCCCTGCGACGATCGCGGGGAGCGGGCTACCGACCTCTTCCTGGGGTGCTGACGGAGTTTCCGTGCTCATGGCCGTCGGGTTATAGCACGTGGGCGATGGCGGGATCCCAGGGATGAGCGACGGGCCAGAGAGCGACCCCGAGGTCGACGCGGCGCTCGCCGAGGGCCCTCCGGAGGACGACGCCGCCGACGACGCCGACGACGCCGAGGTCGAGGTCGAGGCCGACGTCGGCGAGATCATCGAGATCCCGCTGGAGGTCGACGCCGCCCGCGCAGGCCTCCGCCTCGATCGCTTCATCGCCTCGCGGATCGTCCGCCTCTCGCGGACCCGGATCCAGGCGATCGTCGGCGCCGGCAAGGTCCGCTGCGCCGAGAGCGGACGCCTCCTCGTGCGCCCGTCGATCCGCGTGCGCGTCGGCCAGCGCCTGATCATCGAGCGGCCGGCCCCGCGGGAGCCCGCGGTCGTCCTCGACTACGGGGTGATCTTCGAGGACGAGCACCTCCTCATCCTCGACAAGCCGGCGGGGCTGCCGGTGCACCCGTCGGCGAGCTACCACCGCCACACGCTCACCCACCTCCTGCGGACCCGCCTCGGCCCGGGGCACGGCTGGGAGCTCGCCCACCGCCTCGACCGCGAGACCTCGGGCGTCCTCGTGCTCGGCCGCCGCCGCGGCTCGGGCACGGTGATCAAGCGCGCCTTCCTCAGCCGCGAGGTCCACAAGCGCTACTGGGCGATCGTCCACGGCGAGGTCGTCGCGGCCCAGTCGATCGAGATCCCGCTCGGGCCTGCGCTCGGCTCGGCGATCCGCGTGAAGATGGGCGCGCGCGCGCTCGACGACGGCGGCATGGTCGCCCGCACGGCGATCCGCCCGCTCGCCGCCGGCACCTTCCGGGGGGCGCCGGTCACCCTCGTCGAGGCGCTCCCCTACACTGGACGCCAGCACCAGATCCGCGTCCACCTCGCGCTCATCGGCCACCCGGTGATCGGCGACAAGCTCTACGGGGTCGACGAGAGCGCCTTCCTCGACGTCGCCGAGGGCCGCCGCACCCTCGACGAGCTCGGCGACGAGCTCGGCCTCCGCCGCCACGCCCTCCACGCGCTCTCGCTCTCGCTCGCCCACCCCGCGAGCGGCGAGAGGATGACCTTTCGGTCAGCCTGGCCGAAGGAGCTGGCGGCGATCGTCCCGGCGCCTGCCCCCGAGCTCCCGGGCGACGAAGACGGCCCGCGCTCCGACGAAGAGGCGGCGCCGACCTGATCTCTCGGACAGGCGAGCGCCGCCCTCCGCCTCGCTCACGCGCCCCGACCTCGACCTGGCGGCCGCCCTCCTCGCTCACTCAGGCGGGATACCGGGCGGCCGAGGACTCCTCGACGAACAAGGACCTCCCTTTCGCTCCGGCGGGCGGTCCCAGACATACAAGGCCGAACTCCGACCTGGCGGGCCGCCGATCGCCCGAGGACTCGCTGAGGCGGCGGCCGATCGCCTCAGGCTCCACAACGAACGCAGGCCGCCGGCCTGATCGCTCAGGCGGGCGGCCCGTGGGTCTGGGAGGAGACCGCTAGTTGACGCGGTACCAGGTCTGGGTGCGGTAGAAGGGCCCGAGGTAGCCGCGGACCATCAGGTTGCCGTTGTCGAACCACATCTTGCAGCGGTAGACCTTGCCCTTGCCGGGATCGAGGATCTGGCCGCCCTTGAGCTCGCCGTCGACCTCCTTCATCCCGGTGAGGATCAGCATGCCGAGGACCGGCTGGTCCTTGCGGTTGTCGTCGTCGGCGCACTTCTCACAGGTCTTGCCCTGGTCCTCGGCGCGCAGGAGCTTGGTGATCTTGCCGACGTAGAAGGGACCCACCTTCATGATCTGGACGTAGGACTTGGCGTTGCCGGTCTCGTCGTCGATGGTCTTGAAGGTGCCCACGAAGGGGGACTCGGCCCGGTCTTCAGCAGCGGCCTCGGTGGGGGCGGTCGCGCCGACCGCGAAGGCGGCGGTGGCGATCATGGCGGAGAGGGCGGCCCCCAGGGCCTTGCGGGTGAAGCGGGTGCGAGTGGTCAGCATGATGGATCAAACTCCCAGGTCGTGCGGTGCGCAGACGGGCGCCTGGCGCGAGTATTCAATCATTTCGATCAAATTGTCGAAAAGAGTCCAGGTCGCTCGGAAGCGCTCGGGTACGGCTTGATTCATGGGCTTTGCGCCGAAGAATCGACGCTCCCCGGGCGGCTAGTCGCGCTCGCGGCTCCGCTCTCGCCGCCACTTCCAGAGCTTGACCACGCCGCCGGTGATCAGGTCCTGGGCCGACTTGCCGATCGTCGCCGCCGGCGAGCTCTGGTCGCGGCGACGGCTGCTCCGCGCGGCCTTGCGGCTGGCGTGCCCGAGGTTGTTGCCGACCCAGAGCCCCGCGCCCACCGCGAGGATCAAGATCAGGATCAGGAGAATCGGATGAAGCGTTTCCTCGGCGGCGATCACGGCGGCCCCTCGGCGGGAGAGGCCCCCATCCTAGCAGCCCCGCCGGGCGTCGACACGCCCCACGCCTGCGGCCGCAAGGATCGCCGCCCCGGCCCTCAGCCCGGCTCCCCGAGGAGGTGGAGGAAGTCGCGGACCCAGCGGGGGTAGAAGGGGAGGAGGACCTGCTCGACCGCCGAGCGGGGCTCCTCCTCGACCGCAGGCGCAGCCGCGGCCCCGGCCGGCAGCTCCGGGCAGGCGCAGCCCCACGAGGCCGGGAGGTGGGGACAGGCGAGCTCGGCGATCCGCCGGTGGCCCTCGACGTTGGGGTGGATGTGATCGAAGGAGCGGAGCTCCGCGCGGAGGAACCAGCGCGGGATCTCGGCGGCGGCCGCCGCCTCGGCGTCGAGGCGGGCCGTCCGCTCGGCCTCGTCGACGTCCTTGAGGCGCCGCTTCCAGGTCGGATCGCGCTCGAGCTCGCGACGGAGCGCCGCCTCGTCGCGGAGCGGCGCCTCGGCGTCGCGGAGGTAGGGCGCCGAGTAGAGGTCGACGCCGACGTCCGGCAGCTCCTCCGGCTCCCAGGGGGCCTCCGCCCCGGCCTTGCGCTTGCGGGCGAGGTCGCCGAGGGCGTCCGCCGGCTCCAGGCGCGAGAGGACGAAGTCGACGATCTTGCGGGTGTAGCGGAGGTAGACCAGCCCGGCCACCCCCGACCAGCGCCGGCGATCGCTCTCGTCGCCCCAGGGCGTGAGGCTGAAGGCGACCACCCCGAGCCCGCGCGCGTGGGCGAGGGCGAAGAGCTCGCGCATGTGGTTGTTGGTGCTCTCGGGCATGCCGACGCTGTTGAGGCCGCCCTGGAAGACCAGCCAGTACTCGCTGGTGTCGTCGCCGCGGCCGAGCGGGACCCGGCGGTTGTCGAGGACCTGCTGGCGGAAGCGCTGCTTGAGCTGGAGCGCGCCGAAGCCGGTCTTCGAGAGGTTCTTGACCTCGACGTTGCGGCACATCTCGCCGAGCCGCTCGGCGTAGGGCTGGCGCGGCCAGGCGCCGATCGAGCCGGCGAGGACGATCACCTTGACCGGGCGGCTGGCGTCGCGGAAGGCCCAGTTGGCCGGCTCCGGTGCGGCCGCCTCACCCTCGCCCTCGCCCGCCGCCTCGCCTGGCGCGGGCTCCTGGGCGCCGGCGTCGGCCGCCGGCCCGCCGAGCCCGAGACCGAACACGAGCCCGAGCGCTCCCAGGCGTCGCCGGATCCGACCCTTCTTTTGGCCATGTCTCATCGAACCTGTCCTCATGGTCTGGCTGGAAGAGGGCGGCCCGCGCGGACGCGAGCGCGCCGACGCGGCGCCGGCTCAGGGATAGCACGGGAGCCGGCGGCGTCGAAGGCGCTCCGCGCTCACTCGACGACGTTGAAGGCCGCGCTCGCCAGCTCGACCCCGTCCTCGGAGAGCACCCGCACCCGCCAGGCGCCGACGTACTCGTTGCGGAGGACGAGGTAGGCCCGGGTTCGATAGGCGTGGAGCGGCGGGATCGTCACGCCGCGGCGGCGCTGGGCGAGATCGCCGTCCTTCTCCCAGATCACGTCGACGTCCTCGCCCGTGCGGCCGTGGACCACCCGGAAGCAGACGTTGACCTCGTCGTGGCCGCGGATCGAGAAGCCGTCGGCCTTGCCGGCGCAGCCCTGCTTGCCGTGGCGTGAGCCCAGCCAGATCTTGTCGACGTGGATCCCGCTCCCGCCGATCCCGCCGACCGGCGGACCGTCGTGGACCGAGAGCGGGAGGCGGCGGAAGACCCGGGCGATCGCCGGCGGCGTCCCGGGGGGCGGCTCGCGGAGCCCCTCGCGCGACTCCTCCGCCTCGCCCTCGGCCCCGTCGGCGCCCCCGGGCTCGACCTCGTCGTCGACCTCCTCGCGCTCGCCGGGTCGCGACCGTCGACCGCGCTCGCCCTCTGCGACCTCGCCCGCCTCGCCCCCTCGCCGCGCGCTCGGTCGTCGCTGGCCGATCGCCGCCTCCTGGACCCCGGCGGTCCCGGCCGCCGGCAGGCGGACCATCGCGTGGCCGTCGCCCTGTCCGGGGAGACGTCGCAGCGCGGGCGCCTGCTCGCCGCTCTCGCAGGCGACAAGCGCCGCTCCGGCGACGACGATCGCCAGAGGGCGACCGACGTGGCGTCGGCCACTCGTTCGCCGCTCCCCACCTGCGGACATGCCGGCATCGTAGCAGGCGTCTCGGGGGGCTGCGCCGCCCTGCGCCGATGTCAACGACGATCCGCGACCGCCGCCGGGAGACCGCCCGAGACCGCTCGGGATGGTGTTCCCGCGCGCGCTCGCGCGATTTCGCGGGCGCCCGCGCCCGCCCACGAGCAGCCGCGCCGGTGGGACCTCCTACAATGGTGGCAGCAACCCGCGGAGATCACCTCCTCCCGCCCCGTAGCCGCCGGTCGAGCGCGCGGCCCGGGCCCGGCGTCGCGGGGGTCTTGCCGGGATCTCGGTCCGCGTTCTAGAACGGGCCATGCTCGGCACTCTGATCCGCCCAGGCGCCGGCCGCCTGCTCCTGGCGCTCCCGATGCTCGTGGGCCTCCTGGCGTCCGGCTGCGACACCCCGCACTACCGCTCGGATTGGGGCATCGCGGCCGCCCCCGCCCCGGCCCCCGCGCAGGGCCGGCCGCTCCCCGAGGGCACCTTCGACGGCGTCCCCCGGAGCCTGCTGAACGAGTACGAGGGCCGCGACCTGGTGACGCGCGACGAGGCCATGAGCTGGGAGCTCCCCTTCAAGGCCAAGCGGATCATCGTCGCCCTGCTGATCATGGCGGCCCACGACAACTGGCAGGACATCGACATGGTGTTCACGCGGGGCGCCCGCTGGGGCTTCCCGGACCGCCGCGAGCTCGACGCCTGGCAGGTCTTCGACGGCGACGGCGGCGCCCGCTTCGTCGAGGTCTTCCGCCGGGTGGCCGCGCGCTTCGCCGACAAGGCCTCCTTCACCTGCCCGCCGATGGTGAACGCCGCCCAGAGCTACGTCCGCGTCGGCGCCGAGCCGATGTGGTGCTTCTACATCAGCAGCGACCAGGTCGACGTCCTCGCCTTCAAGCTCCTGGTCGAGGAGGGGGTCGCCCGCATCGACTACGTCGGCCTCTTCATCGACCGGCCGACGGGTCCGGTGAGCGTCCGCTCGCAGCGCGAGGACCCTTCGCCGCCGATGGTCCCGCCGGTCAAGCGCCGCGGCGCCGGCGACATGGGTGCGATCCGCCTGGCGCCCAGCGGCCTCCCCGAGGGGATCGCGGCCCCGGGGCTCGGTATGCCGCCTCCGGGTGTCGGCCTCCCGCCGGGCGCCCCGCCCATCGGCATGCCGCCGGCTGGCACGCCTGCCCCGGCTGGCACGCCTGCCCCGGCCGGCTCCCCGCCCGCTGCCGGCTCCCCGCCCGCTGCCGGCTCCCCGCCCGCCGGCTCCCCGCCCGCCGGCTCTCCGCCCGTGGGCTCCGCGGCTGCCGGCTCCCCGCCGCCCATGGCCCCGGCCCCCGCGGGCTGAGCCCGCGCCGCCCGCATACCCCGCCCGAAGGGACATGTCGATCAAGACATGTCCCTTCGGTCCATTCGAATTGTGATCGACCCCGGAACAAGCGGTCGCGCGGACGCGGCACTTCGGGCAAGATCCCGCCGATGTCCGCCCTCAAGATCACCGACCGCTGGCTCGCCGAGGCGCTCTCCGAGGCGCTCGGCGGCCCTCCGACGATCGACGCCCTCGCCACCATCACCCACCTCGACTGGGCGGAGTACCGCGCCGAGGCCGAGCTCCCGTGGGGCTCGATCCGCTCGATCGAGCCCCTCCGCCACTGCGCCGCCCTCCAGGTCCTCTCCTTCGACGGCAACGCCCTCTCGGACCTGGGGCCGCTGGCGAGCTGCGCCGCCCTCCGCGAGATCTGGCTGGTCGACAACGCGGTCACCGACCTCGCGCCGCTCCGCGGGCTCCTCCACCTCGAGACGCTGGTCCTCGACTGCAACCGCCGGCTGGGCTCGATCGCGCCGCTCGCCGGCCACCCCGCCCTCCGCTACCTCAACATCGCCCACACCGCGGTCACCGACCTCACGCCGCTCGCCGAGCTGCCGGCGCTGACCAAGGTCAACGTCTTCGGCCTCAAGCTCGATCGCGCGCCCGACTCGCCGAGCATGGAGACCCTCGCCGCCCTCCGCGCGCGCGGCGTCGAGGTCCTCGGGCCCTGAGCGGAGCGCGCGCCCGCATCGCCCCCGGCGAGGCCACCGCACCCCGCCGGACGCCCCGCGGAGGTGATAGCCTGGGACACCATGACCCCCGCCCGCGCGCTCCTCGTCGGCCTCGTCTTCGCCTCGCTCTCCGCCCTCGGCCTCGACCCGAGCGCCCTCGCGGGCGAACCGGCCAGCGGCGAGGCGGCCGCGAGCGCGCCCGCGGCCTCGTCGACGCCGCTCGACCCCGCCTACGTCGAGGCCCGCAAGGTCGCCAAGTCGGCGAAGCGCCGGGCCGACGGCGACCCGCTCGGGAGCTTCGCGCGAAGCGGCTGCATGAACGACCCGAGCAAGTGCACCTGCCAGTCGGAGAACGCCCAGGAGAGCGCCGCCTGCGGCGACGTCCTCGGCTACTTCTGCCCCGACTCGACGATGAAGCTCCTGGCGTCGTCGTGCATGGATCTCTTCGGCGGCGCGACGGTGTGCAAGTGCGCGAGCAACCAGCAGATCGCCACCCACATCAAGTCCGAGGAGGACGCGGCCGCCAAGGCGGCGAAGGCCGCGGCCAAGAAGAAGAAGTCGGGCTCGAGCAAGAAGAAGGCGCCCGCCAAGTAGCCGGGCGCCCCCCTCCGTGCGCGGCGCGCTCTCGCGGCGCTAGTGCGTGAGCTTCTTGTAGCGCACCCGCTTCGGCTGGAGCGCGTCCTCGCCGAGGCGCTTGCGCTTGTCGGCCTCGAACTCCTCGTAGTTGCCCTCGAACCACTCGACCACCGAGTCGCCCTCGAAGGCGAGGGTGTGGGTGGCGATCCGGTTGAGGAACCAGCGATCGTGGGAGATCACGACCACGCACCCCGGGAAGGAGAGGAGCGCCTCCTCGAGGTGCCGCAGGGTGTCGACGTCGAGGTCGTTGGTCGGCTCGTCGAGGAGGAGGAGGTTGCCGCCCTTGCGGATCAGCCGCGCGAGGTGGACGCGGTTGCGCTCGCCGCCCGAGAGGGTGCCGACCTTCTTCTGCTGGTCGGGCCCGTTGAAGTTGAAGCGGCCGACGTAGGCCCGCGAGTTCATCTCGACCCCGCCGATGTTGAGGGTCTCCTGGCCGTCGGTGATCGCCTGCCAGACGCTGTCGTCGGGCCTCAGCGCGTCGCGGTTCTGGTCGACGTAGGCGATGTCGACGGTCTCGCCGATCTTGATGGTCCCGGAGTCGGGGTGCTCGTGGCCGGTGATCATCCGGAAGAGCGTGGTCTTGCCGGCGCCGTTGGGGCCGATCACGCCGACGATCCCGCCGCGCGGCAGCGTGAAGGAGAGGTCCTCGAAGAGGAGCTTCTCGCCGAAGGCCTTGGTCACCTTCTTGGCCTCGACGACCACCGAGCCGAGGCGCTGGGTGAAGGGGATCCGGATCTCGGTGGTGTCGACCCGGCGCTCGTTCGAGGCGGCGAGGAGCTCCTCGTAGGCCCGGACGCGCGCCTTGCTCTTGGCGTGGCGGGCCTTGGGGGCCATCCGCACCCACTCGAGCTCGCGGGCGAGGGTGCGCTGACGGGCGCTCTCGGTCTTCTCCTCCTGCTCGAGGCGCTTGCGCTTCTGATCGAGCCACGAGGAGTAGTTGCCCTGCCAGGGGATCCCGGCGCCGCGGTCGAGCTCGAGGATCCAGCCGGCGACGTTGTCGAGGAAGTAGCGGTCGTGGGTGATCGCCACCACCGTCCCCTCATAGTCGTGGAGGAAGCGCTCGAGCCAGGCGACGCTCTCGGCGTCGAGGTGGTTGGTCGGCTCGTCGAGGAGGAGCATGTCCGGCCGCTGGAGGAGGAGGCGGCAGAGCGCGACCCGGCGGCGCTCGCCGCCGCTCAGGGTGGTCACGTCGGCGTCGCCCGGCGGGCAGCGGAGCGCGTCCATCGCGATCTCGATCGTCCGGTCGAGCTCCCAGCCGTTGCCGGCGTCGATCTTGTCCTGGAGCGCGGCCTGCTCCTCGAGGAGGCGGTTCATCGCGTCGTCGTCGGTGACCTCGCCGAAGGCCATGCTCACCTCTTCGAAGCGCTGGAGGATCGCCTTCATCGGCGCGACCGCCTCCTCGATGTTGCCCTTGACGTCCTTGCTCGGGTCGAGGACCGGCTCCTGCGGGAGGTAGCCGATCGACACGCCGTCGGCCGGGTAGGCCTCGCCGAGGAACTCGTGGTCGACCCCGGCCATGATCTTGAGGAGGGTCGACTTGCCGGCGCCGTTCGCCCCGAGGACGCCGATCTTCGCGCCCGGGAAGAACTGGAGGTAGATCCCCTTGAGCACCTCCTTGCCGCTGGGGAAGACCTTCCGGAGGTTCTTCATCGTGTAGATGTACTGATACGAGGCCATGCGTGACTCTCCTGGGGCGCGGCCGCGGAGCATAAGCCCGCCCGGGGCGCCTTGGCAAAGGCGGAGGGGTCGCCCCTCGCCGGCCGATCAAAACGGCTTGGACGCGGCCGCCGAGGCGCCGATAATCCGGCCGCCCCAGCCATGTCGAGCACGAACGAGCCCCCCGCCATCGCCACCGACGCCCCGCCCACCGACGCGAGCGAGACGCCGCCGAACGGTGACGCGTCGACGCCGACCGAGTCCGAGGCCGAGGCGCTCACCGAGACCCCCTCCCAGCGCTCGAAGAAGGCGCTCTACTACGCGCTCGAGGGCTCCTTCAAGCGCTACGGGATCCAACGCTGGGGCCGCGACTTCCTGGCGGCGAACGAGGAGGGGCACCTGGTCTTCAAGGCCCCCGACGTCCCGCCCGTCGACCTCCAGCGCCTCGCCTCCGAGCTCCGCGGCCGCGGGATCCGCACGCCCTTCGTCGTCCGCTTCCCGACGATGATCGTCCGGCAGATGCGCAGCCTCAAGGAGGCCTTCGACAAGGCCTTCGTCGAGAACGGCTACAAGGGCGGCCACGTCGGCGTCTACCCGCTCAAGGTCAACCAGCGGCGGGCGGTGGTCAACACCGTGGTCAACGCCCGCGCGGCGACCCGCTACGGCCTCGAGGCCGGCTCCAAGCCCGAGCTCCTCCTGGCGATGGCCCAGCCGCCGCTCGCCGGCTCGCCGCTGGTCTGCAACGGCTACAAGGACCGCGAGTTCATCCGCATGGCCTTCCACGCCGCCGAGCTCGGCCACGAGGTGATCATCGTCCTCGAGAGCATCCGCGAGATCCGCCGCTACCTCGACGTCTTCGCCGAGCAGGACTGGCAGCAGATCCCCGAGGTCGGCGTCCGCGCCAAGCTCTACTCCAAGGGGAGCGGCCGCTGGCAGAGCTCGGGCGGCGAGAAGTCGAAGTTCGGCCTGACCACCAGCGAGATCCTCGAGGTCGTCCGCCAGCTCACCTCCGCCAGCCTCGAGGGCCAGCTCTCGCTCCTCCACTTCCACATCGGCTCGCAGATCACCCAGATCAAGCGGGTCAAGACCGCGGTCCGCGAGGGCGCGCGGATCTACGCCGAGCTCCAGGAGAGCTGCCCCTCGCTCCGCTACCTCGACCTCGGCGGCGGGATCGGCGTCGACTACGACGGCTCGAAGACCTCCTACCCCTCGTCGGCCAACTACTCCCTCGACGAGTACGCGTCGACCGTCGTCTTCGAGATCTCCGAGGTCTGCCAGGAGATCGCGGTCCGCCAGCCCTGCATCCTCACCGAGAGCGGCCGGGTGGTCGTCGCCCACCACGCGGTGACGATCGCCGACCTCCGCGAGGTCCAGGGCGAGCTCCTGCCGGTCCCCGAGCCGGATGAGGACGAGCACCGCCTGATCTCGGAGCTCCGCTACACCTACGAGAACATCAACGCGAAGAACATCGAGGAGTACTTCCACGACGCGATCGACTTCCGCGACGAGTGCCTCCAGCTCTTCTCGCGGGGCTACCTCTCGCTCGCCGACCGCGCCTCCGCCGAGGGGATCTTCCAGCGGATCCGGGTCAAGGCCGACCGGATCATCGCCGGGATGAGCTCGATCTCCGAGGAGATCGTCGACTACCTCGGGCGCGCGCAGTCGAAGTACCTGGTCAACTTCTCGATCTTCCAGTCGATCCCCGACGCCTGGTCGATCGACCAGGTCTTCCCGGCGGCGCCGCTCTCCCGCCACCTCGAGAAGCCGACGATCCACGCCCAGATCGTCGACATCACCTGCGACTCCGACGGCTGCGTCGACACCTTCGCCCACCCGGACGACAACCTCCCCTACCTCCCGCTCCACGAGCGCAAGAGCCGGGACGAGGACTACTACCTCGGCTTCTTCATGACCGGCGCCTACCAGGACAGCCTGGCCAACGAGCACAACCTCTTCTCGCGCTGCCACGAGGTGATCCTCCGCGACGCCGAGGACGAGCTCCTCCTGGTGGGCTCCGAGCGCGTCGAGTTCAACGACGAGGTCACCTTCGAGATCAAGATGGGCGCGACCTGCGAGGATGTCCTCGAGAACATGGACTACGACGTCGAGACCATGCTCAAGCTCCTCCGCGACCGCCACCTCCGGATCCAGACGACCCTCGGCCAGCCCTGGGCGATGGGGCTCCTCCAGTCGTACCCCTACCTGACCCGCTGAGCCTGCGGGCCGGCGGCGGGCGTGCTATGGTCGGCGACCGCGGGTGGCGATGATCAGGGGGGTTGGATCCTTCGGAGCGGCGCTCCTCCTGGCGGGCGGCTGCGTCCTGCCGAACCCCGCCTTCGACCAGGGCGGCGCCTCCGAGGCCGGGAGCGGCGGGAGCCTCAGCGCGAGCGCGACGGGATCGAGCGGCGCGAGCGCGAGCGCGAGCGCGAGCGCGGGCGCGAGCGCGGGCGCGACGTCGACCAGCGGCGCCGGCTCGGCCTCCGCGACCAGCGGCTCGGCGACCGCTTCGTCGACCGACGCGAGCGCGTCGACCTCCGGCGCGACGTCGACGACCAGCGGCGCGGCGACCGACGGCACCACCGGCGATCCGACCACCGGCGGCTTCCCCAACGCCTGCCCCATCGGCGAGGACACGATCCTGACCGAGCTCGCGGTCGCCCAGGCGGACACGATGGTCGTCAAGCCCGGGGACGGGATGAGCTGCGTCTGGAACCCGATGTGCGGCGACCTCAACTACGGCGCCGCGGGCTACGTCGACCTCGTGAGCTCGCCCGCCGACGGACGCTCGCTCTTCCTCGCCCGCTTCGACCTCAGCGACTTCTCAACGACGCTCGACGGGCTGGGGATCGCGGCCGATAGCGTCGTCGGCCTCCGCGTCCGCCTGGTGATCTGGGAGAACATGGGCATGCCGAGCGAGGTCTGGACCCTCGCGGTCGCGACCATCGCCCCGGAGAACGGCGCGTGGCGGGGCGGCGACAAGTTCGGGACGCCGGCCGTCGGCAACGAGGTCAGCTTCAATTGCCGGAGCAGCGACGGCGGCTGCACGCCCTGGCTCGGCGACGGCCCGCTCGGCGGCGCGGTCGACGTCGCCAACATCAAGGTCACGGCCCAGGCCGCGAGCGAGGGTGAAGAGGAGGAGCCCGACGTCCTCGGCACCTACCACGCCCACGTCGTGAGCTCGCGGATCTCGATGGACGCCGTCGCCCCCTGGCTCGACGCCCCGAGCAACCCGGGCTTCGTGATCTACCTGCTCAACACCAAGCACCTCAACGACCCGACCAGCCTCGGGATCAAGCCGATCGAGGAGGTCGCAAACAGCGGCACCCGCCTCTTCGTCGAGCACTGCGTGCCGAGCTAGCGCCGGCACGACGATCCGATCGCGGCGATCAGGTCGCGGCGATGACCTCGATCTCGACCTTGAAATTGAAGGGCAGGCGCGAGACCTCGACGCAGGTCCGGGCCGGCGGCCGCGAGCCCGGGAAGTAGGTCGCGTAGACCGCGTTGAACGCGTTGTACTGGCCCATGTCGGTGAGATAGACCGTCACCTTGAGCACCTTCTCGAGGCTCGAGCCCGCGGCCTCGAGGGTGCGCCGGAGGTTGTTCAGCGTCGCCCGGGTCTCGCTCACCAGATCGCCGCGATCGATGTGCAGCGAGTCGACGTCGACGGCCGCGTGGCCGGAGGTGTAGATGAGCCCGTTGTGATCGCGGTACCACGAGAAGACCGGCGCGCGATCAAGGACGTAGGGGGTCTTGCGTGCGGTCATGGTCATTTTCTGAGATAGCACGCTGGCGCGCCGGAGCGGTAATCCTCGGCGATCGCAGGGGCGCGCGGCGTGGCCGATCCGGGCGATGGGGGGATCACCCACGCAGAGCCCGAGAACGAGCGGCCCCGGAGCGGCGACCCCGGAGCGACGAGCGAGCGGCGAGCGATCAGACGAGGAGCTCGCCGCGCGCGATCGTCTGCGCCTGACCGCCGAGGAGCACGCGATCGCCCGAGAGGCGGACCCGCACCCAGCCGCCGCGGGCCGACGCCTGGAAGCCGGTGAGGACCTGGCGATCGAGGCGGTCGGCCCAGAAGGGCGCGAGGCAGCAGTGGGCCGAGCCGGTCACCGGGTCCTCGTCGATGCCGACGCCCGGGGCGAAGAAGCGAGAGATGAAGTCGGCGCCGGCGGTCGTCCGCGCGCGGGCGCTGACCATCACCCCGCGGGCGCCGAAGGCCGCGAGGCGCCGGAAGTCCGGGCGGAGCGCGCGGACCTGATCCTCCTGCTCGACGACGATCAGGAAGTCGCCGTCGGGGCTGCGGCCGAAGAAGCGGGCCTCGTCGACGCCGACCGCCGCCAGGAGGCCGCTGGGCGGGACCTCGGCGACCGGCGGCCGGCTCGGGAAGTCGAGCTCGATCCAGGCGTCGACCCGACGAGCGAGGAGGAGGCCGCTGGCGCTGGTGAAGCGGATCGACTGCTCCGCCGGCACCGACCCCGACTCCCAGAGCGCGTGGGCGCTCGCCAGGGTCGCGTGACCGCAGAGGTCGACCTCGGCGGTCGGCGTGAACCAGCGGATCGTCAGCTCGTCGCCGACTCGCTCGACGAACGCGGTCTCGGAGAGGTTCATCTCGCGGGCGACCGTCTGCATCCAGCTCGCGTCGCGCTGCTCCTCGCCGAGGAGACAGATCGCGGCGGGGTTGCCGGTGAAGGGGGCAGCGGCGAAGGCGTCGACGTAGAAGAGCTGGATCGGCATCGGCTCACCTCGGCGAGGGCCCGGCCACGGTAGACGATTCGCGGGTCCGCGCCTAGGAGGACGCGCGAAGTCGCCTGCCTCGGCGGGCGCGAAACGAGAAGAAGTGGAACCCGGCGCCTGCCCGATCGTGTGACCTTCCTTGCATGAGCGCCCCCAACCGCGAGCCGGCCGCCCCCCGACCCCCCCTCCCGGCGAAGATCGCCGCGCTCCTCGTCTCCGGGAGCGTCGCCTCGCTGGCGCTCCTCCAGGGCTTTGGCGCCGGCTGTGAGGCCGTCGAGGGATCCGCCCGGCAGGCGCCCGCCGAACCCGCAGCGGCGGCACCCGCCGAGCCGCCTGGGGCTCAGGGCCCTCCGGCCGACGCCCCCGAGGCCGCGGGCACGACCGGTGGCGACGACGGGGCGCCTGCCCTCATCACGTCGCCCGGCGAGACCGAGGCGCCCGCGACGGCCCGCTACATCGGCGGCTCGAAGTCGGACGTCGACATCTGGGGCTTCGGGCCCGACGAGTCGCCGAAGACGTTGGAGCCGGGCGCCGCGCCCGAGGTCAAGCGCAAGCCGAGCAGGCTGCCGAGGCCGAAGGCAGGGCCCGAGGAGGGCGCGCGATGAGCCCGCTCGTGGCGGCCGCCCTCAGCCTCGGCCTCCTCGCCCTGGTCTTCGTCCCCCTCGAGCGGGTCTTTCCGGCGCGCCCCGGGCAGGCCCACCTGCGGCCGGCGTGGGCGATCGACCTCGCCTTCTTCCTCGGCCAGCACCTGGTCTTCGCCGGGGTCGCGCTCGCGGTCCTCCAGGCGGTCCACGGGTCGATCAACGACCTGGCGATTCCGACATGTTTTAAGGGACTCCCGCTCTGGGGCAAGCTCCCGCTCGCGGTCGTCGGCGGCGACCTCCTCACCTACTGGTTCCACCGCGCCTGCCACCGCTACCGGCTCCTCTGGCGCTTCCACGCGGTCCACCACAGCGCCGAGCACCTCGACTTCCTGGCCGCCCACCGCGAGCACCCAGTCGACGGCGTCCTCACCCAGCTCTGCGTCAACCTCCCGGGGATGCTCCTCGGGATCCCCTTCGCCGCGCTCGCCGGCCTCATCGCCCTCCGCGGGCTCTGGGCGATCTTCATCCACGCCAACGTCCGCCTGCCGCTGGGGCCGCTGCGCCTCCTCCTCGGCGCCCCCGAGCTCCACCACTGGCACCACGCGCGGATCGAGACCCGCCACAACTTCGCCAACCTCGCCCCCTACCTCGACGTCCTCTTCGGCACCTACCACCGGCCCGCGGGGCCCGAGACCTACCCGCTCGGCCTCACCGAGCCCTGGCCGCGCCGCTTCCTCGCGCAGCTGATTCGGCCGCTGCGGGGGCCCTGAGCGCCGTCTTCAAGGGCGCCGCCGCCTCCGCGGCCGCGGATGGGGCTTGCCGCCGGCGGCCGGGTGGGCGAAAACCCGGGGCGCCATGGACGACGGGCGCGCCGGCGACGACAACTACCTCACCCACTGGGCCGATCACGCGGCCGCCAAGACCCTGCGCGAGCACCCGGGGCGCGAGACCTACACGGTCGCGGCCGGGATCACCCCGTCGGGGGTCGTCCACATCGGCAACTTCCGCGAGGTGATCACCGTCGACCTCGTCGCCCGGGCGCTCCGCGACCGCGGCGTGCCGGTCCGCTTCATCTACTCGTGGGACGACTTCGACGTCTTCCGCAAGGTCCCCGAGGGGATGCCGAACGCCGAGCTCCTCCGCGAGAACCTGCGGCGCTCGATCGTCGACGTCCCCGACCCCTTCGGCGACCACGCGAGCTACGCCGACCACAACATCGCCGCCTTCGAGGAGAGCATCGCCCCGCTGGCGATCGCCCCCGAGTTCATCCGCCAGTCGAAGCGCTACCGCGCCGGCGCCTACGCCGACGGGATCGCGGCGGCGATCCGCGAGCGCGAGACGATCCGCGGGATCTTGAACCGCGCCCGCGAGGCGACCTCGGCCCGCACCCTCCTCGGCGACGATTGGCTGCCGCTCAGCGGCTTCTGCGGCGCCTGCGGCCGCGACGAGCTCGCCTTCTCGGTCGGCGACGACCCCTACCGCGTCGCCTACACCTGCGCGAGCTGCCAGCACGCCGAGGAGGTCGACCTCCGCGCCGGCGGCTCGGTCAAGCTCCCCTGGCGGATCGACTGGCCGATGCGCTGGGCCTACGAGGGGGTCTGCTTCGAGCCCGGCGGCAAGGACCACTCGACCGCCGGCGGCTCCTACGACACCGCCAAGGACATCGTCCGCGAGATCTACGGGGGCTCGGCGCCCTCCTACGTCGGCTACGACTTCGTCCGGATCAAGGGGCGCGCCGGCAAGATCTCGAGCTCGCGCGGCGAGGTCGTCACCGTCGGCGACTGCCTCGAGATCTACGAGCCCGAGATCCTCCGGTGGATCTTCGTCTCCTACCGGCCCAACACCGAGTTCCAGATCTCGTTCGATCTCGACGTGATCAAGATCTACGAGGACTTCGACCGCACCCGCCGCCTGGCCCATGAGGCAGATTCGGGCGGCAAGGCGGACACCAAGCGGCAGATCGCCCGGCGGGCGCTCCAGCTCTCGTCGCTCGACCACCGGCGGATCGAGCCGGGCTCGCCGGTCCCCTTCATCCCCGGCTTCCGCCACCTCTCGATGATCCTCCAGGTCTACGACGGCGACCTCGAGCGGACGGTCGAGCACTACGTCCAGAGCGGCGAGATCACCTCGGACGAGGAGCGCCGCCTCTGCGCCCAGCGGGCGCGCTGCGTCTGGCGCTGGATCGCCGACTTCGCGCCGGATGAATTCCGCTACCGGATCCGCGACGAGGCGATCGTCCGCTCGCTCACCCAGGAGGAGGCGGTCGTCCTCGGCCGCCTCTGCGCGGTCCTCCGCGACCAGCCGTCGATCTCCGAGGACGCGCTGGTCCCCCACATGAAGAGCCTCTGCGACGGGACCGCGCTCGACAACAAGTCGTTCCTGCCGGTCGTCTACGACCTCCTCCTCGGCCGCGAGAAGGGGCCGAAGGTGACGACCCTGGTGACGACGATGGGCGGCGCGCGGGCGCTGGCGCTGATGGAGCCGAGCCTCGGCGCGCTCGGGCTCTCCTGATCTTCTGATCTCGTGATCGACGCTCAGCGCTGATCGTCGGGCGCGCGGATCGACCGCATCTCCTCGACCGAGAGGGTGCCGCCGCCGTCCGCCCGGCCGGTGTAGCCGCACTTCGTGCAGCGCAGCGTCGCCCCGTCGCGGACGACCTCGCTCGATCCGCAGGCGACGCAGCCGTCGACGTCGAGGGCCTTCGCCCGCCGCTTGAGGTAGGCGGTGAAGATCTTGCCGAGGAGCGCCGCGATCGCCAGGACGACGACCGTGACGACGATCCGGATCGCTACCTTGGTGAGCATCCCCGGCAGGCTGCCCGCGGCGGCCGGAGCCTGTCAATCGCCGGCGCGGTCGACGAAGGAGGCGCGCCCACGCGCGCGGCCGCGAGGTCTCGGGCTCAGCCCTCGCCGGCCGCGACCACGGCGGCCGCGATGCCGACGAGCCAGGCCCGCAGCGCCTCGGCCCGCGCGTCGCCGAGGCCCTGCACCCAGGCGACGTGGTCGACGTAGTCGAGCTCGGGCTCGGGCTCGATCGTGAGCGGGCAGGGCGAGGCCTGGTCGATCGGCAAGGTCGGGAGGGTCATCCCGCGCTCGCGGGCGAAGGCGGCGAGCCGGAGGGTGCGCTCGGCGATCGCCCCGTCGAGGTTGGCGATCGCCTCGTCGATCACGAGGCGGAGGTGCCCGTGGCCCGCCGCCGGGATCCGCGGCCGCCGGACGTCGAGGTACCAGCGGCGCAGGGCCGCGAGCTCGCCGATGTAGCGGAGGTTGCGGCCGAGGCGGGGCTCGAGGGGATCGATGTGATCGTCGGGGAGCGGGCGGTCGATGTTGCGGCCGCCCTGGAGCGCGAGGCGCCCCTCGCCGACGTCGTCGCGGAGGATCGAGCCGGCGCCGACGACCGCGCCGAAGCCGACCCGCCGCGGGCCGATCATCCCGCCGCTGCCGCCGAGGAAGATCCGGCGCTCGCGGAGGAGCACGCCCCGCGGCACCTCGCCGATCAGCGAGGGCGTCGCCTTGTCGCCGCGGGCGCCCCAGGGCGTGAAGTTGAAGTGGATGTAGCCGCTGCCGACCTCCGAGTGATCACGCCGCGAGCTCCCGCCGGCCATCAGGCAGTCGCAGAAGTTGATCAGCGAGCCGAGCGTGACGAAGGCGAGGAGGATCGTCTGCTTGAGGCCGACCGCGTGGGCGGTCGACGCCTCCTCCTCGAGGAGGGTGCCGCCGCGGACGTGGGCGGCCCCGCCGAGGCTCGCGCCCCGCAGGAGCACCGCCCCCTCGACGTAGCCGCTGGCGACCTTCGCCCCCTCGCCGAGGACCGCGTCGACCAGGGTCGCCGGCCCCTCGGCGCCGACCTCCGCGCGCGGGCCGAGGAGGCTCCGACGGCCGCAGATCCGCGCCCCGGGGTGGAGGACGACGCCCTCCGAGATCCGCTCGAGATCGACCGCGGGGCCGACGTAGGTCTGGCGGGGATCGACGATGATCACCCCGCGCTCGGCGAGCGCGGCCAGGCGGGCGTCGAGCTCCCCGGCGCGCCGCCGGAGGGCCTCCATCGGGTCAGGGCGCGGGCTACGTGCGTCGGACATCGGCGGCCCGGTTGTATCACCGCGCGGGCGCGGGCGCGCCGTCGGGCCGCGCCGTCGGGCGGCCGGGGGCGCGTCGCCTTCCCGGGGTGTGTCGCCTTTCACGCGGGGCTGCTAAGGTCGCCCCGATGAACGACTCGGCCAAGCTCACCGACGCAGAGCTCCGCGAGGCCGCCGCGGAGGCAGGGATCTCACCGGAGGAGCTCCGGCGGGCGCTGGTCCAGCGGAGCTCGGACGTCCCGGCGACCCGCTCCCCGAGCGACGCGCTCGCCACCCACAGCCTCGAGGGCGCGGTGCCGCTCCCCCCGGAGCAGGCGACCGAGGTGGTGCGGCGGGTGATCGAGCGACGCAGCGGCCACAAGGGGCACCGCCAGGGCGGCGGCCGGATCGACGTCGTCGACGACGAGAAGGGCGTCGTCTACCAGATCAGCGGCGAGGCCGACGGCGCCGGCGGGGCGCTGGTCAAGGTCGAGGTCTCGGCGATGTCGACGGTCGGCTCCTTCGCCCTCGGCTCGCTCATCGTCGGCACCTTCGCGGTCGGCCTCATCGCCCTCGGCTACCTGATGTCGTCACTCATCATGTGGCTCGGCGTCGCCGCTGGCGCGGCGGGGATCGCCTTCCTCGTGCGGGCCAGCCGGAAGATCGAGGAGGCCCGCGCGCAGGGCCGGGCGATCGCCGCCGAGGCGCTCCTCGAGTCCGAAGAGGCCGCGCCGCTGGCGACCCCGGTCGCCCTCCCGCCGCAGGGGCGCGAGGGCTACTAGCCGCCCACGTATCCGCCGTGAGCGGAGGTTGACCGCGCGCGCCCGCCGGGCGACGCTCCGCCGATGTCCGACGGCGAGGGGCCGCCCCCGAAGACCAACTACATCACCCCCGAGGGGCTGAAGAAGCTCCGCGAGGAGGTCGACTTCCTGTGGAAGATCGAGCGCCCGCGGGTGACCAACGAGGTCGCGGCCGCGGCCGCGCTCGGCGACCGCTCGGAGAACGCGGAGTACATCTACGGCAAGAAGCGCCTGCGCGAGATCGATCGCCGCCTCCGCTTCCTCGGCAAGCGAATGGAGTCGCTCAAGGTGGTCCCGCCGATCAGCGACCCCAAGGGGCGCGCGGTCTTCGGCGCATGGGTCACCCTCGAGGACGAGGAGGGCAACCAGGTCTCCTACCGCCTGGTCGGCCCCGACGAGTGGGACGCCGACAAGGGGATGATCAGCATCGACTCGCCGATCGGCCGGGCGATCCTCGGCAAGACCGAGGGCGACGAGGTCCTGGTCCGGCGGCCGCGCGGCGAGATCGCGTTTGAGATCGTCGCCGTCAGCGCGGAGCAGCCCCGCTAGCCGGCGCGGCGCTAGAACCCCTTGAGGCCGACCGCCGCGCCCGCGTACCAGGAGATCGCGTCGGCGAAGCTCCGCTCCGCCAGGTGATCCTCGGCGTAGGCGTAGAAGCCCCGGAGGACGCCGCCGCGGAGCATCAGGTCGACGCGCTCGCTGAAGCGGACGTCGAGCGCCGCCTCGGCGCCGAGGATCCCGCCGCCGCCGATCCCGGGGTCGCGGCGTCGATCGCCGTTGCTCGACTTGAAGTCCGAGACCGCCCAGCCCATGCCCACGCCGGCGAGCGCGAAGAGCTCCGGGCGCACCCGCCAGGTCCACGGCAAGGCGATGAGCGGGAGGCCGTAGTAGATCTCGAGGCGGTTGATCCCGAGATCGAGGGTCGGGTCGACGCCGACCGTCCGCCAGGCCGAGCGGCGATAGGCGAAGCGGATGTGGATCCGCGGCCGCGGCAGGGCGGCGACGTCGATCCCGAAGGTGTAGCGCGAGCGGATCGGAACCCCGGCGATGTCGCGCGGGCCGATCGGCGCGCCGGCGTGGAAGCCGATCCAGCTTGGCCCGCCGCGCGGCGGGTGCCGCCAGTAGTCGCGGATCTGCTGCCGGCGATCGGACGCGCCGCGCCGCGGCGGCGGTCGGGTCCGGAGCGAGCGATCCCCGTCGCCGTCCTCGGGGATCGCCAGGCTGAGCTGCGGCGTCGCCGGTCCCTGGAGCGCGTCGGCCTTGGCGAGGGCCTGGTCCGCGAGGCCGAGGAGGAGCGCGCCCGCGGCCTCGGCGGCCTCCGGCGGGTGTTGGATGATCGCCTCGAGCTCGACCGCGATCGCGCCGGCCCGCGCGAGCACGAGGTAGCGGCCGCCGATCCGCGTGCCGTCGTCGAGGCGGAGCGGTCGGACCAGGAGGCGGCGGGGGTAGGGCGGGCGATCGACGATCGTGTAGCGGACCTCGGCGTCGCGGACGGCGGCCGCGACCGCGATCGTCAGCGCCATGTCGTCATCCGACTCGGCCTCGACCTTCATCGGCCCCGCGCGCTTGCGGGCGATGTGGCGCGCGTGGGCGATGAAGTCGGGATCTGCGGCGAGGCGGGCGGCGATCGCCTCCTGGGCGGCCTCCGGGCGCGCGAAGGAGGCCCGACGATCGACGAGGCGGACGACCGCGACCTCGACCGCCTCGCCGCCGCCGTCGAGCCAGGCCTGCTCCGCGCTGGCGAGCGCGCCCGCGGCGATCATCGCCCGCGCGAAGCCAGGCCCGTCCGGGGCCGCTCGGGGGTCGGCGCTCATCCGGGAGCCGAGCTCGTCGCGGCCGAGGAGCGCGCTGTGGAGCTTGGCCGCCGAGATCGCCGGCCGCTGGGGCGGATCCGGGGGCGGACCGGCGTCGAGGTGCACGAGGAGCCGATGGAGCGGCCCGCGGAGGGCGATCGGCATCAGCGCGGGCGCCGAGCTACCTGTCCCCCGGGTCACCTTGACTCGGACCACCAGGGGGCCGCGCTCGCGGGCGAAGATGTAGGTGAGGGAGGGCACCCCGCCGTCTTCGAGGGCCGGCGTGCCGCCGTAGAGCGCCCCGGGGCCGAGCTCCGGCGGCACCTCGAGGGGCGGGAGGCCCTCGCTGATCGCGGCCGGCGGCGGCCACCCGCGGGCGTCGTCGCGGGCGAAGATCGTCACCTCGATGGTCGCGGGTCCGGCCGCCGGATCCCCGGCCGCCCAGCGCTGCGACGCGCGATCGCCCTGGACCACGGCGTCGCTGAGGAAGTAGCCCGGCGGCAGCTCCGACGCCTGGAGGAGGAGGCGGCGGAGCGCGTCCCCGCCGGCCCCCGTCGTCGCGGTCGGCGACGGAGCCTCGACGACCTCCTCGGTCGACGGCGCGCGCTCGCTGACGATCACCTCGCCGCTCACCGCCTCCGCGCCGGCTCCCTCGGCGGCCGGGCCGAGGAGCGCCGCCGCCAGCCCGACGAGCGCGAGCATCGAGGGATCGTGCACCGCTCGCCGGCCCGGGACAAGGCGCGAGGCACCGTGGGCGCGGACGCGCGGCCCAGAGCAGCGGCCGCCGTGACAGCATGGCGCCGTCGCTCGGCGGGCTCGTGCCGATCCGTCCCGAGGATCGACCAAGAGGCGCCGCGCGGCCCACCTGCGGCGCCCGCTCCCCGGGCACGCGGCTTGCAGTCTCGCGACGCGGCATGCCCGATCGATCCATCGCCGTCATCATCCCGGCGCACAACGAGGAGCGGCACCTCCCCGCTTGCCTCGACGCCGTCGAGGCCGCCCGCGCGCGCTACTCGGGCGCGCTCGAGACCGTCGTCGTCTGCAACCGCTGCACGGACGCGACCGAGGCGATAGCGAGGGCGTACGGCGCCCGGACGATCCGCGACGAGAGCCGCTGCCTGGCGACGATCCGCAACGCCGGGGTCGCGGCCTCCGACGCCGAGGTCATCGTCACCTGCGACGCCGACAGCCGCCTCCACCCGGCGACCTTCGGCCTCGTAGTCGAGGCCCTCGAGGGCGGCGCCGTCGGTGGCGGCGTCGACGTCCGCTTCGATCGACGCTCGCGCGGGATCCGCTGCACGGAGCTCCTCCTCGACCTCATGGTGCGGATCACCGGCGTGCCCTGCGGGGCCTTCTGGACGACCCGCGCGGCCTTCGACGCGATCGGCGGCTTCGACGAGCGCCTGCCGATGAGCGAGGATCTCGACTTCGGCAAGCGCCTGCGGCGGTGGGGTCGCGCGCGCGCGCTCGACTACCGCCGCCTCGCGGGCGCGCCGCTCCTGACCTCAGCGCGCAAGTTCGACGCCTACGGCGACTGGTCCTTCTTTCGGATGATGGTCTTCGACGCGCTGCGGATCCGCAGGAGCCTCCGCGGCGACGACACGGACTTCGTCGACGAGTACTTCTACGACTTCAACGACCGCGTCCGCCGCGAGTGAGCGCGAGGCGCGAGCGCCCGCCCCGGGGCGCGGCGCAGGGGGCCGCCCGAACGTCGATCAACGTTCGGCTTGGGCACGACCCGGGACCGGGCGCACGAGAGCCGCCCGCGAACCGGGCGATCTGCGGTACAAGTGCGACGATGCTCGCCGCGCTCCGCTCGCCCCACGCGCTCCTCCTCCTCACCGCGCTCGCCGCCTGCGGCCGCCCGGGCGGTGGCACGCCCTACTCGAAGATGCAGCAGACGAGCGTCGGCGACGTCGAGCCCGCGCCCAAGGAGCACGCGGCCGCGCCCGACGGCGCGAAGGAGCCGGGCAGCGAGGCGAGTGCGGGCACGAGCGCCCCCACGGACGCAGGCGCGCCGACCGACGCGGCCGCGGCCGAGCCCGCCGTCGTCCCGCTCCCGGAGAGCCTGGTCGCCGTCGGGATCCCGGCGATCCCCCGCGAGATCGCCGATGGCGTGGGCGCCTACTCCGAGGTCCGCTCGGCCCGCGTCCTCGGCTGGCACCCGAGCGAGTCCCGTCTCCTGATCGCCACCCGCTTCGCCGACACCGGCCAGGTCCACGAGGTCCGCGAGCCCGGCGGCGCGCGCCATCAGCTCACCTTCTTCGCCGACGGGATCGACGGCGCCGCCTACCCGCCGGTCGGCGGCGGCGACTTCTTCGTGGTCGCCAAGGACGTCGGCGGCGACGAGTTCCTCCAGAACTGGCGCTTCGATCGCGCGAGCGGCCGCCTCACCCTCCTCACCGACGGCACGTCGAAGAACACCCTCGGCCCCTGGTCGTGGTCCGGCGATCGCTTCGCCTACACCTCGACCCGCCGCACCGGCAAGGACACCGACCTCTACGTCGTCGACCCCAGCGACCCCGCGACCGATCACCGGATCGCCGAGGTCGAGGGCGGCGGCTGGTGGCCGCTCGACTGGTCGCCGGACGATCAGAAGCTCCTCGTTGAGCGCTACGTCTCGGTCAACGAGAGCTCGCTCTGGCTCTTTGACCTCGAGGGCGGCGGCCGCCGGCAGATCACCCCCGAGGCCGGCGACACCCCGGTGGCCTGGGGCGCCGGCGCCTTCGCGGCCGACGGTCGCTCGGTGATCACGATCAGCGACGCCGACGACGAGTTCCGCCAGCTCGTCCGCCTCGGGGTCGACGACGGCGCGAGCTCCCGCCTGGTCGCGCCGATCCCCTGGGACGTCTCGAGCTACTCGCTGAGCCGCGATCGCAAGCGCCTCGCCGCCGTCGTCAACGCCGGCGGGGTCTCGGAGCTCCACCTCTACGACCTCCCCAGCGGGCGCGAGCGGGCGATCAAGAGCGAGCTCCCGGCCGGCGTGATCTCGTCGCTGAGCTGGCACCCGCGCGGCCGCCTCCTCGCCTTCACCCTCTCCTCCGCCCGCTCGCCGGCCGACGCCTACGTCCTCGACTCCGACCGCGGGACGGTCGAGCGCTGGACCGAGAGCGAGGTCGGCGGCCTCGACCCGAGCGCCTTCGCCGAGCCCGAGAAGATCACCTGGAAGAGCTTCGACGAGCGCGAGATCCCCGGCTTCCTCTACCGCCCGCCGGCCACCTTCGCCGGCAAGCGCCCGGTGATCGTCCTGATCCACGGCGGCCCCGAGGGGCAGTCGCGGACCGGCTTCATCACCCGCAACAACTACTACCTCAACGAGCTCGGGGTCGCGCTCATCTACCCCAACGTCCGGGGCTCGACCGGCTACGGCAAGAGCTACGTCAAGCTCGACAACGGCCGCCTCCGCGAGGACTCGGTCAAGGACATCGGCGCGCTCCTCGACTGGATCGCCACCCAGCCCGACCTCGACGCCGAGCGGGTGATGATCATGGGCGGCTCCTACGGCGGCTACATGACCCTGGCGAGCGCGGTCCACTACGCCGACCGGATCCGCTGCGCGGTCGACATCGTCGGGATCTCCAACTTCGTCACCTTCCTCGAGAACACCGAGTCCTACCGCCGCGACCTCCGTCGGGTCGAGTACGGCGACGAGCGCGACCCGGAGATGCGGAGCTTCCTCTCTTCGATCTCGCCGCTCACCCACGCGGACAAGATCAAGAAGCCGCTCTTCGTGGTCCAGGGGCGCAACGACCCGCGGGTGCCGGCGAGCGAGGCCGAGCAGATCGTCGCCACCCTGCAGAAGACCGGCACGCCGATCTGGTACCTCGAGGGCAAGGACGAGGGGCACGGCTTCTCGAAGAAGCGCAACCAGGACTACCAGATGTACGCGACGATCCTCTTCATGAAGCGCTACCTCCTCGACGGCATGGCCGACGGCTAGCGAGAGGGTTCGCGGCGGATCGACATGTCGGCGTCGCCGCCCGATCGGGGCTCGCCCTACCCCTTCGCCTTCGCGGCGATCGGCCTCTGGGCGACGGTCGCCACCGCCTTTGAGCTCGCGCTCGCTGACCTGCCGCCGCTGGTCGTCCTCGCGGTCGCGGCGACGGTCGCCGCGCTCGCGCTCGTCGGGGTCGCCGCCCGCCAGGGCAAGCTCGGCCTCCTCCTCCGCCAGACCCCGCGCGAGCTCGGCCGCTCGGCGCTCCTCGGCGCGCTCAACCCCTTCGCCTACTACCTCGTCCTCCTCCACGCCTACGCTCGCCTCCCGGCCCAGCAGGCGCAGCCGCTCAACTACACCTGGCCGATCGTCCTCTCGCTCCTGGCGGCGCCGGTGCTCGGCCAGCGCCTCCGCCTGCGGACGCTGCCCGCCGCCCTCCTCGGCCTCGCCGGGGTGGCGACGATCTCGACCCGCGGCGAGTGGAGCGCGCTGGCGATCGACGATCCGCTCGGGGTCAGCCTCGCGGTCGGCTCGTCGCTGATCTGGGCGGCCTACTGGCTTGCGAGCCTCCGCGATCGCCGCGACGAGGTCGTCCGCCTGACGCTCGCCTTCGCCTTCGGGGCGCTCTTCGCCTGGATCGCCCTCGCCCTCGCGCGCCCGCCGATGAGCGCCCCGCCGGGGGCCTGGGCGGCGGCGATCTACGTCGGCCTCTTCGAGATGGGGCTCACCTTCGCGCTCTGGCTGCGGGCGTTGGCGCTCGCCGCGAGCGCGTCGCAGGTCGGTATCCTCGTCTTCATCACGCCCTTCCTCTCGCTGATCCCGATCCACTTCATCCTCGGCGAGCCGATCCTGCCGGCGACCCTCGGCGGGCTCGGGCTCATCGTCGCCGGCGTCCTCGTCGAGAGCTGGGACGACGTGCGCGGGCTCCTCCGGCGGCGGCGTGCCTCCGTCGGCCACGGACAACATGTCTCTTGAGGCATCTTCATTGAGAGGCCGACGTTGACCTGGGCGCTCCTCCGCTGCCCGGGGTGTGGCTCGCTCCTGCCGAGCGCCGGCGGGCCGACGATCTGCGGGCTCTGCGGGGCCGAGGCCTGGCCCGCGCCGCCGCCCGAGCCCGAACCCGAACCCGAGCCAAAGCCCGGGCCTCCGACCGCGCCCGCCTGGCCCCCACCCGATCTCCGCCCGGTCGCCGACCTCGCGGCGATGGCCGCCCGCCGGGCGCGGGCGATGCCGGTCATCGAGCGCCTCTTCAGCCGCTACGCCGACGTGATCGGCGCCGCCGCCCTCGGCCGGGGGACCCGCGAGGACGCGCTCCCCTACTTCGAGGGCGCGACCTACCTGGTCCTTTGGACATCCTACGAGACCGACGACCTCGCCCGCTTCGACCCGATGGTGACCCCGCAGATGCACGAGGCCGCCCGCCTCCTCGGCGTCACCTACCGCCCGCCGCGTGAGCGCGGCGTCGCGCTCTCCTGGGCGACGATCGAGGCGCTCCTCGGCGCGCCGCCCCCAAAGCCCTGACGCCTCAGCCGGTCGCCGTCCGCCCGAGGCGGAGGTCGCGGGCGACCTCCCCCGGCAGCGGGAACCAGCGCAGCGCCTCAAAGTCGGCCGAGCAGCGCGGATCCTCGATGTCCCCGGGCTTCACCCGCTCGGCCGCGTCGGCGACGATGAGCGCCGCCGCCTCGAGGTAGCCCGGCAGCTCCGACGCCGGCGCCGGCCGCCGGATCGCCGGCGAGCGCAGGCGCCCGCCCTCGTAGGTGATGTCGTGGAGCGAGCGGACCTCCTGCGGCTGCCAGTCGCGGTGCTGCCAGAGGCCGGTGATCGGATCGAAGGTGTAGTCGGGGAGGAGCTTGTAGCCGTGGTCGGCGACGAAGTGGACGGCCTCGAGGAGGAACTCGAAGGTCGCCTCCTCGATGAAGTAGTTGAAGTTGACCCGCACCCAGCCCGGCTTGATCCCCTCGCAGCCGCGGACGATCTCGTGCTCGAACTCCTTCGAGCGCTCGAGGTCGATCCCGAGGAGGCGGTGGCCGTAGGGGCCGGCGCAGGAGCAGCCGCCCCGCGACTGGATCCCGAAGAGGTCGTTCAAGATCGCGACGACGAAGTTGTGGTGGAGGTAGCGCTCGCGGTAGCGGACGACGAAGGAGACGATCGAGAGGCGACGCGCCCGCTCGTTGCCGAGGATCTTGATCCGCGGGTTGTGGCGCCAGGCGGCGATCGCCCGGGCGACGAAGCCGCCCTCGCGGCGCTCGATCGACCCCTCGCCGACCGCCGACTTGAGCTGGACCACCAGGCCCGCGCGGATCGACTCGATGATCGCCGGCGTCCCGCCCTCCTCGCGGTGGACCGGGTCGTCGAGGTAGCGGTGCTCCACTTGGTTGACGTAGGCGACCGTCCCGCCGCCGGGGAGCGCCGGCACCCGGTTGTGGAAGAGGTGGCGCTTGGCGACCAGCACCCCCGGCGTCCCGGGGCCGCCGATGAACTTGTGCGGCGAGAAGAAGATCGCGTCCTTGGCCGCCAGCGGGTCCTCCTCGGGGTTCATGTCGATCGCCACGTAGGGGGCCGCGGCCGCGAAGTCCCAGAAGGCGAGGGCGCCGTGCTCGTGGAGGAGGCGGGTGATCCCGTGGGTGTCGGAGACGATCCCGGTGACGTTCGAGGCCGCCGAGAACGAGCCGATCTTGAGCGGTCGATCCGCGCGGGCGACGAGCTCGCGGCGGAGGTGCTCCTGGTCGATGTGGCCGTCGACGTCCTCGTCGATCACCACGACCTCGGCGATCGACTCCCGCCAGGGGAGCTCGTTCGAGTGGTGCTCGAAGGGGCCGATGAAGATCACCGGCCGCTCGCCCGCGGGGATCTGCTCGGAGAAGTGGTAGCGGGCGTCGAGGTCGGCTGGGATCCGGAGGTTGAGGATCTCGACGAGGTGGTTGATCGCCGCCGTCGCCCCCGAGCCGCAGAAGATCACGACGTCGTCGTCGTTGCCGCCGACCGCGTCGCGGATGATCCGGCGGGCGTCCTCGCGGTAGCGCGAGGTCTGGATCCCGGTCCCCGAGACCTCGGAGTGGGTGTTGGCGTAGAGGGGCATCACCGCCTCGCGGATGAAGTCTTCGATGAAGGCGAGCGAGCGCCCGGAGGCGGTGTAGTCGGCGTAGGTCACCCGCCGCCGGCCGTAGGGCGTGACGATCGTCCGGTCGTCGCCGATGATCCCCGCCCGGATCGTCGCCAGGAGCGCGTCCTCGTTCACCTCAGCCACCACGGCATCGTATCAAGGCGCACCCGCTGGCGGCCCCGCCCCGGCCCCGCGCGGTCGCGGCGGCGATCACCGGGAGCGCCGTTCCCGGGCGCCTGGAGGCCATCAGGGCCCTGCGAGTCGAGCGCGGTGAGCATCGGCACGCCGCCCCGCAGCGACGCTGCGCGCGCGGGTCGCTCAGGGTCGCCCGGGATCGCTGGCCAGCCAGACGTCGGCCGCCTCGATCCGCCGGCTCGGCCCGCCCTTCGCCTCGCGCACCAGGAGGGCGCCGTCGTCGTCGAGGCCGACCGCGACCCCGCGGATCTCGGGATCGCGACCGACCGCCGGGACCACCACCGCCCGCCCGAGGAGCTCGCAGGCCTCCTCGTAGCGCCCGCGGATCGCCGCGAACCCGCCCTCGGACGCGAAGATCGCGGTCGTCGCCTCGAGCGCAAGGAGGAGCTCGGCGAGGAGCTCCGCCCGCCCCGGCGCCGCCGCGAGCGCGAGCGCGAGGCTGGTCGCCCGGTCGGCGAGCGCGGGATCTTCGAAGCGCCGCCGCCCGCAGTTGACGCCGACGCCGACGACGATCGCCTGGAGCGCGCCCGCCTGCCAGCGCCCCTCGCAGAGGATCCCGGCGAGCTTGCGACCGCGCCAGAGGAGGTCGTTGGGCCACTTGAGCGCGAGGTCGTCGGCGAGCCAGCGGCCGATCCCCTCGCGGAGGGCGACGCCGACCGCGAGGCCGTAGGCGCCCCAGCCCGCCGGCGCGAGCCCGCCGGCCAGCGCCCCCGGGCGGACGATCACGCTGAAGTAGAGGTCCTCGCCGGGCGGCGACGACCACACCCGCCCGCGGCGCCCGCGGCCCGCCGTCTGCGCGTCGGCGCTGACCAGCGCGCCGTGGGGCGCCCCCTCCTGGGCCCAGGCGAGCGCGCGGTCGTTGGTCGAGGCGATCTCTCGATAGTGCTCATGGACATGCCCGAACGAGCATGTCCTCAAGTTCTCACGGAGCCGCGCGAGCTCGTCGCTCGCCACCGGCTCAGGCCCACCCGCCCGGGGGCTCAAAGAGGAGCGAGATGTCGGCGGCCGCCGCCGAGTGGGTGAGCTTGCCGACGCTGATCAGGTCGATCCCGAGCCGCGAGAGCGCCTCCACCCGCGGCAGCGAGACCCCGCCGCTGACCTCGAGGAGCGCCCGCTTCCGGGTGATCGCCACCGCCTCGGCGATCGCCGGGTCGTCCATGTTGTCGAGCATGATCACGTCGGCGCCGGCCTCGAGCGCCTCGCGGAGCTCGGCGTGGCTGGTCACCTCGCACTCGATCCGCAGGGTGTGGGGCGCGTGGCGGCGGGCCGCGCCGATCGCCGCCGAGATCCCGCCGGCCGCCCGGATGTGGTTCTCCTTGATCAGCACGCCGGCCCCGAGGTCGTTGCGGTGGTTGTGGCCGCCCCCGCAGCGGACCGCGTAGCGATCGAGCGCCCGCAGCCCCGGCATCGTCTTGCGGGTGTCGGTGATCCGGCAGCGACCGCCGGCCGCGTCGACGAAGGCCCGCGTCAAGGTGGCCACGCCGGTCATCCGCTGGAGGAGGTTGAGCGCCGTGCGCTCGGCCGCCAGGAGCGCCCGGGCCTCGCCGTGGATCCGCGCGATGATCGCGCCGGTCGGCATGTGCTCGCCGTCACGGGCGAGGAGGTCGACCGTGATCCCGGGATCGACCCGCCGGAAGACCTCGCGCACGACCTCGACGCCGGCGAGGACCAGCCCCTCCTTGGCGATGAGGCGGGCCCGCGACATCACCCCGCCCGGCACCGAGACCCGGCTGGTGACGTCGCCGCTGCCGAGGTCCTCGGCGAGGGCGCGGTCGATGATCTCGGCGATCGGCCCGATCTCGCTCAGGGTCGCGCTGCTTGCTGCCATCTCTCGATCTCCCATCCGCGCCGCCGTGCGTGGCGAAGGAGTCGGCTGTCCGGGTTGATCACCCGCGGGTGGCCGACCCGCTCGAGCATCGGCAGGTCGCTGAAGCTGTCCGTATAGAAGTAGGAGGCGCCGAGGTCGAGGTCCCGCGCGGCGGCGTAGCGCTCGGCCCGGGTCACCTTGCCGGGGCCGCCGCAGGCCGGCGGGAGGTGGCGCCCGGTGAGCCGGCGATCGTCGTCGACCTCGAGCTCGGTGCAGAGGACGTCGTCGGCCGCGACCTCGACCATCGCCGCGACCGGCCCGGCGACGAAGCGGGTCCCCGAGGTCAGGAGGACGACCTGATGCCCCTGGTCGCGGTGCTCGGCGATCCGCGCCCGGCCCTCGGCGGTCAGGGTCGCGGCGATCTCGGCCGCGAACCACTGGTTGATGTCGTCCTCGATCGTCGCCCACTCGGCGCCGGCGTAGCCCCGGGCCGCCCGCTCGGTGACCGCCTCGAAGTCGAGGACGCCGAGGCGGTACTGGACGATCCAGAGGATCGACCGCGCCGCCTCCTTGAGCGGCAGCCGCCCGGTCCGCCACATGTAGCGCACCCAGAGCTCGCCAGAGTTGACGGTGAGCAGGGTGCGATCGACGTCGAAGAAGGCGGCCACGCGGGGACCCGCGCTCATGGCGGGAATGTACTGGCGAGGAGCACGTCCATCAACAGGTTCGACGCCGTGTGAAAGAGCGCTGGCGCCCAGAGCGAGCCGCTCCGCCGCCAGAGCCAGGCGAACGCGAGGCCCGGAAAGAAGGTCGCCAGGCGGCCGATCTGGGCCATCGACACCAGGTGCCCGACGGCGAAGAGCAAGCTCGAGAGGAGCGCCCCCCAGCCGAGCGGCGTGCCGAAGAAGCGGCGCCGCGGCGGCCAGCGATCGTCGAGCGCGCTCATCAGGTAGCCGCGGTGGAAGACCTCCTCGGCGAGCGCGACCGCGAAGAGGCCGACCGCGAGCTCGTAGAGGAAGCCGAGGCCGTAGTACTCGCTCCAGCGCAGCGGCAGGCGCAGCGACTCCGGGAAGAAGGCGCCGTCGTGGTGGCGGCAGAGGCGGTTGAGGAAGGTGTCGAGGGCGCCAGGCCAGGGCGTGTGGGCCTCGACCCAGCTCAGCGGCGAGACCCATGAGAGGTCGCCGCCGCAGATCTGGCTGTAGAACCACCAAAAGCCGAGGACGAAGGGCGGGAAGACCACCAGGGCGGCGATCGCCGCGACCTTCGCCCCCCGCCAGCTCCACCGCGGGATCGGCCCCTCGGGCCCGACCTGCCAGCGCTCCTGGAGCGCGGGATCGTCCCGCAGGAGCCAGCCCGGGAGGAAGTAGAAGGCGGCGACGAGGGCGAGGCCGCGGACCCCAGCGAGCCCGGGGATGAGCCCCATCACGCCGAAGCCGACGTAGACCCCGCAGGTCGCCAGGAGGGCCTGGCGGGCCCGGGCCCGGACGGCCGGGGAGCCGGGATCGGGGGCCGCGGCGGCCTCGGACGCGGGGGTCGACACGGCGGCTACTATGCCCGCCCTCGTCGGCGACCGCGGAAAAAGTCGACGCCCGTCGGCCGACCTCGGCGGTCGACGACGGGCGGGCGGCCGGTGGCGCGCGGTCGATCGGCTCGGGGCCTCGGCTAGCGGAGCGAGGCGCCGAGGCGGGCGAGCCGACGGCGGAGGCTCTCGAGGGTCTCGACCATCTGATCGACGTGCTCGAGCACCCGCTCGTCGTTGGCGACCGCCTGGACCTCGGCCCGGGCGAGGCGCGGCTGCTCGAGGAGCGAGAGGGTCTGGAGGAGGTAGCCCTCGATGTGACGGAGCGAGAGGGCGGTCTCGCGGAGGTCGTCGTCGATGAAGAGGATCAGGTTCTCGAGGTTGCGGACCTGCGAGAGGGCCTCTGTTTGGGGATAGGTCTGGACCGCCCGGTCGAAGAGGCGGTCGCCGGCGCGCCGACGGGTGCCGCTCTGGCGGCGGTCGACGGCGCCTTTCTCGCCGGTGGCGGGGGAGTTCGGGGAGGCGGGTCGATCAGCCGGCAGCATGAACCAAGCGAATGCACAGCCCCGGCCGAGACCGCAAATTTTCGGCTCGCACGGCCCTCCGGCGGCGCGCCGCTTGCACAGCCATCGATTGTGGGGATCCTTACACGCACTTGGTCCGCCACCGGCGGGCGATTTGCCGTATCTTCCACCGCTCCACGGCGCGTCGCCGCCAGAGGTCGCCTGATGGCCCATGGCTGCTTCAATTCCGGACGATAAGCTGCAGGAAGTACGGGACCGGATCGACGTCGTCGACCTCGTCGGTCGCTACGTGGGTCTGCGGCGATCGGGCAAGAATTACTCGGCCTGCTGCCCCTTCCACGAGGAGAAGACGCCGAGCTTCTACGTCAACCCGGAGCGCAAGAGCTACAAGTGCTTCGGCTGCGGGGTCTACGGGGACGGCATCGACTTCGTGATGCGGATCGAGGGCAAGAGCTTCCCGGAGGCCGCCCGCAAGCTCGCCGAGCTCTACGGGGTGCTCCTGCCGGCGGCCCCGGGCGGCGAGCGGGCGGCCGAGCGGAGCGCCGAGCGCGATGAGGCCTACGCCCTCTGCAAGGCGGCGACCGAGATCTACCGCGAGACCCTCCTCCGCCGGCCCGAGGGCGCGGCCGGCCGGGTCTACCAGGACCACCGGCGGATCGACGCCGAGATCGCCGAGACCTTCCGCCTCGGCTACGCGCCGGCGCCGAGCGAGGGCGGCTGGGACTTCCTCGCCCGCGGCCTCGCCGAGCGCCGCCTCTCCCTCGACCTCGCCGACAAGCTCGGCCTGGTCGCCCGCTCCGAGCGCACCGGCTCGCTCTACGACCGCTTCCGCGGACGCCTGGTCTTCCCGATCATCCAGCCCGGCGGGTCGGTGGTCGGCTTCTCGGCGCGGGTGCTGCCGGAGCACGCGAGCGACGGCGGGGCCGAGCGCGAGGCGCCGAAGTACGTCAACTCGCCGGAGTCGCTCCTCTACCAGAAGAGCAAGACCCTCTTCGGCCTCCACGCCGCGAGCCCGGCGATCCGCCAGAAGGGCCGGGCGATCCTGGTCGAGGGCAACGTCGACGTCCTCAGCATGCACCAGAAGGGCTTCTCCGAGACCATCGCCCCCCTCGGGACCGCCCTCACCGCCCCCCAGCTCAAGATCCTCAGCCGCTTCACCGACACGGTGATCCTCTGCTTCGACGGCGACCGCGCCGGCCGCAAGGCCGCCCGCGAGGCGATCCCGCTGGTCCTCGACGCCGAGCTCGACGCCCGGATCGTCCTCCTCGGCGACGGCGAGGACCCCGACACGGTCCCGGCGGAGCGCCTCCACGGCCTCTTTGAGCGCCCGCTCTCGGCCCTGGAATGGCTCATGCATCGGATGGTCGCCCACGGCGCGGCCGACTCCCCGGATCTCCAGGTGCGGGCCCTCGACGCCCTGGTCCCGCTCCTCCGCAAGGTCCAGCGTGAGGCGGCCCGCGACCTCTACATCGACCTCGCCGCGAAATTGCTGAAAATTCCTCAAGGTCGCATATCCTCGGCGGTCCGCGGAGACCGGGGGGACCCCCGACGCTCGCCGCCCCCCTCGCCGTCGCCCATGCACGCCGCCGCCGCCCAGAGCTCGATCGCCCCGCTCCCGCGCGCGCAGGCCGAGCTGGTCATGCTCCTCGTCGACAACCCGCACCTCGCGGGGATCGCCGAGAAGGCGGGCGCGCTGACGACCCTGAGCGACGGGCGCCTGCGCGCGCTGGCGGCGGCGGTCGTCGACGCGGCGCTCCGCGGCGAGAGCCCCGGCGAGGGCGAGCTCCTCGAGGTCGTCGACCCCCGGGAGCACCGTCAGCTCCACGAGCGGGTCTTCGCCGGCCACTACCGCGACACCGAGCTCGACGTCGAGGCGGTCCTCCACGAGCTCCTGGCGGTCACCCGGCGTGACCAGCTCCGCGGCGCAAAGGCAGAGATCGACCGGGCGATGGCCGAGGCCCGCGCCCGCGGCGACCTGGATCAATTGCGCGCGCTGGCGCAGGAGCGGATCGCGCTCCGTCGCCAACTGGAAGATTTCGATCTAAACCCCAACCCTCCGAGCACTCACGGGTGAGCGGTTCGAACTTGAAGCGAGAGGATATGACGTCCAGGACGCAATCACGCACTGTTGATGTCGAGAAGCTGAAGAAGCAGCTTATCGCCTATGGCAAGAAGAAGGGGCACGTCACCTACGACGAGCTCCACGACCTCCTCCCGCCCGATCTCGTCGACCCGAACGACCTCAAGGAGTGGGAGAAGATGCTGGTCGACGAGGGCGTCCAGGTGGTGAGCCGCGAGGACGCGAGCGCCGCCCAGAAGCCCAAGGTCGCCACCCGCAAGGCGATGCCGAAGCGCGAGGACGAGGAGGACGAGCCCTCGCGGACCAACGACCCCGTGCGGATGTACCTCCGCAAGATGGGCTCGGTCTCGCTGCTCACCCGCGAGGGTGAGGTCGAGATCGCCAAGCGGATCGAGCAGGGCGAGCTCCGGGTCCTCGACATCGCCCTCTCGTCGCCGGTCGCGGTCCCCTTCGTCCTCGACATGTACGAGAAGATCAAGCGCGGCCAGGTCCGGGTGAAGGACGTGATCAACGTCTCCAACCCCTCGGACAACGGCCCCGGGGCGGCGAGCGCCAACGACATCCCGCTCAACCAGGAGGCCGCGCTCGACAACCTCCACAAGCAGATCGAGAAGCTCCGGCGCCACCTCAAGGAGGTCGAGCGGCTGCGGGCGCTCCTGGTCACCGAGCGCGAGCTCGACGACGACAAGCGCGGCGGCATGGACCGGTCGATCGACGATCACAAGCGCTCGATGACCGAGGCGATCCACGACATCAAGCTCTCGCGGCGGCCGATCGACGGGATCGTCGAGGACCTCTCGCAGCTGGTCGAGCGGGTGACCCGGGCGGAGCGCGACCTCATGCAGTGCGAGCGCCGGGCGGGGATGGACCTCAAGGAGCTCAAGAAGCTCTTCAAGGACGTCCGCCTCTCGGAGGAGCAGGAGTTCAAGCTCTGCCGCCGCCTCGGCCTCCACCCCTCGGAGCTCCACGAGATCGAGGCGCGGATGAAGCTGGCGACCAAGCGGATCCGCCAGGTCGAGCAGGAGACCAACATGCGCGCGTCGGAGCTCCGCGAGCTCCACGATCACCTGATGTCGGCGCGCCGCCAGGCCGAGCGGGCCAAGGGCGAGCTGGTCGAGGCCAACCTCCGCCTCGTGGTCTCGATCGCCAAGAAGTACACCAACCGCGGCCTCCAGTTCCTCGACCTGATCCAGGAGGGGAACATCGGCCTCATGAAGGCGGTCGACAAGTTCGAGTACAAGCGCGGCTACAAGTTCTCGACCTACGCGACCTGGTGGATCAGGCAGGCGATCACCCGGGCGATCGCCGACCAGGCCCGGACGATCCGGATCCCGGTCCACATGATCGAGACCATCAACAAGCTGATCCGCACCAGCCGCTCGCTGGTCCAGGAGCTCGGCCGCGAGCCGACCCCGGAGGAGATCGCCGAGAAGATGGAGCTCCCGCTCGACAAGGTCCGCAAGGTCCTGAAGATCGCCAAGGAGCCGATCTCGCTCGAGACGCCGATCGGTGAGGAGGAGGACTCCCACCTCGGCGACTTCATCGAGGACAAGAACACGATCTCGCCGACCGACGCGGTGATCAACATGAACCTGGCCGATCAGACACGCCGGGTGCTGGCGACGCTGACCCCGCGCGAGGAGAAGGTCCTCCGCATGCGCTTCGGGATCGGCGAGTCCTCCGACCACACCCTCGAGGAGGTCGGCCAGGACTTCTCGGTCACCCGCGAGCGCATCCGCCAGATCGAGGCGAAGGCGCTCCGCAAGCTCCGGCACCCGAGCCGCTCGAAGCGGCTCAAGGCCTTCGTCGAGAGCTAGGCCCGGGCGCCCCGGGGCCTCGTGGCGAGGAGGCGCGGCCCCAGGGCCGCGCCTCTTCGCGTTCCTGACCCTTGGGACAGATCAGACGTCGACGCCGACGTCGGCGGCCGCGACGATCCAGGCGGCGATCGTCCGCCGCTCCTGGGGCCCGAGCCCGAGCTCCTCGCGGAGGCGGATCCAGTCCTCGGCCCAGCCCGCCTGCGACTCGACCAGCGCCTCGGCGTCGAGGTCCTCGGGGACGCCGTCGCGGAAATTGAGGCGGCAGGTGCTCAGCTCGTGCGGGCGATCGGCGCTCCAGAGCGGCGCGCCGTACTTCCGGCAGATCCGCGGGCGGTGGTCGTAGAGCGCGCAGCGCCCCGCCTCGTCGAGGACCGGGCAGGCGACCCGTGCGTCCGGGCGATAGGCCCGCGCGCGGGCGACGATCGCCGCCCGCAGCCCCGCTGGCGCGGCCGCGAGGCCCTCGGCGAGGAGGCGCCCCTCGATCTCCGAGACCCGGAAGGTCTGGTGGCAGCACTCGGAGCAGCCGGGGCGGCAGGCGATCGCGTCGCGGTGGGCCCGGACGAGCGCGTCGACGTCGCGGTCGAGGATCGCCAGGTGGCGCCGCAGCCGGGGGAGCGGGTCGCCCATCGCCGCGCTACTTCGCCGCGAGCTGGCCGCGGATGTCCTGCTCGAGCTGCCCCAGGCACTCCGGCTTGAAGCCGCGGTAGGACGCCTGGATGATCCCGTTCTCGTCGACCACGAAGGAGAAGGGGAAGTTGGGGCTCTTGTAGGAGTTCGCCAGCTCCTCGCCGCCGGTGGCGATCTTCGCCGCGAGCTTGCGATCCTTGGCGAAGTTGATCACGCCCTCGGTCTCGGTGTCGGTGGCGATCGCCAGGAGGACCAGGCCGTTCTTGCGGTAGCGCCGGTAGAGGCGGTCGAACTCCGGGAGCTCCTTGAGGCAGGGCTTGCACCACGTCCCCCAGAAGTTGAGGAGGACCACCTTGCCCTTGAGGTTCTGCGAGGTGACGGTCTTGCCGTTTGTGAGCGGCAGCGAGAACGACTTGATCGGCTGACCGACGCCGGGGTCGCGGCCGCAGCTCGGGTTGCCCTTGCCGAAGATCGGCGAGGGCAGCGGCGCCGGGCCGCTCTTCTCCGCGGGCGGGCTCTCGCCCCCCGACGTTGTCGCGCCGGCGTCGGCGACCGCCTCACCGCCGCCAGCGTCGGCCCCCTCGCTCGCCCCCGCGTCCCCGCTCGCGCCCCCGTTCGCCTCGGAGCCCCCCGCGTCGTCGCCCTCCGAGCCCCCCTCGGCGGGCGCCTCCGCGGTCGCGGCCGCGTCCCCGCCGGCGGGCTCCGGCTCGGGCTCCGGCGTCACCTCACCCTGCGGGCCTGCCGACGCCTCGGTCTCGGCGCTCGGCTCGGTCGGCCGGCCGTCGCCGCGGCAGGCGGGGAGGAGGAGGAGGAGGCCGGCCAGCCAGGGGGAGAGGACGCGGCGTTGCCTGGGCGCGAGCATCGGAGGGGATTGTGCACGATTCGCCGACCGATGCAGCCCCGGCCGGGAAAGAGCGTCGATCGCGCGGCGTCGCCCGGGCCGGCTCCCCATCGGCGGGGTGCGGTCCAAGCTGCTCGCTTGTCGTTCGCGCCAACGTGGGGTAAGCCACCCCCCGCCCTCGTTTGGACGCGACCCAGTGAATCTCACGGATCTCGGTGATGAGCCCCCGCGCCTCCTAAAACTCCGTTTGGAGACGCCGATCGTCCGCCGGGTGTTGCGCCTGGGGAGCTGGGTGATGCTCGCGATGATCACCCAGTTCTTCGTGAACGCGGCCGACACCTTCATGGTCGGCCGGGTCGCCGACAAGGACATCGCCACCGTCTCGCAGGCGGCCCTCGGCCTCGGGATGCCGCTCTTCTGGGCGATCGGCGGCTTCTTCTCCGCGGTCTCCTTCGGCACCCAGGCGATGACCGCCCGGCGCTACGCCGAGGGCAACATGGACAAGGCCGGCCAGGTCCTCTTCAACTCGCTGACGGTCGCGACCCTCGCCGGCGTCTTCGGGATGGTGGTCGGCTACTTCATGACGCCGCTGGCGGTCTCGTTCCTGGCGACCGCGAGCCCCGAGCAGGCCCAGCTCGGCTCCGACTACACCCAGCTGCGGATGCTCGGGGTGCCGGCGATGGTCGTCACCTTCAGCTTCAAGGCCTTCTTCGACGGGATCGGCAAGACCCACGTCCACCTCTGGGCGGCGCTGACCATGAACGTGGTCAACGTCGTCATCAACTACTTCCTGATCTACGGCTATCCGTCGCTCGGGATCCCGGAGATGGGCCTCTACGGGGCCGGCATCGCCTCGGCGCTGACCACCTATATCGGCTCGGTGATCATGCTGGCGGTCTCGCTGCGGCCCGAGTACCTGCAGAAGTACAACTTCTACCGGCTCGCCCACCGCTCGAAGGCGATCATGTCCAGCATCGTCCGCCTGATGATCCCCTCGGGGTCGGCGACGGTGATCCTGATGCTCGGCTTCCTCCTCTTCATGCGCTTCGTCGGCGAGATCGACGCGGCCGAGGGGGGCAACGTCAACTCGGCGGCGACCAAGGCGATCATGGACACCGCCGCCCTCTGCTTCATGCCGCTCATCGCCTTCGGGACGGCGACGGCGACCGCGGTCAGCCAGAGCCTCGGCGCCGGCAAGCCGAACCTCGCCGCCCGCTACGGCTGGGAGTCGGTGCGTGTGGGGATCCTGGCGATGATCGTGATCGGCGCGGCCTTCGTGCTCTATCCCGAGCAGATCATCTCGATCTGGGCGCCCAACGACCCGGCGGTCGCGGCCGCTGGCGCCTCCTCCCTGCGGATGATCGCAACCGCGCTCCCGCTCATGGTGGTCGGCCTGGTCCTCTCGCAGGCGCTCTATGGCGCCGGCGCCAACACCTACGTGATGCTGGTCGAGGGCGCGCTCCACTTCGGCGTCCTCGTGCCCCTCTCCTGGCTCCTCGGGCCCCGCCTGGGCTACGGCATGGAGGGGGTCTGGCTGGCGGCGACGGTCTACGTCAACCTCCTCGGCCTGGCGATGGGGATCAAGTTCCTCTCCAAGGGCTGGCGCCACATCCGGCTCTAGCGGGCCCGACGAGGAGCTCGCGGCGACGGGGAATTTCGCCCCCCGTCGATCCCCGCGGCGGCCAGCGCCCGCGGCCACCGCCCGCCAAAGGTTGCGCCCGATCACCCCGGGAATTGCCGAGGCCGTCGGCTTTTCGACTATAGTTGTCCCATGCGCCGCTACGTGGCCGTCGTCTCCGCTTCCCTTATCTTGCTCCCGTCGCTGGCTGAGGCTCACCCCTACTCCCTGCCGCGGAGCTTCGCGTTGCAGCCGGAGGGTGGCGCCGCGGAGCCGCCGCAGCCGGAGGTCGATCCCTCGCTGCAGCCGACCAGTTCGAAGGCCCCGCCCTCGCCGGTGCGCCCGGAGGTCGAGAAGCCCCCCGAGCCCGAGCCCGAGCCCGAGGTCGAGCCCGAGCCCGAGCCCGAGCCGCTGCCGGAGAAGGCCCCCGACGCGTTCAACCGCCACGGCGTCGGCGTCGTCGGCGGCCTCACGATCGTCCCGACCTTCATCGTCGACAACTACGTGGCGACGATGACCAACGCGCTCTGCCGCGGCAACAGCCTCCCCGGCGGCAAGCTGGCGTCGAACCTTAACCGGGTCGACGGCTGCAACTTCTTCATCGGCGGCGAGTACATCTACCGGGTCTCGCAGGTCTTCGAGGTCGCGCCGCAGCTCGGCTACCAGCGGATCAAGGCGCCGGACGGCCTCTGGCTCGACCGCGACGAGTGCAAGGGCGGCGACGGCAGCGCGGACTGCAACTACGCGGCCGCCGACTACACCCAGGTCGACCTCTCCTTCCTCTACGTCGCCGTCGACCTGATCGGCCGCGGGACCATCATCAAGACCCCCGAGTTCGCCTGGCAGCTCGGCGGCGGCGGCGGCCTCGGCGTCGGCATCATCTCGGGGATCGGCAAGGGCCTCTTCCAGACCCCGCTGGGCGTGCCGGCCGGCTCCCCGAACGGCGACGGCACCCTCAACGGCGGCACCTGCGGCTCCTTCACCGACTACCAGGACTTCACCCGCTGCACCCCCCACTGGTGGAGTGAGGCGAGCGACGAGAACGGCCGCCCGCCGCCAGCCTTCGGCGAGCTCCGCCTCGACGACCAGAACGCGAACAGCGCCCGCTTCGCCGACTGCACCAAGGACAAGTGCAACGATGCCGACCTCGACGCCCTCGGCCGCAAGAAGAACACGGACGTCCCGCCCGTGATCCCCTACTTCAAGCTGATGGCGACCACCCGCTTCCTGATCAAGGACACCTTCGGCATCAACATCCAGGGCGGCTGGAACACCGGCTTCTACTTCGGCGGAAGCCTCCAGTACTTCTTCGGGCCCAAGTAGCTCTTTCTGCGGGGTCCGCCCGGGTCCGCCCGGGGAGGGGGGCCGGTCGGCGTTCACTCTGGACGTCGGCGGGCCCCTTGCTCATACTCGCCCCGTCCGTGGAGGAGTGGCCGAGCGGTCGAAGGCAACGGACTTGAAATCCGTCGTACCCAACCGGGTACCGTGGGTTCGAATCCCACCTCCTCCGATGCGCGCGAGGGCACCCCGGCGGTGCCCTCGCGTTTCTTGCGGGATCCCAGCGCCGTCGCTTCGGGCTATGATCGAGGCCTTGCGAGGGGCTCTGACGATGCGTCGACGCGCCGAGGACGACGGTCGCGCGACCAGCCGGCGGTGGCGGGTCGATCCCGCCTTGGCCCTGCCCGCGGTCGCCCTCTGCCTCCTCCCGGGCTGCGTCGGCGAGCTCGGGGCCCTCGCGGCGATGACCTTCGGGATGACGATGGGCGCGTGGTTCGTCAGCCGTGAGCGTCAGCGCCGCTCGCTCCTCGAGGCCGCGAGCATGCGCCGCGCCCTCGCCAGCGGCGAGCACCGCCAGGTCGAGCGGCGCCTCCGTCGAGAGCTCGCGCTGGCGGCCGCCGGCGAGCACGCGAGCCCCGAGCGGGTCTGGCTCGCGCGGGCCCAGCTCGCGGGGCTCTTGGTGGCGGAGTGGCGCCTCGACGAGGCCGCCGAGATCTACGCGATGCAGGACCCCGGCCTCTCGCCGCACCTCCGGGCGCTCGCGGCCTTCGGTCGCCATGAGCTCGAGGTCCTCTGCGTCGACGTCGACGGCCAGCGCCTGACGGGGATCCGCCGAGATCGTCAGGCCTGCCTCGAGCACGTCCCGGGGCCCTTCCAGCTCGCGGTCGCCCGGGCCTGGGGCGCCCTCGAGGGGCTGGCGCTCGCGCGGATGGGCAAGACCCGCGAGGCGATCGCACTCCTCGAGGAGGGCCTCGAGGCGGTCCGCTTCAACCCCGCGCGGATCATCTACGTCTTCCACCTCGCCCAGGCCTACGAGCGGATCGGCCACCGCGACCTCGCGCTCGGCCGCTACCACGAGGCGACCCAGCTCTTCCCGGGGACCCGGCTGGCGAGCGAGGCCCGCTCCCGGATCGCGGCGATCCAGGCGAGCGCGTCGCTCTTCCGCGGGATGCTGCCGGAGGCGCCCGCGCCGGCGTTGACGCCCGAGCAGGCCGCGTTCGAAGGCGCGGCGACCTAGCCGCGCGCCGGCTCGCAACCGACACTGCCAGTGGCCAGCAGCCCGCGAATCAGCCGCCCAGGTGCGCTCGATCGTTCGCGCCCCCCTTCGCGGAGCCCGGGCCGGCCGCCGCGAATTTGTCGAGCGCGGCGTCGGGCCTGCTACCCTTCGGATCTGGTGATCGATGGCAAGGGCAGGCGCGGTCCGGTGCGCGGGGCGATCGAGACGATCTCCCACGGCCTCGGCTACGCCCGCCACCTGATCCGCGGCAACCGGGTCGCCGGCGACTTCTCCTACGCCCAGAACACCCACCCGATCGTCCTGGTCCACGGCTTCCTCGGCACCCGCGGGACGATGATGCCGCTCACGCGCCGCTTCCAGGCCGACGGCCGGGTGGTCTTCACCTACCACCACGGGACCTTCCAGCTCGGCTCGCTGGCGACCACCGGCGAGATCCTCGGCGAGCACATCCAGTCGATCGCCCGCTCCCTCGGGATCGAGCGGGTCGACGTCGTCGGCTTCTCGATGGGCGGCCTCGTCGCCCTCCACGCGGTCAAGTTCACCGGCGCCTCACGGGTCGTCCGCCGGGTGGTGATGATGGGCGCGCCGCTGCGGGGCACCTGGGCCTCGCTCGCCGGGGTCGCCACCGTCGGCCTGATCTCGCCCTCGGTCTGGCAGGTGATGCCGACCAGCCGCTTCCTCCGCGACCTCCTCGAGGCGCCGCTCCCCGAGGGGATCCGCCTCCGCCAGATCCACGCCGAGCAGGACGCCTTCTGCCCGCAGCCGGGGCCGATCCCCGGGGTCAACCCCCACCGCGACTACATCGTCCTCCCCGGCGGCCACTCGTCGCTGGTGATCGCCCGGCCCTTCTACGCGCGGGCCCGCGAGTTCCTCGACGCCGAGGAGCACACCTTCGCCGCCCACGAGCCGGCCTGAGCCGCGCCGATGCCCGGCGCCGGCTGAGCACGCGACTTAAAGGACATGTTGACGACGCGGCGGTCGCGTCGCTGACTTCCTTCGTCGCCTCCGTGACATGTCCCAGAGGACATGCAACGAGCCGCCTGCGATCAGCCGGGCGCCTTCTCCCACTCCACCTTGTCGCCGCAGCGGAGCATCATCTTGCCGTGGTAGGGGTTGGTGATCTCGCCGATCTTCTGCACCCAGTAGGCCCCCTTGTTGTTGAAGGCCATCGGGCAATGGACGACCTCGTAGCCGTCGCGGTCGGCCGGGGTCGCCTTGAGGTAGGCGATCACCCCCATGCTCATCTTCTCGAAGGCGACCCGCGCGGTCTCGATGTCCTGGGCGGCGATCCGGCCGGCGCCCGCGAGGAGGTCGCCGACCCCGGGCTTGTCCTGGAGGGCCTCGGCGCCGCCCACCACCTGGGCGCCGAGCTCCGCGAGGTGATCCACGCTGTCATCCGCGAGGGTCTCCTGGATCGTGATGTAGGGGGTGAGGAAGGCGCTGGCGCCCGCCGGGGCCGCAGCCTTCGCGCCCCCTTCACCGGCGCTCGCGGCCGCCTCGCCCCCGGATCCCTCGCCCTTCGCTCCGCAGGCGCCGAACCCGAGGACGAGCGCAGACACGAGGGAGAGGGCGAGCGCGCGACGGACCATGGCCTTAGCAGATAGCACGCTCCTGGGCTAAAGTGGCGCCCCCGCTCGCGCCCGCCCATGCCCGCGCTCCTCCCGCTCCTCGCGCCCCTGGTCGCCCTCGCCGCGAGCCCGCCCGCGATCGCCCCGCAGGAGCGGCGGGCCGACGAGGCGCCGGTGGCCGCGGAGGTCGGCGCCGGCGAGGACGCGCCCGCGGGCACGAGCGCGCCCGCGGACGCGAGCGCCCCGACCGAGCGCCCCGCGGACGCGAGCGCGAGCTCGACCGCGAGCTCGAGCGCCCCGCCGATGCCCGAGATCGAGGAGATCGGCGCGCCGCCGATGCCCCCGGTCGAGGAGCTCGGCGGCCCGAGCGAGGGCGGCGGCGCCCCGCCGATGCCCCCGGTCGAGGACGCGAGCGCGAGCAAGGGCGGCGGCGGCTCGCCGATCGTCTTCGGCGGCGACAAGGACCGCGCGGCCATCGGCGGCGGCGGGGCCGGCTTCTTCGATCCCGGGCGCCTCGGCGGCGACGGCCCGGCCGGCGGCGCCCTCCAGATCCGCGGCTACCTCGGCGTCAACTTCATGGTCACCGAGCGGACCAACCGGAGCGCCCGCGACCCGATGACCGGCGAGTTCGAGCAGCTCTCGACGCTCCCCTACTTCGGCGGCGGCGCGGCCAACATCTACGTCGGCGCGCCGATCTACAGCGACGTCGTCTACGCCCGGATCGCCTTCGAGTTCCTCTCGATCCCGCGGGCCAACGTCGGCGCCGCCGACGTCGCGCCGGTCTGGTCGCCGGTGGTCCTGATGGAGTCGGCGGCCCTCGAGATCAACCCCTTCGCCTGGGCCGAGAAGAGCGGCCGCTGGCTCCGCGAGGGCTTCAAGATCACCGGCGGCGTCTTCATCGTCCCCTTCGGCCTCGAGGACGAGGAGCACGACGCGCCGGTCCGCTGGTTCGTCACCCGCCCGCTGGCGATGAGCGTCGCCCGGGTCTACCCCGGCTCGTGGGTCGACATCGGCGCGATGATCAAGTGGAAGCCGACCTTCGGCAAGAGCCGGCCGATCCGACCGATCGAGATCGACGTCGGCATCATCAACGGCGACGCCTGCACCCAGACCCGGAGCACCGACCTCCTCTACCGCTACCAGCCGATCGGCCAGGTCGACGAGGTCTGCGAGCACCGCCTCCGCGACGTCGAGGCGATCCCGCGGGCGGACGGCTCGGTCCTCGGGATCACCCCCGACAACAACGGCAACAAGTCGGTGGTCAGCCGGATCCAGCTCCGACCGATCCCCGCGCTCAACATCGGCGGCTCCTTCGTCTGGGGCAAGCACCCGCAGAGCACCTTCACGGTCACCAACTTCCTCGGCAAGTCGTTCCCGGAGAGCGCCCAGGCGCCGACCTGGCGGGCCGGCGCCCACTTCGACCTCAACCTCGACGAGGCGATCCAGAGCCGCTTCCCGCTGCCGCATATCCGGGCCGAGGTCATCTACGGGATCGATCGCGCGGCCGCGGTCGCCGACCCGGCGATGGCGGTGCTCAGCGACCGGCGGATGCTCGGCGGCTACGCCCAGATCGCCCAGCCGCTCTGGCGGCGGAAGAAGACCCGCCTCCCGGGCCTCATCCTCCAGTACCGCTTCGACCACGCCGACCCCGACCTCGCGGTCCCGCGGCTCACCGGCAGCGGCGGCGCGGTCCTCTCCGACTTCAGCGACGGCTACCTCTACGACGAGGCGATGCAGGCCCACGTCGTCGGCCTCCGCTTCCCGGTGCTCCCGCGCTTCACCCTCAAGGCGGAGTACGGCTGGCTCCTCGAGGACGGCGGGCGCCTCAACCAGCTCCACAACAACATCTTCACCTTCCAGGCGGTCGCGGACTTCTAGGCGCTCGAGTCGACCTGTCTCATTAGACAGGCTGACACGAGCGCGGGGCGACGCCCGCCAGAGGTCGGCGGTGACTCGCGGGCTCGCGGGCGCGCGACGCGGGCTCCGCGCCCTCCCCACATGGGGACCTCGAATGCCGGGGGCGCCCGTCGCGCGGGGAAAATCCCGGGGAATTCACCCAATTGTGAAGAAGCGCCCCACGCTTGACGTCGCAGGCACCCACAGCCCTACGATGGCCTACAGGGCTGTGGAAAGCGGGACCATGCTGAAGCGGACGATCTCCCTCATCGCCATCGCGCTCACCCTCGGCCTCGGCAGCCCGCAACCGAGCGCCGAGGCCCACCTCGCCAAGTGGGGGAGCTGGGAGATCACCCACCGCAACCTGATGAAGCTCTTCCCCGACGCCGATCCGAACGCGTGGCGGATCAAGCGTTACACCTACGGGACCGAGGAGGTCGCCTTCCTCGAGAAGGAGCTGGGCTTCGAGCTCTACCCCGAGGACAAGCAGCCCGAGTTCTTCGTCGCCCAGGACGCCAGCGGCAAGCTCCTCGGGGTGGCTATTTTCATCGACCCGCGGACCAAGCCGAAGATCCTCAACGGCGGGATCCTCACCCTCGAGGTCGGGATCGGCGTCGACGCGGCCGGCAAGATCAACCGGATCCGGGTCTACGACTACCGCGGCAACGTCGAGCTGACCAAGGAGACCTTCCTCAACCAGCTCCAGCAGCGCACCCTCGGCGACAACTTCGCGATGGACGGGCGCGACCTCAAGGCCGTCGAGGGCGAGCCCGAGGAGAGCCAGCTCGTCGCCAACGCCGCCCGCGAGGCGCTCCTCCTGATGAAGGTCGCCCTCGGTCGGCGCTAGCTCTTCTGCGAGGCCGCCGCGAGCCCGGGAGAGCGTCGACGCTCGGCCCGGGCTTCGTCGTCTCGGGGTCGCAGATCGAGCTCGCAGCGGACGACGAGCGCCTCGCTCCCGATGAACGTCGCCTCGTCGACGCCTCGGCGCCTCGGGCCCTCCCGCCGATCTTCCTCCGGATGAACGTCGCGTCGGCGCCACGGGGCCGGCGCCTCCGGGCCACTCCCCTGCTCGCCCTCCGGGGATCCCCGGCGAAGCGCGCCGAGCCCCGTCTACGGCGTTCATCGCCGGGTATCCCTGTGCTAGCGTGGCGGCGATGATGCGCCGCCCTCGCGCCCCCCGCGGGCTCGCCCTCGTCCTCCTGGGCGCGGCCGCCTGCCTACCGGACAACCCGGTGGCGACGACGACCACGGCGTCGACGGGCGAGAGCGAGAGCGACGGGAGCGGCGGCGCGCTCGGCCTCCTCGGCTGCGATCAGCCGACCTGCACCTTCGTCGTCGTCTCGCAGACGCTCGACGATCGCGTGGATGTCTTTGAGGTCAGCGACGGCGTGACCCCGGCGCTCCGCGGGCGCGTCGACCTCGACCTCAAGCCCGACCCGTCGGGGCTCCAGACCGCCGGCAACCTCCTCGACGAGCCCTACGGGATCGCCCTCGCGGGCGGCGATCTCCAGCTCCTGATCGGCCACTACCCCGACACGGATCAGGGCTCGCTGGTCGTGCTCCCGGAGGCGCTCCTCGCCGACGTCGAGCCCGGCGGGTTGATCGCCGCGAGCGCGTTCTTCGACGGCGCCTCGTTCACCAACGGCGCGCAGGACCTCGAGCTCAAGCGACGCGAGGCGATCTTCGCCTACCCGCACGCCTCGGGGCGCCTCCTCGTCGGCGTCTTCAACAACGACATCCGCGCGCTCGAGTGGACGACACCGAGCCAGCTCCTGGTGGTCGACCCGTCGCTCGACGGCGACGCGGCGATCGGCGCCTTCGACCTCGGCGGCCTCGACACGCCCTGCCTCGGCGCCTGGAGCCTGATCCCGGTCGGCGACAAGGCGGTCGCCCTCGCCTGCGACGGCAGCGAGAGCGTCGCCCTCGTCGCCCTCCCCGACGACCTCGGCACCGCCGCGCCGGCCGACGCTGCCGCCGGGATGGTCGGCTGCGGCGCGGGGCTCCTCAGCGGGCAGTGGACCACTCGCTTCCTCGCGGCCGACGGCGGCACCAACCTCCTCGCGCTCCAGACCCAGCTCGTCAGCGGCCCCCGCCTCTGGGCGATCGACGGCGCCTGCAAGGCCGCCCCCTCGCCAGCGCCGGTCGCCGCCGGCTTCGAGGACGTCCGGGTGCTCTCCGAGCTCGTCCTCCTCGCGCCCAAGAGCGGCGACACGCCGGCGACCTACCTGGTCGCCGGCGGGGTCCCGGCCACCGGGATCTACGTGATCCGCGGCGGCGCCGAGCCCCAGCTCTGCGGCGAGGTGAGCGGCCTCGACGGCGCCTTCACCCCGGGCGGCGGCACGGCCAACGCCCCCTACGCGCTCGCGCTCGCGCCCGACGGCGTCCACCTGGCGATCGGCGCCGGCCCGCCGAGCAACCCCGAGAGCTCCGAGGGGCGCGGACAGGTCCTTTGGGTCAGCCTCGACACCAGCGGGATCGGCGAGTGCGCGATCGCGGCGAGCGAGGTCGTCGAGCTCAACGCCGGGCTCTTCTCGGCCGGTGATCCCAAGACCTGGGTGCGGGCGCCGAACGTCGTCGAGGTCGTGACGCGCAGCGGAGGCGGACGATGAGCGGCGAGCGCGAGCGCGGTCGCGGACGCCGGCTCCCGGTGATCGCCGAGCAAGCGGCGACGCCCGAGCGCCCCGAGGACGACCCGCTCCACCTCCTCCGCGGCGGCCGCTTCGCCCGCTGGTTCGCGATCTCGCTCGCCGTGGTCGGCCTCGTCTGGATCACCGGCGCCCGGGTCTCGGCCCGCGACACCCAGGGCTCGGTGGTGCTGGTCCACGCGGCCCTGGCGAGCGACGCCCGCTGGCAGCCGCTGGTCGCGAGCGTGACGCTCGCCGAGGCGCCGCCCCCCGCCGGCATTGAGGAGCTCCCGTCAAACACCCCGCCCCCCGCCGGTATCGAGGACCTCCCGCCCGCGCCGCCCCCCGCCGGCATCGAGGACCTCCCGCCTGCGCCGCCTCCGGCCGGCGTCGAGGAGCTCCCGCCAGCGTCGGCTGACGACACCGACGACGAGGGGATCACCGTCGACCGCTTCGGCCGCAAGCGCACCCGTGACGGCGCGCTGGTCCTCGACGACGGCAAGGGCGGCGGCGACGAGCGCGGCCTCACCGACGCCCAGCGCACGGCGATCGCCGGCGGCGGCTTCTTCGACGTCGAGGCCTTCGACGACGTCAAGGTGGTCAAGCGCAAGGCCTACGTCCACCTGATGCCGGGGATCCCCAACGAGGCCTTCTTCGGCGCCTCGGTGCTGATCCTCCTCCTCTCGTTCTTCGTCTTCGAGCGCTACGGCAAGGGCTGGGATCCCCGCTCGCGGCGGCGCACCTACTGGAAGCGCGAGCTGACGGCGTGGCCCTGGCTCAAACGGGCGATCAAGAGCCGGTGGTTCCAGCCGGCGATCCAGCTCCCGGTGGTGATCGGCTTCGTCGCGGTCATCATCATCGGCCTCATCGGCTCGCAGGAGCCCGGCCGCAACCTCGCGCCGGTGCTCACCTGGAACATCTGGTGGATCGGCCTGATCTTCCTGGTCCTCCTCGCCGGCAACGTCTGGTGCTACATGTGCCCGTGGACGGCGATCCCCGACTGGATCATGCGGCGCTCGCTGACCAAGGTCCGGGCGGTCGCCTCGCTCGGCAAGAAGTACCCGCGCTTCAAGCTCTGGATGTGGCCGGCGATCATCCTCTTCGCCTTCGTCACCTGGCTCGAGATCATCTTCGACGCGGCCAACCGCCCGTGGCTGACCTCGCTCTTCGGGATCGGCATGGTCGCCCTCGCCTGGGGCCTCCTGGTGGTCTACGAGCGCAAGGCGATGTGCCGCTACGTCTGCTTCGTCGGCCGGGTCTCCGGGCAGTACGCGCTGATGGGGATGCTCGAGCTCCGCCGCCGCGAGCCCGAGACCTGCCGCACCTGCGAGACCAAGGAGTGCTTCCACGGCTCCGAGCGCGGCTACCCCTGCCCGACCCATGAGTTCATGGGGGCGATGAACGAGAACCAGTACTGCACGCTCTGCACCGAGTGCGTGAAGAGCTGCCCCCACGACAACATCGCCCTCAACGTCCGCTCGAGCGGCGCCGACATCCTCTTCCCCCACCGCGGCAAGATCGACGAGGCCTACATGGCGATCCTCGTCTTCATCGTCTCGGCCTTCCACGGCGCGGCGATGATCCCCCTCTGGATGGAGTGGGAGGACAAGCTCCGCGGCGGGATCATCGACGCCCAGCAGGCGCTCCTCGGCGGCGAGTACCTCGGCTTCGCCGGCTCCCACGGCGGCACCCTCACCTTCACCCTGATGATGCTCGCCTGCATCGTCGGCCCCGGGCTCATCTACCTCGGCCTCTGCGCGCTGATGCGCCTGGTGAGCGGCCGCCGCGACGTCTCGCTCCGCCGCGTCTTCATCCGCTTCTCCTACACGCTCCTGCCGATCGCGCTCTTCTATCACCTCGCCCACAACGCGGTGCACGTCTTCTGGGAGTGGTCGAAGATCCGGCGGCTGATCTCCGACCCGCTCGGCTGGGGCTACGACCTCTTCGGCACCGCCCGCGCGCCGCTCACCGCCCTCTGGTCGCCCGAGTCGATCTGGTACCTCCAGGTCGGCCTGGTGATCATCGGCCACATCTACGGGATCTACGTCGCCCAGCGCGAGGCCTTCCGGGTCTACGACGGCGACAAGAGGGCGAGCCTGCGGGTCCACCTGGTGATGATGTTCGGGATGGCGCTGATGAGCCTGCTCAGCCTCTGGCTCCTCGCGCAGCCGATGTTCATGCGGACCGCGGACATCTGACGCAGACGCAGAAGAGGCGACCCGCGCCGCGGACCGCCTCCATCAATCACCTGTCTCAACGGACAGGGAAGACTAGTCGTACTCGACCAGGCCCTTGCGCCGGAGATCGACGATCGTCCGGTAGAGCGAGAGGTCGTCGGCCGGGTACGAGTCGAGGATGTAGGCCCAGCCGCGCTTCTCGGCGATGTCCTGGACCATGTCCAGGTGGGTCGGGTCGAGGTCGCGCCAGCGCAGCGGCGAGGGGGTGACCAGGCGGATCTCGGCGCCGTAGGCCGGCAGCTTCTGGCGCTCCGAGAGGTGCTGGATCTCGTCCTGCTGGCGCGCCGACTCCATCAGCACGTGCTCGAGCGAGGTCCGGATCTCCTTCGGCACCTCCTCGATCACCGTGTTGTCGAGGGAGAAGGTGCCCTTGGCCCAGGCGAGCATCCGCATCATCGCCTTCTCGGGGTCGAGGCCGACGATGCTCCCCTCGATCGACGCGTAGAACGCGTAGCCGTCGCGGAGGTAGATCTTGCCGATCCGCGCCTGATCGGTGCGCTTGACGTTGAGGGTGCCGGTCTTGCGGCTGGTCCCGAGCCACTGGAGGACGTCGACCAGCGGGATGTCCTCGAGCGAGCCGGACATCGACCGGCTCCCCGAGTCCTCGCCCCGCGGCGCGACCCGGTTGCTCTTCTCGCCGCCGCGGCGGAGGCCGGCGGCGTCGCTCGCCTTGACCAGGGCGACCGTGAGGAGGCTCGAGCCGATCGCGATCCGGTCGCCCTCGCGGAGGCAGTGGCGCTTGCGGGCGGCGCCGTTGACCTGGGTGCCGTTGCGCGAGTTGAGGTCGCGGACCCACGTCCGCCCGCATTCGAAGAAGAAGCGGGCGTGTTTGCGGCTTACGGCGTCGTCCGCGAGGACGAGATCGACCTCGCTGCTCCGGCCGACGACATAGCCGTCCTGCTCGGGCAGCAGCGGAAACTCGTCGCCCTTGTACTTGCCGGACAGGAAGCGGAGTACGTGAACGTCCTCACCCATCTAGGTGCAGCCAGGATAGGGGCGCGACGCGGGCGCCGTCAATTCAGCAGATCGCCGCTGGAGGCGGCGCAGACGCGCGTTTCTCGATCCCCGCGGGGCGACCCCTGACGTGACAGAGCACACGCTTCGCGACTCCGGGGATCGCGCTCCAGCGCGCCCTCGGAGCCTCTGGGCCGCTGACGCCACGTCGGCCCCGGATCGCCCGTTGCCAGGGCTCGACGGGCGTTGAACACTAGGGTCTGCTCGGGAGTCTCGAGCACCCCGGTGGGCCCCATGAAGAGCACTCGCTTCCTCCGATCCTTTGGCCTGGGCGCGGTCGCGCTCGCGCTCTCCCTGACGACGGGCTGCCGCAAGCAAGAGGACAGCGCGTACCCCGACGATCTCCCGCCCGAGTCGACGGCGTCGACCGAGACGACGATCATCCAGGAGATCTACATCGAGACCGAGGAGGCCGCGCCGGCGACCGAGGAGGTCCCGAACCTCGTCGGCTACGAGACCCTCAGCGACGGCGAGCGGGTCCAGGTCGTCACCTACGTCCACTCCTACCCGGAGGCGGTCGAGACCTTCCCGCGGGTCTACTGGGGCGGTCGTTGGTACTACAACGTCCACGGCAACTTCGTCTTCTACAGCCCCTACTACTCGACCTGGTGCTACTACTGGGGGCCGCCCGTCCCCCTGGTCTACGCCTGGAACTACTACTACCCGTGGACGCCCTACTACTGGGGCGTCGGCTTCTACGGGCCCGGCTACTACTGGGGCGGCGTCGGCTACTACGGCTACCACGGCTACGGGGTCGCGCCCGCCTCCTATCGGCCGCCGCGCGGCTACATGGCGAGCAAGGGCGGGCCGTCGCGGGGGAGCGCCTCGGCGGGCGGCCCCGGCCGCGCGGCGAGCCCCGGCGGGCCCGCGGGGACCGGCCGCCACGCGACCCCGGGCGGCGCCCGCGGGGAGCTCACCGGCCGCCGGCGCGAGCGGGCGACCGATCGGCCGCTACAGCGCGCCCTCCGGCCCCACCGGCAAGGGCACCCGCAACGTCGGCGGGACCTCGACGATCGCCGGCGCGCCGGCGGGCAACGGGCCGCGGCCGCGGCTCCCCTCGTCGTCCTCCGGCAACACCGTGAGCAGCCGCGGGCCCAGCGGCGGCCCGACCGGCCCCGGCCGCGCCCCGAGCAGCGCGCCGGTCCGCGGCTACCCCGAGCCGACCGGACCCAAGGGCCACTACACGCCGGGCTCGTACACCGCGCGGGGCAGCGGCGGCGCTGAGCCCCGGCCCTCCGGCGGGTCGACGCCCGCGAGCTCGTCGCCGGTCCGCTCGTCGGCGCCGAGCCCGAGCTACCGCCCCTCGTCGACCGGCTCCTACCGGACCAACGTGCCTGACTATCCGTCGCGGAGCTCCGGCGGCTCGAGCCCGCGGGGCTCGAGCGGCTCCTTCGGCTCCTCGTCGGGCGGCTCCCGCGGCGGCGGCGGCTACTCCGGCGGCTCGTCCGGGGGCTCGCGCAGCGGCGGCTTCTCCAGCGGTGGCTCGCGCGGTGGCGGCTACTCCGGCGGCTCGCGTGGTGGCGGCTACTCCGGTGGTGGCTCCCGCGGCGGCGGCTTCTCCGGTGGCGGCGGCTCCCGTGGCGGCGGCTTCTCCAGCGGCGGTGGCTCGCGGGGTGGCGGCGGCTTCTCCGGCGGCGGCGGCTCCCGCGGCGGCGGCGGCGGCTCCCGCGGCGGCGGCGGCGGTCGCCGCTAGGCGCTCCGGCGAGGATCCAGGAGCTCGAGTCAGCGCGCCGCTGACCCGAGCTCCTGGCGTCTCGCCCTCGAAAATGTCCCAAGGGACACATCAAGGAAGCGCCCGCCGCCGCCGCTCCCATCGGGTACGATGCCCGTCCCATGGGCGAGCTCTCCATCGACGTGATCCCCTGCCTCCGCGACAACTACGCCTACCTGATCAGCGACCGCGAGCGCGGTGAGGCATGGCTCGTCGATCCCTCGGAGAGCGCCCCGCCGCTGACCGCCCTCGCCGCTCGGCCCGAGCTCGACCTCAAGGGGATCCTGGCGACCCATCACCACCACGATCACGTCGGCGGGATCGACGGGATCCTCGCCCGCCACGGCGACGCCTGGGTCGCCGCCCATGCCTCGGATCGCGGGCGCGTCCCCCAGCAGAGCCGCTTCGTCGACGCGCCGCTCGGTCGCTTCGTCGAGAGCGGGATCGTCCTCGGCGGGCGCCCCCTCCTGGCGATGTGGATCCCCGGACACACCCGCGGCGCGATCGCCTGGTACATCCCGCCGCCGAGCGAAGGCGAGGCCGAGGGCGGCGACGTGTTCACCGGCGACACGCTCTTCGCCGCCGGCTGCGGCCGCCTCTTCGAAGGGACGCCCGCCCAGATGCACGCCTCGCTCCAGGCCCTCACGGCCCTGCCGCCCGCGACCCGGATGTGGTTCGGCCACGAGTACACCGCCGCCAACCTCCGCTTCGCGGCGACGGTCGAGCCCGACAACCCGGCGATCCAGCGGCGGATCGCCGGCCTCGGCGAGCGGACGACGCCGACCACGGTCGCCGACGAGCGGGCGACCAACCCCTTCGTCCGGGCGGCGAGCGCCGAGGCCCTGGGGGAGCGGCGCGCGGCCAAGGACGTCTTTCGCGGCTAGGACGCGCGATCCGAGCGAGGGCCACGACCTCACTCGCGGACGCCCACACCCCGCCGACTCGCCGTCGCCCTTGCCCTGCTCGCCGCAGAGCCGCCACAGGGCCCCGTGGGAGGCAGAGAAGGCCGCTCCACCCCCCCGGAGAGCGGGGCCGCGGTGGTTGCCGAGCGCGCCGCGCTGCACTAGATCTGGCACTCGCACCCGCGCCCACTCCCACCCTCCGAGGTATCGATGCGCTCACTCCTCCGCCGCACTCCGCTCCTGGCCGCCGCGCCGCTCCTCCTCCTCGCCGCGTGCGGCGGCGGCCAGCCGACCCCGGCGCCGTCGACCGAGACCAAGGCCGCGCCGACGCCCGCCCCCGCGACGCCCGCCCCCGCCGGTCCGACCGCGGCCCACGGCGACCCCAGCGGGATGCCGCCGGGCCATCCGCCGGTGATGGGCGCCCCCGGCGGCCCCAGCGAGCCGGCTGGGCCCCAGAACCCGCGCGAGGTGACGCCGACCGGCGAGGTCCGGGCAGAGACCTTCGGCGGCCTCAAGATCGAGATCCCGAGCGAGTGGACCTCGCGGCCGCCCAAGAGCTCGATGCGCCTCGCCGAGCTCGTCCTCCCGGGCCCCGGCGGCGACATCGACCTCGCCGTCTACCGCTTCCCGGGCGGCGCCGGCGGGGTCGAGGCCAACATCAACCGCTGGAAGGGCCAGTTCCTCCCGCCCGAGGGCAAGACGATCGACGACCTGACCACGGTGACCACCGAGGAGCGCCCCCCGCTCAAGATCACCCGCGTCGACATCCGCGGGACCTACACCGCCGAGATGACCCCAGGCGCCGGCGATCGCCGCAACGATGCCGACGCGCGGATGCTCGCGGCGATCATCGAGGGGAGCGGCGACCCCTACTTCCTCAAGGCCGCGGGGTCGAGCCAGACCCTCGACGTCTGGGCGCCGGCCTTCGAGAAGGCGCTCGCGTCGGCGGCGGTCGAGTAGGCGCGGGTCTTTCGGATTGTGAACCTGTCCATGTAGACAGGATAAGAAGGAGAGAGCGCACCCCGTCGGAGGTGCGCTCTCTCGCGAGCAGAGCCCGCGGCGCTAGTTCTAGATCCTCGACCACATGGTCTCGAGGGCAGCCAGCTCGCCGGCGACCAGCGCCGAGAGCTCCGGCCGCGGGCGCAGGCAGTGGAGGCGACGGCGGCGGACGTCGAGGATCGCCAGCTCGGCGCCGGGCGGCGAGGCCGGCAGGCTCTCGTGCATCACGCAGGCGACGACCTCGGCGTAGCGCTTCGAGAGCGGCGGCTCCTTGAAGTAGAGCTTGACCACGTGGGGCACGCCGGCGATCCGCAGGCCGAGCTCGGGGTTGATGTTGAGGTCGAAGCCGTCGAAGCGCCGCAGGGCATGCGGCGGCGGCGACCACTCGAGCGCCTTGCGACCCCACCAGCCGACGTAGCCGTCGATGACTTGGTGGTAGTGCGGCCGCCGGCGATCGTGCTCGACGCTGGCGAGGGCGGCCGGGCCGATCGATGCCCGCCCGCGCCCCTCGGCGTGGGCGGCGATGATCGCCTCGCGGGCGCCGCGGTAGAAGTCGGAGTACATGTGGTACTCGCCGCGGTGCTTGAGCTGGCGGACCTTGGTCAGCTTGGGCATGCCGGCGCGGGTGACGAAATCGACGAAGTCAGTGAGCGAGATCCGGTTCTCGGACATCGTGGCTCCCGAAGATGGGCTGGGCGTGGCTCGTCCCTGAGGCCAGGGGGGCCGCCTCACCAGCGAGTCGGCCGTCGTCCCTGACGCCTGCCAATCTACGAGAGACGCTTGATCTGAGGGGGATAACCCGGCAATTCGCCGATCCGGCCGGGGGGCCGCGGAGGGCCGAGCGGGGGGCGTTCCGGCGATCCTGTCAGCGGCGCGAGCGCCCTTCGACGGGCCGCCCGGGCGCTGCTTCGCCTGGCCCTTGGGACGGCCCCTCGGACGCAGCGTCGCCGCCAAGCGCCCCCACGAACCTGACCATTTGGACACTTTGCAGACGAGCTCAGGGCGCCGCGGCCGCGACCGCCGGCCGCCCCCGCCGGGCGACCCCGGCCGCGGTCAGCCCGTAGGCGAAGAGCTCCATCCGGTTGCGCGGGAGCTGGGTCACCGCGACCTCGATCATCCCCATCGCCTCGATCTGCCGGAGCCAGCCGGGGAGGTGGCGGAGCGCCTTCCAGTCGTCGAGCTTGAGGGTGCAGAGGACCCCGAGGAGGGCGCGCCGCGGCCGCGCGCCGAGGCGGCGGAGGGTCTGGAGGGCGATCTGCGGCGCCAGGTTGACGTCGGAGATCAGCCAGTGGAGATCGCGCGGGAGGTCGCTCCGCTGGACCTGTCCCATCGTACATGCGTGATGGGTGAAGCGGGGGCCCTCCGGCCCGGCGAAGGCGAGCACCCGCGGGTCCATCGCCCCGGGGTCGATCCCGTGGACCGCGAGGCCGCGGCGGAGGAGGGCGTAGCTCGCCCCGCCGGGGGCCGAGCCGAGCTCGACCGCGACGTCGCCGGCCCGCAGCGGCGCCGCCGACCAGGCGATCGCCTCCTCGAGCTTGTAGTAGGCGCGCGAGGGGGCCTCGGGCGCCTCGGCGACCGGGATCCGCCCGCCGGGGTGGGCGCTCCGCCGGCCGACGTGGCGGTGGTGGCCGACCAGCCAGGGCTCGCCCTCCTCGCCGAGGATCACGTCGGCGATCCACTCGCCGGCGGCCGCCGCCTCGCCCTCGGCGAGCGCGAGGTCCTCCGGCCACGCGGCGACCAGGCGCGCGCGGAGCTCGGCCGCCGCCGCGCCGTAGGCGAAGCCCGCGGGCTCCTCGCCGGGGCGCCAGCGATCGCGCTCGAAGACCTGCAGGCGGATCGCCTGTCCCTTCGGACAGGCTCCGCGGAGCGCCCGAAAGACCGCCTCGTGATCGGCGGCCGGGCCCAGCGAGGCGCCCCACGCCCGGACGAGCGGCGAGCCCGGGTCCTGATCGGCGTCGACCGCCGCGCCCTCGGCCTTGAAGGTGACGAGCCCGGGGCGGGCGAAGGCCGGGCGGAGCTCGGGTCGCCGCGCGCTCACCTCGCGCTTGAGCGCCGCCTCGGCGCCGACCTGACACACGCAGTAGAGGAAGGCCGCGGCCATCGGCGGGCGATCGTGCAGGCGTGGGGGCCCGCGCGCAAGCCCGGTCGTCGTCGGCCCTCGCGCCCTGCGGTGCCAGCACCGGGGCCTCGCTCCCACGGCGGCGCCGCTGAGCGGCGAGCGAGCGCCCCCGCCGCTGCACCGATCGCCGCTCAGCGGCGCCGCAGCTCGACGATCGACGCGACATCGGCGACCCCACGATCCGCCGCCTCGCTCGCCGCCCGCCTTTCAGCCGCGCCGCAGATCGGCTATCAACCCGAGCCGTGGCCCACGAAGGACTCAACGTCGACGATCCCGGGATCCGCCTCCTCGCCGACGCGGTCGCCGAGGTCCCGCCGAGCGCGCTCGCGTTGGTCTGCTCGGGCCCGCTGCCCGGCGTCGGCCCCGGCGCGACCCGCCTGGTGAGCGACGTCCGCGAGCGCCCGGAGGCCGGCGAGCGCTGCGTCCCCTTCTCCTTCGCGGTCGACGAAGGGCGCGGCGCCTCCTTCGACGCCGCCGTCGTCTGGCCGCGGGCCCACCTCGGCAAGGACTTCTCCCTCGCCTGCCTCGCCCGCGGCGCGCTCCTCCTGCGACCGGGCGGCCGCCTCCTCTGCGCCGCCCGCAAGAACAAGGGCGGCGGCTCGCTGGCGGCGGTGATCGGCGAGCTCGTCGGCGAGGTCGAGGTCGTCGCCCGCGACCGCGGCTACAACCTCTACGTCGGCGTCCACCGCGGGGAGATCGATCGTGAGGCCGCCGCCGCCCACCTCGGGGTCCGCTACGCGATCGATGACCCCCTCCTCGGGCCGCCGCCGCTCCTCGCCACCCCGGGGGTCTTCTGCCGCAAGCACCTCGATCAGGGGACGCGCGCGCTGATCGAGCGGGCGGCCGAGCTCGCGGCCCGCGGCGAGCTCGGCGAGCCCCGGCGGATCCTCGACCTCTGCGCCGGGATCGGCCCGCTCGCGCTCTGGGCGGCCGCCCGCTGGCCCGCGGCCGCGATCACGGCGGTCGAGAGCAACCTCCTCGCCTGCGCCTGCCTCCGCGAGAACGCGGCCGCGCGCGGGCTCGGCGGGCGGATCGAGGTGCTCGCTCAAGATGGCCTCGGGGACATCTCCGCGCCGGCCGAGCTCGCGCTGATCAACCCGCCGACCCACGCCGGCGAGGAGGAGCTCCGCGCCCTCCTCGCGCCGCTCCCCCGGCTCCTCGCCGGCGGCGTCGCGCTCTTCGTCGTCAACCGCCACGGCCGCCTCGTCGGCCTCCTCGACGAGATCGGCGCGGCGACCTCGATCCACGCGGTCCCGGGCTTCTCCCTGGTCAGCGCCCGCTGGTGAGCCGGCGGGCGGGGGGCGGTCGCGGCGGCCGCAAACGCGCGCCCCCGCCCGCCGACGGGCGCCCCCCGCTTTGGCTATCCTTCGGCGGATGGCGGAGGACCTCCTTCGGACGCCGACGGCCGGCACCGACGCGCGCGGCGAGGCGACGCCGCGGAGCCGCACGCCGGGACCCGACGCCGTCGACGACACCCTCCTCGCACGACCGGCGACGCGCCCGAGCTCGCCGCCGTCCGTCGATGACACCCTCGTCGCGCCGGCGGAGCGCCGCTCGAGCGCGCCGCCCGGCGCCGCGGCGGCCGTCGACGACACCCTCCTCGCCTCCCCGCCGCGCGGGCTCGTGTCGGCGGTCAGCGACCCCGAGGCCCGCACCCTCCCGCCGCTCGCGGCCGGCCACGAGGCGACCCTCCTCGCGGCCCACGACGACGCGACCACCGGCGACCACCGGCCCGGCCTCGACCGGCGGACGCCCGCGCGGATCGGCCGCTACCTGGTGATCGAGCGCCTCGGCGAGGGCGGCATGGGGGTGGTCTTCGCCGCCTTCGACCCCCAGCTCGACCGCAAGGTGGCGATCAAGCTGGTGCGCCCGGCCTACACCGAGTCGAGCGGCGACGAGGCCCAGGCCCGCCTCCTCCGCGAGGCCCAGGCGCTCGCCCGCCTCCGCCACCCGAACATCGTCACGGTCTACGAGGTCGGCGCCTTCGGCGACGAGGTCTTCGTCGCCATGGAGTTCGTCGACGGTGTGACCCTTCGGACATGGCAGTTTGAACATGCGCGGAGCTGGCGGGAGATCCTCCGGGTCTACCAGGCCGCCGGCCGGGGGCTCGCCGCCGCCCACCGGGCCGGCCTGGTCCACCGCGACTTCAAGCCCGACAACGTCCTCGTCACCCCGGGCGGCGAGCCGCGGGTCCTCGACTTCGGCCTCGCCTTCCGAGACGAGCGGCCCTCGCCGATCGACGTCGTCAGCAGCGACGTCCTCTCGGCCCAGCTGACGATGACCGGCGCGCTCGTCGGCACCCCCGCGTACATGTCGCCCGAGCAGCACCGCGGCGAGATCGCCGACGTCCGCTCCGACGTCTTCGCCTTCGCGGTCTCGCTCTACGAGGCGCTCTACTCGGTCCGCCCCTTCAGCGGCGCGACCGTCCCCGAGATCTGCGCGGCGATCTTCGCCGGTCAGATCACCCCGCCGCCGCCCTTCATCAAGATCCCCGGCTGGCTGCGCCGCGCGGTCCTCCGCGGCCTCCGGATCCGCCCGGAGGAGCGCTACTCCGACATGGAGGTCCTCCTCCGCGCGCTCGGCCGCGACCCCGCGCGCTACCTCGCGGTCGCCGGCGTCGTCGCCGTCTTCAGCCTGATCATCGGCGGTCTCGTGATGGCCCTAAAGACAGCCGAGGGGCGGCAGGGCCTCCGCGATCAGGGGGCGCAGGCCCGCGCCGACTTCGACCAGGCGCGCGCCGAGGCGCTCAGCGCAGACCTCGCCCGCGCCCGCGCCTCGGATCCGCAGCGGCGCTTCAACGAGTGGGTGCTCGCCGCCGCCCAGGCGCGCCTCGAGAGCTCGCCGGAGGCCGCGCTGGCGACCCTCAAGCACCTCAGCCCGCGAGGCGGCGGCTGGACCTCGGCGCGGGCGATCGCCGCCGAGGCGGTCGCCCGCGGGATCCCGCGGCGGGTCTGGCGGAGCGCCGCGCCGATCGACGCGCTCGCCTTCGTCGACGACGAGCGCTGGCTGATCAGCGGCGACGGCAGCGGGCACGCCCAGGTCGTCGACGTCGCCAGCGGCGAGATCGCGGCGTCGATCGAGCTCGCGGGGCCGATCACCGCGATCGCCGGGGCCGCGCCGCCGCGCGCCGCCGCGACGACGGAGGGCGCTCCGCCGCTCCGGGTGGCGCTCCTCGTCGACGACGCCCTGGTCCTCTGGGACGTCGCCAGCGGGGCGCTCCGCGAGCTCCCGGACGCCGAGCTCCTCGCCCTTGCGATCGCCCCGGACGGCGCCGAGGTGGCGACCGGCGGCCGCGACCATCGCCTCCGGATCCGCTCCTGGGAGGGCGCCGAGCTCCACACCTACCCGACCCATGATGCCCCCGTCAGCGCCCTCGCCTACGCGAGCGACGGCCGCTACCTCGCCTCCGGCGGCGCCGACGGCCGGGTGATCCTCTGGAAGCTCGCCGACGACACCCGCTCGTTCCTCGGCCGCGGCAAGGCGGGGATCCGCGCGCTGACCTTCGACGCCGACGGCGGCCGCCTCCACGCGATCGATCGCAGCGAGGTGGCGACGAGCTGGGTCCTCAGCGGCACCCCGACCTCGAGCACCAAGGACGCGATCGCGTCCCTCCGATCGGCCCCCGGCGTCCGCCTCCAGCTCGACCCCGCGGGCGTCGCCACGGTCAGCCACGAGGCCCCGAGCGCGCGGCGCCTCAGCGCCCGCGCGGCCCGGGCGATCGATCTCAGCGCGAGCGGCCGCCTCGCGGCGATCGCCACCGACGCTGGCCTCGAGCTCTGGGAGACCCGGAGCCGGCCCGCCCGATCGCTCCCGCCGAGCCCGGTCCGCCTCGAGCGCCTCGCGGCCTCCCGCGGCGGCCGCTGGCTCGCCGGGAGCTCGCGCGAGGGCGGGCTCTTCCTCTGGGAGCTCGAGTCCGGCGCCCGTCAGGCGCTGCGCCCCGCGGGGCCGGAGATCCGCGCCTTCTTCTTCGGCGAGCGAGGCGATCACCTCGTCCTCGTCGACAGCCGCCCCTCCCTCAGCGCCTGGTCGCTCGACGGCGACGAGCCGCGCCCGCTCGCGCTCGCCGAGGCGCGCCCCTCCCTCTTCGCCAGCGCCATGAGCGGCGCCCACCCGCTCCGCGACGGCGGGATCCTCTACTGGCAGGGCGAGCGCCTCGAGCTCTTCGACGCCGCCGGCGGCCGCCGCTGGGACGCCGACGTCGGCGAGCTCTTCGAGCACGGGCGCCTGGTCGCGGGCGGCGACGCGATCTTCATCTCCGGTCGGCGGCGGGTCGGCGCGCTCCTCCGCCGCGAGCCCGGGCGGGCGACGCAGATCCTCGAGCTCGGCGACGCCTCCCACCGCTTCGAGGCGATCGCCGACGTCGACGGCGCGATCCGGGTCGCCGCCGCGCGTCTCCGCGAGAGCACCCTCGAGGGCCTCGTCGTCTGGGAGATCCCCTGGCGCAGCGACGCCGCCGAGGCGCCGACGCCCCACGTCCTCCACCAGCGGGGCGGCGTCCGCAAGGTCATCGCCGACGGCGCGCGCGAGGGCGTGGTGATCATCAACAGCGACCTCAGCCAGGACCTCTGGCACCTCGGCAGCGGCTCGATCGTCCGGCTCCCGCGCTGCCTCGGCGACGTCGACGCGCTGACGATCGATCCGGCCGAGCGACGCGCCGTCCTCGTCCATGACGCGCTCGCATGCGTCGTCGACCTCGACGAGGCGGTGACCCACGTCGTCCCCCTCAGCGGCGATCCCTGGGCCTGGGACCGCGGCGACGCGCTCGCCAGCGTCCACGGCGGCGACACGATCGACCTCTGGATCGACCCGGTCCCGAGGGACCCCGCCGACCTCCGGGCCTGGCTCGACGACGCGACCGACCTCCGCCTCACGCTCGACGAGCTGCCGGGCCCCGGCTAGGAGCGCCGCATGAGCTACCAGTACACCGACGTCCTCATCTACGGCGTGGCGGTCTCCTGCGAGGAGGCGCGGGCGCTCCTCGTCGAGCTCGGCGCCGCCGCCTTCGAGGCCCAGCGCGCCGTCGACTTCGCAGGGATCAAGCGCGAGTGGGAGGTCGCGAGCTGGAGCCTCGAGGCCGGCCATGACGACCTCGCCGCCGGCTTCTCCGCCGACGTCGAACCCTGCGCGAGGTGCTCGGAGCTCGCCGACTTCTACGACCTCCTCGGCTTCCTCCCCTTCCTGACGCCGGCGGCGGAGGTCGAGACGATCACCTGGAGCGGGCCGCGCGGCCGCACCTACAGCCGCACGCGCTACCACGTCGACCTCGTGTGTGAGGGCGCCGACGCCCGCCGCGACGACTCCAAGCGCCTCCTCGAGGGGCACACCAGCTACTTCGGCGTGGTCCTCGGATCGCACGGCTACGGCTACAGGGACGACCTCGAGCGCCTGGCCGCGGAGAACGACCCGCGGATCGCCCGCAACTTCGAGCGCTACTGTCGACCGGCGCTGGTCGCCCGCGGCTGGGAGCGAGCGCCGGCGCTCCGCGAGGTCGGTCAGATCTGGTAGCGCCGCCCGCCGCCTCGCTCAACCTGGCCCAAAGATCCCTCGCCGAGCCTCCCAGGCCTGGCGCTTGCGCTCGTCCTCCCGCCGCTGGCGCTCGGCCTCGACGGCCGCCGCCGCCCGATCCTCGTCGCTGATCGGCAGGCCGTAGCGCTCCTTCATGAAGTAGGGGAGCCCGCCCGGCGGGCAGGGGAAGCGGTCGACGCGGCTGCCGACCTCCTTGAGCTGATCGCGGTAGATCGGCCCCTTCGCCGCGACCTCCTCGGGCGGCGGGATCGCGGTCGCCCGCCGGTGGAGCTCGATCTCGACCGGCCACACCCCGCGGGCGAGCGCCCACTCGCGGCACTGGAGCTCGGCCCAGGCCCGGGCCTGCGCGCGCTTCTTGGTGAGCATCGCGTGCTTCATCCGCCGCACCCGATCGTAGCGGAGGCGCACCGGCCCCTGCTCGCGGACGAGGCCGCGGACCTCGAAGCGCTGGCCGTCGGGCTGGACGACGACCTCGCTCAGGTAGAGGTTCACCTGGGCCGGCGACGGCGCGAACATCGTCCAGCTCTGGTCGGTGCCGGTCACCGTGATCCACTCGTCGAAGAGGCCGTACATCGCCAGGCGCCAGCGGCCGAGGACCTGGTAGCTCGGGGCCGCGACCATCGCCATCGACCCGCCGTGCCAGAGGACGAAGGCGAGCGCGAGGGTGCGACCGAGCGCGCCGTAGGCGAGCGGCGGCCCGCCCTGCCAGCGATCGGCGGCCATCGAGCGCCCGCCGACGAGGCGGACGATCGCCGCGATCACCAGGGCCCCGCCGATCCAGGCGTAGACGTAGGGCCGGAGCGCGGCCGCCGGCGCGCCTCCGCTCGCGCGGTAGGCCACCAGGCCGACGCCGATCGCCGCCGCCGCGAGGACCAGCGCGTCGGGGAGGCGCCGCCGCAGCGGGATCGCCTCGGCCGCCTCTGCCGGCGCGCAGAGGGCGTCCGCCCGCGCCGGCGCCAGCGCCCGCGACCAGCGGCGCCGTCGAAGCTGTCCCAAGAGCCATCTCAATCCGGCGACGATCTCCGCGCCGCTCAGCCACGCGACGTAGGTCGCGAGCATCACCGTCGGGAACGAGCCGAGGTTGAGGAAGAGCAGGAGGATCCCGTGGAAGCAGAGGCCGAGGCCGAGCCAGACCCGGCGGCCGAGGAACCAGCGGCGGAGCCAACCTTGATCGACGACCAGCGGGCCGAGCCGGCGCCCCGCGAGCGCCCCGCCCCGCCAGAGGGTGAGGGGCCGGCGCCTGACGGTGAACCAGAGGACCAGCGCCGCCGGGATCAGGAGGCCGTAGACCAGGTGGATCGTCGGCAGGCCCGCGGCGATCTCGGCCTCGATCGCCGCCTCGCTCGCGCCCTCGGGTCGGCTGACCATGTAGGGGTAGCCGACGACGTTGACGTAGTAGGCGATCGCGTAGGCGACCACGAGCGCCGCCCGGCCGAGCCAGAGGCGGCCGCGGCGGGCCTCCATCGCCTGGTACCAGGGCTCGCCGCGGTGATCGAGGCCGAACTTGAGGATCATCCCGAGGAGGAGGACGCCGAATCCGACCTCCCAGCCGCGGGTGACGTAGGTCATCGCCCGGAAGAGGTTGGTGGCGAAGAGCGCCGACATCGCCTGGGTGAGGCCCTCGAAGCGGTAGTAGATGTCCTGGTTGAGCGCGTAGTAGAGCGCGTCGCCGCTCTTCCAGGCCGCGCCGGTCTTGACCGCGCCCGTCTGCACGTAGATCACGGCGAGCTGGAGCATCATCAGGTAGCGCGGCCAGGCGGGGATGAGGCGGTAGATCGGCGCCTTGCCGGCGGCCACCTCGGGCGCCGCGTCGGCCTCGGCGAGCGCCCCCCGCCGCCGCAGGATCCGGCAGCGCAGCCAGTTGTCGAAGCTCCACGCGTGGCCGGTGCGGCCGAGGATCACCAGGAGCCAGAAGACCCGGAGCACGTCGTCCATCCCCCCCGCGTGGATCGGGTTGCGGTTGAGGATGGAGCACATCATCACCATCGAGACGACGCCGGTCACCCGCGACGCGACCCCGGCCGCGTAGAGGATGAGCACGCCGAAGAACCCGTACATGTAGGCGGTGACGAAGGAGGGCGAGCTCTCGAGGAAGAAGAAGGAGTAACGGCCGGTGAAGAAGCGGACCCACGACGCGAGGTCGAAGAAGCCCTCGCTCGGGCTCCAGCCGGTGAGCGCCGCGTTGCCGAGGCGCGCGCGCGCGACGTCCATCGACACCACGCCCTCGTCGCTGAGGAGGAGGCGCGAGTAGGGCTCCAGGTTCCAGAAGGTCTGGATCGTCACCAGCGCGAGGCCGATCCGCAGCAGCGCCATCGTCCGCGGATCCTCGAGGGCGAGGAGCGAGCGGCGGAGCGACTCGCCGCGCGTCCACGCCCAGACGATCACCAGCGTGACCAGCCCGAAGACGGCCCAGCCGAGGTGCTCGGCGACCTCCGCGAGCGGCGGGCGGCCGCCCGCGGCGAGCCCGAGGAGCGTGGACGAGAGCGACATCGTCGGCGAACGCGACGATACAACACCTGGCGCCCGGTGGACGCTCGCCCGTGCGCGGCCGCGGGTGACCCCGCGTCACCCGCCGGCCCGGGACCTCGATTGACACCCGGCCCCTCACTTCTCAGCATCGTCGAGTGTCGCGCCCGTGGATCGCCCTCGCCGCCCTCGCCCTCTCCCTCACGCTCACCGCTGATCTCGCGTGGGCCGACCTCCCGCCGCCGCCAGGCGTCCGCCGCGTCGACTACATCTTCCAGATCGACGCGGTCCCCGAGGGCTACGCCGCGATCGCCTTCCCCGGCTACGACCTGAACACCGGCGCCAGCGTCGTCTCTCTGCAGGCGAGCGCCGAGGTGCGCTCGGTCCAGGGCTACACGCCGGGCATCTACGTCCTCCCGCCGGCCGACGCCGCCGCCCTCGCCGGCAAGAGCGACGACGCCGTCCGCGAGCTCCTCGACGCCCGCGCGCTCCGCTGCCTGCAGCAGATCCCGCGGGTCTTCCAGGTCGCCGAGTCGACGCGGATCGCGACGATGACCGACGTGATCCACCTCGAGGTGAAGGACTCGACCTGTCAAGCGACGCTGGTCGTGACGCGCTACGAGGGCCCCGACGGCGAGCGCGGCGAGGGTGGCGTCGACACGAGGGGCGAGCGCACGCCGCCCGCGCCCTTCGGCCCGGCGCCCAACGTCGCGGATGCCGGCTTCGTGCTCGCTAACGCAGCCGCGCCCGCGCCCGCGGCCACGCAGGTCGCGTCGACGCCCGAGCCGGCGTCGACGGCCAAGCCCGCCTCGACGCCGCCGCCGACCACGGGGACCTGCGCGGTCGGTCCTGCCGATGACCGCACCGCCGCGCTCGCGCTCCTCCTCCTCGCCTGCGCCGCGCCCCGTCGCCGACGCGGCGCGAGCCGCCGCTGAGCTCGCCGACAGAGCGCGCGATCCTGCACGGATCGGCGCCTCCGAAGGAGCCGCGACTTCCTGCGTCGACGCCGGGATCAAAGTCGAGGCTCCGACGACTACTCAAGGGACGGCCGATCGGCTGACTCCGCGAGCCCCTCGCGGAGCGCCCAGCGTGGCCGACCGTTCGAGACAGGACCCCCTCCATGAAGCGACTCGATCACCCGCGCGACGCGGGGATTGCCGACGCCGCGCGCGCTCGGCGACGGCTCTCCCCTGCGCGCACGCCCACCCGGCGGGAGGAAGCCACGCCGATGATCCACAACCTCAACAAGCTCGCCGCCGTGACGGCGCTCCTGGTCGCGCCGTCGCTCGCCCAGGCGGCGCCGCCCGCCGATCCCTTCGGCGATGACGCGGCCGCCGAGGGCGACGCCGCGTTCCCTGCGAGCGCGGAGCCCGAGGGCTTCGCCGCGCCGGGCGACGCGTCCGCCCTGGGCGACGCGCCCGGCGTCCTCCACCCGGAGCTCGCCGCCGCCGCGCCTCAACCGGCGTGGGTCAACGAGGGCGGCGACGGAGGCGGCGCGGCCGAGGATCCGCGGGCGCTCAACCGCAAGATCCGCCGGGCCGGCGTGATCACCCTCGCCGGCGGCGGGATCGCGGTGATCGGCGGGGCGATCGCGATCTCCGGCGCGCTCATCCTCTATGTCGGCAACCCGAGGCGGCGCCTCTACGATCTCGCCGACGACAACGGCGGCTGGCTGCCGGTCGACAGCGGCAAGCGCCACCGCGCGATCTCGATGGCCTACGCCGGGCCGGTCGTCGTCTACGCCGGCCTCGGCGTGCTCGCGGCCGGGGTGATCACCGCCGGGGTCGCGCGGCTCCGCCTCAAGAAGCTCCGCGAGCGCCGCAAGAGCTCGGCCGTCGCCCTCGCGCCCGCCCCGATCGGACGCGGCGCCATGCTCCGCTGGGAGGTGAGGTTCTGATGCTGCTTCGAATTTGGATCGTCGCCGCCCTGACCGTGGGCGGCCTCTCTGCCGGCTGCGCGGTCGACCTCGAGAATGACCTCGAGGGCGAGCCCTGCGTCGTCGAGGACGACTGCTGGCGCACCCAGGAGTGCTCGCGCACCCCCGAGGAGGCGCAGCTCAACCTCTTCGGCACCTGCCGCCCGGAGGGGACCGTGTGCATCCCCGGCGCTCAGCTCGGCTGCGCCTGCAACCCCGTCGACCCGTCGATCGGCTGCCTCTCGTCCGCGCTCCCGGGCGAGCTGAACGCGAGCTACCCGTCGATGACCTGCGACCCGATGCTCCTCCGCTGCGTCATCGCGCCGCCGGGAGGTGGGACGTGAGCCGCGCACCTCGCCTGGCGACAGGCACCCTCCTCCTCGCGGCGCTCGCTCTTGCGAGCGGCTGCGCCTTCATCACCAAGCTCACCAGCGTCGGTGGCGCCGACGCGGCGGCCTTCACGGTCGACATGGAGAAGTATGACGTCAAGAGCATCCACATCAGCACGCCGAAGGCCGGCGAGACGCTCTGCCCGGGCGACAAGATCCCGCTCCATGTCGTGGCGAAGGCGGTCGAGCGTCGGAAGTCGGCGGCGGTTGATCTCGAGACCGCGCCGGTGAACGCGACGGCGAACGACGCCCGCGGCAAGATGGACCCGACCGAGTTCGCGCTCGCGGCCCGCGGCGGCAACGTCGAGGACATGGTCTTCGCGTCCAACGGCAACCCCTTCGCCGTGCTCCTCGGCTTCGACGTCAAGGCGACCTACCGCCTCGACAGCCGGATCGAGGAGGTCCGCCACTTCGCGCCGAGCTACTCCTGCTTCTCGGGGGTCGGGCTCTCGGGGCCCTCGGGCAGCCGCGGCGCGCCGGGGGGCATGGGCCACGCGAACGGCGGCGCCGGCGGCCGCGGCGGGCCGGGCGAGCCGGGCGGCGACGGCCCCCAGGTGGTCGCCGCGGCGACGATCGTCCAGACGCCGCTCTACGATCGCGTCGGCCTGATCCGGGTGACCGGCCCGACCGAGCAGCTCACGCTCTTCGATCTCGAGAGCGGGGTCACCGTGGTCGCCCGCGGCGGCTCCGGCGGATCGGGGGGCAGCGGCGGTCGCGGCGGTGAAGGGTCGAAACCCGGGGGCACGGGCGGACCCGGTGGCCCCGGCGGCGACGGTGCGCCCGGAGGCGACGGCGGCCACGTCGTCCTGGTCCTCGACGATCGCTACCCCGAGCTCGCCAAGATCGTCGGCATCGACGTCTCGGGCGGGATGGGCGGCGGCGCCGGGATGGGCGGCTCCGGGGGACGAGGCGCCCCCGCCTACACCCCCTGCTCGGGCTGCAAGATGATCGCCGCCGGAAACAACGGACCGGGCGGCCCCTCGGGGCGATCGAGCTCCGCCGACGGCCGCGCGGGCACTGCCGAGGTGCGCCGCGGCGACATCTCGGAGCTCTTCCCGGGGCTCCCGCCCGGCGTCCGGATGCGCGACGACCCGCGGCCGGAGCCCGAGCCCGAGCCTGAGCCCGAGCCGAAGGGCAAGGGCAAGGGCCGGGGCAAGGGCTCGAAGAAGTAGCCGATCGCGCGATCGAGGCGACCCGCCGCGCGCCCGCCCCGGGCGCGCGTGCGGGTCACGCTCGCGCGAGGGCGCCTGGCGAGCGAGCTCGACCTGGGATCCACGCTGATGTCCCATCGCTCATGTCTGATGGGACATCACGTGGCCTGCGCTCGCTAACGCAGCGCCGCCCGGATCCGCGCGTTCTCGGCCGCCGTCGCCTCCTCCGAAGCCTCGCCGGCGGCGAGGAGCTCGAGGATCCGAGCCCGCTCGCGCGCGCCGCGGAGCTCCCAGAGCTCGCGCGCGAGGAGGTGGTGGATGTCCACCCGCTCCTCCGGCGGGCAGGTGTTGGCCTCGAGGACCGGGAGCGCGGCCTCGAGGAGGCGCAGCCCCTCCGCGTGTCGATCGAGATCGTGGAGGGCCCGCGCGCGGACGACGTCGCACATCAGCCGGTCGCACTCATAGGGGCCGCCGTCGGCGACGTAGAGCGCCGCGCCGCGCTCGGCCTCGGCCAGCCCCTCCTCCGGGCGACCGAGCGCCTGGAGGACGTCGGCCTCCGCGCAGCGCGCGAGGGCGACGTGGCTGTGGCTCGGGCCGAAGATCTCGGTGAGGATCGCGAGCGCCTCCTCGTACTCGGTCAGCGCCCGCTCGAGGAACCCGCGGTGGCGGTCGATCGCGCCGAGGTGGAGGAGCGCGGCGCCGATCAGGAAGTGAGACCCGCCGAAGTTGTCGCGGGTGATCACGATCGCCCGCTCGATCGCCGCGATCGCGCCGTCGAGATCGTCGAGCGCCATCAGCGAGGCCGCGAGGTTGTTGTGGGCGGTGGCGAGCTCGGGGTGGAGGGGCCCGAGGAGCGCGGTCCGCTCGGCGATGCTCTGGCGGTAGTCGGCGACCGCCATCACCGGGTTGCCCAGCGCGTCCTGGCAGAAGCCGTGGTTCGTCAGGGTGGCGGCCGCGGCTGCGCGATCGCCGAGGCGCAGCGCGAGCTCGCGGTGCTCCTCGAAGATCGGGAGCGCCTCCCGGCAGCGGCCCGCGCCCTTGAGGCCGAGCGCGCGGGACATCAGCACGGCGAGGCGCAGGCGCGTCGGATCCTCGCCGCGGCGGCTGAAGGCGTCGGCGAGCTCGACCAGCTCGGCGTTCAGCGGATCGCCCTCGTGGAGCTCGCGGCGCACAGCCGCCAGGCCGAGGGCCGCGAACGCGGCGATGATCGGCTGATCCTCCGCGACCGCGAGGCGGAGCGCCTTGAGGTAGTGGTCGCCGCTCTCCCGGTAGCGCGACGCGCTCTTGTCGGCGAGGCCGGCGAGGACGTGGAGCTCGGCGAGGAGCGCCCGCTCGCCGTCGGGCACCCGCTCGAGGAGGCGGGCGATCCGCTCGCTCGCGGCCGCGACGTCGCCGGTGTCGAGCTCGGCGCTCGCGCGCGCCTTCTCCTCGCGGAGCGCGAGGCGCTCGCGCAGCGCCGCCGGCTCGTCGCTCTCCGACCACGAGCTCATGTCGGGTCGATCGCAGGCGTCGATCGACGGCAGGCGATCGACGGCCTCGTGCGCGCGGGTGACGGCCCCGCGATCGGCGGCCGCGAAGCGATCGAGGAGCGCCCGGAGGTGGAGGTGCCGCTCCTCGAGGCAGGCGACCCGGCGATCGTAGAGCTCCGGCGGCGCGACCCCGAGGACCGCCGTCTCCTCGCAGGCGCGGGCGTGGGCGTCGATCCAGGCCTCGGCGTAGCGATCGAGGCGCGGGCGCACGCTCGCCCAGGTGTCGCCGGCGAAGGGGGCCCCGGTCGCCTCGAAGGCCTCGCCGATCGCGTCGGCCCGGGCGTCGCTCCAGGTCATCGCCAGGAGCACCCACGGCGACGCGCAGGGTGGCGCTTCGTCGCGGGGCAGGAGCGCGTGGACGAGGAGCGCCGTCGCGGCAACCAGCGCGGCCAGGACCAGCCATCGATGGCTCTTCGGCGCCGGCGCGAGCGCGTCGAGGAGCGCCTGCATCGATTCGAAGCGCTCCTCGGGGGCGGCCGCGAGGCCGCGACGGAGCACCCGCGCGATCCGACCGGGGAGCGGCGCGGCCGTGGGCACCGCGTCGACCCGCGGCCGCCCGCCGGCGAGGAGCTCCCAGGCGCTCACGCAGAACGAGTACTGATCGGAGCGGCGATCGCCGGGGAGGTGAGCGAGCCGCTCCGGCGCCATGTAGGCCGGCGTACCGCCGAAGAGCGAGGGCGACACCGGCGACGAGGGCGGCGCGACGGCCCCCGGCTCCTCGGTGATCTGCCCCTCGTCGACGTCGCGGGCGAGGCCGAAGTCGATGACCCGCGCCTGCCCGGCCTCGTCGATCACCACGTTCTCGGGCTTGAAGTCGTGGTGGACGAGGCCGACGTCGTGGGCGGCCTGGAGCCCGCGGCCGGCCTCGATGAGCCGGGCGATGAGCTCGGCCTGCGATCGCCCGGCCCGCGCCCACACCCGGAGGTTGTCGCCCGCGACGTACTCCATGACCACGAAGACCTGGCCGCCGAGCACGCCGACCTCGTGGACCGAGACGACGTTGGGGTGGCGCAGCCGCGCCAGCGCCCGCCCCTCGCGGAGGGCCGCGCTCCGCCCCCGCTCGCCGCGGTTGTGGAGGACCTTGAGCGCGACCCGGCGATCGAGGTCGGGATCGTAGGCGACGAAGACCGTGCCCATCCCGCCGGCGCCGAGGCGCTGGAGCACCGTGAAGCGGCCGAAGCGGAAGGGCTCGTCGAAGGCGCCGACGAGCTGGCGACGCACCGCGTCGCGGAGCGAGCGGCCGCAGAGATCGCCCTGGTTCGGGCGGATCGCGAGGAACGCGTCGAGGAGCGGGTCGTCGTCCTGGGTCGAGTCCATCGCGCTACCCTCGCGCCCCCGCGACGCCGGCCCGGTCGCCGCCTCCGCTCAGCTCCCGGTGGGCCGCGTCGCCGCGGCCCGCACCTCTTCGACGCGCTCGCGGAGCGCCGCCCGTGCGCGCGCCAGGCGACTCCGCACCGTGTTCTCCGGGATCCCCAGGGCCTCGGCGATCTCCCGCCCCGAGAGGCCCTCCCAGTGGGCGAGCTCGAGGATGATCTGCTGGTCGAGGGGGACCCGCCTGATCGCCTCCTGGACCAGCGCCTCGCGCTCGCCGCGGTGGACCGCCTCCGAGGGCGAGGTCCCGAGATCCGCGAGCGAGCACTCGCTGATCGGGTCGTGGGGACCTCGACGGTAGCGCCGACGCAGATGATCGAGGAGGAGGTTGCGGGCGACCCCGAAGAGGAAGCCGCGGAAGCTCGTCCCCTCCCGGATCTCCTGGCGACGCGCGGTCGCGACCTCGAAGGTCCGCTGGATCAGATCCTCGACGTCGTCGCCGAGCTTGCCGCGGAAGAAGCGGCAGATCGCGTCGAAATGCCGGCAGATCAGGTCGTCGCCGGCCCCCTTGTCCCCGGCGCACCAGGCGTCGAGGAGCTCGAGGTCCGTCCTCACGCAGAGACGATATCCGAGGGCCGGTCGCCTCCGCAACGGGTTCGCCAGCGCGCGAGCGCCGGGGGCAGACCGCGCGCGCCTCCCCACCAGCGCGCGCCGGCCCCCATGGCCCCCTGGATCCCGGAGAGATGACCTGTCCCATCGACCCCTTACTCACTAGTCGTCGGCGGCCGAGAAATGATCCCGCGGACTCGCAGGTCCCGGCGAGCGCGCGCAAAGGGCGTGGTGACCTCGCCTGAGGGGTCTGCCCCCCAGGGCCGGGCGTCAACGCTGACCGCGGGCGACGTCGACGACGATCGCCGTGATGTTGTCGCGCGAGCCCGCCTCGAAGGCGGCGTCCACCAGCGCCTCGCTCACCTCCTCGATCGCCGTCGTCGCCATGATCTCGGCGATCGCCTCGGGCGTGAGCGGACCGCTGAGCCCGTCGGTGCAGAGGAGGAAGCGGTCGCCGTCCTCGAGCTCGACGCGGGCGAGCTCGGGGCGCTCGTCCTCCGCGGGCCCGAGCGCGCGGGTGACGACGTTGGCGTGGACGAACTCGGAGAGCGGCGGGAGCTCGGCGCCCGCCGCCTTGAGCTGCTCGTAGAGCGAGTGATCGCGGGTGAGCTGGACGAGGTGCGGCGCCCGCAGCCAGGGCCGCCGCAGGCGATAGATCCGCGAGTCGCCGAGGTGACCGACGACCGCGCCGCCGCGGCCGATGGCGATGAGGGCGATCGTCGCCCCCATGTCCCGCAGCGACCCCTCGCGGGCGTCGCGGATCCGCCGGTTGGCCAGGCGGATCGCCGCGTCGACCCGGTTCTCCGCGAGGGTGCGGGCGTGATCCAGGGCGTAGGGCCAGGTCGCCTCGGGGTCGTCGGCGACCGCCGCGTAGAAGGCGGCGATCGTCTGGGCGGCGAGGTTGCTCGCGACCTCACCGCCGGTGTAGCCGCCCATGCCGTCGATCACCGCGAAGACGCCGAGCTCGGCGTCGAGGAGGTAGGCGTCCTCGTTGCGCTTGCGCCGGCCGGTGATCGTCCGGGCCGCGGCGCGGATCGTCGTCGTCGTGATCGCCTTCGCGGCGCTCGGGGTGGTGATCGTGGTCGGCGTGGCGGTGGACATGCGCCCCAGAGGTGCGAGCGCCGGGCCACGCAGAGGCCCGCGAGATCAGGGCGGGGGCGGGGTGTCGGGGGACCAGGGGCGGTCGCGCGCGCGTCCGCGCGGACCGGCGAATTCAGGCGAGAATCGGCGAATTTCGCGGTTTCTCGCGGAGGCGGCCCGCCCCTCCGGGGTGGGGTGACAGGTCACCAGCGCGGCCGCGCGCGTCCCGCCGAGTGGCCGCGATCGGCCGCCGTGCCCGCCCGTGCCACCCTCGGCCTCTACCCGTCGCCGCCGGGGATCAACCCGTGCTTCCGCAGGAGCGCCCGCAGGTGCTTGCGATCGAGCTCGGCGGCCCGGGCGATCGCCGAGATGTTGCCCTCGTGCTCGGCGAAGAGCTGGCCGAGGTAGCCGCGTTCGAAGGCGTCGATCACCCGCTGCTTGGCCTCGGCGAAGGGTCGATCGGCGCGGACCACCAGCGGCTCGCGCTCGTCGGGATCGCCGGGGAGCGAGATCCGGAGCTCGCTGAAGTCGCGGGCGCCGGGCGAGAGCGCGAGGGCGCGGTCGATCACGTTGCGGAGCTCGCGGACGTTGCCCGGCCAGCCGTGGGCGGTGAGCCGCTCGAGGTTGGGGCCGGCGATCGGCCCCTCCTGCGGGAAGCCGCGGAGCGCGAGGAGGTGGCGGATCGTCGGCGCGAGGTCCTCGCGGCGGTGACGGAGCGGCGGCAGGACCACCCGGAGGACCGCGAGGCGGTAGTAGAGATCGGGCCGGAACGCGCCGCTGGCGACCGCGGTCGAGAGGTCGCGCTGGGCCGCGGCGATCACCCGGACGTCGACCTCGACCTCCTCGTCGCCGCCGACCGGCCGCACCTTGCGGGACTCGAGCGCCCGCAGCAGGCGGGGCTGGAGGTGGAGCGGCAGCGAGTCGAGCTCGTCGAGGAAGAGGGTGCCGCCGGAGGCCCGGACGAAGGCGCCCTTGCGGGCGGCCATCGCCCCGGTGAAGGCGCCGCGGACGTGGCCGAAGAGCTCGCTCTCGATCAGCCCCTCGGGGAGCGAGCCGCACTCGATGGCGACGAAGGGGCCGCGGCGGCGCGCGCCGTGCTCGTGGATCGCCCGGGCGGAGAGCTCCTTGCCGGTGCCGGTCTCACCCTCGAGGAGGACGGCGACCTCGGAGTCGGCGGCCCGCTCGAGGACCGCGAAGAGCTCGCGCATCGCCAGGCTCTCGCCGACCAGATCGCCGAGGCGACGGCGCTCGCTCGGCGGGAGATCGAGGCCGCAGGGCTCGGGCTGGATCCGCAGGTAGGTCTTGCCGATCCGCAGGGTCGCGCCGGCCGGGACGGTGACCGCGGCGATCGCCGCCCCGTGGTAGAGGGTGCCGTTCTTCGAGCCGAGGTCGGCGACCGTGAAGCCCTCGCCGCCCTCGGATGTCTCAATGGACATGTGCCTCCGGGAGACCCGGGGATCGCTGAGGACCAGGTCGCAGGCGGGATCGGAGCCGACGACGAGGGCCCGCCCGCGGGCGAGCGCGGCCGCGCGCCCCATGTCCGGCCCCTCGATCACGACCACCTGCGCCCGCGAGGGCCGGCCGCGCGCCGCCGGGTGATCGGGGTGCTCGTGGGCGATCGTCGCTATCGTCGAGGTCCGGTCGATGGGTCATCGTAGTGCGTCGCCCGCGACATATCGACCGTCCTCGTCGGGTCCGGGCGCGCTCGCCCCTGCGCTCGCCGGCGGCCCGCCCTCGGCTATCCTCGGCGGGTGAGCCCCGGCGAGCGCAGCGTGCCGACCAGCCTCGGCCCCTACCGCCTGGTCCGGCGCCTCGGCGCCGGCGGCATGGCCGAGGTCCACCTCGCCCAGCGCTTCGGCGCGAGCGGCTGGGAGAAGGCGGTGGCGATCAAGGTGCTGCGGGCCGAGCACCGCGGGCGCGCCGACCTCGAGCGCCTCCTCATCACCGAGGCCCGGCTCGGCGCCCGCTTCGCCCACCCGGGCCTGGTCGGCGTCCACGACCTCGGCCTCCAGGGCGGGATCTACTACGTGTGCATGGACCTGGTGGACGGCGCCGATCTGGCGGCGTTGATCGCCCGGCGGCCGCTCCCGCGGGCGCTCGCGCTCCACGTCGCCGAGGCGCTCGCCGGCGCCCTCGCCTATGTCCACGACCTGACCGATGAGTCAGGCCGTCCCCTGGGCCTGGTCCACCGCGACGTGAGCCCGGGCAACGTCCTCCTCTCGCGGAGCGGCGAGGTCAAGCTCAGCGACTTCGGGATCGCCAAGGCGACCGCCGAGGACGATCGCACCTGGGGGCGCCTGCGCAAGGGCAAGTACGCCTACATGGCGCCCGAGCAGATCGTCGGCGGCGCGCTCACCGGGGCGGCCGATCTCTTCGCGCTCGGGGTGACCCTCCACGAGCTCCTCCTCGGCCGCCGCCCCTTCGACGGCGAGGGCCCGCTGGCGACGATGGAGGCGCTGCGGCGGGCCGAGCTCGCCAGCGACCCCGCGCGCGCGGCCCTCGGCGAGACGGTCGACGGCCTCCTCCGCCGCCTCCTCGCGCGCGCCCCCGAGGGCCGGCCCGACGCGGCCGAGGCGGTCGCGGTGATCCAGCGGGCGCGCCGCGAGGAGCCGCCGGTCGGCGCCCTCGACCTCGCCACCTGGGTGCGCACGACCCTCGACGAGGTGACGCCGAGCGCCGACGAGGCGCCGCCCCCCTCGACCCTGGCGATGGATGATCTCGAGTGATGGCGGATACTCGCGACGACGCGCTCGCGGGCGATGACGCCGAGCCGGCGATCGACCTGACGATCCGCCTCGGCCTCGACGACGACGAGCGCCCGCGGGCCGCCGAGCTCTACTACGCGGCCTTCGAGGCGCTCCTGCGGCCGATCCTCGGCGAGCCGGCGCGGGCTCTCCCGCTCCTCGCCGACGCCCTCGACCGCGAGCTCGCGCTGGTCGCCCGCGCCGCCGACGGGCGCCTGGTCGGCCTCTGCGGCCTCCACATCGATGATCGTCACCTCGTCGATCTACGGATCGCCGCGGTCCTCCGCGCCTTCGGCCCCCTCGACGGCGCACGTCGGGTGCTCGTCGGCCTCCTCCTCGCCGCCTCGCCGGCCCCGGGCGAGCTCCTCATCGACGGGATCGCGGTCGACCCGCGGGTCCGCGGCCGCGGCGTCGCTCGCCGCCTCCTCGACGAGCTCGCGCGGATCGCCGCCGCCCGCGGGCTCCGGGCGATCCGAGTCGACGTCGCCGACACCAACCTCGCCGCCCGCCGCCTCTATGAGGGCTGCGCCTTCGTCGCGGGCGAGACCCGGCGCTCGGCCCTGCGGCGGCGGATCTTCGGCTTCGCGGCGGCGACGACGATGCGGCGAGCGATCACGGCGACCGAGTGAGACCACCCGCTCGGGCTTGAGCTCGTGACGCCGCTCGCTTCGTCGCCGCGACCTCCGCCTCGCGCCGCGAGGGCCCCGCCGGCGCGGCCCTCCGCCCCTCGCATGCGCCCAGGCGCCCGGCCCTTCCCCCCCGCGCGTTTTTGCCGCAAGCTCTCGCGCGTGGCGACCGACAACGCGCAGACGCCGGCCCGAACGCAGTCCTGGACGGTCGGCGAGCTCCTCAGCTGGACCACCGATCGCTTCCGGCAGGTCGGCATCGACGAGGCGCGGGTGGACGCCGAGCACCTCCTCGCGCTCGCCCTCGGCTGCAAGCGCTTCGACCTCTACGTCCAGCATGCGCGCCTCCTCGGCGAGGCCGAGCGCGCCCCCTTCCGCGAGCTGGTCAAGCGCCGCCTCGCCCGCGAGCCGGTCGCCTACATCGCCGGCACGCGAGGCTTCCACGCCCTCGACCTCGACCTCGCGGTCGATCGCCGGGTGCTGATCCCGCGGCCGGAGACCGAGCACCTGGTCGACTGGCTCCTCGAGGAGCTGCCGGGGCGCCGCCGACCCGCGCCGCCGGTCGACGACCTCGACGAGGCGAGCGACGCCGAAGCGAGTGAAGGCGACGCGGCCGAGGCGAGCGTCGAACTCGAGCCCGCGAGCGTCGAGCCCGAGGCGCCCGCCGAGCCGACGCCGCCGGTCCACGTCCTCGACGTCGGCACCGGCTCCGGGGCGATCGCCCTCGCGGTCAAGCGCGCGCGCCCCGACGCCGTGGTCGCGGCCGTCGACCTCTCCGACGACGCGCTCGCGGTCGCCCGCGCCAACGCCGAGCGCTGCGGCCTCGAGATCGCCTTCCGCCGCGGCGACCTCACGCGCGGTGTGCCGCTCCCCGCCGGGGGCTTCCAGGCGATCGCCGCCAACCTCCCCTACATCCCCTCGCGCGACCTCGCCGGCCTCCAGCCCGAGGTCCGCGACTTCGAGCCGCGCATGGCCCTCGACGGCGGCGCCGACGGCCTCGACCTCGTCCGCCGCCTCGTCGACGAGTGCGCCCGCCCCGGCGTGCTCGCGCCCGGCGGCCGCCTCTACCTCGAGATCGGCGTCCACCAGGCGCCGGCGGTGATCGAGCTCCTCCGCGCCCGCGGCTACGCCGAGGTCAGCGCCCGCCGCGACTACGGCGGGATCGATCGGGTGATCGCCGCGACCGCGCCGGCCCGCTAGTCGACGCAGGCCTGGCTGCTCGCCGCGGCCGCGAGGGGGCGGCTCGGCTCGCGGCGCTCGACCGCGTCGCAGAAGCGATAGCCGACGCCCCGCAGCGTCTCGATGTACGCGCCCGCGTCGCCGAGCTTGCGGCGGAGGCGCTGGACGTGGGTGTCGACGGTCCGGGTGGTCACGTCGGCCTCGCTCCCCCAGACGTCCTGGAGGAGGACCTCGCGGGTCTGCACGCGCCCGCGTCGGGTGATCAGCGCGGCGAGGAGGCGGAACTCGAGCGCGGTGAGCTCGAGGCGGCGATCGTCCACCCACACCCAGTGGCCGTCGAGGTCGATCCGCAGCTCCTCGTGGACGACCTCGCCGGTGAGCCGGACGTCGCTGCTCCCCTGGCGCCGGAGGATCGCGCGGATCCGCAGGAGGAGCTCGCGGACGCTGAAGGGCTTGGTCACGTAGTCATCGACCCCGAGCTCGAAGGCGACGACCCGGTCGATCTCGTCGCCGCGGGCGCTGAGCATGATCACCGGGGTGGTCCGCGTCCGATCGCTCATCCGCATCCGCCGGCAGACCTCGGTCCCCGAGAGGTTCGGCATCATCAGGTCGAGGAGGACGAGATCGGGGGGAGCCGCCCGCTCCTCGATGACGTCGAGCGCGCGGTGCCCGTCGCAGGCATCGAGCACGGTGTAGCCCTCGCGCTCGAGGTTGAAGCGGAGCGAGTCGATGAGGTCTTGCTCGTCATCGACGATGAGGATCGTGGCGGCCATCTCGCGAGACTCTCCGATGCCCTTCCATTGATAGCGACCCGCGATGCCGCGGAGGTGAAGCCTCGGCGACAACACGGTCACGGCCGGCGCACGCCGGGCCGCGCCCCCCCGGCGAGGGCTCAGGGCGCCGCGCCGCGGTAGCGGTAGGCGAGGATCACGTAGGTCCCGCTCGCCTCGTGCTCGACGATCGACGAGATGATCTGCAGGCTCGTCTGCGCGCCGCTCTCGACGTCCTCGACGACCAGGCGCGGGCGTCGATGGAGGGTGATCCCCAGCCGGCGCTCGACCGAGCTCGCCTCGATCGACACCAGCCGGAGCGGCCGCCCGCCGTGGAGCTCGATCGCCCGCTCCATGTCGTCGCGGCTCTCCCGCGACTGCATGTCCCAGAGGAGCTCAGGCCCCATCTGGGCGGCGCTCGGGTGGTTGCTGAGGACGCCGAAGAGGCGCCCCTTGAAGTCCTCGGGATCGACGACGAGCGCCGCGAGGGCCGCGGGATCGCCCGCCGCGAGGCCGGCGACGAGCGCCTCGCCGACGGCCTCCAGGCTCGGGAGGCCGCCCCGCAGCGGCGCCGCGCCGACCGACGACTCGATCGGCACCGGCTCCGCAGGGAGCTCGATCGCGTCGAGCTCCCGGACCCCGCCGAAGCGGAGCCAGAGCGCGCCCGCGAGCGCCACGGCGACGACGCTGACGATCGCGATCGCGATCGGCGTCGTCCTCTCGAGCGTGGCCGCGGCGTTCATCGAGCGCGCCCTCGATCAGTTCGGGGCGTAGTTGGTCCAGCCCGCGGTCCAGTTGGTGCCCTGGACGGCGCCGACGCCCATCGTCTCCGCGAGGCCGCCGGCGACCGGGGTCGGGTCGGGGCTCCCCCAGGTGGTGTCGGTGATCCCGGGGTCCATGTCCATCGCGTTGCCAGCGGCCGCGCTCTCGACGAAGGACGCGATGTCCCAGCCCGCGGGCTCGGCGACGTACTTGTCGCCGCCGCCGGCCGCGTTGTTGAAGAAGATCGAGTTGGTGATCTGCAGGGTCCCGTCGTCGGCCTGGGTCTGGGTCTCGGCCTCGGTGATGTCGACCTGGGCGCCGTTGAAGTTCATGAAGATCCCCTTGTCGATCTTCCCGGAGCCGCCCTCCTTGAACTTGATCCCCGAGCTCTTGGGGCCGCTCCCGCCGATCGCGGTGACCATCGAGATCTGCGGCGCGGTCCGCGGGCTGGCGTCGAGGTTGATGTCCTGGTTCGAGATCTCGAAGGCGTAGTTGCCGTCGTTCGGATCCTGCTGGATGAAGATGTTGGTCAGCGTGCCCGCCCAGCCCTGGTCGACGTCGATCGAGTCGTCGGCGGCGCCGGTGATGACGATGTTCTTGCCGGTCCAGGAGCCGCCGAACATCTCGATCCCGTCGTCGTCGCCCATGTGGACCTGGAGGTACTCGACGGTGGTGCCGGTCCCGCAGGAGTAGAAGGTGACGCCGTTGAGCTCGTTGTCGGTGGTGAGCTCGAAGCCGGCGAACTCGACGCGGACGTACTTGAGGGTGCCGCAGTTGTAGTCGGCCTCGGGGGCCGCGCCGCCGCCGTACTCGGCGTTGTTCTCGAGGCCCTCGGCGACGCCGACGCCCGCCATCAGGTTGGTGTAGGAGCGGCCGAGGAAGACGATGCCGCCCCAGTCGCCGCGGTTGCGGGCGCCCGCGGCCTGGCTCGAGGTGAAGACGATCGGCTCGTCCATGGTGCCGGCGGCCTCGAGGCGCGAGCCCTGGGCGATCACCAGGGCGCTGCCGCTCTTGCCGGAGACGGTGACGCCCGGATCGATGGTGAGGACCGCGTCGTTGGTGACGGTGACGACGCCGCTGAGGATGACGTCGCAGCTCCAGGTGGTGTCCGCGTCGATGTCGCCGCTGACCTCCGTCGGGGTCGAGCAGTCGCCCGCGGTGTCCGAGGTGTCGGCGGTGTCCGCGGTGTCCGCGGTGTCAGTCGTCTCCTCGCCGCCTGTGCAGGCGAGGAGGGCCGTAAGGGGAAGGGCGAGGAGATTCGCAGCGTTGCGGTGATTCATGGCTATCCTGAATTGATGTCCCTTGGGACACGGTGTCTTCAGCCACACGTGGCTGCCCATTCATAGTTGGGCGCGGTGACGTGTGATCTGCGCTCCTGTGACGATTCAGCAACATCACGGCATCGCGCCGTGATTGCTCAGAGGTCGTACTGGAGGCCGAGGACGAAGGTCGTCCCGCGCCTCGCGCTGTAGGTGATGTCGTCGTCCGCGCCCTGAACAAATCGACGCTGCCAGTTGAGGATGTTGTAGGCGAGCACGCTGGCCGAGAGGCCCTTGTAGACCCGCTGGCGGAGGGTCAGGTCGACGCTGTGGATCGGCAGCTCGTAGATGTGCGGGAGCCCCTGGCCGCCGACGAAGGCGATCCGCCGGCCGAAGGTGTTGTAGAGCGCCCGGACGTTGGTCCCGCTCGCGTCGTTGTCGTAGGCGAGGTAGGCGTTGACGACGAAGGGCGACTGCCCCTCCATCGGTCGATCGGCGGCGACCCGGACCGCGAAGGGGTCGTTGCTGGCGGGGTCGATCTGGCCGAAGTCCACCCGCGAGTAGATGTACGCGAAGTTCGCGCCGATCGAGAGGTCGCGGATCGCCTTCGAGATGAACTCGAGGTTCTTGCGGAGCTCGAGCTCGGCGCCGATGTTGTGGGCCGCCTTGGCGTTGCGGTAGCTCTGCAGCGGCGTCGCCCGGGCGCCGATCACCCGCTCGATCGGCCCGTCGAAGTACTTGTAGAACGCGGAGAGCGCGACGACCTCGTTCGCCGACGGGAACCACTCCCAGCGGAGGTCGGCGTTCCAGATCTTGGTGGTCCGCAGCGAGGGGTTGCCGTAGACGTCGAAGCCGCCGACGAAGTCGGTGAAGAGGAAGGGCGCGAGCTCGCGGAACTCGGGGCGGGCCAGCGTCTTGGTGCCGACCAGGCGGACGTTCATGTCGCCGGTCTTGTCGTTGCCGACCGGGAAGATCAGCGAGACCGAGGGGAGGACGTCGTTGTCCTTGACGTTGGCGTTGTCCTCCTCGTCGATCGGTCGGCCGAAGCGATCGTAGGGCCGGACCTTGATGTTGCTCGACTCGAAGCGGGCGCCGCCGACGACTCGCAGCCAGCGGACGAGCGGGAGATCGAGCATCGCGTAGCCGGCGTAGAGCTGCTGGTTGCCGGTGTAGGAGTCCTTCGCCCGGGTGATCTCCTGGAGGTAGAAGGGCGCGGTGCCGCCGCTCGACGCGTTGATGCCGCCGCCGATCGTGTCGGGGTTGAGGATGTCGCCCATCCCCGAGGGGATCGAGCCCTCGAGCCCCTGCGCGCTCTGGAAGTCGAAGGTCCGGGTCGAGAAGTTGCGCTGCTTGCCCTCGGCCCAGCCGCCGAACTTCACCTTGGAGTCGAGCTGCCCCCACTGCTTGAAGGGGAGGCTGAGGTCGAGCGAGCCGGTCCCGGAGTTGTCGACCAGGTTGAAGAACTTGAAGGAGCCCGACTCCCGGCGATCGACGATGTAGTCGTCGGAGCCCGCGGTCCTCTCGATGAAGAGCATGTCGCGGAGGAGCGGATCGGCGAGGCGGGCCTGGGCGAGCGAGCCGAACCAGTCGACGCGGAGGTTCTTGGCCCCCGGGAACTCGTGGCGGCCGCCGAGGCGGGCGAGCGCGACCGAGCGCATCTGGTAGCGGAGGCGGGTGTTGACGACGTTCTGCTCGGCCGCGGTCGGCCGCGACTTGCCGCGGAGCTCACGGATCTCGGTGTCCGCGTCGCGGGTGTACATCCCGAGGAAGGAGACCCGGTGATCGTCGCTGAGCTTCCACTTGAGGAGGCCGAGCGTCGACCAGGCGGAGTTGAAGGTCGTCCGGACGCTGCGGTAGTCGACGCGCGGGGTCTGGGTGTTGAGGGTCAGGACCTCGTCGTTGGCGCCGACGCCGTTGAAGACCCTGATCTCCTCGCGGAGCGTCTGCTGGCTGTTCCCGTACTGGGCCGCCGCGAAGACCCCGAGCCGGGTCCCCCAGGGCTTGAAGGTGTTGCCCACCGACGCCATCGTGCTGAAGTTCGGGAGGCCGGTGTGCGGCCGGACCGACGTCTTCGTCGACGGCAGCGACTCGCCGAACTTCTCGATGTCGGCGTTGGTCCAGACCCGGTCGAGGCTCCCCGGCGGCTGGTAGGTCAGATCGATCGGGTACTTGGTGTCGAAGCTCGGCCCGAGCTGGCGGCCGAGGTTGCCGAAGGCGAAGCCGTCGCCGGCGAAGTGATCGCCGACCCGCCCCTCGCGCCCGAGCGTCGCGGTGTTGAGGCCCATCCGCGCCCGGATCGAGAAGGCGAACTCCTCGGGGGGCTCGCGGCTCTCGAGCTGGGTCGAGCCGCCGGCGAAGTCGGCCGGCGTGTCCGGCGTGAAGGTCTTCTGGATGTTGATCGCCGAGAGCGCCATCGACGGGAAGATGTCGAGGGGCACCGTCCGCAGGTTGGGATCGGGGCTCGGCACCCGCGCGCCGTCGAAGAGGGTGTTGCCGTAGCGGTGACCGAGGCCGCGGACGAAGAGGAAGCGGCCGTCGACGACCGTGGTCGCGACGATCCGCTGGGCGACCGCCGAGGTCGAGCCGCCGCCCGCCCGGTTGATGTCGTCGCGGCTCATGAAGTCGCGGGTGCTCGTCGACTTCTTGCGCTCGACGAGCTTGCCGGCCGCCGACTCCTGGTTGATCTCGGTCTCGACGAGGACCGTCTGGGCCATCCCGGCGATCGGCGCGAGCTCGCGGTTGAGGGTGACGGTGTCGTCCGCGGCGATCGCCACGTTCGAGACGGTCACGCCCTCGTAGGCGTCGTACCAGATCTTCACCGCGTAGGTGCCGGGCGGCACGGGCAGCTCGAAGTTGCCGTCGAAGTCGCTCTTGGTGACGTACTTCGTCCCCTCGACCGTGATCTTCGCGCCGATGAGCGGGGTGCCGTCGGTCGAGTCGAGGACCCGCCCCTTGAGCGTGCCGGTCGGGCCCTTGACCTCGACCTTCTCGACCGCGAGCTCCTTCTTCAGCGCCTCCTCGTCCTCGGTGAGGTCCTCGACGCAGAAGCCGTCGTCGCACTCGCCGGCGCTCTCGTCCTCGACCGCGAAGCCGCCCTCTTCACCGGCGGGCGCTTCGCCACCGGCGGGCGCCTCTCCGCCAGCGGGCGCCTCTCCGCCAGCGGGCGCCTCGCCGCCCGGGGCCTCGCCGCTCGGCGCCCCCTCGCTCGGGCCGCCGCCGGGGGCCTCTCCGCCCACGTCTTCGGGGCCTTCGTAGTCACGCGGGCCATCCGTCCCAGCCGCGGCCGTCGCCGGCGCGGCGACGGCGAGGCTCGCAAGGAGAGCGAGGGTAGACGTCCCCTGTCGGTCGCCGCGGGGCCGACCGTTTCGCTTGTCACGTCGCATTGGCTAAATCGTCACTTCGTTGCCAAAAACCGCCCACTTGGGGCGGCTTCGGGTCTCTGTCGAGTCAGCGATCGCCACCTATTCCATCTTCTTGGTGAGGATGACGATCGGGTGGGCCTGCGCGGCCTTCGCCAGATCGATCGCGCCGAGGACCGCGCCGTAGGGGGCGTCGTCGGCGGCGTCGAGGTAGAGCGCGTTGTCCGGCCGGGCGTTGAACATCCGGATCAGCTTCTTGGTGAGCTCCTCGCGCTCGACCGCGATCTTGTTGATCGAGGCCTTGCCCTCGGCGTCGATCATCAGCACCAGCGGCTGGTTGGGATCGTTGGCCTGATCGAGGAGCTGCTCGGTCGTGTCCTTGGGCGGCAGACGCACCCAGAAGGACTTCGAGAGGACCGGCGCGAGGACCATGAAGATGATCAGGAGGACGAGGACGACGTCGACCAGCGGGGTGACGTTCATCTCGGGGCGGACCCGGTTCTTCTTGCCGAAGCCGCCGGCGTTGAGATCCATACCCATCGCTAGCTCCCCTCCTCCGGGCTCCACTCGCGCGCGCCCGCGACCTCCAGCGAGACCCCGCCGAAGCCGATCTCCTGGCACTCCTTGAAGAAGGAGCGGATCACCTCAAAGCGGAGGCGAGCGTCGCCGCGGAGGATCATCCGCCGCTTCGGGGTCGCCTCGTGGACCTGCTTGAGCTCGGCGAGCGCCGCCGCCCGGGCGAGGTCGCGGTCGTCGACCGTGATCACCTCGTTCGCGTCGATCGTCACCACCAGCGGCTCGATCTTGTCCTCGGCGTCCTTGTCGGGGTTGAGGACGTTGACCAGCTCGATCGGCTTGCCCTCCTGCATGTTCGGGATGATCACCATGAAGATGATCAGGAGGACGAGGACGACGTCGACCAGCGGGGTGACGTTGATCGTCGGCTTCGGGCCCTTGTTAGGCTTGCCCGTCTCGATCGCCGCTCCCATTGGCGCCCCCCTCGAGGTAGTCCAGGAGCTCGCCGGCCGAGTGCTGCATGCTCATGTCGAGCTGATCGAAGCGGCTGCTCAGGTAGTTGAAGAAGAGGACCGCGGCGATGGCGACGAAGAGGCCGACCGCGGTGACGATGAGCGCCTCGGCGATACCGGCCGAGACCGCCCCGATGCCGCCGCCGCCCGAGGCCGCGATGCCCTGGAAGGCGGTGATGATGCCGATGACGGTGCCGAAGAGGCCGATGAAGGGCGCGGTCGAGCCGACCGAGGCCAGCATGCTCATGCCCCGGCGGGCCTCGCCGCTGTACTCCTCGAGCTTGCGGGCGAGCTCGCGGCGGGTCGCCTCGGCGGCCGAGAGGCCGGCGTTGCGGGCGTTGGCCGCGAAGGTCGCCAGGCCGACCACCGTCAGGCGGGCCAGCGGGTTGCGCGGCAGGCCCTTGGCGAGGTCGTTGAGCGCGTCGAGCTCACCGGCCTCGATCAGGGTCCGGGCCTTCCCGGCGAAGAGGTTGGACTCGCGGTTGATCCTGCGGAGGACCAGCAGGCGCTCGATGCTGATGGCCAGGCTCGCCAGGCCCATCAGCACCAGGGCGATCGCCACGAGGCGGGCCAGAAGGCCCATGCTCTCCCAGATTTCGATCAGCGACAGTTCCATGATTTTCGCTTCCTAGTGCGGCCTCAGCCGGCCTTCAACTTGAACGGGATGGTGACGGGGATCCACACCGAGATCGCCTGCCCTTGGTACTTGCAGGGGGTGTATTTCCAGGTCTTGACGGCGGTGACCACCGCCTTGAGGAAGAGCTTGTTCGCCCGCTCCTGCGCCTCTTCGCCGGTCGCGGTGTTGGTCTTGCGGAGCACCTTCATCCCCTTGACGCTGCCGTCGTTGGAGACGTGGAGCTTGATGACGATCTGACCCTCGACGCCGCCGTCGCGGAGCTCCTTGGGGTACTCGGGGACCGCGTTGCCGGGGTCCGGCTTCGGCGGCGTCGAGCGCTCCGGGCGATCGATCGGCACCGTCGGATCGATCTTCTCCTTCGGCTTCGGCTTGGGCGCCTCGGCCTGGGGCTTGGGCTCGGGCTTCTTCTCCGGCTTCTTCTCGACCGGCTTGGTGCCGGTGCCGGTGCCGGTGCCAGTCCCGGTGCCGTACTCCTTGTCACCGCGAGCGGTGTCCTGCTCGGGCGGCGGGCCGTCCGGGAGCTTGTCGGGGATGATCTGGGGCTTGGGCTTGGGCTTGGGGGCCTTGGGCTGCGGGGGCGGGGCCTCGGGGGGCGGCGGCGGGGCCTCCTCCTCGGGCTCGGGCTCCGGCTCCTCCGGCGCCTCCTCGGCGACGAAGTCCTTGATCTCGGGCTCGAGGAGGACGTCGACCTGACGCCCCTTCTCGTAGTGGAGGTAGACGCCGTAGCCGCCCGCCAGGAGGTAGATGCCGAGGGCGATCAGATAGGCGGCGCCTCTTCGGCGCTCGAAGACCTGATCGCGGCGCGCGGGGTCGAAACCGTTGAACATCGGCCGCGCGCAGAATGGTCGGGCGACATTTCACAGCGATGGCGCGAATGTTCCATCTGTGTGACATTGTCATGCATGTCGCCGTCCGCAGAGCTGCGGCGAATTCGACGATGGTCTTGAGGACATGCGCACCCTCACGGTCACCAGGCTGCGCTGCGAAGTCGATGGTCACGAGCTCGTGAGCGACGTCTCGCTCGAGCTCGCGGCCGGCGAACGCCTGGCGATCATCGGCGCCTCGGGCTCGGGAAAATCGCTGACGCTGCGGGCGATGGTCGGCCTCCTGCCGCCGCCGCTGCGGGCGAGCGGCACGCTCGAGCTCGACGGCCAATCCTTTGATCTCAGTCAGCCCGCGAGGCTCGGCAGGATCCGCGGACGAGGGCTCGCGCTCCTCGCCCAGTCCGCCGCTGCGAGCCTCGATCCGACGCGGCGGCTCCGCGATCAGCTCGCCGAGGTCCAGCGCCGGTGGAGCGACCCGACGTCGGCGTCCGCGCGGATGGCGAGCGTCGGCCTCGGCGAGCGCGAGCTCCAGGCCTACCCCCACCAGCTCAGCGGCGGCGAGGCCCAGCGCGCCGCCCTCGCCCTCGCCCTCGCCTGCCAGCCGCGCTTCCTCCTCGCCGACGAGCCGACCGCCAACCTCGACAGCCTCGCGCAGGCGCGGGTCCTCGAGGCCCTGAGGGAGGCCGTGGAGGGCGCTGGGATCGGCCTCGTCCTGGTCAGCCACGACCTCGCGCTGGTCGCCTCCGGCTGCCGGAGGGCGATGGTCTTCGACGGCGGATGTGTCGTCGAGGCGGGCGCGATCGACGGGCTGATCGCCGCGCCCCAGCACCCCGCGACCCGCCGCCTCGTCGCCGCGGCGAGCGCACGGGAGGGCGTGCTCGCAGATGTCATCGGTCGCGGAGGGGCGAGCCCGTGAGTGAGCTCGTCGCCCGCGGGCTCCGGGTCGTCGCCGACGACGGGCGAGCGCTCGTCGACGGCGTCGACCTCGAGCTCCGCGCTGGCGCGGCGATCGCGGTGATCGGGCCCTCGGGCGCCGGCAAGTCGACCCTCGCCCGCGCCCTCGTCGGCCTGGAGCGCGGCCTCGCGGGCTCGCTGCGCCTCGACGACGCCGAGCTCGTCGGCGCCCCGCCGCGGGCCTGGCGGCCGCTCCGACGGCGCGTGCAGCTCTGCTGGCAGGACCCCCTTCAGGCCCTCGATCCTCGGCTCAGCGCGCGGGCGTCGATCAATGAAGCCCGCGCCCTCGCCGGCCTCGCCCCCTTTGGGCCCGCCGACCCCGACCTCGCCGCGCTCGTCGACTCGCTCGGCCTCGACGCCGCGTCGCTCGAGCGGCGGCCGACCATGCTGAGCGGCGGTCAACGGCAGCGGGTCGCGCTCACCCGGGCGCTCGCGGCCGCGCCGGCGATCCTGATCGCCGACGAGATCACCAGCGCCCTCGACCGACCGATCGCGGTCGAGGTGATCGAGCTCCTCGCGCGCCGCGTCGCCGCCGGCCTCGGCGTCCTGATGATCACCCACGACCTCTCACTCCTCGCCGGCTGGATCGACGAGGCGCTGGTGATCGACGGCGGGCGAGTGATCGAGCGCGGCCCGCCCGAGAGGCTCCTGCGCGCGCCCGCGGAGCCCCTGACGCGGCGCCTCGGCGAGGCGATCCAGCGCCTCTCAGCGGGGCGCTAGATCGGCCACCAGCTCGCGCGAGCTCGCCGCTCGAAGAGACCGAAGCGGAGATCGAGCGCGAGCTCGACGGAGAGGAAGGGATAGGTGACCTGACCGCCCACGCCCCAGCGGCGGTTGCCGATCCGGATGTGCATCCCGCCGGCGAGGCGATCGCGGACCACCGCCTCCTGGTTGACCGCGTCCGCCGACTTCGGCACCGGATCGGCCTCGAGCCCGCGCGCCCAGCCGATGTCGAGGCCGCCGCTGATCCACGCCTGTGAGAGCGCGAAGGTCCCGAGGACCATGTCGGCGCGGCGCTGGAACGAGAGCGTCATCGGGTCGAGATCGACGACCGGCGCTGGGTAGAGGATCCGCGAGTAGTGAGCGCCGACCTCGACGTGGCGGCCGCGGTAGAACGCGAGCGCCACCAGCGGTGACCAGGCCGGCGCCCGCTCGCCCGGGAGCCAGTGCATGGTTGCCCCAAGGGTCAGGTGATCGAAGAGCCCGAGGGCGACGCCGACGCGGTAGACATGGGGCGCACCGACGCCGACGCTGGCCGCGAGGACGCCGTGGTCGAGGAAGCGGAAGGAGCGAGTGACCTCACGTTGGAGATAGCTCCGGGTCCGCGCGCGCGCCGGTCCCTCGGCCGCGCGCTCCGGGGCGACCTCCGTCGCCGTCGTTCGCGAGGCGAGCGCCGGCTCACCGGCGAGGGCGATCAGCAGCGCGAGCGAGTGGACGAGCACCGGCAATTCGGCGGCTGATTGAAGCGCAAACCGTGAGGAAGCGCAAACCATCTCCGGGTCAAGCGCGCCCGCCGGCCTCGCATACTGCGTTCACAGGACCCGGAGATATGATGACGAAAAAGCCCCTCTCTCGCGCCATCTACATCGTCGCCGCCAAGCGGACGGCCTTCGGCACCTTCGGCGGCGCGCTCAAGGACATGAGCGCCACCGATCTCGGGGTCGTCGCGGCCAAGGCCGCGCTCACGGCCGGCGGCGTCGATCCGTCGATCGTCGACGCCGTCTGCTTCGGCAACGTCGCCCAGACCTCGGCCGACGCGATCTACATGGCCCGCCACGTCGGCCTCCGCTCCGGCGTGCCGATCGAGGTGCCCGCGCTCACCGTCAACCGCCTCTGCGGCTCCGGCTTCCAGGCGGTCGTCAGCGGCGCCCAGGACATCCTCACCGACGAGGCCGAGATCGTCCTCACCGGCGGCGCCGAGAGCATGAGCCAGGCGCCCTACGCCGCCCGCAACGTCCGCTGGGGGACCCGCCTCGGCTCCGACATCAAGCTCGAGGACACCCTCTGGTCGTCGCTCACCGACTCCTACACCGGCTGCGCGATGGCGATCACCGCCGAGAACCTCGCCGAGAAGTACTCGATCTCCCGCGAGGAGTGCGACGAGTACGGCCTCCGCAGCCAGCAGACCTGGGCCGCCGCCCAGGAGGCCGGCCGCTTCGCCGCCGAGATCGCGCCGATCGAGCTCAAGACCCGCAAGGGCGTCACCTCCTTCGAGGTCGACGAGCACGCGCGGCCGACCGCGACCCTCGAGGGCATGGCCAAGCTCCCGGCGGTCTTCAAGAAGGGCGGCGTGGTCACGGCCGGCAACGCCTCGGGGATCTGCGACGGCGCCGGCGCGCTGATCGTCGCCAGCGAGGAGGCGGTCAAGCGCCACAACCTCACGCCGCTCGCCCGCCTGGTCGCCTGGCACGTCTCCGGCGTCGACCCGACGATCATGGGCATCGGCCCGGTCCCGGCGATCCGCGGGGTCCTCGAGCGCAGCGGCCTCGGCCTCGACGCGATCGACCTCGTCGAGATCAACGAGGCCTTCGCGCCGCAGTACCTCGCCTGCGAGAAGGAGCTCGGCCTCGACCGCGCCAAGACCAACGTCGACGGCGGCGCGATCGCCCTCGGCCACCCGCTCGCGGCCTCGGGCGCCCGGATCACCGCGCACCTCATCCACGAGCTCCGGCGCCGCGAGGGCCGCTACGCGATCGGCTCGGCCTGCATCGGCGGCGGCCAGGGGATCGCGCTCCTCCTCGAGCGCGCCTAGTCGCTCACGGTGACGAGCGCTGAGGGCTGGCGATCTCCGGATCGCCGGCCCTCATCGCGAGCGCGGCTGGAGGACGACGTCGGCGAGGTTGAGGAGCATCTCGAGCTCCTCGACCGTCGCCCGCCGGGCCATGTTCATCACCCGCCCGCGGAGCGCCGCCTCGCGGTTGTGGCCGACCTCGATCACCACCTCCGGCAGGAGATCGGCGACCCGCACACCGAGGCCGTCCGCGACCCGCAGGAGGGTGCGGAGGCCGGGCGACTGGTAGTGGCCGTTCTCGAGGCGAGAGATCATGTCGGCGGCGACCAACGAGCTCTTGGCGAGCGAGTGTTGGGTCATCTCCCGCTCCTCACGGAGCTTCCGCAGCCGCCGTCCGAGCTCGAGCATGTAGGAACGCTCGACCGGATCGCGGGGGCCTTCCCCCACGCCTCCGTCGACTCCTCTACCCAACGCGCCATCGAAGATCATGGGACTACGATGCCACATCCAGTGGCGAGTAAAATGTCCTGAATAGTGGACAGCGGCCCTGCGCCCGCTCCTGACGCTGACACTATCCGGCGCCGACGCGCTCTCACGCCCTGCCGGCGCGCGCACGGAAACGCGGGTGAACGGCGCTCATGGCCGCGTCCTGGCGGCGATCCACGTCGGCCTGCGTGGGCGTCGCGCTGCTTGCCCCCTCCGGTCGACAGCCTCACCGTGGCGCGAGATGCACCACCCGAACGCTGCTCATTCACTGCTCATCCCGGGAGTCTGCGGCACGGTCACCGCGGCTCAGCCCGCGACCTCGAGGAGCCGCGCCTCGAGGACTCGGATCTGATCCCGGGTGCGGGCCGCCTCCTCGTAGCGGAGCTCGCGCGCGAGGCCCACCATCTCCTCGCGGAGCGCGGCGATCCGCGCCCGGAGCTCGTCAGGGAGGAGCTCGTCGTCGGGGATCGGAGCGAGGCCCACGGGGGTCGCCTCCGGCTTCGCCCTCCGCTTGCCGCCCGCCGGCTCGTTCGCCTTCGCCTCCTGCGCGAGCGGGTTGAGCGCGGCGTGGGTCGAGCGCGGCGTGATCCCGTGCTCGGCGTTGTAGGCCATCTGGACGGCCCGACGCCGCGCGGTCTCGTCGATGCAGGCCTCCATGCTACGGGTGACCCGATCGGCGTACATGATCACCCGGCCGTGGAGGTTTCGGGCCGCGCGACCGCAGGTCTGGATCAGGCTGCGGCGCTCGCGGAGGAAGCCCTCCTTGTCGGCGTCGAGGATCGCCACGAGGCTGACCTCGGGGATGTCGAGGCCCTCGCGGAGGAGGTTGATGCCGACGAGGACGTCGTACTCGCCGCGCCGGAGCTCGCGGATCAGCTCGATCCGCTCGAGGGTCTCGACGTCGGAGTGGAGGTAGCGGACGCGGATCCCGAGGTCGGCGTAGTACTCGGTGAGGTCCTCGGCCATCCGCTTGGTCAGCGTGGTCACCAGGATCCGCTCGCCGCGCTCGACCCGCTGCCGGATCTCGCCGAGGAGGTCGTCGACCTGGCCGGCGATCGGCCGGACCTCGATCTCCGGATCGAGGAGGCCGGTCGGGCGGATGATCTGCTCGACCACCACGCCCTCCGTCCGGTTGAGCTCGTAGTCGCCGGGGGTCGCCGACATGAAGACCACCTGACCGACCCGCTCCTCCCACTCGCTGAACTTGAGCGGGCGGTTGTCGAGCGCCGAGGGCAGGCGAAAGCCGTGCTCGACCAGGGTGCTCTTGCGCGAGCGGTCGCCGTTGTACATCGCGCCGATCTGCGGGATCGTCTGGTGCGACTCGTCGACGATCATCAGGAAGTCGTCGGGGAAGTAGTCGAGGAGGGTCGGCGGCGGCTCGCCCTCCTTGCGGCCGGTGAGGTGGCGCGAGTAGTTCTCGATCCCCGAGCAGAAGCCCATCTCCTCGAGCATCTCGAGGTCGAACATCGTCCGCTGCTCGAGGCGCTGGGCCTCGACCAGCTTGATCTGGTTCTGCAGCTCCTGGAGGCGGATCTGGAGCTCGTCCTTGATCGCGTCGATCGCCTTGCGCATCTGCGAGGCCGGGGTGACGTAGTGGCTCGCGGGGAAGATCGTCACCCGCTGCATCGTCCCCCGCGGGACCCCGCGGAGCGCGTCGATCTCGCGGATCGCCTCGACCTCGTCGCCGAAGAATTCGATCCGGACCGCGGTGTCGTCCTCGTAGGCCGGGAAGACCTCGACGACGTCACCGCGGACCCGGAAGGTCCCGCGGTGGAAGTCGACGTCGTTGCGGGTGTACTGCATCTCGACCAGGCGGCGGAGGAGCTTGTCGCGGTCGAGCTCCTGACCGACGCTCATCGTCGCCACCATCCCGTAGTAGGCCTCGGCCGCGCCGATGCCGTAGATGCAGGAGACGCTGGCGACGATGATCACGTCGCGGCGGCTGAGGAGCGAGTAGGTCGCCGCGTGCCGCATCCGATCGATCTGCTCGTTGATGTGCGAGTCCTTCTCGATGAAGGTGTCGGTCGTCGGGATGTAGGCCTCGGGCTGATAGTAGTCGTAGTACGAGACGAAGTACTCGACCGCGTTGTCCGGGAAGAGCGACTTGAGCTCGCCGTAGAGCTGGGCCGCGAGGGTCTTGTTGTGGGCGAGGATCAGCGCCGGCCGCTGGACCTGGGCGATCACGTTGGCGATCGTGAAGGTCTTGCCGCTGCCGGTGATCCCGAGGAGCGCCTGCCAGCGATCGCCGCGCTCGAGGCCGGCGACCAGCTCGCGGATCGCCTGCGGCTGCCCGCCCGCCGGCTTCATCTCGGAGACCAGCCGCAGCGGTCGATCGCTGGCGATCTCCGGGCGGATCGCGTGGCTCGGGTCCCAGGGCTCAGCGGGCTCGCCGAGGTGCGGATCGGGGTTCGGGGAGCGCGACATCGGCCGAGAAGATAGGATGAAGCCATGGTCACCGCCACCGCGCGCCCAGACCGCCTGGCCGGGCTCTACGCGATCGCCGATCTCCCCCACCCCGCCGGCCTCGACCCGGTGGCCCTGGCGCTCGCGCTCCTCGGCGAGCGCCCGCGCGGCGGACCCGGCCCGGCCGCCCTCCAGCTCCGGGCGAAGCGGGCGTCGACCGCCGAGCGCCTCGCCTGGCTCGCCGCCCTCGCGCCCGCTTGCCGGGACGCGGGGGTCCTCCTGGTGATCAACGACGACGTCGACGCCGCCCTCGCCAGCGACGCCGCGGACGCGCTCCACATCGGCCAGGAGGACCTCGGCGAGGGGGGCTTCGCCCGCCGACGCGCGCGGCTCCAGGAGCTCCGTGAGCGGGCCGCCGGCCGCGGACGCTCCCTCCAGATCGGCCTCTCGACCCACGGCGTCGATCAGGTCCGCGAGGCGCTCGCGCTCGAGGTCGACTACATCGGCTTCGGGCCGATCTTCGCGACCCGGAGCAAGGAGCGGCCCGATCCCACGGTCGGTCTCGAGGGGCTCACCGCCGCCGCCGCGCTGGTCCGCGGGGCGCTGCCGATCATCGCGATCGGCGGCCTCGACGAGGCGCGCGCCGTCGCGGCGATCCGCGCTGGAGCCAGCGGCGCGGCGCTGATCTCGGCCCTCCACCGCGCCGACGCGAGCGCGACGCGAGCGGCCGCAGCTGCCCTCGGGGACCTGCTCGTTCGGACCTACGCGGAGCGTGCGCAGCTTCCTCCAGGGAAGACCGACGCCGGCCTTGATCGCTGAGCTGCGCCGGCGCGGAGGTCGACGGTGGTCAACACGACCTGTCGATCCACCATGAGAAGATGGCTTCCTCGGATGGACTCTCGCTCACGCGCAGCGCCCGTCGACGAGCGCCGCGGATCCACACCCGCCCTCGCCCGGTCATCGAGCCGGCGGCGACGCTTGAGGACCGGCTCCCGCGCTGGGTGCTCGGCGGACTCCTCATCCTCTTCGGCGTCCAGCTGGTGATCGCCCTCTAGCACCGCGACCAGTCGACGAGCCCGCTCTCCAGACGGAGCGCGGCCGCGGGCGTCCACTCAGCGTAGGCTGGGGCGCGCGCGGCCGCGAGGTGCGATCCTGAGGATCTAGAAGCGTCCGACGTAGCCGACGCCAGCGCCACCAGGGACGATCGTCGGGACCAGCGTGGCCTGCTTCTTCTTGTCGTCCTCGGGCTTCCAGTTCTGCCAGCGCTTGTAGCGGACCGAGTAGCCGATGCCGACACTGAGGAGGAGCGCCCCCGCCAGGGCCGCCGAGGCGGCGACCGGGACCACGAAGTTGCGGTGGTAGGAGTACTTGCAGCCGACGGTGTTCGCAGGCTCGGGGCAGCGCGTCAGCATGATCGCGGCGATCGTCCCGCCGATACCGAGGCCGAGGAGCGTCCCGCCGGCGATCATCATGCCCTTGCCCTTGGCCGGCTTGCCCGCGAGGGTCGGCTCGGCCGGCCGCTCGGGGCCCTCCGGGACCGGCGGCGCGGTGATTTCCGGCTCGGGCTCCGGCTCGGGCTCCGGCTCGGGCTCCGGCTCGGGCTCCGGCTCGGCACCCTCAGCGCCTTCGGCGCCTTCGGCACCTTCGGCGCCCTCAGCACCCTCCGCGCCCTCCGGAGCAGGCTCGGCGCCCTCCGCCGGTGCGTCGGCCGGCACGTCGTCGGTCGCCGCGGGCTGGCCGGCGGGCGCGATGGCGCGGGCGGCCATCGCCTCGTTGACAGGGAACACCACCATGGCCGTGGCGAGGAGGGGGGAGATGAGCTGATTGGGGGTCAGCATGGCCGGCATGCGTCGCGCCTTCGGTGACGGTGAGGGCGTCTCGGGCGCAGTATCCAACGCGCGCGCCTGCTTCACAAGCCCTCTTTCGCCCCTCGAGAGGCCGCGAGGGCCCCCCGGCGGCCGCCCAACGCGGGCCGCGGCGATCCCGCGGCAGGCCCGCGCTATGCTCCGCAGCGCCATGCCGATGCTCGCCGACCTCGATGATCCGCCGCGCTCGCGCCTCCCCGGCCTCCTCGCCGGGTCTCTCATCGGCCTGCCGGCGGTCGGCCTCCTCGCGTGGCTGATCCTGCCGCCCCTGATGGGCTCGATCCTCGGCGGCGCCGAGAGCTTCGATCAGCGCCTCCGTCGCGAGGACACGTACATGCAGGCGATCTGCACCGAGGGGCTCGACGTCGAGCGCGACAAGGAGCTCTGCGGCTGCGTGTGGGCGGTCGAGTACCCGTCGCTCGACTGTCGCCACCGCTTCCTCCGCTGGAGCCTCGACCGCCACGTCACGAGCTGCGGCGACGAGGCGACCCGCAAGCAGGCGCTGAGCTTCTGCGCATGCGTCGACGTGATCAGCGAGTCGGTGGTCAAGGCCGAGGCCGCGCTCGCTACCGACGAGTCGCTCGCGCCGGCGGAGATCCTCAAGCTCGAGAACTGCATCGCCCTCGACGACGCGCTCGAGCTCCCGAGCCTCGAGTCGCTGGGTGTCGCCAGCGCGCCCGAGTGAGGGGCGCGGCGCGGGAGCGCTCAGGGCACGCGGTAGCGCATCCGCCAGACCCGCTGGCCGCGGCGCAGGGTCGTCCGCTCGCGCCGGCTCGCCGCCGGGAAGGGGTTCCCCCGCCAGAAGCTCCAGGGCCCCGCGAGGTTGCGGAAGCCGAGGTGATCGATCGCGGGATCCTCGATCTCCGACATCGCCTCGAGCGCGACCTCGAAGACGTCGCTGGCGAAGTGGAGCTCGCCGCCCGGGCGGAGCTGCCGGCGGAGCACGCCGAGGAGCCAGGGCTCGATCACCCGCCGCTTCTGGTGCCGCTTCTTGAACCACGGATCCGGGAAGAGGACGTGGAAGCGATCGACCTCGCCCTCGCCGAAGACCTGGTCCATGTCGACGTTGAGGTTCACATAGCCGAAGGACAGGTTCTTCAGGCCATGTTCTCTGGCGCGGGCGCGGTTGACCACCAGCACCCTCTCGCGGATCTCGAGCCCGCACACCCAGGCGTCGGGGCGGCGCTCGGCGAGCTCGAAGGAGAAGTCGGCGTCGGCGCAGCCGAGCTCGACCTCGACCGCGCACTCGGACGCGAGCCCGGGCGGGCGCTCGAGCCGGCGGGCTCGCACCCGCATGAACGCCTCCCCGAGCGGGTTGACGTGCTGCCGGATCCCCTTCATCGCCCGGCTGCGCGGGGCACTAGCCCTTGCTCGGGATCTTCGCGGCGTCGGCGATGAAGCGCGCGAGGCCGACGTCGGTGAGCGGGTGCTTGATCAGCTGGCCGATCACCTTGAAGGGGATCGTCGCGACGTCGGCGCCCATCTGCATCGCGGTCAGGACGTGGAGCGGCGAGCGCACCGAGGCGACGAGCACCTTGGTGTCGTAGCCGTAGTTCCCGTAGATCTCGATGATCTGGTGGACGACGTCCATCCCCTCGTGGCCGACGTCGTCGAGGCGACCGACGAAGGGCGAGATGTACGTGGCGCCGGCCTTGGCGGCGAGCACCGCCTGGAGCGGCGAGAAGCAGAGGGTGACGTTGGTCTTGATCCCCTCGCCGGTGAGCACCTTGACGACCCGCAGGCCGTCGCGGATGAGCGGGATCTTGACGACGATGTTGGGGGCGATCGTCGCAAGCTCACGCGCCTCCGCGAGCATCTCATCATAGGTGGTCGCCAGGACCTCACCGCTCACCGGCCCCGGGACGATGCTGCAGATCTCGGTCAGGCACTCACGCATCGGGCGGCCGGTCGCCGCGACCAGGGTCGGGTTGGTGGTCACGCCGTCGAGGAGCCCGAGCTCGGCGGCCTCGCGGATCTCCTGGACGTCGGCGGTGTCGATGAAGAGCTGCATCGCCGGCGCTCTTACCACGGGCCACTGCGCGCTTGTCAACGCCGAGCGCCCGCCGTAGCTTCCTCCCTCCAATGTCCACGCCCAGACTCGGGATCGTCATCAACGACGACAACAAGGCGCTGCGAGTCGCGCGCCACGACGATCCGGTCGACCTCGTCGTCCTCCGCTCCACCCTGATCAACCCGCCGCGCGCGGCCGCTGCCACTCGCCTGCGGGAGATGATCAGCGGGGTGCACCCGGAGGCCGAGATCATCCCCTACATCTGGCACCTGGTCTCGCACGGCCCGAGCGACGGCCTCCGCGAGCACGGCTCCCGCAGCCTCCCGGGCGAGGCCCGCGCCTTCGGGCTCCTCCAGGAGAGTGAAGAGGTCCGCCAGGCCTGGGCGATCGTTCGCGCCTGCGCCGAGGGGCTCGGCGCGACCAAGATGGTCCTTCGGACACCCGCGAGCTTCACGCCGGGAGCCACCTACCGCGAGCGCCTTCGGCGCTTCGCCGAGGCCCGGGCGGCCGAGGGGCTGGGGCTGGTCTGGGAGGCCGAGGGGCTCTGGGAGCCGGCGATGACCCTCCCGCTGGCCCGCGAGCTGGACATCGAGACCCTGATCCCCGCCTTTGACGGGACCGGCCGGCCGTTCAAGGGGACGCTGGAGCGCCGTTGGCTCCGCGTCGATGGCGCCGGAGCGACGACGCGCCTGCGCCCCGCGCTCGCGGAGGCGCTCGCGATCGTCGTCGACGAGCTCGAGGATGAGGAGGTCACCATCCTCTTCGCCGGACCCCAGAGCTACGCGAACCTCCGGAGCTTCGCCGAGACCCTGGCGACGCTCTAGGGGCCGGTACACGTCGTTCCGGCGCGAATGGCCGGGCGATCTCGAGGCCCTTAAATAAGGAACCGCCGCGGCAAAGTGCCGACGGCGGAGCCAGTTGAGGGCGCGAAGTCGCTCAGGACGCCGCGGCGGTCGCCTCGGGCGCCTTCTTGCTGGTCTTCTTGGCGGCCTTCTTCTTGGTCGCCTTCTTGGCGGCCTTCTTGGTCGCCTTCTTGGCGGCCTTCTTGGTCGCCTTCTTGGCGGCCTTCTTGGTCGCCTTCTTGGCGGCCTTCTTGGTCGCCTTCTTGGCAGCCTTCTTGGTCGCCTTCTTGGCGGCCTTCTTGGTTGCCTTCTTCGCGGCCTTCTTGGTCGCCTTCTTGGCGGCCTTCTTGGTCGCCTTCTTGGCAGCCTTCTTGGTCGCCTTCTTGGCGGCCTTCTTGGTCGCCTTCTTGGCAGCCTTCTTGGTCGCCTTCTTGGCGGCCTTCTTGGTTGCCTTCTTCGCGGCCTTCTTGGTCGCCTTCTTGGCGGCCTTCTTGGTCGCCTTCTTGGCAGCCTTCTTGGTCGCCTTCTTGGCGGCCTTCTTCTTGGCGGCCTTCTTGGCGGTCTTCTTCTTGGCGGTCTTGCGCTTGGGAGCGGCCTGCTCAGCCTGCTCGGCGGCGGGTGCGGCGTTCTCGTCTTGCATCGTTTCCTCCCTCCTTCAGGGACAACGGTGAGTGAAAAGCTACATAGACCGCGCGCGTAGTGTCAACGCCAATCAGCATCTTTTTTACTTAATTATAGGAAGGTAAGCGATCATTTGCCTAAGTTGAGTGCGACAAGTGAGCTTTTGTTAGCTTTTTTGCGCCCTTCGCGCCATTTCATCGGCAAAAAATTAAGTAATTCATAGCACTGATTTTTCCAGACATCTCTGAGCCGACGTCCTCCAATGTGCCTCGAGGCCCCGGACCGGCTCCACGGCCAGGGTTCACCACCGAAGTGCGACACTGTGGTACAGTGACCCCATAGATCTTCGCCATGCTCCGGAACGATTGGCTCACTTCCGCTCCCCTACCCGCCCATGGCCAGCTCTTCGCCTTGGCTCTATGTCGAGAGAGCACCGAGAAGACCCTCGAGGAGCGCTTCGGCGCGGCGATCCTCGGCGCCGCCAGAGCGGCGCGCTTCGAGGGCAAGGCCGGACAGACGCTCCAGCTCACCCGCGAGATCGAGGGGAAGCTCCAGACGCTCCTCCTCATGGGTGTCGGCGACGGCCTCGCGCGCGCAGCTGATGTTCGGAAGCTCGCCTTTGACGCCGCGCGGGCGGCGCTCGCGGTCGGAGCCGACCACCTGATCCTCGATCTCAGCGGCACTCCGCACGCGGACGAGGCCCAGACCGGCGCCTTGATCGCCCAGGGCGCCGAGCTCGCCACCTACCGCTATGACGCCTTCCTGCCCGAGGACCGGCGCCCGCCCCAATCACTCACCCAGGTCTCGGTCGTCGGTCGCAGCAGCGCACCAGCCCGCGGCTCCGAGCGCGGCCAGGCGATCGCCGCCGCCGTCGCCCGCGCGCGTGACCTGGTCAATGGGCCACCCAACCTCGTCACGCCCTCCTACCTCGCCAAGGTCGCCCGAGAGATCGCGGCCGCCCACGCGGACACCGTGACCTGCACGATCCTCGACCGCGAGGAGTGCGAGCGCCGCGGCATGGGCTGCTACCTCGCGGTCGCCAGCGGCAGCGCCGAGCCCCCGCGTTTCATCGACCTTCACTATCGGCCAGGTTCGAAGAGCAAGGGCAAGATCTGCCTGGTCGGCAAGGGCGTCACCTTCGACTCCGGCGGCCTCTCGCTCAAGACCAGCGAGGGGATGTTCGGGATGAAGATGGACATGGGTGGCGCCGCCGCGGTCCTCGCGGCGCTCGACGGCATCGCCCGCCTCGGCCTCCCCTGGGAGGTCCACGCGATCGTCGCCGCCACCGAGAACATGCCGGCCCGCGACGCCTACCGCCCCGGCGACGTGCTCCGGGCGAGCAACGGCAAGACCATCGAGATCGACAACACCGACGCCGAGGGCCGACTCACCCTCGCGGACGCGCTGACCTACGCGGGCTCGCTCGGCCCTGACTTCACGATCGACCTCGCCACGCTCACCGGCGCCTGCATCATCGCCCTGGGGCCCCACATCGCCGGCGTGATGGGCAACGACGACGAGCTCGCCAGCGCCTGGATCGCCGCTGGCGAGCGGAGCGGCGAGTCGAGCTGGCGCCTCCCCCTCCCGCCCGAGCTCAAGGAGCAGCTCAAGAGCCCGATCGCGTCGATGCGCAACACCGGCGATCGCCCCGGCGGGGCGATCACCGCGGGCCTCTTCCTCTCAGAGTTCACCGAGGGCCAGCGCTGGATCCACGTCGACATCGCCGGCCCCGGGATGCTCAAGAAGCCCTACGGGATCAGCGACGAGGGCGGCTCCGGCTTCGGGGTCGCGACCATCCTCGAGCTGCTCAGCGGCGACATCTAGCCGGAGCGAGCGAGCCATTGGGGCGGCGGACGTGCGGTGGCGCGGAGCGCCTCTGCACGCGGCTCAACCTCGCGCACGGCGAGGCCGCGAGCCGCGAGTCGGCGCATCGGGCCACGCGAATCGCCGTCGCACACGAGCCTCGCGCCGTGCAGATCACCCCAGCACTTCAGGACGAGGCTGCCCCTCGTCGTGCCAGCGAGCCGCGCTACGACGCCGACGCCGCGCGTCCGGGCTCGAGCGCGAAGAGATCCTCGAGCTCCTGGGCCATCGACACCTCGTCGACACCCTTGGCGAGCGCGAGCTCCTGCACCAGGAGCGTGCGGGCCGTGTCGAGCATCTTCCGCTCGCCGAAGGAGAGGTCCTTGTCGCCCCGAAGGATGCAGAGATCGCGCATCACGGAGGCGATGGCCGGCAGCGAGCCGGTCTTGATCTTCTCCATGTACTCGCGGTGCCGGCGGTTCCAGGTCGCCGTCGAGATCTTCTCCCCGCGGCGGTTGAGGACCTCGTAGACCTCCTGGATCTGGTCGCCGGCGACGATCTGGCGGAGGCCGACGTTCTCGGCGTTCCGCTTCGGGACCATCACCTTCATGTCGTTCTCGAGGACCCGGAGGACATAGAACTCCAGGGTCTTTCCCGAGAACTCGCGCCGCTCGATTCCGATGATCTCGGCGACGCCGTGGCCTGGGTATACGGCCTTCTCCCCGACCTTGAAATCAGTCATGAACTGTTCCAAGGGGGCGTCCAAAAGCGTCCCCCCGACGTTCCGCTAGGCTACCACGCCAGCAAAACGCGAGTCAACGGGCGCGGGCGATCTCACGCATTGCGTGAGTTTGGCAACACTACGTCTTCATCCGGGACGATCCGCGACGGCCCGCGGACGCCCCCCAGGCACGCTCCTGTCGCCACAGAAGCCAGTGTAAGTGCCCCGAAAAGCGATGCATCGCGTGCTTGCCGGGCGGCGCATCTTCATTATCATTGCCGCCATGCCGCGCTGGCGTACCCGCAGGCCCCGTTTCGCCGCCATCCCGAGGCTCCTTGGGGCCGCGTCGCTCCTGCTCTCCATCGCCTGCGCGACGACGCCGGAGCGCTTGCCGCCGCTCACGCGCCAGTTCTACTACAACCTCCCGACGCCCGAGGACCAGCAAGCCTTCCTCAAGCTCAAGGAGTCCGAGCGTCAGTCGTTCCTCGAGGACAAGGGCCTCTGGGCGAAATGGACCGCGCTCCCGGCGGAGGAGCGCCAGGCTGTTCAGGGCGGCGAGCTTCGCCCGGGCTTCCACGAGTTCGGCGCCTTCATGGCCTGGGGCCCGCCGGCGGACACCCAGAACCGCGGCGACGCCCGCGCCCACACGTATATCCGCTGCACGAGCGGTCCGAAGGCTGGGCGCTACGTCGCCAGCAACCTCGAGTGTGACGGCACCTCGAGCGAGATCGAGGTCTCGGTCGTGAGCGGCAGCATCACCGAGATCAAGTACCTCAACTAGCGCGGAGCGAGCGACGCTCGCCTCTCCTGCGCTTCGTTGACGAACGACGAAGACCCGCGGAGACGACCGGAGCTGTCGTCGACCGCGGGTTCAAAAGTTCTGAGCAAGTGCATCGAGCGCGTGCCCGGTGACGAAGGCCCGCTCGCCAGCGACGTCATGCGCCCCTCACACGCCGCGATGCCGCGGTCAAGCTCGCCGCGTCGCGCTACCGCGCCGCGGTGATCGAGTCGCCGCCCGTCGCAGAGTCGCTCTCGCGCGCCCGCTACACGTCGAGGTTCCGGGCGTTGAGCGCGTTGCTGGTGATGAACTCGCGGCGCGGCTCGACGTTGTCGCCCATCAGCACCGAGAAGACCTGGTCGGCCTCGAGGCGATCGCCGATCCGCACCTTGAGGAGGGCGCGGCGCGTCGGGTCCATCGTCGTCTCCCAGAGCTGCTCCGGGTTCATCTCGCCGAGGCCCTTGTAGCGCTGGATCTGGAGCCCACTGCGGCCGATCTCGCCGATATGCTGGACGAGGTCGACGAGGCGCCGCGGCTGGATCTCCTCGCCCTTCGGCCGCCGCAGCGTGAAGGTCGAGCCGCCCAGGTTGGTGATGGACGTGCGGATCCGTGAGAGCTCGGCGAGCTCCGGCGAGCCGAGGATCTCGGCGTCGATGGTCTCGTACTGGGTGACTCCGTCGGCGAAGATCTGGAGGCGGATCGCCCGGCGGGCGCTGTCTCCGGCGTCATCGACGATCTGGAAGTCGATCTTGCCCTCGCTCATCGTCGACCGGATCTCGGTGACCAGGAGCTCGGCGAGCGCGACCGCGTCGGCCTCGCTCCCGAGCTTGGCGAGCACCGCCGCCAGCTCGTCGGCCTCGATCCGATCGAGGACCGCCTCGATCACCGCCGGCCGGTGCTCGCGCGCGAGCGCGTCGAGGATCGATCGGTAGCGGAGCCCCTTGCGGGCGATCTCGGTGAGGACCTCGCGCGAGACCTCGTGCTCGCCGACCAGGAGCTCGATGTCTCCGAGCGCGTTCTCGATCACGTAGTTGTCGAGCGCCGCCTCGTTCTTGAGGTAGACCTCCTTCTTGCCGGCCTTCACCTTGTAGAGCGGCGGCTGGGCGATGTAGAGGTAGCCGCGCTCGATGATCTCGGGGAAGTGGCGGTAGAAGAAGGTCAGGAGCAGCGTCCGGATGTGCGAGCCGTCGACGTCCGCGTCCGTCATGATGACGATCGTGTGGTAGCGGAGCTTGTCGATGTTGTAGTTGTCCTCGCCGACGCCGGTGCCGAGCGCGGTGATCAGCGTGATGATCTCCTGGCTCGAGAGCATCTTGTCGAGGCGCGCCTTCTCGACGTTGAGGATCTTGCCGCGGAGCGGGAGGATCGCCTGGGTCCGGCGATCGCGGCCCTGCTTCGCGGAGCCGCCCGCCGAGTCACCCTCGACGATGAAGAGCTCGGCCGCCTCGGGGTTGCGCTCCTGGCAGTCGGCGAGCTTGCCGGGGAGCGAGAGGCCGTCGAGGATCCCCTTGCGGGTGATCGTCTCGCGGGCCTTGCGGGCGGCCGCCCGCGCGCGCGCGGCCAGGAGCGCCTTCTCGACGACCAGGCGCGAGTTCTTCGGGTTCTCCTCGAGGTGGCGGCTCAGCGCCTCGGTGACCACCGTCGAGACCAGCCCCGTGACCTCGCCCGAGACCAGCTTGTCCTTGATCTGCGAGCTGAACTTTGGGTCAGGGTGCTTGATTGAGATGATGCCGACGATCCCCTCGCGGATGTCCTCGCCGGAGAGCGTCCCCTTGTGGCCCTTGAGGAGGTTTTGGTCGCCGGCGTAGCTGTTGACGACCTTGGTCAGCGCGGTCCGGAGCCCGGTGAGGTGGGTGCCGCCGTCGCGGTTGGCGATGTTGTTGGTGAAGGAGAGGATGTTCTCCTGGTAGGCGTCGGTCCACTGGAGCGCGACCTGGACCCCGAGGGTCGCCTCCTTGCCATCGATCTCGAAGGGGATGTCGCCGCTGATCTCGATCAGGTCGCCGACCGCGGTCTTGTTCTGGGCGAGGAGCTTGACGAAGGAGACGATCCCGCCCTCGCCGTCGAAGACCCGCTCGCGGCCGCTGCGGAGGTCGCGGAGCGTGATCTTCACGCCCTGGTTGAGGTACGAGAGCTCGCGGAAGCGCTGGGCCAGGATCTCGAAGTCGATCTCGATGTCGCTGAAGATCAGCGGGTCCGGGTGGAAGGTGACCCGGGTGCCGCGGCGCTCCGACGAGCCGAGGACCTCGAGGGGCCCGAGCGGGTTGCCGCGGGCGAAGCGGACCCGGTGGGCCTTGCCCTCGCGCCAGATGTCGAGCTCGAGCGAGTCGCTGAGGGCGTTGACCACCGAGACGCCGACGCCGTGGAGGCCGCCCGAGACCTTGTAGGCCTGGTTGTTGAACTTGCCGCCGGCGTGGAGGACGGTGAGGATGACGATCGCGGCGTCGACCGTCTTGCCCGCGTGCTCCATCGGCCCGACCGGGATCCCGCGGCCGTTGTCCTCGACCGAGACCGAGCCGTCGAGGTGGATCACGACCTCGATGTTGTCGCAGTGGCCGGCGAGCGCCTCGTCGATCGAGTTGTCGACGACCTCGAAGACCATCTTGTGGAGGCCCGAGCCGTCGCTGGTGTCGCCGATGTACATGCCCGGCCGCTTCCGGACGGCCTCGAGGCCCTCGAGGACGGAAATCGACTCCGCGTTGTACTCGGCCGGATTCGGCTGCTTATCGACGTTCTGCATGGCTTCGCCGCTCTGCGCTCGGGGGCCCGGAGGCGGCGCTGGGCAGCGCCTTCGGGGGCCTCAAAGGGCCGGCGGAGGCTACCATGATCGGCCCCTCATCGCCAGGAACAACGCCCCCAGAAAACCGCCAAAATCGGCGCTTCTGACCCACCTACGCGGGCTTTGTCGAGTCCCGCAGGAGGCCGCCAGCGACCTCGACGAAGCGCGCGTCGGCGGCCTCGCCGAGGCGGACAAAATGGGGCGCTGTGGTCGTCAGTACACACTGGCCCGCATCCGCGGTCAGGGCCTCGAAGAGCCGGGCGTTGCGCTGGGGATCGAGCTCGCTCGAGACATCGTCCAGAAGGAGGAGCGGCGGCTCCCCGGAGAGCTCGCGGGCGCCGCGGACCTCGGCGATCTTGAAGGCGAGGACCAGCGCCCGGGTCTGCCCTTGGGAGGCGAAGGTCCCGACCCCGTGGTCGTCGAGGCTCATCTCCAGGTCGTCGCGGTGGGGCCCCACGGTCGTCGTCCCCCGCGCCAGGTCGTCGCCGCGTCGGCGTTGGAGGGAGTCCCGGAGGGCGGCCTCCCGCTCGCCCTCGGCGACGCTGCCGAGGCGGGGGGCGTAGCGGACCGCGGCGACCCGTCCGCCGCCGTGGATCTGGGTGAAGGCGCTGACGAAGGAGGGCCGCAGGGCGTCGACCAGGGCCTCCCGCCGCGACCAGATCCGGGAGCCGAGCTCGCCGAGGGCGACCTCGTAGGTCTCGAGGAGGTGATCGCGGGTCGCCCGGCTGTGGTCGCCGCGGAGGACCTGGTTGCGCGAGCGGAGGACCTTCTCGTAGGCCTGGATATCACCGATGTGCGCCCGCTCACGGGCAAAGATGACCCGGTCGAGGAAGTTGCGACGACCCGCCGGCGATCCCCGCAGCACCCCGAGGTCCTCCGGCGTGAAGAGGATCGAGCGCGCCCTCCCGTAGAAATCAGCCGCGGCCCGGATCGTCTTGCCGTCGGCGATCGCCGAGCGTCGCACCGAGCGGCCGCTGCGGACGAGGTTCACCCCGAGGCGGCTGCTCAGGTCGAGGCCGAGGTCGCGGCCGCGGAGCTCGACGTGGGCCGACTCGGCGCCCTCGCGGATCAGCGGCCCGAGCTCGCTCACCCGGAACGAGCGCAGGGTCGAGATCAGGTAGATGGCCTCGACGAGGTTGGTCTTGCCCGCGCCGTTCTCGCCGAAGAGCACCGTGAAGCGCTGGCCGAGGTCGAGCTCGGCCAGCGCCAGGTTGCGGAAGTCGCGGACGCTGAGGTGCTGGATCTCCACCGCTGGAGCAGCGCCTCAGATCCGCATCGGCATGACGACGCCGAGGAAGTCGGGGCCCTCGACCGGGCGAACCACGCAGGGGTCGAGCTCGCCCTGGAAGTCGAGGTGCACCTTCGGGGTGTCGATCGCCTCGAGGACCTCGATCAAGTAGCGGGCGTTGAAGCCGGCGACCAGGCGATCGCCGTCGTACTCGATCTCGATCTCCTGACGGGCGACGCCGCGGTCAGGGTTGTCCGCGGTGAGCGTGAGGCGGTGCTCACCGAGCTCCAGGCGGACGGTCGCGGTCTTCTCGGGGGCCATCACCTCGGCCCGCCGGAGGACGTCGACGAGCTCGTCACGGAGGGCGGTCACCCGGCGCTTGTGCTGGCCAGGGATCACCTGCTTGTAGGGCGGGAAGGTGACGTTGTTGAGCTTGACCGAGAGGAGGAGGCTCTCGGTCTGGAGGAAGACGTGCTGGTCGTCGACCGCGAGCTCGACCTCGGCGTCGACCCGGTCGAGGACCTTGCGGAGCTCGAGCATGCCCTTGCGGGGGATGATGATCCCGCTGGCGAGCTTCGGGCCGGTGAGCGGCACGGTGTACTTGGTGAGGCGGTGGCCGTCGGTCGAGACCATCGTCGCGGTCTCGCCGTCGCACTCGAAGAGGACGCCGTTGAGGTTGACCCGGGCCTCATCGGTCGACACCGAGAACTGGGTCTTCTGGATCATGTCGGCGAGCGCGTGACCCATGACCCGGGTGAAGGCGAGGCCGCGGCCGTCGGGGAGCTCCGGGAAGTCGCCCGGCGTCATCCCCATGAACTTGAACTCGGAGCGGCCGACCGTGAGCTGCGCCCAGTGGTTGTCGAGGCCCTTGATGCGGATCGGCCGGTCGGGGAGGGTGCGGACCACCGAGTGGAGGTGGCGGACGTCGAGCGCGAGGACGCCGGGATCCATGACCTCCGCGGGGACGCTCTCGGTCAGCGCGATCATCATGTCGGTGGCCGAGCAGACGAGCTTGCCGTCCTTCGTCGCGCGCATCAGGACGTTGGCGAGGACCGGCATCGTGCTGCGACGATCGGCGACGGTCTGCGCGAGCGAGAGGGCGGAGAGGAGCTTGGACTGTTCGATCTCGAATTCCATCGAGGCCTCTTGAGTACCGGGGGTGTGCGGGACGTGCTCGGGTGGTGCGCGGAGTCTTTAGATCAGATCAATTTCTTTAATTTAATTTTTAATCTTGATCCTGATCTGCCTGTGGGGTGGGGATAGTGCCGCAGATCCGCGCGGGATCCATGGCTTTTTTTCGCCAACCGAGGTGGGGGTGGCTGTGGAGCTGTGGCCGGTCTCTCCACAAGCGCTGCCCGGGATCGCCGCTCCGCAGGATATCACCAGGCTCTCCTCCACACCGCTGTGGATGAAGGGGTGGGTGGATGATCGACGTGAAGGTCGACGCGTTGGTCGTGACCTGACTCCCGGGACGACGGATCTGACGCCGTCGCGATCGTCCGACGACGCCGCTCGCAAGAGGTCGACGAGGGCGTCTGTCAGCGTCCCTGGCCAGGAGGCCGGCGGCGCCGCCGAGGCCGGCGAGAGGACGTCCAGCGAGGCGCTCCGCTCGGGGATCGCGACGAAGCGGACGGAGCGCCCGAGAGGGTCGCCACGTCCGCTTCCATCGCCATGCTGCCGCACCAGCGGCGGCCAGCTGCGCCGCGGAGCTCAGGCCGAGGCCATGCTCCCAGAGAGGAGCGAGCGCAGCGCCTGGACGCTGGCCGCGAGCTCCGGCTCGTGGGCCTGCAGCGCGTCGATCCGCTTGCACGCGTTGATCACCGTCGAGTGGTCCTTGCCGCCGAAGCGGAGGCCGATCTCGGGGAAGGACGCGGTCGTCATCTGGCGCGCGAGGTACATCGCGATCATCCGCGGCCGGGCGATCCCCTTGTGTCGGCGCGGGCCCTTGAGGTCGGCGATCCGCACCGAGAAGTGGTTGGCGACCGCCTTCTGGATCGCCTCGATCGTCAGCGGCGCGCTCGACTCGGGGGTCGCCTGGTCGCCGAGCACCGACGACGCGAACTCGGCCGTGATCGGCACCCCCTTGAGGGCGGCGAAGGTCGACACCCGGACCAGCGCCCCCTCGAGCTCGCGGACGTTGGAGCGGATCAGGGTGGCGATGTGGAGGGTGACCGCGTCGCTGATCTCGATCCGGTCGGACTCGGCCTTCTGCCGGAGGATCGCCACCCGCGTCTCGAGGTCCGGCGCCTTGACGTCGGCGACCAGGCCCCAGTTGAGCCGCGAGGTCAGGCGGTCCTCCATCCCCTGCATGTCGGCGGGGACCCGATCGGCGGTGACGACGATCTGCTTGCCGGCCTCGTAGAGCGCGTTGAAGACGTGGAAGAACTCGTCCATCGTCCGGTCGCGGCCGGCGATGAACTGGATGTCGTCGATCAGGAGGACGTCGCACTCGTCGCGGTAGCGCCGACGGAACTCGTCGAAGGCGTTGGCCCGGACCGAGGTGATGAACTCGTTCATGAAGCGCTCGGCGCTCTGGAGGGTGATCCGGAGCTCCGGCCGGGTGGCGTGGAGGTAGTGGCCGACCGCGTGGAGGAGGTGGGTCTTGCCGAGGCCGACGCCGCCATAGATGAAGAGCGGGTTGAAGCGGGCGCCGGGCTCCTGGGCGACCGCCCAGGCGGCCGAGGCCGCGAGCTCGTTGGAGGCGCCGTGGATGAAGCTCTCAAAGCGGTAGCGCGGCGAGAGGTTCGGGGCCTCGGCCCGCGGGCGCTGGGCGAGCACCTGCACGGGCGCGGCCGGCGCCGGTGCAGCGACCGCGGTCGGCGCCGGAGCCGGGGTCGGCTCGAGCGCCCTGGTGCGGGCGGCGCTCGCCGGGACGATCTCGCGGGGCTCCTCCGCGCTCAGGACCTCGATCTCGACCTTGAAAGCGCGGCCTTCGCGCGCGCGGATCTCGTCGAGGACGACGCCGAGGTAGTGGTTCTCAAACCACTCCTTCATGAAGCGGCTGGGCGCGGTCAGGTGGAGGCGGTCGTCCTCGACCTTCCGGAGGGCGATCGGTCGGAGCCAGAGGTCGAAGGTCTGGGCGCCGAGTCGCGGTTCAAGTCCCTCCAGTGCCTCACTCCAAATGTCGCTCATGGGCCTCCGTCCACAAGTTGATGGGGTCCTGTGGATACCCGCATGTAGTCGAGATCACAGCGCTTTTCGCGGACGAAAAGAGACCTATCCACACCCTGCGTAGGAGATTTGCGCGGGGGGTGGCGAAGGGCTGTGTGTCGGCCTGGGGATCCGTGGTGACCGCGTGCGGTCGCGCTTGCCGGGGGGGAGGTTCTACTCAAGGTCGCTCGGCGGGGGCAAGTCAGCTCCAGGGGGAATTTCTAAGCCTTTGAGATCCAAGCACTTTTTTGAAATCGCGCGTGGCGCACTTTCCGCACGCGCGATTGCGCGATCTCCGTGAAGGGTCCGAATCGCGCTCAGACCCGGCCCTGGGGGCGCCTCGAGGTCTGGGTGGGCCGGATGGCGGGATGAGAAGCGGTTTTGCCGGCGATCGATCGCTCGAGTTGGCTCGCTGAGCCGACTTCCGCGATCGGGTGCGACTTCACCTACATGCTCCAGGTGCGCCCTCCGCGAGGCTTGATCGGCGGCGTCTCGAGGTGAGAAAAGCCGGCTGGAGATCACCTCTGGGCGCGTCCTGGCCTTCGCCCTGGCGTTGACAGCCCCCCCGGTGGCTGGTATCGATCCGGGCCTTTTTCGGGGTCGCGGACGCGCGCGTCGTGACCGCCAGAGCCCGACCTTTTCCCGGCGATCTTCGCCGACCAGAGCCAAGCAAGGACAGCCATGAAGCGCACCTACCAACCCCACAACCTCAGCCGCGCCCGTACCCACGGCTTCCGCGCGCGGATGTCGACCAAGAACGGGCGCAAGGTCCTCAACGCCCGCCGTCGTCGCGGTCGCAAGCGGCTCACGGTCTCGGTCGGCGGTAAATGAGGCCGCAGGGGTTCCCGGCACGTCTTCGCGTCAAGAAGCGCCGGGAATTTCTCTTTGCTCAGGGGCAGGGACAGAAGATCCACCTCCGGAACTTCCTGGTCTTCGTCGCCCGCCGCCGAGGAGCGGCGAGCGTGGCGGGCTCGGGGCCGGGGGTGGAGCCCAGCGACACGAGGATCGGCATCACCGTGACCCGCAAGATCGGCAAGGCGGTGACCCGCAACCGGATCAAGCGCCTCGTCCGCGAGGGCTTCCGCCGCCAGCGCCGTGACTTTCCCCCCGGACTCGACCTGGTCTGGATCGCCAAACGGGGGGCCGCGGCGATCCATTATTCTGACGTGATCGTGGACTTCGACGCGCTACGCCGTCGGCTGGCCGCAGGGACTCGCCGATGAGCGCCCTCGCGATCGCCCTGATCCGTGTCTATCAGCGGCTGATCTCGCCGCTCCTCGGCCCCGCCTGTCGCTTCTACCCGAGCTGCTCGGCCTACGCCTGCGAGTGCCTGCGGCACCACGGCTTCTGGCGCGGGAGCTGGCTTACCTTGCGTCGCCTCGGTCGCTGCCACCCTTGGCAACCCGGCGGCGTTGATCTACCACCCCTCCCCAGGGGGGCCGCCGGAGCGCCGGCGATCCCCTGCACGTCTCACTCAGAGAAGGGCTAACTCGTGGATAGCTCGCGCCGCACCCTCCTGGCGATCGTCATCTGTGTTGCGATCTGGATCGTCTACTCGACCTGGATCATGCCGCCCCCACCCGCGGAGTCGACGGCTCCCCAGCAGCAGATCGCCGACGAGCGGGACGACGAGGGGAAGAAGACGGTCAAGGAGGAGGACGCCGCGCCGGCCAACGCCGCCGACGTCGTCACGAGCCGCCTCGAGAACGAGCTCGTCGCCCTCGACGTGACCAACGTCGACGGGATGATCAAGAGCGCCGAGCTCCGCAGCCCGCAATTCCTCGACGGCGAGGGCAAGGGGCTCGACTTCCTCGATCTCCAGGGCCAGGCCACCCTCGCGGTCGCCTTCGACAGCGAGCGCACCGACTTCAAGCTCCCCCGCAACGCGACCTGGCAGGTCCTCGAGCCGCGCGACGACAAGCGGGCCTGGAACCTCAAGTACGCCGGCGAGGGGGTCGAGATCATCTCGTCGCTGATGCTCCTCGACGACTACGAGGGCCGCTTCACCGTCAAGGTGACCAACCGCAGCGACCGCCCGCAGGAGCACCGGCTCATCGTCCGCTCGCGCCTCGGCGAGGGCGCGGAGAAGAGCCAGTACAACGTCCACCGGGGCCTCTGCGCGACCCCCGAGGACGTCGAGGACTTCGACCTCGACGACGTCGAGGAGGCGGCCGAGCGGATCCGCGGGGCGATCTCCTGGATCGGCCTCGACACCAAGTACTTCCTCTGGAGCGTGATCCCCAGCGAGGCCGGTCAGCTCTGCGAGATCACGACCACCGAGGACCACAGCGCGCTGGTCGCCAACCTCTACGGCAAGACGCTGACGCTGGGCCCGGGTGAGACCCGCGGCTACGAGTTCGGGCTCTACTTCGGCACCAAGGAGCTCGAGCGCCTCCGCGATCACAGCGTCGTCGGCGGCGTGAACCTCGAGGGCGCGATCGACTGGGGCTGGTTCGGCGGCCTCTCGTCGGCGCTCGGCAAGCTGATGCTCCGCCTCCTCCGCTGGTTCCACGATCTCACCGGGATCTGGGGCGTTGCGATCCTCCTCCTCACCGTCGTCGTCAAGGGCGTGACGCTGCCGCTCACGCTCAAGCAGATGAACTCGATGAAGCGGATGAAGGAGATCCAGCCGGAGATCGAGTCGCTCAAGACCAAGTACGCCGACGACCGCACCCGCCAGGCCCAGGAGATGCAGGCGCTCTTCGCCCGCTCCGGCGTCAACCCGCTCGCCGGCTGCCTGCCGATGGTCGTCCAGCTGCCGATCTGGATCGCCCTCTACGCGATGCTGGCGACCGCGGTCGAGCTCTTCCGGGTGCCCTTCCTCTGGCTCCCCGACCTCACCCAGCAGGACCCCTACTTCATCCTGCCGCTCGGCATCGGCGGCCTGATGTTCCTGCAGACCAAGCTTCAGCCGACGCCGACTGGGGACAACCAGCAGGCGAAGATGATGATGTGGATGATGCCACTCATCTTCACGGTGATGATGCTCTTCCTGCCCTCGGGGCTCGGCGTCTACATCTTCGCCAACATCATGCTCTCGCTGGTCCAGACCGTGATCCAGACCCGCCCGGGCAAGGCGGCCGCGGTCGCCAAGAAGTAGTTTTCGATTTCGGAGGTTATCTACGATGAGCGATCCCAAGGAGACCTCAGCCTCGAACAAGGGGCAGCGTGCGAGCGCGGACGAGCGCTTCGCCAAGGCGGTGCCGGTGGTCCGCGTCTTCCTCGAGTCCGTCCTCGGTCTCCTCGGCGTCGAGGTCGAGGTCGACATCGACATCGAGGAGGACGGGCTCCACTGCGATCTCAACACCAGCGAGGAGGACGGCGGGCTCCTCATCGGTCGCCACGGCGCGACCCTTGATGCCCTCCAGTACCTGACGCTGCGGGTGCTCCAGGCCGAGGGCTTCGAGCGCATGCGGATCACCCTCGATGTTGGCGGCTACCGCGTCCGGCGCGAGAAGGCGCTCCGCGAGCTCGCTCAGGGGATCGGCGCCCGCGTCCTCGACACCGGCAAGCCCTACCACTTCGAGCCGATGACGGCGATGGAGCGGCGGGTCGTCCACATGACGCTGACGGCGATCGACGGCGTCCGGACCGAGTCCGAGGGCGAGGGTCGCTACCGCCACGTCGTCGTCTTCCCGGACCGCGGCGCCAAGGGCTCGAGCCAAGCCCAGGCGTGATCGAGGCGGCGACGATCGTCGGCGTCGCCACCGGCAGCGCCGACGGTGGGGTTGCGATCATCCGCCTGAGCGGGCCAAGGGCGCGGGCGATCGTCGTCGATCTCGTCGGCGAGCTGCCCGCGCCGCGCATGCTCGGGCGCCGGCGCGTGAGGCTGGCGGTGAGCGTCGAGGACGCGCTGGTGGTCGACATGCCGGGGCCGCGATCGTTCACCGGCGAGGACGTGGTCGAGCTCCATGTCCACGGCGGCGCTCGCAACGTCCAGGAGATCGTCGATCACCTCCTGGTTTGCGGCGCGGTCGCGGCCGGGCCCGGGGAATTCTCGCGGCGCGCCTTTGAGAACGGGCGCCTCAGCCTTGATCAGGCGGAGGGGATCGCGGCGCTCATCGCCGCGCGGACCCAGGAGGCGGTGGACCAGGCGCGGCGCCTCGTCGCCGGCGAGCTCGCCGACGAGGTCGAGGCGCTCCGGGGGCAGATCGAGGATCTTCGGGTCGAGATCGAGGCGAACCTCGACTTCCCGGAGGATGTTGACGCCGCCGACGAGGCCCGCTGGCTCCGGACCATGGATGAGCTGCTGGCGCCGCTCGAGCGCTGGCTCGCCCGCTTCGAAGCCGGTCGGCGCGCGCGCGAGCGGGCGCGGGTGGTCCTCGCCGGCCCGCCGAACGCCGGAAAGAGCTCGCTCTTCAACGCGCTCCTCGGCCGAGCGCGGGCGATCGTCGCAGCGGAGCCTGGGACCACGCGCGACTACGTCGAGGCCGAGCTCGAGCTCGGGCGTCACGGCGTCGTCCTCGTCGACACCGCCGGGATCCGCGGCGCGGGCGCGGGCGCGATCGAGGAGGCCGGGATCGTCCGCTCTCGTGAGCAGCTCGCCGGGGCCGATCTGATCCTCTGGATCGAGGCGGCCGACGCCGCGGCCAGTGAAGAGATGCCGGAGGAGATCCCGGGGGCGACGCTGATTCGGATCGAGAGCAAGCGCGACCTCGGCGCGCGGCGTGTCGAGTGGCTCGGCGTGAGCGCGCGGGGCGGGGCGGACGACCCCGGGCTTGAGGCGCTACGGGCGGCGATCTCCCGGTGGATCGCCAGCGATCAGGAGCACCCGTGGATCGGCCTCGCGCGCCACCGCGAGCGCGCGGCCGAGGCCCATGAGGCGCTCGCCGAGGCGGCCTCGCTCGCCCGCGCTGGTGCGCCGCTCGAGGTGATCGCCTTCCAGATCGGGATCGCCGAGCGCAGGCTCGCTGAGATCTCCGGCCGCGCAGCCCTCGGTGCGGTCGGCGCGGAGGTGCTCGATCGGATCTTCAGCCGCTTCTGCATCGGCAAGTAGCCGCGGCGACGTCGGGTGCAGATCAGCGCAACGCTGTCGCCGCACGTCTGCCAGAGCGACCTCGCTCGCGCGCGAAGAGCCGATGGAGGTCGTCGACGAGGCGCTCGTTCTGCTCCGAGGAGCGCAGCCGTCCTTCAGCCAGCGTCTCTGAATGGGGCACATTCAGCGTCCTGCAGCCCGTGACGCGGAGATCCGATGGAGGCCGTCGACGAGGCGCTCGTTCGGCGTCTCTGAGCGGGCGTGGAGGCGCTCGCTCTGCTCCGAGGGGTGCAGCCGAGCCTGAAAGGCGGAGGGGAGCTCTCGCCGCGCATCGGTCAGCGCGGCGAGGTCGGCGCGGGTAGGCCGTGATGCGCGAAGACCCGCTGGAGGTCGTCGACGAGGCGATCGATCTCCTCCGAGGAGTGCAGCGCCGAGACCGTCAGGCGGAGGCGAGCTGTCCCTTCGGGCACGGTCGGTGGGCGGATCGCCTGGACGTGCCAGCCGCGATCGAGGAGCGCGGACGCGAGGTGGACGGCGAGGTGGTTGTCGCCGACGATGAGCGGGAAGATCGGTGACGGATAGCGCTCCGGACCGTCGGCGCCGAGGGCAGCGGCGCAGCGGCGCACGTTGGCCCAGAGCGCGGCGCGTCGCTCGTCGCCGCGGGCGCTGCGGAGGGCGCGAACCTGGTCGCGGATGATCGCGGCGAGGGCCGGCGAGACGCCGGTGCTGAAGACGTACGAGCGGGCGCGGGCGCGGAGCCAGGCGGCGATCGTGCGGCTCGTGGCGACGAAGGCCCCGGCGGCGCCGAGCGCCTTCCCGAGGGTGCCGATCAGCAGCGTGGGCCGGAGATCGTTGGTCTGCGAGAGGCCCTGGCCGCCGGCGAAGAGGCCGAGGGAGTGGGCCTCGTCGACGTAGAGGGAGCCGCCGCGGGCGACGTGCGCGCGGGCGGCGTCGACGTCGAGGCGATCTCCATCCATCGAGAAGATCGCCTCGGTGATCCACCAGTCGAGCGCGCCGTCGTCGCGGGGAAATGGGGGCGCCTCGCCGTGGGTCAGGATCGTGATCTCGCCGCCGCGGGCGAGGCGGATCCCATCGATCAGGCTCGCGTGGTTGAGGCGATCGCTGAAGACGCGATCGCCTGGCTCGATCAGCGCTGGAAGGACGCCGACGTTGAGCTGAAAGCCGCTCGGGAAGAGGACCGCGTCGTCGCTGCCCGCGAGTTCGGCGAGCTCGGCCTCGAGCGCGCGGAGCTCCTCGAGATCGCCGCAGACGAGGCGCGATGCGCCGGCGCCGGCGGCCGGGAGGTCGCGGGCCGCGAGGGGATCGGCGGCGAGGCCGAGGTAGTCGTTGGAGCAGAAGCCGACGACGGGGCGGCCGTCGATCCGGTAGTGGGCGCCGGCGCGTCCGCTGATCGTCGGGCAGCGCCGACGGAGGCCCGCGCTCTCATGCTCGATGAGGTGGCGGTCGATCCGGGACTCGAGGCGCGCTCGCACGGGCTGGAGTAGACTGCGCGCCCGCGTGCTTGGCAACGGCGGCGACGATGGCAGAGAGCACACTGAGGGCGATGATCGAGGATTCGCAGCCGGCGCTTGTGGCGTCGCTGGCGATCACCGACGCACGTTGGAGCCGCCTCGAGGCGTTGGCGGAGCTCTGGTTGCGCTACGGGCGAGTGATGAACTTGACCGCCGCGCGGAGCATCGCCGAGCTCGCGCCGCACATCATCGAAGGGATGCAGGTGGTCGATCTCGTCGCTTCGCTCGGGATTCGCGAGGGCGCTCGCTGGCTTGATGTCGGCTCTGGCGCTGGATTCCCGGCGCTGATCGTCGCGGCGCTGAGTGACGTGGAGCTGACGCTGATCGAGCCGCGCGAACGGCGAGCTGCCTTCCTGGAGGTCGCGCTCGCGCAGGTCGGGCGTCGACAGCGCGTGCTGCGGGGGCATCTCGACGAGTCGGGATGGAGGCCGCTCGGCGGGGAGCGTGGGACGGTCGAGCGAGGGAGCTTCGACGTGGCCAGCGCCCGCGCGGTCTTCCCGCCCCCGCGCTGGCTCGAAATCGCGCGAGGTTGGGTGAAGCCTGGAGGATTGGTGGTCGCGCACTTGACGCGCGAGGCTCCGGACGTGGCTGGGTGGAGTTCATCTGATCTTCGTAATTTTGACCGTTGGTCAGTCCGTGCCTACCGCGTGGGCGCCCTTGCCGCCGACTGAGTCTGCGCGATATCGCGCCTCGCTCGATGGCGGAGGTCGCAGAAGCGAAGCGCAGGTCGCGGACGCTCGCGAAGTCGCTCTCAGGTGGCGAGCTCGCGCGCCGTTGGGCGTGTGCTAGTTGCTGTGCGTGCCGCTTCTCGCGAACGGGGAGGTAGCGATGCCTGTCCGTTCGGGATCGGCGGTGGCGACCACGGGCGAGGTCGCGGTTCAGCAGCCTCGTGGGCGCGAGTTGTTCGCGCGGCGTGGGTGCTCCACCTTCGGGTCGATGCGTCCCCATGCCCGCGACAGGCCCAACGATGATAGCTGCCGTGCCCGCTGCCTGGTCGAGCTTCCTTCCCGGGGAGGCGGTGGATGGGGGGAGCCGATCAATTGCGTTGGGGGCGTGGGTCATGACGAGGGATGTCCGCGACTCGTCGGGGTCACATCCGAGTCCGCTCCGGGTGGGACGAGCTGATCTGGAGCCGAGGGCGATTGGCGCTCCCTCCTATCGTGTTCCACACGAACGAGACGTCCGGCGGGTCCATGCAACGCAGCCGTCGTGTTCCCGGTGGCACGACCTGCCGCAGCTCCTTCGTGGTTGAGCCGCGCGAGACGGTCCGGCTGTCGAGGTCGTGTTCCACGCGAACGAATTGTCGGTCCATGCAGAGCAGCCGTCGTGTTCCACGTGAAGCGACCTGCCAGCGCTCTCTCGGCTTGAGCCGCAGCCGAGGCGGAGGGTCGCGTCATTGACTGGGGTCATCGGCTCGTCGGAGTGCCCGCGAGCCAGCCTGGCACCGTGCGAGTGTTCGCGACCTGGATCCCAGGCGGACGGCCCGGGTCGACGTCCCACCGGAAGCGAGCCGGGAGGATGGAACTGCAAGCGTCAGGCGCGGGTCGTTTCACGTGGAACGCGACAATGGATCCGGCAGGTCGTTTCACGTGGAACACGACAATGGATCCGGCGGGTCGTTTCACGTGGAACACGACAATGGATCCGGCGGGTCGTTTCACGTGGAACACGACAATGGATCCGGCAGGTCGTTTCACGTGGAACACGCCACTACAATGAAGCGCCGGCGAGCGGGGAATGGGGCACGAGGGATAGCGGCGTCGCCCCGACCCTGGCAGACCCGACGGGGTCCTGCGCAAGCCGACGTGGTCGGTGACGCGAACATCGCCCATCGCCCTCGCGCTTGCATGGGATGGACGGCGTCGTCGTCGACCGGCTCGCTCGGACTTGACGCAGCGAATCGCCGTCCTCGGGTGCACCTCTGAACTCACCGGATTGGGCCGGTCGGTCGCGGCTTTTCCGGCGGCACGGTTCCCCGAGTCCCTCGCTCGCGTCGCCAACGTTTCACGTGGAACGCCCCGACTACCGAATGGGAGCGGCTCCGGCGCAAGCTTCGATGTGCTCCGTGATCTCGGGAATCTCCCGCGAGCTCGCGGCCTTGGCCCTTCGCAGCAGCTCCAGTCCCCTCTCCGCATCACCGCGAAGACAGGCGAGCCAGCCCTTGGTGTCCAGGTAGTCCGCGTTGTCGGGATCGGCAGCCATGGCGACATCGACGAGCTGCTCGGCACGATCCAAGTCGCGCTCGGCGAGCGCCAGGTGATAGGCGACGGCGTTGGCGAGATCCGGATCCTCGGGGCGCGCTGCGAGCGCGATCTCGAAGGCCGCCAGAGCATCTTCCGGTCGATCGTCCTCAAGGTAGCGATAGCCGAGGAAGAGCTGATAGTTGTCTCGAAAGCTCGGTTTCACCCCAAGCACGGCGGATAGTGCAAAAAGCGCAATCAGCGCCGATCCGGGGAGTGCGCGTTGGACACCGTGGCGCATGAGGAGCAGGAAGCCGAGCGAGCCCGCGACCAGGCCCCCAAGGTGACCCGCCTGGGCGATCACCGGCACCACCAACCCGAGGCCGAGGCAGAGCACGATCATCGCCGCCAGCGACGTCGCCGAGACCTGGCGAATTCTCGCGCGCACCGCCGTCGAGCCGCCGATCCGGGCGAGCCAGAGGGCGCCGGCCATGCCCAGGATCCCAGCCGACGCGCCGACCACCATCGGGGCCTCGCACCAGGCGAGCGACGCGAGCGAGCCGCCGATGCCAGCGATCCCGAAGATCACCAGGGCTCGCGCCGTGCCGATCCCCCGCTCGAGCCACTCGCCGACGCTGATCAGCGCCGTGCAATTGAGGATCAGGTGGATCCACGACCCATGCAGGAAGATCGCCGTGAGCACTCGCCACCACTCGCCGTCGAGCCAGATCCGCGAGAGCTCCAGGGCCCCGAGCGCGCGGAGCACCTCGCCGTCGATGCTCCAGAGGGAGCGGCCGAGCGCGGTCCAGGGGTCGTCGGCTCGCACCACGAGGAGCCCCAGCGTGACCGCGAAGAGGAGGAGACAGAGGGCGGTGATCGCAGCCGTGCCCGGAGTCGCGGCGGCCCGGGCTCGCCAGGTCGCGGGCGGGTCGTCGTCGCGCTCCGCGTCGCCGTCGCCGCCGCCTTCACGCGAGGGCAAGGAGGCGCGCGCCCCTCGCTCCGTCGCGGCATCGCCTCGCCGCTCGCCCTCACCTCCGCGGTCGCTCACCGGCGGGAGCCTACCAGCAGTTCCGCCCGCCTCCTCACCCGCTGGCGCAGAGGCTGGCTCGGAGTTGAGCGCGAAAAAAGCGAGCGCCAAAGTACGCTTCTTGCTCGGCTCAAAGACCGGTTGCTAGAGTTGTCGGCGGTCGTGTTGCAGATGTGGGTCGACGGCGACGACGTGATTGCGGAGGGCGGGTCGCTGCGCCCTGTCGGTGAGGTCTGCAGGGGCCTCGACGCGCTGCGAGCCCGCGATCTCACCCCGTGGACACGCGGGTGATGGGAGCCGATGGCCGAGCGTAGCCTGCTCCTGGTCGATGGCGACTCTCGCCGCCGCCGCGCCCTCGAGGTCGGTCTGCGACGCGCAGGCTTCCGGGTCACGGTCGCCGGCTCGCCCGAGCAGGCCCTCTGGTTCCTCGATCACGCGGTCCCGGGCGCGATCGTCAGCTCGGCGTCGTTCCCGGAGGACCACGACGGCGGCGTGAGCCTCGCGGAGGTCGTCCGCTCGCGCTCCGGCTGCTCCGAGGTCGCGTTCGTCATGATGCTCGACGACGGCGTCGGCGAGGCCGTCCTGCCGACGGCGCTCGCCGACGACGTCCTGGTCCACGCGCCGACCGTCGCGGAGCTCGTCGAGCGCCTCGACCGCGCGCTCCATCGCCGCGAGATCGCCAGGCTCCTCGCCGGCGAGACCCGCGAGCTCCGCGGCGATCTCCGCGACGTCACGCCGATCGATCTCCTCGCCCTCATCGAGCGCGTCGGCGAGAGCGGCACACTCACGGTCGGGCTCGGGGATCACACCTCGACCCTCTGGTTCGCCCAGGGGCGGATCACCGACGCGGTCTGCGGCCGCTTCGAGGGGGAGGACGCGGTCTTCCGCCTCCTCCTCCACGAGTCGGGGGCCTTCGAGTTCAAGCTCGGCCCAGTCGTCCGCGGCGAGGTGATCCGGGCGTCGATGTCCAGCCTCGTCGGCGAGAGCCTCCGCCGCCTCGACGAGTGGATGCGCCTCTGCGAGGAGGTCCCGCTCGAGACCCATCTCTGGGTCGACCACGAGCTCCTGGCGGCCCGCCGCGCCACCCTCGGCGCCGAGCAGCTCGCGCTGATCCGCGGCTGCGACGGCCGACGGAGCGTCCGCGAGATCGTCGAGGAGAGCGGACGCGATCTCCTCCTCGCCCTCGAGGCCCTCCGCAACCTGCGGGTCGACGGCGTCCTCGTCGATCACCCGGAGCCCAGCGCCGCGCCGACCGAGGAGCTCCCGCCGCTCCCGGCCTTCCCGGAGCCATTTCCGGGGATCGCCAGCGACGCCGAGGTCGACGTCGACGCGCCGCTGGTCAGCGGGATCCCCGACGAGCATCCGGATGACGCCGGGGCCTCGGGCCGCTTCGCCGGCGAGGAGCGCGACGGGAGCTACGTCTTCCGGCCGCCCGTGCGCGAGGCGGGGACATTGGCGGAGCGCTTCCGCGAGGTCAGCGAGCGCGAGTCCGGGATCATCGGCCGGGCGATCGCCGACGCGATCGGCGGCGCGGGGCCCGGGCAACGGACGCCGTGGCGGATCCCGAGCCGGCCGACGCTTCGCGCCGAGGCGAGCCCTGGTGACGCGAGCGAAGGCGAGGCGAGCGCAGGCGAGGCGATGGCCAAGGTCGCCGAGGTCTCGGAGCCGGCCGCGAACACCGGCCTCGCGGCTGCCGACGAGGTCAAGGCAGCGGAGGTCGCGGAGGCCGCGGAGGAGGTCGAGGTCGCGGAGGCCACGGCGGTGGAGGCACCAGCGCCGATCACCGGCCCCGCCGAGGTTCTCCGCGAGGCGCTGGTGGCCCAGGCGGAGGAGGCGATCGCCCGCGAGACCGCCCGCGGGATCGCCCGCGAAGATCGCACCACGCTCCCCGACATGCTGGTCCCGGCGGAGCTCCTCGACGCCCCCAAGCCCGCCGAGGACGACTCGACGTGGGCGCCGCCGGCCCAGGAGGGCCCGAGCTTCGACGAGTGGGAGGCCTTCGCCGCCGACGAGTCCGACACGCAACCAGCTGCCGCGCCGAAGCCGTCACCCACGCCGCCGCTCAATGAAGACGACGAGCCGACCCAGGTGGCCAAGGTCCTGCCGCTCCTCCGCGAGCGCCGGCTGCAGCGGCGCAGCGTCCGGGTGCCGGCGATCAACGGGGCCGTCTCCCCGCCGAAGGGTCTCACGCGGGCCGAGAGCGCCGGTGAGATCGTCGGCGAGAGCCAGGAGCTTCGCCCGCGTCAGCTCGGCCGAGGCGGCGATGAGCAGCGCCAGCCAGCGCCCGTCGATCCTCGTCCATCTCAGCGGCGTGCCCCACGTGAGCGGCGCTCACCCGGTCTTCGCGCGGACCACCGCCGCCACGCCGTCGGGGCTGATCGCCGGCGAGATCGTCGACGACCCCGGCGATAGCCCGGCCGAGCGCAGCGCCAACCTCCTCCTCCTCACGGAGAGCCGCGACGACTTCGGCCGCCTAAACGCGATGGCCGGGATGTTCTCGTCGGTCACCTCGCGCCACGCGGTCGTCCTGCCGCCGCCTCTTCCGCCGCCGACCGGCTATCAGGCGCCGCCGGCGGTGATCGACGAGGACGAGATCCGCCTGCCCTCGCGCTTCTCGGCGCGGACGATCGCTCTCCTCCTGGTGATCGCCGTCGCGGCCTCGGCCTGGATCTTCCGCGATCGCCTGCGGCCGGGTGGGGGCGCGCCGCCGGCTCCGGAGACCCCCAGCGGGCCGCCCGTGGTGATCTCGGCGATGAACCCGCCGGGCGAAGCGGCGGCGCCGAGCGGCTCCGCAGGCGAGGACCGACCGGCGGGCGCGAGCCCGGAGGAGATCGAGGCGATCGTCGCCGAGGCGGAGCGTCTCTACCGCCGCGGCGCGGTCGAGGCGAGCTTTGAGGTCGCCCGGGCCCTCGCCCGCGATCCAAAGAACGGCCCGGCGCTGGTCCTCCGGGCGAAGATCGCCCTCGAGCGCGGCGATCTCCCGGCCGCCCGCGAGGCCGCCGACGTCGCGGTCGCCGAGCACCCCGAGCTCGCCGAGGCCCACCTCACCAGCGCCGTGGTCCACGAGGAGCAGGGCGCCGCCGCCGACGCGATCGCCGCGTACAAGCGCTACCTTGAACTCGCCCCCGATTCTCGCTACGCCAGCGGCGTGCGCCGGAAGATCTATCGCCTCCGTCGCAAGCTCTCCGAGTGAGCATCGGCCCGACGACATCCCCCGCCCCGGCATCCGCCGCTCCGCCGACGCGACCGCGCGTGCTGGCGATCGAGTCGTCGTGCGACGAGACGGCCTGCGCCATCGTCGACGGCTTCGAGGTCCGCGCGAGCGTCGTCGCCTCGCAGATCGAGGTCCACGCGCGCTTCGGCGGGATCGTCCCCGAGCTCGCCAGCCGCCATCACCTCACGGCGATCGTCCCGGTGATCGAGGAGGCGATGGAGCGGGCGGGCGTCGCCTCCTTCGCCGAGCTCGACGCGCTCGCGGTCACCGACGGCCCCGGCCTGGTCGGCGCGCTCCTGGTCGGCGTGCAGGCGGCCCGCGGGATCGCGGCCGCGACCGAGCTCCCGCTCCTCGGGATCCACCACATGGAGGGCCACATCTTCTCGGCGCTCCTCGGCGATCACGAGCGGGCGGCCCGGCCCTTTGAGCCCCACCTCGCGCTCCTGGTCTCGGGCGGTCACAGCGAGCTGGTCGACGTCCGCGGCCTCGGCGACTACGCGATCCTCGGGGCGACCCGCGACGACGCGGCCGGCGAGGCCTTCGACAAGGTGTCGAAGATGCTCGGCCTCGGCTACCCGGGCGGGCCGATCATCGACCGCCTCGCGGCCGAGGGCGACCCCGCCGCGATCGCCTTCCCGCGGGCGATGCTCAGCGATTCGAAGAACCTCGAGTTCTCGTTCTCGGGCCTCAAGACCGCGGTCTTGGTGCACATCGAGGAGCACGGTCAGCCGGCGTCGCGGGGCCACCTCGCGGACATCTGCGCGTCGTTTCAGGCGGCGGTGGTCGACGTGCTGGTGACCAAGGCTCGGCGTGCGCGCGCCCGCGTCGGTCGCCGGCGGATCCACGTCGTCGGCGGCGTCTCGGCCAACCGCGGGCTCCGCGAGGCCTTCGCCGCGGCCGCGGTCGCCGACGGCTTTGAGCTCGAGATCCCGCCGCTCCGCTACTGCGGCGACAACGCTGCGATGATCGCGGCCGCGGCCGCGGCCCGGATCGCCGCCGGCGCGCGCCCCCGGGTCGACGTCGCCGCCAGCGTCGCCCTTGACGACCCGAGGTTGAGCCTGTCGTGATCGCTTCCCCGCCCGAGCTCCTCCGCCGCTACGGCCTCGCCGCCCGCCACTCGTGGGGGCAGAACTTCCTCCACGAGCCGTCGATCCACCGGGCGATCGTCGCCGCCAGCGGCGCGGCGCCGGGGGTCCGTGTGGTCGAGATCGGCGCTGGCCTCGGCTCCCTCACCGCGCCGCTCCTCGACACCGGCGCCGAGGTCTGGGCGATCGAGCGCGACCGCGATCTCTGCGAGGTGCTGCGGGCCGAGCTCGGCGACAACCCGCGCTTCGTCCTCCACGAGGCCGACGCGGTCCGCTTCGACTACGCGAGCGCGGCCGCCGGGCTCGAGACGCCGCCGTCGATCGTCGGCAACCTCCCCTACCAGATCACCGGCCCGCTCCTCTTCGCGCTCCTCGCCCACCACCGGGTGACCGGGCCGTGGATCGTCATGGTCCAGCGCGAGGTCGCCGAGCGCCTCTGCGCGCCGCCGGGATCGCGGACCTACGGCGGGGTGACGGCGATGCTCTCGCGGGTCCGCTGGATCTCGACCGTGGTCCAGGCGCCGCGGGCTTGCTTCGTCCCGCGCCCGCGCGTCGACTCGACGGTGATTCGCCTCGATCCGCGGCCGCAGCCGCTGGGCGAGGTCGCCGACGAGGAGGGGCTGCGGCGCCTGGTGCAGGCGGCCTTCCAGCAGCGGCGAAAGATGCTGGGCAACGCCCTCTCGTCGCTCGCCAGCCGTGATCGCGTGATCGCCTGGTGCGAGCGCGCGGGCGTCGATCCGCAGGTCCGACCGGAGCGCCTCGGCCCGGCTGAATTCGCGGCGATCCAGCGGGCGCGCGAGGCCGACGCGGAGGCGGAGGCCGAGGGCGGCGGCGAGGCGCCGGAGGGCGGCGATGCCGGAGCTCCCTGAGGTCGAATCGGTCCGCCGCGGGCTCGCCGAGGCGAGGATCCGCGCCGAGGTCGTCGACACCTGGCGGAGCCGCGAGAAGATGCGGATGGAGTGCGACCCGCGGGCGCTGATCGGCGCCCGCCCGGGGGCGCTGCGGCGCCGCGGCAAGTACATCGTCTGGGAGATGGCGCCGGCGAAGGGGCAGCCGCTCGGGCTCCTCCTTCACCTCGGGATGAGCGGTCGCTGCGGGATCGCGGCCGCCGGCGATCCGCGGGCCCTGCACACTCACCTGGTGGTCTCCTTCGGCGACGGGCGCGAGCTCCGGCTCGTCGATCCCCGGCGCTTCGGCGGCTACCGGGTGGCGCCGCTCGCCGAGCTCCTCGCGGCCGCGCCGCTCGCCGAGCTCGGCCCAGAGCCCCTCGATCCCGACTTCGACGGCGAGCTCCTGGCGGCGCGCCTCGGTCGGAGCGAGCGCGGGCTCCGGGACGCGCTCCTCGATCAGCGAGCGGTCGCCGGCGTCGGCAACATCTACGCGATCGAGGCGCTCTTCGACGCCGGCCTCCACCCGCTCACGCCGGCGGCGCGCCTCCGCGCGAGCGCCTGGGATCGCCTCGCCGTCGCCCTTCGGGACGCGCTCCAGCGGGGGATCGACAACGGCGGGACGACGCTCAAGGACTTTCGAAACGTCGTCGGCGAGGTCGGCCGCAACCAGGACGACCTCCGGGTCTACGGCCGCGAGGGCGAGCCTTGCCCGCGCTGTGGTCGGGCGCTGCGGGGCTTCGTCCATGGCGGGCGGAGCGGGGTCTACTGTCCCTTCGACCAGTCGGCGCGGCGGGTCCGCTAGGTCGGCTTCGTGTCGTCGCGGGCGCTCGAGGAGTCGGGCATGCCTCGATCGCTTGCGTCGGGGGAAGAGCCCGGGGCTTCGGGGCGGTCGTGTGGGGTCACATGTCTCTTTGGACATGTAACTCGGCGGCGCCGCGGGGCGCCGAGATGACCTTGCGCGCAATGCGCGACGCCGACAAGGTCCGCATGCCCGCGGGATCGATCTGCTTGCCACCGTCTTGCGCCTGTGCGCAAACTCGGAGCTGCCCACGAGCGCCGTTCTCGGCATGACAGACGCTACCCACAACGGGCGCGAGGGCGCCGACGGGCCGACCGACGAGGCGCTCATGGTGAGCTTTCGTCGGGGGGACTCGAAGGCCTTCGCGGTCCTGGTGAGCCGTCATCGCCGCGGGCTCTTCAACTTCCTGCTGCGCAGCGTCAACAACCCGAGCCGCGCGGAGGAGCTCCTGCAGGAGGTCTTCCTCCGGGTGATCCGGGCGAAGTCGCGCTACGAGCAGACCGCGCGCTTCTCGACCTGGCTCTACACGATCGCCCGGAACCTCTGCGTCGACGAGAGCCGGCGCGCGAAATTCCGCCGGACGGTCTCGCTCGACGCGCCCCGTCGCGGGCGCGACGGCGACGAGCGCGAGAGCATGATCGACAGCACCGCCGCGGTCCAGGTCGAGGTCGACGACGAGGCGATGGGCCCGACGATCCAGCGGCGGGTCTCCGCGGCCCTCGACCTCCTCCCCGACGACCAGCGCGAGGTCTTCCTGATGCGCCAGCTCGGCGGCCTCTCCTTCAAGGAGATCGGCGAGATCGTCGGCGCGCCGGAGAACACCGTGAAGAGCCGGATGCGCTACGCGCTCGAGAAGCTCCGCTCCGAGCTCGGCGATCTCCGCAAGGAGTGAACGACCATCCTGTCCCAATAGACAGGCTCTAGACCGCCGCTCGGCGATCTCCCCAATGGACAGGCTAGAGATCGCCGAGGCTGAGCTGCCCCGCGGGCCCCTGCTTCTTCGCCGCGACGCCCTCCTCCTTCGGCGCCCCCCAGGAGCGCCGCGCCTCGGGCGGGAGCTCGCCGTGGCGGGCGACGTAGGCGTCGAGGAAGCGTCGGGTCGGCGCGTTCAGGTAGCCGCCGCCCCCGAGGGGCCCGAACTCCTCCTCGTAGCGGGCGGCGATCGCCGCGAAGGCCTGGTCGCGCGCGTGCTTGGCGAGGATCGACGCGGCCGCGACCGCGACGTGGGCCGACTCGCCGCGGTCCACCGCCTCGAGCCCGCGGTAGCGGGCGCGGAGCGGCGCGAAGAGGCGGGCGCCGTCGCAGATGATCCGGTCGCGGTGCTCGGCGGCGATCGCCTGGAGGAGGTCGGCCGCGATCTCGCGCTCGAGGTGGTTGAGCTCGCCGCGGAGCGTGCGGGCGTCGATCGCCGGCACCGTCACCAGGACGCACCTGGCCTCAAGGACACACTCCTCGATCGCCGCCGCGAGCTCGGCCCGCAGCGCCTGGGCCTTGGCGCCGGCGCCGAAGCGCTTGGAGTCGGCGACGCCGAGGCGGACGAGCGCGTCGACGCCCTCCGGATCGACGGCCACCGCCGCCAGGGCCATCGGCCCGAGGATCGGCCCGCGACCGGCCTCGTCGACGCCGATCACCCGCTGCGCGCGCTCGTTCCCGCTCACGCCCCCAGTTCTCGGACGCTCTCGATGAGCGCGTCAAGCCCGCTGATCACCGAGGTGCGGAGGCGCAGCGCCTCGGCCCGCGGCCGCGTCGCCGCCTGGCGGTGGGCCTGGACCTGGGCCTGCCGCAGCGGCCGATCGAGCGAGTGGACGAAGCGCTGCCAGGCGACGGCCATCGGCGTCAGGGCGATCCGCAGGCGATCGCGGAGGGCGGCCTCGCCGCGGGCGATCGACGGGCCGTTCTCGGTGATCAGGCGGACCAGCCAGCCGGAGGCGCCGAGGCCGTCGAGGTAGCCGCGGCCCCAGGGGACCAGGTGCTGGGTGAGGACGTCGTAGAGGATCTCCGACTCGGGCTCGCGCGAGATCTCGCCGAGCGCGCTCTGGAGGGCGCGGAGCATCGAATCGCGGACGACGGTGGTCAGGTACCAGGAGTCCTGGGCGCCGAGGGTCTCGCGGCTCATGCCGGCGCCGCTGCGGAGGATCCCGAGGGCCAGGCACTCGCGTACCAGGAGGTCGTCGAGCTCGAGGACCGCGGCGTACATCCGCTCGCCGAAGGTGATCAGGTGCTGGGCGCCGCGGAGGGTGTCGAGGTGATCGGAGCCGGCGGCCCCGTCGGCGGCCGCCTCGAGCGCGGTCGCGGCCGCGTCGACGGCCCCGTGGGCGCGGACCAGCGACTCCGAGAGGCGCCGGGCCGTGAGCGCGCGCTTGAGCTCGCGGGCGCGGCGGAGGAAGTGCTCCTCGAGCGCCTCCTCGACCGCCGCGAACGAGTCGCCGGCGCCGGGCGGACCGTCACCTGACCGAAGGGCCAGGGCCTGCGACGCGCAGACCGGGACGATGTCGACGAGGACCTCGCCGAGCTGCTCCTTGAGGTAGTCGCAGAGCTCGACCCGCTCGTCGTCGTCGAGGGTGTCGACCTTGTTGAGGACGCCGAGGACCTGGCGGCCGTCGGCCCGCAGGGTCGAGAGCATCCCGGCCTCCGAGGCGGTCGAGCCCCGGGTCGCCGAGAAGATCCAGATCACCGCGTCGGCCTCGTCGATGAACTCGCGGGCGACCCGCTCGTGGAAGGCGTCGAGCGCGTTGAGCCCCGGCGTGTCGACGACCGAGGCGTCGCCCATCCGCGCGCCTGTCCGCTCGATCTCGACGTGGCGGATCTGGCTGGCGGTGACGTCGTCGAGGCCGTGGAGGAAGTTGTGGATGTCGCCGCGGGCGAGGGTCGACACCCGGTCGTCGCGGAAGTAGATCCGCGCGCCGCCGGTCGGGCCCCGGCGGAAGACGTTGATCGTCGTCGTCGTCGGCAGCACGCCCATCGGCGCGATCGCCTCGCCGAGGAGCGCGTTGACGAAGGTGCTCTTGCCCGACGAGAACTCGCCCATCACCGCGATCGTCAGCGGCCGGGCGAGGCGCTCGCGGGCGGCGATCACCCCGGAGAGCGCCTTCTGGACCCCGGCGAGCGGGACCCCGAGGACGTTGCTCGGGAGGGCGGCGAGGACGGTGGTCGCGGCCGCGAGGAGATCCTCGAGGCGGGCGCTCCGGGTCGGCCGCGAGACCGTCGTCAGCAGGACGCGGGCGGGCGCGAGGTTGGGGGCCTCGGCGAGGGCCTCGACCAGGAGCTCCTGGGCGTGCTCGGGGAGCTCGACCTGGAGGCAGTACTCGGCGGCCGCGAGCGCCCGCTGGCTGCGGAGCGTGCGGAGGCGGACGACGGGGTCGCGGAGCGGCGAGACCGCGTCCGGGCCCCAGGGGCCGCCGAGGTCGGGCTGCGCCCGGAAGCGCGGGGTCTGGGCGCCGATGAAGTCCTCGCTGGCGGCCTCGACCTCGCCGCGGCGGAGGCGATCGCGGGCCCGGCAGAGGCGCACCTCCTCGGCCGCCGTGTCGCCGTCGCGGCCGAGGCGGCGCTGGAGCACCGCGCGCACCGCCTCCGGGAAGGCGTCGGCCCGGAGGGCGACGTGGGCGAGCTCGTGGATGAAGCCGTCGCGCTGGCCGGGCGGCGCGGCGTCGGCCGCCTTCACCAGGGCCTCGAGGACGGCCTCGATCGTGGTCGACGCCGGCGGGGTCGCGCGGCCGCCCCAGGTCGCGGCCTCGGCGAGCGCCCAGAGGCGCCCGCGCTGCCACTCCTCGGGGGCGATCTGGAGGTGACGGAGCGCCCGATCGCGGGTCTCCGGGGTCGCGCCGATCGAGAGGCCGACCCGGATCCGCACCGCGTCCCAGGCTGGCTCATCGGGCAGGCTGTCCACAAGGGCATGTGCGCCGTCGTGGTCGCCCTTGGCCGCGAGCGCCTCGGCGAGGAGGCCGCGGGCGAGGAGCGAGCGGGCGAGCGTGACGTCGGTGAGCGGCGAGGGTGGCGGCGCCTCGACGCTCGGGCCCTCGCTCGCCTCCTCGTCCCCAGCCTCGGCCGAGGGGGCGGGCGGCGGCGCCGGCGGAGCGGCCAGCGGGGTCAGCCAGGCGATCGCCTCGTCGAGGTGATCCTCGGCCAGGAGCACGGCCGTCCCCTCGCGGAGGAATCGCCGCACGATCGGCCCCTGCGCGCCCTCGGGGACGCTCGCGCGCGCCTTGTGGAGCTCGAGGAGCGCGCGGTCGTAGCGGCCGCGGCTCGCCTGGGCGCTGGTCGCCAGGAGCTGGACGTAGAAGCGCCCCTCGCCGCGGTACACGCTCGGCAGGTCGTCGAGGGTGCGCTGCGCCCGGCGGAGATCGTCGAGCGCGGCGTCGTGCTCCTGCCGGCTCTGCTTGAGCGCGGCCTCGATGATCGGCGCGATCGCGGGGCGCTGCTTGAACCCCGAGAGCTCGCCGAGGAGCTCGACCATCGCCGCCGGCGCGCGGCCGTCCGAGATCGTCTCGGCGACCAGCGTGAGGCCGTAGCTGGTGACCACCTGGAGGTCGCGCGGGCGCTCCTGCAGGATCGTCCGCAGGCGCTCGCGGGCGGCGGTGAAGCGGCCGGCGAGGCGGAGCTCGGCGATCTCGGCGAGGGCGATCTTGAGCTCCTCGGCGCCGGCCGGCGGGGCCGCGGTCTCGGCGATCACCTTGCCGACGCGGCGGGCCCAGCCGCCGAGGGCGGCGCCCACCGATCGGAGCGCGTTGACGGCGGTCTCGGTCGCCTTGTCGCCGGCGTCGTCGCCCTCGTGGGCGTCCTTGCCGGAGGTCGGGTCGTCGTCGCGGCCTGGGCTCATCGGGTTCGCTCTGGGCTGGTGCTCGTGGCGGGGTTCTCGAGCTCGGCCAGGATGGCCTCGAGCTCCTTCTCGATCGCGTGGAGGCGGGCGCGCGCGCGGTGACGCGGCGGCTCGGGGTCGTCGCCCTCGGGCGGCGCCTGGAGGGCGAGCGCGGCCCGGTCGAGGACCGCGACGAGCTGCTCGCCGAGCTGGGCGTTGGCGAGCACGAGGTGCTCCTCGAGCGCCGCGATCTGCTCGTGGGCGACCCGCGTGAGCGCCTTCTCGAGGTCGCCGAAGCTCGCCTGCAGCGCCCGCGGGATCTCGCGGTGGGCGCGGGCCCGGAGGTCGCGGATCCCCTTCTCGCGGAGGACCATCGTCGCCAGCGGGCCGGCGATCGCCATCAGGAGGCCGGCGACCACGTTGCCGAAGTACATCACCGCGGTGCCGGCGACCGAGATCGCCAGGGTGCCGCCCTCGATCGTCGTCGACGGCGGCTCGAGGCGGACCGCCGGCCCCCGGAAGCCGAGGAGGATCGTCGCCTGCGCGAGGCGGCGGCGGGCCTGCTCGCCGTGGGTCTGGAGGGTCTCGCGGGTCAGCGTCTCGAGCTCGTGGCGGAGCTGTTCGGCCTCGGTGAGGGTGAAGGTCATCGTCGCGTCGCGGATCGCCGCCGGCAGGGCGTCGGTGATCCCGCGGAGGTCGGCGCGCTCGAGCTGGGCGAGGACCTCGGCCTGGAGCTCGGCGCGGTAGCTCGCCAGGCGGGCCCGCGACTCCTGGAGGATCCGCTCGCTGGCCGCGCTGATCTGCCCGCGGAGGCGATCGAAGTCGACCTCCTGCTCGGCGAGCGCCGCCCGCACGGCCGCGAGCTCGTCGGCGAGCGCCTGCTCCTCGAGGCTGAGCGCGCGCGCCTGGATCGCGGCGTTGTGGACCAGCAGGTGGGCGTGGCGGCGGAGGCTGGCCCGCGCCCGCCGCGGGAGGATCTCGTCGCGGAGGCCGGCGAGCTCGATCAGCCGCGCCCGCAGGCGGAGGAGCTCGCGGACCCCGTGCTCCTCGCTCGCCGGCTCCTTGAGCGCGAGCTTGGCGTTGGTCTCGAAGAGCTCGAAGGTCGAGCTCCCGAGGAGCGCCGAGAGTTCGCGCTCGAGGTGGGCGGCGACCAGCTCGCGCTCGTGATCGGCGACCAGATCGATCCGGTTGATCGCGACGAGGAGGCGCGCGCCCGAGTCGTCGCCGAGGCCGCCGACGGCGACCAGCGCGTCGCGGAGGAAGCCGAGCTCGGAGCGGCTCAGCGCCTGGGTCGCGTCGAGCACCAGCACGAGGACGTCCGCCCCCGGCAGCTCGCCGCGGCTGAGGAGCGAGCGCAGGCGGTTGATGTCGTTGACCCCGGGGGTGTCGATGAGCTCGGCCTCGACCGGGAGCTGGTCGCCGGACCAGGTCGCGTCGACGACCCCCTCGGCCCTCTCGCGGCCGCGGGCGAGGGCCGCGAAGCGCTCGTCGGAGAGCCCCTCGATCCGCCCGTCGGGGTGGATCAGCCGGCGTTCGGTCGCCTCGCCGTGGTGGAGGCGGACGACCGCGCCGGTGGTCGGCGTGACCCCGGTGGGCAGGATCTTCTCGCCGACGAGGGCGTTGATCAGCGAGCTCTTGCCGTGCTTGATCTCGCCGATCACGAGGATCCGCAGGGTCGCCTGGTCGAGGCGGCGGTGGGTGTCGAGGAGGATGGCGCGGCCGGCCGCCGCGAGCCCGAGCTCGTCGGCGATGCTCGCCAGCCGCCTTGCGCTGTCGATCTCTGGGCGGGTGCTCACGTCGTCACGTCGTCCTTGATGAGGCGTCAGAGGAGCCCGAGGCGCCGGGTCAGTCGGTGGTCGCAGCGGGCGAGGGTCCAGGCGTCGTCGGGGACGCCGGCGATCTCCTCGGCGCCCGCGTTGACCGCCTCGGCGCCCGCCGCGTTGGGCTCGGCCTCGCCCTCGGCTTCGGGCTCGGCGGGGCTGGCGATCGTCCGCAGGTCCTCCTCGAGCGAGGGGCCGACCTCGCGCCGCCGCCGCGAGCGAAAACGCGCGGCGACCGTCGTCGCGGAGAACTCCTCCAGGGCCGCCCGTCGGAGGCTGAGGTCGGGAAGGCGGGCCACCAGCCAGGGGTGGTGGCGGCGGCCGTCTCGAGGGCGACGAGGGCGGCGGGGAGCTCGCTGGCGGCGAGGAGACCGGCGCGGTCGGCCGAGAACACGGCGACCTTCACCCAGGGGCGGAGGAGCGCGCGGATCAGGCCGTTGCCGCGCCCACGTCGATGGCTGACCAGGTGCGCGGCGAAGAGCGCCCCGTGCCCGCAGTGGAGGTGACCGAGGCCGGCGCCGAGGAGGAAGGCGCGCTCGCGCTCCGGCTGCCGCTGGAGGGCGTCGAGATCGAGCACGAGCCACTCGTCGCTGCCGCGGGGATCGCTGAGCGGCGTGACAAAGCCCCACTCGCCGCTCCGCTGCGCGGCCGGCGTGAGGAGGCGGAGCGCCGGCGGCGTCGTGTGGAGGAGGCGGGCGATCTCGACGATCTCCGAGAGGATCGGGATGTCGCCAGGCCGCTCGGCGAAGCGCAGCTCCTCGCCCATCAGGGAGTCCGCGAGGGGGACCCAGGCGTGCTCAAGAGCGCGCAGCGGCGCCTGCCCGGCCATCGAGGCCGTGAGCCAGCGCGTCCGCCGGAGGTCGACGCCGTATCCGTAGGTGCCGCGGGCCATGTCGCGCTCATAGGCGCGGAAGTGCCGGCGCTGGATGTAGCGGCTGAGGTCGATCGGTGCGTGCACTGGCGCCAGTCTACCAGGGGCCACCCGCGATCTCCCGCGCGTCCGCCAAATAAGGCCGCGCCTCGGGATGTGAACAAGCTTGCAGGGCTCCGCCGATCTGGGTATGCCGGCTTGCAGGTTGTCCGCGGCGAGCAAGAAGAGCGAGCTACCACCGGTGGTCGTTCCTCCCCACCTCTGGGGAGGGAGCGAGCGACCGGCGCCCGGTCGCATCTTGCCGGTGGCGATCCTGGTGGCCCTCGGCGGCGCCGGCCTCCTCGCCAGCGGCACGACCACCAAGGTCGCGCTGATCGCCGCCGGCGTCCTCCTCTTCGTGCTGATCCCGGCGATGATCCAGCACCGCCTGGAGAACCTCGCTCAGCGGGTCTCCGACGCCAACCGGACCCAGGCCGCCGAGTTCAAGCGGAGCCTCCCCAGCAAGCCGCTGGTCAAGCTCTTCGCCCCGGCCGCCTGGGTCACCCTCCAGGACGCCCAGATCGCCCTCCGCCTCGGCGACGGCCGGACCGCGGCCCGCCTCTTCGCCGAGACCGCCCAGCTCTGCAAGCGGCCGGACGCGGTGATGCTGGTCAGCGCCCAGGCCCACGCGCTGGTGGTGGCCAACGAGCGCAAGGCGGCGCGCGAGCTCCTCAACAAGCTGGCGGCGGCCAAGCTCCTCGGCCCCCGGGATCAGCTCGATCTCGGGATCGTCATGCTCCTCGACTCCCACAAGAAGAGCCGGCAGGCGATGGCCTACATCGAAGCTGCCCGAAAGACCATCGGCGACCACCCGCGCGTGATCGCGGCGATGGCCCTCGCGCTCCAGCGGGCCGAGCGGGTCGACGAGGCGGCCGAGCTCCTCGAGCGCTCGCAGATCAGCCTCCAGGAGGAGCCCGATCCGGTCGTCGAGGCCCTGGTCAACCGGGCGCGCCGCGACATGCGGCGCTACATCGAGGCCCAGCTCCGCCGCGAGCGGCGGGCGCGTTCGCGGCGGACGACGGTGGTCGTCACCAGCGAGCACGCGGTCAGCGAGATCGTCTCGGGTGAGATCGGCTCGCGCGGCGACAGCGGGGCGGTCCCGCAGGCGGCGGCGAAGAACGAGTCGATGGAGAGCGGGATCTCGTCGGCGGTCGCCGACGCGATCGCCGACAGCGAGGCGCTCCGCGCCCGCGGCTGGCAGGACCCGAGCTCGATCGGCAAGCCCGAGGAGGGCAACCAGCCGAAGGTGAAGGTCGAGCTCCGCGACCCGTCGATCGGCGAGCCGATCCGGATCGAGGGGAGCTACGCCCTCAAGAAGAAGGAAGAGGTCGAGAAGGGCCGGCCGCGCCGCCGTCGCGACCCGGGCCCGGCGATCGACATCGACCTCGCGGTCGACGAGGGCGAGGACGAGGACGAGGTCGACGAGAGCCCGCGCGAGCCCGACGCGCCGATGCCCCGCAACGCCGACGCCGCGACCGCGCGGACCAAGCCCGAGGCGGGCGCGAAGCCGGCGGAGGAGACGAAGCCGGCGGAGGAGGCCAAGCCGGCGGAGGAGCCCAAGAAGGCGGAGCCGGTGGGTGCGCCGCCGGTCGAGACCCCGGGCGGCCTCGCGGCGTCGCTGCTCATCGCGGCGAGCGCGACCGAGACGCCGACGCCGGCCGAGACGCTGCCGCCGCCCCGCGACGAGGCGAGCGACATCCGCCGCAAGGCGTCGCTCGCCGAGTCCCTCGCGGCCGCGCTCAAGCCCCTGAGCGCCCCCGGCGAGGGCAAGGAGGCGGAGGCCAAGGAGACCGAGGCCGAGGCGACGCCCGAGAAGGTCGAGGCCGACGCGCCGATGGCGATCCGCCGCAAGCGCACGGTCGCCTCCGCCAGCGCCGGGCCGAAGCCGCCGCCCTTCCCGACGCTGCCGGTACGCGGCGGCGCCGGGACCGAGGTGGGCGCCGGCGGCAGCGGCATGACCAAGCTCCCGACCTTCGCGCCCCCGAGCGCGCGTGGTGAGGGCGACGCCGCGAAGCCGAGCTTCACGGCGCAGCGCGACGACAAGAAGTAGCAGCGAGGCTGCGCGCGCCGGCTGCGGCAGATCGTCGCCGCGGAGCGATGCAGAGCGACGTCAGGGCTCCGAGCCCCGCCGCCGCTCGAACATGTCCTTCGAGACAGCCTCTCAAACGCGACGAGGCCCAGGCTGCTCGCCCGGGCCTCGCGGTGTCTGGCGGATGTCCGCCGCTAGTTGATGCCGGCCAGCGGATCGTCGGTCTCGACGATCTTGGTCTTGCCGTCGTCCTTCTTCTTCTTCGGCGTCGAGCTCGAGCTCGACCCGCCGCCGCCGCCCGAAGGCCGCGAGCCGGGGCGGCCCTCCTTGAACTGCGAGCCCTCGATCGAGTCGACGTTGCTCCCCTTGGCGCCCTTCGGGCCCTGGGTGTCCGGCGGGATCTCGCCGGCGCTGATCACCTTGACGGGGCCCTGCTGGCTCGTGTCCTCGGCCACCGGCTCGCTCTTCTTGTTGAGGACGAAGTAGCCGCCGACGCCGCCGAGGAGGAGGATGGCGACGATGATGCCGATCAGCGGCCCCTTGCTCTTGGGGGCGTCATCGAGGTCGGCGAGCTCAGCACCGCCGAGATCCTGACCGAAGCCGCCGCCCGAGAAGCTCGGCTGGGCGGGGGCGCCGAAGCCGGCCTGGGCAGGGGCGCCGAAGCCGGCCTGGGCGGGGGCGCCGAAGCCGGCGGGGGCGCCGAAGCCAGCCTGGGCGGGGGCGGCCTGGAAGGGTGCGGCCTGGACGGGGGCGGCCTGGACCGGTGCGGCGGCCTGGACTGGCGCAGCCTGCTGCGCGGCCTGCTCGGCCGCCATCCGGGCGAGGTCGTCGCGGGTGAAGAGGCCGGTCGGAGCCTCGGAGTCGACGTCTTCATCGCCGCTCGCGGGCACGAAGTCGCCGGTCGCCGGCTCCTCTGCCTCTCCGCCCTCGTCGTCCGCGGCCGCCTCGAGGGCCGCGTAGAGCGCCCGAATTTCGCCGTCGAGGGACTCGAGGCGCTGCGAGAGCGACCTCATCGAGTTCGCGTCGCTCGCCTCCTCGAGTGCGCTCTCGACTCGGGCGCGCTCCTCTTCGAGGCCCTCGAGCCGCGCGAGTGATTCCTGGATCCAGTCGTCAGACTCCATCGCCATCGTTCTTGAGAACTCCGCTCGGTGGGGGGATCGGCGTGGTACGTGGCGCCGATCGAAAGGCATAATACACAGCGCTCTGGCCGCACCAACTACAAAATCCAAACGCGCCCGGGGGCGTGAGGATCTTCGATGACCTCACCAGCGTCTGCGAATGCGAGAAGCGCGTGGCTCCGTGCGCCCTGGTGGGACCTCGCCTGCCTCGGATTTTGCTGGGTCCCCTTCTATCTCTGGGTGGTCTGGGGACTCGGGCTCGACGGGCGCTGGGGCGCGGACGCAGATACGTCGCGGGCGCTCGGGACCGCGACCCTGGCGGCGCTGGCGATGACCTACGTCCATCGCCACTACACCTTCCTCCTGGTCTACGGGGACCGGGGGACATTTTCTCGTCGCGCACGGGATTTTATTTTAGCACCGATCCTGACCTTCGCCCTGGTCGGCGCGATGCGCGGTCTCAGCCACCTCAAGCTCATCCCCGGCGTCTCGACCTGGATGGTCGTCCTCGTGGTCATCGGCGCCTGGAACATCTGGCACACGGTGATGCAGCGCTACGGGATCCTCCGCGCCTACGCCGGCCGGGCGCGCGGCGGGCTGGAGACGCCCGCGCAGGGCCGCCGCGATCTCGCGCTCCTCTGGGTCTCCGCGCTCCTCTGCGCCGCCCTCGTCCTGGTCTTCCGCGCCGACTCCTTCGCCGGGCACGCCAACGCCCGGCGCCTCATGGCGATCGCCGGGCCCCTCCTCAAGGGACCTGTCCCTTGGGTCATCCTTTCGCTGGTCGCGGCGTTGGTCGCCGGGGTCTACGGCCGCTGGCTACGCCACGAGCGGGCGGCGCGGCTCACCTGGTCGGAGCGCTGGCCGCGGCTCCTCTTCCTCGCCTCGACCTTCGCCCTCTTCGCGGTCTTCGTGGTCCACGGGCCGATCGTCGGCTACCTCTGCTTCGGCGTCGCGCACTCCCTCGAGTACGTCGCCTTCGTCCACCACTTCGGCGAGCGCAAGTTCGCCGGTGATCCCGCGAACCAGGGCCTGGTCGCCCGCTGGATGCGGAGCCCGTGGATCTTCGCGCCGCTGATCTCGGGCGCGCTCCTCCTCCTCTTCGTCGCCCTCAGCGACTACCGGCGCAGCGACGCGTACCTCGTCTACTACATGGGCACGTCGCTCCTGCACTTCCTCTTCGACGGCTGGATCTGGAAGGTCCGGACGCCGGCGGTCGCCCGGCCGCTCGGCGTCTAGCGCACGCCGCAAATTGACGGCGGCGAGGCCCCCTCGGGGGACCTCGCCGCCAGAAATTCGGGGGCGCCGCAGGATCGGCTCAGGCGCCCTTGCGGAGCTCGGCGAGCACCTGCTTGGCGAGCGCCTTGAGGGTGTCGAAGACGCCGGTGCCGACCGGCGCGACCGCGTCGAACTCCGGCACCTTGGTCGGGTTCAGCTCGCGCGAGAGGTCCTCGGTGGTGGCGACGTCGGGGAGGTCGCGCTTGTTGTACTGGACCACGTAGGGGAGCTTGTCGAGCTCGTAGCCCTGCTCCTGGAGGTTGATCCGGAGGTTGTCGAGGCTCTCGATGTTCGCGTCCCAGCGGGCGAGCTGCGAGTCGGCGACGAAGCAGACGCCGTCGACGCCCTTGAGGATCAGCTTCCGGCTCGCGTCGTAGAAGACCTGGCCCGGCACCGTGTAGAGGTGGAAGCGGGTCTTGAAGCCGCGGATCTCACCGAGGCTGAGCGGCAGGAAGTCGAAGAAGAGCGTCCGCTCGGTCTCAGTGGCGAGGGAGATCATCTTGCCCTTCGCCTCGGGACGCGTCTTGTTGTAGATGTACTGGAGGTTGGTGGTCTTCCCGCAGAGGCCCGGTCCGTAGTAGACGAGCTTGCAGTTGATCTCGCGGGAACTGTAGTTGATGAAGGACATCGGCGGCAGCTCTCGCTTCGCTAGTCGTTGAAGAGGTTGTCGATATCGTCGTCCGAGATCTCGCCTCCGAAGGGATCGAAGGACGGAGCCGCGGCCGCCTTGGCGGCGAGCTCATCGAAGATCTTGGTGAGCTCTTCGTTCGCCTTCTTGACCCGGAGGCGGACGAGGCCGTGCGTGGTGTTCTTGTCGAAGAGGACGACGAGGATCACGCGGCGTCCGACGAGGCTCATGTGCACCGAGATGCCCTTGCCCTCGTGGAACTGCCCGGTGAACTCCTCCTCCTTGATCAGCGAGGCGATGCCGCCGGTCGCGGCCACGTTGCCGGCGACCAGCGAGCTCAGCGACGTGGTGTCGAGCTCGGCCGAGTTGCCGGACGCCGCGATCAGCTGACCGTTCTTGTCGACAAGGAGAATCGTCTGGGCGCGTGAGTCCTGCTGGAGCTTGTCGGTGATCGCCTGGATCTGCCTGAGCTCTTCGTCATACATCACGAGCTGGGGATTCAGCATGTTCAAGGGAGGGACTCCTGAAGCGCGACGGGTGAGCTCGGACGGGTGTCCGAGAGCGGGAAAAAACGTAACAAACTCATGGGGCCAAGTCTACGGAAGAGCAGCGGCGGGGCCGCGCGCAGACCCGGCCATTGGCGGCGCCGCGGAGCCGAAGCTCCGGGTCACCAGACGCCGGCGCGAGGCGGCGCTGGGCCGCCACCGCTTGTCATGTGTGCCCGATCGCCAGGCCCCGCTCAAGACCTAAAGCGCCCGCCGATCGGCGAGCGCGCGCTGCAGCGTGTTCATATCCGCATACTCAAGCTCTCCGCCGACGGCCAGGCCCGAGGCGATCCGGGTGACCCGGACCCCGAGGGGGCGGAGGAGCTTGGCGAGGTAGAGGGCGGTGGCGTCGCCCTCGACGTTGGGGCTGGTGGCGACGATCGCCTCGTGGACCTCACCGGCGGCGATCCGCCGCAGGAGCTCCTCGATCCGCAGCTCGGCGGGGCCGATGCCGCTGAGCGGATCGAGGACCCCGTGGAGGACGTGGTAGAGGCCGTGGAAGACCCCGGCGCGATCGATCGCCATCCGATCCTGGGGCTGCGAGATCACGCAGATCGTCGAGCGATCACGCTTCGGGTCTCGGCATCGCTCGCAGACCTCGTCTGCGCAGAGGTCGCAGCAGACCGAGCAGAAGCGGAGCTGCGCGTGGATCGACCCGATCGCCTCGGCGAGGGCCTGGACGTACTCGGGGTCGGCGCGGACCAGCGAGAGGCCGAGGCGCATGGCCGTCTTCTCGCCGATCCCGGGGAGGCGAGCGAGGAGCGCGGAGAGGCGCTGGAGCGGGTTGCGGACGTCGCTTGCGCGATTCACAGGCCCGGGATGCCCCCTGGGCCCATCAGGCCCGGCGGGATCAGCGTGCCCATCCGCTCCTTGGCGAGGTCGCGCGAGCGATCGAGGGCGATATTGACGGCCGCGGTCACCAGGTCCTGGATCATCTCGCGATCCTCCTCGAGGACCGCGGGATCGATGGTGATGCTGACGATCCGCTGGCCGCCGGTGGCCGTGACCTTGACCCGACCGCCCGCGGCGCTGCCCTCGACAGTCTGGGACTCGAGGGCCTTCTGCATGTACTCCATTTGGTCGCGCAGCTGCTGCGCCTGGCGCATCATCGCGCCCAGATCAAAGTCGCTCATGGCCGAGCGAGGATAACCGAGGGCGGCGCGGGGCACCACGGGCGCCGCCGAAAAGCCTCGCCGGCGTCCCTCACATCGCCTACGAGGGCCGCGCGAGCGGGCGAACGGCGACGATCTGGGCGTCGAAGGCGTCGACGAGCGCGCGGATGCTCGGGTGCGCGCGGGCCTCCTCATCGGCCGCCCGCTGGATCGCCTGGCGCCGCTGCTCGAGGACCAGCGTCAGGCTCGGCCGGGTCTCGAGGTCGGGATCGCCCTCGACCGCGAGGAGCCGGAAGGGGGCCCCGAGGTGGAGGTGGGCGAGCTCCTCGAAGGCGCCGCTGTGGTGCTCGAGCTGCTCCTTGCGGTAGCGGAGGCGGTCGCCCGGGAAGACCACGCGGATCTCGCCGCCGCCGAAGCTCTCGAGGCCCATGTCCGCGAGGATCCCGTGGAGGGCGGGCTCCTCCTCGCCGATCCGCCCGAGGAGCCGCTCCCAAGCCTCAAAGGGCGGGAGCGCGACCCAATCGATCACCTCTGCGGGGGTCGGCCGCGGGGCTCCGGGGCAGGCTCCGGTCGCGCAGGCGGGATCGTCGGCGGCGTCGGCGGCCTGGAGCTCGTCCGGCCAGAGCGGGGGCGGGGAAGGGGAGGGCGCGCGGCCGGAGGGGGGCGGAGGGGCGGAGGAGCCGGGGGAGGGGGAGGAGCGCGGCGGCGAGCGCCTTTCGGGCTCCTCGGGGGGCTCGCCGAGCTCGTCGCCGCCGCCGAAGCCGCCTTCGAGCATCCCGCTCGCCTGGACGATCTTGAGGAAGTCGGAGGTCCCACCGGCGCCGCCGGGGGGCCCGCCGCGCGCCGGCCGAGGAGGGGCGCGGCGGCGGGTCGCGCCGCGTTCTGCGGCGGTCCGTCCGGCCGCCGGGGCGGGCCGCGCGGCGCTCTGCGGCGGGGAAGCCTGGCGCGGGGGCGCCGCTGCTGGGGCGAGATCGCGCCTGCCCGGAGCGGGGGGGGACCCGGACCCCTGCGCGGATGGCGGAGCGGCTGGCCGACCGGAGGAGATCTCCCGGGCCGATCCCCGCGGGACGGCGCTCAGGCCCGGCGCACCGCGGGAGATCTCGTCGAGCCGATCGATCAGGCCGCCGAGGGGGATGAGCGGCTCGGCGTGGACGAGGTCCAGGAGCCCCATCTCGAGGAGGAGGCGCGGCACCCGGGTGTTGGCCAGGGAATCAACGACCCGCGCGAAGCGGTCGAAGAGCTGGCAGAGGACGCTGACCTCGACCTTCTCCGCCTCGCCGCGGAGGTGGTCGTACTCGGCCTCGGAGGCGTCGATGAGCACCTCGCGGGAGCCGGTCAGCTTGATGACCACGAGGTTGCGGAGGTGCTGGAGGAAGGCGAGCGCGAGCTGCTGGAGGTCCTGACCCGAGGCGACGACCTCGTCGAGCTGCTGCAGCGTCGCCTCGGCGTCGCGGGCGAGGACGGCGCTCGCGAGGTCGGCGACCGCGAGCTGGCTCGGCACCCCGAGGACCACCCGGACCTCCTCGGCCGAGATCTTGGCGGTGTCGCTGGCGAAGGCGATCACCTTGTCGAGGAGCGTGAGGGAGTCGCGGACCGATCCGTCACCTGCCCGTGCGACCAGGTAGAGCCCGGCCTCCTCGACCTCGACCCCCTCGTTCGCCAGGATCGACTTCATGTGCTCGACCAGGCGGGCGCTCGGCAGGCGGCGGAAGTCGAAGCGAGAGACCCGCGAGAGGATCGTCGCCGGCAGCTCGTGGACCTCGGTGGTCGCAAAGATGAAGGTCACGTGCTCGGGCGGCTCCTCGAGGGTCTTGAGGAGGGCGTTGAACGCCGACCCGGTGAGCATGTGGACCTCGTCGATGATGTAGATCTTCCGGCGAGCGCTCTGCGGGAGGTAGCGGACCTGGTCGCGGAGGTTGCGGACGTCGTCGACCCGGTTGTTGCTCGCGCCGTCGATCTCGATCACGTCGACCGAGCGGCCCTCCGTGACCGCGACGCACTCGCTGCACTCGTTGCAGGGCTCGGCGGTCGGCCCGTGGACGCAGACCAGGCACTTGGCGAGGAGGCGGGCGGTGGTCGTCTTGCCGAGGCCGCGGCCGCCGCAGAAGAGGTAGGCGTGGTGGACCCGGTCGTTGGCGATCGCGTTCGCCAGGGTGCGGGTGACGTGCTCTTCGCCGATCAGATCCGCGAAGCGCTGCGGACGGTACTTGCGGGCGAGGACGACGTAGGCCACGGCCGGGGGAACCTACCACACAACGAGCGCCGAGGCAGGCGTCGGCGCGGGCGCCAGGGCGGGCGATCACCCCGCCGTCGGCGGCCCGCGGCGGCCGGCGTCAGGGCCGGAGGATCGCCGCTCCGAGGGACTCCGCGCGCTGCAGGAGGCGGAGGGTCGCCGCCCGCTGCTCGGCGATGAAGGCCGCGTCGCACTTCACGCCGACCGCGTCGAAGAGCTCCTGCTGGCTGGTGGTCTCGCCGACCCCCTTGAGGAGCGCCGAGATCGAGACCTTGAGCGGGGCGATCATCGGCGGCGGCTGGGGGTCGTGGACGTAGTCGGGGTGGATGCAGCTCGAGAGGTCGGTGACCTCCGCGTGGCGCTCGTTGAGCCAGGGGAGCCCGAAGCGGAGGGCGATCGTCTTGAGCACCGAGACGTGCTCGAAGGCGGTGCTGTTGACGCAGCCGCGGCGCACCGTCGGGCCGATCACCAGCGACGGGACCCGGAAGCCGAGCTGCTGGAACTCGGGGTCGTCGTCGATCGTCTTCGGCGGCGGGACGTGATCGTAGAAGCCGCCGTGCTCGTCGTAGGTGATGATGAAGAGGCACTTCTCCCAGAGCGGGCTCTCGGCGAGCGCCTTGTAGATCGCGCCGATCAGCACCTGCCCGAGCTGGATGTTGTGGTCGGGGTGATCGTCGTTCGAGGTGAAGCCGGGGTCGAGGAAGGTGACCGCCGGCAGCGCCCCGTTGGCCGCGTCCTCGAAGAAGTTGTCGAGCTTGTAGGGGTTGGTCAGGGTGAGGATGTTGAAGCCGCCGTAGCCCTCGGCGAAGCGGCTCCACACCGTCGGCACCAGCGGGAAGGCGCCGGCGACCCAGGGGACGTCGGTGAAGTAGATCCGCGAGGAGACGTCGGCGTCGACCAGGAGGTGCCAGATCGTCTTGATCGTCGGGTGCGGGAAGTTCGACTTCTCGCCGGCCGAGGTCGCGCAGTTGAGGTAGTAGCGGTTCGGCCAGGTCGGCCCCATCACCGACGCGTACCACTGGTCGCAGAGGGTGAAGGAGTCGGCGAGGTTGTAGAGCGCCGGGAGCTGGTCGCGGACGTGGTAGCCCATCACCTGCTCCTCGACCCCGGGGTTGGCCTTCTGGTTCTCGAGGACGAAGCCGTTGTTCTCGCCGCCGTTGAACGAGAAGTGGCAGGCGTCCCACTCGTGCGGCGGATCCTGGGGCTCGAACTCGTTCATCTTGAAGACCGAGATCGGCTCGTTGTCGAAGTTGGGGTTGCTCTCGTCGCCGCTCAGGCCGTTCGAGGCCTCGCCCTCGAGGAGCTTGCGGGCGCCGAAGTAGTGGTCGAAGGAGCGGTTCTCCATCATCAGGACGATGACGTGGTCGATCGTCGAGAGGAGCTCCTCGGGGTCCATCCCGAGGCCGTCGGCGCACTCGTCGGGGGCGACGCCGGTGGTCGAGGTGTCGCCCGTCGTCTCGCCGCCGCTGGTCCCGGTGCTGGTCCCGGTGCCCGACGACGAGCCCTCGCCGCTGCCGCCGGAGGTCGAGGTCGAGGCCTCGCTGGTGCTCTCGCCGTCGCTTGAGCCGCCGGAGGTCGAGCCGCCGGAGGTCGAGCCCTCGCTCGCCGAGCCGCTCCCGTCGTCACCAGCGCAGCCGGCGGCCGCGAGCGTCGCCATCGCCTGGATCGCGCGGCGGCGGGAGAAGAGGTGGCGGACGGAGCGGAGGTACTTCTTGGTCATCGTCTCTCCCGGGGCTCCCCAACTCTAGCGGCGGCCGCCGGGTCGGGTAGCGGGCGCGCGTCAGCGCGGCAGAGACGATGATCACAGGTGTTCGGCGGCTCACGCGCGACGGGCCGAGGCCGAGCGTTCGGCCCCGACCCGCGGGGAGCCCCGGAGGAGGCGTCTAGAACGTGAAGTGCTGGGAGACAATCTCCTCGACATCGCCGCCGAGCTTGGGCTGGGGACGCGCCTTGACGACGGTCGGCACGGGGACCCCGGCGGCGTCGAGCTTCTCGGCGATGATGTCCTCGAGGTAGCCGCTCACGCTGAGACCCGACGCCTCGCAGTAGTCCTTCAGGCGCTGGTACGTGATGCCCTTGACCGAGATGCTCCTGCGGGTCTGTCGCTTCGCCATGTTCCTCTCTCCGGCTTGCTCCTCTTGCGTCTACGTCATGCCAACCCTGCACGCAAGGGCCATTCCATCGCGATCGAGGGTGCGCGAAGCGCGGATGGCTGGCGCGACGCGCGCCAATCTGCCCAAGTGCATGATATCAGCATGAAAAACCCGAACTCGGACGGCTCGAAAGGCGACGGATCTGTCGGCGCGTTTCATGGTGGATCCACAAAATCTTCGTGCGCGGGGAAGATCTCCGAGATCTCTTCTGAGCGTTGTACCTAGTTCAGGGGTGGGGGGGACGAATCATATCATTCGTTCAGGCGATCCCAAGCCCGTAATGGATGTCACGAAATCGAGCGCAGCGGCCAGCGGCCAGCGGGCTCTCGGCTTGGCTCCACATCGGCGCCGGCGCCTCGCGTCACAAACCTACCAAGCGGCAAGAAGCGCCCCCGTCTGCATCGCGGAAGACCACCCATACCCACCGAAACATCCCAGCCCTTCATCGCTCGGAGGGCGCGGCGGAGGTGATATGCCCTGGCTCTTCGCGTATCTTGAAACCAACGTAGCGCCCTCGCTGGTCACACGATGGAAGCGGAGCCCGAGACCAAGGTCGTCCCGGCGGCGGAGTCAGCCCCCGCGGGCGGGGTCGCGGTTATTCGCCGTCGAATCGGCCGCTACGAGATCATCCAGCGCCTCGGCCACGGCGGGATGGCGACCGTCTACCTCGCCCGCGCGACCGGCAGCGCCGGCTTCGAGAAGCTGGTGGCGATCAAGGTCATCCACCCGCACCTCGCCGCCGACCCCGAGCTCGTCGACATGTTCCTCGACGAGGCCCGGATCGCCGCCCGCATCCACAACCCGCACGTCGTCGAGATCCTCGATCTCGGCCACGAGCAGGGCGACTACTTCATGGTCATGGAGGCGGTCGACGGCGAGACCCTCTCCGCCCTGATCCGCAAGCTGCGACCGAGCGACGGCCGCCTGCCGCTGCCGGTGGTCCTGCAGATCCTGATCGACGCCTGCGAGGGCCTGCGGGCGGCCCATGAGCTCCGCGACGCCGACGGCAACCTCCTCGGCCTGATCCACCGCGACATCTCGCCCCAGAACCTGCTCATCGATCTCAGCGGCTGGGTGAAGATCGTCGACTTCGGGATCATGAAGGCGAAGGGCCGGCGGACCGACACCCGCACCGGTCAGCTCCGCGGCAAGCTCCCCTACATGTCGCCCGAGCAGGCGCAGTCGCGGCCGCTGACGGCGACCTGCGACCTCTTCGCGCTCGGCGTGATCCTCTGGGAGCTCCTCACCGGCCAGCGCCTCTTCGCCGGCGAGAACGACGTCGAGACCCTCGCGCGGGTCGTCGCCTGCGAGCGGCCGCCCCTCGCCAGCGTCCGCCCCGATCTGCCGGCGTCGCTCGCGGCGATCCTCGACCGCGCCCTCGCCCGTGAGCCCGGCGACCGCTACCCGACGGCCGAGGCGATGCTCGGCGATCTCCGCCAGCTCCTCCGCGAGATCGACGACGGCGGCGATCCGCGGACCAGCCTGGCGGCGATCATGCGCGAGCACTTCGGCGATCAGGCCGAGTACCGCCGGCGGGCGAGCGCCCGCGGAGGATCCCGACCGCGAATCGCCCTGGTCCCCGACGCGGACGCGGACGGCGGCCCGACGCGCCCGGAGCTCGCGCTCCCCCGCGAGGAGACCCCGACCCGACCGTCGACGCCGGCGCTCAGCGTCGTCCCGCCGGCGTCCTCGGGCGCCGGTGAGCGCCCCGCGGAGGGCGTCGAGCGGAGCGGCGAGCACACGCCGACCACCGCGACCTTCACCGGCCTCGGCGCCCCGGCTCCGCGGGGCTGGGGGCTCTGGGTCGCGCTGCCGCTGGTGGGCGCCGTGGTCGCGATCCTGACGCTGATCGCCAGCGGTCTGATCCGCGGTCCGGCGGCCGTCGAGCCCGTCCGCGAGCCCGCGACCGCGAGCCTCGCGGCGGCCCAGCCGGTCGACGCCGAGGCCTCGCCGGTCGACTCCGAGGGCGCGCCGACGCCGGCCGACGCGACGATCCGCTGGGTGATCAACAGCGACCCGATCGGCGCCGAGGTGCGGATCGTCGGGGCGCCCGCCGAGCTCCAGGCGGCGCTCGACGAGCAGCTCGCCGGCAAGGTGACGCCCCTCGAGGTCCGCCTGCCCCGCGGCGACGAGCTCTCGCTGGCGATCGAGGTCTCGCTCGCGGGTCACCACTCGGCCGCCGAGCGCCGCTTGCCGCTGGCGAGCGAGAACCTCCGCTTCGTCCTCCGACCCCTCGTCGATCCGACGGCCGAGGCGCGGCGGGGCAAGGCCCGACCGATCCGGCTCTCGGCGAAGCCGCGCAAGGCCGCCGAGAGCGAGGACCCCTTGCCCGCGCCGACCTTCGAGAAGCCCCTCAAGAAGCGGGTCCCCGACGGAGGTTGATGCGGCGGGAGGCGGGCCTCGGGAGCGTTCTTCTGCTCGCCGCGACCCTGGCGGTCGGGGTCCCGCCGAGCGCCAGGGCGGCCGCCCGGACCGCGCCCGCGTCGGCGAAGCTCAGCGAGGCCGCGCCGGCCAGCGTGGGCGACGATGACGCGGCGGCGGACGAGGTCGAGCAGGACGACGAGGCCCGCAAGCAGGCGGCGCTCGAGCTCTTCCAGCATGCGCGCCAGCTCTACCTCGACGGCGAGTACGCGGCGGCGGCCCGCGAATTCCGCCGCTCCTTCGACACCTTGCCCTCCCTCGAGGCGCTGGTCGCCGCCGCCCGAGCGCACGCGGCCGCCGGCGATCTCCTGGCCGGGCTCGACACCTACCGCGAGTACCTCAGCTTCGAGGACGACGACGCCCACCGCCACCAGGAGGCGCTCGAGCACTACCGGGAGCTCCGCCTCCAGGTCGGCGAGATCGCCCTCCGGGTCGAGCGCCCCGAGACGATCCGCGCGATCACCCTCAACGGCGAGGCGGTCGAGCTCCGCGACTTCCCGCGTCAGCTCGTCCCCGGGCCGATCGTCCTCGAGATCCAGCGCGAGGGGCTCGACACGCCGCGGGTGATCCGCGCCGAGGTCCACGGCGGCGAGACCACCGTGATCGAGCTGCCGGCGCCCGCCCGGGTGGCGACGGTGGTCGAGACCGCGCCGCCGCCGATCGAGCCGCCGACCGAGCCGCCGCTCCGTCCCCCGAGCCCTGGCCTGCGGATCGTCTTCTGGTCGGGCGTCGCCCTCAGCGGGGTCGCGGCGCTCTCGATGGCGACCCTCGGCGGGCTGACGATGCGAGAGAAGCGGCGCTTCGAGGAGGGGCTCTGCTCGAACATCGACGGCGGCGGCTGTGCGGACGGCGCGAGCTACCCGCACGTCGCGGAGCGGCGCTTCGCCGAGCTCCGCCTGGCGACCAACATCGTCGTCGGCGTCGGCGCAGGGATCGCGGTCGCGACCCTGGCGATCGGCCTCTCCCTGAAGCGCCGCCGCGACGCCAAGGTCGCCCTCGGGCCGGCGCCGGGGGGGCTCGCGCTCCGCTTTTGAGCTGTCCTTTGGTGCAGGTCTAGGATCGCGAGCGACGCGCGGCGCGGAGCTCCACCAGCTCGCCGCCGCCGCGCTCCTCCGACTCGGCCGCAGGCGCGACCGTCGGCGCGTCCGTCGGCGCGCTCGCGGGGAAGCGCTGGAGCTGCATCCGCCAGTCGGCGCCGATCATCTCGCCGACCGCCATCGGCTCCCAGACGTTGTCGCCGTGGAGCGGCTCGCTCGAGAAGATCAGGTGGGAGACGAAGCCGTCGGTCGACGTCCCCTCGCACTCCGGCGCGAAGCTCGGGCAGTGGTCGCGGTCGGGGCAGCGCTGCTTGTGGGTGCTGACGTGGAGGGTCTTGCCGCCCTGATGGGCGAGCATCGTCCGGCCGTTGGTGATCACGAAGGTCAGGAAGTTGTTGGTCGGCGCGGCGTCGCTGTCGGGGCAGAGCGGCCCCGCGAGCTCGCAGATCTCGGCGACCGCCTCGCGGGCCGCGTCGGCGAGGTCGCGGAGCGAGTAGCCCGGGCGGTGGAGCTCGCAGCGGCGGGCCATCTTGCCGAGGAGGAGGTAGAAGAGCGCCTCGGAGTCGGTGTCGCCGAGGATGAAGCGGCGGAGCACCGGCGGGATCTTCTCGAGGATCGCCGGCCGGATCTCGCTGAAGCCGCGGATGTTCCCGTTGTGCGCGAAGACCCACGACCCGTACTGGAAGGGGTGGGTGTTGATCGTCGAGAGCTGCCCCTGGGTCGCCTTGCGGAGGTGGGCGAGCACGGTCTCCGAGGTGACGACGCCCGACACCCGCTGGAAGAGGTGATCGCTCATCGCCGTGTTGACGCTCTTGATCACGTGCGGCGCCCCGGCGACGTAGTAGGCGACACCCCAGCCGTCGGAGTGGCGCTCGCTCTGGATCATCAGGGCATTGTCAGCGCTGATCAGGCTGCGATGAACCTGACTCTGGATGACCGAGCGGAAGCCGAAGATCCTGCACATGACCCGCAATCGATGATACGCGATCGCCGGGGCGCAATGCGAGCGCGGGCCCGGCGTCCGGCGCAGATTGACAACCCGCCGCAATCCCCGACAATCGCACCCGGCTCCGCCCGGGAGCCCGGAGAGATCCACATATGAGCACGGCCGCGACCTCGCACTACAAGAGCAACCTCCGCGACATCTTCTTCAACCTCTTCGAGGTCCTCGACATCGGCAGCACGAGCCTCGGCCAGGGCTCGTTCACGTCCCTCGACGTCGACACCGTCAAGTCGACGCTCGAGAGCCTCGAGGAGTTTGTCCAGCGCGAGCTCTCGCCCTCGTGGGTCGAGTCCGATCGGGTGCCGCTGCAATTCGACGGCGAGGGCACCGTCACCCTGCCGCCGGGCCTGAGGCGCTCGATCCTCTCGGTCTTCGAGTCGGGCTGGCACATGCTCGAGGTCCCCGAGCACCTCGGGGGCGTCGGCGCGCCGCCGACCGTGAGCTGGGCGGCCTTCGAGCTGACCGCCGGCGCCAACCCCTGCATCGCCTTCTACGTCTTCGGCACCTTCATCGCCCGGGTCATCGACAGCCTGGCGACCGAGTCGCAGCGCGAGCGCTTCGTCCGCCCGCTCCTCGAGAACAACTGGGGCGGCTCGATGGTCCTCACCGAGCCCGACGCGGGCTCCGACGTCGGCGCCGGCCGGACCCGCGCGCGCCACGTCGAGGGCGACCTCTACGAGATCGAGGGGGTCAAGCGCTTCATCACCAACGGTGACTTCGACGCGGTCGACAACATCATCCACCTCGTCCTCGCCCGCCCCGAGGGCGCCGGCCCCGGGACCAAGGGGCTCTCGATGTTCATCGTCCCGAAGTTCTGGGTGAACGAGGACGGCTCGCTGGGCGAGCGCAATGGCGCCTTCTGCACCAACATCGAGCACAAGATGGGCCTCAAGGGCTCGGCGACCTGCGAGATGACCTTCGGCGAGAAGATCCCCTGCCGCGGCTTCCTCGTCGGCGAGGTCCACGACGGGATCCGCCAGATGTTCCACGTGATCGAGCAGGCCCGGATGGCGGTCGGCTGCAAGTCGATGGCGACCCTCTCGACCGCCTACCTCAACGCCCTCGAGTACGCGAAGATCCGGGTCCAGGGGCCGGACCTCCTCAAGGCGACCGACAAGAGCGCGCCGCGCGTGACGATCATCCACCACCCGGACGTCCGGCGGATGCTCCTGACCCAGAAGGCCTTCGCCGAGGGCATGCGCGCGCTGGTCTTCTACACCGCGTCGATCCAGGACCGCGTCCACCTCGAGGGCGGCCACGGGGCCAAGGAGTCGCGCGAGCACGACCGCCTCAACGACCTCCTCCTGCCGCTGGTCAAGGGCTACTGCTCGCACAAGGGCTACGAGCTCCTGGCGATGTCGCTGCAGGTCTTCGGCGGCTCGGGCTACTGCCAGGACTACCCGATCGAGCAGTACATCCGCGATCAGAAGATCGACACGCTCTACGAGGGGACGACCCACATCCAGGCGCTCGACCTCTTCTTCCGCAAGGTCGCGCGCGACGGCGGCGAGACCCTCCGCGGGCTCATGCAGCGGATCCAGGCGACCCTCGCCCACCTCGAGGCCGAGGGGCCGGAGGCGCTGGTGGTCGAGCACCAGGCGCTCACCCGCGCCCTCGGCGACGTCCAGGGGATCTACGGGGCGATGATGGGCAAGATCGGCGACTCGCTCTACCACGTCGGCCTCCAGGCCAACCGGATCCTCTTTGCGACCGCCGAGATCGTGATCGGCTGGCTCCTCGTCCGCCAGGCGATCGTCGCCCACGCGGCCCTCAAGGCGCTCGAGGAGGCCGGCTCGACCAACCTCAAGGAGCTCGACTTCTACCGCGGCAAGCTCGCGGCGGTCCGCTTCTACTGCCGCAACGTCCTGCCCGAGGCGACCCTCACCCGCAAGATGGTCGAGGCCGGCACCCTCGAGGTGATGGACGTCCCCGAGTCCGCGTTCTAGCCGGCAGCGGGCCGAATTGAGGGGGCTCGCGCGATTTGCGCGGGCGCCCCGCGGCGGCCGCCTCGGGTGACCCTTGGGTCAGCCGAGACCTCGCCAAGCTCGCCTCCGCCCGCCCGTGGTCGACTCACGGGCGGGCGGCTTGCGTCGGCCCTCGGCGCCTGCGATAGCAGGGCCCATGACCGACCTCCGCTGGCCCACCTACGGACTCCGCAACCTCACCCTCGAGGCGATGACGCCGGACGGCGCGGGCGGCTCGATGCACCTCGTCGACGAGGCCGGGACGACCTACCTCGACGCGGTCACCGGGGTCGGCTGCGCGCCCCTGGGTCACGCCCACCCGCTCTGGGTCGAGGCGATCCACCACCAGCTCCAGCGCCTCAGCACCGCCGCCAACTCCTTCTTCACCCGGCCGCAGCAGCAGCTCGCCGCCCGCCTCGCCGACCTCTTCCCGATCGACGACGCGCGCTCCTTCTTCGCCAACAGCGGCACCGAGAGCACCGAGGCGGCGATCAAGCTCGCGCTGCGGGCGACCGGGCGCGACACGATCGTCGCCTTCTCCCGCGCCTTCCACGGGCGCTCCTCCGGCGCGCTCGCGCTGACCGCCAACGCCAAGTACCGCGAGCCCTACGTCCGCTGCCTCGGGGAGGACGCGCCCGAGCGCTTCCTCGACGCGCGGGTGCTCCGGCTCCCCTTCGGCGACCGCGGGGCGGTCGAGGAGGCGTTCGCGGCCGAGGGCGGGCGGATCGCCGCGGTCTTCATCGAGCCGGTCCAGGGCGAGGGCGGGATCTACCCGGCGTCGCGCGACTTCCTGGTCTTCCTCCGCGAGATCACCCGGCGCCACGGCGCCCTCCTCGGCGCCGACGAGGTCCAGAGCGGCTGCGGGCGCACCGGCAATTGGGCGGCCTGGACGACGATCGTCGGCGATGACCCCGAGCTCCGGCCGGACCTGATGTGGCTGGCGAAGGCGCTCGGCGGCGGCTTCCCGATCGGCGTCTGCCTCGCCCGCGGCGAGCTCGCGGCGGCGATGGGGAGCGGCACCCACGGGACCACCTTCGGCGGCAACCCGCTGGCCTGCGCGGCCGCGCTGGCGACCCTGCGGATCATCGAGGAGGAGGGGCTGATGGCCAAGGCCGCCGCCCAGGCGACGACGATCGCGGAGATCGCCGCGGCCTCGCCGATCGCCCGGGTCAAGGAGATCCGCGCGTCGGGGTCGATGATCGGGATCCAGATCGGCGAGCCGGCGGAGCAGGCGGCCGCGCCCCTGGCGATGTCGCTGATGCACGAGCACCGGATCCTCGTGACGATCTGCGGCGGCCACACGGTCCGCCTCCTCTTCCCCTACCGCGCCGGCGCGGCTGAGCTCGGCGAGGTGTGGCGGGCGCTGGCGGCGACCTTCGCCGAGCGCGCGAGCTGAGGTCGACCGTTACCTTGCCCTCGAGACATGTTCTGAGGGCGGGGTAGGGCGCTACGCGCGGGCGCCGGTCCGCGTCGCCGGTCCGCAGGCCTCGAGGGCTGCGTGGGTGTCGTCGGTCGAGTCGGCGTTCAGGGAACCGCCTCGTGGGGCTCCTCGTCGTCGCCCCCGGCCTCGATCGTCACCGGCGCGCTCGGGCTCAGCTCGCGCGCGCGGACCGCTCGATCGAAGCGTGAGACCGCATGCCGATCGAGGAAGCGCTGCGGCGTCAAGACGCCGTCGATCACCGCCTGATAGTCCGCGCCCTCGCGGAGCGCCCGCGCCTCCTCGGCCAGGAGGCGGGCCTCGGCCGCGGCCGGGTGCTCGGGGTGCTTGAGGGCGAAGAGGGCCGGCACGCCGCGCCCCCGGGCGATCGCCTCGCCGTGCTGGGTCGCAAGCGCGCGGGTCCGGACCGTCAGATCGACGGCGCCGGCCCAGCCCCCCTCGCCGAGCTCGATCCGCGACCAGCCGTCGAGCCCCGGCCGGTGCGCGGCCCGGAGGGCGGCGTCGACGTCGGCGAAGCGGACCTCGTAGCGGCCGTCCTCGTCGGCGGCGATCGTCGTCGCCAGGAGCCGCTCGCCGCGGGCGGCGACCACGTAGACCGGCAGCGGCGCCTCGAGGCGGCGGACGTGGCAGCGGGCGGCGAGGGCGTCGCCGAGGGTCGGTGAGGCGTGGCCGGGCTCGCGGAGGAGCCAGCGGCGGCAGAAGGCGGCGCCGGTGAGCACCAGGCGGATCTTGGCGAGGTCGTCCTGGCGGCCCTCGACCATCCCAAACACCGGCCGCTCGCGGAGCGCCAGCCGCCGGCCAACCCGGTCGCGGACCTCGTCGCAGGCGCTCGCCAGCCCGTCGTCCTGGCGCACGCCGCTCGCCAGCTCGGCGGCGAGGGGCGCCCGGCAGGGGTCATCCTCGGCCTCCCGGGCGAGTGAGCGCTCGATCGCCGCGGCCGGGGCGGCGGTCCCCCGGGCGGGCCTGCGGGCGGCGGCCTCCCCGGGCAGGGCGGCGATCGCAAGCCCGACGGCGAGGGCCCCGACGCGGGCGGCGGCGGCGCGCCAGGGGGGGCGCTGGCGGAGGGGAGCGGCCGCGGGGGGGCGTGTCGGCACCGGGGACGAGAGTAGCAGGCCCGCGCCGGTTGAGCCGGCCGCTCGCCTGCGGCACTCTCCCGGCGCATGCCTCGCTCGCCCCTCGCTCGCCTCTCTCCGCCGGCGCCCGCCCGCCGGCGCCTCCACGCGCGGATCACCGCGCTCGCGCTCGCGCTGGCCGTCGCGCCCGCGCTCGCCTGCCTCAAGGTGCCGCCCGAGGACACCGACTCGCCAGACGCCGCCGGCGCGCCCGCGAGCGCCGAGGCGCTGATCGCCCGCTACGTCGACGCGATCGGCGGGGAGAAGGCGCTGCGGGCGATCACCGCCCGGACCGTCGAGTCGCGGATGGCGATCAACCCCGAGGAGGGCTGCGAGGAGGACGACGAGGAGTGCATGCGCGAGGCGCAGACCGGCACCTTCACCCTCCAGACCGACACCAAGGGGCACCTCTACCGGCGGACGGTCGTCGGCAACCAGATCGAGGAGCGCGGCTACGACGGCGAGAACGGCTGGCAGTTCCAGCAGGGGATCCTGGTCCTCGACGACGCGGAGACGCTCGCGGCGACCCGCGAGGACGCGGTGCTCCATTGGTACTTCGACCTCGACAAGCGGGGGATCAAGGTCTCGCTCGAGAAGACCCGCGACAAGGATCAGGCGGGCAAGCCGGCGACCCTCGACGGGATCCGCTGGAAGACCGAGAGCCCGGCGACCCCCGAGAAGACGATGTGGTTCGATCGCGAGACCGGCCTCCTCCGCGAGGAGCTGGTCGAGGAGGAGGGCGGCGACGGGGTCGTCCTCCGGCAGTGGGTGCTCTACGACGACTACCGCGACGTCGACGGGGTCAAGATCGCCCACACGATCCGCCTGGTCTCGGAGCTCGGCGAGCGCTCGCAGGAGGTCGTCTTCACCACCCAGCGGGTCGACCACGCGGCGATCGACGCCAAGGTCTTTGCGATCCCCGAGCTGCCGAAGCGCGAGCCCGCGAAGGACGAGATCCTCGTCGCCCTCGAGGCCGCGCGGAAGGGCGCGACGGAGAGCCCCAAGGAGGTCGCCGAGGTCGTCGCCCACGCCCGCATCGCCTGGGCGGCCGCCCACTTCGAGGAGGCGGCCGAGGCCGCGAGCGCGGCCCTCAAGCTCGACGCCAAGGAGAGCGAGGCGCTCTGGATCCTCGCCCGCGCCCAGGTCCTCATGGGCCGCTGGAAGGACGCGCAGAAGACCCTCGAGCGCGCGGCCAAGGCCGGCCTCCGGCCCGAGCTGATCGCCGCCCAGCGGGCCTGGATCGCCAGCCACAACCGCGACTACGCGGCCGTCGCCAAGGCGCTCGACGCGACCGGCGAGGGCAACGCGCCGCTCGCCGCCCAGTACCGGACCTTCGCCGGCAAGCCGCTGGTGGTGTCGATGGCCGGCGACGGCTGCACCTCGCTGGTGCCGCTCAAGCAGGCGAAGACGACGCTGCCGCTGGTCGAGATCGAGATCGGCGGCGTCGAGGTGATGGCGATGATCGACACCGGCGCGGCCGACGTGATCCTCGACGACGAGCTCGCCAAGCAGCTCAAGGTCCCGGTCCGCTCGACCACGCCGCTCGGCCGCCAGGGCGACGAGATCGGCCACGGTCAGCTCGAGTCGATCACCATCGGCGACGCGACCGTCAAGTCGGTGCCGGTCGACATCTTCTCGACCGGGACGATCGCGGCGATGTCCGCGAGCGAGTCGAAGTCGGTGCGCGCGGTGATCGGCGTCCGCTTCCTCGAGCTCTTCCAGGTGACCGTCGATCCCGACTCGTCGACCCTCACGCTGGTCAACGCCGGCGCCCCGAAGTGCAAGAAGGCGCTCGAGGCCAACCGCGAGGGCTCGTCGGTGCCCTTCTGGATCCACGAGACCCACTTCATCTACGTGATGGCGGCGATGAACGGCGCTGAGGGGCTCTTCCTCCTCAACACCGGGATCCAGGGCGTCGACATGGCGGCGACCACCAAGGCCTTCGCGCGGGCGGCGATCGGCCCGCCGCCGCTCCGCCGCGGCCAGGCGTCGCTGGTCCGGGTCGACGAGCTCGCCTTCGGCGACCACCGCTCCAAGGGGGTCGTCGCGGCCTACGGGTACTTCGAGCAGAGCAAGAGCTCCGACGACTTCCGGGTCGACGGGATGCTCGGCCTCGGCGCGCTCGGGCTCAGCCGCTGGACCCTCGACTTCGCCGATCGCCGCATCTACCTGACCCCAGGGACATCCGGTGGAAGCGGCGGCTGAGGGCGCCCGGGTCTACGCGGCCGCGGCCGCGGTGATCGACGGCGAGCTCGCGCTCGCGCCGGCGATCGAGGTCGCTAGCGACGGGACGATCGCGGCGATCCACCGCGATCCGTCGACGATCCCCGCGGCGCTCCCGCGCTACGAGCTCGGCCGCCGGCTCCTCCTCCCGGGGCTGGTGAACGCCCACAGCCACGCCTTCCAGCGGATGATCCGCGGCGCGACCCACCGCCGGCGGGCCGGCGACCCGAGCGACTTCTGGAGCTGGCGCGAGGCGATGTACGCCGCCGCCCAGGGGCTCGATCCCGCCGGCGTCTACCGGGCCACGCGGGCCTGCTTCGCGGAGATGGTGCGGGCCGGGATCACCTGCGTCGGCGAGTTCCACTACCTCCACCACCAGGTCGACGGCCGCCCCTACGACGACCCGAACGAGCTCTCGCGCCAGGTGATCCAGGCGGCCGCCGACGTCGGGATCCGCCTCGTCCTCCTCGAGGTCTTCTACGCCCGCGCGGGCGCCCACAGTCCGCCCTTGCCCGAGCAGCGCCGCTTCTGCGACGGGTCGATCGACGCCTACCTCGCGCGGGTCGACGCGCTCCGCGGCGAGGGCGTGAGCCTCGGCCTCGCGCCCCACAGCGTCCGCGCGGCCCCGGCCGACGCGCTCCGCGAGATCGCGGCCTACGCCCGCGCCCACGGCCTGGTGATCCACGCCCACGTCTCCGAGCAGCCGCGTGAGAACGAGGAGTGCGCGGCCGAGCACGGTCGGACGCCGACGGCGGTCTTCGCCGAGGCCGGCTGCCTCGATCGCCCGCGCACCTTCACGGCGGTCCACGCGGTCCACGTCGACGACGGCGATCTCCGGCGCCTCGGCGGCCAGCACGTCTGCGCCTGCCCGACCACCGAGGCCGACCTCGGCGACGGGATCGTCCCGGCGCTCGATCACCGCCTCCGCGGCGCCCGCCTGGCCCTTGGCTCCGACTCCAACGCGATCATCGATCTCTTCCAGGAGGCCCGCCTCCTCGAGATGGACGAGCGCCTCCGGATCGGCGCGCGGATCTGCCTCGCCGGGCCCGACGAGTCCCTCGGCCTCGCGCTCCTCCGGGCGGCGACGGTCGACGGCGCGTCGGCGCTCGGGCGGCCGGAGCTCGGGCGCCTGGGGGTCGGGGCGCCCTTCGACGCGATCTGCGTCGACCTCGACCACCCGACGCTCGCCGACGTCGGCGTCGACGCCTGGCTCGACGCGGTGATGCTCACCGGCACGGCCGCGCTCGTCGACCAGGTCTATGTCGGCGGCGTCCGCAGGCGCTAGCGAGGCGGCGCGAGCACGGTGATCCGTCCGCGGGTCGTCGTCGCCAGCGCGGCGTCCGGGGTGCGAGCGGGCCCCGAGGAGCCGATCTCGCGGCCGCGACCGCCTCGACGGCGCCGCGCGCTCGGCCGCGCGCGCCTGGCTCGGGGGGAGGGCAGGGCGCCCGCGCCGGGCCCGGGCCTCGGCCGGGTCGCCGAACGCCCCCGGAGCTTTCGCCCTCTCCGCGCCGGTGCTACGCAAGGCGGGTGCCCCGTCGCCGCCTCATCGCCCTCGGCCTCGCGCTCGCGTGCGGCTGCGCGAACCGGGCCGAGGAGGTGACCCGCTCGGCCTGGGACGACGCGGTGCGGGCCCAGGGCGCGGGCAAGGGGAGCGACGGCGGCGATGGACGGGGCCACGAGGGGGACGCCGACGAGGACGACGTGAGCGCCTGGCGAGAGATCGGGCGGACGCTCGGCGATATCGCCGAGACGATGGCCTCCGGGGTGCCGACCGTCGACGCCGCGCGCCTGGCCGAGCGCCTCTGCGGGCGCGAGCCGGAGCGCGTCCGCGAGAACGGCGAGCTCACCTTCCACTGCATCCCGCAGCCGCCGATCGAGCTCCTCGGTGAGATCCTCGAGATCGAGATGGACGAGCGCGGCGTCGTCGGCCTCGTCGCCTCCGATCTCAATGAGGAGGAGAGCGGGCTCTTCGTCCACCGCGCCCTCGAGCGCCTCGCGGAGCTCTGCGCGCTCACCTGGACGGCGATCGCGGCCGACGCTGAGAATGCTCACAAGGAGTTCTACACCTGCCCGGTCGCCAGCGGGCCGGTCCTCGCGGTCGGCCGCTTTCCCCGCGATCTCGCCGCGAACCAGTGGCAGTTCTCCCTGGTTGTCCTCGGGCCGGGCTAATATGCTCCGCCCGCCATGCAACCGACACTAGCGACGCAGCCAAGCCACGGAGGCATCCTCTTCCAGCTGGACATGTTCCGGCCGACGCTGCTGGCCGCGGTGCTCGCCGAGGGGCTGGCCTCGAAGGCCCGCAACATCCTCGGCGCGTCCCTTGAGATCGCCCGCCATCCGACCGCGCCGATCGCGCTCGCGCGGATCAACGGCGCCCTCATCGGCGATGATCCGGCGGAGTTCTGGCGCGAGAACGCGGACCTGGCGATCTACGCGAGCCAGGTGCTGCCCCGGCAGTGCTTCATCTACTACGTCCGCTCGGGCCCCGAGCGCCGCGAGGGCTTCATCGTCGCCCAGCGCGGCCAGGTCCTGGTCGCCCACGACGCGACCCCCGACTCGATCCCAGCCGGCACCCCGGACGATCAGTGGCCGGTGAGCCGGCTCTGCCAGCAGATGCAGCTCTCGCTCGCGGACATCGCCGACGCGTTCCCCGGCGGCCCGCGGGTGTCGATCTCGCTGGCCGAGCCGACCGGCGACGATCAGCAGCTCCTGATGATCCTCGCCGGGCAGCCCGACGGGGAGGACGAGGAGGACTTCGACGAGCCGCCGCCGGCGCCGCGCGGCGCTCCGGCGCAGGCCCGCGGGCGCGAGCAGGCGCGCCGCGCGCGCAGAGCCCGCGAGAGGGGCGCGCGCATGCGCCCGAGGCGGCCGGTGGCCGCGCGCCGACGAGCAAGCGGCCGACGGTGTCGATCGACGAGGACAACAAGCGCCGCTCGGCCCAGCGCGCGGCCGAGGAGCAGGCGATGGCCGCCCGCTCGGCGGCCGTCCGCTCGGGGCTCCACCATGTCCTCGACGAGCGCGGCCTCGTGGTCGCGCCCAAGGCGGAGCTCGGCGAGACCGAGATCCTCCGCAAGTACATGATCAGCGCGGTCGAGAACGGCCTGCCCGAGGGGGTCCCGGAGGAGCTGCGCGCGGAGCTCGTCGGCAAGGCGATCGACTTCGCGGTCCCGGTGGAATTCCTCAGCGAGGTCTTCGTCAACAACAAGCCGCTGAGCCGCCCGGACTTCGAGGCGAACGCGAGCGCCCGCGACCTCGACGGCGAGGCCGTGCAGGTGATGGAGGTCTTCGCGCCTCGCCTCGGCGCCGGCACCCTGATCCGGCGGGGGCGGAGCAACGTCTTCATCTCGCGCCGGCTCGACGAGCCGCTGCCGGCCTCGCTGATCCTCGAGCTCCTCGGCTGAGCGGCCGGCGGGCCGCGGAGACGACGAAGCCCGCGACCGGCAGGGCTGGCGCGGGCTCGTTGACGCGGCGAGGGGGAGGCGGAGATCCCCCTGAACGACAAAGCCCGCGACCAGCAGGGCTGGCGCGGGCTCGTTGGGGCTCTGACGGGGCCGGGAGGCTACGTCGAGAGGTGATCGCGGAGGGACGAGAGGATCGCCTCCTCCCGGAGATCGCGGCTGATTCCGTCGGGCTCAGCGAGCTTGTCGCGGATCAGCGCGTCGAGGATCGCCTCGCGCTCTGGCCCAGGGGGCAGGTGAGCCGAGAGCCCGAGCTTCCGGCTGGCGAGGACCTTGAGGAAGGGCTCGATCTTCCTGATCTCCTGGGCGACACGCATCGTCGCAGCCTTGCCTTCACCGCGGCGGTTGGGGAACTTCGGCGCGCAGCGCTCGACCGCTGCGACCAGCTCGCGCGCGAGCTCGACGTCGACGCGATCCTCGACGCCGAAGCTGGCGACGACGACCGGGCGACTCTGCGCCTTCTTGCTCCCCTCGCCTGCCCACCACACGTTGTGCGCGATCGACAGGTAGGTGCGGCGGGTTTCTCCACATCGGACCTTGTTTCTTCGCAGGTACATAAGACTATTCCTTCTTTCCCGAGGCTAAAGGGCTGGACGTAGTGGCTGCGTGCAACCGACCCGGGCTTGGACGCAGGCCCAGGTCAGACCTTCACTCCCTTTGCACCGTCTTGACGATCCTTCTGATGAGCCATGTCGGTCGTCACCCCATGAATGCAGGCTAGCCTTTGCCCCATGGTGGCGCTAGTCGATTTCGCAACTCTGCGGCTAACTCGGCCAAAACAGGCGGTTTTTTGCCCAGGATTCTCGCTGGCACGATGCCTCGGCTGGCACTTGGCCCGATGGCCGATTGCCGCGGTGCGATGGTGGCGCACTCCGGTGGCCTGGCGCTCGCATCGCCGTCGTCGTGCGCCAGGGCAAGCCCCCGGGCGCCCGCGCCGCCATCCCCGCGCCCGCGGATCTGTCCCTTCGGCCTGATTTCGGGGGGCCGCGCCGGCGCACCGGATCGCGGCCCCCAGAGGATCTGCGGGGCTAGAAGTCGCAGTTCCGCGGCGTCCGCGGGAAGGGGATGACGTCGCGGATGTTCTCCATCCCGGTGACGTACATCAGCAGGCGCTCGAAGCCGAGGCCGAAGCCGGCGTGCGGGGCGGTGCCGAAGCGGCGCGTGTCGAGGTACCAGGAGTAGGTCTCCGCGTCGAGGCCGGCCTCCTTGATCGTCTCCTCGAGGACGTCGAGCCGCTCCTCGCGCTGCGAGCCGCCGATCAGCTCGCCGATCTTCGGCACCAGGAGATCCATCGCCGCGACCGTCCGGCCGTCGTCGTTGCGGCGCATGTAGAACGCCTTGATCTCCTTGGGGTAGTCGAGGACGAAGACCGGCCGACCGACGATCGTCTCGGTCAGGTAGCGCTCGTGCTCGGCCTGGAGGTTGGCGCCGAAGAAGACCGGGAATTCGAAGCTCTGGCCGCTCGCCTGCAGGCGCTCGACCGCCTCGGCGTAGCGCATGCGCTCGAAGCCCGAGTTGACGACGTGCTCGAGGCGGGCGACGAGCCCGGGGTCGATCCGATCGTTGAAGAACGCGAGGTCCTCGGAGCACTCGCTGAGCGCCGTCCGCAGGAGGTGCTTGACGAACTCCTCGGCGAGGGTCGCGTCGTCGTCGAGGTCGTACCAGGCCATCTCCGGCTCGATCATCCAGAACTCGGCGACGTGGCGCGGGGTGTTCGAGTTCTCGGCGCGGAAGGTCGGGCCGAAGGTGTAGATGTCCGAGAGGCCGAGCGCGAAGGTCTCGCCGTTGAGCTGCCCGGAGACCGTCAGGTAGGTCGGCCGGCTGAAGAAGTCCTGGTGCCAGTCGATCTTGCCGTTGTCGCCGCGGGCGGGCGCGCCGACGTCGAAGGTCGTGACGTTGAACATCTCGCCCGCGCCCTCGCAGTCGGCGGCGGTGATGATCGGCGTGTGGACGTAGTAGAAGCCGCGCTCCTGGAAGAAGCGGTGGACCGCCTGCGCGAGGGTCGAGCGGGTGCGGAAGACCGCGCCGAAGGTGTTGGTGCGGACCCGCAGGTGGGCGACCGAGCGCAGGTACTCGAAGGAGGCGCGCTTCTTCTGGAGCGGGTACGAGGGGTCGGCCCGGCCGATGAGCTTGACCTCGGTCGCCCGGAGCTCGACCCGCTGCCCCTTGGCCGGCGACGCGATCAGCTCGCCGACGATCTCGACCGCCGAGCCGGTCGTGAAGTGACGGATCTCCTCGAGGTTGGCGAGCTCCTCGCCGCACACCGCCTGGATGTTGGCGAAGCAGGAGCCGTCGTTGAGCTCGAGGAAGACGACCTGCTTGCTGACGCGGTTGGTCCGCAGCCAGCCCTTGACCCGGAGGCCGGCCTGCGGGGGATCGAGGCGGAGGGCGTCGGCGATCTTGGTGCGCGGGGTCTGCATGGGCGTCGGAGGGTAGCAGAGGCCGGCCGGGTCTGGCAGGCGGCGGCGACCTGTGGCACTTCTCCCGGATGTCCGGCGCCGCCAGCCGCTCGCTCCTCCGGATCCAGGAGCGCTTCGTCTCGCTCCAGGGCGAGGGCTCGCTGGTCGGCGTCCCGAGCTCCTTCGTCCGGGTCAGCGGCTGCAACCTCCGCTGCGTCTGGTGCGACTCGCCGGCGACCTCGTGGGCGCCCGAGGGCGTCCAGGCCGAGGTCGATGAGATCGTCGATTTCTGCCGACGCGGACCGCCGCACGTCGTCCTCACCGGCGGCGAGCCGCTCCTCTTCCCGGCCCTCGCCGCGCTCACCCGGCGCCTGCGGGCCGCCGCTCACCACATCACGATCGAGAGCGCCGGCACCGTCTGGCTCGACGACCTCGCCTGCGACCTGATCTCGCTGAGCCCCAAGCTCGCCCACAGCACCCCCTGGGAGCGGGACCCGCGGTGGGCCCGCGCGCACGAGGGTCGACGCCTCGACGTCGCCAACCTCCGGCGCCTCCTCGGGGCCTTCCCCTGGCAGCTCAAGTTCGTCGTCCGCGGGGAGGAGCCGGGCCTGAGCGAGGACCTCGAGGAGATCGAGAGCCTCCTCACGACCCTCGAGGTCGAGGGGGCCGCGCGCGCGCAGGTCTTCCTGATGCCCGAGACCGTCGACCCGGGCGCGCTCGCGGTCGCCTACCGCCGGATCGGCGTCGCCTGCGTCGAGCGCGGCTTTCGCCTCGGGCAGCGCCTGCACATCCAGCTCTACGGCCACACGCCCGGGACCTGAGCGGGCTGCTATGGTCGCGCCGTGAGCTACAACTGGCTGCGAGCGCTGCACATCATCGGCGTGGTGACGTGGTTCGCCGGGCTCTTCTACATCTTCCGGCTCTACGTCTATCACGTCGAGAACAAGGCCAAGCCGGAGATCACCGCGCTCTTCGAGGTGATGGAGCGCCGCCTCTACCGCGGGATCTGCTGGCCGGCGATGATCTTCACGACGCTCTTCGGCGTGCTCCTCTGGTCGCGCTCGCCGATGGGCTACCTCGAGCAGCCGTGGTTCATCGTCAAGCTGATCGCGCTCGCCGGCCTCTTCGCCTATCACTTCTACAGCGGCAAGGTCCGCCGTGACCTCGCCGCCGGGACCTGCGCCCTGACCTCGCGCCAGTGCCGGATGATCAACGAGGCGCCGACCGTGGTCCTCCTCCTCGTGGTGATCATGGCGGTGGTCAAGCCCGCGCTCTTCGGCTGACCTTGCCGCGGCCGCGGGGAGCGGCGATCATCGGCGGCGAGGATGGCCAGGCCCCGTCGACGATCGCCCCCGAGGATGAGCGCGCGCGCGCTCGCGCTCGCTGGCGCGCTCGCAGGGCTCGCCTGCACGATCGACACCTCGGGGACGCTCTGCGCCGACCCCAACGCCGAGATCGTCCTCACCGCCCGGGTCGACGACACCGGCACCAACGTCCGGGTCGAGCTCGCCTTCGCGGCGGTCGGCTCGTCGATCTCGCGGGGCTTCTGCGTCGACGACACGGTCGAGGTGAACGGTCAGGTCGCGGCCGCGGTCCGCAAGCCGAGCGGCAACACGGTCTTTGCCCTCAACCTCGCCGAGCCGGCGACCACCTACACGATCGCCGTGACCCGCGAGGAGGAGCGCCACGAGGTCCAGGTCACCGCCGACGCGCCGCCCCTCGCCATCAACGCGCCGGCGAACGGCGCGTCGATCAGCCGCGCGTCGCCGCTCAGCGTCGCCTGGTCGCCCTTCCTCGGCGAGCCCGCCGCGGTCGTCGTGATCGTCCAGGACGAGATCGGCGGCGGCTCCTGCCTCGATCCGCTCTACCGCGCCGAGGTCGCGGATGTCGGCGCCCACAGCGTCCCGGCCGGCGCGCTCTCGGTCGCCAGCGGCCTCCTCGAGGACAAGGCGTCGTGCGCGGCCTTCGTCGAGGTCTACCGCGAGGAGGTGCTGCCGCTGGTGAGCCGGGCGGGCGAGCCCTTCCACGCCGACTCGCGGCTGATCGCGGCGACCGAGCGGACGATCGACTTCACGTCGACCCCCTGAGCGCCGGCGGGGCGGCCGTCGACGACGTCTTGCCGGGCCTCGCCCGGTGCTGCAAAGTCATCGCCATGCCTCTCCCGCGCAAGGGAATCCTGATCCGCTTCGTGGTCTACGGGACGCTCATCGCCTTCTTCGGCTGGCGGGCCTGGGACCGCCACCAGGAGGAGAAGGCGGCCGAGGCCGCGGCGACCTCCCCGAGCGGCGAGACCGGGCTGCCCTCGCGCGAGTACAGGCTCCCCGACGGGCGCTCGGTCGAGGTCCTCGAGGTGACGCCGGAGCAGGCGCAGGAGATGTTCGGCGTGCCCCCGCGGATCGAGGCGGGGGAGGCCGCGCCGAGCCCGGGCGGCGTCGGTGAGGCGAAGGCCCCGGCGGAGGCGGCAGGCAGCGAGGGTGAGGCGAAGGCCGCGGCCGACGCGGCAGGAGAGGGCGCGCCGGCGGCCGCCGAGGCCGGCGCGAATTGACCCGCGGCGCGACCTCTCGCAAGCTGCCGCCACCATGGACGCCAAGGAATTTCACCGCCTCTCGGCGCAGGCCCTCGAGCGGATCGACGAGGTCCTCGGCGATCTCGACGACGATCGCCTCGACGTGGATCTCGCCGGCGACGTCCTGACGCTCGCCTTCGAGGGCGGCGATCGCTTCGTGATCAACGCCCACAGCGCGGCCGGCCAGATCTGGATGGCGGCCGGGACGACCGCCTGGCACTTCGACTACGATCCCCCGACCCAGCGATGGATCGCCCGCCGCACCGACGACGAGCTGATGACGACGCTCGCCCGCGTGGTCGGCGACAAGCTCGGCCGCTCGGTCGCGCTCTGAGGCCGCTGGCGATCGCCCTCCTCGTGCCGGCCTGCGCCCAGCTCACGACCTCGACCGAGGTCCGCCTCCTGCCGAGCCCCGATCGGGCCGCCCAGGCGACGGCGGCGGTCCGCGTCGAGGTCGTCGATCACTCCTTCGCCGCGACCTGGGAGCAGGAGGGGCCGCGCCTGCGGGCGACGATCCGCGAGCGTCGGAGCTGCCGCGCGGTGACGATGGTGCCGATGATCCGCGAGACCAAGACGGTTCGGACGATCGACGCCGGCGTCTACTGGGAGTACGGGATCGCGGCCCTGACCCTCGGCGTCGCCTCCTACGCGTTCGTCCGCCCCGAGGCGTTCTCGCGGCCGCTGATCAACGCCGAGGGCGAGATCGTCCGCGAGCGGAGGAGCGGCTACACCAGCGGCGGGCTCTTCGCGGCGATCGGCGTCTACAGCCTCAGCGCGGCGATCATCGACTCCGTCCGCGCGCGCGACAGCGTCACCTACGAGGACACGCTCGAGCGTCGACCGGGCGGCGCGGTCCCCTGCGATCCCGAGGAGGTGCCGTGGCGCGAGCGCTCGGTCGCGCTGATCATCGGCGCTCGTGAGGTCGCGGGGAGGACCGACGACGAGGGGCGGGTCGAGCTCCTCCTGCCGAGCGCGAGCGACCCGGCGGAGGTCGGGGTCCGTATGCCGGCGGCGATCCGGGTCGATCCGACCCACGCGATCGCGGTCGAGGTCGTGCTCGCGGCGGAGCCCGATGATGGAGAAGCACCGACGAGGAGCGAGCGCCGGTGAGCGAGCTCCCCGCGGACGAGGCGAGCGCCTACGTCGCCCTCGGCTCCAACCTCGGCGATCGGCTGGCGACGCTGCGGAGCGCGAGCCGGGCGCTCGCCGCCGGAGCCGTCCCGGGGGCCCGCCTCGTCCGCGCCTCGCCGATCTTTGAGACCCACCCGCTCGGACCCGCCGACGGCCCCTTCCTCAACGCGGTGGTCGAGCTCCGCGGCGTCATCGATCCCGAGCTCACCCTCGCGGCGCTCCTCGAGATCGAGGCGCGCCACGGTCGGATCCGCCGTGAGCGCTGGGGCCCGCGCACCCTCGACCTCGATCTCCTCGCGGTCCTCCGCGGCGGCGAGAGCCAGATCTGGTCGAGCGATCGCCTGACGCTCCCGCACCCGGAGCTCGCCCGTCGCGACTTCGTGCTGGAGCCGCTCGCCGCCCTCGCGCCCGGCGTGCGTCCGACCGGCGGCGCGTCGGTGGAGGCGCTCCTCGCCGGCCTCACGCCGGCCCAGCGGACGATTTTCGCGCGCTCCGACGCGCCCCTGTGCTAGTCTCCGGCTCCGTTCTAGGCGGATAGCTCAGTGGTAGAGCAGCGCCCTTACAAGGCGACGGTCGCAGGTTCGATCCCTGTTCCGCCTACTGGTTGACATCCTGATCGTGGGTGCACGCTCGCGCTTCGCCTCCGCTACCATCACGTCGCGATGGCGCGGCGGCGGCGGACCTACCAGCGAGAGCACCGCGAGGACGATCGGCGGAGCCCCGAGGAGACCGCGCTTCTCCGCGAACACGCCGAACGACGCCGCGCCTTCGAGGACGCGCTCGAGGCCAGCAACACCCTCCACGGCAAGGAGCTCTGCCCCTGCTGCGGCCTGCCGACGCTCACCTCGCGCGGCGACTACGAGACCTGCGTCGTCTGCCTCTGGGAGGACGCGGGCGGCGAGGGCGATCCTCGGCGCGTCGCCCCGCCGAACTACGTCTCCCTCGAGCGGGTGCGGATCGCCGTCGCCGCTCACCTGCGGGCGTACGAGGCGGTCCATGGCGGGCTCCTCCGCGGCGGGGTCGATCCGCTGGTGCGGGCGATCAAGCGCTTCGAAGGGCGGCTCTCGCGGGCGGAGGCCGCGCTCGACCGCGAGGACTTCGCCGCGAACCTCGCGCAGATCCTCTCGGCCTAGTGCCTCGACCGCGACTCTGCAAACGAGGGACGATGGGTTGGCGGTCGCATGGCCCAAAGGGCCGAAGAGGCCCCAAAGGCCCCGCTCAGGCCCCTCCAGAGCGATTGTTGAGGCATCGCGAAAACCCTCTTGACAGGCGCGCGGGCTTGTCCCATCCTCCCGGCTCCCTGGTGCCCGCCACCGGGGAACGGGGTGGTAGTTAAGTCGGTTATAACGCCGGCCTGTCACGCCGGAGGTCGCGGGTTCGAGTCCCGTCCACCCCGAATCACGAGCCCCCGAGAGACCCTCGGGGGCTTCGTCGTTTCTGCCCCCTGGTGGTCGCCAAGTGACCGCCAGGCTCAGCCGGCTCCGACCACCGCCACGAGGTTCGCCCCCCAGGGGCAGCCGGCCCCGAAGCGCTCCTCGAGCCAGGGATCGGCCCGATCGAGGGCGCCGAGGAGGGGCTCGACCACCCGACCGATCCGCCCGCCGCCGCGGGCCCGGGCGCCGAGATCGTGGGCGGTCGCGGGCGCCCGCCGGGGCCGCAGGCGACGGAGCCCGGCGAGCCCGAGGTCGAGGCCGCTGAGGAGCGAGGGGAAGAGGAGGGTGCTCGCCTGGGGGGCGCTCCAGAGCTCGACGAGGCCGAGGCCAGCGCGGGCGATCGCCTCCTCGAGGGTCGCCCGCTCGAAGAAGGAGAGGTGATCGCCGAGCTCGAGCGCCCGGTACTTGAGCCCCCAGAGCGGCCGCGCGACGTCGGCGAAGTTCGGGACCTCGACGACGAGGAGCCCGCCCGGCGCGAGGTGGCGGCCGATCCACTGGAGCGCGGCGACCGGCCGGCGGAGGTGCTCGAGCACGTGGGTGAGGGTGATCAGGTCGAAGCGCTCGCCGAGGTCGTCGGCGCCCTCGATGTCGACCCGGAGGATCCGATGGCCGGCGGCGATCGCCTGGGCGGCGGCCGGCGAGCGCTCGATCCCCGCGGTCGCGTAGCCGTAGCCGGCGAGGACGTCGAGGAGGAGGCCGGTGTTGCAGCCGATGTCGAGGGCCCGCGAGCCCGGGTGCGGGCGGCCGATCCGGCCGTGGCTGAGGCGATCGTAGAGGGCGACGCGGGCCCGCTTGCGGGCGATCCCCGGGCGATCGTGGCCGCCGGCCGTGGCCGCTGCGCTGACCTCGACGTCGCGCTCGGCCCGCGCCCCGTAGTCGGCCCCGAGCTCCTCGGCGGTGGCGAAGTCGGTGGCGAAGACGAGCCCGCAGCCGCGGCAGCGTCGGATCCCGACGCCCCCGGGCGGCCCGGCGTAGAGGGTCTCCGCGCTCGCCGCGTCGCGCGCGCAGAGGGGGCAGTGATCGAGGGCAATCCGCGCGGGCATCGGCTCGCGCCAACTATCGCAGGCGGCGGCCGCAAATGCACGGCCGCCGCGCCCAGGTGTCCGCGCCGTGACTTGGCCGGTCCCGCGCGTCCGTGACGGCCGACGCATCGGCGGCGAAGGTGTGCTCGTCGAGGTGCTCGCGCGGCGAAGGCTAGCGCTCGGCGCCGACGCTGCGGCGCTCGACGAGGCCGACGATCGCCCCGCCGACCCCGCCGATCCCGACGATCGGCCCCCAGACGCCAGCGATCACCGCGACCTGGAGGCTGAGGACGACGCCGACCAGGAGCCCCTTGAGCGCGGGGTGGAGGTCGAGGCGGAGGTTGGGGACGATGAAGCCGATCGAGAAGCGGCCGATGAAGGCGCCGATCATCGCCTCCGTCTTGTGGTCGATCTCGAGGGGGATCATCGCGAGGACGTCGAGGACGCCGAAGATGAGCCCGGCGTAGAGTCCGAGGCGCAATCGTGACATGGGAGCTCCTCCGTGAGCGGTGTCGGAACGCTAGCACGCCGCCCGCGCGCTCGGCAGCTCGGCTCCTCGGCAGCCTGACGCCGAGCGAGCGCGCGTCGCAGCCCGAGATCGTCCGAATCGCCGCGCGCTGCGGCTGCGCGCGCGCCTCCGTCGATGCGCGCGCATCGCTGCGAGCGCCCCGGCGAGGTCCGGGCGGTGACACCAAAGTGCCTGAGATCACAGTCGATTGTGTCCGCGGAGAGGGCGCCTCGAGCCTTGGCTGCCCGCTTGCTCTTGCGGGACCCAGCCGCGACGCGCGGCCTCCCACGATCCCCCGCCCACGAGCACGCCATGACCATCACCAAGCTCTCGCTCTCCCTCATCAGCGCCGCCCTCACCCTCACCCTCGCGCCGGCGATCGCCGCCGCCGAGGCCCCCGCGAACATCGAGATCGCCGGCCCGGACAACACGACCCTCGACGCCCGGATCTACCTCCCCGACGGCCTCGAGGCCGGCGCGCCGGCGGTGATCATGGCCCACGGCTGCGGCGGCATGTGGTCGAACGATGACCCCAGCGCCGGCGCGATCAACGAGATCGAGCGCTGGGGCCTCGAGCTCTCGGCCCAGGGCTACGTGGCGATCGCCGTCGACTCCTACGGCGGCCGCACGCCCGAGGGCGTCGCCTGGGTCGACTTCCAGTACCAGTGCAGCGGCTCGACCTACGCCGGCGACGTCGACCCCTACACCGATCGCGTCGACGATCTCGACGCCGCGCTCAGCTTCCTGGTCGACGTCCACGAGGTCGGCGAGGTCGCGCTCTTCGGCTGGTCGCAGGGCGCCCAGGCGGTGATGGTGGCGATCGCCGAGACCCCGCGCGACGCCAACGTCGCCTACGGCACCCCGCCGACCTACGGGGCCGCGGTCGCCTACTACCCGGGCTGCGGCAGCGCCCTCGGCTACGGCCTGAGCTCGACCAAGGACGGCTACTGGCGGCCGGCCCGGCCGATGCGCCTCCACCAGGGCACCGCCGACTCGCTCTACGCCAACTGCGATCGTCGGGCGGACAACGCGATCGCCAACTACGCGTCGGGCCCCGCGAGCGCCCATCCGCTCACCTGGGTCGAGTACGCCGGCGTCGGCCACTCCTTCGACAACACCGGCGGCCACGCCTTCCCGACCGCGAAGTGCAGCGCGAGCGAGCTCGCCGATCCGAGCCTCGCCAAGAGCTGCGCCCAGCGTGACGCCGACGTCGACTCGCTCGCGTTCGTCCTCGCGGAGATCAACTGACCGAGGGCGGCTCGTCGTCATCGGCATCGCGAGCGTCATGTCCCTTGGGACATGACGAACGACGGGCCTCCTCAGGGGGGCGAGGCGGGCGGCGCTGCGGCCCGGGCGGCCGCCTCCTCCCGCCAGCGCGGCAGCGCCGCGTCGACCTCGCGCCGGCGCGCCTCCCAGTCGATCCCAGGCTCCTCCGGATCGAAGCCGCCCGGGTACTCGTCGCCGCGCGCCGTCTCCTTCCCGCGCTCGATCGACAGCGTGTGGGTCGGCAGGGCCTCGTCCGTGACCTTCATCAGGAGGTATTCGCCCTCCTGGAGGCGCTCTCGGATCGCGAGCTCGATCGAGTCGTTCACCCCCTCCACCTCGCTCTTGAGCGGCGGCTCGGGGTCGCCGTGGAGGCGGATCACCCCGAGGTCGAGGTAGAAGTAGGCCCCCAGGTTCGGCGGCGGCTCGCCGATGATCTCGACGACCCCCGTCGGTCGGTCGACGATCGGGAACCAGCGCCGGAGGTCGCCGAGCTTCGCCCCCTCGTCGGCGCTGAAGGTGTAGCGGCAGCCCTCGATCGTCAGCGCGCCGACCTGCCGCAGGCGCGGCGGCTTCGCGCCGCGGCGGTAGTGGGTGTGACGGACGGTCCAGGTCCCCTGGATCCGCTTGAAGAGCCCGGGCGCGAGCTCAACCCCGGGGCACGACGCGTGCTCGCCGTGGTCGCGCTCGGGGCGGTGCGACGTGCAGGCGGCGGCGCAGAGGGCCAGGGCGAGGCCGAGCGAGCGCGCGCGCGCGGGGTCCATCGGGCCAGGGTAGCACGCAGGGTCGGGGGGCCGCCCGCTCCGATCGCGTCGGCCCTGCGGACGGTCGAGATCGCCCGCGCCCGGGCACTGTCATAGATGTCTATGAAGACATGTCCGAATGTTCATGACGAAGCGCGCAGGCCTAGCCGGCCTCGTACTCGATCACGTCGGGCTCCTCGCCGCGGGCGAGCGCCTCGTCGATGTAGGGCCGGAAGCCGAGGTGCTCGAGGCCGATCGCGTCCGCCAGGCGGAAGGGCTCGTCGTCGTCGAGGGCCGCGAGGATCGCCGCCTCGGGCTCCTCGCAGAGGGCCGCGAGGGTGCGGGCCATCACCCGCGGGTCGTCGCCGCGGCGCCAGGCGAAGCGCGCCTCGCCGCCGACCAGGAGGAGGTCGCGGACCGGCGGCGTGCCGAAGGTGTCGGGGATGTAGCGGTAGGCGAGGACCGCGTGGGCGCCGGCCGTCCGCAGGATCTCGAGGAGGGGCTGGCGATCGACCGGGCTCCCCTCGAGGCGCTCCGAGAGGACCGCGACCCACTGGGCGCCCTCGGGGGCGATCGCCACCCGGTCGGGGCCGAGGGTCGAGAAGACCTTGAGATCGGTCGGCTGGAGATCGCCAGAGGCGAAGGGCCGCGAGCGGAGGCCGACCTGGACGAGCGCGTAGTCGACGACCGCCCGGATGTCGCCCGCGCGGGCGCCCCAGACGTGGAGCCCGCCCCAGGCGTCGATCGGCAGGAGATCGCTGCTCCGGCGGAGCGCCGGCAGGCCGAGGGCCCCGCGCACCCGATCGAGCGCCTCGGCGTCGCCCGCCTGCACCCGCGGGCGCTCGCTGAGCTGGGCCTCGCTCTCGAGGGCGACGAGGTCTCCCCAGGTGTGGACCCGGAGGCGCCGGAGGAGCGCGTACTCGTGGGCGTCGATCCCCGGGATCTCGATGACGCTGGTGCTGGCTTCGAAGCGGCTGCTCATCGGCTCGCGCTCTGGCGGGTCGGGTCCGCCGGGGCCCCGGGGCGGGTCCTTGCGACCCGCCCCGGGGCGTCCCGCAGATGTATGCATGGTCACGCAGGGCGGAGGGCGAGCGCAAGACGACGCCTTCGCGCGTCCGCAGCGGGAGATCGGTCGGCGCGCGTCGGCGTCCCCGGCGTGTGCTTACTCGCGTCCGATGATCGCGTCCTGGGCCGCAGGAGGGGCTCCGCGGGCGTCGGCTGGCGCCGCTCGTCTTGACGGCCCGGCGACCCCGCAGATAAAACCCAGATGCCGTCGCAGGGGGCCCTAGATCGCCTCTCGTCGGCGTTTCTCTCCGCGTCCGCGCCTCCTCGGGGCGGCGCGAGACCGCAGGCGAACATGGAACAATCTCCCTGGGATCCAGAAGGCGTGGCGGTCGGGCTTGACCCCGAGGGGCACCTCGGCGACGCCGCCCGCCCCCTGGTCGACGCCCTCGAGCCCCGCGCCCTCTACAAGCGCCTGGTCGCCGCTCGCCTCCTCGATCACCGCCTCGGCCGCGTCGGCTTGCCGATGTGGGCGCCGGCCGCGGGCGAGGAGGCGGTGAGCGTCGCCGTCGCGCTCCTCCTCGGCGACGGCGAGTGGATCTACCCCGGCCTCCGCGACCTGGCGATCGCGCCGATGCTCGGCATGGACCTCGACGAGCTCGCGCGCCAGGTCCTCGGCCTCCCCGGCGAGCGCGGACCGGCGCTCTACAACGGCCGCCCGGGGGCGATCTCGGCGACCGACCTCGGGGTCGCCCACGCGCCCGAGCCGCTCGGGCTCCACCTCGCGCTCGCGGCCGGTCAGGCCCACGCCCACAAGCTCGCCGGCGGCGGCAAGGCGAGCGCGGTGATCTTCGGCGAGGGGCTGACGACCACCGGCCTCTTCCACGAGAGCGTCGCGTTGACCGCGGCCGGCGATCTCCCGCTCGTGCTGATCTGCAAGTCGCAGCTCTGGCCCGAGGGGGCGCCGCCCGAGGCCGGCCTCTTCGGCGACTCGGTCGCCGAGCGGATGGCCGCCTGCGGGCTCTGGACCCGGCGGGCCGACGGCGCCGACGTGATCGGCGTCTACACGGCGCTCGAGCAGGCCTTCACCCACGCCCGCGACGGCCGCGGCCCGGCCTTCGTCGAGGTCGTCGTCACCCCGCTCTACAACCCCGACGTGCCGGCCCACCGCGACCCGGTCGAGCGGCTCCGGCGCTTCCTCGACCACGAGGGGCTCTGGACCCCGGCCTTCGAGGAGGCGCTCGAGCGCGAGATCCTCGGCCAGCTCGACCGCGCCTTCGCCTACGCGCGCGGGGCCGCGCCCGAGGAGCCGCGGTGAGCCCCCGGGGCGCCGCCGACAAGGAGAAGCAATGGTAGCGAGCACCAGCAAGAGCCTGCTCCGCCGGCTCGCCGACGAGATCGCCAGCCTCCTCCGCGATGATCCCCGGCGTGTGATCGTCGGCGAGGACGTGCGCGACGGCGGGATGCTCGGCCTCACCCGGGCGGCCCGCGAGGACGAGGCGCTCGCCGCTCGCCTCCTCGGCGGGCCCCTGACCCCGGCCGCGGCGATCGCCCACGCGACCGGCCTCGCGCTCGCGGGGCGGCGGCCGCTGGTGATCCTGCCCTCGGCGAGCGCGCTCATCGAGGGCTTCGCCGCGCTCCGCGAGCTCGGCCGGATCTCGGCGAGCGCCGGCGGCGAGCGCTCGTCGGCGGTCGTGATCCTCGCGCCCACCGGCCCCGGCTTCGGCCTCGGCGGCGACGGTGCCGAGAGCCCGGAGGACCTGGTCGCGGGCCTCCCCGGCCTCCGGGTGCTCGCGCTCGGCGAGGCCCGCGAGGCGCCGGCGCTCCTCCGCGCGGCCGCGGGCTTCGACGCCGGCGAGCAGCCGACCGTGGTCTTCCTGCCGCGGACCCTCCTCCTCCGCGAGCTCGCCGACGAAGATGTCCCTTCGGGCAGCTTTCCGCGGGCGCTCGGCGCCGCCCGTCGGGTCCGCGAGGGCGACGACGCGACGATCTTCGCCTGGGGCGCCGGGGTCGCGCTCGCCGAGGCGGCGGTCGACCAGAGCGGCCACGCCTGCGCGATCATCGACCTCAGCGGCCTCGCGCCCCTCGACGCCGACGCGCTCGCGGCCGCGGCCGCCCGCACCGGCAAGCTGGTGATCGTCCACCCCGGCCAGCGCAACGCGATCGCGGCCGAGGTCGCGGCCCTCCTCGCCGACCGGGCGATCCTCCACCTCGACGCGCCGATCCTCCGGGTCGGCGGCGCCGACGGGCCCCTCCCCTACAGCGCCGAGGCGAACGCGCTGCCGACGGTCGAGGCGATCGCGGCCGCGATCGCCGAGGTCGCCACCTACTGAGCCCCCAGATCAAGACGAAGGACCGAGCGATGATCGAGTTCAAGCTGCCAGAGATCGGCGAAGGCGTTGTCGAGGGAGAGATCGTCCAGTGGCTCAAGGCGCCTGGCGACGCGATCGCGGCCAACGAGGCCCTGGTCGAGGTGATGACCGACAAGGCGACGATCGAGGTCCCGTCGCCGATAGCCGGTCGCCTCAGCGAGATCAAGGCGGAGGTCGGGTCGATCTGCGCGATCGATGAGGTGATCGCGATCATCGAGGCCGGCGGCGCGGCGGCTCCGGCCGCGAGCAAGCCCGCGCCCGCGCCCGCGGCGAGCAAGCCTGCGCCCGCGCCGGTCGCTGCGCCCGCGTCGGCCGCCCGGCCCGCACCTCCTATTCAGCATGTCCCACAGGTCATGCACTCGGGGACAGACGCCGCGAAGAGCGTCCTGGCCACGCCGGCCGCCCGCCACCTCGCACGCGAGTCGGGGATCGACCTGGCGGCCCTGCCGGTCGACGAGCGCGGGCGGATCACCAAGACCGACGTCCTCCGGGCCCGCGAGGCCCCGCCGGCCCCGGCCCCGGCCCCCGCGCCGGCGGCGAGCAAGCCCGCCGCGTCCGCGCCGGCGGCCGCCCGCCCCCAGCACGCCGGCACCCCGGCCGAGGGCGACGAGATCATCCCCTTCCGCGGCATGCGCCGGCGGATCGCCGAGGGGATGAGCCGCGCCTACTCGACCGCGGTCCACTACACCTACGTCGAGCAGATCAACGTCACCCGCCTGGTCAAGCTCCGCTCCGAGGCCAAGGCGGTCGCCGCCGAGCAGGGGGTGCAGCTCTCGTACCTCCCCTTCATCGTCAAGGCGGTGGTCCACGCGCTCCGCAAGTTCCCGATCGTCAACGCCGAGCTCGATGAGGCCGGCGCGCGGATCATCCTCAAGAAGCGCTACAGCATCGGCATCGCCACCGCGACCGGCCAGGGCCTGATGGTCCCGGTGATCCACGGCGCCGACAAGAAGAGCATCCTCGACCTCGGCCGCGAGATCGCCCGGGTCTCCGACGCCGCCCGCGGCGGCACCGCGTCGCGCGAGGAGCTGACCGGCTCGACCTTCACGATCACCTCCCTCGGGACGATCGGCGGGGTCCTGGCGACGCCGATCCTCAACTTCCCGGAGGTCGGGATCCTCGGCGTCCACGCGATCCGCAAGGCGCCGATCGTCGACGACAACGACAACATCGTCGTCGGCCACCTGATGAACCTCTCGGTCTCGCTCGACCACCGCGTGGTCGACGGCTTCGAGGGCGCGAGCTTCCTCCAGGAGGTCAAGCGCTACCTCGAGGACCCCAACCTCCTCCTCCTCGCCGGCATCTAGCCGCGTCCCACCCACGGAGCTCCCCATGGCCACGATCAAGAAGAAGGCCCTCGTCATCGGCGCCGGCACCGGCGGCTACCCCTGCGCGATCCGCCTCGCCCAGCTCGGCGTCGACACGATGATCGTCGAGAAGGACAAGCCCGGCGGCGTCTGCCTCAACGTCGGCTGCATCCCCTCGAAGGCGCTGATCTCGGCGACCAAGCTCTATCACAAGGCGCAGCACAGCGCGTCGATGGGGATCACCTTCCAGGGCGCCGCCGTCGACATGAAGGCGATGCAGACCTGGAAGGCCGGGATCGTCAAGAAGCTGACGACCGGCGTCCAGGGCCTGGTCAAGAGCAACGGCGCGACCTACGTCAACGGCACGGCCGAGTTCATCGGCCCCCGCTCGGTCCGGATCAAGTACGCCGACGGCCGCCCGGCCGACGTCGTCGAGGCCGAGAACATCGTCATCGCCACCGGCTCGCTGCCGATCGAGATCCCCGGCTTCAAGGTCGACCAGAAGCGGATCCTCGACTCGACCGGCGCGCTCGACCTCGACTACATCCCGCAGCGGATGCTCTGCATCGGCGGCGGGATCATCGGCCTCGAGCTCGGCCAGACCTTCCAGCGCGCCGGCACCAAGCTCGTCGTCCTCGAGGGCCTCGAGCGGATCCTCAACGGCGTCGACAAGGAGTGCGCCGACGTCGTCGCCCGCCAGATCAAGAAGGACGGCGGCGAGATCCACCTCAAGGCCAAGGCGATCGGCTGGGAGGAGCGCGGCGGCGCGATCGTCGTCAAGGCGGAGATCGGCGGCGAGGTCCAGGAGTTCGAGACCGACGTCGTCCTCGTCGCGGTCGGCCGCCGGCCGATCACCCAGGGCCTCAACATCGAGAAGAGCGGGGTCAAGGTCGGCCCCCGCGGCTTCATCCCGGTCGATCAGCGCAAGCAGACCAACGTCCCCGGGATCTTCGCGGTCGGCGACGTCGTCGGCCAGCCGATGCTCGCCCACAAGGCGAGCCACGAGGGCGAGGTCGTCGCCGAGGTGATCGCCGGCAAGAAGGCGATCGACGACGCCCGCTGCATCCCCAACATCGTCTTCACCGAGCCCGAGATCGCCGCCGTCGGCCTCACCGCCGAGGAGGCCGAGGCCGCCGGCCACAAGGTCTCGATCGGCAAGATGCCCTTCGCGGTGAGCGGCCGGGCGATGGCGATCGGCGAGACCAACGGCTTCGTCAAGGTGATCACCGACGCCGCTGACGCGCGGGTGCTCGGGATCCACATCGTCGGCCCCGAGGCCAGCGACCTGATCTCCGAGGGCGCGCTGGCGATCGAGATGGGCGCCTTCGCCGAGGACATCGCGCTCACCGTCCACCCGCACCCGACCCTCGGCGAGGCGGTCATGGAGGCGGCGAAGCACGCGATCGGCGAGGCCGTCCACATCATGAACGCCCGCAAGTCGGCGCACTGAGCGGTCGCCGCCGCGTCGCGCCGTCGCGGCGCGGATCTGCCCGGCGACGGCGGCGGAGTCGGTTCGAAAAAAACGTCACGTCCCGTGACTTCGCCTCGTCCGCTCGTGTGAGAGAGAGCGTGAGGACGACAGGAAACGCGGGACGAACGGTGGTGGGTGCGGATCTGGCGAGAGGCGTGCGCACGCGCTGGTCGTCGGCGATGGCGGACTCAGGCGTCAGCCATGAGATGTGCGCGCGGAGCGAATGCGGCGCCCGCCTCCGCCTCGTCACCTCCGCGAGCGACGCCTACTCCGGCCTCCGCGGCGTCCTCCGTGAGCTCCGGCGCGTCGAGGTCGAGCGCGAGCTCTCGCAGGAGGCGCTCGTCGACTCTGTCCTCGCGCTCGCCGATGAGCTCGTCGCGGTCGACGTCACGGCCTTCGTCCGCGTCGAGCACCCCGCGGCCCGGATCGTCCGGGCGATCGGCGGGATCGGAGGCGTCGTCGAGGGGGGTCGTCTGATCCCGGACGCGGGGCTCGAGGGCGCGCTCGCGGGCGAGGGCGAGGGCGAGGCGCGCTTCTGCATGTTCGGGCGCGTCCGCGCGGTCGCGGCCCCGGTCACCGTCGGCGGCTCGGTGCGCGGGGCGATCTTCTTCGGCCGCCGGTCGGCCCGGCCCTTCGTCGACGATGAGCGCGCCGCGCTCGAGCTCCTCGCCGGCTGGCTCGGCGGCGAGCTCAGCCGGCGCGAGGCGATCGCCGCGAAGGCGGCGGCGGAGTCGGCCCTCCGCACCCGGAGCGCGAGCCTGGCGACGATCAGCCACGAGCTCCGCACGCCGATGAACGGGGTCGTCGGGATGACCGAGGTGTTGATCGCCGAGGCCGCCCACGGGCCGCTCCGCCAGCGCCTCGAGACGATCCGCGCCTCGGGGCTCGCGCTCCGCGAGCTCCTCGACCAGATGCTCGACCTCGCCCGCCTCGAGGCCGCCGATGTCACCCCCGTCGCGGCGGCGTTTGACCCGCAGGCCGCGGTCGAGGCGGTGGTCGAGCTGATGCGCCCGCGCGCCGAGCTGCGCGGCCTGGAGCTCTGGTCGAGGCTGACGTGGCCGGCCGAGCTCCCAGTGCTGGGTGACGGCGCGAAGATCCGCCAGGTGGTCGCCAACCTCGTCGACAACGCGATCAAGTTCACGGCGGTCGGCGCCGTTGAGGTCGAGCTGGAGGGGTGGCGCGTGGGCGGCGGCGCGAAGCTCCGGATCGCGGTGCGGGACAGCGGCGCCGGGATCCCGGCTGAGGAGCAGGGGCGCCTCTTCGTCCCCTTCGAGCGCCTCTCGAGCGGTCACAAGGCGCCGGGGACCGGCCTCGGGCTGGCGATCTGCCGCGCGCTCGTCGAGCGGATGGGCGGCGAGATCCGCTGCGAGAGCCGCCTCGGGGAGGGCACCTGCTTCACGGTCGAGCTCCCCCTCGAGCTCGCCGCCGCGCCGGTCGCCGAGGCCGCGCCGCGGTCGATCACGGCGGGGGCGTGGCGCGGGCGCAGGGTGCTCGTCGCCGATGACGATGAGCTCTCACGGGCGGTCGCGGCCGCCCTCCTGACCCACCTGGGCTGCGAGGTCGAGGCGGTCGACGACGGCGATCTCGCGGTCGAGAGGGCGGTGCAGGGGGGCTACGACGCGGTGTTCCTCGACGCGCGGATGGCCCGGATGGGCGGCGCCGAGGCGACCGCGGCGCTCCGCGCCCACGAGCGGGCTGGCGCGCGCCGCCTCCCCGTCCTCGCCGTGACGGCCGCCGTGATGCCCGAGGAGCGAGAGGCGCTCCGCGACGCCGGCGTCGACGGGATCGTCGCCAAGCCCTTGATCCTCGCGGAGCTCGACGACGCGCTCCACCGGATCTGGGCCGACGCTGCGCCCTCGGCCCCGCGCTCCGCGTAGCGCCCCGGTGAGGCTAGCCGCCGGCGCAGAGCCGGGTGAGCCGGCGAAACGCCATCGCCAGGTGGCGGCTGAGCGGCGAGGCGCCGCCGTCGGCGAGCCAGGCCAGCGCCGCGGCCTCGAGCGTCGACGCGATCGCCCCGCCGAAGACCGCGGCCTCGAGCGGATCACGGGCGGCGCCTGCCTTGAGGAGCACCTCCGCCAGGCCGGCCCGTAGCGCCTCCTGGTTGGCGGCGCTCGCCTGGCGGAGCTCGGGGTTGGCCTCGACGATCCGGGCCCGCCGGATGATCCGCTCGCGGTCGCGGGCGTAGAGCTCGGCGAGCGCCCGGCCGAGCGCCCGCTGGATCGCCGCGAGGGGCGGCGCGTCGGCGAGCGCGTCGGCGAGGCCGGCGAAGAGGAGGGGGTCGTACTCGTCCCAGAGGACGATCCGCTCCTTGCCGCCGAAGTTGCGGTAGATCGTCGCCGGACCGACCCCGGCCGCCTCGGCGATCGCCTCGACGCTGACCTGGGCGTAGCCGTAGGCCTCGAAGAGGTCGAGCGCGCGCTCCTGCACCCGGCGCATCGCCTCGATCCGGCGGCGGGTCCGGCCGTCGCCGCCGCCTCCTCCGCGCCCGTCGCCTCGACTTGTGAGAGCATCTCTCATATGATAGTGACTATCACATGGTCGCCGCCTCGGACAAGCCGCCCCCTGCACCCCGTCCGATGCTCCTGCGGAGCGCCCTCATGGCCGCCGAGTCGACGGTCCCGACGTCGACGCTGGGGCGCCTCTGGCGGGGGGGCAAGAGCGCGCTCGGGGTGACCACGGCGCTCTCGCGGGCGCGCAAGGGGGACCTCGATCCGGAGGTGATCGCCGCCCTCGTCGGCGAGCTCGGCGAGCTCAAGGGGATCGCCATGAAGGCCGGGCAGATGCTCGGCTACATCGACGCCAGCGTCCCGCCGGAGCTCCGCTCGGCGCTCGCGCTCCTCCAGACCGCGGCCCCGCGCTCGTCGGCGGCCGAGGTCGCGGCGACGATCCGCGACGCCCTCGGCGAGCGCGGCGAGGCGCTCCTCGCCGGCATGGAGGTCGAGCCCTTCGCGGTCGCCAGCATCGGCCAGGTCCACCGCGGCCGCCTCCCCGACGGGACGGAGGTGGCGATCAAGGTCCGCCACCCCGGGATCGACGCGGCGATCCGGGCCGACTTCCGGGCGGCCTCGGTCGGCTCGGTCTTCGGCGCGCTGATCGGCGGCGCGGCGGTGACCGGGATGATCGACGAGGCCCGCCAGGCCTTCGAAGAGGAGTGCGACTTCGTCCTCGAGGCCGCGCGTCAGCGGCGCTTCCAGGCGATCTTCGCCGACGACCCCGAGATCGTGATCCCCGAGGTCCTCGGCGAGTGGTCGGGGCCGGGGTGCTGGCGACCCGCTGGACGCCGGGGCGCTCGTTCGACGACCTCCTCGCCGAGGACCCGCCGCAGGCCGAGCGCGATCGGATCGGCGCGGCGCTCTTTCGGGTGTGGATGCGGGCGCTCTACCGCGACGGCCTCTTCCACGGCGATCCGCACCCGGGGAACTTCGCGATCGCGGGCGACGGTCGGGTGATCGTCTACGACTTCGGCTGCGTCCGCGAGGTCGACCGCGAGCTCCGGCGGGGCTTCGCCGCGCTCGCGGCGGCCGCCCGCGTCGATGACGTCGCGGCGATGGCCGCGGCGATCGCCAGCGTCGGCGGACGCGCGCCGACGCGGCCGCGTGACCTCGCCGATCTCCGTCGTCTGGTCCGCGGCTTCTTCGGCCCCCTGGTCACGCCGGGCGCCCGGACGATCGCCGCCGACGAGGGCTTCGAGGCCCGCGGCGTCCTCCACGACAAGCGCTTCCTGATCGGCCTCCGCCTGCCGGCCCGCCTCCTCTTCCTCTTCCGCCTGCGCTTCGGGCTCTACGCGGTCCTCGCCCGCCTCGGGGCCTCGGTCGATTGGGCGGCGCTCGAGGGGGCGTGGGCCCAGGAGGTCGGCTGAGAGCGGACCTGCGGGCCGAGAGGCGGCGACCTGTCTCTTGAGGAAGGCTGGCTCTACTCGGGCCCGACGCAGAGCTCGCGGGCCAGGATGTGGGAGGCCTGGTTCTCGAGGAAGCGGACGCAGATGTCCGCGTAGATGTAGTCGAAGGCGCCGAAGGGACCGAGCTGGATCACCTGCTGGGGCGCGCCGTGGCGGGCCTCGACCTCCTCGGGCGACATCCCCGCGCGGAGGCCGACCTGGCCGCGCTCGTAGCCGGCGATCGTCGCGGCGACGCCGAGCCCCTCCTCGGCCGCCCGCGAGCGCCGGACGATCACCTGGCGCTCGGCCCGGTAGACCCCGCCGACCGGCTCGCGCGGCTCGTAGCGGCCGATGAAGAACCACATGTGGCGGCGATCGAAGGCGTGGAAGAACCAGCGGAGGTGACCGGCCTCGCCGCCGACCTGGCCGCGGTTGATCTCGTCGCGGAGCGCGGCCGCGTCGCGCCAGGGGAAGGTCTTCGCGGGCGCGGCGTCGACGTCGACGAAGCCGACGTGGACGAGGCCCTGGGGGATCACCTGGCGGGCGCCGGCGGCCGCGGGCTCGGGGTTGTCGCTCACCTGTCCCTTGGGTCCTGTGCATCCGCTCCCCGCGACGGCGAGCGCGATCGCGAGCGCCGCGAGCCGGGCGGCGGACGCAGGATGACGGGGCGAGGTCACGGGGCGAGTCTACGCCCGCCGACACCCGGCGGTCATCGCTGGCTAGAAGCGGAGGCTGAGCCCGGCCCCGGCGTAGGTCGGCGTGGCCGCGCCCATCAGCCGCAGGCGCCGGCGGGAGGCCATCGGCGGGGCGCTCTGTGACTTCTTCGCGTTGTAGATCCCGAGCTGGGCCGCGCCGAAGGCGGTCATCACCAGGCCGGCGATCTGGAAGGCGCCGCCGAACGCCGCGAAGACGATCCCCTCGTCCGTGCTCATGTAGGGCATCGCCAGGAAGGGCCCGGCGACCGGGATCACCATCCGCTTGCCGATGTCGATGAGCTGGTGGCCGCGCTCGACCCGCGCCGGGTCGAAGTCGTCGAGGCGGCGGACGCCGGCGTCGTGCATCGCCGCCCCGGTGATCCCGCAGACCGCGTAGAAGAGGACGAAGAGCGAGAGCCCGCCGGCGAGCGAGGCGACGCCGGTCGAGCGCATCCACTTCGGGTCGCGCGGCTTGTCGTCGTCGTCGTCGTCGTCGTCGTCGTCATCATCGTCGTCGCCGCGCGGCGCGGGCGCGGGCGCGGGGCCCTCGACCGCCTGCGGGGCGGCGTTCGTGGGGGCGGGCGCCGGCGCGGTGGCCGGAGCGCTCGCCCCGGGTCCGCCCGCGGTCGCCGGCGCCGGCCATCCGGACTGGCTCGCCGGCGCCTCCGCGGCGAGCGTCGGTCGCATCGGCGCGAGGGCGAGGGCGAGGCCAGCGCTCAGCGCGAGGAGCGACGAGCCCCGACGCGGCCGCCCCGTCGCCCTCGCACCACCACGATCTCGCGGGTCCGCGTCCATCGGCGCTCAAGCGTATCGCGGCCGGCGGGCGCTGACGAGGCGACCTCCGCGTGCAAACCCACGCGCTCTCAATCGCCGTTCTGCGGGGGGCTACGGCGCTTCCCGGGCGCGTGCGGCCGCGCGCGAGGTCGCCCGGAGGTCGCCGCCTTCACGCGGCGGAGGCGGGCCCGCGAGCAGACGTCGGCTCGGCGCTCGCTCCATGTTGTCCACTCGAGAGGACAGCGCCCGCCCCCAAGATTGCGCGACGGCCTGACTGTTCAGACAGCAAGCGATCTGGTCCAATCGCCGGATGCCCCCGCTCGCTCCGCGCTACGCCCTCGCGCTCGCCCTCGCGGTCTCGCTCGCGGGCGCCTGCGCGTCCGATGACGGCGAAGGCGGCAGCGCCACCGACTCCGACTCCGACTCCACCGGCGTCGACGAGCCCGTCCGCCTGGCGACCGCCGACGACTACCGGCCGCTCGCGGGCGCGATGGTCTCGTTCTCCAAGGACCCGACGGCCGACGGTGCGGTGATCACGATCAAGTCCGGCGACGAGACCTTCGAGGGCGCCTACGACGGCAAGGCCTGGGTGGTCTTCGACGGGGTCCCGGCGGGGACCTTCCAGCTCCACTGGCGAAACCCGCCGGATCCGGAGTATCCGGGCGCTCCGGGCTACTACTGGGTCGTCGAGACCGATCTCCGTGATCTCTACACCGGCCGGGTCTACAGCGGCCGCCCCGAGCCCGCGCTGGCGACCAGCGAGGAGACCCGCGTCGAGCTCTCGGTCGACGCGATGACCCCCTACGAATACGGCGATCGCTTTGAGCTCTACTCCTACAACGCCGACGCGCTCCTCTACCTCGATCCGCCGGAGGACCTCGTCGGCGAGCCGGTCGACTTCGACGAGGCGATCGACGGCTGGCAGATCCCGTGGTCGACGTACACGTCGCGCGACGGCTCGTCCTTGATCGATCCCGGCGCGGGCGACGATCTCTGGCTCACGCACCTCCAGATCTCGCCGCTCCTCGACGATCCGGGCTACGACGATCCCTGGTTCTCCGCCTCCCTCTGGCGGCTCCACGAGGCCGCGCCCCTGACCCTCCCGGCGATGATCGACGGCGCGACCACGCCGGCTCAGGGGAGCTTCGTCGTCGCCCCCGAGGTCTCGCTCGTCGTCGACCTCCGAGCCACGCAATTCTCCGGCGCCCTCGCCGCGAACGTGCCGAACCCCGAGCAGGTCGAGTGCGACGTGTCGCTGGCCCGCGAGCCCGGGGAGGACGGGCCGGTCTACGGGATGCTGCCGACGCTCGCCGAGATCTCGGTGTCCGGCGCTGTCCCGCCGGATCGGGTGCTCGAGCTCGTCTACGGCGATCCCTTCCCGGTCGGCGAGGAGGTGCTCTTCACCCGCTGCATCCACTGGCATCCCGTCGTCCACCCGGCGACCGGCGACACCAAGTACGTCTACGCGCAGGTCGAGACCGACTGGTCGCTGGCGGCCCTCGGCGGCGCGCCGGTCGAGCCGCGGATTACGCTGGTCCGCGACGTCATGATCAACGGCGCGCCGCTGCCGGTCGACGCGACGATGGACGGGGTCGGCGAGACGCCGACGATCACCTTCACCCCGCCGGCGACCGGGGCGGCCGATCTCTACAGCGTCCGCGTCCGGACGATCGACGACACCCTCGGCGGCGACGGCACGGTCGCGGCCTCGCAGCGGACGATCTTCAGCTACGTCACCGAGGGGACCAGCGTCACCCTGCCGCCGGGGGTGCTCGAGCCCGGCGCTCACTACTACCTCCAGGTGAACGCGTCGATCGGCTCCCACCTCGGCGAGGGCCGCTTCTACACCTACGACGGCGGCTACAGCAGCGCCGTGACCGGGATCTTCACCCGCTGACGCGCGCGCCGCCTACGACGCCGCGCCGCCGCCGACCCGATCGATGAGCCCGCGGGAGAAGCCGAGAACCTCGTCGCGCAGCTCCTTCGGCTCGATCATCTCGAGCCCGTCGGCGATGCTGAGGAGGCGGCGGGCGAGCTCGCGGCACGAGTGGTAGGGCATCTTGCGCTCGAGGAGATCGCCGGGCTCGATCCAGCGGTCCTCCTGGCCGGGGTCCCAGATCATCCGGCCGATCCAGCGGGCGACGCCGCCGCGGACCCGGAAGGTCGCGGTCCCCGGGCGGTCCCAGTCGATCCCGTAGGCCGGCTGACCGCCCCAGAGCTCGTCCTTGGTCGGCACCGCCTCGCGCGGCGCCTCGCTCGGCAGCACCCGCGCGTGGGTGACCTGGGCGACCCGGAAGGAGCGGGGCTCGCCGTGGCTCCGCGAGTAGGCCCGCATGTACATCTGCCCGTCGTGGATCCGGATCTGCCAGGGCTCGATGTCGTAGGTCTTGTGGGTGCCGGCCCAGGGGCTCTCGTACTCGATCCGCACGACCCCGGAGCCGATCGCCAGGAGGAGCTTCGAGACCATCCGGTAGTCGACCTGCGAGCCGGTGGTGACGGTCGCGGTGACGCTGCGGGGCCGCACCTTGGCGTCGTTCTTCGCCTTCGGCGCGTCCTCGAGGGCGTCGTCCATCTGCTCGATGAGCCGCTTGACCCGCGAGTTGAGCTCCTCGTCGCCGACCGGCGCGAGGAGGGCCGAGGCGAAGACGACCGCCGTCAGATCCTCGGGATCCGGATCGGTGAGCGGGAGGGTGAACTTGGCGTCGAGGAGGTGCCAGCGCTTCGAACCGTGGTTGAACTCGAGGGGCGCGTCCCACTCCTCGCGCATGAACTTGAGCGCCCGCTGGACGGTCACCGGCGCGACCTGGGCCTTCTTGGCGAGGGTCTCCTTGGTCGTCCCCTCGGGGTTGTCCCGGAGGTAGCGGAGGATCAGACGAGCGGTCTGCTGGACAGTCCGTGACGAGTCGTTCTTGTCGGTCACCGGCAGCTCCGGGGGGCTGGAGAGGGCCGCATCCTAGCAACAACCAGCGGCGATGCCGATCGTCGATCGGCGCCTGCGGAGGGCCCGCAGGCGATCCTCCGGCGATCGCCGGTCGCGGCCCGTCGATCTCATGGAGATCGGCGCCGGCGATCTCGGCGCACGCGCCGTCGGCGATCGTCGGTCGGCCGGCGATCGTCGCCCGCGACCCCCGCCGCCGGGATTTTCGCCCGCGACCCCCTGGCGCGGCGATCCGAGAGGTGCGAGCTTGCTGGCCATGCGGGTGGTCCACGCCGCCGATCTCCACATCGACAGCCCCCTCCGCGGCCTCGGGCGGATCGAGGGGGCGCCGGTCGACGACATCCGCCTGGCGACCCGCCGCGCCTTCCGCCGCCTCATCGACCTCTGCCTCGATCACGAGGCCGAGCTCCTCCTCCTCGCCGGCGACGTCTTCGACGGCGAGTGGCGCGACTTCAACACCGGCCTCTTCTTCGTCCGCGAGCTCAGCCGCCTCCGCGAGAGCAACACGCGGGTGGTGATGATCCGCGGCAACCACGACGCCGAGTCGGTGATCTCGCGCCACGTGCCGCTGCCGGAGCACGTCACCACCCTCGCCGCCGACGCCCCCGAGACCGTGACCTTCGAGGACCTCGGGGTCGCCGTCCACGGCCAGAGCTACGGCGAGCGCAGCGTCGACGAGAACCTCGCGCAGCGCTACCCCGGGCGCCGCCGCGACCTCCTCAACATCGGCCTCCTCCACACCAACGCGGTGGGCAGCAGCGACCACGGCAACTACGCGCCCTGCACGGTCTCGCAGCTCGTCGACCACGGCTACGACTACTGGGCGCTCGGCCACGTCCACCGCCGCGAGATCCTCAGCGAGGGCCCCTGGGTGGTCTATCCGGGCAACCTCCAGGGCCGCCACGCCCGCGAGACCGGCCCCAAGGGCTGCGTGATCGTCGACGTCGACGGCCTCCAGATCCGCAGGGTCGAGGCCCGCGAGCTCGACGTCGTCCGCTGGGCGACGGTGGTCGCCTCGGCCGCGAAGGCGCAGAACCTCGACGACCTCCTCGCCGAGGTCCGGGCGGGCCTCAAGGGCGCGCTCGTCGGCGCCGACGGGCGGCCGATCCTCGCGCGGGTGATCGTCGAGGGGGCGACCGGCCTCCACGAGGCGCTGGCCGCCAACCCGGAGCCGCTGGAGGCCCAAATTCGGGCGATCGCGGCGGATCTCGGGGCGATCTGGCCGGAGAAGATCCGCTTCCGCACCTCCCACCCCGAGGGCGAGGCGGCGATCGGCGAGCACACCCTCCTCCTCGGCGCGCTCCGGGCCGAGCTCGCCCGCGTCGCCGCCGATCCCGAGGCGCTCCGCGACTACCTCGGCGAGCTCGGGCCGCTCGCGGCCAGCGTCGCCCCGCTCCTCGACCTCCGCCTCGACGACCCGGCGGCGATCATCCCCCGCCTCGACGAGCTCGAGTCGCTCCTCCTCGGCAAGCTCGGGGCGGCCGCGCTGGAGATCCCGCGGTGATCATCGACCGCCTCATCGTCGAGCGCTACGGCCACTTCGAACGCCTCGAGCTCGACCTCGGCAGCGGCCGCGGCGGCCTCACGGTGATCTGGGGGGCGAACGAGGCCGGCAAGAGCACGCTCCTCCACGCGGTCCGCGACCTCTTCTTCGGGATCGATCACCAGACCCCGCTCGCCTTCCGCTTCGACTACAAGTCGATGCGCATTCGGGCGAGCCTCCGCGACAGCGCCGGCCAGCGCCTCGCGGTCGAGCGCCGCAAGAAGCGCAAGCACTCGCTCACCGGCACCCTGAGCTCGCAGGCCGGGGTCGTCGACCTCGACGACGAGCGCTTCGCCGCCTACTTCGGCGGGATCCGGGCCGACCTCTACAACGCGCTCTTCGGCTTCGACCTCGGCGACCTCCAGCGGGGCGCCGGGGTCCTCGAGGACGCGGGCCTGAGCGAGGTGCTCGGCGGCTCGGCGCTCGGCGGCAGCGGCGATCGGATCCGCCAGGTCCTCGCCGATCTCCACCGCGAGGGGCGCGACCTCTACAAGAACCAGGGCAAGGTGCCGGCGATCAACCGCGGGCTCGCCCAGGTCCGCGAGACCCAGACGGCGCTGCGGGAGGCGACCCTGCAGCAGGGCGCCTACCAGGACCTGACCGCGCGCCTCGCCAGGATCCGGCGGGAGATCGACGCCAACGGGGCCGAGCTCGCCGAGGAGCGGGCCGCGCGGGCGCGGGCGCAGGCGATCCTGACCGCGCTCCCCGAGGCCCGCGAGCTCGCGGCCCTCCGGCGCGAGCTCGCGGCGGCGGGTCCGGCCAGCGCCGGGCTCGACGAGGAGGGGGCCCGGCGGGCGCTCCGGCTGGTCGCCGAGGCGGCGATCGCCGGGGCCCGGAGCGCCGCGCTGGCGGCCGAGATCGCCCAGCAGGAGGCCAGGATCGCCGGGATCGCGGTCGACGAGGCGCTCCTCGCCGAGGAGGCGGCGATCGAGCGGGTGACCCGGCGGGCCGCCCACCAGGCCGCGCTCCGGCGCGAGGTCGCGGGCGAGCAGGCGGCCCTCGCCCTCGATCGAAAGAAGCTGGCCGAAGAGACGGCAGACATGGAGGGCGTCGAGCCGCCGGCGGGCGCCGCCCTCGATCGCCTCCGCGAGCTCGTCGAGCGCTGGGCGCGGGCGGCCGCCGAGGTCGCCGAGGCGGCCCGCGCCGATCAGCAGCAGCGCGCCGACATCGAGGCCGCGCGGGCGATCCTCGGCCGCGATCAGGACGACGCCGACGACCGCGAGGCGCTCCACCTCGCGCTCGAGCTCGAGGAGCTCGGCGATCGCCGCGCCCAGCTCGATCGCCTCGCCGCCGAGGCGCTCCGCCTCGAGACCGAGATCAGCGCCGGCCTCGCGCCCTTCGGCCTCGCCCTCGACGCGGCCGCGGCCGCCGAGCTCGCGCTCCCCGAGGTCGCGGCGCTCGCCGACGCCCTCGCCCGCCGCGGCGACCTCGACGAGCGCGGCCGCCGGCTGGCGCGCCGAGCGCGACCGCCTGGCCCGTGAGACCGGTGAGATCGACCAGGCTGAAGAGGACCTGTCGAAGAGGCCAGGTTCAAAGGGGAAGCGAACCCGCGGCGGGGCCGAGGCCGCCAAGGCCGCGCTCGCCCGGGTCGACGACGCCCGCGGCCGCCGGCAGCGGGCCTGGGACGAGCTGCGGATGGCCTGGCTCACCGGCCCCGAGCGCCTGACGGAGCTCGAGCGCTACGGCCTCCTGCGGGCGGTCGAGGCCGCGATCGTCGACGCCGATGAGGCGGTCGACGCCCTCGGCGATCACGCCGATCACCTCGCGGACGCCAAGGCGCTCGCCCGCCAACGGGCGGCGAGGGCCGAGGCCGAGCGCGCCCTGGCCGCGGGCGAGGCGGGGCTCGCCGAGGATCTCGCGGCCTGGGGGCGCGGCTGGGAGGCGATCTGGCGGCTGCTCCCGCTGCCTCGGGCGCCCGATCCCCGCGACGCGCTGGCCTGCCGCCGCGCGCTCGAGGGCGCCCGCGAGGCGGCGCTCCGGCTGGCCAACGTCCGTCAGCGCGCGTCGGCGCTCGAGCCGGCGCTGGTCGCCTTCGAGGCCCGCCTCCGCCGCCACCTCCGACAGGAGCACGCGGGCTGGCCGCTCCTGGTCAAGCTCCTCCGCGAGCGCGAGCGCGAGGCCCAGGCCCGCCGCGGCCGCCGCGAGTCGACCCGCGAGCGCCTCGCGTCGATCGAGGCCGCGCGCGAGCTCACCCTCGGCCTCCTCGAGAGCTCGCGCGAGCGCGAGGCGGCGCTCCGCGACGAGCTCCGCAGCCGCCTCGGGGAGATCGGCCTCCGCCGCGACCTCGACCCGCAGGAGGCCCTCCGTCGCCTCGAGCGCCTCGCCGACGCCCGCGCCCGCGGGGCGCTCCTGGGCCCGCGAGAGGTCGCCCTGCGCGAGCGAGAGGCCGCCCTCGCCGAGCTCGAGGCCGAGTCGCAGGCGCTCCTCCGTCGCCTCGAGATCGACGTCGGCGCCCGCGCGCTGGTCGATCACCTCGAGGAGCTCGCCCGCCGCCTCGCCAGCGCGCGCGGGGCCAACCTCGCCCGCGCCCACGCCCGCGAGGCGCTCGCCCAGCGGGCGCCCCTCCTCGAGCAGGCGCGCGCCCACGCGGCGGAGCTCGAGCGCCAGCTCGTCGATCTCCGCGCCCGCGCCCGGGTCGACGGCGACGAGGCGCTCAAGGCCGCGGCCGAGCGGGCGCTCCGTCGCGACCACGACCTCGCCCGGGTCGCCGAGCTCGAGCGCCGCCAGGAGGAGCGCCTGGGTCCCCCCGGCGAGGCCCGCTCCGCCCTCGAGGCCGCGCTCGGCGACGCCGATCCGGCGGCGCTGCGGGCCGAGCTCGCGCGGATCGATCCCCGCCTCGCCGCCCTCGAGCGCCAGCGGACCGGCCTCGCCGAGCAGAAGGGCAAGCTCGATCAGGAGATCGAGTCGCTCGGCGGCGATCGTGCGGCCCGCCTCGGCGCCGAGGTCCAGTCGCTCCTCGCCGAGCTCGCGGAGCGGGTCGATCGCTACCTCCTCGTCCACCTCGCCGAGCGGATCCTCAACCGCGTCACCGATCGCTTCGCCGACGAGAACCAGCCGGCGATCCTCGGCCAGACCTCGTCCCTCCTCGCGCGGATCACCGGCGGTCGCCACCTCCGCGTCAGCGCCGATCGCCAGGCGGGCACCCTGGTGGTCCACGACGCCGCCGGGGTCGCCCGGCTCCCGCGCGAGCTCTCGACCGGCACCCGCGAGCAGCTCTTCCTCGCGCTCCGCCTCGCCTACATCCTCGAGTACTGCGATCGCGCCGAGCCGCTGCCGGTGATCATCGACGACGTCCTCGTCAACTTCGACCGCGCCCGCGCCCGCTCGACCCTCCTCGCGCTCTGCGAGGTCGCCCGCTCGGCCCAGGTCCTCCTCTTCACCTGCCATCACCACATCGTCGACATCGTCCGCGCGGTCGCCCGGAGGTGCCGATCCTCGAGCTGCCGACCGTCGACCCCGAGATCCGGGCGGTCGACGCGGTCACCCTCAAGGTCGATCCAGAGGCCCCGAGCGCGGCGGCGGAGCGCGCCAGTGACTAGTGTTGCGAGAGGCGATCGCGCCAGGCGGAGCCCGGACCTGACCGCAAAGCAATCGACATGCCATCTCTCTCGAACGGAGAGTGTCGCCACCTGCGCGTCGCCGGACCGCGTTCGCCGTCGACGGCCCTCCAGCCGCGGCGGCGCCGCGACCTCTCGCCAGGAGCTTGACGCGGGGCCCGATCGGGGTCGTATGCTTGTCTTCCACGCCATGGCCGGAGCCATGAGGGGGACCGCATGATCTCACCCAATCCCGAGCTTGAAGGCGACGCGACGCTCCTACCCGAGCCCTTTGAGGTGAACGCAGAGATCGTCGACAAGGCCGCCGCAGCCGCCCGCGCCGCCCTCGAGAGGGTGGCGTCGCGCTTTAACCGGCCGATCTCGCGTCCCTTCCGCAGCGCCGCCGTCGTCCGCCGACCGGATGAGTCCCATCCGGATCTCGAGTAGCGCCGCCCCTTCGTCTCCGCCTTCGCTCGCCTGACATCGATCTATCGATCTATCGATCTCTCGATCTCTCGATCCTCGGATCGATCCACCCCTCGCTCTCCCGCGTCCCCGTCCCCCTCGGTCCTGACGCCGCCGTCGATCTCCGCGGAGCCCCGCGTCGAGTCCGGCCGCCAGCCCCCGAGCGGCACTGGTCGCGCTCGATATCGCGCCCGCCATCGGGGCGCCCGTGACCTCGCCTCGTGCGCCGTCGCGCAGCATGCTCGACCCTCGCCGGCTATCCTCCGCCCCGTGTCACGCCTCGCTCGCGTCCACTGGCTCCTCATTGCGATCGGCGCGGTCGCCTGGGTCTGCTACATCGCGATCTACTACGGCGGGATGGCGCTCCGCGGCGAGTGGGAGTCGTGGAACCTGGTCCTCCACAACCTCTACAGCCCGGGCGAGGCGCTCGCCAACCTCTCGATCGGCCTCCACCTCGTCGCCGGCGCGCTGATCACCCTGATCGCGCCGCTCCAGCTCCTCCCCGGCGTCCGCGCGCGGGCGCCGAAGGTCCACCGCGTCCTCGGGCGGATCTACATCGGCGCCGCGCTGATCGCCGGGATCGGCGGCACCCTCTTCATCCTCCTCCGCGGCGCCGTCGGGGGGCCGGTGATGAGCGTCGGCTTCGGGCTCTACGGGGTCCTGGTGGTGATCGCGGCGCTCCTCGCCCTCCGTCACGCCCGCCGCCGCGAGCTCGTCCAGCACCGCGCCTGGGCGCTCCGCCTCTTCGCGCTCGGCCTCTCGAGCCTCCTCTTCCGCTACGAGTACTCGCTCTGGGGGCTCTTCACCGGGATGGCGACCCACGACCCCGTCGACTTCCGCGGGGCGATCGACTTCGCCATGGACTTCTTCTTCTACCTGCCGACGCTGGCGGTGACCGAGGTCTACCTCCGGCTGCCGCCGCGGGAGAGGCGGCCGGCCTGGCTCCGCCTGCTGATCTCGACGATCGTCGGCCTCGGCGCGCTCTTCGGCGCGGTCGCCCTCATCCTCGCGGCGCTCGCCTGGTGGTGGCCGAAGATCGACCTGACGCTCTTCGGCTAGCGGTCGCTCGCTCGGAGCGAGCGTGGAGCGACACGCCGCGGAGCGACACGCCGGGGTCGAGGCGGTCGCCTACTCGGCGGCGACCGCAATCTCGGCGGCCCGCGAGCGCGAGCCCTCGATCGCCCGGAGGATCGCCTCCGGCGTGCAGGGGATCGCCAGCTCGACCTCCTGCCCCGGCCGACCCCAGGTGGCGATCGCCTGGCGGAGCGCCGTGACCACGCCGATCGCCAGCATGAAGGGGGGCTCGCCGACCGCCTTCGAGCCGTGGATCACCGACCCCTGATCGGCGCGGCTCAGGAGCTCGACCCGGAAATCGACCGGCACGTCGCCGATCGCCGGGATCTTGTAGGTCGAGGGGCCGTGGGTGAGGAGGCGGCCCTTGTCGTCCCAGAGCACCTCCTCGCAGGTCAGCCAGCCGAGCCCCTGGACGAAGCCGCCCTCGATCTGGCCGCGGTCGATCGTCGGCACCAGCGAGTTGCCGACGTCGTGGAGGACATCGACCCGCCGCACCCGGTGCTCGCCGGTGAGCGCGTGGACCTCGACCTCGATCACCGCGGCCCCGTAGGCGTAGTAGTGGAAGGGCTTGCCGCGGCCGACCGCGCGGTCGTAGCCGATCCCCGGCGTCGAGTAGTAGCCGGCGGCGTGGAGCGAGACCCGCTGGGCCCACGCGGCCTTGACCACCGCGACGAAGTCGACCTCGCGCTGGCTCGCCGGGTGGCGGACCTTGCCTGCCTCAAAGACCAGGCTCTCTTCGTCGCCGCTGCCGAGGCCGAGGAGGCCGGCGGCGACCGGTCCGAGGCGCCCGCGGATCACCTCGCAGGCCTCCTTGACCGCGGCGCCGTTGAGGTCGGAGCCGCTCGACGCGGCGGTCGCCGAGGTGTTCGGGACCTTGTCGGTCGCGGTCTCCATCACCCGCACGGCCTCGGCCCGCACCCCGAGCTCGTGGGCGGCGATCGCCCGCATCTTGGTGTGGAGCCCCTGGCCCATCTCGGTGCCGCCGTGGTTCACCTGGACGGTGCCGTCGGTGTAGACGAGGACCAGCGCGCCGGCCTGGTTGAGGACCGAGTTGGTGAAGGAGATCCCGAACTTCACCGGCTGCAGCGCGATCCCGCGGCGGACCAGCTCCGAGCGGGCGTTGAACGCGTCGATCGCCGCCCGCCGGGCGAAGTAGTCGGAGCTCGCGGTCACCTCGTCGTAGATCCGCTGGAGGCGGACGTCGCTGAGCTCCTGGTCGTAGGGGGTGCGCTGGCCCTCGCGGTAGAAGTTGCGGCGGCGGAGCTCGGCCGGCTCGATCCCCAGGCGCTCGCCGACGCGGGCGAGGATCTCCTCGATCACCACCATCCCCTGCGGCCCGCCGAAGCCGCGGAACGCGGTGTTCGACGCCTTGTTGGTGCGGACGACGATCCCCTCGAAGTCGAGCGCGGGGATCCAGTAGGCGTTGTCGAGGTGGAACATCGCCCGATCGAGGATCGGCGTCGAGAGGTCGCGGCTCCAGCCGCCGTCGGCGTAGATCCGGATCCGGGCGCCGACGATCCTCCCCTCCGCGTCGACGCCGGCGTCGTAGCGCGCGAGGAAGGGGTGGCGCTTGCCGGTCATCACCATGTCCTGGTCGCGGTTGAGCCAGACCTTGACCGCGCGGCCGGTGGCTCGGGCGGCGAGGGCGGCGAGGACCGCGAAGGGGGCGGCCTGCGACTCCTTGCCGCCGAAGCCCCCGCCCATCCGCGGGACCTTGACGACGACCTGGTTGCGGCCGATCCCGAGGGCGGCGGCGACCAGGGTCTGGACCTCGGTCGGGTGCTGGCTCGACGAGTGGATCTCGTAGGTGTCGGCCTCGCCGGGGATCGCCAGCGACGCCTGGGTCTCGAGGTAGAAGTGGTCCTGGGCGCCGCTGCGGAGCTCGCCGGTGAGGCGCAGGGTCGCGCCGGCGAGGGCCGCGTCGACGTCGCCGCGGCGCATCCGGTGGGGCTCGCAGAGGAAGTCGCCGGCGGCGATCCCCTCCTCGATTGAGAGGATCGGCGGCGCCTCCTCGTACTCGATCTCGAGGAGGCTGGCGGCCGCCCGGCAGGCGGCGAGCGACTCGCCGACGACCAGCGCGACGACCTGGCCGACGGTGTCGATCGCGTCGATCGCCAGGATCGGCTCGTCGTGGATCACCGGGCCGATGTAGCGCTCGGCCGGGAGGTCGTCGGCGAAGAGCACCGCGTGGACGCCCGGCACCTGGAGGGCCGCGCCGCGCTCGCGGCGGGTCACCCGGCCGCGGGCGATCGGCGCGCCGATCGGCAGGCCGACCAGCGAACCTGGCGGAAGGGCCATGTCGTCGACATAGCGGGCGGAGCCGGAGACGTGGCCCTCGGCGCTCTCGTGCGGGGCGGGGCGGTGGAGCGGGGAGCGGCTCATGGGCGCACCTCGATGGCGACGGTCCCGGAGGGGCGCTCCGGCAGGGCTGGCTGGGGGCTCTCCGCGGTCTCGAGGAAGAAGCCGCGGGCGAGGTTGGCGGCGAGGGTGCGGCGGAACCACGCCGAGCCGCGGTGGTCGTCGATCGGCGCGAAGTCGCGGTCGAGCGCGAGGATCGCGGCCTCGACCGACTCGCGGGTCCAGGGCTGGCCCACGAGCGCGGCCTCGAAGCCCGACGCCCGGCTCGGGGTCGCCGCGACCCCGCCGTAGCCCGCGCGGATCACCGCGACCGCGCCGGCCTCGTCGAGCTCGACGTAGAAGGCGGCGGCGACCGCCGAGATGTCGAGCTCGCGCCGCTTCGAGACCTTGTAGGCCGAGGCGCGGGCGCCCGCCGGCAGCGGCGGGATCTCGATCGCCGCGAGGATCTCGCCGGGGGCGAGCGCGGTCCGGCGGTAGCCGAGGAAGAAGCGGTCGATCGCCACCTCGCGCGGGCCGGCGGCCGAGCGGAGCTCGAGGGTCGCGCCGAGGGCGAGGAGCACCGGCGCGAGGTCGCCGATCGGCGAGGCGTTGCAGAGGTTGCCGCCGATCGTCGCCCGGTTCTTGATCTGCCGCGAGGCGAAGTAGCGGAGCATCCGGTGGAGGGGCGCGAGGCCGTCGGCGCTCGCGGCCTCGAGGTCGGCGAGGAGGGTGGTCGCGCCGATCCGCCAGCCGCCGTCGGCCCGCCGCGCGATCCCCCGGAGCGCGTCGATCCCCTCGAGGGAGATCAGCGCCGGCAGCTCCTCGAAGCGCTTGGTGACCGCGAGGCTGAGGTCGGTGCCGCCGCAGATCAGCTGGGCCTCGGGGTGGGCCGCGAGCGCCGCCCAGAGGCCCTCGAGGTCGCTCGGGGTGATGTAGGTGCCGCCTTCGATCTCGCGCGCGAACGCGCGCGCGCCGACCGGCTCGCGGAGCGTCTCCTTGAAGTGTCCCTCGGGACATGTCCCCGCGATCTTGATCGTCGCGTCGCGGATCGGCCGGTAGCCGGTGCAGCGGCAGAGGTTGCCGCACATCTGGTCGTCGAGCTGCCAGGGCTCGGCGAGGTCGCCGCGGTAGCAGGCCTCGAACATCGACATCACCACCCCCGGCGTGCAGTAGCCGCACTGCGAGCCGATCGCGTCGACCAGCGCCTCCTGGACCGGGTGGAGCGCGCCGCCCTGGCGGAGCCCCTCGACCGTGTAGACCCGCTGGCCGTGGACCATCGGCAGGAGCACCAGGCAGGCGTTGACCGCCCGATAGCGCGGCCCGCCGGGGGCCTCGGCGTCGACGAGGACCACCGTGCAGGCGCCGCAGTCACCCTCGGCGCACCCCTCCTTGGTCCCGGGGAGGCCGCGCTCGCGCAGGAAGTTGAGGAGGGTGGTGGTCGGGGGGAGGTCGCCGGCCTCGATCGCGCGGTCGTTGAGGGTGAAGCGGACGCTCATCACGTGGGGCCAGCGTAGTACCCACCGCGGCGGTCGCGCAAGGCCAGCGCGGCCGCGCTCCGGCCTCGCCGCGAGGACGCCGCGCCCCGCCGCGGGCGTCTGCGTCAGCTCACCACGGCAGCCGGGTCGCTACTCCTCTTCGCGGTCCTCGTCGGCCGTGAAGAGCACCGGATCGACGCGGACGATCGCAAAGGGCGGCTCGGGCCGGACGCCGAGCGCCTCGACCTGGAACGCGTCGCTGTCGATCGCATAGGCGACGCCGTCGGCGGCGGTCGCCGACGAGAGGCCGTTGGGCAGCGCGGTCGCGGTGTGGACCCGGGCGGTGCGCAGGCGATCGGGGTCGGTGAAGCGGACCCGCTGGACCGCCCCCGGGAAGACCACGAAGAGCTCGTCGCCGACGAAGGCGATCCCCTGGGCCGCGCTCATCCGCGGGTCGCCGGCGCGGCCGAGCGGGCGCTGCGGGAAGTCGACGACGCCGAGCTCGTCGGGCTCCTCGAGGGTGAGCACCCGCAGCGCCGGCGGATCAGCGAGGGCGACCACCAGGTGCTCGCCGTCCGGGTGGAGCGCGAGGCCGCTGATCCCCGAGCCCTCGCCGCCGGGGCCGGCGAGCTCGGGGGTGTTTGCGAGGAGCCCCGACTTGTTGGTCGCCGGGTCGTGGCGGTAGATCGCCGGGCGCACGCGGTCGGCGACGTAGACCGCGCCGCCGGCGTCGACGTCGAGGGCCTGGCAACCAGTGGGCGAGGGGGCCGACCAGAGCTCGCTGAGCTCGACCCGCCGCTCGAGGCGGCCCTCGTCGAGGTCGAAGCCGAGGAGCGAGGCGCGGGGGAGCGAGGGGTCGGCGGCCTCGACCGCGCAGACCCAGAGGGTCCGGCGCTCGGCGTCGACGACCGCCGCGTGGAAGGCGACGTTGGGATCGTCGGCCTCGTAGAACGAGTACTCGCGGCCGAGGGCGGTGATCATCGTGATCTCGCCGCCGCGGAGCGAGGTCGCGTAGAAGACCTGCGGGATCGGGTCGTAGGCCAGGCCCTTCGGCACCGAGGTCTTCGAACGGAGCTCGTAGACGTCCTGGAGGGGGACGTCGCAGGCGATCGCGGTGAAGCCGAGGAGGGCGGCGAGGAGGGACGTGCGGATCGTCATGGTGCTCCGGTGCTTGGGCGCCTGGTCCATCGGTCAGGCGCGAAAACGACGAAAAGCGAACGCCAGCGGAAGATCACCACGTTGGATCGTCCGGCGGCGGTGGATCAAGGCTAGGGCATCGCGCGCGTGACCGCGAAAAAGCGCAGGAAGCGGCCGGGCGCCCGCAATTCGGCGCTCTCGCGCTCGCTCGGGGGCACTCTGCCAGCGGCCGCGCGCGCCTTCGGGCGCGCGGGGTCTCGCTTTCGCGCGGATGCTCGTCATCGGCCACGGACGATCTAGCGCGCCCGGGTGATCTCTGGCGGATCACCTCGGCCGGCCGACGAGCCCGCGGCGTCCGCTCACATGATGCTGGCGGTGAAGACGATCGCCCCGAGGAGCTCGCGCATCGACGGGTAGCGGGCCTCGGGCTCGACGCTCATCCCCCGGAGGAGGATGTTGTGCAGCCACCCCGGCACCCGGGTCCCCGGCGGCGGCGGCAGGACGTTGCCCGAGAGGACGTTGTCGGCGATCGCGTAGACCGTCCGCCCGGCGAAGGGGCGCTGGCGGTAGAGCCCCTCGTAGAGGGCGACGCAGAAGGCGAACTGATCGGCGCGGGTGTCGATCGCCTGGCCCATGTGCTGCTCCGGCGCCATGTAGGCCGGCGTCCCGTAGACGATCCGGCTCGAGTCCTCGGCGTCCGCGTCGTGCTCCCGCCAGAACGCCGCGAGGGCGGTGCCCGGCGTCGGGGTGATCCGCGGGCAGGGGCGGGCGAGGCCGAAGTCGACGACCCGCACCCGGTTGTCGGCGCCGATCAAGATGTTCTCCGGCTTGAAGTCGCGGTGGACGATCCCCGCCTGGTGGGCGGCCGCGAGACCGCGGCCGGCCTGGAGGTAGACGCCGACGATCTCGCGCCACGAGCGGGGCGTCTGCTGCGTCCACTCGCCGAGCGCGTGGCCCTGGACCAGCTCCATCGCCACGTAGACGAGGGCGTGGGTCGCCCCGACTTCGAAGACCGGGACGACGTTGGGGTGGGCGAGCCTCGCCATCACCTGGGCCTCGCGCTGGAGGCGGAGGCCGGCGTCGTCGCTGCCGCCGAGCTCGATGAGGTCGCGCTCGACCACCTTGAGCGCGACCTGGCGATCGAGGTGGGGATCGTGGGCGGCGTAGACCGTGCCCATCCGCCCGCGGCCGATCTGCGAGAGCACCCGGTAGCGGCCGAGGTGGGCGGGGATGGTCTCGCTCGGGGCCATGGATCCGGTGCAACCCTAGCGCGCCTCGATCCGAATGTCCCGGCGATCGCTGCGCGTTCGCAGCGGCCGACGGAGGACCCCAATGCCCCACCAGGCGGCCGCGGGGCCGACCGGAGGGCGCGTCCGGAGGCGGTTGTCCGCCTCGTTGGCGGGGAATTTCTCCGGGCGGCACGCGCCTCGCGCGGCGTGGTAGAGGACCACGGTGCTGCCCACGCTGGCGGAGGTGAGAGCGACGCCCGAGGTGGCGCCCTTCGTCGACGCGCTCCGGGCGCTCGGTCACCCCGATCCGGAGGCAGGGAGACCTGCCCGCGCCGAGGACATCGCCCGCTTCGTCGAGCGGGTCGGTCGACCGCTCCCGCCGCTCTACCTCGCCTACCTCCGGCGCTTCGGCGAGGGCGGCCCGGTCCCCCTCGCGATCGGCGACGGCCGCCCGGGCCTCTCGGGGCTCCTCGCCTACTACGAGCGCCCCTGGGAGCCGATCGCCGAGGACGTGGTGATCATCGCGGCGCCGAGCATCACCTCCCCACGGCGCTGCTCTACGGCGGCGGCGACGAGCCCGCGGTCGGCCACCCCGGCGAGGAGGCTAGCGCGCCCTCCTTCGCCCATCATCTCTATCGCCAGGGGTGGGTCTCCTCGCTCCGCCCGAACGAGGCCCAGCTCACCGTCGCCGACGCCCGCGCGGGGGCCCTCGCGGCGCTCGCCGAGGCCGTCGGCTTCGAGCGGCTCTGGTTCAGCGGCGGCGACGGGCACTGCCTGGACGGCGGCGGCGCGCACCTCTACATCCGCCAGGAAGGGGTGGGCGCGCGTGTCTTTGTCCTCTCGCGCCTCGAGCGAGAGCGCGATCGCTGGGCGCGGTGGCTCGAGCGACGGGTCGGCGCGCGTCGCCTCTGAATCTGGGACGGGGTCGCGTCGCTGGGTCGTCCGGCCCCTGCTACGATCCGCGCTGAGCCGACGAGATCCCCACGACGGGGCCGCGGAGAAGGAGCCACGATGGCGACGACCAAGAAGACGGGTACGAAGGTGCGAGGGCGTGCGGCGAAGAAGGCCGCGACGAAGAAGGCCTCGGCGAAGAAGAGCGCGGCGAAGAAGAGCGCGGCAAAGAAGAGCGCGGCGAAGAAGTCGACGAAGAAAGCTGCGGCGAAGAAGACCTCGGCGAAGAAGAGCGCGGCGAAGAAGTCGACGAAGAAAGCTGCGGCGAAGAAGACCTCGGCGAAGAAGAGCGCGGCGAAGAAGTCGACGAAGAAAGCTGCGGCGAAGAAGACCTCGACGAAGAAGAGCGCGACGAAGAAGAGCGCGGCGAAGAAGAGCGCGGCGAAGAAGTCGGCGAAGAAGTCCGCGACAGAGAAGTCGGCGAAGAAGACCGCGGCGAAGAAGGCCACGACGAAGAAGTCGGCGAAGAAGACCGCGGCGAAGAAGCCCGCCGCCGCCAAGGTCCGCGTCGGCACGATCAACGTCCCCGAACACCAGGCGAACGTCGACGCGACCAAGTACCGGGCGATGGAGCGGGCGCTCCTCCGGGTCCTCCCGCGGCGCGAGCCGGGCCTCACCCAGGCGGAGATGTTTGAGGCCGTGCTGCCTCACCTCCCGGAGGCGCTCTTCCCCGGCGGGGCAAAGTCGGGCTGGTGGGTGAAGTGCGTCCAGCTCAACCTCGAGCGGGAGGGCACGGTGATCCGCGATCTCCGGGCGCGGCCGCTGCGCTGGCGTCGCCTCTAGCGCGGCGACGTGTGAAGCTCGCGCGCCGATTGACCGCCAGAGGCCGCCAAGGGGCCCTTGGTGGCTGCAGGAGGGTCCCGGAGGCGGCCCGGCGCCGGCGTCTCCGAGGCGCGCCGCGCGCTCCCCGCGCGCCGGAATCTTCCGCGACGGCGGCACGTAGGCTATGCACTCCCCATGCCTGGTCCGAGAGAGATCCCGCGGCTCGCGATCGCCTTCGCGGCGCTCCTCGCCTGCGGCCCGACCGGCGGCGGCGCTGAGGCGCAGCCCCGCGTCGCCAGCGACGAGGTGACGCCCGCGAGCACGCTCCCCCACCCGGAGGCGCCGGCGGAGGCCGGCAGCGACGCGGGCCCCGAGACCAGCGAGTCCCAGGGCGAGTCCGGCGAGGCGTCGACCGCCGCCGACGCGGCCACCACCGCGGGCGAGGAGGAGCTCGAGATCATCGCCCCGGAGGACTACGGCAAGGTCAAGTTCGCCGGCGAGCCGCCGCCGCCCGAGGAGCTGACCGTCCACGGCCTCGCCGGCTACGAGGTCGTGGCGATCTACTCGCGCCCCGACATCAACTCCGACAAGCTCGGCTACCTCCGGATCGGCACCCGCCTGATGGTCACGCCGAAGGTCGAGGGATCGGACGGCGGCGAGTGCAAGAAGGGCTTCCACGGCCTGCCGATGGGTGGCTACGTCTGCGCGAGCAAGGGCTTCGTCGTCGACCCCGACAAGCCGCCCTTCATGAAGTACGAGCCGCCGAAGCCGCGCCTCGACCAGGCGCACCCCTACGAGTACGGCTTCGTCCGGCGCTGGAACTCGCCGATGTGGTGGCGGATCCCGACCCCGTCGGAGGTCAAGGCCTCCGAGGCCCAGCGCCTCCTCCGCGAGTCCGAGCGGACCGGTGCGCCGCCGCCGGGCGCGGGCGGCGGGGACACCGACGCCGGCGGGGCCGATGCCGACGCGGCGGGCGGTGACGCGGCGGGCGGCGACGCGGTCGATCCCGCCGACGTCAAGCTGCCCCTCGCGCTCGCCACCCCCTGGCTCGAGCGCGGCTACTTCCTCTCGCTCGGCGAGAAGATCCGCGAGGAGGGGCGCTCCTTCTTCCGCACCGCCCGCGGCGCCTTCGTCGACGTCGCGTCGATCTCGGCCTACGACGCCAAGGACTTCCAGGGGGTCGCGCTCGGCGACGAGATCGCCTTCCCGATCGCCTACACCTCGAAGGAGACCAAGCTCCTCCAGCTCACCGACGACGACAAGCTCAAGGCGATCAAGACCCTCGAGAAGCGGACGATGGTCGACGTCGACGAGGAGACCGAGATCGGCGGCAAGGCCTACATGATCACGCCGGAGGGCCACCTGATCCGCAAGGATCACCTCCTGATGCCGGAGCTCCAGCCGCTGCCGAAGGGGATCGATCCCTGGGAGCGCTGGATCGACGTGTCGATCTCGAAGCAGATGCTGGTCGCCTACGAGGGGACGCGGCCGGTCTACGTCACCCTGGTCTCGACCGGCAAGAAGGGGACCAAGGAGGAGCCCTTCGACACGCCGACCGGGCGCTGGCGGATCTACTCGAAGCACATCTCGACGACGATGGACGGCAACACCGCCTCCGACGGCTCGTACTCGATCCAGGATGTCCCCTGGACCATGTTCTTCTACGGCTCCTACGCGCTCCACGGCGCCTTCTGGCACCGCTCCTTCGGCCGCGTCCGCAGCCACGGCTGCGTCAACCTCGGGCCGAGCGACGCCCGCTGGCTCTTCTTCTGGACCACGCCCTTCCTCCCGGACGGCTGGCACGGTGTCCACGCGACCGACGAGAGCCCAGGGACCACGGTCATCGTCCGCGAGTGAGCCGCCCAAAAAAAGGAGGGGCCCCAAGCGGGGCCCCTCGCATCGTTCACCGGGGTGTCGGGGTCGGGATGTCGGCCTAGCCGCACATCTCGGTGAAGAGCGACTTGTTGCCGCCCTCCTCGGCGCAGTACCAGAGGTCGCCGTTCGCGTCGCAGCAGCCGAGGTTGTCGACGTCACCGCAATCGCCGCCCTCCACGAGCCCGCCGGGGCAGTCGAGGGGCACGATCCCCTCGGGGTCAGCGACGCCGGGGTCGCCGCCGTTGGCCGCGCAGTCGTAGTACATCGCCCGGCTGTTCCAGCCGCAGTTGAAGCCGCCGCCGGTCGTGGCGTCGGTGTCGGTCGCCGAGGCGGAGGCCGAAGCGGAGGCGGAGGCCGAGTCGGTCGCGGTCTCGGTGGCGGTGGCGGTCACGGTGGCCGAGGCCGAGCCGGTCTCGGTGGTCGAGCCCATCGTCCCGGAGTCGGTGCCCGTCGAGTCGGTGCCCGAGGAGTCGGTGCCCGAGGACGAGGACGAGGACGACGTGGACGAGGACGACGACGTCGACGAGGACGACTCGGAGTCGCCGTTGGTGTCGGTGGTGTTGGTGACGACCACGCAGCCGGTGGCGAGGGCCAGGGCGGACACGAGCGAGAGGGGGATAAGGTTGCGGATCATGGGATCTTGTCTCCTAGGGAAGGGGATGAGCTTGGTTTGGAGAAGGGATCGCCCCGGCTGGCGGCGACGACCCGGCAGAGACGAGGCGGTCGCGTGCGTGATTCACCGGCTGGGGGGGCGCGAACCTATCACTCGAACGCGCCCCTGTCGCGTTTCGCGGCGACGAGCCCTTCGGCCGCGTGGACGCGGGTGATCGCGCGCGGCGCTAGCCCGAGGGGTGCGCGCGCGCGCCGATGAGGCGGCGATGGAGCGCCTGGACGGCGGCGAGGCGCTCGCTCGACGCGACGACGAAGGCGAGCGCGCGGGTGTCGGTGAAGACCTGGCGGATCTGCACGCCGGCCTCTTCGAGGGCGGTGATCGCCGTCGCCGGGAGCTCGGCGCGCTCCTCGATGCCGGCGCCGATGCAGCTCACGAGCGCGAGGTCCTCGATCGCGAAGGCCGCCTTGAGCGAGCGCCCGAGGCCGCGTGTGATCGCGGCGAAGCGGTCGCGGGCCGCGCCGGCGTCGGTCCGCTGCGAGCGCGAGAGGAGGCCGCTGGCGCCGTCGCCGTCGACCCGCAGGTAGCGGAGGCCGAGCGCGCCGAGCTCGGCGCTCAGCGAGGCGAGCGCGGCGTGGCTGAGCCCCGGGCGGAGCTCGAGCGCGAGGCGGGTGATCGACGCGTCCGAGGCGATCGCGTCGACGCCGGCCCGCTGCGCCGGGTTGCGGCGGATCACAGTCTCGCCGCGGACCCCCGGCGAGACGTGGCGCGCGTAGATCGCGATGCCCCGCTCCTCCGCGAGCTGGACCGCCTGCGCGTGGAGGACCTTGGCGCCGGCGCGGGCGAGCGCCTGCATCGCCTCGTAGTCGAGCTCGCCCAGCCGGACGGCCTCCGGGACCTCGCGGGGGTCCGCGCTGTAGACCCCGTCGACGTCACTATAGATCTCGCAGTCGGCGCCGAGGGCGGCCGCGAGCGCGACCGCGGTCGTGTCGGAGCCGCCGCGGCCGAGGGTGGTGACCTCGCGCTTGTAGCTCACCCCCTGGAAGCCGCCGACGATCACGATGTTGCCGGCGTGGACCTCGTCGAGGATCCGGAAGGGGCGCACCTCCATGATCCGCGCGCGCCCGTGCTGGTGATCGGTGATGATCCCGCACTGCGATCCGGTCAGCGAGATCGCCGGCCGCCCGAGCGCCTGGATCGCGATCGCCAGGAGCGCCATCGACGAGCGCTCGCCGGTGGTCAGGAGCATGTCGAGCTCGCGGGTCGGCGGCGGCTCCCGGAGCGCGCGGGCCATCGCCACCAGCTCGTTGGTGGTCTTGCCCATCGCCGAGACGACGACCACCACCGGCTGCACGCGCGCGCGCTCGACCACGCGCGCGGCGACCTGACGCATGCGCTCGAGATCGGCGACGCTGCTCCCGCCGAACTTCATCACGACCGGGACCTGGCCGGCGACCTCGTGGCTTGCCTGCACGGCAGGGTTATAGATTTTTTTTCGGCGCTCGGCGAGGTCGCGCGGGCGGCCTCGGGCGGCCTCGGGCGGCCTCGGCCGGGCGGTGACGGCCGCCGGCGATCCGTGCTATCGACGGCCGACGAGCGCCGCCGCCGATGCCCCGCGACCGGATCCTCATCAAAGACCTCGAGGTCGAGTGCGTCGTCGGCGTCAACCCGCCCGAGCGCCGGCACGAGCAGCCGCTGCGGATCGACGTCGAGCTCGGGCTCGACCTCAGCGCCGCCGGCCGCTCCGGCCGGATCTCCGACACCTGCAACTACGATCAGGTCGCCGACGAGGTGATCAGGCTCTTCCGCTTCCGTCGCTATCGCCTCCTCGAGGTCGCGGCCGAGGAGGTCGCGGCGATGCTCTTCGGCGTCCACCCCGGCCTCGACACGGTCGGCCTGACGATCGCCAAGCCGCGGGCGCTCCCCGGTCGCGCGGGCGCGGCCGCGGTCAAGATCCTCCGGCGCGCCGAGGACTTCCCGCGGCGCCATGAGCTCGCCCGCTTCGGTCGGGTCGAGATCCTCCTCGAGACCGCCGAGGCCGGCCTCTACCTCCTGCACGTCGATCCCGGGCGCTCGATCACCCCGCACCTCCACCGGGTGATGCACGAGCTCGAGTGGCTGGTCGCCGGCGAGCTCTCCCGCGACGGCGCGCCGCTCGTCGGGTTGAGCCCGGTCGAGTGGCCTCGGGGACAGGTTCACGCGTACACCAACCACGGCGCCCGGCCGGCGACGCTCTTCTGCTGCGATCGGCCGCCCTTTATCGTCGAGGACGAGGTCCTGGTCGACGCCGAGGGCCGCGAGGTCGCGCCGTGAGCCGCGGGATCGTCCTGGTGACCGGCGCGACCCGGGGGATCGGCCGGGCCTGTGCGGACGCGATCCTCGGCGAGGGCGGCCGGGTGCTCGGGGCCTACCGGGCGAGCCACGCCGCCGCCCGGGCGATCCGGGCGAGCCACGGCGAGCGCTTCGTCGCCCATGCTTGCGATCTCGGCGACGCCGCGGGTCGACGTTCGCTGGTCGAGGTCGCCCGCGCCGCCGGGCCGCTCGCCGGCGTCGTCCTCAACGCCGGCGTGGCGATCCGGGCCGACTTCACGGTCGACCAGGTCGAGGGGGTCGATCCGCTCACCGCTCAGCTCCACCTCGATCTCGCGTCGCCGCTCCTCCTCCTCCGCGCGCTCCTGCGCGCGGGGGCGATCGAGCGCGGCGGCGCGGTCGTCCTGGTCTCGTCGAACCTCGCGCGTCACGGGCTCGCCGGCAAGGTCGCCTACAGCGCGGCCAAGGGCGGGATCGAGGGGGCGACGCGGGGCCTCGCCCGCGAGCTCGGCCCCGCCGGCCTCCGGGTCAACGCGGTCGCGCCCGGCCTCCTCCGCACCGACATGACCTCAGCGATCGGCGACGCCGGCTATCAGGCGTACGCCGCCGAGGTCCCGCTCGGGCGGGCGGGCGAGGCGGCGGACGTCGCTCCGCTCGTCCTCTTCCTCCTCGGCGACGGCGCCCGCTACATCACCGGCCAGATCGTCGACGTCGACGGCGGCTGGGGGGCGTAGCGCGGCGAGCCGGCGCCGGTACGGACATGTCGATCGCCGATCGCCGATCGACGTGCCCTCGTCGCCGCGCTATCGCGGCGAGAGCTTGATGACGTCGTGGGTGTCGCCGCGGAGGACCGAGCCGACCTGCTTCGAACGGAAGAGCTTCTTGGTCAGGACCTCGAGGGCGCCGTGGACCGCCCCCATCGTGAAGGAGAGCTGGCGGTCGCTCCCCTGGGGCTCGTCGGCCGAGCAGATCGTCTCGGAGAGGCGGACGATGTAGTCCTCGCCTTGCTCCTCGATCGCGTCGACCCAGCAGAGTCGGGTGCCCTGGTCGCCGAGGGCGCTGCGCATCGCGTGCAGGGCGTCGTCGAGCGAGAGCGCGGTCGCGCCGAAGCCGAGGGAGTGCGCGAGATCGCGGCCGCGCTTGCGGCCGGCGCCCCGGATCGCGACCATCGCCGCCTGCTCGCCGATCGTGTCCTCGATCCCGACGACGAGCGCGCGGAAGCAGACGATAGAGCTGAAGTCGCCCAGCGTCGGGCGAAGCGGTCCCTTGTTGTCATCCTGCACGGCCTACCCACCTTTCCCGGAGGGATGCGTCGCATCAGGCGGCCGCCCTCCCACACCGACGATCTCCGCGCGGCACAATGCCGCTCGACCGCAAGCGAAAACTTAGTCGCTTCTCAGCGGCTTTTCAACCGCCGAGGCGGTCGCCTCGCGCTCGACGAGCGCGCCCCCGTGTTCACCCTCGCGCGGGGATCTGTAGTGGCACGTAGGGAACGCGCTCGCTCGCCTTCTCTTGCCCGTACACCCACCGATAGACCATCCAGCGCTCCATCACCGACTGCGTGTACTTCCGCGTCTCGTCGAAGGGGATGCTCTCGATGAAGAGATCGAAGTCCCAACCGCCTTGCTTGGCGAGCCAGCGCTCGACCGCACCCGGACCCGCGTTGTAGCTCGGGATCGCCAGCGGCACGACCTGATCGTTCCCGCCGAAGCGATCGACGAGGCGCCCGAGGTAGCGCATCCCGAGGTCGAGGTTAAACGCAGGATCGTAGAGGCGATCCGGCGAGTAGCCGGAGATCCCGGCCTTCTGAGCGACGTCCTTCGCGGTCCCCGGCATCATCTGGATCAGCCCGCGAGCGCCCGCCCACGAGGTCGCGCCGGGATCGAAGCGGCTCTCGGTCTGCATGATCGCGAAGGTGAGGAGGTGAGGGACCTTGTGGGTCTCCTCGCCGCCGCGGATCACCTCTTCGAAGGCGAGCGGATGAGCGAGCTCCCAGAGCCTGCGGAGGTCACCCACCGGCGGCGCCCTCCGCCAGCCGCGGCCGAGGGCGGCGAGGAGCCGCTGCGACTCCCCGTAGAGGCCGGCCTGCGCGAGCGTGGCGGCGGCGGGCCAGCCCTTGATCGCGGCCGCGTCGAGCTCGTCGCGCGCCTCCTCGCCGAGGCCGAGGCGCGCGAGGAGGCGGGCGCGCCTGGCCGCTGGGACATCCGGGAGCGCGAGCTCGCTGGCGGCGACCGGCGGGGCGGCGGGCGCCTCCTCGAGGACCGCGATGCCGCGGGCGAGCGCCGCGTCGCCGGCGTCGCGGAGGCGCGAGAGCGCGAGGATCGCCGGGTAGGAGAGCGGCGCCTCGCGGAGCGCGTCGACCCATGCGGCCTCGGCCTCGTCCTGGCGCCCGAGGCGTGCGAGCGCGCGGCCGCGGTAGTAGCGGAGCTTGGCGAGCTCGACCGGGTCCTTCTCTCCGGCAGCGAGGCCGTCGTCGAGGAGCTTGAGCGCGTCGTCGAAGCGCTGGTCGACGAAGGCGCGGATCACCAGGCGGCGGCGGGCCTCGGCGGCCATGTCTCCGCCGAGCGCCGCCGCCTTCTCGTAGGCCGCCCGCTCCTCGGGGCGGCGCTCGATCTCAGCCCACGACTCGCCGGCGAGGACCCAGGCGTCGTCGGCGTAGGAGTGGTCGGGGTAGTCGCGGGCGAGCGCCTCGAAGTCCTTGGCCGCCCGCTCGTAGTGGCCCTCGGCGTAGCGCCCGCGGCCGGCCTGGTAGCGCGCGCGGACCTCGGTGTCGGTGATCCCGGCCTTCTTGCACTCGGCCGCCGCCTGCTCGAACTTCGGCCGCGCCTCCGCCCGCTTGCGCTGCTTGAAGACCGCCGACGCGCGGATGTAGAGCGCCTCGCAGCGCTCGTCCCGTGGGAGCTTGCGGATCCGCAGGAAGGCGTCGACCTCGGCGAGGAGGGTCTTGTAGCGGCCGCGCGAGAGGAGCTCCTGGAGGCGCGCGAGGGTGCGGGCGCGGGCCTTGTCGAGCTCGCTCGAGAGCGAGCGGGGGCCGCCGATCCGGGCGAGGAGCTCGGGGATCTTCGCCGACGCCTCCTGGCCGTAGTCGGAGAGCGGGACGTCGAGGAGGAGGCGCTCGTAGAGGTCGTGGGCCCGCTGGAGCTCCGCCGGGTCCTCGCTCTGGGCGAGGATCCTGGCGAGCTTGATCCGCGCCTCATGGCGCCGCGGCGCGTCGCCGTAGTCGCGGAGGAAGCGCTCGTAGAGCTCGAGCGCGCCCTCGCGGTCGCCGGTGCGCTGGCGGGCGTCGGCGTCGGCGATCAGGCCCGGCCCCGTCAGCGCGCCGTCGAGCGGCCCGCCCTCGAGGACCGCGAGCGCGGCCGCGGCCTGCCCGGAGTCGAGGAGCGCCTGACCCTCGAGGAGGCGGAGGCGGGCGTCAATGTCCCGAAGGCCAGGTGACTTCCGGGCCTCGGCGAAGCGCTCGGCGGCCCGCGCGTGATCGCCGGCGCGGACGTCCTCGAGGCCGCGGAGGAGGAGGGCCGCGCCGCGGTCGTCGGCCGCGAGCGCGGGGTCGCCGAGGAGCGCGTCGAGGCGCTCGGTCGCGGCGGCGTAGTCGTGGCGCTCGCGCTCGAGGATCGCCTCGCGCCCGGGACCGCGGGCGAACCAGAGGTCGCGGTGGGGCTCGGGGATCGGCTCGGCGTCGGCGGCGGCGTCCCCTCCTCGGTCGCCGGGGGCGGGGGCTCCTCGGCGGCGGTGTAGAGGACGGGCGTCTTGCCGTCGCCGCGACAGGCAGCCGCGCCGCTGACGAGCGCGAGGAGGGCGACGAGCGCGAGCGCGCGCGGCGGACGACGATGGGGCGTGGAGAGGTTCACCGCGGGCTCCAGGGCTCAGGTGTGGTGGGTCGACTCGCTCTCGGGGTCGTAGATCTCGACCCGGCCGTCGCCGGCGCGGGTCGCCTGCTGCATCGCCGCGTCGGCGGCCGCGACCAGGGCGTCGGCGCTCGCCTCGAGCGGCATCCCGAGGTCGGCGACCCCGAGCGAGAGGGTGATGGCGATCGCCTGATCGTCGATCGCAAAGGGTTCGCGGGCGACCGCGTCGCGGATCCGGGCGGCCGCCCGCGACGCCCGCATCGCGTCGACCCAGCGGCAGGTGAGGCCGAAGAGCGCGTCGCCGTAGCGGGCGAGGACGTCGTCCTCGCGGGTGATCGCCTGGACGCGCTGGCCGAGCTCGCGGAGGAGGTGCTCGAAGCCGGCGCCGCCGAGGCGCTCGCGCAGCGCCTCGTGGCGATCGACCGCGAAGAGGACGAGCGAGAGCGCCTTCCCCTGGCGGAGGGCGACGGTGACGTCGCTCTCGAGGCGGTTGAGGAAGTAGCCGCGGTTGAAGAGCCCGGTCTGGCGGTCGCGGAGCGCCGACTCGAAGAGGCGGCGCTGGAGGTCCTCCTCGGTGTCGTCGCGGAAGGTGAACTTGAAGACACAATTCGCCCCGAGCTGGATCCGATCGCCCTCGCGGAGCGCGTGACGGCTGACCCGCTCGCCGTTGGCGAAGGTGCCGTTGGTCGAGCCGTTGTCGACGAGGGTGTACACGTCGCCCTCGAGCACGACGGTCGCGTGGGTGCGGGATATTCCCTCGTCGTTGATCCGCACGTCGGCCGTCAGCCCGCGGCCGATCGCGGTGGTCCCGAGGCCGAGCGGGAACATCTCGCCCATCCGATCGCCGGCGAGGACGACGACGAAGGCCCGGCGCGCGCCCTTGCCTGCGGCCTGGCCGGGCGGGGGCGGTTGGGGGGCGGTCGACATCGGCGGGGTGCGAGCGCGGCGTTCGCCCGCGCGTCCGCGGATCGTAGGCGGCGGGGACCGGCGGTCGCAACTATCGGGCCTGGACGGCGCCGGCGCCGGCGCCTCGCGGCGCGCCGCGGGTCGCGCGCACACTCGCGCGCCCTCCACTTGCGCCCCGTGGGGGGCCGACGCATACTCGCTCGAACCGGGTCCGAAGCTCCGTCGTGGGCCCGGGGAGCAGCGAAACGAGCAATTCTGGGGGTGTTACGGTTTCGACGGGGGTGCTGACCGTGTAGGTCGCGTGCCGCGGTTCCTGACTCACCGCGTCAAAACGAATCAGGAAACACAGCTGCCAACGACAGCAACTACGGCCGTATGGCCATCGCCGCCTAAGAAACGGTGACATCCTCGCCTGAGGCGCTCCCAGTAGGGATGAGGGTGTAATCACAGGGAGCTAGTCCGGCGGGGTGCCCCGACCGACGGGCGAAACTTCGGGGATCGGCGTGGAGAGGGCCTGTCGGCGGGCATGCTCCTCGCTCAAATCAAGTCCACCGACTACGCACGTAGAGGCCGCACCTGATGGCTTCCGGACCCGGGTTCGACTCCCGGCGCCTCCATCCCCGAGAGGGCCCAGGCACCCCGCCTGGGCCCTCTCTCTTTCTCGGGCTCCTGCGAGCGGAGCCTGGGGCGCCCGGTCGCGGGCGGCCGATCGCCGCTGGACCGCGGCCCGGGCTCGACTATCCTGCCGCCGACCCATGAAGCTCACGACCGCGATCGGCCGCCTCCGCCTCATCGGCCTCTGCGAGGGGGTCTCGTTCCTCGTCCTCCTCGGGGTTGCGATGCCCCTCAAGTACGTCGCCGGCCGCCCCGAGGCGGTCAAGGTCGTCGGCTGGGCCCACGGCGTGCTCTTCATGCTCTTCGTCCTCGCCCTCTTCCAGGCGGCGAGCGAGCGCGAGTGGCCGCTCCGGCGGATGGCCGCCGGCTTCCTCGCCGCGGTCCTGCCCTTCGGGACCTTCGTCTTCGACGCCAGGCTCCGGCGCGAGGTCGACGGCGGCGCCGGCTGAGCTTCTCGCTGCCCGATTAGACATGTCCATTGGGACATGAACAGAGAGCGCGCTCAGACGACGATCCCGAGCTCGGCCCGGGTCGCCGCGAGGTCGTCGCCGAGGCGCTCCTCGAGGCGCAGCGGCAGCACCCGACGGGCCTCGCGGCCCATCGCCCAGCCCCGCCGGAAGCTCCGCCAGGACGCGCCGAGGCGGGTCGGCGCGCGCAGGGGCGCGATCAGGAGGGCGAGGATCGCCGAGAGGGTGAAGACGCGGCTGTAGCCCTGGGCGGCGACAAAGGCCCAGACGCCGATCTCGCCGGGCCACGAGGCGTCGAAGCCGGTGAGGACGTGGACCATGTCGTGGATGATCCCGTAGCGGACGACGAAGGCGTTGCGGGCGACCAGCGCCGGGTCGACCTGATCGGAGATCACCAGCGGGTGGAGGCCGTTGTCGCGGATGAAGCGGACGTAGGCGCGGCCGAAGGTCCCCTCGGGGAGCGTCGCCAGGGCGTCGAGGTCGAGGCGCGGGCGGTAGTCGCGGACGTCGTCGAGGAGCGCCTCGATCTCCGGGCGGGCGCGGGTGCGCGAGAGCTCGCTCTTGTAGACCGGGATGTCGCCGGCCCGCGCCGGGTCCTTGAGGGCCCGCCGGAGCTCGCGGTAGATCGCCATTCGGCTCATTTCTCACCTCCTCGGGTCGGAGTCACGCCGAGGCGCTCCAGCGCCCGCGCGGCCGCCCGCTGGACCTCGGCCCGGGGGTGGCGCGCGGCCCGTTGGAGGCCGTCGAGGGCGGCGCGCGGCGGCGGCCGCGGGAGCCGGCCGAGGGCTCGCACGAGCGCCTCGACGACCTGCCAGCGCGGGTGCCCCAGGGCGTCGCAGATCAGGCCGACGTGCCGCGCCGCGCCGCCCGGCGAGCGGCTCAGGAGCTCGGCCGCCGCCATCGCGATCCGCCGCGAGTCCGGGATCAGGAGGGGGGCGACGAGCTCCGGCGGGAGGGTCTCGGCGACCTCGGGATCGTGCTGCGACCACGCGCGGAGGAGCGAGGCCTTGCCGTCGATCGTCGACATCCGGACCCAAGAGGCGTTGCAGCACGCCGGGGTGCAGCCGCCGACGATCGGCATCTCGAGGACCCGCGCGAGGAGCCCCCGGCGCTCGCGCGCGCTCGCCCGATCGAGGCGCCGCGCGAGCCGCTGCGCGGCCCAGCCAGCGGCCCCGAGACCGTCGAGGCGCTCGCTGTAGCCGGCGCCCTCGGCCCGGCGGAGGCTCTCATCGATCTCGGCGGCGAGCTCGTCGATCATCGCTGCGGGCCGATGATAGCGCAGGCCGGGGCTCGCGGCCGGCTCTGCTACGATCCGCGGCGATGGAGCTCGTCCTCATCGCGCTCGTGGGCGGCTCGCTCCTGCTCGGGCTCGCGGGCGTGGTCCGGGCGCTCTCACGCCCCGAGGACCCCGCGCTCCCGGAGGGGGTGTCGATGGCGGCAGCGACGACGTCTCGGTCTGCTGCCGCTCCTTCCTCATCGACAGCAACGGCGAGGCCCATGACCTCGAGGTCAGCTCGAGCTTCGCTACGATCGACGAGAGCGCGCGCTGGCTCGCGGAGCTCCTCGATGTCCGCTACGACGTCAGCGCCTAGCCGCGAGGCGAGGGCGGCGGCGATCCTCGCGTGCCCGGCCGCGCCGCCGATGATCTCCTCCAGATCATCGGTCGCTGGCAGATTATCTCGGCAGGCGGGGTGATCGTGGTGCTCACCCCGGTGGACGTGCGCGTGCGGCCTGGACCCCTCGCGCGCACGTCCACAGCCTGCGCTTAGCTTCGTGATCCCTTGTTCGGTGGTAGATGGGTTGAGGGCGCGGGGCGGGCGGTCGGCGATGGGCCGCTCGCCCGCTCCGCGTGATTTTTGTAGCGAGGCGAGGGCTCAGGAGCCGCCGCTCGGTCGGCTGGTCGCCAACCAGTTCGGCAGCGTCGCCTCGGTGCCCTCGCGCTCGAGGCGCTCAATCGCCTCCTTCATCTCCTCGATCTTCTCGCCGCGCTCGTCGAGGAGGACGAGGACCGGGTAGGAGCCGGTCTTCGGGTACCAGCGGCTGCGGAGGGCGTTGAACTCGTCCATCCGCGTCGCCTCCTGCCACTCCTCCTCCTTGAGCTCGAAGATCCGCGCGTCGTCGATCATCGACGCCGGCTGGAGGTTGCCGAGCTCGGCCTCGAGGCGGCGACAGGGCGCGCACCAGTCGGCGCTGAAGAGCACCAGGGTGCGCTTGCCCTCGCCGAGCGCCTGGGTCCGCAGGCGCTCGAACATCTCCGCGAGCGTCTCCTCGTTGCGCGGCCGCAGGCGGCGGAGGTCGTAGCCGATCATCGCCGCGCTCTTCGTCTCGGCGCTCTTCGTCGCGGCCGCGCCCTCCGTCGCCGGCGCTCCGCAGGCGAGCGGGATCGTGAGGGTGAGGGCGAGGGCGAGGGCGCGGTGCATGGCGGGCATGGATCACGGACGGGTGAGGGGATCGACGGTGAGCTCGCCGGCGAGGTCCTGCTGCATCTTCGCGCGGATCTCGGCAGGCGCGTAGCCGGCCCCTGCGAGGCAGTAGAGCTTGGTCAGCGCGGCCTCCGGCGTCATGTCGAAGCCGCTGATCACGCCGGCGCGGGTGAGCGCCGCGCTGGTCCCGTAGCGCCCCTGATCGACCCGGCCGCCGTGGCACTGCGAGCAGTTGACGACCACGACCTCGTTCGGCGGCTGGGCGGCCTCGGCGAGCGCCTCGAGGAGCGAGGCGTCGCGGCTCGGGACGTTGCCGTTGCCGTAGGTCTCGAGGATGAGCCCGTCGATCGGCCGCGCGAGGAAGCGCCGCAGCATCCCGCCGTCGATCCCCGGGAAGATCCGGATCGCCGCGATCTGCGGCCGCCGGACCTGCGCGAGCGGCCGCAGCGGCCCCTCGGGGCGCGGCCGCACCCGGTGCTCGGTGATCCGGATCGACGCGCCGATCCGGGCGAGGGGCCCGAGGTTGCCGCTGTTGAAGGCGAAGAACTCCTGGTTGTGGATCTTCTGGGCCCGGTTGCCGCGGATGAGGCGGGCGGCGAAGTAGATGCAGACCTCGGGGATCGGCGCGGTCCCGGCGAGGAGGATCGCGGTGATCAGGTGCTCGCGGCCGTCGCTGCGGATGTCGGCGAGGCTGAGTTGCGAGCCCGTCAGGATCACCGGCTTGCCGAGCCCGGGGAGGAGGAAGGAGAGCGCCGACGCGGTGTAGGCCATCGTGTCGGTCCCGTGGATCACAACGAAGCCGTCGAAGTCGTCGTAGCGCTCGGCGATCACCGCGGCGATCCGTCGCCAGTCGTCGGGGTTCATGTCGGCCGAGTCGAGGAGCGGCTCCAGCACCACCAGCTCGTGGCGCGGGACCTCGGGCCGCGCGAGCTCGGGCATCGAGCGCATGTACGCCTCGAGGAAGCCGGGCTGCGGGGTGAAGCCGTGCTCGCCCTGGACCATGCCGATCGTCCCGCCGACGTGAATGACGCAGACCCGCGCGCGTTCGCTCATCGCCGGCGCATTGTACATGGCCGGGCTCACGCGTCACTCATCTCGGCGTCGGGGTCCGCGTCGCCGGGGCCGGGCTCGCCGGGCCCGTAGCCCCGCATCTGCCAGAGACGCGCGATCAGCTCGTCGAACCACCCCTCGATCGGCGCCAGCGCGTCCTCGCCGTGGAAGAGCGCCATGGCCCGGGTGATCGCCTCGAGCGTGCAGATCGCCCCGGGTCGCGGCGGCGTCCGGATCCGCCAGCGGCCGGGCGCGCCGGGGGGCAGCGCGTAGCAGGGGAGGTCGGCGATCCGCGGCGCCCGTCGGGCCATCCGCGAGCACTGGTGCCAGGTCCCGTCGAGGACCACCAGCGCCCGGCGGCGCCCGGCGGCGCGCGAGCGGGCGCTGAGCTCGGCCGCGAGGTCGGCGTCGAGGGTGATCGAGTCCTCGCGCTGAAAGAGGAGGAGGTAGTCGACATCGGGGTCGTCGAGCGGCCCGGTCTCCATCGCCTGGTCGCGGGCGCCGTAGTGGATGAGCTGGGCGCCCACCAGCATCTGCTGGGCGAGGCGCGCGGTGTTGGTCGGCTTGTGGCGCTCGCGGTAGTGCTGGACGATCACGAGCCCGGTCTCGAGCGAGACCCGCGGCATCGACGGGCAGAGGCAGAGCTCGTCGTGGAGGCCGCAGCCGGGGCAGCGGTAGGCGCGGAGCTTGCGTTGGCCCATGGCTAGCGGAACTCCGCGAGGGCCTCGCGGACCTCGCCGCGGATCTCGGGCGGGAAGATCGCGCGGTGCTGGACGAAGCGCTCGCGCGAGAGGCCGCGGAGCACCGGCGAGGCGTCGATGAGCCGCTCGCGGCGGCCGCTCGACGAGATCACCACCAGCGCCGCGTCGTCGCGGTAGGCGTCGACCTCGACCCGGTCGACGATCCCGAGGTAGGAGGGGGCGATCCCGGCGGCCGCCAGCACCCCGTCGAGGCGCCCCTGGACCGCCGCCGAGTCGGCCTCGGGGCGCAGGCGCAGGCTCTTGAAGAGGCGGCGGTGACGGAGGCGCCCGGCGAGGTCGGCGAGGACCGGATCGCCGCTCTCGCAGTAGGCCATGATCGCGGTCTCGAGGGTGCGGTCGTCCATGTCGAGGTACTCGCCGACGCTCAGGGTCTCGCCGCGGAGGAGGCGGGCGAGCGCCGGCGGGGTGCCGGGCTCGGGCCCGAGCTCGCAGAGGCGGCGGACCAGCGCCCGCAGGACGACCTCGGCCGAGCGCACCGCCTTGTGGAGGTAGACCTGGCGGTACATGTAGAGGCGCGCGAGGAAGAAGCTCTCGACCGCCGTCAGCCCCTTCTCGCCGTCGACCGCGAGGTAGGCCTCGCTCTGGCCCTCGGGGACGTAGAGGCGGAGCGACATCAGGAGCCAGTCGAGGTCGAGGGTCCCGTAGCGCACCCCGGTCATGTAGGAGTCGCGGAGGAGGTAGTCGCAGCGGTCGACGTCGAAGGTCCCGGCGACCGCCCTTGCGAGGTGGCGGATCTCGCTCTCGCCGTGGATCAGGCGATCGACCTTGCCGGGCATCGACGGATCGATCGATGCCAGCACCTGGTGGACCTCGGTGCCGGGGTCGAGGAGGATCCGCGAGGTCCAGTGCTCGTGGCGCGGCATCCCCGGGATCACCGCCTCGAAGGTGTGGGAGTAGGGGCCGTGGCCGAGGTCGTGGAGGAGCGCGGCCGCGAGGGCGATGATCGCGTGCTCCTCGTCGATCCGGTCGTGGGGCGGCACGTCCTCGGCGAGCGCGGCGACCCGGTCGAGGTAGCGGCGCATCACGTGGGTCGAGCCGACCGCGTGGGCGAAGCGCGAGTGCTCGCCGCCGGGGTAGGCGAGGCAGGCGAGGCCGAGCGCCCGGATCCGCCGGAGCCGCTGGACCTCGCGGCAGTCGAGGAGGCGGACGACGACGGACTCGGTCGGCCCCGAGAAGGCGATGAGCCCGTGCACTGGGTCGCGGAGGATCATGGGGCGGCGGAAGCCTACACGGTGGATCCGGCGGCGGCCACCGGCGTCCGCTGGCTCCCCGGCCGCCGCCCCGCACGCCGCCCTCGCCCCGCCTCCGGGCGGCGTCACCATCCGCGACCTGTCGGTCCGTGTACGCCTCCAAAACGCCGCGTGCGCGTTTATTTTTCTTGACCGTTCGGTCCGGCGGAGTATCTTGACTGCATGGTCCAAAATCAATACCCTCAAGCGACCCACGAGGTCTCCATGGCCCGGCTCAAGGCGTTCGACCCCGATGAAGCCCTCGAGCGGGCGATGGAGCTCTTCTGGCGTGACGGCTACGACGGCACCTCGCTCTCCGCCCTCCTCGAGCACATGGGGATCTCGCGGCAGAGCCTCTACGACACCTTCGGTGACAAGCGCTCGCTCTACCTCGCGGCCCTCGACCGCTACGAGGGCGCCTTCACCGAGCTCGTCGGTCGTCACCTCGGCGGCGGAGACGCGGGCGTCCTCGCCCTCGTCGCCTTCGGCCAGAGCTTCCTGGCGACGCTGATCCACCCCGACGAGCGCGGCGTCTGCATGATGGCGGCCGCGGCGATCGACCTCGGCCACCGCGACGACGCGGTCGCGGCCCGGGTCAAGGCCCACTTCGCCGGCCTCGAGGCCGCCCTCACCGCGACCCTCGCCAACGCCCAGCACCGCGGCGAGGTCGAGCCCTCCATCGAGCCCGCCGGCGCCGCCCGGATGCTGGTGGCGGTGCTTTGCGGGCTCGGGGCGATGCGCCGGGCCGGCGCCGGCCGGACCGCGCTCCGGCGGACGATCGAGGGGGCGATCGGCGCGCTCGTGCGGCCGCCCAGCCTCGCCTCCTGAGCCCTCGACGCGCCAAAAAATTTTGCCGCGAGAATATTGGACCAATGAGTCCGAATCGACGACGACCCCCGTCCGCTGGCTAGCTAGAAAGCCTGATTGAAGAGACATGTCGATGTCGACATGTCGACGCGAGGCCGCGCGCGCGACCTCCGAGGGGCCGCGTACGCCCTCGGAGGGCGCGTCGCCGCGGGCCGCCGCGCCCTCTCCACCCCTCAAGCCCTCTCCATCCACCTTCGTCCGGGCGCCGCCGCCCGATCAGGAGCCCCATGCCCGCGATCAACTTCGCCACCCGCGAGATCCACTTCCGCGTCGTCTACTACGGCCCCGGCCTCTGCGGGAAGACGACCAACCTCCGCCGCCTCCACGAGCGGACGCCGGCGAGCGCCCGCGGCCGCCTCATCGAGCTGATGACCGAGACCGACCGCACCCTCTTCTTCGACTTCATGCCCCTCGAGCTCGGGACGATCCGCGGCTTCAACCTCCGCTCCCACGTCTACTCGACGCCCGGCCAGTTCTTCTACCAGGCGAGCCGGGCGTTGATCCTCCGGGCGGTCGACGTCGTGGTCTTCGTCGCCGACTCCCAGCCCGGGCGCCGCGAGGCCAACATCGAGAGCCTCGACGACCTCGATCGCAACCTCGAGGCCCTCGGCTTCGACCCGGGCGAGGTCCCGCGGGTGATCCAGTACAACAAGCGCGACGTGCCGGAGCGGATGTCCCTCGAGGAGCTCCGCGGCGACCTCAACCGCGGAGGTCGCCAGGAATTCGAGGCGGTCGCCAGCGCCGGTGTAGGCGTATTCTCCACCTTCCGGGCGGCCGCGCGCCTGGCGATCGACGCGCTCCGGCGATAGCCGCGGCGGGCTGTCGATCGTCGACCGCAGGGGCCCGCCAGCGTGCTATCTGACGGGAATGATCCGGCCCACCGGGAACGAGCCGACCTGCACGGTGAGCGAAGACGCCGAGGGGATCGACACGATCATCAGCGCCCGCACTCGCGACATCGGCGGCTTCAACGTCGGCCGCGTGCTGCCGGCGATCGGCCGGCGGATGGTCGGCCCCTTCATCTTCTTCGATCACATGGGCCCCGGCGACTTCGAGCCCGGCCAGGGCCTCGACGTCCGCCCCCACCCGCACATCAACCTGGCGACCGTCACCTACCTCTTTGAGGGGGAGATCCACCACCGCGACAGCCTCGGCTCGTCGCTGGCGATCCGCCCGGGGGCGATCAACTGGATGACCGCGGGCCGCGGGATCGTCCACTCCGAGCGGAGCGGCGACGAGGCCCGGGCGCGGGGCGGGCGGCTCCACGGGATCCAGCTCTGGGTCGCGCTCCCCCGCAAGCTCGAGGAGGTCGAGCCCTCCTTCCGCCACCACCCCGCCGAGTCGATCCCAGGCAGGAAGATCGACGAGGTCGAGGTGCGGGTGCTGGCCGGCGAGGCGTACGGCCTCCGCTCGCCGGTCCGCGGGCTCTCTCGCCTCTTCTACGTCGAGGCCAAGATCCCCCGCGGAGCGGAGCTCGTGCTCCCGGATAATTATCCGGAGCGGGCGGCCTACGTCGTCTCGGGGGCGGTGGTCTGCGAGCGGGCGATCGTCCGTGAGCGCAACATGATGGTCTTCGGCGAGGGCGAGGAGATCCGGCTGCGGGCCAAGGAGGACGCGCACCTCATGCTCGTCGGCGGCGACCCGCTCGACGGCCCGCGGCACGTCTACTGGAACTTCGTCTCGAGCCGTCCGGAGCGGATCGAGGAGGCCAAGGCGGCCTGGCGCGACCACGCGTTCCCGCCGGTGCCGGGCGACGAAGAGGAGCGGATCCCGCTCCCCGACGCCTAGCCAGCGCGCGGCTTCAGATCTGCGACTGGGTGCAGCCCTGGCCGGAGCACGAGAGCGTGCAGGACATCGCCGCGGTGCAGGCCTGGGTGCAGCCGCCGCCCGAGCAGGACATCGTGCAGCTCGCGCCGGCCGAGCACGCCTGGGAGCAGCCGCCGCCGTCGCAGGAGATCTCGCACTCGGCGTCGTCGGTGCACGACTGGGCGCAGCCGCCCTGCGGGCACTCGAAGACGCAATCGCCGTGGTCGCAGGAGCAATTCGAATCGGCACAGACGCCGCTGCAGCTCGACATCCCGAGGAAGAGGCCGAGGGCGAAGGTGAGGATCGAGAGGTCGCGGAGCTTCATCGTCGGGGGACACGATCGCCGCCGGAGACGCCGGCGACAAGCGACGATCGCGGGCCCGCGCGCCGTCGCCCGCGAAGGCTTTTCGCTCAGGCGGCGGGCTCGTCCGCGTCTGCGTCCGCGGCGAGGCGCCAGGCGATCGCGCCGCCGGCCCGCAGGGGCACGACCGCGTCGTCCCCGAAGGGGTAGCTCACGGGCACCTCCCACGGCTCGCGCACCAGGGTGATCGTCCCCTCGTTGACCGGGAGGCCGTAGAACGCGGGGCCGTGGCGGCTGGCGAAGCCCTCGAGGCGATCGAGCGCGCCCGCGGCCTCGAAGGCCTCGGCGTAGAGCTCGATCGCCGCGTGGGCGGTGTAGCACCCGGCGCAGCCGCAGGCGCTCTCCTTGGCCGGGCGCGCGTGCGGGGCCGAGTCGGTGCCGAGGAAGAAGCGGCGATCGCCGCCGGTCGCCGCGTCCACGAGCGCCCGCCGGTGACGCTCGCGCTTGAGCACCGGCAGGCAGTAGTGATGCGGGTGAATCCCGCCGACCAGGAGGTCGTTGCGGTTGAGGAGGAGGTGGTGGGCGGTGATCGTCCCGGCCACCCGGCCCTCGTCGCGCTCGCAGACGAAGGCGACGCCCTCGGCGGTGGTGATGTGCTCGAGGACCACCCGCAGCCGCGGGAAGCGGGCGCAGAGCGGGCGCAGGAGGCGATCGATGAAGACCGCCTCGCGGTCGAAGATGTCGACGTCGGCGTCGGTGACCTCGCCGTGGACCAGGAGCGGGAGGTCGAGCTCCTGCATCGCCGCGAGCGCGCCGTCGATCCGATCGAGGTGGCGCACGCCGGCCGCCGAGTTGGTGGTCGCGCCGGCCGGGTAGAGCTTGACCCCGTGGACGACCCCGCTCTCCCGCGCCCGTCGGAGCTCGTCCGCCGAGGTCTGGTCGGTGAGGTAGAGGGTCATCAGCGGCTCGAAGCGGGCGCCCGGCGGCAGCGCCTCGAGGATCCGTCCGCGGTAGGCGATCGCGTCGGCGGTCGTCAGCACCGGCGGGCGGAGGTTGGGCATGACGATCGCCCGCGCGAATTGGCGGGCGCTCTGGCCGACCACCGCGGCCATCGCCGCGCCGTCGCGGAGGTGGAGGTGCCAGTCGTCGGGGCGTCGGAGCGTGAGTCGCATCGTCTCAGGGCTTGCAGGCGACCAGCTGGGGGCGCACCGCGATCGCGTTGGAGTTGTAGTTCTTGCCCATCGAGTGGAAGACCGCCTCGTCGGCGTCGAAGACCAGGGTGAAGATCCCGTCGTCGCCGAGGACGTCGCCGCTCGGGATGTAGGCCGTGTTGTCGCTCCCGTCGATGTCGACGTCGCGGGGCTTGGCGCCGTTCGGCAGCGCCTTGACCAGCTTCGAGAGGTCGCTGGTGTCGATGATGTGGACGCTCGCGTCGTCCTCGCAGACGACGACCGCGGTCGCCCCGTTGACCGTCAGCTCGATCCCCCAGGGGTCGTCGCCGACGAGCACCGAGTCGGTCTGTGTCAGGGTCCCCGCGTCGACCACCCGGAGCTCGTCGGTGCCACGATCGAGGACGTAGAGGGTCTTGCCGTCGGCGCTGCTGCGGAGATCCCAGAGCGACTTGCCGACCGCCGCGGCCTTCACCGACTTCGCCTGCGGGTCGATCTGGAAGAGCTGATCGCCGTACCACTCGACCGCGTAGATCAGGTCTGTGCAGGGATCGAGCGTCATCTTCCCGGCCTGGGCGCCGCCCGGCATCGGGATCGAGTCGACGACCGTGTAGGTCGCGGCGTCGATGATCACGACCGCCTTCGAGTCGCGGGAGGCGACGTAGGCGAGCGAGGCGTCGGCGCTGAAGAGGACGTCGACCGCGTAGTCGCCGACCCCGCTGAGATCGATCGACTTGGTGACCGTCTGGGTGGCGGTGCTGATCACCTTGACCCCGTCGCCGACCGCCCCGACCACCCAGACCTCCTCGCCGCCGGGGCGGAGGACGACGTCGTAGGGGTAGTCGCCCTCCGGTAGGAGGTCGATGTCGGCGACCGGCGCCTTGGTCATCAGGTCGAAGGCGACCAGGCTGTCGGTGGTCGACATGCCGACGTAGCCGCCGTCGAAGAGGTCGCCGCCGGTGGTGGTCGTGTCGCCGCCGGTGGTCGTGGTCGTGTCGCCACCGGTGGTGGTCGTGTCGCCGGTGGTGGTCGTGGTGGTCGTGTCGCCGGTGGTGGTCGGGTCGACGCCGGTGGTGGTCGAGGTGTCGCCGGTGGTCTCGACGCTGGTCGTCGACGAGGTCCCCGTCGTGTCGCCGGTGGAGCCGGTGGCGGTCGAGGTGTCGCCGGTGCTCGAGCCGGTCGCGCTCGCGCCGCTGGTCGCCGTGCCGGCGCTCGTCGTCCCGCTGGTGCCGCTGGTGCTGCCGGTGCTGCCGCTCGAGCTCCCGTCGGAGTCGGTCACGCTCCCGGCGGTCGAGACCGTGTCGTCGCCGCAGGCGAGCGCCGGGCCGAGGGCGAGGGTGAGGGCGAGGGTGAGGCCGCGGTCGAGACCGACGCGAGGTGTCGCAAGAGACATGTTCAAGCTCCAGTCGAGAGGCCGCGCGGGGACGCAAAATGCGCGGGAGGCGCACGCTAGCAGTCCGCGCGCGCGCGCGTCAATCCGCGCATCGCCCGTGGGGGCGTCCTCCCGCCCTCACGCGGCCCTCGACGGCCGGGGGCGCCTAGGCAAGAACGCGCATCTCTGCGATAAGAGCGACCGAGGAGGAGCGAAGATGGTCAGCGACTCGCCGGCCGACGGCCGCAACCCCGGGATGCCGCTGGATCTGGACTGGGTCCGCTCGGTCCAGGCCAACCTCAGCGCGATCGAGCGGCGGGCCGCGACGATCCCCGGCCGACGCTCGGTCAAGAAGGAGTGGCAGGCCGCCTGGTACCTCCGGGCGATCACCTGCATGGACCTGACGACCCTCGCCGGTGATGACACCGACGGCCGGGTCCGGCGCCTCTGCGCCAAGGCCCGCTTCCCGGTCCGCGGCGACATCCTCGCGGCGCTCGGCGCCCAGGAGCTCGGGATCACGACGGCGGCGATCTGCGTCTACCACCACTTCATCGAGACCGCCCGGCGGGCGCTCGAGGGGTCGAAGGTGCAGGTCTGCGCGGTCTCGACGGGGTTCCCCGCCGGCCTCAGCCCCTTCCCGCAGAAGCTCGCCGAGATCAAGGCGTCGGTCGCCGCCGGCGCCCAGGAGATCGACATCGTCATCACCCGATCCCACGTCCTCACCGGTCAGTGGGAGCGCCTCTACGACGAGGTCCGGGCCTACCGCGAGGCCTGCGGCGAGGCCCACCTCAAGACGATCCTCGCGACCGGCGAGCTGGCGACGCTGCGAAATGTCCAAAGGGCCAGCTTCGTCTGCATGATGGCCGGCGCCGACTTCATCAAGACCTCGACCGGCAAGGAGCCGGTCAACGCGACCCTGCCGGTCGGCCTGGTGATGACCCGGGCGATCCGCGCCTACCAGGAGCGCACCGGCTACAAGATCGGCCTCAAGCCCGCCGGCGGGATCCGCAAGGCGAAGGAGGTCCTCCCCTGGCTCTCGATGATGCGCGACGAGCTCGGCGTCGAGTGGACCGGCGGCGATCTCTTCCGCTTCGGCGCCTCGTCGCTCCTCGGCGACATCGAGCGCCAGCTCGAGCACCACGTCACCGGCCGCTACTCGGCCGCCTTCCGCCACCCGCTGGCCTGAGCCCGGGAGAGCCGACGATGACCCGAATCAGCGAGATCTTCACGACCATGGAGTACGGCCCCGCCCCCGAGAGCCCAGCCCTCGTCAATCAGTGGCTGGAGACCCACGCGCGGAGCTTCGGCCACTACATCGGCGGCGCGTGGCGCGAGCCCCACGGCGGCGAGCGCTTCCCGACCCTCAACCCCGGCACCGGCCAGGAGCTCGCGCAGATCGCCCAGGGCGATCAGGAGGACGTCGACGCCGCGGTCGCGGCCGCCCGCGCGGCCTACCCCGAGTGGCGGGCGCTCCCCGGCCACGCCCGCGCCCGCTACCTCTACGCGATCGCCCGCCAGATCCAGAAGCACTCGCGCTTCTTCTCGGTCCTCGAGACCATGGACAACGGCAAGCCGATCCGCGAGTCCCGCGACATCGACATCCCGCTGGTCGCCCGCCACTTCTACCACCACGCCGGCTGGGCCCAGCTGATGAAGGAGCTCCTCCCCGACCAGGTGCCGGTCGGCGTCGTCGGCCAGGTGATCCCCTGGAACTTCCCGCTCCTGATGCTCGCCTGGAAGATCGCGCCGGCGCTGGCGATGGGCAACACGGTGGTCCTCAAGCCCGCCGAGTTCACCTCGCTGACGGCGATCGCCTTCGCCGAGCTCTGCGACGAGGTCGGCCTCCCGCCGGGCGTCGTCAACGTGATCACCGGCGACGGCCGGACCGGCGCGGCGATCACCAAGCACCCGGGGGTCGACAAGGTCGCCTTCACCGGCTCGACCGAGGTCGGCCGGATCATCCGCAACGCGACCGCCGGCTCGGGCAAGAAGCTCTCTCTCGAGCTCGGCGGCAAGTCGCCCTTCATCGTCTTCGACGACGCCGACATCGACTCGGTGGTCGAGGGCGTGGTCGACGCGATCTGGTTCAACCAGGGCCAGGTCTGCTGCGCCGGCTCGCGGATCCTCGCCCACGAGGGGATCGCCGAGCGCCTCACCGAGAAGCTGCGGGCGCGGATGGAGCACCTGCGGATCGGCGATCCGCTCGACAAGGCGATCGACATCGGCGCGATCATCGACCGCTCGCAGCTCGAGAAGATCCGCGCGCTCGTCGACCAGGGCGTCGCCGATGGGGCGAAGATCTGGCAGCCCTCGTGGAGCTGCCCGAGCGAGGGCTTCTTCTACCCGCCGACCCTCCTCACCGAGGTGACGCCGTCGGCGACCGTCGCCCAGGTCGAGATCTTCGGGCCGGTGGTCACGATGATCACCTTCCGGACCCCGGGCGAGGCGGTCGAGCTCGCCAACAACACCCGCTACGGCCTCGCCGCGAGCGTCTGGACCGAGAACATCAACCTCGCCCTCGACATCGCCCCCAAGGTCAAGGCCGGGACGATCTGGGTGAACTGCACCAACATGTTCGACGCCGCCGCCGGCTTCGGCGGCTACCGCGAGAGCGGCTACGGCCGCGAGGGCGGGCTCGAGGGGCTCTGGGAGTACACCAAGGCGGCCTGGCTCGAGGAGGCGAAGAAGGCGGCCAAGCACGCGCCAGCGGAGCCGGCGATCGCCCCCGGCTTCGACGACGAGGACGAGGAGGAGGAGGGCGTCGCCGAGGCGCTCGGCGGCGGGATGCCGGCGATCGACCGGACCCCGAAGATGTACATCGGCGGCAAGCAGGCCCGCCCCGACGCGCCCTACGTGATGGCGATCCGCGGCCCCGACGGGGCCCTCGTCGGCGAGGTCGGCCGCGGCAACCGCAAGGACATCCGCAACGCGGTCGAGGCCGCCCACGCCTGCAAGTGGGCGTCGGCGACCGCCCACAACCGCGCGCAGGTGCTCTTCTACATCGCCGAGAACCTGGCCCCGCGGGCAGATGAGTTCGCCGCCCGGATCCGGGCGCTCACCGGCGGGACGATCGTCGAGGCCGAGCGCGAGGTCGCGGCGACCCTCGACACGCTCTTCTACTACGCCTCCTACGCCGACAAGTGGGACGGCCACGTCCACCACACGCCCTCGCGCAACGTCACGCTGGCGATGCCGGAGCCGCTCGGGGTGATGGGGATCCTCTGCCCGGAGGGGCCGCCGCTCCTCGGCTTCGTCGCCGCGATCGCGCCGGCGATCGCGATGGGCAACCACGTCGTCGCGGTCCCGAGCGAGCGCTGGCCGCTCCTCGCCACCGACCTCTACCAGGTCTTCGACACCTCCGATCTCCCGGGGGGCGCGGTCAACATCGTCACCGGCCGCCGCGAGGAGCTCGCCCAGGTCCTCGCCGCCCACGACGACGTCGACGGGGTCTGGTACTTCGGATCGGCCGAGGGGTCGGGCGCGGTCGAGCGCCTCTCCACCGGCAACATGAAGCGGACCTGGGTCAGCCACGGGATCGCCCGCGACTGGTACGCCCGCGGCTCCGGGCGCGGCGAGGAGTTCCTCCGCCAGGCGACCCACATCAAGAACATCTGGGTGCCCTACGGCGAGTAGGGGCGGGGGCGCGCGGGCGCTGCATCGGTGGAGCTTGCCTCGCCGAGGGCCGCGCCCGATGCTCCTCGCTGGGCCGGCGAGCGGGTGATCGCGGCCTCTCTCCGGACATGTCTCAAGGGCCAGAAACCAGCGAGCCGGGCTTCGCCGACCACTTCTCGGCAGGCGCCGCCGACTACGCCCGCTTCCGGCCGCGCTACCCGGACGCCCTCTTCGATCACCTGGCGGCGCTCGCCCCCGGCCGCGAGCGCGCCTGGGAGTGCGCGACCGGCAACGGCCAGGCGGCGCTCGCCCTCGCCGAGCGCTTCGAAGAGGTCGTCGCCACCGACGCGAGCGCCGAGCAGCTCGCCGAGGCGCCGGCCCACCCGCGGGTGCGCTACCGCTGCGAGCGCGCCGAGCAGAGCTCGCTCGAGGCCGGCAGCGTCGACCTCGTGACGATCGCCGCGGCGCTCCACTGGTTCGACCGCTCCGCCTTCTTCGCCGAGGTCCGCAGGGTCGCCCGGCCCGGGGCGCTCTTCGCCGCCTGGTCCTACGGCGCCGTGGTCCGGGCCTCGCCGGCGATCGACGCGGTCGTCGAGCGCTACGCCCACGAGGTCCTCGCCGACCACTGGCCGCCGGAATTTCACCACATTCGCACGACCTACCGCGAGATCGAGCTCCCCTTCGCCGAGGTGGCGATGCCGGAGCTGGCGATCGAGGTCGAGTGGGGCCCCGGCGACCTGCTCGGCTGGCTCGAGACGTGGTCGGGCGCCGCCGCCTTCCGCAGGCGGGAGGGGCGGGCGCCGACGCGGGCGATCCACGAGGCGCTCGCGCGCGCCTGGGGCGATCCGGCGCGCGCCCGGGAGATCCGCCTGCCGATCTTCTTCAGGGTCGGCCGCGTCGGCGGATGAGATCTGTCCCTTCGGACACGTAGTGCGCGGCGCCGGACACGGGCCGAGGAAATGCGCGCTTGACTCCGCGGAGGCGCCGCACTAGGAACGCAGGACACCAGATGGGCTACTTCTTCGACCCCGACGAGCTCCACCAGATCTCACGCGACGCCCTCGACGCCGGCGACACCGAGGCGATCATCGACACGGTCGTCCGCGAACTCAAGGGGCGCTACCCCGCCCAGATCCGCGACGACGTCCCGTGGATGTTCAACAACGCCGGCGGGGCGATGGGGCAGATGAAGCTCCTCCACTGCTCGCTCAGCGAGTACATCCTGGTCTTCGGCACGCCGATCGGCACCGAGGGGCACTCGGGCCGCTACCGCACCGAGGTCTACGACTTCATGCTCGCCGGCGAGATGTGGTGCTACCACGCCGGCGAGGTCGAGCGCGCGATCTACCGCCCCGGCGACGCCGCCTTCCTCGGCGCCGATCGAGCGAAGGGCTACCGGGTGCCCGACCACGCGTGGATGCTCGAGTACTCGCGCGGGCCGATCCCGATGATGCTCCCCTTCGGCCTCAGCGACTCGATGGTCTCGACTCTGGACACCCGGACGATCGGCCAGACGATCTGGCACTACGGGCGGATGACCGTCGGCAACCTGCTCCGCGGGAAGATCTAGCGGGTCGGCAGAGACCGGCCGCTCGCCAACGCCGCGATCGAAGCGCGGGACTTCTTCGCGTCGTCGCGCTCGTGGATGCCGTTTCTCCCACGCACCAGCGGGCCCTCGCGGATCTGGGGCCTTCGTTGGTGCTCCGAGGCCTGCCAGCGGGATCTGCGCCGCGCAGACTCTGCACAGGCCCCCTGTAGGGACGCCCCGCCAGCGGAAACCGCCCCAGAGGGTCCGCGGCGCCCCCTGGAGGCCCTGACGTGCCTCACAGAACAATGATCGGCGCCGACTTGTCGGGCTCGCCGGAGTCGGCTAGAAAGGAACAAGGAAATGAAAGTGACTTTCAACGACATTTTCATTTTCGACCAAGCCGGAGGCGCGAGGCCATGATCGTCTGTCTGTGCAAGGGCGTTTCGAGCCGAACCATCCTCGACGAGGCACGTCGCGGCTGCTGCACGGTCAAGCAGATCCGCCAGAGCTGTCAGGCGGGGAGCGGCTGCGGGGCGTGTGTCCGGCAGATCCGTCAGCTCCTCGACTCGGTCGCGCCGGCTCGGCACGAGCGCAGCGAGGGCGCGCCCGGCAGCGAAGGCGCCTAGCTCCCCTGTGGAGCTGGGCCTCGCCGCTGCTGCGTGGCTAGCGAAACCTCAACCTCACCGTCGTTGGTCAGGACGACGGGCTGCGAGGTCGCGGTCGGCTCGTCGGCTCGGCCCATGGGTCGCGGCCCTTCGGCGTTGGAGAGGGCGGGCCGCTGGCTGGCGGACTCCGCCGCAGCAGGGGCGGGTTGTCGGCAAGTTGAGTGTCTGAAGAGACAGGTTTGCGCCCGCCGTCGATGCTGAAACTCGTTTTCATTTCCGTCAGGATGCACCTCGGGCCCGGATCTGACGGGCTGTCAGGGGCGAGGACTCGTGCTAGGTTGCCCGCCGATGAAAGGCAACCCACAGGTCATCGAGCTGCTGAACGAGGTGCTGACGGCCGAGCTCACGGCCATCAACCAGTACTTCATCCACGCCAAGATGTGCGCCAACTGGGGCTACGGGAAGCTGGCGGCGACGGTCCGGGCGGAGTCGATCGACGAGATGAAGCACGCCGACACCCTGATCGAGCGGATCCTCTTCCTCGACGGCATCCCCAATGTCCAGCGCTACCACAAGGTCAACGTCGGCGAGACCGTGAAAGAGCAGCTCGAGCTCGATCTCCAGCTCGAGTACGACGCGATCGCCCGGCTCAACAAGGGGATCGCCACCTGCCGCGAGGTCGGTGACAACGCCAGCCGCGATCTCCTGGTCCAGATCCTGGTCTCCGAGGAGGCTCACACCGACTGGCTCGAGACTCAGCTCGAGCTGATCCGCCAGCTCGGCGAGCAGCTCTACTGCGCCCAGCAGCTCGGCTGAGCGCCAGCGTCGCCGTGGAGGAGGGCTCGCGGCGCGTCGATCGTCGCCGTCGATGGCGATGTGGCGTCGAGGCGCCCGCGAGAGCGAGCGCGCCTCGTCTCTTCTCCTCCCGAAGTCAGAGCCGGCCTCCTCGGGTGAGTTCCTCATCTCTCTTGGAGGTCGCTGCGGAGTCGGCCCGCCACGCCAGCCGGGGATTCGCCCGGCCGGTCTCCGTGGACGCGCTGCGGGGAGGCGCTGCGAGAGCGAGCGCGCCTCATCCTCGCTGGGCGTCGCCGCCTCACGGAGTCGCCACTTCGCCGACCGCGAGGGAGGCGCGTGAACATGTCTCTTTGACCTTGTTTCCGGGTCGGGACCCGGTCACGGCGTAGGGCCGCAGGGTCGGTGCTCTTCGCGGACGACTCAGGGCGCGGCGGCGGCCTCTTTGCCGCCCTCGCCAGCGGACGGCGCGTTCGCGGGCGCGGCGATCTCCTGCGCCTTGACCATCGGGATCGCAAAGCGGTCGGCCGGGATCTCGACGTTCGCCTCGAACTTGTCGGTGACCGAGGTCATCTTCGTCAGCGAGGCATCGACGAATTGCTTGAAGGCGACCTTGGTCCCGGCGACCTCGCGGAAGTCGTCAAAGGTCACGGTCACCGGCATTGCCCCGAGCGGGTTGGCCTGCTTGAAGCTCTGGGAGACCGGCATCTTGGTCTCCATGTCGAGGCGGAGGACGACCTTGTCGGCGCTCGGCGAGGTGAACGTGAGCTCGGCCAGGCGCTTGCCCTCCTTCTCCGCGATCTCGGTGACCTCGACCGCGTTGAAGTAGCGCTTCCAGTCGAGCGCGAGGCAGCGGCTGGTGCTCCACGCGGCCTGCTCGGCCTCGATCCCGGAGATGAAGCGGAAGCCGTTGATCGGGTCGTCGCTCCAGACCTTGCCCGCCTTGCCGCCGAGGCGCATCAGGCCGACGCCCGGCATCTCGGTCTCGCTGTAGAAGTCGCCGTCCTGCCACCAGGTGTGGGCGACGCCGGTGAGGCCGAGGCCCTGCACGTCCATCTTCGACTCGATGTAGTACGAGCCGATCGCGCTGATCTTGTCGGCGCCGCCGAGGGCGACGACGGCGTCGGCGAGGAGCTCCTCGGCGCTCGGCTCCCCGGGCTTCGCCGCGGCCGCCGGGTCGGCGCTCGGCGTTGACGCCTGCTCATCGGCCGTGTCGCGCGGGACGTCGCCGCAGGCCGAGAGCCAGAGGATCGCGAGGGCGGGGCGGAGGAGCTTCGATGCGCGCATGCTTGGCCTCATTCGGCGGAGAGGGCGGCGATCGCCGCGTTGAGCACCGGATCGCGGCCGGCGGCGAAGTCCTCGCGGGTCTCCTGGACGAGCGTGTCCGGGACGACGCCGTCGCCCTCGGCGACCGCTCCCTTGGAGCTGTGATAGTCGCCGACGACGTACTGCAGGGTAGCACCGTCGGCGAGGCGCTCAATCAGCGAGGGGAGGGCGGCGCCGGCGGAGGCGCGGCCGCCGACGATCGCCTTCACCCGGCCGAGGTCGCGCATCCCGGCGACGAAGATCTCGGAGGTCGACGCGGTGCCCTCGTCGATCAGGATCGCCAGCGGCCCGCCGAAGGCGTCGGGGTTGGCGGCGACCTTGAACTCCTGCTCGAAGTCGCGGAAGCGGAGGACGCCGAGCGAGCCCTCGCGGGAGAGGAGCATCCGCGCGAGCGGGACCGACATCGCCCCGACGCCGCCCGGGTTGCCGCGGAGGTCGATGATCAGCGCCTCCATGCCGGCAGCCCGGAGCTCGCCCATCGCGGCCTCGACCCGCTTGATCATCGGCAGCATCCAGTAGTTGAACGCGAGGTAGCCGATCTTCGTTCCGTCGATCATCCGCGACTCGACGATCGTCGGGATGTTGCGGAGGTTGCCGAGCGAGACCATCTCCCCTGGCGGGGTGACGCAGGCGACCTCGATCGTCCGCTCGCGGCCGTCGGGCGCGCGCACGCGGACGCTGCGATGCTCGCCCGCCTCGCCGGAGAGGCGGCGCTCGATCGCCCAGGCGATCTCGAAGGCGAGCTCGCTCGGCCGCCGCGCCTTCGCCCGCGCGTGCTCGACGATCTCGGTGATCGGGCGGCCGTCGATCTCGAGGAGGACCGCGCCGGCCGGGACCCCGCTCTCGACCCCGTCGACGCTGGCCGCGACGACGACGACCTCGTCGCCGATCCAGCGGGCGTGGAGGGGCGCGCGGGCCGGTCCCTGGGGCGCGTCGTCGACCAGCACGTCGTCGGGCGGGACCACCCGGAAGTGGCTCTGCCCGAGCTTGCCGAGGAGCTCGTTCATCAGGCCGTAGGCGGCGCCGGCGTCGGCCGCGTCGACCAGGCGCTTGCCGTACTCGAGGCGGAGCGCCGGCCAGTCCTGGCAGGCGAGGGTCGGATCAAAGTGCTTCTCGAGGACGATCCGCCAGACGGTCTCGAAGGTCGCGGTGTAGGGGGTCTCGGGGAGCGGCGGGAGGGTCGCCGGATCGAGCGCCGAGAAGTCCTTGCACGCGGGCGCAGGCGCCTCCGCGGGGGCCTCGGGGGTCGCCTTGGTCGCGGGTGTCGGCGACGTCTCGGGCTGGCCGCCGCCGCAGGCGAGGGCGCAGGCGAGCCCCATGATGAGGGCGCAGGTCGGGCGACGGCGGCGAGCCCTGGGCTCCCCGGGCAGGTGTTGGCCCAGCAACGGCTACTCGTAGGTGATCCGCTCGAGGGCGTTGAGATCGAGGACCACGATCTCTTGCCGGCTGAGCCGGAGGATCCCCTCGCGCTGCATCCGGTTGAGGGCCCGCGAGATCTCCTCGCGGACGGTGCCGAGGCGGGCGGCGACCGTGTTCATGTCGAGCTGCCGCGGGATGATGCAGGGCTTCCCCTGCTCTGCCGCGGCGCGGGTTGCGAGGGTGAGGAGGAAGGAGGCGAGCCGACGCTCGACCGAGCGGAGTGAGAGGTCGAGGACGAGGTCGATGAGGCGATTGGCGCGGAAGGCCATGTGCCGCATGAGGGCCATCGCAAGCGGCTGCGAGCGGCCGATGAGGCGGACGACATGGTTGGTGTCAAAACGCCAGGCCTCGGAGTCGACCATGGCGAAGGCTGACGCGGCGCACTGGACGTCCGGCGGGAGGAAGCCCTCGTTGATCAGCTTGCCGGGCTCGGCGAGGTAGAGGATCTGCTCGCGTCCCTCCGAGGAGATCAGGCTGAGCTTGAACTCACCCGTCTTGACGATGAAGAGACCGGGACCTGGCTCACCTCGGCGGAACACGGAGCGCTTGCGCTTGACCTCGATGAGGTCGGCGGCGCTGACGAGCTCGGCCATGACCTCGTCGGGGATTTGGTCCCATCCGGCAAAGCGCTGGAGCGACTGGCGGATCTGCTCGGCCTCCGCAGGCTCAACTGACATGGCGCAAGTCTACTCGCTTTTCGCTCGGCTGCGCGCCTGGGTTGGACTTCTCCACGTTCGCGGAGGCAGCACCCATGCAACAAATTGTTTCATTTGCCCCAGGGTGCGATTTCGCCGACCACGGGAGGGACAATGTGTAAATATGTAGGACACCGAGGCACATGTGGGCGATACTCCGACCGACACGATCCCAGGAGCGCCCAGATGTCCGCCATCTCCGTCACCGAGCCCCTTCGCATCGCGCCTCTCCCGCACCCTCATCGCCGGATCGAGCGCCGCCGCAATCGGCCCAGCGACACCAGCTCTGCGCTGATCTCGGCCTTCGACCACGCGGTCGCCCGGGCGGAGCTCGACGCCGCGCTCCTGGTCGACGAGGAGGGGATGCTGGTCACCAAGAGCTCGACCTCGCTCGACCTCAACCAGCTCGCGGCGATCACCCCGATCGTCGGCCGCGGGCTCGCCGAGGCGGCGATCAAGCGGAACGGCCAGGAGCGCGAGTTCTCGGTGCGGCAGCTCGAGATCCTCGGCGAGACCCTCTTCGTCGCCGCGCTGGGCGGTCAGCGGGGGCCGCGTGAGCGCGAGACCCTGACGATCGCGGCCGCGGCCGACCGGATCCTCAATCAGTAGGCCGTCGCGAGGGATTCGCGGCGGCTCGGGCATGCGGGTCGACGCCGGTCCAGGGCCGCGCTCCGCGTGGCCTTGAAGAGCGGGGCGCTCTCCGAGGCATGCCTCGGACGAGGTCCGCAGGAGCGCTGGTTCCCGTGCCGACCGGACGCGTGGAGACCTGGCGCCCCAGGCTCGACACGGTCGGGTCGTGCGCTGGCAAGATGCGTGGCCAGCTCGATCGAGGGCGCGTCGTTGTCGATCTAGCCGGCGTTCGCGGGGCGCTGCGGCGCGGCCGCGAGTCCGCGGAGGGCGGCCTCGAGGGCGACCTCCGGGAGCTCGCGCGACGCGAGCATCGACGGCGGGAGAGAGACGTGGATGTCGGGGTCGACGCCGTTGCCGTCGACCACGCGATCCTTCGGCGAGAAGTAGCGGGCGATGGTCAGGGTGAGCACCGAGCCGTCGGGCATCCCGATCACGTCCTGCACCGTCCCCTTGCCGTAGCTGAGCTCGCCGATCACCTGGGCCCGTCGGTGGTCCTGGAGGGTCGCCGCGAGGAGCTCGGCTGCCGACGCGGAGTGGCGGTCCTGGATCACCACGAGAGGCGTGGTCTCGTCGGAGCCGCCGCGGTGGGCGATCTCCTCGCGGAGGATCTGGCCGCCGCGTCCGCGGGTCCGGACCAGCACGCCCTCGGCGACGAAGAGATCGGCGATCGCAACCGCCTCCTGGACGTCACCGCCGGGGTTGCCCCGCAGATCGAGGATGATGCCGGCGAGGCCCTCGGCGCCGGCCGCCCGGCGGAGCTCCGCGAGCGAGCGCTTGACCTCCTCGCCGACCCCCGAACGGAACGCCCGGACGATGATGTGCGCGTGCTTCTTGCCGCCGCGGGTGAGCACCTTGGACTCCACCAGCGAGCTCGCGTCGCTGCCGGCGAGGACCAGCGAGAGCATCCGCGGCGACGGATCGGCGCGGCGCTGGACGAAGACGTCGATACTGCCGCCGGGCGCCCCGGCGAGGAGGCCCTGGACCTCGGCCTGCGAGAACATGAAGGCCGCGTCGTGGCCGTCGATGTTGAGGATCTGATCGCCGGGAGTGATGCCGACTCGGGCCGCGGGGGAGCCGGGGAAGACGGAGGTGACCTCGATCCACGCGGGCTTTCGCTGGGCCGCGTCGGCGCGGTGGAGGTGGACGCTCATCCCCGCGAAGCCGCCCTGGCCGCGCTTCTTCAGCGCCTTGCGCTCGTCCGCCGTGAGGAAGTGGCTGTGATCGTCGAGGCCGCTGACGACGTGCTTGAGCGCGGCGGCGAGGACTCGACCGTGGTCGACCGGATCGACGTAGCGATCGAGGACGGTGTCGAGGGCGCCCTCGAAGTTGCTCCGCGTCAACGTCGTCTTGCCTGCCTCCGCCTGGCCGATCGGCCAGAGGCTCTGGAGCGTCAGCGTCACGCCGACGCCGGCGAGGAAGGCAAGAAACGCGGAGGCGCGCGGCATGAGCTTTGATGGTGAACGATGGCTGGGCCGCGGTCCAGCGGCCGGGGGGGAGGTTGGCGCAGAGGCGGCGGCCGGGGGGGGCGCAGGGCGCCGGGCCGCGTGTGCGGGGAGCTCACCTTCGCCTGCCATGGAGGTGGCAGACAGCGGGGCGACCGTAGAGTTCCCGGTCGGCGAAAAGATCAGGCGGCCTGCGGACGCTCCACGGCCGGAGTGCGGGGCGCCATCGGCGCCTCGCTCGGGCCGCGGATCCCGAGGCGCTCGCGCTCGCGCTTGCTGGTCAGGAGGGCGTTGAGGAAGGGGCGCGTGGAGGCGGCGTCGACCAGGGCGTTGACGAAGCGGGCTTGGCTCGGTTGCATGTCCCGGAGCCAATGCATGCTCCGTGCCAGACCTCGCGTGGCGGGATCCGCAGGCGCCACGGACCGGCTCCTCGCCGTCTACTGGCAGAATGACAGACCCGGCCGACCGACCCTGACACCCGCGTCCGGAGGTCGCCGGCCCGCCTCTGGGACGGCGCGGGAGCCCAGACGAACGCGGCTTCGCCTCCTCTTGCCCCGTGCGACCCCGCCTCGGGCGTTCGGGGCCACTGGCCCGGCGGCAGGCCGCCGGCCCGCCACCGGGCCAGGTGCTTGTCGCGGTCATCTGCGACCGGCAGACACGATCAATAGCTCCGAGCTCGGCGGCGCCAACGCGCGAAGATGCCGGTCGGCGGGCCGGCCGAGGTCGCGCTCGCGCCCGTGAGAGACCGATTCGGCGAAGCCGAGGTCGAGTCCGGGGTGCCGGGCCCGGGGAGCATCCGAGTCCTCCGCGCTTCGTGTCCAGGCATCCCTGACAACCCGAGGCCGAGGTCGCAGCGAATCGTGTCCAGGCATCCCTGACAACCCTAGTCCGAACGAGCAGCGCTCGCCCGTCAGAGGCCGAGAGTCCGGGCACGCCGAGGGCGCGGCATCGCGGGCAACCCCGAGCAGCGCCCGCGCCCGTCAGACCGAGGTAGCGAGTCGCGTCCTGCATCGGGTGACGCCGAGCAGCGTCGTCAAGGTCGCCGCGCGTCGCTACCCCCGGGTCCGAGGCGCGCGGGGGCAGCGCTCGCCGCGACCTTGCCGACCGAGGTCGCTCGCCGCCCACGCGTCGCGCACCTCCATCCGCCCGCGACCGAGGCGGAACGGACGATCCCTGCGCCGCTCATGCGCCGCTCATGCGCCGCTCATGCCGCGCTCATGCGCCGTCCGCCCGCGGTCCATGGGGGCGGGCGGCACCTGTCCCAAGGTTCAATGGCGCTTTGAACCCCCAGGGGCGATTCGGCGCCGGTCTCGACCTGTCCGATCATACTGATGAGACGCCGCGAACGCGGACCGCGCGTCTTCCGCGCGAGGGGCGGGGCTCGCCTGGCGTTTGGTTCAGCCGAACCTTGGGACAGGTGAACGCCAGCGCCGCCGGCGCTCCGACCGGCGCGTTCACGCCCGCCAAAAAGAGAAGGGCAGGCGCCCGGCTCTGCCCGGCGCCCGCCCTCGTGCTCTTCGATCGGGGATCTACTCCTCGCCGCGCGCGTAGCGGAGGAGATCGCGGATCTGCTTCGGGCTCATGTTGCTCGCAAGCGCGTGGAGCTCGTCGAGGAGCTCAGTCTTCGCGGTCGAGCGCCCCTTCACCTTGGGGAGGAGCTCGTTCGGCTCGCAGCTGAAGGCCTGGCAGAGGAGGAGGAGCGACTCGACCCGCGGCGCCTTGTAGCCGAGCTCGAGCTTGTTGACCGTCGTGACCGTGAGGCCGGTCGCCTTGGCGAGCTCCTCGATGGTCATATGGTCGCGCCAGCCGGTCTCACCGCGGCGCTTGCGGCGGGTCTTCGGCGGCGGGGTGGCAAGCCGCCACTGGCGAATCTTGCGGCCGATTTCCTGGGCTACTTCATTCATTCGCGCGGTCTCCTGAAGATGACCGTACCGTCATGGCACGAGGTTCATGCGCTCGAACCTGTCCCCAAATGCGGGTTTTGGGGAGGTCCCGGAGCGCGGCTCAGAATACACCACGAAGGCCGATCGATGGCAAGACGTAACGCAGCGCCTGCGCGTTGCATCCGGTCGCGCCGAAGATCGTAGATGTCCCGTTGGACTCGTCAGGTGGCAGACAGGCCAGCACCTCGGAGGCATACGTGCTGTTGATCACGTCGAGCATCGCCGCGAGCATCCATGTCCGAAAGATCCAACGGCGCTCGAGGCGAACGTCGAGCTGGAAGAAGGGTTGGAGGCGGCGATTGTTGCGGTTCTGGGTGAGGGCCTCGGCGTAGCTCTGGTCGCCGATCTGGGCGGTGTAGGGGCGTCCGCTGTGGACGTGTACGCGGCCGCCGAAGCTCCACTTGCGGCCGATGCGGTAGCCGAGGACCACGTTGAGGATGTGGCGCTGATCCCAGTTCGACGGCGCGCTCCCGCCGACCGAGAAGTCGCGCGTCGAGCGGGAGAGCGTGTATGCCGCCCAACCGAAGAGGCGCATCGATGGCGCCAGACGGAGCATGGTCTCGAGGCCATAGGCCCACCCGTTCACCTGGGTGACGAGGTCCTCAACTTCGAGCACCGAGCTGTTGAGTGCGGCGGCGATGTCGTAGTCCTGGAGGTTCCCGAGGCGGCCGACGTAGGCGTCCTGGGTGAGGATCACCTGGTCGCCGAGCTTGAGCTCGTAGCCCATGGACCCCTGGAGGTTGCGCTGGAGGCCGCGTTCGAAGCCGAAGCTCTCGAAGCCGGGGATCGGGATCGGCGCGCTCGGCGGCTGATGGTAGAGGCCGACGTTCTGGCGGAGGGTCCAGCGATCGTTGAGACGTTCGCGTACGAGGAGTCGGGGATCCAGCCCCCAGGCGTGGGTAATGCTCCTCGCCTGGGGTAGCACCGGCGACACCCCGTCCTGAATGTAGACGTCAGCCCGCAGGCCCGGGCGCATCTCGAGGATCCCCTTCTGCCAGAGGAGCTCGGCGTAGACGCCCGTCGCCGAGACCGTGCGGTCGTTAAAGAGGAGGGCGGTCGCGTCGCTGGTGCCGACCGGATCGTTGACGTCGGCGACCGCCCGGAAGATCTGAAACTCCTGGTCGAGGCCGAAGCCGAAGATCGCGCTCTTCGAGCGCAGCGGCATGCGGATGTCGACGCGCGGCGCGACCAGGTACTCGTTGGTCTTGGTGTCGGCGAAGCCCGAGCGGTCGAGGCCGAGCGCGAGGCTGTAGACGACCTCGCCGTCGTCGCGGAGGGGCTGCCGCACCCGCTGCACGAAGCGGTGGAATTCGAAGCGGAGGAAGGGGTCCGGGGCGGCCTTCTCGCCGATCTCGTCGTAGGAGCCGAAGGCGAAGGCGGTGTAGTTCGCGCGCGCGCCGAGGCGGTGATCGAGGCGGAGCTGGTAGTCCCAGAAGGCGATCTTGGCGGTCGACTGGACCAGGGTGAGCACCCCGGCGGTGTAGGAGTAGCGGCCGGCGAGCGTGAGCGAGCCCCGCGCCGGGCCGCGCTCGCACTTGCTCCGATCCTTCTCCTTGCAGCCGGGCTTGCGGCGGCGATCGAAGGGGACCTCGAGGATCCCGCCGGCGTCGGTGAGGCGGACGTCGAAGTCCCCGTGCGGGCGATCGCGGCGGGCCGCCCGCGTCCGCCCCTCGATGATCCCGCTGGTGTAGCGGCCGAGGCGCACCGGCGCGCCGCTCGGGTAGAAGTCGACCGAGTCGATGAAGTAGGGGTGGATCACCGAGGGGCCGACCGCGACGTGGAAGAGGATCGGCACCCGCACGCCGTCGAGGTAGTAGCCGGTGTTGCCCGGCGCGGCCCCGCGGACGACGACGTAGGGGAGGAAGCCGGCGAGCTGCGAGGTCCCGGGGAGGCTCTGGATCACCCGGAAGGGGTCGCCGCGCGCGCCCGGGACCGCGTGGATCTCCTCGTCGCGCAACGTGGTCTTTGAGACAGCGATCTCGCGCTGGTGGCGGACGACCGTGCGGTAGCGGTTGCCGTCGGCGTCGGTGTCGAGGCGGTACTCGTACTCGAGGTCGTCGCCCATGGCGAGCTCGACCCGGACCCGGAGGTCCTCGTAGCCGTCCGCGCGGAGCACGACCTCGTGGAGCCCGGGGACCAGCCAGAGCTCGAAGGCGCCGTCGGCCGCGCTCTCGGTCTGGGGTCCGTCGACGGCGACGACCCGGGCGCCGGCGATCGGATCGCGGCTGCCGAGCGCGTAGACCTTGCCGCGGAGGCGCGCGCTGGCGATCGGCGCGGCCATCCGCGTCCCGTCGCCGGCCTCGACCACCGGCGCCCGCGCCTCGCCCTCGACCGCCCGCGCCTCGCCGACCTGGGCCTCGAGCGGCGCCTCGGCGGGGCGCTCCCGGGGACCCACCGGCGCGAGCGCGAGCGCGAGGCCGAGGGCCAGCGGGAGGGTGAGCGGCACTGGCGGGAGGATAACGGAGCCGGCGGCGGCGCGGCCAGCCAGCGGAGGCGAGCGGTCGCGGGCGAGGGTGCGCCGAGATCGGCGGATGGGGCCGAGGCGGCGGCTGACGGGCGAGGAGCTCGCGCTCCGCCTCGCTCACGCCGCCGAGAGAGCCGGGGCTCGCGTGGAGGTCAGCGCCTGCGGTCCTCAGCGAGCCCCTGGGGCGCGCGGGAGTCAGGTGTCTCCGTCAAACACCGCCCGCGCTCCGCCGCCGCGCTCGGGCGAGCGGGAACGATGTGCGAAGGTCGAGCGACGACGATCGCAGCGCGAGGCTGGGTCGAGATCTCTGTGTCCGAACGCTAGCTCGCGGGCTCGCCCGGGACGCCGCCGAGGCCGAGGCCGCGGATCAGGTCGTCGACGTAGGACTGGTAGTCGACCAGGCACTCGGCGACCGCGCAGGCCTGCCAGAAGCCGGTGTTCACCGCGGTGCTCAGGTTGTGCTGGAAGGCCTCCCACGGCGAGCCCTTGGTGACCTCGCGGGCGAGCGCGGCGTTGGCGAATTCGCGGAGGCGATCGCCGAAGCCCTCGGCCTTGCCGCCGCCCTCGAAGCAGACGACCCCGAGCGGGTTCTTGCGCCCGTCGCCGACGATCGGCACGCAGACGATCCAGTCGTGGTCGGGCTCCCAGTCCTGCGACGAGGCCCGCCGCTGGTAGACCAGCGCCTCCTTCGAATGATCGCCGCCGCGGCACCAGGCGCCCGGGCGGTTGAAGCGGAAGGCGTGGCCGGCGATCCCCGCCCCGTGGGCGAAGGTGACCGCCCACTGCCGCTGCGGAAAATTGCCGAAGACCGTCGAGAGGCGCTTGCGCGCGTCGTCCCAGATCAGGCCGCTCCAGGTCACCCGATCAAGGGACATGTTATTAAAGACACCCGAGACCGCGCCGACCACCGACTCGGCGAGGAGGCAGGCGAGCATCGGCCCGCTGTCGCGGTCGCCGAGGCAGCGATCGATGAGCTTGGCGGCGATCCGCGAGGACATGTAGTCGAGCGGCGCGCCGACCGCGCTGGGGCGGAAGGCGACCCCGTAGCGGTGGCCGACGATCGGCGCCTCGATCTCGAGGCGGACCGCGCGCTCGCCCTCGGGCGCCAGCCGGCAGCGCCGCTCCTCGGCGACCGCTCGCTCCCAGTAGGCCTCACCTGGCCCCTGGACCAGGCGCTCGACGCGGGCCGCGGCCGAGCCCGGCTCGATCACGTCGCCCTCGAAGTCGAAGGCGAGGTCGAGGAGCTTGCAGGGGAAGGTGACGAGGTGGGTGCGGAGGACGTCGCCGGAGCGCGCGGGATCGTGCCCGCGGCGGAGGCCGACGTCGTAGAGCGGGACCTCGGCGCGGGTGAGCGGGATCGCGTTCGACGCCTGGTAGCGCCAGCGGAGATCGGTCGGCCGGTACTCCGGCGGGTAGAGGGTGAAGCGGATCGTCCCCTCCCGCGGGTGGTGGGTCTGGCGGATCTCGAAGCCCGGCGAGCTCGCCGGCGCCTCGGCGCCGCGGGCCTCGCAGACCGGCGGCGTCACCTCGGCGACGACCACCGGGTGCGGGCTCTGGAGCTCGGTGATCTCGACGTCGACGGTCATGATCCCGTGGCGGTCGACGTGGTAGGCGCGGCGGTGGAGGTTGGCCGTGACCTCGCGGTGGTCCTTCTCGGTCGGCGAGACCAGCGAGAAGGTCCGGGTGCGCTTGCGGACATAGGCCGAGACGTCGCCGCCGCGCTCGTAGACCTGCACATACGCCTGGTGGGGGTAGAGGCGGGCGATCGAGAATTGACGGCCGACCGCGTCCGGGCGGTGGTGCTGGTTGGCCCCGAGCGAGCCGGTCGAGACGATCACGAAGCGGTCGGTGAGCCAGTCGAGCTGCTCCGACGACGCCTTGTGGGTGTGGCCGTGGAAGCCGACCTGGAAGCCCGAGATGATCAGCTCACCGATGTCGGCCTGGTTGAGGTAGTCGGGGCGGTACGAGTCGGTGTGGACCCCGTGGTGCCAGACCGCGATCCGCAGGCAGCCGTCGGCGTGCTCGTGGAGGTAGGTCGTCGCCTGGGCGATCGACTCCCGCGAGATCGCCGCGCCGGTCCAGTAGCGGTCGTTCATGAAGCAGGAGTTGAAGCCGACAAACGCGACCTGCTCCTCGGGGAAGATGTGGGCCGACCAGTCGTGGCCCTCGCGCGGGCTCAGGAGGTCGAAGCGCCGGCAGGGGGCCGCGAGGCCGTCGCCGTAGAGCTCGTCGAGGAAGCGCTGGACGTTGCGGAAGCGGTTGGCCTGGCGGTCCTCGTCGAGGCGGAGCCACTCGACGTGGCCGTACTTCGAGATGATCTGGCGGATCCCCGAGCGCGCCGGATCCTCGCGGTAGGCGCGGAGGTGCTTCTCGAGGGTGTTGGCGCCGCCGAAGCCCTCGAGCATCGCGGCGATCTGCAGGGGCTCGCCGAGGTCGGCGCTCCAGTCGACGTCGTGGTTGCCGGGCACGAAGATCAGCCGCCGCCGATCCTCGGGCTCGCGGAGGTAGGGCGTGAGAGTGGTGAGGGTGAACTCGAGGAGCTCGTCGTACTCGCCGGGGCGCGCGGTCTCCGAGAGGTCGCCGCTGACGACGATGTAGTCGAAGCGCTGCTCGGCCTCGGGGAGCTTGCGGATCGCGCTCTGGGGGCCGCCCCAGATCGCCTTGAGGGTCTCGGAGCCGCCGCGGTGGAGGTCGGAGAGGTGGAGGATACGCATGGGTGGCGATCGCCCTGGGTCGGGCGAAGGCCGCGATCCCGGGGCGTCTCCTGTATATCACCTCGGGCGCCGAGGACGGGCGACCGGGGTGCTCTCCCGGAGATCACCGGGGCGCTCGCGAGGTCCGCGGCCCCCGACGATCGCATCCCCAGCGATGCCCCTTGCGATGACGTGCGACGCGGCGAGGCGCCCTGCTACGATCGCCGGATGCTCCGTCGGGCGACGATCGGCCTCCTCGCGCCCTGCCTCGCGCTCGGCGCGATCAGCTGCCGGAGCGGCGGCGACGCGATCACGCAGCGCCCACCCGACCGCAGCGGCGACCCGAACGCGACCTCGCAGACCAGCGACCCGCAGACGCCGACGCCTCCGGTCGAGCCGCGCTTTGACTTCGACCTGGCCCTTGAGCCGCACGAGGGTCCCTGGACGCCCCTCGCCGTCGTCGACGTGCGGCCGCTGACACCGGCAGAGGATCTCGCGCCGACCCGCGTGGCGACCTGGCGCGACGAGATGAGCGTCGCGCCCTTCCCCAACGATCCACTCCCCGGGCGGGCGATCGGCCTCCTCTGGTCGGTCGCCTGGTGGAGCGGCGGCCCGCCGAATTGCACCGACGCGCCGCCCGAGGAGCGGGTCGAGTACCACTTCTCGCGCGGCCACGACTCGCACTACGCGCTCTACTTCCCCTCCGACGGCCGCGGCTTCAACTACCTCACCGGGTGGTCGGTCGAGCTCCCGCTCTCGGCCGGCGGCGGGCGCTTCCACGGCGACGCAGCGATGTTCCGCGCCGACACCCCGAACCCCTGGGGCCTCGGCGCCTGCGCCCACCTCGTCGAGGTCGAGGTCAACGGCGGCCGCGGCGGGCAGAGCATCCACTTCATCGCCACCGCGCTCCGCCAGGTCGAGGGCACTGACGCCTTCGCAGGCAACGCTCAGGAGGTCCTCGAGGCCCTGATCGAGCGCCTCCTCGGCGCCCTCGCTGGCGAGCACGCACGCGTCGATCAGGCGATCGCCGCCCAGCGAGGCGAGGCGCGCGAGCGGGGCAGCGACCTCTCGGGGCTCCCGCGGACGCTCGATGAGCTCCCGCCGGCGGCCCCAATGGTGATCGCCACCTGGCTCCCGGAGCCCGGCGAGCTCGACGTCTGGGTGCGGCTGCGGCGGGAGGCGAGCGCCTCGCGGGTGGTCGGCCGCGAGGTGATCCGCGACACCAACAGTTGCCCGCCCGGGGCCCCCTGCGCCCACCGCGAGCAGGGGACCTTTGAGACCGTCGCGACCGCGACGCTGCGGGTGACGGTCGGGGCGCGCTACCGCGTCGATCGCCGCGCTCGCCTGGTCAGCGAGACCTTCTACGCGCCGCAGGTCGAGATCCTCCATGCGAACAATCGCCGCCGCGTCCGCTGATAGGTGAGTATCGACCGCGCGCGCGAAAATGCGCTAGCCTGCGGCGATGCCACGACGGCCCGCTCCGCTCCGCATGCTCCTCGCGCTGACGCTCGCCGCCGCCTGCGGCGACCCCGAGGGCGGCGAGTCCGAGGGCGCGGGGAGCTCGAACTCCGGGCAGGCGAGCGCGGGCACCTCGACGAGCAGCGGCGACGCGAGCACGACGACGAGCAATGCGAGCGGCAGCGACTCGAGCGACGCGACCTCCTCCTCGACCGGCGACGCGAGCGAGGGCTCGACCACCACCATCACCAGCGGCACCAGCGACTCGAGCGGCGACGCGGCGAGCGACACCGACGCGACCACCGGCGCCGACGGCCTCCCGCCCGATTGTCCGCGGGTCGAGGTGATGGTCGCGATGGGCAACGTCCTCAACGTCCGCCCGACGCCGTCGACCGCCGAGGCGCCGATCGGCAAGCTCGCCAACGGGGCGATCGTCGACGCGCTCGACCTCGTCGACGGCGAGGTGGTCAGCGGCGACCCGAAGTGGTTCGAGATCGACTTCGAGGGGCAGGTCGGCTACATCTCCGCGGTCTACGCCGCCTGCACGCTCGAGGAGCCGCCCGAGCTCCAGCCGCCGGCGGGCTTCTGGCTCCCGCTCGCCTGCGGGACCACGGCGACGGTCTCGCAGGGCAACTTCGGCGACTTCTCGCACCAGGGGAAGGCGGCCTACGCCTTCGACTTCGCCGTCGGCCTCGGCACCCCGCTGGTAGCGATCGCCGACGGGATCGTCCTCCACACCTACAACCAGACCAAGCCCGGCGACCCCTGCTACACCGGCGGCGGCCCCGAGTGCTACGCCTACGCCAACCTCGTCGTCCTCCTCCACGGCGACGGCTCGACCTCGCTCTACAAGCACCTCAACGAGGTCCTGGTCGGCGACGGCGAGTTCGTGCCGCGCGGCGAGGCGGTCGGGCTCTCGGGGTCGACCGGCTACTCGACCGGGCGCCACGCCCACGTCGCCCGCCAGGAGGATTGCGGGGTCGCCAACTGTCAGTCGATCGCGCTCGAGTTCGTCGACGCCGGGGTGCCCAAGACCGGGCAGAGCGTGACCTCGAAGAACTGCCCCTAGCGCTGCTCGTCGGCGGTGGCTATTGAGATGTCCCTTGGGACGTCTTCTGGCGTCGCCTCCTCGGGCCACTCGGCGTCCATCCCCGGCGGCGGCCAGCCCCAGCCGAGCGCCTCGAGGACCCCGCCGAACTCGGGATCGGGCGCGATCGTCAGCTCGATCCGCGCGCCGCTGTAGGGGTGGGTGAAGGCCAGCGCGCGGGCGATCAGGAGGAGGCGGCGGACGGCGAAGCGCTCGCGGAAGAGGCGGTTGTGGGCGCCGTCGCCGTAGTTGGTGTCGCCGACGATCGGGTGGCGGAGGTGGGCGCAGTGGCGGCGGAGTTGGTGCCAGCGGCCGCTGCGGGGGCGGAGCTCGACCAGCGAGTAGCGGGCGCTCGGGTAGGGGCCGACGGCGATCGGCAATTCGGTGATCACCAGGCGCCGGAGCTCGCTCAGCGCCGCCCGCCGCGGGGCGTTCTTCCCCTCGTGGGCGGGGACCGGCCGGTCGATCCGGGCGCGCTCGGGCGCGTGGCCGCGGACGACCGCGAGGTAGCGCTTGTCGACCTCGCCGGCGGCGAAGGCGGCCGCGAGGCGGCTGGCGGCCTCCGAGGTGCGCCCGAAGATCACGATCCCCGAGGTCGGCCGGTCGAGGCGGTGGATCGGGTAGACGCGCTGGCCGAGGTGATCGCGGACCCGCTGGAGCGCGTAGTCGCCGGGGTCGTTCTCCATGGCGATGGCTGTCCGATGGACCAGGAGCCCCGCGGGCTTGTCGATCGCCACGTAGTGCTCGTCGAGGTGGACGATCGTCGGCGAAGGCAGGCCGCTCACCCCGCGGCCTCCGCGGCCAGGAGCGCCGGTCGGCTGAGGCCGAGGACGCGGGCGCGCTCCGCCCGGAGGGCGGCGTAGTTGCGATCCCAGCGCGGGCGCGCGTCGTAGCGCCATGCCTCGACCGGGACCTCGCCGCGGCGCGCGAGCTCGCGGTGGAGCTCGAGCTCGGCCGCCGGCGCCCGCGAGAAGGGGAAGGGGTTGCGCGGGCGGCCGCGGGCGAGGCTCGGGTACTTGCGATCGTCGGCCTCGATCAGCGCCAGGAGCTCGCCGCCGCGGCGCTCCATGTAGGCGAGGAAGGCCGGGCTGTAGGGCCGGTGGCCGCGCCGGCGGGGCGGCTCGCGGCGGATCCACTTCGCCCAGTCGTAGCCGTAGACGAAGTCGTGGACGTAGGTGAAGGCGATCGCGGTCTCGCGGCCGTAGAGGCGCTGGAGGTCGGCGATCTGCCGGCAGCGCGCGCTCACGGTGGCCGCCGGATCGGCGCTCGAGCGGGCCTCGCGGAGGAGCTCGGCGGCCATGAACTCGTAGTCCCAGAGGAGGTTGCCAGGGAAGGCCTGGAGCTCGGCGAGGGCGATCGCCGCGAGGCCGCGGGGGAAGGCGAGGGCGAGCGCCGGCGGGTCGTCGTCCCGGCGGAGCGCCGCCCAGACCTCGACGAGCGAGCGCGCGCGGGCGCGCTCTGGCGCGAGCGTGTGGCGCTCCGGGGCGGCCGCGTCGATCGCCGCGTCGGCGGCCGCCAGCGGGTCGTCGTCGGCCGTCATCGGCGCCCTGCGATCTCCGCGCGGGCCCTCGCGACGGTCCGATCAACCTGCTCCAAGGGACACATTCCAGAGGGCGCCAGCTCGACCCCCCGGCCGCCGCTCCCCTGGACGATCGTCGCGATCACCAGCGCGAGCGCGAGCACGAGCGTCGACTCGGCGATCGCCTGGTTGAGCGCCCGCTTGTAGCGGCCGATCGACGGGAAGGCGTTGGTGGTCGCCGTCGGGCTCAAGGCGAGGAGGTCGCGCCAGTGGATCACCAGGGCGAGGACGGCAGGCAGCACCACCCAGGGCGAGAGGGCGCCGGTGCGGGCGGCGAAGGCCCAGAGGAGGGCGCCGGCGATCATCAGGTTCTCGCCGACCGTCCGCGAGAGGACGTTGCCGTAGCGGGTGGTGAAGGTGACCTTGCCGCCGCGGCGGTCGCTGACCTCGTCGGCGAGGCCGCTGGTCACCGCCGACGCGAGCGCCAGGAGGGCGAAGCCCGGCAGGAGCGCGAGCGCGAGCGCAGGCGCCGGATCGCCGCCCTGGAGGTAGGCGTTGAACCACGGGAGGAGGACCCCGACCCCGAGCATCTCGAGGTACTCGCCGCCGCCGCGGTAGTTGAGGCGGAGCGGCGGGAACGAGTAGGCGACGAAGATCCCGAGGCAGGCGGCGGCGCCGAGGAAGGCGCCCGGGCGCGGGAGCCAGAGCTCGGCCGCGCCGCCGATCGCCAGGGCGAGGGCGGCCGCGCCGAGGCCGGCGAGGAGGAGCGCCTGAGCGCCGAGGATCCCGTCGGGGATCGTCTTCGGCGAGCCGGCGTCGGGGTAGAGGTGGCGCTTGAGCGCGTCGACCTCGCGGTCGCCGTAGTCGTTGAGGAGGACGACCGCGCCCAGGAGCGCCACGCATTGCCCGGCCCCGAGGAGGGTGGCGAGGGGATCCCAGGCGCCCGCCGCGGCGACGCCGATCGCCTGGCCGAGGGCCATCGGCGCCAGGAGCTTCGGCCAGCTCGCGACCTTGAGCGCGTAGAGCCAGCGCCGCGGCCACGGGAGGAATGCGGGGTGCGCCACGGCGAGGAGGATGCCCCAAAGCGCGCCTCGCCGCGACCGTGCGCGGCCCTCGCGTCGCACCCTCGGCGTGCGCGGGGGAGAGCGGCGCGGCCCTCGGCGGCCTGCGGGCCCTTGCCGGCCGCGGCGACGTCGACGTAGCGTCAGCGGAGATGCGAGCACCCCCGCGCGCCCGAGCCCCGCACGCGATCACCTCCGCCCTCATCGGCTTCGGCCTCGCGCTCGCCCCCGCCTGCGCGCCGAAGAAGCCGACCAAGGCGCCCGCCGGCGAGGCCAAGGCGGCCGCCGAGGCGAGCGCGGCGAAGAAGGGCGACGACGCGGAGTCGCCGGCGAAGTCGCCCCGGCGGGTGCTCCTCCTCCGCGGCGCCCGGGTGATGACCGCCGCCGGGGCGATCCACGAGCGCGCCGACCTCCTGATCGAGGGCGAGAAGATCGCGGCGATCGGCCCCGACCTCGCCGCGCCCGCCGGCGCCGAGGTGATCGACGTCGCCGGCAAGACGATCACCCCGGGGATCATCGACACCCACTCGCACATGGGCGTGTACCCGGCGCCGGGCCTCAGCGCCCACGCCGACGGCAACGAGGCGGTCGCCCCGAACACCGCCTACGCGCGGGCGGCCGACGGCTACTGGCCGCAGGATCCCCAGCTCGAGCGGGCCCGCGCCGGCGGGGTGACGACCGCCCAGATCCTCCCCGGATCGGCCAACCTCTTCGGCGGCCGCACCTTCACGATCCGCCTGATCCCGGACGCGCGCTCGGCCGAGGACGCCCGCTTCCCGGGGGCGCCCGAGGGCCTCAAGATCGCCTGCGGTGAGAACCCGAAGCGGGTCTACGGCCAGAAGGCGGGGCCGCAGACCCGGATGGGCAACGTCCACGGCCACCGCGACGCCTTCCAGAAGGCGGTCGAGTACCGCCGGAGCTGGCAGAAGTACGAGAAGGGCAAGGCGGCGGCCGCGAAGGCGAAGAAGCTCGGCGTCACCGCGAAGGACGACAAGGACAAGGCCGAGGAGCCCGATCCGCCGGCCCGCGACTTCGCCCTCGAGACCCTGGTCAAGGTCATGGACGGCGAGATCCTGGTCCACAACCACTGCTACCGGGCCGACGAGATGTCGATCATGCTCGAGCTCGCCGAGAGCTACGGCTTCAAGATCCGCTCGTTTCACCACGCGGTCGAGGCCTACAAGATCGCCGACCGCCTGGCCGCCGCCGGGACCGCGGCCTCGGTCTGGGCCGACTGGTGGGGCTTCAAGGCCGAGGCCTACGACGGCGTCCGCGAGAACGCGGCGATGCTCAGCGCCGCCGGAGCCAAGCCGATCATCCACTCCGACTCGGCGATCGGCATCCAGCGCCTCAACCAGGAGGCGGCGAAGGCGATGTATTCCGGCCGCCGCGCGGGGATCGAGATCGCCGACGACGAGGCGCTGAAGTGGATCACCCTCTACCCGGCCTGGGCGCTGGGGATCGACGCCCGCACCGGCTCCCTCGAGGTCGGCAAGCTCGCCGACGTGGTCGTCTGGAGCGGCTCCCCCTGGAGCGTCTACACCCACGCCGAGCGGGTCTACATCGACGGCGCGCTGGTCTACGAGCGGGGCGCCCAGGAGCCCCGCACCGACTTTGAGATCGGCCTCCGCGCCGGCGACATCGCCGACGGAGCCGGGGAGGTGCGGCCGTGAGCCCGACGAATCCGAAGAGCTCGACGAGCCCGAAGACCCCGACGAGCCCGCTGAGCCGCCGCCGGGCGCTCGCCCTCCTCGGCGGCGCCGCGACGACCTGTCTCGTAGGACATGCCAACGCCAACGCCGCCCCGCCCGCGGCCGCCGGCGCGCGCGCGACCCTGCCCACCCTCGCGCTGGTCGGCGCCGAGGTCCACGTCGGCGACGGCGCGGTGATCAAGGACGGCGTCGTCGTCGTCCGCGGCGAGCGGATCGCCGCGGTCGGCGGCCCAGGGGCCCGCGGCCAGATCCCGCCAGGCGCGGCCGTCGTCGAGCTCAGGGGCAAGCTCCTCACCCCCGGCCTCTGCGCCGCCGACTCGCTCCTCGGGATCGTCGAGATCGACATGGAGTCGAGCACCCGCGACGACGGCGGCGGCGAGGGGCCGATCCGCGCGGCCTACGACGCCGCGTCGGCGATCAACGCCTCCTCGAGCCTGATCCAGGTCCAGGCGATCGAGGGGGTCACCAGCGCCGCCGTCGCCCCCAGCGGCGGCTTGCTCTCGGGACAGGTCGCCTGGATCGACCTCCTCCACGGCGACCGCGATCGCCTGGTCCAGCGCCCGCGGATCGCGGTCGACGGGAGCCTCGGCCAGGTCGCCGGCTCGCGGGCGGCGACCCTCGCCCGCCTCCGCGAGGTCCTCGCCGACGCCCGCCTCTACCGCGGGCAGCGCTCGGCCCACCAGCGCCGCCAGCTCCGCGATCTCGCCGCCCACCCGCGCGATCTCGAGGCGCTCTTCCCGGTCCTCGACCGCAAGATCCCGCTCACCCTGACCGCCCACCGCCAGAGCGACATCGCCGCGGCCCTCGACCTCGCGGCCGAGGAGCGCCTGCGGGTCGTGATCGTCGGCGGCGCCGAGGCCTGGACGCTCGCCGAGCGCCTGGCGGCCGCGAAGGTGCCGGTGATCGTCGAGCCCAGCGCCAACCTCCCGGGCTCCTTCGACTCGCTCGGCGCCCGCCTCGACAACGCCGCGCTCCTCAGCGCCGCCGGGGTCGAGGTGGCGATCGCCCACCTCGGCGAGCCCCACAACCTCCGCAACATCACCCAGGAGGCGGGCCTCGCGGTCGCCAACGGCATGCCCTGGGAGCGCGCGCTGACCGGGGTGAGCCTCGCGGTCGCCCGCGCCTACGGGGTCGACGCGGACTACGGGAGCGTCGCCGCCGGCAAGGTCGCCAACCTCGTGGTCTGGGGGGGCGATCCCTTCGAGCTCGCCAACTTCCCCGAGCAGGTCTACGTCCGCGGCGAGGCGATCCCGATGGTCTCGCGGCAGACCCTCCTGCGCGAGCGCTACCGCGATCTCGGTCGCTTCCGCCGACCCTAGCGAAAAACACCGCGGGCCGCGGGGGATTCGCTCGACGTTCGCCGGCAGGGGTGCTCGCCGCCTCCGTCGCAGGGGATCGTGATATGGTGGTCGCCTGCGATTGAGGAGGGAAGCGAGCGCACACGAGATGGACGCGGATGTCGAGCTCAGCGCCGACGGGATCGTCGTCATTCGCTTCCACGACGGGGTGAGGCTCAATGGCCACAACCTCCCGCCGGTCGTCGAGGCCCACGTCGCCGTCGCGGACGGTCAACGGCGGCCGGTGCTCGTCGACATCCGCGGCCTCGTCAGCGTCGATCGCGCGGCCCGCCAGCTCGCCAGCGGGCCTCGGGTCGAGGCGATCACCAGCCGCCTCGCCCTTGTCGTCGGCAACGCGGCGACCCGTGTGATCGGCAACTTCTTCCTGCGGGTCACGGGCCCGGGCTATCCGCTGCGCCTCTTCGCCGACGAGGAGCTCGCCCGCGCCTGGCTCCTTGAGGTGAGCAGCGACGCCCGATGAGCGACGGCACCCGGCAAGACCGGCGCTTCCACGCCGCCATCGACATGACGGTCCGGGTCGCCGCCGGCGAGCTCGGCGTCCGGATCGCGCCCTCGCCCGCGGGCGATGAGCTCGACGCGCTCCTCAACGGCCTCAACATGCTCACCGAGGAGCTCGAGGCCGAGCACGCCCGGCGGCTCCGGGCCGAGGGGCTCCTCGACGACGAGGTCGACGCCTATGAGAACGCGCCGGCGTTCTTCTGCTCGGTCGCCGGCGACACGCTGGTGATCGAGAAGTGCAATCAGACCCTGGCGACGGCGCTCGGCCGGACCAAGGAGGAGCTCATCGGCCGCTCGGTGCTCGACCTCTTCGCCGACGACGATCGGACCCACGTCGAGCGCGAGCTCCGGCGGATCGCCGACGGCGTGACGGCCAGCGGCGGCGAGCTCCGGCTCCAGCGGGAGGGCGCGGGGCACCTCCTCGTCGACACCAGCGCGAGCCGGGTGATGCTCGGCGGACATGAGCGCCTGCGGATCATCTGGCGCGACGTGAGCGCGGTCCGTCGCCTCGAGGCCCAGCTCCTCCAGGCCCAGAAGCTCGAGGCGCTGGGTCGCCTCTCCGGCGGCGTCGCCCACGACTTCAACAACATCCTCGCGGTGATCATGAGCTCGTCGGCGCTCCTCCGCGACGTCCTCCGGCAGCAGGGGATCGAGTCCGAGGACCTCGCGCTCATCGAGCAGGCGGCGGCCCGCGGCGCCGCGCTGACCAACGACCTCCTCGCCTTCTCGCGGCGGCGGGTGGTCGCGCCGCGGCCCACCGACGTCCGCGTCAGCCTCCTCGAGGCCGAGCGGATGATCCGCCGCCTCGTCGGCGACGGGATCCGCGTGAGCACCCGAGTCGCCGATCAGCCGCTGGTGGCGGTGGTCGATCCCTCGCAGCTCTGGCAGGTGCTGGTCAACCTCTCGGTCAACGCCCGCGACGCGATGCCGGAGGGCGGGCACCTCACGCTCGAGGCCGTGCGCGTCGACCTCGACCCCGAGCAGGCGGGCGGCAAGCTCGACCTCGCCGCCGGGCCCCACGCGCTGATCGCCGTCAGCGACAGCGGCGCTGGCATGCCGCCGGAGATCCTCGCCCAGGTCTTCGAGCCCTTCTTCACGACCAAGCCGATCGGCCAGGGCTCGGGGCTCGGGCTCTCGATGTGCTACGGGATCATCCGCCAGGCCGGCGGCGCGATCTCGATCTACTCCGAGGTCGGCCGCGGGACCACGGTCAAGGTCTACCTCCCGCTGGCGGCGAGCGACGCGGCGAGCGAGCGGGTGCGGGAGGTGAGCGTCACCCGCGGCGGCGCCGAGACGATCCTCATCGTCGACGACAACGAGATCGTCCGGAAGATCGTCCTGCGGATCCTCCGCGGCCGCGGCTACGCGGTCCTCGAGGCCGCCGACGGCGCGTCTGCGGTCGCGGTCGCGGCCGCGCACCGCGGGACGATCCACCTCGTGATCACCGACGTGATGATGCCCAACATGGGCGGCTCGGAGCTCGCCGCCGAGCTCCAGGCGAGCCGGCCGGAGACCCGGATCCTCTATGTCTCGGGCTACACGGCCAACGCGATCGTCGAGCAGGGCGTGCTCAAGCCGAACACCGACTTCCTCGCCAAGCCCTTCACCCCGAAGGCCCTCCTCGCCAGCGTCCGGACGATCCTCGACCGCGACTAGAACCGGAGCCCAGACCATGCCCCGCGTCTCGATCCTCTCCTCCACTGCCCCCTCCGCCGCGCTCGTGGTCGCGCTCGCGCTCGCGCTGACGCCCGCCTGCGGCGGCGACGACGGGGGCGCCTCGGCGTCGGCGACCACCGGCTCGACGAGCGGCGGCTCGACGAGCGAGGGGAGCGCCTCATCGACGAGCTCGACGAGCGGCGGCAGCGGCTCGACGAGCGAGGGGAGCGGGAGCGGCACCTCGGGGTCGAGCGGCGGGACGACGAGCGCCGGCGAGACCGACACGGGGGCGACCACCGGCGGCGCCGAGCCGGTGATCATCGACGGCTTCGATCACCCGGAGAGCGCGCTCTGGGACCCGATGGGCCAGCGCTGGTACGTCTCGAACATCGGCGGCGATCCCTCGGCGAAGGACGGCAACGGCTTCATCGCCCGCCTCGCCGCCGACGGCGCGGTCGAGGCGATGCAGTGGGCGACCGGGCTCGACGGCCCCAAGGGGATGGGCCTCATCGGCGATCGCCTCTACGTCTGCGACATCGATCAGATCCGGGTGATCAACGCGCTGGACGGGACCCTCGCCGCCAGCGTGGCGATCGACGGCGCGGTCTTCCTCAACGACCTGGTCGTCGACGCCCAGGGGGCGCTGGTCTTCTCCGACACCGGCACCAACACGATCCACCGGATGGTCCCGGGCGAGACGCCGAGCGTGGTGATCCAGGACCCCGCGCTCCACGGGCCCAACGGACTGACGGTGATCGGCGGCCGCCTCTACGTCGCCTCGCTCGGCGACGGCGGCGGCGAGGGGATGCTCTTCGAGGTCGGCATGGGCTCGATCACCCCGATCGGCGACCTAACGGGCCAGCTCGACGGCCTCATCGGCCGGGTTGATGACTTCCTCGTCACCGACTTCGGCGGCAAGCTCTACCGCGCGCCCGCCGACGGCGGGCCGGTCGAGCTCCTCCGCGACTTCGTCGCGGCCGACGGCTTCATGAGCAGCGCGGACCTCGGCTACGCGCGGACGCTCGGGGTGATCGCCGTCCCCGATCTCCTCGGCGACAAGGTCGGGCTCTTCACCCTCGCGCCCTGAGCGGCGCGGCGCTGATGCGTGTATGCCGCCTTGCCACCCGCAGGGACAAGCGAACGCGACACGTTAGGGAAAAAAGGCGGAACTATTTTTCTTCTCCGAGCTAGGTAGGAAAGGATGATGGTGAACGCGGACTCGATCGGCAGCACGCGGGCTGGCGCCTCCTCGATCTTCTCGAAGACGCGGTCTGACGCCGTCGGCGCGGGCGCTCGCTAGAAGACGTCGAGGTCGCGGCCGAGGATCACCTCGCCGGCGAACTCGCCGCGGACCTCGGCGAGGAGCTCGTCCTCGGTGCACCCCGAGAGGAGGACGTGGTGGAGGACCAGGCGCCGCGGCTGGGCGGCGGCCGCGAGGCGGCCGAGCTCGGGCCCGGTGGTGTGGGAGGAGCGGTGGTAGGCCTGCCACTCGGCTGTCCTCTTGGCCAGGCCGGCCTCGCAGATCACCTCGTGGAGGAGGAGGTCGGCGCCGCGCGCCTGCTCGCGGACCGCGTCGCTCGGGCGGGTGTCGCCGGCGATCACGATCACGCGATCGGGGGCCTCGATCCGGTAGCCGTAGGCGCGCTCCCACGCGCCGTGATCGACCTCGAAGGCGATCACCCGGACCCTGTCGTCGCGGTAGACCTCGCCGGGCGCGACCTCGTGGGCGCGCGCCTCCCAGCCGCTCGGGTTGGCGGGCTCGAGGCCGTCGAGGCGGATCCGCACGTCCTCGGCGTAGGCGGCCTGGAGGTGCCCGGCCATCGCCGCGATCCCGGGCGGCCCGTAGAGGTCGAGGGGATCGCTGCGCTCGAGCACCCAGGGGGTGAGGAGGAGGTCGGCGAGGCCGGCGGTGTGATCGCTGTGGAGGTGGGTGATGAAGGCGCGGCGCAGCGCCGGCATCTCGAGGCCGGCGGCGGCCGCCCGGCGGACGATCCCGGGGCCGGCGTCGAAGAGGTAGACCGCGTCGTCGACGACCACCGCGGTCGCCGGTCCCTGGCGCGCGGGCTCGGGGTTGGGCGTGCCGCTGCCGAGGAGGATCACCCGAGCGCGCCCGGTCGCGGGCTCGGGCGCGGGCTCGGGCGGCGGGCGGCCGGCGACCAGCGGGAGGGCGACGAGGGCGGCGATGGGGAGGAGGCGACGCCCGAGCATCGCCGCGATTCTACCGGGAAGGACCGGGTTGCCGCGAGCGGTCGGTGATCGCTCGATCGTGTACCCTCGGCCCCTGCGATGATCGTCTCGAACCGCGGCTCCGTGTTTGGCCTCCTCCGGTGGCAGTGGAAGAAGGCGGTGTTCTTCGGGCTCTCGGCGGCGATCGTCACGGTCCTCCACAAGTACGCCGACATCGCCCACATCCTCCTGCCGACGACCCCGGTGCTGGTGGTCGGCGCGGCCCTCGGGATCTTCGTCTCGTTCCGGACCAACTCCGCCTACGATCGCTGGTGGGAGGGCCGAAAGCTCTGGGGCCAGCTGGTCAACACCAGCCGCCACCTGACCACCCAGGCGATCTGCTACCTCGGCGATCCGGCGGCGGCGCGGGCGCTGGTCCTCCGCCACGCGGCCTACGTCCACCTCCTCCGCTGCCTCCTCCGCGCGGAGGATCCCTGGCGCGACGAGCACGTCGTCCGCCTCCTCGCCGACGGCGAGCGGGCGTCGCTCGCGGGCGAGTCGAGCCCGACTCACGCGCTCCTCCACCGCCAGGCCGAGGCCCTCACCGCGATCGCCGGCGCCGGCGCCCTCGACGAGCGCCGCCTCCAGTCCTTCGATCGCTCGCTGGCGACCCTCCTCGACGTCCAGGGCGGCTGCGAGCGGATCAAGAAGACGCCGATGCCCCGCGGCTACGGGATGATCGCCGAGCGCCTGATCGTCGCCTACGGCGCCCTCTTCCCGCTCTCGCTCGCGGAGGAGCTCGGCTGGGGGATGATCCCGATCAACGTCCTGGTCTGCCTCTCCTTCGCGCTGATCTCGGAGGTCGGGCGGGTCCTCGAGGATCCCTTCACGCTCTTCTGGAACGGCCTCCCGCTCTCCGCGCTCTCGCTGACGATCGAGAACAACATCCGCCAGCGCCTCGGCGATCGCGACATCCCGCCGGTCCCCGAGCCGGTGCCGCCGGGGATCTTGATGTAGCTCCCCGGGGCTAGCCCTCGCCGCGGGCGGCCAGCTTCGCCTCGCGCTTGGCCTCGTAGATCAGGAGGTCGATGAGCATCGGGTACCAGAGCGCGTGCATCCCGGCGAAGACGAGCCCGGGGATCCCGTCGCGCCAGGCCCCCTTGGCGAGCGCGCGGGCGTGGAAGAGGAAGGGGCGGACCATCAGCGGGATCTTGTTGTAGGCCCAGTAGAGGCCGACGCGGCGGCCGGCGCGGGTCCGGAGGTGGAAGCCCTCGAGGCTCGGCTGCGCCTGGGCGTCGAGGTAGTGGCGGGCCTCTCGCTGGGCGTAGCCGACGTGCTTGCGGAACCACTCGGCGAGGGGGCGGAGGTCGCGGTGAATCAGGCGGGTGTCGAGGATCTTCACCCGCATCTCGCGGTCGTCGACCCGCTCGTTGTTCGAGCGCTGGAAGCGGGCGATCTCGGGGCGCATGAGCCGGAGCACCATCGCGTCGGCGTACTCGCCGTGGGTGAGGCGGTGGCCGACCCACCAGACCTCGAGGCGGACGTAGGCGCCGTCGAGCGCGGGCTCGGCGATCGCCGCCTCGATGTCGGCCCAGAGCGCGGGGCTCAGCTCCTCGTCGGCGTCGAGGAAGAAGACCCACTCGAAGCGCTCGGCCGCGCGCTCGAGCGCGAAGTTGCGCTGGCTCGCGTAGTCGACGAAGGCGTGCTCGATCACCTCGGCCCCGGCCTCGCGGGCGATCGCCAGGGTGCGGTCGCGGGAGCCCGAGTCGACGACGATCACCGGCGCCCGATCACCGATCGATCGGAGCGCCTTCGGGAGGTTCCGCTCCTCGTCGAGGGTGAGGATGATGACCGCGAGCGGCTGCATGGCCCGAGGGTAGCGCAAGAGCGGCGCCCCCGATTGACGTCGCGACATGGAGCCCCAGGCCTCGGGGCCCGTCTTTGGCCGGGAGGGGGCCTCTGCTACGATGCCAGGTCATGACTCGACGTGCGCTTGGACTTATCTCTGCCTTCACCCTCCTGGGACTCCCGCTCGCCGCCCTCCCGGGCGACGCGGAGGCCTGCGGCGGGACCTTCTGCGATCAGGGCCCGATGAACATGCCGGTCGATCAGACCGGCGAGAACATCCTCTTCGTCCTCGCCGAGGACCACACCGAGGCCCACATCCAGATCCAGTACGATCCCGACACCGACGCCGAGAAGTTCTCGTGGATCGTCCCGGTGACCTCGGTCCCTGACTTCACGGTCGGCTCGCAGCAGCTCTTCATCAACGTCCTCAACGCGACGGTCCCGGTCTACGGCTTCGTCAACCAGTTCGAGCCCTGCGATTACGGCGGCGACGGCGGCTACTACGACGACTCCTGCAGCGGCAGCAGCGGCGCGGGCTCGTCGGCGAGCGGCGGCGGCGAGGGGACCGGCGGCGACGACGGCGGGACCACCGGCGACGCCCCCAAGGTGCTCCTGCGGACGACCGTCGGCGCCTTCGACGTCGTCGTCCTCGAGGGCGCGAACGCGGCTGTCGTCATGGACTGGCTCGGGATGAACGGCTACTACCAGGACCCGAACGCCGAGCCGATCCTCCAGGAGTACATCGACGACGGCTACGTCTTCGCCGCCTTCAAGCTGGTCCAGGGGGCCGAGGTCGATGAGATCCACCCGATCACGATCTCCTACGCCGGCAACGAGCCCTGCGTGCCGATCAAGCTGACGCGGATCGCCGCCAAGCCGGACATGGACATCCGCACCTTCTTCCTCTCGGCGAACCGGGTGGGGCCCTCCAACTACCACCACGTCGTGATCAACGAGGCCCAGCTCGACTGGCCGATGTTCGCGTCCAACTACAAGGAGGTCGTCACCCTCGCGGTCGACGAGGAGCCCTCGAACGGCCACGCCTGGGTGACCGAGTACGCCGGCCCGAGCGAGATCGTCGACCAGACCGGCCTCTTCTCCGAGCTCTGGGATCACACGGTCTTCGTCGATCTCAAGCCGATCGACGTGGTCGACCAGCTCATCGCCCAGGGGCTGATGGAGTGCCAGAACAACGAGTGCACCTACAACCACCCGCTGGTCCAGGGGATCCTCTACGCCTTCCTGCCGGTCCCCGACGGGATCCCCGAGGGCGACTTCTACTCCTGCCTCGAGTGCTACGAGGGGTCGATCGACGTCGACGCCTACATCCCCGAGCTCCTCGCCCAGGCGCTCCTCGAGCGGGTCATCGAGCCGGGCGCGCACGCGGTCGAGATCCTGACGACCTGGCCCACCCTGAGCCGGCTCTACACCACGCTCTCGCCGCAGGAGATGACCCAGGACCCCTTCTTCCACCAGAACGCGGACCTCCCGGGCGTCGACCTCACGCAGACGACGGCGACCCAGTTCTTCCCCTGCCGCGGGGGGTCGAGCTGGAACCTCCCGGGGGGTCACAAGGTCCCGGGCGCCGGTCAGACCTGGCCGATGATGCCGGCGGAGATGCCCTACGCCGAGCGGGTCGAGATGATCCCGCCGGCCGGCGCGCCCCAGGTCGAGGTCGACAACGCGCAGCTCATCGACATGCTCCTGCAGATGCTCCGGATCCAGATGGCTCCGGAGCCGCGGGCCTGCGACTCGGCGAGCGCGAGCGCCTCGGACTCGTCGAGTGACTCGTCGTCGTCGTCGGATACCGGCGCGACCGGCGGGGGCTTCGACGGCGACGGGGCGGCCTGCGCCTGCCGCTCGGACGCCAGCGATCCGGTGGTCGCCGGCCTCATGCTCTTCCTCGCGGGCGGCTTCCTCCGCCGGCGCCGGGCCTGAGCCGGAGCACCCAGAGGCCCTTTCGCGTGGCGTGCGCGTGAGCAGCCAGCTTGAAGTTGACAGACGTGACCGCAGATGATCCCATGTCAAGACTGAGCGACGGTGTAGCCATGTCGAGCCGGCAACTTCGAAATCCACCGCTTGTCGAACACGTCTTCGAGATTCGTTGGGGGCATTCGGGAGGGCGAGAGCCCTTGTACGATGAGTATGAGATTGTCCTCGGGCGCTTGTTCGAGCGTCTGAAGTCCCGGACGCCGTTCCGAGAACGTGTTCACCATATTCCGCGAGAGATGTTCCAGACGATGCCGGTCGACGCCCTTGTGTTTGATCGCTTCGTTCCAAGAGCGATGAGTAGCGGCCTATTGAGCTACCCGTTGATGCAGTATGGCCCTGGCGTCGCCTCGTATAACGTTGATGGCGCGAGCTACAGCTGGCCGCAGGTGCGCGAGGGCATGCTGGAGTTGTTCACGGTGCTCAAAGATCTGCACCCCGACTTTCAGGAGCGGATAAACACCATTTCGCTTCGGGCAATAGACTTCTTTCCAACGGAGAAATTCGCAGAGTTTCTGCGAACGAGACTTCGCGTAAACGTGTCGACAGAGTTGGAGAAACTGCCGCAGCTTGCTGAAGCGGTAGAGACTCCGAGGCTCCAAAGTTCGTGGCAGCTTCCGGGCGGTGGAATGCTTCGAATTGGGGTTGGGCCTGGATTTGTGAGCGAGCAAAACGGTCTTCTCCTAGACATTTCAGCCGAATCAGGGGCTGAGGCGGGGAAAGGAAAGATTGAGGATCTGATAGACTTTCAGCACAAACTTGCCGGAGACGCGTTCTTTGCCCTAATCAGTCAGGAGTTGAGAGATGAGCTTGGTTCACCGTGAAGGGGCAACCACCGTATTGCCGATCTGTCTCGTAGATGATAGGTCCGCGTTGCTACCCCATCGCCGGGAGGACGCAGGGTCGAGTGCCAAGCTGGGGGCGCAGTCAAGCCCTTCAGCAGTTGCGTGGAGAAGTGTTTGGGCCAATTTCCCAGTGCTGGGGCTAGTGACGGCACTACGCGAGCCTGCGTCTGGAGGGTGTTCCACCGCAGCTGTTCCCGATCGTCGTGTCTCCGAGTTCTTCGTTGAAGCTCTGCGCGGGAGTGTGCACCGCTCCGGAATCGATGCAGCCCTCGACTATCTCTTCGATCGGGTTGACAGGTGGCTGTGTGCGGAGAGTTACTCTCTGTGTGACGAAGCCATAGAAGGTGTCGACCCGAGGGCATTTCCGGAAGAGATCCTCGTCGGGCTCTTGTCAATCACGTTTCCGGCAAAGAAGAGCCTGGCCTCACGGATGGCATTCCTTGATGCCGTGGAAGTGGAGTTGACTCGACGCATCGGCGCTATCGAGACTCAGAGGGCACTTCGGGGGCTGGGGTAGGCCCGGGCGCGTGATGATGGAAGAGACTGGGAAACCAGCAAGGCTTCGCACAACGGTGGCGGATTTGCACTTCGCGGCCGTTGGAATAATGCGTCCACGTCCAGATGAGAATCAGCACCATGTCGGCGTGCTTCATCGAGGAGAGGCTGGCGTGGAGATGTTGCATCTCGCGTGGCATATGCATCTTCGCAATGAAGATCCCCCTCAGCCGATTATTGTTGCTCTGCCAGACTTGAGAGATTCGCGCGCGCGGTCTGTTGCGGCGATGTGTCGGTTGGTGTGGCGGCGACACTCTCAGGGCGGACTACCCTACGGTGTGCGATATCAGTCTGGCGTTTTTGATCTGGGGTCCGCTGACTTGCTGCTGGACCCTGATGCCGTGGGGCTCACTTGTGCGACGTTTGTCCTCGCTGTCTATGCGTCAGTTGGGATTCAGTTGATTGACTGTAGTTCTTGGCCGCCACGGGCCGATGATCAAGAGTGGCATGCAAGAATCATTGCGCTTCTCAAGAAGTATGGCGCGTCAGAAGAGCATCTCCACGCTGTTCAGTCCGAGTTTGGCTGTTCTCGATTTCGGCCCGAAGAGGTCGCGGGGGCTTGCCTCTTGGACGAACTCCCGGGCCGCTTTCAGCAGGTCTTGCCTATGAGTGAGGCTGTGCTTCGTGAGATCCAGCGTGTCTTCGGAGGAGTGGCGTAGGGGGGCGCCGGCTCGCCAGCGTCAGGATCGCCCCGACCGCGAGGCCGACCATCGGCACCAGGAAGTAGCTCTTGTAGGAGGCCGCGGTCACCAGGTAGAGGCCGACGCTGAGCGCCCCGCCGACGATCGTCGGCCGGATCAGCGCGGGCGAGCGGAGGGCCGCCCGGACCAGCGGGACGAAGGGGATCGTCAGGAGCCCCGAGCCCACCATCCCGAACTTCCAGAGGTGGTAGGCGACCAGGTTGTGGACGTAGGAGACGTAGAAGCCGTCGACGACGATCTCCGCCCCGAGCCCGCGGCCGAGCCCGGGGGTCGCCAGGAATTCCTCGAGGCAGGTGTTGATCTCGCGGACCCGGCCGTCGACCGTCGAAGATGACCCAAGGCGCAGGTACTCCTCGCCGAGCTCCCAGAAGGTGCCGGCGAAGACCGCCCCGACCATGAGGGCGAAGAGCGAGAGGCTGAGGCCGCGGACCGGCCGGCGGAGGTAGAGCGCGGCGACCAGGCCGATCGCCAGGCCGAGCATCATCCCGCGGCTGACGGTGGCGATCACCGCGAGGACCAGGAGCGCGAGGGCGGCCGCGAGGAGGCCGCGGCGGAGGCGGCGGGTCGCCGGCGTGAGGAGGCGGAGGAGCGCGGCGATCGTGATCCCGACCAGGAGGTGGCCGGCGATCACCTTGTACGAGGTATAGGTCGAGCGGACGACCCGGAGGTCGAAGCTCGGCATCCGCCAGAGCGAGACCGCGGCGTCGATCAGCGCGACCGCGAGGATCGATCCGAGGATCACCTTGGGCCGCGACGCGCCGCGCCCCGCGGTGATCCCGAGGATGAAGAGGAGGTAGGGGAGGGCGTCCTCGAGGGCCTGGACCAGCGGGTTGCCGCGGAGGAGGGCGACGAAGAGGGCGATCAGGAGGGCGGCCGCCCAGGGGAGGAAGAAGACGAGCTGGACCCGGGCGGCGTGCGAGCGCAGCGCCCCGCCGACGCCGGCCAGGCCGACCATCGCCAGGAAGGCGAGGATCGGCAGGCTGAGCCCGTCGGGGAAGGTCGGCAGGGCCAGCGTGAGGAGCATGGCCGCGGCGGCGATCAGGGTCGTGAGCATCGGGCGCGCTCGCTCCCGCAAGTCTGCCGCGGGGGGCGGCCGGGGTCACGGGCGATCATGGGCGATCGATCACCCTGCGGCGATCTCGCGCGCCGTGATCGGCGGCGCGCGGGCCGGCGATCCGCGCCCTCGCCGGCGCCCGCAGATCGCCTGGATCTAGCCCCCAGACCCGGCGAAAAAGGCGATCGGGCCCTTGCGCGCGCGCGGGCGATTGCATAGCGTTGCCACCCCCCGGGGCGATTTCGCTGCGCTCGCCCGGGGGGGCGCGAAGAGACCATGCAACGCCGATGGCTCGACTGGCAAAAGCCCCTGCTCCCGGCGGCTGCCGCGTGGCTGGTCCAGGGCCGCGCGGCTGACGGGCGCTGCGATCTCCGCAACGTCCGCTGCGTGCTCCCCGGCGCGCGGGCCGGTCGCCTCCTCCTCCGCACCCTCATCAACCTCTGCAACGACGCGAAGATCCGGCTGATCCCACCGCAGGTGATGACGCCCGGATCGATGGTCGACGTGATCGTCCCGCCGACCGCGACGACCGCGAGCGAGCTCGAGTGCTCGCTGGCCTGGATGCACGTCCTCCGCGAGGCGAACGCGGGCCTGATCGCGCCGCTCCTCCCCCGCCTCCCCGACTATCACGACTGGCCGGCCTGGCACGAGCTCGCCCTCGAGATCGGCGGGATCTCGGAGGAGCTCGCCGGCGAGCTCCTCTCCTTCGGCGAGGTCGCGCGGGCGGCGATCCGCCTGCAGATGGAGCGCGAGGCGAGCCGCTGGCAGGTGCTCGGCTCGCTCCACCGCCGCTACCGCGAGCGCCTCCAGAGCTGCGGCCGGGTCGACCCCCACGAGCGCCGCGTCCAGGCGCTCGCCGACCTCGAGGTCGATCCCCGCGAGGAGCTGGTGCTGATCGGCGTCGTCGACCTCAACCAGCTCCAGCGCCACGTCGTCGACGCCTACGGCGAGCAGGCGCTCGCCCTGGTCCACGCCCCCGAGTCGCTCGCCGACGCGTTTGACGCCTACGGCTGTGTTGACCTGTCCTACTGGCAAGGTCGCAAGATCTCGGTCACCGACGATCGCCTGGAGATCTGCGATCGGCCGGCCGATCAGGCGCAGGCGGTGGTCGAGCAGATCGCCGACTTCGCCGGCCGCTACTCGCCCGAGCAGATCACGATCGGCCTCGGCGACGAGGGCCTCGGCGAGACCATGGCCCAGGCCGGCGAGTGGGCGGACCTGGTGATCCACGACCCGCGCGGCAAGGCGGTCCACCGCTCGCGGCCCTACCGGCTCCTCAGCGCCGGGATCGAGTGGCTGCGCGAGCCGAGGTTCTCGACCTTCGCGGCCCTCGTGCGGCACCCCGACGTCGAGCTCTGGGTCGAGCGCCAGGTCGCGGTGCTCCGCAAGGCGGAGGCGGGCGCGGGCGCGGGCGCGAGCGCGACGACGGCTGAGGACGCGGAGGCGGGCGCGAGCGCGGCTGCCCCCGCGAGCGCCGAGGGATCCCCGGGGCCCGGGGGCGCTGCGCCGCCGATCGACCTCTGGCCGGAGGGCGCCGCCGCCGGCGACGCTGGGGCCGAGCACCCGCCGATCGAGCTCTGGCCCGAAGGACAGGATGACGCAGCCCGCGACGAGGCCGCGACGGCCGCGATCGCGGCCGAGGCGGTCGCCGAGGCGAGCGCCTCCGCAGGGCCGAGCGCCGCCGCCAGCGACGGCGGCGGGGCCGAGGTGATCGACCTCGCCAGCCGCGCCGCGGCTGGCGCGAGCGCGGACGCGAGCGCGGACGCGGAGACAGGCGCAGACGCAGCCGAGCCCGAGGCCGCGGAGCGGCCGTCGACCGCCGACCCCGCGGGCGACGGCCGGATCGAGTGGCTCACGCTCCTCGACAAGTACTACGCCAACCACCTCTCGGACGCGGCCTCGGGCCCCTGGCTCGGCGACGCCAAGACCCAGCGCCGCCTCCAGCTCCTCTACGAGTCGGTCCACCGCCTCTTCCTCCCGCTCGCCGGCGGTCGCCGGCCGCTCATCGAGTGGTTCGAGCCGATCCTCGAGGTCCTCCGCGGCGCCTACGGGGCGATCGACACCCGCACCACCAACCTCTCGGAGGCCCGGGCGGCGGCCGCCTGCCTCGAGATCGCCCGCGCGCTCGGCTCCTTCACCAGCGCCGCCGCCGACCTCCAGCCCGAGGTCGACGGGACCACCGCGGTCCGCCTCGTCCTCGCGCAGGCGGCCGGCCTCCGGATCACCGACGATCCGCGCCACGGCCAGATCGAGATGCTCGGCTGGCTCGAGCTCCACCACGACCCGGCGCCGGCGCTGGTGATCGCCGGCTTCAACGACGGCGCGATCCCCCAGGCGGTGGTCTCCGACGCCTTCCTCCCCGACGGCCTCCGGGTCGCCCTCGGCCTCCTCTCCAATCGCCGCCGCTACGCCCGCGACGCCTACCTCCTCGAGGCGATCCGCCAGAGCCGCGAGCACTGCGCCCTGGTCGCGGGGCGGGCGGCCGCCGACGGCGAGCCCCTGACCCCGAGCCGCCTCCTCCTCGCCGGCGAGCGCGAGGAGCTCCCCGGGCGGATCCTGCGGCTCTGCGATCACGAGCGGGCGCTCCGCTGGGCGCTCCCCCGCGGGGCGCCGCCGGCCGGCTCGATCTCCCGCTTTCGGGTGCCGCCGCCGCCCGCCCTCGCGCCCGACCGCCCGCAGATGTCGGTCACCGAGTTCGGCTGGTACCTCCGCTGCCCCTACCGCTACTACCTCAAGTACATCAAGCGCCTGCGGGTGGTCGAGGACAGCGGCGTCGAGCTCGACGCGATCCAGTTCGGCAACATCACCCACGAGGTCCTCCAGCACTTCGGCGAGGACCAGTCGATCGCCGACGCGACCGACCCCGAGCGGATCGCCCTCTTCCTCGACGACGCCCTCGATCACTCGGCGACCGCCGCCTTCGGCCGCCGCCCGCTGCCGGCGATCCGGATCCAGCTCGCCCGCCTCCGCGCCCGCCTCCACGCCTTCTCGCGCCACCAGGCCCGCCACCGCGCCGAGGGCTGGAAGATCACCGCCTGCGAGTGGGAGCTGCCGGAGGCGACCTACCTCGCGGTCCCCGGCCAGGAGCCGATGCGGATCACCGGCAAGATCGACCGGATCGACCAGAACCAGCACAGCGGCGCCTGGATGATCGTCGACTACAAGACCAGCGAGTCGGGCAAGCGGCCGGAGGCGACCCACCAGGCGCCGAAGAGCTCGTCGCGCACCTGGGAGGACCTCCAGCTCCCGCTCTACCGCCACCTCGCGGCCCAGCACGGCTACGACGGCGAGGTCCGCCTCGCCTACATGAACCTGCCCAAAAAGCCAGAAGACGCGGCGATCCACGTCGCCCGCTGGAACCAGGAGAACCTCGACGAGGCGATCGAGGTTGCCCGCGAGATCGTCCGCAACGTCCGCGCCGGCCGCTTCGAGATGGCCGACGACTACCCGGGGCACTACCAGGACGACTTCTCCAACATCTGCCAGACCCGGGTCTTCGGCGGCGGCGACGACGAGCTCGGCGAGGGCGGCGCGGAGGCCGAGGCGTGAGCGTGGCCGGCAAGCGCAAGCCCCGGCCCCTCGCCCACGTCTCGATCCTCGCGTCGGCGGGCTCGGGCAAGACCTTCCAGCTCACCAACCGCTACATCTCGATCCTCGCCCGCGGGGCGCCGCCCTCGTCGATCCTCGCCTCGACCTTCACCCGGGCGGCGGCCGGCGAGATCCGCGACCGGATCCTCAAGCGCCTCGCCGAGGGCGCGCTCTCCCGCAAGAAGCGCCTCGAGCTCGGTCAGCACGCCGACCTCGGCGCGGCCTCGCGCGAGGTCGTCCTCGACCTCCTCGCGGTCCTCGCCCACAACCTCCACCGCCTCCAGATCCGGACCCTCGACTCCTTCTTCGGGACCATCGTCCGCTGCTTCGCGCTCGAGCTCGGCCTGCCGACCGACGCCAAGATCGCCGACGAGGACGAGGCCTTCCGCCTCCGCCGCGAGGCGATCCGGATGATGCTCGACGAGGGCGACCAGGAGTCGATCATCGAGCTCCTCGCCTCGCTCACCGAGGGCTCGTCGGAGCGGGCGGTCACCGAGACGATCGACGGGACGGTCGCCGGCCTCTACGAGCTCTTCCGCGAGGCCGATCCCGGCGCGTGGTCGGCGGTCCCGCCGGCGCGGATGCTCTCCGACGACGAGCTCGACGGGGCGATCGCCGAGCTCCGGGCGAGCGTCCCCTCGGGCCCCAAGCGGACGGTGAGCGCCCACGCCGACGACTGTGAGCGGGTCGACAAGTGCCGGTCGAATTCGAGCGACGACTGGAAGGAGTTCTTCTCCCGCGGCCTCGCGGCCAAGGTCGCCGACGGCTCGCTCGCCTACTACCGCCAGCCGATCGAGGACCACGTCGCCGCCGCCTACTTCGAGCTCCTGCGGCACGCGCGGGCGGTCTTCCGCCAGCGGATCATCACCCAGACCGGCGCGACCTACGAGCTCCTCCAGCTCTTCGACCGCTGCTACCGCCGAGTCAAGCACCGCCAGAAGGTCGTGACCTTCGCCGACCTCACGGCCGCGCTCGCCGAGGCCGAGCTCCGCGGGCAGCTCGACGAGATCTGCTTCCGGATCGACGCCAACCTCCAGCACGTCCTCCTCGACGAGATGCAGGACACCAACATCCAGCAGTGGAACGCGCTGCGGCCGATCGTCGACGAGATGGTCTCGTACCCGGCGGAGGAGCGCTCCTTCTTCTGCGTCGGCGACGTCAAGCAGTCGATCTACGGCTGGCGCGACGCCTGCCCCGAGGTCCTCTCGCGGATCGGCGACCTCCTCGCCCGGCCGGGCGGGGTCTCGGTGATCGAGCGCCAGAGCCTCTCGACCTCCTACCGCTCCTCGCAGGCGGTGATCGACACGGTCAACCAGGTCTTCAGCGGGCTCGTCAACAACGCGGCGCTCGCCCGCTTCACCGACGCGGCCGCCAACTGGTCGGCCGAGTTCGAGCGCCACTCGACGGCGATGACCGAGCTCCCCGGCTACGTCGAGCTGCGGACGGTCGCCCGCGGCGACGACCAGGCGAAGCGGACCACCCTCCGCCTCCAGAAGGCCGCCGACCTGGTCGCTGACCTCTACATGCGCCACCGCGACGCCAAGCGGATCGGCGTCCTCTGCCGGACCAACGCCGCGGTCTCGCGGGTGCTCTACGAGCTCGGGCCGACCCGGCGGCGGATCCCGGCGACCGGCCGCGGCGGCGGCCCGCTCACCGACGCGCCCGCGGTCAACGCGATCCTCGACCTCCTGCGGGTCGCCGAGCACCCCGATCACACGGTCGCCGCCTTCAACGTGATGACCTCGCCGCTCGGGCCGGTGGTCGACCTCGCCGAGCGCGAGACCCCGCCGGAGACGATCGGCCACCGCCGCTACGTCGCCCGCAAGATCCGCCGCCTCATCGCCAACGACGGCCTCGCGCGGACGATCCAGGGCTGGGTGCGGGCGATCGCCGGCGAGACCGACGAGCGCCAGTACCGGCGCTGCATGCAGCTGATCCACCTCGCCCAGGTCTTCGACGCCCGGACCTCGGCGCGGATCGACGAGTTCGTCCACATGGTCGAGTCGCGGGCGGTCGCCGACCCGGCCGAGTCGGCGGTCCAGGTGATGACCGTCCACCAGTCGAAGGGCCTCGAGTTCGACATCGTCATCCTCCCCGAGCTCGAGGCCGAGGTCGCGGCGACCCGCACCCTCAAGGTCGTCTACGAGCGCGACGGCGACGCCGGGCCGATCACCCGGATCGCTCGGCATGTCTCCAAGGACATGTGGCAGACCTTCCCCGACCTGGCGCCGATGTTCGAGCAGCACATCAACCGCCTGGCCTACGAGAGCCTCTGCCTCCTCTACGTCGCCCTCACCCGCGCCCGCCAGGGGCTCTACATGCTGGTCGACCCGCCCTCCGAGCGCGCCCGGGTGACCAGCGCCCGCCTCTCCTCGCTCCTCCTCTGCGCCCTCTCCGAGGGCGACCCGGAGCCCGATCAGCTGGTCTACAGCCACGGCGACAGCGCCTGGCTGACCCCGCTCAAGGTCGTGAGCGGCGACCCGATGGCGCCGGCGCCGACCGAGCTCGGCCTCAACATGCCGATCGCCTTCGCGCCGACCGACGGCCCGCTCCTCCGCCTCGCCAACCTCCTCGGCGACGACAAGAAGACGGTCGGCGAGGCCCTCACGCTCTCGGAGAGCAACGCCGGGATCTGGGGCGCGGCCTTCCGCGCGCTCTTCGCGGAGATCGACTTCTACGAGGCCTTCCGGCCCTCCCGCGAGCGCCTGGCGGCGGCCGTGATCCGGGCGGTCCCGAGCCGCGACGAGGGCTGGGCCGCGGCCCGGGTCGACGAGTTCCTGCGCATGCTCGCCGACCACAGCGAGCTCCAGGCGGCGCTCTCCCGGGGCTCGCGGCCGGCGAGCGCCCGGGTCGAGCACGAGCTCCCCTTCGCCCGCCTGGTCGACGGCGAGCTCCAGCAGGGCGTGCTCCAGCGGGTGATCGTCGACGACGCCGCCGGCACCGTCGAGGTCATGGGCTTCTCCCACGACAAGCCCGCGACCCGCGAGGCCGCGGAGGAGCGCGCGCGGAGCTTTCGGGCGCTCGCCCGGGCCTGGCGGGCGGCCGCCGCCGAGCTCCACGGGATCGCCGAGGACAAGGTGCGGGTCGAGCTCGCTTTCATCGCGGTCGGCTACGTCGTCGCCGTCGGCTGAGCGCGCCGCCTGCCGGAGCACAAGAACGCGGACGGCGAGCGCCGCCGCGGGGGCGGGGCGCTCGCCGTGCCTCGGATCAGCGCGTCCGCGGGGACGCGCCGCCGATCAATCGGGCGAGAAGCAGAGGGCGATCTTCTCGGTGTCGTTGTTGTCTTCCTTGCACTCGTTGAGCGCGCCCTGCATCTGGCCGTCGTCGTCGACGCTCGCCCAGGTCACGCCGTTGACCTGCTCGATGTCGGACTCGAAGCAGACCTGCTCCGAGCCGCCGGGCGGGATCTGGCCCTGGGTCATCACGGTCCCCATGAGGCCGAGCATCTGCTCGTAGAACGAGACGTTCACCCCGGGGCCGACGCCGAGGCAGCCGAGGTTGGCGACCGTCACGCAGATCTTCGTCTTCGGGCAGACGTCCGGGTCGTAGCCGATGTCGAGGAGCTGGAGGTCGGGCGCGCAGAAGTCACCCGAGCCCTGGGCGTTGCGACGGTACGAGTTGTAGGGCTTGTCCATCGGCACCAGCCAGCTCAGCTCCTCGATCAGCGGGATCTCGCCGAGGAGGCCGACGTTCGTGATGTGGTAGGCGTGCTCGTTCCACACCGCCCGGGTGGCGACCCAGTTGTCCGAGCGATCGCCCCAGACCTCGATGCCGGCGTCGGTCTTGAAGCCGGTGTCGTTGTTGGTCGAGAAGACGATCTCCGCCTTGAAGTCGCCGTCGACGTCGGCGATCACCGGGTACTCGGTGCGGGTGCGCGACGAGTTCTTGTCCTTGAGGAGGACCTCGGTGTCATCCATGATCCCGTCGCACTTCGGCCCCTTCGGGTTGAGCTGGCAGTCGGGCTCGACGCCGGGGTAGATCCGGATATAGACCTCGTCGTTGTAGACGACCTCGTTGCGGCCGTCGCCGTCGAAGTCGAAGACCGACGAGCCCGTCACCTGCGAGGAGCCGTCCTGGGTGACCGCCTCCCAGTGCTTGGTGAGGGTGTTGTTCTGGCCGTCGAACTTGACGACGATGTAGCGGGTCGAGCCGGCGGCGGCGATCTCGGGGATCCCGTCGCCGTCGAAGTCGGCGATGTTGGGCGGCCCGCCGCGGCCGCCGCCCGGGATCGAGAACTGCGCCCGGATCGCGCCGGTGTCGCCGTTGAGCACGTAGATCCGGGTGTTGGCGATGAGCACGACCTCGGGCTTCTTGTCCTTGTCGAGGTCGGCGACCCCGCAGAAGCCGTCGGGCGCCGGCGAGGTCCACTTGATCGAGCCGGCGAAGTTGTTCTGGGCGACCGTGCCGGTGAACTTGTAGGCGGTGCGGCCGGCGATCAGCTCGGGGCGGTCGTCGCCGTCGAGGTCGGCGACGCAGGAGATCGGGCCCTGCGCGTTCGAGCCGATCCCGGCGTTGCCCTCGTAGAGCTTCTTGCCCTTGTTGTCCCAGACCGCGCGGCCGAAGGCGATCTCCGGCGGGCCCTCGCCGTCGAGGTTGGCGACCACCACCGAGCCGCTGTTCGCGGTCATGGTGTAGGGGTCGGACTTCCAGAGCGGGGTGCCGTCGCTGTCGAAGGCGAGGAGGTACTTGCCCTCGCCCTCGACGATGATCTCGGCGGCGCCGTCCTCATCGATGTCGGCGGCGGCCGGGTTGGCGGTCGAGTCGGTCTCCCAGGCGGGATCGGAGATCGTCCACACCTTCGCGCCGTTGTCGCCGCGGATCGCCCGGAGGACGCCGTTGGTCGTGAAGGCCGAGCCCGCGTAGGTGTTGAAGATGATCTCGGGGACGCAGTCGGCGTCGAGGTCGGTGACGATCGGGATCGACGAGACCTGGTAGTGGTTCGGCATGTCGTCGGGCCCCGGCTCGATGTGCGGCCAGGTCACGGCGCACTTGCCGTTGGTGCAGGCCTCGCCGAGCTGACACTGGCTGTCGTCGGCGCAGTTGAAGACGCCGCGCTTGCCCCACGTGAACTCCGGCTTCGGCGTGATGTTGCCGATCTGCGGGACGTAGGAGCAGTCGAAGTCCGCCTGCGTCGGCAGGCAGAGGCCGAGGTCGACGTCGCAGACGAAGCCGTCGTCGCAGTCGCCGTGCTCGATCGTCGCGCAGACCTCCTGCGAGCAGGGCGGCCCCGGGATCACGCACTCGCCGAGGTGGCAGAGCTCGTTGCCGCCGCAGCAGACCTGCATGTCGCCGCAGGGGAGCTCGCCGTTGCCGCAGTCCTTGACGCACTGGCCGTCGGTGCAGAGCTGATCCGGCGCGCAGCACTCGATGCCGCAGACCAGGTTCGGATCGCAGGCGTCGGTGTCGGTGCCGGTGATCGTCACCTGACCGGTGGTCGCCGTGTCGGTCGCCGAGGCCGAGGTGCCGGTCTCGGTCGCCGAGGCCGAGGTCATCGTCCCGGCGCTCGTCGTCGCGTCGGTGTTCGACCCCATCGTCGCCGAGACGCTCCCCGAGCCGGAGTCGGTCGTCGTGCCAGAGTTGGAGTTCGAGTTGGAGTTCGAGTTCGAGTCGGAGTTCGAGTCCGTCCCGCTCCCCGCGGTCGAGCTCGCGGAGTCGCTCCCGCTCGCCGTGTCATCGCCGTTGCAGGCGCTCACGGCGATGAGACCGATCGCGCTGATCCCAGAAACTAGCGTCTTCCACCGACCTACCATCATGCCAATCCTCCAGACCTCTCGATGGATAACACCGCGGTGGAGGCGGCAGAAGGGGGAAGATCGCCAGCCCGCGGGCCTGTGGGCCGCGTCGGGTCGGGGGATGTCGGCGGATCGTCGACATGTCCCTCGGGTCATAGAGGAACGGCGCGCGCTCTCGCGTCGCGCGGCTCAGCGCGGCGCGGCGACGGTCGCCCGGGGATCGGCGAGGATCGCGGCGAGGCGCGCGAGCCCGCGGAGCTCCTGGGGCTCTCGATCGAGGATGGGTGCCTGCACTTTGAGACATCCAGTGACGGCCGCGGCGGCGAAGGCGACGATCGCCCGGCGGCCGCGCTGGTTGTCGGCCGCGACTCCGCGCCGGAGGAGATCGAGGCGCTCCAGGAGGGCGGTGAAGGCAGAGGTCTCATCGGCGTCGGCCGGGGCGAGCGCGGCGAGGTCGTCCGCGAGCGGCCGCTCGCTCGCCGCCCACGACCAGGGGTGATCGCCGAGGGGGACGTGGGCGCGGTTGAAGACGAGCGCGGCGACGTCGATCCCGCGGGCCGCGAGCCCGTCGCGGAGGTAGGCGGCGTCGGCGAGGTTGTCGGCGAGCGGCGTCGTCACCAGCGCGAAGGCCGTCGTGGGCTCGCGGAGGAGCGCCTGGACGGCCTCGGCGCGGGCGAGGAAGCCGGGGCGGAGGGCGACGAAGAGCTCGAGGAAGTCGCTGAGGTCGCGGACGAGCGCCTCGCCGGCGAGGAGCGCGAGGAGGCGGCGCGCCGCCGCGCCGCCGCGGGCGAGGAGGCGCGCCCGCAGCCCCTCCGGCGCCTCACGGAGGAGCCAGCCGACGATCCGCTCGTCGAGGAAGGCGAGGAGGCGACCCGGCGCGTCGAGGATGTCGAGGGCGTTGCGGGTCGGCGGGGTGTCGAGGACGATGAGGTCGTAGGCGCCGCTCGCCGCCGCGTCGTGGAGGCGCTCCATCGCCACGTAGGCATGGGAGGTGCCGAAGGCGCGCGACATGATCTGGTAGACCCGGTTGCCGAGGATCCGGGCGCGGTGCTCGGGGTCGTCGGCGATCCGGCCGATCAGCGCGTCGTAGGCGCTGCCGCTCTCGAGCATCGCCGCGTGGAGCGGCGCCCGGCCGCCGTGCTCGGCGACCGGCACCAGGCGCTCCGCGTCGCCGAGCTCGGCGAGGCCGAGGGCGCTCGCCAGGCGGCGGGCGGGGTCGATGGTCAGGACCAGCGTGCGTCGGCCGAGCTGGGCCGCCCGGAGCGCGAGCGCGGCCGCGACCGTGGTCTTGCCGACGCCGCCGGGGCCGACGCAGACGACGAGGCGGCGCCCCAGGAGGAGGCGGTCGAGGTCGCTCATCGCTCGCCCTCGCGGTCCCGGCCACCTGACCGTTGAGACATCCAGGCCTCGGCCGCCGCGGCGAGGACGCGGAGCTCCACCTCGCCCTCGATCCCGCCGGCGAGGTGGGGGAGCGGGAGCTGGGGCACGCCCTCGACCTCGCGGGCGAGGCGCTCGCGGACCCGGAGGGCGGAGGCGTGGTCGGCGACGAGGCGGCGCGCCAGCGCGAGATCGGCCGCCAGCGGGCCGTGGCGGCCGACCCGCGCCTCCGCGCGATCGAGCCAGGGGAGGAGCGCGTCGTCCAGCGGCGGCGCCGGCACTTGGTTGACCACGAGCGCGCCGACGTCGACGCGGTGGCGGAGGCGGAGCTCGCGGAAGAGCTCGATCGTCTCCTGGGCCGGGATCTCGCGGGCGAGGGTGACGAGCAAGAGGAGCGTCCGCGCCGGGTCGGCGATGAGCCCCGCCAGCGCCTCGCCGACGCCGACGAGCGGGCCGCTGGCGACCAGGCGGCGGAGGAGCTGGGGGAGCCCCAGGAGCATGAGCGCGTGGCCGGTCGCGTCGAGGTCGACGAGGATCGGCTGCCAGCGCGGGCGCCCCTCGGCGTCGCGGGCGTCGACGAGCGCCTGGATCTTGGCGAGGGTGATCACCTCGCGGACCGCCGGGGCCGCGCGGAAGAGGCCGCGCAGGCTCTGGTTGCCGGCGATCGCCCGGGCGACCCGGCGCATCCGGACCTGGGCGACGATGTAGTCAAAGAGCGCCTCGTCCTGGTCGATGCTCATCGCCGCCAGGCGACCCTCGCAGGCGACCGCCCGCGGCTCGTGGCCGATCTCGCCGCCGAGGAGGTTGGCCATCGACGCCCGGTGACCGAGCTCGACGATCAAGGGTCGGAGACCGCGCTCGGCGGCCGCGACCCCGAGGGCCGCGACCACGCTCGACTTGCCGACGCCGCCCTTGCCGGTGAAGAGGAGGAGGCGGCGCTCGGCGAGGGGATCGGCGGGGAGCACGGGCGTTCCGGGCGGCCGCCTGCGCGGCGGCCACGGCCGCCTGGATAGCGCATGTCGGCCGGGATCTCCACCTCGCAGGGACCGCGGCCTCGCGCTCGCGGCTCATAGTAGATCGGCGAGCGAGCGCGTCGCCGAGGGCGGGGAGACGCCGCCGCGGCCGCCGCCTCGCTGGCGAGGGCCGCGTCGATCGCCTATCGTGGTCGCCGCTCATGTCGTCGCTCGCAGCGTGGATCCAGGCCGCCCGCCCGCTCTCGCAGGCGAACATCGCGGTCCCCTTGCTCTTCGGCCAGGCGGTCGCGTTCGCCCGCTACGGCGCCTTCGATCCCCTGATCTTCGCCCTCGTCGCCGCCTTCGGCGTGGCGATCCAGCTCTTCATCGTCTTCGCCAACGACCTCGCCGACGAGGAGGCCGACCGCCTCAACGAGGGCCCGAGCCGCTTCGGCGGCGGCTCGCGGGTGCTCCAGGAGGGCAAGCTGAGCCGCGGCGAGCTCCTCCAGGGGGCGGCGATCGCCCTCGCGTCGGCGCTCTCGGCCGCGCTCTTCCTCAGCGTCCACGCCGACCGGTCGTGGATGTGGGTCGCGCCCTTGATCGCGGCGGTCCTGGTCTGGATCTACTCCTACCCGCCGCTGCGCCTCGCCTACCGCGGCTACGGCGAGCTGGTCCAGGGCGTCGGCGTCGGCGTCGTCCTCCCGCTGACGGCGGTCTACGCCCAGACCGGCGACCTCAGCATCACCGTGATCCCGCCGCTCGCCCCGGCCTTCATGCTCGGGGTCGCCGGCAACATCCTGACCTCGCTCCCCGATCACCCGGCGGATCAGGCCGCCGGGAAGCGGAGCTACGCGGTCCGCTACGGCCAGTGGCAGGCGCGACGCCACGCGATCGAGCTCACCCTCTTCGCGTCGGTCCTCGGCCACCTGGTGATCCCCGACTTCTCGCGGACGATCGACCTCCTCTTCGCCGCGCCGGCGCTGGTCCTCGCGGTCCTCGGCGCCCGCCTCCTCGGCTCGGCCGACGCGGTCAACCGCGACGAGTGCGAGCGCTTCGTCCTCCTGGTCGGCGGGGCCGGCCACGCGCTCCTCCTCGCGTGGTCGGTCGCGCTCTTCGTGATCGGGCTGCTCCTTGGGGCGTGACGTGGCGGTCGCGTTGACTCGGGGACGGACGCTGGCGCTCGCGCTGGTGCTCGCGGGCGGGTGCTCGGGGCCGCCGACGCCGGCGACCCCGAGCGCGGCGCCGGGGCCCGCGGAGCGCCCCGCCGCGGCCCTGGAGCCCGCTCCTGCGGCCGCCGAGGTCGGTGAGGCGGTCGTCACGGGACCCGCGGCGGGGGCGGAGGTGGAGGCGGAGGCGAGCGTGGCCGCCCCGCCGGTCGCGGTCGTGCCCGTGTCCCCCGCGCCCCCTGCCGACCCGCTCGCCGGCTTCGTCGACGACACCCCGCGCTGCCCGCCCGAGCGCGACGCCTGCTTCGGGATCCACCTCCACGTCGTCGTCGACGAGGGCGCGCCGGTGCGCGACCTCGCCTGGGTGAGCGACCAGCTCGCCCGCGCGGAGGAGCGCTTCGGCGCGGCGATCGACGTCGGCTTCGAGGTCGTCGCGGTCGACGCCCTGCCGGCGGAGCAGCGGGACATCGTCACCCGCCTCGACCGCGACAAGCTCGGCCGCCCCCACTTCAGCCGCGGGGTCGTCCACGTCTTCGTGGTCGGCTCGCTCGCCGACGTCGACGGCCCCGGCGAGATCCGCGGGGTCCACTGGCGGGATCGCGCGGCGACCGAGCGGCGCTGGGTGATCGTCTCGTCGATCGCCGGCTCGCTGACGCTGACCCACGAGCTCGGCCACTTCTTCTCGCTCCCGCACTCCCGCTACCCGGTGAGCCTGATGAACAAGGGGGAGAGCCCGATCCCCTGGAGTGAGCGCGCCTTCCACCCCCGCGAGGCCCAGCGGATGAAGCGGGCGCGGGCGCAGATGGTCGCCTCGGGGGCGCTGAAGCTCCGCCCGCGCCCGGCCGCCGACGCCGGCTGAGGCCCGGCGAGCGCAGACCCCCCGGGATCGGGTATCGTGGCCGGCACCGCCCGCCGAGAAAGCTGGTCCCATGTCGATCTCTTGGTCCCTCCCCCTCGCGCTCGTCCTCGCCTCCGCCGACATCGCGCCGCCGCCGACGACCGCCGACGCGGCCCTCGATCAGGCGCCGGCCACCGACGTGGAGGAGCCCCGCGAGGTCGCGGACGAGCCGGTCGATCCGATGTTCGCGGCGGTGATGGCCGCGCTCGACGACGAGGCCCGGGCGGCGCTCGCCGAGCTCGATGAGGCGGCGATGAGCTCGCTCCTCGATCGCGCGCAGCGGGGCGAGCCGCTCACGCCGGTCGAGGAGAAGATCGCCTCGGCGATCCGCAAGGCGGCGATCGACACCTTCGACGCCGGCCTCGGCTACCAGCGCGGCGACGTGACGATCCGCGACGGCCTCGCGGTCCTCCACCTCGGCGACGAGTTCCGCTACCTCGGCCCCGCCGACGCCGAGCGGGTGCTCACCGAGGGCTGGGGCAACCCGCCGGGCTCCGAGACCCTGGGCATGATCGTCCCGGCCGACCTCTCGCCGATCGAGCCGCTCCGCGGCTGGGGCGTGATCATCACCTACAGCGAGGAGGGCCACGTCAGCGACGACGACGCCGACGAGATCGACTACGACGAGCTCCTCAGCCAGCTCAAGGAGGGCACCGAGGCCGGCAACACCAGCCGGACCGCGCAGGGCTACCCGGCGATGCACCTGGTCGGCTGGGCCGAGCAGCCGCGCTACGCCCGGGAGATCCACTCGCTCTACTGGGCCCAGGAGCTCGAGGTCGACGGCGCCCCCGAGCACTCGCTCAACTACGCGATCCGCGTGCTCGGCCGCAAGGGCGTGCTCGAGCTCAACGCGGTCTCGGGGATCGGCCAGCTCGCGGCGATCCGGCCGGAGATGGAGAAGGTCTACGCGCTCGTCGAGTTCAACGAGGGCAACCGCTACATCGACTTCGACCCCGACATCGATGACGTCGCCACCTACGGGATCGCCGGCCTCATCGCCGGCAAGGTGGCGACCAAGGTCGGCCTCTGGGCGGGGCTGATGAAGCTCCTGATCGCCGGCAAGAAGCTCCTGATCTTCCTGGCGCTGGGCCTGGTCGCCGGGGCCAAGGCGCTCTTCGGGCGCAAGAAGGCCGAGTAGGCGCGCCCTAGCGGACCGCGATCCGGCTGGGCTCGAAGCGCGCGCTGAGGCCCGGGTCCGCCGGCCGCGCGAGGATCTCGTGGTCGCCGGCGCGCGCCGGGATCGTCGCCCGGAAGGGCCAACCTGTCCTCGCGGCCACCTCGCCGTCGACGACGATCTCGAGCTCGCCGAGGCTCGCCGCCAGCGCCGGCGGCTCGACCCGGACCTCGACCTCGATCACCTGGGCCTCGGCCCCGCCGCGGGCGCCGAGGAGGATCACCGAGCCGTTGGCCGGCGTGCTCACCCGCAGGGTCGGGGTCTGGCCCCCCGGGTCGCCGCACCCCGGCGTCCCGCCCTCGGAGATCCACGGGGTCGTCGGGTCGCGGGGGCCGTGGGCGAGGAGCCACTCCTCGTAGGCGTCGCCGAGGACCACCGCCGAGGTCGTCCCCCGGGGGTCGCAGCGCCAGCCGCTCGCGGCGGCCGCGTCCCGACGGACGTGCTGGTGCATCGTGCATGGCTCATCGAGCCTGTCCGTATGGTCATGCTCACCGCGCCGCCGCTCGAGCCGGCGCACGCTCTCCGGGCAGGCGGGCCCGGCGGGCGCCCCCGAGAGCGGGCAGACGTCGACCGCGACCAGGAGCTCGGGGTCCCAGAGGGGGGCCCGGGCGGCGACGTCGTCCATCGCCCGCCGCATCACGTCGGCGAAGAGGTAGCCGGCCCCGGAGGCGCCGGTGAGGCTCGCGGTGCCGCTGCCGTCGGCGTTGCCGACCCAGACCGCGACCGTCCGCTCGTGGGAGAAGCCGACCGTCCAGGTGTCGCGGTAGCCCGACGAGGTCCCGGTCTTGATCGCCACCGGGTAGGGGAGGACGAAGGGGCCGCGCCCGTGGAGGCCGCGGACGCGGGCGAGCGGGTCGGCGAGGATCTCGGTGATCTGGGCGGCGACCCCGGGGTCGAAGATCCGCTCGCCCTCGCCGGGCGCGACCGCCTCGCCGAGGCGCGCCGGGTCGTCGACCTTGAGGCGGAGCGGGATCCGCTCGCCGCCGCGGGCGAGGGTCACGTAGGCCGCCGCGAGCTCGCGGAGCTCGACCTCGCCGGAGCCGAGCGCGAGCGCGAGGCCGTAGTGGGCGGCCTCGCGGTCGAGGCTGGCGAAGCCGAGGCGGCGCAGGGTCGCCAGGAGCTCGCCGCCCTCGAGCTCGGCGGCGAGGCGGACGGCCGGGACGTTGAGCGAGCCGGCGAGCGCCTCGCGGAGGCTGATCGGCCCCTCGTAGCCCCGCCCGAAGTTGACCGGCACGTAGGACCCGCCGGGCTCGTCGAAGCGGGTGGCGACGTCGGCGAGGGCCTCGCTCGCGCGGTGCCCGTGGGCGATCCCGAGGGCGTAGACGAAGGGCTTGAGGGTCGAGCCCGGCTGCCGGCGGGCGCGGATCATGTCGACCTGGCCGGAGATCTCGGGGTCGTGGAAGTCGGCCGAGCCGACGTAGGCGAGGACCTCGCCGCTCTGGTTGTCGACGACGATCACCGCCGCGTCGCTCGCCCCCTTGTCGGCGAGGAGCGCCATCCGCGTGCGCACCAGCCCCTCGACGTCGCGCTGGAGGTCGAGGTCGACGGTCGTCCGGGTCTCTTGCCCTTCGGACAGGTTGTGCTCGGCGACGAGCGCGTCGACGAGGTGGGGCGCGAGGAAGGGCCGCTCGAGCGGGCGGAGCTCGATCGCCTCGGCGAGGGCTGCCCGGTGCTCCTCGTCGCTGAGCTCGCCGTCCTCGTGGAGGGCGCCGAGGAGCGCCCGCTGGCGGAGGAGCACGCGGTCGAGGTGGCGGTAGGGATCGAGGTACGAGGGCGCCCGCGGCAGCACCGCGAGGAAGGCGGCCCGGGCCCAGCTCAGGTCGCGGGCGGCGACCCCGAAGTAGGCGCGGGCGGCCGCCTCGGGGCCGACGAGGCCGTGGCCGTAGGGCAGGCGGTTGATGTAGGCCGCGAGGATCTCCGGCTTGCCGAGCGCCTCCTCGAGGTTCTGGGCGCGGGCGACCTCGCGGAGCTTGACCCCGAGGGTGCGCGCGCCCGGCTCGCCGCGGGAGTCGACCAGCTTGACGAGCTGCTGCGAGATCGTGCTCGCGCCCGAGACCATCCGCCCGTGGCGCACGCTCTGGAGGGCGGCCCGGGCGATCGCCGCCCGGTCGACGCCGTCGTGCTCGAAGAAGCGGCGGTCCTCGCTCTCGATCGTCGCCCCGACGAGGCGCGGGCCGATCGCCTCGAGGTCGAGCTCGTGGCCGCGGAGGCCGGTGTCGGAGGCCCGCTCGCGGAGGACGCGTCCCTGGCGGTCGAGGATCCGGTGCCCCTGGTGCCAGGGATCCGCGAGCTCGGCCGCCGTCGGCGCGCCCACCGAGCCGCGGTGGAGCTCCCAGCCGACCAGCGCGGCCCCGAGGCCGAGGGCGCCGGCGAGGCCGGCGATCAGCGCCCGCCGGCCGAGCCGCCGGAGGCGGCCGCTGCGGGCGTCGGCGCTCACTTGACGACCACCTTGCCGGCCTCGGAGTACGAGGTCGAGTCGGGGATGTACATGAACTCGGCCTCGGCCGGCGGGTGGGCGTAGCTCCCTGGGGTCAGCGCGCGGACGAGGTAGGTGGCGACGACCTCGTCGCCCCAGACCCGGTCGAAGTAGACGTTGACCCGCTCGTCGTGCATCTCGATGAAGCTCGCGTCGCTCCCGCCCCAGCGCAGGCGGTTGTAGAAGGGGTGCTTGTCGGTGATCTCCGGGGCGCGGGCGACCGTCCAGAGGTCGGTCTGGACCGCCTCGAAGCCCGCCGGCAGGCGGTCGGTGACCGCGAGGTAGTTCATCCGCCCGTACTCGTGCTTGCCGACCGGGAGCTTCGCCAGGAGGCTGACCCGAAGGACCTGTCCCGGAGCGACGTTGGCGAGGTCGACCGCGTTGCCCTCGCCGTCGGTGATCACCCGGTAGAGCTCGGGGCCGTTGTCGGCGCTGGTCCCGGAGAGCGTCGCCGCGTCGTCGAGCGAGCGCTTCCAGTGGCTGCTGACCATGAAGGCGATCGCCGCCTTCGAGGTCGACGAGAGCTCGAGCTTGGCCTCGCGCCCGCGGAGATCGGCGAGCGGGATCCGGTACTCGAAGGAGCCGGCGCCGAGGTCGACCACCGAGGTCAGCGGCTTGCCGTCGAGGGTCGCCAGGAACTCCGCCCCCTCGGCGCTGATCTTCGAGAGCTGCTCGGAGAGCGCGAGGAGCGAGAAGGCGACCGGCTGGGTGGTGTAGGAGGAGGAGATGTTGGAGAGCTCCTTGAGGAGCTTGTGGTAGACCTTCGAGGTCTTCCGCAGGCGCCCGAGGGCGATCGCCGCCTGCGCCTTCGAGCGGGTCGGCGAGCCGTAGTAGTAGAAGTCGTCGGGCTTGACGTCGCGGGTGAGGTCGCCCTTCTCGTCGAAGCTCGCCTCGACCAGGTCGAGGAGCTCGCGGGTCCGCTCATCCTGGTCGGCGAAGGTGCCGAAGGCGATCGCCAGGCTGGCGAGCCCGAAGACCCCCTGGCGGTCCTTGCGGTCGAAGAGCGCGTCGAGCGAGGAGGCCGGCAGGAGCCCCTGCTCGGCGAGGCTCTGGGCGATCGCCGCCTGGACCTCGGGCTCCGAGGCCGAGAAGAGCTGGTCGTCGAGGTACTCGCTCATCCCCTCGAGGAGGCCGCTCGGCAGCTCGATCCCCGCCTTCTTCGCGGTGATCAGCGCCCGGATCGCGTAGGCGGTGCCGTAGACGTTGGGCGACGAGTCGCCCGGCCAGTAGCCGAGGCCGCCGCTGTAGGTCTTCATGGTCGCCAGGCGGTCGATCCCCGCCTTGATCCGCTTGTCGAGCTCGGGCGGCGTGAGCTTGGTGAAGCCGATCCGCGGGAGGATCTCGCGGGCCGCGAGGAGCGGCAGGAGCCCCGAGGTCGTCTGCTCGACGCAGCCGTGGGGGTAGCCGAGGAGGAACTCGAGGCGGGCGCCGAGCTCGGGCCAGAGGTGCTGGCCGACCTTGACCGCGACGTAGTCGTCGGTCTCCTTGCCGACCATCGCCGAGTCCGGGACCTTGACGTCGATCCGCTGCGAGCCGACGAAGGCGCCGTCGAGCACCGGCCGCTCGGCGACCCCGGGGGCGTCGACCGGGACCTTCACCTGGACCGCGTCGTGGGTCTTGCCGCCGCCGTCGCGGAGCGCGAAGTCGAGCTGGAGGTCGCCGGCCTTGTCGGCGGTGATCGGGAAGGCGATCCGCTGGCGCCCCGAGGCCGCGAGCTCGATCTCGCGGACCTCGCCGCCGAGCGAGACCTTCGCCCGCTGCGCCGTCTCCTCGTTGTTGTGGACCATCGCCGCCGCCTCGAAGGTGTCGCCGACGGCCGCGAAGCGGGGGATCGCCGGGATCATCATCAGCGGCCTCCGGACGGTGAAGGAGCTCTCCGCGTTGCCGCCCTTGCCCTTCTGGTCGAGGACCACGGCCATCATCCGGAAGCGCGTCAGGTTGTCGGGGAGGGTGAAGGAGACCTCGGCCTTGCCGCTCGCGTCGGTGCGGAGGTCGGGCTTCCAGAGCGCGGTCTCGAGGAAGTTCTTGCGGGCGTTCGCCGCCTCGTCGCCGGCCATCCCGTCGCCGGCGCTCTGCGAGAGCCCGAGGAGGGTGGCGAGCGCGTTGCGGGAGTCGGCGACCTCGAAGCGGAGCGGCATCCCCGGCCGCAGCGCCTTCACGGGATCGGCGGCGTGGAAGTTGGTGAGGCGCAAGATCCCCTCGTCGACGACCGCGAGCGCGATCTCGGCGCCCTCGCGCGGCCGCTTGCCGTCCTTGACCTCGACCGTGATCGTCGCCTTCTCGCCGGGCTCGTAGCTCTCGCGGTCGGAGCGGAGCGCGACCCCGAGGCTCGCGTCGGCGAGGCTCACCGGCAGGCGGATCGCGCCGATCTTCCACTCCGCCTTGCTCTCGGCCGGCGCGTCGATCGGCAGGAGGGTGACGACCGCGTGGAGCTGCGGCGCGTGGGCGGCGGTGATCGGCACCTCGAAGAGGTGGGTGTTGCCGTCCATCACGACGCTCTGGTGGGTGAGGAGGCCGCCCTGCTCGAGGGTGAGGATCGCCGTCGCCTTCGGGAAGGGCGAGCGGACCATCAGGCTCGCCTTCTCGCCGGGGGCGTAGCGCGCCTTGTCGGCGACGATGTCGACCGTGCGGCCGCGGCTCGGGAAGACGACCTCGTCGCCGTCGCCGCCCCAGGCCCAGAACGAGGCCTCGCCGCCGCGGTGGCCGTCGACCTCGGTGATCACCACGTACTCGCCGCCGCGCGGCGGGGTGAGGGTGCAGGTGACCGCCTGGGTCGCCGAGGTCGCGGTGCAGGAGTCGACCTCGCTGCGCTCGACGTGCCAGTCGTAGGAGGTGTAGCCGCCTGACGAGCGGGTCTTGGTGTAGCGCCACTGCATGCGCTCGAGGTGGGCGGTGACCTCGGCTCCGGCGACCGGCTTGCCGTCCTGGCCGATCACCCCGAGGGCGACCTCCACCGGGCCGTTGGCCGAGGTCCAGGGGCGCGGGAGCTTGACGCCGACGTAGCGCTCGAAGGGGTGGACGACGACGCTGTCGCGGCCGGCGACGTGGCGGTAGGAGGTGTCAGTGACGTCGGCCTCGAGGGTGAAGCGCTGGGGCGCGACCGCCTTGCCGAGGTCGAGCTCCTGGCGGACCGTGAAGGTGCCGTCCTCGCCGAGCTTCGCCCGGTCGGCCCGCGACCACCGCTCCTCGCGATCGTCGTCGTCCCACCAGTACCAGCTCCGGCGGGCGTCGAAGGCGAAGCCGCCGTCGGTGAAGGGGCCGGAGGGGAGCTCGGCGCTCGCCCGCGAGAGCGTCCACTCGAGGTCGGCGCCGTCCATCGCCGCGCCGAAGAGGTAGCGGCCGACGATCTTCGCGGCGATCGACCCCGCCTTCGGGGTCTTGGCCTCGACGTCGACCGTGAAGCGGGGCGCCTCGAACTCGGCGATCTTGACGAAGGTCGCGGCCAGGAGGCCGTCCTGGCCGCCCTCCGAGTTGTCGGCGCCCGAGGCGATCGCCTCCTCGATCCGGATCTGGTACTCGCCGAGGCGGGCCTTGTCGGTGGCGTCGAATTGCCCGGCGACCGAGCCCATGTCGTTGGTCACCGCGTTGATCGTCTGGACCTCGTCCTCCATCGGCCCGAGGACCCGGATCTTCACCGGCAGCGACGGGATCGGCACCAGCTCGCCGCCCTGGCGCTTGCGCACGCTCCCCTTGATGAAGACGGTCGAGCCCGGGCGGTAGATCCCGCGGTCGGTGATCACCATCGCCCGGCGATCGTCCATCCGCAGGGTCGCCGACGAGGTGAGGTCGGGGAAGTAGGAGCGCTCGCGGCTCCCCTCGGAGGAGAGCGCGACCTGGGCCTGGTTGCCGGCGCCGTCGTCGACGCTGATCACCGAGGCCCGCGCCTTGTCGACGCCGATCGGCAGGACGACGACGCCCTTGTCGTCGGTCGTCCGCCCGCGGACGAGCTCGCCGTTGACCCGGACGCTGGCGCCGACCACCGGCTCGCCGCTCCCCAGGCGGGCGACGTGGAGGACGGTCGCGTCGGCGAGCGAGTGGGTGTGGACGGCGAGCGAGCGCGCGTCGCCCGGGGTGACCAGGACCACCGGCGGCCGCGAGGCCGAGCTCCAGCTCGGGTGCTTGATCGGCTGGGCCTGGTGGGCGCTCTCGGCGATCGAGACGGTGGCGACGTAGTTCTTGCCCGGGCGCAGCTTGCTCAGGAGGTCGACCCCGGTCTTGATGAACTCGTCGCGCGGGCCGACCGGCGAGAAGGGGATCACGACCTCGGGGGCGCCGCTCGGCAGGGTCCGCGAGTCGACCTGCGAGCGCGCCTGCTTGAACGCGTCGGCGTCGCCGTCGGCGACCGCCCAGAAGTGGAGCTCGCCGCGGAGGACGTTGCGGGTGGTCACCACGAACTCGCGGCTGTGCTCCTCGTCGAGGATCAGCACGCCCTCGGCGATCGTCGCGCTCGAGGGGAGCGGCGCTGTCTCGACGTCGAAGGTGATCGGCCCGCCGGTCGACGAGCCGAAGCGGTCGCTCAGCGACTGGACGGTCACGGAGTAGGTGCGCGAGGGCTTGAAGTCGCCGCTGATCCGGAGCTGGCCGTCGCCGTCCCAGCCGTTGGTCACCCACACCGAGAGGTTGTTGACCGCCGGGCTCACGCTCACCTTGCCCTTGGCGGCGCCGTCCTTCTCGGCGAGGGCGTTGTTGAAGTTGAGCCAGATGTCGCGCGACGAGGTCCGGAGGTGGGGCTCTTTCCACTCGCAGCTCTCGGAGTTGTAGGAGTAGCCGCAGCTCACGTCGGCGAGCTCGAGCGGCTGGGCGACCATGAAGGAGCGCGAGTGGCCGCTGCCGGCCGACTGGTCGAAGTCCCATGCCTCAAAGGTCAGCTCCTCGCCCTCGACGAGCGGCCGCACGGGGCGGACGAGCACCACCTGCTTGGGGTCGACGTCGACCCCCTGGAAGCGCTTGCCGCGGCTGTGGCTGAGCTTCACCGGGCGCTCGCCGTCGCCGTTGGTCAGGCGGATCTGGCGGGCGGCCTCCTCGAGGGTCAGCGCCTGGTCGAAGACGACCGCGAGGTTCTCGCGCTTGCCGACCTTGTCGCCGTAGAGCGGGTGGACCGCGATCACCCGGGCCTCGCCGGGCTTGGGGATGTACGAGAGGCTCTTGCCCGCGCTCTCGAAGGCGATGTCGGCGGTGAAGTCGTGCTTCCAGGGCTCGCTGAGCTCGAGCCCCTCGGTGCTCTTGAGGCCCTTGATCGTCGCCGTGTAGGTCTGGTCGGGGTCGTAGTGGTCCTCGGCCGTGACCTCGAGGACGTTGCCGGCGGTCCACACCGCCTTGAAGGCGACCGCCGGCTCGATGGTCACCACGCCGTCGGCGGCCGGCACCGGCCGCTTGGTGCTCGCCTTGCGCGGGAGCTCGATCTCGTGGGTGAAGACCACCCGGAAGGTGCGGCCGCGGAAGTCGAAGGAGCCGCCGCTGCCGAGGTAGGGCGAGCGGACCTTGAGCTCCTTGCCGAGCCCGAGGGTCTGCTCCCCGTCGTCGAGGACGAGATCGGCGCGCGCGTGGCGGGCGCTCACCGGCGGTGGGAAGACCAGCGTGCCGGCCTCGGCGTCGGGGATCGACCGGATCAGGACCTCGCCGGCGCTCTCACCCTCCGGCTCGTCGCCGGTCTCCGCCGGCTTGTTCACGGGCTGGCACGCGGCGACGGCGAGGGCGAGGACGAGGGGGGAGCGGACGAGGAGGAGGCGGTGTCGAATCATCATGACCTCGGTCGCCAGGCGGCGGGTGGCCCGGCTGTCTGCAGGTGCGCGGCCGATCATCGAACGCGAATGATCTCAATGGCTTGGCGTTGAGAGGTGGCGCGGTGCGCGCGCCTCCGTCAAAGACTCACGCAATCGTCGATGTCTTCCGGGATTGCATGAGTTGCATAGGCCAGGGCGAGGGCCGCATCGTACCGCGATTCCCGGGCGCCGTGGGCCTGGTCACAGGGTCATGTCGGCCGCATCTGTGGCTCCAGCGGCAGAATGTGCGAGCTTGCGCAGGGCCGCGTCGTCGTGCCCATCATCGGCCGTGGATTCTCGCCGCCGCCCCGCCCACGCCCTCCTCGTCCAGCTCGCTGCCGGCCTCGTCGGCGTCGTCGGTCTCGGGTGCAGCGGCGGCGGGCAGGGGAGCGCCTCGGAGAGCGCGGGCTCGTCCAGCGCGGCGAGCTCGACCCAGGCGGGGTCGAGCGGCAGCGAGAGCGCCTCCGCCAGCGGCACCGCCAGCGGCTCGACCGGCGGCGGCGAGACCAGCACCACCGGTGGAGCGGCGGGCGTCGCCGGCCTCGAGCTGATGCGCGACCTCGCCGGGCTCTGGACCGGGACCGCGACCCAGACCCCGCTCGGGACCTTCCCGCGGATGAACATGGACTACCGCGCGGCCGATCCGCGGACGCTCTTCGCCCGGGTCGACCTCGACGCCCAGAACAACCTCCGCTTCGGCTTCGCGGTCGAGACCCAGAAGGGCAAGGACGTCCTGGTCTACCGCAACGGCGGCTACTTCCTCGGGATCCTCCGCGACTCCCACACCGAGCTCATCGACCACGACCCGGTCGCCCGCACCTACCGCTTCTGCCACGTCGACATGGGTTGCCCCTACATCGACGCGCTCTTCACCTTCGACGACGACGAGCACATGGTCCTCGACGTCAAGGTGAAGGGCGCCCAGCACCTCTACTGGGACGCGACCCGGGTGGAGACCCGCGCGCTCCCGGAGCCCTTCCCGGCCGACGAGGCGCCGGTCGGCGACGGCACCCAGCCCTTCCCGACGATGCCGACCCTCAAGGTCGACGTCCAGTGGGTCGGCCCCCTCGAGGCCGACGGCGCCGCCTGGGTGATCCTGAGCCAGGAGGCCTGCGACCTCAACAAGATCTGCGATCACAGCCGCTCGATCATGGGGGCGGTGAGCGCCGGCGCGACCTCGACGACCTTGCTCTTCGAGCAGATCCACCCCGGCCCCTACCGCCTCAACGCGATCCTCGATCGCAACGGCAACCTCGCCGACACCAAGTTCCCCGACGCGGGCGACGGGATCGCCGCGCCCAACGCGATGATCAACGTCGCGCCGAGCGGCGAGAGCACGGCGAAGGCGACGATCGTCGTCACGCTCTGACGGCGCGTGCGCGGGCCGGGGCGCGGGCCTACTCGTCGGCGTCGTCGCCCGACGGCGACTTCGCGCCCGCGGGCCGGCGGCCGACCAGGAAGTAGGTGCAGAGCGCGCCCTTGCCCTTGACGTGGATGATCCCGCGGCGCTGAAAGGCGTAGCGGTGGCGGAGGCGGCGGTATGTCTCTTCGGTCACCTGGATCGCGTTGGCGATCCCGTGCGACTCCATCCGGCTGGCGAGGTTCACGGTGTCGCCCCAGAGGTCGTAGGCGAACTTCTTGGTGCCGATCACCCCGGCGGTGACCGGGCCGCAGTTGAGGCCGACCCGGATCCGGACGTTGGTGTTGTGCTTGGCGTTGAAGCGGTCCATCACCGCCAGCATGTCGAGCGCCATCTCGGCGACCGCCTCGGCGTGATCCTTGCGGGGCATCGGCAGGCCGCTGGCGGCCATGTACTCGTCGCCGATCGTCTTGATCTTCTCGAGCCCGTGCTTCTCCGCGAGGAGGTCGAACATCGAGAAGATCTTGTTGAGCATCGCCACCAGCTCGGCCGGCGGCAGGCGCTCGGAGATCTGGGTGAAGCCGACGAGGTCGCAGAAGAGCACCGTGACGTCGGGGAAGTAGTCGGCGATCTGCCGCTGGCCCTCCTTGAGGCGGTTGGCGATCGGCCGGGGGAGGACGTTGAGGAGGAGCTGATCGGAGCGCTCCTGCTCGACCCGGAGGCGCTTGATGTAGGCCCGCTCGCGGTCGCGGAGGCGCTTCTTCTCGAGGCAGGCGCCGATCCGGGCGCGGAGGACGACCGGGTTGAAGGGCTTCGGCAGGTAGTCCTCGGCGCCGAGCTCGATGCAGCGGACCACGGTGTCGAGCTGGTCGAGCGCCGAGATCATGATCACCGGCAGGCCGCGGAGCTTGTCGTCGGCGTGGAGGCGCTCGAGCACCTCGTAGCCGTCCATCTCCGGCATCATCACGTCGAGGAGGACGAGGTCGAAGTCCTCCTCGCGGAGCTTCTCGAGCGCCCGCAGGCCGTTCTCGGCGACCCGCGTGGTGTGGCCCTGACGCTCGAGGCGGCGCGAGAGCATGTTGCGGTTCGACTCGTTGTCGTCGACCACCAGGATCTTGCCGGTCTCCGACTTCGCCTCGACCACCGTCCGCTTCTTGAGCTGCGGGGTCTTGACCCCGGCGGCCGCGCCGGTGCCGGTGCGGGCCGCCTTGTACTCGGGGTCGGTGCGCGCCGAGTCGGCGGCCTTGTTGATCGCCCCGGTGGCGACCAGCTGATCGAGGCGGCGCACCGCCGTCAGGATCCGGCCGATGTCCGGGAGCACGTCGTCGCGCTCGGCCTGCTCGCAGAGCTGCTGGAAGCGCTCGACGTGGTTGAGGAGGTGGCTGAGCGGGAAGAGGAGGTCGCGGTTGAGGCGCTCCTGGCTCGGCCCCCGCGACGAGGGGTCGAGGATCTCGTCGATCAGCGCGAGGAGGGACTGCGCGTCGGTGAGGATCCGCTGGAGGTGCGCGAGGAGGAACTCGTCGCCCTCCTCCTCGGCGTCCTCGATCAGCATCTCCGAGAAGCCGATGATCAGGTTGAAGGGGGTGCGGAGGTCGTGGCGGAACTGGGCCGCGGTCGAGCGCTTGTCGCCGCCCTCGCCGTGCGAGCCGTGCTCGTCGCTCCCCTCCGCCGCCTCCTCGGGCTCGGGCTCGTCGGCGGGCTCGGGCGCGGGCCCGGACTCGTCGTCGAGGAGCCCCTCGGCGAAGGCGTCGTCGAGGTACTCGCCGTCCTCGCCCTCGTCGACCGAGCGCTCATGCGGCGCCGCGCCGTCGTCGATCAGCGTGTCGGCGAAGAGGTCCTCGTCGAGCGGCGTATCGGCGGCGGAGACGGCCTCGTCGACGAGCACCGAGTCGTCGCCCTCGCGCGCCGGCGCGGCGACTTCGTCGCTCTCGTCGCGCTCGTCGTTCGCCTGGGTGTCGTCGTCGTCTCGCATCCGAAGGGCAGCCTGCGCCGAGGGTCGCATCATGCTCGCGCCAGGCGGGGGGCGAGCGCAACAGCGTTGTCGCCGGGAGGGCGCCTCCGGGGCGCGATCGCCCCCGGTCGCGGACCCCGGCTCGCGTCCACTATTGTGGGCGACGCGCGGCCGCAGACGCCCCCTGGGCGGTCCGACTTCGTCGGCCAATGGTGACGCGGGCCGGCCGGGCGAGCGCTGGCTCGGCGCTAGGGCGCCGGGAGCTGGAGGCGCGCCATGAAGGCGTCAGCCATCGACATCAGGTCGTCGGTGGTCAGCGCCTCCTCGCGGGCGATCGTGTAGACCTGCGCATGCTCCTCGGGGATCTCGGCCAGGAAGCGGCTCGGGACCCGCTTGACCGGCTGTCCGCGCTCGACCCGCGCCTCCGCCCGGGTGATGTAGAGGGTGTCGCGGGCGCGGGTGATCGCCACGTAGAAGAGGCGGCGCTCCTCCTCGATGTCGCCGCTGATCGCGTCGCTGATCCGCGGCGCCGAGACCCGCTTGTGCGGCATCGTCCCCTCCTCGGCCCCGAGGATGAAGACCACCGGCCACTCGAGCCCCTTGGCGCTGTGGAGGGTCGTCAGCGTGACCTTCGCGGGGGCGATCTCCTCGCCGTCCTTGGAGTCGCGGTTCATGGTCGCGAGGTAGTCGTTCCAGCGCGGCCGCTCGCCGCGCTCGCGGGCTCGCCCCTCGAAGCGCTCGAGGCTCGCCAGGAGCCCCTCCACCGCCTGCCAGCGCGTGTCGCCGGCCTTGGCCGAGCCGGCGTCGCCGACGATGCTCTCCTTGAGCCCGCTCGCGGTGATCAGCGAGCGGAGGGCGGTCACGGCCGAGCCGACGGCGTGGTGCTGGGCCTGCCCGCGCTTGACCATCTCGGAGAAGCGCTCGAGCGCGTGAGCCGCGCGAGGCTGGAGCTCGTCGACCTCGCCGGCCGCCGCCCGGTGGATCGCCTCGAGGAGGGTCAGGTGGCGCTCGCGGGCGTAGGCGTCGAGGCGCGCGACCGTCTTCGCGCCGATCCCCCGCGAGGGGACGTCGAGCGCGCGGCGGACCCCGAGGTCGTCGCGCGGCGCGACCAGGAGGCGGAGGTAGGCGAGGACGTCCTTGACCTGCTTGCGATCGTAGAAGGTCTGCCCGCCGAGGACCCGGTAGGCGATCCCGTGCTCCTGCAGGCCCTCCTCGATCGGCGTCGCCTGCTTGGCCGATCGGTAGAGGACGGCGATGTCCTCGGGCGGGATCCGCTCGTCGACGATCAGCTTGCGGATCTTCCCGGTCACCCACGAGGTCTCCTGCGGGCCGTCCTCGGCGACCACCAGGGTGACCGGCGCGCCGCCGCCCCGCTGGGGGATCAGCGCCTTGTCGTGGCGGCTGAGGTTGTTGACGATCACCCCGTTCGCGCACTCGACGATCGGCGGCCGCGAGCGGTAGTTCTCCTCGAGCTTGATCGTCACCGCCCGCGGGAAATACATGTCGAAGCCGAGGATGTTGCTGACCTTGGCGCCCCGCCAGCCGTAGATCGCCTGGTCGTCGTCGCCGACGACGCAGATGTTCTCGCGCGGGCCGGCGAGGCGGCGGACGACCTCGAGCTGCGCGCGGTTGGTGTCCTGGTACTCGTCGATGAGGAGGTAGTGGAAGCGCCCGCGCCAGTAGGCGCAGAGCTCGGGGTCCTCGTCGATGCGGTGGGCGATCCGGCAGACGAGGTCGTCGAAGTCGACCGCGCCGAGGCCGGCGAGCCGGTCCTCGTACTCCGGGTAGATCTCGGCGGCGACCGTGTCGTAGTCGCTCTCCTGGCGCCGGGGATCGGCGGCCTGCGCCGGGGTGACGAACTCGTTCTTCCAGAGCGAGATCCGCTGGACGATCGCGCCGAGGTCGAAGCGGCGATCGGAGGCCGGGCCGTGGTGGCCGAGGTCGCGGAGGATCGCCCGGCAGAGGCCGTACTGGTCGCCCTGGTCGAGGATCGAGAAGCGCTTCGGCACGCCAAAACCCTCCGGGGTCTCGCGCATCATCTGGGCGCCGACCGAGTGGAAGGTCCCGAGGACGAGGGCGCTCGCCGCCTCGCGGCCGATCATCTTCACCAGGCGCTCGCGCATCTCGTCGGCGGCCTTGTTGGTGAACGAGAGCGCGACGATCGTCCCCGGCTCGATCCCGCGCTCGAGCATGTGGACGATCCGGTGGGTGATCACCCGGGTCTTGCCCGAGCCGGCGCCCGCGAGGACCAGGAGGGGCCCGTCGATGTGGAGGACCGCGCGTCGCTGGTTGGGGTTGAGATGGCTGAGGTCGAGGGCCATCGGCGAGGCGGCGTTGTACGGAATCGCGGATCTCCGCGCAAGGCTTGTCTGCGCGGCGGCGCTGTGCTTTGTCTGCGGCGTGCTCGAGCTCGTCCAGATCGAGGTCGGCCTCGTCGACAACTTCTCGACGCTGATCGGCGAGGCGAGGGCGGGGGCCGGGGCCGCCGGGGTCGCCGCGATCGTCGATCCGGCGTTCGAGGGCGACCGGATCCTCCGGCTCGCGGCCGCGCGCGGCTGGCGGATCGCCGCGGTCCTGGTGACCCACGGCCACGACGATCACGTCGAGGCGGTCGCCGAGGTCGCGGCCGCGACCGGCGCCGCGGTCTACGCCCACCCGCTCGAGGTCGCGCGCCTCCGCGAGCTCTGCGGCGAACGCGGGGTCCCGGGCGAGCGGGTGATCGCGGTCGCCGACGGTCAGGAGATCTCGATCGGCGGCGATCGGGTGCAGGCGATCTTCGCGCCCGGCCACGCGCCCGGTTGCGTGTGCTGGTTCGTCCCCTCGGCGCCCGCGCTCTGCACCGGCGACGTCCTCTTCGTCGGCTCCTGCGGGAGCGCGAGCGATCCGATCGCCTACGTCGACACGCTCCAGCGGCGGATCGCCGCGCTGCCGGAGATGACCCGGATCTACCCGGGCCACGACTACGGCGAGACGCCGACGAGCACGCTCGCGTGGGAGCTCAGCGCCAACCCGGCGCTGCTGGCGATGAGCGTCGCGGAGTTCTGCACGTACAAGGGGATCAGCCCGCCGCGCGCGGGTCGATAGCGGCAGGCACGCGCTCCGTCCGCGGGCGCGTGCGGACGAGTCCCTGCGCAGCCTGCGATGATCGGGGTGAGGCCCGCGAGGCCAGCGAGGCCAGCGAGGCCCGCTACGATCGAGCGGCGAGCGGGGCGACTCGAGGCCGCGTGCGACGGCGGCGGCGCGAGGCGCCCGATCAGGGCGACGGCGAGGCTGCGCTCGGGACCGGCGCGCTCGCGGGGGCCGGGGCGCGGCCGCGGATCAGATCAAAGGCGAGGCCGGCGCCGACGAGGAACGAGTAGATCAGGCGATCGGGGTACGAGACCTCGAAGGGCGTGGTCCGGTGCGCGCGGGGGCCGATCATGAAGCCGCCCCAGAGCTCGGCGCTGAGGCGCTGGGCGAAGGGGTAGCGGATCCCGCCGCTGATCAGCCCTGCGTGGTGATCGTAGACGTCGCTGGCGCCGTTGAGATCGCCGAAGGGCGGCTTGTAGCGGTCGCTGCCGAAGGTGCCGACGACGAGGTACTCGGCGCGGATGAAGGCGAGGCGGTGATAGGCGCCGATGCCGACGCCGCCGCCGCCCATGCCCGCGTGGACCGCCCGCGGAGCCTGGCGGATGTTGCCGACGACGAGGCCGCGGCCGTGGATGAAGAAGGGGCCGTAGACCTTGGCGCGGAGCTCGAGGCTGCCGCCGGCGCCGAGGAAGGTGCCGCCGTCCTCGCAGTAGATCACCCCGCCGGCGCGCGGGCGACAGTCGAGCTCGCCCTGCGACATCGGCCCGATCACCGGCGCGACCGCGAGTTGGAGGCGCGGCAGTGGGCGGATCTCCCCCGGCTTGGCGGGCGGTCTCGCGTCGGCGCGGAGCGGCGCGGCGCTGGCGAGGAGCGCTCCTGCGAGGGCGAGTTGGCGGCCGCGCTGCACCTCCATAGAGTGCCGCTAACCTGACGGTTTGGCCAGGGCTGCGCACCTTCGCGCGGATCTCGGCGCGCGACCACGAACAAGCCCCGATCCTTGCGATTCCCCGGCGATCGTAGTTTGCTAGTGCCTGGCTCCGGTGGTTGTCGATTTGATTGGGATCACGCTGCTGTCGATGTTGGCGATCGCCAGCCCGTCGGCCTCGGCGGGGTCGCCCCAGGACAGCGTCCGGGGGCCGTCGCCGACATCGTCGTCGTCGGCCGCGAGCCCCGCGTCCGGGGTCTCGAACGAGGCGGCTGGGGCGGCGGGGTCGACCAACTCGTCGGAGGTGAAGACCGACGCGGCGGGGCCGTCCGCCGCGACGCCGGTCAAGCCCGCGACGCCGCTGACCGCGACGGCCGGCGAGGTCGCGCCGACGGCTCGTGCGCCGATCACCCCGCTGGTCGCACGCAAGCGCCTCAAGGCCTCGCTGCGGGTCGGCACGACCGCCTTTGACAGCGTCCAGATCGCCGGCGATCTGCCGGCGCGGATCGAGGGCCTGGGCTTCGAGGCCCTGCGCGCCGAGGGGATCATGACGGCGGTCAACGCCGAGTACGTCGTCGAGATCGTCGTCGCGCCGCTCGGGGATGAGAGCGCGGGCTACGTGTCGACCCTGGTCGTCTACCACGGCGACGAGGAGGTCCCGGGATCGCGGCGCCGGCGGAAGTGCGAGCTCTGCCTCGAGGACGAGCTCCTCCACCAGCTCAAGGGCGAGCTCGATCTCCTCGCGCCGATGATCAAGGACCACGCCGAGCCGCCGGTGGAGCCCGAGTCCCCGCCCGAGCCGCCGGTCGAGCCCGAGGTCGTCGCGCCGCCGCCGGTCGTCGAGCTGCCGCCGCCGGTGGAGCCGGAGGTCGAGCGCCGCCGCCTCGGGAGGCTCGGCCGCGCGGGGATCGGCGCGGTGATCCTCGGCGCCGTGTCCCTTGGGGCAGGTAGCGCGCTCCTCGTCGCCGACGAGCGGAGCGGGCGCGATCTCAAGGCGCCGAGCATCGCCCTCCTCGGCGTCGGCGGGGTCGCGGTGCTCACCGGCGTCGGCCTCCTGGTCGTCGACAAGGAGACGCGCAAGCCCCACGCGACCGTCGCTCCGACGGTCTCGCGGAGCGGCGGCGGTCTCCTGGTGGTCGGTCGCTTCTAGCGCCTCAGATGGCCGCCTGGCCAGCGACTCGCCGCTGGCCTCGTTGACGACGCTCGTGGGCGCCCGAACCGACCTCCCGTCGCCGACACCGACGTTTCGATCCTCGCGCGCATGTTCCGAGCCTTGGTCGCTCGATGGCGATGCGGGGGGTGCCTGGAGCGTCGGCTCGGACCGTGAGAGGGTGCTTCGGGGCCGCGGTCACGCGGTGTCAGGTGCACCTCGAGGCCTCCAGCGACGCTTTGATGATGCGACGCTGGAGGCGCTCGGCCCCTCGCCGGAGCGGATCGAGGAGGCGATCGAGGGCGGGGCGCGGCGCGCGAAGCTCCGTCGGTGCGCCGGGAGCGGGCCCGATCGCAGCCGCCGGCGGGATCGGTCCCTGGGTGGCCTGGCCGAGCGGGGAGATCGGGTCGGCCGGCACTCCTGGGAGCGTCTCGGGGTTCACGGGCTGGCCGCGGAGCCCGAGCGGATCGATCATCGTCGCCGGATCGTCGACGTACGCGTGGGGATCGAGGCCGCCCGCCAGCCCGCTCGGATCCGGGCTGAGGAAGCGCGCGGTCGAGGGATCGACGTAGCGGTGGCGGCTGTAGATGAGCCCGGTCTCGGGATCGAGGTAGTGGCCCGGGAGGCCGAAGGGGAGCTCGACGCCGGGCTCGCCCACCCCTCGATGGTCGACGCTGGCGGGCGCCGAGGTGGCCCGCCAGACCGCCCGCCCGGCCTCATCGAGGGCGATCCGGGGGGCGCCGATTTGGTCGCAGCGAATCTCGAAGAAGCGGCCGTCGATCAGGGCGGCGATCGGCGCGAAAGAATCATGGTCGAAGAGCCAGGTTCGTCGAGATATGACCTCGCCGGCGACGCTCACCTCCTCGTGAAGAGGGAGATCGCCGTCCCAGATCCAGGAGGTCGTCCGCTCGCCGCAGGTCTTGCGGATCCGGCGGCCGAGGGCGTCGTAGTCGAAGGTGATGGTCTCGCCGCCTGCGCGCTCGACGGCCCGGAGGCGGTGCGCGGCGTCCCATCGGAGGCGCTGCTCGCTGCCGTCGGCGCAACGCCGGGCGATGACGCGTCCGTCCGCGTCGAGCGTGAGGTCGGCCGCCGGCGTATGTGCTGCGTCGGTCGGCGCAGGGGGAGGTGCCGTGACGGCCTGGGTCGCTCCGGGCTCGGCTCTGCGCGCGACCGGGACCCGCCAGCGCCCGCCTTGGGCCGCGATCTCGAGCTCGCAGAGCGTCCCGCTCGCGCTCCGTATCAAGTCGACCACCAACCCCTCCGAGCTCCGCACGCGGCGGCGGAGACCGCCGCGATCGCGGTCGATCGCGACCCAGCGATCGCCGGTGACCTCACCGCTCACCTGGCCGGAGGGATCCCGCGTGAACTCGACGCACCACGACGCGTCGCCCTCGTCGCGGCGCGCGAGGAGGAGCGCCCCGTCGCCGCGGTGGGCGAAGCGCTCGCGCGCGCCGTCGGCGTAGGCGATGGCGACGACGCGCCCGGAGGGGTCACGCTCGAACTTCGTCTCCTCGCCGCTCGGCTCGATCCGTGCGCTCACCCGCCCGGCCGCGTCGCGTCGGTAGCGGAGGCGGCGGCCGTCGAGGGTGCGCTCGACGAGGAGCGCGCCGCCGATAGCCCGGGTGAAGGCGTGGATGACTCTCTCTCGGGGGACGTCGCCGGCCTCGGTCGCGCCTCGACCGTCGACGATCGCCAGGAGACGCCCGTCGAGGTCGCGTCGGTATTCGAGAGCGCAGCCGGGCCCCTGCACACGAGCGAGTTCGCCGCAGGCCCCGTAGGCGAGCTCGAGGATGTCGCTGCCGGTGCGGTCGATCGTGATCGCCCGGCCCGCGACGTCGCGTGTCACCCGCCATGCGAACACGTCGTCGGTCGACGCCGCGATCGCTCGGTCCGCGCGATCGTAGACGAAGCGCCGGCGGCGACCCTCGGGCTCGATCACCTCGCGGACGCGACCCCGGCGATCGTGGACGAAGCGCCAGCGCCGACCCTCGCCGTCCTCGATCCCGCAGATATCGCCGTCGGCGCTCCAGGAGAGCCCGATGTGTCGACCCTCGCCGTCCGAGATCCGCGTGCGCCCCTCCTCTTCGTCCTCCCGGCGCTCGAAGCCCGCGCCGTTCGCCTCGGTGCGGGCGAGGAGCCGCCCCTCGGCGTCGTATCGCCAGCGCCAGCGCCCGCCCAGCGGATCGATCGCCAGGATCACGCGGCCCTCCTCATCATGGTCGAATGACCAGGTGGATTCGTCGGCTTCGATGACCTCGACGCAGCGACCGAGCTCGTCGTAGCGCCGACGGACGACGCCGCCGAGGGGGTCGATCTCGGCGACGCGTCGACCCTCGGCGTCGTGGACGAGGCGCCGGGTCGTGCCGTCCGGGTCGGTGATCGCCGACACCAGGCCGAAGCCGTCGTACTCGACGATCGTCGCGCCGCCCACGCCGTCGGCGATCACGGTCCTGCGCCGCTGCGTGTCGTAGCAGAGGCGGCGCTCGAAGACCCCGCCATCGCCCCAGGTGCGGGTCGCTCGGGCCTGGGCGCCTGGGCCGTCGTATTCGAAGTAGAAGGAGCGCCCGTCGGGGCCCGTCGCCTCGACCAGCCGGTGGTCGGCGTAGGCGTAGCGCCAGCGGCCGCCCGCCGCGTCGACGACCGCCACGAGATCGTCGGCGGGCGAGCGCAGGTAGCGGACATGCTCGACCTCCCCCGGCCCCTCGGGATCGGGGAGGGTGAGGGCCTCCAGGCGATCCTCGGCGTCCCAGCGGAGACCGAGGGTCCGGCCGCCGGGCCCACTCGCGGCGACGAGGCGGCCCCGCGCGTCGTGGTGGAGATCGACACGCACCTCGCCGGGGCCGCGGATCGCGACCGCCCGCGCGAGGTGAGCCTCGCGGCGACGCTCGCCGGGGATCGGCTGGAGCTCGACGATCGCCCCCTCCGCGCCCGTGATCCGCCAGCGGCCGTCCGCGAGCGCGACGAGTCGCAGGTTGTTGGAGGGGTCGACGAGGATCAGCCCGTCGAGGCGCTCGTCCGTCGCGCGCCGGCCCTCGGGGAGCGCGTAGGTCAGCTCGCGGCCATCGTCTGTCCGATAGACCAGGAAGCTCCCCTCGACCCAGACGGCCTGATCGAGCGAGAGGCTCCAGCCGCGGCCGAGCGGCGACGGTCGATCGGCCCAGGCCGAGGAGTAGAAGCGGCGGACGACGAGATCGCCCCGCCCCCGGAGCACGGCGTCGACGCCCTCGCTGAGGACCGCGCCGGTGACGACGTCGACCGGATCCCCGGTGAGCGCCCGGGACACCCGCGGGAAGCGCTCGTCGATCCGCGCGTGCACCCTGATGCCGGCGATCCGGAGCTTGAGGCGGATCTTGGCGTCAGCCCTCCGCAGCGGCGCGCGGATCCGTTCGGGGGCCAGCTTGGCGAAGTGGCCGAGCGGAACTGGGATGTCGGGCGTCGGGAAGCCGCCGATCACGACGTTGTCGCGGAAGGCCACCAGCGCGCCGATGCTCGGCGGGGTTGTGGGATCCAGGGCCATCGCCGCCTCGATAGCGGTCGCGTCGGCGTCGGTGCCCATCTGACTCGCGGCGACCTTGCCCGCCATGGCGACCGCGCTCGCGGTTGCGGATGCCGAGGAAGCATCGGCGATCGCCGCGGCCACCGTTGCGCGAAGCTCCGTCGACACCTGCGCATCCGTGGCGACCCGCTGCACGAGGCTCCCCCGTCGCGCGGCCGCCCCGGCCGGGCCCGCTGCAGCGCTGACGTAGCCCGCAGCTCCGGTGGCGCTCTCCAGAAGATCGAGCATCGCGCGGCTCGCCTCCTCCATCTCGCGCTTTGCCTCCTCCTCGCACTCGTTCACCTGTCGGCGTCCGCGGGCGAGCACGGCGACCGTCTTGCGCGCGCCGTTGACGACCGCCTTCACCATCTCGGCCGGCGTCATGGGCGCGGTGCCATGCTGCGAGATGTCAAACATACGAGCCGCCCGCTTTCCGCCGATGAACACCGAGCTTGAGCCGGTCTTGATCTTGAAGAAGGGCGCGGCGCAGAGGCAGGCCGCGAAGCCGAAGTCTCCGACGCGAGCGGCAGGCCATCCGCGGACCGTCACGCTCTGGCAGCAACCGGATGTGATCGGTCCGACGGTCAGGGGCATCGGATGGGGGACGGGCAGGAGGTGGACGTGGGGCGAGCCGATGTGGAGGTCGCCCACGGATGCCGCAGGCGAGGCGCCGAAGGGCACCTTCGACGCCAGGAGATCGACGAAGTGCTGGACAAAGGCGTTGGCCGTGCCCTCGATGATGTCCTTCGGCGAGTCCATCTCGAGGAGATCGATCCAAGAGAACTCGCCGCGCTGGACCTTGTCGATCAGGACAGCGGTCGGAGTCTTGTCCCAGGCGTCGCCGAGCTCCTTCTTGGCGAGGTCCGCGATGTCGTCGGAGGGGGGTTCTGTGCTGAGGTACATGGCTAGGCTCGCCTTCGCTTCGAGTGGGGCTCACGCAGAGCGCTGGAGGCGTTGATCGATCGCGTGGAGTTGGGCGTCGTCGGCGAGCGCCTCGGCGGCGCCCCGGGCTGTCGACCAGGCCTCGCGCGCCTCCTCAACCTGACCCATCGACCATCGAATCTCGCCGAGATCGGTGAAGACGCCGGCGATCTCACCGAGCGCCTCCATCTCGATCGCCGCGAGGGCGGCGACCAGGAGGACCGACTCGGCCCCCTCCAGCTCCCCGCCGCGGTGGAGCGCGCGGCCGAGCGCGCCGGCGATCGTCACGCGGAGGGCCGCCGGCGCGCTGGCCCCGAGGCGGCCGAGCTCCGCGAAGGCCGCGAGGAGGTGCGCTCGACCCCGCTCGGGCTGATCGAGGGCGATCGCCACCTGACTGAGGCCGAGCCCGGCGAGCGCCCGGAGCTGCGCGACGGCGTCGGCCGAGAGCGCCGCCTCCGGGGATCCTGCGATCACCCAGGCCGCCGTCAGGCTCGCCTCTGCCTCCCCTGGACGGCCGCCCTCGAGGTCGTGGTACCCGGCCTGGAGGAGCGCCGAGACCCGCTCGGTCGGCGCGCACCTGGGGTCGCGCGCCGCCTCCCGCGTCGCGCCGGCGATGACATTGTGATCGATCGCAAGGTCGAGGCGGTGGTTGTTGGGGTGGTCGGCGCCGAGGTGCTCGGCGGCGACGTGCGAGCCCTGGCGATCGTCGCGGAGGATCAGGCGCAGGCGTGGGCGCGGGCGCTGCCGCAGGAGGTGCTCCACCAGCGCGCGATAGCCCGCTTCGTCGGCGATTCGCATGGGCACGAGCGCGAGCACCAACCGGTGATCGCCCGGGGGCAGCGCTCCGAGGAGCGCCTCGATCACCGCGTCGAGCCGCTCCGCGGCCGCGCGAGGGCTCGCCAGCGCCGCTTCGATCGCCGCGCCGAGCTCCGGAGGGCAAGCAGACGCAAGCCGCCCCCACGCAGCCGCGACGAACCCGTCGACGCTCGCCATCTCGGCGGCCAGGGTGATCACGACGTCCCCTGGCGATCGCGCGTCGAGCTCCTCT
>JACKDU010000006.1 GCA_020633335.1 Myxococcales bacterium | reverse complement strand
AGGGGGCCCGCGGGCCCCCTCGCTCGACGCTCCTACTGCTCAAAGCAGTAGAGGCGCCGCTGGGTCTCGCAGCCTTCCTTGTTGTCGTTGGTCCAGTTCGGGTCGGTCGCGGAGTCACGACGGCCGATGCGACCGTCGCGGTTCGTCGCGTTCGACGTCCAATTGTCGCAGTGATCCATGCCGGTCTCGGTGGCGTCGGGATCGGTGTTGGTCCACACCCGGGAGGTCGACATGTTGGCGAGCTGCGCCCCGAACTCGTCGCGGTTGATCGGGTTCTGGAGGTTGCCGCCGTTGGTGAGGTCGGTCCAGTTGTCGGCGACCTTGACCAGGTCGACGCGGTAGTAGGGCAGCGTCGGCTGGGTGAAGCGCATGCTCGGGCTCGACGCGGTGTCGGACCCGCTGATCCAGGCCTTGAAGGTCCCGCTCAGGCCCGCGCCCATCGCCGCCGACTGGCACTTCATGTCGGCGCCCATGATCCCGCCGAGGTTGCCGTTGAAGGTGGCCTTGGTGACGAAGACGAAGTTCGCGTTGAGCTTGCAGGTGTTCGAGCACTCGTCGTTGTCGTCCATGTTGCCGTCGTCGCACTGCTCCATGGCCTGCTTGAAGCCGTCGCCGCACACCGGCAGCTTGCACGCGTCGGTGCACATGTCGGTGTTGACGTCGTTGCCGTCGTCGCACTCCTCGCCCGCCTGCTTGAAGCCGTCGCCGCACACCGGCAGCTTGCAGGTGCCCGTGCACATGTCGGTGTTGACGTCGTTGCCGTCGTCGCACTCCTCGCCCGCCTGCTTGATCCCGTCGCCGCAGGCCGGCAGCGTGCACGCGTTGGTGCAGCCGTCGTCGTTGACGTCGTTGCCGTCGTCGCAGGCCTCTCCCACGTCCTTCTTGCCGTCGCCGCAGGCCTCGCCGACGCAGGTCGACGAGCAGCCGTCGCCGTCGTTGGTGTTGCCGTCGTCGCAGCTCTCGCCCGGGCCCTGATCGCCGTCGCCGCAGACGTTGCTCTTGCAGTCGACCTTGCAGGCCTGGCCGACGCCGTTCATCTCGCCGTTGTCGCACTCCTCGCCGGCGCCGCTCTGGAGGATCCCGTCGCCGCAGGCGGGGAGCGTGCAGGCGTTGGTGCAGCCGTCGTCGTCGATCGCGTTGCCGTCGTCGCAGGCCTCACCGGGATCGGCCTTGCCGTCGCCGCAGTTCTCGCCGACGCAGGTCGACGAGCAGCCGTCGCCGTTGTCGAGGTTGCCGTCGTCGCAGCCCTCGCCGGGCCCCTGATCGCCGTCGCCGCAGACGTTGTAGGTGCAGTCGCCCTTGCAGGCCTGGCCAGCGCCGTTGGCCCCGCCGTTGTCGCACTGCTCGCCGGGGTCGATCACCCCGTCGCCGCACACCGCCTCACCGCCGGTCATCGTCGCCGAGCCGCCCGTCTCGGTCGGATCCCCGGTGGTGGTCGCGTCGGAGCTCCCGCCGGTGGAGCCGCTCGAGGTCGAGCCGCTCGCGCCGGTCGAGGTCTCGCCGAGGCCGACGCTGTCAAAGGTGCAGGCGCCGACGAGCGACGCGAGGGAGAGGAGGGCAAGGAAGCGGTAGGTCATGGGGCCTCTAGCAAGAGTCGCCGTGGAAGGGCGAAACCATACTATCGAAAGTCTCGGCGGAGTCGCAGCGCGTCTTCGCGCGCCTCCCCGGGGGTCCCCACCTGGCGATCCCGTGCGTAAATCCGGGCCCCCCGCGGCGCTCGGACGCCGCCTCAGCGGCGGTCGCCAGCGCCGCCCTTCGAGCGGGCCAGGCGCCCGGCCCAGCGCCGGACGAGCTCCCGGAAGTCGTCGAAGTAGGTGTAGGAGATCGGCACGACCACCAGCGTCAGGACCGTCGCCGCGACCATCCCACCGACCAGCGTCTTGCCGAAGGGCCCGTAGTTGAGCCCCTCGCCGGTCGGGGTCGCGAAGGCCAGCGGCAGCATCCCGCCGACGGTGGTCAGGGCGGTCATCAGGATCGGCCGGAAGCGCTGGGTCCCGGCCTGGACGATCGCCTCATCGCGGCTGAGGCCGAAGCCGCGGGCCCCGTTGATGAAGTCGACGAGGACGATCCCGTTGTTCACCACCACCCCGAGGAGGAGCAAGATCCCGATCACCGCGAGCGAGTCGACCGGCGAGCCGGCGATCATCAGGAACCACCAGACGCCGATGAACGAGAGCGGGATCGACGGCAGCACCGAGAGCGGGAGGACGAAGCTCTCGAAGAGGAAGCCCATCAGCAGGAAGATGAAGACCGTCGAGAGGGCGGCGGCGCCGATCAGATCGCGCTGCATGCTCTCGATCTCCCGGGCCTCGTGGTCCGCGTCGAAGGAGATCCCGCTGGGGAGGTGGTAGCGGTCGACGAAGCGGCGGAGGCGGGCGGTGGTCTCCTCGCGCTTGCCCTCGTCGAGCTCCATGCGGATCAGCGCGGCGACCCGCTTGTTGTTGCGGACCAGCGCGGTCTCGCCCTTCTGGATCACCGCCTCGGTGAGCACCCGCACCGGGACCGCGCCGCCGCTCTGGTTGGGGACCTTGAACTCGCGGAGCTGATCGAGCTGCTCGCGGTCGGCCTTGCGGTAGCGGATCCGGACGTTGATCTCGCGGTCCTCCTCCTCGGCGCGGTAGCGCGGGAGGATCTGGCCGCGGATCGCGTAGGCGATCGTGTTGGCGACGAGGCCAGCGGAGATCCCGAAGCGCTCGCTCATCGTCCGGTCGATCGCCAGGGCGAGCTCGTCGCGGCGCATCGTGTCCGCCCCCCGGCCGCTGAGGCCGATCACCCCCTCCTGGGCGACCAGCGCCCGCTCGAGGTCCTCCTTGGCTGCCTGCACCGAGGCGTGGTCGTCGCCGTAGAGCGAGACCACGAAGGTCGAGTCCTTGGCCCCGTCGCCGGAGGCGAAGCGCGCCTCCTTCTGCCAGCCGGGGCGGGTCGGCAGGAGGTCGTAGACCTTCTTGCGGGTCTCGTTGAAGGGCGGCTCGCCGGGCCTCTGCTTGTCGAAGAATATCTGGACCTGGCCGAAGGTCGCGTCGAAGCCGATGTACTGGCCGGAGATGTTGAACTCCGCCTTGTGCTCGGCGATCACCTGCTCGACCTCGCGGAAGAAGAGCTCCGCCTCCTCGAGCGAGGTGTCCCCCGGCATCGAGTAGTAGGTCCAGAAGTTGCGGGCGCCCATGTTCTCCTCCTGCGAGAAGGGGACCCGCTGCATCGGCACCGCGACCGTCACCGCGAGCGCGAGGATCGAGGTGAAGACGACGTCGAAGCGCCGCCGGAGCGCGACCCGGAGGGCCCGCGCGTAGACGTCGTTGAGGCGGCCGAGGGTCCGCTGGTAGACCCAGCCGAGCGCCGCCTTCCAGCCGCGATCGACCGCCAGGAGGCCGCGCACCAGCGACGAGGGGTTGCGGGGCCTGATCTCGCCGAAGGCGATCGCCGAGGTCATCGGCACCAGCACCAGCGCGACGAAGAGCGAGGCGAGGAGCGAGACGCAGACCGGCGTCACCATCCGGATCATGAAGAACTGGGTCGGCCCCGACGAGAGGAGCGCCGCCGGCGCGAAGACCACCATCGTCGTCAGGGTCGCCAGGGTGATCGGCAGCGCGACCTCGCCGGCGCCGTGGAGCGCGGCGGCGAAGCGGCCGACCCCGCGGGCGCGGTAGCGCTCGATGTTCTCGGCGACGACCACCGAGTTGTCGACCACAAGGCCGATGCAGATCATCAGGCCGAGGAGCGAGACCAGGTTCACGCTCTGCCCCAGGAAGTACATGAAGGGGAGCGCGAGGAAGATCGAGAGCGGGATCGAGCCGGCGATGATCAGCGTGAGGCGGAGCCGGCGGAGGAAGAAGAGGAGGACGATGAGCGCGAGCACCCCGCCCTGGAGGCCGTTGTCGACGACCTGCCGCAGGGAGAAGCGGATCGCGTCGCCCTGCATGAAAATAGGCTCGATGTCGAAGCCGTTGAGGACCGGCGACTCGGCGGCCTCCTCGACCGCCGCCCGGATCTTGTCGCAGACCTCGACCGTGTTCGCCTGCGACTCCTTGAGGACGAACATGACCATCGACGGCTTGCCGTTGAAGCGGTCGATGCGCTCGCTCTCGGGGTGGTCGTAGACGATCTCGGCGATGTCGCCGAGGCGGAGGTCGTTCTTGCCGACGACCGTGTTGCGGAGCTCGTCGACCGACTGGTAGGTCGCCAGCGAGCGGATCACGAAGCGGCCCGAGGGCTCGCGGATCTCGCCGCTCGCCAGGTTGAAGCTCGACTGGCCGAGGCGCTGGGCGATCTGGAAGATGTTGAGGTTGGCGGCCTCGGCGAGCGCGCGGTTGACCTCGATCCGGATCTCGCGGTCCTCCTGGCCCCAGAGGTTGACGACCCCGACCCCGTCGATCCGCTCGACCGCCCGCACCAGGTGCTTGCGGATCTTGTCCTGGGCCTGGTCGACCCCCTCGTTCCAGGTGATCCCGTAGAAGGCGACCGGGATCCCGGCGCCCGAGTGCTTCTGGATGTTGATCCGCTGGACGTCGTCGGGGAGGTCGGGGCGGGCGCGGGCGACCCGATCGCGGACCTCGCGGTAGGCGATGTCCATGTCGGCGTCGCCGTCGAAGACCAGCGAGACGCTGGCGCGGTCGGCCCGCGAGGTCGCCGAGATCTCGTCGAGCGCCGGCGTGGTCGCCAGCGCCTGCTCGAGGGGCCGGGTGATCCGCTCCTCGACGTCCTGCGCGGTCGCGTTGGCGTAGGGGACCTCGACCTGCATGAAGGGCGCCGAGAAGCCCGACGGGATCAGCTCGAGGGGGATGTTGACCAGGGCGACGATGCCGATGACGACCGCGCTGAGGAGGATCATCAGCATCGTCACCGGCCGGACCAGCGAGGTCCGGACGACCGCGTTGTCGTGGAGGGGCGCGCCGCTCATCGCCGGCCCTCCGCGAGTTCGGCGGCCTCGGGGGCGAGGAGCTCAGGGCGGAGGCCGGCGACCTCGCGCTCGAGCACGCGCGCCGGGTCCTCGCGCCGGCGCGCGCCGAGGAGGCGATCGACGCCGGCGTAGACCGTCGGGATCACCACCAGGGTGAGGAGCGTCGAGAAGGCGAGGCCGGCGATCACGGTGATCGCCATCGGCGTCCGGATCTCGGCGCCGTCGCCGAGGCCGAGGGCCATCGGCAGGAGGCCGAGGACCGTCGTCAGGGTGGTCATCAGGATCGGCCGGAGGCGGACCCGGCCGGCGAGCTCGAGGGCCTCGTCGGTGGTGTGGCCGCGGGCCTTGAGCTGGCCGGCGTAGTCGACCAGGACGATCGCGTTGTTGACGACGATCCCGGCGAGCAGGATCGCGCCGAGGAAGACCAGCACCGAGATCGGCAGGCCGAGCGCGAGGAGGGTCGCGACCACGCCGACCGCCGCCAGCGGGATCGTCACCAGGATGATCAGCGGGTAGATCAGGCTCTCGAACTGCGAGGCCATGATCACGTAGACCAGGAAGATCGAGAGGCCGAGCGCGAGGTAGAGCGAGGAGAGCGAGGTCTCCCACTCCTGGCTCTGGCCGGTGACCGCGAGGGTGACCCCGGCCGGCACCTCGAGGTCGCCGAGGGTCTCGCGGATCGCCGCCGTCGCCGCGCCCAGCGAGGTCCCCTCGATGTTGGCGGAGACCAGGCCGACCCGCTGCTGGCCGATCCGCCGGATCTCGTTGGGCCCGCGGCCGAGGCTGACCTCGGCGACCGCCCCGAGCGGGACCGGGTGCAGGCCGCCGGGGTTGACCACCAGCGCCTTGAGCTCGTCGACCGTCCCCTCGTGGATGTCCCGCAGGCGCACGCGCACCGGGATCTTGCGGTCCTTGCGGTTGAACTTGGTCGCCTCCGAGCCCTGGACCTTGTCGCGGATCAGCTCGGCGACCTTGCGGATGTCGAGGCCGTAGCGGGCGAGGGCGTCGCGGTCGTAGACGATCTGGACCTCGGGCGAGCCCGGGAGGATCGACGAGCGGACGTCGCGGAGGCCGTCGATCCCGGCGACCGCCTCGGCGACCCGGCGGGTCGACTCCGCGAGCTCGCCGAGCTCGTAGCCGCGGACCTCGATCTCGATCGGCTTGGCGAAGGAGAAGAGCACCGGCCGGGCGATGTTGACGGTCGCGTCGGGGATCCGGCTGAGGAGCGGGCGGACGACCGCGAGCGCCTCGGCCTCCGCCCGGAGCGGGTCGATGGTCGGCTCAGGTGCGCCCTCGGGCGACGGGGCGGCCTCCGGGCCCACCTCCGCGCCGGCCTCCCCTGCCCCCGCGATCTCCTCGCCGGGCCCCTTCGGCTGCGCCTTCGCCCGGGTCTTCTGCGAGGCGAGGGTCATCCGCAGGCGCGCGGTGTGCTCGCCCCGCTCGCCCGACTCCTCGCTGTCGCGCTCGGAGCCGATCGTCGTCACCAGCGTCCGCAGGTGAGGCACGCCGGCGACCAGCTCGGTCTCGATCGGGGCCATCGTCGCGTCGGTCGCCGGCAGCGGGGTGCCGACCGGCAGCGAGACCTCGGCCGTGAACTCGCCCTGGTGGAGCTCGGGGATCAGCTCGGACTCGAGGCGCGGCGCCGCCCAGGCCATCCAGGCGAAGGAGGCCGCGACCAGCCCGTAGATCACCACCCGGTTGCGCAGCGACCAGCGGATCACCCGGGGGTAGACCCACTCGAGGCCGCGGAGGAGGCGGTCGAAGACCCAGAGGATCGGCTTCAGGAGGTTGCCGAGGATCACCCCGCCGACCAGCCAGGCGACCCCGCCGACCACCAGGGCGATCAGCACGGCGATCGTCAGGCCGACCTTGGCGAGGACGTCGAGGACGAGCTGGAGGGCGAAGCGGACCAGGACGTAGGCCAGCGGGAGCACCAGCGCGCTCTTCCAGCCGAGCGCGCGGAGGTCGCGGACGAGCTCGTGGACCGAGTTCCAGCGCCCCCAGGTCTCCTTCATCCCCTCGCTCACCCGGCGGGCCATCGACCCGGCGCCGGCCTCCCCGAGGCCGCGCCGCGAGGCCAGCATCGGGATGAAGAAGAGCGCGACCGCGAGCGAGGCGAGGAGCGAGAAGACGACCGTGAGGCCGAGGTCGCCGAACATCTGGCCGGCGATCCCCTCGACGAAGACCATCGGGAAGAAGACCGCGATCGTCGTCAGGGTCGAGGCGATCACCGCCGAGCCGACCTCGGCGGTCCCGCGCACGGTCGCCCGGATCAGATCGTCGCCCTCCTCGCGGCAGCGGTGGATCGACTCCAGGACGACGATCGAGTTGTCGACCAGCATGCCGATCCCGAGCGCGAGGCCGCCCAGGGACATGATGTTGAGCGAGACCCCCGCGAGGTTGAGGGGGGCGAAGGTGATCAGCACCGAGATCGGGATCGCTACCGCGACGATCAGGGTGGTCCGGAAGTTCCGGAGGAAGAGGAAGAGGATCATCACCGCCAGGAGGCCGCCCGAGAGCGCGGTCTGGCGGACCTCGTCGATGCTCGACTCGATGAAGAGCGAGCGGTCGGAGATCAGGCGGAGGTCGGCGCCGTACTCCTTCTTGAGGCGGGCCGCGAGGGTGGTGTCGAGGCGCTCCGAGACCCGCTGGGCCATCTCGACGATGTTCGCGTCGGCCTCCTTGTAGACCTCGATCTCGACCGCCTCGCGGCCGTCGACCCGGGTGATCACGTCGCGGTCCTTGTAGCCGGAGATCACCTTGGCGAGGTTGCGGAGCTTGATGTCGCGGCCGTCGCGGGAGACGATCACGAGGTCGCGGATGTCCTCGAGGTCGCGGAACTCGTTGACCGTCCGCACGAGATACTTGGTCCGGCCGTCGCGCATCGACCCGCCGGCGAGGTTGATGTTCTCGGCCTTGAGGCGGGCGATCACCGCGTCGACGCCGATCGCCGTGCGGCGGAGCTCGTCCTCGTCGAGGAGCACCTGGATCTCCTCCTCGAGGCCGCCCTTGACCTTGACCGCGGCGACCCCCTCGATCGGCTCGACCAGGCGGCGGACGTCGCGGTCGCCGATCCGGCGGAGGTACTTGAGGCCGCCGATCCCCTCGTAGGCCTCGCCCTCGCCGCTCAGCGAGAGGGTGAGGACCGGGTCGAGGGTCGGGTCGTAGCGGAGGATGAGCGGCTGCTTGACCTCCTCGGGGAGCACCGGCTTGATCTGGTCGAGCTTCTCCAGGACGTCCTGGTTGGCGTCGTCCATGTCGGTGTCCCAGGTGAACTCGAGGACCACGTCGGAGTAGCCGCCGCGCGACACGCTGGTGATCTTGGTGAGGCCGGTGACCACCCCAAGGATCTCCTCCAGCGGCCTGGAGACATTGTTCTCGACCTCTGCCGGGGCCGCTCCCGGGTACTCGGTGCGGACCGTGAGCCGGGGGTACGAGATGTCCGGCATCAGGTTGAGCGGGAGGAGGCGGATCGAGAAGGCGCCGAAGACGATCACCGCGAGGAAGACCATCAGCACCGCGACCGGTCGGGTGGTCGTGAAGCGGAAGCGCTCGAGGGTCCGCGCGTCGATGCCGCTCGCGGGCTCGGGCGGCTGCGGGCGGGCGGCGATCGGCGGGCCCTGGGTCAGCGCCCCCGCGGGCAGAGAGGCCCCGCCGAAGGAGGCCGCCGCGCCGCGGAAGGAGCCCGAGGCGGCGACGTCGACGTCCACCTCGACGGAGGAGGTCGCGCTCCGGGCCTTCGGCGCGCCCTCGTCCGGCGCCGCCTCCTCCTCCTCATCATCATCGTCGTCGAAGGCCCCCTCCTCGTCGCCGAGGCCGGAGCTCAGGAGCGGGACCTCGTGATCGACGCTCTCATCGAGCGCCGCCGAGTCCGGCGGCCCGCCGATCCGCCGCGGATCGACCAGCGACGGGATCTTGAATTCATCGCCACCGGCCGCCCCGCGGCCCTCGCCAGGCGTGCCGTCCCTGCGCTCGGCCATCTCAACCCCCGTCCGCCGGCTTGGCCGGCGCGTCCGCGTCTGCCCCTGCGTCCGCCGCTGCCTTCGCGGCGGCGGGCGCCGTGGCGCCGTCGAGCGGCCGCCCCTGGGCGTCGACGAGGACGATCAGCGCCCCGTCCTTGAGGCCGCTCTGGCCGGCGACGACGATCGCCTCGCCCGGCGCCGGCCCGTCGACGATCTCGATCCGCTCAGCGTCCTGGAGGCCGGTCTCGATCCGCACCCGCTTCGCTCGATCGCCGTCGACGACGAAGAGGTAGGCCTGCTCCTCGTCGTAGACCACCGCCGACTTCGGCACCAGGGGCACGTCGTCGCGGTGCTCGGTCGTCAGGATCACCTCGGCGTACATGCCGGGGAGGAAGCCGCCGGGGCCGCAGAGCTCGGGCGGCAGCGAGACCGTGACCTTGACGGTGCCGGTCGAGGCGTCGACGATCGGCGCGATCCGCTGGACCACGCCGGTCCCCTTGCGCCCCTTCGCCGCCTTGCCGACGACCTCGGCGCTCTGGCCGAGGCGCAGGCGATCGAGCTCCTTCTCGGGGACGTAGACCCGGGCGACCAGGGAGTCGAAGTCGGTGATCGAGAGGACCTGGGCGCCGTTGGAGACGAAGGCGCCCTCGGCGACGAAGCGCTGGGTGATCGTCCCCTCGAAGGGGGCGATGATGTTGGTGTTGCGGATCTCGCGGTTGCGATCCTTGACGTCGAGGCGGGCGAGCTCGACGGTGTTCTTCGCCCGCTCGAACTCCTCCTTGCCGATCACCGCGTCGCGATAGAGGATCTCCGCGCGGGCGAAGTCCTCCTCCGCCTTGGCGAGCGAGGTGTTGGCCCGGAGGAGCGCGCTCGCCTGGGTGTCAAAGCGGATCCGGGCGAGGCTCTGGCCCTTCTTGACCTTGTCGCCCTCCTGGGCGACCAGCGAGACGATGCGGCCGGTCGACTCGGCGTGGATCGTCACCTGCTGCTCGGCCTCGATGGTGCTCGCGGCGGTGATCACCGCGGTGATCGAGCCGCGCCCGACCGCCCCCGGGACCACCGGCGCCGCCTCCTCCTTCTCCTCCTCGCCGTCCTTCTTCTCCTCGCCCGCCTTGCCCCATCCGGGCTTGCCGGCGTTGGCCTGGCAGGCGGTGGCGCCGGCGCAGAGGCCGAGGAGCGCGAGCCCTCCGAGGAGGCCGCGGAGGCGAGACGGGGCGGGCGACGGGCGGAGCATGGCGGAGACCGGGCGGGCGGGGCCGCGGGGGCGACATAGCACGGATCGCCGGGGCCCGCCCGCGCGACCGCGCGCAGCGGCCGCACGGGCGCCCCTTGGACCCCCGGCTCGTCCCCGGGGTTTCAGCGCCCGAACGCTCAGCCGCGCCGCGCCGCCAGGATCGCCTCGGCGAGCTCGATAAAGCCGGCCGCCTCGCGCTCGCCCGTGATCACGTCGGGGAGGCTCGGGAAGTAGGCCCGCTGGTGGCCGACGTCGGCGGTGCCGACGGTGAGGCCGAAGCGGCCGCCGACGAAGAGCCCGGCGTCGTTGGGGGCGTCGCCGACGGTGGCGATCCGGGCGGGGTCGATCCCGACCTCGCCGGCGAGCTGGAGCACCGCCGCGCCCTTGTCGGGGATCGCCTCCGCCAGGTGGACATGGACATTCGACCAGATCAGGTGGACGCCGGCGGCCTCGGCCGCCGCCCGCAGGCGGAGGAGCTCGTCCTCTCCCCTCCCGGCGCGCTCGAAGGCGAGATCCCCGAGGCGACAGAAGTCGTCGGCGACCACCTCGAGGCCGGCGCCGTGCTCGGCGTTGAGGAGCTCGCCGACCCGCCGCAGGCGCGCCTTGTCGGTCGGCTTGCCGAGCCAGCGGGGCACCCGGTCGGGGATCACCTCGAGGAGCCCGTTCTCGGCGAGGCCGCGGACGACCCCGGGGAGGTAGCGGCAGAGGCCCATGACCTCGCCCGCCGGTCGCCCGCTCACCGGCCAGACCGCGACGCCGGCGTCGACCAGCGCGCGGATCGCCGCGACCGCGGCGCTCTCCAGCTTGCCCGAGCGGGTCAGGGTCCCGTCGACGTCGGTGGCGACCAGGGCGATTTCACGCATTCGCCGCAGCCGCTCCGGCTCGAGATCGCGGAGGGGGGTGAGCGTCGCTCGGGCCGTCGAATCCATGGGCGCTTGCATACCGCGAGGGCGAGGGTACGTGGTAGCTTTGCCCCGCGGGTTAGGACGATGTCCCTCGAGCTCAAACCCGGCGACACCTACGCCGGGACGATCAAGATCCTGCGGATCCTCGGCTCGGGGGCGTTCGCAACCGTCTACAAGGTCGAGGTCAAGGGCTACGACCGCCCGCTCGCGCTCAAGCTCACGCGCGAGCCGGTGACCTCGGGGGATCAGGCCCAGCGCGCGCTCCGGGAGATCACGATCCTCCGCGGCCTGACCAACCCCCACGTCGTCCGCACCTTCGACTGCGGCCTCCGGCCCGACGGCCACGTCTACATGCTCATGGACTACCTCGAGGGATCGCCGCTCAACCAGTGGCACTCCTTCGACGGGCCCCTCCATCCGGCGCAGGCGGTGACCATCGTCCACCAGGCCTGCCTCGGCCTCGCGGAGCCCCACGCCAAGGGGATCGTCCACCGCGACGTGAAGCCCGAGAACATCTTCATTCAGGACAACGGGCACATCAAGGTCCTCGACTTCGGCCTCGCCCGCTCGTGGGACGGCTCGCCGGTGGTCGGCGTCAACGCGACCCAGATCCACATGGTGGTCGGCACCCCGCACTACAGCCAGCCAGAGCAGCTCAAGACCCGCGTGCTCTCGCCGGCGAGCGACGTCTACAGCCTCGGGGTGATCCTCTACGAGCTCTTGTCGGCGCGCTCCCCCTTCCACGGGCCGCGGCCGCTCAACGAGGTCCGGGCCGAGTACCGCGAGAAGCCGCTGCGCTGGCTCAAGGCCCACGCCGAGGCGCCAGTGGTGCCGATCCGCACCCACCGCACCTGCCGCGATCTGCCGTCGACCCTCGCCGAGGGCGTCGAGCAGGCGCTCGACAAGGACCCGACCAAGCGACCGACCGACGCCGGCGCCTTCGCCAACATCCTCGGCCGCGTCCTCCACCGCGACTTCGGGATCCCGATCGCCGCGACCCTGCGCCTCCGCCACCCCGAGGGCCGTGAGGAGGAGCGCCTCTTCCTGCCGGGCTCCTACCGGATCGGCAGCGGCGAGAAGTGCGAGATCCCGCTGACCGGCTCCGACCAGGTCAAGCGGGTGCATGCGGTCCTCGAGTGGAGCGGGATCCCGACCCGGCCGCACCTCCGGCCGATCCTCGGCGACGGCTCGGTCACCGTGCGCGGCAAGCCGATCCGCAAGCCGGTCCACCTCGCCAAGGAGGACTGGTTCACCGTCGGGCCCTACACCCTGGCGATATCGCAGTAGCAGCGGGGCGGATGACCTGGCCATCGGGTCAGGACGGTGATCACCTCCCCACGTCGATCACCGCCCTGCCCCAATGATCGCCCGCCGTGGCGCTGGCCGCCGAGACGACCCGGGGCGAGATCGTTCGTAGGCCTCTGCCCTCGCCCCGTCAAGACGCGCGAGCGCAGAGGGGGGAGCGGCGGCGGATCGAGGACGTCCACATCGACCGGACATCCCTGTCCGCTTCTGTCGACGCTCGACGTCACCTGTCCCAAGGGTCACTCTCGGCCGAGGATCGCCGCCAGGCGCCGCCAGAGCGGGCCGGGGGCGATGAACGAGAGGCCGGAGAACTGGGGGTCGCCGCTCTCGATCACGGTCCACGTGCCGTCCTCGAGGGCGCCGATGTCGAGGGAGACCAGGCGCGCCGGCAGGCGGGCGGCCGCCCGTCGGGCGAGGTCGAGCAGGCTCGCCTCCTCCTCCGGCGTGAGCGCGGCGAGCTCGCTGACATAGGGCCAGTAGTAGCCGAAGCCCGCGATCTCGCCGTCGAGGAGGAAGACCCGGAACTCGCGGCCGATCGGGAAGTCGAGCGCGGGCACGCGGTGGGCGCGGAGAGGCACCAGCTCGCGGAGGATCACCCGACCGCGGCTGAAGTATTCGCGGCGGAGGAGCGCGGCCACGCGGACGCGGGCGTCCTCCTGCGTCCGGGCGACGCAGGCCTCCCAGCCGAAGCTCTTGCGGGAGAGGAGCGCGCCCTTGAGGAAGACCGGGAGGCCGAGCGCCGCGAGGGCGCCGTCGACCTCGTCCGGCGAGCGGACGACGACGCTCCGCGGCGTCAGGCCGACGAGGTGGGGGTAGGCCCGATCGAGCTCGAAGATCGTCCGGTGGGCCTCCGGGTCGTTGACGAGGCGGATCCCGCGGTCGGCGAGGGCGCGGTAGGTCGCCTCGTAGGTCGCAAAGGACGGGATCGTCCCGACCCAGATCGCCGGGGTCGCGCCGGCCCGCGCGGGGATCGACGCCAGGGCCTCCGCGGGATCGCGGCGATCGAGGTCGACCGGGATCGGGATCACCTCCCAGCCGGCGGCCGCGGCCGCCCGGGTCGAGGCGACGATGTCATCGCCGTCGTCGGGCAGGGGCTCGGGCGCCTGCGAGAGGAGGATCATCGGATCGGCGCGCCCCAGGTGATCATCTCGCGGCCGCTGACCACGACCCGGGTGCCGACGTGACCGCAGGCCTGGCAGCGGAGCGCGTCCATGTTGGGGAAGGGCAAGCAGCTCTGGGCGACCGGGCGCTCGACGATGACCGCGTTCTGGTGGCAGCGGGGGCACTCGATCGCGGTCGCCTGGGGCTCGGGCATCGCTCAAGCGTAGTGCGCCGAGGCGCGGCCGCACCGGCCTCTCCCGGCCTCTGCGAGCCTCGCGTGGGCACTCGGTCGCGCGAGAAAACTCTCTCGCCAGGGCGCTCGCGTCCGCCCTGGCCCCGCGCGGCCGTCGTCCGCGGCCGCCGTGCGCGGCCTCGGGAGACCGCGCGCGAGCAATTCGTCGGCCCCCCTTTACAAGCCCCCCTCGACTCTGTTAATCACCCGGCTCCCGCCGACGGGGCGTAGCGCAGTCTGGTAGCGCGTTCGGTTCGGGACCGAAAGGCCGGAGGTTCGAATCCTCTCGCCCCGACACTCAGGGAGACCCCGAGGCAGCCGCCTCGGGGTCTTTTTTTTCGGGTAGGCTGCCCCGGTGCGCCGCCTCGCCTCGCCCGCGCTCCTCCTCCTCGCCCTCGCCGCCTGCCGGGAGAGCCCCTCGTCGAGCCCGAGCCGGCCGCCCAGCGGCACCAACGCGGCGCCCGAGGCCCCGAAGGCGACCGCCCTCGGCGGGCCCGAGCTGGTCGAGCTCGCGGCCGGCGGCGCCCACGTCTGCGCCCGCCGGGCCTCCGGCGAGGTGCTCTGCTGGGGGAGCAACCAGAGCGGCCAGCTCGGCTGGACCGGCGCCCGCGAGAGCTCGACCCCGAAGCCGGTCACCGGCCTCGCCGGCGCCACCCGGATCGTCGCCGGCCACGACCACTCCTGCGCCCTCCTGAGCAGCGGCCAGGTGTCGTGCTGGGGGGACAACTCGAGCGGTCAGCTCGGCGACGGGCGCGGTCGCCCGGGCTCGCGGAGCGCCGCCCCAGTCGCGGTCCGCGGGCTCGTCGACGCGGTCTCGCTGGCGGCCGGCGACCAGCACACCTGCGCGCTGCGGAAGACCGGCGGCGTGCTCTGCTGGGGCGGCAACCAGGACGGCCAGACCGGCAACGCGGGCCGGGCTGTCTGGGTCGCCCCGGTGGTCGTCGAGGGGCTCCGGGACGCGGTCGCCCTCTCCGCCGGGCGGGCCCACACCTGCGCCCTCGACCGCGATCGCCAGGCCCTCTGCTGGGGCGCCGGGGAGCGCGGCCAGCTCGGCGACGGCGGCCGCCGTGATCGGCCGACTCCGGCCGTCCTCGCCGGGCTCGGCAAGGTCAAGTCGATCGAGGCCGCCGGCGACCAGACCTGCGCCCTCCGCCCCCAGGGCGACGTCGCCTGCTGGGGCGCCTTTGGCGACGGCGCGGCCGAGCTCCGGGCGACCCCGGGGGGGATCGGCGGCCTCCGAGGGGTGAGCGCGCTGGCCGGCGGCAGCAACCACACCTGCGCCCAGCTCGGCAGCGGCCGCGCGCTCTGCTGGGGCGAGAACCGCGAGGGTCAGCTCGGCGACGGCTCGACCGTCGACCGCAGCGCGCCGGTCCCGGTCGCCGGCCTCCAGGGGGTCCGCGATCTCGCGCTCGGCGAGGCCTTCTCCTGCGCGCTCACCGACTCCGGGGTGCTCTGCTGGGGGAGCGCCGACGGCTCGGTGCTCGGCCCCCTGCCCCCGCCGCCCGAGGACGACGGCTCGCTCCGGGTGGTCAAGGGCGTCGACAAGGCGGCGGGGATCAGCGCCGGCGACGGCTTCACCTGCGCCCACCTCGAGGGCGGCGGCGCGCTCTGCTGGGGCCGCAACGACCGGGGCCAGCTCGGCGGCGGCTCGAGCGGTGGCGGCGGGACGACGCCGGTGGTGGTCGGCAAGGTCGACGAGGTCGTCGAGCTCGACGCCGGCCACGCCCACGCCTGCGCCCGCCGCAAGAGCGGCCAGGTCTACTGCTGGGGCGCCAACACCTCGGGCCAGCTCGGCGACGGCGGACGCCGCGATCGGGGGGTCGCCGGGCCGGTCGCCGGCCTCGCGGACGCCGTCCAGGTCGACGCCGGCGGCGAGCACACCTGCGCCCGCCGCCAGAACGGCTCGGTCGTCTGCTGGGGGAAGGGCGCGAGCGGCCAGCTCGGCCACGGCAAGCTCGAGGACAGCCCGAAGCCCGCGCGGGTCAACGGCCTCAGCGGCGCGGTCGAGGTCGTCGCCGGCGGCGAGCACACCTGCGCCCGCGCGCCCTCCGGGATCGCGGTCTGCTGGGGGGCCAACACCGCCGGCCAGCTCGGCGACGGCGCCGGCGCGGCGACGATCGGCAAGCCCCAGAGCTCGCCGGTCCAGGTCAAGAAGATCAACGACGCGGCCGGCCTCGCCCTCGGCATCGACCACACCTGCACCCGCCGGAGCAACGGCGCCGCCGCCTGCTGGGGCGCGGGCGCCAACGGGGCGCTCGGCGCCGGCACGGCGAACGACTGGACGATGCGGGTGCCGGTCAAGGACGTGAACACGGCGGTCACCATCGCCAGCGGCGAGCGCCACGTCTGCGCCCTCTCGCCCGGCGGCGTGATCTCGTGCTGGGGCGACAACGGGGCCGGCCAGCTCGGGCAGGCGCCGCGGACGATCCAGCGGACGCCGGTGATCGGCCAGCGGATCGCCGACGCGGTCGAGCTCGCCGCCGGGGCCGATCACACCTGCGCCCGGACGAGCGACGGCGACGTCCTCTGCTGGGGCTCGAACGAGCACGGGCAGCTCGGGGCGATCGAGGTCTCGCGGGCGCTCGCGCCGGTGGCGATCGCCGGGCTCTGAGGGCCGGCGGCGGGGCGCACGTTCGCGCATGAAGAGACATGTCCATTGGAACATGTCTCTTCGACCTTTGGCCTCGTGCGCGGGTCGCCGCCCTAGCGTGGAGGCGGCGCGGCGCCGGGGGGCTCGCCCCCCTCGCTCGGCGCGAAGCCGCGGACCCTGCGGACGAGCGCGTCGACGACCTCGGGGCGCCCGCGGAGATCGGGGTTGGGCGCCATCGTCGGTGTCAGGCCGAGGGCCGCGCCGCCCTCGACGATCACCCGCTGGATCCGCGCGTCGCTCACCGAGCGCTGCCAGGCGGCGTCGCTGAAGTCGCGCGGGCGCGGTGAGATCGCCCGCCCCGCCGGCCCGTCCCCCCGCCCCTCCGGGCCGTGGCAGTTGGCGCAGCGGAGCGACCAGATCGACGCGGCGTCGACCTGCGGATCCCCGCTCCCCGCCCCTCCCCCGCAGCCCGCGGGCGCGAGGAGGAGGCCGAGGAAGGCGAAGCCGACGAGGCGCGCGCGGAGGCTGGAGCTCATCGGCCGCGAGCGGAGGCGCAGGGCCGCAGCCCCGGCCTAGGAGTCGTCCTCGTCGTAGTCCTCGACGTTCTCGAAGATCTCGGGGCGCGAGCCGCCGCCGCGACGACGCGGGCCGCGGAGGCGCTCGTCCGGCCCCTCCTGCGAGCGCCGGTCCCGGCCGCCGCCCTTGGCCTTCTTGCGCTTGCCCTCGGAGCGCCGCCCCTCCTCGTCGAAGGTGCGGCGGCCCTCGGCGGGGCGCCCCTCGAAGGCGCCGCCCGGCGGCGGACCGGCGAAGCGCGGGGCCTCGCGGCGGGGCTCGAAGGGGCGACCCGCCGGCGCCGGTGGGCCCCCCTGGTCGAAGCGCCGCGGCGGCGGTCCGCGATCGTCACCCCGCGGCGGACCGCGATCATCTGCCCGCGGCGGGCCACGATCGTCCCCACGCGGCGGCCCGCGATCGTCACCCCGCGGCGGTCCCCGGTCGTCGAAGCGACGCGGCGGGCCACGATCGTCGGAGCGCGGCGGTCCACGATCATCGCCCCGCGGCGGCCCGCGGTCATCAAAGCGACGCGGCGGACCCCGATCGTCCGAGCGCGGCGGCCCACGGTCATCGAAGCGGCGCGGCGGCCCACGATCATCGGCGCGCGGCGGCCCACGGTCGTCAAAGCGACGCGGCGGGCCCCGATCATCGGCGCGCGGCGGTCGGCCCTCGCCTCGTCCGCCGCGCGGACGCTCGACCGCCTCGTCGATCCGGATCGCGCGGCCGTCGAGCATCGCCCCGTTCATCTCCTTGAGCGCGCGCGTCCCGTCATCGCGCGACGCGAAGGTCACGAAGCCGAAGCCGCGCGAGCGACCGGTCTCACGGTCGAGCACGACGATCGCCTCGGTAACCGGGCCAAATTGCTCAAAGGCCGCGCGCATGGACGCGTCGGTCGTCGACCAGGCCAATCCTCCGATGAAAAGCTTCACGTTGTCCTCATGCACATGGACGCCGACCTGCGATCTCCCTGGGAATGAGCGCCGCGCATGCTCGACCGGGGAGCCAGGGAGGACGCGCGGCAGTCTGGGAGCGCCCGCAGGAGGGCCATGGCTCCCCACACTTACCAGCGAATCGACCGGCTGTCGACTGGACGGTCGCCCGCTGCCCTCCGTCCCCCCCGGGGCGGAGCGGCTGGAGAGGTCGGCGAGCGCGGGCGATGACCGTCGCGCCCGCGCAGGAGCCCGCGCGACGGCCATCGCCGCCGCGTCCGCCGACCGCCGCGCGACCCCGCCAGCGACCCCGCCGTCGGTGCGCGCCCGCTGGCGGCCGCGACCGTCGCTGTAGTATTCCGGCCTCGCGCTCCCCCGCGCCACCTCGCCCATGCCGATCATCGCCGCCAAGGAGCTCACCAAGAGCTACGGTACCCGCTCGATCCTCGGCGGCGTCTCGCTGACGATCGACGAGGGCGAGCGCGTCGGCCTGATCGGCTCCAACGGCTCCGGCAAGTCGACGCTCGCGCGGATCCTCGCCGGCCTGGAGCTCCCCGACGGCGGCGAGGTGATCCGCCGTCGCGACCTCCGGGTGGCGATCCTCGATCAGGTGCCGCACCTGCCCGCGGGCGCGAGCGCGGGGGCGGCCGTCCTCGCCGGCCTCGACGCCTGGCGGGCCGCCCAGCAGCGCTACACCCGGGCGACCGCCGAGCTCAGCGCGGGCCGGGGTGACCACGCCGCGCTGATCGCCGAGCAGAGCGCGGCCGCCGAGGCGATCGAGCGCCTCGGCGGCTGGGAGCGCGAGCACGAGGCCCACGCCCTCCTCGCCCGCCTCGGGGTCGCCGATCCCGAGGCCCCGGTCGACGCCCTCTCCGGCGGCGAGCGGCGCCGCGTCGCCCTCGCCCGCCTCCTGGTCTCGGCCCCCGATCTGGCGATCCTCGACGAGCCGACCAACCACCTCGACGTCGAGACGATCGAGTGGCTCGAGCGCCACCTCGCCGACAGCTTCCGCGGCGCGCTCCTGCTCATCACCCACGATCGCTACTTCCTCGATCGCCTCGCCGATCGCACCGCCGAGATCGATCGCGGCCAGCTCTACCTCTACGACGGCGGCTTCGAGGACTACCTCGCCGCTCGCGCCGAGCGTCAGGCCCACGCCCAGCGGGTCGAGGCCAACCGCCAGAACTTCCTCCGCCGCGAGCTCGAGTGGCTGCGCCGGCAGCCGAAGGCGCGGACCACCAAGCAGAAGGCGCGGATCGACCGGGCCGAGGCGGCGATCGCCGAGGGGCCGCCGGCCGCCGATCGCAACGTCTCGCTCCGCCTCGCGGGCGCCCACGGCGGAAAGACCGTCGTCGAGCTCCGCGACGTCAGCCTCTCCCAGGGCGGGCACACGCTCTTCCGCCACCTCACCCTGGCGCTCCGCGAGGGCGAGCGGATCGGGATCCTCGGTCCCAACGGGTGCGGCAAGACCACCCTCCTGCGGGCGATCGTCGGCGACCACCCGCCGAGCGCCGGCGAGGTCGTCCTCGGCCGCGCCCAGCGGGTCGCCTACCTCGATCAGGCGCGCTCTGGCCTCGACGATCGGGCGAGCGTCCGCGAGGCGATCGCCGGCGACCGCCGGACCGTGACGATCGGCGAGCAGACGATCGACATCGCCGCCTACCTCGCCCGCTTCCTCTTCGACGGCGAGGCGGCGATCCAGAAGGTCGGCACCCTCTCCGGCGGCGAGCGGGCCCGGGTCGCGCTCGCGCGCATGCTCCAGCACAAGGCGAGCCTGGTCCTCCTCGACGAGCCGACCAACGACCTCGACATCGCCACCCTCGGCGCGGTCGAGGAGATGCTCCTCGAGTTCGGCGGGACCGCGATCGTCGTCACCCACGACCGCTGGTTCCTCGACCGGGTGGCGACCGCGATCCTCGCCTTCGAGGGCGACGGCGAGGTCGTCCTCTACCAGGGCAACTACAGCACCTACCTCGCGCTCCGGGCCCAGGCCGAGGCGCAGGCGAAGGCCGAGGCCGAGGCCCCGCCGGCCAAGGCGGCGAAGGCCAGCGCCGCGTCGACGCCGACACCAGCGCGCGCCCCCGCGTCGTCGGGCCCCCGCCGCCTCACCTACGGCGAGCGCCTCGAGCTCGAGGCCCTGCCGGCGAAGATCGACGCCGCCGAGGCCGAGGTCGCGGCCCTCGGCGAGCGCCTCTCGGACCCGGCGATCTACCAGCCGGGCGGCCCCGACGTCGCCGCCCTCAGCCGCGCGCTCGAGGCCGCGCGGGCGACCTCGGCCGCGCTGATGGAGCGCTGGGAGGAGCTCGAGGGCCGCCGCGAGGCGACCGAGGGCTGAGCCCGCGCCCCCCGTATCAGTAGATGTAGAGCGACGGCGCCTTGCCGAGGACCTCGCGCTGGCAGGGGCTCAGCACCCACGAGTACGCCCCCGACGACGCCGACATCAGGTTGAAGGCGTTGCCCGGGAGGAAGGGGTTGATGTCGCGGCAGCGGGTCTGGTCGACCTCCTCGAGGCCGACCATCGCCTCGGCGATCCGCTGGGCGGCGATCTGCGCGAAGGCCTGGTAGCCGCTGTGGAAGCCGCCGGGGCCGAGATCGGCGGGCATCTCGAGGACCGGCGTCCGGAAGGGCGTCTTCGGATCATTCGAAGCCTCGCCGCCCCCGCGGAAGGCGCCCCGGTGCCCGCGCGGCGTCCACATGTCCTCGACGACATACACCGTCAGGCGCTCGATCGACTTGGTCGGCTGGTAGGCGGCGAGGAGCGCGGCCTCGGCCTCGTCGTCGATCCGGGCGAAGCGCTCGGCGATCGCCGGGGCGATGCCGAGCTCGCTGGCGAGGTAGTCGCGGCTCAGCGCCCGGTTGATCGTCACGCCGCCGACCTCGAGGTAGGCGCCCGCCCCCTCGATCACCGCCTGGGCCGCCCGCTTGCGCTTCTCCCAGGTGAAGTCGCCGATGAAGACGACATCGACCGCGATCCCCGGGAGGTTCGCCCAGGTCAGCGAGCGCATCTCGGTGGTCGGCGAGGGCGTGGTCCCGCGCACCGCCGACACCAGCATCTGCAGCGAGTCGTTGTAGAGGCGCTGGCCGAGGCCGGTGCTCAGCGGGTAGGCGAGGTGGAAGTTGTGGACCGCCGAGATCGCGTGGGGCTCGACCTTGATCGGGTCCTCGAGGCGGATCGCCCAGCTCTGCGCCCGCGTCCCGTCGTGGACCATCCCGCTGACCACGCCGTCGAGGACCAGCGGCTCGTCGGTGCCGTTGGCGACGAAGACGCTGGCGTCGAGGCGGAGGAAGTCGCCCTGGCGCACCGGCGTCCCGTGGCGGCGGGTCGCGTGGCTGCTCCGCGGGTAGACCACGGTGTCGCTGTGATCGCGGGGGACGACCGCGAACTCGCGCTCGCTGGTCTGCAGCCAGCGGCTCGCCTCGAAGAGCTCGGCCCGCAGCGACGCGAGGTGGGGCCAGTCGAGCTCGAAGCCGTCGACGCAGGCGACGAAGACCCCGACCTCGGAGCCGTCGAAGGTGACGATCCGATCGCGGACGCCGCGGGGATCGATCCCGGCGGCGAGGCGGAGCACCCGCGAGGGCGCCGGCTCGTCGGCGCGGATCTCGACGTGGATCGCGAAGGGCTCGTCCTGGAAGGCGAAGCCCTCGCCCTCCGGGCCCGGCTGATCGCAGGTCCCGGGGTGGACGCGGAGGCTCTCGATCGCCGTGATCGGCGGCGGCGGCGGCGGCTCGGCGCTCTTGCGGGGGCCGAGCACGCCACAGGCGCCGAGCCCGAGCCCCCCGAGCAGCCCGAAAGCGACCGCGATCGCCGACCCGACGCGTCGCATCCGTGGGTTTTGTCCCTCTCCCTGGAGTCTCACGGCAGCCCTGCCCCTCTCCGGATGTCGACGGAGGATAGCGCGGCCACCCCCGGCGGCGGAAGCGAGGGGCGCGAACGCCCGTGCGCGGCTTCGCGCATCGCGCCCGGAGAGCGCCCCCCGGGCAAGCACGCAGGCGCGCCGGCCGGTCGACCCCCTCCCCCGCGCCCGGCGTGTCGGCCCGCGCCCCGGGCTGATAGGCTGCGCCCATGCTCGGACGGCGCGCGCTCCCCCTCGTCCTCCTCCCCCTCACCCTCGCCCTCGCCTGTCAGAAGGCAGATACGCCGGCCGCCGGCGCCGCCGGGCCCGCGGCCGCGAAGTCGGAGGCAGACGCCAAGGCCGGCGAGCCCGCCGGTGACGCCAAGCCCGAGGGTGACGCCAAGCCCGAGGGTGACGCAAAGCCCGAGGGTGACGCCAAGCCCGAGGGCGACGCAAAACCAGCGGAAGATCCGAAGGCGGCCGAGGGCGCGAGCGCCGAGGCCCGGCCGATGTACTTCGAGCGGGCGATCACCCCGCAGGATCTCGAGGGGCGGACGCTCCGCGAGCTCAACCTGATGCGCAACACGATCTACGCGCGGGTCGGCCAGCAATTCCGCAAGCGCTGGCTCAGCGACTACTTCACCGCCCAGCCCTGGTACCAGCCGGCGGACGAGGCCGATCGCTCGAAGCTCAGCGAGCTCGACCTCAAGAACGCCGAGGCGATCGTCGACTACGAGCGGGCGATCACCCCGGCCCAGCTCCGCGAGCGCCGCGACGCGCTCAACGAGAAGATGCGCGGCGACAAGGCGACCCCCGAGGACATGATCGAGTTCCAGCTCATCGCCGCGCTCCTCGGCGAGTGGGAGGGCGGCGACGCGATCGTCCAGGAGAAGCGCTCGCCCCTCGAGGACCCCGATCGCCTCGAGGAGATCCTCGCGGTCGAGGACCTCGACGACATGTCGCTGCGCGACCTCCGGATCCTCCGCAACACGATCTACGCCCGCCGCGGCCGCGCCTTCCGCTCCGACCTCCTCTCCGGCTACTTCGCCGACAAGTCGTGGTACGAGCCCAAGGACGACTACACGGACAAGCTCCTGACGGCGACCGACCGCAAGAACATCCGGGTGATCAAGAGCGTCGAGGACTCGCTCGGCGGGCCGATCACCGACTGGGGCCACATGATGGAAGAGGGCTGGTTCTACGGAGCCTGATGACCTCCTCCGCGCCCCGGGCGGGCGCGAGACAACCTGAAGCGCGCGACGATCCCCGCCGGCCGAGCCGCGGAGCGGGGGCGCCTCTGCCCCGCGGCTCAGCGGTCGGCGAGCGTGAGGCGATAGCGCCCGTCGACGACCTCGCCGGGCGAGCTGCCGAGCTTTCGCAGGAGGTCGATCACCAGCGCCGGATCGCTCGCCGGTCCGAGCGGCCCCCCGTCGAGGCCGGCGTCGATCGGGATCACCTCGGCCTCGAGGATCGAGGTGCGATCGAGGCGCAGCGCGAGGATCGCCCCGTCGACCTCGTCGGTGCAGCGGCAGGCGAAGGCGAGGTTGCCGAGGCCCCAGGCGATCACCGCGTCGCCCTGCCGCTCGACCCGGGCGAGCGCGTGCGATCCGTGGGCGGCGATCACCTTCGCGCCGGCCTTGAGGGCGAGCTCGACGCCCTCCCGGAGCTCGGGGCGCGGGAGGTAGGAGGGCGGACCGGTGACGTGGAAGGTCACGATGAGGTGATGCGCGCCGACGTCCGCGCGCTCGAGCGCCTCGGCGAGGCCCTCCGGGACCCCGCCGCTGAGGTCGTGGGCGCTGACCGCCAGGCGGATGCCGTCACGCTCGAAGAACGCGACCCCGGCGTCGCCGCCCGCAGGATCGACCCCCGACCAGCGGAGGGCGGCGATCGTCGACACCTCGCCCGCACGCCCGAGATCGGCCGCGTGGTTGTTGGCGACGCTGACGGCCGCGACCCCGAGGCCCTGGAGGATCCGCGGGACATCGCGCCCGTTGGTCAGGATCGGCGCGTCGCCGGGGGCAGCGATCGAGCGATCGGAGGGGCGATCGCCGATCGGCCCCTCGAGGTTGAGGATCCCGGACGAGCCCGCCGGGACCAGGCTGGGGAGCGCCGCGAGGGGGGCCGCGCCGCGGTCGGCGAGGTGGAGATCGCCGGCGATCCAGAGGTCGATCGCCGGTCCTGCGCCTGCGGCTACGAGAGCCCCTGCGCCTGCGGCCGGGTCGACGCCTGTGTCCGGGCGCGCGCCCTCCCCTGCCGCGGCGCCGCCCTCCCCCTCGCTCGTCCCCTTCGACGCGGACGCGTCCGCGCGCGCGCCGGTCCCCTGCGATCCGGACGACCGGCAGCCGACGCCGAACGCCCCGAGCGCGAGCGCGAGCGCGAGCGCGCCGAGGCCGGCGCGCATCCCTCGCAACGAACATGTCCCAAAGGACATCATCGACGTGGCCGGCGCCCTATGCCCCGGGCCGCTCGAAGATCATCGCCGACCCCATCGCCCCGGCGGCGCAGGCCGAGATCAGCCCGAATTGCGCGTCCTTGGCCGCCATCTGGTCGAGGAGCATCATGATGAGGCGGCCGCCGGTGGCCCCGAAGGGGTGGCCGAGGCTGATGCTCCCGCCCCACTGGTTGACGAATTCCGGGTCGATCTCGCCGACCGCCGCCGCCCGCCCGAGCTTCTGGGCGCAGTACTCGGCCGAGCCGAGCCCGTGGATGTTGGCGAGGACCTGGGCGGCGAAGGCCTCGTGCATCTCGATCACCCCGAGGTCGCCGAGCCCGAGGCCGTTGCGATCGAGCGCGCGGGCGACCGCCGCCACCGGGCCCATGAGCAGGTGCTCGAAGGGATCGACCGCCGCGTACTCGTAGTCCCGCAGGATCCCGAGGATCGGCCACCCCTCCGCCCGCGCGACCTCCTCGGCCGCGAGGATGAGCGCCGAGGCGCCGTCAGTGAGCGGCGAGGCGTTGCCGGCGGTGACCGAGCCGAGCTTGCGATCGAAGACCGGCCGGAGCGCGGCGAGGCGCTCGAGGGTCGTGTCGGCGCGCGGGTGATCGTCGCGCTCGACCACCGTCAGGGCCCCGCCCTCGCCCTTCGGAGCGCTCACCGCGACCACCCGCGGGCCGAGCGCGCCGCGCTCCCAGGCGTCGACCGCCCGCTGATGGGAGCGGAAGGCGAAGCGATCCTGATCCTCGCGGCGGATCCCGAAGGCCTTGGCCATCTTCTCGGCCGACTGACCCATCGTCTCGCCGGTCGAGGGCTCGGCGATCGCCGGCGCGACCGGGGCGAGATCGCGGGGCCGGAGGCTGGTGAAGGCGCGCAGGCGATCGGTGCCGGTCTTCGCCCGCGAGGCCGTGACCATCGCGTCGCGGAAGCGGCGACCGAAGAGGATCGGCACGTCCGAGAGGACCTCGGCGCCGCCGGCGAGGACCACGTCGGCCCGCCCGAGCGCGATCTGATCGGCGGCGTTGGTCACCGCCTGGTTGGCCGAGACGCACGCGCGGGTGACCGTGTAGGCCGGCAGGCTCGGCGGGAAGGCGGCCCCGAGGACGATCTCGCGGGCGATGTTGGGGGCGCCCACCGGCGCCGAGACGATCCCGAAGATCGCCTGATCGAGGCGCTCCGGCCGGATCCCGAGGCGGAGGACGACCTCGCGGGCGGCCGCGACCCCGAGCTCGACCGGCGAGCGGCGAGCGAGGGCGCCGCCCGCCCGGCAGAAGGGCGTGCGGGCGGCGGCGACGACGGCGACGGCGCGGGGGGGACGACCTGTCTTCATGGTCATATTCTCCTTCTCTGCTCTCGCTGCGAGCTCAGCGACGGTGGCCGGCGAAGCTCCCGCGGTCGCGGGCGAGCTCGACCAGGAGCTCGGGGGCCGCGTAGGCGTCGCCGTGGCGCTCGCGGAGGCGATCGAGGCGGGCGGCGATCACCGCCGCGCCGAGGGTGTCGACGTGGTGGAAGGGCCCGCCGCGCATCGGCGGGTAGCCGAAGCCGAAGACCGCGCCGACGTCACCGTCGTCGGCGCTCGCCAGGATCCCCTCCTCGAGGCAGCGGATCGCCTCGCAGGCGCAGAGGAGCGTGAGGCGCTCGCCGAGCTCCTCGGGGTGCGGGCGCTCGCCCTCCAGGGTCGCTCGCCCGGCGAGGAGGCGGTAGACCGCGGGATCGACCCGCTTGGCCTTCCCGCTCTGGCCGCCCTTGCCCGAGGGATAGAGGTAGAAGCCGCGGCCGCTCTTGCGACCGAGGCGCTCCTCGGCGAGGAAGGCGTCGATCGTCGCCGGCGCGGCGATCCGCCCGGGGAAGGCCGCGGCGAGGGTCTTCGCCACCTTGGCGCCGACGTCGATCCCGACCTCGTCGAGGAGCGCGATCGGTCCCACGGGCCAGCCGACCCGCCGCGCCCCCTCGTCGATCGCCTCGACCGTGTGCCCGGCCATCAGCATCTCGAGCGCCCCCATCAGGTAGAAGCCGAGGACCCGGGTCGTGTAGAAGCCGGGGCCGTCGCGGACGATGATCGGCGTCTTGCCGATCTGGCGGGCGAAGGCGAGGCAGCGGGCGATGACCTCCGGCGCGGTCGCCTCGGTGCGGATGATCTCGAGGAGCGGCATCCGCGAGACCGGCGAGAAGAAGTGGAGCCCGACCAGCCGCTCGGGCTGGCGCAGGCGGGCGCCGATGTCGGTGATCGGCAGCGCCGAGGTGTTCGAGGCGAGGATCGTCGACGCCGGGGTCTCGGCCTCGAGCTGGGCGAAGACCTCCTGCTTGAGCTCCAGGACCTCGGGGACCGCCTCGATGATCAGATCCATCGTCGCGAAGCCCGCGAGGGTGAGGCCGCCGCTGACCCGCGCCCGCGCCTGAAAGACCGCCGCCTCGCCAAGGCTGCGCGCGCGCCGGGCGAAGTGGGCGTCGGCCCGCGCGAGCGCCCGCGCGAGCGGCGGCCCGGCGATCTCGCGGATCCGGACCTCGATCCCCCGCTCGGCCGCGACCACCGCGATGTCGGCCCCCATGAAGCCGCCGCCGACCAGGCCGAGGCGCTCGCAGGCGCGACCGTCGATCGCCGCGCCCTCCCCGTCCCGGAGCTCCTGGGCCTGGAGCGCGCGCGAGCGGGCGTAGAGCGAGACCAGCGCCCGCGAGGTCGCGCCGACCGCGAGCTCGGCGTAGGCCGGCGCCTCGAGGGCGAGCGCCCGATCGAGGGGGAGCTCGAGGCCGCGGCCGATCACGTCGAGGGCGATCAGCGGCGCCGGGTAGAGCCCGTGGGTCCGCCGCTCGATCTCCTTGCGGGCCTGGCGGAGGATCAGCGAGCGCCCGAGCCGCTCGCCGACGGCGAGCGCCCGATCGCGGGGCCCGGCCCGGCGCGCGCCGCCGTTGTCGCGGGCGAGCGCCCGCGCGGCCGCCCGGGCCGCCGCCTGAGCCGCCGAGAGCAGCGCCTCGGGGGCGACGACCTCGTCGACCAGGCCGAGCTTCCGGGCCCGCCGCGCGCGGACGCGGCGGCCGCTGAGGATCAGCTCGAGCGCCGCCCGGAGGCCGATCATCCGCGGCAGCCGGCTGCTCCCGCCGAGCGCCGGGAAGAGCCCGAGCTCGACCTGCGGGAGGCCGAGCACCGTCCGCGGGGTGTCGGCGGCGATCCGGCGGGCGCAGGCGAGCGCGAGCTCGAGCCCGCCGCCGAGGCAGTGGCCGTCGATCGCCGCGATCACCGGGATCCGCGAGCTGGCGATCCGCTCGAGGACGCGGTGGGCGTCGCCGAGGAAGGCCTCGACCGCGTCGCGCCCGGGCGCCTCGCGGAGCACCTCGAGGTCGACGCCGACGACGAAGGTCCCGGGCTTGCGCGAGATCAGGATCACCGCCGCCAGCTCCGGGGTCTCGTCGATCGCGTCGAAGAGCGCCTCGAGCTCGCGGAGGTCCCGGGGGGTCAGGGTGTTGACCTTGGCGCCCGGGCGATCGATCTCGATCACGGCGAGGCGCGGCGCGGCCTCGGGTGGATCCAGGCGGAGCGAGAACATGGTCGGCGGACGATCTCCGACCCGGCGCGGCCGCGCAAGGCCGATCTCCCGATCACTCCGCGGCGCGGCCCTCGGGGAGCAAGCTCGGATGATCGCTGACGTAGAGCGGCGTCCTCGAGTCGCTGGCGAGGGTCACCATCGTCGCGCCGGCGGGCGCTCGATAGCCGCCGCTGTGCTCCGCGCTCGCGGAGGGGTCGATCGACACGACGCCCCGACCGACCACCGCCACCCGCTCGCCGGGCGCCAGGACCCCCTCGTGGAAGCGGAGGACCGTCAGGGAGTTGTGGGCGGCGAGCGACGCGTGGCCGCTCCGGACCAGGAAGTCGCGCTGCCGCGGGGTCGGGTCGACCAGCACCCCGGCCTCCTCGTCGTCGACGTCCGCGGTGATCGCAAAGTCGGCGTGCTCGGGGTGGACGAGCGCCCGCCCGGTCCCGTCGTCGACGACGAAGGGCACGGCCTTGATCTCCTGGACGACGCGGCGGCTGCCGGCCCCGCGCAGCTCCTCGACCACGACCTCGTAGGCGGCGCAGCGACGCCCGGTGAGCGGCGCCGTGAGCTCGCCCTCCACGAGCTCGAGCTCGCCGGCGACGCGGCCCAGCGCGCCGTGTGGGAAGGCGCCGATCTCGACGTGCTCGACCTCGCGCATGCGCCGCACGATGCTCCGCGGGATCCAGTGCGGGTGGAGCGACGCGGCCAGGGCGCCAAACACCATGACGATCACGAGCGCGAGCGTCGCCTCCACCGGCGGAGCATAGCCCGCCGGCGCGCCCACGGCTTCGCCTCCTAGCCCCCGCGCAGCGCCGGCAGGCGAGCCCGCAGCTTGCCCGGGAGGCGGCGCTCCCAGCCGACGCTCTGCCAGCGCGTGAGGTCGTTGCAGCCGTGGGTGTTCCAGAGGAGCACCGGCCCGCGGATCGCCGCGCCGGCCGCGAGATCCGCGCTCAGACCGGCGAGGCACTTGCCCGTGTAGGTCGTCTCGAGCTTGATCCCGTGATCGCCGGCGAAGGCGACCGCGGCCCGCCCCGCGTCGGTCGGGACCGCGTAGCCCGGGCCGACCTGCGTATGGTCGATCGACCAGGTGACCCCGGCGTCGGCGAGGAGGCGATCGGCGCCGCCGCGGAGGCGCGCGGGATCGAGGCCGTGGACCGCGAGGGTGGCGACGATCTGGCGGATCATCCGGCGGTAGAGGAGGCCGTTGAAGGACCAGGCTTCGACGGCCGAGACGATCCGGAGGTGGGCGCCGACCTCGGCGAGCGCGAGGCCGACGGCGAGCCCGGCGGACGACCCCGCGGAGCCGCCGGTGATGTAGATCGTGCCGGGCTTGGGCAAGAGCCCCGCGCGGATCTGCGCGGCGAGCTCGAGGCCAGCGCCGACGAAGCCGAAGCCGCCGAGCCCGGTGCTCGCGCCGGGGGCCATCATCACCCCGGGCTCGGCCGGCCGCCGCCAGGTCTTGTAGGCCAGCCAGGCGAGGCCGAGGCCGGCGCGGGTGCGCGCATGCCAGAACTCGACGCCGAGCGACGCGAGGGTCGCCAGGTTGGCCTCGACGTGGGGGGTCACGACCTGCTCGAAGGTCAGGGCGTGGAGGCGGCGATCGAGGCCGCGGAGGTAGAGCGCGAGGGCGACCAGGTGGTGGCTGCCGATCCCGCCGATGCTGGCGATCGGCCCGCGGCCGTTGAAGGGCGGGTTGGCGAGGAGCCACTCGAGCTTGCGGACCTTGCCGCCGCCGTAGATCTCGCTGCTCCGGTCGTCGCGCTTGAGCCAGACCTCGACGTCGCCGCGATCGAGCCAGGCGGCCCGCTCGACCGGCGTCGGCAGGTCGGCGAGGCGGAGGCAGGGCGGCGGGCGGCCGAGGAGGCCGGCGAGCGCATGCCCCTGACGGAGCTCGAGCCCCTCGCCGGGGCGGGTCGTCAGGGCGCCCATCGCCGCGACCTATACCCCGGGGCCCCGGCGGCTGACCAGCGGCGCGCCGGAGCGGGCGCCGCGGACGCGCGGGGGCCCTCGCGGCGATCGCGGAAGGCCGGCGCGCGACCCTGCACATCGCGGCGGAGCGCCGATCCAGGCGGCGCAAAGCCGCCCTGTGCTAAGGTCGGCCCCGTGAAGGCCTGCCCCTATTGCGGAGAGTCGATCCAGGACGTCGCGGCGAAGTGCCGCTACTGCGGCGAGTGGCTCGACCCGTCGAAGCGGCCGGCGTGGTCCGAGAGCGCCCCCAGCGAGGTGCCGACGTCCGCGAGCCCGCACCTCCTCGGCCACCCGCAGGCGCCGACCCAGCCCCACCTCGCCCAGGCGCTCGCCCACCAGCCCCTCGCCCACCAGCCCCTCGCTTCCCAGCCGCTCGCTGCGCAGCCGCTCGCCCACCAGCCCCTCGCTTCCCAGCCGCTCGCCCCAGAGCCGCACCCGCAGGCCCCGCAGCCGCTCGCCTATCAGCCCCTCACCCAGCCCCTCGCCTACCAGCCCCTCGCCCAGCCCCTCGCCTATCCGCACGCGCTCGGCCAGGTGCAGGCCGCCGCGCCGCAGCCGGCGGCGCCGCAACCCCTCGGCGAGATCGTGAGCCACTCCCTCGGCGCCCAGGCGGCGCCCCTGCCGGCGCCGCCGCCCTACGACGAGCGTCAGGCGGCGGCCCTGAGCGTGGTCCCGAGCGCCGAGACGCCGACGCCCGCGACCCCGCAGCCGCAGCAGCGCCCCGGGCTAGCGACGACCAGCATCGGCGATCTCCCCTGGGGCCGGACGAGCGCCCACGGCGGGCCGATGCCGACGTGGCGAGCGCCGGGGGCCCCCGCCGATGCTGTCCTATTGGACAGATCCTCTCCGCCGCCGCTCTCCGGCCCGCCGCCGCCGCCCGAGCGCCGGATGCCGCCGCTCGGCGAGCGTCCGCAGCCGCCGCTCGGCGAGCGCCCGCAGCCGGCCTCGCTCCAGGCCCTCCTGACCGCGCCCGCGCCCCTCAGCGAGCCGGCGGGGCCGATCACCCCGGCGCCCGGGACCCCGCCGCCGAGCCGCGCCTCCTGGGAGGCGAGCGGCTCGCTCCCCAGCCCCGGCGAGTCGATCGAGCTCGACGTCGAGGACGTCGCCGTCACCCCGAGCCCGTCGACCCCGGCGCCCGCGCGGGCCCGTGAGGCGAGCGCGACCAGCGACTTCGAGGCCGCCTTCTTCGGGGGCGGCGACGCCTTCTTCGACGACCCCGCCAGCGACTCGATGGCCGACGGCGATCCCTTCGCCAGCACCGTCGCTCCGGCGGCGCGCCCGATCCCCTGGGGGCCGATCCTCGCCGGCGGCGCGCTCCTCCTGCTGGTCCTGGCGATCGGCCTGCGGGGCGGCGACGACGAGAAGGCCGGCGACACCGACGGCGCGAGCGCGGCCGAGAGCGGGGATAAGGACGAGGCGAGCGCCGACAAGGCCGACAAGGCGGAGAAGTCCGACAAGGCCGACAAGGCCGACAAGAGCGACGAGGAGAAGGGCAAGGGCGAGGGCGAGGGCGAGGGCGCCGGCAAGCCCGAGGAGGCCGCCGCCCCCGAGGCCGCGCCGCCCCCCAAGGCTCCGCCGCCGGCCGACGATCCGGAGCTCAAGGCGAAGCTCGCCGAGGCCCGCGCGGCCTACGAGAAGCACCGCCTCAAGCCGGCGGAGGCCGCCCTCGAGGAGGTCGCCGCCAGCCACCCGAACCACCCCGAGGTGCTCCTCCTGCGCGCCCAGATCCAGCTCGAGCGGGGCGACCTCGCGGGCTCGCTGGCGACCTCCACCCGCTGTGTCGAGGCCGCGCCGACCCAGGCCGACTGCTGGCTCACCCTCGGCGTGCTCCATCAGAACAACAAGTCGACCGAGGCGGCGATCAAGGCCTACGAGACCTACCTCGAGCTCGCCCCCGAGGGCCGCTACGCCCGCGACGCGACCAGTCAGCTCGCGCGCCTCAAGAAGTAGCCAAAAAGGCGGCGCCTCCCCGGACAGCGAGGTCGCTGCGCACTGAACGCGATCTCTCGAGGCGCGCCCTGGAGGGGCGACTTCGTCGAGACGTGATCGCCGTCACTCCCGAGACGTCGCGCCACGGCGCGCCCTGTCCCGAAGGTCACACGACGAGAAGGCCGCCAGAGCGCCGTTCTGAACGCTCGGACGCGGCTTTGTCCCGGCACTCGCCATGATCGCGCCGAAGCGCTCCACGCCCCCGGGCGTGTCCACACTTGACAGCGGAGGTCCTCGCTCGGCATTCTCCGCCCAGCCCGGCGAGCACATCGCTCGCCCCTCAACTCTCAACACGAATTCACGAAACGCCAGGAGCCATCCATGCGCCGTCTCATCACCGGAATGTTCATCGCCGCCGTCGCCGTCACCTCCGTCGGTTGCTCCTACGGGGCCGTCACCTCGCACGAGGGCAAGCTCTACGTCGCCCGCAACGACGGCTTCCTCTTCGGCGCCCTCCGCAAGATCTACGAGTGCACCCCGGCGTCGGGCAGCATGACCTGCGTCGAGGTCAAGGGTAAGCCCTGATCTCCCGCTCCTGCGCCGCAGGAGCCCTCGCGGACGGCGAACGCCGAACGCGGTCACCACCCCGGCCTGGCCCCCAGCCACGCCGGGGTGGCTCTTTTCGAAGCCAGGCGCGATCCTCCCGGCCATGTCCCGCCGCCTCCTCCCTGCCCTCGCCCTCGCCCTCTCGCTCGCCGCGTGCAAGGGCGCCGAGGAGCGCACGCCCCCGCGGATCGCCCTCACCCACCAGTGGAGCGCGCCCGCCGGCGCCTCGCTCTTCGTCCAGAGCAACCTCGGGAGCCTGCCGGAGAGCGCCGCCGACGCGCTGATGGCGACGGTGCCGACCCTGGTCCACCAGCTCGGCGAGCGCTGCAAGGGCGACCCAGCCTTCGCCTCCCCCGGCGCGCTGACGATCGAGATGAGCCTCCACGGCGGCGTCCTCTCGGAGATCACGACCTCGCCCGAGCACAGCGGCGCCGCCTGTGTCCGCGCGGCGATCCCCGAGGCGTCGGCCGAGGCGAAGGACGCCCTCGCGGCCGCCGGCGACGCGTCGATCGTCCTCCACCTCGAGCACGCGCCGACCGAGGCGCCGCCGACTGTCGGTTAGGACAGGCTTGATCGGTGACGCGGAGAGGGGCCGCGGCGATCGCCGCGACCCCTCGCTGCATGCGGGCGGACGCCGCCGCTCACTGCGGCTGGACGCCGCAGGAGTCGATCTCGCTGGGCACGCAGCCGGCGCAGTCCCACTGCCAGTTGTCGACGAGGAGCGCGGTGTCGAGGACGCCGTCGGCCTTGTCGAAGACCGTCCAGGCCAGGGTCAGCGTCTCCTCCGGCTGGGCCGGCCCCTTCACCGTCGCCCAGCCGGTGCCGCCGTTGTCCTGGAAGCCGGTGCCGTTGAGCTGCGGGTCCTTGGGGTTCTTGTCGCCGCGGTACTTGATCAGGTTGTTCTGGGCGAGCGCGGTGACCGTCAGCGGCCGCGGGTTGTTGTTGTTGTCGGTGATGAAGGTGACGTTGCCGGTGTAGGTCTCGGAGATCTGCCAGAGGATCGCCATGTCGTTGAACGAGGTGTTCACGAAGACCGGGTACTCCGACGAGAAGTAGGCGAAGTCGACGACGTAGCCGTAGGTGCCCTTCGGGACCTTGACCTTGTGCTGGAAGTAGAAGACGTCGTTGGCCGACTTGCTCCCGAGGTTCCACTGCGCGTCGAGGGTGTCCGAGCAGTCGTTCACCATGTCGCAGTTCATGAAGGGCGTGCCGCCGCCGCCGTTGTTCGAGCCCTTCTCCCAGTTGATGATCCCGGGCATGTCGCCGAGGCCGTCGGGGTTGCCGTTGGTCCCGGTGATCGTCCCGCCGGGCTGGGTGAGGACGCCGTTGCCGTCGGGCTGCGGGAGGTTTCCCGACGAGATCAGGAGCATCCGATCGCCCTTGCGCGGCCGCCAGATCGGCAGGTTGTTGTCCATCGGGTCGAGGTAGGTGCCGAACTGCTTGATCACCCGCCACGAGCCGTTTGCGACGTTCAGCGGCATGTACTCGGTGACCGGGATGTGCTTGTTCGGGTCGGCGAACATCGGGTCCGCGCTGTCGCAGGCGAGCTCGATCGCGTGGAGGATGTCGTCGCTCGTCCCCTTGATGTAGCTGTCGGCGTCGCAGGGCAGGAGCTGCCCCGGCGCCTCGCACTTCTCGCAGCCCGAGTAGTCGAGCTGGCAATTGCCGCCGCAGGAGACGGTGCCGCCGGAGTACTGGTCGTCGAGGAGCTTGCACTCGGTCTCGCCCATGAAGAGGTCGCCGTCGCAGGCCTCGCCGTCGTCGAGCATCTCGTTGCCGCAGGTCTTCGGCATCGTGATCGTGCAGTCGGGCTCGCAGCCGTCGTCCGGCGCGAGGTTGCCGTCGTCGCACTCCTCGCCGTCGTCGAGGTCGCCGTCGCCGCAGACCGGATCGGGGCCGGTGGTCACCGGCATGCTGGTGCTGCCGTCGCTCTCCGAGGTCGTCGCCGTCCCGGAGTCGCTGGTCGAGCCGGTGCTCGCGCCCGACGTCGTCCCCATCGAGTCGGTGCCGCTCCCCCCCTGGGTGTCGGTGGTCGCGCCCGTGGTGCTCGTGGTGGCGCTCGCCGTCGCGCTGACGCTGGAGCCCGAGGTCGAGCCGGTCTCGCTCGCGCTCCCGGCGGTGGTCATGTCGTCGCCGTTGCAGGCGGCGAGCGCGAGGGAGAGGCCGAGGAGCGAGAGACGCGGGGTGAGCTTCATGGGTGACGCCTTGTCGGAGAGATGGCCGACGAGGCTAGCACGACCCGCTCCTCCGAGAGCGTCGGGGCGCCCTCAGCCCTCGGCGCCCTCGGGCTCGCCCGCTCCGCCGGATTCGTCGGCGTCGCCGGCCGGCGCCTCGGCGGCCTCGGACGCGGCGCCCTCCCCCGTCTTGGCCGCCTCGCTCGCCGCGTCGCCGCCGGCCTCCTCCTTCTTGCCCTCGCCGCCGCTCCCGTCGTCCCAGAAGAGGACGGCGTCCGGCGAGCCGTAGAGCGGCCGGTACTCGCAGCAGCGGCCGCCGGCGCAGCGCCCCTCCTCGACCGGCGAGCACTTGATGTGGCCGCGCATCCAGATCGGCTCGTCGTTCTTGCAGCGGTGGGTGATCCGGCAGCCGGCGAACTTCGTCATCTCGGCGTTGGCGACCCGGCAGCAGGCGTCCGGCGCCCCGTCGACCGGCTCGTTCGGCGCGTACTTCGGCTTGCAGGCGACGCCGGCGACGAGGCCGAGGCAGAAGGTCCCAAGGGCCAGCTTGCAGAGGGATCCCGAGAGGCGCCCGACGATCGACATGGGCGGCAGCTTGTCGCCTTCGCCGCGCGCTTTCAACCGCAATTCACGCGTCGTCGGCCTCGAGCGCCTCGAGCTCGCCGAGGGCGATCTCCCAGGCGCCGGTGAGCTCCTCGAGCGCCCGGACGCCCTCCTGATAGGCGCCGATCACCGCGCTCCGTCGGGCCTCGTCGTCGTAGAGCGCGGGGTCGGCGAGGAGGGTCGAGCGCTCGCGCTGGGCGGCCTCGAGGGCGGCAATCTCCGCCTCCATCGCCGCGACCTTGCGGCGCTGCGGGCCGAGCTTGCGCTCCCGCTGCGCCCGGGCCTCGGCCTCGCGACGGCGGCGCTCCTTGGCGCTCTCGCGGCTCTCGCGGGGGTCGACCGCGGGCGTCGCCTCGGCGCCCCGCGGGGGTGCAGCGCCCCCGCGCGAGTCCGCCGTCCGCGACGCCGTCGCCTTCGCCTGCGCCGGCGCGTCCTCCTCGCCGTCGCGGCGCCGCCGGTGGTGGTCCATGTACTCGTCGAGGGTCCCCGGGTAGACCTCGACGGTCCCGTCGTGGACGTCCCAGATCTTGTTCGCCAGCGCCCGGACGAAGGCCCGGTTGTGGCTGACGAAGAGGAGGGTCCCGTCGAAGGAGACCAGCGCCTCGGCGAGGCTCTCGCTCGACTCGAGGTCGAGGTGGTTGGTCGGCTCGTCGAGGAGGAGGAGGTTGCCGGGCTTGATCAGGAGCCGCGAGAGGGCGACCCGCGCCCGCTCGCCGCCGGAGAGGACGGCGATCGGCTTGTCGACGTCGTCGCCGCTGAAGAGGAAGGCGCCGAGGAGCGAGCGCACCCGGGTCGCGCCGGCCGCGGGATCGACGGCCGCGACCTCGTCGTAGACCGTCCGCTCGCGGCTCAGCATCTCCGCGTGGTGCTGGGCGAAGTAGCCGGTGTGGACCTTGTTGCCGAAGCGGAGGGCGCCGCCGTCGTGGGCGACCTCGCCGGCGATCGTCTTGAGGAGCGTGGTCTTGCCGGCGCCGTTGACCCCGATGATGCCGATCCGATCGCCGCGGCGGACCGTGAGGTCGACGCCGTCGAGGACGACGTGATCGCCGTAGGCCTTGCGGAGCCCCTCGATCTGGATCACGACGTCGCCCGCCCGCTCGCAGGGCGGGAAGCGGAAGCGCATCACCTGGCGGCTCGCCAGGGTCTCGACGGTCTCCATCCGCTCGAGCGCCTTCACCCGGCTCTGGACCGCCTTCGCCTTGGTCGCCTTCGAGCGGAAGCGCTCGATGAAGCGCTCGGTCTGCTCGCGCTCGCGCTGGAGGTTGCGGGCCTTGTTCTCGAGGACCTGGGCCTCGTCGGCGCGCTGCCGGCGGTAGGACTCGTAGTCGCCGCTGTAGAAGCGGACCCCCTCGGGCTCGAAGGAGACGACCCGATCGATCTGCTCGTTGAGGAACTCGCGGTCGTGGCAGACGAGGATGAAGGCGCGGCGGTAGCGGCGGAGGAACGAGGCGAACCACGCGACGCTGGGCATGTCGAGGTGGTTGGTCGGCTCGTCGAGGAGGAGGAGGTCGGGGCGCTGGAAGAGGAGCCCCGCGAGGACCGCCCGCATCCGCCAGCCGCCGGAGAGCTCGCCGAGATCGCGGCCGCTCTCGTCGGCCCGAAAGCCGAGGCCCGCGAGGATCCGCTCGGCCTCGTGGGCGGTGTAGTGGGTCTCGAAGTGCTGGACCTGCTCGTGGAGCTCGGCGAGGCGGGTCGCCAGGGACATCACCTCCTCCTGGTCGGCCTCCTCGCCGCTCGCCTCGGCCCGCGCCTGGGCGGCGAGGAGCTCCTCCTCGACCGCGACGACGTCGGCGTCGAGCTCGGCCCGGCCGGGGACCGACGAGACCACGTAGTCGAGGAGGCCGACGCCGGCGAGCGGGGCGATGTCCTGGGCGAGGAAGCCGAGGCGGAGGCCGCGGGCGCAGCGGATCACGCCGGAGTCGATCCCCTGATCACCGGCGATCATCCGGAGGAGCGAGCTCTTGCCCGAGCCGTTGGGCCCGACCAGGCCGATCCGGTCGTGTTCGCCGATCCGCAGGTTGAGATCGTCGACGATGGTCTTCTGGCCGAAGCCGAGGTTGACGTGCTCGAAGACGACGAGGCTCACGGGCGCGCTTATAGCGGATGCGGCCGCCGCCGGGAACCGGCCGCGCCCCGCGGCTCGCCGCGGACCCCAGAGACGGCGAAGGCCGGGCCCGCTCGCGCGGCGCCCGGCCTCCTCGCTCCGCGGCGCGGAGCGCCTAGTGGTTGCGGTGATCGCCGTGGTCGTGATCGCAGCAGGTCCCCTCCATGCGGGCGACCGCTCCCATGCTGAGCTCGTCGACGTTGGGCTTCATCCCGCCGCTCGGGTTCTGGATCCACGAGCCGACCTTCTTGTAGTGGACGCCGTAGGCGGCGCCGAAGATCAGGCCGTAGGCGGCGATCCACCCCATGATCGAGCCGTTGCCGATCACCGAGGTGAAGCGGTGGGAGACGTCGAGCGGGTTCGGATCGCCGTACTGCGAGCCGTAGATCAGCATGGCGCCGCCGCCGAGGACCATCAGCGTCGAGTAGAGGTTGGTGTGGGTGAGCTTGCCCCAGAGCTTGCCGCGATCGTCCTGGCGGAAGAACTCGAGGCTGAAGCGGATCAGCGAGTGGGCGATGCAGTAGGCGCCGGCGAGCGCCCCGTCGAAGGGGACGACCGGCAGGAGCGCGACCATCACCGCGAAGAGGATCGCGTAGGCGACCAGCGCGTAGAGCTGGGCCGGGTGGATCTTGACGCCGTGGAGGTGCGGCGCGCAGCGGACCACCTTCGAGTCCTTGCTGGTGTAGCGGACGCCGAAGCGGCTGGTCGTCGGCCGCCCCCAGCAGCAGCCGTAGACGTAGCAGCCGAGGCGGGCGATCGCCTCGCCGAGCGGCTGCGCGAGCGCGGCTCCGTCGAAGAGCTTGAGCATCGGCAGGTCGTACATGCTCGAGACGGCGATGAAGGCGATCACCGCCCCGGCGATGCCGCCGTGGAGCATGTAGCCCGGCTTGATCAGGGTCGCCAGCGGCCGCCGGAAGAGCTCACGCCACTCGAGCATGATGCTGAAGGAGCGGAGGCCGACGAGGATCGCCGGGACGACGATGAAGAGGTAGACCTTGGCGATCTGGGCGACGTCGAGGCCGGCCATCGACGCGTGCCAGAGGCCGATCGAGAAGCCCGCGGCGAAGGCGGTGCCGGCCAGGAACGCGTAGGTCGTGAAGATCCAGTTGCCGATCCGGAAGAGGACGGTGCGGTTGTGGAAGTCCAGGGTCCACGAGCGGAGCCACTCGCCGAGGCGAGAGCCGCCGGACTCGTCGTAGGAGGAGTGCTGCATCTTCGACATGGTTCTTCAGGGGGCGGTCTAGCTGGGCCGCATGGTAGACGATTCCGTCGAGACAGTGGTTACACCTGCGTAAACCGTTGTGCCCCGGATCGCCACCAGAGCGCCCTTTCGCCAGCCGGCGGCCGGCCCGCAGCGATCGCCCGCGCACCTGCCTGCGGCCCCGCCCGCTTTGTTGCGACCGCTCCGGCGACGGTGTAGCCTGAGTCGTTCGGACGCACCGTGAGCGAAAAGCCACAAAGCAGCGACGACGAGTCGCCCTCGACCGGCTTCCTGCCGATGACCCTGGCGCTCACGCTCTTCATCGTCGGCCTCTTCACGCTGGGCCTGGTGCCGGGGGTGAGCTGCGGGAAAGAGCAAGCGACCCCTGCGGCGGCCCCAGAGGCCCCGCAGAGCCCCTGAGCGCCCCGCGGAGCCCCCCGCAGGATCCCCAGACGCAGGCGCGCAGGCCGATGCGCAGCCGCCGAATCAGAGCGCGCGGATCACCCACGAGAAGGCCGCGGGCACGTCGCAGATCCCGCTGATGTGCGACGCGAGGTTGTGGATCCCGTAGCCGCCCAGGACCCCCTCGCTCGCCTCCGCGAGGGCGCTCTCCTGCCCGTCGACCGTGAAGGTCAGCTCGTGGATCTCACCGTCGTCGCAGCAGCCCTCGCAGACGCAGGTGTCGATCTTGGTGCCGGCGACCGCGAGGTTGTCGACGGCGTAGCCCGGCGCCCCGCCGCCGGCGTAGACCGGCGCCCCGCCCTTCATCGTGTCCCAGATCGTGATGCTGACGAGCTCGCAGGTGTTCGGCACCGGGCCGGGCTTGCTCTCGAGGACGATCTTCGCGCAGACGTCGAGCTTGGGCAGGAGATCCGCCGGCGCGTCGATCGTCAGCTCCCAGGGATCGGGGACGAAGCACTGGTTCCCGCAGGGGCAGTTGTCGAGCTCCCAGACCCCGCCCATGTTGACGCCGACCGTCCCGTCGAAGGTCAAGATCCCGCACCCCATCCCCTTGTCGAGGTCGACGAGGCTCGCGTCGAAGGACTCGGTCGGCTCGAAGGCGCAGGCCATCCCGCCGCCGCTGGTCGTGTCGCCCCCGGACGACGTGGTGCCGTCGCTCGCCGAGCTCGTCGACTCGCTCCCCGAGGAGCCCGAGGAGCTCGACGAGCTCGAGCCGCCGGACGAGCTCGACGAGCTGGTCGACGCCGACCCGCTGGTCCCGCCCCCGCTGCTCCCGTCGCTGGTGCCGGTGCTCGTGCTCGCGCCGCTGGACCCCTCGCTGGTCCCGGCGCTCGCGCTCGTGGTCGTCGTTGCGGACGTCGCCACATCATCGCCCACGCAGCCGGAGAGGAGGAGGAAGGCGAGGACGGGGACGATCTTGGAGGCCATCGACGAATCCTAGCAGCCCGACCCCAAGATGCGCCGAGGGGCCCTACCGCCTGCGATAGGACCCCTCGAACGTGCGTCCGGTTTCTCGCGCGTGCGCGCGGCGCCCTAGAGCGCCGGGGTGTCGGCCCCCGGGAAGCCCATGTCGGCCGGGCGCATGTCGCCGTCGTAGTCGTACTTGGGATCGCCGTCCATCCACATCGCCACCTCGGCGATCGGCGAGGGCAGATCGTCGACCATCTCCTTGACCCGGAAGATGCCGCCGGCCGGCAGCTCGAACCAGGTCTTCACGTCGCTGTCGGCGCCCATCATGTTGTTGTCGCCCTGCATGTCGCCGCCGTCGACCAGCGAGTAGGAGACGACCGCGTTCATGCAGTCGACCGACGGGTTGTTGGTCCGACCGAGGACCACCGAGTTGCGGACCTCGCCGCCGTTGGCGTCGATGCACTGGATCGACGCCGCCTGATCGCCGTCGTTGCCGATCATGGTGGTGTAGAGGATCTTGAGCTCGTTGCCCTGGGCCGAGCGGATCCCGCCGAACTCCGCCGCCAGGTTGCCGTTGGCGGTGACGTAGGAGTTGACGATCTCGGTCATCCCGGCGCCGTAGGAGGCGACGCCGCCCTTCTGGTTCTGGGTGATCAGGCTGCGCTTGTGGAAGGTGTCGCAGTCGATCGCCTCGACCCCGTGCTGCGAGTTGTTCTTCATCTGGGTGTCGGTCGCCCAGACGGTCGACGCCGAGCACTTGAGCCCGCTGGTCTGGGCGAGCGAGAAGATGAGCCCCTGGGTGAAGAGGGTCGACGCGTCGCCGGTGGTCAGGCCGGCGACCGAGTCGGCGGTCGAGCGGATCGTCACGGCGCCGCCGTCGGCGATCAGCGCCATCGTGCTGCCGCCCGGGGTCATGTGCTCGCCCTCGATGTAGGTGCCGGGCTTGATCCGGACCGTCCAGGGCGCCGGGAGGTTGTCGGGCTCGGCGATCTTGTCGAAGGCCTCGGTGATCTTGCAGAAGGGCGTCGCCATCGAGCCGTCGCCGACCATGCAGTCCTCGGCGTTCCTGTCGACCCAGATGATGTAGTCGGTCGGGAAGCAGGAGCCGTCCGCCATGTTGCAGGCCGTGTCGCCGCACTGCGCATGCTCAGTGCAGCCGACGCAGGCGTTCGAGTCGGTGTCGCAGACCGGCGAGGTGCCGCTGCACGCGTCCGCCTTGTCGGCGGTGCACTCGACGCAGACCCCGCCCTCACAGACCGGGCTCGCCGCGTCCGCGGCCGCGCAGGCCGAGTCGCCGCCGGCGCCCGAGCAGTCGACGCACGACCCGCCCTGGCAGAAGGGCGTCGCCGCGTCGCAGGCCTGGTCGACCTCGCCGTCGGGGGCGGTGCACTCCGGCGGCTCGCCGGTGGTCGTGCTGGTGCTCGGGTTCCCGGTGGTCGAGCCGCTCGAGCCGGTGGTCTCCGGGACCCCGGTGGTGCTCGTCGGCGCGGTGGTGCTGGTGGGCTGACCGGTCGTCGTCGGGTTCCCGGTCGAGGTCCCGTCGCTGTCCGAGTCCGAAGAGCTCGCGGTGTCGGTGACCGACGGCGGCCCGCCAGCGCAGGCGGCGAGGACGAGGGCGAGCGGCAGGGAAAGGCTGACAAGGCTGGTACGGATCATCACGTTGATTCCCAGTAGATCAGGGTCGCCGGCCGCCATGGGCGTCGGCCGCCGAAGTATTCCCCACTCCCGCGGGCCTGGCAATCATCGGGCCCGCGGACGAAGTGGGGACGGAAGCCCCCAGCGGCTCGAAGGTTCAGGGCACGTCGGCGCCCGCGTAGTCCGGGCTCGAGTCGTCCATCGGCCGCGGATCCCCCTCGAAGTCCTCGATCGGATCGCCGTCGTGCCAGGTCGCCAGCTGAGCGAGCGCCGTCCCCTCGACCACCCGGAAGATCCCGGCGAAGGGCGCGAGGAAATAGTCCGCGACCATCGACTGCTCGATCTTCATGTTCCCCGGCCCGGGGTCGCTGGAGTCGACCGCCGAGCCCGTGATCTGGGCCTCTGGACAGCTAATCGAGTCGTTTGAGCCGACGATCACCGAGTTGCGGACGAGCACCGATCCGGGGGCGTCGCAGCTCAGCGAGCCCGCGAGCCCGAAGGTCGCCGCGTTGCTGATCACGGTCGAGTAGATCGCGTTGAAGTCGGCGCCGCCGCTGACCGCGAGCCCGCCGACGAAGCTCTTGGTCGAGCCGTTGTCGGTGACGAAGGAGTTCTCGAGGATGAAGGAGCCCTCGCCCGAGGCATCGATCCCGCCGCCGTTGTTGCCGGTGATCACCGTCGAGCGCACGCGGACGGTCGAGAGGTTGGCCGAGAGCCCGAGCTTGAAGTTGTTGCGGACGACGCTCCGGTCGATCCACACCGCCGCGCCGTCGCTGCGGAGGCCGCTGCCGACGTCGTTGGTGGCGAGCTCGATCCCGTCGATCATCGCCAGCGCGCCGCTCTCGATCAGGAGGGTCTCGGTCGCCGACGCCGAGATCGACACCGTGCCGATGTCGGCGTCCGGGTTGATGATCGCGACCTTGCGCTTCGAGGGGACGACGATCGGCCCGTCGTAGCCGTCGCCGCGGATCTGGACGACGATCGGCGCCCCCTGGTCGCCGCCGACGGCCTCGACCATCGCCTGCTTGAGCGAGCAGAAGGGCTTGTCCTCGGAGCCGCCGGAGCTCCCGCAGCTCTTGTTGCCGCTGTCGACCCAGATCACCTCGGCGTCGTCGAAGCACTCGCCGGAGAAGAGATCGCAGGCGCCGCTGCTGCACTGCTCATGGGCCGTGCAGGGGACGCAGGTGTGGGTGTCGGGATCGCAGGCCGGCGTCCCGCCGGAGCAGAGGTCGCTGTCCCCCGGGACACAGAGGACGCAGAGGCCGCTCTCTGGATCGCAGGCGGGGACGTCCCCCGGGCAGGCCGCGAGGCCGCTGCAGTCGACGCAGAGGCCCGCCTTCGAGCAGTAGGGTCGAGTCGGGTCCGAGCCCGCGCAGCCCTGATTCACGGTGTCGTCCGCCGGCGAGCACTCGCCGCCGACGGTCGAGGCGCTCGTCGAGGACGAGCTCCCGGTCCCGCCGGTGCTGCCGGTCGAGCCCTCCGTCGACCCGCCCACGTCGATGCAGACCTTCGACGCGCAGAGGAGCCCGTCGTCACAGATCCCGCCGTCGAGGCAGGGGCAGCCCGCCGAGCCCAGCGGGCACATCCCGCTGTCGTTGCCGGTCGTCGTGTCGACCATCCCGCCGTTGCACGCGAGCCCCGCCAAGGCCCCCAGGGCCCCCATCGCCACCAGCAACGACCACCGCGGAGAGACCCAGCGCATCGCCCCGAGTATTCCGGACATCGTCATCGCTGACAATCTTCGCAAGCGCGCGAGGTCTGCCGCGAGAGCCGGCGATCGATGACCCCGATGCCCGGAAACGAGCGCGCTGGCGACATGCCCCAAAGGCCCGACGCGCGCGCGCTCGTGCGATCTGAGGTCGCTCATCGCCGCGGCCGACGAGCGATCCGCGGCCTCGGTGCGCAACCACGAGCTTCGCGCCGACATGCCCCAAAGATCTGGCGGACGCGCGCTCGCGCGAGGCCCGAAGGCGACGCGCCCCCTGCCCTCGCCCGCGGACGATGCCGTCGCCAGGCTCTGCCGCGACGGCGACGAACGCCGCCCGGCGGGCCGCCCTTCAGGGGACGTCTGCCCCGGCGAAGTCGGGGGCGCCGTCGACCTGCGGCCGCGCCTGACCGTCGAAGTCGGTCGGCGGCTGGCCGGTCGTCCAGCGGGCGAGCCCCTCGAAGGGCGTCATGGCGCCCGCCTTGAGGTGGTAGTCGCCCGAGCTCGGCTTGACGAACCACGACCCGTCGAGCCCGCCCTCGATCAGCGCGTTGCTCCGCTCGGCCGCGGCCGTCGGCGGATCATCGATCGCGCTCTGCGTGACCTCGATCGCGTCGCAGCCCAGCGACGATCCCTCGCCGCTGATCAAGAGGATCGAGTTGGTGATCGCGCCGGTGGTCTCCGCCGAGCAGACGAGCGAGGCCGGGACCCCGCCGGTCGCCTCGTTGCCGAGCACCGAGGCGTAGACCAGGTCGATCACGCCGCCCTCGCTCGCGAGCCCGCCGATCGCCGACGAGGCCCAGCCGTTGGCGACGACGAAGGCGTTCTCGAGGTGGAGCTCACCACCGCTGGTGGCGATCCCGCCCCCGAGGTTGGAGGTGATCAGCGAGCGCCGGAGGGTCAGCTCGCAGCCGCTCCCCTCGACGCCGATCTCCTTGCGGTGATCGACGATCGAGTCGTCGAGCCAGAGCGCTCCGCCGAGGCAGAGGGCCCCCCGGAAGGTCGCCGGGTAGCCGATCTTGAGGTGATCCACCAGCGCGAGCGCGCCCTCGCCGATCACCAGCGCCTCGGCGTCGGTGACCTCGAGGCGCGGGCGGCCGTCGCCGCTGCTGCGGATCGCGACCACCCTCCCGGCCTCGATCGACGCCTGCACCGCGTAGGCCTCGGCCGCGGGCGCGACCCAGACGAGCGTCGGCGTCGCCGCCGGGATCACGGCGAGCGCGTCGGCGATCTCGCAGAAGGGCTTGTTCTGGCTGCCGTCCGCGGCGGCGCACTCGCTCGGCGCGACCCCCTTGTCGACCCAGAGCGCGTCGCCGCCGAAGCACTCGCCGCTGGCGAGGTTGCAGGCCCCGCCGCCGCACTGGCTGTGCTCGGTGCAGGGGACGCAGGCGCCGTCGCTGCAGATCGGAGTCCCGCCGGCGCAGGCGCTGGTGTCGGCCGCCGTGCAGGTGACGCAGCGCCCGCTCTCGCGGTCGCAGAGCGGCGCCGCGGCGTCGACGTCGGCGCAGGCGATCGACGAGCAGCCGACGCAGGCGCCGCTGGGATCGCAGTAGGGCGCCGAGGGCTCCTCGCAGGCGGCGTTCTCCACCCCGTCGGCCGGATCGCACTCGGTCGGGCCGACGCTCGTCGAGCCGTCGCTCCCCGACCCGGTCGAGGTCCCGTCGGTCCCGGAGCCCCCGCTGACGCTGGTCACCGGCGAGGTGGTGACCAGCGGATCGACGGTGCAGCGGTTCGACGCGCAGACGAGCCCGGCGTTGCAGGTGTCGTCGGCGTGGCAGGTGCAGTCGAGGGTGCCCGGCTCACAGCCGGTGTCGGCGGTGTCGGTCCCTGCGCTGGTCATCGAAGCCGGCGGGCATGCAGCGAGGACCAAGAGGGCGGAAAGTCGCGCAGCCGCGGCGGCCGCCGAGGAGGTAGTCCAACGCACCGTCGCAGTATCCCCACTCGCCACCGCGCTGGCAACGAAGGGGCCCGTAGAGCGCGCTCGGGAACGCGCGGCGCGATTTCGATCGGATCTAGGGGAGCGCGTCGGCGCCGGGCGTGTCCGGCGTGTCGTTGACCACCGGCCGCGGATCACCCTCGAAGTCGCTCCGCGGATCGCCGTCGAGCCAGCGGGCGATGTCGTTGACCATCATCGCCTGATCCGGCCCCTTCCAGCGGTAGACGCCGGTCACCGGCTCCTTGGTCAGGAGCTTCACGATGTCCTCGGGGGCCATCTTCACGTTGCCCTCGCCGCTCATCTCGCCGCCGTCGACCAGCGAGTCGGTGATCACCAGGTTCGGGCAGGCCACCGACTCGTTGTCGACCAGCGGCGAGCGGGCGATGATCGAGTTGCGGACGGTCGAGAGCGCCGCCGCCTTCGTGCAGCCGATCGAGTCGACCGCCCCCAAGTTGTTGTGGTTCATCACGATCGACGAGTAGGCGATGTCGACCGCGACGGCGGTGCCGAGGCTGATGCCGCCGCCGCCGAAGTTCGGGTCGTGTCCGTTGTCGGTGATGAACGCGTTGCGGAGCATGAGCTTGCCCGACGTGAGCTCGATCCCCTCGCTCTTGTTCTGCGAGATCGTCGAGTCGAGGACGTGGAGCTCGCAGTTGGAGCCGCCGATCCCCGCCCCCGCGCCGCCGCGGATCCGCGAGCGGGTGACGAAGACCCGCGCGTACAGACACTTCACCTTCGGGAGGTTGGTGTTGCCGACGCCGACGATGTCGAGGTTGTCGAGGTAGACCGTCAGGTTGTCCTTGATGTCGACGACGACGAGCGCCGACTCGATCTCGGCGGCCGTCGAGTCGTTCCCCTCGGCGATCACCGCGTAGGTCGCCGGCGTCATCCCGCCCGGGATGTGGAAGTAGGGCTGCGGCCAGGCGCCGCCCGGGAGGAGCCTGAAGGTCCACCCCGAGGGATCCATCTTCCCCTTGGCGTGGGTGAGGGCGAAGTCCAGCGTGCAGTAGGGGTTGTCCTTGGAGCCGCTGTTGCCTCCGATCGACTCGGTGCAGTTGCCGGAGTTCGCGTCATCGCCGTAGACATAGAGGACCTTGGCCTCGTCCATGCACGCGCCGCTGACGAGGTCGCAGGCGGAGTTGGGGCACTGGCTGTGGTCCGAGCAGCCGACGCAGGCGTTGACGACCTCGTCGCAGATCGGGGCGTCGCCCTTGCAGGCCGAGGCCTCGTCGGCGTTGCACTGGACGCACTGGCCGCTCTCGAGGTCACAGACCGCCTTCTCGGGGTCGACCGCCGCGCACGAGACCAGCACCGAGCAGTCGCCGCAGATCCCGGAGGCCGAGCAGTAGGGCGTCTCCGGCGGGCAGGCGTCGTTCACCACGCCCTGGTTGGGATCACAGGGGCCGGCGTCGGTGTCCGAGTCGGTCGCGGTGGTCGAGCTCGAGGTGCTGGTGGCGTCCGAGCCCGAGGTCGTCGACGTCGACGTCGACGTCGACGTCGCGTTGTCGTCCATGCAGTGGTTGTCGCCGGAGCAGACCAGGCCCGGATCGCAGCCGCCACCGTTGGTGCACATGCAGCCGAGGGAGCCGACCGGGCAGCCGGAGGTGGTGGTCGACGACGAGCTCGAGGAGGACGAGGAGCCGTCTTCGGTCGTGTCCGTCCCCTGCGGCTCGGGAGTACACGCGGCCAAGCCAAGACCAAGGAGGGCGGAAGGGAGCGCGCGGGACCACCCAATGCTCATGACGCCAGTATCGCGCAGCCCAGGGGCGCTTTCAACCGCGCCTCGCGCTAGCGCGCCCGCGAGGGCCCCCCCTTGCGCCGCTTGAGTGGGGAGGAATACGCGACGGACAACGTCCGCCCACACCTACCTCTAGCGATGGAGGACCTGTCGCCCTCGTCCCCCACGCCTCCCCAGCCTCGCCGGGGGCTCGGTGGCGCGGACGCCGTCGCCGTCCGGGGCTCGCCGGCGCCGCTCAGGGCCGCGCCGCGCCGGCGAAGTCCTTCGCGCCGGGCTCGTTCGGCCGGAGCTCGCCGTCGTAGTCGATGTAGGGATCGCCGATCTGCCACTCCGCCAGCATGCTGATCGCGTCAGCCGCCGGCTTCGGGCGGTAGACGCCCTGCTGCGCCGCCTGGAAGAGATCGATGAGGTCCGACGCCGGGCCCACGTGGGTGTTCTCCGTCAGCGACACGCAGCCGCCGAAGGGATCCTTGTCGCCGAGGACCACCGAGTTCCGCACCTTCACCTCGGAGTTCTGCGTGCAGTAGAAGCCCGACGAGATCGACCCGTCGTTGGCGACGACCGTCGAGTGGATGATCTCGCTCGCCGCGTTGAGCCGGAAGGGCGTGCCGGTGTTGCCGACGTCGTTGCTGGTGACGAACGAGTTGATCAGCGCGAGCGCGCCGACGTTGCTCGCGTTGTCGTTGGCGGTGACCACCGAGCGCTGGAGCGTCACCTTGCCGCAGGCCGCGGTCTGGAAGGGCACCTTGTTGCTCGAGATCAGCGTCCGATCGATCCAGACCTCGGAGTCGCCGCCGAGGCAGGAGATGACGATCGACTGGCTCGCCTCCTGGAGGCGGACCTGGGTGACGAAGAGGTTGGTCCCCTCGGAGAGGAGCATCCGGGCCTCGGGCGCGGCGGTAGCTCCGATCTTCGGGTTGTTGACGCCGACGATCGCGATGTTCTTGCCGCTCGAGAGATCGAGCGCGTCGAGCTGCGGCCCGATCCCGGGCTTCAGCTTCATCACCAGGTCCTTGTCGGGCCAGATCGCGAGGGGCTGCGCGAGCGTGCAGAAGGGCGCGGCCTCGCTGCCGTCCTTGCCGCCGCAGGAGGCCTGGCGCTCGACCCAGACGACGTTCTCGGGGGGGAAGCAGGCGCCGGTCTTGAGGTTGCAGGCGCCGCTCATGCACTGATCGTGCTCGAAGCACTTGCCGCAGTCGTTGATGTACTGGTTGCAGACCTCGGTCGGGCTGCAGGCCTGGGTGTTGACGGCGGTGCACTCGACGCAGGTGCCGAGCGTCTCCTCGCAGGCGGGGTTGGTCGGGTCGATCTGGGCGCAGGACGACGAGACCAGCTCCGAGCAGCCACCGCAGGTGTCGGTGGCGACGCAGAAGGGCTTGGTCGCGTCCATCTGCTTGCACTCGAAGTTGACGGGCACGTCGGGATCACAGGTGAAGCCCTCGGTCGTCGTCCCGCTCGTCGACGGGTCGGTCGTCGACCCGGTCGTCGCCCCGGTCGACGGCTCGGTCGACGACGTCGGCTCGGTCGTCGACGTCGTCGAGGTGCCGATCGTGGTGGTCGTGATGGTCGTCGACGGCGAGGTCGTCGAGCCGGTGCTGGTCGCCGAGTCCTCGACCAGGCAGCTCTCCGAGGTGAGCGCGTCGGCGGCGACGCAGCCGTCGTTGTCGACGGCGCAGCGATCGCAGACCAGCCCCGCGCCGCAGGCCCCGGAGTTGAGGGCGCAGTGGTTACCGTTGACGATCGTGCAGGCCCCCAGCCCCGCGCCCAGGAGGACGCCCCCGAGCATGAGCTGGCCGAACCAAGCAGAGCGTGAAGATGCGAGACGCATAGAGACCTCAGGCAAGATCAAGGGGTCAGAAGCGGCCAGCCCATTGGAGGCCGACGGCGCCGGGACCGAAGAGCGGGGCGACCGCGGTCTCGGCCGGCTTGCGGCGCTTTCGCTCGCGGACGTCGAGCGCCAGGAGGACCGCACCGGTGACCAGGAGGGCGCCCCCCACCCCGAGGAACGCGTACCCCGGCGGTCGGGTGTCGAGGAGCTCGTAGCCGATGTCGGGCGACTTCTGGCTCGGCTTGCGCGCCGCCATCACGGCGCCAGCGATCGCCCCGGTCGCGCCGAGGGCGACGAGCGCGACGCCAGCCTTGCCCTTGCCGCCCATCCCCTTCGGGGTGTCGGCGGGCTCGGGCTCGGGCTCAGGCTCGGGCTCAGGCTCGGGCTCAGGCTCGGGCTCAGGCTCCGGTGCCTGGGCCGCGACCTCGGCCATGTGGGCGCGCATCTGCGGGGCGAGCTCGCGGACCTTGGCGTCGACCATCTCGATCAGCTCGTCCTCGACGCAGAGCTCGCAGGGCGTCTCGGAGACCTCGGTGATCGGCTGGCCGAGGTGGCTCACCGCGATCCCGAGGACGTAGCCCTCGTCCCCCGAGGGGGGCGGCGTAACCTTAATAAAGACGACCATGTCGCTGACGCCGGAGCGCTTCTTGATCCCCTCGCTGGCGAGGGTGCTCTCAGCCTCCTGGACGACGCGGGTCTGGACCTTCGAGCCGACCTCGCCGAAGCCCTCGGCGTCGACCTTCACCGTCGCGTAGACATCCGCCTCGGCGGGCGCCAGGGCGTACACCGGCGCCGACGGGACGGCCAGCGCCGAGGTCGGGAGGATCAGCGAGATTGCGGTGACGAGCGGTACCAGCATGGGCGGGAGCGGTATTATGGCCCCCTCGCCCCGCTGCGTCCATCCCTCGACAATTTCGAGCCCGCCGCGCGATCCCGAGACGTCCTCACTCCTTGCTCGCCCGCTTCTCGCAGAGCTTCACCCACTTCTCGACCTCGGGGTCTCTGCTCCCCTTGCCGGTCTTGACGCAGAGGTTGAAGTCACGCCGCTCCTTGTAGGCGAGCGTCTTCAGCTTCACGAGGGCGTTGCGCTTGAAGCAATGCTTCTCCTTCTCGAGGTACTTGAGCATCGCGTTCCAGTCGCCGGCGGTCCGGGCCTCGCTGACGGCCTTGCGGGTCCGCTCGCACTCTGGCGTCGCGTAGCGGTCCTTCTTGACCTCGGCGGGCTTGGAGCCGCCGTCGCCGCTCTCACCGCTATCGGCACCGTCGCTGGTCTTGCCGGCGCCTGCGCCGGTGGGATCGACCTCGGCCGCGCCGGTCGTGGTCGCGCCGCCGGGGTTGGGGTCCCCTGCCCCCGCCTTCTTGTGGGTCTCGAGCGGGACCTTTGAGACCGTCTTCAGGCTCCCGAGGTCCTGGAGCGAGCCGTCGCTGTCGCCACTCTGGGTGGCGGTGTTCCCGGCCTTGGCCGGCGACTCCTCCGGTCCGCCCTCGCTCGGCCCGGTCATGCTGATCCAGATCAGCACGAGGAGGAGCGCGGCCCCGCCGGTCAGCCAGTACTTGCGGAAGCGGGGCTCGCTGAGCGCGGCCAGGCCCGTCGGCGGCTCGACCTCGGTCGGCTTGAGGCCGGCGACCGGCGAGGGCACCGAGCCCGGCCGCACCGGCGTGGCGATGTCGGGCGCGAGGTGCTCGGCCCGCATCCCGACCATCGAGCTCTCCGGGACGTCGCCCTCCTCCGCCGGCAGGATCCGGATCACCTCCTCGAGGCGGATCAGGAAGTCGCGGGCGGAGGGCGGACGCTTCGCCGGATCGATCTCGAGGCAGTCGTCGACCAGCTGGATCAGCGAGCGCGGGAGATCGGGCCGCTTCTCCGCCAGCGAGGGCGCGCGCTCGGTCGACTTGCGCGCCATGATCTCGACGAGGTTGTTCGAGACGAAGGGCGGCTCGCCGACGAGTGTCTCAAAGAGCATGACCCCAAGGGCATAGAGGTCGAAGGACTCGGTCGCGTCCTTCCCCTTCGCCTGCTCGGGCGCCATGTACTCCGGGGTGCCGAGCGCGTGGCCGGGGATCGTCAGGCGGGCCTGCGACTCACTCCGCTCGGCGCCGGCCGAGATCCCGAAGTCGAGGACCTTGACGGTCTCGCCCTCCCCCTCGGGGAGCGGCACGAACATCACGTTGTCGGGCTTGAGATCGCGGTGGATGATCCCGACCTCGTGGGCCGCCCGGATCGCCCGACCGACCGCGCGGATGATCCGGCAGGCGCGGCCGACCGAGAGGGTCCCGAGGTCCTGGATCTCGTCGTAGAGGTTTCGCCCGGTCAGGTACTCCATGACCAGGTAGAGGCGGCCGTCGGGGAGCTCGCCGGCGTCGAAGACCTCGATGATGTTCGGGTGGCCGGCGGCGCTGGCCGCCCGCGCCTCCGCCCGGAAGCGCTTGGCCACCAGCTCGTTGCGGCTCCACTGGTGGGTGAGGACCTTGATCGCGACCCGGCGGCCGACCGTCGTGTGCTCGCCGAGGTACACCGTCCCCATGCCGCCGCGGCCGATCCGCGAGACCACCCGGTAGCGCTCGGCGATGATCGTCCCGGGCTCGATGTGCTCGATGTCCGGCGGGCCGCCGGGATCGATCGTCGGCGGCGGCGCGACCGGCTGCTGCACCGGCGCCTTCACCTTCACCGGCAGCGGCTCCGCGGGCGCCGACTCGTCCTCGTCGAGCATGCCGAGATCGATCTCCTCCTCGACGATCTCGATGCTCTGGCTCGCGCTCGCCTCCTCGCCCGAGTGGGCATGCACCTGCGTCCGCGAGACCTCGGAGAGGATCCGCTCGCGGAAGTCTCGCTCGCGCTCGGCGGCGTCGTCGAAGAGCTCCTCCATGAACTCGGCGAGGTTCTCCTGGCCGGTCCCGGGGGCGTTGACCGCGAGCCACTCGCTGAGCGCGTCCATCAGCTCGTGGGCGGAGAGGAAGCGGTCCTCGCGGTCACGCGCGAGGCCGCGGGCGACGATCGCGTCGAGCTCAGGATCGACCCGCGACGAGTAGTTGCTCGCGCGCGGCGCCTCGAAGGTCGAGACCGCCTCGGTGTCGATCGTGTCGGAGGCGCGGAGCGGGCGGCCCGTGAGGAGCTCCCAGAGGATCGCCGAGCACGCGTACACGTCGGTGCGGCCGTCGAGGATCTCGTGCCGCGCCTGCTCGGGCGACATGTAGGCGATCTTGCCGAAGACGACGCCGGGCTGGGTGAGGCTCCCCTTGAGGGTCGAGGTCGCGAGGCCGAAGTCCGCGAGGCGGACCGCGCCCGCCCAGTCGATCAGGATGTTCGACGGCGAGATGTCGCGGTGGACCAGGCCGAGCCCCGGGAAGGTGTGGGCGTAGTGCAAACCGCGGAGGCACTCGCGGATGATGTGGACCGCGAGCGCGACCGGGAAGGCGCGGCCGATCGCCGCGCAGCGGTCCCAGATGTCCGCGAGATCGCGCCCCTCGACCAGCGCCATCACGATGAAGAGCTGATCGTTGATCTCGCCGGCCTCGCGGACGTCGACGATGTTGTTGTGGTGGAGCTTGAGGACGACCTTCGCCTCGTCGATGAAGCGGGTCCGGTAGTCGTGGTCCGGGAGGCCGGCGCGGAGGAGCTTGACCGCCGCCAGCCGAGCGAGTGACCCCTGACCGACCGAGGCGAGGTAGACCGTCGCCATGCCGCCCTCACCCAGGATCCCGAGCAACGTCACGTTGCCGAGCCGCTGGGGCGGTTCAAGTCGCTCAATCTCGCCCATCACCATGTTCGCCAAACGCTACCACGAGTTGGGGAATTCCGAGTATCCTTTGCCGTGCCCATGGCCCCCCCATCCTCAGGCTCTCGGCCCGCACAGCCCGGAATTCTCTACTACGACCCCAATCCGACCACGGCCAAGCTCGCAACCGCGGGCCTGCGGCTGGCCGGATTCCAGGTCTTCAACGCCCATGTTCAGGCGGAGGCGGTCGAGATCTGCAAGTCCCACGGCCCCGGCGGGGACGGCTCCGTGGTCGCGCTCCTCCTGGACGCCTCCGCGGATCCCGCGGCCTCAGCCTCGGTTTTGAAGGCCCTGGTCCAGATCCCGGGGGCCGCGAAGCTCCCGGGGATCCTCCTGGTGAGCCGCTCAAACCCGACGCCGATCCCGGGCGCCGAGGACCTCCCGAGCCTCCGGCGGCCCTTTTCGACCCCGGCCCTGGTCAAGGTGGTCCGCGAGACCCTCGAGCACCAGCCGGGCGTGGCCTCTGCGCCGATCTCGGTCGATCTCGCGACGACCCGGCTCAAGCAGCTCCTGGGTGACTACTTCCCTGGTCAGGAGTTCAGCGACGAGACCGTCGAGCGCTTCTCCCAGGCGCTCCGCCAGGACGAGGATCTCCCCGATCCGCCGAGCCCGTCGAGCGTCCGCGGCCACCTCGAGACCTCCCGGCTCGAGGCGGTCCTCGAGATGCTGGCGAATTCGGGGGTCCGCGGGGTCCTCAAGGTCGAGCGCGAGGAGGAGTGGGGCAAGCTCCACATCGACCAGGGGCGGATCCGCCTCGCCGAGTTCAAGGGGAGCGGCGAGGAGCTGCGCCTCGGCCGCTTCATCGTCGAGGGCGGCTTCCTCCAGGGGGACCAGCTCGAGGCCTTCGTCGTCGGCAAGGATCCGGAGCGGCGCCCGCTCGGGACCCGCCTGGTCGACGCCGGGCTCCTCAGCGCCGCCGATCTCGCCCAGGTCCTCGTCGATCAGGCGCGCGCGGTCACCTGTCACCTCCTGACCTGGAAGACCGGCACCTTCGCCTTCGCGCCCGCGGCCCAGCTCGACACGATGGCGGCGGCCGCCGCCTCGCAGGGCCGGGCCGAGCTGCTGATCGCCGAGGCGCTCCTCGACGGCCTCCGCCGCCTCGAGGAGGCGGCGACGATGGGTCCGCATATGCCGGACGTCGACGACATCTTCCTCCGCGTCGACGAGCAGGTCGCGCGCCTCAGCCGCGACGCCCTCCCGCGCGAGGAGCTCGCGGTCCTCGAGCTGGTCAACGGCCGCAACAGCGTCAAGGAGATCGCCCGCAAGACCCGAACCGGCACCTTCGCGGTCTCCCGCGTGCTCTACCGCCACGCCAAGGCCAACCTCGTCCGTCGCCGGGTGATGCCAGTCCTCGTCTAGGGAGACCGATGGCCGCGGTCTGCCACGTCGTGCTCGCCGACACCGACCCCGCCGAGCGGCGACGCTTGGCGACCCTGGTCGACGCGGCCTCCCAGGAGCTCGACGTCCCGGTCCTCCTCCACGAGGTCAGCGACGGCCGCGAGGCGCTCGCGGCGATCGAGGCCCACCACCCCCTCCTCTTCCTCGGCGAGGTCCTCCTCCCCGAGCTTAGCGGGCTCGCCCTCCTCCGCCGCCTCCGCGAGAAGTGGGAGAAGGGCGCGATCCCGCTCTTCGTCTTCGTCACGTCGATGGCCCGCGAGTCCGACCGCTACTGGGGGCTGCGCAACGGCGCCAACGCCTACATCATCAAGCCCTACGACGACGAGGTCGTCCTCGCGCGGATCCGCCAGGTGCTGCGGGCGCGCGGCGAGGCGAGGCCGGACCGCCTGGCGCCGCTCTGAGCTCGGGCCGCGAGGTGCGGCCGGCCGGCCGGCGCCGCCGAGCTCAACGCTCGACCATGAACAAAGGGACATGGCTGAACCGCCATGTCCCCTTCGACAGCGTGCTCCGCGGCCGCGAGCTCAGAGGCGGATGTCGATGTGCGCCTTCGACCGGAGGGTCTGCCGGAACTCGCGCTCCGCCTTCTCGTAGGCGTCGGCCTCGAGCTTCTGGCGGATCCCCTCCTTCGCCTCCTCGTAGCTCAGGACCTCGCTCGCCAGGTGGCGGACCACCCGGAAGACGACGTAGCCCTGGCCGGAGGCGAGCGGCCCGACGACCTCGCCGGTGGTCGCCGGGAAGAGCGCGTCCTCGAGGAGCGGGGCGATCTCGCCGCGGGCGATCGTCCGGCGGTACTCCTCCGGATCGCCGCCGAGCTCGGCGATCACCGCGTCGCTCGCCTCGCCCGCGCGGAGGCGGCGGGCGATCCCCTGGGCCCGGGCGAAGGCCTCGTCGCGGGCGCCGCTCCCCTGCCCCGCCTGGGCGAAGACGAAGCGATCGACCTCGATCCGGGCGTCCTCGCCGCGGGCCATCTTGCGGTAGTACTCGCGCATCTGGGCCTCGGTGACCGCCCAGTTGGCGAGCATCGAGGTCGCCTTGTAGACCGTGATCTGATCGCGGATGTCCTGGCGGTACTCCTCCCAGGATCCGAACTCGCCGCTGGCGATCACCGCCTTGCGGAGCTCGGCGACCGACGGGTAGTTGTTGCCGGCCGCGAGCTGCTGGAGGTAGCGCTGGATGTCGGCCTCGCTCGCGGTGATCTGGAACTTCGCGGCCTCCTTCTTGATCAGCACCGTGTCGATGAGCTCGTCGAGGACGACGATCCGCGTCTCCTTGAGCTTCTGCTCGAGCTGCTGCTCGGTCGCGCCGGGGCCGAGCATCTGCAGGGCCTCCTGGAGCTGGGGCGACGAGCGCACCGAGCGATCGAGGTGCGAGAGGAGGACGATGTCGTCGTCGACGACCGCGACCACCCGATCGAGGAGCTCAGGCTCGGCCGCCGCCGGCCGCGGCGCGAGCAGGGTCGCGCCGCCGAGCGCTCCTCCGACCAGGAGGAGGCCGGCGATCCCGGGGAGGCCTCGACGGATCCGACGACGCATGCCAGGCGAGGAGATAGCAGCGGAGGGCGCCCGGCCGCAAGGGCGGCGGGCCTTCGAAAGGCCCGAGGGCCGCGCCCTTCCGGACGCGACCCCCGTGCGCGCGCGAAGCCGGCGATCAGCCGCAGACCGCGCCGTGGAGCGAGCCGTCGCCCTCGTCGAGGTAGGCGTCCGTGCAGGTCTGCCCCATGTCGCAGTCGGCGTCGGTGAAGCAGTCACCGCAGACGCCGATCTGGATGATCCCCATGACCGAGGCGACGCCGCACTTGCCCGACATGCAGGCCGAGTTGCCGATCGGCACCCCGCCCTCCTCGGCGAAGTTGCAGGCGCTGTCGTTCGGGACGGTGTTGTCGGGGACGCACTCGAGGACGCCGGAGAAGTCGGCGACCGAGATGGTCGGCGAGCAGTTCGGCTTGTCGCCGGGGCAGTCGGCGTTGGTCTCGCACTCACCGCAGGTGGTGACCTTGAGGATCGGCGTCGCGTCGAGGACGAGGCCGCAGATGGCCGCGTTCGGATCGGTGCAGACATCGTCGGTCTCGCAGCCGGCGCCCTTCTCCCCCTTGTTGCAGCTCGCGCCCTGCATCATGAGCGGGTTCGGGATCGTGCAGCCGCCGCCGTCGCAGTCGGCGTCGGAGTTGCACTCGCCGCAGAGGCCGCCGAGGAGCGGGACGTTGAAGCAGTGGCCCGAGATGCACTCGGCGTCGTCCGTGCACATCGACCCGTCGGGCTGGGGCTCGACGCCGGTGGTCGAGGTCGTGGTCACGCTGGTGTTGGTGGTCGCGGTCGTGCTGCCGCCCGTGGTCTCGCCGGCGGTCCCAGAGCCGGAGGCGCTGGTCGACGAGGCGCTGTCGTTGGTGGTGCTGCCGGTCGAGGTGTCCCCGGTCGTGTCACCGTTGGTCGCGGTGTCCTTGCGGTCGTCGCCGCTGCAGCCGACGAGCGGCGCCGCGACCAGGGTCGCAAGGAGGGAAAGGCTAAAGAAGCGAGTGGTGAGTCGGGTACGGGTCATGGTCTCTCCAAGAAGCGGGCGTGGGTGAGCGCCCTTGAGGCTAACGCTGAGGTTGCGGTGAGCGGCCGGGTTGGCTGGCGGTCCGGAGCGTGTGGGGGCTGGCCCCACGGCGCAGGATGTTCACCCAACGTCGGCCACTTGTCCACGTCTCGCAAGAATACCGCCGAAGCCGGCCACTACCAGACCAGCCCGTAATTCACTTCACACATGGAGGGATCCCCGGGCGGAGCGTGCAGGGGCCTCCAGGACCCGCCTTGGTGGCCCACGGCGCCTTTCGCCGCCGGCTGCGATTGGCTACAGTGCCCCCGGCTGCGCCCGCCGGCAGCCCGACAACCCCAGACGCCCTCCCCGACTCAGGAGACGAGATGACCTCGATCGTTCGCTGCGGCCTTATCCAGTGCTCCAACCCGATCAACGACGAGAGCGTGCCCGTCGCCGCCATCCAGAAGGCGATGCTCGACAAGCACGTCCCCCTGATCGAGGAGGCCGCCCGCCGCGGCGTCCAGATCCTCTGCCTCCAGGAGATCTTCAACGGCCCCTACTTCTGCCCGAGCCAGGACAAGCGCTGGTACGCCGCCGCCGAGCCGATCCCGGGGCCGACCACCGCGATCATGGCCGACCTCGCCCGCCGCCACAGCATGGTGATCGTCGTCCCGCTCTACGAGGCGGCGATGCGCGGGGTCTACTACAACAGCGCCGCGGTGATCGACGCCGACGGGACCTACCTCGGCAAGTACCGCAAGCACCACATCCCCCAGACCTCCGGCTTCTGGGAGAAGTACTTCTTCAAGCCCGGCGACGGCGGCTTCCCGGTCTTCCAGACCCGCTACGCCAAGGTCGGGGTCTACATCTGCTACGACCGCCACTTCCCGGAGGGGGCGCGGATCTTGGGCCTCAACGGCGCCGAGATCGTCTTCAACCCGAGCGCGACCGTCGCGGGCCTCTCGCAGTACCTCTGGAAGCTCGAGCAGCCCGCCCACGCGGTCGCCAACGGCTACTTCGTCGGCGCGATCAACCGGGTCGGCACCGAGGCCCCCTGGAACATCGGCCGCTTCTACGGATCGTCCTACTTCGTCGATCCGCGCGGGAATTTCCTGGCGATCGGCTCGGAGGAGCGGGATGAGGTCGTCGTCGCCGACATCGACCTCGACATGATCGACGAGGTCCGCCACACCTGGCAGTTCTTCCGCGATCGCCGGCCCGAGAGCTACGGTAAGATCTCCGACGAGGGCTAGCGCCCCCAACCTGCGTCGCGGCCCGCTCGCCGCGCGCCCTTGAGCGAGGAGGAAGTCATGTCCGGAGTCGTCATCCGCGGCGGCGAGATCATCACGCCGCTCGACCGCTACCACGCCGACGTCTACTGCGATGAGGGCGTCATCAAGGCGATCGGCCCTGACCTCGACGTCCCCAAGGGGGCCGAGGTCGTCGACGCCGGCGGCCAGCTCGTCTTCCCCGGGGGGATCGACGCCCACACCCACATGGAGCTCCCCTTCATGGGCACGGTGTCGGCCGACGACTTCTTCACCGGCACCGCCGCCGGGGTCGCCGGCGGGACCACGTCGATCATCGACTTCATCATCCCGAGCCGCGGCCAGAGCCTCCTCGAGGCCCGCGACTTCTGGATGAGCAACGCCGAGAAGGCCTGCGCCGACTACGGCTTCCACATGGCCGTGACCTGGTTCAACGAGCAGGTCGAGAAGGAGATGCGCCAGGTCCACCACGAGGACGGGATCTCCTCGTTCAAGACCTTCATGGCCTACATCGGGGCGATCGGCGTCGACGACGACGAGCTGATCGGGGTGATCGACACCGCCGGCTCCCTCGGCGCCCTGGTGACCACCCACTGCGAGCACGGCCTCGCGGTCCAGTCGCTCCAGCGCAAGCTCGTCGCCGCCGGCAAGACCGCGCCGAAGTACCACCCCCAGAGCCGGCCCTCGTGGGTCGAGGGCGAGGCGACCAACCGGGCGATCACCCTCGCCCGCTGCTCCGGCCAGCCGATCTACATCGTCCACCTGACCTGCAAGGAGTCGATGGACGCGGTGATCCGGGCGCGCCAGGAGGGCGTGATGGTCTTCGTCGAGACCTGCCCGCAGTACCTCCTCCTCGACGACTCGGTCTACGACAAGCCCGACTTCGAGGGCGCGGCCTACGTGATGAGCCCGCCGATCCGGCCCCTCGGCCACCAGGAGGTCCTCTGGAACGCGCTGGCGGCCGGCCTCATCCACCACGTCGCCACCGACCACTGCCCCTTCCGCCAGGCTGACCAAAAGGTCATGGGCAAGGACGACTTCACCAAGATCCCGAACGGGGCCGCCGGCATCGAGAACCGGATGGCGCTGATGTACACCTACGGGGTCGCCAAGGGGCGGATCTCGATCCACCAATTCGTCGACGTCTGCTGCACCCAGCCGGCGAAGATCTTCGGCCTCTACCCCCGCAAGGGGGCGATCCGGGTCGGCGCCGACGCCGACATCGTCGTCTACGATCCCGCCCGCTCGTCGGTGATCTCGGCCAAGACCCACCACCACCACGTCGACCGCAACATCTTCGAGGGCTTCGCGATCGAGGGCGGGGTCTCGCACACGATCGTCGGCGGCAAGGTCGCCTTCAAGGACGGCGACCTCCGGGTCGAGCGCGGCGCCGGCCGCTACCTCCGGCGGACCTGAGCGCGGGCGGGCGCGCGCCCCTCCCCTGCCCCCGAGCGGGCCCGGCAGACCCCCTCCAGGGCGCTCTCCGGGCCCGCGCATCATTCGCGGCCCCTGTTCCAGGGCGTCGCTTTTGCGGTATGGAAGGGCACGATGTCCGCCAGCCACCTCCCGCCCTTCCCCGCCCGTGACTACGACTTTCGCGAGTATGTCGCCGCCCGCAACTGGATCGCCGGCGGCTGGCGCGAGGCGGCGACCGATCACCACGACGTCGTCACCAACCCGCGCCACGGCCAGGTGATCGGCACGGTGCCGATGTCCGGCGAGGTCGACGTCGACGCCGCGGTCTCGGCGGCGGCCGCCGCCTTCCCGGCCTGGCGCGACACGCCGATGAAGGAGCGCGTCCAGGTCCTCTACCGGGTCAAGGCGCTGATCGAGCGCGACCTCGAGGAGCTGAGCTGGCTGGTCTCTCACGAGAACGGCAAGACCTACGAGGAGGGCAAGGCGAGCGTCCTCAAGGGGATCGAGTGCCTGGAGATGGGGATCTCGATCCCGAACATGGCCGGCGGGCCGCAGCTCGACGTCTCGCGGGGGATCAAGTGCGAGGTGAGCTACGAGCCGATCGGCGTCTGCGCCGGGGTCTCGCCCTTCAACTTCCCCTTCATGGTCCCGCTCTGGATGCTCCCGCAGGCGCTGGTGGCCGGGAACACCTTCGTCCTCAAGCCCTCGGAGAAGGTCCCCTACGGGGCGATGAAGCTGGCCGCGCTCTTCCACGAGGCGGGCCTCCCGGCCGGCGTCCTCAACGTGGTCCACGGCGGCCAGGCGGCCGTCGAGGGGCTCGTCGATCACCCCAAGGTCAAGGCGATCGGCTTCGTCGGCTCGACCCGGGTCGCCCGCCTCGTCTACAGCCGCGGGGCGGCCCACGGCAAGCGGATGCTCTGCCTCGGCGGCGCCAAGAACCACCTCATCGTCGCCCCCGACGCCGACCTCGAGCTCACCAGCACCACCGTCGCCGCCTCGGCCTTCGGCTGCGCCGGCCAGCGCTGCATGGCCGCCGCCGTGATGGTCGCGGTCGGCGACACCCAGGCGCTCGTCGACGCGACCGCCGAGCAGGCCCGCAAGTGGGTCCTCGGCAAGGACCTCGGCGCGATCATCTCGAAGGAGAGCGTCGAGCGGATCACCCGCTACATCGACGAGGCCGAGCGGATGGGCGCCAAGGTGCTGGTCGACGGCCGCGGCGCGACCGTCGAAGGGGCCGAGGGCGGCTTCTGGTTCGGGCCGACGGTCCTCGACCACGTCACCCCGGAGATGCCCGCGGGCTGCGAGGAGGTCTTCGGCCCGGTCCTCTCGATCATCCGCGCCAAGACGATCGACGAGGCGATCGCGATCGAGAACGCGAGCCCCTACGGCAACGCCGCGTCGATCTTCACCCAGAGCGGCGGGATCGCCCGCTACGTGATGGAGCGGGTGAGCGCCGGGATGTGCGGGGTCAACGTCGGCGTCCCGGTCCCCCGCGAGCCCTTCGCCTTCGGCGGCTGGAACGACTCGAAGTTCGGCCACGGCGACATCACCGGCTGGGACGGCTTCCGCTTCTGGACCCGCCCGCGCAAGGTCACCACTCGCTGGGCCCAGCAGAAGGACATGACCTGGATGTCCTGAGAGACAGGTCTGAAGGAGCGACGACGATGAAGGACCAGACCATGGACTCGAAGACGATGACCGAGCTCTGCCGCGAGCACACGCTCTACGCGTGGTCGCAGCAGAACATGGTGAACCCGCTGCCGGTCGCCCGGGCCGAGGGGGTCTACCTCTACACGCCCGAGGGCGAGCGGATCCTCGACTTCAACTCGCAGCTCATGTGCGTGAACATCGGCCACTCGCACCCGCGGGTGATCCAGGCGATCAAGGACCAGCTCGATCGCCAGATGATCTACACCTACCCGGGGACCGCGACCGAGCCGCGCGCCCTCCTCGGCCAGCGCCTCGCCGAGCTCTGCCCCGGCGACATCAACAAGTTCTTCTTCACCCTCGGCGGCGCCGAGGCCAACGAGAACGCGATCCGGGCCGCCCGCCTCTACACCGGCCGCCAGAAGATCCTCTCGCTCTACCGCTCGTACCACGGCGGCACCAACCTGACGATGCAGCTCACCGGCGAGCCCCGACGCTGGCCGAACGAGCCCGGCGGCCCCGGCTTCGTCCACGTCGTCGGCCCCCAGCCCTACACCTACAGCCGCGGCGCGAGCGACGAGGAGCAGACGGCGGCGACCCTCCGCTACCTCGAGGAGGTGATCCTCTGCGAGGGCTCGCACACGATCGCGGCGATGATCGTCGAGCCGGTGATCGGCACCAACGGCGTCCTGCCGCCGCCCCAGGGCTACCTGCGGGCGCTCCGTGAGCTCCTCGATCGCCACGGGATCCTGCTCATCTGCGACGAGGTGATGGCCGGCTTCGGCCGGACGGGCAAGATGTTCGCCTTCGAGCACGCCGGCATCGTCCCCGACCTGGTGACGATGGCGAAGGGCCTGACCTCCTCCTACCTCCCCCTGGGGGCGATGGGGATGCGCCAGAAGATCGCCGACTACTTCGAGGAGCACGTCTTCTGGGGCGGCCTCACCTACAACTCGCATGCGCTCGCCTGCGCGACCGCGATCGCCGTCCTCGACGTGATGCGCGACGAGGAGCTGGTCGAACGGGCTGCTTCCCTCCAGCCGCTCATGCTCGCGGAGATCGAGCGCCTCCGGGAGCGCCACCCCTCGGTCAAGGGCGGCCGCTGCCTCGGCCTCTTCGGCCTCGTCGAGGTCCAGAAGAACTCCCAGGGCGCGCCGATCGCCCCCTACAACGGCTCGCACCCGGCGATGGGCAAGTTCGCGGCCTTCCTCCGCGAGCAGGGGCTCTTCACCTTCGTCCGCTGGGACACCTTCATGTGCAACCCGCCGCTGACGATCAGCGAGGAGCAGATCCGCGAGGGCTTCGCGATCATCGATCGCGGCCTCGAGATCACCGACGCGGCCTTCGAGGGCTAGGCCCGAAGGGCGCGCGCGCGAGCGCGAGGTCGAGGCGCCGCCCCGGGGCGGCGCGGCGCCTCATTCGTCGTCGTCGTCGGTGACCGACCGCGCCGGCGCGAGGCGGAGGCGGACCTCCGCGACCGCGCCGCCGCCGTCGCCCGGACGCAGCGAGATCTCGCCGCCGTGGAGGTCGACGATCCGCTTGACGATCGCCAGGCCGAGGCCGGTCCCCTGCTCCTTGGTGCTGAAGAAGGGGCGGAAGACGCTCGCCGCGATCTCATCGGAGATCCCCGGGCCGTTGTCGACGACCCGGATCACCAGGTGCTCGCCCTCGACCTCCGCGCCGATCTCGATCGTCCCGCCCTGCTGGTCGCGGATCGCGTCGATCGCGTTGACGACGAGGTTGACGAAGACCTGGGTCAGCTTGCTCTGATCGCCGAGCACCGCGGGCCACTGCTCGGTCCCGGCGGCCTTGATCGACACGGCCGCCGCCTCGGCGACCGGCGCCTGCATGGTGACGACGTGGTCGATCACCGCGCCGACCCGGATCGGGTAGAGCTCGAAGGAGCGCGGGCGCGCGAGGCTGAGGAACTCCTCGAGGAGCTTCGAGAGCCGGCGGATCTCGCTCTGGACGAGGCGGACGCTCTCGCCGATCCGGCCGCGCGCGCGCTCGTCGGTGAGCCGCCCGGCGACCCGCGAGAGGAGCTCGAGCTGGAGGATCGCGGCGTTGAGCGGGTTGCGGATCTCGTGGGCGAGGCCGGCGGTGAGGGTCGCCAGCGAGGCCATCGCCTCGGCGTCGGCCGCCCGCTTCTCGAGCGCGAGGCGCTCGGTGACGTCCTGGCCGACGAGGAGGAGGATCGTCGTGCCGTCCTCGATCCGCGTCGCCTGCCCCCAGCGGATCGTCCGCCGGGCGCCGCTCCGCGTCGTGACGTCGAGCTGGAGCTCGCCCGCGCGGTCCTCCCAGGCGACCTCGAGCCACTCGGCGAAGACCCCGTCGCCGTCGTCGCCGAAGAGGAGGTCGCAGAGCGGGCGCCCGAGCGCCTCGAGGGCCTCCCAGCCCATGGTCGCGCTCGCGCAGCGGTTCCACATGTGGACGACGCCCTGGCGATCGACGCCGATGATCAGGGTCTCGACCGCCTCGACCACCCCGCGGTGGAGCGCCTCCGAGCGCCCGAGCTCGTGGGCCAGGCGGGCGCGCTCGCGCCGGAGCTTGACCTGATCGAGGGCGCGGCGGGCGAGCTTGAGGAGATCGAAGGGATCGAAGGGCTTCTGGACGAAGGCGAAGACCCCCTCGCGGACCGCCGCGAGGGCGGTGTCGAGGGTCGCGTTGCCGGTGACGAAGATGACCTCGCCGCCCTCGGTGTGCGGCCGGAGCTTGCCGAGGAGATCGATCCCCGAGATGTCCGGGAGGCGGACGTCGATGATCGCGAGATCGATGCGCCCCTCGATCGCGGCCGCCAGCGCCCGATCGCCGCGGGAGGCGACGATGACCTCGATCTCCTCGTCCTCGAGGAGCTCGGCGACGTTCTCGGCGAGGGCGACGTTGTCCTCGACGAGGAGGACCCGCGGGACGCTCACGAGGCCCCGACCGCCCGCTCCCCCTCGTTCGGGACCAACGAGCGCAGCGCGTCGAGGAGCGCGTTGGTCTGGAAGGGCTTGGTGAGGAAGCGCGACGACTGCGCCGGCAGCGACTGGACCAGGCCCGCGGCCCCGTCGAAGTCGTAGCCGGTCATCAGGACCACGGGGATCCCGGACTCGGTGCAGAGGTCGCGCGCGAGCTCGGCGCCGTTGCCATCCGGGAGGAAGACGTCGAGGACCACCGCGTCGGGTCGAGCCTCCTTGATCTCGGCGACGGCCTGGTGCACTCCGTTGGCGATCCGCACGCGATAGCCCCGGCGCTCGAGCGACTCCGCCAGGAGCGACGCGAGGGCGGCGTCGTCCTCGAGGATCAGGACGTTGGTCGCGCCGAGGGGGAGGCGGCGGAGGAGCGCGCCGAGATCGAGCGGCTTCGGCAGGATCGCCTTGACCCCCGCCCGCATCGCCTCGCCCAGGAGCGCGTCCGAGGAGTAGGCGGTCATCAGGAGGTAGGTCGTGCTCGGGTTGATCCGGCTGAGGTTCTGAACGAGCTCGACGCCGTTCATCCCGGGCATGCGAATGTCCGCGAGGACCGTGTCGAATTTGCTGTCGCGGGCGATCTCGAGGGCCCGCTCGCCGCTGTAGGCGGTCGCCACCTCGTAGCCCTCGTCCTCGAGGAGCTCCGCGAGGTTGTCCGCCAGCTCATGGTTGTCGTCGACGATCAGGACGCGCTGCGTCACACGCTCTCCTCGGTGCGCGGGAGGGCGACGGTGAAGCGAGCGCCCCCCTCCTCGCGGTTGGCGGCGTTGATCGAGCCGCCGTGCTTCTCGGTGATCCGCCGACAGAGCGCGAGGCCGAGGCCGGTGCCGCTCGATCGGGTGGTGAAGAGGGGCTCGAAGAGGCGGCGGAGGACGTCGGCCGGGAGGCCGGGCCCCGAGTCGTCGACCACCAGCTCGATGAACTCGTCGCCGGGGACGACGCGGACGTCGATCCGCCCCTCGGGGCCGATCGCCTGGACCGCGTTGAGCACGAGGTTGACGATCACCTGGCGGACCTGGCCCGCGTCGGCGTGGATCGCCGCGACGTCCTCCGGCATGTCGAGCTCGACCTGGACCGCCGCCGGGCGGGGGACGTCGATGACCGTCTGCCGGACGAGCGCGATCAGGTCGACCGGGTGCCGCTCGGGCGGCCGATCGCGGGCGAGCTCGAGGAGATCGGAGATGATCGCGTTGCAGAGGCCGATCTGATCGCCGATCCGCCGGAGGTGCTTCTCGGCCCGCGGGTCGTCGCTGACCCGGCGGCCCAGGAGCTGGATCGAGGTCTGCATCACCGCCAGCGGGTTGCGGAGCTCGTGGCCGATCGACGCCGCGATCTGGCCGACGGTCGCCAGGCGCTCGGTCTGCTGGACCCGCTGGACCGACGCCTCGCGGTAGGTCTCGAGCATCACCGCGAGCTCGATGTCGCAGATCTTGTCGATCGCCGTGTGCCCGCGGTAGCGCTCGCTCTCGGGCCAGCCGCACTCCCCGAGGGCGGCGTGGAGCTCGCGGCGGACGACGTTCATCGCCGCGAACATGAAGCGCTGATCGAGGTTGATCCGGACGTGGGTGCGGCCGATCTTCGCCCGCTCCTCGTAGTAGGCGTCGTCGTAGACCCCGCCGAAGAGGCCGACCAGCCAGCGCTGGAGCATGCCCTTCTGCCGCTGGATCTGGGCCTCGCCGCCCTCGAAGACCGCGAGCGCCTCGGGGGTCCGGTGGATCGCGTCGTAGAAGCGATCGACGATCCGGGGGAAGAAGGGGGTGAGGATCGGCCCCATCTTGGCGAGGAGCGCGACGTCACCGTCCGAGAATTGGATGTAGCTGATGAGCGCTTGCAAGACGGTCACCGGAGCGGCATCCATGACGTAACGAGAGATACCATGGAAGCCGGCGGAAGGGGTGTTTACGGCCGCACGGATGCGGATGGACAATTTTCCATCAGACGCCCGCCGGCGCAGAGCGACGGCTTTGCCGTGACCGCCACGGAGCGGCGACAAATCCTGCGCGCACGTCCCAGGGCGCGCCGAGCAGACGCCTACGCGCCCACGCTACGGGCCGGCGCCCCCGACACATCGGTCATGTGCAGACGCCCGCAGCGGGGTGCGCTGCGTCACCTACTCGTGGACGCCCTTCTTCGGACGCAGGGTCGCCTCGCCGGCGCAGAACTCGTTCCAGGTCGCCGGCTCGAAGCCGTTGTCGACCTCGGCCATCGTGATGCAGCCCGGGACCGGGCAGACGATCTGGCAGAGGTTGCAGCCGACGCACTCGCTCTCGTCGACCACCGGCACCCGGCCCTCCTTCGGCGGGTGGATGCACTGGTGGGCGCCGTCGTGGCAGGCGACCACGCAGGCCTGGCAGCCGATGCAGCTCACCGGGTCGATCTTGGCGACGGTCTCGTAGTTGAGGTCGAGGTCTCCCCACTCGCTGAAGCCCGGGACCGCCCGGCCGATCATCTGATCGAGGCGCTCGAAGCCGTGCTCGCGCATGTACTCGGTGAGCCCCTCGATCATGTCCTCGACCACCCGGTAGCCGCGGAGCATCACCTCGGTGCAGACCTGGACCGACGACGCGCCGAGGAGGATGAACTCGACCGCGTCGCGCCAATTCGAGATCCCGCCGATCCCGGAGATCGGCAGGCCGAAGCTCTCCTCGCGGGCGAGGGCGCCGACCATGTGGAGGGCGATCGGCTTGACCGCCGGCCCGCAGTAGCCGCCGTTGGTCGAGCGCGAGGCGACCCGCGGCTCGGGGACCATCCGATCGATGTTGACGCCGATGATGCTCTTGATCGTGTTGATCAGCGAGACGCCGTCGGCCCCGCCGCGCTTGGCCGCGATCCCGTGGGGGACGATGTCGTCGACGTTCGGGGTCAGCTTCACCAGGACCGGGACCGTCGAGTACTCGGCCGCCCAGGCGGTGATCGTCTCGTTGAGGCGCGGCTCCTGACCGACGGCCGAGCCCATCCCGCGCTCGCACATCCCGTGGGGGCAGCCGAAGTTGAGCTCGAGGCCGTCGGCGCCGGCGTCGATCGAGCGCTTGATCAGGTCCTTCCACTCCTCGCGGGTCTCGACCATCAGCGAGACGATCACGCCGTGCTTCGGGTAGCGGCGCTTGACCTCGGCGATCTCGCGGAGGTTGGTCTCGAGCGGGCGGTCGGTGATCAGCTCGATGTTGTTGAAGCCGATCCCCCGGGTGCCGCGGTAGTGGAGGCCGCCGAAGCGGCTCGAGACGTTCTGGATCGGCTGCCCGAGGGTCTTCCAGACGGCGCCGCCCCAGCCGGCGTCGAAGGCCCGCATGATCTGGTCGCCGGAGTTGGTCGGCGGCGCCGAGGCCAGCCAGAAGGGGTTGGGGGTGACGATGCCCGCGCAATTGGCGGTGAGGTCGGGCGAGATCTTGGTGCTCACGAGGCCTTCCCTCCGCGGAGGAGTCGGTCGATCGCCTGCGCGGCCCGCTTGCCCTCGGCGACCGCGTTGACGACCTCCTTGCCGCCGTTGGCGCAGTCGCCCCCGGCGAAGATCTTGGGGTGCTGGGTCGCGCCGTCGTGATCGACGACGACCTTCCCGTGGTCGAGGGTGACGCCCTGCACCCCGGCGAAGAGCTCGCCGAGGCGCGACTGACCGATCGCCAGGAGGACGAGCTCGGCCGGCATCGAATGCTCGGTCCCCGGCAGCGGCCGGCGGGCGGCGTCGAGGCGGAGCATCCGGACCGCGCGCACGGCCCCCTCCTCGCCCTCGTAGGCGATCGGCTGGACCCGGAAGGCGGCCCGCGCCCCCGCGACCTTGGCGGCCGCCCACTCGTGCTCGTAGCCGCTCATCTCGTCCTCGCCGCCGCGGTAGGCCATCGTCACCTCGGGGATCCCGAGGCCGAGGAGCTCGCGGACCGCGTCGACCGCGGTGTTGCCCCCGCCGATCACGATCGCCCGCTGGATCCCCTCGCAGGGGACCTTGGCGGTCTTCATCTCGGCGATCCAGTCGACCGCCCCGCGGATCCCCGCGAGCTCGGCCCCGTCGAGGTGGAAGAGGCGATCGGGGCCGAGGCCGACGCCGATGAAGACCGCGTCGAAGTCGGCGAGGAGCTGGTCGACCGTGACGTCGACGCCGACCCGGACCCCGCAGCGGAGCTCGACGCCGCCGATCCCGAGGACCCACTCGACCTCCTCGAGGGCGCGGTCGGCCTTCATCTTGTAGGGGGCGACGCCGCTGCTGCTGAGGCCGCCGAGGCGATCGCCCTGCTCGAAGATCGTGCAGGCGTGGCCCTGGCGGCGGAGCTCGTGGGCGGCCGCGAGCGAGGCCGGCCCGCCGCCGAGGAGGGCGACCTTCTTGCCGGTGTCGGGGCCCGCCTCGGCGAAGCGCTCGCCGTCGGCGTAGGCCGCGTCGGTCGCGTAGCGCTGGAGCTTGCCGATCTGGATCGGCGGCACGTCCATCTCGTTGTAGACGCACTTGCCGACGCAGAGGACCTCGACCGGGCAGACCCGGGCGCAGCTCATCCCGAAGATGTTGGCGTCGAAGATCGTCCGGGCCGATCCGCGGAGGTTGCCGGTGGCGATCTTGCGGATGAACTCGGGGATGTTGATCGCGGTGGGGCAGGCCTGGACGCACGGCGCGTCGGCGCAGTAGAGGCAGCGGTTGGCCTCGGTCAGCGCCTGAACCGGTGTATACGCCGGTTTCGCGTCGGCAAAGACGGCCTCGGAGCGCGTTGCTGGCAGCTTGGGCATCGGCAGGAAGGCCGGAGAATATCACCAGGCCGGCGAGCGCGGGCGATTTTTGCCCGATCGCAGACGTGTCCGCGGCGGCGCGCGGGCCCTACCCCAACGCCCCGCCGCCGCGGTATGCTCCCGGCGCCCCTCCGCGGGCCCAGCCCTCCGGGACGACCATGAACGATACCGTCAAGATGTTCCTGATCTCGCTGATCGTGGCCGTGCTGGTCCAGATCCTGATGGGTCCGCAGATCATGAAGATGAACGGGCTGGTGCCCGCCAACCAGGTCGCGCCGACGCCCCAGCCGGTCGTGATCCAGCAGCCGGCGGCCCCGACCGAGCCCGCCGCCCAGGCGCCGCAGCCGATCCCGGCCCCCGACTACCGGGGGATCACCGCCAAGAAGGCCCGCTCACTCGCCAGCGCCCAGGGGATCGTCATCATCGAGGACGAGCAGCGCGAGGCCGAGGACAAGCGCCCCGGCGAGATCATCGAGCAGCTCCCGCCGCCCGGGACCATGCTGGTCAACCGCGAGATCCGGGTGGTCACCGCCAAGGGCAAGGACGACGTCCGGATCCCGAGCGTCGTCGGCAAGAGCCTCGAGGAGGCGACCAAGGAGCTCGAGGCCCTCGGCTTCGAGGTCCCGGCCCCGATCCCGCAGGACTCGAACAAGACCCCGGGCACGGTCCTCGATCAGGACCCCAAGCCGAACTCGCGGATGGCCACCGGCTCCGACGTCAAGCTGACGATCGCCAGCCTGCCGATGCTCGAGGTCCCCAAGCTCACCGGCAAGTACCTGCGGACCGCCAAGAGCACGCTCCAGGAGGCCGGCCTCGAGCTCGGTCAGGTCCGCCGGGTCGAGCACGCCGAGCACGGCGAGGGCTACGTCCTCCGCCAGGAGCCGGCCGCCGGCGACAAGGTGCCCTTCGGCACCGAGGTCAGCCTGGTGGTCGTCGCCCCGAACTGATCCACACTCGGGCCATGCGCTCCCCCCTCGCCCGCGCCCTCGTCGCCGCGATCACGCTCGCGGCGGCGGCCCCGCTCCTCGCCTGCGGGCCCGCGCCGATCGACGCGGCCGCGGCCGTCACCACCCAGCTCCACGTCGAGGGGATGGTCTGCGGCTCCTGCGAGGAGGCGATCGCCGCCGAGCTCGCCAAGGTCGACGGGGTGCTGAGCGCCCGCGCCGACCACAAGGCCGCGTCGGTCGAGGTCCGCCACGACCCCGAGCGGGCGTCGGTCGACGCGATCGCGGCGGCGATCGAGAAGCTCGGCTACACCGTCGTCCGCTAGCCAGCCCAGACGCCGCGCGCTCGCTCTTTTTGACGGCGGCCGCCGCTCGGGCGAGATTCGCCGCCTGCGCCTCTCCCTCACCCGCTTCGCCGAGCGCTGGATCGACGTCGTCGTCGCCCGGCACCGCTGGATCGTCGCCCTCGCGGCGCTCCTGACCGCGGCGTCGATCGCCCTCGCCAGCCGGCTCTCGGTCGAGACCGACATGCGCTCGCTCCTGCCGGTCGACCACCCGGTGATCCGCTCGCTCCACGCGCTCGAGGAGAGCTTCGGCGTCACCGACAGCCTGCGGATCATCGTCGAGGGCGGGACCCCCGAGATCCGCCACGCCTACGTCGAGGCGCTGGTCCCCGAGCTCGCCGCCTCCGAGCGCCTGGTCGACGTCGACTACCGCCTCCAGTCCGACTTCTTCATCGACCACGCGCTCTACTACCTGACCGAGGAGGAGTTCGACGATCTGCGGGAGCACGTCGAGGCCTGGGAGCACTACGAGCTCTGCTCGGCCGCCCCCGACGCCTGCCTCGAGCCCGCCGATCCGCGGGCGCCGGAGCGCCTCCGCAGGCTCGTCGAGGCCCGCCGCGCGCAGGCGGTCGAGCGCACCGGCTTCGAGGACTACTACGAGCGCGAGGGGATCGACGCCCAGGTGATCCTGGCGACCGCGCGGCGACCCGCGAGCGACGCCCGCTTCGCCAGCGCCCTGGTCGCCGAGGTCGAGGCCAAGAGCCAGGCGGTGCTCGCCCGCCCCGGCCCCTGGCAGGGCGCCGGCCTCGACGTCCGCCCGAACGGCCCCTACCCGACCCAGGCCCGGGCGACCGCCGCGATCCGCCGCGACATCGTCCGCTCCGGCGCCGCCGGGGCGCTCGGCGTCCTCCTGATCCTCTTCCTGGTCTTTCGGTCATTCCGCGCGGTGATCACCCTGCTGATCCCGCTCGCCTGCGGGGTCGCCTGGTCGATGGGCCTGACCCAGCTCCTCCTCGGCCGCCTCAACCTGGTGACCTCGATGATCACGACGGTGCTGATGGGGATCGGCATCGACGCGGGGATCCACCTCCTCTCGCGGATCCGCGGCGAGCTCGCGGCGCACGGGCCGGACGAGGCGATCCGCCGCTCCTTCCGCGGGCTCATCGGCCCCCTGGTGATCGCCGCGACCACCACCGCCGGCACCTTCGGGGTGATGGCGACCTCGAGCTTCCCCGCCTTCCGCGAGTTCGGGCTGATCGCCGGCCTCGGCCTCCTCCTCTGCCTGCTGGCGATGATCACGGTCTACCCGGCGATCCTCCGCCTCCTCGGGATCAAGGAGCCAAAGCGGGCGCCCGACGCCCCGGGCCGCGGGCGCTGGGCGAGCCTCCTGCTGCGGCGCCCGGGGACGGTCTTCGCGGTCACCGTCGTCCTCACGCTCGCCGCCTTCCAGGGGGTGCGGCGGGTCGAATTCGAGCGCAACGCCCGGAGCCTGATGGCGACCGAGGATCGCGCGCTGTCGGAGCGCGACCGCGCGCTCGTCGAGTCGATCTTTGATCAGCCGCTGGCGACCGCCTACCTCCTCGTCGACGACCTCGAGGAGTCGCGGCGGATCCTCGCGGCCGCCCGCCCGCGGCACCAGGCGCGCCTCGAGGCCGGCGAGAGCCTGGTCGCCTCGCTGGTCGGCCCCACCGATCTCCTGCCACCAGCGAAGATCGACCTCGCGGCCCGGCGGGCGGCGATCGAGGAGCTCGAGGAGAGCCTCCCCGAGCGCGCGCTCGATCGCCTCGCCAACCCCGAGGAGCCCGGCGACGACGACCTGATGTCGGCCCGCGACGCCCGCCTCCTCCAGCGCATGCTCGCGGCCCAGCCCTTCACCCTCGACGACCTCCCGGCGCAGGTGCTCCGCAAGGTCCGCGGCCAGGACGGGCGCTTCGCGCTGGTCGCCTACATGAGCTTCGACCCCGGCGAGATCCTCGACGGCGTCCGCTTCATCGCCGAGACCACGACCTACACCGACGCCGTCGACGGCCTGGTCTTCGTCGGCGAGACCACGGTCAACGCGACGATCTACCAGCTCATGCGCGACGAGGCGCCGGTGATCCTCGGGATGTCGCTGGTCCTGATCATCGCCCTCGTCTTCTGGCAGCTCCGCTCGCTCACCCGCACGCTGCTGACGCTGGTCCCGCTGGCGCTCGCGTTCTGGTGGATGAGCGCGGTGATGGGGGTGATCGGCGTCCGCTACTCGGTGCTCAACGTGCCGATCCTGCCGGCGATCCTCGGCCTCGGGGTCGACAACGGGGTCTACCTCATGGACCGCCTCCGCCGCGCCCGCACCCACGCCGAGATCGTCGCGGGCGTCCGCGACACCGGCGGGGCGATCCTCGCGGCGACGGCGACGACGATGGTCGGCTTCGCGGCCTTCCTGGTCGCAGAGTCAGGTGGGCTGCGGGGGATCGGGCAGGTCGCGGTCCTCGGGATCGCGATGGCCGCGCTGGCGGCGATCACGGTGCTGCCGAGCGTCGCGGCGCTGACGTCGAGGCGGACGCCGCGGCGGCGTCGCAAGCAGCGGCGGCGCCGGGGCTCGCGGGGACACGGGACCCTGCCGCCGCTCCGCAGGGCGCCGCCCTGAGCGGGCCGGAGCAGGTCTGTGCGGGCCCAGGCAGGGAAATTTCGCGGGCGAAGTCGCGGCCGGCCGGGGCTATGATGCCGCCGCCGTGACCGACCTCCCCCCTGAGCTCGTCTGCCCGACCTGCCTCGGCGAGCTCCGCCCCGCCGGCCTCCTCCTCGAGTGCGCGGGGTGCCGGCGCGCGGTCGGCGAGCGGAGCCCGCAGGGGCCCCTCGTCGACTTCATCCGCGAGCCGCAGGTCGCCACCCGCGGCCTCGGCCCCTGGCTGATGCACTCGCGCCTCCTCGCCCGGGTCTACCAGCGCTACTGGCGGCCGCTCTTCACCGCGGTCGCCGGCGGCCGCCCCCACGACCTCGCCGAGGAGCTCGAATTCGTCGATCGGGCGCTCGCGCCGGCGGCCGGCGGGGTGGTCGTCGATTTGAGCTGCGGCCCCGGCCACGCCGCCCTCCACCTCCACCGCAGCCGCCGCCACGCCCGGATCTACGGCGTCGACTGGTCGCTGGCGATGCTCCGCGAATTCGCGGCGACCCTCGCCCGCGAGGGGATCGACGACCTCCCGCTGGTCCGGGCCGACGTCGCCCGCCTGCCGCTGCGCAGCGGCAGCGTCGACGGGATCCACGCCGGCGCGGCCCTCCACGTGTGGCCCGATCCCAACGCCGCGGCCGCCGAGATCGGTCGGGTCCTCCGCCCCGGCGGTGGCTTCATCGCCAGCACCTTCGCCCACCAGGAGGGCGGCCCGCTCCAGCTCATCGAGGAGGTCTTTGAGAAGGTGTCGGACGCCCGGGTCTTCCACGAGTCCGAGCTCCTCGGGATCTTCGACGCCCACGGGATCGGTGACCTCGAGACCTACCGGCGGGGCTCGCTGATCCTCTTCTGGGGGCGGCGGCGCTAGCTCGCTCGGAGGCGAGGCGGTGATGGCGAGCGGCGAGGTCCACGAGCGGCGGATCCGCGCGGCCGACGGCTGGGAGCTCAGCGTCCTCGATCTCCGGCCGGTCGCTCGCGAAGCCCGCGGTCTGGTGATCGCCGGCCACGCGATGATGGTCGATCGCCGGACGCTCTATCGCGGCGAGCGGCCCTCCCTCGTCCGCGCGCTCCTCGATCACGGCGTTCGGGTGCTCCTCCCCGATCTCCGCGGCCACGGCGAATCGGGCCCGCGGGCGGCCGCCGGCGGGCGCTGGGGCTACGACGCGATCGTCGACGACACCGGCGTCCTCGTCGAGCTCGCGCGCGGGATCGCCGAGGGCGCGCCGATCGGCCTGGTCGGTCACTCGCTCTTCGCCCACACCTCGCTCGCCTGGCTCGCCATGCACCCGGACGCGCCGATCGCCGCCCACGTCGGCCTGGCGATGGACATCTGGAGCCCGCGGCGGGAGCCCTCGTGGACCCGCCGCCTCCTCAAGCGGGCGCTGATCGCCGGCACCTCACGGGTCGCCGCCCGCGCTGGCTACCTCCCGGTCCGCCGCCTCCGGATCGGCTCGAACGACGAGGCCCTCCTCTACTGGCGCTCGTCGACCGCCTGGATCGCCAGCGGCCGCTGGACCTCGCTGGACGGCGCGCACGACTACGAGGCGCTCCTCCCCCGGATCCGCGCGCCCTTCCTCCACGTGGTCAGCGAGGGCGACCGCCTCTACGCGAGCCCGGCCTCCGCCCTCCGCCTGAGCGCCGGGATCCCGGGCCGCGAGGTCTGGCACCTCGGCCACCCCAGCGCCCCCGCCGGCCTCCGGGCGCTCGCGCCCACGCACATGGGGATCGTCACGGATCCCGCCTCGGCGCCGCTCTGGGAGGCGATCGCCGGCTGGCTGGGGCGACGCTTCGACGGCGGCTGACGATCGCCGTGGCGATTTCCCCGGCGGGGCACTAGAGTCCCGCGTCGATGGGCGGAGAGCGACCACCCGCGCGCGACGCCGACGGCCGGATCCTCCTCAAGGGCCTGAGCCGCGAGGCGCTGCGCGCCTGGGTCGACGCCCGCGGCGGCTCGCCGCAGGCCGCCGCCCGGATCTGGGCGGGCCTCTACCGCCACCGCCTCGCCGACCTCGCTGAGCTCCCGGGCGTCGACCCCGAGCTCCGCCGCCGCCTCGCCGACGAGGCGCGGGTCGACGCGCTGACCCTCGACGAGGTCCGGGAGGCCGCCGACGGCACCCGCAAGCTGGTCTTTCGGACCGATGACGGCGCGCTCATCGAGTCGGTGCTGATCCCCGGCGATCGGCGAGCGACCCTCTGCATCTCGAGCCAGATCGGCTGCGCGATGGGCTGCCACTTCTGCCTGACCGCCAAGCTCGGCCTCCGCGGCGACCTCTCGACCGCCGAGATCGTCGATCAGGTGGTGATCGCCCGCCGCCTCTTCGGCGACGCGCGGCCGATCTCGAACGTCGTCTTCATGGGGATGGGCGAGCCCCTCCACAACCCGGACGCGGTGATCCCGGCGACCCACACGCTCTGCGATCCCGAGGGCCTCGACCTCTCGTCCCGACGGGTCACGGTCTCGACCTCCGGCCTGGTGCCGGCGATCGAGCGCCTCGGCGCCGAGTCGCCGGCCCGCCTCGCGGTCAGCCTCAACGCGACCACCGACGCGGTCCGCGACTGGCTGATGCCGGTCAACCGCAAGTACCCGCTGGCCGCGCTCCTCGGCGCGCTCCGCCGCTTCCCGCTGCGGGCGCGCGATCGGATCGTCATCGAGTACGTCCTCCTCGCCGGGATCAACGACCAGGCCGACGACATCGAGCGCCTCGCGGGCCTCCTGCGCGGCATCGCCTGCAAGGTCAACCTGATCGCCTTCAACCCCCACCCGGGGAGCGAGCTGCGGCGGCCGAGCGACGCCCACGTCCTCGAGTTCCAGGCGGAGCTGCGGCGGCGCGGGGTGGCGACGGCGATCCGCCGGACGCGCGGGGACGAGGCGATGGCCGCCTGCGGGCAGCTCGGGCGGGCGCCCGCCGCCGACGCGCCCCGCCGTCGCCGCAGCCTGCCGATCGCGGCGACCCCGTGAGCTGACACGATCTCCGACGGCCGCGTGCGGTCCCGGACGTGGGCGGCGCGGGCGGCCGCGCGAGAGCGCCTCACGGTGGGGCGAGATCGTGACCTCGCCACTGGCCCTCGACGGGCCCTCGGCGCGCCTCCGGGGCCGCGGCGGGCCCGCGAGGGCCGGGGCGAGCGAAGCGCCGACGCCCCTCGTCCCGAAGGCGCGGTCGGGATGCCCGCGGCCGACGCCCCTCGTCCCGAAGGCGCGGTCGGGATGCCCGCGGCCGACGCCCCTCGTCCCGAAGGCGCGGTCGGGACGCCCGCGGCTGACGTCGACGCGCGCAGGCATCCGCCTCCGCCGCCTCACCGCCGGCGGCCGACGAGGGCGCCGTGAGCGTGCGCTCACGGGCCGGCGAATGGTTCACTTCCCCCGCGCGCTGCGCTACCATCGAGATTGGCCACAGGGCCTGCGCCGACGTCCCCGTCCCCCGTCGAATGTTTGACGCCTTCAAGAAGCTCAAGCTCGCAAGCGCGTTCCTGGGTCACGCCGGCGCCGACACGAAGGGCGCGCCGCTCACGGCCCGCGAGCTCCTCGGTGACCTCGATCCAGGCCGCCTTGAGAAGCTCGGCGGCGACATCGACGCGGTCTTCGCGGCCCCCGGCGTCAACCAACTCTACGAGAACCGCTACATGCCGGCGCCGGAGGGGATCGACGTCCTCCTCGACCTCCCGTCGGAGACGCTCGGCCATCAGCTCGGCCTCTACCTCCGCCGCCACAACCTGACGATCGAGGCCCCGGGCGCGGTCGACTACAACGATCGCGTCGCCTACATCCGCGAGCGCGTGCGGATGACCCACTCGCTCCTCCACGTGCTCACCGAGTACGACAACTCGCCGCTCGGCGAGCTGGCGCTCCAGGCGTTCTACGTCGGCCAGCTCGGCAACCTGGCGAGCGCGACGATGATCGCCACCGGCCTCCTCGGGCTGATCCAGAGCGAGCCCGGGCAACTCGGCGAGGCCTTCCAGATCCTCGCCGAGGCCTACGAGCGCGGCCGCAACGCCCGGCCCTTCCTCGGGATGCCGTGGGAGGAGCTCTTCCCGGCGCCGGCGGCCCAGATCCGCGAGCTCTTCGGCCTGACCCCGAGGACATCCACGATCGCTCACCTCGATCTCGATCGCCTGCGGGCCGAGGCGTCGACGTCCTCCCGGCGCTCGTCGTGGCGCGCCCCGGAGCCGGAGCCCGCCCCCGAGCCCGAGCCCGCTCCTGCGCCCGCGCCGACGCCGAGCGTCGAGAGCCGGAGCGATCGGGGCAGCAGCGGCGGCGGCTACGGCCGGCGGCCGAAGACCCGCTGGGCGGGCCTCGATCTCCTCTCGCAAGGGGCGAGCACCCCGTCGTCCGCGCCCGAGCCCGCGCCCGAGCCCGAGCCCCGCCCGCGGCGAACCCGTCAACGGCCCGAGCCGCCGCCGCTGGCGGCGGCGCTGAGCAGCGCCCACTCGCCGCTCGCGGGCTTCTCCGAGGCCGCGCAGACCACCAGCGCCCCGGCTACCGAGAGCCCGCGCCTCGACCTCTCGGCGCCCGCCGAGACCCCGCGCCTCGATCTCCGCGGCTCCGCCGAGTCATCGCGCTTCGACCTCCGCGCCTCGACGCCCGAGCCCGAGCCCCCGCGCCTCGATCTCCGCGCGCCGGCGCCGGCGCCCGAGCCCCCGTCCCCGCGCCTCGATCTCCGGAGCTCGCCGGCGGAGCCCCCGAGCCCCGAGCCCCCGCGCCTCGACCTCCGCATGCCCTCGCGTCCGGCGCCCTCGGTGCCGTCGGCTCCGCCGCCGCCGCAGCGGATGACGAACGACGATCTCCTCGCGCCCCCCGACCTCCCCGAGCTGCCGCCTGCGCCTCCGCCTGCGCCTCCGCCTCCGCCTGCCCCCGCGGCCGCGCCCGCGCCCGACGCTCCGGTCCGCCGGCGGCGGGCGGACAAGGACCCGAAGTCCGGGAAGCCGAGCGAGAGCGGCGGCTACGCGGAGATCGAGAGCAGCGACGACGATCTGCCGGAGCCCGGCGATCGCGACTACTTCTAGCCCAAGCCCAGCGGCGAGCGCCGTGGGGCAGACGTCGTTCAGGTGAACACCGCGGAACGCTGGGCTTCGCGGTGCTCACTCACATGTCTCTTGAGACAGACTCGACCTCAGGCCGCGTCGCCCGCGATCACCTCGATCGCCCGGGCGAGGTCGATGTCCCGCTGGCTGAGGCCGTCGGCGTCGTGGGTCGTCAGGGTGATCTCGACCCGGTTGTAGACGTTGAACCACTCCGGGTGGTGGCCGTCGCGCTCGGCGACCAGGGCGACCCGGCTCATGAACCCCCAGGCCTCGGAGAAGTCGGCGAAGCGGAAGGTCTTCGAGATCGCGTCCCGCCCGTGGACCTGCGTCCAGCCGGAGAGCGAGGCGAGGGCGTCGGCGCGGTGCGCTGGGCTGAGCTTCTCGATCATGGATCCTCGTGGGCGTTGGCCGCGCTGACCCTAGCACGGCCGGCCCAGAGCAGCCGGCCCAGAGCAGCCTGGATCGGCCCTCTGGCCCGCCTGCGCGCGCTCGCCTTGCGCGGCCCGGCCCGCGCGGCGATGATGGAGACCGATGCACGCTCGCCGCGGCCCGCTCCCCGCCTCCATCTCTGCCCTGGCCGCCGGCCTCGGCCTCGCCCTCGCCCTGACGAGCGCCTGTTCGAACACCACCCCGGACGCGCCGTCCGCCAAGCCCCCGGAGTCGACCCCGCCGCCGGCCTCCGAGGAGGGCGTCTCCTTCGCCAGCCCGCCGGTCGCCGAGTCGCCGGAGGAGGAGCCGCCGGCGGCCGACCCCGCGCTCGACGCCCGGATCAAGGAGCTCCACGGCGACTCCTGCCGCTACGAGCGGAGCTGCGGCGACCTCGTCGGCATCGACTGCAACGCCGCGGTCGACGGCCCCTACTATTACGCCCGCCGGGACACCCTCGAGATCGTCGCCCGCTGCGGCGGCGCCTGCATGGGCGGCCAGTGCACCAACTGTCCGCCGGCGGAGTGGACCTGCGCGACCTACTGAGACGCCGCGGCCCCCATGTACATCGTCCCCCTCGTCGAGAAGCTCGCCCGCCGCCGCCTCAACCGGCTCGGCCTCCGTAGCCGCTACGTCCACACCCGCGACGCCCGGATCCACCTCTACGAGGCGATCGACGACTCTCGCGCCGGGCCGCCGATCGTCATCCTCCACGGCCTCGGCGCGTCGGCGACCTCCTTCGGCCGGGTCCTCGCCGGCCTCCGCGGGAGCGCCCCGCGCCTCCTCGCGCCGGACGCCCCGGGCCACGGCTTCTCGCAGGCGCACCGCCGTTGCGCCAGCTCCGACGATCTCTACACCAACCTCGCCGAGGCCCTCGACCGCGAGCTCGACGAGCCGGCGATCGTCGTCGGCAACTCGCTCGGCGGGGCCTTTGCGATCCGCTACGCGGCCCGCAACCCGGAGCGGATCGCCGGCCTGGTGCTCGCCTCCCCCGCGGGCGCGCCGGTCACCGACGCCGAGCTCGACGATCTCCTGGGCGCCTTCAGGATCCGCGACCTGCGGGGCGCGAACGCCCTCACCGAGCGCCTCTATCACCAGCCGCCGTGGTTCCGCGCGCTGATCGCCCCGGACCTCCGCCGCCACTTCCAGCAGCCCTTCTTCCAGGCGCTGGTCGGCGCGCTCAGCCAGGCGGACACCCTCTCGATCGACGAGGTCCGCTCGCTCCAGGCGCCGACCCTCCTGCTCTGGGGGAAGAGCGAGCGCCTCCTCCCGGGCTCGGGGCTCGACTTCTTCCGCGAGCACCTGCCGGCCCACGCGGTGATCGAGGAGCCCGAGGACTTCGGCCACTGCCCCAACCTCGACCGCCCGCGGGCGCTCGCCCAGCGGATCGCCGCCTTCAGCCGCGAGCTCCAGGCGAAGGGCTAGCGGACGCGGGCGCGCCCGATCGACCTGCCTGAAGAGACATCTTCAGACGGCCGCTCGCGACACGGCCGAGAGCGCGCCTGGGGGAGCGCGATCCCGGCCGTCATGAGCCCGATCGCCCGCTGCCGGGCGACGGAGCCGGCTACGACATCATCGACTCGGTCGACGAGGCGGCGAGCATCGACGAGCCCGCGGAGGCGCGCGGCCAGTCGATGGCGTGCTTGATGATCCGCCGCTTGAGGGCGTGACGGGTGATCCCAAGGAGCTTGGCGGCCTCGACGATGCTGCCGGTCTTCTGCAGCGAGGTCTCGCAGAGGAGGCGCTCGGCGTGGGCGAGGTTGAGGCTCTCGAGTTGGATTCGCATGGCGGACGAGAGGATAGTGAAGTCGCCCGCGAAATGAAATATTTGTCTGCTAGCCCAACATCTTTTCACTGACCTGCCGGAGGCGATCGGCCAGCTCGGGATCCGCGCTGCCGCCGAGGCGGTCCGCGGCCCGCAGGGTCTGACGGACCAGCGCGTCTGCCGCAGGCGCGCCTCGCTCATGAAGCTCGATCGCGGTCCGCCGCAGGACCTCCGCCGCCCGCTCGACCGGGAGGTGGATCGACGCCTCGACCGCCGCCGCGTGGGCGAGCTCCGGATCGATCTCGACGTCGGCCGCCCGCGCGAGGGCCAACGCCGACCAGACCTCGCCGGCCACCGCCGCCGGCCAACGGCCGTCGCCGAGCTCGGCCGCCAGGGCCTCGAGGGCATGCCGCGAGGCGGCCGGCCCGTCGCCGGGCGCCCCCTGGGTGAGCGCCCAGGCCAGCCGATAGCGGCAACGCGTGACCGGGTGCGTGGCCACGCGCCACCCCCTTGCGAGCATCGCCGCGAGCCCCTCACGGTCGCCCAGGAGACCGCGCAGGGCCGCCAGCCGGGCCAGCGCCTGGCGGTCGCCGGTGGCCGCCAGGAACTCGAGGGCGGCGAGGAGGCCCGGCGAAGGGCCGACTCCGGCGATCTCCCGGGCCAGCGCCTCCGGCCGCCAGCGGCCGGCGAGCGACGTCAGCGCTTCAGCAGCCGAGGCGATCATCGCGGCATCACCGCCGGCGAACGCCTGCGCGAGCTCCGCCTCTGCGGTAGCGAGAGTGGGTGACGTATCGGCACTTCCCTCGGGCTTCGTTGCATGCGCAAGCACCGCGGCGCCGATCCGGATCTCCAGCACCCCGTCGGCGACCTCGATCCCGAGCCCCACCCCGCCCCCGACCCGGAGCGCCCGCCGGCCGCCGCCGACCAGCCAGCGATCGACGAGGAGGCGCAGGGGATCGATCCAGATCGTCGCGCCCTCGACCCGGATCCCCGGCGCCCCGGCCATCGCCAGGCGGAGGCCGGCCCAGATCGCGGGATCGGCCGCGGCGCGCGGCGACGCCCAGACCTGCCCGGGGCCGATCCCCACCTCGCGGCCGCGGGTGATCAGCGGGAGGCGGCCGCCGAAGCGGACGGCGATCCGATCGCGATCGCGGCCGCGGATCTGGAGATCGATCGCCGCCGCCGTCACCCACTCGACGTCGATCCCGAGGATCTCGACCCCGCCGATCACCCGCCCGCGGAGCCGCCCCGCGAGGGCCTCGGCCGCGGCCTGCGAGCGCGCCTCGAGCACCGCCTCCTCGAGGACGAGCGGCCCGCCGAGGACCCGCCGGATCCCTGCCTTGCCCTCGCCGAGCACCGCCGCCGGCGCCTCCTCATCACCTGGCCGAAGGGTCAGGGTGCGGAGGCGGACGCCGGGCGCGAGGAGGCGCGCGTCGGCGACCAGGCGCAGGCGCCCGCGCTCGATGAGGAGCGAGAGCGGCGCCTCAGCCACGGTTCGGCTGGCTCATCACCGAGCCCATGCGGGCCATCCCGCCGCGGTTGCCGACGCGCTCGCACATGATGTAGGGCCGGAGCACCCGCTTGCCCTCGTCGTCGACGCCGAGCTTGGTGTCGTAGACCATCAGCCGCGCGAGCTTCTGATCGCTCCCGCTGATCTCCCCGCGCCCCTTGTCGTCGAGGCAGCGGCGGTTGACGTAGTAGGCGTTGACGCGCATCGCCTTGAGCTCGCGGAGCTCGCGGTAGAGCTCGGGGCGCGCGGCCTGGTAGCCCTCGTCGCTGCCGCTCTCCTTGCGATCGACGCCGGCGAGGACGAGGTCGTCGCCGACCTCAAAGACCTGATCGAGGAGCTCGGTCTTCTCGTCCGAGCCCCAGGCGGCCTTGACCAGCTCGGGCTGGGGGCCGAGGCCGGGGATCGGCGCGTCCTTGGCAAAGAGGCCGGTGCTGCGGAGCTCCGGGCGGTCGTCGGCGGCGTCGGCCGGGGCCGCCTCGCCGAGGGGCAGCTCCTCGATCCCGCCGCCGGGCCCGAGCGCCCCCGGCGTCCGGAAGAGCTCGCTGAGCTGCTTGCCGGCGCGGAGCCCCTCGAGCGCCTCCTTGGCGGCGTGGCGGGCCATGTCCTTGCCGCGCTCGCGCATCAGCGCCTCCTCGGCGAGCTCGTGGAGCGCCTCCTCCTCGGGGACGTCGCCCTCGCGGGCGCCGTCGATCTGGACGATGTAGAAGGCCTCGTCGCCCTCGACCACCGGCGAGGGCTCGCCGACCTCGAGCCCCTTGGCGGTCTCGTCGACGATGAGCTCGAGCCCCGAGCCGGTCCCCTCGACGCTGACCCAGCCGTAGTCGCCGCCGCGGCGGGCGGTGACCTTGTCGTCCGAGAGCTCGCGGGCGAGCGCGCGGAGCTCCTCGCCGGCGCCGAGGCGGCGGGCGGCCTCGTCGATCCTCGCCCGCGCGGCCTTCAGCTCGAGCGCCGCCTTGTCGGCGAGGATCTTGTCCTGCTCGGGGTCGCCGCCGCTCGCGGCCTTGGGCTTGCTCACCTGGAGGAAGCGGAGGCGGACCTGCTTGCCCAGGCGGGTGAAGCGGACGCCCTGGGCGGCGTAGGCCTTCTGCAGCTCCTCCTTGTGATCCGCGATGTAGCGGTCGATCTCCTCGGCGCTGGGGTCGACGAGGTCGGCGTAGCTGCGGCCCTCGAAGCGGACGTAGCGGAGCGAGAGCTGGTTTGAGCGCTTGTCGTAGGCCTCGCGGAGCTCGCCCTCGGAGACCGGGGTGCTCGAGGTCAGGAGGTCGCGGACGGTGCGGGCGAGGATCTCCTGGCGCTGGTACTCGAGGTACTTCGGCTCGGTCACCCCGAAGATCGGCAGGAAGCGCTTCTTGAACCAGTCGTAGTTGAACTGGTCGCCGCGGAGGAGATCGATGGTCTCGCCGAGGAGGATCATGTGGCCCTTGAGCACCAGCTCCTCGGCGTCCTCCTGGGTCGCGCCGAAGCCGACCTCTTCGGCGACCTCGGCGAGGAGGCGGCGCTCGATCACCGACTCCAGGACCTCCTCCTTGAAGCCCATCAGCTCCATGAACTCGGGGTCCATCTTCGAGCGCGGCATCATCAGGTTGGTGACCGCGACGTACTGGTACTGGTAGTCGGCGTCCTTGATCGTGTCCCCGTGGATCCGGGCGATCGGCTCGTCGCCGAGGCTGATCGCGTCGCTCGGGAGGCCAAAGGAGAGGCCAAAGGCGAGGGCGAGGACGCCGAGGATCAGCCAGATGACGAAGCTCTGGGTCGCGTTGCGGAAGCTCTGGATCATGGGCACCGGGAAGGTAGCGCGCCCCTCCCCGCTTGATAAGGCTGCGATCGGTCGGCGGCGGGGAATCGCCGGGGGCGCTGGGGCGTCGCCTTCGGCGGGCCCCTGCGGCCGCCTGCGGAGAAAGCGCACCCAAAGGAACGCCGTTTATATGGCCAAATTCACGAAACACCCCGGCGAGGTCGCCGCCGCAGCCGCCCCTTTCTTGGACTTCACCGCGAAGATCGCCGATCCTGCGCTAGCTTTCCCCGACCTGAGCCCCCATCCTCCCCTCGACGGTCCCCGGCCTGCCGGCTCCGTCGGCGCCTTGGTGCCCTGAGATCCGCTCCCCGCCCCCGCCTGCATGCTCTTTGACTGGGTATACGGCCTCTTCTCGAACGATCTGGCGATCGACCTCGGGACCGCGACGACCCTGACCTACGTCAAGGGCAAGGGGATCGTCGCCCACGAGCCGAGCGTGGTCGCGGTCCAGATCAAGGGGTCGCAGAAGCGGGTGGTCGCGGTCGGCAAGGAGGCCAAGGAGATGCTCGGCCGGACCCCCGGGAGCATCGTCGCGATCCGCCCGCTCAAGGAGGGCGTGATCGCCGACTTCGAGATCACCGAGGCGATGATGCGCCACTTCATCAACCGGGCGCACAACCGCCAGACCCTGGTGAAGCCGCGGATCATCGTCTGCGTGCCCTCCGGGATCACCGAGGTCGAGAAGCGGGCGGTCCGCGACTCGGCGCTCGCCGCCGGCGCCCGCGAGGTCTACCTGATCGAGGAGCCGATGGCCGCGGCGATCGGCGCCGGCCTCCCGGTCACCGAGCCCGGCGGCAACATGGTCGTCGACATCGGCGGCGGCACCTGCGAGGTCGCGGTGATCTCCCTCGCTGGCATCGTCGCCTGCAAGAGCCTGCGGGTCGGCGGCGACAAGATGGACGAGGCGATCGTCCAGCACATCAAGCGCAAGTACAACCTGCTCATCGGCGAGCGGACCGCGGAGAACGTCAAGATCCAGATCGGCTCGGCGGTCGCCCCCCGGACCCGGATGACGATGGAGGTCAAGGGCCGCGACCTCATCGGCGGGATCCCGAAGACCGTGACGATCGACTCGGACGAGATCCGCGAGGCGCTCTCGGAGCCGGTCACCCAGATCGTCGACGCGGTCCGGGCGGTCCTCGAGCAGGCGCCGCCCGAGCTCTGCGCCGACATCGTCGACAAGGGGATCGTCCTCACCGGCGGCGGCGCCAAGCTCCGCAACCTCGACGTCCTGATCTCCGACGAGACCGGCCTGCCGGTCTTCCTCTGCGACGAGCCCGAGTTCGCGGTCGTCCTCGGGACCGGCGCCGCCCTCGACGAGCTCGATCTCCTCCGCGAGGTCGCGCTGACCTGAGGGGCTCGCCGATGGCCACGCCGCGCACCCTCCGCGACCTCGGCCTGGTGATCCTCCTCCTCGGGATCCCGGTCCTCCTCCTCCGATCGGCCGCCCAGGATCCCCACCACCTCAGCCCCTTCGATCGGGCGGTGCGGCGGATCGGCGGGCCCCTCGAGGCCGGCCTCGGCTACGCGGCGACCACCGTCGGCTCCTTCTTCGAGCGCTGGCTCCTCCAGGCCCGCCTCCAGGAGGTCAACCAGGAGCTCGCCGGCGAGAACCGCCAGCTCCGCCTCCGCCTCCGCGAGCTCCTCCGGGTCGAGGAGGAGAACCGCGAGCTAAGGCGCTCGCTCCAGATGCGCGACAAGGTCGCCGAGGACATGCTCGCCGCCGAGGTCACCGCCTTCGAGCAGTCGCCCTTCTTCCGGGTGCTCAAGCTCGAGCTCGACCGCGGCGATCGCTACGTCCGGCCGGGGATGGCGGTGCTCGCCGACACCGGCGTCGTCGGCCGGATCGACCGGGTCGCCGACGATCGCTCCGACGTCATGCTGATCACCGACCCGCGCTCGAAGGTCGCGGTCGAGGTCGCCCGCACCCGGGCCGCCGGGATCCTCGAGGGCGTCGGCGAGGACGCCTGCGCGGTCGTCGTCGCCTCCGAGACCCCCGCCCAGGTCGGCGACCTGATCCAGACCACCGGCGCCGACGACCTCTTCCCCAAGGGGCACCCGGTCGGCCAGGTGGTCAAGGTCGAGGAGCTGGTCGGCGACCAGCAGCGCCTCTCCGTGCTCCCGGCGGTCCGCTTCGATCGCCTCAACATGGCCTGGGTGATCCTCGCCAGCGCCCCCGCCCCCGACACGATGGCCGACCAGCGCCAGCGCCCGGGCGCCGCCCGCGGCCTCCAGCCCCTCCGATGAGACATGTTTTTTCAGACATGTCCGATGGGACATCGGTGAAGGTGAGCCGATCGTGCTGAGGGCCTCGCTCCTCATCGCCCTCGGCTGGGTGCTGGCCGCCGGGATCGCCGGCCTCGGCCACGCCTTCGGGCTCACCCTCGCGCTGCCGGCGACCTCGGTGATCCTGGTCTGCCACCTCGCCTTCGAGCGCGAGCGCGGGGTGCCGGCGGCGCTGGCGATGGCGATCATCCTCGGCTACCTCGAGGACCTCCACCAGGGGATGCCGACCGGGGTGCTGGCCCTCGCCTACGCGCTGGTCTTCCTCGCGCTCCGCTGGCTCGGCGCCCGCCTCGCGGTCGCCGGCCAGCTCGTGCGCGGCCTCACCGCGCTCATCGCCTGCGCGGCCGCCGACCTCCTCACCTGGGCGATCCTCGCGGCCCTCTCCGGCCCCCTCGAGATCTCCCGGGACGCCCTCGCCGGCGGCCTGCGGATGATCCACTGGCACGCGCTGGCGACGATGCTGGCGGCGCCGGCGGTCTGGGGCATGATCGCCAGGCTCGACGCGTTGATCACCCGAATGGGCGGCGTCGGCGCGCGCAGCGCCACCCCACCCAAGCCCCAACTCACCTGGAAGCGACCTTGAGCAACCTCCAGCGCAGCGAAGACCTGCGGGCCCTCGTCCCTCGCCTCCAGGCGATGTCGGTGGTTGCGACGTTGATCTTCGTCGCCCTCCTCGGCCGCCTCTGCCAGCTCCAGATCCTCGAGGGCGAGCACTACACCCGCCGGGCCGAGCGCAACTTCATCGACGAGGTCGTCGTCGAGGCGCCGCGCGGCCGGATCTTCTCGAGCGGCGGCGATCTCCTGGCGACCAACCGACCGGCCTACACCCTCTACGTCACCCCGCGGCCGCGGGTGCAGATCGAGAGCGAGGACCCGAACAAGCCGCCGGTCGGCGCCCGGGTGCCGCTCGAGGACGGGCAGATCGACGAGCTCGCGGGCCTCATCGACTTCGTCGACGAGGCCGATCACGACGCCTTCGTCGACAAGATCCGCGAGCGCCGGGGCGACGAGAAGAACGGGATCTACGCGCTCGCGGTCCGCTCCAACCTGAGTTGGCAGGAGTACGCGCGGATCGAGACCCGCCGCGAGGCGCTCGGCGAGTGGGTCGAGATCCGCGAGTCGGCCCGCCGCTTCTACCCGCGGAGCGAGCTGGTCGCCTTCCTCACCGGCTACGTCGGCGAGATCACCCCCGACGGCCTCGCCCAGGCCGCCGGCGCCTACCGCCCCGGCGATCGCGTCGGCAAGACCGGGATCGAGCGGCAGTGGGAGAACTACCTCCGCGGCCGCCTCGGCCGGCGCTCGCGGGTGGTCGACGTCCACGGCCGGGCGGTCGCCGATCCGCCCGCCGACGCCCTCGCCGCGCTCCCCCTCGAGGAGAGCCCGATCCCCGGCCAGGACATCCACCTGACGATCGACCTCGAGCTCCAGCAGGTCGCCGCCAACGCCTTCGAGGGCAAGCCGGCCGGGGCGGTCGTCGCCCTCGAGCCGCAGACCGGGCGGATCCTGGCGATGGTCTCGGTCCCGGCGATCGACCCCAACCGCTGGCAGCAGCCGATCCCGCAGGAGGCCTACCGCGAGTGGGCCGAGAGCCCCTTCAAGCCCTTCATCGACCGGACGGTGCAGGAGCACTTCTTCCCGGGCTCGACCTACAAGGTGGTCTCGTCGCTCGCCGCCCTCGACGACCCGACCTTCGACCCCGAGCGCGAGATCGTCTGCGACGGCTACGTCAAGTACGGCGGCCGCAAGTTCAAGTGCACCCACAAGCACGGGCCGGTGAACCTCCACCAGGCGATCGTCCAGTCGTGCAACGTCTACTTCTACACCCTGGCGATGGAGGACGTGCTCTCGCTCGAGCGCCAGGAGATCTTCGCCCGCCGCACCGGCCTCGGCGAGCGCACCGGCCTCGGGATCAACTCCGAGACCAAGGGGCGGATCCCGACCGAGGCCTTTGAGGCCCGCGAGGGCACCTACCAGCGCGGCGTCCAGCTCAACTCGGCGATCGGCCAGGGCAACGTGACCGCGACCGTCCTCCAAATCGCCGTGCTCTACGCGGCGATCGCCAACGGCGGCCAGGTGATGACGCCCTTCCTCGTCGATCGGATCGAGACCCACGATCGCAAGCTGGTCTTCGCCTCGACCCCGCAGGTGCGGCGCGACCTCGAGGCGATCGTCAACGCCGACCGCCAGCGGATCCACCAGGCGCTGATCGGCGTGGTCAACGATCCGCTGGGCACCGCCTACTCCGAGCGCCTGCCGAACATCACGGTCGCCGGCAAGACGGGCACCGCCCAGGTCGGCGCGGCCGAGCGCCGCCAGGCCGGGATCGTCCGGCCGGAGTGGGACACCACCAAGGACCACGCGTGGTTCGCTGCCTACGCGCCGGCCGAGCGCCCGCGGATCGCCGTCGCCGCCTTCGTCGAGCACGGCGGCGTCGGTGCCGACGCGGCCGCGCCGATCGCCATGAAGGTGATCGAGCACTACCTGAGCCGCACCGACGACCCCTCGGCCGCGCCGATCCGCCCGGCCGGCGAGCCGCCGCCGCTCCCCGGCCAGCGCCTGGACGCCGGCGCCGGCCCCCGCGGGCCCCGCCTCGGCCAGCTCGGAGGGAAGAGCCCGTGAGCCGCCTCGGCGCGCCGCCGACCCGCATGGGTCGCCTCCTGCGATCGATCGACTGGGTGGTCGTCACCCTGGCGATCGGCATCGTCGCGCTCGCCCTCATCAACCTCAACTCCGCCTCGTCGTCGGCCTGGTCGGGCAAGGTCCAGACCCAGATGCGGTGGATCGGCCTCGGGACGATCGCCGCGACGATCGTCGCCGCCCTCGACTACCGGGTCCTCTACCGCCTCGCCTACCCGGCCTACGCCTTCGGCGTCGGCCTCCTCGCGCTCGTCCCCCTGGTCGGGATCATGCGCAACGAGGCCCGCCGCTGGCTCGGCTTCGGCGAGTTCCAGTTCCAGCCCTCGGAGCTGATGAAGGTCCTCCTCCTCCTCGCGCTCGCCCGCTACCTCCAGGACCGCGGCGGCGAGAAGCGGCATCGCTCGCGGATCCGTCAGCTCCTGGTGCCGGCCCTCCTGGTCGGCGTCCCGGTCTCGCTGATCATCGTCCAGCCCGACCTCAGCACCAGCATCATCTGCGTCCTCCTGACGATGTCGCTCCTCGCCCTCGGCGAGCTCAGCGTCAAGGAGATGACCGGGATCGCGATCACCGGCCTGGTGACGATGGTCCTCGGCTGGGGCTTCTTCATGCTCGACTACCAGCGCTCGCGGATCGACGTCTGGCTCAACCCCGAGGCCTACGCCGACAACAAGGGCTACCAGACGATCCAGGCGATGATCGCGGTCGGCGACGGCGGCTTCGTCGGCCGCGGGGTCTCGCAGGGGACCCAGAACGTCCTCCACTTCCTCCCCTACCGCGACACCGACTTCCCCTTCGCGGTCTTCGCCGAGGAGTGGGGCTACCTCGGGACCTCGATGGTCCTGATCATGTTCCTCTGCCTGGTGATGTGGTGCCTCAACATCGCCTCGCAGGCCCGCGACCGCTTCTCCGCCCACCTCTGCGTCGGCATCGCCGCGCTCTTCTTCTGGCACATCCTGATCAACGTCGGGATGGTCCTCCAGCTCCTGCCGGTCACCGGCGTGACGCTCCCCTTCTTCAGCCTCGGCGGATCGAACGCGCTGACGATGATGATCGGGATCGGGATCCTCCTCAGCGTCAGCCGCTCGCGGCGCGAGCGGGCCTGAGCGTCAGCCCTATCCCTTCTTGGCCGCGCTCTCCTGGCGCTCCCAGAAGTAGTGGGCGAGCCAGAAGGCGCCGAAGACGACGACCGCGCCGTCGGCGAAGGCCGAGGCCTCGAGGGCGTTGGCGATCACGAAGACCCCGAGGGTCGTGATCGCGGCCCGGACGAAGGGCGCCTCGCCCTCGCGGGTCCGCATGTAGCCCCAGCCGATGATGAACCAGGCGAGCGCGTGGAGGGCCCAGGGATCGTTCGTGACCTGGTAGCCGAAGACCACCGCGAGGCCGGCGAGGATCCCGTAGACGAGCATCGCCAGGCCGCGGCCGAGAGAGCCGCTGCCGAGGCCGCCGGCGACCGCGAAGAGCACCCAGGAGATCACCGGGAAGACCGCGTAGCCGAACTCGGGATCGCCGGCGAGATCCTCGGCGACGTGGACGACGTCGCTCTCGTAGACCGCCACCGCGAGGAGCGTGTGGACGATCTGGGCGACGATCATCCGCACGATCGGCCGCACCTTGGGGCCGGCCGCGGCCGCGGCCTTGGTCCGCGCGGCCGCCCGCGCGGCCGCCTGCGCACCGGAGCGCGGGGACTCCCCGGCAGCGCCCTCGCGGGCCTCGAGGGCCACCAGCGCGGCCGCGACCTCGGGGTCCTGGGTGAACGCGTCCTCGTCCTCGAGCTCGTCCTCGTCGTCGTCCTCGAGCTCGTCGTCCTCGAGCTCGTCGTCGTCCGTGAGCGCGTCGTCGTCCTCGTCGTCGTCCTCGGGGATCGCCCGCTCCCCCCACGACTTCGGCGGCGTCGACCAGGGCGACGCGGGCGGGGCCGGGCGCTTCGCCGTCGGCTTCGCCTCCCGACGCTCGGCCGCCGCCGCCAGCCGACCGAGCGATCCGGCGAGCGACGCCGACGCGGCCGAGCCCAGCGCCGACGCGGCCGATGCCGGCTCCGCGACGCTCGACCGACCCGCCCCAAAGGAGAGCGCCGACCCCGTCCCGCCGCCGAGCGACGCGCCGCCGCTGACGATCGCCGAGCCCTCGCCGAGCTGCGACACCTGCTGCGCCGCCTTCGGCTGCTTCCGCGGCCGCCGCCCCTCGCCGCCCGCGCTCGCCAGCGAGGCGATCACCCCGCGGGCGGTCGCCTCGTCGAGGCCGCCGAAGCGGACGAGCTGCCCGCGGTCGAGGAGGCGGACCTCGAAGCCGCTGCCGCCGAAGCTCTCGAGGACCTCGACGCCCTTCGCGGTCGCCGCGTCGAACTCGGTGTGGACCTCCCAGCGGCCGAAGCGCTGGCAGAGGAAGTAGCCGGTGCCGCCCTCGAGGACCAGGTAGCCGCGGAAGAGCTGGCTCTCCGTTGGGATCACCACGTCGGGGTAGATCGGCCGCTCAAGGCGGGCGCTGAGGGCGGCCAACACCTCCGCCTGGGGATCGCCCGCGCTTGACGTCTGCACCCGGCGATCGTCGCTCAAGTCGCTGGCGAGGGCAAAGGCCGAGCGCGCGCCAGCGACGCGCAGCGACGCCCCGCCGACGCGCGCCTCCGCCCCCCGACCACGGGGCCTAACGGGTCGCCACCGCCCGCCAGCGCCGCACCGCGAGGACGATCACGAGATAGGCGAGGAGCGACGCCACCGGCACCACCACCGCCCCGCCGAGGAGGAAGGGCCCGAGGAGATCGACGAAGAGGTTCCACCAGCCGGCGCCGTCGAGCCCGCGCAGGGACTCCCATTCGGGCGCGACCTGGCCGCGGAGGCGCATCCCGACCCAGAGCTCGAAGAAGTAGAAGAGCGGCCCGGTGACGGGGTTGACGACCGCGGTCCCGAGGTAGGTCGCCACCGGGTTGAGGCGGACCACCGGCACCAGCGCGAGGGCGACGAACATCCCGGCGAAGGGGATCGGCACCAGCGAGAGGCCGAGCCCGAGGCTGAAGCCGCCGGCGATCCCCCGCGGCGAGCCGTGGAGCGAGAGGAGGCTGGCGAGCCAGGCGCGGAAGCGGCGCACGCGGGGATTCTAGCAGCCCCGCGCCGGCGTCCAGCGGAGCGCGGCGCGCTACTCCATCGCCAGCGCGCCGAGGAGCTTGAGCACGAAGACCACCGAGATCAGCTCGCGCTCGTCGGTGTCCCACTCGCCGAGGAGCTGGGCGAGGCTCTGGGTGCCGTCGAGGCGGCGCAGCCAGATCGTCTCGGTCGGCAGGAGATCGAGCTCCTCGATCAGCGCCACCGCCCGATCGCGAGCCAGGAGATGGGGGCGCAGGCTCGGGTGGCCGACCGCCGCCCACATCTCGTGCATGTGGAGGCGGTTGCGGGCGGCGCCCATGATGATCGCCGCGGTCGGCCGCCCGAGGGTGACCGTCTCCTCGCAGCGCCCCTCGGGATCGAAGTCCCAGGCCGCGTCCTCCCAGAGGAACATCGAGTCGAACATGTGGAGCAGGTGCTCCTGGAGGGCCTCGTCGAGCGCGCTCTGGGGGATCAGGCCGGCCTCGACCAGGACCTCGCCGCTCCGCCGCGACCCCTTGTTGGCGATCAGCGCCTGGGCCTCCTCGTACTGCGCCCGGCTGAGGAGGCCGCGCTGGAGGAGGCGATCGGTGAGGCGATCGTCGGTGAGGTTGGAGCGGGCGAAGACCGGCTGCCCGTCGACGAACCACACCCACTTCTCGACGCCCTCGTCGCTCCGGACCTTGAGGAGGCCGGTCGCCCTCGAGGCGGTCAGGCGCCAGAGGAGCGCGGGCATCCGCGTCTCGCGGAGCCGCCCCTGGAGGGGGAGCGCCGGGGTCGGGCTGGTGGGCTCTGCGTCGCTCAACGTGGGCTCCGTGGTCTCGGGCCCGCCCGCGACCTCGGCCGGCCCTTCAGCACTCATACACGATCAGACGGCGGGGCGAGCGACGAAAACGCCGCCCGCGCACGGGCCTGAACAGGCTATCAGCGCGCACGCGCCCACCGGCCGCCCGGGTCCACGAGGGGCCGCGCAAGAGGCTCTTCGTTTTCGCGCAGTCGACGCTCCGCGACGGCCGAGGACGCGCGGTCGAGGAGCCGCGATCTCGAGTCGTCCGTTGCTCGAGGCCGGCGCCGCCGCGGCCTGCCCCAAGCTGCGCTTCGCGGAGACCAACGCAGTGCTCGCGCCGCGACTGCCCGCCGAGTGATCAGGCCCATTCCCGTCGCGGTTGACGGCCTCACCCGTCCGTGACAATCACCCCGTGCGATGCGTCTCCTTCGAGTGTCTCGCGGGCGAGTGGCTCGCGGGCGAGTGGCGAGCACGACCGCCGCGGCCCTGGTCGGCGCGCTCCTCGGCTCGTGCTCGGCCCCGGGGACGACGAATCCGCCGGCGCCGACCGAGTCGTGCACCGGCTCGCCGGTGATCGATGGCTCGCGTCGTCCGTGCCTGGAGCCCCCCTACGCGCCGGCGGCGGGCGCCACGACCCTCGCCGACGGGACGCCCTTCGTCCGCGACGAGGGCGGCCGCCGCTTCACCTTCGCGCTCGAGGGCGAGATGGAGACCACCGCCGAGGCGCTCACGGGGCTCCGCGAGCGGGTCAGCGCGCGCGGCGGGCCGCTCACCTTCCTCGGCTACGGCCTCTACTGCGGGCCGCCCGAGGCGCGTCGGATCTGCCTTCACCTCCGCGTCGATCTCTGCGAGGCGACGATCGACGCGCTCGCCGGCGAGGTGCTGGCGGCGATCGCCGAGGACCCGATCCTGCCGCGGCCGCGCGCCGAGCTCGCGATCAGCCTCGGCGGCCTCCTGGGGCCCCGCTGCGGCGCCGAGGAAGGGGGCTGTGAGCCGATCCCCTTCAGCGCCGGGGGCACCCCCTACGATCCCGACCGCAAGCGAGGCCCTCGCCTTCACCTCGGGGGCGTGCGCGGAGGCGCCTGCGTGCACGACGGCGAGTGCGTGATCGCGGGCTGCGGCAACCGCTGCCACCACTGGAGCTGCCCCGGCGCCAACGAGGCCGGCACCTGCGAGGGCTACAGCTTCAGCAAGCCGGTCTACTGCGGCTGCGTCCGCGCCGAATGCGGCTTCTTCTCGCAGTAGCCCTCACGCGGCCCTAGGGCTCGCGCTTGGTCGGCCGCGTCGCCCGCTTCTGCGCCTCGCCGGGCGTCACCGGGTCCGGGTCGACCAGCCTGCGCTTGTCGACGAGCCCCGGGACGTCGATCGGGCGATCGAGCTGCTCGACATGGGGGACCTCCGCGGGCTCCTCGAAGGTCGGCAGCGGGGCGTCGACGCCCGCCTTCGCGCGCTCGACCTTGGTCGGCTCGGGCCGGGCCTCGGCGCCGGCGCGGGCGATCAGGGCGCACATGTCGAAGACGATCTTCTGGCGATCGCCGTCCTTGAGCACGACCGTGGCGACCACCGAGTCGAGGCAGCCCCAGCCGGTGTACTCGACCCGGAAGTCGGCGCTGGCGTCGGTCGACGAGGGGTGCTTGTCGCGGAACGAGTCGTGGTTGAAGAGGTAGGAGACCCGGGCGATCCGACCGCGGAGCTCGGAGGGCACCTCGATCCAGACGGCGTAGCGCGAGAGCCGGGCGTCGATCCGCGCGCTCGAGGCCCGCGGGGTGGCGACCGCGGAGAGCGGCACCGCCTCCTCGAGCTGGCGCTGGAGCCCGGGGGCCGCGACGATCGCCTTGACCTGCTGGAAGCCCTCGCGGAGGCGATCACGCTCGGCCCGCAGCGACTCGATCTCGACCTGGAGCTTGGTCCGCGTCTCCTCGAGCGCCTCCTTCTCGGAGGCGAGGGCGTCGCGGGCCTCGCTGAGCTCGTGGTTGTCGCGGTCGAGGGCCGCGTTGGCGGCGCTGAGCTGGTCGCGGATCGGCGTGAGCTCGGCGATCTCGGCCTGGATCGCGGTGACCTTGGCCTGGAGGCCGAGGAGGCGCCAGGAGGAGTAGCCGAGGCCGGCGAAGACGATCAGCGCGCCGAGGAGCGAGATGAGGCCCGCCCGCGCGGACGCCCGCCGCAGCGCCTTGAGGTCGGTCGCGGGCGTCACTTCTCCTCCTCCGGCGGGGCGCCGAGGATCCGGATCGCGTCGCTCCACATCTTGAGGAGGCGGCCGGTCGTGTAGGTGATCGCGCCGGAGGCCGAGAAGAGGCCGATCGCCTCGACCATCTTGTCGCGCCCGCCGAACATCAGCGAGAGCGCGCAGCCGAGGAGGACGAAGAGCGAGAGCAGCGTGATCGACATGTAGACCGCGCGCTCGAAGCGGAACGCCTCGAGGAGCTCTTTGATCGCGGACACACGGCTCTGCAGCTGGGGGTCGCCCATGGCGAGGATCGAGCTCCTGGGGTGAAGCCACAACACTAGCGCCTTCGCCGGCGGGTCGTCGATGCGGCCAGCGCAGCGCAGATCGCTCGACACCGCGCGTGGCCGCGCGAATTTTGCCTACTCGTGAGTAGATTTCTCTTGGAATCTACTCACGAGTAGGTAAGCATGGCCAGGTGCCCCGCCCTCCTGCCGATGAGCGACGTGCGACCGCCGAGCGCCTCCTGAGCGCCGCCGCCGAGCTCTTCGCCCGCCACGGCCTCCACGCCACCCGGCTGGCCGACATCGCCGCCCGCGTCGGCATCCGCAGGCCCTCGCTCCTCTACCACTACAGGACCAAGGAGGAGCTCTACGCGGCCGTGGTCGACCGCGCCTTCTCGCGCCTCGGCGAGGCGCTGGCCCAGGCGATGACCCGCGGCGCGACCTTCCGCGGCCGCTTCGACGACGTCCTCGTCGCCTTCACCACCTTCATCGACGAGCACGCCGAGCTCGCGCGGATCGTCCTCCGCGAGCTCCTCGCGGGCGACGGGCCCGGGCGGGCGATCGTCGTCGACCGGGTCGCGCCGATCCTCGATCTCGTCGAGCGCTTCATCCGGATCGAGGGCCGCGGGGTGATCCGCCCCGAGCTCCCGGTCCGGGCGGCGCTCCTCCAGGTCGCCAGCTCGATCGTCCTGCGGGCGGCCTCGGGCGAGCTCGCCGGGCCGCTCTGGGGCGACGAGGACCACGCCGCCGCGCTCGCCCGCACCCTCTTCTTCCCGACCGAGACCGACGACACGAGCCCCACGAACCCGCCAAGCGAGGAGCCGAGCCATGGATCTGCGTAGCCTCCCCACCCGCGTCCGCGACCTCAACCCCGCCGAGCTCCTCCGCCAGACGGTGCGCACCGGCAACGTCAAGGTGACGCTCAGCCTCCTCGGGCCCGCCCTCCGCGGGCTCATCCTCCAGGGCGGGCGAGCTGGCCAAACGGACATGCAGGCCGATCACCGGGTCCGCTTCGACTGGACCTACGAGCGCGGGCGCGACGAGCTCGCGCGCCTCTACGAGGCCGCCAAGCGCTCGCAGTGGAACGCGACCACCGACATCGACTGGTCCGTCGACGTCGACCCCTACGACCCGCGCCACGAGCTCTTCCCCGAGCACGAGCTGCCGATCGCCGAGTTCCCGGGATACCTCCGCCTGAACACCCGCGAGCGGGCCGAGCGGCGCTGGGGGCTGACCTCGTGGATGCTCTCGCAGTTCCTCCACGGCGAGCAGGGCGCCCTCTTCGCGGCCTGCCAGGTGACCGAGGCGATCGAGTGGATGGACGGCAAGCTCTACGGCTCGACCCAGGTCGTCGACGAGGGGCGCCACGTCGAGGTCTTCTTCCGCTACCTCCACGAGAAGCTCGGCAAGGTCTACACGGTCAACGACAACCTCTTCACGCTGATCGACGCGCTGATGACCGACTCCCGCTGGGACATCAAGTTCCTCGGGATGCAGATCATGATCGAGGGGCTGGCCCTCGGGGCGTTTGGGATCCTCCGGCAGACCACCCGCGAGCCGCTCCTCCGGCACCTCCTCCGCTACGTGATCACCGACGAGGCGCGGCACGTCCACTACGGGGTGATCGCCCTCCGCGACTACTACCACCAGCTCCCCGAGCGCGACCGCCGGGAGCGCGAGGACTGGGCCTTTGAGGTCGCCACGCTGATGCGCAACCGCTTCCTCGCCCACGAGTTCTACGACGAGTACTTCGGGCAATCCCTGAGCCGGCGGGAGTGGGACCAGATGGTGCTGCGCTCGCCCTACATGGATCGCTTCCGGCGGATGATGTTCAAGCGGCTGATCCCCAACCTCAAGCGGATCAACCTCCTCAGCGATCGGATCCGGCCGCACTACCAGGCGCTCGGGCTCCTCGACTTCGAGAACGGGCGGGCGGCGCCCGATCTCAGCGCCGACGAGCTCATCGCCGAGACCGATCGCCAGCTCCACTGAGCCCGGGGCTCACTCGACCGGGGCCGCGGGCCGGCGGATCCGCCGGGGGCGGAGGCGAGCGACGAGATCGTCGGTGACGGCGAGGGGCGCCCGGCAGGTGATCGCCGCGTGGCCCGGGCCCGCGCTCTCCTGGCCGAGCTCGCAGCCGGCGATCCCCTCTCGCGTGAGGAGCTCGGCGAGGTGGCGCTGGAAGTGCTCGGCGGTGCCGGCCGCGTCGGGGCCGAAGAAGTCCCAGAAGAGGATCGCGGGGTCCATCGCCGGGCGAGGATGCGCCGGCCGGGCGCCGCCCCGCAAGTCGACGCGCGCGGCCCTGCAACGCCCGGCGCCGGCGGCCGACCTCGGACCCGTGCAGCCAACGATCAGCACCCCCACGGCCCGCGACGGCGAGACGACGATCGAGATCCGCCGTCGCCCGCGGGTCTCCTCCCTGATCCTGAGCGGCGAAGATCGCCCGCCGCTCCCCCTCCCCCGCCGGCCGATCGTCGTCGGCTCGGCGGCCGACGCCGATCTCCGCCTCGGCGACCCCGCGGTCTCGGCCCGCCACGCGCGGATCGCCTGGGACGAGGGCGGCTGGGTGATCGAGGATCTCGGCTCGACCAACGGCACCTACGTCGACGGGGTGCGGGTGCGCCAGGCCTGGCTCGCGCCCAACACCCGCCTCCGCTTCGGCCGCTGGCGGGCCCGCGTGGTCGATCCCGGCGCCGACGCGGCGCCGACGGTCGCCGGGATGATCGGCCGCTCGCCCGCCTTCCTCCGCCTCGTCGACACCCTGGGCCGCTTCGCCCCGCTGCCGACCACGGTCCTGGTGCGGGGGCCGACCGGCGCCGGCAAGGAGCTCGCCGCGCGGGCACTCCACGACCTCGGGCCCCGCCGCGGCGGCCCCTTCGTCGCCGTCAACTGCGGCGCGCTCCCGGACGGCCTCTCGGAGAGCGAGCTCTTCGGCCACGTCCGCGGCGCCTTCACCGGGGCGCTCCGCGGCCACGAGGGGGCCTTCGCCCGGGCCCGCGGCGGCACCCTCTTCCTCGATGAGATCGGCGAGCTCCCGCTCCACCTCCAGGCGCTCCTGCTGCGGGTCCTCGAGACCCGGCGGGTGGTGCCGGTGGGCGGCGAACAGGAGGTCGAGGTCGACGTCCGCGTGGTCGCGGCGACCCACCGCCCCCTCGACCGCTGGGTCGCCGAGGGCCGCTTCCGCGAGGATCTCTACCACCGCCTCGGGATCCTCACGGTCGAGCTGCCGGCGCTCACCGAGCGACCCGGTGACGTGCCGATCCTCCTCGAGCACTTCGCGGCGGCGATCGAGGGCGAGCTCGGGCGCCCGCTGATCCTCACCGACGAGGCGATCGCCGCGGCCGAGCGCCACCCCTGGCCGGGCAACGTCCGTCAGCTCCGCAACGCGCTCCTGCGGGCCGCGGCGGTCGCCGACGGGCCGATCGGCGCGGCCGAGCTCCTCCCGGGAGGCGCCCCCTCACGGCCGCCGGAGTGCGCCCGGTCGATCGCGGTCCCCCGCGGCACCTACGCCCAGATGACTCGGGCGCTCCTCGCCAAGGTCGTCGACGAGGCCGGGTCGATCCGCCGGGCAGCGCGGGTGCTCGAGGTCCCGCGCTCGACCCTCGGCGCCTGGCTCCGCCGCGACGGCGGCGGGCGACCGGGCGAGTGAGCCGCCACGACCTCGCCCCGCCGCCCGCCGTCCGCGACCTGGCCCTGCAGACAGGTTGACCGCAGAGGCCGCTCAGTCCGCCGGCGGGCTCATGCACACGCCGTCGCCGCAGTAGCCGCTGAGGCAGTCGAGATCGACGTCGCACTCCCCGCCCATCGGGCAGCCGAGGCAGAAGCCGCCGCAGTCGACGGTGGTCTCGTTGCCGTTGCGGATGCCGTCGTCGCAGCGGGCGGCGACGCACTCGCTGGTGCAGAAGTCGTCCTCGACGTCGTTGCCGTCGTCACACTCCTCGGCGCCGCTGTGGAGGTAGCCGTCGCCGCAGCGCGCGACCTCGCAGGTGGTCAGGCAGGCGTCGCTGTTGTCGACGTCGCCGTCGTCGCAGGCCTCACCGGGATCGACGACCCCGTCGCCGCACACGTAGCCGACCGCGCCCGTCGCGCTCGACCCCGGCGCGCCGCTGGACTCGCCGCCCTGGGTGTCGTCGCCGCTGGTCGACACGTCGCCGTAGCCGTCGTCGGTCGACCCCTCGCCGGTCGACCCCTCGCCGGTCGACCCCTCGCCGGTCGAGCTCTCGTCGCTGTCGCCGATGGTCATGTCCCCCGGGAGCGGGACGCAGCCGCCGAGGCCGAGCCCGAGGCCGAGACCGAAGAAGATGACCGAGAAGAGTGCCGTGGAAAGACGCATGGTGCTCCTGCCCGCCGCTGACGACCGCCGGATCGCCGGATCCGGTCCGCATTCACCGCCGCGCGGCGTGGGACGTAGGGGTAACCGACCTCCTGATCCTGGATGAGATCATCCGCCCCGCGCGCTGGCGGGCGGCCGCCGGTCACCTGGTGTATCGTCTCCGCCCAGAGCGCTGGGGGTGGCTCGGCCGGACGGCCGGACCTGAGAGAGACCCCTGAACCTGATCCGGGTCATGCCGGCGGAGGAAAGCGATCATGAGCGACCACGACACCGAAAAGAGCCCCAAGAGAGACCCCCGCCGCCTCGACGTCGCCGGCGACGACCTGCGCCCGCTGCCGAGCCTCCCGCCCCTCGGCGAGAGCTTCCCGCGCTCGACCAAGATCAGCGTCGGCGAGCTCGGCGTCCCCTTCCGCCGGATCGAGCTCAGCGGCGGCCAGCCGCCCCTCGACGTCTACGACACCAGCGGCCCCCAGGACGTCGATCCGCGCAGGGGCCTGCCGCGCCGCCGCCAGCCCTGGATCGACCGCCGCCTGGCGACCAGCGACGGCAACCACACCCAGATGCACTACGCCCGCAAGGGCCTCGTCACCGAGGAGATGCGCTTCTGCGCCCTCCGGGAGAACGTCGACGTCGAGCTGGTGCGGGCCGAGATCGCCCGCGGCCGGGCGATCATCCCGGCCAACATCAAGCACCCGGAGATCGAGCCGATGATCATCGGCCGCTCCTTCCTGGTGAAGATCAACGCCAACATCGGCAACTCCGCGGTCTCCTCGTCGATCGAGGAGGAGGTCGAGAAGCTGCAGTGGGCGACCCGCTGGGGCGCCGACACGGTGATGGACCTCTCGACCGGCAAGAACATCCACCAGACCCGCGAGTGGATCCTCCGCAACGCCGCGGTGCCGATCGGCACGGTGCCGATCTACCAGGCGCTCGAGAAGGTCAAGGGAAAGGTCGAGGATCTCAACATCGACATCTTCATGGAGACCCTCGAGGAGCAGGCCGAGCAGGGCGTCGACTACTTCACGATCCACGCCGGCGTGCTCCTCCGCTACGTGCCGCTCACCGCCCGCCGGGTCACCGGGATCGTCTCCCGCGGCGGCTCGATCATGGCCAAGTGGTGCATGCACTACCACCGCGAGAACTTCCTCTACACCGAGTTCGAGCGGATCTGCGAGCTGATGAAGAAGTACGACGTCTCGTTCTCGCTGGGCGACGGCCTCCGCCCCGGCTCGATCGCCGACGCCAACGACGAGGCCCAGTTCGGCGAGCTCCGCACCCTCGGCGAGCTCACCGAGATCGCCTGGCGCCACGACGTCCAGGTGATGATCGAGGGCCCGGGTCATGTGCCGATGCACAAGATCCAGGAGAACATGGACGAGCAGCTGAGACACTGCCACGAGGCGCCCTTCTACACCCTCGGGCCCCTGACCACCGACATCGCCCCGGGCTACGATCACATCACCTCGGCGATCGGCGCGGCGATGATCGGCGCGGCCGGGACGGCGATGCTCTGCTACGTCACCCCGAAGGAGCACCTCGGGCTCCCGAACCGCGACGACGTCAAGACCGGCGTGATCACCTACAAGATCGCCGCCCACGCGGCCGACCTCGCCAAGGGGCACCCGGGCGCCCAGGCCCGCGATGACGCGCTCTCGCGCGCGCGCTTCGAGTTCCGCTGGCACGATCAGTTCAACCTCTCGCTCGACCCCGACACGGCCCGCTCCTTCCACGACGAGACGCTGCCGGCGGAGCCCGCGAAGGAGGCCCACTTCTGCTCGATGTGCGGCCCCCACTTCTGCTCGATGAAGCTCACCCAGGACGTCCGCGACTTCAGCGAGCGCGAGGCGATCGAGCGCGGGATGGCCGAGAAGGCCGAGGAGTTCCGGCGCGGCGGCGGCGAGCTCTACGTGAAGACCGACGAGAGCGCGGCCGAGTAGGTAGCGGTCGCCCCCCGCTGGTATCCTCGGCCGCCGATGCCCGCCCCGCCGAGCACCTGGGCGATCCGCTCGCTCCTCACGGGCCTCGCCGGCGCCGCCCTCCTGGCGCCGATCGAGGCGCTCGCGCTCGCGCCCCTCGACGCCCACCTCCTCTGGGTCAGCGCGAGCCTCCTGGCGGGGCTCGGGGTCGCGGTCGCCCTCGTCCTCCTCGCCGGCGAGTGGGTCGCCCTCGCCCTCCGGCTCCGCGGCCGCGGCGGCCTCTGGGTCGCGGCCGCGCGGGCGCTCGCCAGCCTCATCGTCCTCGTCCCGGTCGCCGCCCACCTCTTTGAGGGCGCCTTCGCCAGCACCCTCCCGGGGGCCGCGGCGATGCCCTTCGTCCTGCCGACGCTCGGCTTCGTCGGCCTCGCCCTCGTCCTCACCCTCACGTCGCGCTGGCTCGAGCTCCCCTTCGCCGGTCAGGCGCCCCATCCGGCGACCCTGGTCGCGGTCGTCGACCGCCGCCGCAAGCTCGCCGGCCTCGCCCTCCTCGCCCTCACGGCGGCGCTCGAGGCCGCCAACCGCGGCCTCTTCCGCACCGAGTACCCCGACGTCCACACCGCCCTGGTGATCGCCGCGCTGGTCTGCGCCGGCCTCGGGATCCGCCTCCTCGTCACCCCGGCGGCCCCGCGTCCGCGACCCCCGGGCCCGGCCGCGTTCGCCCTCGCGGCCGCCGCCCTCCTCGCGCTCCTCAGCCTCGGCCTCTGCCTCGAGAGCGGGCTTCAGAGCCCGGAGAGCCGCCTCGCCGTCGCCACCCGCGGGATGCACACGCGGATGCTGGTCCGGGTCGCCCGCGCGCTCCTCGACGGCGACGGCGACGGCTTCGCGGCGGTCCTCGGCGGCCCCGACTGCGACGACAACGACCCGGCGATCAACCCCGACGCCCGCGAGATCGTCGGCAACGCGATCGACGAAGACTGCGACGGCTACGTCGCCCGCGAGGACGTCGCCGCGGCCCTGGACCAGGCCGAGGAGGCGCGGGTCGAGCAGGTCGGCGCCTGGCTCGAGGGCGACGAGGTCCAGGCCCTCCGCGCCCGCCTCGCCGGCGCGCCGATCCTCGTGATCACCGTCGACGCCCTGCGGGCGGATGTCCTCGAGGACACCCCCCAGAACCGCGCGGACTACCCGGCGATCTTCGGGCTCCTCGACGAGTCGGTGGTCTTCACCCGGGCCTTCGCGCCGGCGGCCGGCACCGATCTCTCGATGTCGACCCTCCTCACCGGCCACGTCGACCCCTTCTCGACCGTCGACACGACCCTCTTCGAGGCGCTCCACGAGCGCGGCTACGAGGGCTACGCGGTGATCCCGAGCGAGGTCCTCCGCTACGTCGGCAAGACCCTGATCACCCGCGGCCTCGGCGACTACCGCCGCCTGGTCAACGACCTCCACCAGCGCGACGTCGGCTCCTACGCGACCTCCGAGCGGACCACCGCGCTCGGCCTCGAGCTCGTCGATCGCCACCTCGCCAGCGATCGCGCCGCCGCGCCGATCGTCCTCTGGATCCACTACTTCGACGTCCACGAGCACGGCGAGATCGAGCTCGGCGATCGCCACCTCCAGGAGCTCCTCGCCGGCCGCCCCCTCGACCCCGGCAAGGCGCCGAAGTACCGGGCGACCGTCGGCCTCGTCGACCGCGGCCTCGCCCGCCTGATCGCCGGCCTCCAGGAGCGCGGCCTCTGGGAGCGGGCGATCGTCGTCCTCGCCAGCGATCACGGCGAGGGCCTCGGCGAGGATCCGCGCCTCCCCGACAACCACGGGCGGGTCCTCTACAACCCGCTGGTCCACGTCCCGCTGGCGATCCGCCTGCCGGGCAACCCGCCGGCGAGGGCGGCGGCCGCGGTCTCGCTCGTCGACATCGCCCCGACCCTCCTCTCGCTCTCGCCCTCGCCGCCCCCGGAGGGCCTCGACGGCGCGACCCTCCTCCCCCACCTGCTCGCCAGCGCCCCCGAGGATCTCCGCCGCGAGACCCGGCCGATCGTCCTCAACGAGAGCGACCAGCGCGGCGTGATCGTCTGGCCCCACAAGCTGATGCTGCGGAGCGAGGACAACATCACCGAGCTCTACGACCTCGCCGCTGACTTCGAGGAGCGCCGAAACCTCGCCGCGAGCGAGCCGGCGCGGGTCGGCGAGCTCACCCAGATCTTCCAGGCCGCGCCGACCGTCAACCTCGACCGGACCACCCGCGGCCGCCGCCTCCGCGAGCGGGCCGCCCGCAACCCGGCCGCGGTCGTCGATCCCCGCTAGCCCAGAACGCGACACGGCGTGGAGGGAGCCCCCACGCCGCGTCTTCGCGTCCGCGCCGGGTCGCGCCCGGCGTCGCCGCCTACCAGCAGTAGTACTGGTTCATGTTGTTGATGTTGACGCCCTCGCAGGTCATGCCGATCGGGCAGTCGGCGTCGACTGTGCAGGAGATCGCGCAGTAGCCGACGCCGGCGATGCAGGTGACGGTCCCCTTGCTCTGCGGCGCCGGCACGCAGTCGTTGGCGCTCGCGCACTCCTTCGAGCAGAAGCCGTCGAGGATCATCATGTTGGCGTCCTGGAGCTGGAGGCAGAGGAAGTCGCAGTTGTTGACCATCGCGCAGTCGGAGTAGAGGCCGTTGCCCGGCTGCGGATCGTTGGCCCCGCCCGAGGTCGAGGACGACGACGAGGAGGACGAGGTCGAGGTCGTGGAGGTCGAGGACGTCGAGGTCGAGGACGTCGAGGTCGAGCTCGTCGAGGTCGAGGACGTCGAGGTCGAGGACGTCGACGTCGAGCTCGTCGACATGTCGCTGGTCGAGACGTCGCTGGTCGCGTCGTCGCTCGAGCCGCTGCTCGCGTCCTCGGTCCCCGAGATCATCCCGGAGGAGCCCGAGGACGAGGAGCCTGCGCTGGCGCTCGCGCTGGCGCTCGCGCTGGCGGTCTGTGTGGACGGGTTGGTCATGCCATAGCCCGCCGAGAAGCCGGAGGTGCCGCGGCTGTCATCGCCAGCGCAGGCCGCGATCCCGCAGACAAGGAGGAGGACCGCACCGGAACGCAAGCCGCGAATCATCTTCATCTTCAAGATCTCCGCCATCAGAATACTTGACCCTACCACGTCCTCTTGCGGGCGCCCACGATTCGACCCTGGGCCAAAGGCGCCGCGGGACGCTTGCATGTTCATGGGCGACTTCGCACCTCGACGTGCTAGCGGGCGCGCGAGGCCCCGGACGCGGGGTCGCGTGGGGACGTCGGCGCCGCCGCGGCGATCACCGCGGCCATCGCCGTCACCATCGCCGTCACCAGGGCGGCGACCCAGGCGAGCGCCATCCATGCGCTGCACTCGGCGCTCCAGATCGGGATCAGCGGGGGCTCGCCACCGCCGACGCCCGCGAGGACGCCGCAGAAAAAGACCGGCGCGAGGCCGCCGAAGAGCGGCGAGACGAGGGCGACGAGGGTCCGAGAGCGCCGCAGAACAACGATAAGCGTGACCACCAGGGCGACCCAGCCGGGCGCCGCCGCGGCGATGAGCGCAGCCCCCAGCGGAGGGTAGACCGCGGGGTTGGAGAGCGTCAGGGGCCCGACGAAGGCGATGAGGCCGCCGTGGGCGAGGAGCGGCCAGACCAGGGGCCCCCAGCGGAGGCCGCGGCCGGCGGACACGAGCCCGGCGGCCACCAGCGCGAGGGCGCCGAGGAGCGCGACCACCCAGCGCCCTGCCGAGGGTCGCGGGAGCTCGGCCGGCGGCGCGTCGCCGGCGATCACCGCCGACCAGGGCAGACCGGCGCTCCCGGGCGAGGGACCGATCCCCAGCGAGTCGGCGAGCGCCCGGGAGAGATCGACGAGGCGAGCGTCGATCACCGCGGCGCTCGCGTCGATCCCCGGACCCTGGAGACAGGCGCGGACCTGGCGGATCGCAAGCTCCGGCCCGCCGTGCCCGCCGCCTGGACGATGGCCGTGGTCGGCGAGGACGAGCCAGCGGGCGCCGGGATCGGCGGCCCAGAGGCGCCCCAGGAGCGCGTCCGCGGCGGCCGCAGCGTCCTCGTAGGCCGCGGCGTCGGCCCCCTCCGCGTGCCCCGCCTCGTCGACCCGGAGGACGTGGACGAAGACCAGCCGGGTCGGCTCCGCGACCGCCGCGATCGCGGCCTCGTCGAAGCCCGCGCGCCAGCCCTCGGGGAGCGCGTCGCCGACGGCGAGGGGCGGCTCGGCGGCGGCGAAGCCGAAGGAGTGGACGATCGCCGGGTGCGACTCGGCGATCGCCCTCGACTCGACGAACGCCGGCAGCGCGTCGACCGGCGGCTCGGCCAGCGCCGGGATCCGATAGAGGACGCCCGACTCCTGCTGGGTCCGCCCGGTCCAAAGGACATGTTGCACGGGCAAGGAGACCGTCGGGAAGCCGACGTCGACGCGGAGCTCGCGGCCGGCGGCGCAGAGGCGATCAAACGCCGGCCGGCCGAGCGCACGCGATCGCCCGAGGCCGTCGATGAGGACCACCCGGACCCGCGGCGCCGGCCCCAGGCCGCCGTCGCTCCAGGGCCCGCGCGGCCCGCCCGCGACGGTCACGCTCCCGTCGCCGAAGAAGGCGCGGATGAAGGCGCGACGACCCTGGTAGAGGCCGTAGGCGAGGCCGACGAGGAGGAGCGCGGCCACCAGCCGCGAGCCCCACGCGCGGCGATCCACTACGACCCTCCGGGCCCCCGGACCCGCGCGAAGGGGTGGAGCGGCGCGACGCCGCGAGCCGCGTCAACCAGCGCGCTCTCCATCGGGCCCTCCGCTCAGATCCAGCGGGCCAGGCGGGCGCCGCTCATCTGCCAGCGCGTCGCCGGCGGGAAGAAGTTGCGGTAGGTCGGCCGGGTGTGCCCCGGCGGCGTGAAGCAGGAGCCGCCCCGGAGGACGACCTGGCTCGACATGAACTTGCCGTTGTACTCGCCGAGGGCGCCGGCCCACGGGCGCGAGCGCGGGTAGGCGACGTAGGGGCTCGCGCTCCACTCCCACACCGAGCCGAGCATCTGCTGGAGGCCGCCGCCGCCGGCCGGCCGCGGGTGGAGGAGCGCCGCGCCGGCGTCGTGGATCGCCCGCGTCGCCGCGTCGCCGTCGGCGAGCGCGGCCGCGCATGCGACCTCCCACTCGGCCTCGCTCGGCAGCCGCGCGCCGGCCCAGCGGGCGAAGGCGTCGGCCTCGAACCAGCTCAGGTGGCAGGCCGGCGCCGCCGGATCGACCTCCTGGCGGCCGTGGAGCGTGTAGAGCCAGCGCTCGTCGCCGCCGCCCTCCCAGTAGAGCGGCGCCCCCCAGCCCTCGGCCTGGACCCGCGCCCAGCCCTCGGCGACCCAGAGCGAGGGCGTCTCGTAGCCGCCGTCGGCGATGAACTCGCAGAGCTCGCCGCAGGTGATCGTCCGCGCGGCGATCTCGAAGGCCTCGAGGAAGACCCGGTGGCGGGGCCCCTCGTTGTCGAAGGCGAAGCCGCGGCCGTCGTGGCCGATCTCGTGGATCCCCTCGGCGAAGGCCCGCCAGCCGGCGGGCGCCGGCCCCGGCGCGGACGCGGCAGCGGACTCGGCGGGCGCCGGCCGGTAGGCGGCCTGGAAGAGGCTGGTCCCGAGGACATGTTTGATGTCGGTGAGGATCAGCTCCTGGTGCTGCTCCTCGTGGGCGAGCCCGACCTCGATCACGAAGGCGAGCTCGTCGTCGACGCCGGCCTCGAGGAGGCGCTCCATCGCCGCGTCGATCGCCCGGCGGTAGGCCCAGACGTCGTCGAGGGTCGGCCGGGTGATCAGCGAGCGCCGCGGCCGCGGGTGCCGGGGCCCGACCGCGTCGTAGTAGGAGTTGAAGAGGAAGTCGTGGCGCGGATCGACCGGCGCGAAGCCGTCGGTGCGGGCGAGGACGAAGCGCTCGAAGTACCAGGTCGTGTGGGCGAGGTGCCACTTCGTCGGGCTCACGTCGTCCATCGACTGGGCGAGGAGATCGTCGACCGCGAGCGGCGCGGCCAGGGCGACGCTGCGGCCGCGGACCTCCCGAAAGCGCTCGATCGTCGGCTGCACGACGGCGACCATAGGAGCCCCCAGGCGGCCCCGTCAATCGTCGATCCCGGCGCGGGCCTCAGCCGGCCGCGGGCGCCGTCGGCCCGATCATCCGCCCGAGGAGGGCGACGACCGCGGTCTCGACCCGCAGCGTCCGCGGCCCGAGGCGGACGAGCTCGCACCCCGCGTCGAGCCAGCCGGCGATCTCGCGGTCGATGAAGCCGCCCTCCGGCCCGACCACCAGGACGAGCTCGGACCCATCATGTCCACAGGGACAGGTCACCTCGTCGCCGGCGTCGGCGAGGAGCGGCCGCCCGGCCGCCCGCAGCGCCGGCCAGCGCTCGCGCATGAACTCGCCGAGGCGGGGCCAGGACTCGAAGCTCGGCAGCGCGGTGTCCCGCGCCTGCTCGAGCCCGAGGATCATCTCCTCGCGGAGGGCCGCCGGCCGCAGCGCCGACGAGCCCCAGAACGAGCGCTCGACCCGGGCCGAGCCGATCGCCACGAAGCGCTTGACCCCGAGCGCGGTCGCCTGCTGGAGCACCTTGCGGAGGCTCGGCGGCCGCGGAAGCGCGAAGACCAGGGTCACCGGGAGCGGCGCCGGCGGGGGCGCGTCGACCTCAAAGCGCACCTCCATCGCCTCGCCGTCGACCGCGACGATCGTCCCCTCGCCGACCAGGCCGTCGACCCGACCGACCCGGAGGCGCTCGCCGACGCCCGCCCCCAGCACCTTGCGGACGTGCTCCAAGCGGCGCCCGCCGATCCGGGCGACGCCCTCGCCGATCAGATCGGCGTCGTCGACGAGGAGGAGGTTCACCCGGCGCCCTGCTCGCGCCCGAGCTAGCCCTTGCCCGACCCCGAGACCACCGCCGGCAGCCCCGACTGCGGGGTCGAGCGGTACTCGTTGAGGCGGTACTGGATCTTGCGCGGCGAGATCCCGAGGATCTTCGCCGCCTTGCTGGTGCTCCCGCCGACGTGCTCGAGGGTGCGGAGGATCGCGAAGCGCTCGAGCTCGCGGAGCGAGGCGCCCGGGATCGTCGGCATCTGCTCGTCGGTGCCGATCCGCGACATCAGCTCGCGCGGGAGGTCGCGGGGCTCGATCTCGGCCGAGCGGGCGAGGACGACCGCGCGCTCGATGCAGTTCTCGAGCTGGCGGATGTTCCCCGGCCAGTCGAAGTTGAGGAGCACCCCGAGCGCGCGCTCGTTGAAGCCGGTGATCGTCTTGTTCGACCCGTGGGCGTAGACCCGGAGGAAGTGCATCGCCAGGAGCGGGATGTCGTCGCGGCGCTCGCGGAGGGTCGGCGTCCGGAGGGTGACGACGTTGAGGCGGTAGTAGAGGTCCTCGCGGAAGCGGCCGTCGCGGACCAGGCGATCGAGGTCGTGGTTGCTCGCGGTGATCACCCGGGTGTCGCAGGAGAGGCGCTCGCTCCCGCCGACCGGCGCGTAGCTCCGGTCCTGGAGGAAGTGGAGGAGCTTGGCCTGGAGGCCGAGCGGCATCTCGCCGATCTCGTCGAGGAAGAGGGTGCCGCCGTCGGCGTCGGCGAGGCGGCCGCGGTGGAGCCCGGCCTCGTCGACCCAGCCGAAGAGCTCGCGCTCGAGCGCCTCCTCCTCCATCGCCCCACACTTGACGATCACGAACTTGGCCTCGCCCCGCGGGCTCCACTGGTGGAGGAGGCGGGCGGTGAAGCTCTTGCCGGTGCCGGTCTGGCCGATGATCAGGACCGCGACCGGCGAGGCCGCGACCTGACGGATGAGATCGAGGAGCTCGCGGAAGGGCTTGCTCTGGCCGACGACGCCGGCCTTCGGCGCCTCCTGGCGCTCGCGGAGCGCGTCGCGGAGCTGGTTGGCCTCGCGCTGGAGCGCGCGGTGCTTGAGCACCCGGCCGAGGACCATGAGGAGCTGCGGGAAGTGGACCGGCTTCGAGAGGTAGTCGTCGGCGCCGAGGCGCATCGCCTCGACCGCGCCCTCGACCGAGCCGAAGGCCGTCATCACGATCACCGCGGTGTCGGGGCAGCGCTCCCGGAGCTTCTGCATCAGCTCGATCCCGCCGAGCGCCGGCATCTTCACGTCGGTGATCACGACGTCGGGGATCCACCCGTCGATCTTGCCGAGCGCCTTGAAGCCGTCGGCCGCGGTCTGCACCTCGTAGCCCTCGTCGCGGAGCATCTCTCCGAGGGCCGAGCGAGCGGCGGGTTCATCGTCGGCGATCAGGATTCGAATCGGCTGCTGCTCGTGGGCTTCGTTGGCCATGGATGGGGCGCTCCTGCGCAGCGCGCGAGAAGGGGGCGCGCGAACGAGTTTCAGGTGTGCCACGGGAGGGGGCGGGCCCGGCCGCGCAAATAGTGCCGCCGCATAAACGACGTTCTTGCGGACGTAGGTGCCTCATGGCGGATTCGTCGAGCGCGCTGGCGCTCCCTCCGAGCGCCCGACTACGTCCCCGAACGCGGCCCCCCGCGCCCCCCGGCGCGCCCCCGATCGAGATGACCCAAGGGACATATATTACATTACGCAAGATCACGAGAGCGGTGTCACTATGCGCCCTCACGGCGCCCTCACGAGGGACCCCGCGTGCGCTTGATGCACCCGGAATTCTCACACCTACGGGCCCATAGAGCCGCAATTCACGAATTGTTTTCGCTTCCGACGAGCCCCCGCGCCGAGCACCTTGGATACCTATGCTTGGATGGATTGGATCGCTCAGCGCCCCGCTCCTCGGCGTCGCCGACCGCATCGTCAATGAGGACGCGGTCGCCCTCTCGCCGACGATCGGCTGGCTCCTGCTCACCTGCGCGGGCCTCCTCGGCCTCCTCTTTGTCCTCCAGAGCGACCGCTGGCGCCGCCTCTGGATGCGCACGGAGGATCCGCGCGCCCTCGGGCTCTTCCGGATCCTCTTTGCGATCTTCGTCCTCTGCAACATCAACGGGCTCTGGGAGCACTTCACCTTCCTCTTCACCGACGAGGGGATCTTCTTCACCGACACCGCCCGCCAGGTGCTCGCCGGCAACCAGTTCGCCGGCTTCGGCGACGGGCGCGGCGGCGACCCCTACGGCTTCTTCGACCTCGCGGCCGTCGTCGAGTTCTTCAAGGGGCCGAAGTACTCCCTCCTCTTCTTCTGGGACTCGCCGACCGCCTTCTGGATCCACCTCGCGGTCTTCGAGGTGGTGACGATCCTCTTCGCGCTCGGCTACCGGACCCGCGTCATGGGGGTGCTCTCGTTCCTCCTGATGAACAGCATCATGGTCCGCAACCCGCTCTTCTGGGAGGGCACGGACCTCGTCTACCGGGTCTTCTTCTTCCTCCTGATCCTCTCGAAGTGCGGCCACGCCTACTCCCTCGACAACTGGCTGCGCTGCCGGCGGCTGCGCAAGGCGGGGCGCCTGAGCGAGCGCGGCGGCCCGGGGGGCGGCGCCGGCCTGGCCCCCTCGCCGGACCACCCGCGCGGCCTCGAGGCGGTCTACCGCCGGGTCCCGGGGTGGCCGCGCCTCCTGATGATCTTCCAGCTGGCGACGATCTACGTCTACACCGGCTCGGCGAAGACCGGCGCGGTCTGGCTCAAGGGCGACACCCTCTACTACGCCCTCAACATGGACCACTTCTACCGGGTCCCGCCGCAGTTCATCTCGTCGATCTTCGCGACCAACGCCTTCCGGGCGATGACCTGGATCGTCCACATCTGGCAGTGCGGCTTCCCGCTGGTGGTCGCCGGCCTGATCATCCGCTGGGCGATCCGCGAGAAGCTGCCGCCGCTCACGGGCTGGCGCCTCTGGGCGGTCCGTGCCTGCTGGGCGCTCCTCGGCGTCGCCGCGATGTCCGTGGCCCTGGTCGCCTACCCGGTCCACTACGCGCCGACGCCCGGCGGCCTCTCGCTGGCGGCGACCCAGGGGGTCTTCGCGGCCGGCTGGCTGACGATGATGGCCCTGATCGCCTGGGGCTGGCGGCGCCTCCGGGACCGCCCCTTCACGCCGACGATCTTCGGCGAGGAGCGCCGCCTCGACCTCGACTGGTTCGCCTCCTGGTTCATGGGGCGGCGGGTGTGGCTGACCCTCGGGATCATGTTCCACGTCCACCTCCTGGTGCTCATGAACATCGGGATGTTCGCGCCGATCATGCTCCTGACCTACATGGTCTACCTGAGCGGCCCCGAGCTCGCGACCATGCTCCGCGCCCTCGGCCAGGCGCTCGCCCGCCTCGGCGTCCCCGGGATCCCGAAGGACGTCGCCGCCGGTGAGCCCCGCCTGCCGACCGAGGATCCCCTCCTCCCCCACCTCCACCACGACGCCGCCCGGATCCCGCAGTGGGCGCTCGCGCTCGCCCTCGGCCTCGTCGTCGGCGCGGTCATCGTCACCGCCAAGGGACTCCCCGGCGGCCTCACCATGACCCTCAGCGCCGCGGGCTTCCTCGGCCTCGTCGGCCTCCTCCAGGCGCGCCGCCACGGCGGCCACTGGGTGAGCAGCGACGGCTCCGACGGCGGCCGCCTCGACCGCCCCTGGGCCTACGGGCCCTTCGGCCGGCTGGTCGTCAGCGGCGTGATCATCTTCCACATCACCGCGGTCGCGGCCTGGTGCCTCCCCGACAAGGACTGCCTCTCGACCTTCCGGACGCGGGCGCACAAGCCCTTCAGCGCCTGGCTCCTGACCACCCAGACCAACCAGGGGTGGAACATGTTCGCCCCCAACCCGCCGCGCCAGAACGTCTTCCTCAAGACCCTGGTGACCGACGTCGACGGCACGGTCTACGACCTCAAGACCGACGTCTACGCCCCGGAACAGAAGCCGATCCCGTGGATCTGGAACGACCGGATGCGGAAGATGAACCGCCGGGTGAGCGGCGGCGAGTCGGGCAAGGGCGACTGGTACCAGAAGTGGCTCGCGCGCTACCACTGCCGCGAGTGGGCCCGCACCCACGACGGCCAGGAGCCGCTCAAGGTCGAGCTGATCAAGGTCTGGTACGCGATCCCGTCGCCGGAGCAGGTCCAGAAGCAGGGCTGGTACGTCGCCGAGCGCCTCCTCGAGGAGAAGGGGCACGAGCGCGAGATCCACACCGTCACCTGCGCGAGCGACCCGGAGGCCCAGCTCCCCGACACCATCCGCGCCCGCCACGGCCTCCCGCCCCTCGCCGAGGGCGCCGAGAAGCCGTGGATCAAGCACCGCAAGGTCAGCTGGGAGCGCCGCCTGGAGGCCGAGCGCAAGAAGAACGAGAACAGGAACAGGAACAAGAACAAGAGCACGACCAAGGGAGACCGCCAATGATCGCCACGACCCTCACCCTCCCCCTCCTCGCCGACGCCGCGATCCTCGGGGGCGCCCGCCTCATCGACCTCGCCGCCTTCGTCGCCATGGGCTTCGTCTGGCTGATCGTCGGCGGGGTCGTCCTCGCCATCTACCGAATCCTCCGCAGCCGCGCCCGCGGGACCGGCGAGTGGGGCGACGCGCCGGGGCTCAACTAGCGACCACGAGCGCGCCGCTCCGCGCTCATCACGACCGCGCTCACCGGGACTCCGGCCACGGTGAGCGCGGTCGCTTCGCATCCGGGCGGAGCTCGAAGATCGTCCAGCGCCAGCGCGCCCGCTCGCGCTCGTCGCGGAGGATCGCGCGCCGCCGATGAGGACGAGGTCGGGGCGCCCGTCCGCGTCGAGATCACCGGCGCCGATCGCCGACGCGGTCGGGGCTCGACTCGGCGGGCTCACAGGGCGCGACCGCCAGGGTCTCGCCGCGGCCGACGAAGAAGATCGGCGAGCAGCCGATCGCGAACACGCATCAGGTCGGCACGTCGTCGGCGCTGCCATCGGGCGCCCCCGCGTCGCCGCCGGAGCCGCCTCCCTCGCCGCCTCCGCCCGCGCCGCTGGTCTCGCTCGCAGGCTGCTCGCTCGGCTGCGGCTCGGGCTCGGGCTCAGGCTCGGGCTCGGGCTCGGGCTCGGGCTCAGGCTCGGGCTCGGGCTCGGGCTCGGGCTCGGGCTCAGGGGCGCTCGGCGGCGGCGGGCTCGGCAGGTTGGCGGTGTTGAGCTGGGAGAGGTCCATCGGCTGCATCTCAGCCGTCGAGTCGGGCTCGTCCTGGTTGCGCGCCGTCGCCTCGGTCGGACTCTCCTTCTCCTTGGCCTTCTCCTTGGCCTTCGCGTCCGCCTTCTGCTTCTTCGCCGCGTCCTTCGCCGCCTTCTTCCGCTCCTTCTCCCGCTGGGCGTCGCGCTTCTCGCGGAGCCGCTCCTCGCGGGTCTTGGTCTTGATCCCCATGAACTTCGGGTTCGACACCGTGCCCCGGAGCTTGAAGGCGAGCCACTCGTCCTCCGGCGGGTCCATCCGCGCGGTCGTCGCGGTCTGGGCCATGAGCTTGAGCGGCTCCGCCCGCGCCTGGAGGCTGTCGGTGAGGAGCACCTTCATGTCGAACTCGAGCGCCGACTTCGAGACCGGATCCTTGAGCGACATCGACCCGGAGATCTTGATCTCCAGGTCGTCGCTGGTGGTCGCGATCTCCTCGGCCTTGGCGACGCCCTTCGCCACCTCAAGGCGCCCCTTGAGGGTGCCGAAGTTGATCTCCGGGAGGGTGACGCCCTTGGCCATGAGGCCGCTCGAGACGCCGGGGACGAAGACCAGGCTCTCGCCGTCGCCGATCCGACAGCGGACGCAGGAGATCTCGATCGCCCCCTCGGCCTTGCCGAACTTGCCGCCGGGCATCGTCAGGTCGACGTGGAGCCCGAAGAGCCCGCGGAGCGGGGCGTTCATCGCCTGCCGGAGCTTGGGCACGTCGTAGAGCGGGAGCTCGTCGATGTCGATCTTGACCTTCGCCTCCTCGTCGCCCTTCTCGTACATCGCGGTGATCGTCCCCTCCTCGACGATCGCCTCGACGTCGACGTGGAGGGTCCCGAAGAGGAGCGAGAGGAGCGCGACGTCGACCTCGACCTCGTCGAGGTAGAAGTTCCCCGGGATCTGACCGGGGCGCGAGGGCGCGTAGGTCCAGGTGACGCCGATCAGCGTCACCCCGCCGAAGGGCGAGAGCGAGACGTCGTCGATGTCGATCAGCACGCCCCGCGCCTTCGCCTCGTGGGCGAGGCGCCAGGCGATCGCCCGGGTCGGCAGGCTGATCCACACGAAGATCACGAACATCACCAGGCCGAGGGCGATGTAGCCGAGGACGCCGCGGGAGCGGCGGAGGACCCGGCGGAGGCTCGCGCCGCCGATCGAGGGCTTGCGGATCGTCCACTTCATCGGTCCTCGTCCTCCTTCTCCTTGTCGCGGCCGCCCTCAGCCTCCTTGGCCATCTCCCAGGTGGCGAGGTCGACCTCGACCTTCGCCAGCCGATCCTCGACCGACGACGACGAGCGCACCTTGAGGCGCTCGGTGAAGATCACGTGCCCGGGCTGGTTCTCGACCGCCTGGAGGAACTTGACCATCTCCTCGAGGGTCACGCCCTGGAGCTCGAAGGAGTAGACCCGCTTGACCAGGCCGTCGCCGAGATCGAGGGGGGGCTTCTCCTCCTCCTGGCGGGTCGACTTGTCGACCAGGACGTCGCGGGTCGTCTGCTCGAGGATGAGCGAGAACTCGAGCGGCTCGCTGGCGATCATCGCCTCGCGCTCGGCCTTCTCCTTGAGCTTCTCGCTGTAGACCGCGCCGCGGGTCTGCATGAGCTGGATGCCGCGCTTCATCTCGGCGATCCGCTCCTCCGAGGCGGCGAAGGAGTCGCTGCGGAGGAGGAAGAGGACGCCGATCCCCATCACGAAGAAGACGACGACGAGGAGCGTGAGGAGGTTTCGCTCACGCGGGCTGAGCCGGGACCAGAAGCCGGCGAATGCTCCAACAGGGGCGGTCATGCTTCCTCCTCGAGGCTCTGGAAGAGGCAGTCGTGCTCGATCGACATCTCAAAGACCTTGCGGTCGTTGGCGTCGCGAGCCTTGCCCTCCTGCACGTTCGACACGCAGGAGATCGTCATCAGGCGCCGCTTGAGGCGCGACTGGGCGGAGAGGCGGCTCGCCGAGGCCGAGGCGGTCAGCTCGATCTTGCGGGCGCGGATCTCGACCTGGTCGAAGACCAGCTCGTCGTCCCAGGTGATCCCGCCGGCGTCGCCGGACGCCGCGCCGGCGGCCGCAGGGGCGCCCGCAGGCTCGCCCTCGGGGCCGGTCCCGGTCGGCCCGGCCCCGGGCGTCGCGGCCGCGCCGAAGGCGGTCAGCGTCGGCGGCTGGCCCTCCGCGCCCTCCTCGCCCTCCTCGCCCTCGACCCCGGGGGCCGGCATCGCCGGCTTCGGGCCCTTGGGCGAGGAGACCTTGATCATCGCCGAGAGGACGTCGAGCGCCGAGCGTGAGGCGACGAGGCTGGTGATGTCGCCGCCCTCGACCGCCCGCAGCTTCGCCTCGAGATCGCCGACGTCGAGGATCTCCTCGCCGAAGACCGCCTTGGTCGAGGCCGCGAGCTCGCCGGCGTAGGCCTCCTCCTCGAGCTCGTAGGCCTTGAGCTTGGCGAAGGTGTCGAGCGCCCCGAAGGCGAGGACCGCGATGCCGATCGCGGCCAGCGTCGACATCCGCTCGGCCAGCCAGTTCCCCTCGCTGCCGCGGCTCCCCGCGTCCTTGTAGAGCTGGATGAGCGGCCGCCGCGAGGCCGCGACCGCCGCCCCGAGGGCCGCGGTCGCGCCCGACCAGTCGCGGCCCTCGACCTTCTTGAGGGTCGAGCTCTCCCGCGGCCGCGCCTCCTCGACCGCGACGCCGGTCTGCTCGCCGAGGTAGCCCGCGAGCCCGCGGATCCCCGAGCCGCCGCCGACCAGGCGGATCACCGTGACCTCGCAGCCGACCTCCGCGCGCAGCCAGAGGCGGGTGTGCTCGATCTCGCGGATCAGCGGCTCGAAGGCCTTGGCGATCACGGCGGCGAGGCGGGCCTCGTCGCCGCCGAGCGTGGCGCCGGGGTGGGGGAGCACGCCCTCGTGCTGCTTCTTGGCCTCGGCCGCCGGCGCGTCGAGGCGGTAGGCGCTCTCGATCGCCCGGGTGACGTGGAAGCCGCCGCGGCGGAGCGAGCGGGCGGCGACCGGCCCCTTCGGCCCGACCGCCACGAGCTCGCTGTTGCGGTGGCCGACGTCGATCACCAGCGCGACCGGGATCCGCCCCTCGGCCGCCGCCGGATCGGCGACCGCCGGCGCCGGCGCGTCGAGCACCTGGGCGAGCGCCAGCGGCGGGACCGTGATCGACTTGATGTCGAGCTTCTCCGCCTCGAGGGCGACGCTCACCCGCTCGATCACCTCCTTGCGGACCGCGGCGACCAGGGCCTGGCCGAGGTTGCGGGTGCCGCTGACGACCAGGTGATCGAGCGCGAGCTGCTCGACCGGCACCGGGAACTGCCCCTCGACCTCGAAGGCGATCGCCTGGGCGATCCGCCGGGGGTCGCCGAAGGGGAAGCGGAGGACGCGGTAGGAGCCGACGCCGCCGGGGAGGACGACGCCGACCGGGTAGTGGTTCCAGCCCCGCTTGCGGAGCACCGAGGCCGCGACCTCGATCGCCGCCTCGAGCGAGTCGTCGCCCTGCGGGCCGCGCACGACCGCCTCCTCGTGGACCTCGAGGACCTGCACGGTCCGGAGGCCGGCGCTGACGAGGACCGCCTTGACCTCATGGGTCCCGAGATCGAGTCCGATGAATTTCTGGGCCATGTCGCCTTAGTCTTCCCGGTAGTAGAGCCACGCGCCCTTGCCCTTGGACTGCGAGCGGGCGTACTGCATGTCGTAGATCGCGTTGAGGCGCCGCCTCACCGAGCCGACCTCGGTGATGATCTCGACCCGATAGACGCGCTCGGGCGCGACGGTGGCGATGTCGGCGACGCCGCCGAGGGTGTCGCCGTTCTTCGCCTCCTCCGACTTCTCGCGGAGCGCCATGCCCTCGGGGATCCGCGGCATGTTCGGGTTGCGCATCGGCGACGAGCCCGAGCCCGAGCCGCCGGAGCCGAGGAGCGCGAGCGGCGAGATGAACTGATCCGGCTTGGCGACGAAGTCGACGAAGGACTTGGTGTCCTTGAAGAGCGAGAAGGTCCGGTACTCGACGACGTAGCGGGCGAGCGGCATCGTCTTGAGGAGGAAGTTCTCGCCCTCGGTGCGCCAGCGATCCTCCTCGGTGACCGAGTTGCGGAGGACGAGGGCGATCTGATCGGCGCTGGCGAAGTTGAGGTTGACCTTGCAGTCGCCGCCGTAGACCGTCAGCTCGCCGCCGATCGCCAGCATCAGGTCGTCGTCGACCCCCTGGACCAGGTGCATCTCCTCGATGCTGTCCATCCGCGCGTTGCGGGGCTCGTAGGGGTCGAAGAGCTCGGTGTAGCGGTAGCGCTCCTGGGCTGACCCATTGGTCAGCTTGATCACGTCGAACTTCTTCACGTCCTCGTCGACGTAGTCGACGATCGCCTGGATCACGTCGCCGCGGGTGTAGCGCTGGCCGTCCGACTTCTCCTCCTCGAAGAGCGGGTTGAGGAGGGTCGGCATGAGCATCGCCTCGAGGGTCTCGGCGACCCGGGCCTGCGGGTTGTCCTTGTCCTTCGCCCCCTGGGCGAGGCAGTTGACGTTGACCTTGCCGCTCTCGGCCTCGAGGCGGACCTCGAAGGAGCCGTAGTCGATCGAGAGGTCGCCGAGCACCGAGGCGTCGAAGCCGTCGAAGCCGAGCATCCCGGCGATCCCGCCGATCGCCTCCGAGCCGTCCTTCGACCCGAAGATCGACATCAGGTAGGGGGCGACCTGGGTGATGTCCATCGCCCCGACCATCTCGCGGAACTGCTTCTGGGAGAAGACCATCCGCTGGAGCTCGAAGAGGAGGAGCGAGAGGCGGAGGGCGCCGCGCTGGAGGTTGCGGGCGACGACCTCGTCGCGGAGGTTGATCGCGCTCTGGAAGTCGACCCGCGAGTTGAGGGAGAAGGTCGCGGTGAAGGGGATCAGGATCGCCAGGCAGGCGACGACCATGAGGATCGCCACCCCGTGCTGGCCCTGGCCCTTCGCCGCCTCGCCCTTCGCTGCCTTCTCGTCGCTCATCGCCGCCGCTCGCTCGCTCACTTCGAGAGGTCGATGCTCTCCTGGAGGAAGAGCTGGACCTGGGTGGTGTACTTGACGTCCTTGCCGGTGTGATCGCGGATCGTCATCGTGATCTTGACCCGCTCGGGGAGGCGGTCGGGCTGGAGGTCGGTCATCATCGTCCGCCACTCGTCGATCCACTCGATCCGCCGGTTGTCCCAGTACTTGACGTCGAAGCCCTTGACGTCCTCGCAGAGGACGTAGGCCGGGAAGTAGTCCTCGAGCTTCTCCGGCCGGTCGCCGGTGAGGCGCCGGGTCTCGCGGCGGTAGAGGTGGGTCCGCGAGGCGTCCTTCGGGTCCTTGGCGAGGAAGTACTGGATCACCGACTGGTCGCTCTCGTCGGCGTCCTTGCGGATCCGGAGGTGGGCGAAGGACGAGAAGGTGAGCGAGTCGGCGTCGAAGGAGTCGCGCCCCTCGAAGAGCGTGTAGTGCTTGTCCTGGCCCGCCGGTCGATTGAGCGAGAGGTAGGCCATCGAGATCTCGCGGGACATCGTCCCCATCGCGTTGCGGATCATCCCGTAGCGCGACTGGAGGTCCTCGGTCGCCCGCATCCCGCGGAGGGTCCCGCGGAAGCTCGCCCAGACCGCGACCACCATCATCGTGACGATCAGGAGGGCGATCATCACCTCGATGAGGGTCATGCCCCGGCTGCCGCGCGCGCTCACTTGCGCATCCCTCCCATCTCCATGCCCCGCGCGGCCTGTCCCGCAGGACCGGTGGCCGTGCTGGCGCTGCCGCCCGCCCCCGACGCGCCGCCGCCGGCCTGACCGCCGCCCTCCTCCTCGCCCGGCAGCGCCTCGCCGCCGAGCTTGGGGATCGTGTTCAGCTTGTCGGGGTCGGTCCAGAAGGTCGAGACCTTGAGCTCGTGCTTCCGCGGCCCCTCCTCCCAGTGGACCTTGCAGGTCGTCTTGCGGATCGAGTTCTCGATCGCCGCCTTGACCATCGGCCAGACGATCGCCAGGGCGCTGAAGGCCTGATCGCCGGCGGTCTTGTACTGGGTGCCGGTGCGGCCGTCGGTGTCCCGCGCCTTCGCGTCCTTGGCCGCGCGGATCTTCGAGTAGTCCGGGATCTCGATGAAGTCGACCAGGCAGTCGTAGGAGACCTCGGGCCACCCCTGATCGCTGAAGTTGCCCTCGTAGTGGCGATCCTCGCGGACCCAGCCGCCGTCCTTCTGCATCCGCCACTCGACCTCGATGAGCTGGTACTCGGCGAGGAAGGCGACCGAGGTGATCGCCTGGGCGTAGCGGGTCGCGCGGATGCTCGCCATCTGCGAGGTCAGGAGCGAGGTCATCGACACCCCGAGGATGCCGACCGCGATCATCACCTCGAGGAGCGTGAAGCCCCCCTCGCCGTAGCCGGCGCGGCGCGGCGCCATCAGAAGGCCCTCCGATCCTGCTCGCGGCCGAGCTCGTCGCGCTGGCGGCGGATGTCCTCGGCGACCACGAGGTCGACGAGGCCGTCGGCGATCTCGACCCGGCCGGTGAGCGGCTGGACGATCACGGTGTACTTGTTGCCGTCCTTCGAGCCGTCCTCGCGCTTCTCCTCGAGCTGGACGTGGGCGAGCTGGGTGCGGCCCTGCGGGAAGAAGTAGATCCCGGCCTCGCCCTTGGTGATCGCCTTCGGGTCCTCGGCGGTGCGGACAGAGACCACCCGCACGCCGGGGGGGAGCTGGATCGGCTCGGAGAAGCCGGAGATCGAGTTCTCCTCCTCGAAGCCGCCGAAGAGCGGCGGCTTGCGCCGCGGCACCTTCTTCGGGCCGCCGAGGTAGGGGTTGTAGCCGCTCTGGCCGCCGGAGGGCGCGGCGTCCTTGCCGGAGACCGAGTCGCCGGAGGCGGACGCCCCGGCGGCGCCCCCGGAGAAGACCATCGCCTGGAGCGAGCGGTTGTAGGCCTCCTCGGCCCGCTTGTCCCGCTCCTCGCGCTCCTTGGCCTTGCGCGGGTCGAAGACCAGCGGCCGGCCGTCGCGGTCGGTCGCCGGCAGGTACATGCGATCGTCCCCGCGCTGGAGGACGATCGTGTTCTGGTCGATGTTGATGAGGAGCCGGTAGTAGTCGCCGGTCACCCGCGACTTGTTGAAGGCGAAGCGGATCGTGTTGGCGACCTGGTTGGTCGCGCGGACGATCTCGGCCTGCTTCGCCGAGCCGAGCCCGACCAGCGTCGAGCCGACCAGGAGGCCGACGACGGCGAGCACGACCAGGAGCTCGATGATCGAGAACCCCCGCTCGCCCCGCCGCGCCGCCGCGCTGATCGACACCTGACCCATCGGCTCCTCCTCCCCTCCCCTTCGACCTACTTCTTCTTGTCGGCGTCGGCGCCCTCGGCGTCCCACGAGGTGATGTCGTCGTCGCCGCCGGACTTGGCGTCGGGGCCCCACGAGACCACGTCGACCGAGCCGTGCTCGCCCGGGCAGGTGATCTGGTAGTCCTGACCCCAGGGGTCCTTCGAGACCTTCGAGATCACGCCGGCGGCCTTGAGGTCCTGGAGATCGGCGGGGCACTTCCCGCTCTTCTCGAGCATGTACATCTCGCACTGCTGCTGGATCTGGATCACCTGGTTCTTCGCGGTGTTGATCCGGGCGCTGTCGAGGCGGCCGAAGGCGGCGACGGCGACGCCGCCGACGATGAGGCCGATGATCGCGAGGACCACCAGGATCTCGATCAGGGTCATGCCGCGCTCCGTGCGGCGGGCGGCCGCCAGCCGGCGGCGCGTGGCGATCATTTCGTTGGTCTCTACGGGCATCTCTTCGCTCTCCTGGGGGTTTTCGCTGTCGATTTGAGAGTTCGTCGCGCGGGCCTCACTGACCCGCCATCTCGTTGAGCATCATGATCGGCTGCATGATCGAGAAGATGATGAAGCCGACCGAGCCGCCCATCACCACGATCATCACCGGCTCGAGCACCGAGGTCATCCGGGAGATCGCCGTCGAGACCTCGCGGTCGTAGGCGTTGGCGACGTCGTTGAGCATCTGCTCGAGCTGACCCGAGCGCTCGCCGACCGCGATCATGTGGGTGACCAGCGGCGGGAACTCGCCGCTCCGCTTGAGCGCCGGCGAGATCCCCTCGCCCTCTCGGATGTTGTCGCGCGCCACCTCGACCACCTTCTCCAGGATGACATTGCCGAGGAGCGAACGCACGATGTCGAGGGCCTGGAGGAGCTGGACGCCGCTGGCGAGCATGGTCGCGAGGGTCCGCGCGAAGCGGGCGATCGCGACCTTGCGGGCGAGGTCGCCGATCACCGGGAGCTTCAGCGTGATCCGATCGCCGGTGGTCCGCCCGGCCTCGGTCGCGCGCCAGCGCTTGAAGAGCCAGCCGATCCCGAAGAAGGAGGCGATGATCAGGTACCAGTAGCCGCCGATCATGTCGCTGAGGAAGATCAGGAGCTGGGTGTTCCAGGGCAGCTCCGCGTTCATCCCCTCGAACATCGAGGTGATCTGCGGGACGACGTTGACCATCAGGAGGGCGACGACGCCGGCGCTGACCACGGCCATCGCCACCGGGTAGACCATCGCCGAGGTCACCTTGGAGCGCAGCTCCTCCTGCTGCTCCATGAAGCCGGCGATCCGGAGGAGGACGGTCTCGAGGGAGCCCGAGGCCTCGCCGGCCCGGACCATGTTGATGTAGAGCGGCTTGAAGATGTCCGGGTACTTCGAGAGCGCGTCGGCGAGCGCCGAGCCCTCGTTGACCCGGGTGGCGATGTTCGAGAGGACGCCCTTGAAGCGCTGGCTCTCGACCTGATCGGTGAGCGCCGAGAGCGACTCCGGCAGGGTGATGCCGGCGCAGAGGAGGGTGCCGAGGAGCTGGGTGACGCGGGCGACGTCCGCCTGCGAGACCCGATCGAAGAGCGCCGTCAGATCGATCTCGCGGCCCATCCCGGAGCCCTTCGAGACCGTCGCCGTGGTCTCCGAGACCGCGGTCAGGTAGATCCCGGCGCGCTTGAGCGAGGCCTTGAGCGCGCCGACGTTGTCGGCGCTCTCGACCCCCTTGACGGTCTTCCCGCTGGCGGTCAGCCCGGTGTAGGCGTACGCAGGCATCGCTGGCCTATGCCTCCTCCGCGGTCACGCGCATGACCTCGTCGAGGGTGGACATGCCGATCAGCACCTTGTGGGCGCCGTCGTCGCGGAGCGTCCGCATCCCCTGCTCCATCGCGCAGGCCTTGATCTCGCTCGAGTCGGCGTTGCGGATCGCCAGGCGGCGGATGTCCTCGGTGATCGAGAGGACCTCGTAGACGCCGGTACGGCCGGCGTAGCCGCTGCCGTGGCAGCGGGCGCAGCCGGCGGCCCGGAAGAGGTGACCGGGCGGCGGCAGGCGGCGGCCGGCGGGGGCGGCGAGCGGGATCACGGTGCCGTCCTCCTCGCGGAGCGGCGCCCGCAGCGGGTGCTCGCCGGCGAAGAAGCGCTCGGGGTCGATGCCGACCTCGGAGAGCTCGGCCGGGAGCGGGCGGTAGGCCTCGCAGCAGGCCGCGCAGACCCGCCGGAGGAGGCGCTGGGCCTGGAGCGCGACCAGCGACGAGGCGACGAGGAAGGGCTGGACGCCCATGTCGACGAGGCGGGTGATGCCGGTCGCCGCGTCGTTGGTGTGGATCGTCGAGAGGACGAGGTGGCCGGTGAGCGACGCCTGGATCGCGATCTCGGCGGTCTCGAGGTCGCGGATCTCGCCGACCATGATGACGTCGGGGTCGTGGCGGAGGAAGGAGCGGAGACCTGCCGAAAAGGTCAGGTTGATCTTGCTCTGGACCTGGACCTGGGAGATCCCGGGGAGCTGGTACTCGACCGGGTCCTCGACCGTGAGGATGTTGAGGTCCGGCGTGTTGATCTCGGAGAGCGCCGAGTAGAGCGTGGTCGTCTTGCCGGAGCCGGTCGGGCCGGTGACCAGGAAGATCCCGTGGGGCCGGTGGATCACCTCGCGGACCACCCGCAGGTGGTCGGAGGCCATGCCGATCGCGTCGAGCGAGAGGGCCATCGCCGTCTTGTCGAGGAGGCGGATCGTGATCCGCTCGCCGTGCGCGGTCGGCACGGTGGCGACGCGCATGTCGACCTCCTTGCCGGCGATCTTCCGGCGGATGCGGCCGTCCTGCGGGAGCCGCTTCTCGGCGATGTTGAGGCCGGCCATGATCTTGATGCGGGCGACGATGCTCGCGTGGTGGGCCTTGGGCGCCCGCTTGGTCTCGTGGAGGACGCCGTCGACCCGGTTGCGGATGATCACCTCGCGGTCGCCGGGCTCGACGTGGATGTCGCTCGCCCGCTCCTTCGACGCGTTGAAGATCAGCGAGTTGACGAAGCGGATGATCGGCGCGTCCTCGGCCGAGGCGTGGAGGATGTCCTCGTCCTCCTCGTCGAGCTCCTCCTCCTTCTTCTCGAGGTCGACGTCCTTCGCCCGCTTGGCGTAGACCTTGTTGATCAGCTCGTGGACCGCCGAGCGCGGCATCAGCGTGACCATCACCTCGGCGTCGTAGAGCTGGCCGAGGTCGTCGAGGTCGAGGAGCTTGAGCGGGTCGCCGGCGAAGACGTGGAGCTCCTCGGCGTCGCTGTCGAGGCGCCAGGGGACCACCGAGTTGGTCCTCGCGTACTGGATCGAGAGGCGCTCGATCAGCTCGTCCTCGACCTCGCCGATCTCGATGAGCTCGCGCGAGGGGAGGCCGAACTGGGCGGCGAGCGCCTGGCAGACGTCCCACTCCGAGCAGTGCTTGAGGCGGACCAGGGCCTCGCCGAGGCGCTCGTTCTCGAGGTGCTGGACCGCGAGCGCCTCCTTGAGCCCGTCCGGACCGATCGACCCGGCCTCGATCATGATCTCGCCGAGGGGCCGCGGATCCGGGCGGCGGATCTTCGGCGCGGCGCCGGGGAGCGGCGGCGGTCGGGCGGGGCTGCGCTGCGGGGCGACTTCTCCGGGCATCGTCGTCTCGTCCTTCGGCGGACCGGCTAGTTGTTGCCCCCTGCGCGCGGACGCACGGCCGGCTTCGGCGCCTCGGCGGCCTGCATCACGCCGACGTCGGCCTCGCCGTCGTCGCCGCCGCGCGTCGGCGAGAGGCCGATCTCGCCGGTGATGATCTCGAGGCGCATCTCCTCCTCGGCCTTGCGGAGGAGCGCCTCCTCCTGCTCGATCCGGCGGGCCTCGCGGTCGATCGTCGCGAGCACGCCGGACTTCTTGCGGAAGTTGACGTTGCGCGGGATCTCGCGCCGCTTGAAGTTGGTCTCGCGCTCGAGGAACTCGAGGCGCTCGCGGTCGCGGCGGATGTGGATCCGCCGGACGTCGTCGGGGCTCTCGAGGATGTGCGGGATCATCACGACCAGGAGGTTCACCTTCTCCTTGGTCTTCTGCTTGCGCTTGAAGAGCCAGCCGAGGAGGGGGATCGAGCCGAGCCCCGGGACCTGCTGGACGTTCTCCCCCTCGCGGTCGCGGATGAGGCCGCCGAGGACCACCGGCTGATCGTCGCGGCCGACGATCTTGTCGAGCTTGAGGCGCCGCTTGGTGGTCGTCACGCCGAGCACCGGGTCCTGGCCGGCGATGTCCCGGTCCTCGATCTCGACGTCCATCGTCACGGTCTGCGTGTCGTTGATGTAGGGCTTGACCTTGATCCGCAGGGTGACGTCCTGGCGCTCGACCGACTGGAGCGGGACCAGCGACTGGCCGCCGCCGGAGTTGAAGGAGAGCGCGCCCGGGGTCGGGACGTTGCGGCCGACCTCGATCGTCGCCTCCTGGTTGTCGGCCGCGTACATGTGCGGCTCGGAGATGATGTTGACGTCCTCGCTGGTCTGGAGCGCCTGGATGACGACGCCGAAGGCCGGGATGTCGTTGCCGATCCCGAGGAGGGTGCCGGAGCCGGCGACGCGCGGGCCGAGGATCGCCGCCGCGAAGCCGCTCAGCGCCTCGGGCGAGAGGAGGAGCGAGTTGACCGCGGCGTTCGGCGCCGAGGTCACCATGCCGATCGCCTGCTGGGTCGTGCCGTCGGAGCCGGTGACGTTGAAGGGCGCGCCGAAGTGGCCGCCGGCGCCGCCGGTGATGCTCCGCTTGATCGTCACCTCGAGGAGGTAGATCTCGAAGTAGAGCTGCTTGCGCTCGCTGTCGAGCTGGTCGATCACCCCCTCGAGGTTCTGGTAGTCGGCCTGCGAGGCGATGATCACCAGCGAGCGGGTCGCCTTGTCCGGGGTGATCTTGACGTCGCCGGAGAAGAGCTCGGCGGACGCGGTCGCGGCGGCGCCCTTGTTGCCGGCCTTCGCCGAGCCCTTGGCGTCGGCCGCCGCCTTCGCGCCGGTCGCCAGGTTCGAGAGGACCTGGGCGACCTCGTCGGCGTCGGCGTTCTTCAGCTTCTTGACGTGGATCCGGCCGCCGCCGCCCGGGAGCTTGACGTCGAGCTGCTCGAGGAGGCGCCGAATCATCACGTACTCACCCTCGCTGGTGACGATGATCAGCGTGCTGGTGCGCTCGTCGACGAGGACCCGGCTGCCGCCGGCGCCGCCGGAGGCCGTCGCCTTCTTGCCGCCCTTGCCGCCCGAGGTCGCGCCCGCGCCCTGCTGGCCGAAGATGTCGCGGATGATCTCGGCGACCTCATTCACGTCGGCGTACTGGAGCTGATAGAAGAAGATCTTCTCGCCGTTGCCCGGCTTGTCGAGCTCGTCGACTAGGCGGAGGAGGCGGCGGACGCTGGTCCCCTTGTCGGTGATGATGATCAGGTTGCCGATCGTGTCGACCGAGCCGTTCTTGCTCTTGAGGTTGCTCAGGAGGTCGCTGATCTCCTTCGGGTTGCCGTGCTTGACCCGGACGAGCTGGGTGACGAAGCGATCGGAGCCCGGCGCGTTGGCGTCGTCGCCGTAGAGCGGGAGCGAGCGGTTCTTGGCCTCGGCGGTCTCGACGATCTTGAAGTAGTCGCCGGAGGGCTCGACGGTCAGGCCCATGAGCTCGAGGGCGGCGTAGAAGGCGGCGTAGGCCTCGGCGACCGTGACCGGCTCGGGCGAGAGGATCGTGACCTTGCCGGAGCGCACCTTGCGGTCGAGGACGAACTTCTGGCAGGTGATCGACATCATCCAGTTGATGAGGTCGTCGAGCTCGGTCTCCCGCGGCAGGGTGACCGTGAACTTCGCCTTCTTGCCCATCTTCTTGCAGGTGTTGAAGGGGATCGGGCCGCCGCCGCCCTCGTCGCCGATCAGCGCGCCGCCGCGGCTCGCGGAGGCACCGCGGGCGCCGGTCGGGTCGTCGGTCGCGGGCGCAGCCAGCACCGGGAGCGGGGCGAGGGCGGCGGCCAGCGAGGCGAAGGCCGCGAGGCCGCGGACGGCCAGGCCCGGGGTCCGGGGGTGAAGTCGGGTGCTCATTGGATCGTGATGTCCTTGGTGATCTGCGAGCCCTTGCGGTCGATCGTGACCGAGAGGTTGGGCGCGTTGCGGAGCTTGGTGTAGAGGGCCATCGCGTCGTCCATGGACTTGAGGTCCTTGCCGTTGACGCTGGTGATCATGTCGCCGTTCTTGAGGCCGAGGAGCTTGGGCAGCGAGCCCGAGCGGATCCCGTAGAACTTGAAGCCGCGGGTCTCGCCGTCGACGACCGAGGGGACGACCCGGGCCTGCTTGGCGAGCGCGACCGGGTTCGAGAGGATCTGCTCGACGAAGGCGCGATCGATCGTGCAGGAGTTCTCCGACTCGCACTTGATCGAGTCCTCGGCGCCGGGGAGGCCGGAGTCCGGCTTCGCCTCCTCCTTGGGCTCCGCGGCCTTCGCCTTCGGCTTCGCCTTCGGCTTCGGGATCTCGGCGCCGAGCTCGAGGTACTCGAGCGCCGAGTTGTTCTGGATGTGGATGAGGCCGCGCTCGACGGCGACGAGGTAGGCGCCCGGGCGGATCGCGTCGCCGGGCCAGAAGGGGCGGACGCTGCCGTCCTCGTTGTCGAAGATCGTCGCCTGCGAGTACTTCGGATCGGTCGACTCCATCGTCACGACCAGCTTGAGCGGCAGCGAGGTCCGCTGCTCGCCGGGCTGGATCCCGCCGATCTGCTCGCCGTCGGCGTTGACCACCGGCGCGCCGACGTCGGCGATCGGCTCCTCCGGGACCAGCGGCGCGCAGGTCGGGCAGAAGAGGTTGTTGGCGAGGAAGGCGTTGAGCATCTTGGTCTGATCGGCGACCGAGCGCGCGCGCGTCGTCGCCTTCTTCGACGTGCTCGCGCGATCGAGGAGGCCGACGCCCGGCGACTTCTCGTCGTCGTCCTCACCGTCGGTGTCGGTGTCGGTGTCGCCGTCGGTCTCGCCGCCCTCGCCGTCGTCCTCGCCGACGAAGATCTTCGACGCGCCGATCTGGGTCGTGATCGCCGACGCTGCGAGCGCGACGACCACCGTGAGGCCGAGCGCCTTGATGATCCAGAAGTACTTGTTGAAGAGAGCTTCCATGGGCGCTGCCAGGGCTGGGGGTCGCTAGTGGAGGAGATCGTCGCTCTCGCCGCCGCCGGTGACCGCGGGAGCGTACTGCTCCTCGCGCACCAGTCCAGCCTCGATCTTGCGGTAGATCGTCCGCGTGGCGATGCCGAGGAGGTCGGCCGCGAGACGTTTGTCACCCCGCGTGAACTTGAGCGTCTCCATGATCAGGCGGCGCTCGACCTCGGCCAGCGGCGTCCCGACCGAGAAGGTGATCTGGCGGCCGTGACCGGCCTGCGGGTCGCGGAGCTCGGGCGGGAGATCGTCGACGTCGATCATCCCTCCGCGGCAGAGGACGACCGCGCGCTCGATCGCGTTCTCGAGCTCGCGGACGTTGCCCGGCCAGCCGTAGTTGCCGAGGAGGCGGAGCGCAGCCTCGCTCACCCCCTCGACCGCCTTGCCGTGGCGGGCCGAGAAGGCGCGGAGGAAGTGATCGGCGAGGAGCGGGACGTCCTCGAGGCGATCGCGGAGCGGCGGGATGCGGATCGGGATCACGTTGATCCGGTAGAAGAGATCCTCGCGGAAGCGGCCCGCCTTGACCTCCTCGGTGAGGTCGCGGTTGGTCGCGCAGACCAGGCGGATGTCGACCTTGGTCACCCGCCCGCCGACCGGCTCGATCTCCCCCTCCTGGAGCGCGCGCAGGAGCTTGACCTGGACGTGGAGCGGAATCTCGCCGATCTCGTCGAGGAAGAGGGTGCCGGTGTTGGCCTCGAGGAAGCGGCCCTCGCGGTTGCGGATCGCCCCGGTGAAGGCGCCCTTCTCGTGGCCGAAGAGCTCCGACTCGAGGATGCTCTCGGGGAGCGCGGCGCAGTTGGTCGGCACAAAGGCCCGGGCGGCGCGCGGGCTCTGCTCGTGGATGTAGCGGGCGAGGAGCTCCTTGCCGGTGCCGCTCTCGCCGAGGAGGAGGATCGTCGCGCTCGAGGCCGCGGCCTGGCGGGCGATCTCGAGGGTCGCCCGCATCACCTGCGAGTTGCCGACGATCGAGCGCTGGGTCGCGGCCGCGAGCTGAGCCCGGAGCTCGCGGTTCTCGGCGACCAGCGCGTGCTTGTCGAGCGCCTTGCGGACGGCCGCGACGATCGCCGCGCGCTTGAGCGGCTTGGCGATGAAGTCGTAGGCGCCGAGCTTCATCGCCTCGACCGCGTTCTCGATGGTCCCGTAGGCCGTCATCACGATCACCTCGACCTCCGGGGTGAGGGCCTTGACCGCCTTCAGGAGGTCGTCGCCCTTCATCCCCGGCATCCGGAGGTCGGTGATCATCACCTGCACCGGCTGGTTCCTCAGAATTTCCAGCGCTTGCTGGCCGCTCGGCGCGACCCGGACGTCGAGGCCCTCCTTGGTCAGGACCTTCTCGAGGGCCTCGAGGATGCTCGCCTCGTCGTCGACGATCAGGACCGTGGGGGCGCGGAGACTTCGGTTGCCGGCTGCGTTTGTCATGGCGGGAGGGCTCGGGGCAGAGAAAGCAAACCAGGGGCCTGGAATTGACGCCTGTAATTTCAATGGGTTAGCGATCGCGCGACGCTCTGTCAGCGCTAGTCTGTCACGCGGTCGGGGGTGTCGTGACAATTTGACACGACGATCACGAGCGCGCGCCCGCGCAATGCACGCAAATCCACGGAGCTGGCCCCCTCCCTGCCGCCGCATCTCCGAGGTCGACGGCGGGGCGCGACCGACCCGCTCAGCGGCGGCGGCGGCGACCGACGCCCGAGACCAGGAGGACCAGCGCCGCCAGGGCGCCCGCGGGCGCGCGGACGCGGCCAGCGTCGCAGGCGCAGCCCTCGTCGACGCTCGGCTCAAAGCCGGCGCCGCCGCTCGCGCTCGCGGAGTCGCTGACGCTCGCCGCCGAGGCGCCCGCGTCACCGCCGCTCGAAGAGCCGGCGCTCGAGGAGGAGCTCCCCTCCCCCGCCGACGTCCCCTCGCCGCTCGACGAGCCCTCGCCGTCGCCGCCCGACGAGCCCTCGCCGGTGGTGTCGTCGGCCCCGGGGAGCGGCGGCGGCGGCTCGATGACGATCACGTGGAGCGCCAGGAGATCCTCGGCGAACCATCCGACCTTGTCCTCGCCCTCGTCGACGATCGCGAAGTTCTGGACGAAGTCGCCGGGCTCGTTGCCGCGGATCGTCAGGGAGAAGCGGCCGATCGCGTCCTTCGGCGTGTCGGCGTCGACCCGCGTCGCCCGCGTCGGCGCCGGCCACGAGTCGTCGACCAGCGGCGAGGCCTCGTCGGGGACGACCGCGAGGAAGGTGTGGGCGCCCCAGGTCTTCTTGCCGAGGTTCTTGAGCTCAAACCACCCGTCGTAGGTCTCGCCGACCTGGATGATGATCGGCGGGGCGTCGAGCGCCGGGAACGACTGGCCGGCGGGCTCGGCCTTGTAGAGCGGGGTCCCGCAGGGCCCGTCGGTCGCCGGCCCGCCGCCCCACCACTCGTAGTGCCAGTTCTCCTTGGGCACCGTCCGCTCGAAGCCGAAGGCGCCGCCGTGGGTCTCGAGCCAGTTGTAGACCCCGGGCGCGCCGGTGTTGAGGTCGAGCGCGTGGCCGCTCTGGTGGTTCGAGTAACCTGGCTTCGCGGCCAGGTTACAGTTGTTGCAGTTGCAGTTGATGTAGCAGTTGTAGAGGTACTCCTGCTCGGCCATCGTCCGGAAGCCGCTCACCACCTGGAGCCCGACCCCGTCGGCGGCCGCCGCCTGCTGCATCGCGTAGTAGGCGTTGGCGGTCGCGACCTCGACCTTCTTGCCGTCGATCTTGACGACCGTGATCTCGAAGGGCTTGCCCTGGACGTAGCCGGTGTCCTTGGACTCGGCGCAGTCGATCGCCGGGAGGGCGTCGGGCGGCGGCGAGGTGAAGTACTCGGCGACATCGGGCTCGGGCTCGAGGTGGTCCTCGAGATCGACGTCAGCGCCCTCGAGGTGGAGGGCGCGCGCGTCGACGTCGAGCTCCTCCGCGTCGGCGCCGCAGGCCGCGAGGGCCAGGGACGTGAAGGCGGTGGCGAGGTGCGCGAGGCGGAGCGAGCGGGCGGACATCGGCGGACCTCCGAGGGTGAGGATCGCTCAATATCGCGGCGCGCAGAAACGCGCAAGGCGCGGGGCCGCCCCGGGGAGGGGGGCCCCACGCCGCGCCGACGCTCGGCCGCCGCTCGGCCCCTCCGGTCAGGGGCAGCGATCGGCGTAGAAGGTGCCCTCGAGGTCAGGCTTCGGATCGGGCCAGAGCCAGGGGCTGTCGACGTTGCAGAGGCGACCCTCGACGGTCGAGTCGTCGAGGGCGATGATCTCCAGGGTCGCGCCGAAGGTCCCGCCCCCGAAGCCACAGTTGTTCCCGCCCTCGTCGGGGCCGGTCTCGCCGAAGATCCCGAGCACGTCGCCCGGGCCGAGCGCGTAGGTCCCCGGGGTCTGGTACTCCGGCGGGATCACGATCGTCAGGTCCCAGTGGGCGCCGCAGGAGAGGATCGCGTTCGGGTCCTTGCACTCGAAGGACTGATCCGAGAGGCGGATGTAGAGGGTGCTCGGGTCGGGCTCACCGCCGCTCGACGAGCCCGACGAGCCGCTGCCGGTGGTCATGTCCGGCGGGATCTGGGACTTGAGGTAGGCCATCGAGGTCACCAGGCCGTCGATCGCCACCGGATCGCCGGCGCAGGGCTGCGGCGGATCGCCGGTGGTCGCGTCGCTCGTCACCCCGCTCGAGTCGCTGGTCGGCAGGGTCGTCATGCCGGTGGTCGCGTCGCTCGTCACCCCGGAGCTCGAGTCGGACGAGCTCCCGCTGGTCGCGGTCGCGGTCGCGGTCCCGCCGGAGGTCGACGAGTCGGAGCCGCCGCTCGAGTCGCTCACCGAGCCGCCGCTGCTCGAGCCGTCGCTGCTCGAGGCCTCGGAGTCGCCCGAGGTCGAGGAGCCGGTGTCGTCGTCGGCCTTCGGCTCGCACGCGGGGAGGATCAGGAGCGCGCCGCCGAGGGCGAGCGCGCCGAGCTCATGCCAGGGAATAGAAGTACGCATGGCGGCGAACCTAGCAGAGCCCGCGAGCGGCGGCAGCGTGACGAATTTGTCAGGGGCGCACGGGCGCGAGCGACGACGAGAGCAGCCGCGGATCGACGTTCCTCGGCGGGGCCGCGACATCTCGATCAGGGCGCGCTCAGGCCTCGCCCTCCCCCTCGGGCGGGCGGAGGTCGACCACGCTGCTCACCTTCACCCGCCGCTTCTCAAAGACCAGGAAGTAGGAGTGGTTCTTGCGGGCGTGGACCTGGCGCTTGAGCCGGCTGACCGCCGGGCTCGAGGGCCGCACGAGGACGAAGAGGTCCTTGGTGTAGAGGCCGAGGCTCTCGTAGCCGGTGATGATCTCGACGTGGGTGAGGCGCTGCTTGTTGGCGCTCACCTCGTCCTGGCACTTGACGATGAGCGCGCCGCCGGGGCGGAGCACCCGGTGGGCCTCGCGGCCCGCCCGGGCGTAGAGGTCGACGACCGCGTCGTGCCACTTGGGCCCGCCCTCGCTCGCCCGCTGGTTGGAGTAGGCCCGGCGGAAGGCGGCGTGGGTCCCGGAGCCGGCCATATGATCGACCGCCCGCCGGTGGAGCCCCTCCATGTAGGGAGGGTCGAGGATCACGCAGTCGATCGATCCTGTCTCATAGGGCAGCTCGCGGCAGTCGACGCCGCTCCGCAGGGTCGCCCCGAGCGGCGCCTTCGCCTCGGGCTTGAGCTCGAGGTCGGAGGCGAGGAGGCGGTAGGCGCCGGGGTCGATCGCCCGCCAGAAGGAGCCGAGGCCGAAGGTCACGTCGGCGACCAGCGCCCCCGGCGGGACGTGGAGCGCCATCACCTCGGCGAAGAGCTCGGCGTTCTGGCCGACCCTCGCCGAGGTGATCACCTCGCTGGTCGCGCGCCCTCCCTGGCGTCGCCTCGCCATCGAGCGGCCGCCTACTCGGCGGCCTGCTCGGCCCCGCGGTCGTCGCCGCGGAGGCGGGCGATGAGGCGATCGCCGCGGGTCGTGATCTCCTCGTGGAGCGCGTCGACGCGGATCTCAGCGCGGTCGAGGAAGCGCTCGAGGAGCTCGCGGCGCTCGCTGTGCTGCCGGCTCTGGTCGAGGAGCGCCTCGGCGATCGCCACGTCGCCGAGGAGGCGACCGAGGCGCTCGGCGTGGAGCATCGCGTAGGCGAAGTCGCGCTTCGGATCCCAGCCGTGGCGGAGGCGGTGGAGCCACTCGGAGAAGTGGTGCTTGCTCAGCTCGCGGAGCTTGCCGCCGACCGTCTTCTGCATCAGGTGCTGCTGGGCGCTGTAGCCGAGGCTCTGGAGGCGAGCGACCCGACGCTCGAGGGGGTCACGGGCCGAGAGCGCGCGCCAGCGGGCCTGGGCGAGGTCGCGGATGAACGCCTGCGGGTTCTTCATGATCCCGGTGAGGCTGTCCTTCATGATCATCAGGCCCTGGATCTGGGTGGTGCCCTCGTAGATCGGCAGGACCATCGCGTCGCGGAGGAGCTGCTCGGCCCGGTACTCCGAGGTGTAGCCGACGCCGCCGTGGATCTGGATCGAGCGCCGGCAGATGTCGACCGCCCGCTCGGCCGCGAGGAGCTTGAGCATCGGCGTCACCCGGCGGGTGCGGCGGGCGTGGCGACGGGCCTCACGCTCGAGGCGCTTCTGATCGAGGGAGCCCTCCTCGCAGGCCATCTTCGCCTTGGTCTTGGCGCGCTGGTGCATCTCCTCGTGGTAGGCCGAGGCGACCGCGAGCGCGCGAAGGCCCTGGAGGTCGGTGCGCATCTCGTCGAGGAAGTCGGCGATCATCTCGTGACGATCGATCGCCTTGCCCATGCTCCGGCGCTCGGCCGCGTAGGCGACCGCCAGGCGGTAGGCGGCCTCGGCGACGCCGATCGCCTCGAAGCCGACGCCGACGCGGGCGTTGTTCATGAGCAGGAGCATCAGCTTGAAGCCGTCGCCGCGGCCGCCGATCAGGTGCGCGGGCGTCCGGTCGAAGGTCACCGCCGCGGTCGCCGAGCCGTGGTGGCCGAGCTTCTCCTCGAGGCGATCGAGGGTCGCCAGGCGCCGCCGGCCGCCCTCGCCGTCGTCCTCGTAGGCCGGGACCATGAAGAGCGAGAGGCCGCCGAGGCCAGCCCGCGGATCGTCGGGGCCCGCCGAGTCCTCGGTGCGGGCGATGACGATGTGGTACTTGCCGTGGCCCGAGGTCAGGAAGATCTTCTGACCGCTCACGTACCAATTGCCCTCGTCGTCCTGCTCGCCGCGGGCGCTGAGGGCGGCCATGTCCGAGCCGGCGTTGGGCTCGGTGATGTCCATGCTCCCCCAGGCGTCGCCGGCGAGGATCTCGCGGATCGCCGCCTCGAAGCGGGTCGAGGTGATCGTGTTGGTCTCGCTGTCGAAGGTCGTCGTCCCCTCGTGCATCGAGTAGAGGAGGAGCGCGAGGGCGATCCCGCTGTGGAAGTTGTAGTGGGTCATCACCGCGATGTCGGCGCGGGCGAGGACCTCCGAGGCCATGTAGTGGACGACCATCGGGCAGGAGAAGCCGCCGAGCTCGCGGGGGATCGCCAGGCCGTGGAGCTCGAGCTCCTTGAAGCGCTCGAAGATCTCGTTGATCGCGCCCGGGAGCTCCGCCTCGGCGCCGACCATGCGCGCGCCCTCGCGGTCGATCTCGGGGGAGCGCGGCGAGATCTCGTCGGCCGCGAGCTCGCCGATCATCGCCAGCATGTCGCGGTAGGTCGCCTTCGCCTCGTCGACGTCCGCGAAGCCCTCGGGGGCCTTGAAGTCGTGCTCGATCAGGCGGACCAGCGGCTCCCAGTCGATGCCCTTGTCGAAGTAGTACTGGAGATCGTCGTTATCCTCGAAGAAGTTGGCCACGTCGCTTCCACCTCGGCCCCGCGATGCGAGGCGCGCATAGCCTATGGGACAGGGCCAAGCGCGGGCAAGCGCGCGAGGGAGAGCGCAGTGCGAAGCTCGATGCGCACCCGCGTTCGGCGAGGCCGCGCGGGGCGAGGACCCCTCCGGCGCGCGTCGGCGACGTCAAATCGCCGCGATCGGTCGCCGGCTCCGGCCGCCGCGATCGGTCGCCGGGCCCGGCGGCCGGCGCCCCAGGGCCCGCAGACGACCCCTCTGCGGGCGAGCGCGCCGCGGCGAGGGCCGGCCCCTCAGGGCGCGCGCGGCAGGAGGCGGAGCTGCCTCAGCCAGGTGCCGAGCTCGTCGACGTACTTGCCGCGGCCGACCTGCAGGATGTGGCCGCCGGTGAACTCAAAGCGCCGCGGCCGCCCCCAGTGCTCCCAGAGCGCGTCGACGTGACGCGGCGTGACCAGCACGTCGTCCGAGGCGGTGACGACGAGGCGGCGATCGAAGGGCACCTTCGGCTGGTAGGAGAGCGGCGAGTGGAGCGCCCAGGCGTCCATGAAGCGCTCGCGGGTGAGGCCGAGCGCCTCGACCTGCTGCCGCAGCGTCTCCTTGCCGCCGTGCTCCCAGAAGAGATCGGCGAGCGAGGCCGGGGCGATGATCGGCACCGCGAAGTCGAGGCGATCGTCGATCGACGCCAGGAGCGCGCTGGTGTAGCCGCCGAGGCTCGAGCCCATCACCCCGAGGGGCGCGGGGTTGTCGGCGAGGATCATCGTCATCAGCGCCCGCAGCTCCTGGCAGGTCTGGATGAACGCCTCGTTGGTCCGGACGATGTCGACCGAGGGGTGGAGCTCGCCCGAGAAGCGCGCCTGCGAGGGCTTTCGCAGGCTGTGGAAGGGGGCGATGTAGAAGTAGACGTCGAGGCCGAGGCGCCGATAGAGGGTGCCGATGTTGAACTCGATCTCGTGGATCCGGCGATCGCCGACGCCCCAGCCGTGGAGGAGGAGGATCGACACCGGGGCCGGCTTTCGGTGGCGCCAGGCCATGAGGTGGACGGTCTCGAGGCCGTCGTACCTGTGGAAGTCGCGGGCGTAGTCGGGATCGATCGGCCGGTAGATCGTCGGCAGGCGGTAGTGCTCGAAGGTCCCGCCGCGGATCGCCTTGGTGTGGGCGGGCGGCCGCCGCGGCAGGAGCTCGCGGGGCGCGAGGAGGCGATCGGGATCGGCGAGGTTCTCCGGCGCGCAGTAGCGGGCGCTGATCTCGAGGGCGCGCTCCAGCTCCTCGGGGGTCGAGACCGGCAGCTCCTGCCGGAGGAAGATCCGCCGGAGCGCGCGGTAGAAGAGGCGATCAAAGCCCTGGCAGGCCGCCCCGGCGAGGCGGGCGCGGACCCCCGCGCGCGGGGCGATGGCGGTCGATTCCCGGGAGGAGGCGCTCACGCTCACAGCCGATCACTATAGCGCGGCCGCGCCCACCCGCGCGTCCCCCCGCGTTCGCAGGCCCGGCGCTGGCGCGGCCGGGCGCCGGCCTGGCAGGATCGCGGCGCCGCCATGTCCCGGCCCTGGCAAGTGATCCGCCGCGAGCTCCGCCTGGGCGCCGCGGGCGACCTCGACGACGCCCCGCCCCTCGGGCGCGCGCTCCTCCTCCTGCCGATCGCCCTCGCGGCGCCGCTCGGGCTCGGGGCGTGGGCCGGCGACCTCTGGGTGGCGATGCCCCTCGCCTACCTCGTGGTCCTGCCGGCGGCGCTCCTCCTCGCGCCGGTCCCGGGTCGGCGCCTGCGACCGCGGCTGCCCGCGCTGGTCGCTGGCCTGGTCGGCGCGATCGTCCTCTATGGCCTCGGCGCCCTCACCCTCGTCGTCCTCGCGGCGATCGCCCCGGCCCTCGCCGACCAGCTCGCGTCGCTCCAGGCGGCCGCGTTCGCCGGCCCGGCCGAGCGCCTCGGCGGCTGGGCCTGGCCGATCCTCGCGTTCGTCGTCGTCGGCGAGGAGCTGGTCTGGCGCGGCGCCGTCCTCCTGCCGCTCGCGGCCCGCCTCGGCCCCTGGCCGGCGCTCGCGGCCGCGGCCGCGCTCTACACCCTCGCCCACGCGAGCGCCGGGCCGCCGCTCCTCCTCGTCGCGGCCGCCGGCGCCGGCGCCTTCTGGGGGTGGCTGCACCTCCGGAGCGGGAGCCTCCTGGCGGCGATCGTCTGCCACCTCCTCTGGGATCTCGCGGTGGTCGCGGTCGCGCCCTACGGACGGGTCCTCGGCGGCGGATGACATGTCCCAGGGGACAGATCCATTCTGGACGATCTCGCGGGATCGTGCTTGATGTCCAGAGGGACAGGTGATGCGAGGCGAGCGATCGACCGGGGCGAGGCGGGACCCTGGCGGCGAGGACCGGCGAGGGCGGGCGCGTCCGCGTCCGCAATCGCCCACGATCGCCCGCCCGGGCCGGGCCTGCGCGCGCCGGGGTGCTGACGCCGGCGGCGCTCCTCGTGTAGGATCGCCCCGTCGATGCCCCGCCACGCCGCCGAGGAGCGCCCGAGCTCGCTGGTCAAACACCCCCGCGTGCGCGATCAGGGCGAGGTCGGCTGCTGCGTGTCGATCTCGATCACCGGCGCCGTCGAGCTCCTCCTCCGCCCGCCCGGCGGCGAGCCCCCCGAGCTCTCGCCGATGTTCCACTACTACATGGCCCGGCCCCGCGGGAGCCGCCTCCACTCCCTCTCGATCGCCGAGGGCCTCAGCTCCGCCGTCCGCGACGGGATCTGCCCGCAGGCGCTCCACCCCCAGCCGATCACCCCGGCCGGCGCCGCGGTCCCGCCCTCCGACGCGGCGATCGCCGCCGCCCGCGAGCTCGCCGGCACCGCCTTCAACCCGGCCCTCGGCTTCGAAGAGAGCCGCCTCGACTACCGCAGCGTCGACGGCCGCCGCCGGGGCCCGGCCTGGCGTGAGGCGCTCGCCGCCGGCTGGCCGATCCTGGTCGGCATCTGGCTGACCGCGGGCTACCGCGCGATCACCCGCCAGCGGCCGATCCACGGCGCCGATCTCGACGGCCGCCAGAGCGTCGGCCACGCGGTCCTCTGCGTCGGCTACGATCCCGCGCGCGGCTTTCGGATCGTCGACGTCAAGGGCGAGCGCTTCGGCGAGCGCGGCACCTGGTGGATGCCGACCGACCTCGCCGAGGGGCCCCTCGTCCACGAGAGCTGGACCCTCCGCCCCCGCTGAGCGACCCGCGACCCCCCCTCAAGCAAGCCGCGATCGACCGACCATGCCACGCCGCCTCCCGCTCCTCGCCCTCCCCCTCCTCCTCAGCGCCTGCACGACCGGCCACCGCGTCTATCACGTCGCGGCCGCGCCCAGCGACGTCCAGGGGATCTACTACGCGCTCCCGCGGGCGGTCCTCAGCGTCGATCTCGAGGTCACCCGCCACCGCGAGATCCGGGGGGTCTGCCACGACGAGCTCGAGCTCAAGGCGGGCCTCGGGCTGATCGCCGGCGATCCCGCGCTCCGCGGCAAGCGTGGCGGCAAGTCGAAGACCCAGGCCCAGGCCCAGGTCCAGGCCCCGACGGCCCCGCTCGAGGCGCCGCCGCGCGCGTGGGCCAGCGTCCGCGCCGAGCTCCACCAGCGGGCCGAGGTCGACCCCGACGAGATCTACGTGATCGACGCCCGCGGCCGCCGCTTCGAGTCCCTGAGCGCCTCCCTCGAGCTCAGCGAGACCGGCCTCCTCCACGCCGCCGGCCTCTCGAGCGATGATCGGGCGCTCGACGTCGGCCTCGCGGTCACCGGCGCGGCCGTCGATCTGACGACCGCGCTCCTCGGGGCGACCTTCGCCGGCGAGGACACGTCGACCCGCTGCGAGGTCTACTTCGACGAGATCAAGCGCCTCCGCAGCCAGCGCGCGAACATCTACGCCGGCGAGTGGCGGGGCCTCCAGGGCGGGATCCCGCGCGACACCCTCGACCGGATCCTCGCCGGCCTCGACCGCCACGAGGCCGCCCTCCTCGCCCACTTCACGACCACCACCGAGGCCGCGCGGGAGACCGTCACCTGCACGATCACGCCGTCGCGCGCCGACGCGGCCCACCTCCGCGGCGAGCTCCAGATGCTCTTCCCGCTGGTCCACATCGACCGCCTGAGCGGCGCCGTCAGCCCGGCCGACGCCGGCGTCCGCTGCGAGATCCCGGCGGCGCTGCGGGCCGACGCGAGCGCCGGCAAGGGCGCGTCGCACCAGGGCCAGGTCGGCCAGGCCAACCAGGCGATCCAGCAGGGCGCCGGCGACACCGCGACCGCCTACCTCACCCTCGATCTCCGGGCCGACGGCCTCGCCAGCCTGGTCGCCACCGAGCGCGGCTGCACGGCGACCCGCAACGGCCGCTGCGCCTCGCCCCAGGGGCTCTACTACCGGGTCCCGCGCGAGGCCCACGCGCGCGTCTGGTGGACCCAGGGGAGCGAGGACCTGAGCGCCCGCGACCTCCTGATCCCCCAGCTCGGGGTCACCCTCGCGCTGCCGGCGAACACCGGCCGCCTCAGCGCCAAGCAGGCGATCCGGGTCTACCCGGAGAGCGGCGCCCTGCGGACCCTCGAGGGCGAGACCCAGACGCTCTCGGCCGAGCAGATCGATCGGGCGACCGACACGACGCTCCGGGTGATCGAGGCGACGGGCACCGACCGCGAGCTCCTCCGCCTCGAGCGCGAGCGCGCGGTCCTCGAGGAGTCGGTGCGGATCAAGGAGGCCCGTGAGAAGCTCGGCGAGGGCGACGGCGGCGATCGCCCGGGCGGCGCGGGCACGCCGGGGGGCGCCCAGGGCGGACCTGGCGACCGCCGCGACCTCCCGCCGAACGCCGAGCCGCCGACCCGGGTGCCGACCAGCGGCGGCTGACCTTCGTCGCCCCCGATCCCCTGTTCATCGGACATGTCTCATGTGACATGTCCTGATGCTCAGGACCGGGTCGGCGCTAGGAGCCCGAGCCCGTGCGCTGGAGCCCGAAGGACTGGATCAGGTTGTAGACGTGCGAGCGGGCGACCCCGAGGCGCTTGGCGACCTTGATGATCGACCAGTCGCACTCGTAGAGGACCTTGATCAAGAAGCGCCGCTGGAAGCGGCGGGTCGCCTCCTGCCAGGTCAGGTCGTCCTCGGGCACCCCGTCGAGGTCGTCCGGGAAGAGGTGCTGGGCCTCGACGATGCTCCCCCCGCGGGAGGCGACGAGGCGGGTCGCGCGGGCGACGACCCCCTCGAGCTCGCGGGCGTTGCCCGGCCACTCCTGGGCCTCGAGGATCCGCAGCGCCCCGCCCGAGAGGCGGAGCGGCGGCAGCGAGTCGCGGTCGCAGGTGCGGGCGCAGAAGTGCTGGGCGAGCGGCGAGATGTCATCCAGGCGGGCGGTCAGCGGCGGCACCACCAGGGTCCGGGCCGCGAGCGCCCGCGCGAGCCCCGGGTCGAAGGCGTCGCCGCGGGCGAGGCGGCCGAGGTCGAGCTCGGTCGAGGCGATCACCCGGACGTCGGCCCGGCGGCTCCGGCCGAAGCCGCCGGCGCGGTAGCGGCCGACCTCGAGGAGCTCGGCCAGCGCCGGCTGGAACTGCTGCGGCACCTCGTGGAGGTGCTCGAGGAAGAGGACGCCGCCCTCGGCCCGGGCGACCGCGCCGCCACCGTGGACCGCGTCGCCGAGGAGCGCCCGCTCGAGCTCCGGCACCTCGAGGCCGGCGCAGGAGACCCGAACGAAGGGCCCCCCGCGGCGGCCGCCGTTGGCGTGGAGCATCGCCCCGATCAGGTCCTTGCCGACCCCGTGGGGGCCCTGGAGGAGCACCGGGACGTCGTCGTCGGCCCACTCGATGATCTTCTCGAGGATCTCGGCGATCGCGCTCGATCGGCCCACCAGGAGATCGACCGCGAGCTTGGCCCGCAGCGGCAGGGTCGGGTCGCCGCCGACGCAGGCCCGGTGGCGGGCGACGACGCGGACGGCGAAGGGCCCGACGTAGCGGGCGAAGGCGAGGCAGCGCCGGCGGTCGGCCTCGCCGAAGGCGGCGTCGGCCCCCTCGAGGTAGAGGACGCCGATCGGCTCGTCGCGGCCGATCCGGGCGCATAGCACCCCGCGAATGTCGTTCCGCTGGACGCTCTCGAGGTCGGCGTAGCGGAGGTCGTGGACCGCCGAGGCGCTCTCGACCAGCTCGCCCGAGGCCAGCGCCTTGGCGATGATTCGGCTCGAGAGGTACTCCCGGGCGGCCGCCAGCTCGGTGTCGGTGAAGCCCTCCGCGAGCCACCAGCGCGGCTCGTCCGAGCGATCGGCGGGGTCGTAGAGCTCGATGTAGCCGCGGGTCGCACCGGAGGTCTCGACGATGAGCGCCAGGGCGTCGGTCAGGAAGCGCGAGATGTCGTCCTCGCCGCTGAGCTCGAGGAGGCGGAGATAGAGTTCACGCTCCCGCTCGAGGGAGCGGCGCTCACCTTCATGATCAGCCACCGTCGTTCACGCTATCACGGGGCCCGATCCGGGGAATGTCCACTATTCTGGACACGCCCCCAGAGCGCTCCTGGAGGGCGCCAATGTCAGATAATCGCTCCGCGTGTGAGCAGGGAGTGAGCAGTGAGTGAGCAGCGGTGCACCCTCGACTCCGTGCGTCTTTGGTGCGCATAGTTTCTGGCTACGCCTTGTGCCGGGAGCCCGGGAGGCGGCATCGTCCCCGCCATGGACACACAGCTCCGTGACCTCGTCGTCGTCATCACAGGGGCCTCGGGCGGCATCGGCTGGGCATGCGCCGAGGCCTTCGCCGCCGAGGGGGCGCGCCTCGTCCTCCACGCCCACCGCGCGGGCGACGAGCTCGAGCGCCGGGTCGCCGCCTCCACATGGGGAGAGCGGGCGATCACTTTGCGCGGTGATCTGCGGGATGAGAGCACAAACGAGGACCTCCTTCGACGCGGGCGAGAGCGCTTCGGCCGGGTCGACGTCGCGGTCCTCAGCGCCGGGATCTGGCCGCCCGAGCCGCGCCCGCTCTGGGAGCTCGACCTCCCGCGGATCCGCGAGGTCCTCGACACCAACCTCCTGGCGGTGATCCTCGGGGCCCGCGCCTTCCTCCGCGGGCTCGCGGCCGCGGGCCCCCGCAGCGACGGCCGCGGCGCCTCGCTCTGCCTGATCGGCTCGACGGCCGGCCGCTTCGGCGAGGCCGACCACAGCCCCTACGCGGTCACCAAGGCGGCGCTGGCCGGGCTCATGCGCAGCCTCAAGAACGAGATCGTCCGCCTCGACCCCTACGGCCGGGTCAACCTCGTCGAGCCTGGCTGGACGGTCACCGAGATGGCCCGACCGGCGCTCGCCGAGCCCGGGCTCCTGCCGCGGGTGCTCTCGACGATGCCGCTCCGCCAGCTCGCGCGGCCCGAGGACATCGCCCGCGCGGTCGCGGTCCTCAGCTCCCCTGCCCTCGCCCGCCACATCAGCGGCGAGATCCTGACGATCGCCGGGGGGATGGAGGGGCGCCGCCTCTGGGGCGAGGGCTCGATCGACGTCGCCGAGGTCCAGCGCCGCCTCGACGACGACGGGCCTGCCTGATTGAACATGTCTTGATCGACATGTCCTCGCGGTCTGGTCGTCCTAGCCCTGGGCGCCGACCTGGCGGCAGAGCGCGCGGACGAGCGCCTCGAGGCTCGCCGGCCCGAGGCGGGCGAGGTCCTCGCCGAGCTCGACCTCGGCGCCGGCGGACCAGAAGCGGCCGCAGGACTCCGGGAACGCCGAGAGCGCCGCGAGCACGCCGCCGCCGGCCTCGCCGACCAGGCGGGCGTCGCCGCGGAGGCGGTGGCCCTCGCCCTCGCCGTCGGGGATCACCTCGGCCTCCGGCGCGCCGCGGCCGAGCACCCCGGCCCGCAGGCCGACCCGCCAGCGGCGGCCGTCGTTGGAGCGCGCGCGGAGATCGAAGGCGACCCGCCGGAGCTCGCCGCGGAGGGCGATCACCGTCTCGGTCGCCTCCTCGACCACCACCGGCGGCTCGACCTCGAGGCGCTCGGCGAGGCCGTGGAGGATCAGCTCGGGCTCGTCCGGCGGCGCCGCCTCGACCCGCTCGACCGGCGCCGGCGCGGCCTCGGCGAGGGCCGCGATCAGGGCGAGGGCGCCGGCCGCCTGCATCAAGATGAGCTGCGGGGTCGCGAGCCCGAGGCCGGCGACGACCATCAGCGCGAGCGCGAGCCCCCGCCGGCGCTCGAAGGGATCGAGCGTCGCCCGGGCGATCGCCGCGGCGACCGCGAAGATCGCCACCGCCGAGAAGCCGAGGCGCCAGCGCTCGACGAAGCCCGGGAAGGGGACCTCGAAGCCGACGATCGAGCGCAGGAGATCCTCGAAGTTGGTGAAGCTGACGGCGAAGCGCCGCGACTCGTAGATCCCCTCGAGGGCCAGGCTCACCGAGGCGCCGACCGCCAGCGCGAGGACCTGGCCGAGGCGATCGAGGCGCGGGCGGATCAGGACGAAGGCCGCGACCCCGGCGATGAGCTGGGCCACCGTCATCGGCCCGGCCGCCGACACCCCGAGCTGCCCGCCGCGGAGGCCGAGGGCCCCGCCGAGGGCGAGGCGGACGGCCAGCGGGGCGAGGAGGAGGACGGCCAGCGCCCGCCCGCTCCAGCCGTCGAGGCGCCGCCAGAGGAGCGCGAGCCCGGCGACGATCGCCGCGAAGACCGCGAGCGCGCCGACCACCCGCAGGACCTCGAGATCGAACCCGAGGATCGGCAGCCCGGCGATGTGCTGGCCGACCAGGAGGAGCACGCCGAGCGCCGCCGCGAGGAGCGGGGCGGCCCGCACCCGCCCGAGCTCGGGATCGTTCGCCCAGCCGTGGGCGACCAGGAGGCAGACCGCCGCGCTCACCAGGGTGAGGAAGTGATGGAGGATGAACTCGCCGTGGTAGGCGAGGCCGAGCGGCGTGACGTGGGGGACCGCGAGGGTCCAGGCGAGCGCCGCCCCGCCGACCGCCACCGCCACCGCCACGCCGACGCGGGCGCGGACCAGCCAGGCGGCGAGGCCCGCCGCCATCACCCCGGAGATCGCCAGGATGTAGGGCGTCGCCGGCTCGGCGATCGCCTTCGCCAGCGGGGTCGGCAGCGCGAAGCCCAGCTCGACCCCGGCGATGATCTGGGCGAGGCCGGCGACCACCGCGACGACGACGAGCTGGCTGGCTGCTGACGCACGGGCGCTCACGGCAGGATCGACGATCTAGCACGCCCGCCCGGGGCGCGGGCCGAATGGCGCGCCCCGGCGATGAAAAAACCCCGCGGGCCAGGCCAGCGGGGCTCTTGGAGGGCGACTAATGGGATTCGAACCCATGACCTCTCGGACCACAACCGAGCGCTCTAACCGACTGAGCTATAGTCGCCGCGTGTCCGCCGCAGGGGTCCGCGGCGGGCGAGGTAAGTAGCACAGATCGGCGAGCGCTGAACAGGGCCCCCGCGGAAAAAACTCACTGGCCCCCGGGAGCCCCGGAATCGGCCTCAGACGCGGGATCTTGGACCGGGCTCCCGGCGAGGAGCCGCACCCAGCCCGGGAAGAGGGCGCCGACCACCCGCGCGAGCGGGGCCGGGACCGCGGCATGGGCGAGGCCGTGGTTCGACATGTAGGCGACGATCCCGGCGCTCCCCTCCTCGAGGCGGCGGCGGAGCGGGGCCTCGGCGAAGATCCGCGAGACCGAGCCGGCCTCGGTGGTGAAGTGGAAGGGCTCGGCGCCCTCGCTGGGGATCACGCCGGCGCTGTCGAGGCGCTGGCGATCGACCGCCCGGCGGATCGCCTCGTAGCGCTCGCCCTTGCCGGCGGCCTGGAGGGCGGCGAGGTCGAGGCCGGGGCGCTCACGGGGGGCCTCGGCGGCCGCCTGCCCCTTCCCGCGACCCCCGCGACCCCCTCGACTCCCGCGATTCCCCCGATCGGGGCGCGGGGCGTTGGCGCGATCGATGTCCTCGCGGGTGACCAGACCGGCGGCCGCGAGCTTCGCCTTGAGATCGAGCATGGGGCGGGACTCTAGCAGGAGCGCCGGACCTCGGCTGCCGCGCGGAGCCCGAGGTGACGATCCCGAGGGGCCACGAGGGGCCACGAGGGACCGCGATCGCGAAGGAGCGGGCGCCTAGGGGAGGATCTCGAGGCTCTCGAGCTCGATGTTCGCGCGCCGGGCGATCATCTCGCCGAGGAGCGTCCGATCGGCGTCGGTCATCGATCCGAAGCGGAGGCCGAGCCCGGGGAAGCGCTGGGCGTCGCCGTCGGCGACCCGCACGACCTCAGCCTCGAGCTGCAGCGGGTAGTAGGGATCTTCGCGGTAGAGCGAGACCCGAACCCTGGCGCCCACGGGGATCTCGCGGTTCGCCCGGACCAACGCGCCGGCGAGCGAGAGATCGACGGTGTGCGAGAGGAGGAGCATGTGCTGCTCGGGGGCCAGGAGCTTGAGCTCCACGCGGATCGGGAAGCGCGGCGACCGGCGGCGGTCCTCCAATGAAGTCAGAGTAGGTCCCATATGAACAGATAACACCATACAAACACCGGCCCTGCGGTTTTTCACATGGCCCACAATGTACGCAAGGTCACATCGAAATCGCTACTTGGGTCGGCCCGCGGGCCGGAGGGCGCTGGCGGTGATCCCACCGCCTCCCCGCGAGCGGCCACGAGCGACCCCTGGCGGCCCCTGGCGGCCCCTGGACGCCTTGACCCTAGTGGATCGAGAGTTCATCCTTGCGCGCCTTGAAGATCCACTTCATCGGCATCGGCGGCACCGGCATGGGCGCGCTCGCGGGCCTCCTCAAGGAGGCCGGGCACGACGTCCGCGGCTCCGACACCAAGCTCTACCCGCCGATGTCGACCCAGCTCGAGGCCGCCCAGATCCCGGTGATGGTCGGCTTCGACCCGGCCAACCTCGAGTGGGGCCCCGATTGCGTGGTCGTCGGCAACATCTGCAGCCGCGACCACATCGAGGTCAAGGCGGCCCAGGCGCGCGGGATCACCCTCGAGAGCTTCCCGTCGATGCTCGCGCGCACCCTCCTCGAGGGGCGCCGCTCGCTGGTGATCGCCGGCACCCACGGCAAGACCACGACCTCGTCGCTGGTCGCCTGGCTCCTGCGCTCGGCCGGCCAGGACCCCACCTATTTGATCGGCGGCGTCCCCCAAAACCTCGAGCGCGGCTCCCACCTCGGCCAGGGCCCGGCGATCGTCCTCGAGGGCGACGAGTACGACACGGCGTTCTTCGACAAGGGCTCGAAGTTCCTCCACTACCGGCCGACGCGGGCGATCCTCACCAGCGTCGAGTTCGACCACGCGGACATCTTCGCCGACCTCGACGCGGTGATCGCCGCCTTCGAGCGCTTTGTCGCGCTGATCCCCCCCGAGGGCGATCTCGTGGTCTGCGCCGACGAGCGCAACGCGATGGCGATCGCCGAGCGCTCGGCCCGCTGCCGGGTGATCTCCTACCGCCTCCTCGGCCGCGACGCGCCGGCCGGCGACGAGCGGAGCGCGACCTACACCGGCCGGGTGATGGTCCGCCGCGGCACCGGCCGCACCGACCTCGAGATCTTCGAGGAGGGCGAGAGCCTCGGGCTCTTCTCGACCAGCATGGTCGGCGACCACAACCTCGCCAACCTCCTCGCCGCGGTCGCCCTCGCCCGCCGCGAGGGGATCGACGCCGACACGCTCCGCGACGGCGCCCGCCGCTTCCGCGGGGTCAAGCGCCGCCAGGAGCTCCTCGGCCTCGCCGCCGGCGTCCGGGTGATCACCGACTTCGCCCACCACCCGACCGCGGTCCGCCTGACGGTCACGGCGATCCGCCGGCTCTACCGCGGCAAGGCGCTCCACGTCTGCTTTGAGCCGCGGAGCGCGTCGTCGCGGCGGGCGGTCTTCCAGGAGGGCTACGCCGACGCCTTCCGGGCGGCCACCCGGGTCTACATCGGCCCGCTCTTCGCCCCCGAGAAGATCGCGCCCGAGGAGCGCCTCGATCCCCAGGCGCTCGCCCGGGCGATCGCCTGCGGCGGCACCGAGGCCAGCGCCTACGCCAGCGTCGACGAGCTCTGCGAGGCGGTCCTCGACCAGGCGGTCCCCGGCGACACCGTCCTCCTCCTGACCTGCGGGGCCTTCGGCGACCTCGGCAACCGCCTCCTGCGGGGCTTCGGCGACGCGGTGATGTTCGCGACGGCCGCCGACATGCCGGCGGTCAACGGCCTCTGCGCGAGCTACGATCTCCCGCCGATCGTCGCCGACGAGAGCACCGAGACCCTGGTGATCCGGGATCCCGAGGGCGGCCTCGCCGGCGCCGTGAGCATCCAGGTGCTCGGCGACCACGCGCTCCTCTTCAACCTGGCGATCGCCACCGATCGCCGCGGCGAGGGGCTCGGCTGGGTGCTCGCCGACACCGTCCTGCGACGGGCGCGGATCCTCGGGGCGAGCGCGGTCTACCTCCTCACCAGCGGGGCCGCGGACTTCTTCGGATCGAAGCTGGGCTTCGTGCCGACCGAGGTCGCGGCCGTCGATCCGCGGATCCACGCGAGCCCGAACTTCGCGCTCTCCGAGGGCGCGGTGTGCATGGTCCACGACCTGACCCGCCGACGGGGCCGACGCTAGCGAGCCGCGGCCTGGTGATCGGCCGACGCGGTTGCCCCGGGCGCCGCGACCCGTGGTATCTCCCAAGCGCGCGGACCTGAGGGCAGCCGCGACCACGACCGATGACCGCCTCGCTCGTCCTCTTCTACATCGCGGCCGCGCTCGGCCTCGCCGGCGCGATCCAGGCGCTCCGCAGCCGCGAGCCCCGGGCCGCCCTGCGGGCGCTGGCGGTGGTGATCGGCGCGGCGGTGGCGGTCGATCTCCTCCTCGTCGCCCCCTGGGTCGCGCTCTTCGCCGCGATCGCCGGCGGCCTGGTGATCGCGGTGATGAACCTCGCCTCCGGCCTCGGCGGTGACGCGCCCGCGGGCCCGCGGCGGCGGCGGGCGACGATCGCCGGCCTCGCGCTGATCGCCGGCCTCACCTGGATCTTCCTCGGCACCTGGGGGCGACAGCTCGCCTTCCCGGGCCACGATCTCGCCCCCGGGGCGTCGTTTGGCTCGCTCCGCCAGGCCGCGACCGCGCTCGCTGGCGAGACCCTGACCCTCCCGCTCGCCCTCCCCCTCCTCCTCTTCGCCGGCCTCGTCGGCGCCCTCGCGCTCCTCGATGAGGGGCAGCGGAGCAGACGGCGATGATCCCGATCACCCACGCCTTCTACCTCGCCAGCCTCCTCCTCCTCCTCGGCCTGGTCGGCCTGGTGCTCCGGCGCTCGCTCTTTGGGGCGCTCTGCGCGGTCCAGATCATGCTCTGCGCCGGCCACCTCGCGCTCGTCGCCGCCGCCCGGATCTGGGCGAGCGTCGACGGCCACGCCCTCGCCCTCCTGGCCCTCACCGCGATGGTCGCCCAGGGCGTCCTCGGGGCCGCGCTCGCGCTCGTCTGGCTCCGCGAGCGCGACCCGGACGAGCCGGCGCCGACCCTCTAGAACCTGCGCGACGACCCGGCGATGGACCGCACCTCCGAGCTGATCTCGATCCTCTGGATCCCCGGGCTGCCCCTCGTGGCGGCGCTGATCGGCCTCCTCGGCCGGGGCTGGCTCGCCCGCCGGCCGGGGCGCGAGGCGATCGCCGCCCTCCGCCTGGCGATCGGCTCGAGCGCCCTCGCCGGCCTCCTCTTCGCCAGCGCCTTCGCGGCCCTCACCCGCGACCCGCCGGTGGCCCGCCTCGGCGAGGAGATCGGCGCCTGGCTCAGCGTCGGGACCACGACCTCGCTCCGCTTCGATCTCGCGTTTGATCGCCTGGCGGCGGTCCTCGCCGCCCCCCTGATCGCGGCCGCCTTCCTCCTCCAACTCGCCGCCTTCGGCCGCCCACGGACGCTCCTCCTCCTCAGCCTCGGCCTCGGCGGCGGGCTCCTGCTGGTGACCGCGAAGTCGCTGGTGCTGGTGGCCCTCGCCTGGCACCTGATCGGCCTCCTCGCCCTCGCCGCCGCCGACCACCCGAGCCGCGGCCAGCGCGGCGCCCTCGCGCTCGGCGATGTCGGCTTCTGGCTCGCGCTCGCCGCCCTCAGCCTCGGCGCGGGCGCGCTCGACATCGGCCAGGTGCTGCGGACCACCCTCGGCGGCGAGGGCTCGCGCCTGGTGGTCGCGGAGCTCGGCGGGATCGGGCTGGCGACCCTCGCGGGGGTGGGCCTGGTGATCGCGGTGATCGGCCGGGGCTTCGGCCTCGCGCCGGCTCGCGGGCACCGGGGACCGCTCGCGGGCCTGGTCGCCGGACCCCTCAGCCTGCTCGTGGGCGCCTACCTCCTCCTCCGGATGGGCTCGGTCCTCGCCCTCGCGCCCGGGCTCCTCGAGCTCGTGGCGCCGGTCGGCGCCGGCCTGGCGCTCCTCGGGGGCGCTCGCGCCATTCGCGCAAAGAGCTCCCCGGAGGCCCTCCAGCGGCTCTGCGAGGCCCTCCACGGGCTCGTGCTCGCGGCGATCGGCGTCCACGCCTGGGCGGCGGCGCTGGTCCTGGCGACGGTCGGCGCCCTCGGGATCGGCGCCCTGGCGATCGTCCACGCGGGCGAGGAGCGGGGCGACCGACGCCACCCCTGGCTGCGGGCCGGGGCCGCGCTCGCCACCCTCGCGCTGGTCGGGGCGGTCCCCCTCGGCCTCCTCCCGCCGCTCGCGGCGATCGCCAGCGCCGGCTTCGCCACGGGGGGCGGCGGCCTCCTCGTCTGCCTCGCCGCCCTCGCCTACGCCGGCCTCGCCGGCCTGGCGCTCGGCCGCACCGGTCGCCGTCGCTTCGCCGACGAGGCCGGGCGGAGCCAGGACGCGGTGATCGCCGCGCCGGTGATCGTCCTCGGGCTCCTGGCGCTCGCCGGCGGCGCGCTCGACCTCCCGCCCCTCGGCGGGCTCGCCGACGCGAGCCTCCTCGGCCCCTTCCTCGGGCCCTCGCTCTACCAGGCGATGACCTTCGCGCCGCTCGCCGCGGCCGAGCCGCTGGTCAGCGCCTCGCTGGCGCTCCTCCTCCTGGCGGCCGGGCTCGCCGGGCTCAGCCTCGGACGCCGTTCGGATCCAGGGGCGGCGCCCGCGGGTTGGAGCCGGGCGTGGGAGGGCGCGATGGGCCTCGGCGGCCGGATCATCGGCGCCCCGCTGGCGGCGATCGACGGCCTCGAGGGGGTCCTTCGCCACCTCCGCGGGCGGGCCTACCTCCGGCTCTGGTTGGCGGCGACCGAGCCCCGCCCGGCGGCCCTCCTCGGCCTCCTCGCCGGGCTGATGGCGGTCCTCGGGACGATCTACTGCAACCCGGAGGTGGTCGTGGTTGGCCCGAGCGGGGTCCACCCGGTCGACCTCGGCGGGCTCGATCCGCGGATCGCCGCGCCCCGGAGCCGGGGCCTCGACGCCCTCAAGGAGCCCGCGCCGCCGCCGACGATCGCCGCGCCGCCGGAGATCAAGGAGGAGTACCGGTGAGCCTCGCGCTCTGGCTCCTCCTCCTGATCCCGCTGGCGAGCGGGGCCTTCGCGGCCTTCGCCGGGACGCGGCTGGCGACCGCGGTCGGCCGCGCGGGCGCCCTCGCCAGCGCCGCCTGGACGACGCTGGTCGCCCTCGAGATGCCGGCCGGCGCAGCGGCCAGCGTCCCGTGGATGCCCGCGAGCGGGATCGAGCTCAGCCTCCGCGTCGATCCGCTGGCGACCTGCGGGCTCCTCGGGGTCGCCTGGATCAGCGCGGCCGCGGCCTTCGCCGAGCGCGGGCGCCGGCTCGCGCTCATCCTCATCGGCGAGGCCGCGGTCCTCGCCGCCTGGCTCGCCGACGACCTCGGGGGGATGGCCGCGGCCTGGGCGATCCTGCCGCTGGTGGCCGCCGGCCTGGTCGGCCGATCGCGGCAATCGGCGCTCGCGGCCTTCTTGCCGCTCGCGGCCGGCGCAGCCGCCCTCTCGCTCGCGGCCGTCCTCCTCGCCCTCGGCCACCAGGAGGCGAGCGTCGGCACCTGGTCCTTCGCCCTGCCGACGATCGCCGCCGCCGTCCTGCCGCCGGCCGAGGAGGCCCTGGTCGCCGGCCTCCTCCTCGCCGCCGCCTGGCTGACGATGGGCCTCTGGCCCCTCCACGGATGGTGGCAGAGCGCGCTCGACGAGGGCGAGCGCGCGCCGGCCGCGGCCCTCTGGCTGCCTGCCCTCGTCCGCCCCCTCGGCCTCTGGATCCTGATCCGCGTCGCCGCTCCGCTCTGCGCCGAGTCGTGGATCCACCTGGCGCCGGCGCTCCTCGGCGGGATCGCGGCGTCCGCCGTCGTCGGCCTCGCCGGCGCGCGCGGCGAGCGGGACCCGCGGCGACTCCACCACCACCTCGCCCACCTGCCGATCGCCGCCGCCGCCCTCGGGGTGCTCAGCGTCAGCGGCGAGGGCCTCACGGGCGCGCTCCTCCTCGGGCTCGGCGGCGGCCTGGCGCTCACCCTCGCGGAGCTCGCTTGCCACCTCCGCATTGGGCCCCTCGGGCGGGTGGCCCTCGCCGCCGGCAACCTCGGGCTCCTCGGCGGGCCGGGGCTCCTCGGCTTCGCAGGGCTGATCCTCGTGGTCCCGGCGGCGCTCTCGCAGGGGCCCTGGGTGAGCCCGGGCGCCCCCTGGGTCGCGCTCCTGGTCCTCCTCGGGAGCATGGCGGCGTTTGCGCCGGCAGCCGCGCGGGCCGGCGCTGCGGTCCCCCCTGCCCGCCTCCCGTCACGCGTTCGGCCGCCCGCGGGCCTCGTCGCCGGGCTCCTCGCGCTCCTGGTCCTCCTCGGCCTGATGCCGTCGACGGTCAGCACCCGGACCAGCGAGGCCGCGTCGCCGTGGATGGTCGCGGTCCACCGCCGCTGGTGCACGACCCTGGCCGCCGGGCTCCTCCGCCCGCGGATCGCCGAGACCGTGTCGCCGGGCCACTGCGAGCGGCCGATCGCCGCGATCCGCGAGGGCCGCGCGCAGCCCACGTCCGCCGAGGCCGAGGCCCCGCAGGGAGGCAGCCCATGAGCCCGGAGATCCTCGGCCACCTCGCGCCCCTGGCGATCCTCGGCCTCTGGTCGCTCCTCCTCACCGGCCTCGCGCGCTGGCGGGCCGCGCTCTGGCCGGGCCTCCACCGGGCGATCGGCCTCGTCGGCGCCGGCCTGGCGGGCCTCGCCGCCCTCGCGCTCCTCGGCGATCCGGCGCTCGACAGCGGCCTCCTCCTCCTGGACGGCGGGCTCGTCGTCGATCACCTCGCCGCCCTCGCCGACCTCGTGGTCGTCGCCGCCCTGATCTTCGCCCTCGCCCTCGACCGCGCGGCCTCGCCGGCGGCGGTCGCCTCGGCGACGGTCCTCGGCGCCGGCCTCCTGCTGACGATCCACGCCGGCGATCTCCTCGCGCTCCTCGCCGGCCTCGAGATCGCCGCCCTCGCGCTCACCCTCCTCGTCGCCCGCGGGCGCGGCGATCGACCGGCGGCGCTCCGCTGGCTGATCGGTCAGGGTGTCCTTTCGGCCATCCTCTTCTTCGGCGTCGCCCTCCTGGTCGCGGCGACCGGGACGACCTCGCTGATGGAGCTCGGCGGGCGGGCGGCGGTGATCTTCACCCGCTGGGGCGCCGGCCCGGCTCAGGTCGCGGTCGACCTCCTCGACGGCCAGATGGCGATCCCCGCGGCCCTCGAGGCCGAGGCGCGGGTGCGGGCGGTCGGGGCGATGGCCCCGGTCGCGCTCTTCATCCCCGGGATGCTGATGACCTTCGCGGGGCTCGTCCTCCGCCTCGGCGCCGCCCCCGGCCACCGCCTCCTCCTCGCCGCCCACGATCGCGGCTCGCCGGCGGCCCTCTGCCTGGTCGAGGGCGGCCTGCGGATCGCCGCGCTGGTCGGCCTTGTCCGCCTCTTCGTCACCGACCTCCACGTCCCCCGCCAGCTCTTCGCGCCCTTCGGCTGGTCGACCGCGGCCGCGCTGGTGATCGCCGCGAGCCTCAGCGTCGGGGCCGCGCTCGCCCTCCGCGCCCGCGAGCTCCGCCGCTGGCTCGCCGGCCAGGCGCTGGTGGGCGTCGGCTGGCTCCTCCTCGGCCTCCTCGCGGCCGCCAACTTCTACGCCCACGCCGGCCTGCGGGCGGGCGCGGTGATGATCCTCGACCACCACGCGTGGGGCCTCGCCAGCGGCGACGCGGCGATCGCCGCGGTCCTCGGGCTCGCCCTCGCCCAGGCGATCGCTGGTGTCGGTCTGGTCGCGCTCCTGGTCGCCGCCGGCGATCCCCGCGAGCGCGGGCCGCTGGCGCTCCAGGGGCTCGTGGGCCGCCGCCCCGCCCTCGGGATCGCCGCCGCGGGGCTCCTCCTGGCGATCGCCGGGGCGCCGCCGATGGCCCTCTTCGGCGCCCGCTTCGAGCTCCTGCGGGCGGTGATCGGCGATTCGAACGTGGTCGTCCAGGTCCTCGCGGTCGCCGCCCTGATCGCGGCCCTCGGCGTCGCGGTCGGGGCGCTGCGCCTCCTCCTGGCGATCTTCGAGCGACCCGCGGGGGCCGGCGCCCCTGCCCCACCCCGCGGCGCGCTCGTCCTCGTCCTCGTCGCCGCCCTCGGCCTCTGCGTCGGCGGCCTCGCGCCGGGGGTCCGCGGGGCGATCGAGCTCGCGGCCGCGGCGACCGGCAGCCACCCGGGGCAGAGCGCCCGCGGCGAGCGTGTGCGCGCGCGCCGGGAGGGGCGGGTCGAGTCCCAGGAGGTCGTGATCGGCGAGGCCGGCCCGATCTCCCCGAGCGAGACCCTGGCGCCGGCCGTCGACGGCGCGGCCGCGCCCCCGGAGAAGTGACGATTTCGCGGCCCCGCAGGCCGCTTCGCGCCGGCGGTAAATTGGAGTACGAAGGCCGCCGAGATGCGCGCCTCGGCCCCCGCCCCCGGACCCCTGGCCACCGCCCTTCCGATCCTCCGCGCCGGCGGCGCGGTCCTCTGGACGGCCGCCGAGCTGGCGCTGGTTGAGGTCCGCATGCGCCGGCGCGGCGGCGATCCGGCGGCCCAGGAGGCGATCTTCGACGACGAGATGCGTCGCTGGGCCCGCGGCCTCCTGCGGATCGGCGGGGTCCGGGTCCACCCGCATGCGATCCCGCCCCGGCCAAGCGGCGCCCGCCTGGTGGTCGCCAACCACCGGACCGCGCTCGACATCCCGGTGCTCCTCTCGCTCTTCGGCGGCTCGGTGCTCAGCCGCGACGACATCGCCGGCTGGCCGGTGCTCGGCTACGCCGCGCGGCGGGCCCAGACGATCTTCGTCGACCGTGACTCCGCCCAGAGCGGCCTCAAGGCGATCCGGGCGATCCGCGAGCAGCTCCAGCGCGGCCGCACGGTCTCGGTCTTCCCCGAGGGGACGACGAGCGCCGGCGACGCGCTCCTCCCCTTCTCGGCCGGCGCCTTCGCGGCCGCCCGCGGGCTCGAGGTCGAGGTCGTCGCCGTCGGCCTCGCCTACCCGCCGGGGACCGAGTACACGGAGGCCTCCTTCGTCGACCACATGAAGAACGCGACGAGCCGGCGACGCCTCGACGTCGAGGTCTGCTGCGGCGCCCCGCGGCCGCTCCAGGGCCGCCACACCAAGGTCGCCGGCGAGCTCGCGGGCGAGGTCGCCGGGCTCGTCCAGGAGGCCCGCGCCCGCGCGAACGCGCGCTAGGGCGCGCGGTGGTCTACCTGTCCGTCAAGACAGACGCACGAGAGAGCGAGGGTCCAGCGAACGACCCGCCGATCGGGAGAGCTCCGTCCGAGCGCGCCAGGGCCTGTCGGACTACCTGCCCATCAGGACAGGACCCTGGGAGGCCGCGGGATCAGACCCCGCGGAAGTAGCGGAGCATGCTCTCGAACCAACCTGGCTTTCCGGTCAGCTGCTCGAGCTCGCCGTCGTCGAGGAAGACGCCGCCGCAGGAGAAGCACTTGTCGACCTTGACCGCCCGGAACTGGACCTCGGCCATGTCGGCGCCGCACTTCGGGCAGCACATCCAGTGGAGCTTCTTCAGGCGCGCGCGCTCGTCCTCGGGGAGCTGCGAGTAGCGCTCGCGGGCCGCGTCACGTCGCCGCGAGATCTCCTGGAGCTCGGCGACGTCGCGCGCTGGGTCGGAATCATCGGCTCGCTTGCTCATCGCCCTCTCACCCTCTGGGCCGCGCCGCGACCCGTCCGCACGTCGCCGGCGCTAGCCCGGCGACTTCCCCTTCATCGGCAGGAAGGGGCTGCCGCCGTCATCCCCGCCGTCGTCGCCGCCGTCACCGGAGTCATCCTTCGGCGGCGGCGCACCACCGCCGCTCTCGCCGCCCGCAGAGGCCCCGCCGCCGTCCCCGGAGCTGCCGCCGCCGTCGGTCTTGACGCCCTGCTTGGCGAGGTAGGCCTTGGCCGCCTCGTTGCCGGGATCCACCGCCAGAAGGCGCTTGTAGTAGTCGATCGCCTGCGGCGTCCGATTGAGCTTCGCGGCCGCGCTCGCGGCCCCCTCGAGCGCCTTTGCGTGCTTGGGCGCGAGCTTGGTCGCCCGGTCGTAGAACGAGAGCGACGAGCCGAGGTTGCCCATCTTCATGTAGCCCTCGCCCAGGCAGAGGTAGGTCTCGATGCCCATCGCGTTGGCGTCGATCGCCGCGAGGAGGAGCTTGACACCGGCGGTCGGATCGCCGCCGCGGACCTTGTCGCAGCCCCGCGGCGTCAGGGTCTCCGGCGCGCCGCTCACCGAGTCGCCGCCGCTCCCCGAGCCCGAGGGCCGGGGCTTGCGGACCGTCGTGCCGACATCAGCCGGCTCGGGCGCGCCGGCGCTCTCGCCCGCGTCGCCGGCGTCCGCCTCCTCGAGCGCCCGCCGGAGGACCGCGTCGAGGGTGAGCGCGAGCGGCTGATCGGCGACGGTCTGGTTGACCGCGGCGACCCGCTCGCGGGCGCCGTCGTCGTCGCCCGAGCGCAGGAGCGCGAGCGCGAGGAGCGAGCGGGCGAGGGTCGTCGGCTGCGGGAGCCCCTGGAGGCCGCCGATCAGGCCCGGCGGGACCGGGCTCTCGGACTCGAGCCAGAGCGGGGCGGCGCTGACCACCAGGCGGAGCTCGTCGGCGCCGGGCGGCACCAGGCCCGCGGCGTCGCCGGGCTTGTCCGCGAGGAGCGCGAGGAGGGCGTCGACCCGCTGGAGGCGACCCGCGTCGGTGATCTCGTCGCGCTCGATCGACTTGACGATCTCGGCCGCGGTCTCCTTGTCCTCGTCGGCCCGCGAGCGCGCGGTGCCGTTGACCGCGGTCGCGTCGAGGCTGACGGCGATCTTGAAGGCGAGCGCGCGGGTCAGGATCACCTCGGCCTGGGCCGCCTTGACGTCGGCGACCGGCTGCGACTTCGCCTGCCGATCGTCGATCACCTTCTGGAGGGCGCCCTGGATCTTCGCGGTCTCGGCGAGCCCGAGCTTCTGGAGGGCGACGTCGACCTCGCCGAGATCGACCACGGAGGCGGCCGCCGCCGCCGGCTGGCCGGCGACCGGCGTCGCCTGGGTCGGCGTCGAGCCGCCGAAGATCTTCTCGCGGATGTCGGGCACGCCGAACATCACGACCAGGCCGGCCGCGACGCCGAGGAGCGCGAGCCAGCCGAGCCCGCCCTTCTTCGCGGGCTCCTCGTCGAGGCCCGCGACCTGCTGGGCGACCATCGCCGCCTCCGCCGGATCGACGGTCTGCGAGCCCTCCGCGGCCGCGACCGCCGACGCGGCCGGCACCGCCGCGGTCGGCGTGGTCTCGCCCGAGGGCGACGAGGGCTCACGAATCGCGGCGCTCGCCTCCGGCTTGGCGGCGGCGGCCGTCGACGCGGCGGCCGCGAGCTCGGAGACCAGGATCGGCTGCGAGCGGACCGAGGGTCGCGGGACCACCGCGTCGGCCTCGGGCTCGTCCTCGCGGGGCTTCGGCGGCGCGCTCACGGCCTTGGTCACCGCGTCGAGCATCGACGCCGGCAGGCTCTGCGAGGGCGAGTCGAGCGACGGCGCGTTGCCGACGCCGAAGGGCGGGATGTCCTCGATCTCATCGCCAAAGGGCGGCGGCGGGCCGAGCTCACCGGCGCTCGCCGGCGGCGCAGGCGGCGTGTCGATCGCCTTGAAGAGCCGCGGGAGGCCGTCGAAGCCGACGAAGATCGTCGAGAGCTCGGCGATCTCGCCGAGGCGGAGCCAGTGGCGACCGGTCCGCGAGATCTGGTCGTCGGGGCGGAGGCGCCCGTCCTCGATCCACGAGACGACGGTCTGCAGATCGGGGAGCGAGAAGAGGTGGTTGTCCGCGTTGCAGAGCTGCCAGGGCTCGTGGATCCCGGCCTCCGGGTTCGGCTCCGCGTGGAACATGTGCGAGCACACCGAGCAGCGGAGGGTGACCCCCTCGGGACCGACCTGTTGGGGGTTCAGGTCGAACTCGGTACTACATTTGGAGCAGCGGACGATCACGGGCTGGCTTTGGGGATGGTGGAACGTAGCACAAACGCCCGGTCAGGACCTATGGCCTTGGGCGCCCCGAGGGGGGCTCATCCCCCCCGCACCACGGAGAGCACGCCGCCGACCACGGTCGCCACCAGGGCGCAGCCCAGGAAGACCCCGAAGAGCATCATCGGCTTCGGCACCTTCTTCACCGGCTCGAGGCCGGCCTCCGCCTTGCACCGCGGGCAGGCGTGGGCTTCCTCGCCGTCAGCGACGGCGAATTTCTCGTGGCACCGGGCGCAGCGGTACTCCATGGGGGATGGGGTACTGCGCCCCCCCGCCGGTGTCAACTGGAGTCCGGCGGGTCCCACGGCCGAGATCGCATCCGCTCGGGCGCGCCCGGGGCCCGCCAGCGGGCGGCGTGAGGCCGCGTCCGTCGGCCCCCGCGCCCCCCGAGGTGTGGCAATCTTGGGGCCGTGCGCGTGCTCCTGGTCGAAGACGACAGCCGCCTCGCCGAGCGGACCGCGGAGTACCTCCGCGACCACTCGATGGAGGTCGAGATCGCAGCCGACGGCGAGCTCGGGCTCTCCCGGGCGATCCGGGGGGGTCACGACCTCGTCCTCCTCGACCTCATGCTCCCGGGGATCGGCGGCCTCGACCTCCTCCGCCAGCTCCGGCAGCGCTCGCGGGTGCCGGTGATCATGCTGACCGCCCGCGGCGAGGAGGCCGATCGGATCCTCGGCCTCGAGCTCGGCGCCGACGACTACCTCCCCAAGCCCTTCTCGCCCCGCGAGCTGGTCGCCCGGATCCGCGCGGTCCTCCGCCGCGCCCAGGGGCCGGCCGAGGAGAGCGCGAACGTCAGCGTCGGCTCGCTGGTGGTCGATCGTGACCGCCGCCGGGTCGAGGTCGCCGGCGTCGCCTGCGAGCTCACCCCCTACCAGTTCGACCTCCTCTGGGTCCTGGCCGAGGCGCGTGAGCACGTCCTCTCGCGGGAGCAGCTCTACAACGGCGTCCGCTCGCTCCGCGGGGACCCGCCCGCCGACTTCGACCCGAGCGTCGACCGCTCGATCGACGTCCACCTCTCGAAGATCCGCCAGGCCCTGGCCGCCGCCGATCCCTCGGGCGAGGGGCTGATCCGGACGATCCGAGGCGTCGGCTACGTCCTCGCGCCGCCGCCATGAGCCCGCCCGCGCCCGCGCCCGCCCGTCCGCCGACCTCCGGGCTCTTCCGGCGGATCTACCTGACCTTCGTCGGCACCGTCGTCGTCTTCGCGGCCCTCAGCGGCCTCCTCTTCTTCTCGATCGCCAATCACTTCGGACCGGAGTGGGTGGCCGAGCTCGATGACGCCTTCGAGGGCGCGCGCGAGCGCCTGGTCGCCGACCTCGATGATCCCGAGGCGCTCGCCGAGGAGCTGACGGCGCTGAGCCGCGAGCTCGACCTCCGGCTGGTCCTCCGGACGCTCGACGGCCGGGTCCTCGCCGGCGACCCGAACCTGCCGCCGCCGCCCCCCCGTCACCGCCGGATCGCCCGCCTCCGCAACGGCCAGCCGATGGTGATCCGGCGGCAGCGCCTGAACCCGCCGCTGATCCACTGGGGGCTCATGGATCCCCGCAGCGGCGAGGTCATCGCCGTCCTCACCGGCGATCCGAGCGAGCCGGGGCGGATGCGCTGGCTCTTCGTCGGCGCCGGCCTCGGCCTCCTGGTGATCCTCGCGCTCGGCGCGCTGCCGCTCGCGCGCTCGCTGGTCCGCCGCCTCGCCCAGGTCGAGTCCGGGGCCGAGCGGATCGCCGGCGGCGACCTCGGCCACCGCCTCCCGCTGCCGGCGGGCGGCCCCGCCGACGAGGTCGACGCCCTCGCCGCGACCTTCAACCGGATGGCCGAGCGCCTCCAGGGGCTGGTCGGGGGCCAGCGGATCCTCCTCGCCAACGTCTCCCACGAGCTCCGCACCCCGGTCGCGCGGATGCGGGTGCTGGTCGAGATCCTCGAGGAGCGAGCGGAGCGCCTGCGGGCGCAGATCGGCGACGGCGATCCGACCACCGTCGATCGCCTCGGCCGCGGCCTCCGCGACCTCACCGACGACCTCCGCGAGATCGAGGGGCTCATCGCCGATCTCCTGACCAGCGGCAAGCTCGAGCTCGCCGAGGGCGGCGGCGTCGAGCGGGCGCCGATCGACGTCGCGGAGTTCCTCGGTCGCCTCGGCGATCGCTTCGCCGCCGACGTCCGCGTCGATCCGCCGGGGCTCGAGCTCGACGGCGACCCGATGCTCCTCGGCCGCCTCCTCTCCAACCTCCTGGCCAACGGCCGCCGGGCCTGCCCCGACGGGGCGATCGAGCTCCAGGCGCGGGCCGAGGGCGCGGAGGTCGTCCTCGTCGTCCAGGACGAGGGCCCGGGGATCGAGCCCGCCAACCGCGAGGTGGTCTTCGAGCCCTTCTCGCGCCTCGACGGCGCCCGCGATCGCGACCGCGGCGGCGTCGGCCTCGGCCTCTACCTCTGCCGGCAGATCGCCCGCGCCCACGGCGGGACGATCCGCGTCGAGGATCGCCCCGACGGGCGCCGCGGGGCCCGCTTCGTGATCCGCCTGCCGCAGCGTCGGACCGCCTGAGCGCGGCCGCGGCGCGATTGAAATGGCGCGGCCCGGGCACTACGCTCCCGGCCCCATGGAAGCCTACCAGGCCGCCTTCGTCGATCTCCTGGTCCGCCACGAGGTCCTCCGCTTCGGCGACTTCACCCTCAAGTCGGGGCGCCGCTCGCCCTACTTCATCAACGCCGGCCAGCTCCGCACCGGCGCGGCGATCGGCGGCCTCGGCCGGGCCTACGCCGCCGCCCTCCTCCGCCACGGGATCGCGTTCGACCTGGTCTTTGGGCCATCCTACAAGGGGGTGCCGCTGGCGGTCGCCACCGCGATCGCCCTCGCCGACGCCGGCCACGACGTCGCCTACACCTTCGACCGCAAGGAGGCGAAGGACCACGGCGAGGGCGGGGTCTTCGTCGGCGCCAAGCCGGCCGACGGCATGCGGGTGGTGATCGTCGACGACGTGATCACCTCCGGGATCTCGATCCGCGAGGCGGTCGATCTCCTCAAGCGGAGCGCCGACGTGACGGTGAGCGGGGTGATCGTCGCGGTCGATCGCCAGGAGCGCGGCCGCGGCGAGCGGACCACGCTCGCCGAGCTCGAGGACGAGCTCGGGATCCCGGTCCGGCCGATCGTCACGATCCGCGAGATCGTCGACCGCCTCCACGGCCGCGCGGGGGCGGAGGGCGCGGTGATCATCGACGACGCCCGGCGGGCGGCGATCGAGGGCTACCTCGCCGAGCACGGCGGGCGCGCCTCCTGAGCGGCCGCCGCCCCGGAAGCCGCCGTCAGAGCCGCTGGGCGCTCAGGGACGAGCTCGCGCCGCAATCGACCGGATCCTGGCCGACGTACTCGGCCTGGAGGCGGAGGCGGAGCTCGCCGCTGAAGGTGTCGCCGTCGAAGGCCCCGTCGACGCGCCCGAGGATCTCACCCTGGCTGCCGAGGGAGTCGGCGCTGCGGATCGCCGCGACGACGAACGCGCCGTCGGCGTCGAGGCGCCCGTAGAGGGTCAAGACCGGGGCGATGTCGAGGACCATGAGGCCCTCGTGCTGGTAGACCTGGGCCGGCCAGGCGGGCGCGTCGAAGGCCAGCGCCCCGCAGAGATCGAGGCCGCCGACCTCGGGGCAGTCGCAGGGGCCCGCGTCGCCGGCGAGGAGGTAGACCCCGGCGCGATCGCTGCCGACGGCGTCGCCCTGGCTGCGGCCGATCTGCTGGAGGACCTCGGCGCTGAGCGGGTCCTCCTCCTCGGCGCAGGCGCCCGCGAGCCAGGGGGCGAGCGCGAGCGCGAGCGCGGAGAGCCGGCGCGGCGTCGGCCCAGCGAGGGTGGTACCTGCTCCTTGAGACATCCGAGAGAAGAGGGGGTGAGGAGGAGGCGCTCAGGGCCCGGTGGTCGTCGCCGGCACCCCGTAGGCCGGCTCGTCGCCGCTGGTCATCGTCGTCGTCGAGGTGTCGGTGGTCGTCGACATCCCGGTGGTCGACGTCGAGGTCTCGGGGACCCCATAGGCTGGCTCGGCGGTGGTGGTCGAGGTGGTCGACCCCGAGCTCGTGTCGGAGTCCGAGTCGGTGCCGCTCCCCGCCGAGGTCGAGGACGCCGACTCGCCCGACGACGACGAGGACGACGACATCCCGGTGGTCGGGCCCATGCTCTCGGTCGCCGGCACCCCGTAGTCGGGCTCGGCGGTCGGGCAGGCCGTGAGGCTGAGCCCCATCGCCACCGCGGCCGCGGCCGCGGCCAGGGCCCGCTCGCGCGGCAGGCGGGCGTCGCAGTGGGGACAGCGGGACTCCTCGCGGAGCACCAGGTCGTCGCACGCGGGGCACGGGTAGAGCGAGGGCGGCGGGGTCATCGTCGGTGAGCGTCCGACCGCGCGGGCGCGGCTGTCAAGCGGCCGGCCTCCTCGCTGCGGCGGCCGCTCGCCCGGGTCTCCCGGCTCCTGGGCGCGGCTCCTGAGCGCGCCTCCTCTCCCGCCTGGAGGGCGCGACGGCTGGGCGACCGCCCGCCAGGGTCGCCGGCTCAGCGGTAGATCCGCGAGCGCACCTGGAGGGCAGCCTCGATCCGCGCGAGCTCGCTCGCCACCTGCCCGAGGCGGACGTCGAGGTTCGGCCGCCCCTCGACCCGGAAGCGCCCGCGCTCGAAGGCCCCGTGCTCGGCGATCAGGGCGGCCCGCACCGGCTCCGGCGAGCCGCCGACGTCCTCCAGGCGCTGGCGATCGATCTCGGCGAGCGCGTCGACCTCGCGCAGCCACTCGCCGACCGCCCGCGTCGCCTCCATCAGCGCGTGGTCGACCGCGTCGATGTCCTCCTGGGTGCGGGCGATGTCGGCGCGGCCGAGCTCCCGCAGCGCGCGGATCGGGCTCTCCAGCGAGATCCGCAGGGTACGTGTCTCAAGGGCCAGGCGTTTTAGCGGCGGCGTCAGGTGGTCGAGCTCGAGCGGCGCCTCGCCCTGCCCCTCCTCGAGGTAGCGGCGGGCCTCCGCCTGCGCCCGGACCAGGCGGTAGGCCCCGTAGCCGACCGCCGCGACGATCACCGCGAGCTCGATCATCGACCCCTACTCGGCGGCCGGCGCCGCCTCGCCCTCGACCGCCGCCCGCTCGACCCGGACCGCGCAGAACTTGAACTCGGGGATCTTGCCGTAGGGGTCGAGCGCGTCGCTGGTGAGGACGTTGGCCGCGGCCTCGCGCCAGCAGAAGGGGATGAAGATCGCCCCGACCCCGGGGTCGGTGCTCGCCCGTACCCGCAGGGTGATCGACCCCCGCCGCGAGGTGACGGCGATCCACTCGCCGTCGGCGATCCCGAGCCCGGCGAGGGTCTCGGGGTGCATGGTCGCGTAGGGCTCGGGCTCGATCGATCCGAGCGCCGCCGAGCGCCGGGTCATGGTCCCGGTGTGCCAGTGCTCGAGGAGGCGGCCGGTGGTCAGGATCACCGGGTACTCGTCGTCGGGGAGCTCGGCCGGCGGCGCGAACTCGGCGGCGACCATCTTGCCGCGGCCGCTGGGGAAGCTCTCGCCGAAGAGGACGACGGTGCCGTCGGTGTGGACCGGATCGGGGCAGGGCCAGAGCTTGCCGGTCGCGCCGAGGTGCTCGTAGGTGAGGCCCCTGTAGTTCTTGGTGAGCGACGCGAACTCCTCGAAGACCGCCTCGACGGAGCTGAACTCAAAGCCAGGTGCGCCCATCCGCCGGCCGATCTCGCTGGTGATCTCCCAGTCCTGGCGGGCGTCCCCCGGCATCGTCAGGACCGGCCGGCCGATCTGCACCCGCCGGTCGGTGTTGGTGAAGGTCCCGAGCTTCTCAAAGAACGAAGAGGCCGGCAGGATCACGTCGGCGAACTCGGCGGTCTCGGTCAGGAAGATGTCCTGGACCACCAGGAAGTCGAGGCTCTGGAGCCCCTTGCGGACCTTGTTCGAGTTGGGGTCGGAGATGAAGGGGTTCTCCCCCATGACGTACATCCCGCGGATCTCGTGGCGGAGCGCGGCGGCGATGATCTCGACGACCGTGAGCCCCGGCTTGGGATCGAGCGGGACCCCCCAGGCGGCCTCGAACTTCGCCCGCACCGCCGGATCGCCGACCCCCTGGTAGTCGGGGTAGACCATCGGGATCAGGCCGGCGTCGCTCGCCCCTTGAACATTGTTCTGACCGCGAAGCGGGTGCAACCCCGTCCCCGGCCGGCCGACGTTGCCGGTCATCAGGACGAGGTCGATGAGGCAGCGGGCGTTGTCGGTGCCGTGGGTGTGCTGGGCGATCCCCATCCCCCAGAAGACCAGCGCCGCCCTCGCCTCGCCGAAGGTGACGGCGACCTCGATGATCTCCTCCTCGCTGACCCCGGCGATCTTGGCGGCGAGCGCCGGCGGGTAGTGCTCGACCACCGCCTTGAGCGCCTCGAAGCCCGAGGTCCGATCGCGGACGAAGGCCTCGTCGACCAGGCCGCGCTTGATGATCTCGTGCATCACCCCGTTGTAGAAGGCGACGTCGGTGCCGGGCCGGATCCGCACGTAGCGGTGGGCGTGGTCGGCGAGCTTCGGCCGGTGGGGATCGACGATGATGATCTTGGTCCCGCGCTTCGCCGCCTCCTTGATGAAGGTCGCGGCGACCGGGTGGTTGGAGGTCGTGTTGGTCCCGGTGAGGAGGGCGACGTCGGCGTTCTCGACGTCGCGGAAGGTCGTCGACACCGCCCCCGAGCCGATCGTCTCCATCAGCGCGGCGACCGAGGAGGCGTGGCAGAGGCGGGTGCAGTGGTCGATGTTGTTGGTGCCGAAGGCGACCCGGATCAGCTTCTGGAAGAGGTAGGCCTCCTCGTTCGAGCACTTCGCCGAGCCGAAGCCGGCGAGCGCCCCGGAGCCGTGCGCCTCGCGGATCCCCCCCAGGCGGCGGGCGACCACCTCGAGCGCCTCGTCCCAGGTCGCCTCGCGGAAGTGCGGCAGGACCTCGCGGTAGTCGACGAGGCCGCCGGGCTTGCGACCCCGCTCCTGGCGGACCGCCCCCGAGAGCGGGCCCTTCGGGTAGGACTCTTCGCGGCGGATCAGCGGGACCGTGAGGCGGTGGCCGTGGCTCGCGTAGTCGAAGCCGTAGCGGCCCTTGACGCAGAGGCGGCGATCCGAGATCCGGCTGTCGCGGCCGTCGATCCAGGCGACCTTGTTGCGCTCGTCGTCAACGTGGGCCGTGACCGCGCAGCCGACCCCGCAGTAGGGGCAGAGGGTGTCGACCTGGCGGAGCTCGGCCGGCGGTCGGATCGGCGCCGCGAGCTCCTTGTTGACCAGCGCGTCGGTCGGGCAGGCGTCCATGCACTCGCCGCAGGAGACGCAGCTCGACGCGCCCATCGGGTCGTCGAGGTCGAAGGCGATCTTCGCCCGGTAGCCCTTGCCGCTGCGGGTGATCACCTCGTTCGACTGGACCTCGTCGCAGGCGCGGACGCAGCGGTCGCAGAGGATGCATGCCTGGTGATCGACGCCGATCACCTTCGACGAGGGGTCGCTCGGCCGACCGGCGCCGCGGGGGAGCCCGAGCGGCCCCGCGCTCCCCTGCCCCGCGCCGACCTCGTAGCGATCGGCGAGGACGTGGAGGAGGTTGCCCTGGACCCGCGCCTGGCGGGGCGCCTCGGGCTGATCGGCCATCAGGAGCGCGGTCAGCATGGTCCGGTGGCGATCGAGGGCCGGCGAGTGGGCGGTGACCTTCATGCCGGCCTCGACCGGGCGGACGCAGCTCGCGGCGAGGACCCGGCCGCCGACGTCGACGACGCACATCCGGCAGACACCGACCGGGCGGTAGCGCGGGTCGTGGCAGAGCACCGGGATGTCGATCCCCGCCTCCCTGGCCGCCTCCCAGATCGTCGCGCCGGCGCGGGCGTGGACGGTCTCGCCGTCGATCGTCAGCTCGACCCGCGCCTCGGGGCGCCCTCCATCCTGGTTGGTGTCGGACATCGCAGCGATGATAGCGCCCACGCGGGCGGCGATGGGGGGCGAGAGGGGCGAGGTCGCGCAGGCGGCGCTGGGGTCACCTTGGTTCGCCGTTATTGCCGCGAATTCGGGCTTGGATGGCCTCTTCGCAGGGTTTTCGCTCGCCGCTCCGCGGCCCGCGTGACACACCGAGGACCCGCGCGGCCCTCGGGCCCGAGCCCAGCGATCCAGCCATGAGCCTCCTCTCGCCGATCAACTTCCTCCGCTACGGGGCGACCAACGTCGCCGCCCCGCTCCTCGCCACCGCCGCCGGCTGGATCGCCTACAGCCGCCTGGCGATCGACCACAAGGTCGACCTCCCGCCGGCCCTCGCGGCCGAGCAGCGCCGCTTCGCCAGCGTCGCCGGCGAGCTCGGCTACTACGTCGATCACACGGCGAGCGGCCGGCCGCTGGTGCTGATCCACAGCGTCAACGCGGCCGCCTCGGCCTACGAGATGCGGCCCCTCTTCGAGCACTTCCGGGCGACCCGGCCGGTCTACGCGATCGACCTCCCGGGCTTCGGCACCTCCGATCGCCGCGAGCGCGACTACTCGCCGACCCTCTACCGCGACGCGCTCGTCGACTTCCTGACCGCGGTGGTCGGCGCCCCGGCGGACGTGATCGCCCTCTCCGTCTCCTGCGAGTTCGCGGCCCTGGCGGCCCAGCTCCGCCCCGAGGCCTTCCACTCCCTCGCCTTCCTCTCGCCGACCGGCCTCAGCGCCGAGGCCCGCGGCGGCGAGAGCCCGCGGGCCCGGCGGGTCCACGCGGCGTTTGATCTCTCGCTCTGGCGCCAGCCCTTCTACGACCTCCTGGTCACCCGCCCGAGCCTCCACTACTTCCTGAAGCGCTCCTTCGCCGGCGAGGTCGACCACGGGCTCCGGCACTACGCCTTCCTCACCTCCCACCAGCCCGGGGCGCCCCACGCCCCGCTCTGCTTCATCGCCGGCCGCCTCTTCACCCCGGCGATCGCCGAGAGCACCTACGCCCGCCTGGAGACGCCGACGCTGGCGATCTACGACGAGGACGCGCACGTGTCGTTTGAGCGGCTGCCGGAGGTGATGGGGCGCAATCCGAAGTGGAAGGCGATCCGGATCGTCCCGACCCGGGGCCTCCCGCACTGGGAGAAGCTGCCGGAGACCGCGGCCGCGCTCGAGGCCTTCTGGGCCGGGCTCGGCGCGGGGGCCGGGGCGGTTGATGAGTCTGTCCCCGAGGACAGCAACGCCGATCCCGGCGAAGCCGCCGCCCAGACCCCCGGCGAGCCTGTCCAGGAGGACACCTCGGAAGAGGCCGCGGCCGAGGCCGCGAAGGAGAGCTCGGAGCAGCCCGCGAGCGCGACGCGCGAGGACGATCAGACAGCCGACGACGAGGGCTGATCCGACCGCTGGCGAGCCTCTCGGTCGCGCTCTCGTTCCTGAGGACGCCGACCTGTCACTGCTCCGCCGGGAGTGGCAAGCCGAGCTGCTCCATGATCTCTGCGATCTGGCCGGCCTCCACGGCAAAGCCGTGCGCCCGGGCGGCGGACAGAGACTCGCCGAGTTGACGGGCTATCTCCGGGACGTCCTCGGCTCGGCGACGGAGGAGGAGCGTGAGCGCGACCTTGACGTGAGCGACGAGGAGGGAGCGAACGTCGCCGAGCCGCTCGTAGACCGGGAGTTGTTCCTCCGTGCGAGTCCGGAGCGCTTCGTCGACTTTTCCCTGAGCCTGGAGAATGTCGGCTATCTTCCCCATCGTGACCGCCCGGGAGTGCTCATCGCCGAGCTGCTCGAACACCGGGAGTTCTTCCTCCCGGCGGATGCGGAGCGCATCGTCGAGGTACCCCCGCGCCGTGAGGATGTCGGCTATCTTCCCCACGGTGACGGCCTGTTCACCAACTTCGCCGAGCCGCTCGAAGACTGGGAGTTCTTCCTCCTGTCGGATACGAAGCGCATCGTCGAGTTGACCCCGCGCCGTGAGGATGTCGGCTATCTTCCCCATGGTGACGGCCCGCTCGGGAGCGAACGTCGCCGAGCCGCTCGTAGACGGGGAGTTCTTCCTCCTGCGGATGCGGAGCGCGTCGTCGAGTTGACCCGCGCGCCGTGAGGATGTCGGCGATCTTCCCCATGGTGACCGCCCGGGAGCGAACGTCGCCGAGCCGCTCGTAGACGGGGAGTTCTTCCTCCTGTCGGATGCGGAGGGCGTCGTCGAGTTGTCCGCGCGCCTGGAGGATGTCGGCGATCTTCCCCATGGTGACCGCCCGCGAGCGAACGTCGCCGAGCCGCTCGTAGACGGGGAGTTCTTCCTCCCGCGGATGCGGAGGGCGTCGTCGAGTTGGCCGCGCGCCTGGAGGATGTCGGCGATTTTCCCCATGGTGACCGCCCGGAGCGAACGTCGCCGAGCCGCTCGAAGGCAGGAAGGACTTCGGCCGCAAAGATGCGGAGGGCGTCGTCGAGTTGGCCGCGCGCCACGAGGATGTCGGCGATCTTCCCTGGATGGGTGACCGCCCGGAGCGAACGTCGCCGAGCCGCTCGTAGACGGGGAGTTCTTCCTCCTCGCGGATGCGGAGGGCGTCGTCGAGTTGGCCCCGCGCCTGGAGGATGTCGGCGATCTTCCCCATGGTGACCGCCCGGGAGCGAACGTCGCCGAGCCGCTCGAAGGACCAGGAAGGACTTCGGCCTCGAAGACGCGGAGCGCCTCGTCGACTTGGCCCCGCGCCTGGAGGATGCCGGCTATCTGACCCATGGTGACCGCCCGGGAGCGCAGAGCGCCGAGCCGCTCGAAGGCAGGAAGGACTTCGGCCTCGAAGATGCGGAGGGCCTCGTCGAGTTGCCCCCACGCCGAGAGGATGTCGGCGATCTGCCCCATGGTGACGGCCCGCGAGCGTATGTCGCCGAGCCGCTCGTAGACCGGAAGCTGTGCTTGCAGGATCCGCATGGCCTCGCTCAGCTCACCTCGGACCACAAGCACGATCGCAAGATCATGGAGGCATTCGGCGCGCTCGCGTTCGTCCCCCTGCGCACCGACGATCGCCTCGCTCAAGAGTCTGAGGGCCCCCTCGCTGTCTCCCGATCGAAGCGCCCGCTGAGCTCGGATTCGAAGGGCCTCAGCCGCGATCGACGGTGTCACCGCTGCTTCCGTCAACCAGGCCTCGGCTAGGCTCACGAGCTCGAGCTCGGCGGCGAGACGAATCAGCTCCACATCCGGCGCCTCTCGAGCCCGCTCCATCAAGACGACCCAGCGCGGATCCATCGTCAGCCGAATGGGCTCCGGTCGCTCAACCCCGAGCGCTCGCGGATCCAACCCCATCAAAGCCGCGCGGACACCCGGCTCCGCCACCCCCTGAGCCTCAAGCTGTCGCGCAGCCTCCCGCCACGGCACCGGCCGAGCGTCGAGCCACCGCTCGTCCGCGCCCAGGACCCGCGGGTCGGCGAGGACCAAACCATGTCGCTCTCCGGCCGCCACTTGCGCGACACGAGCGCCAAGCCAGCCGAGCGCATCATGCACATCCGTGACCCACACGGGCGCCTGACGGCAGGCGTCGCGGAGTTCGCCGAAGGGCGCCAACGCAGACACCACACGCCATCCAGTCGGGACCAGCGGCGCGCGGCTCACCCCCAGAACTCCGCCTTCGCGCTCACTGGCGCGGAGCTCCTCGACGACGTAGCGAGGCGCCATCGCCGGGACCTCGATACGGTGCGAGATCCAGTCCATGAAGTCGGGCGCGTCGCGCTTCAACGAATCAACGCATGAAGCGCTGCACCAGAGCAGGACCGTGAAGCGCCGCTCGCGGACAATCGGTCGGTGGAGGTTGAGCCACCGCGCGTGCGTGCCCGGCTCGACCAGCACCACCCGCGCTCCTTCGGGGTGGAGGAGCATCTCGGGTTCGTCAAACACAACCCGACACGGCGCGCTCCCGGGCCCCTCCAAGATTGACGTGATGAGCTCGGGAGCTGCAGCGTCATGCCCCCCCCGCAGAAGCACCACGAGCCCCGACCCATCGAGGCTCAGGATCACTCGGAGGCGGTCTAGCCAGCCGTGCCGTGGAGCCGCGGCATCAGGATGGTGTGTGGGAGGTACCACGTGCTCTTGTTGGGGTAGGCCAGCAGGAGCTGGCGATCAAGCAGGTTCAACGCGATATCCCCGCCGGGGAGGCGATGTTGAGGATCGCTGAGGACCTCCGAGAGCACCCTCAGGTGCTCGGCGTTCAGCCCGCTCTCGCGATCTCGTCGGAGCTGGTCCACAGCCTCCTCGATGTGCTCACGCGTGGCCGTGGGTGCGTCTCCCAGCATGGCCTGCACGGCGACCTCGCGGACCAGCGCGATGAAGTCCCGCAGGCGCCCCCCGGAGTGATAGGCGAGCTGACGGATGAACTCCGTCGCGATCGGGGCCTCGATCCCCAGCTTCTTGAAGCGCTGGGCAGAGAGCGACTCAAAGAAATTCATCCCCCTGGGGTCTGGATTCGTCGGATCGCTCTGGAGCGCGATCGGCACGTAGGTGAAATCGAAGGGCTTGCACCAATGCAGGCGCGACCGGTATCGCTGGACCAGACCGAGCTGCAAGGTCGCCACCAGATCACAGCGCAGCTCGCCGAGGAGGCTGGACTCGACGACGAGATCTTCGAACGTCGCCGCCTCCTGGATCCGATCGAGCCCATCGACCAGGAGCACGATCTCGCGCTTGTAGTGCGCGCGGATGTCGTCGAGCAGGGCATTGGTCGCCTGGAGCACCGCCCGCACCGGCGCGTCCTGGTCGGAGGTCCGCTTGCGATCGCGTAGACCGACCTTCCACTCCCAGGTCGTGGACGCCTCAAGGAGCTTCAGACCACCGTCGACGCCGGCCTTCACCATGCCCCCGGTAATCGCGCCGACGGGGCCCGCGAGCGCGCCTCCGACGAGGACCGCGATGCCCTTCGAGAGCGCCACCACATCGAGCGCCGGCCCCTTCCCCTCGTCCCCGGACGAGGCGCGAATCCCCGCGATCGCGCTGCCGAGCCGCTTGTCGAGGCCGCGCCAGTCATGCCCGAGGAGGTCATTCCCCGTCCGAAGGATGGCTAGCCCAAGGAGCCCGACGAGCTCCGCCGGCTGCAGGTGGTCCAGGGCGCCGGGGTCAACGACGGTCGACTCGAAGTGGCGCCACAGGTCGACCAGGACGACCAGCTTGGAGCCCGCGAGCCCCTCGACGGTCGCCCGCAACTCGGTGCTCTTGCCGCTCCCGATCCCGCCCGCAAGCACGTATTTCTGATGCGGTAGGGGAAGCCCGAGGCGCGGGACGATCTTCTCGGAGAGCGGGTTGTAGAGGCCCCGCGCCACCCGGAGTTCGGCCGATGCCGGCTCGATCGGATCGAAGATCCTGTAGATGTCCTGCCAGCGCTGGAGCGTCGAGGGCATGTCGGAAGCTATCACAGCGGGCCGATCTCATGAACGCAGGGCCCGGGCCGCCAGAACGCGCGCCCTGCGCGCCAGTCCGCGAGGGTGAAGACGACTGCTCGCGCCCACCCACCGTCAGCGATCCATGCCTCGCAGCCCGCCGCAGCCACTCGCCCCCCGGCCGACGACGCGATCGCGGGCGACGACGAGGGCTAGCCCGCGCCGCGACCGGCGCGTCGTCGGCGCGAGCGGCGGACGAGCCGGCGCAGGCGCAGCGCCAGCCAGCGGCCGAGGATCCGGAGGTGGCGCGCGTCGAAGTCGTAGTAGATGAGCTCGACCGCCTCGGGGTCGTCCGGGTGATAGCGGAAGGAGAGGCCCGCCGGGCGCCAGCCGTACGCCCGCGCGGGCCCGCGGACGATCCTCGAGCTCGCCGTCCCGATCGAGCGATCGGCCCCGAGCTGGCGCGCGATCCAGTCGCAGTAGATGGCCAGGAGCGCCAGCGCGATCTGCCCGCGGTGAGATCCGCGGACGGCCACGCGGTTGGCCTCGACGACCACGCGATCGCGAATGAGCTCGGGAGGGAGCTCCTGGTAGCGCTCGATCTCGAGGCGCCCGAGCGCGGCCCGCTCGAGGATCCGGGTGACCCCCACGAGCTCGCCGCCGCGGGCGAAGAGCCCGACCCAAACGGCGACGAAGTCGAGCTCGTCCTCGAAGCGGCGGCGCTCGTGGTCGGCGCGGAGGCCCGAGGCGTTCGGCTGCAGCGGCTCCCACCCCTGCTCCCGATAGTAGACGTCGTAGAGCAGGCCGCGCGCGAGCTCGATCTCGTCGCTCCGGAGCAGCCGCGGGCTCAGACCCAGGAGGCGCTCGGCGGCCTGGGCCCACGACGGACGAGCCTCTGAGCTCGCGCTCAACCCCGGATGCAGGGGCTGCTGAGGATGTTGGGTCTCCATGACCTGCGCCGCGCCTCCGTCACGCCAGGGTGAAGACCTCGAGCGACTGCTCGCGCCCGCGCACGGTCAGCGACCCGTGGCGACGCAGCGGCGGGATCGTCTGCCCGCTCGCCGCCGCCTCCTCGGCCGCCGCGACCGCGTCGGCCGAGATCAGGACGTCGACGTGCTCCTCCTTGGTCGCCGACTCGAGGCGGCTCGCCAGGTTCACGACGTCGCCGATCACCGTGTACTGCATGCGCTCCGGGGTGCCGATGTTGCCGGCGACCATCGGCCCGTAGTGGACGCCGATCCCGTGGGCGAGCGGCGGGAGGCCGCGGGCCGCCCGTTCGCGGTTGTGATCGGCGAGCGCGGCGTTCATCGCCGCCGCCGCCCGGATCGCCCGCGCGGCCTCGCCGGGGCGCTCGTTCGGCAGGCCGAAGACCGCCATCACCGCGTCGCCGATGTACTTGTCGACGACCCCGCCCTCGCCCTTGATCGCCTCGACCATCGCCTTGAGGTAGGCGTTGAGCTCCTCGACCAGGCGCTCGGGCGGCAGGCGCTCGGCGTAGCGGGTGAAGCCGCGGAGATCGGAGAAGAGGATCGCCGCCCGCCGGGTCGCGCCGCCGAGCTCGAGCTCCGCGGTCCCCAGCGCGTTGTCGGCGATCGCCTCGGAGACGTAGACGCCGAGGCGCTGGCGCGCCCGCTCGGCCAGCACGGCCGCGCTCGCCCCCTGACGGACCAGCGTCCGGGTGCGGTGGGCGACCGAGTAGGCGATGATCGACGCGACCACCGCGAAGGCGCCGGCGAAGACGATCTCCATCGAGGTGTAGCGGAGCGCGTCACCCCAGAGCGCGCGATCGAGGATCAGCAGCCCGACCAGGCCGAGGCCGTGGATCACCGCCCCGAAGATCGCCCCCTGCTCCGAGAGCCGGAGCCCCGAGGCGACGATCGCCAGGTAGACGATCGCCGGCTCGTGCTCGCGGAGGAGGCCGACGTAGCCCTCGTGCGGCCAGATCACGCCGGAGGCGATCGTCACGTAGACGAGGAAGGCGTCGACCGCCACCGAGAGGTAGACCCGCCGCGGACTCACGGAGCCGAGGCGACCCCAGCGGAGCGACATGAAGGAGAAGCCGAGGCCGATGAGGAAGCCGCCGATCAGGATCCACGACTTCGGATCGCCGGCGATCATCAGCTCCAGACGAAAGGGGAGGTGCATCGCCAGGAAGGCGAGGCAGAGGACGATCCTGGCGATCGACACCGAGACCTCGCCGGTCTGCTGGGCGCGGACCAGGAAGTCGCCGATCAGCTGGCTCCCGGAGTCCTTCGCCCCCTGCTCGCCCCTCGCCACGGCAGGGAGGGTACCAGCGCCGCCCGCCCGCGGGTGAGGGCGGCGCCCCCCTCACGAGGGGACGGCGAAGCGCTCGCGGAGCCCGCTCACCCGGGCGCGCGCCGGGCACCCCTCGAGGTGATCGTTGACCAGCCCCATCGCCTGCATGAACGCGTAGCAGGTGGTCGGGCCGACGAAGGCGAAGCCGCGGCGCCGCAGCTCCTTGCTCAGCGCCTTCGACGTCGGGGTCTGGCCGAGCTCGGAGAGGGCCGCGCGGGTGAGCCGGCGCGGCCGCTCCTTCGCCGGCGGCAGGAAGCGCCAGATGAAGGCGGCGAGCGATCCCTCGGCCTCGACGAGCTCGCAGACCCGACGGGCGTTGTTCAGGGTCGCCTCGATCTTGCCGCGGTGGCGGATGATCCCGGGATCGGCGAGGAGGCGCTCGACGTCGGCCGGGCCCATCCGCGCGACCTTTTCGGGGTCGAAGCCGAGGAAGACCTCGCGGAAGCGATCCCGCTTGCGGAGGATCGTCAGCCAGCTCAGCCCCGACTGGAAGCCCTCGAGGCAGATCTTCTCGAAGAGGCGGTGATCGTCGGCGACCGGCGTCCCCCACTCCTCGTCGTGGTAGCGCTGGTAGTCGGCATGCTCGCCGGCCCACCAGCAGCGGCCGACCCCGTCGGCACCGAACACGATTCCGTCTGGCTTCGCGGCCATCGACTCCCCCGCCGGCGCGACTTCGCGCCTCGCCGCAGAATAGCAGCCCGCCGGCCGCATGCGCGGGCGGAGGGGACGCGCGCGCGCGATCGCTCTAGACTCTCGGGGATGCTGCGGCGGTACGCGAGCTGGGCGCTGCCTGCGGGGCTCGCCTCCGCCTGCGTGCTCCCCAACCCGGCCTACGATCTCGACGGCGGCGGCACGGCCCCGACCTCGACCGCGACCCAGGGCCCGCCCACGACCTCGACCAGCGGCGCGAGCACCAGCGCGGGCAGCGTGAGCTCGAGCGGCGAGGCGACGACGACCGCGTCGACCGGCGACCTGAGCGTCAGCAGCAGCGGCGACGTCACGAGCTCGTCGTCGACCGGCGATCCGACCACCGGCGACCCGCTCGACTGCTGGGGCGATCCGAGCCCCTGGGAGGTCTCGGCGCTCGCGATCAACGACATCGCGCCGGGAGGCCACGCCTTCCGGATCGCCCCTGACGGGCTCTCGATGGTCTACATGGCCGGGCTGGAGGGCGACCGCTACCCCCGCCTGGCGAGCCGCGCCGCCCTCGATCAGCCCTTCACCTTCGTCCAGCAGCTCGCCGCCTGGCCGAACCTCGGCAGCGCGGTCGACCACGCGTCGATCGTCGGCGCCGCGGAGCTCTTCCTCAGCGGCGGCGTCGACGTGCTCGACGGCGCCGACCTCTGGGTGTCGCGCCTCCAGGGCGACGTCTGGACGGTCCCCCTCGCGGTCGGATCGATGGTCAACGTGCAGATGAAGAACGACCGAGCGCCGACGCTGAGCGAGGACGGCCGGGTCCTCGTCTTCGAGCGCAACGACGGCCCGGCGAACCCCTACTTCAACAACGCCCCGGCGCTGCGGCTCTTCGAGAGCACGCGCCCGCAGGGGGGCGATCCGCTCACCGAGTTCAGCGCGCCGATCGCCGCGGCGATCCCCGAGATCACCGCCGACCCCTACCCCCACCTGATGAGCTGCCCGGCGCTCTCACCCGACGGCCTCCACCTCTTCTTCGGCTCGACCTACCCGAAGATCCTCGACGCCCAGACGATCATCGGCGCGTCCTCGACGTACCAGGTCGATCGCCCGACCCGGCAGAGCCCGTGGGGCCCGCTCACCCACCACGACGTCCTTCAGGCGCCCGAGCTCCACACCTGCCCGCACTCGATCACCCGCGACGGCTGCACGCTGATCTTCAGCCGCTTCTGGTACTCGAAGGAGATGCCCGAGGGGGAGCCCGACTCCTTCTGGGTGGCCACCCGCACGCCCTAGGCCCCGCTAGCGGCGGCTGAGGAGGGCGGTCGCCGGCAGGAGCGCGAGGTAGCAGAGCGCGCCGATCGTCATCGTCGTCGGCACCCCGGCGATCATCGACACCGCGAGCGCGAGGCCGCTGGCGCAGACCCCGAAGGCGCCGTTGATCCCCCAGAGCCAGGGGCCGAGGTCGACCGCGAGCGCGCGGGCCGAGACCAGGCGGAGGCCGAGCGGGAAGCCGAGGCCCATCCCCAGCGCCGGCGGGGCGATGAGCGCGAGCGAGAGGCCGATCCGCGCGCCCGCGCCCGAGGCCGCGAAGGCGTCGGTGAGCGGCTCGGCGGCGAGGCGGGCGGCGACGATGAGGAGCGCCGGGATCAGCGGGTAGAGCCACGCCCGCCGCCCCTCCTCGACCGGGATCCGCGAGGAGAGGAGCGAGCCGACGCCGGTCGCCAGGATGATCCCGCCGAGGACCACCGCGAGCGCCAGGGTCGGGTGGCCGAGGAAGACGCCGACCACCGAGAGGAGGCCGATCTCGACGAACATGAAGCCGAGGCCGATGAGGCCGAAGTAGGCGCAGGCGGCCAGGAGCGCCCCCCGCGGGACCCCGGCGAGCTCGCGCCGACGGAGCCCGAGCGGCACCAGGAGGGCGATCACCGTCAGCAGGAGCGACGCGAGGGTCGCGTAGACCAGCGTCTGGGTCGCCCGCAGGTTGCCGAGGAAGCCGTGATCGAGGCCCTCCGTGTCGACCTGTCCGAAGAGCCATGTCTGCGGCCGCAGCATCGAGAAGAAGAAGGGGCGCGCGTCGGTCGGCGGGGTGAGATCGAGGAGCTGCGCGTCGGCCCAGCGGGCGAGCGCGTCCCGGCTCGGGAGCGCCGCCAGCTCGGCGAGGAGCGGGTGGATCGGCGCCTTGCGCGGGGTCATCAGCATGTTGAAGCCGAGGCGCACCGCCTCCCGCTGCATCTGATCGAGGTCGGCGTCGCTGAAGGGCGTCGGCGAGAGGAGGAGGGTCGCCGTCCGCTTCTCCTGGAGGACGATGATGTGGGCGCGGGGATCGGCGACGCCGCGGCGCCAGAGCGCCTCCATCGCCAGGGCGATCATCCGCGCGGTCTCCCCGGGCGCGCCCCGGAGGTACCAGCGCGAGACCGTGAAGATCCCGTCGGGGTCGAGGCGATCGAGGAAGCGCTCCCAGGCCTCGACGGTGTAGAGGCCGTTCTCCGAGAGCGAGTAGGCGCCGGCGCCGGTCGCCGCCCAGGTGTCGATGAGCGACATCGTGATCACCGCGTAGCTCCGGCGATCGCGGGTGAGGAAGGAGCGGGCCTCGTCGGCGACCAGCTCGACCCCCTCGAGGCCGGCGATCCCCGAGAAGTCGCGGAGGCGCCCGCGGTGGAGATCGACGATGTCGCGGTTGAGCTCGACGCCGACGACCGGCGCGTGGCCGCTGCGGAGCGCCGCCAGGACGTCGCGCCCGCCGCCGACGCCGATCACCGCGGCCGGCCCCAGCGGCCGCAGCCGGTGGGCGAAGGTCGCCACGTCCCAGTCGAGGTAGGCGTGATCGGCCGGGCCCGCGCCGAGCTCGACCATCGGCGTCGCCGCGGCCCCGTCGATCCGCAGGGTCCGGGTCGGCCGCGGGGTGATCGCCTCCGGCGGCATGTTGCGGCCGGCCCCCCAGAACATCGGCGCCTCGAGGAGGACCGGCGAGACGTCGACCCGCGAGTGGGTGTTCCAGGTGACGATCTCGAGGGTCGCCGGATCCTCGCGCTGGCCCTTCACCCAGGCCGGCCGCAGCGGCGGGACCTCGGCCGCGTGGTTGAGGCCGGCGAGGCCGATGAGGAGCGTCGCCGCGATCCCGGCCCGGACCAGGAGGCCGCGCTCGCGCGCGCCGATCGCGAAGGCGGCCGCGCCGAGGGCCGCGACCGCGGCGGCGGCGAGGACCGCCGAGCCGCCGTCGAGGCGATCGAGGAGGGGGATCACCGCCAGCGCGCCCGCGGCCGCGCCGACGAGGTCGACGCCGTAGGCCCGCCCCGGCGGCAGGCCGGCCCGGGTCAGCGCGAGGGTCAGGGTGACCCCGAAGAAGGCGAAGGGGAGCGCGAGCGCGGCCCCGGTGCCGACCAGCGCGAAGAAGCTCATGAAGTCGGTGACCGGGACCAGCGGCGACGCCATCACCCAGGCGAGCGCGAGCGGGCTGACGATCGCCCCCCAGAGCGAGGTCTCGGCGAGGCGGCGGCCGATCGCCGCCGGCGCGAACCAGCCCGGGCGGAGGAAGACCAGCACCGCCCCCGCGGTCATCCCCAGCATCGCCAGCGCGATCACGAAGAACGCGAGGTGGTACCAGGCGATCACCGAGGTGATCCGGGTCAGGAGGATCTCGAGGATCAGCGTCGCCTGGGCGACCAGGAAGATCCCGACGTAGAGGGTGCGCCGTCCCTGGCGATCGTCGTCCACGGAGCCCTTTCCTTCCGCGCGGCCGGCCTAGCCGCCGTGCACCTCGTACTCCTTGAGCTCGGGGTCGCCGGCGATCGCCTCCTCGGTGAAGAGGATCGGCCGCCACTCCTTGTTCGAGAAGCGCCAGAGCTGGTCGTTGTAGAAGGGCGACGCCTCGTCATCCGACTGGCCGTAGGTCAGGATCGCCTCGCCCCGCGGGCCCTCTTCGGTGAACTCCATCGTCATGATGAAGCTCGATCCGTAGGTCACGAGGTAGCCGCCCGGCGCGAGGTCGGTGACCGGGTTGATCGGATCGCCGCGCGAGGGCTCGGGCTCGAGGGCGGTGCTCAGCGAGCCGTAGAAGACCTGGTTGGCGACCCCGTCGGCCGCCTGGCCGCCGTGGAGCGGGATCCGCTCGCCGCCGCGCTCGGCGTACTGCACCTCGCCGAGCGGGGTGTCGAGCGCGATCCCGGCCTCGCCGAGGTTCTTCACCGCCTGGGCGAGCTTGAAGAGGACCTGATCGGTGCCGCTCGCCGGCGGCGGCTTGAGGGTGTTCGGGGTGGTGATCGGCGCGTCGGGATCGAAGCCGACCTGGAAGAGCGGCCCCGCGTCCTTGGTGTGCTCGCCGTTGAAGGAGCCCATCATCTCCCGCCAGACGATCGCGCCGACGCTCTCGAGGTCGTAGAGGCCGTCCCAGCCCGCGAGGAGCCCGCAGGCGGCGCCGAGCTCGTACGCCTCGCCGTCGATCATCTGCGCCGGCGCGCCCTTGCAGCGCTCGGCGACCGCCGCCCGCAGGAGGTCGGCGCTCATCGACCGGTTGCCGAGGATCGCCCCCTTGAGCTCCTCGAGGCTGAAGCGGCCGTCGGCCCCCGAGGCGCCGCCGGGGCTGACCTCGGTGAGCATCGTCAGGTTCATCCGGGTGCGCAGGGACTGTGGCTCACGATCGCCGCCGTGGAGGCGCGAGTAGCCGACCAGCGGCTGGGCGGGGTTGGCGAGCCAGTGCGAGTCGTTGGCGTTCATCACGAAGTCGCGGCGGCCGGCGAGCTGGGGGACCTCGGTGATCGGCACGGTCGCCTTGCCGGTCGCCGGATCGGTGATCCACTCGTTGGCCGAGGTCGAGCCGTCGAGGACGATCACGTCGGCCTGATCCCAGAGGAGGAGCGGCACCAGCTCGCCGTCGTCGAGCGACTTCTGCCAGGCGTCGACCGTCGCCTGCGAGACCTTCGGGGTGCTCGCGCCGTCGATGTAGAAGACGTTGCCCTCGCGGTCGGCGGCCATCGTGTGGACCCAGGGGATCCCGTCGACGTCGACGTAGGCCTGCTGGAACTCGGCCATCGACTTCGCCCGGTTCATCCGGTGCCACTGCTCGATGAGCCCGTACTTCGCGTGGTTGGCGTCGCGGTAGGTGATCGCGATCTCCTCGCTCCAGCCGAAGTCGTTGACGTTGAGCATCGGCCCGTAGTGGGTGAACCAGAGGGTGCGCTTGTACTCGCTGAGGGAGCCGTCGTCGCCCTTGACCTGGATCGTGTACTCCTGCGGGGTCATCTCCCGGACCGCGCCGTCGTAGTAGTACTTGGTCGGCTCGCCGGGGACGAGGTCGAGGGTGTAGAGGGTGAAGCGCTTGCCCTCGACCGAGAAGGTGTGGGTCCAGGCGACGTCCTCGTTGAAGCCGATCAGCGCCCCGGGGACGCCGATGAGGCTGGCGCCGTAGACGTTGACGTCGCCGGGGACGGTGACCTGGCTCTCCCAGAGCTTGAGCTCGCCGAGCCAGGGGAAGTGCGGGTTGGCGACGACCATCCCCCGCCCGCCCTCGGACTTGTCGGCGCCGATCGCCCAGCCGTTGGAGCCGATCCCGGAGTCGGCGGCCGCCCGCATGTCCTTGGCGGGGCGCCCGGGGAGCGTGAGGCCGGCGCCCGGCGGCTGGGCGTCGGCGATGTAGTCGACGAGCTGGACCCCGCTGGCGACCAGCCCGAGGCTGACGTAGTAGGCCGCGAGGTCGACCTCGGTGATCGGCCGGACCCACTCGGCGCCGCGGCAGTAGCCGGGGATCGACGCGACCCCCTTGTCCTCGATGAACGCGTTGTAGCCGGCGACGTAGCCCTCGATGATCGCCCGCACGTCGTCGGGCTGGGCCGCCAGCATCGCCTCGGCGTCGGCGTAGACCCCGAGCGCGAGGTAGCCGATGTCCGAGCGGATGTGGCGATCGCCCGCGCCCGGGCCGAGGAAGCGCGCCCGCTCCGAGCGCACCTTGAGGATCTGATCGGCGAGGATGCAGGCGTGATCCTCGGCGAAGGCGTAGGCCTGGCCGAAGGCGGCCGACGCCGGATCGTCGGCGGCGATGTGGGCGACGCCGTGGGCGGTCCGGCGGATCGTCGCGTGGAAGCGCGCGTCGCCGACCGTCTCTTCGGGGCCCGGATCCGCGCTCGAGCACCCGGCGAGGAGCGTGACGAGCGTGAGCGTGGAGAGGGAACGCGCGGGACGCGGGGCGACGGGCATACCCGCGCAGGGTATCAAGAACTCGCCAAAGGCCACCAGCGGGCCCTTCGCCGGCGCGCAGGCCGGCGGCGTGCGCGGGCGCCCGGGGACGCGCGCCTGCATGCGCCCAGGGACGCGCCCGCGGGCGCGGGAGGCCCGCGATCGAAGGTTGTCATCCCCCCGGATCTGCGTAGCGTCGACCCATGGAGCCCACACACACCCAGAAAGAGATCATCCGTACTGTCAAGCGGGTCCTCAGCAAGCTCCGGAGCAGCAAGTCGACGCCGGAGGAGCTCGCGCTCTTCGGCCAGATCGCCCACAACCTCCTCTCCCTCGACGTCGTCCGGACGGCGATCGAGCGCCAGATCCACCACGAGGCGACCCACCCCGAATGAGCTCGGGCTAGGGCGGGGGCGGGCCCCGGCGCACTCGCATCCGCAGCGGCGCGGCCGGCCGCAGGGTGACCGCCGCCTGCAGCGGCAGCGGCCGACGATCGACCCGCTCGAGGCGGAGGTGCTGGCCGAAGACCGCGAGGCAGAGGATCGCCTCCATCATCGCGAAGTGGTTGCCCACGCAGATCCGCGCGCCGCCGCCGAAGGGCACGTAGGCGTGGCGCGGGGCCGCGTCGGCGGAGCCGTCGAGCCAGCGCGCGGGGCGGAAGGCCGCGGGGTCGTCGAAGAAGCGGGGATCGGCGTGGAGCACCCCGGGCGCCATCAGGAAGGTGGTCCCGGGCGGCAGCAGCCAGGGGCCGAGGTGGAACGCGCGGGTCGACTCGCGGCCGAAGAGGTAGGCCGGCGGGTAGAGGCGGAGCGACTCCTTGATCACCGCCTCGCTCTGGCGGAGGCGCGGGAGGTCGGCGACGCCCGGCAGGCGATCGCCGAGGACGGCGGCGCACTCCGCCCGCCGGCGCGCGTCCTCCTCGGGGTGCTCGGCGAGGAGCATGAGCGCGAAGGTCAGGGCGTTGGCCGTGGTCTCGTGGCCGGCGACGAAGAGGGTGATCGCCTCGTCGCGGAGCTGCTCGTCGCTCATCCCCGAGCCGGCGTCGTCGCGGGCGGCGATCAGGCGCGAGAGGAGATCGTCGCCGAGGACGCCGCTCGCCCGGCGCTCGCGGATGATCTCGAGGACCATCGCGTCGAGGACCCCGGCGGCCGCGTCCATCGACCTCCGCTCGCGCACCGGCGCCCACTCCGGGAGCTTGCGCTTCCACGAGCGGGAGACCCGCTCGAAGTTGTGCATCACCGCGTCCATCATCTGACCGACGAGCTCGACGCTGCCGGTGAACGAGGCGCCGAAGAGGGTCTCGACGACGATCTCGAGGGTCACGGCGGTCATGTCGGCGTGGAGATCGCGGAGCTCGCCGTCGACCCGCGCGCGCGCGTAGCGATCGGCGGCGCGGGCCATCGCCCCGGCGTAGAGCTCGATGTGGCGGCGGGTGAGCGAGGGCGCGATCAGCCGCCGCTGCCGTCGCCAGAGCGGGTTCTCGCTGGTCAAGAGCCCCTGCCCGAGGAAGCGCCCGAGGCTGTGGGTGACCTTGTCCTTGATGAAGATCCCCTCGCGATCGAGGAGCACCTCGCCGACGAGCTCGGGCTCGGCGACGAAGACCAGGAGGTCGCCGAGGATCCGCATGCAGGCGACCGGCCCGTAGCGCCGGTGGATCGCGGCCATCGCCCCGACCGGATCGGCGGCGAAGCCCTTCGCCTGCGGCCAGACCTGCACCACCCCGCGGGGTCCTGGTGGGAGTCGCACGATCGATGCCTACATCGTCCCCTCTCCCGCCGCAAGCGCGCCCGCGCGCCCGCGACCGGGTCCGCCTGCGGCTGCGGGCCCGGTGACCCTGGAGCCGCGACGACGTAGGCTTGTCCCCCTTGGAGCTCGATCAGACGCAGCTCTCGGACGGCGAAGATCCGCTCGCCACGACCCTCGCGGACGTCGGCGACGCCGAGGCCTTGGGGCTCAAGACCGGGGTGATCCTCGGCCGCTACGTGATCCTCGGCCACCTCGGCAGCGGGGCGATGGGCTCGGTGCTCGAGGCCTTTGACCCCGAGCTCGAGCGCAAGGTCGCGATCAAGGTGCTCCACCAGCAGGGCGACGGCGAGGAGGGCCGCCTCCGCCTCCTCCGCGAGGCCCAGGCGATGGCTCGCCTCCAGCACCCCAACGTGGTCGCGATCCACGACGTCGGCGCCCTCGGTGATCGCGTGTGGCTGGCGATGGAGCTGGTCGAGGGCCAGACCCTCAAGGCCTGGCTCGCCGATCACCCGCGACCCTGGTCCGAGATCCTCGGGGTGATGGTGGCGGCCGCCGAGGGGCTCGCGGCCGCCCACGCCGCTGGCCTCGTCCACCGCGACGTCAAGCCCGAGAACGTCATGGTCAGCGCCGGCGAGCGGGTGCGGGTCGCCGACTTCGGCCTCGCGCGCGCGGGCTCCGAGCTCCGCGAGGAGGCGCCGCCAGGCGAGCTCACCAGCCAGACGAGCTCGCTCCTCGAGAGCGAGCTGACCCACGCCGGCGCGCTGATCGGGACCCCGCGCTACATGGCCCCCGAGGGCCTCCTCGGCCTCCCGGTCGACGCCCGCAGCGATCAGTTCTCGTGGTGCGTCAGCGCCTGGGAGGCGCTCCACGGCGCGCCCCCCTACGACGCCGACAACCTCGTCGACCTCACCCGTCAGATCTGCGGCGGCAAGCGGGCCGCGCCGCCGCCCGGGCGCCGGATCCCGGGCTGGCTCAAGAAGATCATCGAGCGCGGCCTCGAGGTGATGCCGGAGCGCCGCTTCGCCTCCCTCGCCGATCTGGTCGCGGCGATCCACGACCACCAGCGGCGCCGCCGCCTCCGCCTCGGCGCCTACGGGATGGTCGGCGTCGGCCTCCTCGGCGCCGGCCTCCTCGGCGCCGGCGAGCTCTCCGAGCGGCGGGCCGCCGCCCGCTGCGAGGCCGCCGGCGCGGCGATCGACGCGGTCTGGGGCGAGGGCCGGGCGGCCGAGGTCGCCGCCGCATTCAAGGCGACCGGCCGCGCCGACGCGGCCTCGCTCTTCGAGCACGCGCGCCCCTGGCTCGACCGCTACGCCGACGCCTGGCGGCGTGCGCGGGTCGACGCCTGCGCGCCGCGACGCCTCGATCTCGACCTCCGCCGCCCGCCGCCCGCCGAGGTGATCGCCTGCCTCGAGGAGCGCCGGGAGTCGCTCTCCGCGCTCCTCGAGCTCTTCGCCCGGGCCGACGGCGACGTCGTCCAGCGCTCGGTCCACGCGGCCGCCCGCCTCCCGCCGATCGCCGCCTGCGAGGACGCGGCCGCCCTCGCCCGCGCCCCGCGGCTCCCCGACGATCCGGCCGAGCGCCAGCGGATCGCCGCCCTCCGCGGCCGCCTGAGCCGGATCACCTCGCTCGAGCTCGCCGGCAAGCCGGCGACGGCGATCGCCGAGATCGACGGGGTCCTCGCCGACGCCGAGGCGCTCGGCTGGCCGCCGCTGCTCCTCAGCGCCCGCTACTCGAAGGCCGGGCTCCTCCTGGTCGAGGCCCGCTTCAACGACGCCGAGGCGTCCCTCGAGGAGACCCTCTACCTCGCCGAGCGGCTCGGCGACGACGACAAGGTCGGCGAGGCCGCGTCGATGCTGACCTTCGTCGTCGGCAACCTCCTCGGGCGCGCCGACGAGGGGCTCCGCTGGGGCCGCCTCGGCCACGCGGTCTACGAGCGGCTCGGCGAGCTCGAGAGCATCCGCTACATCACCCTCCTCGGCAGCCTCGGGATCGTCCACGAGAAGCGCGGCGACCTCGCCAAGGCCCAGGAGATCAAGGAGAAGGCGCTCGAGCTCAGCCTCCGCCTCTACGGCGAGGAGCACCCCGGGGTCGCTAGCGCCCACAACAACCTGGCGGTCCTCCTGATGGAGCGCGGCGACCTCGCGGCCGCCGAGCGCCACCACCGCGAGGCGATGGCGCTGCGCGAGCGCAGCCTCGACCCGGACCACATCGACGTCGCCTACTCGCGGATCAACCTCGGCCTCGTCTACTACGTGCGCGGCGACCAGCGGCGGGCGATCGCCGAGCAGGAGCGGGCGCTGGCGACGATCCGCGCGGTCTTCGGCCGCGGCCATATCCAGGAGGCGATCCCGCTCGAGAACCTCGGCGTCGCCCTGACCGCGGCCGGCGACCTCGAGGCCGCGCGGGGTGTCCTCGAGGAGGCGCTCTCCCTCCGCCGCGCGGCCCTCGGCCCCGACCACCACCTCGTCGGGCTCTCGCACGCCCAGCTCGGCGAGCTCCTCGCGGCGCGCGGCGAGCTCGCGGCGGCCGAGGCCGAGCTCTCCGCCGGGATCGCGATCTTCGAGGCGACCCTCGGGCCCGAGCACCAGGACACCGGGCATGCGCTCGCGCGCCGGGGGCGGGTGCGGATCGCGGCCGGTGATCGGGCGGCCGGGCTCGCCGATCTCGAGCGCGCCTGGGCGATCGCCGGCGGCGGCGAGGGCCGTGAGGTCAGCGCCCACGAGCGGGCCGACATCGCCTGGACCTACGCGCAGGCGCTCGCGGACGCCGGCGACGCGGCGCGCGGGCGGCCCCTCGCCGAGCAGGCGCGGCGGCTCTATCAGGAGATGGGCGCCGACCTCCGGGTGCCGCCGATCGACGCCTGGCTGGCGGCCCACCCGGCCGCGGCGGACGGCGACGAGGGCTGAGCGCTCGCCATGAGCATGTCCGAATGGACATGTTTTAGGGTTCTCCGTCGGCCGCGGCGTCGCCGCCCGCGCCCCCAACTTCAACATGTCCAATAGGACATACTTGAAATCTAGCCGGCCGCGGCGTCCTCGCCCGCCCGCCAGGCCCGGATCGTCTCGACCAGCGCCCGCCCGGAGGGGCCGGCCCCCTCCGCCAGGGTCAGCGCCCTGGCGATCAACCCCGCGGCCTCGTCGCCCCCCTCGCCGGCCGCGATCATCGCCCGCCCGAGCTCGAAGTAGACCTCGGCGCCCTCGGCCGGGCTGACCTCGCGGGCGTCGACGATCGCCCGCGCGCGGCGGAGGAGCGCGAGCGCGCCCGCCCCCTCCCCGGCGGCCCGGGCCGCGTCGCCGAGCTCGAGGAGGACCTCGACCAGGCGCGGGTGCTCGCCGCCGAAGGCCGCCTCGAGGTTGGCGAGGGCGGCCTCGAGGAGCGCCCGGGCCTCGTCCGCCCTGCCCTGCGCCCGGCGGAGGCGGGCGAGCGAGAGCTTGACCACCGCGACGTTCGAGTGCTCGGGGCCGACGGTCGCCTCGCTCATCCGCAGCGCCTCGTCGAGCGCCGCCTCGGCGCCCTCAAGGTCGCCGGCGCGGCGCCGGAGGTCGCCGAGGTTCTGGAGGATCAGCGCGGTGTCCGGGTGCTCGCCGAGCGACGCGCGGGCGGCCTTGACCGCGGCCTCGAGGTGCCGCGTCGCCGCCGGGAAGTCGCCGGCCGTGACCTCGAGCCCGCCGAGGTTGGCCTCGAGGACCGCCGCGTTCGGGTGCTCGGCCGAGAAGCGGGCGACCACGAGATCGCGGGCGCGGGTCCAGGCGACCCGGGCCTCGTCGCTGCGACCGACGGCCGAGAGCGCGACCCCGAGGTTGCCGAGGGGGACGATGAGGGTCGGGTGCCGGCTCCCGAGCGCCGCCTCGCGGGTCGCCAGGCTCGACTGGTGGAGCGCGACCGCCTCCTCGAGGCGCCCCGCCTTCCAGAGGACGTTGCCGAGCGCGGTCGCCGAGCCCGAGGTCTCGAGGTGGTCGGGGCCGAGGAGCGCGAGGCGGAGCTCGTGCGCCCGACGGAGCTCGACCTGCGCCTCGTCGACCCGATCGGCCGACGAGAGCGTCACCCCCAGCCAGTGGCGGGCGGTCGCCTCCTCGCGGCCGTCGTCGCCGATCCGGCGGGCGCCGGCGAGGGCGATCCGGGCCCAGGCCTCGCCGACGGCGTAGCGCGCCCGCCCCTCGCCGACGACGAAGATCAGGTGGGCGGCGGCGCGGGTCGCCAGGCGATCGAGGCCGCGGGCGTGGGCCTCCTCGAAGACCTCGACGAGGTGCCCTTCGGAGGCCTCGTGCTCGCCGCGATCGCTCTCGATCCGCGCCCGCAGGTCGAGCGCCTCGAGGCGGAGCGGGACGTCGCCGAGCGAGGTGACCTCGCCGAGGATCCCGTCGACCGCCTCGAGCGCCTCGCCCTGGCGCTCGGTGAGCCCCTGGATCCGGGCGCGCGCGAGGCGGATCCGCACGTCCTCGGCCCACGCAGCGTGGGCCTCGGAGGCCGCGCCGGCCGGCGCCTCCTCGGGGTCGACGCAGCCGTCGACGTCGCCGAGGCCCTGGGCGAGCTCGACCGCCCGCTCGATCGTCGCCGGGCCGGCCTCGCGGAGCGCGTCGACGACGACGCCGAGGTCGGCGCGCCGGCGATCGAGGCAGAGGGCGCGGCGATCGAGGAGCTCGCTCGAGATCTCGCCGCGCGCGTGGGCCTCGCAGGTCCCCCGCCGGAGCCCCAGCCAGGCGTCCGCGTACCTGTCCAGGAGGACATTGGCCTTGGACCATGTCTCCTGGGCGTAGTCGAGATCGGCGGCGGCGAAGCGGGCGGCGATCGCCGCCTCCTCAGCCTCCCCCCAGACGCCGGCGAGCGCCTGGTCGACCTCGCAGCGCTCGCCCTCGTCGCCGCGGAGCGCGAGGAGGCCGACGAGCGCGAGCGGCGGCAGCGCGAGGGCGGCGACCCAGGCCGAGCGCCGGCGCTGGAGGCCGCCCTCGAGGGCGCCGAGGAGCGCCTCCATCGACGGCCAGCGGGCGTCGGGCTCGGCCTGGAGGCCGCGGGAGAGCGCCCGCACCAGCCAGCGCGGGACCCCGCGGCGCGGCGCCTCCTGGAGCTTGCCGTCGACGATCACCGCGAGGCGCTCGCCGATCGTCGCGCCGCCGTAGGGCGAGGTCTGGAAGAGCGCCTCGTAGAGGACCACGCAGAAGGCGAAGAGGTCGGCGCGGCCGTCGACCTTGCGCCCCGAGAGCTGCTCCGGCGCCATGTAGGCCGGCGTCCCCATGATCGTCCCCGAGCGCGTGAGCCCCGAGGAGCCGAGCGAGACCGCGGCGAGGCGGGCCCGCGAGCCACCCTCGCCGCCCTCGGGCCGGGCGAGCCCGAAGTCGGTGACCCGCGGCCGGCCGCGGCGATCGACGAGGACGTTCTCGGGCTTGAAGTCGCGGTGGACGATCCCGGCGGCGTGGGCCTCGGCGAGCCCGCGCCCGGCCTCGATGAAGATCGCGACGATCTCCCGCCAGCCGCGCTCCTGCTCGCGGAGCCAGCCGCGGAGGGTCTGGCCCTCGACCAGCTCCATCGCCAGGAAGAGGCCCTGATCGGAGATCCCGACGTCGTGGACCGGGACCACGTTCGGGTGGGAGAGGCGGGCCATCGCCTGGGCCTCGCGGAGGAAGCGGGCCTCGTCGCGACGGGCCCGCCGCTCCTCACGGAGGATCTTGATCGCCAGCCAGCGGTCGAGCTCGGGATCGTAGGCCCGGTAGACCTCCCCCATGCCGCCCGCGCCGAGGGGCTCGATGATCTCGTAGCGGCCGATCCTCGCCCCCGCCGGCAGGAGGAGGCGGCGACGCCTCGCGCTCGATCCCAGCGACGCGTCGTCGATCGCGTCGTCGCTGAAGATCGGCAGCGTCGTCGGCCCGCCCTCGGCGAGGATCGTCCCGGCCGAGGCGAGGGTCTCGCGGACGACCGTCTCCGCCGGCGCGACCATCGTCTCGGCGCCGGCCAGCGCGTCCACGGGACTCGGCGGCCTCGGCGGCCGCGTCTCCACCGTCTCGTCGCCGTCGGAACGCACGCCCGCGGAGGGTACATCATCCCCCGACGCCGCCCGCGACGAACCCGACGAAGCCGCGCGATCCGAGGGCGCGGGTCCGCCCGCGCGCGCCGGCGGATCCGCTCGGGAGCAGCCTAGGACGCGTGCCCGAGGAGGCCGATCTCGACCAGCCGCTGCCGCAGGAAGTCACCGGCGGTGATCGGCTCGGGGTAGCGGTTCGGGTTGTCGGCGCTGATGCAGCTCGGCAGCGTCTCGATGAGGAAGTCGCCGTTCGGGTGGTGGAAGAAGGGCATCGAGAAGCGCGAGCGCGCGTCGAAGGGCGGCGGCGGGTTGACGACGCGGTGGGTCGTCGAGCGCAGGACGTGGTTGGTCAGGCGCTGGAGCATGTCGCCGACGTTGACGACGATCATCCCGCGCTCGGCCTCGACCGGCACCCACGCGTCCTCGCGGCTCAGGACCTCGAGGCCGGGCTCGCCGGAGGCGACCAGGAGGGTGATCAGGTTGATGTCCTCGTGGCGCCCCGAGCGGACGCCGGCCGGCGCCCCCTGGATCGGCGGGTAGTGGATCGGCCGGAGGATCGAGTCGCTGTGATCGACCTTGTCCTCGAACCACCCGTCCGGGAGCTCGAGGTGGCGGGCGATCGCCCGGAGGAGCGCGTTGCCGACGAGCTCGAGGGTCCGGAAGAGCGCCATCAGCCGCGGCCGGAAGGCGGGCAGCTCGTTCGGCCAGACGTTCGCGGGGTAGAGGCCGGCGTGCGGGCTCCCCTCGGGGAACTCGCGGCCGACGTGCCAGAACTCCTTGAGGTCGACCTCGGACGAGTCCTTGGCGTGCTCGACCCCGAAGCGGGTGTAGCCGCGGGCGCCGCCGATCCCCGCGACCTCGTAGCGGAGACGTGTCTCAAGGGGCAGGTTGAAGAAGGCGCGCACCTGGTCGTAGGCGCCCTGGATCAGCCCCTCCGAGACGCCGTGCTCGCGGATCGCGACGAAGCCGACCTCGCGCCAGGCGCGGCCGAGATCGTCGGCGAAGCCGGAGAGGTCCGAGCGGTAGCGGCGGAAGTCGAGGACCGGGATCGAGGTCATGGTCAGCGCTCCTGTCCGCGGGCCATGGCGGGGCCTCGGGACGCCGATGTGTAGATCAGGCGAAGGCCGGATGACGAGGCAAAGTGTGCGGTCCGCTGGTGGAGACAGGGGGCCCCGATGCGCCGACGCTGCGTCACCCTCCACCAAAGAGAAGAGGCGGCATGAGCCGCCTCCGTGACCGAGGTCTCGCCGCGCTCAGCGCATCCCCCTCAACGCATCCCCCTCAACGCATCAGGGCCCCGGCGATGCAGGCCGAGGAGAAGTTGGCGAGGGTCGCGGCGATCAGCGCGAGGACGCCGATCCGGGCGATGTCCGACTTGCGCTCGGGGACCAGCGCCCCGAGGCCGCCGATCTGGATGCCGATCGACCCGAGGTTGGCGAAGCCGCAGACCGCGAAGGTGGCGATCGCCACCGATCGCTCGCTGAGGATCGCCTTGGCCTCGTGGAGCTGCTGGTAGGCGACGATCTCGTTGACCACCGTCCGGGTCCCGAGGATCGAGCCCACCGTCTGGGCCTCGGCCCAGGGGATCCCCATCAGGAGGGCGAGCGGCGAGAAGAGCCAGCCGAGGATCCGCTCGAGGGTGAGGGGATCGCCGCCGGTCGGGATCACCCCGAGGATCGCGTTGAGGAGCGAGACCAGGGCGATGAAGGCGATCAGCATCGCGCCGACGTTGACCGCGAGCTTGAGGCCGTCGCTCGCGCCGTTGGCGGCCGCGTCGAGGACGTTGGCGCTGTTCTCGATCGGCGCCGCCTTGACGACGCCGGCGGTCTCCGGGGTCTCGGTCTCGGGGACCATGACCTTGGCCATCACCAGCGAAATAGGCGCGGTCATCGCGACGACGGTGAGGAGGTGGGCCATCTTGACCCCGCCGATCGCCACGTAGGCCGCGAGGATCGCCCCCGAGACCGAGGCCATCCCGGCGACGACGACGCAGAAGAGCTCCGAGGCGGTGAGGCGCGCGAGGTAGGGGCGGATCGTCAGCGGCGCCTCGCTCTGGCCCATGAAGACGCTGGCGGCGACCGCCAGGGCCTCGGCCCCCGAGACCCCGAAGAGGTAGACCATCGCCTTGGCCATCACCCGGACGATCGCCTGCATCACCCCGAGGTAGTAGAGGACCCCGAACAAGGTGGCGATGAAGACGATCGTCGGCAGCACCTGGAAGGCGAAGATGATCGTGTTGGTGCCCTTCGGGAGGATCTCGCCGTAGGCGCCGCTGCCGAGGATCCCGAGCTCGCCGTAGACGAACTCCGAGCCGACGTAGGAGTGGTTGATGACGCTCTGGACCCCGGTCGCCGCGGTCTCGAGGACCGCCGAGCCCCCCGGCATCTTGAGGAGGAGGAGCGCCAGGATCCACTGGCAGGCCATCCCCCAGAGGACGACCTTGATCTTGACCGCCTTGCGGTCGCGGCTCAGGCCGTAGGCGATGCCCAGCATCACGAAATAGCCGACGATACTCAGCGCGAGCTCCATCCCTGGCCTCCGAGTCGTCCCGAGGTAGCACGGACCAGGCGCCCGCAGAAAGCTCGATCTGCCCTCCGGAGCCGGAGATCAGACGATGCGCTTGACTTGCCAGGCCCCCATCATCGAAAACCCCCCAGGCGGCTGGAGGCATCGATGGCACCCTTGGTTCACGTCCTGACCCATCCCCTGGTCCAGCGCGACCTCTCGCTCCTGCGGGCGATCGACACGAGCAGCGAGGCCTTCCGCGCGGTCATTCGGCGGATCTCGCGGGCCCTCGCCGTCCACGCCCTCGCCGACGTCGCCACCCGCGAGGTCGCGATCGAGACCCCGCTGGAGGCGACCAAGGGCCAGGCGATCGCCGAGTCGGTGGTCCTGGTGCCGGTGCTCCGGGCCGGCCTCGGCCTCGTCGACGGCTTCCTCGACGCGCTCCCCGAGGCCCGCGTCCTCCACCTCGGCCTGGTCCGCGACGAGGAGACCCTGCGGCCGAGCTGCTACCTCTCGAAGCTCTCGTCGCTGCGCCCCGACGAGCGGGTCTACGTCCTCGATCCGATGCTGGCGACCGGCGGCTCGGCGGTCGCCGCCCTCGACATGACCCGCGAGATGGGCCTCGAGCGGCCGCCGACCTTCGTCTGCGTGGTCGCCGCGCCCGAGGGGATCGCCAAGCTCCACCAGCACCACGCCGACGTGCCGATCCTGACCGCGTCGGTCGATCGCGGCGTCGACGAGAACGGCTACATCCGCCCCGGCCTCGGCGACGCCGGCGATCGCCTCTTCGGCGGCTGAGCGGCCGCGCCTCCCCTCCTCCGGAGCCGCGATGGCCAAGCTCTACTTCCGCCACGGGACGATGGACTCGGCGAAGACGCTGAACCTCCTCGCCGTCGCCCACAACTACCGCTCGCAGGGCAAGCGGGTGCTCCTCCTCAAGCCCCGCCTCGACGTCCGCTTCGGCTCGCGCTCGATCGCCTCGCGGGCCGGCCTCGAGGCCTCCGCGGACCTCCTCGTCGATCCCGACACGGTCCTCGATCCGGCCGACTTCGCCGGGGTCGACTGCGTCCTCGTCGACGAGGCCCAGTTCCTCTCGGCCCGGGTCGTCGAGCAGCTCCGTCACCTGACCATTCAGCCAGGGATGCCGGTGATCTGCTACGGCCTGCGCACCGACTTCCGCACCCGCCTCTTCGAGGGATCGCGGCGCCTCCTCGAGCTCGCCGACTCGATCGAGGAGGTCAAGGTCACCTGCCAGTTCTGCAACCGCAAGGCGATCCTCAACCTGCGGATGCGCGGCGGCCAGCCCTCGCTCGCCGGCGCCCAGATCGAGCTCGGCGGCAACGAGAGCTACGCGCCGGTCTGCTACACCTGCTACGACCAGCACTTCCCGGTGAACGGGATCGCGGCGGACGAGTAGCGCGGGCGACCGGGCCCGGGCGGCGACCTGTCCCGTCGGCCAAGCTCGCCGCCATGGCGCGGCCGGGCTCGACAGCGGTCGCCGCCCCGCGGGCGTGAGCGAGCGCGCCGGGCCGCCCCCGACGCCGACGCCGGGCGATCGCGATTGAGACGTGGTGGCGGCGCCTTGAGACAACGTGACAGGTATAGTTGCCGCCATGTCTCTCGCGCTCGACGACGATGAAGAGGGCCGCCGGATCCTCGCCGCCGCCGGCCGGCTGGTCGCCCGCCGGGGTCATGACTTCTCGATGGCCGACCTCGCCCGCAGCGCCGGGATCTCGCGGGCGACGCTCTATCGCCGGGTCGGCCGCCGCGGGGCGCTCCTCGACGCGCTCCGCCGCCGGGGCGCCCGGACGCCGGCGTCGACCCGCGAGCGGATCCTGCGAGCGGCGGTCGAGCTGGTCGGCGAGCGCGGCCCCCACGGCTTCGCCCTCGAGGACGTGGCCGCGCGCGCCGACGCGTCGGTGACCACGATCTACCGCGAGGTCGGCGGACGCGACGAGCTCCTGCGGACGGCGATGGCCTCCCAGCTCCCCCACCAGGAGCTCCGAGCCCACCTCGCGGACGCCGAGGCGCCGCTCCGACCGGCGCTCCTCGGCTTCGTCGCGGCGGCGATCGAGCGCCTCTCGAGCCAGCCGGTGCTCCTGCGGGTCCTCGTCGGCCTCGACGAGGCCGCCTGGCGGGCGCTCCGGGCGATCCGCGAGCGCGAGAGCCACCTCTCCCTCGCCCTCACGGCCTTCTTCCAGGCGCAGATCCGCCTCGGGCGGGTGGTCGATCGGCCGCCGGAGCTCCACGCGTCGACGCTGATGGGGATGATCCTCGGCGCGGTCTTCCTCGACCGCCACTACGCCGTCGGCGTCGGACCTTCGGGGGCGGCGGCGGCGACGATCGCCGAGCGAGCGGAGCACGTCGTCTCCGTCTTCCTCGACGGCGCGGCGGCGAAGACGAGGCGGTCACGGCGGTCGGCGAGGGGCGGCCGCGAGGAGGAGGCACGATGAGCGGCGACGCCACTGCAAGGACGGAGATGACGCGGACGGACGGAGCGAACGAGCCGCGAGGGCGCCGGGCCGAGGGCTGGATCGTCGGCCTCGAGTCCCCCGAGGCCGCGTCGATCGAGCGGGTCGGCGGCAAGGCGATCGGCCTCCACGTGCTGATCGGCGCCGGGATCCCGGTGCCGCCCGGGGTCTGCGTCACCGTCGACGCCTTCGAGGCGGCCTGCGCCGGCGCGCCCGGGCTCGCCCGGGCCCTCGCGGCGCTGGGCGAGGCCGCCGACGCCGGCGATCTCGAGCGCGATCGCGCGGCCGCCGAGGCGGTCCGCGCCGAGCTCGGGGCGCTCCCCTTTCCACCTTCCCTGGAGGACAGGTTGATCGCCGCCTGGCGAGCGCTCGGGGAGGAGCACGCCTACGCGGTCCGCTCGTCGGCGACCGCCGAGGACCTCGCCGACGCCGCCTTCGCCGGCCTCCAGGACACCGTCCTCGGGGTCCGCGGCGCCGCGGCCCTCTGCGACGCGCTCCGGCGCTGCTGGGCGTCGCTCTACAGCGATCGGGCGATCGCCTACCGGCGGCGCCTGGGGCCGGCCGCGGCCGCGCCGGCGATGGCGGTGGTGATCCAGCGGATGATCGACGCCGACGCGGCCGGCGTGGTCTTCAGCGCCGACCCCCAGAGCGGTCACCGCGGGATCGCGGCGATCGAGGCGATCTACGGGCTCGGCGAGGCGCTGGTCTCGGGGCGCGCCCTCGCCGACGTGATCCGGGTGCGCAAGGCCGACGGGGCGATCGTCTCGACCGCGATCGCCGACAAGGCCCGGGCGATCCGCTGCGACGGCGCCGGCGGGACGCGCGAGGTCGAGGTCGAGGCCTCGCGGCGGCGGGCGCCGGTCCTCACCGGCGACGAGGCGCGGGCGCTCGCCGCCCTCGCCGCGGAGGTCGAGGCGCTCCGCGGCGCGCCGCAGGACCTCGAGTGGGCGCGCGAGGGCGGGGCGCTCTTCCTCCTGCAGGCGCGGCCGATCACCACCCTCTTCCCGGCGCCGCGCTTCACCGACGGCCGCCGCCACGTCCTCGCGTCCCTCGGGCACATCCAGGTCAACACCGCCCCGTGGTCGCGGCTTGGGCGGGGGATCCTCGCCCACTTCATCCCCTTCCGGCGCCCGCCCGGTCGCGGCTCGTCGCTGATCCACGCGGTCGGCGGTCGGATCTACGTCGACGTCACGCCCGCCCTCGCGCGGGCGCCCCTCAGCGTCGTCGTCCCGCGGGTCCTCGCGGTGATGCATGCGCCGATGGCCGAGCGGCTCCGCGCGGTCGCCCGCCGCGACGACGTGCTCGCCGCGGCCCGGGCGAGCCAGCCCTCGCTCCTCGCGGTCGCGCGGGTGCTCGTGCCGACGCTCGCGCGGACCTTGGGCCGCCTCCTCGGCCGCCCCCGTCGGGTCCGCGACCGCTACCTCCGCGGCCTCGATGAAGGCCTCGCCGGCGCGCAGGCCCGGATCCGCGGGGCCGCGACCCCGGCGGCGCGGCTGCAGGCGGCGGTCGACGAGGTCGACGGCGCCTTCCGCTGGTTGATGTTCCGCGGCGCCCTCCCCCTCCTCCCCCTCCTGGTCGTGTCGGGGGCCGTGGTCGCGGCCTTGACCCGTCGCTTCGCCCCGGGCGTCGCCGAGGACGCGCTCCTCCGCGGCCTCGACGGCAACATCACGACCTCGATGAACCTCGCGCTCGGCGACGTCGTCGACCTCGCGCGCCCGCACCCCGAGCTCCGCGCGGCGATCGTCGGCGACGTCGACCTCCTCGCCCTCCGCGGCCGGCCGGCCTTCGCCGAGTTCTTCGCCGCCCTCGATCGCTTCCTCGCGACCTACGGCTCGCGCTGCGCCGGCGAGATCGACGTCGGCGTCCCCCGCTGGCGCGACGATCCGCGGGCGCTGGGGCCGATGATGGCGGGGCTCCTCGGCGGCCCGCCGGGCTCGCACCGGACCCGCCACCAGGCGATGCAGCAAGAGGCCGAGGCCGCCCGGGCGGCGATGGTCGCGGGGGCCCGCCGGCGTCCGCTCGTCGGCTGGCTCCTTGGACCTCTCCTTTCGGCCATCACTGACTGGGCGCGCGTCCTCGCCTCGGTCCGCGAGCACCACAAGGCGACGATGATCGAGATCCTCGCCGAGGTCCGCGCGGCCGCGCTGGCGGTCGGCGAGGCGCTCGAAGCCGCCGGGAGCCTGGCCCGGGCCGACGACGTCTTCCTCCTCGACCTCGACGAGGCGCTCGCGGCCGCCCAGGCGGCCCACGCAGGGTCGCCGCCGCGAGACCTCGCGGCCCGCTGCGAGGCCCGCCGCCGGGAGGAGGCCCGCTTCGCCGCCCTCACGCCGCCGCCGCTGATGACCGACGAGGGCGAGCTCCCGCCGCTGCCGAGCGGCGCCGCCGCGCCGCCCGGGACCCTGATCGGCACGCCAGCGTCGTCGGGCGCCGCGATCGGCCGGGCGCGGGTGATCCGCGATCCCGGCCGCGAGGTCCTGGCCGCCGGCGAGATCCTGGTCGCGCCCTTCACCGACCCGGGCTGGACCCCGCTCTTCATGCACGCCGGCGGCCTGGTGATGGAGGTCGGCGGGGTGATGACCCACGGCTCGGTGATCGCCCGCGAGCTCGGGATCCCGGCGGTGGTCGCCGTCGACGGCGCCCTCGCCCGGATCCGCGACGGCCAGCGGATCCGCGTCGACGGCGATCGCGGCTGGGTCGAGCTCCTCGCCGACGAGGACGAAGATGGGCACGGGGACGAGGAGGCGAGCCGATGAAGATCGCCCTCGCGGTGATGGGCGCGATGGTCGTCGTGATGATCGCCCTCATCGTCCACCAGAGGCGCTGGGTCGACCTCTGGGGGGCGATCGGCGGCCAGGCGCGCGGGCTCCTGCCGATCCTCCTGCTGGCGGTGCTCTTCGCCGCCTGCGTCGAGGTGCTGGTCCCCGCGGAGACGATCGCCCGCTGGCTCGGCGAGTCGTCGGGCGGCCGCGGGATCGTCATCGCCTGGATCGCCGGCGTGCTCACGCCGGGGGGCGGGCCGATCGGCCTGACGCTGGTCGCCGCGGTCGCGCGCCAGGGCGCGTCGGTGCCGGTGCTGCTGACCTACCTGGTGTCGCTCTCGACGCTCTCGCTGATCCGCATGCCGCTCGAGATCGGCATCCTCGGCGGGCGCCTGACGGCGCTGCGGGTGGTCGCATGCGCCCTCCTGCCGCCGCTGGTCGGCATCGGGGCGCGGCTCCTGAAGCTCTGATCGCGCGCTCCAGGCCTCACGCCCGGAGGTAGAAGTCCTCGCACATCCCGAACCAGCCGTCGACCTCGAGGTCCCCCTCGCCGGCGGCGATCCGCCCGCGGAAGGCGCCGAAGGGCCCGCGGTAGCGCGAGCGGAGGAGGCCGACGTTGATGTCGACGGTCCGGATCGCCTCTGGCTCAAAGGTCAGGTCGACCTGGCCCCGGCGATCGCGGATCCGCCAGGGGCGGCCGACGGCCGCGACCCCGCCGGCGATCTCGAAGCGCACCGGCGGCAGGAGGTGGAGGCCGCCGTCCAGCCAGAGGCAGTTCTCGTTGTAGGCGTCCTGATCGACGACCTGGTTGTCGGTGAGGTTGAAGCCGCGCACGCCGCCCTCGCCGGCCGCGCCGCCGGTCGCCCACTTCCAGGTCATCACCCACGGATAGAAGCCCTTGTGGACGTCCGCGAGCGCGTAGGCGCGGCCCTCCTCGAAGCGGATGATCTCGCCGTCGACCTCGAGCTCGCCGGCGCAGGGCATCACGCACTTGTGGGAGTAGAGCGCGCCGCCGTTCGGCAGCGGCAGCGAGACGACCAGCGGCGTCACCCCGCCCTCGGCGGGTGCCAGGCGCTCGTCGAGCTCGAAGCGGCCGCGCACCGCCGGCAGCCCGCGGGCCGCCGGGGCCTGGAGCTCGATCACGTGGCGCCCGCCCTCGGCCCGCCCGAGCTGATTCTCGAAGGCGAGGCGGAAGCCGCCGCGCGCGAACTCTGCCCGGGCGTCGAAGAGGGTCGCCGGCAGGCGCATCCGCCAGGGCGGCACCCGCCGCTCGTAGAAGTAGGTGCGCCCGGCCGCGCGGTCGAAGAGGCAGATCTGCGCGAGCGCCAGCCACTTCGCGTCGAAGAGCGCGAGCGAGAGGTACCAGCGATCGCTCACCACCGCGAAGTGCTGCCACTCCTTGAGGCGGAGGCGGCGACGCCAGCGGGGTCCGAACGCGGCCTCGAGCGGGTTCACCTCGGTCAGGGGCGCGGCGAAGGTGCCGAGGTTGAAGCGACCCTCCGAGACCCAGGCGGGCGGCGTCGCCAGGAGCGGCCGGGTCACGGCGCGCCCGCCTCGGCGAGGACGACCGCGGTCCCGTAGGCGAGGATCTCGGCGGCCCCGGCCATCACCGTCGAGGTCGTGATCCGGAGGCCGACGACCGCGTTCGCGCCGAGGCTCAGCGCCTCCGCCCGCAGGCGATCGAGCGCCTGCTCGCGGCTCTGCGAGAGCATCGCGGTGTACTGCGAGACCTCGCCGCCGACGAGGTTGCGGAAGCCCGCGAGGATGTCCGCGCCGACGTTGCGGGTGCGGACGGTGTTGCCGCGGACGAGGCCGATCACCTTGAGGATCGGCCGCCCGGCCACCTCGTCGGTCGTGGTCACCAACATCGGGTCGCTGGGCCGGTGGACGAGGGCCGCGCCGTCGCGGCGCGCAGGGGTCGTGGTCATCGCTTGATGTCCTTGTAGGGGTCGCGTCGGTGGGTCGCCAGGCGGACCCGGGCGAACGAGTAGATCAAGAGGAGGACCCCGGCCAGGAGGGCGAGCGAGCCGGTGAGCGGCGCGAGGGAGGAGGTCACGAGCCCCCCCAGGACCAGCGCGAGGCCGATCCCCCGCTCGATCTGCACCCCGCGTGAGCCCTCGATCGTGGCGATCCGGTCGTCGGCCTCGACCCGCGCGAGCCACCCCTCGCCGAGGCGGGCCTCCTCGCTGCGCGCGGCGATCGCCTGGTGGAGCGAGGGGTCCTCGGCGGCGTAGAGGGCGAGCTCCTCGCGCTCGCCCTCGCTGAGCTCCCCGCGGCGGACGCGATCGAGGAGCTCGGCGACCCGCGCCTCCTCCGGGTCTGGCATGGGGACCATCGGCGGATTGTATACCCGGGCGCGGGCCGGCGATCAGCGCCTGGAGCCACCCTGGCGGGCGTGACTGGAGATATCCACAACACCGTCCCCAGATGCTCCCCAACTCGTCCACAGAAGCATCCACAGATCGGGCGATCTCAGGGCTGAATGTAACGTTTGTGTGACCAACGATCGCCGGCGGTGACCGCCCACTCGCGGCGGATCGACGGCGTTCACCGCCCTCCGCGGCGATCCGCAGGGGGCCTCCGCGTCCTCGCGACGACGGCGACGGCGACGGCCCGGACGATCATCGTCGCGCATCAAGGGCGCGTCCGGCTATAATCTGAGCCCGACGCGCCCGTGCTAGAGCCCCGTCGGCATATCCCTAGAGCCCTGATCGGCGCCATCGGAGCGATCGCCGGCCTCGCCTGCGTGCGCGAGCCCCTCGATCGGATCTGCCCGACGCTCGACGCCGGCGCCCTCGTGATCACCGAGATCCGCGGCCCCCAGAGCGGCGCCGACACCTACGGCGAGTGGATCGAGCTCTACAACGCCACCGACGCGCCGATCCGCCTCGGCGGGATCACGGTGACCCTCTACAAGCTCGACGGCTCCGGCGAGTTCCGCTTCATGGTCCGCGATCCCGACGCCGAGATCGCGGCCGGCGGCTACGCGGTCCTCGCGGGCGAGAGCGCGGCCGACAAGGACTTCGTCACCTACGAGTACTCGAGCGACGAGGACGGCTCGCTCTACGCGGCCGCCTTCGTCGAGGTCTACTCGTGCGAGGTCCTGATCGACAAGATGTTCTACCGCGCCCTGCCGAGCGTCGGCACCCTCAGCCTCGACGGCGCGACCACCCCCGACGCCGCCGCCAACGAGAGCACCGACGACCCGGTGTGGTGCGTCGACGAGACCCCGCTGGCGCCGGGTGAGCCGGCGACCGAGCTCGGGATCCGCGGGACCCCGGGGGAGGCCAACCGACCGTGCCCTTGAGACCTATCCGCGCCCTGGCGATCGTCGCCCTCGCCGCCCTCACCGGCTTCGCCGGCTGCGCCAACCGCCTGACCGTCCGCCGCTACGACCGCGCGAGCCTGCAGGCGAGCCTCGACAACCCGGAGGCGACCACCCTCCTCCTCGGCAACTTCCCGCTCCTCAAGGTGATCGACGGCGACACCGTCAAGGTCGCCGGCCTCGACGCGACCCTCCGCCTCCTGGCGATCGACACCGAGGAGACCTTCAAGAAGGAGAAGGAGCGCCGGGCCTTCGAGATGGGCTGGGAGCGCTACCTCGCCGAGGCCGAGGCCAAGAGCCGGGGGCCGGTGAAGATCCCGACCCCGCTCGGCGAGGACGCCAAGCACTTCGCCCAGGACTTCTTCAAGGGGATCCGCGACGTCGACCTCGAGCGCGACCACCCCAAGGAGGTCCGCGGCCGCTTCGGCCGCTTCCTGACCTACGTCTTCGCCGACAAGGGCGGCGAGCGGGTCAACTACAACGTCGAGTGCGTGCGCGCCGGCATGAGCCCCTACTTCACGAAGTACGGCTACTCGCGGCGCTTCCACCAGGAATTCGTCGACGCCCAGGCGGAGGCGCGGGCGGCCGGCCGCGGGATCTGGGATCCGACGAAGATGCACTACCTCGACTACGACGCCCGCCTCGAGTGGTGGAACGCCCGCGCCGACTACATCGCCGCCTTCGAGGCCGAGGCCGAGGGCCGCGACGACCACATCATCCTGACCAACTGGGACGCGCCCGAGCGCCTCGCCCAGATGGTCGGTCGCGAGGTCATCATCCTCGGCGCGGTCGCCGAGATCCGCCACTCGCAGAAGGGCCCGACCAAGGTGCTCCTGAGCCGGCGGATGTTCTCCGACTTCCCGGTGATCTTCTTCGACCACGAGGTCTTCGAAGAGACCCAGATCGCCGCCTCCAAGGGCGAATTCGTCAAGATCCGCGGGGTCGTGACCTCCTGGTACAACAAGTACAAGAAGCGCGAGGACCTGCAGATCGAGGTCAAGCTCCCCGGTCAGGTCGAGCGCTCGCCGGTCGTCCGCCCCGGGCGCGAGGCCGCGGCGATCGGCCCCGAGCCGCCGCAGGAGCAGGCGCCGCAGGAGCAGGCGCCCGACACCGACACCGCCGCCGAGGATCCGAGCGCGAGCCCCGAGGACGCCCCCGACGCGCTCTCGGAGCCCGGCGTCCCGCCGCCGACCGAGGCCGGCGCCGACGCCGATTCGTCCCGTCAACAGGCGCCGCCCTCGCTCGCGGTGCTCCGCCGACGCGACCCGCTCCGCCCCCTCCCCTCGCCCCGCCAGGAGGCCGCCCCCACCTAACGCCGCACGCGCCGTGCGGCCCCCCTTGAGGTCTCTATGTCCATCGCACCGCCTCCGCCCCGCCCCCTCGCCCGTCGCCTCGGCGTCGCCCCGCTCGCAAGCCTCGCGCTCGTCGCCCTCGCCGCCTGCAACGGCGACGACACGACCTCCGAGAGCGACACCTCGAGCCAGACGATGGGCTGCGAGGCCAACCTCGGCGCCGGCGACCTCGTGATCACCGAGATCATGGCCGATCCCCAGGGCGCCGACGACGGCCGCGAGTGGTTCGAGATCTACAACCCGGGCGACACCTCGGTGAACCTCCAGGGGGTCGTCCTGGCGATCTCCAAGGCCAACGGCGACAGCCTCAAGTCGCACACGATCAGCGTCGCGGTCGACATCGCCCCCGGGCAGTACATGACCTTCGGCGACGTCCTGCCGGAGGCGCTGCCGAGCCACGTCGACTACGGCTACGCCAGCGACCTCGGGAGCATGAACAACACCGCCGGCCTGATCCAGGTGGTCTGCGGCGACGTCCTGGTCGACGACGCGCTCTTCTCCGACGTCAAGCAGGGCTACTCCCGCACCTTCACCGGCAAGCTGAGCCCGGACGCGACCGCCAACGACGATCAGAACAACTGGTGCCTCGCCCCGGAGGTCTACGACCAGATGAACAAGGAGTTCGGCACCCCGCGGGCGCCCAACTCGGTGTGCCCGCCGCCGCCGCCCCCCGAGGGCCAGTGCTGGGACGGCGACCTCCTGCGGCCGATCAACCCGGCGGGCGCCGGCGACCTCGTGCTCTCCGAGTTCCACGCGAACCCCAAGGTCGTCGACGACGCCGACGGCGAGTGGCTCGAGATCACCGCGACCGCGAGCGTCGACCTCAACGGGCTCACCCTCGGCAAGACGCCCGGCGACGTCCTCCAGAGCCTCGCGGCCGCCGACTTCCCGACCTGCCTGCCGGTCTCCGAGGGCGACAAGGTGGTCTTCGCCCGCAAGCTCGACGGCGGGATCAACGGCGGGATCCCGCAGGTCGACCACGTCCTCTCCTTCTCGCTTTCGAACAGCGGCAGCGGGCTCTTCGTCGGCAGCGCCGGCGGCGACGTGATCGACGCGATCACCTACGCGAGCACCTCGGACGGCGCCGCCTCGTCGCTCGACCCGGCCTTCCTGAGCGCCGACGCCAACGACGATCCGAACGCCTGGTGCCCGGCGGTCGACCCCTACGGCGACGGCGACCTCGGCACCCCGGGCGGCGACAACCCGGCCTGCCCGCAGCCGCCGCCCGAGGATCAGTGCCAGGAGAACGGCGAGTGGCGCGACATCAAGTTCCCGATGACCGGTGACCTGGTGATCACCGAGATCCTCCCCGATCCCGCGGCGGTCCCCGACGAGGACGGCGAGTGGATCGAGCTCTACGTCGGCGCCGACGTCGACCTCAACCGCCTCACCCTCGGCAAGGATCCCGGCAGCGTCCTGCAGATCCTCGGCTCCGACGATCCGACCTGCATGAGCGTCGCCGCCGGCTCCTACATCGTCCTCGCCCGCAACAGCGACACCGCCGCCAACGGCGGGCTCCCGGAGCCGACCTACCCGCTCGGCTTCTCGCTGACCAACAGCGGCGGCCCCCTCTGGATCGCCCTCCCCGGCCCCGACGACGTGACCCCGGGCGACCTCCTCGACGAGACCTCCTACGGCGCGTCGAAGGCCGGCTACACCCACCGCCTCGATCCCAGCCAGCTCAACCCGCTGGCCAACGACGATCCGATGAACTGGTGCGACGCCGACGACGCGGAGGTCTACGGCGCCGGCGATCACGGCACCCCGGGGGCGGTCAACGGCTCCTGCATGATCGTCGATCCCAACCTCTGCAACGACGGCGGCAACATGCGGGCGCCGGTCGCCCCGGGCCCCGGCGACCTCGTGATCACCGAGTACATGCCGGACCCGAAGGCGGTCGCCGACGCGAGCGGCGAGTGGTTCGAGATCCTGGTCAACGCCGACGTCGACCTCAACAACCTCCAGCTCGGCAAGCAGCCCGACAAGGTCGAGGCGACCCTCCTCTCGCCCGACTGCCTCAAGGTCAGCGCCGGCTCCTACATCGTCTTCGCCCACTCCGACGACCCGATGGTCAACGGCGGGCTCCCGCAGGTCGACTTCACCTTCGGCTTCAGCCTGGTCAACAGCACCGGCGGGATCTTCGCGGGGATCAATGACATGGTGATCACCGAGGTCGACTACCCGTCCTCGACCTCGGGCGTCGCCGCCAGCCTCGACCCCAACATGGTCGACTGGTGCCAGGCCGTCGACCCCTACGGCCTCGGCGACCTCGGCACCCCGGGGATGGCCAACCCGATGTGCGGGATGATGCCGCCCGACAACCAGTGCCTCGACAACGGGGTGCCGCGGGCGATCGTCCCGGCCGACGTCGGCGACCTCGTGATCTCGGAGTTCCTCGCCGATCCCAAGGTGGTCAGCGACACCGCCGGCGAGTGGTTCGAGGTGGTGGCGACCAAGGCGGTCGACCTCAACGGCCTCAAGAGCGCCAAGACCTCCGACCTCCTCGCCAACGCGCCGGCCCTGGTCGACGAGAATTGCCTGGCCGTGATGCCCGGCGATCGCATCCTCTTCGCCCACGAGACCGACACGCTCCTCAACGGCGGCCTCCCGCCGGTCGATCACACCTTCGGCTGGTCGCTGACCAACTCGAGCGGCGGCGTGGCGATCGGCGTCGGCAACGTGATCGTCGACACCGTCACCTACGCGAAGACCCAGGCGGCCGGCAAGACGACCGCGCTCGACCCCGGCTCCTACGACGCCAGCCTCAACGACAACGCCGACGCGATCCCCTGGTGCGTCGCCACCCAGCCCTACGGCGACGGCGACCTCGGGACGCCGAAGGAGATGAACCTGGTATGCGGCTAGCGCAGCGCGCCACCGCCCCGGCCCTCGCCCTCGCCCTCGCCCTCGCCCTCGCCTGCGACGAGGGCGGCGAGGCGACGAGCTCGGGCGGCGCCGACCCCTGCGGCCCGACCCGGGCGCGGGTCGCCCGGGTGATCGACGGCGACACCGTCGAGCTCGAGGGCGGGGAGCGGGTCCGCTACCTGATGATCGACACCCCCGAGAGCACCCAGGGCAAGCTCGACTGCTTCGGCCACGAGGCGGCCGAGCTCAACCGCTCGCTGGTCGAGGGCGAGGTCGTCGACCTCGAGTACGACGCCGAGTGCACGGACATCTACGGCCGCCTCCTCGCCTACGTCCGCACCGAGGAGGGGGAGATCAACCGGGCGCTGGTCCGCCGGGGCTACGCCTGCGTCTACCACATCCCGCCCAACGGCGACGACCGGGTCGCCGAGTTCCGCTCCCTCGAGTACGAGGCGCAGACCCTCGGCGCCGGCCTCTGGGGCGCCTGCTCGATCCCCACCTGCGTCCACTGAGCCCGCTCCCGCGAACCTGACCGCTCGGACAGATCGCTCCCCGCCCCCGCTCCCGCTCCCGCTCGCCCCCCATGACCAAGGCCTCGATCCTCCGCCCGGCCCGCCGCCGGCTCGCCGCCGCCGTCCTCGCCCTGGGCGTTTTCGCGCCGGCGACGGCCGCTGCCGCCCCCTACGAGACCTTCATCGACGTCGACGACGAGGAGGACCTCCAGGACCTCAACAACGCCGGCGACATCTCCGGCGAGACCTACGAGACCCTGGTCGAGCTCATGCGCCGCGGCGTCGATCTCAACGAGGCGACCCGCGACGACCTCTACACCCTCCCCAACCTCTCCTACGACGACGTCGACGCGATCCTCGGCTTCCGCAAGGAGGTCGGCTACATCGCCGACCCGGCGACCCTGGTGATCGCCGGCGTCCTCGATCAGAAGACCCTGGCGTCGATCGCCGCCTTCCTCGTGGTCTCGGAGTCCGGCCGCAAGCTCCGCTCGACCAGCGGCCGGATCCGCTACCGCACCGCCTGGTCGCAGAAGGACCGGATGGTCCCGCCGATGGCGCTCGACGGCCAGATCAACACCGCGCGCCACCTCAGCCTCGGCTTCGCCGGGGTCCTCGGCCGCCTCCAGCCGACCGACGTCCGCTGGGATCCCCAGCGGCAGGCGCTCTCGGCCAACGCGCCGACGCCCCAGGCCCACCTCCCGAAGATCTACGCGATGTGGGACACCGAGCGCTGGGGGATCATCGCCGGCACCTACCGGATCGGCTTCGGCCAGCGCCTCACCTTCGACAACACCCGCAACTACACGCCGAACGGCTTCTACCGCGATCAGTACATCTACCCGCGGCGGGTCGACCTGACCGGCGCCTGCCGGGAGTCGACCGGCGAGCTCGACGGCACGCCCTGCGCCGGCGACATCGGCAACACCTACATCACCCCGGACTTCCGCTGGCAGCAGACCCTCCAGGGCGCCGCGATCGGCCTCAAGCGCGCCGATCTCCCGGTCGGCTGGATGCAGGCCTACGGCTGGTTCTCCTACCAGAACAAGAACATCTACCAGTACCGGCTCTACAACGCCGATCGCTGCGACGACCCGCGCAACGACGACGACCCGGCCTGCGCCGCCCTCGACGTCTACAAGCGCCAGGACGACCTCCTCGCGCCGACCTCCGAGCTCTCCTACGCGACCCTGCCGCGGATGTACCGCGAGGCGATCGGCGGCGGCAACGCGACCTACTTCATCAACCGGCGCTCGCACGTCGGCGTCACCGGCTACGGCACCGACATCAAGTGGCTGGTCGAGGGCGCGAACCTCGACTTCCAGGAGTGGGACCGCACGCCCTACGGCGGCCCCTTCGGCGCGGTCGGGGTCGACGGCGCCTGGGGCTACCGCTGGTCCGACCTCGGCGTCGAGGTCACCCGCTCCTTCGACTCGATGCGCAAGGTCACCCCCGACGCCGGCGGCGGCGGCTTCGCGGCGCTCGCCCGCCACACCGCGACCTGGGGCGACAAGAACGCCCACCAGGTCGAGACGATCGTCCGCTACTACGACACCAACTACTCCAACCCCTACGCCCGCCCGCTCTCGTCGCCGGACATCTACGAGGGCACCCGGGCGCGCGACGAGGCCGGCGCCCGCCTCCTCTACCAGGCGCGCCTCCGCAAGAAGGTCAACGTCCGCACCTACCTCAACTTCTGGGTCTCGCCGAGCGATCGCACCCCGCAGATGATCTACTACCTGCGCTCGGACGCGCAGGTCTCGAAGCGGATCATCCCGGGGATCTGGCTGCAGTACCAGGACAAGGACCTCAAGGTCGGCGGCCGCGGCGAGTGCTTCGGCGGCGACCCGACCTACTCGTCGCTGGTCTCGGGCGACGACGACATCGAGGACATCCCGCTCCCCGGCACGGAGGACACCGAGCCGCCGCGCTGCCGGGGCTCGCAGCTCCGGATCAACGTCCTCGCGAAGATCGTCGCCCACAAGCGGGTGACGATCACGCCGCGCTACCAGCACCGCTTCATCGACGACTCGCGCTACACCGGGAAATTCCGCCAGGACTCGCAGGCGTGGATCACCGTCAACGCCCGGCCGCTCGATCCGATGCGGCTGCGGCTGCGGATGCGCTACCTCTTCCAGGACATCAGCGACAACACCTACCTCGAGCAGTCGCTCTGGACGTACTTGAGCGCGGGGTACCTCTTCAAGAAGCTCTTCCTCGTGCAGGTGCGCTACGACGTGTACGCTTGGCTCGACGCGCGGGCGTCGACGCAGGCGCGGATCCCTTCGCCGGAGAATCGGGTCTTTCTGGAGCTTGAGGGGCGCTTTTAGGGGGGCAGGCGAGGGAGAGAGACTTCGCTGGGGGGCGCGGACTTTGGGGGCCGCGAGGTTGGTGTGCGGAGGCTGATGCGGGGCGCGAGGACCAGGGGCCCTCGTCGCTCACACAGGTGCTCGGTCGTCCGTCGACTTCGTCGACGAACGCCCTGCGCGACTCGCTCTCGAGGGCCCCTGGTCCTCGCTCACCAGCGAAGTCAGCCTGCCTCTTGGGCTTGAGTCAGGTGCGGGGTTCGTCGGCGGGACGGGGCGCCTTGGTGGTCTCGTGCGAGCGTGGTCGCGGGGCTCAGCGTTCTGCTTGGGGCTTGAGTCAGGTGCGGGGTTCGTCGGCCGGATGGGGCGCCTTGGTGGTCTTGTGCGAGCGTGGTCGCGGGGCTCAGCGTTCTGCTTGGGCTTGAGTCATGTGCGCGGCTTTGCGCGGGGCTTCTTCGTGGGCGTGGAGCCTGTCCCTTCGGCCAGGGCGGCGACGACCTTGCGGGGGGCGATCGCGCGGTAGCTCTCGTCGATCCACGCGCAGAGGAGCTCGACTGGGGGCGACTCGTCGCCTTCGAAGCGGGCCGAGACCCAGCCGCTGCGGCCGAGGCCGTAGCCGGTGGGGGCGGCGAAGGGGAGGAGGAGCGCGGCCTCGTGGCTCTGGGGGAGCTTGGCCGAGAGGTGGAGGCCGCCGCCGTGCTCGCTGAGGAAGACGAAGACCTTGCCGCGGACCTTGATCGCGCGCTCGCCCCAGGGGAAGTGCTCGGTCGCCTCGGGGTACGCGAGGGCGTGGTCGCGGAGGGCGGCGACCGCCGGTGAGGTCGGCGGGGGGAGGGTCTGGTCGGTCATCGGTCGCGCTCAGAAGCCGAGGTAGATCAGGCGCCACGCCGCGCCGTCGTAGTAGGCGACCGCGGCCGAGTCACCGCCGTCGATCAGGATCCCGTCGCCGATCACCTTGGGCGCCGGGAAGTCATGGGGGCGTCGCATGAGCTGCCCGCGGAAGCCACGACGGCGGCCCTCGGGGCCGTAGGCCGGCCAGATCGCCCAGCGCTCGAGGAAGTCGAGGCTCCTCGGCATCGCCTCGCGCTGGGTCTCGTCGTCGACGTGGACCGTCCATCGCTCCTTGCGACCGGCCCCGAGGAGCTCCGCCCCCCCCTTCCCCCAGAGGATCGCCAGGCCGATCGCCTTGCCCCCGCGCACCTTCACGCGGACCACCCGATCACCGAGCCCGTCACCGTCGAGGTCGCCGCTGGCCTCGCAGGGGATCGACTTCTTGCGCGAGCAAGCGACCTCGACATCAGGGAGCCGCGACTCGAGCTCACGGACGAGCGCCGCGCCCCCCTCGGGCGACGCCGCACCTTCCTCCGCCCCCTCGCTCTCCGCCGTCACCTCATCCGCCTCCTCGTCGCCATCCTCGGGCGTCGCCAACCCCGTCGCTGCCCCCCCAGCGGCCGCCACCGCGTCGGGCTTCGCCCCGTCCGCGGCCCCGGTCGTCGCCACCTCGGGCTCGGGCGTCGCCGGCCCCGTCACCGCGTGGACCGCCGGCTCGACGCCGACGCCCTTGTCCGCCGAAGGGACCGCCGACGACCCCGCGGAGCACCCAAGGATCAACGGCGCGCTGAGGACGAGTCGGCGCATCATCGCTCGCAGCCTATCAGATCCGCCCCCTGGCGAGCCCGCCACGAAGTCCACCCGCCACAGCGCCCGAACCACGTGGATGAGCCCCGCCCCCTGACTCCCTCCAAAGAGAAGGCTGACGACGCTGGTGAGCGGGGTCCAGGGGCCCTCGAGAGCGAGTCGCGCAGGGCGTTCGTCGACGAAGTCGACGGACGACCGAGCACCTGTGTGAGCGACGAGGGCCCCTGGACCCCGCGCCCCGCCTCAGCCTCCGCACTCCAACCTCGCGGCCCTCAGAGTCCGCGCCCCCAAGCGAAGTGAAGCCCCCTTCAGGACGCCTTCGACAGCTTCACCAGCCGCTCGAGCCGAATATCCCGAAAGTAGAGCCCATAGTGCCCACGGGTCGCATGCACCCGCAGCCACGAATCAAGGCTCGGCTGCTCCTGTGGATCGATCACCCCCGCGAGCCCCTTGATGATCCCGTCGTACTCCCCGGGCGGCACCAGCTTGCGCTCGAACGCGGCGTGCACCTCGGGCGCCCGGGCCTGGCAGACCTGCCGGAGGTTGAGCCAGCGCGAGGTCGTGAACTCGACGACCGAGTCAGCGTGGTCGGTCGCCAGGCGGGCGAGGCCGAGGTAGTCCTCGGCCTGGAGGAGCTGGCGGTAGTGGGGCTCGAGGAGCCGCCAGACGTCGGGGTGGATCGCCGAGAGCTCGTTGATCGGCGCCTGGAAGAGCCACTCCTCGTCCTCCTCGAGGAGGACGACGCCGACCAGACCGGAGGCCAGCGGGAGGGCGTAGGTCAGGGTGCTGAGGCCGTAGGCGATCGGCCGCCAGCGATCGTGGAGCTCGTTCTTCCAGAGGCCGGCGGCGAGGCTCTGGAGCATGTCGGGCGCGACCATCATCCGCGCGAAGCGCTTGGGGCCGCCGACCACCGGCTGGTAGCCGCTGTTGATCGAGAAGAGGAGCCGCCACTCGCCGCTCATCAGCTCGATCCGATCGATGACGTGCTGCTGGCCGATGAGGGCGAGGATCTGATCGCGTGGCGCCCCCGGCAGCATGCCCTGCAGCCGGTCTTCGAGGTCGTAGAACCGCTCGGAGCGGATGAGGTAGGCGTGCGAGCGCAAGGCAGCCACGCTACCGAAATTCGCCGCCAGGCTCCAGACCCCCGTCGGCGGTCTCGCTCCCCGGCCCGCGCGACCTCGCCTACCCGCCCCCACCTGGCACTCTTCCAGGCCCCCTGGCCTCCCCTCGCTCACCGGCGCCCGCACGCGAGCGCCCGCGCCGGCGACCGTGCGAAAGCGCCCCCCGCGCTTTCGCCGGCCCCGGGGTATGCTGCGGCCGCCGCGGAGCGCCCTCAGGGGCGCCTGGCCCCCGCGCCAGGGGCCCCCGCGGCGTCGACGGAGGCCGCATGATCCAACTCAGCCCCGATCCAGCGATCGCCGAGCAGCAGATCGACGCGATCATCTACTACCTCACCACCTGCGGGTACATCGACACCGAGTTCGACCTCCGGGAGAAGGCGTTCATCCGCTCCTACCTCCGGCAGATCGTCACCTCGCGGATCGACGCGCTGGGGCCGATGGACGCCGAGGTCCGCTTCGAGCAGATCGAGGGGCTCCACAACCACTACATCGAGCGCTTCCAGGAGATCGAGCAGGAGGTCCGGGCGCTCCTCCACGAGGCGGTCGCCGACGGCGAGGAGGCCGAGAGCTTCGTCCGCTCGCGGCTCATGCTCGGCTGCTACGAGCGCCTCAGCGACCTCCGGGGCGAGAACCGCGACGCGCTGATCGAGATGGTCGACGAGTTCATCGCCGCCGACGGCGAGATCCACCCGGCCGAGCTCGCCTTCCGCAACGAGCTCGCCGAGCACCTCGGCGCCGAGATCATGATCGACGAGAGCGCGCTCGAGGGGCTCGGGATCGCGATCGACGAGCCGGCGACGCTGGTCCCCCAGACCCACGATCACCCCTTCTTCCAGAAGCTCGAGCACCACTACTCCGCCGATCCGGCGACGATCCGCGCGCAGGTCGCGGCCGACCTCAAGCTCCTCGAGCGGGCCGAGGCGATCTTCGCCAAGCAGCGCGCGGCCGGCCGCGGCCGCCTCCGGGGGCACCAGCACGTCACCGACTTCGCCGGCGGCGACGAGTTCCTCGACGGCCACGTCTACGTGGTCCCGAGCCGCCCGAGCCGCGACTACGAGCTCATCGTCCTCGGCGACCTCCACGGCTGCTACTCCAACCTGAAGGCGGCGATCCTCCAGTCCGGCTTCATGGAGAAGGTGCGGGCCTTCCGCGCCGATCCGGAGAACAACCCCGACGTCCGCCTGGTCCTCCTCGGCGACTACATCGACCGCGGGCGCTTCTCCTACAACGGGGTCTTCCGCGCGGTCCTCAACCTCTTCCTCACGGTGCCGGAGCACGTCTTCGTCCTCCGCGGCAACCACGAGTACTACATCGAGTTCCAGGGGAAGATCCACGCCGGCGTCCGGCCGGCGGAGGCGATCCACACCCTCTCGCCGCTGGTCCCCGACGACGTGTTCGCCCGCTACCTCGACTTCTTCGAGTCGATGCCGAACATGCTCTTCTTCGACCAGATCCTCTTCGTCCACGCCGGGATCCCGCGGGACTCGCTCCTCGTCGATCGCTGGGCCGACCTGAGCAGCCTCAACGACAAGGAGATCCGCTTCCAGATGCTCTGGAGCGACCCGAGCCCGGCGGAGTTCATCCCCACTGACCTCCAGAACGCGAGCGCCCGCTTCGCCTTCGGCCGCAAGCAGTTCCGCAAGTTCATGAGCGCGATCGACTGCAACACGCTGGTCCGCGGCCACGAGAAGATCAACGCCGGCTTCCGCTCGCTCTACCCCGACGAGGACATCCGCCTCTTCACGCTCTTCTCGGCCGGCGGGGTCGCCAACGACGACATCCCGCAGGACTCCAACTACCGCGACGTCCGGCCGATGGCCCTGACGATCACCAGCCGCGACGGCGAGACCCGGGCGATCCCCTGGGCGATCGACTACCGCCGCTTCCAGGGGCCGGAGTACAACGCCTTCTTCCGGAGCGCGCCCGAGCTCGACATCTGATCGGAGCGCCGAGGTCTGCGCCCCCCCTGGGCGCAGAAGGTCGTTCTGGCGGGGCCTGGGCGCCCCTGCGCGGATCCGCGCCGAGCGCCCGCGAGGCCTGCTAGGGTGCGCACATGCGCCCATCGCTGTCCCTCCTCGCCACCCTCGGACTGGTCTCCGCCTGCGCCGACACGAGCGGCTCGAGCGCGTCCGCGACCCAAGCGAGCGGCCCGATCACCAGCGCGTCGGCGTCCGCGTCGACGGGCACGGCGAACTCGACGAACGCGACGAACGCGACAGGCGGCGACGCGAGCACGGGCGGCGACGCGAGCACGGGCGGATCGACCGACGCGTCGACGAGCGGCGATCCGAGCGAGACCGCCGCGTCCGGCTCGACCGCCGCGTCTGGATCGACCGCCGGCACCTCGACGGGCGACGCCTCGACCGGTGACACCGGCGAGCCCCCTCCCCTCGTCGAGGAGCTCCTCCTCGACCTCCCGGGCGAGGTCTTCATCCCGAGCGTGGAGGCGCCGATGCTCCACCTCGACTTCGGCGACAAGGGGATCGCCTATCACCGCCTCCGCCTCGACGTCGACCTCGTCGTCGGCGGCTGGCAGCCCGAGATCCCCGACGAGGGGACCCCCGACCGGACCGAGCACATCCTCTTCGGCCTCTTCCGCGCCAACCAGAGCAAGAGCGATCAGCGCTACCTCATGGGCGCCGCGGCGGTGACCTTCGCCGGCAACAAGGCCCCCCACTTCCGGATGTTCGGGCGCAAGGAGATCGCCGCCGGCTACATGAGCTACACCCAGTGGTCGGGGACCTACGCCTGGCAGGAGGGGAGCGAGGTCCACCTGGGGTGCACCCTCGACGGCGATCTCCACGAGCAGCGCTGCGCCCTCTCGATCGCCGGCGAGGTGGTCGCCGAGCGCGTCGGCGAGGTCGCGTACCTCGACCCGGACGCCCACCTCGCGTCGGCCTTCTACCTCGAGCTCGGACGCGATCCGCCCGGCGACATCGAGACCGCGCCGATCGGCTGGATCTACCGCGATCTCAAGGTCATCGGCGCCCGCCCCTGAGCCCGGCGACGCGCCGATCGCTCGGGCTCCGGCCGGCGTCGGCGGACCGCCGGCCGCCGGTGTGGGCGACCTCTCGTCCGGGCGCGGCGCGCGGGCCCGCCGGCCCTTGCGGGCGCTCGCGGCGATCCGCGATGATGCCGGGGCCTGATCGGCGGACGGCGCGATCGGCAGGGCTAGCGGCGCATGAAGATCCTCGTCACGGGTGCCGGAGGGCAAGTCGGTCTCGATCTCATTCGAATGCTCCTCGCCCGCGGGCACGAGGTCCACGGCAGCGACGTCAACCCGCGGCCGGCGGGCGCCCCCGAGGGCCTCCCCTGGCACCACCTCGACGTCACCGACCCGGCCGAGATCGCCGCGCTCTTCCGCGAGCTCACGCCCGGCGCGGTCTTCCACCTGGCGGCGCTCCTCAGCGCCACCGGCGAGAGCCGCCCGCAGGTCGCCTACGCGGTCAACCAGACCGGGACCTTCAACGTCCTCGAGGCCTGCCGCGAGCACGGCGTCCGCCAGCTCGTCTTCACCAGCACGATCGCCGTCTTCGGCCCCGGCCTCGCCTCGCCGGTCGGCGACGACGTCCCGCTGCGGCCGACGACGATGTACGGGATCACCAAGGTCGCCGGCGAGCTCCTCGGCGACTACTACTTCCGGCGCTACGGCGTCGACTTCCGGGCGGTCCGCTTCCCCGGGCTGATCTCGGCGACCCTGCCGGGCGGCGGCACCTCCGACTACGCGCCGCTGATGTACATCGAGGGGCTCCGCGCCGGGCGCTATGAGGCCTTCTGCCGCCCCGACTCGCGGATCCCGATGATGTACATGCCCGACGGGATCCGGGCGCTCGTCGAGCTCGCGGCCGCCCCGCGCGAGCGCCTCAGCCGCTCGGTCTACAACATCGCCGCGTTCTCGCCGACCGCCCAGGAGATCGCCGACTCGGTGATGCGGGCGCTCCCCGGCGTGTCGATCACCTTCGAGCCCGACCCCCGGCGCCAGGCGATCCTCGACTCGTGGCCCGACGCGCTCGACGACAGCCTCGCCCGCCGCGACTGGGGCTGGCGGCCGGAGCACGACCTCGAGGGGATGACCGCGGCGCTGATCCCCGAGGTCCGGGCGCTCCTCCGCGCCCACCCCGAGGGCGCCGCCCACTGATCCAGCGCCAGCGACCGAGAAGAGAGGGAGAAGAGCCGATGTTTGAGCAAGCGAAGGCCCACTACCAGGCGATCCTCGACGAGATCGAGGCGGCCGGCCTCACCAAGCACGAGCGGATCATCACCTCGCCGCAGAGCGCCGAGATCGACGTCGGCGGCCGCAAGGTGATCAACTTCTGCGCCAACAACTACCTCGGGCTCTCGAGCCACCCGAAGGCGATCGAGGCCGCCCGCGCCGCCCTCGACGAGCGCGGCTTCGGGATGTCGTCGGTCCGCTTCATCTGCGGCACCCAGGATCGCCACAAGGAGCTCGAGGCCAAGGTCTCCGAGTTCCTCGGGACCGACGAGACGATCCTCTACTCGTCGTGCTTCGACGCCAACGGCGGCCTCTTCGAGACCCTCCTCGGGCCCGAGGACGCGATCATCTCGGACGCCCTCAACCACGCGTCGATCATCGACGGAGTCCGCCTCTGCAAGGCCCAGCGCCACCGCTACGCCAACGACGATCTCGACGAGCTCGAGTCGATCCTGAAGGCGACCCAGGGCGCCCGCCTGCGGATGATCGCCACCGACGGCGTCTTCTCGATGGACGGCAACATCGCCCGGATCGACGCGATCTGCGACCTCGCCGAGCGCTACGGGGCGATGGTGATGGTCGACGACTCGCACGCCACCGGCTTCATCGGCCGGACCGGCCGCGGCACCCACGAGCACCGCGGGTGCATGGGCCGCGTCGACGTGATCACCACGACCTTCGGCAAGGCGCTCGGCGGCGCCTCCGGCGGCGCGACCTCGGGCCGCAAGGAGATCATCGATCTCCTGCGCAACCGCTCGCGGCCCTACCTCTTCTCGAATTCGCTCGCCCCGCCGATCGTCGCCGCGACCCTCGCGATCCTCGATCTCCTGAGCGCGAGCACCGAGCTCCGTGATCGCCTGGAGGCCAACACGACCCGCTTCCGCGCGGGCATGAGCGCCGCCGGCTTCACGATCAAGCCCGGCGTCCACCCGATCGTGCCGATCATGCTCGGAGACGCGCGCCTCGCCAACGAGATGGCCCGACGCCTCCTCGACGAGGGGATCTACGTGATCGGCTTCTCGTACCCGGTGGTCCCCAAGGGACAGGCCCGGATCCGCGTGCAGCTCTCGGCGATCCACAGCGACGCCGAGGTCGAGAAGGCGATCGACGCCTTCACGCGGGTCGGCCGCGAGCTCGGCGTCCTCTCTTCCGCCGCCTCCTGACCCCAGAGAAAACGTCCGCAATCGCGTCGCCTCGCGGACGTCATCGCCTCGCCTCGCCGACGTCCGCAGCGACCTCTTCGGGGCGCGTTGGCGGGCGTATCGCGGCGCTCTCGAACGCAGAGAGCACGGCCAACTCTGATAGTCTCGCGGCACGAGGTCCCATGGAGAACACCGCTGATCTTGCTGCCCTGCGCGAGCGCCTCTCGCTGGTCTTCAACAAGGAGAGCTACCGCCGAGTGATCGGCGGCAAGGACGTGATCATCCACTGCCACCACTACAACTCGCGGATCCAGCGGACCGTCGAGGGGGCCGCGGAGATCGACGGCAAGGCGCTGATCACCGCGGTCGCGGAGCGGGTCTTCTGCGAGCACCTCGGCAACGTCCTCCGCGAGGACGACAACGTCGCAACCCGGCGGGCGATGGCCGAGCTCCTCTACGCCCACCTCGGCTACGGTCGCATCGACCTCTCGCGCCTCGCCGAGGACGAGGTCCTGGCCCCCTCGTCGCACTTCGTCGAGGGCTGGCTCGCCGGCCTCGGCCGCCGCGACGCCGCGGTCTGCTCGTTCACCGAGGGCTACCTCCAGGGCGCCATCTTCGCGATCTCCGGCGAGCTCACCCACGTCCACGAGGTCGAGTGCATGGCGACCGGCGCCGAGCGCTGCCGCTTCGAGGTCCGTCGGGGCCGCGAGCGGCCGATCGAGCCGATCGAGCGCGCCCCCTTCGCGTTCGAGCCGCCCGCCGCCGAGGGCTTCCTCCACTCGGAGAGCGTCGACGAGCAGGCGATCATCGACGCGGTCGTCGGCATGCCGATCCACGGCAACCAGGACGGCCTCATCCCCGCCTTCGGCGTCTACCTCGCGAACACGCCCGCCGACTTCTACAACCTCCTCTCGATCTCCTTCATCGAGGAGATGGCGGCGAAGGGCCGGGAGAAGACCGCCCGCCGCCTCCTGATCGAGGACGCCGAGACCTGCGGGATGAACACCTTCCGCGGGATCATGAACTCGACCGAGTGGGAGGGTCTGATCGCGCCGATGATCCACGAGCGCCCCGACAACCTCCACGCGCTGGTCGCGGTGTCAAACGCGCTCGGCTGGGGCAACTGGCACATCCGCCAGCACACGCCCGGGCTCGGCCTGGTCATCGAGTCGCTCAACGGCTACGAGGCGCTCGGCTTCCGCGAGCTCCGGGGGCCGACCAAGCGCCCGCAGTGCTGCATGCTCACCGGCGTCGCCGCCGGGATGATGGAGCTGGTCTACGGCGAAGGCACCCTCGCCGAGCGATTTGGCACCTTCGCCTCGACCGAGAGCGCCTGCATCTGCAGCGGCGGCCAGAGCTGCACCTTCGGGGTCGAGAGGGTCGCCTAGTGAGCGAGGCCCCGCTGCCGACGCGCGCGCCGGTCCACGCCTGTATTCACCCGCAGACCTTCAAGTACTTCTTCCATCGGGACACTGTGACTGAACTCTGGAGGCGACTCGCTGAGCGCTACGGGACCCTCAAGATGAACGGTGCGTTTCGGATGATGGAGATCGAGGGGGAGCACTTCTTCCTCCGCTCGGTGATCGGCGGCAACCCGATCACCGTGATCCGCAAGCGCTCCTGCACCGACGCCGCGATCGCCGAGCTCCACGCGATCTTCGGCTACGAGGGGCCCCCGTGAGCGAGACGATCTGGCAGCGCGTGGGCCTGCCGGTCGGCCTCCTCGAGGTCGACGATCGGCTGATCGTCCGCGACGCCTCGCCGGCCTTCTGCCGGATCTTCGAGGTCGACGCCGACGAGGTCGTCGGCGAGGCCTTCGACGAGCTCATCTCCCTCCGGGACCGCCGCGGCGGCCGCGAATTCCACCGCCGCGTCGCCGCCAGCGAGCACGTCGACATGCTCCTCGGCCTCACCCTCGGCGATCGCGATCACCTCACCCGCACCCGCGTCTTCCGCGAGCCGGACGGGCGCCGGGTGGTCCTCGTCGAGCCGGTCGCGGGCGCCGGCGACCTCCTCTTCGACCTCTACAATTCGGAGCGCCGCTGGGAGCAGATCATCAAGAAGGCGGTCGAGGGCGTCGTCGTCCTCGACGCTGAGAACCGGATCGTCGAGCACAACGACCGCTTCTTCGAGATGATGGGCTTCCGCTCGACGCGCGGCGTCCTCCTCTCCGAGGACGCGCTCCGCGGCTCCGACCTCTTCGATCTCCTCGGCGTCGAGGAGGGCTTCGCCGAGCTCGTCGCCCACCTCGAGTCGGAGGCGACCCGTCACGTCCGCTACCAGTCGACGGTGGTCCACCGCGATCGCTGGCTCGACGTCTCGACGACCGCCGTGATCGCGCCGATCCACGGCTACATCGGCACCTGCATCGTCTTCCACGACATCACCGAGCAGCGCCAGGCCGAGCTCCTCCTCCGGCAGAAGGAGGCCGCGGAGGCGGCCAACGTCGCCAAGAGCCGCTTCCTCGCCAACATGAGCCACGAGCTGCGGACGCCGCTCAACGCGATCATCGGCTACAGCGAGATGCTCCTCGAGGACCCCGAGGTGAGCGCCACCAGCGATCTCACCGACGACCTCGAGAAGATCCGCCACTCCGGCTCCCACCTCCTCGCGCTGATCAACAACATCCTCGACCTCTCGAAGATCGAGGCCGGCAAGATGGAGCTCTGGCCGGAGGCCTTCAACGTCCGGACGATGCTCGACGGGGTGATGGCGACGGCCGCCCCCCTCCTCGCCAAGAACGACAACGTCGTCGAGGTCCGCTGTCCTCGTGACGTCGGCAAGATGCACTCGGACCTCCTCAAGATCCGGCAGGTGCTCCTCAACCTCCTGAGCAACGCCGGCAAGTTCACCCACGGCGGGACGATCTCGGTCTCGGTCTCGCGGATCCCGTCGACGCCGGAGGACATCATCGCCTTCTCGGTCTCCGACACGGGGATCGGGATCTCGGCCGAGGCCCAGGAGGTCCTCTTCGAGGACTTCTCGCAGGCCGACGCGACCACCTCGCGCGAGTTCGGCGGGACCGGCCTCGGCCTCGCGCTCTCCCGCCGCTTCTGTCGCCTCATGGGCGGCGACCTCACGCTCCGCTCGGAACTCGGGGCCGGCTCGACCTTCACGGTCCGCCTGCCGGCGCGGGCGCCCAACGCCGCCGCCCCCGAGGGGTCGGAGGCGTCGGAGCCCGTGCAGAGGGTCGCGCCGGACGAGGCCATCGCCGACGACGCCCGGGTCCGCGCGCCGCTCCCGGGCGCCCGCGAGCGGGAGATCCGGCCGCGCCCCCACCCGGCCATCCAGAGCTCGCGTGAGACGATCCTGGTCATCGACGACGACCCGGTGGTCCTCGACATGATGGTCCGCGCGCTCACCCGCGAGGGCTGGGCGGTCGTCACCTCGAACTCCGCCGCCAACGTCCTCACGCTCGCGCGGGCGCTCCGACCGGCGGCGATCACCCTCGACGTCCTGATGCCGGACGCCGACGGCTGGGACGTCCTCGCCTCCCTCAAGGCGAGCCCGCTCCTCGCCCACATCCCGGTGATCATGGTCTCGATCACCGACGACCAGAAGCGCGGCCTCAGCCTCGGCGCCGACGAGTACCTCGTCAAGCCGATCGAGCGCGAGCGCCTCCTCGAGGTGCTCGCCCGCCACCGCAACGCCGAGCGCCGCCCGTCGACGCTGATCATCGACGACGACGCGAGCGCCCGCAGCCTCGCCCGCGGGATCCTCGAGCGCGAGGGCTGGGAGGTCCGCGAGGCCTGCGACGGCCTCGACGGCTTCGACCGCCTCGCCCTCGCCCGCCCCGACGTCATCCTCCTCGACATCATCATGCCGCGCTGCGACGGGATCCGCTTCCTCGAGCGGCTGCGATCGTCGCCGGATCTCCGCGACATCCCGGTCGTCGTCCTCACCGGCAAGGACCTGACCGCGGAGGAGCGCGCCTTCCTCACCGCCGAGGCCCAGGAGGTGCTCGGCAAGACGACGGCCGCACCCGCCGACATCCTCGACGAGCTCCGCCGCTGGCTCGGCGGGATCCGCCGCGACGCGGCCTTGGCCTAGCGCCGCGACCGCCGCGCGCCCGGAACGACGAAGGCCGCCGCGATCGCTCGCGGCGGCCTCTGCCAGCCGACGGCCCGAGGGCCGCGCTACTTGAAGAAGCCGAAGGGGAGGAGCATCGAGGTCCGCCGCTGGTAGCTCTCGTACTCGCTGCCGTGGACCTCCTGGAGGTCCTTCTCCTCGTAGTGGAGGGCGATCCGGATGTAGAGGGTCATCGCCGTCGCGAAGACGAGGTGGCCGACGGTCATCCACGGGGTCGCCCAGAAGGCGATCAGGAAGCCGAGCATGAGCGGGTGCCGGACCAGGTGGTAGGGGCCGCGGATGACGAAGTTCGGCGTCGGCATCTCGCGGTTGACGAAGCCGTAGATCACCTGCTTGAGGCCGAAGAGCGAGAAGTGGTCGATCACGAAGGTCGACACCAGCACCAGCGTCCAGCCGAACGCCGAGGCGCCGAGGAAGGCGTCGCCGAGGGTCTCGCCGCGGAAGTCCCAGATCGTGTCGGTGATCGGCTGCCAGTAGGCGTACATCGCCACGAGGCAGGCCGACGCGAGGAGCACGAAGGTGCTCCGCTCCGCGGTCGCCGGGACGATCGTCGTCCAGATCCGCTTGAAGGCGGGGCGCGCCATCACCGAGTGCTGGATCCCGAAGAGCGCGACCAGGAAGACGTCGATCGCCAGCGACGAGGCGAAGGCGCCGACCTCACCGTCGTTGATGCCCTTGGGCACGTAGGCGCCCCAGACGAAGCCGATCAGGTAGAGGAAGACGCCGAGGAAGAGGAGGTACGAGGCTATCCCGTAGAGGAGGATGATGGTGCGTCCCATGGTCTGGTCCCTGCAGGCAGGCACACTAGCGCCAAGCGCCGCTCGGCGACAAGGAGGCCCCCTCACACGGGCGACGTTCCACTTCTCCAAAGGTGGGCCCTCGCGGTCGCGCGGCCGGCGATGGTGATGGCATCCTTGGACGGATGTTCAACGCACCGGCCGTCGGTCCGCGCCTCCTCGCGGTCGCGGCGCTCCTCAGCGCCTGTGAGCGCCAACCAGATCCGGAGCGCCACGCCGCGCCCGAGATCGACGCGCAGGCCTCTTCACTACCCACGGCTGCGGTCGCCGAGCCCCCTTCGGGGAGCGAGAGCGTGGCCCTCCGCCCCCGCTTCCGCGTCGGCGATCGCTGGCTCGAGCGCGTCGAGGTCGAGTACTACTCGGCGCGGGACGACGAGGCCTTCGGCGACACGCCGACGATGCTCGAGCGCCGACGCGAGGCCTTCGACGTCGAAGGTGCGGACGGAGGTGACGACGGCGGCTTCGTCCTGCGGGTGACCACCGAGCACCTCGAGATCGAGCCCCTCGGCGGCGCGCGGGTCGAGAGTGACACGCTCACCGACGTCGATGCCCGGCACATCGAGCGCTTCGCGCTGGTCGGCATTCCGCTCGGGATCCGGCTCGACGCCGACGCCGCGACCGTGGGGCTCGTCGACGAGGACGCGTTCCGCGAGGCCGCCGAGGCCCGCTGGCTCGAGCTCCGGGCGGCGAGCGCTCTCGGGGAAGCGAGCGCCGAGGAGCGCGCCCGCTGGCAGGCGGCGCTCGACGGCGAGCTCGCGTCGACCCGCCAGTGGGGCGTGCGCCCTCACCTCCCCCGCGATCCGGTCATGGTCGGCGACACCTGGAGCGAGTCGATCACCACGTCGACGTTGTTCAAGGCGGAGGTCCAGTGGAACCTGGAGCACCGCCTCGTCGCCGTCGATCCCGAGCGGGTGACGATCGCCCGCACGGGCGTCGCCGGGCTGCACCCGAGCGCGACGTCGGCCCGCTACCTCAAGGGCGCCGGCGGCGAGCTCCGCAGCGAGCTCGTCCTCGACCGCCGAAGCGGCGCGCTCCTCGAGGCCACGACCGACCTGAGCGCGACGCTCGACGCGCTCCCGCAGCCCGAGGCCGGGTTCCCCGGCGGGACGCTGAAGGTCCACACGATCCTCCGCCGCCGCCCCGTCGAGTGAGCGCCAGCGTCGCGGGGGCGACGGCTGGCTCTCCCTGGAGGACCCGGCGGCGAGTGCGAGCAGCTCCACCAGTCGTGCCTCGACCAGAACGTCGACCCGGTGATCTGCGAGTTCCTCTTCCTCGTCTGTCAGGGCGGCTAGAGCTCGACCCGCACCCCGAGGAGCGGCAAGATCGGCAGGCTGAGCCCGCCGACCCGCTGCGAGAAGTCGCGGCTGTAGATGTACGCCTCGGTGTTCGCCGCGTTGTAGGCGTTCACCAGATCGAGGTAGGCCAGGACGATCGAGCGCCGGAGCACCCAGCGCTTGTCGACCCGGACGTCGAGCTGATGGAAGATCGGGAAGCGCCCGCTCAGCGGCTCGCCGAGGAGCGGCGTGTAGGCGCCGTTGTTCCAGATCGCGCCGACCACCGGCGTGTAGGGGAGCCCGGAGCTCAGGCGCAGGCGCCCGCCCAGGCGCCACGCGCGGGGCAGGCGGAGGCTTAGGACCGCGACCAGGTTGTGCCGCTGATCGTAGGGGCTCGGCGTCCGCGTGATCGTGCCCCCCTCCTCCTCGACCCGCTGGGCCCAGAGGAGCGAGTAGGCGAGCCAGCCGTCGACCCGGCGCGTGAGGCCCTTGCGGAGCATGAGCTCGCCGCCGAAGGCGACCTGGCGCGGGAGGTCGCTCGGGCGCGCGACGTCCTCCCGATCCTCGAGGGTGCGGTAGAAGCCGGTGGCCTCGACCTCGAGCTCGCCGGCGAATCGGCGGGCGACCCCGAACGACGCGTGAATCGCCTGGATCAGCGCCAGATCCCCCTCGACCGCGACGATCGTCGGATCGAAGCCGCGGGAGATCTGGGTCGGCAGGATGAGGCGACCGGAGCCGACCCCGTGGCTGCTGCCGAGCATCGCGCTGACCGATGAGCGCTGGACGATCGGCTGGGTGTAGAGGCCGACGCCGCCGCTCAGGCGCCAGCGATCGCCGAGCGCGAGGCTCCCGCGCAGGCGCGGGTCCGCGGCGAAGGCCGCCCGGCCGTCGATGACGAAGGCCGCGAGGCGCGAGCCGAGCTCGAGGTGGAGGCCGCGGGCGTGGATCCGGGCGTCGCCGTAGAGCCCGAGGAAGGCGTGCTCCTGGGTGATCGTCCCGAGCTGCGGCGCCCCATAGACGTAGCTCCGCGGCTCGCCGACGGTCCGCGCGAGCTCGGCGTCGGCGCCGAGGAGGAAGCTCAGCTCGCGGCTGACCTCGTGGTCGATCGCCGCCCGCAGGGTCGACACCAGGCTCCGCCGCGGCTCCGTCGGCGCGGTCATGAGCTCGCTCTCAAGCGAGGCCGTGTCGAAGCGCAGCGCCGGCGTGAGGAGCACCTTGGTCGGCCCGAGGCGCGCGCGGTAGGCGAGATCGAGGCGGTGGAAGGAGTTTCGCACCTCGAGGATCGACGCGCGCGCGCCCTCGGCGTCCTCGGGCCCGGCGAAGGCGAGGCGATCGGCGGAGCCGAGGAAGCCGACGTGGAGCTCCTTGCCGCCGCGGAGCGGGAGGTCGTAGGCGAGCTGGGCGTCGTAGTAGGTCGGGACGATCGCCGGCGCGAGCGGGTTGACGGCGCTGACCACCCGGAGCGGGAGATCGAGGTGGGCCCGGCGGGCGGCGATCAGGAAGGAGCCCTTGCCGGCTGGCCCTTCGGCCAGGGCCCCGAGGCCACCGATGTCGAGGAAGCCGAGGCCGCGGGGGCGCGCGCGATCGCCCCGACGGAGCCCGAGCACCACGAGGCCGCCGCTCGCGTTGCCGTAGGCCGGCGCGAAGTTGCTCGGGACGTAGGTCATCCCGGAGAGCGCGTCGCCGTTGACGACCGTCGCCAGGCCGACGAGGTGGAAGGCCTGGGGCACCGGGTGGTCGCCGACGTAGACCTGGGAGAGGCGAGGGCCGGCGCCGCGGAGGACCAGGAGGCCGAGGCCGAAGGGCGCCCGCGCGACCCCTGGGAGGCTCTGGAGCGCCCGCAGCGGGTCCCCCTGGCTCCCCGGGGCGTCGCGGATCGCCTCGCGGCTCAGGGTGCGCTCGACCGGCCCCTTCGGCGCCGCCGCGGCGACCTCGCGGGCCTCGCGGACGACCGTGCGGTAGGGGCTGGAGGCCTCGGGGCGGAGGTAGAGGCGGAGCGGGCGGCGGCGGGCCGCCGCGCCGTCGACGATCCAGCGGGCGCGGAGGTAGCCGGCGGCGACGACCTCGACCGCCAGGAGCTCGCCGGGCGCCTCGTCGACGACGAAGCGCCCCTCGTCGTCGCTCTCGACCCGCCGTACCCAGGCGGGCTCGGCCGTCGGCGGCTCGGGCGAGCGGACCTCGCCAGGGCGAGCGCCCGCCGGCGCCGGGTAGATCAGGATCGCGACCCCGCCGAGCGGCGCCCGATCGCCGGCGCGTCGGAGCTCGCCGCGGAGCTCCGCGGGCGCGTCCGCGCGCTGGCTCGCGTCCTCGGCAGCGACGACCTCGCCGGCCGCGAGCGCGAGCGACCCGACCAGCGCGAGGGCGGCGATCACCGCCCCCCCGGCGGATCGACGTCGAAGCGGAGCATCGCCCAGGACATGCTCGTGCGCCGATCCGCGACGACGACGTGGACCTCGAAGGAGCCGGCCTCGGCGGGCGCGGCGAGGCGCTGCTCGAGCCCGCGGAGCTCGGCGCCGCCGCTGAAGACCCGCGCGCTCGCGTACCAGCGGACGCTCCGATCGTCGCCCTCCTCCATCGCCTCGGGCGGGATCTCGATCCGGAGCGCGACCTCATCCCCGGGATCGAGCGCGACGCGCTCGCCGGGCGCGACCGAGAGGGCGCGGTGGCCCGCGTCGCCGTCGATCTCGAGCTCGACGCGATCGATCGGCGCCGCGTGGTTCGGCACGCTGAGGCTCTCGTCCGGCACCGGCCAGCCCTTGACCGCGAAGACGTCGCGCTCGGGTCCGTAGGGGAGCTCGAGCTCGGCGAGGAGGCAGCCGCTCGCGTCCTCCTCGGCGATCGTGCGCGCCAGGCAGGCCTCGGCGTCGAGCCCGGAGCCGGGCCGCGCGGCGATCCAGCGCGCAGTCCAGGTCGTCATCGCCACCGCGGCCGGGCCGAAGGGCGGGAGGAGGAGCTCGTCGCCGGCGGCCCGGCACGCGCCGACGAGCTGGGGCACCAGCGGCTCGTCGCTGCAGGGCGGGAGCTCGGCGCTCTCCAGGCCGACGCACCACGACGCGCAGCGGAGCAGGATCGGCGGGTCGTCGAAGTCCACCACGCCCCCGCGTTCGACGACCACCGGCGTGATCCGGAGGCGGTCGCCGGGGAGCCCCTCGGTCCGCCGCGTCCCCGGCGGGTCGTCGGCGAGGGGCGTCGAGTAGGGCCCGTTTTCGACGATCTCGAGCTCAATCGCCAGGATCGTCGGCCCCGCGATCAGCCACGCCTCATCGAGCTCGGGGAGGCAGGCGCCCGCGGCCACGCCGACCCCCGCGAGGACCCCCGCGATCGCCAGCCCCCACGCCCTCCGCCGCGCCCGCAGGACCATCGCCGCCAGGCTAGCAGAGCCCGCGCGCCGCCGACCAGCGCGCCCCGAGGGCCCGCGCGTGCTGTTAGGATGCGCCCGCCATGAAGATCACCAGCGCCTTCGACAGCGGCAACATCGAGGTCCTCTCCGCCGACCGCCCCGATGACATCCGCCTGAGCATCCGCAAGGACAACCAGTCGGACTTCTACCAGTGGTTCCACTACCGGGTGAGCGGCGTCCGCGGGGTGCCGCTGACGATGCACCTGGTCAACGCGGCGACCTCCGCCTTCCCCGACGGCTGGCCGGGCTACCACGCGGTCGCCTCCTACGATCGCCAGCGCTGGTTCCGGGCGCCGACGGTCTACGAGGAGGGGCGCCTGACGATCCGCCACACGCCCGAGGCCGACGCGGTCTACTACGCCTACTTCGCCCCCTACTCCCTCGAGCGCCACGCCGATCTCTGCGCCCGCGCGCAGATGGCCCCGGGCGTCCGCCTCGAGGTGCTGGGCTCGACCGTCGACGGCCGCGACCTCGACCTCCTGACCTTCGGCGAGCCCTCGCCGGAGAAGCGCACCTGCTGGATCATCGCCCGCCAGCACCCGGGCGAGTCGATGGCCGAGTGGCTGGTCGAGGGGCTCATCGATCGCCTCCTCGATCCCGAGGATCCGGTCGGTCGGATCCTCCGCGAGCGCGCGGTCTTCCACGTCGTCCCCAACATGAACCCCGACGGCTCCTTCCGCGGCCACCTGCGGACCAACGCGGTCGGCGCGAACCTCAACCGTGAGTGGGTCGAGCCGACCCTCTGGCGGAGCCCCGAGGTCTTCTGCGTGCGCCGCAAGATCGAAGAGACCGGCGTCGACTTCTTCCTCGACGTCCACGGCGACGAGGGCCTCCCCTACAACTTCCTCGCCGGCGCCGAGGGGATCCTGTCGGTGACCCCGCGGGTCTTCGAGCTCGAGCGTGACTTCCAGGCGGCCCTCAAGATCGCCAGCCCCGACTTCCAGACCGAGCACGGCTACCCCTCGCCGGAGCCCGGCCAGGCCAACCTGACGATGGCCTCGAACTACGTCGCCGACGTCCACGGCTGCCTCTCGGTGACCCTCGAGCAGCCCTTCAAGGACGCCGCCAACGCGCCGCTGCCGGAGCTCGGCTGGTCGCCCGCCCGCTGCCGCCGCCTCGGCTACGCGGTCCTCGACGCCCTCCTCGCGGTCGTCGATCGCCTCCGCTGAGCGCCCCCCGCCGGGCCGTCCCCTTCATCACGGCGGCATGACCCAAGGGTCATGTCGCCGCGTTCACGTCGGGCGCCGGGATAGGCGGGCCCGCAGCCGCGCCCAGCCCCGGCGGAGCTCCTCGGGGCGGTAGAGGCAGGGGTAGTACGCCAGGGTGATCAGCGAGAAGGGCCCGACCTCCATCAGCGCGAAGATCATCAGGTGCATCGACACCCCGAAGAGCACGTAGGGGGTGCGGAGATCCCAGCGGGTGAGGAGGCGGCCGAGGCGGCCGCGCGGGCCCGGCTTCTGCCGGAGATAGAGGTGGATCCCGACGAGCGGGAACGAGACCTCCCAGATCCAGGTGAGCGCGGTCAGGAGCTGGGTGAGCGGGAAGAGCCAGGCGATCCAGTACATCTCCCAGCGGTGCCAGGTCGGCTGGAGGAGGATGTAGTAGAGCGCCGTGTAGCCGCCCATCGGCAGCCAGAAGGCCGAGACCTTGTGGATCCCGGTCGACGCGTAGACCGTGATGATCTGGGCGATGATCAGGTAGCGCGGCCAGGCGGCGACCTCGAGCGCGCTCCGCCAGCCGCCGCCGCGGCGGCGGGCGTCGAGCGACAGGGTCGCGGTCCCGTCGCCGAGCACCAGGAGCCAGAGCGAGTTGTTGAGGAGCGCGTCGTAGGAGCCCTTCGCGTCGCCGTTGATCATCGAGAGCGCGAGCAGCGTCTGGAGGGCGACGAAGGCGACGATCCGCCCCCCTACCCGCCCGCCGACGCCGAGCGTGAGGGCGAGGCCGCTGACCAGGCCGACGCCGACCAGCGACCACACGAGCTCCGGCGTGAGCCCGCCGAGGGCCGTGATCAGCCACGACCCCTTGCCGGTGAGCGGGCGGTAGCCGCCGTACTCGACGTCGAGCCAGGCGATCTCGACCAGCCCGGCGGCGATCACCGGGATGTAGGTGTAGAGGATCGCCAGGCCGCTGAGGATCCGAAAGACCGCCAGGGCCTCGCCGCCCTCGCGGCGCTCGAGCACCCGCAGCCAGGCGTCCCAGGCGCGGATCACCGGCGAAAGCCCTCCAGCGCGATCACCAGCTCCTGGCGGTAGTCGCCCTCGGGGATCTGCCCGGCCCGCACCTCCTCGGGGGTCGGCGAGCGCCGCTTCAGCATGCGCACCCGCACCTGGGTCGCCTCCGGGAAGTCGGCCGCCGCCTTGCGGGCGATGAAGCGGCCGAGGTCGCGGTAGGTCCCGTTGTACTCCGGCCAGCCGTAGCGGAAGAGCGCCGCCCGCATGCGATCGTGATCGAAGATCGCCCGCCGCCAGGTGTGCTCGTTCGAGCGCTCGACGAAGATCGTCCGCCACGGCCCGTCCCCCTCGCGGACGTCGATCACCAGCGAGGTCGGGAAGCGGTGGGGGGCGACGAACATCCGCCAGGGCTGGCGCATGCCGATGTAGTCGACGTAGGGCGCGAAGGGCCGGACCAGCGCCTTGCGGGTCGAGGTCACCGCCTGGGCGATCTCCCAGAGGCGCCGCTGGAGCTCGTCGACCGTGACCTCGCGGCCGAAGCGGCTAAAGAAGCCGGCCCACACCCGGAACTCCTGCTGGACCGTCGGCTCCTGCCAGGCCGAGCGCTTGAGGCCGACCCCGGGATCGGGGAGCGCCTGGAGGACCAGCGCGGCGAGGTGGTAGATGACGAAGATCCCGAGGAGGTGGATCGTCAGCGGTCGGCGCCGGGGCGCGCGCGCCCGAGCGACGCGCTCGCCTCCCCCTTCACCGTCGCTCGCGCTCGTCACCGTCGGCCGTCCGCGGCGATTGTAGGAGCCGCCAGGGCCCGCCGTGAACCGCCGCCGGCGCGCTCTCCCTCACATCGGCTGACGCAAGGTCAGCCCCGTCACCTTCGCGGCCGCGGCTCGCTATACTCGGCCGCGGTGTCGACGCGCGCCCCACTCCGACGGCCCCCGACGGCGCGCCCGCAGCGGCCGCCGCCGGGTCACGTCTACCTCCCGGGCTACGTCAGCGACGACGAGCGCGCGGCGATCGTCGCCTGGCTGGGGACCCTGCGCCCGCTCTGGGAAGAGCGCTACTCCCTCCATCGACCGCCGCCGCCGGGCCAGAGCCAGCGCCGCCTCCTGCGGCCGGTCTACTGGCTCGGCAACTGGCAGTTCGCCTGCCTCGACTACTACCGGCCGCCCCGCGGCGTCGACGACCGCTGCGTCCGCGCCGAGCCCTTCCCGCCGGTCTTGGGCGCGCTCGCGCGGCGGATCGAGGGCCTCGCCCGGGCGACCTACCGCGGGGACGACATGCCGCGGCGCTGGCACCTCAACACCTGCCTCGTCAACTTCTACGGCAAGCGCCGCGAGGGCGAGCGCTGGATCGACACGGCCCGGGTCGGCGAGCACCGCGACTTTGAGCCGGGGCCGGTCGCGTCGATCTCCCTCGGCGAGCGCGCGCTGATCCAGTTCGTGACCTCGCAGCGGCCCGGCCAGCGCGACCGCGTCGTCCTCGCGCAGTGGCTCGAGGACGCGTCGCTCCAGCTCTTCGGCGGCGCCTTCTACAAGGACCGGACCTTCCACCGGGTCCAGCGCGTCGACACCCGCGGCGGCTTCGACTTCCCGCCGGCGATCGACGGCTTCGCCACCCGACGTGTGAACTTCACCTTCCGCTACGTCCCCGAGGCCCACGTGATCCCCTTCGCCGACCTCGCGCCGGAGCTGCGCGAAGACATCCGCCCCTACGTCCGCGAGCTCGCCCGCGCCTCCGCCTTCTTCCGCCGCGAGCTCGCCCGCGAGGCCGCCGCCGGGGAGGCGCGCCCGTGAGCGGCCGCGACCTCCACTGGCAGGACTCGGCGATCAGCGCCGAGGAGCGCCGCGCGGCGATCAGCCAGCGCGGCTGCGCGATCTGGCTCACCGGCCTCTCGGGCGCCGGCAAGAGCTCGATCGCCCGCGAGCTCGAGCGCCGCCTCATCGGCCGCAGCCTGGTCGCCTACACCCTCGACGGCGACAACATCCGCCACGGCCTCTGCGGCGACCTCGGCTTCTCGCCGGCGGACCGCCGCGAGAACATCCGCCGGGTCGGCGAGGTCGTGCGCCTGATGGTCGACGCCGGGGTGATCACGATCATCGCCCTGATCTCCCCGTACCGCGCCGATCGCGACGCCGTCCGCGCGCGCCTCCCCGAGGGCGCCTTCCTCGAGGTCTTCGTCGACGCGCCCCTCGCGGTCTGCGAGGGCCGCGATCCCAAGGGCCTCTACGCCCGCGCGCGCGCCGGCCTGATCCCCGACTTCACCGGGATCTCGGCGCCCTACGAGCCCCCGAGCGCGCCCGAGCTGATCCTGCCGACGGCCGAGGAGACGACCGAGCGCTGCGTCCAGCGCCTCCTCGACCGCCTCCTCCCGCTGGTCGCCCTCGAGCGCCGGGGCGAGGGGCCCGAGGGCTGACGCTGCGTCAACCGGGGCCGCCGCAGGGATCGAGGCCGGCCACCGCGCAGAGCGCCTGCCCCTCGAGGGCGATCTCCCAGAGCTGGATCTCGTCGATGAGGCCGACGAAGGCGGCGCTCGCGGTCGGATCGGGGCCGATGTTGCCGATCCACATGACCTTGTTGCCGATCGACGTGATGTCGACCGGCTTGTCGCCCTCGAGCGCGCCGTTCACCCAGAGGCCGAGGCGCACGCCGTCGTAGACGCAGGCGACGTGGGCCCAGGTGTCTGGCTCAAGCGTCGAGACGCTGGTCAAGTCGCCGCCGAAGGGGGTCGTGCAGCCGACCTTGTAGCTGCTGCCGCCGCCGATCAGCGTGATCTTGAAGTGACCCTCGCGCTCGACCAGGCCGTAGGTCCCGCTCATGTCGCCGGCCGCCGGACGAATCCAGGCGCCGACCGTGAAGGCGTCCTGGAGCCGGCTGAACACCGTCTGGTCATAGGTCACATAGACCCGGCTCTCGCCGACCATGGCGGCCGCGCTCCCCTTGTGACCGACCGCCTGGCTCACCCCCATCATGAAGCCGTGGTGGGCGGCGTCCGCCGAGTCGATCAGGAGCGCCTCGCCCCAGCCGGCCTCGAGCTCGTAACAGAGGACGAGCTCTGGCGAATCCGGGCAGGTGTAGACCGGCTCCGGGGTCCCGGTGGTCGAGCCGGCGCCCGTCGACTCGACGCCGCCGCTGCTGCCGACCCCGCCGGTGCTCGTGCTGGTCTCCCCCGTGCTGGTGGACCCGCCGCTCGTGCCCGTGCCGCTGGTGGTCGCGGCGCCGCTGGTGACCGCGCTGGTCGTCGCCGAGTCGTCCGGGACATCGGCGAAGCAGGCGCAGGCGAGCCCCGCCAGGAGCGCGCAGATTCGCCCGTAAAGGCTCGCCAAGGGGCCCACGCGGACGATAGTGGCACAATCTCGCGGCCCAGGCGAAGCCCGCGGCGCAGGCCGGCGCGGCCCCGGTGATCGGCGCCCCACGAGAAAAAATCGCGCGGCCGCGCGGCCGATGAAGGGGGCATAGTCCCGCGCTGATGCTTGGACCCGACGCGCCGATCTCGAGCCTGATGCGGACCGACGTTCACACCGTCACCCCGACCCACCGACTCCGCGACGTCCGCGAGCTGATGCGCGAGCACCAGCTCCACCATGTCCCCGTGGTCGACGGCCCCCGCCTCCTCGGGATGCTCTCGGCGAGCGACCTCCTCGACCTCGGCTTCGGCGAGCACGGCCACGACGAGGCCGAGCTCGCGGCCTTCCTCGACCGGCGCTTCCCGATCTCGCAGGTGATGGCGCGCGACCTCGTGACGGTCTCGCCGTCGACGCCGATCCGCAAGGCGGCCGCGCTCCTCAGCGGCGGCACCTTCCACGCCCTCCCGGTGGTCGACGGCGATGGCGACCTCCTCGGCATCGTCACAAGCTCCGACCTCCTGCGACTCCTCGCCCAGCTCCCGCGCGTCGCCGAAGATTCGCCGGCGCCACCGTGGAAATGACGCGGGCCGGAGGCGCGAAAGAGCCAGCGAGCGGCGCGACCGGGGGTAGTCCCCCGTGGCTCGCTAGGTCGACGAGCGAACCTGTCCCAACGTTACGCGTCGGCGACAGCACCCAGATACGGCCTCTCCGCGGCCAATAACGCGAGGACACGACGCGCGAGCGAAGGACGTCGAGAACGCTGTCCACTCGAGTGGACAAATCTTCGTCGTTTGCGATCCAATCTCGCGTGGTAACTTGAGGTATCGGAATGGGTAGTGGGACAAGCGACGATCGACGATCGTACGAAGCGCTCGAGCGCCGTGTTCGCGAGCTTGAGGCCGAGGTCGAGCGCCTCTCCCACTACCGCAAGATCTTCGACTCCAGCGACACCATGGTCGCGATCGTCGACTTTGAGGGCCGCTTCGTCGAGGTCAACGGCGCCTGGACCCGCCACCTCGGCTACGCCCGCGAGGCGCTGGTCGGCCGCCCCTTCCTCGACTTCGTCTATCCCCCCGACCGCGAGGTGACGATCGCCGAGGCCGAGCGGCTGATCCGTGAGGGCGCGCACAACCGGCTCCAACGCAACCGCTACCTCGACAGCGACGGGAACCCCGTCTGGCTCTGCTGGCGCTCCTTCACCGATCTCGCGGCCGGCCTCCACTACTGCGTGATCGACGAGGTCACCGACGACGTCGAAGACCACGACCTCTTCCGCCGGGCGGCCGAGCTCTCGGGCGTCGGCGTCTGGGAGCATGACCTCCGCACCGACGCGCTCCGCGGCTCCGAGGAGGTCTACCGGATCTACGGCGTCCCCGCCGATACGCCGATCACGGTCCCTCAGGCGATCGACGCCTTCGCGCCGGAGGCCCGCCAGCGGGTCGCCGACGCGGTCGAGGAGGCGGCCCGCGAGGGGGTCCCCTGGGACCTCGAGGTCCCGCTGATCAACGCCCAGGGCCAGCACCTCTGGGTCCGCTCGCAGGGGGCCGTCGCCCGCGAGGGCGGGGAGCCGTCGCGGATCTACGGGGTGATTCAGGACATCACCGCCCGTCACCTCGCCGAGGAGGCCCGGCGCCTCAGCGACGAGCGCTTCCGCGGGGTCTTCGACGCGCTCCCGCTGCCCGCGCTCGTCTTCGGCGACGGGCACGGCGCCCGCGGAAACCGCCGCTTCGACGAGCTGATCGGCTGGCCCGCCGACGCCTTCCTCGACGGCTGGTGGATCGAGCGCGCGATCGTCGATCCGGCGCGGCGCCCGGACGCCGCCGACACCTGGGAGTCCGCGCTCTCGGCCCAGCCCGCCGACGATCCCCACGAGCTCACGCTGAGCTGCCGCGACGGCGTCGAGCGGGTCTTCGCGCTCCAGGTCGCCTTCGCCCCCGACTCCCAGGTCGTCCTCTTTGAAGAGGTCGGCGAGCGGCGGGCGCTGGTCGCCGCGCTCGAGCGGCGCCGCCTCGTCCTCAGCGAGCTCCACAGCCTCAGCGCCGATCCGGCGGCCGATCTCGACGCGAAGATCGACGGGCTCCTCGACCTCGGCTGCGACTACTTCGGCCTCGACGTCGCCTTCCTCCTGGTCGCCGAGGGCGAGTGGCTGGTCATCGACCACCTCGCCGCGCCGGCCGATCTGCCGATCCGCCGCGGCGACCGTCGCCCGCGCGAAGGGACGATCAGCGAGGAGCTCCTCCAGCGCGGCCAGGCGGCGGTCGTCCACACGAGCGACCCAGCGCGCCTCGAGACGATCTCGCAGATCGCCGGCTTCCCGGTCAGCGAGCTCCTGACCACGGCGATCCACGTCGACGGCGACGGGGTCGCGGTCCTCGCCTTCCTCGGCCGCGCGGAGAGCCGCTACCACTTCATCGACGACCGCGACGGCGAGATGATGAAGATCTTCGCGCAGTGGCTCGGCCACCACATGCACGCTCGCCGGGTCCTCTCCGACCTCGCCTCGGCCAAGGAGAGCGCGGAGGCGACGAGCCGGGCCAAGAGCTCGTTCCTGGCGACGATGAGCCACGAGCTGCGGACGCCGATGAACGGGATCATCGGCATGTCCGAGGTGATCCTCGGCGAGGGGATCGACGGCCGCCTCGCCGAGCAGATCGAGACGATCCGCGCCTCCGGGATCGCCCTCCGGACGGTCCTCAACCAGGTCCTCGATCTCTCGAAGATCGAGGCCGGCAAGCTCGAGATCGAGGTCACCCCCTTCTCGCCGGAGCAGGTGATCGGCGGCGTCATCGACCTGATGCGCGCGCGGATCGTCAACAAGGGGCTCGCCCTGCGGACGTCGATCGCCTGGCCGCGGGGCTACCGGGCGCTCGGCGACGGCCTCCGGCTCCGACAGATCGCGGTCAACCTCATCGACAACGCGATCAAGTTCACCGATCGCGGCGAGATCTGCGTGACCCTCGGCCACCAGTGGCTCGGTCCGCGCATGCTCGTGCGCCTCGAGGTCAAGGACAGCGGCCCCGGGATCGAGCCCGGTGACCTCGACCGCCTCTTCACCCCCTTCGAGCGGGCCACCCACTCTCGCGCGGCCTCCGGCACCGGCCTCGGTCTGGCGATCTGCCGCGAGCTCGCCGATCGGATGGGCGGGACCACCGGCTGCGCGAGCCGGCCCGGGGAGGGGTCGCGCTTCTGGGTCGAGATCCCCTTCGGGGTCGAGCGGGTCGCCGAGCCCGAGCCCCCGCCGAGGCCCCGCGCGCCGCGCCCCTCCTGGGAGGGTCGCCGGGTCCTCCTCGCCGAGGACGAGCCGGTCAACCAGGTCGTCGCCGAGGGCTTCCTCGAGCTCCTCGGGTGCGTCGTCGACGTCGCCGGCGACGGCGAGGTCGCGGTCGAGCGCTTCCGCGAGGAGAGCTACGACGCGATCATCATGGACTGTCGGATGCCGCGCCTCGACGGCCTCTCCGCGACCGCGACGATCCGCGAGCTCGAGCGGCCGCGCGGGTGCCGGACGCCGATCGTCGCGCTCACCGCCAACGCGATGCCCGGCGACCGCGAGCGCTGCATCGCCGCCGGGATGGACGACTTCGTCGCCAAGCCGATGACCCTCGACGATCTCGCGGATGTCCTGGCCCGGATCTGGTCGGCTGACGTCCCCGCCGGGCTCGTCGGCTCGGCCTAGCGCCGGCCCAAAAAACATGACCCAAGGGACATGTTTTCATGTCACCCGACGATCGCCATGGCGGCGACCAGGTGGGCGGCGTGGAGGCGGTGGAAGGCGAGCTCGTGCGCGTCGACGATCTCGTCGTGGGCGACGTTGAGCGCGGTGTAGGCGGCCGAGAGCGCGAGCCCGAGGCCGAAGGGATCGGCGCCCCCGTCGGCGAGGAGGCGGGCGACCACCGGGTGATCGCGGTCGAGGTGGATGAGCCCGCCGGCGGGCGCCGCCAGCGTTCCCCCGCCGCGGGCGCTGACGACGATCGACTCGATGTGGCGCTCGTGGAAGAGGCTGGTGTCCTCGCTCTGGAGGCGCCGGAGCTCGCCGTGGATCGCCGCCACCAGGCGCCCCTCGGGGGTCAACGCGAGGAGCTCGGCGCCGGCGAAGGAGCCCTCGTCGCCGTCGATGTCGATGTCGATGTCGATGTCGATGTCGATGCCGTCGTCGTCGGCGAGCGCCCGCGGCCAGAGCCGGAGGTGGGCGAGCTCCGCCGGCCGCTCGCGGAGGGCGACGGCGAGCGAGGTCACCAGCTCACCGACCGGCAGGAGCGGGAGCCCGGCGAGGCGGGCGTAGAGCGCGTCGCGGGCCGGGCCGCGGGCGCTCCCGGGCGCCGCCGCCTGGCGCCCGCGGTGGAGCTCGAGGAGGTGATCGACGAGGCGGGCGTGGACCCCGGGCGCCGGCGCCTCGCCGGCCGCCAGCGCCGCCTCGAAGGCGTCGGCGAGCGCCCCGTGGAGCTGATCGACGGCGGCGACGATCGTCGGCAGGGCGACCTCCGCGAGTGACGCGCCGACGCCCTCCTCGCCGACCACCACCGAGGGCCCCTGGACCGCGCCGCCGACGTGCCCGCGCCCCTCGGGGATCGCCACGCGCCCGAGCGCGCGCCCGCGGACGCCGAGGGCGATGTCGCCACTCGGCGTGTCCAGGAGCCAGAGCCAGCCCTGGAGCCCGCCGCCGTCGATCGGCGCGGCCGCGAGGGACCCGGGCGGCGGCGCCTGGGGGAGCGGCGGCGCCTCGTCGAGGCGACGGGCGCTCGCCTGCTCCGCCATCCAGCGGCGGAGGTAGTCGCGGATCCCGGGGATCTCGGCGCTCACCAGGTCGAAGGCGGCGAGCGACGCGAGGTGGACGACGGCGGCGTCCGGCGGATCGCCGAGCCAGGGGTCGCGGACGTGGAAGAGACCGGCGGCCCGGTGGAGGGCGTGGAGCTCCTCGAGGGTCGCTAGGCCGCCGTCGACCATGGCGAAGAGGGGGATCGCCCGGACCCGCGCGGCCGCCCGCGCGAGCGCCGATCCGCGCCGCCCCGCGCCCGCGCGCGCGGCCCCCAGGAGCGCCAGGAGGTGGGGCGTGAGGGTCCTCCGCTGGAGCTCGTCGAGTGAGCCCCAGGCGCCGGCGATCGCCTCGACCAGCGGCTCCATCGCCTCCTCGCAGAGCTCGACGATCGCCTCGCGCTCGCCCTCGGGGATCCCGTCGAGGCCGACGAAGACCGCGAGGTCGTCGGCGCTCAGCGCCCCGACGAGGGGGAGCGGCAGCCCGGGATCGAGGGTGAGGATCGGCCGCCGCGCGCAGCAGACCTCGATCGCCGGCGGCGCCCGCCAGGCGACCCCGAGCTCGCCCTCGAAGCGGTGGATCGCGGGATCGAGGACGACCCGGGCGGCGATCATCGCCGGCGGGATCGCCAGCGACGCCCGCACCTCGCGCTCGGCCAGGCGATCGCCGACGATCTGCGAGAGGAGCCAGGCGCGGAGGTGGGTGAGGTTGGCGGCGCCGACCAGCGGCTCCAGGGCCCGACGCTCGCCCTCGCCGAGGACCGCGATCCGGCGGCCGTAGGCGCTGCCCTCGGGGAGGTCGCCCTCGACCCAGGCGATCGACTCGCGCTTGACCAGCGCCCGCGCGAGCTCGTCGACGCTGCAGGGCCCGCCCTCGCGGCTGCGGAGGAGGACCCGCCGGAGGAGCTCCGGCAGGCGATCGGCGAGCTCGTGGCGGAGGGCCGCTAGCTCCTCGACCGCGCGCTCCTCGGCCTCGCCCTCGGCGTCCTTGCCCTCGGCGAGCGCCCGCCGGATCGCCTCGACGCTGGGCATCGCGTCGGCGCGGTGGAGCCCCTCGAGCGCGGCCGTGAGCGCCGCCTCGCCGCGCCGTCGATCGAGATCGATGATCCGGTGCCAGGCGCTCGCCTCCCCGGCCGCGCTCAGGCGGGCGAGCGCCCAGAGGCGCGGCCAGGGCCCGACGAGGGCGAGGAGCGCGTGGAGGAGGAAGGCCCGCAGCGGCCCCTCGCTCGCGCTCGAGGCCCGCTCGGCGGCGACCAGCGCGGCCAGGACGAGCTCCGGGAGCGCGCCGCGGACGAGTCGCCCGAGGAGGCGTCGATCGGCGCCGTCGAGCCCGCCGCGCCGGCGGAGGAGGCCGTCGCCGTTGACCGTCGCGGCCACGCCGGCGAGCGGGAGGCTGATCGTCACCTCGTCGAGGAGGCGCCGCTCCTTGAGCGCCCGCAGGCGGGCCTGGTTGGACCAGCCCTCGCGCGGGTGGAGGGCGACCACGGTCCCGACGATCCCCTCGGCGTCGATCTCGACCTCGGCGATCGCGGCCGCCGTCGGTCGCAGCCCCTCGATCGGCAGCCCGCGGAAGCGCGCCTCGTCGACCATCCCCGCCAGCGTCGGCTCGAAGTCGACGAGCGCGGCCTCGCCGAAGACCCGCGCGACCAGCCCCCGAGTCTCGTCGTCGAGGAGGAGGACGTGCTCGGGGAGGCGCACGTCCCCCGCGAGCTTGCGATCCCGGAGCCAGGTGATCGACCCGCGCGCGCCGAGCTCGCGCTGGAGATCGACCAGCGAGAGGCGCCGGCGTCGGCCGTCGACCATCACCTCGGCGCTCGCCAGCGGGTGGGCGTCGCGGCGGAGCCAGGACGCCCCGCCGCGGCGGAGCTCGACCCCGCCCGGGACCGCGGCGAGCACCTCGACCGCGGCCTGCGGGGTGAAGCCCGCGGAGACCAGCAGGTCGATCACGTGGTCGCCGCCGATCGCCCACTCGATGTAGCGGCGGACCAGCTTGAGGCGGGCGCGGCGGCTCGCCAGGTCGATCATGATCCCCTCGATCGCCGCGAGGACGGCGACCAGCGCCCGCGCGAGCCCCTCGTCGGCGAGCGCTCCGTCGTAGAGCGGGCTCGGGGTGAGCTCGCCGCTGACCACCGCGGTCACCGAGTCGAGCGGCAGCTCGGGTCGGAGGCGGTGGAGGAGGCGGCCGCGGTGGACCAGGTAGAGCTCCCAGCCGGCGAGGCCGAAGGTCCGCAGGCCGACCGCGCCCTCGACCCCGGGGTAGGCGATCTTCGCCTCGCCGAGGTAGTGCCCGGGCGGCAGGATCGGCGCGAAGGCCCGCCCCTCGAAGGCCTCCATGCCGGCCCGCCGCGCGCGCTCGCGCTCGATCGCCGGGCCGAGGTCGAGGGCCCGCTCGCCGAAGATCGCCGCCAGGCGGCGCCCCGCGAGCGGGGTCGCGACCTCGATCGCCCAGGCGTGCTCCTCCGGCAGGCGCTCGATCGGCGCGACCGCGTAGGGGATCGGACCGTCCTCGGCGGCGAGCTGGTTGCAGCTCCGGAGCCCGCCGGCCGTGCTCCGCCAGCAGGGGACGTCGAGGAGCGACGGGGCGTCGCGGGCGAGCGCGGCGAGGTCGCGGGTGTTCGTATGACCGAAGAGCCAGGCAAGCACCCGCCCGGAGCCCCAGGGTCGGGCGGCCGCGTCGCCGGCGACGACCGCCGCCGCGAGCCGCTCGATCGCCGCGGCCGCGGCCCCGCGGACCGCGTCGATGATCGCCGCGAAGCGATCGTCGCGGACCAGGCCGCGCCGGGAGATGTCGCGCCGGAGGTCGCGCGCGTCGACCCGCGCGTTGATCCCGCGGAAGAGCCCGTCGATCTCGTGGCGGAGGATCCAGACCCCGTTGCTGAGGATGTCGACGCCGGCCTGGTCACCGACCGCGCGCCAGCCGATCACCCCCTGGAAGCCCTCGCCCTCGATCGACAGCGGCAGATGGAGGCCCTCATCGACGAGGCCGCCGGAGATCGCCACGCCGCCGATCGACACCGGCACCGTCGACCAGCGGCAGCGCTCGCGGAGCACCTTCGCCTCGGCGTGCACCCCCCCGAAGATCTTCAGCGCCTCGAAGAGCGAGAAGCGATCGCGGACGTGGACCCGGGTGCCGTGGGCGAGCTCGTCGACCTCCTCGAGGCGATCGGCGCGCTCGGGCCGCAGCTCGAGGCGCACCCCCGGGGCGCCGCCGCTCTCGATCCGGACGAAGCGGGGCTCGCTCGCCATCGCCGCGTTGACCGCGAGCGCGAGCTCCTGGAGGCCGCGGAGGCGGCGATCGTCGGCGGCCCCGTCGGCGAAGATCGACGCGTAGAGCTGGTCGAGCTCGGCCGCGGAGATCGTCACGTCGGCGCTCATCCTCACGTCGTCGCTGTCGATCTCGAAGGCGATCCAGGTCGCGCCGCGGAGGACCATCGCCTCGACCAGGACGAGGACGTAGTCGTGGGGGCTGGCGAGCTGGAAGGCCCGGAGCTTCTCGCGGGCGCGCTCGCGGTCGATCGTGAAGCCGCCGCCGCCGGCGAGCGCGGCCCCCTCGCGGAGGCCCTGGACGTGCTGATCGAGCTCCTCGGCCACCCTCCCTCGACGATCGCCGGCCGGGCCGGCGGGCGTCAACCGCGGAGCCGGTCGCGCGCGGCCGTCGATCTGTGCTAGGGAGGGCGCGATGCTCCGCTCGCGCTCAGCCAAGGCGCGCATCAGCGCGGTCGAGACGGCGGCCAGCGAGCTCGCGGACGCGGTCGACGGCCTCCGCTTCGCGGCCCCGGTCGCCCTCGTCTACAACCCCCTCCGCTACGCCTGGGCGCTCCACCGGGCGTACATCCGCGCCTTCGCGGGCGGCCGCAAGCGGGTGGTCTTCCTGGGGATGAACCCGGGCCCCTTCGGGATGGGCCAGACCGGCGTACCCTTCGGCGACCCGACGGTCGTCCGCGAGTGGCTCAAGCTCGACGGCCCGATCACCAAGCCGCCGCGCGAGCACCCCAAGCGGCCGGTGCTCGGCCTCGCCTCGACCCGCAACGAGGTCAGCGGCACCCGCCTCTGGGGGGCGATCGCGCGCCACTGGCGGACCCCGAGCGCCTTCTTCGCGGACCACTACATCGCCAACTACTGCCCGCTCCTCTTCCTCGAGACGTCGGCCCGCAACCTCACCCCCGACAAGCTCTCGGTCGGCGACAAGACCCGCCTCTTCGCCGCCTGCGATCGCCACCTCGGCGCGGTGATCGACGCGCTCGAGCCGGAGTGGGTGGTGACCCTCGGGGTCTTCGCCGAGCACCAGGCCCGGGCGGCGCTCGCCGAGCGCAAGGTCAAGGCGAAGATCGCCCGGATCCTCCACCCGAGCCCCGCCAACCCGCTCGCCAACCGCGACTGGGCGGGGATCGTCACCGCCGAGCTCCAGACCCTCGGGATCTGCCGGCGACGACCGGCCACCGGCCACTGAGAGACCCACCATGCGTTCGCCGAGCGCCCCCCTCCTGATCCACCCCGAGATCCGCGCGGCGCTCGAGGAGGGCGCCCCGGTGGTCGCGCTCGAGAGCGCGGTCCTGACCCACGGCCTCCCGCGGCCGACCAACCACGCTGCGGTCGTCGACATGGCCGCGGCGGTCCGCGAGGGCGGCGCGCTGCCGGCCGTGATCGCGGTGATCGACGGCGTCCTCCACGTCGGCCTCGACGACGACGCGCTCGCCCGCCTCGCCGACGATCGCGGCGCCGACAAGCTCGCCGCCCGCGACCTCGCGTGGGCGCTCGCCTGCGGCCGCAGCGGCGGGACCACGGTCTCGGCGACCCTCGTCGGCGCGCGCCTGGCCGCGATCCGGGTCTTCGCCACCGGCGGGATCGGCGGGGTCCACCGCGGCTGGCAGGAGACCCGCGACATCTCCAGCGATCTCGAGGAGCTGGCGCGCACGCCCTGCTGCACGGTGAGCGCCGGGGCCAAGTCGATCCTCGACGTCCCCGCGACCCTCGAGGCCCTCGAGACCCTGGGGGTCCCGGTGCTCGGCTGGCAGAGCGCCGCGTTCCCCGAGTTCTACGCCCGCGGACGCCCGGAGCTGGTGGTCCGCCGGGTCGACGCGCTCGCGGCCGCGGCCGCGCTCTGCCGCCTGCGCTGGGGCGCGCTCGGCCAGGGCGGCGGGATCCTCCTGACCAACCCCCTGCCGGCCGAGCTCGCGCTCGATCAGGGCGCGGTCGATCGAGCGATCGACGCGGCCCTCGGGCGGGCGCAGGCGGCCGGGATCCGCGGGCAGGCGGTCACCCCCTTCCTCCTCGACGCCCTCGGGGGGCTGACCGCGGGCGCGACCCTGCGGGCCAACCTCGCGCTCCTCGTCGCCAACGCCCGCCTCGCCGCGGGCCTCGCCGTCGAGCTCGCGCGCCCCGCCGGATGACGCGAGGATCGACGGCGGCCACCTCGCCCGTGGCCCCGGAGCGCCGTGCATGCGATCCTCCGCGGGTGCCCGCGCCCGATCACGGAGCTCACCCGCGACCGCACGATCGACGTGCGACGCGGGGACGCGGTGGCAAGATATGCCGGGGTCTGGGGGGTTGGAGTGCTTAGATTTTCGGGGGGTTTGAATTGCCGATAGGACCCCACAGAAGGCCGTTTTCGGCCCTTTCTTTCCTCACTCCCCCCTCTTGCCGGACGCCAAAGCGACACTAGGATTTTGTTATGGCAACCATCGACCGTGGTCTCCTCCTCGTCCCCCTCCTCCTCGGCCTCGCCGCCTGTGATGGTGGCATGGACGCGACCACCGCCGGCGATAGCGGCGGGGGCAGCGGGGGCAACCTGACGACCGTCGGCCCCGGCGACGACGCGCCGACGATCGAGGAGCGCCTCCTCCTCTGCGAGGAGAGCAAGCCGGCCTCGTGCCCGGGCAACAACGACGACGGCCTCACCCGCCACAAGGGCCTCGTCGACGGCGCGATCTGCCAGTACACGCTGGTCGATCAGGAGCTCTGGGCGAGCGAGGGCGCGATCGTCGACGCGATCGGCGAGGACCTCCCGCTGGTCAGCGCCCGCGAGCTCCTCGGCGACCTCGATCGCCAGGGCGTGCGGATGGAGGACACCCACGACGAGCTCGCCCGCCTCGAGCTGATGAAGCAGGCCTTCGGCTGGGACGCCAAGGATCACGCCGACAAGGCCTGGATGCCCCAGGGCGTCTCGGGCTCGGCCGACGCGACCGACGACGAGACGATCGGCGGCCGCAAGGTGGTCGCGGTCTCCTGGTACAACAAGCCCGAGTACAACACCAACACCGCGGTGGACAAGGGCTCGCGGATCTCCTTCGTCGACGTCACCGACCTCGACGCCGGCAAGGTCTCCTACACCCACGCGCTCCTGGTCGACCCCTACGACAACCAGGGCCAGCCCGACTTCCGCCCGGTGCGGATCCACGTCGGCGGGATCGCCTGGGTCGGCGACTACCTCTACGCGGTCGACACCGTGAAGGGCCTGCGGGTCTTCGACACCACCCGCCTGATCAAGCTCGACAGCCTCGACGACGAGGCCGGCTACGACCCCGAGACCGGCAAGTACCGGGCCTACGGCCACCGCTACGCGATCCCGCAGGTCGGCGCCTACTTCCTCAGCGACGAGTCGTGCTGGCACCGCTTCTCCTTCATCTCGCTCGACAAGACCGCCGACGTCCCCTCGCTGATCACCGGCGAGTTCCACGGCACCGACATCGCCGGCAAGCTGATGCGCTGGCCCCTCGACGGCCAGCGCCTCGCGGCGACCGACCCGGCGACCGGCGCCACCCAGCCCTACGACGTCTTCTTCGCCCAGGAGAGCGACATGCAGGGCGGCGCGTCGATCCGCGGCGAGTGGTACATGTCGTCGAGCGGCCAGGACGGCTCGTGGGGCAAGCTCTACCGGGCGGCCCCCGGCCAGGCGAGCGAGGGCTACGGCTGGGTGATCGGGCCCGAGGACCTGATGGTCGCCGACGGCGGCAACACCCTCTGGTCGGCGTCGGAGTTCGCCGGGCGGCGCTACGTCTTCTCGGTCGACGTCGGCGGCTACTGAGCCCGCCCGCCCTCGCCGCCTCGGGGCGGAGCAGCCGAGCCCCTCGCCCCGCCCAGGGCGAGGGGCTCGATTGTTTCGCTAGCCGCAGCTCGGGTTCGGCTCGCCGGGCGACCCCGTGTTGCCCGCCGTGTACTCGACCTTGGCCGCGCACCACGAGGCCGCGAGGTCGTTCATCGTCGCGTCCTCGAGCGCCGGGTCGAGGCCCATCGCCACGCCGACGCCGAAGGGCCAGCCGTCGGACTCGTAGCTGACGACGTCGACGTCGACGTCGTCGCAGCGGAGGATCGCCGCGTCGCCGGTGTTGGTCAGCGAGAAGGCGTCGCCGAAGCCGTAGGCGACCCCCTCGATCCCGCCGTTCTTCGCCGGGTCGACGGTCTTCGCCATCACCATCAGCGCCCCCGGCAGGATCACCAGCGGGCCGCCGGCGTCGAGGACGTGATCGTCCATGTTCACCCCGAGATCGACGAGGCGGCAGCCGTCGAGGTCGACCGGCAGCGGGCCGAGGTTCTTGAGCTCGAACCACTCCGCGTCGAAGTCGCTGAGCTTGTCCGGGTCCTGCATCATCTCGACGAAGATCACCTCGCCGGCGACCGGCATCAGCGGCGGGGCGCAGGCGCCGTCGAGGCAGGCGAGCTCACCGCAGTCCATCGTCACCTCGTCGCTCGTGCAGACGAAGCCCTCGCCGTCGGGCTCGCAGGCGACCTTCGGCGTGACCTGGACGTTGCCCTCGCAGTAGGGCCCCGGGGCGTCACAGGGATCGGGATCGCAAGGGTCGACGACGCCGGTGGTCGACGACGAGGTCGTCTCCGCGGCCGTCGATCCCGCGCTCGGATCGACCGTCGTCGCGCCGCTGCTCCCGTCGCTCGCGCTCGCCGTCCCGCTGGTCGCGGCGCCGGTGGTGGACGCTGTGCTGGTCTGGGCGCTCGTCGTCGTCCCCTCGCCCGTGGTGTCGCCCGTCGAGCCGTCGCTGCCCGCGGTGTCGCTGGTGCCCGGCGAGCCGCCGGAGCAGGCGAGGAGGAGGAGGGCCGGGAGGAGGCGTCGGGTCGCGGACATCGCCCGCATGGTAGGCGCGCGAGCGAGCGGCGCGCAATCGCGCCAGCGCGCTAGCGGGTCTGGGGGATCCGGACGCACTTCGCCCAGCCGCCGTCGGGGCCGCTGCGGTGGCTGCACGCGCTGCCGACGCAGCAGATGTCGATGCAGCGGCGCTCGCACGCGCAGCCGCTCGAGAGCGACTCGCCGTCGGTGCAGGGGCGCGCGGCGGGCGGATCGCGGGGCGCCTCGTCGACCGCGGGCGCGGCCTCCGGAGGCGGCGCCAGCGGTCGAAGCATGCAGGCCGAGGGCCCGCCGGGCGTCGCCGGGTGAGCGCAGTCGGCGTTGGGTCCGCAGCAGATGTCGAAGCACGCCCCCTCCGGGCAGGCGCAGCCGCTCTCTAGGCGCTCGCCGTGCCGGCAGGGGCGCGCCGCCTCGCTCGGGGGGGCCGCGTCGGCCTCCGCAGCGTCGCCCTCGGGCGCGGCCACGTCGCCCGCGGCGCTCGGCGTCGCCGCCTCAGGCTCCGGCGCCGTCGCGGCCGGACTCGGCGGCGCGGCGCCCTCGTCGACCGAGGTCGGCGGGCTCGTGGCCGTGCATGCGAGCAGGCCGAAGGCGACCGCGCACCCGACGATCCCGCGGATCCCGAGGGACCTGTCCGATCGGACATTCTCCGCTCGCCGGGTCGAAGCCCGCGCCCGGAGCCCGCGTGCGCGCCCGCCCGTCACCCTCGCATCGTCGCACGTCGCCGACGGCCGGTCACCACGTCACGCGAGGGGCTTCGACCCGACCCTCGCCGCGGCCGCGCGCATCGCCTAGGATGGGCCCATGAGCCGCCTCCGCGTCGAGCTCCGGATGATGCGCGCGAGCGACGCGGACGACCCCTACGCGTTCCGCTTCGCGCCCCAGGCGTACCATGTCCTCGAGGCCAGCGGCGCCGTCCACAGCGGGCACTTCCCGTGGGATCAGCGGCTCCTGGACGACCTCGCCGAGCTCGGCGCGGGCCGCTGGAACGAGGTCGGCGTCGCCCGGATCGGCGAGACCCTGCGGCGCTTCCTCGGCGAGACCGCGTGGACGGAGCACGAGCGGGCGATCGCCAGCGCGACCCGCGAGGGCCGCGAGGTGCTGGTGACGATCACCGCCAACGCGGCCGAGCTCTACGCGCTCCCCTGGGAGCTCCTCAGCGTCGGCGCCTCCGGCCTCCACCTCGGGGCGCTCCCCGGGGTCGCGGTCCGCTACGCCTGGCCCGACGTCGTGGCGACCCCGCCCGAGCCCGCGCCGCGCCCCGAGGGCGGTCGGATCCTCTTCGCCTGGTCGGCGGCCGGCGGCGCGCTCCCGACCGGCGAGCACCGCGAGGCGATCGCCCGCGCCTGCGCGCGCGGCCACCACCCGGACGCCGAGCCCCTCCACGAGCTCGCAAACGTCACCCTCGGGCGCCTGCGGGCGACCCTCCGCGAGGCCGCGGCCGCCGGCGCCCCCTTCGCGATCCTCCACCTCCTCTGCCACGGCGCGGCCGAGGACGGCGCCTTCGGCCTCGCCTTCGACGACGAGGACGAGGGCCGCGCCTTCGTCGACGGCGGGCGCCTGCGGCGGGTCCTCGCGCCCTACGCCGGCACCCTCCGCCTGGTCGTCCTCTCCGCCTGCCAGAGCGCGGCCTCGGGCGCCCTGGCCTCGCACCTCGGGAGCGTCGCCCAGAGCCTCCACCGCGCCGGCGTCGAGGCGGTGGTCGCCGCCCGCACGCCGCTCTCGGTCAGCGGCTCCGAGGTGATCACGCGCGTCCTCTACCGCGCGCTCCTGGTCGAGCTCCGCTCGCTCGAGCAGGCGCTCGCGGCCGCCCGCGAGGCGGTCGCCGACGCCGAGTCGACCCCCGACTGGGCGGCCCTCCAGCTCTACGCCGATCCCCGCCAGGACGATCTCCGACCGGTGATCTTCCGCCCCTACCGCGGCCTCCTCGCCTTCCACAGCGAGCACCGCCGCCTCCTCTTCGGCCGCGACCAGGAGATCGCCGAGCTCCAGGGCGACCTCGCCCGCCTCGGCGAGCGCGCGGCCCCGCGGATGATCATCGTCCAGGGGGCGTCGGGCACCGGCAAGTCGTCGGCCGTCCTCGGCGGGGTGGTGCCGGCGCTCGCGGCCGCCAAGATCCCGGGCTGGAGCTGGCTGCGGATCCGCCCGGGCCAGGCGCCGACCCTCGCCCTCGCGGTCGCCCTCAGCGAGCGCCTCGGGGCCCCGGTCGAGGCGAGCCCGGCGGCGATCGAGGCCGCGCTCGCGGAGCGCAGCGACCCCCTCCTGGTGGTCGTCGATCAGCTCGAGGAGCTCTTCACCCACGTCGTCGATCCCGACGAGCGGGCCGCCTTCGCCCGCCTCCTCTGGGCGCTCGCCAGCCGCCCCGGCGGCGCGACCTCGGTGATCGCCACCCTGCGGATCGACTTCCTCGGGCGCTGCGGCGAGCTGGTCCTCGAGACAGAGTCCGATCTCCGCCTCGACCGGGTCGCCTACGCCGACGACCACCGGGTGACGATCCCGCAGATGACCCGTGATCAGCTCCGCCAGGTGATCGAGGGGCCGGCGCGGGCGCTCGGCCTCGAGCTCGAGCACGGGCTCTGCGCGCGGATCCTCGACGACGTGAGCGGCGAGCCCGGGGCCCTGCCGGCGATCTCCTACGCGCTCGACCTCCTCTGGGCGAGCCGCCGCGACGGCCTCCTCACCCAGGCCGACTACGACGCGCTCGGCGGGGTCGCGGGCGCGCTCTATGGCCGCGCCGACGCGCTCGTCGAGGGCCTCGACGAGCTCGCGCTCGGCCAGGCCCGACGCCTCCTCGTCAAGCTCGTCGGGATCCGCCGCGACGCCGCCCTCGACACCCGCCGCCGCCTCCCGCTCGCGGCCCTGCGGCCGCCGGAGGGCACGGACGAGGACGAGCGCGCCGCCTTCGATCGCGTCCTCAGCACCCTCGTCGACGCCCGCCTCCTGGTCCGCGACGAGGATCCGAGCCAGGGCGCGACCGTCGAGGTCGCCCACGAGGCGCTGATCCGCCGCTGGGATCGCCTCCGCCGCTGGGTCGACGCGGACCGCGAGCGCCTCGCCGAGCTCGCGCGGGTCGAGGGCTGGGTGCAGGAGTGGCGGAGCGCCGGCTACCTCCTCCACGACACCCGCCTCGGCTACGCGGAGGACGTCGCCGCCCGCTTCCCGGGGGCGCTCAGCGCCGACGCGCGGGCGATGATCGCCGCCAGCCGGGCGGCCTTCGACGCCCAGCGGGCCGAGCTGGGGCGCCTCCTCGCCGAGGCCGAGCGCCAGCGCGGGATCGCCGAGGGCCGCCTCGCCGACGCGATCGCGATCGCCGACGACATCCTCCGGGTGATCGACGGCGACCTCGCCGAGGTGCCGGGGGCGACCGCGGTCCGCAAGGCGCTCCTCGCCCGCACCGCCGCCTTCCAGGAGCGCCTCCTCGAGGGCGCCGGCGAGAGCCGACCGGCCCGCCGCAGCCGCCTCGACAGCCACGTCAACCGCGGCGAGATCGCCCGCACCCACGACAACCTCGAGGTCGCCGAGCGCGAATTTCGGGCGGCGGTCGAGCTCGGCGCGGCCCTCCTCCGCGAGGGCGACGAGGCCCCGGTCGCCCTCTCCGCCGCCCGCGCCGAGGCCGGCCTCGCCGACATCGAGCAGGCGTTGGGCGAGAGCGCGGCCGCCGAGGCCCGCTTCGAGCGCGCGATCGCGATCCTGCGGGCGCACGAGGCCGCCCTCCCCCAGGCCCGCCGCCAGATCGCCACGATCCTGACCCGGATCGGCTACCTCGCCGAGCTCCGCGGCGACCTCCGGCGCTCGGGCGAGGCCCTCCGCGAGAGCTTCGCCTGCGCCGAGGCGGCCCACCTCGCCGCGCCCGACGACCTCGAGGCCCGCGTCGAGCTGGCGATCGCCCACGAGATGAGGGCCGGCCTCGCCGAGGCCGAGGACGATCCGGCGGCGGCGCTCGCCCACTTCCAGGCCGGGCTGGCGATCGCCACCTCGCTCCTCGAGGGGGCGCCGACCTCGATCTCCTACGGCGCGCTCGTCTTCAGCCTCGCCCACCGGCTGGCGCTCTTCTACATCCTCCGCGGCGACGCGGCCTCGGGCAGGCCGCTGGCCGAGCTGGCGATGGAGCGCGCCCGGGCCCTCGCCGAGGCCGATCCCGAGAACCAGGTGCACCGACACCGCCTCGGGGTCAGCCACCAGTGCCTCGCCGGCTGCGCGCAGGCGGCGGGCGACGAGGACGCCCGAGGTCGCCACCTCGAGGCCTTCGTCGCCATCATCAGCGCCCTCGTCGAGGCTGACCCCGAGGACACCCAGGCCCGGAGCGCGCTCCTGAGCGCGCTCAACCTCCAAGCGGACTACCTCAGCGAGCGCGGCGAGGTCGCGCCGGCGGCCGAGCTCCGCTACCGGGTGCTCGCCCTCGGCCGCGAGCTCGTCGCCCAGCAGCCGTCGAACCGGCCGCTGGCGAGCATCGTCTTCAACACGCTCGTCGCCCTGGGTCACGCCGAGGTCGCGCGCGGGCGCCTGGACGTCGGCCTGACGATCCGGCGGGAGGTCGCGGCCCTGCTCGACCAGCGCCTCGCCGCCTCCCCCGACGACGTCGAGGCCCTCATCAATCGCATCCAGGCGAGCCTCGATCTCGCGGGGGTCGAGGCCCTGCGCGGCGATCTCCGGGCGGCCCGGGATCACTACGTCGACGCCCGCGACCGCGGCGATCGGCTCCTCGCCTCCCCGCACGCGTCCCGCTGGGACCCGCGCAACCACGCGGTCACCTCCTACAACATCGCCGTGCTCGACGGTCAGCTCGGCGACGTGAGCTCGGCGCGGGCGCACCGGCGCCGCTTCCTGGAGGCGCTCCACGGGCTCGCGGCGGCCGATCCGTCGTGGGTGCGGAGCCAGCTCCGCGAGCTCCTCGTCGTCCTCCGACCGGCGCTCGGCTCCCCCGGTGAGGCCCCCTCGCTCCACGCCGATCTCGGGATCGCGATGGCGACGATCGAGGCGCTCCGCGCCCACGTCGACGCCGACGAGCTCGCCTGGGACGAGGCGGTCTGCGCGTCGATGCTCGGCCTCTCGGCGGCGACGCCCGCGGAGGCCGAGCCCCCCCTCCTCCGCTCGCTCGAGCTGATCCGCCGGCTCTCCGACGCCGCGCCCTCGCTCGGCGCGCTGGTCTCGCGCTTCGCCACCGAGGGCAACCTGGTCTGGCACTACCACCGCAGCGGCGCCCCCGAGGCCGCCCTCGCCCACCACCAGGCCCGCCTCGAGATCCTGGAGCGGCTCGAGCGCGAGGGCCTCGCCGGCCCCGATCAGCTCGCCCAGCTGCGGGCGAGCCTCGGCGGCGTCGCCACTTGAAGTGCTCCTAGCGGAGCGCCTGCATGCCGAGGATGTGCCAGAGGTGCTGGATGTCGCCGGCCTCGCGGAGCTTGTCCTTGAGCTCGGCCCGGTTCATCCAGAGCTTGCCGGTCTGGCCGGCGACCTCGGGGCTCGACGCCAGCCAGGTCGGCGTCTCGGCGCCGGCGCTCGGCGAGCGGGCCATCAGGCCCGCGACGATGCTCGCGCCCGGATCGCCGCGCATCACCCCGGGGACGCAGGCGTTGAAGGAGATCCCGTGGATCCCGAGGTGCGAGCTGGCGCCGTACATCATCAGGCGAGCCGCCTGCATCGACTGCCGGTAGGCCTTGATCCCGCTGTAGCTCCGGTTGTCGAAGTCGCTGTCCTCGAGGTTGAGGCCGCCGGCGTAGGGCGAGACCACCGTGATCACCCGGGCCGGCGCGCTCGCCCGCAGGGTGTCGAGGAGGCGGTGGATCAGGAGGTAGGGGCCGAGGACGTTGGCCATCCAGGTGAGCTCGACCCCGTAGTCCGACTCGATCTTGGTCCGCGACGACCGGTTGATCACGAAGACGATCACGTCGAGGCGCTGGTGTCGCTCGCCGAAGGCGTCGATGAAGTCGTTGATCGAGAGGCGCTTGGTGAGGTCGAGGGTGTGGATGTCGAGCTGGGCCGAGGGCTGCTTGCCGACGATCGACGAGCGGGTCGCCTCGCCCTCGCCGAAGTCGTTGGAGGCGACGACGACGACCGCCCCCATCGCCGCCAGGTTGCGGGCGATCTCGCGGCCGACCGGGGTGCCGGCGCCGGTCACCAGGCAGGTCTTCCCGCTCATGTCGATCTTGGTCCCCTTCATGGCCTCGCTCCTGCTCCTGCTCCTGCTCCGCCGCATATCCTAGGGGCAAGCGGCGGGGGCGTCTGCGGTGAAGATCGAGCGGGGCGAGGGCGAACATTACCGTTGGGACAGGTGTCGCCTCGCGGCCGCACCCCTTGAGTCTCGCGGCGCGACGGGCGATCCTCGGGGTATGACGCGCAGAACGACGTCTCCTCCGGCTGACCATCGGGCGCGGATGGAGAGGGTCCGTCTCTCGCTCGACGGCCTCTCGCTCGGCGACGCCTTCGGGGAGCGCTTCTTCATGCCGCCGCAGGATGCGATCGCCCGGATCGTCGCCCGCCAGCTCCCGCCGCCGACGTGGCCCTACACCGACGACACGGCGATGGCCCTGGCGATCGCCGAGGTCCTCGATCGCTGCGCTGAGATCGACCGCGACGTCCTCGCCCGCGCCTTCGCCGATCGCTTCGTCGCCGAGCCCGACCGCGGCTACGGCAGGGGCGCGCGTTCGCTCCTCCAGGCGATCGCCCGCGGCGTCCCCTGGAGCCTCGCCTCCCCGGCGCTCTTCAGCGGGCAGGGCTCCAAGGGCAACGGCGGCGGCATGCGGGCGGCCCCGGTGGGGGCCTACTTCGCCGACGATCCGGCGGCGATCGTCGCCCAGGCGCGCGCCTCGGCCGAGGTCACCCACGCCCACGCCGAGGGCGTCGCCGGGGCGATCGCCGTCGCCCTCGCGGCGGGCTGGGCCGCCGCCCACTCGGGCTCGCGCGACGGCGACGCGCTCCTCGAACATGTCCTTCGGTACACCCCGCGCTCGCGCACCCGCGAGGGGATCGAAGCGGGCGCGGCGCTCGATCCCGCGCTTCACCCGGCGACCGCGGCCGAGCGCCTCGGGAGCGGCCAGCAGGTGCTCGCCGAGGACACCGTGCCCTTCGCGATCTGGTCGGCCGCCCGCCACCTCGGCGATCTCTGCGAGGCGCTCTGGGCGACCGTCGCCGGCCTCGGCGATCGCGACACCACCTGCGCGATGGTCGGCGGCGTGGTCGCCCTCGCGGTCGGCCGCGCCGGGATCCCGAGCGCCTGGCTGGCCGCCCGCGAGCCCCTCCCCGTCCTCCGCCTCACCGACGGTGCCGCGACGTGAGGGACCCGCCGCTCGTCGCCGCGGCCGCCCTCACCCTCGGCTGCGTCCTCGCCAACCCCGCCTACGACGTGAGAGCGTCGGCCTCGGAGAGCGGCACGACGAGCGCGAGCACGAGCGGCTCGACCACCGCGGGCGTGGACGACTGGTGGGATCCCGCGTGGCGTCATCGACGGCCGCTGATCATCCACAACCCGACCGCCGAGACCCTGATCGACCCGCCGATCGCCCTCTTCCTGACGCCGGATCGCCTCGACTTCGCGAGCGCGGCCGCCGACGGCGGCGACCTCCGGGTGGTCGCTGACGACGGGGCGCTCCTCGACCACGCGATCGAGCGCTGGAGCGCGGACCCGGCCGCCCTGGTCTGGATCAGGGCGCCAAAGCTCCCGCCCGGCGACACCCCGCTCTGGCTCTACTGGGACAACCCCGACGCGCCGCCGGTCAGCGGCGAGGTCTTCGCGGCGAGCTACGACGCGGTCTTCCACCTCGCGGATCGCCTGATCGACGACCTGACGATCGCCGACGCGACCGGCGCCCACGGGGGCCACGCCTACCCGACGATGGGCCCCGCGAGCGCGCTGGCGGGCCGCCTCGGCGGCGCCCTCCGCTTCGCCGGGGTCGCCCCCGACGGGATCAGCGGCGACTTCATCGACGTCGACGCGCCGCCGATCGAGAGCGACCTCTGGCCCGGCCTCACCCTCGAGGCCTGGGTCCTCCACGCGCAGCGCGGAGAGCACCGGATCCTCTCGAAGGCGACCAGCACCAAGCCCGCCGATCACGTCGTCGCGCTCGGCATCCACGACAACGCCGAGTCCGGCGACACCGCGCTCTACCTCCGGCTCGCCGTCGACGACGGCCTCGTCCAGGAGTACCAGAGCGAGCTCCTGGCGATCCCGCACGGCGCCGAGGCCCGCTGGGTCCACGTCGCCGCGACCTGGGACGGCGCCGAGGTCCGCCTCTACGTCGACGGCGCGGCCGCGCCGAGCCGCCACTTCGAGGTCGACGACACCTACGTCGAGGCCCACCCGCTCGCCGGCGCGAGCCTCCGCGACGGCGCCCAGGCGCTGGCGATCGCCAACGTCAACGACCTCCTCCTCGACCCGGACGAGGCCCGCTACTGGATCGGCGACCTCGACGAGATCCGCCTGGCGGCGCGGGCCCACACGCCGGCCTGGATCGAGGTCCAGCACCGGTCGATGATCGACGCGCTCGTCGACTACAGCGGGGCGATCGAGAGCTCCCCCTGACGCTCGCAACCTGTCTCTTGGGCCACGCTACTTCGCCGCCAGACCCGCGAGGTAGCGGCCGCTGACCGCGGTGTGGAGCGGGAAGGCGAGCTCGCGCGGCGCCTGGAGGACGGCGAGCTCGCTGACCTCCGGGTTCGGGCGGAAGGCGGGCAGATCGGCGAGCGGCGGGCCCTTCGGCGCGCAGAAGAGGAGGATGAGCCGGGTGTCGGCGGTCGAGTGGACCTCGACGATCTCGAGGGCGTCCGCGGCGACGACGATCCCGGTCTCCTCGACCAGCTCGCGCGCCGCCCCCTCTCGCCAGGGCTCGCCGGCCTCGAGGAAGCCGCCGGGGAGCGCCCAGGCGCCGAGGCAGGGCTCGATCGCCCGGCGGACCACGAGGATCCCGGCGGCCACCGGCAGGAGGAGGACCGCGACCGGGATCGGGTTGCGGTAGGTGGTCTGCCCGCACCTCGCGCAGCGCCGCGGCCAGCCGGCGCTCACGTCGAAGCCGAGCCCACAGAAGCCGCAGTGCGCATGCGCGTCGGACCGCACGACTTCTTGTACCACGCGGCGCGCGAGGGCCCGCGCCGAGCTAGTGCCGCGACCGCGACGTATCGACCCACCTCGCTTGGTCTCGCCGCCGCTGGCGTTGTTGCTCGTCGGTTACAGATGCCCGATCTGCGCCCTCCTCGCGCCTCGCCAGCGACGACGATCCCGGCGCGAGCTGGGTCGATACGTCGCGGTCGCGGCACTAGCGGACCGGCGCCGCCGGCCCGGCCGACTTCGTGCAGAGCTCGCTCGCGCCGAGGATCTTCTTCGCCTCGTCGACGCTCGTGTCCTTGCCGAGGCGGGCCCGCGCCTCGCGGCTCTGGGCGAGGCGCTCGGGCGCGAGGCCGAGCTTGCCGGCGAGCTCGTCGCTGTAGACGGCGGCCTCCCAGTTGACGGCCTCCTTGATCGCCTTGGCGCTCGGCGCCTTGTCGACCTTGCTGAGATCGGCGCCGCTCAGATCCGCGCCGCTCAGCTTGATCCGGCCCGAGAGGTCGGCCTCCTCGAAGTCCGCGCCGGCGAGGCAGGCCCCGCTCAGGTCGGCGTTCTCGAGGCTCGCGCGCTTGAGGCGGGCGAGGGTGAGATCGGCGCGGCTGAGGTCGACGCCGCTGAGATCGCCGCCCTGGAGATCGGCCCGTCCGAGGTCAGCGCGGGCCATGTGGGCGCCGCTGAAGCTCGCCCGCGCCCCCTGCACGTCGCGGAGGATCGCCGCCTCGAGGTAGGCGTCGCTGAGGTCGATCCCGGCGAGCTTCGCCCGCTCGAAGGTCGCGTCGTTGAAGTTGATCTCGCCGATCTCGAGCTCACGGAGATCGGCGTCGATGAGGTAGGCGCCGCGGAGCGAGACCGGCGAGAGCTCGACCGACGAGCCCTCGAGGTAGGTGACCAGGAGCTCCTGCTCGGGCGAGCGCGGGATCGCCGAGACCTTCGAAGTGTCGGGATCGATCACCCGGTAGGGATCGAGCTGGGTCAGGGTCCGCTGGATCCGGCGGTACATCCCGGCGGTCAGGAAGTAGCGCTTGTCCTCGTTGTCATCCTTGCGCCGGACCGGCTCGAAGGCCTCGCCCCGGCGGATCGCCTCCTCCTTGAGCATCCCGAGCTCGCCGTCGATCGCCTCGAGGAGGCCGAGGACGATCGCCTGGCGGTGGCTGGCGATGGTCAGCGAGAGCTCGACCTGGCGGGCCTCCTTGTCGGCCTCCATCTGATCCGCGAGGAGATCCATCTCCTTCTTGATCATGTCGTTCTGCGAGCTCAGGAGCTTGTTCTGCTCGCCCATGCGCTCGACCTGGAGGTAGGTGGCGAGGAAGACCGCGAACGAGATCGCCCCGCCGAGGACGGCGATGAGGGTGCTCATCGCCATCACCCGGAAGACCATCGCCATCACCAGCATCACCAGCTCGCGCAGCGTCGGCTTGAGCCGGCTCAGGCGCGCCCACACGGCGTGGAGGTGGTGGCGATCGCGGGTCTGGATCAGGCCGAGGAGATCCTCGGAGAGCGCCGGCAGGGCCGCGCCGGCCTCGGCGACCAGGCCGAGCGCGCCCCGCTGGAGCTTCTTCTTGCGGCTCTCGAAGACGTAGTGGCCGATGATCACGCCGAAGATCGCCGCGACCGCGATCAGCAGGAGGCCGCTGACCACCGCCCACACCGCCTCGAGCTTCGAGCCGACGGTGACGACCAGCGACATGACGATGCCGAGGGCGATCCCCTTGATCAGGTTGGGCTCGGTGATCCAGAGGACGGCGCGCAGGAGCGGACCGCGGCGAAACGCCGGCGCGGGGGGCTTTTGGGGCTCGGGGGCGTCGCTCATCGCGGCCGCCGAGTATAGCGGAGGCGCCGGGCCGCGGGGATCGGAGCTATCCTCCGGATCCGCGCTTGACCGAGCTCCTCGCCACCACCCTCGGCCTCTACGTGATCGCCACCTACGCGCTCGGTTGGTGGTCGCGCGGGCGGATCCAGAGCGCCGAGGACTTCCTGGTCGCGGGCCGCCGCCTCCCCCTCGGGCTCGCGTGGGCGACCCTGCTGGCGACCTGGTTCGGCGCCGGGACGATGCTCACCGCCGCCGACGCGATCCACGCGGACGGCCTCGTCCGCGCGGCCCTCGAGCCCCTCGGCTCCGGCGTCTGCCTCCTCCTCGCCGGCTTCCTCCTCGCCGAGCGCCTCTGGTCGATGCGCCTCCTGACCCTCGCGGACTTCTACGCCCGGCGCTTCGGCCGGCGGGCGGAGGTCCTCGGCGCGCTCCTGATGGTCCCGAGCTTCCTCGGCTGGATCGCCGTCCAGTTCATCGCCCTCGCCGGCATGCTCGAGGCCTTCTTCGGCCTCGACCCGGCGCTCGGGATCCCGCTCGTCGCCGCCCTCGGCACCGGCTACACCCTCCTCGGCGGGATGTGGTCGGTCGCCCTCACCGACGCGCTCCAGCTCGCGCTCCTCCTCGTCGGCCTGGTGGTCCTCGGGATCGCCACCCTCGCCCACCTCGGCGACGGCGAGGCGCTGGTCGGGCTCGCGCGGATCGCCGCCGAGTCGCCGCCCGGTCACCTCGATCTGCTCCCGCGCGAGGGGTTGGAGGCGATCGTCTCCTGGCTCGGCGTCTTCGCGATCGCGGCGATCGGCAACCTCCCGGGGCAGGATCTCCTGAGCCGGATCTTCGCCGCGCGCTCGGCGATCGTCGCCCGCCGGGCCTGCCTCCTCGCCGGCCTCGCCTACCTGGCCTTTGGGGCAATTCCGGCGCTCCTCGGCCTCGCCGCCGGGGTCGTCCTCGGCCCGGGCGAGACCACCTCGGTGCTCCCCCTCCTCGCCAAGTCGATGCTGAGCCCGACGGTCGCGGTGGTCTTCACCCTCGCGCTGACCTCGGCGGTCTTCTCGACGGTCGACTCGGCGATCCTCGCCCCCGCCGGCGTCCTCGCCCAGAACCTCCTCGCACCCCGCCTCCCGCGGGTGCCGGCGCTCACCCTCAACCGGATCGCGGTCCTCGTCGTCGCCGCCGCCGCGGTCGTGATCGCCTTCCTCGGCGAGAGCGCGTACTCGCTCCTCGAGGACGCCTACGCGATCGGCCTGGTCGCCCTCGTGGTCCCCCTCTTCGGCGGCCTCTGGGGGCGCGCGCGCGGCGAGCGGCCGGCGCTCGCGGCGATGCTGGTCGGCGCCGGGATCTGGCTCGGCCACCTCGCGCTCGGCTGGGAGAGCTTCGGCGGTCCGGGCCTCGGGATCCCGCTGCCGCGCGAGCTCGCGGCCGCCGGGCTCGCGCTCCTCGCCTTCGTGATCGCCGGCGAGCGCGGGCCTGGGGCCGGCCCCGAGGGTCGCGGATGAGCCGAGTCGCGGTACCATCCCCGGCGATGGCGATGGTCGCGAGCGCCGCGCGCCTCCTCGATCCCCTCGACTGGGCGCGCCGCCGCTGGCTCCGCCTCCTGGGCGCGTGGGCGCGGCCGCTGATGGTCGACCGCGATCTCCGGGTCGCGCTGGTGGCGAGCCTGATGGTCGTCACCGCGACGACCGCGACGCTCCTCCTGCCGCTCTGGCTCCTCGCGCTCGGGCCGATCGTCTGGGGGGTGCCGCACCTCGTCGCCGACCTCCGCTACCTCGTCGTCGGCCCCGGCTATCACCGGCGACCGCTCCTCTGGCTGGTCGCCGGCGCGCCGATCGTCGCCACCGGCCTCGGCGCCGATCTCAGCGTCGGCCTCCTCGGGGTCGCCGGGGCCGCGCTCCTCGCCCGCGCGTCGATCGATCGCCGCCTCGTCGCCCTCGCGGCGATCGCCGGGCTCGCGTCGCTGGTCGCGGTCGCCGGCTTCCTCGCCGACATCGCCTTCGCCCACCTCCACAACTTCATCGCGGTCGCGCTCTGGTGGGCCTGGCGGCCGCGGGCGCGGCGGCTCCACTGGCTCCCGCTCGCGCTCTTCGCCGGCGCCTCGCTCCTCCTGATCTCGCCGCTCGGGCTCGCGCTCGCCGACAAGACCTGGGCGCTCGGCCGCGAGCTCGGGGGGATCGGCGTCGACTACCAGCTCGCGCGCCTCGCCCCCGGCGTCTCGGTCGACCTCGGCCTCCGCCTCGTCCTCCTCTTCTGCTTCACCCAGGCGATCCACTACGCGGTCTGGCTCCACCTCCTCCCTGATGACGATCGCGAGCGGCGGACCCCGCCGACCTTCCGGCGCTCGCTCCTCGATCTCGTCCGCGACCTCGGCTGGCCGGTGGTGGCGATCGCCGGCGGCCTCTCGCTCGTCTTCGCGCTCTGGGCGGCCTTCGACCTGATGGAGGCGGGCCACGGCTACTTCCGCCTCGCCCGCTTCCACGGCCACCTCGAGCTCACGGCCGCGACCCTGCTCATCCTCGAGGGGAGGCTCCGATGGTCACGGTGACGGTCGCCGCCTGGCTCAGCGCCTACCTGCTGACCCAGTCGGTCGAGATCCCGATCTACGTGATGGCGACCCGCGGCCGCCCCTGGCGGGCCCGCCTGGTGATCGCCGCGGCCGCCAGCCAGCTCACCCACCCGATGGTGTGGTTCGTGATCCCGGCGATCCCCTGGCCGAGCTACGACGCCTACTTCGCCGGCGCCGAGGGCTTCGCGGTCCTGGTCGAGGCGCTCCTCCTCTGGGGCCTCGGGGTGCGGCGGGCGCTCTTCTGGTCGATCGGCGCGAACGCGAGCTCGGTCGCGGTCGGCTCGCTCCTGCGGGCGACCGTCGGCTGGCCCTGAGGACATCTTCTGCCGATGTCGACGTCGCCTCACCTCGACTCCGCCGGCATCGGGGCCCAGGACGCGACCCTGCCGGCGCCGACGACCGGCGTCGACGCGGCGGCCACCTCCCAGAGCCGCGGCGAGCTCGGCGACGCCCGCTTCGTCGATCACTTCGCGCTCCTCCGCAAGCTCGGCGAGGGGGGCATGGGGGTGGTCTACGCCGCCTTCGACGAGGCGCTCGGGCGCCGGGTCGCGCTCAAGCTCCTCCACGTCGGCGATCCCCTCCGCCTCCTCCGCGAGGCCCAGGCGCTCGCCCGCCTCTCGCACCCCAACGTCGTCCAGATCTACGCGGTCGGCCGCTTCCGCGAGCAGGTCTACGTGGCGATGGAGTACGTCGAGGGGCCGACCCTCGACGCCTGGCTCCGGGCCGAGGCGCGCCCGCCCGAGGCGATCCTCGACGCCTTCATCCAGGCCGGTCGCGGCCTCGCGGCCGCCCACCAGGGTGGCCTGGTCCACCGCGACTTCAAGCCGAGCAACGTCCTGGTCGGCGACGACGGCCGGGTCCGCGTCCTCGACTTCGGCCTCGCGCGGGCCGGCGACTCCGCAGGCGAAGGCGATGACGGTGCCGGCAGCGCTGCCAGCGACGCCTCGCTGACGACGACGCCCGGCCGCGACGCGCTCCAGAGCCCGCTCACGGTCACCGGCGCGCTGATGGGGACGCCGGCCTACATGTCCCCGGAGCAGCACCGCGGCGCGCGGGTCGACGGGCGCAGCGATCTCTTCTCCTTCTGCGTCGCCCTCTTCGAGGCGCTCCACGGCCGCCGGCCCTTCGACGGCGACGACATCGTGACGATCGCCACCAACGTCCTCGACGGGGCGATCGTCGCGACCCCGCCCCGCCCGGGCGTCCCGGCGGCCGTCGACGCGGCGCTCCGGCGGGGCCTCGCGGTCGAGCCCGACGCCCGCTGGCCGTCGATGGACGCGCTCCTGGCCGCGCTCGAGGCGACCCGCGAGCGCGAGCGCGCGGGCTCCGGCCTCCGCCCGCTCATCGTCTTCGCCGCCCTGCTCACCGTCTTCGCGCTGACGACGACGATCGTGGCGATCACGATCAAGCCCGACGAGCTCTCCGATCCCGCGTCGGCCGTCGCCTTCGGCGTGATGATGCCGCTCCTCGTGGTCGCCGCCCTGCCCGCGCTCCGCCGCCGCTTCACCCGCCCGGAGCAGCGCCGCTGGCTCGCCCTCGGGGTGATCGGCGCCTTCGTCGGCCTCACCAGCCGCCTCCTCGCCTGGTCGGTCGGCCTCGACGTCCGGTCGATGATGGTCACCGAGACCCTCCTCTACGCCGTCATCTTCCTGGTCGTCGCCCACTTCCTGCGGGCGCCGGCGCTCTGGATCGTGGTCGCGCTCCTCGCCCTCTCGGTGCCGTTCCTCGGCCAGCCGGGCGTCGATCCGCGGAGCTTCACCGTGGTCTGGCTGATCAGCCTGCCGCTCGCCGGCGCCCTCCTCTGGCGGCGGCGCGGCGACGCCTGAGCCGGCGCGCTAGGCCCCATCTTCAGCTCCTCATCCCGGCTGCTTGCCCAAGGCCCCCTCGCCGGAGCCGACGCACGAAATGCTCGCAGCGGAGCAGGCCTCGCCACGGTGGACGATGCGCGCGATCCGAGCGCTCCGCGAGCGGCGAGGGCGGCACGTTCGTCGCTTGCACGGCGGAGACGAGGCGCTGATTTTCCAGTGATGCGTCGATCCCCGCGGCTCGCCTTCTGCCTGCTCCTCGCCGCCTGCGGGCACCCGCCGTCGTCAACAACGTCGGGCTCGTCGGGCGAGACCAGCGCGGGCGAGACCAGCGCGGGCGAGACCGGCGGCGAACCAACATGCCCCATGGGACATGTACAGATCGCGCCCGCGTGCGACGACGGCCACGACGGGACCGTCCTCCCGCCGGCGGGCTGCCAGATCCCCTGCGATGAGGTCGGGGCCCCCTGCGGCGACGGCCTCTACTGCCTGCCGGCGTCGACCCGCACCTGCGCCTGCGAGGGCGACACGAGCTGCTGCCCGGAGTGCCGCGCGACCACGCTCCTCTGCCTCGATCGCGCGCTCTTCGCCTGCGACCGCTACGGCGACGAGGCGAGCTGCGAGGCCGCCCCGGGCGTGTGGCGCCCCGACGACGCGGGCCCGGAGTTCTGCGGGTGGGAGTCGGTGGTCGCGGTCGTCGACGCGGCGGCCTGCACCTTCGGCGAGGTCCACGGCGAGTGCGTCCAGAATACCTTCGTCGGCGACGGCTGCCCGGTCCCCTGGTCGTGCGCGCCCGATCTCCCCCACTACGTCCTCGTCCGCGGCGCCGACGAGGTGATGCTCTACGACGAGTGCGTCGGCTCGACGCCCGAGGGCTGGAGCGTGTGCACGGGGCCCGACGCGCCCGATCCCCGCTGCGCCTGCGCCTGCGCCCCGGACTTCCCCGGCTAGCCGCCGCCCAGCCAGGCGCTGATGTCCGCGAGGAGGAGCTCGGGATCGTCGAGGGTGATCGTGTGCCCGGCCTCGTCGTAGCGCGGGGCCCGGAGCTCGCGCGTGAGCACGCCGCCGGGCGCCCACGCCGGGAGATAGTCGATCCGCAGCCAGCCCGGGCGGGCGACGCCGGCGCGCGGCGCCTGGTCATGCACCACGCCGCTCACCGCCTTGGTCCGGGCCGCGAGGGCGGTGCGGAGGGAGGGCGTGTAGATCACCGCGTCGAGGCGCGCGTCGGTGACGAGCACCTCGACGGTGGCGGCCGCCCGCAGGAAGAGATCGCCGATCTCGACGTCGAGGTAGGAGCGCGCGTCCGGCCGCGGGCCGACCGCGGGGTTCTGGGCGACGTAGTAGGCGTCGCCGGGGCCGAGCTCGCCGAAGAGCGAGACCATCGCCCCCTCGTCGACGACCTGGTCGCGGCCGTAGGCGCCGACGCGGGCGTCGGCGTGGAGCCAGGCGATCGTCGTCGGGTCGACGCCGAGCGCCGTCGCCAGGATCTCGGGCTGGCGGAGGCGATCGCCGATCTCGGCCATCACGTCGAAGAGCCAGCCGTCCGGCCGATCGCAGTGGTAGGGGTCGCCATCGACGACGCAGAGCGGCCCCGGCGGCACCGGCTCGACGAGCTGGGCGATCCCGGCGACCAAGCCCTGGACCGAGACGAGGCGGCCGAATTGCCCGGCGATCGCCTCACGCGTCACGCCGCGGCCGCAGCTCTCGGGCACCAGGCTCGCCAGGTGGCGCTCGATCTCGCCGTGGACGCTCGGGTTCTGGTAGGGGCTCGCGCCGTCGACCAGGGCCTCGTAGTCGAGGAGCTGCTCGAGGATCAGGACGCCCCGGGTCCCGCCGTAGCTCTCGCCGAGGAGGATCACCGGGCTCCGCTGGATCGCCGGGTGGCGGGCGAGGAAGCGGAGGAGCACGGAGATGAAGGCGCTCGCGTCTTGATCGGGATCGAGCGCGACCGTGATCTTCGTGCCGTCGTCGAGCGGGAGGTTGTAGGAGAAGCCGGTGCTCGGGGCGTCGATGTAGAGGAGGTTGAACGCCTGGGTCCACGGCTGGGCGGTCGGCGTCGCGGCGTCGCTGAGCTGGGGGTCGAGCGACCAGGGCGCGGTGTTGGCCCCGAAGAGGAGGCCCGACGCCGCCCCGGGGCCGCCATTAAAGAGGACCAGCAGCGGCCGCGCGGCGGGCTCATCGTCCGCGGGCCAGAACGCGTACCAGACCCGCGAGCGAGGGGAGCTCCGCGCCTCGCCCTGCCACGCATAGATGTAGGGATCGAGCTGGAAGAAGCCGGCCTCCGGCGCCAGCGCGAGCGCGGTGCCCTCCGGCGTCAGGCAGGTGTCGGCGGCGCACGACCAGCCGCTCGCGCCGCAGAGGCAGCCGCAGCAGCCCTCGCCGACCGGCACCACCGCGCCGAGCGTCGAGAGCTCGCAGGCCGCGTCTCCGGTGGTGCTGCCGGCGGTGGCGTCATCGACCTCGGTCGTGCCCGACGACGCGCCCTCCGTGCCGCCCTCGGTCGCCGACGCGGACACGGCCGGGTCGCCGCAGGCGAGGAGCCACGGGAGGAGCGCGTGGATCGCCGCGAGGAGCCGTCGTCGGACCACCCTGATCGGATAGCACGGGCAGACCCCCGCGCTCAGGTGGGCGGCGCTTGATCAAGCGGCGCTAGATGAAGCGCTCGACCCCGCGCTCGTCGCCGCCCTCGCCCTCGCCCTCCGCCCGGTACTCGGGATCGACGAGCTCGCTGATCTTCTCCATCACGACCGCGGTGATCGCCTCGTAGCGATCGCCGTAGCGCTCGGTGGCGGCCCGGGTGAGGGGCAGGACCTCGGGCGGGACCCGGTAGGGCCCGAGCTCGGGGCCGTCGGGCTCGAGGGGCGCGCCTACCCGGTAGACGATCCGCCCGCCGCGCGAGAAGGGCGAGTTGCTGGGGTAGCAGCGGTCGCTCCCCGAGCAGCCGATCGGCACGATCGCCGCGCTGAGGTGCTGGGACATCTGCGCGAGGCCGGTGCGGCCGCGGCCGAGGCGGCGCGAGCGGGTGCCCTCGGGGAAGACCAGGACGTTGAGCTCGTGGCGGGTCAGGGCCTCGCGGTTGAGGCGGACGACCTCGTGGATCATCGCGTCAAAGCGGCGATCGAAGCCGACCAGGAAGGCCGAGAGCCCCTCGTCGCCGCCGACGAAGCGGCGGAGATCGGCGCTCGCGTCCGCCGGCAGCGGGTCGTCGGCGGCGATCTTGCGATCGACGAGGTCGCGGAGGACCCGGTACTCCTCCCGGCTCGGCGGCCGGCCGATCTCGCGGCGGAACTCGATCGTGATCACGTAGCCGCGCGAGGGGAGCGGGATGTTGTTGGTGAAGTCGAGGAAGCGAGCGGTCATCCCGCCCTCGTAGTACTTGCCCTTCACCCAGGTCGCGGTCATCCGCAGGCCGCGGCGGTAGAGCTCGTACTGCAGCGGCCAGTAGTTGTAGCGATCGGTGTGGTTCATCGCCAGGAACACGCCGCGGTCGCTGGGGATGTTCTCCACCCCCTCGATCACGATCTCGGTCCGACGCGGAAACCGATAGTCCCAGCGGAGCCCGAGGTTGGCGACGAGGAGCTGGCCGAGCGGGCGCTTGCTCAGGCGGATGCGACGCAGTCGGTCGAGATCGAGCATCGGCGCTCGAAGCTTCGCGCGCGCCCTCGCTCGCTGTCAACGGCCTCCCCCGCGACCGACGCCCTCGCCCGACGTAGCGGCGCGCTGATAGGCTGGCTGAGATGGACGCCGCCTCGCTCCCCTCGCACGCCTCGCTCTCCCTGACGTCGGCTCGCGCCCTCGGCCGCGGCCTCGTCCTCGCCCTCGTCCTCGGCCTCGCCCCCGCCTGCGGCGACGACAAGATGGGCGACGAGAGCGAGGGCTCGACCGCCGCCAGCGATCCGAGCGGCGGCGGGACGACCAGCGCCGGGACGAGCGGGACCACGGGCGGCGGGACCACGGAGGGCGGGACCACGGGCGGCGGCGACGGCTCGCTCGCCCAGCTCTGCGTCGACACGATCAACGAGTACCGGGCGTCCCTCGGGCTCCCCGCCTACCAGCGCTGGACCGACGGAGAGGCCTGCGCCGACGGTGAGGCCGAGAGCGACTCGAAGACCAACACCCCCCACGGCGCCTTCCCCTCCTGCGGCGAGTTCGCCCAGAACGAGTGCCCCGGCTGGCCCTCGAGCGACCCCGAGGGCTCGCTCCTCGGCTGCCTCGATCTGATGTGGTCCGAGGGCCCGGGCGCCGACTTCGCCAAGCACGGCCACTACATCAACATGAGCAGCGAGATGTACACGAAGGTCGCCTGCGGCTTCTACACGACCGCGAGCGGCGACCTCTGGGCGGTTCAGAACTTCAAGTGAGGACGCGCTAGCCGACGAGCTGGCGGAGGAAGTCGAGGTGCTCGGCGAGGCGGACCCGCTGGAGCGCCGCCGCCTCCTCGCCGCCGCCGAGCGCCAGCGCCGGGACGAAGCCGAAGAGCTCGCCCTGGGCCGGCTCGCCGAGGCGCCCCTTCGCCTCGCGGTAGAGCCCCTCCCCCAGCCGCTCCTCCCGGGCGTGGGGGTCGGAGAGGAGCTCGACGAGCTCCATCGGGGTGAACGCGAGCACCGAGATCCGCTGCCAGCGCGGGCTCAGGAGCGAGACGTCGTAGGCCCCCTCGGTCGAGAGCCCGAGCGTGCGCGCCCGCTCGCTGAGATCGCGGACGTAGAGGATGTCGCCGAGGGCGGTGATCGCGAAGGGCACCCGCGACGGGGAGGAGCCGCCGAGCCAGGCGCTGAGCGTCTCGTCGAGCGCCTCCGGGGCCGAGAGGCGGAGGAAGCCGCCGGCGAAGGTGCCGGGGCCGAGGGCGAGGAGGAGCTCGGCGAAGGGCGCGGGCATCCGGGCGGCGATCGACGTCCGCTCCCCCGGCGAGTGCTCGACCCGGAGGGTCGCGGGGGCCAGCGCCTCCCGCAGCGCGGCCGCGAGGGCGAGGGGGTTGAGGGCGGAGCGCGGCGCCGACTCCCGGGCGGGCGCCTTGGCCCTCGTTCGTGGCGCGCTCGGCCGCTTCGCGCTCGTCCGCTTCGCGCTCGTCCGCTTCGCGCTGGTCGCGCTGGTGGACCGGGTCTTGGCGACGCTCCGCTTGGCCGCCGGCGACTCCGCGGCGCTCGCCTTCTTCGCGGCCTTCTTCGCGGTCTTCTTCGTCGTCGCCTTCTTGGTCGCCTTCTTCGCGCCGGTCTTCTTGGCCGACTTCTTCGCGCTCGCCGTCTCGGCCGTCTTCTTCGCGCTCGCCTTCTTCGCGGCCTTCTTGGCGCCGGTCTTCTTGGCCGCCTTCTTCTTCGTCGCCTTCTTGGCGGTCGCCTTCTTCTTCGTCGCCTTCTTGGTCGCCTTCTTCTTCGTCGCCTTCTTCGCCGCCGGCTCCGACGACGCCGCGGGCGCGGACGCCCCCTCGGCGGTCGACGCCGGGGTCTCCTTCGCCGTCTTCTTCGCCTTGGTGGTCTTCGCCGAGTTGTCGCTCACGCTGGCCTCCTGCGCCGCCAGGGCGCCGATCTGAATGATAGGCGCCGGCCAGCCGCCCGGCGACGACGCGGACGCGAGCGGCCCCGACCCGGGCGACGACGCGCGCCGTCGGCGACCCCAGGGAGCGCCGCGGCAGCCCCGCGGCGACGGGTCGCGCGACGCCGCACGCACGGGCGGCGCGGCCGCGACCGCGGCGACGAAGAGGGCGCCGGGTGATCACCTCCACCTGCCCGCGGGCCGCAACGCGACGCGGCCGCGACGCCGCGCGCGGGCGCGCCTGCGGCTTGATCGGCGACGACGCGCCCGACGGCGAACGACCGCCAGCGCTCGAGGGTGACGCCGAGTTCAGAGACGTCAGGGAGCGACGCGATCACCGACGATCGTGCGGCTGACGATCGCCGACCCCGGCCAGGTCGCTCGCGCCGACCTTCGGACGACGCCCGTCGCGGACCACGTCGCCGGAGACGTCGTCGCGGCCCCGATCTCCTCCTCGAGCGACCGCGCGGGCGGCCTCGGGTCGCCTCCGCGGCGCCGCCTCGCTTGATGCGGCCGCCAGCCCCCGCACTCCGGCCCGCGAGGACGGCCTGATGGCGACGTTTCTTCGCGCGCGTCGGCCGAGGCGCACGGCGTAGACTGGCTCGTCCGCGAGGACGCCGCGTCATGCTCGCGCTCCGCGATCTCCAGCCCTCACCGACGACGCCGCCGGCGCTCGTCGCCGAGCCCTTCGAGGCCTGGTGTGAGGCGGCGTCGCAGAGCCCCGAGGCCGCGCTCGCGGCGGTCGCCGGGCGCCTCCGCTTCGCCCCTACGCCGGCCGAGTCTGGGGCGCCGAGGGGGCCTGGCGATCGGCGCGGGCCAACTCGATCGACGCCGCCGAGCTCCTCGCCCGCTGCCTGAGCCGCGGCGGCCACCGCTTCCGCCTGGTCCGCGCCCGCCTCGATCAGGCGGCGGCCGCCGGGCTCCTCGGCCGCGCGCGCCCCCTCCCGCAGACTCGCCCGCCGATCGCGCCCGCGATCGACGCGCTCGCGGCGTACCTCGAGACCCGCGGGCCAGCCCTCGGCGCCGCGCTCCTGGCCGCGCAGGGCCGCCTCCGCGACGCCTGGCTCGACGCGAGCGCGGGCGACGGAGGCGCGATCGACGACGCGGCCCGCGACGAGCTCGATCGCCACCTCCTCGGGGCCAGCGAGGCGCTCGCGTCGAGCGAGCTCGCCGAGGCGATCGCGCCCGCGCTCCCGGCGGCCTGGGTGGCGGCGGTGGAGGCCGCCCGACGCGGGGCCGGGGCGGCGATCGACGACGCGCGCGCGCGCCTGCGGGCGCCCGACGGGGCCACGACAGATGTCCTCAAGGACAGGATCACCGCGGCCTGGCGGGCGCTCGGCGAGCTCCGCCCCTGCGCCCTCCTCGCCCGCCTCCGCCGCGACGACCTCGCGGCCGTGAACGCCGATCCGCCGGGCCAGCCGGCGCTCGCCGGCCTCCAGCGGGCCCTGCTCGCGCGAGCGGCCGCCCGCGCCGAGGCCCACGCCGCGCTCCTCGGGCCGCTCCTGGGCGATCACGGCGAGGGCGACGAGGCCGCGCTCGTCGACGCCGCGGCCGACCACGTCTGGGTCCAGGTCCTCGAGGGCGACGCCTGGGTCGATCTCGATCCCCTCGCCCCCCAGCCCGCGCCCGGGCGCCGCCTCGCCCCGCCGGACGCGATCCTCGGCGAGGCGCTCCCGGAGGCGCTGGGCTGGCGCCTGCGGACCCGCGTGGAGCTCGAGTCGCGGGTGAAGGAGGGCGCAGGCTTTCGCCTCGAGACCCGGATCCTCCTCGACCTCGAGGTGCCGACGGCCGAGCTCGACACCCTCGAGCTCGGCTTCTCGCCCGCGCAGGCGACCGAGGGGATCCTCGGGCAGGCGCTGATCGGCGCGCTCACCGGGGTCGAGCGCCGCCGCTGGCTCCCCTGGGTGCGCCACGGCGAGCGCGTCGTCGGCGGCGACGCCCTCGAGCTCGGGCTCACCACGGACGAGGACGGGCGCCTGGTCGTCGGCGATGAATTCGGCGCCGGCGATCGGGTCGCCACCCGGCTCACCTGGATCTTCGACTACCTCGGGCCCGAGGGCGCCGAGCGCCGCGCGGCGCGGACGATCCTCGATCGCTACCCCGCCGGCCGGCGGACCCAGCCCGACTTCTCGGCGGCGATCCCCGGCGAGCCCGCGCCGACCCGCGGCGGGGTCCCCGAGGCCTTCGCCGAGCCCTGGCGCGCGGTCTTCAGCGGGCCGCCGGCGCACGTCGATCGCCTCGGCGAGGAGATCGCGGCCGCCCTCGAGGCCCTGCGGGTCGCCGCGGACGCGGGCGCGGACGCGGCCCTCGGCGGCGCCCTCCTGGGCCGAGGCGCCCGCAGCGATCGCCAGGAGCAGGCGCTCGTCGGCGGCGCGCTCCTCCGCCGCCAGGGGGCGGCCGAGCGCGCCGCCCTCCGGGCCGCCAGCGACGAGCTTGACCTGACCCTTGAGACATGGTCCGAGGGCGAGGGCGTCGCGCTCATCCGCGCGCTCCCGGCGATCCGCTGCTTCCAGCGCGGCCGCGTCGACCTCCGCGACGATCCCCTGCGCGCCCTCGGCCCCCGCGGCGCCGGCCTCCGGGTGGCGGCGCTCCGCTCCGCGCTCGAGGCCCGGCTCCTCCAGCCGACCTGCCCCGCGGGCGCGGGCGCGAGCTCGGCCTTCGATCGCCTCGATGATGCCCGCCGCCGGGGCTGGACGCTCATCGAGCTCCGCGTCGGCGATCCGGCGCTCGCCGGGGCCGACGGCGCGATCCTCGATCGCCTCGCCGAGGGCTGCCGGATCTTCGCCTTCCGCGGGCCCGAGGGCGAGCTCGGCGACGCCTGGTGGGAGCTCGCGGCCGACGGCGCGGGACTCTACGCCGCCGACGCCCGCGGCCACGCGGCGATGATCATCGCCTCGCTCATGGGGACCGCGATCGGCTGGATCGTCGTGCCGGTCGTCGTCTCCGCGTTCGTCGGCTGCGTGGTCGCGGCCGGGCTCACGGTCGCCGCGACCGCGCTCGACCAGCTCGATCACTTCGAGGAGGTCCTCGCCACCCCGGGCTCGGACCCCTACCACGAGCTCCTCAAGGCCTCCTACGACGCCTGGAACTACGGCTGGCCGCCGGCCTGGCTCGACCCCGCGACCTGGTGGGGCGGGACGATCTGCATGCCCGGCTGGGTCGCGCTCACCGGCTGGTAGGCCCGCTCAACCCGCTCGCAGGCGCCAGCGGAGGACCCGACGCGCGTCGCCGCGGCGGGCGATCACGAGGGCGCTGAGGATCGTCGAGGTCTCGCCTGCGAGGTCGACGCGCGCGCTGACGCTGGCGCCGCGGCGGGTGAGCGCGATCGCCTCGCCCGTCGGCGGCAGCTCCTCGTCGGCGTCGGCGTCGGCGGGCGTGGCTCCGAGCGCGAAGCTCTTCGGATCGGCGAAGTCGATCAGCGCGTCGTCGTCGTCCTCGCCATCATCATTATCGGCGAGCTCGGCCCGCACCAGGCGGAGTTCGAGCTCCGTCGCCGGATCGCAGGCGCCGTCGATCACCAGGGCGTCGCCCGCGTCGATCCGCACCTCGAGCGCCGGCCAGGGATCGGCGGGGACCAGCTCGGTGAGCGCCGAGGTGTCGAGGATCCGATCGCCGGAGGTCGCCGCCGAGACGTAGTAGAGGCCCGGCGTCGGCAGATCCGCGGGCATCACGAGATCGTAGGAGCGGCCGAGATCGGCCTCGTAGACCCCGCTCCGCTCGATCAGGAGCGTCCCCTCGCCGGGCGCCTGGGCGAGCGCGCAGAGGCGGACCTCGACCCGTGTGTGGCGATCCTGCGGCAGCCGCTGCGAGAGCCAGAGGAGGGTGCGGAGGCGCTGCCCCGCGCAGGCGAGCTTCGGCCGCTCGTCGATCCGATCCTGGTGGAGGAGCTCCTCAAAGGGCCCGAAGGGCGTCCAGCTCAGGAGGAAGGGCTCGCGCGCGCGGGTCACCGCGATCAGGTGGGTGATCGGCGGGCCGAAGCGCCACGGCTCGTGGGGCAAGGGCACGAAGGGCTCGCTCGTCCGCTCCACGCCGTCGTCGCCGGTGACCACGAGGCGGGCGGAGACCTCCTTGAGCGCGTCCGGGGGGACGATCGCGACGCCGTCGAGCGGGATCGGCTGAAGCGGCGCGGCGAGCCCTCGCTGGGCGAGGGCCGCGGCCATCGCCTCCGGCGGCAGCGCGTCGTCGGCCCACGCGAGCGCGAGACCGCGGATCGGCGCGTCGGCGCGGACCAGCGCGGTCACCCAGTGCTCGCGGAGGTGGACGAGCGCCGGCAGCGAGTCGTCGATCGCCAGCGTCGGCAGCGGCCCGGCCTCGGCCTCGGCGATCACGGCGTCGCCGCGCCGGGCCTCGGCCCGCACCCGCAGCGCCCCGGGGGCGGCCTCGGCGAGGCGGTGATCGACGCTGAAGATCGCCCAGCAGGCCCCGTCCTCGGCGAGCTCGTCCAGCGGGAGGTCGCGGGCGAGGAGGACCCGCCCCTCGGCGCCGCCGAGGACCTCGACCCGGAGGCGCTCGGCGTCGTCGAGCCCGGACGCGCGGATCGCCAGCTTGGAGCCGAAGGGGATCGAGGAAGCCGGGCGATCGAGGCCCTGGTTGAAGATCTCGAGGATCATCGTCATCCCCCGCCCCCCTCCGCGGGCGCGCCGAGCCCGAGGACCAGCGCGCGCTCGATCCCGGGCTCGACCTCGACCGCGGCGTCGATCGCCGCCGCCTCCACCTCGACGCGGTATCGACCTGGCCGGAGGGACAGGACGACGTCGAGGTCGGCGCGGAGCGGGAGCGCCCGGATCAATTGATCGCCGGACCAGATCCGCAGGGCGGGCGCGACCGCGCCGGCGATCGCGTCGTGGAGCGCCTCGAAGCCCGAGCTCGCGGCGATCAGGAGGCCGCCGCCGGCGTCGGCGAGGGCCTGGTTCTGCGACTCGCCGGCGGGGGCGTCGACCGTGATCACGTGGACGACGTGGCCATTCGCCCGCAGGGCCGCGGCCTCGGCCGCCGCCCGCTCGCGCTCCTCGCCCGGATCGCCGTCCGTCACCAGGACGACCGCGCTCGCCGGCGCGGCGGCCTCGGCGAGGAGCTCGCGGGCGCGGGCGAGCGCCGCCCGGATCGGCGTCCCGCCGGCCGCCTCGAGGCCGCGGATCGCCGCCCGCAGCGGCCCCTCGAGCGCCGCGAAGCCGGGGTCCTCGCGGTCGTAGATCGTCGGCGCGAGGAGGACCTCGATCGCGTCCCGCGAGAAGGCGAGGAGGCCGAGGCGAATCCCGTCCCAGAGGATCGCCCGATCGTCCAGGAGCGCCTCGCAGACCCGGGCGGCGATCGCCAGCCGGGGCGCCGCCTCCTCGGGATCCGACGAGGGATCCGCCATGCTCCCGGAGGCGTCGAGGATCAGCAGGACGCTGCGGACGCGGAGCGCGTCGCCGAGCGGCCCCGGCCAGCGGAGACGGAGGCGCCCATCGAGGCTCGCCTCGGCGAGCGGCGCGAGGGTGCGGCCGAACTCGCGACCCTGCGTCATCCCCTCGGCGTCGACGTAGGCGAGGCATCCGGCGGCCGCGCTGCTCGGGACCAGCGGCGCCGGGCCCTCGCAGCGGGCGATGTAGCGGAGCTCCTCGTGGATCGCCCGCGGCTCGGCGACGACGCGATCGGGGAGCTCGCAGGTGAGCTCGCGGGCGGTCGACGACCAGCGCCAGGCGACCTCGTCGCCGGTGTCGCCGAGGAGCGGCGTGGCCCCCTCGGGCACCTGGATCGTCAGGCGGCGCGCACGGTGAACCAGCAGGGGCTCGGCGACCAGCGCCTCGAGGAGCCAGGGGCCCGCGTCGGCGAGTTCGCGGACCCGGGTGAAGACCGCCTCGTCGGGCACCCGGCGGCAGGCCTCGGCGATCGCCCGGTAGGCCTCGATCGACGCGGCCTCGCCGGCGTTGGCGACGATCATCCGCAGGCGAGCGTCGGCGGCGAGCGTCGCCGCGCGCGCGAGGGCGATGAGCTGGGCCGGGTCGACGACCCCGTGGGTCGGCGCGAGGCCGTCGGTGATCAGGAAGACCACGCGATCGCCCGCGCTCCCGCCCGCGAAGGCGCCGGCGATCGCCTCGAGGCCGGCCGAGAGCGCCGTCCATCCCCCGGGTCCGCCGCTCAGCTCGTGGGCGATCGCGTCGGCGTCGGGCGCCCGCCAGGGGAGCATCACCTTCACCTCGCTCCCGTAGCCGATCACCTTGAGGCGATCGCCGGGGCCCAGGCGGCCGCAGATCGCCGTGAGCGCGTCGCGGATCAGCGCCATGTGAGCGGCGGTCGAGGCCGAGGCGTCGAGGACCAGGAGCACCTCGCGGCGCGGCGCGGCCTCGGCCCGCGTGTCGATCGTGATCACCCCGGCGTAGCGCTCGCCCGGCAGGACCACCCGCGCGTCGCCGCTCGCTTCGCCCTCGTCGTCGAGGCGATGGAGCGCCTGCGCGACCCGCAGCGAGCCCGGCGGCGGGGTCCACGGGGGCCGCGGCGGCGCCTCGAGGGGGGCGCTCCGCCAGCGCAGCGAGTAGGGGCTGTGGATCGCCAGGCGGTGGTGATCGGCGCAGAGCACCTCGAGGAGGTGCTCGCCCGGCGCGAGCCCGTCGGCCCGCAGCGTGAAGGGCCCGCACACCCCGTAGGAGAAGTAGCGGGTGTCGACGTCGCTGTGGTAGCTGACCATCGGCTGGCTCGCGCGGATCGCCGGTCCGGCTGCCTCGCCGTCGTCGCCGAGGGGGTGGAGGATCGCCTCGAAGGGGCCGGCGGCGTCGTCCGCCGGCACCCCGAGGACCCCAAACGCCCCGCGATCAAAGGCGCCCGAGAGCGCGCCGGTGTCGACCTCGACCTCGATCGCCCCCGGATGCCCGACGGGGATCCGCAGGCGGTACCAGTGGGAGACGGCGATCGACGGCTCGCCGCGCTGCGGCGTCTCCCAGAAGGGGTTGGACCAGCCGAGGCTCTGGCTCGAGTCGCCGCCCCGCGGATCGGCGACCAGCTCGCGCTCGCCGACCACGACCCGCCGCGGCCGAAAGAAGGGCGCGCCCGCCGACGGGCAGGGCCCGAAGCGCGGCGCCAGGAGGCCGCGGACGCGCTCGCCCTCGGCGAGCGGGCGCGCGCCCGCGCGGCGGCAGAGCGACGCGTCGACGAGGTCGGCCGGCCAGGGCCCGAGCTCCTCGACGATCACCTTCAGGCTCCGCCGCAGCCCCGGCCGCCAGCTCGCGGCCCCCTCGATCGCCAGGACGTAGTCGCCGGCCGCGAGGCGGAGGTCAGCGATCTTGGTGTGGTTGGCGGCCCGCTCGATCAGCGGCCGTCGGCGATCCACCGGCCGCCGGAGCTCGCTCGCCCGGTAGAGGGCGACGACGACGAGCGGCGGATCGCGGGGATCGACGTCGACGTCGAGCTCCAGGCGGGCCTCGAGCGCGTGGCGGTGATCGGCGGCGTCGATCCGAAAACGGACGAAGACGGGCGCGCCGGCGAGCGGCGCCAGCTCAGCGACCCAGCGGCGCAGCGGCGGGCCGCCGCCGTCGATCGCCCGATCGTCGGCGGCGAGCGGCGCCGGCACCAGCGGCGACGCGTGGCGCCAGGTGGCGCCGGGCTGCCAGGGCACGAAGCCCGCCGCCAGCGCCCCGCGGACGCCGGTCCGCACGAGCACGCAGGCCTCCGCCGGCAGGCGGTGGACGTGGACCTCGAGGAGCGCGTCGTCGCCGAGGTGATCGAGGGCGAGCGCCGGCGCCAGCGTCCCCTCGCGCTCGGCCGGGCCGGCGGCGGTCTCGAGGCGGACGAGCCCGCGCTCAAGCGCGACGCGGCGGCCCCCGAGGTGGAGGAAGAGGCGGTGCTCGCCGGGGCCCGTGCGCGGCTGGCCGGTGGTCAGGCGCCGGCGATCCTCGGCCCACGCCTGGACAAAGATCAGCACGCCGGCCGGACCCTCCAGCCGGTAGAAGAAGGAGCGCGGCCGCCGGAGCGGGGCCAGGCGATCGATCCGCACCTCGGCGCCGATCGGCAGCGGGCGGGCGCGCTCGGGCGCGTCGTTGTCGGTCTCGGGGCCGTGGTGGAGGCGATCGAGGGCGAGGAGCGGGATCCGGATCGGCCCGCCGGGCCCGTCGAAGGCGAGCTCGACGAGGTCGGCGTCGACGGCGAAGAAGAGCTCAAAGCGCCGGCACTCTCCGGCCCCCTCGACCGAGACGTACTCGCCCTCGCCGAGCGGGTGATCGAGGATCGCCGCGCCCCTCTCACAATCTGGCTTTATGGACAGATCACCTGCGCGGAGGGTGAAGTCGCCGGCCGAGAGCGGGTAGTTGCCGCGCTGATCGACCCGCACCGTCAGCGACGCGTCGACGATCAAGCCCGCCCCCGCGTCTCCGTCTCCTTCCGCCAGCGACCGGCAGGCGTGGACCCGGAGCGTGACCATCGCGTTGCTCGCCGCCGGGTAGGGATCGCCGGCCGGGAGATCGGGCCCCAGCGCATGCCCCTTGAGCCGCAGCGCCTGCCGCCCCTGCGGCAGGCTGATCGTCAATTCGAGGTCCTCCGCGTCGGTCGCCGGGATCTCGAAGCAGAGGCGCTCCTCCTGGATCACCCGGGGGAGCACGCAGACCCGCCCGCGGGCGGTGAAGAAGGCGCCGTCGTCGATCGGCAGCGCGTAGTGGACCTGGCGGTGGCGGAGCTCGACGCTGCCGGCGACCTCCCACCAGGCGAGCGCCGTGGGATCGAAGTGGCGCGCCCGCAGCGTCACGATCACCCGGGCTCGCTCGCTCGGGAGCGCCTCGATCGTCGACCGCAGGACGTCGAAGCGGAGCTCGGGCGCGCCGGCCCGCGGCCCCTGGAGGAGCTGGCCCTCGGCGATCCGCGCGAAGGCGCCCTTGATCGCCGCCGCGCCGAAGCCCCAGCGATCGTCGGGGAGGACGAGCTCGGCGCGGGCGAGCGGCGCCCGCGGCAGGAGGAAGCGGAGCCGCCCCTGCACCCGCTCGCCGGGCGCGAGCTCGACCTCGCCCCAGAGGGGCCCCTCGCCGGGCTCGGGGTCGCCGGGCGCGACGCGGATCGTCGACGCGGCGAGGGGATCGAGGAGGGCCCGCGGCCTCGTCCGCGTGCAAGGGCCCGCGTCGGCGCTCGCCGGGTGCGGCGTCACGACCTGGGAGCCCTCGCGGTCGCCGACCAGGAGGAAGAGGACGCCGGCGACGTCGGGGATCCGGTAGCGACGGAGCGCGAAGCCGCTGGTGATCGCGACCTCGAGCTCCCAGAGCTGGGGATCGCTCGCGTCGGCAGGATCGACCGGCGCGAAGCTCCGCGGCAGGACCTCGAGGGTGAAGGCCGCCGCCTCGGGATCGGCCCCGGGGGCGGGCGTCGCCGGGGCCTCGACGAGCGCGAGCGAGGCCGTGCGCGCCGGCCCCCCGTCGACCGCGAGGGCGAGGAGGACGACCCCGCCGCCCCTCGCCGCGATCGTGAAGACCAGCTCGCCGCCGACCCCCTCGCCGCCGGCGATCTCGAGATCGACCGCGTCCCCGAGGGCGACGCCGAGCGGGCTCCGGAGCGCCCGCGGGACCCGCGGGATCAGCTCGCCCGCGCCGACGCCGTGGCGGAGCCGCGACCCATCCGGGCCGCCGGGCCCGCAGACCGCCAGCGCCTCGCCGCCGGGCCCGACCAGCGTGAGGCGATCGCCGAGGCGCCCGCCGAGGCGAATCGAACCTGTCCCATGGTTCCAGAGGGCGACGTCGACGACCGCGAGGCGGGCGCCCGCCGGCGCCTGGAGCTCGCCGTGGGTGCGGGTCAGCGCGGCGCGGAGCGCCTCGAGGCCGAGGGTCATCGCCCGGCCATGGTAGCCGGGTGGAGCGCCAGAGCGGGCCGGTCCGGGGCAGCAGCGATTGCGCAGCGGCTCGGGGCGCCGCCGGGGGGACGCGCCCCCCGTCCCTCAGGCTGATAGTCTCGAGGCCGATGGGTCCCTGGCTCGCCTCCCTCTCGCTGCCCGCGCTCTTCGCCGTCGTCACCGCCGCCTTCCTCGGCATGACGCTCCTCTCGAGCGGCCTCGGCTTCGCCTGCGAGCGGCTCCTCCGCGCGCGCCGGATCTGGGCGGTGCCCCTCGACCGCGGGCAGTACCGCTTCGAGCTCCTCGGCAACCTGATCTTCCTGCCGATCCAGATCGCCGCCTTCACCGCGGTCCTCTACGCCGGCGCGATCCGCTTCGACGACGACGCGTCGCCGCTCCTCACCTTCGCGATCTGCTACGTCGGCTTCCTCGTCTACTACTACCCGCTCCACCTCCTCCTCCACCGCCGCCGCTGGGTCCGCTTCCACCGCTGGCACCACCGCTCGCGGGTGACGACGCCGCTCACCGGCCAGTCGATGGGGCCGGTCGAGGCGATCGCCTGGGCGATCGGCTACCTGGCGATCCCGGCGCTCGCCTCCCTGGTGCTGCCGATCTCGGCCGGGGGCTTCGTCGCCCACGTCGTCTACAACGTCTTCGGCAACATCTTCGGTCACTCGAATTTCGAGATGGTGAACCCGCTGAGCCGCACCCGCCTGGCGTCGATCTTCACCCCGCCCTTCGTCTACCACGCGCTCCACCACGCCCGCTGGACCGGCAACTACGGCTTCGGCTCGACCGGCCTCGACTGGGTCTTCGGCAGCGAGTTCGGCGACTGGCGGCGCCTCGCTACCAAGGTGATCGACGGCGAGCCGCTGCGGAGCCTCAAGGAGCGGGGCTAGCCGCTTCGCTGGCGCTGGCGAGCGCGCAGGAGCGGCCTCCGGGCCGAATCGTGGACGCCCACACGCCGCTGCTGCTTGGTCCTGCGCCCCGTGTATGGGCTCACGGCGTGGGTCCGCGCCGGGCGTTCGCGTGCCCCCGTGGGCGCCTCATCGAAAATGCCCCTTGGGACATGTATGATCCGCCTCGGCGGGCCTCGGACGACCGCGTCTACATCGTTTTGACCGGATGACGCGCACTCGCGCCCTCGCGCGTGCGTCGTGATGGCCGACCTCGTCCGCGCGACAAGAGCCCTTGACGCGACGCAGGGCTCCCCCTGTGATCGCGCCCGGAGGTGAAGATGGGATTCGGTTCGACGATTGCGAAGGTTCTCGGCGCGCCCGCGGGCGGTGGTGGTGGTGGTCCCGGCGGGGCGTCAAGCGGCGGGCTCCCGGCGTCGATCCCCTACGACCCCTCGCTGGTCCTCGGGAACGTGGTGACCTATGAGAAGCTCCAGGCGCTGGTGAACCTGGCGAACGCGCAGGCGCCGGCGTCGGGGGCCCAGGACGACCTGAACGACGCGGTCCTCGCGCTCCGCAGCCTCGACATGACGATGAGCGAGCTGATGGGCCTCGGGATCGCGATCGACCAGGAGATCCTCGACCAGCGGAAGGCCAACGCCGAGAAGGTGAAGGAGCGGGCGATCGCCCTGGCGAAGGCCCGCGTGGCCTCGATCGACGCGGTCACCAAGGCGCGGCGGGCCCTCACCGGGATCTCGTACAACATCGAGAGCCCGGTCGACTTCAACCGCACGCAGATCAAGAAGCTGCCGCTCGCGGCCGACTCGCTGAAGATGAACGCCCAGTACTTCTCGTTCGACAAGAACGAGCAGACGGCGGCGAACACCGTCGCGGCGATCAGCGCCTTCGTCTCGCAGTCGACCGAGTTCCTCGGCGACACCTACAGCAGCGAGGCGACCGCGGCGGTGCAGACCCAGATCAACCAGCAGCGCCAGGATCACGACATCGCCGGCACGCTGATCATCACGGCGAGCTGCACCCACAAGGACGCGGCGATGCTGGCCCCCTTCTACCTCGACGTCGACAAGGCGATCCGGGTGTGGAACGCCCTCTCCGGCCCCGAGGACAAGTTCTCGCCGACCAGCCTCGCCTCCATGTCGAAGATCCTGGCCCTCCAGGGGACCGACAAGGAGAAGCAGATCATGATCCTCTCGGGGGCCGCCTACGGGTCGAGCTTCATCGGCATGGTCCACGTCCTCCGCAACGAGTCGACGACCACGAGCCAGACGATGGTGTCGGTGGCGGCGAGCCTCCAGGAGAACTTCGAGGTCGGCTGCTTCTTCGCCAACGAGACCGGGTCGTTCGGGATCGAGTCGCAGTTCGCCACCGACGCCAAGCGGATGCTGAGCATGCAGCAGATCTCGTCGCACGTGACGATGGTGACGGTCGGCGCGATCCCGTCGATCAAGTCGAACGAGGTCAAGCTCGCGGTCAAGGAGTTCGCGGACTTCGACCCGGCGGCGATGATGGGGAAGCTGGCGAACCTCGCCAACGCGACGGCGTCGGCCCAGAAGTCGGTGCAGGAGAGCGCCGCCGCGTCGCGGAACGGGTCGCAGATGATGGCGATCCGCGGCGCGGAGATCAAGAGCGTCCTCTCGTCGGTCGGCGAGATCCAGGACGGCGCCAACAAGATGCTCGACATCAACTCGATGATGACGTCGTTCGAGGACTACGTGAACAAGGCGCTGGCCGGCCAGGCGGGCGTGCCGATCACCTACTACATGAAGCCGATCACCGCGTCCGAGCTGGCGCAGATGTGGGTCGCCAAGTACTTCCCGGGCAAGTACGTCACCTCCGCGGGCGACGACTCGACGCCGGTTGAGCCGAGCCACGGCGGCGGCGGCGGTGGCGGTGGCGGCGGCGGCGAGGCCAACAACCCCTGACGTCGACACCCGACGGTGAGGGCGGGCCTCGGGCCCGCCCTCACCCGTTCGCTCCCGTCTCGCGCTGCGCCTACTCGCCAGCGGGGCCGGCGACCGACGCGACGAGGGCCTCGAGCTCGTCCTTGGTGCCGTGGAAGAGGTCGCGGTCCCAGACCCGCGAGTCCCAGTGGGCTGGCTGGCCGTGCTGCCAGAAGCTCCACTTCCAGCCGTCGCGCCCGCGCGGGGCGACGCCGGCGGCCCAGAGCGGATGCTCGACCAGCTCGGCGCTCTTGCCGAGGAAGCTGTGCCAGTACCAGGGTTGGATGTAGATGACCGGGCGCTTGCCGGTGGCGGCCTCGACCTTGGAGAGCCACGCGAGGACGCCGGTGATGTAGTCGGCGCGCGAGGGGAAGACGTCGCTGGTCTTGTGACGCTCGTTCCGCTGCGCGACCATCTCGGGGGTGATCTCGATGTCGAGGACCGCCGGGAGCTCGCCGTGGTCCTCGCCGATCCGCCCGAGGAAGTTCTCGACCTGGGCGCCGACCTCCTGGGTCGGCTCGTAGACGTGGTAGGCGCCGCGCGGGAGGCCGCACGCGCGGGCCATCGCCCAGTTGGCCTCGAAGTGGTGGTCCTGGATGGCGTGGCCCTCGCTCGCCCGGATGTACACGAACTCGACGCCGCCCTCGTGGAGGGTCCGCCACGGGACCGACCCCTGCGCGTCGGAGACGTCGGTGCCCTGCGCGCGCGTGTCGTCGGCGTCGAAGAGCGGCGTCGGCGGCGAGGACGGGGTCTCGCCGTGGTTGCGGCACTCCGGCGGGGCCTTGCGTCCGGCGTTGCGGCGGCCGTGGGTGTCGAGCGCGGGGGCCGGCGCGGGAGAGGCCGGCGTGGCGACGACGCCGCTCGGCGCTTCGGGGGAGGCCGCGCTCGTTTGGCCGCCTCCGGGGTTCGCCGGCCCGCACGCGACGACCAAGCCGATCGCCACGACGCACGAGCGGCGCATGAGCTCGACGCATTCCACCATCACATCCTCCTCGCTCGATCGAGGTGATCACGATGACCCGCGGCTCCGTCGGGTGTCAAACGGATCGCCGGCGTTGATTCGCGGCCCGCCGCGACGAGGGCGTCGACGCGCGCGGATCGGGGGCGCGCGGATCGGGGGCGCGGCGACGCCCTCGCGGCGTGCTCAGCCCGGCGGCGCGTCGACGCCGGGCCCGATGAGCGCGACGAACTCGCTCGGGAGGCCGTCGCCGACCAGGAGGACGCCGCCGCGTCCGGGCGCGGTCATGAGGAGCGGCCGGTAGCCGTCGCCGAAGTCGCCCGACTCCCCGGAGTGCGGGAGCGCGGCCTCGCGGCGCCAACGCCAGCGGCCGCCGCTCGCCTCGAGGAGCCCTCCCCGTCCGCTGAAGTCCCAGACCTCGCGGTACTCGTAGCTCCCGTCGGGACCCGGCGGGTCGTGGATCATCCCCGAGGCCGCGCGGTAGTCGATCGCCAGGAGCCACGCGTCGACGCGCGCGTAGGCCTGGCGCTCGAAGCTCATCGCCGGCAGCGGCTGCGGCGGACCTCCACGGAGCGCTCCGTCGACCTCGACGAGCCGGGGCTCGCCGACGACGTCGATCACCAGCGCCCGCCCGCCGGCGACCTCAACTGCCTGAACAAAGGGACAGGCGTCGCCGTCGAGCTCGATCGCGCCGCGGCGGATCGCGCCGCTCGGGAGGTCGACCGCGACGAGGCCGACCCGCCCGCGGTCGGCCCAGGCGAGGAACCAGGTGTCGCCGACCTCCCACGTCTCGGCGCCGGGGCAGCGCCAGGGACCGAGCTCGCCGAGCTCGCGGTAGCCCGCGTCGTCCATCGTCACGATCACGCTCGGCTGGGGATCGCGGTTGGCCTCGGCGAGCCCGTAGCAGCGGCCGCCCGCGCAGGTCGCCGCCCACACCGTCGCCGGCCCCGGCGCGCCGACCCGGCGGCCGCTGGCGACGTCGAGGAGGAAGGTCTCGCCGAGGTAGCGCTGGGAGGCGCCCCGCGGCGCCTCCCGGTAGAGCGAGACCAGCGCGCGGACGCCGTCGCTGGCGACGCCCTTCGGATACGCGCCGGCCACCAACCCCGGGATCGGCCGGACCTCGCCGATCGTCGGCGCGTCGGGATCGGCGAGGTCGACCGCGAACCAGCGCCGCGCCTCGGTGTCGATCACCCGCAGGCGCGGCGGCTCGCCCCGCTCGATCGCCACGTCCTCGCTCCACCAGGGGAGCGCGGTCTCGGCGAGGCGACCGCCGCGATCGAGGTGGAGGAGGAGCGCCCCCCTCCGCTCGTCGCCCGCCGGGAGCGCGACCACCCAGCGCTTGCCCGCGGCCTCGCCGATCATCGTCGCCGCCCGCAGATCGACGCGCCCGCCGACGACCGGTCCTGTCGCGGCGCCGGGCGGCGGCGACGGGTCGTGGGGCGACGCGATCCCGCCCGCCGTCGGCGGGCTCAGACGGCCCTCGGCGGCGCCCTCCGGGCGGACACCGCCGCAGGCGAGCGCCAGCGCCAGAGGGAGGATCGCCGCGGCTCTTCGCACCCGAGGATCATCGACGATCACCCGCGCGACGACCACCGGAAAGCGGCCGAGCGCCGGCGCGCCGTCCGAAGCTCGCGCACGCGTCGTCAGGCGCCGCCGTCCGCGACGCGGCCGGCGGCCGCCCCCTCGCCGCCGTGCCCCGGTCGATCGTCGATCGCCTCGCGCACCGCGAGCCGATCGCCGACCGCGAGCGCGTCGACGTCGAGCGGCCCCGCGGTGTCAAAGCGCCGCCCCGGCCGCCCGTCCTCGGGCCCGCGGAGCTGGAGATCGATCGCCGGCCCCGGGCCGATCGCCCGGACGATGTGGATCGTCGCCCGCCCGTCGGTCTCGACGAGCGCGTTGTGGCCGAGCACCGCCCGCGACACGACCTCGAGCTCGCCGCCCTCGCGCTCGCGGAGCCGGGTCTCCTCGAGCACCCCCTCGATCGCCTTGCCGAGGAGGCGGTGCGGGTGGGCGTGGATCGGCGTCGCCGATCCCGGCGAGCGGGCGACGGCGACCAGCGCCCAGCCCGAGCGCCCCTGCCAGTAGGTGATCCAGCGGCAGCCCACCCCCTTGGCGAGCGGGCTCTCGCGGACCGGGATCAGCTCGCCGATCGACGGGTGGAGCTGCCCCAGGATCCGCCGCAGGAGCCCCTCGTCGAGCCCCTCTCCCCCCTCCGCGTCGGCCGCGTCGAGGAGGAGCGTCGCCTCCCCGAGCGAGAGCGGCGCGCCGCCTTCGAAGCGGCGGCGGAGCAGCTTCACCTGCGCCGCCTTCGCGCCGCCGCGGCGGTAGCCGAGGTAGCCGAGGCCGAGCGCGGCCGCGCCGATCATCGCCGCCAGGCTCGCGCCGCCGCGATCGGCGGCGACGATCATCCCGAGCGAGAGCCCGGCGATCCACACCGAGGTCCCGGCGCCGACCACCAGGGCCTGGACGCCCGAGGCGAGGAGCGCGCGGAGCCCGAGGTGGAGGCCGATCCCGGCGGCGACGGTCGCCAGCAGGAGATCGACCGCCGTCCGATCGGCCCCGAGGAGCGCGCGCCAGAGCGGCGCCTCGCCGACCCAGGCGTCGCCGGCGACCCGGACCAGCGCGAGCGCGAGGTAGCCGAGGATGAAGAGCGGCAGCGAGTCGACGATCGAGCGGCGGACGCTGAGGGGCGCGCCCTCCCGGCGGATCAGCGCGAGGACGATCAGGAGCGGGGCGAGCGTCAGGATCCGCGCCGACTTGGCCGCGGTCGCCATGACGTCGCCGCCCTCGCCCATCTGGGCGCCGACCGCGACCGCGCTCGAGAGGTCGTTGACCGAGAGCCCGGCCCAGATCCCGGCGAGGCGGGGATCGAGGCCGGCGAGCGCCGCGATCGGCCGGAACGCGAGGAGGGCGACGACGCTGAAGAGGAAGACCACGCCGATCGCGATCCCCTGCTCCTCGCGGCGAGCGCGGGCGATCGGCGCGACCGCGTTGACCGCTGACGCCCCGCAGATCATCGTCCCGGCGGCGATCAGATCGGCGAGGGGCCGCCGCACGCCGAAGCGCGACGAGAGCCCGTGGGCGACGAAGAAGGCGCTGGGGATCGCCGCGGCCGCGACCGTCGCGATCACCAGGAGCTCGCGGCCGCCGAAGAACGAGGTCTGGACCTTGAGGCCCATCAAGATGATCGCCAGGCGGAGCACCCACTTGCCGGTGAAGCGGAGGCCGGCCGCGTAGCGATCGGGCTCGCGCTCGGTCCCCGGGAGGGCGAGGCCGACGAGGCGACGCAGCGGCGTGTTGAGGATCAGCACCCCGAGCGCGAGCGCGACCAGGATGACCGAGATGAAGGGCGACTTCGGCAGCGAGCGGACGATCGCCAGGGACGCGACCCCGAGGGCCGCCGCCAGGGCGATGCCCGGCCCGTCGGCGCGCCTCGGGATCCACTGCGGTCGTCGCATCGGGCGATCGAGGGTGCGCCCGCCGCTCCCCGGATGTCCAGCGCACGGTCAGCGCGACGGCGCCGCGGCGCCCGGGCTCTCCACCGCGGCGGACCTCCGCCGCTGCGACGCCCGACGCGGTCCTCGCGGGCGGCCTCCAGGCGCGTCGCTCCGCGTCGACGATCCCGTCGGGGCGCCGATCCGCGGGAGGTGTCACCAGGGCGAGCCCCTCGCGGCGACGGAGGCGGAGGAGATCCCGAGGCCCCGTCGACCTGGTCGACGACGCGGCGCCGCGACGCCCGATCGTCGACGCCGGGGCTCGCCGCGCTGCGGAGGAGCGCGCCGGCGACGGGTCATGTCACCCCATGTGATCGCCACGCGCAGGCGCGCGACCAAAGACCCGAGAGGCTCCGTCCAATTGCGTCGCGCTCGCCGTCGCGCCGCGTTCTCGCGCCTTTCCTCACGGCTCGCGCATCCCCGCGCGCGCCCTCCCGAAATTCGGGGCGACGACGACCCTGACCCTAGAGACAGAATCATCGAGCGCGCCTCCACGCCCCGCGAATTTCGCTTGTCGACCGCTTCGCGCCGCTCCACCGTCGCCGGATGAACCTCATCCACCTGCGAATTCCGCTCGCGCTGCTCCTCGTGGTCGCCGGCTGCTCCGGCGATGACACGGCGACCTCGGCGACCGACAGCGACGGCACGACCGGCGACACGTCGACTGGCACGACCTCCAACGGCACCACCTCGACCTCGTCGACGAGCTCGACCTCCTCCACCGGCGGCACCGAGACCACCGGCCCGATCTGCGACGTCGGCACCCTCAACTGCGCCTGCGACGCGGGCGCCTGCGACGGGGACCTGGTCTGCGAGGCCGGCGTCTGCGTCGAGGCGCCGATGGGCGTCTGCGGCGACGGCAACGTCGACGCCGGCGAGGAGTGCGACGAGGGCGCGGCGAACTCGAACACCGGCACCTGCAAGGCCGACTGCACCAACCAGTTCTGCGGCGACGGCTACCAGGGCCCCCGCGAGGGCTGCGACGACGGCAACCAGGTCGACGACGACGCCTGCTCGAACGCCTGCGTGCCGGCGGCCTGCGGCGACGGCGTGGTCCAGCAGGGCGAGGCCTGCGACGACGCCAACGACGTCGAGACCGACGAGTGCCTGAGCACCTGCGCCGCCGCCTCCTGCGGCGACTCCTTCATCCAGGAGGGCGTCGAGGAGTGCGACGACGGCAACATGGACGCGACCGACGAGTGCACCAGCGAGTGCAAGCCGGCGGCCTGCGGCGACGGCTTCGTCCAGGCCGGCGTCGAGGAGTGTGACGACGGCAACGACCTCGAGACCGACGAGTGCCTGACCACCTGCGCCGCCGCGACCTGCGGCGACGGCTTCGTCCAGGAGGGCGTCGAGGAGTGCGACGACGGCAACGACGTCGACGACGACGAGTGCTCGAACGCCTGCATGAAGAACCTCATCCCGCTCGGGACGATCGTCCTCGGCGGCTCGAGCTTCGCCAACATCACGACCGCGCTCGACACGATCGGCGAGCCCTACACGGTCAACAACACCCAGTGGCTGCCGCCCGACTCGGCCGACATCCTGATCATGTCGAACGACGGCGGAAACGCCAACGGCCCCGACTACAACGCCCACCTCAACGCCGGCAAGCACGTCCTGGTCTTCGGCGGCTCCAGCCTCGCCGAGTACCGGACCTACTGGACGGGCTACTTCTCGATCGCCGCCGGCAACAGCTGGCACCAGTCCAACGACTGCATGATGGACTGGAACAAGGACGGCATGCACGCGATCACCGCGCTCCTCCCGGACACCTACGAGTTCTCGCAGCAGTCGGCCTCGTACCACATGATGCACTTCAACGACGCCGGCCAGCCGGCGAACACGACGCTCCTCGGTCGGACCTGCCACCAGGCGCCGAACAACCACGTCGCCATCGTCCGCAAGTACAACAACGGCGGCACCCTGACCTACATGCTCCTCGACCTCGGCCCCTACGCCAACGGGATCATGCAGGGCGACTTCGTCGTGCCCTTCATCCAGGGCTACTTCGACTGGCTGCAGCAGGGCGCGCCCTGATCGGCACGTCAGCACGAACCATCGAGGGCGCGGGGCTCAGCTCCGCGCCCTCGCGCGTCCGGCCTCAGGCCGCCGGCGGCCTCGCCGGGAGCTCGAGGGTGAAGGTCGAGCCCTCCCCCGGCGTCGACGCGGCGCTGAGGCGGGCGCCGAGGAGGCGGGCGAGGCGGAGCGAGAGCGCGAGCCCGAGGCCGGCGCCGCCGTAGCGCCGGGTGCTCGACTCGTCGGCCTGGGTGAACTCGACGAAGACCCGATCGAGGGTCTCGGCGTCCATCCCGATCCCGGTGTCGCTCACCTCGAAGCGGGTCACCTCGTCGGCGCAGGTGACCCGCAGGGTGATCGTCCCCTCCTCGGTGAACTTGACCGCGTTGCCCAGGAGGTTGAGGAGGATCTGCTTGAGCCGGAGCGGGTCGGTGAAGACCCGCGCGCACGCCGGCGCCCGCTCGATCACCAGGGCGTCGCCGGCCCGGGCGGCCGCCGGCGCCAGGGTCTCCTGGAGCTCGCGGACCATCGCCTCGAGATCGACCTCCGCCGGCGCGACCGTCAGCTTGCCGGCCTCGACCCGCGAGACGTCGAGGATGTCGTCGATGATCCCGAGGAGGTGGCGGCCCGCGTGCTGGATCTTCTGGAGATCCCGCCGGGTCTCGTCGTCGGCGCCCTCCTCCTCGATCAGCTCGGCGTAGCCGATCATCGCGTTGAGCGGCGTCCGCAGCTCGTGGCTCATGTTGGCGAGGAAGGTGCTCTTGGCCCGGCTCGCCGCCTCCGCCCGGTGGCGCTCGGCGTTGGCCTCCTGGAGCGCCTCGTCGATCAGCGCCTTCGCGGCCTCGAGCTCCGACATCGCCGCCCGCTGGGCGGCGAAGAGCGCCTGCGTGCGGGTGGCGCTGAAGAAGGTGAAGGCGCTCATCGGCAGGAGGAGCGCGCTGACCATCGTCGTGTAGCGCAGCTTCTCGCCGAGCTCGACCGGGAGGACGAGCGCGACCGACGCGACGACCGCGAAGTTGATCGCCGCGCTCACCCAGATCAGGCGCGGCCGCACGGTGATGCTGGCGACGACGACGCTGAGGGAGGTGAACCAGAGGAAGGGCGTGTAGGTCTGGACGTGGAGGAGGTAGGCGACGATCGTCAGGCTGAGGACGCCGCTGATCAGGAGCCCGCCGAGATCGACGCGCCCGCGGCGGGCGAGGACCCCGCTGGCGACGAGGACGAGGGACATGCAGGCGATCACGACGAAGGTCGGCCGCAGGCGCTCCGGCGGCGCGGCGAGGGCCGAGAACGACCCGACGAGCGCCAGCGAGACCACGAAGGTCAGGAGCACGCTGAGGAGCGCCCGCCCGCGGCGCTCGACGTCCGGATCCTCCGTGTCGATCCGCGAGGCCCTCGCCCACGCCGCTCTGATCCCTGCTCCCATCGTCTCCGCGAGGCCCTCGCGGCCCGGCCGCGACCTCGACAAGGAGCCTATCGGCTCGGCAAATTCCTTCAACGAGGGTCCGCACTTGCGACCCTCTCCAGGGCGCGCGGGCGTCGACGCCGACGCCCGCGCTCGGGCAGCGGCCGGCGGACGATCGAGAACGACGTACTCGGCGCGACGAGGTCCCCCGGGTCGGCGAGCGGACGGGGCCGAGGCGCCCCTGCCCGCCGCGCTCCGGGGGCCCGCGCCCCCGTGTTCGCCGCGCAGAGCGGCCCACGAAGACGGTGACATCCGCGGCCCGTCGCACTAGCCTGCGAATATGGATTGGCGACGATGTGGGTATGGCCTCGCACTGGCCCTCGGCGCGGCGACGTCGACCGGCTGCTACATCGGTCTCCCCGACGGTGAGCCGACCGCCTCCTCGCAGGCGTCGCTGACCGCCGCGACCGTCAACTCGAGCGCCGGGAGCCTCTCCGGATCCTCCTCCGGCGGGAGCGAGACCAGCGCGGGGCTCTCGATGGGCGAGGCGTCGAGCGACGCGAGCACCGGCGGGAGCGCCTCGGAGGGGACGACCGACGACTCGACCACCGGCGACGCGACCACCACAGGTGACGCGACGTCGACCTCGACCTCGACCTCGACCACCGGCGACTCGACCTCGACCTCCGGCGGCTCGACCTCGACGACCTCCGGCGGCTCGACCTCGACGACCTCTGGCGGCTCGACCACCGGGATGATGGACGGCGGCTGGAACGACGCCTACGCCCAGTTCTGCGTCGACGAGATCAACATGTACCGGGCGACGCTGAACCTCCCGCCCTACACCCGGTGGATGAGCGCCGAGGACTGCGCCGACGGCGAGGCCGAGAGCGACGGCAAGACCAACACCCCCCACGGCGCCTTCCCGTCCTGCGGCGAGTTCGCCCAGAACGAGTGCCCCGGCTGGCCCTCGGGCGACATTCAAGCGTCGCTCAAGCAGTGCCTCGCGCAGATGTGGGCCGAGGGTCCGGGCATGGACTTCAACATGCACGGCCACTACATCAACATGAGCAGCGAGAAGTACTCGCAGGTCGCCTGCGGCTTCTACATCACCGCCGACAACAAGCTCTGGGCGCTCCAGGACTTCAAGTAGGCCCGAAGGCAGGGGGATCTCCGTTGGCGAGTGGATCCCCGCAGGGGTCCACACCCCGCGACGTCCGCCACATTTCTGTAACAACGCTGTAATCTCGCGGGTGGTCATGTTGCTCACCCTCGAGATGCCGAGCACCCGCCCCCTCCCCCGACGCGCGCGCCCCCGCACCGCCCTGGCCGCGCTCCTCGCCCTGGCGACGGCCTGCGGCCCCGCGGGCAGCGGCGACTCGGAGACCGAGACCAGCGGCGGGACCAGCTCCACCGGCGAAGGGACGGGCGCCGACACCGACGGCGATCCCGGGGTCCTGGTCGGCACCTTCGAGGTCGAGCTGGTCGGGCCCTCCGACACCGCCCCGGGCCAGACCGCGGTCCTCGGCAAGATCTACGACGGCCCGAGCCCCTCGCAGATCATCTGGGAGGAGGCCGCCAGCGCCGGGAGCTGCCACCTCGTCACCCCCCGGGTCCCCTTCTGCAACACGCCCTGCGGGGGCTCGGCCGCCTGCGTCGAGGACGACACCTGCCAGGACTACCCGGCGGCCCACAGCGCCGGCACCGTGACGATCTCCGGCCTCGCGCTCGAGGGCGGCGGGGTCCTCGAGATGGATCCCCTCAACAACACCTACCAGCCGATCGGCCAGAAGCTCCTCTACCCGGCCTTCGCCGAGGGCGACCCGATCAAGCTCGAGGCCGCCGGCGACTACTTCCCGGCCTTCTCGATCGACGGGGTCGGGATCGCCCCGCTGGTCCTCACCTCCGGCGCCCTCGCCCTCGAGAGCGGCCAGGCGGCGACCCTCACCTGGGAGCCCGCGGGCTCGCCGGGCGCCTCGACGATCCACGTCAAGCTCGACATCAGCCACCACGGCGGGACCAAGGGGATGATCGAGTGTGACAGCGACGACAGCGGCAGCGTCGAGCTCGCCGCCGACCTCGTCACCCAGCTCCTCGACCTCGGGGTCGCCGGCTTCCCGACCGTGGTCGTCAGCCGCAGCGCCGTCGGCTCGACGACGATCCCCTCCGGCCGCGTCGACCTCGTCGTCACCTCGGCGCTCGAGTACGCGGTCGAGATCCCCGGCCTCACCTCCTGCTCCTCCGACGCTGACTGTCCGAACGGCCAGACCTGCCAGGCCGACCTCTCCTGCAAGTGAGCGCCGCTCGCTCGCGCCCCGCCCCGCCCCACGCCCTCCGCCCGCAAGGACGCCCCCGATGATCCGCAAGCACGCCCTCGTCCCGGTCCTCTCCCTCGCCGCCGCCCTCACCCTCGCCTGCAAGGGCGACGACGCCGGCGACTCCTCGGCCTCCGAGAGCGCCGGCACCGACGCTGGCAGCACCGGCAGCACCTCGTCCGCGAGCTCGGGCGCGAGCGAGAGCGCCGGCTCGTCGGGCTCGACCGGCGGCGGCGGATCGTCGGGCGGTGAGTCGGAGTCCGCGACCTCGGGGGGCTCGACGACCGGCGAGCCGCTCGAGCCCTTCTCCTTCTTCGTCACCAGCCTCGAGTCGATCCAGCTCCTCTCGGGGAGCGAGCAGGGCTTCGGCGGCGACCTCCGCTACGGCGAGGAGGGGATGGGCGCCGGCCTCCGCGGCGCCGACAAGATCTGCGCCGAGATCGCCGAGATGAGCATGCCGGGCGCGAGCGTGAAGGAGTGGCGCGCCTTCCTCAGCGCCGCCTCGGGCGAGGACGGCGAGGTCGTCCACGCCAAGGACCGGATCGGCGAGGGCCCCTGGTACGACCGCCTCGGCCGCCTGGTGGCGATGAACAAGACCGACCTCCTGACCGAGCGGCCGACCGGGATGGATCCGACGATCATCGACGACTTCCCCAACGAGTGGGGGGTCCCGAACCACCAGCCGGACCCGAACATGCCGGAGGTCGACAACCACGACACCCTCACCGGCACCAACGCGAAGGGCGAGCTCTACGCGGCGACCGCGACCTGCCTCGACTGGACCTCGAACAAGGGCGACCTGGCGAGCGAGGGGCGCCCCCGGGTCGGCCACTCGTGGCCGCGCTACGGGATGGGCGGGATGATGCCGCCGCAGATGGGCGACGGGTCGATGGCCAACTGGATGTCGTCGCTCGACGAGGCCGGCTGCGCCCCCGGGATCAACCTGATCGAGATGGGCCCGCCGATCCCCGGCGAGGTCACCGTCGGCTCCGGCGGCGGCTACGGCGGGATCTACTGCTTCGCCCTCACCCCCTGATCCGACGAGGAGCGCCGATGGATCGCCGCCACGCCCCCACCCCGTCCCGCCACCTCGCCTCGCTCGTCCTCGCGGTCGCCGGGCTCCTGGGGGCCTGCGCCGGCGCGGACGGGGGCGACGACGGCGGCGAGGCGCCGCTGGTCTGTGAGATCGCCGAGGACGCCGACGCCGACGCCGTCGAGTACCTCGAGCGGATCGGCTGCGAGGCCGACTTCGACGCGCTCGCGTCGGTGCCGATCTCGGCCAACCTCCCGGGCGCGCGCTCGACCAAGGTCGTCCAGGATCACGCGGGCGCCGACGCGCTCTACTTCCAGGACTCGGTCACCTACCCGATCCACCACGACTTCGCGTCGGCCCACCTCTCGGGCGGCGACCTCCCGCTGGTCCCGCAGCTCGCCGAGTTCAACACCACCGAGTACTTCACGCCCGATCGCCGCTTCAACCTCGGCGCCGTCACCTACTACGAGGGGCCGGCGGTCTGGGCCCTCGAGATCGCCCCCTACGACACCGCCTCGGCGGCGATGATCGAGTCCCTCTACCGCGGGATCGTCCCCAAGGCCTTCTTCGGCGGCGACCTGGTCTTCCACCCGACCTCCGAGGCGGTCGAGGTCGAGGCCGCCCGGCTCCCCGACGACATCCCGGTGATGACCACCGACGATCTCTACGCCGAGATCGACTACCAGCCGCTCTCGCTGGCGACGGCGATGGGCCGCCTCCACTTCACGAGCGCCGCCGCCCTCGAGGACGAGGTGATCTCGTACCAGGACATCCTCGTCCTCGACGAGGCGCCCAACGACATCTCGGTGGTCTCGGGGCTGATCACCGAGACCTTCCAGACCCCGCTCTCCCACGTCAACGTCCTCTCGCTCAACCGCGGCACCCCGAACATGGGGCTCCGGGACGCGCTCTCGAACCCCGAGCTCCTCGCCCTCGACGGCGAGCTCGTCGAGCTCACGGTCGAGGCGACCGAGTGGCGGATCCGGACGGTCTCGCAGGCCGAGGCCGAGGCCTTCTGGGAGAGCCACAAGCCCGAGCCGGTGGTCCTGCCGCCGCTCGATCTGACGGTCACCGACCTCCGCGATCTCGAGGACGTGACCGCCGAGCCGGGCGCCGGCGAGAGCCTCCGCGACGCGATCAAGGCCGCGATCCTCGCCTTCGGCGGCAAGGCGGCCCACTACTCGATCCTCGCGCGCACCGACGGCGTGCCGATCAAGAAGGCGTTCGCGGTGCCGATGTACTACTACGACCAGTTCATGGTCGAGAACGGCTTCTACGACCAGATCGACGCGCTCCTGGTCGACCCCGCCTTCACCACCGACGCGACGGTCCGCGACGACGCCCTGCGGGCGCTGCGGACCCAGATGATCGTCGCGCCGATCAACGCCGAGTTCCAGGCGCTCCTCAAGGCCAAGCTCGACGCCGAGTACGCCGGCCACAAGATGCGCTTCCGGACGAGCACCAACTCCGAGGACCTCGACGGCTTCCCCTGCGCCGGCTGCTACGAGTCGCACTCGGGCGACCCCGACGACTGGGACGACGTCCTCGACGCGATCCGCGAGACCTACACCAGCGCCTGGCTCTTCCGCACCTTCGAGGAGCGGAGCTACTACAGCATCGATCACAAGAGCATCGGCATGGCCCTCCTGGTCCACACCAACTTCGAGGAGGAGGAGGCCAACGGGGTCGCGGTGACCGCCAACCCCTTCGACGCCGCCGGCCTCGACCCCGCCTTCTACGTCAACGTCCAGTTCGGCGGCGACGTCGAGGTCGTCGCGCCGCCGCCCGGGACCACCAGCGATCAGTTCCTCTACTACTTCAGCCAGCCCGGCCAGCCGATCTCCTTCATCGCCCACTCGAACATCATCCCCGCCGGCCAGACGGTGCTCACCGCCAAGCAGACCTACGAGCTCGGTCAGGCCCTCGACGCGATCCACACCCGCTTCTCGCCGGCCTACGGCCCCGCCGCCGGCAACACCGGCTGGTACGCGATGGACATCGAGTTCAAGTTCGACGACGAGGCCGACCCGGGCCAGCCGCCGACCCTCTACATCAAGCAGGCCCGCCCCTACCCCGGGCGCGGCGAGTGATCGATCGATGAACGCCACGTCCGCGTCCTCCTCCCCCGCGCGCGCCCGCCCGCGCGCGCCCTCGCCCCTCCCGCGCGCCGCCGCGCTCGCCCTCGCGCTCGCCCTCGCGTGCAGCGGCGGCGACGACGGGAGCGGCGCGAGCGGGAGCACGGGCGGCGCCACCGAGGGGTCCACCGGCGCCGACACCAGCGGCGGCGAGGCGAGCACCGGCACCGACACCGACGCGGCCGCGGTCTGCGGCGATGGGGTCCTCGACGCGAGCGAGCGCTGCGACGGCCCCCTCCTCGGCGACCAGAGCTGCGCCGGCCTCGGCGCGCCCTACGTCGGCGGCGCCCTGAGCTGCGCCCTCGAGTGCTCGGCCCTCGACGCGACCGCCTGCGACGTCGACCCCTCGGGGCCGATCGTCCGGCTCAACGAGATCCTCGCCCGCGGCGCCGACGAGGGCCCCTACGCCGGGCTCGGCGACGTGATCGAGATCGTCAACGCCGGCGGCGCGGCGATCGACCTCGCCGGCTGGCGCCTCTCCGACGACCCGCTCCTCCTCGACGAGAAGACCTACACCTTCCCGGCGAGCTCCAAGCTCCTCCCCGGCGCCTTCATGGTCCTGGTCGAGTACAACGACTCGGTCGACGTCGGCGACTTCCCCTTCGGGATCTCGAGCTCGAAGACCGAGACCCTGACGCTGGTCGACGCCGGCGACGTGATCGTCGATCAGGTCACCTTCGACGGCGCCCTCGCCGATCCCTCCTACTGCCGCCTCCCCGACGGCGGCGCGACCTGGCAGACCTGCGTCCAGACCCCCGGCGACGCCAACCTCGGCGAGCTCCCGATCACCTGCGGCGACGGCCTGCTCGGCGACGGCGAGGCCTGCGAGGGCGACGACGTCGGCGGCGCGACCTGCCAGTCGATCGGCCGCTTCACCGGCGGCGAGCTCGGCTGCAGCGGGCTCTGCACCTTCGACGTGAGCGGCTGCGAGCCCGAGCTATCGATCGTCGTCAACGAGCTCTCGTCGTCGGACGCCGACCTGATCGAGCTCTACAACGCCGGCGACGCGGCGATCGACCTCTCGGGGTGGATCCTGACCGACGACGTCACCCACCCCTACGACCCGGCGACCGACCTCGAGGCGATGATCTTCGCCGACGGCGCGAGCCTCGACGCCGGCGCCTTCATGGTGATCGAGAAGGGCTCCGGCCCCGGTCAGCACCCCTTCGGCCTCGGCGGCGGCGGCGACTCGCTCCGCCTCTTCGACGCCGACCTCAAGATCGTCGACGCCGTGACCTACGGCGATCAGGAGGCCGCGCTCGCCTACTGCCGGCTCCCGGACGGCCCCGGCGGCGCCTGGACCAGCGAGTGCGTCGCCTCCTTCGGCGGAGCGAACCAGGGGCCATGAGCGGGCTCGAGCGCGAGGTAGCGGCGCGCGCGTCGAGATCATCCGGCGGCCGAGGCGCGGAGCAGCGCGCCGCTCGATCGATCGTCGTCGCTCCCCGGCGACGCCGCGTGCGACCCCGCCAGGGGGCCGTCCTGCCGGTCCATTCTCTCCGCTTGAGCGCAGGCGCGCAGGCGCTAGCGTCACTTCCACGCCCCCACTGATCCGCGTCGCGGTCACATCGTTCGTTTATTATCGCCGGTCCCGGTTCTGGCTCGCCGCCCCCCTCCTGCGGCCGATATCGACCATGGCTGACACCACCCCCACCGTCATCGAACGACGCGAGTACAAGTACCTCATCGACGCTCGCACGGCCGACGGGATCCGGGCGGCGATCCAGCCCTTCTGCGAGCTCGATCCCTGGGCCCGCTCGCCGGCCCGCCGCTACACGATCGACAGCCTCTACTTCGACACCTCCGACCTCCGCCTCTTCTGGGCCAACGACCACGAGCTCGTCGATCGCTTCAAGCTGCGGATCCGCGGCTACCCCGAGGTCGACGGCGGGCCCCTCTTCTTCGAGGTCAAGCGCCGGGTCAACGACGTGATCTGGAAGACCCGCGGCAAGGTCCCCCGCGATCGCTGGTCCGAGCTGATCTGCGACCCCTCGTCGTCGATCCCCGAGGCGATCGGCGGCAAGGATCGGGCCGCCGTCGAGCGCTTCGTCGCCCTCGCCCGCACCCTCCGGGTCCGCCCCTTCACCCTGGTCCGCTACCACCGCGAGCCCTACTTCAGCCGGATCGACGACTACGCGCGCGTGACCTTCGACTTCAACATCCGCGCCCACGTGATGAACGAGCCCTCCTTCGAGGTGACCCCGCGGGGCTGGCGGGCGCTCGACGACGCGGTCACCCAGCGCACGCTCGAGTCGATGATCGTCCTCGAGCTCAAGTTCACCAGCGCGGTGCCGATCTGGCTGGTCGACCTGGTCGAGCGCTTCGACCTCCGCCGGCGCTCCTTCTCGAAGTACGGGACGTCGATCCGCGCGTTCTACGAGCCGCCGACCACCCGCGCGGCCCGCCTCGTCGGGGGGTGGCGATGATCGAATTGTCCCTCGGCTACGGCGGGCCCTCGTCGCCGACCTCGATCCTCCTCTCCCTCCTCCTCGCGCTCGGGCTCACCCAGGCGCTCGGGGCGGTCTACACCTGGACCTTCCGGGGGATGTCCTATTCGACAGGTCTGGTCCACGCGATCGTCGCCAGCGGCGCGGTCTCCTGCATGCTCATGCTGGCGATCGGCAACTCGATCGCCGCCGGCCTGGGGATCGCCGGCGGCCTGGCGATCATCCGCTTCCGGACCGCGCTCCGCGATCCCCGGGACATGATGTTCGTCTTCGCGGCGCTCGGGGCCGGGATCGCCTCCGGGCTCGGCGCCCACCTGGCGGCGCTCGCCGGGACCGCCGCCTTCTGCCTGACGATCATCTCGCTGACCTACACCGAGTTCGGCTCGCAGCGGCGGATCGACGGGCTCCTCCGCTTCCAGCTGCCGATCACCAGCGACGAGTCGGCGGTGATGGCGATCCTCCGCCGCCACACCCGCTTCGTCGCCCTCGTCACCCTCCGCGAGGTCGCCCAGGGGCAGGCGATGGAGCACGCCTACCAGGTCCGCCTCGGCGATCCGCGGCACCGCACCGACCTCGTCCGCGCCCTCGAGGCGGTCCCCGGGATCCAGGACATCTCGCTCCTCCTCCAGGAGCCGACGGTGGAGATCTGATGCCGGAGTGGGTACGCAGGCGCCTCACCCCCTGGCTCCTCTGGGCGGCGACGATGGGCGGCGTCGCCTGGCTCTGGGGACAGGAGGCCGCGAGCGACGCGGTCGGCTTCGTCGCCCGGGTCGAGTACGCGGTCGCGCCGCCGGTCGCCGGTCGCCTCGCTGCGCTCGAGGTCGTCGCCGGCCAGGCGGTCGAGGCCGGCCAGGTCCTCGGGCGCCTCGACGCCGCCGAGATCGACGCCGAGCTGGCGATCCTGGCGGCCGAGCGCGCCCGCCTCGACGCCGCGATCGCGGCCGCCGAGATCGGCGCCCGCGGCCGCGAGGCGTCGACCTCGCGCGAGCTCGACGCCTCGCTCTCGTCCGCCGAGATCTCACTCAAGTCGGCGCAGGCCCGGCGCAAGAGCAAGTCGAGCGAGCTCGCGGCGCTCTCCGGCCAGGCCGCCCGCCTCCGCGAGCTCGTCGACCTGCGGATGGCCGATCGATCGCAGCTCGACGCGCTCCAGGTCCGCCAGGCCGCGCTCCGCTCGGAGATCGAGGCCGCGGAGTCGCTGATCAGCCAGCTCGTCGGCGAGGTCGCGTCCGCCCGCGGCCGGCGTGAGTCGCTCTCGCCCGAGACCACCGACCAGGTGAGCGCCCCGGAGCGGGCCGAGGTCGCGGTCCTCGATCGCCGCCAGGAGCTCCTGGAGGCCCGCCGCGCCGATCTCGTGCTGCGGGCGCCGAGCGCCGGGACGATCGTCTCGATCCACCTCCGCCCGGGCGAGGTCGTCGCCGCCGGGTCGCCGGTGCTCACGCTGGTCGGCGCCGGCGAGCCCCGCGTGCAGGTCTGCCTCCGCGAGCGCCAGGCCGATCGCGTGCGCGTCGGCGAGGGCGTCCGCCTCCACCCGCGCGGCGGCGGCGAGGCGCTGAGCGGCCGGGTCGTCGCCCTCGAGCCGCAGGTCGCCCCGCTCCCGCAGCGCTGCCTCCGCGACCCGCGGACCCCGGAGTGGGGGCGCGAGGTCACGGTGGGGATCACCGAGGGCCGGCCGCTCCTCGCCGGCGAGGCCTTCGACGTCGCCTTCACCGGCGAGGTCGTCAACGCGGGCGAGCTCCCGAACCTCGCCGCCGCCGATCAGGCGAGCGCGTCGCCCCTCCTCACGGCGATCGATCGGAGCGCCGCCCGGCCGACGCCCCACGCGAGCGACGAGGCCCGCGAGGTCGCGATGGAGGTGCCGGCGGAGCTCGGCGAGCGCAGCCGGATCGAGCCCTCGGGGCTCCTCTGGTGGCCGCCCCTCGATCGCTACCTGGTGGTCAGCGACGACACCGGCCACCCCGGGCGCGACGACCACGCGCCGTGGATCTTCACCGTCGACCGCGACGGCCGCTTCGACCCCGAGCCGCTGGTGCTCCAGGGGATCGAGGAGGTCTCGGACCTCGAGGCGATCGCACGTGGCCCCGGGGAGAGCATCTACGTGCTCGCGTCGCAGAGCCGGAGCCGCAAGGGCAAGCGACCCACGGCCCGCCAGATCTTCGCCCAGGTCGAGCTCCGCGGCCGCGCCGGCGAGGTCAAGGGATGGGTCGCGCTCGCCGAGCTCCTCGACGCCGCGCCGGCGATCCGCGAGGGCCTCGGCCTCCCGAGCAGCGCCGCCCTCGACGTCGAGGGGATGAGCGCATGCGCCGAGGGCGGCCTCCTGATCGGCGTCAAGGAGCCGCTCGCCGCCCGCGGCGAGGCGATGATCTGGCGCCTCGCCGAGCCCGCGCGCCTCCTCGCCGGCGAGGGCCTGGAGGCCGCCGGCCTCGCGCTCTGGGGCACCGTGCCGCTCCGGGTCAGCGCCGACGGGGCGCCGGCGGCCGGCGGGATCGCCGAGCTCCTCGAGCTCGAGGACGGCGCCCTGCTGATCGCCGCGACCGCCTCCGGCGGCGATCCGAGCGAGCAGAGCGGCTCGCTCTGGCTCGCCGACGGCCGCGCTCGCCTCGCGGTCCCGCGTCACCTCCGCGACTTCCCGGGGCGCAAGCCCGAGGGCCTCGCGCGCGCGCCCGACGGCGGCCTCGTCGTCGTCTTCGACACCGGCGTCGAGGCGCCGCGGTGGATGGAGCTCCCGTGGCCCGCGCCCTGAACGACGCCGGCATCCGGCGCGCGCGTCGTCGACGGCGCGCCCTCCTCGGCCTCGCGCTCGCGCTCCCGATCGCCGGCTGCTACCGACCGCCGGCCCAGGGATCGGCGCGGGCGCTCGCGGTCTGGCACGAGCTCGAGCGGAGCGCCGCCCAGGGCCCGGGAGGGAGCGCGGCCACCGACCCCGCGGCGATCGAGGGGCCCCGCGACGCGGCCCTCGACGCCGAGCGGGCGCTCGCGCTCGCGCTCGAGCGATCGCCGTCGGTCGCCGCCGACGACGCCCAGGCCGACGTCGCCGACGCCCGGATCGCCGCGGCCCGGCAGATCCGCAACCCCGAGCTCCGCCTCACCGACGCGCGCCTCGACGATCTCCTCGCGGGGCGACCGACCCTCGACACCGCGCTCCGGGTGCCGGTGCCCCGCCCCGGCTCGCGCGACGCCAAGATCCGCGGCGCCGAGCAGGGCGCGAGCGCGGCCCGGGCCCAGGGCGCCGAGGCCCGCCGCCTCCTTCGCGTCCGGGTCTTCGCGCTCTACGCCCGCCTCGCCCACCTCCACGCCGACCTCGATGAGGTCACGCGCCTCGCCGAGCTCGCCGGCCAGCGCCGCGAGCTGATCGCCTCACGGGTCGATCGCGCGGTCGCCACCCGCCTCGACCTCGCGCTCGCCGAGGTCGCGGCCGGCGAGGCCCAGGCCGAGCTCGCCCGCGTCCGCGAGCAGATCGCCGCGACCGAGGACGAGGTCCGACGCCTGGTCCTCGGCGGCCCCGAGATCGCGCTCCGGGTCGATCCCCGCGAGCTCGAGCTCCGCGACCTCGCCCTCGATCGCGGCGCGCTGATCGAGCGCGCCCTCAGCGAGCGCGGCGCGCTCCAGGGCGCGCAGGGCAAGATCGGCGAGGCGACGGCCGCCGCCTACCTCGCCCGCAACGCGGTCTGGCCGTGGCCGACGTGGATGCAGGCCGGCTACCAGGTCTCGCCGGGGAGCAGCTCCGGCGCCTTCGCCTTCGGGATGGCGATCGACCTGCCGATCTTCTCGTGGAACCGCGGCGAGATCCGGGCCGCCGACGCGCTCGTCCGCCAGCGCGAGCTCGAGGAGCGCGCCCTGGTCGCGACGATCGCCACCGAGGTCGACGCGGCGATCGCCCGCGCCGGCCGGACCCACGAGCGGGTCGTCGAGCTCGATCGCAGCGTCCTGGAGCCGCTCGACCGGGCCGCCGAGGAGGCCCAGCGCGCCCTCGAGGCCGGCGCCCTCGATCCCCTCAAGATGCTCGAGATCGAGGCCCACCGCGGCGAGGCCCGCCGTCAGCGGCTGAGCGCGCTCCTCGACCACCGGCGGGCGATCCTCGAGCTCGAGGCCGCGGTCGGCGGGCGGGTCCGCTGAGCGTCTATTTAGACATGTCCTAAGGGTCATCATCGAGCGCAGCGCGGGCGACCGCGACGATCGCGTCGAGGCGCCCGCGGAGGCGGTCGCGCGCCGCCTGGCCGCTTCGCACCGCCGCGATCGCGGCCTCGCTCGCCGCCCGGAAGGCCGCCCGCGTCCGCCACCCCCGCCCGGCGACCGGCACGAGGAGGCGGCGGCTGGCGGAGCCGATCCCCGGGATCGTCGACTGGACGACGATCCGCCGCCCCAGCTGCGCCTGCCCGAGGTGCGAGGCGAGGAGCGCGTAGACCAGCTCGACCGGCGCCGGCGCCCCCTCGTGGAGGCGGATGATCTCGACGTGGTTCTTGACCAGGCAGCGCTCCCCCTCGCCAAGGAGGGCGACCCCGCCGATCTTCCCCTCGATCGTCAGCAGGAGGTCGCCCGGGCCGGCGCCCTGGCCGTGGGCGCGGTAGGTCGCCTCGCTCCCCCGATACTCCGGGTAGAGCTCGAGCCCGTGGTTGATGATCGCGCTGGTCCGCGCGTAGGGGAGCCCCTCGTCCTCGTACTCCGCCGCCCGGCTCCCGGCCCCCCGGCGGATCAGCGCGAAGCGGCCGAGCGGCTCGCAGGCGTAGCGCTCCCGCAGGCGGGCCTCGAGCGCGACCTGGCTCGGCCGGTGGTAGCGGGGGGTGAGCGCGCGGACGAGGGCCTCGCGGTCGTAGGGCGCCGTGAAGACCCGCTCCGAGCCGCCGGCGGGCGGCCGCACGAGGCCGCCGATCGCGTCGAAGGCCGCGGCCGCGCCGGCGAGCGCGGCGACCAGATCGGCGTCGATCGACGAGGCTGTCCCTTCGGGCATACTCGCAGCCAGCAGGCGCGCCGGGATCCGCAGGCGATCGACGTCGGCGTGGGTGATCTCGGGCCGCGTCGAGCCGCTGGCGAGCGCGGCGACCTGCGCCTTGCCCTCGCGGGTGTTGAGGTAGGCGGCGATCAGGAGGGCGCGCTCGGGGTCTGGCGCGCGGAGTCGGAGGCGGGTGACGTGGTGGCTGAGGACCGCGCCGTCGAGGCAGGCCGGGACCACGAAGGCGCGGCCGAGGGTGCCGGTGCGGGCGATCACCACGTCGCCGACCCGCGCCCGCGCCCGCTCCCCCCACTCGGGCTGGAAGCGGACGTGCACCAGATCGCCCGGCGTCAGGTTGGGGACCAGCGCGCGGACGTTGTTGACCCGGAGGTAGGGGATCGCGCCCTCGGCCTCGGGCGCGACGTAGGCCTCGGAGTAGATCCCCGACGAGACCTCGCAGAGCTCGGCGACCGCGATCGCGTCGGCGTTCGCGGTGGCGATCGCGATCGCCCCGAGGTGGCGCCGCGGCAGGAGCGGCTCGCCGGCGAGCGCCTCCCAGGGGATCGTCGCCGCCCTCACGCGCGCCCCTCGGACGCCTCTTGACCCGCACGATGCCGCCGCCAGGCGTCGATCACCTTGGGGAAGTCGTCGACCGGCCGACCGCGGGCGTCGACGATCGGCGTCCCCCGGCGATCGTGGCCGCAGCGCTCGGCGACCGCCATGAAGACCGCCGGCCGCCGGGGCGCGGCCCGCCGTTCGAAGATGATCACCGCGGTCTTGGTCGTCGTGTGCGGCATGAAGGTCTCGACCGGGCAGTCGATCACCGCGAGCACGTCGGCCCGCTCGAGGAGCCATTGACGGACATAGCCGGTCCCCTGGTTGCCGAGGATCCCCTCGGGGAGGACGATCCCGCAGCGCCCGCCCTCCTTCAGGAGCTCGAGGCAGCGCTCGACGAAGAGGATCTGCGGCGGCACGCGCTCGCGGAGCGCCTCGCCGCTCCGCCAGCGCCCGCCCTTGCGATCGAAGGTCCAGCGCCGGGCGAGCGCGTAGCGGCCGAGGAGCGCCTCGCCGCTCACCGGGATCTTGGCGCCGAAGGGCGGGTTGGTGATCACCGCGTCGTAGGTGCCGGGTGCCAGGAGCGCGCGCGCCTCGGCCCCCTCCGCCTCGGGCGGGCTCAGCGAGTTCGCGCAGATCACCGCGGCGCCGCCGGCCTGGAGGCGGAGGCTGTCGGCCGCGAGGCGGGCGAGGAGGGCGTCCTTGTCGACGCCGTGGAGGGCGACCTCGCGGCCGCGCGCGCGGGCGTGGCCGGCGACCTCGAGGAGGAAGCCGCCGGTCCCGCAGGCGGGGTCGATCACCCGCGCGCCGTCGCCGACGTCGACGATCTCGGCGATGCAGCGGGCGACGTTCTTCGGGGTGAAGAACTGCCCCTGGCCGCCGCGCAGCGACGGGAAGATCAGGCTCTCGTAGGCCTCGCCGACGACGTCGCGGGCGGCCCCGCGGAGCTGGCGGTCCGCGAGGGTGGCGACCGCGAAGGCGAGGCACTCGTCGTCGAGGGCGATCGGCGCGGCCTCGGAGCCGCCGCTGCGGCCGGCGGCCGCGGCCGCGAGGAGGTCGTCGATCCGCCGACGGAGCGCCGCCGCCGGCTCGTCGGGCCGGACGCAGAACGCCGCCTCGCCGCCCGCCCGGGTCTCGTCCTGGACCTTGGCGTGGAGGAGCTTGGTGAGCTCCTCGAGGATCGCCTCGTCGCGGGTGATCCCGCGGCCGTTGGCGGCGACGTGGGCGCGGATCCGCTCGAGGTCGGGGACGAGGGTCTGGACCGCCTCGCCCGCCCCCGCGGGCTCGGGGCCCGGGCCGCTCTTCCTCGCTGGCATCGCCTCGCCGCTCGCTCCGCCCCCCTCGGTAGCAGCGGCCGCCATCGAGCGTCAACGCGTTTCCCCGGGCCGCCTTGACCGCATGCGGGCGCGCTGACTAGCCTGGGATCACACCCGCCATGGCGCCGACGCTCCCCAAAGGCCAGCTCCTCGTCCTCCGGATCCTCTGGGGCTCGATGCTCGGCGCCCAGGTGATCTTCACCGTGATGATCGTCGTCGTCGCCCCGGAGGCCGCCGCCAACGCCGACCCCGAGGTCGCCAAGATGCTCCTCCCGGCGCTCGGCGCCGCCGCCTTCGCAGCGGCGGTCGCCGCCCTCACGATCGGCCGCGTCTTCGCCCGCAAGGCCGACTACCAGGCCTTCTGCATCCTCCGCTGGGCGCTCGGCGAGTCGGTCGGGATCTTCGGGCTCGTCCTCGCCTTCATGGGCGCCCAGACGAGCCACGCGCTCGCCTTCACGGCCGGGGCGGCCCTGGTCCTCCTGTCCCTGATGCCAGGTTCGAAGGACCACGAGGGCTACCAGCAGGCGCGGCTCGGCTGAGCGAGCGGGCGGGCGGGCCCCTGCCCTCGCGCCGTCGCCCGCACGCGCGCGGCGTGGTCGCCCGCGGCCCGGCCGGGTACCATGGGGCCATCCCGCCGAGCCGCCCCCAGCACCGCCTCGCGCCCCTCGTCGCGGCCCTCCTCCTTGGCTGTCCCTTAGGTCATTCACAGCCGCCGCAGCGGGCCGGGGCGGTGATGATCAACGAGCTCGGCATGCGCCTCATCGAGCTCCCCGGGCCCGACGGCGGGCTCCTCTGGGTCGCGGCCCACGAGACCACCCAGGCCGCCTTCGCCCGCTTCGTCGACGCCAGCGGCTACACCACCACCGCCGAGCGCGAGGGCGGCGCGAAGGTCTGGCGGGGCGGGGCCTGGGTCTGGGGCGCGGGCGCGAGCTGGCGGAGCGTCTTCCCCGGGCCCGCGCGCCCGGTGGTCGCGGTCTCCTGGGACGACGCGGTCGCCTTCTGCGCGTGGCTCAGCGAGCACGAGGCGACCCTCGGCGCGCTCCCGCCGGGTCACCGCTACCGCCTGCCGACCGACGCCGAGTGGGAGCACCTCGCGCGCGCCGGCGCCCACCAGATCTACGCGGGCACCGACGACCCCATCGAGCTCTGCCGCTACGGCAACGTCCCCGACCTGGCGGCCGCCCGCGAGGGGCTCGGGCGCCCGGTGATCGGCTGCGACGACGGCGTCGGCCTCGGCACCGCGGCGGTCGGCCGCTACGCCGCCAACGCCTTCGGCCTCCACGACATGAGCGGCAACGTCTGGGAGTGGACCCAGAGCCCCGACCCGCGCGATCCCGGCGCCCGGCGGATGCGCGGCGGCTCCTGGAGCGGCCGCCTCGACGCCCTCCGGATCGATCGCGCGGACGCCTACCCGCCCGATCTCCGCGGCGGCGCGATCGGCTTCCGGGTGGTCCTCGCGCCCGCCCCCTGAGCGGGCGCCGACGTCTGCACGGGCGCGTTCAACGACATGACCCTTCGGTCATGTCCACGCGCGCGCCCGCGCGACGCATCGCGCTCACCTCGGTCGAGGCGACGGTCTAGACTGGGCCCATGCACCGCGCGTCGCTCCTCCTCCTCGCCGCGCTCGCCCTCGTCGCCGCCTGCGCGGGCGACGACGCCGGCGACACCGACCCGAGCGGGACCAGCACCGGCGGCGACAACCTCTGCCAGACCCTCGCCTGCGGCCTCGTCCACGCCTACACCTTCGACGAGGCCGACGCCCTGCCGGACGCGATCGGCGAGGCCGACGCGCTCCTGATCAACGTCGCCGATCGAGCCGTGAGCGGCCAGGCGGGCGGCGCCTGGCGCTTCAACACCGCCGCCGGCGAGAGCGTCGAGCTGCCGGCGGGGATGCTCGACGGCCTCGCCGGCCTGACGATCTGCGCGTGGTACGACCTCGACGGCGGCTCGGCCGACGAGATCCTCTTCTCCTGGGAGAATTCCGTCGACGGCGGCCAGCTCGGCCCCGCCTGGTGGTCGGTCGGCAACAGCATCAGCGGCGACGGCAAGAGCACGGGCTGGCACTTGACCTGCGGCGTCGCCGACAAGGGCCGCGGCCTCGAGCTCTACGTCGACGGCGTCCTCCAGGGCGACGACCCCTTCAAGCCGATCGAGAACGACGGCGCCAGCGCCCGGGTGGCGATCGGCCTCGACCTCTCGACCCTCGCGCCGATGCCGACCTACGGCTACTTCGACGGGATCATCGACGAGATCTACATCTGGGATCGCGGGCTCGGGGCCGACGAGATCGAGGCGCTCCACGGGATGCAGGGCGCGAGCTTCTGGTGAGCGGCGCGCCTCAGCCCTCGCCGAAGATCTCGCGGGCGGCCGCCGTGATCGCCACGACCGCCGGCTCCCGCACCCGCCGCTCGAGGGTGATCGCGTAGACCCGCTCGCGGACGGCCATGTCGCACTCGCCGAGGCGACGGACGCGGTAGCTCTCCTCGACCTCGGCGGCGACCACCGCGGGGACCGCGAAGACCCCGGAGCCGCCGCTGCCGAAGAACTTGAGGAGCGCGCTCTCGTCGAAGACCCCGACGAAGCGCGGCGTCACCTCGACCTCCTCGAACCACTGCTCGAGCGACGCCCGGAGCACGGTGCCGCGCCCCGGCAGGAGGAAGGGCGCGCCGTCGAGGCAGGCGGGGAAGGCCGCGGCCTGGAGCCCGAGGCGCGGGCTCGCCATCAGCGCGACCCCGCAGGCGCCGAGGAGGTGGTTGAAGCCGCGGATGTTGATCGTGTGATCGAGGGGCGTGTCCGAGAGGACGAGGTCGACCCCGTGGATCGCCAGCTCGCCGAGGAGGCGGTCGTGCTTGTCGGCCCGGCAGACCAGCTGGACCGGCGGATCCATCGCCAGGACCGGCGCCAGGAGGTGGTGGGCGAGCATCTTCGGCAGGACGTCGGCGATCCCGACGGTCAGGGGGCGGGGCCGGACCGCGCGGCCGGCGAGGGCCTCGCGGAGCTCGCGGCCGAGGCTGAAGATCTCGTCGGCGTAGCGGAAGACCACCTGCCCGGCCGCGGTCGGTTGCAGGCGTCGACCCGCCCGCACCAGGAGGGGCTCGCCGAGCGACTCCTCGAGCGCCTTGATCTGGCTCGAGATCGTCGCCTGCGCGAGGCGGAGGTGGGCGGCGGCCTGGGTGATCGACCCCGCGCGGACGACCGTCCAGAAGTAGAAGAGGTGGTGGTAGTTGAGCCACTCCATCGGCGATCCTGATCCTTCGATTTTTTCGAAGTATAGATCCGAAATTTTCTAGGTGGTCGATGGTTGGCCGAGCCCTCATGATCCTCGGGTCGCGCCGCCTTCGGCCGGCGTCATCGCCCGATATCACGCTGAAAACACCGCCTATGTCCCTGACGACGCCGACCCCAGAGCCGACGCCGCCACACCTGGACAGGGAGCTCCGGCTCCTCCTCGCGCTCGCCGATCAGGCGGGCGGCGACGTCCGGCTCGCCGATCACCAGGCCGCCGCCGCCCTCGCCGACGCGCGCCGGGTCCACCCCACCCCCGAGGCCTGGGCCGAGCGGGCGCGCCACGCCGGCGCCCGCCTCGACCTCCGGATCGTCGCCCGCTCCCTCAGCGCCCGCGAGCTCCTCGCGGCCGGCGGGCGCCAGGGGCCGCTCGCCGCCCTCCTCCGGGTCGACGGGCGCGCGACCCTGGCGACCATCGACGGCTGGCGCGGCCGCTGGGCCCGCGTCGCGCTCGAGGGCGAGGGGGAGGCCGACGATCCGACCTGGCTCGGAGACCAGGCGCTGGCCGATCGCCTCGGCGTCGACGTCGACGCCCCCGTCACCTGGCTCCTCGCCGTTCCGACCCGGGCGCCGGGCCTCGCCGCCGAGCTCGGTGAGGCGCGCCCCGGCCCCGCCGGCCGCCTCCGCGCGCTCCTCCGCCTCGAGGCCGCCGACCTCTGGGTGATCGTCACCTACGCGGTCGGCGTCGGCGTCTTCACCCTGGCGACGCCGATCGCCGTCCAGGCGCTGGTCAACACCGTCGCCTTCGGCGCGCTCCTCCAGCCCCTGGTCGTCCTCTCGATCCTCCTCCTCGGCGGCCTCGCCTTCGCCGGCGCGCTCCGGGCGATGCAGGCGTGGGTGGTCGAGGCGCTCCAGCAGCGCTGGATGATCCAGGTGATCGGCGACCTCGCCCACCGCCTCCCGCGGCTGCGGGCGCTCGCCGGCCGCGACCACGGGCCCGAGCTGGTCAACCGCTTCTTCGACGTCGTCACCGTCCAGAAGGCGGCCTCGTCGCTCCTCCTCGACGGCCTCTCGGTCGCCCTCCAGGCGGCGATCGGCATGCTCGTCCTCGCCTTCTACCACCCGCTCCTCTTCGCCTTCGACGTCGTCCTCCTCGCCGCGGTCGCCGGGATCGTCCTCGGCCTCGGCAAGCCCGCGAGCGCCACCGCGATCAAGGAGTCGAAGGCGAAGTACGCGATCGCGGCCTGGCTCGAGGAGCTCGCCCGCCACCCTCGCCTCTTCAAGGGGCGGGGCGGCCCCGAGCTCGCGGCCGCCCGCGCCGACGAGCTCGCCCGCGCCTACCTCGGGGCGAGGCGCGGCCACTTCCGCCTCCTCTTCCGGCAGATCGTCGGCGTCCTCGCGCTCCAGGCGATCGCCAGCGCGGCCCTCCTCGGCCTCGGCGGCTGGCTGGTGATCGCCCGCCAGCTCACCCTCGGCCAGCTCGTCGCCGCCGAGCTGATCGTCTCGGCGGTCGTCGCCGCCTTCGCCAAGCTCGGCAAGCACCTCGAGACCTACTACGACCTCCTCGCGGCGATCGACAAGCTCGGGGCCCTCGCCGATCTGCCGCTCGAGCGCGGCGACGGCGAGCACCTGCCCGCGCCCGCGCGACCGGCCGCGCTCCGCCTCCGCGGGGTCGCGCTCGCCTCCGCCGGCGGAGCGCCGATCCTCGAGGGCCTCGACCTCGAGCTCCGGGCCGGCGAGGCGCTGGCGATCGTCGGCCGGGCCGGCAGCGGCAAGAGCACGCTGGCGGCGCTCCTCGACGGCCTCCGGGCGCCGACCCGCGGCTCGGCCCTCCTCGACGGCGTCGACCTCCGCGACCGCGCGCTCGACGATCTCCGCGGCGCGGTCGCGGTCGTCGGCGGGCTCGAGCTCTTCGCCGGATCGCTCGCCGCCAACGTCGGCCTCGGCCAGCCGACGGTGACCCGCGCCGAGCTCCGCGAGGTCCTCATCGCGGTCGGCCTGGAGCCGCTCCTCCGCCGCCTCGGCGACGACCTCGACGCGCCGATCGGCACCCTCGGCGAGGGGCTCTCGGAGGCCGAGGCCCGCCGCCTCGTCCTCGCGCGGGCGATCGTCGCCCGCCCCCGCCTCCTGGTCCTCGACGGCCTCCTCGACGCCCTCGATCCCGCGAGCCGCGAGGCCCTCGTGCCCGCGCTCCGCCCCGAGGACGCCCCCTGGAGCCTCCTCGTCCTCACCCGCGATCCGACGATCGCGCGCCTCTGCGACCGCGCGCTCGCCCTCGAGGGCGGCGCCCTCCACCCCCTCACGGCGCCCCTGGGCCGCCCCTACACCCGCTGAGGAGACGACGATGCCCACGACCACGTCGACCCCCCGCCCCGCGCTCGGCCTGCCGCTCGGCAAGGGTGAGCTCCCCAGCCTCCGCCTCGTCCGCCACAACACCCGCCTCGCGCGGACCGTCGCCCGCGTCCTCCTCGCGTCGATGGTCCTGGTCCTGACGGCGCTGATCCTCGCGCCCTGGCAGCAGAGCGTCCGCGGTCAGGGGCGGGTGATCGCCTTCGCGCCGGTCGATCGTCAGCAGGCGATCGAGGCGCCGATCGGCGGCCGCCTGGTCTCGCTCCTGGTCCACGAGGGCCAGCGGGTCGAGGCCGGCGATCTGATCGCCGAGATCCGCGACAACGCCGAGGACTTCGTCGATCGCCTCCGCGATCAGCGGCAGGCGATCGTCGACCGCCTCCAGGCCGCCCAGAACCAGGTGCTCGCCTACGAGGCCCGGATCACCGCGCTCCAGTCGTCGCGCCTGGCGAGCATCGAGGCCGCCGAGTCGCGGGTGCGGATGGACCGCGAGGGCGTGCGGATCGCCGAGCAGAAGCTCGAGGCCGCCGAGGCCCACCGCGACACCGCCGAGCTCAACCTCACGCGCCAGCGCGACCTCGCGGCCGAGGGCCTGACCTCGACCCGCAGCCGCGAGCTCGCCGAGCTCGACATGGCGAAGGCCAAGGCCGAGGTCAAGGCCGCCGAGGCCAACCTCGCCTCCGAGCGCTCCGAGCTCAAGGCCGCGATGGCCGATCTCCGCAAGGTCGAGGGCGACACCGACGCGAGCCTCGCGGACGCCCAGGCCAAGCTCGAGTCGGCGCTCTCGACCCTCGCCCGCGAGCGCGAGGCGCTCTCGAAGATCGACGTCGAGCTCTCGCGGCAATCGACCCAGCAGGTGGTCGCGCCGCGGGCGGGGACGGTCCTCCGGGTGATCAGCCGCGAGGGCGGCGAGCTGGTCAAGTCCGGGGATCCGCTGGCGATCCTGGTCCCCGACACCGAGTCGCGGGCGGTCGAGATCCTGGTCGACGGCAACGACGCGGCGCTCATCGACGCCGGCCGCCCGGTCCGCCTCCACTTCGAGGGGTGGCCGGCGGTCCAGTTCTCGGGCTGGCCCTCGGTCGCGGTCGGCACCTTCGGCGGGCGGGTCGCGTTCGTCGACGCGGCCGACGACGGCAAGGGGCACTTCCGGGTGGTCGTGATCCCCGACGCGGACGACGAGGCCTGGCCCTCGGCCCACTACCTCCGCCAGGGCGTCCGCGCCAACGGCTGGGTGCTCCTCGATCAGGTCCGCCTCGGCTACGAGCTCTGGCGCCTCTTCAACGGCTTCCCGCCGGTCGTCGCCCAGGACGAGCCCGCGCGGCCCGACGAGGGGGGCAAGGGATGAGCGCGCTCGCCTCGATCGTCCTCGGGCTCGGCCTCGGGGCCGGCGTCTTCGCGGACGCGCAGGTCCCCGCCCCGGCGCCGGTCTTCGGCGCGCTCGAGGCCCCGTCGATCGTCGACCGCGCGGGCGAGCGCGCCGCCCCGCCGCTGAGCCTCGGCGAGGTCCTGGCGAGCGTCGATCGCCACCCGCGGATCGACGCCGCCCGCAAGGGGGTCGACGCCGCCGACGGAGCCGCGCTCGCGGCCCGCGGCCACTTCGATCTCCGCTGGCGCACCGGCGGCTACCTCCGGCCGGTCAGCTACTACGTCCACGGCCGCCTCGACACCCAGCTCGAGCAGGCGACCCCGCTCTGGGGCGTCCGCCTGATCGCCGGCTACGGCCTCGGGCAGGGCAACATCCCGACCTACTACGGCGAGCGCGAGACCCTCAGCGCCGGCGAGGTCCGGGCCGGCCTCGTCGTCCCGCTCTGGCGCGACGGGCCGATCGATCGCGGCCGCGCGGGGATCCGCCGGGCCGCGCTCGACCGCGAGATCGCCCTCCTCGACCGCGACCGCGAGACGATCGCGCTGATCAAGGACGCGACCCACCGCTACTGGGAGTGGGTCGCCGCCGGCCTCCGGCGGGCGGTCGCCGACGAGCAGCTCGAGCTGGCGAAGGCCCGCTCGGCCCAGCTCCACGCCCGCGCCAGCCGGGGCGAGATCCCGCCGGTCGACGCGACCGACAACGACCGCGCCCGCCTCCGCCGCGAGGCGACGGCGATCAAGGCCCGCCAGGAGCTCCGGCAGGCGGCGATCGGCCTCCGCCTCCACCTCCGCGATCACGAGGGCGAGCCCCTCGAGATCGACGAGTCCCGCCTGCCGCCGGCGATCCCCCTCGACGAGCGGGTCCTCCCCGGCGAGCTGAGGGCGATGATCGACGAGGCGCTCGCCCGCCGCCCCGATCTCCACGCGCTCGTCGCCCTGCGGGCCCAGCACCTCCTCGACCGCCGCCTCGCCCGCAACCAGCGGGCGCCGGCGATCGACGTCGGGGCGATGGTCCTCCGCGACTTCGGCCGCGGCCCCGCCTCCCTGGCGCCGACCGAGCTCCAGGTCAGCCTCGCGGTCGACGTGCCGATCCAGGCCCGCCAGGCCCGCGGCAAGGTCCGCGAGGCGGAGGCGAAGGCGGCCGCGACCGCCGCGAAGGCCCGCCTCCTCCGCGACACGATCGCCGCCGAGGTCGAGCGCGCCCTGGTCGCGGTCCTGGCGACCCACGAGCAGGCGATGGTCGCCGGCGAGGCCGTCGAGGTCGCCCGCGCGCTCGCCGAGGCCGAGCGTCGGCGCTTCGATCTCGGCGACACCACCCTCCTCTTCGTCAACCTCCGCGAGCAGCAGGTCGCCGAGGCGGCGCTCGCCGAGATCGACGCCCGCCTCGCCTACCAGCGGGCGCTCGCCGAGCTCGAGGCGACGACCGCGAGCAGCCTCGGCGATCCTCCCCGCTGATCCACGCCACCGATCCACCCCGGTGGATCCTCCCCGGCACTGCGCGTCCGCGGCCGCCGAGCGCGTCCCCTCGACCCTGTCCCTGGGTACATCTCGACCTGGCGTGAGGGACCTCCAGCCGGTGACCGCGACCGCCCTCTCCGAGCGCGCCCTCGCGCCCGCGCCCGCCCTACCATCCGCCGATGCCCGAGCGCCGCCCGCGTGCCCTCCTCGCCCTCGCTCCCGTCCTCGCCCTCGCCCTCGCGCCGTCGCCGGCCGACGCCGCGCCCCGCGGCGGGGAGCTCCGGACGACGGCGCTCCCCGAGGAGTCTGCGGTGGTCCTCGCCCTCCTCGCCGACATCGCCGAGGGCCGCGGCGCCTCGCCGGTCGCCAAGCAGGCGGCCGCCCGCCTCGGCGGCGACGCCCGCGCCCGCGCCCTCGCGAGCGAGCTCGTCGCCACCTACAACAACCTCACTCCGAACGCCCGCGCCGCCCTCTTCCCCCGGATCAAGGACGCCGGCGACATCACCCGCGCCGGCTCGCGCTACGCGAAGATCGGCCAGCAGGCGCCGCTCAAGGTGCTGCCGGGGCCGATCAAGATCGGCCCCGAGGTCCTGCCCCCCGAGTTCCCCTACTCGTGGACGGTCAAGAACACCCTCCTCTCCTACGCGGGCGTGCGGGTCAACAAGGTCGCCGACAAGGACGGCAGCGACGAGCTCGTCGTCTACTCGAGCTTCGTGACGACGGCGACGACCTACGGCGAGGTCACCTACCCGAACCTCGCGCGCGCGACCTTCCCGGGCGCGGGCGTCCTCTCGGGCCTCGGCCTCGGCGCGGTCTCGACCGCCGGCGCGGGCCCGGCCGTCGACGTCCCCTACGCCAACCACCCCGGCTTCCTGATCGTCTCCGCGGTCCTCGAGGATGACGGCGGCGACGCGGCGGTCGACGTCGAGCGCCTCGATCTCCTCCTCGAGGCGGCGATGATCCTCGCGCCGACCTTCCCCGGCGAAGAGCTCCACCGCCTCGAGAGCGCGCTCCAGTACAGCATCGCCCTGATGCGGATCGGCGATCCCAAGCGCTGGGGGCCGACCTCGGTGCTGGTCCGCCGGATGGAGTGGCCCGAGTACGTCTCGCTCTACGGGACCCCGCCGAAGAAGAGCTACGGGATCGGCCACAAGCTGAAGTTTGACCACGCGATCGACGGCGGCGCCTACACGGTCTTCTACGACCTGCCGACCTACCTGCCGCCGCGCAACGAGGTCGTGGTCGCGCTCAAGAAGGTCGAGGCGCTCGGCCCGGTCAAGGACCTCGAGGACGACGGCCTCGCCGATCTCGGCGCCCGGGTGACGATCCGCGGGGTCGGCTCGCGCCGCGCCTTCACCCCCAACCAGAACTCGGTGTCGGCGCTCTGGAGCCTCTCGCGCGCGGTCCTCGTCGGCGGTCCGGTCGAGATCACCGTCGAGGTCTTTGAGGAGGACCCGAGCCCCTACAACGGCCTCATGGGGCCCTACCCCAACGTCGAGATGACCTGCGACGTCAACCCGGTCGTCACGGTCGACGCGACCTGCGGGTGGGGCAACACCTGCAAGTCACCGGTCACCGCGCTCCGGCTCTTCTACGACCCCGCGAGCGGGAAGATCAGCGGCGATCTGAGCGGCAGCAAGGGCCAGGACCTGACCGCGACCGGCGACCCCGGCGATCGCCAGGCCCGGGTCACGCTCTCGATCACCCACAAATGAGCGAGGCCGCGCCTGGCGGGCGGCGCCCCGGGTCCCCCTCCCGCCGCGGCCTCGGGTATCCTCGGACGCCACGGAGGAGGCCCCGTGCTTAGTGAGCTCCGCACCCGCAAGCTGACGCGCTACTTCAACGTCCTCGACACCAACCACGACGGCTTCTTCAGCGCCGACGACTCGGCGCTGATCGTCAGCCGGCTGGTCGCCTTCCGCGGCCTGAAGCCCGGGACGGTCGAGCACGACGCCTTCATCGAGCGCTTCGGCCAGTACTGGCACGAGGTCCGCTGCAACATCGACGCGAGCGAGGACGGCAAGGTCAGCCTCGCGGAGTGGCTCCACTACCACAACCTTATGCTCGCCAACCCGGCGCGCTTCGAGGCGAGCGCGGCGACGGCCGCCCGCCTGATCGCCGGCCTCCTCGACGCCAACGGCGACGGCGAGGTCACGGTCGCCGAGTACGCCGCCTGGCTGCGGGCCTGGGGGATGGTCGACGACGCCGAGATCGACGACGTCAACCGGCGGATCGACATCAACGGCGACGGCCTCCTCAGCGTCGACGAGATCATGTCGCTGATCCGCGACTTCTTCTTCAGCGACGATCCCGACGCGCCCGGCAACTGGGCGATGGGACCCTTCTAGGGCCGCGAGAGGAGCGCCCAGGTCTCGCGGAGGAGCCGCGCAAGGCCGACGCTGAGGCCGACGAAGGCGCCGACGAGCGCGCCGAAGACCGCCGCGAGGCCGACCGAGAGGGCGCCGAGCGCGAACGCGGAGCGCGAGTCCTCGCCGAAGACGTCGAGGAGCCCGCGGATCACCTCGAGTGGCAGCGCGACGCCGACGAGCCCGGCGATCGTCAGGCCGAAGGGGATGATCACCAGCGCCGACGCGAGGAGCGAGGCGGCGAGCGTCGACGGCCGCGGGAGCGGGCTCTCCTGGTCGCTGGCCGCCGGGGTCGAGAGGAGCGCCCCGAGGACGATCGCCGCGACGAGCACCCCGATGGCCGCGAGATCGGTGCCGGCGTAGGGCGCCGCGAGCGAGCCGAAGCCCAGGACGCCGATCAGGCTCGGGAGGATCCCGCTCAGCGCCCCGCCGAGCGCCCCGCCGACGACCTCGGCGACGCCCCGGCCGCCCCGCCGGCGGCCGACGACCACCCCGCCGCCGATCCCGAGGCCGAGCGCGGCCCCCGAGAGGAGGCCGACGAGCGCGATCGTCGCGGCGCTCTCGCCCCAGGTGCCGATCGGCGGCGCCTTGGGGAAGCGCGCGTAGTAGCCGAGGGCGATCGTCAGCGTGCCGAGGGCGCCGGCGACGAGCCCTCCGCCGAGCGCGGCGCGGGCCCAGGGGAGCGGGAGTGAGGAGGTGAGGCGGGGCGAAGCGGCGGGCATCGGGCATCGGACCCCGGGCGCCGGCGATTGTTCCCGCCGCGCTGCGTCGCGCCCGTGCGCGCCCGCGCGCGGCCCTAGGGGACGCTCGCCCGCGCCTCCGACGACGGCGCCTCCGAGCGCGGCGCCGCCTCGTCGAGCGCCGGCACGTAGACCCGGACCCGGGTCCCGGCGCCGGGCGACGAGTCGAGCTCGACGCTCCCGCCGAGGCGCGCGGCGATCCCGGAGACGGTGGCGAGGCCGAGGCCGGTGCCCGCCTCCTTGGTCGAGTAGAAGGGCTCGATCGCCCGCTCCCGGGTCGCCTCGTCCATCCCCTCGCCCTCGTCCTCGATCTCGAGGAGCGCCCAGGCCCCGGAGGGCGAGGCCGCGAGCGCGCCGACCTCGGCGACCCGGCGGATCCGGACGGCGATCGCTCCGCCGGTCGGCATCGCGTCGCGGGCGTTGAGCACGAGGTTCATCACCACCTGCTCGATCTCCACCGGGCTCGCCATCACGTCGATGGGCGCCGACGCCTCGATCGCGACCCGCACCCCCTCGCCGAGGGAGCGGACGAGGATCCGCCGGGCGCGCTCGGCGAGCGCCGCGAGGTCGACGCGCTCGCGGACCACCACCTCCGCCCGACGGAAGGCGAGGAGCTGGCGGACCAGCTCGCTGCCCCGCCGCGCCGCCTCGCCGATGTCGTCGAGCGCGGCCCGCTCGTCGGCGTCGAGGCGGGCCTCGCCGAGCATCGCCGCGTTGCTCATCACCACGGTGAGGAGGTTGTTGAAGTCGTGGGCGACGCCGCCGGCGAGGCGCCCGATCGCCTCGAGGCGCTCGGACTCGGCGAGGCGCCGCTGGAGGCGGCGGCTGTCGGTGACGTCGCGGGCGAGGCCCTCGATGCGGACGCCGCCCGCCCTCCCCGCGACCTGCCGGACGTGGAGCGAGACCGTGAGGATCGATCGGTCCTGCCGACGCCAGCGGAAGTCGACGCCGTCGATCACCCCCTCGCTGGCGAGGAGCGCCCGCAGGCGCGCGCGCCCCTCCTCGTCGACGAAGAGGGCGTCGAGGCGCTCGGACCCGCAGAGCGAGGCGGCCGAGTCGCGCCCGAGCATCCGCGCGAGGGTCGGGTTGGCGTCGACGAAGCGCCCCTCCTCGTCGCAGCGGAAGGCGCCGACGACCGCGTTGTCGAAGAGGTGGCGGAGCCGCTCCTCGCTCGCCGCGAGCCCGCGCCGCGCCCGCTCGTAGTACATCATCATGAAGCCGAAGCCGACGACGCCCTGCTGGACCGCGAAGATCGCCAGGCCGATCGGGAAGATCGTCGGGCTCCGCGCGAAGATCGGGAAGTCGAGGCTGTGGATCGCCACCGTCAGCAGGCCGACGCCCGCGAGCCACTCGCCGGTCCCCCGCGGCCGCAGCCGGAGCACCGCGATCCCGGTCATCGCGTAGGCGAAGGTGATCGCCGCGAGCGAGGGGAGCGCGACCACGACGAGGGGCTGCCCGAGGAGCTCGGCGATCGGCGCGAAGACGATCCCCGCCGCCATCAAGCCCCAGAGCGCCGGCGGCATGCGGCGGCCGAGGAGGCGGTAGGTCCCGAGGAGCGTCAGCGACGCGCTCACCGTGGTGACCGACGCCAGCGCGAGGCCGACCAGCACCGAGGTCCCGAGGGCCATCCGCAGGACCACCCCGGAGTGCGAGAACGCCGAGAGCCCCCAGGCCAGCGACCAGGTCCGGAGGTGGGTGGCCGAGCGATCGCCGCGGTAGAGCAGGAGGAAGACGACGGCGAGGAGCGTGTCGAGCGCGACCGCCGTGGCCATGCTCGGGAGGATCGCCGTGACGTCGACCACGAGCGCCGATCATCCCCCGCCCTTCGCCGCCCTGACAAGGGCGGCCGCGCAGACGTCGGCGCTACGACTCGGCGAGGGCGTCGACGATCTCGCCGATGCGCCGCTCTCGGGCCTCGAGGCGCTCGACCTCCGCTCGCAGGCGCGCGCGCTCGTCCTCCTCCGTGGCCGCTTCGGCCGCGCCGCGGAGGCGCTCCAGCTCCTCGCCGAGCGCTCGCTGGCGATCGCGGAGGTGCTCGAGCGAGGCCGCCTCCTCGGCCTTGTCGAAGGCGAGCCCCTCGGGATCGGAGGCCTGGATCGTCGGCCGGACCCGCGCCGGCGAGGGGATCATCCGCCGGCTCGGCTCGAGGCGGCGGAGGTTGAGGAAGTCGGGCGAGACGATCTCGATGCCGGCGCTGTGGAGCGCGTCGAGCATGCACACCCGCAGCCGCGAGCGCGCCGTCAGGATCTGCCGGACCTCGGTGAGGAGGCCGGCGACCCGATAGGTGACCGAGAAGTCGCCGAGCTCCATCACGTGGACGAAGGGCTCGTGGAGCCCGGCCTCGCCGGCCCCCGCCAGGAGCGCGCGCTCGGCCGCCGCGTGCTGGACGTCGTAGCCGAGCGAGACCGTCGCCGAGAGGATCGTCCCCGAGCTCCGGATCACCGTCACCGGCTGGTTGACCAGCAGGAGGTTGGGGAGCGTGGTCAGGTCGCGGTCCTCGGTCTGGATCTCGGTGTGGAAGATCCCCCGCTCGGAGACCCGCCCGAAGTGCTCGCCGACGCGGACGAAGTCGCCGGGGCGAAAGTTGCGGAGCGCCCGGAGCATGAGCCCGGCCATCGCGTTGCCGAGGAAGGTCGTCGACGAGAGGGCGATCGTCGCGCTCAGGAGGATCCCGAGGACGCTGAGGATCTGGGTGCGGGCCCCCTCGGTGATCGGCAGCATGACGACGATCAACACGAGGCCGACCGCCGTCAGCGCGAGCATCACCGCGTCGCCGCGGAAGGTCGGGCCGCCGCCGCTCTTCGTCAGGCGATCGAGGGCGCGGCGGGCGACGAGGAGGCCGATCACGACGATGAGCGCGGTCACCAGCGCGGGCACGAGATCGACGAGGGCCGCCAGCCAAGCGTCGGACATTGCCCCCTTCTAGCACCGATCGACGCGGCCGCGACGGCCCACGCACGCCCACGCACACCCTGCGCAGCCGCCCGCGCCGCGTGTATCCTCGCGCCATGGCTGAGCTCCGCCCCTACCCCTTCGCCGCCCTCGTCCGCCGCGCCCTCCGCGAGCTCGACGCCCAGGGGACGCTCTTCGACATCCCGCGGCGCAAGCTCTACACGCCGAGCGGCCGCCACGAGCTCGCCACCGACCACCACGGCTTCCCGGCCTCGACGCCGCTCGGACCGGCCGCCGGCCCCCACACCCAGATGGCCCAGAACATCGCCATGGCGTGGCTCGGCGGCTGCCGGATCATCGAGCTCAAGACCGTCCAGATCATGGACGAGCTCAAGATCCCGCGGCCCTGCATCGACATGCAGACGATCGGCTTCAACGTCGAGTGGTCGCAGGAGCTGAAGCTCGAGGAGTCGCTCGAGGAGTACGTCAAGGCGGCGATGCTGATCACGATCCTGCGGGCGAGCGGCCAGCTCCCGGCGGCCGCGGACGACCAGGTGATCTTCGACATGAGCGTCGGCTACGACCTCGCGGGGATCCGCTCGGAGCGGGTGCAGGCCTTCATCGACGGCCTCCGCGAGTGCTCGGCGCTGGTCGATCGCCTGCGGGCGGAGATCCCCGACGAGCACCGGCGCTACCGCGACCTCGAGTTCCCGACCCGCCTCTCCGACACCCTCACCCTCTCGACCTTCCACGGCTGCCCGCCCGACGAGATCGAGAAGATCATCGAGTTCCTCCTCGAGGAGAAGGGGATCCACTCGACGGTCAAGCTCAACCCGACCCTCCTCGGCCCCGCCCGCGCCCGCGAGCTCCTCGGCGAGACCCTCGGCTACGGCGAGCTCGAGATCCCCGACTCCGCCTTCGAGAAGGACACCCAGTGGCAGCAGGCGGTCGACTTCTGCGGCCGCCTCGCCGACCGCGCCGACGGCCTCGGCCTCAGCTTCGGGGTCAAGTTCTCGAACACCCTGATCGTCAAGAACCACCGCGACTTCTTCCCGCGCTCCGAGGAGGTCATGTACCTCTCGGGGCCGCCCCTCCACGTCCTGGCGGTGAACCTCGTCGGCCGCTTCCGCGGGGTCTTCGGCGACCGCCTGCCGATCTCCTTCTCCGCCGGGATCGACCGCCAGAACTTCGCCGACGCCGCGGCGATCGGCCTGCGGCCGATCACGGTCTGCTCCGATCTCCTCAAACCCGGCGGCTACGGGCGGGCGAGCGCCTACCTCGGCGACCTCGAGGCGCGGATGGACGCGGCCGGCGCGAGCGACCTCCGGGGCTTCATCGTCCGGGCCTACGGCCGCGGCGAGGCGGCCCTCGACGCGCTCGGCCTCGCCGCCGACGATCCTGTCCTTCAGGCCAGCAAGGACGCGCTGGCGACGGGCGGCGACCTGGCGGCGGCCGCCGGCGCTCACTACGACGCCTGGGTGTCGGCGGCGATCCTCGAGAACACCCGGGTCTACGTCGCCCGGGCGACCGCCGACCCCCGCTACGCCAGGGTCAAGAACGCCAAGGCGCCCCGCAAGGTCGGCACCCACCTCGCGCTCTTCGACTGCCTGAGCTGCAACAAGTGCGTCCCGGTCTGCCCGAACGACGCCAACTTCGTCCTCGAGATCCCGGCCGCCGAGGTCCCGCTGGTCCACCTGATCCGGACGGAGGGGGGCTGGGAGCGCCGCGAGGTCGGCGTCCTCAAGGCGGCGAAGGGCTCGCAGTACGCCAACTTCGCCGACTTCTGCAACGAGTGCGGCAACTGTGACGTCTTCTGCCCGGAGGAGGGCGGCCCCTATCTCATCAAGCCCCGCTTCTTCGGCGCCCTCGCCGACTTCGAGGCGCTCGCCGATCACGACGGCTTCCACCTCGCCGAGGGCGGCCGCCGGATCCACGCCCGCTTCGGCGGACGGGTCCTCCGGGTCGACCTCGATGGCGAGCGCGTCCGCGTCGAGGCCGAGGGGGTGCGGGTCTCCTTCGACGAGGCCGACCCCGCCGGGACGATCGCCGGCGAGGCCGCCCCCGGGGCCGTGGTCGATCTCGGCCACGTCCAGATCGTCCGGTGGATCCGGGATGCCGTCTTCGCCGAGGGCCAGGTAAGCTACGTCCGCCTCCTCGCCGAGGCCGCCCATGGACGCCACGCCCCGCCCCCCGCTCCATCCTCTGCGCATTGATCGAGACCGCCTCCTCCGCCGCATCGACGAGCTCGCGGCGATCGGGGCCCTGCCCGGCGGCGGCGTGTGTCGGCTGGCGCTGACCGACGCCGATCGTCAGGGCCGCGATCAGGTCGTCGCCTGGATGCGCGAGCTCGACCTCGAGGTCACGGTCGATCGGATCGGCAACGTCGTCGGCCGCCGCCGTGGCCGCGAGGAGAGCCTCGATCCGGTGGTCACCGGCTCGCACATCGACACAGTGCGGACCGGCGGACCCCTCGACGGCAACCTCGGGGTGCTCGCCGGCCTCGAGGTGGTCGCGGCCCTGCGCGACGCCGGGATCACCACGCGGCGGCCGCTCGCGGTCGCCTTCTTCACCAACGAGGAGGGCGCCCGCTTCGCCCCCGACATGATGGGGAGCGGCGTCCAGCAGGGCGCGCTCGATCTCGATCACTGCCTCAAGACCGTCGGCATCGACGGCGAGACGGTCGGCGACGAGCTCTGGCGGATCGGCTACGCCGGCGACGCGACCCCGGGCCTGCGGGCCCACGCCTACGTCGAGCTCCACATCGAGCAGGGCCCGGTGCTCGACCGCGAGGGGATCACGATCGGCGCGGTCACGGGCGTCCAGGGGATCTCGTGGACCGAGGTGACGCTCCGCGGGGTCTCGAACCACGCCGGGACCACGCCGATGGCGCTGCGCCACGACGCCGGCCTCGTGGCCGCCGAGATCGCGGTCTTCCTCCGCCGCCTCGCCCTCGAGATCGGGCCGCCGATGGTCGCCACCGTCGGCGCGCTCACCCTCCGACCCAACCTCGTCAACGTCGTCGCCAACCACGCGGTGCTCACCCTCGATCTCCGGCACACCGACGAGGCGACCCTGCAGGAGGCCGAGCGCCGCGCCTTCGCCGAGGTCGCCGCGCTCGCCGAGCGCGAGGGCGTGCAGGTGACGACCCGGAGGCTCGCCCGCTTCGAGCCGGTCGCCTTCGCCGAGGCGATCATCGGCCGGGTCGAGGGGATCGCCGAGGCGATGGGGCTCAGCGTCCGGCGGATGCCCTCCGGGGCAGGTCACGACGCGCAGATGTTCGCGCCCCATTGTCCGACCGGGATGATCTTCGTCCCGAGCATCGACGGGATCAGCCACAACATCCGCGAGCGGACGGCGCCCGACGACGTCGTCGCCGGGGCGGACGTGCTGCTCCAGCTCCTCCTCGAGCTGGCGGGCTAGCTAGCCGCGCCGCGGAGCGCGAGGCCGCGCGCGGCCGCGCGCCGGTGGCTTTGAGCTGCCTGGCGGGCGCTACTTCTTGTGCGCGGCCCCGCAGCTCCCCTCGCCGCAGGAGCCCTCGCCGGCCTTGGCGGCCGCCTTCTCGGCGTCCGCCGCCTTGTCGCCCTCGGGCTTGTCGCCCTCGCCGGCCTTCTCGCCCTCGTCCTTCTTGGCCTTGCCGCCGCAGGCACCCTCGGCGCAGGCCCCCTCGGCGCACTTCATCTCCGCCTTCTTCTCCTTGTCGTCCCCGGCCTTCTCGGCCTCCTTGCCGTCGGCCTCCTTCTTCGCCGCCTCATCCTCGCCAGCGGCCTCCTTCTTCGCCGCATCGGCCTCGGCGGCGGCCTCCGTCTTGGCGGCCTTGACCTCGGTCGCGTCCGATTGCGCGGTGCAGGCCGCGAGCGGGAGGCCGGAGCCGAGGACTGCGAGGGCTGCGGAGATGGTCTTGAGGTCCATGCGAGGATGCTACACGAGGTCCCCGGGGAAAGGGGCGGCTCCGCGCGAGGGACCCCCCCCTCGAGACGCGCAGCGTCGCGCAGGGGCGCCGAGGAGTCGTGGACGGCGGGCGAGGAGCCCGGCAGGATCCTCGGGATGAAGTCCCCGCCGCGGGAGCTCGACGAGACCGCGCTGGATCCGGCGAGCGGATCCCGGCCCCGTCGCCCCTCGCCGGAGGCGCCGCGGCGTCACGTGATCGCCGGCCGCTACGAGCTCCTGGCTCCGCTCGGCAGCGGCGGGATGGGGACCGTCTTCCGAGCCCACGATCGCGAGCTCGACGAGGAGGTCGCGCTCAAGCTGATCCACCTCGACCTCGCGGCCGCGCCCGCCTCCCAGGAGCGCTTCCGCCGGGAGGTCAAGCTCGCCCGGCGAATCACCCACCGCAACGTCGCCCGGACCTTCGAATTCGGCGAGGACGAGGGGAGCTTCTTCCTGACGATGGAGCTGGTCGAGGGCGCCTCGCTCGCGGTGATCCTCGGACGCGACGGCCGCCTCAGCCCGGCCCGGGCGCTGCCGATCGCCCTCGGCATCTGTGAGGCGCTCGCGGCCGCGCACGCCGCGGGGATCGTCCACCGCGACATCAAGCCAGACAACGTCCTGGTCGAGGCCGCGACCGGACGGGTGGTCGTGACCGACTTCGGGATCGCGGCGCCGGTCGGCGACGCCGGCTCGCAGATCGCCGGCACGCCGGCCTACATGGCGCCCGAGCAGGTCGAGGGCCGCGAGCCCGGCCCCGCGACGGACCTCTACGCGCTCGGCGTGCTCCTCTACGAGGCGCTCACCGGCGAGCTCCCGTGGCAGGCCGATGGCGTGCTGGCCTCGCTGATCATGCGCCTGGGGGGCGAGGCTCCCGATCCGCGGCGCCTCGCGCCCGAGCTCCCGGCCCCGCTGGCCGCGTTGATCCGCCGCTGCATGAGCGCGGCGATCGAGGCGCGGCCCTCGGTCAGCGCGGTCGCGACGGAGCTGCGCGCCGTGCTGGCGGGCCTCGGGGTGGCGACGCCTCCGCCCTCGTCGATCGCGGCGCCGGCGAACCCGGGCCCGCCGGCGCCGCGGAGCGTCGCGGTCCTCGCGCTCCGGGCCGATCCGCGGATCGACGCCTACATCGCCGAGGCCCTCGCCGACGATCTCGTCGACGCGCTCAGCGGCCTCCACGGGCTCCGCGTGCGGGCGCGGCGGCCGGAGGAGCGCGGCGATCCGCAGGCGATCGGCCGCGCGATCGACGTCTCTCTCCTGGTCGATGGATCGCTGCGCTGGGCCGGCGAGGGCGCGCTCCAGGTCGCGCTCCGCCTGATCGACGTCAACTCCGGCTTCGTCACCTGGGCGGGGCGCTTCGAGGTCGCGTCCGCCGGGATCCTCGAGGTGCCGAGCGCGGCGACCCGGGCGATCGCCGCGGCGCTCGCCCTCGAGGACGACGCGCCGGTGAGGGCGGTTCCGGTCGATCCGGCGGTGATCGACCTCTACCTCCGGGCCCGTCACCACTACAACAACTTCGTCCCCGAGGCGCAGTCGGAGGCGCTCCGGCTCCTCGAGGAGGCCCACGCCCGCGATCCCGAGAACGCCCTGGTCGCCTCGGCGCTGAGCATGACCGCGGTCCGCCTCTCCTTCATGGGGCTCGTCTCGCAGCCCGCGCTGATCGAGCGAGCGCAGGCCGCGGCCCTCGGCGCCCTGGCGCGGGCGCCCCACCTCGGCGAGCCCCACGTCGCCCTCGGTCACCTCTCGCTCCGCGCGGGCGATCCGACGGCGGCGGCCCGCCACGCGCGCGCGGCCATCGCCCGGGGACCGAGCCTCGCCGACGCCCACGAGCTCCTCGGGCGCCTCCTCCTCGAGGCCGGTCGGGTGGTCGACGCGGAGCGCCGCCTCGGGGCCGCGCTCGAGCTCGACCCGAGGCTGAGCGTCGCCCGCTGGGAGCGGATCCGTCTGGCCGCGCTCGACGGCGCCTGGGATCGCTTCGACCGCCTGGTGAGCGAGTGCTCGGAGGCCGAGCGCGAGCGTCGGGGTCGCCTCTCGATGCACGTCCGCTTCGCCGGCTGGCGACAGGACAGAGCGATCCTCGGCGCCCTGGAGGTCGAGCTCCAGACCCGCGACGATCTGCCCGCGGACTTTCGACGGCACCTCCTCGCGGCCCTCGGCGTCTACCTCCGACGGGAACCGGCCGGCTCGGTGTTGGGGCACTTGGAGTCGCTCCTCGGCGACGGCCTGGTCTCCGCCCGGACCCTCCAATGGGTCCTCCAGCAGGCGGCGGAGCTCGCCGCCTTCGCCGGCCTGCGCGACGGGGCGCTCGAGATGCTCGAGCGCTGCGACGACGCCGGTGTCTTTGATCTCCTCTGGCTCGAGCGCTGCCCCGTCTTCGGCGAGCTCCGCGAGGAGCCCCGCTACGAGCGAGTCCGTCGCAGCGTGCAGGCGCGGGCCGACGCGATCGTCGACGCGATCTGGGGGTAGCGCGCGATGCCCCGCGCTGCGGACGGCCGCGACAGCGCCGTCAGGGTCTGGCACCTAGGTCCCGGTCTCTCGACACCAAGCGGCGCCAGAGCCCCCCGACGACCGTGTAGAGCGCCTGGCACAGCGGCTGCAGTCGTCCGCGTCGCCATGACCTTCCGCCTCGCCCGACTCCTCTCCCTCGCCCTCCTCGTCACCTTCGTCCCCGCCTGCGACGAGGGGCGCGTGAGCGATGACGACACGATCGAGACCTGCGACGCGATCGGCCTCAAGGAGACCTGCAAGCACGGCGGCGTCCGCTACTGCGACTGGATCGACGGCGAGGTCCAGTGGGGCGAGTGCCTCGAGAGCGTCGAATGCAAGCCGGGCGACGAGCGCTCCTGCGGCTTCTCGCCGACGCCCGACGAGCCCGACCTCACCTACTCCTGCCAGCTCCTCGACGGCGTCCCCCGCTGGCCCGAGGACGCCTGCAACACGCCGCTCGTGCTCGCCTTCGACGGCGCCGCGGTCGAGTACCGGAGCGCCGGCCCGGCGACCTTCCCGATCGCCTCGGAGGCATGCGTCGACACCGACTGGCCGACCGCCGCCACCCCCTGGCTGGCGCTCGACCGCGATCGCTCGGGGGCGATCGAGGGCGGCCACGAGCTCTTCGGCACCGGCGTGATCGAGGGCGGCCGGCGGGCGAGCGACGGCTTCACCGCCCTCGCGCCGCTCGACAGCGACGGCGACGGCGTGATCTCGGCGAGCGACGAGCGCTTCGGCGAGCTCCTGGTCTGGGCCGACGAGGACGGCGATCGCCGCTCGTCCGCGTGGGAGCTCCAGCCCCTCAGCGCCTACGGGGTCCTGGCGATCGATCTCGGCTACGCCATCGATCGCCGCTGCGACGCCCGCGGCAACTGCGAGGTCCAGCGCGCGTCGTTCGTCTACGCCGACGGCCACGGCGGCGAGCGGCGCGGCGACGTCGTCGACGTCCACCTCAGCTGCCAGTAGGCGCCGCGCCCCTCCGGGAAGTCGCCGTCGCGGCGCTCGGCGTGGTCGATGACTCGGCCGCCGCCGGGCGCCCTGCGCTCCGCGCAATCAGCGTCGGCCACTGGGGCCATGGTTCACATGAATTAAGGAACATGTCCGATAGAACGAAGGCGCGCGGCGGCGCGAGCGCTCGACGGAGAGCGGGCGCGCCACCACCACCTCGGATCCATGTGCGCACCCTTCCGCACGCCGGGAAAAACGTCGAGCGTGCGGAACCCCGACCGCGAGCGCCTGTCTCTGCAGGCGTACCCCGCGACGAAAGGAGAGCGCCATGTCCACCAAGGCCCTCGCTATCCGGACCTTCTGCGCCGATCGACTCCTCGACGCCCTCCGCTTCGAGCAGGACGTGATCAAGATCGGCAGGCTCAAGAACAACCACCTCCGCCTCGACGGCGAGCTGATCGCCCGCATGCACGCGGTGATCGAGATGTCGGGCGACCGCGCCCAGGTCATCGACCTCGGCTCGCCCCTCGGGACCCTGCTCAACGGCCAGCGGATCGAGAGGAGCGCGCCGCTCGACGCCGGCGACGTCCTCGAGATCGGCCCCTACCGGATGGAGCTCGACCTCGTCGATCGTGCGCCGGCGCGAGCGACCGCCGCGTCGCCGTCGCCGTCGACGTCGATCGCCGCAGCCCCGGCCGCGGCCCAGCTCCAGCTCGACATGCGCGAGTTCGAGATCCACAACGGCACCCGCGTCGCCGAGGTCGTGGCGACCTACGGCGGCACCGTCCTCGACGTCCAGCACGTCGGCCAGATCCGGAGCCAGCGCTCGCAGGCGCCGCGCTGGCTCGGCCTCGGCGGCGCGCTCCTGATCGGCGGCCTCGGCCTCTTCGGCCACGAGGTCGCCCAGGACTGGGAGGGCTACCAGGAGGCGCGGATCTCTGCCCAGGCGAGCGGCGACGTCGCCCCGCAGCAGCCCGGCACCGGGCTCGGCGGGCTCGGCGTGGCCCTCGCGCTCCTCGGCCTCGTCCCCTTCGGCCTCGGCGTCGCCCGCTACGGCGATCACGCCCCGCGCGCCTACACGATCGGCGAGGGCCACGGGGCGTCCTTCCACGTGCCGCCGGCGGACCTGCCGACGCCGGCCGCCTTCCCGCTGGTCGATGGGTCAGGTGACGAATTCGTCCTCGGCTTCACCCGCGGGATGGAGGGCGAGCTCGTCGTCGACGGCGAGGCGATCTCGCTGGCCGCGCTGGCGAGCTCAGGGCGGGCGATCGCCGACGGCCCGCGCTACTCCGTCGCCCTGCCGCCGGGAGCGAGCGCCCGCCTCGCCCACCAGGACGTCACCTTCCACGTCCGCTCGGTCGCCCCGGGGGCGGCGCCTTCGCGGCGCGGAGTCGCCGACCGGCCCTTCTGGGCCTACAACGCCGGCTCGCTCGCGGCGATCGGCTCGCTCCTCGCGCTCTCGCAGCTGACGCCGGCGGCGGCCCACGACCTCAGCATGGACGAGCTCGCCGAGCAGAGCCGCTTCGTCGGCTACCTCAGCCAGCCCGATCGCGCGGATGATCCCGATGCGCCGACGACCGAGGCCACGAAGGCGAGCGACGACCAGGCCGGAGGGACAGGTATGCGGAGCCGCGGCGAGGAGGGCGCGATGGGCAAGCCCGACACGCGCGCCCGCGGGGGCCGGGCCGGCGTCCGCGGTCCGAAGGACGCGATCCCGAGCCTCGACCGCAACTTCGATCCGGAGATGCGCGCCCGCACGTCGGGGATCCTCGGCGTGCTCGGTCAGGGTCACGGGCACTTCCTCGCCTCCCCCGACGGCGCCTTCGCCCTCGGCAACGACGACGCGGACACCTGGGGGAGCCTCACCGGCACCGCGATCGGCGAGGCCTACGGCGTCGGCGGGATCGGCCTCATCGGCACCGGCCGCGGCGGCGGCGGCACGGGCGAGGGGACGCTCGGGATCGGCGGCGTCGGCCTCATCGGCCGCGGTGGCGGCGGTGGCGGCGGCACCGGCTACGGCCGGGGCAACGGCACCGGCTTCGAGGGTCGCGGCGGCACCCGGGCGCCGCAGGTCCGCCAGGCGATTGCCGAGATCCAGGGCGCGCTCGACAAGGACATCATCCGGCGGATCGTCCGCGCCCACATCAACGAGGTCCGCCACTGCTACAACCAGGGGCTGGCGAAGGACCCGAGCCTCAAGGGCCGCGTCGCCGTCCAGTTCTCGATCGGCGGCGCCGGCCAGGTGATCAGCGCGGCGGTCGCGGACTCCTCGCTCAAGGACCCGGGCGTGAGCCGCTGCATCGCCCAGGCGGTGCGGCGGTGGAAGTTCCCGAAGCCGCAGGGCGGCGGGTCGGTGATCGTCACCTATCCCTTTGTGCTCGAGCCGGGGTAGGTCCCTTGCACGACGAGGTCCGAGTCGTTGTACTCGGACCTCGCCCATCAAGGCTCGAAGCGAGACGAGGTGAAAGCCCCCCCCGGCGGTGCGAAATTTGCGATCGCGGGAGAGCCGCGAGTCGGACGCCTGGCTACGGCGAATAGATCCCCGGCCGACGGTCGCGTCCGAGGTCCCACCCCGAGGGATCCGTCCCCGCCAGCGCCCCGAGGTCGAGGTCGGCGATCACCAGCCCCGCCGGCGCCCCGGCGATCGTCGGCACCCGACCGTTTGGACCCGCGAAGTACGATCCGCCGAAGAAGTCCTGGTTCCACGGCGCCTCGGCGCCGCGGCGGTTCGAGCCCGCGATGTAGAGGCGGTGACGGACCGCGTCGACCTCGAACTCCTGCTCCCACACCCGGCGGCTCTTGGCGCCGAAGGTGATCGCGGGCGAGAGGATGATCTGCGCCCCGCCGGCGGCGAGCGAGCGGACCACCCCTTCGAAGTGCCGGTCGTAGCAGATCGCCACCCCGAGGCGGCCGAAGCGGGTCTCGAAGACCGGGAAGAAGGGGTTTTGCGCGACGTTCCCCGGCATCTCGCCGAGCTCGCCGTCGCTCGGGCCGTAGTAGAACGACTCGTGGAACGAGCCGAGCTCGTTCTGCCCCTCGGGGATGTGGGTCTTGCGGTACTTCCCGAGGATCTCGCCGCGCTCGTCGATCACCACGGCGGTGTTGAAGCGGCGGCCGCTCACCGGGTCGTCCTCGAAGATCGGCGCGACGACGCAGACGCCGCGGGCCCGCGCGCGCTCGCGGCAGGCGCTCACGGTCGGCCCCGCGGCCGCGTCCTCGGCGAGCGCGAGCCACATCCGATCGCGGACGAGCGCGAAGTAGGGCGCCGAGCAGAGCTCGCCGAGGCCGACGATCTGCGCGCCGTGATCAGCTGCTCGATCGACCAGGTCCATGTTGTGGGCGATGTTCGCGGCCCGGACCTCGCCCAGGCGATCCGCGAGCGCCCCGAGGCCGTCGATCGTCGCCGGCATCGGCCGGTAGGCGTTGCAGGTCTCGGTGAGGGCGACGCGGACGATCCGCTGGCTGGGCGCGTTCATCGGTGGGTCGATCATGCCGCCGACCGGCGCGCGATGCAGCGGGGCTCCTCACCCGCGACGGCGTGCGCGAACGCGCGAACGCCCGTACCCGGCCCTCAGCGGCGGGCGCCGGTGATCAGGACCGCGACGTTCTCCCGCGGATCGAGCTCCCCCCGGGCGCGCATCGTCAGCACCCCGGCGAAGCCGGCGGCGCCGGTCGGGTCGCTGGCGATCCCGGCGCCCTCCACCGCGTCCGCGGCCGCCCGCAGGGTCGCCTCGTCGGCGAGGATCACCGAGCCGCCGCTCCGGAGGAGCGCGTCGACGATCGCCGCCCAGTCGTAGGTCTCGTCGTCGAGGATCCCGGTGGCGACGCTGCGCGGCTCCTCGGGCCAGGGGACCATGAATTCCCCGCGATGCGCCCGGGCGTGGGCGAGCGCCGCGTCGACGCCGACCGCCGCCGCCCGCCGGGCGACCGCCGCGAAGGCGCGCTCCAGCGGGTGGGCGTTCGCGGTCTGCACGCAGTGGAGGCGGGGCAGCGCCGCGGTCAGGCCGGCGTCCTTCACCCGCCCCAGCCCCTGAAAGACCGAGCTCGCCAGCGCCCCGCCGCCGACCTGGATCACCAGGCGATCGAGGGGTGGCCCGCCGCTCTGAACGTGCTGGGCCCAGAGCTCCCACCCCAGCGTCATCCCGCCGACGATCGTCAGGCCGTTGTCGCTCCCCTGGCAGGAGAAGGGGAGCGCGCCGCCGGCGACCGCCTCGCGGAAGCGGCGATAGCAGGGATCGCCGGGCGGGTCGTCAGGCGCGCGATCGCAGATCACCCGCTCGGCCCCGAGCGCGTCCAGGCGAGCGACCACCGCGGCGTTCGCCCAGGGCGGGACAAAGACCCGGAGGCGCCGCCCGGCCGCGCGGGCGACCACCGCGGCGGCCAGGGCCGCGTTGCCGCAGCTTGCGATCGCCAGGTCGCGGCCGCGGAGGTCGGCGAGGCCGAGCGCCTCGACGACCGCGAGGTGGATCGCGATCCCCATCAGGTGGCGCGCCTTGTGGGAGCCGCTGACGTTGCCGGTCTCGTCCTTGCGCCAGACCCCGAGCGCCGCATCGAAGCCGTAGGGGGTCTCGACGAAGCCGCGGCCGTCGACCTCGGCGACCGCCCCGTCGAGGCGGCGGACCAGCGCGACGTAGTCCTCGTCGCTCATCCCCCGCCGACGGGCGAGGCGGTAGCTCGGCATCTCGCGGCGGAAGCGGACGAAGGGGCAGCGCTCGCCGTGGTCGGCGAGCGCCTCCGCGAGCGCGCCCTGATCGGCCGGGGCGCGGAAGGCGAGCACGTGGTCGACGTCGCCCTCCCCTGCCCGCGGGCAGGCGAAGGGCAAGGGCGCGTCGGCGTCGAGCGCCGCCCCGCACCCGGCGCAGACCATCGCGCCCTCGAAGCGCGCGCTCAAGCCGACTTCGCCCCGATCTCCTGGTTGACGGCTTCGATCATCGCGTCCCAGACCGGCAGGAGCTCGCGGAGGCCGACCCAGAAGTCCTGGCTCCGCCGGCGATCGAACTCCTCGAGGCTCACGCCCTGCTGCTCGACCCAGGTGTAGTAGCCGAGGTTGAAGATCCGATCGCGCTCGCGCGGGCCGAGGACCAGCGTGTGATCGAGGTCGAGGCCGGGGAGGTGGCGCTCGTAGACCCGGGCCGCGGCGTCGCGATCGAAGCCCGACAGGAAGCGCTTGCCCCGGATCTTGGCGATCTCCGAGCCGTACATCGCCGCCCCGTCGGTGGCGACGGTGACGATCGCGTCGTCGGCCCCGAGCCCGAGCGTCTTGGCGGTCTTGATCGCCGCGAGGACGTTGCAGATCCCCGAGAGGCCGAGCTCCCGCAGCGCGGCCCGCCCCTCCTCGTCGATCCCGCGGGCGGCGAGCTCCGCCTGCCCGGCCTCGGTCTGGAAGAGGAGGAAGAGCGAGTCGGTGCTCACGTCGGAGACCGCGACCGCGACGTCGGTGTTGGTGACGTTGTGGATCAGCGGGATGTGCTTGTCGCCGATCCCCTGGATGTTGTGCTCGCCGTAGCCGTTGTAGAGCATGGTCGGGCACTCGAGCGCCTCGACCGCGACGATCTTGGTGCCGTAGGCGTCCTTGAGGCGGTCGCCGGCGCCGATCGTCCCGGCCGAGCCGGTCGCCGAGACGAAGGCCGCCAGGCGCAGCCCCTGGTGCGCGCGGGCCTGGTGCTCAAAGGCTCGCGTGGCCGCCTCGCCGGTGCAGAGGTAGTGGACGAGGTGGTTCCCGAACTCGCAGAACTGATTGAAGATCAGGTTCTCGGGATCGGCGTCGAGCTCGGCGCACTTGTCGTAGATCTCCTTGACGTTGCTCTCGGTCCCCGGCGTCCGGACGATGTCGCCCTGCTGGCCGATCCAGGCCTCGAGCCAGGAGAAGCGCTCCTCGCTCATCCCCGCCGGCAGGACCGCGACCCCGCGGCAGCCGAGCACCCGTGAGATCGCCACGCCGCCGCGGCAGTAGTTGCCAGTCGAGGGCCAGATCGCGCGGTGGCGGGTGGCGTCGAACTGGCCGCTCACCAGGCGCGGGACCAGGCAGCCGTAGGCCGCGAGGACCTTGTGGGCGCGGATCATCGGGAAGCGATCGCCGAGGAGGACGATGATCGGCGACGGGATCCCGGTGATCGCCTCGCCGAGGACCATGTGGTCGGGCACGGTCGCGCGCCGCCGGCGATCGTCGCCGCGGTTGTACCAGTGGACCCGAAAGAGGTTGAGCGGGTGGGCGACGTCGGGGTCGACGTCGGCGAGCGCGTCGCTGATCCCCGCGGGGATCGTCGCCGGATCGGCGAGCTGCGCCAGCGTCGGCAGGACCACGCCGGCCTCGCGGAGGCGGCCAATGGACCGCCTGCGGGCCTCTGCATCGATGATTTCACGCTCCAGGCCGAGTCTCGCCATGACTATTCGATCGCCTCCATGCGCTCCCAGAGGGCGCGCGCCTCAGTGGCCGCCCGCGCCCGGATCTCGTCGTGCTTCGCCGCGCCTACCGGCCCCGCGGCGTCGGGCCCCTCGCCGTAGAGCGACGCGAAGAGGGCGTCGCCGTTCGCCAGGCGCCGGCGCGCCCGGGCCATGTCGTCGCCGGCGGCGGCCGCCGCCTCGAGGAGCGCCGCCTCCTCGGCGCGCATCTCCGCCGGATACCCATCTGTCCCAAGGGCCACATGCTCGCAGAAGGCGAGCATCGACGGGTAGCCGACCCGGTTGCCCTGGTTCGAGCGCGGGTTTTGGACCATCCAGATCCCCGCCGACTCGATCTGCCGGATCTCGACCCGATCGAGGTGGACGCCGTGGGCGAAGATCGAACCGGGGATCATCGCCTCGTTGGCGATGAGGCGGTCGATCACCCCGGCGTAGCCGCGGCGCCGGGCGTCCTCGACGTCCGCGAGGTCCTCGGCGACGTGGACGTGGAGCACGGTGTCGAGGCTCCGCGCGAGATCGGCGGCCTCCTGGATCGTCTCGTCGGAGACCGTGAAGGACGCGTGGAGGCCGACGAGCCCGCGGACGCGCGCGCGCTTGTTCTCGCGGATGAAGCGCTCGCACTCGGCGAGCCCGCGCCGCGCCTCGTCGCGGCCGCCGTTGCGCTCGGTCGCCCCGTAGCAGAGGATCGCCGGCATCCCCAGCGCCTCGCAGACATCGGCGATCACGTCGAGCGAGCCCTCGATGAGGTTCGGCGACTCGTGGTGATCGATGAGCCCGCGGCAGCCGAAGGCGAGCGCGTCGGCGACGTAGAGCTCGGCGCTCGCCCGCAGCGAGGGGGCGTCGAGCGCCCGATCGAGGCGCCACCAGATCCGCTCGAGGATCTCGACGAAGTTCGCGGGCGGGGTCGCCGGCGCCGGCATCCCGAGGGGCGCCAGGCCGGAGTAGAGGTGGGTGTGGGCGTTGATCATGTGGCCGCCTTGGCGCGCTCCTGCGCCCGGATCCGGCCGACGCTGCAGGCGCGGGCCGCCGGCGAGTCCTTCATCGGCAGGGTGTAGCGACGGATCCCATCAAAGGCCTCGAGGGCGCCGGCGACCGCGGCCGCGGTCGGCACCAGGCCGATCTCACCGACCCCCTTGGCCCCGAAGGGCCCCTCGGGCTCGTGCTCCTCGACCAGGATCACCTCGACCTCCGGCATGTCGCGCGCCCGCAGGACGCCGATTTCGCGGAGCTTGTAGGTGAGCGGCCAGCCCTCCTCGTCGCAGGGGAGATCCTCGGTGAGCGCGTAGCCGAGGCCCATGTGGACCGCGCCCTCGATCTGCCCCTCGCAGAGCGCCGGGTTGATCGCCCGGCCGACGTCGTGGGCGGCGACCACCTTGGCGAGGCGCCCCTCCTCGTCGAGGATCACCACCTGGGTGGCGAAGCCGAACGCCGTGTGGGTCTTGACCTTGCCGCCCTTCTCCTGGCCCGGCGCGGTCGTGTCGTCGATGACGATGTCGGCCGCGAAGACCTCGCCGACGAGCTCGCCGAGCGCCTTGCCCGAATCAAGCGCCGCCCGCAGCTTCTCGGCCGCGCTCTTGACCGCGCGCCCGCCGAAGAGGGTCGCCCGCGAGCCGGTGGTCTGGCCGCAGCCGAGGGCGAAGGTCGAGTCGACCTTGGGCCGGAAGATCGCCGGATCGAGGCCGGTGACCTCGACCGCGCACTGGGTGAGCACGGTCAGGAGCCCCTGCCCCATCTCGGTGTAGCCGTTGTAGAGCGAGACGGTCCCGTCGGCCTCGACCACCAGGCGGGCCTTGCCCCACTCGCTCGCGCCGTTGCCGATCCCGCTGTTCTTGATCCCGCAATCGATGCCGACCGCGCGGCCGGCGGCCTTGGCGGCGTAGTAGGCGTCCTTGACCGCGAGGAGGGTCTTCTTGACGCCCACCGACTTCTCGAAGACCTGACCCGAGGCGAAGGTGTCGCCGACCTCGACGGCGTTGCGCCAGCGGATCTCCCAGGTGTCGATGCCGACCTTGGCGGCCAGGAGGTCCATGCAGGCGCCCATCGCAAAGTGGGCCTGATTGGCCCCGAAGCCGCGCATCGCCCCGCAGGGCGGGTTGTTGGTCGAGACCGCGATCGCGTCGACCTTGACGTTGTCGACCCGGTAGGGCCCGCAGGCGTGGCCCGCCGCCCGCTCGAGGACCTTGGCGCCGACCGAGGCGTAGGCGCCGGTGTCCCCGTACATCTCGGCCTCGACCGCCGTCAGGCGCCCCTCGGCGTCGCAGCCGACCTTGTAGCGCATGGTGATCGGGTGGCGCTTGGGGTGGACGCGGATCGACTCCTCGCGGCTGAGGCGGACACGAACTGGCCTTTTGGTCAGGTGACAGAGGAGGGCCGCGTGGGCCTGGACGCTCATGTCCTCCTTGCCGCCAAACGCCCCGCCGTTGGGGACCAGCTCGACCTCGAGGTCGTCCTCGGGGATGTCGAGGAAGGCGGCGACCTGGCGGCGATCGTCGAAGATCCCCTGCCCCTGGGTGTAGAGGCGCATCTTGCCGCCCGCCACCGGCTCGGCGAGCGCGCACTCGGGCTCCAGGAAGAGGTGCTCGATCCGCTGGGTGGTCCAGGTCCCCTCGACGACGTGGGCGCTGGCGGCGAAGGCCGCGTCGACGTCGCCGCGGCGGATCACCGTGTGCGAGAGCGTGTTGTCGTGGGTCGGGTTAACCCGCGGCGCCCCCGGGGCGAGCGCGGCCTCGACCGAGGTCATCGGCCGGAGCACCTCGTACTCGACCTCGACGAGGGCGGCGGCCGCCCGGGCGGTCCGCTCGTCGACGGCCGCGACCGCCGCGACGAAGTCACCGACGCAGCGGACCTCCTCGCCCTCGGCCACCAGGCCCGGCCAGTCCTTGAGGATGAGGCCGTACCAGCGCTCGCCGGGGACGTCGGCCGCGGTCGCGACCGCGACCACGCCGGGGAGCGCCCGCGCCTTCGAGGTGTCGATCCGCAGGACCTTCGCGCGGGCGTGGGCGGCCAGCGTGACCGCGCCGAAGAGCATGTCCGGGCGCTTGATGTCGGCGACGTAGGCCCGCGCGCCGAGGGTCATGTCCTCGCCCTGGTAGCGGACCAGGCGATCGCCGACGCGGCCGGCGTGCTCGGGGGTCGGCGTCCCCTCGCCGCGGCGGGCGCGGGCGTAGAGCTCGACCGCGTCGATCACCTTGGTGTAGCCCGTGCAGCGGCAGAGGTGGACGTCGATCCCCTTGGCGATCTCGGCCCGCGAGGGGCAGGCGTTCTTGTCGCAGAGGCTGTGGGCGCGCATCGCCAGGCCCGGCGTGCAGAAGCCGCACTGGAGGCCCGCGCTGGCGGCGAAGGAGCGCGCGAGGAGCTCGCGCTCCTCGGCCGGCAGGCCCTCGAGGGTGACGATCTCCTTGCCGTCGGCCTTGGTCGCCGCGGTCGCGCAGGTGACGACCGCCCGGCCGCCGACCAGCGCGAGGCAGCAGCCGCACTGCCCCTGGGGCGAGCAGCCGTCCTTCACCGAGGTCACGCCGCAGCGCTCGCGGAGCACCTCGAGGAGCGACTCGCCCTCGGCGGGCTCGACATCAACAGGGCGGCCATTGAGCGTGAATTGAATGCCCATGGAGGTGGCAGGATAGCGCCGGCGCGCGCCTTCGGCGGGCCCAATTCACCGGGGCGCGAGATCGCGCGAAGCACGCGAGCGTCAGCGAAGGCGGGGCTCGCCGAGGCGATCGAGGATCAGGCGGTGGATCCCCGCCGGGTCCTCGAGGTGCATGAAGTGGCCGACGCCGTCGAGGATCCGCACGTCGATCGGCGCGTCGCTCCAGCGCACGGCGTCGGCGAAGAGCGCCGGACCGATGCAGCCGTCATCACGCCCGGCGAGGACCAGCGCCGGCACCCGCAGGCGGCGAAAGGCGAGGCGGCGGCTCGCCTCGAAGGCCCGCAGGTGCCCCGCCCGCGGCCGCAGGAAGCGGTAGTAGGCGAGCGCTGCGGCGGCGGTCCCGGGGCTGCGGAAGGTCTCCTTGATCGCCCGCAGGCGATCGGCCGGGACGCGGAGGCCGGGGCTCCAGGCCGCCCAGAGCCGATCGATGAGCGCGAAGTCATCGGCGGCGAGGCGGCGCTCGGCGATCTGGGGGAGCTGGAAGAGGCCGATGTACCAGCTCCGCCGGAGCTGCCCGGGATCCCGCGTGATGCCGCGGAGGAAGGCGCCGAGCGGCGGGACTGCGAGGGTGATGAGATCGCGGATCTTGTCGGGGGCGCGGGCGGCCGCGGCGTAGCTGGCGATCGCCCCCCAGTCGTGGCCGACCAGGGCCGCCCGCTGGTGGCCGGCGGCGCCGATCAGATCGACGAGATCGCGGCCGAGCTCGGCGATCGCGTAGCAGCCGTCGGCCGCCGGATCGCTCGCCCCGTAGCCGCGGGTCCACGGCGCGAGCGCGCGGTAGCCAGCGTCGGCGAGGGCGCCGAGGAGCGGTGTAAAGGAGGTCGGATCGTCGGGGAAGCCGTGGGTGACGATCACCAGCGGGCCGCCCTCGGGGCCGGCGGCGAGGCAGCGGAGGCGCCGTCCGCCGAGGTCGAGGTCGAGCCGCTCCATCCGCACTCTCCTACCCGCGGACCCGGACGCCCGCAACCCTCGCGCGCAGGCTCGCCTTGATCGCCGACGCCGGCGCGCGCACCCTGGCCCTCGGGCGATGGCGACGCGGGACCGAGCGGACGAGGCGGACGAAGCGGTCGAGGCGGCCGACCGCGAGGCGATGGTCCGCGACCAGATCGAGGCCCGCGGCGTCGTCGATCCCCGGGTGCTGGCGGCGATGCGCCGGGTCCCCCGCCACCGCTTCGTCCCCGCCGAGTGGCGCGAGGAGGCCTACGCCGACTGCCCGCTGCCGATCGGCCACGGGGTGACGATCTCGCAGCCCTACATCGTCGCGGTGATGGCCGAGCTCGCGGCCGTCAGCGCTGGCGATCGGGTCCTCGAGATCGGCGCGGGCTCGGGCTATCAGAGCGCGGTCCTGGCCGAGCTCGGCGCCGAGGTCTTCGCCCTCGAGATCATCGACGCGCTCATCGAGCCGGCGCGCGCCCTCCTCGGCGAGCTCGGCTACGGCCCCCGCGTCCACCTCGAGGCCGGCGACGGCAGCCTCGGCTGGGCCGCGCACGCCCCCTACCGGGCGATCCTCGCGGCCGCGGCCCCTGCCCAGGTCCCCCAGGCGCTCAAGGATCAGCTGGCGATCGGCGGCCGCCTGGTCCTCCCGGTCGGCACCTGGGATCAGGACCTCGTCTTGATCCGCCGCGAGGGGCCCGACGAGTTCGTCGAGGAGCGGGTCTTCCCGGTCCGCTTCGTGCCGATGACCGGCGCGGCCGCGGACTACGTCGAGTAGCGCCCTCGCCTTGACCCTCCCGGCCGCGGACGGGCAAGCTCGGTCGATGGCGCGCATCCACTGGATCCTGGGCCCTGTCGGCGCCGGGAAGTCGACCTACGCCCTCCGCCTCGCCCGCGAGCGGGCGGCCCTCCGCCTCGACCTCGACGCCTGGATGGCCGCCCTCTTCCGCGCCGATCGCCCGGAGGAGGGGGTGATGCCCTGGTACGTCGAGCGGGCCGCCCGCTGCGTCGATCAGATCTGGCGGGTGGCGCTCGGCGCCCTCGAGATCGACCGCGACGTCGTCCTCGAGATCGGCATGATCCAGCGCCGCGACCGCGCCGGCCTCCTCCCGCGGATCGACGCCAGCGGCTACCCGCTGACGATCCACGTGATCGACGCCCCGCGGGCGCTGCGGCGGGCGCGGGTGCTCGGCCGCAACGAGGCCCAGGGCGCGACCTTCTCGATGATCGTCCCGCCGGCGGTCTTCGAGCTCGCCAGCGACCTCTGGGAGCCCCTGGACGACGACGAGCGCCGCGGCCGCGAGGTCGTCGAGATCGACGGGGGCGAGGGCGAGCTGGGGGCCCTGATCGCCGCCCAGGCGGCCGACCTCGCCTGAGCCGGCCGCGCCCTCAGGGGGGCTCGCGGAGGTCGACCATCGCCATCATCCCGGCCTCGGCGTGATCGAGGATGTGGCAGTGGAACATCCACATCCCCGGCCGCGCGTCGAAGTGGACGGCGATCCGTCGGAGCTCGTGGGCCGGCACGTCGATCGAGTCGAGCCAGGCGATCGGCTCGACGGCCGCGCCGTCCTCGTCGATCTCCTGGAAGAAGAAGCCGTGGAGGTGGAAGGGGTGCGACCAATCGGTCTGGTTGTCGATCGTCCACACCTGGGTCTCGCCGACGGTCGCCGGGAAGGGCTCGCCCTCGCCGAAGGGGACGCCGTTGATCCCGAGGAGGGGGTGCCCCTCGGCGTCCTTCATCTCGGTCAGCCGGAGCTCGACCGGGGTCGCGCCGGCGACGTCGATCGGCGCGATCGTCCGGGTCAGCGTCGGCGCCACCGGCTCGCCGGCCTCGTCGACGAACTCGAGGCGGAGGACCAGCTCGGGCGCGCGGAGCTCGGCGCTGCCGAGGCCGCGATCGAAGGGGATCCAGCGGAGGAACTGGATCGACCCGGCGGCGTCGCTCGGGGTCACCAGGACGTCCGCCCGCTGGCCCGGGATCAGGAGGAGGCGCGACGCGTCGATCGCCTCGGGCAGGAGCCCGCCGTCGCCGCCGATCCGCCGGAAGCTCGTCCCCTCGAGCTCGAGCTGGAAGTAGCGGCTGCGGGCGGCGTTGACCAGGCGCCAGCGCTGGGTGATCCCGCTGCGGACGCGGATCGTCGGCAGCCAGCGCCCGTTGGTCAGGACCACGTTGCCCTCGCGGCCGAAGAGCGTGCCGAAGTCGCCCCCCGAGTTCGGATCGCCGAGACTCCCGTCGTCGAGGATGTGGATGTCCGAGAGCACGAGCACGAGCTCGTCGGGCGGCGCCGCGTCCTCGCTCCCGTCCGCGGGCCGGACCAGGATCGGCCCGTAGAGCCCGGCGCCGACCTGGGCCGCGGAGCGGACGTGCGGGTGATACCAGAAGAGCCCGGCGTCGGGGACGACGAAGTCGTAGTCGAAGGTCCCGCCGGGGGGCACCGGCGGGTGCGGGTGATCGGGAGCGCCGTCCATCGCCGCGTCGATCCGCAGGCCGTGCCAGTGGATCGTCGTCGGCTCGGGGAGCTCGTTGCGGAAGTGGACGATCAGGCGATCGCCGACGCTGAGCTCGAGGAGCGGCCCCGGGAGCCCGCCGTCGTAGGTGTAGACCGGGGTCGGCGGGGTCAGGCTCCAGATCGGCAGGGTCTCGGGGCGGGCGACCAGATCGATCTCGAGGACGTGGGGATCGGGGTTGCGATCGATCGGCGACGCGAGCCGGAGCTCGTCGTCCCAGCCCTCAGGCTCGCGGTTCGGCGCCCCGCCGCAGGCGATCAAGAGCCCGAGGCCGAGCCCCAGCGACGCGCGTCCGACCACGCCGCGAGCGTAGCAAGGGGCGCTCGCCGGCGGCGCGGCGATCGACGCGGGCGCCGACCGCCGCGCGCGGCGGCGCCCCATCGCCGCGCGGATCTGCTCAGCCGGCCTTGTCGATCATCGCCTTGATCTGGTCGATGAGCTGCTGCGAGACCACGTACTCGAAGGACGAGACCCCGCTCTGGAGGTAGCGGGTGACCAGGTAGACGTCGCCGAGGTTGGTGCCGAGGACCCCCGGCATCTTGCTCAGCTCCTTCGAGACCTCCGGGAAGCCGCGGAGCCAGTCGAGGAGCGCCTTGCCGTCGAAGGCGACGATCCCGGCGGCCCCTTCGGAGCGACCGAGCACGGCCGCGAGCCCCGCGTCGCCGCTGAGCGAGCCCTCGCCCTTCTGGGCGCTGATCACCCGGCGGATCGCCGCCTCCTCGGCCTTCGGCGCGATGGTGTAGAGGACCGCGCCGCCGGTCTCCGCGCGGTCGATGGTCACCTGGAGGGGGCCCCAGTAGCGCTCGACCAGCGCCTTCGCGTTCGGATCCTCGGACATCTTCTTGGCGATCTCGGCCTCGACCTCCTTGCTCGGCCGAATCACCCAGCGATCGACCGGCACCCCGTCGACGCTCAGGGCGTCGGCGGTGAACTCCCAGGTGACGAACTTCGAGAACTCGGCGCCGAGCACCGACTCCGGGGTGAACTTCGCGCTCCAGGTCTTCCAGGTGTCCCGGGCCGAGATCCCGGGGCGGAGGTGCTGGGCGATCTCGAGGGCGAAGGGCGCCCCCTCCTGATCGAAGACCGCGAAGGCGCCGAGGCCGTCGTAGAGCCGCCGCCCCTCCTCCTGGAAGGAGATCACCGACGCCCGGGTCGCCTCCTTGTCGAGGCCGGCGAGCTCGGCCCAGGTGTCGATCGCCAGGTCGCGGACCTCCTGGACGGTCTTGGTGTCCATCGCCTTCGGGTCGGTGTTGAAGGTGGCGATCATCCACGAGCCGGCCGGCAGCGCCTTGACGAAGGCCGGGTCGATCGCCCGCCCGCCGAAGGCCTTGGCCTCGCTCTCGGCCTCGGAGCCGGCGGCCGGCACCATGGTCGCGCCGAGGGCGACCCCGTAGGGCGCGATCGAGAGGTAGGCGGTGACCTGCTCGTACTGCGCGAGGCGATTGATGCTCTGGCGGGTCGACTTGGTGTTGTACTCGACCCACTTGGCCATCGCCGCGTCGAGCTTGGCGTTGCCGGTCTGCTGCGGGACCTGCGAGGCCTGGTCCATCATCGCCAGGAAGGGCTCGATGTCGGCCTGGTACTTCGACCAGATCTCGCCGAGGTAGCCGACGAACTCGAGGTCGCCGGCCATCGCCGGGCCGCGGTCGATGATCGCGCCCTTGAGGTAGCCCTTGGTCCGGTCATAGAGGTCGGGGTGGGCGGCGACGACCAGGTGATCGCCGAGCTCGTCGACGTAGACCTCCTTGCCCTCGACCAGGTAGATCGCCGCGTGGCCGCCGTTGTCGGGCTTGCGGCCGAAGTCGCCGAGATCATTGAGGAGCGCCTTGATCCCACCGCGGTAGCCGAAGGTGCAGGCGAGCGGGACCTCGAAGGTCTTGAAGTCGACGACCGCGCAGCCGAGCGGCGTCTGGAGGTCGATGTTCTGGGCGACCATCCCCTGCTTGTCGAGCGAGAGCGAGACCAGCGAGCGGAGCGCGTTCTCGTCGACGACGTTCTGGTACTGCGGGTTGACGAGCTGGGTGCGGACGTCGGTGATCAGCTTGGAGGCGTTCGGCAGGGCGACGTGACCGAGCACGCCCTCGTGGCTGAAGCGGTCGCCGCCGGGGACGGCGACGTCGGGGACCTTGACGTCGGCCGGGCTCGCCGGGCCCTCGCCCGCGCCCGCGCCCGCGCCCTCACCTGCGCCCGCGCTCTCGCCGGCGCTCGCCTCGGCCTTGGGCTTCTCCTCCTCCTTCTTGGTGCAGCCGGCGACCGCGAGGGCCAGGGCGAGGGGAGCGGATGCGGACCAGAGGTGGCGACGACGGATCATGGACGGTCTCCAGGGGGTTGGCGGCCGGGATGCTACCGCAAAAGCGAGGGGCTCGCGAGGGCGGGCGGCGGCGATGGCGCACAGACAGCATTCGGCCACCAGACCCCCCTCAGGAGCCGATTTCCGATTTCCATCGAACGCTGTAAGACTACGGGCCGCACATGTCGACCGATCTCCGCCCGTTTGCGGCCCCGCCGGGTCCCCGGCTCCACCCCGCGCTCGTCGCCCTCCTGACGCTCATCGTCGCCCTCACCGGGCTCCTCGCCTGCGGCGACGGCGACGACGACGGCGAGGTCGACGAGCCGCGCGACGTCCCCACCTTCGATGAGGGGGTGATCCGCTTCTCCCCCGCCTTCGCCGCCCAGATCGGCCTCAAGACCGCCGAGGTCGTCGAGACCGAGATCTCTCCGGTCGTCTACGTCACCGGCACCCTCGAGCTCAACGAGCTCCGGATCGCCGCGGTCGGCTCGCGGATCTCCGGCCGGGTCCGCCAGGTCCACGTGATCGAGGGCTCCAAGGTCGAGTACGGCGACCCCCTGGCGACCCTCGAGAGCGCCGAGCTCGGTGAGGCCCAGGCGGAGATCCTCGCGCTCGCCGCCCGCGCCCGGGTGGCCGACACCGACGAGTCCCGCAAGAAGAGCCTGATGTCCCAGGGGATCGCCTCGAAGCGGGCGGCCGAGCTCGCCAGCCAGGAGTCGTCGATCGCCGACGCCAACCTGATCGCCGCCCGCCAGCGGGTCAAGGCGCTCGGCGGCGACGCCAAGGGCAAGAACCTCGGCCAGCTGATCCTGACCGCGCCGATCGAGGGCGAGGTGATCGGCGTCCACGTCTTCCGCGGGCAGGCGGTCGAGCCCAGCCACACCGCCTTCACCCTCGGCGACTACGATCAGCTCTGGGTCCGCCTCGCCGTCTTCGAGCGCGAGCTCGAGAACATCCGCGAGGACGACAAGGTCGAGATCCGGCCGGTCGCCACCCCGAACATGGTGATCACCGGCGAGATCGCCTACATCTCGCGGATGCTCGACACTCAGACCCGGGCCGCCGAGGTCCGGGTGGTCGTCCCCAACGAGGAGGGCAAGCTCCGGGTCGGCCAGGGCGTGACCGCGGGGATCCAGGCGAGCGGCGCCCGCAAGCGGGTGCGGGCGATCCCCCGCTCGGCGATCGTCCAGGTCGACGGGCGGCCGACGGTCTTCGTCGTCGTCGAGGAGGGCGCGGTCGTCCCCCGCGCCGTCGAGGTCGGCATCCGTGACCCCGACCTCACCGAGATCCGCAGCGGCCTCGAGCTCGGCGAGGTGGTCGTCACCGACGGGGTCTTCGCCCTCAAGTCCGAGACCTTCCGCTAGCCCGCGACCCCTCCCCCACCGACGCCCTCCCCCATGCTCGCCTACCTCGTCTCGCTCTCGATCCGCCTCCGGCGGATCATGATCCTCCTCCTCGTCGGACTCCTCGCAGGCGGCGTCCTGGCGGCCAAGAACCTGCCGATCGACGCGGTCCCGGACATCTCGTCGATCCAGGTCTCGGTCCTCACCGACGCCCCCGGCCTCTCGGCCCTCGAGGTCGAGCGCTCGGTCACCTTCCCGCTCGAGAACGCGCTCAACGGCGTCCCCGGGACGGTCGAGCTCCGCTCGGTCTCGCGCGCCGACATCTCGGCGATCACCCTGGTCTTCGAGGACGGCACCGATCCCTGGTTCGTCCGCTCGCTGGTCCTCGAGCGGGTGCTCCAGGCCCAGGCCGACCTCCCTGACGGGATCCCCACGCCGGTGCTCGCCCCCCTCTCGACCGGCCTCGGCGAGATCTATCAGTTCGTCGTCCGCTCCGACTTCCACTCGAACAAGCAGCTCCGGACGATCCTCGACTGGGAGATCGTCCCGCGCCTGCGGGGGATCCCCGGGGTCATCGAGGTCAACACCATGGGTGGCGACCTCAAGCAGTACCAGGTCGTCGTCCAGCCGGACGCGCTCCACTCCCACTCGCTGACGGTCCGCGAGCTCGCCGACGAGCTCCGGGCGGCCAACGCGATCGTCTCCGGCGGCTACGTCGACCGCTCGGCCGAGGCCTACACCCTGCGGGCGGTCGGCACCTTCCAGAGCATGGACGACATCGCCAACGTCGTCCTCAAGGTCGGCCCCGACGGCAACCCGGTGCTGGTCAAGCACGTCGCCCAGGTCCGCGACGGCTCGGCGCTCCGCCACGGGGTGATCACCCACAACGGCGAGGGCGAGGCGGTCACGGGGGTCATCATGATGCTCCTCGGCTCGAACTCGCGCGACGTGATCTACGCGGTCAAGGACCGGATCGACGAGGTCCAGGCCGACCTCCCGCCGGGGGTCTTCATCGAGCCGATCTACGACCGCGCCGACTTCGTCGAGCGGACCCTGAAGACGGTCATGACCAACCTCGTCGAGGGCGCGGCGGTCGTCACCGTCCTCCTCTGGATCCTCCTCGGGACGATGCGCGGGGCGATCGTCGTCGTCCTCGGGATCCCGGCGGCGATGTCGATCGCCCTCTTCGGGATGCTCTGGCAGGACATCACCGGCGACCTCATGTCGCTGGGGGCGATCGACTTCGGCTTCCTGGTCGACGGGCCGATCGTCGTCCTCGAGGTGCTGGTCGCCGCCTTTGTCGGCAAGCAGCTGACGATCCACGACCGGGCCGCGGCCTACGCGCGCTCGATCTCCAAGGTGATCCGGCCGGTCGCCTTCTCGGTGGCGATCATCATGCTGGTCTACGTTCCCCTCCTCGGCCTCGAGGGCGTCGAGGGGCGGATGTTCAAGCCGATGGCGATGACCATGGCCTTCGCCCTCTTCGGGGCGCTGGTCTACTCGATCGTCTTCCTGCCGGCGCTCCTGGTGACCTTCGTGCCGCCCCTCAAGAAGGAGGGCGCGGCCTGGCTCGCGCCGATCGCGCGAGGCTACGCGCGGGCGGTCCCGGTGGCGATGCGCCTCCGCTGGCCGCTCCTGACCGGCTCCCTCGCCGCCCTCCTGGTCGCCGGCTACGTCTTCGGCCAGTCGGGCGCCAACTTCGTCCCGCGGATCGACGAGGGCGACGCGGTCGTGACGATCCGCCGCTCGCCGTCGATCAACATCGACGAGGCCCGCCGCCTCGACCTCCTGGTCCAGCGCGAGCTGATGGCCTACCCCGAGGTGGTCACCACCCTGGCGATGACCGGCCGCGCGGAGGTCGCGATCGACCCGGTCGGCAAGGACAACAACGACACCTTCGTCCGCCTCAAACCGAAGAAGGAGTGGGTCACCGCCCACGACCTCGACGCGCTCTCGGAGGTCTTCAAGAACCGGATCGAGAGCAAGGTCCCGGGGACCTTCGTCTCGGTCTCGCAGCCGATCGAGGACCGGACCAACGAGATGATCTCGGGCTCGCGCGCGGACGTGCAGATCCTGGTCAAGGGCCCCGATCTCTTCGAGCTCAAGCGCCTCTCCGAGGCGATCGCCGACGCAGTCCGCGACATCGAGGGGACCGGCGACCTCCGGGTCGAGCGGGTCCTCGGCATGCCGGAGCTGACGATCAAGCCCGACCGCGCCAACCTCGCGCGCTACGGCGTCCGCATGCAGGACGTCCTCTCGGCGGTCCAGGCGATCCGGGTCGGCACCCCGCTCGGCTGGGTCTTCGAGGGGCAGCGGCGCTTCGAGGCCCGCCTCCTGGTGCCGCCGCGCTCGACCGCCGCCGAGGCGCTCGGCGACCTCTTCATCGAGTCGGCGACCGGGGCGATCGTCCCCCTCGCCGAGCTCGCCAAGATCGACGAGGCCGAGGGCCCGGCGCAGATCCGCCGCGAGAACCGGGTCCGCGTGGTCCGGGTCGAGGTCAACCTCCGCGGCCGCGACCTCCTCTCGTGGGTCAGCGACGCCAAGCAGGCGGTCGCCGACAAGGTGATCATGCCCGGCGCCTACAAGGTCGAGTGGGGCGGCCAGTTCGAGAACTTCGAGCGCGCGTCGAAGCGCCTCGCGGTCGTCGTGCCGATCTCGCTCGGCGTCATCTTCGTGATGCTGATGTGGATCTTCGGCGACAGCCGCTACGCCGCCGCGGTCTTCGCGGTCGTCCCCTTCGCCCTCACCGGCGGCCTCGTCGGCCTCATCATCCGCGACATGTCCTTCTCGATCCCGGCGGCGGTCGGCTTCATCGCCCTCGCCGGCGTCGCGGTGCTCAACGGCGTGGTCCTCGCGTCGGAGGTCCGGCGCTACCTCGACGAGGGCGAGAGCTTCGACCACGCGGTCTCGCACGGGGCCGTCCACACCATGCGGGCGGTGCTGACGACCGGCGCGGTCGCGGCCTTCGGCTTCATGCCGATGGCCCTGGCGACCGGCGCGGGCTCCGAGGTCCAGCGCCCGCTGGCGACGGTGGTCGTCTTCGGGATCGGCGCGTCGACCCTGATGACGATGTTCCTCCTCCCCTGCGTGCTCAAGATCGCGATCCGCCGCGAGCAGCAGCCGGGCCACCAGAAGCCGGTCGAGGAGGCGTAGGCTCGTCTGCCAGAAACCAGACCTCGTCTTCGAGTAGACTGCGCCGGCGATGACGATGCGCCACGCCTTCCTGGGATCCACCGGCGTCCGGGTCTCACGCCTCGCCCTCGGGACCATGTCCTTCGGCGGCAGCGTCGATCGGGGCCTCGCCGGCGAGCTCTTCGCCCGCAGCCGCGAGGCCGGGATCAACGTCTTCGACTGCGCCGATGTCTACAACGCCGGCGCCGCCGAGACGATCCTCGGCGAGCTGATCGCCGAGTGCCGCGACGAGGTCGTGATCTGCACCAAGGCCTACTTCCCGACGGGCGGCGACGCGAACGCCCGCGGGCTCAGCCGCTACCACCTGGTGCGGGCGGTCGAGGCCAGCCTCCGCCGCCTCGCCACCGACCGGATCGACGTCTTCTACCTCCACCGCTTCGACGACGTCACCGATCTCGAGGACGTGCTCCGCACGCTCGACGACCTCGTCCGCCAGGGCAAGATCCTCTACCCCGCGGCCTCCAACTTCGCGGCCTGGCAGGTCGCCAAGGCGCTCGGGATCGCCGCCCGCCGCGGCTTCGCCCCGCTGACCGCGATCCAGCCGATGTACAACCTCGCCAAGCGCCAGGCCGAGGTCGAGCTCCTGCCGATGGCCGCGGCGGAGCGCCTCGCGGTCTTCCCCTACAGCCCCCTCGGCGGCGGCCTCCTCTCCGGCAAGTACGGCGCCGAGCGCCGGCCCCTCACCGGCCGCCTCCTCTCCAACAAGATGTACCAGGTGCGCTACGGCGACCCGCAGAACTACGCGATCGCCGAGGCCTTCACGGCCCTCGCCGGCGAGCTCGGGGTCCACCCCGCGAGCCTGGCGATCGCCTGGGTCGGCGCCCACCCGGCCGTCACCGCGCCGCTCCTCGGGGTCCACAGCCGCGAGCAGCTCGAGATCGCCCTGGCATCGCAGACGATCCCGATGAGCGCCGAGCTCTACGCGCGGATCGCCGCGCTCTCGCCGACCCCTCCGCCGGCCACCGATCGCAACGAGGAGACCAGCGAGCACAACTACGGCGCCCGCTGATGCGCTACCGCACCCTCCCCGGCACCGATCTCCAGCTCGCCGCCCTCACCCTCGGCTGCTGGGCGATCGGCGGCGAGTGGTGGGGCGATGACGCCGACGACGAGGCCGCCCGCGCGCTGATCGACCTCGCCTGGGAGCGCGGGATCCAGAGCTTCGACACCGCGCCGCTCTACGGCCGCGGCCACGCCGACGCGCTCCTCGCCGACGCGCTCGGCCCCCGACGCCACGAGGCGACGATCGTCACCAAGGTCGGCGTCCGCTGGGACACCCCGGGGGGCCACCCGCGCTCCGATCTCTCGCCGGCCCACGTGATCGCCGACGCCGAGGCGAGCCTGCGCCGCCTCGGCGTCGACGTGATCCCGCTCCTCCTGACCCATTGGCCATGTGAGGCCAAGACCCCGATCGAGGCGACGCTCGCGGCCCTCGAGGGGCTCCGCGAGGCCGGCAAGGTGCGGGCCTACGGCCTCTGCAACGCCGGCCCCGAGCTCGTCGATCGGGCGCTCGCGGCCGCGCCGATCGCCGCCCTCCAGACCCCCTACTCGATGATCCGCCGCGACTTCGAGGGCGCGCTCCGGGATCGCTGCGGGGCGATCGACGGCGAGGGTCGCTGGCGCCAGCGCCTCGGCGTCCTCGCCTACGAGCCCCTCGCCCGCGGCCTCCTCAGCGGCAAGTTCGAGGGCGCCCCGCCGCGCTTCCCCGAGAGCGACCTCCGGGCCCGCGATCCTCGCTTCGCCGAGCCGATCTGGTCGCGCCTGCAGCCGCTCTGCGAGGCGCTGCGGCGGGTCGGCGCGGCCATCGGCGCGCCGCCGGCCGCCCTCGCGCTCGCCTGGGTGCTCCGCCAGCCCGGGGTCTCGGTCGCGCTGGTCGGCGCCAAGCGGCCGGCGCAGCTCGCCGAGAGCCTGCGCGCGCTCGACCTCCTGGAGCGCCAGCGCCCCTTCGACGCGCTCGCCCCCTTCGTCGCCGCCGCCCGCCCCTGAGTCCGGGCAGCGATGTCATGGGGATCACGTGAGCGATGTCTCCATGGAGACACGGCTGTCAGGGCGACCTCGCGGCCGGCCGTGGAGCGCCCGATTCGGGCGCCATGAAGGGCTGGCACGGTGGATGCAATCCACCGGCGCACCATGACGACCCGCCGCCTCGCCCTCGCCCTCCTCCTCCCCCTCACGTTCACCGTCGCCTGCGACCAGGGCCTCCCCGACAAGGACGTCGCCGACTCGATGGACGAGGCGATGATGAAGGAAGAGGCGCTGCCGCCGAGCCACGCCGGCGAGGCCTGCGAGGACCAGTGGGGCGAGACCCAGCCCTGCAGCGCCGACGGCGAGGTCGGCGTCGAGCTCTGCGCCAGCGATCCGATGACCTACCAGAACGCCTGGAGCGCCTGCTTCGTCGACACCTGCGAGACCCAGGGCGCGACCCAGGCCTGCGACGCCGACGGCGAGGAGGGCACCCAGATCTGCATCAAGGCCGGCGATGCGCTGGTCTGGGGGCTCTGCGTGGTCGGGGCCGAGTGCACGCCGGGCGAGACCCGCGACTGCGGCCTCGGCGACGAGTTCATGCTCAACCAGGGCTGCCACCTCAGCGACGAGGGCGTCCCCTACTGGGGCTGGGAGGACTGCAACACGCCGCTGGTCCTCTCCTTCGACGGCCGCGCGCCGACCTTCGCGGCGCCGACGGCCGCCGCCGCCGCCTTCGACATCACCGGCGCCGGCGCCTGCACGAGCACCGAGTGGCCGAGCGCCGCGACCCCCTGGCTCGCCCTCGACCGCGATCACAACGGCTCGATCGACGGCGGCCACGAGCTCTTCGGCAACGGCACCCGGATGGCCGCCGGCGGCCGGGCGGAGCACGGCTTCGACGCCCTCGGCGAGCTCGACAGCGACGGCGACGGCCGGATCACCGCGAGCGACGCCCGCTGGGGCGAGCTCGTCCTCTGGGCCGATCACGACGGCGATCGCCGCTCCTCGGGCTGGGAGCTCCTGCCCCTCGAGAGCTACGGGGTCGAGGCGATCGAGCTCGGGTACCACCGGGCGGTCGAGTGCGACGGCCGCGGCAACTGCGGGATCGAGCGGGCCTCCTTCACCTTCCGCGAGGGCGGCGCGGCCCGCAGCGGCGAGGTCGTCGACGTCTACCTCGCCTGCGCCGAGTAGACGATCCGCGGGCGCGAGCGCGAGCGCGACGACGGCGAGGTCGGGCCCTGCCCGCCTCGCCGTCGCGCGTGCCCCGGTATTCGCCCGTCGGAGCGCCCTTCCCCGCGGCGCTGCGATTTCGAGCGCGGCCCGCGGGCGCGTCGGTTACTCTCCGCCCGCGCCGACCAGGCGCGGAGACGGAGAAACGAAGATGGGTCTACTCAACAAGCTCTTCGGCGGCGGCACCAAGCTCGAGCTCACCCTCGACGCCACCCAAGCGCCGGCCGGCGGGATCCTCGCCGGCCGCCTCACCCTCCACGGCGGCAAGAAGGCGCTCACCCTCACCGCCCTCACCCTCCGCCTCCAGTACATCCTGGTCCGCTCGAAGGAGGGCTCGTCGCTCCCCGAGATCGACACCCGCACGGTCCTCGAGCACACCCTCGCCCAGGGCGAGTCGATCCCCGCGGAGTCGACCCGCGACTTCGACTTCCGCTTCAAGCTCCCCGACGACCTCGACCCGAGCGGCGACGGCGTCTCCTACAAGATCCTCGCGGCCGCCGACATCCCCAAGGTCGCCGACCCGACCGCCGAGGCGACCCTGAAGATCGTCGAGGGCGCGGGCGGGGGCCTCTCGCTCGAGGAGTGCTACGAGCGCTGGCCCGACCTCCGCAGCCACGACGAGGACGACCTCTGCGAGGCGCTCCACGAGGTCAACCTCGCCTGCTACGAGGAGCGCGACGAGCTCCAGGTCCTCGAGCCGATCCTCGCCGGGATGATCCGCACCGGCTCCGCCGATGTCCGCAAGCGCGCCCTCGAGACCTGGGCCAACCTCCTCGACGGCCGCGCCCGCAAGGAGCACATCAAGCTCCTCCACGAGCTCGCCGGCCAGCGGACGCTCGACCGCGACTTCCTCCGCGAGGTGATCACCGCGGCCGCCAAGTTCGCCGAGGAGGGCGCGCTCCCGCTGATCAAGGAGCTCGCCCGCTCGCCCGATCCCGAGGTCCGCGAGGAGGTCGCGACCCAGCTCCGCTTCGCCGCCGAGGACAAGTTCCGCGGCAAGCTCGCGGTCCTCGAGTCGATGCTCGGCGACTCGGTCCCCGCGGTCCGGGCCGCCGTGGTCTCGGCCTTCAGCGACTTCCGCGACAACAAGAAGCTGATGAAGGCGGTCGCCCAGCTCGCCGAGAGCGACCCCAGCGACGAGGTCCAGGCCGCCTGCATCAGCACCCTCTCGCTCTGCCACCACTACGGCCTCGGCGACCTCACCCTCGAGGTCTACCGCCGCCACCTCCAGAGCCCGAGCGCCCGCGTCCGCAAGGAGATCGGCCAGAACCTGCAGTGGCTCGACGAAGACGAGGCGGCGGCGGTCGCCGGCCTCGCCGAGCGCCTCCTCGCCGACGACGATCAGGAGGTCCGGCGCTCGACCGCCTGGAATTTCGTCAACCTCGGCGAGTTCCCGGGCCTCGCCCCGCTGATCCGCCGGGTCGCCGACAACGACCCCGATCCGGAGGTCCGGGCCGACGCGCTCTTCGGGATGTGCTCGGTGGTCCCGCTCGGCGAGCTGATCCCGCTCTACCGCCAGCGCCTCGCCAACGACCCGAGCTCGCAGACCGCCTGGGCGGTCCTCGGCGGCGCTCGCCACCAGAGCGAGGAGCCCGAGGCCCGGGCGTTCCTCCAGGAGCTGACCCGCTGGCCGATGGACGATATCGCCCAGGCCGCGCGCGACGCCCTCGAGTAGGCCGAGAGAGGCGCCGAGATGTCGCCGCGCCGACGCGGCGATGTCACGGCGGGCCGCGCTCCGCCGGCTATGATCGGGTGGCGAGGCCGGCGAGCCCGTCGCCCGCAGCCCAGGTGGCCGGGACCCCCAGCGAGCGCGGGGTACCCGGGCGGAGGCCGAGGCGACGGCGGCGGAAGGCCGCCCCGACCGAGACTCCGCGGTCGGGCGACGGGATCGACGGCCAGCGCGCCCCTGCTGGGGGTGCGCGGGCACCTGGATCTCCGTCGCCCCGCATGCAACGATGCCGCGATGCGCCTCGCCCTGGTCCTCCTCTCCCTCGGCCTCGTTGGAGCCCCGACGGTCGCCGCCGCAGACGCCCCCATCGGGCGGACGCTCTTTGGCAACCCCGTGACCGAGGTCCCCGAGCTCAGCGACGATGAGATCGCGGCCCGCCGCGCTGACTTCGAGGCGATGGTGGAGGAGCGCGGCTGGATCGTCGCGGACGACGTAATCGGCCCTCCGGAGCTCTTCGCCGACCCCGACCCCGACGCGGCGGTCGCCGCCTGGGACTTCGAGCCCCACCGCGGGACGATGTTCCTCAACTTCTACGGCGGGGAGATGAGCGGCGGCAACAACTCGGCGCTGATGCAGTCCTCCTGCTTCAACGGCAAGATCACCTACCCCGGCTACAAAGGGACCGAGGCCGCCGCCCTGGCGATGATCGAGATCTTCGCCAGCCGGATGGAGCCCTACGGGATCCGGGTGGTCTACGAGAAGGCGCCGCCGCCCGAGCTCCCCTACCAGATGGTGATGATGGGCGGGCGACCGACCGACGTCGGCCTCCCCAACGGCGTCCTCGGGGTCTCCTGCTCCTCGGACTGCGGCGATCGCTGGTGGCGCGACACCACCCTCGCGTTCACCGGCGCGAGCTCGAATTCCAGCCTGATGGGGACGACCGCGCTGCAGGAGGCGGCCCACGCCTTCGGCCTCGCCCACATCGACGGCCAGCAGCACATCATGTACCCCTACGCGAGCAGCGGGACCAAGGTCTGGTCGACCGAGTGCACGCCCTACAACGCCGCCACCGGCCCGATCAACTGCAAGGGCACCCACGACGTCTTCTGCGGCGGCGACGCCCAGAACGACGACGCCGAGCTCATGGCCTACTTCGGCCCGAACAGCCCGGACACGGTGGCGCCGACGGTGACGATCCTCAGCCCCGAGGACCCGTCGATCATCACCCCCGGCGAGAACATCGTCGTCGAGGCTGAGGTCACGGACGACCACGAGGGCGCCGGCTGGAAGATCATGATCTACAAGGACGCGATCCTCCTCGACGAGAGCCCGGCCTTCACCTCCGAGACCAAGTGGGCGCTCGGCTCCCTGCCGATGGGCACCTACGTCGTCCGCGTCCAGGCGATCGATCACGACCGCAACATCGGCTACGACGAGGTCACCCTCTACGTCGGCACCGAGCCGCCCGCGGCCGGCACCGACACCGACGCGGGCACCGACACCGACGCGGGCACCGGCGGCACCGGCGACGGCACCGGCGGCACCGGCGAGGGCTCGGCGGGCACCAGCGCCGCGGGCACCGGGAGCGCGACCGCCGGCGACACCGGCGAGACCGGCGAGCCCGAGGGCTGCGCCTGCAGCACCGACGGCCGCGCCCCGACCAGCGCGCTCTGGCTCCTCGGCGGCCTCCTCGGCCTCGCCGCCCGGCGCCGCCGCTGATCCCGGCGAGGGCGCTCACGCGCCTGCTCGATCGGACATGCTCTCCTGGCCACCCTCGGCCGAGGCGCCGAGGCGCCAGCCGAGGAGCGCCCAGAGGAGCGCGAGCGGGGCGCAGACCCAGGCGATCGCGCCGAGCCCGAGCCCGAGCGCGCCGAGCCCGGCGAAGGCCCAGCCCGCGGCCGCGTCGCCGCCGCGGTAGACGACGGTGTCGATCAGCCCCTTCGCCTTGTAGCGAGCCGAGCGCGGGAGCGCGGTGAAGAGGACCTCGCGCGCCGGCTTGGCGACCGCATAGCCGAGCGCCCGGCGGAGCACCTGGAGGACCGCGACGACGGCGAGGGTCGGCGCCGCCCCGAGGACCCCGAGGCCGAGGGCGCTGACCACCGGCAGGCTCGCCAGCGGCAGCGCGAGGCCGAAGCGGCGGAGGAGGCGGCCGGTGAAGAGCCCCTGGGTCGCCAGCGCGAGGACGTTGACCGCGAGATCGATCGCCGCCAGGACCGTCGTCCGCTCGCCGTCGCCGGCGACGCTCCGCTCGAGGATCGTCGCCTGCGCGAAGTAGACCACCGTCGAGGTGCTGGTCATGAGCAGGAGGTAGAGGCTGATCCCGACCAGGAGCGGCGAGCGCACGAGCTGGCCGAAGCCCTCGAGCGGGCCCCCCCCGAGGGGCTCCCCCTCGCCCCGATCGGCGGCCCAGAGCGGCGCGCCGACCACGAGGGTGACGACGAGGAGGAGCGCCGCGACCAGGAGGAGGTGCTCGGCGACCAGGTAGGTCGCAACCAGGGCCGCGAGCGCCGGCCCGACGATCGCCCCGAGCGAGCCGCCGAACGCCACCAGGCCGACCAGGCGGCTCGCCTGCGCGGTCTTCAGGCGATCGACCACCACCGACCAGAGGAGCGAGACGGCGACCAGGTTGAAGATCGAGATCCAGACGAAGAACGCCGCGGTCGCGGCCTCGCGCGGGCCGACCGCGAGGGCGATCCAGAGGCCGACGAGGACCAGCGCGCAGACCCCGTAGACCGCGGGGATCAGCCGCGCGCGACCGAGGCGCGCGGCCGCCCAACCGAGGAGCGGCGCCGCCAGGAGCATGCCGACGAAGGTCGCGGTGAAGAGCCATGGGAGGCGCCCGCTGCCGCCGACCAGCGCGAGCGCGTCGCGGAGCGGCCGCAGCATGTAGTAGGCGGTGAGGACCAGCCCGTAGACGACGATCACCCGGAGGAGGAAGCCGCGCTCGTCCGGCTCAAGGCCGACGAGGCGGTCGAGGGCGGCGATCGGGCGGCTCACCGAGGCTCCGACCCGCCGGCGGCGGCGTGTGTTTGCGGCGGCGGAGAGAGGCCCCGCACGTCCCCGGGCGCGAAACCCAGGCGCCCGCGCCGACGGTCCAAGCGCTGATGCCGATCAAGCGCCGCCTCGTCCTCCGCGCCTCCCTCGCAGCCTCCCTCGCCTCCCTCGCCGCCCTCGCCGGTTGCCGCACGCGGCCCTCGGAGGGCGGGAGCGCGGGCCCCGAGGCCAGCGGCGGCGCCTCGCGTCCGAGCCCGAGCGCGGGCGAGGGCGCCGGCGGAGCGCCGGAGAGCGACGCGAAGACCCTCCTCATCCTCGGCGGCACCGGCTTCCTCGGCCCCCACATCGTCGAGGCCGCGCAGGCCCGGGGCTACACGGTGACCCTCTTCAACCGCGGAAAGACCAACCCGCACCTCTTCCCCGACGTCGAGAAGCTCCGCGGCGATCGCAAGGAGGACCTCGGCGAGCTCGCGGCCGCGGTCAAGGCCGGCCGCCGCTGGCGGGCCGTGATCGACACCTCGGGCTACGTCCCGCGCCACGTCCGCGAGTCCGCGACCCTCCTCGCCGCGGCGGCCGATCACTACATCTTCATCTCGTCGATCTCGGTCTACGCCGAGGTCGGCAAGGTCGGCCTCGACGAGGGGGACGCGGTCGGCGAGCTCGACGATCCGAGCGTCGAGGAGGTCACCGGCGAGACCTACGGGCCGCTCAAGGCGCTCTGTGAGGCGGCGGCCGAGGCCGCGATGCCCGGGCGGACCGCCAACGTCCGCCCCGGGCTCATCGTCGGCCCCGGCGATCCCACCGATCGCTTCACCTACTGGCCCGTCCGGGTCGCCCGCGGCGGGCCGATGATCGCCCCGGGCGCACCCACCGATCCGGTGCAGTACATCGACGCCCGCGACCTCGCTACCTGGCTCATCGAGTGCGCCGAGGCCCGCCACGTCGGGATCTTCAACGCCGTCGGGCCGGCGACGCCGACGACGATCGGCGCGCTCATCGACGCCTGCCGCGCGGGCACCGGCGGGGCGCCCGAGCCGATCTGGATCGACGCCGACTTCCTCGCCGCCCACGAGGTCGCGCCGTGGATGGAGCTGACGGTCTGGGTCCCGCCGCAGAGCGAGGAGGGCGGCCTCACCCAGGTCAAGATCGACCGAGCGCTGGCCGCTGGCCTCGCCTTCCGGCCGCTCCAGGAGACCGCCGCCGACACCCTCGCGTGGTGGCAGACGCTCCCCGAGGAGCGCCGCGCCAAGCCCCGGGCGGGCCTCGATCCGGCGAAGGAGGAGGCGGTCCTCGCCGCCTGGCGAGCCGCCAAGGGCGGCAAGGGCAAGGCGAAGAAGAAGCCGGAGCGCCGCGCGAGCATCGAGCGCCAGGCCGAATGGGCGAGCTTCGCCTGAGCTCGGACCCTCCCGCTCCCCAAACGAGGCGAGGCCCCCCGTCCTCTCGGTCGAGGGGCCTCGTCGCAGCGGCCGCGGGCCGCCCGCTCTTCAACCGGCGAGCGGCTAGTTGCAGCCGACCGGCTCGGAGACGTCGAAGGTCGCCTTCACCGTCTGGAGGGTCGTCAGGTCGCCGCCGGAGGCGTCGGCGATGCAGAACTTCCACGTACCGATCACGCTCTTGCCCCGGAAGTCCGCGGCGAAGTTGGTGCCGATGCCCTTGCCGGGGTTCGGGAAGTAGTCGCACTTCGCGTCATCCTTGCAGATGACGAAGCTGCTCGCCTGCCCCATGCCCATGGTCTCGGCGTCGTTGGGGTTGCCGTCCTTGAAGGTGAGCGGGGAGGTCGACTCGAGGTTGGCCGAGGTGCCGCAGCAGCCCGTGCCGTTGTCGGCGTTCTCGTTGAGACCCGGCCGGCTGAGCATCGTCAGCACGGTGTCGTCGGGGGCGACGAGCTTCATCACGACGTCGCCGGCCCAGGTCGCGTCGACGCCGACCTCGACCGCCACGTCGTAGACGTTGGTGAAGTTGTCGCCCGGATCGTCGACGACCAGATCGACGCAGTCCATCGTGCCGAGGGTGCCGTCGTAGAGGTTGCCGTCGTTCGGGTACTGCTTGTTGATCCCCTCGAGCGAGACCTCGATGGTCTGGGTGGCGATCCCCGGGCAGTCGTAGGGCGAGGCGACGATGCTCGTGCACATGGGCCCGAGGACGTCGAGGATCATCTGCTGATCCGCCGGGTCGACGGCGAAGGCGTCCATCGCGGTCACCAGATCCTGGACGAGGGCGGAGAAGTCCTCGATCATGATCGGCTCGTTCTGGTCGTCGACCATGCCGGCGTGCGAGGTGCACATGTCCATGCACTCGTTGCCCACGCCGACGCCCTCGTCGACGCCGGCCCCCGGCGAGTCGACCTCGCCGCCGTAGACCGCCGGACCGTCGATCCCGCCGACCTGACGGGTGAGGCAGGTGTTGAGGCGGGTGGTGTCCGCGTTGAGGAAGAAGTTGTTGATCATCACGTCGTTGGCGACGTTGTCGATGAACGACCCCGCCTCGCCGACGTTGCCGACCAGGGCGAGGACGGCCGGCTTGCGGCCGACGCGCTGGTAGACGGTGAGGTTGTTGTCAGCGTCCTCGACGATGTCCGGGGCCATCGCCGCCAGGGTGTCGAGGATCGTGGTCTTGTCCGCGTCGGTGAGGTCCGGCGCGTTGTTGGTCTGGTGGTCGTCGAGCGCGAGCGAGTAGTCGGTCGCGAGGTCGGCGAAGTCCTGGGTGCCGATGCCCATCCCCTGGTGGGCGGTGAGCATGTCCATGCAGTCGTAGACGACGTCGGGGCAGCCGGCGGCCTCGCCGATCTGCTTGTCCAGGCAGCTGATCAGGTTGACGCCGTCGACGTCGTTGTTGAGGAAGTAGGCGTTGATGTTCTGGTCGAGGAGGACCTTGCCGACGAAGTCGGTGTTGAGCAGGTTGATCCCGTCCATGAACCCGAGGCGCTCGCAGAGCGTCGAGACCTTGGGGACGCACATCCCGTTGTCACACATCTCGTCCTGACCGCAGTCCTCGTTGACCGTGCACTCGGGGCCGGTGGTCGTCGGGTTCGTCGTGTCGGTGGCGACCGCGGTCGTCGACGACGTCGGGGTCCCGGTCTCGGTCTCCGCGGCGGTCGTGGTGCCGCTGGTCGACGAGGTGGTGATCGTCGTGCTCGTGGTCGACACGCCGGTCGTGCTGGTGCTCGTGCCGTCGGTGTCGCTGTCGGTCCCGGCCGTGTCGCTGGTGGCCGTGTCATCGCTCGTACAGGCGCTGAGCAGGAATCCAAGACAGAGCAGGGTAGAGAATTTGCTGCGCGTCATCGTGTAGAGGACCTCCAAGATCTTGAAGGCCCACTATCCGCGAAGTGATCGCGCTCTTCAAGGATATTTCCCCGCTTGCAGATGCATCGAGGGTCAGCCACGCACGCCGACCCGATGGTTGGGGGGACGAGGAGACACCCTCGCGAGGACCCTCGTTCGCGTCGGCCCTAGTCGCCGAGGACTCTCATCGCCAGGGCCTCGAGGCTCGCGGGGAATTCGGCGAGGAGGGCCGCGAGCGGGGTCTTCTCGGCGCTTTGCGTCGGCGTCGAGGGAGCGCCTCCGGGCGCCGATGAGGCGGCGACCGAGGAGCTCACCGCGGCCCAGCCGGCGTCAATTCCCAGGCGCGTCGCGAGGGCGTCGAGGCTCATCGGGTGATGGCGGAGGAGATCGGCGAGGCTCGCCTCCTCCGGCGAGAGCTCCTGCGCGGGCCCCACGGCCCCTTGGTGCGCAGACTCTTGCGCGCCCTTGGCCGGCTCGCTGACCGCGGGGAGCTGACGCTCCCACGCGAATTCCCAGCCCGCGAGCTCACCGAGGCCGCGCGGGAAGGCGAGCCCGGCCTCCTTCACCAGCGTCTGCATGAGCTGTCCTCCGAGCGGCCGGAGGGTGACGACCAGGGTCGGCATCCACGGGACCAGCACCTCGTCGGGGAGCCGGCCGAAGGCCCGCGTGAGGAGCTCGACCGCGATCCGGGTGATCCTCGGGGTGAACTCGAGGGCGAGGAGGAAGCCGGCCATGTACTCGGGGAAGGCCGGGAGGAGGAGCGGGTTCTCCATCAGGTGGAGGAACTCCTCGCGGATCTGATCCTCGGTCCGGAGGCCGACGATCCACTCGGCCGCCCAGTGCAGGGCGATCTTCGCGGGGTCCTCCGGCTCCGCCTGGTCGAGGGCGATCAGGAGCTGGGAGCGCTCGCAGCCCATCGAGAAGGCGAGCGCCTCCTGGGTGAAGATGAAGGCGAGCATCGCCGCGAGCTGGCGCGGCGCGGTCCCGCGATCGCTGAAGGCGTAGGGCAGCAGGGTCGCGTAGTGCTGGTAGCCGGTGGAGACGAAGTCCTTGATCCAGCCGGGGAGGCCGATCGTCCGGTAGTAGTGGACCAGCGCCCGCACCCGCTGGAAGATCTCCGGCGCGTCGGCGGCCCCGAGCTCGGCCCGCAGGAGCTCGGTCGCCCGGAGCCCGAGCTCGCGGGTGAGGCGGCCGCTGCGGAGGTAGAGGATCGAGTCCTCGGCCGCCTTGAGGGCGCTCGCCGCTCGCGCGGTCGACTCGAAGGCGGCCTTCTTCAGCTTGCGCTCGAGCACCTGCTCGATCGTCATCCCCTCGTAGCCGAGCTGGATGAGGCCGTGCTGGTGCTTGCCGATGTCGATGTCCCACGACTCCTGCTTCGGCTTGTGACCGAGGGAGCGCTCGCCCATGATCGGCCGGACCGGGACCCCGAGGTAGCGGAGGCGCCAGAGGAGATCGGAGGCCGGGAGGAGCTCGGGGCGGCTCTGGATGTCGAGGAGCGCCCGCTCGATCCGCGTCGACTTGAGGTTCACCCCGAGGATCGCCAGGCGGTCGTAGACGTCCTGGGCGAGCGGCGGCAGCGACTCGTAGCCGACCCGGCCGAGGCGATCGCCGCCGAGGAGGATCTGGCAGATCCGCTGGATCGTGCGACGTCGCGGGGTGCGGTCCTTCTCGAGGCAGGTGATCGCCGCGTCCTGGAAGTCGTAGGGCGAGGGGTGCGGGCGGTCGCGGAGCTTGGCGAGGAGGCCGGCGGTGTGGTGGATGGCGATGGTGTCGGCGGTCGACGCCATGTAGCCGTTCTTGCGGGCGAGGCGGACGACGTCGAGGCACCAGCGCATGAGCTGCTCGTCGTCGGCCTCGACGAAGGTCGGCGGCCGGGTGAGGAAGTCGCGGAGGGCGATCGCCGAGTCGGCGACGCTCGGCGGCGGGCTCGCGGGCGCGGGCCCAGAAGCGGCCGCGGCCGCGGGCTTCGAGCGCACCTTCACGCCGGCCTTCGCCTTCCCCTCGGCGTCGGCCTTGCCGATCTTGAAGGGCCGCAGGTCGAGCGCCTTGAGGCCCTTCTCCCACATCGACTGGGCGATCGCGATCTCGCCGGAGGGGAGGCCGAACTGGTGCTCGATCGCCGCGTAGCTCGAGGGCACGAGGCCGTAGAACCACTTGGTGTCGGTGCGCCCGGGGATCGTCCACTCGGCGTCGCCCTGGGTGCCGAACTCGGGGATCGGCGAGACCGCGTGGATCGCCCCGCAGACGTAGATCGCGTCCTTCGGGTCGATCTTGCGGGCGCGGAGGTGGGCGCGGATCTTCGCCCACATGTAGCGCTCGCGCGCGGAGTCCTCGGCCCGGTCCTTCTCGGTGATGCCGATCCGCCGGAGGAGCGCGCCGATCAGGAAGAAGACGTGGCGGTAGGTCGCGTAGTCGGCGGCGAGCGTCGGCCCCTCGACGTACTGCGTCCACCACTCGGAGTAGTGGCGGACCCGCGCGTTGCGGAGGAGGACGTCGAGGAAGTCGCCGAAGGTCGGCTGCATCGCGCCGATCTGGAGGCCGACGGCGCCGCCGTGGAGGTTGGCGGTGTTGCCCCCGCCCCTGCCCTCCTCGTCGGCCTCGCCCTCCTCCTCGTCGTCGTCGCCGGCCTCGTCGCTCTCCTCGTCGTCGACCCCGGGCGGCGGGCCCTCGCGGGGCATCCACTGGAAGACGTGATCGACCGAGCGATCGACGAAGACGAGCTCGGTCCCCTCGCTCTGCAGGGAGAAGGCGATCGCCTGGTACTCGGCCGAGAACTCGGTGAGCGGCGCGACCAGGTTGAGCGGCGTCCACTCCACCGGGAAGGCCGGCGCCTCGGGGGCGTAGGCCTGGAGGGCGACCGGGAAGCGGCAGTGCTCGAGGCCGGTGAGCGCGGCCCCGAGGTCCTCGCAGCCCTCCATGAAGATCACCCGCGGCGGCCGCTCGCGGAGGCGGCGGACCATGTGGAGCGCCGACGCCGGCGAGTGGTGCTTGACCGGGAAGATCTCGACCGGCTCCGCGGCCGCGCGCTGGACGTCGTCGACCATCGCCCGCAGGAGCTCGCCGAGGTGGGCGGAGTCGCCGACGAAGGCCGCGGCCGCGGCCGTGAGCTGCTCGCGGAGGGCCGCGAGCGCCGGGTCGCCGGCGACCGCCTCGAGGGGCTTTTTGGCCTTGGCCATCGTCGTCGCGCTCCTCCGCCCTGCCCTACTTGATCGACGCGAGCGCCTGCTTGCCGCCGGCGATGAAGGCCGCGACCTCGGGGCTCACGGCGGGCGCCGTCGCGTCGGTGGTCTCTTCCTTGGCCGCGCCCTTCTTGCGCTTCTTCGCGCCGCCCTCGCCGGCGGCGCCCTGGGCGTGCCAGAACTTGTTGAGGATCGACACGTCCTCGGGGACCCGGCGGACCAGGGTGCCGACCATCGAGCGCGCGAGGGTCCCGGGCTCGAGGGTCTTCGAGCCGAAGAAGGTCGAGTGGAGCATCGCGTCCTCGATCACGCCGATCTGCTCGGCGGTCGAGAGCGAGGACTCGAGGCGCCCCTCCTCCGACTGGGCGTTGGCCATCGCCTCGCGGAGGTCGGCGAAGGTCTGGATCAGGATGTCGAGCATGGTCGGCGGGACGTCGACCTCGATCCGGTTGCGGGCCATCAGCTCGCGGGTCCGGAACATCACGATCTCCTTCTCCGCGCGCTTGTTGGTGACGATCGGGATCGTCACGAAGTTGAAGCGGCGCTTGAGCGCGGTCGAGAGCTCGTTGACCCCGCGGTCGCGGCTGTTGGCGGTGGCGATCATCGAGAAGCCCGGCCGCGCGTAGACCACCGACTCGTCGCCGCTGAGCTCGGGGATCGTCACGTACTTCTCGGAGAGGATCGAGATCAGCGCGTCCTGCACGTCCGACGAGCAGCGGGTGAGCTCCTCGAAGCGGCCGATCTCGCCGCGGGTCATCGCCGTCATGATCGGCGAGGGGATCATCGACTCCCGCGACTGCCCGCTGGCGATCACCATCGCCACGTTCCACGAGTACTTGATGTGATCCTCGGTGGTCCCGGCGGTGCCCTGGACGACGTGGGTCGAGTTCCCGCAGATCGCCGCCGCCAGGAGCTCGGCGAGCCAGCTCTTGCCGGTGCCGGGGTCGCCGATGAGGAGGAGGCCGCGGTCTGAGGCGAGGGTGACGATCGCCCGCTCGACCAGCGAGGGGTCGCCGAAGAACTTCTGGGGGATCGGCCGGTCGAGCTTGTCCTGGGGCGACGCGCCGAGGATGAAGGTGCGGATCATCCGCGGCGAGAGGCGCCAGGCGAAGGGGCGCGCGTCCTGGTCGACCGACGCGAGGTAGGCGAGCTCCTCGGCGTACTTCTCCTCGGCGGGGAGGCGGAGCTTGGTCTCGCTTGCGCCGCTCGCCGGGGTGCTCGCGCTCGGGGTCGTCTCTTCGCTCTTCTTGCCGGTGCTGGCTTTGCTCTTGGCCATGGCGGGCTACATCACCTTCTTGATCTGCTCGATCAGCTTCTTCGGGGAGCCGTGGAGGATCGGCGAGCCGATCTCCTTGAACTTGTCGCGGTACTCGGGGTTGACCGAGAAGTAGCCGGTGGTGTGGAGCGAGCCGACCGGGATGAGGTGGCAGCCCGACTCCTTCCACTGGCGGAGGACGGAGAAGAAGTCGCTCCAGTCGTAGAAGTCCGAGATCACGACGATCGCCGTGTTCCGCGGCGAGTCGATGTAGGGGGCGGCGGTGTCGAGCGCGAGGCGCATGTCGTTGCCGCCGCCGAGCTTGGTCCGCAGGAGGGTCTCGACCGGGTCGTGGACGTGCGGCGTCAGGTCGATCACCCGGGTGTCGAAGGCGATCAGGTTGACGACGACGTTGGGGAGCGAGGCGAAGATCGACGCGAGGATCGTCGTCTGGACCATCGCCGAGGTCATCGACCCCGACTGGTCGACGATGATGACGAGGCGGGTCGGCAGGCTCTTCTTGCCGGTGTGGTGGTAGAAGAGGCGATCGACGTAGAGCTTGCGGGCCTTCGGATCCCAGTTGGTGAGGTTCTTCCAGACCGTCCGCTTGAGGTCGAGGTTGCGGTAGACCCGCTTGGGCGGGACCGAGCGATCGCGGACCCGGCTCATCACCTGCCGCATCTGCAGCTTCAGCACCTTGGCGAGCTCGTCGACGTAGCGGGCGATCAGCCGCTTGGCGTTCTGCAGCGCCGGCCCCGAGAGGTTGCCCTTGTCCCAGAGGAGCTGCTCGATGAGCGCCATCGACGGGGTCAGGCGCTTGGAGAGCTCGGGGTCCTTGAGGACCTCGCGGAGATCCATCCGGTGGATCATGTCGGCCTCGAGGACCGCGAGGCCGGCGCGGAGCTCGTCGTCGCCGATCGGCGGGCGGCTCGCCTCGCCGCCGCCGCCGCTCGGCATGCCCATCCCGCTCGGCGCGCTGGACATGGCCCCTCCGCCCTGTCCCGTGCGCAAGGAACCCGGGGGCAGGCCGAGCGCGCCCTCGAGCCACTCGACGTCCTTCGCCCACTGCGAGTAGCCCTGGGCGCTCACCTTCCCCTGGGTGTTGGGGCCGAAGGCGTTGAGGAGGAGCTTGGAGACCACCAGCGCCCGCTTGACCACCCCCGGGAGGTCGCCCGGCGGGGGCTCCGGGGTCGGGGCCCCGGCGCCGTCGGCCGCCTCGACCCCGGCGGGCGGCTCGAAGCCCGGGAGCGGCCGCGCGAACTCGTCGCGGAGCTCGGGGAAGCGGGCGACCAGGAGGTCGATCGTCACCTTCGGGTCGAGGAGCTCCTTGGGGAGCCCGGAGTGCTTGGCGAGCCCGGCCGCGAGATCCTCGAGGCTCGCGCCGACCTCGCCCTGCTCGAAGATCGCCGAGAGGAGGCGCCAGTAGAGCGCCTGGCGGGCGCGCCGCTGGAGTTCGGGGGAGGTCGGGTCGAGGGCTGCCATCGCCGTCCTGCTCCTCGCCGCTAGCGCTTCTTGCGGAGGAGCTTGCCGGCCCGCTCCTTGAGGGTCGAGAGCGAGCTCGACGAGCTCTTCTTGCCGAGGGCCGCGGCGATCTCGGAGGCGAGCATCCGCGGCGCGGCCTTGCCCTTGGCGATCGTCAGCGGCTGGATCGACCAGGCGCCGCCGTCGTAGCGGAGGAGGCCGACCAGGCCCTTGGAGCCGGCGAGGTCGCTGACCACCAGGCCCTCGCTCTCGGGCCAGCGCTCGACCGCGACCGCGACGTTGGCCCCGTCGATCGTCAGCGCGGGCTCGCCCTTGCCGGCGACCGTGTAGGACCCTTCGGCCAGGTAGACCAGCTCGCCGATGAGCGCCGGGTGACGATCGGCGGGCGCGAGGGTCGGCCGCTGGGCGGGGGTCGCCGCCCCGAGCACCGCCGCCGCCTCCGCCAGCGGATCGCCCTTGCCGATCAGCTCGGCCTTGGCGTCGTCCCAGAGGAGGTCGCCGCCCTCCTGGAGGAGCATCCCGTCGAGGAGGATCCGGCCGCCGACCGCGAGGCCGGAGAGGAGCACCTTGCCGACCTCGGCGAAGATGGGCCCGAGCTCGGCGCCCTGGACCACGTCGACCTTGAAGGAGGAGACGCTCGCCCGACAGAGGCGCGGCGCCGCCTGGCCGGCCTCGTGGAGCGAGGCGTAGACGACGAGGGTGGCGAAGGTGTCGTGCTGCTGGAGGTCGGCGCCGAGGATCCGGAGCTCGCCCTTGACCGCGCGGCTCGCCCGGGTCGCCGGCGCGCCGGCGGCGAGGATCATCGCCCGCGACCAGAGGTCGACCCAGCGCATGCGCGGGATCTCGGGGGCCCCGCGGCAGGGGAAGACGGCGAGGAGCTCGCCGAGGAGGCCGGCGAGGAGCGCGGCTTCGCGGGCCAGGCGGGGCTCCTCCTCGATCGCGTCGAGGGTCGCCTGGAAGGGCAGGATCACGTCGACGTCGAGGTTGGCGAAGCCGGCGAGCGCGAGCTCCATCAGCCACTGGCGCGCGCTCTCGAGGAGCACCTCGGCCTGCGGCGGCGCGGCCTGGCCGTGGCCGCCGGCGATCGCCTCGTCGGCCGGCGTCGGCCGCCCGAGGGCCGCGCTCGCCTGGGCGACGAGGGCGTCGTGGACCGCCCCCTGGATCGCCGAGCGGGCGGCCGCGAGGACCAGGAAGTGGCGATCGAGGAACTCCGAGCGGCCGATCCCGGTGATCGCCTCGGCGAAGGCCGCCGCCAGCGGGGTCGCGGCGAAGGAGCGCTGGAGGCTGGCGAGGGCCTCGAGGTTGCCGCTCGAGAGGCGGCCGAAGCCGGTCACGAAGGCGTCGTCGAGGGCGTCGAGGGCGGCGCTCGCCTGGACGACCGCCTCGGGGGGTGCTTGGAGCTCAGCGAAGGACATCGACGTGCGGCCTCTGGTGGGGGATCAGCGGACGAACCAGCCCATCTCGGGGATCGGCGCCGACGTCGGCGGGAGGTTGACGTAGTGGAGGTAGGTGAGGAAGCGGCTGAAGACCATCCCGGCCTCGACCTTGTGGGGGCCGCCCTTCATCGCCCGCTGGAGATCGCCGCCGCGCTTGACCTTCTCGGGCTCGATCCCGAGGCCCATGTAGGCGACCACCCGGGCGGCGCCGTACTGCAACAAGGCCTCGTCGAGGAGCGCGAGCAGGTGCTTGCAGGGCGAGCCCCGGAGGCCGCCGCAGGGGCGGTTGTTGTTGGTCGAGCAGTAGAAGTTGCCGCTCTGGGCCTCGAAGTACGAGACGTAGACCCGGTTGGGATCGGAGCCGCTCGACACCACGCCCTGGAGACGCCCGGCGTAGAGCTCGACGAAGGGGACCTTGTTGACCTTGCGCGGGCGCGCGAGGGAACGCGGCTTGATCACGGAGCGAGAGGGCGACGACGACACGGCGGATGCGGAGCGTACACGTTGGCCGACGGAGCCGGCAACGGCGGCCCGCTGCGATGATGTGGGGTCAGGAGGCCGCACCTCGGAGCAGGTGGCGCTCGCGGAGGATCCCCTTTTGCACCTTGCCCATCGGGTTTCTCGGCAACGCGTCGATCAGGTGGACCTCGCGGGGGCGCTTGTGCGGCGTCAGGAGTTCGGCGACCCAGCCGACGAGGGCGTCGGCGGCGGGCGGGCGCGCCAGATCGCGGGCGACGACGAAGGCGACGATCCTCTCGCCGAGATCCTCGTCGGCGATCCCGAGGACCGCCGCCTCGCGGATCTCCGGGTGCTCGAGGAGCGCCGCCTCGACCTCGCCGGCGCCGACCTTGAAGCCGCCGCTCTTGATCAGATCGGTCGCCCGCCGACCGACGATCCGGATCGCCCCGTCGCTCGCCCGCCGGGTCGCGAGGTCGCCGGTGTAGAACCATCCCTCGCCGTCGACGACCGCGGCGGTCGCCTCCGGGCGGTTCAAGTAGCCGGCGAAGACGTTGGGGCCGCGGACCGCGACCTCGCCGATCGCCGCCTCGTCGGCGGGGTCGATCGGCCGCCGGGCGTCGTCCACCAGGCGGAGCTCGATCCCCCGCAGCGGCGGGCCGACGAGGCCCGGGAGCGGCGGGCCGTCGGCCCGCACGGCGCAGTTGATCAGGGTCTCGGTGAGGCCGTAGCGCTCGTAGACGCCGCGCCCGCAGAGCTCGGCGAGGCGCCGGTGCTCGCGGGCGGAGAGCGCCGCCGAGCCCGAGATCAGGAGGCGAGCCGCCCGCAGCCCGCGGACGATTCCATCTGACTCTTCGGCCAGGTCCGCGAGGCGGTGGTACATCGTCGGCACCGCGAAGAGCATCGTCCGCCCGCCGCCCCCCAGGGCCGCCGCGAGCGCCGCGGGATCGAAGCGCGGGAGCCAGCGGAGGCAGCCGCCGGCCCGCAGCGCGCCGAAGAGCCCGAGGACCAGGCCGTGGACGTGGAAGAGCGGGAGCGCGTGGACCACCGTGTCCTCCGGGCCCCAGCCCCAGGCGTCGGCGAGGCCGTCGAGGTCGGCGATCACGTTGCCGACCGTCAGCACCGCGCCCTTCGGCGCGCCGGTGGTCCCCGACGTATAGAGGATGAGGAGCGGCGCCGAGGGGTCGAGCGCGGCCTCTGGCGCGCCGGTGCTCGGCGTGTCGAGGTCGATCGCCAGCAGCGGCTCGGGGCGGCTCCAGGGCCCGAGCGCCGCCGGGTCAGCCGCGAGGAGGAGGCGCGGGCGCGCGTCGGCGAGGATGTGGTCGAGCTCGCGGACGCCGAGCTTGGGGTTGAGCGGGACGCTGATCACCCCGGCGCTGGCGTTGCCCAGGAGGGCGATCGCCGTCGCCGGCGATCCCTGCGTCCACACGCCGACGCGATCGCCCGCCGCGATCCCGAGGGCCGCGAGGCGAGCGCGGTGATCGGCGACCGCGTCCCGCAGCGCCGCGCCGGTGAAGACGACGTCGTCGACGATGAGCGCCGGCCGATCGCCGCCGGCCGCCAGGTGGGGGAAGAGCAGGGCCTCCATCGCCCCGACATAGCGGCCTTGGCGACCACCGACAAGGGCGCGAGGCCGCCCGCCGCGCGGCGACGGCGAGCGCCGGAGATCGACGCGCGGGCTGGTGCGTAGTAGCGACCCATGCGCTTCGCCCCCCTCGTCGGCGCCGCGGCCCTCATGTTCGTGGCCGGCGCCTTCACCAGCGTGTGCCTGGCCCCGCCGGCGACGGCCTCGGCCAGCCCGCTCCCGCCGGTGACCGCCCCCGCGGCCGCCGAAGCCCCGCTCGCCATCGCCCCGGCCCCACGCGTCACGGCCGCGCCCCTCCCCGGCGCCCGCGCCCCGGGCCTGGAGGGCGAGACCCTGCTGGTGATCGAGGGCTCCCACGCCCCGCCCGCGAGCCCGAGCCCGGCGATCCTCTGGCTCGCGCTCTCGCTGGTCGCCGGCGTCGCCATGCGGATCGTCATCGCCCTGGTCGAGGAGCGCTGGGGGCTCCTCCTGGTCCTCGCCTGCACCTCGCTCTTCCTCAGCGGGGTGGTCATCGTCGGCGCCTAGCGGCGTCCGGTAGCCCCTGCGCGCCCCCGTGACCCGGCGCGCGACTTTGTCTCCTTCAGATCACGCGGCCCTCCTAGGCTCTCACCATGCGCCTCACCCCGAACCTCCACCTCGACCTCGACTCCCTCAACCTCGAAGCCGCCGAGCGCACGCTCTGCGTCGAGGCCCTCAACGCCGCCGGGACGATCATCGAAGCCGCCGCCCTCCTCGGCGTCACCCGCCACGCGCTCAAGCGGCGGATCATCAAGCACAAGATCGAGTGGCCGGTGCGCCGGGCGATCGCCCACGGCAGCGTCGCCCCGGTCGGCGTCAGCGGCCTCGCGGCGGCCGGCTCGGGCTCCGCGAACTAGCCCGCTCGCCGCCGAGGCCCCCGAGATGACCCCATGGACATGACCATGGGGTCATCTTGATCGCGCGCGCTTTCGCCCGCGCTCCGCCCTCGACCTCAAGGAACACCGTCCCAGACCCCTCCAGGCGCCCGCTCGCGTCGAGCGCCGGTCCACGCTACCCTCGCCGTCAACGCAGGAGCGAGGAGCGTCGTGATGGCCGGGATCAGCCGGATCAAGACCCGCAAGCCGCCCGAGCCCGACGCCAGCCACGTGATCGTGACCTGGATCGAGTGGGAGAGCGGCCTCCGCGGGAGCGGCCTGGAGGTCGGAGATCAGATCGTCGGAGACGCGGTCGGGGCCTTCACGCCCGCGCTCATCGCCAGCGGCCAGGTGATCGGCGCCGCCTCGGAGGGCCGACGCTGGGAGACGCTCGGCCTCGACGCCGGCGACCGGGTCGAGCTCCACGTCGAGCGCGACGGCGAGGCCCTGACGATCACCGGGACCCTGGTCGCGCCGGCGCTCCACCGCGACGCCGAGGGCAAGCGGGCGCTCGCCCCCGAGGGCCCGGCGCTCAGCGCCAAGGACGAATTCGCCAGCGCCTGGGGCTCCTGGTACGACCGCCTCCGCGACCTCCAGGAGACGATCCTGGGGGGCTGGGACGCGACCGTCGGCTACGACACCCGCGCCCTCGCCGAGCGCCTCGCCGAGAGCGACGCCCGGGTGAGCGCCCTCGCCGAGCGCTACCCCGGCCCCTTCGCCCGGGCGGTCGCCGACGACATGGAGCGCTGCCGGCGGCTCCTCGCGGGCGAGGAGCGGACCCTCAGCGACGCCGATCTCGCCTGGCGAGAGCTCGGCGCGCGGCGGGCCGCGGCGGTCTCCGAGGCCGCCGACGCCGCCTTCGCGGCCCTCCTCGCCGAGCTCGGCGACGCCCTCCACGAGCCGCCCTTCCCGGCCCCGCGGGCCTTCGAGGACGACGCGACCCCGCTCGTCGGCAAGGTCGTCCGCCTCCCCGAGGTCGGCGACCGCGACGTCCTCCGCGAGAGTCGGCGCTCGTGGTTCCAGATCGGCCAGAGCCAGGGGGTCTACCTCCTCGATCGCACGGGCACGTCGATGCACCCGCTCTGGGCCGCCCGCGATCGCTACATCGAGGCGGTCGATCCGACCTTCAGCGAGCAGCGGATCGCCTTCGTCGGCCGGGTCGAGCCGAAGCTCGCGCTGGTCAGCGATCCCGGCCGCGGGATCACCGTCGGAGGCCTCCGAACGGCGCCCCTCGGCGCCCTGGTCGCGGACCCCCGCGATCCCGCGCGCCGCTTCTTCGTCGACTTCCGCGGCGATCGGCCGGGCCCCTTCGCCGGCGCCGACCGGCTGATCGGCGCCGAGCGACCGACGCTGGCGGACGACGCCGATCCGGCGGAGGTCCTCGCGGTCTTCTTCCGCGCGCTCCAGGTCGCCGACGTCGACACCTGGCGGGCCTGCTTCGCCACCTGGAAGGTGCGCGAGCGCTTCGAGGGCCGGGCGAGCTGGACCTACGTCGACCTCGGCTGGCGGATCTTGAGCGAGCAGGAGGCGGACTCGGTGTGGGACGCGGCCCGCCGGCGGATCCTCGAGGAGGTCGACGCCGTCGAGGTCGCGCGGGTGAGGCCGCCGCTGGTCGTCCACGACGCCGACGCGGTCCCGGCCGGCCGCGTCGACCCCGAGGCGCCCGCCCGGGTCCAGCGGGTCCGGGCCACGATCAACCACATCGGCCGCGACGGCGAGGGCTGGCGCACCTTCACCAACGGCCGGCTCCACCGCCGCTGGACCCTCGAGCGCCTCGACGAGGGGCCCTGGCGGATCACCGACGCCTGGGGGATCTGATGAGCTTCGACGCCCGCAAGAACGAGGTCCTCGCCGCCTTCGACGCCCAGCCCTGGGATCCGCGCGAGGGCCCGCTCCTCCGCCGGATCCTCGAGAACTACTTCCGCGCCCGCGAGAACCGCCTCCGCAGCCACGCCAAGCTCCTCGACGTCGGCCGCCGCAAGCCGGTCTTCAAGCAATGGCTCGACGACACGATGAACGGGATCCGCCGGGTCGGCGTCGAGTTCGAGCGGGCGGCCGCCGGCGGCGAGTGGTTCGCGACGATCGCCGCCGAGGAGCACGCCTTCGCCCTCCGGATCTACCGCTGCGAGGTCGCCAAGCGCCGCGATCGGATGGTCGCCCAGAGCGAGGCGCTCGAGCTCGCAAAGAAGGAGTTCGACGCGAAGTGGCGGCGGATCAAGGAGCAGGACGCGAAGATCGACGAGAAGCTCAAGAAGGCCGCCGACGCCTACGAGAAGATCCTGAACGAGTCGGCCCACGCCGCCGCCAAGGTCGAGAAGGACGCGCGGGCGAAGCTCGTCGATCAGGTCGGCGAGGTCGTCGGCGTCGCCCTCAAGTTCGTCGACCTCGGGACCGTCGAGACCATCATCAAGCAAGGGATCAAGGCGCTGAGCAAGGCGCTCGACGACCTCGGCGGCCGCCGCCTCGAGATCTTCGCGCTCTTGTCCCTCGAGGAGCAGGTGATGGCGAGCTTCAAGGAGGCCCGCGAGATCGTCGACGAGTTCCTCGCGGACAACGGCTACCCCGAGATCAAGGAGGCCTGGGCCGACGCCAACAAGGCCGCCGAGTCCCTCGAGAAGCAGATGCTCACCGACGGCCAGCGCCGCGACGCCGCCGAGCTCGGCAAGGCGCTCAAGGACGAGCTCGCCCGGGTCTTCTCGGCCGCCGAGCGCTCCTACAAGGACTTCGCCCGCCAGCACGAGCACCTCTTCTTCGGCCCCCTCGGCAGCGGCTACGTCCAGGAGCTGATGGAGGATGATCGCTGGAAAGAGCACTCCCGCGAGTGGCAGGAGCAGCGCCGCGACTTCGACGACCTCCTCCGCGAGCGCGCGCTCGCGATCAGCGACGGCAAGGTCCTCGAGGTCAGCCTCAACGGCCTCTCGGAGGAGCAGCGCCGCGAGGTCCGGCGCAAGCTCGAGAGCGGCCTCCGCGAGCTCCTCGCTACCTGGAACAAATTCAAGTCGATGACGGACGATCCGACCTGGGTGCTGACCAGCCGGCGCCAGCTACGGGGCGTCCTCGACTCGATGCGCTAGCCGGAGCGCTAGCCGGCGAGCGGCGCGAGGGCGATCACCGAGTAGGCGATCGCCTCGCCGCGGCCGGGGTTGCGGTAGCCATGGGGCTGATCGCCGCGGAACGCGAGGACGTCGCCGGGCGCGAGGCGCCAGATCCTCCCCGACTCGCTGAGCTGGATCTCGCCGCGCTCGCAGGTCAGGTACTCGCGGGTGCCGGCGGTGTGGGGGATCCCGGTCATCCCGGCGCCCGGCGGCAGCTCCATCCGCTCGATCTCGAGGCCGGCGATCGGCTCCGGGAGGAGGCGGCGGACCCGGACCTTGCCGCGGGTGCGGACCGCCAGGCTCGCCGCCGGGAAGAAGCGCGACGAGCTCCGCGGCGGGGTGATCAGCTCCTCGAGCGAGACCTGGAGCGCGTCGGCGACCTTGATCAGCACCGCCAGGGTCGGGTTCGCGCCGCCCGACTCGAGGTTCGCCCAGGTCGCCCGCGGGACCGCGGCGATCCTCGAGATCTGGGCCTGGGTGAGCCCGCGGCCCTCGCGGAGCTCGCGGATGTTGTTGCCGAGGTGGAGGGCCACGTCGTCCATGACGCGACGATGGCACCCTGACAATCTATTGGCAACACGGATGATTTGTCGTCGGAGGCGCATCAGAGTGGTCCCCGAGCCCAAGGAGACGCACCCATGCAGCCCCACGATCCCAGCACCCAAGCACCTCTCTCCACCGCCGGCGCGCCCTGGCGGGCCGCGCTGGTCACCGGCGCCAGCCGGGGCCTCGGCCGCGCGCTCGCCGAGGCCCTCGCCGCCGCCGGCGTCCCGGTCGTCCTGGTCGCCCGCGGCGAGGCGGCGCGCGCCCACGCGGGCGCGGCGCTCCGCGCCCGCGGCGGCGAGGCCCACGCGATCGTCGCCGACATCGCCGACAAGCGGGCGATCCACGCGATCGCCGGTCAGGCCGCCGGCCTCGTCGGGCCCGTCGATCTCCTGATCAACAACGCCAGCGCGCTCGGGCCGACGCCGCTCCGCCCCCTCCTCGACACCGAGTGCGAGGCGCTCGAGGAGGTCCTGCAGACCAACCTGGTCGGCCCCTTTCGCCTCACCCGGGCGATCGCCGGGTCGATGGCGCTGCGCGGGCGCGGCCTCGTCATCAACATCTCGTCGGACGCGGCGATCGAGGCCTACCCGAGCTGGGGCGCCTACTCGGCGAGCAAGGCGGCGCTCGATCACCTCACCCGGATCTGGGCCGCCGAGCTCGCCGATCGCGGGGTCCGCCTCCTCTCGATCGATCCCGGCGAGATGGACACGGCGATGCACGCGGCGGCGATCCCCGACGCGGATCGCGGCGCCCTCGCCCGCCCGGAGGCGGTCGCCGCCGCGATCCTCGGGCTCATGAGCGACCCCGCCCGGGCGCCGAGCGGCGGCCGCCTCGATCCCGCGGCCTTCGCCCGGGAGGAGGTGGCCGCATGAGGCCCGCGACCCGCCCCCGCGATCGCCGCGACGACGCGCGCCTGCTGACGATCGATCGGCGGAGCGGCGCCCTCGTCGACCGCGAGCTCGACGCGCTCCCCGAGCTCCTCGTGCCCGGCGATCTCCTCGTCGTCAACGACGCGGCGACCCTGCCGGCCTCCCTCTCCGGGTGGGGCCCGGGCGCGGCGGCGATCGAGCTCCGCCTGACGGGGATCGGCGAGGGCCGGCGCTGGCGCGCGGCCCTCCTCGGCGCCGGCAGCTGGCGGACGCCGACCGAGGCGCGACCGCTGCCGCCGGCGATCGGCGTCGGTGATCGGCTCTCCTTTGGGTCATCAAGACTGTCGATCGCGGCGACCGTGGTAGCGACCGATCCCCGGGCGCCGCGCCTCCTCACGGTCGACTTCGACGTCGACGGCGACGCCCTCTGGGCCGCGCTCTACCGCTTCGGCGCGCCGATCCAGTACGCCTACCTCGAGGAGGACCTCGCGCTCTGGAGCGTCCAGAGCGCCTTCGCGGGCCCGCCCTGGGCGGCCGAGATGCCCTCGGCCGGGCGGCCGCTGAGCTGGGCGATCCTCGACGCGCTCCGCCGCCGCGGGGTCGGGCTCGCGTCGCTCACCCACGCGGCCGGCCTCTCGTCGACCGGCGACCCGGCGATCGATCGCCTCCTCCCGCTCCCCGAGCGCTACGCGATCCCGGCGGCGACCGTCGCCGCGATCGCCCGCGCCCGCGCCCGCGGCGGCCGGGTGATCGCGGCCGGGACCACGGTGCTCCGCGCCCTCGAGGGCTGCGTTCGAGCGCACGGCGAGCTCCGCCCGGGCGAAGGGATCACCGACCTCGTGATCGACCACGCGACCACCCTGACCCAGGTCGATGGGATCCTCACCGGCATGCACGCGCCCGGCGAGAGCCACCGCCGCCTCCTCGAGGCCCTGGTCGCGCCGGCCCACCTCGAGGCGGCCTGGGTGCACGCAGTCGCGGCCGGCTACCTCGCGCATGAGCTCGGCGATGTCACGCTGATCGCGGACCTCGAGGGCGTCGCGGGCCACGCGGCCGCGGCCGCCTGAGGTCGCCGACGCGGCGTGCTATCGTCGGCCGATGGGCTCCCCGGTCCACGCGCTCGCGCTCGCGCTCCTCGTCGCCGGCCTCGCCTGCGATCGCGGCGGCGACGCGACCCAGGCGCCGGAGGCCGCCACCGCCGCAGCTCTAGCCGCGGTCGACACCGGCGCCCCGTCGGACGCGGCCGTGAACGCGACCGCGGACGCGCCCGGGGACGCGACCCAGCAGGTCGGCGAGGAGGGCGACCGCGACCGAGACGGCGACGGGATCCGCGACCGCGACGATCGCTGCCCCGAGGTCTGCGAGACGATCAACGGCGTCGACGACGACGACGGGTGCCCGGAGGATCCCCCGCAGGCGAATGACGAGCTCGCCGGGATCCTCGGCGTGATCCCCGACCTCGCCTTCGAGATCAACAAGGCGACGATCCGCCCGGCGTCCTTCGCCACGCTCGATCGGATCGCCGAGGTGCTCCTCCGCCACCCCGACGCGCTCGTCGAGGTCCGGGGCCACCGCGACGCGTTCCCGAGCGACCACGTCTTCGCCTCCGAGATCACCCAGAAGCGCGCGCAGTCCGTCCTCCGCTACCTGGTCGATCACGGGGTGCCCTCCGCGAGCCTGCGGGCGGTCGGCTACGGCGACTCGATGCCGATCGACACCAACAAGACCCCCGAGGGCCGCGCCCGCAACCGCCGGGTCGAGCTCGTCCTCGTCGAGCGCCCGGTGAGCTTCGCCGAGGGCTGCACGAAGCCGCCCTAGCCCGCCGGGACCGCGACCTGGAAGCTCGGATCCTTCGCCGGCCAGCGGGGCGCGATGTGGACCGCGCCGAGGCCGTCGTCGCGGTCGATGAAGTCGATCGGCGAGACCCAGACGTCCCGCGCGCAGACCCCGGAGTCCTTGCATGGCCCATGGGTCAGGCGATGGTGGACGTAGTACCAATGCTCGCCGTCGGGCCCGAGCACCGGCGCGCCGTGGCCGAAGGCCTGCCCGTCGCTCGGGATCAGGAAGCGCCCGACCAGGCGCTCCGGGTTGTCCTGGCTGAGGCCCTCCACCGTCGGCGCCGCGACCCAGTAGACGTGGTAGTAGGCCGAGTCCCAGGCCGAGCCGCTGAGGAGGAGGTAGACGTAGTCGCCGCGGCGGAAGAGGCTCGGCGCCTCGACCACCCCCCAGGAGAAGCCGAAGCGGGTCATCTCCTCGCCCTGGCGCCCGCGGGTGAAGGAGAGCATCTGATCGCAGCCCTCGCAGCTCGCCCCGAGGCGGGCGAGGGTCGCCTGGTCATGGGGATCCGCGACCGGGATCTGCGGGACCCCGAGGTCGCAGATCACCGCGAAGGGATCGGCGGGGTCGAGCTCGACCAGGTTGACCAGCTCGCCGAAGTGCTCCTGCTCCCATTGCACCTTCGGCGGCGAGTTGGTGTACCAGGCGTAGGCGAGCCACCAGCGGCCGCTCGCTGGATCGCGGAAGACCGTCGAGTCGAGGCGGATGATGTGGTGGCAGTAGGTCCCCTGGCAGTCCTTGCTGGCGACGTCGAGGCTCCGCGGCAGGCTCTCGCGGATCGGGCAATTGGAGATCTGGGCGCCGGCCGGCAGCGGCTCCCAGGGCTTCTCCGCCAGGGCGAAGGGCCCGGTCGGCGAGCTCGACCAGGCGAGGTAGACCCCGCTGTCCTCGTTGTAGGCCGGGCACGGCGACTGCGCGCTGGCGTAGCGCTGGGCGGTGAAGGAGAGCATGTAGGAGCCCGGCCCGAGCTCGGCGATCTCGGGCGCCCAGCGCGAGCAGAGGTGGTGGCCGTTGACGTCGATCGACGATCCCGGCGCGCTCGTCCGCTGGAGGAGGCCGCTCGCCGCCGGCGCCCACTGGAGCAGATCGCTCGAGGTGTAGAGCGGGAAGTCGCCGCCGTTGTGGACCGTGTGCGAGAGGTAGTAGGTCGCCGCCCCGCCCTCGCCGACGACCCGCAGGACCCCGGGATCGGGGGCGTCGCCGGCGATCACCGGGTTTTGGCCGTCGACGAGGACCACCCCGGGGCCGCCGCTGGTCTCGTCGCCGCCGCTCGATCCACCGCTCGTTGCGGTCGCCGTCGTCGTCGTCGATGTCGTCATCGACCCGCTGGCCTCGCCGCCGCTCGTCGCGGTCGCGGCGCCGCCGCTCGTGCTCGATGAGACATGTCCCGAGGTGCTAGTTGACGACGACGAGCTCGCCTCGCTCGCGCTCCCCGTCCCCGCCCCGGGTGAGCAGGCGGCGGCGATCAAGAGGGCATGAACGTGGACGAGGGGCGGAAGCGCGCGCACGCCCCAGGATGCCACAGCGAGCGACTAGCCGTGGATATGCCCGCGGCGCGCGTAGATCGTCGCCCCCTCGGGCCCGGCCGCCAGCGGGTAGGCGCCGCCGGGATCGAGGATCCAGGCGCCCTCGTGGAGGCGCTGCTCGGCGTTCACCAGGCCGCCGGCGATCACCAGGAGCTCACGCCCACCGCGGGTGACCGGGAGGTCGGCGCCGGGATCGAGGAGGAGGAGGTCGATCCCCTCACCCCGCTGCCGATCCTGATAGACCGGGAGGCGGTGGACGCCGCGGTTTGAGGTCGACTGCCAGGTCTGGATGTTGGTGTCGATGCAGATCCGCGGCCGCCCCTCGCCGCCGTAGTAGCGGAGCTTGACGAAGAGCACGCAGCCCCCCTTCGAGCGCGGCGCGTGGCGGGAGCCCGGCGGGTTGAGGAGCACCGTGCCCGCCGGGTAGTCGCCCTCGTCGTCGGAGAAGACGCCGTCGATCACGTAGATCTCCTCGCCCTCGGGGTGGGCGTGCGAGGGGAACGAGCTCTTCGGATCGTAGCGGACGATCGAGGTCACCCGCCCGCGCTCGGGATCGCCGAGCACCTCGAGGCGCCGCCGCCAGACGCCCTTGCTCGGGCTCGGCTGCCAGGGCATCGCCTCGCTGTCGACAATGCGGAGGTTGGGCGAGAAGAGCATGCGTGGATGGTACGCGCTCCGCGGGGCTTTGGGGGGCGCGCCCCCGGAATCGCCGCCAGGGAGGCCGGCGACGCCGGGGCCGGCGGGCGAGCAGCGGGATTCACACCCCCCTCCCCCGCCCGCCGGTGCCGCCCTCGCGGCCGTGACGTCGGCGTGTCCGTCCGTTCTCGCGCCGACGCTCGTCTTCGCGGCGCTAGCCCCGACGTCCGCTCGCCGGCTCGGCGGGCGCCTCGATCGGCTCGAGGCGGCCGACCGAGTAGCGGAGGCGGAGCTCGGCGACCCGAAGATCGATCCGGGCGTTGACCTCCTGGAGCGTCGTCGTCACCCGCGCGACCTCGGCGTCGATGATGTCGGTCGTCGTCGCGGTGCCGGCCTGATAGAGATCGGCGGCGACCCGGTAGGCCTCCTCCGACGACCGGACCGCGCGGCCGCCGAGCTCGATCGCCGCCAGCGCGTTCTGACGGTCGAGGTAGGCCTGGGTGACCTCCATCGTGATCCCCCGGCGCAGCGCCTCCTCCTGGTGGGCGAGCTTGCGGCCGTCGGCCTTGAGGTCCTTGACCTCGGCCCGGGTGCGCAGCGTCTGGCTGAGGGAGTACGAGAGGCGGACGCCGACCGACCACGACGCGTTCCACTTGTTCTGGAGCGGGAAGAAGCGCTGGTTGGGGTTGGCGTAGGTGCCCTCGGCGAAGCCGTCGAGGCGCGGGTAGTACATCGCCCGGATCGACCGGACGCCCTGATCGACCGCCCGCCCGCTCTGGCGGAGCGAGAGGAGCTCGCGGCGGCGCTCGTGGGCCTCGCGGACCAGGTCGTCGAGCGCCTCCGCCTTGGCCGGCCGGAGATCGGCGAGGACATCCTCGCCGACCGTGAAGTCGGCGCCCTCGCGGTTCATCATCACCGCGAGGTGCTTGGCCGCGAGCTCGCGTAGCGCCCGCGCCTGGACCACGCCCGCCTCGGTCGACGCGACCAGCGAGTCGAGGCGGAGGACGTCGGCCTTCGAGACCACGCCCGCCTCAAACGACGCCTGGGCGTCGGCGAGGCGCGCCTGCGAGCGGGCGATCGACTCCTCGGCGACGACCACCGCCGCGACCGTCCGCAGCCAGTTGTAGTAGGCGAGGCGAGCGTCGACCTCGACCTTGATGATCTCGGCCTCGCGGGCGAGGCGGACCGCCTCCTTGGTCGCCTTCGACGAGCGCCAGGCCGGGACCATCGACAGGATGTAGTCCGAGATCGGGATCGCCAGCTGGGCCTGGAGCGAGAAGGAGTTGAGCGGGAACGAGAAGGCGAAGGGGGCGGCGCCGACCGGCACGCCGCCGCTGTCGACCACGCACTGGCCGACCCCGCCGGGGCAGGGCGCGACCACGAGTGGGCCCGGGTTCATCGCCCCGACGATCGACCCGCCGCCGCCGAGGTCGACGTTGACCTTCGAGAGGCGGGTGTAGCTCGCGGTCCCGGTCAGCGAGGGGAGGTAGGCGACCATCGTCTTGTCGACGCGGGCGGCCGCCTGCTGGAGCTCGGCGGTCCGCAGGCCGATCGACGGCGCGGAGCGGAGGGCGTCCTTGGCGACCTCGTCGGAGGTCAGGCCGCCGGCGACCGGGGTCAGCGCGACCACCAGCGGATCCTCGTAGACCGGCTCGTCGGGGCCCTCCGCGGCCGCCGGCGGCGGAGGGGGCGCGTCGTCCTCCTCCTGGATCAGCGGCGCGCCGCCGAGCTCGGGGTCGGTCACCGGCTCCTTGGCCGGCGCGGCGAGGGCGAGGACGAGGGAGAGGTGGAGGAGAGAGGCTGGCATGTCACTTCCTCGGCTTGTCGTGCTCGCGGAGGATCGTCGGGATCACCAGGTCGTGGCGCTCCGCGTCCTCATCGTTGAGATCGACGTCGATCGCGATCTCGACCCGGCGCCCGGAGTCGGCGGGCGCGTCGATGTCGACGTCGACGTCGGGGATGAAGGCCCGCGGCGGCGCGACCTCCTCGACGTCGACCACCAGGTCGGTGATCGACCCCGCGTCCCCCTCGGCCCCGAAGAGCTTGCGGCTGACGAAGCGCATCGCCCGGGTGGTCACGAGGCGGTCGAAGAGGAGGTAGACGACCGGGATCACCACCAGGGTGAGCGCGGTCGAGGTGATCATCCCGCCGATCACGCAGACCGCCATCGGCGCCCGCGAGCCGCCGCCCTCGCCGAGGGCGAGCGCGACCGGGACCATCCCGAAGATCGTCGCCGCCGAGGTCATGAAGATCGGCCGCATCCGGATCACCCCGGCGGAGACCAGCGCCTCGCGGATCTCCATCCCCGAGGCCCGCTCCGAGTTGGCGAAGTCGACCAGGAGGATCGCGGTCTTGGTCACCAGGCCCATCAGCATGATGATGCCGATGAACGAGAAGAGGTTGAGGGTCATCCCCGAGAGGTAGAGCCCGCCGAAGGCGCCGACCACCGAGAGCGGCAGCGAGATCATGATCGTCACCGGCTGGATCAGCGAGTCGAACTGGGCGGCGAGGATCATGTAGACCAGGATCACCGCGAGCCCGAGCGCCGTGAGCATGGCGATGAAGGACTCGATCATCATCTCGGCGTTGCCGAGGAACGAGGTCGTGAGGTGGGGCGGGACCACCCGGGCCGCCGCCGCCTCGACCAGCTTCTGGGCGTCGCCGAGGGCGATCCCCTGGATGTCGGCGAGGACCACGACCTGGCGGAGCCGGTTCGAGCGCTCGATCTCGCTGGGCCCGGAGTCCCGGACCGGCCGGACCAGGTTGGCGAGGTCGACGAGGTTGCCGCTCGGCGCCCGCACCTTGAGGTTCGAGAGCGACTCGAGGTTCGCCCGCGCCCCCTCGGGCATCTGCAGGATCACGTCGTAGACGTCGGCGCCGTCCTTGAGGGTCGAGACCGTGTCGCCGGCGACCAGCGAGCGGATCGTCCGGGCGATCGCCGCGACCGGCACCCCGAGGTCGGCGGCCTTGTTGCGATCGACCTCGATCCCGAGCTCGGGCTTGCCGCCGCGGTAGGTGGTGTCGAGGTCGACGAACTTGCCGGTGGTCGCCAGCTCGGCCTTGAGCGCCTCCGCGGCGGCGACGACCTCATCGAGGTTCGAGCCGCGGATCGAGAACTGCACCGGCTGGGTGCGGAAGCCAGAGTCGCCGCCGATCGCGTCGATCATCTGAACCGTGATGTTCGCGCCCTCGACCCCTGCGAGGCGCTCTCTCACCCACTGCATCGCCTGCCGCTGGGAGTAGGCGCGCTCGTGGGGCCGCGTCAGGGTGACCATGACCCGCCCGCGGTTGACCTGCCCCTGGGCGCCCTCGCCGACCGTCGTGAAGGTGTCGGCGACCCCCGGGAGGTTGTCGCGGATGTCGGCGGCGACCGCCTCGGCGGTGGCGATCGTCCCCTCGAGCGAGGTCCCGGTCGGCAGCTCGACGTTGACCGCGAACTCCGAGCGATCGTCCTGGGGGATGAACTCGCCGGGGACCCGCGAGACCAGGACCACCGAGAAGACCAGGGTCATGATCGCCGCCAGGAGGGTGAGCCAGGGGTGGCGGAGGCACCAGCGGAGGATCGCGGCGTAGGCCCGCTCGAGCACCGCGAAGCCGCGGTTGAAGGTCCGGGCGAAGACCCCGGGCTCGGCCCCGTGGCCGCCGTGCCGCATGATCCGCGACGCGAGCATCGGCGTCAGGGTGAAGGAGACCAGCATCGAGATCAGGACCGCGGCCGCGACCGTGATCCCGAACTGGAAGAAGAAGCGGCCGACGATCCCCTGCATGTAGGCGACCGGCACGAAGACCGCGACGATCGAGAGGGTCGTGGCGATCACCGCGAAGCCGATCTCCGAGGTCGCGTCGAGGGCCGCCTTCATCCGCGCCTTCCCCATCTCGAGGTGGCGGTAGATGTTCTCGATCACGACGATCGCGTCGTCGACCAGGATCCCGATCGAGAGCGAGAGCGCGAGCATCGTGATGTTGTTGAAGGAGAAGTTCATCCACTCCATGAAGGCGAAGGTGCCGACGATGCTCGTCGGGATCGCCAGGGCGGCGATCAGCGTCGCCCGGATGTCGTGGAGGAAGACGAGGATGATCAGGATCGTCAGGACCGCGCCGATCAGGAGGTCATCCTTGACGTCGTTGATCGCCCGCGAGACGAAGGCCGAGTTGTCCGAGGGGATCGACACCCGGACGCCGCGGCGCTCGAGCTCGGGGCCGAGCTTCTCGAGCGCCTCGCGGGCGCGGGCGGCGATCTCGACGGTGTTGGCGCCGCTCTGCTTGCGGACGACCAGCGAGACCGCGGGCTCGCCGTTGAGGAAGGAGGCCGAGCGCGCGTCCTCGACCCCGTCGACGACCTCGGCGACGTCGCGGACGCGGATCGCCGCCCCGCCGGCGCCGGTGATCACGATCTCGCCGATCTCCTCGGGCGAGCGGGCCTCGCCGCGGGTCTTGACCGTGAGCTCGCGGCCGCCGAGCTTGACGTAGCCGGCCGGCATCTCGAGGCTCTGGGACTGGATCGCGCCGGCGACGTCGTCGACCGTGAGGCCGTAGCCGACCAGGCGCCGGGGCTCGACCAGCACCTTGATCTCGCGCTCGCGGCCGCCGACCAGCGAGACCTCGCCGACCCCGGGGACCTGCTGGATCTGCTGCTTGACCGTGTCGTCGGCGATCTTGGTCAGCTCCTGGATCGGCAGATCGCCGGCGAGGGCGACCGAGAGCACCGGCGCCGAGCCGGTGTCGAGCTTCTGGACGACCGGCGGCTCGATCCCCTTGGGGAGGTTGCGCTCGATCGCCGCGACCTTGTCGCGGACGTCCTGGAGGGCCTGGTTGCCGTCGACCTCGAGCTCGAATTCGAGGATCACCGAGGTGACCCCCTCGAGGTTGCGGGAGGTCATCCGCTTGACCCCGCTCAGCGACTGGAGCGCCTCCTCGACCTTGTCGGCGACCTTCGACTCCATCGTCGCCGGGTCGCCGCCCGGGTAGATGATCGTCGTCGTGATCACCGGGAAGTCGACGTTGGGGAAGAGCTCGACGCCGATCCGCGGGACCGCGAAGAGGCCGAAGACCATGAGGGCGGCGATCATCATCGCCGCCAGCACCGAGCGCTTGATCGAGATCTCTGCGAGCTTCACCCCGCCGCCTCCTTCCCCGCCGCCGGCGCCGCCGCGCCGCCGCTGGCCTCTGGGCCGATCTCGACCTCGACGTACATCCCCGGGCGGAGGAGGTCGTCGCTGTTGTCGACCTCGCCGACGATCTCGATCGTCCGTGTGACGGGGTCGATCGTCGGCATGATCCGCGAGATCGTCGCCGGCCGGACGACGTCGATCGCGGTGAAGTGGGCGACGACCTGGCCGCCCGGTCGAATCGTCTTGAGCTGGGCCTCGGGGACCCGGACTCGGAGCTCGAGCGCCGACTGATCCTGGATCACCAGGACCACCGTCGGCGGCATCATCGTCACGGTCTCGCCGACGTTCTTGAGCTTGCGCGAGACCACGCCGTTGATCGGCGACGACACCGTGGTGTCGCCGAGCGCCCGCTTGCTCATCGACACCCCGACCTCGGCCCGCTGGGCGGCGTTGTTGGTCGCGTCGTAGTTGGCCTGGGCGCGCTCGACGACGACGTTCGACACCGTCCCCTTGGCGGCCAGCGCCTTCTGGCGCTCGAGCTCGCGGGCGGCCTCGTCGCGGGCGAGGAGCGCCCCCTCGAGCGCCGCCTGGGCGGAGTCGACCTGGAGCTTCATCGTCCCCGGCGAGACCCGGAAGAGGAGCTGCCCCTTCTTGACGACGTCGCCCTCGTCGACCGCGATGAAGGCGAGGGTGCCGCTCATCTTCGGCCCGAGCTCCGCCGACTCGCTCGGGAGGACGGTGCCGACGAAGCGGCCGGTGGTCGCCACCGCCTGCTTCGCCGGCCCGCTCGCGGGCGCGTCGTCGACGGCCTCGGGCGTCGGGATCTCGGGGGGCGCCTTGCCGGCGACGGGCGGCAGCGACGGGCCCTCTTCGCCGCCGTCGCAGGCGGAGAAGGTGGCGGCGGCGAGGACCAGGAGGAGGAGCGCGTGGCTTGGACGGATCATCGGCGGGAGGCCCCGTGGAGGAAGAGGTCGAAGACGACCGCCGATCGGGCGGTCAGATCGGGCGGGCAGCCGCGCCGCACCCAGGCGAAGATCTGGGCGTCGGAGATGCCCGCGAGCACCGCCCCGAGCTCGTCGGGGTCGCGGTCGCCGCGGAGGAGGCCGGCCTCGCAGGCCTCGCGGAGGAGCCCCTCCATCAGCGCGAGGTTGCGGTGGAAGGTGCGGTCCTCGCTCTCGCGGAGGCGCTGCCGCGTCCACTCGGCGAGGCCGCCCTGGCGGAGGTAGACCGCGAAGAAGGGGCCGCTCCGCTCGAGGAAGCCGTAGAGCGTGCGGAGCACCTCCTGGAGCCGATCGAGCGGATCGCCGCCGCGGGCGACGACCTCGGCGAGCGCGCCGAAGAGCTGCTCCTGGCCCCGCTCGAGGATCGACGCGAAGACCTCCTCCTTGGAGGAGAAGTAGTTGTAGAGGGTGCCGGCGGCGACCCCAGCCTCGGCGGCGATGTCGGCCATCTTCGCGTCGTGGAAGCCGAGGCGCCCGAAGACCTCGGAGGCCGCCGAGAGGATCGCCTCGCGGTAGGCCGCGCGGGTCTCCTCGCGGACCGCCTCGCGGACGCTGCGGGTCTTCCCTTTCCTCCGGGTGGTCGTCGCCATGGGCCTCAGATCAGAGCCGGCATTCATTGGAATGAATCACCGTTCATGTCAAGGCGCGTTTTTCTTTGGCTCCAATTCCCCATGAATCGGAGGAATGGAGGCCGTGTTCATTTTCACGCGCAGCGATCCGGTGATTCCCGACCCACCGATTCACGCGAATGAGGCCTGGCTCACGTGGGCGAAGCCGCCCGCTCCGCTAGTCGACCGGCGGGGCCTCGCTCGCGTAGAGCTGGCCGACGACGACCCCCGCGCCCTCGCTGACCCGGAGGACGAAGCGCGCCGGCGTCCGGGTCTCGCCGCCGCGGTAGCAGGCCTCGCCGCCGCCGATCACCGCGACCGCCCCGCGCTCCGCGTCCTCGGCGAGCGTCGTCTCGCCGCCGCGGACCGGCGCGACCGTGGTGATCGCCGCCTCGACCTCGACCACCCCCTCGCCGCCGACCGCGATGAGCGTGTAGCAGCGCGCCGGATCGATCGTGAACTCCTGGTCGATCTCCTCGCCGGGGCTGAGCGAGCCGGCGATCAGGTCGCCGACGAAGGCGCGCCCCGGGGCGTCGCTCGCCGCCCGCTGGGCCAACGGGCCCTCGGAGAGCGCGCTCGCCTCGTCGGCGACCGGGTCGGCGACCATCGCCGCGTAGTCGTAGCCGTCGTCCGCGGGCTTGGCCTCGGCCGGCGGGGGCTTGCTCGCCTCCTTCTTGCAGGCCAGGGGCGCGCCGACGGCGAGGGTGAGGGCGAGGACGCGGAGGGTGAGCGATCGGCGGGGCGCGGACATCGGCGCCCGAGGATACGGAGGAAGGCCGCGCCTCCGCAAGCCTCGGCCGCCGCCGCCGGGCGCGCGAGCGCGGCCACGCGGGCGCGCGCCAAGGATGACCCAAAGGACATGTTTAGATCCGCGCGCGTCGACGGCCTCGCCGACGCCCTCGCCGACGCCCTCACGAACATGTCGAAGAGGACAGGTTCGACGGGCGCTCGATGAGGCGGAGGCGCGGCTTCCGTCGATCCTGTCGGGCGCGGAGCGATCCGGCTAGCGCCGCTTCGCCAGCGCCTTCCGCTGGCGCTCGAAGGCCTTCTCGAAGCCCGGCAGGGGCCCGCCCTCGCCGCGCCGCGGATCCCAGAGCTCGGGCTCGCTGGCGATGTTGTTGTAGAGGTCCCCGCCGACCAGGAGGATCCGGCCGTCGGCGAGCTCGAAGCCGCGGGTCGCGTCGCCGCGGGTGAGCGCGGTCGTCCCCGCGATCGTCAGCGCGCCGGAGGCCGGGTCGAAGAGCGCCGCCCGCTGGCGATCGAAGAAGGCCACGCGGCCGTCGGCGAGCGGGACCATCGCCTGGGCGGCGCCCTCGCGCGCCTTCAGCGGGCTCCAGCGGCCGGTCGCGGGATCGAAGAGCGCGAGCTCGTCACCGCGGGTGAGGAGGACGCGGCCGTCGGCGAGCGCGAGGACGCTGACGCTCGATTGCGCCTCCGAGAGCGCGCCGGCCTTCGTCCAGGTCGACTTCCTGGGATCGTAGATCTCGGTGGCGGCGACGTCCTCGTAGCCGAAGGTCGAGCCGCCGACCGCGAGCACGCGCCCGTCGGCGAGGCGCGCGACCCCGAAGTCGCGGCGCTTCTTCGGCATCGCCGGCCCGACGCTCCAGCGGTCCCGCGCCGGGTCGTAGAGGTCGAGGTCGCCCCCTGCCCCGCCGCTCCAGCCCCCGCCGATCACCGCGACGCGGCCGTCATCCAGGAGGATCGCCGCGCCGCCGTCGTGCGCCCGCTCGAGGGTCGCGCCGACCGACCAGGTGTTGGTCGCCGGGTCGAAGAGGGCGACCTTGACCTCGCCCGCGAGGCTGAGGACGAGCGTCCGCCCGTCGGCGAGGGGGCCGAGGGCGTGGAGGCTGAGGTAGCCGCGGAAGGGCGTGTCGGCGAGGCGGACGAAGCGGCCGAGGTTCGGGTCGTAGGCGAAGGCGACGTGCCCCTCGTAGGTCTGCGGCCGGGTGACGTCGTCCTCGCTCGAGATCACCAGCCAGCGGCCGTCGCCGAGGAGGGCGCAGGTCGGCCAGCGATCGACGGGGCGCTCGGCGGGCCCCTGCGACGCGCGGACGGCCGCGATCAGGCGATCGAGGCGGGCGCTCGGATCGCCCTCGCCCTGGAGCGCGTCCGCCCGGGCCGCGGAGGCGCCGGCGCGGGCGAGGCCGGCCGCGTCGCAGAAGGCGTCGAGCTCGGGGTGCGCCGACTCGCCGTCGAAGCCGACGCGCCACGCGAAGTGCTCGACCAGCGAGCGACCGCTGATCCGCAGCGAGCCCTCGTTGTCGAGGTAGAGGACCCGCGCGGGCGCGTCGCTCGGGTGCCGGTAGTAGCCGACCAGCCCGCCGTCGGCCTCCTCGCCGATCCAGGCGACGTCGCGGAAGAGGAGGCCCCAGGCCTCGCCGTCCGCCGAGTCGACGTAGTGGCTCGCGCCCGCCGGGGCGACGCTGAGGGCGAGCTCGCCGTAGGTCGGCGAGGTGAAGAAGGCGTCGTCGCCGAGCGCGGCGGCGTGCTCGAAGAGCGCCGCGAGGTCGCCCGGGAGCTCGCCGAGGAAGCGCCCCAGGACGGTGAGCGGGGCGTCCTTGGCGGCCTTCTTCGCCGGTGCCTTCTTCGCGGCCGTCTTCTTCGCGCCTGTCTTCTTCGCGGCTGTCTTCTTCGCGGTCGCCTTCGCCGCGCTCGTCTTCTTCGCGGCCGGCTTCTTCGCGTCCTTCTTCGCCGGCGCCTTCTTCGCGGTCTTCTTCGACGGGGTCGCCTTCTTCGCGCTCTTCTTCGACGCGGTCGCCTTCTTCGTGGACTTCTTCGACGGGGTCGCCGTCTTGGCCGTCTTCTTCGCCGCCGCCACCTTCTTGGTGGTCTTCTTCTTCGCGCTCTTCTTCGCCGTTGTGGTCATCGTCGCCGCGCCCTCCGCGACTCCTCTACCACGCCCGCCGCCGCCGAGCCCGGCCTCAGGTCACCCGCACGCGCGAGCGCAGGGCCTCGCCGAGGTGCTTCAGATCGCGCGCCGTCAGGTACTCGATCTCGACGCTCCCCTGGAAGCTCGCGCTGCCGAGGCGCGCGGGATCGGGGGTCGAGAGGCGGACCGAGAGGTCGTGGGCGCGGCCGAGGAGCGCCCCCTTGCGGGGATCCCCGCGGTGGACCGCGACCAGGCCGTCGTCGCTGAGGTCGACATACCAGGGCCTTCGTCGGAGCTGGGCGTAGCCGACGTTGAGGAGCCCGAGGAGGACGATCCAGAGGGTGATCGTCAGGGGGATCGCGACCCCAGCCGACATCTCGAGCCCGAGGATCAGGTACATCGCGACGGTGATGACGATGAAGGCGCCGGGGTTGAAGAAGGCGAAGACCATCCCCCAGATCACCTGGTCGCGGAGCTGATCGACCAGGAGCGGCGGGGCGATCGTCACCCGGATCCGGCCCTCGCCGCGCTGGACGGCGACCCGCGGCGGCCGGCGAGCGAGGCGGGCCTCGGCGGCCTGGCGCGTCCGCCGGGCGAGCGCCTCCTGCTCCTCCTGCGCGCGCCGGTGGGCCCGCTCGCGGGCGGCGACCAGGACCCCGAGATCGGCGCCCGGATCGGCGAGGGCCCCCGCGTCACGCGCGTCGGCGAGGGCGATCCGGGCCGCCCGCGACCCCTCGAAGCGATCGTCGGGGACCGGCTCGATCAGGCGATCGATGAAGCCGAGGAGGGCGCTTCCGACCGCGACCCGATCGTGGTAGACGGGCCGCAGACGCCGGCTCGGGAGCTCGCTCGGGGCGATCCCCGTGAGGAGGTTGATCATCGTCATCCCGAGGGCGTAGAGGTCCGAGCGCGGCTCGCCGCTCCCCTGGAGGACCTCGGGGGCCATGAAGCCGAAGGTCCCGGCGACCGTCGAGCCGATCGTCGAGGTCCGGGCGGCGGCGTCCTTGACCGCGCCGAAGTCGACGAGCGACGCCTGCCCCCGGCCGTCGACGACGATGTTCGCCGGCTTGATGTCGCGGTGGACCACCGGCGGATCGAGGCCGCCGAGGTACTCGAGCACCTCGAGCACCTGATCGGCGAGGGCGATCACCTGGGCCTCGTCGAGGCGCCCCGCCTCCTCGAGGATCGCCTCCAGCGAGCGCCCCGGCGCGAGCTCCTGGACCAGGACCCCGGCGCGATCGGCCTCGATCGGCACGAAGTCGACGTAGGCGGGGATCCGCGGGTGCCGGAGGCGACGGAGGACGGTCGCCTCGCGCTCGAAGAGCTCGACGCTCTTCCACTCCCCAAGGTGCCGGAGGTCGAGGACCTTGACCGCGACCTGGCGGCGAGTGCGCTCATCGACCGCCGCGTAGGTCGTGCCGAAGCCCCCGCTCCCGAGGGCCCGCTCCAGGCGATAGCGCCCGGCGACCAGCTCGCCGGGCACGGGGGCGTGGGCCATCGCGAGATTCTACACGAGCGCCCCCGCGCTGGGCGCCTCGGGGGGTACAATCCCGCGCCGGGTACCCATGAACTCGATGCTTCGCCGCTCCCCTCGCATCCTCTCCACCTTCGCCGCCTCGCTCCTGACGCTCGCCGCATGCGGCGACGACAGCAGCGTCAGCACCAGCGACACCGAGAGCGCGAGCGCGAGCGCGAGCACGACCAACGCCAGCGCCTCGGCGGGCAGCACCAGCGATGGTGGGAGCAGCGGCGACGCCAGCGGCTCGGCGTCGATGTCCGCGAGCGGCACCTCGACCTCGACGACCTCGACCAGCGCCGGCACGACGACCGGCGATCCGAGCACCAGCGGCCCCGCGACCACGACCGGCGTCGAGACCACGGGCGGAAGCAGCGGCGGCTCGGGGACGACCACCGGCGGTGTCGACCAGGTCGTCCGCTTCATCGTCCTCGGCGACACCGGCGAGGGCAACGAGGATCAGTACTCGGTCGGCCAGGCGATCGTCGAGATCTGCGCCCAGAAGGGCTGCGACTTCGCGGTCATGACCGGCGACAACTTCTACGACAGCGGGGTCAAGGGCGTCGACGACCCGCAGTGGCAGGACAAGTTCGAGATGCCCTACGAGGACTTCACCTTCCCGGTCTACGCGGTCCTCGGCAACCACGACTACGGCGGCTCGGGGATCGGCGTCGACCTCGACGGCGACAAGCCCGACTACCAGGTCGCCTACACCCAGGTCAGCGACCTCTGGAACATGCCGTCGAAGTACTACAGCTTCGGCATGGAGCACGTCGACTTCTGGTTCCTCGACACCAACCAGGTGATGACCGATCCCTTCAACGGCAACTCGGACACCCAGAAGAACTGGCTCAAGAACGAGCTCGCGCAGAGCAGCGCCGCCTGGAAGATCGGCTTCGGCCACCACCCCTACATCTCCAACGGCGACCACGGCAACGCCGGCGCCTACGAGAACCTCGAGGGCATCCCCTTCCCCTTCGTCACCGGGACCAACGTCAAGAAGTTCATGGACGAGGCGCTCTGCGGGAAGATCGACGTGTACATCTGCGGCCACGACCACAACCTCCAGTGGCTCGAGCCGAAGTGCGGGACGGAGCACATCGTCTCCGGCGCCGGCTCGAAGGCCGAGCCGCTCCCCGGCTCCAACCCCTTCTTCTTCCAGAAGCCCGACATGGAGGGCTTCATCTGGGTCGAGATCGCCGGCGATCAATTCACCGGGACCTTCTACGACAAGAACGCGGGCGAGCTCTTCACCCGCACCTTCATGAAGTAGCCGGCGCGAGCGCGCGCGGGCCGACGCGCGCCGGCGCGCGCGCGTCGTGAAAAAGGGCCGCGAAAGCGCGGCCCTTTGGCGTTGGCGCGCGCTCTCGCAAACGCAGACGGCGTAGGGTTTGGGCTGGAGCCACCATGCCACGAGCCCCCAGCCCGCCGCGTCGCGGCCGCGCGACGCCCCCGCCCTCGCCCCCGTCAACGCAGGAGGAGATCGCCGACGAGCGGATCGCCCGCCTCGCCCGCTCCCTCCGCGCTGCGATCCGTCGCGGTCGCCTCCTCCTCCACGAGGAGCTCCTCGACGAGTTCGCCGCCGACGCCCGGATCCTGCCGGAGCTCCTCGACCCCTTCATCACCATCCGTGACCCCGAGGTGCGGGTGATCGAGGCCGAGCCCGGGATCATCGGGATCCCCGGCGCGAACATCGTCGACGACGACGGCCTGATCACACCCGGGCGCTCGCGGGTGCAGGTCCGCGGCGACGCGACGGTGCTCGGGATCCCGGTCCTGCGGGTGATCCTCGATCTCTTCATCGTCCGCTTCCAGCCGCGCTACGCCCTCGTGCTCGCGCCGGTGCCGGCGGCCGGTCAGGACACGGCGGTGCTCGGGCTCGGATCGATCTTCCCGTCGATCCCGATCGTCCGCGACCTCGCGCTCACCGGGCCCCACTTCGTCCTGACCAACCAGACAGTGCTCTACGATCCCAACCGCGACGCCGGGATCGCCGCGGGGCTCAACTTCTACGGCAACTTCACGATCAACCCGAGCGACGCGGAGATCGCCGCCGACGTCGAGGAGACCCGGCTGGGCGCGCCCGCGATCCCCCGCGAGCCGCCGCGCGAGCTCCGGGCGGTCGGCGGCCTCCTCGGGGTCAACGACCTCGCGATCCACCTCGCGGTCTTCCGCGAGAACGCGAGCAGCGGGCAGGCGCCGGCCGACGCCGACGGCGCGGCGACGAGCGGCGGCGCGGGCTCGGCGGCCGCCCGCGGCCCCCTGGTCTTCCTCGCCGAGGCCGCGGTCCAGCGGACCCTGCCGGCGCTCGGCGACGCGCGGGTCGGCTTCATCATGCGCTACACCCGATCGGACGTGGCGATCCAGGTCAAGGGCTCGCCGCCGGAGCCAGCCCTGACGATCTCGCACGACATCGTGGTGAGCCTCAACGAGCACCGGATCTGGCCGGTGGGTCAGCTCCTCGCCGACGCGATCGCCGACGTCGCGCCGATCACCGGGCCGGCGGTCGCCCAGATCGACCAGGTGATCGCCGACACCCGCCCCGAGGATCGCTGGACCCACCTGGTCTTCACCGGCGCGATCCGCCTCGAGCCCGAGTCGATCACCGGATCGTTCACGCTCAACGGCACCGGCCGCAGCGCCGACGGTGCGCTCACCGGCAACAGCCCCAACCCGAGCGTCTGGCAGAGCCCCTTCGGGATCCCCGGGGTCGAGATCCGGCAGCTCGCGCTCCAGCTCGGGGGCACCTACGCGCCGCCCTGGCTCGACAGCGTCGGCTGCGCGGGCAACCTCCGGGTCGGCGGCCTCGACGGCTCGATCGCGGTGCTGGTCGACACCAACGATCCCGACAACTACGTCCTCTCGGGGACCGTCGCCGACATCAGCGTCATCGAGATCATGATCACCCTCCTCGCCGCGCTCCCGCCGAACCCGCCGGGGCTCGCGCTCCTCGCCTACCAGGCGCTCCCGGAGGCGATCACCGGGCCCCTCGAGCGGGTCGTCGGCGTGCGGATGCAGGAGGTCCAGATCACGATCGTCCCGGCGCCGACCAGCATCGGCGGGATCTTCTTCCGCGAGCCCGGGATCATCTTCGCCGGCACCCTCGTGATCTTCGGCTGGCGGGCGAGCGCGCGGGTGGTCGTCGACTACGTCGACGGGATCTCGGCGCGCGGCGACATGGACCCCTACACGATCGACGGGGTGCTGGCGCTGCGCGGGGCCGGCGAGGACCCGGCGCCGCAGATGCGCCTGCGGATCGGCCCGACCTCCGATCCCAATTTTTCGATCACGGGGATGGTCACGCTCCTCGGCCTCAGCGCCAGCTTGCTCTGCCGGATCGATCGCGCGGGGCTGGTCTTCGCCTTCGTCGCCGAGCTCCCCGGGACCCTCCAGGTCGAGCTCCAGTGCACGCTCGACGATCGCGGCCTGCGGGCGCGCGGGCTCCTCCGCTTCGACCTCGACCTGACGATCCCGTCGCTGCAGATCGAGGGGGTCGAGGTCCTCCCGGAGATCGACCTCCGCGGGGTGATGCTCGACGCCGACCTCGATCTCTTCGCCACCCAGAGCCCCTCCTTCAGCCTGACGGTCCGCGGGGCGGTCGCCCACCAGGGCACGCGCCGCGCCTTCCCGCCGCTCCGCGTCGACGTCCCGCCGGAGGACTTCGCCGCGCTCCGGGACGCGATCCGCGAGCACATCGAGCGCGAGGCGCTGCGGATCTTCCGGGGGGTCGTCAACCTCAGCGTGAGCCCCCACGCCGACCTCGCGGCCCCGCGCCTCGACGAGCGCCTCTCCGAGGAGCTCCACGCCGACGTCCCGGCCCAGCCGGGCGTGAGCCGGCGGGCGACCCGGAGCGTCCACGCCGACGTCCCGCACGCCAACGTCTCGGTCCACGCCAACCGCGGCGCCCACCTCGACGTCGGCTTCGGCTCGCGGCGGATCCACGCCGACGTCCGCTCGCCGCACGGCGACGTCGCCCGGCGGAGCGTCTCGCAGCACGCCGACGTCCACGGCGACGCCCCCGGCACCCCGGCGCTGAGCCGCCAGGCCCACGCCGACCAGCACGGCGACGTCGCGCCGCCGCACCTCGACCAGGCGCCGCACCTCGATCTCGGGCCGCTCTTCGATCGCCTCGGGGGGATCGAGATGGAGATGGCGGACATGCACGAGGCGACCGAGCCCGCCGGCGACGAGGGCGAGGGCTAGGCGGTGGGCGTCGAGGTCCGGCCCCTCGGGGTGAGGTGCAACCTCTCCTGCGTCTACTGCTACCAGAACCCGCAGCGCGACGCGGGGAACGTCGCCGAGCGCTATGACATGGCGGCGATCACCCGGGCGCTCGAGGGCGAGGAGGAGCCGTTTACGCTCTTCGGCGGCGAGCCGCTCCTCCTCCCCAAGGCGGATCTCGAGCGCCTCCTCGCGCTCGGCCTCCAGCGCCACGGCTACACCTCGATCCAGACCAACGCCGCGCTCATCGACGACGAGCACCTCGACCTCTTCCGCCGCTACCGCGTCCAGGTCGGGGTGTCGATCGACGGCCCCGGCGAGCTCAACGACGCCCGCTGGGCGGGCGGCGGCCCGGCGACGCGCGAGCTCACGGCCCGCGCCGAGGCGGCGATCGAGCGGCTCTGCGCCGCCGCGATCCCGACCTCGCTGATCATCACCCTCCACCGCGGCAACGCCGGCCCCGAGCGCCTCCCGCGGCTGGTGGAGTGGCTCTCGCACCTCGACGCGATCGGCGTCCACAGCCTCCGCCTCCACGTCCTCGAGGTCGAGTCGCCGGCGATCCGCGAGGCGCTCGCCCTCACGCCCGCCGAGGACCTCGCGGCCCACCGCGCCTTCGCGGCCGCCCGCGCTCGCCTCGGCCGCCTGAAGATCGACGTCTTCAGCGACATCGACGCGCTCCTCCGCGGTCAGGACGAGGCGGCGACCTGCGTGTGGCGGGCCTGCGATCCCTACACGACCGCCGCGGTCCAGGGCCTCGAGGGCGACGGGCAGCGGAGCAACTGCGGGCGGACCAACAAGGACGGGGTCGACTACGTGAAGGCCGAGGCGCCGGGCTTCGAGCGCTACCTCGCGCTCTGGCGGGCCCCCGAGGCCGAGGGCGGCTGCCGCGGCTGCCGCTACTTCATCCTCTGCAAGGGCTACTGCCCGGGGACCGCGGAGGGCGGCGATTGGCGGGCCCGCGGCGAGCACTGCGGGCTCTGGAAGGAGCTCTTCGCCGCCGGCGAGCGCGAGCTCCTGGCCGCCGGAGAGGCGCCGATCACCCTCCACCCGCGGCGCCACGCGATCGAGCGGATGCTGGTCGGCGCCTGGGCCCGCGGGATCAACATGTCGGTCGCCGAGGCGCGCGCGCGGGTCGAGGCCGCGTCGCCGAAGGATGACGGCGAGCCGGAGGCGCTCCCCGAGACCCGCCTCCGCCTGAGCTGGGTGAGCGATCGGGCGGCCGCCGTCTGGGGGCCGCGCCTGCGGGCGGCCGCCCGCGCCGTCCGGGAGGTCGAGATCGAGGCGCTCCGCCGCGGGATCGTGCCGGCGCTCGTCACCTCCGTCGCACCGCGCGAGCGGGCCGCGCTCGAGGGCCGCCTCGCCCGCGACGGGCTCGGGATCGTCGACCTCGATCGCGGCCGCGTCCCGGCCCGCGACCTCGAGCACCCGGTGGCGATCGCCCGACCGCCGACGCTCGCCCGCCTCCTCGCCACCTGGGCCGACGGCAGCGAGGCCGCCCTCGCCCGCCTCCTCGGCGCGCCGCCCTGCTGCGCCGCCCGCTGGGAGGGCGCCGACGCCGACGCCCGCCGCGACCTGGTCGGCGAGGTGCGATCGGATCATGACTCAAAGGACATGTCATTCGAGGCGCCGATCGAGCGGGCGGCGATCGACAACCCCCTCCTCCGCCGCCTCGGCCTGCGGGCCACGCCGCACATGCCCTGCGGCCCCGGCTGCGCCGACTCACACGCGCGCGCGCGCGCGCTCGCGGCGATCGCCGCCGAGCTCGGCCTCGCCGACGCGCTCGCCTGGCGCGACCAGGCGCTCGCCTGGCCGTGCCGCTGGAGCGCGCTCCACGGCTACGCCGAGCTCGTGACGCCGGTCGTCCGCGCGGTCTACCCCGGCGCCTACGCGGCCGCCCGCCGCGAGGTCGCGCTGGTCGGCACGGCCTGGCCCGACGAGGCCGCGCAGGGCGTCGTCCACCCCTTTCGGCCGCCGCCGCCACCACCCGAGCATGCCGCCCGTCGGCAAGCCCGCGGGCTCGCGCTCCTCCGCGGCGAGGCCCCGGCGCCGCCGCCCAGCCGCCCGCGCCGGAGCGCTCCCCGGCCGCCCGCGCCCGAGGTCGCGTGGGCGCGGATGGCCGAGCCCCAGGAGGACGGCTACGACGCCGAGATCGCGCTCGCGCTCGCCACTCGCAATTGCACCTTCAGCGGCCGCGCCGAGCTCCTGCGCTGGCCGATCGGCGACGCGCCGACGATCGCCGACGGGGCGATCGCCGTGCGCCACATCAGCCGCCGCTGCCCGCTCGCGCCGACCCTCGAGAACGGCCCCCTCACCCACCCGAACATCGCCCTCGCGGTCGACCAGGTCCGCCGCTGGCCGGCGATCTACCGCCAGCTCCAGCGCCTCTGCCACACCCTCCACCCCCTCATCGATCCCGCGATCCCGGAGGCCCGCTGGCCCGAGGTCTCGGGCTCGTGCTCGCACACCTTCCCGGAGTGGTTCGGGGCGATCCTGGCGACGATCTACGACCCCCTCGGCCTCGCCCAGGCGCTGGTCCACGAGCTCGCCCACACCAAGCTGCGGGCGCTCGGCGTCGACATCGAGCGCGCCCGCGGGCTGATCACCAACGACCCCGCGCAGCGCTTCGAGAGCCCGATCCGCACCGACATCCCGCGGCCGATGAGCGCGGTCTTCCACGCCGAGTACTCGTTCATCCACGTCACCGAGCTCGATCTTCGGATGCTCGATCACGCGGAGGACGACGCGCTGCGCCGGCGGCTCCTCGCGCTCCTCGCCCGCAACGTCCCGCGGATGCGGGCCGGCCTGCGGGTGATCGAGGGGGCGATCGAGGTCGACCGCGACGGCGAGCGCTTCGTCGACGCGTTCCTCGGCTGGGCGCGGCGGGTGCTCGACGAGGGCGAGCGCCGCCTCGCCGGAGCGCCTGCAAGTCCCGGAGAGCGCGTGTAAACCCCGGCTCGATCGTGCATAGTCGTCGGATGCGAGCGCGGCGCGGCGCGACGGTGGTGGGGCTCGTCGCCGCGCTCGGCTGCGCCCCCTCGGCGGCGCCGCGCGCCCAGGATCACGCCCAGGTCGCCGATGACGCGAAAGGGGCGACCGCCCCGGAGACCGCGCCCTCGCCTGCACCTCCACCTCCGCCTCCGCCTCCGCTCGCGCCCGCGCCCGGCTGCGGCGAGCCGAGCTCGGCGCCCGGCGCCCTGCCCGAGGCCCTTCGGAGGGAGCACGCGGTCCTCGCGGACGCGGTCCTCAAGATCGGCGAGGAGGTCGAGCTCCCGGGCGCGGTGCTCCGCGCCGAGCTCCGTGACCCGCCGCTCTGGCTCGGCGAGGGTCCGCCGCAGTCCTCGCCCGCGCTGGTCTATCGCCGTCGCAAGCGCCCGCGCGAGGACGCCGACCTCGTCCTCGACCGGATGGTCCCGGTCGGCCAGAACGTCGTCGACGGCCGCCGCGTCAATCACCGCTGGACGGAGGCGAAGGACGCCGTGTGGGTCCACGTCACCGACAACGCCTGCCCGGTCGAGCACGAGCAGCTCGAGCGCCCCGAGCCCGGCGCGCCGATGTGGATCTGGCTCTCGACGCAGGGGATCGCCGTCGCCAAGCTCGGCCACGCCGACACGAGCCAGCTCGACATGCGCCTCTGGTGGACCCCCGAGGCGCCCTATCTCTCCTTCGATCAGAGCGCGTCCGAGAGCCTCGCCAGCCTCGGAGGCGGCTTCCACCTGAGCGCGAACACCGAGCGCGCGTTGACCCTCGGACCCGCGCGGATCGTCGTCGAGGAGGTGCTCGTCGGCGAGCTCCGACCGAGCCGCGGCGAGGCCGTCGGCGAGCAGGCGCATCCCGAGGTCCACGCGAGGATCCGCGTCGAGGTGAGCGAGCCCCCGAGCGAGCCGCGCTTCCCGACCTCGGCGGCTGGAGCGAGCGCGGCGGAGCGCTGCGGCGACCCGTCGCCGCGACGCACCTCGGACACCCAGCCGCTGGGCTCCCCGAGGTCGCTCGGTGCGCGGTCGCTGGTTCTCGGCGAGACGCTCCACCTGCCGGGGATCGAGCTCCGCCTGGAGCTCCAACCGATCCCCGGTCTTCCGGAGAAGACGCGCCCCCTGGTGCTCGCCGAATTCCCGGGCGCCGGCGAGCGGAGCTCCGAGCGCGCGTGGCAATTCCCCTGGGTCCTCCGCGCCGGCGACACCCTCCTCTGGATCGATCACGAGGCCGATGCCGAGGCTGCGATGCGCGTCGAGATCTTCGAAGTCTCCTGCTCGGAGGAGCTCAACGCGCCGATGCCGACCGAGCCGACGCTCGTCTGGCTCGGCTCCGGCGGGCACGCGCGGGTGACCCTCGGCGATCCGGACGGCGAGCATATCCGCCTCGAGTACCGCGACGATCCGCCCAACCGACCGCAGGTGATGATCGCATCGAGCTCGCCGCGACACGGCGCACGCTCGCTCAATTTCCGCGCCGACCCCGAGGCGAAGCCGGTGGCGCTCGACACCGGGAGCGCCTGGATCCTCGGGAGCTGGGAGATCCACAGGATCGCCGACCCCGTGGCGAACGGCGGGCCCTGGCACGCCGTGGCGATCCCGCTGATGCCTCACCGGGCGGCCGCGCCTCTGCCCTGAGCGCGGGCGAGTGCTTCGCATGCCGCAGCATTCGCGCGCCCCTCCGCGGGCGAACGCCGCTCCGCGGCCGCTACGATGCCCCTCGCCATGAGCGCCCCCCGACCCGCCTCCTCTCCCATGGACATCGAGCTCCACACCGGCGACGAGCTCGGCCCCTTCAAGGTGCTGGTGGTCCGCGACCCGAGCGTCGACCTCCTCGGCTTCGTCGTCGTCGACAACATCGCCGCCGGCCCGGCGATCGGCGGGATCCGGATGGCCCCCGACGTGACGATCACCGAGGTCGCCCGCCTCGCCCGGGCGATGACCCTGAAGAACGCCTCGGCCGGCCTCGCGCACGGCGGGGCCAAGGGCGGGATCGTCGGCGATCCGCGGCGCCCGATCGCGGAGAAGGAGGCGATCATCCGGGCCTTCGCCCGCGGGATCGCCACCCTCGTCGAGTACATCCCGGGCCCCGACATGGGCACCGACGAGGGCTGCATGGCCTGGATCCGCGACGAGGGCGGGCGGGCCGCGGGCCTCCCCAAGGTCGTCGGCGGGATCCCGCTCGACGAGATCGGCGCGACCGGCCTCGGGATCGCGGTCGCCGCGGAGGTCGCGGCCGAGCACGCCGGGATCAAGCTCGAGGGGGCGCGCGTCGCCGTCCAGGGCTTCGGCGCGGTCGGCAAGTTCGCGGCCCGCTTCCTCGCCGAGCGCGGCGCTCGCCTGGTCGCGGCGACCGACTCCCGCGGCGGCCGCCACGACCCCGAGGGCCTGCCGATCGAGGATCTCATCGCCCTCAAGGCCGAGGGCCGCAGCGTCGCCGAGTGTCCCTCGGGCCAGGCGATCACCCACGACGACCTGATCGGGATCGAGTGCGAGATCTGGATCCCGGCCGCCCGCCCGGATGTCCTCACGGCCAGCAACGTCGGCCGCCTCCAGGCCAAGCTGGTCCTCCAGGGCGCCAACATCCCAGCGACCCCCGAGGCAGAGGCCGACCTCCACGCCCGCGGGATCATCAACGTCCCCGACTTCATCGCCAACGCCGGCGGGGTGATCTGCGCGGCCGTCGAGTTCCACGGCGGCGACGAGGCCCGGGCGCGCGAGGCGATCGTCACCAAGATCCGCGAGAACACGGCCGAGGTGCTCCGCCGCAGCCGCGAGGGCGGGATCCTGCCGCGGGCGGCGGCGCTCGAGCTGGCGCATGAGCGGGTGCGCGAGGCGATGCGCTATCACCGGGCGTGAGCGTCGGCAGCCCAACGCAGCCTCGCAAACAACCCCGAGACTATGAGCTTGCTCGCACCACTAGAATCAATCGGCGATACAATCCATCGTCGTGTCTGCCCCTTGTACAGCTTTGATGAGCGAGAACGCGTCCGGATGTACGGCTCAGCCGTCCCGTTCAGAGCCGGTGGAACTACCTTCCTCATCACCGCAGCGCATGTGTGTCTCGATGCGTACCAACAGGCCGTCCCGCTCTTCACATGGGGCTCCGATGGTCCACTAGCTCTTCTGGCTCCTCGAATTTGTTGGGACTACCAACGAGGTCGCAATCCTGACCTCGACATTGCGCTAATCGCCCTGACCGACGACTGTGCAACTTCCATCGCAGGATGCTACCAGGTATCCGAACCATCCGACACCGCGCAAACCAAACCTGCGCAGCCGCGTGTCCACTACATGATCACTGGCTACCCCCATGTACGTAATCGTGTCCGGCCGCCGGAATTCGCTCTGCCCGCCATGGCCACTTGGCTCACAACTGGAGATATCCGCGCAGTCTCGGAGTTTGGACTACGCGACAAGACTGATACGGACCACTTCGCTATTCACTTGAAGCTGGGGAATGTACCAACTCTGACTGGCAAGACATACGGCGCGCGCAAGCCTCAGGGAATGAGTGGTGGAGGGGTTTGGCGACTCGACATCGATTCTCGGTCTCTACTCGCCACGACACCACTCCTCGTGGGTATCGCTATCGAGTACCAAGTGCGGAGTGAAGTCTTCGTAGCGACGCGCATCCAACGCGCTGCTCCGCTCGCTCACGACCTCGTGAGTCTCCTCTCCGGAACTCAACCCGGCGACGTAGTCGCAGTCGGAACGAGCTAGCTCCAGTTGGCGCCGCCGTCCACGCAAGAGAAAACTCACACGCCTACATCCAACCCACCAACAAGAGAACGCCGCCTACGGGCTCGTAGGCGGCGTTCTCGGCGACGCGCGCGGCAGGATTCGAACCTGCGACCTTCGGCTCCGGAGGCCGACGCTCTATCCAGCTGAGCTACGCGCGCTGGGGAGGGCGTTGATAGCCAAGGTCGGCGGCACTTGCAAGAGAAAGCGTCGATCGCCCGCCAGCGGCCCCTCGCGGCCCCTCCGGCGGGGAACTCACCCGTGCGGTGGGGCCCCCCGCACGTAGTCCGGGACGGCCGAGCCGCGGGCGCGGCTGTCGACGTTGGGGGCCCCCCGGCCGGCGGCCGCGTCGGCGAGGTCGACCAGGCGGAAGTCGAGGCTGTAGCGGGTGCGCTCGCCGATCTGCGCCCGGGTCTGGTGGAGGTGGGCGCCGGCGAACAAGATCCGGTCGCCGGCGCCGCAGGCGAAGCCGAGGACCTCGGCGGCCGGGTCGATCGGCCCGGTCATCTGCGGGTAGCGGGCGCGGAGGCCGGCCTCGGGGTCCTGCCAGCCGATCTTGAGGCTCCACCCGTGCCGCACCCAGGCGTCGTAGTCGAAGATCTCGGAGTCGTTCGGCGCCGGCCGGCGGAGGTACTCGGGGAAGAAGACGAAGGTCTCCTCCTCGCGCAGATCATCGAGCGGGATCCAGCCGACCACCAGGCTCTGCGGGTGGCCGTACCAGGTGTCGCGGTGGGGATAGTAGACCGCGCGGGCGGCCGGGTTGTGGTGGCCGCCGCCCTGGATGATCCGCAGCCGAAGGGGATCGAAGGCGACCCGATCGAGATCGAAGCCGAGCTCGACGACCAGCGCCCGCAGGTGCTCGTGGAAGTCCTCGCCGAGGTAGAGGCGGCGACGCAGCGCGCCCATGCGGCGAAAGAACTCGTCGCCCGGGAGGCGGGCGGGCGCGAGGCGGAGGTCGTCGTCGACGTCGCCGAGCGCCTCGCGGAGGAGCGCGCGGGCGTCGTCGACCAGCCGCCGCGAGGCCGCGCTCGCGCCGAGGTGAAAGAGCTCGCCGCCGTAGAGCGCGCTCAGGAGCGCGTCCGCGCCGGCGGGGGCGCTCGTGGTGAAGGACACCGCGCTCATGCCGGCCGCCGGGCGCTGCAGATGCAGCGGAGGGTGTCGAGGGAGAGCGGCTCGTCGGCGATCCCGCCGAAGAATTCGACGTCGACGAAGCCGACCCCGCGGAGGAGGCGGTCGAGCTCGTTCGGCATGTAGAGGCGCACGCGGCTCGGGTAGCTGACCCTTCGGCCATCCGGCAAGAAGTAGGTCCAGCGCTTCTGGATCACCCCGGCGGCGAGGTCGAGCGCGCTCTCGCGGACCAGCACCAGCTCGCCCTCCGGGCCCTCGCGGCGGGTGACGACGTGGGGCTGGAAGCGGCGGAGGACCCCGGCCGCGTTCATCGTGTCGAGGAGGAAGCGCGCCCCCGGCCGCAGCGACGCGAAGGCGGCCGCGAGCATCCGCGCGTTGTCCTGATCGTCGGCGCCGTAGCCGAAGGAGGTCCACCAGTTGAAGGCGCCGTCGCAGGGCGCGGGCGGGACGTAGTCGCGGGCGTCGCCGGCGACGTAGTCGATCGCGTGGCCCTCGCGGTCGGCGTCATCGCGGGCGCGGTCGATGTAGGAGGCCGCCTGATCGACCGCGACCAGGCGATAGCCGCGCTCCGCCAGCGGCAGCGCGAGCGAGCCGATCCCGCAGCACTGATCGAAGAGGCGCGCACCGGCCGAGACCCCGAGGCGACGGACGATGAAGTCGAGGGTCGCCTCGACCTCCGCGGGGTCGTGGCGCTCGAGGAGGATCTCGGCGAGGAGGTCGTCGTAGAGGTCGTGCCACCAGGGCGACGCCGGGGTCGTGGGCGATGGGTGCGATCCGTGGGTCATCGGCGGGCGGAGGACCCTGCGAGGATGCGGGAGGGCGAGCGCGCCTGGCAACCGGCGGTCGCCCGAACGCGCGCGTTGGCGCCTCGGCGTGCTCGGGCAAGCGAAGCGACCCGGGCGACGCCTCAGGGCGGCGGGCAGGGCTCGGGCGGCGGCGGCTCGACCCCCTCGGCCCGAAAGAGCGCGTCCACGGCCGCGCAGGCGCCCTGCCAGCGCGCCTCCCAATCGCCGCGGAGGAGCGTGTAGGGGCGCTCGGCGGCCGCCAGCGCCCGCTCGCAGCGGCGGCGGAAGCTCGCGCGCTCGTCCGGGAGGTAGCGGACCGGATCGGCGACCCAGGGGACGTCGACGTCGAGGAGGAGCGTGAGATCGTAGCGGCGCCGCGGCGCGGCCGCGCGGAGCCAGGGCGCGACCTCGCCGAAGAGCACCTCGCTCCAGATCACCGTCGCCAGCGGATCGGTGTCGCAGACCAGGAGGCGATCGGAGGCGCGGGCGAGCGCCTCCTCGGCGGCGATCTGCCCGCGGGCGATGATCTCCATGTCGTCGAAGATGACCTCTCGGCCCTGGTGCTCGAGCCATGTCCTCGCGTACTCGGAGACCAGCGCGCCGCCGTAGCGGCGGGCGAGCGCGGCCGCGAGGGTGCTCTTGCCGGTCGACTCGGGCCCGAAGATCGAGACCCGGCGGACGAAGTAGGGCCGGACCGGGCGCGGGAGGTGGCGCCAGTGGGCCCAGGGGGCCGCGCGGATCGCCGTGCCGCTCACCGGCAGGGCGCCGCGCGCGAGATCGACCGGGATGAAGCGGGCGCCGAAGAGCTCGGCGAGCGGCGCCCCATAGGCCTCGGAGGCGAAGACGAGGTCCGGCGGCGCCGGCAGGATCCGCCCCAGCGAGCGCCGCCAGATCCCCCAGAAGTCGGGGTGCTCGCTCGGATCCTGGGGGTTTGGGTCCTCGAGGTGGAGGACCCGGACGTCGGGGTAGAGTTCGCGCATCCACTGAAAGCGCAGCGCCCCGGGGATCGGCTCGGCCGCGAGGGTGCCGACCACCACCGTCAGGTCGTCGACCATCCGCCGGGCGAAGTCGACGAGGTAGAGGTGGCCGGCGTGCGGCGGCATGAACTTGCCGAGGACCATCCCGCGGGTCATCGCGCGCCTCCTGCGAGGGCCGCGGCGACGTAGCGATCGAGGAGCGCTGGGGTCACCGCGGGGACGTCGAGGCCGCGGGCGGCGAGGAGGGGGGCCGCCCGCGCGCAGCCGAACTCGAAGCCGGTCGACTGGAAGAGGTCGTAGGCCCGGAGCCCGCCGAAGCTCGCGGGATCGAGGCAGCGTCCGAGCGCGAGGTAGGCGACCGCGGCCGCCGGGGAGCGCCCGGCGAGGGTCCGGGCGAGCGCGCGCCAGCGCTGGCGATCGACGATCTCGATCGCCGCGCCCGCGCGCCCGAGGGCGGCGATCAAGGCGGCGGCGCTCGCCCCCTCGGGCGACGCGAGGTGGTAGGTGGTCGGCGCCTCGGCGCGCGCCGGCGGACCCTCGAGGATCAGCGCCGCCAGGGCGCGGGCGGCGAAGCAGACCGGCGTCACGTCGATCCGCAGCGCCTCGTGGCCGGCCGGCGCCGCGCCGAGCTCGACCAGGCCGCGGAGGAAGAGGCCGAGCTGATCGCCCTCGGGGCCGCGGCCGCGCCGTTGATCGCCGGTGACAAGGCCCAGGCGGTGGATCACCGCCGGCACCCGCCCCCGCGCCCCCTCGCGGATCGCCACCTCGGCCGCCCACTTGCTCTGGGCGTAGCCGCCAAAGACCCGCTCGGTCCCGTCGAGCGCGTCCTCCTCGCTCGGGATCGCCACCGTCGGGCTGGCCGCGACGAAGACCGAGAGGGTCGAGAGGTGGTGGAGGAGGCGCGGCCGACCGGCGCGCGCGAGGCGGAGGATCGCCGCGGCCCCGTCGAGGTTCGCGGGGCGGAGCGCGTCGAAGCCGCGGGCGAGGTGGACCTGGGCGCCGCCGTGGATGATCACGTCGACCTCGGCGGCGAGGCGCGTCCATGTGCGCTCGTCGACGCCGAGCGAGGGGGCCGCGAGGTCGCCGAGCACGACCTCGATCGCCGCGCTCGCCCTCCCCTCCTCGCCGAGGGCCTCGTCGGCGTCCGCCAGCGCCCGCTCAAGGCGCGCCTCGGCGACCTCGTGGCGGCCGCCGCGGACCAGCGCGAGGATCCGGCCGCGGTGGCGGCGGCGGAGGAGCGCGGCGAGGTGGCGGCCGACGAAGCCGGTCGCGCCGGTGAGGAGGATCGTCGCGTCCTCGTCGACGCGCGAGGACGCGGATGATGACCTGTCCTCTCCGACATGTGATTCGAGGGCGAGCCCCTGGCGCGCGAGCGCGGCCGCGGCCTCGGCCCGCAGCGAGGGCGCGTCGCGGACGTCGACGCGGAGGCGGGCGGCCGCGTCGGCGAGCTCGCCGAGGCTGGCGTTCGCCAGGAGATCCGCGGCCGAGAGGACGATCCCGCGGGGCTCGGCCGCGGCGACGAGCTCGAGCGCAGCCAGCGAGCTCCCGCCCTGATCGACGAAGCGGTCCGCGGGCCGCGGCGGAGCGACGCCGAGCACCTGCGCCCAGAGGCCGGCGATCATGGCCGCGATCGCTCCCTCCCCTCGCTCGCCTTCAGCGCGATCGTTCTCGACCTCGCCGCGGGCGAGCGCCTCCGCCAGCGCGCCGAGATCGACCTTGCCGCTGGTCCCCCGTGGCAGCGCGTCGACCCGCCGCAGCCGCCGCGGGATCGCGGCCGGAGGCAGGCGCTCGCCGAGGTGCCGGCGGAGCGCATCGTCGGCCGGCGCCACGACCCCGGGCCGGAGGCTGTACACCGCGATCACCCCGCCCGGGCCGTCGAGCGCCGCCGCCTCGGCGATCGCCGGGTGCTCGCGGAGCCCGGCCTCGATCTCGCCGAGCTCGATCCGCACCCCGCCGATCTTCCGCTGTCGATCGATCCGCCCGAGGAACTCGATCGACCCGTCGCCGCCGACGACCACCCGATCGCCGCTGCGGTAGAGCCGCTCGCCACGGAGTCGGATGAAGCGCTCGGCCGTCAGCGCCGGGCGAGCGAGGTAGCCGAGCGCGAGCTGCTCGCCGCCGATCAGGAGCTCGCTGGCGACCCCGGGCGGCGCCTCTTCGAGCGCCTCGTCGACCACCCGAAAGATCACCCCCGGGAGCGGCGCACCGAGGAGCGGCCGCGTCCAGCCCGCGGGATCGCAGGCGCAGAGGCTCACGCAGATCGTCGCCTCGGTCGGCCCGTAGACGTTGATCACCCGGGTCCGCGCAGCCAGGCGCCGGACCAGCGCCGGCGCGGCCGCCTCGCCGCCGAGGATCACCGCCTCCAGCGAGCGCGGGAGCGCGTCGAGATCGAGGTGCGGGAGGAGGGCCGGCGGGAGATCGACGTGGGTGATCGCCGCCCGCCCGAGGAGCGCGACCAGGCGGCGCGGCTCGACCAGCTCCGCCGGCTCGGCGATCACCAGCGTCGCCCCCGCCCAGAGCCCGGTGCCGATGTCGGAGATCGACGCGTCGAAGGCGAGCGAGAGGAGGAGGAGCGCGCGCGACCGAGGCCCGAGGCCGAAGGCCGCGACCTGGGCCCGCAGGAGCCCGGCGATCCCGCGCTGGGCGATCATCACCCCCTTGGGCCGGCCCGAGCTCCCCGAGGTGTAGAGGACGTAGGCGAGGTCGTCCGCGCGGTGCTCGACCGGCGGCGCCGGCTCGCCCAGCTCGCCCGGCGCCGCGAGGATCGCCGCGATCGTCGCGCGATCGAGGCGCACGCGGGGGGCCGCCTCCTCGAGGATCCGCCGCCGCCGCTCCGCCGGGAGCTCGGGCGGCAGCGGCACGAAGGCCGCGCCCGCCCACCACACGCCGAGGAGCGCCGCGACGTAGTCTGCCGACTTGCCGAGGTCGAGGCCGACGATCTCGCCGACTCCGACACCCTGTCTCCGGAGCCAGGTTCCGATCGCCTCTGCCTGGCCCCAGAGATCGGCGTAGGTGAGCACCTCGCCGCGATCGTCGATCGCCGGCGCCCGCGGTCGCTCGGCGACCGCGCGGGCGAGCGCCGGCAGGAGCCCGTGCCTCAGCCTCACAGGCCGTAGCTCCGGTGGAGGACGCAGAGGCTGGCGACCAGCATCAGCGCCGGATCCCAGGCCCGGCGCTCGCCCTCCGGCAGCGTCGGCAGGCGATCGAGCGCCGCCCGCAGGCGCGCGCGATCGATGAAGGGCGGCAGCGTGAGATCGCGGAGGACCTCCTGGATCGGCGCGGACTCGGCGAGGACCAGCGGCGGCGCGAGGAAGGGGTGCTTCTCGCGCTCGCGGATCGCCGCCGGGATCCGCCCGCCGATCGCCCGCCGGAGGACGTACTTCTCGACCCCGCCGCGGATCAGGAGATCGATCGGCAACCCGCGGACAAGCTCAAAGAGGCGGTGATCGAGGAGCGGCAGGCGCCCCTCGAGCGACGAGCCCATCTCGATCCCGTCACCGAGCGTGCGGAGGATGTAGGTCGCCAGCGCGCTCTTCGACCAGAGGTAGAGCGACTGGTGGACCCGCGCGCGGTCCAGGAGCTGGCCCTCGAGATCGAAGCCGTCCAGGAACTCCGCGTAGACGTCGCGCCCCTGGCCCGCGGCGACGAGCTCCCCGCTCACCAGCGACCCGACCCGGCGGCCGAGGGTCGCCTTTGCGGCCATCCAGCCCGGGACGAAGCCGAGCGCAGCCCGGACCGAAGAGAGATCGATCCCCTCCCCGCTCGCCAGCATCAGCCCGGCCGACGCCTGGTTGCTCGCGGCGAGGGCGGCGATCCCCGGCGCAGATGAAGACGACGATGTCCCTTGAGACAGGAGGTCACCGCGGAGGTGGGCGTAGCCGGCGAAGATCTCGTCCGAGCCCTCGCCGGTGAGGACCACGCCGACGCCGTCGGCCCGCATCGCCCGGGCGAGGATCCGCTTGGCGGCGATGTGGCCGTTGATCGCCACGCCCTCACCCTGGGTGACCGCGTCTGCGAGGTGCTCGGCGATCGCCCGCGGCGACACCTCGACGAGGCGGAGCTCGGCGCCGACGTGCTCGGCGGTGACCCGCGCGAGATCGCGCTCGTCGTAGCCCGGGCGGTCAAAGGCGACGCTGTAGCAGAGCGGCGGCCGCGGGAGGTGGGGGGCCGCGAGGGCGACGACGGCGCTCGAGTCGATCCCGCCGCTGAGCTGGAAGGCGATCGGCACCTCGGCCTCGAGGCGGATCCGCACCGCCTCGTCGATCGCCTCGCGGACGGCCGCCACCGCCTCCTCCTCGGCGATCGGCTGGATCGCCGCCGCGGGCGGGTAGTCGAGGTCCCAGTAGCGACGGAGCTGGAGCTCGCCGCCGCGGATGATCGCCATGTCGCCCGGCTCGACCTGGCGGATCCCGCGGAAGAGCGTGCGATCGGGCGGCGCGTAGTGCATCTGGGTCGCCGCCCAGACCGACGCCTCGTCCCAGGCCGCGGGCGCGCCGGCGGCGAGGAGCGCCTTGGCCTCGGAGGCGAGCCAGAGCGCGCCGCCGAAGGTCGCGTAGACCAGCGGGCGGACGCCGAAGCGATCGCGGGCGGCGATCGCCAGCCGCTCCCGGGCGTCCCAGAGGATGAAGGCGAATTCGCCGCGGAGCGCCTCGATCGCGTCGATCCCCCGCTCCTCGTAGAGGTGGATCAGGATCTCGCTGTCGGAGGCCGTGCGGAAGCGGTGACCGGCGTCGACGAGGCCCCGGCGGATCGCCGCGTGCCCGTAGAACTCGCCGTTGACCACCGCGATCACCTGGCCGTCCTCGCTGGCGATCGGCTGGGCCCCGCCGGCGCGATCGATGATCGCCAGGCGGCGGTGGCCGAGCGCGACCCGCCGATCGCTCGAGACGAAGCGCCCCTCGCCGTCGGGGCCGCGGTGGCGGAGCGCAGCCAACGGGCGCTCGAGCGCCGCCGGATCGAGCGGCTCAGCGAGCGCGAAGGCGCCGACGATCCCACACATCTCCGGCCCCTAGAGCTCCGCGCCGTCGCTCAGCGCGCCCAAAGAACATGTCCAATCGAACATGTCAAAATGCACACCCAGAGAAGGACCCAGCCCCCACGCGGGCGCAGACGCGCGACCAGCCGCCGACATGAGCCGAGGATGGCGGAGGAGGGCGCCCCCTGGCAACCATCGCCGCCGACGAGCCCATCGTCGCTAGGGCACCCGGTAGAGGAGGATGTGGTGGCCGATCACCCGCGCCGGCGCCTCCCCCTGCGGGATCGGCGGGCAGGCGGCGGAGCGCGCGACGTTGCGGAGGTGGCGGGCGATCACCGCCGGCCCCTCGATCCGCTGGCCGCAGCGGAAGCCGGTGAAGGCGACGCCGGCGTGGGCGAGCTCGGGCGCGGTCGTGTCGCCGTAGGCCTCGTAGTAGAGCGGCCCCAGCCCCTCGCGCTCGACCACCGCCGCGAGCTCGGCGACGTCCTGCCCCCAGTCCTCGCCCATCACATGGAGGCGGTGGCCGATCCCGTCGCCGCCGATCGCCCACGAGAAGTGGCTGATGTGCGCGGGGGTCGAGAGCACCGCCTCGGCCCCCGCGCCCGCGAGGAGGCCGGCGCCGAGCGCCCGCGGCCAGCGTCGCCCCGGCCGCCCGAGGCCGCCGAGGAGCGCGACCGCGCCAGCCGCCGCGACGACCAACATGAAGGGCACCACCGGCAGCGCATGGCGGACGCCGATGTTGAGGCGCGAGAGGGCCGCGACCAGGAGGAAGGTCGTCGGCGCCGCGATCATCACCAGGGTCGTCGGCGAGGGCCAGCGTCGCCGCGCCCGGCGGAGCCCGAGGGCCGCGCCGATCCCGAAGAGCGCGAGGATCCCGAGGCTGGTCTTGAGGAGGAGGAGCGCCGGGAAGTAGAGCGGGAACCACGCCCAGTTGCGGCCGAAGATGTGGAGGCCGTGGCCGTCCTGGGTCTTCGCCTGGACCGCCGCGAGCCCGAAGACGTAGGTGTAGGGGAGCGGCACCGGCACCCACGGCTGGAGGTGGCGGATCGGCGAGCGCTCCTCGAGGAGGCGGCCGCGGTAGCCCCCGGTCGCCGGGTGGATCGGCTCCTGCCGCGCCATCATCGACGCGGCCCGCATCCCGGTCCCCTGGAAGCCGTAGACCGCGTTGATCGCCAGGAGCACGGCGAGCCCGAGCGCCGCCCCGTCGCGGATCAGGAGCCCGAGGCGCCGCCCGAGCCCGCGCCCGGCGAAGCGCCCGAGCCCGCGGAGCGCCCCATAGGCCCCGCCGATCGCCAGCGGCGGCAGCAGGAGGACGGCGCTGAACTTGACGACGAAGGCGAGCGCGAGCGCGGCCGCGAGGCTGAGGAGCGGCCGCACGCCGCCGCGCTCGAGGTAGCGGCCGAGGGCGACGATCGCCACGAAGTAGGCCGCGGTGAAGGGGAGATCGGTGGTCGCCAGGTGCCCGTGGGCCAGGACGATCGGGTGGGCGCAGTAGAGCCCGAGGAGCGCGAGCGCGAAGATCCGACCGCGACCGAGGCCCCACCGGTAGAGGAAGCCGCCGAACGCGAGGGTGATCGCCAGCGTCACCCAGCGGCCCCCCATGATGTCGCGGCGCGCCCGCGCGTAGTCGTGGCCGAGGTAGGCGCGGGCGCTGCCGTTGATGTCGGCCCGCGCCCAGCTCTTGGCCTCGCGGGGATCGAAGCCAGGCCCGGCGAGCGCGCCCGGCAGCGCCTGCGCGAGGTTGGCGAGCGGCGGGTGGGCGCTCGAGAGGCGGGTGTCACCGCCACTGCGGTAGATCGCCAGGCCGCGGAGGACGTGGTTCTTCTCGTCCATCGTCGGCGAGTCGTGGGCGATGTCGGCGGCCATCAACGCGGCCATCCCCGCGAGGAGGAGCGCCGCCAGGCCGTGCGCCCGGCGATCGCCAGCGGCCGCCCCGGCCTCCGCCGCCGTCTTGGCCGGCTCTCCCTCAGCGCTCTCGACCTGCATCATCCGCGGCTCGGGCGGCGCGCGAAGGGCCCCAGGGCGCGCCAGCGACGGCGCCAGGGTAGCGCGCCGCTCCGCGAGCGCATAGCCCCGGGCCAAGCCCGCGGCGCGACCCTACGCGTCCGCCTCGACCAGCGAGAAGAAGAGCTTGCGACCCTCGCCGCGGGCGGCCTCGGCGAAGACCTCGGCGAAGGCGGAGAGCGGCCGCGGCTCGGCCCAGAGGGGCTCCAGGTCGAGGCGCGGATCGCCGGCGAGGTCGGCGGCCGCGGCGAACGACCCGTAGTAGGCCGCGGCGATCCGGAGCTCGCGGCGGATCAGCGCCATCGGCTCGAGCGCCAGCGCCTCGATCGCGCGGCTCTTGAGGACGATCCGCCCGCGGGGTCGGAGCGCCCGGACCATCGCCGCGAGCGTCCCCTCCTCGATCCCGGCCTCGACCGCGAAGTCGAGCGAGCCCGGGGCGAGCGGCGGGTCCTGGCGCGGGTCGTGGAGGAGGATCGCCGGGAAGCCGTGGAGCGCGAGGATCCGGGCGGCGAGCGCCGCGATCCGGCCGCGGCCGAAGATCGCCCCGCGCTCGCCGCGACGGATCCCGGCCTCGAGGATCGCCAGGGTCGCGGCGATCGGCTCGATGTAGGCGACCGCCCGGAGGTCGAGCCCCAGCGGGGCGACCACGGCCGACGCCGCCGGCACCCGGAGGTAATCCGCGAAGCCGCCGTCGACGTCGACCCCGAGGAAGCGGGGCGCCAGGCAATCCTGTCCCAAGAGACATGCCTCGCAGGCCCCGCAGCGGATCCGCGGATCGACGCTGACCCGTGCGCCGACCTCGACGCCCATCGCCGCAGGGCCGCGATCGACGACGACGCCGGCGACCTCGTGGCCGAGGATCCGCCGCGTCACCCCGCCGCCGAGGCGCCCCTCCGCGACCTGGCAGTCGGTGCGGCAGAGCCCCGCGAGCTCGATCCGCAGGAGGACCTCGTCGTCGGCGAGCGCCCGCGGGGTCTCGACCTCGACCAGGCGGAGGACGCCGGCCTCGCGGACCAGCGCCCGCATCGTCGCCGGGATCGACGGCGCCGCGTCGACACGCGGCGCGCTGCGAGTGGCTGCGTCCATCGCCAGGGGGCGACTATCCTAGCAGAGGCCGCGCGGCCCGTCCGAGGCCCGCGCCCCCGCGCTCGCGTCCGCGCCCGGTGCCCTGCGCGTGCCTGCCCTCGCCGCGGTGATACTCTTCAAGACCATGCTCCCGCTGCACACGAGCCTCGGCGCCCTCGATGACCTCTGGGAATTCCTCAAGCGCGTCCAGGAGTGGCTGACGCTCGGGGGCCTCGCGCTGGCGGCCGTGATCGCCCTCCTCTTCCTCGGGACCTGGGTGCTCGCCCACCTCCGGCAGCCGGGCGACGAGGCGAAGCCGGTGCTGCCGACCCTCGCCCTCGCCAGCGCCTACGCGCCGGTGCTCCTCACCCTCGCCGCCGCCGCGGGGCTCTTCATCCCCGGCCTCCAGCCGCTCATGATCAAGTGCTTCGCGCTCGCGGTGGTCCTGGCGGCGGTGAGCTGGTGCATCGCGGCGGCGGCGATCCTCAGCGGCGGCTCGGCCCGCGACCTCGCCCGCGCCCGCCAGGCGCTCCTCCTCGCCGGCACCCCGTGGTACTGCCTGATCGCCTACCTGACGATCCTTCTCTAGCCCTCTAGCTCTAGCTCTAGCGCTCGGGCTCGGGCGCTGGCGATCAGGGCGCGTCGCCGCGCCGGCTCGACATCGCCGACGACCCCTCGCCGCCCTCGAGGCGGGCGAGGAGTTGCTGCGCCGGCGCGTACTCCGGGCGGATCTGGAGGGCCGTCCGCGAGGCGATGAGCGCCGCCTCCCGATCGCCGCGGCGGAGCTCGACCTCGGCCAGCGTCGTCCAGAGGTGGGGATCGCGGGGCTCGATCTTGAGGGCGAGCTCGACCTCGCCGGCGGCCGTGTCGAGATCCGCGGGCTGGGCCTCCATCGCCATCCGCGCCCGGAGGTAGGCGGCGTAGGCCCGGTAGTGGACCGGCTGCGAGTAGACCAGGTCGCCGTCGATGTAGTGGAGCGAGCGCGGGCTCGGGCCGTGGCTGGCGCAGGCGGTCGCGAGGATCCCGAGGGCCAGGCCCACCAGGACGTGCGCTCCGCGGAGCGCGCGATTTCGCCAGAGCGTCGCCATCAGCGCGGGTTAGAGGGGGATATTGCCATGTTTCTTCGGCGGGTTCTCCTGCCGCTTGTTGCGCAGGAGGGCGAAGGAGCGAGCGATGTGCTCACGGGTCTCCTCCGGCCGGATTACCTGGTCGATGAAGCCGAGCTCGGCCGCCTTGTAGGGGTTGGCGAAGAGCTCGCGGTAGCTCTCGGTGAGCTCTGCGCGGCGCGCGGCCGGGTCCTCGGCCTCCGCCAGCTCGCGGCGGTAGATGATGTTGACCGCCCCCTCCGCGCCCATCACCGCGATCTCGGCGGTCGGGTACGAGAGGTTGATGTCCGCCCGGATATGCTTCGAGGCCATGACGTCGTAGGCGCCGCCGTAGGCCTTGCGGGTCACCAGCGTCACCTTCGGGACCGTAGCCTCGACGAAGGCGTAGAGCAACTTCGCGCCGTGGCGGATGATCCCGCCGTACTCCTGCTCGGTCCCCGGGAGGAAGCCGGGGACGTCGACCAGGGTGAAGAGCGGGACGCCGAAGGCGTCGCACATCCGGACGAAGCGGGCGGCCTTCACCGAGGCGTTGATGTCGAGGCAGCCGGCGAGGACCAGCGGCTGGTTGGCGACCACGCCGACGCTCTGCCCGCCGATCCGGACGAAGCCGATGACGATGTTCCGGGCCCAGTGCTCCTGGACCTCGAGGAAGTAGCCGTCGTCGGCGACCGCGCGGATGATCGCCCGGATGTCGTAGGGCTTCGAGGGATCGAGGGGGACGACGTCGCGGAGCTCGGGGCAGGTCCGGCGGACGTCGTCCTTGGTCGCGCGCCGCGGCGGATCCTCCATGTTGTTGCTCGGGAGGAACGAGAGGAGCTCGCGGGTGATCGCCATCGCCGCGTCCTCGGTCGGGCACGCGAAGTGGGCGACGCCGCTGCGCTCGTTGTGGGTCTGGGCGCCGCCGAGGGCCTCCTTGGTCACCTCTTCATGGGTCACCGCCTTGATCACGTCGGGCCCGGTGATGAACATGTAGGCGCTCTTCTCGACCATCAGCGTGAGGTCGGTCAGCGCGGGCGAGTAGACCGCCCCGCCGGCGCAGGGGCCGAGGATCACCGAGAGCTGCGGGACCACGCCGGAGGCCAGGACGTTGCGCTTGAAGATCTCGGCGTAGCCCGCGAGGCTGGCGACGCCCTCCTGGATCCGGGCGCCGCCGGAGTCGTTGAGGCCGACGACCGGGGCGCCGACGCTCATCGCCATGTCCATCACCTTGCAGATCTTCTGGGCGTGGGCCATGCCGAGCGAGCCGCCGAAGACCGCCGCCTCCTGGGCGAAGACGAAGACCGGCCGGCCCTCGACGGTGCCGTGGCCGGTGACCACCCCGTCGCCGTAGACCTTCTTCTGCGGCATGTCGAAGTCGGGGCACTGGGTGGTGACGAAGCGGTCGAGCTCGACGAAGGTGCCGGGATCGAGGAGGGTCTCGATCCGCTCGCGGGCGCCCTGGCGGCCGTGCTCCTTGAGGCGGGCGCGGGCCCCCTCGGCCTTCGCCTGCGCGCGCTGGAGGGCCGCGTCGCCGCCGGGGACCGCGGCCGGCCCGGCGTTGGCGTCGGCGAGGCCCTCGCGGAGCTCAAGCGCGGGGAGAGGGTCGAGGTGCGGGCGTCGAACCGGGGCGTCTGCCATGGCGCGGGGAATGTAGCAGCATCCGGCGGAGAGCCGCGACCGCCACCTCGCCGCCCGATCTCGGCGAGATCAAGCGCACGCGATCGCGGCGGGGCGTCGGGCCGCGAGCCGAGCCTCGCGCGCTGATCAGAGGTCGCCCTTGGTCGACGGGACCTCGCCGGCGGCCGCAGGATCGGGCGTCGTCGCCATGCGCAGAGCCCGCGCGAAGCCCTTGAAGGCGGCCTCGATCACGTGATGCGGGTTGCCGCCGGCCCGCAGGTGGAGGTGGAGGTTCATCCGCGCCTGGACCACGAGCGCCTGGAAGAACTCGCGGACGAGGTCGCATTCGAAGCTCCCGAGCCGACGACCGGCGAGGGGCCCGAGCTCGTAGACCAGGTAGGGGCGGCCGCCGAGATCGAGCGCGCACTCGACGAGGGTCTCGTCCATCGCCAGCGCGAAGTGTCCGAAGCGGGTGATCCCGCGGCGGTCGCCGAGCGCCCGATCGATCGCCGCGCCGAGGACCAGGCCGATGTCCTCGACCGTGTGGTGATCGTCGATCTCGACGTCGCCGCGGGCCTCGACCGCGAGGTCGAGCGCCCCGTGGCGGGCGAGCGCCTCGAGCATGTGGGAGAGGAAGGGCACCGGCGTGGCGATCGACGCCGGCGGCGGCGGGCTCCCGTCGGCGAGGCCGAGGTCGACGACGATCGAGGTCTCCCGGGTCACCCGCTCGACGCGGGCCCGGCGGGGGCTGCTGGGGCTCATCTCGCTCACGACGGCGGCGACGATAGCATCGCGCCGGCTAGATCCGGCTCTCGGGGACGAAGACGATGTCGCCAGGCCGGAGGATCAGGTCCTCGGCGTCGCCGTCGACGATCGCCTTGAGCGAGACCTCGAAGGTCTCGGTCGCGTCGCCGGCCCCGGTGCGCCGGCTGATCCGCACCCGCCGCGGGGCCGCGAACTGGGTGAGCCCGCCGGCGAGGGAGACCGCCTGGACCAGCGTGAGGCGCTCCTGGAAGGGGAAGGAGCCGGGCTCGTTGACCTGGCCGAGGACCGAGACCTCGCGGTTCTCGCGGGTCTTGATCGTCACGGTCACCTGCGGCCGGAGGAGGTAGCCGTCGGCGAGGCGGGCCTCGAGGACCTTGGCGGCCTCGGCCGGCGTGCGGCCGCCGAGCTCGACGTCGCCGAGGTAGGGGAAGTCGATCGTCCCGTCCGCCTGGACCTCGTAGACCCCGTCGAAGCGCTTCTCGTCGAAGACCCGGATGTCGAGCTCGTCGCCGGCCCCGAGGATCTCGCGGGGCGGAGTCGCCGGCGGAGGCTGCGGGGGCGGCTCCTGGCGGCAGGCGAGCGCCGGCAGGGCGGCCAGCGCGAGCGCCCCCCCGAGGAAGGCGCGCCGCCCCCTCGCCGCTGGCGCCCTCCCCTGCCCGCGCAAGCTCCGTCCCCCCATCCTCGCCCCCATCAGAAGCGCACCGCGCCGATCAGCATGACGACGTGCTTGGAGAAGGCCGCGTAGTCGACGAAGCCGTTGGCGTAGCGGGCGACGAAGTCCGAGCGCACGACCGAGAGGTTGTAGCGCAGCGCGAGGACGAAGAGCTTGCCGAGGGGCTGCTCGACCCGCGACTCGAGGCTGAAGATCGTGTCCTTGCGGGCGACGCTGGCCCCGAAGTCGCCGTAGACGTTGTCGTAGCCGGTGATCGTGTCGATGTCCTGGCCCGGGACCGGGAGGCCCTCGTAGCGCCGGCCGATCACCGCGAGCTGGAGGGCCGCGAACATCCGCCAGCGGAAGGTGTGGGCCGCGCCGATCCGCCCGCCGACGTCCTTGAAGTAGTTGCCGAAGAGCGAGTCGTGGAACGCCCGCTCGAGCTGGATCGAGATGTTGGTCCGCAGGGTCGGGTAGTAGCTCAGCGAGGTTGAGCCGATGAAGCCCTTGAAATTCGCCGGCGTGGTCGTGTCGTAGATGTAGTCGGCCTTGCCGTAGCCGAGGAGGGCCTCGAGGAAGAGGCGCTGGCCGATGATCCCGCGGTAGCCGCCGACGACCCGGTGGGCGCGCGAGTCCTCGTTGCGCCCGGTCCCGGTCTCGACGCAGCAGAGGTAGTAGGTGTAGTGGAAGGTGTAGCGGGCGACGAGCGCGGACTTCGGGAGGAAGCGCCAGCGGACGTCTGCGGCCGCGCCGTTGACCACCCGGTCGGCGTTGAAGACGTCGCTCGCCTCGTAGTAGAGGACCTCGTTCAGGTAGGAGGCCGAGGCGCTGAGGCGGCCGCCGCCGGGGCGCAGCGTGAAGGTCAGCGCGCCGTTGTGATCGATCCGGTTGTAGTTGAAGTCCGGCCCGGCGACGTAGTTCCGCGGCTCCGCGAGGCGGGCGAAATTCTCGTCGACAGCGACCGAGAAGCGGCGCCCCGGGGCGAAGACCAGGTGGCCGTCGATCGTGAAATTGAAGCGGCTCTGCTTGCGAATGTCAGGATCGGCCGCGAGGTAGGCGCGGTAGCCGGCCGAGACCCGGACGTTGTAGTCGACCTTGCGATCGCTCGGCCCCGGCGGCGCCTGGAGGACCGAGTCGCGGACCTTGCGGTTGCCGAGGCCGAGCCAGACGGTCGGCATCGTGTAGGCCGAGGCCCGCACCCCGCCGCGATCCTGCGGGTTGGTCCAGAAGACGTTCGAGTCGGCGCCGAGGATCAGCGCGAAGCCGGGGTGGAGGGTCGAGCGTTGGCCGACCTTGATCCCGGGCCCGTCCTGGGTCTGGGGGATGTCTGCCCGCGCAGCCCCGCCCGGAACAAGGATTCCCAGGAGGATCGCCAGGCCCGGCGCGAGGAGGCGACGCCGCGGCGGAGCGCGTGATTTCTGGTGCGAGCGCACGGGCTAGGCGAAGGTCCTACAGCCTAGCGAAAAGTGGGCCCTACCGGATCATTTTGGGCGATCACGGGCCCTTGCGACGCCCGCGCGGTGGTCGAGCGCACGAGGTAGAGCAAGCCTCGCCGACGGTCGGCGGGATCTGCAGGATCCACGACACGACGACGCGACGCGCGGACGGAGCACCGCGGGCTGCGTCAGCGGACCGGGCTCGCCGCCTGCTCGCCGCGCTGGAGCGGCGGCGGCGGCAGCGGGCCGCCGTTCGCAGCCGGCGTCGGATCGTCGGGATCGAGGTCGCCGATGTCGACCGCGTTGTCGCCGCTCCCCTGGTCACGCGAGGCCGGTGCACCCATGCAGGCACGCGCCTCGTCGAGGAGCTTGCCGAGGTTGAGGGCCGCGGCCCGGAGCTTCTGGCTGGCGAAGCCCTTGGTCGCCGTGTCCGACGACTTGCTCTGGAGGACCGCGATCTCGGGGGTGGCGACGTCCATCACGCCCTCCGCCCGATCCTGCTTGTCGGTGGTGCAGGCGACCTTGACCATGTCGCCGTCGCGGCGCGCCTTTTGGGCGATCTTGCCGATCTCGGCGAGGTCCTGCTCCATGCCGCGCCGGAGCTCGCCGACCCGAACCCGCGGCGTCTTGCCGGAATCGGCCGACGACGCCGGCGTCGCGGCGGGAGCGGGAGCGGGAGCAGGTGCGGCGGCGGCCTCCTGACCATGCGAGCTCTTCGCGCCGGCGACCAGCGCGAAAACGAGCGACACGGCGAGGACCACGCGAGGGCTCATGACTCTCCGGAGAATACCACGGTGAAGGTCACCTCGGAGGACTCTTCTGCGCCCTCGGCGGGGAAGCGCCAGCCCTTGATCTTGGCGGTCGTGCAGGAGGCGACGCTGGGATCGCGCACCGTGTCATCGTCGACGTTCACCCGGGTGACCGTCCCCATCACCGAGATCGTGATGGTGTAGGTCATCTTCCCGCTCAGGCCGGGGTTGGTGCGCAGCGCGCGGTTGTAGCAATTCTGGAGCGCCCCCATCCGCCGGCGGATCGTCGCCTGCACCGCCCGCTTGTCGACGTCGCCGATCACGTCGGCGTCGCTCGCCTTGACGTTGCTCTTGATCTTGCGCTCCTGCTTCTCGAGCTCGGCGAGCTCCGGGCCGTCCTCGGTGACGTCGAAGCCCTTGGTGCCGACGACCGCGCCGTTGGCGTTGATCCCCTCGCCGCCCGGGACGAAGCCGGAGACGTCGCCCGAGTCGGCGTCGATCGTCCGGGTCATGCCGGCGGCGAAGAGCTCGCCCATGTTGTTCTCGGTCGACTGGATCACGTCGTAGACGCTCCCCGGACCGTCGCCGCCGTAGGTGCCGAGGGAGCGGAGGACACCGACGCCGCGGGCCTTGTTGAGGGCCTCGGCCGAGAACTTCTTGTTGGTCTCGATGACCTTCTCGACCTTGATCTCCTCCTTGACCTTCTCCTCCTCGTCCTGGGCGAGGAGCTGCTCCTCCTCCTCCTCCTCCTCCTCGGGCGGCGGCTCCTCCTTCTTCGGCGGGATCTCCATCACCCGGAGGAAGCGCTCATCGATCTCGGGCTCGATGCTCGCGTCGATCTCCTTGGTCGACGCCCAGAAGAAGTAGGGGCCCATGATCAGGAGGACCGCGAGGATCGACGAGAGGTCGAGGGAGGAGAACATCCCCCGCATCTCCGGCCGCAGATCCTGGGGGAAGGGCGGCTTCGGGACGTAGGGGGCCGGGCGATCGAAGAAGAAGAGGAGCGTCGACTCGCCGAGGGTGAGCTTGCCGCGGGCGCTCGGGTCGAGGCGGATCCGCAGGCTCTTCGGCGGCTTGGGGCCCGACGCCTGCTTGCGCCAGAGCTCGCGGACCCCCTTCGACTTCCCGCGGATCTGGATCCGACCGCCGACGCCGGGCGGGAGGTCGAGGACGTAGGCGCCGCTCTGGTCGACGTCGAAGAGGACATGTCTCTTCGGCAAGTTCTTGCCGAAGACGAGGAAGTCTGCAGAGACGTCCGTGCCGACGCTGACGCGCTCGGGCGCGTGCTGGTGGACCTGGTCGTAGACCTTCTGATCGACGACGAGCGCGGCCTTCAGGGCCCGGCGTTTGGACTTCGGCGCAGAGGTCATCGGAGTGCGGAGAGGAGGCGCGAGTTCGCGCGCCGCTCGGAGTCAGAGAATCATCGCCCAGAACGAGAAAGACCGGAAGGACATGGCATGTCCTCCCGGCCTCCCTCACCCTAGAGCAACGCCTAAGCCTTGCGGATCACGCAGAAAGTGTACTCTTTGAACTCCGCCCGTCCGGCGGTGTAGAGCACGTCGACCAGCGTGCTGAACTTCAGCGCCTGGTCGCCCACGATGATCAGGCGTCCCTCCCACTCGGTGCCGCGGTTCTCGGCGAGCTGCTTGGCCTTGTCGGCCTCCTCCGAGAACGCGTCGAAGAGCGGTCCGATGAGGTGGTTTTGGACCATCGACGAGTCGACGTTCCCCTCCGAGTCCATCGTCACCAGCTTCTTGTCCTGGAACGTAATTCCGCGGACGGTGACGAAGACCGGCATGCCGTCCTGGATCGAAGCGTCGGCCGCCGAGAAGGGGATCTTCTGGCCGGCGGTCGGGTTGATCACGACGGGGTCCGACGCGTAGCTCTTCAGCAGATAGATCACGAGGATGGAGACGATGTCCATCAGCGAGGTCATGCCGAGGGTCGGCTCCTCCTCGCCCTTCTGCCGTCGAGCCGCGGCCTTGGCCTTCTTCTTGGCGAGGAAGGCCTTGGTCGCCGCGTCCTGTGCTGCGAGTTGATCGGGGGTCATCCGGCACCTCCCTCAATGATCGGCTGCCAGAAGTAGCAGTTGTCCGGCACATCCTCGGTGCCCTTCATGAACTTGCCGATCTTGCAGTCGCGGCCCGCCAGCGAGTCCATCGTCGTGATCAGCACCTGCATCGGAACGTTCGACTCGGCGCTCACCTTGACGGTGGTGTCGTTGGGGAAGAGCTTCTTGTACTCCTTGGCCTTCGCCTCGAGCGCGTCGAAGTCGTAGCGCTCGTAGTCGTCGATCGGAGCACCGGCCTTCGCCAGCGGGATGGTCGGGCGCGAGGAGTCGGCCGCCTTGCCGGCGTCCGCTCCCTCCTGCTGTCCGCTCGCTTCGACCCGGTAGCCGTCTTCCATGATGAAGACCTTGAGGTCGAGCGGCTTCTCCTGCTCCTTCTTCTCCTCCTGGGGCTCGGACGGCGCCGAAGAGAACTTCGGCGGCGACACGTTGATGGCCGCCATCGAGGCGAACTCCATCGCCATGAGGAGCGCGGGGATCAGGAGGAACATGATGTTCATGACCGGCAGAAGATTGGCCTCGATGACCTTCTCTTCTTCCTTCTTCTTTCGTCTCGCCATCGCTCCCTCCTTTCCTAGGTTCGTGGTTCAAGGTTCGAGGTGATCAAACGTCGGGCCGAGGCCCGCCGAAGGTCACCGCTAGCCCTGACGAACCCTCGCGGCCAGGAGGTTCTCGAGCTTGACGGAGTAGAGGTCGACCTCGTCGTTGATCTTCTTGGCCAGGTTGGCGATGAAGATCTGCGAGGCGAGGAGCGGGATCGCGACCATCAGACCGAAGCCCGTGGTGTTGATCGCGATCGAGATGCCCTTCGCCAGCGCCTGCGAGCGCTGATCGGCGGCGACCGTCGCAACCGCGTTGAACGCCTCGATCATGCCGAAGATGGTCCCGAGGAGACCGAGGAGGGTCGCCACGTTGGCGACCGCCGCGATCATGAGGACCCGCTTGTTGATCTGCGGCGTCACCTCGAGCATCGACTCCTCGATCGCGGCCGAGATGTCGGCCTCGGTCTTGTTCGCGCGAGTCAGGCCAGCCTTGATCACCCGAGCCAGCGCCGCCTTGTCAGCGGCGTTGCAGAGCTTGATGGCGCGATCGATGTTGTTCGCCATCACGAGCTTCTGGATCTGGTTGAAGAACTGGGCGCCGTTGATGTTGAAGCGGAAGAACAGGAAGATGAAGCGCTCGACCATGATGCCGGCACCGAGCACCGCAGAGAGGGCGATCGGGTGCATGAAAGCGCCACCTTCTTGATAGAATCCCGCGAAATTGTCCATGGCCTTGGTTCCTCCTCAGAGGCGGGGATTCCCCGCGCTGCTGACCTTTTCATGCCGGGCGAGAGCGAAGCCCGGAGTCACTTGGTGTCGTGGTGAAGGGTGTTGGTTGGGTTAGGTGTTGAACCGGCGTTGCCTTCGCGCGTGGAAAACGCCGCCGGGTGGGTGACATGGGGGATTAAAACAGGGGATCCTGGACGGATTCAAGCACCAGTGGAGCGAGCTCGACGCTGAGGCGAGCCCAGTCGTAGTCACTGGCGGACCGGCGCAGGATGTAGAACGCGCTCGGTTTGTCGAGCTTCCCCTCGACCAGGAAGTCGTCATCGAGCGAGATCACCTTCTTGCCCCCAGCCTTTTGATCGCCGGCAGATCCCCTGGACTTGGCCGATTTCTTGGCCTTGGCGGGCGCTGGCGGGGGGCTTGCTGCATCAGTGGAGCTCGCGGGGGCCTCCCCCGCGTGGGCCGGGGAGAGGGGGGCCATCGTAGCCAAGAGGCCCGCTGCTGCCAAGCGCGCGAGGGCGCAAGACAACGCGCGGGTGGGCGCGGACGCAGTGGCTGCGGGCGCGCGTCGTCGATGCCTGGACCTGGCCACCGAAGCGTTATACAGCGGAGCGAGGCAAAGGTTCCATCGAGTTCTGAGCGCCCCCGCGGTCACGCGCGGCCGGGCCGGGTGGCCGGGCAGCGCGGGCAGAGGGGGCACATGGGCGGGAAACCGGGCCAGCATCGGACCTGGGCTCTGAACGCGCACCCCCGGGGGGCGGTCTGGCGGTTTTCCACTTCGAGAAAAAATTCCGGAGGGGGGATCACTTATCCGCCGCCCGGCTTCTGGACCGACGGCTTGGCCGTCTGCACCGGCGGAGCTCCCGGCTTCTGGGTCGGCGCGCCGCCGCCCGGCTTCTGCGGCTGCGCCGGTGCGCTCCCGCCGGGTTTCTGCGGCTGCGCCGGGGAACTCCCGCCGGGCTTCTGTGGCTGCGCTGGCGCGCTCCCGCCGGGTTTCTGCGGCTGCGCCGGGGAACTCCCACCGGGCTTCTGTGGCTGCGCTGGCGTGCTACCGCCGGGTTTTTGCGGCTGCGACGGTGCGCTGCCTCCCGGCTTCTGCGGCTGCGCTGGCGCAGCGCCACCTGGCTTCTGCGGCTGCGCCGGTGCGCTGCCTGGCTTCTGGGGCTGCGCCGGTGAGCCTCCGCCCGGCTTCTGCGGGGAGGATGCGTCCGGCTTCGCGGGCTCCTCCCCTCCCCCACCGGGCTTCTGCGGCTGCGCTGGCTTGCTCGGCTCGGCGGGCTCCGGCGTGGTCGGGCCCGCGCCCGCCTTGCCCGGCTTGACCGCGGGCTCGGCCGCCGCGGGCTCGGCTGCCGCCGCCTTCGCGGCGTTCGCCTCGGCCTCTGCCTCTGCCTGCTTCCGCTTCTGCCCCTTCTCCTGGCGCTTGCGCTCGCGGTCGATCCCCTTCTTGGCGATCTCCACGTAGAGATCCGCCTGGGCGATGCTCACCGCCTTCACCGGCTCGGCCGCCGCCTTCTTCTTCTTGCCCTTGGTCACCTTCGGCTTGCCCGCGCGGGCGATGTCATCGCCGATCCGCTCGCCCTCGCCGATCCCGGCCGCGCTCGCCAGCTCGCGGTAGCGGGTGAAGTTGTCGATCGCCTTCTGGAGGCGCGCGCTGGTGTCGAGGCCCGGGTAGGGATCGGCGTCGAGGTAGAGGACGCCGAGGTTGAAGTAGGCCTCCGGGTAGCTCGCGCGGAGCTTCAGCGCCTCGCGGTAGGCCGCCTCCGCCTTCGCCCAATCACGGGACGCGCGGAGGGCCGAGCCGAGGTTGAGGTGGGCCTTGAAGAACTTCGGATCGAGCTTGGTCGCGTAGTCGAAGCACTCGATCGCCACCTTGGTGTCGCCGATCCGGAGGTACTGCGCGCCGAGGTTGTTCCAGGCCGCCGCGTTGTTGGCGTCGGCCTCGGCCGCCTTGCGGAACGACTGGAACGCGGCCTCCTGCCGGCCGGTCGCCAGGTAGGCGAAGCCCTTGAGGTTGTGGGCCCGCGAGGCGTCGCTCGGGCGGATCACCTTGGGGTCGATCTGGAGGACCGAGGCGGTGACCGCGAGGACGAGCTCGTAGTTCTCGCGGCGGTAGAAGACCTCGCCCATCACCAGCATCGCCTCGGCGTTCTGCTCGTGGGTCATCAGCGCCTCGCGGGCCTGGTTGACCGCGCCGTCGAGATCGCCGGCGCGCAGCGACTTCTCGGCGACCGCGCTCTGCTGGAGCGACGCGGCCATCTTCCGGCGCTCGACCTCGGGGTCGCGGTCGCGGGCGCCGGGGCGGGCCTTGGCCGCCGGCTTGGCGGCGCCGCCCTGGACGGTCTTGGGCTGGGTCGTCGCCGCCTCGGGCTCCTCCTCGAAGGTGACGCCGGGCGCCTTGCCGCCGCTCCCCTGCTGACCCGCGCAGCCGGCGAGCGCGAGCGCGAGCGCGAGCGTGCGCGCGGCGATCGTGACGCGGTGCGGGCGGGTGGCGGTCAACGGAGGTCCTCCATCTGAAGCTCGACCGCGGGCTCGTGGAGGAGCGGGTACTCCTCGGGCTTGTAGATGTTGATCCGCTCGCGCGCCTTGGCGGTCCACTCGCTCTCGACGCCGTACTCGCGGCCGCGCTTGACCGTCTCCTCGTAGAGCGGGACCGCCATCGCCTCGAACTTCTGGGCCGCGGTCTCGATCTCGTCCTTGTAGGCGAACCAGGCCTCGCTGTACTCCTTGAGCTCGCGGGGGACCGGCGCCTCGCGCATCTTGATCGCGGTCACCTCGAAAGCGTAGGCCCGGCGGTACATCGCCGCCAGCACCCACTCGATCCGGCGGTAGGGGAGCACCGCGTCGTAGGACTTGGACGCCTCGACGACCCGGTCGAAGAGCGCGAGCGCCTGCTTGGCGAGCGCCTTGCCCCGGCTCGTGAGCTTGAAGTCGAGGAGCTCGGCGAGCGTGTACTCCGAGAGGAGGAACTGGGCCTCGGCCGGGTAGTCGGCGGCCTCGCTCGCGGACTGGAGCGAGCGGGCGGCGAAGGTGGCGATGCACTCGCGGTAGGCCTTGTCGGCGCCCTTGCGATCGCCCATCGCCGCCCGCGCCTGGCCGATCCGGAGGTGGGCCTCGACGACCTTCTCGGCCTGGGCCGCGTCCTTGCCGTACTTGCCGACGAAGGCGAGGAAGGCCGACTCGACCGCCTTGTCGTCGTCGGTCTTGCGGAGCACCTGGGCCGAGCGGAAGGCGGCGTCGACCTGCTCGGCGGGGTCCTGGGCCTTGCCGGCGTAGCGGAGGAAGAGCTCGCTCGACTTCCGGTACTGCTGGGTCGACTCGAGGAGGTCAGCGGCGTTCTTGAGGGCGAGGAGGCGGTGCTCGCTCTCGCCGAAGCGCGGGTCCTCGGCGAGCATGAGGTAGGCCTTGACCGCGTCGTCGTACTCGAAGAAGCGGACGTGGTTGAGGCCCGAGCGGAGGAGCGCGTCGTCGGCCATCTCGGAGTCGGGGTAGTCGGTGTAGATCCGCTTGTAGGCCTCGCTCGCGCTCTTGAAGCGGCCGATCTTCTCGTAGGCGACGGCCGCGTTGTTGAGCGCGCGGTCGGCGTTGGGATCCTTCGGCGCCTCGTCGACCAGGGCGATGTAGCGGTCGGCGGCGGCCTCGTACTCGCCGTCCTCGAAGAGGAGGTTGGCCTCCTCGAAGCGGACCGCGTTGTTGAGGGTCTTGAGGTCGCCGGCGAACTTGGTGCTCTCCTCGCCCGAGCCGCAGCCCTTGTCGAGGAGGCGCTGGGTCCACTCCTTGGTCCCCTTGAGGTCCTCGCGGAGGACGTAGGCGTCGAGGATCGCGAAGCCGGCGTTGATCGCCACGTTGTCGTCGCAGTGCTCGTCGAGGATCCGGACGAAGCGGCGCTCGGCGTCCCCCCAGTGGAAGTAGCGCTGGGAGATCGCCGCCGACTTGTACTTGATCGTCGGGGCGACGCTCGGATCGGGGCGGAGGCCGACGTAGCGGTCGTAGGCCTCCTGGAGCGCGCCGAGGATCGGCGGGATCTTCTTGGCGTCGAAGGGGCCGCTGACCTGGCCCTTCTTCGGCATGTCCGGGAGGGTGATCCGGCCGGCCTGGGTCTCCTCGTCGAGCGCCGCCTCGTAGGCGAACATCGCCCCCTCGGCGGCGTCGGCCTGGAGGCGGCCGTCGACGCTCGAGTCGCGGACCGCGACGTAGGCCTCGGCGGCCTTGAGGAGCTCGCCGGAGTAGAAGAGGCTCTCGGCGTAGTCGTAGCGGTACTGGTAGGAGCTCGGCGAGTCGGGGTAGCGGCTGAGGTAGGCCTCGTAGGCGACCGCCGCCCGGCGGTACTCGTCGCCCGCCGCCGGATCGCCGGCGGCCCGGAGGGCCTGGGCGCGGGCGTGGCGCTCGACCGCGGCGGCGACCAGCGCCTCCTCGACCAGCTTCATCGCCTCCTCGATCACGTCGGGCTTGGCCTCGTTGGCGAAGAACCACTTGGTCCCGCGGATGTAGTTGGAGGCGAGCGCCTCGCGGCTGCGGAGGACCCCGTCGGCGTCGCGGAGGCCCTGGTAGGCCTCGAGGATCTTGCGCTGGAGCTTGGGGGCGGCCGCCGCCAGCGGCCAGCGCTGGAGGGCGGTCTCGTAGATCATGATCGCCTGCTTGAAGTCGGAGTCGACCGCCATCAGGTCGCCGAGCGCGGCGTAGACCTCGGGGACGTGGCGCTCGTCGCCGCGCTCGCCGTAGTCGCGGTCGAGGCGGGCGAAGCCCTGGACCGGATCGGGGCCGCCGTCGCCGTCCCAGTCGTCCTCGACGTAGCACTTGGCGATGTAGCGGACCGCGTCGTCGCGGAGCGCGAGCGCGCCCTCGGCCTCCTCCTTGCCGCGGCGGCCGTCGGCGTAGCGGACGAACTCGTCGAGCTTGGTCGCGGCGTCGGCGAAGCGGCGCTGGAGGTAGAGGGTCCAGGCGACCCGGATCAGCGCCTCGTCGTGGAGGGGATCGTCGGGGTTGCCGGTCGCCTCGGTGTAGGCCTCGAGCGCCGGGTCGAGCTCGTCGAGGTCGTAGTGGACCTCGCCGATCCGCAGCCAGCTCTCGGCGATCACCTTCGACGCCGGCCGCACCGGCGCGCAGCCGGTGTAGTCGCCCGGGCGGAAGGCGTCGACGCTGACGATGTTCGAGCCGTCGGCCGCCGGGATCGCGAAGCGGTCGGCGCAGACCAGCGCGAGGAAGGACTGCCGGCTCTCGTCGAGCTCGTCCTGCTCGAAGTGGAGGAGGCCCATCATGTAGAGGGCGGCGTCGAGGTGGGCGAAGCTCGGGAAGCGGGTGGCGACGTCGCGGTAGAGGGCGATCGCCTCGCGGTAGTCGGCGACCGGCGGCGGCGGCGGGGGATCGCTCGGCTCCTGATCGCCGGCCTTGGCCACCCGCTCGGCGAGGAGATCGTCGTAGGCCCGCTCGGCCGCGGCGTAGCGCTCGCTCTCCGCCTCATAGTGGAGCTCGGCGAGGCGGAAGGTGAGCTCGGCGGTCCAGAGCGGATCGTCGGGGTGGCGCTCGAGGAAGGCCTTGTAGCGGGCGATCGCCTCCTCGCGGAGGCGGGCCGCGGTCTTGAGGTGGCCGTCGATCGCCTTCTGGTAGCGATCGCCGAGGCGCCCGCGGGCCTCCTCGGCCTCGAGCGTGAGGACGTGGGCCGCGGTGTCGCCGGCGACCTCGGCCGCGCGCTGGTAGCGATCGAAGAGCACCTCGAGCTCGCCGAGCGCGGCCGCCTCCTCCGGGCTCTTCGGCTTCGGCGGCTTCGGCGGGGCGAGGCGCTTGCGATCGCCGCGGCCCGCCTCATCGCGCGGGAGGGCCGAGCCGGGCTCGCCGGGGCGGCCCATCGGCGGGGCCTCGCGGCGCGGGAGCGCGCTCGCGGGCGCCGGCGCGAGGACGCTGGCGATCCCCAGCGCGAGCGCGAGGGCTGGCGCGGCGATCCGGCGGGGCCTCATCGCCCGACCTCCTTGGCGGTCTCGAGGGCGCGATCGATCTCGCGCTGGTCGCGGTCGCGCTGGCGCTCGAGCGCCTGGGCCTGCTTCGCCTCGGCCTCCTTGCGGGCCCAGGCGACGTCGAGCTTGCCGACCTCCGAGCGCATCTGCCAGTTGAGGATCTCGCCGGCGACGTCGTGGTAGGTCGCGGCGACGACCTCGCCGACCGTCTCGGCGGCGCCGCCGTGGAGCTGGGCGAGCTCCGCCTTGTATTGATCGAGGTTCGCCCGCTCCTCCTGGAGGACGACGATCGCCCGGCGGAGGCGGGCGTCGGCGGCCGCGTCGAGGCCCGCCCGGGCCTCGCCGATCTTGCCGAGGAGGAGCTCGGCCCGGCGGGCGAGCGCCTGCCCCTCGGGATCGGGGGCGCTCTTCACCAGGGCCGCGTACATCGCGGTCAGGAAGCGGCGGTAGGCGGACATCGCCGCCGCCCGGGCGCGGCGGTAGGGGTCGTCGAAGCGGACGTCGATCTCGGTCCGGCCGATCTCCTCGTGGAGCGCGGCCCGCTCGGCCTCGAGCTCGCCGAGCGTGCGCCGCATCTCGATCACCGCCTCGACGAAGGCCGGCGAGGAGCTCGCCTTGCGGGCGGAGGCGGCGACCAGGAGGCCGCGCTCGGCGGCGACGAGCTGGGCCCGGATCGCCGCGCTCGCGGCCTCGAGCTCGTCCATCAGATCGCCGAGGGCATCGATCCGCCGACCGGGGCCGCGGCGGCGCTCGGCCTTCGACATCGGCTCGTCGACCTTCGCCCGGAGCGCGCGCCGGCGGCCGTCGAGCTCGAGGTAGGCGCGGCCGTCGACGCCCTTGCCGGCGCGGGCGCAGAGCGCCTCGAGGACCTCGACGAGGTCGTCCTCGGCCGCGTCGAGGTTGGCGATCTCGCCGGCGAGATCGTTGAAGAGTCGGGCCCGCTCGGGGGCCTTGACCGCCGCCTCCATCCGCGCGAGCTGGGCCCGGAGATCGGCGAGGTCGCGCTCCAGGGCGCCGACCTCCTTGGCCAGCGCCTCGCCCTGGAGCGCCCGCGGCAGGGTGTGGGCGATCGTCGCCGAGGCCGCGGGGATCACCCCGCCGAGCTCGAAGCCCTCCATGTCGGAGCCGGCGATCGCCGCGAAGTAGGCCGGCGGAGCGATCGTCGCGCCGAGGGCGAGGCCGCGGCGCTCGAAGTCCTTGCGGAGCGCGTCGAAGGCCCCGTCGGCCTCCGCCAGATCGCCCTGGACGATCTTCACCTTGCCGCGGAGCTGCTCGATCTCCGGGGCCAGGAGACCACCTGGCTCAAGGGACAGGACGCGATCGAGGGCCTCGGCGGCGGCGGCGTAGCGCTCGGCGTGGAGGAGCACCCAGGCGCTCTCGTAGAGCGCGGTGAAGTAGTAGGGCGAGGCCCGGCCGATCCGCCGGTAGGCCGAGAGCGCCCGCTCGTGATCGCCGCGGTCGTGGTGGATCCGGGCGCGGGCGAGCCAGGCGAGCTCGACGACCAGGCGGTCGTCGGCCTTGCTCGGGCGGGCCTTGATGATCGTGGCGAAGCGGGCGAGCGCGTCGTCGACCTCGCCGGCGGCGAGGGCCGCGGTCGCGGCGAGGTAGGCCGCGCGGATCCGCCAGCGCGCCCCGGGGCCGCCCTTGCTCATCGGGATGTCGACCGGCGAGAGCGCGTCGAGCTCGGCGATCGCCCGGAGGTGCTCGCCGCGGAAGTAGAGGTAGCGGCCGTAGGCGTAGCGGAGCTCCGGGCCCCGGACGTCGGCCGCGATCCCCTCGATCCGGGCGACGACGGCGGCCTCGGTCTGCGGATCGACGGCGCCGGAGGGGGCCGCGCGGACCGTCGGCAGGCCGAGCGCGCGGAGGCGACCGCGGATCTCCGGGAGCGCGCTGAGGCCCGGGCGGCGGGCGAAGCCGGGCCCCTGGCGCGGGGTCGCGAGATCGAGGAGGCGGGCGAGCGAGCGCTGGTGGAAGCGCTCGGCGTCGCCGCGCGCGTCGCCGAGGTTGGCGAGGAAGCACTCGATCGCCCACGCGCGCATGTCGAGGCGGTAGAGCGCCTCGCCCAGGTAGAACCTGGCCTGAAGACCAGCCGAGGTGTCGGCGTAGCCCTCGACGAGATCGAGGAAGATGATCGCCGCCCGCTCGGGGTCGCCCTCGTCGAGGAGGAGCTGACCGGCGACCAGGCGCTCGGCGTTCTCGGCCTCGCTGCGGAGGCCCTCGTCGCGGGCGACCTTGAGGGCGCCCTTGATCGCCGCCGCGGCCTCCTCGAGGCGCCGCTGGTGGGGCCCCATCGGCGCCGCGCCCCGGGCCTCGCCGGCGGCCTCCTCGGAGAAGAGCGCCTCGCGGCGGGCCTTCGCCTTCGCGCTCTTTTCGGCCTTGCGATCGCCCTTGGTCTTGGCCGCCCCCTTCCCCTTCGCCTCGCCCTTGACCGCGACCTCGTCGGCGGCCCGCGCCTCGCCTCCGGCCGCGAGCGCCAGCGCCAGCGTCCCCGCGAGGGCGGCGATCGCCGCGAGGCGGCGGCGACGATCGAGGAGGCGCCCGCTCGACACCCGCCTACTCCTTGCCCGACGCGGCCGACGATCCCGCGGACGCGCCGGCGGAACCACCTGCCGAACCACCTGCCGAGCCACCTGCCGAGCTGGCCCGGCTCTTGGCGCCCTTCACCGGCCGCCCGGAGGCGTCGAGGGTGAGGGTCTGCCAGTCGACGCTCGGCCGATCGCCCATCTCGGTGGTGATGTTGCCGCGCTCGTAGCCGACGCTGACGACCTTCATCGCCCCGCGCTCCGACACGTCGAGATCGTACTTCGAGCTCGCCTGGAAGGTGTAACCGCGGAGGTAGGAGAAGGCGCCGAAGCCCTTGCCCTTGTAGATCAGCTCGATGCCGACGACGTGGCGGCCGGCCGCGAGGTTGCCGTCGAAGACGACGATCTCGTCCTGCTGGTCGAGCGAGCCGCTATCGTCGCGGATCACCCGGATCGGCGCGCCGTCGAGGTAGTAGGAGATCTTGGTCAGCTGGAAGCCCGCGCCCATCACGTTGCGGTGGGCGAGCATCACCCGCTGGCCGGCCATCGCCCCGGCGAGGACGGTCTCGCGGAGGACGGCGAGGCGGGCCTTGGAGCGGAAGATCTTGTCCTTGAGCGCGTTCGCCTCGGACTCGAGGGCGTCGAGGCGCTCGCCGTAGGCCTCGGTCTGGCGGGTGCCGTCGCTGGCCGCCGCGCCCCCCTTGGCGGCCGCAGGCGCCGACGCCTTGCTCGGCTTGCTCGGGGTCGCGGCCTCCCCCTCGGCGGGCGCCTCATCGGCGGCCGGCGCCGACGCGGCCGGGAGCGGCGCGAGCATGAGGACCCCGGCACAGGCCAACGCCAGGCGACGGGCGAAATTCCCGGGAGAGCGGCGCGCCTGGGGCGTCTTGGGCACCAGCATCGCGTGAGGCTACCAAGCCTCCCCCGCCGACACCAGCGAAGGGCATGGAGCGACCCCTTGCGCGGCGACCGATCGCGCGGCATCGTCGCCGCGCGGAGTCCGGATGCGGCGGGCCTACCTGGCGATTTCCCTCGACGGCAAGATCGCCGACCGAAGCGGCGGGGTCGGCTTCCTCGCCCCCTTTGAGGGCATGGAGCTGGGCTACGACGCCTTCTACGCGACCATCGACGCCCTGGTGATCGGCCGCGCCACCTATGATCAGGTCCGCGGATTCGGGCCCTGGCCCTATCCCGGCAAGCGGACCTGGGTGCTCACCTCGAAGCCGCTGGAGGACCCGCCGCCCGGGGTCGAGGCGCTCGCCGGCGGCATCGACGGCCTGCGGGCGGCGCTCGCGGCCCACGAGGGCGGCGACGTCTGGCTCGTCGGCGGGGCCGCGCTGATCCAGGCCGCCCTCGCGTGCGGGCTCATCGATCGCCTCGAGCTGGTGATCGTCCCGGTGATCGTCGGCGCTGGTGTGCCCCTCTTCGGCGACGCGGCCGGGCCTGAGCTCCGCCGCGGCGAGGTCCGGGAGCTCCCGGGCGGGGTGGTCGAGATCCATTATTGGATCGGGCCCGAGCGCGCGTGATCGCGCAGATGCGGCCGCGAGGGAGCGCGTCCGCGTGAGCACGTCAGTGGCAACACGGACCGGCGAGCGCCAGTCGCCCGCGCGAGCGCCCGGGCTAGCTCGCCTCGGCCGCCGAGTCCCCGCCGGCGCGCGCCTTCTCGCGCTCGCGGCTGAGGGCCACCCGGCGATAGAGGGCCTCGAGGAGCTCGGGGACGCCGTCGCCGGTCACCGCCGAGATCGGGAAGAGGGGGATCCGCTGGGCCCGGAGGCGGCGACGGAGCCCGGGGATCATCGCCTGCGCCTCCGGGGTGTCGACCTTGTTGAGGGCGACCACCCGCGGCTTGCCGGCGAAGATCGGCCCGTAGGCCGCGAGCTCGGCCTCGAGGGCCGCGAGATCCGAGAGCGGCTCCCGCCCCTCCTCGGGATCGGGGGCGAGGAGGTGGAGGAGCACGCGAGTGCGCTCGAGGTGGCGGAGGAAGTCGAGGCCGAGGCCGCGACCCTCGCTCGCCCCGCGGATCAGCCCCGGGACGTCGGCGATCACCATCGACCGCTCGCCCGGCAGGGCGACGACGCCGAGCTGCGGCACCAGGGTCGTGAAGGGGTAGTCGCCGACCTTCGGCCGCGCGCGGCTCACCCGGCGGATCAGCGTCGACTTGCCGACGTTGGGGAAGCCGACGATGCCGACGTCGGCGAGGAGCTTGAGCTCGAGGCGGAGCCAGAAGGCCTCGCCCGGCCGGCCCGGCTCCGCCCGGTGCGGCGCGCGGTTGGTCGAGGAGCGGAAGTGCACGTTGCCGCGGCCGCCGCGGCCGCCGCGGGCGATCACGAGCTCCTGACCGTCGGTGACGAGATCGCCGACGAGCGGGAGATCCTGGACCTGGCGGGCGACCTTCGCCGCGTGCGCGGGGGTCTCGTCCTCATCGTCCTCGAGGGCGTCGTCCTCGGCCTCGCCGACGAACTCGTCGGCGTCGACCGCCTCTTCGTCGGCCTCGCTCGCCTCGTCGGCGTCGGCTTCGGCCTCGCTCGCCTCCTCGGCTTCGGCCTCGTCGGCTTCGGCCTCGTTCGCCTCGTCGGCTTCGGCCTCGCTCGCCTCGTCGACGTCGGCTTCGGCCTCAGCATCGTCGATGTCGGCTTCGGCGTCGCTCGCCTCAGAATCGTCCGAAACGGCTTCGGCCTCGCTCGCCTCGTCGGCTTCGGCTTCGGCTTCGACGGCGTCCTCTTCGTCGCCCTCGAGCTCGTCCTCGAAGACGTAGATCGTCTCGAGATCGCCCTCGTCCTCGACGTCGCCCCCGCCTTCGAGCCACGGGGGCCGCTCGCCAGGCTCGCCAGCGACGCCCTCGAGATAGACCATCGTCCCTACCGGCACCCGGATCCTTCGATCCTCGCCGGAGGGGCCGTTCTGCATCTTGTTGCGCCCGGGCTTGCCGTGCTCGGCCTGGTAGTGCTGCTGGTAGCGGAGGTCGAGGAGCGTGGTCAGCGACTCGTCGGCGACGAAGATCACGTCACCGCCCTTGCCGCCGTCGCCGCCCGCGGGGCCTCCCCGCGGGACGAACTTCTCACGCCGCCAGCCGACGTGTCCTCGCCCGCCGTTTCCGGCACGGACGAGGACCCGGACGCGATCTACGAAGCGCATGGGGAGCGCGGGCCGCTACTCGGCGGCGACCGCAGCATCTTCAACAAAGGGGTCGACGGCGATGAAGGTACGCCGCTCACGACCCCGCTTGTAGAAGCGCACGGTCCCATCGGTCAGGGCGAAGAGGGTGAAGTCCTTGCCCTGCCCGACGCCCTTGCCGGGCTTGACGGTGCCGCCGACCTGGCGGATGAGGATGTTGCCGGCCCGAACCTTCTCGCCGCCGAACTTCTTGACGCCACGGCGCTGCGACTTGGAGTCGCGGCCGTTCTTGATGGAACCCTGTCCCTTTTTATGTGCCATGGTGGGCCTCCCTTGGAGCGCATCGCCGGACTAGCCGGCGATCTCCTTGATCTTGAGCTCGGTGAAGTGCTGCCGGTGGCCCTGCTTCTTGCGGTAGTTCCGGCGCGGCTTGAACTTGTAGACGATCACCTTGCGGGCGCGGCCGTGGCCGGCGATCTCCGCGTGGACCGTGGCGCCCGAGACCAGGGGGGCGCCGACCTTGACCTCGTCCCCGCGGCGGAGGAGGAGGACGTCGAAGTCGAGGGCGCTGCCGACGTCGCCCGAGAGCTTGTCGACCCGGAGGACGTCGCCCGGGGCGACCCGGTACTGCTTGCCCCCGCTACGGATAACGGCGTGAAGTTGCTCGCTCACGATTCTCTCTCAATTCTCAGGCGACTCGCCCGCCCTGGCGGCGGCCTTGAAGCTGGCCGCGGCTGCCCAGTCGATTTCGCCCCCACAGGGCCGGGGGAGGATGGAGTTTAGGGAAGTCGCCCCCGCGGTCAAGCACTCCGCGCGGGGACGCGAGGGCCGCCCGCCTCCCCTCTCCGACCCTCTGGGCGGCCGCGGGCGGGGGTTTATAGCGCGATCGCCGGGTCCCTGGCGGGGTTTGCCGCGATCGCCGCCGCCCCGGATGTGCGATCCCTCGTGTGCCCGGGCCCCCGCGTGGACCAGGAAATCTCGGGCAGATCACGGCGCCGTCCGAGGGCAGATCAGGGTGGATCAGGGGCGTCGGCCTCGCTAGCCTGCAGACGAGATGGCCGCCGCGTCGCCAACGACCCGCCGCCGCCGACGCTTTCTTGGGCGCCGCCGCGATCTCTCCTACCGTCTCGCCATGGTAGTTCGCCGGCACCGAGCGATCGCCAGCGCGACACTGGCGTCCTTCTTGCTCCTCCTCACCGCGGCCGCCTGCGCGAGCGCGGGCGGCAAGGGCAAGTCCTCATCGACCACCGCCGCCGCCGAGATCGGCGGGAGCTGGACCCCGGCGGAGCGCGCCCGGATCGCCCAGGCTCAGCCCCACGTGCGGGACGCCGCCCGCCGCTACGGGGTCGATCCCAACCTCATCAACGCCGTGATCTGGGTCGAGAGCAAGTTCGATCCCAAGGCGCGGGGCCCCGGCGGCGCCGCCGGCTACATGCAGTTGATGCCGTCGACCGCCAAGGGCCTCGCCAAGCAGATGGGCGAGACCTCGCGGCCCTACAACCCCGACTTCAACGTCCGCGCCGGCACCTACTACCTCTCAGCGATGCTCGGGAAGTTCGACGGCAGCGAGCGCCTGGCGATCGCCGCCTACAACGCGGGGCCCGGCAACGTGAAGAAGTGGCAGAAGGCGGGGACCGGCCTGCCGAAGACGAGCCAGCGCTACGTCGCCTCGGTGATGGAGGCCAAGGCCCGCTTCGACGGCCGCTAGCCGAGGGCTTCCCCTCGGTCTCGGTCTCGGTCGCGGTCGGCCGGCCGCTCGGCCCTTGTCGGCGCGTTCCCGGCCCTGGTAGCGTGCGCCCATGGCCTCCCTTGTCCCGCGCCCGCTCCTCCTCGCCCTCTCGCTCCCCCTCCTCCTCGTCGGCTGCGGAGACGACAGCTCCGCGAGCGGCTCGGCCAGCGCGAGCAGCGGGATCACCGGCGCGACCGCGAGCGCGTCGGCGAGCGCGAGCGCGTCGGCGAGCGCGTCGGCGAGCGCGACGGACTCGACCTCGAGCGGCACCGCGAGCGCCTCGGGCACCGGCTCGTCGACCACCGACGACAGCGGCACCGCGTCGGCGACCGGCTCGTCGACCACCGACTCCTTCAAGCTCGACATCGGCTTCGAGGAGACCACCACCGGCGAGGAGCCGGCCGGCTGCACCAAGGTCGACATCCTCTTTGTGATCGACGACTCGGGGTCGATGAGCGACCAGCAGGACAAGCTCACCGAGGCCTTCCCCTCCTTCATGCAGACGATCGACGAGCAGCTCGTCCAGAAGAAGGGGGTCGACTACCGGGTCGGCGTGATCTCGACCGACATGGCCGGCAAGGACATGTGCGTCTTCCTCCTCTGCGGCCAGGGCCACCGCGGCCGCCTCCAGCACAAGGCGGACCGCCTCAAGTGCGCCGACGAGCCCCCCGGCAAGTGGATCGAGCAGGGACCGATCGACGTGGTCTCCAAGCAGTTCACCTGCGTCGCCTCGATGGACGGCGGCGAGTTCGACGAGATGCCGCTCGAGGCGCTCCGGGCCGGGGTGATCGACCGGGTCCAGGACCAGGAGATGTACAACGCCGGCTTCCTCCGCGACGACGCGCTCCTGGTGATCATGATCATCACCGACGAGGACGATCAGTCGCGGATGATGGTCCCGGAGACCTGGGATCCCCTCGGCATCTACATCCCGACGCCGGTGGTCGAGTACCAGCAGCTCCTCGTCGACCTCAAGGGCGGCGAGAAGGACCGCTTCGTCGCGGTCGCGATCACCGGCCCGAAGTCGTCGTCCTGCGGCCCGGGCGACGACCCGCTCGCGGTCAAGGCCCCGCGCCTCCACCAGTTCCTCGAGCTCAACGCGCCGAACTCCTACTGGGGGAACATCTGCGACGAGGACTTCACAACCCCGCTCGCCGAGGCGCTCGAGGTGATCAAGGCGTCCTGCGAGACCTTCCCGCCGGTCTAGCCGAGCCCCTTCGAAGCGGGCGAGGGCCGCCCTCGCGGACGACCCTCGACGCTCGACGCCTGCGCGCGCGCTAGCCCGAACCCGGGCACTTGTACTGGGCGTCGAGGCTGCCGCTCCCCTGGAAGTCGGCGCAGGCCTGACCGCAGAGCTGGATCTGCATGTAGGTGTCGTCGACGAACTTCCAGCCGTCCTCGCTCGCGCAGTCGGTGACCTGGGTCTTGCCGTAGGCCACGCCGTCGACCGTGACCTCGACGAAGTCGGGGTACTTGGGCACCGGGTTGAGGTCGATGACGCAGGGGAGCACCTGCTGGGCGATCGCCGTGAGCGCGTCCTGCAGCTCGATCTGGTTCTGCGAGTTGTAGAACTGCTCGTTCGGGTCGTTCTTCGGCACGCCGCCCGCGACCGCGAGCTCGTTGAGCTTCTGGAAGGTGTTGGTCGAGTCGGGGTTGCCGTCCTGCTTGGCCTCGGAGGTGACGTCCTGGATGTCGATGCCGACGACGAAGGTCGGGATCCCGTTGGTCGCCGCGTCGGCGACCACCTGGGTGAGCGCGTCGTCGTAGACCTCGAAGCGCTGGGTCTCGTCGGCGGCCTCGAGCGAGCAGTTGGCGGCGCCGTCGGTCACCAGGATCATGAACTGCGGGAGGCCGTCCATGATCCCCGAGAGGTGATCGATCGCGGTGATCATGCCGGCGCGGGCCGGGGTGCCGCCGGCGATCTGGGCGCTGGTGGCGTTCTCCGGCGGCATGCTGGCGAGGATCGTCGGCCCGTTGGTCGGCGCGGTCGGCACGTCCGGGGTCGCCTCGACCAGGCAGGCGTTGATGTTGTACTCGGACTTCGCCTTCTTCGACGGGTAGAGGACCATGCCGAGGTTCATCGAGTTGTTGAACTCGGTGGCGATGAACTCGACGACGTTGAAGAGCGAGTACCAGCGGGTGACGTCGGGGGTGTTGGGGTCGGCGTCGCCGTCCCACTGGTTGGCGACCATCGAGCCCGACTTGTCGAGGACGAGCATGACGTTCGGCGTGTTGATCGGGATCTCGATCACCGCCATCCCGCAGAAGGTCGGGTCGAAGGTGCACTCGCCGACGTTGCAGGGGGTGTCGCCGATCATCCCGTCGACGCAGCACTTGAGGTCGCCCTCGCACTGGCTGTCGTCGGTGCACTGGACGCCGCCGGTGCCGGTCGCGCTCTCGGTCTCCTGGCTCGTCGAGTTCGACGTCGACGAGTCCGTGGTCGACGCGGTGGTGGTCGGCATCGTCGGGTTGGTGGTGATCGTGATCGACGACGCGTCGCCGGTCGACGACTCGGTGTCGCCCTCAGCGCCGGTGCAGGCGGAGAGGATCATCGCGGAGGCGCAAAGGATCGAAATGGGACGCTTCATCGGTCAAACCTCGGTCATGGGGGATTGAAGCCGGGCTCGGAGCGCGCGCCCAAGGACGCGCACGCTTACATCGCACCGACAACGATTTCACCACGCTAGCAAGATCGTCGCGCGCACGACAAGGCGATCGCAGCCCCCCGCGACGCGGCGACGCGACGCGATGGTGATGCGACGCGATGGCGACGCGACGAGCCGGCCATTGGACACCGCGATCCGGACTCTTCCGGAGGAATTTCGCGGGCGGCGGGGCGGCGCGCGCCTCGGGCGCTTGCGAGCCCGCGCCGCGCGTATCTGCCCGAGGAGCGGGCCGCGACGGATCATCATCGCGCGGGGGCAGACGCGTCCCGGGCTCAGCCGTGGAGCCGACGATCGAGGGCGACGACGGCGTCGTAGATCGCCGCGCGCTCGTCGGCGAGGCGGCCGAGGAGCGAGCGCTGGGTGATCCAGACCCACGCCAGGCGGGCGCCGGCGGCGAGCCACTCGAGGCGCTCCCAGAAGCGGAGCGCGATCCAGCCGGTCAGCGGCGCGGCGACGGCCGCCGCGACGCCGGCCAGCGCGCCGCCGCCGGCGAGGCCGACGGCGAGGCCGGCCGCGCCCCACGAGAGCGGGAAGAGGAGGAGCGCCGCCAGCACCTTGATCGTCGCGAGCAGATCGTCGTCGCCGCGGGCGATCCGACGGGCGATGACGCCGATCGCCCGGTAGGCCGGGTAGTGGATCGCGGTGCCGACGAGGGCGAAGGGCGCGAGGAGGACGAGGCGGGCGAGCGAGCGGAGGCCGATCCCGAGGATGAGGCCGGCGCTCAGCGCCTCGGGGGGCGGGTGCTCGGGATCGAGGCCGAGGGCCAGGACCTCGGCCTCGTAGTCGCTGACGCGCGTGATCAGGGCGTCGAGCTCGGCGGGCGCCTCGACGCGGAGGCGGCCGTAGCCGGCGATGAGCCGGCGGCGCAGCGCGAAGTCGTCGCCGAGCGTCGAGTCGCCGGCGCGGGCGGCCGCGGCGAGGAGCCGGGCGACCCGATCGACGAGCGCGAGCGCGGCCCGCTCGTCCGCCTGCAGGGTGACCTCGCCGAGCGCCGCCTCGATCCGCTCGGTGAGCGCCCGGACCGCCTCGCGCGGCGGCTCGCCGTCGTCGCCGAGCGGCGCCGCCTCGACCGCCAGCGGCGCGCCGAAGTAGACCAGCGCCTCGGAGCGGAAGATCGCCTTGTCGCTGTAGTAGAGGCCGGCCGGGACGATCGTGATGTCCTCAAGGCCAGTCCCGAGGGCGATCCGCGCGGCCCCGGTCTTGAGCGGCGCGAGGCGGGGCCCGGAGTGGGAGATGCCCTCCGGGAAGATCCCCAGGCTGCCGCCGCGCCCGAGGAGCTCGCGCGCGCGCGCGAAGGTCTCGCGGTTGTCGGTGCCGGTCGACGCGTCCTGGCGGCGCTGCACCGGCAGCGAGTCGAAGGCCCGCACCAGGTAGCCGATCACCGGCATCCGAAAGAGCGTCGACTTGGCGACGTAGGAGACCGGCCGCGGCGCGAGGCAGAGGAGGAAGACCGGATCGATGAGGCCGTTGGGGTGGTTGAGGACGAAGATCACCGGCCCCTGCAGCGGCACCCGCTCGACCCCGTCGAGCTCGATCCGGCGGAAGAAGATCCGCAGGGAGAGCCGCAGGATCGCGCGGGTGAGACGGACGACGGGGTGCAAAAACGACCTCTGGCGCGCTCGTTCATCGAGCTTGCCACGGCCGCCGCCGAGGGGCTACGGCTAGGATGCGCTCGCGATCGCGGCCCCGCGCGGCGATCGAGCGCCGCAGGACGACATGAGCAGCTGGCAGCCGACCGTCTTCATCGCCCTCGCGGTGGTCCGCCTCGGCCGCCGCTTCCTCCTGGTCCACGAGCGCAAGCACGGCGAGCGCTGGTACCTGCCGGCGGGCCGCGCCGACCCCGGGGAGCGCCTCGTCGACGCCGCCGCCCGCGAGACCCTCGAGGAGGCCGGGATCCCGATCGTCGTCGACGGGATCGTCCGCGTCGAGCACACGCCGCTCGCCGACTACGCCCGCGTCCGGGCGATCTTCACCGCCTACCCGGCCGACGACACGCCGCCGAAGTCGATCGCCGATCGCCACTCGCAGGCCGCCGCCTGGGTGAGCCTCGACGAGCTCGATCGCTACCCGCTCCGCGGCGACGAGGTCCGGCAGATCCTGACCCACGTCGCCGACGGCGGACCGATCTACCCGCTCGACCTCTTGACCCTCGAGGGGGCGCCCTACCCCGTCCGCGGCTGAGGTCGCGCGCCGTGCGCTGGGGCGCATCTTCGGCGCGGGCGCGGACGACGATGGCGCCGCGGCGCCGTGCTACGTTCCCGCCGTGGAGGGGGAGAGGAGCACGTCGTCGCGGCGCGACGAGGAGAGCCGCGGGCACGATGATCCGCTGGACGCGTATCGTCGGCGCTTCCTCCCGCGCTTCCTCGCCGCCGAGCTCGTCCTCCTCGTCGGCGGCTGCCTCGGGCCGCTCTCGGTCTCGCTCCGCCAGGATCCGCCGACGATCGCCAAGGTCGCGGTGGCCTACGGCGCGGGCCTGGTCCCGCACGCGTTCGCGTGGTTCTTCTGGTGGCGCGGCGATCAACGCGTCGCCGCCAAGGTCGCGCTCGCGGTCGCGGGGGTCGTCATCGGGGCCTCGACCGTCGTCGGCGCGCCCCTCGCCGTCCACGCGACCGGCGGGCTCTCGCTCGCCGGCGCGCTCGTCCTCGCCACCATGCTCGACGCGCGGGCGCTCCTCTCGTGGAGCTTCTACCTGAGCGCGACCTGGGTCGTGGCGATGGCGCTGCGCTTCGAAACCGACGCGTCGGTCGTCAGCCCGGAGGCCGCGACCATCGGCCTCACGGTGCCGCCGCTCTTCCTCCTCCTCTCCGGGCTCGGCCTCCGGGTGATGCTGCGTCACCGCGACGAGTCGCTCCGCGCCGCCGCCCTGACCGAGAGCCGCGCGCAGGCCCTCCACGGCCAGAACGTGCTCCTCGAGCTCCTCTCCGCGCTCGCCAGCGCCTCGAGCGAGGCGAAGACGACCTCCGACCTGGTCCAGGCCGCGCTCGCGCCGCTCTCGCGGGCGACCGGCTTCGAGATCGCGGTCAGCGTCGTCGGCGAGCAGATCACCCGCGAGCTCCCCGGCGATCGCCCCCCGGCCGTCGACGCGGCGCTGACACGCCTCGTCGCGGGGCGGTGGTTCCGAGACCTCCCGAGCATGCCCACCAACACCTGGATCGATCTCCGCGAGGCCGACGACGCGGAGCTCGGGGCCCTCCGCGACGCGGGCCTCCGCCGCCTGGTCGGGATCCCGCTGCAGGTCGACGGCGAGGCGGTCGCGGGGATCGCCCTCCTCACCGCGGAGCCGCTGGCGCGGGAGGACGTCGAGCCGCTCCTCGCCCCCGGACAGGCGGCGATCATCGCCCAGCTCGCCCGCGTGATCGCCCGCGAGCGGGCGCTCGCCGCCGCCGAGGCGGCTCAGCTCGCCGCCCAGGAGGCCTCCCGCGCGAAGTCCGAATTCCTCGCGTCGATGAGCCACGAGATCCGGACGCCGATGAACGGCGTGATCGGGATGACCAGCGTCCTCCTGGACATGCCCCTCAGCACCGAGCAGCGGGAGTGCGTCGACGTCATCCGCAAGAGCGGCCAGGCCCTCCTCGCGGTCCTCGGCGACATCCTCGACTTCTCGAAGATCGAGGCCGGCAAGCTCGATCTCGAGCGCGCTGAGCTCGACGTCCGCGCCTGCGTCGAGGAGACCCTCGACCTCTTCGGCGAGGCCGCGGCCAAGAAGGACGTCGCGCTCGTCTACCACATCGAGGACGGCTGCCCCGAGACCTGCATCTCCGATCCGACCCGCCTGCGGCAGATCCTCGCCAACCTGGTCGGCAACGCGGTCAAGTTCACCGCCGCCGGGGCGGTCGAGGTCTTCGTCGCCAAGATCGACGGCTCGCTCCGCTTCGCGGTCCGCGACACCGGGATCGGCATCCCCGAGGATCGGCGAGCTCTCCTCTTTCAGCCCTTCTCCCAGGTCGACGCCTCGACGACCCGCCGCTTCGGCGGAACCGGGCTCGGCTTGGCGATCTGCCGGCGCCTCGTCGAGCTCCTGGGCGGGACGATCGAGGTCCGCAGCACGCCCGGCCAGGGCAGCGAATTCGCCTTCACGATCGCCTACGAGCCCGGCCGCCCGCAGCCGGCGGCGCAGCCCTGGCTCGCCGGCAAGGTCGCGTCGATCGTCGATCGCAGCCCGGTGGTCCGCGAGGCGCTCGCCGAGCAGCTCCGCCCCTGGGGGATCGAGGCGCGGCTCTTCGGCGCCCTCGCCGAGGCCCGCGAGGCCTGGGCGCGCGAGCGCGTCGACGTCATCTTCCTCGACGCGGCCTTCGCCGACCCGGACCGCGTCACCGACCTCAGCGCCCCGCTGGTGATCGTCGCCTCCCTCCACCGCCTCGGCGAGGCGCGACGGCTGACGAGCGCGGCCGGCCTGGTCAGCAAGCCGCTCAAGCGCTCGGCGCTCTACGACGCGCTCCACCAGGTCTTCGGCGCCGAGCTCCCGTCCCGGAGCTCGCAGCGGATCAGCGACCGCGATCGACCGCTCGCGGAGCTCTTCCCGGCGCGGATCTTGCTGGTCGAGGACAGCCCGATCAACCAGAAGGTCGCGCTCCGGATGCTCGATCGCCTGGGCTACCGGGCGGACGTCGCCTGTCACGGCGCCGAGGCGGTCTCGGCGGTCGAGCGCAACGCCTACGACGTCGTCCTCATGGACGTGCAGATGCCGGTGATGGACGGCCACACCGCGACCCGGGCGATCCGCAAGCTCAACCTGCCCCGGCCGCAGCCGTGGATCGTGGCGATGACCGCCGAGGCCCTCGCCGACGACGAGTCGCGGGCGCGGGCCTCCGGGATGGATGACTACGTGACCAAGCCGGTCCAGCTCGCGGCGCTCGCGTCCGCCCTCCGCCGCGGGCTCATCGCCCACGGGGCGGCGACGACCGACGCGACCCTCGCCGACGACCGCGCGCCGATCGGCGAGCCGCGCCCTCCCTCGCGCTCCCCGGCGCGCTCCGGGACGTCGACGACCCTGAGCTGAGCCGCGCGGCCTCGCGTCAGGCGATCATCTTCGTCGGCGCGGCCGCGTCGTCATCCCGCCCGGTGACCTCGAGGATCTCGATCGAGCCCTTCCCCTTGACCTCGCGGACGCCGACGCTCTTGACGACGTAGCGCGGCGGCAACACGTCGGCCACCGGCGCGCTCACAGAGATCGCGCCGACGACCCCGTTGGACTCGATCCGCTGGGCGGTGTTGACGGTGTCCCCCCAGATGTCGAACGAGAAGCGCTGATCGCCGATGATGCCGGCGACCACCGGCCCGCGGTGGATCCCGATCCGGAGCTTCCACCCCTCGGGGTGCTGGTCGAGCGCGTCGCGGAGCGAGAAGGCGAGCTCGACCATGCGCTCGGCGGCGCCTTCGGGCGGGTCGAGGAGGCCGCCGCAGGCGATGAGCGCGTCGCCGACGGTCTTGATCTTGAGCACGCCGTGGCGCTGGCAGAGGCGCTCGAAGTCCATGACCAGGCTCTGGAGCGGGACCAGCACCTTCTCGGGCGGGCGCCCCTCGCAGTACGCGGTGAAGCCGACGATGTCGGCGAAGAGCACGACGACGTCCGGGTGGCGGCGGGGGACGACCTTGCCGGTCGTCTGCAGCTCGCGGGCGACCGGGGTCGGGAGGATCGCCCGCAGGAGCCCGTCGGCGCGCTTGATCTCCTCCTCGAGGCGCGAGACCTGGCGGCTCGCCTGCTGCGCGAGGATCCGGTTCTCCCGGATCACGTGGTGCCGCGCCCGGAGGATCACCGGGTTGACCGGCTTGGTGATGTAGTCGTCGGCCCCGCGCTCGAGGCAGGCGGCGACGCTGCGCGTCTCCTCGATCGCCGAGATCACGATGATCGGCGTCCGCGACGACCTCTCGTGCCCGCGCAGCGTCGTCAGGACCTCGATGCCGCTCATGTCCGGGAGCACGAGATCGAGGAAGATCAGGTCGTAGGAGCGCTCGGCCGCCCGCTCGATGCACTCCGCGCCGGTGGCGACGGCGTCGACCCGATAACCGAGCCCGCGGACCAGCTTCTGCAGGACCTCGCGGGCGATCGGCGCGTCGTCGACGACCAGTGCGGAGCCCTGCCACGCGAGCGGCGCGATCACCGAGCTCTGGCTCGAGGTCATGGCCATCGCCGCGGCCATCATCAGCGGCGACGCGTCCCCCGGCGTGTCGGTCCCGCTGTCTGCCCGCGCGGGCGTCAGGATCGCCGTGAAGGAGACCGAAGGCAGCATCCCCGCGTCGCCCGGGCCCTCCCAGAGCTTGCCGCCGATGGTGTTGCAGAGGAGCCGGGCCGCGGCGAGGCCGATGTTCACGCCGGCGACCGAGCGCTCGGAGGGGAGCGAGCCCTCGCCGACCGCGCGGACCTCGAAGAGGCAGCGAGCCGCGTCGCCGGGGACCGGCTCGACCGAGATCGCCAGGTCGTGGCCCCCCGCCGCGATCACGTAGTGACCGACGTTGACGAGGACGTCGCGGAGGACCGTCTCCCGCCCCTCGCAGCGCTCGGGGACGGCGACGCTGATCGAGGTCGTGATCGTCGCGCCGGGGTTCGCCAGCTCGAGGTCGCTGGCGACCCCGCGGAGCGTCGCGGCGATCTCGAAGACCCGCCCGCTCTCGCTCCGCGGCCGCTCCGCCTCGGCGATCCCCGCGAGCGCCGCGTCGAGGCCGTCGAGGCAGCGGGTGACGGTGTCCTTGTCCTCCAGGCTCGCGCTCGGGGCGTCACGGACGAGCGCGGCCAGCCCCCCGCGGAGGGCCTCGAGCTTCGGCTTGCACTCGGCGAGGAGCATCGCGCTCTGGTCGTGGCGGGCCCGCAGCGCGAGCTCGGCCCCCTTGACCGCGCGCTCGAGCTGGACCTCGCTGCGGACGATCTCGCTGCGATCGCGGACGACGACGAGCCGCGATCGCTCGCCGCCGTGGGCCGCCGCCACCTCGACGACGCGGAGCTCGACCGGCAGCGGCGAGCGCCCGCGGCGGCGCAGCGTCCCCTCCCGGACCCGGCGCATCGCCCCCTGATCGAGCCCGGCGACCCCGAGGAGGTCCTCCGCCTCCTGGCCGACGAGGTGATCGCTGGCGACCCCGACCATCTCGCCGATCCGCCGGTTCGCCGAGACCACGCGTCCGTCCGGTGCGAGGAGGAGGAGGCCGTCGGAGAGCGCGTCGAGGATCTCCGAGACGTGATCGCGGTCGATCGTCACGTCTGCGAGGGTCGAGAGGGTCGCCCGGCTCATCCGCGCGACCAGAAAGACGAAGAGGCCGCCGCCCGCGAGGATCAGCCCGGTCGCCATCACCAGGAGCTCGTGGGCGCTGGCGACGACCAGCGCGCCGATCGCCAGGTAGCCGACGGAGAAGGCGATCATGAAGCGCCAGAGGAGCTGCCAGGCGCGCGCCCGCGGGATCCGGGCGGTGCCCACCGCTAGCGCTCGAGTGTGGCCCGCGGCGAGGATCAGGAGCGTGACGCCGCCGCCGATGAGCCCCAGGGTCAGCGCGTCGAGGACCGACGGCGTCATGAGGTGCCTCGCTGGAACTCGCGGAGCTCGCGCGTGAGCACCGCGAGCTCCCGCTCGAAGGGGCCGAGCGTCTGGTGGATCCGCTCGAGATCGCCGGCGAACCCCGCGACCTCGAGGGCCCGCGCGAGCTCGGCAGAGCGGGCGGCGGCGACCAGGAGGAGGGAGCCCTTGAGGCGGTGGGCCGCGGCCGCGACGCGGGCTCCGTCACCCTCCGCGAGGGCCGCTTTGATCGCCGCGACCAGCAACGACACCTCCTCGGGGATCCCGTCGGTGCAGCTGATCAGGAGCTCGGAGTCCCCCCCGCAGAGGGCGAGCGCCTCGTCCCGATCCCACGCGGGGGGTCGCGACGGCCCGGTCGGCGAGACCGGCTCGATCGGCGTCTGCAGCAGCGCGGGCTCGGGAGCCGCGTGGATCGCGGCCGCGGCGTCACCAGCGGACGCTGGGGAGGTGGGAGCAACCCACCGACGGGCCCACACGCGCCAGACAAGGGCGACCAGGGCCAGGCCTATGACAACGATCCAGGGGAGCTGAGGAGCCAAGGAGTCTCACCTCCGGGTAATGTCCACTCGAGTGGACATCGGAACGTATCACGCGAGGTCACCCTGCGTGCACGTCGACATGATTTGCGTGTCGCGCCGCACTTGACTCCTCGTTTGCGCTCACCCGCAATTCTCGCGGCTCGTGGCGAAGAGCCCGCCGATCGCGTCGTAGCCTACTCCCCTGATGAAAAGCTCGGAGTTCGCCTCGACCGTCCGGACGACGCATCGCACTCGCTGTGGTCGCCAGCGAGCGCGACGCGATCGAGACGATGCGGCCACTCGCCCCCCCCCTCGAGGTCACCCGCCCGCGCCTGGTCCTCGACCTCTGCTCGGGATCGGGCGACCGGCTAGCCGGCGAGGAGGCGGGTGAGATCCTTGGTGATGTTCTTCTGGTGGGCCTCGAGGGTGCCGCCGCCGATCTCGAGGAGCTTGGCGTCACGCCAGAGGCGCTCGACCGGGAACTCGCGGCAGTAGCCGGCGCCGCCCATCACCTGCATCGCGTAGTCGGCGACCGCCTTGCCGACCGGCGCGGCGAAGAGCTTGGCCGCGTCCGAGCCGATCCGGTTGCGCTGCTCGGGGCCGATGTCGCGGGCGACGTTGTAGACCAGGCACTTGGCGGCCTCGGTCATCCCGTAGCCGTCGCCGATGTAGCGCTGGATCTGGCCGAAGCGGTTGAGCGAGCTCCCGAAGGCGCGGCGATCCTGGGCGTACTTCACCATGATCTCGACGCAGCGCTCGGCGATGCCGACGCTCATCGCCGCCAGCGTGAGCCGCTCGATCTCGAGGTTGCGCATCATGTGGGTGAGGCCCGAGCCCTCCTCGCCGAGGAGGTTCTGCGCCGGGACCACGCACTCCTCGAAGATCAGCTCGGCCATCGTCGAGCCCCGCATGCCGAGCTTGTCGATGTGGTTCGAGGTCGAGAAGCCCGGGCAATCGCGGTCGACGATGAAGGCGCTGATCCGGCCCTCGACCTTGACGTAGACCAGGAAGCAGTGGCCCTCGCAGCCGTTGGTGATGTAGGTCTTGGTGCCGTTGAGGATGTAGTTGTCACCGTCGCGGCGGGCGTTGCTGGTCATCGCCATCACGTCGGTCCCCGCCCCCGGCTCGGTCATCCCCATCCCCGCGACCCACTCGCCGCTCAGCACCTTCTCGAGGTAGCGGCCGCGCTGCTCCTCGTTCGAGCAGTGGTAGAAGTTGTTGACGAAGAGCATCGAGTGGGCGAGGTACGCGAGGCAGAAGCCGGGGTCGTACTTCGAGAGCTCGTGGTGGACGATCACCGCCGCGACCGCGTCGAGGCCGGCGCCGCCGTCCTCCTCGGGGATCGTGATCCCGAGGAGGCCGAGCTCGCCGAGGCGGCGGAAGAGGGCGACGTTGAGCGCGCCCTTCTCGTCGTGCTCGGCCGCCTGCGGCTCGACCTCCCGGCGGGCGAAGTCGGCGACCATCTGCCGGAGCATCCGGTGGTCTTCGCTCGGGTTGAAGAGGAGGTCCGAGGAGGGGCGCGCGCTCGTCATGGAACCCAACAATGCCGTGAAGGCCGCCGCCGGCAAAGCGCGGCCGCGTGCGCTGGCTCAATCGATCCACGCGCGGGCGGGGCCCCTGGGGCGGCTTCGGCCGCCGACCGCGGAGGGCGAGCACGGGCGAATCGCGCCAATGGCGCGTCCGGTCGTGGTAATTCACGGCCTGCATGGCCGGTGCCCAGCGGATCCGCGTCGCCGTCGCCCAGCTCGCCTACCACCCGGCGGCCCGGGTCGACGGGCGCTCGCCGCTCGAAGATCCGCTCTTCGTCGCCGACAGCAGCGGCGCGCTCCCGTCGGCGCTGCGCCCCCCCGGGTGCGCGCTCGATCCGATCGTCGAGGGGCGCGTGGCGACGCTCGAGCGGCGGGTCCGCGAGGTCCACGGCGAGCAGCTCCTCGCGCGGATCACCGCGATCCTGGAGCGCTGCCAGCGGTGGGGCGTGGAGCTCCTGGTGCTCCCCGAGTACAGCGTCGCCGCCGAGCTCCTGCCGGCGATCGCCGCGGCCGCGGGCGAGGTGATGGTGGTCGCGGGCTCGCATGTGATCGACAAGCGCGAGCTCCAGGGGGCGAGCGGCGGCGGGATCTACGGCGACCTCGGGTGGCAGGGGGACGCGCGGGCGATGCAGGGGTGCGCGGCGGCGCCGGTGCTGCACCGCGGGGAGGTGGTCCACCTCCAGGGCAAGCTCCACCCCGCCGAGCACGGGGACGAGCGCGCGCGCTGGAGCGGGCGCCGCTTCGCGACGATCGACCTCGCGCCGCTCGGCGTCGACGGATCGCTGGCGGTGCTCTTCGGCAACGACCTCCGCGACCGCAGCGACGCGGTGTGGCGCGACGAGATCGAGGCGGCGCTCGGCGATTGCCGGCTCCTCGCGGTGATCGCCTCGCCCTACCTCTTCAGCCCCGCCGAGGGCCGCCTGCGCCGACCGATCGAGCGCCTCGGGGTGCCGCTCCTCCTCGCCCTCGACGCGACCTTCGGCGCCGACACCAGCCAGATCGTCAACGTCGATCCGCCGGCCCCTCCCCCCTTCGTCGCCGCCCCCGGCGAGGAGGCGCTCCTCCTCGCCGACGTCGACCTGGGGCGTCGACACGCCGACTACGTCGGCGCGCCCTCGCTGATCTTTCGGGTCCACCCGGTCGCCGATGAGTACGCGGCCTGGTCCGAGCGCTTCGCCGGCCGCCTCGCGCGGGCTGACGCCGATCCTGACGCCGACCAGGGCACGCTCGAGGCGCTCCGCGGCGAGTGCCTGGCGGCCCGCGACCTCCTCCTGGACGTCGGCGCGCTGATCGAGGGCGACGCCCGCGACCGCCGCCTGCGGATCGTCGCCGACCCCGACGCGCCGATCGCCGACCTCGATCACCTGCGCGCGCTCACCCGCGAGGTCGTCCTCCCCCGCGCCTGCCTCCCCCTCGATCACCTCGGGCCGGCGATGGCCCGGGCGGCGCTCCAGCAGCTCTACGCCTGGCTCGGCGAGGAGCCCCGCGGGAGCGAGCGGCGGGCGGCCTTCCTCGCGGTGATCGAGCACCTCAAGGGGGCGATCGCCGCCCGCGCGCCGCGGATGAGCGAGGCGCTGCGGATGCCGACGCCCGACCTCTGGAGCGAGGCGGGGCGCGAGGCGCTGGCGCGGGTGAGCGCGACGATCGCCCGCGAGGCGATCGCCGCCCCCGAGGAGGCCACGACCAGCGTCGAGGAGGCGCCGCCACCGAGCCCGCCGCCCGCCGGTGAATCCAGCGCTGGCATGCGCCTCGCGCTGGCCGGGGTCCGCCTCAGCGAGGAGGAGCAGGCGGCGGCCCTGCGGGTCGCGCCGCGGGTCGCCGAGCTCGCCCGCGCCCTCCACTCCCGCGGCGGCCCGCCGTCGATCGACGAGCTCAAGCGCGTCGGCTACGAGGCGCTCGCGCGGGCCCCCCAGCGCCACGCGCTCGCGGCCGACGTCCCCTTCGAGGACTTCGCCGTCCAGCGGATCCGCGGGGCGATGCGTCAGGCGATGATCGCCGCCGCCCGGTCGGGCCGCGGGCGGGCGACCTCGCTGGCCGGCTACGAGCACCTCGCCGGCCTCTGGCGGACGCGGCGGCAGGCGCTCCTCCGCGACGTCGACGACGCCTTCGAGCCGCCGAGCGCGATCGTCGAGGGCGAGGCGCGGCCGGCCACGTCGGCGCTGGTCCTCCTCGATCTCTGGGCGCGCTCGAGCGATCCCCTCGCGCTCCTCCTCGGCGAGCTGGGCGCTGGAAAGTCGACGCTCCTGGTCGCCTGGGCGGAGCGCCGCTGGGCCGCCCGCCGGATCTCGCTGCCGGTCGTCGTCCGCCTCGATCCCGCCCGCGCCGGCGATCCCCTCGGGCTCATCCTCGACCTCGCGGAGCGCCCCGATCGCCCGGAGGAGCGCGCCCGCCTGCGATCGATGATCGCCGAGGGGCGCCTCCTCCCCTGCTTCGACGGCCTCGACGAGCTCCCGGATCCGGCGACCCGCGAGGCCGTCGCGGCCGCGCTCGGCGAGCTGGTCGAGGCCGGCGGCCGGGTGCTGATCGCCGGCCGGGCGGGCTCGCTGCCGCCGGCGCTCGACCGCCGCCCCGCCCGCAGGATCGTCCTCCAGCCCTTCTCGGCCGATCAGGTCGCCGCGCTGATCGCCCGGATCGCCGCCGACGAGCGCGACCGCGACGTCCTCCTCGGCCGGATCACCGGCCTCTATGACCTCTCGGACATGGTCTCAAGGCCCTTGCTCTTGGGGATGGTGATCCAGACCCTCGGGCGCATCGATCCGACCACCCGGGTGTCGACCGCCGACGTCTTCGAGGCCTACCTCGCCCGCTGGCAGGAGGCGGCCGCGCGCGCCGACGGGGCGCTCGACGCCGAGTCGCGGGCGATCCTCCTCGAGGCGCTCGCGCTCACCGCCTGGGAGGGCGGCGAGGGCGGCTGCACGCTCGCCGCCCTCCGCCTCTCCTTCCTCTCCGAGCTCGCGCCGGCGCTCGCCGCCCTCCCCGAGGAGGCGCTCGCGCGGGCGCTCGCCGCCCTGCCCCCCGGCTTCGTCGGCGTCGACGGCGGCGCGCTCCGCTTCACCCACGCGGCCTTCATCGACTTCTTCGTCGCCCGCGCGCTCACCCGCCACCTCCGCGCGCACTGGGACCGCCTGATGGTGATCCGGCCGCCGAGCCCGGCGATCGTCGAGCTCGTCCGCCAGCTCCTCGCGCGCCAGGGCGGCGATCCCAGCGGCCTCCTCCGCCACCTCGACCGCTGGCTCGTCAGCCAGCGGGCGCCGACCCTCGAGACCCGCAACGCGACCGTCCTCTGGGACGGTCTCGCGCCGCTGGTCGAGCGCCTCGCCCGCGAGATCGAGGGCGAGCTGCGGAGCCGCCACGACCGCGAGGGCGAGCGCCAGGCGCCGATCGCCGACGCGCGCGAGGCCTCCTGCGACGACGACGACGAGGCGCCCGCGCTCCTCGCCGAGGAGGTGGCCGCCGAGCAGGATGAGGCCGCGGCCGAGCTCGAGATCGAGGAGGAGGCGGAGGCCGGCGAGCGCGGCCTCGACCTCGACGCCCTCGTCGACGAGGCGGCCGCGAGCGCCGACGCCGAGGCCGCGCCCGCGCCCGCGAGCCCGCCCGCGAACGCGCCCGCGCCCACGCGACCTGCCCCCGCGCCGAGCCGCGGCCCACCCGCGCAGGCCGCCCTGCAGGGCCCGCCGAGCGCCCCCGCCGAGGCCCCGGAGATCGCCGCGAAGCCCGGGGCCGCCCGTCGCCGGGTCTCGCTCGTCGATCGCCTCCTCAGCCACGGTGAGCCCCAGGCGCAGGCGCCCGTGGGCACGTCGCTCGCCCCGACCCCGGCCAAGCGCGCGCTCCTCTCGAAGGCCGCCCTCGAGCCCCGCGGCGAGGCGCCCGCGCTCGCGCCCAACCGCTTCCTCCCCGGCCGCCCCCTCGACGATCCGAACCTACCTGGCCGCTCGGACATCTTGCGCGAGCTCGGCACCCTGGTCGCCCAGCCCTCGCCGGCGCTCCTCAAGGGGCCCCGCCGCGCCGGCAAGACCTCGATCCTGATGGCCCTCGAGGCCCACGAGGGCGGCCACCGCCCGGTCCTCCGCCGCACCCTCCAGGGGCAGCGCCCGCCGACCTCGCCCGACGACCTCGCCCGCCTCATCGTCCCCGAGCTCGCCGACACCCCGCGGGCCGCCGACGTCCTCTGGCGCGAGCTCGCCGCCCGCCGCGGCCGCGAGCCGGCGCCGGCGATCCTCCTCGACGAGATCGCCCTCCTCGCCGAGGGCTCCGACGCGCTCTTCGCCTGGCTCCGCGCCCTCGGCCAGGAGGGCCTCGCCGGCCTCGTCCTCGCCGGCTCCCACAGCGACTGGATCGACGTGATCAAGATCGCCAACCGGGCGCCCGGCTCCTCCTTCGGCAACGACTACACGGTGATCGAGCTCGGCCCGCTCCGCGAGGAGGACGCGATCCGCTTCCTCGTGGTCACCGCCCCCGACGACGTGCCGATCGATCCGAACCGGACCGCGACCTGGATCTACGACCTCTGCGGCGGCTGGCCCTTCTACCTCCAGACGATGGGCTACGCGGTGGTCGAGGAGGTGCGGAGCGGCCGACGGGCGGCGCTGGTCAAGAAGGAGGCGCTCCACGACCTCTACGAGCGCCGCCTCCTCCGCGAGCGGGTCGCCGTCTTCCGCTCGCGCTGGTCCGACCTCCGCGGCGCCGCCCAGGAGCTGGTGCTCGCCGAGCTCGAGCGGGCCCGCGAGGTCGGCCGCCTCACCCTCAGCCCCTACAAGGAGCTGCCGCGGCGCGCCCGGGCGATCCTCAGCGACGCCGACCTGATCGACGCGGTCCGCGGCTGGAAGATCGATCGCCCCTTCCTCGACTGGCTCCACCGCAACCTCGACGAGCTCGAGATCGCCGATGGCCCGACTCTTTAACCCGCAGATCTCCTACCGCCCCGAGCTCGACGTCCGGGCCTGGGACGACCTCGCCGCCCTGGTCGCCGAGAGCGCGCCCCACGGGCTCTTCTGGCCGCTCGTCGGCCCCCGCCGCTCGGGCAAGACCTGGGGGCTGCGGGCGGTCGAGGCGGCCCTCGGCGGCGACGCCCGCTTCGTCGAGCTCCGCGGCGTCGAACGCCTCTCGCGGGTCAAGCCCGGCGCCGCCCGCTACCTCCTGGTCGATGAGCCAGGCAAGTTCATCTTCGCGGCCGGCGAGGTCGGGCCGGGTCACCCGCGGCGCGCCGACCCGACGTCGATCGCCGGCTTCTTCGCCTGGTGCGGCAAGCTCCGCGAGCGCGGGCTCGGGCTCCTCATCGCCATGACCCCGGCCGAGTGGGCCGCCCTCCGCGGGCGCGGCGTGGCGCGCCAGGAGGTCTCCGACAAGGATCTCCAGCCCCACCTCGGCCCCCTCGCGCTCGCCCAGGCGCGGCGCCTCGCGGCCGACGATCCGGCGGCCCTCGCCCTCCTCGATCGCCTCGCGCTCCGCGATCCCCGCTGGCTCCGCAACCCCTTCGTCGCCCGCCACCTCCTCCACGTCGCCGATCGCGGAGGCGAGCTCGACGCGATCGCCGCGGGCGCGGAGCTCGGCGACGACGCGCTCGCGGGGCTCCTCCAGCGGGCGATCGAGGGCGCCCGCACGCCCGCCGACTACGTCGCCATGGTCCTCTACGAGGGCCTCGACGACGACCAGCAGGCGGCCCTCAAGGCGGTCGCCCGCGGCGAGCCCGAGCGGGCGGCGAGGGACGCCGGGGACGCGCTGGGGCTCCTGGTCGCCGCCGGCCTCGTCGATCGCCCGGCCGACGCCGCCCCCCGCCTCGGCGATCCGATCCTCGCCGAGCACCTGCCGCCGCCGCTGCGGATCCACCACATCTCCGACGTCCACGTCGGCCCCAAGAGCGCCCTCCGGGTCAACCAGGCCGGGGTCGGCCCGGCCGCCGACAAGCTGGCCCAAGGGTCAGGCCAGGGGGAGCTCCGCGAGAGCTACCTCGAGCACGTCGGCCAGCGCCGCGCCCAGGGGAGCGGGCCCCACCTGGTGATCGTCTCCGGCGACCTCACCGAGACCGGCCGCGCCGAGGAGAACGAGGCCGCGCTCGCCTTCCTCGCGGCGCTCCGCGAGCGCCTCGACGCCCACCCCGACGTCGATCCGGGGGCGCCGCCGATCCTCCTGGTCGGCGGCAACCACGACGTCGACTGGATGAAGACCCGGGGGGCCGCGGGCGCCCGCGAGCGCCACCGCCGCTTCGCCGAGGCCTTCGCCGCCTATCCGCGCCCGCGCCTCGAGGAGCCGCCGCACTCGCGCGCCCTCGAGGTCGTCACCTACGCGAGCGCCGGCCTCGCGGTCGTCCTCCTGGGCTCGGCCGAGTACGGCGGCGAGATCGACGAGCTCCTCGTCGGCCTGGTCGACCGGCTCGCCGCCGAGGCGCGGGCCAAGGGCGAGGCCGGCGAGGCGCTCGCGCCCGAGCTCCGCCGCCTCGGCCGACTCGACCCCGGGCTGGTCCACAGCGCGGATCTCCACCGCCTCCGCGCCCGCCGCTGGGAGCTCGAGGCGCCGATCCGGATCGCCGTCCTCCACCACCCGGTCTCGCCGCTGCCGACGATCACCGACGTCGCCCCCTACGCCGGCCTGATCAACGCCGGCGCGGTCAAGGACGCGCTCTTCGATCGCCGCTTCGCGCTGGTCCTCCACGGCCACCAGCACGCGCAGTGGCTCGGCGAGGAGCGCTGGCCGGGGCACGCCGCCAGCGATCACACCCTGCGGATCGCCGCCGCCCCCTCGCTCGGCAGCCGCGAGGTCGCCGAGCAGCACGGCTACAACGAGGTGCTGATCCTCCGCGAGGGCGATCGCCACGAGGTCGAGGTCCGCACCTACACCCGCAGCGGCGACACCTGGTCCCGGGGACCGGCGAGCCTCGGCCCCTTCGCGGTCGAGTGAGGCGGAGGACGGGCGCCCGCGCCCGCCTGCGGCCGCCCGCGCCCGTCGACGACGCCCGGGATCGGCCCTCGTTCGGCCGCGCCGCCGTGATACGGTCGGAGGCGATGGGGGCGAGCGGTGAGCGGTAGCGGCGGCGTCTCGGTGAAGGCCGGCCCCTCCCCCCGCCTCAATCGCGCCTCGCGCTCGGCGCTGCGGCGGGCGGTCCGTCGGGTCGCGCGCAAGATGGACCAGGGCGGCCCGGAGAGCGGCGAGCGCCCGCCGGCCTCGTGGATCTGCGCCACCTGCGGCCAGCTCGCGTGGCCCGAGGCCGCCGACCCGCACCGCGCCGAGCCCGGGCGTCCGCCGACCGTCAGCGCCGCCTGCAGCCACTGTGGCGACCGCGCGTGGATCGACCTCGGCGACGCCTCGACGGCGCTGGTGCTGAGCGAGCGCGACCAGCACCCGCGGCGGAGCTTCGCCCTCAACCTCGCGCTCTACGCCTTCGGCGGCTTCGTCATCGCCACCGTCCTCGCCTTCGCCGGCTTCGCCTTCGACGCGATCGCCTGGATGGGCCCCCTGGGGGCGGCCCTCGGGGTCGTCGGCGCGCTCCGCTCGCAGCGCGCGGGCGTGGAGGCGCCCTCATCACTACCTGTCCGTTGGAGCATGTCCCTTCCGCCAGCAGAGGATCCCCCCGAGGAGCTCGTCGGCCCGATCGAGGGCGCGGACGACGGGCTCCTGGCGCCGCTCTCGGGCCGGCGCTGCCTCGCCTACGAGGTCGCGGTCCGGGACGACGCGCGCGCGGACGCGCCGCCGCCGACCTGGTCGCTGGTCGAGCAGCGCGTCGCCCCCTTCGCGCTCGCGGGCCGGAGCTTCGACGGCGCCAGCGTCCACCTCCGCCTGGAGCGCGAGCACCTCGGCCTGGCGTCGAAGCTCGACCTCTCGCCGGCGGCCCTCGCCTTCCTCCGCCTGCGCGGCCTCGATCCCGAGGTCGACTTCCTCCACGTCTTCGAGTCGGTCATCGAGGGCGGCGAGGGGGTGGTCCTGCGCCACGGCCCGAAGGGGGCGGAGCTCGCCCGGCGGCGGGCGCTCGCGGCCGCCGAGCCCGGCCCTGGGCCGACGTCGACGTAGCCGACGCTCGCGGGCGCGGCGATTGGCGCCCGCCGCCGACGCGCGTGCTAGCCTCGACCGACCGATGACCCGAGGTCCCGAGCTGAGCCCGATCGGCAAGATCATCTACGTCGTCTTCCGGCTCCTCTGGACCTCGCTGGTGATCGTCGTGCCGACGATCGGCGTCTGGGTGGCGTCGTCGCTCGCCGCCTACCGCAACGGCCCGGTCTGGCTGGTCTGCCTCGCCGGCCTCCTCCTCTTCCCGATCCTGCCGGCGCTCTGGGATCTGATCAGCGAGCTCCGTCGCCGGCGCAAGGCGAAGCGCTGGCACCCGCGCACGCTGACCACCTGGGACCGCCTGATCCTCCGGACCCTCGCGCTCAACCTCATCTTCCTCGGCGCCCTCCTGGCGTCGCGGCCCGAGACGATCTTCACCGCCCTCTCGGCCCGCGGCGACTGGCCCCTCGACCAGGCCCGGCACCCCCTGGCCGAGCGCGCGCGCGGCTGGATCTTCGCGGCCGCCGACGGCCTCCAGTGGCTCTACGAGGCCGCCCACGACAACGAGTACGACGGGATGATCGAGGCGGGCGCGCGGCCGAGCGAGACCCCGACGCCGCCGCCGAACGCCGAGGATGACCCCTGGTCCGACCCCCTCGGGAGCACGCCGCCGCCGGTCCCGCCGCCGGACGCGGACGCGGGCGCGACCAGCGCCGACGCCAAGGACGCCAAGGACGACGCCCCGCCGCCCCTCTGGCCCTCGCCGGCCGAGGTCCACCCGGCGGTGGTGGCGATGCCGGCGAGCGCGAAGGCGAGCGTCGCCGAGGTCGGCGCCTACCTGGCGTCCGCCGAGGGCGACCCGCGGGCGCGGGTGAAGGCGATCCACGACTTCGCCGCGACCCACGTCGCCTACGACTACGCGGCCCTCAACGCCGGGCTCTACCCCGATCAGCGGGCCGAGACCGTCCTCCGCACCGGGCTAGGCGTCTGCGCCGGCTACTCCAACCTGATCAAGGCGATCGGCGACGTCACGGGCGACGAGATCGTCGTCGTCACCGGCGACTCGCGGGGCATCGGCGGCGAGATCTCGGGCGGCGGCCACGCCTGGAACGCCGCCAAGATCGACGGCGCCTGGCACCTCCTCGACGCGACCTGGGACGCCGGTCACCGCGAGGGAGACGTCTTCAAGGCCGAGTACCGCACCGACTACCTCTTCACGCCGCCGGCGCTGATGGGCCTCAGCCACCTCCCCGAGGACCCCGCCTGGCAGCTCCGGGCCGAGCCGCTGAGCCGCGGCGAGTTCACCCGCCAGCCGATGCTCCGCCCCGCCTTCTTCGCCGAGGGCTGGTCGCTCATCGACCCCCGCCGCTCGCAGATCACCGTCGATAGCGACGTCGTCCTCCGGATCGGCAACCACGGCGGGCGCCACATGATGGCCCTCGCCGTCCCGCTCGGCGGCGGCCGCGAGCGCCGCTGCCAGGTCCGCGGCGAGGCCGAGGTCCAGGTCCGCTGCGACGATCTGGGCGCCGGCACCTTCAACATCGAGCTCCTGACCTCGCCGCTGGACCACGGCACCTTCACCTACGTCGGCGAGCTCCAGGTCAACGTCCGCGGCTAGCGAGCGTCGCCGAGGACCCGTGACGACCTCTGCCAGCGGTGCTCCGCGGGCGCCGGCGGGGAGACCCTGGAGGCGCCGCGGGGCCCGCCCAGCGCACCGTCTGCGGTCGCGGGGCCGAGCGCCGCGGCCCTCGACGGGCGCCCTCGATCCGTGCCAGGCTTGATCCCATGGTCCCTCTCGTCCTTGCCCTTATTGGCGCCGCCACGACCATCGCGGCGGAGCCGAGCGACACCCTCTTCGGCCAGCCGCGGACGATCGCCCCGCCCCTCGACGAGGCGACGATCGAGGCCCGCCGTGAGGCCTTCGACGCGGCGATCGACGAGCTCGGGTGGGTCCGCGCGGGCGACATGATCGCCCCGGCCGAGCGCTTCGCCGCCGAGCCGCCCCCCGGCTTCCCGGCCCTCGAGGCCGGCTGGGAGGACCCGCCGCACCGGACGACGATCTACCTCAACTTCCTCGGCGGCGAGCTCAAGCACGGGACCAACGCCTCCGAGAACCAGTCGAACTGCATCATGGGGACCGTCCAGTACCCGGCCTACGTCGGCACCGAGGCCAAGGCGCTGGCGGCGATCCAGGTCTTCGAGACCAAGCTCGCCCCCTACGGCGTCCGGGTCGCCTGGGAGAAGCGTCCGCCCAAGGAGCTCCCCTACTCGATGGTGATGATGGGCGGCAAGCCGCAGGACATCGGCATGGGCGCGGGGACCCTCGGCGTCTCCTGCTCGAGCGACTGCGGCGACCAGTGGTGGCGCGACACCACCCTCGCCTTCACCGGGGCCGCCAGCCAGGCGACGACGATCGCCTACACCGCCCTCCAGGAGGCGGCCCACGCGATGGGCCTCGATCACATCGACGGCAGCGCCAACATCATGTACCCCTACGCGACCTCGGGCGACAAGGTCTGGGCCAACGGCTGCACGAAGTTCAACGACGCGACCGGGCCGATCGGCTGCACCTACGTCCACAAGGTCTTCTGCCCCGACGAGATGTCGCAGGACGACCACGCCGAGCTCACCGCCTTCTTCGGCCCGAACTCGCCGGACGAGGAGGCGCCGATCGTCAACATCACCGAGCCGGCCGACGGCGCCGAGCTGGCGAGCGGCGAGACGATCATCGTCAAGGCCGACATCACCGACAACTTCGAGGGCGCCGGCTGGAAGATCATGGTCTACCAGGACGGCAACCTCCTCGCCGACAACCCGGCCTACAAATTCGAGAAGGCGTGGACCCTCTCGAGCCTCCCGGACGGCGTCTACCTGATCAAGATCTCGGCGGTCGACCACGACCTCAACACCGCCGAGGATCAGGTCACCATCTACCTCGGTCAGAGCGGCCCGGACACCGGCGCCGGCACCGGGGGCACCGGGGGCACCGACTCCGGCGCTGGCACCGGGGGCACCGACTCCGGCGTCGCCACCGGCGGGGTCACGGCGACCGCCACCGACTCCGCGACCGGCGGGATGATGACCGAGGAGGAGGGGTGCGCCTGCGCCGTCGACACCCGGCCGCTCCCCCTCGGCCTCGGGCTCCTGGTCCTCATGGCCCTCGGGCGTCGTCGCCGCGACTAGCAGCCCGCGCGGGCGTCTCGGGAGCGACATGTCCATTCGGACATGTCTCTCTCGACAATTCGCGCTCACCCCCCGGAGGCGTCGACCAGCGCGTAGCGCCGGCGCTCGGGGGTCTCGGAGTCGTAGAGGACCTCGATCGTCGCCGCGTCGATCCAGCGGATCGGGCCGTGGACCGGGACGAAGGCGCCCGGGCTCCGGGTCTCCCAGCCGATCACCTGATCGGGCTCGGCCTCGCCGCGGAGGTAGTCACGGAGGCGCTCGGCCGCGACCACGTGGTAGGGTCCGAAGCGATCCTGGAGGAGCACCAGCCGGCGGCCGTCGGGGGCGATCACGTCGGTCTGCCAGTCGCTGAAGTGCAGCGTCCCGCGCGGGCGGAAGCGGAGGCGCTCCGGCGGGTCGGCGAAGCGGAACCAGAGCCCCTCGATCCCGTACTCGATCGGATAGGGCGACTCGTGGGGCTCGTAGACCGGCGCGTGGCCCCACCACTCGGCGGTGAAGGAGCCGTCCGGGCTCGCCCGCTCGACCAGGAGCTCGCGCGGCCCCGGCCGCTCGATCTCCGAGGCCTCGTCGACGCGCGCCTCGTCGACGCTCGCCTCGCGCCCCGCCGGCCTCGGCGCCGACGAGGTGCAGGCGAGCGCGCAGGCGCCCGCGACCGCGACCGCGATCCGCCGCGTCGGCTCAAGCATCGCCGCCACCTCCCCGCCGCGCCGGCGCCCAGGGCATCACGGCAGAGCGACCGTCGCGCTCGGCCGCCATGTGGAGGACCAGGGGCGCCATCATCAGGAGGCAGGCGATCCCGGCGAGGCCGAAGTGCCAGACGTAGCCGAGCCCGGCCGCGACATAGCCGCTGAGGGCGCTCACCACCCCGCTGGCGAGAACGTAGACGCTCGCCTGGATCGTGTACTCGGTCCCCGCCATGCCCGGCCGGCAGGCGTCCATCATCAGGGTGAAGAGGGTCACTGTCACCATCCCGCCGACGAAGTGCTCGGCGACGCAGACACCGTAGAGGAGCTCGATGCTGAGGGGCCCGGTGGCGACCAGGGCGTAGGCGGCGACCGCCGCCGCCTGCATCAGGCCGAAGATCACCAGCGCGCGATAGCGCCCGAGGGGGCCGACCAGCGCGCCGCCGGCGATCGCCCCGACCAGGCCGGCGACGAAGCCCGCGGTCCCGGTGAGCCAGCCGATCGCCTCGAGGTCGAGGCCGCGATCGATGAGGAAGGGCCGGAGCATCCCGGTCGCCAGGTGCTCGCCGGCCTTGAAGGCGACCAGCACCCCGAGCCAGCGGAGCATCCCCGGGCGGCCGAAGAACTCGCCGATGATCTCGCGGCCGAGCGAGGTCGGCGGCGCCTCGTCGTCCGCCGGCGGCGGCTCGCGGTAGCGGGCGATCGGCAGGGTCGTCAGGAGGAGGATCGCGGCCATCGCCAGGAAGATCCGCGACCAGCCGAGGCGATCGTAGACGATGAGGAGGGCGCCGCCGCCGAGGATCATCCCCAGGCGATAGCCGGCGACCTGGATCCCGTTGCCGAGGCCGCGCTCGCCGTGGCTCAGGATCGTCACCGCGAGCCCGTCGGTGGCGATGTCCTGGGTCGCCGCGATCAAGTTGATGACGAAGACGCCGGCGAGGACGATCCCGAGCCCGCCCTCGGGGTCGACGCCGGAGAGGAGCGCGAGGGCGAGGATCGCCGCCCCCTGGAGCGGCAGGATCCAGCTCCGGCGGCGACCGATCCGCGGCCACCCGAGGCGATCGACGGCCGGCGCCCAGAGGAACTTGAGCCCCCACGGGAGCGCGAGGAGCGAGGTCAGGCCGATCCCCTCGAGCGAGACCCCCTGCTGCCGCAGCATCGCCGGCAGCGCCTGGGTGAAGAACCCGTAGGGGAGCCCCTGCGCGAGGTAGAGCGACGAGAGGAGCCCGAGCTTGCGGACCACGCGAGGAGTGTCGCGCGTGGGCGCGCGATCGGCAATCCTGGCGGCAGCCTCAGCCGCTGGCCGTCCAGAAGATCGCCAGCGGCCGCGGGAGCGCGCTCACGAGGCCCACGAGCTCGTCGTCGGAGGCGCGCCGGCGGATCACCCGGACCAGCGCACGCAGGCGTCGCCGCGACTCATCGCCGGCCCTCCCCGTCCGCTCGAGGAGACGGGCGGCCGCGCTCTCGTCGCCCCAGGCCGCCCCCTTGAGGTCCCAGCCGTCGACGTAGACCGCCTTGATCAGCATCGGCAGGTGGCCGAGGAGCGCGCTCGAGGCCTCGACCGGGAGGGCCTTGCGGAGCGCGACCAGGGCCGACTTGAGCGCGCGATGGGCCGGCTCAGGGGCGCCGCCGAGGTCGAGCTCCGTCGAGATCTCGCGGACGAACTCGTCCGCGTGGCTCGCATAGTCTCGGTACTTCATCGCCCTTCCTCGACCCCAAGCTAGCGCCGCGCGGGGCCGCGTCGTACCGCAAGCTTTGCCCCGGCGGGCGGGCTCACAACGCAATCGGGGCTGGTATCCTCGAGTCGATGCGTGTCGGCGAAATCTGCAACCGTGAGGTCGTCTACGTCGAGCAGGGCGCGAGCGTCGGCGCTGCCGCCCGGATGATGCGCGAACATCACGTCGGCGACCTCGTGGTGGTCGAAGTCGACGAGGCGCCCCGGCGACCGATCGGCATCCTCACCGATCGCGACCTCGTGGTCTCGGCGCTCGCCCAAGATCCCGAGGACATCGCCCGCCTCCTCGTCGGCGATCTCGTCAGCCGCACCCTGGTGACGATCACCGAGGAGACTGACATGAGCGAGGCGCTCCGGCTGATGCGCGTCCACGGGATCCGGCGGCTCCCGGTGATCGGCGCCGGCGACGAGCTGGTCGGCCTCCTCACCTTCGACGACGTCGTCGAGTGCCTGGCCGAGCAGCTCTCGGATCTCGCGCTGATCTCGACCTCGCAGCGGCGCCGCGAGGAGAAGCTCCGGCCCTAGCGAGCTCGCTACCCTACTCGTCGCTACCGCCGACCGGGTGGGTGCTCCCGGGCGCACCGCCGGCGAGGCTCTGGTCGGCCGAGGGCGGGCCCTCGCTCGCCGCCAGGCGCTGCCGGTGGGGATCGTCATCCGCCGCGATCGACCCCGGGTGGGCGCCGACGATCCCGCCGCTGACCGGCGTCTCGGAGCCCGGGCGGCCGCTCCCCAGGGTGTGCCCCTCCCCCGCTCGAACGCCGCGGTGGAGCGGCTCGGAGGGCGTCGGCGTCGGGCCGATCGTCAGCAGCGCGCCGATCACCGGCGGCAGGCGGCGCACGAGCCCCTCCCGCTGCGCTGGCGCGACCGCCCAGGCGAGCGCCTCGCCGACGATCGCCAGGCGCTCGCTCGCGGAACCAACGCTGATCTCGAGGCGAGCCGCGAGCGCCTGGTCGAGGGCCGCGCGCTCGCAAGCAGGCGCCTCGTCGACCGCCGCGCCGCGGAGCGCGGCCGCCTCCGCCGTCGGCAGGAGCTCTGCCAGCGCCTCCGTCTCCTCGCGGTAGAGCGCCCCGGCGATCACCGCCAGCGCCGCCCGCACCGTCGCCGCCGCCGCGTCGCCGTCCAAACCTGTCCGATCGCGCACCTGCGACTCTATCGTCCGCCCATCCATCGACGCCAGCGTAGGCGGCCCGGCCCCGGGCTGATGCGCAAGCTTTGCTGCGCGCCCGCGCTCAGCCGATCGGCCGCAGGCGGCTCATCAGCGGCTCGATCAGCTTGCCGAGCCCCTTGCCGCGATCGCGCCGGAGCATCGAGCTCGCGGTGAAGAGCGCGAAGGAGACGTAGTCGTAGAGGATCTCCTTGAGGAAGCGCTCGACGCTGCCGCCGGCCGCGACCGCGGCCGCGTTGGCGACCACCGCCTCGGCCTTGAAGGCGCCGTTGTCGAAGGGCCCGGCGCCGTGGAAGAGCATCTCGTAGACCCCGTCGGAGAACGACGCGAGGGTGGTCCGCAGGACGGTGCCGCGGCCGGCGGAGTCGGCCTCCTGGTGGATCTGCTTGAGGGCGGCGTTGGCCGCCTCGACGATCTCGACCGGCCCGCCCTTGGTCGCCGGCGGCCGCATCGCGATCACCTTGGCCTGGAGGAGCTGGAAGAGCTGCTTGGTCGTGTCGAAGTCGCCGAGGTTGAGCGCGCGGGCGATCTCGAGGACCGTCGACTGCCCGTCGATCGCCTCCCAGACCGGCCGCAGCGCGGCGTCGGTCGGCTCGCGCCCGGCCTGGCGCTCGGGGATGTACTCGCTCGACGGGATCCGCTGCGAGAAGTAGCGCATCTCGTCCATCCGGGTGACCCCGTCCATGAGGAGGCCGTTGATGCTCCCGTTGTGGCGGAAGACGAGGTCGGCGTCGTCGAAGCCGTCGAGGAAGCAGTACATCCCGTCGGCGATCCCCATGATCGCGAAGACGATCTCCTCGACCTGCTTGCCGAGGTAGGTGTAGACCTGCTCGCGGGTGAGGAGCCCGAGCTCGACCGCGGCGCCGCCGAAGAGCTCGCCCTGGCGCACCCGCTCCATCACCTGCTCGTAGGCCTCCTCGTCGATCACCCCGAAGCGGAAGAGGATCCGGCCGAAGTGCTCCTCCTCGACGTTGGTGCGGGCGCCGACGACGTTGCCGGAGTCGACGAAGACCGAGCGGCTCTCCTCGCCGAGCTGGACGTTGAGCTCGCCGCGCCAGCCGGTCTGGCCGAGGAGCGCGAGGACGTCGCAGAGGGTGCCGGGGCCGCTGATCTCGCCGGCGATCCGGACGATGGCGCCGTCCTCGGCGTCGCGGCGGCCGTCGTCGCCGGTGTAGCGCATGAAGACCACGTGCTGCGGCGTCGGCAGGAGGCGGAAGCCGCCCTGACGGCCGCGGAGGCGGGACGCCGCGAGGTCGCCGATCGGCTCGATCTTGCCGTCGGCGGTGATCCAGACCAGCTCGTCCTGTGCGCTCCTCATCGCTGCCTACCTGCCTGTGGGGGCCCCTTTCGGGTCGATCGGTCGTATCACCGGGCGCGCGCGGCCTGCAAGGGCGCCGGTGGGCGATACACTGGGCGCGGCCGATGGCTCGCTTGCCGCTCCTCCTCGCGCTCGCCCTCGCGGGATGCGCGCATTCGCGCCCGACCGACGCGCGGCTCCCCACGCGCGCGGCCTCCCGGGCCAGCGACGCCGAGCTCGCGGCGGTCTGGGGGCCCGAGCGGCGGACGCGGGTCGATCAGCGGGCGCGGGCGATCCAGATCCGCCACCTCGAGGTGGTCGCGGAGCACGTCGTCGAGCACGTCGATCGCCTGGTCGCGCGCTGGCTCGGGCAACGGATCGAGACCTGCCGACGCGCCCGCGGGATCGGCCGACGACCCCGCCGGCTCCGCGACGACCGCCCCGACGTCGCCGCCAATCTTGCCTGTGAGGAGGCCGCGCTCCCGCTCCTGGACGCCCTCGCCACCCACCTCGAGGCGCCCGACGCCGCGATGATCGACCACCTGGAGGGGACGGTCGACGATCTCGAGGAGGCCCTCGATCGCTGCGGCTTCGCCGAAACCGCCACCCTCGACATCCCGCTCGACGCCTGGGTCTCGATCGAGCGGGCGGCGATCGCCTCGCGCCTCGGCGCCGACGAGGACGCGCTCGCCACCGCCGACGCAGCCCTCGCCGGCCTCCGGGTGAGCGGCCCGGCCGACGCCGAGCGCCGCTGGCTCCTCGCCGAGGCCGCGCTCCGCAGCCGCGACTTCGACCGCGCCCGCCGCGAGCTCGCCGACGAGGATGAGCTCGACGCGCGGCCGCTCGCGGCGCGGATCCGCCTCCACCTCGCGCTCGCCGAGGACGCCGAGGCCCTCGTCGCGGCGAACCTGGTCCGCGAGCACTTCCACCATTGGGGCAACAACGCGGCGGTGCACGCCCTCCTCGCGGCCGCGGCGGCCTTTCGCCGGGTCGGCGACTTCGCCAGCGCCGAGCAGGCGCTCACCGAGGCCCTCGACGTCGAGCAGCTCGGTTTCCCCGATCGGACGCGGCGCAGCGAGGGCGAGGTCCTCGAGGCCCTGGGCGTGGTCGCGGCCGCCCGCGGCGACTTCGCGGCCGCGATCGCCTGGCTGCGCCAGGCCGTCACGCTCCGCCAACGTCTCCTCGGCCGCCACCCCGACAGCGCCACGTCGCACCACCACCTCGCGGCCGCCTACGCGGCGAGCGGCCGCCTCGAGGTCGCCGAGGAGAGCTACCGCTACGCGCTCTCGCTGCGGATGGAGGCCCTCGGCGACGACCCGCTCACCGCCCGCACCTACAACAACCTCGGCAACCTCGCGTTTCGCCTCGGCGACCTCGACGAGGCGCTCCGCCTCCACACCGAGGCCCGGCGGATCCGGGTCGCCGCCTACGGAGACGATCACGCCGAGACCGCGACCAGCGATCTCAACCTCGGCATGGTGCTCCTCGCCCAGGGCGACGCCGCCGGCGCGCGCGATCGCTTCGAGCACGTGCTGGCGATCCGCCGGCGGGTCCTCGGCGACGCCCACCCCTACACGGCGATCGCCCTCAACGACCTCGGCCTCGCGCGCGCCGCCCTCGGCGACCCCGACGGCGCGCTCGCGGCCCACCGCGAGGCGCTGGCGATCCGGGTCGCCTTCTTCGGCGAGGACCACCTCGAGAGCGCGAGCTCTCACCAGAACATCGCCGCGCTCCTCCTCGAACGCGGCGACCTCGCGGGGGCGAAGGAGCACGTCGACGCGGCCCTCGCGGCCCGCCGCCGCCACCTCCCGCCGGAGCACCCGGAGCTCCGGAGCTCCGAGGCCCTGGCCGCGCGGATCGAGCGGGCGGCCCGTCCGCTCAGCGACGAGGGCTGGTCGCTCTAGCTAGAACTCGACGACCGCGCCGGCCCAGGTGAAGCCGGCGCCGAAGGCCGAGAAGAGCACCCGGCTCCCGGCCCCGAGCTTGCCCTCGCGCCACGACTCCGAGATCCCGATCGGGATCGTCGCCGCGGTCGTGTTGCCGTAGCGCTGGATGTTGTGGACGACCTTGTCCTCGGCGATCCCGAGGCGGGCGGCGACCATCTGGTTGATCCGCATGTTCGCCTGGTGAGGGATGAAGAGATCGACGTCCTCGATCCCGAGGCCGGCCTTGCCGAGGACGCTCTTGGCGACCTCGGGCATCTTCTCGGTCGCCCAGCGGAAGACCTGGCGGCCGTTCATCTGCGGGTAGTGGCGGCCCTCGTCGAGCATCGCCTCGGTGAGGCGGGGGATTCGGCGGCTCGCCGGCGCCTCGACCCAGAGCTCCTCGGCGCCGACCCCGTCGGCGTGGAGCTCGACCACCTTGATCCCCTCGCTCTCGCCGCTCGCCTCGCCGACGAGGACGCAGCCGGCCCCGTCGCCGAAGAGGACCGCGACGTCGCGGCCGCGATCGGTGAGCTCGATCCCGGTCGAGTGGACCTCGGCGCCGGCGATCAGGACGTTGCGGTAGACCCCCGCCCGGATCCAGGCGTCGGCGACCGAGAGCGAGTAGAGGAAGCCCGAGCACTGGTTGCGGACGTCGAGCGCCGGCACCCCGCCGAGGCCGAGCTTGTGGCCGAGGTAGCAGCCCGCGCCCGGGAAGTAGACGTCCGGCGAGAGGGTCGCAAAGATGATCGCGTCGACGTCGCGGACCTCGCGGCCGGCCTGCTCGAGCGCCATCTTCGCCGCCGGCAGCGCGAGGTCGCTGGCGCCGATCCCGTCGTGCTCGATGAAGCGCCGCTCCTTGATCCCGGTGCGCTGGACGATCCACTCGTCGCTGGTTTCGAACATCGCCGCGAGGTCATCGTTGGTGACCACGCGGCTGGGCAGGTAGTGCCCAGACCCAAGAATTGCCGCCCGCTTCGCCATGGTCTCCGGTGAGTAGCGGAGGTCTGGCGACGCCGACAAGAGCCAAGGACGAGCCCGGCGCGCGGACCCGCAGACGCCCCACCCATGACGAGTGTGAAGGTCGCTACGCACTCGATCGATCACCTGACCGATCGATCCCTTTCGAGGCGCGTGCACCGATCGACGCGGGTGCGCGCGGGTGATCGCGGGGGGTCCGCAAGCCGGCGGCCGGGCGACCGTCGCCGCCGAAAGTCGCGGGCCGATCTCGCTGAGAAACTCCGCGGTAGCGGGCCTGAAAAAGCGAGAGGGCAGGTCCTCCTGGACCTGCCCTCGCCTTGTTTGTGGAGGTAAAGGGGATCGAACCCTTGACCTTCGCGCTGCCAGCGCGACGCTCTCCCAGCTGAGCTATACCCCCTGGGTCCTCGACCGACGCCATGCGGCGGCGGCGAGGGACGGCTTACTATCAGCCACCCAAGCGACCGTCAAGCATCTTTTTGCGATCGCGCCCAGGGCCGCGGAGGAGGCCCCGGGCTCGCTTGGCCGCGACGCGCCAGCTCTCCCGCCGAGCGCCTGGCGCCTGGGCTGCGCTGGCCGAGCCCTGACCTCGCTGATGCGCTCACGCCGCGCTCCGTCGACATTCAGGGGGCGACCTTGCACGGGGTGGGAGCGCCGGCGCATGCTTACGCGCCGCGAGCCGACCATGGACATCACCGAGCTTTTCCAGCAAGGCGGCCCCCTCATGTGGGCGATCCTGGCGGCGTCGATCGTCGGCGTCGGGGTCTTTCTCGAGCGCCTCTGGTCGCTCCAGCGCTCCCGGGTCCTCCCCCGCGCCTTCGTCGAGCGCATCCGGGCGCTGGTCGCCAAGGGCAAGACCTCCGAGGCGCTCCTCCTCTGCGAGGAGAACGGCTCGAGCATCGCCCAGGTGATGGCCGGCGCGCTCCGTACCTACGAGCACGAAGCGAAGCGGAGCGACATCAAGGAGGCGGTCGAGGAGGTCGGCGCCCGCGAGGTCGCCCACATGGACCGCAACGTCGAGATCGTCGGGACGATCGCCACCATCACCCCGCTCCTCGGGCTCCTCGGCACCGTCGTCGGCATGATCCAGGTCTTCCGCGAGTTCGTCTCGGCCTACGCCGCCGGCACGGTCGGCCCCGACTCCTTCGCCCAGGGGATCTGGCAGGCGCTGATCACCACCGCCTACGGCCTCACCGTGGCGATCCCGATGCTCCTCCTCTACCGCTACCTCCAGGGCCGCAACAACTCGCTGGTGCTCGAGATGGAGGAGGACGCGATGGGGATCGTCAACCTCCTCGAGGATCGGCGGCGGAGCGCCGGCAAGGTCGAGGCCGACGGATGAAGTTCCGCAGCGACGCCCGCGGCCTCCGGGTCCGCCGCGGCGGCGCGGGCGGGGCCGTCGTCGATCTCACGCCGCTCATCGACGTCACCTTCCAGCTCCTGATCTTCTTCCTCCTCACGGCGTCCTTCCGCAACGAGTCGGCCTTCAAGGTCCAGCTCCCGAAGGCCAAGACCCAGGAGCCGGCGACCGAGCAGAACGCGGTCGTCGTCAAGATCTCGGAGGACGGCCAGATCGAGATCGACCGGGTGGTGGTCGACGACCGCGAGCTCGAGCTCCGCCTCTGCCGCTCCCAGGAGGGGAGCGAGGAGGGCGTGACGATCAACATCAAGGCCGACAAGAACACCCGCCACGAGCGCCTGGTCCAGGTGATGGACCTCGCCCGGACCTGCGGGATCAAGAAGATGGGCATCCTCAGCAAGAGCTGAGGGCCGACCTGGCGCGACCACGCGATGGCGCGGCGACGCGCGCCTGCGGCGATTTGCGACGATCGCGCATCCGCCCTCGAAGGGCGAAATAACGCGAATTCGCGGCATCTGGCGGCGCCCTGGCGCTCTCAGGCGATCCGTCGCTTTCTTGGTCCCGGCGGGCCTCGCCAGTAGCTTGGGGGCGCCGCCATGCACTGGCTGAACCGGATCCTCCTCGCGGGCCTCCTGGCCTTCGCGGTCGCGACCTGCCCGCAGCAGGTCTACCGCAGCGCCGGCGCCGAGGACCTCGACCGGATCGAGCGGGAGCATGAGGCGCTGGAGCGGAGCAACGCCCGCCTCCGCCGCGAGATCGAGGTGATCCGCGCCGAGGTCGGCGCCCTCCGCCGCGATCCCGCGGAGGTCGCCCGGATCGCCCGCGAGGACCTCAACCTGATCCGACCGGGCGAGGTCGTCTTCGAGGTGACCCGCCGATGAGCGGCAACGTCAGCCACGCGGGCGCCCGCGCCCTCTACGCGATCCGCACCCGCGGCGCCCACTACTGGGGGCTCCTGGTGATCGGCGGCGTCTGGGTGATCCTCGCCGCCGGCGGCCCGCGCCGCGCCGGGATCGTCCTCGCAGTGATCCTCGCGGTCTACGCCGGCACCCTCCTCCGCGCGCTCCACCGGGCGATCTTCCCGGCCCTCCGCGAGAGCGCCCGCGCCCGCTCGGCCCGCGAGCTCGAGCTCGGCCTCCTCCTGATCACCGCGGTCTACCTCCTGGTCTCGATGACCGGCGGGCCGCGCTCCTTCCTCTATCCGCTGGTCTACGCGCTCGTCGCCTTCCTGACGATCACCCACCGCAAGCGGCGGATCGCCCTGACGTGGCTGGCGGCCTTCGTCGCCCTCGAGGTGATCACCGGCTACGCCCACGCCCCGGGGCGGGCGCTCGCGGTCGTCGCCTACCACCTGACCTTCATCGGCTTCTTCGCCGCCGGCAACCTCCTGATCCTCGGCGGCCTGGTCCGCCGCCTCCGCGGCGAGCACCACCGGACGGTCGACGCCGAGATCGCCCGGATGCGCCGCGAGGCCCGCAACTTCCGCCTGGTCGCCTCCGAGGCGCCGCTCGCCAGCCGCCCCCGCCGCGACGAGGAGGAGCTGATGATGGCCCAGGGCGCGGTCGAGACGATCCAGGAGCACCAGCGCCACCAGGTCGCGCTCCTCCGGCAGGCGCTCGGCCTCCACACCTGCGCGATCCTCTGGCGCTGCGACGACGCGCCCTCGGGCCTCGCGCTCGAGGCGATCGCCAGCGCGAGCGACGAGCTGGTGGAGGAGCCCGAGCTCGAGAGCGCCGGCGTCCTCTCCGGGATGCTCCGCGATCCCCGGCCGCTCCGCCTCAAGGGCCTCCAGGGCAAGCGCCTCCCGCCCTACTACCGCGCGCCGGTGGCGATCACCGACCTCTGCGCGCTGCCGATCGTCGACGGCGATCAGCTCCGCGGGATCCTCTGCGCCGATCGCAACGACGAGCGCCCCTTCGACGAGGCCGACGAGGCGACGCTCGCCGACGCCGCCCAGCAGATCGGCCGCCTCGTCGATCACGAGCGGGTCTTCGCCAACCTCGAGCGGAGCCGCTACGAGCAGGAGCAGTTCTACCGGGCGAGCGAGCTCCTCGGGGCCGCGCTCACCCTCGACGACGTCTACGCCAAGACCTTCGCCGCGCTCCAGGCGATCCGCGCCTTCGACCTCGCGGTGATCTCGTCCTACGACCCCCACGCCCACCACCACAAGGTGCTGGCGATCCACAGCCCGGGCGCCGACGACCCCGAGAACGGCCGCGCCTGGGCCGACATCGCCGAGCGCCTGGGCGGCCTGGTCTTCGAGGACGGGATGGGGCTGGTGGCGATCGCGGTCAAGAACCGCCACCCGATGCCGGCCCGCGACGACAAGGTCGAGGGCGAGGCGGTGATCTTCACGCCGCGCACCCGCCTCAGCCGCGCGCGCTCCCTCCTGGTGCTGCCGCTGGTCCACGGCGAGCAGATCCTCGGGGCGATCACCCTCGCCTCAGCCCGCGAGGGCGCCTTCCCCCGCGAGGCCCGCGAGATGCTGCGGGTGATCTCCTACCAGGTCGCGGTCTCGCTCCAGAACGCCCGGATGTACTCGTCGATGGAGGAGCGGGCGACCACCGACGGCCTCACCGGCCTGACCAACCACCGCGCCTTCCAGGAGCGCTTCGCCAGCCTCCACGCGCTCGCCGAGCGCCGCGGCGGCAAGCTCGCGGTGATCCTCACCGACATCGATCACTTCAAGAAGATCAACGACACCTACGGCCACCCGGTCGGCGACGCGGTCCTCAAGCGGGTCGCGGCGATCTTCGCCGGCCGCGCCCGCAAGGTCGACATCGTCGCCCGCTACGGCGGCGAGGAGTTTGTGCTGGTCCTCCCCGACACCGACGGCAAGGGCGCGGAGGTCTTCGCCAACAAGCTCCGCGAGGAGATCGGCGCCCAGACGATGACCTCGGACAAGGGCCCCTTCAAGATCACGATCTCGATGGGGATCGCCGAGTACCCGAGCGACTCGGCGAGCCGCTCCGAGCTGATCGAGCGCGCCGACCAGTCGCTCTACTACTGCAAGAAGAACGGCCGCAACTGCGTGGTCCGCTGGGCGAGCGTCAAGAGCGGCCCGGCCAAGGCCGGCTAGTACGCCGACAGGGACCCGCGCAGCGCCCCGGACGCGCCGACGGGCGGCGCCCCGGAGGTCGCCGCCCGTCGTCCGCCCCGCGGGGCGTCCAGCCGCTAGAGGCAGCTGGTCTTGAAGTTGGAGAAGCAGGCGTTCTGCTGCGAGTACGCGTAGAACCCGACCTGTCCGTTCGGATAGGTGTTGTCCATGAAGGTCTTCTCGGCGACCGTCTGCATGTTGTTGTCGTTGATGACCTTGAGGGTGAAGTCCGTCGGCGTGTGGGTGAGGTCGAAGGTGTAGGGGACGTTGTCGAGCCAGCCCGCCTGGGTGAACTGCGCCGGGGTCGCCAACACCACCGAGTTCGCGGTGTCGTTGGGGTCGTGGAAGTCGGCGCAGGTGAGCGGCGCGTTCATCGGATCCTTGACGTCGATCCGCTTGACCAGGATCCCCGCCTGACCGGACTGCGGCGCGCCCGGGCAGAAGCCGAGCTGGTTCGCCTGCTTCCACGACATGAAGTAGAACTGCTTCGGCTCCTCGGTCATCTGATCGAAGGGCTGGATGCCCCAGAGGAAGCCGACGTAGTCGTCGTCCGAGGTCGTCTTGACCTGGAAGTGGCCCTGGAGGTTGGCGTTGTCGAGCGACCAGCCGCAGAAGCGGGCGGTCGGGGTCGAGTTGTTGAGCTGGCAGAGCTCCGTGAGGTTCGGGTTCCAGTTCCAGTTGACGGAGGGCGCCCCGCCCCACGCGAAGTTGGTGATCTTGCACTCGACGTCGCTGAGGGCGAGCGACGCGTCCTTGATGAAGACCGAGACCTTGTCGCTGGCCATCCCGTTGAGGCCGTCGGTGACCGTGACCGTGTAGGTGGTCGCGTTCGCCGGGGTCGCGACCGGGTTGTCGATCGACGGGTTGTCGAGGGTGTCCGGCGGCGTCCAGTCCCAGGTGTAGTTGCCGTCGCCGCCCATCGCCACCGCCTGGAGCTGGGCCATCGCGCCCATGTCGATGCAGATCGACTCGCCGGCGTCGACCGTCAGCTCCTCCCAGCACTTCTGACCGTCCATGTCGCAGCCGAACTCGCAGACCTCCTCGAGCTTCGAGCCGGTGCCGTTCATGTTGCAGAGGTGGAGCTCGTCCCCCATGCAGAACTTCTCGTCCGGCGTGCAGTCGGCGCACATCTCGAAGACCAGCGCGTCGGTGTCGTTGCAGTCGCTCCCCGGGGTGACGCTCGGCGGCGGGTTGTCGTCGCCCCAGCCGTCGTCGTCGACGTCGCGCATGCACTCGCCCGGCGGCACCTCGTTCTCGGCGGCGCCCGGGAAGGTGTGCTCCTCCGAGTCATCGCAGTCGGTCCCCGGCTCGACCCCGGGCGGCGGGTTGTCGTCGCCCCAATCGTCGCCGTCGGCGTCCTTCATGCAGGCGTCGGGGTCGTCGTTGGGGGCGGCGCCCGGGAAGGTGTTCGGGTCCGAGTCATCGCAGTCGGTCCCCGGCACCGAGCCGGGCGGCGGCATCGAGTCGCCGTGGCCGTCGCCGTCGGCGTCGGTCATGCAGGCCTGCGGGTCGTCGTTCTCGGCGGCGCCCGGGTAGGTGTTGGCGTCGGTGTCGACGCAGTCGGTCCCCGGCGTCACCCCGGGCGGCGGATCGACGTCACCCCAGCCGTCGTCGTCCTCGTCCTCCATGCAGGCGTCGGGATCCTCGATCTCGGCCGCCCCCGGGAAGGCGTAGGGGTTGTTGTCATCGCAGTCGGTGCCCGGGACCACGCCGGGCTTCGGGTTGGGCTCGCCCCAGCCGTCGTCGTCGGCGTCGGTCATGCACGCGAGCGGATCCTCGATCTCAGCGGCGCCGGTGAAGGTAAAGGGATCGCTGTCGTCGCAGTCGTCGCCGTTGGGCACGTAGCCCGGGGGGATGTCGCCGCCCGAGGGGACGCACATCGTCGGGTCACCCTGGCCGTCCATGTCGGCGTCGAGGCAGTACTGGGTCGGCGCCCCCGTCGACTCGGTCGCCGAGTCCGTGCCGCTCATCGTCGCCGTCGCCGACGCGGACGTCGTCGCCGTCGCGTCGCTTGTGGACGTCGTCGACGTGGTCGCGTCGGTGTCGCTGTTCGAGTCGGTCGCCGACGCGTTGTTGCACTGCTCGAGGCTCTGCGACCACGCGAGGCCGTCGTCGAGACAGTTCGATCCACACGCCGGCGCCAGCGCCAGGAGCGTCCCCAGACCCACCAAGAAAGATACGCGCTTGTCCATGACCCTCAGGGTAGGGGTAGAGGGCGCCCGACCACAATCCACATCTCTCATGTCCCCAAGGACATTTTCGCCCGCCGACATCGCCGTCGATGTCTGCCATCGTCGCCGTGTCGGCGCCCGCAGACGGCGGCGCGCCGGCGCGCACCCAGCCGGGCGACCGCCCGCGCGAGGGCTCGCGCACCATCAGTGATCCGAGCGCCGTGAGGCCTCGCGCCCGCTGTCACCCGACGCCGCAGCGACCTACACTCGGCCCATGCTCATCGCCCGCTCGCCTTCACCTCGCGCCCTGCTCGTCGCCTCGCTCCTGGTCCTCGCCGCCTGCCACGACAAGTACGAGATGGTGACCGTCGCCCTCGACTCCGCGAGCGACGTCACGACCGAGGCGCCGACCACCGGCGCGAGCGAGAGCGCGACCGCGTCGGTGACCGTCACGGCGACCGCGAGCGCGACCGAGGGGACCTCGGGCGCCAGCGCGAGCGCGTCCTCGGGCGAGAGCAGCGGCGTCGGCACGACGGCGCCGGCCCCCTGCGACACCGGCCCGGAGTGCACCTCCCCCGGCGATCCCGACGGCGACCCCGGGCCGACGACGGTCCCCTACTTCCGCGGACGGGCCTGCGTCGCCAAGGCCGTCAAGCCCGGCGAGGCGATCCCGATCCGCCTCGAGGCCTGCATGCACCCCTGCCTCAAGACCAACGCCTTCGCCTACCGCCACGCCTTCCGCTGCCCGGGCGGCGCCTGCGAGGCGACCGCCGTGCTCTGGTTCGGCGACGTGACCGGCTCCGAGTGCCCGAGCGACGTCTTCGCCAAGTTCGACCCCGCCCTCTGCGTCTACAAGCCGGCGATCGACATCAAGGCCGGCCCCCTCGCCTTCGGCGGCAACAACTTCGAGGGCGACGCGCCGATCGTGATCCCCTACCTCAGCAACGACCAGACCGCCGAGATCGCCGCGGGCGCGGACACGAGCGCCGAGATCTGGAGCCGGATCGACGCCAACGTCCAGGAGGAGAGCCGCCTCTTCACGGTCTCGGTCGCCGCCGGCTCGCCGAGCGCCCCCGCGGCCTGCGACGACCCCGACCTCTGCGATTGCCGCGACGTCGGCTTCTAGCGCCGCGACGTGGCGGGCTCAGAGCTGGCGCAGGACCACCCGCATCAGCTCGCGCTCGACGCTCTCGAGGGTGAGCGTCGGCCGGAAGATCCGCGTCCCCGCGACCCGCGCGGCGATCGCCTCCCCCTCCTCGACCGGGACGTCGCCGGGCTCGTCGATCGGGATCGGCAGGTGGCGGAGCGGCGGGATGAAGGCGTCGATCGCCTCGGGGCCGGCGCCTGGCCGCCAGGGCAGCGCGGGCGGGATGATCGCGTGGAGCTCGACCTCGAGGTCCCGGGCGAGCTCCAGGACCCGCTCCGGCGCGAGGTCGCTCGCGTTCTCCCGGAAGTCGCTGACGATGTAGATCGCCGAGGGCCGCGGCTTCTCGTAGGCGAGCGCGACCATCAGCGCGTCCCAGAGCGAGGTGAGGCCCATCGGGATCATCGCGTCGATCGCCCCGTTGAGGCGCTCACGATCCCGCGTGTAGGTCGACTCGGTCAGGACCTCGTCGTTGAAGCCGACCATGCCGATCATGAGGTTGCGGTCGTAGCCGAGGCCGCCGATCAGCGCCCGGGTGAGGGCGACGCTCGATCGCCAGCGCTCCCACTGCGAGCCCGAACGATCCAGGACGATCACTTCATAGCGCACGAGACTCGTTTAGACGGTCGCGCGCGCCCTGGCAAGCGCGCGGGGCCCGGGCGTCTGCCCAGGCCCCGTGCTCGCCAGGGAGGCCAGGCCCCGGGGCGCTAGAGCGCGGGGTAGGCCGAGATGTCGACCGCGAAGACGAAGCGCTTCTTGGCGAACTCGTTGAGGCCCCACAAAACGCCGTCCTTGCGGCTGTACATCAGGTCCTCGGGGCCGACGACCCAGCCGTAGCCGGCCGAGGGGGTCCGCTCCTTGGTCCGGTAGAGGCGCCCGTCCGCCCCGCTCTGGCCCGACGACGACATCCACCACTCGCCGTTGATCGAGAGCGCGCCTTGCATGTCGCTCTCCTGGGCGAAGTAGATCTCGCTCGCCTGGGTGGTCCCGAGCTCGGGGTCGGTGGCCATGAGGTGCTCGCCGTCGAGCGGCCAGCGGACCAGCTTGCCGGCGATGTCGGTCCCGTGGAACTCGCCGGTGATCAGCGAGGGGGGCTCGCTGGTGTTGTCGACCGCGACGAAGGAGGAGCGGACCCAGCAGCTCGACCCGCTCAGGTAGTAGGCGCCGACCTGCGGGAGCACGTACTTGTAGCCGTAGGCGTGGTACTTGCCGGTCTGGGCGTCATAGCCGATCGCGTCCTTGTCGGGCGAGACCTCGAAGATCCGCGAGGTGTCGAAGACCCGGAGGCCCTTGGCGGTGTCGGCGACGTAGAGGTAGCGGCCGACCCAGGCGATCCCGCCGGCGTGGAGGTGGGGCGCCTTGAGGTTGACCTTCCCGCCGTCGTCGTAGGGCTCGACCAGGAGGACGTGGCGGTAGGGCACGGTGCCGTCGGCGATGTTCGTGACGTCGGCGAAGGCGATCCGGACGATCTCATCGCGGTCGACGAGGCCGCTGATGTCGGCGTTGTGGTACCAGCTCACCGCGACCATCTCGCGGCCGTTGATCGCCTCGTCCTCGAAGGCGTCGTAGGTCCCGCTGAGCCCCTGCGGCATCCAGGCGGCGTCGTTGAAGTCGACGTCCTGCCAGCGGAAGGCGCGGTCGAAGACCTCGAGCTTGGCGAGGTGCGAGGTCTCCTCGGGGGTGATCGCGGTCCCGAGGCGGTCGAAGTCCTGGGCGAGGTCACCGACGTCGATCTCGGGGATCGACCCGGAGAGGGAGTCGAGGAGGAGCGCGCGGTCGTCCCAGAGCTTCTGGTCCTTGAGCTCGAAGCGGCAGGCCGCCCAGGGGACGAGCCCCTCGTGGTGGGTCAGCTTGCTGTCGTCGTTGTCCGCCGGACAGGGCGCGTACTCGAGCTTCTCGCAGAGGGTCTGCTCGCCGAAGCCGGCGTCGCTGGTCGGCGGCGGCACGGGCTCGGGCGGGTCCACGCCGGGGGGCATCGGCGCGCGGTCGGGGTAGTCCGGATCGCCGCCGGAGTCGGAGCCATCGGGCTCGACGCCGGCGGAGTCGCTGTCGCTCTCGCCGTCGTCCTGATCCGCGTCGTCGTTCGCGTCCGCGCCGCTCCCCGGGAGATCGTTCTGATCGGTGCGGTCGCCGGCCGTCAGGCCGCCATCGACCACGTCGGCCTCACCGGACGCGCAGGCGCCCGAGAACACGCCCGAGAGAGCGAGGAGGAGCACCATCGAGACCCGTGCTGGATTTGTCATAACGTCGAACCTAGGTCGGAGTGCGACGCTGACAAGCGCCCCCGGCCCGCTCGCATATTCTGCCGGGCCGCTTTGACGTTGTCGATGGCGCTCTGTCCGCCAGCGCGCATGCACCTCCATGCGAGGCCGCGGCCAGCGCCGGGACTCGCAAGGTGGTCAGGGACCGAAGCCCGAGAGTCTCGCTAGGCGCCGCCGGTGAAGAGGCGGAGGCGCTTGCCGCCGTAGAGGCTCCGCCAGTCGACCCACTTGCCGCGGACATGGAGGACCGCGAGGCGGACGTGGGTGCTGCTCACGCCGGGCTCGCACCAGACGACGAGCTTCTCGGCGGCGACGGCGCGGAGGCCCTCCAGGAGCCCCTCGCGGCTGCTCGCCACGATCGCCGCCCGGTGGCCGTGGTGCCGCCGAAGCGCCGCGATCGCGCAGCTGCGCTCCGCCGACACCGACCTGTCCTCAAGGACATTGGTCCACCACCAGATCAGGTTGTCGAGCTCCTCGGGCGAGCGCGCCGAGAGCGGGAGGATCAAGGTCGCCGGCGCGTCGAAGACGATCGCCTCGGGCTCCCGCGCGACCAGGCGTGTCGCCGGCACGTAGGGATCAAGGCAGCGTGAGACGCTCGACTCGATCGACGAGAGCAGCGTCGCAAACCAACCCGAGTCACGCTCCGCGCCCGACACCCCACGCGTCAGCCCCTTGGCTGCCTCCATCCGCTCCTCCCGATGGGTCATCATAACAGTCGTTGCCTTGTCTCGCATGGGGCGGGCCCGCGCGGCGATGCGCGACTGAGTAGCGTCGGCGGGTCGACGATCGGATCACATCGACGCCAGGAAAACATCGAGGTCGTCCCTCGGCCTACATCATCCCCAAGGGCCGACGCGCCCCTGCGCCCGCGACGACGGCGCTATCACCCGACCGCGCGATCACGCCGCGCGATCGCGTCGCGCCAGGGCAGACGCCTCACCTCTCTGCCTTGAGGAGGGGCTTCACCGTGGCGCCGCGCGGCGCTTCGCCCGGCCGAACGTGCGGCGCGGGCACCCGGCTGGTCTCGTCGTCGACCTGGAGGCCGTGGCTCACCTCGCGCGGGACCCAGATCACCCGGAGCTCCGACTCGTCGACCTTGGACGCGCAGGCGGAGGCGGCGAGCGCCAACCCGAGCGCGAGGACGCGGGCCCCCCAGCCCCTCCCCTGCCCTCGCCGCGACCCCACGCCCATCCTCAGAAGCTCCCGACGACGCCGAGGCCGAGCTGCCCCTGCTGGACCCGCGGGACCACCGCGAAGACCGCCCGCTCGTAGGCCCGCATGTCGCGGCGGTACTTGACGCCCCAGAGGGCCATCGCCATGCCGCCGCTGACCATCAGCGCCGACGCGTCGAGGACCCCGCGGGCGAGGCCGGAGCGGCAGGACCTGGGGGCGACGAAGACGTCCGGCGGCGGCTCGCGGTAGTAGGGGCCGCTCTCGCCGATCCAGCACTGCCACCAGAGCCCCTCGTTGACCAGGCCACCCGCCGCCCCGAGGGCCGCGAGGGCGAAACCGGCGGCGACGAAGGCCCGCGCCGGTCGCGGCCTGCGACCGATCGACGCGTCCATGTAGGCGTCGTAGCGCCCGCGGAAGTGCCCGGCGAGCGGCGCGAGGATCATCGACGGGGCGATGAAGAAGCGATCGACGAAGCCGCTCCCCTCGCCGTCGTTGAAGGCGACGTCGACGAGCTGGGCGAGGACGCCGGCGCCGAAGGTCGCGCCAGCGGCGATGAAGAGGCCGGTGCCGCGGTAGCGCGGGCGCTCGACCCGGACATAGTCCTGCCAGAGCTGCCACGCCGGGACCGGGCCCTCGGGGCCGACCGCCTCGACCTCGAGCGGCGTCGGATCACCATGAAGGGGCTCGGCGACCTCAGTCGGCGCAGCGAGGATGGCCAGCGACAGGAGAGACGCCCAGCTCACCGGCTGACGGTACCGCCGCCGCCCGGCGCCAGCAAGGGGCCTCCTCGGGCGCCTCAGCGCCCGTCGCCGTGGGCCCGCGACTCCCGGAGGAGGCGGACCCGGACGTGCTGGTGCTGGCGGTGCTTGTACTGGGCGTGGGAGTTCTCGCCCTGCTCGTTGGTCTCGGCCGTCCGCCGGTCGAGGACCTGGAACTCGGCGAGGACGAAGACGACGTTTCCGCGCCCGGTCCCCTGGCGCTCCTCGGGCGGCAGGAGATCGCCGACCCGAACCGGCAGGTCGGCGATGAAGTTCAGGATCTGGAAGCTCGCCCCCGAGAACTGGTTGGTCTCGGCGCCGTCGACCGGGTTCTCGTCGGTCAGGTGGGACTCGTCGCGGAGGGAGGTCAGGCGCTCGAGGTCGATCAGCGAATTCACCGTCTGCCCCGGGACCACGTAGTTGAAGGGGATGCAGCGCCGCAGCATGATGTGCAGCGCCGGCACCAGGTCGGCGGCGTCGCGGACGATCAGGCGGAAGCGGAGGCGGTCGAAGACCCGGGCCGCGTTGGTCTCGCGCTTCACCAGCATCTTGGTGATCAGCGACTCCTTGGTCTTGCGCGACCACGAGAACTCGACGATCGGCACGCCGGCGGTCCGCAGCGCGTCGATCATCAGGGTCACGCTCTCCTCGACGAGCGAGAAGATCTGATTGTCGGAGATCGCCAGGGTCGTCCGCAGCTCGCGCGCGTCGAGGTGGTAGATGATGTGCATCACCTTGAGCAGCACGCAGGCCTGGCGCTGGTGGGCGCCGCTCTTGCCGGAGGCGATCAGCGGCAGCTGCAGCCAGGGGACCTGGGTGGCGATCACGTCGTCGACCCGGATCTTCAGGACCTCGGTGATGTAGCGGACCGCCTGGAGGCGGAGATCCTGGAGGCGATCGACGTCGCGGGGATCGTCGACGTCGATGCAGTTGAGGGCCAGGAGCCTGCGGACCTCCTCCTCGCTGGTGAAGGCGAGGCGGTGCCAGTCGATCACCGACTGGCCCCGGAGGAGGAGCTGGATCTCGCTGGTGTCCTGGAGGCTGAGGCCAGCCGCGCCGTCAGCCCGCCGCCAGAGGGCATGGGAGGTCGGCGGAGGCGCGTCACCCGACGCGCTCACGGCCGCTTCCTCCGCCCCGCCGATCGCTCCGCGACCTCAGCTGAGGCGCCGCGAGAATCGCAGGGTACCCACGAGCAGGCCGACGGAGATGAGAGCTGCACAGATGTTTCCGAGGTATGCGGTCATTGGAGGCGTGCTCCGGTCCAGTTCGGGTTGGGTCTCGGCTCTATCACGGGATCCGAGGTCGACGGAAAAATGTCGCACAATGTAGGACAAGACCAGAGCGCTGCAGGTGACGTGACGCCGCGGTCACGTCGAGGAACGCGGAGCGGCTGTTACCACATTCCGAAGGGCGGGGGAAAGACTTGATATCGCCCCGCCCGCTATCACGCATTTTCGAAGGTAGGACCCCCTACGAGTTGAAATCCATGGTCGGAGGTCGACCCACGTCGAGCGCCGCGGCGGCCGCCTGGACGGTGGGTCGATCTCTCCCTCGGGCGATCCTCGGGCGATCCTCCGCAGACCTCGGCACCCAGAGCTCCGATCTCGCGGAGATTTTCTGCGAGTTCTGGCGCGCCCGTGGGGCTCCGAGTACGGTGCAGGGGCGATGGCGGACCGCCCGGACCAAGACGACCCCTCGGAGCGCACCTCGACCTACAGCTTCCGCCGCAAGCTCAGCGAGGGCCTCACCGGCCTCCTCGACCCGGACGGGGCGCTCGGCAAGGGCCGCGACTACGTCTCCGGCTTCGCCCAGGGGACCAAGAGCGAGCTGGTCCGGATCTTCGCCACCGAGGTCCGCTCCTTCCTCGACAACATGGACTCGGTGGAGATGCTCCAGCGGGTGATCGCCGGGCTGGTGATCGAGGTGAAGACCGAGATCCGCTTCTCCCTCGACAAGGAGGGGAAGCTCCAGCCGACCATGACCACCCGCGAGAGCAAGGTCAGCCAGCCGGCGGCCGCCGCCGCGCCGGCTGCCGCCGCCGCCGACGACCTCGACGCGGCCGACGACACGCCGACGCCGACGCCGACCCCCACGCCGGGTCCGGGACCTGGGCCCGAGAGCGGCCCCGGCGCGGGCAAGCGGCGCGCCGCTCGCTAGGGCGCGCAGACACGATCATTGGAGCAGGCTCCGGGCCCGACGCGCCGCCGGCCCCGTGCGCCCTCCCCTCTTCGCTAATCGATGAGGCGGGCGGCCAGCGAGAGCGCCGAGCGCTCCTCGATCTCGCCGTCCTCGTCCTCTTCGCGGTGCCCCGCGTCGTCGTCGTCCGGGAAGACCCCGAGCTTGCGGTTGATGACGCGGTAGATGTCCTGGCCGAGCTTGAGGCCGAAGCCGGTGACGATTGCGCGAAGCAGGATGGACATGGCGCCCAGCGTAGCAGGTGTCCCGGCGATGCACCCGAAAGCCGCGCGCCTGGCCGCCGGCGCCGGGCGCCGCGCCGCGTGAAGGCCGCTGCGCAGCCCCGCGGCGGCTCAGGGCAGCGCGCAGACGCCCACGTCCTCGTAGCCGGGCGGCGCCGACCCCATCTCGAAGTAGGGCAGGCACTCCTGGCCCTGAAGACAGACGCCGTTGCCCTCGGAGACCGCGCAGAAGGGCGAGCAGCAGCCGGACTCGGCGCAGTCGGGGACCAGCTCGGGGGCGGCGCACATCAGGCCGGGCTGGCACTGGTTGGTGTAGTTGCACCCGTCGCCGACCCCGCCCTCGCCCATGCCGACGCTGGTCTTGAAGCAGACGAAGGTGCCGCCGCCGGCCGCCGGATAGCAGCCCTGGCCGACCGCGCAGTCCTGGGTGAGCGGATCGCAGTTGGCGAGGCAGATCGGCAGCGAGCCGTCGTTGTAGACCGAGCACATCGCCCCGCTCTGGGGGCAGAGCATGTCGGCGTTGCAGAACTCGACGCAGGTGCCGCCGACCCCGTCGTCGTCGGTGAGGAGGCAGATGAAGCCCTCGGCGCAGTTGTCGAGGCCGGTGTACTTGCCGTTCATCACGTCGCAGGGGTCGCCGACCTGGCCGTCGCCCATCACGTCGACGCAGACGTTGACCCCCCAGGGCTCGCCCTCCATCGGCGAGACCGCCGTGCACTTCTGGCCTTCGGGACAGTCCTGGGCGAGCGGGTCGCACTGGCCGACGCCGCCGTCGGGCGGGACGATGAAGACCGCGCCCGTCGACGAGCCCGACGATCCGGCGGACGCGCTCGCCGAGCCGGCGCTGGTGCTGCCGGTCTGCGAGCCCCCGCTCGTCGACGAGGCGCTCGCCGAGGAGGTCGAGGTAGACGACGCCGCCGACGCCGACGAGGTCGACGAGTTGTCCGAGGTCTCGCTCGCGCTCGTCCCCTTGCCGCCGCTGCAGCCGACGATGAGGGCGAGGGCGAAGGTCGCAGTCCAGGTCTTGGTCATCTCGCCACGCTACCAGAGGGCGGTCGGCGAGAGCGACTTGACGGCGTTCACCCGCCGAGGCCGACGCGCGCGAGGGCGGCCTGGGTCGCCCGGAGCTCGCGGCGCACCGGCTCCGGCGTCGTCGGGTCGGCGATCCGGGCGTCGATCACCGCGAGGCGCGGGAGCCAGACCTCGTGGGCGTCCTCATCGAGGGCGACGCCCGCCGGGGTCAGGGCCTCCGCCTCGTCGCGCAGCGACTCGGCCGCCCGGAGCTCGGCCAGCCCCTCGGCGGCCCGCTCCGACCCCGCGTCGGCGCGGGCGCGGAGCTCTCCCCAGGCGATCCCGGCCGCCGGCGCCCGGGGCCCGAGGGCGACGGCGCAGAGGACCCCGAGGACGAGCGCGAGGGCGAGGGAGGGCAGGTCCCGCCAGCGCGAGCGCGGCAGGGGTCGTCGCCGGGGCCCGCGCCGCCGCTCGACCGCCGGCGCCGCGAGGTGCGCCCGCGCCGGATCACGGCGATCGGCTGCCCCGCTCCGACGATCTTCCCCGCGAAAGGTGCTCCCCAGCTCCCCATCCATCGTCGCTCACCATCGCCGATTCGCCCGCAGGGCGCGAATTTTCGCCGCTATCGCAGGAGAGGAGGGGGTGCGAGAAAATTTGCCGATTGCTTGACCTGCGCGCGATGTTTGTATACACCCGTTCAGTGTCGACAATGGCGCGATCTCCGCGAACACACTCGGAACCTCGCTCAGCCAAGCCGCCGCTCACCCATCGTCAACAGCAGGCCCTTGACTACATCTCGGCCTGTCTCGATGAGCGGGGCTACCCGCCGACCCTGCGGGAGATCGGCGAGCACATGGGGATCCGCTCGACCAACGGGGTCAATGACCACCTCAAGGCCCTCGAGCGAAAGGGCTACCTCGTCCGCGAGGAGCTCAAGAGCCGGGCCCTCCGGCCGGTCGAGACCCAGGAGCCCAAGAAGCTCGAGATCCCGATCGTCGGTCGGGTCGCGGCCGGTCAGCCGATCCTCGCCTCCGAGAACGTGATCGACCGGGTCGTCGTCGACCGCTTCTTCCTCGGCGCCGCCAACGGCCGCGACGTCTTCGGCCTGGTCGTCCAGGGCGAGAGCATGATCGACGACGGGATCCACGACGGCGACTACATCTTCGTCCGCAAGCAGTCGACCGCCGAGCGCGGCGAGATCGTCGTCGTGATGGTCGAGGGCGAGGCGACCGTCAAGCGGATCTACCCCGAGGGCGACCGCGTGCGCCTCCAGCCCGCGAACGCGACGATGCGGCCGATCTACGTCAACCGCGCCGAGTTCCGGGCGGTCGACGTCCTCGGCAAGGTGATCGGCGTCTACCGCCGCCTCCACTAGCCCCTCCCCGATCCGGGCGCTGCGGCGCCGGCGGAGCCCCATCCGAGCCCTGCGGCGGCTCGCGGGCGACGCGCGAGGATCCCCGGACTGGCGCTGCGGCGCCCCTCCTGGCCCCCTTCCGCGCCCGAGCGAGGCCCCACACGCCGTCAAGGCGCGGAAGGGCGCCGCCTCACCGCGCCCGCCCGATCTTTCCGCTACTCTCACGACGTGCTGCGCCGCCGGGCATCCGCGGGGGTGATCACCGCCTGCTTGCTGGTCTCCCTCGGGATCAACCTCGGGGTCGTCGTCGGCAGCGTCGCCCTCCTCGGCCGCTCCTCGGGGACGATGCCGACCACCGCGCCCGTCCTCAAGCTCCAGCAGCGCTACTGCGGGAACATCATCGAGGAGCTGGTGGACGTCGCCACCCCGGGGCCGACGGCGATCCTCCCTGCCCTCCTCTTTGGCCGCCCGGACCTCCGCGACGCCGTCCGCCAGCCCCTCGACGGCGGTCGGATCCTCCTCGAGGTCGCCGACGTCTTCTTCGGCCCGGAGTGCACCGACGAGGCGATGCTCGTCGCCCTCGTCGAGCCCGAGCTCGAGCCCCCCGAGTTCGAGACCCCCGAGCCCGAGGAGCACGAGCCCGAGCGGAAGATCAAGCCGGAGATCAAGCCGAAGCCGGAGGAGAGGCCGGAGGAGAAGCTCGAGGAGCAGCCGCTCCCGGAGCCCGAGCCCGAGCCCGAGCCCGAGCCCGAGCCCGAGCAGCCGAAGGAGAAGATCGACTTCACCCTCGAGCAGCTCAAGATGGTCGAGCAGCTCGACGAGCACGACGAGGAGCACTCGCCGGACGACGCCCACTACCTCTCGAACATCAACCGCGACGTCCTCGAGGAGACCCGCGCGAAGATGACCAACCTGATCGCCGACGCCGAGGAGGCGAAGGCGAAGCAGGAGGAGCCGTCGACCGAGCCCGACAAGGGGACCGCCAACGAGGAGAAGATCGCCGAGGCCCAGGAGCAGAAGAGCCAGCTCGCCCGCCTCTCGCCGGAGACCAAGCCGGAGCCGAAGCCGCAGCTCAAGCAGGAGGACGATCCGAAGCCGAAGAGCCTCCTCTCGATGCGCGACCTCCCGAAGCGCGAGCACGCGGAGGCGATGACCAAGCAGGACGCGATGGCCGACGCCGCCAACGACGGCTCGCTCGACGCCGAGCGCCGCGCGCAGGCGCCGGTCTCGGCCCGCGACGAGCAGCGCGCCAAGGTCCGCTCCGAGCACAGCGTGAGCAAGTTCCGGCTCTCGCAGAAGGACCTCACCGCAGCCTTCGGCAAGGACGTCGACGCCCAGAAGGCGCTCATCTCCCAGCGGCAGTCGAAGCAGAAGGGGGTCTGGGAGGACGCCCGCGAGCGCTGGCAGTCGCCGCTCGAGAACATGGTCCCCGAGGTCAAGGTCGGCAATCAGACCGCGCTGCGCTCGCGCAAGCACCCCTTCGCCCGCTACATCGCGACGATCCACCGGACGATCCACGACCTCTGGGCCTGGGGCTTCCTCGAGCAGCTCGACGGCAAGGCCCGCAACCACCCGCTCAACGATCCCAACCTCTGGACGCGCGTCGAGATCGTCCTCCTCGGCGACGGGACGATCGACAAGGTCCGCACCGTCCGCTTCTCCGGCAACACCGGCTTCGACGCGGCCGCCCGCGAGATCGTCCACGCCGCCGGGCCCTTCCCCAACCCGCCGCGCGACATCCTCAGCGGCAACGGCAAGGTCTACATCCACTGGGCCTTCCACCGCGACTCGCGGGCCTGCGGGACCTTCGGCGCGGAGCCCTTCATCCTCGACAACGCCGGCGAGGGCGATCGCCCCGATCCCTCGCGCCCGGTGCGGGCGACCGGCAACGAGCGCGAGGCGATGGAGAGCCGCCGCCTCTCGCGGCAGCTCCCGCCCTCCGGCCCCGAGGGGCCCGCGCCGCCGCCGGGCGAGGGCGGGGGCGAGGGCCCGAAGACGCCGAAGACGCCGGCCCGCGGCGGCGCGCCGATCCCCGGCGGCGTCCCCGAGGCGCCGGGCGGCGACGACGGCTCCGGCGACGCCGAGGAGGCGGCCAAGGCCGCGGGCAAGGCCGCCAGCGGCTGGCTCTTCGACTTCGCCGCCGGCGACGTCACCAAGCTGGTCGTCCGCTCGAGCATCCCCTTCTACAGCGGCGACCAGGTGATCGCCCGCAACAAGGACGAGCTCACCGGGATCCTGACGGCGATGGTCGAGGAGGCGAAGGGCGCCGGCAAGCCGAGCGCGCCCAAGGTCTACACCGCCGCGGCCCTCCGCAAGGAGCTCGGCTCGGTGCCTGCGGGCGTCCGCGAGGGCTCGGGGCGGATCTTCGCGCTGACGCGGATCGGCGGCGATCCGGTGATCCTCCTGGTCGAGCGCCGCTTCGGCGCCTGGCGGGTCGTCGGCATCGCCCGCTGAGCTGCGTGTGCCGAGCTGACTGGTCGCGTCTCCGGGGTCGACGGGAGCGGGAGCTCGCGGCGAGGGAACGAGCGGCGGCATGCCGGGCTTCGGGGACTCGCAACGACGCGCGGCCTCGCGCCTTCGCTACGTCGGCCGCGGCTCGGGGAGCCCCGGCGGCATCAGGTCGACGACCACCGCCCCGTGGACGTGCCGCCTCCCCTCCCCAGCGCGACCGACGGGCGGCGGGCCGATCCAGAGCTGCTGCTGCGGCGGCACGCCGATCGCCTCGGCCGCGCGCTCGAGCGCGACCCCCTCGCCGAGGACGTGGAGCGCGAGGATCGGCCCCCGCAGCGGCAACGCCGGCGAGCCCGGGCGGGCGACGCCCTCCGGCGGCGGCCAGGGCAGGCGGACGAGCGCGGGCGCGAGGTATCGCCGCGGATCCCCGGCCCGCTCGAGGGGGCCGCCGACGCAGAGGCGGCGGGCGGCGGCCACCCGCCCCCAGCGATCGAGCGCGTCCAGGTAGGCGTCGGCGAGCTCCGGCGACGCGGGTCCGGCGAAGGACTCGGGATCCTCGGCCGGGCCGATCACCGCGCCGACCCAGAGGCGCAGGAGGTGGCGCTCCAGGCGAGCGCATGGCCCTGCGACCATGGCCTGATGGACAGCCCGCGGATCATCGCCGGCGCGGCGGAGGCAGGTGCGGGCGAGGACGTAGGCGGCGAGCTCGCGATCGGCCTCGGCGCTGATCAGGGCGACCCGCGGGGCGGCCTCTGCGACGCCGATCCGCGGCCAGCCCGCGACCTCGTCGGGGAGCGGGTCCCCGGGCGCGCTCCAGGTCAGCGCCGGCGCGCCGTCGATCTCGAGGCGCTCAGCGAGCTCCCCGAGGAGCTCGACGCCGACCCGGGTCGCTCCCGCCTCGCCGCCGACGTGCACCCTGGCGCCCCGCAGGAGCGCCCCCCAGGCGGGCGCGAGGCACTCGAGGGGCTGCCGACGGCGCTCGAGCACCACCCCGACCGCCTCGCCGCCGACGGGCTCCGGGGCCTCGAGGAGTCGCCGGAGCTGGCGCTGCGCGTGGCCGAGGATCGCCGCGCGATCCCAGGCGACGAGCCCCTGCTCGGCCGCCAGCACCTCGCCGATCGCGTCGGCCCGGAGCGCGAGGAGATCGAGGAGGTCACGGAGGCGCGCGCGCGCGAGGGCTGCCAGGCGCTCGCGCACCGTCGCCTCAGCCCTGCGCGGGATCGCCCGCGAGCGCGCCGCCGAGGAGCGCGGCGAGCCCGGGGAGCGCGGCGTCGCTGCGCTCCTGGACCTCGGCGTGGGAGAGCCCGACGACGCCGGCGACGTTGGTCACCACCGCGATCCCGAGGATCGACGCCCCGTGGGCGGCCGCGAGGATCGCCTCGTAGGTCGTCGACATCCCGACCGTGTCGCCGCCGAGGCGGCGCAGCGCCTCGGTCTCCGCCGGCGTCTCGTACTGCGGCCCCGAGACGTGGGCGTAGACCACCTCGCGGAGGCGCCCGCCCTGGCCGAGCCCGAGCTCGGCGGCGCGGGCCTGGAGGCGCTCGCGGTGGGCCGGCGTGTAGAGGGCGCCGCAGGGGATGAAGCGCGGCCCGACCAGCGGCGTCGGCCCGAAGAGGTTGATCTGATCGCGGATGATCGCCAGCTCGCCGGGGACCAGGAGCGGGCTGAGGCCGCCGGCGGCGCAGGTGAGCGCGACCCCGCGGGCCCCGCACTCCAGCATCGCCGCGAGGGCCGCGGTGCAGACGCTGATCGGGTGGCCCTCGTAGGGGTGGATCCGTCCGGTCTGGACGCAGACGCGACGCTCGCCGATCCGCCCGTAGACCAGCGACTGCCCGTGGCCGGCGACCGTGGGCGCCGGCAGGCCGAGCTCGGCGAGCGGCAGGGTCCACTCGATCTCGAGGCCGAGGCCGGAGCCCTCGGCGACCATCCCCTTGCCGATCCCGGAGCCGCAGATCAGCGCCCAGTCGATCGGCGCGCCGCCGAGGCGCTGACGGAGCACCTCGAGGGCGCGGGTGGGCGCGCTGTCGTCCATCTTCGGAGCACTCATGCTGTCATCCCATCCTTGGCATGCGCCCGCCAGCGCCGCGACCTGCGGGCTAGCGCCTAGAGCTTGTTCATGATCGCGATCATCACCCCGAGGCCGATGCCGACGGTGACGCCGACCCCGACCGCGATGATCGTCGTCCGGGTCGCGCTGCTCGGCGCCTTGGGGGCCAGCGCCTCGCCGGCGCCGTCGCGGACCGCGGGCACGCCCCCGGCGTCGCTGCGGAGCGAGACCTCGGTGTGGCGGGGCGGGACGCGGCCGCCGAGGCGGGTGCAGATCGGCCCGAGGATGTCCTTGAGCTCCTCGAAGGTCGGCCGGACGTCGGGGCGCCGGCTCATCATCCGTCGGCAGAGATCGGAGAGCTCCTCGTCAAAGCCGGGGATCTCGAGCTTGAGCTCGGGGCGCTCGGCCTTGAGGTGGCGGCGGACGACCGCGGTGTAGTGATCGTCCTGGCCCCCCTTGCGGAAGGGCGGGTGACCGCTGCACATGTGGAAGAGCGAGCAGCCGAGCGCGTAGACGTCGGCGCGGGCGTCGACCTCCTTGCCCATCGCCTGCTCGGGCGCGAGGTAGTCGGGGGTGCCGACGAAGACGCCCGTCGCGGTGATCGAGAGGTCCTCCTGGAGCGCCTTGGCGAGGCCGAAGTCGGTCACCTTGACCACGCCGCCCTTGGTGACGACGAGGTTGGAGGGCTTGACGTCGCGGTGGACGACGTCGACGCGCTGGGTCTCGGCGAGGCCGATCGCCGCCTGGCGGATGACCTCGGCGGCGTCGCCCGGGAGGAGCGGTCCGTCGCGCTTGACGAGGACGCCGATGTCCTCGCCGTCGAGGAACTCCATCGCCAGGAAGGGCCGCCCCTCGTGCTCGCCGATCTCGTAGATCTGGACCACGTTGGGGTGGTTCATCTGCGCGAGCGCGCGCCCCTCGCGGAGGAAGCGGGTCTTGAACTCCTCGGACTCGCGGTGCTTTCGCCCGAGGATCTTGATCGCGACCCGGCGATCGAGCTTGTCGTCGATCCCCTCGTAGACCTCCCCCATGGCCCCCTTGCCGAGGAGGCGCTTGACCTTGAAGCGGCCGATATGGGTTGGGGTCGCCACGCCGCGACCAAGCTATCACGGACCGCCGACGCTTCGCCACGAAACGCGCCCCACGGCCCCTCTGCCGGAGAAGCGCCCGAGACCGCACCGCGCACACCCCGCACACCCACATCACGGGGTCCTGGACCCCCTCTGGTGGCAAGTTCTGGCGGGGCGCTCAGGGCCGACGAGGGCAAGCGAGGGAGCGCGGGACTTCGGCCTCGGGCGCCTAGGCCTCCCGGGCCTCGTTCTCGAAGCGGGTGTGGTGCTTGATGAAGGTCAGGTGGACCGTGCCGATCGGCCCGTTGCGCTGCTTGCCGATGATGATCTCCGCCTTGTTCTCGACCGCCGCCCGCTCCTGCGGAGGGGCGTCCGCGGCGATGTAGCGCTCCGGGCGGTAGATGAACATGATGACGTCAGCGTCCTGCTCGATCGCCCCGGACTCGCGGAGGTCGGAGAGCTGCGGCCGGTGATCGGCGCGGCTGTCGACCGCGCGGTTGAGCTGCGAGAGGGCGATCACCGGCATCTTGAGCTCCTTGGCCATCGCCTTGAGGCCCCGCGAGATCTCGCTGATCTCCTGCTCGCGCGAGTCGTAGCGGCCGCGACCGCCGCGGCAGAGCTGGAGGTAGTCGACGACCACCATCCCGAACTGCTCGGGGTGGCCGTCGAAGATGTTGCGGTCCTCCTTGAAGCGGCGGGCGCGGGCGCGGATCTCGAGGATCGTCGGCGCCGCCTGATCGTCGACGTAGAGGCGGGCCATCGAGATCCGATCGGCGGCGCTGATCAGCTTGCGGAAGTCCTCCTCGACGAACATGCCGGAGCGGAGCTTCGAGTAGTCGACCCGGGCCTCGGCGCAGAGGATACGCTCGACCAGCGAGGCCGACGACATCTCGAGGGAGAAGAAGAGGATCGGGTTGAGCACCGGCCGCTCCTCGACCGGGAGGTGGAGGTGGCGGGACTGGGGGACGCAGGCGTTGGTGCAGAGGTTGAGCGCGAAGGCGGTCTTGCCCATCGACGGGCGGGCGGCGAGGATGATGAGGTCGCCGGGCTGGAGGCCGCCGGTGCTCATGTCGAGGTCGGTGAAGAGCGTCGGCACCCCGGTGATCGGGTTCTTCCGCTTGTGGCGCTCGGTGATCCCCTTGAAGACCTCGAGGAGGAGCTCGCGCGACGAGACGTAGCTGGTCTTCCGGCCGCGCTCGTTGACGGCCATGATCTTCTTCTCGGACTCGTCGACGAACTGGTAGGGATCCTCGACCTCGCCGGTCGCGTCCTCGGCGATCTCGCGGGCGGTGACCGCGAGGTTGCGGAGCACCGCCGCCCGGCGGACGAGTTCGGCGTGGTGACCGATGTTGTGGCTGGTCGCGTAGCGATCGCCGAGCTTGCTCAGGGCCTCGATCCCGCCGACCAGGCGGAGGGTGTCGGTCGCCCGCAGCTGAGCCTCGAGGGTGATGATGTCGATCGGCTCGCGGCGCTCCGCGAGGGTCGTCATCGCCCGGAAGATCGCCTGGTTCGCCGGGTTGTAGAAGTCGTCGGCGCTGACCTGGTCGAGGATGTCGTTGAGCGCCTGCTCGCCGCGCAGAAGGATCCCGCCGAGGACCGCCGCCTCGGCCTCACGGTTGTTCGGGAGCTGCTTGGCGCCGTTCATCGCTGGAGGGTCGTTGTAGCACGGGGGCCGAGGCCGGCGATCGCGCCGCGAGCGGTCGCGGGGCGCTGCTCCCGGCGGCCGTCGCGACGAGCCCGACATGAAGAGGCCGGCGCCCGCGGAGCGGACACCGGCCTCACCTCATCGACGCCGGAGCGTCCGCCGACTAGATGCCGATGACGTTCACCTTGAGGGCGACCGTGATGTCCGCCGAGAAGCGGACCGGGACCTCGTGGGTGCCGACGGCGCGCAGCGGATCCGGGAGCTGGATCAGCTTGCGATCGATGCTGATGTTCTGGGCGGCGAGCGCCTCGGCGATGTCCTTGCTGGTGACCGAGCCGAAGATCCGATCGGCGTCGCCCTTCTTGCGGGCGACGGCGACCGACACGGTCTCGAGGACCTTGGCCATCTGCTTGTGCTCGGCCTCGATGCGGGCGCGCTCGCGCGCGATCACGCGCTTGCGGTGCTCGACCTCGGCCATGTTGCCGCGGGTCGCCGCGAGGGCGAGGCCCCGCGGGAAGAGGTAGTTGCGCCCGTAGCCCGGGCGGACCTTCACGACGTCCCCGGCGCGGCCGAGGTTGTCGACGTCCTTGGTCAGGATGATCTCGATGTTGGCGGCCATGGGACTCTCCCTAGCTCACGGTGAAGGGGATCAGCGCCAGCATCCGCGCGCGCTTGATCGCCTTGGTGATCTGCCGCTGCTGACGGGCGCTCACGCCGGAGATCCGGGCGGGCACGATCTTGCCGCGATCCGTGAGGAAGGCGCGGAGCAGCTGCGGGTTCTTGTAGTCGACCACGAGGGCCTTGTCGATCGCCAGGAGGGACGCCCGGCGGCTGTACTTCTTCTCTTCCATGGCCTAGTCCTCACTCTCGTCGCTGTCGTCGTCCTCGTAGTCCTCGTCGCTCCGGGTGTCGACCTCTTCGACCGGCTCCGGCGGCGGCTCGGCCGCGGCGTTGAGCAGGTCCTCGGTGACCTCCGACGGGCGCGCGTTCGGATCGACGTCCTCGTCGACCTTCACCGTGGTGTAGCGGAGCACCATGTCGATGATCTCGAGGTTGCGCTCGACCTCGCGGACGACGTCGGAGCCGCCGAGGTAGCGCCAGTAGAGGTAGATCCCCGTGTTCGAGCGCTTGATCGGGTAGGCGAGGGTCCGGCTGCCCCAGTTCTCGATCTGGACCAGGGTCGCGTCGAAGTCCTTGAAGATCCCCTGCACCTTGCCGACGAGATCGAGGATGTCGGTCTTGTTGGAGGCGGGGCGGAGGATGGTGACGGTCTCGTATTCACGCTTGGTGCCTCGAAGGGATCCCATCGAGAGCACCTGGCCTTGGGTGTTTGACATGTTCTGCGTTCTCCTCGTGGACGTTGTAGGCCCCCCGCGAGAGGCGGGGAGCAAGGAGGGGACCGGGTTGATAGACAATTCGCCCGGCGATCGCAAGCGCCTTCCAGACGCGGCGAGGCCGCCGAGCCCAGGGGCTTCGGCGGCCTCTCCAGCCCCCCGAGAGGGGCCTCGCGCGCTTTGCGCTAGCGGGCGATGAGCGGGGCGATGACCACCGCGACGATCGTCATCAGCTTGATGAGGATGTTGAGGCTGGGGCCCGCGGTGTCCTTGAAGGGGTCGCCGACGGTGTCGCCGATGACCGCCGCCTTGTGGCGCTCGGAGCCCTTGCCGGTGTTGACCGCGGCGTCGAGGACCTTCTTCTGATCCTCGACTTGCTTCTTGGCGTTGTCCCAGGCGCCGCCGGCGTTCGACATGAAGATCGCCAGCATGACGCCGGAGACCAGGGTGCCGGCCAGGAGGCCGCCGAGGGCGAAGGGCGACCAGAAGCCGATGGCGACCGGGGCGACGAGGGCGAGGAGGCCGGGGGCCATCATCCGCTTGATCGACGCCTGGGTGGAGATCGCCACGCAGCGCTCGACCTCGGTCTTGGAGCCCGCGGCGAGGACCTCGCGCTCCTCGTCGGCGGTGAGCTCACGGTCGTCGTGCTCGGCCTTGGCGACGATGTCGAGGGCCTTGCGGAGCACCGGGATCTCCCGGAACTGGCGGCGGACCTCGGTGATCATGTCCATCGCCGCCGCGCCGACCGCGTTCATCGCCATCGCGCTGAAGAGGAAGGGCAGCATGCCGCCGAGGAGGAGGCCGATGAGGACCTCCGGATCGGTCAGCGCGAGGACGTCGTCGGGCTTGAACGCGAGGTTGCGGTAGGCCGCGAAGAGCGAGAGCGCCGCGAGGGCCGCCGAGGCGATGGCGAAGCCCTTGCCGATCGCCGCGGTGGTGTTGCCGACCGCGTCGAGGTTGTCGGTGCGCTCACGGACCTGCGGGGGCAGGCCGCTCATCTCGGCGATGCCGCCGGCGTTGTCGGAGATCGGCCCGTAGGCGTCGACCGCGAGCTGGATGCCGGTGGTCGAGAGCATGCCGAGCGCCGCGAGGGCGACCCCGTAGAGGCCGGCGAAGTGGTTGGCGACGAAGATCGCCACCGCGATCAGGAGGATCGGGATCGCGGTCGACTCGAAGCCGACGCCGATGCCGGCGATGATGTTGGTCGCGGGACCGGTCTTCGACTGCTCGACGATGCTGTTGACCGGCCGCTTGCCCTTCGAGCAGTAGTAGCCGGTGACCAGGCCGATCGCCACGCCGGCGACGAGGCCGGCGACCATCGCCGACATGAGCTGCCCGGTGGTCATCGCCGGACCGCCGGCGACCAGGATCAGCGGGGTGCCGTGGGCGGCCGCCGCCTTGAGCGCGTAGTCGATGATGAACCAGGAGATCGGGACCATCAGGGCCGCGGCCCCGAAGGCGCCGATGTCGAGCGCGACCTGCGGGTTGCCGCCCTCGCGGGTCTTGACCGCGAAGGTCATGATCACCGAGACGATGACGCCGGCCGCGGCGATCACCAGCGGCAGGACGGTCGCCTCGAGGCGGCCGCTGACCGCGACCGCGCCGAGGATCATCGTGCCGAGGATCGCGCCGATGTACGACTCGAAGAGGTCCGCGCCCATGCCGGCGACGTCGCCGACGTTGTCGCCGACGTTGTCGGCGATGGTCGCCGGGTTGAGGAAGTGGTCCTCGGGGATCCCGGCCTCGACCTTGCCGACGAGGTCGGCGCCGACGTCCGCGGCCTTGGTGTAGATGCCGCCGCCGACGCGGGCGAAGAGGGCGATGGACGAGGCGCCCATCGAGAAGCCGGCGAGCATGTTGATCACCCGGTTGAACTCGACGGCCGCGCCGTCGACGTCCGCGAGGGCGTTGAACTGACCGAGGTAGATCAGGAAGAGCGAGCCGAAGCCGACGAGGCCGAGGCCGACGACCGACATGCCCATGACGGCGCCGCCGCGGAACGCGACGGTGAGCGCCCCGGGGAGGCCGGTGCGGGCGGCCGCCGCGGTGCGGACGTTCGCCTGGGTGGCGACCCGCATGCCGAAGAAGCCGGCGAGGCCGGAGCAGAAGGCGCCGGCGAGGAAGGAGGCGCCGACGGTCCAGGAGGAGGTCGCGCTGCCGTTGTAGAGGACGGCGAGGAGGCCGGCCACCAGGACGACGAAGATCCCGAGGATCTTGTACTCGGCGTAGAGGAAGGCCATCGCGCCGCGGAAGATCTGGGCGGCGATCCCCTGCATGCGCTCGGTGCCCGAGTCGCGGCCGGAGATCCACTGGGTGGTCAGGAAGGCGTAGAGCAGGGCGATACCGCCGGCCGCTGGCGCCAGGTAGAGGAGGTCTTGGATCTGGAAGTCCACGGGGAGATTCCTTTCGATCGCGGAGGGTTGCTGGAGATCGGGTCGGCCGGCGTTCGGCTAGCCGTTGTGGGCGTTCATCGCGGCGCTGACCCCATCGGTCAGGACCGCCTCCGCGGCCTTGCGGGCGCGGTCGAGGAGGTTGGGGAGCTCCGCGGCTTCGTCGGAGGAGAAGTCGGAGAGCACGAAGTTACTCACGTCGCCATGGACGGGGCGACCGACGCCGATGCGGATCCGCGGGAAGTCGCGGCTGCCGATGGCTTGGATGATGTCACGCAGCCCATTGTGGCCGCCGTGTCCCCCGCCCTGCTTGATCGCCAGGCGGCCGAAGGGGAAGTCGATCTCGTCGTGGAGGACGAGGATCTGCCCGACCGGGACGCGGTGGAAGGTGGCGGCGGCGCCGACCGAGGCGCCGCTCCGGTTCATGTAGGTCTGCGGCTTGACGACCACCGCCCGCTGGCTGCCGACGCGGATGGAGGTCGTCTTCGCCTTGAACTTGTCGGACCAGAGCGGCGGCGGGTAGAGCTCCGCGCAGATCGCGTCGACCGCCATGAAACCGACGTTGTGCCGGTTCTTGGCGTAGCGGGACTCGGGGTTGCCGAGCCCCACGATCAGCCATGGGGAGGAGTCTGCCATCGCCGCCGATCACGGCCATCGGGCCCCTACTTCTTGCCCTTCTTCTTCTTGCCGTCGTCGGCCTTGACCTCGGCCTTGGCCTTCGGCGCCTCGACGAAGGCGAGCGGGGCGGTCGGCTTCTCGCGGAGGCGGTAGCCCTCGATCGCGATGTCCTGCATCCGCAGGGTCTGGTTGCCGTCGAGGTTGGAGATGTCGACGACGAGCTTGACCGGGATGTTGCCGGGGATCGCGGCGATCGCCACGTAGCGGCGGTGGGTCTTGAGCTTGCCGCCCGCCTGGACGCCGATCGGCCGGCCGACGTACTCGACCGGGACCTTGGTGTCGACCTCCTTGGCCGGGTCGACGCGGAGGAGATCGACGTGCATCACCGACTGCTGGATCGGATCGATCTGGCGGTCGACGACCATGCAGGACTCGGTCCGGTCGGCCTTGCCCTCCTCCTTGAGGGTGACCGCGAACCAGGTGTTCCAGCGCCGCTCGGGATCGATCGCCCGCTCGAGGTCGAGGAGGTCGAGGCTGAGGGAGTGCCGCTCGCCGCCGCCGCCGTAGAGGATGCCGGGGATCTTGCCGTTGCGACGGAGGGTGCGCGCGGCCCCCTTGCCGTGGCTGCTGCGGACGTGGACGGTCAGTGCTCGTGCTTCGTGGCTCATTGCTTTCTCGCTTCTGGTTGTTGCCGACGGGTGGGTGCCGCGCTCATCGGGCTCGCCGCCGCCGACAGACACTTGGAGTCTAGATGAAGAGGCTCGAGATCGAGTCGCCGTGGTGGATCCGCTTGATCGCCTCGGCCAGGAGGGGCCCGAGGCTGACGACCTCGAGGCGGTCGCAGACCGCGACCCGCTCGCGCTGGTCGATCGAGTTGGTGACCCACACCCGCGAGAGCGCCGACGCGTTGATCCGCTCCATCGCCGGCCCCGAGAAGACCCCGTGGGTGGCGACCGCGTAGACCTCGCTGGCGCCGGCGTCGAGGACCGCCTGGGCGGCGTTGCAGAGGGTGCCCGCGGTGTCGATGATGTCGTCGACGAGGATCGCCCGCTTGCCCTCGACGTCGCCGATCAGGTGGAGGACCTGGGAGACGTTGGGCGAGTCGCGGCGCTTGTCGATGATCGCCAGCGAGCAGTTGAGGATCTTCGAGTAGGCCCGCGCCCGCTCGACGCCGCCGGCGTCCGGCGAGACCACCACCGTGTCCTTGCCGCCGAGGCCGAAGTCGCGGAGGACCGGGCGGAAGACCGGGGTCGCGAAGAGGTGATCGAAGGGGATGTTGAAGAAGCCCTGGATCTGGCCGGCGTGGAGGTCGACCGAGAGCACCCGGGTCGCGCCCGCGGCGGTCAGGAGGTCGGCGACCAACTTGGCGGTGATCGGCGTCCGCGGCTTGACCTTGCGATCCTGGCGGGCGTAGCCGAAGTAGGGCATGACCGCGACGATGCTCCCCGCGCTCGCGCGCTTGAGCGCGTCGATCATGATGAGGAGCTCCATCAGGTTGCGGTTGGGCGGCGAGCAGGTCGACTGGACGATCACGCAGTTGACGTTGCGGACGTTCTCGCCGATCTCGACGAAGATCTCACCGTCGGAGAAGCGGGAGACCCGCGACTTCCCCTCCGGGATGTCGACATCCTTGCAGAGCTCGGCCACCAGCGGCGGGTTTGAGTTTCCGCTGAAGATCGTCAGGGTCTTGTTCACGCGCCGCTCCTTGCCGGTCCGAGGAGAGAGATTTTGTTTGGGGCGGTAGGATTCGAACCTACGAATGTCGGTACCAAAAACCGATGGCTTAAACCCCTTGCCGACGCCCCACTATCGGCTCCTGGGGGGTACCAATCGCCGAACGCGCGGCGTTATAGGACCGGCTTCGCGCGCCTGTCAACCATCGCCGGCCCGCCGCCGAGGCCCGGCGAAGGCGCCGTGCGACCGCGGCGCGATCATCGCAGACCTCCACATTGGCGCGTCACAGGCCCCGCCGCGGCGATCTTGGGATGTGAGTTGACGATCGCGTGGACGCCGGCACCGCCGTCGGACCCACCGGGTCGCAAGGCCACCCACACCCCTGCCCTATGTTAGGGTTCGCCAGCCCTCGCGGCGCGCCACCGGCGCAGCCGCCGACCGGGCCTCTTGAGGAGAAGACCCTGGATGTCGTCTGCAAACAAGCGTGGTTTCGTCCGAAAAGTCGCCCGCATGGCCGCCCTGGGGGCCATCGTCGGCGCCCTCTCCAGCCCGAGCCTGGCCAGCGCCGGCCCCGCCAAGGGCGCCGAGGAGCTGAGCTTCGACCTCCCGGTCCAGGAGTTCACCCTGGCCAACGGCCTGCGGGTCTACGTCGTCGAGGACCACTCGACCCCCGCCTTCAACCTCACGCTCCACTATGACGTCGGCGCCCGCGACGAGGAGAAGGGTCGGACCGGCTTCGCCCACCTCTTCGAGCACATGATGTTCGAGGGCTCGACCAACGTCCCGCCGATGGGCAACCTGACCTACGTCCAGCGGGTCGGCGGCAACAACAACGCCGGCACCTCCTGGGACTCGACGGTCTACTACGACAACCTCCCGAGCCAGTACCTCGACCTCGGCCTCTGGCTCGAGTCGGACCGCCTCCGCTCCCTCGAGATCACCGACGAGAACTTCGAGAACCAGCGGAGCAACGTCAAGGAGGAGAAGGCGATGCGGATGGACAACGTCCCCTACGCCGGCGCCTTCATGAACTTCCTCTCGACCGCCTGGGCGGGCTCGGGCTACGACCACCCGCCGATCGGCTCGCTCGAGGACCTCGACGCGGCGACCACCGCCGACGTCCAGGCCTTCTTCGACAAGTACTACACCCCGAACAACGTGGTGATGGTGATCGTCGGCGACGTCAACGTCGCCGACGTCAAGTCCAAGGTCGAGAAGTACTTCGGCGACATCAAGCGGGGCCCCGAGCGGCCCCCCTCGCCGCCGACCAACATCGACCGCTCGAAGCCCCTCGAGGTCGTCACCCCCGATCCCCTCGCCCAGCAGGCGATCTACGCGATCGGCTGGCACACGGTCGGCGAGAAGCACCCCGACCGCTACGCCCTCGACCTCCTCGGCAACATCCTCCTGGTCGGCGACTCCGCCCGGATCCCCAAGATCCTCCAGGACGAGAAGAAGCTCGTCGCCTTCGCCGGCGGCCAGCACTTCTCGCTCGCCGAGGCCGGCCTCGTCTTCATGCAGGCGATGCCGCTGCCGACCACCAAGTTCGACGACATCAAGGCGATCGTCCGCGAGGAGGCCGACAAGATCCAGAAGAAGGGGATCAGCAAGAAGGAGCTCGAGAAGGCGATCAACGCCCAGCTCATGGGCACGGTCACGACCCTGGCGACCAACCAGGGCCGGGCCAACGCGATCGCCTCGGGGGTGATCAACCACGGCGACCCCCGCTTCGTCCTCACCGAGCTCCAGAAGTATCAGGAGGTCACGCCGAAGGACATCCAGCGGGTCGCCAAGGAGTACCTCGGCCCCAACTGGCTGACCCTCGAGGTCCAGCCCGGCGCCGGCAAGTGAGCCGCCCTCCCCCACCGAATCCCTGAGGACACGACGATGCTCTCCAAGCTCTCCCGCACCCCCCTCACCCACCTCGCCCTCTGGGCGACCGTCGCCGCCTTCACCACCACGAGCGGCTGCAAGCCGAAGAAGGAGGAGACGGTGCTCCCCGAGCCCGAGCCTGAGCCCGAGCCCGAGCCCGAGCCCGAGCCCGAGGCCCGCAAGTACCCCGAGCCCCCGGCCGCCGGCGAGCCCCGCCCGGTCAACTTCCCGGAGATCCAGTCCTTCACCACCGACAACGGCCTCCAGGTCTACGTCGTCGAGAACCACGAGGTCCCGCTGGTCAGCGCCCAGCTGGTGGTCCGCGCGGGCTCGATGGACGAGCGGCTGATCGCCGACATGGCGGCGTCGATGCTCGGCGAGGGGACCAAGAAGCGGAAGAAGGCGAAGATCGACGAGGCGATCGAGCAGGTCGGCGCGTCGATCTCGGCCTCCGCCAACACCCACGACACCTCGGTCTTCTCGCGGGTGCTGAAGCGCGACCTCGGCCTCGCGCTCGACCTGATGGCCGACGAGGTCCAAAACCCGGTCTTCCCCGAGGACGCGCTCAAGAAGCTCAAGGACCAGCAGAAGACCGGCCTCAAGGCGGCCAAGAGCGACCCCGGCACCCTCGCCGACACCCTCTTCGGGATGGTCGTCTACCCGCCCGGGCACCCCTACGGCCGGCCGCTGCCGACCGACGAGGAGATCGACGCGATCAGCGTCGACGCGGTCAAGAAGTTCCACGACACCTTCTACCGCTCGAACAACGCCTACCTGATCCTCTCGGGGGACATCACGACCGCCGAGGCCGAGCCGCTGGTCAAGAAGTACTTCGGCAAGTGGAAGCACATCGAGGGCGAGGCGCCGGCCAACCCGCTCAACGCCTTCAAGGCCGACCAGTACGTCCACCCGTCGAAGCTGGTGGTCCACCTCGTCGACCGCCCGGGCTCGGCGCAGTCGGAGATCCGGATCGGCAACCTCGCGCTCGCCCGCAAGCACCCGAACTGGGAGAAGTTCGAGATCGCCTCGACGATCCTCGGCGGCGGGACCACCGGCCGCCTCTTCTCCGACATCCGCGAGGCCAAGGGCCTGACCTACGGGATCTACTCGCAGATCAAGCCCGGCCAGGCCCCCGGCACCTGGCAGATCTGGACCAAGACCAAGACCAAGAAGACCGCCGAGATGCTGACGGCGATCTTCGAGCACATCGACCGGATGCGGAGCGCCGAGCCGAGCGACCAGGAGTTCAAGGACGCGATCAGCCAGACCGTCGGCTCCTTCCCCCTCGAGCTCGAGACCGCGCAGCAGATCGCCGGCAAGGTCCGCAACATCCTGACCTTCGGGCTCCCCAGCGACTACTACAAGACCTACCGCGACAAGGTCCTCGAGGTCTCGAAGGGCGACGTCCAGGAGATGGCCCAGAAGTACATGCTGATGGTCCCGCACATCGTCATCGTCGGCACCGCGTCGAAGGTCGAGCCGCTGATCAAGGAGGCGCTGCCGAACGCCGAGATCATCCTCTACGACACCGACCTGAAGCCGCTCGCCAAGTAGGCGGCGAGGTCGGCCCGCGAGGGCACGATCGACATCCGGGGGGCCGGGGCAGGAATGCCCTTTGGCCCCCCGGCGTTTTCGCCTAGTCTTGCGCGCGCGGCCCCGCAGAGGCCGCCCAGAGGAGCCCTTATGTGCGGGATCATCGGCTACACCGGGACACGTGACGTCACCCCCGTCCTCCTCGACGGCCTCCGCCGCCTCGAGTACCGCGGCTACGACTCCGCCGGGGTCGCGGTCTTCGACGCCGGCGCCGGCCTCCTCCGGGTCGCCCGCCGCGAGGGCAAAATCGCCGGCCTCGAGCACCTCCTCCAGGGCGAGCCGCTCCGCGGCAGCGTCGGCATCGGCCACACCCGGTGGGCGACCCACGGGCGGCCCTCGGACGACAACGCCCACCCCCACCGCGCCGGCCACGTCGCCGTCGTCCACAACGGGATCATCGAGAACTACCAGGCGCTGCGGGCCGAGCTCAAGGCGAAGGGATCGGCCTTCGCCAGCGAGACCGACTCCGAGGTGATCGCCCACCTCATCGAGGCCGAGATCCGGGCGAGCGGCTGCGACCTCCTCGCGGCCGTCCAGGGGATCCTGCCGCGCCTCCACGGCACCTGGGCGATGGCGGCGATCTCCGACAAGCACCCCGGCGAGATCGTCGTCGCCCGCCACCACGCGCCCCTCCTCATCGGCCTCGGCGGCCCCGGGATCGGCGAGAAGAGCCCGGCGCCCGAGAACTTCGTCGCCTCCGACGCGGCCGCCCTCCTCGCCTACACCCGCCAGGTCGTCGACCTCGAGGACGGCGACGTCGCCCGCGTCCGCGCCGACTCGGTCGAGATCTTCGACGCCCTCGGCGAGGCGGTCCGCCGCCCCCGCCGGCGGATCGAGTGGAGCCCGATGGCCGCCGAGCGCCAGGGCTTCAAGCACTTCATGCTCAAGGAGATCCACGAGCAGCCGCGGGCGATCGCCGACACCCTCCTCGGCTGCGGCCTCGGCGACGACGACGTCGCCTTCGACGGCCTCGACCTCGGCGACGCCGCGGCCCGCGGGCGGATCGTCATCCTCGGCTGCGGCACCTCCTGGCACGCCGCCCTCACCGGCAAGTACCTGATCGAGGGCCTCGCGCGGATCCGGGTCGAGGTCGACCTCGCCTCGGAGTTCCGCTACCGCGACCCGATCATCAGCGGCGACGACACGGTGATCGCGATCTCGCAGTCGGGTGAGACCGCCGACACCCTGGCCGCCCTCAAGGAGGCCAAGGCCCGGGGCGCCCGCACCCTGGCGATCTGCAACGTCGTCGGCTCGACGATCACCCGGGTCGCCGATCAGGTCCTCTACACCCGCGCCGGCCCCGAGATCTCGGTCGCCTCGACCAAGGCCTTCACGACCCAGCTCACCGTCTTGTCGCTCCTCGCGGTCCACCTCGGGCGGCGCCGCGGGACGATCGACCTCGAGGCCGCGCGGGCGCTCCTCGACGGCCTCCGCGACCTCCCCCGCCAGGTCGACAACCTCCTCGCCCAGGGCGCGGCGATCCGGACGATCGCCCGCCGCTACCTCCAGGCCCGCGACTGCCTCTACCTCGGCCGCGGCCTCGGCTTCCCGGTCGCCCTCGAGGGCGCGCTCAAGCTCAAGGAGATCTCGTACGTCCACGCCGAGGGCTACGCCAGCGGCGAGATGAAGCACGGGCCGATCGCCCTCATCGACGAGCAGGTCCCGGTGATCGTCGTCGCCCTCGCCGGCCCCGGCTACCACAAGGTGGTCTCCAACCTCGAGGAGGTGCGGGCCCGCGGCGGCCGGATCATCGCGGTGGCGACGATGGGCGACCAGGCGATCGGCGACGTCGCCGACGACGTCCTCCTGGTCCCCGCGGTCGCCGAGGAGCTCTCGCCGATCATCGCCAGCGTCCCGCTCCAGCTCCTCGCCTACCACTTCGCCGATCTCAAGGGGACCGACGTCGACCAGCCGCGGAACCTGGCGAAGTCGGTGACCGTCGAGTAGCCCGCCGCCGCCGCCGGAGAGAATCTGAGCGATCGCTCAGGCCGCGGCCGCGAGCGGGGCCGCGCCGAGGCGGCCGGCCTCGACGGCCATCGCCTCGGTGATCCCGAGCTCGGCCCGGACCTCGGCGAGCGGGCGCCGGAGGAGGGCCGCCCAGTCGAGCCCCATGAAGGAGCGCGCCGCCTTGCCGTGGCGCCAGCCGATCGCGACCGCCTCGAGGCGCCGGCGGCCGTCGGCGGGGTCGCGGAGCAGCGCGTTGAGGAGCCCGCCCGAGAGGATCGCCAGGGCGACCGGCGTGTCGATGTTGGCGAGGTAGAAGGCCTGGAGGCCGAGCTCGCCGGCGACGTCGGTGTCGAAGCCGGTGACGACGTGCCAGAGGTCGTGGCTGCGCTCGAGGTGGAGCTTGACCTGGACCACCGGGTCGCTGGAGTCGACCGCGTTGTGGTGGTGGAGGTCGGTGATGTCGAAGCCGCGGACGTCGATGAACTCGGCGAAGGCGCGGCCGACCGTCCCCTCGGGGAGGCGGCGGAGGGCGACGAGGTCGAGCTCGAGGGGCGGCATGCGCCGGGCGATGAGGGCCTGGACGTCGTCGCGCCCGAAGAAGCGCTCGAAGGCGCCGCTCTGGTCGCTGCCGTCCGCGCCCCCGATCAGCTTGAAGACCACGTCGAGCTGCGCCGGGTTGCGGACGAGGCGGACGTAGGCGGAGATGAAGCGGAGGGTGCTGGCGAGCTTGCGCATGGGGTCTTCCTTTCGAGGGGGCCGTTCTCGGCCGACGAAAGGAATATGAGCCCAAGCTCATATCTTGTACACTCGCGTTCATGACGAGCCGCCGCCCCGCGAAGAAGACGGCCCACAAGGGCCGCAGGACCGCCATCCAGGCCCGTTCGAAGGCCACGGTCGAGGCGATCCTGACGGCCGCCGCTCAGATCCTCGAGCGCGAGGGGCCCGAGGCGGCGTCGACCAACGCGATCGCCGCGCGGGCGGGGGTGAGCATTGGCTCGCTCTACCAGTACTTCGGCGACCGCGAGGCGATCATCGCCGAGCTCGCCCGCCGCCACGTCGAGGAGATGCGCTCGGTCCTCTCGGGCGCGCTCGCCGAGCTGATCGCCCTCCCCCTCGCGGCGGCGATCCCGAGGCTCATGGCCGCGCTGATCGCCTCCCACCGGGTCAACCCGACCCTCGACGGCGTCCTCCACCGGATGATGCCGGAGAGCGCGGCGATCATGGACGAGTTCGAGGACTTCGCCGCGACCGTGACCGCCGCGGGGATCCGCGCCCACCCCGACCTCCACATCGCCGACCCCGAGCTCGCCGGGGCGATCCTCACCCAGGCGGTGGGCGGCGTCCTCCGGACCACCCTCCGCCGCTACCCCGAGCGGATCCTCGACCCGGCGCTCGAGCGCTCGCTCGTCCAGCTCGTGCTCGGCTACCTCGATCGCGCGAGCCCGCCGGCCGCCGGCTGACCCGGGGCGAGCTCAGGCGCCGCGGGTCCAGGTCCCCGACTTGCCGCCTCCCTTGGCGGTCAGCGCGATCGCCTCGATCGTCATCCCCCGGTCCATCGCCTTGCACATGTCGTAGATCGTCAGGCCGGCGGTCGCGGCCGCGCTCATCGCCTCCATGTCCGGGCCGGTGCGATCGTGGGCCTCGACGCGGACGTCGACGATCACCCCGGGGAGGGCGTCGTCGAGGGTGAACTCGACGCTGACCGCGGTGACCCGGACCGGGTGACAGAGGGGGATCAGCGTCGAGGTCTGCTTGGCCCCGCCGATCGCCGCGAGGCGGGCGACGGCGAGGACGTCGCCCTTGCCGACGCTCCCCTCGCGGATCCGCTGGAGGGTCGCGGCCGCCATCCGCACCCGGGCGCGGGCGCTGGCCATCCGCGGAGTCTCGGGCTTGGCGGTGATCGCCACCATGTGGGCGGCCCCGCCCGCGTCGAAGTGGGTCAGCGGATCGGCCTCGTCGGACATCGCCGGAGGCTACCCTACTCCCCCTGACCGAGCGAGTAGCCGCGCTCTCCGTCGAAGGCGTAGAGGTTCTCGGTCTTGATCACGTCGACCCGGAGATCGTGGAGCATCCGCAGGAGCGCGATGATCTCCGCGGGCGAGAGCGGGAGCTCGCCGTCCGCGACGAAGCGGCAGCGCCAGTGGTCGGTGCAGGAGGTCTCGGGGAAGCCGCCCGGGTGGACCTTGACCCCGCGGTTGGTGATCAACGAGAGGCGGAGCGGCGGGACCTCGGCGAGCGCAAGGAGGCGCGCGAGCGCGGCCGGATCGCGGCCGCGCTCGTCCCACTCGACGAAGACATCGACCCCGCGGAGCTCCTTGACCGGGCGCCGGACCGCGATCGCCGGCGCTGGCGCGGCCGAGGTCGCGGGGGCCTCGGGGAGGCTCGGCGCGCGATAGTTGACCGGCCGCAGGTGCCTGGGCTCGCTCCCGAGGCGATCGATCACCGCCGAGGCGAAGTCGCGGGTGCCGACCCGCCGGCGGCTCTTGCCGGGGCGATGGACGTCCGGCGTGTGGATCCCGTCCTCGAGGGTCCGCAGCCAGGCGTTGTGGACCCGGCCGGCGACCTCGGCCTGGTCGATGTGCACGAGCATCATCACCGCCGCCAGGAGGAGCCCGGAGGGGTTGGCGAGCCCCTGGCCGGCGATGTCGGGGGCCGAGCCGTGGATCGCCTCAAACATCGCGCACTCGCGGCCGATGTTCGCCGAGCCCGCCAGGCCGATCGAGCCCGCGAGCTCGGCGGCGATGTCGGAGATGATGTCGCCGTAGAGGTTCGGCGTGACGATCACGTCGAAGTCCTCCGGTCGGGTCGCCAGGCGGGCGGCGCCGATGTCGATGATCCGGTGCTCCTGCTCGATCTCCGGGTACTCCGCGCCGATCTCAGCGAAGACCTGATGGAAGAGCCCATCGGTGATCTTCATGATGTTGTCCTTGGTCATGCAGGTGACCTTCTGGCGGCCGCTCCGGCGGGCGTAGTCGAAGGCGTAGCGGACGATCCGCTCGCAGCCCGGGCGGCTGATCAGCTTGAGGCACTGGGTGACCTCGGCGGTCTGTCGGTGCTCGATCCCGCCGTAGGTGTCCTCCTCGTTCTCGCGGACGATCACCACGTCCATCCCGGGGTGGCGGGTCTCGACGAAGGGGTGGTAGGCGACGCAGGGCCGGACGTTGGCGAAGAGGCCGAGGGTCTTGCGGGCGGTGACGTTGAGGCTCTTGTAGCCGCCGCCCTGCGGGGTCGAGATCGGCGCCTTGAGGAAGACCCGGGTGCGCCGCAGCGAGTCCCAGGACGCGGGGTCGATCCCGGCGCTCGCGCCCGCGAGGTAGCGGCGGGCGCCGATCTCGATCCGCTCGACCGCCAGGGCGGCGCCGGCGGCTTCGAGCACCCGGAGGGTGGCCTCCATGATCTCAGGGCCGATCCCGTCGCCCTCGGCGACGGTGATCGGCACGGGGGTCAGCGACGCGGTCGTCGCGGGGCTGTGGGTGGGCGTCGGGGTCGAGGGGGCTCCATCGAACATATGAAGATTTTCCTTTCGTGAAAATAAATACACGAAAAAAAATTCATGCAAAGAAAATCTTTGAATCGGCGAGCTTGGAGGCCCGCAGGTCGCATGAGCGCCGAATCCCCGACCACCTGGACGTTCCTGAGCAACCACGGGCACGTCCTCGTTTGCCTCGCCCGCGACCCCGTCGCCCGCGTCCGTGACATCGCCGCCGAGGTCGGGATCACCGAGCGCGCGGTCCAGAAGATCCTCGCCGACCTCGTCGAAGCGGGGATCATCACGCGCGTCCGGGAGGGCCGACGAAATCGCTACGAGATCGACGCCGACGCCCCCCTCCGGCACCCGCTCGAGGCGCACCGCAGCGTCGGCGCGCTCCTGACGATGGTCATCGATCGCTGGGCGCAGGCCCGACGCTAGGGCGCCGCGGCGGCGCCGCGGCGGGCTCGCCAGCGATGGCCCTAGCGGCGCCGCCCGTGATACTCATGGGCCGCCCGAGGAGATCACTGCGACGATGAAAATTGGGATCCCCAAGGAAGTCCACCCGGGCGAGTGCCGGGTGGCGGCGACCCCGGACAACGCCCGGCGCCTCCAGAAATTCGGCTTTGAGGTGCAGGTTGAGTCCGGCGCCGGAGCCGCGGCCAACTTCAGCGACGACGCCTACCGCGAGGCCGGCTGCACGGTCATCGCCGACGTCCGCCAGCTCTACCAGTCGAGCGACATCATCCTCAAGGTCCGCGAGCCGGAGGATCACCCGGCCCAGCGCTGCCACGAGGCCGACCTCGTCCGCGAGGGCGGGATCCTGATCTCGTTCATCTGGCCGGCGGAGAACCAGGCGCTCCTCGATCGCCTGGCCGCCCGCAAGGCGACGGTCCTGGCGATGGACCAGGTCCCGCGGATCAGCCGCGCGCAGAAGCTCGACGCCCTCTCGTCGATGGCCAACATCGCCGGCTACCGCGCGGTCGTCGAGGCCGCCCAGAACTTCGGCCGCTTCTTCACCGGTCAGATCACCGCGGCGGGCAAGGTCCCGCCGGCCAAGGTGATGGTGATCGGCGCCGGCGTGGCCGGCCTCGCGGCGATCGGCGCGGCCCGGGGCCTCGGCGCGATCGTCCGCGCCTTCGACACCCGCCCGGTGGTCAAGGAGCAGGTCGAGTCGATGGGCGCCGAGTTCCTCGAGCTCGACTTCCAGGAGGACGGCACCGGCCAGGGCGGCTACGCGAAGGTGATGAGCCCCGAGTTCATCGCCGCCGAGATGGCGCTCTTCAAGGCCCAGGCCCAGGAGGTCGACATCATCATCACGACCGCGCTGATCCCCGGTCGCCCGGCGCCGCGCCTCCTCGAGCGCTACCACGTCGAGGCGATGAAGCCGGGCTCGGTGATCGTCGACATGGCGGCCGAGCGCGGGGGCAACTGCGAGCTCACCCAGCCGGGCGAGGCGATCGTCCACAACGGCGTGACGATCGTCGGCTACACCGACCTCCCGAGCCGGATGGCCGCGCAGTCGAGCCAGCTCTACGGCTCGAACCTCTGTCACCTCCTCGATGACATGGGGAAGAACGACGGCTTCAAGGTCAACCTCGAGGACGTCGTGGTCCGCGGGGCGCTGGTCCTCAAGGACGGCGAGATGATGTGGCCGCCGCCGAAGATCGCCGACCCCTCGCCGCCGAAGCCGAAGCCGTCCGCGACCCCGGCGGCCGAGGCCCACAAGGCCAAGGAGGAGAAGAAGAAGAAGGGCTCGCCCCTCTCGCTCCTCCTCGTCGGCGCGATCCTCCTCGGGATCGGCGTCGGCGCGCCGGCCGGCTTCCTCTCCCACTTCACGGTCTTCGTCCTCGCCTGCTTCGTCGGCTACCAGGTGATCTGGAGCGTCACCCCGGCGCTCCACACCCCGCTCATGTCGGTGACCAACGCGATCAGCGGGATCATCATCATCGGCGGCATGCTCCAGGTCTCGGGCGAGCCCCTGGCCCCCGCGACGATCCTCGGCGCGGTCGCCATCCTCGTCGCCACCATCAACATCGCCGGCGGCTTCCTGGTCACCCAGCGGATGCTGAAGATGTTCCGCAAGTAGTCGGAGGAGACGAACGATGTCCTACAGCCTTCTCGTCGTCTGCTACATCGCCGCGAGCGCCCTCTTCATCCTCTCGCTCGGCGGCCTCTCCAAGCAGGAGACCGCCCGCCGCGGCAACCTCAACGGGATCATCGGCATGGTCCTGGCGATCGTCGTCACGGCGGTCGGCACCAACCTGGCCGGGGCCGCCAACGTCAGCGGCACCGGCTTCGCGGTGCTCGCGGCCTCGATCATCCCGGGCGCGCTGATCGGCGCCTTCCTGGCCTCCCGGGTGGCGATGACCTCGATGCCCGAGCTGGTGGCGATGCTCCACTCCTTCGTCGGCCTCGCGGCCGTCCTGGTCGGGATCGCCAGCTACATCTCGCCGACCGAGCACCTCACCGGCACCGAGCACACGATCCACGCGATCGAGATCTTCATCGGCGTCTTCGTCGGCGCGATCACCTTCACCGGGTCGATCATCGCCTTCCTCAAGCTCAAGGGGTCGATCGGCGGCAAGCCGCTCCTCCTCCCGGGCCGCCACCTCCTCAACCTCCTGATGGTCCTGGGGAGCTGCTTCCTCGGCTACCTCTTCCTCTTCGGGGCGCCGGCGGACGGCCTCACCTGGCTCCTGGTGATGACCGGGATCGCCTGCGTGATCGGCGTCCACATGGTGATGGCGATCGGCGGCGCCGACATGCCGGTGGTCGTGTCGATGCTCAACTCCTACTCGGGGTGGGCGGCGTCGGCGGCGGGCTTCATGCTCTCCAACGACCTCCTCATCGTCACCGGCGCGCTGGTCGGCTCGTCGGGCGCGATCCTCTCGTACATCATGTGCGAGGCGATGAACCGCTCGTTCATCTCGGTGATCATGGGCGGCTTCGGCTCCGACGGCGGCGCCCCGGCGGCCGGCGGCGGTCAGCCGATCGAGGGCGAGATCACCGAGATCTCGGCCGACGAGACGGTCGAGCTCCTCCGCGACGCGAAGAGCGTGATCGTCGTCCCCGGCTACGGCATGGCGGTCGCTCAGGCCCAGCACACGGTCTCCGAGATCGCCAAGCACCTGCGGAGCAAGAGGGTCAAGTTCCGCTTCGCGATCCACCCGGTCGCCGGCCGCCTCCCCGGGCACATGAACGTGCTCCTCGCCGAGGCGAACGTCCCCTACGACATCGTCCTCGAGATGGAGGAGATCAACGAGGACTTCCCGGAGACCGACGTGGTCCTGGTGATCGGCGCCAACGACATCGTCAACCCGTCGGCCGAGGACGATCCGAGCTCGCCGATCGCCGGCATGCCGGTCCTCCAGGTCTGGAAGTCGGGGACGGTGATCGTGATGAAGCGCGGCCGCGGCACCGGCTACGCCGGCGTCGAGAACCCGCTCTTCTTCAAGGAGAACACCCGGATGCTCTACGGCGACGCCAAGAAGACCGTCGACGGGCTCCTCGGCAAGCTCCGCGAATAGCGCGCGAACGCGCGCAGTCCTCGACGAGGGCGCCTCCCGGGGCGCCCTCGCTCGTTTCGAAGGCTGACCCTGGCGGCGCCCCTACCCGCTCGGCGCCTCGACCTCGAGCCACTCGCAGAGCCGGGCGGCGTGGCGCGCCGGCAGGTCGATCGTCGGCCGGCTGACCTGAGGGACAGCCTCGCCGTGGAAGTCGGAGCCGCCGGTGACCACGAGGCCGCGATCCTCCGCGAGGCGACACCAGCCGAGGCGCTCGCTCGGCCCGTAGCGGCCGTAGAACGCCTCGATCCCGCCGAGGCCCGCCCCCTGGAAGCGCGTGTAGAGGTCGGCGACGAGGGGCGGCGAGCGCAGGGTGTGGGGGTGCGCGAGCGACATCTTCGCCCCACAGGCGCGACCGAGCTCCAACCCCTCGCCGAGGCCGAGGCGATCGATCGGCACGTCCGCCGGGCCGCCGTCGTGGAGGAAGCGGTCGAAGGCCTCGCGGAGGCTCGAGACCACGCCGGCGTCACGGAGCGCGCGGGCGACGTCGGGGCGCCCGGGCGTGTGGCCGTGGGCGCCGGTGAGGATCGCCGCCGCGTCGAGCTCGATCCCGAGGCCGGCGAGGCGATCGACGATCGCCACCAGGCGCCGCCGCCGGGCCCCGTCGACCTCGACCAGGCGCTCGGCGAGCGCGTCCATCCCGGGCCCCTCCCCGACCCCGTAGATCAGGAGGTGGATCGTCCTGCCGCCCTCGTTGCAGCTCAGCTCGAGCCCGCGCAGGACGGCGCAGGGCGCCCCAGCGAGCGCCTCGGCGACCGCCGGCCCGCCCTGGAGGGTGTCGTGGTCGGTCAGGCAGAAGAGCCGCGCCCCGCCGGCGAGCGCCGCCCGGGCGACCTCGGCGGGGGCGAGGCTGCCGTCGGAGCAGGTCGAGTGGCAGTGGAGGTCGAGGCGCATCGAGGCACGGCGTGGGAGCGCGGCGCGGGGCGAGGTGGGCTCGCCCGCGACCCACCAGAGGTACTACACCCTGGGCAGCCTAGTCGATCACCGTCGCCTATTCCGGAGCACCGACGATCGGCGCCGCCGGCCCGCCGACTGGTGAGCGGTCGACGAGCGCGTAGCGGAGCCCGCGGTCCCGGACGATCAGCGTCTCGGCGCCGGCATGCTCCATCGCGCCGATCAGGATCGTGATCCCGGCGACGATCACGTCGGCCCGCTTGCGCTCGAGGATCGGCGAGACCCGCTCGTCGATGGTCTGGGCGGCCAGGCGATCGCGGAGCTCGATGAGCGACCCGAGGGCATGCTCGGAGCCGTCGACGCGATCACGATCGTAGCGATCGAGGCCGAGGAGGAGCGCGGCCGCGGTCGTCACCGTCCCGGCGAGGCCCCAGAGGCAGGGGAAGGGGGTGAGCGGCTGGCCGGCGAGGACCCGCCGGACCTCCTCCTCGATCTCGCGGATCGCCCCGCGGGCCGGCGGGTCGCTCGAGATGAAGCGCTCGGTCAGGCGCACCGAGCCGATCGGGTGCGAGACCGCCTCGAGCACCGCCTCGCCCTCGCCGACCACGAGCTCGGTCGACGCGCCGCCGATGTCGATCACCCGCAGGGTCCCGCCGCCGCTCTCGCGGGCGACCGAGAGGTAGGAGAGGCGCGCCTCCTCCTCGCCGCTGATCATCCGCACGGGGACCCCGAGGACGGCGGCCGCCGGGACCAGGAAGTCGTCGGGGTTGCGGGCGAGGCGGACCCCCTCGGTGGTCACCGCGACGATCTCCGCCCCGAGCTCCTCCGCCGCCGCGCGGTGGTTGCGGAGCGCGTCGAGGGTGCGGGCGATCGCGGCCGGCGAGAGCTCGCCGCGCTGGGCGACCCCCTCGCCCAGGCGGGTGATGATCGCCCGATCGTCGGCGACCTCGAGCGCCGCCTCGCCCGCCCGCGGCCGCGCGAGGAGGAGGAGCACCGTGTTGGTGCCGATGTCGATGATCGCCTGCCAGGGGTTGTCGCCGTCGCGCTCGCGCTCCATCGCCGGCGACTATAGCCGGAGCGCGCTTCGAAACGGCGAAGGCCCGGGGTCGACCCGAGCCTCCGCTGCGTCAGCGCGTCAGCGCGTCGCCGCGCCGCCGCGGCTAGTTGGCGCGCGGACCCCAGTCGGGGGTCGAGCCGGCCTTGACGATCTGGATCTGGTTGTTGCCCTGCTCGTTGGCGACGTAGATCCCGCCCTGCGACGACTGGAAGGCGATCATGCGACCGTCCGGGCTCCAGGTCGGGTCGAGGTTGCGGCCCGGGTTCTGGGTGATGCGGCTGATCTTCCCGCCGCGGAGGTCGATCGCGAAGATGTCGTAGCGGTTGCTCTCGTCGCGGCCGGAGTAGGCGATCATGTTGCCGCGGGCGCCCTCGCCCGGGTTCCAGTCGGGGCTCTGGTTGTAGGAGCCCTTCTTGGTCACGCGCGCAGCCCCGGCGCCGTTGGCCGCCATCTTGAAGACCTGCGGGCCGCCGGCGCGGTTCGACACGAAGGCGATCGAGTTGCCGCCCGAGTTCCACGAGGGCGAGCCGTCGATCGCCTTGTTGTTGGTCAGGCGACCCTTGATGTTGCCGCCGGCGTCGATCGTGTAGATCTCGGAGTTGCCGTCCTTCGAGAGCGTGAGGGCGATGGTCGAACCATCCGGGCTCATCACGCCGCCGAGGTTGAGGCCCTGCTGGCTCGAGATCCGCTGGAGGTTGCCGCCGCTGCTCATCCAGAGGTCGGGGTTGCGCTTGGCGTAGCTGGTGAAGAGGACCTGGCCGCCGGGGCCGATCGACGGGAGGATGTTGAGCGAGCGGTTCGAGGTCACCGCGCTCGGCGACTCGCCGTTCATCTCGACCGCGTAGACGTTCTTCGAGACCGTCGGGGTACGGGTGGTCCGGACGAACGCGATCCGCGAGCCGAAGACCCCGGGGATCTTCGTGTAGTGCTCGATGATGTCGTTCATGAAGCGGTTGGCCGCCTTGAGCGGGTCGTTGGCCGCGTAGCCGCGGGCCAGCACCGGCTTGTCGCCGGTGGCGATGTCGAAGAGGCGGAACTTGATCTGGCCGCCGACCTCGTCGGCGAGGACCACCGTCTCGGCGCCGATGTCCGCCCAGGCCTTCTTGTCGAAGCCCTGCGCCTTGATCAGCGCGGCCGGGATGCTCCGACGATCGAGGACCTCGAAGCCGCCGGAGATCGCCGCGTTCTTGCGGAGGATATCGCCCACCCGCCCGTCGGCCGGGATCGCCAGGCGGAGCAGGCGGAAGCCGCTGCCGACGTTGACGTCACCGCCGGGAGCGGCGGCGTTGGCGACCGCAGGATCCTGTCCAGCGTAGAAGGAGCCAGCGACGAGGAGGGTGGCGAGGACGGAAGTTCCGAGCAGCGTGCGCATGGGTGGGCACCTCTAGAAGGCTGGCCAACCATACACGCCGCGCGCCACTGGGTGAACCCCCCTGCGAATTCCTGGGCGCCACCTGCGCAGGTGCGCAGGGGCGGCCCAAAAGCGCTCACTTCACGGCGCCGCCGTTACTCCACGTGAAGCGGTAGGGGATCTTCTTGCAGCCGCCCTTGAGCTGCTTGGCGATGTCGGGGGGCGGCAGCGGGATCTTGGTCGTCAGGATCGCCGACTTGACCATGTTGTCGAGGCTCGTGTCGCCCGACGGCTTCTTGACGGTGACCCGGGAGATCGTGCCGTTGGCGCAGATCTCGATCTGGAACTGGAAGACGCCGGCCTTCTGCTGGGCGGCGTAGCTCGGGACCTTCATCTTGTTGAGCGCGCCGATCACCCCGGTCGCCCAGGGATCGCCGTCCTTCGCCATGTCGGCCCAGCCGTCGGGGGAGCCGAAGGGGTCGCCGGGGAGGTCCTTCACCGTCGGCAGATCGGTGTCGTACTGCTTGTTGGTGTCCCGGTTCTTGTCCGACTGCTTGGCGTTCTTCTTGTTCGGATCGGGCTTTTGGGTCGACTTCTCCTTCTTCTCGGGCTTCTCGTCGACCTTCTTCTTCTCCGGCGGCGGCTTCTGCTTCTCGTCCTTGGTCACCGACTCGACCGCCTCGCTCTCCTCGGCGGCGACGGTCTCCTCGACGATCATCTTCTCGGGGAGCTTCTCGGGGTCGATCTTCTCGCCCTGACGGACCAGCGCGCCGGGGACGAACTCGATGTCGAGCTCCTCGGAGTCATCCTCGTCGGCCTTCGCCTGGGGGATCATCAGGAGCGCCCAGATCCCCCCGGAGAGGATCGCCGAGCCGAGGAAGCCGCCGATCAGCGCCGCCGGGTTGCGGAGGAGATCGCCGAACTCGCGGGCGATCGGCACGAAGGGCGAGAGGAGCATCGGTACGGTGCGCACCGGACGGTCGTCTTGCTGCTGCTCGCTCATGGTCTCGATCCTAGCTCTTCTTGCGCTTGACGCTGGGGTCGGTGACGAAGCCCACCTTGATCACCTTGGCCGTCTGGAGCGCGACCAGGACATCAACGATCCGCTCGTAGGGAACGTTCTCGTCGCCCTGGATGAAAACGCGGCCGTCGGCGATCACCTTGGGGTTGTTGGCGATCTCCTGCGCCATCCGCGCGGGATCCTCGGAGAGCGGCGTCGAGCCCATGTAGACCCGGCCCTTGACGTCGACCGAGATCACCGAGAGGAGGAGGTCGTCCTCGCTCATCTCGTTCCCCTTCGCCTTCGGCAGGTCGATCTCGATGTCGGCCTTCGGCGACATCATCGGCGCCGAGACCATGAACATGATCAGGAGGCAGAACATCACGTCGACCAACGACGTGACGTTGATCGAGCCCATCGGCCCGTCGCCCTGGAAGCCGTCGTCGATGATCTTGCTCATGCTGCCTCGGGGCCGCGCCGCCGGCGGGCGGCGGCGCTCGGCGGCCTAGAAGAAGTGCCGCTTGACGATGTTGAGGTAGTCGTTGGCGAAGGTCGACATCTCGGCCCCGAGGACCTTGAGGCGACGGTTGAAGTAGTTGAAGGCGACGACCGCCGGGATCGCCGAGGCGAGCGCCAGCGCGGTCGTGACCAGCGCCTCGGCGATCGGCTGCGAGACCGTGGCGAGGTCCGCCTGGCCGGCGGCGGCGATGTTGAGGAAGGCGTCCATGATCCCCCAGACCGTGCCGAAGAGGCCGATGAAGGGGGCGGCGCCGGCGACCGTCGCCAGGAAGGGGAGGAGGTTCTCGAGCTTGGTCATCTCGCTGACCCGCGCCCGCTGGAGCGCGCGCTCGATGTTCTCGAGGCCGTCCATCTTGTCGTGCATCGTCCCGGCGGCCGACGGCTCGTCCTTCTTCTTGACCTTCGAGAGCTCGACGTAGCCCGCCCGGAACATCGCGGCGATCGGCGAGTACTTGAGCTTGTCGGTGACCCGGTAGATGTCGTCGAGGCGCTTGCTCTCCCAGAAGCGATCGAGGAACGAGATCGACTGGGCCTGCGCCTGCGAGATGTGGATCAGCTTGTAGAAGATCACGAAGAAGCTGAGGATCACCAGGGCGATCAGCAGCAGGACGACGACCAGGATGATCCCCTTCGAGCCGAAGAGGAGCTTGTAGACGTCGATCTCGGCGAGGAGGGGGACGATGGACGCGCTCAACGCGGGCGGGAGGGTCACGGAGGGCAGGCTACAGCCGCGCCCGTGGAGCCGTCAAACCCGGGGCGGCGGCGGTGGTATCCTCCGCCCGTGAACCCCCGGGGTCGCCAGGGCGCCCGCGCCCCCCTCGCCTCGCGCTCGGCCCTCGCCGCCCTCGCCCTCGCGGCGGGCGCGGCCGCCTGCTCGCCGACCGAGGGCTACGTCGAGCTCGCCTGGACCATCGTCGACCGCAAGGGCGAGCCGATCTACCCGAACGGGGTGCTCAGCGACACCTGCTCGTTCCGCGGCCCCACCAGCCCCGGCGGTGACGACCGCGACCTCGCGCTCCGGGTCGAGCTCCGGCTCTGCGAGCCCGGGTGCGAGGGCGGCTGTGAGGACCCCGCGTGCCTGGTCACCGACCCCCTCCGCTTCCAGTGCCTGAGCGCCCGCGGCTCGGCGACGGTGCCGGCGAGCGAGAGCCCCTACATCTTCCAGGTCGAGGTGATCGCCGAGGTCGGGGGCGACCCCGCGTGCGCCTGCGCCCTCACCCCCGAGTGCGCCCAGATCCCCGGCCCCCGCCAGCGGATGGTCCGCCCGGGCCTCGTCACCGACCTGCAGGTCTATCAATTGATCCTCGACGTCGCCGACCCGAGCCGGGCGGCGATCGATCTCTCCGAATGTTGCCCCCTCCCCGACTCCTGCGCCTGATCCCCGGCGTCTTCGCGCTCGGCCTCGCCGCCTGCGCGCTCCCCAGCGATCCGCTGAGCGGCCTCGAGGTCTCGTGGTCGGCGACGGAGCGCGAGGCCAGCGACGGCGACGAGGGGCTGCGCCTGCGGACCTGCGCGGGCGCGCGGATCCGCCGGGTCGAGCTCGAGCTCCGCGATCTCGACGACGAGGGCCGCCACGAGGTCTTCTCGTACCCCTGCGAGCTCGGCTACCAGACCGCCGACGAGGTCGCTACCCTCCCCTCCAGCGTCTTCTTTGATCTCCGCGCGGGCACCTACGAGGTGGTCGCGCGGGCGATCTCGGAGGTCGACGGCGAGGCGATCGCCGGGCCCTCGATCGAGGTGACGGTCAGCGATCACGGGGTCGAGCGGATCGCCCTCGAGGTCGCGCCGCCGCTGGTCCCCTGGCGCCTCGAGATCACCGGTCAGGACGCCTGCGCGAGCGCGTCGGCGAGCCTCCGCTACGCCGAGCCGGCGACCGATCTAGTGGGCGCGGAGGAGGGTGACGCGGGGGACGCGCGCTACCGCGACGGCCTCGTCGGCGATCAGGGGCTCGCGCTCGACGGCGCGCCGGCGGCCTGCGACGGCCCCTGGGCCAGCGCTCAGCGCTTCGAGCTCGATCCCGGGCGCTACCTCCTCGAGGTCGAGGTCGACGGTCGACGCTGCACCCTGCCGCTGGAGCTCGGCCCGCTCGCCGATGCCTCGGCGGGGGCGGCGACGACCACCCTGGACCTTGCAAAGCTCCCCTGCGACGGCTAGGAGGGTCTGGTGAGACGCCCGAGTGAGCCCAGCGCGCTGATCCGCGCCCGCGCCCCCCGCGTTCGCGCGCCCGCGCTCGCCCTCGCGCTCGCCCTCGCGCTCGCGTCGGGCTGCGCCGAGAACCCGAGCTACGAGGTCGCCTGGGCCCTCGCCGACGAGGAGGGGAGCACCCGCGAGATCGACTCGCTCCGCGAGTGCACCCGCTTCGGGATCGGCGGCGTCCGCCTGACCACCAAGATCGGCGTGGTCCCGATCGACCGCCGCGACCTCCCCTGCTACCCGCCCCGCGGCGACGGCCCCGAGCTCGAGCCGGGGACCTACGAGGTCGAGATCGAGGGGCTGCGGCGGAGCAACGGCCAGGCCTGGGGCGAGGCGGTCGCCATCACCCGGACCGTCGACGTCGGCGACGGCGGGGCGGTCGTCCTCGACGACGTGGTCCTGCCGGCGCCGCCGAGCTGCGACGACGGGGTCGACAACGACGAGGACGGCTACATCGACGCGGCCGACGCGGACTGCCGCTTCGAGGGCGTCGAGAGCAACCTGACCACCAGCGTCCAGTTCATCCTCCGGCCCCACTTCCTCGGCGACAACCCGCACGTCCGCTGCGGCTCGGTCGGCGTCACGACGCTCAAGGTGCTGGTCGACGGCGTGACCCCGGGGATCGACCTCGAGACCGCGACCGAGGAGGAGAAGCTCGCAGGCCGTCGGCTCGATTGCGTCGACACCTCGGTCAGCTTCGGCGCCGCCTTCGCGCGGACCGACGCCGCCGAGCACACCGTCACGGTGGTCGGCCTCGACATCCACGGCGCCGAGGTGACGACCGCGAAGTCGACCCCCTTCACGGTCGGCGAGAGCGTCGTCTTCCCCGACGCGAGCTTCGACGCCGGCGACTTCCTGACGCCGATCAGCGCCCCCCTCCGCTTCTCGATCGCCTTCGAGGCCTACCCGGGCGCGCCGGCCCGCTACTGCGCGACCTTGGCCGGCTCGCTGGTGATCGACACCGTGTCGATCACCGTCGTCGATGGCGACGAGGCGCCGGTCGCCGGCGTCCTCCTCCAGTCCGGCGAGGCCCTCGACGGCACCCCCCTCCCCTGCCCCAACGGCGCGCTCCTCAGCGAGACCCTGGTCTGGGGCGATCCCAGCGACGACTACCGCCTCAAGATCGAGGGGCGCTCGTCCGAGGGCGAGGTCTGCTTCGCCACCGACGCCGCCCTCCGCGGCGCCCCGGGGGTCGACTTCCTCGCGCTGATCCCGAGGGTCTCGGCGACCGGCTCCTGCGCCGACTGCGCGAGCGACATGGAGTGCCACGGCGAGACCAAGCGCTGCGAGCTCACGCCCAACGACGTCGACCCGATGGCGACCGACGCGGTCTGCGTCCCCTGACCCGCCGCGCCCCGCTCGACCGCGCGACCGCGAACCTGGTCCAAGAGACCTGTCCCTTTCAACACATACGAAACTGCGAGCCGACATGAGCGACGCCCTCCATCCCCGAGGTTCTCGACGCAAGCGCCGCGGCAGCGGCCCGGGCCCGGCCGACGCCAGCGAGGCGGCGCCGCAGCCGACGGAGGCGAGCGCCCCCGCGGCCGCGGCCGAGCGCTCCCCCGACCGTTCCCCCGCCGTGAGCGCGCCTGCGAGCGCGGCCGCGCCCCGCCCCAAGGTCCTCTCGATCGGCCGCTACGAGCGCGGCGACTTCGAGCGCGTCGAGGGGATGCTGGCGAGCTTCGCCAACCGGCGCCTCGCCCAGCTCGTCCCCCAGATCGCCCGCGGCTTCTTCACCGCCGCGACCCCGCAGGAGCAGCAGATCCCCGAGCTCCGCACCGCCTTCTACTCGTTCCTGCTCTACGGCTGGCGCGACGCCAACGGCGTCCGGGTCGTCGACCTCTTCCGCCGGGTCGGCCCCCAGCTCGACGGTCGCCTCCTCGCCGCCCTCGAGGCCTGCGAGGGCGCCCGCCTCTCGCTGGTGGCGATCGAGGACGTCAACCCGGGCAAGCAGCGGATCCGCGGCCGCGACCTCCTCCGCGACGAGCCGGTGACGCTCCGCGACAAGAACGCGATCAAGACGGTGCGCGCCGGCGATCGCCTCCTCTGCTGGCAGATCCCCTGGGGGACCTCGTGGCAGCCGATCGGCGTCGCCACCCTGGTCGAGGCCCGCAAGGCCGAGGCCCTCGATCGCGCGCTCGAGTCGATGGCCAACAACCTCCGGGCGGTCCGCCGCGAGCTCCCGGAGCGGCACGCGGCCAACCTCTACTGGGTGGTCTACCGGGTCGCCGGCATGCGGGTCTGATAGACCTGCCTGAAGGGACAGGAGACTAGGCGCCCGGCGAGCGCGGCGGCCAGGGGATGAAGGCCGAGGTCCGGCGGGCGTACTCCGCGTAGCCGGGCTTGTCGCGGATGAGGCTGCGCTCGAGGAGCGCGACCCCGGAGACCTTGATGATCAGCGCGGTCATCAGGAGGGCGCCGAGGGCCGGCGCCCAGGCCCCGGCGGCGACGCTGAAGAGGCCGTAGGCCCACCAGCAGGCGGCGTCGCCGAAGTAGTTGGGGTGCCGGGTGTAGCGCCAGAAGCCGCTGGTGAGGAGCTCGCCGGGGCGTCGTCGGGCGCGGAAGCGGGCGAGCTGGAGGTCGGCCCCCGCCTCGAAGACGAAGCCGAGCGCCCAGATCGCGAGGGCGACGAGGTCGAGCCAGCCGAGCGGCCCGCCGCCCCGCTGGGCGCCGAGGAGCGGCGCGCCGATCAGCCATGAGAGCACACCCTGGAGGAGGAAGACCTGGAAGAAGCTCACCCACCAGTAGCGCTCGGGGCCGTAGCGCCGGCGGAAGGCCTGGTAGCGGAAGTCCTCGGCGCCCGAGCCCTGGAGGTGGTTGCGCCAGAGGAGGTAGAGCGAGAGGCGGAGCCCCCAGATCGTCACCAGGACCATCGCCAGGAGCTTGCGCGCCGGCCAGCCGCCGTCGCAGGCGACGAAGTAGTACCAGCCGCTGAGGACGAAGCTCGCGCCCCAGAAGGCGTCGACGATCCCGGCGTTGCGGAGGCGGACGCTGAGGAGCCAGAGGAGGCTCATCGCGCCGACGAGGAGGCCGAGCGCGCCGAGGTAGATCGCCAAGCGCTAGCTCCCGCGCCTGCGGCCGAGCTCGCCGAGGTAGCGGCTGAGCGCGGCCATCGTCTCGGGCGAGCGGCTGGCCGCCGCCATCCGCTCGCGGACCGCCGGCGCCTCGGCCCGCGCGCGCTCGACGAAGGGCGCCTGGAGGAGCGCCTTGGCGTGGGCGTAGGGCGCGTGCGGGCGGGCGCCGAGCTCGCGTGCGCGGCCGATCGCGGCCGCGAGGAGGGCCGCGTGATCGTCGCAGATCGCCGCGAAGGAGCCGTTGGCGACCCCCTGGGCCGCGTCGAAGAGCTCGGCGCCGAGGAGCACCTCGGTGAGCGCCGGGCCGAGCACCGAGCGCGCGAGCTCGATCGCCACGGTCGGGAAACCTGCCCCCCAGACCAGCTCGTTGAGCCCGTAGCGCCCGTCGCCGGCGACCACCAGGCGGTGATCGCAGGCGATCGCAACGAGGTAGCCGGCCGCGATCGCGTGGCCGTTGACCGCGGCGACGGTCGGCTTCGCCGAGGTCCAGAGGTCGAGGAAGGCCTGCTCCATCGCCCGCCCGAAGCGATCCGTCGCCCCGGGATCGGACATCATCGCCGCCATCAACGCCTTGAAGTCGAGGCCGGCGCTGAACATGCTCCCGCTCCCGGTGACCACGAGCGCGCGCACGCTTCCCTCCTCGTTGGCCGCGCGGACCGCGTTGGAGAGCGCGGTCATCAGCTCGACGTCGAAGACGTTGGCCCGCGGTCGGGCGAGAGTGAGGACGCGGACACCGCCCTCTTCGTCGCGGATCTCGAGGACAGGCATGGGCCGAGCATCGCACGCCGGCTATCCTCGGTCGACCCCCAGCCCCGCGATGCCGACCCAGCTCCTCTCGCTCCTCCGCTACCTCCCGCGCCGCGCCCCGCAGGAGCGCCACGATCACCAGGTCGCGGACGAGCTGCGCTGGCGCGGCCCCGCGCCAGCGTCCGCGCCCGCGCTGCCGCCGGGGCTCTCGCTGCAGTGGCTCGGCACCTCGGGCTTTCACTTCGCCTACGAGGGCCACTCGCTCCTCATCGATCCCTACGCGACTCGGGTGCCGCTCGGGCGGGTGCTCGGGCGGACGCCGGTCGCCCCGGACCGCGATCGGATCGCCCGCCACCTCCCGCGCGCCGACGTGATCCTGATCGGCCACACCCACTTCGACCACGCCATGGACGCGCCGATCCTCGCCCAGCGCGATCGCTGCGAGGTCCTCGGATCGCGCTCGATGGCCTGCCTGATGGCGACCCAGGGCCTCGCCGCCCAGGCGATCGAGGTCGAGCCCTACCGGGTCTACGAGCGCGGCCCCTTCCGGATCACCTTCGTCCCCAGCGCCCACTCGAAGCTGGTCCTCGGCTGGCGGGTCCCCTCGAGCGGCGACATCACCTGCGAGCACGTCGACGGCCTCGCCTGCGGCGCCTACCGCTGCGGCCAGGTCTACGGGATCCACCTCGAGGTCGCCGGCGCCCGCTTCTACCACCAGGGGAGCGCCGATCTGATCGAGGGCGCGATCCGCCACCGCGACGTCGACTTCTTCCTCGCCGGGATCGCCGGCCGTGGATTCACCCGCGACTACACCGCGCGGATCCTCGGGGCCCTGCGGCCGCGCTGCGTGATCCCCCACCACCACGACGACTTCTTCCGCGGCCTCGACGAGCCGATGCGCTTCTCGTTCAACGTCAACCTCGGCGCCTTCGTCGACGAGGTCGCGGCGGTCTCGCGGGCGCTGCCGGTCGTCACCCTCGAGCCCCTGCAGGTCGTCGGCTGAGCCGCGGCAAAGGTTGCGAGGTCCGGTCGCCGCGCTGACGCCGTGGTAGCGTCCCGGCCCGATGGACACGAGCGCAGACCCGAGCCCCCTGATCGCATGGTTTGACGACCTCCGGGCGGACGACGTCCCCCGCGTCGGCGGCAAGAACGCGTCCCTCGGCGAGATGGTCTCCCAGCTCGCCACCGCCGGGATCCCGGTGCCGCCGGGCTTTGCGACGACCGCCGCCGCCTACTGGGCGACGATCGACGGCAGCGAGCTGCGGGCGACGCTCGCCGCCGAGCTCGACGCCTTCCACGCGAACACCCGATCCCTCGCCGAGGTCGGCGCGGCGATCCGACGGGCGATCCGCGAGGCGCCGCTGCCGGACGCGCTCCGCGCTGCGATCACCGCGGCCTACCGGGCGCTCGGCGAGCGCGTCGGCGATCCGACGCCGACGGTCGCGGTCCGCTCGTCGGCGACCGCCGAGGACCTGCCGGAGGCCTCCTTCGCCGGCCAGCAGGAGACCTTCCTCAACATCCGCGGCGAGGCCGAGGTGCTCGCCGCCTGCCAGGCCTGCTACGCCTCGCTCTTCACCGACCGGGCGATCACCTACCGCGAGGCCAACGGCTTCGACCACCTCAAGGTCGCGCTCTCGATCGGGATCCAGGCGATGGCCCGCTCCGACCGCGGGGCCGCCGGGGTGATCTTCACCCTCGACACCGAGACCGGCTTCGCCGACGTCGTGATGATCAACGCCGCCTGGGGCCTCGGCGAGAACGTCGTCAAGGGCGAGGTCAACCCCGACGAGTACTACGTCCACAAGCCCGGGCTCGCCGATCCCGCGCTCCGGCCGATCCTCCGCAAGCGCCTCGGCGCCAAGGAGAAGACGATGGTCTTCGCCAGCGGCGGCAGCCAGACCACCCGCAACCTCGACACCCCGCAGGGCAAGCGCGACCGCTTCGCCCTCGAGGACAACGACATCCTCACCCTCGCCCGCTGGGCGGCGCTGATCGAGCGCCACTACTCCGAGCGCGCCGGCAAGCCGACGCCGATGGACATCGAGTGGGCCAAGGACGGGGTGAGCGGGAAGCTCTACATCCTCCAGGCCCGCCCCGAGACCGTCCAGTCGCGCCGCCGCGGCGCCGCCGAGATGGTCTCCTATGTCCTCGAGGACAGGGCCGAGCCGATCGTCCTCGGCCGCAGCGTCGGCGGGGCGATCGTCAGCGGCGAGGTCTGCGTGATCCGCCACCCCGACGAGATCGACCGCTTCCGCCCGGGCTCGATCCTGGTCGCCGAGATCACCGATCCCGACTGGGTGCCGATCATGCGGCAGGCCGCGGGGATCATCACCGACCACGGCGGCCGCACCTGCCACGCGGCGATCGTCTCGCGCGAGCTCGGGATCCCGGCGGTCGTCGGCACCGGCGACGCGACCACCCGCCTCGGCGACGGCGACACCGTCACCCTCTCCTGCGCCGAGGGCGAGGTCGGCAAGATCTACGCCGGCGCGCTCCGCTTCCGCCGCGAGACGATCGACCTCCACGACCTGCCGGCGACCCGCACCAAGATCATGCTCAACCTCGCCGACCCGGGCTCGGCGCTCCGCCACTGGCGCCTGCCGGTCGACGGGATCGGCCTCGCGCGGATGGAGTTCATCATCACCGAGGACGTCCAGGTCCACCCGATGGCCCTCGCCCACCCCGAGCGGGTCTCGGAGCCCGAGGCCCGGGCGGCGATCGACGCCCTCACCCGCGCCTACCCGAGCCCGACCGAGTACTTCGTCGAGACCCTCGGCCGCGGGATCGGCATGCTCGCGGCCTCGGTCTACCCGCGGCCGGCGATCGTCCGGATGAGCGACTTCAAGACCAACGAGTACGCCCGCCTCCTCGGCGGCGCCGACTTCGAGCACCACGAGGAGAACCCGATGATCGGCTTCCGCGGGGCCTCGCGCTACTACAGCGAGCGCTACCGCGACGGCTTCGCCCTCGAGTGCCGGGCGATCCGCTACGTCCGCGAGGTCCTCGGCCTGACCAACGTCGTCGTCATGATCCCCTTCTGCCGGACCCTCGGCGAGGCCGATCGGGTCCTCGAGGTGATGGCCGCCGAGGGGCTCCGCCGCGGCGAGGGGCCCGGCGAGGGCGGCCTGCGGGTCTACGTGATGTGCGAGATCCCGTCGAACGTGATCCTCGCCCGCGAATTCTCGGCCCGCTTCGACGGCTTCTCGATCGGCTCGAACGACCTCACCCAGCTGGTCCTCGGGACCGACCGCGACTCCGAGCTCCTCGCCCACATCTACGACGAGCGCGACCCGGCGGTCGTGTCGATGATCCAGCAGGTGATCCGCGAGGCCCACGGCGCCGGGCGCCCGGTCGGGATCTGCGGGCAGGCGCCGAGCGATCACCCCGACTTCGCCGAGATGCTGGTCGAGGCCGGGATCGACTCGATCTCGCTCAACCCCGACTCGGTGCTCGGCGTCCGGAGGCGGGTCGCCGACCTCGAGGCCCGGCTCGCCGCAGGCGCGAAGTCGCACGCGAGCTAGCGCGGCTCACGCGTCGGCGCCGCAGCAGCGCTTGTACTTGCGGCCGCTCCCGCAGGGGCAGGGCGCGTTGCGGCCGACCTTCTCGGCCGCCCCTGCGCGCGCCGTCGACGTGGCCGTCGCCGCCAGCGGGAGCGAGCCGTCGACGTAGAACCAGCGGCCATCGATCCGCCGGAAGCGCGAGCGCTCGCGGAGCTCGCCGGCTCGCCGGCCGTCGTGGAAGCGCGCGCAGAAGGTGACGACGCCGGCCTCGTCGTCGACCCCGCCGGCCTCGGTGGCGAGGACCTGAAGGCCGCTCCAGGTGATCCGCCGGCCGCTCGCCGCGAGGGCGGCCGCGTCGACCTCGCAGGTCGCCGGATCGTGGGTCGCCACCAGGTAGGCGTAGGCGCCGCGGACGTAGGCGGTGTAGCGCGAGCGCATCAGCGCCTCGGCGGTCGCGGGCGCCCGCTCACCGGCGAGGTAGGGGCCGCAGCACGCCGCCTCATCAAGGCCGCTCCCGCAGGGACATCGCATGGCCGCTGCCTACCAGAGCGCGCGCGCGACCGCCACTGCGCGCCACCTCGCAGGCGCCTTGTCGATCGCCCCCAGGCCAGGCAGGGTTGGGCGATGCGAGCGTGCGCGCGGCTCCTGGGCCCCCTCCTCCTCCCCTTCCTCGTCGCCTGCGGGGGCCCGCCGCCGCCGGCCCCGGCCGAGCCCGCGTCCCCTCAGCCCGGCGCGGAGGCTTCGCCTGCACCCACGCCCACTCCAGCGACGCCGAGCGCCGAGCCGAGCCCCGACGCCGCGAAGGGCGTCGAGCTCCGCGGGACGATCGTCCACCGCCCGGTCGACAGCACCCGCATGTCGGTCGAGTCCTACCTCGGCGACGAGCTCTTCTTGACCACCGAGGACGGCCGGGAGCTCGTCCTCCAGCCCACCGAGGCCCACCTCTCGGAGGCGATCGCGGCCCTCGCCGGCAAGCTCGTGGTGATCCAGGCCGAGGAGACCGAGGGCACCCTGCCGGATCCCCGTGAGGCCTACCCGACGGGGCCAAACGGCGAGCCGCTCCGCCGCGGCGCCGGCTTCCGGGTGCTCGAGATCCGCCCGCTCGATCCATGACGCCCCTCCGCCAGCAGCTCCGAGCGCTCCTCGACGCCGACACCCCCGCGCCGGAGCTCCTCCTCCAGCTCGTCCGCGATCTCGACCTCGCGTGGCGAGCCGGCGACTCGGCGACCCATCGCTTCATCGACGAGGCGCTCGCGCGGATGCTCGTCGCCGGCGCGCCGCTCTTCCTCGCGGCCTACCCCCGGGCCCGCGAGCGCGCGTCGGCGACCCTCCAGGCGGCGGAGCAATTCATCGCCGAGCCGAGTGACGAGAACCACGCCGCCTTCTTCCGCGCAGCGACCGACTCCTACCCCTTTGGCCCGGGCGATGGTTGCTTCGCGGTCCCGGAGCTCGGGAGCCACGGGACGCCGGGTGCCGGCTGCGCAGGCGGCGTCGGCTCGATCGCCTACCTCGCGCCGGCGTCCGAGAGCGCGCGCCTCCTCGCAGCGCTGCGCCGAGAGCTGGGCCCCTGGCTCGCCTAGCCGAGCTCGCTGCGCACCGGCACCCGGATCACGAACACCGATCCCTTGCCGAGCTCGCTCTCGACGCTCACATCACCGCCGAGCATCCGGCAGAAGCGGCGGCTGATCGCCAGGCCGAGGCCGGTGCCGTCGAAGCGGCGGGTCGGTGAGTTGTCGACCTGGGTGAAGGGCTCGAAGAGGAGCGAGAGCTTCTGCGGCGGGATCCCGATCCCCTCGTCGCGGACCGAGAGCGCCAGCCAGCGCTGGCCGTTGACCTCGGAGACGTCGACGCTGAGCTGCACCCGCCCGTCCTTGGTGAACTTGGCGGCGTTGCTCAGGAGGTTGAGGAGCGACTGCTTGAGCTTGGTCCTGTCGCTGCGCACCGGCAGGCGCTCGACCTGCTTGCGGACCTCGAGGTGGTTGTTGTTCCGGCTCATCAGCGGCATCACCGTCGCCGCGACCTCCTCGACCAGATCGATCACGTCGAAGTCCTTGAGCGCGAGCTCGTGCTTGCCGGCCTCGATCTTCGAGAGGTCGAGGATGTCCGAGATGATCCCGAGGAGGTGGTGGGCCGCCTTGAGCGCCTTGTCGAGATCGCTGGCGTCCTCGGCCTGCGCGCGCTTCTGCAGGTTCTCGTGGACCATCTCGGTGTAGCCGATGATCGCGTTGAGCGGGGTCCGCAGCTCGTGGCTCATCTGGGCGAGGAAGGTGCTCTTCGCCCGGTTGGCGGCCATCGCCTGATCGCGGGCCGCCGCCAGCTCGGCGTTGAGCACCCGCAGCCGCTCCTCCTTGCGCTGGCCGGCGCTGACCTCCTCGCGGAGCGCGTGGGTCTTGGCGTCCTGCTCCTGGATGAGCCCGCCGATCTGCTCGGCGAGGAGGTTGAAGCGGGCCGCGAGATCGCCGATGTCATCGACCGCCGAGACCTCCGCGCGGGCTGCGGTCTCCCCCGAGGTGAAGCGATCCATCGCGTGCGAGAGCTCGGCCAGCGATCCGGTGATCCGGCGGCCGAGGAGGTAGGCGACGCCGGTCGCCAGGACCATCAGGATCAGGATGATCGCCCGGTTGCGCTGCTCGCCCTCCTCGAGGAGGCCAGAGAGCTGCGAGCGATCCTCGGCCACCGTCAGCCGCCAGCCGGGGCCCTTGATCGCCGCGCTCGCCGACGCGAAGTCCGCGGGGATCGCCACCGGCCCGTCGTCGGGGCGGAGCGCGCCGCCGCTGGCGATCGTCTGCGCCGCGCCCCGCTCGCTGACGATCACGAAGGCGAGGTCACTCCGCTCGGAGGCGCCGGCGACCCAGCTCCGGACCACGTCGGGGTGGAGGACGAGCGCGAGGTACTCGCCGCCGCCGCCGCGGACCGCCGACGACACGACGATCCAGACGTCGTCGCCGACCGCCGCCGTCGAGATCGCCGAGCTCGCCCCGCGGGTCTCGCCGAGCACCGAGCCGAGGGCCGCGCCGGCGAGGGGCACCGAGCCCATTCGCCCGAGGATCGCGCCGTCGGTGCCCACGAGCACGCCGAGGGCCCAGGCCCGCTGATCGCCGGGGATCACCCGGCTGAGCCAGCGCTCGAGCACCGCGGAGCGGCTGGCCACGGCGCCCTCCGGGCCGAGCTCGCGGCGCAGCGCCTCGTCCTCGGCGAGCCAGCGGAGGGTGTCGTGGAGGCGGACGAGGCTGCCGTCGACCGCCGCGGCCGCCCGCTCGGCCTGGCCCTCGAGGCGGCTGCTCTGGGCCTCGCGCTCGCGCCGCTCGAGCGCCGCCTGATCGATCTCCGAGTAGATCAGGAAGGGCCCGAGGGCGGCGACGATGAAGGCGATGCTCAGCTTCGAGGAGACCGGGAAGCGCGGGAGCTGGCGCCCGGCGAAGATCCCGAGGATCGCCAGGGCGAGGTAGACGAAGTAGCGGAAGCGGAGGTTGTCGTCGGCGTCGCTGCCGAGGCGATAGTCCGGGGCGAAGAGGTCGATCAGCGCGACCGCGACGTAGACGGTGATCGCCACGAAGACCCAGCGATCGATCCGCGCCCGCGGCAGCACCCGGGGGCCGAGGATGAGGACGATGATCCCGAGGGCGACGGCGGTGGTCGTGTTCTCGGCCTCGCTGATCGTGGCGACGCCGATCACCACCGAGAACGCGACCATGAAGACCCGCTCGAGCGCTCGCTCGGCCTCATCGGCGTCAGCGAGGCGCTTCGCGGAGATCATCCCGATCAGCGCGAGGAGTGAAATTGCCGTGAGAACAGCGTTTAATAGCGGATCCCCGGTGAAGATGCCGACCACGTCGAGGGCGACGACGACCGCGACCAGGGCGATCAAGAGGCGCGTGACGCGTCGGACAAATTCGCGCTTGTCCGTATCTGCATCCGCTGATGCCATGGGTGAGACTGCGATTCTCGCACAGGACCCAGCGCATTCGCCAGACACCGGCACCTCGCGCCCCGCTCTTCAGGCGCCGCTACGCTGCGCTAGAGGGCCGCTGCGAGGCCGTGAAAACGCCGTCGAAGCCCGACGATCGCCGGGTTGTCCCGCGTCGGATGGACGCGGTTGGTGAGGAGCACAAAGATCCGCGGCCCCCCCGAGGACGCCGGATCGATCCACAGCGAGGTCCCGGTGAAGCCGAGGTGACCGAAGGCCGCAGGGGAGAGCGCGCCGCCGGTTGAACCACCCTCACTCACCCCATCCCAGCCGAGGCGGCGGGTCGAGCCCGGGATCGGCGAGGGCACGAGGAAGCGCTCGCGGACCCGACGACCGAGCCCCGGCAGGCCGCCCTCGACCCAGGCGCGGGCGATCGCCAGGACCGCGTCGGCGTCGCCGAAGAGCCCCGCGTGGCCGGCGACCCCGCCCATCGCGAAGGCGTTGTCGTCGTGGACCTCGTAGTGGGCGCAGGGCGCTGGCCTGCGGACCGCGAAGTAGCTCGGCTCGCCCGCGGTGTGGAGCGCCGGATCGTAGACCTCGGTCGGCGCCACCAGCCCCTCCTCGGCCCCCGTCGGCCCCCGGAGCTCACCCAGGCGGTGGTAGCCGATCCGCGGGAGAGGGCGACGATCGAGGCCGAGCGGCCAGGCGATCCGATCGGCGAAGAGGCGATCGAGCTCGACGTCGAAGAGGCGCTCGAGCCAGGCCCCGAGGAGGACAAAGCCGAGGTCCGAGTAGATCGTGGCGACCCCCGGCGGACCCGCGGGCGGGGTCGCCATGATCCGCTCGAGGATCGGCCCGGGGCCGACCGGCGCGCGGCCGGCGAAGTCGGCGAAGTACTCGCGGTGGGCGACGAGGCCGGCGCTGTGGCTCAGGAGATCGCCGAGCTTCGCCCCCGGGCAGGCGCGCGTGAAGGGCTCGGGGAGCGGCGTGTCGAGCTCGACGCGGCCCTCACCGACGGCGATCGCCGCGAGGGTCGTCGTCGCCAGCACCTTGGTCAGCGACGCGAGATCGAAGAGGGTCGCGCGATCGATCCCGTGGCCGCGCACCGTCGACATCGGGTGGGTCGCCAGGAGGCCGTGGGCCTCGTGGTAGAGCTCGCCGCCGCCCCCCCAGACGATCGCCACGCAGCCGGGGAAGACCTCGCCGCCGGCCGATCGGTCGAGGAGATCGTAGAGCGCCTGACGGGGATCGTCGCTCGCCACCGCCGCAGCTTGCCCGCGGAGGCGGGTCGATGGGAAGCCCCGCGGCCCTTGCGTCGCTCGCCGCCTCCGCCCATCCTGCGGCCGCCGATGACCGCCGCCGCAGCCGATCTCCACGCCGCCCGCCAACGCCTGATCGTCGCCGTCGACGTCGCCGACCAGGCCGCCGCCTTCGCGGCCGCCGCTCGCCTCCGCGGCCACGTCGGCATGCTCAAGGTCGGCCTCGAGCTCTTCGTCGCCGAGGGTCCGTCGGTGGTCGCCCGCCTCCGCGACGCCTTCCCCGAGCTCGAGATCTTCCTCGACCTCAAGCTCCACGACATCCCCAACACGATGCAGGGGGCGATCCGATCGGCCCGGCGCCTCGGCGCCCGCTTCCTGACGGTCCACGCCGGCTCGGGGATCGATCACCTGCGGGCCTGCGTCGACGCGGCCGGCGATGATCTCGGGATCCTGGCCGTGACCGTGCTCACCAGTCAGGACGCGGCCGCCTGCGCCGAGGCCGGCCACACCCGCGCGCCCGCGGAGCTCGTCGCCCTCCGGGCCGCCTGCGCCCGCGAGGCCGGCTGCGCCGGGATCGTCTGCTCCGGGGCCGAGGTCGCCCGCGTCCGCGAGATCGCCCCGGGCCTCCAGCGGGTGGTCCCGGGGGTCCGGCCGGCGAGCGCCGACGCCGGCGATCAGCGGCGGGTGGTCACGCCGACCCAGGCGATCCACGACGGCGCGACCCACCTGGTCGTCGGGCGGCCGATCCTGCGGGCGGAGGATCCGGCGGCCGCCGCCGACGCGATCGTCGCCGAGATCGCGGCCGCGATCTGAGAGCGAGCAGAAGCTCCGGAGCGACGCCGGAGCCGTCGGCATTTCGGCGCGACGGCGTGCGCGCGCGGACGCTCGCCGATGGCTCGCGCCGCAAGCACTGCTACGAGGATTGATTGTTCAAGACCACGCCGGCCTGCGGCCGGCTCTACCTTCCAGCGCCCCCGCGCTACGCCCGCTGGGGCTCTTCGCGGCGCGCGTTCTTGCGGATGTAGAAGAAGAGGAAGGAGAAGAGCGCGGAGTTGAAGATCGCCACCGCAATGAGGATCGCAAGCGTAAAGATGGTCATGGCACTACCCTCGTCGGTCTCGTCCGTGACGGCCCAATGCCGCCGAAGTGGACGATGACAATCTATCCCATGCGCCGCCGATCCGTGCACGCAGGTTTTTCCGATGGCACCCAAAATTCTGTCGCGCAGGAGGGTCTACGTGCCGCACCGTAAGGTCTGCGTCGGGCCAAAAGTGACATGACGTTAGGGTGTCGGGACCAGAGTCTGACACTGCGTCAGGGCCGTCGCGGCTGGATCTGACACTACGTCAGCGAGTTATCTGACACTGCATTCGCACGGGCCTGGGGCAAGGGCCCCGGCCGCGCGCCATCACGCCGCGACGTCGCCGAGGCCGGGTCACCGCCTCTTCGCGCCGCCGCGCCGGGCCAGGCTCGCCTCAGCCGGGGAGCTCGCCGCCGCCGGCGAGCTCGACCGCCTCGTGGCCGCCGACCAGCTCCATCGGCCGCGAGGTCATCCGCGCGGTCTGGACCGCGTCGCGGAGCTTCTCAAAGAGCTCGCGGTGGCCGGCGATGCCGTGGAGGACCAGGTTCGGGTCGGTCTGATCGGTCGACACCAGGGTGATCTTGCCGTTGTCGAAGAGCCGATCGAGGAGGCTCTGCTCGTAGCGGACGTCGAGCACCCGCCAGAGCTCGAGGCTGTCGACCCGCTTGGTGATCACCCCGTGCTCGGTCTCCACCCGCCGCGCGCTGATCTTGTAGCGGGTGGTGATGTGCCGGAGGTACGCGACCAGGAGCATCGGCAGGCCGACCAGCGCGAGGAGCCAGAGCGGGAGCTGGGCGAGCGCGTCGATCTTCATCAGGAGCCAGCCGAGGACGCCGCCGACGATCGACGCGCCGATCGCCGCCAGGTAGCGGCCGAGGCTGACGCTGTGCTTGGCGATCCCCGCGAAGAAGACCTCGTCGCGGCCGACCGGCGGCCGACCCCCCGCCGGCGCGACCGCCCGCGGCGCGGCCTCGCTCGCGTCCTTGTTGGCCTCCTTGTTGGCCTCTGGTTCCTGGCTCGCCATGGCGGCGATCGTGGCACGAGGCGGCCGGTGGAGGCAATCGACGGGCGCCGGCTACCCCGCTAGGCCGGCCGGTCGCCGAGGCGGGAGACCAGGAGGAGCGGGACGCTGACGATCTGCGCGAGCTCGGCCCGGAGGCGGCGGGGCGAGAGGCGCTGGCCGGGCTCGGGGTGGAGCGCGAGCGCGAGCGCCTCGTCGACCCGCGGATCGAGCCCGGGCTGGAACGCCGACGCCGGCTGGATCGACGCCGAGGGCGAGCGGCCGCTGAGGCAGCGATAGAGGATCGCGGCGACGCTGTAGAGATCGCTGGTGGTCGACGGCGCCTGGCCGGCGAGGACCTCGGGGGCGACGTAGCCGTCGGCGAGGTGGCGGAGGGTCGGCCGCCGGAGGTTGATCAGCGGGGTGAAGCCCTGCCCGCAGAGGACCGGGCCGTCGAGGCCGAGGACCACCTGCGCCGGCCGGATGTCGCGGTGGATCATCCCGTGGCCGTGGAGCGCGCTCAGGGCCTCGAGGAGGGCCATCGAGAGGCGCAGCGCCCGGAACATCTCCATCCGGCCGCCCTCGCCGAGGGCCTCCGCCAGGGTGATCCCGGGGATCGGCTCGGCGATCACGCCGAAGAGCTGACCGTCGCTGAAGCCCCCCCGGACCCGCTGGAGGCCGTGGTGGCGGAGCGCCGAGGCCCGCTGGACCTCGACGTTGAAGCGCCGCTGATCGGAGGCGCCGACCGGCCGCGCGAGCGCCCGCAGCCAGAGCTCGACCCGCTCGCGGGTCCCGCGATCGCGGCCGCCGACGACCAGGCGGGTGAGATCCCAGGCCCGCACGGCCTCGAGGTCGAGGCGCCCGGGCATCAGCGCGAGCGCGCGATCGGCCGCGCCGGCGCCGCGGAGGGCCGAGACCGCCGCCCGCTCGCGGCCGACCGCGGCCGCCGAGAGGGCGAGGTTGAAGAGCGCGATCGACCTGTACTCACGGCCAGATCCGCGCTCGCGCACCGCCTGGTAGCAGCGGCGGGCGTCCGCCGCCCGCCCGTGGGCGAGGTAGACGTTGCCGAGGCGGAGGAGGGTGCTCGGATCGAGGCGGCCGAAGGCGTCGACCGCGTACTCCTCGTCGAGGCCCAGCTCGTCCTCCACCGCCTCCGCGAGCTCGGCGAGGATCCGCTCGACGCCGACGAGGTCGCAGGTGAAGGCGGCGTCGGCCGCGAAGTCGCCGCGGATCGGGATCTCGGCGAGGGCCCGCGCGAGGTCGAGGGCGGCGAGGTCGGCCCGGGTCCGCGAGGGGCCGCCCTCGGTCTCCCAGATCGCCTGCTGGAGGGCGACGAGCGCGGCCGCCGGCTCGCGGTGCGCCCCCGGATCGATGACGACGATCCCGCGGCTCTCGAGGAGCTCCTCGGCCTCGGCCTCGGTGACGTAGGGGAGGAGCGCGTAGTGCTTGCGACCGCGGCCGATCCGCCCGAGGAGCTCGAGGATCTCGGCGAGGTCAGGGTCGTCGATGTCGAAGCCAAAGAAGAAGAAGGTGCGGGCGCGGGCGACCTCCTCGACCAGTTCGAAGAGCGCGCGATCGGCCCGGATGCTCCGCCCCGAGGGCGGGGTCGGCAGGATCATCGGCCGCCCGCCGCCGCCCGCCTCGTCCCGCAGGGTCGGCCGGTGGATCTCGCGGTGGGTGACGACCTCGACCGCCTGCCCCTCGGCCTCGAAGATCCGCCGGAGCACGTCGACGTAGGCGGTCGCCAGGCAGGCGCGCCAGGGGAGCTTGGCGAGGATCTCGGCGCCGGCGATCGGCGGCGCGTCCTCGCGCATGTGGGCCTCGAGGCCGGCCTCGAGGCCGTGGCGCCGGAGGTAGGCGAGGACCGGCCGGAGCCGCCCCTGGGTGAGGAGATCGCGGAGCTGGGGCTGGGCGTCGGCGGGGCAGCGCTCGATCGCGCAGGTCAGCCCCTCGTGCCAGCCGGGGAGCCCCGCGAGGGCGCCGATGCCGGCTCCGGTCCAGAGGACACACTCACCGGCCTGGATCGCCTGGGCCAGCTCGCTTGGGATCTTGAGCATCGTCGTCCTTCTCCCTCTCCTCCCCCGGCCCTAGCCCAGCGCGGCCCGAAACGCGAAAAATCGGCGATCTGCGGGGGCGCGCGCCCCTTGCCCCGGCGCGCGCCTGGGGCGACGCTGGGTCGATCGCCGCGCCGCCCCGCGGCGAGCCGAGGTCGCCATGCCGCCCGTCGCCGCGTCCGCCCGTCCCCTCGCCCTCCCGCGCTCCCTGGCCCTCGCCCTCGCCCTCGCCCTCGGCCCGATCGCCTGCGGCGACGACACCTCGCCCGCGAGCGCCGGCGCCAGCGAGACCGAGGCGAGCTCGGGCAGCGGCGACGCGACCGGGTCGACCGGCAGCGGCGGCGAGGCGAGCTCGGGCGGCGAGACGAGCGGGGTCGGCGACACCACCGGCGACCCCGGACCGACCTACGACGGCGAGCCCCTGCCGCCCGGCGAGCCCGGCGAGTGGGTCTGGGTCGACTTCCCCGACGCCTTCTGCCGCGACGGCACGCCGACCGGGATCGCCGTCCGCTACGGGACCAGCGCAAACCTGATGATCTACCTCCAGGGCGGCGGCGCCTGCTGGAACACCCTCACCTGCTTCAACAACCCGGGCTTCTACGGCGCCCCCGAGTTCGCCGAGTGGGTCGATCCCTGGGGCTCGATCGGCATCTTCAACGACGAGAGCCCCGACAACCCGGTCGGCGAGTGGAGCGTCGTCTACCTCCCCTACTGCTCGGGCGACGTCTTCGCCGGCGGCCGCGAGGGGGTGATGATCGACGAGCAGCCCGATCCGATGGACTTCGTCGGCTACCGCAACATCGGCGCCTTCCTCCAGCGGATCGTCCCGACCTTCGCCGACGCGCCGGCGGTCCTGATCGCCGGGGCCTCGGCGGGCGGCTTCGGCGGCGGCTTCAACTTCATCCGCTTCGCCAAGGCCTTCCCGAAGAGCGAGATCACCTTCATCGACGACTCCGCGCCGATCCTCGCCGACGAGTACACCGCCCCCTGCCTCCAGCAGACCTGGCGCGACACCTGGGGCCTCACCGAGAACCTCCCGCCGGGCTGCGACGCCTGCACCGGGCCGGACGGCGGCGGCCTCACCAACCTCGCCGCCCACATCGCGGCCGCGGTCCCGCGGGCCAACCTCGGCCTCATCTCGAGCACCCGCGACGCGACGATCTCGATCTTCTACGCCTTCGGGGTCGACGATTGCTCGGGGGTCGGGACGATGCCCGGCTCGGTCTTCCAGGAGGGGCTCTTCCGCTACCGCGACGAGGAGCTCGCGCCGAGCGGCTGGGGGAGCTACTTCATCGCCAGCAACGAGCACGTCTGGACCCAGCTCAACTCCGACTTCTTCGAGACCGACGTCGCCGGGGTGCTCCTCACCGACTGGGTGCAGGACCTCCTGGACGGCCAGGCGAGCCACGTCGCGCCCTGATCGATGAACATGTCCCTTCGGACATTGTTCAAGAACCGGCGATGAGGGCGGCGAGGGCGGCCGCCTGCGGGCGATCGCAGAGGCGCTCGACCTCGCCGATCAGCGGCTCGACCCGTCGATCGGCGAGCGCCGCCCGCAGCCGGCGATCGCGCTCGGCGGCCGCGGGGGCGTGGAGATCGGCGAGCGCCGGCGCTCCGAGCCCGCCCCGGACGAGCCCCCGCCAATGCTCGACGTAGGCGTCGACGAGCCCGTCGATCGGCCCCTCGTCGCCGCCCTCGAGCTGGAGGAGCGCGGCCCAGGGGGAGCCGATCGCCGCCCGCAGCGGCCCCGGGGCGAGCTCGCGGGCCCCCTCGGCGACCAGCGCCTGGGCGCGGGCGTCGGCGAGCGGGCGAAAGACCGCCTCGGCGTGGCCGAGGTTGACCGCGAGATCGACCCGCGGGATCAGATCGACGATCACCGTGCGCAGCCCCGGGGTCCCCGGCGGCTGGCTCCGGGTGAGGCTCAGCGAGAGGTGCGGGAGCGGCAGATCGGCGGCGGCGAAGGCGAGGAGGCGCTCGACCTCGAGGCCGAGGGCGGCGACCGCCAGGCGGACGCTCAGCACCTCGACCACCGGCCCCGGGCCGACGTAGCGCCGGACCTCGCCGATCGGCTCCGGCGCCCCGCGGAGGCGCGCGCAGAGGACGAGGCGCGCCCCCCCCGCGGGATCGGCGTCCTCGACCAGGCCCAGCTCGAGGGCGAGCGCGCGCGCGGCCTCCTGCCCCCGACGCACCGCTAGCCCTCGGGATCGGGGTCTTCGCCCGGGCGAAAGAGGGAGCCGTCGGCGAGACGCAGCGGCGTCGTCGGGACCTCGATCCCCGCCTCGCGGAGGACGAAGGCCTTCGAACGGATCGGAGCGCGGCGCTCGATCATCGGCGGCTAGCTTGCCACGCCCGCGCGCCGAAGGCCACGGCCGCCTGCTACCCTCGGGCGATGTCCGCGAGCGACTCGGCCGCCGCCATCGACGCCCTCCCGTCCGCGCTCCTCGCCGAGCTGCGGGCGATCCGTCACGACCTCCACCGCCACCCCGAGCTCGGCTTCGAAGAGGTCCGGACCCAGGCCAAGGTCGAGCGCTGGCTCCGTGAACGGGGCTTCGCGCCGCGGGCCTGCGCCGGCACCGGGCTGGTCGCCGATCTCCGCCCGGATCTGATCGGCCGGGCGCCGACGATCGCCCTCCGGGCCGACCTCGACTGCCTGCCGATGGAGGAGAGCACCGATCTCCCCTACCGCTCGATCCACCAGGGCCGCGCCCACAAGTGCGGCCACGACGGCCACACGACGATCCTCATGGGGGTCGCCGATCGCCTCGCCGGCCGCCGCGCGGAGCTCGCGGGCAACGTCCGCCTGCTCTTTCAGCCAGCCGAGGAGGGCGTGCGCGGGGGCGGCGCGAAGGTGATGATCGCCGAGGGGGCGCTCGACAACGTCGACGAGGTCTACGGACTCCACAACTGGCCGGACTACCCGGCCGGCGAGATCCGCGTCCGGGCGGGGGCGACGATGGCCCAGGTCCACGCCTTCGCCCTGACGATCACCGGGATCGGCGGCCACGGCTCGCAGCCCCAGCTCTGCCGCGATCCGATCGTCGCCGGCGCCCACCTCGTGAGCGCGCTCCAGACCCTGACGTCGCGCGAGCTCGGCCACGCGGGGGGCGCCGTGGTCTCGGTCACCGCCTTCCAGGCCGGGACGACGAACAACGTGATCCCGGCCGAGGCCCGCCTCCAGGGGACGATCCGCTCCTTTGACCCGGCGATCGGCGAGCGCGTCGTCCGGCGGATGCGGGCGATCGTCGCCGGCGTCGCCGCGACCTTCGAGGTCGCCATCGATCTCGATCTCCACACCGGCTACCCGGTGCTCGTCAACCATCCCCGCTGCGCGGCCGCCGTCGCCCGGGTCGCCGGCGCGCTGATCGGCGACGCCAGGGTCTCGGACGCCGGTCTGCCGATGGCGGGCGCCGAGGACTTCGCGTACTTCGCCCAGCAGGTCCCGGGGGCCTACTTCTTCCTCGGCGCCGGGCGCCCGGGCGAGTCCACGCCCTGCTGCCACCACCCGGATTTCGACTTTGACGACGCCCTCATCCCCCTCGGCGTCGCCATGTTCCTCGGCCTCGTCGACGATCGCCTCGCGGCGCTCGCGGCCTCCTGAAGCGGGCGCCGCCGCCCCTCGCTAGTTCTGAACATTCGTGCATGCACGAGGCGGCCGCCTCGCCGCCGACGCCGCGCTCCTCGCTCGGCGGGTGATGGCTCTAGCCGCCGCGCGCCCGCATCCATCGGCCTCGCGCACATCCAGGTTGATTGCCAGAGTCGCCGCGCCTGTGTAACAAACTACGGCAGCGCCGCCCCGGCCCGATTGCCGACCACCGACCATGCACCAACTGGACGCCATCGGTACCCTGCTCGACCAAGGCGCGGCTGACTCCGCGGTCCGACTCCTCCGCTCCTGCTGGGAGCCCGAGCTCCCGCCCTCCGAGCTCTCGCGGATGTACTGCCTGTGGATCCGCGGCCTCTCCGAGACCGGTGAGATGGCCTCGGCGGTGACCCTGGCCCGAAGGGCAGCTTCGGAATTCCCGCGGCACCCCGACATCCTCATCGCCCTCGGCAACGTCCTCGACATCGTCGGCGACTTCGAGGGGGCCCGCGCCGCCTTCGAATCGGCGATCGGCGCCGACCCGTCGGGCGCCCTCCAGCGCTACAACCTCGGCGCGATCCTCGAGCGCCTCGGCGACGAGGATCGGGCCGAGGACGCCTACCGCACCGCCAACGCGCTCGACGGCGATCAGGGGCCGATGGTCGAGGCGACCTCGGCGCTCGGCGCCCTCCTCCGCCGCCAGGGTCGCCTCGAGGAGGCGGAGCAGGTCTACGACGGCTACCTCGCCGAGGACCCGCTGCACATCGAGATCCTGGTCGAGCACGGGATCTGTCTCTCGGATCTCGACCGCTTCGAGGAGGCGATCGAGCGCTTCGACTTCGCCCTCTCGGTCGAGCCCGGCCACCCGGGCGCGCTCTACAACAAGGCGATCACCCTCTACCGCCTCGCCTGCTACGACGAGGCGGTCGCCACCCTCGAGGAGGCGCGGATCGAGGATCCCGAGAACCCGCTCACCCTCGCGGTCCTCGGCTCCTGGCGCCTCGGCGCCGAGGATGATCTCGACGTCGCCCTGAGCCTGGTCTACCGCGCCCTCGATCTCCTCCTCGAGCGCTACGTCGACCCCTACCACGCGATCTACGCGTCGGTCGTCGTCGAGGAGATCTTCGAGGCGCTCTGGCAGAGCGGCCGCTGCCGCGAGGCCCGCGAGGTCGCGCGGATCGCCGGCCGCCACGAGTGGATCACCCCGCACATCTTCGACTGCATCAACGAGGCCGACTACGGGCGCTCGCCGCAGGCCTCGACCTTCGACGTCCTCGCCCGCGCCGAGGCCGGGATCCGCCCGGAGCACTGGCCGGAGAACAGCGACGGCTACACCACCGGCCTCAAGGTGATCGCCAACAACGCCGAGGAGGCGCGGGCGCTGACGATCGAGTACCTCCGGGCGATCGAGCCCTCGCCGGGGGTCGCCTTCCACGTCGACGTCACGCCCGCGCACACGGCCGGCGAGCACGCGATCAGCGAGGGTCGACCCCTCGCCCGCGGCGTCGTCCGCGTGACCACGCACCGCGCCTACAACTTCCGCTCGCAGTCGTAGGCGGACCGCGGGCCGGCGCGCGAGAGGCCCGACACCCGGCGCGGCGCCGTGGCATCCTTGTGCTCCCCCTTCGAGGAGCACCCGCCATGCGTCCAGCGTCCCCCCTCACCGTCGCCCTCGCCCTCGTCCTCGCGCCCGCCTGCGGCGACGACAAGGGCGCGAGCTCCGACACGGCCGCGACCGAGAGCACCGCCGCCACCCAGGCGTCGGCCGGGAGCACCGGCGAGGGCACGGGGACGACGGGCGCCGGCGCCGACGTGACCTGGTATCAGGACGTTCGGCCGATCATCGCCAGCCACTGCTGGACCTGCCACTCCCAGGAGGGCGCGCTCTCCTTCTCCCTCGAGGAGTACTCGGCCGCCCAGGCCTGGAGCCCGCTCATGGTCGAGAAGATCGAGGGGAGCGAGGCGACGCCCTACTACATGCCGCCCTTCTTCGCCCGCGAGAGCGCGAGCTGCACCCCGGCGCTCCCCTGGCGCGACGATCCCCGCCTCGACGCCGCCGAGATCGAGACGATCCGCGCCTGGGTCGACGGCGGCGCGGCCGAGGGCGACCCCGCCACCGCCGCCGAGATCCCGCCCTGGGGTCCCGAGGTGCTGAGCGGCGACACGGTCACCACGATCACCTCGGCCGGCTACTCGCTCGCCGCCAGCGTCAAGGAGGATCAGTACCGCTGCTTCTCGCTCGACCCGGCCCTCGCGGCGAAGTCGTGGATCACCGGCCTCCAGGTCGACCCCGGCGATCCCTCGGTCGTCCACCACGTCGTCCTCTTCTCCGACCCGACCGGCGCGAGCGCGGCGAAGGCCGCCGGCGAGGGCTCCTACTCCTGCTTCGGCGGCGCCGGGGTCCCGGACTCGTCGGTCCTCTACGCCTGGGCGCCGGGCGGCAACCCGCTCGAGATCCCCGACGGCGCCGGGATCCCGGTCGAGCCCGGCCAGCGGGTGGTGATGCAGGTCCACTACCACCCGACCGGCGAGGCGGCCACCGACAAGACCGGCCTCAGCGTCCGCTGGTCGTCGCAGAAGCCCGCCCGCGAGGCCCTGATGGCGATCATCGGCGGGGTCGTGGCCGGCCAGACCAACTCGAGCGAGTGGGAGGACCCGCCCTTCCTGATCCCCGCCGGCGCCAAGGACCACGTCGAGACCTGGCGCGAGACCCTCAGCGTCCCCTTCGGCGACATCCGGATCTGGTCGATCTTCCCGCACATGCACCTGGTCGGCACCTCGATCGAGGTGACCCTCGAGCACCAGGGGGCCGAGGCCTGCATCGCCCCGCTGCCGAAGTGGGACTTCGACTGGCAGCGCACCTACGTCTACGACGGGACCTTCAACGAGCTCCCGCGGGTCTACGACGGCGACGTGATGAAGGTCCGCTGCACCTACAACAACAGCCTCGACAACCCGGTCCTCGCCCAGGCGCTGGCGGTCGAGGGGATCGACGCGCCGTCGGACGTCGGCGTCGGCGAGGACACCCTCGACGAGATGTGCGTGGCGATCGTCGGCATCATGTATTGATGCGCGCCATCTTGACGACTTCGCGCGTCGCGAAGATCCTCCGGCCTCGCTCGCGGCCGGCGCGCGAAGCCGCGCCCGATGCGCACTCCGCCGCCGGCCCATCGACCCCGGAGATCCCGTCATGAAGACCCGCCTCGCCCTCCTCCCCCTCGCCCTCGTCCTCGCCTGCGGCGGCTCGTCCAGCAGCGACGCCAAGCCGACCACCATCGACATCGCCAAGCTCGGCCTCAAGGCCGACGTCCCCGAGGGCTCGGCCGCCGGCGACGCCATCGTCGGTGAGGGCGTCCTGATCCAGGGCCCCGGCCTCGTCGTCGACATCTCGGAGGCGAGCGACTCGACCCCGAAGACCATCGAGGACGCCAAGAGCGAGGCGGAGATGTACTCGCCCAAGGACATCAAGGAGGAGAAGCTCGCCGACGGCTACGCCCTCACCTACGTCAACGAGGGCGGCATGGGCACCAACTACTGGGTCAACGTCCGCCGCGAGATCGACGGCAAGGCCTACTGGTGCACGACCACCGCCTCCCAGCCCGAGCAGCAGGCGAACGCGCTCGCGGCCTGCAAGAGCCTCAAGAAGTAGCGCGCCTGGTGCCTGACCCTTCAGTCAGGTGAGAAGCGCTGGAGGGCGCCGTGATCCCGTCGATCACGGCGCTCTCTTTGTGTGTCTCGCGCGCGAGATCTTCCGTCAGGACCCGCTGGCGGCCGCCGGCGGCCGCCGGGCGAGGCGGACGAGCTCGCGCGAGAGGTGGGCGAGGGAGAGCGAGCCCTTGCGGTAGATCCCCTCGACCCGGCCCTGGAGCTGGCGGCGCTCGGCCTCGCTGAGCTCCATCGCCGAGGCGATGACCACCGGCAGATCGGCCCACGCCGGCGTGCGGCGGAGGGTCTCGACGACCGCGAAGCCGTCCATCTCCGGCATCATCAGATCGAGGACGACGATGTCGACGTCGCTCTCTTCGCTCAGGAGCGCCAGCGCCTCGCGGCCGTTGGTCGCCTCGATCACCGCCCAGCCGGTCTGCCGAAGGGTCCGCCGGAAGACGTCGCGGGCGTTGGGATCGTCGTCGACGACCATCACGATCCCCCGCTTCCCCGGGCAGTGGCGCTCGAGGATCGAGACCAGCGCGTCGCGCCGGACCGGCTTGAGGAGGTAGTCGTCGGCGCCGAGCGAGTAGGCCCGCTGCTCCTCGCCGACGATCGACGAGAGCACCACCGGGATCGACGCGAGCGCCGGATCGGACTTGAGGATCGTCAGCGCCTCCCAGCCGTCGATCCCCGGCATGATGATGTCGAGGAGGATCACCGCCGGCCGGTACGCCCGCGCGTGGGCGATCCCCTCGCGGGCGTCGTAGGCCGAGCGGATCCGGATCCCCTCGCGGACCAGGAAGCGGGCGACGAGGTCGTGGACCGCCGGGTCGTCGTCGATCACCAGGACCACCGGCGCCTCGTCGAGGGCGGGGAGGATCTCGGCGAGGGTGACGAGCGCGGCCTCGTCGTGGGCGACCTCGACCTCCTCGCGGCGCGCCGGGGGCCCGCTGGCCTCGACCGGCTTGGCCTGGATCGGCAGGCGGAGGGTGAAGGTCGAGCCCTCGCCGACGACGCTGGCGACCTCGACGTCGCCGCCGAGGAGCCGGGCGAAGCGCCGGGTGATCGCCAGGCCGAGGCCGGTGCCCCCGTACTTCCGGGTGGTCGACGCGTCCGCCTGGGTGAAGGCCTCGAAGATCTCATCGAGGCGCTCCGGCGGGATCCCGATCCCGGTGTCGCGGACCGCGAAGCTCAGCCAGCCCTCGTCGCCCTCCCCCTCGCGGGTCACCGCGAGCTCGACGGTGCCGTCGCGGGTGAACTTGCAGGCGTTGCTCAGGAGGTTGATCAGCGACTGCCGGAGCTTGATCCGGTCGCTGCGGACGAGCCCGAGGTGGCGGTTCGAGCGGACCACCAGGCGATCGCGGCTGCCCTCGGCGAGCGGCCGGACGACGTCGACCACCCCGTCGATGACCTCGTCGAGATCGACGTCCTCGAGGTGGATCTCCATCTTCCCGGCCTCGATCTTCGAGAGGTCGAGGATGTCGTTGATCAGGCCGAGGAGGTGGATCGCCGCGCCGTGGATCTTGCCGAGATCCTCGCCGACCGGCTCGGCGTTGTAGAGGGGCAGGTCCTCGGTGATCAGCTCGGTGTAGCCGATGATCGCGTTGAGCGGCGTCCGCAGCTCGTGGCTCATGTTGGCGAGGAAGTCGCTCTTCGCCTGGCTCGCCCGGAGGGCCGCGTCGCGGGCGAGCGAGAGCTCGGCGTTGAGCTCCTGGAGCGCCGCCTCGGCCCGCTTGCGCTCGGTGATGTCGCGGGAGAAGGCCATCGCCTGGGCGTCCTCCCCCTCGCCGAAGAGGCCGATCCGGACCTCCGCCGGGAAGAGGACCCCGTCGCGGCGGCGGTGGCGGCCCTGGACGGTGATCGGGATCCCCGGGGTCATCCGGTTCCAGATCCCGCGCACCGACCCCTTCTTGACCGTGTCCTCGAAGTCGTAGAGGTGCATCGAGAGGAGCTCCTCGCGCGTATAGCCGAGGGCGTCGCACATGGTCTGGTTGACGTCGGTGACCCTGCCGTTCATGTCGTGGGCGACGAAGGAGTCGGCGGAGTGGTCGACGAAGGAGCGGAGGCGGGCCTCGCGGGCGCGGAGCGCCTCGACCTCGCGGCGCTCCGGATCACGGTCCTCGAGGAGGAGGCCGAAGCCGCCGCCGGGGCGCGCGAGGATCCGGGCGAGGATCCAGCGGCGGCCGGCGGCGCCGCGCCAGCGGAGCTCGATCCGCGCTCGCCCCTCGCCGCGAGCGGCCTCGAGGGCGCCGAGGAGCGCCTGCCGATCCTCGTCGTCGACCGCGTCGACGAGCGCGTCACCGCTCGCCGGCGCGGGGACCTCGAGCCCGAGGGCAGGCCAGCCCTCGGCGGCCGCGACGACGCGGCCGAGCGCGTCGACCTCGATTGAGGCGACCAGCTCGTCGATCCACGCTCTCGGGCTGCGCTCCTCCAGGCCCCTCCCCTCCAAGATCGCCAATGTATCCGAGCGTAGGTCCTCCCGCGAGGGTCTGCTTGCGCGCTCCAGCGCCCGTGGGGGCCCGTGGGGACCCATGGGGGCGTCGTCGCGCGCCGCCGCCGATCATCGAGCGAGCGACATCGCCGCGTGGAACGTCTGCGGACGCTCGGCGGCCGATCGCCGCGGGCGTTCGAATATCGTTCCGCTCGGCGGCGGCCTAGCCGTCGCTGCTGATCGCGGCGACCTCGCGCGGCAGCCGGACGACGAAGGTCGAGCCGACGCCGACGATGCTCCGGGCCTCGACGCTGCCGCCCATGAGCTCGCAGAACGAGCGGGTGATCGCCAGGCCGAGCCCGGTCCCGCCGTACTTTCGGGTGGTCGACTCGTCCGCCTGGCGGAAGGGCTCAAAGAGCTCCTCCAGGCGATCGTCGGGGATCCCGATCCCGGAGTCGCGGACCTCGATCTCGAGCCACTCGCCGCCCCCCCGCGGGACCACCCCGGCGCGGACCGCGATCGTCCCCTCGTGGGTGAACTTGCAGGCGTTGCTCAGGAGGTTGTAGAGGATCTGCCGGACCTTGGTGCGGTCGGCGGCGACCCGCCAGACCTCGCCGTAGAAGTCGATCACCAGGCGGTTGAGGTTGCGGGCGGCGAGGGTCTCGACCGTCGCCACGACGTCCTCGATGAGCTCGCGGGGGTCGAACTCCTCGACGTAGACCCCCATCTTCCCGGCCTCGATCTTCGAGACGTCGAGGACGTCGTTGATCAGCGAGAGGAGGTGGAAGGCGGAGGAGCGGATCCGCCGGAGGTCGCGGCGCTGGGCGTCGGGATCCCGATCCTCGGCCATCTCCTCCTCGACCAGCTCGGCGTAGCCGATGATCGCGTTGAGCGGCGTCCGCAGCTCGTGGCTCATGTTGGCGAGGAAGACGCTCTTCGCCCGGTTGGCGTCGACCGCGTGATCGCGGGCCGAGCGGAGCTCGGCGTTGACCCGGTGGAGCTGGGCGTTGACCGACTCGATCTCCCGGGTGCGCTCGGTGACCCGGCGCTCGAGGAGGTCGTTCGCCCGGCGGAGCGCGAGCTGGGCGTCCTTGCGCTCGGTGATGTCGTGGAAGACCAGGAGGAGGCGGTCGCGCTTCTGGTAGCGGAAGCGCGCCCCCCGGACCTCGAGGTGGTAGAGGCGGCGCGATCGCGAGGTCGCCACCACCTCCCCCTGATAGGTGCCGGCCTGGGCCATCCGCTCCCGGAAGTTGGCGAAGAAGGTCGGGTCGAGGACCAGGCGGCCGAGCTCCATCCCCCGGAGCTCGTCGGTCGCGTAGCCGAAGAGGAGCGACGCCGCCGGGTTGGCGTGGACGATCGCCCCGGCGTCGTCGACGATGATCAGCGTGTTGGTCGACGCCTCGAAGATCCCGCGGTACTGCTCCTCGCGGGCGGCGAGCTCGTCCTCGATCTTCTTGCGCGAGAAGAAGCCGGGGATCTCGTAGCGGGTGACGTGCTTGGCGAGCCCCGGCTGGGCCCGGAGGTAGTCGGCGATGAAGCCCTCGATCCGCGTCGGGTGGGCCATGATGAAGCGACAGTGGTCGTCGCCCTTGGCCCGGCAGAGGATCTCGGTGGCGACCAGCGGCACCCCGAAGGAGTGCTCGCACCAGCCCGAGGCGTAGCCCGCGTTCATCACGCAGACCGGGAAGTCGGTGGTCTTGCCGGCCGCCAGCCAGGAGTCCGACTCGAAGGAGAAGGGGTGGTCGTAGAGGAGGTAGAAGTCCTCGTCGGGGGTCGGCCGGCTCTCCGCCGAGATGTCGACGAAGGCGAAGCCGGCGTGCGCGAATTGGATCGGCCCGGCCGAGAGCTTGGAGATCGGGTCGGTGACGTGCATCCGCTCGGCGAAGGAGCGGGCGTCGGCGATCGCCATCGTGTGGGCGATGTCGAAGAGGAGCGAGCGCGCGACCCCGAGCGCCTCCTCCTCGCCCTTGTCGGCGTAGAGCTTCTGGACCATCTCGAAGAACTCGACCGACATCGACGAGGCGCGGACGAGGATGTAGCGCTGGCCGAAGATCTCGATGGTCCCCTGCTCGGGGAGGTCCTTGCGCTGCGAGAAGAACTCGGCGACGTACTCCTGCGCCTTCTCGAAGATCGGCGCGAACTGGTCGGGGACGCGGACCGTCTTCAGCACGGGCGCCTCGCTCGCTGGCGGACATCGCCGACCTCAAGCCACGAGCGGAGCCCAGGGGCCTGGGTGAGCGAAGAGATCGCCATCAATCGGTTCTCGCGGCGCGGAGGGACGTTCGCAGTCTACCCGGCGGCTCGCCGGCCACGCAAGAAGAGCGCCCGGTGAGGACCCGCGAGGAGAGCGCAGGCCCGCCGCTCTTATCCGCGGCAGCCGTCGCCCTCAAGGATCGTCAGGCTGCGGCCGTTGGAATTCAGGGTCAGGAGATCGGTGGCGCCGTCGCTGTTGAGGTCAAGAGCCCACACCTCGTTGGGCGAGGTGCCGACCGCCGGCCGCGACCACTCCTTGAGACCCCCCTGGCCGTCGCCGCGGAGGACCACGACCACGCCGTCGCCGAGGGGCCCGTCATCCCTCGCGCCGCCCCTCTGGCGATCGTCCCAGGCGATCGCCGCGAGGTCGACGTGGCCGTCGCGATCGAAGTCGGCGGCGACGACCCCGTTGGCGTAGCCGCCGATCTCGAGGACCGTGTGCAGCCGGAAGGCGCCGCGGCCGTCGCCGACGAAGACGCAGAGATCGCCGGAGTGGATGTTCGCCTGCGCCAGATCGAGGTCGCCGTCGCCCTCGAGATCGAAGGCCGCCAACGCGGCGCCGCCCTCTCCACAGGGGATCCGCCCGGCCGCCTTGAGGGAGCCCCCTGCCCTGCCGTGGAAGAGCGCGAGGTGGTGCTCGTCGTTGCTCGGGACCGCGGCGTCGAGGCGCCCGTCGCCCGAGAAGTCGAGGAGGAGCGGTCGCTCCGGCGCCTGGCCGGCGTCGACCCGGCCCTCGACCCGAAGGTGCCCGCGACCGTCACCGCGGAGGAGGAGGAGGCTCCGCCAGATCGGCACGACGAGGTCGAGGCGGCCGTCGCCGTTGAGATCTCCGACCGCCCCGCGGCCGACGTAGCGGGCGGCCTTGTTGATGATCGGCGCGTCGGCGAAGCGGCCCTCGCCGACCCCGAGGTAGACGCCGACGCTCGCCTCGCCGCTGTGGGAGGCGGCGATGTCGGCGAGCCCGTCGCCGTTGAAGTCGCCGACGGTCACGCCGATCGCCGGCTTCTGGAGGCGGAAGCGACGCTCCTGGCCGAGGCCCTCGCCGTCGAGGGGGAGGATCCCCAGGGTGCTGGCGAGCGAGTAGTTGACGATCACCTCGGGGCGGCCGTCGCCGTCGAGATCCGCGAGCTCGCCGCTCAGCGCCCACTCGCCGAGGGCGTGATCGTGGCGCCGCGGGAAGCAGCGGGCGCCCGCCGGCGAGGGCTCCGGCCGCGGCGGCGGGCGGCCGACGATCTCGACCCGCGGCGGCACGAATTCCGGGGGCGTGGGCGCCTGCGAGGGCGGGGGCTCCGGCGGGGGCACCTCGACCGGCGGCGGCTCGCGCTCGCCGTGGGGCGTGCAGCCGAGGGTGAGCGCGAGGGCGAGCGCCGACGCGGCGCGGCGGGACCCGAGCATCCGCCGAGGATACGACGGGAGGCGGCGCCGCGCAGGTCAGGTGCCGCATGGAGCCGCGCGCCCGCCCGCGACGCGGCGCCCGCCCGGCCCGCCTCGCCAGAGGCCCCCGAGGGCCCGCCGCGGGCGCCGGCGCAGAGCCTTCGCGGGCGATAATTTGCCGATCGCCGCCCGGGCCTCCAGCATCGAGGGCGATGCGACGCCCGACGCTGCCCGCGCTCCTCGCCGCGACCCTCGCGCTCGCTGCCTGCGACGACCTCTCCGAGCCGGCCAAGCAGGCGACCCCGCCGGCCAAGGCGACCCCGCCGACGCCGACGCCGACGCCAGGGGCCGACGCCGACGCCCAGGAGGACGAGGCCCCCGGCTTCGTCGACGACCCCGCCGAGCTCGGCGTCGATCCGGCGATCGCCGCCCAGGCGAAGATCCTCTGGGAGACCCGCTGCGCCCCCTGCCACGGCCCCTACGGCGACGGCAAGGGCCCGGCCGGCGCGGCCCTCGATCCGCCGCCCCGCAACTTCCACGAGGGCAAGTGGCAGGCGGCCGCGGCCGACGCCCACATCAAGAAGGTGATCCTCGAGGGCGGCCCCTCCAGCGGCCTGAGCCCGGCGATGACCGCCCACCTCGAGCTCCGCGATCGCCCCGAGCTCCTCGAGCAGCTGGTGATCATCCTCCGCGGCCTCCCGCACTGGAAGCCGGCGCCGGAGGGGTCGCTGACGCCCGAGGGCGCGCCGGCCCCGTCGCCGGCCAAGAAGCCCTGAGCCCGCGCAACCTGTCCATCTAGACAGGAAAGACCGAGCGCGCCTCAGTCGACGAGCCCGACGATCTCCTCGTCGTTGCCGAGGCAGGCTCGGTGGCGACCGGCCGCCTTGGCCGTGAGGAGGTTGCGATCGGCGATCGAGAAGAGCGCCGAGGGGACCTCGCAGTCGGCCGGGAAGGCGGCGCCGCCGATGCTCAGCGAGATCTCGCGCTCCCAGGCGAGCTTGCCGATCCGGCGGGCGACCTTGGCGAGCTCGTGGCGCGGGGTCTCGGGCAGGAGGACGATGAACTCGTCGCCGCCGAAGCGGCCGACGAGGTCGTGGGCCCGCAGGGTCTGGGTGAGGAGCTCGCCGGTCGCCCGCAGGACCGCGTCGCCGGCCGCGTGGCCCTCCCGATCGTTGACCGCCTTGAAGTTGTCGAGGTCGACGATCAGCATCGAGCAGGGGTGCCCCGCCCGGAGGCAGCGCATCTCCTCGATCGCCATCCGCGCGTCGAACTCGCGGCGGTTGAGGACGCCGGTGAGGCTGTCGTAGCGGGCGAGGCGCTCGACGTGGCGGAGGAGCGTGAGGTTGTCGAGGACCAGCGAGGTCTGATCGAGGAAGGTCGCCAGCGAGCCCATCACCTCGTCGTCGATCGCCTGGCCGCTGTAGAGGTTGTCGGCGAAGATCAGGCCGAGCGGCTTCTCGCGGGGCTGGACGACCGCGAGGACGTAGGGCTCGCCGCCGCAGAGGGCCGCGAGCCCGGGGTTGCGCGGCGGCCCCTCGAGGCGCAGCGGCACCCGCGAGGCCTGGGCCTGGGCGATCTCGTCGCCGTCGCTGGCCCCGAGCGCCATCCCGTAGACCCGCGACTGGAGGCCGCTCTGGTTGTGCCGGCGGGTGGCGTCGGCGATCAGATCCTCGAGGGTGCGGCCCTCGATCTCGATCGCCTCCCAGATCCGGTGGGCCTCCTTGGCGTCGGCGGGGCCGATCGCCCGGGCGCCGACGTAGCGGGCGCGGATCTCGTCGTAGAGGAAGACGGCCGCGCGGTTGAAGCCGAGGCCGTCGCCCGAGGTCAGGCCCGAGAGGAGGATGTAGAGCGAGGCGTCGACGTCGGCGGCCGCCAGCATGTGCTGGGTGAGCACCCGGAGGACGTCGAGGCGGGCGACCGCGCCGGCGAAGCGCTCGGCGAGGGCGTAGAGCGCGGGCCCGCCGAAGAGGCCGGCGTAGAGCGCCCGCACCTGGTCGCCGACCGGCGCCGCGAGGGCCTCGCCGCTGAGCTCGACCACCTCGGTGCCCGCGAAGCACCTGACCCGAAGGTCATACGAGGTCGCGCGCGCGACCACCCCCGGGGTCCAGAGCGGGCTCGTCGCGATCAGCTTGAGGAGCTGGCGGGCGGCGGGGCCGATCGCCGCGGCGTCCTCCGGCAGGCGGAGGGCGACCTGCACCGGCGCGGGCGCCTGGGCGAAGAGCGCCCGATGGGCGGCCGACGCGGGCGCCGTGGCGATCGCCCGCGCGAGCGCCGGCGGCAGGACGCCGATCCACGGCGGGAGCAGTGGCGAGGACCTGGAGATAAGACGAGGATAACGGCTTTCGTGGGGCTCGATGAGCGCCAGGATCGACGCCGGCGCGCGACCGCATTATCGCGCCCAAGCGCGCTGACGGGGGCGCCGCGGCCCTCCGAGCGACGCCGCGCGGGGACGCGCGCGCGCCGGGGCGGCCTCGGCCGCGGCGTGGCGGCGATCTGACGCCTCCGCGGCCGCGGTGACGCGCGAGCGCGGCGACCCGGCGCGCGTGGAGAGGCCCGCATCCAAGCGCGCTGGCCCCTGCGATCGGCCAAAGTCCGCGGGCGTGGGTACCCCGCGCTTGCCCTCGGGATCGGATGACGGCAGCCTGGGGTCGTGGAGCAGGCGACGACCACGACCCGGATCCGCGGGCGGATCCTCCGGCCCGAGCGCGCGCGAGCCGGCTTTTCTCGGCTCGACGACGGCGTGATCACGATCGACGCCGAGGGTCGGATCACCGCGCTCGAGGCGGCCGCCGCCGACGACCCCCTGCCGATCACCCACCCCGGGGCGATCCTCCTGCCGGGCTTCGTCGACGCCCACGTCCACTACCCTCAGACCCGGATCCTCGGGACCGCCAGCGGCCCCCTCCTCGACTGGCTGAGCGCGACCGTCTTCCCCGAGGAGGCGCGCTTCGCCGATCGGGCCTACGCCGCCGCCGTCGCCGTCGAGTTCTGCGACGCGCTGATCGCCCAGGGGACGACCGCGGCGTCGATCTTCGGCTCGCCCCACCCGGAGGCGACGGCGATCCTCTTCGACGAGCTCGAGCGCCGGGGCCTGCGGGCCCAGCTCGGCCTCACGCTGATGGACCGGGCGGCGCCGGGCGAGAACCTCCTGGCGGCCGAGGCCGCGCTCGCGGCCTCCGAGGCGCTGATCGAGCGCTGGCACGGGCGCGATCGCGGCCGCCTCCGCTTCTGCGTGACCCCCCGCTTCGCGATCTCCTGCACCCCGGGGCTCCTCCGCGGCGCCGCCGAGCTCGCCGCCCGCCACGACCTGTGGATCCAGACGCACCTCGCGGAGAACGACGCGGAGATCCGGGCGACCGCCAAGCTCTTCCCGGAGTCCCGCGACTACCTCGGGGTCTACGAAGATCACGGCCTCTGCGGCGCGCGCTCGCTCTTCGCCCACTGCATCCACCTCGAGGACGAGGCCTGGGATCGCTTCGCCGCCGCCCGGGCGACCGTCGCCCACTGCCCCGACTCCAACTTCTTCCTCGGCTCGGGGGTGATGCCGCTGGCGGCCGCGACGAGCCGCGGGATCCGGGTCGGCCTCGGCTCGGACGTCGGCGCCGGCCGGGCCTTCTCGCTCCGCCGGGTCGCCGCCCGGGCCTACGACGCGGCCCTCCTCCGCAGCGCGCCGACCAGCGCCGAGGCGCTCCTCTGGCGGGCGACCCGCGGCGGCGCCGAGGCGATCGGGATCGCCGACGAGGTCGGCCTCCTCGAGCCGGGCTACGACGCCGACCTCGTCGCCCTCGACCTCCCGCCGACGACCAGCGACGAGCGCCTCTTTGACGCGCTCCTCTTCGCCCTCGACGCCGGGCCGGCGCGGGCGACCTATGTCCGCGGGCGGCGGATCGATCGGGCCGCCAGCGCGTAGGCGCGTCGAGCGGTCGATCGATGACACCGGGACGCTAGGCCCCGAGCGCCGGCCGGCTCGCGCGGGCGCTCGCGGTCCGGTGGGTGCCGGTCCGCGGCCGCGCTCGCGCGTGGACGACCGCGAGGTGGGGCGCGGCCCGTCGCTCGTCGCTGGCGGGGGCGATCCGGGCGGTCCGCAGCCAGCGGCCGAGATCGCGGATCATCACCTCGGCGAGTCGCAGGGTCCGACGATCGGCGCCCTGCGGGCTGAGGCAGCGCTCGCCGAAGTCGTCGCAGAGCTCGACGAGCCCGTCGAGCGCCGCCCGCTGCTCGCGGTGGAGCTGCCCCAGGCGGGCCGCCTCCGGGCTCCCTGGGACCACGCCGAAGGCCGGATCGCAGGGGACCGCGGTCAGCCGGTAGCGCCCGAGGTAGTCGGCCAGGAGCCCGAGGAGCTCGGCGTAGCCGCGAGCGCTCCGCGGGGTGAGGGTGGGCGCGCGGGCGGCGAGGAAGCGATCGAAGAGCGTGGCGAGCGGCAGGGTGTGGAGGGCGGCGGTGCGCGTCGGCATGGTGCGGTTGAACCAAAGGCGCGTGCTCTGGTGGAGATCACGCGCGAGGCGCGCGTTCGCCCCTCGTCCTTCGCCCCTCGGCGGTTCCCAGCGGGCCCACGCCGTGCCACGCTCGGCCCTCCGCGTGAGCACGCCGCCGCACGATCCCCAAGTCGCCCTGGCCGCGCCCCCGGTCCGAAAGCGCGAGATCTTCGGCTGGGCGATGTACGACTTCGCCAACTCGTCCTACACGACGGTCGTCATCTCGCTCCTCTACTCGGCCTTCTTCGTCGAGCAGATCGTCCCCGCGAGCGGCGGCCTCCGCGACACCTACTGGTCGATCGCGATCGTCGCCTCGACCCTCCTGGCGATCATCCTCTCGCCGCTGGTCGGCGCCCTCTGCGACTTCGGCGGCCACAAGAAGCGCTACCTCGGGCTGGTGACGGTGGCCTGCGCGCTCTCGACGATCGCCCTGGCGATCGTCGATCCCGGCGAGATCTGGCTCGGGGTCGTCTTCATCGCCCTGAGCAACTCCGCCTTCATGATCGGCGAGGCCTTCTGCGGCTCCTTCCTGCCCGAGCTGGCGACCAGGAAGAACATGGGCCTGATCTCGGGGCTCGGCTGGGGCCTCGGCTACTTCGGCGGCCTCGCCAGCCTGGTGCTGGTCATGTTCATCGTCACCGCGGATCCGGCGGCCGAGCAGGCGGCCTACGTCGGCCAGACCCAAGCGGCGATGATCGCCATCGGCGTCTTCTACCTGATCGCCGCGCTGCCGACCTTCCTCCTGGTCCGCGAGCGCGCGCGGCCGGCCCCCGGCTTCGAGCACGCGTCGCTCGGCCGCCTCCTCAAGGTCGGCCTCACCGAGCTCGCCTCCTCCTACCGCCTCGCCCGCCACTACCCGACCCTCTTCCGCTTCTTCCTCGCCTTCACGGTCTACATGGCCGGCCTCGAGGTGGTGATGAAGTTCATCGGGATCTACGCGAGCGGCGAGCTGCGGATGAGCACCGGCGACCTCATCGAGCTCTTCCTGATCCTCCAGATCGCAGCGGCCGCCGGCGCCCTCGGCTTCGGCTACCTCGAGGGCAAGCTCGGCGCCAAGAAGACCGTCCTCCTGACGCTCGTGTGGTGGATCGCCGGGATCGCCGGGATCTACTTCCTCGACGCGCTCGCCGGCGCGCTCGCCAGCGATCCGATCACCGTCTTCAAGGGGATCGCGGTGGTCGCCGGCGCCGGGATGGGCTCGATCCAGTCGTCGAGCCGGACGGTCGTCGGCCTCCTCGCCCCCGCCGATCGCTCGGCCCAGATGTTCGGCTTTTGGGGGATGTTCATGCGCCTCGCGCTCCTCCTGGCGATGGTCTTCGGCCCGGTCGCCGACGCCCTCGGCTCGCGCCGCGACGCGCTCCTCCTGGTGATCGCCTTCTTCGCGATCGGCGGCCTGATGCTCCTGCGGGTGCCCCTCGACGAGGCGAGCGAGCACGCAGACGCCCCCACGGGCTAGGCCGCCGCCGAGGCTTCGCGCGGGCGTGCGCGTCGGCTATCGTCGTGGGATGGTCGCCCGCCTCGCCTTCGCCCTCTGCTCCGCCCTCGCGCTCTCCCTCGCGTGCAGCGGCGGCGGCGGGCCGACCAGCGCCGGCTCGGCGAGCGAGGCGAGCGGCTCCTCGACCGCAGCGACCGCGACCGCGACCGCGACCTCGACCGCGAGCGCGAGCACCACGGGCGCCGCCGCGAGCACCGGCGCCGCGTCGACCGGCGGCGAGAGCGAGAGCGCGAGCGCGGGCGGGACCTCGACGACCACCACGAGCGACGCGACCACCAGCGGCGACGCGACCACCAGCGGCGGCCTTGATCCCTTCGTCCACGAATTCCACACCGAGCTGGTCGACGGCCGCCTCGCGCTCGTCTCGAACCTGCCGCCGACCGTCGCCGCCTGCGAGGCGCTCGCCTTCGCCGATCCCCCCTGCGACGACGCCGACGCCGACGGCCTCGTCGACGCCTGGGAGGACGTCGCGCTCGATCGCCTCCGCCCGCTCCGCCGCCTCGACGAGGAGGAGAAGCTGGTCAGCGATCCGAAGGCGGTGATCGCCGACGTCGGCCGGGTGATCGACGCCCCGGACGGCTTCCGCGTCTTCGTGATGCTCGGCTACAGCGAGGACTACGGGAGCTGCGGCGGCTTCACCGGGCACCACGGCGACTCCGAGCGGGTCGCGCTCGATCTCGAGCCCTACGCCGAGGGCGGCCCCGGCGGGGTCCGGGTGCGCCAGGCCTACACCGCCGCGCACGAGGGGACCGTCAGCGATCACAGCATGCTCTTCGCCGGCCCAAAGCTCGCCGACCTCGTCCACGGCCCGGACCCAAAGACCCGCGAGCCCCGCTGGATCGTCTTCCCCTCGGCTGACAAGCACGCGACCTACGCGACCATCGCGATCTGCGAGGGTATCTCCCTGATCCCCTGCTTCGACGAGGACTGCGCCCCCGACGGCGTCGACGATCCGGGGGCCTATGACCGCCTCCCCGAGGTCGTCAACGCCGGTGAGGAGTCGAGCCCCCGGGTCAGCGACCTCGCCGTCGTCGGCTTCCCGGGCGACGACGCCTGGAAGGGCCAGGACTTCTGCGGCGGCCTCGGCCCCGGGACCTGCTCGTCGGCGGTCCGCGAGAAGCTCCTCGTCGATCCCTTCTAGCAGCGCGCCTGGATCTCGCGGCGCCCGTGGGGCTACCATGGGGGAGATTGGAGGTCTCCATAGACATGCGTACCCCTAGCCTGGTCTCCCCCACCCTCGCGCTCGCCCTCGCCCTCGCCGGATGCTCGGGCGGCGACGACAGCGGCACCGTCACCGCCAGCGGCACGGAGTCGTCGACCGGCGACAACTCCACGAGCACCTCGACCTCGGCCTCGACCTCCGGGACCTCGACCTCCGCCAGCACCACCGACGGCTCGGGGAGCGGCACCGACTCGTCGGCCTCGGGGAGCACCAGCGCGCCGGAGACCACCTCGACCTCGGGGACCACCACCACCGATCCGACCGACACCGGGACCTCCTCGGGGACGACGACGATGGGCGTCACCGACTCCGACTCGAGCTCGTCGGGCTCGACCACCGGCGAGCAGTGCATCCCGATGGACATGGAGATCTGCGACAACGGGATCGACGACAACTGCAACGGCGAGATCGACGAGAAGCTCGACTACGAGATCTGCGACAACGGGATCGACGACAACTGCGACGGTCAGGTCGACGAGAAGCTGCCGAAGGAGATCTGCAACAACGGGCTCGACGACGACTGCAACGGGATGATCGACGACGGGATCTACTGCACCGACACCGACAAGGACGGGATCCCCGACGCCGATGATCCCTTCCCGATGGACGGCAACCTGCCGGGCAAGGCCGAGGGCAACCTGGTCTACGCCCACACCTCGTCGAACCTCTTCACGATGGGCGTCGCCGATCCCTACCCGATCACCGCGATCGGCAAGTTCACCTTCAACCAGAGCCCGGGGAGCGTCACCGACATCGCCCTCGACCGCTGGGGCGTCCTCTACGCGATCACCTTCAACGACCTCTTCGTCTGCCACCCGATGACCGCCGCCTGCTACTACCTGGCGGATCTGCCGAGCTCCTACAACGGCCTGACGATGATCCCGCCGGGGCTCCTCGATCCGGACGACGACATCCTCGTCGGCATCGCCAACTCGGGGACCTGGCTCCGCTTCAACATCGTCGGCAACCAGGTCCAGACCCAGGTCCTCGGCCAGTACGGCCCGGGCTACACCTCGGCCGGCGACGTCTTCTCGATCCAGGGGGTCGGCACCTTCGGCGCGACCAACAAGAGCGGGGTCGGCAACGCGACCGTGATCGTCGACGCCAACCCGATGACCGGCGCGGTGATCAAGGACCTGGCGGCCCTCCAGGGCTACCCCGCCGTCTACGGCCTCGCCGGCTGGGAGGGCAAGATCTTCGCCTTCAACGCCGGCGGCCAGGTCATCGAGGTCAACCCGATGGACAACTCCTACAAGGTGATCAAGACGACCAACAACGCCTGGTGGGGCGCCGGCGTCTACTCGGTGCTCCCGCAGTAGCGGCGCCGCCGAACGCACGAGGGCCGCTCTCCCCCGCCGGGGCGAGCGGCCCTCTCAATTCATCGCGCCTCGTCGCCGCCGATCAGCGCGCCGGCGTCACGGGCACTTCCAGTCGGTCATCCCGCCGAGGTTGGTGACCTGGGTGTAGCCGGCGTCGAGGAGGGTCTGCTTGGCCGCGTGGGCCCGCCGCCCGGAGCGGCAGTAGGTGACGATCGGCCGGTTCTTGTCGTCGCCGACCTCGCCGAGGCGCCCGGCGATCTGGTCGTGGGGGACGTGGGCGGCGCCGTCGAGGTGGCCCTCGGCGAACTCGGCGTCGGAGCGGACGTCGAGGAGGAGCGCGCCCTGCTCCTTGACGAGCTTGCAGGCGAGCGCCGGATCGCGGTCCGGGAGGCCCGGCGCCGGCGCGGCCTCGCTGACGGTCGGTTGGCTCTCCTCGCGGGTGGCCGAGCCCGCGCTGCAGCCGCTCTGGACGGCGAGGCCGAGCACCAGGGAGAGGGCGAGGCCGGGGACGAGCGTGCGTGAGATCATGCCCGCCACCATAGCACGGCGAGCGGAGCGCGGCCGCGGCTGGTCAGGGTGCGGCACCTGGGCGCAGACTCGTGGCGATGGCGGACGCCCCCTCGCTCCCCCACCCCGCCTTCGTCCCGCCGCCCCTCCTCGGCGGAGACGACGACGCCGACGATCTCCGGCAGCGGATCGCCGCGCGCAGCGACTTCACCCGCCGCTACCAGCGGCAGCGCCTCCTCGCCAGCGGCCAGATGAGCTCGCTCCACCTCTGCCGCGATCACCTGATCGGCCGGGCGATCGCCCTCAAGACGCTCACCGCCGATCGTCAGGGGCGCCGCGAGGCCGAGCTCCGCTTCCTCCGCGAGGCGGCGATCCAGGGGCAGCTCGAGCACCCGGCGATCGTCCCGGTCTACGACCTCGGCGTCGATCCGGAGGGCTCGATCTACTTCACGATGAAGCGGATCCGCGGGATCACGCTCGACGAGATCATCGACAGCCTCGCCTGGGATCGCCCGGGCTTCCGCGCCGAGTACACCCGCCACCGCCTCCTGCGCGCGCTCGCCAGCGTCTGCCTCGCCGTCGACTTCGCCCACCGCCGCGGGATCGTCCACCGCGACCTCAAGCCGAGCAACATCATGCTCGGCGACTTCGGCGAGGTCTATGTCCTCGACTGGGGCCTCGCGCGGATCGACCCGACCCTCGCCGACGAGGCCGAGACCAGCTCGCGGACGCCGGCGGCCGCCTACTACGCGCTCCGCACCCTCCCGGGCGCGCTCCTCGGGACCCCGGGCTACATGGCCCCGGAGCAGCTCGGGGCGGCCGAGGAGGTCGGTCCCGCGGCCGACGTCTACGCGCTCGGGGCGATCCTCTTCGAGGTCCTCGCCGGCAGCCGCCTCCACGATCACGAGGAGCCCGCCGATCGAGTGCGCTCGACGATCCAGGGGATCCGCGCGCGGCCCTCGGAGCGCGCGCCGGAGCTGGCGATCGGCCCGGAGCTCGACGCGATCTGCGAGCGGGCGACCGCGCTCCACCCCGACGCCCGCTACCCGGGGGCGCGCGAGCTCTTCGACGCGCTCGATCGCTTCCTCGCCGGCGAGCGCGACCACGAGCTCCGCCGCGAGCTCGCCGATCGCCACGTCGCCGCCGGCCTCGCCGCCGACGAAGGCGACGCCGACGACCCGATCGCCCAGAGCCGCCGGGCGATCCGTGAGCTCGGGCGGGCGCTCGCCCTCGATCCCGGGAACGAGGCCGCGACCGCCGCGCTCCTCCGCCTCCTCGCGGCCGCGCCGAGCGAGACCCCGCCCGAGGTCGAGGCGTCGGCCCGCGCCTCCCGCGACCGCCACGCCCAGCGGATCGCCCGCCTCGGCGGCCTGGTCTACGTGTCGATGTACGTCTACGCGCCCTTCCTCTGGTGGTCGGGGATCCGCGATCCGGTGCCGGTGCTGATCTTCTACATCCTGATCTCGCTGGCGGCCGCGCTCGCCTTCTGGGTCAGCCGGCAGGAGCACCCGGCGGAGCGCCTGGTGATGGCCGTCCTCTGGATCTCGAACCTCGCCTTCGCCGCCCTCGCCGGGCTCGCCGGGCCGCTCCTGGTGGTGCCGATGGTGATCGCGATCAACACCGGCGCCTTCGCCCTCCTCTTCGGCCGCCGCCTCCGGCCCCTGGTCTTCGCGGCCGGCGGCGCGGCGATCCTCGGCCCCCTCGCGCTCGAGCTCGCCGGCGTCCTCCCGCCCTCCTACGAGTTCGTCGACGGCGCGATGATCATCCACTCGCGCCTGGTCGAGGCCAACGCGGCGCCGACCCTCACCTTCCTCGGGCTGATCGCGGCCGCGACCCTGGTGACCCTGGTGATCATCTTCGGCGAGCTCCGCGAGGGCGTCCTCCGGGCCGAGCGGCGCTTCTTCCTCTACGGCTGGCAGCTCCGCCAGCTCCTGCCCTGGCGGCGGAGCTAGCGGGGATCGCCATGACCTCCGCGCCCGCGCGCCCGCCCCTGACCGTGGCGGCGATCGGCCCCTCACAGCAGGGCAAGTCCGCCCTCGCCTGCGCCCTCTCGAAGGTGCTGGCGACGCGAGGCGGCGGCCAGGCGATCGACTACCGGGAGCTCACCCGCGGCGGCAACTACCGCCGCGATGGCGCGGTCGAGACCAGGGCCGCGCGCTGGCTCGAGATCACGACCGAGACCCGGCGGGTCGCCCACCTCGACCTCGCCGGTCGGTGCTCGCGGGCGATCACCCAGCTCGCCCCGCTCTCGTGGGCCGAGGCGATCCTCCTGGTGGTCTCGCCCGCGAGCGGGGCGCCGGCGACCGACCTCCGCCTCGTCGAGCTCCTCCGGGTCGCCGCCCACCACGGGGTCGAGCAGGCGATCATCTTCGTCAACCGCTGCGACCGCGACGACGACCCCGAGCTCATCGACCTCGCCGAGCTCGAGGCGCGGGCGCTCCTCGACGCCTGCGGCCTCGCCGGCGACGAGGCGCCGGTGATCCGCGGCGCGGCCCTGCCGGCGCTCCTCGGCGATCCCCGGTGGACGCCCTCGATCCTCGAGCTCGCCGAGGCGATCGATCGCCGCCTCGTCGCCCCGGCCCGCGACCCCGACGCGCCGCTGCGGAGCTCGGTCCTCCGCGGCTTCCGGATCGCCGGCCGCGGCGCCGTCGCGGCCGCCCGGATCGAGCGGGGGTCGCTCCGCGTCGGCGATCCGATCGACGTCCTCGGGACCTCGCATCACCGGTGGATCGCCGAGGAGCGCGTGATCCACCTCCGCCGAGCCGCCCGCAGCCTCCGCGCCTTCGGCCGGGCGATCGACAGGGCGCGCCCCGGCGAGCTCGTCGGCGTCCTCCTGCCGAGCCCCGGAGGCTGGCGCGACGCCTACCGGGTGAGCCGCGGCCTGACGATCGCCGCCCCCGACACGATCGCGCTCCACCGCGGCCTCATCGCCCGCGTCCGGATCCTCGCCCCCGCGGAGGGCGGCTGGCCCCGCGACCTCGAGGAGACCTTCGTCGGCCAGGCGGTGATCGGCACGGCCTGCGAGGCGGCGGCGATCCAGGCGCTCGGAGCTCGTCCCCGCCCCGGCGAGGTGACGCCCCTGAGGATCGAGCTCGGCTACCCGATCGCCCTCGCCGGCGGCGAGCGGGTGATCGTCCGCCGGCAGGGTCGACTCATCGGGCTCGGCGTCGTCCTCGAGCCCCAGGGCCCGCCGGAGCCGATCGCGATCGACACCGGCGAGGGCGGCTGAGGCCGTGACGCACCCGTGGAGCGCTCAGGGTCGGAGCGTGTCGTTCTGTCGACGGCCTCGGATCGGCTCTGACACTTTGTCACGCGCGCGGGCGCGCACCGGGCCGGGAGGCGCTCCGAGGGCCCAGCGGGGCCGTGATTGGCCGCTGAGGGCGATCGGCGCGTCGCTTGCAGCGACGGCGGCGATGCCCTCGTCGCTCCGGCGGACCGCCCTCGCGCTCCTCTGCGCGCTCGCCCCGGCGCTCGCCTGCGGCAGCGCCGACGAGGTCGACGAGGCCGAGGCCGCCGGCCGGGCGCCGGCACCAGCCGCCGAAGACGCGGCAGACGACTATCTCGCGGCGGAGGACGAGCCCGCCGCCGAGCCCTCGGAGCCCGAGCTGCCGGCGAGCCAGCTCCCCTTCACCGCCCTGGCGACGATCGCCGCCGCCGATCCGGCGCGCTGCTCGGCCACCCTCCGCGACGACGGCGACGGGACGATCCTGACCCTTCATACAGGTGACTCGCTCGGCGACGACGCGCGGATCGAGGCGATCGAGCGCGGCCGCATCGTCATCCGCCGCGGCGATCGCCTCGAGGCGCTCGCGCTCCCGCGGGCCGCCGTCCGCCTCGACGACCCGCTGGCGAGCTGGAGCGAGGAGCCCGACGCCGACGATCCCGGCGTCCTGGTCCGCGGCGTCCAGCTCGGCCCCGGCTCCCACTACGCGATCAAGACCCCGAACCACGCGTGGGGCGAGCGGGCGGTGGTCCAGGGGATCCAGCGGGCGATCACCCTCTACTCCCGGCGCGCCCGCGGCGGGCCGAAGATCCACGTCGGCGACCTCTCGCTCCGCGGCGGCGGCCACTTCCCGCCCCACCTCTCCCACCGCTCGGGGCGCGACGTCGACGTCGGCTACGTCCTCAAGGGGCCCCAGGCCGACGACCTCCGCTTCCGCGACGCCGACCGAAACAACCTCGACGTCGCCCGCACCTGGGCGCTCCTCGAGTCCTTCATCGCCGCCGGGCCGGTGCGGATCATCTTCGTCGACTACCGGATCCAGCGCCTCCTCTACGACCACGCCCGCGAGGCCGGCGTCGACGAGGATCGCCTGGCCGCGCTCCTCCAGTACCCCCGCGGCGAGCACTTCCCCGGCGGGGTGATCCGCCACTTCCGCGGGCACCGAAACCACTTCCACGCGCGCTACGGGCCGGCGCTGGCTGGCGCGAGCGCGGCCGCGACTCCGACCCCGACTCCGACCCCGAGCGCGACGCCGCCGGCCGGCGACGACGACGACGAGGGCTGAGGGCGCCGAGCGGCGGCCCGACGGAGATGTCCATTCGGACATGCTCATGCCCGGCGCGGGCGCTCAGCCGAGGAGCGCGTCGAGCTCGGCCCAGATCGGATCGCAGAGCCCCGGGCGGAAGGCGGCGGCCCGCAGCTCGCCGTGCTCGCCGCGGTACATCGCCAGGAGGCGCGGGTTGTCGGCGGCCGAGGCCCGGGCGTTCGCCAGGCGATCGGCGGCCTTGACGATCAGCGCGAGGCGCTCGCTCGCCGGCTCGTGCTCGAGGCCCGCGAGGCGGCGGTGGAGGAGCGCCTTGCGCTCCCGGCGGCTGGCCCCCGGCGGATCGCTGAGGTGGGCGACCGCGGCCGCGATCACCTCGCCGAAGCGCTCGCGGAGCGCCTCCGCGGTGGTCTGGGTGTCCTCGAGGACATCATGCAGCCAGGCGACCGCCGCGAGCGCGGCCGCGTCATCGTCTGCGGGGAGCGAGGCGACGATCGCCACCACCGCCTCGAGGTGGGCCGCGTAGGGCCGCTCGCCGTAGCGCTGGTCGCCGTGGGCCGCGAGCGCGAAGTCGCGGGCCGCCGCCTCAGACCCCCCAGAGGTCATCGACCCGCTCCCGGACCTTGCGGCGCCCGGCGTCGAAGCCGGGGAGCGCCCGCATCTCGTCGAGCGCCGGGCAGGCATCGGCCCACTCGAGGTCGATGAGGACCGAGTCGGCCGCCCGCAGGAAGTAGGCGAGGCCGCGCTCGGGCTCGCCGACCAGGCAGAGCGCCTCGCAGATGATCTGGCAGAGCATCGACGCGAAGCGCGGGTTGATCGAGCGCTCGAGGAGCGCGTCGATCATCGCGGTCGGCGGCGCCTGGAGCCCGAGGACCGCGCGCCCGTAGCCGAGGATCGCCTGCATGATCGGCCCCGGCTCGCGCTCAGCCCCGGCGATCACCCGCTCGATCTCCGCCCGATCGCGGCGCCAGGCGGCGACCCGCACCTCGAGGAGCTGGACCGGACCGCGGGTCGGGACCAGCTCCCGCAGGCGCTCGAGGGCGTCGCTGAAGCCCTTCATGTCGCCGCGGAGCGCCGAGCAGCGGGCCATCTCGAAGAGCCCGGGCGACTGCTCGGGGCTCAGCTCGAGGGCGAGGCGGAGGCGACGGAGCCCCTCGCTCGCCTGACCGGCCTCGCACTGCATGCTCCCGAGGTACTGGATCGCCGACGGGAAGGCGGGGGCGGCCCCCAGCACCCGCCGGAGGGCGATCACCGCGTCGCGGAAGCGCCCCTCCTGGACCGCGAGCATCGCCTCGGCGAGGCGGGTCTCGGGGAAGTCGGCGGCCTCGCGGACCGCCCGCTCGACGGCCGCGCGCGCGCGCGCACCCCAGGCGACCGAGCCGGTGTCGCTGTGGGTGAACCACCCGCGGAGGGTGAGGAGCGCGAGGAGCGGGAGCGCCGGGGCGAAGCTCGGGTAGCGCTCGACCGCCCGCTCGAGGCCGCCGATCGCCGCGTCGAAGAGCGGGCCCGAGGCCGTCAGGCCGCGCGCGCGGATGTCCCGGCAGAGCTCGAGGGTCTCCTCGTCCGCGAGCTCGCGGTAGCTCGCCGCCAAGAGCTCGACCCGCAGCGCCTCGCCGATCTGCTGGGCGAGGCGGTCCTGGAGCTCGAAGGGATCCTCGAGCGAGCCGCTGTAGCGGCCGCTCCAGAGCTGGGTGCCGCCGCTCACCTCGCTGAGGCGGACGCTCACCCGGGCCTGATCGCGGGCGACCTGGATGGTGCCGTCGACCACGTAGGCGACCCCGAGGGCGGCGGCGACGGCCGCGGGATCGCGGTCCTCGCGGAAGCGGGCCGAGGCCGACGAGGACGCGACCTCGACCCCGTGGGTGCGGCCGAGGAGATCGACGACGCCCTCGGCGAGGGTCTCGCCGAAGTAGTCGAAGTCGCGGCCGCCGAGGACCCGGAGCGGCAGCACCGCGACCCGGCCCATCGTGTCCGCAGGTGTCCTTCGGGACAGGGTACCAGTCGCGGCCGCGGCGGTCCCGGGGCGGAGGGTCGCGGCCACGCTGGTGCCGACCCGGGTCACCGCCCGGAGCATCGCCCCGGCGGCGCCGACCGCCGCCATGCTGGTCTGGAGGGTCGCCGCGCAGGTCTCGGGGGTCTTGCCGACGCTCCGCAGCCACTCGAGGAGCGCCTCGGCGAGCTCCTTGGCCGAGCCCGGGCGCCCCTCCGGGGTCTTGGCGAGGCAGCGCATGACCAGCTCGGCGAGCTCCGCCGGCACCTCCGGCAGCCGCGCGCGGGGATCGGGCGGCTCGGCGTGGAGGCGGGCGATCGCCGCGGCCAGCGGGGTCTCGCCGGTGAAGGCGAGCTCGCCGGTGAGCATCTCGAAGAGGAGGAGGCCGACCGCGTAGACGTCGGTCCGCGGATCGGAGCTCTCGCCGGTGACCTGCTCCGGCGCCATGTAGACCAGGGTGCCGATCGTCCCGACCGTCCGGGCCGCGCTCTCGTCGGCGAAGGCCCGGGCGATCCCGAAGTCGGTGAGGACCACCCGGCCGCTGGTCTCGACGATGATGTTGGCGGGCTTGAGATCGCGGTGGACGACCCCGGCCGCGTGGGCGGCCGCGAGCCCCTCGCAGACCATCCAGCCGATCGCCGCCGCCCGGGTCGGCCCCAGCTTGCCCTCGCGCGCGAGGAGCGTAGCGAGGTCGGTGCCCTCGACGAACTCCATCGTCAGGTAGTGGCGGCCGCCGGCGTCGCCGAGATCGTGGGTGCGGGCGACGTTGGGGTGGGTGATCTTGCGCGCCAGCCGGACCTCGCGCCGGAAGCGCTCGACCGCCGAGGCCGAGGCGCCGCCGCTGATCTCGAGGGTCTTGAGGGCGACGAGGTCGCCGACCATCGTGTCGCGGGCCTTGAAGACCACCCCCATGCCGCCGCGGCCGAGCTCGCCGAGGAGCTCGTAGCGGCCGGCGAAGAGCTTCTCCTCGCCGCCGCCGCCGGACGCCTCGCGGCCGCCGAAGTCGGCGATCATCGTCGCGTCGTTGACGAGCGTTGAGCTGGCGTCGTTGGGGTCGCTCACGGCGGGCTCAGTCTAGCAAAGGGTGCGCGCTCGGCTGACGCGGGGCCGGCGGCCGCTATCGCACCCAGAGGGTCCCCGGCTGGTTGTCGTTGCAGCAGTCGGCGACCCACCCCGTATTCACCCGCAGACCCGCCTGTGAGCCCTTGAAGAAGATCTGCTCGCCCGGGTAGGGGGTCGGGTAGTAGTGGCCGGCGCCCTCGTAGGCCCCGGTGTCGCCGTTCGCCCCGGCGAAGGCGTCGGCCGAGCTCTGGTAGGAGGTCAGGATCCACGCCTCGTTCGGGTTGGCCGCCATCGCCGGCCGGTTGTTCGCCTGGAGGTTGGTCGGCCAGGTCTCGCTGTCGATCGCCGCGCGCACGTACCACGAGATGAACTGGGGGTCGTCTGGCCGGATCTCGAAGACCTGGATCCCCGGGGCGGCGATGAAGCGCGAGATGTCGGCGCTGCTGAGGCGGCAGGACATCCCGCCGACGACGCAGGGCTTGGGGCCGAAGGCGTTGTTGAGGAGGGCGTGGCCGGTGCTGGTCCCGGTGATCCGCATCAGCAGGGTCCAGCCGCCGCCGTCGCTCGTCATGTCGCAGAAGACCGCGACCGCGTCGCTCGGATCGCCGCCGTCCGGATCGACGGTGTAGACCCCGTCGGCGGCGACCTTGCCGTCCTCCTTGAGGGTCAGGCACGAGGCGCAGAGCGGCGCCGGCACCCCGTCGCAGTTGCGATCGACGCCGAGGTCGGCGCAGACCGCCTCGGTCGCCAGCGGGTTGACGGCCGGGTCGCCGTCGTCGCAGTCGCCGTCGTCGAGGACGTGGCCGGCGAGCGGCTCGCACTGGACCACCGCGGTCTCGGCGTCGCCGTAGGAGTCGTTGTCGGCGTCGGGGTGCCAGGTGGTCTCGGGGTTGAGGAGCGGCTCCGAGTCGTCGCAGTCGAGGTCGTTGTCGACGTAGCCCTCCGGCTGCTCGCAGGCCCGCGTGGTCACCTCGGGATCACCGTAGGTGTCGCCGTCGCTGTCGGCGTACCAGATCAGCGCCTCGCAGCCGCCGCTCGTCGACCCGCTGCTCGTCGATCCGCCGCCGCCGCTCGAGGAGCCGCCGCTGGTCTCGGTCGCCGCGCCGCTGCCGGTCGAGCCCGAGGTCGAGGTCGTCGCGGTCGTCGTCGCCGCCCCGGAGGTTGAGGTCGCCTCGCTCTCCCCTTCGCCGCCGCTACAGGCGACGAGGGCGGCGGCGGCGATCGCCAAGAGCCCGACGTGCGGGCGCCTCGAGGGGGGTGTGCGCAGCTCCACGACCGGCGATGATAGCAACCCGCGGTCGCGGCGACGCCGTGGGCATCTGGGGAGGCCCGCGCGCGGGGCTCGGGAGCGCGCGCGCCTCGCTCGCGATCGCTCAGCCGGCGACGTCGGGGACGTTCGCCCGGAGCTCCTGCAGCCAGAGCGCCGCCTCCGAGTCGCTCGGCGCCCGCCAGTCGCCGCGCGGCGAGAGCGAGCCGCCGGAGCCGACCTTGGGGCCGTTGGGCACGCAGCTCCGCTTGAACTGCGAGATCTGGAAGAAGCGGAAGACGAAGATCTCGAGCCAGCGCTTGATCGTCGCGAGGTCGTAGTCGCGCTGGCGATCGACCGGGGTCCCCGGCGGCCAGGCGCCGCGGCGGCGGTCGCCCCACGCGTGATGGGCGAGGAAGGCGACCTTGCTCGGCCGCATCCCGTAGCGGGTGATGTAGTAGATGTTGAAGTCTTGGAGGTCGTAGGGGCCGATCTTCGCCTCGGTGCTCTGGGCCGGCGCGTCGCTCTCGTCGGCCCCCGGAATCAGCTCCGGCGAGATCTCGGTGTCGACGATCGACTGCAGCACCTCGGCGGTCGCCGGGTCGACCTCGTGGGCGTCGATCACCCAGCGGATCAGGTACTGGATCAGCGTCTTCGGCACCGACGCGTTGACGTTGTAGTGCGACATGTGATCGCCGACGCCGTAGGTCGCCCAGCCGAGCGCGAGCTCCGAGAGGTCGCCGGTCCCGAGGACCATCGCGTGGTGGTGGTTGGCGAGGCGGAAGAGGTGGGAGGTCCGCTCGCCGGCCTGGACGTTCTCGAAGGTGATGTCGTAGATCGGCTCGCCGGCCGAGAAGGGGTGGTCGATGTCCCGCAGCATCTGGCCGCAGGAGGGCTTGATGTCGATCTCGGCGGCCGCGACCCCGAGCGCCCGCATCAGCCGCCAGGCGTTCTCGTAGGTCCGCGACGAGGTCGCGTAGCCCGGCATCGTGTAGGCGAGGACGTGGGAGCGCGGGAGGCCGAGGCGATCCATCGCCCGGGCGGCGACGATGAGCGCCTGGGTCGAGTCGAGGCCGCCCGAGACCCCGAGGACGATCTTCTCGATCCGCGCGGCCTGGAGGCGCTTGCAGAGGCCGTGGACCTGGATGTTGTAGGCCTCGTAGCAGCGCTCGTCGCGGCTCGCGGGGTCGCTGGGGACGAAGGGGTAGCGATCGACCCGGCGCTCGAGGCCGGCGACCTCGGCCGGGAGCTCGAGCTCGAAGCTCACCCGGCGGAGGCCAGCGAGGCGCTCGCGGTGGACGGCGATCGCGTCGCCGAAGGAGGTCTGGCGGATCCGGTCCTGGATCAGCCGCTCGAGGTCGATGTCGGCGAGGGTGACCTGCTCGTCGCTGGCGAAGCGGCGGGACTCGGCGAGGAGCGAGCCGTTCTCGTAGATCATCGCGTGGCCGTCCCAGGCGAGGTCGGTGGTCGACTCGCCCGCGCCGGCGGCGGTGTAGAGGTAGGCGGCGACGCAGCGGCCGGAGTGCGAGGCGCAGAGCCCCCGCCGGTAGTCGGCCTTGCCGATCGTGATGTTGCTCGCCGAGAGGTTGCAGAGGACGGTCGCGCCCGCGAGCGCGGCGTAGGTGCTCGGCGGGATCGGCACCCAGACGTCCTCACAGATCTCGGCGTGGATCTGGAGGTCGGGGAGCGACGCCGGGCAGAAGATCAGGTCGTCGCCGAAGGGGACGCGGGCGCCGGCGATCGTCACCTCGCGGACCAGGGCCTGGCGGGCCGGGGCGAATTGCCGCGCCTCGTAGAACTCGCGGTAGTTGGGGAGGTAGCTCTTGGGGACGACCCCGAGGACGGCGCCGCGGTGGAGCGCGACCGCGCAGTTGAAGAGGCGGCCGTCGACCCGCAGCGGGAGGCCGACGAGGACCATCGGCGTGAGCTCGCGGCTGGCCTCGACGATCTCCTCGAGGCCGCGGAGGCAGGCGGCGAGGAGCGCGTCCTGGTGGAAGAGGTCGTCGCAGGTGTAGGCCGAGAGGCCGAGCTCGGGGAAGACGGCGAGCACCGCCCCGGCGTCGCTCGCCCGCCGCATCAGCGCGATCGTCCTGGCCGCGTTGAACGCGGGATCGGCGACCCGCACCTCGGGGATGCACACGGCCGCCCGGACGAGGCCGTGGCGGTAGATCGAGGTGAAGGGGAGGTGGGCGGCGGACATCGGCGGCGGATTGTACCGCGTCAGCGCTCCTCGGCCGCGAGCGTCGCGCCGAGGAGGAGCGTCTCCGCCGACCACGCGAGCGCGTCGTAGGTCAGGGCGATCCCCCGGTGGCGACCGCCAGCCGCGCTGGCGACCGCGATCCACTCGGGGAAGATCGCCCCGCAGAGGCGGTGGTCGACGTCGAGCGCGTCCCAGAGATCGAGGACGAGGGAGCGGCCGACCTTCGCGTCGCCGCCGAGCCCGAGCGCCTGGCGCTGGAGGGTGATCGTCCCGTCGGGCGAGATGTCGACGCGCGGCCGACCGCCGACCAGGCGGGGCTCGAGGTGGATCCGGAGATCGATCTCGCGGATCGTCTCGCCGCTGCGGCGGATCCGATCGATCACCTCGGCGAGCTTGTGGCCGACGTCCCCGCCCTGCCCGCGCTTCGGCGAGAGCTTGTTCACCTTCCAGGTCCAGTGGAGCTCGAGGAGGAGGGCCTCGGGGCGGGCGGCGCTGCGGCCGAGGTGCACCCGCTGCTCGCTCGCCTGGATCCCCTGGGCCTGCATGGTCGCGGCGAAGCTCGCGGCGAGCTCGCGGTCGATGAGCCCGGCGAGCGCGGCGAAGCCCGCCGGACCGAGCGCGACCACGAGCCCGCGGGCCGGCGCCTCCGCGGCCAGGGCGGCGATCTGCACCGCGTCCTGGACGCTCGCCGCCTCCGTCCGCGCCTCGAAGTCGGCGAGGAGGGCCAGCGCCCCGCCGCGCTCCTCCGAGGCCGGCACGACCGCGACGCTGCGGCGCCCGGCCGACGCGAGCGGGCCGATCGGCAGCACCGGCTCGCCGAGGAGCCCGGCCGCCAGCGGCCGGAGGACGGCGGCCAGCACCTCCTCCGCGAGCCCGAGGAGCCCGGCGAGCGCGCTCACCGAGAGCGGCGCGAGGCGGACGAAGGTGATCCGAATCCCCTGAGCGGCGGGCGTCGCCGCGAAGTGGAGGCTGAGCTCGCCGCTCAGCGAGGGCCGCCCCTCGAGGGCCAGGGCGAGCGTGACCTCGAGGTTGTGGCGCATCCCCTCGACGACCGCGACCTCGGTGATCGAGCGGAGGACGAAGCGATCGTAGGGGAGCGAGGCGTGGGCGAGCGCGGCGATCGAGGCGACCTCGACCACGCCGGCGCCGCTCTCGAGGCCGGCCGCCAGCGCCTGCTCCAGCGCGAGCACGAGGGCTCCCTCGCCCAGCAGGATCTCGACGTCGAAGTCGCTCTCCGGCGACGCGGCCGCTTCCTCCATGACCCGCTCCTCCCGCGCCCGGGGCCCCGGCTTCGATCCGGGCCCGCGAACGTCGAGCATCATGCCACAGCGGCGGCCGCCGCCGACCGCGGATCGCCGGGCGAGGGCGCGCGCGCCGACGATCCGCGTCGGCGGAGGGGGCCAGCGCGCCCAGCCCCTCAGCGCCGACGAGCGCCGGCGATCAGCGCCTGGTGGATCGCCGGCGCGTCCTCGGCGCTCGCCTCCGCGAGGTGGCGGACGTGCCCGCCCTCGAGGGCGGCGATCGGCACGCCGTCGCGGTAGGTGATCCGGTTGCCGAGGAGCGCGGGCAGGCGCTCGCCCGGGGTGAGGACGCCGACCAGGTTGAGGGGATCGCTGGCCGCGACCGTCACCAGGCGCCCCGAGGGGCCGCTCCGCCGGCGCGCGCGCAGGAGGCCGACCGCCTCCGGGAGCGCGAAGTGCTCGCCGCCGCTCGCCGGCCCGCCGACGAAGTAGCCGCCCCGGATCTCGCCGCGGGCCTCGAGGCGGCGGAGCACCCGGAGGAGCTCGCGCCACTTCGGCATCGATCGCTCGCGCGCCACGAGCCCGCGGAAGACCACGCCGTAGCGGCGGAGGAGCACCCGGGCGGCGTGCTCGATCGCCTCCGGCGGCGTCGTCGTTGAACCTGTCCCTTCGGACATGTCACTCGCACCCGCGTCGACGAGCGACCAGCGCCCGGCCCGCTCCATCGGCCCGAAGCCGGGGCGCGGCGGTCGGCGAGCGCCGCGTCCTCCCCCCTTCGTCTTCGCGGGGGCGATCAGCGCCCGGAGGCCGGCGAAGCCGTCGGAGGAGACCAGGCCGCGGGCCGCCAGCTCGCCGAGCGCCGCCTCGACCTGGGCCCGGAGGAGGCCGGCCTGGGCGACGAGCTCGCCGAAGAAGAGCGCGCCGCGGCGGCTGAGGAGCTCGTGGAGCGCCCGCGCGTCGGCGCCGAGATCGTCGACCGCCGCCGTCCGCGGGCAGAGGGTCGCCCAGAGCTCGGCGTGGCCGCGATCGACGAGGGCGATCGGCGTGGTCCGCAGCGGCCCGCTCCCCCGCCCCTTGCTCGCGCTCGCCGGGGCGCCGAGGCGCGACCAGACGACCGCGCCGGCGAGGCAGAGCTGATCGAGCCAGCCGGCCTCGTAGCGGGCGATCCTCGCCGGCAGGATCTCCGCCTCCCAGGCGGCCGCCGGCGCCTCGAAGGCGACCAACGCGTCGACCGCCCGGGCGAGCGCCTCGGGCCCCGTCGGTCGCGGATCGACGTCGAGCCCCTGCCACTCGAGGAGGAAGGCGAGGAACTCCGCGGTGGTGACCGGCGCGATCTCCTGGCGGAGGCGGTGGAGGGTCCCGCGGTGGATCCGCGCGAGGAGCCCGCGCTCGCACCACTCCTCGTCGCTCACGCCGGGCGAGAAGCGGCCGCGGAGCGCGAAGCCCTCGCCCTCGAGGGCGATCAGGGCCGCGTCGATCAGCGACGTCGAGATCCCGAGCTCGCCCGCGAGGCGAGCGGCGCTCACCGGGCCGAGTCCCTCGAGGCGCCCGCGGACCAGCTCGACCAGCGCGAGGTCCGGATCCCACGCCCGGTCGAGCGCGGCCGGCGGGGCGATCGGCGGCTCGAGGACCATCCCGCGCTCGCCGAGCACCGCCCGCAGGAGCGGCAGGCGCTCGGCCGCGACCCAGAGGCGCGCGCCGCCTGCGCTCGCCAGCAGAGCGGCCCGCCCGGCCCGCTGCAGGCGCTCCAGGAGCTCGCGCCAGGGCCGGCCCTCGCGCGTCCGCCCCGACTCACCTTCCTCTTGGGTCAGGTAGCCGAGCCACGTGAGCGCGTCGTGGAGCTCGTCGGGGTCGTCGGCCCGCGGCCACACCTGCTGGCGGACCTCGGCGATCACCCGGGCGTCGAGGACCCCGAGCGCCTTCGCGTCCTCGCCGTCGAGCGAGCGCCGGAGGATCACCGCCTGGGTCCGCCGCTCCTCGAGCGGCGCGTCGTCGAGGAAGGCGTAGGGCCGGGCCGTCAGCACCTCGTGGGCGAGCGGCGAGGGCTCGGAGCGCTCGACCGCCTTGAGGGTCTTCTTGCCGCTGGTGATCGCGTCGATGAGCGCGAGGAAGGCGTCGACGTCCATCGCCTCCCGCAGGCAGTCGTCGATCGTCTGCTGGACCAGCGGGTGGTCGGGGATCTCGCGGTCGCCGGCGATGTTCTCGAGGCAAGCGCCCTGATCGGGGAAGACCACGGCCGCGAGGTCCTCGGCGATCATCCGCTGGAGCTGGGGCGCGACCTTCTTGCCGCCCCGCCGCCGCGGGACCGCGAGCGCCCGCGAGGCGTTCCAGCGCCAGCGGACGATGAACATCGGCGCGTCGAGGAGCGCCTGGACCAGGATGTCGCGGACCCCCGGCCCGCGGAGGAAGTCGAAGACATCCGTGAGCGGGAACGAGTGGACCGCCCCGAGCGAGATCACGATCGCGTCGTCGGTCGCCGCCGCCTGGAGCTCGAAGTTGAAGGAGCGGCAGAAGCGCTTGCGGAGCGCGAGCCCCCAGGCGCGGTTCACCCGGGCGCCGAAGGGGGCGTGGATCACCAGCTGCATCCCCCCGCCCTCGTCGAAGAAGCGCTCGAGCACCACCGTCTCCTGGGTCGGCATCGCCCCCAGCGCGTCCTGGGCGGCGCCGAGGTACTCGGCGATCTGCTCGGCCGCCGCGGGCTCCAGCGCGAGCTGGTCGATGAGCCAGGTCACTGCGCTCGCGCGACCGCCCTCGCCGATCCGCCGGCCGACCTCGCCGCGGAACTCGGCGACCGCGGCCGAGAGCTCCGCGCTCCGCCCCGGCGCCTCGCCGAGCCAGAAGGGCACGGTCGGCGGCTGCCCGGCGGCGTCCTCGACCCGCAGGCGCCCGGGCTCGACCTTGAGGATCTTCCAGGCCATGGTCCCGAGCTGGAAGATGTCGCCGGGGATCGCCTCGACCGCGAAGTCCTCGTGGACCGAGCCGATCGTCGTCCCCTCGGGCTCGCGGACCACGTCGTAGTCGGCGGTGTCGGGGATCGCCCCGCCGTTCTGGATCGCCGTGAGGCCGGCGCCGCGGCGCCCGCGGATCCGCCCGTGGACCTGGTCGCGGTGGATCAGCGCCCCCCGCCGCCCGCGGCGGGTCGAGAAGCCGTCGCCGAGCATCGTCATGATCGCGTCGAAGGTCGGCCGCTCGAGCCCCGCATAGGAAGATGTCCTCCGGACCATGTCGAAGACCTCGTCCTCGACCAGCTCCTCGCTCGCGCTCATCGCCACCACCTGCTGGGCGAGGATGTCGAGCGGCGCCTCGGGGATCACCAGGCGATCGAGCTCGCCGGCGCCGACCGCCCGGAGGAGGGCCGCGCACTCGACGAGGTCGTCGCGGGTGGTCGGGAAGAGGCGCCCCTTGGGGATCTCGCCGACCCGGTGGCCGGAGCGGCCGACCCGCTGCAAGAACCCCGAGATCGAGCGCGGCGAGCCGATCTGGCAGACCAGCTCGACCGCGCCGACGTCGATCCCGAGCTCGAGCGAGGCGGTCGCGACCAGCGCCCGGAGCCCGCCCGCCTTGAGGCGCTGCTCCGACGCGTGCCGCTGCTCGCGGCTCAGCGAGCCGTGGTGGGCCGCGACCGCGTCGGCGCCGAGGCGCTCGCCGAGGTGCCGCGAGACCCGCTCGGCGAGGCGGCGGGTGTTGACGAAGACCAGGGTCGTCCGGTGCTCGGCGATCAGCGCGGCCAGGCGGTCGAAGACCTCCTGCCACTGCGCGTTCGAGATCACCGCCGCCATCGGCGAGGGCGGGACCTCGATCGCCAGATCGAGGTGACGGCGGAAGCCGCGATCGATCACCGCGCAGCGCCCCTCGGGCCCGACCAGGAAGCGCGCGACCGCCTCGATCGGCCGCTGGGTCGCCGAGAGGCCGATCCGCTGGAGGGTCTTGCCGCGGGCGGCGACCAGCCCCGCCAACCGCTCGATCGAGAGCGCGAGGTGGGCCCCCCGCTTGTCGCCGACGACCGCGTGGATCTCGTCGACGATCACGGTGTCGACGTCGGCGAGCATCCGCCGCCCGCCCTCCGAGGTCAGGAGGATGTAGAGCGACTCCGGGGTGGTGACGAAGAGGTGGGGCGGCTTCTTGAGCATCGCCGCGCGGGCCGAGCTCGGGGTGTCGCCGGTGCGGACCGCCGTCCGCAGCGGCGGCGCCTCGATCCCGCGGCGCCGGAGCTCCTCGGCGATCCCTGCGAGGGGGAGCTGGAGGTTGCGCTCGATGTCGTTGCTCAGCGCCTTGAGCGGCGAGACGTAGACCACCCGGGTGGTCGGCGCCAGGGTCCCCGCCAGGCCCTCGCGGGTGAGGCGATCGATCGCCGCGAGGAAGGCCGCGAGGGTCTTGCCGGAGCCGGTCGGCGCGGCGATGAGCGCGTTCTCGCCGGCGATGATCGCCGGCCACCCCTCGCGCTGGGGACCGGTCGGCGCCCCGAAGGTCGCGCGGAACCAGGCCGCGACCGCGGGGTGGAAGGCGTCGAGGACCGGGCTCGCGGGCGTGGGCGCGTCGGGCATGGCGGCCCTCGAAGCTAGCGCCGATCCGCCCGCGCGTCCGCCGCCCCACCACGCAGAACGCCGCTCAAAACGACGTTCTCGGGCGTTCGTGATCACTGCTGACATCCCTGCTGCCACCCTCGAAAATCGTGCGGCCTCTGCTTCGCCCGCCTGCGGCATCCTCCCGCCCATGGAAGAGCCACGGATCGACGCCCTCCTCCCCGCCGAGATGGCCCACAAGGCCGAGGAGATCGGAGTCAAGAAGGCCCAGGGCGCCGCCCTCCCGCTCTTCGCCCTGGCGATCCTCGCGGGCGCCTTCATCGCCCTGGGCGCCGTCTTCGCGACCACCGTCGCCACCGGCGGCGCCGCCCTCCCCTTCGGCGTCGCCCGCCTCCTCACCGGCCTCTCCTTCTGCCTCGGCCTCGTCCTCGTGGTCGTCGGCGGGGCCGAGCTCTTCACCGGCAACAACCTGATCGCGATGGCCTGGGCGAGCCGGCGGATCACCACCGGCGCGCTCCTCCGCAACTGGGCGATCGTCTACGCCGGCAACTTCGTCGGCGCGATCGGCATCGCCCTCCTGGTGGTCTTCGCCGGCCACCACCACCTCGCCGGCGGCGCGGTCGGGGCGACCGCCCTCAAGATCGCGGTCGGCAAGCTCGGCCTCGGCTTCGGCCAGGCGATCGCCCTCGGGATCCTCTGCAACATCCTGGTCTGCCTCGCGGTCTGGCTGACCTTCAGCGCGCGCTCGACCACCGATCGGATCCTCGCGGTGATCTTCCCGATCGCCGCCTTCGTCGCCGCCGGCTTCGAGCACAGCGTCGCCAACATGTACTTCATCCCGGTGGCGCTCCTCCTGGAGGCGATCGATCCGAGCTTCGTCGCCGCCGCCGGAGTCGACGTCAGCGCCCTCGGCTGGGGCGCGTTCTTCGGCAAGAACCTCCTGCCGGTGACGATCGGCAACGTCCTCGGCGGCTCGCTCTTCGTCGCCGCGACCTACTGGGCGATCTTTCTCCGGCCGCGCGCGAGCCAGTGAGCGCGGGCCCGCGCGCGTCGGCCTGAGATGGCGCGCGGCCGCGCGGCCGATCGACAACGCGGCGCGCGAGCCCGGAGGGCGACCGCCTATCATCGCACTCCTATGAGCTTCATCCATCGCCGCCAAGGTCCGCTCCCTCTCTTCGGCGCGGGCGCCCTCCTCGTCGCCCTCGCGGGGATCCCCCTCGAGGCCGCGGCCGCCCCGGTCGTCGTCTTTGACTCGTTCTCGGGCGGGTCGTCGGCGACCAACCGCGGCGCCGGCTCGTCGCCGGGCTCGATGATCACGGTCTCCAACAACAACCACACGCTCGCCCAGGTCGCCGTCCTCGTCGATCTCAACAGCGGCGGCAACCTCAAGTTCGTGGTCTTCGACCACGCCAACCACCAGCTCCTCTACGTCTCGCCGCCGAAGTTCTTCGCCGACGACGGCAAGACCTGGAAGGTCTCCAACACCTTCTCGCTCAACCTCGTCGCCGGCAAGACCTACGACATCGGCGCGATCTCGGATCGGCGGGAGGCCTGGGCCTTCGACAGCACGGCGACGGTGATGGGCGACTTCAAGTCGACCGTCCAAAACCCCAACTTCTCGAACTACGCGAGCCCGAGCGCCGGCGGCCACGCCGGGGCCGACGGCGCGGTCCGCTGCTACGAGGACACCGCCAAGTGCGGCGACGGCAAGGTCGATCCCGGGAGGAGTGCGACGACGGCAACGCGAGCAACACCGACGCCTGCCTCGACACCTGCAAGAACGCGAGCTGCGGCGACACCTTCGTCCAGGCCGGGGTCGAGGAGTGCGACGACGGCAACGCCGACAACACCGACGCCTGCATCGACACCTGCAAGAACGCGAGCTGCGGCGACGGCTTCGTCCAGGCCGGGGTCGAGGAGTGCGACGACGGCAACGCCGACAACACCGACCTCTGCACGACACTCTGCAAGGTCGCGACCTGCGGCGACGGCTTCGTCGGCCCCGGCGAGGCCTGCGACGACGGCAACGATGTCGACGACGACGCGTGCTCCAACGCCTGCGTGCCGGCGAGCTGCGGCGACGGGGTGAAGAACGCGATGGAGGAGTGTGACGACGGCAACATGGCCGACGACGACGGGTGCACCAACGCCTGCACGCTGCCGGTCTGCGGCGACGGGATCACCCAGAACGGGGAGGAGTGCGACGATCAGAACGCGGACGAGAGCGACGACTGCCTCGCCACCTGCATGGCCGCGACCTGCGGCGACGGCGTCCTCCACGCGGGCGTCGAGGAGTGCGACGACGGCAACACGGTCGACGACGACGAGTGCTCGAACGCCTGCGCGCTCCCGGCCTGCGGCGACGGGATCCTCCACATGGACGAGGAGTGCGACGACGGCAACATGATCGACGACGACGCCTGCAACAACGCCTGCATGGCCAACGGCGGCGGCTCGACCGGCGGCGACACCAGCGGCGGCGAGACCGGCGGCGGCGAGACCACCGGCGGCTCGGCGAGCGGCGGCTCGTCGGGGAGCGGCGCGGCGACCGAGGGCAGCACCGGCGACGCGACCACCACCGGCCAGACCACCTTCGGCACCGCGAGCGCGAGCGCGGGGTCGACCTTCACCGGCGGTGAGCGTGGCGACGACGAGGGCGGCTGCGCCTGCCGGGCCGACACCTCGGCGCCGAGCGGCCTCTGGGCGCTCTTCTCCCTCGGCCTCCTCGGCCGCCTCCGGCGGCGGCGCGCGGCCTAGCGACGCAGGACCGCGAGACCTCCGGGCGCCGCAGCGGCGCCCGGAGGCGGGCTCACCCCTTGAGGTGGGCGATGATGTCGGCGAGGTCGGTCGCCGAGATGTCCTTGGGCTCGAAGAAGGGCATCGGCCCCGGCGTCGAGTCGCTCATGTCGTTCGCGCCCGAGGGCGGCGGGCCGCTGGTCCGCACCTTCTGGGCGATCCGACCGATCGAGTAGCCGGCGAGCGCCCCCTTGGGATAGGCCGCGACGCCGCCGACGACGAGGCCGTTGTCGTGACAGACCGCGCAGGCCTTGGCGTAGGCCGCCGCGCCCGCGGCCGCGTCCCCGCCGGCGTAGGCCGCCTCGTAGGCCGCCTCGTCGTCCAGCACCTCGGGCTCGAGCGCGTTCGGGGTCATCATGTCGGCGGCCGAGATCGACTCGATGAAGCCCTTGAGCGCGACGTAGGAGTCATCGGCCTCGGCGAGCGCGGCCCCGCCCATCCAGCCGGTCACGCAGGCGTTGACCGCGTCGAGGAGCGTCGCCGCGCCGCCGCCCTTGAACTCGGTGTGGAAGGCGATGTCCTTGAGGGTGTTCCCCGAGCGCCCGTCCTGGCTCCCGTCGTCGCTGTGACAGGTCGCGCAGGTCGCCTGGTTGCCGTTGCCCCCGAGCGCGGCCGACTCGGCGCCGTCGTAGTAGGCCCGGCCCTCGTCGCCGCCGCTCGTCTCACCGCCGCTCCCCGAGGAGCTCCCCGAGGAGCTCCCCGAGGAGCTCTCGCTCTCGTTCATCATCGAGTCGTCGCCGCAGGCGGCCACGACCAGGCAGAGGGCCGCCAGCGCGGCCCCGTGAATTTTTCGTCGCATCGTTCCTCCTGGAAAAAGGGGTAGGAGGCGCTGCAAACGACGGCGCCACCCCGGAGGTTACGGGGCGCGAGCTACCAGCGGACGATTCCGGCGGCCCAGGTGAAGCCGGTCCCGAAGGCGGTCATCAGGACCCGATCGCCGTCGTGGATCCGCCCCTCACGGCGGGCGTGATCGACGGCGATCGGCACGGTCGCCGCCGACATGTTGCCGTAGCGATCGACGATCGAGTAGACGCGGTCGCGGTCGATGCCGACGCGCTCGCGGGTCGCCTCGATGATCCGGGCGTTCGCCTGGTGGGGGATCAGGAGGTCGATCGCGTCGACGCCGATCCCGGCGTCGGCGACCGCCTGCTGGGCGGCGCCGCTCATCGACCGGACCGCGTGGCGGAAGACCGCGTTGCCCTCCATGTGGACCGAGTGGAGGCGGCGGGCCACAGTGTCGGCGGACGCCTGGAGCTGCGAGCCCCCAGCCGGCTGGTAGAGCACCGGCGCGAGGTTGCCGTCGGCGCCCCAGTTACGGGCGAGGTAGCCGGTCGTGCCGTCGCCGAGCTCGACCACCGCCGCGCCCGCGCCGTCGCCGAAGAGCACGCAGGTCGAGCGATCGTGCCAGTCGACCGAGCGGCTCATCACCTCGGCGCCGCAGACCGCGATCCGCTTGGCGCTGCCGGCCGCCAGGAGGCCGCCGGCGATCTCGAGGGCGTAGAGCCAGCCGGTGCACCCGGCGGAGACGTCGAAGGCGGCCATCCCCCGGATCCCGAGCTTGCGCTGGGTCCAGCAGGCGGTCGACGGGAAGACCGTGTCGGGGGTCGAGGTCGCGACGATCACCGCGTCGAGCTCCTCGACGTCGATCCCCGCGGCCGCGCAGGCCTCGCTGATCGCCTCGGCCGCGAGGTCCGAGGTCGCGGTCTTCTCGTCGGCGATCCGGCGCTCGCGGATCCCGGTGCGATCGCGGATCCACTGATCCGAGGTCTCGACCATCCGCTCGAGATCGGCGTTGGTCATCACTCGCTCCGGGAGGGCCGCGCCGGTCCCGGTGATCTTGAAGCGCAGGGTTGGCTCTCTCTCGCTCTCGCTCGCTACGTTCATCGTCTCACTTCTTCGCGGCCGGCGCGGACTCCCCAAGGAGCGAGGAGAGCGGCGTGTACTCGAGGCCGAAGGCCTCGGCGACCGCCGGGTAGGTGACCTTGCCGCGGTAGGTGTTGACCCCGAGCGCGAGCCCGGGATCGCGCTGGATCGCCGCCTCGGCGCCCGCCCGCGCGAGCTTCACCACGTAGGGGAGCGTCGCGTTGCTGAGGGCGTAGGTGCTGGTCCGCGGGACCGCGCCGGGCATGTTGGTGACGCCGTAGTGGACGACGTCGCCGACCAGGAAGGTCGGGCTCGAGTGCGAGGTCGGCCGGGTGGTCTCGATGCAGCCGCCCTGATCGACGGCGACGTCGACGACCACCGATCCCGGCTTCATCGTCTCGATCATCTCGCGGGTCACCAGCATCGGCGCCTTCGCCCCCTTGATCAGCACCGAGCCGATCACCAAGTCGGCCCGCGAGACCGCCTCGGCGACGCTCAGCGGGTTGGAGGCGAGGGTCGTGAGGCGGCCGTGGAGGACCTCGTCGAGGAAGCGGAGGCGCTCGAGGTCACGATCGATGATCGTCACGTTGGCCCCCATGCCGAGGGCGATCTGGGCGGCGTTGGTGCCGACGACCCCGCCGCCGATGACGATCACGTCGGCCGCCCGCACCCCGGGGACGCCGCCGAGGAGCTTGCCGCGGCCGCCGTGGCTCCGCTCGAGGTAGTGGGCGCCGACCTGGGTGGCCATCCGCCCGGCGACCTCGCTCATCGGCGTCAGGAGCGGGAGGTGGCCGTTCGGGAGCTCGACCGTCTCGTAGGCGATCCCGGTGGGGCCGCGCTCCATCATCGCCCGGGTGAGCCCCTCCTCGGCGGCGAGGTGGAGGTAGGTGAAGAGGAGGAGGTCCGGGCGCATGAAGCCGTACTCGACCGGCTGCGGCTCCTTGACCTTGACGACCATCGCGGCCGACCACGCCTCGGCGGCCGAGCCGACGATCGTCGCCCCGAGGGCGGCGTAGCTCTCGTCGGGGAACGAGGAGCCCTCGCCGGCGCCGCTCTGGACCAGGACTCGGTGACCCGCGGCGACGAGCTGGGCGACGCCACCGGGGGTCATCGCCACCCGGTACTCGTTGTCCTTGATCTCCTTGGGTACGCCGATCAGCATCTCGATGACCTCCGCGCGCGGGGCGACCCTATCACGATCGTCGCCAGCGCACGCTCCGCGGCGCCGTTCAGCCGGCGTCCACATCCCTGAGGTAGATCACACCCACGACGCCGAGGGCGAAGGCCGTGAAGACGGCTGGAGAGCCGCCAAGGCGCCAGATCGCGAGGATCAAGAGTGTGAGGGCGCTGGGCCCCAGCCACCGACGCGCCCACGGATCGACGCGCGCACACCAGAGCGCGCCGGCGCCTACGAGGATGAACCACGCGATCGCAACGAGCGCGAGCGGATCGATCGTCGGCGCCTCACCGAGGGTGAAGGCGGCGACGAGTCGATCGCTGACGCCGTAGGCGGCGTCGACGAGCGCGATCGGCACGCCGGCGCAGGCGAGCCCGAGGAGGAGCGCGCCGCGGCGCAGCGTCGCCTCGCGCTCGCGCCGCAGCGCCGCGCCCCCGAGGCCCACCTCGTCCCCCGCCGGGTCGCCCGCGTCCACGCCAACCACTCTGACCCGGACCCCGACGCGCGGCCAGCCAAAGCGCGAGGTGCCCGCCCCCCGGAGGGCGCGGCCGCCTCGACGTCATCGCCGCGCGCGCGGCGATCAGAGCATCGCGCAGGCCATCTCGTTGGCCGCGCCCGGCGTCCCGTACTCGTCGACCCCGAGGGGCGAGTCGTAGACGATCGTCGAGTAGCACCAGTTGGCGAGGTCGTCGTTGGCGAGCGCGTCGAGCTGGCCCGGCATCAGGTGGAGCGAGATCCCGCTGGTGTTGGCCATCGGCGGGAGGTAGTTCGCGGTCTGGTCGAGGATCTCGTTGGTGTTGAGGATCGCCACCAGGTCGCCGCCGCCGCCGTTGTTGAGCGCCGGGTTGGCGCCGTAGTGGGCGTCCGCCGGGGTCATGTAGGGCCAGGCGTTGACGGTGCCGCGGCCGAGCCAGGCGTAGTCGCCGGGCGCGAGGATCACCGGGTCGCTTATCACGCCCTGGGCGTTGGGGTTGAACTGGCTGTCCTGGATCCGCAGCCCCATGAGGTTCACGTCGACGCCGGCGTTGTTGTAGACCTCGATCCACTCGCAGGGATCGCCCGCGCAGGTCGGGTTGAACATGATCTCCGAGATGATCAGGTCGCCGGGGAGGAGGTCGTCGACGCCGACGCCGAGCTGCATCGGCTCCATGTAGCCCTCGAGGTCCGACGTCATCCGCGGGGCGATCTTGAAGTTGTCGAAGGTGAAGTTGAGCGGCCCGTTGATCGCGGTGAAGCTCCCGCCGACCGCGAAGTTCGGGAAGTCGAGGGGGTTCATGTAGATGTTGTAGAGCTGGTCGTCGACGTAGAGGTCGTCGACGCCGTCGTTGACCACGAACTCGTCGAAGCCGGGCTCGGCGACGACGCCGAGCGGCATGCCCTCGACGCGGATCAGCACGCCCTCCCAGGGCTCGGCGGTGATCGGGTCCGCGAGCTCGGTCATCACCACCAGCTCGGGGTCGGGGAGGAGCCCCTTGTTGCCGGTCGCGGTGATCGAGCCGCCGCTCGCGTCGATCTCGGTGAGGCCGTTGAAGTCGCCGTGGACGCCGATGATGTCGACCTCGTCGCCGAGCTCGAGCGCGGCGATGTCGAGGCCGCCGGCGTAGACCCAGGCGCCGCTGTACTGGCCGCCGGGGGGCTCCTGGACGAAGACGCCCGAGGCGCCCTTGCCGGTGACGATCACGCCCTGGACGTCGACCGGGGAGTCGACGGCGATGACCTCCATCTGGATGTCGTAGATCGTGTCGTCGACGCCGCCGGTCGTCGAGGTCGTCGTCGTCGTGTCGGTGTCGGTCGTCGTCGTCGTCGTCGTCGTCGTGTCGGTGTCGGTCGTCGTCGTCGTCGAGGTCGTCGTGCCGGTCGCGGTCACGTCGGTCGTCGACGTGTCGGTCGTCGACGTGTCGGTCGTCGAGCCGGTGGTCTCCGGCGAGGTGGTCGACGTGGTGGAGGTGCCGCTGGTGCTGGCGATCGACGTGCTCCCGGAGGTGCCGGTGTCGCTGTCGCTCTCGGTGCCGGCGGTGTCGCTGGTCACGGCGTCGTCGCCGTTGCAGCCGGCGAACGCGAGGCCAGCCGCGAGGACGATCGAGGAGGCGCGGAAATAGCTCATGGAGGCTCGAATGGCAGTCATACGGGGCGGCAAGCTACAAGGGAGCCCAGGGGCCTTCAACCCCCGAATCCTCACGTCACAGGATTGTCATCCGCCGCGCCCAGACGCGCTCGCGCTCGGGCGCGATCATCGCCGACGGATCCACCAACACCCGCACTTGCGCAAAAAGAACGACGTTGCTTCGACGTTCCGATCTAGGCTTGGCGCCGACCATGCAGAGCGCTGTCGACCCCTCCGCCACCAACGCGCAGCCGCTCCCCGGGCCGCCCGGCCTGCCGATCGTCGGCTCGATCCCCGATCTGGTGCGCAAGGGCCGCTTCGCGTTCATTCTCGAGAGTTGGCGGCGCTATGGCGACATCTTCTCGATCCCGCTGATCCGCCTGCCGGTCGTCGATCAGAGCCCGTGGCTCAGCCACGTCCTCGCCCGCGAGCACGCGCCCAAGGAGCTGATCGTCACCTGCCACCCCGAGGCGGCCGATCAGATCCTCCGAAGGCGCAGCGACAACTACCCGAAGGGCCGGGGCTACGACGCCGTCCGCGTCCTCATGGGTGACGGCCTGGTCACCGCGACTGGCGAGAGCTGGCGACGCGAGCGTCGCCTCCTCCAGCCGGCCTTCCGACGCCCGGCGATCCGCGACTTCCTGCCGACGATGGAGCGCTGCACCGCCGACATGCTGGCGACCTGGGAGCGGCGCTACGCCAGCGGCCACGCCTTCGACGTCTACGGCGAGATGATGGACCTCGCCCGCCGGATCATCGGCCTGACGATGTTCGGCACCGACCTCGGGCCGAGCTCGAGCGAGTCGGCGCAGGCGATCACGGTCGCCCTCGAGGGAATGGGCCGGCGGATGGAGGGCACCGTCGCGCTCCCGCTCTCGATCCCGACGCCCGCCAACCGCCGCTTCCAGCGGGCGATCGACCTCCTCAACCAGATCGTCTTCGACATCATCGGCCGCGCCCGCGACGGGCGCCTCGACAGCGACGAGCCCAACATCCTCCAGGCGATGCTCGCGGCCCGCGACGAGGAGAGCGGCGCGCCGATGAGCGATCGCCAGATCCGCGACGAGGTGATCACCCTCTACATCGCCGGTCACGAGACCACCGCCCTCACCCTCACCTGGTCGCTCGACTACCTCGCGCGCTACCCGGAGGTCCGCGAGCGGGTCGAGGCCGAGATCGCCGCGACCGTCCGCGACAGCGAGGCCCCGACCCTCGAGGAGCTCGATCGGATGACCTACACGCGGATGGTGATCGACGAGGTCCTCCGCCTCCGCCCGCCCGCCTGGGCGCTCGCCCGCGAGGCGGTCGCCGAGGACGAGCTCCTCGGCCGGCGGATCCCGGCGGGCGCGGTCGTGATGTTCAACATCTACGCGATCCACCGCCACCCGGAGTTCTGGGAGGGCGACCCCGAGGCCTTCGACCCCGATCGCTTCCTGCCGGCGAAGGTCGAGGCCCGCCACCGCGGCGCCCACATCCCCTTCATCGTCGGCCCCCGGGCCTGCATCGGCAAGATCTTCTCGATCTACGAGACCCTCCTGGCGCTCGCGCGCCTCCTCGCCCGCTACCGCTTCGAGCCGGTCGACCCGGCGCCGATCCCCTTCACGGCGGTCGCCACCCTGCGCCCGTCCGGGCCGGTGATGATGCGGATCCGGCCGCGCTAGCGCGGGCGCGCAGGCGCAGGCGCAGGCGCGCGAGCACAGGCCGCCAGGGAATCGAACCCTGCCCGCTGGATTTGGAGTCCGGCGGTCCCGCCAGGAGGCGACCTATCGGTGGATGGATCTGGCTTGTTGGAGACGAGGGGCTTCGAACCCCTGACCTCTGCCGTGCGAAGGCAGCGCTCTCCCAGTTGAGCTACGTCCCCGGGGGCCCGCGGCGCGGGCCTCGGCTGAGATTGGAGTGGAGTGGATCGGAGGGTGAGGGGATCGAACCCTCAAGAGCGGGTGCTCGCCTGTACTCGAAGCAGGTACCGTCGCCGGCCGTCGGTTGGACCCTCCATATTTCATAATCTTTTCGATCATTCGATAGACATGAGCGCTCCTCCCGGGATCGGGATCGAGGAAATGCACGGAGGACGGGGGAGTCGAACCCCCAAAGGCGCTGATTCGCCTCGCCAATTTCAAGTCGGCTGCACTCGCCGCGTGTGCGCGGTCCTCCAGAGCGGAGAGGGCGGGGATCGAACCCGCAAGGGCCGCACGATCGTGGGCCTCCCCCGGCTTCCAACCGGGCGCCGTCGCCTGCCTTCGGCTTGCCTCTCCAGGGGGTTGCGGAGGGTGAGGGGATCGAACCCTCAAGGGCCTTTCGGCCTCGCTCAGCTAGCAACCGAGTGCCGTCGCCATCCGTCGGCTTGACCCTCCAGATGCCCCAAATGGGCCTCCAGGACGCCGCTGCGCCCCCTCTGGGGCTGCGGCGCGCCGCGCTCCTCCCGGCGCTACGGGCTGAGGACAAGCCTCAGCGCGTCGGCGAGCGTCGCAACGAGGTCGCTAGCCTCGACGCGGCGCTCAGCGCCAGGAGAGCGCGCGGCTACTCCAGCTCGCCGCCGATGCCGATGAAGACGAGCCCGACCAAGACCCGGAGCACGACGACGCGGCCGCACGCGCTGCGTGGGCGGTGGCGATCTGCGCTCGACGGGTGATCTCGACGGTGGGGTGCATGGGTAGCCTCGACAATCGGTGTCGTGAATATCTACGCTTCGATTCCACCGAGGTCAAGCAAATCTTCATACTTTTTTGTGGGTACTTTCGCGGCCCGCGCGGGCTTGCCGGCCGCGGCGATCCTTTGTCACAGTCGCCCCGCCGATGAGCGCCGCCGATCAAGACGAGCTCGACGCCCGCTTCATGGGCGAGGCCCTCCGCCTCGCCCGCGAGGCGGCTGCGCGCGGCGACGTGCCGGTCGGCGCGCTGGTGGTCCACGAGGGGTCGATCATCGGCACCGGCTTCAACACCCGCGAGGACGCCGGCGACCCTAGCGGCCACGCCGAGATCGTCGCCCTCCGCGAGGCCTGCCGGGTCACCCGGCGCTGGCGGGTCGACGGCGCGACCCTCTACGTCACCCTCGAGCCCTGCCCGATGTGCGCCGGCGCGCTGGTCAACGCCCGGGTGCGGCGCCTGGTCTACGGCGCCGACGACCCCAAGGCCGGGGCGGTCCGCACGCTCTTCCGGATCTGCGATGATCCAAGGCTCAACCATCGGATGGAGATCCGCGCCGGGGTCCTCGCCGAGCCCTGCGCGGCTGTCCTTTCGGACTTCTTCCGCGGGATCCGCGGGCGCGGACGGGCCCGCTCCTTCGGCCCGGGCGGCCCGCGCCGCGCATGATCGCGCCCCGGGACCGGCCGGCCGGCGCTATCCTTCCGACCTCCGCCATGTCGACCGACCGCGACGCCGTCCTCCGGATCCTCGCGCGCGAGCGCCTCTGCATCGACGGCGCCGGGCCCGGGCGGACCACCTTCATCTCCCACCTCGGGTCGATGCCGCGCCTGGTCCCCGGGCCCTGGATCGCCCACCGCGACCTGGTCTACGCGCTCGCGCTCGCCAACCTCAGCCCCGACCAGCGGCGCAGCCTCGCGCAGGCGGTGCTCGTCGACTACCGCCGCGAGTTCGGGGTCGGCCGCCTCACCCTCCACGCCCTCCCCTCCGACCTCCCCTTCGGCGGCTCGTCGCTCGCGCTGCGGCCGCGGAGCGGCGGCCCCCGTTGCCTCTATACCTGGGCGCTGGGGCCCGAGGCCGCGGCCGAGCCCTGCGAGTGGCTCCTCCTCCGGGCCCAGCCGGAGTGGGCGATGGACGCCCCGCCGCTGCGGCGCGAGAGCGTCGAGACCCTCCACGCCCTCGACGCCGACGTCGTGATCTTCGTCCCCTCGGCGGTCGCCGCCCGCCAGGTCGCCGATCGCTGCCTCGGCGGCCTCCCCTACACCGCCCACCCCCGCTTCCTCCCCCACCTCGAGGGCACCGACAACGACGCGCGGATCGCCCTCTGGCCCCACGATGCTGTCCCTTCGGCCAGCCTCTCGCGGCGGCGGGTGAGCGCGGCGATCATCGTCGACGCGCCCGAGGCGATCGCCGCGGCGATCCACGCCTGGGCCGACGAGGTCGGGGGGATCGAGGTCGCCGAGGCCGCGTGCCCGGGGCGCCTCGATCGCCCCGGCCTCCTCCGCTACTGGGAGGAGTGCGAGCGCCCGGCGATCCTCCTCCGCGGCGACCCGAGCTGGACCGGCCCCGCCCAGGCGTGGCTGCGGAGCGCGGGGGCGAGCGTCGAGCTCCAGCTCGAGAGCACCCAGCTCGGGCTCTTCTAGGGGAGCGCGACCTCGCTGGGCAGCGAGGCGCAAGCGCTCCGCGTGACGACCTCGCAGGACAGCGAGGCGCGAGCGCGGGCGGGGCCGCGTCGGCGAGCGGCGCCGCCTACTGCGGCTCGAGCCCGGGCTCGGCCGGGTCGATCGACCACTGCCAGTCGTCGAGGAGCACCAGCGAGTCGAAGATGTGGCCGCCCGAGTCCCAGATCGCCAGGCGGAGCTCGAAGACCTCGCCGGGCGCGACGTTGCCGTCCATCGTCAGCCAGCCGGTGCCGCCGCCGACGAACTTGCCGCTCCCGCAGCCGCCGCCGTCGAGCTCGTCGAAGCCGGTGCCGACCAGCGGCGTCGCGCTCACGCAGCCGGTGTAGTTGGCCTCCGGGATCCCGCTCCCCTGGCAGCCGACGATCCCGTCCTGGCAGGCGGTGAAGAGGCCGTCCGCGACCTTGACGAGGTTGACGCCGACCGGCCAGTTCTGCTTGCCGTCGTTGTAGATCGCGATGTTCTTGTCCTTCGGGTTGCCGACCGCCGCGGAGTCCAGCAGGGCGACGAAGAAGTCGTTGTACTGCGAGCAGACCCACTCCGGGTACTCGGCCGAGAAGAAGAACATCTTCACGCTGAAGGACTTGGCGTTGGTCGGCGCCCGCACCCGCAGGGTCAGCATGATCGGGTCGTTGGCGGTGAGCTGGCCCGGCGCGAGGCAGCCCGGCGGGTTCGGGAGCTTGCCGCCGTTGGCGGTGAGCCAGTCGGCCGGGGCCGCGCTCGTGGTCTTGAGATCGACGCCGCTCTGGAAGCCGGCGTAGTCCGGTTTGGTGTCGGACTTGGCCGCCGCGTGACCGCTCGAGAAGAGGGCCATCCGGTCGCCGGCCTGCTTGGCGATCGAATTCCCGAAGTTCGGCCGGATCGCCCGCTGGACCGCCACCGGCGCGCCCTTGCCGTCGGCGAGGGTGAGCTTGGCGCTGATCACCCCCCAGATCTTGTCGGTCGGATCGGCGGGCTTCTCGACCGTGAACTGGCAGAGATCCATCGCCTTCGCGTAGTCGAGCGGGTTGGCCGAGTCCGACGCGAGGCCGCCGTCGCAGGTCGCCGCGGCCTCGTCGATCTCGCCGTCGCAGTCGTCGTCGACCTCGTTGCCGGGGTACTCGTAGGCGCCCGGGTTGACCAGCTCGGGCTTCTGGCAGACGCCGCCGGCGACGTCGCAGCAGTCGCCGCCGCAGGTCGTCCAGCCGTCGCCGTCGGCGTCGACGTCGTCGTCGGTCATCCCGTTGCAGTCGTCGTCGACCTTGTTGCCGCAGACCTCGGTGACCGGGACGACGTCGCCCTCGCAGCCGCCCCAGCTCCCCTCGTCGTCGCAGGTCTGGCTCCCGGCCGCGCAGGCGCCGACGCCCTCGGTCCCGGGCGGGCCGCTGTAGCAGGGCTGGGTCGCCCCCGGCGTGCACTCGCCGGCGGCGCCCGTGCTGGTGTCGCCCATGGTGCTGCCGCTGCTGGTGTCCGTGGCGCTCGTCGTGCTGGTGCTCGAGGTGACGCCATCGCTCGCGCCGCTGGTCGACGCGTCGCCGGTCGAGGTGCTGCTCCCCGTCGAGCCCTCGCCCCCGCTCCCGCCGTCGCTCGAGGCGCCCGAGAAGACGACGTCGGTGGTGTCCCCGCCGCCTCCGTGGCAGGCGCCCGCGATGGCGACGAGCGCGACGAGGCCGAGCGTCGCGGCGCCGGTCGAGCGGGCGCGGGTGGAGTGGGCCAGGGTCGAGTCAAAAAGGCTGCGCATGGCTGCTCCCAGGGTGACGCCCGCGTCGATGGCTGGGGTCACGCGCGCGCAACATACTCGAAAACGCGCCGGATCGAGGCCTCTGGCCCCCGGACGCCGCGCGTTCCCCGCGGCGTCGCCGCCCCGCCTCCGCGGCCCGTGGCGGGCTCTCCTGCGGGCGTCACCGCGATGTACCTAGGCGCCAGGGCGAGCTCGCGTGAGGATCGATCGGCGGGATCGCCCCTCACAGGCTCCGCGCGGCGCCGCGGCCGGCGGGTCCGCCGCGAGGAGGCCGCGCCCCTGACGAGGCTCGGCGAGGGCTCCCGCGCCGCGTCTCGCCGGGTCCGCCGAAGCTGTCCCTTGGGACAGCAATCGAGCGCGCCCGATCTCAGGCGCCGCGCCGCCGCCGGCCGCGGGCGACGAGGCCGAGGAGGAGCGCCCCGAGGAGCCCGTCGCCCGCCCGCGGATCGGCGACGTCGCAGCCGCAGCCGCCCTCCTCGTCGGTGTTGATGTCCGGGCCGCCGCCGACCACCAGGCGGACGTCGATGCAGTGGTAGTAGATGTCGTTGCCGTCGCCGAAGGGCGCCTTGTCCAGCATCACCTGGATCACCTGGATCGTGCAGGCCTCGCACTCGATCGTCGGCAGGGTGAGGTCGACCGAGTAGTCGTGGACGCCCGGGAGGTCCTCGATCCCGTCGAGCAGGACCGCGTCGTTCGAGTAGCGCTCGTCGGCGCTCGCGGGATCGACGAAGTCGTCGCTGCCGTCGGGATCGAAGGCGATCCGGTAGTAGGCGGGGTGATCGATGAACTCGTCCCAGGCGATCGTCACGACCTCACCGGGCTCGTAGGTGTAGATCATCGACCCGGGGGAGCCGTCGTCCGCCGCCCCGCAGGGGCCCACCTTCTGCTCGAACTTGCCGTGACGGGTGACGTGCGAGGTGATCTCGATGTGGGCGAGCGCGGTCGCGGGCGCGAGGGCCCCGGCGAGCGCGAGGGCGATCCAGGGGAGCGCGCGGAGCATCCTCCCCACGCTCGCAGGCGACCGGGTGCCCGTCAATCGCCGCCGCGTGGCCACCTCCGCGCGCGCGGCCCTCGGGGCTCCCCGTCGGCCGCGAAACTTGCTATCGCTGGCCCATGGTCGACGACGACGAGCAGAGCGAGGGCGCGAGCGAGGGTGCCGAGGCGACGGAGAGCGCGGGCGGCGAGGGCGACGAGGCGGAGGCCGCCGAGGCCGCCCGCCAGGCGGAGCTCCGCGAGCGCCTCGACGCCCGCCTCGACGCCGGCGAGATCAGCCTCTACGAGTTCAACGCGCGCAAGAAGGCGATCAACGAGGGCCGCGAGGACGCGCTCGACGTCGAGCTCCGCGAGCTCACCGGCGAGGAGGAGGAGGCGAGCGCGTCCTTCTCCAAGAAGCCGAGCGCCTGGGGCTCGGCCGCCCCGAAGCGCTGGACCTCGAGCGAGGGGCGCGGCGACGACCCCGACGTCCGCGTGGTCCACCCGCCGCTCGCGTCGGGGATCGGCGACGGCAAGGCCTTCCTCTTCATGTTCGGCCTCAAGAAGACCCGGCCGATCGACCAGCAGATGCTGGCCCGCGAGCTCGAGGGGATCGCCGACGACGTCGAGGTGCTCCGCCAGGCCGGCTACACCGTCATCGTCGATCCCGAGGGGACCAAGGAGGACTTCCTCGACGCGATCAAGGGCGCCGCCGAGGGCGCCCAGGGGCTCGCGCCAGCGGGGGTCTTCTGGAGCGCCCACGGCTACGAGGACGGGGCGATCGAGACCTGCGACACCGGGACCATCCGGCCGGAGGACGTCGATCCCGCGAGCGTCTCGCCGGCGCTGCGCCTGGTGATCTTCTCGGCCTGCTACACCGGCTCGCGCTCGAGCACCTGGCGGAAGGCGCTCGGCGGGCGGCCGCTGGTGGTCGGCTGGGGGCGGCCGGTGACGATCGATCGCGCGGTCGAGTTCCTCACCCCGGATCCCGACACCGACACCGACCTCGACGACCTCCTCGCCCGCTACATGCTCGCGGACACCCCGCTCCCCGGCGAGGAGAACGAGGGCTACTCGCCGCTGGCGGCCCAGCGCGGCCGCCTCGCCGACCTCCCGGAGCGGGTCGAGAAGGTCGCCGAGCTCCTGCGGGCGCGCTGGCGCGAGGACGAGGGCCGGGTCGAGATCGTCGTCCCCCTCCCCGACCACCGCCACCAGCGGGTCGAGGCCTTCGTCGTCGACTGCGGCGAGCCCTTCAACGAGGGGGAGCCGCTCCTGGCGGTCCAGTCGGAGGTCGGTGAACTCTCGGCGATCGTCGACCCCCACCTCCTCCTCTCGGGCTTCGGCGCGCCGGGCTACGCCCGCGTCGCCCTCGTCCGCTCGGAGACCGACATGCCGAACATCGTCGCCCAGGGCTTCCTGCCGCTCTCGCGGGTCCGCGACCGCGACCTCGCGGCGCTGATCTACCAGGTCGCCGCCCTCGGCGACGCGCTCGAGCGCCGGATCTTCGGCGGCGACATGCGCTGAGGCCTCGGCCCGCGCCGGCCCGACAAAGCGCGAGGGACATGGCCACGGGCCATGTCCCTCGTCCTCGTTGTCGACCGCGAGGTCGTCGCGGTCGCGCGGCTAGAAGTCGTCTTCGCCGCTGTACTCCGACTCGAGGCGGTCGGCGGTCTTGGCGATCACGTGGAGCGGGAGCTCGAACTCGTCGGGGTCCATCGTCGGCAGCGGGGCGTTGTAGATCAGCACGTAGTCGCCGTCGCCGTCGAGCGCGAGCGCGCCGCAGGCGAAGTCCTCGTTCTTCCGGAGGGCGACCTTGGGCGGCATCTTGTCGCCGTTGCAGACGACACTGCGGAACTCGACCCACTCCATGTCGAACGCCTCGTAGCGGCGGACGAAGATCTTCTGGCTGCGGCCATCATTGAACCCGAAGATCAGCGAGAAGTAGCGCTCCTCGTCTTCGGCCAGCTTGTACTTCGAACGGGCGTAGTCCTTGATCTCTTTCCAGCTCGGCATTCCAGGATACATGCCACAGGCGGGGGGGATCTGGCGACGGAAATGTCGGCGCCCGCCAGATCGCTCCCAGGCGCGCCCACCTGCGCCCGGGCCCTGGCGCAGGCGCGGCCGGGTCTGCTATCCCGCGGCCATGGACGCGCCCCCGTCCCCCCCGCTCGAGCTCATGCACCTCTTCACCGACGGCGCCTGTCGGGGCAACCCGGGCCCCGGCGGCTGGGCGTTCATCCTCCATCACCCGGCGAGCGGCCGGTCGATCGAGGGCTCGGGCGGCGAGCGGGCGACCACCAACAACCGGATGGAGATGCTCGCGGTGATCCGCGGCCTCCAGCGCCTCCGCCTGCCCCTCAGCGTCGACCTCTACTCGGACTCGCAGTACGTCCTCAAGGGGCTCGACGAGTGGATGCCGGGGTGGAAGCGTCGGGGCTGGCGGACCGCCTCGGGCGAGCCGGTGAAGAACCAGGACCTCTGGATCGAGCTCGACGGGCTCCTGGTCCGCCACCGCGTCCGCTTCCACTGGGTCCGCGGCCACTCCGGCCACCCCGAGAACACCCGCTGCGACCAGCTCGCGGTCGCGGCCGCCCGCGCCCAGCTCCTCTGAGGCCGCCTCGACCGTGGGCGCGCGCCCACGCGCCCACGCCGAGGAGCTGGGTGCGCGTCGACGAGCGCTCAGAGGGAGCCGCCCGACCCGATCGAGCCGCCGGCCGCGTCGACATACCTGTCCCTGGAGACATCTCGACTCGGCGACGGCGGCGGCCGCCCGCGCTTGTTGACGGCCGAGGCGGGCGCCCGATACCGTGAGGACGATGGGCCGCCGCCTCCTCCTCGCGCTCGCCGTCGCCGGGCTCCTGGGGCTCGGGTACGGCGGCTGCAACACCCTCCGGCGCTGCGCCCCCGATCCCGACGAGGCGCCCGACTACGCCAGCGCCGACGCCTGGGCCTGCCGCCCCGACGTCGACGGCGACGCCTGCGACATCGACCTCACGGCCGTCGAGGTCCTGCCCGACGGCAGCACCCAGCTCGTCGACCACGTCCCGGCCGCCGACCCGGCGATCGACTGCTTCTACGTCTACCCGACCGTCGACCTCCGCCTCCGCGCCGGCCTCCACCACGACATCCACGACGACGACGCGCCGCGCAAGACCGCGGGGATCCAGGCCGCGCGCTTCTCCGAGGTCTGCCGGGTCTACGCGCCGCTCTACCGCCAGGTCACCGTCGGCACCTACGTCGCCCGCGAGGAGGTCCGCGAGTTCTGCTTCGACGCCGCCTTCGCCGACGTCGAGGCCGCGTTCGACCACTACCTCGAGCACGACAACCAGGGCCGCGGCTTCGTCCTCATCGGCCACTCCCAGGGCGCACAGATCGTCAGCCGCCTGGTCCGCAAGCGCATCGACAACGACGACTTCCTCCGCGGGCGCCTGGTCGCGGCCCTGCCGATCGGCTGGCCGCTCGGCACCGACGCGGGCGGTGTCAGCGGCGGCTCCTTCGCGCGGGTCCCGGTCTGCCGCGCCGACGACGAGCTCGGCTGCGTCGTCGGCTTCCGCTCCTTCGCCGCCCAGAACAAATTCCCGAGCGCCTCGGCCGACTTCGCCGAGGGCCCGACGGGCGTCTGCGTCCACCCCGGCGACGTCGCCGGCGGCGGGCCGGCGCCGCTCACCCGCTCCTTCTTCCCCGCCGACCTCGGCCTCGCCGGCGAGCACCCGCCGGGGGTCGCGGAGATGGCCCCCTTCGTCCTCTACCGCGACCTCTACAGCGCCCGCTGCGAGGCCGAGGGCGACGCGAAGGCGCTGGCGGTGTCGCTCCAGGGCGGCCCCGGCGACGCCCGTACGAGCCCCCTCGACCTCTCCTCCGCCCTCCTCTCCGGCGACAACGGCACCCACGTCTACGACATGCACATGACGCTCGGCGATCTCATCGATCTCGTCGGCGTCAAGGCGGGCGCCTACCCCGTGGACGGCTACTGACCACCCCCGCGGCCCTCGAGGTCGAGGATGGCCCTCCGGACATCCTCGGGGATCGGCGCCTTGGCGGCGGCGCGGTAGTCGTAGGAGACCACCCTCCCCTCCCCCTCGGCGGCGACCCGACCGAGCGCCTCGCTGACCACTCGGTAGCGCATCGTGAAGCGATCGCTCTCGAGCCCCTCGGCGCGGGCGCCGAGGAGGACGTGATCGGGGAAGGTGAGCGGCGCCCGGAAGGCGCAGGCGGTGTGGGCGAGGATCGGCCCGACGCCGCTCGTCCGCATCCGCTCGTTCCAGCCGCAGGCCTCGAAGTAGGCGATCCGCGCGCTCTCGAACCAGCGGAAGTAGACGACGTTGTTGACGTGCTGGAAGGCGTCCATGTCGCCCCAGGCGACCGGCCAGCGGAGGGTGATCGGGAAGCCTTCGAGGTGCTCGGAGAGGGACATTGCGCCCGAGCCTACACCGTGCGGACGCGCGCGGAGGCGGCGCGATGCTGATCACCTCGTCCGCCGGGTCGACGATGCACCCCGCGTCTGCCCACGCGCCAAGGTACACGCGCGGCCAGCCTCGGCCGGTCTACAATCCTGCACCAGACCCAGGAGGGCTCATGCCTGACGATACCGCTGACCGCGCGCCTGCCGAGACCGACGAGAGCTCCGCGACCCCGACCGAGACCACGGTCGAAGAGGGCAAGAAGCCCAAGATGGTCGTGGCCGTCGCCACCATCGATCCCCTCGCCAAGGCCGGCGACAAGGACTAGCTGAAGCAGGCGCGCGCCGCGGGCTCACCGGCTCAGCCGGGGATCATGCAGAAGGGCGCCATGATGATCAGCTCGTCCGCCGGGTCGACGACGCACTCGGTCTCCTTCGGCTTGGCGAAGAGGCGGACGCTCTCGACGTCGGCGGTGTTGACCTGGATCATGATCGAGTCGGCGAACTCGCCGGGCTGGAGGACCTGATCGAAGGGGACCTCCTGGTCGAGGGTCTCGACCCCCATCTTGGTGACGTAGACCTCGATCACCGCGCCGGCGGTGAGGGCGACCGCGCCGACGTTGCCGACCTGCACCCAGAAGTTGGCGAGGTCCTGGCCGGCGCACTCGTTGACGCAGGAGTCCGGCGCGAGGAGCTTGAGGTCCGGCGCCGCCGTCCCGTTGTTGTCCGAGAGGTCGCCCGAGCGGAAGTTGTTGTAGCTCTTCCAGTTCTGGGCCGCCTTCTTCGGGACCGTGCCGTCGTCGTTGACGTTCGTGATGTTGTAGGCGTGCACAGCCACGACCCCTCTACGGCCCGAATTTACGATTCTCTCCGAGAGCAGTACAAAATCAGGACAAAATCAGTACAAGTCTGCCGCGGCACAGGGAGATCTCGCCACCGCGCATCGGCCGCGGACGGCGGCGCCGACCTGCCCACAAGCGACGGTCGGCCGGCCGGTTGAGCCCGGAGGATCGCGCCAGCGACCCCGCGCTCGCGCCCGACGACGAGCCAGTGGTCTCCATCTCCATCTGCTGGTAGCACGCGCCGCCGCGGATGTTCTCGTGGACGGCGCTCCTGGTCGACCACGTCTTCCCCGCGGTCGCCTACCGCCAGTGGCCCCATGGTAGTCCGCCTGGGCACTTGGACGAGGTGGGCGAGGGTGGCCCCGCACACGCGACGCAGAAGCGACCCCAGTGGGCCAGGCGTCACTTCCCTGGCCGGCCGAGACTCGACCGCACCTGGTCCCACGAAAAGCCGTCGTAGGGGTAGAGGAGCGCCGGTCGGGACGCGCGTTCGAGGCGGTCGTCGAAGAGCCACGGGATGCGGAAGTCGAGCGCCGCGAGGTCCTCGTCGAGCTGCTCGAGGCTCGTCGCGTGCACCCGCGTCGTCACGACCCCGGGGCGGGTCGCAGCCCAATTGAGCGCGACCTGGGCCGGCGTCCGCCCGAGGGCCGCCGCCGTCTCGACCAGGAGATCGACGAGCGTCCACCCGCCGTCGCGAGCCCGCGCCTCCAGGGGGGAGTCCTCCTTGATCCTCTGCAGGAGGGTGCGCGCGCCGGGAGCATGGGCATGGTCCCTACGGTACTTGCCGGTCAAGAAGCCCCTCGCGAGGGCCCCGGTGCCGCACACGCCGACGTCGAGGGCGAGCGCTGACGGGAGGAGCTCGAACTCGACGACCCGCTGCCGCAGGGAGTAGGGGAGCAAGAGCCCCTGGACGAGATCGTCGCTGCGCTCGGCCAGAGTCTTCACGCGCGCGAGGTACCAGGCCGGGACATCGGCGAGACCGAGGCTACGGATCTTCCCGGCGCGCACGAGGTCTTCGGCGATCGAGACGACCTCCTCCGCCGGTGTCCGGCCGTCCCACGCACGCGCCCAGCAGAGGTCGACGCGCTCGACCCCGAGCCGCCGCAGCGACGCCTCGACCGCGCCGGAGATCCGGGCGCGCGTGCCCCTGGCATCACCGTCGGCCGCGGACGGCCGCGGCTCGGAGGCGCCGGTGGCGAGCATGATCTCACCACGACGCACGCTCGACCGCAGGTACTTGCCGACCAGCCGTTCGGAGGTCTCGCTGGTGAGGACGTGGTTGCCGCCGCCGTCGAGGTAGCGCGCGAGCATGGCGACTCAGGCATCGGGGAACATGCGCGCGAGAAAGTTCGCCATCGGAGAGTAGCGGGCGTCGAGGGCACCCGCGCGGCGGAGCTGGGCGAAGATCGACGCTGCCCGGCGGCGTGACTCGAGGGCGGCGGACTCGTCGTCGGCGAAACTCTGGGCTTGGCCGAGAAAGCCGAGGGCGACCGCAAGCTCGCGGGCCGCAGTGGCGCTAGACGGGTCCTGAGTCAGGAGGGAAGCGCGGATCGCGACGGCGCGGGTGAGCCAGCGGAGGGTCTCCGGCGCCCCTTCACAGGCCGCGCGGATCTCACGTGCTCGCATGAGACCCCCGCGAAACACCATGGGAGCTTCTGCCAAGGCCGCGTTCTCATAGGCACTGGCGAGGTCCCTCTGGGCCGCAAGGGAGTGCGGATCGGCCTGCGCCAGATCTTCGAGAATCGAAAGGGACCGGGCAGCGAGCTCGCTAGCGCCGATCCCGAGATCGCGGAGCCTCGCTAGGGAGAGCGCGAAATCGCGCTGGGCCGCAAGAGAGTGCGGGTCGGACTTCGCCAGGTCCTCGAAAATCCTGGTGCAGCGGGCGAAGAGGTCGTGGGCGCCGTAGCGATCTCCGGCCCGGTCCTTTACCAGGCCGCGCATGTCCAATGCCACAGCTAGATCGCGCTGCACCTCCGGTGAGTAAGGGGTGGCCCTCGCCAAATCCTCCGCGATGGCGACGGAGCGGGCCGTGAGGGAGTGGGCACGGTCGAGGTCGCCAAACTGCATCTCTTTGTCGCCGAGCCTGTAAAGGCAGAGCATGAGGTTGCGCTGCGCCTGTGCCGAGTGAGGGTCGGCCTTCCCCAAGTCCTCCGCGATTGCCAGAGCGCGACGGCCGGCCCGGAGGGCCGTGGCTGCATCGCCCAGGTGAAGCAGGAATTCACTCAGTTCGTCGAGGATGAAGACGAGCTTGGATCCGGCGACGCCGACACACTCGATTCGCTCGCCGAGGGCGAGGAGCTGGGCCGCGATACCGGCAGGCACCGCGCCGATGCGAGGCTCGTTCTGGTCATAGCCAAAGACGGCGCGGGCCCAGGTGACGACCTCCGCGGCAAGCACCTGGCGCCGGTCGGCGGGGAGCGCCGCGCGGGTGACATCCTGGACGAGGCGGTGAACACGGACACGATCGCCGCCGCGGTCGACGAGGGAGTAGCGGCGGAGAAGAGCGATGGCGCTCCTGATGGCGCGCTTGGAGGCTGCAAGGGGGCGGAGGGGCGAGGGGAGGAGGTCGGGCTTGTCGTGAAGAAGCGCGAGGGAGAAGCCATCAGGGTCGAAGAAGGCGAGGAAGTCGAGCAGCGCGACCGCGGCGGGGCCGTGGTCGCTGTCGTTGCGCACGGCCTCGATGCTGGGGCGCCAGGTGCGGGCGACGGTACGACGGTGGGCGTCGGCGGAGTCGCCGTGGAGAGGGTCGTGAGCATCGCTGAGGGGGTCATCGAAGAGATCGAGGCCGTCGCTGCGGAGGGTGTCGAGGTAGTCGGCGAAGGTGTCGTGAGTGTTCTCGAGGTAGGCCGCGGCTTGCACGAGCGCGAGCGGCAGGTAGCCGAGGGTCTGCGCGAGCTCGGCGGCGTGGCCATCGTCGGGCCGGCGGCTGCGTTCGAGGAGGAGCTCGCAGGCGACGTCGGGGGGCAGGACGTTGACCTCGATCGGCGTCGCAGCGCCGTGCCACGCGGCAGCACGCGAGGTGATGAGGACGTGGCCGGGGCCAAGCTTGGGCAGCAGGGCACGGAGCGGCTCGAGGTCGTCGGCGTTGTCGATGACGAGGAGCCAGCCATCATGGTTGCGGAGGTAGGTGCGGGCGGCCTTGGCGGCGCGGTCGACGGCGTCGTCAGCGGTGGCGACGCCGAGCTCGCGGGCGAGGTCGGCGAGATCGCTCTCCAGGCGATGGGCGTAGGTCCACCAGCGGACCACGTAGTGAACCGCGCGGGTGTGGGCGTACTCGAGGGCGATGCGGGTCTTGCCGACGCCGCCGAGGCCCGAGATCGCCTGAACGAGGGCCGCGGCACCCCCCCGCGCGAGGCCGGCGTCAATTCGGGCGAGCTCCCCGTGGCGGCCGGTGATCGCGTACGCGGGGGCGTCGATGTTCTCGATGGAGCGGCGGAGCGGGCCGAGCGCGGGCTTGGAGAGCGCAGGCTGGTTCGTGAGGTGGCGGTAGAGGTCGGGGTACTCGGCTGGGAGGCGCCGCGTCGACGCGCCGGCGACCTCCAGAGGGATGTCGCCCGGACTGGCGCCCTCGAAGAGGATGGGGACGACCCGGGCTTGGCGGGCAGGCTCGCGGAAGAGGAGGTTGCGGAGGTTCAGACCCTCCCAGCGGACCCCGAGGCCCTTGCCGTCGATGACCTCCCCCTTCCAACGGCGGAGATAGGTGGCGGAGCAGACGATGAGGATGAAGTCGGCTTCCTCGATGCCGCTCGACATCCACGTCGGCCAGCCCTCGGGCGGGTGAGGGTCGTAGAGGTCGAGCTGGGCGTCGACACCGCCAGCGTGGAGCTGGTCAGCGAGGGCGAGGACTCGGGCTCGGTGGGTGCGGGCGGCCTCAGACTCGGGATCGGGCTCATGACTCCACGAGATGAAGACCCGCGGAGGCGAGGACTCGCGGGCGACGTCGACGTGGAGTGTGCCCCCGGGACCATCAGAGGCTCGCGCAGCGCCACCGCCGTTGTTTCGGCCGGTGACCCCGGTGGCCGGCCCGCTCGGCTTCACCACTGCGCGGAGGAAGCGGCAGAGCACCTCGGCGGCAGCGCGGGCGGCGAAGGGCTTGTACCCATCGCGCTTCCAGGGGGTCGCGTGGTCCATGACACCCTTGGCGACCGCGAGGCGGAGGCCGCGGTCGTGGGCGACGCGACCGAGCGCGGCGGCCTCCATCTCGACAGCGAGGACCTTGCGCTCCCCTCCTTTCCCAATGCGATCCCAGCTCGCACCGCTGGCCTCCACGGCGTTGCCGCTGCCCATCGGACCGACGTGAATGTGATAGGGGAGCGCGGTCGGGCGATCCGACGCGATCCCGCCGACGAGCACCCGCCGCCGCTGGATCTCTCGCGTCCCCTTCTCGCTGAGCACGAGGGTCTCGCCGTCAAGGTGGACAAGATCTTCGTCGAGGAGCACGGTGAGCCGCTCCTCGCGGCGCTCGCTCGGGATGAAGCGCTGGAACGTCGCCATCTTGAGCGGGTCGCGCCCGGTGCTGATCGTGTCGAGGAGCCACCACTTCCAGATCGTGTCGTCGGGCGCCTGGTAGCCGTGGAGGTCCTTGGCGGGCCCGACCATCTTCTGCGCAACCCGAAGCCAGTCCTCGCGCAGCGAATCGACGCACAGGTCGGCCTGAAAACCATCCGCGCCATTCTTCCCCTCGTCGTGCTGGAAGACACGGTCGGCGAGGACGACGTCGCCAAGCTCGGTGTCGGTGGGGTGGCCGGCACAGACGCCGCACATCGCCAGGCAGGCCGGCTTCAGGCGCTCGGCCAGGGTCGCCGCGAGCGCCGCGGTGGCGCTCCCGGCCATCTTGGTCTGGTGCGTCGCCACGACCTTGATGGACCCGAAGCTGCCCTCGAGGACCGCACGATGCACGGGCACCCCGCCAGCGTCGCCGACGGTCCACAACCCGCTCATGCCCTCCGTGACCTGAAGGAGGGCGTCGAGCTCCTCTTTCAGCGCCGTGAGAACAAGGACGTCGACGGCGCCGAGCACGATCGAGATGGTACCCAAACCGAGACCTGTTGCGCCCTCGTCCGAGACCCGAGGCGACCAGACTCATTCGCCATGTCTTTCATGGCGGATGATCCACCATGGAGCACACGGCGCACGGGGCGCAGCGACATCGCCCGGGAGACTATGCCCGCTGCCCCTACGTTCCTTGTGCTCCGATGGCCCGCAGGGCGACCAGCGAGTGGACGGTCACACCGAGGAGCGCCGGGGGCGCCGCAGGAGAGCGCGGTCGGTCTTGGGGCTCGGCGGCGGCGCCGTCGCTCAGGGTCCACGCGGGCGGACCAGGAGCCGGGCGGCTGATGATCCGGATCGCGTCGAAGTCGACGTGACGTGCGCCCAATGCGCTAGCCCAGGCAAAGCGAGACAGGCTCTGGCAAGATCGGAGCAAGACGATGCGAACCAGCAAGTTCACGGAAGAGCAGATGATCGCCGTCCTCAAGGAAGCGGAGGCAGGCATGAAGACCGAGGAGCTCTGTCGGCGGCACGGGATCAGCCGGCAGACGTTCTACCGCTGGCGGGCGAAGTACGGCGGCCTGGAGGTCTCCGAGGCCCGGCGCCTGCGGCAGCTCGAGGACGAGAACCGACGCCTCAAGCAGCTCGTCGCCGACCTCTCGCTCGACAATCGTTTCCTGAAAGACATCGCCTCGGGAAACTTCTGACGCCCTCTCAGCGCCGCGAGGCGGTCGATCGAGGGGCCTGACCTGTGCTAACAACCATGTGCCGGAGTCACGCAACGGCTGGGCTGAAGCGAGGGAGCACGCCAGCGCGACACCATTGCCGTCTGGATCCTGACCGAAGGCACCTCAGACGCCGGCCTCGCCCTGAACCGCAGGGGCCGCTGACGACGGACGAGCGGGCCGATCTCAACCGGCTCCGGAAGGAGCTCAAGCGGGTCGAGATGGAGCGAGATTTCCTCCAAAAAGCGGCGGCCTTCTTCGCGCGGGAGACGTTTGCTCGTGCCGCGGATCACGGCGATGTCGTCGAAGCCGTCGCCGTTGATGTCGACGCCGCCGCGGGCCTCGATGAGCTCATCGAGGAGGAACGCTGCGGCGTACGTCGGGATGACCCCGTCCGGTGAGCCCCGGTAGAGGACGAAGCCGGCGGGTCGCGGCCTGGGCTTCGTCACGCTGGTCTACGATCTCCGCGGGAACCGCGTCGTCCACGTCGCGGATGGGCGCTCGAGGGAGGCGCTCGAGAGCTTCTTCCTCACGATCGAGCCCCATCAGCTCGCGCGGATCGACGCGATGGCGATGGACATGGCGGCGCCGTACATCGCGGCCGCGACCGAGGCCCTGCCGGAGCCGGAGAGCACGATCGTCTTCGACCGCTTTCACGTGATGAAGGCGATGAACCAGGCGGTCGACGAGGTCCGAGGCTACCTCGAATGCCGCACGTCAGCAACGCTGGAGTCCTCTCCCGGTCGCAGAAGATTGAGGAGAGGCCGACTGAACGCAAGGCATCCAGGCCTGGCGGATCCGTCGGAGGCATTGCGGCCGGACACCGGACAGGCGGAGGCGACACATTTTCCGCTCGCGCCAAGTCCTGCTCCGCTCGCCCGCTGAACGGAGCCCGCGCCGAGCTGGTTGAGCCAGGTGACGTGGCTGAAGCGGCCCCGACGGATCGCCCATCACCGCGTGCCCCACGGAGGCTTGGGCCTGAACGCCGTCCCGTGTTCTACTACGCATCCCGTGCCCCAGGCCCTGACCGCCCTCGCCGACCTGAACGCGAGCGCCGCGCGAGCGCAGCCTGACGTCCTCGCCGACCTCGCCGCGCACCTCGGCGTCGCCAGCGAGGATCTCGCCGACTGGCTCGGACGCACCCACGGCCGGACGAAGCTCCCGAACGCCTTCGGACGCCTCTGGCCGGAGAGCCCGGATCGTCCGCGGGAGCGCGGGCGCCTCTCGGAGGAGCTCGGCGCGCAGCGTAACTCCGACGCCCGCCATGACCCCGCCCTCCAGGCCGAGCTCGCCCGCCTCCTCGGCGCACCGCCGCGCGTGGTCGAGGCCGATCTCCACACCGAGCACCACCGCTGCCGACTCGACCGATGCGTCTTCGAGGCCAGCGAGGCGGCGTACCTCGAGGCCATCGCCCGGCGCTCGAGCACCGGCCGCCAGGCGGCTCAAACGTCGAAGGCCCCCCAGGACGATCCGAAGCGGCGAAGGCAGCCCGATGCCACGGCGGACAACGACGAGCCCGCAGCGACGGCCCCCACCGAGCACGGCCCCCGGATCCCGCCGGACCTCGCCGCCGTCCGGGTCTCGGAGGCCCGCGGCAACGATCTGATCCTCTTCCGCCTCGCCGACGCCCTCGACCGCTCTCCCGGCCAGATCCGCGCAGCCCTCGCCCAGGCCCACCACCGCCAGCGCCTCGACAAGGTCGACTTCGCGCCCGCCGGCCCCTCGCAGGAGCTTCTCCTGGGCGCCACGACGAGCCCTGTCCCGCCGGCACCGCCCGCGGCTTCCACCCCGCCACCGCCCGCCCGCTCGCGGCGCCGAGCCCCGAGCCCAAGCCCGAGCCCCGAGCCCGAGCCGCCCCCGTCTCCCGCGCCCCCCGCCTTCAACACCACCATCCCCAACCAAAAGCTCGGCTCGACCGCCGAGGACGCCGGCTGGACCTACACCACCGCGGCCAAGCGCAGCGCCCTCCCGTCGGCCCTCCCGCAGCGCCCGCGCCTCGACGGCGCGACCGTCCCAAAGCCCGGCCAGATCGCCCGCTGCCGGCACCGCAACTGGCTCGTCCAGGCGGTCTACCCGCCCCGCGAGGAGCGGCGCAACGCCGCCCACCTGGTCGACCTCGTCTGCCTCGACGACGACGCCCCCGGCCGCGAGCTCAGCGTCCTCTGGGAGCTCGAGCTCGGCGCGCACCTCACCGAGCCCGAGTCGGGGCAGCTCCGCGGGCTCGAGGGCTTCGATCCGCCCGATCGCTTCGCCGCCTACCTCAACACCCTGCGCTGGAACGCGACCACGGCCGCCGACGCGAGCCTCTTCCAGGCGCCGCTGCGCGCCGGGATCCACGTCCAACCATTCCAGCTCGCGCCGCTGATGAAGGCGCTCGAGCTGCCCCGCGCCAACCTCTTCATCGCCGACGACGTCGGCCTCGGCAAGACCGTCGAGGCCGGCCTCGTCCTCCAGGAGCTCCTCCTCCGCCAGCGCGTCGAGTTCGTCCTGGTGGTCGCGCCAGCGAGCGTCTGCCTCCAGTGGAAGGAGGAGCTCTACAAGCGCTTCGGCCTCCACTTCCAGATCTACGACCGCGCCTTCGTCGCCCACACGCGCCAGCAGCGGGGCTACCGGGCCAACCCGTGGACGACCCACAACCGCTTCATCATCTCGTACCCGCTCCTCCGCCGCGCCGAGTACCTGGAGCCGCTGCGGGCCTTCCTCGGCGAGCACCGCGAGCACGGCAAGCGCCGGAAGTCGCTGCTGATCCTCGACGAGGCCCACACCGTCGCCCCGGCCTCGGGGAGCTCCTACGCGGTCGACTCGGCGATCACCCGGATCGCCCGCGAGCACCTCTGCCCGCGCTTCGAGAACCGCCTCTTCCTCTCGGCCACCCCGCACAACGGGCACAGCAACAGCTTCTCCGCGCTCCTCGAGCTCCTCGATCCCCAGCGCTTCCACCGGGCCGCCCCGGCGACCGCGAGCGCCCTCGAGGCGGTGATGATCCGCCGCCTCAAGCGCGACATCCGGCGGGTCGCCAAGGGGCTCTTCCCGCGCCGCGAGGTCGTCGCCCTGACCCTCCACCGCGCCGCCGACCGCTGGTCGGTCGCGGGCTCGCTCCACGCGCCGCGCCCCGAGGTGCCCGGCTACGAGCGCCCCGCGCTCCCGCTCGAGCGCCCCTGGGCGCTCCCCAGGGCGGCCACGGCCCCCGAGCTCGAGCTCGCGGCGATGCTCCGCGACTACGAGGAGGCCGTCGCCCCCGCGAACAAGGGCCAGCGCCTCGTCTTCGCCAACCTCCAAAAGCGCCTCTTCTCGTCGATCCCCGCGTTCTACCGGACCCTCTCCGCGCACGCGGCCTCGTTCGACAAGCACTTCGCGGGACGCCTCGACAAGAGCTACATCGCGCCCGAGCCTCCCGCCGCCGATACCGACGCCGACGCCGGTGCAAGCGCCGACACCGAGACCGACAGCGAGTTCGATCGCGCCGACGCGGCCCTCGACGCCGAGGAGCTGGAGAGCACCGCAGCCGCGAGCGCCACCTTCAGCAAGCCCTCGGAGCGCGCCCGCGCCGATCTCCAGGCGATGCTCGACCTCGCGGGCCGCCACCGCGGCACGCCGGACGCCCGCGTCCTCGCGCTCCTCGAGTGGATCCGCCAAAACCAGTGCCCCGGGATCGACGACGCCGCCACCGACAAGCGCTGGGGCCCGCGCAAGCTCCTGATCTTCACCGAATACACCGACACCAAGAGCTGGCTCCGCCGCCTCCTGCAGCGCGCCTTCGCCGGCACCGAGCGCGGCGACGAGCGGATCCTCGAGATCCACGGCGCCCTCAGCGACGAGAAGCGCGAGGAGATCCAGCGGGCCTTCAACGCCCCGCCCGCCGACCACCCGGTCCGCGTCCTCCTGGCGACCGACGCCGCCCGCGAGGGGATCAACCTCCAGGGCGCCTGCGCCGATCTGATCCACTTCGACATCCCCTGGAACCCGGCCCGCCTCGAGCAGCGCAACGGCCGAATCGACCGCACTCTCCAGCCCGAGCCCGAGGCCCGCTGCCACTACTTCGTCTACGCCGATCGCAAGGAGGACGCGGTCCTCGACACGATCGTCCGCAAGGTCGACGTGATCCGCGACGAGCTCGGCTCGGTCGGCAGCGTCGTGATGGGCAGGATCGCCGAGCTCCTCGAGGGCCAGACGATCCGCGCGTCGACCCGCGACGACGTCGAAGCCGCCGCGACCCCCGGCGCCCGCCAGCAGGTCGTCCAGCTCGAGCTCGATCAGGCGATGAGCCTCGCCGACAAGCGCCTCGACGCCGACATCCGCCGCGCCGGGACCCGCTACTCGGACGCGGCCAAGCACCTCAACTTCGAGCCGCGCCTCCTCCGGCACGCCCTCGACGTCGCCCTCGCGCTCCTCGGCGCGCCGCCGCTCAAGCCCGTCGCGGGGGAGGGCGGCGTCCATGCCTTCGAGGTCCCCGAGCTCCCGCCCGGCTGGGAGAGCACCCTCGACGCCCTCCGGCGCCCGCGCGCGCGCGACGAGTCGCTCTGGGAGTGGCGCCGGGCCGCGCCGCCGCAGCCGGTGGTCTTCGATCCGCCGCCGCAGATGACCTCGCCGCGGGTCCACCTCCACCTCCATCACCCGCTGGTCCGCCGCCTCCTCGACGTCTTCACCTCGGCCGGCTTCGGCGCCCACCAGCTCCAGCACCTCTCGCTCCTCAAGCACGACTTCGACGGCCACGTCTACGCGGTCGCGCTCGCCCGCGTCTCGCTCTTCGGCAACGGCGCGGTCCGCCTCCACGACGAGCTGGTCACGAAGATCGTCCGGGTCGGCGGCGACACAGCCGACGGCCCCCTCGAGTCGATCCGACAGCTCGACGAGGGCAAGCTCCACGGGATCTTCGAGGGCCAGCTCAGCGAGGAGGAGCACGCACCGCCGCCGGCCGCCCGCGCCATGCGGCCGCTCCTCGCCCGCGCCCCGGGCGACTTCGCGGAGCTCTGGCCGCTCCTCCGCGGCCTCGGCGAGCACGCGGCCGAAGCCGCCGGTCGCCGCCTCAGCGATCGCGGCGCGCAGGAGAGCGAGGCGCTGAAGAAGCTCCTCGCCGCCCAGCGCGAGCAGCTCCGCGAGCAGCTCCCGCTCAAGGACGTGGTCAATGATCTCGAGCGCCGCCAGCGCGAGGCCGACCTCGCCGCCCGGGCCGACCGCCTCGCCGCGATCGACCGCGAGCTCCAGGAGGAGCCCGCCGATCTCCGGGCGATGTACGAGATCAAGCTGAGCCGCATCGAGCCCGTCGGGCTCGTCTACCTGTGGCCGAAGGTCTGGGGGTAACGAGGGATGGCGATCATCACCCGACGGACCAAGAGTCCCAGCGAGTCCAGCTTCCACGATCGCTGGCTCGGCATGATCCAGCAGGACGGCCTGGTCGTCTCGGTCCCCGTGCTGACCGCCGCCGGCGTAATGCACCAGCGCGGCTCGGCGGCCCAGCAGAGCTTCCGCGTCCTCCTCGGCGGCGCCCCGCCGAAGGCCGAGGGCGCCGACGCGAGCGCCAAGGCGAGCGAGCCGGTCGACACCGGCCCGCTGAGGCTCCCCTCGCTCGACGTCCTCCTCTTCGACCTCCTCGAGTTCACGCCGGCCGACATCGACCGCGGCGCCGATCTCCCGGAGGCGCTCCACGTCGTCGCCACCGATGCGCGGACCAGCCAGATCCTCCGGCCGACGGCCGCGATCCGCCGCACGCCCCGCGGTGGCGCGACCAGCGCCGCCCCCGAGAACACCCCTGACGAGGCTGCAGAGCCGTCCGCCGACGATCCCTTCGCCGACGCCGACGACCCCTTCGCCGACGCCGATGATCCCTTCACCGACGACGACGACGACAACGCCGACGAGAGCGACGGCGAGCGCGACGACGACGAAACCAGCGACGACGAAACCAGCGACGACGACGACGACGACGCCGACACCACCACCCCCCACCGCACCAGCCTCAGCGAGCTCTCGGACACCGACCCCGAGCTATCGGACGCCGCCCGCGCCGGCCGCGACTACCTCGCCCTGGTCTGGGACCTCGCGGACCCGGACACCGGCTTCGGCGCCGACGCCCTCGGCCGCTCCCTCGATCGCCCCGACCAGACCGAGTGGAGCTACCCGCCCACCGCCAAGTTCGAGCGCCTCCTCCGCCACGCCCGGGTGCCGATCGGCCTCCTCACCAACCGCACCCAGGTCCGCCTGATCTACGCCCCCCACGGCGAGACCTCCGGCTCGCTCACCTTCGACCTGACGAGCCTCGGCGAGGTCGGCGGGCGGCCGATGCTCGACGCCTTCTTCGCCCTCCTCAGCCGCGATCGCTGGCTCACCCAGGCGCGCGAGCACCGGCTCGCGGCGCTCCTCGAGACCAGCCGCCGCCAGCAGGCCGAGGTCACCGAGCGCCTCGCCGATCAGGTCTTTGACGCCCTCGGGGCGCTCCTCGCCGGCTTTGAGGCCGCGGCCCAGCGCGACGGCTCCGACCTCCTCCAGGGTCGCGTCCTCACCGGCCGCCGCAGCCACGGCACCGGCGAGGTCTACGCCGGCCTCCTCACCGTCCTCCTCCGCCTGGTCTTCACCCTCTACGCCGAGGACCGCGGCCTCCTGCCGGTCGAGCACCCGATCTACCAGGGCGGCTACTCGGTCCTCGGCCTCTTCGACGAGCTCCAGCGCGACCAGGGCGCCCACCCCGACGCGATGGATCGCCGCTTCGGCGCCTGGTCGCGCCTCCTGGCGACCTGGCGGGCGGTCTACGACGGCGTCCACCACCACGGCCACGTCGATCCCGACGCCGAGGGCGAGCCGCCCGCGCCCCTGGTGATGCCGCCCCGCCGCGGCCACCTCTTCAACCCCGACGCCTACCCCTTCCTCGAGGGCCGCGCCGACGCCGGGCCCCTGGACGACCCCCTCGCCCGGGCCGCGGTCGCCGTCCCGAGCGTCGACGACGGCACGATCCACCGGGTCCTGGAGGCGCTCCTCTACCTCCGCGAGGGCCAGATCCGCCAGCGCCTGAGCTACCGCGCCCTCGACGTCGAGCAGATCGGCAGCGTCTACGAGGCGCTCATGGGCTACGACGTGGTCCGCCTCGCCGCCCCCGCGGTCCGCCTCCGGGCCCGCCGGGCGAAGGGGGTCTGGCTGAGCGCCCGCGAGCTCCTCGCGGTCCCGGCCAGCGGCCGCGCCAAGTGGCTCAAGGAGAGCGTCGGCCTCGACAAGGGCCACGCCGCCGCCCTCGCCAAGGCCGTCGCCGCCGCCCTCAAGGAGGCCCCCAAGGGCGCGAGCCCGGCCGACCAGGAGGAGCGGGTCCTCGCCGCCCTCGCCGAGCACGCCGCCAAGGGCTTCGGCGACCGCGCCCACGCCGGCCGCCTGGTGATCCAGCCGGGCGACGAGCGAAAGCGCACCAGCTCCCACTACACCCCCCGCGAGCTCACCGAGCCGGTGGTCCGCCGCACCCTGGCGCCGATCCTCCGGACCATGGAGGCCCAGAGCGGCGCCCCGCCGACCAGCGAGGCGCTCCTCGGCCTCAAGATCGTCGACCCGGCGATGGGCTCCGGCGCCTTCCTGGTCGAGGTCGTCCGCCAGCTCGCCGACCACGTCGTCGCCGCCTGGCAGCGCGAGGGCCGCTACGAGGACATGGGCTCGCTCCTCGCCTACGGCCTCGGGGGCCTCAGCGCCGAGGCCCGCCCGAGCGACGGCAGCGACGAGGGCTCCGACCCGGTGATCGCCGCCCGCCGCCTGGTCGCCCAGCGCTGCGTCTACGGCGTCGACAAGAACCCCTACGCCGTCAACCTCGCCAAGCTCTCGCTCTGGCTGGTGACCCTCTCCCGCCACCTCCCCTTCACCTTCGTCGACCACGCGCTCCGCTGCGGCGACTCGCTGGTCGGCCTCAGCCTCGCCCAGGCCCGGGCCTTCGACTGGCGGATCACCGACGAGGCCGCGCCGGCTGCCGGGAAGAAGGCCGGCAAGGGCGGGAAGAAGGCCGGAAAGGCCGAGAAGGCCCAGGTCGAGGACGCGCTCCTGACCCACAACATCACCCTCGCGCTCGGTCGGGCGACCGAGCTTCGGCGGCAGATCGTCCAGCTCGCCCGCCAGGACGGCGAGGCCGCGGTCTTGGAGCGCGAGCGGCTCCTCGAGGAGGCGCGCGCGGCGTTGGATGACGCGCGCTTGATCGCCGACCTCTGCCTCGGGGCGTTCTTCGCCGAGGGCAAGGATAAGGCGCGGCTGGTTGAGCGGCAGCGGCGCTTTGATCTCGTGATGGCGTGGCTCGGGGCGCGCGAGCAGGAGGCCGGCGGGGCGAAGGAGGTCGCGGCGCGGGAGGGGCTGGAGCGGGTTCGTGAGGGGCTGCTGGCGAGCCAGGCGCCCTTTCACTGGATGCTGGAGTTTCCCGAGGTGTTCTGGGAGGGGCGGCGGGATCCGCTCGCGGGGGGGAAGGGGAAGAGTGTTGCGTATTTTGATGCGGTGGTTGGGAATCCGCCGTTTATGGGGGGTGGGCAGCTCAGTGGCGCCTTCGGCCCTGGATATCGCGACTGGCTCTTGGCACTGCATCACGGAGCTCACGGCAACGCGGATCTCTGCGCACACTTCTTCCGCAGGGCAGCCCTCCTCCTCGGTCCTTATGGCGCTCTCGGCCTAGTCGCCACCAATACGATCGGCCAGGGGGACACCCGGACGACCGGGCTCGCGGCCCTCGTCCAGGAGGGCGGCGCAATCTACGACGCGACCATCGATCTTCGCTGGCCGG
>JACKDU010000005.1 GCA_020633335.1 Myxococcales bacterium | reverse complement strand
TTTTTTCGGGTCAATCCCAATCGTTGATGTTCTGCTCTTGTGCGGACACAGCGAGATGGAACTCGAGTCCATGGACGAGATGCAGGCCATGGCCGCGATCGCTCGGATTGCCAGCGCACATGCCTCAAGTGATCGGACAGAGGCAGTCACCGTAGGACGAGTGCGGGACATGCTCGAGGCAATTGAAGGTGGCCGGGCGCGCTGTGACTGTGTCGACCTATTGAAACACAAGTGGTGGTTCAACAGCTCCAAGCTCCCGTCCTATCTCGGTGGCGGTAGCTGGAACAAGAAGGGAGGAAGAGCGACGGAGCACAAGTCACATGGCCACAACTATCGGACGTGGATGCCGAAGGTTCGCCGGTATGGAAACGCGGAAGACGCGGGAGTACACGTCGAGATCGACATGGATCATATGCGCACGGCGCAGTCTGACGACCATGCATTTATCGACATCATCGTCACCGCTCCCGCTGGCAACCCGCGGGACGCGCGGATCACACAGGCTGTTGCGAGTTACGGCATTGGCGGGGAAGTGAAGACGATACAGGTCAAGCCTGAGACCCTTGAGCAGGTTGTGCCGGGCCGTGCGTGGGAGGCGCTCGTCGCTGGAGCTGCGGAACTGGTGATCGGCGAATTCGTCGGCGACGGTTGGTCTGCGGGCCGGATTGTCTTTCCTCATGTGATCGAGCAGTGTCTAGTCTCTGCCTGCGCATGCGTCTACTTCCATGAGTAGGTCAAGAGCCTCTTCGCTCCTGAGTTCGACCCACACCCCTCTAGACTTCGGAAAATCCGGCGAGCCCCGGAAGTACGATTGCGGCAGGGACGGCCCTTCCCTCCTCGGGCTCGGACCGCCCCCCCCACAGATCCGAGCATGCGGGACTACCGCACTCCTCCTGCCCTGGGTTCGATTGTCGAAGCAGTCCCAGGGATGGGGGATCGATTAGTCCCGGCGAGGGGACCCAGTTCTTCACCAAGCGACCCATACGTACACCGTCCATCCGGCGTCGTTGACTGCGTCGCCGCAAGGCGTGGAGCCACGATCGGATGACCTCCAGCGGGCGGCGTCAGGACCCCGCCTGCTAGAGGTCACGGACCCAGCATCGCGTCGCCGGCGCACACCGCAGGGAGCGCCACGCGGACGACCTCGCTGTGGAGGTTCATCGCGTCGGCCGCGACCGTCAAGCCGTCGGGCGAGAGCTGCGGGGCATGGATCCACATGTACTTGTGGCTCCATACAAGCTCTGGCTCGCGGCCTGGCTGTAGGCGGAGCAGGCGGTAGGGAGCAGGCGGCGCGCTCGCGTCAAAGAACCGGTACATGCTGGTCGCCAGGACATCGCCGCGATGCGGGTCGTAGACCGTGGACTGGAGCAAGGTCTGCGGCGCCGCGATCAGGGGAGCCCCACGGGCCGCGCCGGTCTCGACGTCGACGAAGTGCAGCTCGCTTCGCTCGGCGTTGACGAGCAGCAATTCACGACCGTCAGGGGCGAGCGACCAGCCCGATGTGCAGACGTGCGCGTCGGGGCACTCGAACAAGGGCCTGCGTTTTCCGGACCAAGTTGGGCACTGATTCCGGCCACTTGGGCACTGATTCCGGCCGGACCTGGGCACCGATTCCGGAGCACTTGGGCACCGATTCCGGAGCACTTGGGCAGCGCGATTTCGCGCCCCTCGACCGGCCGCCTGAGCGGCTCCTGACGAGCGCGTAGCGATCGGTGTGACCCCGCGAACCCCGTCGAGCGGCCAACCGCTCACCGTGGGCCATGGAGCGTCACGCCATGCGAAAGATCCGAGAAGTCCTCCGCCTCAAGTACGAATCTGCCCTCAGCCACCGTTCGATCTCCGCGTCGACGGGGATGTCGAAGGGCTCCGTCAGCGACTACCTCCGCCGCGCTGGGGAGGCCGACCTCACCTGGGAGATCGCGCAGGGGCTCGACGACGCCGAGCTCGAGCAGCTCCTCTTCCGCGACGTCGGACGGAACCTCCCGCCTCCGCGTGCGCCGATCGACTTCGAGTGGATCCACCGCGAGCTCCCGCGACACGGCGTCACGCTGCTGCTGCTGTGGAACGAGTACGCCGAGGCCGTCGCCGCCGGTGATCGCGGCGAGCGGCCCTACGGCTACAGCCAGTTCTGCGAGCTCTACTCGCGCTTCCAGGGGCGCGTCGACCTGGTGATGCGACAAGACCACCGCGCCGGCGAGAAGGCCTTCATCGACTACTCGGGGAAGAAGCCGGTGATCTGGGATCGAGAGACCGGCGAGGCGATCGAGGTCGAGCTCTACGTAGCTGTCCTCGGGGCCAGCAACTACACCTACGCCGAGGCGAGCCGATCGCAGGGGCTCGGCGACTTCGTGATGTCGACGATCCGCGCCCTCGAGTACTTCGGCGCGGCGCCCGAGATCCTCGTCCCCGATCAGCTGCGGAGCGCGGTCTCGGGGCCCGATCGCTACGATCCAGACCTGAACCCGACGTACGCCGAGATGGCCGCCCACTACGGCACCGTCGTGATCCCGGCGCGCCCTGCCAAGCCCCGCGACAAGGCCAAGGTGGAGAACGGGGTCCAGCTCGCGCAGCGGTGGATCCTCGCCTGCCTCCGGAACCGCCGCTTCCACAGCCTCGACGAGCTCAACGAGGCGATCGCCGAGCTGGTGGAGCGCCTCAACACCCGCCCTTCGTCAAGATCGAGGGCACGAGGCGCTCGCGCTTCGAGGCGCTCGATCGACCGGCGATGAAGCCGCTGCCAGCGGAGCGCTACGTGCTCGCGCGATGGAAGAAGGCGAAGGTCGGCCCCGACTACCACTGCGAATACGACGATCGCTACTACAGCGTCCCCTGCGCGCTCGTCGGCCAGCGTGTCCAGCTCAGGGCGACGGCGACGACGATCGAGATCCTCCACGGCGATCGCCGCGTCGCCGCCCACGCGCGGAGCTACGGGCCCAAGGGGATGGTGGTCACCGACCCCTCGCATCGTCCGCGCTCGCACCGGGAGTACGGCGAGTGGCCGCCGTCGCGGATGATTGCCTGGGGCGAGTCGCTCGGGCCGAGCGTCGCCGAGGTGGTCCGCCGGATCCTCGAGTCGCGGCCGCACCCGGAGCAGGGCTACCGCTCGTGCTTCGGCCTCTTCCGCGAGCTGAAGGGGATCGAGCCTGCGCGGGCCGACGCCGCCTGTCGTCGCGCCCTCGAGATCGGCTCGCCGACCCGCAAGAGCGTGCAGGCGATCCTCCGCCGCGGCCTCGACCGCGTCGACATCCGACCTCCGCCGCCGCGGCCGCGCCTCGTCCACGAGAACCTCCGCGGCGGGGACTACTACGACCAGAAGGAGATGGAGAAGAACCATGACCGAGAACCAGAGAACCACGACATCCATGACGCATGTCCCGATGGACATGTATGATCAAGCGGGAGCCGGCGCGCTCCTCGTCCCTCGATGCCGCCGCCGGCGACGATTCGGCTGCTGATCCCGGAGAGCTGCAAGTGGACCGCCCGCGGCGTCGCCGGCGGTGTGCTCATCGACATCACCCTCGCGGAGTCGATCACGGACCTCCTGCGCGCGCGCCGGGGGTGTCCGATGATCGATCAGGAGACCCTCCGCAAGCTGCGGGAGATGAAGCTCACCGGCATGGCCGACGCCTTCGCGGAGCTCCTCAGGCGGGCCCCTCGCGCACGAGATGACGCTCGCCGAGCAGCTCGGCGTCCTCGTCGAACGCGAGTGGAGCGACCGCGACAACCGACGCCTCGGCCGCCTCCTCAAGGCGGCGAAGATCGGCAGCGACGCCTGCCTCGAGGACGTGCGCTGCGATCCCGGCCGCGGCCTCGATCGCGCCATCATCCGCGACCTCGCCACCGGCCGCTGGATCCTCGCCAAGCTCAACGTGATCGTCGTCGGCAAGACCGGCGTCGGCAAGAGCTACCTCGGGGCGGCGCTCGCCCAGAGCGCGTGCAGGCTCGGTCACCGGGCGCTCTTCACCCGGGTGCCGCGACTCTGCCACGATCTTGCGATCGCCCGCGCCGATGGTACGTATAGCGCTGCGCTCGCGCGACTCGCTCGCGTCGACGTCCTGGTCCTCGACGATTTCCTGCTCGCGCCGATGATCGAGCGCGAGGTCCACGATCTCCTCGAGATCCTCGAGGACCGCTACGACCGGAGCTCAACCGTGATCACCTCCCAGATCCCGACGAAGATGTGGCACGATCAGCTGCTCCAGCCGACCCTCGCCGACGCGATCTGCGATCGGCTCGTCCACAACGCCCACGTCCTCGCCCTCGACGGCCCGTCGCTGCGGGAGGGGAAGGGCCCGAAGGGGAAGAAGAGCAAGTCCTGACCGGCGACGAGCCGATCACCCGACCACCGAACCACACCGATCGCTGCGCGCGGATCCCACAGCCCAGGCCGACGAGGCTCGTCGCTTCGCTCCGAAGCGCCCAAGTGGTCCGGAATCGGTGCCCAGATCGCGGGCGGAACGGGTGCCCAAGTCGAGCGGAATACGCACAAGGGCCCCCGCGCGGCCTCGTCATCGAGCGAGAACCACTCGAAGCGCTCCTCTCCCGCGTCCCGATGCGCGGCGACGCAGAAGCCGGTCTCGGTGCACGCAAACGATACTACAGAGCCGGCCCACTCGGCGGAGCCGGGGATCTCGCGCGATCCTCCAGCGGCAAGCACCTTCAGCACTGATCGTTCTCCTGAGGACGTCGTGATGACGAGCTTGTTGGGGCCGGCTCGAGCCACGCGCCCCACGTCGAGATCGAATCCAGGGAAGGGACGCGTCGTGCCCGCGCCGAGGTCGTGCAGCATCAGAGTGGACTCGCCGAAGCGCGTCGACACGAACGCGAGCTCTGGGATTGACCCGAAAAAATGGACACCGAGGTTATGCCGCTCGCTCCTCCGCCACCCCGGCGTAGAAGCTCTCCTCGAAGGCGACCGGGGTCGAGTACCCGATCGTCGAGTGGCGACGCTGACGATTGTAGAACACTTCGATCCACTCCGCGATGGTCGTCTTCGCGATCGCTCGCGTGAGGAAGATCGTTCGATGGACCAGCTCCGTCTTGATCGTGCTGTTGAAGCTCTCGGCGACGGCGTTGTCCCAGCACTCGCCCCGCCGGCTCATGCTGCACTCGATGCCCGCCTCGCGTAGGGCCTCGCGGTAGTCGTCTGCCGCGTACTGCGAGCCCTGGTCCGAGTGGAAGAGGAGCCCGTCCTCGGAGGGCTCACGATGCCCCAGGGCGGCCCGGAGCGCGTCGTGGACCAGCTCGGCGCGCATGTGCTCGGCCATCGACCAGCCGACGACGCGGCGCGAGAAGAGGTCGATGATCACCGCCAGGTAGAGCCAGCCCTCGACGGTCCAGACGTACGTGATGTCGGCCACCCAGACCTTGTCGGGCTTGTCGACGGTGAAGTTGCGATCGAGGACGTTCTCGGCCACGGGATGCCTGTGGTTCGAGTCGGTGGTCTTCCTGAATTTCCGCCTCCGACGGCCGTGGATGCCCCTCTGCCGCATGATCCGCGCGACCCGCTTGCGGCCGACCTTGCGACCGCGAGCGCGCAGCTCCTCGTGGATGCGTGGGCTGCCGTAGGTCCTCCTGCTCTCGCCGTGAATGATCTCGATCTCCTGGGCCAGCGCCTCGTCCTCCCTGATCCTCCCCGAGGGTTCGCGGCCCTTCCAGGCGTAGTAGCCGCTGCGCGAGACCTCGAGGAGCTCGCACATCATCTCGACCGGGAAGTTGGCCTTCTCCGTCGCGATCACCTCGAAGAGGCTCACGTCTCCCGCGCGAAGAAGGCCGCCGCTTTTTTTAGGAAATCTCGCTCCATCTCGACCCGCCTTAGATCCTTGCGGAGTCGGTTGAGCTCGGCCCGCTCGTCCGTCGTCAGCGGCCCCTGCGGGCTCGGGTTCTGGTTGATCCCGTCCTGCCTCACCCAGTTCCGCAGCGCGGTCTCCGTCAAGCCCATCTCGCGGGCGACCTGCGCGACCGTCTTCCCGGAGGTCCTGACGATCTTCACCGCCTCGGCCTTCTGCTCCGGCGTGAAGGTTCTTCTCTTCTTCTTGCTCATGGCCTTGCACCCTCTCTACGTCCGACTCATCGAGGGTGTCCACTGGTTCGGGGCAGGTTCACTCACTCGAGTTGCGCCACGCGGGCCTCGCGTTCCATATGCCGCCCTCAGGGGAGAGTCGGCGCGGCTCCCCCGCGCCCTCCGCGAGAGGGATGAGCAGGATGTCATGTTGCTGGTTTGTCATGGTTCCGAGGACGGATGATCCAGACAGCGCCCAATTGATGAATAGACGGTCCTCCTCATCAAGCGCGGGCGAGACTATCCCTCCCTCCAGCTCTCGCAGCTGTGCGGACGCCCGGTCGAGCGAGTGGCAGGTGATCCGGCCCTCTCCGTCTGCTCCGTCGCCACCGACGGCGAGGCGGTCAGGGGCGAGCCAGGCGACGCCGCTCGATCGTCTATGCGCGAGCTCGACGCGCGCCTGCAGCCGGCCCTCGCGATCGAGAATCGCAAGCTCGCCGTCCGGGATCTTGTCCCACCAGACGAGCGCCAGGTAGGCGCTGTCCGGCGACCACGCGGGTTTGGCGTCGAGCCCCTCGCCCGTATGCAGCAACGCGCGACGCTCGAGATCCCAGAGTTGAAACGATCTCCTCGTGGTCGTCGCCAGGCGCGTCCCGTCAGGGGAGAGCTGCATATTGTACACTTGCCCGATCCCGTCGAGCACCAACTCACGCTCGTCGCCCTTTAGGTGCCACAACCCTCCCTCGCTTAGGACCATGAGGCCCTCGCCGCGCGGACCGAAAATGGCGCCGTCGTTCGGGATGGGCGTTTCCACGCGCTCCGGGATCCCCTTGTCGATCGCGCGCATCCACAGCCCCTCGTTCGTCTTGTAGAGAAGCTTCGTCCCCGCGGGATCGAGGGCGAAGTACTGAACGCCAATGCCCGGGGTCCGCGTCAGGCGCTCGACCTTCGCCAACGTCGGCGTCAGTGGTTCGATCAGAGCAGGCGTGGATGCGGATGCCGGTGCCAAGTCGTCCGGCACGCGAACGTTGACGGCGTTGAGCGCGAGCCCACCGACGAGCACCAGCGCGGCGAGCCCCGAGAGCAGGAGCGGCCAACGTCGCCCGCGCGGACCTCGGACCTCGGCGCGCAGACGGGCGAGCAGGGCGTCGAGCGTGGGGTAGCGCTCTTCGGGGATGCGCGCGAGCCCGCGCAGGAGCACGCGGTCGAGCTCCGCCGGCACCCCGTCCATGCCCGCCGCTGGCAGCTCGCCCGCGAGCACCTCGCCGCTGAGCTCCGCGAGCGTGGATCCGGTGAACGGGCGGCGTTTGTGCAGCGCCTCCCAGAGGGAGACGCAGAACGAGAACTGGTCGCTGTGCGCGTCCGCGGCCTGCCCCTCGAATTGCTCTGGAGCCATGTACGCCGGTGTCCCGATGAGGGCCCCCGACGTGGTCAGCGTGACGTCGGCGTCCTGGCCGGCCGCGTGGCATGGCTCGAGGGTAGCCTTCGATGACGCGAGCCCGAAGTCGGTGACCCGTGGTCGCTGGGCGCCGTCGACAAGCACGTTCGTCGGCTTGAAGTCTCGGTGCACAATCCCCGCCTCGTGAGCCGCGGCGAGTCCGTCGCCCGCGAGACAGTAGATCTCGACGAGCTCGCGCCAGCTCCCCGGTCGACCAGTGCGGCCACCGACGAATTGGCCCAGCGTCACCCCGTCGACGAACTCCATGATCACGTGGATCTGCCCGTCGACCTCGCCGACATCGAAGATCTGTACGATGTTCGGGTGCGAGACTCGAGCCATGGCTTGGGCCTCGCGTATCAGCCGAGCCCGCGCCTGCGGTTGCCGGCTGCGTGCGTCGTGTAGGACCTTGACGGCGACCTTCCGGTTGAGCGCTGTATCGTGGGCCGCGTAGACGATGCCCATGCCGCCCTGTCCGAGTGTCTCGCCGAGTCTGAAGCGCTCGCGCAGCGTGACCGGCTCCGCGAGCACGCGCCGTGGCGGGTTCGGGCGGCTCGCTGCGGAGCCGGTCTCGTCCGCGCCCCGCATGCCGCTCGTCGTGAACGTGGGCCCGTCGAGCCCGTCCTCCGTCGAGACAGTCCCGGTTGAAGTGCGCCGTGCTCCTTGCTTGACCATGGCGGCGTCGATGTCCGTCGCGCTTGCGGGGCGATCACACGCTGAACGCCGTCTCGCACGATCATATCCCGTTCCCGCCGGCCATTGCGCGAGGCCGTGAGAGACACCACGCGACTGATGGCGCCATGATCGCGCATCGTGCAAGAACCGCGACCAGAAGAAGCGCCCCTTGGGGCCGCGTCGCCGATCAGAGCCGCCGGAGCTCGCCCTCGAGGTGCGCCCGCCAGCGTGCCCGACGTGACCTCTTCGACACTAGAGCCGCCGGAGCTCGCCCTCGAGGTGCGCCCGCCCGCCCCACGCCGGGTAGACCGCGAAGACCCGGCGCTCGTCGTCGCCGCGGGCGCTGAAGACCGCCTCGCCCGGGAGGAAGAGCGGCGACCGGAAGCGGACGTCGAGGCGGAGCGGCGGCGCGGTGGCGAAGGCGCCGAGGGCCGCGACCGCGCGGGCGACCGTCCACATCCCGTGGACGATCGGCCGGCGAAAGCCGAACCAGCGCGAGGTCAGGGTGTGGAGGTGGATCGGATCGAAGTTGCGGGAGACGCAGGCGTAGCGGCGCCCGGTCTCCTCGGGGATCCGCCAGCGCTCGCCGCTCGGCGGGTTCGCCGGGGCGAGCTCGGGCGCCCGCCGTCGGCCCCCCTCGCTCCGCCAGAGCGCGGTCGTCGTGCTCTGCCAGACGATCGGCGCCGACGCGCCGAGGCTGACCTCGGTGACGAGATCGAACTCGACGCCGCGGCGGTGCGGCCGGTGCCCCTCGACCCGCGCGCGGAACGAGAGCTCGGCGTCCGCCGGGATCGGCCGGGTCTGGACGATCACCTCGCGGAGGTGGACGAGGCCGAGCGCCGGCAGCGGGAACTCGGGCGCGCTCACCAGGTAGAGGTGGAGCGGCGTCGCCACTGCGTAGGGCCAGGTCAGGGGGACGAAGTCGCTCGGGCTCGCGCAGACCAGGTCGTTGAAGGCGCGGAGGCGCTGGCGATCGGGCGCGACGGTGGCGTAGGCTTCGATCCGTGGGATCGTCGCGTCGCCCTTCAGGCCCGCCGCGCGCTGACCGGTGCGCGCGAGACGAGCCATGCATGCGGTCATCGACGGCATGCTCATCCGGGCGGACGTTGGCGCGAAGGCGGGCACGGTCTCCTAGCATCGGGGGAGCGGAGGCGCGCCGTCAAGCGCAGCGACGACCGGGTGTCGTCGCCCCCGATCGTGGAGAAGGCTTCGGGGACGGCGCCGGCCGCGACGCCGCCACGACGCGCGGGCCGAGAGCGCGGCTCATGGGCGTCCTGGTGGGCGTCCTCGGCCTCCTCGCCGTCGTCGGCGGTGCGGGCTGCGACCGCGACGGAGGAGGTCCCGCGACGCCGATCCCCGTGCAGCGTGACACCCCGCCTGCGACCGCCGGCGCGGACGTCACCCAGGCGACGGCCGTCGACCCGCGCCCGATCCAGGCGGCCCAAGAGGCCCAGGAGCCGAGCGACACGCCGACCCCGCCGCGCTCCGAGGTCGTCCTCATCGTCCTCGGCTCCTTCCCCGACGAGCTCCTCGACCCGATCGAGGAGACCCTCCGCGAGGTGCTCCCCGTCGAGGTCCGCCGCGGCGGCACGCGGCCGCTCCCGAAGGAGGCCTACTACGCGCCGCGCCGCCGCTACCGGGCCGAGCTCCTCCTCGAGTACCTCGATCGCGCGGCCGCCGAGGAGGCGCCCGGCGCCCGCTACCTCGGGCTCACCGACGTCGACATCTCGACGACCAAGGGCAAGCACAAGGACTGGGGGATCTTCGGCCAGGCCTATGTGCCAGGTCGGGCGGCGGTGATCTCGAGCTTCCGCCTCCAGCGGGGCGTCCGGAGCCCGGAGCACTTCGCCTTCCGGGTCGCCAACACCGCGGTCCACGAGGTCGGCCACAGCCTCGGCCTCGATCACTGCGAGGAGCCCGGCTGCCCGATGCGCGACGCCGAGGGGAGCATCGCCACCACCGACTCCTCGAACAAGGCGCTGGGCCCCGCCTGCGCCGAGCAGCTCAGCTACGGGGACCCGCTCACCTTCGCCCAGGTCGAGGCCCCGCGCTGACGCCGACCACCTGACCTTTGGGTCATGTTTCGCCGATCCACGTCCCATGGAAGGTGAAGGGGACGTGGTGATCGAGCCAGAGGCGGGCGAGCGGCCCCTCGGCGAGGCGGGCCGCGTCGACGATCGCCAGGTGCGAGCGATCGCTGCCGGCATCGTAGACCAGCGTCAGGAGGTGCCCGTCGTCCTCGGCCGCCGCCCCGGGTCGGGGGACGAAGATCGCCTCCGAGGGGTAGTGCCCGGGCCCGAGCTCGACCTCGATCGCCTCGCCGCGCTCGACGTCGAGGCGGACCAGGCGATCCTGCATCCCGGCCGCGCCGGCGGCCGGCGACGAGTGGGCCGCCATGTAGACGTAGCGGTAGGGCCGGCCCGCGACCGCGCCGGCGATCGTCGGGAACTCGCAGAGCCGGGGCCAGCGCTCCTCCCACGCGACCCGCCGCCGCTCGAGGTCGAGGCGCGCCCGGAAGAAGGTCCCGGTCGGCGGCGCCGAGGGGCCGCCGCGGAGGAGCTCGATGAGCCAGCGGTCGGTGCCGAAGTCGGGGTAGCGGACGAGGTCGACCGCGAGCTCGCCGCCCTCGACGAAGGCGTTGGCGAAGTGCCAGGTGAAGCAGGGCTCGCAGGGGATCAGGATCGGCCGCGACGGATCGTCGATCGGCACCACCAGGAAGATCGCCCCCCGCTCGGGCTCCCAGACCAGGTTCTCGTCGAAGTACCCGAAGCCGAGGTATTGCCGCAGGGTCCGGAGGCGGAGCGGCGGCAGGAGGAAGATCAGGTGATCCTCGGTGGCGATGAAGTCGTGGATCAGCGTCGGCCACGGCAGCGGGAACGAGGTCAGGCGCCGGGCGGCGCCGCCGGCCTCGGGATCCTGAAACTCGTAGATCTCGAGGTTGGTCACCCGCCCGTAGACGACCGCGAAGTTGTAGGTCGCCCGCCGCCCCGGGAGGTGGTGGGGGTGGGCCGCGAAGTTGTGGGTGAGGAGGCCGTCGAGATCGGTCTCGCCGATCGTCCGGAGGTCGCGGGGATCGACCTCGATCGGCGGACCGGCCTCGTAGAGCGCGAAGAGGCGCTCCTTCCACCAGAGGAGGTTGGTGTTGCCGACGTGCTTCGCGTGGCCGCCGAAGCGGCGCCACCAGCTCGGCCCGCGGGTCCCGTAGCCGCCCATCAGCGGCCGCCCCGCGGCGAGCTCGCGCCGGCGATCGGCGGTGTCGAGGAGCCGCGACGCGCCCTCGGCCCGGCCGGCGGCGCCGTCGATCCGAAACGCGGTGATCGCCCCGTCGCCGTCGAACCAGTGGCCGTAGGGGCGGCCGTGGCTGGCGAAGAGCGAGGGGCCGACCCGCATCAGCGTGCCCGCGAGCTCCTTCGGGATCGCCCCCTCGACCCGCAGCGGCTCGAAGCCGTGCTCGCGCGGGAGATCGCGGAAGGCCCGGTGCCAGGCCCGGGGATCGACGCTCGCCGCCGCCGCGCCTACCACGGGAGCCGCTCCCCGTTGGCGTGCCAGAAGCCGCCGCTCTCGGCCAGCGTCAGCGCGTCGATCCGCGCGAGGATCCCGGCCGCCGCCTCCGGCGGATCGGCGAGGCCGCGCCCCTGGGTCATCTCGGTGCGCACCCAGCCGGGGTGGATCAGCGCGACCGCGATCCCCTCGCCGTGGAGGTCGCGGGCGAGCGAGACCCCGGCGGCGTTGACCGCCGCCTTCGACATCCGGTAGCCGTAGCTCCCGCCCGAGGTGTTGTCGCTGAGCGAGCCCATCCGGCTGGTGATGATCGCGATCTTCGAGCCCGCGCGCATCCGCGGCCGGAGGGCGGCGCTGACCAGGAGGGGGCCGAGCGCGTTGATCTCGAATTGCCGGCGGATCCGCGCGACGTCGAGCTCCTCGAGGGACTCGAAGCTGAGGATCCCGGCGTTGTTGATCAGCCCGTCGATCTCGACGTCCGCCAGGCGCTCGCCGAGCGCCGCGATCGCGGCCGGATCGCCGACGTCGACGCCCTCCTCGATCCGCGCGCCGATCTCCGCGAGCGCCGGCGCGCCCCGGCGACAGAGGGCGATCACCGCGTCCCCGCGGGCGCGGAGCTGACGACAGAGCTCGAGGCCGATCCCCCGGCTCGCTCCTGTGACGGCGTAGGTTGCCATGGCCGAGAGGATGCGGGCGCGCGGGCGCGACCACAAGGGTCCAGAGACCACGGATCCGTGGGGAGATCGCCGGCGCCCTGCTAGGATCCGCCGGCCGATGCTCCGCCGCGCCGCCCTGCCGCCCGAGCTCCAGCGGACCCTCGACGAGCTCCGCCGGCGCCGATGCTTCGACGTCGACACCTGGCTCGCCGCCAAGATCGCGCTCCTCGGCGCCTACCTCGAGCGCTCGGGGATCCGGGCGGCGGTCGTCGGCGTCAGCGGCGGGGTCGACTCGGCCCTCGCCCTCGCCCTCCTCCGGCGGATCGCCGACGCGCCCGAGGGCTCGCTGGAGCGCCTGATCGCGGTCCTCGCCCCGATCCACGTCGACGCCGGCGCGACCAACCAGGACCGGGCGCTCGCCCGCGGCCGCGAGGTCGCCGGGGCCTTCGGCGCCGAGGTCGTCGAGGTCGAGCTCGGCGACGCCCACCGGGCGGTCAAGGCGGCGACCGACGCGGCCCTCGGGGTCGTCGGCAACGCCTGGTCTTCGGGACAGCTCGTCTCGACGATCCGGACCCCGGCCTTCTACTACGTGACCTCGCTCCTCGCCCAGGAGGGCTGGCCGGCGCTCCTCTGCGGGACCACCAACCGCGACGAGGGCTCGTACCTCGGCTTCTTCGGCAAGGCCTCCGACGGGATGGTCGACCTCCAGGTGATCTCCGACCTCCACAAGTCGGAGGTCTACGCCGCCGCCGCCCGCCTCGGGGTGCCGGCGAGCGTCCTCGAGGCGACGCCGACCGGCGACACCTTCGACGGCCGCCCCGACGAGGCGATGATCGGCGCGCCCTACGACTTCGTCGAGCTCTACACCGGCCTCCTCGCGCTCGCCGATCGCCACGCGCGGATCGCCCTCGAGGCCCCCTGGAGCGCCGACGCGCGCGCGCGCTTCGACGCCTGGGCGGCCGCGGTCGAGGCGCTCCACGCCCAGAACCACCACAAGTACCTCGCGGGCGCGAACGCGATCCACGTCGACGTCTACCCCCGACATGTCCCCGGGGGCTGGTCGCCGCCGATCGATCACACGCCGCCCAAGGGGCGCTTCGTCGGGGAATTCGTCGCCGAACCGCCGCTCCTCGGCGAGCTCGATCACCCGCCCCCGTCACCTCGCGTGCGCGCGACGCCGGGCTTCGCGGGCTCGCTCCTCACGATCGAGGGGCTCCTCAGCGCCGCCGAGGCCGGGCGCCTGCGGGTCCGCGCCCGCGCCCAGGCGCAGGTCGCGGTCGGCGTCCACGGGGTCGCGGCGGGCCACGATCCGCGCCGCGATCCGCCGGGCTCGACCCGCGCCTCGACCCACGACCCCGCGCTCGCCGAGGCGCTCTGGCGGCGCCTTTGGCCCTGCCTGCCGCCGCTGCGGATCGTCGACGCGCGGACGCCCACCGATCACGAGGGCCACCCGGTGTGGCGGCCGGTCGGCGTCTCGCCGCTCCTCCGCTTCATCACCTACCCGCCGGGCGCGTCGCTGGTCCCCCACCGCGACGCGACCTTCGATCTCGGCGACGATCGTCGGCGGACGCTGATGAGCGTGATCATCGCCCTCTCGCCGCCGGATCCCGCGGGCGGCGGCACCCGCTTCCTCGTCGATCGCCAGCGCCACCTCCCGCTCTGCGAGCGCGACCTCGACGATCACGAGGCGGCGGCGCCGGAGCGCGACGTCCTCCTCGCCCCGCGGCCGGCGGCCGGCGACGCGCTCGTCTTTGACCACCGCCTCCTCCACGAGGGCGCCCGCGGCGACGGCGACGGCGACGGCGAGCGCGTGATCCTGCGGACCGACGTGATCTTCGAGCGCTGCGGGCCGCCGCTCCCGGCCCGCCGCCCGCCGCGGGAGCTCGCGCTCTGCCGCCTCCTCGGGGTCGCGCCCGAGGCCCCGCCCGCGGCGGTCGACGAGGCCTACGCCCGGGCCCGCGACGACGCGCGCGACGAGGCCACGCAGGCCCGCCTGCGCCTCGCCTGGCGGCTCCTCCGCGATCCCTACTACGCGTCGGCCTACGCCCGCGTCGGCGACGAGGCGGCGATGATCGCCGCCGGCTTCTTCGACGACGGCGCGTCCCTCGAGGACGCCGCCAGCGAGCGCCGGCGGGCCGATCCCGCGTGGATGAACACGCCGCTCCACCGCGCCCGCGAGGGCCTCGCCGCGCACTCGGCCGACGGCGTCCCCGACGGGCCACTCACGGTGCTCCTGACGACCGGCGCCTTCTGCCCGATCCACCGCGGCCACCTCGAGATGATGGAGCGCGCGAAGGCAGCGGTCGAGGCGGCCGGCGGCGCGGTGATCGGCGGCTACATCTCGGTCTCCCACGACAGCTACGTCCTCCCCAAGTGCGGCCCCGGGGCCCCGGGCGCGGCCGAGCGCCTGGCGATCTGCGAGGCCGCTATCGCCGGCCATCCGTGGCTCATGGTCGATCCCTGGGAGGCCCTGAGCTGCGATCGCGCGGTCAACTTCACCGACGTGATCCACCGCCTCGAGGGCTACTTGAACGCCCACCTCCGCGGAGCGCGGCCGATCGAGGTGGTCCACGTCTTCGGCTCCGACAACGCCGGCTTCACCCTCGCCTTCGCCGGCCGCGGCCGCTGCGTCTGCGTGCCGCGCCCGGGGCACGAGGCGCGCCTCCGCGCCTTCGCGTCGCGGCCGGAGGTCGCCCGGAGCCCGCGGATACTCATCGGCGACGCGCCGACCCCCGACCTCGCGTCGCGGCAGCTCCGGGCCGGCGATCCGGAGGCGCTCGAGCCGGCGATCCGCGGCCTCTGGCGGGCGGCGAGCGACCCCGCGGGGCGCCCGGCCCCGCCGCTCCGCCTCTACGTCCGCGACGAGGGCGCCTGGGCGATCGAGGCCTGGCATGCCGGCCGCGATCCCGCGGCCCTCGCCGGCGCGCGGGCCCGCCTCTTCGAGGGGCTCCTCGAGGCGCTGCGGCGGGCCCACGGCGGCGCCGCGCTCGAGCTCGTCCGCCTCGATCTCGGGCGCCAGCGGGCCGAGGTCGCCGCCCTCCGGGCCGCGGGGCCGGTGGTCTCGCTCGATCCCTGCGTCGCCGGCGACCTCGACCTCGCCCTCTCCCGCTGCTTCGAGCTCGCGGTCGACGAGGCCCTGCCGTACCTGGTCCATCGGCCAGGTCATCCGCCCCTCGCCGAGCAGCTCGCGGCGATCCCGACGGCGCTCCGCGGCGCGGCCGTCACCCTCGTCGACGACGACGTGATCAGCGGCCGGACGATCGCCGCGGTCCGCTCCGCGCTCGCCGGCCACCTGCGGGTCGCCGCGGTCCGCCCGCTCTGCTCGCCGAGCGCCGACGGCGACGCGCTCACCGAGCTCTGTGACAGCCGCGACCTCCTCCCCGGCGCCCGCGCGGGCGGCCTCGTCGTCGCCCTCCCCGACGGCGCCCGCGCCCGCGCCCCCTACCTCCTGCCCTACGTCCGCCCGAGCGCCCGCCTGCGGATCCCGGTGAGCCGCGAGCTCGCCTTCTCGCGCGAGGTCTGGGTCCGGGCCGCCGAGTTCTTCGACGCGATCGAGCCGGCGATCCGGGTCGCCGACGCCGACCCGGCCTTCCGCGCGCTCACCGACTACCTCGGCGTCGATCCCCGCACGCCGATGGCCGCCCTCTGCCGCTGGCACGCCGCGCGCCTCGCCGAGCCCTGGGGCGCGGGCGCGTCGACGCGCTAGGCGGGGTCGCCAGCGGCCATCGCCGCCGCTATCCTCGTCGGCCGATGGAGCCGGCGACCTCGAGCCCCGCGCGGGCCTGGATCCTCCTCAGCGCCGGCCACGGCCCGGCCGAGTGCGCCCTCGCGGTCGCCGGGATCGCCCCGCGCCTGATCGCCGAGGCGGCCGCGCTCAGCCTCGAGATCCGCGAGCTCGAGCGCGCCCCCGGCCCCGCCGGCGAGGGCCTCGCGTCGATCGTCCTGGAGCTTGAGGACATGTCCGGAGAGACATCAACGGTCGAACGCCTCGTCGAGGCCTGGGTCGGCACCGCCCTCTGGGTCGCGACCTCGCCGCTCCGCCCCCACCACCGCCGCCGCAACTGGTTCATCAAGATCTCGCGCCTCGACCCCGCCGATCCCGGCGTGCCCGCGCTCGCCGACGCCGACCTCGAGATCAGCGTCGAGCGCAGCGGCGGCCCCGGCGGCCAGAACGTCAACAAGCGGAGCACCGCCGTCCGCGTCCTCCACCGCCCGAGCGGCCTCGCCGTCGTCGCCCGCGAGGAGCGATCGCAGCACCAGAACCGCCGGATCGCGCTCGAGCGCCTGCACGCGCTCCTGGCCGCGCAGGCGGCCGCCGGCCGCGCCGCCGGCGAGCGCGCGCGCTGGGGCGAGCACCAGGCGATCGAGCGCGGCAACCCCCGTCGGGTCTTCCGCGGCCCCGGCTTCACCGACGATCCGCGGGCGCGCTAGGGCCGGCGGGCCGCCGCCCCGCCGGCTCGCATTCGCCCGCCCTTTCGGCCGGCGCCGCTCTGCGCTACACACTCTCCCGGAGCCTGACCCTGGAGACAGTCACCAAGACCCAGAGCCTGGCCGAGACCCTGGCGATCGCGCCCGGCGATCGCCGTCAGGACGAGCCCGAGGTGCGCCGACCGGGCGCGAAGATCGGCCGCTACCTCGTCCTCGACACCCTCGGCGAGGGCGGCATGGGGGTGGTCTACGCCGCCTACGATCCCGAGCTCGATCGCAAGGTGGCGATCAAGATCCTGCGGCCGGGGCGCAGCCGCAGGGACCAGAGCCACGCCCCCACCCGCCTCCTCCGCGAGGCCCAGGCGCTCGCCCGCCTCTCCCACGCCAACGTGGTCGCGGTCCACGACGTCGGCGCCCACGAGAGCAAGGTCTTCGTCGCCATGGAGTTCATCGCCGGCTCCACCCTCGCCGACATCCTCGCCGGCGGCGGGCTCGATCAGCCGGCGCTCCTCCGGCTCTTCCGCGGCGCCGGCGAGGGCCTGGCCGCGGCCCACCGCGCCGGCCTCGTCCACCGCGACTTCAAGCCCGAGAACGTGATGGTCGACCGCGAGGGTCGGCCGCGGGTGGTCGACTTCGGCCTCGCCCACGCGGTCGCCGAGGCCGAGCTCAGCAGCGTCGATGGCTCGCCCGCGGACGCGCCAGCCCGCCTCACCCAGACCGGCGCGCTGATGGGGACGCCGGCCTACATGGCGCCGGAGCAGCACCGCGGCCAGGCGACCGACGCCCGCACCGACGTCTTCGCCTTCTCGGTCGCGCTCTACGAGGCGCTCTACGGCGAGCGGCCCTTCGCCGGCGAGACCCTGGCGACCCTCGCGGCCGCGGTCCTCGACGGCCGCGTGCGCGAGCCGGCGCGGGGCAGCCGGGTGCCGGCGCGGCTCCGACGGGTGCTCCTCCGCGGCCTCGCCGTCGATCCTGGCGATCGCTACCAGAGCATGGACGCGCTCCTGGTCGCGCTCGATCGGGCGATCGCCGCGCCGCGCCGCCGCGCCCTCCTCGGGCTCGCCGCCCTGATCCCGCTCGCCGGCGCCGCGACCCTCGGCGCCCTCACCCTCCGCGATCCCGGCGCGACCTGCCGCAGCGGCGCCCAGGCCCTCGACGCGATCTGGACGGCGCCCGCCCGCGAGCGCGGCGCCCGGGCCTTCGCGGCGAGCGGGCTCTCCTACGCCGCCGACGCCTGGACACGGACCGACGCGGCCCTCGACGCCTGGACCGACGCCTGGGTCGCCAGCCGCGACGAGGCCTGCGACGACGCGCTGGTCCGCGGCGAGCACTCCGAGCACCTCCTCGATCGCCGCCTCGCCTGCTTCGATCGCCAGCTCGGCGCGCTCGCGGGGCTCGTCGAGATCGTCGGCGACGCGAGCCCGGCGGTGATCGATCGCGTCGGTGAGGTCGTCGCCGCCCTGCCGCCGCCCTCCGCCTGCTCGGCGGCCGCGCTCATCGACGCGGGCGGCGGACCGACGCCCCCCTCGGCCGCGCTCGCGCCGGCGATCGACGCCCTCCGCCGCCGCCTCAGCGCCGCCGACACCCGCTTTCGGGCGACCTTCGCCGACGAGGATCTGGCGTCGATCGACGCCGCCCTCGCCGAGGCCCGGGCGCTCGGCGATCTCCCCCTCGTCGCCGAGGCGGCCGAGAGCGCCGCCCTCGCCAACATGAGCCTGGGGCGCCCCGACGAGGCCGAGGAGCGCTTCCTCGAGGCGATGAGCACCGCCGAGGCGAGCGGCGACACCCGCCGCCTGGCGACCGTCATCCCCCGCTGGATCGGCTTCCTCGTCGTCTTCCGCAGCGCCCTCGCCGAGGCCGAGCACGCGAGTCGGCGGGCCGACGCGCTCCTCGATCGGATCGGCGGCGACGAGGCGATCCTCTTCCGCGTCCTCGAGGCGCGCGCCGTCCTCCGCCGCGAGGAGGGCGACAACGAGGGCTCACGCCGGTCGCTGGAGGCGGCCCTCGAGATCGGCGCGCGGGTCTTCGGCGCCGACGATCTCCGCCTCGCCGACACCCACAACAACCTCGCCACGAGCCTCCTCTGGGTCGACGAGGAGGCCTCGGCCCGCGAGATCGCCCGCGCGCAGGCGATCTGGGAGCGCCACCTCGGCCCCGCCCACCCCCGCCTCGCCAACGCCCTCCTCAACCTCGCGCGCCTGGCGAGGGAGCGGGAGGACTACCAGGAGGCCGAGCGCCTCTTTCGCGAGGCGCTCGTCCGCTTCGAGGCGATCGATCCGGACCACCCGAACGTCGGCGCCATCGCCCACTCGCTCGGCCAGGTGCTCGAGTACCGCGGCGAGCTCGACGCGGCCCTGCCGCTCTACCGGCGCGCGCTCGCCCACCTCCAGCGGACCCTCGGCGAGGACCACATCTCGACCGCGAAGGCCCACGTGACCCTGGCCGGGGCCGAGGCGCGCGCCGGCGACCTCGAGGCCGCGCTCCGAGAGGCCGAGATCGGCGCGAGGCTCCACCACCGACTCCGCGGCGACGAGCACCCGCTGACCCCGACCCTCGACGCGGGCTGCCTCTCCCTGCACCTCCAGCTCGGCGATCTCGAGGCCGCCCGCGCCCTCGGGGCGGGGCTATGGGCCCGGGCCGAGCGCGACGAGACGACCCCGCACGACGTCCTCGGGGCGCTCGCCGAGCTCCGCCTCGCCGAGGGCCGACCGGCCGAGGGACTCGAGCTCGCCGAGCGAGCCCTCGCCCGCGCCCCCGCCGACTCCGCCCACGACTACGCGCGCGCGGAGGTCCGCTTCACCCTCGCCAAGGCGCTGGTCGCCAGCGGCGGCGATCGCCAGCGGGCGCGCGAGCTCGCCGCGGCCGCGCGCGCGAGCTGGTCCCACTGGGCCGCGTACTACGCGAAGGAGCTCGGGGAGCTCGCCGCCTGGGAGGCCGGGCTCGACACCCCCAGGCCCCGGACGCGGCGCTGAGGCCCGCCGACGATCAGACCTGCTTCTTGCGCACCGACCAGATGAAGCCGTCGTACCAGAAGTGCATGATCGACACGACCGAGACCACGGCGATCCCCCAGCGCCCGAGGATCGCCTCGCCGACGCTGACCTCGCCGGGATCCGGGAGGTCGCCGGCGTCGAGCACCTCGGCCCAGAGCCCGTAGGCCGCGGCGAGGCCGAGGAAGAGCGCGAGCGTGAGCCCCCGCCAGCGGGTGTGCATCACCCGGGTGAGGTTGTCGCGCTCGATCCACCACACCAGCGCGAAGTACTGGAGCGCGTGGAAGAAGTTCATGATGAAGAAGGCCTCGCCGAAGGGGTTGAAGCCCCAGACGAAGATCGAGCAGAGGCCCGTGTTCACCAGGAGCGCGACCTTCTGCGGCGACACCCGGTAGCCCTGGCGGGCGAAGCGGAGGTAGGAGGCGACGTAGTAGGCGAGGAAGGGGACGCCGATCCCGATCACCGCCCAGGTCAGGTAGCTGGTGATCCCCTCGACCTGCGCCGGGATCGCGGTGAAGAAGGCGGCGTCGACCGTCTCGAACTCGTCGAAGTCATTGACGTGATCGAAGAGGGTCGCGCCCGCGAGGATCGGCCCGGCGTAGAGCAGGATGTTGAGGAGGTAGTCGAGGCGGCGGCCGACCTGCGGCCCGTTGCCCGCCTTCATGTCGTAGATCCGGCCGATCCCGAAGGTCTGCAGGCTCGAGTGGTAGACGTCCCACCAGGTCGCGATCACCGAGGTGCAGACCATCACCCAGTTGCTCAGGCAGATGCCGACGAAGAGGGCGATCGGCGCGAGGGTGAAGCGGAGCGGGTAGAGCCGGAAGATCGACGCGTTGGCGTGGGAGCGGAAGAAGACGAGGCCGAGGTGCGCCATGATGAAGGCGCCGATGAAGATCGACGCCGGGGTCCCCGCGTGCCCCCAGAGCGAGACGTTGGTCGTCCGCAGCGGCGAGCCGGCGATCGCAAAGCCGAGGATCATCGCCAGCGCCGGCGAGCCTATGAAGCAGAGCCCGTCGTAGATCGGCCCGGCGATGAACCCCCGGCCCGCGGCGACGCGCGCCCCCCCGCGGGCGCTGGCTGGGGCCTCGCTCGACATGCGCCCTGAGGATAGGCGAAATGCCCGGCGTCACCGGCACGGCGGCGAGGCGGCGCATGTGAGATGTGTGGTCCAGCGCCCCCAGCGCCCGAAGACCCCTCAATCGCCTGCAAACGACCCCGCAAACGACCCCCCACGCCGCCTCACGGCGCGTCCACGCGCGCCGCCGGAGACCCGCGAAACCCGGGGGGGCCAAGGGCTGCTCTGACCTGATATCCTCCTCCGCAGCCAGGCCAGGACCGGGAGAAGATGTCGGAAGCTCAACTCTGCAAGCGCACTGCGATCTACGCCTTCTACTCCCGCTCGCAGCTGCTGATCATCGCCGAGGGTGAGCTCCCCAGCCCCGACTACGACCTCGACATCGGCCAGGTCAACGAGGACGAAGCCGCGGTCTTTGAGCTCCGCGCGCGCCGTCGCCCCGGCCCGCCCTCCGGCGAGACCACCCCCTTCCGCTACGGCGAGATCTTCTCGATCGGCCGCCCCGCGGAGCACGTCCGGGTCCGCCACGTCGACGGCGAGGACGCGGTCCCCGTCGAATTCACCGAGGAGGACCTGGTCGACATCGTCCTCAGCCTCAGCCTCGAGGACTCCCACGACGTCGAGATCGGCAACATCGAGACCGACGACCTCGGCCCGCCGCCGCCCCCTCCGCCCTCGCCGGCGATCCAGGCGCCCGCGCCCGCGCCCGTAAGCGCCAGCGCCAGCGTCAGCCAGAGCAGCGCCGGCCTCGGCCTCCCGCCCGCCGGCAAGCCGGTGCCGATCCTCTCCGACATCAACGTCCGCTACCGCGAGGCGACCGGCTACTCCAACTCGCTCTCCTTCGACGAGGCCTTCGCCGACGCGATCAAGAAGCTGCCGCCGCCGGCGGTGAAGTTCCCCGACATGCTCGAGACCGTCGAGGTCGTGCACATCGGCGGCTCCTTCGGCGGGATCGCCGGCTTCCACCGCCTCGAGGTCCGGGTCCGCGCCTACCCCGACTAGGCCGGATTACCTGGCCCTCGGGACAGAACGTCGGCGCGGCCGCGGGCGCGCCCTGCCCGGTCGCGCGCTGCCCCGCGCAACTGCCCACGCGCCGGCGAGGTCGCTCGCGCCCCGGAAGTGGCGGTTGATCCGCCGCCCCACGCTGTGCTATCGATAGACCTCGATCCAACCGCGAGGAAGAGAGTCTAGCTAGGTGCTCTGCACCGTGGGCGGCGTTGCGCAGCCCGAGGGTTTCGCCAGACAACATTCACAAGGAAGGCTATTCCAGAACGTCGCTATCGCCGAAGTACCCCTACGGTGGCGACGGGCTGGACCAACCCCGCAAATCGCGGTTCCGTGCGCCACCGTAGGGGTACTTCGGCGGCGAGTTCAGTGAGCCTTCCATGTCCCAGGTCGAGAGGTAGACACCTCCGGAAGATCGAGCGAGCGACCCAGCGTCGCTCGTTTTTTTTTGCGGCGATTGACCGCGGACGGTGATCGCCGCATACCAGCCAGGGTGAGCGCGCAGCACCAGGGCGATCGCGTCCGCCGGGCCCTCCGCCTCTCGCTCGCGCTCAACGGCGGCTTCATGGTGGTCGAGCTCGGCGTCGGCTTCTACGCCGGCTCCCTCGCGCTCCTCTCCGACGCCGCCCACATGTTCAGCGACACCGCGGCGCTCCTCCTCGCGCTCGTCGTCGCCGAGCTCGCGCGCCGTCCGGCGAGCCCGCGGCGGACCTTCGGCCTCCTCCGCGCCGAGGTCCTCGGCGCCTTCACCAACGCCCTCCTCCTCCTCGGCGCCTGCGCCCTCATCGTCTTCCACGCGGTCGATCACCTGGTCGGCGAGACCCCGCCCTTCCCCGCCGTCCCGGTCCTCGTGGTCGCGGTGATCGGCCTCTTCGTCAACCTCGGCTCGGCCTGGGTGCTCGCCCGCGCCGATCGTCACAACCTCAACGTCCGGGCGGCCCTCGCCCACATGCTCGCCGACGCGCTCGGCTCGGTCGGGGCGATCACCGCGGCCGGCCTCGCCTGGGGCTGGGACCTCCACGTCGCCGACCCGCTGATCTCGCTGCTCATCGCCGCGCTGATCGCCGTCTCCGCCTGGCGGGTGCTCCGCGACTCGACCCAGGTGCTCCTCGACTTCGCGCCGCCGGCGATCGACCCGGCGGCGGTCCGCGCCGCCCTCCTCGCGGTCGACGGGGTCGCGGCGATCCACGAGCTCCACGTCTGGGGGATGGGCGATCAGACCGTCCTCACCGCCCACCTCGTGCGCACCCCGGCGATCGCCAGCGACGAGCTCCTCAGCCGGGCCGAGGCCGCCCTCCGCGATCAGCTCGGGATCGTCCACTCGACCCTGCAGATCGACGAGTGCGGGCCGGTCTGCCGCCAGCTCGAGTGCCCGCTCTTCCACGAGGACGAGCCCCACGTCGGTCACCACGGCCACGGCCACGGCCACGGCCACCACCACGCGCACGCCCACCCGTGATCCGCTATCCTGGCCGAGTGACCAGGTCGGCGCGGACACGGACGCGGCGAGCGCGGGCGAGGGCGCGCGCGCTCCCGGCGGCCCTCGCCGGGCTCCTCATCGCGCTCGGCGCGGCCGGCGAGGCTCGGGCCTGCAAGCCCTGGTCGCCAGATTCGACCAACGTCGTCGGCCCCATCGTCCCCGGGGCCGAGCTTGCGATCATCGGGCGGTACCTCGCCCTCCGCTGCGACGAGGGCGACGCGCCCCACCCGGGTTGGCGCCCCCCCCCGCTCCGCTGCGCCCTCGAGGCCCGCTTCGAGGTCCGCAACGAGGGGCCGCCGATCGCCGGCCGCGGCCTCGTCGTCGTCAGCGGCGACGACGTCGAGGTCCGCGAGGGCGGCGCGCGCATCGACGCGCCCGCGAGCGCCGAGGAGCGCGAGGGCTGGGTCACCGACGCCGTCCTCGGGGCCGGCCGCGCCTACCCCCGCGCCGACGAGTCGGTGCGCACCTTCCCGGTGACGCTCGCGCCAGGGGCGAGCGCGGTCTGGACGATCCACGCGGAGGTGGTGCTCGAGCAGGGCGTCAACGGCTGCGCCGAGCCGCCGATCTTCGCCCGCCACCCGGAGCGCTTCGTCGGTGACTCCTTCACCCGGCTGATCATCTCGCCGCTCGCCAACGACGACGCGCTCCTCGAGGTCGAGCTCGATCTCCCGCGGGCCTACGGGGCCGATCCCGAGTGGAGCTCGAGCGTCGAGCGACCGGTGAGGCGCACCCGCGCCGGCCGCGGCCGCCGACGCCAACGCTATCGCCTCCGCGAGAGCGGGATCCACGACGTCGTGTCGATCAGCCGCGACGTCACCTTCGTCCGCGGCGGGCCGATCGTCGCCGCCGGTGTCGATCTCGGCGCGGGCCCGCGCCCGCGCCTGCGGGCGGGCTGGGAGCTCGCCACCCTCCGCCGCTGGTGGATCCAATCGCTGGCGGTCGAGAGCGATCTCAAGGCGCTGACCCTGGTGCCGACGAGCGAGGTGGCGACCCGCGTGCACATGGCGCTCCTCCCCTCCCTCGGGGTCGGCCTCGGCCTGCCGATCCGCGTCTACCCGGAGGCGCGCGCCGGCGTCCGCACCCAGCTCAGCCTCGGCTGGCGCTGGGTCTCGGTGATCGGCGCCCTCGACGTCTACCCGCTCCGCGGCCGCGAGGACGAGCTCCGCGGCGCGATCATGGTCCAGGTCGGGCTCTGAGCGCTCGCTCGCCGCGCGGGGCTAGCTGCACTCGATCTGCATCGGATAGGACTCGAGGACCGCGCAATTGTCCGGCGTGCACCCTGCCGCCTCGCAGGCCGCCGCCTGGTCCTTGTAACAGGTCCCCTTGACCTCGTAGTCGCAATCGCTCGGCGGCGCGGCGTCATCACCGGGCGGCTCCGCCGAGGCCGCGCCGCTCTGGGCGCCACAGGCGAGGAGGAGGGAGACGACGAGGAGCGCGGGGAGGCGACGCATCGCCGCGCATCCTAGCAAGGCGCCGTCCCCCTGCCCATGACGCGCGCCCCATGACGCGCACCGCGCTATCATGCGCCGATGAGGCTCCGCGTCGACGCCCGCGAGGATCCGCGGACCCTCGGGCTCATGCGGATCGGCGTCGCCCTCTGCGTCTTCGGCGACTTCGCCAGCCTCCTCCCGCACGTCTCCTACCTCTACGGCGACGCCGGCGTCGCCCCGGCGGCGACCCGCTGCGGCGGCGAGCTCCAGGGCCTCTCGCTCCTCTGCCTCCTCCCCGGTGAAGGCGCGGCCGCGCTGATCTTCGGCCTCGGATCCCTCGCCGCGCTCGCGCTCGCGCTCGGCCTCTGGACCCGGGTGACCAAGTGGATCGCGCTCGTCGTCCTGATCGCGATCGTCCTCCGCAACCCGCTGCCGCTCGCCGGCCAGCAGGTCCTCGGCTCCTTCCTCTTCCTCCTCTGCGTGAGCCGCTGCGGCGCCGCCTACTCGCTCGACAACCTCCGCCGCTGCCGGCGGCTGCGGGCGGCCGGGCGCCTCGACGACGGCGACGAGGCCAACGCGACCTACCGACCGATCCCCGCGTGGCCGCGCTGGCTGATGATCCTCCAGCTCACGGTCGCCTACACGGTCGCCGGCTGGGCGAAGACCGGCCCGAGCTACGTCCACGGCGACTCCTTCTTCAACCTCCTCGCCAACGATCGCTGGCACCGCTTCCCGCCCTGGGGCTACCTCAGGATCTTCGGCGACAACATGATCCGGGTCGCCACCTGGACCGCCTGGTGGTTCGAGCGCCTCTTCCCGCTGGCCGCCCTCGGGCTCGTCCTCCATCGCTTCTGGCCGACGCTCCCTCGCTGGCTCACGTGGCCGACCTCGCGCTGGATCTGGGCGACCCTCGCCTGCGCCTTCACCGGCACGCTGATCCTCCTCGCCAACCTCGGGTGGTTCGTGCCCACGACCCTCGTCGCCACCCTCGCGCTCTTCCGCGGCGACGAGGTCGGCCGCGTCGTCGATCGCCTCCTGCGTCGGCGCACCCCACCCGCGCCCGCCTCCTCGCGCGCGCCGGCGCCGGCCTGGCGTCGCGGCCTCCTCATCGCCTTCATCGCCTGGCACAGCCTCGCGATGCTGATCAACGCGCTCAATCACGGCCACCTGAAGCTCGACCCGCCGCAGCCGCTCGCCCGCGCGGCCCACCTCTACAAGAGCCTCACCGGGTCGCTCCAGTTCTGGTGGATGTTCGCGCCCAACGCCCCGGGCGAGCGCACCTGGCTCCTCGTCGACGTGATCGACGCCGACGGCGCGCGCCACCCGAGCTTCGACGACCGCGCGCTGATCGGCGAGCGCCGCTACCCCTACGTGCTCATCGATCGCCGCCAGAAGATCCACGGCCGGATCGCCGGCAACGAGCGCTGGCAGATCGCCCACGCCGATCACCTCTGCCGGACCTGGCGCGATCCCAGCGGGCGACCGCCGACGTCGGTCGAGCTCCGCCGACGCCGGGGACCGACGCCCTCGCCCGAGGAGCTCGCGACGATCCCGCCGGGGGAGGAGGCCGCGGTGATCGAGCGCGCGGCCAGCGAGACGACGCTCCTCCGCCGCCGCTGCGATCCCTAGCTGCGTCTGCTGTTTTCCCGTGGAAAAACGAACACTTAGAGCTGCGTCGCGCATCGTCGCGACACGTCGCAAGCTTCTGCATGGACGCGGCGGTCCAAGCGCGGAGACCTCAGCACAATTTTCGCGCTCTCCAGGTCGACCACGAAGGAGCGGCGCTTGGCAGGGCTCTGGCGGGCCTCCAGGCTCTTGGCCCGAGTCCTGCTTTCCCGGGGCCCAGGAAGCCGAGCTGCCATGGACACCAAGCGCAAGCACCAATTCGTCATCGTCGGCGGCGGCACGGGCGGCATCGCCGTCGCCGCCCGCCTCGCCAACGCCCTCCAGAGCCCCGACATCTGCCTGATCGAGCCGAGCGAGAAGCACTACTACCAGCCGCTCTGGACCCTCGTCGGCGGCGGCGCGTCCGACAAGGAGTCGACCGTCCGCGACATGGCCTCGCTGATCCCGGAGGGCGTGAAGTGGCTCCGCGACAGGGTCAGCGAGTTCGTCCCCGACGAGAACTACGTCAAGACCGCCGACGGCCTCGAGATCCACTACGAGTACCTGATCGTCGCCCCCGGCATCCAGATCAACTGGGGGGCGATCGACGGCCTCAAGGAGGCGATCGGCCACGACGGCGTCTGCTCGAACTACTCCTACGAGCTCGTCGACACCACCTGGAAGGCGATCCAGGCGACCCGCGAGGGCAACGCTATTTTCACCTACCCCAACACCCCGATCAAGTGCGGCGGCGCGCCCCAGAAGATCATGTGGCTCGCCGATCACTACTTCCGCAAGCAGGGGATCCGCGACAAGGTCAACGTCGTCTTCGCCAGCGCCGGCCCGCGGATCTTCGGGGTCGAGAAGTACCGGATCGCCCTCGAGAAGCTGGTCGAGGAGCGGAGCATCGACACCCGCTACAAGCACAACCTGGTCGCGGTCCGCGGGCCCTCGAAGGAGGCGGTCTTCACCCACCTCGACACCGGCGAGACCGTCGTCCTCCCCTACACGATGCTCCACGTCACCCCGCCGATGGGGCCGCCGGACTTCATCAAGCAGAGCCCGATCGCCAACGAGGGCGGCTGGGTCGATGTCGACAAGGCGACCCTCCAGCACAACCGCTTCAAGAACATCTACAGCCTCGGCGACGCCTCGTCGCTGCCGACCTCGAAGACCGGCGCGGCGATCCGCAAGCAGGCGCCGGTGCTGGTCGCCAACCTCCTCGCCCAGATCGCCGGCCAGCCGCTGAACGCGGCCTACGACGGCTACACCTCGTGCCCGCTGGTCACCGGCTACGGCCGCCTCATCCTCGCGGAGTTCGACTACGACGGCAAGCCGGTCGAGACCTTCCCCTTCGACCAGTCGAAGGAGCGCCTCTCGATGTACCTGATGAAGAAGCACCTCCTGCCGGCGATGTACTGGCACGGGATGATGCGCGGCCGCGCCTAGAGCGCACGCTGGAGGCCCCGCCCAGGCCCCCGCCCGCCGACGAGGCCGGCGGGGGCCTCTTGCTGCTACCCTCCGGCCGATGGAGCCCGGCGCCCCGACCCCCTGCCGTGATCTCGCCGATCGCCTGCTGGCCGCGCGCCCGCCCCTCGAGCGCCTCGACCTCGCGCTCCCCGGCTGCCGGGCGCGGATCCGCGGCGACGATCGCGGGGTGATGGCCGAGCTCCGCGAGTACTACCGCGAGTTCCTCCTCAGCGCGGCGAGCGGGCCGGCGGACCTCGAGATCGTCGCCCTCGCGGGCCCGCCGATCGAGCTCCCCTGGGCCCTCGAGGTCAAGCACGACGACAAGGGGCGGCCGGCCAAGGAGGCGTGGATCGACCTCGCCGACGGCCGCGTCGTCCGCAAGATCCGCACCGGCGTCACCTTGCTCATGGGCCAGGCGGGAGGTCGGACGAGCGACGTGATCGCCGGGCCGCTCAGCGACCACGCCGATCAGGTGATCAACTTCCTCCACCACCGCTTCATGGCCCGGGCGCTCGCGGGCGGCGGCGCGCTCGCCCACGCGGCCGCGGTCGCCCACCAGGGCCGCGGACTCGTCCTCTGCGGCCGCTCCGGCGCCGGCAAGTCGACGCTCGCGCTCCACCTGATGGCCCACACGCCGGCGCTCGCCTTCGTCTCCAACGACCGCCTGGTCCTCGGCTGCGGCGACACCCCGCGGATCCTCGGGATCCCCAAGCACCCGCGAGTCAACCCCGGGACGATCCTGAACAACCCAGCCCTCACCCCGCTCCTCGACCCCCGCGAGCGGGCGGCCTTCGGCGCGCTCCCCGAGGACGAGCTCCGCCCCCTCGAGGACAAGCGCGACGCGGTGATCGATCGCCTCTTCGGCCACCGCCGCTTCGTCCTCGAGGCGAGCCCCGCGGCCGCGCTCTTCCTCCGCTGGCGACCGGGCGGCGGCGAGGCGCGGATCGACGAGGTCGATCTCCGCGCCCGCCCCGACCTCCTGCCGCTCCTCCACAAGCGCCTCGGGCTCTTCTTCTGGCCGCTCGAGGCCCCCGCCGACGAGGTCGCCCACGCCGCGCTGATCGCCGCGCTCGCCCACGTGCCCTGCTTCGAGGTGAGCGGCGGGATCGACCTCGAGAGCGCGGCCGCCTGGGTGCGCGAGCGCCTCGGCGCCTAGCCGCGCTCGCAACAGCGTTTGTCGGCGTCGGTGAATTGTTCTCGCGGCCGCGCTCACTCCTCCCTTGAGGAGCGCCGATGCCCGCCACCCACGAAGACCTCCACCCCGGCTCCGAAGCCGCCCTCTCGCTCGTCGCGCCGGCGCCCTGGTCCCGGCCGAGCGCCCCCGGAGCGCTGCCGATCCGCGAGCGCGCCGAGCTGGCGATCGAGCGCTACGCCCTCCGCGCCCGCCAGGCCCGGGTCGGCGCCCGTGTCCTCAGCCACGTCGTCCGCGGCCTCGTCGAGCCGCTGATCCACACGAACCGGGACTTCGGGAACCTCCGCGACAAGGGCGAGCAGACCAGCCGGCGGGTCGCCGACGCCGACGAGGCCCGCGCCCTCCTGACCGCCGCCTACGCGAGCGGCACCCCCGTCAACGTCGGCGCCGGGCTCCACTCGAGCAACGGCCACACGCTGAGCCGCGGCGGGCTCCGCCTCCTCCTCGACGGCGCGACCTGGGGCGCGCCGCGCATGCTCCCGGGCGACCTCGTCGAGGTCCCCGCGCCGATGCGCTGGGGCGACCTCGAGGCCTTCCTCCGGCGCCACGGTCGGGCCTCTCCGGTCCTCACCGATCACCTCCACACCACCGTCGGCGGCACCCTCTCGGTCGGCGGCGGGATCGGCACCCGCTCGCTCGTCGGCGGCCGCCAGCTCGATCAGATCGAGCGCGCCCACTTCATCCTCCCGAACGGCGAGACGCGGAGCGCCTCGGCGACCGAGAACGTCGACCTCTTCCGCTACGGCCTCGGGAGCCAGGGGGTGCTCGGGATCGTCGATCGCGTGGTCATGCGGACGGCGCCGCGGCGGCCCTTCGTCGCCCAATTCCGGGTCCAGTGGCGCACCCTGAGCGAGGCCGCCCGGGCCGCGGATCGCTTCGTCCGCGCCTGCGATGATCCCTCCTTCGCCTTCCTCGACATCGTCGGCCCGATCCTCGACTCGTCGGTGGTCGAGCTGACGCTCGGCTTCGAATTCGCCACGCGACGAGAGGCCCACGCCCTCCTCCGCGCGCCGCCGGCCGCCCTCGCGCCGCTCGCCCCGCGGATCTTCACCCGCCGGGTGGTCAAGGACCTCGCCAACGCCAACCACGCGCGCTCGGCCCCCTACATCGCGATGCTGACCGCCCCCCGCGATCCCCACGTGTTCCTCTGGAACGACTTCTTCTTCCCGAGCTACCGGACCTACGCCCGCTTCCTCCGCCACTTCGAGACCCAGGCCGCGCCCCGGGTCGGCAACCGCTACCTGATGGCCGCCCTCGGCCTCGCCTACGCGACCTTCCCCGAGCGACCGACCTTCCCGATCGCCGGCCTGGTGCGCGAGCCCGGCCAGCGGCCCTTCAGCATCGGCTTCAACTACGCGGTCCCGCACGGCGATCCCGAGGGACAAGCGGCGATCCGCCGCCTCCTGGACGAGCTCCAGCGGGTCGCCGTCGACATGGGCGGGCGCCTCTACCGCTACGGCTACTCCGACGCGGACGCCGCCGAGCTCCGGCGGATCTACGGCGACGACTACGATCGCCTCCTCGCGCTCCGGGCCGAGGTCGATCCCAGGGGTCTCTTCAACCCCGACGTGCTCCGCTGAGCGAGCGGGCCGCGCCCCTGCGGGCCCCCGCGAGATCCGCTATCCTGCGCGGACGATGCCGAGGCTCGTCGCCGCGCTGATCCGCCACGGGGCCTACCACCAGCCCCCGGGGGTGCCGAGCGCGCTCCTCCCCCACCCGCTCACCGCCGAGGGATCGGCCTCGGCCCTCGCGCTCGGCGAGGCCCTGGCCGCCCGCGAGCGCGCCGGCGAGTGGACGATCGATCCGGTGATCGACACCTCGTCGCTGCGCCGCGCCTGGGAGACCGGCGAGCGGATCGCCGAGGCGCTCACCCGCGCGCTCGGCCGCGACTTCGTCGTCAGCCAGCACGACGCGCTCTGCGAGCGCTCGCTCGGGGCGATGGCCAACCTCACGGTCTCCGCGATCGAGGCGCTGATCGCCGACGATCCCCGCCACCAGCCGCTGCCGCCGGGCTGGAAGGCGCTGCCCAACGTCCGCCTCCCGGTGGTCGGCGCCGAGTCGCTCCTGGAGGCCGGGGCCCGGGTCGCCACCCACATCGAGGGCCGCCTCGCGCCCCTCGCCCGCGACCTCCAGCGCGACACCCTGAGGCTCTTCATCAGCCACGGCGCGGCCCTCCGCCTCGCCGCCGTCAACCTCGGCACCCTCCGCCTCGACGAGGTCCCGGGCCTCTCGATGTACCACTGCAGCGCGGTCTTCCTCGACCGCGACCCCGGCGGCACCTACCGCCACACGGACGGCGCCTGGAAGGTCCGCCGCCGCGGCGAGGAGGCCCGCGACTAGCCCCGCGACTGGCCCCGCGAGAAGGAGAACGCGATGACCTACGATCCCCACCCCTCGCTCGTCCCCACCTACCGCGGCCTCGAGCACCACGGCGGCCAGCTCCCGGGCGCGGCCGAGGCCTGGCCGCGCTACCGCACCCGCCTGCAGATCGACAAGACCGGCGAGAGCTACGACATCGCCCATGAGGAGCTCGCGGCCTACGCCGCCGACAAGCCGATCGACTGGCCCGATCGGACGATCTACTTCCTCTGCGACATGCACGCCGACACCGACGCCTTCTTCCGCTCGCTCGTCGCCTCCGGCGGGGTCGAGAAGACGGGGCCCGGCGACGACGCGTTCCGGCTCACCCGCGAGGGCGAGCGGGCGATCTTCATCATCGGCGGCGACTGCCTCGACAAGGGCCCCGACAACCTCCGCCTCCTCCGGGCGATCCGCGCGCTGATCGAGCGCGGCGCCGACGTCGAGCTCCTGGTCGGCAACCACGACCTCCGGGCGATGGTCGGCTTCGTCTACGGCGGCCGCCGCGAGCCCCGCTACGCCCACCTCTTCGTCCGCATGGGCAAGAAGTCGGTGCCCCTCTACAAGGAGCTCTTCGACACCTACGTCGCCCCCAGCGGCCGCCGCGACTTCCTCTCCGACGACGAGGTCCGCCGCCGCCTCTTCCACGACGAGAGCTGGTACGAGGCCTTCCCCGACGAGGTCAGCGATCTGATCCAGGCCAACAAGATCGCCAAGGAGGTCGACCGGATCCGCGAGAAGGTCCACGAGCTCCAGGACAAGGCCGACGAGATGGACATGTCCCTGGGGATGGTCCACGCCGCCTTCGAGGCCGCCCGCGAGGTCTTCCTCGGCGAGGGCGGCGAGCACCGCTGGTTCTTCGAGCGGATGAAGCTCTGCCGCAAGTACGGCTCGCTCCTCTTCATCCACGCCGGCGTCGACGACGTGATCGCCGGCCTGATCCGCGAGCGCGGGATCCACTTCGTCAACGAGGAGTTCCGCCGCCTCATCGACGACGACCTCTTCGGCCTCTACCACGGCGCCTTCGGCAACGCCTTCCGCACCAAGTACCGCCCCTCCGATCGCCCCTTCACCGACGAGGGCCTCCAGGCGATGCACGAGGCCGGGATCTACGCGATCGTCCACGGCCACCGGAACATCCTCCGCGGCCAGCGGATGGTCCTCCGCGGCGGCATGCTCAACTTCGAGTGCGACGTCTCGGTCGACACCAACACCCGGATCCTCGAGGGCCAGCGGGGCCCCGGCGGCGGGGTCACGGTGATCCGCCCGGACGGCCACGTCCTCGGGATCAGCACCGATCACCCGCACGTGAAGCACTTCGACGTGCGCACCGCGTTTCGGATCCACCGGAGCCGCGCCGGCCGCTGAACGACCTGTCTCTTCAGGCAGGTTATCTGGGATCCCCTCCCGGCTCCCCGTGGACCTCGTGGATCCGCCGGATCTCGATCCCATCGCGGAGCGCGCGCGCGTCCGCGTACTCGGCGCTGAGATCGACCTCGAGGTAGCGCCGGGCCGCCCGCGGCGCGCCGAAGATCACCGGCGAGAGCTGGGCCGGGTGCTCGGAGTACCAGCCGGCCGGGTCGCGCTCGTGGCCGTGGACGAGCGCCCGGACCGGGAGCGCGCTCGCCGAGACCTTCTCCAGGAGGCGGCGGGTGACCGCCTCCGGCTGGCCGTAGGGTCGGGTGAAGGCGCCGAGGAGGTGGCGGTGGTAGGCGTCGTTGGCCCCGACCACGAGCTCGACCTCATCGAGGTCGGCGAAGCGCACCAGGCGATCGTCCGGGCAGGCGTGGGCGAGCAGGAGCCCGCAGGGCGCGATCGCCGAGAGGAGCGCCTCGCCGAAGAGCTCGCGGATCGCGGCCCGCTGCGCCGACGTGCAGCGGCCCTCGAGGTGGGTGACCTCGTCCGGGTAGAACTTCCGGGTCGGGGGTCCGCCAACGTGGCCGTGATCGTGGTTGCCGAGGAGGACGTGGACGTGCTCGGGATCGGCGCGGCGGAGCTCGAGGACCGCCTCGACCAGCGCCGGCGAGGCGTCCTCGTAGTCGTAGATCGCCGGATCGCGGGCCCGCGCGGCCTCGCTGGGGCCGTGGACGAGGTCGCCCAGGAGGACCCAGTGGGCCTCCTCACCGGCCCGGCGGAGCGCCTCAAAGCGCCCCAGGAGCGCCTCAAAGTCGACCATCGACCCGTGGAGATCGGCGCTGATCAGCGCCCGCCCGCGGGCCGGCAGGAGCCGCGTGCGGGGGATCCACCAGGCTTCACTCACGGGGGCTTGGACGGCGCGACGGGCTGATCTTCCAGGTCGCGGCCGCAGTGATTTCGGCTATCCTCGCGCTCCGCTATGGCCGGCAAGACCCACGAGATCGGCGCCTTCTGGCGCTTCTTCGCCAGCGGCTTTCGCACCTGGGATCAGACCGCCGCCTTCTTCCCGAGCTCTCGTTTCCTGGTCAACGCCCTCACCGACCACGCAGAGCTCCGCGAGGCCCGGACGATCCTCGAGCTCGGCACCGGGACCGGCACCGTCACCCGCGGGATCCTCAAGCAGGCGCGGGCGGACGCCGAGATCTACTCGGTCGAGATCGACGGCAAGCTGATCGAGTCCGCGTCGACCTCGATCCGCGATCCCCGGCTCCGCTGGATCCACGGCTCGGCGGCCGATCTCGAGCGCCTCCTCCCCGACCACGGCTGCGCCGGCCCGGTCGACGTGGTCGTCTCCTCCCTCGGGATGAGCCTCCTGCCGCCCGAGCTCCGCGACGCGATCAGCGACGCCGTCCTCCGCACCCTCGCGCCCCACGGGATCTACATCCAGTACGCCTACGTCCACGCGCGGGCGATGACCTGGAGCCCCGAGCGCGGCTTCTCGCGCTTCAACATCCGCCGCTACCTGAGCCCGCGCTTCGGCGAGCTCAACCGGACGATCATCGTCCCCAACATGCCGCCGGCGGCCGTCTACACCTGCCGCGAGCCCCGCGCGCCGCTCACGGCCGGCGCCTAGCGCCCGCCGCCAACGACCTGTCCACGAGGACATGTAGCGGGCGGCGACCGGCCGCCCTCAGTTGACCGCGTCGAACTCCGGCCGGAAGCGGACGACCCCGGGGCCGCCCCCGAGCCCGCCCTCACGCAGCTCGATCGCCATGAAGGCGGCGTCGGGGACCTCATGCTCCCAGCGGAGGCCGAGGCGGCTCGCCGGCTGGAAGCCGAAGCGCGGGTAGTAGCCCGGGTGACCGACCAGGACCACCCCGCGGCGACCGAGCGCCCGCAGGCGCTCCAGGCCCTCGCGGACCAGCGCGCCGCCGACCCCCCGCCCCTGCCAGGCCGGCAGCACGCCCATCGGCGCGAGGCCGGTCGCACCGCGGAGCGCACCGCCTCCGTCGCTGACGATCTCGATCGGCGAGAAGAGGACGTGGCCGACGACCTCGTCGCCGGCGACCGCGACGAGCGAGAGGATCACGCCGCCGCCCGCCCTCAGGGCGTCGACCAGCACCGCCTCGTCGGGCTGGCCGAAGGCGGCGAGCTGGAGGGCGTGGATCGCCGGGATGTCCTCGGGTCGCTCCTCGCGGATCGTGACCTCTGGCTGGGTCTTCATCACCGCCGATGATGCCCGCCCGGCCCCCCTGCCGGGGCGCGCGAACGCGCGACGCCGCCCGCGGCCTGCGTGACCATCACCACGGAGGGAGGCCGGGGGGGCGCGGCGACGGTCACGCCTCCGAGGCGGCCTGCATCGCTCGGAGCGCCGCGGCCTTCTTCGCCAGCCCGTCCCGGTTGCGGATCACCGACTGCAGCCAGGCGCTCTGCTCGCGGAGCTTGCCGGCGTCGACCTTCGAGGGATCCTCGGCCCCCTCGGTGAAGACCGTGACCGCGCGCTCGAGGAGCCGGGGCTCGGGGATCCCGTCGCCGATCCAGCGCTGGACCAGGCCGGCGACCCGGGCCTGGTGCTGGAGGAGCTCGCGGGTCCAGGGCGTCGCCTCGGGGATCAGGATCGCCTCGTGGAGCTGGTCCCAGGCCTGATCGTAGCCGGGATTGAGGCCGCGGAGATCGATCTCGCGGAGCCGGCGGCCGAGCTCCTTGCGCTCGCGGCGGCGCTCGTGGGCCCGCCCCACCAGGATCATCAGGCCCTCGAGGACGATCGCGCCGACCACCAGGCCGACGACCCCGAGCACGCCGTGGCGGGCGTGGACGTTGAGGCCGATGATCACGAGCGCGACCATCCAGAGCGGGATCAGGAGGAAGACCCGCGGCGCGAGGCCGATCGTCTCGGCGATCAGGCTAGTGAAGAAGAGGACCGCGCCGCCGGCGACCATCCGGGCGTCGCCGCTGAGATCAGGGAGCACCTCGAAGACCATCGCGCCGATCAGGAGCGCGGCGAGGAGCGTGAGGATCGCGGAGAGGTTGATGATGACCATGTCGCCAGCTCGCTCGCGGACAGACTACACGCGCGCTCCGGCGAGCGACAGCGCGGATCCGGGGGGCTCATTTCACCGCCGCGAGCGCGGCTTCGGCGCTCGCCAACGCCTTCGGATCCTGCTGTCCCAAAGGCAAGGATCGCCAGGTAGCGACGACCGCCGCGCGCGCCTCGCGTTCGGCCGCCTTGTCGCCGCGGGCCGCCTGGATCTCGGCGACCATCCCCTGCGCCCGCGCCTTGCGGGGGCCGTAGGTCGCGGCCGCGGCCCGCTCGGCCCAGGGAAGCGCCTCGTCGGCGCGGCCGAGCTTCAGCAGCGTCCACGCCAGGCGATAGGGCGGATCGTACTCGTCCGGGAGCGCGCCCGCGAGCGCCTCGAGGTCGGCGACGACCGACTCGCCCTCGCCGAGGAAGACCGCGACCTCGGCGCGGGGCCACGCGTAGGTCATGGCGACCCGGGGCGAGAGCGCGTCCCTCCACGCCGCGCTGAGGAGATCGAGCTGCCGACGGGCGACCTCCCGCGCGCGCGCCTCCTCGCCGAGCGCGAGGAGGACCACCCGGAGGTTGGCGAGGAGGTCCGAGCGATCGTCGACGCTGAGCGCCGCCTCCGGATCGGCGACGATCGCCTCGAAGGCGGCGACCATCCGGCGCCGCAGCGCCTCGACCCGGCCGGCCTCGAGCTCGCTCGCGCAGCGCTCCGCGTAGAGCATGAAGTCGACGCTGCTCGCGACCCGGGCGCCGGCGACCTCGTCGAGCTCGGCCTCCGCGAGGGCGACGCAGGCCTCCCAGCGCTCGGCCCGGGAGCGGGCGCGGATCTGATCGACGAGCACGTCGGCGCGCCGGGGCCACTGGGGCGGGGCCGCGGCGAGGGCCGCGGCGAAGGCCGCGTCGGCCTCGTCGTGGGCGCCGGCCTGCAGCGCCCGCGCGCCCTCGCGGACCTTGCGACGGGGATCGTCCTCGGCCAGCGCCTGCCCGCGGCTGTCGAGGAAGGCCGCCTCGCCGTCCTCGAGGAAGGCGCGGAACTGGGCGACCGACGAGGCCCCGGCGAAGGAGGCCTGGACCCTGGCGTCGGCGTCGAGGACGAAGAAGGTCGGCCACATCGCCATCTTGATCCCGGCGAGGAGCTCGGCGTTCTCGGCCCGATCGGTGTCGGCGGCGAGCCACACGAAGCGCCCGACGTAGGGTCGCAGCGCCGGATCGCGGAGCACCGTCGACTGCATCGAGAGGCAGGTGTGACACCAGGGCGCCCACATGTCCGCGACGATCGGCAGGCCGCGGGCGCGCGAGGCGGCCTGGGCCGCCGCCCACTCGTCGTGGATCCAGACGATCGCGTCGCCCTCGGCCGCGGCCTCGCTCGCCGCCGCCTCCCCGACCGCGGCCTCGCTCGCCGCCGCCTCGCGGGTCGCCGCGGCCGCAGGCGCGGCCTCCCCGGCCGCGGGCGCGTTCTCCTCGGCCTTGCACGAGGCCGCGACGACGAGGGCGAGCGCGAGCGCGAGGACGTGGCGAGGGAGCGCGAGGGCCTGCATCGACCCCGAGACTACCCGAGATCGCGGCGCCGGCGCGCCGCGTCCGCGGGGCCCCGCGGGCGCGCGAAGGGGCCCGACCTGTGCTATCGACCACGTTCCCGGAGTGTGCAAACACCGGAAGACCTCAGTGGCGAAGATCGATCTCAACCAGCTTGCTCCCCAACTTCAAGAGGCGATCCGCCGAGTGACGCATCGCCGTCCTAGACTCGTCGTCGAACATATCCTCGAGTACGGGTACGTCACGACCGAGGATCTTCAGCAGATGGGCTACAAGCACCCCCCGCGCGCCGCCCGTGATGTGCGCGAGTGTGGCATCCCGCTGATCACGAGTCGAATCACCGGATCCCAAGGGAAGAAGATCGCGTCCTACACCTTCGGAGATCCCAGCGAAGTTGAGGGTCACAAGCTGAGCGGACGGCAGCTCCTGCCGAAGAAGCTGCGCAACGACCTCTTCGCGGCTCAGGGGGGCCGCTGCGCCGTCTGTGGGCACACCTACGAGATCCGCTACCTCCAGATCGACCACCGCGTTCCCTACGAGATCGCCGGAGAGGCAGCTCCACCGACAGAGAGCGAGCACTTCATGCTTCTCTGCGCGAGCTGTCAGCGGAAGAAGTCATGGAGTTGCGAGCGTTGCGAGAACTGGCGGACCAAGGAACGGGCGACTTGCACGACCTGCCTGTGGGCGGACCCGGCCAACCACCGACATGTGGCGATGGAGCAGGTCCGCTCGGTCACCATCACGCTCAGAGGCACGGAAGCTGAGATCTTCGACGACGTGCAGAGCAGATGTTCACCTGAAGAGATCGCGGAGGCCGCAAGGAGGGCGATCCTCGACCTGGCTGGACGCTCCTAGCCGACGCCTCGGGTCTCGCCAACGTCCCAAGCGTACTCACCGGCCGTCAAACACGGCGAGTTGGCTCGACTGCGGCGGGGACCTCACGGAGATCGACTTCGCTTGCGCCACCGGGCTCGCGGCCAGGCGCCTGGTCAGGGCCGGTGAGAGGTAGAGCGACTCTACAGTCTCATCACTTCGTCCGTTCAGCGTGGCCTGCGAGGATCGACCAACGTGGACTTCAATCTTCTTCAGCTCGAGATCGTCCGGCAGCCCTGGACCGTAGGATCGAGTCCCACACCGGCCGTCAAAGCTGACGAGATACGACACGCCACGATCATTGGCCGCGGCAAGGAGGCCAACGAAGCGATCGTAGTCGAGGCCCTGGTGGTAGCGGGAGTCGCGGGCCTTGCTCACTCCCATGTAGGGCGGATCCATGTAGACGACATCCCGCGGGCGCGCGGCCTCCAAGGCCGCGCTGTAGTCGCCCGCACGCGCCGTCGCCTTGCCGGCGAGCAGGGCATTGACCTGCCGTACGCGCTCGCGAAGGAGCGCCGGCCGCATCCCGAGGCGGCGTTTGTCGGGGGACTGGTTGAAGGACCCCTCCGCATTGAAACGGACCGCGTTCTTCACGCAGCGAGCGATCAGGTAGAGCAGCTTCGCAGGATCCTTCTCCTCGTTGAACTCGTCACGCACGCGATCGTAGTAGGCTCGCGGGTCGTCAAGTTGGGCGTTCCAGAGGATCTCGTAGCGATCGCAGAGCTCATCAGGGCAGTGGAGCATGAGGTCCCAGATCCCGATGAGGGGCTCGAGAGAGTCTCCGACCACGTGAGCCTGGGCTGCGCACTTCGCAGCCGCGCCGATGGTCACCGCCCCGGACCCAACAAATGGCTCCCAGAGGGTCGCCACGTCTTTCGGGAGACAGCCCAGGATGACCGGCACCTGTTGCCGCTTGCTACCCTGGTAGGGAATCGGTTGTGGGGCATTGCGAAAATTCATCGACCTACCTTGTCAGCCCCTACCCGTCCAGCACCCAGCCGTGTCGACGACGACACCTCCGCGCTCACCGCGTGTCATGGACGACCTATAGCACAAGTGGGATCGCTAGCGGGCGAGCTACTCTGGGGCCTGTGTCGCCCCACTTCGCTGAGCAGGCGAGTTCCGTCGTGAATTCGCGGAGCGTCCAACCGCGGAGCTAGCGCCGGTAGCGGTGGATCTTCGGCGACTGACCGATCTCAAAGATGAACGCGAAGCCGAAGTCGATAAAGCCGGTCTCGGGATCGACGAGCCCCGGCGGCGGGTTGGAGAAGGGCTGGGCCGCCCGGACCGCGCGGATCGCCTCCTCGTCGAGGAAGTCGACGTCGGAGGTGCGGTCGACCCGGACGCTCTGGAGCGAGCCGTCGGGGTGGAGGCGGATCGCCAGGCGGGTCACCCGGGTCTTGGTCCCGTAGATCCGGCCGTCCGGGTCGCGGGCGGCGTGGAGGATCGCCGGGTTCCAGTGCTGGGCGACCGCGTCGCGGACCCGGTTGAAGAAGGACGAGAACTTGAACTGGCGGGCCGAGATCAGGCTCTCGCTCCCCTCCTCCTGGACGTCGTGGAGGTCGTCCATCGTCCCCGGGCGGCCGAAGAGGCGGCGCATGTCATCCGGGGTGCCCCGAAGGCCAGGTCGTGGAGGCGGCGCCCCCTGGGCCCCGGGCGCGCTCGACGACTGCCCGTCCTCGGCCGGCGCCGCGTCGGTCGGCGCCGACTCCTCGCCGTCACCGGCGTCGGCGAGGCCGGGGTTCTCGGCGGTCGCGGCCGACGCGGGGTGCTCCTTCGCGGCCGCCGCCTGCCGGGGGTGGAGGAGCGAGGGCGGGAGCTGGGCGGCGTCGGGGTGGTCGCCCGGCTTGGTCGGCGCCTCGCCGATCTCGGGCCGCTGGTTGGGCGCCTTGACCTCCTTCTCGACCCGCGAGTTGAGCTCGGCGATCCGGTCGGTCTCCTCCGGCGGGCGCTCGTCGTCGACCCGATCGAGGCTGACCAGCTTGCCCGGGAGGATCGGCTCCTTCTCCTCGGGCTTCTTCGCGTCCTCCTCCTCGACGTCGCCGTCGATCAGCGAGACCTCCATCACCCCGCCGGCCGAGGGGAGCGGCGGCGACTCCCAGCTCAGCTCGAGGACCCGGTTGCCGAGGGGCCAGAGCACGAGGTGGACCAGCGCCGACGCGATCAGCATCGCCACTGCCACCGCGAAGGTCGTGCTCTCTCGTCGCCGCGTCATCGCCGTCCGGGGGGAAGGGAGGCGAATTATAGACCCGACGCGCGAAATGTCCCGCGCCATCCAGGGGCCCGCCCGGGGGCCCCGCCCGGGCGTCCGCCGGCCTCCGAGGATCCCCCTGCCGCGCCCACGGCCAGGCGCGCCCGAACGCGCCGGATCGCGCCCGTATGCGCCCATACGCGCCCCTGCGCGCACCTCCGCCCTCGGCGGCCCCGCGCCCGGTCCATGTACAATCGGCGGCGCCCCGATGCCCGAGCTCCCCGACCCGCGCTGCCGCGTCTACGAGAGCGACGCCGAGATCCTCGCCGGCGAGCTCGAGCGCCTCGACGCCCTCCTCCGCCTCCGGGTCGCCCAGCTCCGGCGCACCTTCGTCGACGATCCGGCCTACCACGGGGTGGTGGTCAGCGATCGCGAGGTCGACGCGCTCCTCGATCGCGGGGTCGCGGCGCCCCCCTGGGCGAGCGTGGCGATCGACGACGAGCTCGCGGCCCTCGCCGACGCCTTCGCCGACCGCTCCGAGCTCCACGAGGCCCGCGTCGCCCTCACCCTCGCCGGCGGGCCGCCGCTCCGCCTCCTCGGGCTCGCCGCGGGCTGCGGGCTCGGGGCCCTCGATCGCCTGGTCCTCACCCTGGCGATCGCCCCGGCGCTCGACCTCCGCTACGAGCGGGTGATCGGCTGGCTCCACGACGACGCGAGCCGCCGCCGACCGAGCGTCGGCCTCGTCGTCGATCTCCTCGCCGCTGACCTCGGCGACCGCCTCGCCTGCCAGGCCGAGCTCCTCGGCGAGGACGCGCCGCTCCTCGCCGCCGGCGCGCTCGAGCTCCTCGACGATCCCGACCACCCGAGCTCGCCGCTGCGACGGACGCTCCGTCCGCGGCCCGGCGTGATCGCCTGGCTCTCAGGACAGATCCCACGGGACCCCGCGCTCACCGGGGTCGCCGAGCGGCTCGCCGTCGATCCCGACGAGCCCCCGCCGATCTGGGGGAGCGCCCTCGCGGGCACCTTCACCGGCCTCGCCGGCGGACCCGCGGGCCCCCGCCTGATCCGCCTGAGCGCCCCCGCCGGCGCCGGCCGCCGCACCTTCGCCGCCCGCCTCGCGGCGACCCGCGGCGCGCCCCTCTACTGGGTCGACGGCGAGGCCGCGGCCGCCCTCGACCCGGCCGCCTTCCGCGGCCTCCTGGGCGCCCTCCGCCTCGCCCTCCGCCTCGAGGGCGCCTGCCTCGGCTGGCCCGGCCTCGACGCGGCCGCGCCCCCGCGGAGCGCCGAGGTCCTCGAGCTCTGCGCCGCCCTCCACCCCCCCTTCACCTTCTTCAGCGCCGATCGGAGCTGGCAGCCGACCCGCGCCCCCGCCGGGCTGCCGCCGGTCGAGCCCGTCGCCCTCCCGCTCCCCGACGCGCGCGAGCGCTCGGCGCTCCTCCGCCGCGCGCTCCCCGAGGCCGACGACGCGGCGATCGACGCCGCCGCCGGCACCTTCCGCTTCACCCCCGGCCGCCTCCGCGACGCGGCCGCGAGCGCCCGCGGCCTCGCCCGCGCCCGCGGCGAGGCCAGCCCCTCGCGCGCCGATCTCCTCACCGCCTGCCGCGATCACGCGATCCCCCGCCTCGGCGCCCTCGCCACCCTCGTCGCCGCGACCTACACCTGGGAGGACCTCGTCGTCCCCGCCGATCGCCGCGCGCTCCTCGACGAGCTCGTCCGCCGGGTCCGCCACCGCGATCAGGTCCTCGACGTCTGGGGCTTCGGCGCCAGGCACAGCGCCGCCCGCGGGGTCTCGGCGCTCTTCTCGGGGCCGCCCGGGACCGGCAAGACGATGGCCGCCGCGGTCGTCGCCCGCGAGACCGGCCGCGACCTCTACCGCATCGACCTCTCGCAGATCGTCTCGAAGTACATCGGCGAGACCGAGAAGCACCTCGAGCGGGTCTTCGCCGAGGCCGAGGCCGCCGACGTCGCGCTCTTCTTCGACGAGGCCGACGCGATCTTCGGCAAGCGCTCCGAGATCAAGGACGCCCACGATCGTTACGCCAACATCGAGGTCAGCTACCTCCTCCAGCGGATCGAGACTTACCCGGGGATCGTGATCCTCGCCTCCAACTTCCGGAAGAACCTCGACGAGGCGTTCATGCGCCGCCTCCAGGTGATCGTCGAGCTCGGCCTCCCGGGCGAGGAGGAGCGGGCGACGATCTGGCGCGGGATCTGGCCGGCCGACGCCCCCCTCGCCGACGACTTCGACGCCGACGAGCTCGCCCGCCGCTTCGAGATCAGCGGCGGGCATATCCGCAACATCGCGGTCGCGGCCGCCTTCGCGGCCGCCGAGGCCGGCACGGCGATCGGCATGGCCGAGATCCTCTGCGCCGCCCAGAGCGAGTACCGGAAGATCGGCAAGCTCGTCTCCGCCGATCGCTTCCAGGTACCAGCGCCCCGGGAACGTCGTTCCTGACGAAGGCCGGATCGCAACCGGAGAAAAGAGTGAGCGCCTTCACGCGCTTGTCGGCCGCTGGCACTCGGCTACCATGGCCGCCGCGTCCGCGAGCGCGGACCCAGAAGGAGTGAACATGGCGAGCGATACGATCCCGGCCCGGCTCTTCGAGCAGGCCCGGCGCCAGCCGAGCGCCCCGGCGTACCACGTGCGGGGCCCCGGCGGCTGGCAGGCGACCAGCTACAAGGACTACGCGGGCGAGGTCCGGCAGGCGGCGAAGGCCCTCATCAACCTCGGCTTTGAGGCCGGCCACAACGTCTGCATCCTCGGCTTCAACCGGCCCGAGTGGGTGATCTTCGACGTCGCGGCGATGGCCGCCGGCGGCGCCCCAGCGGGGATCTACACCACCTGCTCACCGCCCGAGGTCCAGTACATCGTCCACCACGCCGAGGCGCCGATCGTCCTCGTCGAGAACGCCTCGCAGTGGGAGAAGATCAAGGCCGAGCGCGAGCGCCTCCCCCACCTCCGCCACGTCGTGACGATGAAGGGCGCGGCCTCGATCGACGACCCGATGGTCATGACCTGGGAGCAGTTCATGGCCGCCGGCGAGGGCGTCAGCGACGAGATCGTCAACGAGCGCCTGGCCGCGCTCGAGCCCCGCGGCCTCGCCACCCTGATCTACACCTCGGGGACCACCGGCCCGCCGAAGGGCGTGATGCTCTGCCACGAGAACCTGACCTGGACGACCGACTGCGCCGCCCAGCTGGTCCAGCCGACCCCGAGCGACTGCTCGCTCTCCTACCTCCCGCTCTCGCACATCGCCGAGCAGATGTTCACGATCCATGTGCCGATCTCCGCCGGCATGTCGGTCTACTTCGCCGAGTCGATCGAGCGCCTCCCCGACAACCTCAAGGAGGTCCAGCCGACCGTCTTCTTCGGGGTGCCGCGGATCTGGGAGAAGTTCCACGCCGGGATCTCCGGCAAGCTCGCGCTCGCCACCGGCGTCAAGAAGCTGCTGGTGACCTGGGCGATGGGCGTCGGCGAGGCGGTCAACCGCGGGCGGATGGCCGGCCGTGGCGAGCCCGGCGGCCTCCTCGGCCTCCAGTACGCGCTCGCCGGCAAGCTGATCTTCTCGAAGCTAAAGCCGGCGGTCGGCCTCGGGCGGGCGCGGGTCTGCGTCTCCGGCGCGGCGCCGATCTCCCGCGAGGTCCTCGAGTTCTTCGCCAAGCTCGACATCGTCGTCCTCGAGGTCTACGGCCAGTCGGAGGACACCGGCCCGACCTCCTTCAACCGGCCCGAGCGCTTCCGCTTCGGCACCGTCGGCCCGGCGCTCCCCGGCGTCGAGGTCAAGATCGCCGCCGACGAGGAGATCGTCGTCCGCGGCCCCAACGTCTTCCTCGGCTACTACAAGGAGCCGCAGGCGACCGCGGAGACGCTGATCGACGGCTGGCTCCACTCCGGCGACCTCGGGGCCTTCGACGAGGACGGCTTCCTCAAGATCACCGGCCGCAAGAAGGAGATCATCATCACCGCCGGCGGCAAGAACGTCGCCCCGAAGAACATCGAGGCGGCGCTCAAGAACCACCCGCTGATCAACGAGGCGGTGGTGATCGGCGATCGGCGGAAGTACCTCACCGTCCTCGTCACCCTCGATCCCGACGCTGGCGCGGCCTTCGCCAAGGAGAAGGGGATCGCCGCCGGCGACCTCCCCGAGCACGCCGATCTCCGGGCCGAGGTCCAGCGGGCGGTCGACGAGGCCAACAAGGAGCTCGCGCGGGTCGAGCAGATCAAGAAGTTCACCGTCCTCCCGCGCAACCTGACGATCGAGGACGGCGAGCTCACGCCGACCCTCAAGGTCAAGCGGAAGAAGGTCCACGAGAAGTGGTCGGCGGCGATCGAGGCGATGTACGCCGAGTAGCCGCGACGCGTGACGCGTGACGTGTCACGCGCGACGAGCCCGGGGCCGCTGCGGCGGTCGCCGGGCTCGTCGCAATTCAGCGACGCGAAGGCGCGAGGAGGGCGAGCGCCTCGGGGCCGATCGCGGCCGCGAGCTCGCGGGCGCTCTTGCCCTGGAAGCGGGCGTCCGGGTCGGCGCCGAAGCGGATGAGCGCCGGCACGACCGCGAGCTTGCGGCTCCGCAGCGCGCCGTGGAGCGGCGACATGTGCTCCGACGAGCGCGCCTCCACCGACGCGCCCGCGGCCAGGAGCGCCTCGACGATCCCCGCCGCGTCGCCCATGACCGCCTCCCAGAGCGCGCTCGTGTCGCGGTCGACCGAGACCGAGCGCAGCGCCTCGTCGGGCGCGGCGAGGCCCGCGTTGGGATCGGCGCCCGCGGCCAGGAGCGCCCGCACCTTGGCCTCGTCGCCCTCGCGGACGGCCCGCAGGAGCGAGGCTGACGAGGGCGGCCCGGTCGGCCGCGCCCCCTCCGGCCGCGGGTGGTGATCGTCGATGTACGCCTGGAGGTCGGACCAGTCGCCGCCGTAGCTCATCGCCCGATCGTCGCCCGGGGTGCGGAGGTACTCGTGGCCGTGGAACTTGTCGTAGGCGAGGAAGACGTCGCCGGGCTCGCATGCGCCGCAGGGGAGCGCGGCCCAGGCCTCCGGGTCGAGGAGCTCGCGGAGGCGGACGATCAGGAAGTACTCGGCGTCGTAGCAGTACTGGTTCTCGAGGGTGTGGGCGAAGATGTCAGCGAGCGCGACCTCGCGGCCGCCGACCTCGACGACCACGGTGTCGGGCATGCGGGCGCCGCGGCTGCCGTGGTGGAGCTCGCCCTCGTCGTTGGGGAGGACCAGCGATCTCCACCACGGGACCTCCCATTCGTCGCCGCCCTCCTCGTCGAGGGAGGGCGGGATGAGCTCGAGGATGGTGGTGACGCCGCGATCCACGGCGCCATGGTAGCGCCTGCGCCGGGTCCGCGTCCGCCGCGCGCGCTGAGATCGGCCGCCAGCGCCGTTCCACGCCGCTCTCCCGCCCCTTCCCCGCCGGCGCCCCGGGCGTCCGCCGACGATCGCCCGCCTCGCCGCATCTCCGCTATCCTCCCGCCCGTGCACAGCCCGCCGCCGACGACGACCCGCCGCTCGATCTCCGAAGGCGCCGAGGAGCTCCTCGGCCGCGAGGTGCCGATCCTCGACCTCGGCTTCGTCCAGCCGATCGACTACATGGGCAACGACTTCGACATCGTCCAGGCGGCCCGCGTCAGCTACGGCCCGAGCACCCGCAAGGTCCACGACGACCGCGGGCTCCTCCGCTACCTGATGCGCCACCGGCACACCACGCCCTTCGAGATGTGCGAGGTCAAGTTCCGCTGCAAGATGCCGATCTTCGTCGCTCGCCAGTGGATCCGCCACCGCACCGCCAACGTCAACGAGATGTCCCTGCGCTACACCGAGGCGCCCGACGAGTTCTACGTCCCTGCCCTCGAGGACATCTCGATCCAGGCCAAGGACAACAAGCAGGGGCGCGACGGCGAGGCGATCGACCCGGCGATCCGGGCGGAGGTCGCCCGCCTGATGCGGGCGAACCAGGAGGAGACCTACGCGATCTACCAGCGCCTCGCCGGCGAGCTCGGGATCGCCCGCGAGCTCGCGCGCTCGGTGCTGCCGGTCTCGCTCTACACCCAGTGGATCTGGAAGATCGACCTCCACAACCTCCTCCACTTCCTCTCGCTCCGCCTCGATCCCCACGCCCAGCTCGAGATCCGCCTCTACGCCGAGGCGATGGCCGCCTTCACCCGCGCCTGGGTGCCGCTGGCGTCGGAGGCCTTCGACGACTACCGCCGCCAGGCGCTCGCGCTCAGCCGCCTCGAGGTCGCCGCGCTCGGGCGGATCCTCGGCGGCGAGGACGAGGCGAGCGCCTGCGAGGCGGCCGGCCTCAAGGGACGCGAGCTCCGGGAGTTCACCGCGAAGCTCGCGGCGATCCGCGGCTAGCTCGGCCCGGGAGCGAGCGTCGGCGGGGGGCTCACCACGACGGGGGGCGGAGCGGCGAGCGCGGCCGCCGTCGGCTCCCGGATATCCCAGACCACGCCGATCGTCGCGAGCGCGCGGAGGATGTAGTAGGTGACGTCGACCTCCCACCAGAGGAAGCCGGCGCGGGCCGAGCTCATGTGGTGGTGATGGTTGTTGTGCCACCCCTCGCCGAGGGTGACAAGCGCGAGGATCCAGCTGTTGCGGCTGGTGTCCTCGGTCTCGTAGCGGCGGCGGCCGAAGACGTGGGCGAGCGAGTTGACCGCGAAGGTGCCGTGCCAGACGAGGACGGTGCTGAGCGCGAAGCCGATCAGGAGGCCGGACCAGCCGAGGGTGAACGCGACCGCGGCGCCGAGGACCACCGGCGGGACGTACCAGAAGCGGTTGAGCCAGAGGAGCTCGGGGAAGCGGACGAGGTCCCGCACCCTGCTGAGGTCGGTGGGGTCGTTGTTCGCGTCGAGGATCCACAGGACGTGGGCGTGCCAGAAGCCGCCGCGGATCGGCGAGTGGACGTCCCACGGGGTGTCGGAGAAGCGGTGGTGGTGGCGGTGGTGCGCCGCCCACCAGAGGACGCCGCGCTGGGCCGACGACATCGCCAGGAGCGCGAGGAGGAGCTGGAAGACGCGGCTCGTCTTGTAGGAGCGGTGCGAGAAGTAGCGGTGATAGCCCGCGGTGACGCCGAACATCCGGGTGACGTAGAGGATCACGCAGCAGGCGACGTCCTGCCAGTGAACGCCTGTCCAAATCGCCAGGAATGGAAGGCCATGAAGGATGAAGAAGGGGGCCGAGCCGAGCCACGCGCGCTGCCAGGAGCGGGGCCGCCGCGGGGGCGGCGGCGGACGGTCGCGGAATCTCTCGGGGATGGGGGGAGGACTTGAGGTCACGAAACAACGTCCGTCATCCGAGCCCCCGGAACCAAGGCTTCTTTGGCCCGATCGCATCTTGGCTTCGTCGGCGTCCTCGAATGCGCCCGGCGGACGCGCGAGAGCGCGAGAGCGACGCGATCGCGACCCTCCGCGCACCTCGATCGCTGCTTGCCGCGGCGACCCGCCCATGCTGGAGGTGCGCTCGCGCGGCGGCAGCCTCACCGCGTAGAATCGAGCGATGCCGAGTCCGAAGCGGAGCTCGATCCGCGTCGCCCTCGACGTGATGGGCGGCGACCTCGGGCCCCGCGAGGCGGTCCGGGCCGCCGCGCTGATCTCGAAGACGACGACGATCCACGTCCTCCTCGTCGGTCAGCGGGCGACGATCGAGGCCGAGCTCGCGCAGGTCGACCACGATCCGTCGCGCCTTCAGATCGTCGACGCCAGCGAGGTGATCACGATGGACGAGAAGCCCCGCGACGCGCTCGCGGCCAAGCCTGACGCCTCACTCCTGGTGGCGATGCGGGCGGTCGCGGAGGGCGACGCCGACGCGCTGGTCTCGGCGGGCTCGACCGGCGCCCTGGTCCTCGCGGCCGCCCAGGTGCTCCCGCGGATCCCGGGGATCGAGCGCTCGGCGCTCGCGGCCGTCTACCCGACCCGCAAGCGGACGAGCAGCCCCGACCCCTTCGCGCTCCTCCTCGACGTCGGCGCGACCGTCCGGGTCCGCGCCCGCGACCTCCTCTTCTTCGCCTACATGGGCCACGCCTACGCCAGCCGGATCTCGAAGGTCGCGCGGCCGACGATCGGCCTCCTCAACATGGGGAGCGAGCCGACCAAGGGCGACGAGGTGCTCCGCGAGGCCCACCGCCTCCTCGCCGGCGATCCCTTGCTCAACTTCGTCGGCAACGTCGAGGGCAACGACATCCCGACCGGCGGCGCCGACGTGATCGTCTGCGAGGGCTACGTCGGCAACGTCGCCCTCAAGATGGCCGAGGGGGTCACCGAGGTGCTCCGCGGCCTCGGCAAGCAGGCCTTCAAGGCCCGCCTCGGCTGGCGCCTCGGCCTCCTCCTCCTCGCCAGCGGCCTCCGCCAGCTCAAGACCACCACCGACTACCGCGAGTACGGCGGCGCGCCCCTCCTGGGCTTTCGGGCGCCGGTGATCAAGGCCCACGGCCGCAGCGGCGCCTCGGCGATCGCCAACGCGATCAAGGTCGCGGCCAAGGCGGCGCGCGACGGGGTGTGCCAGGAGATCGAGCGGGCGGTCGCTGGCTTCCTCGCCCGCGAGGGCGGCGACCCGGGGGGCCCGGGCGCCTCGTAGACCTCGATCCCGGCGCGAGAATGATCGACATTTCGCCGTCGCCGGTCGTGGTATCCTCGGCCGGCGATGGGCAAGGACGACACGAAGCACGATCCGCCGAAGCCCGAGGTCGAGGATCCCGATCGCGCGGCGATCCTCGCCCGTCGTCAGCGCTTCATCGCCATCGCCCTCTCCGGTCTCGCCACCGGGTCGGCGTGCACGAAGCCGCAGCCCTGCCTCAACGTCGCCCCCATCGAGCCCGATAGCGGTCACGACGGCGACCCCGACGCGACCCCGCAGCCCTGCCTCGAGGTCGCGCCGCAGCCCGAGCCCGAGCCCCGCCCCGAGCCCTGCCTCAAGGTCGCCGCCCCCGAGCCCGAGCCCGAACCCGACGCGAACACCACGGCGGCCCCCGACGACAAGCCGACCCCCGACGCCACGCCGCGGCCCTGCCTCAAGGTCCGGCCGCCGGAGGAGCCCAAGCCGAAGCCGCAGCCCTGCCTCCGCGTCGCGCCGCCGCGCGACAAGCCGCCCGCCGAGCCCGAACCCCAGCCCTGCCTCCGCGTCGCCAAGCCTGAATGAGCGTCGCGCTCGCCGACGGCTACACCCAGCTCGCACTCCACGTGCTCGCCCACGTGCCCCAGGGCGGCCCGGGCGAGCTCCATGACCCGCGCTACGTCGCCTGGTCGACCCGCACGCTCGGCGACGACGGGCTCGCCCGCGACGGCGCGCTGATCGGCGCGCGCTGGCGGGAGCGTCCCGCGCTCTCCGTGCTCCACGCGCTGCCCGAGCTCTTCGGGTCGATCGCCCAGCTCCGCCGCGCCGCCGCGCGCCCGCTGGCCGCGCTCGCTCGAGACGAGGTCGCCGCGCCGGCGCTCCTCGGCGCGCTCCAGGCCGCCGACGCGGTCGCCGTCGAGCTCGCCTTCGCGGCCCTCGGTCTCGCCGCCCCGCGCTTTGAGGCCTGCCTGCGCGCGACGATCATCCCCGCGTTGACCCCCGCGCGGGCCGCCGTCGCGGCCGCGATCGAGGCGCTCACGCCCGCCTTCCCGGGGCTCGCCGAGGCCCGGATCGAGGTGGTCTGGGCGCTCGGCGGCCGCGGCCGCGCGCTGCCGGAGCGGATCCTCGTCGGCGCTCCGGCGGCCTGGCTCGAGCTCGACCCGGCGACCCCCGCGGTGGTCGCCGCCCACGAGCAGAGCGTGCGCGTGCGCGGCGCGGAGCCCTACGCCGTCGCCGAGTGGCGCGCGCTGATCGACGTCGCCGACCGGATCGCCGGCGCCCCGGCGGCGCTCCGGGACGCGCACGCCCGCTGGCTCGCCGGCCTCGACCTCTCGAGCGTCGCCCGCGGGGCGATCGCGGCCGGCCTCGCCACCCCCGCGGACGCGGCCGCGCTGGCCGAGCCGCGGCGACGGGCCGAGCTCCTCGCCGGCCTCGCGGCGCGCCGCTGAAGGGGCCCGTGATCAGCCGACGATCGGCAGCCGCGCGCGCTCGGCAGGCGGCGCGCTCTGGGGCTCCCTCGGCGCAGGTCGACGCGCGCGCACGTAGGCCACCTCTTCGAAGAGCTCGCACGCGAACGCCTCCCCGTCGTGGATCGCCCGCACCAGCCGGAGGACCCCCGCGTGGCGGAGCGGCGCGACGATCACGGTCCCCGGCGCCAGGACCTCGAGCCACGACGCCGGCAATTCCTCGAGCGCGAAGCCGACGCTGACCTTGCTCGCGGCCGCGGCCGAGGGCGGCCAGGTGGCAGGGTCGAGGGCGTCGCCGACCGCGAGGGTGACCGCCTGGCCCGCGAGCGCCCGCCGGGCGCGGGCGACGAGCGCGGGATCGACCTCGATCGCCGCCACGTCGCCGTCGTCGCCGACCAGCGCCCGCAGGATCGCCGCGCCGTAGCCCGAGCCCGCGCCGAGGTCGAGCACCCGATCGCCCGGCCCGACCTCGAGGAGCGAGAAGCTCCGCGCGTAGGCATGCATCGCGCTGATCGTCGCGTCGCCCGAGTCGTCCAGCGGCAGCGCGACGTCGTCGACGCTCTGCGCGACCTGATCGAGGAGGACGAAGCGCTCGCGCGGGACCGCCTCGATCGCCGCCATCACCGGCGCGTCACGACGCACCTGCGCCCGACTCTGGACCGCCGCGAGGCGCTCGCGCCGGAGCTCGCGGGCGAGCTTCGCCAGCTCCGAGTCGCCGAGACGCTCGCGCTCCCCCTGCTCGCGGCGGCCGAGGTAGCCCTGCCAGGCGTAGTAGCGGTCGAGGTAGTGGATCCGCGGCCCCGCCCGGGTGAACGCGAGCTGGCCGCGGATCGCCCGCTGGAAGTACGCACGCGCCGCTCCCCGGTAGACGAAGTTGTCCTCGATCGACGCGAGGATCGGCGTCATCAGCGAGTCCTGGAGCGCCTCGCGGCGCCGGTAGTCGAGCTCCGAGGAGGGATCGATCCACTCCGAGAGGAACTCCGGATCGCCGTCGTCCCACCACTCCGGGTAGTGAAAGCGGGTCCCGAATTCCCGCTCGTAGAAGCCCCGATCGCCGTCGATCGGCGACCCCGGGTAGAGCCGGAAGGGATCGACCGAGAGGAAGCCGGTGGTCCCCCGCGGATCGCCAAAGAGCCGCCGCAGGTAGGCGGCGCTCCGCTCCATCGTCGCCGGCGTCTCGCCGGGGTGGCCGCAGATCACGTTCGCCCCCCAGGGCACGTCGTGCTCCCGCGCCTTCTGCGAGATCTCGAGCATCCGCTCGAGATAGGTGTCGAGGCGCCCCGACTTGCGGATGATCGCCAGGAGCCCCGGGTCGCCCGACTCCAGCCCGAAGCCGAGCCCGCAATTCGCCGCGGAGAAGAGCCGAAGATCCTCCTCCTCGACCAGATCGACCCGGATCAGCAGCCAGTACTTGTCGACCGGCACGCCGAGGCACGCGAGCCCCTCGAGGAATTCTCGCCGCCACGCCCGCCTCATCCCGAAGAGCGCATCGCCGAAGTAGAGGGTCCAGCTCCGGAGGTCGAGGAAGCGGTGGAGCGACGCGATCTCCTCGAGCGCCCGCTCGACCGAGAGGCTCCGCCACGAGACCTCGCGCTTCGCCCGCTCCATGCAGAAGGCGCAGTCGAAGGGGCAGCCGCGCGAGAGGTAGACCTGGGCCTGCGAGGCGACCCTGCGGGCGACCCCGCGGTAGCGCCCGAGGAGCGACCAGTCGCTCGGCGGCAGCTCGTCGAGGTGATCGATCGCCGACGGCCCGAGCGCGACCTTGCGGAGCGGCGCCCCGCCCTCGACGGACTCGATGATCGTCACCAGCGGCCGCTCGCCCTCGCCGATCACGCAGACGTCAAAGGGCGAGTCGGGGGCGATGTAGTCGAGCGGCCGCGCGCTCGGGTGGTAGCCGCCGGCGACGATCACCGCGTCCGGCCAGCGGCGCCGGGCGATCTCGGCGATCGCCGTGCACTTGAGGTGATCGAAGGAGGCGTAGACCGAGAGGGCGATCACGTCGTAGCCGCGGCCGTCGGGGCCCGCGAGGAGGGCGTCGAGCGACACCGGACCGAGCGCCCGCTCGGCCGCGAGGTCGACGATGTCGACGCGCGCCCCGGTCTTGGCCCGCGCGTAGGTCCCGAGGAGGACGAGCTGCGGCACCCCGAAGTTGCCGGCGGCCGCGCCCTCACAGCCCGGCCAGAGGAGGAGCACCCGGGTCTGGCTCACGGGTGCACCGGCAGCGCCCGCGCGCGCCGGAGGCGGGCCGCGAACGCGTCGTCGACGTGCTGGGCGACGAAGGGATCGAGCCCGCGCGCGTCGCCGAGGACCGACGCCGCCGCCGCCCCGCAGCCGCCGACGCAGCGCCGCCGGTGGGGACAGGGCGCGCAGAACTCGGGCGTGACGTCGCGGTAGCCGGCGACCGCGGGGGCCTCGACCAGCACCGCCAGCGAGGTCGTGCGCGCGTCGCCGAGGACCTCGGCGTGGAGGGTGCAGGAGCGGAGCTCGCCGCGCGGGCCGAGGGCGAACTCCTGGGCCTCGGTGCCGATCGGGCACTCGCCGAAGCGGACGTGGGGGTAGTCGGCGTGCTCGACCACGCAGGGCGGCACCGGCATCGTCACCTGGATGTCCATGCCGGCGGCGCCGCGGCGCTCGGCCTCCGCGAGCGCCCCGATCACGTCGCCGCGCGAGGGCAGGAGCGCGGCCACGTGGCTCGCGGCGAAGCCCGCCGGGCTGAAGCGCGAGAGGGCGACGCAGCGCACGTCGAGCTCGGCGAAGCGATCGAGGATCGCCCCGACCTGGCCCGCGTTGCGGCGGGTGACGACCACGCAGCCCGCGACCGCGACCCCGTGGCGGCGCAGCGCCCCGATCCCGGCGATCGTCGCGTCGAAGTGATCGCCGCCGACGTGCGCGTTGTGGAGCTCGCGCTCGACCCCGTTGAGGGTGATCTGGATGAAGTGGATCGGGTACTCGGCGAGCCGCGCCGCCTTCGCGTCGTCGACCAGCGCGCCGTTCGAGATCATCTGGATCCCGACCCCGCGCCGGCGGCAGAGGTCGAGCACCTGGAAGAGGTCGGCGCGGGCGAGCGGCTCACCGCCGGTGAGCGTGACGTGTTGGAAGTCGACCTCGTCGAGCGCCCGCTCGATCAGCGCGAGGAGCTCGGCGGAGCGCAGCGCCCCGACCTCGCGGCCGTTGTCCTCGCGCCAGGCGTTGTAGCAGTAGCTGCAGCGCTGGTTGCAGTGGCTGGTGAGCTCGATGGCCAGCGAGTGACGCCGTGGGCGACTCACGCACCGGAGTATCGCCCCGCGAGCGCCCCCCTGGCAACACGCGGCCGCCTATACTCCGCCGGATGGACTGGTCCTGCCTCGGACACGCGATGTGGCTGGTCGAGGCCGCGGGCCTCCGCCTCCTCTGCGACCCGCTCCTCGAAGCGACCCACCACGGCGGCGTCTTCGAGGTCGTCCCCGATCGCGAGGTCCACGCCGAGGCGCTGCGCCCTGACTTCATCCTGGTCTCGCACCGCCACCCCGATCACTTCGACGTCCCCAGCCTCCACCGCCTCGCCCGCCTCGACCCCGCGTCGGTCCTCGTCACCCCCGACCCGCTCGTCGCCTGGGCCGCCCACGAGCTCGGCTTTGAGACGATCCACCGGGTCGGCCAGGGCGAGCGGATCACCCTCGACGGGGTCACGCTGATCACCACCCCGTCGATCGATCCCGACGAGTGGGGCCTGATGGTCGCCACCGACGACGGCGTCGTCTGGAACCAGATCGACAGCGTCCTCGGCTCCGCGGCCGCCGTCCGCGACGTCGTCGCCCGCTGCCTCGCGGAGCTCGGCGCGGACGCGCTCGCGCTGGCCCTCGCGCGCTGGCAGCCGCTCCTCGAGATCGCGGCCCCGCTCGGGCGCCAGACCTCGTTCCCCTACGCGGCCTACGCCGCCCTCCTGGACGAGGTCGTCGCCACCGGCGCCCGCGCGATCGTCCCGGCCTCCGCCGGCACCGCCCACGTCGACCCCTTCCGCTGGATGGACCGCTTCGTCCACCCGCTCGGCGAGCGCCGCTTCCTCCGCGATCTCGAGGCCGCCGCGCCTGACACCCGCGCGCTGCCGCAGGTGATCGGCGGGCGCTACCGGGTCCGCGGCGGCGAGGTCGAGCTCCTCCCCGAGGGGGCGCGCGCGCTGGTCACCCCGACCGGCGCGCCCGACCCCCGCGTCTACAGGCCGACCGCGATCCCGGCGCTCCGCGATCCCAACCCCTTCGCCGAGGACCCCTCGCGCATGCGCGAGCGCGTCGACGCCTGGATCCGCGGCCCCCTCGCCGACGGGCTCGCCCGCGCGTACCCGTCGATGGCCGCCGCGGGGCCGCTCCGCTTCGCGGTCGAGGTCGTGTTCCCGGCCGACGTCGACGCCTACACGCTCACCGTCGACGCCCGCGGGGCCGCGGTGACGCGCGGGCGCGACGACGATTGGGACGCGCTCAACGAGATCGCCGGCTCGCTCCTTTGGGCGGTGATCGAGGGCCGGCGCCACTGGGGCGACGTCCTCCTCGCCGGCGCCCTGCGGGCCAGCACCCGCGCCTACAGCGTCGTCGGCGGCCGCCTGGTCAAGGCGAGGGTCGCCGAGACCTTCCTCTACCACGGGCTCTCCTACGACCACGCGGTCGAGCGCGCGGTCCGTCGCGAGGTCCGCGAGCGCCTCGCCGCCGAGCGCGGCTAGGCGACGACGATCGACGCCCGGACCCCGCGACCGGGGCGACGCTCGACTCCGCGCTCCCCCCGAATTCGGCCCCTCCGCGGCCTCTCGCGCGCCTCTGCGGCGGCGCGCCGGCGCACCTTGACCGCGCGACGCGATGGCCCGCACCCTCCCGCGCTTGAGGTCACGATGGCCAGCGAGCACATCCCCTACGACCGGATCCCCGAGGGGACCGACGCCTGGATCGGCGATCCCGCGGCGCTCCGCCGCCTCGACCGCCTACGCTGGGCGGTGACCGAGAAGATCCACGGCGCCAACTTCTGCCTGGTGGTCGACGAAGACGGCGTGCAGGCGGCCAAGCGCAAGGCGCTCCTCGGCGAGGGCGACGCCTTCTTCAACTTCCAGGAGGTCCGCCTCCGCCACGCCGCGTCCGCGCTCGCGCTCCACGACGAGCTCCGCGCCGGCGATCCGGCGATCGTCCGCACCTTCGTCTACGGCGAGCTCTTCGGCGGCGCCTACCCCCACCCCGACGTCGCCCCGGTGGCCGGCGCCCAGCCGGTCCAAACCGGGGTCTACTACGCGCCGGGCGTCGAATTCTGCGTCTTCGACGTCGCCGTCGCGGTCGTCGGCGAGCGCCGCTTCCTCGACTTCGACGAGGCGATCGCCCGCGCGCGGGGCCAGGGCTTCTTCGTCGCCGAGCCGCTCCACGTCGGCAGCCTCCGCGAGGCGCTCGACTTCCCGCTCGGCTTCGACTCGACGATCCCGGCGCGCCTCGGCCTGCCGCCGCTCGCCCGCCCCAACGCGGCCGAGGGCGTGGTGATCCGGCCGCTGCCGGCGATCACCCTCGGCGAGGGCGCGGCCCGGAGCCGGCCCCTCCTCAAGCGCAAGATCGCCGCCTTCGCCGAGGACCGCCGCTTCCACGGCGCGAGCGCCTGGGCGAGCCCGCCGATCGGCGCCGGCCCCCTCGCGCTCCTCGAGTGGACCGTCGACGCCCTCCTGAGCGAGCAGCGCCTCGAGAGCGCGATCTCCAAGGTCGGCCGCCCGGCGCCCGGCGATCTCGAGGCGATGATCGAGATCGAGGCGCTGGTGATCGACGACCTCCGCGAGCACCTCGAGCGGCTCGAGGCCGCCGCCCTCGCCCGCCTCGCGCCGGCGGAGCGCGAGCGCCTGGGGGCGGCGATCCGCGGCGGCGCGGCGGCGCTGGTGCTCGGGCGCTTCGGCGGCTGAGCGCCGAGGGCCTCCATGTCCCATCGGACATCCGGATGCGCCCGCGGGGGAGGGCCGGAGCGCGCGCGCTCGAGCGGCGCCCGAGCGAGCCGCGCCGCCCCTCCCCTGCTACCCTCGCCCCGTGCTCCCCCGCCACCTCGCCTCCGCGGCCCTGATCGCCCTCCTCGGCGGCTGCACGAACGACGCCTCGACCGCCGCGAAGACGCCGACACCAACACCGGCGCCCGCCGCCAAAGCGCCCGCGCCCGCGAGCCCCCTCGCAGACCCGGTCACCGCCCCGCCGCCCGAGGCGACCGCGCTCGATCTCGACGCCTGGGTCGTCCGCCCCTTCGACCAGGAGACCCGCGACGCGGTCCGCGAGGCGCTCCGCGGGATCTGGGTGATCGAGGGCACGTGGCTCCGCGGCGGCGTCGAGCGCCACGCGCTCGCGCTCGATCTCCGCGACGACGCGATCGTCGTCTACGACGGCCACGAGACCTACCGCGCCCGCCTCGAGGTCGTCGCCCCCTGCAAGATCGGGATCGCCGAGGCCCTCCCGGACGGCGGCGAGGTCACCAACTACCACGCGATCGCCTTCGACGGCGCGCGCCTCTTCGCCGGCCGCGGCGGCCTGGTCCGCGGCGCGCGGATGGCCGCCTGCGACTACGAGACCTACCTCGTCGACGGCCCCCGCTGCACCAAGCACGTCGTCGGCCCGATGCCGGTGCCCTGCCGGCTCGACGGCGAGGGGGACGCGCGCGCGCTCGTCGTCGACGATCCCGAGCGCGGCCAGGTCACCTTCGCGGTCCAGGGCGGCCTCCTCCGTCACCCCTTCCACGTCGACGGCACGTCGCCGCCGACCGGCGACGGCGCCCCCCTCCCCACCTTCGAAGCCGCCCGCGCGCGCGTCGACGCGATCAACGAGGCCGCCCGCTAGCCCCGCGATCGCGTCCGCCAAAGATGTCCCCGGGGACATCTCGCCAGGCCCGCCGGGGACGCCGCCGCAAAGCGCGCATTCCCCGGAAGAAACGCCGTCCGCGGCCCGCCCCCGCCCCGTGGTAGATTCCTGGCGATGCAGCGCCGCCCCGCCCCGCCGATCCCCGAGTGGCTCCGGGCCCTCCTGCCCCCGCAGATCCGCCGATCGCTGATCCCGCTCGGCGCCCACGCGATCCACGTGATGGAGCTCGGCGAGCCGAGCGCGCGCCCGAGCGTCGTCATGCTCCACGGCAACCCGACCTGGGGCTTCCTCTACCGCAAGGTCGCCGAGCGGATGGATCCCGGCTGCCACGTCGTCCTCCCCGACCTCGTCGGCCTCGGCCTCTCGGACAAGCCCGGCGACCCGACCTGGCACACCCTCGATCGCCACGGCGCGCTCATCGGCGCGCTCTTCGACGCCCTCGCGCTCGACCGCGTGGTCTTCGTCGGCCAGGACTGGGGCGGACCGATCGGCCTCCGAGCCCTCGCCGATCGCCCCGATCGCTGCGCCGGCCTGGTCCTCATGAACACGGTGATCGGCCCGCCGCACCCCGGCTTCCGGCCGACCCCCTTCCACCGCTTCTCGCAGCTCCCCTGGGTCTCCGACGTCGCCTTCCGCGCCCTCGGCTTCCCGCAGAACGCCCTCGCCCTCGCCCAGGGGGACCGCCGCTCGATCCGCGGCGACGTCGCCCGGGCCTACCGCTTCCCGCTCAAAGCGCGCGCCGATCGGGCGGGCCCGCTGGGCCTCGCGCGGATGGTCCCCGACAGCCTCTACCACCCCTCGGTCGAGCCCCTCGGCCGCTGCCAGGCCTTCGCCGAGGACTTCCGCGGACCGACCGCGCTGGTCTGGGGCGAGCGCGATCCGATCCTCGGCCGCCTCCTCCGTCGCCTCGAGCGCGCGCTCCCGCAGGCGGAGGTCACCCACACGCAGGCCGGGCACTTCCTCCAGGAGGAGGTCCCGGAGGCGATCGCCGCGGCGATCCGCGGGGTCCTGGCGCGGGTCCAACGCGCCGACGAGGCGGCCTCCTGAGGCGCGCCTAGGCCTGTCCCCAGGGACCTGTCTCAACCGCCAGGAGCTCGACGTCGAAGATCACGTCGGTGAGCGGCGGGATCACCTCGCCGAGCCCCTTGGGCCCGTAGCCGTGCTGCGGCGGGACGATCACCCGCCGCCGCCCGCCGACCCGCATGCCGACGAGGCCGGCCTCGAGGCCGCGGACCAGCTCGCCGCGGCCGAGGATCGCCCGCAGCGGCCGCCCGCGCCCGCGCGAGCCGTCGATCTCGTCGGCCGAGCCCGCCAGCGTGGTCGCGTAGTGGAGGACGACGCGGACCCCCGGCTCGGCGGCCGCGCCCTCGCCGAGCACCTCGTCGACGACCTCTGCGGGGGGAGCCAGGCTTGGATCGACCATCATCGTCGACGATGGCCGATCGCCGCGCGCCCGCGAAGCGTCGGCAAACGCGGGGGCGGCGGCCAGAGCTTGCGGCGCGGCGCCCGAGGGCCGATCGTCAAGGTGATGGAGATCCGCGCGTTCAAGGTCCGGGCGCACGCCGGCCACGTCCGCGTCCTCAGCGTCGACGTCCAGGGCGCGACCGCCCGCGACCTCGAGGGGAGCGCCGCCGAGGCGGTGATCGCCGCCGCCAGGCCGCTCTTCGAGCTCCTCGCCGACGAGCTCGGCGCCCCCCTCCGCGCGCTCTCCTACGACGACGTCGACCAGGTGCTGCGGGTGACCCCGGCCGCCCGCCAGACGATCGCCCCGGGCCGCCTGGCGATCCGCGAGCCCGACCTCGATCCCCACGTCCCCGGCCTCCAGGCGATCGCCCGGGCGATCGCCGGCGAGCTCCGCCGCCTGGACGGCGATCCGCGGCAGGTCGGCGGCGAGCCCCCGAGCCCCGGCGACCCCGGGTTCTGGGAGTCGCTCTACCAGCGCGGCTTCACCGGCTGGGAGCTCGGGCGGCCGGCGCCGCCGCTCGCCCGCCACTTCGCGGTCCGCTCCCCGCGGGGCCTGCGGGCGCTGGTGATCGGCTGCGGCCGCGGCAACGAGGCCCGGATGCTCGCCGAGGCCGGCGCGGAGGTCACGGCGATCGACATCTCGGCGACCGCGATCCGCGAGGCCGAGGCCCACCACGCGGGGCCGCCGATCACCTTCAAGGTCGCCGATCTCTTCGACCTCCGCGGCCAGCCGCCGGCCTACGATCTGGTGGTCGAGCACACCTGCTTCTGCGCGATCGATCCGGCGCGGCGCGACGACTTCGTCGACGCGGTCGCGGCCGCGCTCCGCCCCGGCGGCGCCCTGGTCGGCCTCTTCTACGCCCACGGGCGCCCCGGCGGCCCGCCCTTCACCACCGACGCGGCCGAGCTCCGCCGCCGCTTCGATCGCGCCTTCGTCATCGAGGCGCTGGAGACCGCGCGCGGCTCGGTGATCACCCGCCGCGGCGACGAGCTCCTCGGTCGCCTGATCCGGCGCGGCGGCCAGGAGCTCTCCTAGGACGCCGCGGGCTGGCTGAGGCCGCAGGCGCGGGCGACCGCGTCGCGGTACTCGTGCCAGCGCGCGAGGAGCTCCTCGACCACCGCGAGCACCGACTCGTAGGCGTCCCCGCCGATCGCGTCGACCATCCGCCAGGCGGCCTCGCGGTGGCTCTCCTCGACCATCCGATGGGCCCGCGTCAGCTCGAGCGCGGCGATCGGCAGGCCGTAGTGCCTGACCAGCGGGTGCTCCGCCAGCGGCACCTCGGGTCGCCGCGGCGCCGACGCGTCGATCACCCCGCGCTCGTACTGGTTGCCCTCGAGGAAGATCGTCGTCGCCACCAGGGCGCCCTCCCAGCCGGCCTCGAGGGTCGCCTCGTCGACGTAGGCCCGGAAGCGGGCGGACTCTGGGAGCATCGTGATCCGCTCGAAGCGGCCGATGTCCATGCCGAGCCCGGCGGGGTAGCGGAGGAAGAGCTCGGCATGCGGCTTGCCGAGCGAGAGCTTGCCGGTCTCCTCCTCGTAGAGGTTCTCGGCGAGCTCGGCCCGGATCGCGGCGATCGGGCACTGGACGTAGGTGCGTCCGAGGAGGACCGCGAAGTCGCGGACGTAGGTCGCGTACTCCTGCTCGAAGTGGACGTGCAGGAGCTCGCGGGCGACCCGGCCGGCGGTGAAGTCCGGCCAGGCCCAGTGGCTCTTGCGCTCCATCAACCCTGCCAGGCGCTCTCGAAAGTCGGCCGTGTCCATCGTCCGGTTCCCTTCACGAACGCAGCGATCGCGCTCCCTTCAACACTGCATCGAAAGCCTGGAAGCCGGCAAGCGCCGAGTTTCGTTGACGAAATCGCGCCGGACGATCGAACATTGGCGGCTGAGCCGCCATGTCCGCTGACCGCCAGACATCCACCGACCTCGTCGAGCTCCCCGAGCCGCCCCGCGATCCCGCGCTCCACAACCCGAGCCTCGATCCGACCCGGCTCTCCGAGCGCACCTGGGGCCGCTGGGACCTGGCCGCGCTCTGGGTCGGCATGAGCGTCTGCATCCCGACCTACATGCTCGCCGGCGACCTGATCCGCAGCGGCATGAGCTGGTGGCAGGCGATGCTCGCGGTGCTCCTCGGCAACCTCCTCGTGCTCCTGCCGATGATCCTCAACGGCCACGCCGGCACCCGCTACGGGATCCCCTTCCCGGTCTTCGCCCGCGCCGCCTTCGGGACCGCCGGCGCCCACATCCCGAGCCTCGCGCGTGCGCTCGTCGCCTGCGGTTGGTTCGGGATCCAGACCTACATCGGCGGCGAGGCGATCTCGGCGATGGTCGCCCTCCTCTGGCCCGGCTGGCTCGCGCTCGGCGGCGGCGTCGAGATCATCGGGATGACCCTCCCCTCGTGGATCTCGTTCATCGCCTTCTGGCTGATCAACGTCTACTTCGTCTGGCGCGGGACCGAGTCGATCAAGTGGATGGAGAAGGCGGCGGCGCCCTTCCTCCTCCTCGTCGGCGTCGCCCTCCTCTACTGGGCGGTCGATCGCGGCGGCGGCCTCCTCTCGATCCTCGCCCGATCGAGCGAGCTCCTCGAGGCCCAGGAGGGCCCGGGCGGCTTCGAGTGGGTGGTGTCGGTCTTCCTCCCAGGGCTGACGGCGATGGTCGGCTTCTGGGCGACCTTGTCGCTCAACATCCCCGACTTCACCCGCTACGGCCGCAGCCAGCGCGAGCAGGTGCTCGGCCAGTTCCTCGGGCTCCCGCCGACGATGGTGCTCTTCTCCTTCATCGGCGTGGTCGTCACCGCGGCGACCAAGATCCTCTACGGCGAGGCGATCTGGGATCCGGTCGCGCTGGTCGTCAAGATCGCCGGCGAGAGCGACTCGATCGCCCTCGCCTTCCTGGCGATGCTCACCCTCGCGGTCGCCACCCTCTCGACCAACATCGCCGCCAACATCGTCGGCCCGGCGAACTCCTTCGCCAACGCCTTCCCGCGCCTCCTCTCCTTCCGCGGCGGCGGGATGGCGGCCGCCCTCCTCGGCGTCCTCCTCTGCCCCTGGCTCCTCCTCGGGGTCTACATCGACTTCCTGGTCTCCTACTCCGGCCTCCTCGGGGCGGTCGGCGGGGTGCTGATCGCCGACTACTGGATCCTCCGGCGCACCGAGCTCGACCTCGCCGGCCTCTACAAGTCGGACGGCCCCTACCGCTACCAGGGCGGCTTCAACCTCCGGGCGATCGCGGCGATGGTCGTCGGCCTCGCGGTCGTCGGCCTCGGCTACGTGGTCCCGAGCCTCGCCTTCCTCGCCAGCGGCGCGTGGTTCTCGGGCGTCGCCGCCTCGGGCGTCGCCTACTACCTGCTCATGCGCGGGCAGCTCGCGGCCGCCCGCTGAGGCCTACTGCACGTCGATCTCGATCGTCGGCAGGAACTTCTTGAGGTTGGCGAGCGACTTGGTCTGCCAGGGGATCGACGCCGCGCCGCGGACCGACACCGCGGTCTTGCCCTGCTTGCGGAGGGCGATCGCGAACTTGTAGAGCGTGTTGATCCCCGACGAATTGAGGAAGACGAGCTCCAGCATGTGGAGCGTGAGGTGCGGCGGATTCCCGGCCAGGACGTCGTGGAGGAGGCGCGTGATCGGCTCGTAGTCGGCCGTCCCGAGGCGCAGCGAGCCTTCGAAGTAGACGGTCGAATTCGTGGGGTCGTACCAGACCCGGTAGCTGGAGTCGCTGACTTCCATGGCTTAGGTCCTGTGGATCGGCAGACGTGCCATCGTGCGGAAGAAGACGCGCTCAGCTTGCTCTTCGGGGGCGGAGATCCGCCAGCCGAGCTGGGCCTCATAATCCGTGATCATTGTGAGGAAACCGAGCCCCGAGACGCCGGCCGCGGGGTTGGCTGCGTTCTCCTCGACCCGGCGCAGGAGCATCTCCTGCGCGTCCCCCTCGATCAGCTCCCGCAGGCGCGGCCTCAGCGCGTCGGCCGTCGCCCGGGCGATCCAGTTGCCGACGACGAAGACCAGCGCGCCCTCATGGACGCCGACGCGGACGGTGATGGTCCCGCCCCGCTGGAACTTCACCGCGTTCTCGACCGCCTCGTTGAGGACGTAGGAGATCGCGTTCTCGACCTCGGCCCGGAGGATGTCGTCGTCGTCGCCCCCGCAGCGCGGGAGCCGCGAGAAGTAGGTCGCGAAGAAGTCCGCGGTCGCGCCGCAGAGATCCCAACGGACCGGGAAGGTCTCCGGATAGAGCTCGATCGCCACCTCGGCGTCGAGCGCCGTGAGGTCCGGGAAATCGCCGATTCGTTCGTCCATGCCGCTCTCCGGAGGTGGTGCTAGGCGACCCGCTTGAGGATCACCGTGGTGATGTCGTCGAGGATCTTGTGGCGGCCGATGTGGGCCATCACGTCGGCGACGAGGGCGTCGCGGATCTCGTCGGCCCCGAGGCCGCGGGCCCGCTGGACCGCGCCGCAGAGCCGGTCGATCTCGTAGTGCTCGCCGGCGTCGTTCTCCGCCTCGGTGATCCCGTCGGTGTAGAGGACGACGACGTCGCCGACCGCCAGGCGGATCTCCTTGAGGTCGATGAAGTCGCTGATCTCGCGCTCGATGCCGATCGGCAGGCCGAGGTCCATCGTGTCGATCCGCTCGACCTCGCCGCCCGCGCGGACGACCACGACCTCCTCGTGCTGACCGGCGAGGGTGAGGACGCCGTCCTTGTAGTCGAGGAGCGAGAGCGTCAGCGTCCGGTCGATGCTGGTGCGGGCGATGTTGTCGCAGATCACCCGGTTGATGATCGCCAGGAAGCGGCGGGGATCGAGCTCGTCGCTCGCCAGGAGGGTCCGGACCGCGGTCTGGACCATCAGCATGAGCACCCCGCTCTCGAGGCCGTGGCCGGTGACGTCGCCGATCCCGAGCTTGAGCGCGCGCGAGCCCTGGAGGACGTCGTAGTAGTCGCCGCCGACCTCGTCCGCCGGCCGCATGAAGCCGGCGATGTCGAGCTCGCGGACCGCCTCGAGCTCCGAGGTCGCCGGCAGCACCATCATCTGGAGGCGGCGGGCGACGTCGAGCTCGGCGCCCATCCGCAGGTTCTCCTCCTTGAGGCGCTCGTTGAGCGCGAGGATCTCGGCGTTCGCGTCCTCGAGCTGCGAGGTCCGCTGCTTGACCAGGCCCTCGAGGTTCTCGGTGTGCTCGCGGATCTCGCCGACCATCTGGTTGAAGACCTGGCCGAGCGCGCCGATCTCGTCCTCGGTCTCGACCGGGACGGTGACGTCGTAGTTCTTCTGGGCGATCTCGCCGGCGCCCTTCGAGAGCGCGACCAGGCTCGAGGTCAGGCGCCGCGAGACGATGATGAGCCAGAGCATCAGCGCCGCCAGGGTGACCAGGGTGATCGCCACCTGGTAGACGAGGACCTCGCGCGAGCTCTGGTTGACCGCGGTCTGGGCGGCCGCGAGGGCGGCGTAGATCTCCTCCTCGGGGACCACGAAGCCGACCACCCAGCGGGCCTCGGTGATCTCGTCGGTCCCACCCCAGACATTGAAGGGGGCGAGGCGCTTGAGCTCGAGGACGTAGTTGTGCCCGCCGAGGACGATCTCCCGGCTCTCGGCGGCCTCGCCCTCCGGCAGCTTGAGGTCGCGGATCGCCGCCTCGGAGCTCTTCCCCAGGAACTGATCGTAGCGGCTGACGCCGCCCCCCTCCGAGGAGGTCGTGCTGAGCCCGAGGGTCCGGCTGCCGCGCTCGCTGATCGCGAAGACGTTGCCGTTGTCCTGAGCGAGGAAGGCGAAGCCGCTCTCGAAGAGCTTGACCTCCTCGACGTAGTCGATGATCCCGGTGAGGGTGAGGTCGAAGCCGAGGGCGCCGGCGAAGCGGGTACGATCGGCCGACCAGAGCGGCTGGAAGAGGGTGATGATCGGTCCACCGCCGGCCGCGTCGTCGTAGGGCGAGAGGAAGGTGATCTGGCGCGCGAGGTCCTCGAAGCGCTCCTTGTGGCCGACCCAGCTCGTCCACCCCTCGACCAGACTGGGGAAGAAGTGGTCCCAGAAGACCTCTCCGTTGTGGCCGGGGTCCTTCTCGTCGAGGGTCTGCGCGAGCGGCACCGCCGGGAAGAAGCGGGCGAAGGCGCGCTCCTTGGGGCCGACGTAGTAGATCTGGAGCTTGCGCGAGCCGTGTCGGCCGATCGCCGGCATCAGCAGATCCATGAGCGCGGTGTCGTCGATCGCCTGAGCGACGTCCTCGCGGATCGCCCGGGCCTCGCCCTCGGCCTCGGGGGGCTCGTGGAGGTAGCCCCAGGCCGTGACCGTCGTCGGCTCGGCGTCGCCGGTCTGCGACCACTGCCCCTTGGGGTCGAAGACCAGGTTGTCCTTGAGCATCGGCGCCTTGGCGGCGGCGTCGAGGACCGGCTGCAGCTCCTCCTGGTGATCGATGATCTGCTGCTGGATCGCCGCGAAGGTCGCGAGCTCCGCCTCGGCGCGATCGAGCTCGATGCTCAGGTGCTGAGCGACGTTGTCGATGTGCTTGTCGAGGTACTCGGTCGAGGCGTAGCGGAGGCCCCGCTGGGTCTCCTCGGCCGCGTCGGCGCCGAGGCGCTGGATCCCGACGTAGGCCGCGCCGCCGCTGAGGAGGAGGCCGGCGGCCACCGAGACGCCGGCGACCAGGACGAGCTTCGTGCGAAATGAAGAGCGGGCCATCCTCTGCCCCTCGCCCCCTAGCCGGAGGCCGCCTTTCGCGCGGCGCCCCGCCCGGAGGCCCGCGGCTTGCGCCCGGAGGCGACGTAGAGCGGCCAGGTCGCGAAGCCCCGGCGCGAGGTGATCGTGTAGACGTGATCCCGGAGGCCCGAGCGCAACCGCTCGACCATCTCCTTGGGCTGGTGGGTCGCGGTCGAGAGCTCGCCGGTGACGTAGCCCTCCCAGCTCTCGATCACCCGGGCGAAGTCCTCGACCGCGGTGTTGCGGTTGGTGATGTCGATGGTCTCGACCTTGATGTCCTCAAAGCCGAGGTCGGTGAGGAGCGAGAACATCTTCGGCCCGAAGGAGAGGTCCATCCCCAGCTCCGCGCACATGTCGTTGATCTGCCGGTAGGCCCAGCTCACGGTCTCGTGGCGCGGGTAGCCGTAGTTGTGCGACATCATCTCGTTGGTCAGGTAGACTCGGCCGCCCGGCTTGCAGATCCGCATCAGCTCCCGGAGGATCTTCTCCGGCTGATCGAAGACCTGGAGCGAGAGCCGCGAGGTGACGAAGTCGAACTCGTCGTCTTCGAGGAAGAGGTTGGTCGCGTCGCCGAACTGGTACTCGATGTCGCCGATCCCGAACTCGCGGGCGACCTGGGTCGCATACTGCAGGAAGGGGCGCGAGTGGTCGACCGCGACGATCCGCGAGGGCTTGAACTCCTTGCGCATCAGCACCGCGAAGTCGCCGATCCCGCAGCAGATGTCGGCGACCTTCATCCCCTCCTTGAGGCCGTGCTCGACCAGGAGCTCGCGCTCGTGGTGCCAGATGATGTTGGTCTGGGTCCGCAGCACCGGGATCAGCGCGTCGTTCTCGATCACCCCCTGCCCCGGGTAGAAGGCGCGGTCGTAGTGCTCGACGACGACGTTCGAGTAGAGCTCGGGGAGGATCGCGAAGCGCTGCGGCGCCCACGGGACCACGCTCGAGATCACGATCTTGATCCGGAGCTCCGGCCGCTTGCGGGCGCTCTCGCGGACGAAGCGCGCGAGCTCGCAGAAGCCGGCGTGGTTGAGGTAGCGGAGGCGCTTGAGGTTGACGAACAAGATCCCGGAGACCGAGTCCGCCGCCCCCTCGAGGACCGCGCGGACGTCGGCGAGCGCCGCCGCGTTCGGCGGACGGACGGCGCCGGCGAGGACGACCTCCTGGTCGTTCTCGATGAAGCGGATCGTGTAGGGCGAGGGGACGGCCATCGACGACTTCACTCCGCGGGGATGGTGAGGCGAACGACGACGTGATCGCCGCTGCGGTTGAGGACAGGCGCGATCCCGTGGACCCCGGCCATCTCGAGGAAGGGCGCCTCGACCCGCGCCTCGTCGAGGCCGGCGTCGAAGCCGTCGCGGTAGCGGCTGCGGAGGTCGGGATCGTCGAGGCCGGCGAGCGCCCGCTCGAAGGCGCTGGCGACCGCGTCGTCGGCCGGCAGGGCGCAGGCGACGTGGAGCGCGCTCTCCTCGCGGGTGACGTCGATCGCCAGCACCGGCGGCCCCTCCTTCGCCCCGCCCCGGTCGGCCCCGTGGTTGGCGTAGATCAGCTCGAGGACCTCGTTGAGGAAGCTCGAGAGCCGGGTCGTGAGCCCCTCGGGATCGAAGCGATCCGAGGCCGCGTAGCGGGCGACATAGTCGGCGACCGCGCCGCAGTGGCTCCAGCTCTCGGCGAAGCCCGCGAGCGCGAGGCGGAGTGAAATCACTTGAGAGGGCGCAACCGTCATCGTGACCCCAGCGGCGGACCGGGTACGCGGCCGATCGCCTGGTCTTGGCATGGTAGGACGATCGGCGCCGCGGCCACTAGGGGCATTTTCCGCGCGCCGACGCGCCGCCTGGACGCGATCGGGCGCAGCCCCGAGCGCCCCGCGGACGGCCGCGTCCCCGCGGGCGCGCGAGGTAGCGGCCGTCCTCGACCGCGTCGAAGCCGAGCCCGGCGAGGACCTCCGGGAGCTCGGCGGCCGCGACCCCGAGGCGCGACGCGAGCCCCTGCGGCGCCGCGAAGGGCCCGCGGGCGGCCAGCCCCAGGAGCTCCGCGAGGCGCTCCTCGAGGACGTCGACCCGCAGCGCCCGCGGCCCGGCGACGCGGTAGCCGATCCAGAGGTAGGCCCGCCGATCGAGCGCCGGATCGACCGTCAGCGAGACCGCCCCGGGGCGCGGAGGCGGCGGCGCGGCGGCCCCGAGGTGGGCGGCGACCAGGGCCGCCCGCCAGGCGAGCGCCGGGCCCCGGAGCGCGCGCCGGAGATAGATCGTCTCGGCGCCGATCCGCACGCCCCAGCCCTCGAGGAGGCGCCGATCGGCCGGGCTGAGGCCGCCGACCTGGGCCTCGGCCGGCCGCCGCGGGATCGTCCCGAGGCCCTGGACGAGCTGGTAGGCGAGGCCGCGGAGCGCCGGCGTCGCCCGCGGGTCGACCTCGGCGAGGGGCCCCAGGAGCCCGGCCACCGCGTCGCGGATCCAGGCGAGGAGGCGGCGGTGGATCTGGGCGCGCGCGCCCCCCCGGATCCCCTCGTCGAGGGTCAGGAGGAGCTCTGGGTGGAGGAGATCAGGGCCCCGGCCGAGGCGAGCGAGGGCCCGCCCCTCGAAGGTGAGCGCGCCGCCCTCGAGGCGGATCGCCCCGTGCTCGGCCGCGCAGAGGCGATCGGCCCAGGCGCCCTCCCCCTCCTCCCCCTCGCCCTCGCCCTCGACGCTACCTGGCCGATGGGGCAGATCCAGCCCGAGGAGGCGGCGGAAGGGGTTGGCCTCGTCGGCCCGCCCCTCGGGCTCGCGGGGGCCGCTCCAGCTCCGATCGCGGCGGGCGACGAAGCGCTGGGTGAGCTGGTGGTGGAGCGCGTCCGAGAGCTCGCCCTCGATCGCCATCGTCCGCTCCTGCCAGTGGCGCGGATCGTCGACCCAGGCGCTCTGATGGGCGATGTAGGTCCAGGTGCGGATGAACGCGAGGCGCCCCATCAGGGTGTCGATGTCGCCGTCGACATCGTCGAGGCGGGCGATCCGGCGGGCCATCCAGCCCTCGTCGATCTGCCCGCGCGGGCCGCTCAGCTGCTCGAAGATCCGGGCGAGGAGGCGGACGTGCGAGTCGACCAGGAGCTTGCGAAAGTCGGGGATCCGGCAGACCTCCCAGAGGAGCTCGACGGTCTCGGGGGCGCTCGCCCGCCGGCAGATCTCGGGGCTCTGGGCGAGCTGGAGGAGCGCGTCGAAGTCGTCGGCCCGCTCGATCCGCCGGAGCTCGGGCCGCGGCGAGGGGCGGCGGAGGGCGGCGAGGAGCGCCGCCGGGCTCGAGAAGTCGAGGTCGGAGCTCCGCCACACCAGGTGCTGGAGCGGCGGGAACGCGTGGCCCTCGATCGCCTGGGCGACCGGCGGCGGCAGGGGGCCGACCTCCTGCAGGGTGCCGAAGCTCCCCGCCCGCTGGAAGCGCCCCGCTCGCCCGGCGATCTGCGCGAGCTCGTCGGCCCCCAGCGCCCGCGCCTCGCGGCCGTCGAACTTGTCGAGCGCCGCGAAGGCGACGTGATCGACGTCCATGTTGAGGCCCATGCCGATCGCGTCGGTGGCGACCAGGTAGTGGACCTCGCCGGCCTGGTACATCGCCACCTGGGCGTTGCGGGTCCTCGGCGAGAGCGCGCCGAGGACCACCGCGGCCCCGCCCCGCCGCCGCCGCAGCCGCTCCGCCAGCTCGTAGACCTTCTCGGCCGAGAAGGCGACGACCGCCGAGCGCGGCGGCAGCGAGGTCAGCGAGGCGACGCCGGCGTGGCTGAGGTCGGAGTAGCGGGGGTGGGTCTCGATCCGCGCCCCCGGCAGGAGCTCGCGGAGGAGCGGGGCGATCGTCCAGGCGCCGAGGAACCAGGTCTCGACCCGGCCGCGCGCGTGGAGGAGGCGATCGGTGAAGACGTGGCCGCGCTGGCGGTGGGCCGCGAGCTGGATCTCGTCGACCGCGAGGAAGTCGACCCCGCGGCCCACCGGCATCGACTCGACCGTGCACACCCAGTAGCGCGGCCGCGCCGGCACCCGCTTCTCCTCGCCGGTGATCAAGGCGACCGCCGCCTCGCCGACCCGGGCGCTGACGCGGTCGTAGATCTCGCGGGCGAGGAGGCGGAGCGGCAGGCCGATCATCCCGCTGCGGTGCTCGAGCATCCGCTCGACCGCGCGGTGGGTCTTGCCGGTGTTGGTCGGCCCGAGGAGGGCGGTGACCGGGCTCCGCTCGTGGTCGACCTGCACCTCGCCGGGATCATTCGCGGAGCGCGAGGCGAATGCAAGGCGGGGCGACCGCGGGGCCGCTCGGTGACGCCTCAGGGGGGCGTGGGGGGGTCCGCGGGGGCGTCCGCGGGGGCGTCCGCGTCGCCCTCGCCGCTCGCCTTCGCGTCCGCCTCGCGGCCCTCGCCCACGCGGCCAGCCTGCGCGTCGCCCTCGCCGCTCGCCTTCGCGTCCGCCTCGCCCTCGCCCTCGCCCTTCACCGCGCCTTCGCGGCCGCCCTCCGCCGCGCCCTTCGCGTCCGCCTCGCCCTCGCCCTTCACCGCGCCATCGCGGCCGGCCTCCGCCTCGCCCTTCGCGTCCGCCTCGCCCTTCGCGACCCCCTCGCCCGCCTCCGCCGGCCGCGCGTCCGCGAGGATCTCCGCGTAGAGACGAGCGGCGTCGTCGAGCGCCGCCGGCGGCGCGGCGATCAGGAGGACGCGGGCGTCGCCGACCTCGCGCTCGATCACCCGGGCGATCGCCTCGCCGTTGCGCGAGAGCACGTAGGTCCGCCAGCGCCCGCCGGCCTCGTCGAGGCGCGCCTTGATCGCCGGCGGCGCGCCGTCGTCGTGGAGCACCGTGACCTCGTGGACGAGGCCCCGCTCGATCGAGAAGATCGCCGGCGAGGTGTCGCCGGCCGGCGGCCGCGCGACCACCAGCTGGACGAGGGCGCCGCCGTGGAGGGCGATCTCGTCGAGGAGCCCGCGCTTGACCGCGATCGGCAGCCCCATCGGCCACTCCTCGTCATCGCTGGTCCGCCGGATCCCGTGGGGCACCTGGAGGATCACCCCGTCGACGTTGAGGCTGAGCTCGCGGCTGTGGGCCAGGAAGCCCTCGACGTCCTCGCCGTGGACGTGGAAGGCCCCGAAGGAGGCGACGCCGACGAGGATCGCCGCCGCGAGCGCGAGCCCGCGGCTGAGCCAGCGCGGCGCCCCGGCCCCCGGGAACGAGGTCGCCAGCAGCGTCGCCAGCAGCGCGGCCCCGGCGAGCGAGAGCGCCGGCACCTCGAGGCCGACCAGCGAGGGCAGGCTGGCGAAGAGCTGGGCGCCGAGGAGGAGGAGGAGCGTCAGCATCAGCGAGCGCCGCGCCCGGGCGGTGATCGCCGGGGTCCGCAGCGGCACCAGGGTCCAGAGGGCGCCGACCACCGCCGCCACCGCCATCGCCGGGCCGCCGCCGAGCACCGCCATCGGCGCGGGGCCGGCGAGGGCTGCGGTCCAGAGGCCGAAGGCCGCGCCGCCGATCGCGATGAGGATCATCCGCGCGCTCCCCTGGAGGCGCTCGATGATATGTCCCGCGAGCCAGATCGAGTAGAGGTCGAGGACCAGCGAGATCAGATCGCCGTGGATGAAGGGCGCGGTGAAGAGGCGCCCCCACGAGCCCGCCCGCCAGAGCTCGCCGGTGAAGGCGCCGAGGCCGAGGAGGCCGATCCCGCCGCCCTCGCCGACCAGGAGGGCGACGTAGCCGACGATCATCGCCAGCGAGAGGCTGTAGGTCGCCAGCAGCGTGCTCCGCCGCCGCGGCCTTCGGCCGGCGTCGAGGAAGGAACGGAGGCGCTCGCCGACCGCGGCCCCGTAGCGCCGGAGCTCGGGGGCGAGGTCGACCGCCGCGTCGCGGGCCCGCGCCAGGGTGCTCCGCGAGGCCGCGACGATCCGGTCGTCGTCGGGGCCGGCGAGGCTCGCCACCCGCTCGAGCTCGGTGATCGCCTCGTCGGCCTCGCCCGCCCGCGCGAGGGCGATCCCGCGGTAGAGGGCCCCGCTCGCCGGCGACATCCCGAGGAGCTTGTGGTGGCCGATCGCCAGGTCGACGTAGGTCGCAAGGCCGCTGTAGGCGAGGAAGGTCAGGCGGGCCTGGCCAAGGACGTCGGCCGCCGCCGGATCGGCCGCCAGCGGCCCGCTCTCGAGCGCCCGCAGGAGGCCGGCCGCGCTCTCCAGGCGCCCCTCCTCGCCGTAGGCCCGGAGCAGCCCGAGGGCGAGCGAGGGCCGCAGGGCCGCGAAGCCGAGGGGGAACTGGCCCTCGAAGTGGGCGATCCCCTCGTGCCAGCGCTGGGCGTAGAAGAGCATCGACACGATCTGCTCGTGGATCACCGCCTCCTCCTGGCGGTCGTCGGTCTCCTGGAGGAGCCCCCGGAAGTGGTTGAGCGCCGCGTCGACGCCGTCGGTCGCCAGGACCGCGAGGCCGCGGAGGATCTCCTGGTGGCGGGCGAGGCCGCTCCCCGGCATCAGCATCGCCCGCAGGCCGGCGACCCGGACCGCGAGCGCCATGTGACCGCGGGCGAAGAGGCGCTTCGCCGCCCCCTCGAGGAACCACGGGATCACCACCGTCAGGCTGCAGAGGGCGATCGCCGCGATCCCCCAGGCGCGCCCGCCCTGCCCGAGGCCGCCCATCGCCATCGCCAGGAGCGCGGCGATGATCAGCGTGTAGAGCACGGGCGCGCCGCCGGGGCGCCGGAGCTGACGGAGGAGCGTCATCCCGAGGATGAGCGCGGCGGCGAGGACGAGGGGCTCGTACACGGCGACCGAAGATCTTAGATCGCCCCGGGCGCGACCTCCAGGTGGCCGATCCGCCGGTACTTCTGGTACCGCTGCGCGATCCGCTCATCTGGGCCCAGGGCGTCGAGCTCGGCGAGGTGGCGGCGGATCGTCTCCTGCATCGCCGCCGCCGTGACGGTCAAGCCGCGGTGGGCGCCGCCGACCGCCTCGGGGATGATCTCGTCGCAGATCCCGAGCTGCGAGAGGTCGTGGGCGGTCATCCGCAGCTGCTCGGCCGCGGTCTGCTCGGCCTCGGCGTCCTTCCAGAGGATCGACGCGCAGCCCCGCGGCGAGATCACCGAGTAGACCGCGTGCTCGAGCATCAAGATCCGATCGGTGACGCCGATCGCCAGGGCGCCGCCGGAGCCCCCCTCGCCGATCACCACCGAGATCGTCGGCACCCGCAGCCGGGTCATCGCCTCGATCGACGCGGCGATCGCCTCCGACTGCCCGCGCTCCTCGGCGCCGATCCCCGGGTAGGCACCGGCGGTGTCGATCAGGCAGAGGAGCGGGAGGCCGAAGCGATCGGCGAGGGCGAAGAGGCGCTGGGCCTTGCGGTAGCCCTCGGGGCGGGCCATCCCGAAGTTGCGGTAGAGGTTCTCCTTGGTGTTGCGCCCCTTCTGGTGGCCGAGGACGACGACCGGGCGCCCCTCGAAGCGGGCGAGGCCGCCGACGATCGCCGGGTCGTCGGCGAAGGCCCGATCACCGCGGAGCTCGACGAACTCGCTGAACATCTCGCCGAGGTAGTCGAGGGTGTAGGGGCGGTCGGGGTGCTTGGCGAGGAGGAGCTGCTCCCACGGCGTGAGGGCGGCGAAGCGCTCGCGCTGGAGCTCGGCGGCCTGCCGCTCGAGGCGCGAGATCTCGCGGCTCATCTCGGGCGACGCCGCCGAGAGCACCTTGAGCTCCTGGATCTTGCTCTCGAGCTCGACGATCGGCCGCTCGAAGTCGAGTACCTTGCCGCTGCTCACGGGGTGCCTCCAAGCGCGAAGGCCTCGATCGCGGCCCAGGGCGCCGCCGCAGGATCGCGGAGGTCGACGCGCCAGGCCGCCGGCAGCTGGTGGCGGAAGTAGGTCCGCTGCCGCCGGGCGTAGGCGCGGGTCGCCGCCTTGATCTCGGCGGACGCGTCCACGAGGCGCTGACGCCCCTCGACGACCGCGAGGAGCTGGGAATAACCGAGGCTTCGCATCGCTTTGTGGCGCGCATCATACCCACGTCGCCGGAGCATCTCCACCTCGTCAAGCCAGCCGGCGGCGAGCATCGCCTCACAGCGCCGGTCGATCGCCCGGTCGACGATCTCGACGCCAGGGTCGAGAACGATCATCCCGAGGTCGACGCGTGCGCGCGGCGGATCACGGCGGCGAACCTCGGATACCGGCCGGCCGTGGAGCTCGCAGAGCCAAAGCGCACGGAGGGCGCGAACCAGGTTGCGCGGGTGGACGGCGGCCGCGGTCTCGGGATCGCGGCGGCTCAGCTCGCCGTGGATCGATCCGGCGCTCGCCCGCTCGCGCGCCTCCCACTCCGCCATGAAGCTCACGCGCCGGGGATCGTCGGCGGCGTCGCCCTCCCCCGCCCCCTCGCCGCCGCTCCCGGTGAAGGCCGTCGCCCGGAGGTAGAAGCCGGTGCCGCCGACGAAGAGGCCGCCGCCGCGCCCGAGGAGCGACCACGCCGCCCGCGCGTAGTCGCCGGCGCTGAAGGTCGCGTCGGGATCGACGAGGTCGAGGAGCTCGTGGCGGACGCGGGCGCGATCGGCCGGGGTGGGCTTCGCCGAGCCGATGTCGAGGCCGCGGTAGACCTGCACCGAGTCGAGGCACAAGATCGGCAGCCCGAGGCGCTCGGCGAGCTCGAGCCCGAGGGCCGACTTGCCGGCCGCCGTCGGGCCGACGAGGGCGAGGACCCGGGGTCGCTCCGTCATCCGCTCACCGCCCGCCGAGGAGGGCCGCGGCGCTCCAGCGGGCGACCCCCGGGACCTCGTCGAGGCGCTCCCCGCCCTCGAGGAGCTCGGCGATCCAGCGCCGGGCGAGGCGCGGCGCGGGGTCGCGGGACTCGGTCGCGGCCATCGCCGAGAGGAGCGCCTGGGGCTCGGCCTGGCGGCGATCGCTCTGGCGGAGGCGGAGCCAGGGGACCACCCGATCGATGAGGTCAGCGACGTCGGCGTCGTCGAGGCAGGAGCGGAGCTGGGCCGGCACCCCGCGGACCACGACCGCGTCCTCGCCGAAGGCGTCGAGGTCGACGCCGAGGCCGAGGAGCTCCTCGCGGGCGGCCGCGCAGAGGCGGACCTCGTCGGCCTGGCGGCGGACGACCACCGGCGTCAGGAGCCCCTGGACCGCGAGGTGGCGCTCGCCCTTGAGGTCGCGCAGGAGCCGGCGGAGGACCAGGTGGGAGCGGAGCTTGCGGAGGTCGACCGCGAGGAGCTCCTCGCCCGCGGCGAAGACGGCGACCGGTCCCGGGAGACAGGTGAGGAGGCGCGGGAGGGCGGCGCTCGCCTCCTCGCCGGCGGCCTCGGGGCGGGCGGCGATCGCCGGCGCCTCGTCGACCTCGTCGTCCTCCTCGTCCTCGTCCTCGTCGATCGGCGGCGGCGGCATCGGCACGCCGGCGAAGAGGGGGCCGATCGCCGGGCGCGCGGGCGCTGGCGTCGGCGCCGCGACCTCGACCTCGCGGCTCTGGCGGAGCTCGGCGGCCGCCGCCCGGACGTCGCGCTTGTGGCTCGCGTAGTCCTGGTCGAGCGCGCGGGTGCCGAGGCGGTAGCCCCGCGACCCGCCCCCGCTCGCGCCGCTCTCCTCCGAAGCGACGTTCGTCGAGCGTTCTGCCGGCCCCGCGCGGAGCCCCGCGGCCCGGCCCTGGGCGGCGCTCGCAAGGCCCCCCGCGCGCCCGACCGCGGCCCGCTCGCGGAGCCCGACTAGCTCCGCGTCACCTGTCTCTGCGGACATCTGCACCGACGCCCGGCCGCGTTCGGCCCGCGCTCGGGCTCGCGGTCGACGACGAAGCCGACCGGCGCCCGCAGGCCCGGGCCAAAGGCGGGGATCCGCGCCGCCTCGCCGCCGCCGCCGCGGCGAGGCCGCCCGCGCCCGCGCCCGCCCCGCGGCCCCGCGCCCTCGTCCCCGACCTCCTCGCGGCCGCGGAGCGAGGGCCCCTCCGGCTCCGGCCGGCGGCCGGCCCAGCGCTCGATCGCCGCCTCGGGCCCCGCGGCCTCGCCGTCGGCGGCCGCGCTCACCCCCTCGTCGCCGCGCACCGCACCCGCCCCAAGAGACATGTCCTCTCCGACATCCTCCCGCGGCGCCGCCCAGGGCGCCCGCTGCAGCTCCCGCGCGAGGATCCGCCGGAGCGCCGCGTAGACCCGCTGGGGGTCGCTGAAGCGGATCTCCGACTTCTGGGGGTGGACGTTGACGTCGACGGTCGCCGGCGGCGGCTCGACGATCAGGCAGCCGAGCGCGGTGCTCCCCTCGCCGAGCGCCTGCCCGAGGATCTGCGAGATGTTGCGCTCCTTGACCACCCGCCGCCGGGTGACGATGTAGAGGCCGCCGCGCCCCGGGCTCAGGGTCCGCGGGTCGGCGATCCACCCCTTCACCGTGATCTGGTCCTCCTCGCCGGAGAACGCGAAGAAGGGCCCGCTCCCCCGCCGCTCGAGCACCCGCGTCACCCGCTCGTCCAGGGTCCCGGCCGGTAGGTTGATCAGCTCGCGCTTGCCGTGGCGGAGGACGAGGTGGACCTCGGGGTGGATGAGGCCGATCCGCAGCAGGGTCTCCGAGCAGTGGCCGACCTCGGTCGCCTCCGAGCGCATGAACTTGCGGCGGGCGGGGACGTTCGAGAAGAGCCCGCGGATCTCGACCTGAGTGCCGTGGGGCATGCCGACCGGCGAGGGCCGCGGGACCTCCCCCGGGACCGTCCGGATCTCGGCGCCGACCGGCGCCTGGGGCTGCCGCGAGCGCAGCGAGAGGTGGGCGACGGCGGCCATGCTCGCCAGCGCCTCGCCGCGAAAGCCCAGGGTCTGGATGTCGATCAGATCCTCGGGCCCGCGGACCTTGGAGGTGCCGTGGCGGGTGATCGCCAGCGGCAGGTCCTCCGGGTGGATCCCCCCGCCGTTGTCGATCACCCGGATGCTGGTGAGGCCGCCGTCCTCGAGCTCGACGTCGACCCGGGTCGCGCCCGCGTCGATCGCGTTCTCGACCAGCTCCTTGACCGCCGACGCCGGCCGCTCGACGACCTCGCCGGCGGCGATCTGATCGGCGAGGGCGGCGTTGAGGAGCTGGATGCGGGCGCCGGTCGGCGCGGTGGATCGCTGGAGGGCCACGGCGGAGGGCCAAGGTAGGCCGAGCGAAGGCGCGGAAGCAAGCATCGCCGCGTCCGCCGGATCCCCCAGGAGCGCGGCCACCCCGCCCCAGCGCCCGAGCCGCCCCAGCGCCGCCAGCGCGCCGCCATCGCTCCGCTCGCTCCCCCGGTCGCGAGAGGACCCCCGCGCCAGCGACCGGCGATCCGGGGGCCCACGCCGAAGCACGCCGATCAGTCGACGATCACGCGGTTGCGGCCGCCCTCTTTCGCCTTGTAGAGGCGGGCGTCGGCCATCTTGATCAGGTCATCCGCGTTCGCCAGGCTCGGCGCGAGCTCGGCGACGCCGACCGAGATCGTCACCGGGATGTGGCGCCCCTCGAAGACGAACCTGGTCCCCTCGATCATCGCCCGCACCTTCTCGGCCATCACCGCGGCCCCCTGGAGGTCGATCTCCGGGAGGATGATCGCAAACTCCTCGCCGCCGTAGCGGGCGACCACGTCGACTTTGCGGGCCCGATCCCGGACCAGGTTGGCGATCTCGCGGAGGACGTAGTCACCGGCGCGGTGGCCGTAGGTGTCGTTGCAGGCCTTGAAGTGGTCGATGTCAAACATCACCAGGGCGAGCGGGCGATCGTAGCGGCGGGCCCGGCTGAGCTCGCGGTCGAGGGTCTCGATGAAGTAGCGCTTGTTGAAGATCTGGGTGAGGCCGTCGACGGTCGAGAGGCGGTAGATCTCCTCGTGGTACGAGCTCTCGATGTTGTCGCCGGTGAGGAACTTGAAGATCGACCGGCCGATCTTCACGAGGTCGCCGTCCTTGAGCCAGGCCTCGTGGATCTTGTGATCGTTGACGTAGGTGCCGTTGGTCGACTCGTTGTCGCGGATCCGGACGCCGTTGTCGTCGACGTGGAGGGTCGCGTGGGTCCGGGAGACGGAGTCCTGGGAGACGCAGATGTCGTTGATCGTCGCCCGACCGATCGTCATCTCGCGGCCGTCGATGTTGTACTTGCGACCGAGCTCGGCGCCATAGATGACCACCAAGCAGGCATCCTTCTTGATCCGACCCCCGCCCGTGTCGTCGGACTTGTTGATTACGGTGACAATCGTCTCGTCGCGCATAGTCGAGATGCGGGGCCAGGCTCGGTCATCCCCGGCTTGCAAACTTACCAGACCTCCGGCGGGGAGCGGGCCCGCCGGGCCAAGGGAGTGCGGGCTCCTCCCACGATGTACGACCACGATCGCGCGCCAACGCCCGCTGCGCGCCGGCGTCGGCCTCCGGCGCCGCAAAGGTGGACCTCGCGCCGAGGCGCGTCGACCTGCCGCGTTTTTGACCGGCGCCGATCCCCGCTGCTATCACCCAGGCAGATGTCAGCCCCCCCACGCAGGTTTGGCGGCATTGGCGCGCTCTTCTTCATCGCCTCCCTCGGGGCGATGGCCTACTACGTCCAGCAGCAGGAGATCCCGGAGGAGCACGACCTCGTCCGGGCGACCGCGACCGTGGTCGCCGAGCCGACCCAGGAGGAGCCCGTCAGCGCGCTCCCCTGGCAAGATCGCCTCGATCTCAGCGCCGCTCGTCTGGTCGCCTTCGGCTCCGCGGGCGCGGGCGCCGACGCGGCCGCGGGCGAGGGCGCGAGCGCCGGAGAGGCCGCCCCCGCGGTCGATCCAGCGCGCAGCCGGCTGGTCCAGGAGCTCCCCGACGGCCACCGCATCCTCTATACGCTCGATCCTGTCCTGCAGGAGAGCGCCCTCGAGATCTTCCGCTCGCGCGAGGTCCCCTACGCGGCGGCGGTCGTCCTTGACGTCCGCGATAACGCCGTCCTGGCGATGGCCGGGCACTCGAGCATGGATCCCCAGGTCGATCCCCTCGAGGTGCTGACGACCGCCTGGGCGCCGGCGGCCTCGACCTTCAAGCTCGTCACCGCGGCCGCGCTCCTCAAGAGCCGGCGGGCCAACGGCAAGACCAAGGAGTGCTTCTCCGGCGGCCTCCACGGCCTCACCGACGAGATGCTCACCGACAACCCGGCCCGCGACACCCGCTGCGAGAGCCTCGCGTCGGCGATCGCCCACAGCCACAACATCGTCATGGCCAAGCTGGCCCAGCGCCACCTCGACGGCCAGCTCCTCCTCGACGCCGCCAAGGCCGTCGGCTTCGAGCGCGACATCCCCTTCGAGTTCCCGCTCGAGCGGAGCCCCGCCCACATCCCAGCCGAGCCCCGCGAGCGGGCCAAGGTCGCCGCCGGCTTCTGGCACGTCGACATGAGCCCGGTCCACGGCGCCCTGATGGCCAGCGTCTTCGCCCGCGGCGGCGTCCTCCAGCCGCCGCACATCGTCGCCCAGGTGATCGGCCCCGACGGCGGCGATCAGACCCCGCCGCTGCCGAAGAGCGAGCGGGCGCTGGCCAAGGAGGTCGCCTCCGGCGTCGGCGCGATGATGGTGGCGACGACCACCGAGGGGACCGCCCGCAAGAGCTTCAAGGACGACCGCGGCAACCCCTACATCCCGGGGGTCGTCGTCGCCGGCAAGACCGGATCGCTGACCGGCAAGAAGGCGCCGGCGCTCAACTACAACTGGTTCGTCGGCTACGCGCCGGCGGAGAACCCCGAGATCGCCTTCGCGGTCCTCATCGCCAACGAGCCCAAGTGGAAGATCAAGGCCCACTACGCCGCCCGCCGGCTGGTCCAGATCTACCTCGAGCGCCGCGAGGCGATCCGCGAGCAGGGGGCCGCCCGCCTGACCAGCGAGGGCCGCCTCGCGCTCCCCGAGAGCGAGGCCAAGGGCGCGCCGGTGGTCGCCCAGGCCGCCGCCGAGCCGCGCCCGCCCGCCGCCGAGCCGCCGCCGCCGAGCCCGGCCGCCCCAAGGCGCCGCCCCCCGAGAGCGCCGGCGGCGACGACGAGCTCCCCCGCCGGTCCTGGGCCCGGTCGCCAAGGGCACCAACCCGCTGCCGGCGAGCGGCTAGCGCACCCCGCGGTGCGGCGCGCGCGACCGACGACGCCGCGTCGTCGGTCGCGTCATTTCGAGGCAAGGCCCTCCCGAAGGACATGTCGCATCGAACATGTCGCTTGGGAGCGGCGAGCGGCGGCGCCGGGCGGCCGCGCCCGCCCGGGCGAGGGCGCGCGCGCGCCGGCGGGGCGCGCGGCGTGTCGACGGTCACCCCGGCGGCCCCGGCCCCCGCCCGGGGACCTGATAGGATCCGCTCGCCGTGCCTCGCCGCCTCCCCCTCGCGCTGGTCGCCCTCGCCCTCGCGGCGCCGCTGGCGACCCCCTCCCCCGCCCGCGCGGCGCCGGCGGCCGACGACGAGGAGGCCCGCAAGAAGGCGGCCGCGGCCGCGGTCAAGCGCGGGCAGAAGGCCTTTGAGCGGGGCAAGTACGCCAAGGCGATCGTCGCCTTCGAGGAGGCCAACGCCCTCCGCCCGGCCGCCAAGCTCGAATTCAACCTCGGCATCTGCCACCAGCGCCTGGTCGAGGCCGCGATCGCCCGCGGCGATCGCCAGGCCGAGGCCGAGCATGCGAGCGCGGCGATCGACGCCCTCAACCGCTACCTCGCCGCCCGCCCGGCGGCCGACGACCGGCCGATGGTCGAGGACCTGATCCGCTCGCTGGGCGGCCGGCCGATCACCCAGGCGAGCCTCAAGCCGGCGCCGACGGGGCCCGTGCCGGGCGCCCCGAGCGGCGAGGCCGCGGGTGGCGACGCGACCGACGCGGCTCCCCCGTCCGAGGGCGGGGACGAGGGCGCGCCGGCGGACGAGGGTGGCGAGGACGAGGGCGACGAGGGCGACGAGGACGCGCCATCCGAAGCTGTCCCTGAGAACAGCGTCCCCGACCCCGACGAGCCCGCCGCCGTCCCCTTGACCCCGGCCCCCGCGCCGCTGGTCCCCCGCGCCGCCCTCGGGGCCGCGATCGGGGTCTTCCTCCTCCCCCAGCTCGCGGGAAACCCCGCGGTCGAGGGCGAGTCGATGGGCGGCCTCATCGCCCGCGGCGGCGCCTTCCTGGGCGCCCGGCGGCGCCTCTACGTCGGCGGCGACCTCGGCCTCGCGGCCGGCGGAAGCAAAGTTCCGACCAAGCTCGCCCTCACCGCCCAGGGCCTCGACCTCGTCGTCGGCCTCCGCCTCCCCCTCGCCCGCGGGCGCCTCGAGCTCCCGCTCTCGCTCGCGCTCGGCGGCGCGCGCGAGGCGGTGCGGAGCCGCGCCGAGGCGCCGCGTCCGGCCTGCGCGGTCGGTGACGGCACGCTCGTCGGTCGCCGCTTCGGCGGCCGGGTCGGTGGACGGGCCGGGCTCCTCGTGTTACTGGGGGCGCGCCGCGCCCATGGCCTCGGCTTCGGCCTCGGCGCCCACTACACCGGCTACGGCCCGGGCCCGAGCACCGCCGGGTGCTCGCAGGCGGTCTTCGCCGACCTCGGCCTCGGCCGGCACCGGCTCACCATCGCCATCGACATCGGCTATACCTTCCGCCTTTAGCTCCCCGGCGCCCGCGCTCCGCCGACCCCTGTCGCCCCAGCGCCGGTCGCGCCCACCCCGCCCCACCACTCGCCGCCCGGCGCCCCACGAGGGCCCGGCGTCCCCCGCAAGCACCCCCATGAGCACCAACGAAGGGCAGATCTACCGCTGGCTCGCGTCCGCGGTGAAGAGCGGCGGCTCGCAGCGCTCGGTCGACAGCCAGGAGGCGACCCTGAGCCGCCGCGGCCTCCTCCTCCGCGCCGATCGCCGCGCCCGCGAGCTCGCCGGCCTGAAGCTCGGCGCCGGCGACCTCATCGCCCTCTCGATGGGCAACGTCACCGAGTTCCTGGTCCTCCTCCTCGCGGTCTCCAAGCTCGGGGCGATCGCCGCCCCCGTTGACCCCGCCAACGGCGACCACAGCCTCCTCGGCACCTGCCGCCGCCTCCCGGTGAAGGCCGTGATCCGCCGCCCCCGCGGCCTCGACAACGCGCCCCTGACCTACCCCGAGGGCTACGAGCTGACCTCCCGGCGCAAGCTCAGCGGCTCCCTCCTCGAGCTCGACGTCCTCACCCCGCCCGCGGAGCTCGGCGCCCCCCTCCCGGCAGACGCCGAGTTCGTCTTCGAGACCGCCGGCGCCGACGGGACCCTCCGCGACGTGATCCGCAGCGGCCGCCAGCTCGCGGCGATCGGCGAGGCGATGCGCTCGCTCCTCGAGATCGAGGCCGGCACCCACATCGCCTGCGCGCAGCCGCTGACCAGCCCGCGCTTCTTCGACCCCGCGCTCTTCGGCTGGCTCGCCTCCGAGGCCCGCCTGGTGATCGCCGACACCCCCTCGCTCCACGCCCTCCTGCCGAGCCACCCGGCCTACGAGCGCCTCCTCGTCGTCGACCTCCTCCACAACTTCCAGGGGGCCGCGCGCTCGCTCAAGGCCGCCGGCCAGACCCGGCCGCTGACCGCGGTGATCCCCCAGGCGACGGTCGCCACCACCCACGCGACCCCGCTCCGCCAGGTCTTCGAGGTCGACCCGGTCCAGCTCCTCCTCCTCGAGGAGGTCGGGATCCTCGGCGCCCGGACGATGCGCCGCGGCCAGCGCTACCGGGTCGCCCCGGGGGTCGAGCTCGCCGCCGGCGACGCCTACCCCGGCGACGGCCGCGAGCTCCTCTGCCGGCCCAGCGAGCCGGTCCTCACGCTGCCGACGACCCCCACGGGCGAGGTCGGCGGGCCGGCCGAGGCGGGCCCCGAGGGCGAGGCCGGCTGGATCCACAGCGGCTACCTCGGCCGCTTCTCGACCCGCGGCGAGCTCTCGGAGATCCGCGGCCGCAGCGATCGCCTGGTCAACCTCGAGGGCCGGCGCGCGAGCCTCGACGCGATCGAGGCCGCCCTCCTCGATCACCGCCGGATCACCCAGGCCCACGCCCGCGTCGACCACGACGTCGACGGCAACCCCCACGTCTCGGTGACCTACGTCGCCACCGGCGAGACCCCGGTCGACGACCTCCAGGAGCACGTCGTCGCCGCGCTCCCGCCCTACATGGTCCCGCGGGTGCTCGAGCGCGAGGACGACCCGGCGGCGATCGACGCCGCGATCTGACCTCGGGGACAGGCTCGATCCCGCGCCGCTCCACCGCGCCGCGCTCAGCCCATGTGGCTGCGGCTCAGGCTCGGATCGGCGTCGACCACCACCCCCTCGGCGTCGCTCCCCTCGAGGAAGAACTCCGACTCGCGGTAGCGGCGGACGAGGTGGCGGACGATCACGACGACGCTCGCGGTCAGCGGGACCGCGATCATCACCCCGCCGATCCCGAAGAGCGAGCCGCAGACCATCAGGCCGGCGATCACCGCCGCCGGGTTGAGGCCGACCGAGCCGCCGAGGATCCGCGGGGTGATGAAGAGCCCGTCGAGGGTCTGGACGATCGCGAAGACCCCGAGGAGCCCGAGGATCTGCCCCCACCCCTGGAAGTCCATCAGCGTCAGGACGATCCCGAGGCTGAGCCCGAGCCCCGGGCCGATGTAGGGGATGAAGGCGAGCATCCCCATGATGAAGCCGACCAGCACCCCGAGCGGCGCGCCGACGTAGACCAGGCCGAAGGAGTAGAGCCCGCTCAGGGTGACCATCACCACCAGCTCGCCGCGCACCCACTGGGCGATCACGTCCGAGATCTCGCGGGCGATCGCGAAGACCCGCGCGCGGTTGCGCGGCGGCACCAGCGAGCCGAGGAAGCGGATCAGCCGCGGGAAGTCGAGGAGGAGGTAGAGGGTGAAGATCGGGATCAGGGCGATCACCACCAGCACCCGCGAGAGGCTCTCGATCCCGCCGCTCAGCGAGCCGACCAGCTCGCGGATCTCACCGCTCGACATCCGCGCCGAGATCTCGCTCTGGAGCTCGTCCCAGAGGAGCGGCACCGTGGTCCCCGACGAGTGCTCGATCCAGTCGCTGAAGGCGCCCATCCGCTTGGGCGCGTCGTCGACGAACTCGGCGACCTGGCTCGAGACCAGCGGCATCGTCAGCGACAAGATCAGCACGAGGAGCGCACCACATGCCCCAAGGACCAGGATCACCGAGGCGACCCGCGGCACCTTGCGGCGCTGGAGGCCGAGGACCAGGGGGTCGAGGAGGTAGGCGAGGACGAAGGCCGCGCCGAGGGCGATCATCAGCGGCTGGAGGCGCTGGAGGATCTCGAGGAAGCCGTAGGCGAAGGCCAGGACGAAGGCGGCCTGGATAAACGTATGGGTCCGACGGACGTGGTCGCCGGGGTCGCTCACGGCTCGGGATCTTCCAGCAATTCCGCGGCGACGACAATCTCGGCTGGCGGCCGCTTGTCGACCCGGATCGTCCGCTGCACCGGGAAGCGGCCGGGCTTGCGCACCTCGACCCGGTGGACGCCGGGGGCGAGGACCAGGGGATCGGTCGAGCGCTGCGAGAGCGCGCGGACCTGACCGACGTAGTTGCCGTCGACGTAGAGCTCGGCGTCGAGGTCCGCCTCGGCGACCTCGATCTTCAGGGCCGCGCCGGCCCCCTGGTGGGCGCAGCCGGCGACGGCCAGGACCCCGGCGAGGGCCCCCGCGCGAGCGAGGACGAGGGCGAGCGAGAGGATCCGCCGCATCGCCGGGAGTAGACCACACCTCGCGGGCGGCGAGGAGGCTCTCGACCGCGATCGCGCGCCGCCCTCGGCGCTCGGCCGCTCAGGGGGCGAAGGTCGCGCTCAGGAGGCGCGGGCCGTCGACGCCGATCACCCGCAGGTGGGCCCCCGGGATCTGAAGCGCGGCGAGCCTGGTCGCCAGATCGTCGGCGCTGAGGGTGCCGTCGATCCGCAGGAGGACCGCGCCGTCGCCCTCGATCCCGCGGACCGACGCCGCCCGGACGCCGACCACCGACGAGCCGATCGCCCGCTCCACCCGGCGGATCCCGGCCGCCGGCCACGGCGAGGCGATCCGGAGGGTGATCGCGCCCCCCTGGAGGCGGTGGAGCGCCTCGCCGACCTCGCTGAGCGCCTCGCCGAGCGCCTCCTGGGCGGCCGCGTCGGGATCGCCGGCGAAGGCGACCCCGCGCCCCTCCTCGGCGCCGCCGACCGCGCCGACGACCACGCTCACCTGGGCGCCCCAGGCCCGCGCCTGCGGGACCTGGCCGATCGCCTCGCAGCGGAGGGCGACGTCGAGGGCCGGGCCCTCGCCCTGGGCGACCGCGAGCCCGCGCGCGATCAGGAGATCGTCGACGCCGGCGACCAGCGCCTCGGGGCAGCCCTGGTGGGTGATCCGGCCGATTGGCGGGAGCCGGACGCCGGCCGGCGCCGCGCTCGCCCCCTGGACCACCTTCTCGAGGCGCGCGACGTCGATCTCGACCTCGACCTCGACCTTCGCGGTCGCCCCGTCGTCGCCCTGCCCCAGGATCCGGTAGGCGCTGGTCCAGGCCGAGGCCGCCTTGAGCACCCGCTCCCGGCGACCGGCGTCGCCGCCCTCGACCTCCGCGAGGGCGGCCTCGAGGGCCGCACGTCGGGCCCGCTCCAGCGCCTGCTTGCGCGGCCCGGTCCGATCGCCGCTCTCGCCGATCGGCGCCTCCCCGGCCCCGACATAGGGGGCCGCAAACGCCGTGATCGGCCCCGCAGAGCCGAGCAGGACCCCCATCAGGCCGATCGCCAGGCCGCGGGGAGCGACCCGGCCCGCCGTGTGGCGTCTCCGTCGAGCCATCACCTGGGAGCTTGGCAGAGCCGCGGCGATCGACGCAAGGAAGCCGCGAGGCGGCGGGCGACGAGCCCGGCCGGCCCGCTCGCCGGCCCGACGCCGGCCGCGGGCGGGGGAAATCGGCGGTTGGCATTCCCGAGCGTCCTGGGATACACCCCGCTCCGATGGTTCGCAGCCTCTTCACCGGTCATCGCCGCTACAGCATCACGCACCGCGCCGTCCAGCGCCTCCGGGAGCTGGTGCCGAGCCAGGCGGAGGATGACGACGAGGTCCTGCGCGATCGCCTCGACCACGCGATCAGCAGCGCCGAGGACGACAACCGCGCGCTCCGGACGATCGACGTGATGCTCGGCGAGCCGCAGATCCTGGTGCCGCTCGACTCCTTCGGCGACACCCTCTACGCGATCATCAAGGAGGACACGGTCGTCACCGTCCTCCCGCGCGGTCACGGCGAGGAGATCCTCCAGCGCGGCCAGGCCCTCGAGCAGAAGGTCGCCGCCGGCGAGCTGCCGGCGCCCCACCCGGACGACGGCGATCGCTGGGAGCTCCGCCGCCGCTGGCGGCGCGAGAGCACGCCGCCGATCATCGAGCGGGTCGCCCGCCAGAGCTCGAGCGGCGACGAGGAGGCGGCCAACGAGTCGCCGGCCGAGCCGAGCCCGGCGGTGAGCCCGAGCGCCGAGGCGCTCCTCACCCGCGCGGTCGAGCAGGCGAGCCAGCGCGTGCGCGCGCGGATCCGCATCGTCGGCGGCGCGCCGCCGGCGATCGAGCGCCCCGGCAAGCACTCGCCGGTCGCCAGCGCCCTCGCTCGCGGCCTCGATCGCGCCCGCCATCGCGCGGCCGTCTCTGCGCTCGCAGAGGTGCTGCAGCGCCAGGACACGAGCAGCGAGCTCCTTCCGCTCTGGAACCAGCTCCTCGAGGAGGGGCTGCCGGAGTCGCTGACCGTCGGCGACCTGATCGACGCGGTCCGCCAGATCCGCTGATCGGCGCCCTCCGCCCCGCTGTGTAGGCGGATGTGCGCGCTCAGGCCGGCTGCAAAATCGCCGAGTAGCCGCCAGGTGGGCTATTCTGGCCGCTGCCGCCGTCGATGAGCGTCCCTCCGAAACCACCACGGCCGCCGCCGCCGCGACCGGCCGCGCGCCAAGAGGCCCCGACCGAGGAGATACCCCTGGTCGACGCCGTGGAGGAGCCGACGAACCCGGTGATCCCGCCTCGCCCCGCGCCGGCGAGCCTGGTCGGCACGGTGCTCGCCGAGCGCTACCAGGTGCTCCGGATCATCGCCGAGGGCGGGATGGGCAGCGTCTACCTCGCCGAGCACATCACCATCGGCCGCCGCCTCGCGGTCAAGGTGCTCAGCACCGATCTCGGCAACAGCCCCGAGGTCGTCCAGCGCTTCCTGCAGGAGGCCCGGGCGGCGTCGATGATCCAGCACGAGCACATCGTCGACATCATCGACTTCGGCTACACCGAGCAGGGCCAGGCCTTCCTGGCGATGGAGCACCTCGAGGGCGAGGACCTGGCGACCACCCTCGAGCGCGAGGGTCGCCTCCCCTGGGCGCGGCTGCGGCGGATGGTCCTCCAGATCTGCCGGGCCCTCAACGCCGCCCACGAGAAGGGCGTGATCCACCGCGACATGAAGCCGGACAACTGCTTCCGGATCAAGCGCGGCGGCAACGCGGACTTCATCAAGCTCCTCGACTTCGGGATCGCCAAGGTGGTCACCGAGTCCGGGACCTTCCGCGGCAAGAAGCCGGTCGCCGCGACCGAGGCCGGCACCCTCCTCGGCACCCCCGAGTACATGGCGCCGGAGCTCGCCCGCGACTGCGTCCCCGACGCCCGCGTCGACATCTACTCCCTCGGGGTGATGATCTACGAGCTCCTCACCGGCGTCGTCCCCTTCAAGGGCGAGACCTTCATGTCGACGGTGGCGATGCACCTCACCCAGGACGTGGTGCCGCCGCGTCAGCGGGCGCCGAGCGCCGACATCCCGCCGGCGATCGAGGCGGTGATCATGAAGGCGCTCGCCAAGGATCCGAACGAGCGCTTCCAGAACATCCGCGAGATGACCGAGGCGATCGTCGCCGCCGATCAGCGGCTGCGCTCGACCGGCCTCTTCCTCCCGGCGGTCGGCGATCCGACCCTGACCAGCGGGGTCGAGGCGCCGGCCGACCCGACGCTGCAGTCGTCCCCCGGGCCGACCACCCTCGACGGGAGCACGCCCTCGCCGAAGATCACCGGCCGCTTCAACGCGGTCGGCCCGGTCGCCACCACCGGTCAGCACCGGGTCGTCAACACCGGCCAGCACGCGGTCGTCACCACCGGCCAGCACCGGGCCGCCACGCCCGCGCCGATCTCGTCGGTCCAGCAGCCGCTCTCCCCCTCGGTCCTCGACACCCACGATCACCTGGTCGAGACCCTCGAGCAGGTCCGCCCCAACCCCTACCGCTGGCTCTCGGCGATCCTCGCGCTGGTCGTCATCGGCCTCGGGATCACGGTCTGGCAGTTCACCAAGCAGGCGCCGGCCGATCCGTCGACGAGCGCCGCCGGCGAGGCGCCGACGACCACGCCGGTCGCCGCCGACGCGGGCGCGCAGGAGCCCGGGCCGTCGACCGCGGCCGTCGACTCGGCCCCGGTCGCCGACTCCTCGGCGGCCCCCGAGCCCGGTGAGAGCGCCGGCGAGGAGCCGATCACCGATCCCCGCTTCGGCACCCTCGCGGCGATCACCGACGAGGAGCGCCGCCAGGTCTCGGCCGACCTCCAGCGCGCGGTCAAGAAGTGCTCGAAGAGCTACGGGATCCGCCCGGCGGATCAGGGCAAGGTGAGCGTCGGCCTCCGGGTCGAGGCGGCGACCGGCAAGATCAACGCCGACATGCCGAGCGAGGTGATCAACACCCTCTTCGGCTCCTGCATCCTCGAGGCGGTGAACAGCACCCAGTTCGCCCCGGGGCGCAAGCAGATGCGCTTCGAGCAGACCTTCGCGCCCTGAGGGCCTGGTGCCGCGAGAGCGACGATCTGCGCCCTCCCCGGCGCTGCCCTGGACGATCGCCGGCCCGAGCGGCGACGGATGCACGTCGTCGAGGCTGAGCGCGACGTCGCGCGGCTCGGCCACCAGGCCGTCGCGCGCCGGAATCGATGACGCTTGACGGGGTTGAACGCGCCATCGCGGCTGGCCTTCACGCGCCGAAGAGGGGCGCGCTACTCGAGGTCGCCGCCGAGGCTCTTCGGCAGCACGGTCTTGGGGAAGAGGGCCTTGAGCTGCGCCTTGATCTTGTTGGCGCGGGCGGCCAGGGCGGCGTAGAGCGCCTCCTCCTTGCCGGCGAAGCGGCCGCGGGCGAGCGCGCCGAGGTGCTCCTCCACCTGGCTCGGCTGCAGCTTCGACGCGAAGTCGATGGCCTGGACGAGGTGCGGCTCCTCCCAGTCGACCTTGAGCTCGTCCCCCTTGATTCGGGCGACGAGGTCGCGCGTGATCGCGAAGAAGGCCTCGGCCGCCGGCTTCCTCTCGGTGTTGGGGTAGGTCGCGTCGACGACGAAGGTCGAGTCCTTGAGCGACTCGGTCGCGAGCGCGGCGATGCGACCGTCGAGCGCCGTGGCGTCGCCCTCATACGTGAACTTCAGCGCCTGCCCCTTGTCGAGGCCGATGATCGAGTCGTCCTCGCCGACCAAGAATTGGTCGTGGTGGTTGTCGTAGTTGGCGATCACCCAGTCCGCGATCATGTGCGCGAGGAGCTGCGCCGTCTGCGTGGGGGAGTATTTGTAGCCGACGTCGCGGCGCGACATCGCCTGGGTCTCCTTCGCGTTCGAGCGGAGGAAGGGCTGGAGGGTGCCGGCCTCCCAGGTCTGGGTGCCGGGGTTGAAGAGCTCGGTGTCGACGGCGACGGGCGAGAGGTCGGCGCCGACGATCGCCGCCGCCAGCGACGAGCCGCCGGACTCCGCCTGGCGCATCTCTGCGCGCTCCTCCGGCTTCCAGACGAAGCGCTGATCGTCGCCCTCGCGGCGCATGATGTAGGTCGCGTGGATGCCACCCGTGAGCCGCTTCTCGCGGCGGTAGACGACGTCGCCGCGGTTCTTGTAGGCGGTCTTGTCGACCGGGGCCGTGGTGGTCGTAGGCTCGCGGAGGGCCGCCCGCTCCTGCGGGCTGATCGTGGTGAAGGAGCTGGGGACCTTGAGCTTCCTGCGCAGCGTCGCGATCCGGCCGCCGAGGATGAGAATGCCGGCGCCCTTGACCCCCTTGGCTTCGGACTTGGCGAGGTCGACCTCGGCCGTGCGGAGCTCGGCGAGGGTCTTCAGGTCCGCCTCGCCCTCCGGCGAGAAGCCGGGCGGGAGCTCCTGCTCGGCGAGCAGCAGCTCGCTCTCGATCTCCTCGACCTTCTTGCGGGCGAAGATCGCGGGCATCCCCTTGGCGGTGGCGGCGGTGTGCTTCTTTCGCGCGAGGTCGGCGCGGAGCTCGACGATCTTCGCGGCGTGCTCGAGGGCGAAGTGGTACTTCGCCTTGGCGTCGCCGCTCCGATCGGAGACGTAGCCGCCGCCAGCGGCGGCCTTGCGCGCGTCGATGAGGCGGGTGAGCGACGTGTCGTTGGCGAAGATGTCCTGGGCGATCGGCTTGGGGATCTTTCTGTACTTGACGGTGATATAGGCGACGATCTGATCGGCGGAGAAGCCGCCAGCGAAGAGGTACTCGGACTCCCAATCGATGATTTCGCCGGTCTTGTCATCGATCTTGGTGCCGCATCCAGCGCGGTCGAGGAGGTCGACGCTGCGGAAGACGAGGTCGGTGTCCTTCGGGACGACGACGACGGCGATCGAGAACGCGTCGAAGTCCGTCGACAGCGACGGCTGAAACCAGTTGAGCACGTAGTCGGGGTTGGCCGAGGTGCCGACGAAGTTGCTGGTGCTGTGACCGCTGCCCTTGTGCGACGCGACCGCGGCCTTGAGGCGCGCGAACTTCTCTTGCCGCTGCGTCGTCTCGGCGGTCTCGTCGGTGATGTAGGTGGCGTTGAAGGCCGCGCGGGCGCTGGCGAGGTCGTAGTCCGGGTTCGTCGAGCGCGCCGTCCGGGCCATCCCGGAGAGCGACTCGCCCTCGAGCACGGCGTCGCGGGCGGCCTGGGGCATCGCCATGAAGCCGCGGTAGAGGAGCGGGACCTTGCCGTCGGTCGCGGCGAGCGCGGTGAGGCGCGGGGTGTCCTCCCACTGCTTGACCTCCGGCTCGTAGTCGACCTGGCTGTTGTCGAGGCGCCGCGCGTAGGCCTTCGCTAGGAAGCTCTTGACGTCCGCAGGGGTCCCGCGGGGGATGTCGGAGTAGGGGACGTTGGGGCGCTCCGGGGTCGGCTTCACCGGCTCCGGGGGGTCGACGGCCTCGGTGATGTCGGTGGTGTCGGTGGTGTCGGTGGTGTCGTCGACGAGCGGCTCGGTCTTCGGCTTCGGCGCCTTGCCCGGGCGCCGCTCTCGCTCCTTGAGCAGCCGGGGCGGGGCCTTGGCCTCGATGAGGCGGGCGTGGGCGATCGCCTCGCCGAGGGTGTACTTGCCCGCGCGCCCGTAGGCCTTGATCACGCGGGCGACGGTCGCCCGCTTGAAGCCCGTGCGGCGCAGGAAGGCGGCCGCGTCTAGGTTCGGGATGTACTTGCCGCGGCTGTCGTAGATCAGGCGCTGGACCGGCGCGTCCTCGGGGCTCGCGGGGGCGCCGGGGCCGACGCCGCGGTCGAGGAGCGCCTCGGCCGAGGCGCCGCGGGTCACCGCGTCGGCGACCGCGTCGGCGTGGCGCTCGTAGACGTCGCCGCGCTCGCCGACGCCGCCGTAGAGCTGGACGCCGGCCCGCTGCTGGACGATGTGGGCGGCCTCGTGGGCGGCGACGCGGAGATCGGGGGTGGCGCTGGCGAAGGCGACGTGCGAGCCCAGCGTGTAGGCGCGGGCGCCGATCGCCGCGCAGGCGCCGGGGTCGACGTGGGCGCGGACGCGGCTCAGGTCGTGCTCGCCGAAGGCGCGCTGCAGCGTCGAGAGGTGCGGCAGCGGCGAGCCCGGGCCGTCGACCCCGAGGCGCGCGAGCGCGTGGATCGAGCCTCGCGTCGCCCCGGTGTCGGGGTCTCGCGGGCCATCGGCGGCGGCGAGCTGGAGCGCCGGCGTGCGCCCGTGCGTCGGCGCCCCCACCTCGACCGCGCTCGGGTCCTCGGCCGGCGCCTCGCGGGCGGGCGCGGGCGCGGGTGCAAGCGATCGCAGCATGCGGGCCGCCGCTTGGTTGCTCGCGGGGCGCTCGAGGGCCGCCGCTGGCGGCGACCCGGCTGCCCTCGCCGCCGCGTCCGGCGCTTGCAGCCGGTGGGCGGCGGCGCTGTTGCCGAGGGCGCGCAGGAGGGTCACCGCCTCCGCGACGCGGGGCGCCTCGCGTCGCCGCGGCTGTGAGGGGTCGCGGGAGGTCGCGGGGGGGAGCCGCTGGCGACGCGCGTCTTCAGGCATCCCGACCTACCTCCGCAACGACCCTCACCTTCGCATCGACCCTCACCTTCGCATCAACCCTCACCATCGCGTCGAGTCTAGGAGGGTGGTCGAGGGGGGTCAACACGCGGCGCCACGGCGGAGGCGAGCACTCGCGGGCGCTCGACAGAGGCGCGGCGACACGCGCGAGGCGGCGATGCAAGCGAAGGCGAGGGCGCGCATGCGGGCAGGATGCCGGCGAGACGGCGCCGCGACGACCCGAGTGCGACCGAGGTGCGCGCGAAGTCCCGTCGATGCGCGTCCACTTCAAGGCGCGCTCGCGAACTCGTCGGGCGCCGACTCAGGCGCGGGCGCGGGCTCGACCTCGCGATCGCGCGGGCTCCCGCGCCGCTGCCGACGGCCGGCGAGGAGCTGCTGGTAGTCGAGCTCGCCCAGGACCTCGTCGCTGAGGGCGTCGAGGCGGTGGTAGATCGCCGCCAGCGGGTCGCCCTCGCGGACGTCGGGGACGTCGCCGCCCTCGAAGAGCGCGAGGATGTCGCGCACCCGGATCTGATCGAGGGGCCGCGCCGGGATGTAGGAGGTCTCCTCGGCGTTGGTCTCGAGGAGGTAGCCGGCGGCCTCGAGGCGCTCGACGATCGTCGAGATCCGGGCGAGGCCGATCTGGTAGCGGGCCTCGAGCTGGGGCAGCGTCGACCCGCCGTGCTGGCGATCGAAGTGATCGGCGATCGCCAGCATCAGGCGCGCGGCCACCCGCCCCGAGCCGACCTCGGCGGTCCCGCGGCGGCGGACGCTGGGGTGGACGTAGCCGTCGTGGGCGACCACCGGCATGTGCTGGACGACGTAGGCGACCTCGACCCCGAGGAGCACCAGGAGCCACGACGCGTAGGTCCAGACCGTGAAGACCGGGAGGATCGCCAGCGAGCCGTAGACGCTCTCGTAGTTGGCGATCACCGCGATGTAGGTGGCGAAGCCGCGCTTGCCGATCTCGAAGAAGAGCGCCGCCGTCAGCCCGCCGATCAGCGCCGGCTTCCAGCGAACGGTGGTCGCCGGCATGAAGCGGTTGACCAGGACCATCGCCATCCCGGTGGTCAGCATCGGCGTGATCGCCAGCGAGATCTCGTTGACCGCCGCGAAGACCGGCTGCGCCAGGCTGTAGAAGATCACCAGCGGCCCGAGGGTCGCCAGCGTGTAGAACATCGTGAAGCGGGCGACCGTGGTCCGCTGCTTGTGGACCCGCCAGATCACGTTGACCGTCTTCTCGAGGGTCGTGAAGAGGAGCGAGGCGACCACCAGCGCGCCGAAGAAGCCGACCACCCCGAGGCGCTCGACGGTGATGTTGTGGGCGAGGTTGACGATCGCCCCGGCGAGCCGGTCGGAGCGCTCGGGGTCGGGGATCAGGAGGTAGGCGATCTCGCGGAGGAGCTCGTTCCCCCGCTCGGCCCCCAGGAGATCGACGCCGGTGAGGAGGAGGCCGGCGACCGGGACCACCGAGAGCATGGTCTGGAGGGCGAGGCTGGCCGCGAGGCCGGTGCCGCGATCCTCGATGAGCCAGCGCCGCAGGGTGTAGGTGGCGATCAGCCAGATCCGCCGGACGCCGCGGGCCTCGTGCTGCGGCAGATCCGGGAAGAGCGCGCGCTGGAGGGCCCGCCCGCGCTGCCGCAGCGAGCGCGATTGCCGCGAATGCTCTTGCTCGCCGTCCATGGTCGGGCCGCCGATGATAGCCCGCCTGGGCGCGCGCCGGCGCCCGCCGGGCTCGACCGGTCGCCGAGGAGCTAGACCGGCGCGGCGACCTTCAGGCGCGGGGGCTTCTTCTTGCCGGGCTTGTCGAGCGAGCTCTTGAGCGAGGTCGCCAGGGCGTCGAGCTCCTGGCGGAGCGCCCCGAGCTCGGTCTCGATCCGCTGGACCCGCTTGTCCTCGAGGCCGTCGATGTCCGGGAGGAGCTCGGCGAGCTTGCGGGCGGCCGCCGACGCCTTCTGGATGATCTCGAGGCGCTCGGCGCCCTTCGGCCGGGGGTAGAGGACCGGATCGAAGCGCTTGCGGAGCTCGGCGAGCGGCTGGCCCTCGTCAAAGACCGCCTGGCGGACCTCCCGGATCACCTCCGGCGCCTCCTCGGCCTTGGCCTCCCGCGGCGCCTTGCCCTTGCCGTCGACGATCGGCGGCTCGCTCTCGAACTCGCCGACCGCCCGCGAGAAGTAGTCGACCGCCTCGTAGCTCGGGATCACCTTGGCGACCCCGTCCCACTCGAGGACCTCGGGCGCATGCGAGCGGATCGTGTGGAAGGAGAGGACCAGCTTGTCGACCGTCGACTTCTTGAGGGTCAGCTCCTGCTGGCAGTAGGTGTAGAAGTCGCTGTACCCCCAGCGGGTGAAGGACGAGGACGCGCGCACCTTGGCGAGGGCCTCCGCGAGCTCGATCCACGAGCGCTTGAAGCGTTGAGTGCGGCGAACGACCTCGAGGCGCTCGGCGTCGCCGCCGGTCTTCTCCAAGAGCTCGGCCAGGGCGTCGATCTTGTTGGTTCCCATGGCTGCGGGCGCCCGTATAGCACCCCCGCGGCCGCAGTGGTACCGTTGCGCCGTGGCCTCGGCGATCGGCGGAGCCGCGCCCGCGGGGCCGGCGAGGACGCGCCCTTTCCGCCTCGGCGCCGCGGAGGTCGCCGCCGATGATCCGCCGCTCACGCCCGGCACGTTGATCGACGGCCGCTACGCGATCCGCGGCCTCCTCGGCGAGGGCGGCATGGGCCGGGTCTACGCCGCCGAGCACCGCTTCCTGCGCAGGCAGGTCGCGCTGAAGATGCTCCGCCGCGACGCCCAGACGAGCCCCGAGGGCGTCGCCCGCTTCCAGCAGGAGGCCCACCTCACCAGCCGGATCGGCCACCCCGGGATCGTCGAGGTCCTCGACGCCGCGCGCCTCGCGGACGGCCGGGTCTTCATGGTGATGGAGCGCCTCGAGGGCGAGAGCCTCGAGGACGCGATCGCAAGGCCGGGGCCCGCGGGGCCGGTGCTCGGCTGGCTGGCGGCGATCGCCGACGCCCTCGCGGCCGCCCACGCGGTCGGCGTCGTCCACCGCGATCTCAAGCCCCAGAACCTCTTCCTCGCCCGCGGCCCCGACGGGGCGATCGCCCCCAAGATCCTCGACTTTGGGATCGCCAAGGCGACCGACGATCCCGGGGTCCAGACCCAGGCCGGGGCGCTCCTCGGGACCCCCTACTACCTCGCCCCGGAGCGCGCGCTCGGCCGCCCCCTCGACGCCCGCGCCGACCTCTACAGCCTCGGGGTCCTCCTCTATGAGATCCTCACGGGCGACGTCCCCTTCGTCGGCGCGACGATGATGGAGGTGCTCGGCCACCAGATCCACACCCGGCCGCTGGACCCCCGGCAGGCCGCGCCCGAGCGACCGATCTCGGCCGACCTCGCCGACCTCTGCCTCGCCCTCCTGGAGAAGGATCCGGGCGCGCGCCCGCCGGACGCGGCGACGGTCGCCGCGAGGCTGCGGGCGGCCGCGGGCGCGCCGGCGATCGCCGGACTGGTGGTCGGACCGCGGATCGCCGACTTCGGCATGATTGCCGACTCCGGCGATGTGACCCGGCCGCCGATCGCGACTCCGGCGACCCAGCGCCTCGTCGAGGCCGCGCCGGCGGCCCCGGGCGACCTCACCCAGCGCCTCCCCGACCTCGCGCCCGACGCCACTCAACGCCTCCCGCCACCGGACGAGGCGGCCGCAGCCGAGCTGGCCGCGGACGGGCTCGCAACCCAGCGCCTCCCCGACCTCCCCGAGGCCGATCGCCGGCCGGGCACGGCGATCGGCCTCGGCCTCGCCGCGTCGCCCGGCCCGACGCCGAGCCCCCTCGCCTCGCGTCCAGCCGCGACCGCGCTCGGCCTCGGCCTCGCCGCGCCCAGCTCGGCCGATCTGCCGACCGCGGTCGTCGCCGATGACCTGACCGAAGAGACACCTCGTGCCGACCGCCGGCCGCTCCTCGTCGGCCTCGCCCTCCTCGCGGCCGCCGGCGCCGGCGCGCTCCTCTGGCGGGGCACAGGCGCGGGCGAGGCCCCCCGCGAGGCCGCCAGCGCGACGCCGACCTCCCCGACCTCCCCGACCTCCCCGACCCTGACGACCGTCGAGGCCGCGAGCCCGCCCCCCGATGCGCCAGCCGAGCCCGCCGCCGAGTCACCGACGAGCGCCGCCGCCGACGAGGTCGCGGCCGCCGAGCCCGAGCCCGCGCCCGCGCCCAAGCCCAAGCCCCCCCGCAAGACCCGGCCGACCGCCACCAAGTCGACGAGCGCCAGCGGGCCGACGATCAAGACCGACATCTACGACGACTAGCGCCGCGTCGGTGACGCGCGGTGCCCCCCCGGCCCTGCCCACGAAGTTGCGGTTTGCGGACAACCCCGATAGCGTGATTTGGAGCCGGACGAGCGGCCGATCGACGCCATGGGTGAGCACACCGTATCCACCGCGAAGGATGATCAGGAGCTGAGAGCGTTCACCAAGGCGCTCCTCGCCGACGTCAAGGCCCTCGAGATGATGCTCGAGCGGGACCTCTTCGAGACCGGCGTCCGCCGGATCGGCGCCGAGCAGGAGATGTTCCTGGTCGACCGCTCGATGCGCCCCGCGCCGGTGGCGATGGAGGTGCTCGAGGCCGCCAAGGCCGACTTCCTGACCACCGAGCTCGCGCGCTTCAACCTCGAGGCCAACCTCTCGCCGCGGGTCTTCGGCGGCACCTGCCTCTCGGAGATGGAGTCGGAGATCCGCGACGCGGTCGCCCACGCGACCGGGGCCGCCCGTCAGGTCGGCGCCGAGGTCGTCCTCTGCGGGATCCTGCCGACCCTCCGCAAGGCCGACCTCTCGCTCGCCAACATGGCGCCGATCCCCCGCTACTTCGAGCTCAACCGGGTGATGTCGAAGCTCCGCGGCGGCGCCTTCAAGGTGCTGATCAAGGGCCTCGACGAGCTCGACACCACCCACGACAACGTGATGCTCGAGGCCTGCAACACCTCGTTTCAGGTCCACTTCCAGGTCGGCCCGAGCGAGTTCGCGCGGCTCTACAACCTCGCCCAGGCGGTCTCGGCCCCGGTCCTCGCGGCCGCCGTCAACTCACCGGTGCTCCTCCGCCACCGCCTCTGGATGGAGACCCGCGTCGCCCTCTTCCAGCAGTCGATCGACATCCGCACCGCCAGCGCCCACGCCCGCGGCGGCCGCCCGCGCGTCCACTTCGGCGATCGCTGGGTGAAGGACGGGGTGCTCGACCTCTTCCGCGAGGACATCGCCCGCTTCCGGGTGATGCTCGCCGGCAACCGCGACGAGGATCCGATGGCGGTGCTCGCCCGCGGCGAGATCCCCAAGCTCTCGGCGCTGCGCATGCACAACGGCACCGTCTACCGCTGGAACCGCCCCTGCTACGGGATCGGCGGCGGCGCCCCCCACCTGCGGATCGAGATGCGCGGGCTCCCGGCCGGCCCCTCGATCCTCGACGAGATGGCCAACGCCGCCTTCTTCTTCGGGCTCATGGCCTCGTACGCCGACGAGCACCCGAACATCCACGAGAAGATGGCCTTCGACGACGCCAAGGCGAACTTCTTCGCGGCCGCCCGCCACGGCCTCCAGGCCCAGTTCACCTGGCTCGGCGAGAAGACCTACACGGCCGCCGAGCTGATCCTCGACGACCTCCTGCCGGCGGCCCGCGCCGGCCTCCAGGGCGCCGGGATCGCCGGCGACGACATCGACCGCTACCTCGGGACGATCGAGGAGCGGGTCCGTCGCAACCGCACCGGCGCCCGCTGGGTGCTCCAGTCGCTGGTCGGCATGGAGGGCAAGACCACCCTTGATCAGGCCTACCGGACGATCGTCGCCGGCCTCATCCACCGCCAGCAGAGCGACGCGCCGGTCCACGAATGGGAGCTTTCCTCCGCCGATGAGGGGGCCGAGGATCCGCGCGAATCCTTCCGGACGGTCGGCCAATTCATGTCGACCGATCTCTTCACGATCCACCCGGACGACATCGTCGATCTGGCGACCAACGTGATGGAGTGGGAGCATATTCGCCACGTCCCGGTCGAGGACGAGGAGGGCCACCTCGTGGGGATGATCACCCACCGCGGCCTCCTCCGCCTGATCGCCATGCACGCGGCCGGTGAGGGCGGCGAGCCGGTGGTGGTATCCTCCATCATGAGCCCGGTCCCGGTGACCGCGACCCCGGACACGCCGACCCTGGAGGCGATCGAGCTGATGCGGAAGCACAACGTCAGCTGCCTCCCGGTGGTCGAGAGCGGCCGGCTGGTCGGGCTCATCACCGGACGAGACCTCATCGATGTTTCCGCGAAACTGCTCGAGCGATACCTCAGCGACTGAGCGCGACAGCGAGAGCAGCGGCTACCCGCGGGTCGTCGGCACCTACACCCGCGGCCTCCCTGGGCCCCATCTCCTGGTCACCGGCGGGGTCCACGGCAACGAGCCTGATGGGGTCCACGCGGTCCGCCAGGTGATCGCGCGCCTCGAGGAGCGCGGGACCCAGCTCCGCGGGACCCTCACCGGCGTCGCCGCCAACCGCGGGGGCCTCGCCCGCGGCGCCCGCTTCATCACCCGCGACCTCAACCGCCGCTGGCTCCTCGACGAGATGATCCAGCTCCTCCGCCGCGACCCGGCGAGCGACGAGGGCGAGGACCGCGAGCAGCGCGAGCTCCTCCACCTCCTCGCCCCCCTCCTCGCGGCCGCCCGCGAGCCGCTGATCTTCCTCGACCTCCACTCGACCTCGGGCGAGGGCGCCCCCTTCGCGTGCATGGCCGACGTGATCCGCAACCGCAAGATCGCCTTCGCGCTCGGCGTGCCGGTGGTCCTCGGGCTCGAGGAGGTGATCGACGGGTCGATGATCGGCTTCTTCTGCGACCTCGGCCACGTCGGCGTCGCGGTCGAGGGCGGCAAGCAGGGCGACCCGCGGACCGTCGACACCCACGCCTCGGCGATCTGGATCGCCCTGGTCGCGGCCGGTTGCCTCGCCGCGGCCGATGTCCCTGACCTCGTCGACCACCGCCGCCGCCTCGCGGACATGACCCGCGGGCTCCCGCGGGTGATCGAGATCCGCCACCGCCACGTCGTCGCCGAGGACGACGCGTTCACCATGGAGCCCGGCTACACCAACTTCCAGCCGGTCGCCGATCACCAGGTCGTCGCCCACGATCGCCACGGGCCGGTGCGGACCCCCGAGGCCGGCCTGATGATGCTCCCGCGCTACCAGTCGCAGGGCGAGGACGGCTACTTCCTCGCCCGCCCGGTCTCCCCCTTCTGGCTCCGGGTCTCGGCCGGCCTCCGGCGGGCCCGCGCCGATCGCCTGGTCCGCCTCCTCCCCGGGGTCGAGCGCGACCCCCTGCGCCACGATCGCATGTTCGTCGAGGCCGATCGCCCGCGGGCGATCGACGTCTTCCACCTCTTCGGCTACCGCCACCAGCGGGCCGCCGGCGAGCGCTTCGTCTTCAGCCGGCGGCGCCCCGACGCGATCGGCGTCGACGACCTGCCGGCGGTGCTGCGCGAGCTCCTCGCCCGCGACGCGGCGCGCGGCGGCTGAGGGGTGCCCTGCGCCGCGAGTGCGCCAAGGCCGCGATCAAAACGCCCCCGAGCGCGCGCCCGCGAGGCGAAGGTGTTATCCTCAGCCCCCGAGAAGCGGCGATGCCGTCGAGCCGAGGCCCGCAAGATCCCCGAGCATGCCGAGCGCCAGTCGCCGCCCGGCGTACGCGCGCGCTCACCAGCGCCCTCGCCGGCGCCCTCGCCGTCACCCTCAGCGCCACCTTCACGCTGGCGGCCGCGCCCGCGCATGCCGCCCCGCCTGCGGCCCCAGCCCCGACCCAACCAACGACGACGATCGCCGGGGCCCAGGAGAGCGGCGACCTCGGCAGCGCCCGCGATCTCGCGGTCGCCGCCCGCGAGGCCGACCCCAGCGCCGCGACCTGGCAGGCCGAGGCCGAGGCCCATGAGGCGCTCGCCGACTACGAGCGGGCGATCAAGGCGTGGAAGGCCCACCGCAAGGCGCTCCCCGAGGACGCCAGCGACGCTCGCGAGGCCGCCAGCGCGCGGATCGAGGCGCTCCAGGAGCGCTCCCGCGGGGCGGTCGCCGACGAGCCGGCGTCGACCCACCGCGACGAGCTCGACCAAGCCCGGGCCGCGCGGATCGCCGCCCTCCGCCCCAAGCCGGCGCCGCCGAAGCCCGCCCCCAAGCCGCCGCCGCCGCGCGAGAAGATCATCAAGAAGTGGTACTTCTGGGTGACGGTCGCGGCGATCGCCGCGTCGGCGGGGGCGATCACCGGGATCGCGATCAAGGCGGCCCGCGAGGAGCAGGCCGACGATCTCGATCCCCGCGCCGGCCCCCTGCCGGCGAGCCCCGGCGGCTTCGTCGTCCGCTTCTGAGTCCCTGGGCTGGGCGGCCGCGATGGTGGAGCCGGGGCCAAACGAGGGGACCTTCAAGACATGTCTATGTAGACATGTTCGAGAGAGCAGGATCCCCGGCGGCCCGGATCGGAGGCGGGCGACGCCAGCCCGCGCGCTCGCCCTCGCGCTCCCGCTCGCGCCCGCGCTCGCCTGCGTCGATCCCGAGGTCGTGGCCCGCGCGGAGCCGCCCGTCGAGGCGACCCTGATCGCCGCCCCCGGCGCGGCAGCGCCCGGGAAGATCGCCCCCGCGGGCGGCGTAGACTTCCCCGGCGGGGTGCGGATCACCGAGGTCGAGCTCGCCCCCGCGCCCGCCCTCCCGGGGGAGCCGCTCCACGTGTCCTTCTCGATCACCGGCCCGCGCGACGGCCTCCACGGCCGCCTGGCGCTCCGCTCCCCCCGCAGCGCCAGCCGCGAGGAGGTCCGACCGACGCCGACGATCGCCGATCCCCGCGACCGCGCCGTCGACCTCGACCTCGGCGGCGACCGGGTGGAGGCAGACCTCGATCTCCCGGCGCCCTGGCACCCGTCGACGGTGATCATCGAGCTCGAGGTGATCGACGCCCGCGGCCGGCGCGTGCCGGCGATCGCCGGCCCCCGGAGCGCCGACGGCCGCGCCTTCCTCGGCCTCGCGCCGGTGCTCCGACGGCCGACCGCGCTCGTCGCCGCCCGCGTCGACGCGGGGGCGATCACGATCGACGGCGCCCTCGACGAGGCCGCCTGGCAGGGGCCGGGCGCGGCCCTGGTCGAGAGCCTCGGCGGAGAGCCCCACCCCGACCCGCCGACCGAGGTCTGGCTCGCCTGGGACGACCGTCACCTCCTGGTCGCCGGCCGCCTCCCCGATCCTGACCTTTGGACCACCTTCGAAGCCCAGGACGATCCCCTCTACCAGCAGGAGGCCTTCGAGGTCTTCGTCGCCGGCGACGGCTCGGGGCGCCGCTACCTCGAGTACCAGGTCGCCGCCTCGGGGCTCACCTTCGACGCCCGCTTCCCGACCTACCGCAAGGGCGACGAGGCCTGGGACTCGGCCTGGACGACCGCCGTCCAGCGCGACGGCACCCTCAACGACGCGGGCGACCGCGATCGCGGCTGGAGCGTCGAGGCGGCGATCCCCTGGGACGAGCTCTGCGCCGAGACCACGATCACCTGCCCGCCGCGCCCGGGCCAGCGGCTCCGCCTCAACGTCTTTCGCCTCGAGCGCCCGGATCGCAAGCGCAGCCTCGGGCTCGCCCTCAGCCCCACCCTCACCCCCGACTTCCACGCCTGGCAAAACGCCGCCGAGGTCGAGCTCCGATGACGCCACCCAAGCTCCCCCGCCCCCGCGCCCTCCTCGTCGCCGGCCTCGCGGCCTCTCTCGGCCTCCTCCCGGCCTGCGCCGGCCCCACGAGCTCCGGCGGGCGCGCGCCCAGCCGCGGCGCCGAGACCCTCCCGGACGGCGCGACCGAGGTCCAGAGCGGCGGCGGGATCGCGGGGATCCGCTCCGAGCTGGTCGAGGCCCGCCTCTCGACCGCGCCCGTCGATCGCTACGGGGTGCCGGCCAAGCACCCGCTCGGCCCCGGCGAGGACGCGCTCCTCGCCGCCCTCGCCGGCTCGGGGATGCGCCACGACCCCGGCCTCAGCCGGGTCGCCCGCGAGCTCGCCCGCACCGCCCCCGATCGCTTCCACATGCCGAGCTCGCTGATCGAGGGGCTGATGGTCTGGTCGGGGATGGTCGAGCCGCCGCCGCGGGTGGCGATCGTCGAGGTCGCCGCCCCCTGCGGGACCACCCCCGCCGCCTCCGGCTGCGCCGAGGCCTTCCGGGCGCTCGCCGGCGAGGGGACATCGATCGCCTCGCCGGCCGGCGAGGGCTGGCTCGGGGTCGGGATCGCCGAGGTCGAGGGCGGCCTCACCCGGATGATCGTCGTCGCCACCGAGCGCACGGTCGCGCTCGAGCCGATGCCCCTCGAGCTCGCCGCCCGCGGCACCCTCAAGATCGCCGGCCGCCTCCTCGCCGGCCGCCAGGACCCGCGGGTCGAGGTCGTCGATCCCGACGGCACCTGGCGGCGGATCGACGTCCGCGGCGGCAACGGCAAGGGCGCCCGCTTCAGCGCCGAGGTCCCCTGCCGGGGCGAGGGCGGCCACCGCGTCGAGGTCCTCGCCAGCGGCCCCCACGGCCCCGAGGTCGCCGCCAACTTCTCGATCTACTGCGGCGTCCAGGCGCCGCGGACGATCGTCACCCGGATCGAGACGGTCGAGCCCGGGGTCGACGTCGCCGCGATCGAGCGCTCGTCCTTCGCCGCGCTCAACCACGCCCGCACCCAGCGCGGCCTCCCTGCCCTCCGCTGGGACAACGCCGCCGCCGCGATCGCCCGCGCCCACTCCCAAGACATGGTCGATCACGACTTCCTCGGCCACCGCTCGCCGACCACCGGCGAGGCCGGCGATCGCTTCAAGAAGGCGGGCTTCGTCACCCGCACGCTCCGCGAGAACGTCGGCCGCGGCTACGGCCCCGAGACGATCCACGAGGCGCTGATGAACAGCCCCGGCCACCGGATCAACATCCTCGCCGACGACGTCGTCGCGGTCGGAATCGGCGCGGTGATCGGCCCGCCCGAGTCCGAGGCAGCCGGCGCGCCGCGGCCGATCTTCATCACCCAGAACTTCTTCGCGCCGCCCGAGGCCGCCCCCGACGATCCGGTCGCCGATCTCCACGCGAAGGTCGATCGCCGCCGCGCCGCCGCCAGCCTGCCGCGCCTCGCCTGGGATCCGAGCCTCGATCCGATGGCCCAGGGGCTCGCCGACGGGATCGCCAGCGGCGACGCCGACGCGGCCCGAAGGCGCCTCGACGCCCAGTTTCAGGCGAGCGCCTACGCGGCGATCTCGACCCAGCAGATCACCGCCAACGACTACGGCGCCCTCGCCGATCTCGACCTCTGGGGCGAGCGGGCGCCGGCCGACGGCCTCGGGATCGGCGTCGCCACGATCAGCGCCGGCGAGCGCAAGGGGTCGATCGTCCTGATCGTGATCCTCGCGTCGAAGACCGCGCCGAAGGGCAAGTAGCGCCCACGATCACGGCGCGACGAGCGACCGCCCACACAAACATGACCATAAAGACATGACCATGAGAGCATGCCGACTGGAGCGCGCGACGGCGCCGCCGCGCCGCGGCCTCGGCCCCCCATCGTTCTCGGCGTCGAGCCCCCAGGCGTCGGCCGCGCCGGCGACGACCTCTGCACCCCGCCGCGCGGAAGCGCTTGCTCGGCCCGTCCGCGCCTGCGACGACCCTGCGGCATAATCGTCGGCGATGGCCGCCTCGTCCGAGCTGCTCTTGCCGACCGGCAAGACGATCGACGCACCCCACGAGGAGGGCCTCGCGCGCACCCATCCCGACGAGAGCTCGGGCCAGCTCGCCCGCCCCTCGCTCGCGGCCGCGAGGATCGGCCGCTTCCAGATCCTCCACGAGATCGGCGCCGGCGGCATGGGGGTGGTCTACGCGGCCTACGACGAGACCCTCGATCGCCGGGTAGCGATCAAGCTCCTGATCGGCACCGACGCGCTCACCTCCAAGGCCGGCCAGCGGCTCCGCCGCGAGGCCCAGGCGATGGCCCGGATCTCCCACCCCAACGTCGTCCAGATCTACGACGTCGGCGAGCACCGCGGGCAGATCTACGTCGCCATGGAGTACATCGAGGGGACCGAGCTCTCGCGCTGGCTCGCCGACGAGGCGCTCTCGTGGGCGGAGATCATCGACGTCTTCATCCAGGCCGGCCGCGGCCTCCAGGCGGCCCACGAGGCCGGCGTCGTCCACCGCGACTTCAAGCCTGACAACGTGATGATCCGGCGGCGGAACGCGCAGAGCGCCCGCGGCGAGGTGCGGGCGAAGGTCCTCGACTTCGGCCTCGCGGCGGTCGCCCACCCCGACGGCAGCGCGCCGGCGCCCGACGAGCCCGACGAGCCCGACGAGCCCGACGTCGACGCGCCGCTCACCCGCCTGACCGCGACCGGCGCGCTGATGGGGACGCCGCGCTACATGTCCCCCGAGCAATTCCTCGGCGCCGACAGCGATCCCCGCTCCGATCAGTTCAGCTTCGCGGTCGCCCTCTACGAGGCGCTCTTCGGCGAGCGCCCCTTCGCCGGCGAGAGCTTCAGCGAGCTCCGCGAGGCGGTCCTCGGCGGGTCGATGCGGCCGCCGCCGCGGGCCTCCGACGTCCCCGGGTGGGCCCGCGAGACCCTCCTCCGCGCCCTCGCGCTCGATCCCAACGAGCGCTGGGCGTCGATGGACGAGCTCCTCACGGTCCTCGCCGAGCACCCGGCGCGCACCCTCGATCCCGCGAACGATCGGACGGTCGCGCTCCGCCAGCGGATCTTGATGTTCGCGGGGCTCGGCGTCAGCGCCGTCACGCTCCTGGCGATCCTCCTCTACCTCCGGCAGAGCGGCAGCGTCCGCGACTTCGCGGACTACGCGTTCTGGTCGAAGGTGCTCTTCGCCGGCTCGGTCATCGTGATCGTCCTCCTCGCCCACGACACCTTCCGGAGGCACAGCTACAACCGGCGGATCGGGGCGATGCTCGTGTCGATCGCGGTCGCGGCGATCGCCGCGTCGATCTCCGCCCAGGCGATCGATCTCCCGCCCGAGGCCGCCGATCGCTTCGTCCTCACGGCGATCATCGCGGTCTTCGGGCAGGCGAGCGCGAGCGTCGATCGCTGGTACATCGGCGTCGCCGCGCTCGGCCTCGCCGGCCTCGCGCTGAGCTTCATGATCCCCTTCCTCGCCTCGCTCACCCTCGGGCTCACGGTGATCCTCGCCACCGGCGTGACCACGATCCTCTGGCGGCGACGGAGCCGGACGATCGCCTCGACCCGGAGCGGCCACTCGTCGATCTCGTCGCTCGTCCACCGCACCCGCGAGCCCTCGCCGCGGCTCTACGGCCGCGACACCGGGGCGTGAGGGCGCGCGCCCCCGGGGCCCTGACCTGGCCTCAGTACCAGTTGAACTGGAGCCCGAGCGTCGCCCCGAGGATCCGCCCCTGGCGCGGGTTCAGGGCGCCGTTGAACTGGGCGATGATCCCGAGGTTGAAGCGGCGGAGGAGCCAGAAGTCGTAGCCGACGTCGGCGGCGAAGCCGAGCCCCGGAACGCCGTCCCGCCGGGCCATCACCGCCGCCATCGCGGTCGGGTTCTTGGTCCGGTAGAGCAGCGAGGGGCCGATCGCCGCGCCGAGCATGAGGCCCCGCTTCGGCAGCGGGAAGAAGAGCGCCTCGACCAGGAGCGAGGTCCCGCCGAGGGCGCCGCCGTTGATCGTCGCCACCCGGGCGCCCATGTAGACCGCCTCGCGGATCCGGCCGCCGCCATGGATGAAGCCGGAGGTCCCGTACTTCACGCCCTTGGTGCTGAGCCCGAGGTCGTTGTCGGTGGTGACGTCGACGATCGACACCCCGCCGCCGAAGCCGAAGCCGACGTACCAGTCGTGGCGGACCCGCTTGTCCTGGGGGATGATCTCGACCATCGGCGCGGCCGCCGGATCGCCGGCCGGCGCCTCGGGGCCCGCGGCCTCACTCCCCTCGCCGTCGCCCTCGTCCGCGCCGGCGTCCTCACCCTCCGCGTCCTCGCCCTCCGCAGCCTCGCTCCCCGGATCCCCCTCGTCCCCGTCATCCGGGCCGGCGAGGGCGTACGCGGGCGTCGTGAATCCGAGGCCAGCCGCGGCGAGGCAGAGGCAGAGCGAGAGTCGTGGGCCGCACCGGGGGTGGAGCACCGCGCCAGCATATCGAGAGGTAGGGGACATGACAGCCCGAAAAGCGGTCCCTCGACCGGCAAAAGTCACCCCGCGCGGGGGCTCCGGCGGGCGCTCGCGGCCCCCCGAGGATCGGCTCCAGGGGATCGCCCCGGGCCCTCCACGACCCCCCGAGGTCTCCCGACCCCAGCGTCCGGATGCTCCCGAACGCGCCTCTTCGTGCGATAATCCCGGGACCAAGCGCAGCGCGAAGCGCAGCCTGGAGCCTACCGATGATCTGCCGCCGCCTCGTCTCCGCCTGCCTCACCCTCGCCCTCGCCGGCTGCAACGGCGACGACACGGCCACCAGCCAGAGCGGCAGCGAGAGCGACGGATCGACGAGCACCGGCGGCACCGAGAGCACCACCGGCAGCGAGAGCGACACGGCGACGACCACCGGCGCCCCGGGGAGCGCGCAGCCCCGATACTTCCTGCGGATCGACGACGAGCCGGTGCCGCCGGTGGTCCTCGAGATGGACAAGGAGAAGACCCTCGAGGTCTTCGGCGAGGCCGCGGCCCGCGATCTCGTCCTCATCGAGGTCGACTCGACGGCGATGCTCGCCAACGCGCTCTCGGCGATCCAGGCCTCCTGCGGCACCACCTGGAAGAACAACAGCCCGAACCCCAAGCACAACTGCGCGCTCACCGAGCTCGGCCAGAGCTACGGCCCCGAGTGGAAGACCAGCCCCGAGTTCTCGCTGGTCCGGATGCTGACGATGACCCCCGCGAACGCGGTCGTCACCGGCACCAGCCTCGCGCCGCTCGCCGCCTTCATCAACGACAACAAGGACCTCCTGGCGGTCACCTTCCCGGCGCTCCTCGCCGAGAGCCTCGGGATCTTCGTCACCCAGCCCTTCATCTCGATCGACAACCTGGTCGCCGGCGTCCAGCAGACGCTCCTCGTCAGCCACCCGGCGGTCGACGATCCCGAGGGCAAGCTCCTCCAGATCACCCTCTGGGACGCGGTCAACGACATGGCCCCGCTGGCCGAGCGCCTCGGCCCGAGCGGCGAGCACCCGGGGATCCTGGTCCCCGACGACGACACCTTCAAGACCAAGAGCGACGCCCTCGGCCCCGACTTCAAGATGCGGGTGGTCGCCGACTCGAACCTCCGCTGGGTCGACGGCATCGACCTCTCGGTCGGCGGCGGCGACATGTTCGTCTCCGACCAGCCCTCGATCCTCTCCTTCGACTTCCTCGACCCCGAGAAGCTCGTGATCCAGGGCCTCACCGACAAACCGACGATCGACATGCGCTTCCGGATGGTCGAGCTCGACGGCCTGGTCGGCGCCTGCGTCGACGACCCCGCCTGCCGGACCAACTACCCGAGCGACTGGGTCGACTCGATGGGCCAGATGCCGGGGGCGCCGGTCGGCGACGGGACGATCTGGACCCAAAAGCCCTGGCTGATGGAGCAGGTGGTCGCGCGCTCGGCCCTCCTCGCCTTCGCCGACCACTACTACGAGCGCTGCCTCCTGGCGAACGGCAACAAGACCTCCTGCTACACCGGGATCTGGATCGGCACCCCGGACGGCGACAAGAACCTCCCGCCGCCGGCGCCCCCGCCCGAGATCCCGATGGGCTGGAGCCGCTTCAAGGCGCTCGACGAGCCGGTGCCGCCGCCCCAGTTCCTCTGGGAGCTCCTCCTCGAGGTCGCCCAGGTGGCGATCCACGACCCGACCGGCGACGGGGTCCCGGACATCGCCGAGGGCGACGCCTCGCCGGTCTTCTCCCTCAAGGGGATCTGGATCGGCCTCACCGCCGCCGACATGATCGCCCAGATCCGGCCGAAGATGCAGGAGCAGTCCGACAAGGTCGCCAACGTCATCCTCGGCAAGTACTGGAAGAACAACAAGCGCCTCGACTTCTACTACCGGCGGGCGAGCGGCGACGGGGCGGGCGCGCCCTACCTCTACTTCGTCGGCGAGGACGACCTCCGCCCGGCGGCCGACGACCCCGACGCGCTCGCCCCCTACAACTACGCGAAGCCCGGCTTCTTCTCGTGCCCGGAGCTCAGCGACGCCTGCAAGGTCTCGGCGAAGTCGATCCCCGGCCTCGACGACGGCGCCCGCGAGAAGTACCGGCTCCCCGAGGGGGAGAGCACCCTCTACATGCAGGACGACGAGGGCGCGACCTACGAGGTCGGCTTCTACGTCCCGGCCGGCGGCGATCCGGTCGAGATCGTCGCCACCGTCACCAAGCTCTAGCCCACCCTGCCCCCGCGACGCCATGTCCACCGCCCCCCGCACCCTCCTCATCGCCCCCCTCCTCGCCGCCCTCGCCGCAGGCGCCGGCTGCGTCGACGAGGTGAGCCTCAACGAAGGCCCCGCCCCCGAGGCGATGAAGGTCGACGAGACCCGCCACGTCGAGCTCCGCTTCCTCCGGGTCGACGTCAAGAGCTTCTCCCAGACCCTCACCCTCGAGGACATCCGCAACTTCCCGCGGCAGATCCTCGACGACACCTGGCTCCTCGACCTCAACGCCGAGCCGCTGGTCTTCAACGCCCTCACGATCCTCCAGCAGACGCCGACCGAGGAGGCGTACATGCTCCCGGGGCCAGCCCACAACATGTGGAAGCTGCTGACCATGACCCCGGACAACATCGTCCTCGACGGCACCAGCCTGGCGCCGCTCCTCGGGGTCGGCAAGGCGGTGGCGATCCCGCCCTCGCTGATCCTCGCCGACATGATCGGCATCGAGGCCAACGCCCCGGCGATCACCACCGAGCTCGCCGCCCGCGCGGTCCTCGACAACGTGATCGCCACCCACCCGAACGCCCAGCTCCGCCGCGGCCTCAAGACCGCCGACAACCCCGAGGGGCTCTACCCGGTCACCAAGGACTCGATCCCGGTCTACCTCGCCGACGTCGTCGACGACTTCAAGAGCCTGCCGATCACCTTCGGCCCGGCGGCCGCCGACCCCAACGATCCGAACGCGCCCCGCCACCCCGGCTTCATCTCCTCGACCTCGGGGCTCAAGGCGGCCCTCGACGACTTCGCGATGACCGTCACGGTCAACCTCAACGCGAGCCCCTACAAGGGCGTCGACCTCACCGACTCGACCGTCGGCTCGGTCAACAGCACCGCCAGCCAGATCAACGAGGCCTTCGACACCACGAACCCGAACTGGCTCACCCTCGAGGGCCTGGCGACCGACCTCGTGATCCCCGAGCTGACGATGGCGATCTACGAGAACCCCGCCTTCCTCCCCGGCGGGACCTCGAAGGAGCCGGCGATGCAGGGCGACTCGCCGGTCTGGCAGCTCCCGCCCTGGGAATTCGAGCGCCTGATCATGGAGCTCGCGCGCTCGAAGGCCGGCGAGATCCCGGGCCACTGCACGATCTACAGCCCCCAGGGCGAGGTCCCCGATCCCCTCCAGGCGGTCAACGTCTGCATCGACGACACCGCCTGGACCGAGATCACGGTCGACGAGAGCGTGATCCTCGAGACCCCGCCGCCGCCGCCCTCCTACTTCTGGGACATCCTGATCGAGGTCGCCCAGGTCCGCCTCCACGACGGCGGCCTCGCCGAGGGGAACGCCAACGTCGAGCTCACCCTCCGCGACGTCCCGGTCGGGGTCACGACCGCGGATCTGGTCGCGGCGATCAAGGGCAACCTCGCCGCCGATCCGGCGCCGCTCACCGACATCGCCGAGATCATCAACGACAACGCCGAGGGCGACCCCGACTTCTACTACTACCAGCCGAAGGGCGACCACCCCGACGACTACCTCTACTTCGTCGCCCCCGTCGACATCCGCACCGACGCCTACAACAACGCGGTCCGCCCCTACGCCTACACCGCCCCCGGCTTCTTCGCCGACGCGGCCCTCACCCAGAAGGTCTCGGACCTCCACGACATCGACGGCGACGTCGTCCACGAGAAGGTCAAGATCGAGCCCGGAGACACCCTCTACATCAAGGACGATGAGGGTCGGAAGTTCCAGATCGACGTCGGTGACAAGCCGTCCGGCCACTGGATCGCCCTCGACATCACCCGCCTGGAGTAGCCCATGCCCGCCCCTCGCATCGTCCCCGTCGCCCTCACCCTCGCCCTCGCCGCCCTCGGTGGCTGCGTCGACGAGGTCACGGTCCCCGCCCCCGAGGTACCCGGCGAGCTCGCGCCGGGCCAGACCCGGACGATCGAGCTCAGGTTCCTCCGCTTCGACGTCGACGGCTTCCAGCAGGTGATGACGATCGACGACGTCCGGGCGCTGCCGAAGAAGACCCTCGACGAGCTCTGGCTCCTCGACTTCCACCTCGGCGAGACCCTCGACACGGTCCTCGCCCAGCTCCGCGACATGTCGCCCTCGGAGGCCGACGGGCTCCCGCAGGCCGCCAGGAACATGCGCAACCTCCTCAACATGACGCCGGACAACGCCTCGCTGGTCGGCACCAAGCTCGAGGAGGCGGTCTCGCTCGCCGGCACCGTCGGCATCCCGCCGGCCAAGGTCCTCGCCGCGATCCCGCAGATCATGGTGACCGACAACCTGGTCCCGCCGGACATCGTCTCCGAGGTCGTCCTCGAGCTCCTGGTCGGCTCCCACCCGGTCACCCAGTTCCGCAAGGGGCCGGTCACCGACGAGCACCCCGACGGCCTCTACCCGGTCGCGCCGGGGTCGATCCCGATGACCCTCGCCGACCTCGCGACCAACTTCGCGTCGCTCGCCGACCGCTTCGGGCCGACCCCCCTCGACCCCAACGACCCGATGAGCCCGGTCCACCCCGGCTTCATCGACGACGCCTACGGGATCTCGATCGTCGAGGAAGACTTCAAGATGTCGGTCAAGGTCTCGGTCAACGCCCTCCCCTTCAAGGGCGTCGACCTCGGGGATCTCTCGGTCGCCAGCGTCAACTCGATCGCCAGCCAGGTCGACACCCTCTTCGACTTCAACGACCCCGAGTGGATGACCGTCGAGGGCCTCGCCGACGAGATGGTGATCCAGGAGCTGACGATGTCGATCCACGAGAACGACAAGTTCGTCCTCGGCGGCGACGCCCGCGATCCCAAGCCCAACGGCAACTCCGAGATCTGGGACCTCCCCCCCTGGGAGTTTGAGCGCCTGATCATGGAGTCGGCGGCCCGCCGGACCGCGCTCATCGCCCCCCACTGCGACGAGTACAAGCTGGCGACCGACACCCTCGCCTTCGAGGCCTGCATCGACGCCGAGGGCTGGACCGAGCTGACGACCTTCGCCGACATCGGCGACCCGCCGCCGCCCGCCTACTTCTGGGACATCCTCGTCGAGGTCGCCCAGGTCCGCCTCCACGACGGCGGCCTCGCCGAGGGCGACGCCGACGTCCAGTTCACCCTCACGGACGTCCGGATCCCGATCGACCCCGACGCCCTCCTCGAGCAGATCAAGGAGAACTTCCAGCGCGATCCCTCGGCGCTGGCCTCGGTCGCCGAGCGGGTCAACGACGCCGCCGAGGGCGACGCCGACTTCTTCTACTACCAGCCCGAGCGCTCGAACTCGCCGAACCTCCAGGGCGACTACCTCTACTTCGTCACCGAGGCCGACATCCGCAAGGACGCCGAGGCCCTGCCGGTGCGCGAGTACACCTACGCGAGGCCCGGCTTCTTCGCCGACCCCGACCTCAGCGACAAGGTCTCGAACCTCCAGGTGATCGACGGCGACGAGACCCACGAGAAGATCAAGGTCGTCACCGGCGACGTCCTCTACATGGAGGACGACGCCGGCCGCCGCTTCAAGCTCAGCGTCGGCGAGAAGCCGAGCCCGAGCCGGATCAGCCTCGAGATCACCCGGATCTGATCACCGCCCCCGCCTGCGACCGCCCCCGCGACCCCCTGCGACCCCGCCAAGCTCCCCATGCAACGGATCCTGCGACTCTCCCTCCCCCTTGCGGCCACGCTGGCCGGCGCGAGCACCCTCCTGGCCCCGGGGTCAGCTCAGGCCTCCGGCCTCGACGCGCCGCTGGTCGGCACCGGCTTCTCGGGCCCGGTCTCCCGCGACGCCGCCGCGATCTGGTTCAACCCCGCCCAGCTCGGCTACCTCAAGAAGGGCGAGCTGCTGATGGGCGCGGGCCTGATCATCGGCGACATCCGCTACACCCGGAACTACACCGGCACCTACCAGACGCCGGACTCCTTCCAGTTCAAGACGCCGCTCGATCCCGCCTACATCGACGCGACCAAGAGCGGGATGCAGGAGCAGGTCAAGGCGAACCCGATCGCCCCGACCGGCAACATCTTCTTCGCCTACCCGGTGATCAAGGACCGCCTGGTCCTCGGCGCCGGCTTCTACGTCCCCTACGCGGCCGCGCTCAACTTCCCGAAGGACGGCCCCCAGCGCCTCCAGGTCCAGCAGGCCTTCATCGTCTCGTCGAACCTGACGGGCTCGGTCGCCCTCCGGATCAACGACTACGTCGCCCTCGGCGCCGGCGCCTCCTACGTGATGGGCTTCGCCGAGCTCAGCAAGCTCCAGGACTTCGCCGGGGTCCAGGAGTTCGGCCAGGGCCTCGCCAACCCGCCGATCAACCAGGCCAACGACTTCGGCCCGAACGCCCCCTCCGAGGTCCGCGAGCTCGACGTGCTCTCGCGGCCGATCTCGCTCAAGCGGGCGGTCTCGCACTCGGCCACCTTCAACGTCGGCGTCGCCATCAACCCGACGAAGAAGATGAACATCGGCCTCAACTACCAGCACAGCACGAACATGCACTACCACGGTCGCTTCGCGATCGACATGAACGACTCGTTCTTCACCCACGACCTCGCGTCGCAGGGGGTGCAGTTCAAGCCGCTGGTGACCGGCGACGCGCTCCTCACCTTCAAGCTCCCGAAGCGGCTCACCGCCGGCTTCGGCTACGACATCAACGAGTTCTTCCGGGTCGACGGCTTCTTCTCGTACATCTTCTACTCGGACATCCAGAACTTCGCGGTGACCACCAAGTCGCCCGACCTCGCCCAGCCGGCGCTCGGGATCGGCGACACGCTGACGGTCAACCTCCCGCGCATGTGGAAGAACACCGTCTGGGTCGAGGGCAACCTCCGCTACTGGGCGACCAAGCGCATGCGCCTCTCCGGCACGCTCGGCTACCAGTCGCCGGCCTCGCCCGACTCGACGATCGACACCGCCTCGCCCGACGGCCACCGCCTCATCGGCGGCGTCGGCGGGCTCCTCCAGGTCTCGGAGCGCGTCGGCCTGGTCGCCGACGCGCGCATGCAGGGGATCCTGCCGCGGACCGTCACGGGCTCCGACTACGACCTCGGCAACGGCACCTACAAGCTCTTCATCGCCGCGATCGCCGGGCACCTGAAGATCAACTTCTAGCGGCCGCTTTCGCGCGCGGCCGCGGCCCGAGGGCCCGCCCCGCGACATCGAGGGACGATCTCCAGGCCCTCATTGAAGATGTCCATAAAGTCAGGTGACTCCCCCTGACCACGCCCGCCTGGCCGCGCCCCCGCGCCTCGGCCTCCGTGAGCGCCGGCGCTGGGGCCGAGATCCCTCAGCGCTCGCCGACGCGCGCGCTCCCGCGTCGACGCGCGCGGCCCCGCCCGGCGAAGGCGTGCGCGCGCTGTGATATCGGGGTTCCCATGGTCTACCTCCGCCGCGCCCGCTCGCCCCGCAATTCCCTGACGCCGACGCTCGTCGCCGCCGCCCTCGCCTCCCTCGCCGCCTGCGCCGGCGACGACGGCGGGACCGCCGGCTCGACCTCCAGCGCCAGCAACACCAGCCTCAGCACCTCGACCGCGTCGACCACCAACGACGCGACCAGCGGCGCGACCGAGAGCGGCGGCGTCAGCGAGAGCGACGCGACCGGCGACCCGACCGGCGGCTCGACCTCCGACGGCACCGGCACGACGACCTCGGGCGGCGCCTGCGAGGCCGGCGAGATCGTCTGCGACGGGATGACCGCCCAGGTCTGCGACGGCGAGGGCGGCTTCACCAGCGAGGAGCCCTGCGCCAAGGCCTGCGCCGCCGGCCTCGGCTGCGTCGAGTGCGTCCCCGGCTCCGGCCACTGCGACGGCGAGGTCGCCCAGGTGTGCAAGGACGACGGCTCCGGCTTCGTCGACGACCAGGAGTGCGACCCGGTCCAGGGCCTGAGCTGCGACGCCGACGCCGGCTTCTGCGTCGGCGCCTGCGCCAACCTCGGGAGCGCGAGCTACATCGGCTGCGACTACTACCCGGTCGTCACCCCCCAGCTCGACAACTTCATCGACGACAACCCCTACGCGGTCGCGGTCGCCAACACGGCCGACGAGGCCGCGACCGTCACCGTCACCAAGGGCCCCGACGAGCTCATGAGCGTCGAGGTCGCGGCCGGCTCGGTCGATCTCCTGATCCTCCCCTGGGTGCCGGAGCTGGTCCTCGGCAACGGCCCCTCGACGCTGGCCCAGGAGGCCGCCTACCGCCTCCGCTCGACCCAGCCGGTGACCGTCTACCAGTACAACCCGCTCGAGGCCGACATCACCAACGACGCGTCGATGATGCTCCCGGTCAACACCTGGACCGGCGAGTACGTGGTCGTCGCCTGGCCCTTCCTCAAGTCGCTGGGCAACGCCGGCTTCTACTCGGTGACCGCCAGCGAGGACGGGACCACGGTCACGGTGACGCCGCCCGGCGGCGGCACGCCGACCCAGGCCGGCGGGGGGATCGACGCCCAGGGCGCGGGCGAGGTGATGCTCGACGCCGGCGACGTCCTCCAGGTCTTCGTCGCCGCCGACGGCGATCCGACCGGCACCATCATCTCCGCCGATCGCCCGGTCCAGGTGATGGCCGGCCACGAGTGCACCCAGGTGCCGATCGGCACCAACGCCTGCGATCACCTCGAGGAGAGCATGTTCCCGGTCGAGACCCTGGCCAAGGAGTACATCGTCGCGCCGCCGGTCCAGGTGCCGATGGACACCCTCGAGAAGGCGGTGGTCGTCCGGATCGTCGCCACCGCCGACAACACGAGCCTCACCTTCAACCCCGACCAGCCGGTCGCCAAGAGCCTGGCGAAGGCCGGCGACTTCATCGAGATCGCCCCGAGCACCGAGAGCTACGTGGTCTCGGCCGACAAGAAGATCCTGGTCGCCGAGTACATGGTCGGCCAGGGCGGCGGCTACGGGACCAGCGACCCGGCGATGCTCCTCGCGGTCCCGAGCGCGCAGTTCCGCAGCGACTACCTCTTCTTCGCGGAGACCGGCTGGAGCGCCAACTACGTCGACATCATCGCCCCCGACGGCGCGTCGGTCGAGGTCGACGGGGCCGCGGTCAACGACTTCGCGGCGATCGGCGGCTCGGGCTTCGGGATCGCCCACGTCAAGCTGAGCAACGCCGGCGACGGCGTCCACTCGGTGAGCGCCGACGAGAAGGTCGGGATCTCGGTCTACGGCGTCCTCAACTACGGCTCGTACTGGTACCCGGGCGGGCTCGACCTCGAGCTGATCCCGCAGTAGGGCGGCGACGCAGCCCGGCGCTCAGCCCCGGCGCCGGGCCGCGAGGCCGAGGAAGACGATCGCCAGGAGCGACGCGACGCCGCCGCGCGCGTCGATCGTGCAGCCGCCCTTGGAGGTCGCCTCGGTCGGCGTCGGCTCGACCGCCGCGGGCTCGCCCCCCGGGGTCTCCTCGACGTCGTCGCTCTTGGTGGGGACCGGCTTGCTCGGCGCCCCCTCCTCGCAGCGCAGGCACTCGTAGGAGACGCTCTCGGGCGGCACGCCGCCCGAGTAGTCGAGGCGCGAGCAGGTGTCGGTCACGCAGGCCCCCTTGATCCCGTCGAACTCGCAGGGATCGCCCGCCTTCTTGCCGTCGCAGACCGTGTTCGACGGCGGCGGGGCCTCGTCGGCCGCGGCCGGGGCGGCGGCGAGGAGCGGCGCGAGGAGGGCGACGGCGCGGAGGATCGGGCGAGCCATGGATTCATCCTCGCCGATCCGCGCTCGATCTACCATCGACGGGTCATGCACCTCGAGATCCTCCAGCCGCTCTTCGCCCTCGTCGGCCTCGTCTTCCTGGTCTGGCTCCGCCTCTTCGTCGTCCGGATCCCGCTCATCGTCCACCGCCGCACCGACCCCCGCTACTTCCGGGTGCGCGAGGGCGCGCCGCCGCCGGCGAGCGAGCGGGCGCCGACCCACCACCTCGCCAACCTCTTTGAGATGCCGGTGCTCTTCTTCGCGCTGGTGCCCCTCCTCCTGATCACCGGCGCGGTCGATCCCCTCCAGGTCGACCTCGCCTGGGGCTACGTGGCGGCGCGGGCCCTCCACGCGCTGATCCACCTGACCTACAACCGCCCGGAGCACCGCTTCATCCCCTACTTCATCGGCTGCGTGATCCTCCTGGTGATGTGGCTGCGCTTCGCCGGCTTCATCCTCCTCCAGGGCTGACGCTGGCGGATGCTCACGCCTCGATGAGCGCGGCGACCCGATCGTCGTCCTGCGCGTCGAGGAGGAGCCCGCGCAGCCCGTCCTCGCGCGTCGGCGCCGGCGGCGGGAGTTCGCCGTAGAGGCGGTGGGGCGCGAGGAGGAGGGACCAGCGCCCCCGCGGCCGCGGCCAACGCTCGTAGCGCGGCGAGCTCTGGCCGTCGCGGGCCGGCGTGACGCGATCGAGGACGATCGCGCGGAGCGGCACCGGCGAGGCCTCGAGGGCCGCTCGAGAGGCGCCCCGGGCGAGGAGGCGGTCGAACTCTGTGTCGGGCGAGGTGCGGGCGACGAGCGCCTCCTCCACGTAGAGGAAGGCCGCGACGCCGCCGACCCAGGCGACGTGGATCCCCGCCCGGTTGACGATCGCGCAGCCGAGCCAGGCGACGGGCGGGCCGAGCCCGTCGTCGTCGACCGGGAGCGCGTCGAGGGCGCGCGCGGCCGCTTCGCAGGCGCCCAGGAGCGCGGCCCGGGGCTCCTCGCGCCAGGCCGCGGACCCGCGGAGCGAGGTCATCGCCGCCGCGATCGCCGGGACCTCGGCCGCCCTCCCGCTCCACGAGCCCCACGCGGTCGCTAGCCCGGCGATCGCCGTGTCGCCGATGACCTCGGCGACGGCGACCTCCTCGTGGCTATCGAGGGGGCGGAGGTTGAGCGCCGCGGTCCGCATCCTCCCGCGATCATAGCCCGACGACATGACCCAAGGGAAAGGTCATGATCGACCGCCTAGGCGATGACGAAGCGGAGCCAGAGGTAGTAGACCGCGAAGGCCGCCTGGAAGACGATGCCGACGATCGAGAAGCGGATCATCCAGCGCCGCGGCCGGCACTCGAGCGGCATCGCCGGGCTCAGGACCGCGCGGTGGTTGAGGACCGCGAAGACCGGCGCGGTCAGGAACGAGAGCGTCGTCGCCAGCTCGACGAGCTCACGGAGGCGCCCCTCGACGAAGGCGATGAGGCCGAGCGATCCCGCGCCGACGATCAGGAGCGCGAGGTCGTAGGTCCGGGTCGCGGTCGGCGTCGCCTGCTCGGCGTAGTGGGGGATCTCGGCGCTGCGCAGCCGCTGGAAGAGCCCGCTGATCGCCCGCGGGAAGCCGTCGACGACCGAGAGCACCGTCGAGAGCATCACCCCGAAGGCGGCGGCGGCGATCATCGGCCGGCTCCACTCGCCGAGGCTCGCGGTGTAGAGCGAGATCAGCTGGTTGGCGAAGCCCCCCGCGCTCCCCGCGATCTCGACGCCGGAGCCGTAGATCACCGCGGCCCCGAGGACGACGAAGCAGAGCGCGAGGAAGGCCGTGCCGATGTAGCCGATGTTGAAGTCGAGGAGGACCTCGCGGACCCGCGGCGCATGCCCCGTCTGGTGGCGCCGGGCGATCGTCCACAGCGAGTGCCAGACGCCGACGTCGAGGGCGGTCGGCATCCAGCCGACCAGGGTGGCGACGAAGAAGACGTCGACGCGGGTCCAGGCGGCGAAGTCGGGGGTCCAGGCCATCGTCCCCCAGGCGATCGACGGCAGCACCAACGCGGTCGCCACCAGGGTCGCGAGCGAGAGGGTGACGACGACGACCTTCATCACCCGATCGAGGAGCGCGAAGGAGCCGACGCCGTTGATCACCGCGGCGCCGACGGTCAGTAGCGCGGCGTAGCCGAGGATCCCGAGGCCGTCGCCGAAGAGCGCCTGGGCGAGCCCCGCGGTGACCACGACCACCGCCGCCTGGACCGCGAACATGGTCCCGAGGGTGACCAACCCGTAGAGCGCGAGCGCCCAGCGGCCCTGCTGGCGGTAGGCCTCGAGGAGGCTGGTGCCGGTCGCCGCGGCGTAGCGCGGCGCGAAGGAGAACGCGGGGTACTTGAGGGCGTTCGCCAGGATCACCAGGCCGACCAGCGAGAAGCCGTAGGCCGCCCCCGCCCGGGTCGACTGGACCAGGTGCGAGACCCCGACCGCGGTCCCTGCGAAGAGGAGACCGGGTCCGAGGGACTTCCAGAAGGAGCTGCTGCTCGACGCCTCGGGCACGCGGGTGGGGCGAAACTAGCCCCGCTCGCCGCGGAGGGCAAGGCGCGGGGGCCCGCCGCCTCCCCGGCCCCCCTGACATGGTTCTTGGGACATCCTCTGCGCGAAGGCAGATCCCGCGGCTGCCAGCCCCCAGCGCGCGAGCGCGCCGGGCCAGCGGCTTGACACCCCAGGCGGCGCCCCCGTAGCCTGATACGCCGCCCGGAGACCTGCTGGAGATGCTTGGACGACTCGCTGCGCTCCTCCGGGCGCCGGCCCTTGACGACGCCGAGAAGACGCGGGTCGCCCGCCTCCTCAACACCGCGCTCCTGGCCTCACTGGCGATCCTCATCGCCGGCTTCGTGGCCCGCGCGGTCAACGGGATGGAGGGTCAGTGGTACGCCTTCCCCGCGTTCACCGGCCTCCTCGTCCTCCTCCTGGCCGCTCTCCGCCGGGGGTGGGTGGTCACCACCGGGCTCGTCCTCGCGGGCACCCTCCTGATCTACGCCGGGCTCGGCGCGATCTTCTACGGCGGCCTCCGCTCGCCGTCGCTGGTGATCCTCCCGCTGACGATCCTCCAGGGCGGGATCATCGGTCGGACCCGCGCGGTCCTCGGCCTCACCGCCGCCGCCATCGCGGTCCTCTTCGGCGTCGCCGCCGTCGAGCTCAGCGGCAAGCTCCCGCCGGTCGCCCTCGCCTACTCGCCCTCCGCGCTCCTCACCGGCTACGTCGTCCTCCTCGGCACCTTCGGCGCCCTGGCCAGCCTGGTGATCACCAGCCTCAAGGACGCGCTCGCCAGCGCGCGCGCCAACGAGGAGCGGGCCGCGGCGCTGATCGGCGAGGCCGAGCAGGCCCGCAAGACGACCGCCGACGTGATCTCGTCGATGGTCGAGAGCGTGGTGATCCTCGATCAGAACGCGAAGATCCGCTCGATCAACGCGGCCACCGAGTCGCTCCTCGGCTACGCTGAGGGCGAGCTCGTCGGCCAGGGCTTCGAGAGGATCCTGGTCGAGGATCGGACGGTCGACGCCGCCCTCGCCTCGTCGGCGCTCACCCACACCGAGCGCCTCTACCGGAGCAGGCGCGGCGAGCACATCCCGGTCCGCTTCTCCAACGCGATCCTCCACGGCGAGGGCGGGACGATCACCGGGATCGTCTGCGTCGCCAGCGACATCCGCCGCCACAAGGAGATCGAGCAGAGCCTGCGCGCGGCCAAGGAGCTCGCCGAGGAGGCGAGCCTCGCCAAGAGCCGCTTCCTCGCCAACATGAGCCACGAGCTCCGCACCCCGCTCAACGCGGTGATCGGCTACACCGAGCTCCTGATCGAGGAGGCCGACGATCGCGGCTTCGCCGACTCGCTCGACGACCTCCGGCGGATCCAGAGCTCGGGCAAGCACCTCCTCGCGCTGATCTCCGACATCCTCGACCTCTCGAAGGTCGAGGCCGGCAAGATGGAGCTCCACCTCGAGACCTTCGACGTCAACGACATGGTCGAGAGCGTGCTCAATTCGGTGCGGCCGATGATCGAGCGCAAGGGGCTCACGCTGAGCTCCGAGGTCCCGCCGCGCCTCGGCTTCATCCACGCCGACCAGACCAAGATCCGGCAGATCCTGATCAACCTCCTGGGCAACGCGGCGAAGTTCACGGAGAAGGGCGAGATCCGCTTCGCGGTCCGCCAGGGCACCCGCGACGACCTCCTCTGGGTCCAGTTCCTGGTCTCGGACACCGGGATCGGCATGAGCGAGAGCCAGGTGAGCCGCCTCTTCGAGGCCTTCACCCAGCCCGACGCCTCGGTCGCCCGCCGCTTCGGCGGCACCGGCCTCGGCCTCGCCCTCAGCCGGGTCTTCGCCGAGATGATGGGCGGGTCGATCACCGTCCGCTCGACCCCCGGCAAGGGGAGCGCCTTCAAGGTCGAGCTCCCCTACCTCGACCCGACCGTGATCTCGTCCTCCGGGCACGCCCGCCCCGACCTCGTCGCCCGCGCGCTCGGGATCCCCGACGTCAAGGCGCTCCTCCCGGAGCGGAGCCGCGGGCGGCGGCGCTAGCCCGGCGCTTGGCAGCCCGTTTCGCCCCCGCTATCGTCCGCCGGTGGCGACCGAAGAGGAAGACGAGCGCGACGCCGAGGCCCTCGCCCGCAAGCTGCGGATCCGCCGGCTCCTGGCGATCGCCGTCCCCCTCCTCCTCCTCGCGGCGCCCTTCATCTGGTTCTCGGTGCGGGTCGCCGAGCACGAGGCCCGCGACGCCGAGCGCCGGGCCGCCGAGGCCCTGAGCGAGGGCGAGGTCGCGGCCCTGCGGGCGACCCTCGACGAGGCCGAGTCGGCCGCCAGGGCGGCCCAGCAGCGCTGGAACGAGGGTGTCCGAAGGGACATGCTCAGCCACTGGCAGCCCGGCGGCGGCCGCTGCCCCGCCCGGATCTCCGCGCCGCAGATGGGCGCCGGCGAGAGCTACGTCAAGCACGGGAGCATCGACGGCAACTACTTCGGCGGCTGGAGCTACCGGATCCTCGGGGGCGATCCCGGCGACGGCGCGATCGCGCCGCCCTCCGCGATCACCTGGTCGCTCGAGTCGATCGCGGCGCTCCGCGGCAAGGTGGCGCGCGGCGAGGCCGAGCGCGGCGACCTGCGGGAGGCCGAGCGGATCGCCAGCGGCCGCGCCTGGAGCCGCGATGCCCTCGTGCTGATCGAGGTCGAGGAGCGCCGCGACCCGCTCTTCCTCGCCGGCGGCGTCGGCCTCGACACCTTCTCCCCCGGGGTCCTCCGCGGCCGCGCCTACGTCGTCGAGAGCGACGGGCGGGTGAGCTGCGTCGGCGACGTCGACGCGGTCAACTCCGAGGTGATCGACTTCTCCTACCTCGCAACCTCCCCGCTCGACGACTTCGCCAAGCGCAACGCGGCCGAGGCGACCCTCCAGCGCGACTTCGAGGTCGAGCTCCGCAAGGCGATCGCCGCCAGCCTCGAGGGCGCGGCCGAGCACCGGGGGGAGGGCGCGGAGCCGGGCGAGCTCGAGGCCACGACCGACGGGGCGCCCTGACGGGCGCGACGTGGACGCGCCTCCCGCGCGAACACCCCGCGCCGCTGCGTGCATTCGCGTCTCCGCGGCCATGACGTCCCCCCTCGCACCCGGCCGTCCGCTAGGATCCCCATGAGGCTCATGGCTGCGATCCACGCGGAGAGAGCGTCGGGGGACGGCTGCCCCGACGAGGACGCGGTCATCGACTTCATCGGCGGGGCGATGGACGCCGAGGGTCGCGCGCGGATCGAGCGGCACATCGACGTGTGCGGGCGCTGCCGCTCGCTCTTCGCCGCGCTCCTCACCGGCGAGAGCAAGGGCGACGGCACCCACGACACCGCGCTCGGCGACGCGGTGACCGGGGTCGCCACCGGCGACGAGGCGCGCCGTCGAGACACCCTCGAGTCCGATCGGGCGCTCCTCTCGCGGCGCTACCGCGACGTCCGCCGGGTCGGCGCCGGCGGGATGGGGGTCGTCTACGCCGCCCACGATCGCGAGCTCGACCGGGAGGTGGCGATCAAGCTCCGCAACGGGATCGGCGCCGATCGGATCGGCCGCGCCCGCTTCCTCCGCGAGGTCCGGGTGACCGCGGGGCTCCAGCACCCGTCGATCGTCCCGGTCTACGAGCTCACGTGCCTCGACGAGGAGCGCCCCTACTACACGATGAAGCTGATCAAGGGTCGCACCCTGGCGGCGGCGATCGCCGAATGCGCGACCCAGGGCGAGCGCCTGCGCCTCCTCGACCACTTCGTCGATCTCTGCCAGGCCCTCGCCTACGCCCACAAGCGCGGGATCATCCACCGCGACATCAAGCCCGCGAACGTCATGGTCGGCGAGTTCGGCGAGACCGTCGTCCTCGACTGGGGCCTGGCCAAGAGGACACATGATGATGACGCCCTCGCGGGCGAGGACGACGCCGACGAGGCGGAACTCACCTGGGCGCTCGCCGAGCGGACGCGGGCCGGGAGCCTGGTGGGGACGCCGCAGTACATGAGCCCGGAGCAGGCGCGCGGCGAGCTCGATGCGATCGACGCGCGCTCGGACACCTGGTCCCTCGGCCTCGTCCTCTACGAGCTCCTCGCCGGCGCGCCGGCGTTCACCGGGGGCAGCCTGGGGGAGCTCCTCGCCAAGATCCAGGCGGGCGAGGTCCCCTCGCTGCGCGAGCGCTGTCCGGAGCTCCCCCGCGATCTCGTGGCGATCGTCGAGCGGGCGCTGCGGGTCGATCCGCGCGAGCGCTACGCCGACGCTGGAGCCCTCGCGGACGACGTCGCGGCCTTCCGCGCGGGCGCCCTGGTCGGCGCGCACAGCTACACGGCGGCCGAGCGGCTTCGACGCTTCCTCGCGCGTCACCGCCACGCGGTTGCGATCGCGTCGATCGCCGCGCTGACCCTGATCATCGGCGGCGTCGCGGCGATCTCGCGGGTCGTCGATGAGCGCGACCGTGCCCAGAGCGCCGAGCATGCCGCGCTCCGCGAGCGCCAGGTGGCGACGGCGCAGCGCGAGCTCGCGGAGCGCCGCCAGGACGAGGCCATCGCCCTCCTCTCCGACTCCCTGGTCCGCCAGGCCGAGGGCGCCGCCCGCGAGGGAGACACCAGCGCCGCCTGGCTCCTCGCGGCCGAGGCGCTCTCCCTCGGCGAGCGAGCCGACGCCCGCGGCGTGCTCCTCGGCGCGGCCGAGCTCTGGACGCCGCGCTTCGTCGGCGAGGCGACCCTGCCGATCGCCTGCGGCGAGCTCCACCGCGCCCCCGACGGCTCGGCGCTCGGCTGCCACGGCGACCGCGGCTTCGTCCTCGTCGGCGACGACGCGACCCCGCGCCGCGGCGAGCTCCCGCCCCTCCCCGACGGGCAGCCCCTCGACGTCCTCGCGTTCGCCGTCTCCCCCGGCGCCACCCATGTCGCGGTCGGCCTGCGCTCACGCGAGATCGCGATCCTCGACGTCGGGGCCGCGCGCTGGATCGCGGTGATCCCGACGACGACGGCGAGGAGCACCCCGAGCCTCTCCTTCTCCCGCGACGGCGCCCGGCTCTACGGCGTCGCCGGCCACTTCAACGTCGGCGAGCGGCTCAGCGCCTGGGACGTCGACACGGGCGATGTCCTCGCCACGCACGCCGACGTCCGCAACGCCGGCCTCGCCCACTCGCCCGACGGCCGCTGGCTGGTGGCGATGCGCGGCGACGGCCTCGACGTCCTCGACGCTCGCACGCTCGAGGTGATCCGGCACGTGGGCCTCGCGCGGATCGCCGCCCACAACCCGGCCCTCTCCCCCGACGGAACGCGCCTCGCCGTCGCCGACGTCGACGGCGGCCTCGCCCTCCTGGACACCTCCGCCTGGGCCGCGCCCGCGTGGATGAGCGGCGCTGGCGGGGCATCCGCCGCGCTCGAGTGGTCCGCCGACGGGAGCTTCCTCGTCGACGCCCGCGGCGACGGCTCGATCGTCGTCCGCGAGCCCGAACGAGGCGCGCCGATCTTCACCTTCCCCGAGCGCCGCGGCGGCGACGGCAGCCTCCACGTCGCCCCGGATCGGCGGCTCTGGATCAAGGTGGCCGACGAGCGCGCCCGCGTCTGGGAGCTCGACGCGGCGAGCTACCACCCGGGCCCCTTCCGTCGCCCCGGCGTCGCCCGCTTCGTCGACCTCGCCCCCGACGGCGAGCTCTACGCGACCAGCGGCCGCTCCCCGGACGCTCCCGCCCGGATCTGGCGCGCCGCCGACGACGGCCTCGTCGCCGCGCTCCCGGAGGTCACCGGCGACGTCTCCTTCACCTCGAGCGCCGACGCCCTCCTCGTCAATCGCCAGGGAGAGCTCGTCGCCTTCGAGGTCGCCGAGCAGCGCCGGGCGACCCTCGCCCGCGCCGATCCCCCCTACGTCGTCGCCCTCGACCAGGGGCTCGCCGCGGCGATTCGCGAGGACAAGGCGCTCGTCATCGTCGACACGCGCGCGGGCCCCCCAGGTGCGGCGGAGCGGCGCGAGTACCCGCTCCCGGGGGGCTTCCCGTGGCCCCGTCGCCTCCGCGGGACCGAGCTCCTCACGGTCGCGGATCGCGGCGTGGGGCTCGTCGCCTTCGACGCGAGGACGGGGCTCCAGCGCCCGATCGCCAGCTTCGACGAGGACGTCCTGACCTTCGCGCCGGCCCTCGACGGGAGCCACGCGATCGTCGGCTTCAGCAGCGGCGACGCGCTCGTCTACGACCTCGATCGCGGCGCGGTCCTTCGCCGCTGGCGCGCCCACGGGCGCGACGTCGTCCGCGTCGGCGTCTCCCGCGACGGGACGTGGGCCGCGACCGCCGGCCGCGACTCAATCATCCACCTCTGGTCCGTGGATGACGGGGTCTTGCGAGCGACGCTCGCGGCCCACGAGCAGCGCGTGCTCAAGCTCCTCTTCGACGACGCGCGCGCGCGCCTGATCACCAACGACACCGGCGGCACGCTCCACGCCTGGGATCTCCGCCGGGCGCGGATGGCCGCCGACGCGCTCCTCGCCGAGGCCGAGGAGCGCTTCGGCAGCACGGTCGAGGGCTCGACGATCCGCCCGGCGGACGGCGCGAGGACGCTGGCGGACGAGCGCCAGCGGCGATGACGAGGGCCTCATCGCGCGCGCCCCGGGCGGCTCAATTCCTCGGTCGCTCGGATCAGGACCTGGCGCATGACCTCGATCTCCTGCGGCTCCTGCCCCTCCAGCACCGCCCGGAACGCGGCGATCAGCTCGCCGAAGTCTCGCCGTCGCACCCGGGTCAGCTCGGCGTAGACGGCCTCCGCGCGGGCGAGCGCCGTCGCGTTCGGGAGCGCGTCACGCGGGTGAAACTTCAGACTCTGCATCGCGGCGCGGGCCTCCGCGATCTCCTCCGGCGTGAGCCTGGTAGCGCTCCCCTGGAAGAACGCGTGCGCGCCTACGCGTCCGAGCTCGAGTGCAGCGCCATCCGGTTGCCCTCGCTGTCGACGATGAGCGCCCGCCAGCCGTGGGGGCCGATCGGGTGGAGCGCCTCGGTGATCCGCCCGCCGAGCTCGCTGACCTGGGCGATCGCCGCGCGGATCCGGCCGTCGACGTTGAGGTAGACCAGCGGCCCGCACTCGGCGCTGACCCGGGCCGCGTCGGGGACCAGGCAGCCGCCGTTGCCCTCCTGGTGATCGAGGACCGCGAACTCGTAGTCGCCGTAGGACTCGCGGTGGACGTCGATCGCCAGGACGCCGCGGTAGAAGCGGCAGGCGCGATCGAGATCGGCGACCGGGATGTCGAGCCAGACGACGCGGTTTTGGATGGTGTTGCTCTCGGACATGCGCGAGGGACGATATCGCGCCTCGCCAGGGTCGCGGAAGGGGGCGCGCGCTGCCGGTCGATCAGCGGCGATGAGGGTGGAGCGCCTTGCGGGCCCGGACCTCGTCGAGGAGCGCCTCCATCCGCCGCCGCGCCTCCCGGACGTCGCCGCCGGCGAGGCGGCGCGCCGCCAGGTTCTCGGTCTCGAGGGGATCGCCGTCGAGGTCGTAGAGCTCGTACTCGCAGCGCTCGGGGAGGCGGGAGGCGTCCGCCGGATCGCCGATCTGCGAGCGCCGGTAGTAGCGGGCGTACTTCCACAGGCGCGGCCCCTCGCCGAGGTCGATCCGGGCGATCACCGCCTCGACCTTCGCCGGCTCGTCGACGGCCTCGTAGGGCCGACCGAGCGCCGTGGTCTGATCGAGCCCCTCGCTCACCTCGTCCTCGCTCATGAAGTAGACCGGCTCGTCGGCGCCGCCCTCCCCCCGCGCGAGCGCCGAGAGGTCGCGGCCGACCAGCGCCTCGGCGGCGGTGAAGCGTCCGGCGAGGCGAGCCCGCAGCGCCTCCGCGTCGAGGCCCGCGAGGCCGAGGAGGGTCGGCGCGAGATCGACGTGGCTGCTCAGGTGGTCGACGCGGCCGCCCGCCGGGATCCCGGGGCCGGCGACCAGGAGCGGCACCCGCAGGGTCTCGTCGTAGGCGTTGTGCCACTTCTGGTGCATCCCGCCGTGGGCCCCGAGCATCTCGCCGTGATCCGAGGTGTAGACGACGATCGTGTCGTCGGCGAAGCGCGAGGCGGCGAGGCGGGCGAGGAGGCGCTCGATCTCGCGATCGACGAGCATGTGGAGGTAGTAGTAGAAGCGGCGATAGGCCGGGATCTGCGGCTGCGGCAGGAAGACCTCGCGGTACTTGGCGACGAAGTCGGCCTGGCAGCTCGGCTTGCTCCGCAGCGACTCCTCCTGGGTCGGCGGCGGCGGGATCGCGGGGACCCGGTCGTCGGCGAACGCGAAGCCCCACGAGGCCCAGAGGAGGCCGAAGAGGACGATGTCGTGGGGGTTGACGAAGGAGGCGACGGTCAGCCACGGCGCCTCGTCGTCGCTCGCCTCGAGCTCGTCGAAGAGCGCGCCGAGCTGATCGCTGTAGATCGGGTCGCGGAGCTTGCCGCAATTCGAACGCGCCGACCCGTGGGGATCGGGGCCGACCCAGCCGCGAAAGCCGTGGATCGCCAGGCGCTCGGCCGCCCGGTAGAGCGCGGTGTTCTCGGGGATCGGCGCCCCCTCATCGTCGCTCGAGGCGATCGACGCCCGGGTGTCCGGGGCCTGGAGATCGGCGTGGCTGATGTGCCACTTGCCGCGGTAGAAGGTCCGGTAGCCGGCCTCCTGGAAGTAGTGCCCGAGGGTCGGCACGGTGTTCGGCTCGAGCCAGTAGACGCCCGGATCGTTGGCCGCCTTGGCGGCGCCGTCGGTCGCCCGAACCCCGTGGAGGGTCGGGTAGTGGCCGGTGAAGAGGCAGGCGCGGCTCGGCACGCAGGCCGACGAGGCGGCGTGGTGGCGGTGGAACTCGGCGCCGCGGGCCCGCAGCGCCTCCTGGGCGCGGAGCTGGGTGCGGCGAAATTCGCGGAGGGCCGCGTCCTCGTAGATCGGCGGGTAGCGCTCCTCGTCGGTCATGATCAAGAGGACGTTGGGGTGACGACGTTCCACGGGGAGCACCTCCGGAAAGGGAGCCGCAGCGTAGCAAGGAGCGCGCGCAGAGGTCCGCGCGGCGGCGCAAGAAATCCGCGCGCCTTCGCCCCTACGGCCTGCGAACCTGAGCGCTCCTGGAGGTCATCGCATGGTTTCGCACAAGCGCCTCGCCAGCCTGCTCGCCCTCGCCCTCGCGCTCCCCTCGGCCGCCTGCAAGAACGGCGACGGCGACACCGAGACCTCGACGGGCGGCGACGACAAGGTCTGCAAGCTCCCCTGCACCAACGCCGACGACTGCGGCGGCGCCGCGAGCCTGGTCGACTGCGTCGCCGGCTACTGCGAGTACATCGGCTGCGCCTCGGACGCGGATTGCAGCGGCGGCTCGGTGTGCCGGGTGATCGACGGGGTGAGCGTCTGCCTGGTCGACTGCATGGTCGACGCCGACTGCTCCTTCTACACGATGAAGTGCGTCGACGACGACAACGGCAAGAAGTACTGCGACTACGACATGGGGCCGGGCGGCTGCACCAAGGACGCCGACTGCGAGAGCAACGGCGGGATCTGTGACACCCAGACGGGCGAGTGCCATTGCAGCGACGACGCGAGCTGCGAGGCCGCGAGCGTCTGCATCTAGCGCGCTCCTTCCGGATCAGGGCAGCGGGCCGAAGAGGACGTAGACTCGGCCGCTCTCCGGCCCCTGCGGATCGGCCCGAGGGGCGCTGATGATCAGGTCATCGTCGCCGTCGCCGTTGACATCGGCGACCGCGACGTCCTCACCAAAGCGATCGCCCGCGCGCTCGCCGTGGGCCACGTAGTTGAAGGCCACGTCGCCGCCCCACTCGCTGCGCCCGAAGATCAGCGCGACCCGGCCGCTGCCGGGCTCGGAGCCGTCGCCCGCGGGCAGGGCGAAGGCGAGGTCGCCGAGCCCGTCGCCGCTCAGATCGGCGAGCGGGCGGCCGCCGAGCGCCGGGGAGCGGACGCCCTCGGCGGGATCGATCGCCGGGCCGAGCTCGATCCGGAGCCCGCCAGCCCCGGCCGCGACCGCGTCGAGATCGATCGGCAGGCTGTCGGCGACGCCGAAGACCATGAGGGTCTGCGGGAGCTCGGAGCGGGCGACGAGGTCGGCGCGGCCGTCTCCGTTGACGTCGCCGGCCATCGACCAGCCGTGGGGGCGCTGGTCGCCGGGCTCGATCACCAGCCCGCCGACCCCCTCCTCGACGTTGGCCAGGAAGACCCGCCCCTCCGCCGCCCGCCCGAGGACGACGTGGGCGCGACCGCCCTCCGACTCAAGGAGCATGTCCGAGAGGCCATCTCCGTTGAAGTCGCCCACCCCCGCGAGGCGGGGGCGCGCGCAGGCCCGGGCGCCGTCGATGACGAAGCCCGCCGCGTTGATCGCCGCGGCGTAGGTGCCGGCGACCGGCCCCGCGGGATCGCAGGCGTCCTCCCCCGCCCCGTCGCTCTCCCCCTCGCTCGCGGCCCCGCTCGAGCCCCCACCAGCGCTCGCCGACGAGCCCCCCGGACCGCCGCAGCCGGCGAGGAGGAGCGTCAGGAGGAGCCGCCCGCCCGCCCTCCGCGGCTCGCCCAGAGCCCGCACCGCGGGCTCCCTAGCCCGGCATCACGGCCCCCTGGAGGCCGCCGCCGGTCATGTCGGAGTAGGTGTAGTGGACGTTGGCGATCGGCACGACCTTCTTCTCGTAGGTCTGCGGATCGACCTGGTAGGCCCAGCCGCTGTAGTCGACCATCCAGACCTTGCCCTCGATGTCGATGCTGGTCCCGAGCGGGGTCCCGCACATGTCGAAGGTGTGGTGGGTGATCGTCGTCAGCGCGTTGCCGTCGACCTGGAGCATCCCGCAGCCGAAGGCGCCGCCGTTGTTGGTCGCCACCCAGACGTTGCCCATCGTGTCGGCCGCGATCCCGCGGCCGAGGATCCCCTCGGAGCCGGGGACCGCCGCCCAGGTCTCGGTCTTCGGGTCGAAGACCGTCGCGCCGACGCCGGCGGTCCAGTTGGCGAACCACGCCCGCCCCTGCGAGTCGACCGTCATCCCGTAGTGCGAGTCGCCGAGCGGCGAGTCCCAGCGCTTGACCTCGAGGGTCTCCGGGTGGATCCGGTAGGCGACGTTGGTGAAGACGCCGGTGGTCCAGATGTAGCCGTCGGCGTCCGCCGCCGCGCCGTAGGGGGCGTAGCCGTTGGCGCCGTCGATCACCACCGGCCAGTTGGGGAGCGGGATCGTCGCCTCGATCTCGCCGGTGTCGCCGTTGAGGCGGGCGATCTCCGCCTGCCCCGGCGCCGTCAGGTAGCCGACCCAGACCTTCTGGTTCTCGTACTTGCAGGTCGCCTCGTTGAAGGTGCCGGGCGCCCAGGCGGTCGCCCGCGGGCCGGCGCCGACCGAGAAGGGCGAGTTGACCTTGGTCGTCCAGAGGATGCACTCCTCCTCGGCGTAGGGCAGGAGCGTGTCCTTGTTCGGCGAGGTGTCGATCTGGCCGTTCTGGTTCTTGTCGACGCAGTCCATCGCGCTCGCCGCGACCTTGGTCACGGTCCCGGCGCCGCGGTTCGAGACGACGACGTAGTGGCCGTCGATGTTGACGCTGGTCCGCGAGGGATCGGCGGCGCCGCTCTGCGCCGGATCGGAGTAGTAGCGGGCCTCCTCGACGAGCGTCAGGGTGTTGACCTTCGAGATGCTCCCCTGGTCGGTGTTGGCGACCCAGAGGTAGGAGAAGTCGAAGCCCCCCATCATCCCCTCGCAGGCGGGGCCGGTGGTCGCGGTGTCACTATCGGTGGTGTCGGTGGCGACCCCGCCGGTGGTCGAGGTCCCGGTCCCGGTCTCGGTCGCGCTCGCCGAGCTCCCCGAGGAGGTCGACGAGCTCGCCGACGTCGAGCCCTCGCTCGCGCTCGCGGAGCCCGAGGAGCCCTCGCTCGCGCTCCCCTCGCTCGCGCTCCCCATCGTCGCCGTCGCGCTGGTGCTCGCCGTCGCCGTCGCGCTCGCGCTGCCGGTCGCGCTCTCGGAGTCGCCGCGTCCGCCGTCGTCGCCGCAGCCGACGAGGAGCACCAGAGGGAGGACTATCAGGGGGGCTACGAAGCTTCTATCCGACGTCATGGCCCACGCTATCACGCGCCCTCAGGGGCCAACAACGGCGCTCGCTACACCGGAGCGCGGGCGCGGAGACGCGCGCGCGCCGGGCCGCGCCGGGCCGCGCCTCACGAGCCCGGACAGCGCGGCTCGAGGACCGCCCGCGGCGTCCCCTCCTCCGCCCCGATCTCGCTGCGGCTCACGGTCGCCGCGCACTCCCAGGTGAGTGTCGGGCTGAAGCAGCGCTCGCAGCGGACCCGCTCGACCACCGCCCGGGCGTCGCCGTGGGCGACGATCGCCGCGTCGCCGCCGGCGTTGCGGAGGACGACGTCGCGGAGCACGTGCTCGCCCCCGCCGTAGAGGTGGATCGAGTCCCAGGTCCCGCGCTTGTCGTGGACCCCTTCGAAGAGCACCGGCCGCTCGGGGCCGCCGACGATCCGCAGGACCGCGAGTCCGCGGGCGCCGACGTCGAGGCTGAAGCCGTCGCGGACCACGAAGTGGACCCCGGCGGTGATCGAGAGGGTCGCGCCGTCGACCATCACCGGCCCCGTGACCTCGACCTCGGCCCCAGGGTCGCGCCAGGTCGCGTCGCGCTCGACCGTCCCCTCCTGGAGGACGATCCGCTCGCCGCCGAACTCGTTGGCCTGGCCGAGCTCGCCGAAGACCGCGGGCCCGAGGGTGAGGGGGCGCGGGGTCTCTTCGAAGCGGACCTCGGTGAACTCGCGGAGGCGGATCGCGTCGCGGTAGAGGACGATCCCCGCGCGGTTCTCACGGAAGGTGACGGCCCGGAGGCCGACCTCGGCCTCGCTGTTGGCGTAGAGGACCCCGCGATCGACGTAGCGCGCGCCGTGCTCGAAGACGGCGTGGGCGAAGGAGGCGGAGGCGTGCTTGTAGAGGTTGATCCCGCGCCACGCCCCCGGCTTCGGGTTGTTGTGATCGGTGAAGAGGATCGGCCGCTCGGCGGTGCCGGCCGCCACCAGCACCCCGGGGTCGTAGTAGCCGACGTTGATGTAGCCGTCGCGATCGAAGTGGAGCTCGAGGCCCGGGGCGAAGGTGACGACCGCCGCCTCCTCGGCCGAGCCGGCGATCTCGATCCGGCCGCCGATCACCACCGGGACCCCGGGGTCGGCCCAGCGGTGCTGGCCCCGCAGGTGATCGCCGAGGACCCGGATCTGCGAGCCCTCGGGGAAGACGTTGTCGCCCTGGAGCGCGCGCATCGACGCCGCCGGCAGGAACATCGCGGTCGGCGCGGCGATCCCCTCGAGGCGGTTGTCGGCGAAGCGCTGGAGGCCGCCCTTGGAGTTGACGTAGACCCCGAGGCCGGCGACCTCGCGCATCCGCATCCCCTCGATCGTCACGCCGGTGGTCTCGACGTAGAGCGCCCCGAGATCGGGGTCGCCGGCGTGCTCGATCTGGAGGTTGCGGATGGTCGCGCCCGCGGCCCCGCGGTGGAGGCGGAGCCCGGGCCAGGCGCCGGGTCGGGGGCCCTCGGCCGCCCGCATCATCACCGGCGCGTCGGCGTCGCCGAGGATCGCCACCGAGGTCGGCTTCGTGAGGCCGAGGGCCAGGTCCGCCCCGGCTTCGAACTCGAGCGAGGCGCCGGCCTCGATCGTCAGCGAGCCGCCGTCGAGGCGGTAGCCCGGCTTGACGCGGATCGGCCCGCACCCCCGCGGGATCACCCGATCGACCGACTCGATCCCGGCGAGCTCGGCGGGGCAGGAGGCGACCATCGTGAATTTCGACGGGGCCTTGCGCCGGCCCGGCGGGCGCGCGGGCGCCTCCTCGGGCGTCGCCTCGACGACCGCCTCGGTCGTCACGCCCTCGTCCGCCCCGCAGGTGCAGCCGGGCGCGCCGAGGAGCGCGCCCGCCACCAGGCGTTGCAGGAGCGCGGGCCAGCGCGGGCGCATGCCTGCCTCATACCAGGAGGCGCGACGCAGCGGCAAGCGGGCGCGGGGGCGCGCGCTGCCGGGGACCCTCACTGCGGGATCAGGCAGGGGCAGGCGTCCTTGTCCCCGTCGTCCGGGACGTAGTCGAAGCAGATCGAGTTGTAGGCCTCGCAGAGCCAGGCGTGGCCGTTGCCGCAGATCGTCAGGACCGCGTCGGGGAGGCTCGGCATCCCGCCCTTGAGCGGCGCCTGCGCCTGGCCGATCGGCGCGACCGGGACGATCACGTTGCCGAAGCCGTCGATGATCGCGGCGATCGCCGCCGGCGAGGTGCTCATCACCAGGAAGTTCTCGGAGCCGGCGATCAGGGTGATCCCGTCGAAGCCGTCGAGCTGGACCTTGGCGATCATGTCGACCCGGCGGATCTCCGACTTGCCGTCGCGCGAGAGCACGACCATCTCGTCGGTCCCGTAGCTGGCGATGTAGAGGTTGTTGTCGAGGCCCAGCGCGAGGCCGGCGCAGATCGACATCCCGAAGCCGAGCTGCTGGCTCTCGATCACCTGGAGGGTCTGGGGCTCGACCTCGACGAGCATGCACCCCTGGGTGATCAGGAGGCCGCGGTGGTTGACCGGATCGTAGGTCGCGCCGTCGAGCTTGGGCTGGGCCTCGGGCGGGACGTCGATCACGTCGGCGAGGGGCGTGCCGTCGAGGGCCATCCGCCGCGCCTTGCCGCTGAAGGACATCACCATCACCTCGTCGTCCTGGGTGTTGTAGTAGGTCGCCTGGAGCACCGGATCGGGGATCCCGGTGTCGAACTTCTTGGCGAAGGTGAAGCCGAGGGTGTCGGGGACCTGGCCGAGATCGCAGCCCGGCGCCTCGCCGGTGCTCCCCGAGGAGGAGGAGGCGTCGGAGCTCGAGACGGCGCCGCTGCTCTCGACGCCGGTCGAGCTCGAGGTCGACGCCGAGCCGCTCGAGGTCGAGGTCGCGTCGGTGCCGGCGCTCGTCGATCCGCCGCTGCTCCCCTCGCTCGCCGAACCACCGCTCCCCTCGCTCGCCGACGCGGCGCTGGTGGCCGTCGCGCTCGTCGTCGCGGTCGCGCTCGCGGTCGCGGTCGCCGAGCTCCCGTCGCTCCCGCGGGTCTCCCCGCCGTCGTCGCCGCAGGCCGCGACGAGCACCAGCGCGGCGATCGCCCGCGCGCCCCAGGTCCGAGGGATCCGCATGTGGTTCATGACGAGCATTGTCGCCGCCGACGGGGGAAATTCCACGCGGCGCGGCGAGGGTCTGGCGACCCCAGGCCCGGCGCTCCTGGACCGCAGGCGCGCCCGCGCGCCCGCGCGCGACCGCTCAGGCCCGCGGCGAACCTGGCCGAAGGACCAGGGTCTCGCGGGCGACCTCGCGCACCCGCGCGGGGTCGTAGGCGATCGGCACGCCCTCGCCGCGCTCCCAGAGCGGGAGCATGTCGCGGTAGTGGGGCGAGAGCGGGTTCCCGGAATTCCCGCCGGGGAGGACGAAGCGGGCCTCCTCCCAGGCGCCGACCTCGACCACCATCCGCAGCGACGCGATCGCCACCGGGTTGGCCAGGGGGTCGAGGGGCGGCGGGCTCGCCTGGGCGATCGTGTTGCCGTCGCCGCCGCAGGCGATCGGCCCGAGGTTGAAGATCGACGCGAACGCCTTCACGTCGCCGACCGGGTGGCGGAGCGTGAGCGGCCGGACCTCGCCCCAGCGCCAGCGCGAGGGGTCGCGGCCGCGCTCGCGCACCAGGCGGCCCTGGACCTCGGCGAGCGCGTCGGCGATCAGCGCCGGCCACCCCTGCTCGAACCAGGGCGGCGCCTCGCGGAGGAGCTTGACCAGGTGGCTGGTGCGGCGGAGGCAGAGGAGCGAGTGCGGGACCACCTCGGTGAAGCCGCGGCCGAGCATCCAGGTGAAGGAGCGCGGCGCCTTCGCCTCGGCGATCTCGCGGTAGAGCGCGGCCAGGAGGAGCTCGTAGATCGTCGCCGCCGCCGAGTCGGCGCTGGCGACCCCGTCCCAGCGGTCGAGGATCCCCCGCGAGGGCTCGAGGTCGCGGCGATCGGCGAGCGCCGCGAGGATCAGCGGCCGGAGCTCGCGCCAGGGGATCACCTCCTGATCGACCTGGAGGGCCATGGTCGAAGGGACATCCCAGTCGTCGCGGGCGGCGAGGCGCTCGGAGATCCGGGCCTCGCGGTAGCCGTCGAGCCAGTCGACCCCGAGGAAGGGCTCGTTCTCCGGCGTCGGCCGGTTGTTGGCGGTGGCGACGTAGCCCGCCTCGGGATCGCGGCAGGAGGGCATCTCGGCGTAGGGGAGCGGCGCCTCCTCCCAGCCGACCTCGGGATCGGCGGCCGGCAGCGGGATCGTCCCCCACCCCTTGCGCCGCCGCGGCACCTGACCGACGAGCTGCCAGCCGATCGTCCCGTGGACGTCGCCGTAGACCAGGTTGAGCGGCATCGCCGGCCACTCGGCGAGGATCTCGCGGAAGTGATCGAAGTCGCGGGAGCGGTGGACCTCGAGGAAGCCGCGGATCGGCTGCGGCCGCATCCAGGTCGCCTGGATCGTCAAGGCCCCGAACTCGCCCTGGAGCGCCGGGCCGATCACCGGGCCGTGCGGCGTCTCGAGGACCTCCTCGACCACCGCGGCCTCGCCCTTCACCTGGATCACCTCGCGGCGGATCGGGCAGCGGACCCAGCGATCGCCGATCCGGACGCTGCGCCCGCCCTCGCCGATCTCGACGATGAAGAGGTCGGTGTTGTCGAAGTGGGCGGCGGTCACCCCCCACGCGGCGACGCCGTTGTGGCCGGCGGCGATCCCCGGCGCCCCCGCGAGCGTCGCCCCGACCGTCGCCCAGGCCGGCGTGCGGACGTGGCAGAGGTACCAGTGGGCCGGCAGCATCGGCGGCAGGTGGGGATCGTTGGCGACGATCGGCCGGCCGCTGCGGGTGCGCGCGCCGGCGATCGCCCAGTTGTTCGAGCCGCCGCCGACGCCGATGAAGCCCCGGAGGATCTCGAGGTCGTCGGCGAGGCGATCGAGCGCCGGCCCGGCCGCGGCCCCCGGCGGCGCCGAGCAGGGGAGCCACTCCGGGTAGGCGGGATCGAGGGCGGCGAGCGCCTCGGGGCCGTCGAGCTCGAGGACCTTGAGGCGGGCGAGCTCGACGTCCCAGTTCGACGCGAGGAGGAAGCTCTGGAGGAGGAGGACCCCGAGGACGTCGGCCCCCGTCCACGGCGTCGGCCGCCCGCGCAGGAGGTCGTGCTCGTGGCTCGCGCGCGGGCTCCCCCAGCGGATCCCCGCGTTGATCCCGGCGGCGAAGGCCTCGACGTAGCGCCGGAGCTCGCGGTCGGCGACCTCGAGGTAGGCGCCGGCGAGGCGGTGGAAGCCGATCCGCCGGGCGAGGCGATCGAGGCCGACGCCCTTGGGCCCGAGGAGCTGGGCGAGGGTGCCGCGCCCGAGGCGGAGGAGCATCTCGAGCTGGAAGCCGCGATCCTGCCCCTGGCAGAAGCCGAGGCCGTACCAGGCGTCGGCGTCGTTCTGCGCGTCGATGTAGGGGATCCCGTAGGCGTCGCGGCGGATCACCACCTCGGCGTCGATCCCCGGGACGACCACCTCGCCGCCGACGATGGGCGCGCGCTTGCCGAGGATCACGCGGAAGATCTGACGGGTGCGGCTCATGGCTCTGGCGGATGGTCGCGCAGCGCCGCGCGGCTGGCAATCGTCGGCGATCTGCGCCGGCGGCCGGCCCCGGAGGCCGCGGAGGTCCGCGGAGGTCCGCGGCCCGTGCTAGGTTCCCGTCGCGTGCGCCCGCTGGTCCTCGCCCGCGATCTCCACCTCCGCTACCCGAGCGGCGTCGTCGCCCTCGCGGGCGTCGATCTCGAGGTGACGCGCGGCGAGCTGGTCGCCCTCGTCGGCCCCTCCGGGTGCGGGAAGTCGACGCTCCTGCGGGCGATCGCCGGGCTCGTGCCCTTCACCGGCGGGACCCTCGAGATCGCCGGCAAGAGCCCGCTCGACGCCCGCCGCGAGCGCCAGGGCGACGCCTTCGTCTTCCAGGACCCGAGCCTCCTCCCCTGGCGCCGGGTCGCCGACAACGTCGGCCTCCCGCTCGAGCTCCTCGGCCGCCCGCCGGCCGAGCGGGCGCCGGCGGTCGCCCAGGCGCTCGCCCAGGTCGGCCTCGCGGACGCCGCCCGGGCCTACCCGGACGAGCTCTCCGGCGGCATGAAGATGCGGGCCTCCCTCGCCCGCGCGCTCGTCACCCGCCCCGAGCTCCTCCTCCTCGACGAGCCCTTCGGCGCCCTCGACGAGCTCGGCCGCCGCCGCCTCAACGACACGCTCGTCGCCCTCTGGGAGCGCGATCGCTGGACCGGCCTGATGATCACCCACAGCCTCCTCGAGGCGGTCACCCTGGCGACGCGGGTGATCGTGATGGGCGAGAGCCCCGGGCGGATCGTCGCCTCGCTGGCGATCGATCTCCCGCGGCCGCGGCCCCTCGACGGCCCCGAGGGGCCGGCGATCCTCGCCCACGTCGCCGCGCTCGAGCGCCACCTCGGGTCCGCGGAGGCGCCGCGATGAGCCCGCTCGGCCGGGCAGCGGGCGTCGTCGGCCCGCCGATCGCGCTCTTCGCGGTCGTCGTCCTCCTCTGGGAGCTCCTCTGCGTCGCCCTCGAGCTCCCGCCCTACCTCGTCCCCTCGCCGATCGCGGTCGCCCGCGCGGGGATCGAGCATGCCGACACGATCGCCTGGTCGACCCTCCTCACCGCCGCCGGCGCGCTCGCTGGCCTCGGGGCCAGCCTGGTGCTGGGCTCGCTGGTCGCCCTCGCCTTCGCCAACTCGCGGTGGATCGCCCGGGCCTTCTACCCCTACGCGATCTTCCTGCAGACCGTGCCGGTGGTGGCGATCGCCCCGCTCATCGTGATCTGGTTCGGCACCGGCTTCGCCAGCGTCGCCCTGGTCGCGCTCATCGTCTCGCTCTTCCCGGTGATCTCCGCCGCGACCACCGGCCTCACCCGCGTCGATCCCCAGCTCCTCGATCTCTTCACCTTCTACGGCGCGTCGCGCTGGCAGATCATGCTGAAGCTCCGCCTCCCGGGGTCGATCCCCCACGTCGTCAGCGGCGCCCGGATCGCCAGCGGCCTCGCGGTGATCGGGGCGATCGTCGGCGAGTTCTTCGCGGGCTACGGCGCCGACGAGTACGGGCTCGGCTACCTGATCATCGTCACCTCGGGGCAGCTCCGCACCGACTACCTCTTCGCGGCGATCCTCGCGTCGACCCTCCTCGGCCTCGCCACCTTCGGCGCGGTCTCGCTGATCGGCGCGGCCGTCCTCCGCCGCTGGCGGAGCCGCGAGATCGAGCGCTGAGCGCCGCCGCCGGCCGCCCGCGCGCCCCGCGCACCGGCGCCCGCCCGCGCGCGCGCGCGCGGACGCGGCCCGGCGCGCGCCCGCGCGGCCTCGACAAAGCGTCGCGGCCCCGCGGCCGGGGTGATAGATCGGAGCCATGCGGCTCTGGTGGCAGGACGGTGCTTGCGCGATCGAGATCCCGACCGACGACGGCGGCGTCCGGGTGATCATCGACGCGGACGGCGAGCCGCGGCGCCAGGAGCTCGCCCAGCCGCCCCACCGCCGCGAGCTCGAGCCCTTCGCCGGCCTCGCCGACGCGGCGGCGATCGAGGCCGCCGACGCCCGCTCCGAGCTCATCGACGCGGTCCGCCTCCCGGACGGCCCGATCGCGGCCCTCGCCGCCGAGGGGGGGAAGGCGATCCTCGTCGTCGGTGACGCGCTCGCCGGTCCCTGGTCGGCGAGCGTCGAGCTGACCACCAAGGGCGCGACCTCTGTAACCTGGCCCAAGGGACTGGTATGGTCGGGCAAGGCGCCGCGCTCGCGGGCCCGCAAGATGGTGCCGGTCCGCGGCGCCCTCCGCCTCAGCGCCGGCGCCGACGCCCTCGCCGTCACCTGCCTCCACACCGGCGTCGTCGCCCTCTTCCGCGGCCTCGCGGGGGCGCCGGCGCTGCTCCGCCTGCCGATCGAGGACGACGTCCGCCTCTACGCGACGCCGACCGCGACCGGCGTCCTGATCACGCTGATCAAGGACGAGGGCCCGGCGGCGCTGGTCCACTGCGCCGACGACGGGACGATCCTCGGCCAGCGCGCGGCCTTCGGGGCCGCGCCGGCGCTGGTCGCCGCCGGCCGGGCGGTCCTCGTCGAGCACGACGCGGCCGAGGGCGATCAGGTCCACCTCCTCCGCCTCCCCGACCTCGCCGCCGCGAGCCCCTCGGCCGCCCTCCCCCTCCGGGCCCGCCTCGCGGCCCTCGGCGACGACGGCCACCTCGCGCTGAGCGACGGCGCGGCGCTGATCCGCGGGGTCCTCGACGAGGAGGGGCTGACCCTCGCGCCGCCGGTTGATCTTCTGTCTTTGAAGACAGATCGGATGGAGGAGGACGAGGACGAGAGCGCCGCGGTCGCTGCGGACGAGGGCGAGGCGCCCGCGGACGAGGGCGAAGGCGCAAGCGACGAGGTCGCGGCACCCGCGGTCGAAGGCGAAGGCGCAGCCGACGAGGTCGAGAACGAGAGTCTCGTCGACGCGAGCGAGCCCCCCGCTGACGAGGGCGAGCGCGTCACCGAGGTCGAGGCCGCAGCGGACGAGGTCGCGTCGCAGGAGGCCCAGGTCGAGGACACCGAGCAGCGGCTGGACGAGCCCGCGGAGCTCAGTGCCGCCACGCCCGAACCCGAGGTCGAGGACGCCGGCGCTCCGCCCGAGCCTTCGCATGGCGGCGCCGCCGACACCACGCCTGCGGTCGAGCCCGACGTCACCGCGGACTCCCACGACGCCCCCGAAGCCGCCGCCGTCGTCGTCGCCGAGACAAGAGCGACGGCCGACGACGTCGAGCCCGCGCCCAAGACGGCCGAAGCCGCCGACGAAGCACCCACGCCGGCAGCGAGCCCCACACACACCGAAGGCGCGATCGTCGAGCCCGAGGTCACGGCCGAAGCCGAGGTCGCGACCGACGCGAGCGCCGAGCCCACGCCGACGCCGCTCACCGTCGCCACCACCCCCGCCGCGAAGCCCCCCGCGCAGCAGCTCCCGCTCCCGAAGCACACGCCGCCCCCTCCGCCCGGGCCGCCCGCGACCCCGACCGACGCCCCACGCGCGGGCGAGCTCTCGGAGCTCCCGCTCCGCTCCTCGGCCGCGCCGGCGATCGCGGTCGCGCTCGGCGGCCCGCCGACCCCCGGCTGGCAGGCCCGGGTCGGCGCCCCCTACGAGCTCACGCTCCGCCTCCGCTCGGTCGGCCGGGCGAGCCGCGGGCTCCGGGTGGCGATCGGCGGCGAGGCGATCGCCCGCGGCCTCGTCCAGCTCCTCGAGGTCGAGGGCAACGGCCAGGTCGTCGAATTCGCCCTCGGCGAGTCGGGCATGCGGACCGCGGTCCTGCCCGCGCTCGCCCTCCCGGCCGGCGTCCTGGTCCCCTTTGAGCCGCCGCCGATCACCGCCAGCGAGGAGCGGGCGGCCGCCGAGGCGCTCGCCGCCAGCCACATCGAGGTCATCGTCCGTTGCCGGGGGATCCGCCCGGGGAGCGGCTTCCTCACCCTCGCCGTCGCCGCCCTCGGCTCGGCGGCGGCGCCCCTCCGCTGGCTCCGGCCGATCTCCGTCCGCGCCTAGAACGACTGTCCACATGGACATGTCCAACTAGACACCTATCATTTCCCGGGGATCGGAGCCCGGCCGGCCGCCGTCGCCCCGCCGCCCCGGCCGGCTTGCGCCCGCGCGCGCCCGCCGGTATACGCGAGGCCTCGACGATGCCGCTCGCGCGCCGCACGACCCTCGCAGCCCTCCTCTCGGCCCCCCTCGCCGCCGCCGGCTGCCGCCGTCAGGAGGCCGCCGGCGGCCCCCTCCGCCTCCTCCTCAACTGGTTCCCGGAGGTCGAGCACGGCGGCTTCTTCGCGGCCCAGGTCCACGGCTACTTCGCCGAGGCCGGCCTCGAGGTCGAGATCATCGCCGGCCGCCCGGACGCGCCGGTGCTCCCGCAGATCGCCAGCGGCCGCGGCGACCTCGGGGTCGCCGACGCCTCCGAGCTCCTCCTCGCCCGCGCCCAGAAGGCGCCGGTGGTCGCCCTCTTCGCCGCCCTCCAGCACAACCCGCGCTGCGTCCTGGTCCACGAGGGGAGCGGGATCGAGCGCCTCGCCGATCTCGGCCGGGCGACGACGCTGGCGATGGCGGTCCGCGAGCCCTTCGCCCACTTCCTCCGCCGCGAGGTCGACCTCAAGGCCGCGACCGTCGTCCCCTACACCGGCTCCGTCGCCCCCTTCCTCGCCGACCCCGGCCTCGCCCAGCAGGCCTACGTCTTCTCCGAGCCCCTGGTGGTCGCCCAGCGCGGCGGCGCCGGCCGCTGCCTGATGGTCTCCGAGCTCGGCTTCGACCCCTACGCGTCGCTCCTGGTCTGCGCCGAGGATCGCCTCGCCGATCGCCCGCGCCTGCAGGCGATCGCCCGCGCCGTCCAGCGCGGCTGGGAGCACTACCTCCGCGACCCCGCTGCGACCAACGCCGAGATCGCCGCCCGCAACCCGGAGATGGATCCCGACCTCCTCGCCCGCGGCGCCGCCGCGCTCGCGCCCCTCGCCACCCCGCCCGCCGGCGCGCCGCTCGGGTCGATGACCCTGGGGCGCTGGTCGACGCTCGCCGATCAGCTCGTCGCGCTCGGCCTCGTCGACGATGGCGCGATCGATCCGGCGAAGGCCTTCGTCGACCTCCTCGGCTGATCCGTCGTTTGCCCGACCGATCCGGGGGAATCCCCTCCCCGCCCGCGACCCGGCCCGAGGGCTCACGCGGCGCCGCTTGAGCCCGCGCCGCCTCGCTGTCTATCCTGGGCCATGCCCCCTCGGTCAGGTCACGCGCTCCTCCGCCTCGCCGCGTCGGCGTCGCTCCTCCTCGCCTGCACCACGACCCCGAGCGGCTCCGAGGCGACCAGCGCGGCCAGCGGATCGACCTCGGTCGCCGCCACCGACGCGACGGCTGCGACCGAGGCGAGCACCCACGCGACCGGCGCGGCCGCGACCGGCACCAGCGACGCGAGCGCGGCGACCGAGGCGACGGCCGCGACCGGGACCACCGGCGAGCCGCTGATCCCCGGCGACGACGCCCAGATCCCGATCTTCGACGCCGAGCACATCTACTTCGGCGGCGAGAACCACCGCCAGGCCGACGTCGCGGTCACCCTCCCGAGCGGCGGCGAGTTCGATCAGATCACCCTCAACCTCGCGCTCGGCTGCCCCAACAGCCTCTGCGATCACTGGGACCGCTACGGGACGATCGGCGTCGTCCGCTGGCCGGGCGCCGAGGACGAGGGCTACGTCGAGATCGCCCGCTTCATCACCGCCTACCGCCTGCCGGCGAGCTGGGCCCTCGACCTCACCGAGCTCGCGCCGCTCCTCCGCGGCGACGTCACCTTCCGGGTCTTCATCGACACCTGGGTCGGCCCCGGCAGCGATCAGGGCGAGGGCTGGCTGGTCGACGCGAGCCTCGACTACCACGGCGGGATCCCGAGCCCGCGGCCGCTCGAGGTGATCCCGCTCTGGTACACCTCCTTCGGCAGCGGCGACCCCCAAAAGCCGCTCGAGGATCAGCTCAGCGAGGCGACCTTCGCCGCGGTCGCCGGCGCCGATCGCTACCACCTCCGCACGCACATCACCGGCCACGGCTTCGGCAACACCCTCAACTGCGCCGAGTTCTGCCCGCGCGAGCACGCCTACCTGCTCAACGACAAGGACGCCTCGGTCAAGACGATCTGGCGCGACGACTGCCAGGAGACCGCGGTCCAGGATCAGTACGGCACCTGGAAGTACCCCCGCGCCGGCTGGTGCCCGGGCGCCGACGTGATCCCCTGGACGATCGACATCAGCGATCAGGTCCAGGCCGGCGACAACAAGGTCCGCTACCTGACCGACGAGTACGAGAACTCGTGCCGCCCCGACCTCGGCGTCTGCGCCGGCTGCACCGCCGGAGCGACCTGCGACGACGGCCACGGCCAGCCCTACTACTACATGTCCGCGCTCCTGATCGCCCTCGCCGATTGACGCGCGCGGCCGCGCGCCGAAGCCGGCCGGCGGGCCCCGCCCGGCGGGTGCTATCGTGGCCCGATGGCTCCCCTCGTTCGCACGTCCGCGCGGCCCGGCGCGCTCATCGGCCTCGGCCTCGGCCTCGCGCTCGTCGTCGGCTGCGGCGACCTTCGCCCTGATGACGCCGCCGGTGCGCTCGCCGGCCGCCGCCCCGCCGACCTCCTCAAGAAGCCTGGCTCAAAGGACATCGACAAGGTCGCCACCGTGAAGCCGAGCGCGGCCGCCGGCGCGCTCCAGCGCCCGTCCGCGACCTCGCCCGCCCCCGCCGGCGCGCAGGAGCCGGCCGCCGTCCCGACCGAGCCCAAGCCGCGGGCCGAGGACGGCAAGCTCACCGGGATCACCGCGAAGCACAACGAGCTCCGGGCCGCGGTCGGCGTCGACCCGCTGGTCTGGAGCGACGAGATCGCCGGCTTCGCCCAGGCCTGGGCCGACTCCCTCGCCACCGATCCCGCCTGCCAGATCGCCCACCGCCCGTCGTCCGAGCAGCGCTACGGCGAGAACATCTTCTGGTCTTCGAGCCAGGCGAGCGCGAGCGTCACCACGGCGGTCGGGGCCTGGGCCAGCGAGGCCTCCGCCTACAACGCGCAGACCGGCGCCTGCTCCGGGGTCTGCGGCCACTACACCCAGATCGTCTGGTCGTCGACGAGCGCGCTCGGCTGCGGCTACGCCACCTGCGGCGCCGGCGAGATCTGGGTCTGCAACTACGACCCCCGCGGCAACATCCTCGGCCAGAAGGCCTACTGATCCGCCCGCCACCGGATCAGCGCGGACGCGGCGGCGGCGGTCGGTAGCGGGCCCGAAGCGCGGGCCGCCGGCGGAACCACGCGCGCCACGCCGCGTCGTCGATCCCGGGCGGCGCCAGGGTCCGCCGGCCGAAGCGGCCGAAGAGGCCGAGGCGCCGCACCCGGAGCACCCCCGACCAGCGCACCGCGCCGTCCTCCTCGAAGATCGTCAGGCGCCCGCCCGGGGCGAGGACGTGCATCCCCTCGCGCTCCCAGGACTCGCCGCGGGTGAAGGCGCGGTCCTGGAAGATGAGCCAGGGCTCCTCCTCCATCCCCTGCTCCCAGAAGTCGGCGATCCAGCCGTCGAGCTCGCCGCCCGCCGCCATCACGCGACCCGGAGCGGGAGCTCCCGAAGGCTGTGGACGTGGACGCTCCTCCGCCAGCGGAGGCGCTCCTTCGGGACCGCGAGGCGGAGCTCGGGGAAGCGCTGGAGCAGCGCGCCGATCGCGATCCGCCCCTCCATCCGCGCCAGCGGGGCGCCGAGGCAGTAGTGGATCCCCATCCCGAAGGCGAGGTGGCGGTTCGGCGTGCGGCCGATGTCGAGCTCGTCGGGCCGCTCGAAGGCCGCCGGGTCGCGGTTCGCCGAGGCGACCAGGGCCGCGACCACGTCGCCCCGCCGGATCGCCTGGCCGGCGATCTCGAGGTCCTCGCGGGCGAAGCGCGGCGACGCCTGCTCGACCGGGTTGCCGTAGCGTAGGAGCTCCTCGATCGCCGAGTCGATCAGCGAGGGCTCCGCCCGCAGCCGATCGAGCTGCTCCGGGAACTCGAGGAGCGCGAGCATGCCGTTGCCGATCAGGTTGACGGTGGTCTCGTGGCCGGCGAGGAGGAGGAGGAAGATCATCGACACGACCTCGTCCTCGCTCAGGCGATCGCCCTCGGCCTCGGCCGCGAGGAGCGCGTCGACCAGGTCCCCCCGCGGCCGCAGGCGGTGCTCGGCCACCAGGCGGCGGAAGAAGGAGATCATCGCCATCGTGTTGCGGAGGCCGGTGACCACGCCGATCGGCCCGGCGTCGGTGAGCTCGAGGAAGCGGTTGGTGCGGTGGTGGAAGCCGACCCGGTCGGCCTCGCTCACCCCCATCATCTCGCAGATGATCGTCAGCGGCACCGGCAGCGCGAAGTCGGCGATCAGATCGACGTCGCGCTTGGCCGCCATCTCGCCCAGGAGGCGCTCGACCACCGCCTCGACGCTGGTCCGAAGCGCCTCGACCATCCGCGGGGTGAAGGCGAGGTGGACCAGCGAGCGGAGGCGGCGGTGCTCGGGATCGTCGCTGGTGATCATCGACTGCGAGAGGGTGCGGATGCTCTTCGGGAACCAGCGGAGGTGGCCCTTGCCGTCGCCGACGTTGGCCCGACTCGAGACCAGCCGCGGATCGCGGAGCGCGGCCTCGACGTCGGCGTAGCGGCTGACGTACCAGACCTGCCCGACCATCGCCCGCTTGACCCCGATCACCGGCGCGTGCTCGCGGAGGTAGGCGTAGGTCGGGTAGGGATCGGCGCGGATCGCCGGGTCTGCGAGGTTGAGGCGCTTCTTGATCACGGGCGAAATCCGCTGCCGATACTACCCCGAAGGCCAGGCGAGGGTCCGCCTGCGACCGGCGGTCGCCGCCCGTCCACGCGCGTCGGGCTCAGCGGCCGACGAAGCGACCCTGGCGGCGCTCGACGAAGGAGCGGAGCCCCTCGGCCGCGTCCTCGCTCGCCATCAGCCCCCGCGCCTGCCCGAGGAGCGCGTCCGCGGCCGCCTGCGGGCCCGCGCGCTCGGCGATGCGCGCCGACTCGAGGGTCGCCTGGACGCCGAGCGGCGCCTGCCGGGCGATCGTCTCGGCGATCGCCAGCGCGCGCGCGAGCGCCTCGCCGGGCGGCGCGACCTCCTGCACCAGGCCGATCCGGAGGGCCTCGGCCGCGTCGAAGAGCTCGCCGGTGAGGAGCCAGCGCATCGCGTTGCCCCAGCCGGCGATCTGCGGGAGGCGGATCGTCGCCCCGCCGAAGGGGAAGATCCCGCGGCCGACCTCGATCTGCCCGAAGCGCGCGTCGGCGGCCGCGACCCGGACGTCGGCGGCGAGGAGGAGCTCGATGCCGATCGTCAGGCACCAGCCCTGGACCGCCATCACCAGCGGCTTGCGGCGGGCGCGACCGTGGAGCCCGAGGGGATCGACGCCCTCGGCCGGGAAGAGCGCGTCGCCGCCGGCGACCGCCGGGCCGACCTCGGCGAGGTCGAGGCCGGCGGTGAAGTGGTCGCCGTGGGCGTGGAGGAGCGCGCAGCGGAGCTCGGGGTCGTCGTCGTAGGCGGTGAGCGCGGCCGCGAGCTCGCGGAGCATCCGCAGGTCGAAGGCGTTGCGCTTCGCCGCCCGATCGAGGCCGATGAGGAGGACGTGGCCGCGGGCCTCGACCCGCAGCCGCTCGTAGGAGGGTGTCTCTTCGGACATATCGTCACAATCTCCGGCTCAGCCGCGGCGGAAGACCAGGGCGATGATGATCGCCAGGACGAGGCCGGCGACGATGATCCAGCCGACGCTCGCCATCACCTCGCGGAGCATATTCCTGCGGGCGAAGCGCTCGATCTCGCCGCGGGTGTTGCGGTGGGGGAAGGGGACGTCGGGGACCGGCACCCCGAGGAAGGCGCAGAGCGGCCCCCACCCCGCGCGGACGTCGAAGACCAGGAGGCGCTCGGCCGGCACCGCCGCCTTGACCTCGGCGACGTGGCGCTCATAGACCTCGATCGTGCTCCGGCGGTCGCGGACGTCGGGGAAGACGTGCCAGACCACCTGGGCGATCATCTGCTTGAACTTGCGGAACTTCGGGATGAAGGAGAGGCGGCCGAAGGCGCCGCTGATCCGCACCAGCACCTGCAGCGAGTCGTACCAGCGCTCGGGATCGCGGACCGAGAGGAGCACCTTGGCGTCGGGGAAGGCCGCCATGATCTCGCGGTAGTAGTTGGCCGCGGGCCAGTCGACGCAGGCGACGTAGTCGGCGAAGAGCGCCTCCCAGTCCATCCCCTGGCGGCCACGCGCGCCGAACTCGACCCAGCGGTCGAGGTGCTCCGGCCGCCCGAGCACCTCCTTCATGTGATAGCAGCGGCCGCCGAGGAGGAGCTCGATCGCCTCCTTGAGCGAGTCCGTGCCGGTGCGTCCGTAGCCCGCGCCGATCACCTTCATCGTCATGCGCCGATGGTAGCGGCCGCCGCCCGCCCTGGCGACCCCGCGGAGCGCTCCCGCTATCCGCGGCGGCCGAGGCCGCGGAGGAGGCCGATCACCCGCACCGGCTCGGCCGAGGCCGCCGCCAGCACGCCGCCCATCATCGCCCCGATCACGCCGACGGTGGCGACGTCGGAGCCCGCCATGAAGAGCCGGCGGATCGGCGTCCGCGGCCGGAGGTAGGGGTTTTGGAAGCGCTCCGGGGTCGGCTCGATCCCGTAGATCGAGCCCCGCGCCGGCCGCACGAAGTGATCGGTCGAGAGCGGGGTCGAGAGCTCGACGTGATCGAGGAGCGGCCGGAGCCCCGGCATCTTCGCGAGGAATTGCTCGAGGAGGCTCTCCTGGAGGCGCGCCTTGTAGGCGTCGTAGTCCTCGCCGCGGCGGTGCCAGCGGGTCCCGAGCCAGGGCTCGAAGCGCTCCCAGGGGACGAAGGTGACGACCTCGCCGGTGTGCCGCTCCTCGGGCCCGGGGTCGTGGCGAGGATCCTTGAGCGAGGGGAAGGAGCAGTAGAGGATCGGCGCCTCGTCGATCCTGTCCTCGGGGCCCTTGCCGATCCGCCAGGCGTCGGCCTCGGTGTCCCAGGTGTTGTAGAACCAGCGGTTGGCCGCGCCGGCGCCCGCCCGGCGGATGTCGCCGCGGAAGCCGAGGTAGAGGCAGACGTGGGCGGCCGCCGGCCGGAGCCCGGCGATCGAGCGGACCCACTCGGCCGAGCGCGCCTCCGGCGGGATCAGCTTGGTGCCGGTGGCGATCGCCCCGGCGGCCGAGATCACCCGGCGGGCCCGGAGCTCCTCGCCGCCCTGGAGGCGGACGCCGACCGCCGCCCCGCGCTCGACCAGGATCGTCTCGACGTCGGCGCGGATCCGGGTCCAGCCGCCGGCCGCGGCGACGGTCCCGAGGAGCGTGCGGGCGATCTCCTGCGAGCCGCCGACCGGGTAGTAGGCGCCGTGGACGAAGTGGCGGGTGACCAGCGCCTGGATCGCGAAGGAGGCGCGGCTCGGCACCGAGCCGTGGTAGCCCCACTGCGCGGCGAGCACGGTCTTGAGGCGCTGATCGCCGGTGAGGGCGTCGAGCACCGGCTTGGTCCGCTGGGCGAAGGCCTCGCGGGCCGGCCCCGCGAAGACGCGCTCGGCGATCCGGCCGCTGCGGGTCGGCAGGAGGCGGCCGAGGTAGTAGGAGCGCATCGCCCCCGCGACCTCGCGGACCTTGTGGAGGTAGCCGTCGATCGCCGCGACCTCGTTCGGGAAGGCCTCGCAGAGGTTCTCGCGGAATTGCCGCTGCGAGTCCGGGAAGTCGATGTGGAGCCCCTCGGGGAAGTCGAAGGCGTCGTAGACCGGGCCGAGCGACGACCAGTGCAGGCGGTCGTCGGTGAGGTGGGTGAGGAGGCGGCCGGTGAGGCTGCGCTCGGTGACCTCGCCGACCGCGTGGACGCCGACGTCCCAGACGTAACCCGGCCGCTTGAAGGTGTGGGTGAAGCCGCCGGCGACGTAGTGCTGCTCAAGGACCAGCACCCGCTGGCCGAGCTTGGCGAGGATCGCCGCCGCCGTCATCCCGCCCATCCCCGAGCCGATGACGATCGCGTCCCACTCGCGCGGGGCGCTCAGGCTCTTGGGGAGATCTCGACTCCAGGGGTTGTCCCGCTCGCGCATCGGCGGGACGATACCTCAGAAGCCGGGGTGGCCGTCGATGTCATCGCCGACGCAGTAGAAGCGATCGGCGACCCCGGGCGCGTGCATGCAGCGGGGCTCGGGGCAGCGGGCGTAGGGCGCCCGCTCGTCGCCGCAGACGCACTCCACGCCCTTGATCGGCCAGTGGGTGCAGAGCCCGCGATCGAGGCGGTCGAGGTCCGCCCGGCTCTCCTCGCACTCGCGGGCGGCCGCGTCGCTGGTGAGCGCCGGCAGGATCGCGAAGGGGCTGCGGAGGCGGGCCTCGGCCTCGGCCATCTCGGCCCGCCGCTCCTCGATCGTGTCCGGGAGGCGCGCGTAGTTGCAGCCGGCGATCATGTCGCGGCGGAAGTGGCCGAGGCTGTAGGTCGCGAAGGCGATCACCGCGGCGCTCCCGAGGATCCCGCCGAGGTAGGGGAGCCAGCGGCGGCCGGCCTGGACCTCCTCGGCCCGCCGCACCAGGCCGACGATGAGCGCCGCCCCGGCGGTCGCGAAGAGGAGCATCAGCACGATCTTGAGCATCCGCAGGGTCGACGAGCGGAGCTGGTAGATCATCAGGAGGCCCGCGCTCGTGGTGATCACGGCGATCACCAGGAGCTGCCAGGCGCTGCGACCCCGGAGGAAGGCGGCGATCAGGCGCTTCATCGCCGCCGATCATACCAGGCCGCGGGGCCAGGTCGGCGCGGCGCTCACTCGAAGCAGCGCCGCAGCACCTCGTCGAGCGCCGCCCGCACCTCGCCGGGTACGCGGACGTCGAAGAAGGCCTCGTCGTCGATCACCCAGGTGGGCTCGCCGACCCGCACCCAGGCGCGCGCCCCCGCCCGCGGATCGCGGGGGTGGATCGAGAAGATCACGAGGCCGCGGGTCGACGCCTCGGCGAAGGAGTCGATCGTCTCGAGGGTCACCCGCCCGTGGGCGATCTCGTCGGCGAGGGTGAGGCTGAGGAGCGCCCGCTCCTCGTCGATCGCCGGCGCATCGGCGGCCACCAGGGGCCGCCAGCGGAGGTTGACGAGCGCGCCCGAGGGGCCGAAGACCTCGATCAGATCGGCCTGGAGGCGGAGGGCCGCGGCGTCGGCGAGGACCAGGGTCTGGGCGTCGAGCTCGGGGTGCTTGTGGCGGAGCTCGGAGGGTCGATCGATGACGACGTTGAGCTCGCGGCGCTGATCGAAGAGCGGGCTCTCGTCGCGGGTGTAGTAGACCAGCTCGCCCTGGGCGAAGCGGACGTCGAAGAGGTCGATGCCGCCGCCGAGCTCGACCTGCCCCTCGCCGACGTAGCCGACCTCGGAGCGCACCAGGTTCTCGAATCGGCCGCGGTTGGCGAGCGCGTCGAAGCCCCCCGCCGGGTAGTGGCTGGCGTCGTCGTCGTCGACCGGCACCTCCTGCGCGCGCCGGCGGACGAGCATCCCGAGGCCGGGCGAGACCCCGCCGATCGCCGCCCGCGCGCGGTGGATCTCACGGAGCGCGAGGCGGGCCGACTCGCTCGGCAGGGCCTCGAGGTGGGCGATCTCCCAGAGGTCCTCGGGGGTGAAGAGGCGGCGCTCGCCGAGCGCCTGGGCGAGCGCGCGGCGGTGCTCGATCGCCCACTCACGCCACGCGTCGTCGCATGGCGGCGCCTCCCAGGCGGCGTAGCGCGGCGGCCAGGCGGCGAGCGCCGCCGCGAGCTCGCGCGCGCGCGCGCGCAGGTGGGCCGGGTTGCCGGCGACCAGCCCCGGGGCCCGCGCCGCCGGCCCGAGCGCGAGGCCGATCGCGTGGGCGATCGCCCGCGGGCGGAGCTCGCCGCCCAGCGCCGCGATCGCCACGTTCGCCTCGGCGAGGGTCGGGTCGAGGATCCACCGCCCGAGGATCCGATCCTCGTACTCGAGCCGCTCTGAACGCTGCTCCTCTGGCCAATCGGCCAGGTCTCGCCCGGAGGCGAAGGGGAAGGCGCGCCCCTCGACGAGCATCATCCCGAGGTCATGGACGAGATCGAGCGGCAGCGTGTCGAGGCCCGCCTCCCAGAGCTCGCGGAGCCAGCCGAGCGCCCGCGGCAGGGTCTCCGCCGGCTCGCCGCCGTGGCCGATCACGTGGGCCCACGCCCGGATCGCGGGCTCGATCTCGTCCTTGGTGATCCGCCGCGTCACGCTCGCTCCGGCGGCCCCAGGATAGCCGAGGTGCGACGATCTGCGGCGCTCGTCCGCGTCGGCGGGCGGAGCCGCGCCCAACGTCGACGAGGGTCGTGTTAGCGTCGGCCCATGCCCGAGCGGAAGCCGAAGCTCAAGCGGATGCGGGCGCCGTCGGTCGATGAGGCGCCGGCGCCGGTCACCGTGACCAAGACGCAGGCCCAGCTCGGGATCAAGATCCTCAAGGCGCAGGTCAACCCGGAGTCGACGCCGGACGAGTCCAAGTCGGTCAAGGAGCACTGGCTCCACGTCCAGAGCGATCGCAAGGGCGACAAGGCGCTCACCGACGTCGACATCTACCTCGCCGACCGGATCGCCAAGGCGAAGAAGGCGAAGGAGCTCCGCGACGAGGAGATCAAGGAGGAGCAGAAGAAGTCGAAGAAGAGCGGGACGACGCCCACCAGCAGCGGCACCAGCGGCCTCTCGGCGATGTCGATCGAGTCAGAGCTCTCGGTGAAGGAGGATCCGAAGCCACTCCCGATCGCGCCGACCGTCCGCTCGACCTCGTCCTTCCTCTTCTGGGACTGGGGCCTCAAGGACGTCGCCGCCAACGATCACCTCTACCTGGTCTCCCACGGCATGCTCGGCGGCCCCAAGATCGGCAACTGGGACAACCCGCGCGACCAGTACACCCCTGAGCAGATCGCCGCCCGCCTCGAGAAGCACGGGCTCCCCAAGACCCACAAGACCCTCAAGCTCTTCGCCTGCTGGGGCGCGTCGTCGGTCGTCCCCCTCGATCCGAGCGTCATCAAGAAGGACGACCGCCCCTTCGCCGAGCGCCTCGCGGCGGCGATGGTCGCCCGCGGCTACCTCCAGATCCAGGTCCACGGCTTCAGCGGCACGGTGTCGACGCCGAGCTGGAGCGAGAAGATGGGCGGGGGCTCGTCGGGCTACAAGAAGGTGGACTTCTCCGAGAAGCTCTCGGAGACCGAGTACCCGAAGTACCACGGCTACGCCCTCCGGCAGGCGACCAACCTCGGCCTCACCCGCGTCGCCGACAGCTCCGACCTCGACGGCCTCAGCTCCTTCGTCGCCGAGGACTACGCGAGCGTCTTCGGCGTGGTCGACAATGGGGATCTCCAGGGTGTCGGCAAGATCCAGGGCTGGAGCTACCGCGGGGTCTACGTCACCGACACCGAAGACGTCCCCTGGGTGATCGTGATCCCCTTCCCGCCCGAAGAGATCGCCCACGAGTACGGGATCACCTGAGCGAGGGGCGGGTCGTGAGCACCCCGAGCGCCCCCTTCACGAGCGACGCCGAGCACCTCCAGAGCGCGCTCCTCGACCTCGACGCCCGCCTCCTCCTCCGGGTCGCCCAGGTCCGCCAGATCGCCGGCGGCGACCCCGAGCGGCGGGGGCTCACCCTCGAGAACGACGCGGTGATCGATCACTTCGAGCGGATCCCGGGCGCGCCGCTCTGGGCGGGCTCGCCGATCCACGGCGGCCTCGAGGCGCTGGTCGCCGAGATCGCCGACAAGCGCGAGGCGCTCGCGGCCCGCGAGGCGGCGACCCGGGCGGCCGGCGGCGTCCTCCGCCTCGACCTCCTCGCCGACCGCCTCGGCCTCGACGCCAGCGACCGCGAGCTCCTCCTCCTCGCCCTCGCGCCGGAGATCGACATCCGCTACGAGCGCCTCTTCGGCTGGCTGCACGACGACGTCGAGCGCCGGCGACCGAGCGTCCAGCTCGCGCTCGATCTCCTCGCGGGCGAGCTCGGCGAGCGCCTCGCGCTCCGCGAGCGCCTCGTCGATCCGGCGGCGCCGCTGCGCCGCCTCGGCCTCCTCCGCCTCGCGCCCGCGCGGGCCCGCGGGGCGTCGACCCGCGACGAGCTGGTGGTCAGCCCGGGGGCGCTCCGCTGGCTCAGCGGCGCGTCGGCGATCGACCCGGCGCTGAGCGGCTGGCTCGCCGAGATCGACGGCAGCCCGCCCGCCGAGGATGAGCTCGCGGACGCGGCCGCCGACCTCGCCGAGCGCCTCGCCGCCAGCTCCGCGGGCGCGGCGATCGTCGACCTCGCCGGCCCCCCGGCGCCGGCCGCCTCCGCCTCGCCCTCGCCCTCGCCGCCCGCCCGCCTCGGGCGCGGCGCGCCCTGGTGGTCGACGGCGCCCGGGCGGCCGCCCTCGACCCCGCGGACTTCGGCGCCCTCGTCCAGGCGATCGCCCTCGCCGCCCGCCTCGACGGTCGCCTCGTCTGCTGGCGCGGCGCCGACGCGCTCGCGCACCCGAGCCCCGGCCATGGCGAGCGCCTCGCGGCCCTCGCCGCCGCCCTCGGCCCCGGCGGGATCGACCTGCTCGTTTGGACATGGTCGGCGATCCCCGAGGTCGGCGCCTGGCCAGCGCGGCTCCGCGGCCGCCTCCGCCTCACCCTCCAGCCCCCCGGCGCGGCCGGCCGGCGCGCGCTCTGGCGCGCGGAATTGCCCGCGCTCCCGGGCGACGATCTCGAGGCGCTCGCCGACGCCTTCCGGATGACCGGCGGCCAGATCCGCGAGGCCGCCGCGGCCGCCCGGGCGGCCTCTCCCGCGGCCGCGCACCCGCCCCTCGAGGTCCTCCTCGACGCCGCCCGCCGCCACGTCGCCCCCCGCCTCGGCGCCCTCGCTAGCCTGGTCGTTCGGACAGACTCGTGGGAGGACCTGGTGCTCCCGCAGGACCGCCGCCGCCTCCTCGAGGAGCTGGTCCGCCGCCACCGCTTCCGCCAGACGGTGATGGCCGAGTGGGGCTTCGGCCGCCGCCACGCCGACGCCCGCGGGATCGCGGCGCTCTTCTCCGGGCCCTCGGGCACCGGCAAGACGATGGCCGCGGCGATCGTCGCCCGCGAGCTCGGCCTCGACCTCTACCGCGTCGATCTCTCGCAGATCGTCTCGAAGTACATCGGCGAGACCGAGAAGCACCTCGCCCAGGTCTTCGCCGAGGCCGAGGCCAGCGAGGTCGCGCTCTTCTTCGACGAGGCCGACGCGCTCTTCGGCAAGCGGAGCTCGGTCCAGGACGCCCACGACCGCTACGCCAACATCGAGGTCGCCTACCTCCTCCAGCGGATCGAGTCCTACCCCGGGGTCGTGATCATGGCCTCGAACCTCCGCAAGAACCTCGACGACGCCTTCCTCCGCCGCCTCCAGGTGATCGTCGAGTTCGCGATGCCGAGCGCCCCTGAGCGCGCCGAGATCTGGCGCCGGGTCTGGCCGCGCGAGGCCCCCCTCGCCGAGGGCCTCGACCCCGCCGACCTCGCCGACCGCTTCGAGGTGAGCGGCGGCAACATCCGCAACATCGCCGTCGGCGCGGCCTTCGCGGCCGCCGAGGAGGGCTCGCCGATCACCCGACGCCACGTGATCGACGCCGCCCGCGCGGAGTACCTGCGGATGAGCAAGCTGATCGACGCGAGCCGCTTCGCCTAGGCGACCGCGGCGAGGCTCATCCGAGCCCGAGGAGCGCGTGGACCTTGTGGGCGACCACCGCGAGCTCGTCGCGGCGGTTGCCGACGTAGGCGAGGAGCCGGAGATCGCGGGGCTCGACCGCGCCGCCGTGCTCGAGGAAGGCCGAGATCCGGATCAGCTTGTAGAGCTTGACCAGCTTGCGGTCGGAGACCATCACCTTGTCCTCGCTCTCGAGCGCCCTAACGATCCGCCGCATCTCGGCGAAGACCGGCCGCGGGAACCAGCGCTGACGATCCGCGCCGGGCTCGCTCGAGAGCCCGAAGATCAGCTCCATGAAGCGCCCGAGCTTGAGGAAGTCGTCGAGCGCGGCGGTCGAGCGCGCCCAGGGGCGGCGGCCGCTCGCGCGGTAGGCCTCGTTCTGGATCCCGGCGTCGATGAGCTCGGCGAAGTGGGTGTCCTTGACCGGCCGGGTCTCGACCTTGATGACGAAGCGATCGGCCATCGCCTCGAGCTCGCTCTGGTCGGGGATGTCGTTGGTCGCGGCGAAGAGCATCATCAGCCGCACCGGCGTCGGCTGGCCGTCCTGGTAGAACTTGCGCTCGTTGAGGATCGTCAGGAGCGTGTTCAGGATCGCCGAGTTCGACTTGAAGATCTCGTCGAGGAAGGCGACCCGGCAGCTCGGCAGCATCCCCTGCACGCGGCGGACGTAGCGGCCCTCCTTGAGGAGCGAGATGTCGATCGGCCCGAGGATCTCCGAGGGCTCGGTGAACTTGGTGAGCATGTACTCGAAGTAGTCGCCGTCGCCGAGGCCGAGGCTCTGGGTGAACTTGACGACGAGGTCGCTCTTGGCGGTCCCCGGCGGGCCGACCAGGAGGAGCGGCTCCTGGGCGACGGCGCAGAGGACCGCGAGGTCGACCTGCTCGTCGCGGCCGACGAAGTACTCCTTGAGCTCGCGGCGGTGCTGGAGGATCCGCCGGCGGATCTCATCAATCTCGGGCTCGAGCTCGTCTAGGGTCCACATAGGGCGCTCCAGTCGGCGATGATCCGCCGCCGCAGGGCGTGCTCCTCGAGGTCGAGGAAGCCCTGGATCCGATCGGATTGGCGGGTCTGCGCGTCAGCGAGGGAGTCGACGATCGCCTCCAAGATCATGATCTTGTGGGTCTCGTAGTAGCGGTTGGTGGTGAAGGTGTCGCGGAAGACGGCGATCCCCCGGAGGATCCGGGTGCAGCGCTCGATCCGCGGGAGGTTGGGCCAGTGGCGGAGGGCGCCGGCGACCGCGAGGCCGGCCTGGCAGCGGCTCACGTAGTCGAAGGTCCCGTCGACGGTCCGGCTGATCAGGGTGTCGACGATCTCCTCGGCGAGGCCCTCCTCGCCGAGCTGGACCAGGCCGATCGCCACCGTCGAGAGGAGCTCGATGGTCCCGGCCGCGGTGTAGGTGTCGACCCGCGCGAGCGCGTCGACCAGGCCCCGCGCCGGCTCGAGGCCGCCGAAGCGGCGGAGGGCGACGAGGCCCCGCTGGACCGCGGCCACCAGCTCGTGGACGGTGCCGAGGCGGGGCGAGCGGGCGATCTCGATCAGCTGATCGAGGAGGCGGCCGACCAGGGCGTCGTCGCCGAGCGAGCCGGCGGCGCGGATGCAGGCGCCGACCGCCTCCGCGCGGTGGCCGAGGATGTCGATCACCTCGAGGCCCCGCTCGGCGACCTCGAGGACCTCGCCGATCAGCGCCTCCGAGCCCGAGGCGAGCGCCCGCCCGAGGCAGGCGTCGACCGCGTCGGCGATCACGTAGTCGAAGTTGCCGCTCTCCGGCGCCATCTCGCGGGCGAGGTGCTCGGCGAGCTCGGCGGGGTCGAGGTGCTCGGGGAGCCCGTAGGTCGGCCGCCGCCGCGGCCCCTCGTCGGCCGCCGTCCGCAGCCAGAGGGAGCGCCGTTGGAGCCACGCGACCGCCTTGCGCGGCTTGTCGCCGCGGACCGCGTCGAGCTGCTTGCCGACCTCGGCGGCCCAGGTCTCCTCCGATCCGCCGGATGACTCATGGGCCAGGCGAGCCATGTAGAGGCGGAAGAGCGCGCGGTTGGGGGCCTCGTGGACGTCGACCTCCTCGTCGATCCGGGCGATAATCTCGTTGGCGCTCGCGCGCGCGCCGAGGCGGGCGAAGCCGACCGCGAAGATCAGGCGGGTGAAGTTGGCGTGGGCGTCGAGCTCGGGGAGGCCGGCGGCCTCGGCCTCGCGCCAGAGCGCCTCGAGCGCGACGAGCTGGCTCTGCTGCGCCCGCTCGCCGGCGCCGGCGGCCTCGTCGTCCTCCGCCGGCTCGAGCGCGAGCGCGTGACGGACGAAGCGCGGGAGGTCGTGGAGCTCGGAGAGGCCGCGCTCGTTGAGGCCGCCGAGGATCGCCTCCTTCGCCCGGGTGATCCCCAGGCGGTCGTGGGAGTGGCCGTACCAGGCCGCGAGCACCGACCAGGCGAGGCGCCGCGGCACCGGCAGGCGCGGGTCGGCGAAGAGCGGCAGGGCGATCTGCATCACCTCGTCCGAGGGCGGCGCGCCGGCGGCCATGCGCTCGATCAGGAGCGCCCCGAGGGCCGCGCTCTCGCCCGCCGTCGGCCGATCGGTGACCACGAGCTCCATCAGGAGATCGGGGCCGCGCTCGCGGTGGATCAGCGCCAGGTGGGCGTCGGCGAGGCGCCCGGCGTAGTCGATCTCCGGCGGCGCGCCGCGGTGGAGGAGCGCGACCTCGAGGCAGGGCGTCGCCTCGTCGAGCTCGCCGAGATCGAGGCGGATCGCCCCGAGGCGCGCCCACGGATCGGGATCGTCGACCCCGCCGACCGCGAGCGCCCGCTCGATCTCACGGGCCTCGGCCCGCAGCGCCCGCAGGCGGGCGCCCTCGTCGTCGACCTGCGGCGCCGCCTCCTCGGCCTCGGTCGGATCCTCGGCGATCGGCTGCGGCCGCTCGGGCCTCGCCCGCGGCCGTCGCTCCCGCGGCGGCGGCCGCTGGGGCGCCGAGCGCTCGATCTCCGGCCACTCGATCGTCGCCTCCGGGAACTCAAAGACCGAGCGCTCGAGGAGCTCGTCGAGGGCGAGGCGGCGATCGGTCGCCACGTAGTCGATCCAGCGCTGGAGCGGCGCCTCGTCGACCGCCGGCGCGGTGATGATCTGGGGGCCGTCGCGATCCTCGGCGACGATCACCGTGTGGGCCTCGTCGAGGCCGAGGAGGCGGCGGAGATCGTCGCGCCGGAGCATCGGCGAGAGGCGGCGACCGACCGGCAGGTAGAGGTTGTCGGCGCCGGCGACCCGGGCGAAGCCGGCGACCTCGAGGGACTCGGAGATCCGGGCGCCGAGGCGCGGCACCCCGGGGCGCACGCGCTCGCGGAGGAGGTAGCGGGCGCGGCGGCCGTCGCTGAGGCGGGCGATCGTCAGGCGCCCGAGCTCGTCGCCGCTGGCCGACGCGATCAGCGGCTCGAGCGCGAGGAGCTGGTCGGGATCGAGGAGCCAGAGCTCGGGATCGGCGAGCGGCCCCGCGGCGAGGCGCAGCGTGATCCGAAAGCGGCGCTCGCCGGGCTCGACGTGGAGCACCTCGCGGCGGGCGTCGAGCTCGGGGAGGAGGGCGTCGTAGATGCTCCGGGTCCGCCACTCGACCGGCCCCCGCAGCCAATTCCCCTGGCGATCGACGAGCGCCATCTGACCCGAGCGCGCGAGCTGGGCCGCGGCCGCGCCGGCGAGCGGGTGCGCGTGGCCCCATGCGACCCAGAGCGCGCTCTGCCCGTCGCGCGCGTAGACCTCGACCTCGTCGGCCGCGCCGCCGTCGCGCGCCCGCATCAGGAGGTAGAGGGGCGGCGCCCGGACCTTGACCGCGAAGAGCTCGATCGACCCCTCGGGGCCCGTCGCCGCGGACGCGCCCCCGCGGCCGAAGCGGGCCCGCAGCGCGTCGAGGAGCCCCCCTCCCCGACCGCCTGCGCTCACCGGCGCCTGGACGTGGAGCTCGCAGATCAGCGCGTCGCCCCGCTCGAGGAGGAGGAGGCGGCGGAGGAGCTCGCGCGGCTCGACCGAGTCGGGGCGCATCACGAAGAGCGCCTCGTCGCAGAGCGGATCGCCGGCGAGGCGCGCCGGACGGAGGGCCTCGGCGAGCGTCGGCGCCTCCCGGCGACGCACCCTCGACCAGCGCAGATCCTCGCCCTCCGAGGAGAGCGCGACGAGCCGCAGCCCCTCCCCCTCGGCCGCGAAGCCGACCATCGGCAGGCCGCGGGCGACCAGGCGGCGGGCGCCCTCGAGATCGAGCGCGGGGTGGGCGACCAGCGACGCGCCCTCGAGCTCCGGGAGCCACGCGGTCCATGGCTCTTCGACCAGGCGCGGCAGCGCGTCGGCGAGGATCGCCAGGGCCGCGACGTCGGTCGCCTCGCCGCTCAGCCGCACGCCGATCCGCATGGTCCTCGCCTCGCCTCGCCCGCTAGCCGCGGGTCGGCGCGCGCTCGCGCCCGCCCTGGGCGCCGCTCTCGGCCTCGCCCTCCGCCTCGGCGACCTTCGAGCCGGCGACCGGCCCCCGCTCGACGATCACCCGATCGACCGCGGCCGCGCCGATCACCTCGTCGAGGGGGCGGCCCAGGAGCGCCTCGGCGATCTTGCGGTGGTCGCGCTCATGCTCGTGCGGGAGCGCGTCGCTCTCCGACTCGTAGTGGACGACGAGCTCGCGCTCGCCGGTCTTGCGGTTGTGCCGCAGGCGGATCGTGATCTCAGCCATCGCTCTCTCCCTTGCCCGCGCCGACCAGCGATCGGAGGTCGGCGCGCTCCAGCACCTTGCGCTCCATCAGCGCGGCCGCGAGCGCCTCGAGGAGGGGCCGCGCCTCGGCGAGGAGGCGGGCGGCCCGGCCCCGCTCGGCGTCGAGGATCGCCGCGACCTCCCGGTCGATCACCTCCCGCCGGCGCTCGGAGACCGCCTCGCCGCTCCGCCCCTCGTCGATCACCACCCGCACCCCGGTCTCGGCCCCCATCCCGTACTCCTCGACCATCGCCCGGGCGATCCGGTTGGCCTGCTGGAGATCGGTGTGGGCGCCGATCGAGACGTCGCCGAAGATCAGGCGCTCGGCGCAGTAGCCCCCGAGGCCGACGCAGACGTCGGCCCGCATGTCGGCGGCCGTGATCGCGTAGGGCCGGGCGCGGGCGGCCCGCAGGACGTAGCCGAGCGCGCCCTCCATGTCGGCGGCGATCGAGATCCGCTCGGGCGGGGTCGCGTGCTCGACCAGCATCGCCAGGAGCGCGTGGCCGGCCTCGTGGTAGGCGACCACCCGCTCCTCGGCCGCCGAGAGGATCACCGGCGCCCGCGACTTCCGCTGGAGCGCGCGGTCGATGTCGTCGCTGGTGAAGGTCCCGTCGCCGGTCCGGAGCGCCTGGCGCTTGAGCGCCCGGCAGACCGCGTAGATGTGGTCGCCGGTGAAGGGGAGCCCGCGGCCGCGGTCGGCGAGGCCGTCTGTCCTTCGGACCAGGTGCTCCTGGAGCGCCGGAGAGAGCCCGAGGCCGAGCTTGCGGTCGTAGATCTCGACGATCGCCCGGCGGTCATCGGCGCTCGGCGCCGGGATCTCGATCAGGAACTCGAAGCGCCCGGGCCGGAGGAGCGCGCCGTCGAGGCTCTCGAGGAAGTTGGTGGTGCCGACGACGAAGACGGTCTCGGAGCCGCGGAAGCCGTCCATCTCCGTCAGCATCTGGTTGACCATCGAGTGCTCGACCCCCGAGCCCTCGTAGGTCCCGCGGGCGTGGGCGAAGGCGTCGATCTCGTCGAAGACGATCACCGCCGGCGCCGCCCGCCGGGCCCGCCGAAAGACCCGCCGGAGGTTCTCCTCGCTCTCGCCGACCCACTTCGACTTGAGCTCGGGGCCGGAGACGATGATCACCGTCGCGTCCATCGCCGTCGCCATCGCCTTGGCGAAGAAGGTCTTGCCGGTGCCGGGCGGCCCGTGAAAGATGATCCCACGGGGCAGGAGGCCCTCGAGCGCCTGGATCTCGCCCTCCGAGCCGAGCTGATCGCGGCGGGCGAGGAGGTCGAGGAGCTCCTCGCGGAGCCGGCGCTTGACCTCGCCGTAGCCGCCGATGTCGCCCTCGAGATCGACGTTGGGGAGCTCGAAGTCCTCGCTCACCGTCTGCCGCCGGAGCTCGCGGTAGACCGCCGCCGCCTGCGGGCGCCCGGGGAGCGCCTCGCGGCGGAGGCCGACGCCGGCGAGGAGGCGGCGGAGGCGGACCGGGTTGAGGCCGGAGACGTACTTGTAGAGCGCGAAGGGGTCGAAGTTGTCGGCGTCGATCGCCTTCGCCTCGCGCTGCGTGATCACCCGCGCGAGGACCTCGCGATCGACCCCGACGATCTCGCGGCGGACCGCGAAGACCCCCTCGATCACCCGCGGCAGCGGGAAGCTCGGGTCGCGGAAGCCGAGGAGCACCGCCTCGGGGTTCTCGTAGAGGAGCGGGATCGCCTCGCGCGCCTCCATCGTCAGGCTGGTGTGGGTGGTCGTCAGGACGTCGAGGTGGAGGAGGACGATGATCGTCCGCTCGACCGAGCCGCGGATCGCCTCGGTGAGCTGGATGAGCATCCGCCCGAGGTTGCTCCGCCCCTCCTCCTCCTCGGAGCGCGGGCGGCCGTCGATGACGACGACCCGCGGCCCCTTGTCGCGGCCGCCCTGGCGGCGGAGGTGGTTGCGGATCGAGAGGTAGAGGTAGAGTGAGAGCTCCTTGTCGCACTCGACGAGGACGCTCATCCCCCGCCGCAGGCGCTCTTCGATGAACGCGACATCGGCCGCGCATGCGAGATCGACGGCGTCCTCGACCCGGAGATCGCGGGGGAGCGTGGCGATCGCGACCGAGCGCTTCACGGCGACCCTAGACCTTCACCTTGATCGTCAGCTCGAGCTCGCCGTCCTCCCCCTCGCCGGAGACGACGCTCTCGATCTCGCCGAGCGACGCCGCCTTGCGGTGGAGCGCCTCGACGTAGACCCGCTGGAGCGCGCCCTGGAGCGCCTCGCGGATCTCGCCCTCGGAGCGGATGATCCGCTCGGCGACCTCGCGGCTGAGCTCGCGCTTCGCCCCCTCCTGGGCCCGCTCGAGGCGCCCCTCGACCTCGGCCTGGACGGTCGAGCGGACGTCGACCTGCTTGCTCGCGCTCGCCCGGGCGGTGACGCTGCGGCCGTCGGCGGCGAGCTCGACCTCGACGCCGCCGATCCTCGTCCGCATCCGGCCGTCCTCCTCGCGGGTCCAGCCGGCCTCGGCGAGGCGCTCGCGGAGGAGCGCGAGCATCTCGGCCTCCGGCAGGATCTCGAGCATGCCGACGTCCATCGAGATCGCGTCCTCGCTCTCGACCTTGGCCTGGGCGCTGTGCCAGACCGGCGGCGCCCAGCGAATTCGGTATCCTCGGCTCATCGCGCTCCTTTGACCCCGCGGGGGCCCTATCCTAGCCGATTGGTCAGGGCCCCGGCGAGGGCCGCGAGCGCCCCCTCGCGCGCCCGCAGGGGCTCGCAGAGCTCGAGGAGGAGCTGCGCCTCCTCGTAGCGGGGATCGCCGTAGGCCTCGCGCGCGAGCGCGTCGCGGAGCGCGAGGAGGCGGAGGCCGATCCCCGGGAGGCGGGCGTAGGCGCGGCGGTGCGCGTCGCGGTCGGCGAGGGTCTCGAAGTCGCGGCGGCCGCCGAGCGCCTCGGCGATCTCCGAGGGCCTCGCGCTCCAGGGGCCGTCGAGGAGGCGGACCAGCGCGTCGACGATCGGCCCCGCGAGGTCGAGGCGCCCCGCCCGATCGAGCACCTCGAGGTGGGCCTCGAGGACGTCGGCGGCGGCCAGCGTCCGCGCCCGCCGCTCGGGCCCGGGGGCCCGGCCGAGCCTGCTTACCCGGGCGACCCAGGCGTCGACGAGGAGCGGCCCGCTGCACTCGAGGAGCCGGACCGCGTCGGCGTCGAGGAGGCCCCCCAGGTGATCGACGAGGCCGTGGATCTCATCGCGGTCGACGCTGAGCGCGACCAGGGTCGCCAGCGGCGAGCCCATCGCCAGGCGGCGGATCAGATCGTCGCGGATCTCCCCGGGCATCGGCGCCCGCTCGAGGTTGCGGGCCGCGAGCGCGAAGAAGAGCCAGTCGCCGGTGTCGGTGTCGGCGACCTTGACGATCCGCCGGATCTGCCGGCGAGCGGCCCGCGTGCTCCCCTCCCCCTCGACCACCTGCGCTTGACGGGCGATCTCCGCGAAGCGGGCGCAGAGCTGGATCCAGAGCTCGTGGGAGGCCGCGGTGAAGCGGAGGCGGAGGCCCGCGTTGAGCTCGCGGTCCCAGATCCGACCGCGCTGGCGCCGACCCCCGCGGAGGACCGCGCGCTCGTCGATACCGCCCTGGACCAGCGCCCGCAGGCAGACGACGCCGAGGCGGCGGGCCGCGAGCTCGACCAGCTCGCGGCGCGGTCGGGTGATCGGCGCCTCCGGGGTGATCCGGATCGGCCGACCGCGGCAGAGGAGGTCGAGGACCTCGAGGGCGTGGCCCTCGTCAACGCTGACCTGAAGGGCCATCGGCGCTGCGAGGCTAGCACGACGAGCGCCGGCGCGAGCGCTCGCTACGGGCTCACGCTCACGTGTCGCGGCGGCTGCAGGCCCGACAGAGGCGGTTCTGCGGGCCGACGGAGAGGAAGCGCGCGTCGCAGCGGACGCAGGCGCGCATCGCCAGGCGGTCGCCCGAGAGCCGGGAGTCGCGGACGAGCGCGCGGCTGAGGCCGATCTCGACGGCGCGGCGACGGATGTCGGCCGCGCTGAGCCCGGGCACGACCTCCTCGAGCGCGGGATCGTCCTCTTCGAGGAACGCGGCGATGATCCGGCGATCGATCTCAGCGCGGGAGATCGGCGCCCTCTTTTGGTCATTCTTGGTCATCGTCGGCTCCAGCGGCGGGGGCCCCAGCCATGGGTCGCCGCCGCCGCTTGATCACGCCGTGCTCGGCCTTGGCCGGCGCTGAGACGCTCTCCACCGCCCCCGGCGCGCCCCGGATGTCCGATTCCTTCGAATGCCCGGTACTTCGCTCGGGCTCCGCCACCTCGAACACCCGCGACACACTCGGGTCCGCGTGGTGTGGTGTTGCTATTCCAACACCCGTCGACTCGCTAGTAGCGACCGCCGCCGCGACCGCCGCGATTGTAGGTAGTGCCACCGCCGCCGTAGCCGCCACCCGAGCGACCACCACCGCCGCCGCCGTAGCCGCCGCCGCCGCCGCCGCCGTAGCCGCCGCCGCCACCCGAGCGGCCCCCGCCCTTGTCCTCGGCCGCGTTCACGCGGATCTGCCGGCCGTCGAGGGAGGCGCCGTCCATCGCCTGCTGGGCGCTGGCGCCCTGGGTCGCGTCCGTGAAGCCGATGAAGCCAAACCCGCGCGAACGACCGGTCTCACGATCCATCACGACCTTGGCCTCAACCACCTCACCAAAGGGGCTGAACGCCGCCCGGAGGCCCTCGTCCGTCGTATTCCAGCTGAGGCCACCGACAAATAGTTTCTTCGACATTCTCTCTTCGTTTCTAGCGTCTTTGCGCTCCGCTGCGCGCGGAGCGGCCGATCCAGCGCCTGGACTCGACTCTCTGCGTTCCTGTGACATCGCGCTCCGCTGCGCGCGGAGCGGCCGATCCAGCGCTTGGATTCGACGGTCGCCCCGCAGACTGGGGGGAATATGTCGAGCTGTCAAACACGATCGCTGAGAATTCACGGCGTCACCCGGGCTCCGCTGGCGGCCCTGCGATTCGCCACGGGTGCTCGATTTCGACGCACTATCGATATTTCGCGTTTCCTCACGCCCCTCCCCGGCGAGCCGCCGCGGGGTGAACGCACGCGGGTCATCGTCCGGATCTAGCCGCCCTCCTCGCCCCCAGATCGTCGAGCGCAATCGCCCCTCGCTCCGTCGGCGCGTCGAGTACGGTCGCGGCGCCCTCATCGACCGCTCGTGGTAGCGCCCGAGTTCTGCGACGATGGTGACGATGCTCGCCCGTCGGCTCGCCCCGCCTCTCAGCGCCCTCCTCGCCCTCCTCCTCGCGGCCCCGGCCAGCGCCGACATCCCGCCCGACTCCGGCGGCCCCTACGTGCCCCGTCGGCGGCACGATCTCGAGCCGGTGCCGATCGCAGATCCGACGCCAGCGCCCGATCCCTCGCCGATCGTAGCCCCCGAGCCCGAGCCCACGCCCGAGCCCACGCCCGCGCCCCCCCCGAGCGACGACCCCGAGCCCGCGCCGGCGCCGACGCCCAGTGCGGAGCCGGAGGCGGCGCCCCCGAGCGACACGCCAGCCGTCGTCCAGCCGACCGAGTCCGCGAGCAAGGGGGGGTGCTCGATCGGCGACGCTGATCCGGGCGCCCCCTTGCTCCTCGGTCTTGGGCTCATTCTGGCGATCGCGGCCAAGCGCTCACGGCGACGCTGAAGGATCAACGCGACTACACCGACGATCGGTACGCATGGCCGAAATGACGGTTCTGGGACGTCACGAGATCACTATCGTCATTCCTCTCAAGGCACACATCGAGCGGAGGAGCGTGGGCGCCCGCCTAGCGCACGAGCCGCGTCCGCGCCCCGAGCACCGGCCACCCATTCAGCGTGATCTCCCCCCCACGCATCCGGATCTCCACCGTATTCCCCCCACCAAGGCGCGGATCATCCGCCTGGTAGCGCTCACTCAGAAAGTGAAGCACCTGGTTGTCCGAGCCGATGAAGCGCCGCCGGACGCTCCTCTGCGCCGCCTCAAAGCGACCATCCACCAGCAGATCGCAGGCCGCGAGCAAGCGCCCGACCCCCGGCTCATCCCGCGCCCGCCCCCGCAGCTCCTCCAGCGTGTAGCCCGAGTAGATCATGACCGAAAGGCCAGCCTCACGGACGCCCTCGGCAAACATCGCGAGCCCCGCGGCCTGGGCGAAGGGCTCGCCGCCGAGGAGCGAGACCCCCTCGACCTCGGCCGCCCGCGCCTCGGCGATCAGCGAGCTCACCGAGCGCCGCTCGCCGCCGGCGAATTCGAGCATCTCCGGGTTGCAGCAGCCCGGACAGCGGAGCGGGCAGCCCTGCACCCAGAGCGCGTAGCGGCGCCCCGGCCCCTCGGCCTCGGTGACCGGGACGACCATCGCCACCGCGATCGACGGCCCGCGCTCGCTCTCCCCTTCACGTCCGCCCATCGGCGAGCGAGCATACCACCCGTGCGGCGACCCGCGCCCATCACAGCGACGCGCGTCTCCCTGACGCTCGCCCTCGCCCTCACCCTCGGCGCCTGCGGCGGGTCACCGCCCGAGCCCGCGCCCGCGTCCGCCCCCGCGCCCGCGACAGCCCCCGCAGCCCGCCCCGCCGACGAGCCCGCGAGCGCCACCACCGACACCGGTCGCCCGCCCGCCGGCGACGCGCCGCGGATCGGCGAGGTGATGATCCGCCGGACGATGTGCTACGGCGACTGCCCGGCCTACACCGCCTTCTTCACCACCGACGGCCGCGTCTTCTACCACGGCCGCGCCAACGTCGATCACCTCGGCGTCCGCACGGGCGCGGTCTCGCCGGACGACGTCGCCGCGCTCCTCGACCTCAGCGAGCGGAGCGGCTACTGGCGGACCGACCACGAGTACGACGACAGGGTCACCGATCGCCCGACCGTCTACACCGCCGTGGTCAAGGACGGACGTCGGCACTGGGTCCGCGACTACACCCGGACCCCGCCGGCGAGCCTCGCGGTGGTCGAGGCGGCGATCGACGCGCTCCTCGAATACGTCACCTGGGACCCGACGCCGCGCCTCGAAGCCGATGACGAGGGCGCCTGCCGCCGCCTCGGCGCCCAGATCGCCGATCGCTGCGCCGCCGTCCTCACGGTGACCGGCACCGGCGGCGAGTGCCCGCACTGGTTCTCGACCTGGGACTCGCTGACGACCGGCCACAACGTCGACGCCAGCGACCTCGACCTCCGCTGCGCGCGGGCGCTGCAATCACTCGAGCTGACCGAGGCGCCGCCGACCAGGCCGCACAACCAGATCAAGTGGGGCCCCCACTGTCAGAAGTGGAACCGCACGCGCGTCGGCGCCTGCCACCAGGCGCTCCTCGCCGGCGACGTCGACCTCGCCCCCTGCGCCGAGACCATGCGCTGGACCGAGATCCAGACCCTCGGGGTCGTTCGGGACGGCTACTCGGCCGACACGATCCGGATCTCCGAGTACTTCTGCGAGCGCTGGACCCGGGACTAGCCCCGTCGGCCGGCGGGCCAGGCAGCGACGCTGCGCCACCGCGTCGCCCCCCTCGTCCTCCCCCCCAGTGCCCCTCGCCAACATCCCTCTCCTCGCGCTCTCCCTCTTCGCCGCCGCGCCGAGCGACGCGCCCGACGAGCCCCCTCCCGTCCGCATCGACGTCGAGCTGGAGGTCACGGACGCGCCTCAGCCCCCGGCGTCGGTCGACCCCTGGACGAACGCGCCCGAAGCGAGCGCCCCGGAGGAGCCTGCCGGCGAGGGCCCCCCCCGAGCAGACGCGCCCTCGATCGAGCGACGGAGCGACGCGCCCACGTCCCACGAGCGCCAGGAGGACCCGGACCCGAGCGATCACGGGCGCGGAGGCGTCTTCGCGGTCTCCACCGGGATCGCCAGCTGCGCCCAGCCGATCTGCACCGCGGCGCGCCAGGGCGCGATCGGCCGGCTGGCGATCGGCGTCCGAATGGGCGGGAGCGTCGAGCTCGGCCTCGACTCCTCCTTCGCCCGCGCCCGCGCCTACAGGCCGTCGGACTACGAGGCCGATCGCGGCCACATCGGCCTCTGGGATCTGGTGCTCGGCGTCCGCTGGAACCTCCTCCGGCGCGGCCGCGTGATCCCCCACGTCGGCCTCGGCGTCGGCGTCTCGCGGATCACCTGGCGCCTCGCCGCGCCCCTCCTCCGATGGCGCCAGTCGGTCACCCGCGGCCTCCTCCGCCTCAGCGGCGGCGTCGATATCCGGGTGAGCGAGCGGGTGATGATCGGCCCGCGGATCGATCAGGGCCTGACCTTCGGCGGCGAGGCCTGCTACCACGACAGCGTCGATCGAGGCTGGTGCGAGAAGGCCAGGAAGCTCTTCCGCGGCGACGGCTCCTTCCCGAACCAGACCGTCCGCCGGGCGACCCCACGCCCCTGGTCGGTGACGATCAGCGCGCGCTTCCTCTTCTGAGCACGTGGAAACCCGCGCTCATCCCCGCGCGCGACGAGCGCGCAAATGTACATTGACAACGTCAGCGCTCTCCGGAAGATTGTCTTGTCCGCTCATCCTTTGACCGGGCGGAAATAGCAATAGTGCTGGAGTACGCGACAATCGCGGCGCTCATCTCCGCCGCTTTGCACCTCTTCCTGGTCTGGCGCCTGGTCTGGGCGCCGGCGCGACGCGGCCCCATCCGGGCCCGCGCCCTCATCGCCAGCGGCGCCAACTGCATATTTGTCCCGACCGCGATGGTGGTCTGCCTCAACGCGCCGGCGGCGTGGGCCGATTGGGCGGTGCCCTGCGCCCGGGTCGCGTTCCTCGACCTGAGCCTGGTCTTCATGGCCGCGGTCTGCCTCGCGCTCCGCGACGCGGCCCGCTGGCTCGTCACCCGCTCCGTCGCTCGGGCGCGGGGCCGCTCACGGCAGGCGACCGCGCCGGGGACATCGACCCGACGCGCGTTCTCGCGGGGGCTCGTCGACGCCTGCACCCTCGGGGTGGCCGCCCTCCTCGGCGCGATCGGCTACGCGCAGGCGGTGCTCTGCCCCCCCGTTCGGCGGACGCGGGTCACCCTCGGGCGCCGGCCCGCGGAGGGCGGCGCGAGCCTCCGCCTCGTCCAGGTCTCGGATCTCCACCTCGGGCCGACGGTGCGGGGCGACTACCTCGCCGCGGTCGTCGACCGCGTCCTCGCCGAGCGGCCCGACGTCGTGGCGATCACCGGCGACCTCGTCGACGGCCACGTCGACCAGCTCCTCCGGGAGTTGGCGGCGCTCGAACGCCTCGCCCGCGCGGCACCGGTCTTCTTCGTCACCGGCAACCATGAGTACTTCTACCGCGCCGAGGAGTGGCTCGAGGCCCTCCGTCGCCTCGGCCTGCGGGTCCTGGTCAACGAGCACCATGTCCTGACGATCGGTGACACCGAGGTGGCGATCGCCGGCGTCACCGACGAGGCCGCCGAGGCCTTGGTCCCCGCCCATCGCACGGATCTCCTGGCGGCCGCCCGGGACATCGCCCCGGCGGCGGTGAAGATCCTGCTCTCCCACCGCGCAGACGCGGCCGATCGCGCGGCCGCGCTCGGCTTCGACCTCCACCTCTGCGGGCACACCCACGGCGGGCAATTCCTCCCCCTCGCCTGGCTCGCCGAGGCGGCGCCGCCCCACGTCGGCTGGCGCCGCGTCGGCGCGATGCACCTCCACGTGAGCCCGGGGACCGGCTATTGGGGGCCCATCAACCGACTCGGCGTACCACCGGAGATCACCTCAATTGAGCTCCGCGCCTAGCGCCACGACCGATCGTGTCGGTTCATCGCTGCGCAGCGCCGCACCGCGCCCTCCACACCTCCTCAACAGGTTCCTGCCACTGTGGCCGGACGAAGACGCCATCGCCCCGCCTTTCGCATGCACACGATTCAAATGACCGCACTTCCCCCCTGAGGACCCGATGAAGCTCCAAGACTGGCTCTCCCAGAATGTCACCGACGACCCGCGAGCGCTGCGCTGGTTCGACACCCCCGAGGCGGAGGATCGAATCGTGCGCTGTTATCAGCAGCTCCTCGCGGGCTACGCGATCGACCCGTCGACGATCCTCAAGACGACCCGGCCCCTCCTCCCGGGCGAGCGCCCGGGGAAGGTGACCGTCGACGACATCGGCTTCTACTCGATCTGCGCCCACCACTTCCTCCCCTTCTTCGGCTCGGTGTCGGTGACCTACGTCCCCGGGGACCGGATCCTCGGGCTCGGGAAGCTCCCCCGCCTCGTCCAGGCCTACGCCCGCCGCTTCCAGATCCAGGAGGATCTCGTCCGCGACGTCGCCCGCGAGCTCATGGAGACGGGCGGGGCCCGCGGCGCCCGCGTCGTCTCCCGCGCCCGTCACCTCTGTATGTGCAGTCGGGGCCCCTCCGATCCCAATTGCGTGACGACCACCGAGATCGCGCTCGGCACGCTGGCGGAACCGGAATGAGCGCCCTGCCGCGCCCGTCGCTCCGCGCGCTCGCCCTGGCCGCCCTCGCGGCCCTCGCGGCCGGCTGCGACCCCCCCGGGGCCGAGGTGGCGCCGGCGCCCGCCTGCGCGCTCTCGTTCCAGCGGCGTGGCGTCGAGGTGGCCCGCCTGAGCTGCGCCGATCTCGAGGCGAAGGTCGCGGCCCAGCGGGTGCGCGTCCACGATCCCTACGAGGACCGCGAGCTCGTCTTCGACGGCCTCCCGCTCGCGGCGCTCCTCGACGCAGTGTACGGCCCCGAGTGGCGCGCGGAGGGCGAGCTCAACTTCACCTGCCGCGACGAGTACCGACCCAGCGTCGCCGTCGGCCGCTTCCTCGAGCACCAGGCCTTCCTCGCCCTCCGGCGGGCCGACGCCCCGGCCTTCTCGATCGACAAGCCCGAGTCCGGCGCGCTCCGGGCGGTCGATCTGACCCCGGCCTACGTCGTCTGGGAGAACCTCGAGGACGCGGAGATCCGGAGCCAGGGCGACTACGGCTGGCCCTACCAGGTCGTGGCGATCGACCTCGGCGACTTCAGCGAACGCTTCCCGCGCATGACCCCGCCGGCCGACGCCGCCGCCGACGTGATGCGGGGCTTCCAGGCCTTCCGGGTCCACTGCATGCCCTGCCACGCGATCAACGGCGACGGCGGCCAGCTCGGCCCTGAGCTGAATTTCCCCGTCAGCGTCACCGAGTACTTCGCCGAGCCGTGGCTCCACCGCTGGATCGACGATCCGGCGAGCGTCCGCCGGAGTCCTCGCATGCCCCGGCCGGCGCTGCCGGAGGGGGAGCGCGCGGCGATCATCGACGACATCACCGCCTACCTCCGGGCGATGGCCCGGCGGAAGCAAGCGCCCTAGCCCGGGAGGACGTCCGTGGGCGACTTCGAGATCTTCTACTACGGCCACCTCCAGCAGCCCTTCCTCCTCTGGATCGGCGCCGCCCTCGGCCTCGCCGTCTCCCTCGCCCGCCGGGGCCTCTCGCCGGCGATCCGCCGCTACTGCCTGGTCTTCACCGCGATCTCGATCGCCGACGCCTACGTCACCACGCCGACGGGGCCGCCGGGGCTCGGCCCGCTGCCGACGACGGCCTCCTTCGTCCTCCCCGTCGCGTTCATCGTCACCGGCGACCTCCGCTACTTCCTCCTCCTCGAGGCGACCCGTGACGGCGAGTACCGGACGCCGTCGCCCGCGGGCTGGCTGCGGGTGCTGGCCTGGTCGTGGATCGTCCCGCTCCTCTCGCGGGCGATCTACGCGCTCCTGCCGGCGACCGATCTCCGGACCTCGCGCGCGCTCTTCCTCGCCTACGAGCTCTCATTCCTCGCGCTCACGCTGCTGATCAACCTGGTCATCCTGCCCCGGCGGCAGGACGACGCCGCCCGCCGCTGGTGCGTCCGCGTCGGCTGGTTCGTGGCGTCGTACTACGCGCTCTGGATCGTCGCCGACGTGATCATCAGCGAGGGCCACGACGTCGGCTTCCTGGTCCGCTCGATCGCCAACTTCGTCTACTACGGCTGGCTCCTCGCGTTCATCGCCTGGACCGAGCCCCGCCCGGCGACGCGAGCGGCCGCGGCCGGGGGCCCCCGATGACGGCCCCGCGGCGGCCGCCCACCGCCGACCTCTCGTGGCGGCGGCTGGCGACCTTCGTGCGCTCGCCGCTCGACTTCTACGTCGAACTCTCCCGTCGCCACGGCGACTACGTGCACATCCCCGTCCCCGGGTCCTACATCGTCCAGGTGACCGACCCCGACGCCTTCGAGGCGGTGCTCGTGCGCGAGCGCGACGCCTTCGCCAAGGGGCAATTCACCCGCGTCCTCGGCGAGCTCCTCGGCGACGGGCTCATCGTCAGCGACGGCGAGCGATGGCGGGAGAACCGACGGATCTACCAGCCCGCCTTCACCGCCGCGGCCATCCGCGGCCTCGCGGACGCGATCGTCCGGATCGGCGTCGACCACCTCGAGCGATGGCCGAAGGGGCGCGTCGACGATGTCCATCGAGACATGGAGGCGCTCGCGCTCGACGTCGTCCGGGAGACGCTCCTGGGCGCGGGCTTCGCGGACGAGGTCCGGGCCTGCACGACCGGGGTGAAGACCCTCCTGGATCACCTCAGCGGCCTCGGCGCCTCGGGGATCCGGGTGCCGGCGTTCATCCCCACCCCGGGGAACCTCCGCTTCCGCCGCGCGCTCGCCGAGGCGAAGGGCGCCGCCGCCTCGCTCCTCCGGCGCGCCCGCGCGCGACCGGAGATCCGGGCCGCCTTCCTCGACGGGCTGATCGAGGCGCGCGCTCCCGACGGGCGCCCCGCCCTCAGCGACGACGCGATCCGCGACGAGATCCTGACCGTGATCATGGCCGGGCACCAGACCACCGCGCTGACGCTGACCTTCGCCGCCCACCTCCTCGCCGCCCACCCGCAGATCCAGGAGCGGCTCCAGGAGGAGGTGGATCGCGTCCTCGGCGACGAGCTCGTCCGCCGCGAGCACGTCGAGTCGCTCACCTACACCGGGGCGATCCTCAAGGAGGTGCTCCGCCTCTACACGGCGGTCGTCGGCGTCGATCGCCAGGCGCTCCGCCCGGTGAAGCTCGGCCCCTACGAGATCCCGGCGGGCGCGAACGTGGCGCTCCTGAGCTACGTGGTCCACCGCGATCCCCGCTGGTACCCCGAGCCCGAGGTCTTTCGGCCCGAGCGCTGGCTCGCCCCCGCCGGCGAGCGAGCGCCCCCTCGCTTCGCCTACCTGCCCTTCGGCGGCGGCAACCGGACCTGCGTCGGCAATCACTTCGCCACGCTCGAGGGCACGCTGATCCTCGCGACCCTCGCCCAGCGCTTCACCCTCGCGCCGACGAGCGAGCGCCCCCTCGCGGTGGATCCGGGGGTGACGATCCGCCCGCGGCGCCCGATCACCCTCCGCGTCGAGCGGCGAGCCGGCCGGTGCGCCCGTCAGGCCGCGACGTAGTCCTCTCGCCGCACCCGCCTGGTCCTCAGCCAGAACGCCCAGGTGTAGCTCGGCCAGAGCGTGAAGTTGCGCCCGTGGTCGTCGAGGTACCAGCTCTGGCAGCCGGTCTGCCAGACGGTCCCGCGCATCTGCGCCTGCAAGCTCCGGTTGAAGCGCTCCTGCGCGTCCTCGCGGACCTCGAGGGTCCGGACGCCGCCGACGATCGACTGGACGCACTGGAGGATGTAGTGCACGTGGGCCTCGATCATGAAGACCATCGAGTTGTGCCCGAGGCCGGTGTTCGGCCCGATGATCATGAAGAAGTTCGGGAAGCCTGCGACCGCGGTCCCGAGGTAGGCCTGGGCCCCGTCGCGCCAGGCCTCGGAGAGCTCGCGCCCGCCGATCCCCCGCACCTCCATCGGCGCCAGGAAGTCGGCGACCGCGAAGCCGGTGCCGTAGAGGATCGCGTCGACCTCGATCTCGCGGCCCTCGCCGGTGACCACGCTCCGCTCCCGCACCTCGGCGATCCCGTCGGTGCGGACCTCGACGTTCGGCCGATTGAGCGCCGGGTAGTAGTCGTTGGAGATCAGGATCCGCTTGCAGCCGATCGAGAAGCTCGGGGTCACCTTCGCCCGCAGCGCGGGGTCGGCGATCGACGCCTTGATGTGCTGACGGGCCATCCGCTCGGCGACCTTGAGGAAGCGCGGGTGGCGGACGAAGCCGAAGGCGGTCGCCTCGTGCTTCCAGTAGAGGGCCTTGCGGTAGACCCGCTCGAGCCCCGGGAAGCGCCCGAAGAACGCCTTCTCGCCCTCTCGGAAGGCGCGGTCGGCCTTCGGCAGGATCCACGGCGGGGTCCGCTGGAAGAGCGTGAGCTGGGCGACCTCGGGGGCGATCGCCGGGACGAACTGGATCGCGCTCGCGCCGGTGCCGACGACCGCGACCCGCTTGCCGCGGAGATCAACGCTGTGATCCCAGCGGGCGGAGTGGAAGGCCGCGCCCTGAAAGCGCTCGATCCCCGGGAGCTCCGGGATCGCCGGCACCCGCAGCGCGCCGAGGCCCGCGACCACCGCCCGCGCGCTCCAGCGCCGGCCGTCCGCGGCCTCGAGCTCCCAGCGCGCGCTCACCTCGTCGAAGACCGCGCGGGTGACCGTCACCCCGAGGTGGAGGTGGGGGTCGAGCTCGTACTTGTCGACGCAGTGCTCGATGTAGTCGAGGATCTCGGGCTGCGGGCTGTACTTGCGGCTCCAGCTCGTCCGCGGCTCGAACGAGTAGGAGTAGAGGTGCGAGGGGATGTCGCAGGCGCAGCCCGGATAGGTGTTGTCGCGCCAGGTGCCGCCGACCCGCGCCGCCGCCTCGAGGATCACGAAGTCGTGGATCCCGGCCTTGCGGAGCTGGATCGCCATGCAGATGCCGGCGAAGCCGGCGCCGATGATCACGATGGAGGGGCTCGCGGTGGTCGTCGCTGACATGGCTTGATCGCCGACGACCATACCCCAGGGCGCGGCCCCGGGTCATGGTCGTCGACGTCTGCCGGCGAGGCTCAGGGGGTGCCCCAGGGGCCGATTTCGAGGGTCGTGGTGTCGTCGCCCGCGCACCCGTTGGCGTCCGGCGGGCAGGTGTTGGAGACCACGCCGACGACCTCGTACTCGCCGCTCAGGGTCGCGCCCTCGCCGACCGGCGTGACCTCGCCGCCGAACGAGAGGATCGCCGCGTCGAAGCCGGTGAAGTCGACGCCCACAAGCCCGTAGGTCGCCTCGAAGTCGGCGACCGCGACCTTGTTGGCGTAGGCCGCCTCGATGTAGACCGACGCGCTCTCGAGGGAGCCGTCCGCGCCCGGGCGGCCGTCGACGCGGACCGGGAAGGAGCCGCTCCAGCGGCCGTCGCCGCTCCCGACCTTCGCCATCGCCCGCAGCGCGAGGGCGCCGTCCTGGGTGCCCGCGCAGACCCAGCCGCCGTCGTGCTCGAGGACGAGCGCGAGCTCGGTCGTCGCCCCGCCGCCCCAGGTGATCTCGAGGGCGTCGGCCTTGGCGACGAGATCGAGAACGTCGGCGCCGCTGAAGCCGGCGGCGGCGCTCCCCAGGGCGATCGGCGCCTGACCGTAGTCACAGGCGCCCTCGCCACCCGGCCACGACGCGTAGGTGAGGAAGGTCGCGCCGATCACGTCCTCGAAGACGACCTCGACCGTCGACGCGGCCTGGCCAAAGAGCCCGTCCGCGGTGATCCCGATGTTGAGGTCGATCGGCCCGACGCTCGCGTTCTCGGGCTCGAGCTTGGTGATCTCGAGGGAGCCGCCGAGCTCGTCGACGGCGATCCGCCGGCTCAGGGTGGCGATCCGCGGGATCATCGCCTGCAGCGGCGCGCTGAAGCTCTCGTCGAGGGCGCCGCCGGAGGAGGCGACGTGGACGTCGACGTCGACCTCGAGGCGATCGAAGCACTCCTGGTAGCCGCCGTCGAACTCCTCGCCGCCCTTCGCGGTCGACTTCACGTAGCGGACCTCGCCGCCGTTGTAGGCGACGTCGACGGTGAGCTTCCCCTCCCCCGCCTCGGGGCCGAACTCGACCGTGACCATCGGATCGCTGAGGCCGGCGCCCCAGAGCATCGGCGAGGCGTGCTCACCGACCGCGACCTCGAGCACCTCGGCCACGCTGAAGCCGAGCGGCGAGCTCGCGTCGACACCGGCGAGGATCGTGATCTCCTCCTCGCAGCCGCCGTCCAGGCTGTCGATCCCGGGCTCGGGGGTGGGCTCACCCATGAGGTCGCAGGCGGGGGCGACGAGGGCGACGAGGGCGAGGGTGGCGAAGACGCGGGCGCGGGACGTAGTCATGGGAGTCTCGTAGGGGTCAGGTGAATGGTCGCCTCCAGAAGCATGGACCATGCCATCCGCCAGAAGAGCGCAGAGATGGCGCCACGCCGCCGAATTCGCCGCATCCTCGGCGGCCCTGCGCGCCCCCACGACATCGCCGCCGCGATCACCGGCCGCAGCGACGACAGCGCTGTCAGGTCCCCCCATGAGCGCCACATGTGCGAGCCTCGAACGATGGCCGGACCCCTCGCTCGCCTCTGGTGGCTCCCCTTCGGCAAGGTCCCGGAGATCGACGCAGACGCCCTCGCGGCCGCCCTCGCCAGCGACGCGCCGCCCCTCCTCCTCGACGTCCGGAGCGCGGCCGAGCACCGCAGGAGCCGGATCCACGGATCGATCCACGCGCCGATCACCGAGCTCGCCGCGCGCCTCCATTCGCTCGACCTCGAGCCCGGGCGGCCGATCGTCGCGATCTGCCTCTCGGCCCACCGGAGCGTGCCGGCGGTCCGCCTCCTCCGCGCGCGCGGCCTCGACGCGGTCCAGCTCGCCGGCGGGATGCGCTCGTGGTGGGCGCGCTCGCTGCCGACCGAGGGCGAGGGCTAGTGCCTCGACCGCGACGTATCGACCCACCTCGCGTCGGGATCGTCGTCGCTGGCTAGGCGCGAGGAGGGCGCAGATCGGGCATCTGTAACCGACGAGCAACAACGCCAGCGACGGCGAGACCAAGCGAGGTGGGTCGATACGTCGCGGTCGCGGCACTAGCTCGGGGTCGACGCCTCGCCGCTCGCCGGCCGCGGGCCCGGCGGCTCGTCGGCCGGCGCGGAGCCGATCTTCACCCGCTGGGTGGTCGCCTCCATGAAGGTCGTGAAGAGCTGGATCACCTTGTGGATCGCCTCCGATCCCCCGGCGATCACACCGCCCGTGAGGAGGACGTCGACCGCCCGAAAGGCGACGCTCTGCCCCTGCGAGACCGCCGCGAGCGCGCCCGGGTCGAGCACCCCCTCGAGCGCCCGGACGCCGACCGCCGCGACCGCGACCCCGAAGGTGAAGCCGAGCTGGAGGGCGAAGACGTGGGTGCCGCTGCGGTAGCGTTGGGCCTCGTCCTCGAGCTTGCGGAGCGCCTCGCTCGCCGCCTCACGCTCGCTCGTCGAGCCCGCCTCCCGAAGGCGCCGCCGCGCCCGCTGGATCCCGAGCTCGTGCTCGCGGACGGTCGGCGCCCGCCAGGTGCTGACGAAGACCTCGAGCGCCCGCTCGAGGACCAGCGAGATCGTGAAGAGCGAGGTCAGCGTCCGCATCACCTCGCTCGGCTCGAAGTCGCGGAAGACCAGCGGCAGCGGCGTCAGGAGGCCGGTCACCGCCAGGAGCCCGAGCGTCAGGGCGATCGTCATCGTTCTCGTCACAGGGTCCTCCGGCCAGGCCCATCATCGCAGGCTCGGCGCCCCGAGATCGACAAGGACGACCCCCGGCGAGGGCGCGCGGGCAGATCCGCGCGCGCCGACGAGGACGCGCGGACGAGCGCATGCGAGCGATCACGCGGGACCGACGATGAGCGCCGGCGCGGGCGCAGCGGCGAGCGGGGTCGGCTCATCGCGACGCCGCCCGCCGCGGCCGCGGCCGCGGACCAGGCGGAGGAGGCCGCGGAGCGCCGAGCCCTCGAGCTCGGCGAAGAGGGCGATGTTGCAGGCGAAGGCCGCCCGCGCCTCGTCGACGATCGCGTCGGCGACCGCGTCGCCGATCGGCAGCCGATCCAGGCGACCACGATAGGCGACGCGGTACGCCTCCACGTCGTCGATCGCCGGGAAGGCGTAGAAGTCGAGGCCCGCCCCCGGCCTGAGATCGAGGGCGCGACCGACCAGGCGCCCGAGCACGCGCCCCCCCGAGAGATCCCCGAGGTAGCGGGTGTAGGCGTGGGCGACGAGGAGCTCCGGCGCCTCGGCGGCGAGCCGATCGAGCCGCCGGCAGTAGGCGGCGGTCGCCGGGCTCTCGGAGGCCGTGAGCGGAACCCCAGCGCCCGCGAGGACCGCGAGATCGCGGGCGAGCGCCTCCCGCCGCCAGAGCTCCGGGAGGACCAGCGGCGCGATCACTGGGTGCTCGGCGTGGCTGACCAGCGCGCGCTCGAGCGCCGCGTAGACCCGAGCGTAGGCGGCGAGGAGCGCGGCGTAGGTCGGCCGGTCGGCGAGGCCGCGGAGGAGCGCCTGGATCAGCGCCATCCGCTCGGCGGCGCGGTGGACCTCGGCCGTTCCCTCGCGGAGGCGGCGGGCGAGCTCAGGCATCGGCGTCCTCCTCATCCTGTCCGAAGAGATAGGTCAGATAGCGCGCCGCCGGCTCGCCGCCGAAGAGGCGGCTGAGGGCGTCGTGCTCCCGCCGGTTGCGGCGCTCGGCCGCCTGCCAGGCGAGGCGTCGCCGTCGCGCGGCGGCCTCCGCCTCGGGCGCGCGCCCGCCGTCGGCCGCGGCCGCGAGCGCGGCGTAGCCGTCGACCAGCGCGGCCGCGGCCGCGAGGACCGCGTGCTCGTGGCCCGGCCGCGCGCCGACGATCACCGCCCGTGGTGAGAAGACCTCGGCCGCGAAGCTCGGCCAGCGCCGGGCGACCACCTGACCGGCGATCGCCGCGTGGCAGGCGTCGAGGAGCGGCCGCGCCCCCGCCTCCCACGCGGCGTCGTCGATCGCGGCGAGGTCGATCGCCGCCAGCGAGAGCCCGCCCCCCAGGGCGATCAGATCCACCCCGAGGATCGGCACGCGCGACGCGGCCCGCGGCAGGCCGATCAGCGTCGCGCTCCGCAGCGCCCCGCCGACCCGGATCGACGCGATCACCAGGCGATCGAGCGGCCCGCCGGTCCAAGCCCGCGTGGTCAGCTCGAGGGGCGCGCCGCGGGCCTCGCCGACCAGGCGATCGAGCCCCGCGGAGAGCTCGAGCTCGGTCATCGCCAGCGCGCGGGTCAGGCGATCGCCGGCGTCGAGGACCGCCGCGAGCCCGGCGGCCATGGGGTCGAGGAGGGCGGTCGGCGCGTCCATCAGCCCCGCCTCCCGTAGATGCTGGCGAGCGTCGACGACGACGCGTCGGCGCTGACCGCCCGGCTGACCGCGTCGGCGATCGGGCTCCGGACCACCCGCCCCAGGGCCTCGAGGGTCTGGAGGCACTCCGACCAGGTCGCAAAGCGCTCCTCCGGTCGCTTGCCGAGGAGGCGGCCGATCACCGCCGAGAGCGGCTCGGGGAAGCCCGGGACGATCGTGTGGAGCGGCGCCACCGGATCGCGGAGGTGGGCCCGGAGGGTCTCGAGCGCGGTCGGGCGGCAGAGCGGCGGGCGCCCGCTCGCGGCCTCGTAGAGGGTCGCCCCGAGCCCGTACATGTCGGCGCGGTGATCGATCGCGGCCGCGCCGACGACCAACTCCGGCGCCATGTAGGCCGGCGTCCCCGCAGCGTCCCGCCGCCGTCGGGGTGGATCGACGCGCCCTCGCTGGCGAGCCCGAAGTCCGCGACCTTGACCCGCCCGTCGTGGTTGTAGAGCAGGAGGTTCGCCGGCTTGACGTCGCGGTGGATCACCCCGGCGCGAGCCGCCGCCCCGAGCCCGCGGGCCGCGCAGATCGCCACCTGAAGGACGAAGTCCGCGCTCTCGCGGCCGTTGGCCTCGAGGTGCTCATCGAGGCCGATCGCGAAGAGGCTCTCGAGGACGATGTAGGGCACCCCCTCGTGCTCGCCGCTGCCGAGGAGGCGGATCACGTTCGGGTGGCTCAGGCGACCGAGGATCCGCGCCTCGGCGTGGAGGCGCGCGCGCTCGCGGCTGAGGACGTCGGGGCGCACCATCTTGATCACCGCGGCCCGCCGCGCCTGCTCGTCGTAGGCGCGGAAGACCGCCGACCCCGGGGTGACGTGGAGGAGCTCGCGGAGGGTGTAGATGCCGATCTGGGCGCCGAGCGCCGGGAGATCGCCGAAGGCGCTACGATCGATCGTCGGCCTGGGTCGGGCGGCGAGGGAGCGCCGCCGCGGCCGCTCCACTCCGTCACCGCTCGCGGCGATCGAATTCCACTCCGGGATCGGCCCGAGGACGCCGTCGCCCTCGTCGCCGCCCTGCTCCAGGGCGGGGCCGCCAGGCGCCTCGCTCGGCCCCGCGGGGAGCAGCTCGGCCGGCATCCGAAAGCCCGCCAGGAGGGGACCGAGGGGCGCCCGCAGGTAGCCCTTGGCGATCGCCCGCAGGGTCCGAGCGAGCGTCGCGTCGAGCGCCCCGAGCCGGCTCAGGAGATCGATCGGCGATCCCTCCTCCGCCTCGTGGGCCCGCTCGATCGCCGCGAAGCCGTCGGCGTCGACGAGACCGCCGCTGACGAGCCCCTCGCGGAGGAGCGCGAGCTCGCGGGCGTGGTCAGCGGGTCGTGTTCGGGTCATCGGCGGGCTCCTTGCGCGAGCGGTGGTTGGGTGTCGTCGCCGGGGTCGAGCGCGGCGAAGGTCGGGACCAGCGGTCGAAGCGAGGGGCCCTCCTCGCCGGCGACGGCCGCCACCGCGTCGACGCCGAGGGCGACGCGGGCGAGCTCGCGGGGCCCCTCCTGATCGAAGGTGAGGAGGCGAGCGCGCTGGTGATCACCGACCCGCGCGACGACCTCGCGGCCGACCCGCTCGAGGGCGTAGAGCGGCGCCCCGAGGCCGTAGACGTCGACCTTGAGGCGGCCGTCGACGGCGCGCGCGAGGGCCGCGATGCTCTCGCCGGGCCAAGCGAGGAGCGCGACCTCAGGCCCGAGGACCGCGCCCAGGGTCCGCGGCGCCCGGGCGATCGCGCCGAGCACCATCGCCGGGAGTCCCCCCCGGGCGCGGCGTCCGGCGAGCGGGAGGCCGTGGAGCACCACCTCGTCGCCCTCGCGGAGCCAGGCGGCCCGCAGATCGAGCGAGGCCGCGAGGACCTCGACCGGGCGATCGTCCGCCAGGACGGTGGTCAGCCCGTCGCCGTCGGCGATCACGAGGCGGCGCTCGCCGACGATCATCGCCCGCCGCTCGCCGTCGAGGTTGATGAAGGCGCGCGCGCGACCGACGCGACCGAGCGCCCGCGGCGGCCCGCCCTCGGCGAGCTCGAGGACCTGCCCGCCCTCGATCGTCAGGCGGCTCCGATCGCTGAGCCGGGTCTGCGGCGGCGCGACGATCGGCCGACGACGGAGCGCCCGCAGGAGCGCGTCGGCGTCGACGAAGCGGCGCTCGGGATCGGCGTCGACGAGGCGAGCGATCACCCCGCGGATCCCCGGGCGCCCGCGCTCCTCGACGTGGAAGCGCGCCCGCACCTCCCAGGTCGGCATCACCCCGATGAGGAGCTCGACGCCGACCATCCCGAGCGAGAAGAGATCGGCGGCCGCACCGGCCTCGCGGAGGAGCACCTCCGGGGCCATGTAGTGCCGCGAGCCGGCGAACGAGCGGGCGGTCGCGCCGCGGGCGAGGAAGCGTCCGCAGCCGAAGTCGGTGAGCGCCCAGGGCGGGCGCCCCAGCGACTCCATGCAGAGGATGTTCTCCGGCTTGATGTCGCGGTGGATCACCCGCTGGCGGTGGGCGAGCGCGAGCGCGTCGCCGAGCTCCTCGAGGAGGCCGGCGACCGCCGCCTCGTCGAAGACGCAGCCGCGGACCAGCGCCCGCCGCAGCGAGCCCCCGCGCGCCCGATCGAAGACCAGCACCTTGCGCCCGCTCGCCGGATCCTCGCCGGCGTCGAGGCAGGCGGCGATGTGCGGGTGGCGGAGGCGGGCGGCGAGGCGGAGCTCGTCGACCCAGCTCGCGTGCTCGTCGTCGCCGCCGTCGAAGAGCTTGACCGCGACCTCGCGCCCGCTGCGATCGTCGATCGCCGCGACCACGGTCCCGAGGGCGCCGCTGGCGATCCGCTCGACGACGCGGTAGCGACCGAGGATCTCCGCGGGCAGGGGCATCGTCGACCTCTAGGCCGCGAGCGCGGCGACGATCTCCCCGTGGCGGGTCCGCTCGGCGACCATCCCCTCGACCCGCTTGGCGAGGTCGAAGGGGGCGAGGACGAAGGTGGTCCCCTCGCGATCGCCGAGGCGCGCGTCGCCGGTCTGGACGCAGCGGAGCTCGCCGTCGCAGAAGTGGGAGAAGAAGCCCTCGAGGATCCCCGTGAACATGTCATCACCGACATGTCCGCTGGGCCCGATGTCCTGCATCGGCGACCCCTTGAGGCGGACCGGGATGAAGCCGCTCGCCCCGCGGGCCCACTCGATCTCGAGCTCGCCGAGCCCGCAGCCGTCCCAGAGGTCGCGGATCAGCGCGTCGAGCTCGCTCATCGAGCGGTCGCGGACCGAGGCGCCGGCGAACTCACCGAGCTCGGACTCGAAGCGCCGGGCGAGGCGGGCGCCGAAGAAGACCCCGCAGCGCCGGAGGATGAAGGGCGCGGCGACGCCGGCCTCGTCCTCGCAGGCGGCGACGAAGCCCCGGAGGAAGTCGTCGCTGACGCCGATCATCCGGGCGCCGCCGCGCGAGCGGATCACCCCGCGCGCCGGATCGAGGCGGGCGAAGGCCCGGCTCGAGAAGTAGTTGAGATCGCGGCGACCGGCGATCACGCGACCTCCTCCTCCCGGGCCTCGCCGCCCAGGCGGGCGACGCAGAGCTCGATGAAGGGCCGGAGGAGCTCGGCGCTCGCCGGCGTGAGCTCGCCGGCGGCGTGGCGGCCGAGGGTGCGGTAGGTGTCGGCGACGAAGTCCGGCGCGAAGCCGACCCCGCGGAGGATCGTCGCCAGCCAGGCGAGGAGGGTCTCCTCGAGGTAGCGGGCGTCGCCGCGGAGGAGCGCCTGGGCGCAGTAGCGGAGGACCAGGGTCAGGTCGCGCGTGCAGCTCTCGCGGGCGCCCCGCATCCGCTGCTCGAAGTCGGGGTAGGCCCGGAGGACGTCGCTCACCGTCTGCCGGACGATCACGTCCTCCTTGGCCCGGATCTCCTCGATCGCCGCGAGGCGGGCGTCGAGGCGCGCGGCCCACTCGCGCAGCAGCGCGAGCTCGGCCCGGGTCGGATAGCGGCCCTCACTCGCGGTCAACATGTTCTCGATCTCGTGGTTCATCGCGATCTCTCCTCTCTCGGCGGCGAGCGACGTCGGCGTCACTCCCAGATGAAGTCGTCGAAGGCGTCGGCGGCGGTCCTGGTCTCGGCGAGCGCCGGGCCCCTCCGCAGGAGCACCGGACGCGGCGACATGAGCGCGTGGAAGTAGCGCTCGGCGGCCAGCGTCGGCCAGCTCGTCGCGCTCAGGGGCGGCGCCTGCCGGGCGACGAGGCGGGCGAAGAAGCGGCGCGCCGGCGTCGCCGCGAGCGCGGGCTCGAGGGGCGTGAGGGCGTCGATCGCCCGCGCCTTCGGCGACGACGCAGAGCTCACCAGGCGGAGCCGACGGGGCTCGCGGGGGGCGTCGGGCTCGACGCCTCGCTGCGTCGCGATCGCGGTCGGAGCGGCGTCGGGCGCCGCGTCGAAGGCGATCACGACCTCCTCTTCGTCGCTCTCGCCGACCGCCGCCGCCGCGCGCCTCGCCGGCTCGAGGGCCGGGGGCTCGGGCCGATCCGCGGCGGCGGCGAGCGCCCCGCGCGGGCGGCCGCGGAGGCGGGCGACGAGCCCGTCGTAGCCCCGGCGGAGGCCCGCCAGGAGGGTGCGGAGGAGCGCAAGAATCCTCGGCCTGGTCGTCGTCATCATCGGCTCCTCTCCGCCTAGAGGCGGGCGATCACCTCGTCCGCCCGCGCCCCCTCCTGCACCCAGAATTGGGCGGCGTTGATCCGCTTGGAGGAGCCGACGACGAACTTGCAGAACTCCTCGCCCATCGAGTAGCACTGGATCTCGATCCCCGAGAGCTCGCGCTTGGCGAGGTGGGAGAAGACCGCGGCGAAGAGGCCGGCGTAGTAGTGGCAGGCGACCTTGCCGATGTTGCCGACGCTGCGGGCGACCGCCGACTCGAAGAGGTCGACGTAGATCAGCCCCTCCTTGCGGTGGCTGAGGTCATAGCGCCAGCTCCCCCACCCCGCCGCCTGCAGCGGCCACCACCAGGTCTCGAGCATCGATCCGAAGTTGGCCTCGTCGATCCTGCGGCCGAACTCCTTGGCGTAGCGCTCGGCGAAGGCGGCGATGTCGGCCTTCCCCCACTCGTAGCCGCAGCGGTACATGATGTCGCCGGCGGCGTCGCCGATCTCCTCCTCCAGCGCGACCTGGAAGCCGACGATGAAGTCCTCGCTGACCATCATCATCCGCTGCCCATAGGGGTTGCGGAGCTCGCCGGGCCCCCGTCGCGCGAAGAAGCGCTCCAGACGGTAGATGTTGTGGAGGGTGTGGGTCTCGCGGTCGATCTTGGCGGTGAAGAGGTCCATGGGTCACCTCCGGAGGGTCAAGGAGCGGGTCCGCATCTCGGCGACGTCGTAGTCGACCTCGACGAGCTCGCGGATCCGCGATCGGGTGATGATCTTGCCGGTCGCGATCAGCACGCGGCCGTCGATCGGGTGGAGGACCGGCTCCTCCGCCCGGCGACCGACGAGGCCCTCGAGATCGGCGCTCGCGGTCAGATAGCGGCCGGTGGGCAGCGCGACCCGGACCCCGCTCTCGAGCACCTTGGCCTGACAGGCGAGGCGCGAGCTCGGCCGGCGGTCGACCAGCATCTCGAGCGAGCGCCGCTCACGGGGCGTCACCGGGCTGAGCCGCTCCGCCCCGGCGGTCACGTGGACGTGGCAGGTCGCGCAGAGGCCCTTGCCGCCGCAGGCCATTTGCAGCCGCGCCCCCTGGTCGACCAGCACCTCGAGGAGGCGCTGGTTCGTCCGCACAAGGACGGGATCGCCCATCCCATCAAGCTCGAGGTTCTTCATGCTACCTGAACAAACTCTCTACGAGACCTTCGACAACATGCAAGGAAGACCGAGGTTTTTTGTGAAATTTCGAGGGAAGACCTCTTCGCCAATGCTCAATCTCGAACAAACAATATACAAACGTCACTCTCCGAGGATGGTGTCGCTCGCGTCGCGACGACACACGACGCCGCCCAACACTCGACCCGCGGCCCGCCCGCGCGACCCCGCCCAAGCGCCCTAGATCACCGCGGATTGTCAGCGCTGGTGACCTGGCGCCACCTGTGCTTCAAAGGCCCAGCAGGAGAACCACGATGCTCTTCCGTCAGCTCTTCGATCCCGAGTCCGCGACCTACACCTATCTCCTCGCCGACAGCGAGAGCCGCGAGGCCGTGATCATCGATCCGGTGCGCGACCAGGTCGAGCGCGACGCCCTCCTCATCGAGGAGCTCGGCCTGAAGCTGATCCACGTCCTCGAGACCCACGTCCACGCCGACCACGTCACCTCGGCCGGGATCCTCCGCCGACGCTTCGGGGCGAAGACCGCGACCAGCCACCACGGCGGCCCCGCCTGCGCCGACCACCTCCTCCACCACGAGGACGTGATCAAGTTCGGCAAGCACGCGCTCGAGGTCCGCGAGACCCCGGGGCACACCGACGGCTGCCTGACCTACGTCACCGCCGATCGCTCGATGGCCTTCACCGGCGACGCCCTCCTGATCCGCGGCTGCGGCCGCACCGACTTCCAGCAGGGCGACGCCCACAAGCTCTACCACTCCGTCCACGACCAGATCTTCTCGCTCCCCGACGCCGCGCTCCTCTACCCCGCCCACGACTACAAGGGCCGGACGGTCACCTCGGTCGCCGAGGAGAAGGCGTTCAACCCCCGCCTCGGCGGCGGCAAGAGCGAGGCCGAGTTCGTCCAGATCATGAACAACCTCCACCTCGCCCGGCCAAAGAAGATCGACGAGGCGCTGCCGGCCAACCTCCGCTGCGGCCTCAGCGTCGACGAGACGGTGAGCGGCGAGCCGGTCCCCGAGCGCGCCTGGGCGCCGGTCGTCCGCTCGGCCACGGGCGTCCCCGAGGTCTTCCCCGAGTGGGTCCTCGGCCACCTCGGCGAGTTCCGGGTGATCGACGTCCGCGAGCCCCACGAGCTCGCCTCCGGCAAGATCGAGGGGGCCGAGAACGTCCCGCTGGCGACCGTCCGCGAGGCCGCGGCCGCCTGGGATCCGAACCAGCCGCTGGTCACCGTCTGCCGCTCCGGCGGCCGCTCGGGCCGGGCCGCCCTCGACCTCGAGTCCCTCGGCTTCCGCCGGGTCGCGTCGATGGCCGGCGGGATGCTCCTCTGGGCGAGCAAGGGGCTCCAGACCGCCCGCTAGCGCGCCTCCGACGCCGCTGACCGGCGCGACCCGCCGACCCTGGGCGCCGACCCGCCGCGATCGTAGGATCGCCGGGTCGGCGCCTCCGCGCGCCCGACCACGGAGCAGCGATGAGCGAGCCGCGACCCCCCGAGTGGGGCAAGTCCACCCCCGACACCGAGGAGCGCCGCTTCCTCGAGGGCCCGGCGCGCCGCGGCTCCGAGCTCCGGCGCGCCCTCAAGATCTTCGGCGAGTGCATCCGCGGCTTCCGCGGGCTCCACTTCGTCGGCCCCTGCGTGACCGTCTTCGGCTCCGCCCGCTTCGGCGAGGGGCACCCCTACTACACGCTCACCCGCGGGGTCGGCGAGGCGCTCGCGCGCGCCGGCTTCACGGTGATGACCGGCGGCGGCCCGGGGCTGATGGAGGCGGCCAACCGCGGGGCGAAGGACGCCGGCGGGCGCTCGGTCGGCTGCAACATCATCCTCCCGCAGGAGGCCAAGCCGAACGCCTACCTCGATCACTGGATCGAGTTCCACTACTTCTTCGTCCGCAAGCTGATGCTCGCCAAGTACTCCTTCGGCTTCGTCGGCGCGCCTGGGGGCTACGGCACCCTCGACGAGATCTTCGAGGTCGCCACCCTGATCCAGACCGGCAAGCTCCACGACTTCCCGGTGGTCTTCGTCGGCCGCGACTACTGGGCCTCCCTCGTCCACTTCATCCGCGGCACCCTCCTCGAGAAGGAGGCGATCTGCGCGGAGGACATCGATCGGATCGTCATCACCGACGATCCCGACGAGGCCGCCGCGGTCATCCGCGAGCACGGGATGAGGCGCTTCGGCCTCTCCTACGCCGCGCCGAAGCGGCGCCGCCTCCTCTTCGAACGCCCGCTCCCGCCGCCGCGCTGACGCGGGCGCGCGCCGCCGCCGGATCCGCGCATCTGCGGACCTCCCGCGCCTTTACTGGCCAGGCGGCCGCTCCTAGCATCCGCGAACGATGTTGCGAGGCGACGCGCGCGCACGCGCGTCGCCAGGATGGAGGAGAGCGATGGGGAAGCGGATGCGGCGTGGTAGGCAGATCGGTCAGGTCGTGACGGCGACGACGCTCGCGCTCGGGCTCCTTGGGAGCGCCGAGGCGAAGGCGGAGAAGTCGGCGGATCAGGTGTGCAGCGAGCTGGCGAAGAAGGCCCAGCGCACGCTCTGGAGCGGCGTGCGCGAGGCCGGCGACGAGCTCTTCTGCCGGAAGTCGTGGGTCCCCGGGCGCGCCGACGAGCTCCTCGCCTGCGGCGCCTGGACCCAGGCCAACCTCTTCGGCAACAAGGTCAAGGGCGCCTGGAACCGCTTCTTCTCCAAGGCCGACGCCGAGTGGGCGACCTGGGGACCCCGCGGGATCGCCTCGGAGTGGGAGGAGGGGACGATCCGCGGCGGCTTCAAGCGGACCTTCTTCGGCGCCGGCCTGGCGACCTTCACGTCGACCTTCGAGGTCGAGAAGGAGGGCGGCCAGGCGGCGGCCCACATCACCGTCTGCGAGCTCGACTACGACGGCAAGGTGATCGGCAAGCACCGCCGCGACTTCGCCAACGGGAGCGGCGGCAAGGGGACCAAGGTCTCGGTCTCGATCACCCACAAGAACAACGCGATCGTCGGCCTCGTCGTCGACACCCCGGCCTCGGTCAACTCCTTCGAGTACCGCGCCCGCCAGCTCAGCGCCCCCGACCGCGTGAACCTGCCGGCGGTCAAGGGGATCGCCGACCTCCACGTCCACCAGTTCATGAACCTCGCCTTCGCCGGCCGGATGTACTGGGGGCAGCACGCCGGCCCGAAGTCGCAGGCGCTCGCCAAGGAGGAGATCAACATCAGCGGCTCGGGCCTCAACCTGAACGACCCGGTCCAGCTCGTCGAGCAGCTGAGGACCCTGACGGTCGGCATCGACGCCAACATGCTCCTCAAGGCCTTCTCGCCGGCGACCACCGACGAGGGGACCTTCACCTACGGTGGCGGCGGCGCGCCCTCGTGGAAGGAGTGGCCCCACCACGCCGACCGCTCGCACCAGGCGGTCCACATCGACTGGCTGCAGGCGGCCCACGAGCGCGGCAAGAAGGAGGGCTCGAACCTCAACCTGATGGTCGTCTCGCTGGTCAACAACAACATCCTCTGCTCGGTCCTCAAGGTCCTCGACAAGTACGGCAACGTCCCGATCCGCGACTCGAAGGGCAAGATCAAGGGCTGGGAGTCGGCCGCCTGGGGCTGCTCCGATCAGGAGAACGTCACCCGCCAGCTCGCCGCGCTCCACCAGCTCGAGAAGGACTATCCCTGGTACCGGGTGGCGATGTCGCCGTGGCACGCCCGCCAGATCATCGCCGACGGCGACCTCGCGGTCGTCGTGTCGATGGAGACCGACAAGCCGCTCTCGGGCGCCGGCAACAACTACGGCGACTGGGAGCGCCAGCTCGACAGCTACCGCGCGCTCGGCCTCTCGACCATGCAGATCGTCCACGAGTCCGACTCGATCTTCGCCGGCGCGGCGCCCCACCGCGACATGATGAAGGCGCTCCAGGCGATCCATAACCCGCTCCAGGCGATCTCCAACCTGGTCGACGGCGAGCCGCCCTTCGAGCTCGACTCGAAGGGCTACAACAAGCTCGGCCTCACCGCCGCCGGCAACCGCCTGGTCGACGCGATGGTCAAGCGGAACATGCCGATCGACATCGCCCACATGAGCGAGCGCGCCCGCAAGGCGCTCTTCGCCCGGGTGCCCAAGGGCTGGGGCCTCTACGACTCCCACACCAAGTTCAAGCGGCTGATGGAGCCGGCGAAGGGCGCGAAGAACCACGGCACCCACGTCCTCGAGCGGGAGAAGGAGTTCCTGATCATGGAGTCCATCCTCCCGGACTACGTCAAGCACAAGGTCCTCGTCGGCCTCCGGACCGCGTCGGTCGACGTCTACGACGCGCCGAAGAGCAAGGTCGCCAACGACTGCCCGGGGAGCGCCAAGAGCTTCGCCCAGCTCGTCCAGTACGCGAACGACTCCGGCCTCGACTTCGCCTTCGGCACCGACTTCAACACCGGCGTCTCGCAGCTCGGGCCCCGCTTCGGCGGCGACGATCGCCGCTGCTTCGCCGCCCTGCCGATCATCGACGCCAAGACCCGGACGACCCGCCCGGTCGGCCCGGCCGGCCCGCTCCCGCCGCGGGCCTCGTCGGTGAAGCCGATCGACGGGACCAACTACTACTACGACGGCCTCGCCCACATCGGCTGGCTCCCCGAGCTCACCGAGGATCTGATCCAGCTCGGCACCCCGGGCGCCACCCGCCTCCGCTCCTCGGCCGAGGCCTACCTCGTGATGTGGGAGCGCGCCTTCCCGGTGAAGGTGGCGAGCGCCCCGGCGAGCGAGCCGGCGCCGGTCTCCAACCTCGCCCTCGGCGCGACCTGCCGCAAGAACGAGGACTGCGCCTCCGGCAACTGCACCGGGGCGCTCGGCGCCTACGGGGTCTGCGCGTGCAAGGAGGACGCGCAGTGCGGCGCGGGCAAGTGGTGCGACGCCGGCGTCGACCTGACCAAGAACACCTGCAAGGCGCTCAAGAACGACAACGAGGCCTGCGCGGCGGTCGGCGGCGGCCACCAGTGCAAGTCCGGCAAGTGCAACCTCGGCCGCTGCTACACCCCGAGCTCGGTGGCGATGGGCGGCACCTGCTACGTCGACGGCGCCTGCCGCGAGGGCAAGTGCAGCAGCGTCGACGGGACCAAGGGCACCTGCGTCTGCAAGGAGGACTCGGACTGCGGCGCCGGCAAGTGGTGCGACGGCGGCCTCGACCTCAAGAAGAACTCCTGCAAGGCCAAGCTCGACAAGGGCGAGGTCTGCGGGACCGCCGGCGAGATCGGCGTCGGCCACCGCTGCAAGTCCGGCAAGTGCAAGGTCTCCGGGATCAGCACCAAGCTCAAGTGCCAGTGAGCCGCGCGGATTGAGCGAGCGAGCGAGCGGGCGAGCGTCGACAGCGGCGCTCGCCCGCGCGCGCGTGGGGCTCACTCCTCCGGGATCACGATCCCGGTCTCGGCCGGATCGAGGAGGGAGCCGATGTTGTTGACGTTGGTGTCGCGGTTGCCGAGCTGGCCGGTGTCCCCGAGGAAGTTGAACTCGATGAACTTGACGATCGACGAGTGCTCCATGACCACGTGCGAGACGTGGTTCTTGCGGGCGAACTTGCCGATCGCGATGAGCGGGATCCGGGTGCCGTAGGGCGCCCCGTCGATCGGGTTGGCCGGCGGCGGCGAGACGTGGTCGAAGAAGCCGCCCCCCTCGTCCCAGGTGACGAGGATCAGGGTGTCGTCGGCGTACTGTGACGCCAGGATCTTGTCGACCGCGGCCTTCACGAAGGAGGAGCCGTCGCTGATCGTCGTCCCGTAGCCCGGGTGCTCGTTGTGGTAGCCGACCGGCTTGACGAAGGCGACCGCGGGCAGGGTGCCGCCCTCGAGGTCGTCCGCGAGCTCGGCGAAGTCGTGCATGAAGGTCAGGTTGTCCTGCCACTGCTCGTAGTACTGGAAGGGGTTGTCCGAGCAGTCGTAGTCGCAGGGGCCGGTGGGGATCTTGGCCGGGCAATCGGCGGGCGGCAGCGGACAGAGGAACGAGTCGAGCATGTCCTGGTAGCCCTCGGCGTAGTGGCCGAAGCGGAGCGCCGGGGTCGGGCTATCCTCGATCAGGAGGTCGCCGATGGTGGTGACGCCGTTGAAGGTGATCGTGTCGGTGAGCGGGGCGATGCAGCCCTGGCCGTTGGAGTCGGGCTTGTACTCGTTGTCGGTGAACTGCTTCCGGGCGACCGCGAAGTACATGTCGTTGGCCGAGCTCTGGCCGACGATCGGCTGGAAGTAGCGATCGGCGATCGCGTACTTGGCCGCCCACTGGTGGTAGACCGCGACCTCGGGGCCGTTGGCGATCGCGAAGTTCTTCGGGTCGGCGCAATCCGGGCCGACGACGAAGCCGTCCATCAGGCCGCCGTTGATCTCGGCGAGCTCGCAGGGCTGCGTGTGATCGGGATCGCGGCTCGCGTTGAGGGCGTCGTCGAGGTCGAAGGGCGCGGAGCCCGAGGGCTCGAGGTCAGGGGCCGCCTCGCAGCACTCGGGGCCGGTGGTGCAGGCGGGCTCCGAGCCGGCGGGGGCCTTGCAGTAGCGGCCGAAGTAGTTGTCGAAGGAGTGGTTCTCCTGGATGAAGACGACGACGTGCTTGATCTTCGACTCGCCCGGATCGACGCCGCCGGTGGTCGTGTCGCTCGTGTCGCTGGTGCCGCTCGCGTCGCTGGTGTCGCTCGTCGTCGTCGCGCTCCCGTCGCTGGTGCTGGCGCCCGTCGACGTCGAGGCGCCGCCACTCGTCGTGTCGCCCTCGCTCTCGCCGGCGGCGGAGGTGCTGCCCTCGCTGCCGCCGCTCGAGGAGGAGGAGGCCGACGACGACGCGGAGGCGGTGGCGCTCGTCCCCGCGCCGTCGTCGCCGCACGCGGCGAGGAGGAGGGCCATGGCGGACGCGAGGGCGGGGATGAGGGAGGAGTGAGACGAGGCCATCCCACCACTACACGGCGCGGCTGAACGCCGGTCAAGCCCGCCGAGCACCTCGTCGACGCGGCCGCGGCGCCGCGAGCATGCGCTCAGGGCCCGACGAGGACGCCCTCAGCGAGGACGTCGGCAGGCGCGTCAGGACGGCCAGACGAGCGGCGCCTCGGGACGGTACCCCAGGCGAGCGGCCGCCCGCCGGCCGTCGAGCACACCCGAGAAGTGGAAGCGCCAGTGGTTCAGGTCGTAGCGGAAGTCGGTGCCGATCGTCGCGCTCCGCAGGCGGTAGAGCGGCCCGAGGAGCGGCTCCGGCATCGGCACCGCGATCCGCCCGGAGCGGGCGATCACCCGCGAGAGCGGCAGGGTGTCCGCCCCCGGGATGTTGAAGATCCCCTGCTCGTCGCTGCGCAGCGCGAGGGCCTGCGCACGCGCGGCGTCGGCCAGCGAGATCAGGTTGAGCATCGGATCGAAGCCGAGGGGCCGGAGGCAGACCTGCGACTGGAGGTAGTCGTAGATCTGCGAACCTGTCTTCGGGGCCAGGCACTCCGCGCAGCGGAGCACGGCGATCCGCAGGCGCGAGAGGCCGATGTAGGTGCAGACCGTGAGATCGGCCTCGACCCGGTCGCGGATCCACTGCGGCGCCGCCGGGGTGAGGTTGAGCGGGTGCTCCTCGTCGATGATCGACGGCTTGTCGCCGACGATCGTGTAGACCGCCGCCGACGAGCGGAAGACGAAGCGCTCGATCGTCGGGTGGCGCTCCGCGAGGTGGAGGAGCTCGCGGGTCGCCTCGACGTTGAGCTCGTGGACCTTGCGGCCGCTGAGCTGGGCCGAGCGGTGGAGCGCGCCGTGGAGGATCGCGTCGATCCCCCGGGCGCGGACGACCCCGAAGAGGAGCGCGCGGCGCTCGCGCGAGCGCCGGAGATCGACCTGCTCGTAGGAGAAGCGATCGCTGGCGGCGATCGGCAGCGCCCCCGCCGGCTCGCGGCCGACCGCGAGGACGTGCTCGATCGCCGGGTCGTCGAGGAGCTGGCGGATCACCTCGAGGCCGAGGGGCGTGGTCGCGCCGGTGACGAGGACGCGCTTGGCAGGCATCAGCGGAAGATCCCCTCGCGCTCGTCGAGGCCCCGGCGGATCAGGCCGGCGACCGCCTCCTTCACCAGCGCGGCCGCGGCCGCGACCTTCTCCGGATCGTCGGCGTCCTCGGCGGTGTAGAGCGCCGGCAGATCGATCGGCGCCCCGTAGTGGATGTGAAAGCGGACCGGCAGGGGCAAGGGCGTGGCGAGGATCGGCAGGTAGGGGATCCCGAGGACGTGCACCCCCTCGATCCGACCGATCTGCGGGAGCTGCTCCTCGGCGCCGATCACCGCGACCGGGACCACCGGCGCGCGGTAGCGGATCGCCAGCTCGGCGTGGCCGACCCGCCACTCCTGGAGCTGGTAGCGCTTCCAGATCGGCTTGCCGATCCCCTCGGTCCCCTCCGGGAAGACCAGGAGGAGCTCGCCCTGCTCGAGGGCGTAGCGGACGTTGCCCCGGCTCCCGCCGATCGAGCCGACGCGGGCGAAGAAGGTCGAGACGAAGGGGAGCCCGGGGACGAAGTGATCGAGGATCGGCCGGACCACCCGCGGCGGCGCGCTGTTCCGGAGGACGTCGAGGTAGATCATCATCCCGTCGAAGGGGAGCCCGCCGCCGTGGTTCGACGCGAGGATCGCCGGACCGGCGGCCGGGATGTTCTCGATCCCGTGGGAGACCACCCGGAAGTAGCGCTCGTAGAGCCAGCGGAGCGCCTGCGCGCCGACGGCGATGGTGTCCGGGTGGAGGCCCAGGGCGTCGAAGCCGTGGCCGGCGTCGTCGTAGCGGAGGCGGTCGATCTGGTCGCGCCAGGGCGCCGGCAGGCGCGCGCGCGCGTGGGCGGCGAGGCGGGACGCGAGCGTCGGGGTGCGGCTCATCGGCGGCGCAAGGATAGCCCTCGCCCCCTGCTCTCCGTCCCCCTCATTCGCGCGAAAATTGCCGCGCGCACCGGCGCCCGGCGGCCCCCGACCGCCTGCGCTATCCTCGGCGGACCGTGCACGACTCGCCACCGACGATCGAGCGCCCCGACGACCCCGGGCTCGCCGAGCTCTGCCACCGCCTCCGCGCGCTGGCGAGCCGCCCCGGCGTCGAGGCGCTCTGGCCCGCCGCCCAGCTCGAGCTCTGCGCGCGCTACGGGATCTACCGGTGGTTCGTCGACGCCGAGTGGCGCGGCCTCGGCTGGAGCGACGAGGCGGTGATCCGGGCCTACCTCCGCCTCAGCGCCGCCTGCTTGACGACGACCTTCATCCTCACCCAGCGGACCGGCGCCTGCCGGCGGATCGCCCACTCCGAGAACGACTGGGCGCGCTCCCAGCTCCTCCCCGGCCTGGTCTCCGGCGAGTCCTTCGCGACCCTCGGTATCTCGCACCTGACCACCAGCCGCCGCCACCTCCGGCAGCCGGTGCTGCGGGCCCGGCCGGGCACGAACGGCGGCTTCGTCCTCGACGGCTACGCCCCCTGGGTCTCGGGCGCCCGCCATGCCGAGACGATCGTCACCGGCGCGACCCTGGCCGACGGCCAGCAGATCCTGGTCGCCCTGCCGACCTCGCTCGCCGGGGTCCGCGTCGGCGACGATCACCCGCTCCTCGGCCTCGCCGGATCGGCGACCGCCGAGCTCCACTGCGATGGCGTGGAGCTCGGCCGCGAGTGGCTCCTCGCCGGACCCTCGGCCAACATCATGCGCCAGGGCATCGGCGCGCGGACAGGCGGCCTCCAGACGACCACGCTCGCGCTCGGCCTCGCCGAGACCGTGATCGCCTACCTCGAGGAGGAGGCCCGCACCCGCGCCGATCTCCGGCCGGCGTCCGCTGGCCTCCGCGCGCGCCACGACGCCCTCTGCACCGAGCTCTTCGCGGCCGCCGCGGGGGCCCACGGGATCGCCCCCGGCGAGCTCCGCCTCGGCGCCAACGAGCTGGTCGTCCGCGCGGCGACGGCCGCCCTGGTCGCCGCCAAGGGGGCCGGCTACCTCCACACCCACCCGGCCTCGCGCTGGCTGCGGGAGGCCCACTTCTTCCTGGTTTGGAGCCTGCCGGCGCCGGTCGCCGAGGCGACGCTGGCCCGCTGCGGCGGCGTCGATGCGAGGGCTGCAGCCGGCGCCTCCGCGGGCGGGGCCGAGTCGGGCTAGCGGCGCCCCGCGGGGCCACGTCGGCCCAAGGCGCGAGATCTCGCACATGCGCCGGCGGGGCGCTCTCGGTATCCTCCCGCCCGCATCATGGCGACTTCGACCCGCGATCCCTTCAACGCCCGTGACACCCTCGACACGCCCCTCGGTCGCCGCGCCATCGTCCGCCTGGACGCCCTCGGCGACCTGAGCAGCGTGCCCTACAGCATCAAGGTCCTCCTCGAGGCCTGCCTCCGCAACCTCGACGGCCACGTGGTCACCGAGGACGACGTCCGCGCGCTCGCCAGCTACGACGCGACCAACGTCGGCGAGGTCGAGATCCCCTTCATGCCCGGCCGCGTCGTCCTCCAGGACTTCACCGGCGTCCCGGCGGTCGTCGACCTCGCGGCGATGCGCTCGGCGATCGTCCGGATGACCGGCGACGCCGGCACCGCGACCAAGGTCAACCCGCTGGTCCCCTGCGACCTCGTGATCGACCACTCGGTCCAGGTCGACGCCTACAACTCGCCGCAGGCCCTCACCATCAACTCGCGGATGGAGTTCGAGCGCAACCGCGAGCGCTACGAGTTCCTGAAGTGGGGCCAGCAGGCCTTCGACAACTTCCGGGTGGTCCCGCCGGCGACCGGCATCGTCCACCAGGTCAACCTCGAGTACCTCGCCAAGGTCGTCTGGGACGACGGTGAGAGCCTCTACCCCGACTCGCTGGTCGGCACCGACTCGCACACGACGATGATCAACGGCCTCGGCGTGGTCGGTTGGGGCGTCGGCGGGATCGAGGCCGAGGCGGTGATGCTCGGCCAGCCGATCTACATGCTGATCCCCGAGGTCGTCGGCGTCCGCCTCACCGGCAAGCTCGCCGAGGGCTGCACGGCCACCGACATGGTCCTCCGGATCACCGAGATGCTCCGCAAGCACGGGGTGGTCGGCAAGTTCGTCGAGTTCTACGGCCCCGGCCTCGACGCGATGCCGCTCGCCAACCGGGCGACGATCGCCAACATGGCCCCGGAGTACGGCGCGACCATGGGCTTCTTCCCGGTCGACGAGCAGACCCTCCGCTACCTCCGCCTCTCGGGCCGCGACGAGGCGCTGATCGGCGCGGTCGAGGCCTACTACAAGGCCCAGGGGATGTGGCGCGACGAGAGCCGGCAGATCCGCTACTCGTCGACCCTCGAGCTCGACCTCGCGTCGATCGAGCCCGCCCTCGCCGGCCCCAAGCGGCCCCAGGACCGGATCCCGCTGCGCTCGATGAAGTCGCAGTGGCACGCCGACCTCGCCAAGGTCTTCGGCCGCAAGGAGCCGGCGGGCCCGGTCGCGGTCGACAACGAGGGCGCGAGCTTCGAGCTCCGCGACGGCCACGTCTGCATCGCCGCGATCACCTCCTGCACCAACACCTCCAACCCCTCGGTGATGATCGCCGCCGGCCTGGTCGCCCGCAAGGCGGCCGCCCTCGGCCTCCACGCCAAGCCCTGGGTGAAGACCTCGCTCGCGCCGGGCTCGAAGGTGGTCACCGAGTACCTGAACCGCGCCGGCCTGATGGCCGACTTCAACGCGGTCGGCTACTTCCTGGTCGGCTACGGCTGCACCACCTGCATCGGCAACTCGGGGCCGCTCCCCGAGCCGATCTCGAAGGGGATCGCCCAGGGCAACCTGGTCGCCACCTCGGTGCTCTCGGGCAACCGCAACTTCGAGGGCCGGATCAGCCCCGACATCCGCGCCAACTACCTCGCCTCGCCGCCCCTGGTGGTCGCCTACGCGCTCGCCGGGACCGTCGACATCGACCTCCAGAACGACCCGATCGGCAAGGACAAGGACGGCAACGACGTCTTCCTCCGCGACATCTGGCCGACCCAGCACGAGATCGACGAGACCGTCCAGGCGAGCGTCGGCCGCGACCAGTTCATCTCGCAGTACAGCGACGTCTTCGCCGGCTCCGACGAGTGGCGGGCGGTCGAGGCGAGCGCCGGCGACATCTACGGCTGGGACGAGGCGAGCACCTACATCCAGGAGCCGCCCTTCTTCGTCGACCTCACCCCCGAGGCCGCGCCGATCGCCGCGATCACCGGCGCCCGGGTCCTCGCCAAGCTCGCCGACTCGGTGACCACCGACCACATCTCGCCCGCGGGCTCGATCAAGAAGGACTCGCCGGCCGGCAAGTACCTGATCGACGCCGGGGTCGCGCCGGCGATGTTCAACTCCTACGGCTCGCGCCGGGGCAACGACCGGGTGATGACCCGCGGCACCTTCGCCAACATCCGGGTCCGCAACCAGCTCGCGCCGGGGACCGAGGGCGGCTGGACCACCGACCTCCTCGACGGCCAGGTGAAGTCGATCTACGAGGCGGCGATGCACTACCGCGCCGAGGGGGTCTCGACCGTGGTCCTGGCCGGCAAGGACTACGGGATGGGCTCGTCGCGCGACTGGGCGGCCAAGGGGACCTATCTCCTCGGCGTCCGGGCGGTGATCGCCGAGTCCTACGAGCGGATCCACCGCTCCAACCTGGTCTTCATGGGGGTCCTGCCGCTGACCTTCAAGGACGGCCAGAACGCGACGACCCTCGGCCTCGACGGCACCGAGACCTTCGAGATCGCGGTCGACGACAAGCTCCGGCCCCGCCAGGACATCCACGTCAAGGCGACCCGGGCCGACGGCGTGGTGATCGCCTTCGCCACCACCTGCCGGGTCGACACCCCGGTCGAGGTCGACTACTACCGCAACGGCGGGATCCTCCACACCGTCCTCCGGCGGATGGCCCGCGGTTAAGGAGCCAACGAGAGCGATGCAGAGCGAGCGCCCCGCCTTCCACCTCGCCTTCGCGGTCGACGACCTCGAGGCCGCCCGCGCCTTCTACGCGGGCGTCCTCGGCTGCCCGATCGGCCGCGAGGACACCCACTGGATCGACTTCGACTTCTTCGGCCACCAGATCTCGGCCCACAAGGTGTCGCGGCGACCGAAGGCCGTGCCGACCAGCGCGGTCGACGGCAAGGCGGTGCCGGTCCGCCACTTCGGGGCGATCCTCGAGTGGGGGGCCTGGCACGAGCTCGCCGATCGCCTGCGGGCGGCCGGGATCGAGTTCCTGATCGAGCCCCACATCCGCTTCGTCGGCGAGCCCGGCGAGCAGGCGACGATGTTCTTCCTCGACCCGAGCGGCAACGCGCTCGAGTTCAAGTCCTTCCGCGACATGGCGAAGGTCTTCGCCCGGTGAGCGAGGCGGCGCTCCGCCGCCACGCGGGCGCCTGTCACTGCGGCGCGGTCCGCTTCGAGATCGAGGCGCCCGCCGCGGTGACGGTCCTCGAGTGCAATTGCTCGATCTGCGCGCGCACCGGCTACCTCCACCTCATCGTCCCGGCCGCCCGCTTTCACCTCCTCGCCGGCGAGGAGGCGCTCCGCGACTACCGCTTCGGCACCGGACGGGCGCGCCACCGCTTCTGTGGGATCTGCGGGATCAAGGCGTTCTACGTCCCGCGCTCGCACCCGGACGCCTTCAGCGTCAACCTCCGCTGCGTCGATCGCGACGGCTTCGACGCGGTCACCATCGCGCCCTTCGACGGCCGCAACTGGGAGGCCGCCCACGCGGCCGGGCAGCACCGCGCCGGCGACGGGCGCACGCGCGCCTCGGAGTGAGCCGGCCGGCCCGACGCTCGCGCCGACGATCGTGTAGCCTCGATCGAGGCGCCACGAGCGCGCCCGAGGAGAGGACGACGATGGAGATCGCTACGCTGCAGAAGTGGGCCGCCGAGCACTTTGGAGACAAGGTCGGCGAGCTCTCCCTCGACTACGGGGTCGCCCGCCTCCTGGTCCAGAGCGGCCAGCTCGGCGAGGCCGTCCTCCGTGAGAAGGACGTCGACAAGGAGATCGTCGACGTCCTCTTCGTCCTCGTCGCGCTCGCCAACCGCTGCGGCATCGACCTCGCCGACGCCTCCCAGCGCTACCTCTACGAGCGCTCGCCGAAGGAGATCCTCGAGCGGATCGCCGGCTAGGCGAGGCGACTCTCTCAGCCCGAGATCCGGACGAGCTCGGGCCGCCGCATCGGCAGATCGAAGGTGAAGGTCGAGCCGACCCCGCGCGCGCTCGTCACCCGGATCTCGCCGCCGAGGTGCTCGATCAGCTTCTTGGTGATCATCAGGCCGAGGCCGCTGCCCTTGCGCCGCCGCGACGCCGACTCGTCGACCTGAACGAAGGGCTCGAAGATCCGCTCGAGGTCCCCCGGGTTCATCCCCACCCCCTCGTCGCTGACCTCAAAGCGCACGCGTGCGCCGCCGTCGACCGCCCGCGCGCGGATCTGGATCCGCCCGCCCTCGGTGAACTTGCAGGCGTTGCCGCCGAGGTTGAGGAGGATCTGCTGGAGGCGCTGGCGGTCGCTCTCGATCGCCCCGAGCTCGGGCTCGCAGGTGACCTCGAGGGTGTCGCGGTGGTTGGCCGCGAGCGGCCCCAGGGTGTCACTGAGCTCGGCCAGGAGATCGCAGACCGCGAAGCGCTCGAAGTGGAAGGCCATCGCCCCGGCCTCGATCTTCGAGATGTCGAGGAGGTCGTTGATCAGGCCGAGGAGGTGGCGGCTGGCGGCGCCGATCTTCTGGGCGTCGCCGGCGAGCTCGGGGTCCCCCGCGAGCTCCTCCTCGAGGAGCTCGCCGTAGCCGATGATCGCGTTGAGCGGCGTCCGCAGCTCGTGGCTCATGTGCCGGAGGAACTCGGTCTTGCGGCGATCGGCCTCCTCGGCCTCGAAGCGCGCGGCCACCAGATCCCGGCCCCGCCGCTCGAGGTCGGCCTCGTTGCGCTGGCGGTTGCGGTCGTAGACCGCGGCGAGGAGGAAGCAGACGATCGGCGAGATCGCGGTGAAGGCGATCACCGTCGGCAACTGGGGCTCAAACTCGACGCTGACGATCGGCAGGCGGGCCGCCAGGATCAGCACCGACGACGAGAGCACCAGGGTGCCGACGAGGCCGAGCGCGGTCCCGCTGAAGAAGGTGACGAGCACCGGCACCACCGGGAAGAAGGCGAGCACCGGCGCCGGGAAGCGGCCGAAGTTGGCGAGGATCGCCGGCAGCGCGCCGATCAGGATGAGCGAGAGGAACCCGGCCGCGAGCCGGAGCGAGCGGGTGTAGAGCTGGACCAGCGGGAGGACGAAGAGGACGCCGATGATCGCGATCCCGGCCCAGAAGTTGCCGTCCATCGGCAGCGTCAGCGCCCGGATCGTCTGGCCGATGAGGACCAGCGCGCCGATCCCCACCGACGAGACCACGAGCACGCGCGCCCGCAGGCGGGTCTCGTTGCGCGCGTTGAGTTCCTCCGGGATCAGGCGATCGACCGCGCCGACGAGGGCGCCGAGGAGCCCGCCGGGCTCGTCGTCGGTGTCCGGAGAGGCGGTCATCGAGGCGCCTGCAGTGTCCCCCGACGCGGCCGCCCTGTCACGCGGACGCCGACGCGCGCCCGCGCCCGCGCGGGGTCGCCCTGCAGGCCTCAGCCCTCAGCCCTCCCCCTCGCCGCCGCCCTCCCCCTCCTCGTCCGCGTCGGCGGAGCCTCGGTAGGGATCCTCCGCGCCCGCCTCGCGCCCGAGGCGACCCGCGCGACGCGCAGCCTGGGTCAGGAGGTACTCGATCTGACCGTTGACGCTGCGGAGGTCGTCCGCGGCCCAGCGCTCGAGCGCGGCCCAGAGGCGCGGATCGATCCGCAGGAGGAAGCGCTTCTTGGCGGCCAAGGGCGGCCTCCTCAGGAGTACATCGAGCCGGTGTTGATCACCGGCTGGGCCTCGCGGTCGGCGACCAGCGCGACCAGGAGGTTGTTGATCATCGACGCCTTGCGCTCGTCGTCGAGGACCACGGTCCCGTGCTCCTCGAGGCGGCGCAGCCCCATCTCGACCATGCTCACCGCGCCCTCGACGATCTGCCGGCGGGCGGCGACCACCGCCTCGGCCTGCTGACGGCGGAGCATCGCCTGGGCGATCTCTGGCGCATAGGCCAGGTGGCTGAGGCGGCAGTCGATCACCTGGACGCCGGCGACCTCGAGGCGGGCCTGGAGCTCCTCCATCAGCGCGTGGCTGACCTCGTCGGGCGAGCCGCGGAGCGAGTGCGAGTCCGGGTGGGAGTCGTCCTCGTGGGAGTCGTAGGGGAAGCGCTGGGCGACCGAGCGGAGCGCGGTCTCGGCCTGGATCGACACGAAGCCGCGGTACTCCTCGACCTCGAGGAGCGCCTTGGCGCTCTCGGTCACCCGCCAGACCACGACCGCGGCGATCTCGATCGGGTTGCCGCGGGCGTCGTTGACCTTGAGGGTCTCGCTGTTGAAGTTGTGGACCTTGAGCGAGACCGGCCGCATCGCCGCCAGGGGGTTGGCGTAGAAGAAGCCCGCGCGGGTGATCGAGCCGATGTACTTGCCGAAGAAGAGGAGCACGCGCCCCTCGTTCGGCTGGACCACCGCGAAGCCGCCGATCGCGATGAGCCAGGCGAGGATCATCAGGATCGGCTGCCAGACCGCGCCGACGTCGTGCGAGACCGCGATCGCGTAGATCCGCCAGGCGGCCAGGCCCGCCAGGCCGAACCAGAGAAGGAGCGCGACGAAGCCGTTGATGGTGGTGGCAGGATGCTCTCGAGACATTGAACCGATTTCCTCCTGATTCCGAGATGATATCACTCTGATATGCTTCGACCAGCCGTCAACGCCCGGAGTTTCACCGCCCGTCGCCAAGGTGCATTCTCGCGCCAAAGGCGATAGCGTCGATGCATGCGCGCGGGAGCGAGGGCAGCGGCCGGGGATCCGGCGCTCTGGCGGCCGGCGGCCTTCGCCGTCGACGAGGGCGCGCGCGCCCTCCGCGCGGTCGAGCGGGCGCTCCGGGATCTCCGAGCGCTCTGGCGGAGCTCGCCCGAGGGCGCGGCCGAGGCGACGATCGCCTGGATGGTCGCCGTGCCGGCGGCCCTCGCCGAGGTCTCGGATCCGGAGGGGACCCTCGCCCGCCGCCTGGGCCGCGGCCTCGACGATCTCTGCGGCCGCCTGGTCGCCCTCGATCCTCCGCTCCCCCGCCGCGCCGCCTGGCTCGATCGCCTCTGGCCGCCGCTCGGCGCCGACGAGCGGGAGTGGCTGGCGGCGGCCGCCGACGCCTGGGGCCCGCTCGCCGGCCCCGCGCTCGGCCCCGCCTGGACCGAGCGCCTCCTCCCCGATCTCCAGGCCGCCTGGAGCGACGGCCGCGACGCCCGCTGGGGGCGCGCCGCCCTCTCGCTCCTCCTCGCCGCCGGCCGCCACCGCGAGCTCCTCGCGCTCCTCGAGCTCCGGCCGGTGGTGATCTGGGCCGAGCGTCGCTACGGCGTCCTCGCCCGCGCGGCCCTCGGCGACGTCGACGGCGCGATCGCCCTCGCCCGCGAGTCCAACCTCCTCGGCCACCCCCACGCCCAGGCGATCGCCGAGCTCTCGGAGGCGGTGCTCCTGGCCGCCGGCCGCCGCGACGAGGCCTACCGCGACCACGCCTTCGCGGCCAACCAGCGCCAGAACTACCTCCAGACCTTCCGCGCGCTCACCCACCGCTACCCCGAGCGCGACCCGGCGACGATCCTCGCCGACCTGATCGCCCAGAGCCCGGGCGATGAGGGCCGCTGGTTCGCGACCGCGCGATCGCTGCGCTTCTTCAACCTCGCCCTCGAGATCGCCGAGCGCTCGCCCTGCGATCCCCGGACCCTGAGCCGGGCGGCCGCCGAGCGCCTCGATGACGACCCCGCCTTCGCGCTCGCGGTCGCGCTCGCGGCCCTCCGCTGGATCGTCGCCGGCCACGGCCACGCGATCGACGGGGCCGACGTCTTCGAAGCCTTCGACCTCGTCCGCGAGGCGGCCTCCCGCCTCGGCGTCGACGCGGCCGCACGGGCCGACGTCCTCCGGATCTGCGAGGGCAGCGGCGAGGCGGCGGCGTGGGTCCGCGCCCACCTCGAGCTCGAGCTGGAGGGCGGCGGATGAGGACCACCCGCGCCCGCCGACACCTCCCGCGGGACCGGGCGGCCGGCCGCCCGATGCTTGCGCGTACAAGGAAATTCCCGCCCGCTGGCCCGTCAGGCCGCGGTTTCGCGGCGATCGGCGGTGGGCTAACCTGACCCTCCGCCGGCCCCAGGATCACTCCCCTCACTTCACCCGAGGCTGACCATGACCATGACCATGTCCCGCTCCCTCGCCCTCCCCCTCGCCCTCACCCTCGCCCCGCTCGCCTGCGGCGACGACGAGGTCGCGACGAGCAGCCCGACCGCGACCGCCAGCGAGAGCGACGGCTCGACCGGGACCACCGGCGACATGACGACGACCGGCGCGACGACCTCGACGAGCGGCGCGACCGAGGGGAGCACCGACGGGACGGCGACCGCGACCGAGACCACCGGCGCGCCGACCACCTCCACCAGCGGGCCGACCACCGACACCACGACCACCACCGGCGACCCGACCACGACCACCGACGGGACCACCACCGGCGAGGTCGACTCCGACGTCTGCGTCCACCTCGGCGGCCTCGGCGGGATCGATGAGCTCAACCAGGGCTTCCTCGCCCGCGTCCTCGTCGATCAGCGGATCAACGGCTACTTCCTCAACAGCGACGTCGACGCGGCCAACCTCGTGAGCTGCCTGAACGACCAGATCGGCGACGCGGTGAGCTGCGCGGGCGTGACCTACGGGTGCAAGGACATGCTCAGCGCCCACGCCGGGATGGGGATCTCGACCCTCGACTTCGACGACCTCGTCGAGGACTACTCGCTCGCGCTCGACGACCACCAGGCGGCCCACCCGGACGTGACCGACACCGACAAGGCGACGATCCTCGGGGCGCTGGCGGCGATGTCCGCCGACATCATCGAGGACCCGACCAACGATCAGACGATCTACCAGCGGGTCGGCCGCAAGCCGGCGATCAAGGCGATGGTCGGCCTCATCGGCGAGGTCGACACCTTCATCGACACCGTCGCCAAGGACTTCGAGATCAACGGCTTCTTCCTCGCCAGCGACTTCGATCGCCTCAACACCTGCTTCACCCGCCAGCTCGGCGACCTCGACGGGCCGATCGACTACGGCCTCGAGGTCGACCCGCCGGCGGCCGACGTCGATCCCGGGGTCGGCCTCGGCGACCCCTGCAAGGCGATGCAGGAGGGCCACGCCGGCCTCACCGATCCCAACCAGGGCGACTCGCCGATCACCTACATCGACTTCGTCGCGCTGGTCAGCGATCTCTCGTCGGCGATGACCGCCGCCGGCTGGTCGGTGAGCGACCACGACGCGGTGATCGCGGCGATGGAGCCGCTCTGCGTCGAGATCGTCGCCGACCCCAACGAGTGCCCGGGCAACGCCCAGACGATCCTCACCAAGAAGACCGCCCTCGCCCTCGACATCCCCGACGACACCTACGACGGCACCCTCGGGTCGATGGCCTGCGTCGACCTCAACGTGATCGACGACGGGATCAACTTCGTCTGGCAGGTCGCCGAGGTGAAGGTGGCGATCGAGCACGGCGAGGTCGGCGATCTCGTGATCAAGGTGCGCTCGCCGGACGGCGCGATCACCACCCTGATGAGCCGCCCGGGCTTCGCCGAGGGGGCCGACGACGGCGCGGGGAACGGCGGCGACAAGTCGTCGATGAAGAAGGTCTTCCCGGTCGGCTTCCGCGACGCCGGCCTCGTCGACGCCGAGATGATGGGGATCGGCAACGTCGTCTGCCAGGACGACGGGCTCTGCGACTACTTCCCGAACCCGGGGAGCGGCCCCGGCACCAACCTCGCCGACTTCTTCGGCATCACCTCGGTCGGCGTCTGGACGGTCTGCTTCGGCGACGCCGAGCCCGGCGGCATGGGCTACGTCGACGCGGTCTCGCTCGAGATCGACAAGGTGAAGTTCGACCCGAACTAGCGCTGCGCGCGGGCGCGGAGGGCCGCCCGCGCCTCCTCGGCGTCGTCGAAGTGGATCTTGTCGGCGCCGATGATCTGGTAGTCCTCGTGGCCCTTGCCGGCGATCACGACGACGTCGTCGTCACCGGCCTCGGCGATCGCCCGGGCGATCGCCCGCCGACGATCGACCTCGACGATCACCTTGCGGCGATCGGCGGCCGCGACCCCGGCGACCATCATCTCGACGATCGCCCGCGGCTCCTCGCTGCGCGGGTTGTCGGAGGTCGCGTAGAAGCGATCGGCGCCGGCCCCCGCCTCGGCCCCCATGATCGGCCGCTTGCCGCGATCCCGATCGCCGCCGCAGCCGAGCACCACCACCAGCGCGCCGCGGCAGCGCGGCCGCAAGGTCGCCAGCGCGCGGGCGACCGCCTCCGGGGTGTGGGCGTAGTCGACGTAGACCTCGGGGCCCGGCGCCTCGGCGAGGCCGACCCGCTGGAGGCGACCCGGCGCCCCCGGACACTCGGCGAGCGCGCCCAAGATCGTCGGCAGCCCGAGGCCGAGGCCGAGGCCGAGGCCGACCGCGACCAGGAGGTTGTCGAGGTTGAAGTCGCCGACCAGCGGCGAGCGGAGGAGGCCGGCGCCGGCGGGCGTGACGATCTCGACCGCGCTGCCGACCCGGACCTCGCGGCGACCGACGATCCGGATCTCCGCGTCGGCATCCGCCCCCCGCGAGGCCCGCCAGCGCCGCGCCCCGGGGGCCTGCGCCGCCGCCAGGAAGTCGGCGCAGGCCGGGTGATCGTCGACCGCCGCGACCGCGACCCCGCCCTCGCGGAGGTGCTCGCCGGCGAGGCGCGCCTTGGCCTCGAAGTAGGCCTCCATCGACCCGTGGAAGTCGAGGTGATCCTGGGAGAAGGAGGTCATGCCGACCGCGTCGAAGCGCAGCGGCCGGGCCCGCCCCTGGGCGAGCGCGTGCGACGAGACCTCCATCACCGCGTCGCCGCCCCCGCGGGCGACGACCTCGGCGAGGAGCGCCTGGAGCTCGAGCGGGAAGGGCGTGGTGAAGCCGCTCGCCGCCTCGTGATCGACGATCCAGTTGGAGACCGTGCCGAGGCGCGCATGCGGTCGGTCGGCGGCCGCGAGCATCGCCGCGACCAGGTAGGTCGTGGTCGTCTTGCCGTTGGTCCCGGTGACCCCGGCGAGGCGGAGCTGGTCGCCGGGCCAGCCGTGGAAGGCGGCGGCGATCTGCGGGAGCGCGGCCGCGGTGTCGACGATCGCCGCATGCGGGTGGACGAGCCCGGGGATCCGCCCCTCCTCGACGATGAGCGCGGCCGCGCCGGCCTCGATCGCCCGGGCGACGAAGGCGTGGCCGTCGTGGGTCTGGCCGGCGATCGCCAGGAAGACCGATCCCGGGGTCACCTGCCGCGAGTCGACGCAGAGGCGCGGGACCGGGGTCGAGGCCTCGCAGCGGACGTAGCGGGGCCCGAAGGGGGCGAGGAGGTGGCCGAGGGTCGGCGTCGCCGCGGCGGACATCCGCGCCAGGGTAGCAGGACCACGCGATCGTGGGGTCTGACAGGCGCGCCCGGGCGTCGATGTCATGGTGAATCGACACCGGGCCCGCGCGCGCGTCCCCTGCGGATCCCCGCCAAACCCGCGATGGCATCGTTTGTGCTCGGTGATCGGAGATCGACCTCTCCCGTGACAGGACGGCGCCCCATCGGGGTCCGACCCGGACGCGCGCGCTCGTGTCGGCGACGCTCTGGCTGGCGGCGACGATCGCCGACCCCGCCCTCGCAGCCGCGGCCGCGGGCTCCGAGCGCGCCCTGCCCTCCGATGACGCGGTGGGATCGGGGAGCGTCGACGAGGACGCGACGGCGAGTCCGCCCGCCTCGCCCGCCTCACCCGCTGCTCCTGCGAGCCCTCGACCGGGCGACGCTCGCCCGGTGATCACCTCGAGCGTCCGCGCCGAGGGCCCGTCGACCGGCGACGACCTCGTCTTCCTCGCCGACGGCCGGATGCTCCGCGGCACGCTCGTGGAGATCGAGCCCGGCGTCGCCGTGGCGATCGTCGCCGCCAGCGACGGCGCCCTCCGACGCTTCGAATGGCGCGAGGTCGCGGTGATCGAGCGCGCCACCCGGCCGGCGCAGGTCGTCGCCGAGGGCGAGGCGCCGACGCCCGCCCAACCCTGGGTCCACCTCGCGGTCGCCGGCGAGGGCGACGTCCAGCTCCACGAGCTCCCTGCGGGGGCGACCAGCGCCGTCGCCTCGGAGCGCCGCTGCGGCGCACCCTGCGATCGCACCCTCGCGGTCGACGGCGGCCGCCGCTTCGTGATCACCGGCTCCGGCGTGCCGACCTCGCGCCCCTTCAGCCTCGACGTCGGCGGCGATCGGCTGGTCGCGCGGGTCCGCCCGGGTCGCTCGCGGATGCTCACCGGCGGCCTCCTGGCGAGCGCCTTCGGCGGCGGCCTCGCGGTCACCGGGGCCGCCTTCATCGCCGCCTCCCGCCGCGAGGAGTGCTGGCAGGGCCCCTGCACCCTCCCCTCGGGTCCGCTCGTCGCCGGCGTCGCCCTCCTCACCGGCGGCGTCGCCCTCCTCACTGGAGGCGTCCTCATGGCCCTCCGCGGGCGCACCCGCGTCCGCGTCGACGCCGTCATTCGGGCCCGCGAGCCCGCTGCGCTGAGCCAGGTGCGCTGATCTAGCCGGCGTAGCGCCGCCGCGCCGCGTCGGCGAGCGCGGCGATCTCGTTCATCAGGAGCTCACCGCCGACGTCGCCGCGCGGGTTGATCAGCAGCGAGCCCGCCTTCGCCGCCTCGACCAGGCGGACGATCTGATGCCCCGGCAGGACGACGTAGGGCCATCCCCGGGGCTCCCAGAGGCGGAGCGCGTCCCAGTCGGTGAAGACCCCGAAGCAGGGGTAGCCCTGGAGCCGCTCGACCACGTGGGGCTCGTGCTCGCCGGGGTCGCTCTCGGGATCGAGGACGAGGAGGAGATCGCTGGCCAGGATCCCGCGGTAGACCGCCTGCCGCGACCCGTGATCGCGGAGGCGCGCGAGCTTCTTCATGCTCCGGATCAGCTCGACGTTGCGGGTCGGCTCCCGATCCCCGAGGTGGAGCTTGAGCGAGCGCGGCTCCCCGGCCGCGACCCCGTAGGCGCGGGCGAGGACGTCGAGCGCGACCTCGGCGATCGCCGCGAGCGAGCCCTCCCCCGCGACCTCCCAGCGCCGCGTCAGGTTGCGGCGGCCACGCTGGGGGACGAAGCCAGCGGCCTCGAGGATCGCCAGGCGCTCCGGCGTCAGCTTGGCCGCCGCCGGCAGCCGCTCGTTGCTCACCGCCTCGCACTCGAGCGTCGCCTCGCCGCGGCCGCCCATGAAGAGGAGGTAGGCGTCGCCGCACTCGATCAAGAGGCGGTTGTGATCCCCGCCCTCCTCGAGGAGCACGCCGAGGCGGCGCGCCACCTCCCTCGCGTCGGTGGTCTCTGCGCTCGTCATCGTTCCCGGCGACAAGCTAGCAGAAGCGACCCGAGGACGCGGCCGCGGCCCACCCAGGCGGGGTCGTCGGCGATCTCACGCGAGGTGGGGGAGCGCGCCCCCTCCAGCTGCGGCGGCTTGACGCAAACCCGACCCTAGCGCCCGATCATCGCCCTTTCTCGTCGTCTCGCCAGGGTCTATGCTCGTCGCCGATGAGCGAGGGCGCCGACATCTGGCAGCGCTACGACGCCAAGGTCGTGCAGGTCCGCGAGCTCGAGGAGAAGCTCGCCGAGCTCGAGGCGAAGATGCTGGCGCTCGCCGACGAGCGCGACCGCTGGGCCAAGTCCTGCGCTGTCCTCACCCAGAAGCTCACCTCCGTCCGCCTCATCGCCGAGCGCCTCCGCAACGCCGAGCGCAACGCCAAGGGCCGCCAGGGCATCGATCCGACGACGATCCGCCTCCGCGAGGAGTACGACCGGGCGCGCGAAGTGATCGGCTGCCTCATCTCGAGCCTGGCGAGCTCGTGGAGCGGGCGCGAGCAGGTCTGGCGGGCTCAGGCCTCGGCCGGCGGCCGCCTCCTCTACGCCCTCACCCGCGGGGCGATGGCCTCGGTGTCGATGGAGAGCCAGCGGGTCGACGTCGAGTGGCTCCGCAAGCTCGACCTCGATCGCCTGCGGATCGAGCTCGGCTTCGACGACGGCGGCGTCGAGGTCAGCGTCGACGAGGGCGACGAACTCGTCGAGGGCGAGCTCGCGGGGATCTACGACGAGGAGGAGGCCGACCTCTACGGTCAGGGCCGCGACCTCCCGCCGCCGCCCTCCTACACGGGCGCCGGCAGCAGCGAGCCGCCGCTGATCTCGGCCTACGATCACTACGGCGAGCCCGAGCCGGCGCTGGCGCCGAGCCGCCCGCTGCCGACCCGGGCCGACCCGGACGCGACCGTCGTCAAGAAGATCCCGGCGCCCGCCTTCAACATCGGCAAGCTGGTCAAGCCGGTCTGAGGAGCGCGCGGCCCCCCGTGTCGTCGCCGCGAACGCCCGCGCCTGCGCGCCTCGGCTCCCTCCTCGCCCTCGCCCTCGCGCTCCTCGCCCTCGCCTGCCGGCCGATACTCCCCGCGGTCGAGGCCCCGAAGCCGACCCGGGTCAAGGCCACGCCGCCGCCCTCGCTCACCCTCTGCTGGGTCGAGTCGGGGCGCTTCGGCCCGGCGACCGCGTCGGCGCTGGTGATCCGCCACCCCGCGGGCGACGTCCTCGTCGACGCCGGCAACTCCCTCAACTTCCTCGCCGAGATCGAGGTCTACGATCCGCCGGAGCGCCGCCGCCTCCGCCGCCTCCCGGGCCTCCTGGTCCCCAAGACAGGTCTCTCCGACCAGCTCAAGGCGATCGACGTCGACCCCGCCGGGATCCGCTGGTTCATCCCGACCCACGCCCACGTCGATCACCTCGGCGGCTACCTCGACCTCCCGCCGATCCCGGTGCTCCTGAGCGCCCCCGAGCGCGCGCTGATCGAGCGCGGGGCCGAGGAGCGGCTGAATGAGGTCGTCCCGGCCCACGCGGCCGCGATCGTCCCGCACGCCAACACCCTCGACTTCGCCTCCGGCCCCTACGAGACCTTCCCCGCCCACGCCGACCTCTTCGGCGACGGCTCGGTGATCGTCCTCCCGCTCCCGGGTCACACGCCGGGGAGCGTCGGCGTCCTCGTCACCCTCCCGGAGGGCCGGCGGATCCTCCACGTCGGCGACGCCGCCAACGACCGCAAGGGGATCCGCAAGCGGTGGGCGAAGCCGAAGCTGCTCCGCTGGACCGACGGCGATCGCCCGCAGGCCGAGGAGACCGTCGCCGAGCTCCACAACCTCGTCGAGGCGGCGCCGAAGATCGAGCTCCTGCCGGCCCACGAGCGGAGCGCCTACCGCAAGGTCTTCGGCGCGCCGAGCCGCGCCTGCCCGCGGCCGATCGCCGGCGTCGACGCGCCCGCGACCAGCCCCGCTCGCTAGCGGCGACGGCTCCGGGCCGATGAACATGGCCCAAGCGACATGTATGACTCAGCCGCCGAGCGCCGCCCGCAGCGTCCGCGAGCGCCACCAGAGCCAGAGCGCCTCGGCCCCGCGGGCGACCGCGTAGGCGATCAGCGCGGCCTCGATCCCCGGCCGCGCCCCCCGGCTCACGCCGTCGACGAGGAGCGCCGAGCAGACGATCAGGAAGACCACCACCGACTCGGTGAGCGCCCCGGTCCGCTTGCCGTGGACCAGCACGCCGCCGTACCAGCTCGCCATCGCCCGCGCGCCGGGGACCGCGAAGCCGAAGGCCAGCGCGGTCCCGGCCATCGCCGCGAGCTCGGGCCGCAGCCCCGAGACCCCGCCGAACCAGAGGCCGGCGAGCGGGGTCTGGGCGATCACCAGGACGATCGCCGTCAGGGCCGCACAGAGGATCACCGAGAAGCGGAAGAGCGCCGCCGCCGCGCCGGGCCGCTCGACCATCGAGATCACGACCTCGGAGAGCGCGAAGCCGGTGCTCTGGAGGAGGAAGAGGAGGCCGTGGACGACCGGCCAGAGCGCCAGCGACTCGAGCGGCCGCGGCATCCGGGCGAGGGCGGCGGCGCCGATCGGCTGGACGATCAGGGTGACCAGCGGCGCCAGCGCGAGCGGCACGTAGAAGCGGAGGAAGGCGCGGCCGCGGAGGACGTCGGCGGGCTCGCCCGGCGCCATCGCCCCGCGGACCACCCGGCGGGTGCGGAGCGACGCGTAGATCGCCTCCGAGAGGACGCCGGCGATCACCGTCGTGGTCGCGACGACGATCCCCGGCGCCCGCAGCGAGTAGCCGATTGCCAGGGTGGTCCCGCCGACGATGAGGCGGACGATCGTCCCGAGGGTGACGTGGCGCGACTCGCCGAAGCGGATCAGCGCCCCCTGGTTGAAGCGCCGCGAGGCGATCGCCCAGGTCCACGGCGTCATGATCTGGAGGCCGAGGCGCGCGGGCTCGACGACCGCCGCCGGCGTGTCGAGGAGCGGCACCAGGAGGCGATCGAAGAGCGGCGTGAAGGCGAGGACGACGTGGAGGATCGTCAGCCCGAAGGAGAGGCGGTGCATCGTCCGCCCGAGCGCGTGGTAGGCCGCCCGGTGCTTGCTCAGGGCGGTCGACGCCGTCAGCATCATGATGATCGGCGCCTCGACCAGGAGGGCGATCGGGAAGACCAGGCCGCCGTAGGCCGCGAGGTGGATCTCCGGATCGACGAGGCGGGCGACGAAGGCCGAGAGGAGCGGGAGCTCGACCCCCATCAAGAGCCAGCTCGCCGCCAGCGGCCACCAGGCGCGGGCGACATCGGCGAGCCGGACCGGCGCGGCGCTGGCGGGGGCGCTCAAGGCCGGCGGAGGATAGCGCAGCGCCCCCGAGGTGCCACGGCGTCAGCGATCGCGGAGCGGCTCCGCCGCGAACCTCACCCGCGAGCCAGCGCCCGCCGGCCATGAGAGCCCACCCGCGCCTCTCCGCGGCCTCCTAGAAGCGCCCGCCGACGCTCAGCGCGACCCCGTCGGCGCGCTGCCCCTGGACGATCGGCGCGACCCCGACGCGGATCCCGGCCGCCGCCGCCGGCTGGGCGTCGAGGCGTCGGACCTCGCGGAGCTCCCTCCGCGAGCGCAGCGCGTCGAACGCGAGGAGGCCCGCGCCCGCGAAGCCGAGGCCGCCGGCCGCGGTGGCGATCCCCGGCTTGGCGAGCGCGTCGACCTCGCCGAGGTAGCCGATAGACCAGAGCACGGTCGCCAGCGCGGCCCCGCCGAAGGCCCCCCAGCCGACCGCGCGGGCCCAGGGGACCCCGCGCACCCGGAGATCGCGGGCGGTGCTCCGGCCGGCGATGCCGACCACCGGCGCGCCGAAGACCAGCGTCGGGAAGCCGAGGATCGCGTAGGAGGTCGGCCGCCTGAGGGTGCCGACGTCCTGCAGGATCCCGAAGACGAGGCCGAGGCCGGCGATCGAGAGGCCGGCGACCGACCCCGGCAGCGCCCACTCGACCTTCGGCACCGCCGAGTCCTCGGCGCACTCCCACGACGCCTCGTGGACGGCGGTCACCATCGCCCGCGCGATCTTGCGGGCGCCGCGGGAGGGATCCTCGTAGTCGACGGTGTCGGCGTTGACCCCGGTGATCGTCCCGCACACCCGATAGCCGGTGCTGAAGACCATCAGCACGTCCTGGCCGATCAGCGTCGCCCACTTGCCGTCGCTGAAGGGGGCGCGGTGGTAGCGGGGCTCGGGGCGGCCGCTGCGGCGGGCCGCGCTCGCGCGGATCGGCGCGCTGCTCGGGGCGGGCGAAGCGTGGCTCGCTCGCGTGGGTGCCGGCGTCGCCTCGACCGGCGCGGCCTCGACCGGCGTCGCCTCGGCGGGTGTCGCCTCGACCTCGACCGGCGCCTCCTCCCCTTCGCCCTCGCCCTCGCCCTCCCCCGCCGCCGCGCTCGGCCGCTGGATCGGCGCCGCCTCGGCCGGCGACTCCGCGCCCGCACCCGCGCCGCTCGGGCGCTGGATCGGCGCCTCCTCGGCCGGCGCCCCGGCGCCCGGATCGAGCCAGCAGACCAGGGCGAGGACCGCGGGGAGGATCACCGCCCCAGTCTACACGCCGAGCCGCGCGCCGCGAAACGCCCCGACGCGTCGGCCTTCGCGCCTAGCCCCGGACCAGCCGCGCCCGCGACTCCTCGCGGTGGGGCCGCGTCAGCGGGAAGGCGTTCTCGCTCGGCATCCGCGGCATCTGCAGGCGCTTCCCCTCGCGGGCGAGCGCGCGGCCGAGGCTGACGACGAACATCACCGCCTCGACCCAGGCCATGTGATAGCCGAGGCAGAAGTGGGGCCCGCCGCCGAACTGCGCGGTCTCGAGGGGGGTCAGCTTGTGGTCGCGGCCGATCCAGCGCTCGGGCTTGAAGGCGTCGGGATCGGGGTAGAGCTCGGGATCGCGGCTGAGCAGCCAGATCGGCACGCCGACGGTCGTCCCCGCCGGCACCGTCACCCCGTCGACCTCGAGGGGCGCGGTGAGCTCGCGGTTCTGCATCGCCACCGGCGGGTGGAGGCGCAGGCTCTCGCGGAAGAGCGCCTCGGCGTAGGGGAAGCGGCCCATGTCGGCGGGCGTCTGGGGGAGCCCCTCGGTCGCCGTCGCCTCGGCGATCACCCGCTCCTGGACCGCGGGGTTGGTCGCCATGTAGCTCGCCATCCAGGCCATCACCGACGCGGTCGTCTCGTGGCCGGCGAGGACCAGGAGGCGGAGGTTGTCGAGGATCTCCTCGTCGGAGAGGCCCTTGCCCTCGTCGTCGCGTCCGCGGACCAGCTCGGCGACCAGGCCCTTGGCGTCGGGGTTCTGGCGCGCGCCCTGGATGTAGCCCCGCAGCCGCTCGTCGAGCCAGCGGCGCGCGCGGGTGGCGAAGTAGTAGGGGAGCGGCGGCGCCGCGAGGTGCGGTCCGATCGGCCCCATCAGGAGCGTCGTGTACTTCTCGCCCCAGACCTCGAGCTGGCTCTCCGGGATCCCCATGATCCGGAAGATGATGTCGAGCGCCGCCCGCTGGGTCTCGGCGAGGAGCGTGACCTCGTCCCTGGTGACCATCGCCTCGACCCGCGCGTTGATCACCTCCTCCATCGTCGCCGAGACCCCGCTCATCGTCAGCCCCTTGGGCGTGAAGGGGCCGCTGGCGGCCTTGCGGAGGTGGCGGTGGGTGGCGCCGTCGGCCGCGACCATCGACGTGTGGCCGATGATCACCTCGGCCTGGTCGACCAACCGGACCGAGGTCGTGATCCGGTTCATGAAGAGATCGAAGGACTCGCGCCGGGTGTAGACCAGCACCCAGCCCATGCCGATGATCTTCACCCAGCAGAGGGGCCCCGGCGCCTTCTCGAGCTGGCGGAAGGTCTCCGCCTGGTGCCGGACCAGCTTGAAGATGTGGCCGACGACCGGGAGGCCCCCTTCGAGGATCGGGAGGTTGAGGGTGCGGGGGGTGACGGGCTCGGTCTGCGCTTGCATCGGGCGTTCCTCTCTCTCCAGCGGGTCGCTGGCGCTTCAAAGCGGCGATTCCCGGCGCTCAAGCTAGCCCCTTGACAGGGGCATGGATGTCTCAATACAGAGACAACATGTCTCAGGATCGAGACAAACAACGACCCGACGAGCCCGCCGCCGGGCCCCTGGATCTCGAGGCCCTGGCGATCCTCTGCGCGGTCGATCGCGCGCGCTCGGTCTCGTCGGCCGCCCGGGCCTGCGGGGTCCCGCGCTCGACCGCCTGGCGCAAGCTCGAGCAGCTCGAGGCCGCGCTCGGCTGCCGCCTCCTCGAGCGGAGCGCCCGTCACCTCCGCCTGACCGCCGCCGGGGTCGCCCTCGCGATCCGCGGCCGCGACCTCCTCCGCGACGCCGAGGCGGCCGTCGCCGAGACCCGCAGCGCCGCCGAGGCGCTGGGCGGGGTGATCAAGGTCGGCATGCCCCCCGGGACCTCGCCGGATCTCCTCCTCGCCGCGCTCGAGCCCTTCATCGACATCGAGGAGGGCCCCTCCTTCCACCTCTTCGAGTCGGCGGTGACCCTCCACCCGCTGCGGGACGACTTCGACCTCATCGTCACCTTCAACCCGCCGCAGGACGGCGACCTCTACATGCGCCTCCTCGACACCGCCGAGTGGTGCTGCAAGGCCTCGCCGGCCTACCTCGAGGGGCACCCGCCGGTGCGCGCGCCCGACGACCTCCGGGCCCACCGCCTCCTGAGCTGCTACCTCCCGCCGCGGAGCCCGACCCAGTGGGCGCTGCGAGCGGGCGGCTCCCTCCGGGTCCGGCCGATCCTGGCGATCACCAACACCGAGACGATCGTCCGCGCGACCCATGCCGGGATGGGGATCGGCTACGCCCCCTGGAGCTTCGCCCCGCGCGAGGGCGACCTGGTCGACGTGCTGCCGAAGGAGATCGGCGAGACCGCGTCGATCTACCTGGTCGCCGGCCAGCGCAGCCGCGACTCCGCGCGGGTGCGCCTGGTCCAGCAGGCCTTCGAGCGCCTCCGCGAGGCCAAGCTCTTCGGCTCCTCGGTCTAGCGCCGCGGCGCCCGATACCGCTCGAGGTGGAGCTTCTGTGAACGCGCCAGGCGCTTTTCTCGCGATCGCTGAATAGAAAACCACCGAGCGGTGATTCCTGGCTTTGGCAGCCTGGAGCGCAGGCTTGGGTCGTGGCGCGCGATCGGCGATCGAGCGCGGCGCTCTCGCTCGCCTCGCGGGCGGCCGACTCGATCCCATGAACGTCAACCTCTCGAATTCGATCGCTGGTGAACCCATGACCTCCGAACCATTGCACCTCTCCTGGCCGCGCGTCGGGCTCCTCTCGGGCAGCGGGACCGCTGCGGGGGCGCTCGCCGGGGCGCTCCTCCTGATGACCGCCTGCGGCGATGACTCGAGCGCGACCACGGACGCGAGCGCGAGCGCGTCGACCAGCACAACCGGCACGACGGGCGACCCGAGCACCACCGACGAGGGCACGACCACGGGCTCGACCACCGATCCGACGGCCACCGCGACGGCGACGACGTCGACGACGTCGACGACCGGTGAGACGACGGGCACCACCGGGGAGCCGGTGGAGTACGGCGGCAACATCCTGATCCCCGAGCTGATCCAGGGCAATAGCTTCGAGCTGGTGATGGACGAGGGCACCCACACCTTCACCGAGGGCGGCTCCGCGAGCACCACCGCCGGCTACAACGGCGGCCTCCTCGGTCCGACGATGGAGTGGGTGAAGGGCGAGACCATCTCGATCAGCCTCACCAACATGCTGGCGAAGGAGAGCACGACCCACTGGCACGGCGCCCACGTCTCGCCGGCCAACGACGGCGGCCCGCACCAGATGATCGCCGCCGGCGGCGGCAATTGGTCGCCGTCGTTCGAGGTGATGAACGCCGCGGCGACGATGTGGTACCACCCCCACCTCCACGAGGAGACCGCGAACCAGGTCTACAGCGGCCTCAGCGGCTTCATCATCGTCCGCGACGACGTCGAGGCGGCCCTCGACCTCCCGCGCGAGTACGGGATCGACGACCTCCCGCTCGTCCTCCAGGACAAGGAGCTCGACGGGAGCGGCGTCCTCCAGGTGGGCCCGCCGCGGGGCAACACGATGACGGTCAACGGCGCCGCCGAGGCGTACCGCGAGGTCCCGGCGCAGATGGTCCGCCTGCGCCTGCTCAACGGCTCGCTCGAGATGGCCTACCACCTCGAGTTCGACGACGGCCGCACCTTCGACGTGATCGGCAACGACCTCGGCCTCCTCGAGGCGCCGGCCTCGGTCACGAGCGTCGAGATCGCCCCCGGCGAGCGCTACGAGATCGTCGTCGACCTCTCCGGCGATGAGGGGAGCTCGGTGACCCTGCGGGGCCTCAACACCAAGCTGCCGATGGGCGTGCTCGGCGGGACGCCGATGATGATGGGGATGGGCATCGAGGGGACCGACTTCGACGTCATCCGCCTCGACGTCCTCGCGCCGACGGCGAGCGGGACGACCTCGCTGCCGGGCTCGCTGGTCGCGCAAGCGATCCCCCCGGAGGCGGGCGCGACCCAGCGTTCGATCGTCATGGCGGCGGCGGTGCTCCCGGAGATGGGCTTCACGCTCAACGGCGAGAAGATGGACATGAACGTGATCAACGAGTACGTCGAGGAGGACGCGGTGGAGATCTGGACGATCGAGAACACGACGCCGATCGCCCACCCCTTCCACATCCACGACATCCACTACTACGTCCTCGACATCGACCCCGACGGCGACGGGCCGATGCCGGCGGCGGCCCCCGAGGCCTGGCAGGCCGGTCCGAAGGACACCATGCTGATCCCCGCCGGCGGGGTCGTCCGCTTCATCGGCGAATTCACCGACTTCGCCAACGATCCCCAGGACGGGATCGCCGACGCGGCGTACATGTACCACTGTCACATCCTCCCGCACGAGGACGGCGGCATGATGGGCCAGTTCGCGGTCTGCCCGGCGGGGGACCCCAACTGTCTGCCCTGAACGACGGCGCCAGGCGGCGTCGATGCGCGCGCTCTCAGACGGATCCGCCCGCTCGCCCTCGGGGCGCGGGCGGTCCATTCCGATCGAGGTCGCTCGCAGCCCTAGGAGGCGACCGCGTCGTCCCCCGCGGCGACGCCGAGGAGCTCGGCGAGCGCGTCCAGGACCGCGCGGTTCTCGTCCGCGAGGCCGACGCTGATCCGGAGGGCGGTGGTCATGCCGTAGGGCTCGAGGGTGCGGACCATGATCCCGCGCCCCTCGAGGGCCGCGGCGATCGGCGCCGCCGGCCGGCCGAGATCGACGAGGACGAAGTTGGCGTCGCTGGCGGTCGCCTCGAGGCCCATCGCCATCAGGCCGCGGGTGAGGATCGTCCGCTGCCGGCGGTTGTGGACGTGGCTGCGGATCACGAAGAGCTCGTCCTCGAGGGCGGCGCGGGCGGCCTTCTGGGCGGCGGCCGAGACCCGGAAGGGCATCACGAAGCGGCCGAGGCGGGCGATCGTCGCGGCCGCCCCGAGGACGTAGCCGATCCGCAGGGCGGCGAGGCCGTAGACCTTGGAGAAGGTGCGGAGGACGACGACGTTGGCGTGGCGGCGGACGAGCGCGGCCGCGTCGACCCGGCGCTCGGGCGCGAGGAACTCGATGTAGGCCTCATCGAGGACCACCAGCACGCGCTCGGGCACCCGGGCGAGGAAGCGGGTGAGCATCTTCGGGTCGATGCTCGTGCCCGTCGGGTTGTTGGGGTTGGCGAGGTAGAGGAGGCCGACCGCGGGATCCTGGGCGGCCGCGAGCATCGCCCCGAGGTCGAGGCGCTCACCGATGAGCGGGACGTCGACCGCCCGCAGGCCGACCTGGTTGGCGGCGACCCGGTAGGCGAGGAAGGAGCGGTGGGGGGCGATCACGGCGGCGCCGGGGCGCTCGACCGCGGTCAGCATCGCCGCGATCTGGATCGCGTCGGTCCCGCCCGCGCAGACCAGGACCTCCTCGGGCGTGAGGCCGTGGCGCTCGGCGAGCGCCGCCCGCAGCGACTCGGAGGTCGGCTCGGGGTAGATCTGGGCGCGGCCGGCCGCGTCGTGGATCGCCGCCTGGGCGCCGAGGGGCGGGCCGAGCGGGTTCTCGTTGCTCGCCAGCTTGATCACCGCGCGGCCGAGGCGGCGGCTGAGGGCGTCGGCGTCGCCGCCGGGGATGTAGCGGAGGGTCGGGGTCTGGGTGTCGGTGGTCATTAGAGCGCCCCCTTCCAGGCGGAGAACGAGAGGACCGCGTCGCCGCGCCAGCAGAGCTGGACGGCCTGGCCGCGGCGCGCGAGGCCGAAGCCCTCGCCGGCGAGCTCGGCCTCGAGGGCCGCGAGATCGCTGGCGACCGGGGTGAAGCCGGCGGCCCGCAGGCGCCGCTGCCAGCAGACCAGCGGCTCGTGGCGCTCGACCCGGGCGGCCCCGTCGGCGCCGAGGATGTTGGCGACCTCGCGGCCGAAGAAGCCGCGCTCGAGGGCGCCGCGGATCGCCGGGTCGTCGGCGAGGACCTCGTCGAGGATCGAGAAGACCAGGCCGTAGTGGCGGCGGGCGCCGACGAGGCGGCGGCCGAGCGCGCAGTGGTTGTGGTCGGCCTCGGGCTCGACCAGAGTGAGCACCTCGGGGCGGAGGGCGGCGAGGCGACGGAGCACCTGGTCGCGGGCGCCCTCCCCCGCCTCGTCGGCGGCGACGTGGTGGAGCGCGAGCGAGGCGTTGATCGCCAGGACCTCGCCGGGGCGGCGCTCGAAGCCGTCGATCGCCTCGATCGGCCGGGCGAGGCCGGCGAAGTCGAGGTCGACGCCGCGGGCCCGGGCGTGGGCCGAGAGGCGCGCCCCGAGCTCGCGGAGCGCCCGCTCGACCTCGCCGGCGGCGTCGGGGACGTCGACGCCGGTGATCCGGAGGCGGGGGCGGGCGTCGCCGAGGGCGGCGACCCGGTCGATGAGGTCGAGCCACTGGACGCCCGCGCCGACGCCGATGTCGACGACGTGGAGCGCGGCCGCGCCGGCGGCCGCCGCCAGGATCGCCCGGTTGGCCGCGGCGTAGCCGAAGCGGATCATCGGCGTGCGCTCGGCGAGGAGGGCGAAGGCGGCGATCATCCGGTCCGCGTCGCGATCGTCACCGGCGTAGAGGTTGCCGCCGCCCGCCGCCTCGCCGTCGATCCGGGCGAGCAGCGCCGACCGGATCAGCGCGTCGAGGCGGGCGCGGGGGCCCTCGTGCTCCGGGCGCTCGCCGAGGAGCGCCCGCCCGTCGGCGACGCGGCCAGACTCGCTCGCCGCGGCGGCGGCCAGGAGGGTGTCGAGGGGGGTCGTGTGCAGCTTCGACATGGCGGACTCTGGCTGGGGAGTGATCGACGACCCGCAAACGATCCCGGCCCGCTGAAAAAAGTCGAATCCGGCGAGGAGCGGCCGCCCACGCCCCGTCCGCGGCGCCCTGGAGCGCGCGCGCCGACGGTCGCAGGCCCGCCCACATCGCCCGCAGCGCCGCCCACCTCGCGCGGGTGAGCGCCGACGTCAAGCGTCACGGACCGCCGCCCCGCCGGCGGCGTCAGCTCTCACATGTCCAAAAGGACATCTACCCCTGGAGCGCCGCGACCACCCGCTCGAGGCGCATCCCCCGGCTCCCCTTGACGAGGACCGCGCCGCCCTCGTCGCCGAGGAGCTCGCGGAGCGCGTCGGCGATCGCCGCGGGCGCCGCGTCGGCGGCGAAGTGACCGGCGGCGATCCCCCCGCCCGCGGCGGCGGCGGCGAGGTGGCGCGAGCGCGCCCCGACCGCGATCACCCCGTCGATCCCGAGCTCGGCCGCCAGCGCGCCGGCGTCGGCGTGGAGCTGATCCTCGGTCGGCCCCAGCTCAAGCATGTCCCCGAGGACAGCCACAAGCTTGCCCGGGACCTCGCCGCGGAGCCCGGCGAGCGAGCGCAGCGCCGCCGCGACCGAGCCGGGGTTTGCGTTGTAGCAGTCGGCGATCACCTGGTGGGCGCCGACCCGCAGGAGGCGGCCGCGATCACCGACCGGCTCCACCGCCTCGAGCGCCGCGACCATCGCCGCGACCTCGAGCCCGAGGTCGACCCCCACCGCCAGCGCGGCCGCGGCGTTGCGGGCGTTGTGGGCCCCGAAGATCTGGAGGCGCGGCCGGACGATCTCCCGCCGCCCGTCGTCGTGCCGGATCTCGAGGATCGCCTCGGTCCGCTCACCGACCCGCGCCCCGAGGACCGCGACCGTCGCCGCCTCCGAGGCCCCGAAGGGCCGGAGCAGCGGCGGATCGATCGCCGGGATCTCGGCGACCACCAGCGGCTCGTCGTCCGGGTAGATCAGCGCCCCGCCCGCGCAGATGTGGGCGATCGGCTCACACTCGGCGCGAGCGATCGCCTCCAGCGACCCCATGAACTCGAGGTGCTCGAGGGCGATCGAGGTGACGAGCGCGTGGGTCGGCCGGACGATCGACGCCAGGTGATCGTTCTCGCCCGGCGCGCTCATCCCGAGCTCGATGACCATCGCCCGCGGCTCATCGGGATCGGCGACCAGCGTCAGCGGCACCCCGAGGTGGTTGTTGAGGTTGCCGCGGGTGCAGAGGAGCGGCGCGTAGCCGACCCCGAGGACCGCCGCGACCATCGCCCGGGTGGTCGTCTTGCCGTTCGAGCCGGTGATCGCGACCACCGGCCCCGGGTTGCGATCGCGCGCGTCGCGGGCGAGCGCCTCGAGCGCGCGCAGCGGGTCGTCGACCTCGATCACGCTCGCGCCGGCGCAGCAAGGGCGGCCGCGCCCCTGGAGCACGGCCGACGCGCCGCCGGCGATCGCCGCGGGGATGAACTCGTGGCCGTCGCGGGCGGCGACGATCGGCACAAAGAGGCCGCCGGCCACCGGCGCCCGGCTGTCGATGAAGGCGGTGTGGATCGGCCGCTCGACCCGCTGGCGGAGCTCGCCGCCGGTGATCGCCGCGACCTCTTCGGGGCTCCAGCGCACCGCCACCGCATAGCAGAGCGGCGGGGCCGAGCGCCAATTCGCGGCGGGCGGAGGCGAGCCCCGCCGCGTCACCCGATCGCCGCGGAAATGTCGCAGCGGCGCCGCCCGGGGCGCGTGCTACCTTGGTCGACGTCGAGAGCGTGATGGAGACCGACGAGCCCGCGGAAGCGCTCTACGAGGCCACCGACACCCTGGTCCTCGACGTCGGCTATCAGCCGGTGAAGATCATCCGCTGGCAGCGCGCGATCTGCATGAGCGTCCTCGAGAAGGTCGAGGTCCTCGCGCACTACGCCTGGGCGATCCACACGGTCAACGAGGCGTTCCCGGCGCCGGCGGTCGTCCGCCTCCTCACGCCGCTCCGCCTCCGCCCGCAGGTCGTCCGCTTCTCCCGCCGCAACGTCTATATCCGCGACGACCACCGCTGCCAGTACTGCGGCGAGGTCTTCGGGGCCAGCGACCTCACCCTCGATCACGTCGTCCCGCGGGTCGCCGGCGGCAAGACCTCGTGGACCAACGTCGTCGCCGCCTGCCGGCCCTGCAACCGGCGCAAGGGCGGACGGACGCCGGAGCAGGCGGGGCTGACGCTGCCGCGGCCGCCGTCCCGCCCGCGCTGGAGCCCGCAGGCCCTCCTGCCGCGGGTCCCCGAGCGGGTCCCCGACGCCTGGCGCGACTGGATCTTCGCGACCCCCTGAGCGGCCACCCGATCGCTACCCAGTTGGCCGGAATCCGCCGCCCAGGCCGAAGCGTCGGATTCTTGCCTGGCACCGCGTCCCGTGCCAACTCTAGGCGCCCATCGTGCTCTACCAACTCCTATTTTCCCTGCACGATCACTTCGGCTGGCTCTCCTGGCTCAACGTCCTCCGCTACACGTCGACGAGGATCCTGGCCGCGACGCTGACCGCCCTCCTGCTCTCGCTCTTCCTCTACCCCTGGTTCATCCGCACCCTGCAGAAGATCCAGCTCGGGCAGGTGGTCCGGGACGACGGCCCGCAGTCGCACTTCTCGAAGCGCGGCACGCCGACGATGGGCGGGAGCCTGATCCTCTTCACGCTGATCATCCCGACGGTCCTCTGGGCGGACATGTCGAACCCCTTCATCCTCCTGGCGACGGCGATCACCGCCGGCTACGGGGTGATCGGCTTCATCGACGACGCCCTCAAGGTCCGCCGCAAGAGCTCCGGGGGCATGCCGGGGAAGGTGAAATTCCTCCTCCAGTGCGTCGTCGCCACGCTCTGTGTCGGCTACCTCTACGGCTCGGACATGATGCCGGAGAGCTTCCGCTACCGGCTCGCGCTCCCCCTCCTCGACTTCTACAACCACGACATCGTCCTACCCTCGCTGCTCTACATGGGGCTGGCGATCTTCGTGATCGTCGGCTTCTCCAACGCGGTCAACCTGACCGACGGGCTCGACGGGCTGGCGATCATGCCGGTGGTGATCGCCGGCGGGACCTTCCTGGTCCTGACCTACGCCGCGGGCACGCTCATCGCCGGCTTTGACATCGCCCGCTACCTCAACATCCCCCACATCCCCGGGGTCGGCGAGCTGGCGATCTACTGCGGGGCGATGTGCGGCGCCGGGATCGGCTTCCTCTGGTACAACACCTTCCCGGCCAGCGTCTTCATGGGCGACGTCGGCTCGCTGCCGCTCGGCGCCGGCCTCGGCTACCTCGCGGTCGCCTCGAAGAACGAGTTCACCCTGGTGATCGTCGGCGGCCTCTTCGTCCTCGAGACCGTCAGCGTGATCGTCCAGGTCGTCTCCTTCAAGCTGACCGGCAAGCGGGTCTTCAAGATGGCGCCGATCCACCACCACTTCGAGCTCAAGGGCTGGAGCGAGCCCAAGGTCGTCGTCCGCTTCTGGATCATCGCCTTCATGCTCGCCCTCGTCGGCCTCGCCACCCTCAAGCTCCGCTAGCCCGCCGATGAGCCTCGCCCCCCACGACCTCCCCTGGCGCCGCGCCCTGGTCATCGGCCTCGGCGCGAGCGGGCGCGAGGCCGCCCGCCTCCTCCTCCACCTCGGCCTCGAGGTCCGGGTCTACGATCGCAACCCGGAGGCGGCGATCCCCGAGGGCGCGATCGCCTTCACCGGCGCCCCGGAGATCCCGGCGGCCGCCCTCGACGGGATCGAGCTCGTGGTCCTGAGCCCCGGCGTCCCGCCCGGCCCCCACCGGGCCGCCGTCGCCCGCCACGCCGAGGGCGCGGCGATCCACGGCGAGATGAGCCTCGCCCTCGAGATCGTCGGCCGCCGCTTCCCCGGGCTGCCGACGGTGCTGATCACCGGGACCAACGGCAAGAGCACGGTCACCGCCCTCACCGGCGAGCTCCTGCGGGCCGGCGGCCTCGACCCCTTCACCGGCGGCAACCTCGGGGTGCCGCTCTCGACCGGGATCCTCGCGCTCCTCCGCGGCGAGCGGCGGCCGCCCGGCAGCCTGGTGCTCGAGTGCTCGAGCTTCCAGCTCGAGACGATGAACGAGGCGAGCCTCCACCGCACCGACGTGGCGATGGTCCTCAACGTGACCCCCGACCACCTCGATCGCTACCCGGACATGGACGCCTACGCCGACACCAAGGCGCGGGTCTTCGCCGGCCTCGCGCCCGAGGGGCTCGCGCTCCTCGACGCCGGCGACGCCTACTGCGGGCGGATGCGCGCGCAGATCCCCCGCGGCCGCCTCTGCCTGGTCGACGACCCCGCGGGCGCGGGCGCGACCATCGTCGGCGAGGGGCCCGGCCACACCCTCCGCCTCCCGGACGGCGAGACCTTCGCCCGGGCCGAGCTCGGCCTCGCCGGCCGCCACAACTCGAAGAACGCGCTCTTCGCCCTCGCCGCCGCCCGCCACCTCGGCGTCGATCACGACGCCTGCGTCGCCGGCCTCCGGGCGTTCTGCGGGCTCCCCCACCGGATGGTCAAGATCCGCGAGCTCGACGGGGTCGCCTACTACAACGACTCGAAGGCGACCAACGTCGCCAGCGTCGCCGCCAGCCTCGACGGCTTCGAGCGCCGCTTCGTCCTGATCGCCGGCGGCCGGGCCAAGGGCGACGACCTCGGCCCGCTCCGCGCGCTCCTCGCTCGCCAGGGGCGGGCGCTGGTGGCGATCGGCGAGTCGGCCGACGCCTTCGCGGCGGTCGCCGACGGGGTCGTCCCCTGGGCGCGGGCGTCGTCGATGGACGAGGCGGTGCGCCTCGCCCGCGGCCTCGCCGAGCCGGGCGACGCGGTCGTCCTCTCGCCCGCCTGCGCGAGCTACGACTGGTTCGCCAACTACGGCGAGCGCGGCGACGTGTTCACCCGCGCGGTCTTCGAGCTCGCCCCGCGGGCCGCCGCCTCGTGAGCGCGCGGGGTGCTCCCCCGCACGCGCGCAGACCGTGAAGAGGACGACGCATTCCCCAGATGACGGCGTCGCCCCGAGCCCCCGCCGGCGCGCGTCGACATTGATGACGGAACGATGACAGAGCGGCGATTGAGCCGCCCCGATCGCCGTGTCCAGATGGAGGGGTGGACGCGAAACGCATCAGCCCCCGCGGCGCCGCCCTCCTCCGCCGCCTCGCCGCCTACCGCCCGGACACCGGCCGCGCGCTCCGCCAGCTCGGGTTCACCCTCTCGGTCTTCACCGCCCTCTGGCTGGCGATGCTCGCCGCCCTCCAGGTGTCGTTCCTGCTGACGCTCCTCCTGGCGATCCCGGCCGGGGTCTTCCTCCTCCGCCTCTTCATCATCCAGCACGACTGCGGCCACGGCTCCTTCACCCCGTCGAAGCGGCTCAACCAGGTGATCGGCCGGGCGCTCGGGGTCCTCACCTTCACGCCCTACGACTACTGGAAGCAGACCCACGCGATCCACCACGCGACCTCGGGCAACCTCGATCGCCGGGGCTACGGCGACATCACCACCCTGACGGTCGCCGAGTACGAGGCGCTGAGCCCCCGCGCCCGCTTCGGTTACCGCTTCTACCGCCACCCGCTCACCCTCCTGGTGGTCGGCCCGGCCTACCAGTTCCTCGTCAAGCACCGCCTCCCGCTCGACGCCCCCAAGCACTGGCGCGACGCCTGGAAGAGCGTGTGGATGACCAACCTCGCGCTCGCCGGGCTCTTCGCGCTCGCGGCCCTGACGATCGGCATCGGCGACTACCTGATGGTCCAGATCCCGCTCACCCTGACCGCGAGCGCGATGGGGATCTTCCTCTTCTACGTCCAGCACCAGTACGAGCACGCCTACTGGGAGCACGACAAGACCTGGGACTTCACCAGCGCCGGCCTCGAGGGCTCCTCCTTCCTCGACCTCCCGCGGCCGCTCCACTGGCTGACCGGCAACATCTCGTACCACCACATCCACCACCTCGCGAGCCGGGTCCCGAACTACGAGCTGCCGCGGGCCTTTGACGAGATCGACGAGCTCCGCGAGGTCCCCCACCTGACCCTCGGCGACGCGTTCCGCTCGCTCCGCCTCCGCCTCTGGGACGAGGATCGCCGGGTGATGATCACCTTCGGCGAGCTCGCCGCGCGGCCGGCCGCGTCCGCCCCGACGCCCGCCCCCGTCCCGCCGCCGCCGGCGACGAGCCTCCTCGACGAGGCCGCCTAGCCGGGCCTCGGCCCGCGCGGATCCGCGCGGGCTGGATCTTCGCGGCCGGAGGCCGCATGGTCGAGGCGATGACGCCGCGTCGCCTGGCGATCCCTGCGTCCCTCGAGCGCGAGGGCGCCGACTTCTTCGCCGCCAACCACGACCGCGGCCGCTACTTCAACCCCTGGGGTGAGCTCAAGCTCCCGGGGCCGCGCGAGCTCCTCAAGTGGCAGGCCGGCCGCCGCGAGCGGCCGCCGCGGCGGCTGGGCGAGCTCCGGACGATCGACGCGCCGCTCGAGGGCCTCGACGTGGTCGGCGGCGACGCCCGCCTCCTCTGGATCGGCCACGCCTCCTTCCTCGCCGAGCTCGACGGCGTCCGCGTCCTCATCGATCCGATCTTCGGCCGCGCCGGCGGCCTGGTCCCGCGGGTGACCCCGGCGGCCCTGGGCCCGGACGAGCTCCCGCCGATCGACGCCGTGCTCGTCACCCACGGCCACCACGACCACCTCGACCCCGCGAGCCTGCGGGCGCTCGCCCGCCGCTTCGGCCCCGAGCTCCCCTTCATCGTCCCGCGGGCGCTCGGCCGCTGCCTCCCCGGCGCCTGCAAGCGGATCGTCGAGCTCGAGTGGTGGGACGCGCTCCGCCTCGGCGCGATCGAGATCGCCCTGGTCCCGGCCCAGCACTGGCACCGGCGGATCATCGACACCAACCGCGCGCTCTGGGGCGGCTTCGTCCTCCGCGGCTCGCGGACGATCTACCACGCCGGCGACACCGGCTACTTCGGCGGCTTCCGGATGATCGGCGAGGTCTTCGGCGGGGTCGACCTCGCCTGCCTGCCGCTCGGCGCCTACGAGCCCCGCTGGTTCATGGGCAGCCAGCACATGAGCCCGGAGTCGTCGATCGACGCCTTCCACGACCTCGGCGCCCGCCACCTCGTCGGCATGCACTGGGGGACCTTCGACCTCTCGGATGAGCCGGTCGACGCCGGCCCCCGCCTCCTCCGCGAGGAGCTGGCCGCCCGCGGCCTCGACGACGCGCGCTTCCACGTCCTCTGGCCGGGGGGCTCGATCGGCCTCGCGCGTGACGGCGCGCCGCGGACCCACGGGGTCGTCGAGCGCTGATCACTCGACGACCGCGAGCTCGCGCGGCGGCCCCGGGATCTCGAACCAGAAGACCGAGCCGCCGCCCTCGCGGGTGTCGACGGCGATCCGACCGCCGTGGGCGTCGACGATCGCCTTCGAGATCGCAAGCCCGAGGCCGGCGCCGCCGCGACGGCGGGAGTCCGAGGGATCGAGCTGGACGAAGCGCTCGAAGAGGCGCCGCTGATCCTCGGGCGGGATCCCCGGACCCCGATCCCGGACCTCGACCCGGAGGCCGCCGCCCTCGCGGTGATGGACGTCGACCTCGATCGTCGCGCCCGGCGGGCTGTACTTGATCGCGTTGCCGATGAGGTTGACGAGCACCTGCTGGAGGCGAAAGCGATCGCCGTAGGCCGCGTCGTCGTCGTCGCGGACCCTGGTGAGCGTGACCCCGGCGGATCCGAGGAGCGGCTCGACGGTCGCCGTCACCTCGTCGAGGAGCGCGGCGAGCGAGAAGGGGCTGGCGACGATCGAGAAGGTCCCGGCGTCCATCGACGACGAGTCGAGGAGGTCGCTTATCAGCCGGGCGAGGCGCGCGGCGTTGTCGGTCGCCGCCCTCACCAGGGCGACGCCCTCGGGCTTGAGGTCACCGAGCACGCCGCCCGCGAGGAGCCCGAGGGTCCCGCGGATCGCCGTCAGCGGGGTCCGAAGCTCGTGCGAGACCATCGCCAGGAAGTCGCGCTTCGCCCGCTCGAAGCGCCGCTCGCCCTCCGCGTCGCGGAAGGTGATCACCGTGAAGTTGTCGCCGTCGTCGACGTGGAAGTCCATCGCCGCGTGCTCGGCGTGGAGGATCGTCCCGTCGCCGCGGATCAGCCGGAGCGGACCGCGAACGACCCCGCACTCGGCCCGGATCTCGAGGTAGCGGCGGATGTTCGGATCCGCGGGATCGACCGTGCCCCCGCGCCCGAGCGCCCGCATCTCGCTGAGGCTCCGCCGGAGGAGCGCGCAGGCGGCCGGGTTGGCGTCGAGGAGGCGCCCGTTCGGATGGCCGATGATGATCCCGTCGACTGAGAGCTCGAAGAAGCGGCGGAAGTAGCCGACGCTGGTCGCCAGCTCCTCCTCGACCCTCTTCAGGGTGGTGATGTCCGAGAACGAGGCGATCACCCCGACCGGCGCCGGATCGCCGTGGTGGAAGAGCGGGACCGAGTTGATCGAGATCCAGGTCGGCGGCCGCTCGCCCCGGCGCACGCCCATGATGATCCCGTGGAGCGGCTGACCGGTCTGCAGCGAGACCATCGCCGGGTGCTCGGTCCCCGGGAAGGGCGAGCCGTCCTCCCGGATCGCCCGCCACCCGGGATCGAGGGAGGTCCGCCCGCGGAGCTCGTCGCCGGACATCTGCAGGATCACCTCGGCCGCCCGGTTGGCGGCGATGATCCGCCCGTCGCGGGTCTGGACCACGACCCCCTCGGCCATCGCCTCGACGATCGCGGCGTAGCGGGCGTCGCTGTCGCCGAAGAGGACGCTGTCGTCCTCGACGATCCGCACGCGATCGAGGTGACGGCTGATCTCCGCGGCGAAGAGGCCGAGCCCGCGCCGATCCGCCCGCGAGAAGCCACGCTGGGTGATCGAGAGCGCCCAGAGCTCGCCGAAGAACGCGCCCGTGCTCGAGCGGACCGCGACCCCGAGCGCGTCGCCGCGCCCGTGCGCCGCCCGCAGGAGGTCCCCGGACTCGAGCTGCCTGAGGGTCCGCGCCTCGCTCTGGTCGCGCAGGGTCATCGGCGCGACCGCGGCCGCGGCCATGAGCCCGCCGGAGAGCTCGCCGGCGCCGATCAAGCGGGCGTCGCCCGCGGGCTCGACGAGGCGCAGGAGCGCCCCCTCGACGCGGAGGAGCTCCGCGAGCTCCTCGACCAGCGCGCTGAGGCCATCGCCTTGATCACCCATCGAGCACGCTCACCCCACGCGCGCCGACGCACCGGTGAAGCCGCACACACGATCCCAGACCGCGGCCACGTCGCGGGCGAGGGTCATCGGATCGAAGGGCTTGACGAAGACGTCCGCCGCGCCGAGCGCGAGGAGCTCGCTCCGCTCCTCGGGCCGCGCCTTCGCCGTCAGGAAGATCACGACGCTCTCGCGGCACGAGGGGAGCTCGCGGATCCGCCGGAACGCGGTCTTCCCGTCGATCTCCGGCATCGTCACGTCGAGGAGGATCACATCGGTCGGGTCCGCCGCGAGCCCCTCGATCGCCTCCGCGGCGCTGGCGTAGAGCGCGACTCGGTAGCCGCCGACAGCGCCGAGCGCCACCTGGAGCACGAGGCGGATCCCCGCCTCATCCTCCACACAGGCGACGCTTCTGGGCTCCGTCGAACGCATCGAGTAACGGCCTTCAGCGTACCCCAGGCCGGGATGCGATGAGCACGCAAAGCCGACGCGGCGCGAGAAGGCGCGCCGCCGCGGCGGAGGGGCGCAGACCTCCACATCCCCCGACGGATCTACCCCTCGAGACGCGGCGCCTTGAGGTTGTCCTTGATCCGCCGGTCGATGAGCTTGTTGTACGGATCCACGCCGACCTGCGCCGGCCTCCCGTCGACGATCGCCTGGATCTTCGTCGGCCCCTTCTTGAGCTGCACCTTCTCGAGATAGAGCGCCTCGCCGAGATCCCCCTCGCCGGGGCCGGCGGCCGCGAAGACGCCGACCTCGATCCAGTCGTCCATGTCGATCTCCTCCTCGTTGCCGAGCTCGTCAGCCCGGAGCTTGCGGGCGTTGACCTCGAAGTTGACCTCGAAGCGGCCGTCCTCGAGCGCCCGGAAGGAGCCGTCGATCACCCGGTTGTCGTAGAGGGTGATCGTCTCGAACATGTCCTCGATCATGTAGGCGTAGCGCTCCGGCGCGTGGGCGCGGAGGCGCTCGACCAGCTCGCGGGAGGTCGGGAAGGGCGGCCCCTTGAAGGCGAAGTCGCGGAGGAGCTCGCGGAGCGCGGCGTTCACCGCCTCCTCGCCGAAGTAGTCGCGGAGCGCGTAGAAGACCAGCGATCCCTTCTGGTAGTGGATGTACTGCTGGTTCTCGACCAGCATGAGCGGCAGCTCCTTCTTGGTCTCGCGGCTCCGCCCCTGGAGGTAGCCGCGGAGCTCGTGCCTCAGGAACTTCCGCATCTGCGCCGGGCCGTACTCCCGCTCCATCACCATCAGCGCCGAGTACTGCGAGAGCGACTCGGAGAGCACGGTCGCCCCCTGGACGTTGGCGCCGATCACCTGGTGGGCCCACCACTGGTGGGCGACCTCGTGGGCGGTCACGTAGAAGGGGTAGTCGATGTCCTCGTCGGGATCCTTGATCCGGGCGATGAAGCCGATCGCCTCGGAGTAGGGGATCGTGTTGGGGAAGGACTGGGCGAAGGAGGCGTAGCGCGGGAACTCCAGGATCCGCACCTGGCGGTGCTGGTAGGGCGAGAAGTTCTCGGTGAAGTAGTCGAGCGAGCGCTTGACCGCCTCGATCATCCGGTCGACGTTGTACTCGTGGCCGGGGTGGTAGTAGACCTCGATCGCCACGTCCTTCCAGGCGTCGCGCTTGACCGCGTAGCGGGCCGAGAGGAACGAGAAGAAGTTGAGGATCTTCGCGTCCATCGTGTAGTGGAAGTAGCGGCGGTCGCCCTCGATCCACTCGCGCTGGAGGTAGCCCGGGGCGATCGCGATCTGGTCGGGGACGGTCGAGACCGTCGCCTCGAAGTCGATCCAGTCGGAGTCCGAGGCGATGTAGGTGTTCATCTTCGCCGCCTCGTCGTCGATCGACGCCATCCGCTCCTTGGGCTTTAGCCCCTGCTCCTTGCGGGTGTCGTCGTCGACCAGCTCCATCCCCTCGAGGTAGCCGATCTGCGGGAGGATCGAGTCGGAGTGGAGGAAGGTGCCGTTCTCGACGATCGCCGAGCTCCGCCCGCCGACCGAGAAGCCGCCCTTGACCAGGGCGACGTCGAAGCGCAGCGTCGCCTCCTCGCCGGGACCCAACGGCGACGCGAGGCGGTAGATCCGGAGGCCGAAGCGCTTGTCGCTCTTCTCGAGCTCGGCCGGCCGATCGAACTCGAAGGCGCGGACCTCCATGTCCTCGTCGGTCATCGTCAGGTAGACCGCGTCGATCGCCTTGTCGCTCCGGTTCTTGAGCCTGTACTCGCCGCGCGCGGTGAATTGCCCGCGCTCGGGGAAGAGGTCGACCTCGACCTTGACGCCGATCACCCGCGGCTGCGGCTCATCCTTGATCCCCCGGTACTCGCGCTCGTAGGCCGCCTGGAGCGCCTCCTGGGTGTCGCTCGCCCGGTAGGTGTGGAGGATGTTGGTGTTGTAGAAGATGAAGCCGCCGAGGCCGGCGAAGGCGATCGCCGAGGCCCCCGCGAGGGCGATCAGCGGCCGCGAGACCCGCCCGCGAGCCGCCCGCAGGCGGGCCCGCAGCCCGCCCTCGCTCCCCCGGAGGAGGACCAGGCGGCCGAGGCTGAGGAGGAGGATCCCGCCGGCGAACCAGTAGGCCGAGAACCAGAGGTAGGGCCCGACGTCCGGCCCGTAGCGGTTGAGGTCGGAGTAGGTCGGCGAGGGCGCGCTCCCGTAGGCGTAGAGGCGGTGGTCGAAGTCGAGGGCGCTGAGGATCAGCTGGATCAGCCAGTAGCCGAGGACGACGACGTGACCGACGAACTTCGACCCGACCAGCGCGTGGATCGAGAAGGTCAGGAGCGTGATCAGCACCAGCCAGGGGAAGGTGAGCCCGAAGAGGTGGCCGAGGTAGACGCCGATCTCGAGGTTGAAGTAGCCCTTGAAGAGCTGGACCGCGACCCCGGTGCCGAGGAGGACCAGGAGGAGGAGCGCGTGGACCGTCAGGAGCGCGAGGATCTTCGCGCTGAGGACCAGCCCCGTCGGCACCGGCAGCGCGTCGTGGATCTGCGCGCAGCCGACGCTCCGCTCCCGCCAGAGGAGCTCGCCGCAGTAGAGGGTGGTGAGGATGAAGAAGAAGAGCGAGAAGGACTCGGTGACGACCTCGGCCATCACGTAGGTGACCGGGTAGACCGTGGTCCCGAAGAGCGCGTCGGCGTCGCTGGCGACGGTGATCATGAAGATCATCCCGATCACCACGAGCGCGAGGAAGAGCACGGAGCGGACCGTCGCCCGGACGTGGAGGCGGATCATCGCCAGGAGCTGCCCGAGGCGCGCGCGCGGCCCGTAGTCGAGGGTCGCGGTCGGCACCTCGAGCGCCGGCCCGATCGCCGGAGCGGCCGCGGCCGCCGCGACCTCGGGCGCCCTCTTCTTCTTCCGGCGCCGGCGGCCGGCGAAGCCGAGCGCGTCCATCTTGAAGAGCGCCAGCGCGCCGCCGAAGATCGCCAGGCCGACGCCGCTCCAGAGGAGGCGGTTGAGCGCGAGGGCGCCGGTGAGCGGCATCAGCAGCGAGTTCTTCTCGGCGATCGTCCAGTCGCGGGTCTCGAGGGTGGTCGGCATCACCCCGAAGGGATCGACGAGGGCGCCGAGCGACTCGTTGTCCATGTCGCCGAGGAGCGACATCGCCAGGGAGTAGCCGATGAAGAGCGCCATCCCCTGGACGTAGACCGCGAAGAGCGAGCGGCTGAGGATCCCGACCGCGAAGAAGAGCGCGGAGGCGAGGAGGGTGTTGGGGATCGTGTAGAGGAGGAAGGGCCAGAGGTGGGCGGCGAGCGAGAAGGGCCCGAGGCCGTCGGCGTCGACCCAGGGCATCGCCGCGCCGAACATCAGGCCGAGCGGGACGCCGGTGAAGACCACGAGGGTGACGAGGTAGGCGCCGAGGAAGCGCCCGCCGACGTAGGCGACCTTGGAGACCGGGGTGGCGAAGACCAGCTCGTGGGCCTTGAGCTCGAAGTCGCGGAGGATCGCGGTCCCGGCGATCGCCGAGGTCATCACCATCCCGAAGATCGTCAGGATCATCACCGACCAGTTGATGACGTTCGGCGAGTTGTCGTTCACCCGGCTCGAGGCGCCGCCGATGTGGACGGCGTCGGTCGACATGAAGCCGAAGGCGAGGAGCGCGAGGACCCCGAAGTAGATCCAGGTCACCGGCCGACGCAGGTGGTAGCGGAGCTCGAAGCGGACGATCTCGAGGATCATCAGGCGGCCTCCGCGGCCGCCGCGGCCGCCGCTGTCACCTGGTGGAAGTAGACGTCCTCGAGATCGGGGTCGACCGCGAGGTAGCCCTCCTCGGGGAGCGCGTCGGCGTAGACCCGGATCTCGGGGGTGCCGGCGATCAGCCGGGTCGAGATCACTCGGTGGCGCGCCTGCTGCTCGGCGAGCGCCTCGCGGGCGATCCGCCGCCGCCAGATCTTGCCGCGGAGGCCCTCGATGAGCGCGTCCGGCGAGCCCTGGACCCGGACCTGGCCGGCGGCGATCACCGCGACGTTCGAGCAGAGCTCGCGGACGTCCTCGACGATGTGGGTCGAGAGGATGACGACGATGTTCTGGCCGATCTCGGAGAGGAGGTTGAGGAAGCGGTGGCGCTCGGTCGGATCGAGGCCGGCGGTCGGCTCATCGACGATCACCAGCTTCGGCGCCCCGAGGAGCGCGATCGCGATCCCGAGGCGCTGCTTCATCCCGCCCGAGAAGCCGCCGACGTTCGCCTTGCGGACGTGGGCGAGGTTGGTCTGCTCGAGGAGCGCCGAGACCACGCGGGCCCGCTCCTTGCGCTTGCTGATCCCCTTGAGGGTCGCGAAGTGGTCGAGGACGACCTCGGCCGCGAGGTTCGGGTAGAGCCCGAACTCCTGCGGGAGGTAGCCGAGGACCCGACGGAGCGCCTCCTTGTCGCGGAGGCAGTCGATCTCGCCGAGGCGGATCGACCCGCGATCGGGGGCCTGGAGCGTGGCGATGGTCCGCATCAGCGTCGACTTGCCGGCGCCGTTGGGGCCGAGGAGGCCGAACATCCCGGTCGGGATCGTCAGCGAGACGTCGCGGAGCGCCTGCACGCCGCTCGGGTAGGTCTTGGAGAGGTCTTCGATCACGAGCTCCATCGGTCCCCCTGGGTAGCCCTGAGACGCTACCCCGGTGGGCCGGGGTTTCGCGCGCGCGATCGCGCGCGCGATCGCGCGCGGCCGGCCGCCCTCGGATCCCGCCAGGAAGGGCCGCAGAGCGGCCCTATCCCGCCGCGAGGTCGGCCAGGGTGGCGATCACTAAATTGTGATCGGAGAGGCCGGCGACGTCGATCACCTCCGCCGACGCCGCTCCGGCGCCGCTGAGGATCACGTGGTCGATGTCCTGCGGCTTGCCTCCGCCGGCGCGGGGCCGGGTCGGGGGCGCCCCCGCGGACGCGCGGGCGAAGGCGAGCGCGCCCCCGAGGCCGGCGGCGACCACCTCACGGGCCGCGTTGAAGTCCCCGACGAGGAGCGAGGGCCCGCCGCGCCCGCGGACCAGCGCGGCCAGGCGCGCGAGCTGGGGGGCCCGCCGCGCGTCGTAGGAGACGTGGGTGTTGATCGCCAGCACCCCCGCGATCTCGACCGCGACGTAGCCCTTGCCGGGGTCCTCGTCGAAGGCCGCGGCCTCGACCTCGCGGGCCGCGAGCTCGCCGACGACCACGGTCACCAGGTGCTCGCTCGGATCGGCGAGGGTCGCCCGGTGGACCGCGCCGGCCCGCGGCCGCGGCAGCCGGGGGTAGCGGAGGCTGTAGATCCGCGCGCCGGCGGGCAGCGCCGCCCGCAGGCTCGCCAGCTGATCGCCGCTCACCTCCTGGAGGCCGATGAGCGCGGGCCCGGACGCCGCCGCGAGGCCGGCGATCCGGGCGGAGATCGCCGCGATCCTCGCGGCCTCGTCGGGGTGGCGCGCCGGCACATCCTCGGCCCAGTTCTCGGCGTGGACCCGGTGGAGGAGGTTCCAGGTCGCGACCGTGAGGGGGGCTCGCACCGGCCGACTATGCCCGCTCGGGTGTCTCCTGTCTCCTGTCCAATCAGACATCTGCCGACGCGGGCCCCGTGGGCAGCGACCCGACTCAGCGCGGCGGCGCGGTGAGGACCCGGGTGTCGACGACCTGGCCGTCGACCTGGACGAAGTCGAAGCGGAGCGCCTCGGCGCTGGCCTCGACCCGGAGCGCGCCGTGCTCGGCGTTGAAGCGGACGACGCTCCCGTCGACCGGGGTGCCGAAGCCGTAGCGCTTGCCGTGGCCGCCGAGGCCGTTGACCAGGTAGACGATCCCGTCGCGCTCGATCCGCTCGTAGAGGTGATCGTGGCCGGCGATCACCGCGTCGGCTCCCCACGCCGCGAAGGGCCACTGGAGCGCCTCCGTCGAGCCGTGGGTCCCGGACGAGTGGGGGGCGTGGTGGAGGATCACGAGCTGCCAGGGCGCGGTCGAGCGCGCGAGCGCGTCCTCGAGCCAGCGCGCCTGGATCGACGCCCGGTCGTTGCCGTCGGGCTCCGCCTGGTCGCTGTCGAGGAGGAAGAGGTCGACCGGTCCCCACGACACCGCGTAGTAGCGCTCGTTGCCCGGCAGCGAGAAGTACTCGAGGTAGGGCGCGAGGTCGTGGGTGTGCCAGTCGTGGTTGCCGAGGGTCGGGAAGAAGCGGTTCTCCGCCGCGCCCTCGCCGTAGGCGCCGATGTAGCCGCCGATGTAGGCGTGGTAGTAGGCGCCGACGTTGGCGTCGATCGTCTCGCGCATCCCGTCCGGGTAGTTGTTGTCGCCGGTCGTGGCGATGAAGTCGGGCCCCCAGCCGCGCACGAGCTCCGCGACCGCGGCCGCGGCCGGGCCCGCCTCGCCGAAGTCGCCGATGATCGCGAAGCGCGTCGTGCTCGCCTGGTGATGGACCGGCGGCCCCGGGGTCGCCGGAGCGATCGGAGCGCAGAGGGCGATCGAGAGGAGGAGAGCGCGCACCGCGGGAGTCTAGGCAGGCGCGGGGAAGGTGGCTAGCGCTCGGAGGCCGGCTGACGGGGCCGGGCTGCTAGCCCGCCGGCGTGAGGACGCCGAGGCGGTGGAGGAGGCCGACGACGATCGCCGCCGCCGCGATCATCGCGCCGCTCCCCCCGAGGAGCGCCGGCGCCAGCCACATCTCGGCCCAGGTGGCGATCGTCGCGTTCTCGAGGTCGTCGGGATCGTAGATCACGGGGACCTCATCGCGACCGCGACCCATCTTGGCCTCGACCCGACCCACCCTTCCGTCCGCCGCGCTGAACTCGTAGAGCCCGCCGACCCGCCGCGCCTGCACACGCTGACCGCGGCGCACGAGGTCGCGCATCCGCCCGACGAGCCAGCGCGCGAGGAGCACCTGGACAGATCCAAAGAAGAGGAGGCCCGCGTAGATCAGCCACGAGACGATCGGCATCGCGTGGAGGATATCTCCATGTCGCGCGCTTCTGCGCCCCCCTTGTGCTTGTGGGCCCCGCCGCGTCGGTTCTACGCTCAGAGAATGCGTCGCCTCTACGCCTCCCCTGCCCTCCTTGGCCTGCTCATCGTCGCCTGCTCCGGCGGCACCGAGACCACGACCTCGGCCACCGACACCGACACGACCGGTGACACGAGCACGTCGACCACGTCGATCGCCACGACCACCGTCGGCACCACGTCGAGCTCCTCGGCGACGAGCTCGTCGACGACGATGGGCGAGACCACCGGCGGACCGACCTCGACCACCGGCCCGACCACGGACACGACGACCGCGACCGACACCGGCTCGACCACGTCGCCGATGACCAGCACCACCGGCGAGCCCGCGGCCTGCGACGACCAGGTGATGAACGGCGACGAGACCGACGTCGACTGCGGCGGCTCCTGTGACCCCTGCGCCGACGGCCTCGCCTGCGCGGTCGGCAGCGACTGCCAGAGCAGCGCCTGCACCGACAACGTCTGCACGCCCCCGGCCTGCGACGACGGGGCCTTCAACGGCGACGAGACCGACGTCGACTGCGGCGGCTCCTGCGATCCCTGCGAGGACGGCCTCGGCTGCCAGGTCTCCTTCGACTGCGTCAGCGGCGTCTGCACCGACAACCTCTGCGCCGCCCCGGCCTGCGACGACAAGATCAAGAACGGGGCCGAGGTCGCGGTCGACTGCGGCGGCGGCGAGTGCCCGGGCTGCGAGGACGGCCAGCCCTGCATGGTCGGCACCGACTGCATGAGCGGCGTCTGCGAGGGCGACGTGTGCATCGCCGGCACCTGCGACGACGGCGTCAAGAACAACGACGAGGAGGACGTCGACTGCGGCGGTGGGACCTGCGCCCCCTGCATGCTCGAGGGGCTGATCATCAACGAGGTCGACTACGACAACCTCAACACCGACTCCGCCGAGTTCGTCGAGATCTACAACAACACCGGCGGCCCGGTCGACCTCACCGGGATCGTCCTGGTCCTGGTCAACGGCTCCAACAACACGATCTACGGGAACATCGACCTCTCCGGCGGCGGCTCCCTCGATCAGGGCAAGTACCTGGTGGTCGCGCCCGACGCGATGATGATCCCGCCCGAGGCGATCAAGGTGAACTTCCCGCAGGCGACCAACAACCTCCAGAACGGCGCCCCCGACGGCCTCGCGCTGGTCGACACGGTCAACATGAAGCTCCTCGACGCGCTCTCCTACGAGGGGTCGATCGACGCGGTCAACATCCCCGGCCTCGGCGTGGTCTCGCTGGTCGAGGGCTCCCCCTTCGCCACCGCGGATTCGAACTCCGAGGAGGCCTCGCTCTCGCGGATCCCCAACGGCAACGACACGAACAACGCCGCGACCGACTGGGCCTACACCAAGAACCTCACGCCGGGCGCGCCCAACAAGCCGTGATCAGGCGCGCCGAGGTCGACCGGAGCCCGCGCTCCGGTCGACTAGCGCCAGCTCGCCTCGAAGGTCGTCGCGTCGCGCCCGCGGGCGTTGACGATCACCCGGGCGTCCTTGGCCGACGAGGCCTCGAGCGCGGCCTGGAAGCCGAGCGCGAGGCTCTCGAGGCCGATCGGCGAGAAGAGGCCGGGCGGGTGCGAGACCAGCGCGGTCGCCCCCCGGCCGTGCTCGGCCGCGATCGTCAAGGTCGTCCCCCGGTGGAAGTTCGACCAGCGCTTCGCCGCCTGCCGGAGGAGGCGCTCGGGGCTCAGGAGCTGGAGGAGCGGCGCGTAGATCCGCTCGGCGAAGAGGCGCCGCTGGCCCTCGCGGACGACCCGGAGGTAGACGCTGGGCGAGCCGTAGACCTGCTCGGCGATCGCCTCGGCCAGGGCCTGGTGGTGGACCTCCGGGATCCACGACGAGATCGGCCGCGGGTTGGCGACCAGATCGGCGAGCGGCGGCGGCAGGTGCTCAGGCGGCCGGGGGATCGCCGCGAGGATCTGGAGATAGAAGCCCGCCTTGACCTGGCACTCGGGATAGGTGTCAAGGCCGCACGGGAGCGAGGCGACGTACGCCTCGCTCCCCCCTCGCATCGCGCCGAAGCCCGCGCCCGCCACCAGAGCGATGGTAGACGAAGTTCAAGCCGCCTGCGCGGGTGCCCGTCCCGTCAGCCGGCGATCCCCGGGTTCTTCGGGCGGTAGCCGGGATCGCGCCGGAGCTTGTCGGCGACGCTCTCGTCGACCGCGAAGGTCGGCCCCCGCTCGATCGGCCGGAGGTAGGGGCCGCGGATCAGCTTGTAGAGCCCGCGCATGAACCTCCCGTAGGAGTCGGTGACCGTCGCCGCGGCCATGTCGATCCCGCGGACGTCCGCGAGCCTGGCCGGGTCGAGCGCGAGGCCGCGACCGCCGAGGAGCGCCTTCCCCTGCATCCACGCGAGCGAGAGATCGGCGAGGGGCTGCCGCGGGTAGCCGCCGCCGACGTCGGAGTGGGCGCCGACGAACCACACCTGCTCGACCGTCTGGGTCGACGTGGGCTCGTACTCCCAGAGCGAGGGCTCGTACTCCCGGCGGTGCTCGTCGATCGAGAGCGCGTGGTAGGCGTGCTCGACGATCCCGCTGAGGCGGGTGTCGTGGAAGAGGTAGTGATCGGCGCTCCAGAGGCCGGCCCGGCGGAGCGGGATCCCGAGGGAGCCGACGGTGTCGAAGACGCCGATCATCTTGATCGGCACCCGGACGTGGCAGAAGAGGCTGCGGAAGCGCTCCGCGAAGGGCGTGTCGGCCGAGCCGTCGCGGTTGCGGTAGAGCTGGTAGGCGTCCATCACCGACGGGTTGTCATCCGCGTCGGGCTTGGGCGCATGCTCGCGGCGGAGGAGGCCACAGTTGCGGACGAGGCCGATCAGCGAGCGGGCGCTGTAGGCCCCCCGCGAGAAGCCGAAGATGTAGATCTCGTCGCCCGGATCGTAGTGATCGATCAGGAACTTGTAGCCCTGCCGGATGTTGCGGGAGATCCCGAAGCCGAAGGCGCCGCCGCGGACGTGATCGTACCAGTGGGTGCCGACGCCCTGGTCGTACCACTTGATCGTCTCGACCGGCGGCGCCTCGGCCGGCTCGCCCTCGTGGACGCCGACCGTGTCGCGGCCGCGGATCGAGCGGTAGAGGCGGACGACGTTGGTCTCCTTCGAGTCGATCTCGTCGTGGTCGTGACCGTCGTCGTCGGGCGTGTTCCAGGTCCCGTCAAAGCAGAGCACCAGCTTCTTGGCCATGGCCGCGACTTTAGCCCGGGCGACCCATAGCGGGGGCGCAAGGCTTTCGTCGACGCGCGTGAGCGCGGCTAGGTCCCCGGGCGGTGCCAGATCGGCGAGGTCCAGGCGCGCTCCTGGATCACCTTGGGGATCGCCGGATCGTCGCAGACCTCGGGGCGCTCGTCCGCCGCGAGGGCCATGCAGTCGCGGGTGCTCCAGCGGCAGACCGGGTTCTCGACGACTCGAACGTAGTAGAAGGCCGGCCGCGCGGGATCGAAGGAGGCGTCCTCCCAGACCCCGCAGAGCGCGTCAGCGCCGCTCCCCTGGGGCTCGCAGGTCGCGAGATCGACGCTCGCCCCGTTGTCGCCGCCGGCGACGTCGAAGACCTCGATGTGGCCCTCGCCGCCCGCGTCGAGCCAGCCCTTGATCACCTGGGCGCGCTGCAGCGGGGTCCCGGGCGCGCCCTCGCTGCCGGGATCGCGGAGCGCCGAGACGACGATCCGCGGCCCGCCCGCGGCGCTCGTCGGCGCCGGCGGCAGCACCCCGCCCATCGGCACCCCGGCCGCGTCGGCGACCGCGACGAGATCGGCGCGATCGCAGAGGTCCTCGGGCAGCTCCCAGCCGCCGAAGACCCGGACGGCGATCCGCGGCCCGCTGGTGCCGTAGGCCTCGCGGCGGCGGAGGGCGTCGAAGATCGCCCCGCGGCTCTTCTCCTCGGCCCAGACCGCGACCAGGCCGCCGGCGTTGTCGCGGACGCCGGCCGGGATCGCGCCCGTGAGGCGGCCGATCGGATCGGCGTCGCGGCTGCCGAAGTGCCCGGGGAAGCCGGCCTCGGCGGTCATCCCCGGGGTCCCGTTGTGGGTGTCGGTGCTGGCGATCACGCCGAGGAGGTAGGGGTTGACCCCGAGCGCCTCCTCCTGCCGCAGCCCCTCGAGGAGGATCCCGCGGAGGTAGTCGAGGCGCGAGATGCAGCCGCGGCCGATCATCCCCTGGGTGCCGAAGCCGTCGCCGCAGTCGTCATAGGGCGGGTCGCGGAGCTTCTCGAAATTGCAGAGCTCGTCGGGCGCGCCGAGCACCCCGGAGATCCCGTTGATGCACTCGGAGTCGCCCTTGTGCTGGAAGACCTCGAGGAGCGGCTCCATCTCCGCGCGCAGCGTGGCGACCGCGACCGGGTCCTCGCCCTCGGGGACCTCCGGGTAGAAGAGCTGTCCGTTCGACCAGTTCGCGTTGTGGGGGATCGACATCACGTCGCAGCCGTCGATCCCCTCGCGGCACTCGGCCTGGAGGCGGGTCCAGAGGCCGTGGGCGGTCGGCGCCTCGAAGTGCGAGACCGGCAGCGGCGGCACCTGGCTCGACCGGAAGATCACGTTGCGGTGGAGGTTGGCGAGGTCGCGCGAGCCCGACCACTCGTAGCCGACGAAGGTCGTCATCGAGCAGGCGCGGGTGCGGTCGTAGCCGGCCTCCGCCGCCTCCTGCACCCGGGTCCAGACCTCGCCCGCCAGCCCCGGGCAGTCGAGGCCGCCGTCGCCGCAGAGGTCGGAGAAGCGCGACGGGCTCTCGGTGTCGAGGCCGAGGCCGAAGGCGACCAGCGACGACGCCCCGGCCTCGCGGTACTTCTGGCAGCGGCTCTCCTCGAAGACCGGCGAGCCGGGGGTCGTGCACCCGGCGACCTCGGCGAGGTACTCGGAGTGATCGGTGATCGACACGAAGTCGAGCGGGCGATCGAGGCGGACCTCCTGGGTGCCGAGGCCGTCGACCCCGAGCGGCGGGATCTTGACCGCCTCGCCGGCGGCGAAGCGGAGGGCGAGCGCCGGATCGACGCGGACGTCGTTGAGCCAGGCGTCGAAGGAGTAGGAGGTGTGGACGTGGAGGTCGCCCCAGTAGAGGTTGCGGAGCGGGTTGTGATCGTCGCAGGGCTCGCGCTCCTCGACCCAGGGCGCGGGCTCGGCCTGGCAGGCGGCGAGGGCGAGCGCGAGGGCGAGCGCGGGCGCGGGCGCGGGCGAGCGGGGCATCGGCGAAAACGAGCGTCGCACAGGTCGGGCGCCGCCGGCCAGCCCCGGTCGAAGGCCCGCCTCTGCCCCCCCAGACGCCGAGGCCCGGGCTCGACGCGCTAGCCCTCCGCGAGCGCGCGCACGACGGCGAAGCGGAGCTCCTCGAGGAGCTGCGCCCGCGCGACGCCGTAGTGCTCGACGAGCGGCCGAAGCTCGCCCTCGGCGTCGATCGCCGCGACCTTCGCCCGCTCCCCGGGCACCAGGAGGAGCCGCGAGCGGCCGCTCTCCTCGCTGTAGTCGCGGGCGAAGACATAGGCGCTGAAGAACCCCGACGACGCGAGGTCGAGGACGCAGAGCGAGCGGCCCGAGTCTGCCCCGGGTGACACCTCCAGCACCTCCGCCGCGGCGATCGCGGCCACCTCGTCGCGGGCCGCCTCGCTGTTGGAGAAGAGGCTGAAGGCCGCGCCGCCGGCGACCGAGCGGACGAGCTCGGCGACGCGTGAAGGATCCCACGGCCACCGCAGGATCGCGTCGAAGTGGAGGACGAGCCCGAAGAGGCCCGAGGGCGCGAGCAGGAACGCCGTGAGCGTCGGCCCCGCGGGCCCGGCCCCGGCGAGGTCCACCAACGGCGCCAGGGTCCCAGGATCGTCGACGTCGATCTCGACGACGACATGGCGAGCGCCGAGCTTGGCGGCGGCCGCGGCCTCCGCGTCGGTCTCCGCGACCACGTCGACGCCCTCGCGGCGCAGGCGATCGCCGAGCTCGCGCATCAACCCGGCGTTGCGCCCGAGGAGGAGCGCGCGCGGGGGGCCGACCTCGGGGAGCCCGACCTCCGCGGCCGCGCTCGCCCCCCGACCCATCGCCCAGCGGATGTCCGCCGGCAGCGTCAGGGTGAAGGTCGAGCCGACGCCGAAGGTGCTCTTGACGACGATGTCGCCCCCCATCATCCGCGCGAGGCGGCGGGAGATCGCGAGGCCGAGCCCGGTCCCGCCGAAGCGCCGGCTGATCGTCTCGTCCGCCTGCGAGAAGCTCTCGAAGAGGCGGCCGAGCTGCTCCTCGGTGATGCCGATCCCGGTGTCGCGGACCGCGAACTCGATCATCGCCGGCGCCTGCGTCAGGTCGACGCGGCCCCCGGGGAAGTCGTCGACGGTCGCCGGGCGCTCGCGGACCTCGACCCGGATCGTGCCGTCGCGGGTGAACTTGCAGGCGTTGCCGACGATGTTGACCAGGATCTGCCGCACCCGGGTCGGGTCCGCGATCACCTCGCCGATCCCCGCCGGGATCACGACCTCGAGGGCGTTGTTGTTGGCGGCGACGAGGGCGTCGAGCGACGCCAGGGTCTCGCGGACGAGCGGCTCGACCGCGACCGCGGCCGGGCTCACCGTCAGCCGCCCGGACTCGATCTTGCTCAGGTCGAGGACGTCGCTGACCAGCGCCAGGAGGTGGTTGCCCGCGTCGCAGATCCGGCCGATGTCGGTGCGGATCTCCGCCAGCACCCCCTCCGCCGCGTGGTCCTCGATCACCTCGAGGATCAGCTCGCTGTAGCCGATGATCGCGTTGAGCGGCGTCCGCAGCTCGTGGCTGACGCTGGCGAGGAACGAGCTCTTCGCCGCAGAGCTCCGCAGCGCCTGGTTGCGGGCGACCCGGAGCTCGGCGTTGAGCCGCCGCAGCGCCGTCAACGACGAGGCCCGCTCGATCGCGTAGCGCATCGTCCGCTCGAGCTGGGCGGCGCCGGCGTAGTGCTTGCTGAGGAAGTCCGAGGCGCCGGCCTTCATCGCCTCGATGTCGATCTCCCGCTCCGGCTGCCCGGTGAGGAAGACGATCGGCACCTCGCAGTCCTGCGCCCGGACCTCGCGGAGGAGCTCGATCCCGGTCCGCGCCCCGAGGCGGTGATCGAGGAGGCAGATGTCAAACGCCCCGGAGAGGAGGAGCGCCCGCCCCTCCTCGTACTCCTGGGTCCAGGTGACCTCGTAGTCGCAGTTGGCGATCTCGCCGATCGCGTCCATGACGAGGGCGTAGTCGTCCTCGTCGTCTTCGATGAGGAGGAGCGCGACGGTCGAAGTCACGACACCCCCGTTATTCGCTGGCGATCTCGACGATCTCGAACCAGTAGCGTCCGAGCACCTGCATCACGTCGACGAGCGAGTCGAAGCTGACCGGCTTGACGATGAAAGAATTCACCCCGAGATCGTAGGAGCGGTAGATGTCAGTCTCCGCCTGCGAGGTCGTCAGGACGACGATCGGGATCCGCCGGAGATCCGGATCCGCCTTGATCTCAGCGAGCGCCTCGCGGCCGTCCTTGCGCGGCATGTTGAGGTCGAGGAGGATCAGCCCCGGCCGCGGCGAATCATCCTCGTCCGCGAATTTGCCGCGGCGGTGGAGGTATTCGAGGAGCTCTTCGCCGTCCTCGACGAAGCGCACGTCGTTGGCCAGGCGGCTCTCCTGCAGCGCCTCCCCCGCGAGCAGGCGATCCTCGGGATCATCGTCGGCGATGAGGATTGTGATCGAGTACTTCCCTGTCATTTTCATGCCCTTGCCTTCTTGTCGATCGCCCGGACCGGCAGCTCGATCTTGAAGAGCGTGCCGGGCCCATCGGGCTCGCCGACCTCGATCGTGCCGCCGTGCTGCTCGCAGATCTTGCGGCAGATCGCGAGGCCGATGCCGGTGCCCTCATATTTCCCGCGGCCGTGGAGCCGCTCGAAGATCCCGAAGATCCGCTCGCGGTAGCCAGCCTCGATGCCGATGCCGTTGTCGCGGACCGTGATGTGCGCGACCGCGTCCTCGCCCTCGCCCTCGACGGACGAGGTGATCTTGACGATCGGCGCCTCCTCGGGGCGGCGGAACTTGATCGCGTTGGCGATCAGGTTCTGGAAGAGCTGGCGGAGGCGGGTCGGATCGCCGAAGATCACCGGCATCGGCCCGACCTCGACGCGGCCGCCGCTCTCCTCGATCCGGACCTCGAGATCCGAGACCACCGTCCGCAAGGTCCGGTCGAGGTCGACCTCGATGACCTGCTGCCCCTTGGTCGAGAGGCGCGAGAACATCAGCAGGTCGTTGATCAGGTTCTGCATCCGCCGCGCGGCCTCCTGCATCCGGGCGATGTAGTCGCGGCCGGTCTGCGGCAGATCCGCCTGGAACTTGCGATCGAGGCGCTCCGAGAACGCCTGGATCTTGCGCAGCGGCTCCTGGAGGTCGTGCGAGGCGACCGAGGCGAAGCGCTCGAGCTCGCTGTTGCTCCGCTCGAGCTGGCGCATGTACTCGCGCAGGCTCCGCTCCGCGACCTCGCGGGCGGCCTCCGCTCGCCGCTGGGCGGTGATGTCGCGGGTCACGAGCACCACGCCGATGATCCCCTGCGCGCCCCGGATCGGCGCGAGCCGGCTATGAAAGGTGCCGATGTTCCCGTCGGGGTAGGCGACCTGGGTCTCGTAGGTGACCGACTCGCCGGTCTGCACGACGTGCTCGAAGCGCGCCCGCAGGGCCGGGCGATCCGACGGCGCGATCGGCGTGAAGAAGGAGTCGGGCTGACCGATGAGCTGGTCGGGGGGGATCCCGGGCGGGTCCCGGTTCAGGGTCTCGACGACCCCATGAACGTCCGCCGTGACCACGAAGTCTGCGAGCGACGACGAGAGCGCCTGCCAGTTCGCCAGGGCGCTCTCCGCCCGCGCCCGCAGATCATCGCTCTCGCCCGCGATCTTCGGCTGGGCGAGGAGCGCGATCTCATCGCCGCCATCGCCGGCCGCGACCATGAGCGTATGGGCGAGCCAGGTGCCGCCCGCGGCGCGGATCTCCGTGTCGTGGGGGTCCCCGGCCGCACTCTCAAGGTCGCCGAGCCACTCGAGGATCGCCGGCGCGGAAGACGGATAAAGGAGGCGCTCCAGGGGGCGCCCGACGAGCTCCTGAGGATCGTACCCGAGCCGCTCCCACGCGCGATTGGCGGCGACGATGGTCGCGCCTCCGCGGAGGATCAGGCAGGGCGCAGGAGAGAGCTGGAAGAATGGGCCTCGGCGGGATTCCTCTTGCATGCTATCGACGCCTCACGCAAAGAACTCGCGCAGGCAATAGGCGCGAGACTCGGTCACAATACCACGGGCCCTCGGCCCGTGATACAAGAACGACCGATGGATTAATCAATCGACTCTGTCGATTTCGCGCACATCTCGATGGGTACGACTGACCACACTCTCAAGTGTCCAGAATAGTGGACAGATCCTAGGACGGACTCTGGATGGCGATCTCGCTCCGCGCCCTTCTCGCACACATACGCCGACGAACCCCGCCGGGGCCGCGGCCGCCAACCCCCCTCGGCGCGCTCCCCGAGGTCGCCAGCGGCCGCCTCTTCGAGCTCCTATCGCACATGTGGCGCGCCTACGGCGACCTGAGCTCGGTCCGCGTCGGCGCCCGCCTGATGGTCTCCGTCGTCCATCCCGAGCACATTCAAGAGGTGCTCGCCACTCGCCGGGAGAACTACACAAAGGCCTCGCACCGCGCCCGCGTGCTCCTCGGCGACGGGCTCCCGGCGAGCAACGGCGAGTCGTGGGCCCGCCAGCGCAGGCTCCTTCAGCCCCACTTCGTCCCCCGCGCGCTCGACTACTTCGACTCGCGGATCGCGGGCGCGTTGGAGGTAATGGTCGAGCGATGGGGGCGCGCGGCGGACGCAATGGGGACCGTCGACCTCGACGAGGAGATGACCCACCTGACGCTCGACCTCAGCCTCCGCGCGCTCTCCGACGACTACCTCAGCGAGGAGCACACCGCGCTCCGGCGAGCGATCGTCGAGGCCGTCGACTTTGTCGGCGCGAGCGGCCAGCTCTTCCGCCTCCCGCTGAGCGTCCCGACCCGACGCAACACTCGATTTCGCGCATGCCTCGGGACGATCGATACATTTATTATGGAAGCCATCGCCGCCCACCGGCGGACGCGCGACAAGCACGATCTCCTCGCCATGATCCTCGACGCGAGCGAGCAGGAGGGCTCCTGGATCACCGACCGGCTCATCCGCGACGAGGCCGTCTCGCTCCTCCTCGGCGCCTACGACTCGACGGCGCGCGCGCTCACCTGGTCCTGGGCCCTCCTCGACAGCGACCGCGAGGCGCGCGCGCGCCTCTACGCCGAGATCGATCCGCTTGAGGGCCGGACGCCGCTCAGCGCCGATCGCGGCGCGCTCCCCTGGACCACCGCCGTCGTCCACGAGACCCTCCGCCTCTACCCTCCGTTCTGGGTCTTCCCCCGCCACGTCGAGGCCGACGACGAGCTCGGCGGCTACGCGATCCCCGCGGGCAGCACGGTGATGATCTCACCTTATCTCACCCAGAGACACCCGGAGCTCTGGCCCGAGCCCCATCGCTTCAACCCCGAGCGCTTCCTCTCGGGCGGCGTGACCCCGCAGCGGGCGCGCGCGAGCGCGATGTACTTCGGCTTCGGCCCGCGCACCTGCGTGGGCAATCACCTCGCCATGCTCGAGGTGACCGCCGCCCTCGCCTGCCTCGCCCAGCGCTTCGAGCTGACCCGGGTCGGCGAGGCCCCGGTCCCCGACTTTGCGACGACGCTGCGCCCCCGCGGCGGGTTAAAAATGAGGATCCGCCGACGTCACTAGCGACCGTGGAGCGCCCGGTGCTCGGCTCCTACCGCGCCGCACACCCAGGACCGAGGAGGCGGTCCATGTCGTCCAGGACGCGCTCTCGATCGCTGATCGGCCAGCCATGTGCGCTCGCCACCTCCCGCAGCTCGGACGACGGCTCAAAGACGATCGGATGACCCACGAGCTCGAGCACACAGGCGTCGCTGAGGGCGTTGCCGAGGGCAAGGGAGCCCCCTCGGTCGATGAGCTCGGCGAGCTCTCCGCCCCTGCTCCCGTCGCGATCGAGCGCCCAGCGGAGCGCCCGGAGCTTGCCGCCGTCGCTCCCGGGCATCAAGGCGCAAGCGCCGGTGTAGGTCCCCCCTTCGACGGCGAAGCGCGAGCCGACGGCGTCGTTGACCGCGAGCTCGGCCGCGAGGCAAGCCACGATCTCGATCGGCGACGACGAGATGATCACCGGCCGCAGCCCCCAGCGCTGCAGCCGCGCCACCATCGGCCGGACGAACGCGAATAGCCGCGGCCGACATTCGCCCCAGACCTCCCCCGCGAGCGCGGACACGGTTGTGGTCTCAAGGCCGCGAATCGCAGCACCATACGCGACCGTCGTCTCGTCGACCATGGCCCGATAGTCGATCTCCCCGCGACGATAGCGATCCAGCGTCGAAAACACCGAATCAATCATCGACGGGGTCCCGAGCCCCCGTAGGCGCAGCTCCCTGAGCAGCGAGAGCCCCACTGACCCTGAGAGCATGGTCCCGTCGATGTCGAGCACTGCGATCCGCATAAAGGTCCTCGACGGCTCTACTCGCCTACAGTATCTTTATAGATACTTCGCTCGGGTAAAACAAGTACCTACAGTTCACGACCGTCGCGATCGCGCCCGCTTGCCCCCGCGAGATCGTGCGATGGCTAGTCGCGTCATATTGACGCGAGGAGGTAGCTAGAGGATGGCGTTGTTGGATCAACTAGACGAAGCGATCGATCGCGCGAGCCTCTTCATCGCCTCGAAGATGACCGCCTCGGGCCGCTTCGCCGGCGGCTGCGAGGCCCGCCCCCTCGAGACCGGCCTCTTCCTCCACGTGCTGCAGGAGATCGACGCGAGGATCCCAGCGGTCGACGCGCTCGCGGCATACTGTCGCCGCTACATCGAGGCCAGCCACCCCCGCCGCGGGAACCTCGATGAGGTCATCAGCGCCCTCCTCTGCCGCCGCGTCCTCGGCGAGGAGGTCACGGCGCTGGGCTCGGCGCGGCTCGACGCGGCCCTCGCACACTTCGACCACCCGACGCAGGCGCGCAAGCTCCTACTATTCAAGGTCCTCTTCGCGGAGCTGGGTGCGACGCCGCCGCCGTCGATCAACATCCCTCGCGACGCCGCCCATCAGCCCGGCAACCAGCTCTGGGTCTCGGTCATCCTCACCGCCCTCCGGATCCTCCTCGCCCACCTCCAGGGTCGGCCAGACGACATCGACCCCGCGGAGGTCGAATTCATCGTCGCGCACCAGGCCGACGACGGGGGCTGGGAGCATCACGTCCTCGCCACCCTCGTCGCGCTCCTCGCCCTCCACCGCGCGGGGGCCGACCCCAGCGCGATCGCCCGCGGCGTCTTCTACGTACTCCGCCAGGTCCGCGCGGACGGCGGCGTCCCCTTCATCGCCGACGAGGACGTGTGGGTCACGTGTCTCAGCGGCCTCGTGCTGCGGGAGGCCCGCCCCTCGACCTGCGATCTCAACACCGTCGCCCGCTACGTCGCCGCGCTCCAGCGGGACGACGGCGGCTGGGGCTTCGCCGAGGGGGTCCAACAGACCGACGCCGATGACACCAGCGTCGCCCTCACGCTCCTCACCCGCCACGACCGCATCGGCCACCGCGCGGCGATCCGCCGGGCCCAGTGGTACCTCCTGGCCCTTCAGAACGACGACGGCGGCTTCCCGACCTTCGTCCGCGGCGCCGCCTCCGAGGCCGAGATCACCGCGAAGGCGATCCTCGCGCTCCGCCTCAGCAGCGAGGGCTGCTTCGCCGGACGGATCGACCGCGCGTGGCGGTGGCTCGGGAAGGCCCAGCGCGCCGACGGCTCCTTCCGCGCCGAATGGAAGCTCGGATCGAGCTACCCCGCGCTCCATGTCCTCAGCGCCGCCGCCCTCTGCGCGTCGACGCCGACGATCGAGCGGGTCCGCGCCGGCGCCCTCGCCTACCTTCGAAAGAGCCGCCGCCCCTCCGGCGGCTGGAGCCTCTCGCCCGGCAGCGACGAGATCCACCTCCTGAGCACGGCCTATTCGATCGCCGGCCTCGCGTCCGACCGCCACGGCCTCGACCGCATCGAGCTCAGCCACTCGGTCGCCCTCCTCCTCGACATGCAGGCGAGCGACGGCGGCTTCTACGGCAGCGGCGACTCGCTCGGCCCCCGGCCCTTCGTCTATGACGTCCCGCTCCTCGCCTCGGTCTACGCCCTCCTCGCGCTCTCGCGCTCGCGGCGGGCGCTCACCCGCCAGATCCGCGGCGGCCTCGAGCACCGCGAGGTGCAGCTCAGCCCGACCGGCACCTTCCGCCGCTGAGCGGACGCGGCCGGTCCGAGCGAGTCGACAATGTAGGCATAATAGGCAGATCAAGCGCACATGACCGACAAGACATGTTCGTAGATATCGACAAGGGAGCCGCGACTCGCTGAGCCCCAATTGTTGCCAGATCGTGTCGCCTCTCGACCTCTCGACATCACCCAAATAGCCCGTCAAGATCTCCAAACAACCCGCCCGTCTCCGACGCTTGAGGAGTCCGACAATGCGCCCACTTGCCACGCTCATCGCCCTCACTCTCCCCCTCACCTTCGCCCCCGAGGCGGTCGCCTACTGCGTCGGTCAGGTGACGGAGATCCTCAGCTTTGACGCCGGGCTCGGTGAGCTGCCGGAGGGCGTCGCCGTCGACATCCACAACAACCGCTACGTCTCGGTGGCGACGACCGGCGAGATCCTCAAGATCTCGCCCTACGGCAAGGTCTCGACCTACGCCCAGATCGACACCGGCCCCGGCTATCTCCTCGGCATCACGACCAGCGGCGCCGGCACCCTCTACGTCGCCCTCGCCTCGTTCACGCCGGGGACCCAGGGGATCTACAAGGTGAGCCCCGGCGGTGAGACGACGATGATCGCGGCGTTCGACGCGGCCTCGACCCTCCCCGACGGCGTGGCGCTCGACTTCTCCGGCAACCTCTACGTCACGGAGGCGATCGGCGGCGCCATCCATCGCATCAACACCGCGACCAACGAGAGCGAGCTCTGGCTCCAAGACGACCTCCTCGTCGGCGACCTCGAGAACTCCCCCCTCCCCTTCCCCGTGGGCGCCAACGGCATCGCCGTCGACGGCGACTCGCTCGTCGTCTCCAACACGCAGATGGGCCGCCTCGTCCGGATCCCGATCGACTGCGACGGCTTCCCCGAGGAGCCGGTGCTGATCGTCGAAGATCCGCAGCTCCACGGCGCCGACGGCCTCGCCCTCGACTACTACCGCAACATCTACCTCGCGGTGAACGACGACAACACCGTCGTCCGGGTCTCGCCCGAGGGCGAGATCGAGACCATCATCGACGCCGACGACGGCCTCGACTTCCCGGCCTCCGTCGCCTTCGGCCGCGGCTCCGATCGCCGCAACCTCTACATCACCAACTTCGCCTTCTACAGCGGCGCGAACGGCAACCCCGCCCTCCTCAAGGCCCACGTCGGCGCGCCCGGCCTCTGGCTCCCCTGAGCTCGCGCGCCCTCCGGGCTAGCCCCAGAAGGCGACCACCCGGGCGATCGTCCAGGCCGCGGCGATCGACCCGAGTACTGTCCCCACGGACAGGATCGCCCGACGGCGGAGCACCTCACCTTGGAGCACCAGGAGTGCGAGCACGCCGAGGGCAGCGACCGCGAGCTGGCCGAGCTCGACGCCGAGGTTGAAGAAGAGGAGCGCCGGGACGATCGCCCCGTCGGGGAGGCCGATCTCCGCGAGCGCGCCGGCGAAGCCGAGGCCGTGGAGGAGGCCGCAGGCGAAGGCGAAGGCCCACGGGCGCCCTCGGGCCGGCGTCGGCGAGCTCGCGCCGCCGCGCTGGGCGAGGACGACCTCGCGGGCGAGGAGGACGATCGAGAGGGCGATCGCCGCCTCGACCGGCGCGCTCCGAAGCCGCAGCCAGCCGAGGGACGCCGCCGCCAGGGTCAGCGAGTGGGCGGCCGTGAAGGCCGTGAGCGCGGCGATCAGCGCGACCCAGCGGCGGCCGCCAGGCGCCTGCGCGCCGGCGACCAGGAGGACGAGGCCGACGACGAAGGCGAGGTGATCGAGGCCGGCGACGATGTGCTCGGCCCCGAGGCCGAGGTAGCCGATCGGCGCCGGCGCGGCCGCGTCCGCGAGCGCGAGGGTCGACGCGCCGCGGCGGAGGAGCGCGGTCGTCGGCGCCGCGCCGGCCCGTCGGAGATCGACGACGACCTCGAGGTCCCGCTCGAGCGCGCCGAGGCCGGCCACCTCGAGCTCACCGCCCGCCGGCGGGCCACCGGCGCAGCGGCCCCGCCAGCGGCGGATCTCGGCGTCCGGCGGGGTCGCGGGCGCGAGCTCGCAGGGCGCGGGGAGGCGGGGCTCGAGGGCCGCAGCGGCGCCCGCCGGTACCTGCGGCGGGAGGCGGAGGCTGATCTCGACGGCGCCGTCCGCCGCGAGCTCGACCCGCATCAGCGCCGGGCGCATCTCGTGGGCGCTCGCCTCGTGCGCCGGCGCGAGCACGAGGCCGAGCCCGACGAGCGCCGCTCGCACATGTCCCCTACGACATGTCCATGGACCGCGACGCTCGGGCCCCCTCACCGGAGCCGCCCCTCGATCGCCGCCCGCAGCCCCGGATCGTCGACGTCGATCCGGATCGTCGACGCCGCCCGCAGGCGCAGGATCGCCGCGTCGATCGCCGCCTCCCGCCGGCGGTCGCGGACGTCGCGCTCGAGCCGCGGCCGGACCTCGGCGAGCGCCGGCAGGCTCGCCTCCTCGCGGGCGTCGACCCGGACGACGTGCCAGCCGAGGCTCGAGCGCGCGACGATCCAGGCGCCGAGCGGCGCCCCCGCGAGCGCGTCGACCATCGCCGGCCCGAAGATCGACGCGAGCTCGGCGGGCGAGCGGCGCCCGAGCACCTGTCCGTGGGGGAAGGGATCACCGAGGCCGCGGGGATCGTCGCCGCCCTCGAGCGCCGCCAGGAGGCGGCGGGCCTCGGCCTCGGGATCCTCCGCCCGATCGCCGGCGACGAAGACGTGGGTGAGGGCGATCCGCGGCGGCAGCCGGTAGCGCTCGGGCGCGGCCGCGAGCTCCTCCGCCAGCGCCGCGTCGTCGATCGCCGCGAGCTCGGCCCGATCCTCGTGGAGGAAGCGGGCCCGCTGGATCACCCGCCGGCGGACGATCGGGTCGCCGCGATCGAGGCCGAGCGCGAGCCCCTCGCGGTAGAGGAGCTCCTGATCGACGGCGTCGACCAGCGCCCCCGCGAGCTCGTCGGCCGCGGGCGGCCGCCCCAGCGCTCGCCCCAGCTCGCCGCCGACCGCCCGGGCCCACTCCCGGTCGATCACCACCTCGCCGGCGATCGCCGGCGGCGGCGCGACCAGGCGGTGGAGGCCGAAGAGGAGCCCGCCGGCGACGACGAAGTGGACGAGGGGCTCGCGGAGGAGGGCCCGGAGGGGCATGGCGCCGAACGATCCGGGATCGCGCGCGATCGCGCAAGGGCGAGGGGCGCGCTCAGCCAGGCGCCCTGGCGACGCCGACGAGGCCCGGGCGGACCACCCAGGGGAGGCCGAGGTCGAAGTCGACGAGGCCCGCGGTGTCGAAGCCCGCGGCCTCGAGGTGGGCCCGGGTGTCGCGCGCGGGATCGCAGCCGCCGAGGCAGGCCTTCCAGATCGGCCGCAGCGCCCGCTGGGCGGCCGCGTGCCCCGGGGTGCCGGCGACCACGTGCTCGGCGACCAGGAGCGGCCCCGCCGGCCGGAGGATCCGCCGGACCTCGGCGAGGAGCTCGGGGATCCGCTTGACCGAGCAGAGGACGAAGGTGAGGACCGCGACGTCGACGCTCGCGTCGTCGATCGGCAGGCGCCGCGACCCCGACATCTCGATCAGCTCGAAGGGCCGCCCCCAGGCCTCGAGGCGCCGGCGAGCGACCCGGGCGAGCCCCTCGCTCGGCTCGACCGCGACCAGGGAGCTCACCTCGTCGCCGTAGTGCGGGAGGTTGGCGCCGGTGCCGAAGCCGATCTCGCAGACTCGACCGGCCGCCTGCGGGAGGAGCCCGGCGCGGATCCCCTCGACCCCGCCCATCGCCCCGTCGATGATGCCCGCGAGGACATGTTCTTCGTACCAGGTGGCGAGGCGAGAGCGGCGGCCGGTCACCGACCGACTCTCGCACGGGCAGGCGCCCGCCAGGAAGCCCTCCGCGGGGGAATGGCGCGCTTTTCGCACACCGCTCAGCCGCCGAGCGGCCGATCGTCGAGCGCCGCCGGCACCGACACGTGGCCGCCCTCGCTGAGGCGCTTGATGTGGGCGAGCACCCGCCCGTGGATCCCATGGATCAGCGCGTCCGACTCGAGCGCCCAGTAGGCCGAGGGCGCGAGATCGAGGGTGTACCAGGTGCTCCCCTCGAGGCGCGTGCGGCCGTCGCCGAGGTCGATGAGGCGGAACTCGCCGCGGCGCGAGCGGAGGTAGCCGTCGAGGTGCGGCGGGTGGACGTGGCGGTAGGGGCTCCACTCGAACATCGGCGCCGGCTGCTCGATCACGTCGAAGGCGAGGCGGCGGTGGGGCTCCCAGGCGGTGATCGGCTCGACGAAGGCGCCGGTCGTGAACTCGCAGTGGCGGACCGCGCCGACCCCCTCGCCCTCGATCCGCGCCCGCAGCGGGTAGGCGACGCCGACCGAGTAGATCAGCGAGGGCGGCGCGTCGAGCTCGGCGAAGCCGACGACGTTGGGCCAGACCGCCGCGGGCGGCGCGTCGATCACCACGCTGGTCGCGACCTCGCGCTCGACCAGCGGCGCCGGCAGGGCGGCCTCGACCGCGCCGAGGAGCGGCGTGAGGGCGAAGATGACCAGGAGGTGGCCGGCCGCGACCCGGGTGAAGCGGGCCATCTGGCGGCCGAGCGCCCCGCCGATGAGCCCGAGGCCGAGCGCCAGCGGCATCGCCATCACCAGGCAGATCACCCCCTCGATCGCGAAGAGGAGCATCGCCATGCCGACGATCGAGACCGCGAGCATCGACACCCCGAGGGTCGCCCGCAGCCCGCGATCCTCGTCCTGGTTGAAGAACCACCCGGCGAAGGCGCCGATCAGCCCGGGGGTGACCAGGAAGAGGACCTCGCCGTACTGACGCAGCACCAGGGTCGAGAAGAGGGTGACGCCGAGGCCGAGCCCGAGGCCGGCGAGGACCCCGTAGAGAGCGGCGATGATCTTGCCGCGGGGGTGGAGATCGACGCCGGCGACCGCCTGCTCCTTCGGCGGCGCGCTCGGCATCATCGCCAGGAAGCCCATCAGGATGTAGTTGACGCCCGGGACCAGGAAGAGGAGCGCGACCGTCGCGGAGACGCCGGCGTCGACCGCCCGCCGCAACGTCATCGAGAGGCCGACCCAGAGGAAGGGGAGCGTCAGGACGATCATCAGCGCGAGCGCCCACTCGTTGCCGCCGCCGAGGATCGACGATCGGGTCGAGACCGCCGGGCTCAGGTACTCGTGGGGCATCCAGAGGTGGCCGGTGGTCCCGTAGATCAGGCCGAAGTCGATCGCGTACTTGACGAGCGTGAGGACGACGCCGACCCGGAGGTAGGTCGGCCGGTCGACCCGCGCGCGGGTCCCGAAGAGGAGGGCGAGGAGGCCCGGCTTCGCCCCCTCGGGGGCCGCGGGCGCGGGCGGCTGGGCGTTCATCCCGGTCAGCCTAGCCGATCACGCTCACGCCCGTCCCAGCGACCAGAGCGCGTAGGCGATCCCGACCGCGAGGATCAGCGCGAACGAGAGCAGGCCGACCGGGAGGAAGTCGAAGAAGCCGAAGCGGAGCTGGTTCCCCTCGGCGTCGCGGAGCTCGGCCCGCTCGGTCAGCGCCTGGGCGAGCGGCCCCGCGGTCGCGGCCGTCAGGAAGAGCGACGAGCCCGCGCAGACGGCCATCGCCAGGCCGACGTAGACCGCCTCGCCGGGGAGATCGCGGGCCAGCGACTCGGCGACCTCGAGGAGCGCGGCCATGCTCGGGCCGGCCGAGAAGAGGCCGGTGAGGACGCCCCCGAGGACCAGGAAGATCACGAGCTGGAGGCCGGGCGAGACCGGGAGCTCGGTGAGCGCGTGGGCGACGTCGGCGAAGAGGCCGGTGCGCGAGACCGCGCCGACCATCACGAAGAGCGAGAGGAGGAAGAGCACCGCCTCGGCGTCGATCCCCCGCCGCGCGAGCCCCTCGCCGCGGCGACCGCAGGCCAGGAGCGCGCCGCCGGCCCCGATCCAGCAGACCAGCTCGGGGCCGATCCCCCAGCGCTGCGGGAGCGCGAGCCAGGCGACGACCATCGCCCCGAGGGCGATCGCGGCCGGCAGGAAGAGGCGGCGGCGGAGCGAGACCCGGCGGTGGAGCGCCTCCATCACCGCCCGCGTGAGCCGGGTCGAGAGCGGATCGCTGGGGATCCCGCGGGCTGGCCGAACGACCAGGTGGACCAGCACCAGGAGGATCACCAGGGCGATCATCGTCGTCGGCGCCGCCCGGACCAGGTACTCGCCGAAGCCCATGTTGCCGCGGCCGAGGAGGAGGATCGCCGGGAAGTCGCCGATCGGCGTCGCCGCGCCGCCGAGGTTGCAGGCGACCAGGAGCACCCCGAGGGTCCACGAGACGTAGCGCTGGCTCATCCCGCCGAGGCCGAGGAGGACGTGGATCACCGGCAGCACCAGCACCAGCGCGGTCAGGTTGTTGACGACGCCGCTCGCCAGGTACATCGCTACCGCGAAGACCAGCGTGAGGCGGGCCGGATCGGCGCCGCTCACCCGGGTCGCCGAGACCGCGAGGCGGTCGAAGAGCCGCGACTCCGCGAAGATCTGCGACAAGAGCCCGAGGGTCACCAGGATCACCAGGACGTCCCAGGGGACCGCGGCGAGGATCGCCCCGGTGTCGGCGACCCCGAGCGCGGTCGCGGCGAGGCAGGCGAGGCCGGCCCCGGCGGTGACGATGAGCACCCGCAGCGCCGGCGCGAAGGCCTGGGCGAGGAGGGTGATCACGAGGATCGCCGAGAGGACGATCTGGGCATCGCTCATCGCCTCAGCCGATCACCTCGGTGAAGCTGGAGCGCGCGACCTCGGCGAACCAGCGGGGGTAGACGTGGAGGGCGCCGCCGACGACGTCCCAGCCGATCAGCGAGCGGAAGATCAGGCGGACGTCGGGGCCGGAGACCCGCAGCCACTGGCCGCTGACGTGGACGACGTGGCTGTCGCCGCCGTAGACGAAGGTGAGGAGCGCGGCCCGCGGGCCCGCCCAGAGCTGGAAGTCGGAGAGGCCGACGGCCTCGACCTGGCCGTCGTAGTTGGCGAGGACCCGGCGCCACTCCGGCGAGAGCGCGCGCCCCTCGGTGACCAGGCCGACCTCGATCGCCGGCACCCGCGGGAGGAGGGCGTCGAGGTGGTGGACCTCGAGGCCGACGGCCACCAGGCGCTCGATCCCGGCGAGCGCGGCGATCACCGGCCCCGGGTCGATGGCCGGCGGCGCCTCGCCGGCGAGCCAGCGGGCGGCCGCGAGGTCGAGGACCGGGTACTCGCGGCCGAGGCGATCGCGGAGCGCGGCGATCGCCTCGGCGCCGCCGCCCGCCGCCACCTCGTCGACGAAGAGGCGGGCGGCCGCGGCCATCCCGAGCTCGGCGGCGGCGATCCGAAAGGCCTGACCGAGGGCCGGCGGGAGCGCGCTCATCGGCCAGCGGCCGCGCCGAGGCGGCGGAGGAGGGCGTCGAGGAGGCAGACCATCGCCGCGTTGGCGAGCGCGTGGTGAGATGGCCCATCGGCCAGGCAGTCCGCCATCGCCGCGCTCGCCGCAGGATCGCCCGCCGCGAGCTCGCGGAGCGGCGCCAGCGGGATCCCGAGCGGGTAGTTGGGGTCGCCGCGGGAGTGCTCCGCGAGGTGGGGCGGGAGGCGCAGGGGAACCGGCGCGCGCTCGCCGGGCGGCTCCGCGTCGGGGTCGGGCGGCCCGCCGGCGGCCGCCAGCGCCCGCCCGAGGAGCGAGAGGAGGACGAAGCTCGCGCCGCGGTGGTGGATCGGCCCCTCCTCGGTCATGCAGCGGACGACGAAGGCGCGATCGGCCGCCGCCGGCACCCAGGGCTCCAGGAGGCGATCGATCGCCGCGGGATCGATGAACGCGTCGACCGTCGAGTAGGCGGCGTGATGGTGGTGGTGATGCGGGCCGTGGTGATGCGGCCCGTGAGGACGCGGCCCGTGGTGATCGGGAGCCTCATGCGGGGGCGGCGGCGGGCCGTGCTTCGGCGGCCCTGGGTGGCGTCGGCGTGGCATCGCGCGCACCTCGACGATACACCGCCGCCGCAGCCGCTGTCACGATCGACGACGCTCATCGAACATGTCCGAAGGGACACAACATGAGTCCCCGCAAACGCGGGCCCCGCGAGTGGATCAAGCAGACACGCCCCGCCAGCGCAGCGTCCACGCGTGCGCGTCGGGCGCGACGGCGGCTCGGCCGGTCGCTCACGCGGGCTTGCGGAAGGCGAAGACGAAGCGATCGCTCTCGCCCCGCAGCCCCTTCTCGGCGGCCGCCCGCGGCGACGCGTTCCAGTCGCGCGCGTCCTCGGGGTTGCGGAGGAAGTCGGCCTCGCCGTCGAAGGTGAAGCCCGCGGCCTCGATCTCCGCGCGGACCACCGCCTCGTCGATCCGGTGGAGGGTCTCGGCCTCGCTCACGCCGGTCCCCGGCCGACCGCTGTGATCGATGATCACATAGACGCCCCCGGGCCGGAGCGCCGCGAGGATCGCCCGGTTCATCCGCGCGCGGTCGGTCTCCATCCACACGGTGTCGTGGTAGAAGAGGACCATCACGACCGCGTCGAGCTCGCGGGCCTCGGGCGGCAGCGGATCGTCGAGCTCGCGGTCGACCCGGACCACGTTCTTCATCGCCGGCCGGGTGAGGCGCTCGCTCCACCCGGCCTCGGCGAAGCGCTCGAGGACGAAGCGGTTGTTCTGGCCGTAGACCACCCCCTCGGGGCCGACCGCCCGCGCGAGGAGCTCGGCGGTGTAGCCGAAGCCCGACATCAGCTCGGCGACCTTCATCCCCGGGCGGACGCCGAGGAAGGCGAGGAGCTCGGCGGGCTTGCGCTGGGGATCGAGGGCGCGGTCGTCATCGCTGCGATCGCTGGCGTCGACGATCGCCGCGTAGGCCGAGGCGTCGACCGGGGCCGGCGCGGCCTCGCCCTCGTCGGCAACCTTCGACGCAGTCGCGGCCTCGGCCGGAGGCGCCGCCGGCTCGGCCGGGCCCGGCTTGCAGGCGAGGAGGAGCAGGGCGGCGACGAGGGGCGCCAGGGGCGAGCGGAGACGGAGCATGACGCCCATGGTACGGGCACGCGCGCGCCGGGAACACCCGGCGCCGCCGGTGGTCAGGACGAGGGTGCGGCCCCCTGCCCTCGCCCTCGCCCTCGCCCTCGCCCTCGTCGTCCTCGCGCCGCCCGGCTGCGCGGCCCCGGAGCGCCCGCAGACGGTCGATTCGGCCCCGCTCCGGACCCTCGATCGCCCCCTCCCCGTCCGCCCCGACGCCGCCCCGCCGCCGCCTCCCCTCTCGATCGAGATCCTCGAGAGCAGCGCCGATCGCCGCCTCCTCGCCCGCGCGCTCGCCCGCCGCCGCGACGCCGCGATCGCCTGCTTTCAAGGACAGGTCGACCGGGTCGCGGGCGGCGAGGTCGAGCTCGCCCTTCGGATCGTCCGGACCAACCGGGTCGTCGACCTCCGCGCCGTCCCCTCGCCCGGGGCCGCGCCGCTGGTCCCCTGCGCCCGCCTCCTGGTCGAGCCCGGGCTCCCCTCCGACTGCAAGGGCGGCCCCGGCAGCGCGCGCCTCCGCGTCGCCTTCGGCGCGGCCGCGCGGCCGCTCAGTGCCCGACCTCGGGGGTCCACTTGAGGCGGAGGCGGAGCGCCCGGATCGCGTCCCAGGTGAGGTAGCCGTAGCCGAGGAGCCAGGGGAGGTTCGCGCCGTAGAAGAGCCCGAAGGTCCAGGCCGAGCGGTAGCGCATGTCGGGGTAGTCGCTGAAGTGGGCGGCCGCGAAGTAGAGGACCACCGAGTAGCTGAGGTAGGCGCTGAGGCCGAGCTGGAGGATGTGGCGGTAGCGGCGGCGGGCGACGATCGCGACGATGAGCCAGAGGTTGAGGAGCTGGCTGACGAAGATGTTGATCGCCTCCTGGCCGACGCTCATCGGCGCGACGTGATCGAAGTAGGCCCGGTCGGCGTCGCCGTAGACCTTGAAGAGCCAGGCCATCCACTCGGTCGCCGCCCGCTCGACCAGCTCGCCCCGGTGGATCCACCAGTAGAGCTCGAGCGAGAACGCGACGCAGACGACGAAGACGAGGAAGGCGACGGTGAGGCGATCCTTGCGGGACATCGGGCGCTCCAGGGGGGCCGCCAGGGTAACGCGTGGGGGCGCCCGTTGGGGACCCTCGCGCGTCGCCGCGCAGGCGCCTGCACGGCTCGGCGGCCGCCGGACGGGGCGCCGTCGACGGGCTAGAATGCCCGCCCATGCGCCCGCCTCGTCGCCCTCTGGCCTCGCTCCCCCTCCTCGCCCTCGCCCTCGCCCTCGCCTGCGGCGACGACGGCACCCAGGGCTCGGCGACCACGGGCGCGACCGCCGACGAGACCAGCGCGGCCGGCAGCAGCGGCGGCGCGACCTCGACCGCGACGACCGGCAGCGCGAGCGACACGAGCAGCTCCGACGCGAGCGCGAGCGCGAGCGCGAGCGCGAGCGGCTCGACCGGCAGCAGCGGCGGCGAGACCACCGGATCGCCGGCCTGCGGCGACGGGGTCACCCCCGGGCCGACGATCGTCCAGACCAGCGGCGGCGCCCTCGAGGGCGAGCTCCTGGCGAGCGGCGTCGTCGCCTTCCGCGGGATCGCCTACGCCGAGCCGCCGACCGGCGATCGCCGCCTGCGGCCCCCCGAGCCCCGCGCCTGCGCCCCCGGGGTCACCCCCGCGATCGAGTTCGGGTCGGCCTGCGTCCAGCTCGAGAAGGACCTCCTCGGCAACCTCGTCGGCGTCGTCGGCGACGAGGACTGCCTCACCCTCAACGTCTGGACCCCGTCGACCGGCGCCGGCGATCGACCTGTCCTTGTGTTCATCCACGGCGGCGGCAACGCGGTCGGCGCGAGCTCCTACGAGATCTACGACGGGGCCCGCCTCGCCGAGGATCAGGACGTCGTCGTCGTCACCCTCAACTACCGCCTCGGCGCGCTCGGCTGGCTCACCCACCCCCAGCTCGCCGAGGAGTCCGCCGACGGGGTCTCCGGCAACTACGGCCTCCTCGATCAGATCGCCGCGCTCGCCTGGGTGCAGGGCAACATCGCCGGCTTCGGCGGCGACCCCAAGACCGTGACCGTCTTCGGGCAGTCGGCCGGGGCGGTCAACACCTGCGCGCTGGTCGGCGCCCCGCCGGCCGCCGGCCTCTTCCAGCGGGCGATCGTCCAGTCGGGCGCCTGCACCCAGCCGACCCTCGCCCGCCTGACCTCGACGATGAGCGACCCGCTGATCCAAAACCTCGGCTGCGCCGGCGACCCGGACGTCCCGGCCTGCCTCCGCGGGCTCGCGGCCGACGCGATCATCAAGACCGCCCCCGACGGCTACCCCAACGTCGCCGGCCTCGAGCCGAGCTGGGGCCCCCACGTCGACGGCGTCGTCCTCCCGGACACCACCCTGGCGTCGATGGAGGCCGGCGAGCACAACGCGGTCCCGCTGATGATCGGCGCGACCTCGGCCGAGACCGGCAAGTCGGTGCCGCCGCTCACCGAGGCCCAGTACATGGCGCTGGTCAGCGCGACCTTCGGCCCCTACGCGGCGATGGTCCTCGCCGCCTACCCGGTCGCCGACTACGGCGGCGACGCGACCATGACCTACATCGCCCTCTCCTCCGACGTGAAGTTCGTCTGCCAGGCCCGCCGCAGCGCCCGGGCGGCGGTCGCCAAGGCGGCCGCGCCGGTCTTCCGCTACCACTTCACCTACGACGGCTACACCACCCTGCCGAACGACACCCCGCTCGCCTTCCACGGCCTCGACCTGATCTACATCTTCCGCAACTGGGAGGCGGTCCTCGACGGCAACTTCGAGTACCAGCCGAACGCCGACGACCTGGCGATGGCCGCGCTGATGGGCGGCGCCTGGGCGCGCTTCGCCGCCGACGGCGACCCGGCCGGCCCCGGCCTCACCTGGGCGGCCTTCGACGCCGCCAAGGACAACGCGGCGATCCTCGACGCGCCGCCCTCGGCGGTCGACGGCGTCCGCACCGATCAATGTGACTTTTGGGACATGCTCCTACCCTGAGGCCGCGCGCGCCGTCGCGGCGCCCTCGCCCGGGCCCTCGGCCGCGCCCCCGCGCCGGCCCCGGAGCCACCAGGTGATCATCCGCCCCTTGCCCTTGATCGCCACCTCGCCCCGCTCCTCGCAGACGAAGCGATCGCCGAGGCGCTCGGCGAGCTCGCGGGTGATCTGGATCGACCCCGGCTCGCCGTGCGACTCCATCCGGCTCGCGGTGTTCACGGTGTCGCCCCAGAGGTCGTAGATGAACTTCTTGCGGCCGATCACCCCGGCGACCACCGGCCCGCAGCTCGCGCCGATCCGCACCCGCAGCGGCGCGCCGCTCGGATCGACGAAGGTCGCGGCGACGTCGCGCATCTCGAGCGCGAGGCCGGCGATCGCCTCGGCGTGATCGGGGCGCTTCCGCGGGAGGCCGGCGGCGACCATGTAGGCGTCGCCGATCGTCTTGATCTTCTCGACGCCGTAGCGCTCGACCAGGCCGTCGTAGGCCGAGAAGACCAGGTTGAGGAGCGCGACGACCTCGCCGGGCTCGGCCCCCTCGGAGAGCCCGGTGAACCCGCAGATGTCGACGAAGAGGACGCTGACGTCGTCGTAGGCGTCGGCGATCACCAGCGCCCCGTCCTTGAGCTGGCTGGCGACCGTCTGCGGCAGGATGTTGAGGAGGAGGCGCTCCGACTTCTCGCGGGCGTCGGCGAGCTCGCGGGCCTGACGGCCGAGGATCTGCCGCTGGTTGAAGTTGTCGCGGATCAGCGCGAAGAGGACGTGGCCGACCAGCACGCTCGCGGCCATCGCGAAGACCTGGAAGATCATCGTCGAGTAGGCGAAGGGCGCCGCGCCCTCGAAGTAGGCCGGGTGGGTCAGGTAGTAGGGGATCGTGAAGGCGAGCGGGACGATCAGGTTGATCGCCAGCCGCGCCGGCGGCGAGACGATCAAGGGGATCGTCGCCAGCGAGAGGAGGAAGCCGTAGGCGTAGTAGACCTCGCCGCGCTCGCCGAGGCCGCCGACCGCCGCCCCGCAGAGCGCCGCCCCGGCCGTCAGCATCACCGTCGCGACGATCGCCGGCCGCCGCCGCAGGCGCTCCACCAGCCGGAGGCCGACGATCGTCAGCACCGTGAGGGCGATGATCCGCGGCCGCCAGTAGTCGAAGAAGGCGAGCATCCCGGCGTCGTCGCCGAAGAAGAGCTTGTCGGTCGGCCAGAGGAGCGGCGTGATGATCAGCAGGAACCACGCGATCATCGCGGTGAAGCGGACCGTCAGGAGGCGGCGGTACTCGTCGAAGGAGGTCCCGGCGGCCGCCGGCGCGAGGGCGCTAGTCGCCACGCTGGGTCCTCTTCGCGGCCTGCTCGATCACGTCGACGAAGGAGGTCGCGAGGCGCTCGGAGAAGCCGGTGACGAAGGCGATGCCGGCGTAGAGGTGGACGCTCGAGACCCCCTCGATCGGCCGGATCGGCAGGAGGCCGGCGTCCAGGAGGTAGTAGGTCATCCACGCGAAGAAGAGGCCGATGAAGGGGCGGAAGAGCCCCTCGAAGAAGGCGTCGCGGGGGCCGATCACGCCGTGGCCGCGGAGGTGGTGGAAGCGGAGCATCAGGCTGGTCAGCGCGCCGATGAAGCCGGCCTCGGTGACCACCTGGAGGGTTGCGGTGTCCGGGCGATCGAGCACCGGCATGAGCCCGTAGGTGACGAAGAACGAGATCGCCATCGCCACCATCGCCCCGCCGGCGACGACGATGTGCGGCGACACCGAGAGGAGGAGGCGCCGCCGACGGGCATGCCGCGGGCTCCCCACCCGCTCGCGGAGATCGTCGAGGAGGCGATCGAAGAGGACGAGGTTCGCCGGCTCGTCGTCGAGCTGGCGGAGCGCGAGCTCGGCCTGATCGAAGAGGAGCGCCCGATCGCCGGGGCCGCGGAGATCGTCGAGGAGCCCGACCAGCCGCGCCAGGCGCTCCTGGATCCCGTCGTCGATCGCGACCCCGCCGCGGGCGCGGATCCGCCGGATGATCCCCCGGGCCCGCTCCTCGGAGGCGTCGTAGGAGAGCCCATAGCGCGGGGTCTCCGGCCGGGCCGCGGCCCCGGGCTCGCCCCGCGGCGCCCCTCCCTCCTCACGCTCGTCAGCCATCGCGGCCCCCAGGTCTACCACCCTCGCTGCCCCCGGAGAACGCCGTGAGCGCCGGGCGAGAGCGCCCGCTGCCGCGACGACGCGGGCGCTTGCCTGATAGACTCCCGGCGTGCCACCGACGCCCACGCCGCGCGCGCCGACATCGTGGTCGCCCCCGGGGGAGCGCTGATGGACGACGCCAACGACGACTGGGAGCTCCTCTTCGCCTGGCGCGAGGGCGACCGGGGCGCGGGCGAGCGCCTCGCCGGCCGCTACTTCGGGCTCCTCACCCGCTTCTTCCTCAACAAGGTCCGCAACCCCGACGACGCCGCCGACCTGGTCTCCGAGACATTCCTCGGCTGCACCGCCGGCCGCGATCGGATCGCCGACGAGGGATCGTTCCGCTCCTACGTCTTCGCGGTGGCGATGAACAAGCTCCGCGGCTACTTCCGCAAGCAGGCGAAGCGGCGGCGCGAGCTCGGCGACTTCGAGGACATCTGCGTCGCCAGCGCGATCCCGCGCTCGCCGGTGTCGATGATCGCCCGCGCCCAGGAGGGCAAGCTCCTGGTCCGCGCCCTCCGCCGCCTCAACCTCGACCAGCAGATCGTCCTCGAGCTCAACTTCTTCGAGGGGCTCCGCGGACCCGAGATCGCAGACCTCCTCGGGGTCCCGGCGGCGACCGTCTACACCAAGCTGCGGCGGGGCAAGGAGCGGCTAACGACGTTGGTCCGCGAGATCGCCGGCGATCCGGTCCTCGCCGAGTCGACCGTCATCGGCCTCGACACCTGGGCCCGCCAGATCCGCGCCGAGATCGACGCGTCCTGATCCGGAGCGCCCCCGCGCTCCGATTTTTTTCTCAGTTTTTCCTCGAGCTGGTGAAGAGATCCGGCCAAGGTCGTGATTCCCGTAGCGAGGGCGGTCGCCAACCCCCTCGCCCAGGAGACCGAGCCATGCTGAACGCCTTCCGCCAGACCTCCCGCACCCTCCTCGCCCTCACCGCCCTGAGCGTCGCCGCCCTCGGGTCGAGCGGCTGCGACGAGGCAGGCGCCCAGGGCGAGGGCGCGGTCGCGCTCCGCGTCGGCAGCGGCGTCGGCGGCATCACCTTCAACACCAGCAACTGGGTGAGCGCCGGCGCCCGCGACATCTACGAGTTCGATCGCACGGGCGCCTGGCGGACCAACGCCTACGGCTTCGAGGTCAAGCTCAAGAACGTGACCTTCGTCGACCCCCAGCTCGGCAAGATCACGACCAACCCCGCGAGCAACCCCAGCCCCTTCACGACGCGGGTCGAGATCACGTCGGCCGAGAACCTCGAGGTGACCGTCTTCCCGCCCCTCGGCGCCCCGACGAGGAGCTTCGCCGGCGCCGACATCGTCGGCCTCGAGCTCCTCTTCAACGTCAAGTACGCGGGCTCGACGACCTACCAGACCAAGCTCCGGGTCACCGACCACAACCTCGACGTCGCCGGCGGCAACCTCTTCGAGCTGACCAAGCTCAACCCGGCGAACGACGGGCTCATCGGCCCGATCTGCGAGGTCTCCACCCTCGGCGATCGCTTCGCCCGGGTCTACGGCAACATCAGCGTCGACGCGATCACCGGCGCGGTCGTCGAGCCGCCGGACATCTTTCACATGGCCTGCACCGCCGGCGCCCCGGGGAAGAGCTCGACCTTCGGCTACCTCCCGCACGGCGCCCCCGAGACCTTCCGGCTGGCGAACCGGGTGATCCGCGCCGACTACTGCGCCGACGGCTACCCCTACACCTTCCCCGGCAACTCGCTGGTGATGCGCGACAACTTCTCGCCCGGTCAGGAGGGCCAGAGCCTCGCCCAGGTCACCGCCTACGCCCAGGCCCACGAGCTCGTCCTCGAGGCGATGTGGGACGAGAACGGCGTCCTCTGCGTCGACACCCCGCGGGTCGACACCCTCGACGCCAGCGACGTCATCTGCCCGGTCAAGCGCAACCTCGACGGCACCAACGCCTACAACTGGCAGCCGCCCGCCTGCGCCGGCTTCGTCGATCCGAACCCGCAGAGCCTCCGCTTCTACTCCCTCACGGCGATCTAGCCCCCGCCTCCCGGACGGCCGCGCGCGGGAGAGAGAGCGCCCGTCCGCGCGGGCGCGTGCGCTATCCTTGGCGTCGGATGGGGCCCGAGATGCGAGAGACGATCGCCCGCGGGTCCGAGGCCCCGAAGAGCCCCTCGAGCGGCGACGCTGCGCCGCCGGAGGACGACGCCGCCGCGCTCGACGAGCCCGCCGTCGGGCCCCACCCGTCGACGCCGGACGCCGCCTCGACCCAGGTCGGCGAGGGCCTCGGCCTCCGCGACACAGTCGCGCAGTCGGAGGAGATCGTCGCGCCCCGGGCCGACTCCTTCGTCGAGCGGCGGATCAAGAATCGAGTCTTCGGGCGCCTCTTCGACCGCCAAGAGCGCCTGAAGATCGGCCGCTACGACGTCCTCGACACCCTCGGCCACGGCGGGATGGGGATCGTCTACTCGGCCTTCGACGACGAGCTCGATCGCAAGGTCGCGATCAAGCTCCTCCTCTCCGAGGAGCTCGAGAGCGACGCCGCGAGGATCCGCTTCAAGCGCGAGGCCCAGGCGATGGCCCGCCTCTCCCACCCGAACGTGGTCACCGTCCACGAGGTCGGCGAGGACGCCGGGCGGATCTTCATCGCCATGGAGTTCGTCCGCGGCGAGAGCCTCGATCACTACTGCTGCGAGGTCGTCCGCCCCTGGCAAGAGGTCGTCGAGATCTTCCTCCAGGCCGGCCGGGGCCTCTGCGCCGCCCACGCGGCCGGCCTCATCCACCGCGACCTCAAGCCCCACAACATCATCCGCGGCGACGACGGCGTGGTGAAGGTCCTCGACTTCGGCCTCGCGCGCGCGGAGGCGGCGGAGGCGACGACGATCGAGGCGGCGACCGCCGAGCTCCGGCGCAAGGACTCGGGCTCGTCGGTCCTCTCCCTCAAGCTCACCCACGCCGGCGCGCTGGTCGGGACCCCGGCCTACATGGCCCCCGAGCTCTTCGCCGGCCACGAGGCCGACACCCGCAGCGATCAATTCAGCTTCGCGGTCGCGCTCTACGAGGGGCTCTACGGCCAGCTCCCCTTCGAGGGCGAGACCCTCGACGCCCTCCTCGCCAACATCGGCCAGGGGGCGATCCGATCGCCGCCGCCGGGGAGCCGGGTCCCCGGCTGGCTCCACCGCATCGTCCTCCGGGGGCTCGACGCCAAGCCCGAGCGCCGCTGGCCGTCGATGGCGGCGCTCGTCGACGCGCTCTCGCGCGACCCGACCCGTCAGCGGCGGCGCGTCCTCGCCGGCCTCGGGCTCGCGCTGGTCACCGGCGTCGGCGGCTTCGCCCTCGCCGAGCTCCGCGCCGAGCCGATCGAGGACTGCGCGGCCACGGCCGGCGACCTCACCGAGGTCTGGTCGCCGGAGCGGGGCGCCCGGGTCCAGCAGGCCTTCCTCGCCTCCGGCAAGCGCCTCGCCGAGGACACGGCGGCCCGCGTCCTCCCGCGCCTCGACGCCTACGCCGACGAGTGGGCGGCGATGCGGGTCGATGCCTGCGAGCGCCACCGCAGCGGCCAGCACTCCGATCGCCTCTTCGACCTCCGCACCGCCTGCCTCGATCGCCGCCTCGCCGGCCTCGACGCCCTCCTCACCGCCTTCGAGGGGGCGGACGCGTCGATCGTCGAGGGGGCCGCCTGGGCGGTCGCCAGCCTCCCCTCGCTCGCCGGCTGCGCCGACGTCGACGCGCTCACGGCCGCCGTCGCCCCGCCCGCGGATCCGGCGGTCGGCCGCGAGGTCCAGGCGCTCCGCGAGGTCCTCGCCGGGGTCGCGTCGTTGGTCGACGTCGGCGCCTACGACGAGGCGATGGAGCGGGCGAGCCGGGTGATCGATCGCGGCGCTGTCCTCGGCTACGAGCCCCTCGAGGCCGAGGCCCACCTCCGGATGGGCGCCGCCCAGCTCGAGGCCCACCGCCCCGAGCTCGCCCGCGAGTCGCTCTCGCTGGCGATCGCCGCGGCCGTCCGCGCCGGTCAGGACGAGGTCGCCGCCGAGGCGCTCGCCCGCCGGATGTGGATCCTCGCCGAGCCCCTCGGGCTCAGCGCGCTCGGCCTCCACGACGCCGACCTCGCGGGGGCCTTCGTCGCCCGCCTCGGCGATCGCCCGCTCCCCCGCTGGCTCTTCCTCAACAACTACGGCGCCGCGCTCTACCGGGCCGGCGACGCGTCGGCGGCCGAGCGCGCCTACTATCAGGCGCTCGCGGCCCTCGCCGAGCTCCCGGAGGCGACGCCGATCGAGACGATCTCGACCCGCGCGAACCTGGCGATGCTCCTCTATACGGGCGGTCGCCCGGTCGCCGCCGCCAGCGAGCTCCGCTCCGCCCTCGCCCAGGCGACCGAGCTCCTCGGCGCCGACCACCCGCGGGTCGCCTATCTCACGGTCGTCCTGGTGATGTGCCTCAACGAGTTCGGCCACGCGAGCGAGGCGATCGCGATCCTCGACGCCAGCCTCGGGCGCCTCGACCCGAGCGCGACCCACCTCCGGGCGACCCACCAGGCATGGCTCGCGCTCCTCCACCTCGATCGACGCGAGCATGCCCTCGCCCTCGAGCTCGCGTCCGCGGCCCTCGCCCTCGCCGAGGCGGAGTTCCCCGACGCCCAGCTCCGGACCTTCGCGCTCGACCTCCGCGCCCTCGCGCGGATCGGCGTCGGCGAGGTCGAGGCCGGGCTGGCCGACGCCCGCCAGGCGCTCGCCCTCGCCCTCGAGCGCCTCGCCGCCGACCACGAGGACGTCGGCCACGCCCGCTGGTGGCTCGGGAGCGCGCTCCTCCGCGCGGGCCTCCCGGCCGAGGGGATCGCCGAGCTCGAGCGGGCGAACGCGATCTACGCCGCCCAGGGGAGCTACGCCGCGGCGCTCCTCGGGCGCCAGTCCTTCCGCCTGGTCGAGGCCCTCCTCGACCAGGGCGACCTCCCGCGGGCGGCCGCGGTCCTCGAGCGGACCCTCGCGGCCCAGGACGACGCCGGCTTCGCCGCCGACAACGTCCACCGCGCGGCGATCCTCAAGCTCCGGGGCGACCTCGAGATCGCCCACGGCGACCGACGGGCCGCGCTCACCGACTACGAGCGAGCCTGCGACGCCCTCGCCCGCGCCCACGAGGCCGACGATCCGCTCCTCGCCGAGTGCCGCCTCGCCTGGTCGACCGCGCTGGGCGACGCCCCCCGCGCCCGCGAGCTCCGCGAGGCCGCCCGCGCTGCTTTTCTGTCTCTTGGGTCAGGGTTCGCCGACGAGGCCGCCGCCGCCGGAGCGCGCTAGGGAGGCAGCGGCCCCGACGGACCCACCGAGGCGCGCCGAGCACCGACCGCTCCGGGGCCGCCAGGGCCGTCGCCGCCTGCAGACTCCGCCCAGGGGCGCCCCGGGCGTGAGCGCGCGCCCACGCCCTCCCGCGGGCCACGAATTCGCGGGATACTCCCTGAAGTGACGGGTGCGCACGCCGAGCGCGGCCCGACCCGGAGCGGCGGCGCCTCGTCGACCGCCGGCCGGATCGACCGCTACGTCCTCCTCCGCGAGCTCGGAGGCGGCGGCATGGGGCTGGTCTACGCGGCCTACGACGAGCACCTCGACCGCAAGGTCGCGCTCAAGGTCCTCGGCGAGGGCGACGCCCGGCCGAGCGCCCAGACCCGCCTCCTCCGCGAGGCCCAGGCGCTCGCCCGCCTCAGCCACCCCAACGTCGTCGCGATCCACGACGTCGGCACCTCGCGGGGGCAGGTCTTCATGGCGATGGAGTTCGTCGCCGGCGTCACCCTGCGGAGCTGGCTGGCCGCCGCCCCGCGCTCTCAGAAGGCGATCATCGACGTCTTCGTCGAGGCCGGGCGCGGCCTCGCGGCGGCCCACGCCGCCGGGATCGTCCACCGCGACTTCAAGCCAGACAACGTGATGGTCGGCAACGACGGCCGGGTCCGGGTCACCGACTTCGGCCTCGCCAGGCCGACCGGCGCGAGCGACGAGCACATGATCAACTTCGCCGCCGCCGCGGCCCACGAGGCGCTGGGCGAGCGCGGCGGCGTGACGGCGACCGGGACGATCCTCGGGACCCCGGGCTACATGTCGCCGGAGCAGCACATGGGCCGCCCGGCCGACGCCCGCACCGACATCTACTCGTTCTCGGCCTCGCTCTACGAGGCCTTCTTCGGCCAGCGCCCCTTCGCCGGCGAGACCCACGCGGACCTCGCCAACGCGGCGATCCGCGGCGAGCTCCGGCCGCCGCCCAGGGGGGTGGTCTCGCCGGCGCTCCGCAAGGTGATCCTCCGCGGCCTCGACGTCGACCCCGCCGCCCGCTGGCCGAGCATGGAGGCGCTCCTCGGCGCGCTCACCGACGACCCGATCCGGCGACGCCGTCGGATCGCCCTCCTCAGCGCCGCCGCGATCGCGGCGATCGCCCTGGTGATCAGCGCGCCCCTGGCGATCACCCGCCTCTACGAGCGCTGGCAGAGCGAGCGCCGCGAGGCCGCGGCCGAGGCCCGCTGGCGGACGAGCGCCGATCAGATCGAGGTCCTCGCCAGCCTCGGCCGCGACGACGAGGCCGAGCGGGTCTTCCAGGCCTTCGCCGACGCCCCGGAGACCCGCGGCACCCGGGCGCTGACCCGGGCCTGGCTCGAGCGGGGCGAGCGAGCGCTCGCCGGCCGCGCCCTCGACGCGGCCAACGCGGCCTTCGCCCAGGCCTACACCAACGCCAGCGACGACGCGCTCGCCGGCGACGCCCTGGTCGCGCTCGCCTCCCTCGCCTACCAGCGGCGGGAGTGGTCGGCGCTCGCCACCCTCCTCGAGGCGCTGGCCGAGGGCGATCACGACGAGCGGCCCGAGGCCGCCGCCCTCGATCTCCGGCGGGCGATCGCCGGCCGCGACACGGAGGGCGCCGCGGCGATCCTCGCGGCCCACGGCGACGCCCTGCCGGCGGAGCTCCGCGCCGCCGCGCCGGCGGCCGCCGCCGTCACCACCGGCCGGCGGATCGGCTACCGGATCGCCGAGCTCACCCTCGCCGACACCGACGGCGACGGCGAGCGCGAGCTCCTGGTCCTCACCGCCGATCGCCGCTCGGTCGCGATCCTCGACCGCGACCTCCGCCTCCTCGCCCAGCTAAACGCGCCCGAGGGGCACGTCAACGCCGACCTCATCGCCGACCGCCCCTGGGTCTTCACCTACCGCGATCACACCCTCCACCTCCACCGGATCGGCGACACCCTCGACGAGCTCTGGCGGGCGCCCGCCGGCGCCTGGTCCTACTCGACGGTCGCCGCCGACCTCGACCAGAGCGGCGCCGACGAGCTCTACGTCGGCCTCGCCGCCTATCGCCGCGGCCTCCACGTCGCCCGCGACCCGCTCTCGCCGAGCGCCCGCCTCGAGGTCGCCGACCTCGCCACCGATCGCAGCGCCTCCGACGTCAACCACCTGATCGCCGCCGATCTCGACCGCGACGGCCGCCCCGAGCTGATCGCCGCGCTCGGCCCCTGGTGGGCCTACGACCTCCGGATCTTCCAGGACGAGGGCGGCGATCTCCGCCTCGTCGATCGCCTCCAGCTCGGCAACATCGAGTCGGTCGCGGTCCTCCGCGGCCCCGGCGGCGAGCCCCTCCTGGCGGCGGTCAAGGACGACCGCTGGCCCGACCGCCGGGTCTTCCCGACGCCGCCCCACACCGGCGAGCCGGCGGGCGTCTACCTCTTCGCCTTCGACGGCCGCGCGCTCGAGCGGCGGGGGTACATCGACCCGCTCGCCGGCCAGGAGAGCGGGCCCGCGGTCTTCCAGGGGACGCTGGTCGCCGGCGACATCGACGGCGACGGGCTCGACGACCTCGCGCTCAGCGCGGGCAAGGGCGACGAGGCCCTCGACCGCGCGCTGGTGATCCTCCGCCAGGGCGCCGAGGGCTTCGCCGCCGCCCAGATCGTCGGCCTCCGGCTCATCGGCGCCCTCGACATCGACGACGATCCGAACCTCGAGCTGGTCGTCCACGACCGCAGCGACGGCAACTCCTTCTGGATCCTCGGCGCCGGCGACGAGCCGCTCCCGCGCCTCTTCGCGGGCGCCCCGACCCCGCCGCCGCCGCCGGCGATCCGCGACGCGAGCGCCCGCGAGAGCTGGCGCCGGGCCGAGCGCCTCGCCGCGATCGGCGAGCGCGCGACCGCGGCCGAGAGCCTCCACACCGCCGCCGTCGTCGCCGACTCGCTCGCCGAGCGCGGCCCCCTCGAGGCCCGGGCAGCCGAGCTCTTCGCCGCCGCCGGCGACGACCTCAGGGCGATCGAGCTCTACCGTCAGCTCGCGGCGGCGCCCGACGCCGGCCCCGAGCTCCGGGCCGCCGCCGCCCGCTCCTACGTCCGCCTCGGCCGCTTCGACGAGGCCCTCGCGGCGATCAAGAGCGCCGACGGCGACGCCGAGCTCGCGCTCCCCGATCACCTCCTCCCCGGCGATCTCGAGCGCCTCACCGACGAGCACCGCCAGCTCCGGGTCGGCTTCGACGCCCCCCTCGATCCGCGCTGGGAGATCCTCGATCCGATCGCGCTCCGCCGCGATCCCAGCGGCGACGCGCTGGTGATCAACGCCAGCAACCGCCCCGGCCCCCTCGCCCGCCTGCCGATCGAGTGGGAGGGCGGGCCGCTCGCGCTGCGGGTCGAGCTCAGCGTCCTCCACAGCGAATTCGCCGGCACCGTCGACGTGACGATCCGCGGCGGCGCTGACCAGCGGATCGCCGGCTTCGCCGTCAGCGCCCGCGGCGGCGGCGGGCTCTACAGCCACAACGTCGGCTGCGTCACCGAGGACCAGACCCTCGGGTCGATCGTCGTCGATCACCCCCTCGCCCGGATCGACGAGCGCCTCGATCTCGAGCTCGACGTGACCGCGGTCCCCGGCCGCGCCGCGACCTGCCGGGTCCGCGGCGGCCAGGCGGTCGACGCGTCGATGCCCGACGAGCTGCCCCCAGGGCCATATTCGATCGTGATCGGCAACGGCGACCGCGACGACGACTCGACGACCTCGATGGTCGTCGCCCTCCGGCAGATCCGCCTCCGCGGGGCGCGGATCGCCGCCGCCGGCCGCGGCGGCTCGCCGGCCGCGCGCGCGCTGGTCGACGGAGATCTCGACGCGGTGCTCTCGGCGCTCGGCGACGACGCGCGCGGCGAGGCGCTCCTCTGGCGCGCCCTCGCGCTCCTCCGGGTCAGCGACCTCGAGGGGTGCCGGCGCGCGCTCGCGGCCGCGCTCGCCCGCGACCCGACGCCGCCGGCGGAGCGCGCCGACCTCCGCCGCCTCGTCCGCCAACACCCCGAGCTCGGCCCCCTCCTCCAGCTCGAGCTCGGCCCCGCGCAGAACGAGCTCCTCGCCGCCGCCTGGTCGGCGCTCCTCTTCCACCACGCCGACGATCCCTTCACCGTCCAGGCGCTCACCGAGGGCTTCGAAGGCCTCCGCCCCGAGGCCAGCGGCGATCCGAGCGTCGCGTTCCTGCTGATGGCGCGCGGTCGCGCCTGGCGGATCATCGGCGAGCTCGACCGCGCCCGCCGCGATCTCGAGGCGGCCGCCCGGATCACCGAGGCCGGCGCGACCGACGAGGAGACCCGCTATCAGCTCGCGCTCGCGCTCGCGCGCCTCCACGTCGACCTCGGCGACGAGGCGAGCGCGCGCGCGCACCTCCTCGAGGCGATCGAGAGCGCCCGCGCCCCTGAGCTCGCGCGCGAGCGCCTCGCCCGCTACCCGAAGCTCCACGGCCTCCTCGCGCCGGCGAGCGCCGGCCCCGACGCCGCCGGCCCCGCGGGCGGAATCCACTCGAGCCCGTGATCTGCTTGGGACAACCTCGATGTGGCACGATCTCGCGGCCGTCCCCCGCGAGCCTGGAGAACCTCGATGTCGACCCGCGATCCCCTCACTGTCCGCGTCCGCGTCGCCGTCGTCATCGATGACAAGGGCCGCTACAACGCCTGCGGCTGGAGCGGCGCCGACGACCCGGTCCGGTGGGCGCGCGACGGCCTCGATCGCAGCCGCGGCGACGCGCTCGTCGAGCAGGTCCACTTCATCGAGGCCGAGGTGCCGCTGCCGCTGCCGGCCCGCGCACAGGTGCTCCAGGGTCGGGTCGAGACCACGCCGATCGCCCGCCGACCAGCCCCCTGGCCCGCGCACGAATGAGCGTCGCTCGCTCGCGTGAGCGTCCGCTACCGGCGACGCGCGGCCGCGTCGCTCGCATTCCCCACGGAAACCCTGTACCGTGGGGATGCGTGCGTACTGGCACTGGTTGGGGAATGATGAAGATCCGTCTCACTTGGTTTCCTGCTCTCGCTCTGATCGCGGCCGGCTGCAACGGCGACGACGGTCGAGCCGATACTGACACTGCGACCGACTCGGCGAGCGCCTCCGCCTCGGCGAGCGCCTCCGCCTCCGCCTCCGCGAGCGCCTCCGCGACGGCGAGCGCCTCCGCGAGCGCGACCGACACGGACTCGGGCAGCGGCGGCAACAGCGATTCGAACGGCACCACCGGCGGCGAGACCGACTCGACGACCGCGGCGACCGTCACCGACGGCAACACCACCGGGGTGATGACCACCACCGACACGACCACCGACGGCGGCGACGGCACGGTGATCGAGGTGAAGATCGATCCCCTCGATCCGATCGTCACCGTGGTCGACGGCGTGATCCCGCCGGCGACGGTCTTCACCGCGGTCGGCATCACCGACAAGAACGTCGAGGTCCCGGTGAGCTGCAACTGGTCCTACGACCGCCTCGACCTCGCGTCGATCAACGCGGTCGACGGCTCCTTCGTCGCCACCGGCCTCGCCGGCGGCGTCGGCACGGTCGGCTGCGACGCCGGCGGCGGCCTCAAGGCGTCGACCAGCGCGACCGTCACCCTCAAGTTCACCAGCGAGCCCGACCCGGTCGACCCCGGGATCAAGATGGGCTTCGGCGACGCGGTCGACCCCGACCCGTCGATGGTCCTCCTCTACCCCTACGACAAGACCGTCTTCCCGCGCGGCCTCACCGGACCGACCGTCCAGTGGAACGGCGGCGGCGCCAACGACATCTACTACATCCACGCGGTCTCCGAGTTCTTCGAGTTCGAGGGCTGGTACAAGGTCCCGCCGCCCTCGCGCTTCAACTGGCCGACGATGCCGAACGACATCTGGACCAAGTTGACGTCGTCGACCGACGGCCCCCTCACCTTCGACATCCAGCGCTACGACGGCAACAAGTACTACCTCGCCAAGACCCAGACCTGGACGATCTCGCCGGCGAACCTGACCGGCGCGGTCTACTACTGGGAGGTCAACAACGGCAACATCGTCCGCCTCAACGTCGGCGCCAGCAACCCCGAGAACTTCATCCAGAAGGACGGGAACACCCAGTGCCTCGCCTGCCACTCGGTCTCGAAGGACGGGTCGCGGCTGGCGGCGGCTGCCCAGGGCGGCTGGAGCCCGTGGACGGCGATCAACCCGGCCGACGGCGCGATCCTCTACTACTCGGCGAAGGCCTCGGGCTTCCAGGCGATCTCGCCGAACGGCTCGCACGTCCTCTGGGGGCAGTCGGACGGCACCGGGCCGCTCCACCTCTCGACCTACAACTCGAACGCGATCCTCGCCCAGCTCTCGGTGCCGGGCGCCTACTTCGTCCACCCGGCGTGGGCCGGCGACACCACCCACGTCGCCTTCGGCCAGCGCCTCAACGGCAACTGGCTCGACTTCACCGCCTCCCACCTCTGGATCACCGAGGTCGACCTCCAGGGCGCGTCCTTCAACAACTCGAAGAAGATCGTCGACTCCGCCGGCGGCCTGCCGACGGTCACCTTCCCGACCTTCAGCCCGGACTCGAAGTGGATCGCCTACATGCGGGCGAACCAGGCCCGCACCCGGGCGGCGGTCGCCGAGGTCTGGATCACCGACCTCGACGGCACCAACCAGATCCGCCTCGACAACGCCAACTCGAAGGGGATCATCGAGGTCGGCCAGGATCAGACGACCTACGAGCCGACCTTCCTGCCGGTCTCGGTCGGCGGCTACTACTGGCTGATCATCGGCTCCGAGCGCAAGTACGGCAACACGCTCACCGACACCAACCCGAACAGCCGGCGCAAGCAGCTCTGGGTCTCGGCGATCGACCCGAACATCCAGCCGGGCGTCGACCCCTCGCACCCGCCCTTCTGGCTCCCGGGCCAGGAGCTCAACAACTCCAACATGCGCGGCGAGTGGACGCTCGGCCCCTGCAAGGAGGCGGGCGAGACCTGCAAGGGCGGCTTCGAGTGCTGTGACGGCTTCTGCTACGACCCCGACATGGGCGACAACCCCGTGTGCAACGAGGGCCCGAACGGCAACTGCTCGATGATCGGCGAGTCCTGCGAGCTCGACGCGAGCTGCTGCGACGCCGAGGCCAAGTGCATCGGCGGCTACTGCGCGATCATCCCCCAGTGATCGCGGCCTGAACGCGAAGCGGCCGGCTTCGTCCCCCTCGGGGGCCGAGCCGGCCGCGGTCATTTTCGGGCCTCGATCGCGGGCGCCGCTACTCGAGCCCGAGGCGGGCGACGCCCTCCTCGTCGAGCCCGAAGTAGTGGCCGATCTCGTGGAGCACGGTCACCCGCACCTCCTCCTCGAGCTCCTCCGGCTCCTCGAAGGAGGCGACCAGGTTCGACGAGAAGAGGACGATCCGCGAGGCCATCGGCGCGACCTCCAGCATCCGCTGGGCGAGGTCATCGGCGCCCTCGAAGAGGCCGAGCGCCCGCGGGTCGAAGCCGTCGGCGACCACGTCCCAGTGCGGCCGCGCCTCGACGACGATCGCCACGTTGCCGAGGCGCCCGCGGAGATCGTCGGGGAGCTCGGCGAGCGCGGCCTCGGCCGCCTCGACGATCCGCTCCTCTTCGGCCTCGCTGAGCTCGTCGTCCTCATCCTCGTCGGCGGCGTCGAGCGCCAGGACCGCGAGGAAGTGGCGGATCATCGACTCCTCGTCGCCGAGGTCCTCGTAGACCCCGCCGAGCGCGTAGTGGGCGTCGGCGTAGCTCGGGTCGTCGACGATCAGCGCCTTGAGGAGCGGCTCGGCCGACTCGGCGCCCTCGAGCGCCCAGATCGCCGCCGCCCGGAGGTAGCGCCCTTCGTCGGAGTCGGCGGCCTCACCGAGGTCATCGAGCGCCGCCATCGCCCCCTGGGGGTCGTCGGCGATCTGGGCCTCGATCTCGGCGAAGCGGTCGGAGAGCTCGTCTTCGGTGGGGCTGTGGTTCACCGCCGGAACGTAGCACGGCCCGGCCCCGGCCGGGGCCCGCGTCACTCGCTCGCAGCCCGCGCGCCGACCACGGTGATCCGGGTGATCCGCTCGATGAACGCGGTCCGCGAGGAGCCGCGCCCGAGCTCGAGGTCGGAGACGAGGATCCGGTCGACGGTGTAGAGGATCTCACGCTCCCCCGCCGGCATCTCCGGGGTCCGCCCCGCGCAGGGCACCAGGTACTCGGCGAAGGAGTGGAGCGCCCGCGGCACGCCCTCGGCGTCGCGCCCGAGGTAGAGCATGATGTGGTTCGGGAAGTGGAGGAGGACGAGACCGCGCCGGTGGGCGCGGTCGATCGCCGCCATCCGATCGGCCTCCGGGAGCCCCGGCGCGAGATCGATGACCTCGCCGGCGAGCGCCTGATCGCTGCTGTGCCGCGGGAGGTCGACGCCGAAGTCGGCGAAGAGATCCATCAGGAAGCGCGAGCAGTCGCGGCCCTCGCGGTAGCCGCCCCATCCATAGGAGCGGCCGAGGTAGCGGAAGGCGTCCTCGAGGAAGGCGCGGCGGGTGAGCGGGCGGTTGGTCGGCGCGAGCGCGTCGGCGTCGGCGGCCGCGGCCTCGATCACCCCGCGCTCGCTCGCCACCCGGACCGCGCCGCGACCGTGGCCGCGATCGATCGGCGCCCGGCTGGCGAAGGGCAGGCGGATCACCTCGCCCCCCGGCGCGCGGAGCTCGACGTCGCGGATCGCCGTCATCCACGGCCCGCGGACGAACGCCTCCTGATCGGCGCGGGCGAGCGCCGGCGAGAGGGCGGCGCCGCGGGGGATCCAGCCGAGCACGTAGCCGCTGCGAGCGAGGAGGAGCTCGTCGGACCAGGCCATCAGGATCTGGAGGGGCTCCTGCGGGCGGAGCACCGAGCAGAGGTTGCGATCGAAGGCGGGATCGAGGCTCGCGGTGAAGAGCCCCTCGCTCCGCGGCGCGCAGTAGACCGGCACCGGCGCGAGGGCGACCCGCACCTCGGGGCGGAGCGGCGGGAGCTCGGCGACTTGATCGAGGGCCGCGACCTCCTCCGGCCCCGGGGCCGAGCCGTCGCTGCGGAGGTACTTGCCCTCGGTGATCTTGCCGCGGACAAAGGCGAGCCGGGAATTGACGAGCTCGAGGATCGCCGCCGGATCCACCGGCCCGAGGAGATCGTGGCGCAGCGAGCCGGCGTCGGCCCGGACCATCACCGCGTTGTGCTCGGCGAGCGCCGCCGGCGAGAGCACCGGCGCGTCGAGATCGAGGCCCTGCTCGGTGGTCCGCCGCAGCCAGTAGTCGACCTCCTGGAGCTCGGGGCGGATCCCCGGCAGCGGATCGGGGGCCTCGGCCTTCGCCGGACACACGCCCTCGTCCTCGGCCGCCGGGGCCGGCGTGACCTCGGGGACGGTGACCGGCTCTTTGGGGGCGACCGGCTCGGAGCACCCGGCGAGCCCGAGCCCGAGCCCGAGCCCGCAGAGCCCGAGCAGGGCGCCGGCCCAGGCGGGCGCCAGCGGGCCCCGCGGACGCGAGGTTCGGGCCCGGCGGGGCCTGGAGGCGGGGGAGCGCACGGCGGTCCGGCAAGTGTACGGGCAGGCCGCCAGGCGCCCCAGCAAATCCCCAATTTTTGCCGGGGCGCTCGCCCGGACGCGCCCCCCGCCGACGCCGGAATCGACCGGCGCCCGCGCGCGTTTGTGGCCGCGTATGCGATCTCCCCCGGCCCTCGGCCCCCTCTCGGCCCTCGCGCTCGCGCTCGCCTGCGCCGCCGCGCCCCCCAAGCCCGCGCCCGCGCCCGCATCCGCGACTGCGCCTGCGCCCGCGCTTCGCCCGAAGCGACCCCGCCCCCGCCGAGCGACGCGCCCCCCGCCCGCGTCCCGCTCGCCGGCGCCGCCGCCCGCTTCGCCGCCGCCGGGGTCGACGGCGCCTTCATCGTCCGCCGCCCCGGCGCCCCTGACCTCGAATTCGGCGGCGCCGCCGTCGACGAGCGCCACGAGCCCTGCTCAACCTTCAAGATCCCGAACGCCCTCATCGCCCTCGAGGAGGGGGTGATCGCCGGCCCCGACGAGGTCCTCCGCTGGGACGGCGTCAAGCGGTGGAGGGCCGCCTGGAACCGCGACCTCGACCTCCGCGCGGCGATGGAGGTCTCGGCGGTCTGGTACTTCCAGGAGCTCGCCCGCCGGATCGGCCCGACGGCGATGCGCGCCTGGCTCGATCGCCTCGGCTACGGCGACCGCCAGATCGGCGACAAGATCGACATGTTCTGGCTCGAGGGCCCGCTGACGATCGCGCCGGCCGAGGAGCTCGACCTCGTCGATCGCCTCCTCCGGGGCGAGCTCCCGGTCTCGCAGCGGAGCGCCGCGATGGTCCGCGGGATCATCCCGACGCGAGCCGCCGGCGACGGGGTGATCCACGCGAAGACCGGCACCTGCACCTTCGACGACGGGCGCCCGCCCCACGCCTGGCTGGTCGGCTGGGTCGCGGGCCCGGACGATCCGACGCCGCGCGGCGCCTTCGCCCTCTTCCTCCGCGGGCCGAGCGACGTCGACGCGCTGATCGCCGCCCGCTGGCCGCTCGCGCTTGAGCTCCTTCAGGACGCCGGTCTCCTCGCCGAGGCCGCCGACTAGACCCCGCGCCCGCCCTGCACCGCCGACGCTCCACGATTTCGTGCTATCTCGGGGGACGTTGCCCGCGCCTCCTCGCTCTCTCGCCCTCGCCTGCGCGCTCGCGGCCGCGCTCGCCTGCGTCGCCCACCCGCCGGGCGAGAGCGAGGCGCCCCCGCCGGAGATCGCCACGGCGACGCCCGAGCCCGCGCCCCCGGCCCCCGCCGAAGCGGCCGAGCCAGAGCCCGCGCCGACCAGCGACGCGCCCCTGGCGGGCGACGCCGCCGACGCGCCCCCGCCCCTCCCCGACGACTACCTCGCCTTCGCCGGCGCCTGCGACGAGGGCGGCGGCGAGACCGTGACGATCGCCGCGGTCGGCGACATCCTCCTCCACCACGAGCTCCAGATCCAGGCCTTCGCCGCCGCCGATCGCCACCGCAACATCTGGCGCTCGATCGAGGATCTCCTCGGCCGCGCCGACATCACCTACGGCAACCTCGAGGGGCCGATGGCCTCCGGCGTCGATCGCAGCGGCGCCCTCGTCGACGATCCCGGCGAGGTCTTCGATCGGGTGGTCTACACCGCCTACCCCCGCTTCAACTTCCACCCGAGCGTCGCCGTCGATCTCAAGAAGTCGGGCTTCGACGTGGTCTCGACCGCCAACAACCACGCGCTCGATCGCCAGGCGATCGGCGTCGACAGGACGATCGAGGCGCTCGCCGCCGCCAAGCTCGCGTTCACCGGCACCCACACCCGCGCCGAGCCGGACGCCCCCTGGCACGCCGTGATCCGCCGCCGCGGCTTAGCGATCGCCTTCCTCGCCTGCACCGATCTCCTCAACGTCCGCCCCGACAGCGAGGGCCAGGTGCTCCGCTGCAAGGGCAAGGCCTTCGAGGGGATGATCCGCAAGCTCGCCGGCCAGAAGGGGATCGACGCGGTGATCGTCACGCCGCACTGGGGGAAGGAGTACGAGGCGACGCCGCGGCCCGCCCAGGTCGAGCTCGCCCACCGCTGGGCGGAGGCCGGCGCGACCGCGATCCTCGGCTCCCATCCCCACGTCCTCCAGCCCTGGGAGCGCTACACCGCCGAGGACGGCCGCGAGGTGCTGATCCACTACTCGCTCGGCAACTTCGCCAGCCACCAGCCCGAGCTCCCCAAGCGCTCGACGATCCTCCTCTACCTCGGCCTGAGGCGCGGCGACGACGGCGTGGTCCGGCTCCGCGGCGCCGGCTACGTGCCGCTCCACGTCCGCCAGGAGGGCGAGCGCTTCTTCGTCGAGGCGATCGATCGGGTGGCGGGCCCCGCGGACGCGCGGGCGCTGATCGTCGAGCTCCACGGCGAGGGCAACCTCCTCGGCGCCGACGATCCCCTCGAGCTGACGCCCCACTGCGATCCCCGCCGGCGTCCGCCGGAGGGCACAGCCGCCGCCGCGGGGCCTGACTGACGCGCCCTTGGACCATGACCCTCAAGACATGCTCACAAGATCATGTCCAATAAGTCACCCCTCGGCGGCCCGCCGCAGGCGATCCATGATCGCCCGGCCGATCCCGACCTCCGGCGTCGTCTCGGCGACGATCCGCGCGACCCCGAGCTCGTCGAGGGTCCGCAGGCCGGCGAAGAGCTCGCGCGCGTAGCCCTCCAGCCCCCCCTCGGCGGCCAGCGTCGGGATCGCCGGCGGCAGCGGGGGCGCCGGCGCGCGCGCGAGGACGCCGACCCGCACCCCGGCGGCGGCGAGCGCCTCCGCCCGCGCCCCGAGCCCCTCCCGGGCCACGAGCTCGACCCGGGCCCGCGGCGCGTAGTGGCGGTGGCGGAGGCCCGGCGAGCGCGCGGCCGCCTCCGCGCCCCCTTCGGCGATCGGCCGCCCGAGCGCGGCCTCGAGCGCCTCCCGCGGCAGCGCCCCCTGGCGGAGGAGGAGCGGCGCCCCCTCGCCTTGGCTGAGATCGATCACCGTCGACTCGATCCCGTGGGCCGTCGGCCCGCCGTCGACGATCAGATCGATCCGCCCGTCGAGATCCGCGAGCACGTGCTCGGCCCGGGTCGGGCTCGGCCGCCCCGAGCGGTTGGCCGAGGGGGCCGCGAGCGGCCGCCCGAGCGCCCGCAGGATCGCCAGCGCGACCGGGTGGGCAGGGACCCGGATCGCCACGGTGTCGAGGCCGGCGCTGACGATCTCCGGGACCACCGCCGCCCGCTTCAGGACGATCGTCAGCGGCCCCGGCCAGAACGCGTCCGCGAGCGCGCGGGCGAGCGGCGGCACCTCGGCGGCGATCGCCTCCGCCTCGGCGAGGCCGGCGACGTGGAGGATCAGCGGGTTGTCGGCCGGCCTCCCCTTGGCCGCGAAGATCCGGGCGACCGCCCGCGGGTCGAGGCCGTCGGCCGCGAGCCCGTAGACCGTCTCGGTCGGGATCGCCACGACCCCGCCGTCGGCGAGGATCGACGCCGCGAGGGCGATCGTCGCGGGCTCGGCGCTGCGCAGCGGGGTCTTCGGCACCGGCGGGAAGATAGCGGCGGCCCGCGCCTCAGTGGAAGGGTCCGCTCTGGATCGCCACGATCCACTCGACCTCGCCGCCGAGGTCGAGCTCGGGGGCGTAGCGGACGAGGAGGAGATCGTGACCGATCCCGGCGACGGTCACCGCCGCCGGCGCGACCGTCCGTGCGAGCGCGCTCAGGACCGCGTCTGCGCTCGCCGGATCGATCGTCCCGCTCGCCTCCCCGAGCGCCCCCTCGGTGGGCTCGACCAGGTCGATCACCCGCGCCTCGGGAAGATCCAGCCACTCGGGGCAGCGCGATCGCAGGGGCTCGGGGGCCCGCCAGGTCGCGGGCGTGAGGAGCGCGCCGCCGCCACCGCTGCCGCCAAAGCTCGCCCCGAGGAGCGCCCGCCCGCTGTGGACGCTGACCACCGCCGCCCGGCCGGTCGGCGCCGGCGCCTCGTAGAAGACGTACGCGTCGGTGGGCGGGCTCGGACCCAGGAGCGCCGCCCCCGGACCGATCCCCGCGGCCTCGGCCGCGCTCGCCCGGGCCGCCGCCTCGTCGGTCGCCGTCGCCTCGCCGCAGAGCACCTGCCAGCCGAGCACCTCGAGGTCGTCGTGGGCGAAGCGGATCACCGTCGCGCACTCGCGGCGCTGGTCCCAGAGCTCCGACGCGAGGGCGCTCGCCGCCGACACGCAGTCGAGGATCAGGGCGTCGGTGTCGAGCTCGGTGGTCGACGTGTCGCTCGTGCCGTCGTCGCCGCTACAGCCAACCAGGGCGACGCTCACCAGGCAGAGCGCGCCCAAGCCGACGCGCAAACCCTGCGAACGCCCCCTTCGCTCTCCCCACATGGCGCCGATGATAGCGCCCCTGGCCGCCGACGCTGCTACTCTGAGGCGACCACCCTGGATGTCCCGGACACCCCTCCTCGCCGCCCTCCTCGCGCTCGCCGCCTGCCACGGCGACGACGGGGTGACGAGCGCGACCGAGGGGACGAGCAGCACCGGGACCACCGGCGAGCCGGCCCCGGACTTCTCGATCCCCGACATCAACCCGGCGTCGCCCCGCTACGGCGACCAGGTCTCGCCCCGCGACTACCTCGAGCGCGCGTCGGGCTGGGTCTTCCTCCACTCGACGTGAAGCTACTGCCGTGACCAGGTGGGCTACCTGGCGGTGATGCAGGACGAGCTCGACACCGAGCGACCGGATCTTCAGCTCCAATTCCTGGTGATCAACGAGTACGGCTACGAGGAGGAGAACGACCTGGCGATCGCCGGCCACGACCTCCCCTACCTCCAGGACATCGAGGGCGGCGCCTTCGTCCTCTGGGACATCACCTACCGCGACGCGGTGATCCTCGACCCCGCCAACGTCCCGGTGAACGGCTTCAACCTGACCGACTTCGACCTCGCGGATCCGATCAACTTCTACGCGCTCAAGACCATGCTGATCGACGCCGCCGGCGGCTGAGGCCCGCGCGCCCTCGCGCCCCGCAGCCCGCCGTCGCCAGCCCGCGGCCGACCGTGGCACCATCGCCGGCGATGTCCGAGCCCGTCGTCGATCGCGGCGCGACGATCTTCTTCGCCTTCGCCGCCCTCCTCCACCTCGCCGGCGTCGTCAGCCGCTTCGATCGGATCTACGCCGAGCTCCCCGAGGTCGTCCACGCCGGCCTCCTCGCCTCGCAGCTCCCCCTCCTCCTGGTCGAGGGCTACGTCCTCGATCGCGCCCTCGGGAGCGGCAAGGACTCCTTCCCGGTGTGGATGCGCCTGCCCCGCGGCCCGGTCCGCTGGGCGCTCGCCCTCGCCACCACCTACATCGGCCTCTTCGCCCTCGCTAACCTCCAGATCGAGATCGGCGTCTTCGATCCGACGCCCCCCGAGGCCTGGCCCGAAGGACAGCGTCTCGCGTGGTTCCTCGGCTTCGCGGTGGTCGCCTCCTTCCCGGCCTACCTCCTGGCGACCTCGAGCGTCCTGCCGGCGCTGCGGGTGCTGGTCTGGCCGCTCCGTCGAGTGACGCCGATCCTGGCGATCCTCCTGGCGATCGCCGGCGGGGCCGGCCTCGCGCTCGCCCTCCTCGCCCTCGCGCCGAACGCCGGCGACGCCCCCTTCCGCGAGCTCACGGCCCTCGCCGCCGCGGTCCGCGAGCACCCGCTCACCGCGATCGTCACGACCCTCGCCGGCCCCGCGGCCAGCGGCGCCGTCGGCCTCGCCCGCGAGCGCTTCGCGGGCCGCAAGGCCCCGAAGGAGGCGCCGCTCGTCGCGCCCTCCGACGATGACGATGACGACGACGACGACGACGCGTGATCCTCACCCGCCCAGGGCCGCGAGGATCTTCGCCAGGCTCGCCGCGACCGCCTCCCCCGCGGTGTCGATCATCAGCGCACCCTCCCACGGCTCGTAGTCCCGGCGAACAACCTCCTCCCAGGTCGGAAGCCGGAGCCCGGCCACGCTGACCGTCCGCGTCTCGACCCGCCGCCGGTGCTCATCCCGATCGGAGCAGACGACCTCGACCTCGATCACCGGCGCGCCGCTCCGCTCGCCGACCGCCCGGAACATCGCCCGGGTGTAGGCGATCGGGTTGACCGCGTCGGTGATCACCGTGTGCCCGAGCGCGAGCTGGTCGGCCGCGACCGCGCAGGCGACCGCGTAGCCCTCGGCCGCCCGCACCGCGACCCCGGCGTCGCGGAGCGCCTGCTCGATCGTGTCGATCCGCAGGTGGACCGCGCCGATCGCCCGCGCGAGCGCGAGTGAGAGCGTCGACTTGCCGGCGCCCGGGAGGCCGCCAAAGACCACCAGGCGGGCCATCACCGCGCCGCTCACCGTCGCTAGCCGACCGGCGGGTTGACGACCAGGCCGAGCCCCTCGCCGGTCATGTCCGAGTAGGTGTAGGGCGCCACCAGGCCGTCGACCGTGACCACCTCGTAGGTGTCGGGATCGACCTTGTAGGCCCGGTTCGCCTGGCGATCGACCACCCAGACCTTGCCGTAGCGATCGATCGACACGCCGACCGGCTCACCGCAGCCCGGGAGGACGATGTTGCCGTTGACCAGGGTGTCGCCGTCGACGTCGTACTGGGCGAGCGCGCAGGGGTTGTTGCCGGCGAGCCAGGCGTAGCCCTCCTTGTCGATCGCCAGCCCCCGCAGCCGGGTCGGCGTCCCGACCGCGCCGTGATCCTCGAAGGTCTTGCTCGCGGTGTTGAAGCGCCAGAGGTGGCCGTCCCAGCCGCCGAGCCACGGGGTCCCCTTGGCGTCGAGCGCCATCCCATAGAGCACCACGCCCACCGGCCCCTTGTAGCGGGTGACCTGGAGCGAGAGCGGATCGACGTGGACGAGGTTGGCGAGGGTGCCGAGCCCCCAGAACGCGCCCTCCTTGGTCGCCGCGCCGCCGTAGGTGCCGTGCCCCCAGTTGCACTCCCACTCCGGGGCCAGCACCTCGATGTCGGTCTTGCCGGTGATCCCGTCGATCCGCCGGATCTTCGCGGTCGTCGACGGCTGATCCCGCCAGCCGACCCAGACCTTCGAGGTCGCGAAGCAGTCGCTCGACGCCCCGCCGTCCCAGGCGATCGCCCGCGGCCCGCCCTGGTTCGAATCGAGCCCCTTGGGGAAGTTGAGGTCGTGGAACCAGAGGACGCACTCGTCCTGGCCCCAATCGAGGACGTCGTTTGGCCCCTGCGAGGTGTCGATCACCCCGTTCTGGTTCTTGTCGACGCAGTTGGCCAGGCGGTTGGCGATCTTGACCACGCTCCCCGAGCGGTTGGCGACCGCCACGTCGCCGCGGAGGTTGACCGAGGTCCGCGAGGGATCGGTCTCGCCCGGCCCGGTACGGTAGCGGGCGAGCTCCGTCGCCGTCAGCGTGTCGATCTTCGAAACCGTGTGCTGCCCGGTGTTCGAGATCCAGATGATGCTGAAGTCCTCGTCGCCCGGCTGCGGGACCACGTGGCCGCAGTCGCCCGCGCCCGGGAGGCCGTCGGTCTCCTCGGTCGCGAGGTCGAGCTTCTCCTCGCCGTCGTCGTCGCCGGCGCTGCCGCTCGCGGCCGAGTCGGCGCCGCTGATCGTCACCGTCACCGACGCGCTCACGCTCACGCTCGCGCTCGCGCTCGCGTCGTCGCCCTCGCGACCGTCGTCGCCGGTGCAGGCCGCGAGCGCGATCGACAGGGGGAGTGCGATCCTGAGCGTCGGCATCATGCGCTCGGTATAGCGCATCGACATCCTCCGCTGGAAGGCCGGCAGGCGCTATCGTGGAGGCCATGAGGGCCCCCTTCTGGCTGCTCGCGGCGGCGCTCGCGCTCGCCCCCACTGGTTGCCGACGCGCGCCGACCCCGGTGCTTGAGCCGACGTCTGCACCGACCCCAGGCGCCGAGGTCAGCGTGGCGGGCTGGCCGAGCGCCACGCCGCCGCCGTCGTCGACGCCCGGGGTCGCCGCTCCACCACCGGGCGACGATCGGGGTCCGCTCACCCCCGCCGACGCGGCCGCCCGCCAGGCGGTGATCGACGCGATCGACGCGGGCCGCTACGACCTCGCCCTCGAGCGCCTCCAACCCCTCCTCGCCCGCTACCCCGACAACCTCGTCGTCGCCGCCCTGGCCGCGGCCGCCCACGTCGGCCTCGAGGCGAGCGGCCAGACGAACGCCCAGAAGAGCGCGCAGGTCGACCTCGAAGGGCGGACGCCGCTCCGCCTCGCGCGCCCGCCCTTCGCCTACACCCTCCGGCGCCCCGCCCCCGGCCCGAGCGGCCGAGCCCCGCGCCTGCGAAAGCGCAGCGAGGCCCGCAACCAGATCACCGACGACGCCGCATGGTTTCAGCGCAACCAGGTCGCGCTGCCGACCCGCGAGGTCCCGAATCCAAACCGCGGCCGCGCCGGCCAGGTGCCGCCGGAGATCCCGACGACCTACGCCGGCAACATCCTGGTCAAGGCGATCGCCCGCGGCGATCACACGATCCTCCTCTACGGCCCCGACTACAGCGGCGGCCGCTACCTCGCGGTCCTCGGCCCGAACCTCGAGATCCTCGCCCTCCTCGACTTCGACGCCTACCTCTGGCCGCCCTCGTTCCCCGAGAGCGAGCGGCAATTCGTCGACGAGCCGATCCACTGGGCCGAGGTCGTCGACGGCGTGCTCTACGTGAGCAACGGCCACCGCACCTACGCCCGCTCGTCACGGGGCCACAACGCCTACATCACCGCGATCGACCTCCAGAGCGGCGAGCTCCTCTGGCGCTCGCAGCCGCTGATCGCCAACGCCGCCAACTTCGTGATCCGCGGCGGGGCGATCCTCAGCGGCTACGGCTTCACCGCCGAGCCCGACTTCCTCTTCGTCCTCGATCGCGCGAGCGGCCGCGTCCTCTCGAAGGTCAAGGTCGCCAGCGGCCCCGACTACCTGATCGAGAAGGACGGCGACCTCCTGGTCCGCACCTACGATCACGACTACGTCTTCGCGATCGAGTGAGCCCCGCGGATCCTCGGCGTCCGCACCTCGACCGAGCGCGCCGCCGTGTCGATCGCCACGTAGACCTGCTGACCGACGCTGCAGGAGCCGCTGTTGACCACCAGCCCCTCGGGCGTCTCGACCCGCGCGGGCACGTGGGTGTGACCCATCACGACGACGTCGGCGCCCTCCTCCTGGAGGAGCCGGCGACCGGCGCTGAGGTAGGGCCCGGCGTCGTGGTGGAAGCGCTCGTGCTTGATCCGGATGTCGTTGCCCTCGAACCACTCGGCGACCGCCCGCAGGCCGACGAAGCGGAGGCGCCCGGTGAACCACGACGCCGCCCGCGTCAGCGGCTCGACCCGGCGAAAGAGGGGATCGAACTGGTGGCCGTGGATGAAGTAGGCGACGAAGCCGTCGGCCTCGAGGCGGAGGCTCTCCGGCGCCCCGAGGTGATCCCGGGCGATCGCGTCGTGGTTGCCGTGGATGTAGCGGTAGGGCGCCCGGGCGAAGCGCTCGGCGAGCGCGGGCAGGCGCCGCTGGGCGGCCATGAGGTGGCGCACGGCGCCACGGCGGCCCGGCACCATCGCGTGATCGGTCTGGAAGACGTCCCCGACCAGGACGATCACCTCAAATTCCTCCTCGAGGCGGTCGAGGAAGGCGAGGAAGTCGGCCTCGTGGTGGCGAAACTCGTCCATCCAGCCGCGCGGGCCGATGTGGAGGTCGGAGAGCGCGGCGATCCGCATGGGCGCCCGGAGGATAGCCGATCACCCCGCGGCGGCGCGGCCTCCCCCCTTGTGCCGCCCGCTCCGCGCCTTACAACATCGTTCCAGACCGGGAGTACACCGCCGTGTCCAAGCCGCTCCTTTTCCGCTGCAACCAGTGCGGTGGGATCAACCGGATCCCGCCCGAACGCCTCGGCGAGGGCCCCGTCTGCGGGCGCTGCCGCCAGCCCATCGATCGCGCGGCGACGCCGGTCGACCTCGACGACGCCGGCCTCGCCCGCCTGGTGAAGAGCTCGCCGGTGCCGGTCCTGGTCGACTTCTGGGCGGCCTGGTGCGGCCCCTGCAAGATGCTCGCGCCCCACATCACCGACCTCGCGCGGCGCTACGCGGGGCGGGCGATCGTCGTCAAGATCAACACCGACATGCACCAGCAGACCGCCGGCGCCCTGGCGATCCAGTCGATCCCGACCCTGGTCGTCTACAAGGGGGGCAAGATCGTCGCCAAGCAGGCCGGCGCGGTGATGGGACCGCAGCTCGACGCCTTCCTCGCCGCCCACGTCTAGGGGCGCGCTACCAGGCAAAATTCGGGGCGCTGGCCAGCGATGGGGGCGCGGAGCGACAGGTCGGGCGAGGGCGCCCGCGCCGGCTCCGCGCCCGGCGCGTTTTCGCACACCTCGATTCGGCCGCTAGGTTCACTTGTGGTGCCGGTGTGAGGTAATAGGTAGTGTACCAAGCGTAACTTGGCCCACGGCCGACCCGCGGCCTTTGCCTTGTCTACGAAAGAGCCCCCAGAGGGTGTAAAGAGCAGGACCCAGACCTCCGATGAGCAACGAGACCCGCAGCCCCGGTGAGAGCGGAAGTGGCACTGCGATGAGCGCCACTGGGTACTACGGGTACCAAGGGACAGATCTGCCCACCGGCACGGTCGTCAAGTGCGTCAGCCAGTTCGAGATCGTCCAGCGCCTCGGCGAGGGCGGGATGAGCAAGGTCTACAAGGCCTTCGATCGCCTGATGAACCGCTACGTCGCCCTCAAGGTGATGAAGAACGACGTCCCCGAGTGGGCGCACCGCCACTTCCGGCGCGAGGCCCGGATGTGCGCGAGCTTCATGCACAACAACCTCGTGCGGGTGATGCAGGTCGGGACCACCGAGGAGTACGGGCTCCTCTGGTTCGCGATGGAGTACCTCCGCGGCAAGGACGTCGGCTGGTTCATCGACAACGGCACCCCGGTGCCGGTCCCGGTGATCGCCGAGATCTTCATGCAGGTCCTCGAGGCGCTCCGCTACGTCCACCTCCGGCGGATCGTCCACTGCGACATCAAGCCCTCGAACGTCTTCGTCACCCGCGACTCCCACGACCCCCTCCTCCGGGTGGTCAAGGTCCTCGACTTCGGCGTCGCCCGTGACCTCAGCGATCTGACCCCGCAGAGCAAGGCGCACGTGATGGGCGACCCGCGCTACATCGCGCCCGAGCAGACGATCGCTGGCGGCTACATCGATCACCGCGCCGACCTCTACGCCCTCGGGATGACCTTCTTCGAGCTGGTCACCGGCGGCCGCCACCCCTTCGAGGATCTCTTCGAGAAGCACCCGCGGCACCTCCTCCAGGCCCACCGCGAGCGCGAGCCGGTGCCGATCAGCCACTTCCTCCCGGGCGGCATGCCGAAGGCCCACGTCGACGCGATCGACGCCTTCTTCTTCAAGGCCTGTTCGAAGCAGGTCCAGGGCCGCTTCAAGGACGCCTCCGAGATGAAGGAGGCGATCAGCGACCTCGCCAAGCTGATCTCGGGCGGCCAGGGCCCGATCCTCCCGCCCTAGCCAGCGTCGCAGGGGAAGCGGGCGAGCACCCGCTCGGCGAGCGCCTCCGCGATCGCCTGGTGGCCGGCGGCCGCGTAGTGGTTGCGGTCGTCGCGGAACATCGACCGCCGGTCCGCCGCGGGCGCGCTCTGGACGAGCGCGTGGGCGTCGAGCGAGGGCACCTCCCCGGCGAGCTCGGCGAAGACCTCGTGATCGCCGAGCGCCCGCGAGCCCGGCGCGTGCGGTCGCAGCGAGGCGCGGCCGACCAGGATGACCTCGACGTCGGCGGCGGCCGCCGCCGCGAAGGTCGCCCGGTTGTTGGCGCGGAGGCTCGCCCGCCAGCGGGCGAGGTTCGCGGGATCCCGCGAGGCCTTGGCCTCGCCGGCCGGGCTGTCGAGCGTTGGCCCCTTGACGATCGGGAAGGCGCGCGAGAGGAGCTTGCGGCCGAGGACGATCGCCTGGCTCCGCAGGAGGAGCGCCCAGATCCCGGCGTGGAGCTGATCGCGGTAGCTCGCGTCCCGCTCGTCCTCGTACTCGTTGGAGCCGCCGAAGTCGACGATGAGGAGGTCGGGATCGAGGGTGAGCGCCTCCTCAGCCGCGATCAAGGTGCGCCGCGAGCCGTGCCCCGGGACCGCGAGGTTGGCCCCCTCCCAACCCCGGCTCGGGCAGCGCCGCCGGAGCACCGTGAGGAGCCGCTGGGTGTAGGCGTCGCCGCCGGCCGCGTGCGATCCACCGAGCGTGAAGATCCGGATCGTCCCCGCCGCCTTGACCCGATCGAGGCGCTGCTCGGCGATCGGTCGGTACTGGGTCCGCCGGCAGACGAGCGGGCCCTCGTCCAGCGCCTCGCAGGCCGGGCGCGCGAACTCGAAGCCGTAGTTGTAGGACGCGTCGACGGCGGCGTAGAGCTTGGGGTCGACGACGTCGGGCCGCCAGAGCCCGCGGGCGGCGAGCTCGATCGCCGCGATCCAGAGGATCGCCCAGACGATCCCCCAGGGCGCGCGGCGGCGCCTCGTCGGGCTCGGGCTCGGGCTATGGCTGGCGGGGCTCTTCACGGTCGGCGGCTCAGAACTGGAAGTAGATGAACTCCGCGCCCGCCGGCGCGCCGGCGATCGCTATGTAGAGGATCAGGACGGCGAAGACGAGCCCGCGGAGCGGGGCCGGGGCCGCGAAGACGTAGGCCGGGCCCCGCGGCCGGAGGCCGTGGCGGCGCTCGTACCACTCCTCCCAGAGATCGAGGATCACCAGCGGGAGCGCGCAGATCGCCATGTAGCGGAGGGTCGCCACGTCGGCGTCGGCGACCGTCCAGGTCGACGCGAGGCCGCCGAGGACCTCGCCGACCGACGCCATCGAACGCGCGCGGAAGAAGATCCAGGCGAAGCAGACCGCGTGGAAGAAGGCGAGGCCGAGCACCGGCGCCGCCAGCCGATCGAGCGCCCAGGCGCCCCGCAGGCCGCCGAGGAGGCGCCGCCAGAGCCGGTGGACGACCAGGAGCGCGCCGTGGATCGCCCCCCAGATCACGAACATCCAGCTCGCGCCGTGCCAGAGCCCGCCGAGGAGCATCGTCAAGATCAGGTTGCGGTAGCTCCGGAGCGCGCCGCCGCGGTTGCCCCCGAGCGGGATGTAGAGGTAGTCGCGGAGCCACTGCGAGAGGCTGATGTGCCAGCGCCGCCAGAACTCCTGGGGATCGGCCGCGAAGTAGGGCCGGCGGAAGTTGACCATCAGGTCGATGCCGAGGCAGCGCGAGACCCCGCGGGCGATGTCGGTGTAGCCCGAGAAGTCGGCGTAGATCTGGAGGGCGAAGGCGTAGACCGCCAGGAGCGTCGTCACGCCCGCGCTCGCGCCCTCGCCGGCGAAGACCGGCTCGACGATCCGGGCCATGTTGTCGGCGATCACGACCTTCTTGAAGAGCCCGAGGAGGACCAGCCAGGCCCCCTCGCGGAGGTCGTCGGCGCCGATCGTCCGGGCCTTCTCGATCTGCGGGAGGAGGCGGGTCGCCCGCTCGATCGGCCCGGCGACGAGCTGCGGGAAGTAGGCGACGTAGAGCGCGAAGCTCGGCAGGCTGCGGGTCGCCGCCAGCTCTCCGCGGTAGACGTCGATCGTGTAGCTCATCGTCTGGAAGGTGTAGAACGAGATCCCGACCGGCAGGACGATGTCGAGGGTCGTCGTCGAGACCGACCAGCCGAGCGCCGCGCAGAGCTCGGCGAAGGAGTCGACGAAGAAGTTGAAGTACTTGAAGAAGGCGAGGAGGCCGAGGTTGGTGCCGACGCTGACGAGGAGCCAGCGCCGCCGCGCCGCCGCCGGCCCGTCCTCGATCGCCCGCGCGCAGGAGAAGTCGATCAGCGTCGAGAGCGCGATGAGCCCGAGGAAGCGCCAGTCCCAGAAGCCGTAGAAGACGTAGCTGGCGATCAGGAGGATCGGGTTCTGCAGCCGCCTCGGCGCGGCCCAGTAGAGCGCGAGGACCAGCGCGAAGAAGACGAAGAAGGCGATCGAGTTGAAGAGCACCGCGCTGGGGGGTTGTGCCGGGCGCCCGCCCGAGCGTTGACCACGACCAGACTATCGCGTCGCGCGCCCGCGCTCCAGCGCCCGCGGCGGCGGCGCTGAGAGCCGCCGCCGGGGCGAATTCGCGTCAGCGCCGGAGCACCCGGATCGCCCCGGTGAGGGCCATGTCCTGGCCGTTGCCCACCAGGTAGATCGGGTTGTGCCAGGGGATGAACTGCGCCCAGATGAAGTAGGCGTCGCTCGCCCCGAAGCGCTCCGCCGGGATCGACGCGCCGACGCGGCGATCGAAGCTCGAGTCCGGCCGGATGTAGCGCATGTGATCCTTGCCCTTTAGCCAGGTCACGAAGTGATCGTCGTCCTCCGAGGAGTAGAGGACGTCGACCTGGGGATCGGCGAGGTCGCCGTTGGTCCCGAGGATCAGGAGGACCCGGTTGTCGCCGTCGACGAAGTCGGCGACCCGGCCGAAGGCGCGGAGGTCGAGGGGCTCGCCCGGGACGTAGCCGTCGATCGTGTCGCCGACGATCCGCTCGACGCCGCCGGCGCTGACCCGGAGATCGATGAAGTTCGAGAGGTCGTGGACGACCGCCCGCCCGCGGGCGATCGCGTCGGCGACCCCGTCGATCCCGTTGGCCCAGACGAAGGTGTCGGCCCAGATCGACGTCGTCGGCGTCGCCAGCTCGGCGTCGGTCGGATCGCAGGGGCCGTCGAAGCAGACGACCTCGTTGTAGTCGTGGACGTCGCTGCCGCCGACCAGGATGAGCGGCCAGCGGCCGGTCTTGAGCATCCCGAGGTAGGAGCGCTCAATTGGATCCTCGGGGATCGCGGCGCTCAGGAGGTTCCCCTTGGCGACCTTGTTGAGGTCGAGGCCGCCGTTGTAGGCCGAGTCGTCGTAGGAGTCGTGGCGGTTGCCCCCGTTCCAGACCTCGAGGCCGTCGAAGTCGAGGCTGGTCCAGTCGTAGGTCACCCAGAACGCGGGGCCGGTCTCGTGGTTGACGATCGCCAGCCCCTGCATCGCGTGGATCTGGGCGATCTCCTCGGCGTTGGTCGCGGCCGGATCGACCCAGCGCTCGCGGAAGATCCCCGGGCCGTAGCCGAAGTCGTGGTCGTACTCGGTCGCCGCCTCGTCGTAGCCCGGGGCGTAGAGCGGGTGCCCCGGGAAGGGGTTGCGCGGCAGGAGGCCGAAGTGGCCGTCGAACTTGTTGGAGATCTCGGAGCCGACCACCAGGAGGAGCTCGCCGCCGCTCGCCTCGGTGAAGTGGCGGACGACGTCGCGGCCGGTCGCGACCTCGACGCCGTCCCCCATCGCGCACCAGCCGGGGAAGTGGCGGCCGCACTCCTCCTCCTCGTTGTTGGTGTGGTCGGAGAAGATCAGCCAGTGGAGGCGGCCGCGGAGCGAGCGGCGGCGGCGATCGGCAAAGTCCTGGCCGGCGTCGCTCTGGACGGCGTTGGTCATCCGCGCGACGTAGTCGGCGACCCCGCCGGCCTCGGGGCCGCGCTCGGAGTGGCGGGTGTGGACGTGGAGATCGCCGGAGTACCAGTGGTTTCGGCGGACCGCGACGCTCCACGCCTGGGTCAGCGTCGGCCCCCAGGCCCCCTCGTCGAGGAGGCCGCAGTCGAGCCAGGCCCGCCAGCGGACCTGGAAGCCCTCGCAGGCGAGCGCGTCGTCGTCGGCGATCGGCCAGGCGATCTTCACCGCCTCGCGGCCGGGGCCGCCGGCGTCGTACTGGATCGACTCGCCCGGCGCGAGGGCGATCATCGTCCCCGGGACCTCGAGGCGCGCGCCCGCCGGGCCGGCGTCGAAGCTCCACCAGACCCGATCGGTCGCGCACTCGCCGATGTTGGTCCGGAGGTCGTAGGTGTAGAAGGTGTCGGCGAGGGCCATCTGCGGCGGGATCGTCGCGAAGCCGTGATCGTCCGGGGGCTCGTCGCCGTCGCTGCCCGTGGTCCCGGTCTCGCAGGGATCCGGCCGGGCGCCGCTGGTCTCGCTGCTCGAGGTCGAGCCGGTCACCTCGCCGCCGCTCGACGTCGACGCCGAGGTCGAGCCGCCGCTCGCCGAGCCGCCGCTCGCCTCGCTCGAGCCGCCGGCGCTGCTCGCCTCGCCGCCGCTCGTCGGGCCGGTCGTGGCGCTGACGCTCGATCCCTCGCTCGCGCTCGTGGTCGGCGGATCGCCGCAGCCGACGAGCGGGAGCAGGAGCGGCAGGAGGAGCGCGAGACCTCCGGCGACGCGCGGCGAGGGAGCGGGCATCGGACCTCCGAGAGAACACCCTAGCCGCTCTCGCGCGAGATCGCACCTTCTCCCTGCAGACCCTCGGAGGGGCTCCCAGGGCTACGTGCCGGCCAACTACGTGAAGGGCGCGATCGTCCGCGCGAGCCCGGGGACCGCCGCCTTCACGTGCTCCTTGGCGGTGCTGCGGAGCCGGCGGTAGGCCTTGAGGAGCGGCCCGCTCGCCTTCTCGGCCCGGCGATCGGTGACCGCCAGGAGGGCGTCCGCGACGGCGTCGCCCTCGGCGACCAGGTGGTCGGCGAAGGTGTGGGCGACCGGCCGCCGGTTGCGCGCGGCCTCCTCGACGCTGGCGGCGTAGAAGGGCCCCATCGCCTCGGCGAACTCGGGGAGGAGCTTGTCGACGACGTCGCTGACCATCGACGGCTTGACCGCGACGACCAGCTTGTAGCCGGCCTTGACGGCGACGCCGGAGAGCCCGCGCTTGCTCTCGACCTCGGCGGCGACCAGCTCGGCGCAGGCGCGGACGACCCGCGGGCGGGTCTCAGACTTGGTGAGGATCTCGACCAAGGTGGCCATCGGGGCGTGAACATCGCCGATTTGCCGGCGTCGCGCAAGCGCCCGCCGTGGACAGGCCCGGGCCCGCGCTGCAATCATCCCCGCATGCCTCGCAGCATCTCCAGCCGCTGGCCCGCCGCCGCATCGCTCGCCGCAGCCACGATCGCCGCCGCGTCGCTCGCCTGCGGCGGCAGCCACGAGGCGGCGCCCCGCGGCGCCCCGGCAGGAGATCACCGCGCGAGCGCGCCGACCGATGAGGAGCCGATGCACGAGCAAACTGCCGCCGCCGACGAGACCAAGGAGAAGGCCGGCCTGAGCACCGAGGACGTCGCGCAATACCCGCTTCCGGGGATGCTGCAGCCGACCTCGATCGCCTTCTCGCCGGACGATCGCTTCATCACCTACCTCCGCAGCCCCGACGCGAGCCTGAGCACCCAGCTCTACGCCTTCGACCCCGAGACCGGCGAGGAGCACCTCCTGGTCCAGCCGCCCGGCGGCGGCGAGACCGAGGAGAACCTCTCGCACGAGGAGAAGCTCCGCCGCGAGCGCCAGCGGGTGCGCGGCCTCGGGATCACCCGCTACGCCTGGACCCACCACAAGGCCGCCAATCGCCGGGTGCTGGTGCCGATGACCGGCGGGCTCCAGATGATCGACGCGCCGACGCCAGGCGGCGCCGCGACCCTCCGCGAGCTGGTCGCGCCGACCGACAAGCCCGCGCTCGATCCCCGCCTCTCGCGCGACGGCGAGCAGGTCGCGTTCGTGATGGACGACGAGCTCTACGTCGTCCCCGCGGCCGGCGGCACCCCGCGCCAGCTCACCCGCGGCGCCCGCGGCAGCGGCCGCTCCCACGGCCTCGCCGAGTACATCGCCCAGGAGGAGATGGGCCGCTCCCACGGCTACTGGTGGTCGCACGACGGCAAGGCGCTCGCGTTCACCGAGATCGACGAGACCCACATCCCGATCTACCGGATCGTCCACCAGGGCAAGGACGCCGTCGGCGAGGGCGCCGAAGAAGATCACCGCTACCCCTTCGCCGGCCAGGAGAACGCGCGCGTGCGCCTCGCGGTGGTCGACGTCAAGGGCGGCAACCCGCGCTGGCTCGACCTCGGCGAGGGCGCCGAGTACCTCGCGCGCGTCCACTGGATGCCCGACGGCCGCCTCCTCGCCGAGGTCGAGGACCGCGCGCAGTCCCAGCTCCGCCTCCTCGCCTTCGACCCGCGCAGCGGCAAGCGGAGCGAGCTCCTGCGCGAGAGCTCCGACGTCTGGATCAACCTCCACGGGGCGTTCAAGGCGATCGAGGAGGGCGAGGGCGCGGGCGGCTTCCTCTGGGCGTCGGAGCGCAGCGGCTTCCGCCACCTCTACCTCTACGACGGTCAGGGGACGATGATCCGCCAGCTCACCGAAGGGTCCTGGGCGGTCGACGGGGTCGCCGGCGTCGACGAGGCCCGCGGCCTCGTCTACTTCACGGCCGGCCGCGAGGATCCGACCGAGCACCACCTCTACGCGGTCCCGCTCGCGGGCGGCGAGATCCGGCGGATCACCGAGGCCGCGGGCACCCACGGGGTCGTCCTCGACCACGGCCTGCGCCGCTTCGTCGACGTCTTCTCGTCGCCCGAGCAGCCGCCGACGATCACCCTCCGCGACCTCGAGAGCGGCGCGGCGATCCGCGAGCTCCCGGTCCCGGAGGATCCGCGGCTCAAGACCCTCACGCTGGTCACCCCGGAGATCGTCGGCGTCGACAGCCGCGACGGCGTCCGCCTCTACGGCGCGATCTACCGCCCGCCCGAGCGCTTCGGCCACGGCCCCTTCCCCACCCTGGTGTCGGTCTACGGCGGACCGCACGCCCAGCGGGTGACCCGCTCGTGGGGGCTCACCGCCGACATGCGGGCGCAGTTCCTCGCCTCGCAGGGCTACGTGGTCTTCAAGCTCGACAACCGCGGCTCGGCCCGCCGCGGCCTCGCCTTCGAGGGGGCGATCCGCCACGACATGGGCAACATCGAGGTCCAGGACCAGGTCGACGGCGTCCGCTGGCTCGCCAACCAGGGCCTCGCAGACAGCCACCGGGTCGGGATCTACGGCTGGAGCTACGGCGGCTACATGGCGGCGATCGCCCTCGCGCGCGCCCCCGAGACCTTCAAGGTGGCGATCGCCGGCGCGCCCGTGACCCACTGGGACGGCTACGACACCCACTACACCGAGCGCTACATGGGGACGCCGCAGCTAAACCCCGAGGGCTACGCCCGGAGCAGCGTGATGGCCCACGTCGACGGGATCGTCGGCGACCTGATGATCGTCCACGGGCTCATCGACGAGAACGTCCACTTCCGCCACGCGGCTCGGCTGATCAACGCGATGATCCGGGCGCGCAAGCCCTACGAGCTCCTCCTCTTCCCCGACGAGCGCCACATGCCCCGCCGCCTCGAGGATCGGGTCTTCATGGAGGACCAGATCTTCGCGTTCATCCGCGAGCGCCTCTGATTCGGCTGATCGAATGGTTCGATGAAGTACGTCATCAAGCAGGTCGCGCCCCGGCGCCAGCCCTTCGACCTCACCCACGACCTCAACCCGCAGCAGCGGGCGGTCGTCGAGGCGCCGGCGGGCGAGATCCTGGTGCTCGCCGGGGCGGGCACCGGCAAGACCCGGACCCTGACCTACCGGGTCGCGCGCCTGGTCGCGGGCGGCGTCTCGCCCGAGCGGATCCTGCTCGTGACCTTCACCAACCGGGCCGCCCGCGAGATGACCGCGCGGGTCGAGGAGCTCCTCGGCATCGACATGCGCAAGGCGTCGGCCGGGACCTTCCACCACATGGGCAACCGGATCCTCCGGCGGATGGGCCACGCGCTCGGGCTCTCGCCGAGCTTCGGGATCCTCGACCCCGAGGACGCGCGCACCCTCCTCGCCGGGGTGATCGCCGAGCAGGGCCTGGCCCAGCTCAGCCGCAAGCGCTTCCCGACCCCGAAGGTCCTGGCGAACCTGATCTCGCTGGCGAGCGGCACCCGGCGGCCGCTGGCCAAGGTGATCGAGGAGCACAAGCTCAAGCTCCTCGACCAGGCGCCGATGATGGAGGCGGTCGCCAAGGGCTACGCCGAGCGCAAGCGGGCGATGAACCTGGTCGACTTCGACGACCTCCTCGGGCTCTGGGCGCTCCTCCTCGAGGACCCCGAGCACCGGGCGATCGCCGACGAGCTGCGGGCGAGCTACGACCACGTCCTCGTCGACGAGTACCAGGACATCAACGCGCTCCAGGGGGCGCTCTGCGACCAGATGGCGGCGAACCACGGCTCGCTGATCTGCGTCGGCGACGACGCCCAGTCGATCTACTCGTTCCGCGGCGCCGACTTCACCCAGATCTCGCACTTCATGGTCCGCCACCCGAAGGCGCAGATCCTCAAGCTCACCGTCAACTACCGCTCGACCCCCGAGATCCTCGCGCTCTCCAACCGGAGCATCGCCCACAACCGTAACCAGCACCGCAAGGAGCTCCAGGCGGTCAAGCCCTCGGGACATGTCCCTGCGGTCATCCCGCTCCGCGACGTCTACCAGCAGGCCGAGCTGGTCGCCCAGCGGGTGCTCGAGCTCCACCACGAGCAGAACCTGCCGCTCTCGCGGATCGCGGTGCTCTACCGCAACCACGCCCACAGCCTCGAGCTCCAGGTCGAGCTCACCCGGCGGCAGATCCCCTTCGCGGTCCGCTCCGGGCTCCGCTTCTTCGAGCAGGCCCACATCAAGGACGTCGTCGCCTACCTCCGGGCGCGGCAGAACCCGCAGGACAGCCTCGCGTGGATCCGCCTCCTCCGCCTCTGGCCCGGGATCGGCAGCCAGACCGCCGAGCGACTGGCGGACGCGCTGGCGGCCGCGCCGGCCGGGACCGCCAGCCGCGAGGTCCTCCTCGAGCAGGCGAAGGCCGCCAAGGGGCGGGCGAAGACCGCGATCACCCGCCTCGCCGAGCTCTGGCAGCACCTCAGCGATCCGACGAGCGCCAGCCCGGGCGACGCGATCCGCAAGGTCGTCGAGGGCCACTACGCGGAGTACGCCGAGCGCACCTTCCCCAACGCCCAGACCCGCAAGGAGGACCTCGAGCAGCTCGCGTCGTATGCCGAGCGCTTCGGCGACGTCGACGAGTTCCTCGGCGAGCTCTCGCTGATCCAGGGGATGAGCGCCGAGAACGTCCTCGCCGCCAACGACCCCGACGACATGCTGGTGCTCTCGACGATCCACCAGGCGAAGGGGCTCGAGTGGCCGGTCGCCTTCGTCCTCTGGCTCAGCGAGGGGCGCTTCCCGATGGCCTCGTCGCTGCGCCTGCCGAAGGATGAGGAGGAGGAGCGCCGCCTCTTCTACGTCGCGTCGACGCGCGCGGCCGACGAGCTCTACCTCTGCTATCCGATGATCGAGGAGGCCCACGACGGGCCCTCGCACATCCTCCGCCCGAGCCGCTTCCTCACCGAGATCGACCACGCGCCGCCGGTCTTCGAGCGCTGGGAGATCGAGGAGCAGCCGCTCGACGAAGGCGACGCGTGATCCCTGAGGCGATGGCGTCGCTGGAGACGCCGGAGATCGCTTCGCGCTCGGCCCCCTCCGAAGCTTGAGCGCCGGGGGGCAAACGCGCGATGGGCGCCCTGCCGAAACAGGGCGCCCATCGTGAGAGGCAATCCAGGACTAGTGCCGACCGCGCGACGGCCCGTGGCCACCCGACAGGCGAGAGCTGGGCCGCGACGGCGCGGCCCGGCTCGGCGCCCGCGACGGCGCGGCCCGACTCGGTGCCCGCGACGGCGCCGGACGCGAGGCGGGGTGCGAAGAGCGCATCGGGCTCGAGGCCCGCGGCGCGCTCGGCCGCGGCGCGCTCGGCCGCGCATGCGAGTCGTCGGCCGCGCGGCGCTGGGCCGCGGGGTCACGCGCGAGCTCGGGGCCGCGTTCGGCCGCGGCTGGGTCGCGCTCGGCCGGGTGCGAGCCGGGGCGTTGCCCCAGGAGGGTACGCTGGACGGGCTGGGCCGGGACGCCGGGCGCGAGGAGACCGCGCGACGGTTGCCCCACTCCGGCACCGGCTGGTTGCCCGCGCGGGAGGGAGCGGCCGGCGTCGGCCGGGCCGTCTGGACCCGCCCGGCGTGGACCGTCCCACCAGCCGGCCGGCCAACGCGCTCGGGACGCCCAACCGGCCGCTCCGGCTGCCCCTGCGGCGGCTCCCCGCGGCCGTTCCCGATATTCACCGGCCGCCCCGGCTGCCCCTGCGGCGGCTCCCCGCGGCCGTTCCCGGCATGCACCGGCCGACCCGGCTGCCCCGGCGGATCCACCGGCCGCTTGCCGGCGTGGACCGGCCGCTCGCCGCCAGACGGGACCCGGCCGATCGGCCGCTCCCCGCCGGCCGGCGGGGCCACCGGCGGCTTGCCGAGATCGGCACGAATCGTATCGGAGGCCGTCGGCCGCGGGCGCGGACCGCCGGGGTGGGCGCTCGGGCGACCGCCCGGGCCGCCCGGGTGAGCGCTCGGGCGACCGCTCGGCCCGCCCGGATGAGCGCTCGGGCGACCGCTCGGGCCGCCGGCGTGCGGCGGCATCACGTCGCGCGGCGCGTAGGCGTGGTAGCCGTGATGGCCAACCCCGCCCCAGTACCAGCCAGCGCCGTAGTAGCCGACCCCGTAGGCGTAGGGGCGCGCCGGGTAGTAGTAGTTCCAGGCGTAGACGAGGCCGACCGGCGGCCCCCAGTAGTAGCACCAGCCCCCGTAGTGCGGGCTGTAGAAGACCATGGTGCCGTTGACGTTGTAGTAGTAGCGATTCGACCAGTAGACCCGCGGGTAACTCTCGATCGGCTGCTCATACGTGTGAACGTAGACGATCACGTCGACCTGCTGCCCGCTGGAGAGGGTCTCGTAGCCGACGTAGTCCGCGTTGTCGGCGTTGACCGCGTCGTAGCTCTCCTGGATGACCGCGTAGTCGTCGATCGGACCCGCCCCCGCGTTCACCTGGGCGACGCCGCCGCCGCCGTAGCCATTGTCGGCGAGGTAGACCTGCTGCCCCGGGATCTCGACGGTCGTCTCGACCACCATGGGCTCGTAGGTCGGCGCCGCGACCGTCTCGTGGCGATGGGCGCAGCCGCTGGAGAGACCGGCGAGAGCCACGAGGGAGGGGAGCACCCAGGCGAGGAGCGAGCGGGGTCGGCGGGGCATGGGACCAGAGACGGGCCCCCCCCGGGTTCTCTTCACCGGCGGGTGAGCCGCACCGCAATTCGAGCCCGGCGGGAGTCCCTGCGCGAGTAGCGCTCACGAAGAACCCCGCGGGCTGACGACGCCAGCCGCGGGGTCCGCGCTCTCTCACCGCTTCCTAGGCCGGGATCGCGCAACCGCCGACGTGCTCGAGTCCGGGCGGGGCCATCCCCTCCTCGTACCAGGGCACGCACTCCTGCTCCGGCGCGCCGGCGCAGGTGTTGGGCAGGTTGATGTCGCAGTACTCCGAGCAGCAGCCGGCGGCCTGGCAGCCCGGGACCACCGACGCGTCCGCGCAGAAGAGCCCCGGATCGCAGACGTTGATGTACTCGCAGGGATCGCCGTACTTCCCGTCCTCGCCGCTCGCGTCGAAGTCGCAGATGAACTTGCCGGCGAGGTCGCTGAAGAAGCAGATCTGGTTATCCGGACAGTCGACCAGGAGCGGATCGCAGGTCGGCAGGCAGAGGATCAGCGTGCCCTCGTTGGTCACGTCGCAGACCGAGTCCGCCGGGCACATGGGCGCGTCCTCGGTGCCCGTGCACATCGGCAGGCAACTGCCCATGTTCATGTCGTTGACGTACCAGCAGAGGAGGCCCTTGTCGCAGGAGTCGATCCCGCTGACCGCGTTGCCCTCGACCGTGCACGCGTCGCCGGCCTGACCCGGGTTCGGATCGACCGGGGTGCACTTGAGGGCGTTCCAGGAGGAGCCGCCGTCGTTCGCCCAGGGCATGCACTTCTCGCCCTCCGGGCAGTCCTGCGCCCAGACGTCGCACATCGCCACGTCGGTGCCGCCGGTCGTGCAGCCGAAGATCCCGCAGCCGGTGGTGCCCGTCGCGTCGGTCGCCGTGCCCGCCCCGGTGCTCCCGGTCTGCCCGTCGCTCGCCGAGCCGGCCCCCGTCGTGGTCGTCGAGGTGCTGCCGCCCGTGCTGCCGTCGCTCGAGTTCGAGGCGTTGGTCGTCGACGCGGAGGTCTCGTTCTCGGGGTCCTTGCCGCAGCCGACGAGCGCGAGGGCGCCGACGAGCATGAGGGATGTGAGTCGCAGATGGTTCATGGTCTCAATCTCCGTGAGGTCCCGACGGTCGCGCCGTGCTCACGCCGTGGGCAATCGAGGGCGACTATTCCACAGATCGCAGACTGTGCGCAATCGCCCACGAGGCGCCGAAGACCGGCGCTAGGGGCGACCCTCGCGCAGATTTGCGGGGCTCCGACGCCGCGGTCTCCCGTCCACGACGCCGGCACCGCCGCTGGCGAAGCACGACCGGCGCCGCCGCACGTCGAGCCTGGCCGCATGCAGGATCGCCTCGCCGGCTGCGCCCGAGCCCGATGGATCTGATGTTTGGGACATGGACCCCGAGCGATCTCCGATGCGGCGACGCCTGAGCCCGGGCGCAGACGTCACCAGCGCGAAGGCGCGCGCGATCAGCATTCCGCAGGGACGGGGGTCTCCCTCTATACTCAGGGGCGCCAGCGTCGCGGCCCCTCTCCCCCGTGCTCTCGGTCTCAGGATACGACATCGGCGGCGTCGTCCTCGACGGGCGCGACATCGTCGTGCACCGCGGCCGCCGGCACTCGGACGGCGCGCCGGTGCTGATCAAGGCGCCGCAGGAGGATCGACCGAGCCGCCAGGCGCTCCGCCGCCTCCGCCGCGAGGAGGCGCTCCTCACCTCGCTCGATGACGATCGGATCACCCGCGCGGTCGCCCTCGTGCCCAGCGACCGCGGGCTCGCGCTGATCCTCGAGGACCTCGGCGGCGAGCCGCTGCGCCGGCGCTGCGACGCCGGTCCGCTGACGATACCGGCGTTCCTCGACCTCGCCCTCCGCCTCACCGACGCCCTCGCCGCGGTCCACAGCCACGGCCTCGCGATCCGCGACCTCCGGCCGGAGAATATCCTCCTCGAGCCCGGCGGCCGCGTCTCGCTGATCGACTTCACCGCGGCCGCGCCCCCCTCGAGCGCCGACGCCCCGACGGTCGAGGTCGACGCCCTCACCTACACCGCGCCTGAACAGACCGGCCGGCTCAACCGCCCGGTCGACGAGCGCAGCGACCTCTACGCCCTCGGCGCGATCTTCTTCGAGCTCCTCACGGGGCGCCCGCCCTTCGTCAACGAGGAGCGCCTCGAGCTCGTCCACTCCCACATCGCCCGCGAGCCGCCGCGGCCGCAGGCGCTCCGCCCGGAGATCCCGGGCGCGCTCGCGGCGATCGTCCTCCGGCTCCTGGCGAAGATGGCCGACGAGCGCTACCAGAGCGCCGCCGGGCTCCGCCACGATCTCGAGCGCTGCCGCGACGCGCTCGCCCGCGACGGGATGATCGCCGACTTCCCGCTCGGCGAGCGCGACCGGCCGCCGACCCTGACCTTCGCCGATCGCCTCTACGGCGCCGAGGGCCTGATCCACGAGCTCCTCGCCGCCCACGAGCGGGCCTCCCGGGGCGGCCGCGAGGTCGTGCTGATCGGCGGGGCCTCGGGCTCGGGGAAGTCGCAGCTCGTCGACGAGGTGATCCGCGGCCACTTCAGCGGTCGCGGGCAGATCCTGGTGGCGAGCTGCGCCGACGCGCCAGAGACCCCCCACGGGCCCTTGATCGCGGCCCTCCGCGCCCGCCTCCGCGACATCCTCGTCGCCGACGACGACGAGCTGACGATCTGGCGGCTCCAGCTGCGGGCTGCGCTCCTCGATCAGGGCGGCCTCCTCGACGACCTGATCCCGGAGATCAGCGCCCTCCTCGGCCCCCTCGGGCCGGCGCCGCCGCTCTCGGGGCCGGCCGGCGCCCAGCGGCTGCGGGCGCTCCTCGAGGGGCTCCTGCGGACCCTGGCGACCGCCCAGACCCCCTTCATCCTGGTCCTCGACGACGCGCACCGCCTCGACCCGGCGAGCGCCGAGATCCTCGCGCGGATCTTCGGCGATCCCCGCGGCTACGCGCTCCTCCTCCTCGCCACCCACCGCGGCGACGCCCGGACCCTCGATCCGCCGCTGCGGCTGATCGCGGACGAAGCCGCCGCCCGCGGGGCGACCGTGACCGAGCGCTCGATCGAGCCGCTGAGCATCGGCGACACCCTCGGGCTCCTCCGCGACTCGCTCCTCCCCGCGGCGATCTCCCTGCGCTCACTCGCCGAGCACATCTTCGCCCGCGCCGGCGGCAACCCGCTCTACACCCGCGTGCTCCTCGAGGAGCTCCACACGAGCGGGCAGCTCCTCTTCGACCGCGAGCGCGGCGCCTGGCGCTGGGAGCAGGATCAGCGGGGCGACGAGGCCGACGTCGACGTCGTCGCGCTCCTGACCACCCGCCTCGCAGACCTCCCGCCGGCGACCCGCGAGGCGGTCGCGGCCGCCTCCTGCGTCGGCCAGCGCTTCTCGCTCCCGCACCTCAGCCACCTCCTCGAGCGGCCGCCGAACGAGGTCCGCGAGGCGCTCGCGCCGGCGATCGCCCACGGGATCGTCCGCCCCAGCGTCGGTCCCTACGACTCCGAGCTCGCCTTCAGCCTCGCCCACGAGCGCCTCGCGGAGATCGCCTACGCCGGGCTCAGCTCGAGCGCCCGCGCCCACTACCACCAGCGCCTCGGCGAGCGCCTCCTCGCCGAGGGCGCCGCGGGCGATGACCGCCTCTTCGCCGCCGTCAGCCACCTCGGGCGCGGCGAGGTCGAGCGCGCCTCCCGAAGCGCCCGCGTCGAGCTCGGTCGCCTCCTCCTCCTCGCCGGTCAGCGAGCGCTCCGCGCGGGGGCCTTCGCCGCCGCCAACCGCAACCTGAGCCAGGCGCTCGAGGTGATGCCGCAGGGCTCGTGGGAGCGCGAGCACGAGCTGATGCTCGGCGTCCACCTGAGCCTCGCCGAGGTCCGACAGGTGCTCGGCGAGGTCGCGTCGGCGCAGTCGCTCTTCGATCGCGCCCTCGCCGAGACCCCGTCGCCGCTCGAGCGCGCCGAGCTCCTGATCTTCAAGATCGGCCGCGAGATCGCCCTCCGTCGCTTCACCGACGCGCTCGCCACCGGCCACGCCGCGCTCGCGCTGGTCGGCGCCGACGTCCCGACCCGCGGCACCCGGGCGGCGCTCGGCGTCGAGGTCGTCCGCCTCCGCTGGAACCTCCGCCGCCGGGGCAAGCGCGCCTTCCTCGAGCTGCCGGAGTCCAACGAGCGCCGCGTCCACGTCGCCCACAGCGTCCTGATGCACATGACGCCGGCGGCCTACTTCACCGACTTCAAGCTCGCGGCGATCATCCTCCTCCGCCTCGCCAACCTCACGCTCGAGCGCGGGCGCACCGAGCACTCGGCCTACGGGATCGCCGGCTACGGGCTCGTCCTCGCCAGCCGGCCGGGGGAGCGCGCGGCCGCCCGCGAGCTCGGTGAGATCGCCGACGAGCTCCTCGCTGCCCACCCGAGCCCGGCGATCGAGGCGCGCGTCGATCTCCTCGTCGGCCTCTTCACCCTGCCCTGGTCCGGCCCCCTCCGCGAGGCCCGGGCCCGCCTCGAGCGCGGCTACCGGGCGGCGCTCGCCAGCGGCGATCTCCTCTACGCGAGCTTCTGCGGCAACCACATCCCGCCCTTCGCCTTCCTCGGCGGCGAGAACCTCGGGCGGATCCTCGACCTCGCGGCCGAGCAGAGCGCCTTCCTCGGGGGCATCGGCGAGCGCGAGGGCGAGGCCTTCGTCGGCGCGCTCGCGGGGCTCTGCCGCGCCCTCCGCGGCCCCGGACCGGTGCCGACCCGCCTCCGCGCCGAGGACGACGGCGAGGAGGAGCTCGCCGCCTCGGCGACCCGCTTCCGGCGGACGATGGGCGGCTTCTACATCCCGCTCTACCGCGGGATCCTCCTCTTCCACGCCGGTGAGCACGCGGAGGCCCAGATCCAGTTCGAAGCCGCGACCCAGGCGATCACCGCCGTCCGGGCGGTGCCGACCCGCGTCGACCTCGACTTCTTCGCCGCGGTGAACCTCGCCGAGCTCGCCTCCCAGGCCGGCCCCGAGGATCGCGGCCGCATGCTGGCGACGCTCTCCATCCTGGTGGAGCGCCTCGAGGGCTGGGCGGCCGCCGCCCCCGCGAGCTACGGCCCCCGCTGGAAGATCGCCGCCGCCGCCCACGCCTGGGTCCGCGGCGAGGAGAACGAGGTCCTGCCGCTCCTCAACCTGGCGATCACCGAGGCCCTCGACACCGACGATCCCCACCGCGTCGGCGTCGCCGCAGAGCTCGCCGCCCGGGTGCTCCAGAGCCAGGGGATCACCTTCCTCGTCGAGCACTACGTCGACCAGGCGATCGCCGCCTACGACGAGATGGGCGCCGCCGCCAAGATCGCCAGCCTGCGGGCGGTCTACGGCGACCGCACGCCGCCGACCCCGACCCTGAGCCCGGCCGAGCGCCCGCGCCCGAGCCCGCTGCACACCGAGACCTCGACGCTGGTGCCGGTCGACGGCAGCGGCTCGAAGTCCCTCGATCTCGGCACCGTGATCAAGGCGACCCAGGCGCTCTCCGGCGAGATCGTCCTCGAGCGCCTCCTCCGCGCGCTCGTCCGGATCGTGATGGAGAGCGCCGGCGCCCGCCGCTGCTTCCTCGTCCTCGAGAGCGAGGGCCGCCTCCTGATCGAGGGCGAGGGATCGATCGACCCCGAGCACGTCGAGGTCCTCGGCTCGACGCCGATCGAGGCCCAGAGCGACCTCCCGCTCTCGATCATCAAGTACGTCGCCCGCGCCGGCGACAAGGTCGTCCTCGATCACGCGGCCGAGAGCGGCGCCTTCACCAAGGACCCCTACGTCCGCGAGCAGGCGCTCAAGTCGGTGCTCTGCCTGCCGATCTCCCAGCAGGGCAAGGTGAGCGGGGTCCTCTACCTCGAGAACAACCTGGCGACCGACGTCTTCACCGACGACCGCCTCGAGCTCCTCAACCAGCTCGCCGCCCAGGTCGCGATCTCGATCGACAACGCCCGCCTCTACGACTCGCTCGACCGCGCCCGCCGCGAGGCGGTCTCCGCCGACCAGGCCAAGACCCGCTTCCTGATGAACATGAGTCACGAGCTGCGGACGCCGCTCAACGCGATCATCGGCTACACCGAGCTGATCGAGGAGGAGCTCGAGGACGGCCACGTCGCCAACTTCACCGACGACCTCGGGAGCATCCGGACGGCCGCGCTCCGCCTCGAGCGGACCCTCGAGAGCGCGCTCGAGCTCTCGCGGATCGAGGGGGGGACCTTCGAGATCGCCGACGAGATCGTCGACCTCCGCGAGCTGGTCGCCGAGGTCGTCTCGGAGCTCGGACCCAGCGCCCGCGATCGCGGCAACCGGCTGACGATCGACGTCGACGACCCCGGGCCGATCCTCGGCGATCGGATCCGCCTCCGCTTCTGCCTCCGCTCGCTCCTCGACAACGCGATCCGCTTCACCGAGGCCGGCGAGGTCGAGCTCCGGCTGGCGACCGATCCCGGCCACCAGCCGCCGCTCCTCGAGCTGGTCGTCCGCGACACCGGGATCGGCATCGCCGACGAGCACATGCCCCGCCTCTTCGACGCCTTCACCCAGGCCGACGACTCGACCACCCGCGCCTACGAAGGCTCCGGCGTCTCGCTCGCGGTCACCCGTCACATCTGCGAGGCCCACGGCGGGACGATCGCGGTCGGCTCGCGCCCCGGCGAGGGCTCACGCTTCACCGTCGAGCTCCCGCTTCGCCGGCCCGCCGCCAGCGCGTAGACTCCCCGACCGTGGCCTCCACGAGCGACCAGGCGCTGCACCGGGCGATCACCGCCCGCCTCCTCCTCGAGACCGCCGCCGTGCTCCTCGGCCTCGGCGGGCTCGCGGTCGCCGTCGCCCACGAGCCCGCGCTCCCGCGGCCCCTCGTCGCCCTCGTCTGCGCGCTCCAGGGCTGCTGGCTCCACCGCCTCTACGTCGTCGGCCACGAGGCGGTCCACCACAAGCTCTTCCCGGAGGATCGCCGGCTCAACGACCTCGTCGGCCAGCTCGTGCTCCTGCCGCTGATGGTGCCGCTGCGGGTCTATCGCAAGATCCACCGCTTCCACCACGGCCAAAACCGCCGCGATCACCACACCTCGGCGCTCGACACCTTCGTCGTCCCCGCCGGCGCCGGCCCGCTCCGCCGTCTCTACTGCCGGATCGTCTGGTACCTCGCGGTCTTCGGCGGCGGCTGGTTCATCCACTCCCTGGTCTCGGTGGTCCTCTTCCTCGCGCTCCCGCTCAGGGTCGCCCGCCGGGTCTCGCCGGCCTTCGAGGGGTGGAGCGCCGGCGATCGCTGGGCGTCGATCGCCACCTTCGCCGCCGGCGTCGGCCTCCACCTCGCGGTCGCCTACGGCCTCGGCGCCGAGGTCTGGGCGCTCACCCTCGGCTGGCCCTTCCTCGCCTTCGCCTGGGTCTACTCGCTCCTCGTCTACATCTACCACTACGACACCAGCTACGGCTCGCCGGTCCGCGACAACGTCCGCTCGCTCGCGCCGAACCGGGCGCTCTCGTGGTGGCTCCTCAACTTCAACGAGCACGCGACCCACCACGCCGACGCGTCGCTGCCCTGGCACCGCCTGCCGGCCGAGCGCCGGCCGCCGAGCCCGGCGCTGGCGGCCAACCAGAAGGTCTCGACGATCGGCGCGGCGATCCTCCGTCAGCTCCGCGGCCCGCGGATCATCGACGCGACCGACGCGACCGACGCGAGTGACGCCCATCCGGGAGAGCCATGATCGACGCCAACGCGACCCTCCGCCGCGCCGACCTCGATGACGTCGACGCCCTCCTCGAGATCAAGCGCGCCCTCCCGCTCGCCGGCGCCGAGGGGCGCGGCGGCTTCCTCCTCGGCGCCAGCGCCGAGGGCTACCGCCAGCAGATCGCCGTCGGCGAGGTCTGGGTGCTCGAGCTCGACGGCCGCCCGGTCGGCTTCGCCACCGCGCTCCCCGATCCTGTCCTCCGGGCCTCGCCGCTCTGGCAGCGGCAATCGGCGATCGCCTGGGGCGAGGGCTTCGACGCGGCCGCGATCATCGACGAGCCGATCGCCTACCTCGATCAGATCGCCGTCCTCCCGGGGGCCCTCCCGCGCCTCTACGGGGGCGCGCTCGGCCTCCGGGTCTTCGCCTCGCTCTTCGCCGGCGGCCACCGCCACGCGCTGACGACGACGGTCGCCGCCCCGGTGATCAACCGGGCGGCCCACGCCTTCCTCGCGCGGGTCGGCGGCGTGGCGATCGGCGCGCTCGACGAGGTCTACCCCGAGGTCGGGCCGATCACCTCGACGATCCACCACGTCAGCGCCGACGCCTTCGCCGCCCGGGTCGCCGCGGCCCGCGAGCGGCCGACGCCGGCGCTGCGGCGGATCCTCGAGCTCGGCCTCGCCGGGGTTGCCTGAGCGCCGTCGTTCAGGCATACGCCTGGAAACCACCGCCAGGGAGGGCGGAGCGCATGACCGACACGATCACCTGGTACTACCACCGCAAGAATTGAACGACCTGCAGCCGATCGCAGGAGTTCCTTGCGAAGAGCGGCGTGGCGATCGCCGAGACAACCATCGCCAACAAGGTCCGCTACGACGCGGACGAGGCCCTCGCGCTCGCCCGGCAGGCCGCCGAGGTGTGGGCCGCCAAGGGCAAGAAGATCACCCGGCTCCGGCTCGCCGATCCGGCGACCACCGACGAGCTCCTCCTCGCCCACCTCCTCGGCCCCAGCGGCAAGCTCCGGGCGCCGGCGATCCGGATCGGCGAGGTCCTGGTGATCGGCTTCGATCCCGGGCTCGTGGACGAGGCGCTGGGGGCCGGCTGAGGCCCGGGCGAGGCCCGGCTGAGGCCCGGGCGGCGAGGCGCTGACGCCTCGCCGCTCGCGTCCCTGAGGGGAATTGCGCGACGAGCGCCTTTGCACCTTGACCCCCCGTCCGCCCTGGCAGATCGTCGATCACGCGACGATGACCGACGACACGCGACCGACCGCGGCGCCCTCGAGCGAAGCAGCGCCTGCGACCGACGCGACGAGCGCCGCGTCGAAGCCGGAGGCCGCGCCCGCGCCTCCCCCCGCGACGACCACCACCAACGCCGCCCGCGTCGCCGCCTTCCTCTTCGAACGGAGCGGCGCGCTCCTCTACCAGCTCATCCTCGCCCTCACCTTCGGCGGCCTCCTGGGGACGACGATCGCCCTGGTCCTCTACGGCGAGAAGAACCTCGAGGTGCTCCTCGGCGGGGTCGGCGGGATCGCGTTGATCTCCTCGCTCCTCCGCTGGGTGGTCGCGGCGATCCCCGAGATCGATGATCACCACCGGGTCAAGCACGCCAAGCGCCGGGTCTTCATCCTCTCGGCGATCGCCACGGTCGCCGTCTTCTTCGCCCACCGCTGGGCGATCCGCAGCGACTTCCCGCTGATCCCGCTGGGCGCCGACACCGAGCTCCACCGCCGGATCAACAAGCTCGAGCACGAGCTCAAGCAGGTCGAGGCCCAGATCGGCGCGGTGCCGATGTACCGCAGCCTCCAGGAGTCGAGCGCCTGGGCCCGCACCTGGCGGCGGATCCCCGTGCGCCCGGGGCAGCCCTACGCGCTCCGGGTCGAGATGACCGACACCTTTAACGACGGCTGGGTCGAGCTCCTGGTCACCGACGAGCACGGCGAGCTCCTCGCGGCCCGCCAGGGCGTGAGCAACCGCGACGTCCAGGTGATCGTCGAGACCGCCGACGAGTGGTCGGTGAACGCCGGGATCCGCTGGTGGCCGCGGGCGATGGGGCCCCTCGATCCCGAGGTCGCGTCGGCCCTGAGCCAGGGCAAGGGCGCGGCCCTCCAGCTCCAGCTGGTGGCGACCGAGACCCCGACCGGCCGCCTCGTCGCCCCCCGCCCGCCGACCGTCGAGGCCCTCGAGGTCCGCTCCGATCGCACCTTCGCGGTCGGCGACGACTCGCGCGCCGCCGCCGGCGACAACCTCCGCTCGCGCTGCGGCGGCGACGGCTCGCAGGAGCGCCTCTACAGCCTCGATCTCAGCGATCCCGCGCTCTACTCCGAGACCGACACGGGCGGCGGCTGGCTGCGGGTGAGCGCCGAGAGCGAGCTCGAGATGCCGCTGGTGCTCTCGCTCTACGCCGAGACCGACGCGCCGAGCGACGGCGACCTCGTGGTCCGCGGCGAGGAGGGCGAGCAGGTCTGGCTCCGCGAGATCAGCTGCGACGCGTCGGCCGTGCTCTTCGAGGACACGCGCTCCGGCGCCCGCCAGGACATCCTGACCTCGACCCTCCACGTCGCCCTCCCGCGCGGGCGCTACTACCTCGCGGTCGACGGGCTCGCGGTCGCCGGTCGCCGCCGCCTCGACAGCACCAGCGAGAAGATCCACCGCTTCACCCTCCGCGGCGCCTTCGAGCCGCTGAGCCGGCCCGAGCCGGTCGAGCTCCGCGACCGCGCCCTCGACGTCCGCCTCGTCGACATGCTGGCGGCGCGCGAGCAGGTCCGCTGCGGCGACCGCGACCTCGCCTTCACCAGCATCCCGGTCCGGGCGCCCCGCGAGGCCGGCGCGACCGCCCTCTCGGTGAGCCTCCGGTCGCTCGAGAGCGGCGCCCAGAGCGGGCCCTACAGCCCGCGCCTGGCCTGGGCGACGCGTGATGAGCCCGCCTCCACGCTCTGCGAGCGCGAGCAGGCGAGCGCCCGGGTCAGCGCCCAGCTCGAGCCCGGCGAGGTCCGCACCCTGCGGATCTTCCGGCCGGCCCCCGACCGCTACCCGAGCGTCGACGCCCTCACCTTCCGGGTCGACGTCCCGGCGAGCGAGGCGCTCAAGGAGGCCTGCGCCAAGGCGCCGATCCTCGAGCTCGGCGGCGACGGGACCTACACCGCGGCGACCGGCGTCTCGTCGCTCTTCGGCCAGATCAGCGAGAGCGCCCGGCCGGTGCCGAAGTCCAACGCCTTCGCGCTCGCCCGCTGCGCGACCGACTCGCGCTGGTACGAGCCGCCCAAGGGCGCCGACAAGGGCAAGCTCAACCCCCTCAACTACCACCCGGGCGAGGACACCGAGGAGTCGATCTGGCGGCTCCAGCTCAGCCAGCCGACCGATCTCTCGCTCCTCGTCTCGGCCGGCGGCGCCGGCAACGGCCACATCTTCTACACCTCGATCATCGCCACCTGCGACCAGGTCCCGCAGGTCATGATGTGCCGCCAGACCCTCGCGCCGGAGAAGCTCACCCACCAGCTCCGCCTCCCCGCCGGCACCTACCACGTGATCGTCGACGGCGAGGGGAGCCACCTCCTCGGGATCACGCCGCTGACCGGGTCGATCCAGCTCGACCCCCTCGACCCGCGGAGCGATCGCCGCGCCGAGTAGTTTTTTCGCGCCCCCCGGCTCGGGCTCGGGGCAGGATTGAAGCCCGATGCTCGCCCTCCTCGCCGCCGCCGCCCTCCTCTCGGCCGACCTCGTCGCCGACGAGCCGGCGCCCGGCGGGGTGGCGATCGAGCGCCAGGTCGACGCGGTGGCGATCGGCCGCGATCAGGTCGTCGGCGCCGGCCAGCGGGTCGACGGGATCGTCGTCATCGGCGGCGACCTCCGGGTCGACGGCGAGGTCGACGGCGACGCGGTGGCGATCGGCGGCGACGTCTCGCTGGCCCCCGGCGCGGCCGTCCGCGGCGACGCGATCAGCGTCGGAGGACATGTCTCTCGGGACAGCGACGCCGTCCTCCAGGGCGACGCGGTCGACCTCTCCGGCGACCTCGGCACCCTGAGCGAGCGGACCCTCGGCCGGGTGATCGTCCTGCCGTCGATCCCCCGCTCGCTCCTCGGCGTCCTCTTCACCGAGCTCCAGCTCCTCGGCTCCTTCCTCGTCGCCTTCCTGGTCGGCGCGCTCGCGCCCGCGCGGGTCCGCCGGGCGGCGTCCTTCCTGAATCGCCGGCCGCTCATCTCGGCGCTCAGCGGGCTCCTCCTCGCGCTCCTGACGGTCCCGGCGACGGTCGTCCTCGCGGTCTCGGTGATCGGGATCCCGCTGATCCCGGCGCTCGCGCTCCTCCTCCTGGTCCTCCTCGGCGCCGGGATGGCGACGCTCGCGGTCTGGCTGGGCGACGCCCTCCCCTTCCTCCGCGGCGGCTCGACCCTGGCGACCCTCCTCCTCGGCTACCTCACCCTCGCGCTCCTCGCCCTGATCCCCTTCCTCGGACCCCTCCTCCTGCCGCTGGCGAACCTCCTGGCGGCCGGGGCGGTGGTCGCCTCGGGGCTCGGGCGCGGCCCGGCGGCGTAGCTACCGAGGCCGCCCCGGCGAGGGCGCTCTCGCCCCGCCCGGGCCCATGCGCGCAAAGAGCGCGGCGGCACCAGAGGGCCCGTAGTGGCCTCCTGCGGCCCTTCAACATTTTCTCGAGGGATCGGTGAACCGCCCCCCGTCGGCGGCGACTACCCCAGCCGGAGAGTCACCAATGTCGCTTCTCACCTGGCCTGCTTCCTCCGCCTCCGCCTCTGCCCCCACCGCCGCCGACGAGGTCGCCGCGCTCCGCCCCGAGCGCGCGCTCCTGACCCCGGCCTGGATCGCCTCCCTCGCCGCCCTCGGGATCAACGACCACCTCCTCAAGGGCGCCGGCGTCCTCCCCGACCTCCTCACCGGCAAGCTCAGCGACTTCGCCGGGATGATGGTCGCGCCCGCGCTCCTCGCCGCGCTCACCCGCACGAGCTCGCGCCGCGGCCTCTTCCTCTGCCACCTCGCGGTCGGCGCGGTCTTCGCTGCGATCAACCTGTCCCATGAGGCAGCGTCGATCTGGAGCGGCCTGATGGGGATGGTCGCCTTCCCCTGGAAGATCACCGTCGACCCGACCGACCTCGTCGCCCTCCCGGCGCTCGCGCTCTCCTGGCGGGTCCTCGCGCCGTCGATGAGCAAGCCGGTGCCCCGCGGCTCGCTCCGCGCCCTCGAGGGATCGCTCGCCTGCGCCGGGGTCTGCCTCTCGGTCGCCACCAGCCCGCCCGAGGAGGACTGGACCGACGACGATTGGTGGAGCAACCCGGTGAGCGCCGACGTCTACGTCCAGAACGTGACCAACGAGGACGTGGTCGTCCGCCTCCGCCGGCCACACGCCGACGCCGAGCTCGACTGCTTCGAGGTCGCGGTCGACCCCGGCCGCTACCTCTCGGAGGCGGTCTTCGGCGAGGCCGAGGCCTGGACCCTCGCGCCCGGCAACATGGTCGCGGCCGAGCAGGAGGGGATCGTCCGCGACTGCCACGCGGTCCTGGTCGAGGGCGACGCCTTCCCCCAGACCCTCCTCTTCTGGCAAAACGGCGCCTACCCCGAGGTCTGGCACGACGGCGCCGCGGCCGAGGAGGGCGGCGTGATCATCTCCGAGGCCGAGGGCGAGGAGGGCCTCTCGATCGACTCGCCGAAGAGCCCCGAGCTCCTCTTCGCCCTCGCCGACCTCGAGGACCGCCCGGCCGACGCCTGCGCCCTCCAGGAGGACGGCGACCGCCTCGCCTGGACCAGCCTCACCCGCGACGACGTCCAGATCGCCGGCATCGACGTCGGCCCCGACGGCTGCATCGGCCTCGACTTCGGCGACGCCCCGGACGCGGTGACCGACTGGTACGTGTGCATGCCGCCCGCCCTCTTCCCCTTCCAGGTGGGCGACTGGATCCGCGGCGAGGTCCTCGGCCAGCACCTGAACGTCCGCAAGATCGCCGGCCCCGGCCAGGAGCCGCTGGTCGACTTCGCCGAGCTCTACCTCAGCGCCGGCGAGAGCCTGCCGGTGCTGGTCGACACCACCTTCGGCGTCCGCGGCGAGTTCGGCTGCGAGCCGGCCCCCGACGCCTGCGGCACCGTCGCCCGGCCGATCTCGCTGACCGCCAAGCGCGGCCAGCTCGCCACCGCCACCCTCGAGCTCGGCCAGACGCTCACGCTCGACGACGGCGACTCGAAGCTCGACCTCCACCTGGTCCACGGCGAGGAGCGGATCCTCGTCAACAGCGCCTGCTCCGAGGGCCCCAGCTGGACCGGCAACGACATCGAGATGGTCGCTGTCTACACCGGCGCGCTCTAGGCCGCCGACCCGCATCGACAACATGACTCTACGGACATCCACGATGAACGCTCCAACGAACACCTCGATCGCCGGCCGCCTCGCGCGGCCGGCCGCGCTCCTCGCCCTCCTCGCCCTCACCCCCGCCTGCGGCGGAGGGGTCGCCGACGAGTCCGGCTGGGGCGACTCGGGCGGCGGCGCCGGGGTCGGCCAGGGCGGCGCCCAGGACTTCGGCCTCTTCAAGCAGATCCTCGAGGACGGCGAGATCCCAGCCCCCGAGACCATCGACGACGTCGGCTTCTTCAACGAGCACAAGATCCCGCTGCCGACCCCCGATTGCGGCGACAACGTCTGCCTCCACGGCCTCTTCGGCCAGATGGGCAACATGATCAACGGCTCGAATTGCACGACCGTCCTCCTCGGCATGAACACGCCGATCGACCCCGCGCTCCTCGATCGCCCGCCCCTCAACCTCGCCCTGGCGATCGACGTCTCGGGCTCGATGGCCGGCGAGAGCATCTACTACGTCCGCGAGGGGCTCGAGCGCATGCTCGACGCCCTCGACCCCCAGGATCGGATCTCGCTGGTCCTCTTCTCGACCAGCGCCGCGACCTACACCGAGTTCGTCCCCGGTGACGACCCCGACCTCGTCAACGCGATCAACGCCCTCGACGCGAGCGGCGGCACCAACCTCTACGACGGCCTCCGCTCGGCCTTCGAGCTCGCCGAGGCCCACGCCGCCGACGGCTGGCAGAACCGGGTGATCCTCCTCTCCGACGGGGTGGCGACCGAGGGGATCACCAGCGACGCCAAGATCATCGAGATGGCCGCCGCCTACAACGAGCTCGGCCTCGGCCTGACGACCATCGGCGTCGGCACCGACTTCGACGTCACCCTGATGCAGACGCTCTCCGAGGGCGGCTCCGGCTCCTTCTACTTCTTGCAGGATCCGGCCGCCGTCCAGGAGGTCTTCGTCGAGGAGGTCACCTCCTTCACGGTGCCGCTCGCCGAGGAGGTGACGATCGACGTCGGCGTCAGCGGCGACTACGTCCTCCGCGGGATCTACGGGACCAAGCGCTTCGAGGCGACCGGCAACGAGGCCCAGATCACGATCCCCAACCTCCAGCTCGCCCACCGCGAGTCGGTCGACGACAACCAGGGCGGGCGCCGCGGCGGCGGCGGGGCGATCCTCCTCGAGGTGCTGCCGGCGAAGGGAACGGTCGGCGCCGACCACTACGTCGGCGACCTCACCCTCCGCTACCGCGACTCGCTGAGCAAGGAGATGGTCGAGCAGAGCCTCAGCGTCGACGCGCCGATCGCCCCCGAGGATCCCGGCTCGTACTTCGAGGGCGCGAGCGTCGAGAAGGGCTTCGTGATGCTCAACATCTTCATGGGCTTCCAGATGGCGGCGATCCGGGCCCAGGCGGGGGACGACCGCGGCGCCCTCAACGTCCTCCTCGGGCTCGACGAGGCGGTCGACGGCTGGCTCGCCCAGAACCCCGACGCCGACATCGAGGATGACCTGAAGTACATCCGGATCTTCATCGACAACCTGCGGGCCCGCGGCGCCGAGGAGCCGCCGCCCTCGCAGGAGCGCCCCGAGCCCTGGCCGCAGGACTGAGCGAGGACGCGCGACGCGAGCGAGGGCCGCCCGGGATCGGGCGGCCCTCGCCCGTCGTTCGAAACGCGATCGCCGCGGAGGGCCCGGCCCCCGCGGCGATCTCGACGCGATCCCGGCGCGCCTAGGCGGCCTTGGTGCGGACCTGGAAGTGCTGCTCGGGGACCGGGTAGCCGGCCGCGCCGAACTCCTCCTTGATCGCCGCGTTGGTGTCGAAATAGACCTGCCAGTAGTGGTCGGTGTGGCAGTAGGGGCGGACGCAGAGGACCGGCCCGGCGGCGTTGAACTCGAGGATGAAGACGTCGGGCGCCGGGTGCTCGACGACGTTGGCGATCTTCGGCAGCCGCGCCTTGAGGCGGGCGATCGCGTCCTTGTAGTCGACGCTGTGGTTGAGCTGGGCGACCAGATCGACGCGGCGATGCGAGTTCGACGAGAAGTTCTGGATCGTCTCCGAGAAGACCTTGTTGTTGCCGACGATGTGGAGGACGTTGTCGGGCGAGTCGAGCGCGGTGACGAAGAGGCCGATCTCGCGGACGGTCCCGTTGACCCCGCCGATCGTCACGTAGTCGCCGACCCGGAAGGGCCGAAGGACCATGATGAAGACCCCGGCGGCGAAGTTCGCCAGGAGCCCCGACCAGGCCATGCCGATCGCCACGCCGGCGGCGGCGATGAGGGCGGCGAAGGTCGTGGTCTCGACCCCGAACCAACCGAGGATGCCGACCACCAGGGCGATCTTGAGGACCACCGAGAGGGTCGAGAGGATGTAGGTGCGGACCGTCTCGTCGAGGTTGCGCGACTTGAAGGAGCGCTGGACCAGCTTGAGCAGGAGGCCGATGCACCAGCCGCCGATGATCCAGAAGAGGAGCCCGCCGAGGAGCTTGATGCCGATCGGCACGACGTGGGTGTTGATGAGGGAGAAGATCTGCTCGAGGTTCATGGGTGGCTCGCTCCTGAGGTCGGCGGATCCTGGCGCCCGACGCGTGTGCGCGTCAACTCCTCTCCGCGCGAGACCCTTCGCACAGGTCCCCAGGGGCAGGCTCGATCGTCGCGCCCGCGCTCGCCCGCCCGGCCTCCGCGACCCCAAGGCGAGCCCCGCCAGGGCGCATCGTCGCCGCGCCCGGGGCGAGCGCGGCGAAACCTCTGCGCGAGCCCGCGGGTGAGATCGCTCCCTCCCGGGCGCCCGCGGCCGCGGGCGATTCACCGCGGCGCGCCGCCGGCCCGCCTGCGCCCCTGTGGTAGACCGGCGCGGTGCTGAGCTCCATCTTCCATGAAGAGCGCCCGATCATCGGGATGATCCACGTCGGCGCCCTCCCGGGGACGCCCGCGAGCGCCCTCGGGATCGACGCGCTCGTCGAGGCCGCGCTCCGCGAGGCCGCGATCTACCGCGAGGCCGGGATCGACGGCCTCCTCGTCGAGAACATGCACGACACCCCCTACCTCCGGGGCGCCGTCGGCCCCGAGATCGTCGCGGCGATGACCCGGATCGCCGCCGCGGTCAAGGCCGCCGCCGGGCTGCCGACCGGCGTCCAGGTGCTCGCCGCCGCCAACCGCGAGGCCCTCGCGGTGGCGACCTGCGCGGGCCTCGACTGGATCCGGGTCGAGGGCTTCTGCTTCGCCCACGTCGCCGACGAGGGGATCATCGAGGGCTGCGCCGGCGAGCTCCTCCGCTACCGCCGGGCGATCGGCGGCGAGCGGGTGCAGATCTGGGCCGACATCAAGAAGAAGCACGCGTCCCACGCGATCACGGCCGATCTCGACGTCGGCGCGACCGCGGCCGCGGCCGCCTTCATGCGGGCGGACGCGGTCATCATCACCGGCACGGTCACCGGTGATCCGCCGCGGATCGACGACGTCCGCGCGGCCCGGACCGCCGGCCTCCCGGTGCTCCTCGGCTCCGGCGTCGTCGCCTCGAACCTCTCGCGCTACTTCGAGATCGCCGACGCCTTCGTGATCGGCTCGGCCTTCAAGGAGGGCGGGCGCTGGGACGGGCCGGTCGAGCGCCGCCGGGTCGACGAGCTCGTGGCCGCGGCCGCGCGCCTCCGCCGGCGCCTCTAGCTCGCAGAGGCCCCTCCCCGCTTGCCGAGGGCGCCTCCCCCCGCGTAGCCTTGGTCGATGGTCTCCGAGGCGGAGGGGTGCGCGATCCTGAAGCGGGTCTTTGAGCTCCACGGCTACCGGATCGCCAGCGACGTCCACCTGGCGATCGGCGACGTCGAGCTGACCGCCGACGGCTGGGACGCGGTCGCCCGCGTGGGCTACGAGTACATGACCCATGAGGCAGGTGACCACCTCGACCTCACGGCCGACGAGATCGAGGAGCTCGGCCGGCGGATGGAGCGGGGCGAGCTCTTCATGTTCATCATCGACGAGGAGCGGATCGACGTCCCCGAGGACCTCGAGTGGGCGGCCCGCACCTTCCTCGCCGAGGTCGCGCGGCGACGCGGAGGCGGGTGATGGCCGACGTCGGCCCAGAGGCCCTGCGGGCGACGCTCGAGCGCCGGATCGCCCAGCGCCGGGCCGAGATCGAGGCGCTCCGGGCCGAGGTCGCCGAGCACCACGAGGACCAGGCGACGCTCCGCAGCGAGCTCGCCGACGCCTGGGGCGAGCTCAGCGCGGAGCTCCTCCCCGCCCTCGATCCGCCGCTCCTGAGCCACCTCGCCGATCACCTCGTCGAGCCTCGGCTGCGGCCGGCGGCGATCCAGGCGGCGATCGACGCCGAGCGCGAGGCCCTCGATCGCTCCCTCGCCGAGCTCGACGCCGAGCGCCTCCGCCGCGGCGATGAGGGCGACCTCGACGCGCAGATCCGCGCCCTCGAGGCGGCGATGGCCCCCCACGCCGCCAACCTCGAGCTCTTCGACCAGGAGCCGGCCTGGGCCGATCTCTTCGACCACGACTACGGCACCCCGCTCTACCCGCTGAAGTGGTGGATGTTCCGCTACTACCGCCACTGGCGGCAGGCCGACGCGGTGGTCGCCGCCCTCGGCCCCCGCTTCGGCGTCGACGACTTCGCCGGCCTCCGCCGCCGCTACCTCGAGGAGCGAGCCGCCCGCGAGGCGCTCGCCCGCCACTGGGAGGTCGCCACCGCCCGCAAGGCCGGCTTCGACAACCTCGATCGCGGCCGCCGCTCCGCCCTCGCGGCGGTCGCCGAGCTCGACGCCCGGCACCTCGCGCGGGCCCGCAGGATCCTCCGCGAGCGACTCCGGGAGACCAGCCCCCAGGCGCTCCTCACCCGCCTCCAGGGGCCGCCGACGCTCGCAGCTTGGCTCCGCCGAATCGCGGCGATCGAGGCGAAGGGGCGCCTCCTCGCCGCCAGCTTCACGGCCTGGGTGCAGCAGCCCCAGCGGAGGCTCCGCGACGAGTTCGACGCCGACGAGCGCGAGCTCGTCGCCCTCACCAGCGGCCACGAGCGGGCGATGGCCTGGGAGGACTTCGTCGACACCCACGCCGATCCCGAGCCGGCCTGGGCCGCCCGCCGCCTCGCCTACCAGGACGCCCGCCGGCGCCTCCTCGCGTTCCGGGCCTACGACGATCTCGGAGCCGAGGGCGGTGACGACGAGCTCTGGGCGGCGGTCGTCGGCGAGGCGCTCCCGCGCCCCCGTGACTAGCGCGTGCGATCGACGAAGGGACGATCCAGCGCGGCCGCCAGCGCCCCCCCGAGCTCGCAGGCCCAGGCGGCGTCGACCATCAACGAGAGGCCGTCGTAGCAGGGGTCGATCGCCGCGTCCTCGTTCGCCCGGCGCACCAGCGTGAGCGCCCCGTCGACGCAGACCACCTCGACGGCGATCCACTCCCAGGCCGCGCCCAGGGTCGCCTCGACCCGGAGCACGGCCGCGACAGCGGTCGGCGAGCGCCTCCACCAGCGCCGGGTGGTCGCGCTCGCGCAGCCAGGCGTCGATCAGCAGCGACGGCTCCGCCCCGTCGAGCGAGAACGCGCCGATCCGATCGCAGGGGACGTCGATCGGCGAGCCGAAGCCGCCGCGAACCAGGAGGAGCGGCGCCCCGGCGCGGGTCCTGGCGACGATCTGGGCGGCGAGCGTCGCCGCGTCGAGGACCCTGGGTCGGCGGCCAAAGAGGCCCATCGCCGCCGATCATCGCAGGTTCGCAGGCCCCTCACAAACGCCGTGGGGGCCGGCCAAAGGCCCGCCCCCACGTCGTCTGCGGCGCTCACCTGGCGCTAGCGCGCGCGGATCTTGAAGTAGAGCACGCAGGTGTCCTTGACCCCGTTGGCGTCGGTCATCGTCACCGGCACCTGCCAGATCCCGCCGATCTTGAGGTCGAAGTTGAGGACGAACTCGTAGCCGCTCGCCCGATCGACGGTCGGCGGGGCCGCCGTGGCCTCAGCGTCGGGCCAGAGGGTCGGCTCGCCGACGTCGACCATCATCTCCGGATCATTCGGATCCGGCTGGGGATCGCCGGGAGGGTAGGCCGCGAAGGTGATGGTGAAGGGCTCGAGCGACGGGCCGTCGCCGTCGATCATGTAGACGAAGTTCGCCAGATCGCCGGGATACTCGACGTCATACTCTTGGATCAGCTCCGGCTCCTCCGACTCGGCGCAGGCGAGCGGGAGGCTCGCGGTGAAGAGAGCTGTGACGAGCGCGAGAGAACGGGAAAATGCTGACATGGGTGACTCTCCTTGGACGCCTCCACCTTAATACCGATGTCGGCAGACCCCACAAGCAGCGAATGCGACGCCACTAGCCCACGGCACGCACGTCTTGCGTCTCCGGCGCCCGTTCAGTCCCATTCGCAGACCCGATCGTGCTTGCACTTCTGATCGGGGAGGCAGTCCGCGTTGTTGCCACAGGCGAAGAAGCAGGCGCCGTGCTGGCAGAGCATCCCGGCGGGGCACTCCACGTCACCGTCGCACTGGAAGGTGCACATCCCGCCGTTGCACTCGTTCTTGCCGCAGCAGTAGCCGTCGAAGCACTGGGCGTTGTTGCTGCAGAACGCGCCGATCGACCCGCCCCCGCAATTCGGGTCGTAGCGGCAGTCGGGCGGCCCGCAGGCGACGCCGAGGGCGGCGCCGCCGACGAGCGCGAAGGCGGCAAGGAGGAGCGCGCGGGTCGGGGAGGAGAAGGCTCGAACGATCGACATGGTGATGGCTCCGGAGGCGACGAGAGGCGCTACCACTTGCCCTTGCGGCCCTTGTGTCCCTTGAACTTGTGGTGCTTGAACTTGCCGTGCTTGCAGTGCCCCGGCGGCCAGCAGCCGCCGTTGATGTCGACGTCGACGACGACGACGACCCCGGGGACCGCGATCCACTCGTCGTGGACGTAGACGCCGACGTAGACGTCGTGCGGCGCGTAGACCCAGCCGAAGAAGGGCGCGTCGACGACCACCACCACGTCCCCCTCGAAGGTGCAGGGGGTCGCGTACTCGTAGACGTAGACGTCGTGGTGCTCGACGACCGCGGTGTAGGTCGCGCGGACCGTCACCTTGCTCGCGTCGCGATCGGCGTGGACGACGATCGTCGCCACCGTCACCGCGTACTCCGCGTCCTTCTTCGACGACGGGATCACCCGGAGCTCGAAGGTGACGTCGTCGCCGTCGCGGACCTCGACGACCTGGACGAAGTCGATGGTCCCGTCGCCGTCGATGTCGATCTTCGCCAGCTTCTTCTTGGGGTCGTTGATCGTCTTCTCGAGCGCGCGGGCGTCCTTGACCTTGCCCGACTTGATGAGCGTGACGGCGCCGTCGAGATCGAGGGCGTCCGCCTTGATCTCGACGTCGCCAGCGGCCGCGGCCTCGCCCTTGACCTCCGCCTTACCCTCGACCTCCGCGTCGGCGGCGACGTTCACCTGGGCGTCGGCGGCCTTGTCGACCTTCTCCTCCGTCGCGCTGTCGCAGGCGGCGACGCCGAGCGCGGCGAGGAGGGCGGTGAGTGTGAGGGAGAGGAAACGAGACGCGCGCATCGTGGCTCCTTGGGGGCCGTCAGTGACCGCCCCGTCGCCCGACTATCGCACTCTTTCGTCGATCTGAGGAGGAGCCCCGGTCACGCCGCGCGCGGGTATCTCGGCCCCCAGCCGTGGTAGAAGGGCTACGATGCGCCCCTGCGATCTCGTCGCCGCCCTCGCGCTCATCGTCGCCTGTACCCAGGGGAGCTCCGCCGACGAGGCCGCCTCCGCGGCCGCGCGCGGCGCTGCTCCAGCGCGTCCGCAAGCACTCGCGAGCACCACCACGAACAATGCGGACGTCATCCGTACGATCGCCGATCCGGCCGCCGATCCGGCGACCGATCCGGCGACCGCGACGCCCCTCCCCGCGCTCCCGACCCGCGCCGGCGCGCTCGCCCGCGGTCCCCTCGTCGTCACCCACGGCGGCGCCGGCTCGCCGCCCGCCCTCGCCGACGGGCCGCAGGCCGCTGCCGCGGCCGCCCTCGCTCGCCTCGCGGCCGGCGACGCGGCCGTCGACGCGGCGATCGCCGGGGTGATCGTCCTCGAGGACGATCCCCGCTTCAACGCCGGCACCGGCGCCAACATCCGCCTCGACGGCCGGACGATCCAGATGGACGCGTCGCTGATGGGCGGCGACGGCCGCTTCGCCGCGGTCGCGGCGATCGAGCGGGTGCGCAACCCGATCCGGGCCGCCCGCCTGGTCCTCGACTCGCCCCACGTCCTCCTCGCTGGCGAGGGCGCGACCCGCTTCGCCCACCGCCTCGGCCTCGCCGACGAGATCCCGCGCTCCGACGAGGCGGAGGCGAAGTACCACCAGCGCATGAAGGCCCTCGGCGAGGCGGTCGGTCGCGGCGAGGCGGCGATCGACTGGCGCGCCTACTGGAACTTCCCGGGGGAGATGCCGCCGGAGATGGTCGCCTGGCGCGAGGGCGGCGACACCGTCGGTGCGGTCGTCCGCGACCGCGAGGGGCGCTTCGCCGCCGCCCTCTCGACCGGCGGCACCTCGGTGACCCTCTACGGCCGCGTCGGCGACGTGCCGATCTACGGCGCTGGCCTCTTCGCCGGCGAGGCCGGGGCGGTCGCCTGCACCGGCGAGGGCGAGGAGATCATCCGCCAGGGGCTCGCCCGCCGGGTCTACGACGCGATCGTCGGCGGCGCGTCGGCGGAGCGCGCGGTCGCCGAGGCCGCGGCCGCCTTCCCCAAGGACCAGGCGGTCGGGCTCATCGCGGTCGATCGCGCCGGCTGGGGCGTCGCCAGCAACCTCGAGATGGCCCACGGGATCGCCGCATCGACCGCGACCGCGACCGACCCCTGAGCCGTCCCCGGGCCCCGCGCCTGTGGTATCGAGGGGCTCCCAGGAGAGAGGCGATGCTCAAGACCGCGCCACCCGGTCCCGTCCGTCAGGTCTCACGCGCTAGCCGCACCCTCGCCGACCTCTTCCGTCGGCGCTGCGAGGCGAGCGGCCCCTACCCCGCGCTCTACCGCAAGGAGGCCGGCGAGTGGCGGGGGCACACCTGGTCTGACTTTTACGACATGGCCGCCAGGGCAGCCCGTGGGATCGTCGAGGGCGGCGTCGAGGTCGGCGAGCGGGTGGCGATCCTCGGGCCCACCCAGGTCCCCTGGTGCGTCTACGACATGGCCGCCCAGCTCGCCGGCGCGGTCTCCTTCGGCATCTACCCGATGCAGACGCCGGAGCAGATCCGCTACCTCCTCACCCACTCCGAGGCCCGGCTGATCTTCGTCGACACCGCCGCCGAGCTCGAGGCGGTGCTGGCGGCCGCGGCCGACGACCAGGCCCCCGATCTCCGGGCGATCGTCCCCTGGAGCGCCGCGCTCTACCGCGAATTCGAGGGCCGCGACCCCCGCCTCGTCGACCCCGCCCGCTTCGCCGGCGAGCCCCTCGACCGGCCGACGATCGCCGCCCGCGGCGAGGCCCGCGAGGCCGACGACGTCGCCATCCTGATCTACACCTCGGGGACCACCGGCCCGCCGAAGGCGGCGATGATCTCCCACGGCAACATCCTCGGCCTCCTCCGCGCCTGGGAGTCGATCTGCTCCTTCAGCCAGGATGACATCTCGCTCTCGTTCCTGCCGATGGCCCACGCGGCCGAGCGGGTCCTCGCCTTCTACGGGCGGATCGACACCGGCATCGCCACCGCCTACGCGAGCTCGATCCCGGCGGTCCTCGACGAGCTCCGCGAGGTCCAGCCGACGATCTTCGGATCGGTCCCGCGCCTCTTCGAGAAGGCCCACGCCCGGATCTTCGCCGAGATCGAGCGGAAGCCGCCGGCGGTCCAGAAGATCTTCCGCTGGGCGATCGCGGTCGGCCGCGCCCGGGTCCGCCGGCGCCTCGCCGGCCAGGCCCCCGCGCCCCTTCTCGAGCTCCAGGCCCGCCTCGCCGACCGCCTCGTCTACCGCAAGATCAAGGCGGCCTTCGGCGGCCGGATACGCGAGATGCTGACCGGCGCGGCGCCGACCAACATCGAGATCCTCGAGTTCTTCTGGGGGGTCGGCCTGCCGATCTACGAGTGCTACGGGATGACCGAGGCGACCGTCGTCACCCACATCAACCACCCCGGCGCGACCCGCCTCGGCTCGGTCGGCCGCCCGCTCGCCGGCCTCTCCTGCCGGATCGCCGAGGACGGCGAGATCCTGATGCGCTCGGAGTGGGTCTTCCACGGCTACCTCAAGGACCCCGAGGCGAGCGCGGCGACCGTCGTCGACGGCTGGCTCCACAGCGGCGACATCGGCGAGATCGACGGCGACGGCTACCTCTACATCAAGGACCGCAAGAAGCACCTGATCATCACCGCCGGCGGCAAGAACCTCGCGCCCGCCAACATCGAGGGGGCGATCAAGGCCCAGGACCCGCTGATCAGCCACGTCCACGCCCACGGCGATCGCCGCCCCTACGTCGCCGCGGTCGTCGCCCCGAGCCCGCTCGAGACCCTCGACTACGGCCGCGATCGCGGGCTCCTGAGCGCCGACGAGGTCGCCGAGCGGACCCGCGAGCTGATGCACAACCCGTCGGCCCGGAGCCCCGCGCTGGCGGCGGCGATGGCCCGCGTGGTCGTCGATCCCGAGCTCCGGCGGCGGATCCAGGCCGCCGTCGGCCGCGGCAACCGCGAGCTCGCCCACGTCGAGCAGGTCCGCCGCTTCGTCATCCTCGACCGCGACTTCTCGCAGGAGGAGGGCGAGATGACGCCGACGATGAAGGTCAAGCGAGCCGAGCTCGAGCGCAAGCTCGAGCGGACCTTCGATCGGATCTACGACGAGCCGGGCTTCGCGCTCGAGCCGACGTAGGCGGACCAGCCCGGAGCCGCGGCGAGCGGTCGTCGAGCGACGAGCCCCTGCGGAGGGAGGCGCGGGGCCGCCGCGCGGCCTGTGGCCTCGCGCCCCTGGCCCGTCGCCCGCAGACCGCTCCGCGATCGCGGATCTGTCCTTTGGGTCACGATCCCGTGACCGAAACGTCGCCGAGCCGGCCGGCCCCCGTGACACCGCGCCCGGGGCCTTCGACTAGCTTGCGCGCGCGGGTCCGCGACGACGGAGGCCCGCGAAAGGACGACGCGACATGGCTTCACGCACCTTGACGACGATCTCGACCCCCCTCCTCCTCGGCCTCACGCTGGCCGCCTGCGGTGACGACACGGTCGCGGGCGAGAGCGCGAGCGCGACCGACACCGCCGGCATGGACGGCATGGACGGTCAGGACGGCATGGACGGACAGGACGGCATGGACGGCATGGACGGCCAGGACGGCCAGGACGGACAGGACGGCCAGGACGGCGATCCCGGCGATCCCGGGCAGGACGGCATGGACGGCATGGACGGCATGGACCTCGACGCCTACCCGCGCTCGGCGGTCGTCGCCGTCACCTTCAAGGACGACCTCGGCACCGGCGCGACCACCCTCCCCGGCCTCGTCAAGGCGCTCACCGAGATGCAGGTGATGGACACCCTGCCGCCCGGCCTCCAGTACCCGCTCGCGCCGGCGTCGACCGACACGATCCGGACGATCGCGGGCCTCGGCGACAACGTGCTGATCCGCTGGCTCGACCCGCTGAGCTGGGAGGACACCCTCGAGGCCCCGCGCTTCGGCGCCAACAACGACTACATCGCCTACTTCGGCGACGGCTGGGACCAGAACCCCGGCGACCCGCCGCAGTGGAAGGGCCTCGGCTACGCCGGCTGGATGTGGGTCAACCACGAGTACATCTCCGGCGACTCGCCGGCGAGCGACGCGGCCGCCACCGGCGCCAACCTCATCTTCGCCAAGTGGCTCCGCAAGCTCGGCGCCCTCGCGGGCGACGTCACGGCCGACGCCTGGGACGACGCCTCGCTCACCACCTACGTCGCCGAGCACAAGCGCCAGGTCGGCGGCTCGTGGATGCGGGTGGTCCAGGATCCCGCGAGCGGCGACTGGCTCATCGACCGCGGCCAGGCGGCGACCCGCTACGACGCCACCAGCGACACCCAGCTCCTCCTCACCGGCCTCACCCCCAGCGGCGTCGAGAAGGACGACATGGGCGCCGACCTCCCGGACGCGGTGATCCCCGGGATCATGGGGGACTGCTCGGGCTCCCAGACCCCCTGGGGGACGATCCTCACCGCCGAGGAGAACGTCCAGGACTACTTCGGCGACCACGAGAGCTGCTGGTCGAGCCAGAAGCTCGCGGTCGGCGAGGGCTGCGACGCCGGCGGGCCGATCACCCTGCCGACCGACGCCGATCCCACGTCGATCTTCGGCCTCTCGCCGGACGCGAACGCCCACCACCGCCGCGACTCCTACGGCTACCTCGTCGAGATCGATCCCGGCGTCGCCGCCGATGAGTACCTCGGCAAGAACGAGCCCGGCATCGGCCACCAGAAGATCGGCGCGATCGGCCGGGCCCGCTGGGAGAACGCGACGATCGTCGTCGACGGCTCGTGGAAGCTCGTCGACGGCGAGCCGATCGTGATCTACTCGGGCAACGACCGCCGCGGCGGCCGGGTCTACAAGTGGGTCTCGTCCGCGCCCTACACCCAGGGGATGAGCCGGGCCGAGATCCGCGGCCTCCTCGGCGACGGCGACCTCTACGTCGCCCACTTCGCCGGCCTCGACAACGACACCGGGATCACCGTCGGCGGCGTGACGCCGACCGAGGAGAGCCCGGGGAGCGGCCAGTGGATCCGCATCTCGGTCGACAACATGGACGACGTCGCGCCCAACGCCGGGACCGCCGCGGGCGCCGCGAACACCAAGGTCGGCCAGGCGCTGATGGACGACCAGTGGAACGCGCTCGGCTCCTTCGCCGACGACGACGGGCTCCGCCGCGCGCTCTGGACCGCGAGCAACAAGCTCGGGGTGATGGAGCTCAACCGCCCCGAGGACATCGAGTACAACCCGCTCGACCCCAGCGGCACCCCGCGCCTCTACGTCGCCTTCACCAAGCACGGCAAGCAGACCGCCCTCGACGCCGACGGCGTGCTCTGGGATCCGGCGACCTACGACGACGTCGCGACCAAGCGCCCGGACCCGACCGGGTCGATCTTCGCGATCGAGGAGGCCGATCCGATGAGCCCGGGGAGCTCGCTGAGCTTCTCCTACTTCGCGGCCCTCATCGGCACCGAGGGCCCGGGCGCCTTCGACGTCGCCAACCCCGACAACATCATGATCGACGGCACCGGCGGCGTGTGGTTCGGCACCGACGGCAACTTCGGGACCAACGGCCACGCCGACGGGCTCTACTACCTCGACCTCGATCCGGCCCACAAGGCGGGGCAGCCCGGCGTCATCAACCCGGGCTGGGGCCGCGCCTTCCGGATCGTCGCCGGCCCCAGCGACTCCGAGTCGACCGGCCCCGCGCTCGCCTCCGACATGCGCAGCCTCTTCCTCAGCATCCAGCACCCCGGCGAGGAGGGCTTCTCGAGCTGGCCGGGGCCCCTCTAGGAGGGCGCTGAGCGGCTCTGGGCCGACAAACGACGACGCGCGAGGTCACCGGCGTGGAGCCGGGGCCTCGCGCGTCCGCGTCTCGCCGGGCGGGCGCTCGTCAGGCGCTGGCTTCGCCCTCGAAGGCGGCCTTGAGCCGCTTCTCGATCGACGACTTGAGCTTGACCGGATCGACGCCGAAGGCCTTGGCCATCATCCCGAGCTTGATCACCACGTCGACGCTCTTCGGCTGGATGGTGATCGAGCCGCTCACGCCGGTCCCCTTGAGGTCGGCCTTGTTGCCCGACCACTTCGAGGAGACCCCGTACTTCTGGACCATCGACTCGAACTCCTGGACCTTCTGGCGGGCCTCGTCGACGCTGACATTGTGGGGCTGGGAAACCTTGATCTCGCTCATGTTGCTCCTTCGGGCGGGCATGGTAGCGGGCGAGGGCGCCCCTTCACCAGCCCATTTGTCGGGCCGCGAGATCCTTCATGATCTCCTCGGCCCCGCCGCCGATCGAGAGGACCTTGGTCTCGCGGTAGAGGCGCTCGACCCGGGTCCCCTCCATGTAGCCGGCGCCGCCGAAGATCTGCACCGCCTCGCCCGCGCAGCGCTCGAAGCAGGTGGTCGCGGCGTTCTTGAGGATGCAGACCTCAGCGATCGGCCACTCGCCGCGATCGACCCGGGCGGCGAGGTCGTAGAGCATCGCCCGCGCCGGCTGGATCAGCGTCGCCATGTCGACGAGCTTGTGGCGGATCACCTGGTGGCGGATCAGCGGCTTGCCGAAGGTGTGGCGCTCGCGCGCGTAGGCGACCGACTCGTCGAGGCAGACCTGGGCGAAGGCGATCGCCATCGCCGCGATCATCAGGCGCTCGCCGTTGAAGTTGCGCATGATCGCAAGGAATCCCTGGTTCTCCTCGCCGAGGAGGTTTCCCGCCGGCACCCGGCAGCCGTCGAAGTAGAGGGCCGCGGTGTCCGAGCAGCGCCAGCCCATCTTCTTGAGCGGCGTGCGGGTGAGCCCGGGGGCGTCGCCGGGGATCGCCAGGAGCGAGATCCCGGCGATCCCGGGGCCGCCGGTGCGGACCGCGGTCGTGATCACGTCGGCGCGGATCCCCGAGGTGATGAAGATCTTCGAGCCGTCGACGATGTACTCGTCGCCCTCGCGGCGGGCGCGGGTCGTCAGGTTGGCGACGTCGGAGCCACCCCCCGGCTCGGTGATCGCCAGCGCGCAGATCTTCTCGCCGGCGAGGATCGCCGGGACCAGCTCCGCCTTGAGCGCGTCGGAGCCGAAGTGGACGATCGGCGGGAGGCCGATCCCGTGGCTGAGGAGGCCGGCGATGAGCCCCCCGGAGGCGGCCCGCGCGAGCTCCTCGGTGAGGATGATCATCGACCGGTGATCGCCCGGGAGCCCGCCGTACTCCTCGGGGAAGCCGAGGCCGAGGAGGCCGAGCTCGCCCGCCCGGCGGTAGAGCGCGCGCGGAAATTCGCCCGCCGCCTCCCAGGCGTCGACGTGGGGGCTCACCTCCGCGTCAACGAAGCGGCGGACCAGCTCGCGGAGGGCGCTCCGCTCGTTCTCATCGATCGTCGGGGCGGCGGTCATGCCCGGGAGCTTCGCACCGCCGCCGCCACCGCGACAAGCCCACGGAGGCGGCCGCCTGGCGCCCCTGAGAGGCGAGTCGGCGGCCCGGGCCGCCTCGCAGCCGACGGGACGCCGGCCGAGCCCGGCGAGGCGACGACGGCCCTGCCGGATCGCGTCGCCGACGCGCCCGCGCGCCCGCGCCCACTCGCGGCCCCCAGCCATCCTTGATAGCATCGGCCGATGCGCCCGCGGACCTGCCCCTTCGGTCTCACTGTCCTTTCAGTCAGCCTCGTCCTGGCCTGCGGGAAGTCGGCGGAGCCCGGGGCCAGCGGGGCCGCGACCCCGGCGGCGCCCGCCGAGGCGGCGCCCGCCGAGGCGCCTGAGCCCGCCGCGGCGGGCCAGCCCGCGCCGCCCGCCGAGGCCGCGCCGCCGACCCCGGCGCCCGCTGCCGACGCGCCCCCTGCCCCCGCGGAGGCGATCGCCGAGGCCGCGCCGCCGACCCCCGTCGACGCAGCGCCGGCCGAGGCGGTCGCGGTCGAGGCCGACGCCGTCGCGGTCGCGCCGGTCGTCCCCGTCGACGCGGCGGTCGCCTGGCGCGAGGTCGCGAGCCCCAGCGAGCGCGTCGATCTCCTGAACCTCGACGCCGGGATCCTCGCCCACGGCCCCTCGGGCTACCACGACCTCGCCAGCGGGGCGCTCGCGCTCCGGGCCGAGATCGAGGCGCCGAACGGCGACATCTTCGGCGTCTGGCCGAAGGACGCCTGGGTGATCGAGTCGCGGATCCGGGCGCCGCAGAAGCGACGGGGCGCCGACGCGGACGAGGAGGAGGAGGAGATCCGCGAGCTGAGGCTGATGCGCCTCCGCGGCGACAAGCGCTGGGTCCCGCAGGACTACGGCGGCGAGCAGCGCTTCGTCGACGGCGGCCAGCACTTCCGCAAGGGCCACCGCGGCGGCCTCCTGGTCCGCGACGGCGAGACGATCGAGCGGATCTCCGGCGGCGCCGACTCGCCGACCCTGCGCGAGCACCCGGGCGAGCTCGTCGACTTCGTCGAGAGCGCGACCGGCGACTTCTACTTCTTCGTCGCCGACGGCGACGCGACCTTCGCCCTCGCCCCCTGCGTCGAGGAGGCGGGCGAGGAGCGCTGCGACGAGCCGACGAAGCTCCCCTTCGGCGGCGGCTGGACCTTCACCCGCTCGGCCCCGCGGCAGCGCCACAGCGTCTCGATCGCCGCCGAGATCCCGGAGGGCGAGGCCTCCCACGACGTCCTCGTCCACTTCGAGACCGGCGGCTGGAAGGTCGAGGAATTCGCGGCCGGCGGCCCGAGCGGCCTCTGGCCGACCCGCGACGGCGGCCTCTGGGCGCGGGTCGGCGACGAGCTCCTCCACCGCGCCCCGGACGGCGGCTGGCGGCGGATCGCCGCCCCGGCCGGGCTCTCCGGGCTCTCGGTGGCGATCAGCGACGACCTCCGCGAGCTCTGGGTCGCGGGCGAGGTCGGCGGCCGGCCGGTGGTCTTCGCCGCGGCCTCAGCCGCCCAGCGCCCCGCAGGCGAGTAGATCCGCCGAAATGAATGGACATGCCCATGAGGTCATGTTCATTCAAACACGTTAGCTCTACCAGGAGATCGTGACCTCGCCGTCGCCCTGACGGACGCCGGCCTTGGTCGCGCCGTTCATCACCCCGCCGGTGTACGACGAACCGCCGCCACCGCCCGACTCGAAGTGGGTGCTCCCGCCGCCGCCGCCGTAGTAGCCGCCGCCCCCGCCACCACCGCCGGAGTACCCTCCGCCGTGGCCGTTGCCGCCGCTCCCGAGGACCCCGGGGCCGCCGTCCATCGGCCCGTAGGGGTAGGTCCCCGCGGCCCCGCCGGCGACCTGGGAGCCGCCGCTGGCCTCATGGCCGAGCCCCGACGAGTAGGAGACCCCGGGGCCGCCGACGTCGCCTCCGCCCGCGCCGCCGTGGGTCTTGTTGCTCCCGGTGCCTCCGCCCGCGCCGCCGCCACCAGCGGCGACGATCACCCGATCGGCGAGCTCGCTGCCGCCCGCGCGGACGTCAGAGCCGCCGCCCCCCGCCGCGCCGCCCGGCTGCGAGGCCCCGCCGATCGACGAGCCGCCGCCGCCTCCGCCGTTGTACGAGCCGGCGACCGACGCGTTGCTGCCGCTCGAGTTCGCGCCCTTCTGGCCGACGTAGACGTGGAGGACGTCGCCGGGCGTCACCATGAGCTCGCCGGTCGCCTCGCCCCCGAGGCCGCCGCTGCTCGGGCCGACCGTCGAATTCCCGCCGGCGGCCCCGAGCGCCTTGATCGTCACGCTCTCGACGCAGGCCGGGACCTCGAAGTCCTGGGGCTGGCCGGTGTAGCCGAAGACCTGCATCCCCGGCAGCGGCCCGATCGCGTCGCAGGTGCCGCCGCAGAGCTGGGTCTCGCAGCCCAGGACGTCGTCGCAGTCGCCGTAGTCGTCGGCGCAGACCACCCCCGCGCAGGTGTCGTCGCAGACGCCGTTCTCGACGTCGCCGTCGCAGACCTCGCCGGCGCTCTGGTTGACCTTGCCGTCGCCGCAGGCGCTCGCCGTGCAGTCGTCGTTGCAGGCCGCCGACTCGCCGGCGTCGTCGCAATCCTCGACCCCGGCCTGGACCACGCCGTCGCCGCAGGTCGCCACGAGGCAGCTCGTGAGGCAGGCGTCGGTGTCGTCCTGGTTGGCGTCGTCGCACTCCTCGTCGCCCTCGACCACGCCGTCGCCGCAGACCGGCTCGCTCGACGTCGTCCCCGAGGTCTCGGGCCCGGTCGAGCCGGTCGTGTCCGTCGAGCCCGTCGAGGTGCCGCTGCTCGCGTCCCCGCTCCCCCCGCTGGTGTCGCCGGTGCTCCCCTCCGTGCCAGTGCTCGTGCTGGTCGAGGTCGTGGTCCAGGCGTTGGTCGTCTGCCCGGTCGTGGCGGTCGGATCCTCGCGCCCGTCATCGCCCGCGCAGCCGCTCAGCGCCGCCAAGAAGATCCCCACAACGAGCCCGCTCCGCCGCATCCCCACCTCCACGCCCGAGGAGGATAGCGGAGGGCGGCGAGCGGCGCGAGCCGCCGCGCGAGCGCGCACGCCGTCACGCGCGGCGCCGCCCCGACGCTCGAGCGTGCACGCGCGCTAGAGATCCAGCGTCCAGCACTTCGCGTAGCCGGGATCGTCGTGGTGCCGACGGGCGATGAACGATCCGCTCGCCACCCCACCGTCGACGCCGACCTCGCAGGCCCAGAGGCCGGCGTCCTCCCAGGCCAGCGACCCGGCGTCATTCCACACCTGGCTCGCCTCGCCGCGGCGGAGGAAGTCGCGATGCAGGCAGCGGATCGCCTCCGGCGAGGGCGGCGCGTCGTAGACCTGCTGGGCGACGGTGCCCAGGCACGCGTAGCCGAGCGGCGCGATCGGGCTCCAGAGGGCGACGTCATTCGCCCCGCCGCTCCCTTGATCGTCCCAGATCCGCTCGAAGCCGAGGGGCGGCGCGCTCACCCCGGGGAGATCGCGGACCGCCCGCGCCGGCTCGACCGGCGGCTCGTAGCCGGCGACCACGACGTCGCCGAGCGAGAAATAGCCGGGGGGCGGGAGCGGCCGCCAAATCGACACGTCGTCGAAGGCGCCGGAGCCGACGTCGTCGTAGCGCCACTCGAAGTCGACGACCTCGATCGCGTCGAGGGCCTCGCCCGCCGCCGGCAACTCCTTGTCGATGAGCGCCTCGACCAGCGGCCGCCCGAGCCAGCTCGTCGGCGCCTCGGCGCCGAGGAAGGCGGCGATCGTCGCGGCGATGTCGAAGATCCGGACCTCCCGCAGGATCAGCCCCGGGGCGACCTGCGGGGCCCGGAGGATGATCGGGATCGGCCGCTCGAGCGCGGTGTCGTCGCCGTGGAAGAGCCCCTCGCCCCCGTGGTCGGCGCTGATCACCAGCGCGGTGTAGGGCGCCATCCCCTCGGCGTCGATCGCCGCCAACGCCTGACCGATCAGCACATCAGCCTTCTTGACCGCGGCGACGTAGGCGTCGCCGCCCCAGCCGTAGAAGTGGCCGGCGTGATCGACGAGGTCGAGGTGGATGAAGAGGAGCTCGGGCCGCTCGGCGGCCATCCACGCGAGCGCCGCGGCCATCGTCTGATCCTCGTCGCCGGGGCTCTCGATGTGATCGCAGATCCCGGGCTCGACCAGATCGTCGAAGGCGTCCCAGTCGTGGAAGACGCCGATCTTCGCGGCCGGCTGGTGCTGGCGGGCGACCGCGAAGATCGTCGGCGTCGGCTGGGAGTCGCCGGGCGACCACTCGTTGCTCATCACCCCGTGCTGATCGGGGGTCGAGCCGGCGATCATCGACATCCAGTTGGGGGCGCTCATCGTCGGCAGGGTGTTCTGCATCAGCATCGTCGACACCCCCTCGGCGATCACCCCGTCGATCGCCGGGGTGTCGACCTGCGGGAGGTAGGCCCCGCCGAGGCCGTCGACGCCGATGACGATGACGTGGCGGATCGGCGTCCGGCAGCGGACGACGACGTCGTCGACGTCGGCCCCGGCGATCGTCCCGCTGCCGCCGCTCACCGTGCACCCCTGATCCGGCGAGGCAGGATCGGCGTCGACCGTGACCTCGTAGCTCGCCCCCTCGGCGAGCGGCGTCGCGAAGGTGAAGACCCCGTCGGCGGCGATCTCGAGGGGATCGCCGCCGAGGTTGAGGAGTCGGAGCCCGCTCCCCTCGAGGCCCTCGACCACCCCGCCGACGCTGCGCAGGGCCGGCGGATCGCCGCTCGTCCCCTCGCTCTCGCTCGCGCTCTCGCTGCCGCCGCTGGTCCCCTCGCCGCCGCTGCTCGTCCCCTCGCTCACGCCCCCGCTGGTGGTCGCCGACGCGCCCCCGCTCGTCGCTCCGCTGCCCGCGTCGCCGCCCTCGCCCGGACCGCCGGAGCAGGCGAGCGCGAGCGCGAGGGGAGCGACGATCATGGACGGACGCGCGGCGATCATCCGCCGATGATAACCTCTGTAACCTCGGCCCTGGCGCCGTCGTAGTCGTCGACAATGCTGCTCCGCCGCAACCTCCTCGCGCTCCTCGCCACCGCGACCCTCACCGCCGCCTGCGGCAGCGCCGAGTCGGCCCAGCGCTCGTCGCCGCCCTCGCCGGAGCCGACGCCCGCGGCCGCGAAGATCGAGGTCGGCTACTTCGCTGGCGGCTGCTTCTGGGGGGTCGAGCACTTCCTCGAGGCGCTCCCCGGAGTGATCGACGTCGAGTCGGGCTACATGGGCGGCGCCTCCGAGTCGCCGACCTACGACGAGGTGTCGACCGGCGCGAGCGGCCACGCCGAGGCCGTGCGGGTGACCTACGACCCGGCGAAGATCACCTATGAGGCGGTCGCTCGCCGCTTCTTTGAGATCCACGATCCGACCGAGGTCGATCGTCAGGGGCCGGACATCGGCCACCAGTACCGCTCGGCGGTCTTCGTCACCGGCCCCGAGCAGCGCGCGGTGATCGATCGACTCATCGGCCAGCTCCGGACCAACGGCTACGCGGTCGCCACCGAGGTCGAGGAGGCCGGCCCCTTCTGGCTCGCCGAGGCCTATCATCAGGACTACTACGAGCGGACCCACAAGGTCCCCTACTGCCACGCGCCGGTGCCCCGCTTCGACGGTCCCCAGGCCCCCTGAGGGCCGCCGACGATGGCGTGAGCCGCCGAGCGGCGCGGACGATCACGACGAAGAGAGCCGATCGCCGCCGAAGCTCGTGGAGAGCTCCGGCGGCGACCTCACTCGAGCGGGCGCGCTAGTAGTTGAGGACGACCTTGCCGTTGCCGGGCTGGACGCCCGCGAGCGTCGAGCCGTTGGTCACGCCGCCGAGGTACGACGAGCCACCGCCGCCGTTGCCGTCCGGCGCACCGCCGCCGCCGCCGTAGTAGCCGCCGCCGCCGCTGCCGGAGTGGAGACCCCCGGCAGCCGCCGCGCCGCCGATCCCGAGCTGGCCGGGCTGGCCGGGGAACTGCGGGAAGACGTTGAAGAAGCCGCCCGCGCCGCCCGCGTTCTGGGTGCCGCCCTTGCCCTCGGAGCTCGCATTGTCGCCGCCGGTGCCGTTCCCACCGTTGAGCCCGCCACCGACGCCGCCGCCCTTGCCACCGCAGGAGTACTCGGCACCGCCGCCACCGCCGGCGACGATCACCCGGTTGGCGAGGCCGGTGCCGCCCTTGCGGACGTCAGAGGCCCCGCCGCCGCCGGAGCAGGTGGTGGTCTGCGAGCAGCTGTTGCCGCCGCCGTTCCACCCCGGCGAGTTCCCCTGGCCGCCGGCGCAGCCGACGTAGATCGCCAGGTTCTGGCCCGGCGAGACCGCCAGGGTCCCCTTCGCGTAGCCGCCGCGGCCGCCGACGTCCGGGTTGCCGCCACAGATCCCGCCGTAGTTGTTCGACGGGGTCCCGCCCTGCGCGCCCCAGGCCTCGACGACGATCGAGGTGACGCCGGCGGGCACCACGAAGTTCTGGACCGCCTTGGTGCAGTTGAAGGTCTTGACCACCGCCTCCTTCACGCACTGCGCCGTGCAGCCGTCGCCGTTCTGGAGGTTGCCGTCGTCGCACTGCTCGACGCCCATGTAGAGGAAGCCGTCGCCGCACTTCGCGGTCTTGCAGCCGGCGACGCACATGTCGGTGTCGAGCATGTTGCCGTCGTCGCACTGCTCGACCCCGGCGTAGACGATCCCGTCGCCGCAGACCGCCGCCTTGCAGGAGTTGGTGCAGGCGTCGGTGTTGACCATGTTCGCGTCGTCACACTGCTCGCCGTTCGACGGCTGGATGAAGCCGTCGCCGCACTTCGCCGCCTTGCAGGTGTTGGTGCAGGTGTCGGTGTTGACCATGTTGGCGTCGTCGCACTCCTCGACGCCGACGTGGATGAAACCATCGCCGCAGGCCGCGACCTTGCAGCTGTTGAGGCAGGCGTCGCCGTTCGACTGGTTGCCGTCGTCGCACTCCTCGCCCATCTGGACGAAGCCGTCGCCGCAGACCGGGAGCTTGCAGGCGAGCGTGCACTCGCCGTTGTTGCTGTTGTTCGCGCCGAGGTCGCACTCCTCGCCCGGCTGCTTGAAGCCGTCGCCGCAGGTGGCGAGCTTGCAGACGTTGGTGCAGGAGTCCTCGTTGGAGTCGTTGCCGTCGTCGCAGGCCTCGCCCGGCCCCTGGAAGCCGTCGCCGCAGTAGTTGAGGGTGCAGTCGAGCTTGCAGGCGTTGTTGTTGGCGTTGTTCGCCCCGTCGTCGCACTGCTCGACGTTCTCGAGGATGTAGCCGTCGCCGCAGACCGCGTTCTTGCAGGAGAGGGTGCATTCGCCGGTGTTCGAGTTCTTGCCCTCGAGGTCGCACTCCTCCATCAGGCTCTCCTGGATGTAGCCGTCGCCGCACATCGGCGGCGCGCAGAGGTCGGTGCAGCCGTCGTCCTGATCGCCGTTGGCCCCGTCGTCGCACTCCTCGCCCGGGTCGACGACCTTGTTGCCGCACTCCTCGAGCTCACAGCCCGGCGAGCAGCCGTCGCCCGCCTCGAGGTTGCCGTCGTCGCAGGCCTCGCCCGGCCCCTTGTCGCCGTCGCCGCAGACGTTGAGGACGCACATCTCGTTGCAGCTCTTGCCCGGGCCGTTCTCCATCCCGTCGTCGCACTCCTCGGTGCCGTCGCCGGTGTTGTAGACCGCCCCGTCGCCGCAGACGTTGAACTGGCAGGCGAGGGTGCAGACGCCGTTGTCGGTGTTGCCGACCCCGTCGTCGCAGGCCTCGCCCATCTGCAGGAAGCCGTCGCCGCAGGCCGCGGCGGTGCAGGTGTTGGTGCACTCGTCGGTGTTGTCGGCGTTGCCGTCGTCGCACTCCTCGGTCGCCGCGACCACGCCGTCGCCGCAGGAGGCGAGCGCGCAGGCGTTGGTGCACTCGTCGCGGTTGTTCTGGTTGCCGTCGTCGCAGCCCTCGCCGGGGCCGACGTCGCCGTCGCCGCAGACGTTCTTCGAGCAGTCCGCCTTGCAGAGCTGCCCCGCGCCGTTCATCGCCCCGTTGTCGCACTCCTCGCCCGGGCCGACCATCCCGTCGCCGCAGGTCGCCGACACGCACATCTCCGAGCAAGCCTTGCCCGGTCCGTTCTCCGGGCCGTCGTCGCACTCCTCGCCCGGGTCGACGACGCCGTCGCCGCAGATCGGCTCACCGCCGGTGCCGGTCCCCCCCGAGGTCGTCTCCGGCCCCGTCGTCGTCGTCGTCGCCGTCGTCACGACCATCGTCGTCCCGCCGGTGCTGGTGCCGGACTCCGTCACCGACGTCTGACACGCGCCATTGGCGGCCTGCAGCCACTCGAGGCCGTCGTCACCGCACACTGGCCCGCACCCTTGCGCGAGGAGGAGACCGAGCCCCGCAACCACACCCGACCGAAGAAACGCACGCATCATCGGCAGATGATCTTGCCGGCCGCGGGCAGGCGTCAAGCGGCCGGGGGGCCGCAATCGCCCCCGACAAGCGGGCGCGGACGCGAGTCCGACCCGCTCCTACTGTCACATTCTCCCCCCGCGATCTGGGGGAACCATGCCACTGTCACTTTACCGGCGCGGCCGCGCGCGCGAGCGAGGCGCGACGTCGCCCCCTACGACCGTCGCGCGCCGCCCAGCGGGCGATTCGTTCACCTGTACAGTCGGGATGGTCGCATGTACAAGAGAAGCGTTCGCCCTCGTTGGTTTGCGGGCGGGGTTCAAGATGGCAAGCATCTCGGTCTCTCTCCTCTCTGTCATGACCGCGGCGTCGATCGCCTCGGCGGCCTACCAGCCCGAAGAAGACGACGACGCCAGCGACGTCAGCGAGGCGTCGGCCGACGACCTGGGCGACGACGAGCCCGAGGCCGACGGCGACGCCGCCGCGGACGAGGCCGCCCCCGCGACCGAGGCGCCGGCGGCCGCGCCCGCGAAGGAGGCGACGCCGGCCGCCGCGCCCGCCGAGCCCTGGTACAAGCGCCACCGACCGACCCGCAACCAGATCGAGATCGGCGTCTTCGGCGGCATCCTCCTGCCGGCCAAGGACCACGAGCTCTACAACCCGGCGACGCCCTGGCAGCCCTACAAGCGGGTCGCCCCCGACTTCGGCGTGCGGGTCGGCTACTACCCGCTCCGGGTCCTCGGCCTCGAGATCGAGGGCGGTCTCGCGCCGACCAAGGTGACGACCGACAACTCACGCGCGCTCCTCGGGACCTTCCGCGGCTACGGCCTCGTCCAGCTCCCCTACCGGCTCGCTCCCTTCGCCCTCTTCGGCATCGGCCTGATGGGGACGACCGGCCTCGGCAAGGACGTCGACCCGGCGCTCCACTACGGCGGCGGCGTCAAGTTCTACGTCAACGATCTGATCGCCCTCCGCCTCGACGCCCGCGACAACCTCACCCGCCAGATGGGGATCGCCGCCGGCCGCACCCACAACGTCGAGATCCTCCTCGGCGTCTCGATCGTCCTCAACCGGCAGAAGCCGAAGGAGGATCCGGACACCGACGGCGACGGCTTCAAGGACAAGGTCGACGCCTGCCCGACGGTCCCCGGCGTCGCCCCCGACGGCTGCCCGCCGCCGGATCCCGACACCGACGGCGACGGCTTCAAGGACAAGGTCGACGCCTGCCCGACCGAGCCCGGCGTCGCCCCCGACGGCTGCCCGATCCCCGATCGCGACGGCGACGGGATCCCCGATCCCGACGATCAGTGCCCGGACGATCCCGAGACCAAGAACAACTACCTCGATCAGGACGGCTGCCCCGACGAGATCCCCAAGGAGGTCAAGAAGTTCACCGGCGTCATCGAGGGGATCTTCTTCGACACCGACAAGGACACGATCACCCCGCAGTCGCGGCCCGTGCTCGATCGCGCGAAGGCGGTCCTCGACGAGTACCCGGAGGTCAAGGTCGAGATCTCCGGCCACACCGACACCGACGGCGACCGCGATCACAACATCGACCTCTCGCGGCGGCGCGCCGAGGCCGTCCGCCGCTACCTCGTCGACGCGGGGATCGACGAGAGCCGGATCACCACCCGCGGCGCGGGCCCGGACGAGCCGCTCGGGAGCAACGACACCGAGGCCGGCAAGGCGAAGAACCGGCGGATCGAGTTCAACCTGATCCAGTAGGGCGCTAGATCATCCCGACGAGGTCGGCGAGCGCCTTCACGCAGTCGTGGAGCTGGGCCCGGCGATCGGGCCCGCTCGGCTGCCGCACGTTGACGACGATCCGATCGCCGGGCATCAGGCGGATCCGCCCGCCCGTGGCCTTCTGGAGGCCGAGCGCGACCTCGGGGCGGAGCGGCGTCTCGTTCCCCAGGCGGATCGAGAAGCGGCTCTGCTTGAGCTCGAGCGCGAGCGCGCGCAGGCGGACGCCGTAGGTCTTGCAGGTCATCATCAGGCCGAGGTGCTCGACCTCGAGGGGCGGCTCGCCGTAGCGATCGGCGAGCTCGGCGACGACGTCGGCGACCTCCTCGCGGCCGCGCGCGACCGAGAGGCGGCGGTAGAAGTCGAGGCGCTGGCCGACGTCGCTGACGTAGGCCTCGGGGATGAAGGCCGGCAGGTCGAAGGCGAGCTCGGGGTCGTGCTCGTGGGAGATCGGCTGGCCCTTGAGCTCGGCGACCGCCTCGGAGAGCGCGCGGGCGTAGGCGTCGAAGCCGATCGCCTGGATCTGCCCGCTCTGGCGGCCGCCGAGGAGCTCGCCGGCGCCGCGGATCTCGAGGTCCTGGGAGGCGACCTGGAAGCCGGAGCCGAGCTCGGCGTGGCGCTGGATCGCCTCGAGGCGGCGGCGGGCGTCGGCGCTGAGGCGCTCGAGCGCGGTCACCATCAAATAACAATAGGCCCGGAGGCGCGAGCGGCCGACCCGACCGCGGAGCTGGTAGAGCTGGGCGAGGCCGAATTGATCGGCGTGGGCGATGAACATCGTGTTCGCCCGCGGGATGTCGAGGCCGCTCTCGATGATCGTCGTCGACACCAGGACGTCGGCGCGGTGCTCGACGAAGTCGATCATCGCCTTCTCGAGGAGCTCGCCGGCCATCTGCCCGTGGGCGACCAGGACCCGGGCGTCGGGGCAGAGCTCGCGGATCCGCTGGGCGTGCTCCTCGATCCCCTGGATCTTCGGGACCACGTAGAAGATCTGGCCGCCGCGCGCGAGCTCGCGGCGGATCCCCTCCTCGATCACCGCGTCGCCGAAGCGGGTGATGTGGGTGCGGACCGCGAGGCGATCGACCGGCGGCGTGGTAATCAGCGAGATCTCGCGGAGGCCGAGGAGCGACATGTGGAGGGTGCGGGGGATCGGCGTCGCGGTCAGTGTGAGCACGTCGACGTGGGTCCGCAGCTTCTTGAAGCGCTCCTTCTGGGCGACCCCGAAGCGCTGCTCCTCGTCGATCACCACCAGGCCGAGGTCCTTGAAGCGGACGTCCTTCGAGAGGAGGCGGTGGGTGCCGATCACCAGGTCGATCGAGCCCTCGCGGATCCCGGCGATCACCCGCTTGACCTCGGCCGCCGGCATGAAGCGGCTGAGGTGGGCGATCCGCAGCGGGAAGTGCTCCATCCGCCCGAGGAAGGTCAGGTAGTGCTGCTGGACCAGGACCGTCGTCGGCGCGAGGATCGCGACCTGCTTGCCGGCGGTGGCGACCCGGAAGGCCGCCCGCAGCGCGACCTCGGTCTTGCCGAAGCCGACGTCGCCGCAGACCAGGCGATCCATCGGTCGCCGGGCCTCGAGGTCGCGGCCGACCGCCGCGATCGCGTCCGCCTGATCCGGGGTCTCTTCGAAGGGGAAGGTCGCCTCGAATTGAAGGTAGAGGTCACCGCCCTCGGGGTAGGGCGCGCGCTCCCGCGCCTCGCGCTCGGCGTAGATCTGGAGGAGCTCCTCGGCGAGCTGGCGGACCTCCTGCTTGACCTTGCCGACCTTCACCAGGAAGGTCGTCCCGCCCATCTTGTCGAGGCGCGGCGCCTTGGCGTCGCCGGCGATGTAGCGCTCGATCTCGTGGAGGCGGTAGACCGGGAGGTAGAGCTTGTCGTTGCCCGCGTACTCGAGCTGGACGAAGTCGCCGACGTTGCCGGCGAGGTCGAGCTGGACGAGCCCGAGGTAGCGGCCGACGCCGTGGACCACGTGGACCACGTAGTCGCCGACGCTGAGCTGGGTGAGGCTGGCGACGCCGACGTTGCGGCGGTTGCGGGACTCCCGGCGGACGACGTTGCCGTAGATCTCCGCCTCGGCGATCACGAAGAGGCGATCGCCGGGGGCGACGAAGCCCGAGCCGAGGGCGCCGGCGAGGACCCGAATCGGCGGGCGCTCGCCCGGCCCCGGCGGCGGCCCGTGGAGGTCGATCGGCGCGTCGCCCTCGCCGCTGGCGTCGACCCGCAGGCCGTATCCGCGGAGGAGCGCGGCCAGGCGCTCGGCGTGGGCCTGGTTGGGGGCGACCACGACCACCGACCAGGGGCCCTCGTGCTCGTCGAGGCCGCGGATCGCGTCGACCACCGGCCGCAGGATCTCGGCGCCCTTCTCCGCCCGTGCGGCCTCGATCTTCGACCGCAGCTCGCGCTGGCGATCGAGGCCGATCCGCAGGAGGGGGCGGCGATCGTCGTCGCCCTCGCCAGCGCCGGCGCTGACGTCGAGGCCGCGGCCGACCACCGCGACCTCGGCGAGGCGCTCCGCGAGCGCGTCGGCGTCGACGTAGAAGTCGGCCGGGGCGGCGCAGAGCGACTTCGCGGCGATCGCCCGGGCGTGGCGATCGCCCTCCTCGGCGTCGGCCTGGCGGCGCTGCTCCACCAGGAGCTCGGGGTCGTCGACGTACCAGCGGGCGTCGGCCGGGAGGTAGCTCCAGAGCGGCGCGAGGCCGCCGTGGAAGACCGGCGTGAGCGCCTCCTCGCCGAAGAAGTCGAGGCCCTGCTCGAGGTTGTCGAGGACCTGGCGGGTGCGCGACGAGGGCACCTCGATGTGATCAGCGAGGGCGAGGATCGCCGGCCGGAGCTGGGCGAGGGGCGGGGCGATCGCCTCGCGCACCGGGTGGATCACCACCTCCTCGACCTCCCGCAGCGATCGCTGGGAGTCGGGATCGAAGAGGCGGAGGCGCTCGATCTCGTCGCCGAAGAGCTCGATCCGCACCGGGAAGCGGCCGATCGCCGGGTAGACGTCGACCACCCCGCCGCGGACCGCGAAGGTCCCGGGATCCTCGACGACGTCGACCCGCTGGTAGCCGGCGGCGACCAGGGCCGCGCTCGCCTCCTCGAGCTCGATCTCGCCGCCCCGCCGCCAGCGGCGGCAGAGGCGGGCGAAGGTCGCCGGCGGGATCACCTTGCGGGTGAGCGAGCGGAGGCCGATGACGATGAGCCGCGGCCGCTCGGCGTCGACCTCCTGGAGCCGGTAGAGCGCGCCGAGGCGCTGGGCGAGCACCCGGGGGTCGGTGGCGGCGTCGCCGTAGGGCGAGGCCTCGTTCTCCGGGACCACCACCACCGGCCCGTCGAGGGCGGCGCTCTCGCGGGCGGAGAGGCCGAGGAAGAAGCCGGCGTCGGCGGCCGCCGCCCGGGCGCTCGCCTCGTCGCGGGCGACGTAGACCAGCGGCCCCTTCGCCTCGGGATCGGTCGCCGCCCGGGCGAGGAGGAGGCCGAGGAAGCCGCCCTCCGCCCCGAGCACGCGGAGTCGCCGACGCCCGCGGAGGGCGGCCAGGACGTCGCGGATCGAGGTGAGGGAGGAGGCGCTGGGCATCGGCGTGCGGGGGCGCAAAGGTAGCCCGGGTCCGGGCCGACGACCACCCGCGCGCGGACCTCGGGAACCATTGTTGAATTTGTCGGCGACTCGCGACCGCGTGCCAGCGGCGCCCGCCGCTGTCGCATTCGGCGACAGCGCTGGCGCATGGCGTCAGAAAAAAGACACTCTCGCCAACCCGCCAGATCGCGATTAATCTTGAGTGCAGATCCCGGGGTGACGGCGCGGATGCTCCAGCCGCCCCCCGGGGAGCCTGCCAACATCGTAGGTAGACAAGCCCGTCATGCGAACGCTCCTCCTGCCGCTCGCCGCGATCCTCGTGCTCGCGGCCACCCCCTCGTGCAAGTCCAAGACCGGGGAGAGTGAGACCACCGCCCCGCCGAACGCCGACACCGCCCCGCCGGTCACCCAGGACGCGGACGAGGGCAAGGATCCCAACAAGGCCAACGTCACGATCGATCCGCGGATCATCGAGCTCTGCGGGATCGACGAGCCCCACTTCTCCTTCAACTCGTCGTCGCTCTCGCCCCAGGCCAAGAAGACCCTCGACGCCCTCGCCACCTGCTTCAAGACCGGCAAGGCCGTCGGCAAGAACATGCGCCTGGTCGGCCACACCGACCCCCGCGGCGACGAGGAGTACAACCTCGGCCTCGGCCAGAAGCGGGCCGACTCGGTCGGCGGCTACCTCAAGAAGCGCGGCCTCGGCAGCGACCGGGTCGAGACCTCGTCGCGCGGCAAGATGGACGCGACCGGCTCCGACGACGCGAGCTGGGCGCAGGACCGCAAGGTCGAGATCCTCCTCGCCGACTAGCCAGCCGCGAGCACACCCCGACGCTCACCCCGGGCCGACCCCACCGGCCTGGGGTGAGCGCCCCCACATCGACCCCCGGGCGCCCCCCACTCCCGCTCGCCCGATCCTCCGTCTACGCTCCGCCGCCCCACGATCTCCGCCGCCATGCACCTCCGCCTCGAGCCGGCCGCGCCGGCGCCGACCGTCGATCTCGATCCGCTCTCGCTGGCGCTCCACGCCTCGGGGCCGGTGGCCGCCGTCCTCTTCCTCTTGATCGCCGCGGCCGTCGGCGCCTGGGCGATCGCGGTGATCAAGCACCGCCAGCTCGGCCGCTGGATCGCCGCCGAGGACGCGCTCGACCTCGCGGTCGCGGCCGCCTCGGATCCCGACGAGCTCACGCGGATCGCCGCCCGTCACCCCGACGCCCCGGGCGCGCCGGTCCTCGCCGCCCTCGCCCGCCGCCGCGGCGAGGACGACGTCCTCGAGGCGGTCGCCGCCCGGGCCCAGGTCGACGTCCAGCGCCGCCTCGGCGGGATGATGACCACCCTCGCGTCGATCGGCTCGTCGGCGCCCTTCGTCGGCCTCTTCGGCACGGTCTACGGGATCATGGACGCCTTCCTGCGGATCGGCCGCGAGAAGAGCGCGACCCTGCCGGTGGTCGCCCCGGCGATCGGCGAGGCGCTGATCGCCACCGCCGTCGGCCTCTTCGCGGCGATCCCCGCGGTGATCGCCTACAACGCGCTGATCCGCCGCATCGACGAGCTCCAGGCGCGGATCGACGCGAGCGCCCGCGAGTGGGCGATCCTCGTCCGCCGCCCGAGCGAGGCCGTGCTGAGCGAGCGCGACCTCGAGATGGAGGCGATCTAGCGATGGCCGGCGGAGGGGGCGGCGCGGGCCGCCGTGGCTTCACCGAGATCAACGTCACCCCGCTGGTCGACGTCATGCTCGTCCTCCTGGTGGTCTTCATGATCACCGCCCCGCTCCTCTCGACCGGCCTCCGCGTCGAGCTCCCGCGGGTCGACGCCGAGGCGACGCCGCTGAAGGACACCCGCCTCGTCGTGACGATCACGAGCGACGAGAAGATCCTCTTCGGCGACGTCGACGTGACCGCGACAATCGAGGCCGCGCTCCGCGACGACCCCCGGATCCAGCGCGAGCGCGAGCTCTACATCCGCGCCGACCAGGAGGCCCGCTACGGCGTGGTCGCCCGGGTCGTCGCCGCCGCCCGGGCGGCCGGCGTCGACGGCCTCAACCTCCTGGTCGAGCCCAACCCCGTGCCGCTCCCGCCGCGGGATCGGGGATGAGCGCCGCCCGCCCGCGCCTGGTGATCCGGCTGCCGGAGGACGTCCGGGGCAGCGATCTGGCGATCGCCGCCGCGCTCGCCGTGGCCGTCCTGACGCTGACGATCCTCGCCCTCGAGATCGCCCACCTGCGGCGGCGGGCCGACGCGCCGATCATCGATCCCGGGATCGCCACGCCGATCCGGGTGACGCCGGTCGTCGATCTCCCGGGGACGCCCGCCGGCGCCGGCGGTGAGGCTGCGCTGCCGCCGGCCTGGGCCCGCAGCGAGGCCCCGCCGCCCGCCGACACGCCGGCCGCCGCGACCCCGCAGGCGCCGACGAGCCGGCGACGAAAGCACCAAAAGCCGACGCCGGCGGCCAACCCCGAGGCGCCCGCGACGACGCCGAGCGAGCCCCCGCCGCCCGAGCCCGAGGGCGCGGAGGCGGGCGAGCCCACCGGCGGTGAGGTCGGCGCGGAGGCGGGCGAGCCCACCGGCGGCGAGGTCGGCGAGGCGGCCGGCGGCGGCGACGGCCAGGGCGGCGATCCGCTGGGCTCCCGGGCGATCGCCGCCTACCGCGAGCGGCTGATCCGCTGGCTCTCGGCGCGCTTCCAGGTCCGCGGCAGCGGCCTCAGCCGCGATCAGCTCGCGAGCTACCGGGTGCGCGCGCAGATCGAGATCAGCGAGGACGGCCTCGTCACCGGCTACACCCTCCTCGCCGCCGATCACCCGGTCTTCGAGGCGGCCGCCCGCACCGCCCTCGACGCGGTCGTCGGCGAGCCGGTCCCGCCGCCCCCCGAGTTCTACCCCGGCGCCCTCCAGCGGCGGATCCGTGTCACCTTCGTCTGCACCGAGTCGACATGCGACTGATCGCCCTCGCCCTCGCCGCCTCCCTCGCCGCCGCCGCGCCCGCGGGCGCCGACGAGCCCGCGCCCGCGCAGGCCCCGAGCGGGGGCGCGCCCGGCCAGGATCCTGCACGTGACCCCGAGGACATCCTCGGCGATCTCGTGGTCGAGGCGAGCCGACGCTCGCTGCCGCCGCTGCGCCTGCCGAAGATCGCGGTCGAGGTGATCGTCGACGACGACCCGAGCCAGCGCCTCGCGGAGATCGTCCGGCGCGACCTCGATCTCTCCTTCGAGCTTGAGGTGATCGGCGCGCCGCCGCCGATCACTGCACCGGCGAGCGATGTCGGGGCCGGGGGCGACGACGCCGAGGCGGCCGCAGCCGACCCCGCGAAGACGAGCGCAGACGCGAGCGCGAGCGCGCCCCTCGACCTCGCCCGCTGGCGCGAGGCCGGTGCCGAGCTCGTCGCCCGCGTCCGCGCGACCCCGCAGGGCGACGGCCAGGCCGAGCTCCAGGTGCTCCTCTACTCCCTCGCCGACGGCGACGCGCCGGTCTTCAAGCGCTCCCTGACGGCCGCCCGCGGCCAGCGGCGCCTGACCTCGCACCGGCTCAGCGACGCGATCGTCGGGGCGATCACCGGCTACGCCGGCCCCTTCGCCTCCCAGCTCACCTTCATCCGCGCTCGCCCGGGCGAGCGGCGGGTCTGGGTGATCGACGCTGACGGCGAGCGCCTCCTCCCGCGCTCGCCGCCCGAGGAGCTCGCGGTGAGCCCGGCCTTCGGCCCCGACCACGTCCTCACCTGGGCGGCGAGCGTCGGCGGCGGCCGCTACCGCCTCCGGCGCGAGGGCAGCGAGGCGCCGATCGACGCGCCGATCGTCGGCTCGATCTACGGGATCGCCTTCAACGACGACCGCTCGAAGATCGCCCTCTCGATCGCCCACGAGGGCGACGTCCGCCTCTTCGTCGGGCCCGCCGACGCGTCGACCCTCGCGCCCGCGAGCTCGCTCCCGCTCGCGCTCCACCCCGCCTTCTCGCCCCGCGGCGCCCTCGCCTTCGCCGGCACCGCCCGCAAGCTCCAGCGGATCTACGTCGACGGCAGGGCGACCTCGCCGAGCGGCCTCTCGGCCTCGGCCCCGGTCTTCTGCCGCCACCCCGAGGGCACCCGCCTGATCTACAGCGTGGTCGTCGGCAAGCGCGAGGAGCTGGTCGCCGCCGACGAGCGCGGCCGCGACGCGATCCGACTGACCCGCGGCGAGGGCCGCAACGCCTACCCGGCCTGCTCCCCCGACGGGCGCCTCGTCGCCTTCTTCTCGACCCGGCCCGGCGGCGAGGGGCCGGGGCTCTACCTCATGCGCGTCGACGGGCGCCGGCCCGCGAAGAAGATCGCCAACGTCGTCGGCGACTCGCTCCGCTGGGCGCGGGTGCCCTGAGCATCTAGCCCTCGTCGGCCGTCGGCACCACGAAGCGCTGCCAGACGAAGCGCCCGGGGTAGCGCTCCGAACGGAAGAGGATCCGCCCCTCGCCGTCGTGCGAGTAGCGGACGCAGAGGCCCGGGGAGCGCTCGCGGAAGAGCGCGGTCGCCTCGCTCCGGGTCATCGTCGAGAGATCGAAAACGTCGTGGGCGCAGCGCTCGCAGTGTCGCCGGCGCTCGTCGCCCGAGAAGCGCTCCCACGCCTCCTCGCAGGCGAAGCGGAGCCGCAGCGAGCGTCGCACCATCAGCGCACCTCGACCTTCGCCCCGGCCTCGCGGAGGCGCGCCGCGAAGCGCTCGGCCTCGTCGCGCGAGAGGTCGGCGGCGACGACGACCTCGCCGGCCCGATCGACGAGCGCCCGCGCGTCGGCCAGGCTGAGCCCCAGGAGCTCGCGGACCGCCTTCATCACCGGGATCCGCTGCCCGCAGACGTCCCGCAGGACCACCTCGAAGTCGACCGGGATGCCCATCTCGACCGGCGGGCCCATGCAAATCGGCGCATGGCGGTGCCCCACGGCGATCCGCTCGATCCCCCAGAGGTCCTCGAGCTCGAGGAGGAGCTCCTGGATCCCCGCGGGCCCCAGCGCCGAAAGATAGGCGATGACCTCCTCTTTGGTGATGCCGGGCACGGTGTCGCGGGACGAGTCTGCCGAAGGGCGAGCGCGACAACAAGGCGCCGCAGCGCTCGCCAGCGGGCGAGGCCCGGCCCTCGCGCGCCTGCGCACCTGCGCGCCCGAAAAAATATTAGGAATGTGGTGATGGTTCGGCGCGCCCTCCCGAGAGAGGCCCCGTCTGGGCAGGCGAAGGGGAGAGAGCCTCCTCTGAGGGACCAGACCATGAGCACCCACGTCCAGCGCACCACCTCCATCCTCATGACCTCCGCGATCCTCGCCCTCGGCGCTGGCCTCGGCTGCGACGCCGAGGACCCGGCCGACGCGGAGGGCCCGATCGCGCTCCGCCCGGGCGGCGACGGCGGCTGGAACCTCAACACCAGCAAGGCGAACGACGAGCACCTGCCGAGCGTCAAGCTCACCCCGCCCACGAACCAGGGCCTGAACCTCAACCTCAACAACGCCGACGCCCAGGCCTACCACCTCACCTCCGCCGACCTCGACGTCAACGGCGCGACGATCACCCTCGACGGGATCGACCTCGTGGACGGCGAGCTCCACGGCTGGCGCGGCAAGGGCCACTACGCGGGCGACCAATTCGACGGCGCCGCCCTCCACTTCACCTCGATCGCCCACGGCGCCCTCACCCTCCGCGTCGAGCACCTCCTCGACGCCTCCGGCGGGCCGCTCTACGTCCTCGCGGCCGAGATCCAGGGCAGCGACCCCGTCAAGCTCTGCGCGCCCGATCCCGACGCCGGCAACGCCTACGGCGCCTACCTCCTCCCGATCGACGTCGACGACGCCGCCAACATCTTCGCGTCGCCGGAGACGATGTACATCGCCTGCACCTCCGGGGCGATCGGCAAGGCCCGGCAGTGGGGCTACGACCCCGAGGACATCGGCGTCAGCGCCTTCGAAACCGTGATCCGGGCGATCCGCGCGGACTACTGCGGCGACGGCAGCTCGCACACCCTCGTGGGCACGCCGATCCGGATCAAGGACGCCTTCGGCGTGTCGTCGCCGTACACCGGCGACGCCGAGCTCGAGGCGGGCTGGACCGAGGACGGCGCCGCCTGCCACGGGACCGGGCTCCGGATCTTCGCCTACCCGCCCTCCTGCTTCTACGCGACGCCGACGTGCAACAAGTCCAACTTCGACGTCATGACCTACGTGCCGAACCCCTAGGACGATGAACGACGCGAGCGCAGCCACGCAGGAGCCCGAGGCCTGCCCGAGCGAGGGGGCCTTCCTCGACTTCATCGCCGGGACGATGACCGCGGCCGAGCGCGCCGCCTTCGAGTCCCACATCGACACCTGCGCGGGCTGCCACGCGCTCCTCGCCGCGCTCGCCCACGATCTCGACGACGACGACCCGGACGCCGACGCGCCGGGCTCCGAGGCGCCGATCAGCGGCGACGCGCCGACGCTCCTCCCCACCGGCGGCAGCGCGACCGACCCGGATCGGCGAGCCGCGGCTGGGCTGGTCCCCGCCCGCCTCGGCCGCTACGTCGTCATCGAGCCCCTCGGCGCCGGCGGCATGGGGGTCGTCTACGCCGCCTACGACCCCGAGCTCGATCGCAAGCTGGCGATCAAGCTCCTCCGCGCGGGCGCCGGCGGCAAGGAGGAGCAGGCCCGCCTCCTCCGCGAGGCCCAGGCGCTCGCCCGCCTCGCGCACGTCAACGTCGTCAGCGTCTTCGACGTCGGCGCCCTCGGCTCGGGCGTCTTCGTGGCGATGGAATTCATCCGCGGCGCGACGCTGCGGAGCTGGGCCCGCGAGCGCCCGCGGAGCTGGCGCGAGGTCGTCGACGTCTACGTCCAGGCCGGTCGCGGCCTCGAGGCGGCCCACCGCGCCGGCCTCGTCCACCGCGACTTCAAGCCGCACAACGCGATGATCGGCGAGGACGGCGTGGTCAAGGTCCTCGACTTCGGCCTCGCGCACCTCGGCGAGCCGACGCTCGATCTGGCCGCCGCCCGCGAGGTCATCGTCGCCGGCGAGGACGGCCACCTCGATCGCCTCGATCCCGCGTGGAGGACCCGCACCGGGGCGCTCCTCGGCACCCCGGCCTACATGTCCCCGGAGCAGCAGCTCGGCGACGGCGTCGACGCGCGGAGCGATCAGTTCAGCTTCTGCGTCGCGCTCTACGAGTCGCTCTACGGCGAGCACCCCTTCCCCTGCGGATCGCTCGCCGAGCTGATCGCCGCCGTCCGCGGCGGGGAGATCAAGCCGGCGCCGGCGGGCGCCAAGGTCCCGAGCTGGCTCCGCGAGGTCGTGCTCCGCGGGCTGAGGCCGGCGGCCGCGGAGCGCTACCCGTCGATGGCCGAGCTGGTCAGCGCTCTCGGCCGCGATCCCGAGCGGCGACGACGACGGCGGCGCAACATCCTCGGCCTCGGCACGGCGATCGCCGCGGCGAGCTTCGGCCTCGCGCTCTTCTCCGCCGACGCCCTCGATCGCTGCGCCGGCGTCGACGAGGCGCTCGTCGGGGTCTGGGACCGCGATCGCCGCGGCGCCCTCGAGGAGGCGCTCCTCGCCACCGGCAGCGAGCGCGCGGCGACGACCTTCGAAGGGGCCGCGGCCCGCCTCGACCGCTACGCCGAGGGCTGGGCCGACGCCCGCGCGGCGACCTGCCAGGACCACCGCCGCGGCCTCCTCTCCGAGGCGCTCTACACCCGCGGCGTCGCCTGCCTCGAGCGTCGGCGCGCGAGCCTCGACGCGCTCGTCGACGCGACCCTCGGCGCGGACGTCGACGCCGGCGTCGTCGACCGCCTGGTCAGCGCGGCCGCCGGGCTCCCGGCGATCGCCCCCTGCGCCGACCCGGCCTACCTCAGCGCCGAGGTCGAGCCGCCCGAGCGGGCGATCGCCGATGAGGTCGGCGCGCTCCGTGGCGAGCTCGTCCGCGCCCGCGAGCTCGAGGCGCTCGGACTCTACGACCGGGCGATCGCCGCGAGCGACGAGGTCCTCGCCCAGGCCGAGCGGACCGGCTACCGCCCGCTCCTCGCCGAGGCCTGGCTCCGCCGCGGCAGCGCCCAGACCTTCGCCCACGCGGGCGACCCCGCCGAGGCCGACGCCTCGCTCACCTCGGCCCTCCTCGCCGCCGTCGCCGGCGGTGACACGCGCCGGGCGACCGAGGCGAGGATCAAGCGGCTCTACGTCCGCGCCGAGCTCGAGCAGGCGATCGACCGCGCCCGCGAGGACCTGCCGATGATCGAGGCCGAGCTCGAGCGCCTCGGCGGCGACCCGCGGCTCCGCGGCCGCTACCTCCAAAACCTCGGCGTGCTCGAGTTCCGCGCCGGCGCCCCGGAGGCCGCGCGCGACGCCTACCTCGCCGCCCTCGAGCTCCCGGGGGCCTTCGCCGACGACGACCCCGAGCGCCTCCTGACCGAGGCGAACCTCGGCTTCGCCCTCACCGAGATGCGGGACTACGACGCCGCGATCACCCGCCTCAGGGAGACCTGGGCGCGGGGCGAGGCGATCCTCGGCCCCGCCCACCCGCAGGTCGCGGGGATCGCCGCCCTCCTCCTCATCGCCCTCCAGTGGAGCGGACGCCACGCGGAGGCGCGCGCGACCCTCGATCGCCTCGAGGCGATCGGCGCAGCCGGACCCGCCGCGACCCACCTGGCCTTCACCCGCCACAAGCAGCTCGGCGAGATCGCCCTCAAGGAGCGGGCCCTCGACGCCGCCGAGGAGCACTTCAACGCCCTCCGCGAGCTCGCCGAGGAGCGCCTCGGCCCCGCCGCGCCGGTCGTCGCCGAGCCCCTCCACGGCCTCGCGCGGGTCCACCTCGCGCGGGGCGAGCACGACGAGGCCGTCGCCCTCCACCGCCGCGCCCTCGAGCTCCGCCTCGCCGGCCTCGGCCCCGAGCACCCGTGGATCGCCTACTCGCGCGCCTGGCTCGGCGACGCGCTCCTGGCCCGCGGGGAGCTCGACGCGGCCCTCACCGAGCAGCGGGCGGCGCGCGCCCTCGCCGAAGCGAGTGAGGGGCCGCGCTCGCTCGCCCTCCTCCTCGCCGCCGAGGGTGAGGCGCGCGCCCTCGCGGCCCGCGGCGACCTCGACGGCGCCGCGGAGGGGCTCGCGCGGGTGATCGCGCTCCAGGCCGAGCGGCTCCCCGCCGCCGATCGCGAGCTCGCCGACGCCCGCCGCACCCTCGCCCGCCTCCTCGTCGACCTCGATCGACGGGGCGACGCCGAGGTCGAGCTCCGGGCCGCGATCGCGGCCTACGCCGCCGCCGGCGAGCCCGACGATCGCGCCCTCGCGCTCGCGCGGGGCGAGCTCGCGGCGCTCCTCGTCGCCACCGGGTGCGCCGATCCGGGCGAGGTCGCGGCCCTCGTCGCCGCGGCCCAGCGCGCCCTCCTCGCCGCCGGCGCGGCCTTCCGACCCGAGCACGACGCCCTCGCTACCCTCGCGGCGCCGAGCGAGCGGCTGATCCTTCACCGAGGCGAGACAGGATGATGAGCACCGCCAGCCACACCCAGGCCCTCGACGCGCTCCGCGACGCGGACCGCTTCCTCCACCTCGCCGGCACGACCTACGCCCGCGAGCTCGACGACGCCAGGCGCGAGCGCGAGCTCGGCCGCCAGGCGGTCAACGAGATCGCCGGCGCCGTCGCGGACATGAAGGTGTTCCGCGGCGAGGCGGCGGCCACCGACGACGACGCGGTCCTCGCCGAGCAGGAGGTCAGCGAGGCGATCCGCGCGATCCGGCGGGCCCTCGACGCCCTCGCCGACGACGCGCCCGCGGCGATCGAGCTCGTCGCCGGCCTCGCCGCGCTCCGCGGCGGCTTTGAGGCGCGCCGCGAGGCGCTCCACGAGCTCGTGCGTGAGGCCTTCGACGAGCTCCGCGAGGGCGACCCGCGCCTCGCCGCGGCCCACCCGCCGCTGCCCGCGTGGGACGTCAGCGACGACGAGGACGCCGCGCTCGCCCGGGCCGCCGGCGCGGATCCCTCGGCGCTCCTCCGCCGGATCACGCCGCTGGTCCTCCTCGCGCTCGCCTTCATCGCGGCCTTCGTCGCGCTCGCGCTCCTCACATGAACATGACCAAATAGACATGTTTCTAGGGCCCGATCACTCGATCCCGATCACCTCGAGCGCGCTCGCCATCGTCCGCACATAGCGCTGGAGCGCCCGCCTCCCGGCCGCGCTCAGGCGCACCAGGGTCCGCGGCCGCCGCCCCTGGAACTCCTTCTTCACGCCGACGAGCCCCTGCTCCTCGAGGCGCGAGAGGTGGCTCGAGATGTTCCCCGCCGTGAGCCCGGTGACCCGACGCAGGTAGAGGAAGTCGGCGCTCTCGACCGCCATCAGGTGGGCGAGGATCGCCAGGCGAGCGGGCTCGTGGATCGTCCGGTCGACGTCGAGGAGCTCGCGGAGCGGCCCGCCCTCCTCCTCCTCCTCGCCGCTCACGCCTCCACCTCCACGGCGATCCGCAGCAGACGACGGAGGAGGATCGCGCCGACGATCACCGCGACGCAGCCGCCCCCGACCAGCGCCCACCCTGGATCGGCGTCGAGGACGATCACCAGGCCGCCGCCCGCGAGGAGGGTGAGGCCGTAGAAGTGGAGCCGCCGCACCCCGAGCGACGCGCCGACGGCGAACGCCGGGAGCGCCACGAGGAGCGCCGGCAGGCCGGCGACCAGCGGCGCGCCGATCCCCCCGCCACCGCGCGTGCGCGTGAGCGCGACCGCGAGGACGAGGGCGAAGGCGAGCACGCCGGCGCCGAGGAGCGCGAGGCTGTGCCGCTGCTGGCGAGCGATCCGCTTCGCCCGGAACTCGACCTGACCGAGGCGCGGCTCGACCAGGCGGGCCCGCAGCGGCCGCCAGAGGACGATCGGCAGGACCGCGAGCGCGCCGCCGACCGCGACCACGCCCGCGAGCCAGGCGACGCCCGCCATCAGCACGCCAGCGCCGGCCAGCAGGTCGAGGAGGCCGTCGTCCCAGTAGCGCCGAAAGAGCCGTTCTTCGAGGGTCTCTGCCATCACGTCGCGCCTTTCTTCTGTCTCGCCGTTTAGTTTGTGACGCAAACCGTTCTGTGTCAACAAGCATTCGCCGACGCCAAGTCGACGCGCCCGTCCGAGCTCGAGCGCGCCGGCGCCCCTCCGTCCCGCGGGCCGCCGGCGTGGACCCTCTGCGCCTGTGTTATCCAGGGTGACGGAGCTCCCCCATGCGTATCACCTCATCGATCCCCCTGGCCGCCGCCGCCCTCCTCATCCTCGCCTGCAGCAGCGACGACACCGCGAACGAGTCCGAGACCGCCGGCACCGGCAGCGCCAGCGCGACCACGGCCCCGACGACCTCGGCGTCGACCAGCGGCTCGACCGGGAGCACCAGCGACAGCGGGAGCGGCTCGATGAGCGCGACCGAGGGGACCTCGACCTCCGCCTCGACCGGCTCGACCTCCGACTCGACCGCGACCACCGGCGAGACCACCGGCATGGTGATGACAACGAGCTCGACCTCCGACTCGAGCACCACCGGCGAGCCGCCGCCGCCGGTGCTCCACTGCTCGGGCGACCTCAAGAACATCCTCAACGAGAGCAACCAGATCGTCGAGACCTGTCCTCCCGACCAGGGCTGCCTCGACGCGATGTGCGTGCCGATCTGCGAGGCGATCGCCCAGATCGAGGGCTCGATCGGCTGCGAGTTCTGGGCGCCGACGCCCCCCTTCGTCTTCAACGGCAACCTGGGCGCCTCGCAGCGCGGCCCCTGCTTCGCGGTCTTCCTCGCCAACACCTGGGAGGACTCGGCGAAGATCTCGATCACCTACGACGGCCAGAGCTACGACGCCGCGACCTACGCCCGGATCCCCAAGGGGATCGCCCCCAACACCACCTACGATCCGCTGCCGGCCGACGGGATCCCGCCCGACGAGGTCGCGATCATCTTCCTCTCCCACCGCCCGGGGGTGAAGAACGCGACCTCGCTCGAGTGCCCGGTCCCGCCGATCATCCTCGACGACACCGCGGTCCCCGGCGCCGGCAAGGGCAAGGCCTTCCACGTCGTCTCCGACCGCCCGGTCCGCGCCTACGACATCCTCCCCTACGGCGGCGCCTCCTCCTACCTGCCGAGCGCGACCCTCCTCTTCCCGGCGACCTCGTGGGGGACCAACTTCGTCGCCAACGCGCCGGCCAAGGGGGCGACCTCCGACGGCCGCTTCGCGCTGGTGGTCGCCAACGAGGACAACACGACGATCAAGATCGCCCCGAAGTCCAACTTCCCCGGCGGCAACGGGATCGTCCCGGCGCCGGCCAACGTCACCACCGAGTACACCCTCAACGCCGGCGAGACGATCCAGTGGAGCGGCCTCAACGACCCGATGGATCCGACCGCCGCGCTCCTCGAGTCGGACAAGCCGATCGCCCTCTGGACCGGCAACAAGTACCTGCGGATCGGCTCGATGACCTCGCCGGGCGGCGGCGGCGGCGAGTCGGCCCACCAGCAGATCCCCCACGTCACCGCCCTCGGCTCGGAGTACGTCGGCGCCGGCGTGGTCACCCGCCTGCAGTCGCTGCAGCCGGAGAGCGTCCCCTACCGCCTGGTCGGCGCGGTCGACGGGACCATGCTGAGCTGGGATCCGATGCCGCCCGGCGTGCCGGCGATGATCAACGCCGGCCAGATCGTCGACTTTGAGACCACCCAGGTCTTCATCGTCAAGTCGCAGGACAGCGATCACCCCTTCCTCTTCTCGCAGTACATGGCGGGCACCCAGGGCTCCTTCCGCGCGGGCTGCTCGAACAACCCGGGGCCCTGCCCGCTCGGCGACGAGGAGTGGGTCAGCCTCCTGCCGCCGGCCCAGTTCCAGGACCGCTACGTCTTCTTCACCGACCCGACCTACCCGACCACCAACGTCGTCCTCGTCCGGGTCAAGGGCGAGGACGACATGTTCGCCGACGTCAACATCGAGTGCATGGGCGCGCCAGTCACCGGCTGGATGCCGGTCGGCGGCGACGGCCGCTTCGAGTACGCGCACGTCGACCTCTCCCGCGGCGGCCAGGCGGCGCCGGGGACCAATTGCGCGACCAGCCGCCACCTCGCCGAGAGCGACAAGACCTTCGGGATCGTCGTCTGGGGGACCGACTACTACTCGTCCTACGGCTACCCCGGCGGCGGCGACATCGCGGGGATCAACGACATCGTCGTCCCGCTCCCGCAGTAGCGCATGCTCGCCCAGCTCGACCTCCTTGAGCTGATCCCCCCTGCGCTCGCGCTCGCCCTCTGGATGATCGAGCGCCAGGGGCTCGTCCACGAGCAGCTCTGGCTGATCCGCCTGACGATCCCGGCGCTGACGATCAGCGAGGACCTCTCGTGGGGTGACCACGGCTCGCTCTACGCCGGCCCCTTCCCGCGGGCCCGCGTCTACGTCGACGCCGACGGCCGCTCGCGGATCAAGGTCCGCTGGGAGAGCCGCGGCGTCGCCCACTTCTGGCGCGAGCAACACCGCCCCGAGGGCTCGGTGCGCGGCGATCTGGTCCCCCGCGAGACCCGCGGGATCATTGCGATCGGCGCCCTGGTGATCGTCCCGCCGCACCCCGAGCTCGGCGGCGACACGGTCTTCCGGGCGAAGATCCGCCTCCTCCCCTCGACCCTGGTGGTGCCGGCGCTCCTCATCGCCAGCGCGCTCCTCGGCGACTCCAGCGGGCGATGGTTCACGATCGCCTTCGTCGGCGTCGTCGCCGTGGTCCTCGTCGGCTGGGCCCTCCGCCAGGCCCGCGCCGACTACCACGAGGTCACCAGCCAGGTCATGCGCGAGGCCCGAGAGGCGGCCGAGGCCGCCCGGCAGGGCCGCGAGGCCGGCGCCTGAGTCGATTCCTGTCCTCACGGACAGGTACTAGCCGCAGCCCTTCGCCTCGATGCAGCTCACGCCGTAGCCCGGGAGCTCGCAGCAGGGCTCCTGCTTCGGGCAGGCGTCGCAGCCCCCGCAGCTCGCGCAGCCGGCGGCCGGCTCGTAGTCGTAGCACTCGCCGCCGGCGCAGATCTGGTCGACGGCGCAGGCGTTGCCGCAGCCGCCGCAGTGGAGCGGGCTGGTCTCGGTGTCGACGCAGCCGCCCCCGCAGACCTCGGCGTCGCACTCGGCGGCGCTCTTGCACGCGCCGGCGACGCAGACGCTCTCGCCCTCGCAGGGCTGATCGCAGCCGCCGCAGTGCTGGGGATCGGCGCCGAGATCGACGCAGGCGCCCCCGCAGGCGCTGAGCTCGGGGCGACAGACGCAGGCGCCGTCCTGACAGAACTCCGCGTCGTCGCACTTCGTCACCTCGCAGCTCCCGCAGTACTCGGGGTCGTTGGAGACGTCGCGGCACTCGCCGCCGCAGTCGAGCATCCCCGGCGGGCAGGTCATCCGGGCGCCGCAGCTCCCCGAGCCGCAGAGCTGATCATCCGGGCAAACCTCGCCGCATGCCCCGCAGTTCGCGGGATCGCTGGCGACGTCGGTGCAGGCGCCATCGCAGAGGATCTGCCCAGGATCGCAGACCGGATCCTGGCCGCCGCCGCTGCTCGCCCCGCCGGTCGTCGTCGTCGAGGTCGAGGTCGAGGTCGAGCCCGACGCGCTGCCGGTCTCGCCACCGCTCGTGGTCGCGCCGCCCGTCGATCCGCTCGTCGCGCTCGCCGAGCTCACCCCGCTCGAGCTCGACCCGGACGATCCGCTGCTCCCGCTCGTCGCCGCCGAGGTCGAGCCCTCGGTCGCGCTCCCTCCCCCGCCGCCGCTGCAGCCGACGAGGAGCGCGGCGCCGGCGAGGAGGCGGAGGACGAGGCGCGGGGAGCGGGGCGAGCGGGGCATCGCGCCAAGGCTAGCGCCTCGCGCCTGCGCTCGGGCCGCGGAGCGACGTCAACTTTTGGCGGCCGTGAGGGCCTCTGCGCGATGGACAGGCCGCCCGCGACGGCGCTACCAAGGGGGCGCATGAGGCACGCGGATCGCCGAGGCGCGCCCCTCGTGGTCGGGGCCTACGTGGCCCTGAGCCTCGCGCTCCCCCTCGCGCTCCTGGCGGCCCGCGCCCTCGCCGAGGGCGCCTCGCCGACCGGCGCGACGATCGGCGGCGAGCTCTGGCTCCTCGCCAGCGGCCGCTCGCTCGCCCTCGCGGCGACCGTCGCCCTCCTCGCCTGCGCCGGCGCCTACCCGCTCGCCCGCGCCCTGCCGGCGCCGCTCCTCTTCGCCCTCTTCCTGATCTCGCCGCTCGCCCGCGCGCTCGGGGTGCTCGGCCTCGGGCTGCCGCCGGGCGCCCTCGCGGTCGCCCTCGCCGAGCTCGCCGGCGCCCTCCCCCTGGCCGCGCTCCTCGTGCTCCTCCGCCTCCGGGCGCTGGATCCCCGCTGGCTCGAGGCGGCCGCCGATCTCGGCGCCGGCCCCTGGACCCGCTGGCGGACGATCACCCTCCCGCTCCTGCGGCCGACGCTGGCGAGCGCCGCCCTCTGGAGCGCGCTGGTCAGCGTCGGCGACATCGCCACCCTCGAGCTCGCCGGCGGCGGCAAGCTCTACGCCCTCGCGCTCCTCCTCCGCGAGGTCGCCTTCTCGCTCGAGGATCCGGCGACCCTGACGATCCTGAGCGCGGCCCTCCTCGCCCTCACCCTCCCCTGCGCCCGCGCCCTCCTCGGGGCGATCGACGCCCTCGCCGCGCCCGGCCAGGGCCACGGGGGCGCCGGCGCCCTCCCGCGGCCGCGCGCCGCCCTCCGGGCGCTCGCCGCCCTCGCCGCGGCGATCGCCGTCCTGCCGGCCCTCGGCCTCGCGCGCCTCGCCTTCTCCACCCCGAAGGACATGTCCCTCGGGACATCCATCGGCGCGGCGATCGAGGCGAGCGCGCGCACCCACCCGCCCCTCGCCGCCCTCGCCGCGATCGCCGGCTTCGCCCTCGCCCTCCGCCGCCCCCGCCTCGGACCCCGCCTCGGCGCGCTCCTGGTCCTCCCCCTGGCGATCCCGCCGGCGGTCCAGGGGATCCTCGCCCTCGAGGTCGGTCGGGCGATCGCCCTCCCGCCCGGCGAGCTCCTCACCCTCTGGGGCCTCGCGCCCGCCAGCCTCGCGCTCGCCTACCTCGCCGGTCGCCTCACCCTCGCCGGCCTCCCGCTGGCGCTCGACGAGGCCGCGTGCGACCTCGGCGCGGGTCCGGTCGCCCGCCTCCGCCGCCTCTGGATCCCGCTCCTCGGGCGGCCGGCGGCCGGCGTCGCCCTCGTCCTCCTCGCCCTCCTCCTCGGGGCGGTGAGCGTCCCCGCCTTCACCTCCGGCCCCGGCGGCTCGACCCTCGCGGTCGCCCTGACGATCCTCGCCCGGGGCAGCGGCAGCGGCGCGGTCGCCCTCGTCACCCTCACCCTCGCCCTCGCCCCGCTCCTCCTCGTCCCCCTCGCCGCCCGCCTCGGCGGGCCACGGAGGCGCCCATGAGCCTCACCCTCGTCGATCTCAGCCGCCGCTTCCCGGGCGGCGTGCTCGCGCTCGATCGGGTCTCCGCGACCCTCCCCGCCGGCGCCTACACCTGCGTGATGGGGGCCTCTGGATCGGGCAAGACCACCCTCCTGCGGGCGATCGCCGGGCTCGAGCGCCTCGACGGCGGATCGATCGTCCTGGGCGGCGCGCCCCTCGATCGCCTGCCCCCCGAGCGCCGGCCGGTCCACACCGTCTTCCAGGGCTACGCGCTCTTCCCCCACCTCGACGTCGCCGCCAACGTCGGCTTCGCCGCCCGCCTCGCCGGCCTCCGCGGCCCGGCGCTCGCCGAGCGGGTCGCCGCCCTCCTCCGCGACGTCGGCCTCGACGCCCCCGGGATCGCCGAGCGCCGGCCGGCCGCGCTCTCCGGCGGCCAGCAGCAGCGGGTCGCGCTCGCCCGGGCGCTCGCCGGCGAGCCCCGCCTCGTCCTCCTCGACGAGCCGCTCGCGGCCCTCGATCGCCCGCTCCGCGCCGACCTCCGCCGCATGCTCGCGGCGACCCAGCGGGCCCGCGGCCTCGCCTTCGTCCACGTCACCCACGACCCCGAGGAGGCGATGGCCCTCGCCGATCACCTCCTCCTCCTCGACCACGGCCGCCTCATCGCCAGCGGCCCGCCAGCGGCGCTCTACGCCCGCCCGCCGACGCTCGCGGCCGGCCGCCTCCTCGGCGAACTCTCGCCGCTCCCCGGCGCCGGCGGCCGCTGGATCCGCCCCGAGAACCTGACCCTTGGGACACACATGATGCTGGCCGGCGATCCAGAGCGGCGGGCGACGGTCGCCCGCCTGGTCGCCCAGCGCTGCCTCGGCGACCGCTGGGAGCTCGAGCTGGCGCTCGGCGAGCGCCGCCTCATCGCCCGCGCGGGCGCGCCGCTGGCCGAGGAGCCCGGCGCCGAGGTGACGCTGACCTGGCGGATCGCCGACGAGCTCGCGCTCCCGCGGTGACCCGGCGTCGCCGTCCACCGCGGGAGGCTGCGGCCGCGACCTCACATGTCGAGCTCGACGCGCACGACGTCACCGCCGCGGACGGTCGCGGTGATCCGATAGTTGATGAACGTGACGACGACGTCGCCGTTCGGATTGGCATGGGCGCCGTTGTTGATCGCCGCCAGGAGCTGCCCGGCCTGCGCACCGTCTGCGCCGATCTGGCCGACGATCCGCCCGAAGTCCGTGTTCGCAGTGTTGGTCCACGCCATCTCTCTCTCCATCCCCGGGGCGCATGTCATCATCACCCGCGAACGCGCGCCCGAGGCGTCCGCCGCCGAAACCATCGCAGAAGAGCGCTGCGCTGGCGACGGCTCTTGCCGCCCGCGCGGCGCGGCCGCGCCGAGCGGCCGCAGAGCACACCGCGAATCGAGCACGACCCGCGGGCGCGAGACCACAGCGCATGCCAGCGTCGATCCCCACCGACGGATGGGCCCGGCCGAGGAGATTCTCCACAGCGGCCGCCGCACTTTCACCGCTGACAGCAGGCCCATTCACGCACTAAAACCGCCCGCGATGCCGATCGGCCGCCGCGACCTCCTCACCCTCTTGGGCCTCGGCGCGCTCCGGGCGAGCCTCGGCTGCGGGCGCGGCGAGGTCCTGGCGATCTACAACTGGGGCGACTACCTCGCGCCCGGGCTCCTCGACCGCTTCGCCGAGCGCGAGCGAGCGGCCGGCCACGGCGAGGTCCGGCCGGTGCAGGACTTCTTCCTCGCCGAGCTCGAGCTCCTCGCCAAGCTCCGCGCCGGCGATCAGCACGACCTCGTCGTGCCGATCGACTACCTGATGACCCGGATGGTCCGCGAGTCGCTCCTCCTGCCGCTCGACGAGGCCGCGCTCCCGGGGCTCGCCAACCTCGATCCGGCCTACCCGCCCTGGCGCCCCGGCGCCGAGGATCGCGAGGCCGCCGGCGATCGGATCTACGGCGTCCCCTACTTCTGGGGCGTCACCGGGATCGGCTACGACAGCGACAAGATCGACCCGCCGCCGACGTCGTGGGAGGCGCTCTTCGACCCGCGCTACGCCGGCCGGATCTCGGTCCTCGAGAGCAAGGGCGACGTCTTCGACGCGCTCGTCCTCCTCGCCGAGATCTACGACGAGCCGGGGCTCCTCGACGCCACGATCCAGGAGTTCCTCCCCGACGTCGATCACCTGATCCGACGGATCGAGGACGCGGTCTCCGAGGAGGACGCCCAGGCCCTGGTCCTCGCGGCCCACACCCTCCGCTCGCACAGCCTCACCCTCGGCGGCGCCGCCCTCTCCGAGCTCGCGTATGGACTCGAGCGCCGCGGGCTCGCGGGGAGCTTCGGTGAGGACCTCGGCGAACGGATCACCGAGCTCCACGTCGCCCGTGGTGACTTCTTCGCGGCCCTCGCCGCGGCTCGGCCGACCGCGCTCCCGCCCCCCGGGCCTTGACACCGACGGACGATCGCCGTTCTCCTGCGCCTACTGATGAGCCGCACCAGGGAGGTCGACATCCTCATCGTCGGCGCCGGTCCGACCGGCCTCGCCGCGGCGATCGAGGCGGAGCGTCACGGCCTGCGGGTCCACATCGTCGACGAGAAGGCCCAGCGCGGGACCCACTCCAAGGCGCTCGTCGTCCACGCGCGCACCCTCGAGGCCTACGAGTGCATGGGCGTCGCCGCAGCCGTCCGCGCGGCCGGGGTCCCCTTCGCCGCCCTCAACATCACCACCGCCGCCGGGACCTCGCCGGTCCGCGTCGATCTCCGGGGCCTCGCCTGGGGGGACACGCGCTACCCCTACTGGCTCTCGATCCCGCAGTACGAGACCGAGCGCTGCCTCGAGGAGCACCTCGCCGCCGCCGGGGTCGAGGTCGCCTGGCGGACCGGCTTCGTCGATCTCGACGATCGCGGCGATCACGTCGAGGTCCGGCTCCGCGGCCCCGACGGGGCGGAGCAGAGCTGGCGGGCGTCGTGGGTGATCGGCTGCGACGGCGGCCGCAGCCGGGTCCGCGAGGTGGCGGGCCTCGGCTTCACCGGCTCGAGCCTCGAGCAGACCTTCATCCTCGCCGACGCGATCGGCCGGCCCGGGCTCCCCGAGGACGAGGGCGCCGCGGTGATGGCCGCGGCCGGCGTGCTCTTCGTGGTGCCGATGCCCGAGGCGGGCCGCTGGCGGCTCATCGCCCACCTCCAGGGCCACCCCGCGGGTGAGCCGGTGACGATCGACGCGGCCTACCTCGATCGACTCGTGGCCGAGCGGATGGGGATCGAGTTCGGCGCCCGCGACCTCCAGTGGACCTCGCAATTCGTCCTCAAGCAGGGGCTCGCCGGCCGCTACCGCGCGGGGAGGGTCTTCATCGCCGGCGACGCGGCGCACCTCCACAGCCCCGTCGGCGGGCAGGGGCTCAACACCGGGGCTCAGGACGCCCACGGGCTGATCTGGCGCCTCGCCCTCCACGCCCGCGGGCGACCGCGACACGACGCGCTCCTCGACAGCTACGAGGCCGAGCGCCGACCCGTCGCGGAGGCGATGGTGCGGGGCACGAGCCGGGCGACCCGACTCATCACCCTGCGCCCCGGGCTCCTGACCGCGATCCGCGGCCGCGTCGCCCGGGCGGCGCTCGGCCTCGATCGAATCCAGCAGAAGCTCGGCCGCGGGGTCGGCATGCTCGATCTGGCGATCTCATCGAGCCCGATCGTGATCGACGGACCCTCCGGCGCATCGGGGCCCGGCCGCCGCTTGCCGGATCCCTGCCGTGGTGAGGCGCGGCTCTCGGAGCGCCTCGACGGTCGCCGTCATTCGGTGCTGATCTTCGCCGACGACGCGCGGGGATCGGCGCTCGCGGGGGAGCTCGCGGCCGCGGGGATCCACGTCGTGAGGATCACCCGCGCGGAGGATCCGGGGAGCGGCTGGGTCGATCCCGAGGGGACGCTCCAGGCGAGCCTCGGCGGCGCGAAGGTGGTGATCGTCCGGCCCGATCGGATCGTCGCCGCGACCGGGAGCGAGCTCGATCGCCGGCTCATCGACGTCTACGCCCGCGAACGCGTGGGCGTCGAGCCTTCCGCGCTCTGAGCAGCGCGGCCCTCGCCCCCCCGGAGCGCAACCCCCGCGAGCGCCTCGCGGAGGCGTTGCAGGCTCACCGGCTTCGAGAGGTGGGCGTCGAAGCCGGCCGCGAGCGCCCGCTCGACGTCCTCCGCGAGCGCGTAGCCGGTCAGCGCGATCAGCCGGGAACCCCGCGTCGCCGCGTCCGCCCGCAGCGCGCGCGCGACCTCGTAGCCGCTGATCCCCGGGAGGCCCACGTCACAGAGGATCACGTCGGGTCGAAGCGCGCGCGCCTCGGCGAGCGCGCTCGGGCCGTCGTGGGCGACGGCGACGACGTGGCCCTCCTGCCGCAGGACCTCCTGCAGGATCTCGGCGACGTCGACGCTGTCCTCGACCACCAGCACCCGGAGAGCTTCGGAGCGCACGCGCGGGGGCGGCCGAGCGTCGCTCCTCGCCGCGCTCCGGGCGAGCGGGAGACGGACGATGAGCTCCGCCCCGCGGCCCTCACCCTCGCTCCGAGCGAGGGCGACGCCGCCGTGGAGCATCGCCACCTCCTTGACCAGCGCGAGGCCGAGGCCGAGGCCGCTGGCGGACCGATCGAGGCTGCGATCGGCCTGCACGAAGGGGTCAAAGACCCGGTCGAGGAGCTCCGCGTCGATGCCGATCCCGTCGTCTGCGACCCTGAGGATCGCCTCGCCAGCAGCCACGTCGGCGGCGACCGAGACCTCCACGTGGCCGCCCTTCGGCGTGTACTTCACCGCGTTCTGCAGGAGGTTGCCGATCACCTGGGCGATCCGCTCGGCGTCGGCGTCGATGATCACGGGCGCCGGCCCGAGCGCGACGTCGAGCGCCACGCCGGCGCGATCGAGCGTCGCCTGATGATCCTCGGCCGCCTGGACCGTCAGCGCCCGGAGATCGACGCTCGCCCGCCGGAGCTCGATCTTGCCGCTCTGGATCCGGTTGAGATCGAGGAGGTCGTCGACGAGGCGGCTGAGGCGATCGACTTGACGGCCGATGATCCCGAGGGCGCGGCGCGTCTTCTCGTTCGGCGACGGCTCCGCGCCGAGGATCTCGAGCCCCATCTGGATCGGCGTGAGCGGGTTGCGGAGCTCGTGGGAGAGGACCGCGAGGAAGCGGTTCTTGGCCTCGTCCGCCCGGGCGAGCTCCTCGTTGAGGTGCTGCAGCTTCTCCTCGCTCGCGCGGAGCCGGCGGCTCCGCTCCTCGGCCTCCTCGACCGCCTCGGCGAGCCGCGCGTTCGCCCGCTGGATCGCCGCCTCGGCCGCCTTCTGCTCGGTGATCTCGCGGCTCACCCCGACCATCGCCACCGCCTCGCCGTTCTCGTCGCGGATCAGCCGGCGGCTGTCGCTGAACCACCGGTACTCGCCGCTCTTCACCCGCCAGCGGTACTCCGCGTGAGCCGGCCCCGGATCCTCGCCGGCCACGACCCGCCGCTGCTGCTCGACCGAGATCGCCCGATCATCGGGGTGCACCCGCGCGTAGGCCTCCTCGACCGTGAAGCCGTTCATCTCCTCGACGGTGAAGCCCGTGAGCTCGACCTGGGCGGGGCTCATGAAGACATAGCGGCCCGTGCGGAGGTCGAGCATGTTGATCCCGTCGCTCGAGTTCTCGAGGATCGTCCGCAGCAGCGCCTCGCGCTCGCGGAGGCTCCGCTGCTGGCGGAGCAGCGCCGTCGTCTCCTGCAGCGTGACCAGCACGCCGCCGACCGCCCCGTCCGCGAGGTACACGGGGCTATAGCCGATCGTGAAGTACGCCTCCTCGCGCCGACCGTCGCGATCGAGCGGGAAGAGCCGCTCCTCGAAATAGGAGGACTCACCCCGCGTCATCACCCCGTCGAAGATCGGCCGGAGCTCGTCCCAGACCTCGGGGAAGATCTCGGCGACCGAGCGCCCGAGGCCCCAGGGATGACGGTCCGCGCAGATCGGCCGGCAGGCGTCGTTGTAGAGGCGGATCCGCTCGGGCCCCCAGACCAGCGCGATCGGGAAGCGAGAGTTCAGGACCATGTTCAGGGCGGTCCGCAGCGCCGCGGGCCAGCCCGAGCGGGGCCCGAGCGGGGTCGCGGACCAGTCCATCGCCCGGATCCGATCGCCGACGTCACCGCCTCCGACGAGCCACTCCGCGTCGTCGCCTGCGCCCTCACCAATGCCCATGGAGAACCCCTAGCACGCCGGACGACCGCGCATTCGCCGGCGTGCCCCTGCGGGGATGAGAAAGTTTTTCAGGGGGCCAGGACCCCCGCGCTATTCGCCGCTCGCCTCCTCCAGCGCGTAGCGGGCCGCCCGATAGCCGACGAGCATACTCGGCGCATTGAGTGCGCTCACCGGCGTGCTCGGGATCGCCGAGGCGTCGGCGATTCGCACCCCGCGGAGACCACGGAGGCGGAGGCGCACATCGGCAGGCGCGGCCTCCTCCGCGCCCATCCGGCAGGTCGCCGCGAAGTGATAGGTCGTGATCAGGTTCTTGCCGACCCAGCGCTCCAGCGCCCGCTGACTCCTGGCGATCGGGCCAGGTGAGAGCTCGCCGCGGACCCACTCCCGGAGGTCGCCGGAGGCGGCGATTCGCCGGGCGACCTCGACCCCGCGGGCGAGCACCCGGCGGTCCTCGGGATCGGCGAGGTAGGCCGGGTTGACCAGCGCCTGAGCCCGCGGATCGGCGGAGGCGAGGCGGACGAAGCCGCGCGAGCGCGGCTTGCCGAGGATCACGATGATCCCGAAGAGGTGGTCGACCGCGCGGCGGGCCGCGCCGATCCCGAAGAGGCCGCCGACCGCCTTGCGCACCCAGCCGCGGGCCGCCCCGTGGTAGAGGCGCGGCGGCAGGAGCATCCCGGGGAGCACCCGCTGCATCGCCTGCTTCATCGCCGAGGGCGCCGGCCAATAGACGTAGCAGGAGTCCGCCTGTCCCTCCGGAAGGTGGCTCTCCGGACATGTCCGATAGAACGAGTAGAGCTGGGGGTAGAGGGCGTCCACCCTGTGCCGCGAGCGGAAGAAGACCGGGACGTTGGGGTGGTCGTGGAGCTCCTGACCGACCCCGGGGACGTCGGCGACCACCGGGAGGCCGACCGCGCGGATCGCCTCGCCGGGGCCGATCCCCGAGAGCATCAGGAGCTTCGGCGTCTCGAGGGCGCCGGCGGCCATCACCACCTCGCGCGCGACCTCGGCCCGCCGCCCCTCGCCGCCCTGGACGTACTCGACCGCGACCGCGCGCCCGTCGGCGACGACGATCCTGTGGACCTCGGCGCCCGAGATCACGGTGACCTTCGCCGGCCGCTCCTCCCCGCCGAGGAAGGCGACGTAGGAGGAGCGCCGGCGGTCGCCCTCGTAGTTCATCCACTCATGGCCGATCACCCCGCCGAGGTCGCCGTCGTTGAGATCCTCGCGGTGACGGAAGCCGGCGGCCTCGGCCGCCGACACGCAGGCCGAGGTCCAGGCGGTCGGCTCGCGCCGGCGCGGCCGCAGGCGCCCCTCGATCGCCTCGAAGTCGGCGACCACCTGGTCCCAGCGCCAGCCCTCCGGCCACTCGTCGTAGTCCTCGCGGGCGCCGCGGGTGTAGACCATCCCGTTGACCGAGCCGCTCCCGCCCATCACCCGGCCGGTGCCGATGAAGACCCGCTGGCCGCCGCAGTGGGGCTGCGGCACCGTGAAGCGGTCGAAGAAGACCGCGTCGTTGATGAAGGTCTCCTTGTAGCCGTCGGCGTCGAGGGTCGCCGGGTGCTCCTCGGCCGCGGGCCCGGCCTCGAGGAGGAGGACGCTGGCGCCCGCCCGCCCGAGCTCGGCGGCGGCGATGCAGCCGGCCGAGCCGCCGCCGACCACGACGTAGTCGTAGCGGCTCATCGCCCGCCCTTCCCCCGCAGCGCCCGCGCGAGCTCGCGGACGCCGGCGACCCGGCGGCGCAGCCCCTTGCCGTAGACCGTTCGCACGGTCGCCCGCGCGAGCTCGAAGTCGCCGTCGCCGACCGGGTACACCTTGGTCGGGAAGCCGAAGGGGAGGCGATCCTCGATCACCGCCTTGACGTTGCAGCAGGCGCGGAGCCCCTCGCGGCCGTTGATCCGGCCGAAGCCCGAGTCCTTGACCCCGCCGAAGGTGAGGTCCTGGGCCATGTAGGTGAGGCCGCCGAAGTCGTTGATCCCGGTCATCCCGGCCTCGATCTCGGCGGCGATCCGCCGGCCGCGGGCGCGGTCGCGGGTGAAGACGCTCGAGCCGAGGCCGAAGCGCGTCTGGTTGGCGACCTCGATCGCCTCGCGCTCGCCGTCGACCGGGCAGAGGAGCATCACCGGGCCGAAGACCTCCTCCCGCATGATCTCCATCTCCGGCGTGAGGTCGGCGAGGACCGTCGGCGCGTAGTAGTCGCCCTCCGCCTCGCGCACCCGGTGGCCGCCGCAGACCACCCGCGCGCCCTCCTCGACCGCCTTCTTGACGAGGCGCTCGACGACCTCGAGCTGGAGCGGGGTGATCATCGCGCCGACGTCGACGGTCGCGCCGGCGAGCGGCGGCCCCTGACGGAAGGCGCTCACCGCCTCCGCGGCCCGCTGGACCATCGCCTCGTAGACCTCGCGGAAGACCAGGAGGCGCTCGGAGGCGACGCAGTTCTGCCCGCAGTTAATGAAGGTGCCGGTGAGCGCGGCGTGGAGCGCCCGATCGAGGTCGGCGTCGTCGCAGACGATGAAGGGATCCTTGCCGCCGAGCTCGAGGATCACCGGCACCAGCTTGTCGGCCGCGGCCGCGAGGACCCGGCGGCCGTTGCCGACCGAGCCGATGAAGACGAGCCCGTCGATCCCGCCGCGGATCAGCGCCTGACCGGTCGCCGCGTAGCCCTGGACCAACGAGACCAGCGCGGGGTCGTGGCCGCGCTCGGCGAGCGCCCGGCGGAAGGGGCTCGCGCAGCGCTCGGCCGACCAGGCGACCCACTCGCTCGGCTTGATCACCGCCGCGTTGCCGGCCATGAGCGCCGGGATCACCGGGTTGGCGATGTTCTGGAGCGGGTAGTTCCAGGGGATGATCGCGCCGATCACCCCGAGCGGGTGGAACTCGAGGCGCGCGCGCTTGTGGAGGAGGAAGCCGGAGCGGACGCGCTCGGGGCGGAGGTGGCGGGCGCCGCGGGCGATCGTCCAGCGGAGCTTCTCGCAGACCGGCCAGATCTCGCCGTTCAGCGCGTTCTCGCGGGTCTTGCCCGAGTCCCGGCAGATCACCTCGCAGAGCTCGTCGGCCTCGTCGAGGACGATCTCGAGGGCGCGACGGAGCACCGCCTTGCGCTCGCGGAAGGAGGTCTGCCGCCACGCCCGCTGGGCCCGACGGGCGCGCGCGATCACGTCGGCGACCTCGTCGGGCGGGGTGACGGGGACGCCGCCAAGCGAGGCCCGGGTGGCCGGCTCGAAGCAGGGGATCAGCTCGGCCGCGGGCGCGGCCTCGGTCGAGCGAAGGGGGGTCACGTCACCGGCAGCCATCAGCGCACCTCGGCGGCCGCCTGACGGCCGCGGAAAGTCTTCTCTTCGAAGAACGGAATTGACATTCTGGTGCGTGAAAGTATCGTTCTGGCCCTCAATGTCAACGGAAGCCGCACGCGACCGACTGCGCGATGCCCGCAGGGCGGTCTACCGCGAGGCGATCCTCGACGCGGCCGAGCGGGCCTTCGCCGAGGCGAGCTACCAGGCGGCCCGCGTCCAGGAGATCGCCGCCGAGGCCGGCGTCAGCCTGGCGACCTTCTACGCGACCTTCCCGAAGAAGCTGGACCTCTACCGGGGGATCCACGCCCGCCGCCTCGAGGCGCTGATGCTGGTGATCGCCCGCGACCAGGCGGCCGAGGCCAACGTCCTCGAGCGCCTCGTCGCCGGCGTCCGCTCCTACCTCACCTTCCTGATGGAGCACCCGAGCTACCTGCGGATGCACCTCCAGGAGCGGATCGCCTGGACCTCGACGGAGGGCCTGCGCTCGCCCGAGCAGGCGAACGCCTGGCGCACCGGCCTCGAGATGATGGTCGCGGCGATCGAGCACGGGATCGAGGCCGGCTACTTCATCGACGACGACCCCGAGCTGATCGCCCGGACCCTGATCGGCATGCATCAGGTCCGCCTCGCGCTCTGGATCGAGCGCGGCCAGCAGGAGCCGGCCGCCGACGTCGCACGGGCGGCCGTCCGCCAGCTCGTGCGCTGCTTCTGCCCGCCGACGCGGGTCGACGAGTTCCTCGCGCTCTGCGGCGAGGCCACGGAGGGATGAGATGGCACGACTCAGCGTGGTGACCGGGGGCCTCGGCTTCGTCGGCGCCCATTTGGTGGACGGGCTCCGGGCCCGCGGCGACGAGGTCCGGGTCCTCGACATCCGCGACCAGGGGCCGCGGGACGACGTCGAGTACCGCAAGGTCGACATCGCCGATCCGGCGGCGCTCGCCGAGGCCTGCGCGGGCGCCGAGACCGTCTTTCACAACGCCTCGCTGGTCCACACCAAGCACAACCGCGAGAGCGACGTCTGGCGGGTCAACCTCACCGGCACCGAGAACGTGATCGCCGCCTGCCGCCGCCAGGGGATCGGCCGCCTGGTCTACGTCTCGTCGGCGAGCGTGGTCTACGACGGCAAGGACATCCAAAACGGCGACGAGACCCTGCCCTACGCCAAGTCGATCCAGGCGCCCTACGCCGCCTCGAAGATCGCCGCCGAGAAGCAGGTGCTCGCGGCCAACGACGCCTCGCTGGCGACGGTCTCGCTCCGCCCCCACGTGATCTTCGGCCCCGGCGATCGCCGCCTCCTGCCCGCCCTCCTCGCCCACGCCCGCGCCGGTCGCCTCCGCTTCCAGGTCGGCCGCGGCACCTGGCTCTCCGACTACACCTACGCGACCAACCTGATCGACGCGCTCCTCCTCGCCGACGAGGGCCTCGCCCCGGGGGCGCCGATCAGCGGCCAGGCCTACTTCATCACCAACGGCGAGCCGATGGCGTTTTGGGGCTTCGTCCAGCGGGTGCTCGCGCGCCTCGGCTTCCCGCCGATCCGCTACCGCCTCCCCCACCAGCTCGTCTACGGGATCGCGGCGATCAAGGAGGGGATCGACACCCTCCGCGGCGGCACCCTCGACGCCGAGGACGGCCTCACCCGCTTCGCGATCCGCTACATGTGCACCCACCACTACTTCAGCATCGAGCGCGCGCGGCGCGAGCTCGGCTATGACCCGAAGGTCAGCGTCGACGAGGGGATCGAGCTGACCTGCCGCAACCTCGAGGCGACCGGCGCGGCCTGAGCGGCCGAGAGAGCGAATTGGCAATGAGCACAGCGACCTTCATGACCCTCGCCCTCCTCTCCTCCGGCGTGCTGATGACCGCGCTGATGGTCATCTACCACTCGAAGATCTCGAAGGGCGCGCGGATCCACGAGCGCAAGAACCCGCTCCTGACCGGCAAGCGCTTCTACAAGATGGCCGCCTACAACACGGTCCTCTCGATCGCCATGCTCTACGTCGGGATCCTCGGGATGGGCGAGCGCTACATCAGCCCCGATCCCTCGCCGTGGTGGGTCGCGATGCTCCAGGTGGGGCTGGTCCTCGGGCTCTACGACTTCTTCTACTACTTCGCCCACCGCTACCTCTATCACGAGTGGACGATCCTTCGGAAGGTCCACGCGGTCCACCACAGCGGCAAGTACCCGACGGCGGTCGATAGCCTCTACATCCACCCGATCGAGACGTTTATCGGCGTGTTCTTGCTGCTGGTTTCGCTGTGGATCGTCGGGCCGATTGATGTCAGCGCGTTCCACTGGGTGTTTATTGCGTATACGCATATGAACATCATCAATCACTGCGCGCTGGACTTTCACGTGTTTCCGCTGAATGTGTTTGGGTTCCTGGCGCGGAAGCATGATCGGCACCACGACAGCATGAAGGTCGGGAACTACGCGACGATCTCGCCGCTGCCGGATCTGATCTTCGGGACGCTGGATTAGTCCGCAAGGGGGCGCGGACTTCGGGGGCCGAGGTCGGGGAGGGCGGAGGCTGAAGCGGGGCGCGGGGCCCAGGGGCCCTCGTCGCTCACACAGGTGCTCGGTCGTCCGTCGACTTCGTCGACGAACGCCCTGCGCGACTCGCTCTCGAGGGCCCCTGGACCCCGCTCACCGGCGTTGTCAGCCTTCGCTTTGGAGGGAGTCAGGGGGCGGGGCTCATCCACGTGGTTCGGGCGCTGTGGCGGGTGGACTTCGTGGCGGGCTCGCCAGGGGGCGGATCTGATAGGCTGCGAGCGATGATGCGCCGACTCGTCCTCAGCGCGCCGTTGATCCTTGGGTGCTCCGCGGGGTCGTCGGCGGTCCCTTCGGCGGACAAGGGCGTCGGCGTCGAGCCGGCGGTCCACGCGGTGACGGGGCCGGCGACGCCCGAGCCCGAGGTGGCGACGACCGGGGCCGCGGACGGGGCGAAGCCCGACGCGGTGGCGGCCGCTGGGGGGGCAGCGACGGGGTTGGCGACGCCCGAGGATGGCGACGAGGAGGCGGATGAGGTGACGGCGGAGAGCGAGGGGGCGGAGGAAGGTGCGGCGTCGCCCGAGGGGGGCGCGGCGCTCGTCCGTGAGCTCGAGTCGCGGCTCCCTGATGTCGAGGTCGCTTGCTCGCGCAAGAAGTCGATCCCCTGCGAGGCCAGCGGCGACCTCGACGGTGACGGGCTCGGTGATCGGGTGGTCCGCGTGAAGGTGCGCGGGGGCAAGGCGATCGGCCTGGCGATCCTCTGGGGGAAGGGGGGGGCGGAGCTCCTCGGGGCCGGTCGCAAGGAGCGATGGACGGTCCACGTCGACGACGAGACCCAGCGCGAGGCGATGCCGAGGAGCCTCGACTTCCTCGAGCGCTGGGCGATCTGGCCGGCCTACGGCCCCGAGGGCCGCCGTCGTGGCTTCCGCGGGCAGCTCATGCGACGCCCCCATGACTTCCCGGCGCCCAAGGTGATCGGCGACGGGATCCTGATCGACGGCGGTGACTCGGCCGCGGTCGCCTACTACGACGGCGCGGCGTGGCGCCTGATCTACCTCGGCTTCTGAGCGCGACCGATGACCGACCAGACCCTCCCCCCGCCGACCTCACCGGCGGTCGCCGCCCTCCGCGACCACGCCCTCGCGTACCCCGAGGCGACCGAGCACTTCCCCTGGGGCGAGCGCGCGATCAAGGTCCGCGGCAAGGTCTTCGTCTTCCTCAGCGAGCACGGCGGCGGCCTCCACCTCTCGGCCAAGCTCCCCCAGAGCCACGAGGCCGCGCTCCTCCTCCCCTTCGCCGCCCCCACCGGCTACGGCCTCGGCCGCAGCGGCTGGGTCTCGGCCCGCTTCGAAGGCGACGAGTCGCCCCCAGTCGAGCTCCTCTGCGCGTGGATCGACGAGAGCTACCGCGCGATCGCCCCCCGCAAGGTCGTCGCCGCCCTGGCCGAAGGGACAGGCTCCACGCCCACGAAGAAGCCCCGCGCAAAGCCGCGCACATGACTCAAGCCCAAGCAGAACGCTGAGCCCCGCGACCACGCTCGCACAAGACCACCAAGGCGCCCCGTCCGGCCGACGAACCCCGCACCTGACTCAAGCCCAAGCAGAACGCTGAGCCCCGCGACCACGCTCGCACAAGACCACCAAGGCGCCCCGTCCGGCCGACGAACCCCGCACCTGACTCAAGCCCAAGAGGCAGGCTGACAACGCTGGTGAGCGGGGTCCAGGGGCCCTCGAGAGCGAGTCGCGCAGGGCGTTCGTCGACGAAGTCGACGGACGACCGAGCACCTGTGTGAGCGACGAGGGCCCCTGGACCCCGCGCCCCGCCTCAGCCTCCGCCCTCCCCGACCTCGCGGCCCTCGAAGTCCGCGCCCCCTCCGCGAACCCCAACACCCCACGCACAGACCTCCAAGAGGGTAAACCCGCGCACATTCGCGCTTGTCCCCGGCCCGCGAGCTTGGCAGGGTCACCGTGATGCGATCGCGCCGCCTCAGCCTCCCCATCGCCGCCCTCGGCACCCTCGCCCTCGCCTGCTCCGGCGGCGCCGCGTCCACGGACACGGAGAGCTCGACCAGCGTCGCCACGGCCACGGCCTCAGCCTCCGCATCCGCATCGGCCTCCGCCTCCGCCTCCGCCTCCGCCTCCGGCACCAGCACCTCGGGCGCCTCCGCCTCAGGCACCTCGGCCGCCAGCGACACCTCGGCCGCCAGCGCGTCGAGCAGCGGCGGCTTCAAGTTCGACGTCGGCGGGATGGACGACCTCGGCGAGACCGGCGGCGTGGTCGACGTCTGCAAGGTCGGCGACGACGACGACGCCAACCAGCCCTGCGCCGACAAGGCGCCGCCCGACTCCTTCGATCCCGAGGTCCAGTGGTCGTGGGCCGGCGCCGACGGCCAGGGCCAGGCCTTCGTGATCCCGCTGGTCGCCAACCTCACCGACGACGACCAGAACGGCGAGATCGACCTCTGCGACGTCCCCGACATCGTCATTCAGGTCTTCGCCCAGTACGGCAACTGGGCGGGCTCGCTCTACGTCCTCGACGGCGCGAGCGGGACCGTCCACTGGAAGGCGCCGGTCACCGTCGACACCACCGTGACGCCGGCGCTCGGCGACATCGACGGCGACGGGATCCCCGAGATCATCGCCTTCGAGAACGGCTCCTCGCTCCTCGTCGCCCTCGAGCACGACGGCGCCCTCAAGTGGAAGAGCAACGCGCCCTGGCCCGGCTTCTCCTTCGGCGCGATCGGCATGGCCGACCTCGACAACGACGGCGACGTCGAGATCTTCGCCGGCAACCAGATCTACGACCACAGCGGCAACCTCCTCATCACCCTCGGCGACCCCTCCGGCCAGGCCGGCTGGGGCTCGGCGACGACCGCCGCCGATCTCGACGGCGACGGCGACCTCGAGATCGTCCTCGGCCGCTCGGCCTTCCACCACGACGGGACCCCACTCTTCAACAACCAGGCGCTCGCGCTCGGCTACCCCCAGGTCGCCGACCTCGACGCCGACGGGCTCCCCGAGGTGCTGGTCGAGACCCAGAACGGGATCTCGATGCTCGAGCACGACGGCACCCTCAAGTTCATGGATCTGCGGCCGACCGGCGCGGGCCCGAGCCTCTCCAACTGGTACCGACCGTCGACCGTCCACGACTTCGACGGCGACGACAAGGCCGAGTTCGCGGTCTCGTCCTACGACAAGTACGCGGTCTACGAGGGCGACGCGACGATCACCTGGACCGCGCCGGTCCTCGACTCGACCGGGATCGCCGGCTCGACCGCCTTCGACTTCCTCGGCGACGGGGTCGCCGAGGCGATGTACGCCGACGAGACCAACCTCTACGCCTACGACGGCAAGACCGGCCAGGTGCTCCTCCAGGTGCCGCGCTCGAGCGGGACGATCATCGAGTACCCGGTGGTCGCCGACGTCGACAACGACGGCTCGGCCGAGGTCCTGGTGGTCTCCAACGCGAGCTTCAACAACAACCAGACCGCGCCGGCGCTCCAGGTGATCCGCGACAAGGGCGAGCGCTGGATCCCGGCCCGGCGGATCTGGAATCAGCACACCTACCACGTGACCAACGTCCGCGAGGACGGGACCATCCCGCAATTCGAAAAGCCCCACTGGAAGTCGCTCAACACCTTCCGCACCCAGGCGCAGGTCGGCGCGGGCGGGGTCTGCAAGCCGATGCCGCCGGGCTAGCGCGCGCGGGCTCGCCTGCGCGCGACTTGGCGGATCCGCGATCCGGACGGCGGGCCGCGCACGATCCTCGACGCGTCAGCGGAGGCGCCCCACTCGAGCGGCGGGTTTCGATTGACCGGCCCCGTCGGCTAGGAGACGTTGGCTCCCATGGATTCTCGATGCTCCTGGACGATCCTCACGCTCGCGTTCGCGCTCGGCTCTGGCTGCGCAGGCGACGACTCCGGGAGCGCGGCGACCGGCGACACTGCCACTGGCACAGGCACGACGTCGGGGAGCTCCGCCTCGACCAGCGCGGGCTCGGCGACGGCGACGAGCACCTCAGGTGCGAGCGCGAGCGCGAGCACGAGCGCGACGGGCACCGGGGACACCGACACCGTCGGAACCACCACCACCACCACCGCCACCACCGGCGCCGAGACGGACGGGACCGGGACCACGGGCGGCGACGAGGGCCTCTACGACCCGGACAACGGCCCGAGCCACGAAGGGGGGACCGTCGTCGCGGTCTGCAGCGAGCCCGAGATCCTCGCGGCCATCGCCGACGCGTCCGCCGGCGACGTGATCACGGTGTGCCCGGGCACCTTCTCCTTCAATCAGCTGATCTCCGTCGACGCCGACGGGACCGACGCGGCGCGGATCTTCCTGCGCGCCGAGGCCCCGGGGACCGTGACCTTCAACCTCTCCCACATCGAGAACTTCAAGATCAGCGGGAAGTTCTGGATCTTCGAGAACATCACGTTCTTCGGCGCCTGCGAGAGCCCGAACGCCTGTGAGCACGCCTTCCACATCGTCGGCGACGCCGACGACGTCATCCTCCGCGACAACGAGGTGGTGAACTTCGCCTCCCACGTCAAGCTGAACGGCGAGATCGTCGGCATGGGCCCGGCGAAGAGCTTCCCGGACCGGACCTGGTTCATCGGCAACTTCTGGCACAACACCAAGTACGTCGAGAACGACGCGCCCCACAACATCCTGAACCTCGACGGCGGCGAGGATCACGTCGTGCGCGGGAACATCTTCGCCGACTACAGCACCCCGGCGTCGTTGCCGAAGTCGGCCTCGGCGGTCTACCCGAAGGCGTCCGCGCTCGGCATGTTGATCGAGCAGAACCTGATCGTCTGCGAGAAGTCCCGCACCGACGGCGAGACCAACCGCGGGATCCAGCTCGGCGACGGGGCGCCCGCCTCGATCTGCGACGGCGACGACGACCAGGACGGCAACGGCGACTGCGTCGAGAAGGGCCAGAGCCAGGAGGCCGTCGTCCGCAACAACATCGTCATCGGCTGCAACAACGGCGGCTCCTCGGCGGGGATCATCGTCGGCAGCGACCGCGAGTCGTGGATCTCCCACAACACGGTCTACAACGCCGAGCCGCGGAGCGCCGCGTTCTACGAGGGGCACCCCAACTTCGACACGCTCTTTCGCTTCAACATCCTCGAGAACGGGATCAACACGGACTACGCGAAGCGGCCGATCAACGAGGCGAACAACATCACGCCCTCGCAGGCCGAGATGAACGCGATCTTCACCGCGCCGGCCGCGGGCGACTTCTCCCTCGCCGACGGCGCGACGATCACCGAGCAGAACGCCGCCGATCCGGCGGTACCGCATGACTTCTGCGGATACCCACGCGGGGAGAGCGCAGACCTGGGGGCGATCGAGTACTCCACGACCTACGGGGGCACGCCCTGCGCCACGATCGTCAAGGCGATGTACGACAAGATCCCCTGACCCGGACGGCCCCCTACTCCGCGAGCAGGGCGACGAGGGCGGCGAACGACGCCGCCCCGATCAACGTGAGCAGGAGGCCCGCGAGGAGCATCCCGATGGCGAGCTCGCGGCGTCCGCTGAAGGGATAGAGGGCGAGCCCGACGAGGCCCGCGACCGCGCCCTGGACGAGGGGCCCGCCGATCGCTACGAGCGAGACTAGGACCCGGTTGCGGCCGAAGATCAGGAGCACCGGCAGGACGTAGAGCGCGACGATCCCGAGGTTGATGAGGACCACGCGGAGCACCGGTCGGCCACGCAGCCGCGCCCGGGCCTCGCTCACCGCTGGTTCGCCCATCGCTCGCGTAATGATAGTCCCGGCCGCCCGGGCCCACCACGGATGATCCACGCGGTCGCTGGCGACCCGGTCGCCCGCTCGCCGCTCGCGACGAGGGCGACGGCCCCTCCTCGGACCGTCGCCCTCGTTCAGCCCGCGCGCGCGCTCGGCCGCCTACGACGCCCGCGAGACCTTCGCCTGCGGCCGCCGGCGGTAGCGGAGGCGGCAGGGCGGGTGCGGGCCGGCGATGATGTTGGTGTAGTCCATCACGTAGCTCGACGGCGGATCCACCAGCTCGAGGTCGAAGTTGCGCAGGAGGTGGCTCCAGAGCGCCCGCAGCTGGAGCTGGGCGAAGATCACCCCCATGCAGCGGTGGCGGCCCGCGCCGAAGGCGATGTGGCCGTAGGGGAACTTCTTGTCCTCCTCGCGCCCGGGGCCGAAGCGGTAGGGATCGAAGCGGTGGGGGTCGGCGAAGATCGACGGGATCCGGTGACCGACCGCCGGCGACGCCATCATCATCGTCCCGGCCGGGATGTCGTAGCCGCCGAACTCGAGGTCCTTGAGCGCCTTCCGCATCAGCATGATGAGCGGCGGGTACATCCGCAGGACCTCCTTCACCGACCACTCGAGCTTGTGCATCGCCCGGAGGTCGTCGAGGCCGAGGTCGGTGCGGCCGCCGAGGACCGCCTCCTGCTCGTCGCGGAGGTCGGCGACGATGTGCGGGTGCTTGGCCAGCATCACCGCGGTCCAGGCGAAGGTGACCCCGCTGGTGTGGTGGCCGGCGAACATGATCGTCAGGAGGAGGCCGGTGATCTCCTCGGCGCTGAGCTGGCGCCCGTCCTTGTAGGTCGCCTCGAGGAGCGCCTCCATGAAGTCCTCGGAGTCGGAGCCCTTGGCCCGCCGCTCCTCGACGATCTTGCCGATCATCTCGCCGAGCTTGACCCGCGCCTGGTCGCGCTTGATGTGCGAGGGCGACGGGAAGTTCGGGGCGAAGAGGGAGAGGGTGTTCATCCCCGCCTCGAGGTCGTGGTAGAGGTGCGCGAATTCGGCCGAGAGGTGGGTGCGGAAGCCCTTGCCGAGGAGCGAGCGGCTCGAGGTGTAGATCGTCAGCTCGTTGCCGACGTCGACCATGTTGACCACGCCCTCGTCGCCCCACTTGCCGAAGTAGTCCTCGGCCTCCTCGACGAAGCCGGCGGCGTAGGTCTTGAGGCGGGCCTCGCGGAGGGCGGCGTGGAAGAAGCCGAGCTGCTCGCGCATGATCTCGGGCTCGGCGTCGTAGGCGATCCCCTTGCCGAAGACCGGGACGGTGAAGCGGTAGACCTCGCGCTGATCGACCTCCTCGTCGCGGAAGCGGAAGTACTTCTCCTGGGCGCGGTGGCCGGTCATCACCACGGTCGGCCGACCGGGGAGGCGCATCGAGAAGATGTCGCCGAACATGTCGCGGCCCCGCTGGATCAGCGCGACCGGGTCGCGGCGCATCTCGAGCGCGTGGCCGAGCACCGGCACCGCCCCGGGGAGCATCGGCGGCAACTTGTAGTGGCTGTCCTTCGGGGAAGATGAGAGCGAGGACCAGAGGTTGGTCGCCGCCCGGATCACCGGCGTGAGCTCCATCGTTCGACTCCGCGGGGCGCCCTCATCGGGCGACCGGCGCCGGCAACCTAGCCCAGCGCAGACGCGGCTGGCAACGTCGGCGGCCGTGACCTCTGTGACATAGATCAGCCGCGAACGCGGCCGCGACCGCCCGCGCCTGGGCTAACCTGCCGCCGTGGAAGCAGTGGCGATCCCGAGCACGCTCACCCTCTCTTCGGTCCTCTGGGCGACCCTCGGCCTCGGAGGCTTCATCGGCGGCCTCTTCCTGGCGACGATGATCCTCCCCGGAAAGGTCCACCGTGGGCTGCCGACCCCGGCCGGCGAGCGCCGCTACTACAAGCTCAACGGCATGGCCCTCTGGGTCCTGACTCACATGGTTGTGATCGGAGCCACACTGACGCTCGGCCTCTCGCTGAGCCCGCTCGTCACCACCTGGTTCTGGCCCCTCCTCGTCGCCGCCAACCTGATCTCGATCGCCGCCTCGCTCTGGCTCTACCTCGGCGGCAAGCGCCGCCAGGCCGCGGCCGGCGAGTCGCGCCCCGCGGGCGAGTCGGCGATCGCCGAGTTCTGGTACGGCGCCGAGCTCAACCCGACCCTCGCCGGCGTCGACCTCAAGATCTTCGCCTACCAGCCCTCGCTGATCGGCCTCCACGTCCTGGTCGCCGCCTTCGCCTACGCCCAGTACGAGAGCCTCGGCACCCTGACCCCGCAGATGGTCCTCTACCAGGCCTTCTGGTGGCTCTACCTCTACACCCACTACCGCGACGAGCCCGGCCTCACGTCGATGTGGGACGTGATCGCCGAGCGCTTCGGCTTCATGCTGGTCTGGGGCGACCTGACCCTTGTGCCATTCTTCTACTGCATCGCCGGCTGGACGCTGATGGGCCAGAGCGCGCCGATCTCGAGCGCCGAGGGGATCGCGCTCTCGGCCCTCTTCCTCTTCGGCCTCTGGGTCTTCCGCGGCGCCAACAAGCAGAAGCACCTCTTCAAGCTCGATCGCAGCACGCCGATCTGGGGGCGCACCCCGGAGGTGCTCGGCGACCGCCTCCTGATCTCGGGCTTCTGGGGGATCGGCCGCAAGCTCAACTACAGCGGCGAGCTCTGCGTGTACCTGGCGATCGCCGCGACCGCCGGCTGCGGGTCGCTCGAGCCCTACTTCGTCTTCCTCTGGCTCCTCTCGCTCCTCCTCCACCGCGCGTGGCGCGACGACAAGCGCTGCCGCGCGCGCTACGGCGCGCTCTGGGAGGAGTACTGCGCGCGCGCCCGCTTCAAGATGATCCCCTTCATCTACTAGCGGGCTCCACGGGGGTCCTCACGGGGGCCCACGGGCCGATCGAGGCGCCCCCGCGGGCGTCGATCGGGTATCGTGGGCGGGTCGATGGCGACCCTCGACGATCTCGTCTCGGAGCTCCACGCCGACGCGCCCCTCGACGCGCGCGGTGAGTTCAGCCTCGACGCCGAGAAGGCCCGCGAGAAGCTCCGCCGCTTCCAGCTCGCGGTCCCCGAGCACTACGTCCTCCTCCTGGTCCAGGCGGCCGCGCTCCGCGGCGCCCTGCGGATCGACGTGGTCGTCGACTCCGACGACGTGGTGCTCGGCTTCAACGGCCAGCCCTTCACGATCGACGAGCTCGGCGAGCTCTACTCCGCGATCTTCGCCGACACCTCGTCACCGGCGGTCCGCGCCCGCCAGAACCTGGCGATCGCGGTCAACGCGGCGATGTCGCTGCGGCCGAGCTTCGTCCGGGTGACCACCCCGAAGGCCGAGCTCCTCCTCCGGCCCGACAAGCCGGACCAGCTCACCCCGCGCGAGGGCAAGGAGCGCCACACCCAGATCCACGTCCGCGATCGCCTGCGGATCGGCCTCCTCCTCGAGGTCGTGTCGTCGCTCCGCGATCGCCTGGTCGAGTCGTCGATCGTCCGCGAGCGCTGCCTCTACAGCGATCGACCGGTGCTGATCACGGTCAACGGGACGATCCTCGCCCGCGAGCACCCGGCCCGCGCCCTCCTCCTGCCCCACCAGGTCCCTCTCAGCGGCGGCAACGGCTACGCCGGCTTCCTCGCGGGGAAGGCCTCGGCGCGCCGCCGCGCGACCGTCGACGTCGTCACCTCCGAGGTCTGGATCGCCCAGCACGACTTCTACGCGCCGCCGGGGATGGCGCTCTGGGCGTTTTCGAACGCGCTCAACAAGGACGTCTCGCAGGCCGACGTCGTCAAGGACCAGGCCTACGAGGAGATGGTCCGGGTCCTCGCGGTCGCCCGCGATCAGGCGATCATCGCCATGGCCCAGACCCTCGACCACCCGCAGACCCCGGAGTGGGCGGTCGAGTCGCTGCGGACCTGGCTCCTCGCGGCGACCCCGGAGGGCGCCGGCGCGTCGATCCAGCACTACCCCGCGCTCGCGGCGATCGCCTCCCTGCCGCTCTGGCCGACCCTCAGCGGGCCGGCGCTCACCACCCTCGAGCTGGTCGAGCGCGGCGAGATCCTGGTGACCGACAGGGTCGATCCGGAGGCGGTCAACCTCAGCGCGCTCGCCGGGGTCGTCGTCGTCCGCGGCGACGAGGACGAGTTCTTCCGCGAGCGCCTCGGCCTGACGGTGACCGACGGCAGCGCGAAGATCGAGGCCGAGCTCACCCGCCAGCGCAACATCAAGCGCTGGCGCGCGCGACCCCACAGCGGCGAGCTCGACGCGGGGCTCTACGTCGCCAGCCAGCGGAGCGAGGCCGCCGGCGTCACCCTGAACCTCGGCCTCCGCCTGGTCGGCAACATCCGCCCCACCCTCCTGATCGTCAGCGAGGGCTGCGTCCTCGAGGAGGCGCCGCTCCCCGGGCCGGCGCCGGGCTTGATGGCGATCCTCAGCGGCGACTTCCCGACCGACGGCGCCTGCGCGAGCGCGACCCGAGGCCGCCCCCTCGGCGAGGCGCTCCTCCACCTCCTCGAGCTCATCGAGCGGCTGATGGCCGACGTCGCCAGCCGCTTCCCGGTCGACGACGCCGCCGCCAAGATCTTCCGCGAGGCGCTCCTCGACTACGTCGTCCAGATCGTCGAGCCCGGCTACCCCACCCGCTACCTCATCGACCTCGGCTTCGACCCGGCGCTCGCCCAGCGCCTCGTCGACAAGCACCGCGGCCTCCAGATCATCCCCCGCTGGAACCTCCCGGGCGACGCCGAGTCCAGGGGACCGCCGCACCCGCTGGCGCTCCGCCGCCTCTTCCCCCAGCTCGCCGGCCCCGACGCCTCGCTCCTCGAGCTCCACGAGCGCCTCGGCCGCGGCGAGCCGCTCTACTGGCTGGCCGCCGGCGTCAGCAACGTCGACGAGCCGGTGCTCCGCCTCAGCGCCGGCCACCGCCGGTGGATCGAGGCGACCCTCGGCGCCGCCGCCCTCACCGACTACCGCCCGCGCCTCGAGCAGCTCCACTTCGAGCGCTCCTTCATGCGCCGGGTGACCGAGCCCGTCGAGCTCGCCCAGGTCACCCTCAAGGTGCGGCACACCAGGGACAAGATCGAGTGCCTCTGGGGGCTCGTCGCCGGCGGCGACACCATGACCTCGACGAGCGCGACCGTCCGCGTGCTCAAGCGCCGCCGCTACCTCGGCACCCTCGATCTCGAGGTCGGCCTCCCGGGCCTCACGGCCTGCGTCAACGACGACGACGCGGTGCCGATGCGGATCTGGGAGGGCGTCCGCTGGGTCGACAACCCGGCGCTGGTCGCCGCCCTCGACGAGGGCCTCTGCGCGCTGATCCAGGAGGCGATGGCGACCCTCCCGCGCTCGGCGGGCAACCTCCGCGAGGCGATCGTCCGCCTCCTCATGGGCCTGGTCCGCGCGCTCTACCCCGGACCCGAGCTCTACGAGGCCCACCAGCGCCTCCGCGAGCACTTCAGCGCCGACGCGGCCGAGCGCGAGTACGTGACGCTCCTCCGCCTCGGCCGGGTCCACGGCAGCCACCGCCTCCGCAAGACCCTGCGGGCGGTGCTCGCCCGCGGCGGCTCCTTCTCCGCCAAGATCGTCGAGGGCTCGATCGGCAAGGGGAGCCCGGCCTTCACCGGCCCCGACGACGATCGGATGATCGCCCTCAGCCGGGCGCTCCTCGCCTTCGCCCCGCTCCTCTTCGACCAGCCGCTCTTCGCCCAGGTCGGCGGCGGCGACCCCCTCAGCCTCCAGGCGATCCGCGCGCTCGTCGTCGAGTCCAACGCCCTCCGGGTCCTCGACCGCGGCCACCCGAGCCTCGGCTACCGCGGCGAGAAGGGGCCGGTCGTCGAGGTCGACGCCCGCGAGCGCGCCTTCCTCAGCGCCCTCCTCGGCGACGGGGTGCTCTGCGACGCCAGCCCCTGGCTCAGCGACTGGCAGGCCCGGCGCCGCTTCGAGGAGCGGCCGCAGGTCGCCGCGGTCACCCTCGCGGCCGACGAGGTCCTCGCCAAGATCGAGATCAGCGACGAGGGGATCCGCGGCGAGCTCGGGATCCCCCGCGTCCTCCCCGGCACCCGCCCGAGCGCCCGCTTCGAGCTCTACCGCGAGCGCCGCAAGGTCTCCGCGGTCGAGTTCGGCGACTTCCCGCTGCCGCTCATCGCCGCCCTCGACTTCGACGAGCTCGCGGTCGACCGCGACTACTCGAGCGTCGACGCCCGCGATCTCCGGCGGGCGACCAAGCTCGCGCGCCGCAAGATCGGCGATCTCCTCGCCCGCCTCGCCGAGCTCTACGAGGCGCTGCCGCTCAACGGCCGGGTCCGCGCCCGCGCCTGGGCGCTGGTCATCCTCGCCGATCGAATCCCCGAGCTCGGCGGCCTCCGCAACCTCGCCAAGATCCGCCGCGATCCCTGGGCGGGTCCCCTCCTCCGCCTCGCGCTCCTCCAGAACGCCGGCGGCGAGGCCTGCTCGGTCGACGACGTGATCGCCGAGTACCAGGCCAACGGGATCCTCCGCTTCACCCGCGCGCCGCTGACCAACGCCCCCGAGGCGATCCACTTCGATCCCCACGCCGAGGTGCTCTTCCCCCTCTTCCCCCGCCGCCTCGACATGGCGGAGGAGCTCCGTCGCCTCGCCCGCGCCGAGGTCCGGCGGATGGGGGCGCCGCGCCTCCGCGAGGGGATCCCCGAGGGCGCGCTCCTCACCAAGGAGATCGACGCCAAGGGCCTCTCCGGCCGCCTCTGGATCGCCCCCAGCGGCGATCCGCGGCGCCCCCTCGTGAGCACGATCGAGGTCGGCGATCAGGGGCGAAAGATCGACGAGACCGACCTCTGCGCGCCGCTGATGGTCGGCGGCGTCCTCTCCGGCGCCGACGTCAACGTCGACGCGATGTGGGAGGGCTACAAGATCGAGCGGCGCTCCCGACGACGGATCCAGCGCTCCGCGACCGCCCTCTGGCGCGGCGTCTGCTCGGAGTACCGCCGGGGGATCGCCGCCCTCATCGAGCCCGGCGAGGCCCCCGACGAGGCGACCCTGGAGCGCTTCGCCCTCCTCCGCGACGCCCTCTGGACCCAGCTCCTCCTCCTCCGGGCCGACACCGGGACCTCGCGCAAGAGCCTCATCGAGCTCCGCGAGGAGATCGCCGATCTCGACCTCCTGCCCCTCGGGTCAGGTTCGTTGATCTCGCTGAACAAGGCGCTCGCCGAGCAGCCGGCCGAGCTCCTCTACCTCGGGCTCTGGGAGCCGCCGAGCGAGCGCCCGCGCCGCGAGCCCGTCCCCGAGCCCGAGCCAGAGCCCATCCCAGAGCCAGAGCCAGAGCCAGAGCCAGAGCCAGAGCCAGAGCCAGAGCCCATACCAGCGCCAGAGCCAGCGCCAGAGCCCGTCCCGCTCCGCGACGAGCTCGCCGCACGCCGCGAGCGCGCCCGCGCCCGCGCGCCCGAGCCCGAGCCCGAGCCCATCCCAGAGCCGCCGCCTCCGCCTCCGCCGCCGCCGGAGCTCCTCCTCCTCGAGGCGATCCGCGCCGAGCTCCGCCTGGTCCGCGAGCGCACCCGCGGCCCCCTCTCCGAGGCCCACCTCGAGTCGCTGGCGATCTCGCTGGGCGCCGGCGCGACCCTGGTCGAGGCCTTCGGCAACCACTACGTCCTCAACCTCCGCCACCCGCTGGTGCGGGCGGCCTGCGATCAGCGCGAGGCCGACCCGACCCTGGTGTCGATGGTCGCCTCGGCGGTCTACACCTACCTCAACTACGTCCTCGCCGAGATCGAGGACAGCCACGAGGAGGTCTTCCACCGCCACCACTGCCAGCACATCCTGACCTCGCTCGGGCGCTAGGACGCGGGTCGCCGAGATGACGAAGAGAGAGGTCGAGGATCGCCTCGCGCGCGCCTTCCAGGCCGCTCGGAGGCCCGAATCGCCGGAGCGGCTGACGACCGGCGGCATCGACGGCCCCTACGTCGTGAAGCACTTCCTCGGCAAGGATCGGGCGGAGGTCGAGGCGGGCTTCGCCCCCTCCCTGCACATGGAGGACTTCACCTACATGACGGTGGAGGCGATCGCCTACTACTTGCCGGCGCCGCTCCGCCTCATGCTCGAGACCCCCTACGACGACGAGCTCTGGCTCTACCTCCACGGGTTCCTCCGGCCGGGCAAGGGCTACCGCGAGGGCGTCTGGGATCTCGCGCCCTCGCAGCTCGAGGCGATCGCCGAGTGGGCCCGCTACCTCGCGGAGGCGTGGGAGCGCGAGCTCCCCGCCTTCTTCGACGCCGACGACGTCGCCAGGGCGGCCGAGCTCGCCCGGGCCTATCAGCAGCCCCGCGGCTGACCCGCGATCGAACGCTCAATAGAAGAGGAAGGGCCACCAGTTGAGCATCGGCTGGCCCTCGTCGTCGAGCGCGCCGTTGTCGAGCCCCGGCATGTTCTGCCGCCACCAGACGATGAAGGGCCCCATGCAGTCGGGCGCGAGCTTCGAGTAGGCTTGGTGGAGGCTCGAGGTGTAGGGCTCGCTCTCGCCGCTGCCGTCGCGGTAGTGGACGCAGCTCGACATCACCTCGTGGGGGCTCGAGAGATCGTAGTGCTGGCGGCCGTTCGGCGGCCAGTGGACGTTGCCGCAGACCGGGTCGAAGGGGTCGATCGTCCCCTCGACGTCGGCGCTGAGCGAGTAGTGGGCCGAGGTCGCGCTCGGGTAGTCGACGCAGGGCTGGCCGTAGGGACAGGAGTACCAGCTCTGGAAGGGGACCCCGTAGCGCTTGCCGAGGTCGAGGCCGGCGAAGGTCGGGAAGTAGTCGAAGAGGTAGGGGATCAGGTTGGGATCGCCGGCGCCGGTGCTCTCGAGCCCGTGCGAGAGGCTCTCGAGGAAGCAGCCCGGCCCCCGGGTGTTGTTGAACCACGCGATCCGCACGGTCACCCCGCAAGAGACCGCGTCCTCCTCATCGAAGCAGCCGTTGCCGGCGCAGCGGCTCATCGGATCCTTGGTGCGCTCGCGCGCGGCGTCGTAGCGCGGCTTCAGCTCGAGGACCTCGGCCGCGCCGACGTCCGGGACGTCGGCGTCGCCGTAGACCCACACCTCGTGGATGAGGCCGCGCTGGAAGAGCTGGCAGAGCCCGAGCGCCTCGCCCGGCGCCTCGGGGTCCTCGATCCCGTAGTAGCCGGCAAACTCCGCGGAGAAGAGGCGCTCGTAGTCGAAGCCCCAGTAGCCCTCGACCGGATCCTCGCGGGGGTAGCGGGTGCTGTTGTGGTAGGTCCAGCCGGGCGGCGGCGGGTCGTCGCGGAGGTCGATCGCGTAGGCGATCGCGTACTCGAGGAAGGCCGGCGCGGCCGCGTCCGAGTGGCCGTGGAAGCGGCTCCCCTCGCGGAGTCCGGCGATCGCCCCCTCGAGGTCGGCGACCATCTCGGCGTTCGAGCGGGCGTTGACGAAGTTGAGCGCGAGCACCCGCGGCCGCATCCGTCGGATCGCCTGGTGGTTCTCGCTGATCCACGGATCGGAGTTGACCTGCGAGACCCGGTTGGGCCACACCGGCCCGAAGCAGCGCCCGTCCGCGCCGCACTCGAGCTCGGGCGGGCACGAGTCCTCGGGCTCGCGGGCGCAGGCGCAGACGCCGTCGGCGACGCAGGTCTCGCCCGCGAGGCACCCCGAGGGGCAGAGCGGCCCGCCGCTCTCGCTGGAGGCCCCGCCCGACGACCCGCCCGCGCTCGTCGTCCCCTCGCTGGCGGCCGTCGTCGCCGCGCTCGCCGAGCCTGCGCTCGCGCTCGCTGAGCCCTCGCTGGCGCTCCCGCCCGGCGCCGGCCCGAGGCAGGCCACCCCCTGGAGGAGGAGCGCCCCGAGGCCGGGGGCGGCGAGGCGACGCGCGGAGACGAGCACCTCCCGAGTGTCGGTCAGATCGCCGGGCCGCTCAAGGCGAGCGCGCCGTGTATCCTGGACGCCCCCATGCACAGACGCAGACGCAGCCCGACCCAGGCGCTCGTCGGGCTCGCGGCCGCGGCGCTCCTCAGCGGCGCCTGCAAGAAGCCCGCGGGCTCCCACCAGCCCGAGCTGCCGGCGTCGATCACCAACAACCAGGAGCAGGGGGTCGACGAGGGCGGGATCGTCAAGGTCCACGGCGACCACCTCGTGGTCCTCCGCCGCGGCCGCCTCTTCACCGTCCGGGTCGGCGGCGATCGCCTCGATCCGATCGCGGTGCTCGACGTCCCCCGAACGACCCGCCGGCGCGACCACGCCTGGTACGACGAGATGCTGATCCACGACGGGACGATCGTCGTCATCGGCTACTCCTACAAGCTGCGCGCGACCGAGCTCGCGCTCTTTCGGATCGACCCCCAGGGCGGGCTCAGCCGGGCCGGCTCCTTCTTCCTGAGCTCGAGCGACTACTTCTCGTCGCGCAACTACGCGAGCCGCCTGATCGGCGACAAGCTGGTCTTCTACGTGCCCCAGTGGCAGCCGCCCGGCGCCCCGAGCCGGCCGCCGAGCATCTGGCGGCCCGACGACGAGCGGCCCCGCCGCGGCGCCTGGGCGCCGCTCCTCGACGACTCCGAGATCGTCCCGGGACTCGGCGGCGACATGATCCACGCGGTCGTCACCTGCGACCTGAGCCCGACCCGCCTGGGCTGCGAGGCCCGGGGGATCCGCGGCGGGTCGGCCCGCTCCTTCTACGTCTCGCCGAGCGCGGTCTACGTCTGGGCCGAGGGCCCCGACTACATCTGGGAGAGCAGCCGGGCGAACGAGGGCGCGCTCTTCCGCCTCCCCCTCGACGGCGGGCCGATGACCGGGATCCGCGCGCAGGGGATGCCGGTCGATCAATTCTCGTTCCGCGAGGCCGACGGCCAGCTCCGCGTCGTCGTCCGCGACGCCGGCTACGGCGACGGGATGTGGCGCGGCGAGTGGGCCGGCGGGCCGCTGCGCCTCCTCCACCTCCCGCTCGCCGCCCTCGACGGTCGGATGGTCGCCGCGCCGAGCGGCCTCTACCGCGAGCTCCCCGCGCCGGCCGACGCCTCCGGCAGCCTCCACAACCGCTTCGTCGGAGAGTACCTGCTCTATGGGACAGGGAGAACCTGGGGCTGGAACGGGGACCCGAGCGCGGGCGAGGTCCTCGTGGTCGCCGCCGACCAGGCGGACGCCGCGGTCGAGCGCGTCCCCCTCGATCACCCGGTCGATCGGATCGAGGCGCTCGGCGACGCCGCCCTGGTCGTCGGCGGCGATCGCCAGGCGCTCCGCCTCACCTCGCTCGCCCTCGGCCCGCACACCGAGGCGGTCGGCCACTTCACGCTCCTCGGCGTCGATCAGGGCGAGCTCCGCAGCCACGGCTTCTTCTTCCGTCCGAGCGAGCCCGGCGAGGCGATCCTCGGGCTGCCCGTGCGGGCCGCCTGGGAGCCCGGCGCCGCCCACCTCTGGAAGCCCTCCCTCGGCCTCCTCTTCCTCCGGGTCGACGACCTCGCGCTCACCCGGATGGGGCTCCTCCCCGCCGATCTCCAGGCCGGCCGCGGCGAGCGCTGCGTGAGCTCGTGCGTCGACTGGTACGGCAACTCGCGGCCGATCTTCCTCGGCGAGCGGATCTTCGCGCTCCTCGGCTATGAGGTCGTCGAGGGCGAGATCGTCGGCCGGGCGATCCGCGAGCGCCGGCGGATCGACATGTCGACGCTCCTCCAGCCCTAGGAGGCCATCCACTCCATCACGATTCCTGGCGCTGACGCCACACGATGGCGGCGATTGCGGTAATTCCTCGACCAGCCGGCACGCGACCGCGAGACTCGCCAGGGGTCATATGTTCCGCAGAAGGGGTGCTTCTCGTCGGGTGAATCGACACGTCTCCGGTGCCCCCCGGGTGTAGATTGGACCGACCGCGGGCTCCTGATCGAGCCCATCCGCGAGATCCTCGACGAGCGCTCGGAGAAACGGCATCTTGTCCAGATCAGGGCCCAAGACCTCGCTCCATTCAAGGAGACCCAGGGCACGTGCTCCTTCATGGGACTCTCGATAGACTGTACAATTCCGCTCATTGGGGGAACGACAGAGCCAGGCCATGTAGGCTTTGGGGTGTCGCGTCCGTTCCGCCGGTCGAAGCCACAACGGGCGACATTCTCGCCGCTTGTCTTCTGGAAGTGCGAGCCACGCTGCACAACAATGGCCACCCGCAGCTGCGTATTCCGCGTCATCGGTCTCAAATTCCTCGAGATCGATTCCCGCTCGGAGCTTCGGCTGCCCAATCCTCGCTCCGGCGTTCACGTGGCCTTGGGGATCGCCGAAGATCCAGGATTCGGTCATCGGCTTGGCAAGGTGGAACGAGACCTTGTTCACGAGCGCCTCCGCGGTGCGCCGCCGCAAACCCGGATCGTTCGTGGGGAGCGCGTCGAGGTGCTTCGACACCGCTCTCCGCATCACATCAACCACCAGACCCGGCTGGCCGACGTTTTCGAGCTCCAAGTCGTCCAGGATGACAACCAGGTCGAAGCGCTGGCGCCCCCCCTTCATCGCCTCGACTGCAGCTCGTCGGAGTAGGCGGTCCGCGTTGTTCTCTTGGAGCCTGTCGACGAGCTTCCTCACATCACAGGATGTGAACGAGTCGAGAGGGCCCGCGGGTGGTATGGCGACAAACTCACTATCAGGAAAGAGTCTGAGCAGCGCGTCCGCGAGCCCACGCCACTCCATCTGCCCTGTGGGGACCAATGCAACACGACCCATTACGCGAATTCCGGAGCCACAGATGGGGCGGCGAAGTCGAGTTGCTCGTAGAGTTCCCCCAAACGCGCTTGGAGGAGAGCGTCCGCGCCCAGGAGTTCAATGAGGGAATAAGGTTGGCGTTCATCGCCTGTTAGCACGTGCAGCTTCTCTGGTTCTCTGCGGAATTCGTTCATGACTACGGGGGAGTGAGTCGTCATGATGATCGTGAGGTCACGCCTCTCCGCCTCTTCACGTATCGCCTGAAGGAGCCCGCGAATTGCGTAGGGGTGGAGTTGGTTTTCGAACTCGTCAAAGGCGATGATCGAGCCGTCGCGCGCGCCAGCGACCGCGGTCAAGTGCAGGAGACCGGTGAGAAGACCATCTGCAGCGAGATCAGGCGAGAGGCCATTCGCGGGATCCGAGTCATTGGGCCGAAAAAGATAGGCCAGCCCTCGATCAAACTCGATTGTCCCCATGATGTCCGGGAACGCGCGCTTCGCATGCCGAATCACCCAGTCATATTGCCCTTGGTATCGAATCGGCGACGCCTTCCAGTTCGACAAGACTGACCACAGGTTTCGCCCCGTCCCATGAAGAAACGAGTGACGTAGGCTGGTCGCCTCTGGTCGCTTCACATGATTCAGCCAATATGTCCCGTAGACGCGAACACCCTCCAATGCGTCAACTAGCGGCTGCATCCACTTCGCATCTCCCCGGTCCCAGAGTCGCCTTGCGCAGCAACGCTCGTCTTCGTGAGGTAGTTCCTCGTTCCCAAGGTACCATGTCTCTGCGAACATTGGCGCGCGGAGAACTACTTCGTCACCGCGATGCAACTCCTCACCGTACGTTCCCCGTAGGCCCATGCTGGATATCGGAAATTGGAGGCGCCAGACAATATCGTGGAGTTCGACGCGAAACTCGACCGGCTCCTTTGGATCGGCATCTAGGTTGTGGAGTCCGCCTCCCCCGACGGCGCTAAATGCTGCTTCGTGCCCGCGCCGGAAGAGCGCGCTGAGAAACTCCAAGATGTTCAACGTTGACGTCTTCCCGGCGCCATTCGCGCCCGCGAGCAGACAGACCCCCTCAGGCTCCCAGACTAGATTCTTGAGGACACGGAAATCTCGTGCGGTGAACGATACGCGGGGCATCCAGGCTCTCCTGCTTGCGGGGCGCGACTCTAGCGCAACTTCTTGTTCCAGCGGAAGTCGGCGTCAGCGCGGATCTGCGTCGGCTGCGCGACCTGGAACGTCTCCTCGCGGACGCTCTTCAGCCTCAGAGTAGCGTTCTTCCGCGTTTGGGCTTGATATTGTGGACTCGGCGGATGTCATGCGCTCGGCACATCTTCGCCTCGCCGCCTCGCCGCCTCGCCGACGACTACTATCCCGGGCGCCCGCTACATCCCGCACTCGAATTGCAGGGAGAGCTCGCCGCCCGCCCGATAGAGCTCGCAGAGCGCCCCGCAGAGCCGCAGGCGCCCGCCCCCCGCGTCGTACCAGCCGTTCTCGAGCCCGCAGGCCGTCGGGTCGAGCATCGGCGCCGCCTCGCCCCCCGCGAGGAGCCCGGCGAGGACCGAGCTCGGGTGCGGCGGATCGACGACCACCGTGCAGACCATCCCGCCGATCAGCTCCGCCAGCGACGACTTCACCGTCGCCGCGTCGTGGGTGTTGTAGTAGCGCTCGGCGCCGCCGCGGGCGAGCCCGCCGGCGAGCGCGAGGTCGTCGAGGAGGGCCGAGACGTTGACCCCGTCGGGCTGGCCGTCGGTCATCGCCGGCGTGAGCTCGGCGCTGATGTCGACGCCGATCACCGCGACCGGCGATCCGCTCATCAGGCCGGCCGCCGCCGCGTCGAGCACCCCCGCGTCGTAGGTCTCGAAGCGCTCGAGGTCGTCGACCGCGTCGGCCCGGCAGTTGGCGGCGCCGTCGATCACGACGATCACGAAGCGCGGCCGCCTCGGCGCGGCCTCACCGACGCCCTGGAGGTGGGCGACCGCGACCTCGATCCCCGCCTTCGCCGGGGTCCCGCCGCCGACCCCGTCGTCGGTGGCCGGCAGGATCATGTTCAGCGCGGCGGCGCCGTTGGGGCCGACCGGGGCGTTGACCGCCGCCGAGATCGCGCAGGCGTCGGCGGTGTAGGTCGACGGCACCCCGAGATCCGGGAAGAGCTTGAGGCCGAACTCCACCTCGCCCCAGGTCATGGCGGCGGCGATCAGCGCCTCCCGGATCGTCGTCCAGCGCGTGACCTCGGGGGTGTTCGCGTCGCCGTCGTCGTCCCAGGTGTTGAGGCTCATCGACCGCGACTTGTCGACGCTGAAGACCACCGCCGGGGCCGCGAAGGTCCGGGCCACCGCCTCCGGGGCGCAGCTCGCCGGCACACACACGCCGTCGACGCAGGTCTCGCCCAGGCCGCAGCCGTCCGAGCACTCCGAGCCGCTGCCGCCGCTGGTCTCGCCGCCGGAGCTGGTCGTCGGCAGCATGATCGTCGTCGCCGCGGCGCTGGTGCTCCCGTCGCCGGTGGTCGTCCCGTCGGAGTCCGCCGCCGGCGGCGGCCCCGGATCGACGAAGCAGGCGGCGACCAGCGCGAGGCCGACGATCCCCGCGAACCCCTGCCCCTGGCGACCGCCCACGCCGATCCAAGCCATCGCTCGCAGGCTACCGGCGAAGGCGTCCGGGGCCAAGGGCCCCGATCCTCCGATGGACCGCGCGATCCCACTTGCGCTAGCCTCTGGCGACGCATGGTGCACGCCCTCGCGCTCGCGCTCGTCCTCCACGGCGCCCCCGAAGATGGTGACGTCGATCCGTCCTCCGCGCAGGTGAGCGCTGACGAGCCTGCGGGCGACGACGCGGCGCCCGCGAGCGGCGACGCCGAAGCGACGAGCGCCGAAGCGACGAGCGACGACGCTGCGGCGGACGTCGACGCGGCCACGAGCGAGGCCGCGCCCCTCCCGGCGAGCGCCGAGGTCGGCGGCGACCTCCCCACCTCCGAGGCGCCCGCCCCCTCCCCCGCGCCCTCCCCCGCCACGCGCCAGCCCGTCGCCTCGCCCCGCGCCGGCCGCGGCCTGACGATCGCCGGCGCGGTCCTGAGCGGGATCGGCCTCGCCGGCCGCGTCGGCATCGACGTCTTCCTCGCCACCGCCGCCGGCCTCCACCCCCGCGATCCCTACGGCCGCTGGAGCGTCGGACCCTTCTTCATGGCGACCGCCTTCTTCAACGCGCCGACCCTCGCGGGCGTCGGCCTCCTCGCCGGTGGCGCCCACCGCAAGGGCCGGGCCGAGGGCGCCCTCGGCCTCGCCCCCGATCGTCGGCGGCGACGCCTGGGGATCGGCCTCCTCGGCGGCGGCCTCGGCCTCTGGGGCCTGACCCGCGCGCTCTTCCTCCCCTGGACGCGCGGCTGCGAGAGCAACGCCTGCGCCTACGCCTACCTCGAGTCGAGCTACTTCATCAGCGCCGGCGCCGTGATCGCGGGGAGCATGCTCGTCGCCCGCGAGACCGGCCGCCGGCGCGGCCTCGACGACCACCAGATCGCCGTCACCCCGCTGATCGGCCCCGGCGCCCAGGGGCTCGCGCTCAGCGGGCGCTTCTGATCCGCAGGGTCGCCGCCGATCCGTAGTGGTCGGAGATCTCGACCGCGCGGTCGCCCTGCATCACCGGCTCGGTGTTGGCGAGGTGCGCGTCGACCACCCGCACGTCGTCGCCGCGATCGCGGACGAAGACGAAGTCGAGGCGCGCGGGGTACTCGGTCGCGCCGCCTGCCTCAAAGGCCAGGGTGTCGCACCAGTCCCAGGAGAAGGCGGTCTTCGGCCCCTCGCAGATCGACGCGTCGCCGTAGGGCTCGCGGTCCCAGGCGACCGCGTCGTAGGCCGGGAGGCCGTCCATCGCCGCGACGTCGTCGGCCGCGCCGAAGGCGGCCATGGTCTCGAAGACCTCGCCGTAGTGGAGGATTACCGGGTACATGATCGTGTTCCGCCACCACTCCCCGACCGGCTCGCCGCCGACGTCACCGAAGCGATCCTCGGGGTAGTAGGGGCCCGCGTTGAAGTCGCCGCCGAGGACCACGATCTCGTCGGCCGGGAGCTGGCGGACGTGGAGCGCGACCTCGCGGGCCTGGAAGGTGCGGTTGCGCCAGGCGTCGGCGTAGGCGGCGACGTGGGTGTCGACGAGGTGGATCCGCCGGCCGGTGGGCGCGTGGACGAAGCTCCAGCCGATGAAGCCGCGGGCGACCCCCGGCCCGGGGAAGCGCTCGACGTCGTAGAGCTGCTCGAAGGTCCGCTCGGAGACCCGCTCCTCGCCGTCCGGATCGATGAGCTCCTCGCGCACCGCGATCGCCAGCCCGTGCTCGATGTGGTGCTTGGACGAGCCGCCGTAGACTCGGTAGCCGCGATCCTCGGCCGCCAGGCGGATCCGCTCGAGGTCGATGTCCTCCCACACCTCCTGGAGGAGGAGGACGTCGTAGCCCTCGGCGAAGAGGAGCGGCGGCACGTGCTCGCGCCGGCGATCGACCTCGGCGACGCCGACGTGGGTGAAGGGGTACCAGCGATCGAGGAGCCCGAGGTTCTGGGTGAGCACGCGGAGGTGCACGCCGTCGTCGATCGCCGGCAGCGCCGCATGCTCGGCGCGCTGGAGCTCGAGGATCGCGCTCGGATCCGGGGCCGCCTTGAAGTCCGGCTCGGCCTCGCCCAGGAGCTCGGCGAGCGTCACCTGATCGCCGCCGGCGTAGGCCGCCCCGAGGTAGGCGAGGAGCGGCGAGTCGGCGAGGCGCACCTGATCCGCCGGGTGATCGCCGAGGTCATGGGGCTCGGCCGGCGTGCAGGCGACGGCGAGGGTGGAGGCGAGCGCGAGCGCCAGGGGCCGGAGCATCGCTGCGATGGTAGCAGCGCCCGCGACCGGGGGGCGATCGCTCAGGGCCCCTGGCGCCTCGCCAGGGCCCTCAGGCCGCCGGCGTAGGCGAGGCAGAAGGAGCCGCCGACCACCAGCGAGGGGAGGATCGTCAGCCCCACGCGGGGCGTGCCCGCGAGGGTGTGGGCGATCAGGAGGGTCGTCACCATCACCGCGATCCCGCCGCCGCCAGCGATCGCAAAGCCGGAGCCCGGGCTCCGGCCCGCCCGGAAGAGGCGCTCCATCAGGAGGGAGAGCGCGAAGGTCGAGAGCGCCGAGTAGGCGCCCTGAACGACCGCCGCCCGCGCCCCCGCGGCCCGCGAGACCTCGTGGTTGGCGAAATACGCCCAGCTTCCGTAAAAAATCGCTGCCGCGACGGAGAGGCCGATCACCCGGGCCCATCCCGCCCGCGGACCCCTCCGCGCCCCACCGCCGCTCGTCGCCGCGCTCATCGACGTCGTCCGCCAACCTAGCAGTCTGGCGCCGGCCTCGCCACGGCCGCGAGCCCGACTTCGAGGGAGCAGCCGGCGCGACCCGTGGAGCTCAGGACCAATGTTCGCCGGCGGCTCGAAGGTATGAATGGACATGTCCAAACCGACATAGTGATCACCGCCCCCACGCGAGCAGGGGTCCTCTGCCGCGGGAGCGCTGCGTTCGCAGACGAGACCGCCCTCGCCGGGGCTTGACGACCCCATCCCCACCCGCAAGATCGAGGATCGTGCCCCTCCAGCGCCCGACGCCGCCGCGCCTCGTCCACGAGCGCTTTTTCATGGGGGCCGCGGACCTCTTCTGCATCGCCGACACCGCGGGGCGCATGCACGCCGCCAACCCCGCCTGGGAGCGCTCGCTCGGCTGGAGCGTCGACGAGCTCTGCTCGCGGCCCCACTTCGAGTTCGTCCACCCCGACGACCTCGCGGCGGCGCGGCTCCTCGTCAAGGCGCTCACCAACGGCGAGGCCATCGATCGCGTGTACCTCCGCTACCGCTGCAAGGACGGCGGCTACCGCCGCCTCGAGTGGCGCGCGCCGCCCCCCGACCCCGACGGGCTGATCTACGCGAGCGCCCGCGACGTCACCGAGGCGCCCGACGCCCTCCTCCCCGCCGACTCCGACGCGATCGGCAGCTGGGACTACGACGCCGCGCGCGACGAGCTCCGCTGGTCGCCGCGCACCCACGCGATCCACGGGACCTCCCCCGAGACCTTCCACCCCCGCCGGGCGGAGGGCCTCCGCTTCTTCCCCCCCGACGCCCTCCGCGTGCTGCGACCGGCCCTCGACCGCCTCCGCACCCACGCCGTGCCCTTCGACCTCGAGCTCCCGCTGGTCAGCGCCCAGGGCCGCAACCTCTGGGTGCGGATGACGGCGACCCCGGAGCTCGAGGGCGGCCGGGTCGTCCGCGCCTTCGGCACCTTCCAGGACGTCAGCGAGCGCCGGGCGGCCGACGAGGCGCAGCGGGTCAGCGCCGAGCAACGCCGCCTCGCCAAGGGCGCCGCCGTCGTCGGCTTCGTCGACTGGAACATCGACGCCGACACGGTGATCTGCGACGCGGCCGCCCATCAGATCCTGGGGTGGCCGCCGGAGGTCGAGCCGATCATCTTCACCGCCGCCCTCGAGAGCGTCCACGACGACGACCGGGAGGCGCTCGAGGAGGCCCTCGCGGCGGCCCTGCGACCGGAGGGCAAGGGGATCGACGTCACCTTCCGCTTCCGCCGCGACGACGACTTCGTCTGGATCCGCGCGCTCGGCGAGGTCATCACCCGCGATCACCGAGGCGCGCCCCAGCGGGTGATCAGCACGATCGCCGACGTCAGCGCGGCCCGCCGCGCCGAGGAGGAGCGCCTCCGCCGGAGCGAGCGCCTCGATCAGCTCCTCGGCGCGAGCCCGGTGACCGTCTACGCCGCCACGCCGGCCCAGGGCCTCACCTTCCTCAGCGCGAATTGCCACGAGATCTTCGGCAAGAGCAGCGCCGAGCTCCGCGGCGAGGCGTCTTGGTGGACCCACCGCATCCACCCCGACGAGCGCGAGGCGATCATCGCCCGCGGCCGCGAGTGGCTGATGGGCGGGGCCAAGGAGGTCCTCCGCAGCGTCTACCGGATCGTCCGCGACGACGGCTCCTTCGTCTGGGTCGAGGACTCGGCGAAGGCGATCCACGGCCCCGGCGGCGACCTCCTCGAGATCGTCGGCGCCTTCATCGACGTCAGCGAGCGGCTGCGCCAGGAGCAGGCGCTCCAGCAGGCGAACAAGCGCCTCGAGGCGACCCTCGACGCGATCCCCGACGTCATCCTCGAGCTCGACCTGGAGGGCCGCTTCACCGGCGTCCACGCGAGCGCGCCGAGCGTCCTCGCGGCCCCTCCGGAGGCCTTCCTCGGCCACCTGATGGAGGAGGTGATGCCCCCGGAGGTCGCCGCCCTCGGCCGCCTGGTGATCCGCGAGTCCCTCGCCCACGGACGCACCAGCGGCCACCGCTACTCCCTCGAGGTGCCGGGGGCCGGGCTCCGCTGGTTCGAGGTCTCCGCCGCCCTCCGGGTGAGCGGCGAGGCGGACACGCCCTCGGGCGTCGTCCTCGTCACCCGCGACATCACCGAGCGCCAGAACGCCGAGATCGCGCTGCGGGCCGCCCACGCCCGGGCGGAGCAGGCGAACAGCGCCAAGTCCCGCTTCCTCGCCAACATGAGCCACGAGATCCGGACGCCGATGAACGGGATCCTCGGGATGATCGAGGCCCTCGACCGGACCCTCGACGAGCCCGAGCAGCGCCGCCTCCTCGGCGTGATCCGGGAGTCGAGCCAGAGCCTCCTCGGGATCATCAACGACGTCCTCGACGTCTCGAAGATCGAGGCCGGCAAGCTCGACATCGAGCGGGTCGCCTTCGTCCCCGCCGAGCTCGTGCGCAAGGTCGAGTCGCTGCACACCCTCCGGGCCGCCGACCACGGCCTCGACCTCGAGGTCCGGGTGCGCGGCGAGCCGTGCGTCCTCCGCCTCGGGGATCCCTTCCGGATCCTCCAGATCCTCCACAACCTGGTGGGCAACGCGATCAAGTTCACCGAGCGTGGCGGCGTGACGGTGACCCTCGACTGCGATCCCCGGCGCCCGCTCGTGATCGAGGTCCGCGACACCGGGATCGGCATGTCCATGGAGCAGATCGAGCGCCTCGGCGCCGACTTCGAGCAGGCCGACACCAGCATCACCCGCCGCTTCGGCGGCACCGGCCTCGGGATGGCGATCGTCCGCCGCCTGGTCTCGCTGATGGGGGGCGAGCTCGCGGTCGAGAGCGAGCTCGGCGAGGGCACGACGATCCAGGTCTCGCTCCCCCTCGATCTCGCCGCCGACGCCGAGGCGCCCCCGGTCGACGAGGCGGCGCCCGCCGACGCGCCCGCCCTCCCCCTCGCCGGCCTCCGGGTCCTCGCCGCCGACGACAACGAGATCAACCGGATGGTCCTGATGGCGATGCTCGAGAGCCTCGAGGTCGCCTGCACGATGGTCGAGAGCGGCCGCGCCGCGATCGCCGCGACCGCGGCCGAGCGCTTCGACCTCCTCCTCCTCGACATCTCGATGCCCGACCTCGACGGGATCGAGACCCTGCGGGCGATCCGCGCCCGCGAGGCCGAGCGCGGGCGGCCGCCGACCCCGGCGATCGCGGTCACCGCCCACGCCTACATCCAGGAGGTCGACGCCTACCTCGCCGCCGGCTTCGACGCCCACATCGCCAAGCCGCTCTACCCCGACGCGCTCCGCGGCCTCCTCGAGGGCTTCGCGCGCCGGCGGCGGGGCGGCTGAGGCCCGCGCTCAGCTCGCGGCCGCGGCCGGGTTGAAGCCGGCGCGGAGGAGCGGCTCCTCGGTGTCGACGAGGTCGGCCCCGGCGAAGGCCCCCGCCGGCGCGCAGACGCTGGGCCGCGCGAGGATCCGCCGGGCGGCCGCGAGGAAGGGCGCGCGGAGCTCGGGCTCGGCCGCCTCTTCGACCAGGAGCGACGCGCAGTAGACCCGCCAGAGCTCCTCGAGGAGCCCGCGGGCGAGGCGCTGCTGGACCGGCGGGGCCGCCTCGCCGGCCGCCTGGAGGCGCGCGCCGAGGGCATCGAGGCGGCCGCCGATCACCCCGGCGAGCGCCCCGTCGACCGCCGCGCCGGCGTGGAGCGCCGCCTGGATCCGGTAGATCAGCGCCTCGTGGGCGCGCTCGCGGCCGATCGCCCGCAGGAGATCGAGGGTGAGGATGTTGGTGGTCCCCTCCCAGATCGGCAGGACCTGGGCGTCGCGGAGGAGGCGGGGGAGCGGGCTCCACTCGACGAAGGCGTTGGCGCCGATCGCCTCCATCGCCTCGCTCACGCACCACACCGCCTGCTTGGCGGTCGCCGCCTTGGCGATCGGCGTGAGCGCGCGGACCAGGCCGGCCGCCCGCGGATCGCCGCCCTCGGCCCGGTCGAGCGCGCGGATCATCGTGAAGACCCCGACCTGCGAGGCGAGGTGCTCGGCGACCAGATCGGCGACCGTCGCCCGCCAGAGCGGGAGGTCCCAGAGGCGCTCGCCGAAGGCCCGGCGCTCTGCCCCATAGGCCAGGGCCTCCAGGACAGCCCGCCGGATCAGCGCGAGGGAGGCGACCGCGTTGTAGGTCCGCGAGAGGTTGATCATCTCGGCCATCGCCTTGAAGCCCTCGCCGGCGCCGGCGATCAGGGTCGCCTCGGCGTCCTCGAGGATCACCTCGCCGGTCGCCATCGAGCGGGTGCCGAACTTGTCCTTGAGCCGCTCGATCCGGATCTTGCCGCCGTTGCCCGCCGGGACCTCGCGGAGGAGGAGGAAGAGGCCGAGGCCGCGGGTCCCGGGGGTGCCCCCGGGCATCCGCGCGAGGACCAGGATCGCGGCCGCGTCGACGTTCGAGCAGAACCACTTGTGGCCGCGGAGCACCCAGCGATCGCCGTCGCGGTGGGCCTCGACCGAGTTCGCGCCGACGTCCGAGCCGCCGACCCGCTCGGTCAGGAACATCGCCCCCTGCCAGAGCATGCCGAGGTCGCGGCTGGCGAGGTGGGTGAGGGTCTCGCGGGCGATCGGCTCCTCCGGGGCGTGGCGCTCGAGGACCCAGCCGACCCCGTCGGTCATGCAGATCGGGCAGAAGAGCCCCGACTCGCTCTGGGCGAAGTAGTAGCCGCCGCCGAAGCCGACGAGGTGGCGGACGTCGCGGTACTCGGCGAGGAACGAGCGATCGTACTTGAGGCTGACGATCTCGGCGCCGTAGGAGAGCTCCTCGAGGCGGCGGTAGGCCGGGTGGTACTCGACCCGCTCGGCCCGCTCGCCGCGATCGTCGTGGGTGCGGAGGGTCGGCGGGTGGCGATCGGCGAGCGCCGAGAGCGGGCTCGCCAGGGCGCCGTGGCGGCCGAGGCGGTAGAGGTGGCCGCGGAGCACCGGGTAGCGATCCTCGCCGAGCCAGCGCCGCCAGAGCGCGTCCGCCAGCGGATCGGCGGTGAAGAGGTTCTGGTGCTCGGGCGTGGGGATGTTGTGGGGCGCGGTCACGACCCCCGCAGGAGAGCGGAGCGCGGCCGCGATTGCAAGCCCGGCCCGCGCGCTTGACCGCGGGGACGCGCGCGGCCGATCCTCCGCCGACGATGGCCGACGACGACGAGGCCCGCCTCCACGAGGCCCTGCGGGCGATCGACTTCGCCGCCCGCTACTACGCGGCCGCCGACGCGACCCCCGACGCGACCCCGAGCGCCTCCGGGGTGTCGCTCGACGCCGCCGAATTCCGCGCGCGGATCACCGCCCGCTGGCCCGACGCGCGCCGCCTGGGGCAGGGCGTCCTCGGCCGCGAGCGCCAGCTCGCCGAGGGGATCGTGATCGGCCTCCGCGCCGCCCGCCTCCACGGGGACCTCGAGCTCTCGAGCCTCTACGTCCGCCGCGGCGAGGCGATCGCCGCCGCCGGCACCTTCCACGGCCTCGCCCGCGCGCTCGCCGAGGCCCCGCCGACGCCGCCCTACCCCCGGATCCCGCCGGCCGGGATCGACCGGGCGCTCGCCCTCGCCGACGACGCCCTCGACGCCCTGGCGGCCGCCTTCGCGCCACCAGCATAATATGTCCCATGGGACATGTAGTGGCTAGAAGAACACCTGCGCCCCCAGGCTCCCCGCGAAGGTGAAGTCGGCCTTCGGGCTCACCGGCCCCTGGAACGAGCCGATCACCGACCAGCGCTTGCCGATGTTGTAGGCGAGGGTCGTCAGGATCAGCGCCCGGAAGGCGCCGACCGGCCGCTCGCTCTCGCCGGCGCGGCTGGTCGTGCAGAAGGAGCGGCCGCCCTCGGGGGCGGCGCAGAAGTTGGCGATCCGGAGATCGAAGAGGGCGCCGGCGCCGATGCTGAGGCGGCCGCGACCGACCCGCGAGCCCCCCTGGGCGCCGAAGGAGAGGTCGATCGCCGTGCCCGCCCGCCGGTTCTCGATCGTCGAGAGGCCGATGAGCTGCCAGAAGTGGCGATCGTAGGTCCGCGTGAACACGACGAAGGGCGAGGCCGAGGTCACCGGCCCGGGATCGACCTTGAGCGTCACCGTCCGGGTCGGCGCCGACACGGTGAGGCCGGCGCTGAGGACCCGGTGGATCAGCTTCCGGGCATGCGGCGTCACCCGGATCTGCAGGCGGGTGTTGCCGTAGCCGGCCCGGGTGTCGCCGCTCCCGTCGAGGTCGTGGATCACCAGGAGCGGCGCCTGGGCGGCGAAGGAGAGCCCGCGGATCGGCGCGTACTCGCCGTAGAGCGAGCTCGTGTTGGCGACGCTCGGGCTCAGGCCGAGGTTGGCGTAGACGATCTCGTTGAGGAAGAGGAGGCGGGTCTGGGAGCGCCCGCCGCTGCCGCCGAGGCTGTTGATGTTGCGGACGCCCTCCGACGCGCCGTGGCCGGGGACGTGGTGGGCGTCCGCGCGCGCCGGCGCGAGGAGGCCGGCGGCGACGGCCAGGGCCGCAGTCGCCCGCGCGACGAGACGCCAGCGCGGCCCCCTCATCGCTCGCCCTCCCCGCCCGCGCGCCGCCCGTGGGGCGCGCGGACGCGGTGGCAATCGACGCAGCTCCGGCGATCCTCGACCATCCAGTCCTGGACCAGCGGCGGCTCCGAGGCCATCGCCTCGAGGTGGGCCGCGAGCGCGTCGCCCGTCATCCCGCGCATCCGCGCCGCCATCGTCGACTCCAGGTCGTGGCAGGCGAGGCAGCTCTGGCGGCCGGCGTCGGCCTCGATCCCCGCGTGGTGATCGACCGGGCGGATCGGCGGCGCGAAGCTCGCGAGGCAGCCGGCGGTGGTCCCCGCCAGCGCCGCCAGGGCCAGGAAGAGCCAGACGCGCACACGATTGGCTAGCCGATCGCGGCCCCCCTTGCCGAGACGGCGCGCGCGGATGCGACCTGATGTCGCAGCACTCCCGGCCGCGGCCGACGACCGCTAGCGTGACGCCGATGCGCCGCCCCTGGCTCACGCTCGTCCTCCTCCTCGCCGGCGCGGCCGTCGGCGGGTGCCAGAGCGACGACGGGAGCGACGACGACCTCGGCCGCCCCTGCGCCTACGACGGCCAGTGCGGCGGCGGGCTGATCTGCGACTTCCACATGGGCCTCGGGACCTGCCAGCTCGCCCACTCCCACTCCGGGACCAGCACCAGCAGCGGCGGCGAGAGCGAGAGCGACGGGTCGTCGTCGAGCGGCTAGCGGGTCGCCCTCCCTTCGCCCTCCCTTCGCGCGCCCCCGCGGATCCGTGGCAGAGTGCCGCCCGTGAACGACGAGCGCCGGACCGCGGAGATCACCCTCCGCACCTTCGTCACCGCCCGCTGGGTCTTCCTCGGCCTGGTCGCCTTCGGCTGGGCGATCCAGCGCGCGAGCGCCGACGCCTTCGCGTGGATCACCTCGTGGCTCCCGCCGCCGCCCGAGCCCGGCGGGACCGCGGCGGTGATGGTGACGCTCGCGCTCCTCAACCTCGCGACCCAGCGCTGGATCCTCCGCGGCGGGCGAGCGACCACCAACCTCGCCGGCCTCCAGCTGGTGATCGACGCGACCGCCCTCACCGTCCTCCTGGCGCTCTCCGGCGGGCTCATCAACTCGTTCACGACGATGTACTTCGTGCCGATCACCCTGGCGACCCAGGTCTCGCCGCGCTGGACCTGGGCGCTGGCGACCTACTGCCTGGTGATGTTCGCCAGCCTCTTCGCGCTCGCGCCCGACGGCGGCCACAGCCACGCCGCCCACGACTTCGGCGCCCACCTCCGGGGGATGTGGGTCGCCTTCGCGGTCTCCGGGGCGCTGATGACCTACTTCGTCCACCGGATCGCGATCTCCCTCGCCCGCCAGCGGACCGAGCTCGCCCGCCTCCGCGACGAGCGGACCCAGGACCGCCACCTCGCGGCGATGGGCACCCTCGCCGCCGGCGCGGCCCATGAGCTCGGGTCGCCGCTCGGGACGATCGGCATGCTGGCGGCCGACCTCGAGGTGATGGACACGAGCGAGCGCCACGAGGCGGTCACGACCATCCGCCACGAGATCGCCCGCTGCAAGCACATCCTCCACCAGATGGCCTCGCCCGAGCTCCGCCTGCCGACCCTCGGCCGCGCGCGCGCGCTCTGGCGGCTCTCCGAGCTCCCCGGCGAGCTCGAGGGGACCGCCGGTGAGATCCCCGTCCGCGTGGCCATGAGCGAGGCCTTCCGCGAGCCCGAGGCCCGCTCCGACCAGCCCCTCGAGGTCCTCGGCCAGATCCTCCGCGAGCTGGTGAGCAACGCCGCCGAGGCCTGCCGCCGGCGCCCCGGGAGCAGCGGCGTGCAGATCCAATTCGACCGCGACCGCGAGCGGCTGCGGGTGGAGGTCCGCGACGACGGCGCGGGGATGGACGCCGAGCAGGCGGCGGCCGCCTTCGACCCCTTCTTCTCGACCCGCGCCGAGGGCGAGGGGATGGGCCTCGGCCTCTACCTCGCGCGCGCCCACCTCCGCCAGCTCGGTGGCGCGATCGAGCTGTCATCAAGGCCAGGCGAGGGGACCCGCGTCCTGGTCTCCCTCCCGCTCCGCGCCTCGCTCGAGGAGGCCCCGCGCCCGGCGAGCGGCTGATCGTCCGGTCGTCGATCGCGCCCTCGCCGCGGCGCCCGCCGGCGCAGAGACTTGCCGGAACGTCACGTCGGGGGCAAGGTTAGGCAGGAGGTCCGAGCGATGTCTGACACGCCCTCACCGGCCGAACGCGAGACTGTCCTCGTCGTCGACGACGACAAGGCCTTCTGCGCCGCGCTCGCCGGGGCGCTGCGGCGGCGCGGCCTCGCGGCGATCGTCGCCCACAACCACGACGAGGCGGTCGCCGAGGCCCAGGCGTGGCGCCCGAGCCGGGCGATCGTCGACCTCCGGATGCCCGAGCGCAACGGCCTCGAGGTCGTCGCCTCCCTCAAGCGCCTCGACCCGGCGATCGCGATCGTCGTCCTCACCGGCTACGGGAGCATCGCCACCGCGATCGAGGCGATCAAGCTCGGCGCCGTCTACTACCTGACCAAGCCCGCCGATCCCGATGAGATCCTCGCCGCCTTCAGCCGCCAGGCGTCGGCGGTGGTGGCGATGCCCGATCCGCTGACCCCGAAGCCCCTCGACGAGATCGAGTGGGAGCACCTCCAGCAGGTCCTCACCGACTGCCAGGGCAACATCTCCGAGGCCGCGCGCCGCCTCGGCATGCACCGCCGCAGCCTCCAGCGCAAGCTCGCCCGCGGCCGCCCGAGCCACAGCGAGAGCGACGCCGTCCAGCACTGAGCGCGCGGATCTTCGCCGGCGCCCGCGGCCCGCCGCCGTGCTACCAAGGATCCGAGCATGCCCCGCCTCTTCATCGGCATCGACCTCCCCGACGCGATCGACGAGCACCTCGAGCTCCTCTGCACCGGCCTCACCTGCGCCCGCTGGGAGGGCGCCGACAAGTTCCACCTCACCCTCCGCTTCCTCGGTGACGTCGACGGCGGCCTCCACCGGGCGATCATCGACGCCCTCGGCGGCGTCCGCTTCCCGGCCTTCGACATGGCCCTCCACGGCGTCGGCTTCTTCCCGCCGCGGGGCGAGCCGCGCTCGCTCTGGGCGGGGGTCGACGACGCCGGCCCGCTCCGCGAGCTGCGGCGGCGGATCGATCGCGCGCTCGATCACCTCGGCGTCGAGCCGGACCCCCGCAAGTTCGCGCCCCACGTGACGATCGCCCGCCTCCGCGACCCCGACGTGCCGGACGTCGTCGACTTCCTCTCGGCCAACGTCCTCTTCCGCAGCGAGACCTTCCGGGTCGAGCGCTTCCTCCTCTACTCGTCGATCCAGGGGGCGAAGGGCTCGAAGTACCGGGTCGAGGCCGGCTTCCACCTCGGCGAGGCGACGCCGGCGAGCTGACGCTGGTAGAGTGGCGCGGTGCGTCGCGCGCTCGCCCTCCTGCTCCTCGGCGTCACCGTCCTGAGCTCCGCCTGCGCCTGGAACCCGGCGACCCGCCGCCTCGACTTCAACCTCCTCAGCGACGCCGACGAGATCGAGCTCGGCCGCCGCGGCGACGTCGAGGTCGTGAGCGCGGCCGGGATCTACGACGACGACCCGCTGGAGGCGATGGTCACCGAGGTCGGCGCCCGCCTGGCGGCCCAGAGCGAGCGCCCCGGCCTCTCCTGGACCTTCCGCACCCTCGACGCCCCCGAGGTCAACGCCTTCGCGCTCCCCGGCGGCTTCGTCTACGTCACCCGCGGCCTCCTCGCGCACCTCGAGGACGAGGCCGAGCTCGCCGCGGTCCTCGGCCACGAGATCGGCCACGTCACCGGGCGCCACGGCGTCACCCAGTACAGCCGCGCGCGGGTGGCCTCGCGCTCGGTCGGCTTCTTCCGGATCTTCGACCCCGAGCTCCGCCACGTCGGCGCGGTCGCCGGGGTGACGGCCGGCCTCGCGCTCCTCAAGCACAGCCGCGCCGACGAGGAGGAGGCCGATCGCCTCGCGCTCCGCTACCTCGCCCGCGGCGGCTACCCGCCGGCGGCGATGAGCGACGTCCTCGGCCTCCTGGTCTTCCTCGCCCGCGCCCAGGGCGAGGCCGGCCTGCCGATCCTCCTCTCGAGCCACCCCGATCCCGGAGATCGCCAGGCGCTCATCGACCGCGAGCTCGCCCGCCGCGGCCTCGCCACCAGCGCCCGCCGCCAGGACCCCGACTTCCTCGCGCGCCTCGACGGCCTGGTGATCGGCGACGATCCCCGCCTCGGCCTGGTGATCGATGGCCACACCCTGGTGCGGGCGAGCGCCGGCTACGCGCTCGATCTCCCGGAGGGCTGGAAGATCGAGCGCGACCGGACGATGGCGATGGCCAGCGACCCCGGCGAGAAGCTCCTCTTCATCGTCGGCCCGGCGAGCGGCGACGACCTGGACGCGGTCGAGCGCGCCTTCCTCGACAACCCGAAGGTCCGCGCCGGCCCCCGCTGGACCGGGACGATCCCCGAGATCGAGGCCCGCGGCGGCGCCTTCGACCTCGTCTCCGGCGACACCTGGCTCTCCGGGATCGTCGTCTTCGCCGACCTCGGCGGGACGATCCTGGTGATGATGCTCGCCGGCGAGCACGCGGAGTTCGGCGCCCACGGGGCGAGCCTGGAGCACCACCTCTCGACCCTCCGCCGCCTCGACCCGGCGACCCGCGCGTCGATCACCCCCGACCGCCTCGCGCTCGCCCGACCGGCGGTGCCGACCCGCCTCGACGCCCTCGCCAGCGATCCCGACGAGGTCGCGCTCGTCGGCCGCCTCAACCGGCGGGCGCCGACCGAGATGATCGGCCCGGGGACGACGGTCAAGGTCGTCCGCCGCGGCCAGCGGCCGGCCGGCGCCGAGCCCCGCGAGGCCGCCGGCGATCCGGGGTAGTCTTCGGCGGTGACCCGGAGCGCGCTCGCCGGGCGCCTCGTCGGCGCCCTCGTGACCCTCGCGCTGGTCGTCGTGATCGTCTTCGGGATCGCGGGCGCCCTCGCCGATCCGGCGGTCATCGCCCTCGGCGGCGGCGCCCCGGTCGACGAGGTCGCGCGCCTCCGCCACGCCTGGGGCCTCGACCGCCCCTGGCAGGTCCGCCTCGGCGAGCTCGCCTGGGGCCTCCTCCACCTCGACCTCGGGCTCAGCCGGATCCAGCAGGCGCCGGTGAGCGCGCTGATCGGCCGCGCGCTCGCGCCGACCCTCGCCTACGCGCTCCCCGGGATCCTCCTCGCGCTCGCGCTCGCGCTCGCCGGCGGGCTCGCGGCCGCGCGCCGCCCCGGCGGGCCGATCGATCGCCTGGTCAACCTCAGCGCGACCCTCCTCCTCAGCACCTCGAGTGTGATCGTCGTCCTCGCCGCCCACGGCCTCCTCGCCCGCCGCCTCGGGCTCTTCCCGATCATCGGCTGGCCGCTCGTCGGCTCCGACGCCGCGGCCGCGGGCCTCGTCGTCCTGCCGGCGCTGACCTGGGCGCTCCTCCAGCTCGGCCCCGATCTCCGCCACTTCCGCGCGCTCTTCGTCCGCGAGCTCGACGCGCCCTACCTCGACGGCCTCCGCAGCCGCGGGATCGCCGAGGCGCGGGTGCTCGGCCACGCGCTGCGGGGGGCGAGCGGGCCGATCCTCGCCCGCCTCGCCGCCCGCCTCCCCCACCTCGTCGTCGGCTCGCTGGTGATCGAGCAGGTCTTCAACATCCCGGGGATCGGCGGCCTCGCGCTCACCGCCCTCCGCACCGGCGACCTCGCGCTGGTCGAGGGCCTCGCGCTCCTCCTCGCGCTGGTGACGATCGTCGGCCAGCTCCTCCTCGACCTCGCCGCGGCCGCCCTCGACCCCCGCCTCGCCGCCGGAGGAGAGCGATGAAGCTAGGGCGCGCCGGCGGGGCCGCGCTCGCGCTCCTCGGCGCCTTCGCGCTGGTCGCGGCCGCGGCCGCGCTCGGCCTCGTCGGCGCCGACTACCACGGCTTCGTCGCCGAGCCCTACGCGCCCCCCGGGCCCGGCCTCTGGCTCGGCGCCGACGCGCTCGGCCGCGACCTCGGCGCCCGGGTGCTCCAGGGGACCCGGGTCTCGCTCCTTGTCGGCGTCGTCGCCTCGCTCCTCACCCTCGCGCTCGGCGGCCTCCTCGGCGGTCTCGCCGGGCTCCGCGGCGGCTGGGTCGATCGCCTGGTGATCGCGCTCACCGACGCGGTCGCGGCGATCCCCCCGCTGATCACCCTCCTCGGGTTCTGCCTGGTCCTTGGGCCAGGTGTCTCTTCGGTCATCCTGGCGATCGCGCTCTCGCAATGGACGGGGATCTGCCGGTCGGTCCGGGCCGAGGCCCGCCGCCTCCGCCGGGCCGACTTCGTGCGCGCGGCCGAGGCGATGGGCGCCGGCTGGCCCCACCTCCTGCGGGTCCACCTCCTCCCCCACCTCGCGCCCCTCCTCCTGACCTCGGCGGTGCTCTACTTCGTCCACGCGATCAAGGTCGAGGCGCTCCTCGCCTTCTTCGGCCAGAGCTCGCAGGAGCTCCCGAGCTGGGGCCTCCTCCTCGCCGAGTGCGGCTCCGAGCTGAGCCGCGGGATCTGGTGGCCGCTGGTCGGCGCCAGCGCCCCGCTCGCGCTCCTCACCCTCGCCGCCCAGGTCGTCGCCGATCGCCTCGCCGATCCCCCGGGGGCTCGCTAGCACCCGGGGGATCCGCTGCACCCCCGAGGATCCCCGCCCGGGCGCCCGGCGCGGAGCCCCTCGCTGCGCGCGCCTCCGCGCCGCCCTCGGCCGCTAGACCGGCCTACACCGGCATACGTGGTCACTGTCCCTCCAGACAGGTCCGGAGAATTCGATATCGCGGCCCGCGGGCCGCCCCCATGATCGGCGCATGACTCGACTTGACCTCTCCCGGCTCGCCTGCGCCCTCGCGGCGACCGCCCTCTTCGCGTGCAGCAGCGACGACTCGAGCAGCGGCTCCGAGAGCGCGTCCTCCAGCGACACCTCCTCCACGAGCTCGAGCTCCGCGTCGACGACCAACGGCGGCAGCGCGAGCATGAGCGGGACCGACGCGACGACCTCGGGCGGCGGCTCGGACTCGGCGACCACCGGCACCTCGGCCTCCAGCGACACCCAGACCAGCGACGCGACCTCGGCCAGCAGCGGCTCGACCGGCACCACCGCCGCCGAGACCGACTCGGGCACCAGCTCGCCGATGACGACCACCGACACGACCACCGACACGACCACCGGCACCAGCGGCGACACCACCGGTGACACGACCGGCGTCGTCGACACCACCGGCGGCGACACGACCGGCGGCTGCGTCCCCTCCGAGGAGATCTGCAACGACATCGACGACGACTGCAACGGCCTCATCGACGACGTCGACGTGATGAAGGACGGGATCTGCGACTGCCTCAACATCGTCATCGTCGGCAACAAGGGCGCCAACCCCTCGTCGCAGTTCGAGAACTGGCTGATGGCCCAGGGGACCAAGGTCGACCGGATCCACAAGACCGCCAACGAGGTCTTCGACGCCGACACCCTCGCCCCCTACGACATCGCCATCCTCGACTGGCTGCCGCGCACCTACACCGCCCAGGAGGCCGCGGCCCTCGAGGCCTTCATCGCCGGCGGCGGCGGGATGATGTCGCTGACCGGCTTCACCAACAACCAGCAGAACGCCAACGTCACCAACTCGCTGATCTCGTCGATCGGCCTGACCTACAACACCTCGAAGGGGTGGTTCAGCGGGCCGATCACCAACTTCGCGCCCCACCCGATCACCATGGGGCTGACCTCGATCCCCTTCTACGGCGGCCTCTACATCAACATCATGAACGACGGCATCGGCGTCAACCAGACGATCATGACCCTCCCGCAGGGGCCGGTCGGCGTGGTCCAGGAGCGCAAGGCCGGCCGCGCCTTCGTCTTCGGCGACGAGTGGGTCGAGTTCGACTCGCAGTGGCAGAACATCCCGCAGATCAAGCAGTTCTGGGTCCAGACCCTCAAGTGGATCGGCCCCCAGGAGTCCTGCATCCTGCCGATGTGATCGGGAGGACCGACGGCGACCAGCCGCGCGGCCGGCCGACGGCGCCCCGCGGTCGCTCGGCGTCGCCGGGGTGAGGCGGCCTGGGGGCGCCGCCCCAGGGGCGTCGCGCCCGGGCCGCGGGAGAGCCCGCAGCCGCCTCCCACGCCCCGACGCGGCGCGGGTCGCCCCCCCCCCGTCGAGGAGGCGCGCGCGCTCCTCCTCGCGCCCGGTCTGCGCCGACGCGGACCGCGAGCGTCGAGCCGCCCAGCGCCCTGTGTACCATCAGGGCATGACCCGACGCTCGCTCCACATCCTCCTCGCCCCCTGGCTGGTCGCCTGCAGCGGCGACGCGGGGACCACGATGAGCTCGGCGACCTCGACCGGGGCGACGACCTCGGCGACCACCGAGGCCGGCTCCACCGGCTCCACCGGCGCCTCCACGGGCTCCACCGGCGACGGCGAGGCGGCCTACGACTACGCGATCGTCCTCGAGCACGCGACCTACCTGATGACCCCGCATGCCGCCGACTCTCCCCTCGGCGGCGGGGCGATGATCGACCCGGGGACGCTCCACCTCTTCCTCAGCGAGCTGGAGTCGACCTGCGCGAACCCGGAGCCGCAGTGGTCATGCGCCGCCAACAACTCCCGCCTCCACCTCGCGATCCCGCCGGACTCCCAGGCGGTCGGCGTCCACGCGATCCCGGCGGAGATCATCGGCACCACCTACTTCGCCTGCGAGGGCGACGACTGCGGCTGCGTGCAGGCGGAGAGCCTGATCACCGACACCTCGACCCTCGAGATCACGGCGATCGACGCCGCCCTCATCGTCGGCGAGCACTGCCGCGGCACCACCTGCACGGCCTTCTCGGCGATGCGCTGCTGAGCGCGGCGATCGGGCTCCGGCCGCGAGCGGCCGCGCCGACCTAGCTCGCCGACCTAGCTCGCCGCCTTGGGCGCCCCGTAGAGCCCCTGGATCAGCGCGCCGTAGCGATCCATCACCACCCGCCGCTTGAGCTTGAGCGAGGGCGTGAGCATGTCGTTCTCGGTCGTGAAGTCCTCCTCGATGAGGGCGAACTTGGAGACCCGCTCGAAGGAGCGGAACTCCTTCGAGTACTCCTTGAGGCTCGCCTCGATCTGGGCGATCACCTTGGGGTTCTGGAGGAGCGCGCCGCGGTTGCCGGCGTCGATCCCCTGCTCCTTCGCCCACTCCGCGAGGCTGTCGAAGTCGGGGACGATGATCGCCACGTTGTAGGGCTTGTTGTCGCCGTACACCATGATGTTGGTGATGAAGGGCGAGAGCTTGAGGAGCTCCTCGAGCGGCGAGGGGACCACGTACTTGCCGTTCTCGAGCTTGTACTGCTCCTTGATCCGGCCGGTGATGAAGAGGTAGCCGTCGCTGTCGAGGTAGCCCATGTCGCCGGTCCGGAAGCCGCCGTCCTCGGTGAAGACCTTGGCGTCCTCCTCCGGGAGGTTGTTGTAGCCCTTCATCACGTTGTGGCCGTGGACGATGATCTCGCCCTGGTTGGGGTCCTCGGTCGCGGCGATGTCGATCTCGACCCGACACCCGGGGATCGCCCGGCCGACCGAGCCGATCTTGCGGTGACCGGGGTAGTTGGCGGTGGCGATCGGCGAGGTCTCGGTGAGGCCGTAGCCCTCGTAGACCATGATCCCGAGGTTGTCGATGAACTCGGCGACCGCCTTCGAGATCGCCGCCCCGCCGCTGAAGGCGTACTTGAGGCGGCCGCCGAAGCGGGCCCGCACCTTCGAGCAGACCAGCGCGTCGAGGGCCTTGAACTTGAGGTCGAGGACGAAGCTCGACTCGCCGCGGGCGGCGAGCTCCTTGCGGGCGGCCGCGGTCTCCATCGCCGACCTGAAGAGCTTCTGCTTGAGCGGGCTCTCGTGGGCCATCTTCTTGTGGAGGCCGTCGTAGATCCGGTTGAAGATCCGCGGGACCGAGATCAGGAGGGTCGGCTGGACCTCGGCGAGGTTGTCGACGATCTTGGGGACGCTCTCGGCGATCCCCATCGACGCGCCCATCGAGAAGAGCCCGTGGAGCTCGACCACCTGGCCGAAGGAGTGGGCCCAGGGGAGGAAGGAGAGCGAGCGATCGTCCGGCGTCAGCGGGAAGACCTCGTGGATCGCCGAGACGTTGTAGGCGAAGTTGCGGTGGCGGAGGAGGACGCCCTTCGGGAGGCCGGTGGTCCCGGAGGTGTAGATGTAGCCGGCGATGTCCTCGTGATCGGGCTCGACGAGCGGGCACGACTTCCCGCGCCCGCGCTCGAGGAGCTCGGCGTAGGCGACCGAGCCGGCGTCGCTCTCCCCGTCGACCACGGCGATCGTCTCGAGGCTCGGGATCTCCCCCTTGATGCCCTTGATCCGGTCGCGGATCGACGCGTTCGCGGTGAAGACGACCTTCGCCCCGCAGTCGTGGAGGATGTGGATCCAGTCCTTGTCGAGCTGGGCCTCGTACATCGGCACGAAGGCGGCGCCGCGCCCATAGGTCGCGTAGGCGACGACCGCCCACTCGACCCGGTTGTTGGCGATCATCGCCACCCGATCACCCGCGACGACCCCGAGCTCCTCGAGGGCCGCCCGCATCGCGTCGACCTTCTCGCCGAACTCGCCGTAGGTCATCCAGAGCCAGGTCCCGCCCTCCTTGACCCCGAAGAGGGGGCGCGAGGGGAACGAGCGGATCGCGTGGCGATAGATCTCGACGAGCGTCTTGAATTTCGGGGAAAAGGGCATTTGTGGAGGTCTCCGTGCGCGAATTCGCGGGCTTTCGCCGGTCGCCAAGAGTAGACAGATCGGCGCCCGGGGGCAACCAGCGACAGGACCGCAGGCGCCGGCAAGGTTGGCGTCGCGCCAGCGCCGCCCCTCATGCTATCAGAGCGACTCACGAGGCCGCCGATGAAGCTCTACTACGCCCCCCGCACCCGCTCCATCCGACCCCGCTGGGCCCTCGAGGAGGCCGGCGTCGACTACGACCTGGTCGCCGTCGACCTCGCGGCTCGCGAGCACAAGGATCCGAAGTACCGCGAGATCCACCCGCTCGGCCGGGTGCCCGCGCTCGTCGACGGGGACGTCTCCGTCTTCGAGTCCGGCGCGATCTGCCTCTACGTCGCCGAGAAGGCGGCCTCGGCCAAGCTCGCGCCGGCCGTCGGCGCGGCCGAGCGCGGCCTCTTCCTCAGCCTCATGGCGATGTCGATGGCCGAGCTCGATCCGACCGTCGGCCTGATCTTCGAGCACCGCCGCCAGGGGATCGACGCCTCGCCGATCCTCGAGCGGGCGCAGACCCGCTGGGCCGACCAACTCCTCTACCTCGAGAGCACCCTCGTCGATCGCCGCCCCTACATGGCCGGCGAGTTCTCGGTCGCCGACATCATGATCGGCTCGGTCGTCCTCTGGGCGCAGTCGATGTGCATCCTCGGCGAGCACCCGCACGTCGAGGCCTACGCCGCGCGCCTGGTCGGGCGCCCCGCCTACCAGCGGGCGGCCGAGCTCGGGAAGGCCTCCTGAACCGGGCCTCCTGAGCGCAGGCGAAGGCGACGACGCGCGCGAGCCAGCGGATCCCTCGGGGGCTCCGCTGGCTCGTGTGTTTCGCGGTGTCGCTATCGCTCTCGCGACGAAGCCAGCGAGGCGCTCGCGCTCCGCTGGCTCCGGGTGGCGGTCCTTGAGTTGAGCCGCCGCGGCCTAGATCGAGGTCTAGATGCCGTGCTCGAGCTCGACGTCGCGGACCACGGTGCCGATGAAGTCGGTGGTCTCGACGCAGGAGTCGACCCCGCAGTTCACGCCGGTGCAGGTGGTGGTGAACTCCGCGGTCCCGATCACGGTGTGGGTCTTGAGGGTGAAGCGGATGTCGGCCTCGTAGGTCGTCGTCCGCGCGCCGCCCATCCCGTCGACGTCCGCCTCGTAGTCGACGGCCTTGCCGTAGAACGAGTAGTCGCCGCCGTCGCGGGTGCCGTCGACCGTCAGCGGGCCGTTGTTCGTGGTGATGTCGACGAAGTAGTTGTCGGCGTCGGCGGCGAAGATCCCGAGGGTCCCGCCCGCGTAGAAGGTCGTCGAGTCGTTGACGATGTCGTCGGGGACGTTGTTGTTGTAGCAGCTCGGCGACCGGACGGTGTCAGCGCTGGCGACGCGGACGACCGTGTAGGAGCCAGGCGCGACCTGACAGCCGGCGACCAGCGCGGTGAGGGCCAGGATCGAGAAAATCGTCTTCATGAGAGCCTCCTGATGCCGACCGGAGCGGCGGCGCACGAATATCGCCCGCGCCCGGCGCTGTCAATCTCCAGCTTGTGACAAGGCTCGCACCGAAGGCAAGCCCGGCCGTCGACGCTCGGCCGCCGCGTGTCAGCCGGCCCGCGCGGATCCTCGAAACCCCGTTCGTCCGGCGCTCCGCCGGGCCCTCGGCGTCGCCCAGGATCCGGGCGTCGAGCTTTCTCCAGGGGCCGCCTTGACGACCCGGCATGCCCGTCCCATCGTCTCTCTTCACGCGAGGCATCGGGCCCGCGTGGTTGAAACCCGCCGGGAGCGGATACGCCCCGGCGAAGGAGAAAAAGAGAAGATGCTCACGAACGTCTCACGTTGGTTGCGACAGCTTCATCGGCCATGTCCGGGGGGCCATTGCGGATCGCGGATGCGCGCCCACGGCCACGGCCACGGCCATGATCACGGTCCCGGGGAGGGCTGCGGCCCCGGCGGCTGGTTCGGCCCCGGCGGCGGTCCTGGAGCCGGCTTCGGCGTCCGTCGCCCGCTCCGCTTCCTCGGCCACCGCCTCGGCCTCGACGAGGCCCAGCTCGCCTCGCTCGCCCGGATCATCGACGACCTCAAGACCGAGCGGGCCCAAGCCGCGGTCGACGAGCGGCGCAGCGCCGCCGCCCTCGCCGATCTCTTCCTCGGCGAGACCTTCGACGAGGCCGCGGCCGCGGCCATCGTCGACGAGCGGGTCGCCTCGGCGACCCGGCTCCAGAAGGCCGTCGCCAGGGCCCTCGGCGAGATCCACGGGCTCCTCGGGGCGGCCCAGCGGAGCAAGCTCGCCACCCTGATCCGCACCGGGATGCTCAGCATCTAGGGCGCGGCGATCCCGAGGCCGCGGGCGACCTGTCCCTTGGATTAGGTCGCGCGCACTCACCACGGATCCCGAGGGCCGCGCTCGCGTGGCCCTCGGGACAGATAATCAGCGGGCGACGGCCGCCGCCCGCGAGCGGGCCGCGGCCTTCGCCGGCTTCTTCGCGGCGGACCTCTTCGCGGCCGGCTTCTTCGCGGCCGACTTCTTCGCGGCCGGCTTCTTCGCGGCCGACTTCTTCGCGGCCGACTCCTTCGCGGCAGGCTTCTTCGCCGCCGACTCCTTCGCCGCCGACTTGGTCGCCTTCTTCGACCCGGCCGCGGCCTTCGCCGTCTTCCCGGTCTTCGCTGCCTTCGCTGCCGCGCTCTCGGGCACCCCAGCCCACGCGCAGATCGGACACGTCGCCGGATCATGACCGCGGGCCGGGCAATGCTCCCGCCCAAAGTAGATGATCTGGAGGTGGAGCCGGTTCCACGCGTCCTCGGGGAAGAGCGCCTTGAGGTCGCGCTCGGTCCGCTCGACGGTCGAGCCGTCGGAGAGCCCCCAGCGCGCGGCGAGGCGGTGGATATGGGTGTCGACCGGGAACGCCGGGACGCCGAAGGCCTGCGACATCACCACGCTCGCGGTCTTGTGACCGACCCCCGGCAGCGCCTCGAGCTCGGCGAAGGTCCGCGGGACCTCGCCCCCGTGGCGCTCGACCAGGAGCTCGGCGAGGCGCCGCAGGTTCCGCGACTTCGCCGGCGCGAGCCCGCAGGTCCGGATGATCTCGAGGATCGACTCGACCGAGAGGGCGGCCATCGCCGCCGGGGTCGGCGCCCGCCGGAAGAGCTCGGGCGTCACCAGGTTGACCCGGGCGTCGGTGGTCTGGGCCGAGAGGACGACGGCGACCAGGAGGCTGAAGGGGTCGACGTGCTGCAGCGGGATCGGCGGCGCGGGGTAGAGTCGGTCGAGGATCGCCTGGATCCTGCGGGCCTTGGCGCGGAGCTCCATGGGCGGCACCATAGCGCCAGCGTCGCTCGTCGGCGAAGCGACCCCCCTCGGAAACTGGGGCCTGATGCACCCAGCGACCTCGACCGGAGGAGGTCCGCGAACGGATGTCCAGTGGGCCCCCGCATTCGCACCCTCCTTGCCGGCGCGCGACCATGTTCAGGTACAATCCCCGCCATGCTCAAGCGCGTCCTCCTCGGGGCCCTCACGCTCGCCCTCACCGGCGTCGGCTGCAAGTCGACCCCGACCGAAAACCCCGAAGGCGAGAACCCGCCGATCGCCAGCGGCGGCGAGGGCACGGTCCCCGTCGACGGCGCCGATCCGAGCGCGGGTGGTGACACCGCAGGGGCGACGGACGGCGGCGGCGGCTCGCAGACCAACGTCACGACCGACGATCCCAACCGCTTCATCGGCCCCGAGATCGCCCACTCGCGCGGCGTCAAGGGCGGCGTGGTCCTCCTCTGGCCGCGGGTCATCCCGAGCTCCATCGCCGGCGAGAACGCGCAGCTCGCCGGCCAGATCCAGGCCCACCTCAAGGGGACGATCGAGCGCGCCCTCCCGGGCAAGCCGATCGACGTCCGCCCCTCGCCCGAGCGCGTGTGCCCCCGCGAGGGCTGCGAGGGCATGCCGATTAACGTCCTCTTCAACCGCAACGGCAGCGCCTGCCTGGTGGTCGCGCTCATCGGTGGCCCGGGCGCCGCGCCGGTCCGGCTGATCCCCTGGGCGGGCACCGTCGAGTTCAAGGCCGACACCGTCCCCCACCGCGAGCCGCCCGAGTCGCAGGTCGTCATCAAGGACTACGTCCCCTGCGACGCCCTCCTCAACGCGATGAAGGACAACGACTCCTTCGTCGAGGCCGCGATCCGCTCGTCGGCGCCGGCCAACTAGCTCCGCTCGTCAGCGCCGCGCGCCGCCGCTTCCGCGCCCGCGCAGACCCTCGCTCCGGCGGGGGTCCGCAGCGGATGTGATGGCGTCAGCATCGCGGACACCTGCACGGCGTGATCGGGTGCGACAAGCCCCACGACCGACGAGTGCAGGCTCTCGTCCCTCTTTGTGGGTCGTTCGAAGCCCGCGCCGCGCCGGGTCACCCCGTCGACGCATCGAACCACCAGCCCGCGTGATAACCTGCGTGCCGTGAGCCGCGATCCGAGGGACGGCGATCCGCGGGAACCAACGGATATTGAGGCGGTGCGGCTGCGTGCCCGCATGCGGGCGGCGATCTTCAAGAAGCCCGAGGAGAAGGTCCAGATCGCCCGCTTCGAGATCGTCCGCCGCCTCGGCGCCGGGGCGATGGGGCTGGTCTACGAGGTGATCGATCCCCGGAGCGGGAACCACCTGGCCCTCAAGACAGTCCGCACCCACAACCCGCGGCTCCTCTCGCTCTTCAAGCGGGAGTTCCGCTCGCTCACCCGGGTCAACCACCCCAACCTGGTGACCCTCTACGAGCTCGGCCGCGACGGCAGCTCGTTCTTCTTCACGATGGAGCTGATCCGCGGGCTCACCCTCCTCCGCTACCTCTGGGGGAGCGAGGAGCCGCCGCCTCCGCCCCCCGGCGGCCTCCCGGCGTCGCCGGTGATCGACGTCGATCGCCTGCGGGCGGTCCTCTCCCAGCTCGCGGCCGGGGTCGCCGCCCTCCACGACGCCGGCAAGCTCCACCGCGACATCAAGCCGACCAACGTCATGGTCACCGCCGAGGGCCGGGTCGTCCTCATGGACTTCGGCTTCGTCGCCGAGCACGGCGGCGGCCTCCTCGAGTCGACCCAGGGCTCGATGATCGTCGGCACCCCGGCGTTCATGCCCCCCGAGCAGTCGCGGGCGGAGCGGCTCGACGCGGCCGCCGACTGGTACAGCGTCGGCGCGACCCTCTACCACGCGCTCACCGGGCAGCCGCCCTACGGCGGCCTGGCGATGGCCGAGATGCTCCTCCTCAAGGAGACCCAACCGCCGATCCACCCGCGCCTCCTCGCCCGCGGGATCCCCTCCGACCTCGGCGACCTCTGCGTCGAGCTCCTCCAGCCCGACCCCGCCGCCCGGCCGGACGAGGGCGAGCTCCTCCGGCGGATGCACGCGGCCCCCTGGGGGCGCGCGGCGAGCTCGTCGGGGCACTCCACCGATCCCCGGCGGCGGACCTCGATGATCGGCCTCGGCCTCCCGCTCACCCGCCTCGCGGCGCTCTACCGCCGGGGCGAGGACGCGCTGCGGGTGATCCGCGTGGTCGGCTCGGCGGGCCACGGCAAGAGCCGCCTGGTCGCCCACTTCCTCGAGATCCTGCGCTCGCAGGACGAGCGCCCGCTGATCCTCCGCAGCCGCTGCAACCCGAGCGACGCGGTCCCGGCCCACGCCCTCGACGGGCTGGTCGACGGCCTCGCCCGCCAGCTCCGCCTCCTCGCCGAGGACGAGCTCCGCGCGCTCCTGCCGGCCGAGCTGAGCCCGCTCGTCCGCCTCTTCCCGGTGCTCTCGCAGGTGCCGGCGCTCGCCGCCCTCAGCGACGACCAGGGCGACGGGCCCCTCGATCGCGAGGCCGGCTTCACCGCGCTCCGGCACATCCTCGGCGGCCTCGCCCGTCGACGCCCGCTGGTCCTCTGGATCGACGACCTCCAGTGGAGCGACCCCGAGGGGAGCGCCCGGATCGCCGATCTCCTGGCCCCGCCCGCCCCGCCGCCGCTCCTCGCCCTCCTCTCCTACCGCCCCGAAGACGCCGATCAGAGCCCGGCGCTCCGCGAGCTCTTCGCCCAGATCGGCGGCGACATCGTCGAGGTCGAGGCGCTCACCGCCGACGAGGCGACCCACCTCGCGGCCTCGCTCCTCGGCGATCGGGCGACCCTCGCCGAGGCCGCGGCCCTGGCCGAGGAGGCCCAGCGGAGCCCGCTCTGGATCCACGAGCTGGTCCGCCTCTTTGACAGCGGCCGCCGGCAGCCGACGCTGGTCGACCTCGTCGATCGCCGGATGGCCGAGCTCCCGCCCTCGGCCGCCGACCTCGTCGCCCTGACCACCGTCTACGCCGAGCCCCTCCCCCTCGAGCTGGCGGCCGCCGCCGGCGCGAGCGAGCAGGCGATCCACAGCGGGCTCCGGCAGGCGATCGCGTCGTCGCTGGTCCGCCTGATCGCCACCCCCGACGGCGACGCGATCGCCCCCCTCGATCCGCGGATCCGGACCGCGCTCCTCGGCAAGCTCGACGGCCAGACCCTCCGCGAGCACCACCGCCGCCTCGCCACCGCCCTCGAGCGCAAGGGAGGGACCGCGCCCGAGCAGCTCATCAACCACCTCCGCGGCGCCGGCGAGCTCGAGCGGGCGCAGCGCTACGCGCTCCTCCACGCCGAGCAGCGCTCGATCCGCGGCAACCACCTCGGGGCCGCCAACCTCCTCCGCCTCGCCCACGAGCTCGGCAACGAGGGCGCGTCGGCGGCCGCCCTCCTCCGCCGCCTCGGCGAGGCGCTGGTCGCCGCCGGCCACGAGCCCGAGGCCGCGAGCGCGTGGCTGCGGGCGACCGTCGATCTCCCGGACGACGACGAGGCCGCGCTCGAGCTCCGGATCCCCGCCGCCCGCTTCCTCCTCACCCACGGCGAGCACGAGGAGGGCAAGCGGGTCCTCGCCGCCGCCCTCCGCGGGCTCGCGCTGCCGGCCCTCGACGAGCCGACCGGGACGATCAGCAGCCTCCTCCGGGCGAGCCAGCGCTGGATGGGCCTGCGCTACCGCGAGCGCCCGGCGGCGACGGTCTCGCAGCGCGAGCTCCTCCAGGTCGACGCCTCCTGGGCCGCGAGCATCGGGCTCCTCCAGACCGAGCCGGAGCTCGCCGCCGAGGCCCAGGCCCGTCACCTCGCGCTCGCCCTCAAGGTCGGCGAGCCCACCCGGATCGGCCGCGCGGTCGCCTTCGACGCCCTCCGCCTCGCGGGCAGCGGCGCCGACCTCCCGCGCGCGGCCGAGCACCAGGGGATGGCGCAGGGGCTCGCCGCCCGCCTCAAGACGCCCCACCTCAAGGGGCTCGCCGACCTCGCCCGCGGCGCCGTCGCCCTCCAGCGCGGCGAGCTCGGCCTCGCGCGGGTGGCCGTCGACGCCGCGCTGGCGAGCTTCGATCGACCCCTCGACGCCGGCTGGGAGCGCCTCGGCGCCCGCCTCCTCGCGCTCCACTGCGACCTGATGGCCGGTGATCTCGGCGCGGCCCGCCCGCGCCTCGCGGAGTGGCTCGCCGACGCCCGGGCGATCCGCTCGCGCACCGGGATCCTCCTCCTCGAGGCGCTCGGCGCCCGCATCGACCTCGCGGCCGGGATGCGTCCGGCGGCCGGTCACGCGCCGCCGCCGGTCGAGCGACCGGCGGTCGATCTCCCGTCGTGGACCCTGGTCGCCGCGCGGGTCGAGGCGGCGATGCTCCACGGCTCGATCGACGCCGCCTGGTCGGAGATCGACGCCTTCATCGGCGCCGCCCGACCGAACGGCCTCCTGGGCGCGATGGCCGTCGACCTCCGCGCGCGGGTCGCCCTGACGGCCGCGAGCGCGCGCCACCTCCGGCTCGTCGACCGCGACCTCGGGCTCCTCCGCCGGCACCCGGCGCCGATCAGCGCGGCGATGGCGGATGCGATCAGCGCGGCCGTCGCGGCGCTGCGCGGCGACGATCCGCGCGCGCTCCTCCTCCGCGCCGCGGACGCCTTCGCCGAGGCCGGCCTCCACCTCCGCAGCGCCGCCTCTCGCCTCCGCGCCGCCCACGACGAGGCGGCGCAGGCGGCCCTCGGCGGCGCGCTCCGCCAGCGCGGGGTCAGCGTCCCCGCCCGCATGGCCGCCCTCCTCCTCCCCTGGCCGGCCGCCAAAAAGTCCTCGCTCCCGTGATAGCCTCGCGGCGATGGAGGATGACTTCGAGCTCCTCGACGCCTGGCGGAGCGGTGACCTGGAGGCCGGCTCGCGCCTCTTTGATCGCCACTTCGAGAGCATCCACCGCTTCCTCCGCCACAAGGTCGGCGACGACACCGACGAGGTGATGCAGCGGACCCTCCTGGCCTGCGTCGAGTCGCGCGATCGCTTCCGCGGGGCCTCGAGCTTCCGCACCTTCCTCTTCGGCGTCGCCCGCCTCGAGCTCTTCTCCCACTACCGCCGGCGCCGCAAGCTCGACGCCCAGGTCGACTTCGAATCGCGCTCCTTCTTCGACCTCGACCCCTCACCGAGCATGGTGGTCGCCCGCCACAAGGAGCAGCAGCTCCTCCACGAGGCGCTCCGCCGCCTGCCGGTCGACCTCCAGATCGCCCTCGAGCTCCACTACTGGGAGGGGATGTCGGCGACCGAGATCGGCACGGTCCTCGAGATCCCGGCGGGCACGGTCAAGAGCCGGCTGCGGCGGGCCAAGGAGCTCCTCCGCGAAACCATGGAGCACCTCACCCTGTCCAAGACCCAGCTCGAGAGCACCCTGGGCGATCTCGACGGGTGGGCGCGCTCGCTCGGCGACGTGCTCCGCGACGATCCGATGCTCGCCCAGGAGGCCAAGAGCGAGGAGTAGCTCGATGCCGACGATCGCCCCCCGCCGCGCCCGGATCTGGCGCTTCTTCACCGGGCTCGGACTCTTCACGGCGGTGGCGATCGCTGCCGCCCTCTGCGCGGCGATGATCCGCTGCGGGACCGCGAAGCACATCGACGACCACACGGTCCTCGAGATCGACTTCGAGCGCGCCTTCGCCGAGCACCTCAGCGACGACCCGATCCAGCGGGCGCTCCGCGGCGGCCACGCCCACGGGGTCGACGAGGTGGTCTTCGCGCTCGAGCGGGCGGCCCACGACGACCGGGTGGTCGGCCTGGTCGCCCGGATCGGCGGCGATCGCCAGGCGATGGCGACCACCCAGGAGATCCGCGACGCGGTCCTCGCCTTCCGCGCCTCCGGCAAGTTCGCCTTCGCCTTCGCCGAGACCTTCGGCGAGGTCGGCCCGGCCAACCAGAGCTACTACCTGGCGACCGCCTTCGACGAGATCTGGCTGCAGCCCTCGGGGGACGTCGGCCTCACCGGGTTGATGGCCGACGCCCCCTTCATCCGCGGCGTCCTCGACAACCTCGAGGTGACCCCGCAGATGGATCACCGCCACGAGTACAAGAACGCGAAGAACATGATCACCGAGCGGGCCTTCACGCCGGCCCACCGGGAGGCGATGAGCGCGATCCTCCGCTCGCAGCAGCGGCAGCTCGTCGCCGGGATCGCCAGCGCCCGCGGCCTCGGCGAGGCGGCGGTCCAGCAGCGCCTCGACGGCGGCCCCTACTACGGCCAGGAGGCGCTCGACGCCGGCCTCGTCGATCACCTCGGCTACCGCGATCAGGTGATGGACGCGATCCGCGAGCGGGCGGGCGGCGCGGCCGAGCTCCTCTACTTCAACCACTACTTCGAGCGCGCCGGCTCCCCGCATGCGCGGGGGGCCCGGGTCGCGCTGATCTTCGGCGAGGGCGGGGTGACCCGCGGGGCGAGCTCCTTCGATCCGATCTTCGGCGGCCCCTCGATGGGCTCGGACACCGTCGCCGGCGCGCTGCGGGCGGCGATCGACGACCCCGAGGTCAAGGCGATCCTCTTCCGCGTCAACTCCCCGGGCGGCTCCTACGTCGCCTCCGACGCGATCTGGCGCGAGACCGTGCGGGCCCGCGAGGCCGGCAAGCCGGTGATCGTCAGCATGGGCGACGTCGCCGGCTCGGGCGGCTACTTCGTGGCGATGTCGGCCGACAAGATCGTCGCCCAGCCGGGGACGATCACCGGGTCGATCGGCGTGCTCGGCGGCAAGATGCTGACCCGCGAGCTCTGGCAGAAGATCGGCGTGACCTTCGATGACATCCAGCTCGCCGCCAACGCGAGCATGTGGTCGGCGCAGCACGAGTACACCGCCGCGGGGTGGTCGCGCTTCCAGGCCTGGCTCGATCGGGTCTACGCCGACTTCACCCGCAAGGTCGCCGACGGCCGCGGGCTGCCGCTCGCCGAGGTCGAGAAGATCGCCCGCGGGAGGATCTGGACCGGCGAGGACGCCAAGGGCCTCGGCCTGGTCGACGAGCTCGGCGGCTACGCGGTCGCCCTCCGCCTCACCCGCGAGGCGATCGGCGTCGAGGCTGACGCCGCGATCGAGCTCCACGTCTACCCCGAGCCCAAGGGGCCGCTCGCGGCGATCCTCGGCGGCGGGCCCGAGAGCAGCGACGCGCCCGCGCAGGCCGGGGTGACGATCGGCGGGATCGGCGGGATGGATGAGCTGCGGCCGGCCGCGCGGGCGCTGCGGCAGCTCGGGCTCGGGCCCGGGGCGCACGGGGTGCTGGCGATGCCGGAGCTCGGCCTGGCGCCGTAGGCGTCTGGCCAGGCCGCTGGCTAGAAGCGCCCGACCAGCGAGAGCCCGCCCCGCGCGGGCGCGAGCGCGAGCTCGGCCTGCGCCTTGCGGCGACCGCTGACCACCAGCCCCGCGCCGGTCGCCCCGAGGACGACGCCGGTGATCGCGAGGCCGATGCCGGCGCCGGCGAGGCGGTTGACCAGGGCGCCGCGGGCCTGGAGCGCGGCGATCTCGCCCTCGATCGCCTGACAGCCGCTCGCGCAGGCCTCGAGGGCCGCGCGGCGGCCGTCGAGCTCGCCGCGTAGACGTGTCCCTTCGACCAGGTACGAGACGCCGAGGATCGCCCCCGGGACCAGGAGCGCCCCGCCGCCCGCGAGGAGGCCGACGCCGGCCTCGACCCGGCGATCCCCCGGGCGCGGGCCGTCGTCGAACGGCGCAGGCGCAGGCGATCGCGTCGACGTCGGCGTCGACTCAACCACCTGGCGTTCGGGACAGGGCGGCGCCGGCGGGCAGCGCGGGCAGGAGGGCGCCGACGCGGCCGCGTCCCCGGGCTCGAGGAGCGCGATCCGCTTGCTCAGGGCCGCGACCCGCTCCCACGAGTCCCCCGGCGGGAGGCCGGCGACCTCCTGCCGGCGGGCGTGGGTCCGAAAGAAGGAGCGCGCCCGCCGGAGGTGATCGACGTTGTGATCGAGCTCGTAGTAGCGAGCGTGGGCGTCGCCGAGCTCGTAGAGGAGCGCGGTCTCTCCCGTCAGGCGATAGGCGTGATCGAGGCGCTCGATCGCGGTCGCAAAGTCGCGGAGGGCGTAGGCCCGCCGCGCCTCCTCGCGGAGGCGGGCCGCCTCGACGACCGGCACCTCGGCGCCCTGGGGGGCTTCGGTCACCGCCCCGTCGCTCGGCGTCGACGCGCCCGTCGCTCGCGCGGGCGCGGGCGCGGGCGGCGGGGCCAGGAGCGCCAGCGCGAAGATGAACCCGGGGGCGAGCATCATCCCGGCGTATCACGTCGCCGCCGCGCCGGACAAGGCGCAGCCGCGCGACGCGGGCCGGCGATCGCCGCGATCGCCGACCCGCCCGGACGCCCTAGCGGAGGCCGCGGGCGGCCCGACGCCGGCGGATCAGCGAGTCCGCGCCGATCGCCGCGAGCACCAGCCAGGCGACCGACGACGCGAAGAGGAAGTGGGCCGCGAGGCGCTCGAGGAGCACGTCCCAGAGGTCGCGCGGGGCCGCGTCGGCCGGCTCCAGGGCGAGGACCACCGGCGCGTGGACGGCCGGCGTCGGGGTCGTCGGGGTCGTCGATGCCACGGCGAGCTCGGGCGCCTCGGCCCCGCCCTCGAGCTCGCCGCGGATCATCCGGGCCATCGCGTCGTGGAGGCTCTCGACCTTGTAGTCCTTGACCTCGGCCTCCTTGTGGCTGCCGCCGACCCCCGAGTGGTCGGTGAGGAAGATGTAGTGCCCGCCGGTGATCTTGGCGGCGAGGCGGAGCTCGGCCTCGGCCTGGGGATCGACGCCCGAGCCGGCGACCGGGTAGATCGCGGTCCTCGCCGAGCGGTGATCGAAGGCGGCGCTGGCGAAGCGGCGGGCGTCGGCGCCGGCGTGGCTCGGCGCGTCGGCGACCAGGAAGACCATCCGGGCGACGTCGTCGCCGCGCCGCCAGGAGAGGCCGGCGCTCTCGGCGAGCGCCTGATCCATCGCCTCCGGCATGTCACCGCCCCCGCCCGCGCTCTGCTCCCCGAGGCGATCGACGAAGGCGTTGATCCCGGTGAAGTCGAAGCTGCGGGTGACGTAGGCGTCGCCGTGATCGCGGTAGGCGATGAGCCCCCAGCGCTGCTCGACCCCCGGGAAGGAGCGCTCGATCTCGCCGGCGATCTCGCGGATCTCGACCTTGAGGTACTCGAGCTCGTCGCCCATCGACCCGGTCGTGTCGATCACCAGGGCGACGTCGAGGGCCCGCGGCCCGGCGGCGTGGCGAGGGCCAGGGCCGGGGATCGTCCAGAGCTTGTCGGCGATCCCGAGGCCGGCGCGGGCGTCCGCGAGCTTGGCGAGCGCCTCCTCGTAGCCCTTCGGATCGGCGTTGTCGTCGACGGTCCCGGCCGTCAGGGTGCGGGCCTGGATCGACCGGTCGTAGCGGCCCCGGGCCTCCTCCCTGCGCGCCTCCCCCTTGCCCGCGCCGTAGCCCGCGCTGGGGCCCCCGCGCGCGCTCGCGTGGCGGAGGCCGATCGTCCCCTCCCCGGTCCCGCCGCCGCCGCGGCCGGTGCCGACGAGGCCGAGGCCGCCGACCCCGTAGGCCTCACCGACCTCGGTCCCCGTGAGACCGCCCCAGACGTCCGCGTCGTCGCTGCCGACCGCATAGGCGGCCCCGTAGGGGGCGGGGTCGGCGTCGTCGTGCCGGGCCATCGACGGGATCGCGTCCTTCGGGCCCTTCATCGCGTAGAGGCCGGTCTTCGGCGCGGCCGCCTCGTCGACCGCGACGGCGGCCGCGAGCTCGGCCCGGGCCTCCGAGACCGCGAGATCGTCCGACGAGGCCGCCTCCGCCGCGGGCGTCGCCTCGGCGGGCGCCTCGGCGACGACCTCGGCGCTCGCACCTCGCTCCGCGAGCGCCTCCTCGACGGGCGGCGGCTGGCTGACCATAAGGACAGCCAGGCTGATCGCCCCGCCGACCGCGCAGAGCGTCGTCAGGGGCCACTTGGTCCAGAAGGTCCGGGGGGCGCTCGGGGTCGCGGCGGTCGTCGTGTCCATGCGAGCCCAGACAGCGCCCGCCGCCGGAGGTTCCCGGCCGCCACGACAAAGGGCCGCGATCGATCGGCCGCCGGGCCCGCGCTATTCTGCCCGCAGCCGCTCGCTCGCCTTGAAGGTGATCTGCCGGCGCTCCGGGACGATCAGCGCCTCGCCGGTCCGCGGGTTGCGACCCGGCCGCGGCGGCGTCGTCTTGGCGCTGAAGGTGCCGAAGCCCGGGTGGGAGAAGCGGCCGTCGGCGACGATCGCCTCGCTGATCGTCTCGAAGGTGAGGTCGATGAGCACGCCGAGATCGCGCTTCGAAAGGAGCGCCAGCTCGGGGCCGAATTCCCCCTCGGAGAGGCGATCGCGGAGGGCCGTCACGAGCTCTTTGCGGGTCATCGCCGCAAGCGATCGCAGACGCGCGCGCGCCTGTCAACCACGCCCGGCCCGCCGACCCGCCGGGCTGCTAGACTCGCCCGGCCCGCGGGGGGAGCCCCGGCGCCGGCGAGGAGCGGACGAGCGATGGACCAGACCAACGAATACGACGTGATCGTGATCGGCAGCGGCCCCGGCGGCGAGGGGGCGGCGATGAAGGCCGCGAAGTCCGGGCGCTCGGTGGCGATGATCGAGAAGTACCGCCAGGTCGGCGGCGGCTGCACCCACTGGGCGACGATCCCCTCGAAGGCGCTCCGCCACGCCGTCCGGATGGTCAACGAGTTCTCCCAGAGCCCCCTCTTCCACGGGCTGGTCGCCGAGCACCGGGTCACCTTCCCCGAGCTCCTCAAGACCGCGACCTCGGTGATCGAGCGCCAGGCGAACATGCGCCGCGACTTCTACACCCGCAACCAGGTCCGCCTGGTCCACGGCCGCGCCCGCTTCGTCGACCCCCACACGGTCGAGGTCGACAACCCCGGCGATCCGAGCGTCCGCCTCCGGGCCAAGAGCTTCGTCCTGGCGACCGGCTCCCGCCCCTACCGCCCGCCGGACGTCGACTTCAGCCACCCGCGGATCCACGACAGCGACACGATCCTCACCCTCGATCACACGCCGTCGACGATCACGATCTACGGCGCCGGCGTGGTCGGCTGCGAGTACGCGTCGATCTTCCGCTCGCTCGGCTGCAAGGTGAACCTGGTCAACCAGCGCGACCGCCTCCTCACCTTCCTCGACGACGAGATCACCGACGCGCTCTCCTACCACCTCCGCGACCGCGGGGTGCTGATCCGCAACAACGAGACCTACAGCCGGATCGAGGCCGACGACGAGGGCGTGATCGTCCACCTCGAGTCGGGCAAGCGCCTGCGCTCCGACGTCCTCCTCTGGGCCAACGGCCGCACCGGCAACACCCAGGAGATCGGCCTCGAGGGCCTCGGGATCACCCCCAACAGCCGCGGCCAGCTCGACGTCGACGAGCTCTACCGGACCCGCGAGCAGCCCCACATCTACGCGGTCGGCGACGTCGTCGGCTACCCCAGCCTGGCCTCGGCCTCCTACGATCAGGGGCGCTTCGCGGCGACCCACATCGTCAGCGGCGAGCTCCACACCCGCCTGGTCGAGGACATCCCCACCGGGATCTACACCGCCCCCGAGATCTCATCGATCGGCCGCACCGAGCGCGAGCTGACCCGCGACAACGTCCCCTACGAGGTCGGCCACGCCCTCTTCCGCTCGCTCGCCCGCGCCCAGATCACCGGCCAGACGGTGGGGATGCTCAAGATCCTCTTCCACCGCGACACCCTGGCGATCCTCGGGATCCACTGCTTCGGCGATCAGGCGGCGGAGATCATCCACATCGGCCAGGCGATCATGGCCCAGCCCGGTGAGGCCAACACCCTGATGTACTTCGTCAACACCACCTTCAACTACCCGACGATGGCCGAGGCCTACCGGGTCGCGGCCCTCAACGGGCTCAACCGGGTCTGCTAGGACGCGGAGCGCCGGAGGCGAGTGGAGATCGAGCTCAGCCGCCGCGCGCTCCGGCTGGCGATCGCCGCGGCCACCGGCGTCGTGGTCGTCCTCGGCGTCGCCGCCGAGCTCACGGCCCACCTCGCGCCCGGGGCCGTCCGCCGCGACCTCCTCACCCTCCTCTCGCTGAGCTTCGAGGGGAACCTGCCGACCTGGTACGCGTCGACGATCCTCGCGCTCTGCGGCGGCCTCCTGGCGCTCATCGCCGTCGGCGCGCGCGCGGATCGGCCGCGCTGGTGGCTCCTCAGCGCCGGCTTCTTCTACATCTCCTTCGACGAGAGCGTCGGGATCCACGAGGCGGTCGACGCCCTCTTCGAGAACACCGGCGGGCTCTTCTACTTCGGCTGGGTGATCCCGGCGGCGGCGATCGTCGCCCTCCTCGGCGTCCTCTACCTCCCCTTCCTCCGCCGGCTGCCGGCGCCCTCGCGCCGCCGCTTCCTGGTCGCCGGGATCCTCTACGTCCTCGGCGCCCTCGTCCTCGAGCTCCCGCTCGGCGTCTGGACCGAGCGCGCCGGCCCCGACAACCTGATCTACGCGGCGATCGATCTCTGCGAGGAGTCGCTCGAGCTGATCGGCGCGAGCCTCTTCCTCGTCGCGCTCGTCGATCACCTCGCGGCGCCCGGCGACGCGCTGACGATCCGCGTCGGGGCGGGTGTCGGCGCGGACGACCGCCCAGAAGCCCGCCCAGACGCCCGCCCAGACGCCCGCGCGGACCCGAGCGATCGCTGAGCCGGGCGCGCTCGCGTCCGCGCGCCCCCTCGCCCGCCCGGCCAGCGGCCCGCCGGGGCTATACTGGCGGGCGGTGAGCGGAGGGGACGACCGCGTCAGTGAATCGCGGAGCGGGCTCGATCTGAGCGCGAAGACCCGGATCGACGACGACGCGGCGACGCGGATCGAAGGCAGCGGGGGCAGCGGGGGCCGCGAGGCCGCGCCTCCTCCCGCCCCTCCCGCCGACTCGCCGCCGCCGCTGAAGATCGGCCGCTACACGGTGCTCCGCCCGCTCGGCAAGGGCGGCATGGGGGTGGTCTACGCGGCCTACGACGACGAGCTCGACCGCCGGGTGGCGATCAAGGTGCTCCTCAGCCGCCCCGAGGACGGCTCGCTCGGCCGCGCCCGCCTGGTCCGCGAGGCCCAGGCCCTCGCCAAGCTCTCCCACCCCAACGTCGTCCAGGTCTACGAGGTCGGCGCCGTCGACCAGCAGGTCTACCTGGTGATGGAGTACATCGAGGGGCTCACCCTCCGCCAGTGGCTCAGCGATCGCCGGCCGCCCTGGCGCGAGATCTTGAGGATGTACATTGAGACAGGTCAGGGCCTGGCGGCGGCCCACCGCGCCGGCCTGATCCACCGCGACTTCAAGCCGGCAAACGTGATCGTCGGCGAGGACGGGCGCCCGCGGGTCCTCGACTTCGGCCTCGCCCGCGCCGGCGGGATCCCGGAGTCGTCGGCCGCGCTCTCGCGGAGCTCGCTCCACCTCTCCTCCTCCTCGCGCTCGCTCGCCGACGACCTCACCGAGGCCGGCACCCTCCTCGGGACCCCGGCCTACATGGCGCCGGAGCAGCTCTTCCTCACCGACACCGACGCCCGCTGCGACCTCTACGCCTTCTGCGTCGCCCTCTGGGAGGCGCTCCTCGGCCAGCGCCCCTACTCCGCCCGCAACGTCGGCGAGCTCCGCAAGCAGGTCCAGGCCGGCCCGCCGACGATCCCCACCTCGCCGGTCCCCTCGGTGATCCTGCGGCTCCTCCACCGCGGCCTCGCCTTCGAGCGCGACGATCGCTGGCCGAGCATGGAGGCGCTCCTCGGCGCGCTCGAGGGCGCCCTCGTCCGCCGCCGCCGCACCTTCGTCGCCGCGCTCGCGCTCGTCGTCCTCGTCGGCCTCACCGTCGGCGCCTACCTCCTCGCCCGCACCCAGGCCGCGAGCGCCCGGGCCTGCGACGCCGCCGCCGACCTCCGGGGGCTCTGGGATCCGGCGATCCGCGGCGAGATCGAGGCGGCCTTCGCCGCCAGCGGGGTCGCCTACGCCGACGCGACCTGGTCGACGATCGCCCCCCGCCTCGACGCCCACGCCGGCGAGCTCGCGCTCACCCAGGATCACGCCTGCCACGCCCGGATCTCCCACGAGGGCGAGGCGCTGCCGCCGGTGCTCGCCGAGCAGACCCTCTGCCTCGATCGCCGCCGCTTCGAATTCGCCGCGGTCGTCGGCCTCCTCCGCCGCGCCGATCGCCCGGCGATCGACGCCGCGGTCGCGGCCGTCGTCGGCCTCGAGCCGATCGCCGCCTGCCGCGATCTCGAGGCGCTCGCCCGCGACGCCGCCCGCCGCCGGGGCGCGACGATCAGCGACGCCCGCTGGGCGGCGATCGAGCGCCAGCTCAGCGAGGCCCGGGTCGCCCAGCGGGCCGAGGAGCTCCCCCGCGCCCGCGAGCTCGCCGACCAGGCGCTGACCGCCGCCGAGGCGCTGGACGCCGCCCCCCTCGCCGCCGCCGCCCGCCACCGCCGCGGCACGATCCGCGAGCTCGACGGCGACTTCCAGGGCGCCCGCGACGACCTCTACCGCGCCTTCGTCGAGGCCGAGGCGGTCGCCGACGATCGCCTCGCGGCCGAGGTCGCGATCGAGCTCCTGCGGGTCGACGGGATCGACTTCGTCGAGGCCGCCGGCGCCCGCACCTGGGAGCAGGTCGCGCGGGCCAAGCTCGCCCGCGCCGGCGACGATCACCGGCAGGCGGTGGTCCTCGATCTCAACCGCGGGATCGCGGCCCTCGAGGTCGGCCAGCTGGCGATCGCCAGCGCGGCGATCCGGGCGGCGGTCGAGCGCGCCGAGGCCCACCGAGACGCCGATCCCCGCCTCTACATCAGCGCCCTCAACATCCTCGGGAGCGGCGCCCAGAAGGCCGAGGGCGACCTCCCCGGCGCCGAAGCGACGATGCGCCGGGCGCTCGAGCTCCACGCCGCGCTGGTCGGCTCCGATCACCCCTACAACGGGATGCTGATCTACAACATCGGCGTGATCCAGTTCATGCGCCGCGACCTCGACGCGGCGCTCGCGTCCTTCCGCCGCGGCCTCGAGATCCGCGAGGCCGCCTACGGCCCCGATCATCCGGAGGTCGCCCAGTCGCTCAACGGCCTCGCCGCCGCCCTCGGCGACCTCGGCCGCGAGGACGAGGCGATCCCGCTGATCGAGCGCTCGCTGGCGATCGAGGAGGCGACCCGCGGGCCGACCCACCCCGAGCTGATCTACGGGCTCAACAACCTCGCCGAGGTGCTGATCGCCGCGGGCCGCCCCGCCGAGGCCGCGCCCTACCTCGCGCGCGGTCAGGCGATCATCGACGAGCGCGACCTCAAGGCGACCTCGCAGGGGGTCTTGATCCTCTCGAGCCGGGCGGCGCTCGCCCGCGCGCTCGGCCACGCCGAGGAGGCGCTCGCCCTCCGGGAGGAGGCCTGCGCCGTCGCCGAGGGGCTCTACGGCGGCGCTCACCCGGTCGTCGGCGAGTGCCTCGGCAACCTCGCCGGGCTCCGCCTCGACCAGGGCGACCTCGCCGGCGCCGCCGCGGCCCTCGAGCGCGGGCGGGCGATCCTCGCCGACGAGCGCGAGCACCACCACAACCTCCTCGCGCTCCAGATGATCGAGGCCTCCCTCCGCTGGGCCGAGCCCGGCCGCCGCGCCGAGGCGCGGGCGCTGGTCGACGCCGTCGCGGCCGAGGTCGAGAAGGCGGCCGCGACCGAGGGCGACAAGCCCGAGTTCCGGGCGCTCCGCCGGCAGATCAAGGCCTGGCGCGCCGACCACCCGGAGTAGCGGCGCGACCACGTCGACGTCTGCGCCCCGCCGCGCGGGACAAAGCCGCCGCCCGCCCTCCGCAGGCCGGCGAGCGCCCTCCCTCGATCGTGCTCACCCCACGGCGCGAATCGGCCCGCGGAGGAATTCCCGCAGCTCCTCGCGATCATCGACGCCATAGCGCTGCGGCGCGCCGGTCTCCCCGAAGTCGGGGCCGGGCTCATCACCCACGAGATAGGCGCGCCCCATCATCGCCTGGTGGCCGCGGATCAGCGCGTTGACCCCGGGCGTCGGGGTCCCGAGCGCGCGGCCGAGGCCGGAGAGCACGCAGAGGCCGTGGGGGATGTCGTCGGTCCAGAAGCGCGAGGTGACGTCGGGGATCCAGCCGCGGCCGTCGGGGCTCGGGATCATCGGCGCCGGGATCGAGCGGAGGCGCCGGTTCATCCGGAAGGCGAGCGGCCCGAAGATCTCCTCGAGGTGATGGATCGGACCGAGGCCGTCGATCCCCCGGCTGTGGAGGAAGCGCTCGCGGAGGCGGACCGCCCAGCGCATCAACGGATCGATCCCGAGATAGTCGAGGAGCGGGAGGCCGGTGAGCTCGGCGAGGTCGCGGGTGAGCCGGTAGAGGTCGCGGTAGATCGCCTCCATCGCCTGAACGCCGCGGCGGTTGAGATCGCCGTAGAAGCGGACGCGGCGGGGGTAGACGGTCACGCCCGGGACGTAGTCGTGGAAGTGCCCCCAGCAGATCCCCGGGTGGAGGAGCTGGTTCGACATGTTGAGGGCGCAGGGGAGGAAGCTCGGCAGCTCGAGGAGCGGCCGGTGGAAGATCTCGTCGAGCGTCGCGATCGCGGCCGCGCGCACCTCGGGGCGCGGCGCGTCGATCGCGGCGACGATCTGCGCGAAGCGGCCGTGGAGGGTGACGCGACGCCCGTACTCGGCGACCTTGGAGAGGAAGGGGTAGCGCTTGAGGCCGAAGAGCGCGGCGTTCTCCGGGATCGCCGCGCCGAGATCGCGGAGGATCCAGTCGAAGCCCCCCTGGGCGTAGAGGGTCCCGAGGATCACCGGCCGCGCGCGCTCGAGCGCCGGCAGCACGCGCCCCAGGATCGGGCGGTGCGCCGCCACCGGACACGCGAGGACCACGAGGTCGGCGCCCTCGAGCGCCGCCTCCGCGTCGTCCCAGGCGAAGGCGCCCTCGAGCGCGCCGCTGTACTCGACCGTCCGGGTGCCGAGGAAGGGGTAGCGATCGCTGCGGTGGACATGCTCGACGCACTCGACCTCGCTCGCCCAGGCCTCCGGTCGCGAGGAGAGGACGCGGACCCGCCACCCCGGGCGCCGGCCGACGTCGGCCGCCAGGAGGTGGCTGCCGCTGCCGCCACCGCAGAGGACGAGGGTCCGCGTCGCCGCGGGAGATCGATCGTCGTGATCGCGCTGCATTCGTTCACTGCCCTCTCAAGCTCGAGCTCGGTCACCACCGGGCTGACGCCCGGCGCGTCCCCGGGGCGAAGACGCGCGCTCGTTGCCCACAGGCCCCTTCGGCGCTCCGAACATGACGCCACGCTAGCATCAAAGCGGCGACGCGCCGAGGCGTCGACGCTGCGCGCGAGCCGCATGATCACCGCCGAGGCGATCACGGACCCGTCGTTCATCACCTCGCGGAACTTCTTCTTGCGGAAATCGCCGACCCTCGAGCGATCGATCACCACGCTCGATGGCCGCCGACGATGGGTGCTCGGGCCCTCATCGATCCGGCCCCCCGCCGCGCTGCAGACCTCGCCGAGCGCCGCGCGGCGTGCTGCGAGATCCGCATGTTGACCGACGCCGGAGGGTGATCGAAGTTTTCTTCCCATGGCCGATAGAACACATGAACGCGCAGACGTATGCATCATCGGCGCCGGCTGGTCGGGGCTCCTGGCGGCGCGCCACATGGTGGAGAACGGCCTCAGCGTCGTCCTCCTCGAGGGCCGCGAGGGGCTCGGCGGGGTCTGGCGCTACTCCCCCGATCCCGAGCTCGTCACCGTGATGGAGTCGACGATCACCTCGAGCTCGGCGGCGGTGACCGAGGCCTCGGACTTCCCGATGGATCCGGCGGTCGGCAACTTCGTCCACCACCGCGACATCCTCGACTACCTCGAGCGCTACGCCGCCCACTTCGATCTCAAGCGGCGGATCCGCTTCAAGTGCGCGGCCCTCGAGGCGACCCGCGTCGGCGATCGCTGGCAGGTCCGCTGCAGCGACCGGCGCGTCGACGCCCGCTTCCTGGTGGTCTCGGCCGGCCTCCACCAGCGCCGCAAGGCGCTCCGCGGCCCGCTCGCGGAGTTCACGGGGACGTCGATCCACGCCGGCCAGCTCAAGTCGATCGACCGCGAGCGCTTCGGCGCCGGCGACCGGGTGCTGGTCTACGGCGGCGGCGAGTCGGCCAGCGACGTCGTCGAGCAGCTGGCGAAGACCGAGGCCGCGATCACCTGGGCGATCCCCCAGGGCCAGCACTTCTTCCGCAAGGCCGCCTGGCCCGATCGCCCGGGGCCCGGCCGCTACCACCAGCACGACAGCCCCCTCGACGAGGCGAGCTCGCGCTGCATCCAGCTGGTCTCGCCCTTCCACCGCGCCAAGCCCGGGATGCGCTGGCTCTGCCTCTACGGCTCGACCGGCTCGCTCCTCGACTACGAGGGCCACGGGATCCCGCAGTGGCGCAAGGGGGTCCCCTTCATGCGCGCCTTCATCAACAAGAACGGCCACGTCGTCGAGCTGGTCAAGGCCGGCCGCGTGCGGGCCGAGGGGGCGCTCGCGCGGGTCGACGGCCGCGCGGTCACCTTCGCCAGCGGCGAGCGCGAGGTCTTCACCCACGTCATCGCCTGCACCGGCTACCGCGCCGAGTTCCCCTTCCTCCCCGAGGCGCTCCGCGAGCGCGAGATCGAGGGGCGCTTCAAGATGATCTTCGATCCCGACGATCCCTCGGTCGCCTTCATCGGCTACGCCCGGCCGACCGTCGGCTCGCTGCCGCTGGTCAGCGAGATCCAGTGCTTCTACGCCGCGCGGGTCTTCGCCGGCCGCGTGAGCCTGCCGACGCCGGAGGCGATGCGGGCGGCGATCACCCGCGATCGCAAGGCCCGCGACGTCTTCTTCCACGGCCGCCAGCGCCCGCCCGGGCTGGTCCACATCGTCGACTACGGGCGCGAGATGGCGGCCCTCGCCGGCGTCCGTCCCCACTACGGCCGCCTCTTCCTCGAGAGCCCGACGGCCTGGCTCAAGACCTTCTTCGCCCCCGGCCAGAGCGCGCAGTTCCGGCTCGCCGATCGGGCGACGCGGGACGCCGCGGTCGCCCAGATCTGGCGCCGCCATCGGCCGCGCTACTTCGCCTACCCCTTCATCTACCTCCTCGCGCGCCTCCTCCAGGTCGACAACATCCTCGACGGCGCCCACGCGATCCGTCGCCGCCTCCAGGAGCGCCGAGGCGGCGGGGCGAGCCCGAGCGCGCCGACGCCCGCGCGCTCGCAGAGTCGGCCTGCGAGCGCCGCCTAGCCAGGCGCGCGCGGCCAGCCGCTCGCCGGGAACGCGGCGATCCACCCGCGGATGAAGCCGAGGCCCGCGTCGTCGCCGGCGTCGCCGTAGACGGCCTCGGCCGCGAGCGCGAGCGCGTGGGCGTAGGCCGGGTCGCCCATCGACCAGAGGGTGTCAGCGAGCTCGGCGAGGAGCTCGGCGTGCTCGCTCGCCGGCGAGGCGCCGCGGTGATCCGCGAGGCGGCGGCGGAGCTCCGCCTCGTGCCCCTCCGCGGCCGCCGCGTCGCCGCGCGCGGCCTCCACCCGCGACGCGACCCGGAGGGCGACCAGCGCGAGGCCGAGGCCCCCCACCGGATCCTTCGCGGCCTCGGCCTCGGCGAGCGCGAGCGCCGACGCGGCCCGGGCCCGCGCCTCCGGGCGATCGCCAGCCTCGAGGGCGACCAGCGCGAGCTCGGCGTCGAGGCCCGCGTCGCCCTCGCCGACGATCTCGAGGGTCCGGGCGTAGCGCTCGCGGGCGCGGCCGAGGAGCCCGCGGGCCCGCGCCGTCCGGGCGAGGTTGAGCCAGGTGTTCCGCGAGACCGCATGCCCCTCGCCGAACTTCGCCCGCCGGATCTCGAGCGCCCGCGTGAGCGCGGCCTCGGCGTCGGCGTAGCGCCCCTGGATGATCCGCACCGCGCCGAGGTTGGTGAGCGCGACCGCGATGTGCGGGTGGTCGGGGCCGTACTTCACCTCGAGGATCCGCACCGCCGCCTCGTCGCTGGCGGCCGCCTCCGCGAGCTCGCCGAAGCGGAGCACGATCAGCCCTCGCTGGATGTAGGTCGGCGCGAGGCGCTGGTGATCGGGGCCGTGCACCTGGAGCTGGAGCTGGAGCGCCCGCTCGAGCTCGGCGCGGGCGGGGACGTAGCGGCCGAGGCGGGCCTCCGCGGTCGCGTAGGCGGCGAGGCTCTGGATCCGCATCGGGTGGTCGCCCCGGATCTCACCGAAGATCCGCGCCGCCTCCTGGAAGTGCGCGAGCGCCTCCCGCGAGCGCCCGCTCATCACCAGGGTCGCGCCGACGGTGTAGTGGGTGTTGCCGAGCGCCGGGTGATCGGGGCCCCGGGCCTCGAGCTGGCGGGCGACCAGGTCCTCGCCGATCTCGAGCGAGCGCTCGAGGTTCTGCCGCCGCTCCTCGACGTGGGCGAGGTAGGTGAGCGTCGAGATCATGAAGGGGTGATTGGGCGGGAGGTGGCGCTCGTAGATCGCGCGGGCCCGCTCGACCTCCTCCAGCGCCGCGTCGAAGTCGCCGCGATCGACGTCGAGGTAGGCGCGCTCGCGGAGGAGGCGGGCCTCGGCGAGCGGATCGGGCGCCCGGATCAGCTTCGCCCCCGCCAGCTCGAACCAGAGATCGCCGCGCTCGGGCTCGCCGAGCTCGGAGCCGTGCTCGAAGCCGAGGCGGGTGGCGACGTCGCGGCAGAGCTCGTCCATCCCCAGCGCCTCGGCCAGGGTGTAGCCCTCGCGCGAGACCTCGACGCCCTCCTTCGGATCGCCGGCGCGGACCAGGACCTCGCCGAGGAGCGCGAGGTACTCGGCGAGGAGCGGCGCGTACTCGGTCCGGTCGATCGCCCCCTCGATCCGCACCAGCGCCTCGAAGGCGGCGTCGTACTTCGCGGCGATCACCAGCTGCTCGGCGACCGCGAGGCGGACCCGGAGGTCGGCGACCGCGACCGCGGTCGCGCCGTCCTCCGGCGGCTCGACGGCCGCGAGCACGTAGCTCGAGTCGGCGCAGGGATCGAGGTGCGGGAGCGCGGCGACCATGTCGAGGCCGCGCTCGACGACCTCGGCGTCGGCGTCGGCGAGGACCTCGGCCGCGCTGGCGAGCGCGCGCCGTCGATCGCCGAGGCAGCGGGCCCGGGCCTCGCGGATCTCCTCGGTGTAGAAGCCGCGGACCTCGGTGTCGAGGCAGGCGTCGCGGCTCGCCTCGACCCACTGGGCCGCGTAGCGATCGAGGCCGGCGATCGTCGCCGCCGCCGACGCCTCGGCGAAGCGGAGCCCGCTCGCCGCGAAGGCCTCGGCGACCGCCCGCCGCTGCGGCTCCCCCCAGACCTCGGCGATCTCCTCGTCGGCGCCGGCGCAGAGCGCCGCCTCGTCGACCTCCTCGCCGACGACGACGCCGACGCCGATCGCCCCGCCGATCGCCAGGGCCGCGATCCCGAGGCCGAGGCGTCGCCGTCGTCGCCGCTGGGGCTCGCGGTCGAGGAGCTCGGCGAGCGCCGCCATCGACGGCCAACGGGCCGCCGGATCGCGCCGGAGGCCGCGGAGGAGCGCGCGGCGGAGCCAGGCCGGCACCCGCGGGGCGCTCGGCGGCCGCGGGTCGTCGTTCATCACCGCCATCGCCAGGCCTGCGAAGGTCTCGCCGACGAAGGGTCGGACGCCGTAGAGCGCCTCGTAGAGCGCGACGCAGAGGGCGAATTGATCGGCGCGGGCATCGACGACGCCGCCGGCGAATTGCTCGGGGGCCATGTAGGCCGGGGTCCCGAGGAGCGAGCCGGTGACGGTGACCGGCGCCGAGAGGCGATCGCGGCTGCGATCGAGCGCGCCCGCTTCGTCGAAGGCGGCCCGAGCCGCCGCGGCCGCGCCCTCGTCGATGGCGGGCTCGGCCGCGCCGCCGCGCCGCGCGAGCCCGAGATCCATCACCCGCACCCGGCCGTCGGCGCCGATCATCAGGTTGTCGGGCTTGACGTCGCGGTGGACCAGGCCGGCGGCGTGGAGGGCCGCGAGGCCGCGGGCCGCGGGCGCGAAGACCTCGAGCACGGCCGCCCGGGGCCGCCGCCCGCCGGCCTCGTCGAGCCAGGCGCGGACGCTCACCCCCTCGACCAGCTCCATCGCCAGGAAGACCCGCCCGCCGCGCTGGCCGACGTCGAAGACGGTCACGACGTTGGGGTGCGCGAGCTTGGCGAGCGCCTGGGCCTCGCGGAGGAGGCGGTGGGTCGCCTCGCTCTCGGCGTCGCCGCGGGGGAGGAGGAGCTTGATCGCCACCTTGCGATCGAGCTCGGGATCGTGGGCCGCGTAGACCTCGCCCATCCCGCCGGCGCCGAGGCGCCCGAGGATCACGTAGCGACCGACGCGCTCACCGGCGCCGAGCGATCCCTCGGCGCCTCCGGGGGGCCCGCTCGCGCCGCCTCTCTGCGCCTGGGTCGCCGCGAGCGCGACGCCCGAGGGCGCGGCGAGGGTCCGGGCGATCGCCGCGACGTCGATCGTCCTGGCGACGCCGCTCGCCGGCTCCTCCCCGCCGCCACCGCTCATCCCGCGAATTGTAGGGCACCCGGCCGACGCCGCGAAGGCGCGGCCCGGCGCCGCGCGGAGGCGCCCATGCGTTCGCCCGGGGAGCCGAGCGCGACTGGTACCATCGGGCATGTCCCGCCGCCGACGCGCCGCTCCCCTCGCCCTCGCCGCCTCCCTCGCCGTCGGCGCGGCGGCAGCCCTGACGCCCTCCCCGGCCGCGGCCTTCTGCGGCTTCTACGTCGCCGGCGCCGACGCCAAGCTCTTCAACGACGCGACCGTCGTCGTCCTGATGCGCGCGGGCAAGCGGACCGTGCTCTCGATGCAGAACGACTATCAGGGGCCGCCCGAGCGCTTCGCGCTGGTGATCCCGGTCCCGGTCGTCCTCAAGGAGGACGACGTCAAGGTGCTCCGCCCCGAGCTCTTCGAGCGGGTCGAGGCGCTCGCGGCCCCGCGCCTCGTCGAGTACTGGGAGCAGGACCCCTGCCCGACCGAGGGGACGATCGGCCTCGGCAACACCGGCCTCATCGGCAAGGGCGGCGGCGGCGGGACCGGGATGGGCTACGGGCGCGGCTCCGGCCTCGCGCCGACGGTCGTCGTCGAGGCCGAGTTCGCGGTCGGCGAGTACGAGATCGTGATCCTCTCGGCGACCGAGTCGACCGGCCTCGACGCCTGGCTCCGCGCCAACAAGTACCAGATCCCCGCGGGCGCCGAGCCCCTCCTCCGCCCCTACGTCGCCCAGGGGATGAAGTTCTTCGTCGCCAAGGTCAACCCGAAGAAGGTCAAGTTCGACGGCCAGGGCCGCGCCCGCCTCTCGCCGCTCCGCTTCCACTACGAGAGCGACGAGTTCGCGCTGCCGATCCGCCTCGGCCTGATCAACGCGCCCGATCCCGCGGACGGCGGCAAGCAGGATCTCCTGGTCCACATCCTCTCGCCGAACCAGCGCTACGAGGTCGCCAACTACCCGAACGTGACGATCCCGACCAACCTCGACGTCACCGACGCGGTCCGCGAGCAATTCGGCGCCTTCTACGTCTCGCTCTTCGACGACACACTGGAGCAGCACCCGAAGGCGGTCGTCACCGAGTACGCCTGGGGGGCGAGCTCCTGCGACCCCTGCCCGGGCCCCGACGCCGCCCTCACGGCGAAGGAGCTGATGGAGCTCGGCGGCGACGTCGTCGTCGGTCAGGACGTCGGCACCGCGTCGGTGGCGACGATCCCGAACGTCCGGATGATCCCGCCGGTGGTCAAGGGCCCGCTCGATCGCGACATCGTCCGCCGGATCACCCGCGCCCACGTCAACGAGATCCGCTTCTGCTACAACCAGGGGCTCCGCAAGGACCCCAAGCTCGCCGGCCGGCTCGAGATCAGCGCGAAGATCGACGGCCAGGGCAACGTGACCAGGGCCGAGGTCGCGACCTCGACCCTCAGCGACCCGGCGGTCTCCGCCTGCATCGCCAAGGCGACCCGGCGCTGGCGCTTCCCGAGGCCGAAGGGCGGCGCCAGCGTCGAGGCGACGATCCCCTTCGACCTCAGCGGGTCGATCGGCAGCTCGCGCGGGCGGCCCAGCGCCTTCGTCCTCACCCGCCTCCACGCCCGCTACGACGCCTCCTCCCTCGGCGAGGACCTGGTCTTCAAGACAGCCGATCCGATCGTCGGCGGCCGCGAGATCCGGCCCTTCAGCGACGGGGGCGAGCGCGCCGAGCTCGAGCGCGGCGCCCAGCCGAGCGCGACCAACAGCTTCCAGGGCCGCTACGCGATCCGCCACCCCTGGACCGGGCCGATCGCCTGCCAGGAGCCGGTGCGCGGGATCTGGGGCGGACCCCCGGCGGGCCAGGATGGGAGCCAGGAGCCGGTCGTCGCCAGGCGCCTGAGCGCCGCCCCGCGCGGGGGCTCGCTCGCCAGCTTCATCACCGCCGAGAGCGCGGCCTTGCTCGCCGCCGAGGGTGACGCCAAGGCTCCGAGCCCGGCGCCCGCCGAGGCCCCCGCGGCGGTCGACAAGGACGCCGCCGACGCATCACCGCCGGTCGCGGCCGAGGGCGCGCCGCCAGCCGCCGGCGCGGAGGCCCCGGCGACCCCCGCCGCCGGCTGCGGCTGCGCGACGACCGAGGGCGAGCGGCGCGGCCCCGGGTCGCTCGCCGCCCTCCTCGCGCTCATCACCGTCGGCCGTCGTCGTCGTCGCCGTCGCGCCTGAGCGCCCCCGCCACCGGGCCTGCTACGCTCCCTCCGCTTGGCGGTCCTGATCCCCATCGCCGCGGCGATCCTCATCCTCTTCGGCTTCGGCCTCGCCGTCGGCACCGTCGGCCGCCGCCGGACCCGGACCCCGCGCGCCCTCCCCTGGGCCAGGACGCCGGCGCTCGCCAGCGGCGATCCCGAGGCCGCCCGCAACCAGCTCTACGCCGAGTGCGTCGCCCTCCGGCGCGCGCTCGAGGCGGTCGCGGCCAAGGGTGAGGCCCTCCTCGGGCTCGACGCCCACGTCGACACCGGCGGCCGCCGGCCGCTCTGGCGCCGCCTCAGCGACGAGGGCCACCTCCAGGCCGCGGCCGCGCTCCGCGATCCCCTGGTCGCCTGGCTCGACGCCTCGGCGGGCCTCACCCCGCCCCTCGCGGCGCTCATCGCCGACGCGAGACCGGCGCTCGCCGAGCTCGCCGAGCGCCTCGAGGCCGAGCGCCCGCCGACGAGCGACGAGCTCGCCGCGCTCCAGCGGGCGATCGATCGGGCGATCGCGGCCCTCGCCGAGCTCGAGCGCCAGCTCATCGCCTACCGCCCGCGGACCTATCGCTGACCGCACGGGCGATCGCCCCCGCCCCCTCGCGTGAGGCCGCGCGCGCGCAGGCGCGGTGGGGCCCCGCGCCGCCGCCGAGGCCCCTGGAGATCGCGCAAAGCTCGCGGATCCCCGCGGCTGTCCCGAGATTCCCCGGCAGGCGCGCCCGCGACCCGCCTATACTCCCGGCGCGCGCCCCCTGGCGCGCCACGCCCAACCCTCGCCCTCCAGGAGCCCCCCCCGTGAAAGCCCCCGTTCGAGTCGCAGTCACCGGCGCCGCCGGCCAGATCGGCTACGCCCTCCTCTTCCGCATCGCCGCCGGCGACATGCTCGGCCCCGATCAGCCGGTGATCCTCCACCTCCTCGAGATCACCCCGGCGATGAAGGCCCTCGAGGGCGTGGTCATGGAGCTCAACGACTGCGCCTTCCCGACGCTGCACGGGATCGTCGCCAGCGACGACGCCAACGTCGCCTTCAAGGACGTCGACTTCGCGCTCCTCGTCGGCGCCCGCCCCCGCGGCCCGGGGATGGAGCGGAGCGACCTCCTCGCCGCCAACGGCAAGATCTTTGGACCCCAGGGCAAGGCCCTGAGCGACCACGCGAGCCGCTCGGTCAAGGTCCTGGTGGTCGGCAACCCGGCGAACACCAACGCGCTGATCGCCCAGCAGAGCGCCCCCGACCTCGACCCGCGCTGCTTCACCGCGATGACCCGCCTCGATCACAACCGGGCGATCTCGCAGCTCGCCGAGAAGACCGGCGTCCTCCCCTCGGACATCAAGAAGATGCTGATCTGGGGCAACCACTCGTCGACCCAGTACCCCGACATCCACCACGCGACCGTCGGCGGCAAGGCGGCGACCGATCTCATCGACCAGAGCTGGTACACCGACACCTTCATCCCGGTGGTCCAAAAGCGCGGCGCGGCGATCATCGCGGCCCGCGGCGCCTCGTCGGCGGCCTCGGCCGCATCGGCGGCGATCGACCACATGCGCAACTGGGCGCTCGGCACCGCCGCGGGCGACTGGGTGTCGATGGCGGTCCCCAGCGACGGCTCCTACGGGATCGAGCCCGGCGTGATCTACTCCTACCCCTGCACCTGCGCGGGCGGTGACTACTCGATCGTCCAGGGCCTCGAGATCAACGCCTTCTCGCGCGCGCGGATGGACGCGACCAACGCCGAGCTCCGCGAGGAGCGGGCCGCCGTCGAGCACCTCCTCGGCAGCGGCGGCGCGGCCTCCTGAGCCCACGCGCCCGCGAGCGCCCGGCGGGGGCGGCCCGGAGGGGTCGTCCCCGTCGCGTTTTTTGACCGCGAACGCCGTTATCAAGGCGATTGCGCGCGCGCTGGATTTGCTCGGAGCCGCCGTGGTGCTCGCCGCCCGGATCGGCGATCCTCGCCGCGCTGCCAAAGGCGCCGACCATGCCCAAGCTCCGCCACCTCGCCCTCCCCCTCGCCTGCGCGGCCCTGACCGCCCTCGCCGCCCCCCGCCCGGCCGACGCCTTCTGCGGCTTCTACGTCAGCGGCGCCGACACCCAGCTCTACAACAACGCGACGGTGGTCGTGCTCATGCGCGACGGGACCCGCACCGTCCTCTCGATGGCCAACAACTACGACGGCCCGCCCGCCGACTTCGCGATGGTCGTGCCGGTGCCGGTCGTCCTCCAGGAGAAGGACGTCAAGACCCTCCCCCACGGGATCTTCGACCGCGTCGACCTCCTCGCCGCCCCCCGCCTGGTCGAGTACTGGGAGCAGGATCCCTGCTACCAGCCGAGGTACGAGGAGGACATGGAGATGGCGATGCCGACAGCCGCGGCCGAGGGCGCCGGCGGCTTCAAGCGCAAGGAGCGGGATCTCGGGGTGACGATCGAGGCCCAGTTCGAGGTCGGCGAGTACCAGATCGTCGTCCTGTCGGCGAAGGACTCGACCGGCCTCGACACCTGGCTGCGGATCAACCACTACAAGATCCCGCCGGGCGCCGAGCCGGTGCTCCGCCCCTACGTCCAGAGCGGGATGAAGTTCTTCGTCGCCAAGGTCAACATCAAGAAGGTCCACTACGAGGACGGGCGGGCGATGCTCTCGCCGCTCCGCTTCCACTACGACACGCCGACCTTCTCGCTGCCGGTGCGCCTCGGCCTGATCAACTCCCACGGCACCCAGGATCTCCTGGTCCACATCCTCGCCCGCGGCATGCGCTACGAGGTCGCCAACTACCCGAACGTGGCGATCCCGACCAACCTCGAGGTGAGCGACGCGACCCGCCGGAGCTTCGGGCAATTCTACGCCGCGCTCTTCGACCGGGTGAGCGAGCGCAACCCCGGCGCGGTGATCACCGAGTACGCCTGGGCGGCCGGCTCCTGCGACCCCTGCCCGCAGGAGCCGCTCAACGCCGGCGAGCTCGCGACCCTCGGCGCCGACGTCCTGCCGACCTACGAGGGGGCCCTCCGCGGCGGCAACGTCCCCTCCGAGCTCGCCTGGCAGATGCCGAGCGAGTTCGTGCTCACCCGCCTCCACGCCCGCTACGGCCGCGAGAGCCTCGGCGAGGACCTGGTCTTTCAGGCAGCCCCGCCGATCCTCGGCGGCCGCGAGACGACGGACGAGCAGGGCCGGATCGAGCAGGGCGCCCGCCCCTCACCCTACGGCGACAACAACTTCCAGGCGCGCTACATCATCCGCCACCCGTGGACCGGGCCGATCGCCTGCGAGAACCCGCAGCGCGGGATCTGGGGCGGGCCGCCGCCCGGCTGGCAGGGCGAGAGCGGGCCGGCGATCGCCACCGACCTCGCCTTCGTCCCCCGCGGCGCCGACCTCGCGACCTTCATCGCCCAGGACGTCCCCGAGCTCGAGATGACCGCCGCGCCAGCGCTCCCGCGCGGCCCCCTGACCCCGCCGCCGCCGGATCCCAAGCCGGTCCAGGGCGGCTGCAGCCGCTGCGCGGTCGACGGGGAGACGGGCGGGGGGCTCGCCTTCCTCGGCCTCGCCGCCGGGCTCGGCCTCTGGCTCCGCCGCCGGCGGGCGTCGTAGGGCGCCTCGGCCCGCGCAACCTCACCGCTGGCCAGGCGGTGAGGCGAGGTCGTGCCGGGCGAGCACGGGCTGCGACGTTCAGGGCGGGTCGCTCGGGGAGTGATCGAGCCCTCGGTGAGTGACCGGACCGGTCGAGCCGAGGTCGAGCGCCTTGCCCTCCGTGATCGCGTCCGCGTCCGCGCAGACCTGGACGGAGGAGCGCTCGCCGCAGCCGAGGATCAGCCCGAAGCAACGCCGTGAGCCCCGTCGATGGAGCTTCCCCGAGACCGTCGCGGCGTGGAGGACCTCCCCCGCGTCGCCGCCCTCCGGCCAGGTCAACCTCGCCCCGACACGCAGGTCCCACGCGGGGGCGTAGGGGATCGGCGGCGCGCAGCCCATCCCCCCATTCGGACGACGCCAGGTGTCCTCGGGGGTCTGGGCGACGTACTCGCCGGCGACCTGGAGGCACGCGGAGCCGACCGCGAGCGCCCCCGATGGGCCCTCCGCGTAGACGTGGTCGCCGGCGAACCCGGTCGCGAATCGCAGCGACATGCCGGCGTAGCGGAGGAGCCCGGCGGCCTCCCGCGGCAGCGGGGAAGGGAGGCTCGCGGCGAGCGTCGGCACGTAGAGCTTCCCGAGCTCGAGCGGGAGCGGGGCGACGGTGGCGACGAAGTGGTCCGACGTGACGATCTGGGGGCTCGTCGGCTCGTTGGTGATCAGCTTCATGCGCCCGTCGGCCTCGCGCGCGACGATCACCCCCGACGCGACGTTAATGCCGCCGCCGTCGCCGAAGTCGACCGTGCTGGGGCGCGTCGTGACGTCAGCGAGCTCGGCCTCGGCGACGAAGAGCCGGATCCCGAGGCCGGCGCCGCTCCGCGCTCCGGCGCAGTGGTGGGCGCTCGGTCGCTCGGGCCAGTCGAGGCGGACCTCGATGAATTCTCCCCGCCGGTCGATGACCTCGACGAGGAGGGCGTGGAGACCGTCGTAGACCAGGCCGCGGGCGCGGACGCTCGGGCGGACGCGCAGCGTCGCGCCGCCCGCGACGAGCGCGAAGCGGCCGGCTCCCGGATCGAGCGCGGACTCGTGTCGCCACGCGAAGGTCGCTGGAGGGGAGTCGGCGACCGGCGTCGGCGTCGGCGTCGGCGCCCGAGCGTCTCCGGCCTCGGGCTCGCTCGCGGGCCCTCCTGCGGCCTCGGGCGGAGGGGCCGGCGAGGGCCGACAAGCGCTCAGGATCAACACGTGACCGATGAGCACGACCCACCGCAAGGCGACGCATCATAGCGCGGCCAGGAGCGCCTCGGCCATCGCAGCCCGACGACGAGCCCCGTGCTCGGCGATCACGGCCGCGCAGGGGCCCTCCTGGCCCGCCGCTCGACCTCCCGCCCAAGCGCTCGATGATTGACGCGCGCAGGCCGGGGCCGGCACCCTGCGGGGAGCCCCGATGCTCTCCTCGTCGCGCCGCCTCGCCTGCCTCGCCCTCGCCCTCGCCGGCGCGCTCGGCCTCGGCTCGGGCTGCGTCGGCGGAGCGGCCGGCGAGCCGCCGGGGGCGGCCGACGTGTCGACCTCCGATGCCGACGACGAGGGCGAGGGCGAGGGCGCCGCGGCCCCGGCCGACGCCGGCCCGCCGCCGACCTCGGACGCCGCCCCGCGCCTCCCCCGCGGCGGCGATCACCTCGCGCCGGCGCTGACCCGAGCCGCCGCCGACGTCACCGGCGATCGCCTCGCCGACGTCGACACCTGCGCCGGCTGCCACGCCGACGTCGCCGCCCAGTGGCGGGCGAGCGCCCACCACTGGGCCTCCTTCAACAACCCGATCTACCGGGCCTCGATCGATCGCTTCCGGGCGACCCTCGGCGAGACCCGCAGCCGCTTCTGCGCCGGCTGCCACGACCCCGCGCTCCTGGTCGACGGGGCGATGGACAAGCCGATCGCCGCCGGCGATCGCCGGGCCCACGCCGGCGTCACCTGCCTGACCTGCCACGGGATCGACGAGGCGAGCGGCGACGGCAACGGCTCCTACCACCTGGCGAGCGCGAGCCCGCGGCTGCCGGTCGAGGGCGACCCGGCGAGCGTCGCCGCCCACCGCCGCGACGTCGCCCGCCCGCCGCTCCGCTCGGGCGAGCTCTGCGGCTCCTGCCACCGCGCCTTCCTCGACGAGGCCAGCGGCCACCCGACCTTCTTCCCGGGCACCGACGACCTCGGCCCCTGGCAGGCGTCGGCCCACGCCGGCCACCCGCGGCGGGTCGACGCGCCGATCGAGGCCCGCGACTGCGTCGACTGTCACATGGCCAAAGAGCCAGCCACGCTCGGCGACAAGGCGGCGAAGGCGGGGACGATCGCCTCCCACCGCTTCCTCGGCGGCCACACCTGGCTGGCGTCGATCCGCGGCGACCGCGAGGCCGCGTCCCGGGTCGCCGAGTTCCTCGCCGGGGTCGCCAGCGTCGACGTCGGCGCGATCGCCCACGGCGACGCGGTGGCGATGCCGGCCGACGCCGCGCCGGTCGCCGCCGGCGAGCACCTCGAGATCGAGGTCGTCGTCCGCAACCTCAAGGTCGGCCACCGCTTCCCCGGGGGCACCCGCGACTCCCACGACACCCGCGTCGAGGTCGAGCTCGTCGGCGCCGACGGCCAGGTGATCGCCCGCAGCGACGACCCCCACGTCCTCCGCGCGGGCGTCCTCGGCGACGACGGCCGCACCCGCCTCGCCCGCGAGGTCGAGGACCTCCGGGTCGGCGTCTACGACCACACGATCGCCCCCCGCGACGCGATCGTCGTCCGCTACGCCGTCGACCTCCCGGAGGAGCTCCCGGAGGCCGCCTGGCCGCTGCGGATCGACGCCCGCCTGGTCCACCGCTCCCGCGCCCCCGCGCTCGCGGCCGCGACCTGCGAGGCCGGCCGCAAGGGCCCGGGCGCCGCCTTCGTCCGGGTCGCGCGGGCCCGCAGCGGCGACCCCGTCGATCCCTGCGCCCCGCAGCCGGCGACGACGATCGCCAGCGCCAGCGTCGAGGTCGGCCAGGGCGCCCGCGAGGGCGGCGGGCGGCCGACCTGGGAGCGCCTCTACGAGCTCGGCCTCGGCCTCACGCACGAGGTCCAGGAGCGCCTCGATCGCCCCCGCCTCGCGCTCGAGGCCGCGCTCGCGGCCGCCGGCGACGACCCGGCCGCGCAGGCGATGATCAAGGCCGCCCTCAGCGAGGTCGCCGCCCGCCAGGGCCGGGTCGACGACGCCCTCGCGCTCGCCGACGAGGTCGCCGCCCTCGGCGGCCCGGCGCCGGCGGTCGACGTCCTCCGCGGCCAGGCCCTCGCCGCGGTCTGGCGCTGGCCCCTCGCCGCCGAGCCCTTCGCACGGGTCGCCGACGCCTTCCCCGGCGACCCCCAGGCCTGGCGCGACCTCGCGCTCGCGCGGGGCTCGGCCGGCGATCCCGTCGGCGCCCTCGAGGCGGCGATCCGCGGGCTCGCGCTCGCCCCCCGCGACGCCGACCTCCTCCGCCTCCAGGGCCTCGCGCTCCAGGGGCAGGGGCGCCCGGAGGCCGACGCCGCCCTCGACGCCTACCTGGCCCATCGGCCAGCCGACTTCGGCCCCGGCCTGCGGGCCCGCTGCGGCCGCGAGGAGCCCGGGTGCGCCCGCGAGCGGCTGCCGGTGCACAGCCACCCGCTCCGCCTGGTCGGCGACGCGGCGCCGCCTCGCCGCTGATCGCCGGGTGCCCGGGCCGCGCGGTCCGTTCTCGCGCAGGGCCTCACCGCCGACCGCGCAAGGACGCGTCTCACTCCGCGGCCGCGGTGCTAGCATCGGCGGCCGTCGTCGCCATGCACCACCGCCTCGCCCCGGCGCTCGTCGTCGTCACCCTCGCGGCCTGCGTCCCGAACATCTTCTACACGCCGCCCGCCGGCGACACCTCCACCGGCGACCTGAGCTCGACCAGCGCGGCGGCGTCGACCAGCGGCGCCGCCTCGACCAGCGCCGACGCGTCGAGCGACCCCGCGACCACCGCGCCCGAGACCACGACCGACTCGCCCGCCTGCCAGCCCGGCGACGAGCCCCTCACCTTCCCGATCACCGACGACACCTACTTCATCAAGACCGAGCTCGAGGGGCCTTGCGTGGTCAGCGGGATCGAGCTCGACCCGATGTACCAGTGCGCCGAGAAGACCTTCGACTGGCTCGACTGGATGGACCTCCGCTTCGGCCCGGAGTACACGGCGATGTACGCCCTCCAGGTCGACGTCGACGCGATCTTCGAGGCCCTCGCCCAGAGCAACCAGGCCTTCGTGAACGCCCGGATCGTCGTCCGGATCCACGACGTCGTCCAGGAGCCGGTCAAGCTGGTGGTCGGCGCCTTCAAGGACCCCTGGGACATCAAGTGGACCAGCTACAACATCCGCGACGACGGCAACAACGGCTTCGCCTGGCCGGGCGAGGGCCCGATCTCTGACACCACGGTCGTCTGCGCGACCGAGGTCCCCGCCGGCTCCTACAGCCACGAGCACTGGTCGATCTGCCCGGCCAACACGACGTTGATCGGCGACCGGATCCTCCAGTGGCGCGACCAACCCGAGACCAACCACGGGCTCCTCCTCTACATCGACGAGGGCGGGGGCTGGGGCGCCGACGGGCCGATCGTCAAGGCCTGGGAGTCGATGGGCTACGAGGCCTACGTCCTCGTCGACTACTGCACGATGGGTTGACGCGCCCGACCGCGCCGACGGAGAGCGGAGCGCGCATACAATGTTCAAGCAGATCTCGCGCGACGGCTTCTCCCGGGGCAGGCGAGACGCTACGCTTCCACGTGGCTCCGCGGGCGCAGCCGATCGAGACATCGCGGGGTCCGATCCTCGATCTCGACGCGCTCGATCTGCGCGAGGTTCGCCTTGAGCGGGGGATGCGAGAGCTGCTCCTCGTCTGCGCGTGGCGGACGGGCGAGCGCTGCGGGGTTCGCCTGCGCTTCACGCTGGTCTTCGCCCAGCGCATCATCGCTCGAGACCGCTGGGATCGAGAGGCGCTCATCGAGCCGGCGTCGGCGTTCGACGTGGTCGTCGACTCGGATTGGGTCGCTGCGCTCGCGGAGTGCATCACGCCGGAGCATCGGCACTTCTCGATCATCACCGACGCATTCGTGTTTCATCTGGTCGCCAAGACCTACGAGATCGAGCTCGACGACGCCGCGCCCGAGACCCCTTCGCGCCGGCCGATCGTCCCCGAACGCAGCACCGGCCGCGGCCCCGGGTGGGCGTTGACGAGGGCCCCGAGCGAGCAGGTGGTCCCGGTCGAGACTCCGCTCGGGACGCTCCACTGCCGCGACGCCATCTACCTGTGGGAGGCGTCGCTCTCGCTGAGCCCTGCGCACCTGGTGCTCGAGGGCGAGATCGGCGGGCACGCGTTCAGGCCCAACCAGCGGCGCGGTGTCTATCTCGGCTACCGCGTCCGCTTTGTGGACGTCGTGCTGATCCATGTCACCGAGCTCGACGCCTCCCACCACGAGGACCTGCCGTCGTCGGTGTCGCAATTCGACGAGGTGATCGCGTCGCCATGGGCTGAGATGTTCGCGCGCGAGGGGGCGCCGAAGCTCCGCTTCTTCGTCTTGCGTGCCTACGACGACGTGTTCCGGATCCTCTGCCAGGACATGGAGCTCTCGCTGCTCGAGGAGACCACGTAGGCAGGTCCGCAGGCGCGAAGACGTCGGTTCAGGGCTGGGTCTTCGCCGGCTCCGGCGCGTCCGCTGCCGGCTCCGGCGCGGCCGCACCGGCGACCTCCGCCGCCCGACCGTCGATCGCCCCGAGGCTCGCGCTCTCCCCCTCGGCGCCGCCGCCCGCCGCCTCGCCCGCCGCCTCCTCGCCGCCCTCGCTCCCCTCGCTATCGCCGGCGCCGGCCTCCGCGTCGATCGTCGGCGCCTCGATCGCCGGCGCCTCGCCGCCCTCCTCGGGCTCCTCGGCCGCCTCCTCGTCCTCGCGTTCGGTCGCGTAGACCCAGAGCGGCTCGAAGGAGTAGAAGCCGCGGCGCGACTCGTACTCGTCGAGGTAGCGGAGCACGGTCATGACGATCTTGTCCTCGGCCTCGCGCCGCCGCTTGGCGACCAGCGGCGAGCCCTCCTTCTTGACGTTGATCAGAATCGAGAAGGCGACCTGCGGGGTCCCGTCCTCGGCGGTGATCACCCCGCTGAGGCCGCTCACCCCGTCGAGGGTGCCGGTCTTCGCCCGCACCCGCTTGCCCGAGAGGCGCAGGCGCGCCTTCATCGTCCCCTCGACGCCGGCGACCGGCAGCGCGTCGATCAGCGAGGGGCCCTCGCCCTGGAGGCGGTCGGCCATCGCGATCAGGTCGACGAGGCCGCTGGTGGTCACCCGGCCGACCTCGGAGAGGCCGGAGGCGTTCTCGACGATCAGCGCGTCGGGATCGTTGCCGAGCGCCGACCAGTAGCCGCGGAGCACCTCGAGGCCGTTCTCCCAGTCGCCGGGCTCGCCGGTCATCCGGTAGCCGAGGGTGCGGACCAGCTGCTCGGCCATGAAGTTGTTCGAGTAGGCGAGGAGGTCGTCGGCGATCTCGATGAGCGGCGGCGAGTGGTGGACGATCAGGACCTCGGCGTCCGCCGGCGCCTCGCCGATCTCGATCGGCAGCGGCTCGGTCCCGGTGAGGTCGGCGAGGCGCTGGGCGACCGCGCCGGCGGCGAAGCGCGAGGGATCGTAGACCCGGCGGCGGATCGACACCGGCCGCGAGCGCGCGGGCATCCGGCCGCTCACCGAGACCACGGTCTTGTCGCCCTGGGCCCGGGTCTCGACCGCGATCCGCGAGGTCGAGCCGCCGATCCGCGCGTTGTTCTCGATCACGACGTGGGTGCTCGGCGGCTCGACCCGCACCGCCGGCCGGCTCGATCCCGAGACCGGGTAGACGGTGACGACGACGCTGTTGAAGTTGAGGGAGAGCGCGCCGCTGATCGCCTCGTAGGTGTAGCCGGGGCCGTCCCGGCGGTAGCCCGGGCCGAAGCGGCGCTGCGAGAAGACCGAGTCATCGACGATGATCTTCTCGAGGCCGCTGACCCGCACCTCGTCGGCGATCTCGGCGATCAGCGGGTCGAGCGCGTCGGCGGTGAGCGAGGGGTCGCCGGCGCCGATCAGCACGAGCGCGTCGTCGCTCGCCCGGATCTCGGTGGCGAAGGTGTAGTCGGAGCCGAGGAGATCGATCGCCGCCGACGCGGTCACCAGCTTGAGGTTGCTCGCCGGGTTGAGCGGGGTGTCGCCGTAGTAGTCGAAGATCGTCTCGTTGCTCGCCAGGTCGCGGACGTGGATCGACACCATCGCCTCGTCCTCGAGGCGCTCGATCGTCCGCGAGAGCGCCGCCGAGAGGCCGCTCCGATCGAAGTCGATCGGCGGCAGCGCCGGCTCGTAGCGCTCGATGTAGTCCTCGACCGCGGCCGCGAAGGCGCCGAGGCGGGCCTCGAGGCGCTCGCCCGGGGTCGGCGGCCCCTCCTCCGCCGGGATCACCCGGATGCCGACGAAGCGGGGGCGCAGCGCCTCCTCGTCAGCGTCGTCGACGAAGCGGCTCACCTGGAGCTCGCTCGGCCGCAGGCAGCCCAGCGGCGCCGCGGCAGCGACCACCAGCGCGAGGAGCGCGGCTTTCGTCGAGGGGAGCTTCACGGCGACGGGCCCCTGAGTATACCCGGGTGGGGGCTCCGAGCGACCAGCCGGCGAGGGCGCGGCCGCGAGGCGCGAGGCGCGAGCAGCCGCGTGTGTCATCCTCGTCCCGCGGTGAATTTCTTCGGTCACGCGCTCATCGCCGCCCGCGGCCCGACCTCACCCGCGCGGGTGCTCGGGGCGATGCTCCCCGATCTCTGCGGGATGGCGCGGCTGCGGAGCGCCGGCGTCGACGACCCCGAGCTCGCCGCCGGCGTCGCCCTCCACCACCGCACCGACGACGTCTTCCACCGCGCGCCGACCTTCCTCGCGCTCCAGGGCGCCCTCGGCGGCGCGCTCGAGGACGCCGGGATCGCCCACTACTCGGCGATCGCGGCCGCCCACGTCGGCGTCGAGATGCTCCTCGACGGCTGGCTCTTCGACCAGCTCGGATCGCCGCCGATCGTCGACGACGCCCTCGCCCTCGCCGCGCCGGCCCCCCGCTGGCGGCAGGCCGACGGCGACGCGCGCTGGCGCGAGCTCCTCGCGCGCCTGCGGGCCGCCGCCCTCCCCCCGCGCTACCGCGACCCAGCCTTCGTCGGCGAGCGCCTGCCGGTGATCCTCGGCCGCTACCGCCGCCTGGCGGTCGACGACGCCGGGGCCGCGGCGATCCTCGCCTGGGCGCCGCAGGCCGCCGCGATGGTCCGCGACCGCGCGGCCGCGCTCGTCGCCGAGGTCGATCACGGCCTCGAGCGCTGAGCGACGCGCTCCGCTCGCGACGAGGGGCCCCGCAGGGCCCCCCGTCCGCGACCGCAGGGGCGCGCCGCTACTGCGGGAGGATCACGCTCTTCGCCTGACCGCCGGTCATGTCGGAGTAGGTGTAGTGGTTGCCGGCGACCGGCAGGTTGATCCAGTTGGCGACGTCGGGGTTCTGCGGATCGATCTTCCAGGCCCAGCCCGCCTGATCGACGACCCACACGTAGCCCTCGATGTCGACGCTGACGCCGACCGGCGTCGAGCACTGCGCCGGCTGGTGGAACTTGATCAGCGTGTTGGTCTTGTAGTCGATCTGGACGACGCCGCAGGGGCCGTTGGAGGCGACCCAGACGTTGCCGTCCTGGTCGGCCGCGAGCCCGCGGTAGCAGGCCTGGGTGCCGGCGACCGCCGTGAACTGCTGGGTCTCCGGGTTGAAGGTCGAGACCGGGCCCGAGCAGCCGCCGAACCAGGGATCGCCCTCGGGGTCGACGGTCATCCCGTAGAACTGGAGGTTCTGCGGCGGCGCCCAGCGGTCGAAGGTGATCGGATTCTCGGAGGCGTTGATCCGGAAGACCTCGCCGCGGAGGCCGGTGAACCACACGTTCGCCTCCTTGTCGATCGCCGCGCCGTAGGGCCCGTAGTTGTTCCAGCCGAGGAGCCAGCTGCCGATCGAGACGGTCTCCTCGACGGCCCCGGTCGCGCCGTTGAGGCGGACCATGTGGGCGGTCTGGGCCTGGTTGGGGAGGTAGCCGACCCACACCTTCGGGTTCTCGAAGGCGCAGACGTCGGGGTCGTCGTTCCAGTCGCCGGGGACCCAGGAGACGCCGCGCGGGCCCGAGCCGATCGACCCCTGGATCGGCAGGACGACCGACCAGACCACGCACTCGTCCGCGCCCCAGGCGAGGAGGTCGCCGAGGTTCTGCGAGGTCGTGATCATCCCGTCGTTGTTGGCGTCCTTGCAGTCCTCGACGTTGGCGGCGATCGCCGTCACCCGGCCGGTGCCGCGGTTGTTGACGACGACGAAGCGGCCGTCGATGCTGACCGCGGTCCGCGACGGGCTCTCGGTCCCGCCGCTCGGCCCCGAGCGGTAGCGGGCGAGCTCCTTCACCGCCTGGGTGTCGATCTTCGAGATCGAGCCCTCGTTGGTGTTGGCGACCCAGAGGAAGCTCTTCTCGATGTCGCCCATCATCCCGCCGCCGCCGGGGGTGCAGGGCAAGGTGCAGTTGCTCTGGCAGCCGTCGCCGTTGGCGTTGTTGCCGTCGTCGCACTCCTCGCCGGGATCGACGACGCCGTCGCCGCAGAAGCCGGCGGGCGCGGTCGTCGACGAGGTGGCGTCGGTGTCGACCGCGGTCGTGCTCCCCGACGTCGACGTCGAGGTCGACGCCGACGAGTCCGACTCGGAGCTCATGCTCGTCGAGCCGGTGGTCGAGGTCGTCCCCGCCGAGTCGGTGCCGGAGCCGCTGTTGCTCTCGCTGTCGGTGCCGGAGGCGCTCATCGTCCCGCTCGCCGAGCCGCTGGTGGTCGCGCTCGCGGACCCGGCCGTCGCGGTCCCGGTCGAGGTCGCCGAGTCGGTCGCGGTGCCCCCGTCATCGCCGTTGCAGGCGACGCCCAGGCAGGCGAGGAGGGGGAGCGAAACAAGGGGAAGCACGGAGCGCATGTAGGACATGTAGAGAATCATGCATCGAAGACCCGGGTCTCCACCAGTGGCAAAGAGGTAGAAACACCTAATCCTCAGGCGCGGATATGCCCTTGAGGCCTCCCGAGGCCCCTCTCGAGGCCAGGCGCCCCCCGGCCCGCCCGGAGGCCCCCAGGGACCCCGAGATCCCCGCACCTGCGCCGCCCTTGGCTATGATGATCGAATGTCGGCGGAGGGCGACGAGCCGCAGGGCCGTGACGAGGCGACCGCCCCGACCGTGATGGCCACCGGGCCGCTGACCGACGATCCGCCGGCCCCGGCCGCGGAGGTCCCCGAGCGACCCCGCGGCTCCGCGCTCGGCCGCTACATCGTCCTCGAGCGCCTCGGCGTCGGCGGCATGGGGGTGGTCTACGCCGCCTACGATCCCGAGCTCGACCGCAAGGTGGCGATCAAGCTCCTCCAGGAGCGCGGCAAGGGATCGGTCGGCCCGGTCCGCCTCCTCCGCGAGGCCAAGGCGATGGCCCGCCTCTCGCACCCCGGGGTGATCACCGTCCACGACGTCGGCCTCGTCGACGGCCAGGTCTTCATCGCCATGGAGCTGGTCGAGGGCGCGACGCTGCGGCGCTGGCTGGCGAGCGAGCGCCCCTGGCGGGCGATCGTCGAGGTCTTCATCCAGGCCGGCGAGGGCCTCGCCGCCGCCCACGAGGCCGGCCTCGTCCACCGCGACTTCAAGCCCGACAACGTCCTCGTCGGCGACGACGGCCGGGTGCGGGTCCTCGACTTCGGCCTCGCGCAGGCGACCGACGAGGCCGAGGGCGAGGGATCGAGCGGCCGCCTCCGCCGCTCGAGCGAGCTCGCGTCGCTCCCCTCGTCGCTCTCGTCGTCGTCGCTCCTCCGCGACGCCGGCCTCGGCGAGCTCCATGACACCGAGTCGGCGCTCACCCTCGACGGGGCGATCGTCGGCACGCCGGCCTACATGGCGCCGGAGCACCACCTCGGCGCGACCGTCGACGCCCGCTCCGACATCTTCGCCTTCGCCATCGCCCTCTGGGAGGGGCTCTACCGCCAGCACCCCTTCCAGGCCGAGGGCCGCCTGCAGATGGTCTACGCCCTCACCCGCGGCCAGCTCCGGCCGCCGCCGGCCGATCGGGCGGTCCCGAAGTGGCTGCACGCGATCCTCGTCCGCGGCCTCCGGCCGAGCCCCGACGATCGCTTCCAGTCGATGCGCGAGCTCCTGGGCGCGCTCCGACGCGGGCTCGGCCGCCGCCAGCAGCGGCGCTGGCTCGCGCTCGCCGGCGGCCTCGTCCTCCTCGGCGCCGGCGCGGCCTGGGCGGGCATGCGGGCGCCCCAGGCCTCACCCTGCCAGGGCGCCGAGGCCCAGCTCGCGGGGATCTGGGACCCCGAGCGCGAGGCGGCGATCGCCGCGGCCTTCGCCGCCAGCGGGGTCGCCTACGCCGACGCGACCTGGGCGGCGACCCGCGAGGACCTCGCGGCCCACGCCGACGCCTGGGTGACGATGCGCCGCGACGCCTGCGAGGCGACCCAGCTCCGGAGCGAGCAGTCGGCCGAGCTCATGGATCTCCGGATCGCCTGTCTGAACGACCAGCTCCTCGAGCTCGGCGCGCTCACCGAGGTCCTCGCGGCCGCCGACGCGACCGTGATCGGCCGCGCCCGGATGGCGGTCGCCGCCCTCCCGCCCCTCGACCGCTGCGCCGACGCCGACGCCCTCCGCAGCCGCACGAGGCCGCCCGCTGACCTCGCCCAGCGCCGCCTCGTCGACGAGGTCCGGGCCCGGGCGGCGACCCTCCGCGCCCACGTCAACGCCGGCCGGATCCGCGAGGCCGAGGCGCTCCTGCCCGCGCTCCTGGAGCGGGCCGCGGCGATCGAGTACCCGCCGGTGCGCGCCCAGGTCGCGCTCCTCCGCGGGCAGCTCGTCGACCGCGGCGGCGAGCCCCGCGAGGCCGAGGGCGCGCTGGTCGACGCGGTCGTCGAGGCGACCGCCGCCCGCGAGGACGAGCTCGCGGCCGAGGCGATGATCGATCTGATCTACACGGTCGGGGTCCGCGGCGCCCGCAGCGAGGAGGCGCTCCGCTGGGCCCGCCTCGCCGGGGCGACCAGCGCCCGCCTCCGCGGGCGCGCGCGCGATCGCCTCGACGCCCGCCGCCTCGACCGCGAGGGGCTGGTCCTCGCCCAGAGCGGCGACCTCGAGGAGGGCCTCGAGCGCCAGGGGGCGGCGCTCACCCTGGCGGAGTCGAGCTACGGCGCCGACTCCCTCGAGGCCGCGGCGATCCAGCTCAACTACTCGGCGACCCTCGCCGACCTCGGCCGCCTCGAGGCCGCCCAGACCAACCTCGAGGCGGCGATCCGGACCCTCACCCGCGAGCTCGGCGCGGACCACCCCCACGTCGCCGTCGCCGTCAACAACCTCGGCGCCCTCTTCGACTCGCTCGGCGCGCCCGAGGAGGCGCTCATGCAGCACGAGCGGGCGCTGGCGATCAAGACGCGGACCCTCGGCCCCGATCACCCGTCGACCGCGAACTCCCACAACAACATCGCCGCGACGCTGATCCACCTCGGCCGCCTCGAGGAGGCCGCGCCCCACATCGACCAGGCGCTGGCGATCAAGGAGGCGAGCTACGGCGCCGACGCGCCGAGCCTCGCCGAGACCCTCGGCCTCAAGGCGACCGTCGCGCTCGGCCGCGGCGACGTCGACGGGGCCGCGGCCGCGAGCGCGCGCGCGCTCGAGCTCGCCGCCGGCTTCGGCGAGGCCGGCAACCCGGTCCTCCTCCCCCTCCACCGGATCGCCGCCCGCGTCGCCCTCGCCCAGGGGGACCGGCGCGCGGCCGAGGAGCACCTCGTCGCCGCGCTCGTGGTCCACCGCGAGGTCGGCGGCGAGACCGGGCACCTCGTCGACGTGCTCCTCGACTACGCCGACATGCTCTGGGCCGAGCCCGGCGAGCGCGCGCGCGCGCGCGCGGTGGTCGTCGACGGGCTCGCCGAGGCCGAGCGCCGCCGCGTCTCGCTCGGACGCCGCGGCGATGATCTTCGGGGCTGGCTCGACGCGCACCCCGAGGTCGCGCCCTGAGGCGCCCCGCGTGGGCGCTCACCGATCCGAGGTCGTAGCATCCGGGTCCGCCGCGCCCTCGCGCTCGACGATCCACTCGCTGCGCCCCTCGGGCCCGTCGAGCCAGCCGCGAAGCGCGGCGTCGACGATCCGCCGGCGGACCTCGGCCTCGTCCGCGGGCTCGCACTCAAAGGCCACGCGGGCGCGCACCGATCCATCCCCCTGGAGGCTCGCGGCGGTCCGATGCGGCCACCGGCAGGGGCCCTCATGGTCCCAGTGTCCGCAGAGCGCCTGGGTCACGGCGCCGCCGAGCGCCCGGGTGTCATCGCCGGGGCGGAAGCGGACGACCAGGGCGTGGGCGAAGCGCACGGCCGCATCGTACGACGACCGGCGCGCGCGCGTCATCGACCCGCGACGGGAATCCCCCGGGGGGTATCCTGCGTCGTGGCTCCGACGCCGATGCTCGCCCGCGCCCTCCTCGTCACCGCCCTCCTCGCCCCCGCCGCCTGCGATCCCGGGCCGTCGAGCGCCGAGGTCGCGACCCCCGCGCCCCGGGCCGCGACCGCGCCGGCCCCGGACCCGGCCCCGGCCCCGCCAGCGAGCGACGAGGACGAGCCCGCCGACCCCGTCGCCGCCGACGCCCCGACGCAGAAGTCCCAAGAGACAGCTTCCAAGGACGCCCTCGACCTCACCGTCCTCGCCGCCTACCCCTGGCTCAGCGATCACGACGAGGCGATGCCGATGCCGGCGACGACCCTCGACCGCCGCTTCCCGGCGCCGGCCGGCTTCGCGCGGGTCGAGGTCGCCCCGGGCTCCTTCGGCGCCTTCCTCCGCACCCTGCCGCTGGCCGCCGAGGGCACCCCGGTGACCAGCTACGCCGGCGGGACGATCCTCCGCCCGGACCACTCCAACCTCGCGGCCGTCGCCGCGATCGACGTCGGCGCCCGCGACCTCCAGCAGTGCGCCGACTCGATCATCCGCCTCCACGCCGAGTGGTGGCTCAGCCAGGGGCACCACGACCACGCCTACCGCTCGGCCTCGGGCGTCGACCTCCCCTTCCGCCGCTACCTCAACGGCGAGCGGATCGTCCTCGAGGGCAAGCAGATCGTCTGGAAGGCGAAGGGGAGCGCCCGCCTCCCCTCGCACGCGGCCCTCCGCGCCTACCTCGACGGCGTCTTCGCCTGGGCCAACACCGGCTCGCTCGCCCAGCAGGCGGCGAAGATCACCCGCGCCGATCTCCGCCCCGGCGACTTCTTCGTCCTCCCCGGCGGACCGGGGCATGCGGTCCTGATCCTCGACGTCGCCCGCGCGGAGGACGGCCGCGTCGCCCTCCTCCTCGGCCAGGGTTTCATGCCGGCCCAGAGCTTCCACGTCCTCCGGCCCGGCCCCGCCGGCCCCTGGTTCATCGTCGCCCCCGCCGACGACGGGGTGAAGACGCCCTTCTGGGAGACCTTCCCCTGGTCGTCGCTGCGCCGCCTCGATCGTTGATAGGATGCGCGGGTGAGCGGCGATCGCGAGCTCCTGGCCGCCTGGAGCGCGGGCGACCGCCGGGCGGGGAACCAGCTCTTCCACCGCCACTTCGACGCGATCTTCCGCTTCTTCCACGGCAAGGTGAGCGGCGGCGTCGACGACCTGGTCCAGCGGACCTTCCTCGCGCTGGTCGAGCGCGCCGATCGCCTGCCGGCCGACGTCGAGGTCCGCCCCTACCTCTTCGGGATCGCCCGCAACATGCTCTACCGCCGCCTCCGCGAGCTCTGCCGGGACGGCCGCCACTTCGACGCGCTCGAGACCTCGGTCGCCGACGTCGCCGGCTCGCCGAGCCAGATCGCCGACCAGCGCGAGCAGCTCCGCCTCCTCCACGCCGCCCTCCAGGCGATCCCGGTCGACTATCAGATCGTCCTCGAGCTCTACTTCTGGGAGGAGATGCCGGCGGCCGAGATCGCGGTCGTCCTGGAGCTCCCGGAGGGGACCGTCCGCTCGCGGATCCGCCGGGCCAAGGAGCTCCTCCGCGAGGCGCTCGCGGCCCGGGCGACGCCGGCGATCCTCGAGTCGACGATCGCCGATCTCGGCGCCTGGGCGCTGCGCCTCCGCGATCAGGTCGGCCGCTCCTAGCTCGGTCGCGGCGACGCGTCAGAGGATCATCGCCACGACCAGCGTGAAGATCACGACGTCGGCGACGACGTGGGCGATGAAGGGGCCGAGGAGGCCGCCCGAGCGCGCCCGGACCAGCCCCATCATCAGGCCGTAGATCAGCGCCAGGCCGACGCCGACGGCCCCCGAGGGGAAGCCGCGGTAGTGGGCGAGGCCGAAGGAGATCGAGGTCAGGGCGAGGGCCACGCGGCGATCGAAGGCGCCCTCGACCCCCTCCCAGAGGACCCCGCGCCACACGTACTCCTCGAAGGCGGCGTTGAGGGCGGCGTAGGGGAGGATGCCGGCGAAGAGGAGCCAGGCGGGGAGGCCCGCCGGGACGAAGTCGCGGTAGCGGGAGAGGTCGGCGTCGGTGGTCGCGCGCCAGGTGATCAGGGCGATCGTCGCGGCCGCGCTGAAGGCGACGATGAGCCCCCAGGTCGGGCGATCGACGGCGCCGCGGCGCAGGAAGGTGGCGCTTGGTCGGGCGCCGGGGAGGGCCGCGATCCACAGGAGGTGGGCGCCGACGATCACCGGCAGCGGCAGCGGCCAGGCGGCGCCGACGACCGGCAGGAGGTAGGCGCCGAGGTAGAGCGTCGCCAGCACGGCGACCTGGGCGGCGCCCCAGAGGCCGCGGGCGAGCGCGATCGCCGAGGTCGCCGCGAGGCCGGCCAGGAGGAGGCCGTGGGTCGCGGGGGCGGCCAGCAGGTCGGGCTGCGGCGCCCGCACGAAGGGGATCGCGCCGAGGAGGGCGAGCGCGACGAGGACGAGCGCCCGGGCGGCGGGGCGGCGCTCGCGGGCGACCGGAGGGGCTTGCCCGCCGGCGCCGAGGCCCGCTAGAAGTTGAGAGGACACTCAACAAAATGTCGAAGAAACCCTCAACTTCGTCAAGCCCCGCGGCGCCGGCCGGGGCGCGGGCGCGCCGGGTCCCGAAGCAGGCGCGCTCGGCCCGGCGCCGCGACGAGCTCCTGGAGGTCGCCGGCCGCCTCCTCGATCGCGTCGGCGCCGAGGCGACGACGACCGCGGCGATCGCCCGCGAGGCCGGCGCGGCGATCGGCACGGTCTACGAGTACTTCCCCAACCGCGACGCGCTCCTGCGGGCGCTCCTGGAGGGCTACCGCGGGCGCCTCCAGGCGGTCGTCGAGCGCGCCCTCGGCCCGGGCGGCGACGGCGACGGCGACGGCGACACCGCGTGGCCCGAGCTCGCGTCGCGCTGCTTCGACGCCTTCGTCGCCTTCTACCGCCGGGAGCCGGGCTACCGCGTCCTCTGGCTCGAGAGCCAGACGACGCCGGCGCTCCGCGAGGCCGGCGAGGCCTGGGGGACCGAGTTCACGGCGCTCATCGCCGGTCGCCTCGCCGCCTTCGCGCCCCACCTCACGCCGGCTCGCCGCCGGGCGATCGCCCGGGTCGCCGTCCACATGCTCTCCTCCCTGACCTCGCTCGCGCTCGCCGGCCCGCCCAGGCAGCGAGCCGCGACCCTCCGCGAGGCCCGGGTCGCCCTCGAGGCCTACCTCGCCGCCTCGCTCGCCAGCGGCCCGGCCTCCTAGGGCGCGAGCGGCTCGAGGGCGGCGATCCAGAGGTTATCGACCTTGCCGCTGGTGATCAGGACCGCGTGGACGCCGTCGCCGAGCGGATGGATCCCCTCGAGCTCGCCCCCCGGCAGGCCCGCCTCGATCACCTGGACCTCGCCGAGCGCCCCCTCGGCGTCGAGCGGCGCGACGCTGATCCGCCAACCAGACCCATAGGACAGGTTCTGCGCGGCCACCAGGAGATCGAGCGACTCGAAGTAGGCGAGGTTTTGGACCCACGGGCCGATCGGCGCGGTGGCGACGAGGACCCCGGGCTCGGCGGTCGACCCGGCGCCGACCAGGGCGGCCGCGTCGAAGAGGCGGAGGGTGTTGCCGGCGTCGGCGTCGAGGTAGCCGGCCGAGGCCAGGCGCCACACCTCGCCGACGCGGACCCGCTCCGGCCGGGTGCCGCCGCTCAGCACGTCGTCACTCACCTCGGCGAGGACGGCCACGTCGAGATCGCCGTCGGCGAGCATCTGCGGCCAGTCGATCACGAAGATGGTCCCGACGCCGGCGACCGTGTTGCCGAGGAAGGTCCCCTCCGGGCCCCAGGTGAGGCCGGTCGGGTGTGGGATCAGATCGACGCCGTCGCGCCGCAGGACGACCTCGAGGCCGCTGAACTCGAGCGCCGGCGGATCGCCGGCGATCACCTCGTACTCCCGGATCACGCCGGTCCCCTGACGATCGCCGTAGGCGTAGATCCGGCCGTCGCGGAGCTCGACGCCCTGGCCAGCGCCGAGCGCCGGATCGCTCTGGCTGGCGAGGAGGGTGAGCTCGACGTAGGGGGGGCCGACTGCGACGCCGCTCGTGTCGCCGCTCGATCCCGCGTCGCCGCTCTCGCTCGCGTCCGCGCCCGTCGCTCCGGTCGTCGACGAGCTCGCGCCTCCCCCCGAGGAGCCGCCGCCCGTCCCCGTCTCGCCGCCGCTCGTCACCCCGCTGGAGCCGGTGTCGACGCGCCCACCGGAGCCGCACCCGGGCGCGCCGATCCACGCGAGGACGACGAGCCCGGGCCCGAGGAGATCTGCGACGCGGCGCGCACCCATGCGCCGGACGCTATCGCGGATCGACGCCGAGCGCCGCGCATCTTCACGCGGAGGAGCGCGCGCCCCCGCGGGGGGATGCCCGCGCTCCGCCGCGACCACGAGACGACGCGGGCGTCTGCCCCACCGGCCGCGCGCGCGTCGACGCGCCCCCTCCGCCGCGACTCCCCGGTAGATCGCGCGGCCGCGCCCCGCGGCCCCGGCCGCGCGCGCGGATCAAGGGCTGATCAGGGGCTGATCAGGGGGAGCGTCCCCCCATGCGAATCCCCCCTACATGTCCCAACGGACACCCTGAAATCCCCCATGGTCGCCCATCGTGGGACGCTCGTCGCTCGCCGCCGAAGGCCGCTTGCGCCCGCGCGTGTCCGCAGCCGAAGGCGAGCGCGGGGCGGGGCCGCGCCGCCGCTGCGCGACACCGACAGGAGATCGCGGGGGTATAGTCGACGCTGGCAGAAACGCGTCCGTTGGGGGGGATCTGGCATGCGGAGCTATGAGGAGTTGCTCGGGGGGTTTGGGCAGGCGATCGCGTTTCGGGCGCGGCGGCAGCTGGCGCGCGAGCTGGTCCGTGAGAACGCGGCGTCGATCGTGATCGACGGCGTCAGCTTCACGCTCTACGACATGGCGATGGGCGGGGTCTCGTTCATCGCCCCGGCCCAGGCGCCGCGCTGGCAGGTGGATGACGTCCTCGATGTGGACATCCGCGTCCACGCGACCAGCGCGTTCCATGGCCGCGCCCGGGTCGCCCGCGAGGAGCGGGTCTACGGCAAGCGTCGGGTCGGCCTCCAGCTCATCGGCGGCTTCCTCGATCTCCACGAGATGCAGCGCCTCGACGAGGAGGAGTCCCTCGCCCGCGATCTCGCCGAGGGGCCCGAGCGGATCTTCGCGCGGGTGCCGGAGGCCTACCGCGAGGCGCTCGCCCGGGCGGTCCACTTCGTCGCCTTTTACCAGCGCTCGCTCGGCTACCACGAGGCGCGGATCGCCGACGACGCCCACAGCGCGCGCGGCGACCTCGCCCGCCGGGCGATCGCGGCGATCCGCCCGCGGTGGGATGAGGTGCGCTTCGCGGCCGCGGCCGCCTGCCGGCCGATCCTCGGCGATCGCCCGGCGATCCTCGCCGCCAAGGCGATGACCGAGACACTCCTTACGCCGATGCTCCTCGCCGCGCCGGTCATCTCGCGGGCATACTCAAAGCCGCTGGGCTACGCCGGCGACTTCCAGGTGATGAACCACATCTACAGGGACGACCTCGAGGGGACGACCGCGTTCGGCAAGGTCTTCCACAAGCTCGCCTGCGAGGAGCCGCTGGCGGCGGGCGTCCGCACCCGCAAGGATCTGGTCAAGGAGCTGACGCTCGCCGAGCACGCCCGGAGCCGGCGGGCCGGCGAGCCGCTCCGGATCATGAGCCTCGGCTGCGGCCCGGCCCGCGAGGTCGTCGAGCTCCTCGCCGAGAGCCCCGAGCCCCTCCGCGGGATCCACTGGACGCTCATCGACCAGGAGGAGAAGGCGCTGAGCGCCGCCTACCACGACGTCCTCCGGGGGATCGCCGCGCGTGAGGCCGCCTGCTCGGCCCACTGCCTCTACCTCTCGTTCGAGCAGCTGATCCGCGACCCGCTGGCGATCCGCGGCGAGCCCCAGGATCTGATCTACTGCGTCGGCCTCTTCGACTACCTCAGCGAGCGCCGCGCCCAGGCCCTGACCGCCGCCCTCTACGAGCGCCTGCGGCCCGGCGGGCTCCTGGCGATCGGCAACGCCCTCGCCCCCAACGATCACTTCTGGCTCGGCGAGTTCGTCCTCGACTGGACCCTGATCTACCGCGACCGGGCGGCGATCCGCCGCTTCGCGCCCGAGGCCGGCCCCGCCGAGGCGGAGCTCCGCCGCGAGGCGTCGGCGGCCTACGACTTCCTGCTCCTGCGCAAGCCCGCATGACCCCATGAACGCATGACCCTCGCCCTCTCCGCCCCGATCCCGGACGCCGAATTCGAGGCCAGCCTCGCGCCCCGGCACGCGTCGGCGCTGCGGATCGAGCTCTGGCTCGGGACGGTGATGGTCCCCGGCTTCTGGGCGCTCGACTGGTTCGTGATCCCCGAGGACGTCTGGCTCACCCTCTGGATCCGGATCGCCTGCGCGGCCGTCGGCGTGGTCCTCCTCGGCCTCGCCGCCCGCGCGCCGGCGATCTTCGAGAAGCGGGTCGACGCCTTCGCCCTCGGCTACTCGCTCCTGGTCGCCTGGTCGATCGCCGTCCTCTGCTTCATGCACGAGGGCTACGAGTCGCCCTACTACGCCGGCATCGACCTCCTGGTCCTCTGCGTCGGCCTCCTCTACTCCTGGAGCGCGCGCACGGCGGTCGCCTTCAACCTCGGGATCTACGCCTTCTACATGGGCCCGCTCCTCCTCGGGATCCTCGAGATCCGCGACTTCGCGGCGACCCTCACCAACCAGTTCTTCCTGATCTCCACGATGCTGGTGACCGCGCTCTCGCAGCACCACCGCCGGGGGATCGAGCGCCGCGAGTTCGAGGCCCAGCACACCCAGAAGCGCCTCCTCGCCGAGGTCCAGCAGCTGGCGACGATCGACGCGCTCACCGGCCTCTACAACCGCCGCCACTTCTTCCGCCTCGGCGAGGACGAGATCGATCGCGCCCGCCGCTACGCCCACCCGCTCAGCGTGCTGATGATCGACATCGATCACTTCAAGTCGATCAACGACAACCACGGCCACTCGGTCGGCGACCAGGTGATCGGCACGATCGCCCGCCGCCTCGCCGCCTGCCTCCGCAAGAGCGACATCGCCGGCCGCTACGGCGGCGAGGAGTTCGCGATGGTCCTGCCCGAGACCGACGTCGACAACGCGACCACGATCGTCGCCGAGCGGCTCCGGCAGGCGATCGACCGCGAGCCGATCCACACCTCCGACGGGCCCCTCAAGGTGACGATCAGCGTCGGCGTCGCGCCGGTCGCCGCCACCCGCCAGGGCCTCCTCGACGCGCTCTCCCAGGCCGACGCCGGGCTCTACGCCGCCAAGCGAGCCGGCCGCAACCGGGTGATCGCGTGGTCCGAGGCGAGCGCCAGGGCGGCCGAGGCGAGCGCCGCCGAGGCGGCCGAGGCCGAGGCGGACCCGCCGGCTTCGAGCTAGGCGCTGGCCTGGCTAGCCAACACGGCCCGGTCGCCGGCGAGGTCTTCGGCTGCGCCAATTCCTACTGCGACCAGACTCTCGACTTCTCCTGCGGGCCCGTGGCGTTCCATGGTTCATGCTGCGATGTGGGCTCGCTCCACATCTGCGACTGCGCGTAGGCGACACGAGAAACGAGCGAGGGCCGCCCGATCCCGGGCGGCCCTCGCTCGCGTCGCGCGTCCTCGCTCAGTCCTGCGGCCAGGGCTCGGGGCGCTCCTGCGAGGGCGGCGGCTCCTCGGCGCCGCGGGCCCGCAGGTTGTCGATGAAGATCCGGATGTACTTCAGGTCATCCTCGATGTCGGCGTCGGGGTTCTGGGCGAGCCAGCCGTCGACCGCCTCGTCGAGCCCGAGGAGGACGTTGAGGGCGCCGCGGTCGTCCCCCGCCTGGGCCCGGATCGCCGCCATCTGGAAGCCCATGAAGATGTTGAGCATCACGAAGCCCTTCTCGACGCTCGCGCCCTCGAAGTACGAGCCGGGATCCTCGGGGGCGATCGGCGCGTCGACGCTGAGGCTCTGCTCGACCATCTCCTTGCTCAGCGAGTCGCGGTAGCGGAGGGTGAGGTCGCCGACGTAGTGGTCGGCGCCGACCGTTCCCTTCGCCGGCAGCACCTCGAGGAGGATCGCCCCGCCGCCGCCGCGGCGCCCGCCCTGGTTGTCGTCGACCGACTCGCGGTGGGCGAGCTGGAGGTTGGGGATCGTGATCTGGGCCTCGTTGCCGGTCGCCTCGAAGCGCTTGGTCCCGTAGATCCCGCGGAGGACGTAGTCGCCGCTGACGCCGACGTCGATCGTCACCTCCTCGGCGAGCGGCACCGTGAAGGAGGTGACCTCCTCGACGAAGACCTCCTGGACGGCGGCCGGATCCTGCAAGAAGTAGAAGGAGCCGGAGCCGCCCTCGGAGAGCGTCTGCATCAGGGTGACGTCGAAGTCGGTGCCGACGCCGATGGTCGTCAGGCCGAGGCCGAGCTCGTTGTAGGCGGCGGCCATCTCGATGATCTTGGCGTCGCTGGTGATCCCCTCGGTCGCCACCCCGTCGGAGAGGAGGATCACCCGGTTCTGCCAGCCGTCGGCGGCGTGGGCCTCGGCGAGCTCGAAGGCCGAGCGGAGGCCGTCGTAGAGGTTGGTGCCGCCGCTCGCGTCGAGGGCGTTGATCGCGTTGACGAGGTCGGGGTCGTCACCGGGGACGAACTCGGTGTAGGTCGCGGCGCTGGTCGAGAAGAGGACCAGCGAGATCCGATCCTGGGGGTCGAGGGCGTCGAGCATGCGCTCGAGCCCCTCGCGGACGTAGTAGATGCTCTCGCCGGCCATCGAGCCCGAGACGTCGATCGCCAGGGCGAGGTTGAGGGGCGGGCGATCGAGGAGCGCGGGGTCGATCGGCGTGTTCATGCCGAGGAGGACGGTCGTGCAATTCGAGCCGTTGATCATGTTGCCCATCTGGCCGAAGAGGCCGTGGAGGCAGACGTTGTCGCCGCAATCGGGGGTCGGCAGCGGGATCTTGTGCTCGTTGAAGAAGCCGACGTCGTCGATGGTCTCGGGGGCTGGGATCTCGCCGTCCTCGAGGATCTGCTTGAAGAGGCCGAAGTCCTGGGCGCCGCCCTGGCCGACCCCGGCGCCGCCGCCCGAGTCGCCCGACTCGTCGTAGTAGCCGCTGGCATCGTCGCCGCCGCAGGCGGGGGTGAGGGCGAGGAGGGCGAGGAGGGCGGCCGGGCGCGTGAGCGCGCCGGGGAGCTGGCGAAGGCGATGAAGGAAGGACATGGGGGGGACTCCTGAGGGGGGCGCGGCGCCCCTGCAGCCGGGTAGTCGCCGCCGCCTCCGGCCGGTTCACCGGGCCCGGAGAAAAATCGACGCGCCCGCAGAAGCGCCCCTGGCCCCATCCCAGGCCGCGGAAAAAACCTCCACCTGGGGTGTGACCCGACGGCGTCCGCCGGTGTGTAGGTAGGTGAAGCGCCGGCGCGGACCTGCGCGACCGCGCAGATCCGCACCTCGACGCTGGGAAGGGACGACCGATGTATCTCCGAAGGAACGAGATCCAGGGCCTGCGAGGCCGCCGCGCCTACCTGACGATCGCCCACAACGTGTGGTGCCCCGAGCGAGCGGGCGGCCAGAGCCGACGCGTGGTCCTGGCGAACCTCGGCTGCGAGGACAAGCTCGACCGCGAGCTCGCTGCCGAGCTGGTCGAGGCGATCGAGCGCAACGCCCCGGGTCGTCCGCAGCGCGGCGAGGGCCGGGCCGCGATCCTCCGCTTCGCCGCCGACATCCGGCGGATCGAGCCCGCCCTCAAGCGCCTGGTGAGCCGCGCCTTCGGGCTCGCCGATCGGATCCAGCCGGGGCCGATGCGCGTCGATCTCCTCGAAGCGCTGGTCCGCGGTCATCTAAGCCAAAATGAGGCCGGCGCCGGCGACCTGGAGGGCCCCCTCCGGGTCGCCCTCCCGGCGTCGACGGCGGGCAATTGACCCATTGTCCTCGACCCCAACGCCGACTACGGTCCCGCCCATGCTCAAGGACTTCAAGGCGTTCGCAATCCGCGGCAACCTCGTGGACATGGCGGTCGGTATCACCGTGGGCGCGGCCTTCGGGACCATCGCCAAGTCGCTGGTGACGGATCTCCTGATGCCTCCGGTCGGCCTCGCCCTCGGCGGTGTCAAATTCGCCGATCTCTTCGTCGTCCTCAAGGACGGGGCGACCGCCGGGCCCTACGCGACCCTCGCGGACGCCGCCGCCGCCGGCGCGGTGACGATCAACTACGGGGTCTTCCTCGACAACGTCGTGGCCTTCCTCGTCGTCGCGTTCGCGGTCTTCCTCCTCGTGCGGATGGTCGAGCGCATGCGTCGGGAGGAGCCGCCCCCCCCGCCGACCGTCAACGAGAAGGAGTGCCCCTTCTGCGTCTCGAAGGTCCCGCTCAAGGCGACGCGCTGCGCCTACTGCACCTCCGAGCTCGGCTGATCGCGGACGCCCGCCAGCCCCCCGCTGAAGCCGCGGAGGGTGATCGAGATCCGCCGCCCGGTGTCGCGGGCGCGGTGGGTGACCTCGTGGGTCCACGCGAGGTTGGTCGCGTAGGGGATCACCACGACCGCGCCGTCGCCGACCTCGAGGTCGACGAAGCCGGCGCCCCGCCACGGCCGGAGCCGGAAGCAGCGCGAGGCGCCGAGCGAGATCGTGACGATCGGCGCGCCCTCGATCATCCCCTTGATCGAGTCGCGGTGCTTGCCGATGTAGTGGCCGCGCGCCGCCTCGTACCAGTTGAAGAGGACCCCGTTGAGGCGCCCGTCGATCGTCGCCCGCGCCCACCGGGCGTAGGGCGTCATCGCCGGGGTCAGGGGCAGCGCCCGGTTGACCCGCCCGGTGTAGTGGTAGTCCGCGCCGTAGGCCTGCTGCCAGCGGGGCGTCGGCACCGGCCGGCCGTGCATGGCGATCACGTGGTAGCCCTCGGGGTGGAGGCGCCAGAGCGCCTCAAAGCCCGCCGCATCGGGGATCAGCGACGCCGGCAGCCGGCCGCGCTCGACGTACGCCCCGTCCCCCAGCTCGACCCGCGTCAGCGCCTCGCCCATCGGCGATGGAAGCTACAGACTGAACACGCTTTCAGTCAACCCCATGGCCCGTCCAGCTCATCCGTGGAAGATCGGGAAGTCGGCGACCGCCTCGAAGCCGAGGCCCTCGAGGATCGGCGCCGAGCTCCGGGCGAGCGCGTGGACGGTCGCCAGCCCGATCCCGCAGGCGGCCGCGTCGGCCAGGCGCGCGGCGATCAGCGCCCGGTAGACCCCGCGCCCGCGGGCCTCGGGGAGGACCACCGCGCCGATCAGGAACGACGAGCGCTCGAAGTGGATCGCCGCGCCCGCGCCGACCGGCCGCCCCTCCAGCGCGGCGACCCAGAAGCGGTACCTCGGCGAGTCCGCGATCGCCCGGCGGTGGTAGTCGCCGAAGGGCCCGGGGTCGACCGACCAGCCCGCGCTCATCACCTCGGTGAAGCGGTCGATCCCCGCGAGGTCCTGGGCGAGCGTCACCTCGATCCCGGCGGCCGCCGGCGGGGCGGCGATCGCCGGCGTCGTCGGCCGCGTCATCCCCCGCGCGTCGACCCGCTCGAGGCCGCGCGCGGCCAGGCGGTCGGCGAGGTCCGCCGGTCGCGAGCCCGGGATCACCGCCCAGCGGAAGCGGATCCCGCGACGGCGGTACTCGTCGATCGCCGCGTCGATCGCCGCGTCCGCGCCGGCCTCGTCGAGCTGGGCGAAGGCGACCTCGTTGAGGCCGCCATTGCGGAAGCTCGGGGTGACGAGCTGCCAGAGGTCGGGGCGATCGATCACCACCATCCCCGGGACCTGCACCCGGGCCTGGCGGGGCCGGAGGAAGAGCTCGCGCGCGAGCTCAGGGTCGAGGTCGTACTCGCCGCTCATGCTTGATCTCCGTTGACGTTGACGTCGTCGCCGGCCCCAGGCCCGGGCGCCCGCGGCGGCCACGCGGGGCTCTCATCGACCCGCCGCGCCGCGCCGCCGTACTCGACCGGCATCACCTCCGGGCTCCACGCGCCCTCGGAGCGGGCGATGAACGCCGCCGCCGTGTGATCGCCGATCACGTTGACCGTCGTCCGGGCCATGTCGAGGATCCGGTCGACCCCGAGGACCACCGCGATCCCCTCGGGCGGCACCTCGAACATCGCCAGGATCCCGACCAGGAGCGGGATCGAGCCGCCGGGCACCGCGGCCGCGCCGATCGCCGTGATCACCGAGAGGACCATCACCACGATCTGCTGCCCGAGGTCGAGCTCGACCCCGAAGACCTGGCAGAGGAAGATCACCGTGATCCCCTCGAAGAGCGAGGTCCCGTTCATGCACATCGTCGCCCCCAGCGGGAGGACGAAGCCGGCGATCTTCGGCGGGATCCCGAGCTCGCGCTCGGCGACCTCGATGTTGGTCGGCAGGGTCGCCGAGCTCGACGAGGTCGAGAAGGCGGTGACGATCGCCGCCCGGATCCGGGCGAAGAACTCGCGCGGCGACACGCCGATCACGAAGGCGATGATCAGCGACATGGTCACGCCGACGTGGAGCGCGAGCGCGCCGAGCACCGTCGCCACGTAGATCCCGAGGGGCTCGAGGAGGGCGAAGCCGAAGCGCGAGGTGACCCCGAAGATCAGGCCGGCGACCCCGTAGGGCGCGATCCGCATCGACACCTCGACGATCTTGGTGACCGTGTCATTGAGCGCCTCGAGGAAGGCGATCATCGTCTCGCCGCGCTCGCGGCGGATCAGCGTGACGGCGGCGCCGAAGACCAGGCTGAAGAAGATCAGCCCGAGCATGTCGCCGTCGACCGCCGAGCGCAGCGGGTTGCGGGTGACGATCCCGACCAGGGTGTCGATGCCGAAGGTCGCCGTCTGCGAGGCCTCGATCTTCGCCGACGCGTCGCTCGCGTAGGTGGTCAGGAGGCCCTCGCGGATCTCCGGGGTGATCCGCGAGCCCGGCTGGATCAGCGCGACCATCACCAGCCCGAGGCTCGCCGCGAGGCCGGTGGTCCCGAGGAAGTAGGCGAGGGTCTTGCCCGCCATCCTGCCGACCCGGCGGACGTCGCCGATCCCGGCGACCCCGAGCGCGACCGAGGCGAAGACCAGCGGCATCACCACCATGAAGAGGAGGCGGAGGAAGATCTGCCCGATCGGCCCGGCGACGTAGCGGTTGGCGGCGACGACAGCGTCGTGGTCGCCGCCGAGGCCGAGGTTGAACGCCGCGCCGGCGGCGGCCCCGACCACCAGGCCGAGGAGGATCTTGGTGTGGAGCTTCATCCTGGAGGTCCCGCCGCCCGCGCCCGCGCGGTCGCCCCGATGGTAGGGCGGAGCCGCGCTCGCCGTCACCCTCCTGTCACGAAATCTCGCCTATCATGGCCCCCCCGCGATGACCCCCGACGCCGCCGAGCCCGGCTCCCCGCCCCCCGCCTCCGCACCCGAGCGCGCCGCCGCGACGCTCGATCAGGCCGCCCTCGGGCGCCTCTTCGTCGGGCTCCTCCTCGGCCTCTTCGTCCTCGTCGTCGTCCGCACCGCGTGGATGACCGACGACGCCTACATCACGATGCGGACGGTCGACAACGTGGTCTCCGGCCACGGCCTCCGCTGGAACACCTTCGAGCGGGTCCAGGCCTACACCCACCCGCTCTGGATGATGCTCCTCAGCGTCGTCTACTTCGTCACCCGCGAGGGCTTCTTCACCCCGATCTTCCTCTCGATCGCGGTCTCGACCGTCGCCGTCGGCATCCTCGTCCGCCGCCTGATCCCCGACGTCGGGGTCGCGCTGGTCGCCCTCGTCACCCTGGTCCTCTCGCGCTCCTTCGTCGACTTCTCGACCTCGGGCCTCGAGAACCCGCTCCTCCACCTCCTCCTCGCGCTCTTCGTCACCATCGAGATCAGCAAGCGCTCGGATCGCCGGCGCGCGCTCACCCTGGTGACCGCGCTCCTGATGCTCACGCGGATGGACGCGCTCCTCCTGGTCGCGCCGACGCTCGCGCTCGCCTACTGGCGGACCCCCTGGCGGCCCGCGCTCAAGGACGCGGCCCTCGGCCTCGCGCCGCTGGCGGCCTGGGAGCTCTTCTCGCTGGTCTACTACGGCTTCCTCTTCCCGAACACGGCCTACGCCAAGCTCGCCCACAAGATCGCCGCCTTCGACCTCTTCAGCCAGGGGGTCGTCTACTACCTCGCGCAGCTCAGCCACGATCCGCTGACCCTGATGATCATCGCCGCGGGGATCCTCGCGCCCTGGATCACCCGCGAGCGCCGCCTCCTCCCCTACTCCCTCGGCCTCGCGCTCTACCTCCTCTACATCGCCCGGATCGGCGGCGACTTCATGGCCGGCCGCTTCTTCACCGCGCCGCTCTTCCTCGCGCTCGCCACCCTCGGCCGGATGCCGCTCCGCCTGCCGCCGATCGGCCTCGCCGGGCTCGCCGGCCTGGTGGCGATCCTCGGCCTCGGGGTCTCGCAGCCGACGATCACCAGCGACCGCGACTTCGGGGTCGACGAGCGCGACAACCTGATCGACCGCGGCGTCGCCGACGAGCGCGCCTTCTACTACCCCCACGCGGGCCTCCTCCGCTACACGCGCGGGGTCAAGATGCCGAACCACACCTGGCTGCGGGGCGCGAAGAGCCTGGCGAAGGATCCGACCAAGGTCCACGTCCTCTACGGGATCGGCATGATCGGCTTCCGCGCGGGGCCCGAGGCCCGCCTGGTCGACATCTACGGCCTCGCCGATCCGCTCATCGCCCGCCTGCCGGCGAAGGGCGGCAAGGGCTGGCGGATCGGCCACTTCGACCGCCACGTCCCGGCCGGCTACATCGACACCCTCGAGAGCGGCGAGGAGCGGATGGTCGATCCCGGCCTCGCCGAGTACAACCGCGAGCTCCGCCTGATCACCGAGGGGCCGATCCTCTCGGGCGAGCGCTGGGCGGCGATCTGGCGGATGAACACCGGCCAGCTCGATCACCTCATCGACGTCGCCCAGGCCCAGACGCCGCTCTACCGCGAGCTCCCGGCCTACGTCCTCTCGCGGCCGAAGGAGAACACCCACGGCTGGGAGGGCCTCGACACCTACCGGATCCCGCCGAAGGAGGGCCTCCTCGTCCGCTTCCCCGGGCTCCAGCACGAGATCGGCCTCGACGTCTCGCTCGCCAACCAGGACAAGTACCGCCTCGAGTACCTCCGGGGCGACGCGGTGGTCGCCGAGGCCCAGGTCGAGGCCGAGAAGCTCAAGGAGGGCGGCCTCCGGCGGATGACGATCGCGGTGCCGACCAAGATCCTCAAGGACGGCTACGACGGCGTCCGGATCTTCGGCCTCGCCAAGGACGGGAAGTTCAGCATCGGCCACATGATCCCGGTCGACGCCCTCCCCAAGAAGAAGGACAAGGACAAGGACGGCGACGAGAAGAAGGCGCCGCCGAAGAAGGCGCCGCCGAAGAAGGCGCCGACCCTCGCCAGCGAGGATCCGGCGATGACGCCGACCAGCGCCGAGGCGCCGAGCGGGGGCGACGACGCGTCCGGCTAGGCGCGCCGAACTCCTCACCGTCCGCGGGGCCGGCTCGACCCCGCCCGTCGACCTCGCGCGCAGCGCCGAGGGGCGGGCCCGCAACCGCCGCGCGGAGTTTCGCCTGGTCGACCCGGACCCGCCGCCCGCGAGCCCCTGAGCGCCGCCGCGCGGCGTAGCGGGACCGGCGAGTCGCGCTCGGACGAGATGATCGGGCCCAGGGCCGCGGGCCGCCCTGCCCGGACCAGATCGACCGCCGGCCGGCCGCGTTCGCAGGCAAGATGAACCCCATGGACGTGACGATCAAGCGCCCCTGCCCCGTGGACCTCGACGCTCGCGGGGTCGATCGCAGCGGCCTCTCCTTCCGCTGCGATCACTGCGAGCTCGACGTCCATGTCCTCTCGAACATGACCCGAAGGACAGCCGAGGACTTCCTCGCCGCCAACCGGGGGAAGGATCTCTGCGTCTCCTACCGACGCACCGCGGAGGGGCGGATCCTCTTCGCCGACGATCCGCCGGATCTCGGCGCACCCGCGGCCGAGGACGAGCACGAGGACCAGGCCGCGCCGCCCCCAGCCCCGCTGATCCCGGTCGCCCGCCTGCGGCGCCTCGGCGGCGTCCCCCGGGCCGCCGGCGTCTCGCTCCTCCTCGCCGCCTGCACCCCCCACGGGGCGTCCGAGCCGACCCCCGACGAGGACGCGATCGAGGTCCTCGCCCGCGACCCGGCCCCGGCGCCCGCCCCCGCCGCGCTCCCGGCCCCGATCGTCGAGCACGAGATCGTCGAGGGCAAGATGGCGATGGATGACGCAATCCCCTGCGACAAGACGCCCGCGACCGGCACCCCGGTGAAGCAGCCGGCGGAGCGGACCCCGCCCCCGAAGCGCCCGAAGATCGAGGTCGTCGACGGCGGGATCTGAGCGTGCAGCGATCCCACGAGCGCGCGCCGCCGAGCGCCGGGTTGTCGCTCCGATCGCCCCGTGCCACGCTGGCCCCGCCGCGGTGATCGATGGACGCCCCCGACCCCGACGCGAGCGCGACCCCGCCGACCCCGCTGGGATGGCGCGGGCGCCTGCGCTACCGCGACCTCGTCCTCGCCGATCGCTGGTTCCCGCCGGGCGCGGAGATCAGCGCCGGCGAGGCCCCCCACGCGACCTTCGTCGTCCCTGACCTCGAGGGCCGCGAGGACGCGGCGCCGACCCTCCTGGTCGCGCACGGGCGCCTGGTCGTCGCCGCCGAGGGCCCGCCGCCGACCGCCAAAGACCCCCTCGAGCTCCAGCCGGCGGGATGTCCCGACGTTCACCTCACGCTCCACCCGGAGCCCGCCGCCCCCTCGCCGCCGGGCGCCGGCGTGGCCTGGCGCGACCTCGCCCGCCACCTCCTCCTCGGCGCCCTCGCCCTCACGCTGGTCTCGCTGATCGCCGCGATCGAGGGGCCCGCGCCCGCGCCCGAGGCCGCGGGGACGCCCGGCTACGGCGACGACGACCTCTCACCGATCGCCTGGGCGATGTTCAACGCGCCGGTCTACGATCCCAGCGCCGATCCCTCGCGACCGCCGGGCCCGGCCGCCGCGGGCTCGCGCTCGCGCGCCGGCGTCGCTGATCCCGGCGAGCGCGGCGAGAGCGTCGAGGCCAGCGGACCGCGCCCGGGCGACGGCGCGGCGTCGACCGATCGCCAGCGAGCGCCGCCGCTCACCGGCGACGACGCGCCGACCGACACGATCGAGGAGCGCCCCGCCCTCACCGAGGGCGAGGGTCAGGGGACGAGCCCCGGCGAGATCACGCCGATGAGCGAGGGCGCCGGCGGGGTCGACGACGGCCTCGGGCTCCCGGGCGAGGGCGGCCCCCAGGGACCGCGTGACGGCGACGCCCCCGAGGAGGGCGGCCGCGGCGGCCGCACCGACGCCGATCCCAACGCCCGCGGCCGCGGCGGAGAGCTCCGCGCGATCGAGCGCGCGATCGTCGGCCGCCACCGCTTCGGCGTCCAGTTCATCTGGGAGGGCTACGGCCACGCGCTGATCACCCGCGACGGCGACGCCCTGCGGATCGCCGGCGAGCAGCGCAACGACGCCGGCGACTTCGTGACGATCCAGGGGACCCTGCGGATCGTCGACGCGAAGACGATCGAGGTCGAGGGGACGATCGCCACCCGGATCGCCAGCTGCTGCGGCGCCCAGACCCAGACCGGCGTCTTCACACTCCGCAAGAGCGGCCGCCGTCGCTTCTGGCGCCTCGACAGCCCCCACCGCGAGCGCTTCTGCGACAAGTACACCTGCCACTACTACATCGATCTCTTTGATCGATGATCGATGATCGATGATCGATGATCGATGATCGATGCTCGCGGGACCGCTACCCCTCGCCGCCCGGGTACCACTCCGCGAGCCGGACCTCGATCGCCGGCTCATCCGCGAAGGCCCGCGCGACCTCCCCGGGGTCCGAGCCCCGGTAGTGATAGGGGTACACGACCTTCGGCCGGAAGGCGCGGATGCACTCGATCGCCTCGGCCGGCGGCATCGTGTAGGGCAGGTTCATGCAGACGAAGGCGACGTCGATCGCCTGCAGCGCCCGCATCTCGTCGGTGCACTCGGTGTCGCCGGAGAGGTAGATCCGCTGGCCGCCGAGGGTGACGATGTAGCCGTTGCCCCGCCCCTTGTCGTGGAAGAGCTTGCCCTCCTCCGGCCCCCGCTGGAGGTTGTACATGGGCACCGCCTCGACGACCATGCCCGGCACCTGGGTGACCTCGGCGCGCTCGCCGTTGGCGAGCACCTCGACGCCCGGGAGCTTGTCGGCGACCGCCTGCGGTCCGATGATCAGGGTCGCGTCGCCGCGGATCGCGTCGATCGCCGCCGGGTCGAGGTGGTCGGGGTGGATGTCGGTGATCAGGATGATGTCGGCCTTCGGCAGGCCCTCGAAGCTCGCCTTGGACCAGGGATCGACGTAGACGCTCCGGCTCCCCTGGCGGAGGAGCACCGAGCCGTGGACCAGCGGCGTGATCGTCACCTCGCCGCCCGCCTCCGCCGCCGCGCCCTCGCCCGCGGGCGTCGCCGTCGACGGGGCGGGCTCCTCCGGGGCGTCGGGCGCCGGCGCGCGCTTCTCGGCGCAGCCCGCCGCGAGCGTCAGCAGGGCGAGCGCGAGGACGAGGGAGGGGCGACGGCGAGGGGTCGTGGAGCTCCGCATCGGTCGGCGATCATAGCCGTTGATCCCCGCCGTCGATCACGGATCGTCGCGCCCTACCGGCAGACCCGCTGGAAGTAGAGGATCTCGGCGCCCTCCGGGACGAAGCTCTCGCTGAAGCTCTCGCCGGCGCTCGTCACCTCGCAGACCACGCCGCCCTTGGCCATCGGCGCGGCGAAGGGCGCGAGCGCGGGATCGACGTTGAGGAAGACCGCCATCGCCACCGCGTCGGAGGACTCCGTCGCCTCGAGATCGAGCTCGCCGGCCCCCGTCTTGTAGTAGAAGGGCCCCTCGCCGCTCACCGGCTCGAGGGTCGCGCTGTAGCCCGCGGCCGCCGGGTAGATCTCGGTGAGGATGACGATCCGCCCGTCGATCCGCTCGACCCCGGCGGCGTCGTAGTACGACTGGACGAGCTCGGGCGTGTCGATCGAGAGGCTGAGCTCGAAGTCCTCGGTCCCAGTGAGCAGCGACCAGGCGAAGGTGACGATCTGGTCCTCCTTGAAGGTGACCGCGCCCTGGGTGTCGGCCGGGACGCCCTCGAGGGTGAAGCGGCCGATCGTGTTGGTCGTCGTGCACGGGCCGATCGCCTGGTCGGCGGCGACGAAGCAGACCTCGCCCTGGGAGACGAAGTTCGGGGCGCCCGGCATGACCCGGGCGATCCCTGTCACTGTCACGGTCGCGGGCGCGCCGGTGGTCTCCTCGGTCGTCGACGACGACCCCTCGCTCGTCGAGCTCGAGGTCGACTCGGCCGTGGTCGAGGAGCTCGACGTGTCTGACGTGGTCGACGTGTCCGACGTGGTCGACGTCGTCGCGGTGGCCGCGGTCGCGCCGTCGTCGCCCGAGCACCCGCCGATGAGGAGCGGGGCGGCGATGAGCGAGCGGAGGAGAGCGCTGCGAAGGTCGAGGAGCATCTCCTCAACTTGCGGCTGACGGAGGTCGGGCGCTCCCGAAAGAACTCCGCGTGACGCGCCCACGCGACGAACAACTTGCACGGCGGTTCATTTGGGGACCTGAGCGCCCGGGTCCGGGAGCGGGAGCCATGGCTCAGCGGACATCCGCGCCGCTACGAGCAAGCGCCGAAGTCGTCGAACACGTCGCAGTAGACCGCGTCAAACGAGCCCTCGGCGACCACGACGTCGCCGATCCGGAGGGTCCCCCCCAGCCGCGGTGGGTCATCAGGATCGGACACGTACCACGAGCCCAGGCGCACGAGGTCGACGACCTCGATCCCGCCGAAGGGCACGTACATGGCCCCCGGCATGAAGAGGTAGCCCGAGCCGCCGCTGCCGTTGAGGGCGTGGAGTGGCTCCGAGAGCGCGATCTTGAGGTGAAAGAGCGATCTGACGACGTCACCCGCGCCGGCCTCTCGCGCCGCGACGAACTCGGCGATGTCGACGTCGTCGTCGACGACGTAGAGCCCTACCCTCTGGCACTCCTTGAAGTTGCAGTCCTGACCCAGCGTGGCGAAGAGGACCCGCGTCCCCGCGAGGGGCCCGTTCGGGGTCGTGCCGGTCACCGCCGAGGGCCGGAGCGCGCTGAGATCACATCCTCGGAGGCCGGGCCACATGCCGTAGCCGCCGCACTCGTACTCGCCGAAGTTGCAGTCCTCGCAAGCGCCAGGAAGGGGCGCTTCTCCCCCGGACGCCGTCGCAGTGGACGAGGTCGCGTCGGTCACCGACGTCGCATCGGTCGCCGAGCCGGTCTCGATCGCCTTGCCTCCACAGCCCCACTCGCCGATCCCGATGAGGCTGAGCACGAGCATGCTCCGCTTGCAGTCCATTGATCAAAGCTATCGCCTCGGCGCGCGGCGCCGGCGCGAAGAAGGTGCGTCGCAGGCCCCTCAGCCGTCGATCGCCGGCCTCGCGCCGTCGCGCTCGATCGACCGCCGCACCTTGATCCGCGAGCCGTCGCGGCGCCCGTGCAGGAAGGCCTCGGCGCTCCCCTCGGCGAGCGGCGTCGGGGCGTAGTCGAAGTCGCCGAAGATCTCGCGGATCGCCGCCGCCTTGCGCTGGGCGAGGAGGGCCGAGCAGGCGCCCTCGGGGTCGGGGTGGGCCTGCTGGGCGAGCTTGGCCGCGCTCGCCTCGGCGAGGGTGACGAGCACCGAGTGGACGGCGCCCATCCGGTAGTCGCGGAGGGCCGCCCGGCGCTCGTTCTCCGCGATCCCGCGCTCCTCGCAGAAGCGATCGAAGCGCCGGCCGATCTCCTCGACCAGGTACTCAAAGGTCCACTTCGCGGCGATCGTGTCGGCGGCGTAGCCGTAGAAGCGGAGGGTCTCGTGGCCGTCGAGCTGCGCGTGCTCGCAGCGCTCGACCTCGCAGTCGAAGAGGCGGGCCGTGGCGACCGCGAGGAGGCCCTGCCACTCCGGACAGCGCCGCCAGGTGCCGGCGTCGCGGGCCTCGATGGCTGCCCCATGGGCCAGGTCCTCGAGGACAACCTCGCTCTGCTCGATCTGGTGCTCACGCATCAGCCGCTCGGCGGTCGCCGCCGCGACCGCCGACTCGTGCTCGTTCGCCCGGCCGCGAGCCATCCGCAGCAGCTTGCTCACCCGCCCGAGGATCTTCTCCCGCTCCAACACCATCCCGACGAGCGAGCCTATCAGAGTTGAGTGGCTCAGCCCCCTGCCCGTGGGCCGGATTGGGGGCTCAGGACCGCGCGCTGGACCTAGGCGCCTCACGACGCGCGCCGCGCCGACTCGACCCGGCGCGCCCGCGTGATACCCTGGGCGGCGCTCGACGATGCGCATCCATCTCCTGATCGCCAGCGCCCTGGCCGCCCTCAACAGCGGCTGTCCCTCCACCTGGGGCTGCGATCCCCCGAGCGAGCACTTCACGGTCGACGCCGAGCTCTCCGAGGCCGACGTCGGTGAGCTGATCACCAACTGGGGCTTCAGCGACCGCGCGTCGATCACCTGCGACGCCGCCTGCCACTTCGCCTACGAGCGCGAGCGAAGCTGGCAGGTCGGCAACGCGGACTCCTGCACGCTGAGCGTCGCGCCGACCGCGGGCGCGACCCCGGAGACGATCGTCGGCTCGGTCCAGTGCGAGGGCACCGGCTACGAGTACTTCTGCGAGGGACGGCGCCCGCTCGGCCACATCGACGGCGAGCACCGCGGCCATGACCTCGCCGACTACCTCGCCCGCTGCGCCCACCTCGAGGCCGCGAGCGTCGTCGCCTTCCACCAGATCGCCGACGCCCTCGCCCGCGCCGACGCGCCGGCCGAGCTGATCGCCCGCTGCCGCCGGGCGGCCGCCGACGAGGAGCGCCACGCCGCCGACGACGGCGCCCTCGCCCGCGCCCGCGGGGCCGCGCCAGCGCCCGCCCGCCAGCGCCCCTGCGCGCCGACCCTCGCCGACCTGGCGATCGACAACGCCCGCGAGGGCTGCGTCCTCGAGGCCTGGGCCGCCCTCCGGGCCGCCTTCGTCGGCGCCCGCGCCCGCGACCCCGCGCTCCGCCGGGCCTACGCGCCGCTCGCCGCCGACGAGGCCGAGCATGCCGAGCTCTCCTGGGACCTCCACACATGGCTGATCGGCCAGGTCGATAGCGACACCAGGGCCGCGGCCGCGGCCGCGATGGACCAGGCGCTCGCCCGCCTGCCGGCGATCGCCCGGGCGCAGGCGACCCACGGCCCGGCCGCGCTCGGCCTCGACGGCGACACCGCCGAGGCCCTCGCCCGCCGCTTCGCCGCCGGCCTCCGGGCGCGGGCCCGCCTCGCCGCGCACGCGAGCTGATTGCTCCCCGCGAACAACCGCACTTCGGCCGCGCCCGCGGGGCTTGCGTCGGCGCCGCGGGGCCGCGATGGTTCAGGGGATGACCGCGGCGACGATGATCGGCCAGAAGAGGGCGGCGCTCCGCGAGCTCGGCCGCTGGCGCGCGCACCTGGAGCCCCGCCTCGCCGAGCACCCCGCGGCCGTCCCCTGGGCGGCGGTCGAGGCCGGCCTCCTGGGGCTCCTCCCGCAGATGCCCGATCCCGGCTGGCGGGCGCCGACGATGCGCTCCTTCTCGATCTCCGGGTGCATCTACATCGCCGTCTACCTCGCGCTCGCGGCCCGCGACGTCGACCCGGCCGGCGCCTGGGCGATCTGCGAGGCGGCGACCCGCGCCCGCTTCGACGGCATGGGCAGGCTCGAGCGCGCGGCCGCCTCGCGGGGGATGTTCTCCTTCGTGATGCAGGCGCTCGCCCGCTCGCTCGACGCCCGCAGCCGCGTGGCGCCGGTCGGCGGCTGGATCGCCCGCTTCATCGCCGGCGCGGGCGACGGCTACGGCGTCGACTACCAGCGCTGCGCGATCCATGACCTGGCCCTTCGCGCAGGCGCCGGGGACTTCGCCCCCTTCATCTGCAACGCCGACGCGATCGGCAGCGAGATCTTCGGCTGGGGCCTCACCCGCAGCGAGACCCTCGCCCAGGGCGGCCGCCGCTGCGACTTCCGCTTCACCCGCGGCGGCCCCACCCGGGTCCGCCTCCACGTCCTCGGCCAGGAGCCGCGCTAGCCGCGGTCGCTCGTCGTCTTGTTCGCCGACGACGACGCGCGAAGCGGCGCCTACTCCTCACCGACGCGGCGGGCCATCAACGCCTTGATCATCCCCTCGGCGCTGATCTTGCCCTCAAAGAGCGTCGCCAGGAGGCCGGTGAGCGGCGCCTGGACGCCCGCCCGCTCGACGTGATCGGCGATCCGACGGGCGACCGCGAGCCCCTCGATGTGGGCGCCGGCCTCGCGCGCGGCCTCGGCCGGGCTCATGCCGCCGGCCAGGCGCGCGCCGACGCCGAGCTCCGGGCGGGTGTCGCCGGCGATCGCGGCCATCAGGTCGCCGAAGCCCGCGAGCCCGCCGAAGGTCTCGATGCGGCCGCCGAAGCTCGCGCCGATCCGCGCGGCCTCGGCCATCCCGCGGGTGCCCATCACCGCCAGGGTCGCCGGGCCGACGCCCATCGCCCGCGCGAAGCCGACCGCGACCGAGAGGAGGCCGACCAGGGTCATCGCCACCTCGACGCCCATCACGTCGTCGGTGCTGTAGATCCGCAGGGTCGAGCGCCCGAGCGCGCCGCGGACCGCGTCGCGGACCTCGGGGAAGCGGGTGCCGACGATCCCGCCGCCGGGCTCGCCGCGCGAGAGCGCGTCCGCGACCACCGGCCCGCCGAGCGCGCCGATCCGCCGGCAGGGCGTGACCTCGCGGAGGATCGCGCTCAGCGGCCGGAGCTCGTCGCCGACCAGCCCGCGGCTGACGTGGACCAGGAGGTGCGCGCCGTCGAGGTGCTCGCCGAGCCTGCCGGCGACCTCGCCGACGAAGGCCGAGGGGACCGCGACGAAGATCAGCTCGGCGGCCGCGAGCTCGCCGAGCTCCTGGGTGACGTGGATCGCCTCGGTCGCCGGCCGCTGCGGGCGGCGGCTCCAGAGGATCACCCGGCGCCCGTGGCGGGCCGCGGTGTCGGCGAGGCCCCAGCCGAAGCGCCCGCCGCCGACCACCGCGACCGGCGGCTCATTCGTGGATTGCTCTTGGGACATGTCGATCACGCGCTCGCGGTGAGGCCGGCGATCTCGCGGGCGGCCGCGACCTGGTCGGGGCCGGCGAGCGCCTCGGCGAAGCCGACCAGGCGGTTCTGGTAGTAGAGGAGGAGGTTGGGATCCTCGATCACGACGTCGGGGTCGACCTCGTTGGCGACGACCTTGGTGTGATAGCCGCGCCAGGCGCTGAGGGCCTGGGCGACGATCTCGTCGGGGGCGGAGTTGCGGAGCACCGGCCCGAGGCGGGCGAGCCCCGCCGACTCGAGCGCCCGCAGGCGATCGCGCGCCTCACCGACCTCGGCGACCAGGCGCTCGCGGCTCATCGCCACCTCGCCGCGCCGCCGCTGCCGGCCGAAGAGGTCGATCCCCGGGCTCTCGGCGACCAGGTGGCGGTAGAGGACGTGGGCGACCAGCTGGGTCCACATCACCACGGTCTCGCGGCTGTAGATCGCCGGCAGCATCTCGCCGAGCTCGCGGGTGTAGCCGGCGTCGCGGGCCGCGTCGACCGAGGGGATCCCGCGGCGGCTCACGTAGGTCGCGGGATCGATCGTCTTGCCGCTCGGCGCCAGGCTCCGGCCCTCCTCGTCGATCGGGTTGCCGAAGGGATCGAGGGGCTCGCCGAAGCGGATCACCGCGGCCGAGCGCAGCGAGACCAGCTTCTTGGTGAAGGCGACCATCCGATCGATCGACGAGAACTCGTCGTCCTCGATGATGTAGCGGGCCGCGCCCGCGCCCTTGAGCCAGTCGTCGATCAGCGTCTCGGCCTCGAGGCAGAGCGCGTAGTTGATCGTCGCCGGGACCATGTAGACCGGCCGCTTGACCCCGTAGGTGAGGTTGCGGGCGAAGGCCTCGACCGCGGTCCCGGCGAGGCCGAGCTTGAGGTGGGTCTCGACCATCCCCGAGCGCGAGCGGGTCCCGCCGGGGAAGAAGAGCGAGTGGTAGCCCCGCTCGATCATCAGGCACGAGTAGGCCTTGAGGACGTCCTTGTAGAGGCGCGCGCGGACCCGGCGATCGACCCGGTAGGCGCCGAGGTTGTGCATGAAGAAGGAGATGATCGGGTTCGAGAAGAGGTTCTTGCCGGCGCCGTAGACCACCGGCGGCAGCCCCTCGCGATCGAGGAGGTAGCCGAGGGCGATCGAGTCGAGGTTCGACGCGTGGGTCGGCACCAGCACCAGGGTGCCGGTGCGGGCGAGCTCGCGGAGGCGGGTGATCGGCCCCTCGGCGGTGACCAGCGAGTCGACCCGCGGCCAGCCGGTGCGGACGATCTCGTGGGGGAGCTCGGAGGGCGCCATGATCGCGGTCAGGACCCCCGGCACCATCCGCCGCGTCGCCCGGAAGACCCGGACGTCGAAGTTGCCGGCGATGTCCTCGCCCATGTGACGGACGGTCTTCTTCAGCGCCTCGACCCGCTCGACGTGGCTCATCTTGCCGAGGCGTCGGAGGAGGCGCCGCCAGTGATCGAGCGAGACCTCGGCCTCGGCGTCGCGCTGGGTCGCCAGGCGCCGGACCTCGGCGTTGGCCGCCTCGTTGAGGGCGAAGAGGAGGCGCTCCTCGTCGCGGCCGTGGCTCTCGACCACCCGCAGCACCAGGTCGTCGATGATCCGGGGGCGCTCGCTGTTGAAGGAGTAGATCCGCGGATCGCCAGGGCCGACCCGCGGGGGGAAGAGGGTCGGCACCCGCACCGGCGGCGACTGCAGGAAGCGGGTGAGGAGTGACATGGGGCCGGCCGAGGATACGCCGCCGTCGCCGCCGCCGGGAAGCGTGAGGAGGCGCGAAAGCGCGCCCTCGGTCACGTCTGCGGGCGCCGCGGGCCGATCTCAGCCCGGTCAGACCACCCGCAGCGATCGCCGCGCGCCGAAGAGAGCACCGCCGATCGCCGACGATCCCGGCGCTAGAAGGTCCCCGCCCCGGTCACCCCTGCCGGGCCGGCGCAGTAGAGCGAGTACATCTCGTTGGAGTACCCGGCCTCGCAGACGCACTCCGGCTTGCGGGTCTCCTGATCGACGACGCAGGCCCCGTGCCAGCCGCAGTGCACGCCCTCGCAGGGGTCCTCGTAGTTGTAGCAATAGAGGCCCTCCTTGTCGCAGATCCAGGCGGCCTCGTAGCAAGTCAGCGTCTCCAGGCACCAGCCGCCGGGGTAGCCGGGCGGCGGCTCCTTCCCCTCTTCTTCGGCGCCGCTGTAGCAGCCTGCGCTGAGGGCGAAGGCGAAGCAGAGGCTCGCCAGCCGGCGGATCTTCGTGCGGCGCTTCATCGTCATGCCCCTCCAGTTCGCGGCGGCAGACTACCAGACCGACACGCGCCCGCGCGAGGGCCCACCGACCCCAGCGCGGCGATCGGCGGCGGCGAACGCGAGTGAAAATCGGGCTGAGCCGCTTACTAGTTCCAGGGCCTCTGATCGCCTCGTGGGGCCCGGAGACGTTTGTCAACGCGTCCCCTCCCCTGGTAGCGTGCGCCCGTGCTGATGCGATCCACCCCGCGCGTCCGTTCCACTGGCCTCCGCAGCGCCGCCCTCGCCCTCTCGATCCTGGTGCCGACGGCGACCTTGCCGACGACCGCCTCCGCCGCGCCGGTCTTCGGCTTTGCGAAGAGCAAGAAGAAGAAGAAGTCGAAGCCGAAGGCGGCGCCCGAGCCCGAGAACCGGCTCACCGCCCAGGAGGCGGCCGACGCCCGGGCGCCGATCCAGTCGCGGGCGCAGGGGATGCTCGACAGCGATCCCGGATCGGCGGCCTCGCTCCTCGCCGAGGAGGCCCGCAAGCTCGGCGATCCGATCCTCTTCACCGACGCCGCCGAGGCCTACAAGGCCCAGGGCGCCAAGGCGCGGGAGGTCGAGCCGGTCGAGAGCGGCATGGAGGAGGCCCGCATCGCCCTCGACATCCTCTACTTCCTGCAGGACCCGCGGGCCGACGCGAAGTGGGAGATCATCCCCGAGGGCGAGATCCCGAGCCAGATCGATCGGGCCCGCAACGTCCTCAGCGAGGGCGAGGCGCTGATCGCCGAGATCGAGAAGGAGAAGGCCCCGCCGCCGCCCCCCGAGGGGTCGAAGCGCGAGCGGACGCCGGCCCCCAAGGACGGCCGCGGCCTGATCGCCGGCGGCTCGCTGCTGACGGTGGTCGGCGCCGGCGGCCTCGGGATGATCGGCGCCGGGATCGCGATGGGCGTCGACGCCCAGAAGACGGTCGAGGATCCGACGGTCACCGGCGACGCCTTCGACGAGGCCGACGCCAAGGGCAAGCGCGCCAACATCATCACCTACGCCGGGATCGGCGTCGCCGCGGTCGGCCTCGCCGGCGGGATCGCGCTCCTCGTCCTCGGCGTCAAGAAGCGCAAGGCCTACCGGGCCGATCACGCTGACACCGCCCTCCACCTCACCCCCACCCTCGGCCCCGGCCTCGCCGGCGTCAGCCTCTCGGGCCGCTTCTAGCGGCGCGCGCACGCCAAGGAGAACGCGATGAAGCTCCGCGCCCTGCTCCCCGCCCTCGCCCTCGCCGCTGGCCTCGCCGCGCCGATGATCGCCGACGCCGCCTGCTCCGACCCGACCGGCCTCTGCGTCAACAGCGGCAGCGTCAAGTGGAAGTCCGACGCCAACCTCTCCCCCGCCCAGAAGAAGAAGGAGAAGAAGCTCCGCGCGGGCTCGTCGGTCCTCCTCGACGTCACCCTCGACGGCGGCCGGGCGACCGTCTTCCTCGACGGCCGCTTCGCCGGCGTCGCCCCGCTCTCTTCGTTCTCGATCGAGCCGGGCTCGCACGAGATCCAGGTCCGCGACGGCAACCGGATCCTCGCGGAGGGGGTCGTGACCTTCAACAATCCTGGCGAGTCGGTGAAGCTCGAGATCCACCACTAGGCGTGGAACCGCATTGCAGGCGACGGGCGCTCTCGTACGCGGGGGGTAGCGTTGCGGGCTGCTCGCCGGGCCGGCTATAGTCGGCCCGTGCTCCGCACGCTCACCCTCAAGAACATCCGCGGCTTCGTCGAGGCGAAGATCGACCTCACGCCGTTGACGGTGTTCGTGGGGACCAACGGCTCGGGGAAGACGACGGTGCTCGAGTGCGTCGACCTCCTGTGCCGAGCATCTGCAGCAGCGGGCTTGAGCTGGAAGCAATCCCTCAAGGACAGGCTGGCGCCCGAACGCCTGATCACCTTCGGCGCCAGCCAGTCGGTACTCAGACTGGCGACCGCTGCGAGCACCTCCGAGATGGCGGTTTCGCAGGCGTCAGCATCGCTGACCCCGAAGGGCAACCTGCCCCGCTCGCTAATCCTCCGCCTCGCCCCTGACCGGCTCGCCGCCCCTTCATACTTGAAGGACACAGAGCCATCGCTGGCTACCGACGGCGACGGCCTGGCGTCTCTCCTCGACTACCTGATCGGCCTTCGCGATGGCTCGATCGAGAGCATCGAAGACGAACTCCGAAAGGTAGTCCCACAGGCGCGTCGTCTGCGGGTCGTCCGCGAAAAAATCGAAGACGAAGAGTGGGTCAACATCGATGAAGATCCACGTGACGTCGAATTCCGCAAGATCAAGCGCACCCATGTGGGTAGCCGCATCGAGCTCGAGTTCGGGAAGATGGGATTCATCCCAGCGAGCGCCCTCTCCGAGGGCACCTTGATCGCGCTCGGCGTGCTGACCGCGGTCCACCACGGCGGCGCCCCGACTGTCGTGCTCTTCGACGACATCGACCGCGGCCTCCACCCGACCGCACAGATCGAGCTGATCAAGACCCTGCGCGCCCTCGTCGGCCAGCGCGACGACCTGCAGATCATCTGCACGACGCACTCGAGCTACGCGCTCGACGCCTTTGATGCCTCGGAGGTGCACGTCACCTGGATGAACAGCGACGGTCTCGCGTTCCACCGTCGCCTCGACGAGCACCCCGAGTGGCCGAAGTGGAAGCCCGTCATGGACGCTGGAGAGTTCTGGAGCACAGTCGGCGAGCGGTGGGTCGGCGATCCAGAGGAGCCGACCTAGTTGGCTCCGAACGAGCACGCCACGACCTTCCTGGTCGCCGCTGAGGACCGGGCGGGCTACGAGGCCGTACGAACGCTCGTGGATCGCCTCATCGCGTCCGAAATCCCGTGGACGCAGGACATCTTGGACCACGTACGCGTGTGGGAGAAGCGATCGGCCAATCCGCTTGAGCACCCGTGGATCTCCAGCTCTGACGCGGGATCAGGACCAAGCCGGCGCCGAGTTCGCGGACACTTCGGCGGTGAACCGGGGGCTCCCGACGCCGCGAGCACGCGCAGGCTCCTCCTCAACGTGATGGAGCGCTGGGATGACGCGGCCGACCACGCCCTGCTGATCGCCCGCGATCTCGACGGCGATCCCAGGCGGCTGAAGGGGATGCGTCAGGCCTCCGCCGAGAGGCCCTGGCCCTTTCGGATCATCCTGGCCTGGTCTGAGCCGGAGTCCGAGTCTTGGTACGTGGCGGGCTTCACCCCGACGAACGCCTCCGAGGACGAGCGCCTACGCGCTCTGACCGCGGAGATCGGCTTCGACCCGACGACCGCGCCGCACCGGCTGTTGTCGACCGCGAAGGGCAGCCCCAAGGACACAAAGCGAGTCCTTGAGCGCCTCTGCGGAGCCGATCTCGATCGCCAGCGCGAGTGCCTCGAGGTTCCCCTCGACCGACTCGCCGAGCGAGGCCGCGAGGCCGGTATCGCCGACTTCCTCGGCGAAGTCCGCTCCCAGATCCTCCCGCTCTTTGGCGCCATCTCTCGGGCCTGAAGGCCGACACTCGTTCGCGGTCTCGCCGCGCCAGGGACACACCGATCTACGGACGCTTGCCGCAGGATGGATGGGCGTGAACGCACAAACGCTCGACGTGCCAAGCGCACGGGCCGAGACCCCGAGCTCGAGTGAGACAATCGTCGTCGTCGGCGCTGCCGTGCTGCTGCTGAGGCGGAAGAGATGGTCCCACGTGGGCCATCGGAGGCCATCACCGCTTCTCGGACCCATCTTCGTCCGCCTTGGACCCATCCTCGTCCGCCACAGGCAATGCCCGAGGCTTCTCCACTTGGCTGACGGAGATTTCTGACACAGCCTCACTGATCGTTCGCATTGTTGAATCCGTCGCTGCAAGCGCATTGGCATACCATTCTTCGAGTTCCTCGTGTCGAAGTGAGATCTTATCAGCAACCTCCTCCTCCGAGACTCCTCTACGCTTCATGTCCCTCTCAATTGCTTCCAGCCCAGCTCTCTTCTTCTCATAGAGGCCTCTCAGATCATCAAAATGCTCTTCTGCCTTGCTGCGAAAAAGCCGGCGTCTCGGGTACCTGCTAAGAAGAATCCCCCCCGCACAGGAAAGCGGCAACCCGATGATAAGCCCATACAGAACCGGCGACCACTGCGCCCCCGAGAGCGCGGCCACAATGGCTACGATGCAGAGGAGTACCCAGACGAGAAGAAAACCTATGGCGAATCGAGCCCGGCTCTCCAGGTCCTTTCCGCAGTCACGGATGGCCTGCGCTAGGACATTTGCGGCCTGAGCAGAAACCTGCCGCGCCAATGCAGGAAGCCGAATGCGCTCGGAAATCTGGAGGACCAGAAGCTTCCAAAGTTTGGTTCCCTGGAGAGGGTCTCGACTTCTCGGGACAAGGCTGCGAGCCGACTCGTCATCATCAGTCATACGCGAAGGTCTTGGTAGCGGAGCCTCTTCCGTCGACGCAAGTAGTAGCTTGCGATGGATCCAAGCCAGAGCCCTCCAAAGACCACAAGGAACAGCAAAGCCACCTGCTCCCAACGGGTGTCAACAAGGGAGTGCCCAGCGCTGTCGAATACAACATTGGCCTTCGCAATTGCGTACACAGAGAAGGTCGCAAGAATGAATGCTGCAATAAAACTGACCGTGACAATGACGAACGTTCGCCATGGTGTCAGCCTGAGCCTGGAGGCGCGAGGCGCGATATTGCGATAATCCACCATCTTTTCACCACCTTACAGGCTTGCGACAGGCTTGACAAGCCGCCTCTGAGGGGGGTCCTGCGTCCAATCTCGCGCCTCCTCAGTGCTGATGAGCGATTCTGTACCGTCCCGGGGGACGGTTCCAGGCGCCTGCTCACTTTTGCACATCAGGACCAGCCCGGAGTCTCCTTGAGAAGCCGAGGCATCATCGGAAGGGGCGACTACTGTCGCCTCAATACAGTAACCTTCGTTGCAGCCAAGAGTTCCCGCCTCCGTACACTTGTAGTACCCCGCACAGCCAACCCACAGCTCAAAGCAGGAGAACTTCGATTGGCAAGTCTTCCTCTCAAGCTCGCATGTGCCATTTTCTTCACCAAACTCATCATAGCAATGCCGATTTCTATACTCCCAGCAGTTTGCCTCTAGCGGTGAGCAGCCATCGATCTCGCACACCCAATTGGGTTCCCCCGTGACGGTGAAAGGCTCTTCGCCATCATCACAACGGCGAGATTCTGCCTCCGAGTCGACATCGCCCGTGAGAATGACGCCGAGTAGTGTCAGCATGACCAACAACATTTCCTTGTCCTCTTGTAGTCATGGTTCTACGCGGACCTACCTGGCTCCGACGAGACGCATGTGGTGTGGGAATGGACATCAACTCGTGCTCACTCACCCTCCGACTCCGCGCCCGTATGTGCCCGCCCTCGAGACATGATGCTAAAAATTCCCGTATCACTCGAAGATATTCTGTGTCAAGCCAGTTGCACTGGGGTTTTGGGGCCACACACCGAGGGATTTCTGCCTTATGTGCCAAGACACCTGAACAGCCGGTCACTTTCGAACACCTCGTCGCTCTTCCGCTGGGAACGAAGTTCTGGCTGACGCAAGTGACAGTGGGACCACGCAGGCGTCTTCCATCGCCGCGGCTCCGAGGCCAGTCAGCGCCACCGTGCATCTTTTGTGGATCTGGGCGCTTCGCCACGGCCTAGAGCCGCGAAATCGAGGAGACGGTAGTCAAGAACTCACTGAAGGGGCGCTTGGCGCATTGGCCAGGATATCCGTCGGCGCCCTGACGAGCCCACTCGGGGGGCAAGTTCCGCCCATCGTCCACAGGACGACACCCAGAGGGCGCAGGCGCTCTCCAGGGCAGCCTCTGTTCGCCGCGACAGGATGTCGCCTGAAGATGTCTTCGATTTCCGCGGCCCGAAGAGGCCGGAATTTTTTGCAGACCAGAGCACGGGCTGGAAGGGTCCCTCTTCGACGGCACGAAGCTCGGACTAGAGCGCGTCGCCTCGGCCCGCGCGAACAACCAAGCTGCCCAGGAGGACGCCGTGAAGGAGTTCGGCGATGACTTCCGGACGACCTTGAGGATTCACCTCACATCGATCCGCATCACTTCGAGCAGACCGACGACCCGGGCGAGGAGCTTCGCCCAACCGCTCCGGCGCGGGGTCTGGGTCGCCTCGCTCAGCACCCCTCGACGAACCCCGCCTCGCCGAGCCCGCCCGCCAGCCGCGGGCGCCCGTGGGCGAGCTTGTGGAGCTGCTTGCGGGCCCGCGTGAGGCGGTCGCCGGCGGTCGACACCGCGACCCCGAGCACCTCGGCGATCTCGGCGAGGGTCAGCCCCTCGTGGTGGTAGAGGACGAAGATCTCGCGGAGGTCGGGCCGCAGGCGCTGGAGGAGGCGGGTCGCCTCGTCGCGGGCGCCGAGGTCGACGTGGGCGCGGTCGCCCTCGCCGGCGATCGTGAAGAAGTGGAGCGCGTCGTGGAGGCGACGCTGGCGGTAGCGGGTGCGGAGCGCGTTGCGGCAGGTGTTGGCGCAGATCTGGTAGAGCCAGGTGCTCACCTTGGCGTCGCCGCGGAAGGTCCCGAGCGCGCGGAAGGCCCGGGCGAAGACCATCTGCGTGAGGTCATCGAGCTCGGGATCGGGGCCGAGCATCCGCTGGAGGAAGGCGCGGACGAACCCCTGGTAGCGCTCGTAGAGGGCGCGGAGCGCCCGCTCGTCGCCCTCGCGGGCGCGCCCGAGGAGGGCGGCGTCAGCGGCGTCGTCGGTCTCGGGGCGGGTGCTCTCGGCGTCGCGGATCGGCATGGTCACGGGTCTTCGAGGGTGGTGGTACCCGCCCGCCGCCGAACAATTGCCGCCGCCGAAAAAAAACCTCCGTCGCCGCGAAGGAGCCCCCCAGAGGCCCCTAGTCGCCGAGATCGGGGCAGCGGTAGCCGATCGAGAGCGCGCCGCTCGCCTGGAAGCGCGCGCAGGCCCCCTCGCAGAGCTCGATCGTGTCGAGCGCCTCGCCCGTGAAGCGGTAGCCGTCGCCCTCACAGGCGGTCCCCTGCCGGCGCTCGTAGGTCTTGCCGTCGATCGCCACCTCGATGAGCTCGGGGTAGTCCGGCCGCGGGTCCAGCGGGATCGTGCAGTCGAGCACCGCCTCCGGGAGCTCGGCGAGCTCGGCGAGGAGCTCGTCGAGATCGCCCGCCTCGTAGAAGCGGACCGCGCCCTCACGGGCGGTCCCGCCGGCGACCGCGAGCTCGCTGAGGACCTCGAAGGTGTTGATGTTGTCGGGCTGACCGTCGAGGAAGACCGGGCTCAGCGAGTCCTCGATGGCGATGCCGACGACGTAGGTCGGGATCCCGGCGGCCGCCGCCTCGGCGACCGTCACCGGCAGCGCGTCGTCGTAGCCCTCGGCGAGCTGGTACTCGCTGGTCGACGCGTCCCCGCAGTTGGCGGCGCCGTCGGTGATCAGCACCAGCGCCTTGGTGAGCTGGCGATCGCGGGCGCGGAGGTGCTCGAGGGCGACGCGGACCGCCGCGGTCGTCGGCGTCGCGCCCTCGGGCGGGAGCTCCTCGGCGCTGGGGATCGCCGCCAAGATCGCCGCCTGGTTGGCGAGCGCGAGCGGCACGTCGGGCTCGGTGTTCGAGACGCAGCCGAGCTGCCCCCACTTCGCCTCGGCGTCGAGCGAGGGGAAGCGGACCGCGCCGAGGTTCATCGACGGGCCGAAGGTCTCGACGATCTCGCCGACCAGCCCGCGGAGGATCTCCCAGCGGGTGGTCTCGCCGAGCTCGCCGATCATCGAGCCCGAGCGGTCGAGGACGAGGACGATGTTGGGGTGGAGGTTGTCGATCGCCACCGTGACCCCGTCGCCGCAGGCGAAGGTCTGCCGCGGGCCGCCGCAGAAGCCCCCCTCGCAGCCGAGGCTGGGGCCGCACTCGTCGCTGGCCACGCAGGGCTCGCCCCGCAGCGCCGCGCCCGAGAAGCAGGCGAGCGCGAGCGCCGGGATCGCCGCCGAGGCCCAACGCCAGCTCTGGATCGCTCTCGCCATCGCGCCGGCAAGAGCCTAGCAGCGGCGCCCGGGGAGTCGCCGGGTTCTTCGTCCGCGCCCCGACGCGCCGCCACGCGCCACGCGCGCTCGCCTGCCCGGGCGCGCCGCCTCAGCCGGCGACGCCCCGGAGGAAGTGGGTGCGGAGCGCCCCCGCGCCGCGCAGCGTCATCAGCCCGCGCTCCTGGATCGTGAAGCGCCCGGGCGTCAGGCGATCGCGGAAGGCGTCGCTGAGCTGGATCTTCATCGGCACGGCCGCCCCCGCGATCTCGGCCGCGACCGTCATCGCCGCGCCGAGGATGCAGTAGCGCGGCGCCTCCTCGCCGAGCACGCCGCCGACCACGTCGCCGCAGTGGAGGCCGACCCGGAGCGCGAGCGGCTCGGCGCCGGCGAGGCCGGGCTCGCCGAGCGCGGCGATCATCGCCAGCGCGAGGCCCGCGAGGGCGTCGCTCGCCCCCGCGTCGGGCCGCGCGTCGAGGCCGCGGACGACCACATAATCGCCGCCGTGGACCTGGATCACCGACGCCTCGGCGGCCCGCGCGAGCCTGTCGAGGTGGGCGTAGAGCGCCCCCAGGCGCTCGAAGAGGGCCGAGGGCGCGACCCGCCGGGCGATCTCGCCGAAGCCGACGATCGACGCGTGGAGGATCGACACGCCGACGTAGCCCCGCCCCGGGCAGACCTCGCCGGCCCGCAGGCACGCGGCCACCTCCGGTGGGAGGAGGCGATCGAGGAGCGCGTCGGAGCGCGCGCGCGCGCGCTCGAGGTCCCGCTGGAGGCGGCGGAGCTCGAGGTGGGTACCGATCCGCGCGAGCACCTCCTCGACGTGGAAGGGCTTGGAGATGAAGTCGACGCCGCCGACCGCGAAGGCCTCGACCTTGTCGACGACCTCGTTGAGCGCGGAGAGGAAGATCACCGGCACCCCGCGGGCCCGCGGATCAGCGCGGAGGCGGCGGCAGGTCGCGTAGCCGTCGAGCCCCGGCATCCGGACGTCGAGGAGCACGAGGTCGGGCACCTCGGCGTCGACCGCCCGCAGCGCCTGCTCGCCGCTGGTCACCGGCCGCACCCGGTAGCCGCGCTCGCCGAGGAGCTCGCTGAGGAGGCGGAGGTTCGCCGGCGTGTCGTCGACGACCAGGATGTCCGGACGGGGCTCGCCCTCAGCCATGGCCGCCCCCCGCCGCGATCTCGAGGAGGAGGTCGTAGTCGAAGTCGCCGATCGCCGCGCTCATCCGCTCGGCGAGGGCCGGCGCCGCGGCCCGGATCGAATCGGTGAGCGCCGCCAGCCGCTCGGCGTCGGCCGCCGCCGCCGCGGCCGCGAGCGCCTCCCGCCAGCTCGCCGAGGTCTCCCGCGCGGCCCTCCGCCAGCCCGCGTCGCCGCTCGCCGAGCGCCGCTTCGGCGCCTCCTCGAGGACGAACCTGCAGCCGAGGTGACGGACCAGCGCCGAGGTGATGTCCTGCTCGCTGAAGGGCTTGGCGACGAAGTCGGCGGCGCCGGCCTCGGCCATCCGCCGGCGGTCGTCCTCGAAGACGTTGGCCGAGATCGCGACGACGACCACGTCGCGGCCGCCGGGGAGCGCCTTGATCCGCCGGGTCGCCTCGTAGCCGTCCATCACCGGCATGCGGATGTCCATCCAGATCAGGTGGGGCCGCCAGCCGCGGGCGACCTCGACCGCCTCCTCGCCGTTGATCGCCTCACGCACCTCGAAGCCGAGGGGCTCGAGGATCGACCGGAGGAGCTCGCGGTTCTGCCAGCGATCCTCGACGATGAGGACGCGCCAGCGCGGCTGCCCGGGGGCGAGGCCGACGACCTGGCGGTGATCGTCGAGGAGGCCGCGCTCGTCGGCCGCGGCCGCCCGGCCGACCGCGACCTCGAAGGAGAAGCAGGTGCCGATCCCGACCCCGGAGCGCACCTGGATCTCGCCGCCCATCATCCGCACGAAGTGCTGGCTGATCGTCAGCCCGAGGCCGGTGCCCTCCTGCGAGGCCCGCCCGCTCCGGGTCTGCTCGAAGGGCCGGAAGAGGCGCGGCAGCTCCTCGGCGGCGATCCCCCGGCCGCTGTCCTCGACCTCGATCCAGAGGCGGAGCTCGCCGTTGCCCTCGCGCCGGAGCCCGCTGCGGAGCGCGATCCCGCCGCGGTCGGTGAACTTGATCGCGTTGCTCAGGAGGTTGAGCGTGACCTGGCGGAGCTTCGCCGGATCGCCGAGGAGCTCGGCGTCGACCTCGGGCTCGACGTCGATGCTCAGGTAGAGCCCCTTCTCGGCGACCCGCAGCCGGAGCATGTCCTCGAGGTCCGCGAAGAGGCGGCGGGGATCGAAGGCGCGGACGTTGAGGGTGAGGCGGCCGGCCTCGATCTTCGACATCTCGAGGACGTCGTTGATCAGCGCGAGGAGGTGCTCGCCGCTCCGGTTGATCACCTCGAGGTGGCCCTCCTGCTCGGCCGTCAGCCCCTTGCCGCGGATCAGGAGCTGGGCGAAGCCGAGGATCGCGTTGAGCGGGGTCCGGAGCTCGTGGCTCATGTTGGCGAGGAAGACGGTCTTCGCCCGGTTGGCGGCCTCGGCGGCCTCGACCGCCTTCTGGCGCTCGGCCTCGCTCCGCTTGAGCTCGGTGATGTCGCGCGAGATCGTCGCGTAGCCGACGTGCTCGCCGAGCTCGTTGCGGACCACGGTGATCACCTGCGAGACCGGGATCTCCGAGCCGTCGGCGTGCCAGAGGAAGAGCTCGCCGAGCCACGAGCCGTGGGCGCGGACGAAGGGGAAGATGTCGGTGATCAGCGACTCGTAGTCGCGCGGCGCCTGGAGGTCGGAGACCCGCAGGCTCAGCGGGTCCTCGCCGGAGCGGCCGACGAGGCTCATGCCGGCCGGGTTGACGTAGAGGATCCGCCCCTCGGTGTCGGCCATCGCCACGAAGTCGCTGGTGTTCTCGAGGACCGCCGTCAACGAGCGGAGGCGGGCGAGGAGGCGCTCCTGCTCGTCCTCCGCCCGCCGCGCGGCCGCCTGGAGGCGGGCGACCAGGAGGAGCTCGCGTCGCCCGCCGACCTGCCCGCCGATCTGGAAGATCGGACGGATCACCTGCTCCGTGACCAGGAGGGTCCCGTCGGCCCGGCGGAGGCGGAGCTCGCCGCTCCAGCGGGCGCGGGGCTCGCTGAGCGCGGGGCCGATCTCGCCGATCAGGCGGCGCGCGTCCTCGGCCGCGAGGATGTCGGCGATCGAGAGGCGCGAGGCCTCGTCGTCGGCGCGGCCGAGCATCTCGCGGCCCGCGCGGTTGAGGGCGATGACCTCGCCGTCGCCGGCGATCACCGCGATCAGCTCGCCGACGCTGGCGACCGCCTCGCGGAGGCGGATCTCCTCGGAGCGGACGGCCCCGAGCTCGGCCCGCAGGCGCGCGAGCTCGGCCCGGAGCATCGCGCCCTCGGTGAGGCTCTCACCGATCCGATCGTGGGCTATCGAGATCTCCGCCATGCGCGCGTCGTCGGCCGAGAATATCCCCCGCCGACGAGCGCCAGCAAGCGCGCCCGCGCGGACGCACGCGCCAAGCAGCGTACGAGGACCCTCTGCGTGGCCGCCCCTCGCGGCCGCGTCGCCGCGATCAACGGCGTTCGTGAGCCCGCTCCTGCCGACGCGGGATCCGGCGGCGCCCGCCGCGACCGCGTGCCAGGCGGCCGCTCACGTCGCCGGGTCGGCCATCCACGCCGGGTAGCGCTCCTCGGCGATCAGCTCGGCGACCGGGCGCCGCGGACGGGTGACGTCGAAGCGCTCGCCGCTCACCAGCACCTCGGGGGCGAGCGGGCGGGTGTTGTAGTTGGAGGCCATCGTCATCCCGTAGGCGCCGGCGCCGAGGATCACCAGGAGATCGCCGACCGCCGGCCAGGGGAGGAGGCGATCGCGGGCGAAGAAGTCGCCGCACTCGCAGACCGGGCCGACGACGTCGCTGCGGACCAGCGGCGCGTCGGCGACCGGCAGCGTCGCCGGCACGATCGCGTGGTAGGCCTCGTAGAGCGCCGGCCGAATCAGGTCGTTCATCGCCGCGTCGACGATCACGAAGCGCTTGCCGCCGCTCTCCTTGTGGCCGACCACCCGGGTGAGGAGCACGCCGGCGTTGCCGACCAGGTATCGACCTGGCTCAAGGAGCAGGTCCATGTCGAGGTCGCGGGTGGCGGCGACCAGGGCCGCGCCGAAGGCGTCGACGTCGAGGCGGGGCTCGTCGACGCCGTAGGGGATCCCGAGGCCGCCGCCGAGGTCGAGGTAGTCGAGGTCGATCGCGTCGCCGAGCTCGCCGATCAGCGCCCGCATCCGCTCGAGGCTGGCGAGGAAGGGCTCGGCGTCCATGATCTGCGAGCCGATGTGGCAGGTGAGGCCGACCAGGCGGAGCCCCGGCGTCTCGATCACCCGCCGCGCCAGCGCCGGCGCGTCGCCCATCGAGATCCCGAACTTGGTCTCGCGGAGGCCGGTCGCGAGGTAGGGGTGGGTGTCAGGATCGATGTCGGGGTTGACCCGGAGGGCGACCGGCGCGACCACGCCCAGCGCCCGCGCCCGCGCGGCGATCCGATCGACCTCCTCGATCGACTCCGCATGGATCGCGCGGATCTGCGCCGTGATCGCCGCGTCGATCTCGTCGCTGCGCTTGCCGACGCCGGAGAAGACGATCGTCGAGGGGGCGAAGCCGGCCGCCAGCGCGCGCGCCAGCTCGCCGCCGGAGACGATGTCGGCGCCCGCGCCCTCGCGGGCGAGGAGGCGGAGGATCGCCTGGCTGGAGTTGGCCTTGACCGCGTAGCAGACGAGCGAGCGCCGGCCGATCAGCGCGCCCCGCAGGCCGGCGAATTGCCGACGCACATGGGCCGCGCCGTAGACGTAGCAGGGGGTGTCGACCGCCTCCGCGATCGCGGCCACCGACGTGCCCTCGACGTGGACCTCGCCGTCGACGACGCGGACGCCGAAGCGCTCGGGATTGCCGGCGAGGAGCAGATGATCGGGGACGTCGTGGTGCGCGTGGGTGGTCACGGGACCAGGGCCTTGCCACGCCGCGCGCGCGCCTGTCAAACCAAAGCGCGCCTTTGCGGCGGCGATCGCCTCTGCTACGATCGCCGTTGTCATCTCAGGCACCGGCAATGAGGAGGTGTGATGCAAGAGAAGATCAATGTGTCCCAGATCTGCGAAAACCCCCGACGAGCCAGGTGCCGAGGAGGTGCGGTCTAGACCAGCGCGGGAGCCTCCGCTCCCACGCGCTGCACTGACGCACCGTCTGGAAGCCTTCGACGACGCAGGGTGAGCCCATCACCCCCGCGATCCGCCCGCCAAGCGTCGATCGCGACACCGCGGGGCGAAGCCCCGACAAGAGCCCCCGGCCGGGGCCTGGATTCGGCCGCACGCCACAGGAGTGGCACCGCGCGCGGCGGGACCGCGCAAGCGAATCAACCACTGACGGGCCTGCGCCCGCAAAACCGAACCGGCACTTTCGCCCGAGATGACCCACGGCGGGGGGACGCAAGACCCCCCGCCGTCTCTCTTCTCTCGGCGCCCGAGGACCTCGCGGCGATCGGCCCGCGCCCCCGCGCTGGCCCCTACCAGCTCAACCTGTCCCCGAGGACATCCGAGCCGCGAACCACCTCAGAGCAGGTGCCCGCACTTGTCGCGCTTCGTCTCGAGATAGCGCTGGTTGTGCTCCCCAGGCGCGCTCTGGATCGCCACCCGCTGGATCACCGGCACCCCGAAGCGCTGCAGCCCTTCGATCTTCTCGAGGTTGTTCGTATGAAGATCGACCGAGACCACCCCGAGCGCCCGCAGCATCGCCGCGGCCCCGCTGTAGTCCCGGAGGTCGTTGTCGAAGCCGAGGTGGAGGTTGGCCTCGACCGTGTCGAGCCCCTGCTCCTGGAGCTCGTAGGCCCGCACCTTGTTGGCGATCCCGATCCCCCGCCCCTCCTGGCGCATGTAGAGGATCACGCCGACGTCGGACGCCGCGAAGCGCTCGAGCGCGAGCTCGAGCTGGTCGCGGCAGTCGCAGCGCTGCGACCCGAACACGTCCCCGGTCAGGCACTCGGAGTGGATCCGCGTCGCCACCCCCTCGAGCCCCCGCACCTCGCCGCGGACGATCGCCACGTCGTCGAGGGTGCGCCCGCGCTCGTCGGTGAACGAGACGATCGAGAACTCGCCATGGCGGCTCGGGAGAGCCGCCCGCGCGAAGATCGAGACCGAGCGGACGGAGCGCGGGCGGACCGCGCCGAGGCTGTGCGGGATGGGCATCGTGGCTGCTCGTGGGGCGCCGCGCTTCACCTAGAAGCCGCGGGAGGCGTCGACGATCTGCTGGTAGAGGCGGTTCGCGGAGCGGATGCCCTCCTCGATCGCGTCGACGACGAGGTTGAGGAGCTGGTCCTGGTCGAGGCGGAGGACGTCGTAGTAGGACTGCCGGTCGACCGCGTGGATGATCGCCGGCCAGTAGTCTTCGTTGACCAGGATGGCATTCATCACCAAGCGTGCAACCCGGCCGCTGATGTCCGGCCACGGGAAGATGCGGATCAGCTCGCGGTGGACCTCGGTCGCCAGCTCGATCGGGTGGGCCTTCCGGCACTCGTCGGTGCGGAACCAATCCGTGAGCTTGCGCATCCGGTAGCTGATCTTGTCCGCGGCCGCGAGGTCGTGGAAGTACATCCGGTGGATCGGGTTGTCCTTGCGGTACTGGACCTGATCCTTCTTCCCCGCCGGCAGCAGGAGCTGATAGAGCTTCTTCAGCCACTCCAGGCTCAGGGTGACCCGCTGGCCGCGGCTGTCGAGGATGTGATGGATCCCCTCGGCGACCGCGATGATGTGGTCGTAGGCCGGGATCAGGCTCGACGAGGAGATGATCTCGTCGTCGATCGCCGCCTTGATCTCGGCGACCGTCAACACCGTCCCCTCGAGCGCGAAGTCGTGGTGGATCCACGACATCATCAGCTTCTCCTCGAAGCTCTGGCGTTGGCTGGGCGAGAGCATCCCGAGCTTCTCCCAGAGGAGCTCCGATGCCTCATGAATTTGGCGGTAGTTCCTGGTCCGCGACTGCATGCACGGCTCCCCTCGGCGGCGGGATAGGGGGCGCGAAACTACTGTCTGCGCCCCCGCGGGTCAACAGAGAAACGCCCAACCCTTTGATCTTGCACGGGAATTTCCGAGGCCCCGCATCCCCGGAAAAGTTGACCCGATCGGCGCCTCCTGGCACTGACGACCCTGGATGTCCGCCGCCTACCACCTCCCGGTCCTCGTCGACGAGGTCTGCGAGGGCCTCGCGCCCGCCCTCCGGGCGGCTCCGGGCCTCCCGGTGGTCGACTGCACCCTCGGCGGCGGAGGACACGCGGAGGCGATCCTCGGGCGCCTCGAGGCCCCCCGGCTCCTCGGCCTCGACCGCGACCCGGCGGCGATCGAATTCGCCAGCCAGCGCCTCGCCCCCTTCGGCGACCGCTTCTGCGCAACTCACGCGCCCTTCTCCACGCTGGCCGAGGTCCTCGCCGACCTCGGGGTCGGCCCGGTCGCCGCGATCCTCGCCGACCTCGGGGTCTCCTCCCACCAGCTCGACCGCCGCGAGCGCGGCTTCTCGTTCATGGGCGACGCCCCCCTCGACATGCGGATGGACACCACCCGGGGCCCGACCGCCGCCGAGGTCCTGGCGACCATCGACGCCAAGGCCCTCACCCGCCTCCTCCGCGAGCTCGGCGAGGAGCCCGACGCCGACCGGATCGCCAAGGCGATCGTCGCCACCCGACCGACGACCACCCGGGCCCTCGCCGAGGTCGTCGAGAACGCGATGAGCGCCCGCCAGCGCCGCCAGATCGGCAAGCGGATTCACCCGGCGACCCGCACCTTCCAGGCCCTGCGGATCCACGTCAACCGCGAGCTCGAGGAGCTGGATCGCTTCCTCGAGGACGCCCCCGAGCTCCTGGCGATCGGCGGCCGCCTCGCGGTGATCACCTTCCACTCGCTCGAGGACCGCGCGACCAAGCGCCGCTTCGCCGCCCTCGCGCGCGCCCCCGAGCCGCCGCGCGGCCTGCCGATCGCCGCCGCCGACCTCCCCCAGGCGCGCTTCCGGATCCCCGAGGGCTTCCGCCAGGGCCGGACCGCCGGCCCGGCCGAGCTCGACGCCAACCCGCGGAGCCGCAGCGCCCGCCTCCGCGTCCTGGAGCGCGCCGCCTGATGGAGCGTCGGAGCCAGCGCCAGCCCGCCGCCGCCCGCGACCACGGCCTCCGCCGGGCCAGCGATCGCCGCCCCGAGGGCGGACCGATCGGCGAGGAGGCGCCGCTCCGACCGATCCGCGGCCGCCGCCCCCAGGGCCTCGCGCTCGTGATCATCGCCGGCCTCGGCCTGGTCACCGCGATCGGCGTGATGCGGGTCCAGACCCGCGCGCGGGTCCTCGAGCTCGGCGCGGCGATCACCGACCTGACCGACGAGCACACCCGCCTCCTCGACGAGAAGCGCCGCCTCGAGGCCGAGCGCGCCTTCCTCCGCCACCCCGATCACGTCCAGCAGGTCGCCCTCGACCACCTGGCGATGGAGCCCGCCCAGCCCGAGCGGATCCAGCGGATCACCGTCAAGCCGGCCGCCGGCGAGGAGGGCGGGCGATGAACCAGCGCCGCACCAGCATCCTCCCGCAGCCGATGGCCAGCGATCGCCGCGCGGTCAACCGGCGGATGTCGATCGTCGGCGGCCTCCTGGTCGCCGGCCTCCTCGGGATCGCCGCCCGCGCCCACCAGATCGCGGTCGTCGATCACCCGACCTACGCCGAGCGCGGCAACCGGCAGCAGCTCCGCTCCTTCAAGCTCGCGGCCAGCCGCGGCGACGTCGTCGATCGCAACGGCATGACCCTGGCGACCAGCGACCGGGTCCACCGGATCGTCCTCAACCCCCGCCAGATCCGCGGCCTCGGCCAGAGCGACGACCTCCTCGGCCTCCTCCTCCAGCTCTTCCCCGAAGAGGACGCCGACTACCTCACCGCCGAGCTCGCCCGCGACAAGGCCTACCGCCAGCTCCGGATGATCCTCGACGACGAGCAGGCGGCGATCGTCCAAAGCTGGAAGATCCCCGGCGTCTCCCTCGAGCCGGCGACCCAGCGGGTCTACCCCCGCGGCCTCCTCGGCGCCCACATCGTCGGCCGCGTCAACGGCCAGGGCGAGGGCAACCTCGGGATCGAGCTCAGCCTCGACGAGCGCCTCCGCGGCCGCGACGCCCAGAGCCCGGCCTACTTCGCCCGCGGCAAGAAGCTCCTCATCGACGGCGGCCCCGGCCCCGACGTCGCCCGCGGCGACACCGTCACCCTGACGATCGACTCGGCGATCCAGGCGATGGTCGAGGACGAGCTCAACGCGATCGTCGATCGCTGGAACCCGGTCGGCGCCAGCGTCGTCGTCCTCGACCCGCGCAACGGCGAGGTCCTCGCCCTCGCCTCGCGGCCGACCTTCGATCCCAACCACAAGATCGACAAGGTCTCGCAGACCTCGTCGCTCGCGGTCCAGGCGGCCTACGAGCCGGGCTCGACGATGAAGGCGATCACCGTCGCCGCCGCCCTCGACGAGGGGGTGATCCGCGAGAACGAGACCCTCTACTGCGAGAAGGGGCGCTGGCAGTACACGCCCAAGCACGTGATCCGCGACACCCACCCCGCGGAGTGGCTCGACATCACCAACATCCTCGCCGAGTCGTCGAACATCTGCACGACCAAGATCGCCGACCGCCTCGGCAAGGCCAAGCTCCACCGCTGGGTCCGCCGCTTCCACTTCGGCGAGCGCCCGGCGATCCAGCTCCCGGGGGCGACCAAGGGGCTCCTCGCGGCCCACGAGAAGTGGTCGGACATCCAGGCCGCCAACATCTCCTTCGGCCAGGGCATGAGCGCCTCGCCGCTCCAGGTCGCCGCCGCCTTCGGGGCGCTCGCCAACAACGGCGAGTACATCCACCCGGCGATCGTCAAGCGGGTCACCGACTTCCGCGGCGCGACCGTCTTCGAGCACAGCCCGGAGCGCGAGAAGGTGGTCCGGGCGAGCACCGCCCGCACCGTCCTGCGCATGCTCGAGAGCGTGGTCCACAGCCGCCACGGCACCGGCAACAACGCCGCGGTCCCCGGCTACCGGGTCGCCGGCAAGACCTCGACCGCCCAGAAGGCGAACGGCGGCAAGGGCTACACCGACGACCAGTACTTCGCGTCGTTCGTCGGCGCCCTGCCGGCCGCCGATCCCCGGGTCGTGATCCTGGTCTCGGTCGACAATCCGGAGGGCGGCCACTTCGGCAACGAGGTCGCGGCCCCGAGCTTCGCCCGCCTCGGCGAGCAGATCATGCTCCACCTCGGGGTCCCGCGGGAGGACGGCGCGCCGCCGCCGAAGCCGCTGGTGATCCGCGAGCGCGAGGCCGACAAGCCCTCGGTGGTCCCCTTCGTCGGCCCGGGCCCGGGCCCGGCCGAGGGGGATGAGGGCGGGACCGAGCCCGCGCTCCCGGGCCGCCGCCCGCGGGCCGAGCGGGTGGTGGTCGCCGCCGGCGAGCGCCCTGACTTCACGGGCCTCGGCCTCGCGGCCGCCCACGACCTCGCCGAGCGCAACCGGATCGACCTGGTCGCCGTCGGCTCCGGGGTCGCGGTCGCCCAGGAGGAGCTCGGCGAGGGCCCCAAGGGCCTGCCGCTCCTCCGCGTCCACTTCGCGCCGACCCGCTGAGCTGCTCCAAGGGCCAGGTCAGCGGGCGCGGGGCGCCGCGCCTTTGCTGGTGTCGACGATGATCGGCAGCCCGTCCTTGCCGATCGGCACGAAGTAGAAGGTCGCGTTCGGCTGATCGAAGGCCTTGAACTGGAGGTAGCGCGGCGTGAGGGTCTTGTTGATCGCCTCCTGCGCCTCCGCCTGCGCCTTGCCCCGGAGGATCGTCGCGGCCGCCTCGCCCTCGGCGGCGATCCGAGCGGCGTCGCCCCGCGCCTGCGCCTGCGTCCGGGTGATCTCGGCGTCGCGCTGGGCGATCTCCATCTCGTGCTGCTTCTGCTCGAAGCGCTGCTTGACCGCGATCTTCTCCGAGATCGCCGCGGTCACCGTCGCGTCGTAGTCGATGTGGTTGATCGCCACCTGGTCGATCACGATGTAGCGCTCCTTGAAGCGCTCCTGGAGCGCGACCTGGACCGCCGCCTCGATCTGCGAGGCCTCGCGCGCGAGGTCGTTGTGCATGTGCTTCGAGAACTCGCCGCGGATCAGCGTGACGAAGGCCGGCCCCAGGAGCTCCTCGTAGTACTTCGGGCCGATCTCGGTGTGGAGCTCGTAGATCTTGTCGCGGATCGGGTGGTAGGTGACGGTCGCGGTCGCGGCGATGTGGAGGTTGTCGGCCGTCAGGACGTGGACCTCGCTCATCTGATCCTGGGTCGTCGTGTCGTAGACGATCACCCGGTTCCACGCCCAGAGCGGGTAGTAGCCGGGCGCGAGGATCTCGGTGCGGAGCGCCGGCGTCCGCAGGGCGCGGTACTTGAGGCCGGCGCTCCCCGGGGCGATCGTCACCCCGCAGCCGGCGGCCGTCAGGAGGAGCCCGACGCCGAGGGCGAGGAGCGAGGCGGAGGAGCGCGGCGAGCGGCGACGACGACGAGAGAGCAGCATGACGCGAGCCTAGCCGCGGCCGACGGCCGCGGCTGGACGACCTGCTGTGGAATTTTTCCTGACCCGCCGCTCCTCACCCGCGGCGATCGGGGCGAGCCTCCTGGCGATCGGTCGACTCGAAGATCCTGTCGGCCGAGCCGGGGACAAAGCCGCCGAAGAGGCGCCCCTCGGCGTCGGGGTAGCGCCGCGCGAACTCGTAGTAGCAGCCGGGGAGGACGACCTCACGATCGGCGAGCGCGACCACGACCGGCGCCGCCAGGGTCGACGACTGCTCGAGGAGGAGCGCCGGCGACCCCTTGATCGCCCCGCCGGCCTCGTTCAGCGCGATCCCGGCGCCCCGGACCAGGGCGTTCATCGCCTCCAGCGAGCCGACGCTCTCGAGGGCGTTGACCAGGATCGTGAAGTGATTCGCCCGCAGCCCGAAGACCGCGAGCCAGGCCGCGTACTCGCTCTCGGCCGCGAGGCTGGCGTGCTCGTCGGCGGTGATCGCCGGCCAGAGGCGGCCCGCGACCGCCAGGTCGTCCCGCCGCAGCGCCGCCGGATCGATCTGGTCGCAGAGCCAGGTCACGCGTCGGGCCAGCGCCGGCGAGCAGCGATCGAGCTCAAGCTCGGAGATGAAGACCTTCGGCCGCCCGGGCTCGGGGTGGACGTAGTGGCGGGCCCGCAGGCGCTTCTCCGGGAACTCGTAGGAGCCCGCGGGGGCGTAGCCGCGGTCGACGAAGGCGCGGGCGAGCGCGTCGATCCCGAGGCGCGGGTCGCCGAAGGAGCGGAGGGCGATGTGATCGTTGACCGGCCGCTCGCCGCGGGCCTCGAGGAACGCCCGGATCTGCGCCGCCTGGGGGTTCTGCGCGACATAGTCGTCCCAGAGGCGGGCGAAGAGCTGGTCGAGGGTCAGGTCCATCGCCCGCCCGGTATACGCCAGCGCCGATCGCCGCGGGGCGCCGGATCTGCGCTTGTCTCGCGCGCCCTCGCCTGGTCCCCTCGGGGGCGATGCCGCGCCGCCGCGACCCCAGCCCCCGCCCTGCCCGCCCGCTCGCGCTCCTCGCCGGCCTCGCCCTCGCCCTCGCGCCGCTGCGCCCGGCGAGCGCCGGCGGACCCGAGGCGGGCGGCTCGGAGGGAGCCCCCGCGCCCGTCGGCGCCCACGGCGAGGCGGGGCTCGACGCCGACCAGGCGAGCGACGAGGCCGGCCTCGGCGCAGGCGCGGGCGAGGACGCCGGCGCGAGCGAGGACGCCGGCGCACGCGCGGGCGAGGCCGCGGGCGCCGTCGAGGGCCCGACCCAGGCGGACGCGGGCGCGAGCTCCGTGCCGACCCCGCCGCCCGCGATCGGCATGGTCGAAGCGCCAGCCTACCGCGGCACCGGCCTGATGGTCACCTCGGCGCTCGTCGCCGGCGTCGGCATGGTCCAGCAGATCATCTCCTACACCATGATCGGCGGGACCTGCGGGGTCGCCCAGAAGAACATCATGACCCTCCAGACCTTCGACGGCCAGGAGATCCCGATCGAGGAGGGGACCGAGCTCGCCGCCGGCGCGGCCCTCTTCGGCCTCGCCTGCGTCGGCGCGGCCGGCCCGGCCCTGACGATGCGGATGCAGACGCCGCTCTACCTCGGCGCCGCGGTCGGCCTCGGCAGCGCCGGCGGCCTCGCCCGCGGCCGCTCGAACGCCTTCGAGGACGCGATGCTCCACGGCCGCGATCGCAGCCGCCGCAACTGGCTCTTCCGGGTGATCGGCGGGGCGATGGTCGGCGGCGGCGTCTTCCTCTGGGCGAGCTCGCGCCTCGGCCTGATCGGCAACAAGCCGGGTTGCACCACGCTCAACTGCCTCCTCGCCTACGACCTCGTGACCCTCCAGGGGAGCGGCGCGCTGACGATCACCGGCGCCGTCATGCTCTCGAGCGGGCTCGCCTACAAGCGGCACTACGGGCGCTACGTCAAGGTGCGCGACCTCGGGGCGACGCCCTTCGCCGGCCGCTCGTCCTTCGGCGTCGCCTTCCACGGCTCCTTCTAGACGGCGAGCGACCCTTGAGCGGCGCGACGAAGATCCCGGGCTTCGGCGGCCGGACCGGCGTGGCGGCGCTCCTCGTCGCCTCCCACCTGATCCCCTACTATCTCTGGATCGCCTGGCGCTTCGAGGGCGGCGCCCTCCCCCGCCCCGACGGACTCGCCGACCTCGGGCCCTGGCTCGGGCGGATGGCCGGCCACGTCGCCGAGGCGGCGCCGACCTCTGAGGCGCTCCTCCTCTACCTCGCCTTCCTCGGGATCCAGGCGATCTTCGCGGTCGTCCTCCCGGGCCTCGAGGTCAAGGGGCTGCCGCTCCCGGGCGAGGGCGGGCGGCGGCTGGTCTACCGCTGCAACGGGCTCCACGCCTGGTACCTCACCCTCGCGGGGATCGCCGCCCTCCACTTCAGCGGGACCTTCCCCTTGAGCCATGTCGGTGACCTCTTCGGGCCGCTGATGAGCGCAGCGATCCTCGTCGCCGACGCGATCGCGGTCATCATCTACGTCCTCGCCCGGAGGCGCGGCCTCGCCGGCGAGAGCCCCCTCCGCGACTTCTTCCTCGGCGCCTGGCTCAACCCGCGGATCGGCCGCCTCGACCTCAAGATGTGGGCCGAGGTCCGGGTCTCGTGGCTCCTCCTCTTCGTCCTCACGGCCTCGGCCGCGGCGACCCAGGTCGCGGAATACGGCCGCCTCTCGACGCCGATGATCTTCATGCTGGTCGCCCACGGCCTCTACACCAACGCGACCGTCAAGGGCGAGGAGTGCATCCCGACGACCTGGGACATCTTCCACGAGCGCTGGGGGTGGATGCTGATCTTCTGGAACCTCGCCGGCGTCCCCTTCGTGTACACGGTGAGCGCCTGGTACCTCGCCAGCCGCCCGCCCTTCGAGCACTCGCCGGCCTACACCGCGCTCTGCTTCGTCCTCCTCCTCGGCGCCTACTACGTCTGGGACACCGCGCAGAGCCAGCGGAACCGCTTCCGCATGCAGCAGCGCGGGACCTACGTCCGCCGCCGCGCCTTCCCGCAGCTCCCCTGGGGGACGCTGAAGGATCCCGAGTACATCGAGACCCGCGCCGGCTCGCGCCTCCTCGTCGACGGCTGGTGGCGCTACGCCCGGAAGATCCACTACACCGCCGATCTGGTGATGGCGCTCTCCTGGGGCCTGATCTGCGGCTTTGACCACTACCTGCCCTACTTCTACGCGAGCTTCTTCGCGGTGATGATCACCCACCGCGCGGAGCGGGACATCGCCCGCTGCCGGGCGAAGTACGGCGAGGACTGGGATCGCTACGTCGCCCGCGTGCCCTGGCTCTTCGTGCCCTTTGTGTTCTGAGATCTCCGACGGACACGGCTTGCCGCCGGCCCGCCGCTTCGCCGATAGTCGAGCGGTCCTGCGCCCCTCCTCCGACACGGCGGCCGCCCTCCTCGCCGAGCTCGCGTCCGACCCGACGCTGGCCCGCCCGCGGCCGCTCGCGCTCGGCCGGGTGCTCGCCGGCGCGACCCTCGACCTCGGCGGGCTCGACCTCAGCGAATCTGTCCTTATGGACATAATCGATGGGCTCGCGCCTCCGCTCGCGCCGGCCGCCCTCCTCCTCGACGACCAGGCGCTCGGCCCGGGGGCGATCGAGCGGCTCGGCGAGGCCCTCGTCCGCGTCCGCGCGCTCGATCGCCTCTCGCTCGCTGGCGCTCCGCTCGGCGAGCGCGGCCTCCGTGCCCTCGTCGGCGCGCTCGCCCGCCTGCCGACGCCGCTGCGGGCGCTCGACCTCGCCGACGCCGCCCTCGACGGCGCCGCCCTCGTCTCCCTCGCCGCCGCCCTCCCCGACCTCGGCGTCGCTCACCTCGCGCTCGGCCGCGCCGGCAGCGAGAGCGCGGCTCGCAACCACCTCGACGACGCGGCCGCCGACGCGCTCGCGACCGCGCTGCCGGGCGCGGCCCGCCTCGTCGGCCTCGATCTCCGCGGCATCGACACCACCGAGGCCGCGATCGCCCGCCTCGTCGCGCCAATCGTCGACGGGCGCGCCTCCGTCATGGTCCGCCTCGATCCCGGGCTCCTCGACGCCCCGCTGCAGGCCCGGCTCATGGCCCGCCTCGCCCACCTCGCCAACACCCTCGGCGCGGCCGCGCGGCCGCCGGTCGCCCTCGCCGCCCTCCGCGACGGCGCCGACACCCGGCCTCCACGAGCGCGCCCTGACGCGCGGCCGCCGGAGCTGGGCGCCGACGCGAGCGGGCGCCCTCCGCTCGACCCCGCCGACGTCGCCGCCTTCACCCGGATCGCCGACGCCCTCGAGCGCTGGCCCGAGCTCCTCCACGACCCGGCGCTCCGGCCCCTCGCCGACCGCCTCCTCCGCCTCCGCCGCGACGCCCGAAGCGAGGCCCGCCGACGCTCGCGCCGCGGCGCCGCCCGGGAGACCGCGCTCGCCCGCGACCGCGCGGCGATCGAGGCGACCGGGATCCGTCAGCGGCGGCGACGGGGCGAGACCCACGCGCCACCTCCACCAATGTCCCTTGAGACAGGTGAAGAGGCGCTCGACGAGCTCAGCCGCGCCCGCCCCTGCTACGTCTGCAAGCGCCCCTACAGCCGGCTCCACCCCTTCTACGACCGCCTCTGCCCGGCCTGCGGCGAGCGCTCCTACGCCCGCCGCCTCGCCGCCGTCGATCTCCGCGGGCGGGTCGCGCTGGTCACCGGCGGGCGGATCAAGATCGGCCACGCGGTCGCCCGCCGCCTCCTCGCCTGGGGGGCCCGCGTGATCGTCACGACCCGCTTCCCCCGCGACGCGGCCCGCCGCTTCGCCGCCGATCCGGCGCTCCCCGACGACGCCGCCGAGCGCCTCGAGATCCACGGCCTCGACCTCCGCGATCTGCCCGCGCTCGAGGCCTTCTGCGCGATGATCCGCGCCCGCCACCGGCGCCTCGACGTCCTCGTCAACAACGCCGCCCAGACGATCCGCCGGCCGCCCGCCTTCTACGCCGACCTCCTGGCCCTTGAGGCAGCTCCGCTCGACGCCCTGGAGCCGCCGCTCCGCCGCCTCCTCGCGCCGACCGCGCCCGCCGGCGAGCCGGCCTCCGCCGCTGCCCTCGCGCTCGCCCGCGCCGACGAGCTCTTCCCGCCGGGGAGCGACGACGGCTTCGGCCAGCCCGAGGATCACCGCGAGACCAACTCCTGGCGCCTCCGCCTCGACGAGGTGTCGACGATCGAGGCGGTCGAGGTCCAGCTCGTCTCGGCCCTCGCCCCCTTCGTCCTCTGCGCCCGCCTGCGCGCGGCGATGGCCCGCCCGGGCTCGGACGACGCCGCCTTCATCGTCAACGTCGCCGCCCCCGAGGGCCAGTTCTACCGCCCCTACAAGGCGCCCTTTCACCCCCACACCAACATGGCCAAAGCCGGCCTCAACATGATCACCCGGACCTCGGCCGAGGACTACGCCAGCGACCGGATCTTCATGACCAGCGTCGACACCGGCTGGGCCTCCAACGAGAACCCGCGGCCGATCGCCGAGGCGATGCGCGCCCGCGGCTTCGCCCCGCCCCTCGACGAGGTCGACGCCGCGACCCGGATCTGCGACCCGATCGCCCGCGGCCTCGGCGACGGCGAGCTCCTCTGGGGGGTGCTCCTCAAGGACTTTGAGGCGGTCCCCTGGTGACCAATAGGACAGGTCAAGCGGGAGCAGGCGGCCCGACGCTGACCACCGTCCCCCGCCCGCAGAGCCCGGCCCAGCGCGCCGCGCCGCGCTCTCGCCCGCCCCACGGCCCCTGGTTCCCGTCCCGCAGCGCGAAGGTCATCCCCGCCTCGACGTAGATCGGCGCGCGCAGCTGGATCCGCGCCCGCGCCCGCTCGCCCGCGGCGATCGCCGGCCCCCCGCCGAGCCGGACCCAGCCGCTCGCCAGCGTCGTCCCGAAGATGCAGAGGAGCTCGTGCCCCTCGCGGATCGGCGTCCGCCGCCCGTTGTCGTCGACGCCGAGGAGCTCGAGGTCGACCGTCAACCAGCCGACCTGCGCCGGCGCCTCACCGCGCTCGTCGCCGACCAGCGCCAGCCCGCTCACCACCTCGTGGGAGCGGAGCGGCCGGTCGGGGCGGTAGATCAGGAGCCCGACCTGATCGCCGGCGAGCGCCCGCCCGGTCTTGCGGTGGTTCTGCTCGAGGTCGGCGATCCGCACCGCGTCGCCGAGCTCGGGGATCCAGAGCGTGTCGCCGACGGCGATCGTCCCCCGACGCACCCGCCCCTCGACCAGCAGGCGATCGCTCGGACGCCGGCCGTAGCGACGATCGAGGTAGAGGAGCGGCAGCCCGCCTGGCGCCCGCGCGGGGATCTCGACCTCGCCCTCGATCACCCCGAGGAGGTCGCGGACGCTCGGATCCCAGGGCCCAGGCCCCTCGCTCGCCGGCCCGGCCGCGCCCCGGAGCACCCGCGCCTCGTCGCCGTCGAAGCCGGCGGCGTCGAGCGCCTCGCGGACGTCGCGCTCGACCAGATCGAGCCACTCGAGATCGGCGACGAGGTCGCAGCGGTTGAGGAACGCGACGACCTGGCGGATCCCGAGCGCCCGCGCGAGGTGGAGGTGCTCGCGGGTCTGCTCCTGGACCGAGTCCGGGGCCGAGATCACGACGAGCGCCGCGTCGGCGATCGCCAGTCCGCGGGCGACGTTCTTGAGCCAGGGTCGGCGACCGGGGCAGTCGACCACGGTGATCCGCCGCCCCGGCGCCCCGACCAGCACCTTCGCGCCGGCGATCGTCAGGTGCTCCGGCGCGAGCTCGGGCCCCGGAGCCTTGTTCGGGGAGGAGACGCCGTGCCGCGCCCGCGGGAAGTGGAGGGACCCCAGGCGATCGCCGCGGAGCACGTAGGGTGGGCTCCCGCCGAGGCGATCGAGATCCTCGCCGCGCATCGCCCTCGCGTCAAAGCCCGCGAGCTCGCTGGCGATCCGCGTGAGGGCGGCGACCAGCGAGGTCTTGCCGCTGCGGTGGTGGCCGACCACCGCGACCGCGAGCGACGGCGCGCGGGCGGCCTCCCCGGCCCGGGATGCTTCTTCGGACATCTCGCCTCCTCCTTGAGACGCCCACGATAGCGGGATCGGCGGCCGCCGTGGGCCGCTCGTGGGCGGCGAGCGGGGCCGCGCCAGGCGACCGCGAGAGGCCCCGCGCCGACCTCAGCCGCCGCAGAACGCCCAGCCGTCGTCCTTCACCGCCGAGAGCACGACCTCGACGTCGACCGTGACGTCGCCGCCCGGCGCATGCATCACCACGTGCACCTGCGCCGGCTCGCCGTCGAGCGCGGTCAGGTCGGGGATCTCATCCCAGGGGATCACCGGCAACACCCCGCCGACCCCGCCGAGGATCGGCTCGCAGCCGAGGTAGTAGCTCACCGGCCCGCTGAAGAAGTGCCCCTCCGGGTTGTCGTTGAAGCCCTCGACATCGACGACGACCGAGAAGTCGAGGAACTCGCTCGCCGGCGTGAAGCCGCCGAAGCGCGGGTAGAGCCCGAACATGAAGAGCCCCTGCCCGCCGCACTCGAGCGGCAGCGTCGCCCCCGGGACCAGCGGCTCCATCATCAGGTTGTCGAGGGCGAGGAAGGCCGGCGCCGGCGCGTCCTCCCAGCCAGCGCAGTACTCGGCGCCGCCGCTCGTCGAGCCGGTGCCGGTCGCGTCGCCGCTGGTCGAGCTCGTCGACGCGCTCGTCCCCGCCGAGGTGCTCGTGCCCTCGCTCGTCGATCCGCCGCTCGCCGTCCCCGCGCTCGTGCCCTCGCTCGTCCCGGCGCTGGTCGAGGCGTCACTCGACGTGCTCGCCTCCCCCGACGTGCTCCCGTCGCCGCCGCTCGTCTCGCTGCTCGACCCGCCGCCGTCGTCGCCGCAGGCGACGAGCACGAAGGAGGCGAGGAGGGCGAGGGACGGACGGAAGGCGAAGGTCATGGGGCGGACGATAGCCCCCCGCCCTCCCGCCTCAAAGCGAAGAAACCGGCAGCATCGGCACTAGGCGCGGCGATCGAGGTCGACGATCACGAGCCGGTCGACGCTCGCTCCGCGATGAAGCACGCCGAGGAGGCGGAGGTGATGGGAGACCACGCGGATCGCCTGGAGCTGATCGAGCGAGCTCTCGAGATACGCAGCGACCTCGGCCGCGCCGCTCTCGGGGCGATCGAGGAAGCGCCCATAGATCTTGCGGGACATCGGGCCGTCGTGGCTGCGATCAAGGAGGAAGACCCCATCACGACCGCCGAGGCTGCGCGCGCGGGCTGGGTCGAAGCCGTAGCCGGCGTTCTTGAGGGTGATGGGGAGCGCGCTGGAGCGCCAGATTCGGGCGCGCTGGGCGAGCTTGAAGAAGCGAGGGGTGAGGACCACCTGCGTCGTCCGACCGTCGCGCTCCGTAGGGCGCAGGGCGACAAGCTCGCCGGCCGCCAGGGGCTCCTCCGCTGCCCGGAGCTGCGCCTGAAGATCCGCGACGTCATCCATGACTAGCGCTCGCTCGCCTGCTCCCGCCGCCAGCGCTCCTCCTGCTCGCCGGCGATCTTCCGCGAGCGCCGAAGCACCCGCAGAAGATCAACCTCGTCCTCGCAGAGCACCACGAGGAGATCCGTCGCCTGGACCACGCTCTCGAAGTCCGGGTTAATCGCCAGCCGCCGCCCGTCCTCGGGCCCGCCGACGCCGCCGCGATGGAGCCCGATCGGCAGCACCCCCGCCCGCCCCTCGGAGGAGTAGAGCGTGCGCCGGACGACGATCCACGGCCGGCCGATCAACCACGGAGGCGGCACCGCGGTGTAGACCTCGGCGTTGTCGTCGCGAAACGATACGACCCCCGTGAAGAAGTCGGCGAAGCAGGGATCGCTGGCCGCCCGCACCAGCCAGGTGTAGGTGAGCTGGCGGGCGTTGATCGGCACCAGCCAGCTCCGGAAGGGGGCGAAGAGCGCCTCCGGATCGTCGTCCGAGGTCTCGACCAGGGTCCGCGGGAGCCCCTCCTGATTCGGCCCGCTGAGGTGGTGCCCGGCGAGCGCCGGCCGCCCGGTCGCCGCCGAGATCGCGACCTCGCCGCCGCCGGCGGTGGTCATCGCCGCCTGGAGGACCGCGCGGGCGATCCGCAGGGGGTGGAAGAGCTCGCCGCTCGCGGTCGCCTCGCCCTCGAGGACGATCACCCGCGACGCCTTGTGAAGGCGAAGATGCAGGAGGTTGTCGGGGACCTCGGGGTTCTCCTGGTGGATCGTCAGCGACTTCACCTTGGCGAGCTGCACCCGCACCCGCCGCGGCAGCGCCTCCGGGACCATCACGTGGATCGCCTTGAGGCGCGCCGGCCCCGGCGAGCGGAGGAGGCGGACGAGCTGGAGCATGTCCTCGCGGAAGTTGAGGATCACCAGGTGGTTGCGCCGGCGCTGGAAGAGCCGGGTCTGGTCCCGGGCGAAGATGTTGGTCAGCGCCGCCGTGAACCACGCGAGGGCGCCGAGGCCCATGATCGTCGCCACCGCGCCGACGAAGCGCGCCCCCGGGGTCTTCAGCGTCTCGGTGCTGAAGTTGCCGGTGGCGAACATGTTCATCTCCCAGAAGGAGTCGTCGAGGGTCCGAAGCCTGGCGTTTGAGTCATGCTCCAAGAGCCAGACGACAAAGGTCGCCATCAGGACGATGAGCGCGAAGCCGGCGAAGGGGACCAGCGGGTTCGAGAGGTGGCCCTCGATCCCCGAGCTCAGCGGGTTGCGGAGGTAGCCGCGGCGCCGGAGGTAGCGGCGGAGGAGGAGCCCGCAGGTCAGGAGGACCGCGAGGAAGCCGACCGCCTGGCCGACCCCCCGCCAGATCTTCGAGCGCTCGCGCTCGCTGGCGACCGGGTGGAGCGGGATCGGCTCCTTCTCGGCGAAGCCCTGCCAGCGCGGCCGGACCCCCAGCGACTTGCGCGCGGGGTCGCTGGCGATCCGATCGAGCGCGTCGAGGAGCGCGTCGACGCCGAGGCTCACCCGCGCCTCGGTCACCGGATCGGCGCGCCCCGGCACCGCCGCCAGGAGCACCGTGCTCACGCACACCGTCGGCACCGCGTACTCGAGCCCGGGGTAGGTCTTCGGCTCGATCTGGCAGATCCGGTAGTAGGGGTAGCCGTCGATCAGGCGGTTGAGCACGTCCTCCGGCAGCGGGTTGATGCTCGCCAGCCCCGACGAGACCACGTCGACGATGTCGCTGTCGCCCTGCTCGGTGGTCCGCAGCATCACCAGGAGGCGCTGGGCCCGGAGCTCGTCAAACGCCTCGCCGGAGCCCCCCTGGTAGAGGTTCAGGCGATCGACGGTCTTGCCGGCGGCGCCGACGATCACCTTCGCGGTCTCGAACGATCCCGAGCCGTCCTTGCCGAGGTAGACCGGCGCGTCGCCGATCTGCTCGAAGTCGTCGATCCGAACCGGCCGCCGGACCAGCATGTGGACCGCCCCGTCGGAGAGCGCGGCGACCAGCGAGAGCTCGGCCCCGCGGGCCATCTCCGCCGAGATCTTGCACATCCAGCCGCCGAAGGCGTCGTCCTCCTGATCCTCGTCCGGCGGGATCAGGCTCGCCTTGAAGGCCTCGGCGGCGACGTCGTACTGGACCAGGGCGACGTCGAGCTCGCCGTTGAGGAGCCGCTTGATGTTCTCGCAGCTCCCCTTGGTGTTGTCGATCTCGAGGCGGACCCGCCCGCCGGTCTCGGCGAGCCCCTCGTCGAGCGCCTGCGCCAGGCGGTCGAAGCCGCCGCCCTTGGAGCCGGCGCCGAAGCGGAGGGTCGGCGCCTCGGCGGCGGACGCCGCACTCGGGGCCGCGGCCGCGACGACGAGGACCGCGAACGCGGCGAAGCGCAGGCGCGCGTGCCTCATGGCCGCTCCGTCAGCGCGAGGAGGGAGGCCGCCTTCGCGAGCGGGAAGCGGGCGCCCGGGTTGATCCGCATCGCCGTCGCGCCGTCGGCCTCGGGATCGTCGGCGAAGACCCCGACCAACGTCAGCGGCCGACCGGCGGCGTCGCGCTCGAGGGTCATGCAGGCGTCGCCGAAGGTGCGCCCGCGGAGGTGCTCGGGGATCGTCAGGGTCTCGACCCGGAAGCGCCCGCGGAGGAGCCCGAGGATGAAGTTGAAGACCGGCAGATCGACGCAGGCGTGGGCGAAGAGCGCCGCCCGCAAGAAGCCCGGGTAGAAGATCGTCGTCACCCCGAGGCCGGAGAACTCGACGCTCGCCTCCGGGTCCTCGATCGCCACCACCGTCGTCGGCAGCGGCCGCTCGCCGCAGGCCCGCTGGATCGCCACGCAGGTCAGGCGCGAGTGGGCGTCGACCTCGGCCGAGCCGCTCACCGGCAGGACGATCACGGCGGCCGCCTCGGCGATCTCGGCCGCCTCGGCCAGGCGGGCGGCGAAGCGGTCGACCCCCTCGTCGACGCTGCCCTCGAGGTAGCGGATCTGGAGGCCCTCGGAGGCGGCCCGGGCGAGCGCCGCCTCGGCCTCCCGCCGCGGGGTCGCGCCGACGCAGACCAGCTCGACCGTCTCACGGCCGAAGAAGTCGGCGACCGCGGCCGTCAGGCCCCGCGCCTCGGGCGCGAAGTTGACGACGATCACCCGGGTCCGCGAGGCATCCATTGTCCGCTCGACGAGCGCCGCCGACGATGCGGCCTCGCCCGCGCAGGTGTCAAGCGCGGCCCGTGCCGGCGTGCTACGTTCGCGCCGCTCCAGTGCCCGAGACCAGCGAATTTCTCCTCATCGCGTTGATCGCGCTGGTGTCGCTGGTGGTCACCTACGTCGGCGCGGCGGTCGGCCTCGTCCTCGGTCACCTCCGGCTGATCTTCCTGGTGATCTGGCTCGGGCCGATCGAGGGCGCGGCGACCAGCCTGGCGATCTCGGCCGTCGGGGCGATCGTCGGCGCCCTCCGCCACGCCCGCGAGGGCCGCCTCGAGGGCCGCCTCCTCCTCTCCCTCGGCGCGCCCTCGGCCCTCGCCGCCTTCATCACCGCCACCCTCGCGCCGCACGTCGAGCCCCGATTGATCAAGGCGGCGATCGCCGTCACCCTCGTGGTCTCCGGGGCGGCGATGCTCGTCAAGGAGCGCCGCCGCCCGCCGCCGCCCGACGAGCCGGCGGGCACCCGCTCCGGCGAGGCCTCGGCGGCGGCCGACGAAGGCGCGCCCGCGAGTGCGCCCGCGCCCGCGCCCGTGCCCGAGCTCAGCCGCCGGGCGCTGACCCTCGAGATCCTCGCGGGCGCCGGCCTCGGGGCGCTCTCCGGCCTCATCGGCCTCCTCCTCGGCACCCTCCGCCTGCCAGTGCTCCTCCGCCTCGCCCGGACGCCGGCCCGCGCGGTCGGCACCAACATGGCGATCGGCGCGCTCACGGGCGCCTTCGCGGGGGTCGCCGCGCTCCGCGAGGGCAGCGTCGATCTCGTCGCCTTCGGCGTCCTCGCGCCGATCACGGTGGTCGCCGCCCACTTCGGCGCGCGGACCACCGGCGCGCTCCGCCGCGAGACCCTGGTCGCGCTGATCGCCTGGATCCTGGTCGGCACCGGCGTGATGATGAGCGTCGAGCTCCTCCGCGGCTGAGCATCCGCTGTCCCTCCGGCCAGCCTCTGGTGTACCGTGAGGACTCCTCCGGCGGCCGCCCATGCCAGCGCGCGATCCCAACCCCGCAGGCGCCGACCGAGCGCCGCACGCGGAGCTCGCGGACGGCGGCGCGGACGGGGCGACCCTCGCCTCCGCCGAGCCGATCCCGCGCCCGCCCGCCGCCACCTCGGGCGGGGTCGCGGCCTCCCTCGCCGCGCAAGCGACCCTCGCCGCCCCGCCCCGTCGACCCGCCGCCGCGGAGACCGACGCCCACGCCACCCTCGCCTCCGCCGAGCCGATCCCGGCCCCGGCCGACGACGACGCCCTCGGCGAGCAGCCGACCCTCGCCGCCACACCGCGCCCGCGCTCGCCCGCCCGCGACGATCTCGGCGAGCAGCCGACCCTCGCCGCCGACGCGGCGCCCCTCGGCGACGCCGACACGATCGCGGTCGCCTCCGCGTCCCCGTCGCCGACCCCCGGCGACGACGACGAGCGCGCGACCTTCCGCTTCGAACGCCACCGCTCACAGGCGCCGGACGGCGACCCGGCGGCCGGCGCCAGCCTGCCGGCGATCGATCGCGACGGCTACGCGATCGGCTCGGTCTTCGCCCGCGGCGGGATCGGCCGGATCCTCCGCGCCCGCGACCGCACCCTCGATCGCCCGGTCGCCCTCAAGGAGCTCCTGGTCCGCTCGCCCCACGCCGAGGAGCGCTTCATCCGCGAGGCGCTGATCACCGCCCGACTCCAGCACCCGGGGATCGTGCCGATCTACGAGGCCGGCCGCTGGCCGACCGGCGAGCCCTTCTACGCGATGAAGCTGGTCTCCGGCCGCCCCCTCGCCGACGCGATCGACGAGGCGACCACCTTCGAGGCGCGGATGGCCCTCCTCCCCCACGTCCTCGCGGTCGCCGAGACGATGGCCTACGCCCACTCCCGGCGGATCATCCACCGCGACCTCAAGCCCGAGAACGTCCTCCTCGGGGCCTACGGCGAGACCGTCGTCATCGACTGGGGCCTCGCCAAGGAGCTCGACCGCCCCGACGACCCGGCCGGCCCCGCCGGCCCCTCGATCGAGCGTCGGACCAGCGCCTCGAGCAACCGCCGTCGCCTGCCGATCGCCAAGGACCTCACGATGGTCGGCTCGGTGATGGGGACCCCGGCCTACATGCCGCCGGAGCAGGCCTACGGCGATCCCGTCGACGAGCGGGCCGACGTCTACGCCCTCGGGGCGATCCTCTACCACGTCCTCGCCGGCGAGCCGCCCTTCGACGGCGAGACCGCGATGGCGATCCTCGTCCAGGTGACCAGCGAGGCGCCGGTGCCGATCGAGGTCCGACAACCGGCGCTGCCCCGCGAGCTCGCGGCGATCATCGCCAAGGCGATGGCCTACGACCCCGCCGAGCGCTACCCGAACGCCGGCGCCCTCGCCGACGACCTCCGCCGCTTCGCCACCGGCCAGCTCGTCGCCGCCCACCACTACTCGACCCGCGAGCGCCTCCTCCGGCTCCTCCAGCGCTACCGCGCGCCGCTCCTGGTCGCCGCGGTCTCGCTCCTGATCCTCGCGGTGGTCTCGACGATCTCGGTGCGTCGGGTCCTCAGCGAGCGCGACGAGGCCCGCCGCCTGCGGATCGAGGCCGAGGCCTCGCGCGACGCCGCCCGCCGGGCGAGCGAGGAGTCGGAGCGCGCGCGCGCGCTCTCGCAGGCCCAGGCCGACGCGCTCGCGCTCGACCAGGCCCGCCTCGCCGCCGCCGAGCAGCCCTCGCGGACGATCGAGCTCCTCGCCGGGATCAGCGACAAGCGCGAGTGGGGCCGCCTCCGGACGATCGCCGCCGACGCGGTCGCCCACGGCCTCGGCGCGGCCTACCACGGCCACCTCCTCGGCGCATCGCGCAACGCCTTCTCGCCCGACGGCCGCCGCCTCGTGACCTCGGGGGACGACTGCGCGGCCGCCCTCTGGGACCTCGAGACCGGCGAGGGCCGCCGCCTCCTCGGCCACCGCGACGAGGTCTGGCGGGTCCTCTTCTCGCCCGACGGCCGCGAGGTCGTGACCACCAGCCGCGACGCGACGATCCGCCGCTGGGACGCGGCCACCGGGGCGCCCCTCGGCGAGCTCCGCGGCCACGAGGCCGGGGTGCGGATCGCCGCCTACACCGACGACGGCCGCCTCCTCAGCGGCGGCGACGACAACCGCCTCCTCCGCTGGGACCTCGCCACCGGCGCGTCCGAGCTCCTCGCCGAGTGCCTCTCCGGCTCGCTCTGCACCGACGGCGCGCGGGTCGGCTGCGTCGCCGTCGACCGCCGCTCGCTCGAGGTGATCGAGCTGGCGAGCGGCGCCCGCCACCGCCTGACGAGCGAGGTCCAGCTCGCGCCCCTCGGCGACATCGCCCCCGAGGGCGATGAGATCGCCGTCGGCGCCTACGACGGCTCGGTCCTCCTCTGGCGCTGGGGGAGCGGCAAGCGGACCCGCCTCCACCCCGGCGAGGTCCTGGTCCGCACGGTCCTCTACACCCCCGACGGCGCCCGCATCGTCGCCGCCGGCGCGGATCGTGAGGTCTGGGTGTGGCGCCGCCACCCCCTCGCGCTCGAGCGCACCTTCAGCGGCCACCACGGCCGGGTCAACCGCCTCGCGGTCTCGCCGACCTCGCGCCTGGTCGCGTCGGTCGGCGGCGAGAACGGCGTCCGCCTCTGGGACATGTTCGATGGGTCAGGCGAATTCCTCGCCGACTTCGACCGCAACGCGATCGCGGTCGCCTTCTCCCCCGACGGCCTCGCCCTCTCCGCGACCAGCGTCGACGGCGAGGCCCGGGTCTGGCGGCGCCCCGATCTCCTCCGCCAGGACCTCGCCTCGCGCCTCCCGCCGCAGGCCCAGGTCGCGGTCGACCCCGGCCTCCCGCGCCTCGCCGCCATCGATCACCAGCAGGTGGTGACGCTCTGGGATCTCGCGGACGAGACCCAGCTCTGGCGGGTCGAGCTCGGGATCCCGCTCCTCGGGCTCGCCTTCACGCCGACCGGCGATCGGATCGTCGGCCTCGGCGACGACTCGAGCCTGGTGGTGATCGACGCGCAGGACGGCGCCTACAGCCACCACCCCGCGCCGGCGCCGTGGCCGAGCTTCGGCGCGCCGGTGCTCGCCCCCGACGGCCGCTACCTCGTCGGCTCCTCGCGCGAGGGGGTGATGATCTGGGATCTCAACGAGCGGAGCGCCCGGGCGATCCCGAGCGACGACGGCGACTCCTTCCTCCGCGCCCGGGCGATCGCGCCGGCGAGCGAGTGGCTGGCGACCGGCGGCGGCGACACGGGGACGACCACCGACGCCACCGATCGCGTGCTCCGCCTGACCAACCTCCACACCGGCGCCAGCGAGATCGTCGATCGCCACCCGCTCTCGATCACCGCCCTCGCCTTCTCGCCGGACGGCCGCCTCCTCCTCTCGGGCGGCCACGGCGGCGACCTGCGGATCTACGACCGGGTCAGCGGCGAGGTCGCGATCCACCCGATCAGCGGCCTCTACATCCGGGCGATCCAGCCCTTCGCCGACGGCCGGCGGGTCGCGCTGATCAACGGCGAGAACGCGATCCTGATCTGGGATCGCGTCGACGGCCGGGTCGCCCGCCGCCTCAACGGCCACAACGCCCCGGTCCGCAGCCTGATCCTCGCCGACGCCGACACCATCGCCTCGCAGGCGGAGGACAACGAGATCCGGATCTGGGACGTCACCAGCGGCGAGAGCCGGGCGCTGGGGACGATGCCCACCCGCCTCAGCAACCTCTACTGGCACCCGAGCCGGCGCCTCGTCGGGATCACCGTCGAGGGTCACATCGGCATCTGGCGCGACGACCTGCCGATGGATCAGGTCGGCTTCCTGACCTGGCTGAGCCGCACGGAGGCCTCGCTCGATCACACGATCGACGACCTCTCGCCCGCCCCCGGCTGCGTCCGCCGCGAGTAGGCCGCGCCGGGGATACCTGTCCCAAGGGACATGACTGGAAGAGGCGCTAGGCGAGCGACCGCCAGGCGGCGATGAGGGCGTCGGCCGCCGCGTCGATCGCGGCCGCGTCGCTCCGCCGACCGAGGCTGAGCCGGAGGGCGCCGCGGGCGAGGCTCGCCGGCACCCCCATCGCCCCGAGGACCCCGGAGACCGCGTCGTCGTGGCTGTGGCAGGCCGAGCCGACCGAGGCCGCGAGCGCCGGCGCGCGGCTGAGGAGATCGGCCCCGCGGAGCCCGGGGACGCAGACGTGGAGCGTGTTCGGGAGCGCGATCGCGCCCGGGATCGTCCGGTGGAGCCCGGGGATCGCCGCCTCGAGGCGCCCCCAGAGGCGCTCGCGGAGGCCCCGCTGGCGCTCCCCCTCGGCCGCCAGGGTCCGCCGGGCGAGGGCCGCCGCCGCCCCGAGGCCGACGATCAGCGCGACCGGCTCGGTCCCGGGGCGGAGCCCGCCCTCCTGCCCGCCGCCGAGGAGGCGGGGCCGCAGGGCCGCGCGATCCCGGACGTAGAGCGCGCCGATCCCGGCGGGCCCGTAGAGCTTGTGGCTGACCACCGTCAGCAGATCGACCCCGAGGGCGTCGACGTCGACCGCGATCTTGCCGACCGCCTGGGCCGCGTCGCTGTGGATCAGCGCGCCCGGCGAGCGCCGGCGGATCATCGCCGCGAGCTCGGCCACCGGCTGGATCGCCCCGCTCTCGTTCTGCGCGAGGATCACCGACGCGAGGGCGACCTCCGCTCCGCCGCCGACGAGCGCGGCCGCGCGCTCGAGGTCGACCCGCCCGTCCGCGCCCACCGGCAGGCGCTCGCAGAGCCAGCCCTGCGCGGCCAGGGCGGCCGCCGGGGCGTCGACCGCCGGGTGCTCGACCGCCGAGATCACGAGGCGCCCCGGCCCCCGCGCGGCCCCGAGGAGCGCGAGGTTGTCGGCCTCGGTGCCGCCGCCGGTGAAGACGATCGCCGACACCGGCGCGCCGATCAGCGCCGCCACCTCGGCCCGCGCCGCCGCCACCGCCTCGGCCGCCTGAGCCCCGTAGGCGTGGCCGCTCGACGGGTTCCCCCAGCGCTCGCCGAGCCACGGGAGCATCGCCTCCCGCACCTCGGGCTCGATCGGCGTGGTCGCGTTGTAGTCGAGGTAGATCGGCGGGCGCCCGTCCATGGGCGGAGGGTAGATCAACGCGCTAGGCGATCGCCTCGGCGATCTCGCGGGCGGCGACCTCGACCCGCTGGCGGTGGCCGCGGGCGCGGAGCACCAGGTAGGAGACCGACGTCAGGAGCGCGCCGCTGGCGAACCACACGACCTCGTGGAGGCGTTCGGCCCCCTCGCGGAGGGTCGGCCAGGGGATCTCGCCGATCGCCGCGCCGACGATGAGGAGCAGGATCACCAGCTTGATCTGCGCCTTGAGCACGGTCATCCGCAGGTTCCGGGTCAGCGACGCCGACACCGCGAGCGCGTGGATCGGCCCGCAGCGCTCGCAGAAGGCGACCGCCGAGGCGAGCGAGAGGGCCGACGAGGCGCTGATCGCGACCATGACCGCGGTCACCAGGACCAGCGACGCGAATTCACCGGCGCGATCGGCCGCCAGCGCCCCGAGGGCGAGGATCCCGACGACCGCCGCGCTCCGCAGGGCGATCGCCAGGAGCATCACCGGCAGCCGCCAGAGCGCGTGGGCGATCATCTTCAGCGGCCGCGAGGGGCGCTCGGCCAGCGCCTGGCTGGCGACCCCGAGGAGCGCCGACTCGCCGAGGAGGGCGGCGACCCAGGGGACGCCGAAACGCACCACCGGCATCCAGGGCTCGCCGATCGGCAGGCGCTCGCCGAGGTACCAGGCCGGCAGGAGCGCGAGGAAGCCGATCGCCACGACCGCGAGCCAGCGATCACGGAGGATCTGGAGGGCGCAGGCGACCCAGGCCGTGCTGTCGAGGCGCGGCCGCCCGCGCCCCGAGGTGATCCGCTTGAGATGGGGAGACCTCGTCATCGCCGCCACGACGACCATGGTACCCCAAGGCGCCGACGCCCGGCGTCCCGCGCTATCCTCCGGCCATGCTCGCCGCCCCTCGCCCGAAGCCAGCCGCCGCGCCGCTCCTCGCCCTCGCCCTCGCCCTCGCCTGCGGCCGCGCGGAGGAGCGCCCCGAGGCGGCGGCCGAGCCCGCGGCGAAGGGCGAGGCGCCCGCCCCCGAGGCGCCCGCCCCCGAGGCGCCAGCGAGCGACGCGGCGAAGCCCGGCGAGTCCTTCGCCCAGCCGACCGCCAAGCCGCCGCCGCCCCCCGTCGGCGCCTTCCTCCTCGAGAAGCCGGCCCTCTTCGTCCAGCGCTGCGACGCCGACCACCCCTGCCCCAAGCTCCTCCAGGCCGCCGGCGAGGCCCACTGCCGCGCCCTCAACCTCGACCCCTACGAGGGCGGCTGGCGGCTCCCCGACGTCGAGGAGGTCAAGCGCCTCAAGGGGATCGACGCGCTCGACGACCTGGAGGGCTTCCACTGGACCCGCACGCCCTACGCCGACGACCCCAAGCAGGCTTGGATCGTCGACCCCGTCGGCGGCCAGTCGACGACGATCCCGCGGGACCGAAAGCCCTTCACGATCCGCTGCGTGTACGACCCCTGACGTGGTAGGCTCCGCCCGTGCGCGCCCTGACGGTGTCCCTCTTCATCGTCCTCGTCTGCGCATGTCGACCGCCCGCGGTCGACGGGAGCACCTCCGCCAGCGGCGGGGCCTCGACCTCGGACGCGTCGTCGTCGTCGTCGGGGACCACCGACGCCTGCAACGGCAGCAGCGAGTGCGACAGCGACGGGCTCTGCGTCGCCGAGTACATCCCCGCCGACACCCTCGGCGGCGAGCGCGGTCCCGCGCACTGCGTCGACCCGAACCAGTGCATCGGCGAGCTCGACCTCGGGCGCTGGTGCTTCGATCACCCGAGCTGCTGCGAGGGGCTCCGCTGCCGCAAGATCGACGGGATCTGCGAGACCCCGGACCTCGGCGGGAGCACCGGCGAGAGCGGCGACACGGGCGACACGAGCAGCACCTCGAGCAGCGGGACCGACACCGACACCGACACCAGCACCGGCACCGACGGGACCACCGGCGACACCGACACCGACACGGGCACCGACACCGGCACAACCGGCTAGCGCGAGGCTGCGGGCGTCCCCGCGCGCGCCAGCGCGCGTCCGCACGATGTGCATACAACGAGCGCGCTCAGCCGACCCGGTAGTTGTGGGCCAGGCGGACGTACTTCATCGCCAGCGCGCGGTGGAAGATCTCGTCGTCAGCACTCAGCCGCTTGATCACCCGCCCGGGGACCCCGAGGACGAGGCTCCGCGGCGGGATCTCGGTCCCGGCGGTGACCAGCGCGCCCGCGCCGATCACCGATCCCTCGCCGATCAACGCCCCATCGAGGATCGTCGCCTGGATCCCGACCAGGGTGCCGCCGCCGACCCGGCAGCCGTGGATCACCGCGCGATGGCCGATAACGACCTCCTCGCCGATCAGCACGCCGTCGTCGTCGCCGAGGTGGACGACGGTCCCGTCCTGGAGGTTGGAGCGCTCGCGGACCTCGACGCGGTTGACGTCGCCGCGGAGCACGCAGCCGTACCAGACGCTGACATCGTCCGCGAGCGCGACATCGCCGACGATCGCCGCGCCAGCGGCGATTCGCACGCGCTCGCCGAGGGTCGGCGCGCGGTCGAGATAGCGCTCGATGATCGCCCCGGGGAAGCGCGCGCGGAGCTCCTCGACGCGTCGATCGAGCTCCGAAGCCGCGGCCGGCGGACCTTCGACCTTGACGACCGACGTCGTGACAGTGCGTGAAGCCATGATGCGGCCGACGATATCGCAGCATTGTCGACCGGGCTTGCCTTCGCCGCGGTGGTTCGCGTAGAAAATCCGCGTGGCAACGACGCGCTCCAAGCCCGCGAAGAAGACCTCGGCCTCCAAATCGCGCGTGAGCGCGAAGAAGACCGCGACCAAGAAGACCGCGACCAAGAAGGCCACCTCCAAGAAGGCCGCGGCCAAGAAGACCGCCAAGAAAGCCACCGCCAAGAAGACCGCGACCAAGAAGAGCGCGAAGAAGGCGACCAAGAAGACCGCCGCCAAGAAGGCGACGGCCAAGAAGCCCGCCGCCAAGAAGGCGGCCAAGAAGACCGCCGCCAAGAAGGCGACCAAGAAGACCGCCGCCAAGAAGGCGACCAAGAAGACCGCCGCCAAGAAGACGACGGCCAAGAAAACGACGGCCAAGAAGACGACGGCCAAGAAGACGACGGCCAAGAAGACGACGGCCAAGAAGGCGACGGCCAAGAAGGCGACGACGGCCAAGAAGCCCGCTGCCACCAAGAAGCCCGCCTCCACCAAGAAGCCCGCCGCCGCCAAGAAGCCCGCCGCCCCTGCCAAGAAGCCCGCTGCGGCCAAGCAGCCCGCCGCCGCCAAGCAGCCCGCCGCCGCCAAGCCACCCGCCGCCGCCAAGCCACCCGCCGCTGCCAAGCAGCCCGCCGCCGCCAAGCCACCCGCCAAGCAGCCCGCCGCCGCCCCGGTCGAGGCCCCCGTCGCCGAGCCGAAGAAGCCCGCCGCCAAGAAGCCGGCCCCTGCCCCCGCCCCAGCGCCAGCCTCCGAGGCCGCCGACGCCGAGGCCCGGACGGGCGACGCCGCCGAGAAGAAGCCGGCCAAGGCCGAGACGCCGATGATCTCGCTCGACCTCGCCAGCGTCCCCCAGGTCTCGAGCCTCGAGGAGACCCAGCGGGGCCCGGCGCGCACCCGCTCGACCATCCTCGCGGCCCTCGAGGAGGACTACGAGGAGCCGGCCGTCGAGGTCCCGCAGGCGCTCTCGGCCGACACCGCCCGCGCGCTGATCGAGCGCCTCCACATGGCCGCGCAATTCGGCGACGACAGCCTCGAGGAGCTCCCGCGCCTCCTCCAGCAGATCGAGTCGGTGCGCGACCCCAGCATCCTGCCGGAGCTCCTCGGGCTCTTTGAGGACAACGACCCCTACGGGATCTACTGGAACATCCTCTACGTCCTCGAGGACTTCCCGGACGAGAGCTACCTCAGCGCGCTCCTCAGCGCCCTCCCCTCGCTCTACGCCCGCGCGCCGATCTGGGCCGAGACCTGCGTGATCCGGGTCCTCAACACCCGCGGCGACCCGGACGACTGCACCGCGACCTTCGAGCGGATCATCAAGCAGGGCCCGGGCGAGGTCCGCGAGCTCATCCTCCAGATCCTCGGCGAGATGCTCCACGACCCCGAGAGCGATCTCGACAAGGGCCAGATGACGGCGATCGAGGAGACGATCCTCTCGCTCGGCGGGACCCTCCGGGACGAGGCCGCCGAGGCCGCCGCCGCCGAGGCCGCCGCCGCCGCTGCCGCCGAGGCTGCCGCTGCCGCTGCTGCCGAGGCCAGGGCCGCCGCTGAGGCCGCTGCCGCGAAGGCCGCTGCCGAAGCTGCCAAGGCCGCCGCCGAGGCCAAGGCCGCCGCTGAGGCCAAGGCCGCCGCTGAGGCCAAGGCCGCCGCTGAGGCCAAGGCCGCCGCTGAGGCCAAGGCCGCCGCCGAGGCCAAGGCCGCCGCCGAGGCCAAGGCCGCCGCCGAGGCTGAAGCCGCCGCCGAGGCTGAAGCCGCGGCGCAAGCCCCTGCGGCTGCCCCCGCCCCCGAGCCCGTGCAGGCGTCTCCCGCGCCGGAGGCCCCCGCGGCCGCGCAGGACGAGCCCGCGCAGGACGCGCAAATCGCCCCCCAGGCCGCCCCCGCGGAGCCCGGAGACGACACCTGACCATGCCCCGCGTCGACCCGCTGCCCGCCTCGCGGTGCAGCGTTCAGGTCCCCGAGGACAGGATCGTCCCCCCCGCCTCGGAGGCCGAGGCGGAGGAGATCCACCTCGCACCCCAGCGTCGCGCCGTCGACGCGCTCACGCGCGGCCTCGCCGAGCGGGCGCCCGGCTTCAACGTCGCCGTCGTCGGCCGCCGCGGCTGCGGCCGGACCTCGACCGCGATGGCGCTCGCCCGCCAGGAGGCCCGCCGCCGGCCCTCGGCCCGCGATCTGGTCCTCCTCCCCAACCAGCGCTGGCCCCTCGAGCCGACCCCGGCCTTCCTCCCGACCGGCCGCGGCCCCGCCTTCGTCCGCGCCCTCGAGGAGCTCTACGGCCGCCTCGCCGCGACGATCCACGAGATCCTCGAGGGCCGCACCCGCAACCGCCTCCAGGTCGAGATCCACCGCGAGCAGAGCGCGGGCGAGCGCCAGCTCCACGAGCAGCTCTCGGCGGTCGCCCGCGAGCACGGCCTCGCGCTGATCGCCAGCGATGACGGCTTCGACTTCGTCCCCCTCGACGACGACGAGCCCGAGGGCGACGGCGCAGCCGATGACGGCGACGACGCCGAGGAGAGCGACGCCGCGGCCAAGGACGCGGCCGAGCCCGGCGAGCCCGCCCCCGGCGAGCCCGCCCCCACCGAGGCCGCCAGCGACGAGAGCGGCGGCGCCAGCCGCTACGTCGGGGCGATCGACGCGATCCGCCCCCACGTCGAGGAGAGCCAGCGCCAGCTCGCGCTCCTCGAGGCCGAGAGCGCCGCCCGACTGGTCCAGCGCCAACGCGACGCGCTCCGGGCCGGCTTCGCCGAGTGCTTCGACGCGCTCCCGAGCGAGGCCCTGGCGACCGATCAGGTCCGTCGCTTCATCGACGAGCTCCACGAGTACCTGATCCAGCTCTTCCAGCTCGGCTCGACCCTCGCCGCCCCGCCGCCGATCGCCGAGATCCCGCGCGGCCTGGTGATCCCCACCCTCCTGACCACCGGCGAGGAGGGCTCGCCCGCGCCCCTGATCCAGGCCCAGAACGTGTCGATCGCCGGCCTCTTCGGCCGGACGATCGCCGCCCCCCACGAGAGCCGCTACCCCGAGCCCGGGACCTTCCTCGCCGGCGATCTCCACCGGGCCAACGGCGGCTTCCTGATCATCGACGCCGACGCCCTGGTCAAGCGCGAGCGGGTCTACGAGCACCTCAAGAGCTGCCTCCTCGCCCGGGCGATCCAGCCCCACGAGGAGAACGACGAGGGCCTCACCCTCCGGGTCCAGCCGATCGGCCTCGACCTCAAGGTCGTCCTCGTCGCCGACCCCGACCTGATCGCCCAGCTCCAGGAGCTCGACCCCGAGTTCGGCCGCCTCTTCAAGATCCGCGCGGACTTCACCGACGAGATGCCGCTCGCCGAGGCGCTCCAGGTCTACCCCGGCGTCGCCCTCTGGCTCAGCCGCCACCGCGGCCTCCCGCGCTGCGGCCGCTCGGGCCTCCGCGAGCTCATCGAGTACGGCGCCCGCCTGGCCGAGGACCAGGACAAGATGACGACCAACGTCGGCCTCCTCAGCGATCTGATCGCCGAGGCGGCGGCGACCTCGAGCGGCGACGAGCTCCTCGAGGCCGAGCACTTCCGCCGCGCCCGCGCAGTCATGCAGGAGCGCCACGGGCAGATGCGCGAGAAGCTCCTCGACCTCTATCGCTGCGGCGCGCTCCGGGTCGAGCTCAGCGGCGCCCACATCGGCCAGGTCAACGGCCTCGCGGTGGTCTCCGACGGCTTCCAGTCGGTCGGCCGCCCCTGCCGGGTGACCGCGGTGACCTACGCCGGCACCCAGGGGACCCTCAACATCGACCGCGAGGTCGAGATGTCGGGGCCGATCCACTCCAAGGGGATCCTGATCCTCACCGGCTACCTCTACGACCGCTTCGCCCGCACCCAGCCGATCGCCTTCGGCGCGTCGGTGGTCTTCGAGCAGACCTACATGCCGATCGAGGGCGACTCGGCGTCGACCGCCGAGCTCTTCGCGATCCTCTCGAGCCTCGCCCAGGTGCCGGCCCGCCAGGACGTCGGGATCACCGGCAGCGTCGACCAGCGCGGGCGGATCCTGCCGATCGGCGCGGCCAACGAGAAGATCGAGGGCTTCTTCGACCTCTGCTCGGCCCAGGGCCTGACCGGCACCCAGGGCGTGATCATCCCCCACACCAACGTCCGCAACCTGATCCTCCGCCCCGACGTCGTCGAGGCGATCGACGCCGGCCGCTTCTTCATCTGGCCGATCGCCACGGTCGAGGAGGGCGTCGAGATCCTGATGGGGATGCCCGCCGGCGCCGACCTCATCGCCCACGACGAGGTCGACCACCCGGTCGACGGCCGCTTCCCCGACAACACGGTCTACGGCCGCATCGAACGCCGCCTCGCCCGCCTCCGCCAGGCCCAGCTCGCCCTCCAGCCGCTCCCCGGCGCCCGCTAGCGCGGTCTCCTCGGACCTGCCCGAAGAGACACATCACAAAGCCGCGACACAGCCCGCACGCGGCTCACCCTCACGCGCGGCGACCAAGACGACGCGACACAGCTCACCCTCACGCGCGGCGAGCCAGAAGACGCGACACGGCCCGCATGCGGCTCACTCCCACGCAGCACGCAGGATGCGCCGACGAAGCCCGCATGCGACTCCCTCTCACGCGTGGCAGGCAGGACGCGCCGCTGAGCGGGGTTCAGGGGCCCTCGAGAGCGAGTTCCCGCAGGGCGTTCGTCGACGAAGTCGACGGACGACCGAGGACTGTCTGAGCGACGAGGGCCCCTGGACCCCGCCCCCAGCTTCAGCCCCCGCCTACCCTCGCCCTCCCTCACAGCCCACGAACTAAAACTGCCCGATCACCTTCAAGTACGCGATCGAAGTCCCCACCGCCCGCTGCCCAAACTTCGTCCGCGCCCCCTCCTGCCCGAGGAACGCGAACGACCCGATCTCGAAGTTCAAGAACCCCCACGGCGGCTGGAAGAGGATCGCCGGCGCGATCACCCCGGAGGAGCCCGCGCCCTTCGGGTTGTTCCCCGGGAAGTCGACGAGCCCGAAGGTCCGGAAGATCAGCGCGCGCCCGAAGAAGATCACGTCGGTCCCGGCGAGGAGGTAGTTGCCGACGTGGTCGGCGCCGAACTCGTCGATGAAGCCGCGGATGTACTGGGCCTGGACGTAGACGTGCTTGCCGATCGTGTAGTCGGCGCCGGCGGTCGCCTTGATGAAGGGGGTCTTGCGGACCGAGATCCCCTCGACCTCCATCACCGGGTTGGCCATCCCGTCGTTCGGCGTGACGTCGACCCCGAGGCCGGCTGGCATCTCGATCCGCAGGCGCTCCTCCTTGGGGATGAAGACGCCCATCTCGCCCCAGAGCCCCATGTTGCCGAGGAAGGGCACCTGGGTCGTGAAGTCGAGGCCGATCACCTGCATCTTGGGATAGATCAGGTAGGCGTCCGACTGGAGGTAGTAGCCGTCCGGCGGCGGCTCGTCGCTGTTGAGCGGGTGGACCAGGGTCGACTTGACCTCGCTCGGCAGCGGGATGTCGTGGCGGCCGTAGTAGTAGGACGCCGAGAAGTCGATGTCGGCGAGGCGGGTGCCGATCTTCGCCGCCGCCTGGCCGTTCGCCAGGGTCGTCTCCGGCATGATCACGTGGCCGACGACGTTGGGCAGGAGCTTCGGGTTGGCCGGGAGGTAGTCGTCCTGCAGGTAGAAGATCTTCGCCTTGTCGGCGCCGCTGGCGAAGGGGACCTCGGCGTAGGGGTCCTTGAGGCCGGCGGCCGCCGACGGCGGCAGGAGGGCCGGGAAGAAGAGCGGGATGTAGATCCCCTGGAACCAGAGGCGATCGCGGAGCGGCGCGTAGTCGACGACCACCATCTGGTTGGCGATCGGCTCGGTGAAGAGCGGCCGGTCCTCGAGGTCGTCCGGGTTGATGTTGTTGGTCGGCGAGAACTTGTCGGCGGTCCCCCAGACCACGATCTGGCGGCCGACCTTGACGTCGAGCCCCTTGACGATGTCGTTGACCGCGACGAAGGCCGCCCGGCTCTCGACGTGGAAGCGGTTCATCATCGACATCGACGCGAGGTCGTCGAGCTCCCGCGCCTGCGAGACCCCCATGAAGACCGGCTCGATGTCGCCGACGATCTGGATGTGCTTGTTCGGCGTGTAGGTCAGCCGGAACTCGAGGCGGTTCTCGTTACGGCCGATCGTCCCCGGCTTGTCGGTGCGGGCGATGTCGTAATAGACGCTGCTGAGGATCCGGGCCTTGAGGACCAGCTTGCCGCCGAGGAGGCCCTTGCTCTCGCCGCCGCCGGAGGACGCGGCCGCGCTGACCTCGGGGGCGGGCGCCGCCCCGCCGCCGTCGCCGAAGACGTCATCGATGCTCTCGACGCTCTCGCTCGGCCCCTCGCTCGCCCCCTCGGCGCCGGCCTCCGCCGTAGCGTCGGCGTCCGGGCCCGGGCCAAAGACGTCCTCGAGCGAGAGGTCCTCGGCCTCGACCGTCCCGCCCTCCGCCGGGGCCGGGGACTTGGCCGCGCCCGAGGAGCTCACGCCGCCGCTGGCGGCCGCCTCCTCCGGGGAAATTGCCTCCGGCCCCGCATATCCGCGATCCGCGGAGGGGGCCGGCTGCAGGCTGACGATTGCTGACGCGAGGAGGAGGCCTGTCGTGCTCACCGGGACTCTCAGCGCAGGAGCGTGCGCCGAGAGAAGATATCATCCGAGATTTCTGTCTTCACATCGATTTCTGACAGATGGATCACAGTCTCGTCGTTGGTCTTCAGGTTCTTCATCTTGATCTCGGTCGGCAGCGAGGCCCCGCCGACCGTCTTCCAGCCGCCCCGGACCTGCTCGCGGACCGCGTTCCCGGCCCCGTCGAAGTAGCGGATCTTGGTGATCCCGCCGACCTTCGAGTCGATCACGATCTCCAGCTTCGAGTAGCTCCCGCCCTGCTTCTTGGGCTTGAGGGTGAGGGTGGTCTCGGTCCCCGTCTTGCCCTGGACCTCGGCGGCCCAGAGGTTCGAGAGCTTCGACATCGCCATGTCCTCGGGCGTGAACTCCGAGCCCAGGAAGCCCTGATTCTGGGTGTGGGCGGCGACCCGACGGACCTTCTGGAACTCCGGCGAGTAGATGAAGATCGTGTCCGCGTCGGTCATCAGGACCTTCATCCCGGCGACGTCGCCCGGCGCGGTGAAGGTGATGAGCTGCTTCTCGAGGTCCTTCATCACCATCTTGAAGACCAGGGTCTTGGTCTCCCGCCCGTCCTTGAAGATCTTCATCGACGCCACGTAGGACTGATTCGGGAAGGCAGCGGCCTTCTGATCGGCGACCTGGAGGATCTTGGCGCCCAGCGAAGCGGCGTCCTCAGCGGCGGAGGCCGGCTGCGCGGCGCCGAGGGAGAGGGGGGCGAGGACCAGGGTGGCGAGGAGGAGCGAGACCGGCTTCATGGCGTTGGGGACTCCGTGCGTTGGCGGCCTTGGACGGCGACCGCGCTTCGGTATTTATTCTCGGTGGGGCAAAAATCCCGGAGGCGGGGGCCCTCCCCAGCATCTGCCGGAGAAAACGTCGACCGTGCGGTGATCCGGATCACAGGACGCGATCACCACCGCGGTGAAAATCGCGCACTTTCCGCAAGAACTCACTTCCCGGCCCGACCAGCCCGCCAGCGGCCGATCACCGGCACTAGCCAGCAGGCGCCGAGACCGGCCCCGAGGAGGCCGATTGCCAGGCCGATCCCGAAGTCGCGGAGCGGCGCCATCCCGGAATTGAGGAGCACCAGGAAGGCCGCCGAGAGCTGGAGCGCCGAGATCAGGATGACCGCGCCGATCTCATTGACCGCGAGCTGACCGGCGAGCGGCCCCTGGTGGCAGCGGGCCCGGAAGAAGAGGTGGATCGCGAAGTCGACGCCCGCGCCGATGGCGATGCACGAGACCATGCTGGTGCCGACGCTGATCGGCACGCCGAGCACCGCCAGCGTCCCCATCGTCACCGCCAACGTCCAGAGCGCCGGCAGGAGCGCGAAGAGCTGGCGGGCGATCAGGAGGACGAGGGCGAGGCCAGCGACCGAGACCAGCGTCGACGAGAAGAGCGAGGAGGTCACGCTCTCGGCGAAGGCCTCGCCGATCACCGGCTGACCGGTGAGGCGCGGGCGGAAGGCGACCTCGCGGCCCTCGGCGCCGGCCGGGATCGCGGCGACCCGCCACTCCTCGTCGTCGAGCTCGCTGAGCGCCGGCTGGAGGTCGGCGCAGCTCTTCCCCGGCTCCCCGCCGCTCGGCGCGAGGCCGAGGGCGGCGCAGCGCTGGGTCACCCGGTGTTTGAGGATCTCCTCGTCGACCCGCGCGCCGAGGATCTTCGCGGCGAAGCCGATCCCCTCGGGATCGCTCTCGGCGAGGGTCGGCAGCTTCGACCGGAGGAGCGCCTCGAGGGCGGCCTCGCGGGGCTCGATGAGCGACGCCGGATCGATCGCGTCGATCTCCTCCCGCGGCACCCCCTCGACCGGCGAGTCCTCGCCCTCGAGGGCCGCGTCGCGGATCGTCGCCAGGGCGGCGAGGAGCGCGTCGGTCGGCGCGACCTTGGTCGACGCCGAGGTCAGGAGATCGCGATCGATCTGGCGCCCGAGGAGGCGCTCGAGGCGGGCGCCGACCTCGGCGACCTGGATCGCCCGGACCTCCGGGACCGCCGTCGAGACCGCGAACATCCGGTCGTTCGCGCCCTCGTAGCGCCGCAGGACCTCGCGCACCTTGGCGGTGACGGCGACCTGCTCGGCCCCGGGCATCGGCGCGAGCTTGACGTGGATCAGCGCGCCGGCGGCGTCCTCGGTCATGAGCTGGGCCATCGCCGGGTGGCCGGTGAGGTAGGTGAGCACTCGGGCAGCCCGCGGCGCGGTCTCCGGGACCCCGCGGCGGCCGCCCAGCGCCTGGTTGAGGACCTCGACCGGCTCGACCACCGAGCGGACGTCGGCGACCCCCTCGATCAGCGCGACCTGCTCGCTGATCTCGCGGATCTCGCGGAGCGTGATCGCCTCGGCGAGCGGCCCCTCGATCGTCACCTGGAGGAAGATCGAGCCGCCGAAGTGCTCGTCGAAGAAGGCGGTCGCCCGCCGCGGCTCGCTCTCCGCCGAGAAGACGTTGCCGGTGTCGGGGTCGGCGACCATCCGGGTGCTGAGCCCCGCGCCGATCGCCGCGATCGCCAGGAGGAGCCAGAGCGGCGGCCGCAGGCGCAGCGGCATCGCCCGCTCGGGCCGCGGCTTCATCCACCCCTTCGGCAGGAGGGACAAGAGCGCGGGCATCACCAGGATCGCCAGCGCCAGGAGGAGGAGGACGCCGACGCCGGCGGCGACGCCGAAGCGCTGCATCGGCACCTGCGGCATCACCAGGAGCGCGAAGAAGGCGACCGCGGTCGTCAGCCCGCTGAGCACCACCGGCCGCCAGAGCTCGCGGACCACCGCCGACGCGCGCTCGCGGCTGCTCGCGCCCTCCTGGCGCTGGTAGCCGGCGAGCATGTGGACCCCGAAGGCGCCGCCGAGGGCGACCATCATCACCGGGATCGACGACGAGACGATCGTCAGCGACTCGCCGAAGACCCCATGGGCGCCCATCACCAGGCCGACCCCGAGGGCGGTGACGACGACGTTGAGGACCGCGGCGACCAGCGAGCCCAGGAGGATCGCCGAGACCAGGACGAGGACGCCGATGACGATCGGCGAGAGGCGGACGATGTCGGCGCGGCTGGTGCGGGCGGCGTCCTCCTCGATGAAGGGCGCGCCGGAGAAGTGGCTCTCGGCCGGCCAGCGCTCGCGGGTGAGCTCGCGGATCCTGCCGAGGAGCTCCGCGCGCTCGTTCCCCGAGCGATCCTCGCGGCTCAGGAGGAAGACCATCAGCGATGCCGCCCGGCCGTCGGCCGAGACCACGTTGCCGACCGCGTCGCGCGAGCCCAGCACGCGCTCGCGGATCGCCGCCGGATCGCGGAGCTCCTCGGGCACCAGGGCCGCGACCTCGAGGCCGTCCTCGGTGACCACCGGGTTCGGCAGGTCGGTGAACGAGAGGACGACCTTGACCCCGGGGAGCTCGGTGATCGCCTTCGAGAGCGCCCGCACCCGATCGACCTCGTCGATCCCGAGCATGTCGCCCTCGTCGACGTGGAGGCCGACGAGGCCGATCTCGAGCATCCCGAAGCGGGCCGCGACCTCATGAAAGTTGATCACCTCCGGGTGATCCGGCGGCAGGAAGGCGAGGACGTCGTTGTCCTCGCGGACGTCGTCGACGCCCGGGAGGATGAAGGCCGCGAGGGCGACGACGATCGCCAGGATGACCCAGCGGGCGCGGATGATCGGGTGCACCTCCATCGCCCGCTCCTACGCGCCGCGGCTCACGGCGATGGTTGTGGCCGTCACCGGCGGAGGAGGACGGCGGGGAGGCGAGCTAGGCGGGGCCACGGGGCCCTAGCGTTGCCTAGGTCCAGACGGGCGTCAACCACTCCCGGCGACGCTCGACCCGACCGCGGACGACGTCGCCGAAGTAGGTCTGCAGGCGCTTGGTGATCGGCCCGATCTCGCCTTCGCCGACCAGGCGGCGGTCGACCGAGCGGACCGGCGTGATCTCGGCCCCGGTCCCGCAGAGGAACATCTCGTCGGAGGTGTAGAGCTCGGAGCGGCCGATCGATCGCTCGACGAAGGGGAGCCCGAGATCCTCGGTGATCAGCGAGATCAGCGAGCGCCGGGTGATCCCGTCGAGGTTGTCCTCGGTGCTCGGCGGGCTGTAGAGGACCCCGCGGCGGACGATGAAGACGTGCTCGGCGCTCCCCTCCGAGACCTGACCGCGCTCGGTCAGGAAGATCGCCTCGTCGAAGCCGTTGTCGTGGGCCTCGCGGCGGGCGAGCGCGGAGTTGAGGTAGAGCCCGGTCGGCTTGGTCCGCGCCGGGATCGCGTTGTCGGAGACCCGCCGCCACGACGACACGCAGACGTCGATGCTGTCCTTGTCGAGGTAGCGCCGCAGCGGCATGCAGAAGGCCGTGAAGCAGGAGTCCTCCTCGCGGAGGAGCGGCGCCAGGCGGTTGGAGTTCGAGAAGAGGAGCGGCCGGATATAGACGTCGTAGTGGACGTCGTTGCGCTGGAGGAGCTCGACGAGGATCGACGAGACCTCGGCGTGGTCCCCCGGCAGGCGCATGAAGAGCACCTTGGCCGAGCGCTGGAGGCGGGTCACGTGATCGGCGAGGCGGTAGACATAGACCTGCCGCTCGTCGTCGGCGAGGTAGCCGCGGACGCCTCCGAAGCACCCGAGGCCGTAGTTCAGGCCGCGGGAGCGGACGCTGATCCGCGCGTCGTCATCATCCACGAAGTCGCCGTTGAAGTACGTGACCATGGCGGGGCGAGGATGCCAGAGTCGACCGACGATCTGCCACCCCGACAATCGGAGTTCGGGGGTGTGCAGGGCCCTTCGCGCCCGAATTCTGGATTTCTGGGCGAGAGCCTCCTCACGGCTCGCGGAGGTCCTCGGCGCCGCGTCGACGCGCGAGCACGCGGCGCGTCCGCGCTCTCAAGGCGCGCGCCCTCGCCTATCCTCTCGCCGTGCCCGCGCTCGTCCTCCTCGCCTGGCTCGCCGTCGTCATCGCCGTCGCGCGACGGTGGCGCCGCGCCGAGCCGAGCGCTCCGCGCATCGACGCCGCGGTGATCACGGGCGCGCTCACCCTGACGATCGCCGGGCTCATCACCTCGCTCCTCGGCGTCGTCGGTCGCTTCGACCACGCCTCGCTCGCCCTCGCCGGCGTCCTCACGGCCGCCCTCCTCTGGCCCTGGCGGCGGCGCGCGACGGCGACGACCGAGGCCGCGCCGCCGGGGAGCGCCGCCCTCCCCAAACGCGCCGCCCTCGCCCTCGCCCTCGCCCTCGGCGGCGGCCTCGCCCTGCGCGCGCCGCTTCACAGCGCGGAGCTCGCGGGCCGCGACCAGGGCACCTACGTGCTCCGCGCCCGCCACCTCCTCGCGCGCGGCGAGCACGATCTCCGAGATCCCGTCCTCGCCGCCGCCGGCGCGGCGGCCCCGCGGCCCGGTCCCGGCGACCTCGTCGGCCTCTACCCGACCGACGGCGATCCCTGGCGGCGCGGGGTCTACGAGGGCGCCTACCGCCCGGGGCTCTACCTCCGTGAGCGATCGAGCGGCGCGGTCGTCCCCCAGTTCTTGCACATGCACCCGTCGCTCCTCGCGGCCTTCGGCGCCCTCGCCGGGCCGCGGGCGTTCGCCGGGGTCCTCTACCTCTACGCGGCCCTCGCCCTCCTCGGGATCGCCGCCCTCGCCCGCCGCCTCTGGCCCGCCTGGGGCTGGGCGCCGCCCCTCGCCGCCACCCTCCTCGCCGTCCACCCCCTGGCGATCTGGGTCGGGCGGACGCCGCTCACCGAGCCGCTCGCGCTCCTCCTCGGGATCGCCGCCCTCCTCGTCGTCGTCGGCGCGCGCCCGCGGCCGGCGCTCGCCGCCCTCTTCCTCGGCGCGCTCGCTTGGATCCGCGGCAACGCCTGGCTGGGGGCGCCGCTCCTCCTGGCGATCCTCTGGCTCCGCGGGTCGGGTGAGCGCCGCGATCGGGCTCCGGCGCTCTACCTCGGCCTCCTCCTCAGCAGCCTCCTCCTCCACGCCTTCACCGTCTTCCCCTACCTCTTCGACGAGCTCGGTCGTCAGCTCGGGCGCCTCTTCCCGGTGCGGCCGGCGACGCTCTCGGCCCTCGGGATCGGCGGCGCGATCCTCTGGTGGGCGATCGATCGCGGGCTCGTCGGCCGCCTCGCCGACGCCCGCCTCGCCGCCCTCCGTCGCCGCCTCCCGCGGGCGCTCGCCGCCCTCGCCGGCGTGGCGATCATCGCCTGGCTCGCGCTCGGCGGCCTCCACCCCGAGCGCCCCTTCAGCCGCCTCGACCACGCGCCCGCGGGCCTCGGCGCGGTCCTCCTGGCGATCGCCGGCCTCGGCCTGGTCCGCCTGGTCCGGCGGCCGCCGACGCCGACGAGCGCCTGGGCGCTGGCGATCGCCAGCCTCCCGGTCTCGGCGCTCCTGCTCTACGCCCAGCGCAACCTCCCGCAATCCGGGCTCTTCTACTTCGGCCGCTACCTCGTCCCCGAGCTCCTGCCGGCGGCGCTCCTCCTCGCCCTCCACGGGCTCGCCGGGCTCCGCGAGCGGCGGCCGCGGCTCGCCGGCGCGGCCGCGCTCGCGCTCGTCGCCGCGATCGCCTGGCCCTTGGTTCATACGCCGGAGATCCGCCTGGCCGAGCACGCCGGCACCGAGCGCCTGGTCGACGCGGTCGCCGAGGCGCTGCCGCCCGGGGCGATCGTCGTCGCCGGCGGCGAGGGCTGGCACAGCGCCCACACCTTCAACCAGGTCGGCGGCGCCCTGGTCCTCGCCCACGGGATCGCGGTGGTCCCCTACCGCTCCGCGGAGACGACCTACGCCGCCCTCCACGAGCTCCTCCTCGACGGGCCCGCGGCCCGCGGCGAGGCCCCGCCGCCGCTCTTCCTCCTCATCGGCGAGGCCAGCCACGCCTACACCCGGGCCGACGGGGTGATCCTCGCGTCGATCGACGACGCCCTCCCGCCCCCCTTCCGGGCGCGGCCGATCGGCCTCTACGAGCTCTACAGCGACCGCCTGACCCCGAAGCTCGACGCCCTGCCGACGGCCGGCACCCGCTCGGCGCTCCGCCTCGGGCTCTTCGCGGTCGAGGTCGATCCCGAGGCGCGCGCCCGGGTCCAGCGGCTCCGGGCCGACGCGGGCGGCCTCGGCGATCCGAAGTCAGGCGTCTCTTTGTCCATGTCTGGAGAGACATGGAATGAGGGACATCTCTGTCTGCGCGCCGACGAAGACCTGACGATCGAGCTCCCGCCCCTCGCCCCGGGCGCGGCGATCGTCCTCGTCGGCGAGGCGGGCGCGGGCGCCCAGACGCCGCGCTGGACGGCCGCCCTCGACGAGCGCGCCCTCGATCTCGCGCCGCCGCCGCAGGCCCGCGAGCGCGACACCCTCGGGCCCTTCGTGGTCGCCGCCCCGCCCCGCCGCCTCACGCTCCGCGGCGCCGCCGAGCCGCTCGCGGGCGCTGCCTGCCCCCACGGGGCGCTCACCGAGCTCCGCCTCCTGCCGCCGCCGCGGCCCGCCGACGGGGTCCCGCCCCTCGCCCGCGCCTGGGATCCGCCGGACGACCACGGCCACCCGCCGAAGCATGCGTCGTGGGTCCGCGGCCGCTCGCTCTCCCGCCTCCGCCCCGAGATCACGCCGCCGCCGGAGCTCGCCGGGCTCTCGCTCGTCCTCCGCCCGGAGGCGCCGCTCCGCTTCGCGCCGATCGCCCTGCCGCCGGGGCCAGGGGCCTGGATCGCGCACCTCACGAAGATCGAGGGGGGCGCCGCCGGCCTGATGATCACGATCGACGGCGCGCCGCTGCCGACGATCGAGCTCCCGGGCGATCGCCCGGGATCGTGGCAGGCGCCGCCGATCCCCTGGGTCGCCGGGCAAGCGCCGGTCACCGTGGAGGTCGCGCTCGTCGGCCCGCCGGGCGCCGCCGTGGCCCTCCGTGATCTCGCGTTCTTCGGCGACGCGGTGATCGCGGAGCCCCACCTCGACGCGACCGCGACGCCCTGAGCGTCCCCCCCCTCGCCTCGCCACCTCGCCACCTCGCCGCCCGGACGCGAAAGCGGACGCAGACGCGAAGCGGACGCGAACCGCATGCGACCTGGACGCGACCACCAACGCCGGCCGACGCGCTATCTTCGCGGCGATGACCGCCCCGACGCGCCCCCTCGCCGTGATCACCGGAGCCAGCCGCGGGATCGGCCTGGCGATCGCCCGCGCCCTCGCGGAGGAGCACGACCTGATCCTCGTCGCCCGCGATCGCGAGGCCCTCGCGCGGGCGGCCGAGCACCTCGGGCGCCCGCCGCTCGCCTGCGAGGCCGCCGATCTCGCCGACCCGGCGGCCCTGGACGATCTCGTCACCCGCCTCCAGGGCCACGCAGAGGCCGCTGGACGGCCGATCCAGGTCCTCGTCAACAACGCGGGGATCGCCGCCTCGGCGCCGCTCGGGCGCACCGACGACGCGCTCCTGGAGCGCCTGATGGCGATCAACCTCCGCGCCCCCTTCGTCCTCGCCCGGGCGCTGGTGCCGGTGATGGCCCGCGCCGGCTGGGGTCGGGTGGTGAGCGTCGCCTCGACCGCCGCGCTCAAGGGCTACGCCTACACGGCCGCCTACTCGGCGAGCAAGGCCGGCGTCGTCGGCTTCACGCGCGCCCTCGCGGTCGAGGTCGCGAGCAAGGGCGTCACCGTCAACGCGGTCTGCCCGGGCTTCACCGAGACCGACATCGCCAGCGACGCGATCGCGAACATCCAGGCGAAGACCGGGCGCTCCGAGACCGACGCCCGCGACGCGCTCGCCCGCTTCTCGCCCCTCGGCCGCCTCCTCGACCCCGGCGAAGTCGCGGCCCTGGTCCGCTTCCTGGTCTCCGCCGACGGGGCGGCGATCAACGGGCAGGCGCTGGCGATCGACGGCGGCGAGACGGCCTAGGCCGATCCCTGGACGCGAGGCGGCTACGCGAGCGGCGACGGAGCGCGGCGGCCTCGCGCGACACGCTACCTAGACCCGAGGACAGATCGTCGCAGCGACGCGAGCAGTGACGCGAGCGCGTCGTCCGCGGCCTCGAACAAGCGAACTCCGAGGGCGACGCGAGCGCTCGATGGATCCCCTCAAGCAACCTGCCCCTAAAGACAGATCGATCTACTCGTCGCCCCGGCTCCGGCGCTCGCGCTTGCGATCACCAGCCCGCCGCTTCTCGGCGACCCGCCGGGTCTGGGACGCCCGAGTCGGTCGGGTCGCCCGCCGCGGGCGCGGGGCCTCGGCGGCGCGGACCAGGAGGGCGATCAGCTTGCCGTGGGCGTCCGCGAGGTTTCGGGCCTGATCGCGGGTCCGCATGCTCGTCAGCACCAGCTCGTCCTCGCCGGTGATGAAGCGCGCGGCGAGCCGCCGGAGGCGGGCGAGCGCCGCCAGATCGAGCCCCTCGATCGCCGCCAGGTCGACCCGGAGCTCGACCTTCGACGCGACCTTGTTGACGTTCTGCCCGCCGGGTCCGGAGGCCCGGATCGCCCGCCAGCGCATCGCCGCCGCGGCGACGCGGATCCCGTGCTCGGGGAGCGTGATCGCCGGCAGCATCGGCCGCTTATCGCACACCCGGGGCCAGCGTGGCCATCAGCCGCGCCGGCGCGACCACGCCCTGCTCGATGAAGCGCTGGCGAGCGGCCGCGACCAGCGCGCGCCCGCGCTCGCCCCCGAGGTGCTGGCCGAGGCGCCAGCGGGCCGCCGCCGCCCAGAGCGGCATCGCATGCTCATCGAAGCCGAGCGCCGCCTCGCTGTAGGCCCCCGCGACCCGCGACCCCTCGCCGACCACCGAGCTCAGCCCGCCGCGGAGGAGGGCGACCAGCGGCCTCGCCCAGGGCGCCCGCTCGCCGGCGATGTGGCGGAGCTCGTCGGCGACCTCGTCGAGGAGGCGGCGCTGGCCGGCGGCCGCCGCCGCGAGGGCGGTGTTGGCCCGCCACAGGCGCCCCATGATCCGGAGGTAGGGCCCGGCGAAGACGACGTTGCGGCGGTAGAAGGGCCACTCGCGCTCGTGCTGCGCCCACGCGTGGGCGGGCGGATCGGCGTAGAGATCGACCGCGCGCTGGCCGAGGTAGGCCCACGCCCGCTGGACGACGAAGTGCTGCCCCGGCCAGCGCTGGACCGCGGCGCTGAGCTCGTCGCGCGCCTCCTGCCAGGCGTCGTCGGCGAGGAGCGCGAAGCTCTGGAGGCCCGCGCGCAGGGTCGTCGACCCGCAGAGATCGCCGGCCTCGTCGACCTGCTGGAGGTAGAGCGGCCGCCGCTCGCGGAGGAGGCGGAGCTCGCCGAGGAAGAAGAGCGCGTTGAGCTCGAAGTGCGCCCGCATCGTCGCGATGTAGCGCGACCCCTGGTGACGGAGCCCGAGGCGCCGCACCGCGTCCATGTGCTCGAAGCAGGCCCGCCAGCGGCCGCGGCTGAAGGCGACGACGCCCGAGCAGAGCTCCCACGACTCCTCGGCCCGCGGGTCGTCGCAGCGGGCGAGGAGCGCGCGGGCCTCGTCGAGGTAGCGCGAGACCCGCTCGCCGCCGCCGAGGTGGGCGATGAAGGCCGCCTCGCCGGCGAGCGCCTCGACCAGGCGGTTGGGCTCGCCGCTCGCCATCGCCAGCCGCAGGAAGCGACCCTGGAAGATCATCCCGAGGACCGGGTGGATCGACGAGAGCCCCTCGCGGGCGGCCGCCAGCGCGTCGAGGTGATCGAGGGTCGACCGCGAGATCGCCTCGGGTGGCCGCAGGCGGTAGCGGATGCCCCGGATCCGGTTCCGCATGCGCTCGGCCGTCAGGGTCACGAGGGCGAGCTTGCCCTCGCTCGGCCAGGGCTCACCGACATCGGCGAGGACCTCGCGCAGCGTTGCGATCCCGCGGCCGGCGACCCCGGAGCGGAGGAGCATCAGCGCCGCCGAGCGCCGGAGCGCGAGCGACTCGGGCGCGTCAGCCCCTTCGGCGGCCGCGAAGTAGTGCTCGGCGGCCTCGGCCCCGCACCCGAGATCGACGAGCGCCTCGGCGAGGCGCGAGTGGATCGCCCGCCGGGTCGCGGCGGCCTCGGTGAGCTCGAGGGCCGCGGTGAAGAAGCCAGCCGCCCGCCGGAACGCGAGGGCGGCCATCGCCTCCTCGCCGGCCGCGAGCGTGTGCTGGAGCGCCTCGACGTGGAGCCCCGCCAGGCGGTAGTGGAGCGCGAGGAGCTCGGGCCCGCCGCCGGCCTTGGTGAGGGCGACCGCGAGGTTGCGGTGGAGCTCCTGGCGCTGGCCGGCGCTGAGCGAGGCGAGGATCTCCTCGCGGATCCGATCGTGGAGGAGCTCGAGCTCGACGACCTCGCCGGCGACCTCACGCACCAGGTTGTTGGCCCGCAGCGCCGGCAGGAGCGAGCGCGCGGCGGAGCCGGCCTCGGCCGCCTCGATCGCCACGGTCGGCGCCAGCGGCCGGCTGGCGACCGCCAGCACCTCGAGGAGGCGGAGCGCGAGCGAGGGGAGGCCCCGCAGGCGCGCCCGGATCACGTCCTCGATCCCGCCGCCGCGGCAGGTCCGCCCGCGCTCGTCGAGGAGGCGCGCGAGCTCGACGAGGAAGAGCGGCGAGCCGGCGGCCTCGCGGACGATCGCGTCGACCCGCGCGTCGTCGACGTCGCCGCCGACGAGCCCGCGGACCAGGGTCCTCGCGTCGTCGTCGGCGAGCGGGCCGAGGCGCATGCGCTCGAGCGCCGGGGCGCCGTCGGCCTCGCGCAGCGCGACGATGCAGCGCTCGCCGACCGGATCATCGCTGCGGACGCCGAGCACGGTGAGGAGCCGCGGCGCGCCCGGGCCCGCGAGGAGCTCGCGGAGGAGGAGCGCGCTGTCGTCGTCGCCCCACTGGAGATCGTCGATCACGATCACCAGCGGCCGCCGCCGCGCGAGGTTGGCGACCAGGCGTCGGAGCGCCGCGAAGGCCCGCCGCTGGATCGCCGGCGCCTCGCCGACCAGCACCTCGCCCTCGGCCGCGTCCGCCAGGCCCTTCACCCGACCGAGCACCGGGAAGAGGCGGGCCATCGGCGCCGAGTCCTCGGGGAGGAGGGCCGCGGCCTCGTCGGGCGGGAGATCGAGGAGGACCCGGGTGAGCGCGTCGATCACCGGATCGAGCGCGCGGAAGGGGACCGACTCGGAGATGTAGCAGCGCCCGCTCAGGACGATCGCCCCGGACTCGCGCTGGGCGAGCTCGGCGAAGCGGAGGAGGAGCGCGCTCTTGCCGATCCCCGACTCGCCGGAGAGCGCGACCACCCGCGGCCGCGCCTCGGCGGCGACCCGCGCGAGCGCCCCGCCGAGGCGCGCGAGCTCGTCGCTGCGACCGAGGAGCCCGTCGACCGGAGCGACGTTCGGCGCGGCGCCGCCGGCCGGGACCCCGAGGATCTCCCGGAGCTCGGCGAGCCCCGCCCGCGCCTCGGGGCGCCGCTCGAGGAGGCGAGCGCAGAGCGCCGCGAGATCTTCGGGCGCCCCCTCGACCCGCGAGGCGACCGCGGGCGCCGGCGCCTGGCACTTCTCGAGGAGCACCTGGAAGCCACCGCCGGTGAAGGGGAGTGCGCCGGTCAGCGCCTCAAAGAGGATCACGCCGACGGCGTACCAGTCGCCGACCTCGCTCAGGCTCTCGCCGGCGGCGAGCTCCGGGGCCATGTAGGCCGGCGTACCGACGAAGGACTCGTTCGAGCTGGTGAGGCCCGAGACCTCGGCGATGTCCCGGACCAGGCCGAAGTCGAGGACCACCGCCCGCCCGTCGGCGTCGACCAGGACGTTCGAGGGCTTGAGGTCGCGGTGGAGCTTGCCGACGCGGTGGAGGGCCGCGACCGCGTCGACGATCTGCCGCAGCACCGCGCGGAGCCTGGCGATCACCTCCTCATCGAGGGTCCCAACGGCCAGGTCCCTTCGGACATAGCGGATCAGGTCGACGCCCTCGACCAGCTCCATCGTGAAGAACGCCTGCTTTCCGCGGACGTAGAGCTTGTGGAGGCCGACGAGGTTGGGGTGTGCAACCCCCGCGAGCGCCCGAAACTCCTGCTTCAGGTGGTAGAGCATCGCCGGCGAGAAGCCGCGGAGGGTCTTGAGCGCGACCACCTCACCGCCCGGGCCGACCGCCTCATAGACCGCGCCCATCCCCCCGCGACCGATCCGTCTTGTGACGGAATAGTCACCGAGACGTGGCGCGTCTGCCTTGATCCCGAAAAGCCGGGCGCGCACCGAGGCTTTGACCTGTTGAACCTCGATCTTCGCCGGCAACGCACGAGCGGCGCCAAAACTCGCGCCCAGGCCCTGCTTGCCGTCGTCCGCCATCGACCTGCCATCCTATCATGGGGTGCAGGAGTCCGCATGGCCCCGAGGACGCCTCCAGCCGATCCACCTGCCGGTCTCTGGGCCCATGGCCGACCCCCCGGCCGACCTCCTCCCGGCCGGGTCCGCCCCCCGGCTCGCAGACCTCCCCGGGTCCGGCTCGTGGTATCCTGCCTCATCGGCCGCCAGCCCTCCGATTTCGAGCTCCTCGACGCCTGGCGCGCTGGCGACCGCGACGCCGGCAACCTCCTCTTTGAACGGCATTTCGACGCGATCTGCCGCTTCTTCGCCAACAAGGTCGGCGACAACATCGACGACCTGATCCAGCGGACCTTCCTCGGCTGCATCGAGGGGCGGGATCGCTTCCGCAAGCAGGCCAGCTTCCGGACCTACCTCTTCGCGGTCGCCCACAACGTCCTCAAGATGCACTTCCGCGACCTCCGGCGCGACGCCGGGGTCGAGAGCCCGGATCCGGACTTCAGCCAGCACTCCCTCGACGACCTCGCCCCCTCGCCGAGCTCGGTCCTGGCGGTCCACGAGGAGCAGCGCCTCCTCCTCGAGGCCCTCCGCCGGATCCCCCTCGACTCCCAGGTGGTCCTCGAACTCTATTATTGGGAGGACATGGCCGCGCCGGAGCTCGCCCAGGTCCTCGGGATCCCGGAGGGCACCGCCCGGAGCCGCCTCCGCCGGGCCCGCGAGCTCCTGACCCACCGGATGCGCGTCCTCGCGCGCTCGCCGAGCCTCCTCAAGACGACCCTGAGCGATCTCGAGCACTGGGTGCGCTCTCTCCGCGAACAGCTGGTCGCGAGCGAGCCGAACCCCGACGACGATCTCCTCTGATCGGACGCGCCCGTCCTCGGGGAGATCGGGGCCTCAGGCCCCCCGATCGCGGCCCTGCCGCCCGTTCACGGCGAGGCCGCAGAGGCGCCGGAGGGGGCGGAGACGCCCTCGTTTTGGTGCGTCTGCATTTTTCATGATCGATTGATCGGTCATTCGCACTACCTCCTCGACATTGCCTCTCCGACGTCGGGCTCGCCCGGCGTCTCCTTGATGAGCCCCACAGCAAGTGACCGTATCGCCATGTCCGAAATGACCGCCACGCACCCGCACGAGCCCACCAACGCCTGGAACCCGGCCCCGTCGTCGACCGCGAGCGGCGCCCCTTCGCCGACGATCCGCTCGTCGCTGACCGACCTGGTCGGCTCCTATCGCCGCCCGGCGTTCCTCGTCGATCCCCACGGCTCGGTCGTGGCGATGAGCACCCAGGCCGAGCAGAGCTTCGACGCCGGCGACGGCGTGAACGAGGCCGACATCACCTCCTGGCCGCACCACCGCCTCGAGGTCCGGACCGAGGACGGGACCTTCTACCTCCTGATCCCGGAGCTCACCGACGACGCGGCGATCGACGCCCAGCCGCGCAAGGTCCAGCTCCCGCCGCGCCTGGCGAAGATCGCCCGCCTGGTGATCTCGGGGTGCACCGACAAGCAGATCGCCTCGCGGACCGGCCTCTCCTTCAGCACCGTCCGCACCTACGTCCGCCAGATCTACCGCCGCCTCGGCGTCCACAGCCGGGTCGAGCTGGTCCACGCCACGAGCATGGGCCTGACGATCGAGTAGCGGCCCACGAGGTCCTGAGCGCCGGCCGTCGCCGCCCGGGGAGGTGGTGGCGGCTGTCGGCGCTTTGGGCGTCGAGCGCGGGCCGTCCTCGAACTAGACGTCGAGCGCCTCGGCCTCGGGCGCCCGTTCCATGATGAACTCGTAGCGCGACGACGCGTCCTTGCCCATCAGCGAGTGGATCGCCTGGTCGGTCGCCAGCTCGTCGTTGATCCCGACCTGCACCAGGAGCCGCCGCTTCGGATCGAGGGTGGTGTCGCGCAGGGTCTCCGGCATCATCTCGCCGAGGCCCTTGAAGCGCTGGATCTCCGGCTTCCCGCGGGTCTGCTCCCTGAGGATCTGCTGGAGGTGGGCGTCGTCGGCCGCCCAGAAGGTCTGCTTGCCGACGTCGACCCGGTAGAGGGGCGGCTGGCCGAGGTAGACGTGGCCGCGGCGGATCAGGTCGGGGAGGTAGCGGTAGAAGAAGGTCAGGAGGAGCGTGGCGATGTGGTGGCCGTCGGAGTCGGCGTCCATCAGCAGGATGACCTTGTGGTAGCGGAGGCCGCTGATGTCGAAGGTCTTGCCGATCCCGCAGCCGAGCGCCTTGACGATGTTGCCGAGCTCCTCGTTGTCGATCACCTTGGAGAGGCTCGCCTGCTCGGCGTTGAGCACCTTGCCCCGGAGCGGCAGGATCGCCTGAGTCTTGCGGTTGCGGCCCATCTTGGCCGAGCCGCCGGCGCTGTCGCCCTCGACGATGAAGATCTCGCTCTTGCTCGGGTCGCGGCTCGAGCAGTCGGCGAGCTTGCCCGGGAGGCCGAGGCGCCCGGTCCCCGCGCCCTTGCGCGAGACCGCCTGCGAGGCCGCCCGCGAGGCCGCCCGCGCGCGCGCGGTCGCGATCACCCGGGCGACGATCGCCTCGGCGGTCGAGCGGTTCTCGTTGAGCCAGAGCTCGAGCGCCGGCCGGATCGCCCCCTCGACCTGCGCGGTCACCTCGGGGTTGTTGAGGCGGTTCTTGGTCTGGCTCTGGAACTGCGGCTCGAGCACGTAGACCGACAAGACCGCGACCATCCCCTCCTTGATGTCGTCGAGGGTGACGCTGACCCCCTTGGGGTCGAGCTTGTTCGCCTGCATGTAGGCGCGGACGCTCTTGCCGAGCGCGTTGCGGAGCCCCTGCTCGTGGGTGCCGCCGTCCGGCGTCGGCACCCCGTTGACGAAGGAGTACATCGCGTCGTCGGTCGCCTCGGTCCACGCGAAGGCGACCTCGACCTTCGGGTCCTCGATCCGCTCGAGGTAGAACGCCCCGGGGTGGACCGAGGGCTTGCCGCGGACCTGGATCAGCTTGCCGAGGTACTCGGCGATCCCCTCGGCGTGGAAGAAGGTCTCCTTCTTGCCGGTGCCGTCGTTGAAGATGATCTTCAGGCCCTTGTGGAGGTAGCTCTTGGCCTCGAGGCGGCCGCGGAGGACCAGCGGATCGAGGGCGACCTTGGCCCCGAAGACCTCGGGGTCCGGGCGGAGGTAGACGCTGGTGCCCGAGCCGCGGGCGTTGCCGAGCTTGCGCACCTTGCCGTCGGGGATCCCGCGGACGAAGCCGACCTGCCAGGAGCCGCCGTCGCGCCAGACGGTCACCTCGAGGCGCTCGGAGAGCGCGTTGGCGACCGCCGCGCCGACGCCGTGGAGGCCGCCGGAGTGCTTGTAGCTCGCGCCGTCGAACTTGCCGCCGGCGCCGAGCTTGGTGAACACGGCGACCACCGCCGGCACCTTGAGGGTCGGGTGGAGGTCGACCGGGATCCCGCGGCCGTTGTCCTTGATCGTGATCCCGCGGTGATCGGCGTCGAGCGTCACCTCGATCTCGGAGGCGTGGCCGTTGATCACCTCGTCGACCGAGTTGTCGAGGATCTCCCACGCGAGGTGGTGGAGGCCGTCCTTGTTGACCCCGCCGATGTACATGCCGGGGCGCTTGCGGACGTGCTCGACCCCCTCGAGGACCTGGATCGACGAGGCGTCGTAGGCCCCCGGCGAGCGCGCGGTCTTGGTCGCGGTGGTCGGCGCCCGGGTGACGGTCTTGGTGCTCTTGCGGGCCATCCTACTTCTTCCCCTTCTTCGCCTCGTCGCCCTCGTCGGCGCTCGCCAGGTCCGGGACGACGATCTCCGGCCAAATAACCCGCTTGATCCCGCCCCGCTTGAGGAGCGCGGTCCCCTTGCCGCCGCGGCCGACGACCTCGCGCTCGGCCGCGCCGATCTTCTGGGTGGCGCCGGTGCTCTTCTCGATCTGGACGTCGAGGTGGGCCGGGAACGCGGCGATCACCTCGTCGTCGGCGGCCACCTTGATCATCGTCACCCCGAGGCCGGGCCCGGCGAGGAGGTTGGCGTCCTGGGCGAGGCAGGTGAGCACCCGCCCGTTGCGGGTGACGATGCAGACCGGGTCCTCGGCGTAGACCTTGAAGACCGCGACGACGTCGTCGTCGTTGCGGAGCTTGCCGAACATCCGGCCGCGGGTCGTGCTGACGTCCTTGTGCGGCCAGAGGGTGAAGCGGATCCCCATCCCCCGGCGGGTCACCGCCAGGAAGTGGGGGTAGGGCTCCTCGTACTCCGCGCCGAGCTCGGGCTTGGGGAAGGCGAACTCCTCCATCACCCGGGGGTCGGTGCCGCAGGCGGCGATCGGCCGCTCGCCGTCCTTGAACTTGAAGATCTGCTGGATCGGCGTGCCGTGGCCGGTCGACTGCGGGACGTCGTTGATCCGCAGGTTGTAGGCCGAGCCCTTGTTGGAGAAGACGACGACGCTCTCCTTGGTCGAGCCGCCGACCAGGGCGATCGGCTCGTCGCCCTCGCGCATCCGGGTGGTCGCCAGGTTGATCGATCGCTGGCGCTTGATCCAGCCGTCGCGGGTGAGGAGGACCAGCGCGTCCTCCTCGATGATGAAGGCCTCGGCCGTGAACTCCTCGGTCACGTCCTCGTCGCTGATCTTGGTCCGGCGGGGGTCGCCGTACTCCTTGGCGACCGCCTCGAGCTCCTCGCGGACGACCCCCCAGAGCTTCTCCTCGCTCCTCAGGATCGCCTCGATCCGCTTGGCCTCCTTGCGCTTCTCCTCGAGCTCCTCGCGGATCTTGAGGATCTCGAGCTTGGCCAGGCGGTAGAGCTTGGTCTCGAGGACCGCGTCAGCCTGGATCTCCGAGAGCTTGAACTTCTTGCGGAGCTTCGCCGCCGCGTCGGCCTTGCCCTCGGAGGCGCGGATCAGCTTGATCGCCGCGTCGAGCGCGTCGAAGATGATCTCGAAGCCCTCGAGGATGTGGATCCGCTCGCGGAGCTTGCGGAGGTCGTACTCGAAGCGCCGCCGCACCGTCGCCAGGCGGAAGGCGAGGAAGTGGCGGAGGATCTCGACCAGCCCGAGGCGCTGCGGCGCGCCGACCTCGGGGTTGGCGGTCGGCACCAGCACCGTCAGGTCGAACTTCACGGTGACCTGGAGGCGGGTGTTCTTGAGCAGGTAGGCCATCACCAGCTCGGGCTCGGCGGCCTGCTTGCCCCGGAGCTCGAGCTCGACGCAGACGTCGCGGGTCGAGAGGTCCTGGACGCCGACCAGCCCCGGCACCTTCTTGGCGTTGATGATCTGGCCGATCTCCTCGACCAGCGCGCTCTTCTCGATCCCGTAGGGGACCGCGTCGATCACGATCTTCGTGTTGCCGCCGTCCTCCTCGACCTTCCAGTGGCCCTGGAGCTTGCAGGAGCCGCGGCCCTCCTCGTAGATCTTGACCAGCTCATCGCGGGTCGCGACGAGCTGGCCGCCGGTCGGGAAGTCGGGGCCGCGGACGTGCTTCATCAGCGCCCGCACGCTGAGGTCGGGCTTGTCGATCAGCGCGACGCAGGCGCGGACGACCTCGCCGAGGTTGTGCGGCGGGATGCTGGTCGCCATGCCGACCGCGATGCCGGTGCCGCCGTTGACCAGGAGCTGGGGGAAGCGCGCCGGCAGGACGATCGGCTCCTTGCCGGTGCCGTCGTAGGTCGGCCGGTAGTCGACGGTCTCCTTGCGGAGCTCGATCAGGAGCTCGGCCGCGGCCGCCGTCAGCTTGGCCTCGGTGTAGCGGTAGGCCGCCGCGGCGTCGCCGTCGATCGAGCCGAAGTTGCCCTGGCCGTCGACCAGCGGCACCCGCATCACGAAGTCCTGCGCGAGGCGGACCATCGCCTCGTAGACCGCGGTGTCGCCGTGCGGGTGATACTTACCGATGACGTCGCCGACGACCTTCGCGCTCTTGCGGTGGCGGGCGTCGTGCGTCAGCCCGAGGTCGGCGAACATCGTGTAGAGGATCCGGCGCTGGACCGGCTTGAGGCCGTCGCGGACGTCCGGGATCGCCCGCGAGGTGATCACGCTGAGGGCGTAGTTGAGGTACTTGCGTCGGGCCTCGTCCGCGAGATCCCCGCGCACGATGCCGCCGCCGCCCCCCTGGGCCGCCGCCCCGCCGCTCTCGCCTCCGCCTCCGCCTCCGCGCCCGCGGCCCCTCCGGCCCCGGCTCTCCGCTGCGATCTCGAGCTCGCTCATGTCGTCTGCAATTCCCCTGTGATCACGGCCGCCTGGAGCGGTCGCGCTGGGCGGAAGGTTACGCGGGCGGCTCTTGCCGTCAACTAAGGCGCGGGCCGTCTGCCGGCGGCGAGGCCGCACATCGGGCGCCGAGGGGACCGCAGGTGCGGATCACCGCGTCCCCCACCGCGCCTCACGCGCCCCCTCGGGCTTTCCCCCAATTCCCGCGAAAACGCGCCAGGAGAGCCACGGAGGCGAAAACGGTCAAATACCCGGTGTGTGGCGGTAAATATTCCACATCGGGGGTCGCGCGCCCCCTTGAAATTCCACTCGCCCGGTTGCACCCGCCCAGCGCGCCCCATAATCTCCCCCCGCGCATGAGTAAGGATGATCTGATCGAATTCGACGGCGTCGTCACCGAGGTGCTCCCGGGGGGTCTCTTCCGGGTGCAGATCGACGATGACCACACCGTCCTCGCCCACCTCGCCGGCAAGATGCGGCGATTCCGAATCAAGGTCGTGCTCGGTGACCGGGTCACCGTCGGGGTCACCCCCTACGACCCGACCCGCGGTCGGGTGGTCTACCGCGCGCGCTAGGGCGACGCACCGGGCTCGGCGGCCGCCTTGAGCCCGGCCGCGGCGATCGAGGCCGCGGCGACGATGGCGAAGATTGTGCGATGATGGTCGGGTGCGTTCGCAAGGTTGGGGATGGAAGGTCGGGGTCGGCGGGCTCGCGCTCGCGCTCTCGCTGATCGGCTGTGGGACGACGACGCCGCCCTCGAGCGGCTCCGCCACCAACGGGTCGGGCTCGACCGGTGACACCACCGGCGCCGACACCGAGGGGACCAGCGACGCGACCGCGACCGCGACCTCAGGGGCCAGCGCGACGACCTCGACGACCGGCGTGACCTCCTCGCCGAGCCCGGTCTGCGGCGACGGCGTCGTCGAGGGCGGCGAGGAGTGCGACGACGGCAACGCCAGCAACAACGACTCCTGCACCGTCACCTGCGTCGCCGCCTCCTGCCACGACGGCCTGGTCTGGGCCGGCTACGAGGAGTGCGACGACGGCAACACGAAGGACGACGACGGCTGCGTCCTCGAGTGCGTGAAGGCGACCTGCGGCGACGGCCTGGTCAACAAGGGCGTCGAGCAGTGCGACGACGGCAACCAGAGCAACGCCGACGGGTGCACCAACGAGTGCAAGCTCCACGCCCCCGGCTGCGGCGACGGGATCATCGACGAGGGCGAGGCCTGCGACGACGGCAACCTCGACGACACCGACAACTGCACGACCGAGTGCCAGGAGAACGTCTGCGGCGACGGCCACCCCCACGCGGTCTTCGAGGAGTGCGACGACGGCAACGACAACGAGAACGACGGCTGCTTCAGCGACTGCACCCTCAACGTCTGCGGCGACGGCAAGCTCAACGAGGGGGTCGAGGAGTGCGACGACGGCAACGACGACGACGGCGACGATTGCCCCGGCTCCTGCAAGCCCGCGACCTGCGGCGACGGCTACCTCTGGGAGGGCAACGAGAAGTGCGACGACGGCGACGCCAACGAGGACAACCTCTACAACGGCTGCGCCACCGACTGCACCCCCAACGCGGCCTGCGGCGACGGGGCGGTCGACAAGCAGTTCGGCGAGGAGTGCGACGACGGCAACAACCAGTCGAACGACGGCTGCTCCGACGTCTGCGTCAAGGAGGCGCCCGCCGAGTGCCAGAGCTACACGGTGCTGAGCGAGGGCGATCGCCACGAGACCTTCAACGACGGCCCCGGCGGCGTGACCAAGTGCGACAAGACCGGCGACAAGTGGTTCCGGATCGACGGCGCCGCCGGGACCAAGATGCCGACCGCGGCCCCGACGATCTGGTCGTGCGGCACCGACTCGCCGGGCTGGATGAACGGCAAGTACCCGACGGTCGAGGACGGCGCGGTCGATCGCACGGCCTGCTTCAATTGGCTCGGTGACGAGTGCAACTGGGTGAAGACGATCAAGGTGCGAAACTGCGGCGACTTCTTCGTCTTCAAGCTCCCCGATCCGCCCGACACCTGCCTCCGCTACTGCGGCGCTGACTAGCGCGATCGGACGTGAGAGACCCGCGGAGGGGCCGCCACGCCGGCGCCGTGGGGCCCCGCGGCCCCGGCGCGGCATCGCTCGCCGAGGCGGCCGCGGCGGTCGCCAGGCTCGCCCCCTCTCGTGTAGTCTGGGCCGAGACTCCGCCATGCCGCTGACCCCCGAACAGGAATGGACCCTCGTCGCCTGCGGCCTCGTCGCCCACGCCGACGGCGTGCTCAAGGAGGGCGAGTGCGATCAGGTGCTGGCGATGATCGACGAGCGCCTGAGCCCCGGCGATCAGGAGGCCTGGGTCAACCTCCTCGCCAGCCGCGAGGCGCTCCTCGAGCACGTCAAGGAGCTCCCGCCGATCCTCCCGCTCTTCCACGAGCCGATCCTCGAGCGGGCGTGGGCGATGGCCCTCGCCGACGGCGAGGTCGGCGACACCGAGCTGCGGGTCGTCGAGGAGATCGCGTCGATGGTCGGCGCCGATCTCGATGACCTCGCAAGCTGGCGCGACCAGTGGACCGCCGAGGCCGCCCTCCTCGCCGAGCACAAGGCGAGCTTCGCCGCCCTCCTGATCCACCGCGACGGGACGATCGACGAGGCCGAGGCGGTCCGCTACGAGGCGCTCCTCGAGCAGATGCCGGTCTCCAGCGAGCGCCGCCGGGCCTTCGCCGCCTTCCTCGAGACCCCGCCGTCGATCGACCACGTCGGCGCCCGCCTCGCCTCGCTCCCCCGCGATCGCCGGGTCGAGGTGCTGCGGGCGATCGCCCCGCTGGTCGACGCCTCGCAGCGCGCCGACGTCGGCCGCGAGTTCTTCCTCGAGCTCGCTCACCAGGCGGGGATCGATCCGGTCGCCGCCGAGCGGATGCTCGACGTCTGATCGCCGTCGGTGATCGACGCGCGCTAGCGCCCGTCGATCACCGCCCGCACGCCGCCGGCGAGGACGTGGAGGCCGAGGCCGACCGGCGGCAGGGTGCCGGCGGCGAGCTGGGCCCGCCAGCGCGGGTGGTTCTCGGGATCGAGGTAGGCCTCGGGGTGGGGCATGAGCCCGAAGATCCGCCCGCTCGGATCGCAGAGGCCGGCCGCGCCGCCCGGCGAGCCGCTCGGGTTGTCGGGCCAGCGCTCGGTCGCCGCCCCGGCCTCGTCGACGTAGCGCGCCGGGATCAGGTGGGCGGCCTCGATCGCCGCCTGCGACGCGGCGTCGGCGAAGACCATCTTGCCCTCGCCGTGGCGGCTCGGGAGATCGAGCGTGAGCCCCTCGAGGCCCTTGGTGAACACGCAGGGGCTCTCCGGATCGAAGCGGAGGCGCACCCAGGCGTCGCGGTAGCCGAGGCGATCGTTGTCGACCAGCGAGACCTGCTGGCGGGCGAGGCCGCCGCCGGGCGCCCGGCCGACCGCCGGCAGCGCGCCGAGCTTCACCAGGGTCTGGAAGCCGTTGCAGATCCCGATCGCCAGGCCGCCCTCGTCGATGTGACGGGCGAGGCGATCGCCGAGGCGGAAGCGCAGCCGGTTGGCGAAGACCCGGCCGCTGGCGATGTGATCGCCGAAGGAGAAGCCGCCGATGAAGGCGAGGATCGGGTAGGGCCGGAGGACGTCGTCGCCGCCCTCGAGGACGTCGCCGACGTGGCGGATCTCCGGGCTCGCGCCGAGGCGGGCGAAGGCGGCGGCGGTCTCGGCCTCGCAGTTGAGGCCGTAGCCGGTCATCACCAGCACGCGGACGTCACGGGCGCGGGCGCGGTCGATGCCGAAGCGCTCGCGGATCGGATCGGCGGGGATCACAGCTCACCTCCCTGGAAGCGCGCGCGGAGGGCCGCGGCGTCGACGTCGATCAAGGCCTCGCCGCGGCGAGCGACCCGCAGCCAGCCGCCGCCGGCCCGCGGGGGCGCGACCTCGCCGAGCCAGGCGAGCCCGTGGCCCCCGAGCGCGGCCTCGATCGCCGCGGCGTCACCTGGCCGACAGGTCAGGACGATCCGCCCCGTGCTCTCGCCGAAGAGGATCGCCGCGTCGCCGAGCGTCCCCTCCCCCACCCCGTCGATCCGCAGATCGAGGCCGAGCTCGCCGGCGAGGGTCATGTGGGCGAGGGCGATCGCCAGGCCGCCGCGCCCGAGCGCGTGGGCCGAGCGGACGTAGCCGGCGTCGCGGGCCCCGGCGAAGGCGCGGTAGCGGGCGGCCGCGGCCGCGAGGTCGGTGCGCGGCACCGCGTCGATCACCAGGCCGAGTTGGCGCGCGGCCTCGGCCTCGCCGAGCTCGTCGCGGGTGATCCCGACCAGCGCGACCCGATCCCCCGCCGCCAGCGGCGTCAGGTCGAGCGCCCGCCGGACGTCCTCCATCTGGCCGATCACGCTGATCAGCAGCGTCGGCGGGATCGAGATCTTCACGCCGCCGAGGTTGGCGTCGTTCTTCATCGAGTCCTTGCCGCTGATCAGCGGGACCCCGAAGGCCTCGCAGGCCGCCCGCAGCCCCTCGCAGCAGCGGACGAGCTGGGCGAGCTTGTGCTCGCCGTCGGGGGTCTTGGCGCTGACGATCGGGTCGGGCCAGCAGAAGTTGTCGAGCGCCGCCAGGCGATCGACCCGCGCGCCGGCGCAGATCACCCGCCGCACCGCCTCGTCGACCGCCGCGGTCGCCATCGCCTCGGTGTCGACGTCGCTGTAGTGGGGGTGGATCCCCTCGGCGAGGACGATCCCCTCGGGCCGCCCGTGGCGGACCCGCATCACCGTCGCGGTCGCCGGCACGTCCTGGCGGACGCCGACCCAGGGCTTGACGACGCTCAGGCCCTTGACCTCGTGGTCGTAGCGCCGGGCGAGCGCCTCGTTCGACGCGAGGTTGAGCGAGCCGATGAGCTCGAGGAGGAGCGCGCCGGGCGAGCGGGCCGCGAACGCGGCCGCGACCTCGCCCGGGCTCGAGAGCGTGCGGGCCGGCGGGCTCCAGCGGGCCGAGAGGGTCGGCAGCGGCACCCCCTCGTGGAGGAACTCGAGCTCGAGATCGCAGACCAGCGCCTCGCCGTGGCGGACCACCAGGCGGCCGCTCGTGGTGAAGCGGCCGAGCACCGTCGCCTCGACCTCGCGCCGCCGCGCGAGCGCCATGAAGGCGTCCAGCGACGCCGGCGGCACCGCGACGCTCATCCGCTCCTGGGCCTCCGAGATCAGGATCTCCCAGGGCTGGAGGCCGGGGTACTTGAGGGGCGCGACCGCGAGGTCGATCTCGGCGCCGCCGGTCGCCTGGGCCATCTCGCCGACGCTGCTCGAGAGGCCGCCGGCGCCGTTGTCGGTGAGGCCGGAGCTGAGCCCGAGCGCGCGGGCCTCGTCGAGGAAGTCGGCCATCATCTTCTGAGTGATCGGATCGCCGATCTGGACCGCCTGCACCGGCGACGACTCGTCGAGCTCGACGCTCGAGAAGGTCGCGCCGTGGATCCCGTCCTTGCCGATCCGCCCGCCGACCATCACCACCAGATCGCCGGCGGCGATCCGCTTGACCTCGCCGAGGCGGCCGCCGACCCGCGCCGGCATCACCCCGACGGTCCCGCAGTAGACCAGCGGCTTGCCGAGGTAGCGGCGGTCGAAGAGCTCGAAGCCGCGGCTGTAGGGGATCCCCGACTGGTTGCCCCCGTCGATCACCCCGTGGTGGACGCCGTCGCGGATCCGCCGGGGGTGCATGAGCCCGGGCGGGAGGCCGACCGCGTGGGCGGGATCGCCGAGGCAGTAGCCCCACACGTTGGTCAGGCACTCGGCCCCGAGGCCGGTGCCGAGGACGTCGCGGTTGACCCCGACGATCCCGGTCATCGCCCCGCCGTAGGGATCGAGCGCCGACGGCGAGTTGTGGGTCTCGACCTTGTAGACCAGGTGATCTTCGTCGGTGAAGCGGACCACGCCGGCGTTGTCGTGGAAGACCGAGACCAGGAAGGGCGCGCCCTCGGGGTCGACGCCCGCGGCCCGGCGCGCGGCCGCGACCGCCTCGGTCGCCCCGCGGATCGTCGCCCGGAAGAGGCCGCGATCGATCCGCCGCCGCGCCCCCGCGGGGTCGACGTAGTCGATCGGCGACGCGAAGATCTTGTGCTTGCAGTGCTCGCTCCAGGTCTGGGCGATGCACTCGAGCTCGGCGTCGGTCGGATCGCGGCCGAGCCCCGCGAAGTGGGCCTGGATCGCCCGCATCTCGGCGAGCGTGAGCGCGAGCATCCCGGCCCGCGAGATCCGCTCGAGCTCGGCGTCGTCGGCCGCCCCGAGCGGCACCTCGGCGACCGCGGGCGGCCGGCTCGAGCCCGCCCGCGGGACCGCGAGATCGAGCGCCCGCGGGCTCTCCTCGATCCGCAGGCGCTCGATGAGCGGGTTGTAGAGGAGCTCCGCCGCCGCCCGCTCGACCGCCTCGCGGCCGACCCCCCAGAGGCGATAGAGGGTCGCGGTGTAGACCTCGCCGGCGAGCGGGCGCCCGAGGCAGTCCTCGGCGGCCCGGTGGACCGAGCGGCCGACGCTGTCGGTGACGCCGGGGCGGAGGCCGACGCTGAGGAGCCACGGCGCCGCCTCGCCCGCCGCCTGATCGGCGAGCATCCCGAGCGCGCCGATCTCGGCGATCGGATCGACGAGGTTGTCGAGGATCGTCGCCGCCTCGCCCTCGTCGATCTCGAGATCAAGGAGGTAGACCCGACGGGTGCGCACCCGGGCGTCGATCCCGAGGAAGGAGCGGAGGCGGCGAGCGGTCGCCTCCCCGGCGGCGTCCACGAGCCCTGAGCGAGCCTCGATCTCAAGCCTGAAGACCGGCACGGGGCCCTTTTGTCCGGGCCCGGGGTCGCTGTCAACCGAGGGGCCGCGCTCGCCCGCGTCGTTCCCCTCACATCGCCGACCCGATCGCCGACCCGCACCGCTTGGGCTTGACAGCGCGTGATCCGACGCGCACCATTGCATTCGCCGTTGTGGTTTGGCTGCCCTGCATTGTGTGCAGATGCGGCGCTTCGTAGGGTCTCCGCGACGCTCGCCACAACTCGAGCCAAACGTGAGATTTGGTGCGCGAGGTTCACCTGTGAACGAAGTGGACGACCGGGTCGAAGACGCCTGGACTCAATCTCTACGCGATGTCCTCCGCGAGGTCATCCGCGCCCTCCCTGACACCGCCACCCTCGGCGAGATCGTCGCGGCCGCCCGCAAGAACGATCACATCTCGCCGGTCCTCGGCGTCTTCACCGTCCAGGAGCTGATCGACATCGCCAAGGAGCGCCCCCGGCCCCAGGAGGAGCCCGCGCAGACCGCCGTCGACGACGATCTCGACGAGGCCGGCGACCTCGAGCTCGGCCCGGCGGTGATCCGGCGCCGCGCCGACGTCCCGGGCGGCGACGCCCTGGTGCTCCGCTCGCTGAGCAAGAGCAAGGCCGGCCGCCGCGAGAGCGAGCTCCTCCAGGGCACCGGCCTCGCCTCCGATCAGCTCCGCCTGGTGCTCCGGCACCTGCGGACCAAGGGGCTGATCCACGTCGAGGGGAGCGGCGCCAAGAAGCGGATCAAGATCACCCGCGCTGGCTCCACCTTCCTCCGTAGCCCCGGCTAGCCGGCCGCCGCGCACACGCAGGGCGCGACCTCGTCAGGCGGCGCGCGGCCGACACCCGCCACCCAAACGCGGCGAGGGCCGCGTCCAGCGGACGCGGCCCCCGACGCAGCGGCAGCGCGGGCTAGCCCTGCGGCGCGAAGGTCTCCTGGAGGAGCCCGGAGAGGCACTCGATCGCCGGCGAGAAGTCGTCGTCGCAGATCGACTCCATGCAGCAGCGGATCCGGTCGCCGTCGTTGAGGCTCTCGCAGACCTCCTTGATCCGCACCGGCGGGATCGCCTGCCCGGTGCCCGCACCGGTGCAGCCGGGTCCGATCCCGAACTCGAACTGCTTGGTCGCCGCGGTCCCGCCGTCGCCCGGGAGGATGTCGGCGTCGTTCCACTGGCGGTAGACCAGATCCTTGACGCCGCCGGCGATCGGCTCGTAGGGCGGCTCGGGGTTGTGCTCGGTGACCGGCGGGATCCCGAGGATCCCGAGCATGATCACCTCCTTCTGCTTGCCGCCGATCAGGACGTCGCGGAGGAACTTGGTGTAGCGGGCCATGCTCGGGTGGAGGACGCCCTTGTCGGCCGACGTGCAGTTCTCGTAGATCCCGTCGTTGTCCTGGTCGATACAGTTGACCCCGCCGTTCCAGCACACGGCCGAGGTCACCTTCTTGGTCGCGTCCTTCGGGTCCGCGTTCCAGTACTGGTTGTACATCGGGTTCTCGGAGTTCTCGTCGTCGAAGTAGTCGTAGCCGCCGGGCGCGAGCACCGAGCAGTCGGCCTCGTCGGTGACCATGACGATCGCCAGGACCGCGCCCTCGCGGACAAAGGGGAGCGCGCCCTTGTTCCACTCCTTGCCCGGGTCGAGGGCCTGCATCATCGACTCCAGCTGGGCCTCGTAGCCGCAGCCGTCGATCCCCTGGAGGCCGATGCAGCTCAGGGCGCCGGCGATGTCGTCGCCCGGCACGTTCGACATGCCGTTGACCTTGTAGTGGATGTAGGGGCCGTCGGGGGCGACGCCGTTGCAGGAGTCGGTGCAGGCCTGCGGGATCGACTTCTTGCCGTCGAGGCTGGTGAAGCGCTCGAGGCGATCGGTGCACGGCGTGTTGATCGGCGAGCCCTTCGCGGGGATGTAGCCCGGCTTGTTGAACTGCGCGCACGCCGGGTGACCCATGTCGGTGGTCGTCACCATGATGTTGATGTCGGCGCTGATCAGCTTGCCCTTGCCGTCCTTGAGCATCCCGAGGCGCTCGACCAGGAGCGGGAAGTTGGCCGCGAGGTTGACCTGCTCCTCCCCCATCGTGCCCGAGTTGTCGATCACGAAGAGGAGGTCGAGGAGGTTGCAGGCGCCGTCGCCCGTGCCACAGCCGGGGAGCGGCTCGTCGTCCGGGAGGTCGAGCTTCTCGCCGCCGCTGTCGTCGGTCGTCGCGCCGCTGTCGGTGGCCGTGGCCGTGGCGGTCGCGGTCACCGTCACCGAGGACGCGGCCGTGATCGTCACCGATGCGGACCCGGTGCCGGTGGTGTCGTCGGAGCTCCCGCTGTCACCGCATCCCGCGATACCGAGCGCGGCGGCGAACCCCAGGGAGCACGTGCGAATGAGGAGGTCTTTGGACATGCTAGCTCTCCATCGGGCGCGAGTGCCCGTGCGCGTAGGCGATAGTTCATCGTCGCACATGGCGGGCGATTTTGCTGCGCCCGGGATCAAGGCGGCGCGAAAATATTCAGGGCGCAAGACGCGCTGCACGCCACGAATCGAGCGGCGAGATCTGGGGGCCCGCGACAACAGCGACCGCGTCGGTGGCGGAGTCAGACGCCGCGTCCGTGGCCGCGTCCGTCCGCCGCGATCCCACGCGAAGCGCTAGAGCACCACGTTCACCAGCTTGCCCGGGACGTAGATCACCCGCCGCGGGGTCTTGTCGCCGACATGCCGCTGGACGTCCTCGGCCGCCAGGGCGAGGGCGATCACCGCGTCCTTCTCCGCCCCCTGCGGGACCTGGAGCTCCGCCCGCTTCTTGCCGCCGACCTGGACCACCAGGGTCCAGGTCGCCTCGATCAGGAGCGCCGGATCGACCGCCGGCCACGGCTCCAGGGCCAGGCTCTTCGGGTTGCCGAGCGCCCGCCAGAGCTCCTCGGCGAGGTGGGGGGCGAAGGGCGAGAGGAGGATCAGGAAGGCGCCGATGACCTCGCGGGCGATCGGCTCGTCGAGGAGCGCGAGCTCCTTGACGAAGATCATCATCGACGAGATCGCGGTGTTGAACGAGAGGCGATCGATCCGCTCCCCGACCTGGTCGATCGTCCGGTGGAGGAGCCGGCGCTGCCGCTCGCTCCCTGCCCCTTCGGCCAGCTCACGGACGACGTCGCCCTCGGGCCGCTCGTCGAAGACCAGGCGATAGACCCGCTGGAGGAAGCGGTAGCAGCCGCTCACGCCCTCGGGCTGCCAGGGGGCGCTCTGCTCCAGCGGCCCCATGAACATCTCGTAGAGGCGCATGGTGTCGGCGCCGTACTCCCGGATCACGTCGTCGGGGTTGATGACGTTGCCCCGGCTCTTCGACATCTTGTCCCACTGGACCTTGACCTCCTCGCCGCTCCCCTTGACCGCGAAGCGGTCGCCGCCGATCGCCTCGATCTGATCGGGGAGGAAGACCACCGGGAGCCCGCGCTCGTCGCGGCGCGGCGTGATCGGGTGGTAGGTCGCGCCGAGGATCATCCCCTGGTTGACCAGCTTGTGGAAGGGCTCGACGGTCGATACGTGGCCGAGGTCGAAGAGCACCTTGTGCCAGAAGCGGGCGTAGAGGAGGTGGAGGACCGCATGCTCGGCGCCGCCGATGTAGAGATCGACCGGCAGCCAGTAGTCGGCCGCCTCCTTCGAGAAGGCCGCCCCGTCGTTGCGGGGGTCCATGAAGCGGAGGTAGTACCAGCACGAGCCCGCCCACTGCGGCATCGTGTTGGTCTCGCGGAGCGAGCCGTCCGCCAGCTCGACCCACTCGCGCGCCTTCGCCAGCGGCGGCTCGCCGCTCTCGCTCGGGCCGAAGTCCTCGATCACCGGCAGGGTCACCGGCAGGTCGTCGACCGCCACCGGCGCGACCTCGCCGTCCGGGCGGTGGATCAGCGGGAAGGGCTCGCCCCAGTAGCGCTGGCGCGAGAAGAGCCAGTCGCGGAGCTTGTAGGTGACCCGCCGGCGGCCGATCCCCTCGCGCTCGAGGTGATCGATCATCCGCTCCTTGGCGGCCGCGGTCGTCAGGCCGCTGATGAAGCCGGAGTTGACCGCGACGCCCTCGCCGACGAAGGCCTCGTCGGCGATCGGCGCCGTCCCGCCGCCGACGACCTCGACGATCTCGAGGCCCATCGCCTTGGCGAAGGCGTGGTCGCGGGTGTCGTGGCCGGGGACCGCCATGATCGCCCCGGTCCCGTAGCCCATCAGGACGTAGTCCGAGATCCAGATCGGGATCTCGCGGCCGTTGACCGGGTTGCGGGCGAAGGCGCCGGTGAAGGCCCCCGTCTTCGCCCCCTCGGCCGCCTCCGCCTGGCGCTCGCGCTCGGAGCGGTGGGCGGTCCTCTCGACGTAGGCCTTGACCGCCGAGCGCTGGGCGTCGGTGGTGATCTGATCGACCAGCGGGTGCTCGGGCGCGAGGACCATGTAGGTCGCGCCGAAGAGGGTGTCCGGGCGGGTCGTGAAGACCGTCAGCGTCCCCTCCTCGCCCTTGATCCCGACCACCTGGAACTCGACCTCCGCGCCCTCCGAGCGGCCGATCCAGTTGCGCTGCATCTCGATCACGCTGGCCGGCCACTCGAGCCCGTCGAGGTCGGCGAGGAGGCGCTCGGCGTAGGCGGTGATCCGCAGCATCCACTGCCGCATCGGCCGACGGACGACCTCGTGCCCCTGCTCGACGTGCTCGGCGACCTCCTCGTTGGCGAGGACCACCCGCAGGGTCGGGCACCAGTTGACCGGCGCGTCGTGCATGTAGGCGAGGCGGTGCTCGTCGCGGTAGCGGTTGACCTCGGCGTCGCCCATCGCCGCGACCGCCGGCGGGATCGGCAGCTCGGCGATCGGCCGCGCCCGCCCCTCGGTGTGGTCGTACCAGGAGCCCCAGATCTGCAGGAAGATCCACTGGGTCCACTTGACGTAGGCCGGCGAGGTCGTGTCGATCTCGCGGGCCCAGTCGTAGGAGAAGCCGAGCATCTTGAGCTGGCGCTTGAAGTTCTGGATGCACTCGGCGGTCCGGGTCGCCGGGTGGGTGCCGGTCTTGATCGCGTACTGCTCGGCCGGCAGGCCGAAGGCGTCCCAGCCCATCGGGTGGAGGACGTTGAAGCCGCGCATCCGCTTGTAGCGGGCGACGATGTCGGTCGCGGTGTAGCCCTCCGGGTGCCCGACGTGGAGGCCGTCGCCCGACGGGTAGGGGAACATGTCGAGGACGTAGTACTTCGGCCGATCGGGGTCGAGCTCGGCCCGGAAGGTCTCGTGCTCGTCCCAGTAGCTCTGCCAGCGGGCCTCGATCGCGCGGAAGTCGTAGGTCATGTCGGCGGCAACGCTAGTCCGGCGACCGGCGCTTGCCAAGCCGCCCGATCACCGCGGGCCCGCGCGCTCTCCGCGGGCCGCCCGCACCCGCCGAGGGCCTCCGCCGCCCCCTGGCCCCTCAGGGCGCCGGGCAGGGCCCCGCGAGGGGATCGACCGCGATCGTCGCCCGCCCGTCGAGCTCGGCCTGGGTCACCTCGATCACCGACGCGCCGTTCGACCCGTAGCAGAGCGCCTGGTGGCCGCTCTCGGTGATCGTCACGGCCTCGATCTGGTACTTGCCGGTCGCCTCGATCTCGACCTCCATCCGCGCCCCGGTCAGCGCGCTCGGACAGCCCGCGGTGTCGCCGACGACGATCTCGTAGGGGTTCGTCGGGATCGTGCAGGGGGCCGGCGGCGAGCCGACGCAGCCGACCCGGGTCGCCCGGAGGAAGACATTGGTCGAGCCGATCGTCCCGCAGAGATCGAGGAGGTCCACCGGGCCCTCGACGCGGACGTGGGGCTCGGGGTTCTCTCCCTCGCTGCCGCCGCCCGTCGCCCCGCTGGTCGCCCCGCCCGCGCCGTCGTCCCCGCAGGCGACGAGGCCGAAGACGAGGCCGCAGACGAGGCCGAGGCCAAGGCCGAGGGCGGAGCGGCGAGCGAGGGCGATCCAGCGCATCACCCGCGAACCTTGCGTGAGCCCGACCCGGCGCGCAAGAGCCGGCCCCGCGACCGCCTCCCCTCGGCGTTGCCCCGACCCCCACGGTCTGCGATCGTGATCCGGTTGGCCCGCGCGACCGCCACGCTCGCCCTCCTGGCCGCCCTCGTCGGCGGCTGCTTCAGCGATCCCGGCGCGGCCACGTCGGCCAGCGGCGCTTCGGCGACCGGCGCCGACGCGAGCGGGAGCAGCAACGACGCCAGCAGCAGCGGCGACGCCGGCAGCGGCGGGACCGAGAGCGGCAGCGCCGGCTCGACCGCGACGACCACGTCCTCGGCCACGACCTCGACCTCGGACGCGACCGCGACCGCGACCGCGACCACGACCACGACCACCACGGACTCGACGACCACGGACTCGATCCCGACGAGCGGCCCGGTCACCACCGACCCGACGACCACCGGCGGCGATCCTGACGCGACCGCGAGCTGCGGGACCTACTGCGACATGGAGGAGAAGTGCTCGGGCGCCAACTTCGACGCCTGCTTGGCCGATTGCCTCGCCTACATCGATCAGGGGGGCGACGCCTGCAAGAGCCGCTGGGGGAGCTACGCGAGCTGCGTCGGCCAGATCTCCTGCAGAGAGTACCTCGGCGGCAACGCCTGCGTCCCCGAGGTCAACGCGCTGGTGATCGTCTGCGAGCACTGCGACATCGAGATCGACGACAACCAGCTCTGCGGCGTCACCTACCACTGCGGCGACGACCTCCAGATCCTCTGCGACGGCGACTACTGCCAGTGCGCCTACAACGACAGCTTCTTCGACGAGTGCACCCTCGACGTCCCGGACCTCTGCGCCGTCGACGAGGGGCCGCTCCTCGACGCCGCCGCCGAGTGCTGCCCCTGGCTCGCGGGCTGAGCGGGCGCTAGGGCGAGCGTCGGGCGAGCCAGATCGTGTAGGGATCGTCGCCCGTCCCGCCGAGGGTCAGCTCGGCGTAGGCCATCTGACAGCCGTCCGCGGTGATCCCCCCGGGGCAGCCGTGGCGACCCTCCTGGTGGAGCGAGGGCGCGAGGTTCAGCGTCGACCAGGGCGCGTCGAGCCCGTCGCGGCGGAGCTCGGCGATCTCGAGCGACGCGCTCGGATCGCCGGCGTCGACGACGTTGGGGTAGGAGGTCGCCAGGAGGAGGTGGAGGCCGTCGGGCGAGAGGACCGGGCAGCTCCGCCAGTGGGGGTAGTCGGGGTTCTCGGCGAAGGGGAGCGCGACCTCGCCGATCGCCCCCCACTCGGTCCCCGGCGGCGAATTCGGCGGGCGGGAGGCCTCGTAGAGCGCCCACGGCGAGAGGGCGTCGACCCCGGGGACCGCCTGACCGTCGCCGCGGACGAAGATCAGGCGGGCGCCGTCGGCCGTGAGGCTCGGGTAGTACTCGTCGTCGGCGCTGTCGAAGCCGGGCATCAGCGCCGGATCCGTCCACACCCCGTCGACCAGGAGCGAGCGCGCGAAGTCGTAGGAGCCGAAGCCCGGGAGCATCAGCACCATCTCGTCGCCGACGATCTTGGGGTGGCCGACGAGGTTCTTGAGATCGGGCCAGGCCGCGAGGAGCGTGGCCATGCCGAAGGGCTGGTCGAGGCCGCCCCGGATCGCCCGATAGGGGCGGAGCGGCAGCGCGTCCATCCCGAGCGCGACGTAGGTCAGCGTGAGCCCGTCGGGCGAGAGCGCGGGGTTCCGCGGATCGCCGCCGAGCTCGGCGTCGGTGACCTGGACGACGTCGTCCCAGTCGTCGATCGAGCGATCCCAGCAGCTCGCGGGGCCGCCGCTCGTCGTCGTCGACCCGCCGCCCGTCGACCCGCTCGACCCGCTCGACCCGCTGGTCGTCGACGTCGCGCCCGTCGTCGTCGTCGTCGTCATCTTCCCCGCGGTGGTCGTGGTGTCGGCGACGGTCGTCGTCGACGTGCCCGTCGCCTCGGTCCCCCCCTCGCTGAGCCCGACGACGCCGGGATCGACGAAGCAGGCGGCGCAGAGGAGCGCCGCGAGGGTCGCGCTGAGCGAGGCTCGCACCGCACCAGGGTAGCGAAGAATCGCCAGCGACGGCGGCGGCGCGCGCGCGCGCGGACGCGCCAAAACCGGCCCCCCGGTCGCGGCGCAGAGCTTCCGGGCGGCGCCGCACTTCGCTACCGTGGGGATCCTTTCCTTCCTTTCCGTTCCGTCCTGCCTGGAGATCCCCGATGTCGCCTGTCCTTCGCCTGACCCCTCGCCTCGCCCTCGCCCTCGTCGCCCTCGCGGCCTGCAACGGCGACGACTCGACCTCACGCGGTGACACCGCGGCGACCGCCTCGGCGACCGACGCGAGCGCCTCGACGACCTCGACCAGCGCCTCGACCAGCGACGGCTCCTCGAGCGGCGACGCCAGCACGTCGACGACCGGCGGAGGCGGGAGCGCGAGCTCGGGCACCAGCGGCGACACCTCCTCGAGCTCGAGCGGCGGCTCGACCGGCAGCACGACGGGCACCACCGGCAGCACCGGCGGCACCTCCGACACCAGCGGGACCACCGGGACCACCGGCGTCGTCCCGCCCGAGCCGATCCCGGTCCACGAGATCCCCGGCCTCAAGTCGATCACCTTCTGGGAGCGGAGCGGCGGCAACGCGCCGACCCCCTACACCTTCGAGGTCCTCGGCCCCGAGCTCACCGCCGCCCTCCCCGATCCGCTCACCGATCAGAGCCACGACATCAAGGGCGTGACCACCGAGTTCTACGACGTCTACTACTCGGACATCGACGGCGTCTTCGACATCGACGGCTCCTACCTGACGATCGCCGGCTCCTTCGGCTACAAGCTGCCGGCCGGCGGCGGCCTCAACCTCGCCGAGATCGCCCTCAACTACGAGAACAACGACGTCGAGTACGGCTCCTACGTCGCCTCCTTCGTCGCCCTCGGCGACAACGCGGCCCCCGACTCCGCCCCCAAGTCGATCGACGGCGATCTCCAGACCCACACGACGATGGGCAACAACGTGGACGAGCCCGGCAAGCGCCTGCGGGTCACCCTCGGCTTTGAGTCGTCGCTGATGCCGCAGTGAGCGACCGCGGGCCCGCTGCTCGCGGAGGGGGCCCGAGGCGACACTTGCAGAGGTCTACCCGTCGTCGGAAGCTCTCTTCGCGCCAACGTGACCCGCCCCCTCCATCTCCTCGCGGCCGCGCTCCTCGCCGGCTGCATCCTCGACAACCCCGCCTACTCCGACTCGGGTGAGGGCGGGAGCGCGAGCGAGGGGAGCGGCTCCTCGAGCGCCGCGAGCGGCAGCGGCCAGGACACCGACGAGGCGCTCGGCCCCTGCTCCTGCGACGTCCTCGATCCTCCGCCGGTCGCCTGCTACGAGCTCGATGATCCGAACACGCTGATCGACGAGTGCGGCCGGATCCCGGGGGGGCCGATCAGCGTGACCGGGCTGGTCCCCGGGGTCCACGGCATGGCGACGCGGGTGACCAAGGGCGAGAGCATGAGCGCGCCCGCCGGCCCCTTCCCGGCGCTCCCGAGCTACACGGTCACCGCCTGGCTGGCGATGCCGACGCTGCCGGCGAAGTCGACCCGCCAGGTGATCTTCAAGAAGGACGGGCAATTCAGCCTCGAGGTCGTCGCCAACGACATCGAGCTCGACGTGATCTGCACGGTCGGCTCCTCCGGCGAGCTCCTCGACCAGAAGCTCGACTTCTACGCCGACGGCTCCTGGCACCTGGTCGGCTGCGCGTGCACCAGCTCGCCCGACGGCGAGCACTGCGAGCCCTTCGGCGCCTTCGTCGACCTCGAGAGCGGCCTCTTCGCCGGCGATCCCCCCTCGCGCCCGGCCGCCAACAGCAGCGACCTGACCCTCGCCGGCGACTTCGACGGCTGCATCGACGCCGTCCAGATCTGGAACCGGGTCCTCACGCCGACCGAGATCGAGACCCTGGTCGCCGAGGCCGATCCAAAGTCCGCCCCGCCCTGCGAGTAATCATCTGTCTGAAGAGACAGATCACCGGCTCCCCCAGTAGCGCCCCCTCGACACGCCGCGAACGCCCGAGCGTCGACCCCGCGCACCCCGTGATCATCCGCCGCCGAAGGTGGCGGATGATCGCGGGCCCCCGAAGTCCGCGGGGACTCCACCGGCGAACCCGCCCCGTCGCCCCCTTCAGCGCCCGAACGCGGCTCTCACCCCCGCGAAGGCGACGCTGACGCTCGCGGAGGCGGGGGGCTCGACGCGAGTCACGCAGATCGCACGCCGACGAAGTCGGCGGGCGATCGAGGATTGTCTGAGCGTCGAGCCCCCCGCCTCCGCCCCCGCGCACGGCCTTCGGATCCCCACCTCGCGGCCGACGAAGGTCACGAAGCTCCGACCAACGCGCCCCACCACGGAGGCACACCCCCTCGACTACTTCGCCCGAACCTCGACCCGCACCAACGAGATCAACCGCTGAAGCGCCGCCTGCACGACCTCGGTCTCGGGATGCCGCAAGATCGCGAACCCCTCCCCCTCGTACGACGAGCTCTTCGCCTGCCCAAGCGTCGGCAACCTCGCCTCGACCACCAGGTGCCCGAGCTCCCGCTGCGCCTCCTCGAGCCCGTGGACCGCGACCACCCGCCCCTCGCCAGCCCCCCGCAGATACGCCGCCCCGACCGCGAATCGCCGCTCCGGCCGCACCACCCGATCCAGCACAACCAGCTCCGCCCACACCCGGTAGAGATCCAGATCATGGGCGTAGGAGTTGATCGTCATGATCTGCGCGCCCGGCGGCCGCGCCCCGACCTCGGAGATCACCATCCGCCCGGACGCGGTCCGAAACCACTCCATGTGCGAGATCCCGGTGACCATCCCGAGCGCCTTCAGGGCCGCGTGGGCGATCGGCCGAAACCCCTCGACCACCGGCCGCCGGGTCTCGCGCGGCAAGAGCACGGTCCACTGGATCCACGGGTTCTCGAGCACCGTCAGCGGATTGGGCGCGTAGATCGTCGACGAGTCCCAGAACGCCTCACCACCCAGGCTCAGGGTCTCGAACGATCGCTCCTCGCCGACGATCATCTCCTCGATCACCACCGGCCGCGCCGGCGAGGGGGGCGCGAGCGCGAGCGCCCGCTCGAGCTCGGCCGGCTCGCGGACCCGGCTGGTGGCGACCGCGGCCGCGCCCTCGAGCGGCTTCACCACCACCGGCAGGCCGACCTCGCGGACGAACGCGAGCGCGCCGGCGACGTCGGTGACCGCCCGGTGGCGGGCGCAGGGGAGCCCGGCCGCCTGGAGGACGTCCTTCATCCGCCCCTTGTCGCGGAAGTTGCGGGCCGCGCCCTCGCCGATCCCGGGGAGGCCGAGGCGATCGCGGACCACCCCGAGCGGCACCTGGAGCTGCTCCAGGGTCCCGAGGAGGCGATCGACCCCGCCGAGCGCCGGCGCGATCGCCTTGATCGCCGCCACCAGCACCCCGGGGTCAAACGCGTCGGCGACCTGGTAGTGGATCTTGAGGCGCGCGGCGATCGCCGCCGGGATCTTCGCCCGCGGCTCCTGGGTGATCAGCGCGAGCTCGCAGCCCGGCACCTCGGCGACCGCCTTGACGAAGCGGACGGTCGCGTCGAGGAGGAAGGGCGCGACGAAGACGACCCGGATCCTGCCCTGCACCGCTCGTCCCTCCTACGCGTGCTCTGCCAGGTACTTCGGCAGCATGTCGCGCCAGGTCACCCAGTCGTGATCGTAGTGCTTCCCCCAGAGGTCGACGCGGTTGGGGATCCCCCGCTTGCCGAGGACGTTGGCGACCGCCCAGCTCTCGTTCGGCGCCTCCCAGCGGCCCTCGCCGGTCGGCAGGAGGATCATCCGCTTGCGGAGGAGCGCGAGCTGGCGCGAGCCCTCCTCGAGGTAGGGGACGAAGTGGAGCGGCGAGACCACGTGGAGGTCCTGGCTGTGCTGCCCGGACATCCACCGCGAGAGGTCGTAGGTGCCGCTCATGCAGATCCCCATCTTGAAGATCTCGGGGTTGCGGCAGACCGCGACCAGCGAGTTGTAGGCGCCGATCGACGCGCCGGCGGCGATCATCTCGATCGACCCGTCACGGCAGTCCGCCCGGACCGCCGGCGCGAGCTCGTCGGTCAGGAACTCGTTGAAGACGTTCTGGACCCGCGCCTTGTAGAGCCCGGAGTGCTCGCCCGAGATCCAGGCCCGGCCGGCGACGCTGTCGCAGGAGTAGACCCGGATCTTGCCGGCGTCGATCAGGGGCGTGAGCACCTTGATCATCAGGAAGCGCTCGCACTCCTCGGCGTCGCCGCCGGCGGTCGGGAAGAGGAGCACCGGCGTCCCGGCGTGGCCGTAGCGGACCGTGAGCACCTCGGTCCGCAGGCGGGGCGAGAACCACTTCGAGGAGACCTTGTCGACCATGGCTAGCTCGCCTCCCCGGCCGCGACCGTCGCCCCCGGCGCGAGGTCGGCGACCTCGGCGGTCCCGGCCGCGCCCTGGGTCCCCCGCATCGCCGCCAGGCGATCGGCCTCGGTCTTCCGCCAGAACTGGATCAGCCCCCAGAAGTGCTCGGTGAACTTGTCGACCTCGTGGGCCGGGAAGAGGGCCGCGACCTTCGCCCGGACGATCGAGCGCGCGAGGTCGGTGCCGAAGAAGTCCCAGGTGACCTCGTTGAGGTGGCTGAGGTGCTTGTGGCAGAACTCGACGAAGCGGTCGGTCTCCATCCGCTGGTGGGCGATCTTCGCGTACTCGCGGAGGCGCTCGCGGTAGGGCAGGTCCTTCTTGGCGATCTTGAAGAAGGGCTCCCAGTCGAGGGTGGGCTGCATCTTGCGCCCGGTCGCCGCGCAGTAGATCGACCAGCGCACCATGTTCTTCACCATCTCGGGGAAGTGGTAGTGGAGCGAGGTGACCTGGAAGTCGGGGCAGGCGTTGGCGAAGTCGATCGGGTAGAGCACCCCCTCCTTGCGGAGCGCCTCGCAGGAGTTGAACTCCCAGCCGAAGAACGAATTAATCGTCAGGCAGGTGTCCTGGAGGACCGACCACTCGTCGCCGTCGCAGAAGAAGAAGTCGACCATGTAGCGGGCGTGGAGCGGCGCCGTCGGGTCGTAGCGGACGATGTGCACCTGCGGCCCGAGGCCGATCGCCCGGACGAAGAGGTCGAAGGGATCGACCGCCTTCTGGAGGTGCATGACGAAGGTGCCGCTCTTCTCGTAGGCGTCGCGGAGCTGGTCGCCGTCGTCGATCTTCGAGACCCCGACCCAGGCGCCGCCGTCGTAGGGCTTCATGAAGAGCGGGTAGCCGAGGCGGTCGCCGACCTTGGCGATGTCGAAGAGGCGGGCGTAGCGGTCGAGGGTCGTCTTGACGTCGGCGCTCGGCTTGTGCTCCTTCGGCGGGACCAGGTAGGTCTCCGGGATCGGCATCCCGAGCTTCATCATCGCGCAGTACGACGTGTGCTTCTCCATCGACTGCACGGACCACGGGTTATTGAGCACGTAGAGCCCGTCGAGGATCACCGCCTTCTTGATCCACTCGCGGCTGGTGTGGAACCAGTGGGTGAGGCGATCGAGGACGACGTCGTACTTGCAGCCCTGCTGGAGGTTGAAGGGCTCGACCGTCACCCGCTCGACCGCGAAGCGGACGACGTCGTCGCCGATCGGCAGCTCGAGCTTGAGGCGGCGGACGATCTCCTCGTAGCAGGCCGGCCAGCAGAGGTCGGCGCCGAGCGAGAGACCGATATTGCGGGTGAACTCAGCCATCGTGGTCTGTCTCCTCCGTGGAGGCGAAAATCGTGCTTACTCGTAGACCATCCAGAGGGGGCCCGGGAAGATCCAGCTCAGGGCGATCCGCAGGCGGTCGCGCCAGTTCTCCCAGTTGTGACCGTCGCGCGCCTCTTCGTAGCGGATGTCCATGCCCGTGGTCTGGAGGAGCGGTACCATGGAGCGGTTCTCGTAGATCAACGACTCGTAGGTGCCGCAGCTCACAAAGACCTTCTCCGCCGGCCGCCCCGGCGCCTCGCGGAAGGCGTTGACAAAGCTCACGACCCGGTCAAACGCCGGCCCCCGCCGGTTCTCGCCGATGTCGGTGAAGGCGAAGGAGCCCGACTGGAGGAGGAGGCAGCCGAAGCGCCCCGGGTAGCGCCAGGCGGTCGAGAGCGACGCGACCCCGCCAAAGCTCGCCCCCATCAGACAGCGCGCGGTCGCCGCGGGGAAGAGCGGGAAGCGCTCCTCCATGTAGGGGAGCACCGTATTGACGATGTAGTCGGCGTGGGTCGGGTCGTTCGCGTACTCGATGAGGCGGTCGTGCGGGTGGGTCAGGGCGACGATCAGCGGCGCGACCTCGAGGCGGTGGATCAGGTTGTCGAGGACCGTCTTCAGCGCCGAGAAGCGGAGGTAGTCGCCGCCGTCGTGGACCACCAGGAGGCGGTAGCGCCGGCTCACCCGGAAGCGCGCCGGGAGGTAGATCGTCAGCCGGCGGGCGTCGCCGAAGGGGGTCTTCGGGAGGACGACCTCCTCCAGGGTCCCCGGCCGCGCCTCGTGATCCGGATGGACCCACTCCGGCGTCGCGTAGCCCTCGCCCTGGCACACCGAGTTGGCGCCGAAGGGGTCGTGGGCGAGGTGCTGGTTGCGGGGGTCGCGGATCCAGGTCGAGTGACCGCCGCGGTGGACCTCGAGCTTGTACTCGACCCGCGAGCCCCTCGGCAGCTCGATCACCAGGTACCAGAGGTCGGTCCCCGGGAGCCGGTGGAAGGGCTGCTGCGAGCCCAGACCGAAGACCCAGTGGCGGAGGAAGACCGCGTCGACCTCGCCGCGGAAGACGAAGGTCGCAGACGTCCCCTCGACCAGCGGGAACTCGTGGTCGCGGAGGAAGCGCTCGACCGCCCCCTGGTCGAGCGGGCGGGTGCGGAGGAGGGAGTGGATCGCTAGGGACATTGGGGCTCCATCGGCCGCACGGCCCCGTCCTCGCCGAGCACCCGGGTGAGCTCGTTGCCGCAGGGCCCCCCGGGATCGACGAAGGCGATCTTGCAGCGCTCGTCGAGGGCGATCGCCCGCGCCGGCGCGAAGCGGCGGGCGAAGAGCGAGACCCGGATCGGGTCGTCGAGGAGGAGGCGCCGGCGGGCGTGCGGGAGGACCACCACCCCCGGGAAGAGGCCGAGGCCGGCCTCGAGGATCTCGGCGTTGCCCCGGCCCTGGGGCGGCGAGTCATGGAAGAGGATCACCCGGTCGGTCAGCGACATCGCCCCGGCCGACCAGGCGACGATCGGCAGCCCGCGGATCAGCGGCCCGAGGTCGAAGAGGCGGAGGCGGTTGAGGATCGTCGCGACGTGGCCGCCGGTGATCGCCACCGCCGCGCAGCCGGCGAGGATGTCGGCGATCGCCTCGCGGTGGGCGGCGACCACCGGCCGCTCGCCCGGCCGCAGCGCCGCCTCGTACTCGTCGTTGATCGCCGTCACCCGGTCGAGGTGCTGGCGGTCGACCAGGCGGATCGCGTCGATCGCCGCCGTGATCTCGTCGGCGATGAGGTCGGCCGGGCCGCGCGCCCGCTGGAGTTCGTGGACCGCCGCGATCGAATGGACCAGGCGCCCGCGGTAGAGCGCCTGGATCGAGCGCAGGCGGTCCTGCTTGACCCGGTGGGCGTCCTTGAGCTCGGGGTCGTCGCGGAAGACCGCGTCACCGCGGGCGTGGAGGCAGAGGTTGATCGCCCGGTTGCCGAGCGCCGCCTGGAGCTCGTCGTCCTCGGCCTCGCGCTCCTGCCAGCCGGCGCTGATCGCCGCGACCTGGCCGTCGGCGGCGAGCGCCGGGAGCTCGCGGTCGACGGTGACCGCCAGGCGCTGGGGGCCGAGGAGGACGCCTGTGGCGGGCTCTGGGGATTCGGTGTACAAGCTGTGCCGCCTCGCCCGCGTACCATTAGCCCCTCGGATGGACCCGGCGCAAGGGGTCAGGAACGCCATGCACGTCCTCTTCGTCGCCCCCGAATTCCCCGCGTACCAGAAGCAATTCGTCCGCGCCCTCAAGGCCGTCGGCGCCCGGGTCACCGGGATCGGCGAGGCCCCGGCCGCCTACCTCTCGGACGACCTCAAGGGCTGGCTCGACGGCTACGAGCAGGTCCGCTCGGTCTGCGACGAGGAGGCGGTCAACGACGCCGTCCGCCGGGTCCAGGGCCGCGGCTGGGTCGACCGCCTCGAGTCGACGATCGAGTCCCACATCCTGCCGATCGCCCGGGTCCGCGAGGCCCGCGGGATCCCGGGGCTCTCGGTCCGCACCGCGATCCTCTGCCGCGACAAGCCGGAGATGAAGGAGTTCCTCCGGGCCCACAAGATCCCCTGCGCGGCCTCGAGCGGGATCGACAGCGTCGACGACGCGATCGCCTTCATTCGCGAGCACGGCTACCCGGTGATCCTCAAGCCGCGGGCGGCCGCCGGCGCCTCCGGCACCTGGCGGGCCGACGACGACGCGAGCCTCGCCGTGGCCCTCAGGGACCTCGGCGTCGACCAGGGGCGCTCGGCCGCGATCGAGGAGTTCATCGAGGGCCACGAGGGCTTCTACGACACGATGACGATCGGCGGGGAGATCGCCCACGAGTTCATCTCCCACTACTACCCGAACGTCCTCGACGCGATGCGCAACCGCTGGATCTCGCCGCAGATCATCAGCACCAACCGGATCGACGCGCCGGGCTACGACTCGGTCAAGGCGCTCGGCCAGGCGGTCGTGACGGCGATGGGGATCGGCACCGCGGCCACCCACATGGAGTGGTTCTACGGGCCCAAGGGCCTCAAGTTCTCGGAGATCGGCGCCCGCCCGCCCGGCGTCGGCCAGTGGGACGTCTACTGCGCCGGCAACGACCTCGACCTCTACATCGAGTGGGCCCACGCGATCGTCCACGGCCGCCCCTTCCGCCAGGCCTCGCGGCGCTTCGCCTCCGGCCTCATCGCCCTCCGCCCCGACCGCGACGGCCGGATCCTCGGCTACCAGGGGGTCGAGCTCCTCCACGAGCGCCTCGGCCAGTGGGTGATCGACGCCCACCTGCCGCCCCCCGGCACCCCCACCCAGCCGATCGAGGCCGGCTACATGGCGAACGCCTGGGTCCGCCTCCGCCACCCCAACTACGACACCCTCCGCGAGATGCTCGACCTCGTCGGCCAGACCCTCAAGGTCCGGGCCGGCTAGGTCGCGCCGATCGCAGCGAGCGAGGCCGATCCGATGAAGGTCCTCTTCCTCTCCCCCCACTACCCCGAGGAGATGCAGGGGTTCACCCGCGGCCTGGCCGAGGTCGGCGCCGAGGTCTACGCGGTCGGCGACGTCCCCGAGGGCCAGCTCCCCGCCCACGTCCGCCGCCACCTCAGCGGCTACATCCAGGCGCCGATCCTCGAGGAGGGGCGCGCGCTCGCCGATCTCCTGCCGATCGCCGAGCGCCTCGGCGTCGACCGGATCGAGTGCCTCTGGGAGCCCTGCGTCCTCCTCGCCGCCAGCCTCCGCGAGCGCCTCGGGATCCCCGGGATGTCCCGCGACACGGTGATGGGCTTCCGCGACAAGACCCTGATGAAGCAGCGCCTCCGGGCCGCCGGCCTCCGGGTCCCCCGCTTCGCCCGGGTCGAGAGCGCGAGCGAGTGCTTCGAGGCCGCCGAGGCGATCGGCTACCCGGTGGTGATCAAGCCGATCTCCGGCGCCGGCTCGGCCGACACCTACCGGATCGACAGCGCCCGCGGGATGGAGAAGGTGCTCCGCCACCTCGGCCACCTCGACGAGGCCAACCTCGAGGAGTTCATCGAGGGCGACGAGTTCACCTACGACACGGTGTCGATCGACGGCGAGCCGCGCTACGAGAGCGTCTCGCGCTACTACCCGAAGCCGATGGAGGGCCGCCACAACGAGTGGATCTCGCCGGCCCAGCTGACCTACGCCGACCCCTACGCCCAGCCCGAGATCGCGGGCGGGATCGCCCTCGGCCGCCAGGTCCTGAAGGCGCTCGGGATGGGCACCGGCTTCACCCACATGGAGTGGTTCCGCAAGCCCGACGGCGAGGTCGTCTTCGGCGAGATCGCGGCCCGCGCCCCCGGCGGCAAGCTGGTCGACGCGATGAACTACGCCAGCGACTTCGACATCTTCCGCGAGTGGGCGCGCGCCGCCTGCTGGCGGAGCTTCGAGGGCGCGCCGAAGCGCCGCTACCACGTCGCCGCGGTCTTCAAGCGGGCCCTCGGCCGGGGGCGGATCAAGGGGGTCGTCGGCCTCGACGCGCTCCGCCGGCGCTGCGGCCCCGGCCTCCTCGCCTGCGAGCTGACGCCGCTGGGCGAGCCCCGCCGCGACTGGCTCAACACCCTGATCGGCGACGGCTACGTGATGCTCCGCCACCCCGACCTCGGCGAGGCGCTGGCGATGATGTGGCAGGCGGTCACCGACCTGAAGCTCTACGCCGGCTGAGCTGCCTGTCGCGGGCGCAGGGTGCCGGCGATCCTTGCGCCGCGGCGACCGCGCGGGGCGACGTCCGCTAGGATGATGTCCCTTCGGCAATGTCGCCCCTCCGCTCGCGCACCTCGCTCGCACCGCTCGCCGGCCTCGCGCTCGCGCTCGTCGGCCTCCTGCCGACTCGAGGGGCGGCCGCCGACCCGAATCCCCCCATCGAGGAGATCTGCGGCCGCAAGAGCACGGCCTTCCAGAACCTCTACAGCCCGCTCGCCGTCCTCGCCGAACGAAGGGTGCCGATCGACGCGCGGCCATGGTTCTTCGGCCGCTGCGAGCGGCCGACCGAGGCCGTCGAGTGCGTCCTCGAGAGCGAGGCCGACGCCCTCGCGGTCGGGATCCACGGGATCGAGGAGGCCTGCGTCGCCCAGGAGCGCGACCACCTCCTCCACCTCCTCCCCGAGCGCCCGCTCCTCCCCGACACCACCTACACGCTCAAGTGCGCGGGCTCGCCGATCTCCGCCGCGTGGTTCGACGGCAGCGACGTGCCGCGGCCGCTCGACATGCTCCGGCTGGCGACCAAGGAGAGCGCCGCCGCCTCGCTCCCGCCCCCCGATCTCGCCTTCGTCCACGCCCACCTCCGGCGGCGCGACGACACCTGCTGCGGCGACGATCCGCTCTACCTCGAGGTCGAGTACCCGAGCGATCCGGAGATCGACGCCTTCCTCGCCGACGGCGGCTCCCTCGAGGTGCTCTACGACGGGGATCTCTGGCTGGTGGTCGCCGGTAGCTTGAACCACCTCCCGTGGGGCGAGGGCGGGGTGGTGGTCACCGCGGTCGCGGCCGACGGCGTCCGCGGGCCCCGCCTGGTGATCCCGGCCGAGGAGATCGACGAGGAGCGGATCTTGATCCCGTGCAGGATCGCCGCCAGCGGCGGCGGCTTCGCGCTCTGGCTCCTCGCGCCGCTCCTCGGCCTGCGGCTGGCGACCCGTCGACGACGGCGCGCGGCGACCCGGGGCGCGCAGGAGGGCCGGCGATGATCCCCGCGTCGCTCGGTGTGGCTGCCCTCCTCGCGCTCGGGCCCGTGCCCGCGGACGCGAACGCGAGCGCGAGCGCGGGCGTGGGCGCGTCCGGGCCCGTGGACGCGCAGATCGCCCCGGCCGAGGTCGCGGCGAGCAGCCGCGCGGCCCCGAAGAAGCCGGTCCCCGCGGGCAAGCACCTCGTCCTCACCAACCACTACGGCCTCGCCATGGGCCTCAACAAGATCCCCTCGGGCGAGGTCGGGATCTTCCTCGGCCACGCCCTCTCGAGCCTCGGGCCGACCCGCGAGAACCGGCGCTGGGCCTTCGGCTACCAGCTCGGGATCTCGATCGGCGGCGCCGACCGCTACTACCTCTCGGCCCTCACCCACCGCCACCACCTGATGGCGGTCTCCTTCGGCGGCGTCCACCCGCGCCTCTACGCGGCGGTCGGCGGCGGGATCGCGATCTTCGCGGGGTGGTTCCTCCCCGAGCGGCCGTCGATCTGGCGGCCCTCGGTCGCCGAGGTCGAGGGGCAGCTCGGCTACATCTTCCGGCATCCGGAGCGGCGGCGCCTGGTCGGGGTCGTCGGCGGCAAGGCGCGGGTCGGCTGGAACGCGGCTTCGCTCGAGACGGCGCCGGTGCCTCAGGTTGGGGCGTTTGTTGGGTTCTTGCTCCGCTAGGGGGGAGGGTCTGTCTGCTGGGACAGGTCTGTGGGTTGACGGGCTCGCGGGAGCTTGCGACGTCGATGACCCCAAACGATCCGTCGCGGCTCACGCGCCTGTGCGCCAGCTGAGGAGCGCGTCGACCTCGTCCGTGCGCACGAAGAGCAGCTGGTCGTGACGCCGATCTCCAGGCTGACGCTCGAGGCGGCGCTGCGCGAGGTGCTCGGGGTCCGGGCGGTGCGGGGGATCGCGATCGCCGCGCGTGGGGTGCACGCGCGGCGGGAGCTGGTGCTGGTGTACCGGGTGCCGGACAACCTGAGCTTGCGGCTGGCCAGCGACCCGCGCTTTCCTGAGCGCGGGTCGGTGAAGGTTTATACGGAGGGGGTGTGATGCTGGGGGTGGGGCTAGTTGGTGTCGCTGCAGCAGCAGCGGATGACGTTGCGAGCGGGCCCCAGGGTCTGGGGTTCGCTGCAGGGGTCCGAGTAGTGATTGGCGCCGATCGTCGGCGCAGCAATCAAGTTGGATGACATACCCTTTGAGCGTATCTCCATCGCACCCCGCCTCGACGCACTGCTCGCCCCCGCTTGGCAGTAGTCCTCGCACGTCACGAATCCGTCCTGCTCAGCAATGCACTCGCCAAAGATTGGCAGACACTCCCCACCGCCACAACCTCCCGAGCAAACATTGCCGCATGCGCCACAGTTGCCCCGTCGATCTGAAAATCCTTGCACGATCCGCCGCACGCGCCCCCACCGTCACAGTGCAGCGTGATGCCGGTGTCCTTGGCGACCTTGTGCCCCTCCTTGTCGAAGAACTCCGCGCGAAAGACTCGGTCCAGGTCGAAGTCCTCGAATTCGATCGACGCCACCTGATCGACCTCGGCCCACGACACCGTGATCGAGTACGTCCCCTCCTGGCCGGCGGACACGAAGGGTCCATACGAGAACGCCCCGTCTTGGGTGAAGAGCGTCCCCCCTGCGATATCGTCAAAACCGTCGGGGTCGCTCACGATCGCGGTGAACACCACCGACTCCCCCTCGGTGATCTGCCCGACGTTCGTCGAGAACGAGATGAAGAAGGGCGCCCCTTCGGCCGACGACGTGGTCTCCGACCCGGTCCCCATCGACGTGCTCGTCGCCCCCGTCGCCGTCGCGCTGGTCGATGTATTCCCACTATTGGACGACCCTCCAAGGGTCGTCGACCCCACCGTATCGGACGTCACCGTCGCGTTATCGTCGCCACCCGCGCAAGCACCCATCAAGAGGAGAGAAGCGACCAAAACCTCGCAGCGCATGGCCGGAGCATACCAGGGCCCCCGCCCTCCGAGGCGACCTCCCGCTGATCAACCTCACGTCCGCTTGAAGGCGCGCGCCCCCAGCCCCCGAGCGCGCCGCACCCGCGGGCCCCGCCTGGTGATCCCCAGATCTACATCCCCTGCCGGACCGCCGCCGGCGAAGCGCGGTTTCGCGCTCAGGCCCGCCGACCCGAACCCGCCCACGCCCGCGCCTGCACCCGGCCCCGCAGACGCGAAGATGGCCCCTCCGAGAGAGTCGGGGGTGGACGAAGGAAAGTCACCTTCACGAAGGTTGCGAGGTTCACGCCCCTCCGGAGCGGCTCGCCAACCGCGTCGACGCCGTCCTCGGCGGCGCGCCTATCCTCAATATCGAGTGGCAGAGCGAGCACGCTCCCTCTGCATGGACGCGGCCTCGCCGCGCGCGCGAGGCCTGCACGCGGGAGCTGGTGTACCGGGTGCCGGACAACCTGAGCTTGCGGCTGGCCAGCGACCCGCGCTTTCCTGAGCGCGGGTCGGTGAAGGTTCATACGGAGGGGGTGTGATGCTGGGGTGGGGCTAGTTGGTGTCGCTGCAGCAGCAGCGGATGATACTCCGCCCAGGGCCCCAGGTCTGTGCCGCGTCGCACGGCTCGGAGAAGTAGAACGGCGCCGCATCCATGGCCACGCAGCTGGGGTAGGAATTCCATCCTTGTACCGTAGCATCGACACAACCATCCTCCGTGCACATCTCGCCAATACTTCCACAGTAGTCACTGCACGTAGAGAAGCCATCTCGGAGGGAGATGCATTCCCCGTAGGCCGGAAGACACTTTGCGTCACTGCAGCCATCCGTGCAGGCAAGTCCGCATGCCCCGCAGTTCTCCCCATCGGTCTGAAAGTCCACGCAGCCCCCACTGCACGCCCCTCCGCCCGCGCAAGAAAGCTTGACCGAAGTCTCCTGATCAACCTTGTTTCCATCCTTGTCAAAAAACTCCGCGCGGAAGCTTCGACTCACCTCCCCATCCTCGAATTCGATCGGTTCGACCTGATGCATCTGAGTCCACGAAACCGTGATCGAGTAGACCCCCCCTTGCCCTGCAGAGAGAAACGGTCCGTAGGTGAAACCCCCTCCTCCTGTAAGGAGAGTACCTCCCGCGATATCATCAAGTCCGTCGGGGTCGCTCACGATCGCGGTGAACACCACCGACTCCCCCTCGGTGATCTGCCCGACGTTCGTCGAGAACGAGATGAAGAAGGGCGCCCCTTCGGCCGACGACGTGGTCTCCGACCCGGTCCCCATCGACGTGCTCGTCGCCCCCGTCGCCGTCGCGCTGGTCGATGTATTCCCACTATTGGACGACCCTCCAAGGGTCGTCGACCCCACCGTATCGGACGTCACCGTCGCGTTATCGTCGCCACCCGCGCAAGCACCCATCAAGAGGAGAGAAGCGACCAAAACCTCGCAGCGCATGGCCGGAGCATACCAGGGCCCCCGCCCTCCGAAACCCCGTTCATCAACACCTCGTCCGCGCAATCACGCGCACACACCTCTCCACCCTCCGAACCCCGAACCCCGCAACACCCCCGCGGATCCCGGGCTCAGCCCCCGCCGAAGGTGGCGGCTGAGCCCGGGCCTCCGGAGTCCGAGGGGAGCCCCGAGGCGCCGACGCCTCGTCCGCGTGAAGGCGCCCGCAAGCGGCTCTCCTCCTCCGAAGGCCGGACGCGCCGCTGAGCGGAGGTGGGGGCTCGACGCGAGTCACGCAGGGTGCACGCCGACGAAGTCGGCGGGCGCCCGAGTACTGTCTGAGTGTCGAGCCCCCACCTCCGCGCCCTGCGAGCAGGCCTTCGCCCTCCCACCTCGCGGACCGCGGAGGGGATCAGCCCCTCCCCCACCCTCGCCCCGGCCCACGGACACCTACGAAAATCGCGCGCTCCCGCCCCTCCCAGGAGCAAACCACAAATCCCGGGAACTTCTCGTCCCAGCCGGCGTGGTTGTCGACATGGACCCCGCCCCGGCCACCGCCACCGCCCAGCCCGCGCCCGCGCCCGCGACCGCGCCCGCGCCCGCGACCGCGCTCGCGACCGCGGAGGTGCTCGTCCGCCTCGGGTCCACCCTCCTGATCTCCCGCGACCTCACCACCGCCGCCGCCGACGACCCCTGGACGGGTCTCCTGCGGATCGGCGGGGCGGCGATCGCCGCCCTCGGCCTCGGCCTCGGGATCGTCGGCGCAGCCCCCGGGCCTGCGCTCGCCTCCACGATCACCGGCGCCGCGCTGATCGCCGCCGGGATCGCCGCCCGCACGCCCGGCGGCCGCGATCGCTTCACCGTCGGCGAGGCCCCGGGCGTCGATCTCCCGCTCACGGTGGAGCCCGGCGAGGCGCCGGACGGCGCCGTCGAGCTCGTGCGGGTCGCCGGCGACGCGGTCGTGATCCGCCTCCCCGCGGGCTTCGACGGCGAGATCGTCGACGCCGACGCGAACGCCAACACCGACGCCCACCCGCCGACCCGCGAGTCGATCGCCGAGCTCCGCGCTCGCGGCTGGCGGACCTACCGGCTCGCGGTCGGCGCGAGCGCGACGCTGCGCCGCGACGATCTGACGATCGAGATCCACGCCCGCGCGGCCGCCTCGCTCCCGGCCCTCGCGCTCCCCCGCGAGGGCGTCGACCGCCGCTACCTCGGGGCCCAGCTCGCCTCCCTCGCGGTCTTCGGCGCGCTCTTCCTCCTCGCTGGGACCCGCGAGCGGACGGCCGAGGTCGACGAGCCGCCGCCCGAGCGCTTCGTCCGCGCGCTCGCCAGCCTGCCGACGCCGCCCGAGCGGCCGACCCAGCTCCCGCCCCCCGAGCTCCCGGCGCCGCCCTCGGCCAGCCGCGCCCGCGGGCCCGCCCGCGCCGCCGAGGAGCCCGCGCCGCCGCCGAGCGAGCGCCCGCAGGTGATCGTCGACGGCCAGGCGATCGCCGCCCCCAGGGGCGCTTCCGTGATCCCCAAGATGCGCCGCAGCGCCAACGTCGGGGTGATGTACGCCGACCAGCGCTACGACATCCTCGGCCAGGCCGCCGCCGAGTTCACCGCGCTCCTCGAGGAGCACATCGGCGACAAGTTCAGCGACACCGAGGAGGACCGGGCGATGTGGCTCGCCCAGCAGAACGCGGCGCCGATCATGCGGGGCTTCGGCGGCCTCGAGCTGGTCGGCACCGGCCGCACCGGCGGCGGAACGGCCGAGGAGGTCGTCGACCTCAAGGCCGACGACTACAAGCCGACCCTCCTCGCGGCGAACACCCGCAAGCGCGCCCCCGAGGCCGCGCTCGCCGAGCGCTCCAGCGCCGCCGCCGGCCCGAGCCGGGGGATCCTCCGCCTCGGCCCGCCGCGGGTCGACGGCGAGCTCACGCTCGACCACGTCGTCTCGGTCGCCAAGGCCCACCGCGTCCAGATCCACCGCTGCTGGATCGACGCCGAGCGCCGCGGCACCACCCGCGGCAAGATCGACCTCGAGCTCAGCGTCAACCGCCAGGGCAAGGTCCGCCGGGCCGAGGTCTTCGGCGCCATCGATCCCCGCCTCGAGTCCTGCATCCGCGGCGCCGCGCGGGGCTGGCGCTTCGACCAGGTCGCCAGCGGGAGCGCGGCGACCGTGGTCCTCCCCTACGACTACGACCCGGCCTGATCCCCAGGCGCTAGCCGCAGGCGTTGTTCGACGAGCGCGACCAGCACTCCGAGCAGAGCCAGAACCAGTTGTCGACGAAGCGCTGGTAGAGCTCGTCGTCGTCCTCGATCTGCACGAGGTTCTCGGCCATCGCGCAGGCGCCGTAGGTCACCGGGTTGCCGAAGTTGATCGCCCCCGTCTGGACGATCTTGATCGGCGTGTCGCCGCGCCCCTTGATCCGCGCCTTGACCACGATGTTCTTCGAGTGGACGCTGTCCGACTTCCCCCACTTGATGTAGGGGTTGTTGGCGAAGCGCTCCCACACCGTCTGCGAGGTCTCGCAGTAGCCGCCGAGGACCGCGTTGTCGAGGGGATCGACCGAGCAGACCAGCCAGGGCCGGTTGGGGTCGGTCCAGGCGGTCTCGTGGTGGGCGATCACCCGGACGTCGCAGCCGGCGTTGGCCAGCGCGATCAGCTTGTCGGTGATCGTCTTGCCGCGGCTGCTGTAGCTCCAGCTCGACATCGACACCAGCACCTGCGCGTCGGGGCCGGTGACGATCGAGTCGAGGAGCTCGACCACCGGATCGGGCGAGCCGTCGGGGAGCGGCATGAACCACGCCGTCGTCTTGGTCGCCGCGTCCTTGTAGACGAAGGGGAACTTGGCGACGCTCTGCGCCTTGTTCGAGGCCATCCAGAGCGCCTGCCAGTAGCGGAGGAAGGCGAGGTAGAGGCCGCGCTCCTCCGAGAAGATCATCAGGGTGTTGGCCCGCACGTGATCGCGGTCGCGCCAGTTGCAGCTCGCGGTCGCGACCACCCACTTCGGCTTCGCCCCGTTCCCCGAGTCGAGCTGCGAGAAGAGGATGAACTTGTTGTGGTTGATGTTCTGGCAGAGCTCCTGCGAGCCCGGCCAGTGGCGGCTGTTCCCCCGGAAGAGCTCGTCGATCTGGGCGATCGACTTCCACGCCGCGTTCATCTGGTACCAGTGGATCGCGTCATCCGGATCGTCGGGGTCGTCGTAGAAGAGCCCCGGCAGGACCATCTTGACGTCGCAGCCCCGGGCCTGGGCCTTCTTGACCGCGACGTAGACCTTCTCCTTGTCGAGCTCGTTGTCCTTGACGTCCCAGCCGGAGACCGTCAGCCGGACCTGGCACCCCGCCGGCGCCTGATCGAGGAGCGAGGCGAAGGTGTTGATGATGGTGCTATCGCTCTTGACGAGGTGGCCCCCCGACCAGTCGGGGTGGTTGAAGACCGCGAGACGGGACATCGAAGGGTGAGGATGGCACGAAGCCGCCGCAGAGGTGACGCCACGCGAACTTTGCCGGCGGACGCGGCACTGCGCGCAATTGCGCCCTTTGCGCTAGACGCCTCGCTCACGCCTGGGCCGGCTGGACGGCGCCCTCGGCCGCCCGCGCGTGGTCGGCGACCTCGCGGAGCGACGCGTGGCTGCGGGCCAGGTAGAAGGCCCCGAGCGCGAGCTGCTGGGCGACCAGGAGGAGCCACTGGACATGGACCCAGGCGACCCCGCTGGTCGCCACGACCTCGGCCGGCGCGACCACCCCGAGGGCGATCGTCGCCGCCGCCTGCGTGGTCCCGGCGCCGCCGGGGGCCAGCGGGATCATCGTCCCGATGACGCTCATGCAGAGGACCAGGGTCGCCCCGTAGAGATCGAGGCGGAGGGGCGCGCAGGCGCCGTCGGTCGCCCCCCCGCAATCGAAGCCGGCGGCGAGGATCACCAGGCCCCAGCCGAGGAGCGCCCAGTGGAGGGCGGTCCAGAGGGCGAAGAGCGCGAGGTCGCGGGCCCCGGGGAGCTGGCGGAGGCCGCCGACGAAGCCGTCGATCACGTCGATCACCCGCCGCGCGAGCGCCGGCGCGAGCGGCTCCAGCGCCCGCCGCAGGAGCCCACGCACCGCCTCGCGGCGGCGGGCGGCGACGAGGAGGAAGACGAGGCCGCCGCCGAAGCCCGCGAGGATCAGATCGGCCACCGCCCGGATCTCCCCGAGGTGCTGGGCCCCGACCGGCGCCTGAGCGACCAGGATCCGCAGGAGCGCGGCGACCACGAGGCCGTCGATCACCCGCTCGAGGACCACCGAGGCCATCGCCTCGCTCTCGCGGATCGACGAGCGCCGGGCGATGAGATAGGGGCGCGCGAGCTCGCCGAGGCGGAAGGGGAGGACGATCAACATCATGAAGCCGATCGCCGCGGCCTCGTTGAGCCGGCGGAGGGGGACCCGCTCGATCCCCGCGAGGAGGCTCTGCCAGCGGAGCACGCGGGTGACGTGGACGCCGAGGAGCGTCACCACGTAGGCCGCGAGCGCCTCCCAACGCGCCGACGCCAGCGACGCCCGCAGCCCCTCCCACGAGGTGTCCTTGAGGGTCCAGGCGACGCAGAGCGCGGCGACCACGAGGCCGAGCGCGAGGCGGAGCCAGAGCCAGAGAGACGAGCCGCGACGCGCCACCGAGGATCCTCCCGCTAGAGGAAGTGGATCGAGAACCTCGGCCGCCCCTTCGCCAGCGGCCGCCAGCGCGCCCCGTCGCGCGGCAGCCAGAGGAGATAGGTCGACTCCGAGGGGCGGCGGTTGGTGATCCGGTGCTCGCCCCGGGTGAGCTCGACGATCGGCGTCCGGACGATCTTGCCGTCGATCGTGATCATCCCGCCCTCGATCGCCTCGGCGGGCTCGATGAAGTAGCGGCCGTCCCTGGGGATCTGCGCGACCCCGTGGAGCCCCTCGAGGCGCCGCCCCCAGAGGCGGAGATCGGCGCTGTAGCGCTGGAAATTGACCTCAATGTAGGACTTGAGCTTCTTCGGGAGGTCGTCGGCGCGGGCGTCCTCGAAGACCGCGACCACGCCGCGATCGCGGAGCGCCGCCGGCACCTCCTCGCTCAGCCGCCGCCCCTCGTGGCGGCGGATGTCGTTCCAGGTCTCGAAGAAGAAGTAGGCGTGAGGCCGGCTCACGTAGGAGCCCGAGTTGTCGTAGAACACGTCCTCGGGCGCGGTCAGGCGGTGGACCTGACCGAGCACCGAGAGCTGGTACTTGTTGGTCCGCTTGTCGGCGAGCTCGCGGAGGCCGGCGCTCGAGCGGGCGAGCGCGAGGGCGATCCCGAGGCCGAGGGTCGCCGCGACCCAGACCCGACCGAAGCCGCGATCCGGCGCGACCGCCTCCACCACCAGGGCGACCCCGCGGGCGGCGAGGACCGCGACGATGGCGATGAAGGGGGCGAAGGCGTAGCCCCAGGGCGCCTGCTGCACGCTCACCGAGAGGAAGGAGGTGAAGAGCCCGGCGACCAGGAGCTGATCGGCCGGCGACGCCTCCTCGGGGGTCGCCCGGGCCTCGCGGCGGAGGATCGCGACGGCGCCGATCGCCGCGGCAACGACCATCCACCACGACTCGCGGAGGATCGCGTCGACGTGCTCCATCCAGCCGAGCTCGGTGTAGCGGCTCTGGTACTCGGCCGCCCAGGTGACGCACCAACGCCACCACTCGCCCCAGGCCTCGGTGACGCTGAGCCAGAGGGCGATCGGCGCGACCACCAGCGCGACCCCGCCGAGGAAGGCCCGCGGATCGCCGAGCATCGGCGGCCGCCGCCCGCGGTTGACCACGTCGGCGAGGAGCGCGGCCGCGAAGGGGAGCCCGTAGAAGAACGCCTTCTGGGTCGCCCAGCAGGCGAGCGCGAGGAAGGCCCCGCTCAGCGCCGCCCGCCCCCACGCCGGCGCCCGGCGGAGCGAGAGCGCCGCGATCGCCGCGAGGAAGAGCGAGGCGGCCGCGGGGTCGTGGCGGATCTCGGTGGCGAAGACGACGAAGGGCTTGCAGGCGAGGAGGAAGATCGGCCCGAGGAGCGCGAGCGCGAGCGGCCGGCCGCGGCGGACGCAGAGCGTGAAGGCGGCGCAGAGGCCGAGCCCGAGGTAGGCGAGCATCCCGCCCCGGAGGAGGACGATGTTGCGCGGATCGTCGTCGACGAAGAACCAGGTCGGCGCCAGCGACTGGTAGACCAGCGGGAAGTGGGGCTCGAAGAAGTCGCGGTAGGGGACCTGGCCGCGGCCGATCGCCCACGAGGCGTGCGCGTACTGGAACTCGTCGATCGTGAAGACCTTGTGGAGCGCGAGGTCGACGGCGATCGCCGCGAAGTGGGCGGTGACGAGGGCGAGGGCGACGAGCCCGAGCCCCCGGAGGATCCGCTGGCGATCGACGGTGACGCTCATCGCGGGGGGAAGAGGGGCGCGAGCCAGCGATCGAGCGCTGGGATGTCGACGAAGAGGAGGGCGACCATCGCCGCGCTGGCGACCAGCACCGTGAGCATCAGCCGCGGCCGCCGATAGAGCTCCTCGGGCCGCTGGGCCGCCGAGTTGGGCTCGAGGCCGACCGCGAGGTAGGCGGCCATCACCATCGCCACCAGCGGGAACGCGAGGATCTCCTCGATCCGGTAGCGCATGATGAAGGCGCCGAAGAAGAGCATCGACGCCGAGCCGTAGAAGACGATCGAGGTCAGGAGGCGCTCCTCGGTGTAGTGGGCGAAGGAGCGGCGGTAGGCGGCGGCGACCGCCGGATCGCCGATCGCCCGGTACTCGGCGTAGCGCTTCATCGCCATGAAGTAGGCGCCGATCATCCAGTACGAGAGGAGGAGCGAGGCCGGCGGCGGCGCCCCCGGGCCGACGATGTACCAGCCGGCGAGCATCCGCAGCGGGTTGTTCACCGACTCCGAGAGGACGTCGACGTAGGGGAGGTCCTTCGCCCGCAGCGGCCGGATGTTGTAGACGCAGCCCATCCCCCAGAGCACCGCCATCGTGATCACGTAGGGCGCACCGACCCGGGCCGCGAGCCCGAGGCCGAGGGCCGCGAGCGCGAGCCACTGGACGATCGCCAGCGCCGGCAGGACCTCGCCGGCGGGCACCGGCCGGCTCCGCTTGGTCGGGTGGAGGCGATCGAAGGGCGCGTCGAGGAGCTCGTTGATCACGTAGTTGCTCGACGCCACCAGGCAGATCGCCGCGAGGCCCCAGGCGAAGCGGGCGGCGATCGCCGCCCACTCGATCTCGCCGGGGGCGATCGAGAGGGCGACGACGATCCCCGGGAGGACGAAGACGTTCTTGAACCAGTGATCGATCCGGGCGATCGCCAGGTGCCCGGCGAGGGTCGCCCGCGGCCGCGTGATCGTGCTCGCCTCGGCCTCAGCCATCGCCGTCGCCCCCCTCCCCCGCCGGCGCGGCGATCCACACGAAGGAGTCGCCGAGGTCGAGCGGGATCACCCGGCGGTAGGCGCCGGCGACCAGCGGCAGGCGCCGGGCGAGGCGGTTGAGGCCGGCGATCGGCAGGTAGCGCTCGAGGCGCTCGGCGAGGTAGCCGACCGGGAAGAACCAGCGCGCCCGTCGGCCCGCCTCGCGGCGGAGCCCGGCGGCCCGGAGCGCGGCGTCGAGCGTGCTGGCGTTGAAGTAGCCGACGTGGGCGAGGCGGAGGTGCCACCAGCGGCCGCCCATCAGCCGCGCGGCCCGCGAGCCGATGTCCGGGGTGACGACCAGGAGCGCGCCGCCGGGCGCGAGGTGGGCGGCCGCCTCGCGGAGGAGCCCGACCGGATCGGCGACGTGCTCGATCACGTCGACGAGGGCGACGAGATCGAAGCGGCGACCGGCGAGCGCCGGGTGCGGGAGGACGCCGTGGTGGACCCGCAGCCCGCGGCCCTGGGCGCCGGCGGCGAGCGAGCGGCTCGGCTCGATCCCCTCGGCGTCGAGGCCAGCGGCCGCGGCCGCGTCGACCAGGAGCCCCGAGGCCGCGCCGACGTCGAGGAGCGTGCGGGCCTGCGGGCGCGCGCGGCGGGCGAGGTCGATGAGCCAGCGCATCTGCCGGGCCCGGGCCTCGCCGCCGGCGTCGTACTCGGGATCGTCGAGCTCGCCGTAGAGCGCCTCCAGGCGCGCGAGGTCATCGCCGTCAGCGAAGATGAAGCCGCACTCGCCGCAGCGCCAGAGCCGGAGGGTGCGGCCGTAGCCGGCGTCGGTGATCCGCAGGTCCTCCGCCCGCAGCGGCCGATCGAGCGCGCGCTCCCGCCAGAGCGTCGCTCCCCCCGCGCCGCAGATCCAGCAGACCGGCCCGGCCTCTGCGCTGCATTCACCGCCCATCCCGATCCCCATCTCCATCCCCATCCCCATCCCCATCCGTCCTCACGGCCCGCAGGGGTCGTTGTCCGACCAGACGAAGCACTCCTTGCAGTTCCACTCCCAGTTCTCGAGGTAGCGCTGGTAGATCTCGGCGTCGTCCTCGAGGACGATCAGGTTCTCGGCCATCGCGCAGGCGCCGTAGGTGATCGGGTTGCCGAAGTTAATCGGCCCGGTCATCACGACCTGGTGCGGCGCGTCGCCGCGGCCGCTCAGCACCGAGTCGACGAGCACGTACTTCGAGTGCACGCCCCCCGACTTCGCCCAGCGGATCTTCGAACTATTGCCGAGGCGCTCCCACACCGCCTGCGAGGTCTCGCAGTAGCCGACCCCCTCGGCGTTGGGATCGCGGGGATCGATCGTGCAGACCATCCACGGGCGCTTGTCGTCGAAGAGATCGAGCTCGTGGTGGCCGATCACCCGGACGTCGGCGCCGGCGTCCGCGAGGGCGACCAGCTTGTCGGTGATCGACTTGCCGCGGCCGGCGTAGTTCCAGGTCGACATCGCCACCCGCACCCGGCTGGTCGGCGACGGGACCACCGAGTTCAGGAGATCCATCACCGGGTCGCTCCACCCGTCGGGGAGCGGGAAGAAGTAGGCCCGCGAATGGTTCGCCGCGTCGTCGACCTTGTAGGCGAACTTGGCGATGCTCTGGGCCTTGCCGGCGGCCATCCAGAGCGACTGCCAGTAGCGGAGGAAGGCGAGGTAGAGCGTCCGCTCGTCCGAGATCACCAGGAGATCGTTCGGCCGATCGATGTCGCGGTAGCGCCAGTTGCAGCTCATGTTCGCGATCACCCAGCGGGGCCCGCCGCCGCCGCCGGTGTCGAGGTGCGAGAAGAGGACGAACTTGTTGTGGTTGAGGTTCTGGCAGAGCTCCTGCGAGCCCGGCCAGTGCCGCAGGTTGCCGCGGTACGCCTCGTGGAGCATGCCGATCGACCGCCACCCCGAGCTCATCTGGTACCAGTGCATGAAGTCCTCGGGGTCGTCGGGGTCGTCGACCCAGAGCCCCGGCAGGACCGCCTTGACGTCGCAGCCGCGGCCCTGCGCGGCGAGGAGGGCGTTGAAGATCGGCTCGCTCTCGACCTGCGAGTCGCGGACATCCCAGCCGGTGACGGTCGCCCGAACCTGACACCCCGGCGGCGCCTGGCCTATCAGGGCGGCGACCGTGTCGAGGATCAGGCGGTCCGTCTTGACCAACGCGCCCGAGCTCCACTTCGGGTGGTTGAAGATCGCTACCCTCGCCATCGCCGTTGGAGCGTCGCACGCGAGGCCGACCGGAGCAGGCGAGCGCGCTGTCCTATCGCTGTTCCTGGGCTGCTCAGGGGGTGCTCACGCGCTGCTCACACCGCGTGCTCACACCGCGTGATGCCGGCCTCCGGCGGGCCTCCGGCGGGCCTTCGGCGGCGCCGGTGATCAGCGGCCGAGCTCGCCCCGCAGCTCCGCCAGGAACGCCACGAGCGCGCCCGCGCGGAAGGCCGCGAGCGACCACTCGCCGGCGCCGACGAGCGCCCGCTGAGCGTCCTCGACGAGGTAGGTCTCGGCGTCCGCGAGGCCGCCGCCGGCGAGCGCCACGGCGACCGACACCCGCCGGTAGAGCGGCCCCTCGTACACGTCGAGGCGCGCCCGCGCCGGCCCGTCGAGGCCCTCGACGAGCGCCCCCTCGATCCGCGCGCCCCGCTCGGGGAGCGCCCCCGGGTAGACCTCGCCGACGATCGGCCCCCGCCGATGATCGACGAGCCAGGCGACGCGCCGCCGGGCCGGCGGGCCGACGATCAGCGCCCACACCTCGGGGCAGAGGAGGGTGCCGTAGACGAAGAGCGGGCGCCCGCTCACCGCGCGGCCCCGGACCGGCCGATCCAGAGGATCGCGAAGTCGTTGATCCACGGCGCCTCCTCGGGCACCAGGCGGCCCTCCTTCTCGTAGGCGAGCGCGAAGATCCGGTAGCGCTGCCCCTCGGCCTCGAGGATCGGCCAGGCGTCGAGGTCGACGCGGGCGCGGCTCCCCCCGTGCTCGACCTCGACGACGCGCCAGCGCGCGACCCCGCCGTCGACCCGGCGCGAGCCGATCACCCCGCCGCGGACGAAGCTCCACCCCGGGATCACCAGCGCCGACGAGGGCGAGGAGGCGAAGCGCACGATCCCCTCGGCGTCGACGAGGACGGCCTCGACGCGGGTGTAGAAGGGGGGGAGGCGGCGGCGATCGACGAGGCCGCAGACGTGATCGCCGACGGCGACTGGCGGCGCCTCGGCGCGATCGAGGTAGAGCCGGAGCCCGCGCGCCCGCGTGCCGTCGACGCCGACCCGCAGCGGCCCCCCGGCGTCCGGCGCCTGGACCCCGAGCTGGCAGGCCGCGGTCGCCTCACCCGCGGAGATCACGACGTCGACGACGCCCGAGGGGCGATCCGTCGGCGCGCTGATCGACTCGACGATCCCGGCGACGAAGTAGGTCCCCTCGGCGATCTCGGGCGCGACCCCGGGGACGCCGACCTCGACCAGCGCCTCCGGCGGCGGCAACACATCCGCCCCGGGGCTCGGGCTCCGCGACGGCGAGGGCCCGCGCGCGCAGGCGGCCCCGAGGAGGAGCCCGAGGAGCCCGCCGAGGAGCGCGAGGGAGCGCGTCGACATCGGCCCACTCTAGCAGGCCGCGCGCGGGCTTGCCCCGTCGCCGCGCCTCCTCGAAGATCCCCGGGATGCTCACCCACGTCGTCCTCTTCCGCTTCCGCGCGCGCGCCGACGCCGAGCGGGCCCGCGAGCTCCTCCTCGGGATGCGCGGGGCGATCGACGCCCTCCTCGAGCTCGAGGCCGGCCTCGACATCACCCGCTCGCCGCGCTCCCTCGACCTCGCGCTGATCACCCGCCACGCCGACCAGGCCGGCCTCGACGCCTACCGCGTCCACCCGCTCCACCTCGAGGTGCTGGACTTCATCCGCGAGCACGCCGAGGCGAGCTACGCCGTCGACTACCTCGCCGATCCAGGATCGTCCGCCGACTGAGCCCGGAGCCAGGCCGCGAAGAGCTCCGCCTCGTCCGCCGGGAAGTGGGCGCGCGCCGGGACCTCGGCGTGGTAGCGGCGAAACGCGGCGACGAAGGAGCGAGGATCGTCGTCGAACCACGCCGACGCCCGCGGGCTCCCCTGGACCAGGCGCTCGAAGCGGAGGCGGACGACCAGGCGCGCCGCCAGGAGGAGGCCGTCGCTCTGGATCGCCCCCACACGGGCCCGGAGCGCCTCGGAGACCTTCTGCGGAAAACGCGCAGGATCCCGCGCCGCGAGCGGATCGGTCGAGCGCAGCGCCGCCGCCAGCCAGCGCTCGAGGGCCGCGAGCTCGGCCTCGCCGTCGATCGGCGCGTCGTCGCGGCCGTCGCGATCGTCGCCTGCGGCGCTCATCCGAGCCCCTCGACGATCCCGCGGAGGCGCGCGAGCTCGTCGGCGATCCCGGCGACGTCCCCCTGCCCCACCGTCCCCTCCATCCGCTCGAGCGTGACCCCGCGGAGGCCGACGCAGCGCGGGGCGATCGCCTCGAGGAGCCCCCACACGATCTCCGGGACCGCCGCCTCGTGGCTGTCGACGAGGTAGGTGCGCCCCGAGGGGAGCCAGCGGGGATCGCTCGGCGAGCCGCCGGCGATGTGGATCTCGATCACCCGCGAGAGGTCGAGGCGATCGAGGTAGCGGGCCGGATCGAAGCCGAGGTTTTGGCCCATCATCACCAGGTTGTAGAGGTCGAGGAGGAGGTGGGCGCCCGGGAGCTCGAGGATCCCGGCGATCAGGTCGGTCTCATCGCAGGGGTCGCCGTAGGTGAAGTAGTGGGCCGCGTTCTCGACCGCGACCGCCGGGCAGATCGACGCGAGCTCGGCCAGGCGACGCCGGCAGATCGCGGCCGCGGCCGGGGTCGGCGGCAGCGGCAGCGGCAGCGAGAGCGCCTCGCCGTCGACGCAGGTGATCGCCAGGTGATCGCTGAGCCAGCGAAAGCCGAAGCGCCGCTGATCCTCGGCGAGGCGCGCATGCCAGAGCGCCTGACGCGGCCGATCCGCGGGCGCGGCCGAGCCCAGCGAGAGGCCGACGCCGTGGGCGACGAAGGGCTTGGAGGGCGACCCCGCCGGCGCCCAGCGGCGGCCGAGCGCGGCGAAGCGGCCGGCGAAGGCGTTGGCGGTCAGGCGGCCGTCCTCCTCCGGCCACCAGGTGGTCTCGGGGGCGATCTCGAAGTAGTCCGCGCCGGCGCCGAAGACCGGCCCCAGGAGCTCGAGGTACGCCTCCTCGGGCTGGAGGACGAAGCCGACCCCGACCCGTCCCACCTAGAGTTCCCGCTCTCCGTCGCTGAGCCAGGTGAGGAAGCGTTGGCTGCGCTCTGGGACATGTCCCATCCCACAGCCAACGGCCCAGTGCTCCTTCGCTCCCTCGATCCGGGTCCCACACCCGGCGGAGCGGGCCCAGCGAGCGCCGGCGGGCGGCTGGGTCCGGAGGAGGCGCTCGCGGGTGAGCTCGGCGAGGCGCGGCAGGAGGACGCCGCGACGAATAGCGACGAAGTCCCGGTCCCACTCGTCCTCGCCGGGCTCGAGCGCGAGCTTCAGGAGGATCGCGCTGGCGGCCCCGGCGAGCTCGAGGCGGGGCGAGACCCGATCGTCCATCGTCGCGCGGAGCTCGTCCCGGAGCGCCTCGCTCAGGCTCGCCTCCTCGGCGGCGGCGAGGCGCGCGACCAGCCCCTCGCCGACGCCGGCGTCGATGAGCGCCGCCAGGCGACGGATCCGCGCGTCGATCATCGCCTCCTCCTCGTCCCCGCCGCGGCGCCGGCGATCGAAGGTCACCTCGGTCTCCTCGCGGAGCTTGGCGTCGTCGAGGATCGTCACCTTCACCGCGCCCGCGCTGCGATCGACGAGGACCATCCAGGGCTCGCCGGCGATCGCCTTGCCGGCCTCGGCGGCGATCTCCGGGGCGCTCGCGCAGCGGACCTCGACCAGCGCGAGGCGGGCGAGGGTGATCTCCTCGCCGTGGTTGAGGAGCTCGCCGAAGGCGTGGCCCCGGAAGTAGCGCTCGCCCTGGTCCTCGGGGATCACGAAGAAGAGGCGGGGCCGCGGGGCGCAGGGCCCCTCGGTCGTCGGCGCCTCGCAGAGGGGGGCGCTGGCGGGCGCCTGCGGGGCCTCCAGCTCGGCGAGCGTGACCTCGATCGCCTCGCCCTCGCTCGGCTCCTCGCAGACGGTGCGGAGCCCGAAGGGGCGAGCCAGCCAGAGCGGCACCGACGCGCCGCCAATTCCGAGAGCGAGACCCTTGAGCATGCCGCGGCGATTCATCGTCGACTCCTCGCGCGACGAGCCATGGCCGCGCAGGGAGGGTGGACACTCGCCCGCGGCGGAGGTTCCCGGCGCCGGGAAAAAACCGAGCGCGCCGGCGCGCGGCCTCCTCAGGTCCAACCTCAGGTCCAGTAGGGCCGCTCGTGGAACCAGAGGTTGAAGGCCCACTTGCCGCCCCAGAGCGGCGCCTTCCCCTGGTGGTACGCCCGCGGGTCGCGGACGTCGGTGCCGGGGTGGCAGTTGTGGAAGATCAGCACCCGCCCGCGCCGCGGCTGGACGTCGATGAAGAGGCGCGGGAAGCCGGTCGCGCCGCCCTCCTCGACGTCGCGGAGGTAGACCAGCGCGGTCACCAGGCGCTGGCCGCCGCGGGCGGTGTAGCGCCGCCCCTTCTCGGTGCTGAGGTCGTAGGCGTCGTAGTGCGGGCGGTACTCCTGGCCGGCGCCGTAGTGGATCACCTGGAGCGACTCCGCGTGGCTGAGCGGCAGCCCGACCACGTCGGCGACCCGCGCGGCCACGGCCGCGATCGTCGGATCGGTCCCATGGGCCAGCCAGGTCAGCTCCGAGGTCCGCCCCTGGCTGTGGCGCCCGCCCCCCTCGCCGCTGACCTGCGAGCGCCGCATCTTCGGCTCCGCGACCGCGATCACGTGCTCGCACTCGTCGGCGCTGAGGACGTCGTCGACGACGTGGACCAGCGGCTCGTCGCAGAGGCGCTCGCCGGCCGGGAAGTCGCGGCGCAGCGCGATCGTCACCGGCTCGCCCCTGACGAAGATGTCCCTTCAGACATATTGTTTGACACCGCCTCGATGACCGCGTCGGCGCGCGCGGCCGCGGCGGCGAGGGGACCGGTCGTCGAGGCGGCGACGCTGCAGCGACCGGGCGGGATATCACCCGCGCCGAGGCTGGAGAGGGCGAGGGCGGCGAGGACGACGAGCCAGCGCATGCCTCGACTCTGCCACGGCCCCGCCCCGCCCCGCCAGCCGCGGGCGACCGCGCGCGCAGCCCCGCGCGGCCCGCCGGCCCGCCGAGGGCCATTCTCAGCGACCGAGGCGCAGCCGCATGTCGATCTCGTGGAGCGCCGCCAGGAGCCCGTCGACCTTGGCCTCGAGGCCGCGGACGTCGGCGAGGTTGCCGGTCGCCGCCCGCACCAGCGGGATCAGCGTGCGCTCGACGATCGCCACCTGCTGGGCGAGGAGCTCGGTGACCCCCGGCGGCGCCTCGTTGCGGACCTGCACCTGAAGGCGCGTGTCCTTCATCTCCTTGAGGTGGTTGGTCATCTGGGCGACGTAGGGGCGCATCCAGTCGACGTCGCCGCCGCCCCCCTTCGCCGTCGCCTGCAGCGCCTTGGCGACCTCGGTGTACATCGACGCCGGATCGCCGCGGCCCTGCGCCGCCCCGCGCACCGCGTCGCCGATCGCCCCGAGGCGCTCGCCGAGGAGCGAGAGCTGGCTGGTCACCCTTACCACCGGATCGTCCTCGGCGCCGCCGAGCGAGCGGGTCCGCTGGAACTCCTTCTTGATGTGCTGCCAGCGCCCTTGCTGCTCGGGGCGGAGGCGCCCGCGGAGCTCGGCGAGCTTGAGGAGGTTCTGCTCGGCGTCGGTCGTCAGGGTCTGGGCCTCGCCCTGGTAGTGATCGTCGATCACCGCCTCGACCTCGTCCGGGGTCATCGCCGATGCGATCTTCTCGGCGAGCTTGTTCATGTTGCGGTACGAGCCCTGGAGCTTGAAGGGGGGCTCGACCCGGAACGCGTCGTCCATCGCCGCCGAGACGATGTAGAGCTGGTTGACCTTGAGGAGGACGTCGCGGCAGCGGAAGAGGTGGCGGAGGACCGCGAGGATCTCCTGGACCTCGGCGGCCGAGTAGTCGTGGCCGAACTCGCCGCTCGGCACCTCCTCGCCCCGGGCCATCCGCGCGAAGCGGTAGACGTCCTGCTGATCGCGGGCCGAGAGCGGCGCCAGGGTCGGGTTCGAGGTCAGCGCGTTCTCGACGTAGGAGAGCGCGAAGGCCTCCGCGTAGCCCCCGAGGATGTCGCCGAGGTTGTAGGTGTCGGCCCGGTTGGCGAGCATGTCGGGGATCTTGAAGAGCCCGCCCGACTCCGTGTACGGGTTGCCGGCCATCACCACGCAGAACTTCTTGCCGCGGAGATCGTAGGTCCGGGTCTTGCCCCGCCACACGCCCTCGATCCGCCGCTGGCCGTCGCAGAGCGAGATGAACTTCTGCAAGAGCTCGGGGTTGGTGTGCTGGATGTCGTCGAGATAGAGCATCACGTTGTTGCCCATCTCGAGGCCCAGGTTGATCTTCTCGACCTCCTGCGCGGCCGTGGCGTTCGGCGCCTCGGCGGGGTCGAGCGAGACCACCGAGTGGCCCAGCGCCGGCCCGTTGACCTTTATGAAGACCAGCCCGAGGCGGCTGGCGATGTACTCCATCAGCGTGGTCTTGCCGTAGCCGGGCGGCGAGATCAAAAGGAGCATGCCCATCTGATCGGTGCGCTTGCCCTCGCCGACCGAGCCGAGCTGCTTGGCGAGGTTGTCGCCGATGAGCGGGAGGTAGACCTCGGAGATCAGCTTGTTGCGGACGAAGGAGGTCAGCACCCGCGGCATCAGCTCGTCGAGGCGGAGGCGCCTGCGCTCGCGCTCGATCAGCCGCTGGCGGAGCTGGCGGTAGGCCCGAAAGCCCGGCACCCGCACCCGCTGGAACTCGCCGAGGCGGGCGAGGAACTCGTCGAGGCGGAGCTCCATCGACCCCTCGCGGATCCGCGGGTGCTGGCCGAGGAGGCCGGTGAGCGTGAGCGCCGAGAGGGCGCCGCTGCTCGCCCGCTCGAGGCGGCGATCGGTGACGAAGAGGACCGCGGCCTCGTCGACGAAGTGCTCGGCCCCCTCGCCCCCCTGGCCGCCCGCGACCACGGCCTCGAGCCAGGCCCGGACCAGCTCCAGGCGCTCGCGCAGGCGCCCCTCGAGCGCCCGCAGGTCGTCCTCGAGGAGGCGCCGCTTGCCGGCGGCGTCGAGCGCCCGCCAGAGCGCGTCGCGGAGCGCCTCGGCCCCGGCGGCGGTGGCGAAGCGCGGTCGCTCGGCGCTCAGCTCCTCCACCAGGTAGGCGCCGGCCTGCACCCGATCGCCCTCGCTCGTCGGGATCCCCTGTCCCTCGAGGAAGGTCCCGATCGCGGCCGCGAGCTCGCCCGCGAGGGCCGCGAGCCCGGCCCCCTGGCCGAAGAGCTCGCGCACCCGCGCGAGGCTCTGGGCCCGCCGCTGCCAGGTCGCCCGGGCCTCGCGCTCGTCGCAGAACGCCCAGAAGAGGCAGGCGAGCGAGCGCGCGCGCGGGACGAAGCGGAGGAGGCCGCCGGTGCTCCGCAGCGCCAGCACCTTCTCCAGGATCTGGGCGGCGTCGCCGTCGTGGAGGCCGCGCTCGTAGCCCTCGTCGTAGCGCTCGGCGGCGAAGCGCCGGCAGAGCGCGACGAGCCCGCCCTCCCCGCGCTCGGCGTCGTGGAGCGAGGCCAGCGAGAGCCCGCCCGCGCCGGCCTCGGCGGCGCTCAGGATCTCGGCCGCGAGGTACTCGCCGCGATAGACGGCCTCGCTCTCCGAGACGATCTGCTGCCCCCAGTAGGCCCGCGTCGCGTCGAAGTCGGGGTCCTCGATCACCTCGAAGAAGTCGGTGCCGCTGAGGTGCAGCGCCATCTTCTCGCCCTGGGCGACCAGGGTGAGCTCGACCGGCTGGGTGTTGACCGAGAAGCGGTGGCGGCCGAGCTTGATGACCCGCGCGCCCTCCTCGTAGAGGTCGAGGCGATCGCGGAGCGCCCGCAGGGCGTCCTGGCGGGCCGCCTTGACCCGACCGGCGATCTCATCGGCCTTGACGCTCGCCCCGAGCTCGCCGATCCGCGAGACCAGCTCGCGGACCTTGAGGACCATCGGGTCGGCGGCGAAGTAGGCGTTGAGCTCGTCGGCGCCGGCGAAGCTCCGGGCCCGCCGGGCGATCCCCTCGAGGATCCGCTCGGCCGCGCCGATCAGGTTCTGGACCCGCGCCTGGCGCTCGTCGAGGAGGGTCTGCTTGCGCCCGCTGAAGGCGTCGTTGACCTCCTCGCGCTTGGCCGTGAGGTCGGCGAGGAACTCGTCGAACTCGCTGAAGCGCCCCTCGAGCTCCTCGAGCTGGACGAGGACCGCGGTGAGCTGCTCGTCGCAGCGCTCGGGCGAGTCACAGAGCGCGAGCGCCGACTGCACGGTCTGGGCGAAGAGCTTGAACTGGGCGGCGAACTCGGCCTTGCCCTCGCGGGTGAGGAGGTTGCGGCGGACGCTCTGGTAGGTCGCGCGAACCCGCCCGTGGTGGGCCATCACCTCCGAGATCTTCTCGAGGATCGCGGTCCGGGCGACCGCGTCGCCGGCCTGGAGGCCGCTCACGACCTCGGCGAGGACCGCGAGGCCGTCGCCGACCCGGGTGATCTCGGCCTCGTGGGGCGCGAGGTTGGTCGCGTTGTCGACCGCCTGCACCGCCCCGAGGACCGCGTCGAGCTCGCCGGCGATCGGCGCGAGCGCCTCGCCGGTGCCGAGGAAGGTGATCGTCGCCTGCGAGATCCGCTCAAACTCGGCGACCAGCTCGGCCTCGAGGCGATCGAGCGCCGCCAGATCGACCGAGCGGAGATCGCGGAGGGTGATCACCGCGCCCCGCTGGTTGCGGATCGAGGTCAGCGCGTCCATGAACGCGTCGACCCCCTTCCACTCCTCGGGGCGGAGGCGCCGGCAGAGCGCCGCCTGCTTGGCCTCGGCGTCGGCGACCGCCTCGCGGGCCCGGCGGCGGATCGCCTGGACCTTCTCGAACTCGTCGATGATCAGCTCGCCGGTCTCGCGGATCGACTTGAGCACGGCCGCGAGGTCGCCGGCCTCGGGGTTCGAGATCCAGTAGTAGTTGTCGAGGAGGCGGGTCGCCGCGTCGATCAGGTCGGTGTAGGTCTCGCGCCGGGGGCTCTGGTTCTCGATCAGGCGGACCACCGAGTAGACCTCGGAGATCCCGCGGACCAGCTCGGCGTTGCCGACCTTCGAGAGGTAGGAGTCGTCGGTCGGCGCGGCCGCGGCGTGCTCGATCGAGCAGAAGGGCGTCTGCCAGATCTGCATCGGGTGGATCGCCGTCGCCTCCTCGCCGACCAGGCGGAAGACCGCCATCTTCCCGTCGCGGAAGAGCGAGTACCCGTGGCAGACGATCGGGTTCTGCATCTCCTTGCGGATCAGGTTGTAGGGGAGGAGGACGTAGCGCCCCTCGTCGCGGCGGTGGAAGATGTAGAGGACGTCCTCGCCGTTCGGCGCGTCGATCCGCCGCTCGAACTCGAGGCCGCTGATGTCGCCGCCGAAGCGCTTGCTCTCGCCGCTCTGGAGGTAGTAGCCGCCGGGGAAGACGAAGCCGTGGTCCTCCGGCAGCGACACGCAGGCCTGGCCGATCGCGTCGATCCGCGCGACCTCGTGGGTGCGGGTGTTGAAGACGAAGTGCCGCCAGGCGCTCTCGCGGTAGGGGAGCACCTTGATCAGGATCAGCGAGCCCAGGCGGGCGTAGAGGATCTTCGCGTCGTCGAGCGCCTGGTTGGCGTCGTCGACCGGCTCGCGGTAGATCCCGAGCCCGTCGGCGGTGTTGTCCTCGATCTTGATCGTCAGGTCGCCGCCGATGGTCTCGACGAAGACCTCGTCGAGGATCGAGATGTGCGGGTGCTCGCCGGCGACCTGATCCTCGCGGGTGGTCTCGACCCACTCGAAGTCGTAGGCCCGCGGCATCGTGTACTCGCGCTCGCCGCGGCTGTCGACGTAGCGGTAGCCGCCGCCCGGGAGCGCGTTCCAGTGGAAGACCTTGACGTCGCCGACCGCCTCGCCGATCTGGAAGACCGCGAGGAGCTTGGTGTCCGTCGTCTTGAGGCGGAGGAGGCGGGTGCCGCGGTAGTAGCGGTAGAGGTCGGTGAAGTCCTTGATGAAGTCCGGGCTCGCCAGGAGCCCGGGGATCGCGTCGTTGCTCAGGGGCGCGAAGGCCGGGCCCTCCCCCTCGCCGCCGCCGTAGGCGTGGATCGAGAAGACATCCTCGACCGCCGGCTCCTTCTTGAGGCCGAAGAAGACGTTGTAGCCGAAGAGGAGGTGACCGCCGACCTGGGCGATGTCGGCCGGCAGGCAGTTGTGGATCGTCCGCACCCGCTCGTTGGCGACCACCGTCAGCTCGGTGCCGCCGAAGGTCTCCTTGCGGCGCTCGTTGAGGGTGCCGGCCCGCTCCTTGAGCTCGCGCCCCTGGGCGACCAGGCGGGCGCGGATCACCTCGTAGGAGCCGCTCTCGAGGGCCTCGCTGCCCTCCCCTGCGCCCTCCTCAGCCTCGCTCTTCGCCTCCTCGGCCATCGCTCGCTCCCTCGGCTACGGGCCTGCTAGAGCCCGAGCTCACGCGCCTTGTCGAGGAGCGTGCGGAGCTTCTTCTGCTGCTCGGGGTTCGCCCCGAGCATCACCTTGGCGAGCATCGCGGTGATCGAGAGCTTCTGGAGGTCGTCGGCCGACATCGAGGGCCGGCTGAGGATCTCCTTGAGGTCCTCCGGCAGGTCCTTCTCGCCGTTCAGGTAGCCGCCGAGCATGCTCTTGAGCGCGTCGGAGTTGTCGATCGTCGCGTCGATCGACGCGCCGGTGGCGACCGCCGAGACGAAGCGCTCGAAGAAGGAGCCGTCGCCGCCGACGATGTTGAAGCGGGCGCCCTCGAAGGCCTTGGCGAGGACCTCGGCCTGGACCGCGGCGACCGCCCGCTGGGCCTCGATCTTCGAGAGCTGGATCTCCTTCTGCTGCTCGAGGCGGAGGCGGAACTCCTCGTGATCGCGGCTGACGGCGTCGAGCGCCTTCATCGCGGTCGCCTTCTCGGCGATGCCCGAGGCCTCGGCCGCCAGCTTCTCGCGGACCGCGCTCGCCTGGGCCTCGCCGAGCTTGGCGACCACCGCCGCGTCGGCCTCGCGGATCTTGACCGCCGCCAGGCCCTTCTGCTCCTCGCCGCCGGCCTCGACCTGGAAGCGCTCGCGCATCACCAGGTTCTCGGCCATGCCGCGCTTCTCGATCGCCGCGGCCTCGGCCTCCTCGACCCGGATCCGCGCCATCCCCTGCTTCTCGGTGGCGACCGCGTCGGCCTCCTTGACCCGGACCTCGGCGAGGCCGCGGGCGGCGGACTCGGCCTGGACGCCCTCAGCCAGCCGGATCTTCGCCTGCGCGAGCTTGTCGGCGGCCTCGAGGTCCGCCTCGGCGCCGACCAGCTTCTTGCGGGCCTCGTACTTGGCGACCTCCTCCATCGCCTGGGCGGCCTTGAGCTCCTTGATCAGGCGCTCCTCGGCCTCGGCCTCGGCCGCGATCACGACCGCGTCCTTGGTCCGCTTGGCCTCGGCGACGACCTTGAGGTCCTTGATCCGCTCCTCCTCCTGGGCGACGGTCTTGTCGACGACCACGCGCTCGCGGACGACGTCGGCGATCGCCTTGCGCTCGACCTCGAGCGCCTTCTCCTTCTCGATCCGCTGGAGCTCGACCGCGCGCTCGCGGGCGATCGCCTCCATCGAGCGCGCCTTGGCGACGCGCTCGACCTCGACGCCGATCTCGCGCTCGCGCGCCTTCTCGGCGATCGCCACCATCCGCAGCTTGTCCTCCATCGCCTTGCCGACCTCGGCCTCGTTGGCCGCCTGGACGACCGCGGTCCGCTTCGCCTCCTCGTTGGAGACCCGCAGCGCCTCGTTCTGCTCGCGCGCCTGGGCGATCGCGATCTCCTTGGCCTTGCGGGCCTCGGCCTCGGCCCGCTGCTGCTCGAAGCGGAAGACCGCCTCGTCGGCCGCGAGGTCCTGGGAGCCGATCTCCATCCGCTCCTTCTGCCGGAGCTCGTTGGTGTGGACGTTCTGCTCCGCGGTGATCTTGGTGATCTTGCGGATGCCCTGGGCGTCGAGGATGTTGTTGGGGTCGAGCGAGGAGACCGGCGTCTGCTCGAGGAAGTCGATCGCCGCGTCGTCGAGGACGTAGCCGTTGAGGTCGCGGCCGATGACCTCGATGATCTGGTCCTTGAACTGCTCGCGCTGGGTGTAGAGCTGCTCGAACTCGAGGCGCTTGCCGACGGTCTTGAGCGCCTCGGAGAACTTGGCGGCGAAGAGCTGCTCCAGGACCGCCTCGTCCGAGGCCCGCGAGCAGCCGATCGACTGCGCGACCTTGAGCACGTCCTCGACCGTCTTGTTGACCCGAATGAAGAAGTTGACCTTGATGTCGGCGCGGATGTTGTCCGCGCAGATCAGGCCCTCCTTGCCGCGGCGGTCGATCTCGATGGTCTTGACCGCGATGTCCATGATCTCGGCGCGGTGGATGATCGGCCAGACCACGCCGCCCTTGAAGGTGACCTCGGGGTCGCCCTTGCCGGTCTTGTTGATGATCAGCGCCTTGCCCTGATCGACCTTGCGGTAGAAGCGGGCGATCAGGGTGCCGATGCCGATGACCATGAGGAGGGCGATCCCGGCGATGCTGAGGATTTCGATCGGATCCACGGTCGAGCTCTCTTGTCGGTGGGTGAAGGGGGCGGCCTAGGCGGCGCCGCCCTCGTCGTAGGCCTCGACGTCGAAGGTGCCGTGCTCGCGGTCGTAGGCGACCAGCACCGCCTTCGCGTCGCGGCGGAGGGAATTGGGGGCGGGGCAGCGGACCTGGAGGATCAGATCGGCGCCGGCCTCGATCAGCGTCGCCTGGCCGAAGCGCTCGTCGACCCGCCCGGTGAGGACGGTGACCACGCGGCCGACCAGCTCGGCGTGGGTGACCGCCCGAGCGACGACGAAGAGCGGCGCCAGCGGGCGGACGGCGTAGGCGGTGAAGAAGGCGCCGACGACGATCGACGCGCCGAGGAGGAGGGTGCTGAAGAGCCAGCCGCCGCCGAGGCCGATCACCGCGAGGCCGCGGCTCCCGAGGATCGTCAGGATCCAGCCGCTCAGGAAGAGCACCGAGAGGATGATCGTCACCGGCACCCGGCCGACGCCGAAGAACGCGAGGAGGCCCGCGCCCGCGCCGTGGGCAGCGGCCTCGACCGCGCCGTGGGCGGCCGCCTCGGCGACGCCGTCGGCGAGCCCCTCAGTGACCCCGTGGGCCACCCCCTCGGTGACGCCCTCGGCGACCCCGTGCGCGAGCCCCTCGGTCGCCCCTTCGGTCGCCCCTTCGAGATCGAGGATCTCGATCCCGAGCGCGCCGACGATCACCAGGAGCCAGTACGCCAGCGCGACCGCGAGGGCGACCGTGAAGACGACCGACGGGTAGCCGAGGATGGTCGTGAGGAAGTCCATCGCGCCGCGGGGCCGTCAAAGCTGCCACGCCGCGGCGACCTCTGTCGAGGACCGTATCACGCGCGCATGCGAGCGGTCGCACGCGCCCGTGAACGCCGCTCCATGCCCCCGCTGCCCCGCCGATCGGCGCCTCGGCGCACGTCCCCCTCAGCGCCCGCGCGAGCGCCAAAGCGCCGAGATCGACCGCGCTCGATCTCGAAGGGGTCGGGACCGCGAGGGCGCGCGCCCGCGACGATCGACGAGGTGCACGCCGCCGCTCAGGAGCCCGCCGCCCTCGCGTCCGCAGCCGACCTCGGCGACGCAGCGGGCGCGCGCGCGGAGACCTCGACCGGCACCTCGCAGGAGAAGGTCGTGCCGACCCCGACCGCGCTGATCACCCGCAGCTCGCCGCCCATCGCCTCGGCGAGGCGCCGGCAGATCGCGAGCCCGAGGCCGCTGCCGCCGTAGCGTCGGCCGACCTCGGGGTTGGCCTGGACGAAGGGCGCGAAGATCCGGCCGAGCTCGTCCTCGCGGATGCCGATCCCGCTGTCCTCGACCGCGATCGAGAGGCGGTGCTCGCCGCCGACGACCCGCTCCGCGACCCGGACGATGACCCCGCCGAGCGCCGTGAACTTAATCGCGTTGCTGACGAGGTTGCAGAGGATCTGGTGGAGCCGGCCGGCGTCGCCACGGACAGAGCGGGTCGCGCCCTCGCCCACCTCGACGCGGAGCGAGAGCCCACCGGCGCCGGCGCGCGCGCGATAGAGGGCGGCGACGTCGGCGACGAGCTCGGCGGGGACGAATTCCTCGCGCCGCAGCCGGACCCCCGCGTGGAGGAGCCTCGCCCCCTCGACGAGGTCGTCGACGAGCTCGTGGAGGCCCTCGCCGGAGCGTTTGACGAGGAGCATCTCCGCCCGCGAGAGGGTCGTGTCCTCGTCGATCGCGGCGTCGACGAGCCCGAGGATGCCGACGAGCTGGTTGCGGATCTCGTGGCCGATGCGGGCGAGCGCCGCCTCGAATTCCCGCTCCCGCCGGGCCAGCGCGGTCATCGCGGCGGCGAGCGCCGCCTCGGCCCGCTCCGCCCGCGCCCTGGCGTCCACCGCCGCCACCTCCCCTAGATCACCGCCCTCATCGTCGCCGCGCTGCATGGCCTGCTCCTCTCACCCATCCACACACGGCTCGACATCCACGGGTCACACCCGCCTGTCGATCTCGAGGACGCGCCCGCGCCGGCCCGTCGGCAGCGCGCGACCCAGCGCGGCGGGTGGTCGGAGGCGGCCGCTCAGCCGCCGCCCGGCGCCTCGCGGCGACCGTCGGCGTGGATCGCGAAGCGCCCGGCCTCGCGCGCGTGCACCGGGCCGTCGCTCGCCCACGGCCAGCCGCCGAATTGCGTCCGCCGGTAGTCGAGGAAGGCGCGCTCGATCTCCGCGGCCGTGTTCATCACGAAGGGCCCGTGCTGGGCCACCGGCTCGCCGATCGGGCGCCCCTGGAGGAGGAGGAGCTCGGACTCGGCTGGCCCATTGACCATGTCGATCGCGACCCCCTGGCGGAGGCGGAGCCCGCAGCGCGGCGGCAGGCGGTGGGGGCCGAGGCCCATGCCCTCGCCGCGGAAGAGGTAGAGCGTGCGGTCGACCCCGGGGGGCGTCGCCGGGAGGACGAAGCGCGCCCCCGGGGCCGCGCGGATCGACCAGATCGCGACCTCGCTCCGCGGATCGGCGGCCCACGAGGCCGGCGGCGGCGCGGGCGGGGTCGCGCCCGCGACCGCCCCCGCGATCGCCGTGACCTCGACCTCGTCGAGGCGGACCCGCGGGATCGAGCCGCTCCAGAGCATCGAGAAGTGGGGCTCGACCATCTTGCTGGCGCGCGGCAAGTTGAGCCAGATCTGGAAGAGCTCGAGCGGGTTGCCGCGATCGCGGCGGACCAGCGGGAACATCTCCGAATGAACGATCCCGCGGCCGGCGGTCATCCACTGGACGTCGCCCTCGCCGAAGCGGGCGGTCGCGCCGAGCGAGTCCGAGTGATCGATGAAGCCGCGGCGGGCGATGGTCACGGTCTCGAAGCCGCGGTGCGGGTGGCGGGGGAAGCCCGGGACGACCTCGCCGTGGTACATCCGCCAGCCGTCCTTGCCGGCGAAGTCCATGCCGATCTCGCGGCCGGCGAGCGACCCCGCCGGGCCCATCCGCTCGTCGCCCGCCGGGTAGGCGTCGTCGTGGTGGACACAGAAGAGGAAGGGATCGAAGGCCGGCCACTGGAAGCCGAGCTCAAAGGCGACGAGGACCGGATCGCTGCGGGTCACCCCGGCAGGCTATCCCGATCGCGCGCCGCCGCCACGCGCCCTCGCGCGCGGCCGTCGGACCCGGCCGCGGCCACCATCGGCCCGGACGCCGGGGGGTGTGCGGTGGACCCGCGGGCGTCCACAAGCGCCGGAGAGCGATCGAGGCGCCCGCGCGCCCGCGCCCGCGCCTACGCCGACCGGCGCGACCGAGCGAGCGAGCGCCCGCCCGCAGAGCCCTCCGAGATTTTTCGATCGCCGCGGCGTAAGCGGCCCCCGCCGGGTGACGTTCGCCGGTCATGATTCGCGCCACCTCGACCCTCGCCCTCCTCCTCCCCCTCGTCTTCGCTGGCGCCTGCGCGAGCAAGTCCAGCCATTCGATGGCCCCCGCGGGCGAGATGGCCGAGTCGGTCGCCCTCGGCGGCTCGACCGAGATGCCGGTGAGCGCCTCCTACGAGGCCGACGCCGACGGGGCGATGGCAGGCGGCGAGATGGCGCCGAGCGACGTGGCGGCCGGCGACATGGCGGGCGCCGCCGCCCCGGCGCCCGCGCCCGCGTCCTCGCCGGTCACCACCTCCGCGGTCGCCACCGGGGCGAAGGCCAAGCGGGCCGAGCGCGACGCCGAGGCCGCTCCGATCGCCGCCGTCGCCGACGACGCGTCGATCGCCGTCGCCGACGAGCCCGTGATCGCCCCCGAGATCGCCCCGGCCCCCGCGCCCCAGCCGATCGCCGCCGCTCGCCTGACCGCGGGGACCTTCGACGACGCCCTCAACCCCGGGGTCCTCGCGGCCTTCGCCGCCCGCGTCGGCAACCGTGATGGCCTCGGCGAGCTCGCGGCCGCCCTCGCCACCCCGCCGACGATCGTCACGGTCGTCGACCCGCAGGGCCGCCCGGTCGCCGGGGTCAAGGTCGCCGGCAAGCTCAGCGGCACCGACGGCCGGGTGATCCTCGCCCAGGACGACATCCGGACGATCCGCGGCGGCGGCGGCATGGTCAGCGTCCACCGCGGGATCCACCGCCAGCGCGAGGCCGTCGAGATCGGCGCCAGCGACAACATCATCCGGGTCCCCTACTCGGCCGGCGCCCCCCAGGCCCTCGACCTCGCCCTGGTGATCGACGCGACCGGCTCGATGGGCGACGAGCTCGAGTACATCAAGTCCGAGCTCCAGGGGATCGTCGGCGAGATCGCGGCCGCCTACCCCAACGTCGATCAGCGCTGGGCCCTGGTCGTCTACCGCGACCGCGGCGACGAGTACGTCACCCGCACCTTCGACTTCACCGAGCACCTGGGCACCTTCCAGGCCAACCTCAGCCAGCAGTACGCCGGCGGCGGCGGCGACTACCCGGAGGCGATGGATCGCGCCCTCGCCGACGCCGCGCGCCTCTCCTGGCGCGGGGGTGAGACCGCCCGCGTGACCTTCCTGATCGCCGACGCCCCGCCCCACGCCCGCGCGGTCGGCCGGACGATGGCGGCGATCGACGACCTCGGCGAGCGCGGGGTCGGGATCTACCCGATCGCCGCCAGCGGCGTCGCCGACGAGGCCGAGCTGGTGATGCGCTCCGCCGCCCTCACCACCGGCGGCAAGTACCTCTTCCTCACCGACGACTCGGGGATCGGCAACAGCCACGCCGAGCCCCACATCCCCTGCTACGACGTCGAGTCCCTCCGCGACGCGATGGTCCGGATGGTCCAGAGCGAGCTCGCCGGCCGCGACCTCGAGACCGAGCCGCGCCGCCTGGTCCGCAAGGTCGGCCAGGGCTCCGGCGGCGTCTGCCGGGCCCCGGCGATCGCCGCCGGCTGAGCGCGCTCCCCTGCGATCAACAAGCTCGAATGGGCATGTCTCTATCGACATGTCCATTCGAAAATTTCTTGCCCCCCTACGAGGTCGCCGCCGCCATCGCCAGGCACTCCCGGCGGGTCACCTCGTGGCGGTACGCGAACATGCGATCGAGGCGACGGGCGACCATCGGCCCGCCGACGATCCGCCCGAGGGCGCCGAGCGGCACCTCGTAGTCGATCGCGTCGGTGAGCCGCGAGCCCCCGGGCGTCGGCTCGCAGCGGTGCTCGTGGGTCCACGCGCGGAAGGGCCCGCGGAGCATCCGATCGGTGAACGAGCGGCCCTCCTCGTAGGCGACGTGCTCCGCCTCGATCACCACCCAGAGCGGCCCGACCCGCGTCCGCAGGCGCGCCCGCGCGCCGACCTCGAGCGAGCGCGGGAGCTCGATCACCTCGCTCGCCTCCCAGGGCGGCTGGAGGAGCGCGAAGGCGTCGGGGCGGGCGTGGAAGGCCCAGAGGATCTCGACCGGCACCGGCAGATCGAGCGTTCGGACGAAGCGCTCCGACATCGCCGGCCACCATGACCGAGGTCGGGGCGCGCCGCCAGCCGCCGCCTCACCAGCGGATCAGGCGGGCGACCAGCGCGTCGAGCCAGCGATCGGGGAGGCGGGCGAGGACGCCGGTCAGCCGCGCGTTGCGGCCGCTCAGGTAGCGGGTGCGCGGCCGCCGAGCGCTGAGCGCGTGGACGACGTCGCGGGCGATCAGCGCGGGCGGCGAGCCCTCCTGGGCGTCGCGCTCGGCCTGGGCGATCACCCGCGTGATCAGCGGACCGTAGAGGTCGCGCTGCTCGGCCGGCCCAGCCTCGAGGCGGGCGACCCCGTCGGCCAGGCTCCGCCCCCAGATCTCGGTGGCGATCACCCCGGGCTCGAGGAGCGCGACCTTGATCCCCCAGGGCCGGAGCTCGCGGCGGAGCACGTCGGCCAGCGCCTCCATCGCGAACTTCGACATCGCGTAGGCGCCGAGGAGCGGCGCGCCGAAGATCCCGGCGTCCGAGCCGGTGATCACCACCCGCCCCCGCGCCCGCCGGAGGAGCGGCAGAAACGCCTGGGTGACCGCGACCTGGGCGACGACGTTGACCTCGAGCTGGCGCCGGAGATCTTCGACCGGCAGAAATTCGAGGGGCCCGGCCACCGCGATCCCCGCGTTGTTGACCAGCCCCCAGAGGCCTCGCTCGCCGCAGCGAGCCTCGACCTGCGCCCGCGCGGCGGCGATCTCCGCGGGCGCGGTGACGTCGAGGCGGATCGGCGTGATCGCCCCGTCCGCGGCCGCCGCCCGCAGGCGCTCGCCCGCCCCCTCGTCGCGGACGCCGGCGAGGACCTCAAAGCCGGCCTCGGCGAGGGCGAGCGCCGCGGCGGCGCCGATGCCCGTGGACGCTCCGGTGATCAGGACGACGCGGCGTGACACGAGGCGCAGCATAGGCGCGCGGCGCCGGCAGCAGAAGGGCCGCGGCGCTCGCGGGGCGCTAGCCCGGCTCGAGGACGAAGGGGTAGCGGACGCTCACCGAGCCGCCGCCCCGCGGCTTCGGGAAGAGCCAGCGCTGGACCGCGACCCGGCTGCACTCCGCGACCTCCGGCGAGATCGTCACCTCGTCGGCCGCCGCCTCGGCGACCTTGCCCTCGGGATCGATGGTGAAGGCGATCACCACCCGGCCGGCGAGGGTCGGATCGTCGACCAGGCCCTGGTTGTAGCAGTGGCGGATCTCGTTGATATGCGCCCGGACGATCCGGCGGATGATCTCGGGATCGAGCTCGCCCTTGAACTCCGCCTTGACGGCGTCGCTCACCGGCGCGTCCTCCGACGCCGGCGCAGCCTCCTTGGGCGCCGCCGCGAGCTCGGGGGCGTCCTCGTCGACGATCTCGACGGCCTCGTCGCGCTCGAGCGCGGCCTCGGGCTCCTCGGCGTCGCAGGCGGTGATCGAGAGCGCCGCGGCGGCGGCGAGGGTGAAGGCGCGGGTGATCGGGTGCAGGTCTCGGATCGTCATGGGTGGCTTCCTGGACCTGTTCCACGGCGGGCGCTCGCCGGGGTTCCCTCGCCCCGAGAAAAAATTCCAGGGGGCGCCTCCGCGCGAGCCCCGCGTCGACCGGGCCCCCGTAGGCCCGCGGGATAAACCTGTCCGAATGGACAGGTAATGCGACGCCAGCCGCTGCCCCTCAGTGGAGCGCCGCCGCCGGCGCGAAGGCCTCGATCGCCGCCCGCAGATCGATCGTCGGCGGCCGGTCGTCGGTGATCGCCAGGCCGGCGATCGCCGGCGCGAGCTCGACCATCTCGTGGACGTAGGCCGGCCGCCGCATGCCGACGAGCACGCAGGCGATCGGCGCCGCCAGGAGGGTGAGCACCGCCCGCTGGCTCAGGCTCAGCCCCTGGTGCGCGGGCGCCAGCGCCGGCGCCAGGCGATCGCCGATCATGTCGACGACCGCCTGCGCGCGCGCCCGGAAGCCGTCCTCGATCCCGTCGAGCGCGGCCCCGAGGCAGGCGCCGTACTCGTCCCAGAAGGCCCGGAAGCGGCCGAGCTCGGGCCCCTCGAGGGTGCCGAGGAGGATCCCCCCGAGCTGCCCCATGTGGGTGGCGATCACCCCGTTGCGGAGCTGCATCCAGTGGCCGAGGTCGCGGATCGTCGGCAGCCCGCGGGTCAGCTCGAGCCCCCAGCGGAAGAGCTCACCGAAGCGCTCGTCCCCCCGGCTCTCGGCGAGCTCGCGGCCGAGGCCCTCGCGCCAGCGCACCTCGAGCTCACAGACCGCCCGGAGGAGCGGCGCCGGATCCTGCGAGCGGGCGCCGACGCGGGCCCCGACGTCGACGAGGCGGACCATCCGCGGCTCGCCGTCGCGGTCGATGAAGGCGCTGAGCGGGCGGTTGGTCAAGACCCCGAGATCGGCGAGCGCGGCGACCTCGATCGCGCTCCGCGGGCCCTCGCGGGTCGCCTGCCGCCGCCGCAGCGGGCCGCTCTCGTAGAGGTTGAGCGGGAGCTCGACGACCGCGAAGTGGTGGTCTTCACCAGCGACCTCGCGGGCGAGCTCGACCAGGCGGGCGAGCGACACGAAGTCCGGATCCTCCTCGGCGCCGCCGAGGGTGTTCGACGAGACCCCGTAGGCGGCGATCGTCCCGCGGGCGACCTCCCCCTCGAGGAAGCGGAAGGCCGCGCCGATCCGCCCGAGGAGCGCCCGGCGATCCTCGTCGCTCACCTCGCCGGCGCGGTTGCGGCGATCGATGAGGAAGTACTCCGGGTTGTGGAGGAGGAGGACGTCGATCGTCTCGAGGCCGAGGCGCTCGCGGCAGCGCTGGAGCTCGGCCTGGAGGAAGTCGGGGTGGAGGCAATGCCAACACTGCGGCTGGTACTCGACGAGCTCGGGCGGCGCCCCCTCGGCCTGCACCCGCGCGAGGTTGGTCCCCTGGAGGAAGCCGATCTTGGTGACCACGACCACCTCGCTCCGCCGGATCACCTCCTGGGCGACCAGGGTCGCCACGACCTCGCCGATCAGCCGCTCAGAGCCGCCGTCGGTGTAGGTCGAGCTCGTGTCGATCAGGTTGATCCCGGCCCGCAGCGCCTCCTCGAGCGCCTGGCGGTGGAGCGGCGAGTCGACGTGGATCCGGTAGCCGCCGAAGCCGATCGGCGCGACCTGGAGCTCGCTGCGGCCGAGCCGGCGGGCGGCCCCGAAGCGCCGGGTCGCCGCCGCCGTCCCCTCGACCGTCGCCTGCCCCCGGATCAACGCGCTCGCCATCGCCGGCACGCTGCCACGGACCCGACCGCCGCCGCAACCGCGGGATCCCCTCAGCCCGCCGGCGCGGCCTCGGCCTCGGCCTCGCCGAGCGCGGGCGCCTCCGCGGCGCCGCCGCGGCCCGTCAAGGGCCCGAGCTCGCCGCAGAAGAGCTCCTCCTCGAAGAAGAGGCCGACGAAGCCGATCGGCGCCCCGCCGGCCCCCACCGCGACCACCGCCAGCGGCGCCTCGCCGGGGACCTGGCGGCAGTAGGCCCGGCGGAGCACCCACTCGCGGAGGCCGCGGGCGCTCGCCCGGATCTCCTGGTTGAGCGAGCCGCGGCCCGCGTCGTAGCGGCCGAGCTGGCGGAGGGCGCCGATCCCCGGGACGTGGATCGTCGCCTCGTCGCTCACCCAGCCGCCGCGGGCCCGGAGATCGGCGGCCGCGAGCGCCTCGCCGAGGGCTCCGAGGCGCCGCCGCGCCTCCTCGAGATCGGCGTCGGCGAAGCGACGCCGCCGCGGGACGCAGATGTCCTCGAGGGCAGCATAGATCTCACCGATCATGCCGAGGCGATCAGCGAGCACCGACCACTCCGGGCTCAGGCCCGGCGTCGTCGCGGCGACGGCCGCCCGCCCGAGGCCGCGGAGCTCGTCGACGTAGTCGCGCCCGAGGAGCCCCGGGCAGCCCTCGGGGACGAAGATCGTCGGCTCCGCCAGGCCGATCCGCGCGCCGCCCGAGAGGACGATCCGCGGGGCCACCGGGCAGGTCGCCGGCGACGGGCCGCAGGCGGCGTAGGCCTGGAGATAGCGCCAGTAGGCGTGGCCGCAGCGGTGGGCCTCGTAGGTCACGCCGTCGGCGAAGGCGCTCCGCGGCCGGGGCTCGGCGTCGACCGTCAGCGCCGCCTGGAGGGCCGGCATGTGGGCGTCGAGCTGCGCCCGAAAGGCCCGCCAGAGCGCCGCGTCGACCCGATCGAGGAAGGGCCCGACCTCCGCGAGCGAGGCCTCCTGGGCGTCGGCCAGCGCCCGCAGCGGCGGCTCGCAGGTGCCGACCGCGAAGGCCGGCAGCGCCCCCCACTCGGCGAGGTCGACCGGCGCCTCGTCGATCACCAGCGTCGCCCCCGGATGCTCGGCCCGCCACACCGGGTCAATCGTCAGGCCCGCGCCCCCGTAGATCGGCCGCCCGCTCGCGCCGACCTGGCGATCGACGAGCGAGGGGGCGCCGTGGAGGGCCGCGCCCAGGGCCCCGCGCTCGACCTCGAGCGCCGCTTCGCCGCTCAGGCGCGCGACCAGATCGCTGACGGCGGCGCGCCCGGGCTCGCCGAGGCGGGGGCCGACGACGACGCTCCAGCGCTGGCCCGCGAGCGCGGCCGCGAGCGCGTCGACGTCGCCGGCGACCCGCATCGGCGGGGTCCACTCGCCGTCCAGCGGCGGCACGCTGAGCCCGCCGCTCGGCGGCGGCCCGCCGACGGCTGGCGCGGGCTCGGCCCGCCTCCCGCCGCCGCCGCCCGAAGATTGTGCGCAGGCACCCAGCGCGAGGCCCGCAGCGAGGGCGCAGACGCGCCGCCACCGCCCCCCCAAAGGAGCCCCTCGTTCGCCGCCGTTCGCCGCCAATCGCCCTCCTGGTCGCACCCTGGAGCCGCTCCTCGGGTCCCCCGAACCCGCTCTCGCGGCCGGGCCGACGCCGCTCCGGAGTGTATACTCCTCGGCTGTGTTGGCCTCCCTTAAGTCTCGCCTCCTCGGGGCCGGCGCGCTCGCGGGCGCCCTCGCGTTCGCTCTTGTCGCCGCCCCCGAAGCCGCCGCCGCCGGCCTCGACGACGAGGTCCTGGTCGAGTTCCACTTCAAACCGGTCCCCAACCTGCAGATCGCGATCTGGCTCGAGGACGCCGACGGCAAGTTCGTCGACCACGTCTACATCACCCAGGCGACCGGCAAGCTCGGGATCGGCAACCGCCCCGGGCGCTGGGACTTCGTCTCGAGCTGGCGCGCCCCCTACGGCCCGCGGGTCAGCGTCCTGCCGATCTGGGCCCACCGCCACGGCAAGGCGTACCCGAAGATCACCTTCTTCGACGACGACCCCGCCGACCTCGAGTCCCTCGGCTGGCACGAGAACTCGTCGTCCCCCGAGGGCTACTTCTGCCGCCCGCTCACCCCGGACGAGAACGCGACGATCTCGGTCGACACGATGACCTGCCCGTCGCCGCAGGTCTTCCAGTCCGACAAGGGCAAGTTCGTCCCCGGCGAGACCTCGCCCTACCCGCCGCGCAACGACCTCATCATGTTCGAGGACGGCGACGACTCCGAGGACGCCAAGAAGCTCGCCGAGCTCAACGACCTCGACGCCTTCACCGCCGCGACCCCGGTCGGCGATCAGGCGGAATTCACCACCGCCCTCCTGCCCGCCGACGTCGTCGCCCGCGGGCCGCTCACCGCCTATATCGAGGCGAGCCTCGAGCACGACGAGAACTCGAGCTTCGACTTCGACCGCAAGGCCGACCACTACGTCGACCCCCGCCTCCCGGGCTACGGCGTCGAGTACCTCGGCCAGCCCTCGGTGGTCTACAAGGTCACCTTCGATCCGACGAAGGCCGCCTTCAACGGCACCAGCGCCTACGCCGGCTACAGCGACTGGAACGGGGCGAGCGGCGAGCTCCACCCGCCGGACGCGACGATCAGCGGCGCCAACGGCAGCGGCGCCGACCGCCTCAAGCTCTACACCCTCAACGGCGAGACCTTCCGCTTCGGGGTCTACAGCCACGGCGCCGGCTCGGGCACCGGCTCCGGCACGAGCACCGACTCCGACTCCGACACCGACTCCGACTCCGGCGGCACCGACGGCACCGACTCGGGCGGCAGCGACACCGGCTGGAGCTCCTGCACCCCGCGCACGCTCCCGCAGGTCACCGACTTCACGCTCGAGGGCGTCTCCTTCGACAAGGTGAAGGCGACCTTCACGATCCCGGCGGACGCGGTCGGCGCGGGCGACCCCGAGCTCTCGCGGATCCGGATCTTCTACATCAACGGCGACATGCCGATCGACGAGACCAACATCGGCTCGGCGATCGAGCGCTCCTTCCCGGCCGATCTCGCGATCCCGGGCGAGCCGACGAGCATCGAGATCGATCAGCTCTGGGGCAACTACACCTACCACTTCGCGGTCCTCTACGAGGATCGCTGCGCCAGCCGCTCGCCCCTGGTCACCGACGACATCACCACCGAGTCGCAGAAGTTCCAGCAGGTCGACGGCTTCTGCTTCCTCGCCACCGCGGCCTACGGCGCCCCGTGGATCGCCGAGGTCGGCGCCCTCCGCCACTTCCGCGACGCCTTCCTCAAGATCTCGCCGACCGGCCGCGACCTCGTCCGCTTCTACTACACCTACAGCCCGCCGCTGGCCGACGTGATCCAGCGCGAGCCGGTGATGCGGGGGATGGTCCGGGCGGTGGTCCAGCCGATCGCCGACATCGCCAGCCTCAGCGCGACCCCCGGCTGACGACGAGCGCCGATGCCCGGCCTGCCCGCGCCGCTCCTCCTCAGCGTCGCCCTCGCGGCGGCGCCGATCGAGCCCCAGGCGCGGGCCCTCGACCCCGAGCTCGCCGGCCTCGAGGTCGCGGGGAGGGCCGCCCCCCCGGCGACCGCCTCAACCATCCCGGAGAGACATGTCCAGGAGGACATCAAGCGTGAGGAGCCGGCGTCGCCGCCCTCTCCGCCGCCGGACGCGACGCCGTTGCCGATCGACGACGCGGTCTACATCGGCTGCGGCCGCCTGGTCCCGGCATGCGAGCGCCTGACGACGGTCGGCCTGATCACCGGCGGCGTCGGCCTCGCGGCGATCACCGGCGCGGCCGCCCTCCTCCTCACGCCCGACCGGGTGATCGCCGACGAGCCCGCCTACATCCGCTCGAACCGGCCGGTCGGCACGATGGTGATGGCCCTCGGGATCGGCCTGACGACCACCGCGATCCTGATGGTCCTGACCGCGGCCCGGGCGACCAACAAGCAGCGGCGGCGCGCGGCCGCCCTCGCCCGCCTCGGCGCCGGGGGGCCGACGTGAGCGTGCGGCCCTGGCTCCTGGCCGCGGCCGCGCTCGCTGGCGGGGCCCTCGGCGCCTGCCGCGACATCAACCCCGATCACTGCCTCCACAAGGCCGAGGACGCCGACGCCTGGTGCTCGGTCAACACCACCGGAACCCCCTTCTGCTCGCCCTGCGTCGCCGACAACCACGGCTGCGTCGCCGACCCGCCCGGCGAGGACGGCTGCCCGGAGGCCGGCTCCAGCTCGAGCAGCGCGTCCGCGGGCGGCTGAGCGCTCCGGCACGCCAGGGCGCGGGCCCGCCCGTGACCGGGATCACCCGGCCTCCGCGAAATGAGCGAGATTTGCCCGGCCGCGCGTCCCTCGGCTATCAAAGGGGCGGCTCGTGAAGATGGCGCCCCGACCGGGCGTCTCCTTCGCCCCGGCTTCGCCGCTCGAACCAATCAGGAGCCCCTGCTGCCATGCGTACCTCTACCCTGCGTCTCCTCGCCACCCTCCCCCTCGCCGCGCTGGTCGTCGGCTGCTCCGTCGACCCCGGCAACCTCGAGATCCCCTTCAGCATCGGCGCCGCGAGCGTGACCTGCGAGAGCGCCGACGTCGCGACCGTGTCGATGGTCCTCACCGAGATCACCGAGGAGGGCAGCGATCAGCCGGTCATGTATTCGGGTGACGCCCCCTGCACCGACGGCTCGGTCACCTTCACCGGGGTCAACCCCGGCAACTACGACATCACGGTCTCGGCGATCTCGTCGACCGGCGTCACCGTCTTCGACAACCTCGGCCCGACCAGCCTCCACACCGTCGAGGCCCTCGAGGGCCAGTCGGTGACCACCGACGTCGTCAAGCTCACCCCGACCCCCGCCCGCGTCCTGATCCGCTGGGATCTCAGCAAGGGCGGCGCCCAGGTCCAGTGCGGCGGCGTCGACACCAAGCAATTCCAGGTCTCGGCCTTCACCGCCGACGGGATCACCGAGCTCCTCTCCGCCGAGCCCCTCGCCTGCGACAGCGACCCCGACGAGTCGCCCTTCCACGTCGTCCAGGACCCGTTGCGGACCCTCGACGGCACCCAGGTCGCGCTCGTCCAGGTCACCCCCCAGGACGCGATGGGCGGGACGGTCGGCACCCCCTCCGAGGTCATGCTCGCGGGCCCGCCCGGACGCGGCGAGTCGATCAAGATCGTCGTCTACTGCGAGGACGAGGTCTGCACGGCCTGCCTCGACGGCGACATCGCCTGCCCCTGAGCTCCCGCTCGATCCTCCGAACGAAGGGGCCCGCGCGGCCCCTTCGTCGCGACCGGACGCTACGGGCGGAGCGACGGGATGTGGATGATCTGGACGAGGTGCCCCGCCGGATCGCGGAAGTAGAACGAGGTCGAGTCGTCGCGGTGGCGACGGGGCGCCCCCACCGACTCGAGCCCCCAGCGCTCGGCGCCGCCGCTGAGCCGCGCATGCCAGCGCTCGACGTCGGCGGCCGAGGGCACGCAGAAGCCGAGGTGATCGAGCGGCGAGGTCGCCTGATCGACCGCCCGCTCGGGGGCGGCCCGGTGGATCGCCAGGTTGTCGGCGCCCGAGCTGAGGTAGACGTTGTCGGGATCGGGCTGCCAGTCGACGGCCATCCCCATGCCCTCGCGGTAGAAGGCGACGGTCGCGTCAAAGCGCGCGCTCGGGACCCAGAGCGCGAGGTGGCGGAGACCGAGGGTCGGCGGGAGATCGGCGGCGGTCATCGGCCGGCAAGCTATGCGATCGCCGCGTCGCCTGTCCATGGCCGGGCGTGAAGGGCCGCAGATGGCCGTAGGGGCGGGAATTCGGCGCTTTCGGGGCCGCCTCCGCAGGCCGCGCCCGCGCTCTGCTCCGCCGCGCAGACGAGCGCGCGACTAGCCGGAGGAGCGATCGTCCGGCCGCGGCAAGGTCCGCCGCTGACCGACCCAGATCCCAGCCCCCTCCTTGCCGACCCGGATGAACGCGAGCTCGAGGCGCCCGCGCCCGTCCATGTCGAGGGAGAGCTCGGAGATCGCCTCGCCCTCGACCGCGACCCCGTGGGCGTCGCTGGTCTCGAGATCGAGGCCCACCCGCCGCGGCGCCCCGGCGGGTCGCCGCTCGACCGTCACCCCGAGATCGCGGACCGGCTCGAGCCCCTGGGGGCCGACGACGAAGCCCCCCTCGAGGGTGAGCCAGGGGAAGCGCGCGCGGTGGACCCAGAGGCGCGGCCGCTTGCCCTCGGCGATGAAGCAGTGGAGCGCGCGATCGCTCCCGCCCCAGTCGCGCACGCCCCAGCTGTGCATCCGCAGCGCGGCCGCGTCGATCGCCAGGAGGCGCTCGCCGATCGCGATCGTCCCCGCGAGCTCGCCGACCTGGACGTAGCTCCGGCTCTGCCGCCGCCGCAGGCCCCGGAGGAGGCGGGCGTCCCAGCTCGCGTCGCCGAGGTGGCGGGAGAGGAGGTCGGCGTCGTCGTCGGTGCCGGGGACGAAGGGCTGCTCCTCGGCGAGGAAGGTCAGGTCGATCCGGCACTCCTCGCGGACGAGCGCGGGCGCGTCGGCGCCGTCCTCGATCCGCGGGCGGCCGTCGGCGCCCCGGCGATCGAGCTTGCCGCGGTAGCCGATCGTCCAGCGGGCGAAGGGCTCGTCGCAGTCGATCGTCAGGCCGCCGACCCGCCAGAGGCCGCCGCCGGCGCCCCGGACGATCTGCTGCCCGCTCCCCGGGAGCGCGTAGACCCCGTCCTCCTCAAAGACGATCACCCAGAGGCGGTGGCTCTCGCGCCCCGGCAGCCACTCCAGGCGGACGACGACGGCGAGCTCGCGGAGGACCCCGACAAAGGTGTAGTCCTCGGCGTAGTGCCGGCGGCCGTCCCAGGGGTGGAGGGCCTCGTCCTGGGGGCGGAGCCAGCTCGGCCGCGGCGCGCGGCTGCGGACCGCCCAGCGGGCGATCGCCTCCTTGAGCGAGCGCCGGAGGATCGACGAAATCCCGTCGTCCTCGGCCTCCTCGCGCGCCGCCTCGCGGGGGCGGGTCATGATCGCCCCCGGCTCCGGCGCCCCCGGGCGCTGCCCTCGCCGCTCGCTCACGGCCCGGAGCCTACCAGGTTCCCCCCCGCGGCGGCAGCGGACCTCCGCGGCCGCCTCCGCCGTGGAATTCTCCAGGCGCTCGTGATACCCAGGCCATTGGAGGATCCTGTGGCTCTACGTCCCTACCTGTTGGCGATCCTGCTCGCGTTCACCGCGAGCGCCTGCAAGAGCGAGCCGGAGGTCGACCCGGCCGAGGTCGCCGCCAAGCGCAAGCGCGACCTCGACAACGCCCGGATCCGCCTCCGCGACGGCAAGGTCGCGGACGCCAAGATCCTCTACCAGAACGTCCTCGACGGCGAGCCGAACAACCCGGACGCGCTCTACGGCATGGGCCGGGTGATGTACGAGGAGTCGAACTACGACAAGGCCCGCGAGCTCCTCGAGAAGGCGATCGCCGGCAAGGGCGACGACGCCGAGTTCCACGCCGCCCTCGGCGCGGTCCACGTCTCGCAGAAGAACCCCGCGGGGGCCGCCGCCGCCTACGGCGAGGCCTTCAAGCTCGACAAGTCGAACGGCGACTACGGCCTCAAGCAGGGCGAGAACCTCAACAAGTCGAAGAAGTTCGCCGAGGCCGAGGCCGTCCTCCGGGAGGTCGCCGAGGTCGATCGCAAGGCCCGCTTCGTCCTCACCGAGCTGGGTGACGCGCTGCGCGAGCAGGGCAACCTCGACGAGGCCCTCAACACCTACATGAAGGCCCAGATCGAGAACCCCGACGACAAGATGGCCCACGCCGGCGCCGCCTTCGTCTACGAGGCCAAGGGCGACAACAAGCACGCGCTCGACGAGTGGTCGACCTACATCCGCATGGACTGCTGCTCGGAGTTCTCGGAGACGGTCGCCCGCAAGAAGATGCTCGAGCTCGAGCCCGCCGCCGCCGGGGGCTGAGGCCGCCGCGGCACCGCCGCCGGCAGCGGTCCGCTGCCCTCCGACGCCCCCGTCGCCGATCCGCCCGCGGTCGCGGAGGCGGACGACCACGCCCACTCCTCCTCCTGCGCCCACAAGAATTGAGGCGCAGACGGGCGCTCTGCCCGAGATCGGTGGTAGCGTCCGCTCGAACTCGAGACGATGCACCGGATCGATCTGAACGCCCTGGCCGCCCGCGAGAGCGAGCAGGTCGAGTGGAAGGAGAACGTCGCCGACGTCTCCGACGTCGTCCGGACGATCGTCGCCTTCGCCAACGACTACGCCAACCTCGGCGGCGGCTACGTGGTCTGTGGCGCCGCCGAGTCCCGCGACGAGCACGGCTTCCAGAAGATGCTCCGCCCCGGCCTCAGCGCGGCCCGCTTCAAGGAGATCGAGGGCCGGGTGATGACCGCCTGTCGGGACAAGGTCGATCCGCCGCTCGTCCCCCTGACGGACGAGCAGCCCGCAGACGACCCCGAGCGGCGAATCCTGGTCTTCATCATCCCGCGAACGGGCTCCGCACACACGTTCAGGGCGAGCGGCAAGGACGCGAGCACCTACTACATCCGCGCGGGCCGCGACACCGTCGAGGCCCGCAACGGCCTCCTCCGGGAGCTCATGGTCCGCAAGCAGGTGCTCGAGCCCTGGGATCGCCGCCCGAACCCGGAGGCGGGCGTCGACGACATCGATCTCCTGGTCCTCCGCGAGTACCTCCAGCGCATGGGGCTCTGGGATCGCTCGCGTAGCGTCGACGACTACCTCTCGCCGCGCTCGCGCCTGCACGCGATGGTCCCTCCCCTCACGGTTGAAGAGCCGCTGAGCGGCGCGCTCCGCCCCCGCAACTTCGCGCTCCTCCTCTTCGGCCGCGAGCCCGAGCGCTTCTTCGACGGCGCCTACGCGCTCCTCTCCCGCTACCCGGGGGTCGACCGCAGCGAGCCGACCGCCGAGCGCCATGAGATCACCGGCGATCTCGTCGCCCAGACCACCCGCCTCCTCGATCTCCTCCGCCCCGAGACCCAGACGATCTTCGACAAGGACGCGCCGACCCCGAACCTCGCCAAGTACCCGGCGAAGGCGATCCAGGAGGCGGTGGTCAACGCCCTCGTCCACCGCGACTACGAGCGCCGCGAGCCGGTCCGGGTCACGGTCTTCGTCGACCGCATCGAGATCATCTCGCCCGGATCGCTCCCCTCGGCGGTCGACCGCGAGGCCTTCCTCGCCGGCCGCGCGTCGCCCTTCTGGCGCAACCAGACCCTCGCGTTCTTCTTCAACAAGCTCCAGCTCGCCCAGGCCGAGGGCCAGGGGATCCCGACGATCCAGCGGGTGATCCGCGAGCACGGGGCGCCGCCCCCAGAATTCGCGCTGGGCGAGGCGAGCGTGACCTGTGTCCTCGCGGCGAACACCCGAGCGCTGGGAGCGGAGCCGCTGACCCTCGGTGATGACGTGCTGCGATCGCTGCGCGACCTCGTCGTCGACGACCCGACCGGGAGCGCGCGCCCTCCCCACCGACGGAGGATCTCGCGGGGCGATCTTCGGCGCCTCGTCGAGGAGCTCGAACGAATCACTCACCTCCCCTCCGCAGCCCGCGACGCCCTCTCGGCGGCGGAGAAGGCGACCATCGCCCGCTATCAAGCGATCCTGGACGCCCTCCGGGGCACCAAGCGCGACCCCGACTAGCCCCGCCCGAGCCCGCGGAGCACCGGCACCTTCGCGGCCGCGACCGCGACCGGGCCGCTGACCAACGCGCAGATCGTCACCGCGGCGATCGCCGGCCCCAGGAGATCCCAGAAGCCGAGCGAAACCGGCAGGTGATCGATCGGGTAGACGTCGTCCTGGAGCGGGTAGCGGAAGGCGGCGATGAGCCCGGCGTAGGACGCCCCGAGCGCGACCCCGAGGAGCGCGCCGACGATCCCCGCGAGGCCGCCGATCGCCTCGAAGACCCAGAAGATCAGGCGGGCCTCCGAGCCCAGTGACATCAGCGCGGCGATCGCCCCCTGCTTGCGGCGGATCAAGAGGAGCAAGCTCGCCACCAGGGCGGTCGCCGCGACCACCTCGAGGAGGCCGATGATCAGCGAGATCACCCCGCGGATCTGCCGGAGCCCCTGGAGGGACTCGTCGCTCTGCTGCTGCCAGCTCGTCGCCCGGAACGCCGAGGGCAAGCTGGCCTCAAGGTCATGTGCGAAGGCCGGCGCGTCGTCGGGGTCGTCGAGCTCGAACTCGATCCCGGTCACCCGCGCCTTGGCGAAGAAGAGCGCCTGACCGGCGCTGAGGTGGACCAGCGCGAGGCCGGTGTCGAGCTCGGTGACCCCCGTGTCGATCAGATCGAGGAGCTCGAAGGTCGCGTGCCGGGGCGGCCGGGTCACCGCGTCCTGGGTGCCGTCGAGCTCGGCCGGCAGCACCAGCGAGACCCGATCGCCGGGGACGACCTTGAGGCGGGCGGCGAGGCGGTGGCCGAGGGCGATCCCCGGGAGGTAGTGGGTGTCGCCGGGGCGCAGCGCGGCGAGATCGCCGGAGCGCATCAGCGCCCGGAGCCCGGCCATCCCCGCCGCCGCCTCCGGGTCGATCCCCTTGGCGACGACGATCGCCGGGCCCTGCCCCGGCGGCGCGTCGGCCTCGGCCTCCTGCTCGCGCACCGGCACCAGCGCGGCCATCGCGAAGGCGAAGGGCGAGGCCGCGACCACCCGCGGGTCCCGCCGCCAGCGCGCGCTGAGCTCGGGGTACTCGGTGAAGCCGAGGCCGTACTTGGTCAGGAGGACGTGCCCGTTCATCCGCGTGAGGCGGATCGTCAGCTCGTCCTCGAAGCCCGAGGTGACCGCGAGCACCGTCGTCAGGGCCGCGCAGCCGAGCGCCATCCCGAAGACCGCGACCGCGACCGCCGGCATCAGCGTCCGCACGCAGACCATCCCGAGCGCGACCAGCGAGGCGAGGACCGCGATCACCGGGACCGCGAGCGCGCCGACCCCCGCGAGGGTGGCGATCACCGCGATCGCCGTCACCGCGAGCGCGCCGTAGAGCACCCGCAGCGTCGTCGCGCTCGCCCGGGTCTCGCGGAGGAGGAAGCGGCTGGCGACCAGGGTCACCAGCGCCAGGCGAGATCGCTGGCTCCGCCCCCCTCGGCTCATCGGCTCACTCGTAGCGCAGCCCCTCGACCGGCCGCAAGCGGGCGGCGCGGAGCGAGGGCGGCAGGGTGGCGACGAAGCAGATCGCCAGGGTCATCCCGAGGATCCAGACGATCTGGCTCAGGCTGATCTCGACCGGCAGCTCCTCGATGAAGTAGACCTCGGGGTCGAGGGTGTAGCCGTAGAGCTCGACCAGCCAGCAGAGCACGAGCCCGAACAAGACCCCGGCGAGCGAGCCCGCGAGGCCGATGATCATCCCGGTGACCTGGAAGATCCGGGCGATCTGCGGGCCGGTCGCCCCCATCGACATCAGGATCGCGACCTCGGCGTTCCGCCGCACGACCATCGTCCAGAGCGCCGAGAGGACGTTGAAGGTCGCCACCGTGATCACCAGCGACAGGATCACGGTGATGATGTTCTTCTGGAAGCGGATCGACTGGAAGAGCTTCTCGTTGAGGAGGTGCCACTCGAGCACCGAGTACTCGCGCCCCGGCAGCACCGCCCGGATCGCCGCGCCGACCTGGGGCGCGAGGTCGGGCTTGGTGAGCCGGAGATCGATCCCCGAGACGATGTCCTTGCCCCGGTACTTGAAGCGCTGGAGCTCCTTGATGTGGACGTAGATCAGCCGCGAGTCGTACTCCTGGAAGCCGGCCTGGAAGACCCCGGCGACCCGGTAGTACTGGAACTGCGGCTCCTCCGAGTGATCGAAGGTCGACCCTGGATCGACGACCATCACCAGCGATCCCTCGTCGAGGCCGAGGTCGCGCGACAAGGTCGCGCCGACAAAGACGGTCGGCAGCGCGCTCGCGTCGAAGCGGCTCTCGCCCTCGGGGACCTCGACCTCCGGCCACTCGTCGTCCTCGTCGTCGCCGTCGAAGTCGGCCGCGGTCACCCGCTTGCGGTAGGCCGGGAGCGCGTCGTAGCGCTCGATCGCGGCCTCGTACCAGCCCGGGCCCCGGGGATCGGGGGTCTCGGCGATCACCTCCGGGAGCTGATCGTCGTCGCGATCGCGCACCGGCATCAGCTCGAAGTCGGAGACCAGCGCGTCGAGGGGGATCGCTCGCCCGCTCCCGCGCTCGAGGTGGGCCGGGAGATCGATCACCTCGGCCGCGTTCTCCGGCTCGATCCCCTTGACCAGGACGCTCGCCAGCCGCAGCTCATCGGTCCGGCTGCCGGTCGGGTCGTAGGGGGCGAGCATCATCGCGTAGTAGACGAAGGGGCTCGCCCCCTGGACCCCGGGGAGATCCCGGAGGTAGCGCTCAAAGCGGCGGTACTCGGCCATCCCGAAGGTGCGGGTGACGTTGATGTGGGCGTAGACCCCGAGCACCCGGCGCTCGAACTCGTGCTGGAAGCCGGTGGCGACCGACTGGACGACGATCAGCGCGGCCACCCCGAGGACCACGCCGATGATGCTGGTGGTCCCGAAGATCGACGCGTACTGGACCAGGAAGAGGAGGACGCCGAGGAAGGCGGCGATCGCCACCGCGATCACCAGGGCCAGGCTCTGGTAGCCGAGGGTGAGGGCGGCGAGGCCGAAGACGACGACCAGGACGCAGGCGAGGAAGGCGAGGCGCGCCCGGCGGGGGACGGCTTCGCGCCGGATGATCCGGAGGCCGACCAGGCTCTCGTAGCCGAGCACCCCGCTGAGGAGCCAGCGCCCCAAGAGGATCGCCAGGGCGATCGGCCCGACGATCGCCACTTTTTGGGCGAGGGGATCGTCTACCGCATAGAGCGCACTCGCCCCGACCAGCAACCAGAGGAGGAGGAGGAGACCGCCACGCAGACGCTCTCCGGTCGTTCGGGGTCGCAGAGGCGACTCGGCTGGGCTCGGCATCGGCGCGCTGGGCCGGCGCAAGCTAGCAGCGGCCCCCGCAGACGGTCAATCGAGACGCGCACCCGGGGCGCCCCCCGCCCCGAAAAACGTTGCACAAGCGACCATCGCCGCGGCCACCGGCCGGCCCCGCGCGCCTCCCACTCGGTGATCTCACCGCGTCACGGCGCCAAAGGTGCGCGTCGACGCGCCGCCGCAGATCGCCTGGGATCCCCCTCCCCCGCGCCCCCGCGCGCCGACCGAGACCCCGCCGCAAGGGCGCAGAGGCGACCCTCCGTGGCCCCCCAGTAGCACCCTGGAAAGGGCTTTTGTGCGCCTTTAACCCGGCCTCTTCGCCACTTCCAGCCCAGAGCGCGAACCTTGACACGCAAGTCTGGCGCAAGCTACGCTCCGCCGACCGCTGATCTCCGGAGCTTCGCATGCCCAGACGGTTCCTCTTCTCGTTTGCCCTAGTGGCCGCCGGCCTGTCGTCGCAAGAGGCGATGGCGGGTACCTACGATCTGAACCTCTCTCGGCTCGGGTCGGTCTCGGGCGGGGTGCCAGTCGGCGACGATGCTGCGTTCCGCTCGGTGGCCTCCGAGCTCGGCGTATTGATGGCCCCCAAGCCGGTCGACAGCGCCGACACCCTCGGCCTCAGCGGCTTCGCGGTGTCCGGCGACTTCAGCATCAACACGATCAGCAAGGGCGCCCAGTTCTGGACCGACGCCACTGACGGTCGTGGGATCAACAAGGCCGCGTCGACGATGCAGATCATGGGCCGCAAGGGCCTCTGGCCGGGCATCGAGGTCGGCGCTGGCGCGACCCACCTCTTCGACAGCCGGATGTGGACCTTCGGCGGCTACGGCAAGGTCGCCCTCCACGAGGGCTTCCACCACCTGCCGATCCCGTCGATCGCCCTCCGCGGCGCGTTCTCCCGCCTCGTCGGCTCCGCGGACATGAACATGACGACGGCGTCGGGTGACATCTCGATCTCCCACGTCTTCGGCGTCGGCAAGACCTTCAACATCACGCCGTACATCGGCTACCAGGCGCTCTTCATCCTCGCGCGCTCGCACGTCCTCGACATCACGCCGGGGACCGACGAGTACCTCGAGGGATCAAGCGGCCCGAACGAGTTCATCTTCAAGGACGCCGGGGCGATCCTCCGCCATCGCCCCTTCCTCGGCGCCCGCTTCATCTTCAGCGTCCTCCGCCTCGGCGTCGAAGCCATGATCGTCCCCGGCGGCGGTCGTGACGGCGAGCTCAACGGGATGAAGATCCAGGACTCCTCCGGTCTTCAGCAGCAGTACACCCTCTCCCTGGGCCTCGACTTCTAATGATCATCGCCTGCCCCAACTGCACCAAGCCGTACCAGCTCCCAGACGACCAGGTCGCGCCGCTCGTCCAGGTGCAGTGCCCGCACTGCGAGTACCGCGTCATCCTGGACTTCGAGGCGGCGAACGATCCGTCGCTGCGCGAGCCGGAGATGCTCCTCGCTGATGGCTTCCGGAGCGAGGACGACTACAACCAGGCCCTCGCCGAGGGCCACAAGCTGACCCAGCACGCCCTCCCCAAGCCGCCGCCGCCGAAGCCGGTGGAGGCCCCTCGCCCCGCCGCTCGCGTGCCGACGTCGCCGCCGGTCGCCGCGAAGACCACCGCCGCCGCCGCCCCGCGGCCCGCCCCGACGCCCGTCGTCAGCGCCCCCGAGCCCGTCGAGGTCCAGCCCGCCGCGGCCAAGCCCGTCGAGCCCGCGTCGAAGATGGCCGAGCCGCCTGCGAGCTCGCTCCTCTCCGGTTCGAACCTGTCCGATCTGCCAGGTTCCCTCGCGGCCGCGGTGCAGGAGCACGATCGTCAGCCTGAGCCCGAGCCCGTCGCCGCTGCGCCTGAGCCCGAGCCCGTCGCCGCTGCGCCCGAGCCCGAGCCCGTCGCCGCTGCGCCCGAGCCCGAGCCCGTCGCCGAGCCTGAGCCCGTCGCCGCTGCGCCCGAGCCCGAGCCCGTCGCCGCTGCGCCCGAGCCCGAGCCCGCCATCGAGAAGGCCCCCGAGCCCGAGCCCGCCATCGAGAAGGCCCCGCCGCCCGAGAAGGCCGCCGAGCCCCACAAGCCGGCCGAGGAGGAGGGCAAGGGCTCCGGCCTCGTCTGGGGCATCCTCATCGTCATCATCCTCATCGTCCTGGCGATCACCTTCGTCAAGACCGGCCAGCTCAACCCGCTGAAGCTCCTCCAGCCCGGCAAGTGAGCCCGCCAGGGTCCCCGAGGAAGACTCCGCGGGGACGACAACCCCTGGACGCAAGAGAGGCCGCCGCCCGCGAGGGCGACGGCCTCCGTCGTTGGCGGCGACGCGGCGCCGCGGCTAGCTCGAACGATCGGCCGGGGTGACGTCGATCTCCCCGCCCTTCTCCTTCTCCCGCTCACGATCGGCGATCTTGTCCTCCTCGAGCGCCTTCATCTCCTTGCGAAAGCCCCGGAGCATCTTGCCGACGCTCTCACCCAGCTGCGGCAGCTTGGAGGGGCCGAAGACGAGGAGGACGATGGCGATGATGATCAGGATCTCCATCCCGCCGATTGCGATGGCCATGAGCATGGCCGAAAGGTAGTCCCTTTGCCGCGCCTTTGCTAGCGTGAGCGCATGCGAGTGCCCGCCGTCGCCAGGCGCAGGCCACGCCCAGGGATCTGCGTGGCGCTCACCCTCTGCCTCCTCGGCGCAAGCCGTGCTGGGGCTCAGACGCCGCCCAAGGAGGCCCAGGCGCCCTCCGAGGCCGCGTCCAGCGAGCCGCTGGAGAGCGTCGGACCGCTCCGGATCGCCTGGAGCGGCCGCGACAAGGTCCGCGGCGGCCGCCCCGAGGGCGCGACGATCCATGAGGCCCACGTCCCCCGACCGGTCGAGCCCGAGTCGCTCGCGCGCGCCGATCTGGCCGCATTCGAGCGGAGCGAGGTGCCGCCGACCGCGGCCCTCCACCGCCCGCCGCCCGAGCCCTGGCTCCGCGAGCTGAAGCTCCCCGAGCTCAGCGTCCGCTGGTCGGACGCGACCATCACCTACCTCCGCTACTTCCGCGACGATCCCAAGGGCAAGGCGCTGATCCGCGGCTGGATCCGGCGGATGGGCCGCTACGAGGGCCGCCTGCGGGCGATCCTCCGCGAGGTCGGCGTCCCCGAGGACCTCGTCTTCGTGGCGATGGCCGAGAGCGGCTTCATCCCCCAGCGGCGCTCGAAGGTCGGCGCCGCCGGCATGTGGCAGTTCATGGAGGGGACCGGCCGGGTCTACGGGCTCGAGCGCTCGTTTTGGATCGACGAGCGCCTCGACGTCGAGCGCTCGACCTACGCGGCCGCCGCCTACCTCAAGGATCTCCGCGCCCGCTTCGGCTCGTGGGAGATGGCGCTCGCCGCCTACAACGGCGGCTACGGCCTCGTCCTCACCAGCGTCAGCCGCTACAACACCAACAACTTCTGGGCGCTCTGCGAGATCGAGAGCGGCCTCCCGCAGGCGACCACGCTCTACGTCCCGAAGATCGTCGCGGCCGCGGTCGTCGGCCGCAACCGCCGGGCCTTCGCCGTCGACCCCGCGAACCTCGAGGCGCTGCCCTCGGTCGAGTGGGCCGAGGTGATGGTCCCGGCGGCGACCTCGCTCGCGTCGGTCGCCGCGCTGATCGGCGAGGACCCCGAGCTGATCGCCGAGCTCAACGCCCGCTACGTCCGCGGCCGCACCGCCCCCGACGCCGGCGAGCAGCCGGTGCGGGTGCCCAAGGCCAAGCGCGCGCTCCTCCAGCAGAGCCAGGGCCGCCTGGTCTCCGAGGCCGCGACCCTGACGAGCTACCCCGTCCGCTACGGCGAGACCGCGGCGTCGATCGCCGCCGCCCACGGGATCAGCGAGGGCAACCTCCGCAAGCTCAACCGCCTCGAGGACAACGCCGAGCTCGCGCGCGAGGTCGTCCTCGTGGTCCCCCGCAAGGGCGGCGCCGCCAAGGCCCCGCCGCCGGGCGAGCGCCCGCTGGCCGCGGTCCCGGCGGTCAGCCTCCGTCCGGGCGAGCGCCTGGTCTTCTTCGAGGCGACCCGGGCGACCACCCCGCGCGGGCTCGCCGAGGCCTTCTCGGTCCCCTGGGAGTCGATCGTCGCCTGGAACGATCTCGATCCTCAGGCGCGGATCCAGCCCGGGCAGATCCTCCAGGTGATCGTCGGCGCCGACTTCAACCCGGGCGCCGCCGAGGTCAAGATCTACGGGCCCGGCGAGGTCGACCACGTGATCCGCGGCTCGGCCGAGCACCTGGAGCGCGCCCTCGCCCGCCGCGGCCTGGTCCGCCGGGGCTACAAGGCGCGGAGCGGCGACACCCTCGCCAAGATCGGCAAGCGCTTCGACCTCAGCGAGGGGGACATCGCCCGGATCAACGGGCTCCCGCGCAGCCACAAGCCGGCCAAGGGCGAGGTGCTGGTGGTCTACGTCGCCAGCGGCAAGACCAAGGGGACGATCAAGGCGCCCGATCCCCAGCCGACCTCGACCGTCGACGCGGCCGCGGTGATCGCCGCGCCGCCGACCAGCGCCGCCGAGGCCGGGGAGAGCCCCGCCGAGCCGCCGCCCGAGCTCGGTGAGGGCGCGCCGGCCGACGCCGATGAGCCGTCGACCGCCGACTCGACCAAGCTCCCGGGGACCCGCGGCTGGTCGCGCAAGAGCTCGTCGAAGAAGCCGAGCGCGAAGAAGTCGACCGGTGGCGGGACCAAGAAGTCGGGCGGCAGCTCCAGGAGCTCGGGCTCGAGCGCAGGCGCGAGCAAGCCGTCGCGGCCCCCCGCCGGCGATCCCCTCCCCTCGGTGACCGACTGAGGCGCGCCTCGATCGCGGCGCCCCTCGATCGAGAGACCCAAAGAACATGTCCGAATGGACATTGAGATCGCCACCATGTCCGCCGCCCCGACCTCGCCGCCGCCCGCCCTCGACCTCGCCGACGCGCTCGCCCGCGTCCTCGCCGACGCCGCGCCGCTGCCGGCCGAGGACGCGCCGATCCGCGAGGCGCTCGGGGCGGTCCTCGCCGCGCCCCTCCACGCGCGCTGGCGCCTCCCGCTCGCCGACACCAGCATGATGGACGGCTGGGCGCTGCGGGCGAGCTCGCTCCGCGCTGGCGCGCGCACCCGCCTCCGCGCCCACGACGAGAGCGCCGCTGGCCACCCGGCCCGCGCCCCCGTCGGCGACGGCGAGGCGACCCGGATCGCCACCGGCGCCCTCCTCCCGCCCGGCGCCGACGCGGTGGTCGCCCAGGAGGACGTCGATCGCGACCCCGACGCGCCCGGGGAGATCGTCGTCGACGGCCAGCGCAGCGGCCCCGTGCGGCCCGGCCACTTCGTCCGCGCCGCCGGCTCCGAGGTCGCCGAGGGCTCGCTCCTCCTCGACGCCGGCGCCCGCCTGGGCCCCGGCGAGCTCGCCCTCCTGGCGTCCGCGGGCCACCCCAGCGCGCCGATCCACCGCCGCCCGCGGGTGGCGATCCTCTGCACCGGCGACGAGCTCCGGCCGATCGGCGCGACCCCGGCCCCCGGCGAGGTGATCAGCACCAACGGGATGATGCTCGCGGCCCTCTGCCGCGAGCTCGGGGTCCCCGCCGACGAGCGCCCGCCGGTCGCCGACTCGCTCGGCGCGACCGTCGACGCGCTCCGCGGCGCGCTCGCCAGCGCCGACGTGCTCCTGACCTCGGGCGGGATCTCGGTCGGCGATCACGACCACGTCGCCGCCGCCCTCGCCACCCTCGGCCTGCAGCCCCGCTTCACCCGCCTCAACCTCCGCCCCGGACGGCCGCTGACCTTCGGCCGCCTCGGCGAGGCCTGGGTCTTCGCCCTCCCCGGCAACCCCGCCAGCACCTACGTGACCTTCGAGATGCTGGTGCGGCCGCTCCTGGCCCGCCTCCTCGGCCTCCCCGACGGCTGGCGAAGGCCGAGGCGACGGGTCACCCTCGCGGCCCCGGCCCCCGGCGCGGGCGGGCGCGCCCACATCGTCCGCGCCCGCGTCGACGGCGACGAGGCCCGCCCCCTCGGGCAACAGCGCTCCGGCTCGCTCCGCTCGCTCGCCGGCCACAACGCCCTCCTGGTGATCCCGCCGGGGACCCGCGAGCTGCCCGTCGGCGCCGAGGTCGAGGCGATCCTCGTCGACGCCTGAGTCGCTCACCACCCGCGAGCTGCCCGTCCGCGCTCGCCCCACGGCGCCTGCCACGATCTGCCCGTCGGCGCCGCGATCGAGGCTATCCGCAGCGGCGCGACGGGACCGCACGCGACGCGCACCCGCCGATGGTGCTAGGAAGGCAGCGCCGATGCCCTCGCCGCCGCCGATCGTCCACCGCGTCGCCGCCCCCGAGGATCTCGGCGAGCGCGCGGACGTGGTCCTCGGTCGGCGGATCCCCGGCCTCTCCCGGCGGGTCGCCCGGGCGATGGCCCTCGCCGGCGACCTCCTGATCGATGGCCGCCCCGCGCCGCCCTCGACCCGCGTCCGCGCGGGGATGGAGCTGGTCCTCCGCCCGCGCCCCGGCCCGTCGACGCTCGAGCCCGCCACCGACGCCGACCCGCCCGTGATCCTGCGGACGAGCGCCGACCTGGTCTACGTCCTCAAGCCCGCCGGGCTCGCCTCTCACCGCCTCCGCCCGGACGAGCCCCCCGCCCTCGCGGATCGCGTCGCCGAGCGCTTCCCCGAGTGCCGCGCCGCCAGCGAGGACCCCCGCGAGGCCGGCCTCCTCCACCGCCTCGACCACCTGACCTCCGGGGTCGTCGCCCTCGCCCGGACCCGCGACGCCTGGGTCGCCGGCCGCCGCGCCTTCGCCGAGGGGCGGGTCGGCAAGCACTATGCCGCGATCGGCCATCGCCGACCGGCCGACCTCGCCGCCGACTCCGGCAATGAGCGCGACTTCGCGCACCTCCTCACGGTCGAGGCCCCCGCCGCGCCGCCGGCCGACCTCGCCGCCGACCTCGCCACCCACGGCCTCACCACGCCGCCGACCTTGCCGCTCTCGGCCATCGACCTCCCCCTCGGCCACGGCCAAGGACGGGGCCTGGTGGCCGTCCGCGACGATGGCGCCCCCGCGTCGACCCTCCTCCAGATCCTCGCCGAACGCGGCGAACGCCGTCTCTTCCTCCTCCGGCTGATCAGCGGCCGCCGGCATCAGGCCCGGGTCCACCTCGCCGCGATCGGCTGGCCGATCGTCGGCGACCCGATCTACGACGGCGCCCCCGCGCCCCGCCTCTGCCTCCACGCCTGGCGCCTCGATCTCGGGCGCACCTTCGCGGACGAGCGCCCGGTCGTCGCCCCCCTCCCGGACGCGCTCCTCCGGGCCCTCGATCCAGACCTCGATCCGGCCCCGTGAGGGATCACCGAATTCGGCAGAGATCACCGAATTCGGCGAAGATCACCGAATTCGGCAAGGATCGGCGGCGGGGAGCGCGTGCTATCGTCCGCCCTCCATGCGGACCCGAGCCCGCGGGCGCACCGACACCGGGCGGACCCGCACGCACAACGAGGACGCGTTTCGGGCCGACCGGGAGCTCGGCCTCTTCATCGTCTGTGACGGCGTGGGCGGGCGTGCGCGGGGCGAGATCGCCAGCGAAGAGACCACCGACATGATCTGGGAGTGGGTCAAGGCCGAGCTCCCGCGCCTGCGCGCGCTCCCGCCGGGCCCCGACCGCGACGTCCGCCTCACCTCGATGGTCCGCTCGGCGATCCAGAACGCCTGCTACATGGTCCACGGGATGGGCCAGCTCGACCCCGAGCGCCGGGGGATGAGCACCACCGCCTCGGTCCTCCTCCTCGTCGACGAGCGCGGGATCATCGGCCAGGTCGGCGACTCCCGGGTCTACCTCGCCCGTGACGGCGAGGTACGGCAGCTCACCGAAGATCACACGCTCGTCGCCCTCCAGGTGAAGGAGGGGATCATCACCGCCGAGCAGGCCCGGCGCTCGCGGATGAAGAACATGATCACCCGGGCGATCGGCCAGAAGGACTACGTCGAGGTCGACATCCGCACCCTCGAGGTCCGGCCCGGGGACCGCTTCCTCCTCTGCTCCGACGGCCTCCACGAGTACCTCGACGCCACGCGCACTCTCAGCGACCTCTTCGAGCTCGACGTCGACTCGGCGTCGCGGCGGGCGATCGAGCTGGCCAACGAGGGCGGCGGCAAGGACAACATCACCGCGCTCTTCATCGAGTGCCGCGGCGACGGCGACGGCGATCGCCCCTGAGCCCGCCTGCGGGTACGATGGGCGGCCGATGACCGCCGCCGACGCCCTCCCCGCGATCCGCTGGCTCCACCTCCTCGCCGCCGCGGTCTGGACCGGCGGCCTCATCGTCCTCGGCGCGCTGGTCGTCGCCCTCCGCCGCGCCGGCGCGCCGCGCGAGCTCCTGCGGGCGGCCGCCCGCCAATTCGGCCGGGTCTCGTGGACGGCGATGGCGATCGCGCTGATCACCGGCGTCGCCCAGGTGGAGCTCATGCACCTCGACTGGGGCTACGGCCGCCTCCACGTCAAGCTCGGCCTCGTCGCCCTGGCGATCGTCGTCGCCCTCGCCCACCAGCTCACCGCACGCCGGACGTCGCCGGCGCTCCGCGGCGCGCTCGAGGGGCTGGTGCTCCTCATCAGCCTCGGGATCTTCGCGGCCGCGGTCGCCCTCTGAGGCCGCCCAAGCCAAACAAATTGAAGCGCGGGATCGCAGCCCTCGCCGCGACCCCGCGTCGTCGTTCTACTCGGCCGCCTCGTACTCCTCGATCGGCGGGCAGGTGCAGATCAGGTGGCGATCGCCGTAGGCGTTGTCGAGGCGGGCGACGTGCGGCCAGAACTTGTGCTCGAGGAGCCAGGGGGCCGGGAAGGCGGCCTGCTCGCGGGTGTAGGCGTGGCTCCACGTGCTCGACGTCACCGCGTCCGCGGTGTGCGGCGCGTTCTTCAGCGGGTTGTCCTGGCGGTCGAGCTCGCCCCGCTCGATCGCCGCGATCTCCTCGCGGATCGCCAGCATCGCGTCGCAGAAGCGATCGAGCTCGGCCTTCGGCTCGCTCTCGGTCGGCTCGATCATCAGGGTGCCGGCGACCGGGAACGAGAGGGTCGGCGCGTGGAAGCCGTAGTCCATCAGGCGCTTGGCCACGTCCTCGGCCTCGATCCCGGCGCTCTGCTTGAAGGGGCGGAGATCGAGGATGAACTCGTGGGCGCACATCCCCCGGGCGCCGCGGTAGAGGATCGCGTAGCGCTCGCTGAGGCGCTTGGCCATGTAGTTGGCGCTCAGGATCGCCACCTGGGTCGCCTTGGTGAGGCCGGCCGCGCCCATCATCGCGATGTACATCCACGAGATCGTCAGGATGCTCGCCGAGCCCCAGGGCGCGGCCGCGACCGGGCCGATCGCCTGGGCGCCGCCGCACTTGACCAGCGGGTGCCCGGGGAGGAAGGGCGCGAGGTGCTCGGCGACCGCGATCGGCCCCATCCCCGGGCCGCCGCCGCCGTGGGGGATGCAGAAGGTCTTGTGGAGGTTGAGGTGACAGACGTCGGCCCCGAAGTCGCCGGGCCGGCAGAGCCCGACCTGGGCGTTCATGTTGGCGCCGTCGAGGTAGACCTGGCCGCCGTGGCCGTGGACGATCTCGCAGATCTCGCGGATCTTCTCCTCGAAGACCCCGTGGGTCGACGGGTAGGTGACCATCAGCGCCGCGAGGTTGGCCGCGTGCTTCTCCGCCTTGGCCGCGAGGTCGCCGACGTCGATGTTGCCGCCCTTGTCGCAGGCGACGGTGACGACCTTCATCCCGGCCATCACCGCCGACGCCGGGTTGGTGCCGTGGGCCGAGGTCGGGATCAGGCAGACGTCGCGCTGGTGATCGCCGCGCGACCGGTGGTACGCGCGGATCACCAGGAGGCCCGCGTACTCCCCCTGGGCGCCCGAATTCGGCTGGAGCGAGACCGCGTGGAAGCCGGTGATCGAGGCCAGCCAGCCCTCCAGCGAGGCGAAGAGCGCGTGGTAGCCGGCCGCCTGCTCGGGCGGGACGAAGGGGTGGAGGCCGCCGACCTCGGGCCAGCTCAGCGCCAGCATCTCCGAGGTCGCGTTGAGCTTCATCGTGCACGAGCCGAGGGCGATCATCGACGTCGTCAGCGAGAGGTCGCGGCCCTGGAGGCGGTGGAGGAGGCGGAGCATCGCGTGCTCGCCGTGGTGGTCGTGGAAGACCGGGTGCGTGAGGTAGCCGCTCGCCCGCGCGTGGCCGCCGAAGCCGAGGGCCGACGCCTCGTCCGCGAGGGACGCGAGGGTCGGCGCCGCCGCCCCGCCGGCGAAGATCCCGAGGAGCGCCTCGACCTCGCCGAGGGTCGACGCCTCGTCGAGCGCGACCCCGACGTGGCCGCCGTCGATCACCCGGAGGTTGAAGCCGGCCGCCCGCGCGGCCGCGTGGATCGCCGCCGCGTCGCCGCCGCGGACACCGACCCGCAGGGTGTCAAAGAAGGCCCCGTCGGCGACCGCGTGGCCGAGGCGCCGGAGGCCGACCGCGAGGAGGGCGGTGAGCCCGTGGACCCGGCCGGCGATCTCCTTGAGGCCGTCGGGGCCGTGGTAGACCCCGTACATCGCCGCCATGATCGCCAGGAGCACCTGGGCGGTGCAGATGTTGGAGGTCGCGCGCTCGCGGCGGATGTGCTGCTCGCGGGTCTGGAGCGCCATCCGGAACGCCTCGTGGCCGGCCGCGTCGTGCGAGATCCCGATGATCCGCCCCGGCAGCGCCCGCTTGTAGTCGTCGCGGGCGGCGATGAAGGCCGCGTGCGGCCCGCCGAAGCCCATCGGCACCCCGAAGCGCTGGGCCGAGCCGACGGCGATGTCGGCCCCGAGCTCGCCGGGCGGCGTGAGGACGGTGAGGGCGAGGAGATCGGCGGCCATCACCACCAGCGCGCCGCCGGCGTGGGCGGCCTCGCAGAGCCCGCGATGGTCGCGGATCTCGCCCTCGGCGTCGGGGTACTGGACGAGCACGCCGGCGAGCTCGCCCGCGCTCCAGTCGATCGCCGAGGGATCGCCGACCCGGACCTCGACGCCGATCACCTCGGCGCGGGTCTGGATCACCGCGAGGGTCTGGGGGAAGACCCGGGCGTCGACGAAGAAGGCCCGCCGCTTGCCGCGGCCGAGCTCGACGCACATCCCCATCGCCTCGGCCGCCGCCGTCCCCTCGTCGAGGAGCGAGGCGCCCGCCAGCGGGAGGCCGGTGAGGTCGCTGATCATCGTCTGGAAGACCAGCAGCGCCTCGAGGCGCCCCTGCGAGATCTCGGCCTGGTAGGGGGTGTACTGGGTGTACCAGCCGGGGTTCTCGAGGATGTTCCGCTGGATCACCGGCGGCGTGATCGTCCCGTAGTAGCCGAGGCCGATGAGCGAGCGGACGACCTGGTTCTTGCCCATCATCGCCCTCAGGCGGGCGATCGCCTCGTGCTCGCCGGCGGCCCGGCCCGGCGCGATCTCGTCGAGCTCGAGCGGCCGCTCCAGGCGGATCGCCGCCGGCACGGTCGCGGCCACCAGGGCCTCGAGCGAGGGGTGTCCGACGACCTCGAGCATCTCGGCGATCGCGTGATCGCGCGGGCCGATGTGGCGGCGGACGAAGGTGTCAGAGGGGGCGAGCGAGGCGAGGAAGTCGGTCGGGTTCGACATCGGCGACGGTCTTTGGCGGGCGCTCGCAAAGGTACTGCAAGCGCCCGGAGCCGGCGGGGCCCTCCCCCGGCGAGGCATCAGAGTTTGCGCACAAGCCCGCACCCATCGGCGGGCGACGCTCACTCACCCCGCTCGCCCTCTTCGCCGCGTCGACGTCGTGCGCGTCGGCGCGGCGAGGGTGCGCACCTCGGCGCGCACCTCGGCGACGCGGCGGAGAGCGACCCGCCGATCCGCCGGCGCGTCGACGGGCGCGCGTCGACGGGTGCGCGTCGCGAGGTGCGCGTCGCGAGGCGCGCGCCGAGAGGACGCTCGGGGGAGGCGCGGCGGCGATCGTGAGGGCGCGCGCGGGGCCCTCTGGGCCGCTACGCGGACGGCGGGCAGCGCGCATATCCTTTGACCGCTGTCGCCCCGCCGGGCTAAGCTGATCGTCCGGAGCAGGGCGGAGAGGTGCGGTCTATCCGGACCGGCCGCGCATTGACCCGCGGGTCCCATGGCCGAGTTCCACAAGACCGTGATCGAATTCCTCGAGCCGACGCTCGGCAAGCTGACCGCCCGCAAGGCGATCGAGCTGGTCGCGTCGCGCCAGGGGAAGAAGCCCGAGCAGCTCCGCCCGGGCGACATCGACAAGGTCTGCGACGGCCTGCGGCCGATGCTCCGCACCCTCCTCGGGGCGGCGACCACCCAGCAGCTCCTCGGTGACCTCCGCACCCGGGCCGGCGCACCTGGCCCTTGAGCAATTCTGTCCCTGGGGACATCTTCACGCGGCGCGGGCGAACCCGCCCGCTAGCGGCCGCCGACGAGGTCGACGAGCTCGCTGTAGATGTGCCCGGCGGCGTCCGGCCGGGCGGCGGCGACCATCGCCCGGCTCATCCCCTGGAGGCGCGCGCGATCGCCGAGGAGCTCGATCAGGTGATCGGCGAGGCGCTCGGGCGTCCACTCCGACTCGCGCATCAGGGTCGCCGCCCCGGCCTCGACCAGCGAGGTCGCGTTGTGCTCCTGATGGTTGTCGGTCGCGTGCGGGAAGGGCACCAGCACGGCGGGCCGCCCGACCGCCGCGAGCTCGGCCAGCGAGGTCGCGCCCGCCCGGCAGAGGACGAGGTCGGCCCAGCGGTAGGGCTCGGCCATCGCCGTGATGAAGGCGTCGACCCGGACCGTCGGCGCGCCGAGGCCGAGGGCCTCGTAGGCCGCCTTGACCTCCTCGTAGTCCGCCTTGCCGGTCTGGTGCCAGATCTCGAGCTCGGGGAGCGCCTCGCGCAGGCGCGGGAGGGCGGCGATCACCGCCCGGTTGATCGCCCGCGCCCCCTGCGAGCCGCCGAAGACGAAGAGGCGCGGCGGGTGCTCGGCCTGGGCCGCCCCCTCGCCCTCCCCCTCGCCGCCCTGGAGGGTCGCCAGGAGCTGCCGGCGGATCGGGTTGCCGGTGAGCACGCACTTCGACCCCGGGAAGAAGCCGCGGGGATCCGGGAAGGTGCAGAAGATCCGCTTCACGAGGCGGGCGAGGATCCGGTTGGTGATCCCGGGGACGCTGTTCTGCTCCATGATCCCGCCGGGGATCCCCATCATCCACGCGGTCGCCACCAGCGGCCCCGAGGCGTAGCCGCCGACGCCGACCACGACATCGGGGCGGAACTCCTTGAGGATCGCCCGGCTCTGCAGCCAGGCGCCGGGCAGGCGGGCGAGCCCGCGGACCAGGCCCATCACCCCGCGCCCCTTGATCCCGGTCGCCTCGATCTTCGCCAGGCGGTAGCCCTGCTCGGGGACCACCCGGGCCTCGATCCCGCGATCGGTGCCGACGAAGAGGACCTCGCCGCCGGAGCGCTGGATCTCCTCGGCGAGGGCGATCCCCGGGAAGAGGTGCCCGCCCGTGCCGCCGCCGGCGATCACCACCCGAAGCCCGCGCCCGCCGGCGGCCCGCGGCGCTCCGCCGCCGCCCGATCCAGGGCGCGACTCGGCGTCGTCGCGGGCGATCATCGCCAGCGAGGTCGTGGCCTCTCGCCCCCGAGAATTCTCGGGCTCGCGGGAACGGTGTTGGAGGGCGACGTAGCTCGAAGCGGGCGCGAGGGTGGCCATCGCCACCGGTATACCCGAGCGCCCCGGCGCCGCCGAAAAAGCCCGCAAAGCCGCCCCCGGCCCCGCGGACCCCGTGGCAAAGTTGCCGCCATGGCCATCTCCACGCACGCGCTCGCTCCTCTCGCCGGTCAGCTCGGGATCGACCCCTCAGGCGCCGCCTATATTCCCTACGGCCACCACTGCGCCAAGCTCGACACCTTCGCCGCCGGCGACGGCGACGTCGACGGCAAGCTCATCGTCGTCTCCGGGATCACCCCGACCCCGCTCGGCGAGGGCAAGACGGTGACCTCGATCGCCCTCTCGATGGCCATGAACCGGATCGGCGCGCCGACGGTCGCCTGCCTCCGCCAGCCCTCCCTCGGCCCGGTCTTCGGGGCCAAGGGCGGCGGCACCGGCGGCGGCAAGTCGGAGGTGCTGCCGCCCGCGCTCATCAACCTCGGCCTCACCGGCGACGGCCACGCGGTCGGCGCGGCCCACAACCTCCTGGCGTCGATGATCGACGCCCACATGCGCCACGGCAACGAGCTCGGCCTCGACCCCCGCCGGATCACCTGGCCGCGCACCTGCCCGGTCAACGACGGCGCGCTCCGCAAGGTGATCACCGGCCTCGGCTCGCCGCTCAACGGCATGCCGCGCGAGACCTTCTTTGAGATCAACGAGGCCAGCGAGGTCATGGCGATCCTCGCGCTGACCACCAGCCGCGCCGATCTCCGCCGCCGCCTCGGCGAGATCATCGTCGGCCAGACCTTCGCCCGCGAGTCGGTCAAGGCCGAGCAGATCGGCGCCGCCGGGGCGATGAGCCTCCTCCTCCGCGACGCGATCCACCCCAACCTGGTGGCGACCACCGAGGGGACCCCGGCGCTGATCCACGCCGGCCCCTTCGCCAACATCGCCCACGGCAACTCGTCGCTCCTGGCGACCCGCTGGGCGCTCACCCGCTCGCCCTGGGTGGTCACCGAGGCCGGCTTCGCCACCGACCTCGGCCTCGAGAAGTTCTACGACATCAAGGCCCGGGCCGGCGGCCTGCGGCCGGCCTGCGTCGTCATCGTCGCGACGATCCGCGCCTTCAAGGTCCACGCCGGGGTGATCAAGGCCAAGCTCGGCCAGGCGCTCGACAAGGCGATCGAGGAGGAGAACGTCGACGCGGTCACCCGCGGCGCCGAGAACCTGAAGCACCACCTGCGGATCGCCACCGGCTTCGGCGCGCCGGTCGTCGTCGTCGTCAACCGCTTCCCGAGCGACACCGACGCCGAGGTCGCGGCCGTCGAGGCGGTCGCCCGCGCGGGCGGGGCCGCCGGCTTCGCCTGCCACACGGGGTTCAACGACGGCGGCGCCGGGGCCGAGGAGCTCGCCCGCGAGGTCGTCAAGGTCGCCCGCACCAGCGATCCGGTCTTCGGCTACGACCTCGAGGGCGGCCTCGATCGCCGGATCGAGCAGCTCGCCACCCGGGTCTACGGGGCCGACGGGGTCGACATCTCGGCGGACGCCCGCAAGCGGATCGCCGAGCTCACCGCCGCCGGCTGCGGCTCGCTGCCGATCTGCGTCGCCAAGACCCACCTCGCGTGCACCGCCAACCCGGCCGACGGCGGGATCCCGAAGCGCTTCACCCTCCCGGTCCGCGACCTCCAGGTGCGCGCGGGCGCCGGCTTCGTCACCGTCCTCACCGGCGAGCTGACGACGATGCCGGCGCTGGCCAAGCGGCCGAACGCGCTCGGGATGGACATCGACCCCGACACCGGCGCGCTCATCGGCGTGTAGAACCTGGCCCCTGCGACCTGGCGAATCCATCAGGTCCTCTCCGACAGGTCAATTCATGATCCTGGTCACCGGCTCGAAGCGCTCGGGCACCTCGATGTGGATGCAGATCCTCGCCGCCGCCGGCCTCCCGGTGATCGGCGAGCGCTTCCCGGCGTCGTGGGAGGCGCTGATCGGCGACCAGAACCCCGACGGCTTCTACGAGTCGCAGCTCAGCGCCGGGATCTACCACCGCACCAACCCCCACCCGCTCACCGGCGCCTACCTCTTCCCGGAGCAGACCCGCCGCCACGCGGTCAAGGTCTTCGTCCCCGGCCTCGTCCGCTCCGACGTCGCCTTCATCGACCGGGTGATCGCCACGGTCCGCGGCTGGCGGGCGCAGAGCGCCTCGCTCCTCCGCCTCCGGGCGGCCCTCGGCGAGGACCGGGGGATCGACCCGAGCCTCCTCCTGCCGCCGGCCTACGAGTGGTGGGCCGACACCTTCGCGCTCATCCGCGACGTCGCCACCCGCCGCTACCCGCTCCACATGATCTCCTACGAGGCGCTCGTCGCCGATCCCGCGCGGGAGATCGCCGCGGTCCTCGGCTGGATCGGCGAGGGCGATCTCGAGGCCGCGAGCGCCGCGGTCCGCGGGCGCCCGCCGGCCGCCGCCGCCCCAAACCACGACGACGACGCGCGCGCGCTCGCGGGCGACCTCGACCCCGGGCTCCTCGCCCTCTTCGACGAGCTCCACGATCACATCCACCGCCAGCGCCCGCTCTCCGCGGCGCTCGTCGACCGCCTCAACCAGGCCGACGCGGCGCTCCGCCCCCGCCTCCTCGCCCACAACGCCGGGATCCGCCAGGCGGCGGTCGACCGCCTGCTCGCCGACGCCCGCGGCTAGCCGCGAGGGCGCGCCGTCTTGCCACGCAGCCGGCGATCGCGGCACTCTTTGCCAGGGAGCCGTCCGCCCATGGATCCATCGCAGCCCGCCCTCGACGCCCTCGACCTCTGCCTCCGCGAGCTCGAGCTCCCCGACGCGCCCGCCGACACCGCCGCCTTCGCCCGTCCCCTCGCCAGCGAGGGCCTCGAGGCCGACGAGCTCGATCGCCTGATCCTCGAGAGCGCCGCCCTGGCGGAGGGGATGCTCCAGCTCCGCCAGCCCCGCGACGGCCGCCTGATCCCGCTCTTCGACGAGGGCGCCGCCCTGCCGATCCCTCGCCCCCTCGCGGGCGCGAGCGACCCGCAGGAGGAGGACGACGACGCGCCCCTCGGCGACGCCTGGGCGATCCCGAGCGCCCGGCCGATCCGCGTCGCCGTCGTCCCCCGCGGGGCGATCGATCCCCGGCGGACGCTGGTGGTCGCCGCGGTCGCGCTCCCGCTCGCGCTGACCGCGACGCCGACCCTCGCCCGCGCCGGCGAGCCCGCCGTCCAGCGCCCCAAGGGCGCCGCCGAGGGCCCGCCCGCGCTGCCGCCCGCGCGCACCCAGGACACCCTCGAGGAGGGGCCCCTGGAGCCGATGCCCGCGCCGCCGCAGCCCGAGGTCGCCGCCCCGCTCGCGGCCCCCGCCGCGGACGACGACGACCCGGTCGAGGCCCCGCCGCCGGCCGCAGAGAGCGGCGTCGGCGTCTCGGAGAGCTACTGGCAGGCGATGCGCGGCGAGGAGGTCAAGCTCCTCCTGCCGGACGGCGCCCGCACCGGCCGCCTGGTCAAGGTCGACGGCCCCGAGGTGATCTTCGTCGACTACGACAACAAGGGGACCCTCGTCAGCGTCCCCAAGCACGCGGTGATGGAGCTCCGCGGGGTGATCCGCCACTCTGGGCGCCCGCAGGGCGTCCCCGATCCGTCGCTGCCGACCGGCAACGGCCTCCTCGCCGGCGGCGGCGTCGCGGTCGGCGTCGGCACCCCCTTCCTCCTCTCGGGGATCGTCATCGCCGGCCTCTGCGGCTTCGGCTCCTGCACCTCGATCACCGTGCCCCTGGGGGTCCCTGGGCTCCTGATGGTCGGCGGCGGGATCGCCATGCTGGTCGTCGGCGCCCGCCGCAAGCGGGCCTGGCGCGAGTCGGCCTACCAGGCCCGCCTCCGGCCGAGCTTCGGCGGCTCGCAGCGGGCCTGGACGGGCGGCCTCACCCTCCGCTTCTAGCCGGCGAACGCAGCGGCGCCGTCACCACCCGCAGCCGCGGACGCGTCGACCTCCCGCGCCGTCACCCGCCCGCGCAGGGGCCGATGGGGGCCATTCCCCCTTTTGGACGCGCGCGCCTTCGTGCTAGCAAGCCGACGATGCACCGCGCCGCCACCTCCTCCCTCGCGTCCCTCGTCCTGATCCTCGCCGCCTGCGGGCCCAAGGAGCCGCCGAAGCCCCCGCCGAGCGCGAGCACGACCCCGGAGGCCGAGACCGAGGCCGAGTCGCAGACGGTCTGCAACTACATCGTCCTCATCGACGCCGGCAGCAGCGGCAGCCGGGCCTTCACCTACCAGATCAACAAGGCCGAGGGCGCGGCGGTGCCGACCCTGGTCGAGCTCTCGAACGCCAAGGTCGAGCCCGGCCTCTCGAGCTTCAAGGCCGACCCGGCGGGCGCGGCCGGCTCGATCACCGGCCTCCTCGCCGCCGAGGGCTCGGTCCTCGCCGCCCTCCCCGACGAGTGCGAGGCCAAGACCCCGACCGCCCTGATGGCGACCGCCGGCATGCGCCTCCTCGAGGGCGAGGAGGGCGGCGACGCGGCCTCCAAGGCGATCTACGACGCGGCCGGCGACGCGGTCCGCAAGGCCGGCCTCGACCTCCGCTTCGCCGGGACGATCAGCGGGCAGCAGGAGGGCCTCTACGGCTGGATCACCGCCAACTACGCGCTCGGCCGCCTGACCAGCGACGAGCCGACGGTCGGCGCCCTCGACCTCGGCGGCGCGTCGGCCCAGATCACCTTCGTCCCCGCCGACGCCCAGGGCGCGCCGACCATGAACGTCAAGTTCGGCGACAAGAGCTTCGCGGTCTACACCCACTCCTACCTCGGCTACGGCCAGGACCAGGCCCGCAAGTACGTCGCCGACGACGCCTGCTTCCCCAAGGGCCTGAACAAGGGCAAGGGCAAGTTCGCCGAGTGCGTGAAGAAGCTCGAGCCGGTGGTCAAGGCGAAGAAGTGCGAGGCCGCGGCCTGCGGGCTCGCCAACCCCGGCGGCGACGCCCGCCTCGGCGTCCCGCAGCCGGCGATCCCGGCCGACATGGCCTTCTACGCCTTCGCCAACTACGCCTTCACCGCCTCCTTCCTCAAGCCGGCCGCCCCCACCCCGGCCGCGCTCGCCGAGGCCGCCGGCGGCCCCAAGGGCAAGGCCGGCTTCTGCGGGACCCCGTGGGCCAAGATCACCGAGGCCAACCAGAGCACGCCGCCGGAGTACCTCGAGAACTACTGCTTCTCGGCCGCCTGGATCACCGTCCTCCTCGACAACCTCGGCTTCGCCGCCGACACCGACAAGATCACCTGGACCAACGAGATCGGCGAGCAGGAGGCCGGCTGGACCCTCGGGGCCGCGCTCTGCTCGGTCACCGGCTGCCTCCAGGGCTGATTCGTCGCCGAGCGCGGCCTGCCTGCGCCCGCGCCCGGTCCCCGGGGGCGGGCGCGGTCAATTTCGTCCCACGATCGCCAGCCTATCTGATGAGACAGGCCAAAAGCATGCGCCGAGGAGCCCGGCCGTCCGTAAGACCTGTCCGATTCGACAGGTTCAGAGCTCGCGCCGGGGATCGACGACGACGTTGGCGAGGAGGAGCCCGCTGACCAGCGCGGCCGCGACGAAGGCGGCCCCGAAGGCGGCCTCGACCCCGCCGACCACGTCGTCGGCGAGGAGCGCCGAGAGCGAGCGGGCGCCCAGCGATCCGGGGACCAGGAGCATCAGGCCCGGCACCATGATCAGCGCCGCCGGGCGATCGAGGCGCCGCGCGAGGCCGTTGCCGGCCGCGCCGAGCGCGAGCGCGGCGAGGAGCGGCCCGAGCCGGGGCCCGAGGAGCGACGCGCCGACGGCCGCCCCCTGCCAGGCGACCAGGCAGCCGAGGAGGACCCAGCCGAGATCGCGGGCCCGCGCCTGAAAGAGCGCGCCGAGGGCGAGCGCGCTGGCGAGGAGCGCGAGCGGCCGCAGGGCCGGCGCGGCCGCGGCCTCGGGCGCCGCCGTCGCGCCGCCGACGAGCTCCCCCGCGACCTGATCGCCGAGGGCGATCCCGCAGCCGATGAGCATGAAGGTCGCGGCCACGCTCACCAGCCGCGCCGCCCCCGAGCCCGGGTGACCGCTGCTCACCTCGCGGATCGCCAGGGTCAGGGAGAAGCCGGGGAGGAGGACGATGAGCGCGGCGAGCGTGACGATCCACGGATCGACCCAGAGGCCGAGGGCCGGGGCCGCCCGCGCGACCCCGGCCGCCAGGGTCGCGGCGATCGCCGGGAAGACCGGCGCCGAGCGGACGCCGACGGCGACCCTCCCGAGCGCGCCGATCGTCAGGCCGAGGGCGGCCGCGAGGACGATCCCGCGGGGCCCGGCGCCGAGGAGGCAGGCCGCCGCGCCGCAGACCAGGCCGTGGGCGCCGAGGAGGAGCGCCCCCGGGATCCGCGGCGGCGCCTCGAGGATCGCCGTCAGCCGGGCGTCGGCGGCCGCCGGCGCCAGGCGGCCGCGGGCGAGCGCGGCCACCAGCGCGTCGACCTCGACCAGGCGCCCGAGATCGACCCCGCCCGCGCTCACCCGGACCAGGAACGAGGCCTGGGCGCCGGCGGGTCCGAAGGCCGCGTGGATCGCCGTCGGCAGCGCGAGGAAGTGACCCGGGACCCCGAGCCGCGCGGCCACCCGCCCCATCGTCGCCTCGACCCGATCGGCCGGCGCCCCGAGGCCGTGGAGGGCCTGGCCGAGGCGGACCACCAGGGCCCGCGACGCGGCCTCCCTGGCCTCCTGGATAGGTTCGACAAAGACCGGCATCGTCCGAAGATTGTTCCCCGTGGATCGGATGCTCGAATCATGGGACAAGAAGAACACCAATGCACCCGAATCGTGTTCGGAAAGACCCGGAGCCGCATCACCTCGACCGAATTGACTTCGAGCTCCTCGACCTCCTGCAGAAGGACGCGCGGCGCTCGAACAAGGAGCTCGCGGCCGCGGTCGGCCTGGCGCCCTCGAGCTGCCTCGAGCGGGTGCGTCGCCTCGAGGAGCGCGGCGTCCTCCTCGGGTCGCATGCGCGGGTCGATCCGAAGGCGCTGGGGATCGCCCTCCAGGCGCTCATCGCCGTCCGCCTCGGCGAGCACTCGGCCCCCCTGGTCGGCGGCTTCATGGACGAGGTCGCCGCCCACCCCGCGGTCCTCGGCGTCTACTACATCTCGGGGGCGACCGACTTCCTGGTCCACGTCGCCACCCGGACCACCGACGAGCTCCGCGAGCTCGCCGTCGATCTGATCAGCGCCCGCCCCGAGGTCGCCCACGTCGAGACCTCGCTGGTCTTCGATCTCCGGCGGAGCGAGGTCCTCCCGAGCTACCTCGCGGCCGCCGACGAGGCGCCGCCGAAGCGCCGCGCCGCCGCCAGGACAAAGAGCGCGCGCGGCCGCGGCCGCCGCTGATCACTCGAGATCGAAGGGGACCCCGCGGGTCCGCGCAGCGCGAGGCCGCGCCCTCGCGCGCCGCCGTCGCTGCCTCGACACTGGCTCTTAAGACATGCTCAAAGGAGCAGATCAATTATGGAGCCACCGCCCCGCCCTCACACGGCCGCCGAGCGCCGGGCGACCATCGTCCACACCCGCGCGCTGGCGCGGTGCGAGGGCGCGGCGAGGGCCGCGAGGAGGCGCGCGCGAAAGCCCGGCCACGACGCCCCGAGGTGGGCGGCGAGGCCGGGCATCCTCGCCAGCCGCGCGCGCCAGGCCTCGAGGACCTCCGGCGACGCAGGTCCCTCAAACGCGAGCTCATCGTCGGCGACCTCCTCGTCGCGCTCGATCCGCCAGCCGCCGGCGATCAGGGCCGCCCGCAGGCGCTCGCGGAGCCGGAACTCGTAGCGCCCGTCGGCCCGCGCGGCCGCGTAGAACGCCTCGATCGCCGCCCGGTCGTCGGGCTCGGAGGGCGCGTGACCGAGGAGATCGTCGACCTCGGTGACCGCGATCCAGGCCGTCGGCCGCAGCCATCGCTGCCAGCGCTCCAGCGCCTCGGCGATCGCCGGGAAGTAGGCCGCCGAGAAGCCGAGCCAGAGGCCGTCGGCCGCGCCCTCGGCGAGCGCCAGGTCGCCGTGGAGGTCGCCCTCGACGAAGCGCGCCCCGGGGATCGCGCGCCCCCGCGCGACCTCGAGGAGCGCCGGATCCCGATCGACGCCGATCACCCGGGCGCCGCGGGCCGCCAGCGCCGCGCTCTGATCTCCGATCGCGCAGCCGAGATCGAGGACCACCTGGCCGGCGATCGGCCCGAGGCGATCGAGGATCGCGTCCCAGCGTCGCCAGGCGTATTGCCGGGAGTACTGCTCGCCAAGCCCGCGCATGGCCCCGAGGGTAGCCTGCGAGCTCACGCGCGGGGGTATGATCCGCCGCGGTGCCGCGCTCACGACCCTGGACCCCCGAAGGCCGCGAGCTCGTCGAGACCCGCGTCGGCCTCGGGCTCGGCCTCCCCCTGGAGCCCGGCGTCAACGCGCTCTGGTGCGTGAGCGGAGCGCTCGGGTTCGCCGCGCTCGAGCGGACCCTCGGCGGCCCGCTCTGCTTCGCCGACGAGGCGCCCGAGGCGACGGCGACCCTCGCCGAGGTCGCCGCCTCGCGCGACGACGCGGCCGCGATCGCCGAGCGCTACTACGTCGCCGCCGCCGACCGCTGGGGGCCGGAGCTCGACGCGACGATCCGCGCCGCTTGCCTCGCCCGCTTCGGCCGCGAGCCCTCGATCCTCGCCCCCGCGCCGGGCCTCTTCGCCTACTCCCAGGTCCACGTCCGCCACCGCTTCGCCCAGCCCTTCGATCGCAGCACCGAGCCGCTCCTCTTCGCCGGCGACTTCGTCCACGCCTTCGGCCTCTTCTGGTTCGCCGACGACGACCCGCGGCTCGACGCCTGCATGGTCCACGCGCCCTACCACGACGAACCCGACGAGGTCTGGGCGCGGGGGTGGATCGTCGAGCTCCTCGGCGAGGACCCGGGCACCCGCCTCGTCGTCGCCTGCGTCCCCCCGGGGGCGACCCTCGCCGCGACCGTCGACGAGGTCCGCGGGCGCCTCCGCCCCGACGTCGGCGCCCACCCGGACGCGCGCCTGCGCACCGACGAGCGCCTCGAGATCCCGATCGTCGACCTCGACCTCTGCCAGCGCTACGAGGCGCTGACCGATCGCCCCCTCGCCAACCCGGGCTTCGTCGGCGAGCGCTTCGCCGAGTGCATCCAGCGGGTCGGCCTCCGCCTCGACGAGAACGGCGCCGAGCTCCGCAGCGAATTCGCGATGGGCGGGAGCGCCGGTCGCCGCCGCCGCCTCGTCGCCGACCGCCCCTTCCTGGTCCTCCTCCTCCAGCGCGACGGCGACGTGCCGCTCGTCGCCGCCTGGATCGAGAGCGCCGAGCTCCTCGAGCGCGCCTCGCCGCGCCGGCTGCGGATCCGCCGCGGAGACGACGACCGGCTCGACGTCAGCGCGGCGAAGGCCTCGCTCGAGCGCGTCCGCCCCGAGCGCCTCGAGGTCCACGTCGACCTCCTGCCGGTGGCGCTCGTCGACGCCCTCATCGACGCCAGCCGACGATCGCCGATCCGTCGCCTCGAGCTCCGCGGGATCGACGACCTCTCGCTCGAGCGCCTCGCCGCGGGCTCCTGGGCCGAGCTGACCTGGCTCCACCTCGAGCCCGACCGCTACCTCTCGCTCTACGGCGAGACCGTCTCCCTGAGCGCGGCCCTCGCGGGCTGGGAGCTCCCTGCGCTCGAGACGCTGATCCTCGAGCACTGCGACCTCGACGACGCGGGCGCGGCGGAGCTCTTCGGCTCCCTCCCCGCGAGCCTCCACCACCTCTTCGTCCTCTACGCCAAGGTCCCGGCCGGGCCCGCCTGGATCGCGGGCCCCGCGATGCCCGCGCTCGAGCACCTCGAGCTCCGCGCCGACGGCCTCGACGACGCGGCAGTCGAGCGCGTGCTCCCGCGCCTCGGGCCCGCGCTCGCCACCCTCGAGCTCGAGAGCAAGCACCTCAGCGGCGCGGCGGCCCTGCGGATCGCCGAGGCCACCCACCTCTCCGGGCTCCGCCGCCTCACCTTCACGGGCTTCGCGTTCGACGACGCCGCGGTGATCGCCCTGGCGGGCGCGCCCCACCTCGCGGGGCTCGAATTCCTCCGCTTCCCGACCGCTCGGGTCAGCGCGCATGCGATCGAGATCCTCGAGCGCTCGCCCTACCTCCGCGTGTGGGTCCCGGGGATGTCCCATGGGCCAGGTGACCATCGCGCCGGCTAGCGCTCGGACCCGGACGGATCGCTCCGCTCTCCGCCTCGTCTCATCGCCGCAGGTGGGGCTCCTCGAAGCTGCTGGCTCAGGCCGCGCTCGCCTCGGCGACCGGCTCCGCCGGCCGAGCGCGCCCCCTCGCCCGCTCCTTCATCGCCCTTTGGGCCGCCGGCCGCATCGTCTCCCAGATGAAGTCGTGGACGTCGATGAGATCGCGGGGCCGCATCCCCTGGGCGATCAGCCAGTCGCGGACGTCGCGGGCGAGGCGGAGGTAGCCGTGGTACGCGCGGGCGCTCGGCGCCCGCGAGGCGGTGAGCGAGGCCCCGGTCGCGCGGGCCTGGGCCGCGAAGACGCTGGGCCGCACCGGCACCTCGCCGAGGGGATCGACGAGGGCGCGCAGGGTCGTCGCCAGCGCCCACGACCACGCCGCCGATCCGAGCGCCCGGCGCATCGCCTCGAAGCGGAGCGCCTCCTCGTCGACGCCGTGGAGGAAGTCGCGGAGCGCCCGGCTCAGCGCGGGCCCGGCGACGACCGCCTCGAGGCCCCGGCGCTGGCTCGGCGGCAGGAGATCGGTGCGAGCGAGGAGCTCGACGACCTCGGCCCAGAGCTCGCCGTGCTCGCCGGCGTCGATCCGCCGATCGATCGCCGCGAGCGCGAGGCGCTCGGCCGCCGCCGCCAGCACCGGCTCGCGGTGCCGCTTGAGCGCCCGCCGGACGCCGACGCCCCGGCGATCGGCGAGCCAGCGCGGGTCCTCGAAGCCGCCGGGGAAGGCGGCGAGGAAGAGCTCGAGCTGGGCGCGGAGCCCGGTGCTCGCCCCGCCCCGGGCGTCGGCCGCGAGCTCCCGGAGCTCGAGCTCGGTCATCGACGCCGGCGGCTTGGTCGGCGTGAGGAGGTGGTAGTAGCCGCGCTTGAAGGTCCGGGCGGCGCCGTCCTCGAAGCGATAGGAGCGCTTGCCCTCGCGCTCCCAGAGGAGCGCCCCGAGCCCCCAGCGCGGGCGGGCCCGATGGCGGACGAAGGCGGCCGCGGGACGCGGCGACGCGGGGATCGGGGTGACGTTCATGGGCTCGGTCTGCGGCTCCTGGCTCGGGTACATGGCGCTCCTTGGCGCGGGCCTGGCGACGAGGTCGCGCCCGCATGGTTGGTGGTGGTGATCGGGGTCAGCGCGCGCCCGGAGTCCTCCTGACTCGACAGGGACGCTGACAACGACCTCACAACCATAGCAACGATCATGCCGCGCGCAACCCATGAAAAAATCGACCAATGCACTCAAGGACATGCCTATTCAGACATGTCCTTTTGGCACCAACGCGAGAGCGCGTCGTTCGCCCGCCACGACCCCTCCCGGCCCCCCGGCGACCGCGCGATTTCGGCCACCCACCGCCGCGAGCGGCGGCGTATCATCCCCGGATGCCCCGCCTCACCCGCCCGATCGAGCAGCTCCGCGGCCACTACGAGGTGATCGTCGTCGGCTCGGGCTACGGCGGCGGGATCGCGGCAAGCCGGCTGGCCCGCGCTGGCCGCGACGTCTGCGTCCTCGAGCGGGGCCGCGAGCTCCTCCCCGGCGACTTCCCGCGGGACGGCGACGCCTTCCGCCGCGAGGTCCAGGTCCAGGCGCCGGGGATCGGCGACGGCCACCTCGGCGATCCGCGGGCGCTCTTCGACTTCCGGGTGAACCCCGACATCACCGCGGTCATCGGCTGCGGCGTCGGCGGGACCTCGCTGATCAACGCCAACGTCTGCCTCTGGCCGGAGCCCCGGGTCTTCGAGGATCCCCGCTGGCCGGCGGCGATCCGGGCCGACCTCGATCGCGGCCTCGCGTGGGGACGCGAGCGCGCCGAGGCGATGCTCCGCCCCGCCACCTACCCCGAGGACGCGCCGACCCCGGGGAAGATGCAGGCGCTCGCCGACGCCGCCGATCGCCTCGGCTACCCGATCACCCGCCTCCCGCTCGCGGTCTCCTTCGCCGACGGGGTCGCGCGCACCGGCCAGGTGCGACGCACCTGCCGCAGCTGCGGCGACTGCATCACCGGCTGCAACCACCGCGCGAAGAACACCGTCGCCGAGACCTACCTCGTCGACGCCCACAACCACGGCGCGGCGATCTTCGCCGAGGTCGCCGTCCTCCGCGTCGCCCAGGAGGGCTGGCGCTGGCGGGTCTACGTCGACGTGCCGGGCTACGGCCGCGACCTCTTCCACGCGCCGCCGATGGCGATCGACGCCGACGTCGTGATCCTCGCCGCCGGCGCGCTCGGCAGCACCGAGATCCTCCTGCGCTCAAAGGAGGCCGGCCTCCCCCTCTCCGATCGCCTCGGCGAGCGCTTCTCCGGCAACGGCGACGTGATCGGCTTCGGCTACAACACCGCCCGCCGGGTCGAGGCGATCGGCTGGGGTCCGGCCGACGAGGGGCCGGTGATCGGCCCCCTCCTCACCGCGATGATCGATCGCAGCGGCCAGGAGCGCCTGGAGGACGGGATGGTGATCCAGGACGGGGCGATCCCCGGGGCCCTCGCGGGGCTCGCCCACGTCGGCCTCCAGCTCGTCAGCCGCGCCCTCGGCGAGGCCCACCCGGGCGCCCTCCGCGAGCGGGTCGCGGCCCTCGGCCGCCGGGTCGCCGATCTCGTCGGCGACGACGACGACGGCGCGCTCGCCCACACGACGACCTACATCGTCACCAGCCACGACGACTCCGGCGGCGCGCTCTCGCTGGTCGACGACCGCCTGCGGATCACCTGGCCGGAGGTCGGCCTCGCCCGCGAGGTCTCGGGGATCTACGACGAGCTCCGCGGCCTCGTCGACGTTCAGGGCGGCGCCTTCGTCCCCAACCCGCTCTGGACCAAGCTCACCCACAACGCGCTGATCACCGTCCACCCCCTCGGCGGCGCGGCGATGGCCGACGACGCGCGTGACGGCGTCGTCGACGAGCGCGGCCGGGTCTTCGCCGGCCGCGAGGGCGACGCGGTCCACGACGGCCTCTACGTCTGCGACGGCGCGATCGTCCCGCGCTCCCTCGGCGCCAACCCCCTCCTGACGATCTGCGCGCTCGCCGAGCGCCAGGTCGCCCTCCTCGCCGAGGATCGCGGCTGGCAGATCGCCGAGGGGTGGCCGCCCGTGAGCCCGCCGGAGCCGACCCAGGCGCCCCTCGGCGTCGCCTTCACCGAGGCGATGCGCGGCGCCTTCTCCCTCGGCGAGGACGACCCCGCGGTCGGGGCCCGCCGCGGCGGAGCCGAGGGGAGCACCCTCGAGCTCCTCCTCACCGTCTTCTCGCGCGACCTCGACGCCCTCGATCGCGACCCCAACCACCGCTCCGGGATGATCGGCTCGGCGCTCGCGCCCGCCCTCTCCTCCGCGCCCCTGACGGTGGTCGACGGCACCTTCGATCTCTTCGTCGACGACCTCTCGGAGGCCGCCACCCGCAACCTCCGCTACCGCATGCAGCTCCACGCCGAGGACGGCCGGATCTTCTTCGTCGACGGCTACAAGGTGGTCCGCGACGACTTCGGCCTCGACCTCTGGAGCGACATGACGACGCTCTACACGACGATCCACGAGGGCCCGAGCGCCGCCGGCGAGATCCTCGGCAAGGGGATCCTGCGGGTCGAGATGGCCGACTTCCTCCGCCAGCTCCGCTCGCTCACGGTCCTCGGCCGCGACCTCGACGCGGCGACCAAGACCCGGGTGCTCATCGAGTACGGCAAGCTCTTCGGCTTCGCGCTCCTCGACACCTACGTCGACTTCCTCCGCGGGTCGCGGGGGCCGGTGGAGGAGCGCTAGCTAGGAGCAGGCGGAGAAGTAGTCGAGCACGTCGCAATAGAGGGCGTCGAAGCTCCCCTCGACGACGACGCCGAGTCGGCGCCGTCGATGGCAAAGAGCACGCGCGTCCCTGCGATCGGACCGAAGGGGGTCGTGCCCGTGACTTTGGAGCTCGGGAGGGCACCCAGATCGCACTCGACGAAGCCGGGCCACACCGCCCATTCGCCGCACTCGCTCTCACATGCTCGCGCCGTTGAGGATCCGCGACGGCACCATCCCGGTGTAGGGGATCGCCCGCCCGCGGTTGCGCGCCCCGATCGTCACCTCGGCCGCGTCGAGCTCGCGCCGCAGCGCCTCACCGAGCGCCGCCAGCTCGGGCACCCGGACCAGCGGATCATCCTCGGGGAAGCACCCGAGCCGATCGGGCTGGTAGTCGGTGAGGAGCTTGATGATCTCGAGCTGCCCGAGCGCCGCCCGCTGCGGCGGCAACACCTCGAGGAGGCTGGCCTCGTCGAGCGGCCCGCGGTCGGTCGGGATCGGCCCGTAGAGCGCCATCGGCAGGTTGGGGACGTAGGCCGCGTACTCCGGCTGGCGGTAGTTGAGCGACGAGTGATAGGGCCCGGAGAGGAAGATGATCTCGGTGAGGAGCCCGGCCAGCGCCGCGCGCTCGAGGCGCGTCGGCAGCCCCTTCAAGGTCCCCCGCGCCGGGTCGCCGAGCTCCTCGATCCACGCCCGGATCTCGACGTCGGCCGCGAGCTCGGCCTCGTCCGGGTACGCGCGCTCGAGGTGGGCCGCGACATAGCGGGCGAGGGCCGCGTGGACCAGCCGCCCGTCGTCACGAAAGGGGTAGTGCGGCAAGTTCGCGGGGTCGTCGACCCCGCGCTCGGCGAGGTCGCGCTCCAGCCCCCAGGCGCCGAAGTCCCACGCCCTCTGCGAGCGCGCCGCGATCTCGAGCGAGCCCTCGAGGGTCGGCGCGAAGAGTCGCTCGATGTAGCCGCCCGGGTTGACGAAGAGGCGGCGCGAGAGCTCCTCCTGGACCATCACGTCATGGAGGTGGGGCCGCAGGAGGATCGCCACCGGGTGGCGCCGCGCGAGCTGGCGCGCCGTCGCCATCGCCACCGACTCGAGCCCGAGGTGCACCCGCTGGACGTGGTGGGCCATCATCGAGAGGGTGTAGTCCGCCGCCTGGACCGCGATCTTGGCGAGGAGCCAGTGGTCGCCGTCGCTCGGCGTATAGAGGTTGCCGGGGCGCGGCCGCTGCTCGAGCTGGATCGCCACCGGCCGCAGCCCGGCCTCACCCGCGCGGCGGTGGAAGAGGGCGATCGGCGCGTAGACGAACTTCACCCGCGCGTCGGTCATCCCGCCGGGGATCCCGTCGAGGAGCGCGTAGTCGGCGACGAAGAGGCGCCCCTCCGCGAGCGCCCGCTCGCCCGGCTCGCCGAGGAGGCCGGCGAGGAGGGCCGGCTCGATCCGCAGGTTGTCCGGGAATTCACCGAGCCGGCGGATCATCCGGGTCTCGGTCCCGGCGACCCGCTGCTCGGCGAAGCTCGCGTCCTCGCGCCAGCGCTCGGCGATCGCCGGCCGCGGCAGGAGCGTGAAGAGATCGTCGTAGTCGTCGAGGCGATCGAAGGGATCGAAGATCGTCCGGAGCTTGACCGCCACCAGGTTCGCCGGCAGCTCGGCCGACGAGGCCAGGCGCTCGGTGAAGTAGCCGAGCGAGAAGAGCTCCTCCCGCGGGAGCCGGTGGAAGAGGACGAAGGGCGGGAGGATCGACGGGTCGTAGGTGTACTCCGATCGTCGCTCCGCCAGCTCGCGCGAGCGGCCCTCGGGGTCGGGATCGTGGCGCGGGAGGATCGGTCGCATGGGACAGGAGCGTATCAGCGGCGGGGGTCGGCGAGGAGGTCGGGGCGAACGTCGGCGCCGCGCGAATCTGCGCACACCCCCACCCCGCGATAAACATGTCCTAAGGGACATCCCATCAGCGGAGCGCCCGCCCGCTGACCTTCTTCGCCCGCGCCTTCGGCTTGCTCGCCGCCTTCTTCTTCGCCGGCAGCGCGCCCACGAAGGCGACCCCGCGCTCGACCCAGCGCCGCAGCGCCGCCTCGCTCGCCACCCCCTCGGCCGCGACCATCACCATCCCGGTGAGGGGGCGGCCGGTGAAGTCCATCGGCCGCACGTGGGGCTCGGCGAGCGCCGCTGCGTACGCCGCCGGCCCGACCCGGACCATCAGCTCGTCGCCGATGAGGCCGCAGCACATGTGCGGCCCGTGCATGAAGGCGAGGCCGCCGAACATCTTCCGCTCGCCGATCGCGGGGTCGTGGCCGAAGATGTCGCGGACGCGGTTGGCGAGGGTCTCGTCGAAGGCCATCGTCGCCGACGATACCCCGCGCCGCGGCGACGCGCGACCTCGCGCATCCGGCCCGCAGCGCCCTCCCCTGCCCCCTCCCCTGCCCCCCAGCGGCCCTCGCCGCTCGCCGCCCGCCGCCGACCGCTCGCCCACCGGACCCGACCGCTGAGCCCGTGCGCCCCGGCGCGGCCCTCCGAGCCGCGGCATGGTCTCCCCACGGAGCCACCATGAAGTCCCTCGCCCTCCTCGCCCTCCTCGCCGTCGTCGTCGTCCTCGGGCCCCTGGCCCTGGTCGCCGCCGCCTTCCTCCCCCTCGTCGACCTCCGCCCCGCCCTGGAGGCCTGATCATGCGCCGCCCCCTCGCCAAGCGCGCCCTCGACCTCGCGCTCCTCCTCCCGCTCGTGCCGCTCTTCGGCCTCCTGATCGGCGGCCTCGCGCTCGCGGTGTGGATCGCCGACGGCCGGCCGATCTTCTTCCGGCAGCCGCGGGTCGGCGTCGGCGGCCGCCCCTTCCAGATCCTCAAGCTGCGGACCATGACCACCGAGGCCGATCCGAAGGCGCGGAGGCCCACCCGCCTCGGCGCCCGCCTCCGTCAGCGCGGCCTCGACGAGCTCCCGCAGCTCGTCAACGTCCTCCGCGGCGACATGAGCCTGGTCGGTCCCAGGCCGCTCACCCCCGCCGACGCCGAGCGCCTGAGCGCCGCCCATCCGCCCTTCCGCCGGCGCTTCGCGGTCCCGCCGGGCCTCACCGGGCTCGCGCAGGTCTGCCAGGCGCTGGGGCCCGAGTTGACGTCCGAGCTCGACCACGCCTACGTTGTCCGCCAGAGCGCGCGCATGGACCTGGCGATCCTCCTCCGCACGGCCTGGATGAACGTCGTCGGCAAGCGGCGCGGCAAGCTGCGCTCCCACCTCCCGCTGGTCCGCGGCGAGCGGCGGGGCGGGGCGGCCCCGCAGGCGGTCGGGCCGTGAGCGCGGGGCTCTTCTCGGACACCCTCGCGGCCCTCCGCGCGCCCCGGCGCCTGATCCCGATCCTCCTGGTCAGCGCGCCGCTGGTCGCCGCCCAGGCCTCGCTCTCCCGCGATCCCCTGGCGGCGCCGATCGGCGTCCTGATGTGCGCGACCTTCGCCCTGGTCGCCCCCTACCTCTGGCGGCGCTGGATGCCCCTTGGGACATGGCCCGAGAAGCTAGTTCGACTCGCCGCCTACGGGGCCGCCGGCGGGGCGATCGTCGGCCTCCTCGGCCTCGCGCTCCCGCGCCTCCTCGGGGTCGGCACCACCTTCCTCACCGGCCGCGAGAGCCTCACGGTCTCGCTCGCGCTCTTCTGGGTCGGCGGCTGGGGCCTCGGCCGCGACATCGAGCTCGAGCGCACCCTCGAGCGCGAGCGCGCCCGCGCCGACGCGCTCGCCCGCGAGGCCGAGCGCGCCCACCTCCTGGCGATCCGCGCCCACCTCGACCCCCACTTCCTCTTCAACACCCTCAACGCGATCGCCGAGTGGTGCCGCGAGGACGGGGCGGTCGCCGAGGAGGCGATCCTCCGGCTCTCGTCGATGCTCCGGACGATCCTCGCCGGGGTCCACCTCGCCGCCTGGCCGCTCGCCCGCGAGCTCGACCTCTGCCGCGACCTCTTCGAGCTCCACCGGATCCGCGACCCCGGGCGCTTCTCGGCGTCGATCGCCGTCGACGGCGAGCCCGCCGGCTTCACCGTGCCGCCGCTGATCCTCCTCCCCCTCGCCGAGAACGCGATCAAGCACGGGCCGGCGGCCGGTCACCGCGGCCCGGTCGAGATCCGCGCGGCGATCGACGGCGAGCGCTGCACCGTGCTCATCACCAACCCCGGCCCCTACCGCGGCCCCCGCCCCGGCGGCGAGGGGGTGAGCACGGTCGAGCGCCGCCTCGCCCTCGCCTACGGCGGCGCCGCCTCGCTCGCCCTCGAGGAGGTCGAGGGGGCGACCCGGGCGACCCTCACCCTGCCCGCGCGCGCCCCCCAGGAGAGCGTGTAGGCTGGGCCCCGCAGATCGATGAGCACGCCGCCCCAACGCCCCCTCCGGGTCCTGGTCGCCGACGACGAGGAGCTCGCCCGCCGCCGCCTCGCCCGCCTCCTCGGCGAGCTCCCGGGGGCCGCCCTCGTCGGCGAGTGCGCGAGCGGCTCAGAGGTCCTCGCCCGCCTCGCCGACGGCGACGACGAGGAGGTCGACGTCGTCCTCCTCGACATCCGCATGCCCGGCCTCTCGGGGATCGAGACCGCCGCCCTCTTCCCCGAGGAGGGCCCCGAGATCATCTACACCACCGCCTACGGCGAGCACGCGCTCGAGGCCTTCGACGTCGGCGCGATCGACTACCTCCTCAAGCCGATCGACGCGGTCCGCCTCGGCCGCGCGCTCGCCCGCGCCCGCGCCCGCCTGGCCCCGCGGACACCTTCACCCAGCGAATTCCAGCGCCTGGCGATCGCCACCCGCGAGGGGATCGTCCTCGTCGACCCGCGGGCGCTCTCGCATGCGCTCTTCGACGGCGCCCTCGTCACCCTCCACACCGAGGGCGGCCCCCTCCTCAGCGAGAGCAGCCTCGGCGAGCTCGAGGAGCGCCTCCCCGGCGCCCTCTTCGAGCGGGTCCACCGGCGGGCGCTGGTCAACCTCGAGCGGATCGAGCTCCTCGAGCCCCTCGAGAGCGGCGGCTACCGGGCGCGGATGCGCGGCGGCGGCGAGGTGCCGATCGCCCGCCAGGCGGCCCGCAGGCTCCGCCGCCGCCTCGGGCTAACCTGACCGATAGGCCATCTCCAGCGGAGCCCCTCGGCACCTCGCTAGAACCACGCAAGCGCGCAGGTCGCGGTGTAGATCCCGTCGCCGTCGCGGGCGAAGCCGTCCGCCGTCAGGATGTCGAAGCTCTCGGCGCTCGTCGCTCCCGGTCCCTCCCCCGCTCGCGCTCGCGCTCGTCAGGCCGGTGGCGAGGGTCGTCGGCGTGCCGTGGCCCCCGTCGTCACCGCAGGCGATCACGCGGGAGCACCGCGGCGAGCGCTTTCGCGCGACCAACCTGCCGTTCCATCTGTACAAATCGAACAATTCGCACAATCATCGCGCGATGACCTCTGCCACGGGCCCGCGACTCGCCCTCGCCCTCCTCCTCGCCCTCGCCGCCTGCGTCCCCGCCCCCGGCGATTCCAGCGCCGGCATGACCTCGAGCGGCGAGGCGAGCTCGTCGACCTCCGCCGCCAGCGGCTCGGCGTCGATGTCGTCGACCTCCGCCGCCTCGACCTCGACCGCATCGACCTCGGCCTCGTCGACCTCCGACGCTTCGGCGTCGTCGGCCGCCAGCGAGCCCTCGACCGACGGCGACCCCTCATGCGGCTTCATCTGCCAGCCCGACATGGGCCCGGCGATCCCCGGGCTCCACTGCGACTTCTTCGATCCAGAATCCTGTCCTGAAGGACATAAGTGCACATTCTTCGGCGACGAGTGGACGACCGGCTGGGAGGACACCAAGTGCGTCCCGATCACCGGCGACGGCGAGCTCGGCGACGCCTGCAAGGTCGAGCTCCCGGCCAACTCGGGCCTCGACGACTGCGCCGCCCACCACATGTGCTGGGACGCCGACGAGGGCGGCGAGGGCCACTGCGTCGGAGTCTGCGGCGGCTCCTGGGACAAGCCAACATGTCCTGATGGACAGGCGCTGATCCTCGGACGCACCCTCTGCCTCTGCTTCCCCACCTGCGATCCCATCGCGCCGGAGTGCGACGAGGGCGAGGTCTGCGCCCTCCACAACGAGAGCGCGTTCGTCTGCACGCTCGACGCCTCGGAGGGCAAGCACCCGCCCGGCACCCCCTGCGAGTTCATCAACGAGTGCAACCCGGGGAGCATGTGCGTCGACGCGAACGCGCTGCCGACCGACGCCTGCCAGGGGGCGTCCGGCTGCTGCGCGCCCTTCTGCGACCTGAACCAGGGCTCCGGCGCCGACAACCCGGCCTGCGCCCCCCTCGCCGGCGAGGTCCCCGGGATCGGCTGCCATGCCTTCTTCTCGATGCCTGAACCGGGCCAGGAGCACATCGGCGTGTGCGCGCTCCCGTGAGCCGCCCCCCCACCGCCACGCTCGGAGCCCGATGATCGCTCGCGCGAGAAGCCGCCCCCTCCTCGCGCTCGCCCTCGGCGCGGCGGCGGCCGCCCGGGGGACATGATCTGCCCCCCGGACACGGTCCTCTTCTTCGGCCGCGTCATCTGCGTCTGTGTCCCCACCTGCGATCCGCTCGCGCCGGCGTGCACCGAGGGCCCACGACGACTCCTTCCTCTGCAGCCTCGACGCCTCGTCCGGCGCCTATCGAACCGGCACGCCCTGCGCATTCACCGACGCCTGCACCCCGGGGAGCATGTGCATCGGCGCGGACGCGCTGCCGACCGCCGCCTGCCAGGAGGCGTTCTCGTGCTGCGCGCCCTTCTGCGACGTGAACCTGGGGTCCGGCGCCGACAACCCGGCCTGCTGCCCTCGCCCGCGAGGTCCCCGGGCTCGGCTGCCAGCCCATCCTCGCCATGCCTGACCCGGGCCAGGAGCACATCGGCGTGTGCGCGCTCCCGTGAGCCGCCCGCGCGCGCAACGGCTCGCAGGCCGCCGCCCGGCGCCGCCGTCAATTGGCTAGACTCTGCCGGTGATCGTTCGGCCGTCGCTCCGCGGGCTCGGCTTCGCCCTCGGGCTCTCTGGCTGCGTCCTCGGCAACCCGCTCTTCGGCGACGGGGGCGGGAGCGAGGGCGAGGTCGGCGGGGCGTCGACCGGCGTCGCCACGACCGCCGCCAGCGCGGCCAGCGACTCGGGCGCCAGCGCCTCGACCGGCGGCACCACGGGCGCGAGCGAGGGCTCGAGCGGCGCGACCACCAGCGCAAGCGGCGATCCGACGGCGGCCAGCACGAGCTCGACCAGCGGCGTCGACACCAGCGGCGATCCGACGACGATCACCACCACGACCGCCGCCGACACCGACGCGACCACCGGCGGCGATCCCGGCCCGCCCTCGCTCTGCGGCCTCCCCTTCGGCGCCTGGCAGGTCGGCCCCCCGGAGCTGGTCCTCAGCGCCAACACCAGCTACGCAGAGAACGACCCGGTCCTCCTCGCCGACGGCAAGACCCTCTTCTTCTCGTCGACCAGCACCGGCAACGAGGACTCCTTCCGGGTCGAGCGCGCGGGGCCCGGCCTCCCCTTCGGGCCGCGCATCGACAACGCGACGCCCTACGGCCTCAACAGCCCCTTCTCGGAGTCCAAGGTCGAGCTGACCAACGACGGCCTCGAGGTCGTGATCGCCAGCAACGTCCTCAGCGGCGGCGCCGCTGTCGACATCCTCTGGGGGACCCGCGCGGGCCTCGGCGACCCCTTCGCCAACCTCCAGTACCTGCCGGCGATCGAGCCCTGGGCCGAGGCCGACCTCGACCCCCACCTCAGCGACGACGGCCTCCGCCTCTACTTCGCCCGCCGCTTCTCCGACCAGATCAAGCACCTCGACCTGATGGTCAGCGAGCGCCCGGGGCCGATGCAGCCCTTCGGCGCGCCGACGGCGATCGCCGAGCTCAACACCCCGGACTTCTCCGAGGCCAACCCGACCCTCAGCGACGATCAGCGGACGATCATCTTCGCGGCGACCAGCGCCGGAAAGATCGATCTCTTCGTCGCCACCCGCGAGGATCCGAGCGGCCCCTTCTCGGCCCCGGTCCCGCTCGCCGAGGTCAACACCCCGGACTTCACCGAGGCCGAGCCCTACCTCGCCGAGACGGGCGGGACCTGCGAGCTCTTCTTCACCTCCAACCGCCCGGGCGGCGCCGGCAACAGCGACATCTACCGCGCGTCGATCATCGCGATCTGAGGGAGCCGACGGCAACCCCGGGCGAGCGCCCGCGAGCCGCCGGAGCGCGCCTCCTCTGATGAGATGTTCAGGCCGCGCGCGCCGCCGGCGAGCCTGCCGCGGCTTTCTTGCCCCACCCTGGCGATGGGGGTAATGGCGAATGTCGTCGGATCCCCACGGCAATGAGCGCCCACGCCGTCAAGAAGCCCCAGCGCCGTCCCCAGCGCCGGAAGCAGAGCCGCCGCCCCCAGCCGGGCGAGGGGCTCCGCGCGCTCCTGCCCGGCGCCCGCGCGTCGCGGCCGAGCGGCGTCCGCCAGAACCGCCGCCGTCAGGGCCAGAACCGCCGCCGCGTCGAGATCGCCAGCGCGCCCCAGGCCGCCCCCCGGCGCCTCGGCCCCCTCGCCCGCCGCACCGGCTCCTTCCTCGGCCGCTTCGCCCTCGCCGGCGCCCTCGCCTGGGCGCTCCTCCTCGGGATCCAGCAGGGCTACGCCTTCGTCACGACCTCGCCGCGCTTCGCCGCCGACACCCTCCTCTTCACGCCGACCCCCCACCTCTCGCCGGAGCGGGTCGCCGAGCTGATGGGGATCGAGGAGGGCACCAACATCCTCGCCCTCGACCTCCCCGAGCTCGAGCAGCGGATCGCCGGCGACCGCTGGGTGAAGAGCGTCGAGGTCCGGCGCGAGCTCCCCGACTCGCTGCGGGTGGCGATCGTCGAGCACGAGGCGGCCGCCGTCCTCCTCGCCGATCGCTTCTACCTCGTCGACCGCTCCGGCCGACCCTTCAAGCAGCTCGGCCACGGCGAGCGCGGCGACCTGCCGATCATCACCGGGGTCGACCGCCGCACCCTCGACGAGCGTGAGGTCCAGGCCCGGGCGATGACCCGCAGGGCCCTCGAGGTGATGGACGTGTACCGCCAGGACGGCGCCGCCCGGCCGGCGATCGGCGAGATCCACATCGGCGAGACCGGCGAGCTCTCGGTCTTCACCGCCGCCACGCGGACCGAGCTCCGCCTCGGCCGCGACGCCTTCGCCGACAAGCTCGCGCGCTACGACGCGCTCCGCGACGCCCTCGGCGACCAGGCCGAGCGCCTCGCGGTCGTCCACCTCGACGCGATCGGCGGCGGCGACCGGAGCGAGCGGATCGTCGCCTCCTTCCTCACCCCCGAGGACGAGGTCGCCGCCCTGAGCCGCGGATCTGCAGCTCGTTCGGGCGCCGCGGCATCCCGTGATAGTACCGAGGGCGAGACGGACACCAAGGGCGCCCACGGCCCCGCGAAGGGCGCCAAGAAGGGCGCCAGCAAGGGCGCCCAGGCGTCCAAGAAGGGCCCGAAAGCGGGCGCGGACCACGCATCCGCGACCCCAGGGCCCCGGAAGAAGACCCGCAGGATCCCCCGCTACGAGTAGACGGAGCAGCGCATGGCTGAGGTCGGAGAAGTCATTGTCGGGCTGGACATCGGCACCACCAAGGTGGCCGCGATCATCGGCGAGGTGACGCCGAGCGGGGTCGAGATCATCGGCGTCGGCACCAGCCCCTCGGAGGGCCTCCGCCAGGGGGTGGTCGTCAACATCGAGGCGACCACCAACTCGATCGCCCAGGCGATCGCCGAGGCCGAGCAGATGGCGGCGGTCGACGTCCAGTCGGTCTACGTCGGGATCGCCGGCGGCCACGTCCGCGGCTTCCGCTCGCTCGGCCAGGTGTCGATGCGCAACCGCGAGGTCGGCGAGGCCGACGTCGCCCGCGTCCTCGAGCAGGCGAAGGCGGTCAACATCCCCCTCGACCGCCAGATCCTCCACACCCTCCCGCTCGAGTACATCATCGACGGCCAGGGGCAGATCCGCGATCCGATCGGCATGAGCGGCGTCCGCATGGAGGTCCGCGCCCACGTGATCACGGCCGCGACCACCAGCGTCCAGAACATCATCAAGTGCTGCAACCGCGCCGGCCTCGACGTCGTCGAGGTGGTCCTGGAGCCGCTGGCGAGCGCGACCGCGGTCCTCCACGAGGACGAGCGCGACCTCGGGGTCGCGGTCATCGACATCGGCGGCGGGACCACCGACGTCGCGATCTACTCCGAGGGCACCAACGTCTTCACCTCGGTGATCGTCATGGGCGGCCAGCGGGTCACCCAGGACATCGCCCACGGCCTCCACACCAGCGTCGCCGAGGCCGAGCAGATCAAGCGCAAGCACGGCTGCGCGCTGGTCTCGATGGTCGACGGCGACGAGCTCATCGAGGTCCCGGGGGTCGGTCCCCGACCGCCGCGCGAGTTCCAGCGCCGCTTCCTCGCCGAGGTGATCGAGCCCCGGGTCGAGGAGATCCTCCTCCTCGCCCAGGAGGAGCTCGCGGCCAGCGGCCTGATGGAGCTCGCCGGCTCGGGGATCGTCCTCACCGGCGGCTCGGCGCTGATGGAGGGGATGCTCGAGATCACCGAGGACATCTTCCAGATGCCGGTGCGGATCGGCGTCCCGGGCCAGGGCACCAGCCGCCGCAGCGGCCTCCAGCTCTCGGAGGCCGGCTTCGCCGGGGTGATCCAGAACCCGAAGTTCGCCACCGGCGTCGGCCTCGTCCTCTACGGCGCGACCCACGAGCCCCTCGAGGCCGCGGTCGCGGCCGAGGTCCGCGGCGAGCGGCGCCCGGGGATCGGCAAGCGCTTCACCTCCTGGGTCCGCGAGATGTTCTAGGCGCGCGTTTTCGCGTCGCCTCGCGCGAAGAAGGCGCCCGATCGGCCTGGCCGGCGGGCGCCTTCGCCGTCTGGTGTACCCTCGTCCCCAGGAGAGCGCGACGATGCCCCAGAGCTACCTTCTGATCGGCCGCGGCGGCGGCGGGATGACCTTCGAGGTCGACTACTGGCCGGCGAGCGGCAAGGGCTGGAGCGTCCACGTGAAGTTCCGGAAGGCGACCCACGCCGGCACCACGGGGACCCTCCAGGCGGGCGAGTGCGCCTGGGCCGATCGCCCCTTGAACGCGCAGGAGCCGGCCGAGCTCCTCCTCCAGAGCCACACCAAGTGGCGCCTCGAGCGGGTTCACTTCGCGGCCTCGAGCAAGGTGCTGACGTCGATCGCCTTCGAGGGCAGCGAGGCCCAGAAGGCCCGCGACCTCTACTCGTGGATCACGACCGAGAATCACCTCTTCTACGTCCACTGCTACAACGGCGGGCCGTCGATGGTGATCACCAAGCTCGGCCCCTAGCCCGAGCGCCTCCGCCCCGCCTAGGCAGGTGCGCAAGCTCTCACGACCGGGGCGCGCCGCCGCGGCCCCGCTGGCCCATCATCCGCCGCGTCCAGCCCGGCAAGCGCGCGCCATGCAGCAGCACAACGTCCTCTTCGTCGCCCCCTACTTCGGCCCCAACATGCTCCGCTCGGTCGAGGCGCTCGCCTCGCTGAGCGACGTACGCCTCGGCGTGATCACCCACGAGGCGGCCGAGCGCATGCCGCCGGCGCTCCGCCAGCGGATCGCCGGCCACTACCAGATCACCGACAGCCTCGACCCCGAGCAGCTCACGGCGGCGACCCGCGCCTTCCAGAAGGAGTGGGGCCGCGTCGATCGCCTCCTCGGCTACCTCGAGCAGATGCAGGTCCAGCTGGCGATCGCCCGCGATCGCTGCGGGGTCCCGGGGATGGGCGAGGCGGTCGCCCGCAACTTCCGCGAGAAGAACCGGATGAAGGCGGTCCTCCGCGACGCCGGCCTCCCGGTCGCCCGCCAGGCGCTCCTCACCTCGCTCGACGACGCCGCCCGCTTCGCCGACGAGGTCGGCTACCCGATCGTCCTCAAGCCGCCGGCCGGCGTCGGCTCCCGCGGGACCGTCCGGGTCGGCTCGGCCGACGAGCTCCGCGCGGCCCTCGTCTCGCTCTTCGTCACCCCCTCGAACCCGGTCCAGGCCGAGGAGTTCATCGTCGGCTCCGAGCACACCTTCGAGACCGTGACGATCGACGGCGAGCCGGTCTGGTCGTCGTCGAGCTACTACCTCCCGCGCCCCCTCGAGGTCCTCGAGAACCCCTGGATCCAGTACTGCGTGCTCCTCCCGCGCGAGCGCATGGAGCCCCACGCCGAGTCCTTCCGGCCGCTCAACGCCGCCGCGCTCAAGGCCCTCGGGGTCGGCACCGCGCTCTCGCACATGGAGTGGTTCATCCGCCCCGACGGCCGCCCGGTGATCTCCGAGGTCGGCGCCCGCCCGCCCGGCGTCCACCTGATGCCGATGATGGGCTACTGCCACGGCGTCGACATGTGGGCGAAGTGGGCGACCCTGATGGTCCGCGGCGAGTTCTCGATCCCCGAGCGCCGCTACGCCTGCGGCGCCGCCTTCTTCCGCGGCCAGGGTCGCGGGCAGGTGGTCCGCGCGGTCGAGGGCGTCGACGCGGTCAACGAGCGCGTCGGCGACCTGGTGATCGAGAGCAAGCTCCCGCAGGTCGGCCAGGTCAAGGCGTCGGGCTACGAGGGCGAGGGCTACGCGATCGTCCGGGCCGCGACCACCCGCGAGGTCGTCGACGCCCTCCGGGCGATGGTCCAGGGCGTCCGGGTGATCCTCGGCTAGGCTGCGTCGAAGCGGGTTCTGCGCGTGGGCCCGCCGCGCGCACCTGGCGATCGACGATCGTCTCCACGAGCGCGCGTCCCCTTGGGGTCCGCGAAGCGACAACCCTCGATCCAACCGGGAGACGCACGCGTGACCGCCGTGGCCTCGCGACCCCAGCCGCCGGAGCGGCGTTCCCTTCGCTCTCTCGGGGCCGCCCGCTCCGAGCTCGGCGTGCTACGCCGTACGACCTAATGATTGCCTCCCTGGCTTCCCTACCATCACTTCGCGCTCAATTCCGACCAGACCACCGACCCCTCACCCTCGCCGTCACGCTGGCCCTCGCGCCAGCCGGGTGCGGACCCGACACCGCGATGGGGTCCGCGACCGACTCCGCCGGCGCCACGAGCGAGACCGCGGGGAGCGAGACCACGGACGGCGAGACGAGCGGCGGGGATCCCGGGATCAAATGTGAGGAGTTCGCTACCGAGCTCCCCGATCTCGCGTGGGCGGCGACCCATGACGACACCCGCGAGGAGCTCGTCGCCCTCCCTGGGGGACACGCCGCGTACTTTGCGAAGGAGCACAGCGTCGCGCGCGTCGGCCCTGACGGCGTCGTCTGGTCCCACACCTTCGACGAGTGGCCCTTCCACCTCGCGCCCCTCCCGGGCGATCGGATCCTCGTCGCCGGCATCCCGACCGAGGGCGGACAGTGGTTGGCGATCCTCAGCGCCGACGGCGAGCTCCTGGCGAGCGCGACCCCGCCGCTCCCCGACGGCGTCGACATCGCCCCCCTCGTAGAGGTCGCCACCAGCGCATCCGGGATGATCTACGCGCTCACCTTCCACGGCCAGCCCCCGGTGACGTGGCGCATCGAGATCTTCGACGACGCGCTGACCTCGGCCGGCGGCTTCGCGATCGACAGCGATCGGATCGGGCCCTCCTCGGGGCTCGCCGCCGACGACGACGGCAACGCCTACGTCGCGACGATCAACGGGATCGGCAAAGACACCGGGTCCCAGACCTGGCGGCTCGACGTCCTCTCCTACGCGGCCGACGGCGCCCTGCGCTGGGCCTCGGACGGGGTCGCCTTCACCACGTCGACCTCGAGTACCTACGAGGTCCCTGAGGTGAGCGTCGGCGATCAGATCTACGCCATCGCCGGCAACAACTCGGCCTTCGCGCTCCAGGCCCTCACGCGCGACGGCGCCGTCGCGTGGACCAAGGTCCACACCTTCGGCAAGGGGGCGACGGATCCTGAGGTCGCCGACCACTTTCTCCACGCCGTCGTCGCCTCGCCCTGCGGCGGCGCCTTCGTCGGCGGCCGCACCAACCTCGACGGCATCGGCGGGCGCGCCAGCGCCTTCCACATCGGCGCCGACGGGAGCTTCGGCGAGGCGAGCGTCTTCCTCGGCACGCACGAGGGCCTCAACCACCGCGAGACCGTGGGGATCGCCCTCGCCTCGGACGGGCGCATGACCACCGTCGGTCGCCTCGAGCCAGAGCCGGTCGATGACCCGGTCGTGTGGTGGGTCGGCGGCCTCTAGCGATCGAGCGGGATCGCCGCGTCGACCGCGACGCTCCCGCCCTCCCTGTCTCCGCAGCGCGCTACTGCGGGTTGATGACCTTCTGATCGAGGCCGCCCGGGTAGGCGTAGGAGTCGTAGGAGTCGAGCCCCATGACGATCACCGAGAAGGGCTGCGAGCCGTCGAGGTTGTGGACGCCGTCCGGGATCGACACCCGCGCGACCTCCCACTCGGTCGACCCGACCTTGACGAAGTTGTTCTGATCGACCATCGCCCCGTCGATGTTGATCGTCGCCCCCGACTTCTTGGTCAGGACCAGGTAGTCGTAGACCCAGTTGCTCGGGACGAGGATCACGTACTCGTCGCGGAACTGCTCCGACGGGACCCCCTGGGCCATCGCCGGGTCGCCGGCCTTGTTGGTCGGCGCGTTGGTCGACTGCGAGGTCGAGAGGTACTGCATCAGCGCGATCGGCTTGTCGGCGTCGATGAAGAAGTCGCCGGGGTTGGCCGTGGTCCCGCCGACCTGGAGGAGCTGGACCTGCCCCTTGTTGAGGACGAAGTCCTTCTGGGCGATCCCGGTGACCTCGGCGTGGGCGTCGATGTGGACCGCGGTGTTGTCCTCGGAGGCGATCACGTGCCAAATCGACGGCTCGACGCCGGTCTGGTTGCGGACCGGCCAGCGCGAGGCGACGTAGCTGGTCCCCCAGGTCTGGAGGCCGTAGAGCTGCTCCTCGAGGTGGTCGCAGCAGCAGTTCTGCTGGGGCAGGTTGGCGCACCAGTGGGTCGAGAAGACCGCGATCGGCTTGTCCGAGGTGATGTAGGTCCCCGAGAAGCCGGACTGGACGTTCTGGCTGGTCTCGATCTGGACGACGTCGGCCTGCTTGAGGAGCGGCAGGTTGTAGGGCTGGTTGGCGGTCAGCGCCGGGATCCCGCCGCCGGCGACCGTGTTCACCTTCGGCGTCACCGTCACCATCGTGTCGTCCTCGCTGGCGACGATGTTGATCTGGGCGTTGCCGAAGCTCGGCTCGCCCCAGCCGACCACGTAGTAGTACTGATCGAGCACCGAGACCGGCAGCAGGAGCGAGGCGTCGCTGGTGAAGGAGCTCTGGCCGTTGATCGGCTGGAACTGGTAGGCGACGATCGGCACGTCCGAGAGGACCCGGTAGGCGCCGCGCGGGTTGATCGCGGTGTAGTTGACGTGGCGATCCGGGAGGTCGAACTGCTTGAGGGTCCCGGGGTCGACGTTGGACATCTGCAGGGTCTGCCAGTCGACGCCGTTGTGGGTCTGGACCTGGACCGACGCCTGGATGTCGCCGACGTTGGAGACCACGACCGCGTAGGGCTGGACGTCGTAGTTCTCGACCGGGTCGTTGTTCGCGTCGACCGCGTAGTACTCGCAGCCGATCGACGACTTGTTGTCCTTGGCCTGCTGGCAGAGCGAGACGCACTGGCCGATGCTGCAGACCTCCTTCGCCGGGCAGTCGGTCGGCCCCTCCCAGGAGAGGCCGTCGCCGGCGCAGGTCTGGTAGGAGTCGTTGTCGGTGCACTCGGTCTCGCCGGGGACGCAGATCGGCATCGGCCCGGTGGTCGACGAGGACGAGGAGTCGGTGGTCGTCACCGGCGAGGTCGTCGATCCGGTGCCCGAGTCGGTCGTGCTCCCCGAGGTCGATGAGGTGCTCGAGGTCGACGCCGTCCCTGAGGTCGAGGTCTCGGCCGCGGTGCCGCTCCCGCTGTTGCTGGTGGCTGACGACGTGCTCGACGTGCTCGCGCTGGTCGACGTCGGCGAGGTCGTGCTCACCGAGGTTCCGGTCCCGGTGGCGGTGTCGCTGGTGGCAGTATCATCGCTGCTGCAGCCGACGAGGGCCGCTGCAGCGAGGGCAAGGGTCAGGGAAGGTCGGTTCATGGGGGTCTCCAATTCGATGGTTCTCACCCGCGCGGACTCTGCGCAAGAGGGCTTCCACCGGCCGAGAACGCCCTGCTCAGCCTCGCGCATGACATGGTGGTAATGCCGAGAACAATCCCTCCAATGCAGGTGAGCGATATTCGCGCGTCGCCGACACGATCGAGACCGCGATCCATGCCCTCACCGAGCTCGATTGGGCTCGGCTCCGGCAGGCAGCGCGGATCCTGGCGTTCAAGGTGCCGCGGATGGACGCGGAGGGCCCCCTCTGCGAGGCCCTCGAGCGGACGCTGGACGGCCGCCGGCGCTGGAACCCTCCTCGGGGTGATGCGGAGCGTCGCCCACCACGAGGCGACGCGGCGCGGGCTCAACGTCGGCCCGTCGCCGCCGATCTCCATCGCGTCGAGGACCGCCAGCGCCGAGCGATCGTCGCGCCCCCGGAAGTTGAAAGCGCGCGACGGTGGACGCACATCCGCATCCGCGAGCGCCTCGAACGCGCCCGCGCGCGGCCCTGCGCTGCGACAAGACGCCATTCGGCCGCTCGGCCGCCGCGACTTTTGCCGAGAATGGCGGCGAGGATGCGGCGATACTGGCCCACTACCGCGGAGGTGTTGTTTGGTGCGTAGAACCTTGGTTTCCACGATTTGTTCGACCCTCGTGCTCGGCCTCGGCTGCGGCGACGATCAGGCCCGCGAGAGCGACACGGCGAGCTCATCCGTCGGCAGCGTCGGCTCGGCGTCCGAGAGCGCGACGATGTCCGGCACCGAGTCGGCGAGCGCGACCGACACCGCCTCGGGCTCGGGCTCGGCGAGCGCGACGATGGGGAGCGCGACCGACACGGCGACGACCGGCGGCGCGAGCGACACGGCGACGACCAGCACCAGCGGCGGGACCAACTCGACCACCAGCGGCGGCGAGACCGACACCGGCGCCTGCACGCCCTGCGGCGACGAGTGCTGCACCGCCGATCAGGTCTGCGAGGAGAACCAGTGCATCAAGGACTGCGGCGGCGACCCGCCCTGCGGCCCCCAGCAGGAGTGCTGCGGCCCCGGTCAGCTCTGCTACCTCGAGGCCTGCGTCGATCCTGGCCCCGCCTGCTCGCAGATCTCCTGCGCGACCCAGGTCCAGGAGAACGAGTGCGACGACGGCTACATCTGCGATCCCAACCTCGGCCTCTGCCTGCCGACCAACGCCGATCCCACCTGCCAGTACGTCCCCGACGTCGGCGTCTTCAAGGCGAAGCCGCAGTTCACCTGGGGCAAGCGCAAGAGCGTCAATTGCAACAATGACAGCGCCTGCCAGACAGCCGAGGTCTGCATGGCCGGCAAGTGCACGGTGACCTGGCCGCACCTCACGCCGGCGGCCGATGACAAGCCGAACCACTACCAGGTCTCGTCGATCCCGCTGGTCGTCGATCTCGATCAGGACTGCGTCCCCGAGGTCGTCTTCAATTCCTACGCCGGGACGACGATCACCGCCAACGGCGTCCTCCGGGCGATCCGCGGCGACACCGGCGAGAAGGTGTGGACCCTCCAGGACGCCGCCTACGAGACCGACTCGACCTCGAACATCGCGGTCGGCGACATCGACAGCGACGGCCAGGCCGAGATCGTCGCCTGCGGCGAGGGCAAGTACCTGATCGCGATCGAGAGCGACGGCACGCCGAAGTGGAAGTCGCAGAACTTCACCGGACCGACCGGGAGCGGCTCGGTGGCGATCGCCAACTTCGACGGCGAGGGTGACCCCGAGATCACCTTCGGCCGCGCGGTCTTCTCGTCGACCGGAAAGCTCCTCTACGAGGGGTCCCAGGGCGCCGGGATCAACGGCCAGGGTCCGATCTCCTGCATCGCCGACCTCGACGCCGACGGTCGGCCCGAGCTGATCGGCGGCAAGACGGCCTACACCTTCACCGGCACCGTCCAGGGGGGCAACTTCGCCGGCTCGGTCCTCTGGAACTCCGCGGCGCCGGACGGCTTCTGCGGGGTCGCCGACTTCGAGAAGGACGGCTTCCCCGAGGTCGTCCTGGTCGCCAACACCCAGATCTACGTGCTCAACGGCCAGAACGGCGCGATCCGCAAGCAGTACGCGATCCCGGGCGGCGGCCGCGGCGGCCCGCCGAACATCGCCGACTTCGACGGCGACGGGGTCCCGGACATCGCCGCCGCCGGCTCGACCCGCTACATCGTCCTCAAGTTCGACGGCCAGACCGACACCTTCACCAAGCTCTGGCACGCGGTCACCCAGGACGGCTCGTCGCAGGTCACCGGCTCCTCGGTCTTCGACTTCGACGGCGACGGCCGCAACGAGGTCGTCTACAACGACGAGGTCTACCTCCGGATCTACCCGGGCGTGGAGCCCGACTGCGAGCTCGACCCGCCCGGCCCGGCCTGCAACGGGGTGATGACCGACGCCGAGGTCCTCCTCAAGGACAAGAACTCGTCGCGCACCCGCACCGAGTACCCGGTGATCGCCGACGTCGACGGCGACTTCAAGGCCGAGATCGTCTTCTCGACCAACAACGACTCGTCCTTCTCGCTCGACGCCGGCATCGAGGTCTGGGGCGACACGCTCGACAACTGGGTGACGACCCGGCCGGTGTGGAACCAGCACACGTACCACATCACCAACGTCGGCCTGGTCGGCGAGATCCCGACGGTCGAGCCCGACAACTGGACGACGCCGATGAACAAGCCCTACAACTCCTACCGGCGCAACGCCCAGGGCTCGGCCGACTTCTGCGCCCCCGACCTGGTCCTCTACGACCTCGACGCCGACTTCGACATCTGCCCGAAGATCGGCGCCTGCGTGTGGGTCGCCAACCAGGGCTGCCTCGGGGTCGGCCCCGGGGTCAAGGTCTCGTTCTACGAGGAGACCCTCGGCCTCCTCGGCACCGTCGAGACCCAGGGGCCGATCGTCGCCGGCGCGGCCGAGCAGGTCTGCCTCACCTCCGACCTCGAGACGACCAACGGCATGATGTGGGCCGCGGTCGATGACGACGGGATGATGATGGGCGCGCTCAACGAGTGCGTCGAGGACAACAACACGACCGCCAAGATCCCGCTCTGCCTGATCCCGAAGTAGGGAGCACCTCACCACCGCGGGGGCGTTCGGCCGCGCGACCGCGCGCTCGGGCGCCCCTCCGCCTCAGCCGCCGAGGGGGACGCGCACCTGGAGGGGCTCGGCGCGACCTCCGGCGATCCGAGCGCGTGCGAGGGCGTCCTCGATGCATCGGGCGAGCGGGCCCTCGCCGTCGGCCCGGACGTCGACGAGGGCGCCCTCCGTCGTGATCGTGAACTCGATCGCCGCAGGCAGGCCCTCGCCCGACGCGTCCTCCCGACAGCGCGCGAGGGCTCCGCGGAGCGCCGCCATCTCCGGGCTCAGCCCCGGCTCCGCAGCCAGGCCGAGGGCGCGGACCTCGAGGCCCGCCAGGCTCTCCCCCGTGAGCGCGCCGAGGACCCCGACTCGGGGCCGGGGCTCGACCTCGATGGATCCACGCAAGGTCGCGTCGCCGAGGGAGAGCGCGTAGGTCCAGGTCCCGGGGGCGTCGGCGGCGGTCGGCTGGTAGCAGCTCCAGGTGTACCAGGTGGCCGCGGTCGCCTCGATCTCGGCCTCACCGACGTTGACGACGCGCCCCTCGGCGTCACGGAGCTCGTAGCGGTAGTGCTGACCGGAGCGCGGCAGGTCGAACCACTTGCCGGAGAGGCAGAGCGCGGGGTCGTCGGCGCCGACGCGCTCGAGGACGTCGACCGGACGATCGTCGACGATCGCTCGGGTGAAGACGAGGTGCGGCGGCGTGCGATCGAGCGATCGAGCGACCGAGGCCGACGCGCACGCGCACGCGCACGCGCACAAAGGGAAGCAGGAGAGGGCCGGCGCGAGGGCGCATGCGAGGGGGCGGCGCACGGACGGAGAGTGCCACAGGCGGCGATCTGGCGCGATTGCGCGCCGCCTTCGGGCCGCTCGATCTTTTCAATTGAACGCATTCATTGAACATGTACACTCGCACTCGCCCCCCGAGCTGCCCCGTCCATGACCCCGCCGCCCCCCAGCCGCGAAGACCAGAAGCTCGAGACCCGCGCCCTGATCCGCGAGGCCGCGCGCGCCCGCTTCATCGCGGTCGGCTACGAGCGGACGACGATCCGCGACATCGCCAGCGCCGCCGGGGTCTCGGTCGGCTCGGTCCACGTCCACTTCCAGGACAAGCGCTCGCTCCTCTTCGCCTGCTTCTACGCCAACATCCGCGCGGCCGTGGCGACGATCGGGGCGACCGTCGACGCCGACGCCCCGCTCGTCGATCAACTCCGCGAGAGCGGGCGCGTCCTCTACCGGGCCTACGCCGAGCACCCCGAGCTCTCGCGGGTGATGCTCCGCGAGGGCCTCTTCCCCGGCGAGGGCGAGCGCGAGGACAACCTCGGCCCCTTCCTCGCCGACCTCGCCGCCCGCCACCGGCGCGCCCGCGAGCGCGGCGAGCTCGGCCGCCTCCCCGACGACGGGCTCCTCGCGGCCCGGGCCTTCTTCGCCGCCTACTTCGCGGTCCTGATCGGCGGGCTCGGCGGGCACTTCGGCCCGCAGGACGACCCCGACGCCGCCGCCGATCGCTGGGCGGACGAGCTCCAGGCGCTCGTCCGCCTCCACCTCGAGGGGCTCGGCCTCCGCGCCCCCCGCGAACGATAACCTGTCCCAAGGAGCATCCCATGAAACGCGTCCTCATCGTCGGCGCCGGCATCGGCGGCCTCACGGCGGCGATCACCCTCGAGCGCCTCGGCGTCGCCGTCGAGATCGTCGAGCGGGCGCCGAGCTTCCGCGCGCTCGGGGCCGGGATCACGATCCAGCCGAACGCGACCGCGGTCCTCGACGCCCTCGGGGTCACGCTCCCCGCGGATGACGTCTGGCCGATGGGCAAGGTGGCGATGCTCGACGCCCGCGGCCGCCCGCTGGCGGCGAACGACGACGTCAGCGAGGGCTCCCCCTTCCCCTCCTACAGCGTCCGCCGCCCGGACCTCCACGAGGCGCTCCGGGCCGCCGCCTCGGGGGTCGAGCTCCGCCTCGGCGTCGAGGTCGTCGGCGTCCGCCCGCGCCCCGGCGAGGGCGTCGAGGTCGAGCTCGCCAGCGGCGCGCGCGAGCGCTGGGACCTGGTGATCGGCGCCGACGGGATCCACTCGGCGATCCGGGCCGCGATCGCGCCGCCCGAGAGCCGCCGCCTCCGCTACTCCGGCCAGACCTGCTGGCGCCTCTCGATCGACGCCCCCGATCTCGTCCCCGAGACGACGATCGAGCGCTGGATCCCGGGGCGGCGGATCGGCGTCGTCCCCCTCTCGCGCGGCGGGATCTACGTCTTCCTCGTCGAGAGCGCGCCCCAGGGGAGCGTCGCCCCCGGGAGCGACGACGTCGCCCCCCTGCGCCCGCGCTTCGCGGCCTTCGACCCGCGCCTCGACGCGATCCTCGAGCGCGTCGAGGCCCAGGGGATCCCGGTCCACCACGGCGACCTCCTCGATCACGAGCGCCTCGACTACGGCCGCGATCGCGTGCTCCTCCTCGGCGACGCCGCCCACGCGATGACCCCGAACATGGGCCAGGGCGCGGCGATGGCGATCGAGGACGCGGCGGCGCTCGGCCTCCTCTGGGGCGAGGTCAGCCTCGACGAGCTCCCGGCGGCGCTCGCCGCCCGCCGCCTCGCGCGGGTCGCCGCGATCCACCGGCGCTCCTGGCGGATCGGACAGGTCGCCCACTGGCGCGGCAAGATCCGCTGCGCCCTCCGCGATCTCCTCCTCCGCCTCACGCCCAAGAGCGTGACGCGCCGCGCGATACGCGACACCTGGACCCCGGGGATCGAGCTCAGCGACGCGCTCCGGGCCAAGCTCGCGCGCGATCGCGGACGCGCTGTGGAGGTCTCCACGACCTCGGCCACGGACGCCTGAGCCGGTCCTGCGGCCGAGCCCGCTCTGCGCGCGTCCTCGCGCAAAAAGCGCGAAAGTGACGACCCGCGCGCGCCGACCCTGGCAACCCTCCGCTCCGCGCGGTATGGATTCCCCCGTCGCCCGTGTCCCACGCCCTCACCGCAGACACGTTCTTCCCCTCCGCCCGCGAGCTCGCCCTCGAGATCTTCGCGCTCCTCCGTGATCTCGATCCCGCCGGCTGGCGCGAGGGCCTCGCCACCGCCGCCCGCGAGCGCCTCGAGCGGGTCTCCGCCCAGCTCCGCGAGCTCCTCGATCTCGCGCCCAGCGGCGAGAGCTTCATCGGCCTCCGCGAGCGCCTCGGCGAGCTCGCCGGGATCCTCGACGAGTACACCCCGAGCCTCGCCGCCGGCGCGCCGCGGGAGACCTGGATGCGCCTCCGCGGCCTCCTCGTCCCCCGCTACGACGCCCTCGCCCAGGTCCTCCGCGACCTCGAGGTCCACGTCCCCAGCCTCCGGCCGACCAACTACAAGCGGAACCTCTTCCACGTCTCGTCGGCGCTCCTCTCGGTCCTCCTCGTCGAGGTCGTCCTCACCCAGCCCGGGCTCGTCAAGGCCTCCGCCGCCTTCGCGATCTGGGCGTGGGGCTGCGAGATCGTCCGCCGGCGATCGCCCGCGGTGAACCGGGCGCTGATGAAGGTGATGGGCCCGGTCGCCCACCCCCACGAGCACTGGCGGATCAACTCGGCGACCTGGTACGCGACCGCGGTCTTCCTCCTCGCCCTCACCGGCGAGCCGATCGTCCAGATCACCGGCGTCGCGGTCCTCGGCGCCGCCGATCCCCTCGCGGCGATCGTCGGCCGCCGCTACGGTCGCCACAAGCTGGTCAACGGCCGGAGCCTCGAGGGCTCGCTGACCTTCGTCGCCGCCGGCGCCCTCGTGACCTTCGCCCTCCTCGCCACGCTCCACCCGCTGACCCCGGCGCAGGCGGCCCTCGTCGCCCTCGGCGGCGCGCTCCCGGGGAGCCTCGCCGAGCTCTTCAGCCGACGGATCGACGACAATTTCTCGATCCCGCTGACCGCCGCCGGCGGCGCCTTGCTCACGCTCCACCTCCTCGGCCTCGGCTAGGAGGCCGCCACGTCAACGGGTGCTCTCCCCTGCGCGATCGCGGGGAAGCACGCCGGCGAACGCGGAGGTCCGGAGCGCCAGCCCGCCGTGGTCGCGTTCGGGCGACTTCGCTACGATGAGCCATGGAATTGCCTTCGCGTCGCGCGCTCGTCACCGCCTCGACCCCCATCGGCCTCGGCCTCGCCCTCGGGCTCGCCTGCAGCGGCGGCGACGAGCGAGAGACCGCCACCTCCGCGACCGCGAGCGCGACCGCGCCGGGGACGATCACGATCACGACGACGGGCGCGAGCGCCGGGACCGGGAGCAGCGGGACCGAGAGCGGCACCGGCGGCACCGACACCGCGGCGTCGGCCACTGGAGGCTGTCCCGAAAGCCAGGTCTGCGGCGACCTCTGCTGTGAGGCCGGTCAGGCCTGCGTCGACGGGGCCTGCCAGGTCGAGTGCGGCGGTGACCCGCCCTGCGGCCCCGATCAGGTCTGCTGCGGCGACGCCGAGATCTGCTACGCCGAGAGCTGCGTGGTCCCGGGCGAGCCCTGCGCGGGGGCGATGTGCGCGACCAAGGTCGGCTCGGAGTGCGGCGACGACGAGATCTGCGACGCCAACCTCGGCCTCTGCGTCCCCAACTTCGCCAACCCGACCTGCCAGTTCATGCCCGAGCCCGGCGTCTTCGATCCGATCCCTCGCTTCACCTGGGGGCGCCGCAAGGCGCGGCCCTGCACCGACGGCTGCCAGAAGGAGGAGATCTGCGACAACAACGTCTGCAAGCCGACGTGGAGTCACATCGATCCCGCGGCGGACGACTTCCCCGACTTCCACCAGTGCGTGATGTCGCCGATGGTCGTCGACCTCGACGGCGACTGCATCCCCGAGATCCTCTTCAACACCTACAAGGGGCAGAGCTACACCACCGGCGGGATCCTCCGGGCGATCCGCGGCGACGACGGGTCGAAGGTGTGGACCCTCAGCGACCCGGCCTACCGCACCGACCCCGGCTCCCACCCCGGCCTCGGCGACCTCAACGGCGACGGCGTCCCCGAGATCATCGTCCCCGGCGAGGGCGCCTACCTGATCGCGGTCGCGGCCGACGGCACGCCGCTCTGGAAGTCCGACACCTACAACTTCGGGGGCAAGAGCGGCTCGCCGTCGATCGCCAACTTCGACGGGGTCGGCGACGCCGAGATCGCCTTCGGCTACGCGATCTGGGACTCCGCCGGCAAGACGGCGTGGACCGCCGGGAGCGGCGCCCACGGGGCCAACGGCTCGGTCGGGCCCCTCTCCTGCGTCGCCGATCTCAACGGCGACGATCGCCCGGAGCTGATCGCCGGCGGCACCGCCTACACCTTCACCGGCACCGTCGGGGTCGACTTCGCCGGCCAGCTCCTCTGGACCGCGAACCCGGCCAACGGCTACTGCGGGATCGCCGACTTCGACCTCGACGGCGCACCGGAGGTGGTCCTGGTCGCCAACGCCAACATCTACGTCTTCAACGGCCAGACCGGGGCGACCCTCGCCAGCCTGGCGATCCCGGGCGGCGGCGCCGGCGGGGCCCCGAACATCGCCGACTTCGACGGCGACGGCACCCCCGACATCGGCACCGCGGGCGGCAACGCCTACGTCGTCATGCGCTACAGCGCCGGCAACATGTCGATCCTCTGGCAGGCGGTCACAAAGGACGGCTCCTCGCAGCGCACCGGCTCGTCGGTCTTCGACTTCGACGGCGACGGCCGCTCCGAGGTGATCTACGGCGACGAGTGGTACCTGCGGATCTACCCGGGCACCGAGCCCGACTGCCCGAACGGCCCCAATTGCGACGGCGTGATGACCGACGAGGAGATCCTCTTCATCGACATCAACTCGTCCCGCACCCGCTCCGAGTTCCCGGTGATCGCCGACGTCGACGGCGACTTCAAGGCGGAGATCATCTTCAGCACCAACAACGAGTCGAGCCAGGGCAACATCGGCGACGCCGGCGTCGAGGTCTGGGAGGATCGCCTCGACAACTGGGTCGGCACCCTGCCGGTGTGGAACCAGCACACCTACCACGTGACCAACGTCCTCGCCGACGGCTCGATCCCGGCGGTCGAGCCCCCCAACTGGTCGGTGCCGCCGGGCAAGCCCTACAACTCGTACCGCCGCAACACCCAGGGCGCCTCCGATCTCCTCTGCGCCCCCGACCTCGTCCCCAAGGATCTCAGCGCCGACGAGCTCGCCTGCCCCGACCTCAAGCTCAGCGCGAAGGTGCTCAACCAGGGCTGCCTCGGCGTCGGCCCCGGGGTGAACGTCGCCTTCTACGACGGCAGCGACCTCCTCGGGGTGACCAAGACCAAGGCGGCGATCCCCGCGGGCGCCTCCGAGACCGTCAGCCTCGAGGTGCCCGCCCCGCCCTCGCCCCCCTTCGACGTCACCGTCGTCGTCGACGACGACGGGATGGGCAAGGGCGCGCTCAACGAGTGCATGGAGGACAACAACACCAGCGCGCCGCTGGTCGCCTGCAAGCCGATCGGCTAGCGGCGCGCCTCCGCCATGCAACACGAGCTCACGCGCCCCGGCCCCCTCCTCACGCCGACCGGCGAGCTCGCCCAGGTCGGCTGGTCCCGCCAGCCCCTCCTCGAGTGCAACCTCGAGGACGCCGCCTTCTACCCGCGCTGGCGCCGGGCGCTCCAGCGCCTCCGGATCAAGCGCTGGGACTACTACGCGGTCTTCACCCCGGGGCGCTTCTTCTCCGCGACGATCGCCGACCTCGGCTACGCCGGCAACGTCTTCGTCTACACCGTCGATTTCGAAACCGCCGAGTACCACGAGGAGGGGCTGGTGATCCCCTTCGCCCGCGGGATCACGCTGCCGCGGAGCAGCGAGCGCGGCGACGCCCGCTTCGAGGGTCGGGGCGCGCGCGTCGAATTCCGGGTCGACCGCGGCGCCCGGGCGCTCTCGGTGGAGTGGCCGGCCTTCGACGGCGGCCGCGGGATCCAGGCGGAGATCGAGCTGAGCTGCCCGCCCGCGGCCGAGTCGATGACGATCGTCATCCCGATCGCCGGCAAGCGCTTCTACTACAACCGCAAGATCAACTGCATGCCCGCGCGCGGGCGCCTCCGCTGCGGCGGCCGCGAGGAGGCGCTCGATCCCGGGCGCTGCGTCGGCTCGCTCGACTGGGGGCGCGGCGTCTGGCCCTATCGCTCCTACTGGAATTGGGCGAGCGCCTCCGGCTTCCTCGCCGACGGGCGGACGATCGGCCTCAACCTCGGCCGCGGCTTCGGCGACCTGCGCGCGGCGACCGAGAATTGCGTGATCCTCGGCGGCCGGATCCACAAGCTCGGCGACGTGCGCTTCGACTATTCGTCGGACAACTATATGCATACTTGGCGCTTCACCGACGACGCGGGGCGCCTCGACCTCGACTTCGCGCCGATCGTCGATCGGGTCGCGGCCACCGACCTCAAGGTGATCACGAGCCAGGTGCACCAGGTCTTCGGCCGCTACTCCGGGCGGGTGATCGCCGACGGCGGCGAGGTCATCACGATCGACGGCCTCGTCGGCTTCGCCGAGGAGCACCACGCCCGCTGGTGACGGCGCGGGCCGCGGGCGCTACCAGAGCTTCCAGCGCTTCTTCTTCTCGGGGGCCGGAGCCGGCGCCTGCGCTGGCTCGGGGGTCGTCGCCGCCGGCCGCGGACCCGCAGAGCCGCCACCACCGCCGCCGCCGCTCGGGCCGCGGCCGTGGAGCGCCATGAGCCGCTTCACCCGCGCGAGGAGCGGGGCGCCGCGCTCGCGGTCGACCATCGCCACGAACGAGGCGTAGCCGTGCATCGACGCCAGGAGGTCGCCGCCCGCCCCCCAGCGCTTGCCCGCGAGGCCGTCCTTCTCGACCTGGAAGAGGGTCGCCCGGAAGCGCCGCAGGGTCCTGCGATCGACGCTCGCCTTGTCGTTGACGACGACGCCGGTGACCTCCTGATGGTTCCCCCGCCGCATCACCCGGGTCTTGTCAGGGTGGACGGTGAAGCCCTCGTGGCCGACGATGTCGACCGCCTTGCGGATCATCTCGCCGACCTCGGCCGAGCTCGCACCCTTCTTGCGCGAGAAGGTGAGGTCGTCGGCGTAGCGGGTGTAGGTGAAGCCGAGCTGATCGGCGAGCCCCTGGAGGCGGCGATCGAGGCGGCGGCAGAGGACGTTGGTGATCGCCGGGCTCGCCGGCGAGCCCTGCGGGAGCACCCGCGGGCCGAGGCCGACGTGGTAGGTGCGGCCGTCGAGCTCGACCTCGAAGGTCTCGGGCTCGGTGCAGAGGAGCGCGAGGATCGTCGCCACCGACTCGGAGTAGCCGAGGGCGGCGAAGACCCCCTTGACCCGCGGCAGGGTGATCGTCGGGAAGAAGCCCTGGAGGTCGAGGTTCACCACCACCGCGGCGCCGACGTGGGGCTGGGCGTTGGAGACGATCGAGCGCCCGGGGCGGAAGCCGTGGGCGGCCGCGTGGAGGTCGACGCGATCGAGGATCGACCGCAGCACCCAGCCCTGGGCCGCCTTGAGGCGGGGCATCGGCGCCGAGATGAGGCGGGTGCCGCCGCTCTTCTTCGGGATCTGGAAGCGCCGGTAGTGCGTGATCGTCGCCACCGCGCGGTGGAAGGCGAGGAAGCGGAGGTCGCCGACGCTCACCCCCATCAGGCGCGCGAGCTCGCGGGCGTCGGCGATCGCCGGGAGGCCGGCGGCCGCGAGGCGCTCGGGGTGCCCCTCGTGCTGGCCGAGGCCGCCGGAGACCCCCTCGCCGAGGTAGACCAGCTCGTTCTGCTTGCGCTCGCGCCAGGCGGCGGCGCGCTCGCGGCGGGCCTGCTCGCGGCGGAGGCGGGTCTCCTCCTTCTTCCGCTTCGACTCGGCCATCCGCCGCTTGCGGGCGTCCTGGATCAGCGACTTCTCGTTGTAGAGGCGGCTCGCCTTGCGCCGCAGCTCCTCGAGCTGGCGCTCGATCTCCCCGCGCCGGCGGATGTCCTCGGCGGGGTCCGTCGGCATCTCCCCCTGCGCCGGCCAGAAGCCCAGGCGGATCATCTCCTCGAGGATCACCTCGTCCTTCGAGGAGGCTCGGATGCGCTCGTAGAGCTCTTGCCGGGTGGTCGGTCGCTGGCTCATGGGGATTGCCGGGGGGAGCGGGAGGTCGGTCGCGGGGCCGGGGGCCCCGGGAAAAAGGTGTCATGGCAGCGGCGTCTGGCGCCTTCGAAGGCTCCCCGGGACTGGGCTGGTCAACTCAAGCGGTACCCGGGGTAGTGTCGCTCATTCGGTTCGCGGGACCCTCACCGGAATAGCGACACTACCCCGAGGTACCGCACAGTAACGAGCAGACCAGTGATGCGTGCATTGTCATGCGGCAAGGACGGCGATCCGCCGCCCAGGTTGCAAGGCCTGGCTCCTCGCGCCGCTGCCATGACGAAATTCGTGGGTGTGGTGGTGACCTCCGGTGGACGTTTGGCCCCTACGACGCGCTCCCGCGGTGGGCGATCCGCAGGGCGAGTATATGCTCGCAGGGCCCCTTGTGCAGCTTGTTTTGGAAGTAGAAGTTGCATGAGCAGGTGGCCTGAACCATCCGCTCGTCGCGGTCAATCACGAGCTCCGGCTGGTAGCGCCGGCTCCCGTCCTTGACCTCGCCGCTGAGGCGGAGCTTGCCGTCCGAGCTCCGGGTCGCGTCGCGGACCTTGACCGCCCGCGCGCCGACCAGGCGGTTCGCCCCCTCCTCGCGGGGGTTGGCGAAGCGGAGCTTGCTCATCGGCAGGGGCTCGCGGCTGAGCTCGCGGACCCGGTAGACCCCCTTGGCGAGGTCGTAGATCACCCGCCCCGCCTGGGTGTAGGCCGAGAGCGCGCCGAGGACGAGGCCGCGATCGACCCCGATCCGCGCGCTCAGGGCGTCCGGGGTGTCGAGCCAGCGCTCCTTGAGGCCGGCGAAGACCCGCCGCTTGGTCAGGTCATCGACCTCGGCGCGGGGCGCCATCAGATCGAAGTTGCCGGCCGACGACCAGTCGTTGGCGGTCCACCCCGAGAGCCCGAGCGTGAAGAACATGTCCCCGAGGTCAGCCACGTAGAACGAGGGCATCCCGCGGCCGAGGAGGTGGACGGTGAACTTGCGGGCGACCTGGATCAGGCGCTCGAGGATGTGGATCCGCCGCCGCCCCCAGACCCGGATCTCGTGCTCCTGGTCGCCGAGGTAGGGCGAGCGCGGGCACTCGACGACGATGTCCCAGGGCTCGAAGACGATCTTCACCGGCTTCCCCGGCGAGAGGACGTAGCGCATGCTCCGCGGCCCGACCCGCTCGCGGTTGCGGCGGAGGACGAAGCAGAGGTTGTGGACGTCCATCGGCTGGAGGTCGAAGGAGATCGTCGGCAGGGTCATCGCCGACGAGACCTGGAGGAAGCCGCGCACCCACGAGTCCGGGAGGTCGATCTTCTCCTCGCGGAAGGTGTCGTCCTCGGCGGTCTGGACCTCGAAGCCCGAGGGGTCGACCATCAGCGAGGTCGACTTGTAGCGCCGGATCTTCTGGAACTCGTCGTAGAGCGCCGCCGAGTAGTCGATGTTGGTGGTCCCGCAGGCGAACTCGCCGATCTTCTGGAAGACGTCGTAGGCGCAGCTCAGGCAGCCGTAGCTCGACTCGTCCTCCGAGAAGCACTCGAAGAAGACCTGGTCGGGGTGGACGGTGATCACCGGGTCGAGGACGAACCAGGCGTCGCGGTCCTTCTTGTAGAGGTAGTCGAAGTAGGTCCGGCGGGCCCCGTAGAAGCCCTTCATCCGCCGGGCGGTGCGGCCGTTGATCTCGTTGAGCTCGCGCTGCAGCGCCTCGATCTCCGCCTTCGCCTTGCCCCGCTCGCTGGCGACCGTCTGCCAGTTGATCTGCTCCTGCTGCGCGAGCCAGGCCATGTACTCGCTGCGGTCCTTGGGCTTGAAGCGGAGGTCGGAGACGACGACGTCGTGGAGCGCCGAGATCGCCTCGCGGAACTCGAGCGCCTTGCGGATCTCGCCGGTGAAGTAGGTCGGCTCCCGGAGGGTGTCCGGGGCGAAGGACATCGCCGTCGAGCGGGCGCTCGAGTCGACCGCGGTCGCCCCGTGGTAGCGGTAGTTAAACTCCATCGCGGGCCTCCTGGGTCGGGCTCCGGAGCGGCGCGACCCGGACCTTGAGCGGCACGTCGAGGTCCGGGTAGGCCCGGTGGATCTCGAGGATCGCGGCGACGCAGGCCGCCCGGTCGCCGATCGCGATCGTCAGCGACTGCCGGATCAGGAGCTCGGCGACGTACTCGGCGGTCGGCCGGTCGGCGAGCGCCTCGGCGGTCAGGAAGGCGAAGACCCGCGCCTTGGCGACCCGCCCGCGGTTGACCCGCGAGAGCACCCCGAGGAAGTAGGGCCGCAGCTTCATCAGGCGATCGAGGTCGCCGTGGGCGTAGTCCTCGAGGAAGTTCGAGGCGAAGAGCTGGAGGTCGGCCGACGGGTGCTCGGCGAGGCGGAGGAGGTACTCGGGCCCCTGCTCGGCGTGGAAGAAGCGGGTGATCATCTCCTGGCCGAAGCGCTGGACGTCGGCGCGCACCGAGTCGCAGAGGCCGACCAGCACGTCCGGCGTCAGGTCGGCGTCCGTGCAATTCGCCCGCAGGAAGTCGAAGGCGAAATTCCGCGAGTCCTCCCAGGTCGCGTCGACGATCCGGATCGCCTGCCCCAGCTCGGCCCGGATCCGGGCGACGTTGTCGCGGTAGAACTTCCAGGCGGCCTGGCGCACCGAGAGGATCTCGTGGCTGGCGAGGCGGGCGACCTCGGCGACCGAGAGCTCGTTCGGGTCGACGTTGTCGGCGAGGAGGTAGCCGCCGAGCTCCTGGGCGTGCCCCGACTTCGAGCGGAGGAGGCGGAGGACGACCTCCTTCGGGACCGCCTTGAGGGTCGGCATCAGCTCGCCGCGGAGCACCCGGAGGATGTGGGAGTGGAGCCCCTCGAAGCTCTCCGGGCTCAGGAGGCGGGCGATCAGGAGGCGGCTCAGCTCGCCGGCGAAGCGGGCGTCGGCCCGCGCGAGGCGGCTGACGACCGGCCGGATCGAGTCGCGGAGATCGGCGTAGGGCGAGAGGATCAGGTCGACCAGGAGCGCCTCGCGCTCGGCCAGCGCGCGCTCGGGGAGCTCCCCGAGGAGGCGCGCCCCGAGCCCGCGGATCGACGGGTAGCGCGAGCGGAGGAGCGCGCCGAGGAGCTCCTGCGGGAGCTGCTCCGGGCGGGTCCCGTGGCCGAGGAGGATCCGCCCGCCGAGGTCCTGGACCGCCTCCGAGGGGTGGGCGATGAGGTCGGCGATCACCCCGAGGCCGAGGCTCTGGAGCGGGCGCTGGAGGCCGCGGAGGAGGGTCTCGCCGGCCTCGCGGGCGAGGAGCGCGTCGCCGGGCTCGCTCCCCAGCGCCAGGATCCCGGCGATCGTCCGGGCGATCACCTCCTCGGCGATCCGCGGGGTGAGGTTGGTGCTCTCGAGGAAGCGGCGGCCGAAGGCGCGGGTGTCGGGGTGACGCCCGAGGATCAGCGCGCTCAGGAGCCCGGGCTCGTACATCGCCCGCAGGCGGGCGGCGTCGATCCACTCGTGGGCCTTGGCCCGCGCCGGCGCGTAGGCGGCGTCGGCCATCGCCGTCAGGAGGCCGATGTCGGGGGCCTGCGGGCGGTAGCGGGCGAGCGCGAGGTCGTAGCCGAGGGCCGCCGTGACCTCGTAGGGCTGGCGGAGGAGGACGGCGATCCCGTCGACGTCGAGCTCGTCGCAGAAGGGCTGGTTGGCCCGCAGCGCCTTGACCGCGAACTCGTGGACCCGCAGGCAGCGGCTCTCGCCGAGGAGGTGCATGAGGCCGATCGGCACCTCGTCCCAGAGCTTCGGGAAGGCCTCCTCGCGGACCGGCGGCGCGGCGTCGCCGGGCTTGTAGGTCCCGGTGCAGCGCCAGGCGAGCGAGCCCGGGCGGAGGTGGTAGCGCGGCGAGTGCGAGTAGAGGATCGCGTTGAAGGCCTGGTAGCCGGCGTAGGCGTCCCAGTAGGTCGTCGTCCGCTTGCGCGTCGAGTAGGAGTAGCGCGAGCGGCTCTGGACCGGCTTGGCGTCGGCGTCGCGGTAGGGCAGGAGGACGCCGACCGCGAGGCGCACGTAGTCGAGGTCGCCGGCCCGCGCGAGCCGTCGGAGGTGCCGCCAGACCCGGCGCCGGAGGTAGGCGCGGGTCTTCGACGAGTAGGCGAGGCGCGAGCTCGGCAGCTTGAGCTCGTTGCCCGCCTTCATGTAGGTGCGGCCGACGTAGACCCGATCGCCCCAGCGCGGGGTCCGGAACATCGCCAGCGAGGTCTCGAAGCGGTGGGCGAGGATCCCGAAGACCTCGCCGTCGACCCGGAGCTCGGCGATCTTGAAGAGGTGGCGGGCGACCCGGAAGGCCGGCGGCCGCATCGGGATCGTCCGGCAGGCGTCGACGAGCCCGCGCCGGGCGATCGCCGTGTTGATCCGGTAGATGTCCTCAAGGACAGCATAGGCCTCGGCCGTGTCGGCCTCGAGGTGGCGGGCGAGCGCGGCCGAGAAGGCCTCCGCCGGCCCGGTGATCGAGAGATCGCGGAGCGCCGCCGGCAGCCGGGCGGTCGCCGCCGAGGCGATCCGATCGGCGAGGTCGCGGCTGAAGGCGCGGAGCGCCTCGGGGGCGAGGCGAGCGCTGCCGGGGGCGCTCTTCACCCGCGGGAAGAGGCGGGGGATCAGCGCGTCGACGTCGCCGCCGAGGTCGCTGGCCGGGACCCCCTGGCGGCTGGCCAGGAGCGTCAGCGTCCCCTCGTCGCCGCAGCGCGCGAGCGCCCAGGTGACGACGTAGTCGAGCATCTCCGAGCCGGAGCCGAGGAGCGAGACCAGCGAGGGGACGGCCGCCCGGAGCTTGAGCTCGCCGACCCGCCAGACCGCGCGGGTCAGCGTCGTCGAGCTCCGGCCGCTCAGGGCGGCGACCAGCGCCTCCTCGCGGCTGCCGTGGCGGGCGCTCCTCGGCCCAGACCCGGACGCGGAGGCGGACGCGGACGCGGCCCCGCCGGCCGACTCGCTGTAGCCCTTGCGCTTCTTCTCGTCGACCAGGCGGGCGAAGATCGAGCGGGCGTTCGCCTCGCGCACCGGCGACGAGGTCTTGGTCCCGCTCTGGAGGACCGCGCCCCGGCGACCGAACTGGAAATTGACGACGTAGCGGCCGCTCCCGACCTCGCAGAGCTCGACGATGTAGACCTTGTCGGAGGAGCCCTGTCGAAGGCCGAGGGTGACCCGCTGAATCAACTTCACGGCGGCTAGTTTTGTAGCCGGCGGGGCGATCCGAGCGCAAGGACAAAGACCGCCGCCGATGATCTGCGCCGGATCACCTGGCCGTAGGGACAATGCCGAAGCTGTGGGGCATCGGGCCCCCAGCGCACGCGAGAGCCTCGCCCGCGGCTACTCCACGCCCTCTTCGGGGGCATCGCGCGCTTCGAGCTCCTCAGGGAGAAAGCACATGCCGCCCCGGATCACGAAGCGGCGCCCGAGGCCGACGCTGAACTCCGCGCTCGAGAGGCCGATCGGCACGCCGGCGCGCAGCGACGCGGCGACCCACTGATCATAGAGGAGCGGCGGCGTCCGCCCGCGGACCTCACCCACCCGCGGCAGGCGACGGAGCGCGTCTTCGACGAAGGACCAGACCCCCTCGGGATCGAGGGCGGCCCGCGCCTCGGCGACCTCCTCGGGCTGGCCGGGCTTGCGGCACGAGAGCACGAGATCCTGGCGGGCGGCGATCGCCGTGGTCAGGGCGCGGTAGCCCTTGTGGGTCTTCTCGAGCGCGGCGACGCTGACGAGCTCAAAGCCCGCCCCGACGATCGCCGTCTGGATCGCGTTCCAGACCTCGGCGCGGGTGCTCGAGAATTCGACGGTCATCCAGCCGCCGGCCTTGAGCACCCGGAAGCACTCGCCGAAGGCGCGCTCCATCCTCGCCTGATAGGCGCCGAGATCCTGCCCGCGCGCCGGGCTCACGACCGCCTCGGCGCGGGCGTCGGTCATCACCCCGAGCCAGGCCTCCCAGAGGACGTTGAGCTCGGCGTACTGGATGTTCCCGCCGAAGGGCGGGTCGGTGAAGATGTAGTCGATCACCCCGTCGTCGATCGGCAGGCGCTCGGCCGAGCCGGTCGAGATCATCGCCGTCCGCCGCGGGGCGGTGTGCGGCACCGAGGCGATCCGCAGGCGGAAGCGCTCGAGCACGTTGGTCTCGACGCTGAGCGAGGAGACGTAGAGGGTCCCCTGGAGGGTCTGGCCGATCACCCCGCCGCGGCGCTGGAAGTAGTTCGAGAGCAGGAGGCGGTTGAGGCGGGTCCCCCACGCGTGGGCCGACGTGAACCACATCCCGAGCGCCGGCGCCTCGTCCATCGCCGGCCAGATCCTCGCCCGCAGGGCCGCGAGCGCGAGGAGGTTGCGGCGGGTGTAGAAGTGGTGGACGTGGGTGAGGCCGGCGTCGTCGTTGCGCCGGGTCTCCTCGCCGGGCGGCAAGCGATCGCGCGGGAACCAGGCGCCCCCGCGGAGGCGATCGATCTGATCGATCCGCGCGAGGTCATCGGCGTCGGGGCGCTTCTCGAGGCGACCGGCGATCCCCGGGACGGCGTAGCGGATCAGCACCGGCGAGCGCCTCGCCCGTCGCCAGCGGCCGCCGAGGTCGAGCTCGTCGACCTCCTCGAAGGCCCGCCGCAGGCCCGCCCGCGCGAGCTCGGCCCCGCACACCGGGCACCGGAAGCGCCGCCGCACCCGGCCGGCCTGGCGATCGACCGCGACCTCCCAGAAGACCAGCTCGCCGCCGCACTCCGGGCAGAGGAAGACGTCGCTCCAGAGGACGTAGTGGATCCGACCGACCCGCCCGTCGTCGTGGCGGGTCTCGTACATCCAGCCGAGCTCCGCCTCGACCTCGGCGAGGATCCGCCGGGCCGCCGCTTCGAAGCGCGGCGGCTCGCTCGGCGAGCAGAAGCGGTGGGCGACGAAGGCGGCGACGCTCGAGAGGTCGGCGAGGATCGCCCGCCGCTCCCCCCAGCGCGGCGGCCCGAGGCCGGCGGCCGCCCGCTCCCCCTCGATCTGCGCGCGCAGGGCCGCGTCGGCATGCCCGCAGAAGGCGGCCGCGACCCCGGTCATCCCGGTCCCCGCGAAGGGATCGAGGACGACCGCGCCGGGCTCGGTGTAGTGGAGGAGGAAGCGCATGATCGCCCGGTGCGGCACCTTGGTGTGGTACGAGTGGGCGTTGTAGACGGGGTCGCCCTTGCCCTCGCGGACGTCGGCGACCAGCGGCCCGACCGCGGGCGGCGGGC
>JACKDU010000004.1 GCA_020633335.1 Myxococcales bacterium | reverse complement strand
GCGAGCCACTCTTCGGCGCGGACCCGGTGATGGTACTCGAGCGCTTCCGGTGAGGCTCGGCACCAGAAGATCGACGCACGCGAGTCCCTTCGAGAAGCGCCGCGCTCGAGCGCCCGAGCCGGAGCATGGAGCACGCCGACGCGCTCGCTGCTCGCGGTTCGCAGCCGCTGAGCGATCTCTCCCGCTGACACCTCACCGCCCGCGCCGTACCATGCGAACGTGGAGCCCCTTGCGGCCTCGCGGCCGCGACCGGCTCCCGGGCTGGGTGGTGGATGATGGGGGAGCAGGAGGTGATCCGCTGCGAGGAGCTCGCCCGGCTGCTGGGCTGCTCGCCGAAGGCGGTCCGGCACCGGGTGCGACGGGGGCAGATCCCGCCGCCCTTTCGGCTCGGAAGAGCGCTTGCTTGGCTGCGCGATCCCGTGATGAAGTGGCTGCGGGATTGCAGCCGGTCCGCCGGACCGGTTGCCATGAAGATCAATCTCAGACCCTACGCGCACGATCACACGCGCTGGCACGTCGACATCCGCCTCATGCACCCGACGACGCAGAAGGAGATCCGCAAGCGCCTGGTCGCGCCTGCCGGGCTGAGCGAAGCTCAGGCCCGCGCATGGGGCGAGCGCCAGGTGCCGGCGCTCCTCCTCGGCGGCGGGCGAGGGGCGGATCCAGACGCGGCCCGCGAGCGAGAGGAGGAGGTCGTCGCCGCGCCAGCGAAGGCGAAGGCGAAGGCGACAAAGACGAACACCGCGAACAAGACCACGACCAAGACGAAGACCAAGCCTAGAGCCCCGGCCACGATCACTAGCCCGCCCTCGCACCTCCGCCTCGTCGAGTGGAGCGCGTCCGCGATGACGCTCCGCGAGCTCTACGAGGAGCGCTTCGACCCCGAGTACGTCCAGCTCCAGAAGCCGGCGACGCAGGTCGGCTACGAGACGGTCTTCCGCAACCACATCGCGCCGGCGCTCGGCGACCTGCCGCTCGCGGCGATCGACGTCGCTCAGCTCTCGGCGTTCCGTGCGGGGCTGCGGCGGACGATGAAGGCGAGCACCTGCAACCTGATCCTCGCCAAGGTAGCGAAGATGCTCCGCTACGCGAGGCAGATGCGGATCATCGAGGTGGTGCCGGAGGTCGAGCGCTTCACGGTCCCGCGGGCGCGGCCGAAGGCCGTGCTCTCGGCCGAGCAGATCACCGCGCTCGTCGCGGCGGCTCGGGCGATCGACACGGCGAGCGAGGTGATCGTCCTCCTCGCCCTCGACGCGGGGCTCCGCTCGGCGGAGATCTGCGCGCTCGAGTGGGCCGACATCGACCTCAAGGAGGGATCGATCCTCGTCCAGAACAACACGTTCCGGGGGATCAAGGTCACGCCCAAGGGGACGATCGGCAAGCTGGCGCTGACCTCAGCGCTCCGCGAGGCGCTCGAGCGTCACCGTCGGAGCGAGCCGATCGGGCCGCTGGTGCTCTACCGGCAGAGCAAGAACACGGCGGGCAAGTGGGAGCCGCAGACGCCCAACACGATCCGGCACTACCTCCGGGTCGCGCAGCGGAGGGCGGGCCTGCCGATCAGCGGGCCCCACCTCCTCCGGCACACCTCGCTCACCCGCCTCGCCAACCTCGGGGCGAGCGTCCACGTCATCCAGGCCGTCGCTCGCCACAGCTGGTTGCAGACGACCCAGGCCTACCTCCACACGCAGCAGGTCGGCCTCGCCCGCGAGGCTGCCGAGCTCCTCGACCGGGCCGCTGGCAAAGCGCCGGGCAAAAGTTTGGCAAAACGGGCAAAGTCCCGCCAAAGAGCACCTAGACGGGCATAGCGCCCGCTCGCCTACTTCATCACGAAGAAGTAGCGCCCCTCGTCGTCGACGCCGACGTCGTGGATCGGCGCCACGTTGGGGTGCTCGAGGGCGCCGACGATCCGCACCTCGGCGACGAAGCGGGCGACACCGAGGGGGTGGTTGGCCTCCGGCAGGAGCCGCTTGATCGCGATCGGCCGGCCGATGTCGACGTCCTCGGCCCGCTCGACCACCCCCATGCCGCCCTCGCCGAGGACGTTGAGCCGGCGGTAGCGCTCGCGGGCCTGGTGGTGGAGGACGATCTCGCCGCGCTCGCCGGTCTCGATCGTCGGCAGCGCCGACACGCTCCGGCGCCGGACCTCCTTCGGGGCGATCGTCGCCGCGCCCTCGAGGGCGCCGGCCGCCAGCGTCGCCCCCATCGTCGCCGCCCGGGTGTCCTGGCGGGTCCAAGCCTCGGTCTTGCTGGTGCTCGCGTCCATCGATCCTCTGGGCCCGGTAATACGCCGCCGAGGCGCCGGCCGCTACGCCGCGCGGGCGCGCGCCCGGACGATCGCGGGCGATCGCGGCCGCGCGCTTGATCTCTCGCGGACCCTCGTCAATTCTCGGGGGACGATGTCGCGCGCTCACTGCCTCGCGTCGCTCTTGATCTGCCTCCTCGTCGGCGCCTGCGGGGCCCAGGGCGCGACCGCGGCGCCGAGCGACGACGCCCTCCGCGAGGCCTCGCGGATCTCGGTCGAGCGCTCCGAGCCCGACGCCGCCGGCTGGCGGCTCCTCTACCGCAACCGCGGCGACGTCGAGCTCGGCTGCCGCGCGAACCTCCGCTGGGTCGAGGAGCACCCGCCGCACGGCTTCCTCGCCGAGGTCGAGGAGCGCTTTCGAGTGCCGGCGGGGGGGAGCGTCAACGTCGTCTTCCGCCGCTCCGACGGCGCGCCCGGGATCGACGGGGTCGACGCCGAGGCGCGGGGCGGCGCGCAGCCGGACATGCTCGGCGCCCGGCGCCCGGCGGCCCGGGCCGAGTACGCGCAGATCGAGGCCGAGCGCGACGGCCTCTACCTCCGCTGCGATCCGCCCCCGCCGGCGCCCTGATCGCCCCGACCTACTGCGGGCAGAGCACCTTGGCGATCTGTCCGCCGGTCATGTCCGAGTAGGTGTAGGGGCCGTTGAGGCCGTCGACGAACCAGGTCTCGTAGGTGTCCGGATCGATCTTGTAGGCCGCGGTGCCGCCGAGCTGGACCGCCCAGATGTAGCCGTCGACGTCGACGCCGATCCCCCGGTAGAGGTAGTTGCCGGGGAGCGGGACGATGTCGCCGACGACCATCGTGTCCATGTCGACCCAGCCGACCCCGCCGGTGGTCGCGCTCCAGATCCGCCCCTGGAGGTCCTCGGCGACCCCGGAGCCGCCGTTGCCCGGGATGTTGCCGATCGGCTGCGACCAGGTCTTGGTCTGGTAGTCGAAGCGGCGGGGGACGTCGTCCCAGACCCGCCCCTTGGAGTCGACGGTGATCCCGTAGGAGCCGCCGCCGAAGACCTCGTAGTTCAGGGTCTGGGCGTCGACGCGGGCGATCTTCCCCTGGGCCCAGACGTAGAACCAGAGGTTGTTCTGCGGGTCGACGGCCGCGCCGTAGGGGCCGAGGCCCCACTCGATGTTGCCGATCGTGCAGGGGAGGACGTTGTGCGGGATGTGGACCGTGTCCTCGATCTCGCCGGTGTCGCCGTTGACCCGGTGGACCCAGATCCCGGTCTGCCCGCACTGCCCGGGGGAGCCGCTGTCGCCGGTGAGGGTCCAGATCTTCTGGTCCTCGTACATGCAGGTCTCCTCGTTGTAGACCCCGGAGGTCCAGGCGACCGGCCGCTGGACGGTGAAGTCGCTGAAGGGGTTGTGCCAGGCGATGCACTCGTCGTTGGCGAAGGGGAGGACGTTGCCGGGGCCGTTCGAGGTGTCGATGACCCCGTTGTTGTTCTTGTCGGTGCAGTCCTCCTTGTTCGCCCAGATCTTGGTGAGGCCGCCGAAGCGGTTGGCGACCGCGACCGCCCGGCCGTCGATGCTCACCGAGGTCCGTGAGGGGTTGCCGCTGCCGTCGGGGCGGGTCTGATAGCGGGCGACCTCGACGACGTCGCGGGTGTCGATCTTCGAGACCGTGTGCTCGGAGGAGTTGGCGATCCAGGCGTAGCTCCAGCCCGGGTCGCCGCACTGCTGCATCTGATCGCAGGCGTTGCCGGTGGTGCCGGTGGTGTCGCTAGTGCCGCTGGTGCCGCTGCTCCCGTCGGTGACGCTCACGCCGCCCGACGACGACGACGTCGCGTCGCCGCTGGTCGACGAGCCGCTGGTGCCGCCGCTGGTCTCCGAGGTCGCCGAGGTCGAGCCGCTCGCCGACTCGCTGGCGCTCCCCGACGCGCTCGTCGCGTCGCTGTCGCTCGCGCTGGCGCCCGACGAGGCGCTGGTCGACTGGGTGGCGCTGGCGCTCGCCGAGCTCTCGGAGCCGCTCGCGGTCTCGCTGGTCGCCGTGTCGTCGCTCGTGCAGGCGAGCGGCGCGGCCAGGAGGGAGGCGAGCGCCAGGATGGCGTGGGTCGTCGAGTGCAGGCGCGAAACGGTCATGGGGGGATCCTCGCAGTCCAGGGGAGGATCCCAGGGTCGCCGGAGGCAGGCGCTCCGTCAATGCGTGGCCTCTAGAACGACGTTCGGCGCCGCACCCCGCGGGGCGACGGCGCCGACGTGCGCAGAGAGGCTGGGGGCCAGAGAACCCGGCCCCGCTCGGCCTACCAGCCGCAGCAGGTCACGCTGATCTCCTCGAGGATCGCCGGGTCGAATTCCATGCAGACGTTGGTCTTCTGCATGCACTTCGCGGTCTCGACCCCGTCCTCCATGCACACGCAGAACTTGGTGTCGCAGAGGAGCTCGTGCTGGTAGAGGCCGGGGCACTCCTCGCTGATCGAGCACTCGGTGCCGTTGGGATCGGAGCCGGCCCCGCCGATGCACTCCTGGCCGCCGCCGCAGGCGTCGCTCATCGCCGTCTCCTCGGCCTCGCAGGGGAAGGTGTCGCCGTTCAGCTCGTCGCAGGTCGCGGTCCCGAGGCACTTGTTGAAGGCGATCGTCGCGGCCTCGCAGGCGTCGTTGGGCTCCGGCGGGGTCGACTCGTCGACGCAGAGGTCGACGCACTCCTGAAGGGTGCCGAACTCGTCGGGGAAGCACTCGAAGAGCTTGGCGCAGGCCTCGTCGCAGCTCTCGACGATCCCCGGATCGACGACCCCGGTGTCGCCGGTGGTGTCGGTGCTCGCGGTCGTCGAGCCGCTGGTGGCGTCGGTGCTCGCGCTCGTCGAGCCGGCGGTGCCGTCGCTCGAGCCCATCGTCCCGCCGTCGGTGTCGGTGCCGCCGGCCGAGCCGCCGCTGGTGGTCGAGGTCTGGCTCGCGCCGGAGGTCTCCCCGCCGGTGCTCCCGGAGGACGAGGAGCCGTCGGTGTCGCCGGCGGTGCTCTTGTCGTCGCCGCTGCAACCCGCGAGGGCGAGGGCGAGGGGGAGGGCGAGGGCGGTGGAGAGGCGCTTGAGGTCAAAAATCATGGTTTTCAGGCTCCAGGGAGGGAAGGTCGTAGGTGAGGGCTCAGGGTAGGGGTGGATGATGGAGCCCGGGCCCTGGCGAAGCAAGCGAGCGGCGCCGACGGGCCCCTCCGGTGTAGCCGACCTCACGTCAGCGTCGTGGTCGATTGTTCGTTCGCGGGTGCGCGCTCCCCTGCTATGGTCGCGCCGATGCCGACGACGGTGCTCCTCCGCGACGACATGGGCCGGCCCTGGCGGGTCACCCTCTCGGGCCGCCAGGTGATCACGGGCGAGGGCAAGTCCCAGGTCATCCAGGACCTGCGGAGCGCCGAGCAGGCGCGCGAGCACTTCGAGGGGGTCCTCAAGCGCCGCCGCCGCGAGGGCTACTCGCTGATCGAGGTCCGTGAGATCGACGCCGCCGATCCCCTCCTCCACCCCGATCCCCTCGCGGATCAGGCCAACTGGTCGCCCGAGGCCGGCACCCTGGTGATCGTCTTCCGCGACGTCGCGGATCAGGCCTTCTGCAAGGCCGTGGTCGCGCGCGCGGTCGAGCTCCAGCCGCGGGTGCTCCAGCTCGTCTGCGATCCCGCGAGCCCCGGCGAGGCGCTGGCCGACGCCCTCCTGAGCGCGACCCTGCCCTCGCTCGAGGCGCTGGTCTTCGACACCCACTTCCAGACGGTCACCCGCCAGCAGCGCAACCTCCTCGGCGATCTCGCGGAGGTCTTCGAGGCGATGCCCAACCTCCAGCGGGCCTTCATCACCGGCGCCGTCCAGCTCTCGCCGCTGGTCCACCGCAACCTCCGCGAGCTCTACCTCCTCGGCGATCCCCTCGCCGACGACACGGTCGCCGCCCTCGGCGAGTGCAAGCTCCCGGCCCTCGAGCGCCTGGCGATCACCCTCGCCTCCGACAGCGGGCCGATCGACGCGCGCGCGCTCCTCCGCGGGCTCGCCACCCTCAAGGCGCCGCCGCTCCAGGCCCTCGAGGTCGAGGGCGTCGCCTCGGTCGTCGACTTCCTCCGGCGGCTCCCGCCGGGCCTCCTCGCCGACGGCGCGCAGCTCAGCGTCGAGGGGTCGATCGCCGACGAGGACGAGCTCCTCGCGGCGCTCCGCGAGGTCCGTCCGAACTTCGCGCGGCTAGGCAGCGTCGCCCTCCCGCTCGCCGACGCGCTCTCGCAGGGGGCCGACGAGGAGGCCCGCCGGCTGGTGCCCTGCCTCTGCGATCGCGAGGAGGTCGAGTCCTCGCTCCTGCCCTCGACCTACCTCGACTGGTAGTGAGCGTGAGCGTGATCGTGATGAGGGGGCTCCCGCTCGCGCCCGGGGTCTGCGACGATCGCTCGGTGATGACCCGCGCCCTCGCCCCCCTCCTCCTCCTCGCGGCCTGCGCGGGCGGGGGCGGGAGCGGGAGCAGCGAGGGGCCGACCGGCGCCGCGAGCACGGGCGCGAGCGCCAGCGCCAGCGCGAGCACGAGCACGACCGCGAGCGGCGGCACGACCAGCGCCACGAGCGGGGCGACCGGCTCCGGCGCCGGGTCGACGGCCGCGGCGACGTCGACCGGGGGCGAGAGCAGCGGCGGCCTCCTCGACCACTGCCCGACGGTCGCCACGCCGATCAAGGTGGCGACGATCCAGGACCCCGAGATCGACGAGGCGTCGGGCCTGGTCGCCAGCCGCTCGCAGCCCGGGGTCTTCTGGACGCACAACGACTCTGGCGACGGGCCGCGGATCTTCGCGATCGACGGGTCCGGCGCGACCCTCGGGACCTTCACCCTCAAGGGCGCCAAGGCGGATGACTGGGAGGACATGGCGATTGGGCCGGGTCCGTCGCCGGGCGAGTGGCTCTACCTCGGCGACATCGGCGACAACAGCGAGGTCCGACGCTCGATCACCGTCTACCGGGTCCGCGAGCCCGACGCGGCGTCGGCCGGCGGCGGCGCGGTCGCGGTGGACGGCGCCCAGGCGATCGCCCTGACCTACCCCGACGGGGCCCACAACGCCGAGACGCTGATGGTCGACCCCCAGACCGGCGACCTGGTGATCGTCGCCAAGGGCGATCCGACCCGGGTCTTCACCCTCGCCGCTCCGATCGCCGCCGGCGGGCCCTTCGAGCTCGCCGAGCTCGCGCCGATCAACGCGCCGGCGACCTTCGCCACCGGCGGGGACATCTCGCCCCTCGGCGACTTCATCGCCGTCCGCACCTACTTCGAGGCCCACCTCTGGCTGCGGCCGCCGGGCGCGAGCGTCGGCGAGGCGCTCGCTGGCGAGCCCTGCACGATCCCCCTGGCGATCGAGCTCCAGGGCGAGACCCTGGCGATCGACCCGGAGGGCGCCGGCTACTACACGCTGAGCGAGATGGCCGCGCAGCCCCTCTGGAGAATGGCGTTCGAGGGCTGAGGCGAGCGTCGGCGTGAGGACGGATTGATGCGCCGGCGCCTCCGCACTACGATGGCGCCGCGATGGCTGATGCGGCTGGAGACGCCCTCTTCCGCGACCGCTGGACCGCGCGGGCGGGCCTGATCCGCGGCCCCGTCGGCCGCCTCCGGGCGAGGATCCGCCACCCCAAGCTCCACGTGATCGAGCGCGGGCTCCGGCGCTTTCTGGCCGGCGCTGGCGCTGGCGCGGGCGAGCGGCCGATCGAGGTCCACGAGCACGGCTGCGGCAGCGGCCAGAACCTCCACATCCTCCGCCAGCTCCTCGGCGGCACCGGCGGGCGCGTCCGCTTCTCGGGCTCCGACATCTCGCCGCGGGCGGTCGAGCTCGCCAACCAGCAGGGCGGCGGCGGCGGGCCGATCCCGGTGGTCGTCGACGACTGCCAGGCCTCGTCGCTGCCGGCGGCGAGCTACGACGTCGTCGTCTCCGCCGACCTCCTCGGCCACCTCCCGCGCCTCGAGGAGGCGGTCGACCACATCGCCCGGATCCTCCGCTCCGGCGGCTGGTACATCACCTTCACCGAGACCGACGGCTACCGCGACGACCCCGGCGCCTGGCGCCACCCGATCGTCCAGGCCGCCGGCGTCGACCCGTGGATCGCCAAGGACCTCCACGTCAACCTCAAGCCGGCGGCGACGATCGAGGCGATCTTCCACGCGCGCGGCTTCCGGACGATCGAACGCCACGCCAACCTCGACGGCGGCCGCCTGATGGCCGCGCTCGGCTGCAAGGACGTCACCGAGATGGTCGCCCGGACCGGCCTCCGCCCCGACGCCTACCTCCGCCGATGCATGATCGCCGAGCGCCTGAGCCGGGCGAGCGGGCTCAAGTACGGGCTGGTCCTCGGCCACCGCCTCGCCAAGCTGCTCACCGGCGATCGCGGCGGGGCCGATCGGGGGGGGTACTACTTCATCTTCGAGCGCGTCGGCTGATGTCGCTCTCGGCGAGGGTGGGGGTCGTCTACGACGAAGACGGGTTGGCCTTGGCCGTCGCCTCCTGGAGGTAGCGACGGGCCGCCTCCTGGAGCGCGTCGGCGACGCGGTGGATCTCCTGGATGTCGGCGATCGGCACCTTCGTCTGGTTCTTCGCGCCGTCGAAGAGGCCGACGTACTTCTTCGACCGGTTGAGGTAGAGGCGGCAGAGCGGCTTGCGGCCGTTGTCGTCGAAGAGGACGTTGAAGTAGCTCTTGGTGTCGCGGTAGGTCACGCGCTCGGGGGGGACGACCTTGGCGACGATCGACCGGACGATCTCGAAGCCGGCGAGCTCCTCCTCGGTCGTGACGACCCCGTCGCGGCCGGCGTCCTCATCGCCCTCATCGGGCTCGGCGTCGACCTCGGCGCGGGGGCGCGCGTCCGCCTCCTGCGCCTCGGCGTCAGCCTGACGCATCATCAGCCGCAGGCGATCCTGGACCCGGTCGTTGATCAGCTGGACCAGCGCCTTCTTGACCAGCGGCACGAAGGCGTCGCGCGCTGATTGCACGAACTTCTTGCTCGGGTTCGACTGCGCGAAGAAGAAGCGGGCGAAGTCGTCGTCGGGCTGCTCGAGCTGTCGCTCGAGGAGGAGGCGGATCTCTCGGAGCGACTTCAGCTCCGCCGCCGCTGTCAGCATCTCCTCGAGGTTGAAGCCCTCCTTGGTCAGCCCCCGGAGCTCGGCGAGGGCGCTGTCCCGGAGATCGCGGAGATCGAGCTCGAAGAAGGGCTTCGAGTCCATCTTGTTCTGCTCGTCGAGGTCCGAGTAGAATTGATAGCGAATGCCGTTGGTGAGGATGGCGATCCGCGCCTTGGTCACCGTGAAGTAGCGGAAGAGCTGGCTGCAGTGGGCCGGGTTCAGCTCGGCCTTCGCCTTCTTGGCCTCGATGAGGATGATGATCTCGCCGTCGCGCTTGATCGCGTAATCGACCTTCTCGCCCTTCTTGATCCCGACATCCGCGGTGAATTCGGGGATCACCTCGGATGGATCAAAGACGTCGTACCCGAGGGCCGCGATGAAGGGCATGATCAACGCCGTCTTGGTCGCCTCCTCCGTGTCGAGGTGGGGGAGCACCGTCGGTACCCGCTGGGAGAGCGCCTTGAGCTTGTTCTCGAACATCTAGACCTACACCCTCGAATCGTGGGCTTCGATCGTCGTCGACCCGCGAGACCGGCGTCAAGCGGGCGCTCGCCGGGTGCAGGGTGGCGATTTCGAGATGGTCGATCATCCATGGCGAATGCTCATGGAGTCGCTATTGAGGGTGAAGACCGGTGGGATATCGACGATGCGTGCGGATTGTGAGCGCTGGCGCGACGTCGTCCGCGCCCGCCCGCGGCGCGCAGCTTTGAGCGCAGCCCCCGTCTCCTGCGGGGGCCGACGGTTCATCGATTCTGACCGATTGGACAGGTTCGTGTGTCGACGCCGGCGCGGGTCCGGCGCGCCTCAGGGGAGCGAGGAGACCAGGAGCTCCCCCTGGCTGCCGAGGGGGCCGGGGCCGCAGGTCGGGATCCCGCAGGCCTGGCGGATCGCGGCTGCGTCCGCGTCGTCGTCGCGCGCGTGGCTGAGGCAGAGCGCGCCGCCGTCGCTCCAGCGGGCCTCGGGGACCGAGCCGAAGGCGCCGCGGATCCCCCAGACGTCCGCGAGGAGGGCCTGGGCGTCGCTCCCCGCGTGCGATTCGCCGTCGCCGCAGTAGTCGGCGCGGACCGCCCGGAGGGCGGCTTCGAAGCCCGGGGTGCCGACGACGTCGGGGAGGTAGCCGAGGGTGAGGGCCCGGCCGATCGCCCCCGACGTGCAGGCGATCACGCGCGCCCCCGGGGCGGCGCTCACCGAGCCGTCGCCGGTGTCGACCGCGACGTCGGCGATCAGCGCGGCCTGGGTCTTGCCGCCCCGGAGCGGGTCGGGCGGGCAGAGCGGGAAAGGATCGGCCTCCGGCGGAAACGCCTCGGCGAGCGGGCCGCTGAGGCTCGCGGGATCGACGAGGAGGTCGAAGAGCTCGACCGCGCGCCCGCCTGCGACAGGCGCGACCTCGCGGCCGACGAGCTCCGCGCTCGCCTTCGAGTCGGCCTTGCCGTCGCCGTCGCTGTCGATCTGGAAGAGCCAGCGCGAGCCGATCAGGTGGTCGCCGGCGCTCTTCTTGTCGCCGACGACCACGGCGAGGATGCCGTCGTTGATCTTCAGCAGCTCTTCAGACACGCAGTGGCCGTTGATCGTCGGGCCGACGCAGATCGACTCGAGGCCGAGGCCGTCCGAGAGGACGTTCGTGTCGTATTGGATGCCGCCAGAGCCCGGGCGGAGGCGGATATCGCCGTCGGGAGAGGCGTCGGCGGCGTCGCAGCCGACGAGCGGGAGGGCGAGGGCGAGGGCGAGGGCGAGGCGAGGCGCGGCGCGATCGGTCATGCGGAGCTCCTGGGGACGTCGTCACCGGGGAGTGATCGTCGGGGGCTCGACGATCGCGGCTGATCGCGTCGAGCTCCACTTTTCTCGCTGGCCGGGCACGCCTCCGCGCCGAGCCGCGCGGGCGCTGCGATCCTCCGCTCCTGGGCGCGCGCGAGCGCGTCGTCTCAGGGCGCGGGCGCGCCTCAGCCCCGCGGGATACCGCCGGTGATCAGGACGTGCTCTCCGGAGAGGTCCATCGCCCGAGCACCGGGTGAGACCGGGCGAGCGCGCCCTCGGGCCCGACGACCCGTGAGCGATGTTCCCCCGGGTTTCGCGGCCCACGCGTGGCGCCGCGGGGCCTCGCGGCTATCCTCGGGCCCATGGCTTGCTCTTCCTTCTCCTTCTCAATCATTCATCTTCGCCTCCTCGCGCCCGCGCTCGCGCTCATCGCCCTCGCCGCGCCGCCGCGCGACGCCGACGCATGCTCCCCCGACATCTGCTACGACGTCGGCCGCTGGGGCGACATCGCGGCCGGCAACCCGCAGGCGGTGCCGACCGACGGCGTCTTCGTCCTCGACGGCGCCCGCTTCTACGTCGACACCGACGCCGAGGAGACCTTCCCGGCGATCAGCGTCGAGGTCAGCCTCGACGGTATGCCGGTCGAAGGCGCCCTCGAGGGCGTCGGCCTCGGCGAGACGATGATCTGGCGGCCGGCCGCGCCGCTGGTCGCCGGCGGGGCCTACGTCGTCAAGGTCAGCGTCGACAACGCGGCGATCGCCGAGGGGCTCGACGGCGAGTGCGGCCCCGACCTCCTCCAGGTCGAGCTCAACTTCAACGTCGGCGACGGGCCGGCGCCGGCGCTGGCCGCCCCCGCCTACCAGAGCTCGGAGTCCTACTCGCTGGTCGACGAGATCACCCTCGAGGGCCTGGTCTGCTGCGGCGGCGCCTACCCGATGGCCGAGGACACCTGCGGCTGGGAGGACATCTACTGGTCGACCGGCGAGTGCGCGCCGCTCGAGAAGCGCGGGCGGGTCGCGGTGAGCTGGAGCGGCGGCGAGATCGATCCCGCCTACGCGGGGATGGTCGCCTACCGCCTCAAGGTCGACGGTCAGAGCGCGGGCTACCGCTACGGCGCGCCCCTCGGACACTCCGATCAGAAGCCCTTCTGCGCGAACGTCGAGGTCCAGAGCCTCGCCGACGGCAGCGTCGCCGCGGGTCCGGAGGTCTGCCTCGGCGCTGACCCGCCGCACCCGCTCGGCCTCCACGGCGTCGATCCCCTCCCGGAGCTCGGCGCCTGCGCGGACGCGGCCTACACCTGCGCGATCATCCCCGGTGACTTCGGGGACAAATGGGACATGAACAATTGTCAGGCCTGGCCCGACGACGCGGGGACCACCGGCGGCGAGACGGAGAGCGGCAGCGGCGGCAGCGGGAGCGGCAGCGGCGACGTCACCGACGCGAGCTCGGGCGGGAGCGGCGACGCGAGCACCGGCAGCGACGACACCTCCGGCAAGACCTCGACCGCGACCGCGACCGCCGGCGAGGGCGAGGGCGGCGAGGGCGGCTGCGCCTGCGCGGCCGATCCTGAGGGCGGCGCCGCCGGCCTCGGGCTCGCGCTCATCGGCCTCGTCGGCCTCCGTCGTCGCCGTCGCTGAGCGCCTCGGCGTCGTCGGCGAGCGGGGCGAGGGAGCTCCTCGCCCCGCCGTCACGGGTGACGCGGCGTCGTGAGCTGGGGTCGCGCGTCGCGGGCGAGGACGCAATCAACGCGCGCTAGCGCAGTCTGCGCTGACGATCCAGATCACTGGTTCACCGAGCTTTCAGCGGCGAGCCCTCGCCCGCCTGTGGAAGAATCCGCCGATGCGTCGCGCCCCGTCGATCGCCCTCAGCCTCGCCCTCGGCCTCTGCGCCCTCACGGCCGCGCCGGAGCCCGCCGGCGCCTTCTCGACCCGGGTCCACATCATCCTCGCCAACCACGTCCGGCAGGCGCTGGTCGACGCCGGCGACGGGACGATCGCCCTCCGCTTCGGCGATCACGCGGTGATCCTCGACCCCGACGACGCCGACGCGATCAAGGACAACCCCCTGTCCTTTCGGGCAGGCGCGATCGGCCCCGACAACATGGTCTTCCCGGGGATGACCGACCCCTCGCACGCGATCGGCCAGCGGCCCTTCGAGCAGTGCGAGCTCCTCTACCAGGAGGCGCTGACCGGCGAGGAGCGGGCCTACGCGCTCGGCTGCTTCCTCCACGGCTCGACCGACGCGGTCGCCCACCACTACGTCAACTTCATGACCGGCGAGACCTTCACGCTGACGCCGATCACCAGCGCCCGCCAGAGCGACTACGACAACGTCGTCCGCCACATCCTCGCCGAGTCGGCGATCCAGGAGGCGGCCTACACCCTCGACCCGGCGGCCTTCGCCGACTCCAAGCTCCTCCACACGATCCCGGTCGGCTTCGTCCTCCGGGCCTACCTCGACGTCTCCAGCCCGCTCTGGCAGATGATGGCCGCCCACCCGATGAAGGAGTACGACAAGGCGGTCGCCGACAACCCCGGCGCGTCGCTGCCGACGATCGTCGCGGCGATGGAGGTCGCGCCGGCCGATCACCTGGTCCTCTCGCCGGTCTACCTCGGCGCGGTCGATCAGCTCATCGCCGACAAGCGGGCCGAGCTGGTCGCCGCGGTCAAGGCGATGCAGGACCCCAACACGCCGGAGGGCGCGCAGCTCCTGGTCCAGCCCGGGGACGACGGCAAGCTCGGGACCAAGGACGACGACACCGACTGCTCGTTCACCTGCCCCCAGCTCTACGCGACCTACTTCACCTACGCCGGCCTCCTCGCGCCCCGCTACAACGCCCAGAACCAGGAGCTCCCCTCGGCCTTCGACAAGATCTCGGAGGAGCTGCGCAAGGAGCTCTTCGAATTCCACGTCGCCTACCTCGAGACGGTGCAGAACCTCTCCTACAAGCTCAACACCGAGCCGAGCATGATGGACAACGGCTTCGGGGTGACCAAGGAGGAGCTGGGGGAGGTCTTCGCGCCGCTCGACAAGTGGGCGAATGACCTGACGACGATCGACTACGACACCCTGGTCTACGCGGTCGTCCCCGACTGGATCATCGAGCTCGACACGCTCATGCAGTCGGTCGGCATCGACATCGACCTCGCGGCGATCATCAAGGCGGTCTTCGAGCCGATCGTTCAGCCGATCAAGGACGCGATCTACGGCGCCTTCATCGCCCAGGCCCAGGTCTTCCTCGACGAGCTGGTCGCCGAGATCGAGGCGAAGAAGGACGTGATCTACGCGGAGTACGACGCCCGCCTGGCGGCCGCCGCCCACCCCGACCTCGGCGGCGACGTCCTCGATCACTTCTACGAGAGCGGCCTCTTCGGCCACTCCTTCAACATCGCCGCGTCGGCGATCGCCAGCCACGACGTCGTCCTGCCGGTCGGCGACGATCCGATCGGCGTCGGCCCGGCCTCCTTCGACGCCTCGCACACCCCGGCGTGGATGCAGGCGGGCGCCTGCGAGTACCTCCAGGGGGCGATCTTCCCCCTCGGGATCGACGTCGCCGGGGCGATCTCGGTCCGCGAGGGCGACATGGACTACCCCGCGCTCCTCGACGAGGACGCGCCGATCGAGTGCCACGACGGCTCGCTCAGCGCCTTCGCCGATCCGCCGACGGTCGCCTCCTGCGCGGTCGTCCGCCTCCCGGAGCTCCTCGACGATCCGGTCGGCTCGGTGTCGCGGGCCTACCCGCCCTCGCTCGCCGAGACGCCGTCGATGTGCGACGGGATCGTCGTCCCCGGCCTCCCGGAGCCGCCGCCCGGCACCGACACCGACAGCGACGGCGGCACCGACTCGGCGGGGACCGACGGCAGCGGCAGCGGCGGGGAGACCAGCGGCGCGTCGTCGGGCGCGAGCGCGAGCGGGGGCGTGACGGCGACGGCGACGGCGACGGCGACCGCGGGCGACGGCGACCGCGGCGACGACGAGAGCGGCTGCGGCTGCCGGGCGAGCGAGCCCGCGGGCGCCGGCGATCTCGGGCTCGGCCTCCTCGCGCTCCTCAGCCTCGGCGGCGTCCGCCGTCGGCGGGCTCGCGCGAGCGCGCGCGGGCCGCGGCGGCGCAGACGGGCGGGGCGCGGGCGCGGGCGCGGGCGCGGGCTCGGGCTCGGCCTCGCGTTGCTCGGCGCGCTCGGCCTCTCGGCGTGCGCCGGCGACGACGCGGCCGGGACCGAGAGCGAGGGCTCGGTGTCGATGAGCGGCGGGACCACCAGCGGCGGCGCGTCGACCAGCGGCGCGGCGACCTCGAGCGGCGGTGAGGGGACCTCGAGCAGCGGGGGCGGCAGCGGGGGCGAGACCACGGGCGCGAGCGAGACCGACGGCACCTCGGGGAGCACGAGCGGCACGACCACCGGCGGCTCGATGGCCGGCGAGCTCCTCGACGCGCTCAACGGCACGGTCTGGCACGGCGAGGAGACCCGCGGCGGCCTGAAGCGGGCCTACGAGCTCCGCTTCGACGCCGACTCGCTCCTCTGGTCGGAGCTCCGCAACCCCTTCGGGCCGGCGCGGCTGCGGGAGATGCGGGCCTTCCAGGTCGAGGACGACGGCCTCACGGTCCACTCGACGGTGATCCAGCCGCCGGGCTGGGAGGTCCACCCGGAGAACGGTCGCAAGGACGAGTGGACGGTCGAGGTGCTCGACGGCGACCCGCGGATCCTCCGGACCACCCGCGACGGCGCGGTCGAGGAATTCGTCGAGGGCCCGTGGCCGACGCCGACCGGCGGCCTGACGGCGATCGCCCGGGTCTTCAAGGTCGGCGGCGCGGTCGACAAGGCCTTCTGCGACTCCGGGGCCGGCGGCTTCGACTACATCACCCTCTTCGACTTCGCCCGCGGCGATCACCCGGACATCGTCGCCTCCGACGTCGTCGCCGGCGCCGAGCTCCTCAAGTGGACCGACCCGAGCCAAAACAACCAGTTCTCGCTCAGCGACGTCGACGGCTTCGATCGCCTCGGCGCCACCGAGCTCTCGGACACCTTCAACTTCTTCGTCACCTACAGCGGGACGATCGCCCACCCCGGCGGCGACCTGGCGATGCGCGAGGGCGACGACAGCGTCGAGGACGCGGTCTGGGTCTTCCTCGGCGACAAGGTCGGCTCCGACAACGTCAACGACCTCTTCCTCGAGGTCCAGGGCTTCGTCTGGCCGGACAAGACGCCCGACGAGCCGAGCGCCAACTTCCCCGCCGGCGACCTCCCCTTCGAGGCGATCCTGGTCCGCTGCACCGAGGCGATCAAGGACGTCGACGTCGAGATCCGCCTGCCGGGCGACAACTGGAAGCTGGTCGGCGAGGTCGCGTCGACGCCGGTGATCAACGAGGAGCTCTTCCCGCCGGCGCTCTGAGGCGCGCTCAGGGGAGCGGCGCCAGGGTGATCTCGAGGCCGCTGCCCCGCGCGTACCAGCTCTCGTCCGGGGCGACGGCGAGCGCGTAGAAGTTCGCGCTCACCTTGGCGATGTCGGCGTTCGACTTCGCCTCGGTGTCGTAGGCGCGGACGAAGGTGTCGAAGCCCTCGCGGACGACGTGATAGATCCGATCGCCGGCCCAGACGATCGGGTAGACGTTGACCGCGAAGGCCTGCGGGTGCGGGGCGCCGGTAGAGCTGGTCGAGCTGGTCGCGGCGCTCGGCCCCGCGGTCGCCGACGCCGCGTCGGACTCGCTCTCCATCGAATCGGGGTTGCAGCCGGGCGCCAGGGCGGCCGCCAGGAGGAGCCCACTAGCGATACGTCGATTCATCCAGACCTCCGCGAGGCAATCTATCACGGCCATTGGGGGTCGAGAACGTCGTTTTGTGGGGTCCGGCGACCTCGCGTGTCGCTCATCGAATGCGCCGCGCGTCGCTCATTGTCGCCCGACGATGCTCGATGCGCGCGAGGTCGCGTGCGGACGCGCGGCCGGCGGGCGCGTCGCTCGAATCGACGCGCTCCTCGCGGAATGCGGTGAATGCGTCGCGCCAGGCGGCGAGCGCCGGCGCGCCGCGAGAGGTGCTAGGGTCCCGTCGCTCATGCTGCACCTCGCCCCCTTCGATCCAGACTTCGTCCGCGACCCGCACCCGCTCTTCCGCCGCTTCCGCGAGGAGGCGCCGATCTACTTCTGGCCTGAGGGACAGGGAAATATCTTCTTCCGCTACCGCGACGTGATGGCGCTCCTCCGCGAGCCGCGGCTGACGACCGACGCGACGCTGGGGGCCGGCTACCCGGCGGAGCTGCGGGCGGCCTTCCCGGACTTCGTGGCCCTCCGCGACAACGACCTCCAGACGGTCTCGCCCGAGGCCCACGCCCGGATCCGCAAGCTGGTCAACCCGCTCTTCGGACCGCGCGCGCTCGAGGCCCACCGGCCGCGGGTCGCCGAGATCATCGGCGAGGTGATCGACGCGCTGCCGCGGGAGGGCGTGATCAACGTCTTCGCCGACTTCGCCCGGCGCTACCCGGTCCAGGTGATCGCCAGCCTCCTCAACATCCCGCCCGGCGACGAGGCGACCTTCATCGACCTCGCGGACTCGCTGATCGCCACCCTCCTGCCGGGGATGCCCCCCGAGGTCTTCGCCTCCTACATGCCGGCGATCTCCCGCGGCGTCCAGCTGGTCCGCCGCCTCGTCGACGAGCGCCGGGCGGAGCCGATCGAGGGCGACCTCTTCAGCCGCCTGATCAACGCCTGCGACGAGGACGAGCGGCTCTCCGACGGCGAGCTCCTCTCGCTGGTCTCGGGCCTCCTCGTCGGCGGCTCGGACACGACCGTCCACCTGACGACCTACGCGATCCTCGAGCTCCTCCGGCACCCCGATCAGCTCGCGCTGGTCCGCGCCGACCCCTCGCTCGCCCGCTCCGCGCTCGACGAGACCCTCCGCTACAACTCCTTCGGACGGATCGGCGGCCTCGTCCGCTTCCCCCTCGAGAGCTTCACCTACGAGGGCGTCGAGCTCCACCGCGGGCAGCCGGTCTACCTCAACCTCCTCAGCGCATTCCGCGACCCGGAGCTGGTCGCCGACCCCGACGTCTTCGACGTCCGCCGGCGGATCAACTCGAGCCCGTGGTTCGGCTACGGCCCGCACTTCTGCGTCGGCGCCTCGCTCGCGCGGATGGAGGCCGAGATCGCGCTGAACCGCTTCCTCGATCGCTACCCGGAGATCGAGCTCGCGGGCGAGCCCGTCTACGGCACCCACCCGCTCTTCCGCGACATCGTCGACCTGCCGGTGCGGGTCCGCGGGGCGACGGCGGCGAGCTGAGGGCGCCGCGAGGCCCCTCAGCCGCCCCCGCGGTCGCGGATCATCCCGAAGATCCGCGGCACGTCGGGCTCGCCGTCCATGTAGCCGGCGGCCTCGATCCAGCCGATCCGCTGGAGCCCGCGGATCAGCACCTTGCCGCTGTCGGGGTAGACGCATACCTCGTCGGGGTCGTGGCTGCCGATCGCCAGGTAGACGAGGTCCTCGTCGTGCGGGTTGGCGATCTGGTGGGCGACGCCGGTCCCGGCCGGGCAGGCGACGCAGTCGCCGGGGCCGATCGGGTGGAGCGCGTCGCCGTATCGGAGGACGCCGCGCCCCGAGAGGACGTAGAAGGCCTCGTCCTCGCGGCGATGATGGTGAAAGGGACAGGTCGTGTGGCCGCTCGGCAGGCGCATCATGTTGATCCCGAGGGCGCCGCCGCGCGCCCGCATCGACGGGGTCAGGGTCTTGTACGAGGCGCCCCAGTGATCGCCGATCGTCCGGGTGGTCTCGGGGACATCGGCCTGATTGACGATGATCGGCGGCCGGCCGCCCGCTTCGTTGTCGGCGCTGGACATCCGCCGAGGATAGGCTGCGGGGGTCTGCGCGACAACGCGCGTCGGACGCGCGAATCTCTACACCACGGGCCCACTGGCGTCGATTTCTTCCGCAGCGTCGCCTTTTCTCGACGGCCGCGCGAGGGTCGCGAGCGTCGACTGAGAACGCCGTCCAAATGGCCACGTCACCGACGAATGGACGCAGGGCGGACGCGACCTCGCGGCCGCCAGGATCTACGGGGCGTCGCCGTCTGGTTTCGCCGCGCGAGCCTCCGCTACACTGATGAGCGCTTGCCGGGGAGGACCGACGTGGCCGAGTGGACGCGACTGGAGCGGGCCTACCGACTCCTCGTCGAGGTCGGACACGCGCTCCTCCACGCCCCCGGCGAGGCCGAGCTGACCCGCGAGGTCTGCCGGAGCGCGGTCGAGATCGCCGGCTATCGCCTCGCCTGGGTCGGCTACGTCGACGATGAGCCGCCCTCCTCGGTCCGCGCCGTCGCCCACTTCGGCTACGACGACGGCTACGTCGCCCGCGCCGAGATCACCCTGGGGAGCGGCGTCCGCGGCGAGGGACCGACCGGACGGGCGGTGTGCCGCCGCGCCTCGCAGGTCGCCCAGGACATCGCCACCGCGCCCGAGTACGAGCCCTGGCGGGCCGACGCGCTCGCCCGCGGCTACGGATCGTCGGCCGCGATCCCGCTGCTCAAGGAGGACCGCTGCTACGGCGCGCTCAACGTCTACGCGCCCGAGCCCGACGCGTTTGACACCCGCGAGATCGAGCTCCTCGAGGTGGTCGCCGCCGACCTGATCCACGGGATCCTCGCGGCCCGCGGCCGCCACGAGCTCGCCCGCCTGACCTCCGCGCTCGGGCGGCGGGCGACCCTCGGCCGGGTCAACCGGGCGGCCGCCGTCTACGCCCACGACATCGCCAATCACCTCTATGTGATCGGCGCCTGCTTCGACGCCCTCACCAGCGAGGTCGCGGACGCGCCGGCCGACGTGGTCGCCGACGGCTGGACGGCGATCGAGCAGGCGACGCGGCTGACCCGCGCGGTCCTCCGCGGCGCCCGCGAGGGCGCGGTCCCGGCGATCACGGTCGCGGTCGACGAGGCCCTCGAGGGGCTCCGCGGCGAGCTGACGCGCCTCCTCGGCGAGCGGGTCGCGCTCGAGCTCGCCCTCGACGCCCCCGAGGCCGCGCTCCGCCTCCCCGCCGGCGCGCTCGGCTCGGTGATGTGCAACCTCGCCGACAACGCGCGCGACGCGATGCCCGAGGGCGGCGTCTTCCGGATCGCCACCCAGATCGTCCAGCTCACCCACCCGCTCTCCGCCCGCTGGCTCGGCGCGCGGCCCGGTCGCTACGTCTCGCTGCGGGCCTCCGACACCGGCGTCGGGATCCCCGAGGCGATCCGTGAGCGGATCTTCGACCCCTTCTTCACGACCAAGGCGGAGCGGGGGACCGGGATCGGCCTCGCGTCGGTCTATGAGCTGGTCGTCGATCAGCTCGACGGGGCGATCGCCTTCGAGAGCAAGATCGGCGTCGGCACGACCTTTGAGATCCTCCTGCCGCTCGCGGACGACGCGGCGAGCTAGACGCGGGAGCCTCTGCCAATGCGTCGTCCTCGGGTCGTCCTCCGAGCGCGCAAGTCCGGAGGAGTCTCGGTATCCTGGAGCTGACGGGCTGGCGGCGACGGGGCGAGGGAGCGGACGATGACGGCGAGCTGGACCGAGGACACCCTGGCTGTCACGGCTCCGCGGGAGGCCGCGCGCGCGCGCGAGCCCGACGCGCGGCCGGGATCCGCGAGCCTGGAGCGCGGCGCGGTGATCGGTCGCCACGTCGTCCTCGGCGAGCTGGGCGCGGGCGGCATGGGCGTGGTGTACGCGGCCTACGATCCCGAGCTCGATCGCAAGGTCGCGATCAAGCTGCTCCTGCCGGGCCTCAGCGCGGGGAGGGGCGCGCGCGAGCGGCTCGTGCGCGAGGCCCAGGCGATGGCCAGGCTCTCACATCCGAACGTGGTCGCGATCCACGACGTCGGCGAGCGCGAGGGCTCGGTGTGGCTGGCGATGGAGTTCGTCGAGGGGGTGACCCTGAGCGCGTGGCTCCGGGCCGAGCGGCGGACGTGGCGGGCGGTGCTCGAGGTGATGGAGGCGGCCGGTCGCGGGCTGGCGGCCGCCCACGCGGCCGGGCTCCTGCACCGCGACTTCAAGCCTGACAACGTCATGGTCGGCAACGACGGGCGGGTGCGGGTGATGGACCTGGGCCTCGCGCGGGCGAGCGAGGACGAGCCTGTCCCAACGGTCAGCCATGATCTGGCGGCGCGCGGTGAGTCGGGCAAGCTGGCGATCCGGGTGACGCAGGCGGGCGCCGTCCTGGGGACGCCGGCCTACATGGCGCCGGAGCTCTTCCGCGGCGGCGACGCGGACGCGCGCGCGGACGTCTTCGCCTACTGCGTGACGCTCTGGGAGGCGCTCTACGGGCAGCGCCCCTTCGCGGGGGCGTCGATGGTCCGCCTCGCGGCGAACGTGCTCGCTGGCAAGCTCGAGGCGCCGCCGCGCGACCCTGCCTCGCGGAGGGTCCCGCGCTGGCTGCGGCGGGTGTGCGAGCGCGGGCTGGCCCTCGATCCGGAGCGGCGCTACGCGAGCATGCCCGCGCTCCTCGCGACCTTCGAGCGCGGGCTGGGGAGGGCCCGCCTCGGCCGTTCGTTCGCGGGGATCGCAGCGCTCGCGCTCGTGGTCGGCGGCGCCCTGGGCTGGAGCCGCTGGGACGAGCACCAGCGGCGAGCCGCCTGCGAGCGCGACGGCGCCGAGATCGACGCGGTGTGGAACGACGAGCGGCGGAGGGCGCTGCGCGAGGGCCTGCTGGCGACCGGGGTCCCCTACGCGGCGACGGCGGCCGCGAAGACGAGCCACTATCTCGACGCCCAGGCGAAGCGGTGGCGAGCGGTACGCACCGGGGTGTGCCTCGAGACCCGCGTCGCCGGCACCTGGACCGAGGAGCTCCTCGCGCGCGCGAGCTGGTGCCTCGAGGAGCGGAAGATGGAGCTGGAGGCGCTGGCGGCCGAGCTCACGCGGGCGAACGCGACGACCGTGCAGAAGGCGGTGATGGCCGCGGCCGGGCTCAACGACGTCGAGCCCTGCCGCAAGGGCCCCCGGCTGCGCCTCCTCCCGGGGCCGCCGGCGGAGGGATCGGGGGTCGCGGCGGTCGACCAGGAGCTCTCGCACGCCGGCGCGCTCCTGGCGGCGGGAGACTACCAGCAGGGGCTGGTGGTCGCCAGGGAGGCGCTCTCGCGGGCCGAGGCGGTCGGCTGGCCGCCGCTCGTGGCGAAGGCCCAGGGGGTCACGGGGAGGCTGCTCGAGAGGACAGGTGACTTCGAGGGCGCGGAGGCGATGCTCTCGCGGGCCTACTTCGGCGCGGCCCGGGCGGGGGAGTGGGACGTGGCCGCGGACGCGGCGACCTACCTCGTCTTCACGGTCGGCTACCGCCTGGCGCGGAACGCCGAGGGGCGCGCGTGGGCGGAGCACGCCGAGGTCGCGCTCTCGGTGCTCGCCGAGGAGGAGAGGGGGCTCCGCCGCGCGGACCTGGGCAACAACCTCGCCACCCTCCTGATCCTCAGCGGCGCCTACGACGAGGCGAAGGCGCTCTTCGAACGGACGCTGGCGATCCGCGTGGAGGCGCTGGGCCCCGAGCACCCGCTCCTCTCCTCCTCCCTCAACAACCTCGCCAACACCTACATCTCGATGGGCGCGAACAAGGAGGGGAAGGCGCTCCTCGAGCGCGCGCTGGCGATCCAGGAGGAGGCGCTGGGCCCCGAGCACCCGCTCGTCGCCACCTCCCTCAGCAACCTCGCCACCATCTATCACGACGCCGAGGACTACGCCCAGGCGGTGGCGCTGCACGAGCGCGTGCTGAAGATATGGGAGAAGTCGCTGGGCCCCGAGCGCCCCGACATCGCCGGCAGCCTGAGCAACCTCGGCAACGTCTACACGGCGATGGGCGCCTACGAGGAGGCGAAGGAGACCTACGCGCGGGCGCTGGCGATCGCCGAGAAGGCGCTGGGCCCCGAGCACCCGCTCGTCGCCTATCCGCTGGATGGTCTCGCCAAGGTCGCCCTCGCCGAGGCCCGCCCGGCCGACGCACTCCCCCTGGCCGAGCGCGCCCTCGCGGTGCGCGAGGCGGAGGGCGGGGCGGCGGAGGTCATCGCCGACTCTCGCTTCGTCCTCGCGCGCGCGCTCTGGGACGCGCCGGCCGCGGGCGGACGCGACCGGGCGCGGGCGCTGGCCGAGGCGCGAAAAGTGGTCGAGGCCTACCGCGCCGTCGGCGTGGCGCGGGCGAAGGAGCTCGCCGAGCTCGAGGCCTGGCTCGCCGAGCGCGAGCCCGACTAGCCGAAGGTCGCGCGGGTGATCTCCGCCCGGAAGAACTCGAACTCGGGCCCCTCCTCGGGGATCCAGGTCGCGCTCAGGCGGACCGGGATCGTCACCCCGGCGAAGGTGCGCTCGGCGAAGGCGTCGACCCGGAAGCCCTGCCAGCCCCAGCGGCCGTGGCGGCCGATCCGGCCCCAGCGCTGGAGGCTCGCCGAGCGCAGCGCGCCGTCGCCGGCGAGGCGGAGGGTGAGCTCGGCCGGCGTCGTGTCGACCTTGAAGAGCGCCCGCGCGGAGTCCATGTCGTCGCCCGGTCGCCACTCGAGGCCGTGGCCCGGGAGGAGCGACGAGGGCAGGAGCACCGACTCGGCGGCGACCCGGCCGGCGGCCGAGCGGGCGACGTCGGGGCCGCCCGCGTGGATCAGCGGGAGGCGATCGGCGAGCCAGAACTCGGTGCCGCCGCGGCCGGCGAGGTAGTAGTCGTCGCCGCTCAGCGCGAGCACGCGGCCGCGCACCCGCGCCGACCAGACGAGCCCGCGCGGCGGCGCCAAGACCTCGTCGGCCTCGACCTCGAGCCACTCGCCGCCGGGCTCGCCGCGGAGGTTGCCGACCATCCGCAGGGTCACCGAGGTCGGGATCTGGACGCCGGGCGCGAGCGCGTGCGCGAGGTAGCGGCGCGCCGGCTCGGGGAGCCCGGCGACCCAGGCGAGCGCGAAGGGATCGGGCTCGGGATCGGTCAGGAGCGCCTGGCGGACACGCTCGATCTCTCGCGCGTGCCGCTCGCGGCGGCCCCGGAGGATCCGCGCGCCGCCGATCGCCCCGCCGAGGGAGATGACGCCGAGGATCAGCCGCGGGTGGAGGAGCACGGGGCGAACATCGCCAATCGCTCAGGGCTCTTCAACCGCAATTCCGGCGGCGGCCAGGGGGCCCTCGTCGGCGAGGGGGCGGCCGGCGATCAGCACGGCCCGCGGCCAGGCGAGCGCCTGCGGGTCCTCCTGCGGGTCCGCGCGGAGGAGGAGGAGCGACGCGGGGGCGCCGACCTCGAGGCGCCCGTGGCCGGCGAGGCCCCAGAATTCCGCGGGCGCGGGGCCCATCGCCGCGAGGATCGCCGCGCCGTCGAGGCCCGCGCGGGTCAGGGCGCTGAGCTCCCGGGGGTCGATCCCGGCGGCCTGCGAGTTGCCGAAGTCGGTGCCGTAGAGGATCGTCGCGCCGGCGTCGCGGAGCGCGCGGAGGTTGGCGACCGCGGCCTCGCCCGCGCCGAAGGCGTCGAGCGTCGAGATCACCGCCCGGCCCGACCAGAGCGCGAGGGTCGGGGCCGTGAGCGGCTCCAGCGGGGTGTGGGCGAGGACGTCGACCCCGAGCTCGCCCGCGAGGCGCGCGTCGGCGTCGCCGAGGGCGTGGGCGGCGACCCGGAGGCCGCGGGCGTGGGCGCGGTCGATCAGGGCGGCGAGGGTCGCGTCGTCGAGGCGCGGGCCCTCCGCGAGGGCGACCTTGATCAGCGCCGCCCCGCGATCGGCGAGCTCGTCGACCGCCGCGAGGGCGGCCGCCAGGTCCTCGCACTCCCGGCCGAAGCCGTCCCGCCCCCAGCTCTGGGTCGGGTAGCCGCCGGTGGCCGCGAGGATCGGCCCGGCGGCGAGGAGGGTGAGGGGGGCGAACTCAGCGCGGGCGCGCTCGTCGAAGAGGCGCTCGGGGGCGCCGAGGTCGACCGCCGCCGCGACCCCGCCGGCGGCCATCTCGTGCGGCGCCCGCACGTAGTCGAGGTGGACGTGGGAGTCGATCGCCGCGGGCGCGACCCAGAGGCCGGCGGCCGCGACCGTCACCTCGTCGGCGTGGACCGGGAGCGCGGGGTCGATCGCCGTGATCACCCCGGCTTCGATGAGTATGTCCGATCGGCCATGTCCGATGATCCATGCGCCACGGATCGCCAGCGGGCCGGCGTCCGCGTCGGCCGGGGGCGCGGCCTCGTCGCTCGGCAGGTCGAGGCCGACCTCGCTGACGCTGGCGGTCGACGAGCAGGCGAGGGCCGCGCTGAGGCCGAGCGCGAGGGCGAGGGCGAGGCTGCGTCGGAGGTCCACCCTGAGCTACGAGCGCGGGCCTCGCCCGGATCGCGGGGAGCGACGGGGCGGCCGCGAGGCGCGAGCGCGCGCAGAGGGGCTAGCCCTCGCGCGCCGGCGAGAGCTCGTGGAAGGTGAACGAGAAGGTCGAGCCGGCCCCGGGCACGCTGGTCACCCACACCGAGGTCCCGAGCTGGGCGGCCGCCTGCCGGGCGATCGCCAGGCCGAGGCCCTGGCCCGCGCGGTCGTCGGCGCTCGTGAAGCCGGGGTCAAAGATCGCCTCGCGGATCTCGCCGGCGATCCCCGGCCCGTTGTCGACGACGCTGAGCCGCCAGGCGCCGGGCTCCTCCATCGGCGTGAGCTCGATCCGGACCCAGCGGCGGCTCTTTCGGGGGTCGGCGAACTTGATCGCGTTGTGGACGAGGATCCCGAGGAGGAGGTGGACGCGGCGGGCGTCGACCTGGAGCGCGGGCGGCTTGGTCGGGAGCACCAGATCGACGCCGTCGTGCTCGGCGAAGGGGAGCATCTCCTTGGCGAGCCGCTGGAGCACGCCGCCGAGATCGCCGGCGACCGTCGACTGCTCGGCGAAGGCGCGGCCCGAGGCGATCACCAGCACCTCGTTGGTGACGTTGCCGAGGACCGTGAGGAGCTCGCGGAGGCGGAGCCCGAGGGCGGCGGCCCGCTCGGCGTCGCCTTCCTGGAGCGCCTCGTCGAGGAGCGTCGCGGTCAGGGAGGCGACCCCGAGGCGGTTGTTGAGCTCGTGGCGGGTCCAGTGGGCGAAGCGCGAGAGGTCATCGTGGGCGGCCTTGAGGCGCTCGGCGTCGCGCTCGTCCAGGGCGCGGCCGAGGGCGCGCGCGAGGGCGGCGATCCCCTCGTGGATCCGCCGGCAGAGGGCGACGATCGCCCGCGGGTCGGCCGCGCCGGCCTGACGCGCGACCTCGTCCTCGATGGCGATGAGGAGCTGGCGCTCGAGCTCGGTGAGGGCGCGCTGAGCCCGGCGCTCGCCCTCCTTCGCCAGGATCGTGAGCATCGGCGCGACCGCCTCGGGGTCGGCGTCGACGCTGCCGTCGATGAGGCGGTGGACCACCTCGGTCGCGGCCGCCCCGGAGAGCGGGTCGTCCGGGAGCGCGAACGCGTCGAGCCAGCGCCGGACGATGGCGTCCGAGATCTCAGAGACCTGCCGCGCGATGATCTCGTCATCGCGGATCGCCACTGCGTCCATGACCCCAAATCTACAGAGAATCTCGCTGATTAGCGGGCGCTGGTTTTGCCGCGCCTGCGCCTGCTGACCACCAGAATGAGCGCCAGCAAAGACGTCGGCGCGCGCGGACCCTCGGCCGCGCAGGCGCAGCCGGAGTCGGTCTCCGCGGCCGATCCTGAGGTCGCGCTCGCGCTCGAGTCGGTGGTGTCCCCGCTTGTGTCGGGAGGATCGCTCGTCGCCGTCGCGGCGGTCGATCCCTCGCTCGCCGCGCTCGTCTCACCGGCGCTGCCGCCGTCGGAGGTGGTCGCGGCCGCCGGCTCACCGACCGTGATCACCACCGGCCGGGAGCTCCCCTCGAGGCCGGCGTAGTCGCGGGCGCTGGCGACGAGCGTCCATGTCCCTTCGGGCAGGGAGAGCGCGTAGGCGAAGGGGGGGAGGGCGAGCGGCGGGCTCTCCTGGCCGTTGACCGCGAGCGAGACCTCGTCGAGCCCCCAGCCCTCGCCGTCGTCGGCGTCGACGAGGGCGACGAGGTCGAGCGAGGGGCCCGGGAAGACGCTGCCGTCGGCCGGCTCGGCGATCATCACCGTCGGCGGAGAATCATCGGGGGTCGCGGTGTAGGGGTCGCCGCAGGCGGCCCCGGGGCCGCCGAGGGGCCCCGGGCAGCGCTCGTCCCAGCTCCCGCCGCCGAGGCCGGGATCGGTCGCGAGGTGATCGCAGCGGCCGTCCGGGTTCCAGGTGCCGTCGGCGTCGTGGCAGGGGGTCACGTCGATCCCCGAGTGCTCCTCGAGCCAGCCGAGGAAGCCGAAGAGGGGGATCAGCACGGTCCCGGCCCCGCAGGTGAGGGTGGTCCCGTAGGTCACGCCGGCGGTCCGCCAGGTGCCGTCGGCGAGGGCGACGTAGCCGGGGGCGCCGGAGTCCCACTTGCAGGTCCCGAGGCCGTCGCCGCCGGCGAGGATCAGGCTCTCCATGAAGGGGTAGGTGTCGATCGCCACGTCGACCCAGTTCTTGTCGCCGGCGCTCCCGCCCTCGATCTCGCCGAAGCCGACCAGGGTCATCGGCGCCCCCGGGGCGAGGAGCTCGGTCTCGCAGCCGACCAGCGGCGGGACCAGCGGCACCTCGAGGATCGGCGCGGCGAGGCGGCAGTAGGCGAAGTCACGGGCCGGCGTGCCGTCGACCTCCGGGTGGGCGTAGCAGCCGGCGAGCTCGGCCTTGATCGCCGGCGCGGTCACGTCCTCGCCGAGGCGCAGGGTCGAGAAGCCGGTCCCGCAGTGGGCGGCGTAGACCGCGATCTGCGGGTGGATCAGCGCGGCCGAGCAGAGCTGCGAGTTGCCGCCGTCGTAGAGGGCGACCGCCTGCGGCCACTGGCAGGTCGAGGCCGCCTGGCCGCCGTAGATCGCCGGCGGCTCGCCCGGCGGCGGGGCGGCGAGGGGCGCCGCCGCCAGGAGGAGCGAGAGGGGGTGCGCCAGCGGGGCCATCGTCGGCGATCATGCCGGAAGCGGGGCGCATCCGCTCGAGCGATCGCCCGGGCCCCGGTCCGCTCCCTGGTGTAGCCGCATTGGTGCGCGCGACGATCGCGGCGGCGGCGGTCGAGCGTGGCGGCGGTCGGGCTCGCGCGCCGGCGTGCAACGCCTCCCGCCGGCGGCCGACCCCCGCGTGCCCCCGTTGATCGACGCGGGGGCCGAAGGGACGACGAGCATGGGAGAGAGCGAGCGCGCAGCGACCTGGACGATCTTCCGGCGGCCGGCGGACGCCGACGAGCTGGACATCGACGCGGCGCCGCCGTGGACGATCGCGGGCGGGCGGGCGTCACGTCCGCGTGGGCCCGGGCCGGCCCGCCCCTGGCCGCCGGCGCTCGCCTGGCCGCCGGCCCGCCGCCGCGACCGCAGCGGCGAGCTCGTCAGCGGTCGCTACGAGCTCCTGCGGCGGATCGGCAGCGGCGGGATGGCCGAGGTCTACGCCGCCCGCTTCCTCGCCAGCCGCCGCGACGTCGCGCTCAAGCTCCTCGATCCGGTGCTGGTGGGAGACCTCGAGCTGGTCTCTCGATTCCGCCACGAATTTCTGATCCTCAGTCGAATCCACAACCGCCACCTGATCCGCGCCCACGACATGGCGGTCACCGACGACGGGATCCCCTACTACACGATGGACCTGATCCGCGGCGGCGCCCTCGACGAGCACCTCCGCGGCGGTCGCCGCCTGGGCCTGGCGGCGGTCATCGCCCTCGGCCGACAGCTCTGCCGGGCGGTCGCCGCCCTCCACCGCGGCGGCGTGATCCACCGCGACCTCAAGCCGGCCAACGTCCTCCTGGCGGGCGGCCCCCGGGTGATCGACGCGCGGGTGATCGACCTCGGGATCGCCCGCCTGACCCCGGCCTACCGGGCCGAGACCCAGCCCTACATGACCCCGCCGGCGTCCCGCCTCTGCACCGGCCGCGGGGTGATCCTCGGGACCCCGGGCTACACCCCGCCGGAGGCCGGTGAGGGGCCCTCCGGGCCGATCCACGACGTCTTCGCCCTCGGCGTGCTCCTCTACCGCGCGGCCACCGGGCGGATGCCCTTCGCGGCCGCGCACGGCGCCCTCGAGGGCGAGGCCCCGCGCCGCTTCGCCGAGCTCGACGTCCCGCCGCCGCCCGCGGCCCTCGAGGAGATCCTCCTCGCCGCCCTCGCGCCGCCGCGGTCGCGCATCGCCAGCGTCGACGAGCTCGCCGGCGAGCTCGAGCTCGCGGCCCGCCTCCTTGGCGGTGATGAGCGCTCCGGGGCCCGCCGCCGGCGCGCGGGCCCGGCGGCCGACCCGGGCCGTCATCCCCGGCCGCGGGGCCTGACGCCGACCCTCCGCGGCCGCCAGCGGGCCCGCCCGTCGGCCCAGCCCGTCCCCGAGGACCCGCCGCTCGAGTGAGCACACCCAAAAAGGGAAGAGCCCCGACGCCGTGGGGCGCCGGGGCTCGACCTTCGCACGGGGCGGCTCGGGATCAGGCGACCCGCTTGCCGTCCTTGTACTTCTTCATCAGCTCGTCCTGGATGTTCTTGGGGACCTGGCCGTAGCGCTCGAACTCCATCGAGAACTCGGCCTTGCCCTGGGTGCAGGAGCGGAGCTCGGTCGAGTAGCCGAACATCTCGGCGAGCGGGATGTGGGCCTCGATGACCGAGGTGCCGGCGCTGCTCTCGGAGCCGACGATGTTGCCGCGGCGGCGGATCAGGGTGCCCTGGACGGTGCCCTGGAACTCCTCCGGGGTCTCGACGACGACCTTCATGAGCGGCTCGAGGATCACCGGGCCGGCCTTCGGCATGGTCTCCTTGAAGGCCGAGCGGGCGGCGATCTGGAAGGCCATGTCGCTCGAGTCGACCGCGTGGGCGGCGCCGTCGTTGATCTCCATCTCGACGCCGACGACCGGGAAGCCGATCAGGACGCCGCGATCGAGCGCCTGCTTGAAGCCGTTGTCACAGGAGGAGATGTACTCGCGGGGGATCTTGCCGCCGACGATGTTGTCGACGAAGCGGTAGGTCTTCTCCTCCGCGTCCTCCGGGATCGGCCGCATCACCCCGCCGACCTTCGCGTACTGACCCGAGCCGCCGGTCTGCTTCTTGTGGGTGTACATGAAGTCGACCTCGCGGGTGATCGCCTCGCGGTAGGCGACCTGCGGCTCGCCGACGATCGTGTCGACGCCGTACTCGCGGCGCATACGCTCGATGTAGACGTCGAGGTGGAGCTCGCCCATGCCGGCGATGATCGTCTCGCCCGACTCCTCGTCGCGGGTCACCTTGAAGGTCGGGTCCTCCTTCGAGAAGCGGTTGAGCGCCTTCGAGAAGTTGGCGAGGCCGGTCTTGTTCTTCGGCTGGACCGCGTAGGAGATGACCGGCGCGGGGACGAACATCGAGCGCATCGAGTAGTTGCGCTGGCCGTCGGTGAAGGTGTCACCGGAGGCGCAGTCGATGCCGAAGAGGGCGACGATGTCGCCGGCGCCGGCGCCGTCGATCTCGACCATCTCGTTCGAGTGCATGCGGACGAGGCGGCCGACCTTGACCTTCTTGCCGGTGCGGGCGTTGTAGAGGGTGTCGCCGCGGGCGATCTTGCCCTGGTAGATCCGGATGTAGGTGAGCTGGCCGTACTTGCCGTCCTCGAGCTTGAACGCGAGGGAGCAGAGCGCCGCGTCGTCGCGGACCTCGAGGTCGACCTGCTCGTTGTTCAGGTCCATGTCGTAGGCCTGGTTGCGGACCTCGGTCGGGTCGGGGAGGAAGTGACCGACGCCGTCGAGGAGGTGCTGGACGCCCTTGTTCTTGAAGGCGGAGCCGCAGAAGACCGGGGTCATCTCGAGCGAGAGGGTCGCCCTGCGGATCACCGGGTACATCTGCTCGGCGGTGACCGACTCGCCCTCGCCCTCGAGGTACATCATGGCGATGTCGTCGTCGAAGTCGCCGAGCGCCTCGACGATCTTGAGGCGCCACTCCTCGACCGGCTCAGCGAGCTCGGCCGGGACGTCCTCGATCCGGACGATCTCGCCGTTGTCGCCGTCGAAGTACATCGCCTTGCGCTCGAGGAGATCGACGATGCCCTGGAAGTTGTCCTCGGCGCCGATCGGGTAGGTCATCAGCACCGCGTTGTGGCGGAGCTTGTCGCGGAGCGCCTTGGTCACCTTGAAGGCGTTGGCGCCGGCGCGGTCCATCTTGTTGATGAAGGCGATGCGGGGGACGTTGTAGCGCCGCATCTGGCGGTCGACGGTGATCGACTGCGACTGCACGCCACCGACCGCGCAGAGGACCAGGACCGCGCCGTCGAGGACCGCGAGCGCGCGCTCGACCTCGACGGTGAAGTCGACGTGTCCCGGGGTGTCGATGATGTTGACGAAGAAGTCCTTCCACTGCACGAAGGTCGCGGCCGACTGGATCGTGATCCCGCGCTCCTTCTCGAGCTCCATCGAGTCCATCGTCGCGCCGACGTCGGTCTTCCCCTTGACCTCGCCGATCTTGTGGATGCGGCCGGTGTAGAAGAGGATGCGCTCCGTCAGGGTGGTCTTGCCCGAGTCGATGTGGGCGGAGATCCCGATGTTGCGAACTTTCGCGAGTTCCATGGTCGTGCCGTGCGTCGTGGTGTGGATGTTGCGGACGAATGCGGCCCGAACCTGACGTCTGCCAGGGGCGGGCCTACAGTGCTACCCGGGGTGCGGGCGCGCGGAGGATGCCACACGCAAGGGGGTAGGGCAGCCCGGAACGCGCCTCCGTGCGCCCCCAGGGTGTGACCGTCCACACGCATCGCTGCGGCGCCGGCCGCGTTTCACGGCCGCCAGCGACGATCGCGGAGACCCCCGCCAATGCCGGCGCTCGCCCTGCTAGGATGCCGCGTGATGCCTGTGCGCGCCTCGATCGGGTCGTTCTCTGCCGTCGTCCTCGCCCTCGGCTTCGCCGCCTGCACGAGCAAGAAGGGCGGCGAGGAGGCGCCGGCACCGACCCCGCAGGCGCCGGCCGAGGCCGCTCCGGCCCCGACGGCGCCGCCGGTTGAGGCCCCGCCAGCGGCCGCGGAGGGCACCCCGGGCCCCTCGCGGCCGGCGACGATCGCCGTCGGCGGTCGCCACGTCTGCGCCATCGCGGGCCGCGGCGAGGTCGCCTGCTGGGGCGCCGGTCGCCACGGTCAGCTCGCCCCCGGGGTCGCCGAGAACCGGGCGACGCCGGTGTTGGTCCCCGGGATCGACGACGCGGTCTCGGTGATCGTCGGCGGCGACGCGAGCTGCGCCCTCCGACGCGGCGGCCAGATCTCCTGCTGGGGCGGGATTCGCCTCGGCGGCCGGGCCGACAGCGTGTGGACCAGCGCCGCCCTCGGCGACGTCGTCGAGCTCGTCAGCCACCGCTACGGCATCGAGCCGCTCTGCGGCCGCCGCCGCGACGGCAGCGTCGCCTGCATGTCGCGCCTCGGCAGCGCGACCCCGGAGGTCCGCGAGATCCCCGGGATCAAGGACGCGGTCGCCCTCGCCGGCGCGGCCGCCATGTGCGCCCTCCGGGCCAACGGCCACCTCGAGTGCTGGAAGCCCTTCGGCCTTCAGGCGATGCTGCCGACCACCGTCGACGAGCGGGCCGAGGCGCTCGCCGCCAGCGGCGACGACCTCTGCTACGCCCGCGAGGGCGGCGAGCTCCGCTGCCGGACCTTCACCGATCAGTGGAAGGAGACGATCCCGGTCCAGGGCCCGCTCTGGAAGGCGAAGATCCCGGCGGAGGTCTGGGCCAGCGCCGCCGACTTCGACAGCCGCGGCGGCGTCGAGTGCCTCCGCGACCTCGCCGGCGTGGTCTCGTGCCGCGGCAACAACCGCTACGGCCAGCTCGGCAACGGCACCCCGGGCTTCTCGGCGACCCCGCGCGAGTTCTTCGAGAAGATGGCCGGGATCTCGGTCGGCGGCGCCCAGACCTGCGCGCGCACCCCCGAGGGGACCGTCCGCTGCCAGGAGCAGCTCCTGGTCGCCGAGGAGGATCCCGAGGTCGAGGGCGTGCAGGTCCTCGCGGCCGGCGACAGCCACGCCTGCGCGATCGTCGGCGGCGGCCAGCTCCGCTGCTGGGGCCTCAACAGCGACGGCTGCCTCGGGGTCGAGGGCGATCCCGAGGGGCTGGTGCGGGTCCCCGGGCTCTCGAACGCCGCCCGGATCGCCGTCGGCGACGCCCACACCTGCGCGTCGCTGATGGATCAGCGCCTCTTCTGCTGGGGCAACGGCGACTACGCCCAGCTCGGCAACGGCCGCTACAGCCGCGACATCGCCGAGGACGGCGAGGACTCGACGATCCTCTCGTCGACGCCGCTCCAGGTCACCGGGATCAGCGGCCAGATCCGGGCGCTCGCCCTCGGCGCGACCTTCACCTGCGCGACCACCGAGGTCGGCGTCTACTGCTGGGGGCAGCTCCCCGATCCGGCGGCGACCGAGCAGGATCCGATCATCGGCCAGCCGCGCCTGGTCCTCGCCGGCGGCGTCGGGGTGATCGACGCCGAGGGCGAGTCGCTCTGCGTCCTCGACGAGGGCGGCGCGGTCCGCTGCTGGGGCTCGGCGGCGGCCGGCTACGACGACGTCAGCGACGGCGGCGACGAGGACGAGCGCGAGGACAAGCACGACGACGACTACGTCCCCTTCGCCCGCGGCGGCCCGCTCTTCCAGGTCGGCGGGATCGACGTCGAGGTCTCGGATCTCGCGGTCGGCAACGAGCACGCCTGCGTGGTCTCGACCAAGGGCGAGGTCCACTGCTGGGGCTCGAACGACGAGGGGCAGCTCGGCGACGGGACCACCCGCGAGCGGACGATGCTGACCAAGGTCGTCGGCCTCGCGAACATCGTCGAGATCGACGCGGGCTCGGACCACACCTGCGCCCGCGACTTCGACGGCAGGGTGCAATGCTGGGGGAGCCGGACCGCGCCGGCGGCCGCGTCGGTCGGCAAGAACCTCCAGCCGGTGCGCGACCTCGAGGCCCACGTCGTCGCCGCGACCCCGCCGGTGGTCGTCCACCTCGCGCCGCCCTCGCCGGCCAAGTGAGCGCTTGGACACGCAGGACGACCTCTCCCCCTACCGGATCTTCGGGCGCGCCGAGTGGGCGCGCCTGCGGGCCGACGCGCCGATGACCCTGAGCGACGCGGAGATCGTCCGCCTCCGCGCCCTCGGCGATCCGATCGCCCTCCGCGAGGTCGCCGAGATCTACCTCCCGCTCTCGCGCCTCCTCTCGCTCTACGTCGGCGCGTCGCAGGGCCTCTTCAACTCGACCCAGCGCTTCCTCGGCGCTGGCGAGGGCGAGGGCGTCCCCTACATCATCGGCGTCGCCGGCTCGGTCGCCGCCGGCAAGTCGACGACCGCGCGGGTCCTCGCCGCCCTCCTCGCGCGCTGGCCGAACACGCCGAAGGTCGACCTCGTGACCACCGACGGCTTCCTCCGGAGCAACGCCGACCTCGCCCGCCGGGGCCTGATGGAGCGCAAGGGCTTCCCCGAGAGCTACGACACCCAGGCGCTCCTCCACTTCCTCCACGACATCAAGGCGGGCAAGCGCGGGGTGACGGCGCCGGTCTACTCCCACCTCGTCTACGACGTCGTCGCCGACCAGCGCGTGACCATCGAGCGCCCGGACATCCTGATCGTCGAGGGCCTCAACGTCCTCCAGCCGGCCCGCCTGCCCCACGACGGCAAGGCGATCCCCTTCGTCTCCGACTTCTTCGACTTCTCGATCTACGTCGACGCCGACGAGGCGCTCCTCCACCGCTGGTACGTCGAGCGCTTCATGAGCCTGCGGGAGACCGCCTTCCGCGACCCCCGCTCGTACTTCCGCAAGTACGCGTCGGTGAGCGAGGAGGAGGCGCGGCAGACCGCCGAGCGGATCTGGTCGCGGATCAACCTGCCGAACCTCCGCCGCAACATCCTGCCGACCCGGCAGCGGGCGGGGCTGATCCTCCGCAAGGGGGCCGATCACCGGGTCGAGGAGGTCGCGCTCCGCCGGCTCTGAGGGGGTGGCGGGCGCCTTGATGGCGCGCGGCGTCGCGCGGACGCCGGATCGCGCTGCATGAGTTGCACCCGCTACTCAATCAGCGCATGCCGAGAGACCCGGTAGTCTGGCTGGATCGAGAAGGTGAAGTCGCCCTCGGTCCCGCTGCCGACCCAAGCGTGATAGCGACCTGCCCTCAAGAAATAGGTCGCGTCGCGTGAGGCGGAGGTGACGAGCGCCGGGAGATCGTGCGCCTCCTCGACGTGAGCCCAAAACGCCGCTTCTACCGGGTCGTCGACAGGTTCACAGGGCAGCATGTAGGCCGTCCCGCCGAGGACCTGCACCCGATACGACGCATCGGACTCGACCTCAAGGACCAGAGGCACGGTGAGTTGGGTGGAGGCGGTTTCCGCGAAGAGGACACCCTGGGTCGACTCATCGTCACAGTCGAAGGTCCCCCGGAGCGCGGCCGGGCGAGTCACGTCGACGACCATTGACACATCCGCACAGTCCAGGGGGCCGGGATCGTAGAGGGGGGCGCTCTCCCAGAACTCATGTTGGAGCCCGTCCCACGAGTTCTCGAGCAAGTGCTCGAGGCGGGGAACCAGGTCCTCCGAGGACTCCAAGAAGAGCGCTGCGAAGTCATCGCGAGAGAGCCTCCCTCGGATCCAACGGACGAGGTGTCGGGCCCCGGAGTAGTCGACATCCCACGACGACTCGGCGGCGAGGTCAAGCGCCGACGGATACTTGGGCATCCGACCTCCGCGGCCAGACCAGCTCTCCGCGAACCCCTCCAGGAGCCACGGCGCCGGAGAGCCTCCTGTCCGGATCTCTTGGACGGCGTGCGCGAGTTCATGCAGGACGCTCCCTTCTTCGGCGATCGAGAGCACGGGGCTCCTCTCCGTCAGGGTGCAGCCTTGCCCGGAGTCGCAGAGAGCACTGGCGTCGACCGTGAGCAGGAGGTCGATCTCTTCGGGAAACGACGCGCTCCCAGAGAGGTCTGCGCTCACAGCCTGAATGTGCGACGAAATCGCCACGACCGCCCCTCTGCAAATGGACACCTTATCGCCGTAGATCGAGACAGGCGGAGCCTCCACGAGCAGCTCAGGCAGGTCTGGGCCGGCGTCGCACGAGGCGAGGGCAGCCACCATCAATGCCAGCGCTCTAGTCCGGTATGCACGCACAATGGGCCTCCCCGTCGAAGATGCAGGTCGCGCGCTCGCCGGCTCCGCACATTGTCCCTGCGCCGCAATTGGCGCTCTCGGAGAGGACTCCGCCGTTGCAGGAGTACACGCGATCATCCGCACACAGCATCGACCCCTCCTCGCTGCAAGGTGCTCCACTTGCCGTACATCTGCAAGCGTCCGAATCACCTGGCCCCACGCCATGTACACAGGCGTCAGCGCGGAGGCGGGGCAGGAGGCTCTCGCACACGGAGGAACACTCAACCTTCGACCAGCGGAGCTGATCGGTGCAGACGAGCAGCGCAGATCGATCGGCGCACACTCGGTGGGAAGGCCCCGCACACTCAAGAGCCGAGGGATCTGCGCAGAGACATCGTGCCTCAGGGATCGCCGTTGAGCTCCCGGTTCCCGGCAGCGTGCGGCTGGCGAGCGCGTCGCGGTCGTCGCTCCCGATGATGAGGCATCCGCGGTGGGCGAGCCCTGCTTGTTCGCACTCCTGCGTGCAGTCTGTCTTCTTCCACAGGGGGCGGGGGCCGCACACCCACGCGTTCCCGTCGTCGTCGCATCGGCTCGGCGAGTCGCCGCAGTAGATCCCCTCACGTGGTGGCCACTCCGGGGATTCGGGGGATGGGCCTGGTGCAGGTTCACACGCGCCCCCGAGCAAGGCGAAGGCGAAGGCGAGGGCGAGGGGCGGACTAGGTTTGACATGAGCAAGCATCTGGCTGCCCTCTCACCTGTAGGCACAGAGAATTCTCGTCGCTGCACACGTCAGAGCAGGCGGCAATTGCTAGCGATCCTGATTCGCAGGTGGCGATCCACGTGGACGCAGAGTCTGCTCCTTTCGGCGGGGCTTCAGACGGGCCGGCGCAGATGTCAAGTTCGTCGGTGCAGGATTGGCCAGAGGTCGCACAGATACAACGGGGCTCTCCGAGCTTCGGGTCAAACCCGCAGCCGAGGGATGTCTCGGCGCCTGCGGCTGTGCACAGGGTGTGGCAGTTCTCCCTCGATGCATCCGCGTGTCGGATGACTTCGTGCGACTCGCAATAGGCACGGCCCGGGCACGAGGCCCCATCCGCGCAAAGGCACGAGGGGGGCAGTCCATCGTTGGTCTGGGCGCACCCTGCGGTACACTGGTTTGTAGCGCCGCAGTGTTCCTCGCACACTTTGGCTTCGGTCCACCGTCCGGAGACGCACTCCAGAATCGTCGGGCCTCGTGGAGATGCGCCGCAGGCGGTGATTGAGGCGGAGCGCGAGCACTCCCCGCCCTCTACCGGGACGCCAGGGGCTGAGTCGACGTCGCGCGGTTGGTGGCCGGACTGCGCGGCGCGGATCCCTGCGCGGTCAGTCTGGCAGGCCGGAGCGACCAACGCACAAAGCAGAAGGCTGAGAATTCTACTCGTTGTTGCATTGGGGCGGAGCGACGAGATACCCCGGAGCCCTTGAATGCGCGGACGATCCAGGCGCATTGGAGCGAGAGATACCAGGCGGAGACAAGCGTGTCAACGGCGCACGGGTGAGTAGCGACCCAGAGGGCGCTTCTCATGACAGCCCGGCGCGACGGGGCAGGTGAGCGAGCCCCCGCTCCGGGGTAGCCGAGCTGAGCGGATCGCTTGGAGCCGAGCGCGGCGCCGCGCGGGCGCGCGAGCGCCCGCCGTCTGCCCTTCCCGGGGGTGTATCCTGGCCCCCGTGGCACCGCCCGCGCACCTCACCGCGGCGGTGATCCGGGCGCTCCAGCGCGACCCTCCCCCGGGCCTCCGCGCGCTCACCCGGCGCTCCGATCTCCGCGGCCTCCTCGCCCTCGCCGGCGACCTCGCGGCGATCGCCGGCCTCGTCGCCCTCGATCTGGCGATCGACGCCTGGTGGCTGACGACGATCGTGATCTGGCTGATCGGACATCGTCACTGGGCGATCATCGAGGGCCTCTGCCACCAGGCCGCGCACCGCACCCTCTTCCGAAGCCGCCGCCTCCACCGCGCGCTCGCCTGGCTCTACGCCTGGCCCTTCGCGGTCGACGTCGAGCGCTACCGGGCCGAGCACATGGCCCACCACCGCGACTTCCTCGGGCCGGGCGATCACACCTGCGCCGAGTACCGCGCGCTCGGCCTCGGGCCTGACGACGACCCCGACCTCCGCTGGGCGATCCTGATCCGCCCCTTCCTCGGCTACGCGACCCTCACCCTCGGCGCCGGCTACCTCCACCAGAGCCGCCGGGTGCAGCTCACCTGGATCGTCATGTCCGGGCTCGCGGTGGTCAGCGGCCTCTGGCTCCCCTTCCTCCTCTACCACGTGATCCCGCGCTTCTACGTCGCGGCGATCTACATCTACTGGTCGGACATCACCGATCACTACCGGGCGCCGAGCGGCGTCCGCAACGACGCGTCGTGGCTCGCCAACCTCCTCTCCCACAACGAGGGGCTCCACAGCGTCCACCACGTCCACCCGGCGGTGCCGTGGTTCAACATGCGGCGGGCCCACGAGCTCTGCCCGCACCCCCACGACGAGTGCCGCGGTGTGCTCGCGGCCTACCGAGAGATGCGGCGGTGGCGGGGACCCGGGGCGTTCCCGACCTGCTTCTAGGGCAGCTCAGGCGAGCTTGAGGTAGTGCTCGACGATCGCCTCGGCGCTGAAGCCGAAGCGCCGCGCGAGCTCCTCGCCCGGGGCCGACGCGCCGAAGTGATCGATCCCGTGGCAGGCGCTCGCGTAGCGGCCCCAGCCGAGGGTGGTCCCGGCCTCGACCGAGAGGCGGCGGGTGATCGCCGGCGGCAGCACCTCGTCGCGGTACTCGGCGGGCTGGGCCTCAAACGCCTCCCAGCAGGGCATCGACACCACCCGGACGCTGCGGCCCTTGGCGTGGAGGCTGTGGGCGGCGGCGCGGGCGAGCGCGAGCTCGGAGCCGGTGGCGATCAGGATCCCGTCGAGCTCGGCGGCCTCGACCCCCTCGGGCTCCCAGAGGACGTAGGCGCCGCAGGCGATGTCCTCGCGGGTCTCCTCCAGGATCGGCAGGTCCTGGCGGGTGACCAGGATCGCGGTCGGTCCGTCGCCGACCTGGCGGGCGAGCGCGAGGCGCCAGGCGGCCGCGGTCTCGCGGGCGTCGCCGGGGCGGCAGACCCAGAGGTCGGGGATCATCCGCAGGGCCATCGCGTGCTCGATCGGCTGGTGGGTCGGGCCGTCCTCGCCGACCCAGAAGGAGTCGTGGCTGAGGACGTAGATCACCGGCAGGCGCATCAGCGCCGCCAGCCGGATCGCCCCGCGCATGAAGTCGGAGAAGACCAGGAAGGTGGCGACGTAGGGGCGGATCCCGTGGAGCGCGAGGCCGTTGGCGATCCCCGCCATCCCGTGCTCGCGGACCCCGAAGTGGATCACCCGACCGCCGGGGTTCTCTGCCGACTGGGCTGTCTCTTTGGCCAGGTTGACGCCGTTCGAGCCGGCGAGGTCGGCGGAGCCGCCGACCAGCACCGGGTGGCTCTTGACCATCGCCTCGAGGATCTTCGCGCCGGCCTTGCGGGTCGCGACCGCGCCCCCGCTCGGGAAGCTCGGGATCGCGTCAAAGGCCGCCCGCGGCGTGTCGTTGTCGAAGATCGCCTGGAGCTCGGCGGCCAGCGCGGGGTGGGCCCGGCGGTAGGCGGCGAACGCCTCCTCCCACGCCTCACGGCCCGCCTGGAGGTTGGCGCGGGCGCTCGCCTGGCCGTCGACGATCGCCTCGGGGATGAGGAAGGTCGGCTCCGCCGGCCAGCCCATCGCCGCCTTGGTCGCCGCGACCTCGGCCCCGCCGAGCGGCGCCCCGTGGGAGGCGCTGGTGCCCGCCTTGTTCGGCGAGCCCTTGGCGATCACCGTGCGGCAGGCGATGAGGCTCGGCTTCGTCTCCTCGGCCCGGGCGGCGGCGATCGCCGTGGCGATCGCCTCGGCGTCGTGGCCGTCGACCCGGGTGACGTGCCAGCCGTAGGCGGCGAAGCGGGCGAGCACGTCCTCGGTGAAGGTGATGTCGGTGGCGCCGTCGATCGAGATCTGGTTGTCGTCGTAGAGGTAGATCAGCTTGCCGAGCTGGAGGTGGCCCGCGAGGCTCGCGGCCTCGGCGGCGACGCCCTCCATCAGGTCGCCGTCGGAGACGATCGCGTAGGTGAAGTGATCGACGACCCGGTGCCCCGGCTGGTTGTAGCGGGCGGCGAGGAGGCGCTCGGCGATCGCCATGCCGACGCCAGCCGCGAAGCCGGTGCCGAGCGGCCCGGTGGTCACCTCGACGCCGGCGGTGTGGCCGAACTCCGGGTGCCCCGGCGTCTTCGAGCCCCACTGCCGGAAGCGGCGGAGCTCGGCGAGCGGGAGGTCGTAGCCCGTGAGGTGGAGGAGCGCGTAGAGGAGCATCGACCCGTGACCGGCGCTGAGGACGAAGCGGTCGCGGTTCGGCCAGCTCGGCTGCCCGGGGTCGTGGCGGAGGAAGCGGGTCCAGAGGACCGCGGCCATGTCGGCGGCGCCCATCGGCATCCCGGGGTGGCCGGAGTTGGCGAGCTGGACCGCGTCGATCGCCAGCGTCTTGATCGTGTCGACGAGGAGCGCGTGATACTCGGGGGTGACCGTACGGGCGGAGAGCGACATCCTGGCGCCCTCCTAGCACGCCCGCGGCCGCGCGAAAACGCCGGGATCCTCACGCGTGATCGCCGCGAAGGGGCGCTGGGGGGTGATCGCGGGGGCCAGCCGCGATCGGCCGAGGCGGCGGCGCAGCCTCTGCGTCGCGCCGCCCGGAGGGATCTCCACGGCCCTCACGGGGCGCTAGAAGTTGGCGATCGAGAGGAGCCCGGTCGTCCGCGGGTCGATCACCTCGGCCGGGAGGCGGACGTGGAACGCCGATCCCAGCCCCTCCTCGCTCTCGGCCGTGATGTCGCCGCCGAGCATGTTGGCGAAGTGGCGGGAGATCGCCAGGCCGAGGCCGGTGCCGCCGTACTTGCGGGTCGTCGACGAGTCGGCCTGGGTGAAGGGCGTGAAGAGGCGGCCGAGGACCTCGGGGGTCATGCCGATCCCGGTGTCGCGGACCTCGAAGAGGAACCAGCTCCGGCTGTCGCGCTTCTGGACCTGGACGAAGACCTCGATCGAGCCGTCGTGGGTGAACTTGCAGGCGTTGCTCAGCAGGTTCATCAGGATCTGGTTGACCTTGGTGCGGTCGGTCCTCATCGGCCCGACGTCGCCCGGGCAGCGGACCCGGAGGGTGTTGCCGTTGCGCTCGGCCAGCGGCGCGACCGTCCGCGCGACCCCCTCGACCAGCTCGGCGACGTCGACCTCCTCGATCGACACGTCCATCTTCCCCGACTCGATCTTCGAGAGGTCGAGGATGTCGGAGATGATCGCCAGGAGGTGGTGCGACGAGGTCAGGATGTTCTGGAGGTCGGGGCGGATCACGGTGACGCCGATCTCGTCGACCTCGTCCATCAGCATCTCGGTGTAGCCGATGATCGCGTTGAGCGGCGTCCGCAGCTCGTGGCTCATGTTGGCGAGGAAGGAGCTCTTGATCCGGCTGGCCTCGAGCGCCTTCTCCTCGGCCATCCGGCGGTCGCTGATCTCCTTCTCCATCTGCTCGTTGGCGTCCATCAGCGCCTGCGTGCGCTCGGCGACGCTGCGCTCGAGGCCCTCCTGGACCCGCAGGAGCTCGGCCTCGATCCGCTGGCGCTCGGCGATCTCCTCCTCGAGGCGGCCGAGCGCGCTCGTGTAGGTGCGGTCGGGGTTGCCCGGCTGGCCGGCGAGGATCTGCGCGAGGGTCCCGACCGCGCCGACGACGACGACGACGATCAGAGCCGGCAGCTGGGCCTCGGGGCCGCCGGCGACCAGGACCCCGCCGGACGCGGCGATCGCCACCAGGGCGCTGGCGATCAGCGAGCGCGGGCCGAAGCCGAGGAAGTGGGGCGCGCCGATCACCACCGGCAGGCTGAGGATCCACCCCGGCGTGGTCACCCCGAGGAGGCTCGGCATCGCCCCGAGGAGCGCCGCGTTGCCGGCGAAGCGGAGCGCCTCGCGGAGGGTCTGGAGCGAGAGGTTGCGCCGCCGCATCGGCAGCGAGGTGGCGACGTGGAGGAGGAGGTGGACGCCGCAGAGGATCGCCGCCAGGAGGTGGTCGGGGGCGATCACGATCACCGCCGCCGAGAGGACCAGGCTGGCGATCGTCAGCCCGCGATCGAGCGTGCGCGGGACCACGCCGATCATCGTCGACTCGACCGACATGCCGGCCAGCGAGGCCGACTGCGCCGGACGAAGCTCGCGCTCGCTGGTCATCGCCACTGTCTGAGGATACACCCGCGCGAGAGCGAGCCGGGGGATCGATCACGGGCTCGGCGGTCACGATCCTGGGGGGGCGACGCCCCAGGATCGGGCCGTGAAGCGGCCGAATGGCCGACAGAACGACGAAATTCGCCCGTACGGGCGCGTTCTCAGGCGCCGGGGGCTGGATCCCGCGGTCCCGGGCATGCCACCCGCTCAGCCGGCGATCTTCCGGAGCAGCCACTCCGCCCCGTAGCGGTAGCCGACCTTCTCCCAGGCCCGGGCGAGGGTGCCGCAGAGGACCAGCCAGAGGCCGATCACCGCCAGCGCCTCCTCGGCCTCGAGCGCCTGCCAGAGCCCGAGCGGCCGGGTGAGCTCGCGGAAGACGACGACGTGGACGAGGAGGAGGGTGAGCGAGCTCCGACCGAGGGCGACGATCCACGCCCGGCGATCGTAGGGGGCGCGCTCGTCGACCGCGAGGGCGGCGAGGAGGAGCCAGAGGACCACGCTCTGGAGGAGGACGATCACCGACGCGGTCGCCGGGAAGAAGCCGAGGGGGAGCGCGAAGGCCCGCCGCCAGAGCAGCGAGGTGAAGAGCGGGACGTCGGGGAGGAGGCGGTCGGCGTAGCCGAGGGCGGCGAGGGCGAGGCCGATCGCGAGGACGGCGACCGCCAGGCGTCGGAGCCCGCGGCGATCGTCGGCGGCGATCATCGAGCCGGCCGCCATCCCGACCAGGAACATCGCCAGCCACGGGAAGATCGGGAATTGCCCCTCGGCGAACGCGACCCGGAGGTGGCCGCCGGGGAGCCCGTCAAAGGGCGGCTTGAGGGCCATGCGGTCGTTGCTCAGGCTCGCCGGGGTGTCCAGCCAGGTCTGGATCAGCGGGGTCGCGGCGACCACCAGGGCGGCGAGGGCGAGGCGCCCGCGGACCCCGAAGCGGCGCCAGAGCGGCGCGCTCAGGATCGCCGCGCCCATCACGTGGAGGACGAACCACGAGCGGAGGGTGAACCAGCTCGGGGTGAGGAGGCTGAGGAGGTAGCCGAAGGCCATCACCGTGAGGCCGCGGCGGACCAGGACGAGATCGCCGCGGCCCCCGCGGAGCGAGAGCGCGGTGCCGATCCCGGCGAGGGTGACGAAGAGCGGCGCCGCGGCGCCGCCGAGCGCGTTGAAGGCGATGAGGACCGTCGATACGTCGCTCCGCGGGCGGTCGTAGAGCCACACGCCCATGTGCTGCTCCATCATCAGGAGCACCGCGAGGCCGCGGAGGGCGTCGAGGCTGAGGAGGCGCGCGCGGGCGGGGGCCGGCATCGACCCGACGCTACCGGGGCGGGGCGAGCGTGGCAATCGCGCGCTCGCAGACGCCCCTCGACGAGGAGCGGCGCGCCCAGGCCCTCGCCGCGCGCTCGATTGTCTGCGAAGATCGCCGGGCCCATGAGCGAGACACCCGACGTCGAAGAGGCGATCCTCGGCCACGGCCGCTTCCTCCGGCTGATCCGTCGCGGACGCTGGGAGCTGGTCGAGCGGGTCGGCGCCCGCGGGGCGGCGGCCCTGGTCGCGGTCACCGACGACGCGCGGATCATCCTGATCTCACAGCCGCGCCCGGCCCTCGGCTGCGAGGTGATCGAGCTCCCGGCCGGCCTCGTCGGCGACGACGAGGGGTCCGAGGACGAGGACGCGGCGGTCGCGGCCTCGCGCGAGCTGGTCGAAGAGACAGGTTATGAGGCGAGCCACGTCGAGCGCCTCTGCGGCGGCCCGACCTCGCCGGGGCTGACCAGCGAGGAGATCGTCATCTACCGGGCGACCGGCCTCCGCCGGGTCGGCCCGGGGGGCGGGCTCGAGTCGGAGTCGATCACCGTCCACGAGGTCCCGCTCGCCGGCGCCGAGGCCTGGCTCCGCGAGCGCGAGGCCGCCGGCCTGCGGATCGACCTCAAGGTCTACGCCGGCCTCTACTTCGCGCGGACGGCGGGGTAGGGCGGGGGCCCGGAGGTTCGATGAGCTCGTCGGTGACCGTCTTCCTGATCACGATCGCCAGCCTCCTGATGGTCGGGGCGATCGGCGAGCTCCTCTTTGTGCGCACCCGGATCCCCGACGCGATCTGGCTCATCCTCGTCGGCGTCTTCCTCCGGATCTCGGGGATCGTCGACGCCGAGACCCTGGCGGCGATCACCCCCTACTTCGCCGCGGTCACCCTGATCATCGTCCTCTTCGACGGCGGCTCCCGCCTGCGGATCGCCGACATCGCCCAGGCCGCCGGCCGCGGGGCCGTGCTCGCCCTCGCCACCTTCCTCTTCACGATGCTGGTGGTCGCGCTCTTCAGCGTCGGCATCGCCGCGCTCGGGGTGCTGCCGGAGTGGAGCTTCGTCCACGGCCTCATGCTCGGGGCGATCGTCGGCGGCTCGAGCTCGCTGATCCTGATGCCCTCGCTCAAGCTCGCCGGGGTCAAGGGGCGGATCGCCAACCTCGTCAACATCGAGTCGGCGCTCACCGACGCGCTCTGCGCGGTCTTCACGGTCGCCTTCGTCGACGTCCTGATCACCGGCTCGGCGAGCGCCGGCGCGACCCTGGCGACCCTCGCCAAGAGCTTCGGGATCGCCCTCGGCCTCGGCGCGCTCCTCGGCTGGGGGTGGATCCCGGCGATGCGCCTCCTCCGGGGATCGAGCTACGCGTACCCCTTCACCCTCGCGGGCCTGATGCTCCTCTACGTGCTGGTCGACGTCGCCGGCGGCTCGCCGGCGATGGGCGTGCTCGCCTTCTCGATCGTCGTCGGCAACGCCCGCTCCTTCACCCGCTGGCTCCACGACCTCGGGCCCGACCAGTCGGGCGTCCACCTCGACGGCGAGGTCCAGGCCGTCCACTCGCAGATCTCCTTCATCGTCAAGTCGCTCTTCTTCACCTTCCTCGGGCTGATGCTGAGCCCGCCCTGGTCGCTGCTGATCATGGGGATCGTCCTCGGGGTGGTGCTCCTCCTCGCGCGGATCCCCGCGGTCTTCGTCGCCCTCCGCGGCGCCGGCCTCAGCGCCCGCGACCACAGCGTCGCCTACGTCTGCCTGCCGCGGGGGATGGCCGCCGGCGCCCTGGCGACGCTGCCCTTCCTCGCCGGCGTGCCCGGGACCGAGGGGGTGCCGACGCTGGTCTTCGCGTCGGTGATCACCAGCATCGTGATCTTCACGATCGGCTTTCGGCGGGTCTACGGGGCGGGCGCTGGCGCGAGCGCGCCGGCGATCGTCGAGGACGCGGACGCGGGCGCCGAGCTTCCTTCTGCGGCTGCGGCGGCTGCGGCTGCGGCTGCTCCGATCGCGACGAGCCCTGCGAGCGAGGTGAGCTCGCCCGCGGCCGTGGCGGCCGCGGTCGAGGAGGTCGCGTCGGCGCCGGTGATCCACGCGCGGCCGGCCGCGGAGGTGACACCTGCTGCGCCAGGCGAAGAGTCGGTGGAGTCCGCCCCGGCGCTCGCGAGCCCGCCCGCGTCGGCGCCCTCGCCCGCGCCCTCGCTCCCGCCCGCGAGCCCGGTGCCCGCGAGCCCGGCGGCCGCGAGCCCGCCCGCGTCGGCGCCCCCGCCCCGCCCGCCGCGCCCCTGAGCCCTCCCGTCCGCTTCGCGCCGCCGAAGCCGACGTCGGCCGACGAGCGCGAGTAGCCGCGCGGAGGCGCCGCGCGATCGCGCGCGCCGACGTGCTCCCGCCTGGCTGCGGCGCGCCTGCTACGCTCCTCCGGTGGTCGCCAAGGACGCGCTGGCGGGGCTCGCGGGCAAGCTCGTCTGCTGGGATCTCGACCGCACCCTCGGGATCTTTCGTCCCCTCGGCCGCGACCGCCAGGGGCCGCGGCCGCCGGGCCCCGAGGTCGGCCTCCGACCACATGTCCTCGAGGTCATTGAGGCCCTCGACGAGGCCGGGGCGATCCAGGTGGTCACGACCGCGAGCACCCCGGCGCATGCCGAGGACGCGCTCGCGCGCGCCGGGGTCCGTCAGCGCTTTCGCAGGATCTACACCGGCGACGAGCTGATCCCGACCTACGGCCTGCCGACCAAGGACTACGTCGGCGTCGCCAGCGACTTCGGGCTCTTCGGGCCGGCGGTCGGCGCCCGGATGATCGTCATCGGCGACACCCTCACCCTCGACCTCCCGGTCAACGGCCCGGTCTTCGTCTGGGAGCGCGGCGGCGCCAACGTCAGCGCCCGCCTCACCCTCTGGATCCTGACGACGCTCGCGGCCGCCGGCGCCGGCGATCTCCTCGCCGGCTACGAGGCGCTCAACCGGGCCCAGGGGACGCCGACGGCGCTCCTCGGCGGCGAGCTGGAGGCGCCGGCGAGCACCTTCATCCTCAAGCTCTGGCGGCAATCCGGGGTGCCGGTGGTCTCGCTCCTCTCCGAGCTCGAGCCGCTGCCGCTCGAGCCGCTCCGGCGGCGCGAGGGCTCGACGTAGCGCTCACCCGGCCGCCGCGGCGCGGAGCGACTCGTCGACCGCCGCGGGGGAGCGGTTGAAGGCCCGAAGGAGCGCCCGCGCCAGCGACGCGAGCTGCACCGGCTTCGTCAGGTAGTCGTCCATCCCGGCCGCGCGCGCGCTCGTCTCGTCGCCCGCCAGCGCCTCCGCCGTCAGGCCGATGATCCAGGGCTGCGGCCAGGGGAGCTGCAACGAGCGGATCGCGCGGGTCGCCGTGCGACCGTCCATCTCCGGCATCTGGATGTCCATCAGGATGACGTCGTAGTGGCGCTCTTGGGCCGCCGCGAGCGCCTCGACGCCGTTGTCGGCCCGATCCGCCTCGTACCCCAGGCGCTCGAGCATGGCGAGCCCGACCATCTGATTGACCGGGTTGTCCTCCACCAGGAGGATCGTGGCGGGGAAGGCATGCGCCAGCGGCTTCCCGTCGAACGAGTCGCCCGTGCCCGGCCGCCGCTTGTCGACGACCTCGCCGCCGAAGATCTCATGGAGGACCGTGTCGACCGCCAGGCGCCGAAAGGGCCGCGAGAGCATGCGCTCGCCCGCCGCGAGCGGCCGGGTGTCGCCGTGGTCGACGAGGCGCACGAGCGGGCACCCGAGCTCGCGGAGGGGCTCGGAGGACGCCGAGGCGGTGTCGACGAAGACGACGTCCACCGGCCCTCGATCCGACGCCAGCGCCTCCTCGAGGGTGGCGAAGGTGCGGGCGCCCATCCCCCAGAGGCGCAGGAGGTGGGCGAGCCCGGCGGCGACGACGTCCACCGGCTCGATGATCGCGGCGACCTTGCCCCGGAGCCAGGCTCGCGGCCGCTCGACCGCTTGCCCCGGGCGATAGGCGATCGTGAAGCGAAACTCGCTGCCCTGGCCGAGCTCGCTCGATACCTCGATCTCACCGCCGAGGAGGGCGACGAGGCGACCGCAGATCGCGAGGCCGAGCCCGGTGCCGCCGAATCGCCGGGTGATCGAGGCGTCCCCCTGGGTGAAGGGGTTGAAGAGCTGGGAGATCTGGGCCTCGGAGAGGCCGACGCCGCTGTCACGGACGGCGAAGCGGAGGAGTTCCCCCGCACGCTCGACGCGGACCTCGACGAAGCCGGCCGGCGTGAACTTGACCGCGTTGCTGACGAGGTTGGTGAGGATCTGGCGGAGGCGGGTCGGATCGGCGATACAGGTCTCGGGGCACTCGGGGGCGAAGCGGTAGGCGAGGGCGAGGCCCTTCTCGGTCGCGGCGACGGAGAAGAGGTCGAGCGTCTCCTCGATGCAGGCGCGGACGTCGACGTCGATGCGCTCGATCTCGAGCTTCCCCGACTCGATCTTGGAGAAGTCGAGGATATCCCCGAGGAGCGAGAGGAGCGCCCGCCCGCTCACGCGGATCACCTCGACGCACTCGCGCTGCTGCGGGGTGAGGGGCGTCTCGAAGAGGAGCGAGGTCATGCCGATGACGCCGTTCATCGGCGTGCGGATCTCGTGGCTCATCGACGCCAGGAACTCGGACTTCGCCCGCGACGCCTCGCGCGCGGCGATGCTCGCCGCCTCGGCCGCGGCGATCGCCTGCTCGCGCGCGAAGACCTGGGTGAGCTGGGTGACGAGGGTCGCCTGGACCGCGCGGAGCACCGGGGCGAAGTCGACGCGATTGAGCGGGCGCGTGCTCAGGAGCGCGAGCCCGGCGGGGACGTCGCGGGCGGGCAGGGGGACGCCGATGACCTCGACGATCCCCGCGCGACTCAGCGCGAGGCGAGACTCCATCGGCGACTCCCCGAGCTCGAGCCAGACGATCTCGCCGCTCCGCGGGAGCCTGCGAAACCATGGGCAGGCGTCCATCGCCCTGAGCGCGTCGCCGACCCGGTGGGGATCGTCGACGCCGCGGAGGTAGTGCATGCCGGGCTCGTCGCTGAAGACCGCGACCGCCGCGCTGCACCCCGTCGCCCGGCAGACCAGCGCGAGCGCGCCGTGGACCACGTCGCGGACGTGGGTCGCCGCGTTGGCGACGTCGCCGAGGGCGGAGACCAGCGTCAGGGTCTCGCTCGCCGCCTCCGCCGCCTCCTTCGCCGCGACCAGCTCTCGCTGCGCCCGCACGCGCTCGCTGATGTCGAGGATGATCGCCGCGAAGTGCTCGCTGCCCTCGCCCTCTAGCCGCTGCAGGTGGACCTCGACCGGATAGGTCGAGCCGTCCTTGCGCCGGTGCTCCGTCTGCAACGTGACGCTCCGCTGCTCAGCGCGCCGGAGCGGCGCGAGCACCTCCTCGAAGGCCGCGCGGTCGAAGCCCGGCGTGATGTCGACCGGCGTCCGCTCCCGCATCTCCTCCGCCGTGTAGCCGAGGTTCTCGAGGGACGCGCGGCTGACCTCCAGGAAGCGCAGCGTCTCGCCGTCGAAGACGTAGAGCTCGTTGACCGACTCGTCGAGGAAGGTCCCGAGCGTCGTCTTCAAGTGGGAGTTGAGCCGGATGACGAAGACCGCCCGGTTGACCGCGAGCGCGAGGAACGAGATCGCGACCTGGTTGAGGAGCAGGCCCGGGTCGATCGCGTGGGGCGCGGCGACGAGCGGGGCGAGGATCCCGGCGAGGCCGAGGCCGAAGACGATGAGCGCGAGCGAGGTCGGGACCACGCAGGTGACGCAGGTGAAGAACGCGCCCGCCATGTAGAAATTCGCGCTCGGCTGGAACCACTCGTAGAAGCCGAGGAGGAGCCCCATCTCCCCGAGCACGACGCCGTAGAAGAGGGCGATCTCGCGGAGCACGTCCTCCGCCGACGCAGGCGAGAGCCGGCGCGCGCGGTAGGTCCAGGCGAGGGCCGTGGCGAGCGCCGCGAGGCGGGTCCACAGGATCGGCGTCGCCGCGAGCCTCGCGGCCGGGGCGTCGCTCGCGGCGATCGAGAGGGGATCGATCGCCAGGTAGAGGAGCATGACGGCCGCGAGGATCGGCGCGATCACCCGCGCGCGGGCCAGGTTCTCCCGCGCGAGCGTCACCAGAACGGACGGTGAGAGGTCGACGCGGAAGTGGATGTCGATGAACGGGATGCGCGCGCGCATGCTCCCTCCCCATGATCGAGGAGATGACTGATTCTCCATGAAGGGTCCACCTCGAGACGCGCGAGACTTGCGGCTGGTTCGCCCGAATATCTCAGAATTTGCGGAAGCGTGATCTCGCGCCGCCGATGCTCCGCATGGGTGGACTCGACTCTTCCGTCGTGGCGCGGCGCGCTCTGCTTGTGCTCGCTTCGCGATCGCCGACCGGCTCACGCGGGCGCACTATCGCCCGGTGCAGCGGCGCCGCTTCTTCCTCACGGTCGCGGCGCCCCTGGAGACCTGGCCCGACGACCAGATCGATGCGGCGCGAGGACGTGGGAGGCGGCTCGCCCTCTAGCCCGGGGACGTGAGGTATTCGTCAGGGCCGAGTATGATGGCGAGCGCCGCCTCGAGTTCGTCGAGGGTGACGTGGCGACGGTCCTTCGTGTAGACGACGTAGTCGTCGCCAGATGACTGCGCCAAGACGAGCCCCTGCTTGGCCAGCGCATCCATCAATTCTCGGCCGCCCACGTCGTCGACAAGGTCGTCCAGCCTCTGCTGCATCATTAAGAACTCGAGATGCTCTGCGGTCTCGTCGCCTCCGAGGTAGTCGCTGGCGGTGCCGTTGAAGAGTTCGACATAGAAGTTGCTCCTCACCACGAGCCTGAAGTCCATCGAGACCCTCTGTGTGAGCAAGCGGTGCAGGAACTGATCCATGTGTATCTGTGTTGGGCGGTAGTGGCCGCTCTTGCTGTCGAGGTACTCGATCTTCCCGTCGTGGACGGTCATCGTCCCCGCGGCCGCGACGGGCTGTCCCGCGAGGAGGCTTGAGTGGTGGTACTTTCCGATCTTGTGCGACGACATGTGGATGTCGCCCTCCTGGCCCATGACGAAGATCTCGGAGTCCGTCCCGGCGTGCCATGTTGAGCTGTCCTTCGTGTCGACAGGGGTGTGCTCCTCGTCGTTTCGGTAGAGCCTTCCTCCGTCGATGTCGACGAGCGACCGGTCCTGTTCTTCCTTCGACGTGGCGTGCTCTACGAATCGGCTGTCGAGGGAGGATTCATCAAAGGGTACCTCAAGCGTGACGTCGACATCTTGCAGGCGCAGGAACTCCCCGAGCGTTCTGACCCTCTCCCAGAGGTCTGAGGCGCTCTCGACGTCCGGAGGGGCCGCGTAGGGATTCTCGGCCATGTAGGGACTCTCAGCCACGTAGGGATACTCGGTCATGTAGGGACTCTCAGGGACGTAGGGATTCTCGGCGAAGTAGCGGTCCTTGGGCGGGGAGGAGCTCGCATCGAGGAATCGCCGCTCCATCTCCTTGAGTTCTTCCACCTTCAGGCGAATGGAGCCGAGCTGATCGGGGTTCTGTTGGCGGGTCTCGTCCCGGTAGTGGCTGTGAAGCGACCGCAGGTGCCGGTACGAGAGACATTGAACGCTGGGTGCTCCGCCGCCTGCGTCCCGCCTCCCGGTGGGCGCGTGGCGATCGAGGAGCCGCTCCGCGGAGCGCCCTTGCACCGCGGCCTGCGCGACCTCATCGGCGCTTCGCTCGTAGGCGTCGCCCGCCGAGCCGAACCCTCCCTTGAGCTGGACGCCCCCGCGTTGCTGGACGACGTGGGCGGCCTCGTGGGCGGCCGTGAAGAGGTCCGGGGCGCCGTTGAAGACGACGTGATCGCCGGTCGCGTACGCGCTCGCGCCGAGCGAGGCCGTCGCGCTCCGGGCGAGCGCCCCGCTGTGCGCCCGGACGCCAGAGACGTCGTGGCGACCGAAGCAGCGCTGGATCACGTCGAGGTGAGGCAGCGGCGCGGCCGGATCGCGGGTCCCCCGCTCCGCGACACGGTGGCGGACCCCCTCGTCCGCGCTCGCCGGGTCGCGCCTCCCGTCGGCGAGGAGCTGAACCTCCGGCCGTGCCCGCGAGGCGGTCATGCCGCCGATGAGGCGCAGGAGCGCCTGATTTCCGAGTGGCAGGCGGTGTCGCTGGCCATCGGCGCTGCGCGCCGGAGCTCGTCCCATTCGGCGCTCTCGCTCGTGGTCGCAAGCGCGAAAACCCATCCTCTCCATCGCCCACCCTCCCAATTTGATGGGGCATGGTAGCAGACGACCTGGGGGCGAAACGACGTTTTCTGTGGTGAGGGCTACAATCGCGCGCCGCCTCGTCGGTGTCCATCGAGAGGTGTCGCGCGACCACGAGCGCCGCGTTGATCGCGGCTCGGATCATGCGACGAGGCCGGCTCCTCAGCCCTCGCCGAGCTTCGCCTTGACCTTGGCGATCCGCGCCGCCGCCCGCGACTCGCCGAGCTCGCCGGCCTTCTCGTACTGCTTGAGCGCGTCGTTGTAGCGGAGCACGCCGAAGTACGCGTCGCCGAGCTTGATCCGCAGGCTCTTGTCGTCGGCCGCGAGCTTGACCGCGCGCTCGCCGTAGATCACGGCCTTCTGGTAGGCGCCGCGGTCGAAGTAGACGTCGCTGAGGCCGGCGAGGGCGGCGGTGTTGCGGCTGTTGTGGGCGAGCGCCTGGTGGAAGAGGGTCTCGGCCTCGGAGCGGTTGCCGCTGCGGAGCGCGGCTCGCCCCTGCTCGACCAGCGAGTCCGACTTCGCGGGGTCCTTCTCTGCCTTCTCGAGCTCGGCCTCCTCGCCGCTGTTGCTGTTGCCGTTGCTCCCGCGCTTGCCGTTCTTGCCGCTCTTGCGGCCGGGCTTGCCGGTCTGGGGATCGTCGGGCTCGATCTCGACGACGTCGTCCTCGCCGTCGCCGGACTCGCCGGCCCCACCACCCGAGGCCGCGCCGGCGTCCGCCGCCGCGCCGGCGCCCGCGAGGCCCGAGCTCCGGGCGATCTCGTCGAAGTCCTCCTCGTCGACGATGTGGGCCGCGCGGACGCTGTCGGCCAGGAAGGCGGTCCGCAGGGCGGAGCGCGGGCGGTCCCTCTTGAAGGCCTCGGCGAGGAGCGCCTTCTTCTCCTCGGGATCCTCGCTGACGGCCGCCCGGGCGATCATCGCCAGCTCGCGCTCGCCCTCGAAGAAGTCGCCCTTGTTCGCGCGCTCGCGGGCGAGGGCGATCTCGGCGTCGGTGAGGAGCGAGCGCTCGCGGGCGTGGCTGTTGGTCGGCTCAAAGGTGACCGCCCAGCCGTAGTAGAGGGTGGCGAGGGTGCGCGCCTCCTCGGTCGGCCAGAGCTGATCGCCGAGCTTCACCAGCGCGCTCGCAAACTCGCCGCGGAGCTCCTTGCCGCGCTCCTGCGAGAGGTCCTCGCCGAGCGTCTCGATCTCGCGGACCCGCTGGTAGGCGGTGACCTCGTCGCCCTCCGGGACCACCCAGTGGCTGGCGATCGCCGCCTTGCGGGCCTCGTCGGTCAGGCGATCGACCTCGGAGACGACCGCCGCCGGGGTCTGCGAGGCCATCACCGCCGCGGTCGCGCCGACCGAGAGGAGCACCGCGAGGCCGGCGACCAGCGGCCAGAACCAGCGGGGGCGCCGGCGCCCCAGGCCCTCGTGGAGGCTCGGCATGTTGGCGGCGAGCCAGGCCTTGCGCTCGGGGTCGACCTCGGGGAGCGGGAGATCGTCCCACGCCGAGTGGAGGCCGGCGGCGATCTGGGCCTCGCAGAGCGCCGCCTCGAGCTCGGCCATCGACGCGTAGCGGTCCTCCGGCTTCTTCTCGAGGCAGCGGAGGATCACCGCCTCGAGCGCCGGCGGGATCGTCCGATCGGGGCGGACCTGGCTCGGCGGCATCGGCGGGTCGTTGAGCTGGCCCATCAGCACCTCTTCGAGGGTCTCGCCGTCGAAGGGGGGGTGCGACACCAGGAGCTCGTAGGCCATGCAGCCGACCGAGTAGAGGTCGAGGCGGCCGTCGAAGTCGCCGCCCATGATCTGCTCGGGCGACATGTAGTGCGGGGTGCCGGCGATCGGGCTCGAGCCGTCGCCGCCGAGGATCGCCGCGACCCCGAAGTCGACGATCTTCACCAGGCCCTTCTTGCCCTCCTCGTCGACCAGGAGGATGTTCTCGGGCTTGATGTCGCGGTGGACGATGCCGGCCGCGTGGGCGGCCCCGAGGCCCTTGCAGACCTGACGGAGGACGCCGATGAGCTCGCCGGGGTCGAAGCCCTCGTCCTTGCGGGCGGTCAGGTCGACGCCGGCGAGGAGCTCCATGCAGAAGTAGAGGCGGCCGTCGGGGAGCTCGCCGAAGTCGTGGATCTGGACGATGTGGCGCGAGCCGACGCGGTTGGCCGCGCGGGCCTCGTCGCGGAAGACGCGGGCGATGTCCGGGCTCAGGCTGAGGTCGAGGCGGAGCACCTTCATCGCCACCCGACGCTCGATGTCGATGTGCTCGGCCTCGTAGACCACGCCCATCCCGCCCTCGCCGAGCCAGCGGACCAGGCGGTAGCGGGTCCCCGGGATCTGCTTGCCGCCGATCAGGCGGACCCGCGACGCCTCGGGGTCGCGGTGGGCGAGCTCGGCCCCGAGATCGGGGACCTTGGCCACCGCCTCGCGGCGGAGGTTGCTCGCGGTGTCCGAGAGCGCGGGGTCGGTGGTCAGGAGGGGATCGCGGGCCTCGTGCTGGACCCGCGTCGGCCGGCCCTGACCGAGCTTGGCGGCGCCCTCGAGGGTGACCGAGCGCTGGTCGAGCGCCTGGTGGCGGCCAGAGCCGGAGATCGCCGCCGCGAGGTCGGCGACCTCGCTCGCCTGGACCGTCGGCCGCATGCCCTCGATCTCGGTGTCGATCTCGAGATCATCGGTGGGGTCGTGCTCGGGCTCGGGCGCGGCCTGCGGGGGCTGCGAGCGCCGCGGCTCGGGCGGCGGCGAGCTGAGCTCGCGGCCGTCGCGGGCGGCCTCGAGGATGTTCTTCGGCAGGCCGAGGACCGTCTTCCCCTGTCGTCCGCGCCCTTCGACGCGGCCGGCCGCACCGGCGCGTGGCCGGGGGCGGGCTGCGCGGGCCGTCCAGCGCCGAGCGGCGGGAGCCCGAGGCCGGGGAGGCCGAGACCAGCGCCGGGGGCACCGGGGGCGCCCGCCATGAGCGTCCGTCCCTTGCCTCCGCTCGCTGGGTCGCGCTTCGGCGACCCTCCCGCCTTGTCCACCATCCAGGCCTCCGTCGCCAGCGAGTGTACGTCAGCCACGCGCGGGGATTCCAGGGCGATCGGCGGCGGCGCGCGCGTCTTGTGTTAGCCTGCCGGCTCCATGAGCACGCCCTCCAGGAGCCCGCGGCGCCCGCCTGCGCTCTTTCATCGGCTCTTCATCGCCAACCGCGGCGAGGTCGCGGTGCGGATCGCCCGTGCCTGTGATTCCCTCGGCATCACCCCGGTCTTCGCGGTTTCGGCCGCCGATCGCGGCGCTGCCTATACAAGCGGTCGCGAGGTCGTTTGCGTCGGCCCGGGCCGCTCGAGCCAGAGCTACCTCGACGCGAAAGCGCTCGTTCAGGCGGCGGTCCAGAGCCGCTGCACAGCGGTTCACCCGGGCTGGGGATTTCTCTCGGAGAACCCCGTCTTCGCCGCGCTCTGCGAGGTCCACGGCCTCACCTTCGTGGGTCCGCCGGCGCACGTGATGCACCTGATGGGCAAGAAGACCCCGGCGAAGGCGGCGATGCGCCGGGCCGGCCTCGCGCTGATCCCCGGCAGCGACGGGATCCTCGGCGACGTCGACGAGGCCCAGGCGGTCGCCGATCGGGTCGGCTACCCGGTCCTCCTCAAGGCCGAGAGCGGCGGCGGCGGCCGCGGGATGCGGATCGCCCGCGGCCCGGACGAGGTCGCGCAGGCCTACAACGACGCCCAGGCCGAGGCCCGCGCGGCCTTCGGCGATCCTCGCCTCTACCTCGAGCGGCTGATCGAGGGCGGCCGCCACGTCGAGATCCAGATCCTCGCCGACCGCTACGGGAACGCGGTTCACCTCGGCGAGCGCGACTGCACGGTCCAGCGCAACCACCAGAAGCTGATCGAGGAGTCGCCCTCGCCGGTGCTCGACGCGGAGGAGCGCCAGCGCACCCTCACGGCCGCGGTCCGTGCGGCGGCCGGGATCGGCTACGTCGGCGCCGGGACCATGGAGTTCCTCCTCGACGAGGGCGGGGTGCTCCGCTTCATGGAGATGAACACCCGGCTCCAGGTCGAGCACTGCGTCTCCGAGATGCGCAGCGGCCGCGATCTCGTGGTCGAGCAGATCATGGTCGCCGCCGGCCACCCCCTGCGCATGCACCAGGACGAGATCGCCCTCGAGGGCCACGCGATCGAGTGCCGGATCAACGCCGAGGATCCCGAGCAGGGCTTCCGCCCGGTGCCCGGGACGATCACCCGCTGGGCGGCCCCGAGCGGCGACCCTGACGTCCGCGTCGACACCCACGTGTGCTCCGGCTACGTGATCCCGCCGCACTACGACTCGCTCCTCTGCAAGGTGATCACCCGCGGCCGCGATCGCGACGACGCCTGCGACCGGATGATCCGGGCGCTCGGCGAGCTGGTCTGCGAGGGCGTGCCGACGACGATCCCGATGCACCTGGCGATCCTCCGCTCGCGGGCCTTCCGCGAGCACCGCTACGACACCCGCAAGATCCCCGGCTTCGCCGAGCAGGGCCGCGCCCACTAGCAGGCACACGCAGGTACACGATGGCTCACGTCCCCCTGATCCCGATCGGCGCCCCGCGCGAGCAGATCACCGACGAGTCGACCTTCCAGGAGCACCGCGAGGCCCTCGAGGAGCGCCAGGCCACGCTGCGGGCGAAGCGGGCCGAGGTCGCGGCCGGCTGGGGCGAGAAGTACGTCGCCCGCGTCCACCAGAAGGGCAAGCTCACCGCCCGCGAGCGGGTCGCCCGCCTCATCGACCCCGGCACCCGCCTCCTCGAGGTCGGCACCTTCGTCAACGACGGCGTGATCTTCGGCGACAAGCTGCGCTCCCCCGGCGCCGGCGTGGTCACCGGCTTCTGCCAGGTCGAGGGCCGCTGGTGCATGGTGATCGCCAACGACAACACGGTCGCCTCGGGCTCGTGGTGGCCGCGGACGCCGGAGAAGATCGAGCGCGCGCAGCAGATGGCGCTCCGCCTCCGGCTGCCGACGATCTACCTCGTCGACTGCTCCGGCCTCTTCCTCCCCGAGCAGTCGCGGACCTTCCCGGGGGCGACCGGCGCCGGCCACATCTTCAAGATGAACGCGCTCCTCTCGGCGAGCGGCGTCCCCCAGCTCGCCGGCGTCTTCGGCGACTGCATCGCCGGCGGCGGCTACATGCCGATCATCTCCGATCGGGTCTACATGACCGAGCAGGCCTACATGGTGATCGCCGGGGCCGCGCTGATCAAGGGCGCCAAGAGCCTGAAGATGACCAGCCTCGACATCGGCGGTCCCGAGGTACATGTCCATCAGAGCAGGTGCGCCGACGTCCGGGTGCCGAACGACGAGGTCCTGATCGACTCGCTCCGCCGCGAGATCGCCCGCCTCCCGAGCTCGGCCGCGCCCTACTACTCGCGGCGACGCCGGCGCGGTCGACCCGCTCTACCCGAGCCACGAGCTCGCCGGGATCTTGCCGCCGGATCACCGCGAGGCCTACGACGCCCTCCAGATCCTCGCCCGGATCTGCGACCAGAGCCTCTTCTGGGAGGTGATGCCGGAGATCGGCGAGGAGATGATCTGCGGGGTCGGCCGGGTCGGCGGGCTCTACGCCGGCTTCATCATCAACCGCCAGGGCCTGGTCGGCGATCCCGAGCACCCCGACCAGAAGCGGCCGGGGGCGATCTTGTACCGCGGCGGGATCGCCAAGATCGCCGAGTTCAGCCGCTGCTGCGACGCCGACGGGATCCCGATCATCTGGCTGCAGGACATCTCGGGCTTCGACATCGGCGCCGAGGCCGAGCGCCAGGGGCTCCTCGCCTACGGGTCGAGCCTCATCTACACCAACTCGACCAACCAGGTGCCGATGTTCACGGTGCTCCTCCGCAAGGCCGCGGGCGCCGGCTACTACGCGATGAGCGGGCTCCCCTACGACCCGGTGATCCAGCTGGCGACGACGATCTCGCGGCTCAGCGTGATGGAGGGCCGGACCCTGGCGATCGCCACCTACAACACCAAGCTCGACGACAACTTCGAGATCGTCGCCGACGACCCGGACGAGCGCCAGGCGATCGTCGACGGGATGAAGGCGGTCGAGAAGCGGATCGAGCAGGACATGGACCCCTACGTCGCCGCCCGCCAGATGGACACCGACGAGATCGTCGAGCTCGGCGAGCTCCGCGACTACCTCGCCGCCCTGGTCGAGATGAGCTACCAGGGGATCGGCTACCGGCGGATCAAGAACCCGCGGATCTGGTCGCTCCACGACCTCGCGGTCCTCACCCGGGGGGTGCGCTAGCCATGGCCTCGCTAAACTTCGCCCAGGACAGCCGCGCCGTCCGCCACCTGATGCGGGCCCGCCTCGACCACCTCGACGACGGGCGCCTCGCCCTCCGCGCGCCGGCGGTCGGCCTCTGGCGCGGGCGCCCGCCGGTCGGCACCCTGATCCGCCCCGACGGTCCCTCGGGCACATCGAGATCCTCGGCGAGCTCCACGAGCTGGTCGCGCCCGCCGGCGCCCACGGGGTCGTCGCGGCCGGCGGCGACGGCAGCGGCCTCGCCCGCCGGCCGGTCGCCTACGACGATCTCCTCCTCATCCTCGATCGCCAGGCGGCCGAGGTCGCCGAGACGATCAGCGGGGTCCAGGCCAGCGACGAGCCCGGCCACGGCCTCATCCTCCGGGCGCCGAGCAGCGGCCGCTTCTACGCCCGCCCGGCGCCCGGCAAGCCGGCCTTCGTCAGCGTCGGCGAGGCGATCAGCGAGGGCAAGGTCGTCGGTCTCCTGGAGGTCATGAAGACCTTCACGCGGATCCACTACGGCGGCGGCGATCTCCCGGCGAACGCCCGGGTGACCGTGATCTACGCCGAGGACGAGGCCGACGTCGCCGCCGGTGATCCGCTCCTGGCGGTCGAGCGCGGCGACGGTTGAGCTCGGGGCGTCCGCGAGCGCAGGCGGATACCCGTGAGGCGCCGAAGAACGGCGTTCCTGGGTGTTTCTGCCGTCGGCGAGATCCCCGGAGACACGCCGTGTGACCGACCTCGCGTCCCGGCGGCGGGCTCGCCGGCTCGTCTCGGTGATCCGATCCGCCCGCTCCGACGCTACCCCGAGGTCCAATGGAGGCGACGGGTGAGCTGACCGAAGGGGTCCCGGCAGGGGTGGGGGAGGACTCCCTCCGCACCCTCTTCTCGAGCCTCGAGAGCGTCACCCCGTCGAGCGACACGATCCGCCAGAGCGTCCGCGCCCGCCTCTTCGGCGAGGTCCCCCCGAGCCAGCAGATCGGCCGCTACGTGATCCAGCGGCACCTCGGCGCCGGCGGGATGGGCACCGTCTTCCTCGCCCACGACCCCAAGCTCCGGCGGCCGGTGGCGATCAAGCTCCTCCATCAAGGCGACGCCCGGCCGACGACCCGCGAGCGGCGGCGGCGTCGGCTCCTCCGCGAGGCCCACGGGCTCGCCCGCCTCTCCCACCCCAACGTCGTCCAGGTCCACGACGTCGACACCTTCGGCGAGCACCTCTTCCTGGTGATGGACCACGTCGACGGCTGCACCCTCAAGGAGTGGCTGGAGGCCGAGCCGCGGAGCTGGCGGGAGATCCTCGAGGTCTTCCGCCAGGCCGGCGAGGGGCTCGAGGCCGCCCACTCCGCCGGGCTCATCCACCGCGACTTCAAGCCGAGCAACGTCCTCATTGGCCGCGGCGGGCGGGCGCAGGTGATCGACTTCGGCCTCGTCCGGGTCGACGACCTCCACACCAGCAGCAGCGAGGACCGGACGACGATCACCGAGGAGCCGGAGCCCTTCACGGGCGAGGGCGAGGGCGAGGTCGACGACGAGCTCACCGCCCCCGGCGCGGTCCTCGGGACCCTGGCGTACATCGCCCCCGAGGTCTTCAGCGGCGCCGCGGCCGACGCCCGCGCCGACGTCTACTCCTTCAGCGTCTCGCTCTTCGAGGCGCTCTACGGCGTCCGCCCCTTCCGCGCCGACTCCCGCGACCTGATGATCTGCCAGATCATCGAGGGCCGGATCCAGCCGCCGCCCTCGCGCGCTGGGGTGCCGAGCTGGCTCTACCGCGTCTGTCTCCGGGGCCTGGCGACCGATCCGAGCCGCCGCTACCCGACCATCGCCGCGCTCCTCGCCGACCTCTCGCCGACCCGCCAGCTCCGGCGTCGCCTCACCCCGCTCGCCGCCGGCCTGGTCGGCGCCCTGGTGACCGCCGGCGCGGTCGCCAACGTCGCCGCCCGCGCCCACGAGAGCTGTCCCGGGGGCCAGATGGAGCTCTGGGACACGACCGACCGCCAGGCCGTGCGGGCGGCGATCGCCGGCGCCGGGCTCCACGATCCCCAGCGGGCCTGGTCGCAGATCGACGCGGTCTTCACCGCCCACGGCCAGGAGCTCAAGGCGGTCGCCGCCTCGCTCTGCGCCGAGCCGGCCACCCTGGTGGTGGCGACCGCGACCAGCCGCCGCTGCCTGGCGACGGTCGCCGCCGATCACCGCGACGCGCTGGGGCGGATCATCGCCGGCGAGCTGGTGGCGATCACCAGCCTCGTCGACGACCCGACCTCGCTCCCGAGCCCGGCGCTCTGCCTCCGGCCGACGACCCAGGAGGCGCCGGCCGTCCACGCCGCGCTCAGCCTCGACGCGTCGATCGGCGAGGTCGACGGGATGATCGAGGACGGCCGCTACCGCGAGGCCCTCGAGGGCGCGCGGCAGATCCAGGCCGACGCCGAGGCGGTCGGCGCCCACACCCAGGAGGCGCTCGCCTGGCACCTCCGCGGGCGGGTCGAGGCGATCCTCGGCGACCCCGCGAGCAGCGAGAGCCTGGCGATGGCCCAGGTGCTGGCGGTCCGCGCCGGCGACGAGCGCCTCGCCCGGCGGGCGCAGATCGACCGCGCGCGGGCGCTCGCCACCCTCCGCGGCGCGGTCGACGAGGCCGAGGGCTGGCTCGATCGCTCGCGTCGTGAGCTCCGCGCGGAGCTCGGCCCCCTCGACGACGCCCACCTCAGCGCCGCCCTCGCCGAGGTCGCGCGGGTCCGCGGCGACCTCCCGGAGGCCCGCCGCCAGGCCGAGCGCGCGCTCCGGATCCGCGAGCGCCTCCTCGGCGAGGAGCACCCGCTGGTCAGCGAGGCGCTCGGCAACCTCGCGGCGGTGATCGACCTCAGCGGCGAGACGGCGGCGGCGATCGACCTCTACCGCCGGGCCCTCGACCTCCGCGAGCGCACCCTCCGGCCGGATCACCCGCTCCTCGCCGCGACCCTGAGCAACCTCGCCGGCGCGCTCGCGGCCAGCGGCGCCGCCGAGGAGGCTGATTCGCTCTACGCCCGCGCCCTCGAGATCGACCGCGCGGCCTTCGGCGAGGAGCACCTCCGGGTCGCCGCGCTCCTCCACAACCGCGGGGTCGCGGCCCGCACCCGCGGCGACGACGAGGCCGCGGTCGGCTACTACGAGGAGGCGCTGCGGATCCGTCGGCTCCGCCTCGGCCGCGGCGATCTCCAGGTCGCCGAGACCCTCAACGCGCTGGCGATCGTCGACCGCCGCCGCGGCGAGCTCGAGCGCGCGCGCTCGGAGTACGAGGAGGCCCTGGCGATCCGCGAGCGCGCCCTCGGCGAGTCGCACCCGCTGGTCGCCAGCACCCTCGGCAGCCTCGCCAACCTCCACCTCAAGCGGGGCGAGGTCGCCGAGGCCGACCTCTACCTCCGGCGGGCGCAGGCGCTCTACGAGGCCCAGGGCTCGGCCGGCGAGGTCGATCTCGCGTGGATCCTCCGCCTCCGCGGCAAGGCCGAGCAGGCGAGCGGTCGCCTCGACGCCGCGCGCCTCCTGGTCGAGCGGGCCGTGCTCCTCGATCGCGCGACCCTCGGCGCGCCCGGTCAGGCCGAGGAGCTCGCGCGCGCCGAGGCGCTCCTCGCCGAGCTCACCGACGCCGCGACCTGAGCGGCTCGCAGGGCGGCGGCTCTCGGATTGGGCGCGGGCCGGGCAGCTCGCGTCGTGAGCGTGTGGGCGCCTCGAAGAGCGGCTCGTCGGGCGGCTCACAGTGCGCTTCGAGGGTGTGGGCCGCGGGGCGCGCTCGCGTGGAGGATCTCTGCTCCGCGTGACGTGTGACGCGGACGCGGACGCCGCGTACGAGGGCTGCGCGCGGCGTGGCGATGCGCCGTCGCCTGCGCCCGGGCCGGCGGGGCGCTGTGCTATGGTGAGGCGTTGCCAGACGACGGCGCCCCTCGCGGGATGCGCTGGCGCTCTGCCCGCTCTCTCCGCGTCCTGCCGCTCCTCCTCGGGTTGAGCTGCGGCCGCCCCGGCGCGCCCTCGGAGCCTCCGTCGATGTCTCTTGGGGAAGTATCCTTGGGACATGTCGAAAGAGACATGGATGATGGGGCAATCGAAGGAGCGCCCGCGCGCGCGGGCGCCGAAGCGGAGGCGGAGGCGGAGGCGACCTCGGCCACCGACGGCCTCGCGGTCGCGGACGGGGCGGGCGATGCGGACGCGCCGACGGCCGCGCCCCAGATCGTGATCGTCGACGGTGAGGGCCCGCTGATCGAGTCCCCCGAGGCCCTGGCCACCTTCTACGCCGCCCTCGCCGCGACCGAGGCCGGTGAGCCCGCGGCGGTCACCCGGATCCTCCACATGGGCGACTCGTCGATCGGCCTCGACGGCCTCCCGCACGCGATCCGGAGCCGGATGCAGGGGCGCTTCGGCGACGCCGGCCCCGGCTTCGTCCTCATCGATCGTTTCTCGAAGAACTACACCAGCCAGGTGGCGACGATCGACGCCGCCGGCTGGGAGATCTGCTACATCGCCTACCTCTGCCGCAAGGACGGCCGCTACGGCCTCGGCGGCCACGTCTTCGGCGGCGAGCGGGAGGCCTGGTCGAAGATCGGACCGCCGGCCCGCGGGCTCCTCGGCCGCGAGGTCTCGCGGATGGAGCTCTGGTACGGCGCCGGGCCGGCCGGCGGCCTCCTCCGGGTCCGGGTCGACCGCGACCCCTACGAGGTGATCGACACCCGGGCGCCCGCGCCGACCGATCGCTGGCACACGATCGAGGTCGAGAGCGGCGAGCACACCCTCGAGCTCCGGGGCGGCGGCCGCGGGCGGGTGCGGGTCTACGGCGTGGTCCTCGAGAACGAGGGCCCCGGGATCGTCTGGGACACGGTGAGCATGAGCGGCGCGCTGACCCGCCGCCTCCACAGCTACGACGCCGACCACATCGCCGCCCAGGTCGCCCGCCGCGACCCCGACCTCCTGGTCCTCAGCTACGGCGGCAACGACCTCCGCCGCTTCGTCACCCGCGCGGTCGAGCCGGCGGCCTACAAGGAGGAGCTCCGCGTCCTCGTCCGCAAGCTCCGGCAGGGCAAGCCGGGGCTCTCCTGCCTGGTCGTCGGCGTGATCGATCACGGCCGCTCGGGCCCCTACGACGTCGAGCCCCGCCACGTCGCGGCGATGGTCGCGGCCCAGCGCGAGCTCGCGGCCGAGGAGGGCTGCGCCTTCTTCGACGCCGCCGGGGCGATGGGCGGGCCCGGCTCGGTCCACCGCTGGCGGAGCCAGCGGCCGCGCCTGGTCGAGCCCGACCTCAAGCACCTCAGCCGGCGCGGGCGCGATCGGATGGGGCAGATGATCTATGACGCGGTGATCGCCGGCTACGAGGCGGCGGTCGAGCCGGGCTGAGCTCAGCGCACCCAGACCCGGTAGCGCGAGCGGGCGGCCGCGTCGGGCGGGAGGGTCGCGAGCGCGGCGGCGAGGGCCGCGGGCGCGGCCCGGCCGGCGGGCCGGCGCCCAGGGCCTCGTAGAAGGCGACGCCGAGGGCGAGCGCCTCGGCGTCGTCGATCTCCGCGGTGGTGGCGACGACCGCCTCGGCGCCGGCGACCAGGAGCGCGTGCGCCAGGCTCATGCCGCCGGCGGCCGCGTCGGGATCGGCGAGGCCGGTGCGGCAGCCGTTGAGGACGACCATCGGCGGCGCAGGGGCGGGGAGCGCGAGGAGATCGGCGACGGTCAGCGAGCTCCCGCCCGCGAGCTCGAGGGCCGCGTCCCAGGCGAGCGACGCCCGGTCGTCGGCGTGGCCGACGAAGTGGAGGAGCGCGGCGTCGGTGAGCTCCCTCGCGCACGGCCGCGCCGCTCGCCGCGTCGCCGCGGAGGGCGAGGGGCGCCCAGCCGCGGAGCTCGAGGACCGCGTCGATCGTCTCGGCCTCGGCGCTCGCGCCCGCGAGGTTGCTCGGCGGCGCGAGCACGAGGGCCTGGCGTCGGCCCGCCCAGCGCTCGCCGCCCGGGCCCATCGCCGGCCGCGGGAGGTCGAGCGTGTGGGCGACCGCGAGGCGCTCGCGGAGGGGCGCGCCCGCGACCGGGAGCTCGTCGATCGGCGCCGCGAGGAGGCGCCCGCTGGCGATCACCCGGAGGCGCTGGGCGGCGGCGACCTGGGCGGCGAAGGGGGCGAGGAGGGCGTCGCTCCAGGCCTCCAGCGGCGCGTCGGCGGTCGGCGGCGCGACGTGGGCGACCGCGAGCCGGCGGCCGTCGTCGGCGAAGCCGAGCCAGCCCTCGGCGCCCGGGACCCAGGCGATCAGGAGCTCGCCGGTCTCGGGTCTGGCGAGCTCCTCGCAGGTCGCCCGCGCGACCGGGGCGGCGCCGATCGGCGCGAGGGCGGCGTCGAGCTCGCGGAGCGCCTGGTCGGCGGCGGTCGCCAGCGCGGCCCGGAGGAGCTCGCCGTCGCGCCGCGGGAGGCTGAAGGAGCGTTCGCGCTCGGCCTCGATGGTCGCGCGGGCGCTGCGGTAGCGGGCGAGGGCGCGGTCGTCGGGGCCGCGCTGCGGGGCGAGGCGGGCGAGCGCCTCAAAGGTCCGCGAGCGGGCGAGGCGGGCGACGCAGAGCGCCTCGCGCGGGCGCCCGAGCGCGACCAGGAGCGAGGTCGCCTCGCGGGCGCTGCGGTCGTGGGTGGCGGCGAAGCGCTCGCGCCCGCCGTCGACCGCGAGGGCGGCGAGCTGTCGATCGAGCGCCCGCTCGGCCGCGAGGAATTCGCCGAGGGCCTCCTCGCGGCGGTCGAGCGCGATCAGAGCCCGTCCCCGCTCGACCCGCGCGAGGACCTCGAGGTCGCCGGCGCCGTCGTCGCGCGCGTCGGCGAGGGCCTCCCCGAGGCGGCGCGCGGCCTCCCCGTGGTCGCCGGCGAGGGCGGCCGCGCGGGCGCGGGCATAGCCGGCCCAGAGCGCCTGGCGGCGCCCTGGCGGGGCGGCCTCGAGGGCGTCGAGGAGGGCGCGGGCGGCCGCGAGCTCACCGCTCTGGAGCTCGGCGAGCGCGAGGTTGACGCGGACATGGGCGGCGATCCCCGGCTCCGGGCGCGGCCCGTCCGCGGCGAAGATCGCCAGCGCCTCGCGGAGGAGCGCCCGCGGGTCGTCGCTGGCGAGGCCGTGCTCGCGGGCGAGGACCCACGTCCACGCGGTGTTGTTGAGGAAGCGGCCGCGCTCCCGGGGATCGACGGCGTCGGCGAGCGCCCGCCCGCGGGCGACGGCGGCGGCCGAGCCCGCGAGGTCGCCGATCCGACCGCGGAGCACCGCCTCGGCCGAGAGCGCGGCGAAGGCCTCCGTGCTCAGGCCGAGGCGGCCGGCGAGGGTCGCGTGCTCGTCGTAGTCGACGAGCGCCTGCTGGAGCTCGCCGCGGCGCTCGGCGACCAGGCCGCGGTAGTAGGCGTGGCGGACGCGCGCCTCGGGGAGCGCCTCCGTGAGGGCGGCGTGGCGCGCCAGCCAGGCGCTCGCGCAGGCCTCGTCCACCAGGATCTCGGCGCAGGCGAAGGTCGCCGTCAGGGCGACGTCGCTGGCCGCGAGGAGGCGACCGGCCGCGCGGAGATCGTCGAAGGCGGCCGCGTACTCGGCGAGCGCGCCCTCGAGATCGCCGCCCCGAAAGGCGAGGTCGCCGCGGGCGCGGGCGGCCTCGCCACGGGCGCGGGCGGGCGCGTCCGCGGCCTCCGACTCACCTGTCCCTTCGGTCGTGAGCGAGAGCCGCCAGGGCGCGCGCCCCGGGGTCCGAAGGACGATCGCTGCCGCCGCGGGCGGCGGGCGGAGGACGACGCGCTGGCCGAGATCGGCGGCGCTCTCCTCGATCTCGGCGTCGGTCGGCGCCCCGTCGGCGTCGATCTCGATCTCGATCTCGATCGGACGATCGGGGTGGACGGGCGCCCAGAGGCGGAGGCGATCGTCGGCCCCGCGGACGCAGGAGGGCCCCGGCCCGAGGGCCTGGCAGCCGACGACGAGCACCTCCAGCGGGCCCTCGTCGGTCATCGCGGCCGGTCGCGCGCCCACCTCTTCCTGGGGCGTTGGGCGGTCGCCGCAGCCGACGAAGAAGAGCGCGAGCGCGGCGAGGACGCCCGCGCCCGCCCCGACGCTCGCCGCTCGCCGCCCGCTCGCTGCCACCATCGTCGCTCGCTTATACCGCCGGCCGCGGCCCCGGGCGATCCGCGCGATCGCGGTCCCAGGGCGCCAGTTCGTGGCGCTCGCAGCGATCGCGGAGACCTCGCGGTCCGAGACCGCGCGCGCGCGACGTGACACCGAGGCCGGCTCCGCGGCCTCGAGCGCCCGAGCCGCGCCGGCTAGACCGCGATCTTCGCCAGCGCCGCCCGGATCGCCGCCGGGATCGTCACCGCCCGCCGGCTCTCGCGATCGACGAAGACATGGACGAAGTGCCCGCTCGCCGCCGCCGCCGCGTCGCCCTCGCTGAAGATCGCGATCCCGTAGGTGACCGCCCGGTTGCCGAGGAGATCGACGCGGACGCCGGCGCGGAGCTCGGCCGGGTAGGCGAGGGGCCGGTGGTAGTTGCACTTCGACTCGACCACCAGGCCGATCACCGGGCTATGGTGAATGTCGAGGCCGCCCTCGCGGATCAGGTAGTGATTGGCGGCGCTGTCGAAGTACGAGTAGTAGGTGACGTTGTTGATGTGACCGTAGACGTCGTTGTCCATCCACCGGCTGGTGATCGGCACGAAGTAGCGGTAGCGATCGGCGGTCTCGGGCGGCGGGCGCACCCGGGCCTTCTACCAGTAGCGGAGGGCCTCGCCAAAGAGGCGCCGGAGCGCGGCCTCGTCGACCGCCCGCGGCGCGTTCTGGAGGAGGCGCTGCTGGACGATCGCGCCGGCCGCGAGGGCGTCGAGGTCGGCCTCGCCGAAGCCGAGGCCGCCGGCGCCGTTGGGCATCGCCACCGCCCGCATGATCTCGACGAGGCGGCCCGCGAGGAGCTCGCCGGCGTCGCCCGGGCCCGCCCCGCGGGCGTCGGCGCCGAGCCAGCCGGCGGCCTCGAGGTGGCGCGTCGGCGCGGCCTCGGCGGTGAAGCGGAGGGCCGCCGGCGCGTTGACGATCACCGCCATCCCGTGGGGGACCATCGCCGGGCCCTCGGGGTAGCCGCGCGGGTGGTAGTCGCGGACCTGGCCGGCGATCGCGTAGCTCATGCCGTGGGGGATGTGGACGCCCGCGTTGCCGAAGGCGATCCCGGCGAGGGTCGCCGCCCACATCATCCCCTCGCGGGCCTCGTGGTCGTCGGCGCACCGCACCGCCCGCTCGAGGTAGGCGCCGACCCGCAGGAGCGCCTCGCGGCAGCCGATGTCGCTCCACGGGTTCGCCCCCTGCGAGAGCGGCCGCTTGCTCGGATCGGCGGGCGCCGGTCGCCGGCAGAAGGGGCGGGCGGTGTAGCTCTCGACCGCGTGGGCGAGGACGTCGAGGCCGCTCGCGGCGACCACCTCGGCCGGCAGGGTCGCGGTCGCGTCGGGGTCGATGAGGGCCTCGCTCGGGCGGAGCTGGGGCGCGGCGATCCCGGTCTTGGCGCCGAGCGCGAGGAGGTCAAAAATTGCGATCCCGGTGACCTCCGCGCCGGTCCCCGAGGTCGTCGGGCACGCGATGTGGGGGCGCAGCGGCCCCGGCGGCGGCTGGCCGGCGCCGACCGGCGCGTTGACGTAGGTCAGGAATTCGGCGGGGTGGGTCGCGTAGAGGTTGGCGGCCTTGCAGGTGTCGATCACCGAGCCGCCGCCGAGCGAGACGAAGCCGTCGGGGCGGGCCTCGGCGGCGAAGCGGGCGGCCGCGAGGAAGGAGCGGTCGGTCGGCTCGATCTCGACCTCGTCGTGGACGACGACGTCGAGGCCGGCGCCGCGGAGCGAGGCGAGGGCGCGGGCGAAGAGGGGGAGGGCGGCGACTTGGCGGTCGGTGAAGAGGGCGACGCGGCGGAGCCCGAGCGCGGACGCCCGCGGGCCGAGCTCGCCGATGCAGCCGCGACCGAAGGTGATCCGCGAGGCGTCGACGGTGAAGGCCCCGTCGCCGCCGTCGATGCCGACGCTGACGCCGGCGAATTGATGGGCGCACACCATGACCGGGCGATCGTCGCATCTTCGCGGCCGATCGCCCAGGGCGGAGACGCCCGCGGCCTGCTACGATGCCGGCGATGCTCCGCGCGCCCGCTCCCCTCGCTCTCCTCCTCGTCCTCGGCTGCGGCGCCGATCAGGCGGCCCCCGAGGCCCACGTCGAGGCCGCCCCTGCGCCGCCGCCGGCCGCGGCCGAGGCGGCGCCGGCCGCCGCCGCCGCGCCGAAGCTGAGCGCGACCCCGGCCCCGCCGCCGCGCGGTCCCGACGTCAACCTCCGCGATCCCGCGTGGTTCCGCCAGACGCTCTTCGAGGGCGCGACCCTGGTCAAGCAGGGGCGCTCGCCGGCGGACGAGGCCGGCCTCTTCGCCTCGCAGATCACCATGACCCTGCCGGAGGGCGTCGACCGCGACGCCTGCGTCGCCCGCCTCAAGGAGGAGGTCGGTCGCGACGTCCCCGAGCTCCGCGAGGAGGACAAGGACGGCCGCGTGACCCTCAGCGGCGAGACCGAGAATTACAGCGTCACCCTGATCTGCGGCGAGGCGAAGGGGCGGATGACGTCGTTTATCAGCTATCGCTGGACCAAGCTCCCGAGCGAGGGATGAGCGGACGCCATGGGACTCCGCTGGCTCGGGGCGCTGACGATCGCGCTCGCCTGCGCGACGCAAGGCGCGGGCGAGGGAGCGGCGCCCGATGTCGAGAAGGCCGAGCAGGCCGAGCCCGCGCCGACGCCGACGCCGACGCCAGGAGCGGGGGAGGCTGAGGTGTCGACGGCGCCCGAGGCCCGCCCGCTCCGCGGCGCCGCCGAGCTCGCGGGGGCGATCGGCGAGCGCGTGCGGATCGTCGGCCAGGCGGTCGACGCCAAGCTCGCGGGCGCGCTCCTCGTCGACGGCGAGCCGATCTATTGCCTCGAGCTCGACCGCTGGCCCGACGGCGTGGTCGGCGAGACGGTCGAGGTCACCGGGGTGCTCCGCCGCACCGATCAATTCAAGGCGACGGTGGCGAAGGACGGGGCGATCTCGCAGGGGACGGCCGGCGGCGACTATGTCATCGATCGCTGCGCCTACCACATCCTGACCGTCGATCAGGACTAGACGACCCGCCGCCGCGTCGTCTCTACGCGACCGGATCGCCGACTCCTGCGCGATATCAATTCAACGTCGCGGGCCGACGAGCGCTCGCTCGCCGACCCGCAATCCCATCTCGAGCGCCCGCGGGCGCGTACTAGCCCTCAACGAGGCTATAGCGGGTGCCGCGGGCCTTGCCCTCCCAGGTCACCTTGCCCGCGTTGATCAGGCGGGCGAGGGCCGAGCGGGCCTGGAGCGGGGTGCCGCCGATCTGGCCGCGGAGCTCCTCGGCCGAGATCGGCGAGGCCGCGGCCTTGATCGCCGCGAGGACCGTCTGATCGAAGCGCTCGCGGCCGGCGGCCGAGCGGGTGTCGACGACCCCCGCCTTGGCGGCCTTGGCGGCCTTCGGCGCGCTCTCCTTGGCCTCCTTGGCCTCCTTGGGCGCCTTGGCGCCGCCGCGCGAGCGCTTGCCAGCGCCCCGGGTGCGGGTCGGCGCCGCGACGCTCGCAGCGGCCCCGCTGCGGAGGAGGTCTCCGACTGTCAGGTTTCGGAGCAGAGGCCCGAGCTCCCCGGTCGTGAGCTTTCCGAGCTCGCTCAGCGACATCTGCGGGTTGCCCCGGATCTGCTCGACCAGGACGTCGCGCTCGGCGTTGGCCACGGCATTGCGGAAGGTTGTCTCGAACCTCGACATGCCCGCAATCTCCCAAATCAATGCACCGTCGTCAATAGCAAGTTGAGCATATCTATGCAGGCGTCGAATCGGCGGGAAATGCCGAGTCAGCACCGTGGCATTTGCGGCCGTCGGCCCCCCAGACGCGGTCAGGCCACCGCGCTGGTGCGCGGTGGCCTGACATTTTCGCGCGCCCGGGCCCGGCGTGAACGCCCGGCCAGGCGGGGGGATACCCTAGTAGCGGTAGTACTCGGGCTTGTAGGGGCCCTCAACCGGCACGCCGAGGTACTCGGCCTGCTTGCCACTCAGGGTGGTGAGCTTGGCCCCCAGCTTGCCGAGGTGGAGGCGGGCGACCTCCTCATCGAGGTGCTTGGGGAGGACGTAGACCTTGCCGGCCTCGTACTTCTCGCCCTCGGTCCAGAGCGCGAGCTGGGCGAGGACCTGGTTGGTGAACGAATTCGACATGACGAAGCTCGGGTGGCCGGTCGCGCAGCCGAGGTTCACCAGGCGCCCGCGGGCGAGGAGGATGATCGCGTGGCCGTCGGCGAAGATGAAGCGGTCGACCTGCGGCTTGACCTCCTCGTCGCGGATCGACTTGTCATTCATCAGGCCGGCGACGTCGATCTCCGAGTCGAAGTGGCCGATATTGCAGACGATCGCCTCGTCCTTCATCCGCCGCATGTGATCGACGGTGATCACGTCGCAGCAGCCGGTGGCGGTGACGAAGATGTCGCCGACCGACGCGGCCTCGTCCATCGTCGTCACCTGATAGCCCTCCATCGCCGCCTGGAGCGCGCAGATCGGGTCGATCTCGGTGATCAGGACGCGGGCGCCGAAGCCCCGCATCGACTGCGCGCAGCCCTTGCCGACGTCCCCATATCCGCAGACGACCACGGTCTTGCCGGCGACCATCACGTCGGTCGCCCGCTTGATCCCGTCGGCGAGGCTCTCGCGGCAGCCGTAGAGGTTGTCGAACTTGCTCTTGGTCACCGAGTCGTTGACGTTGATCGCCGGGACCTTGAGCTCGTGGCGATCGGCCATCTGATAGAGGCGGTGGACGCCGGTGGTGGTCTCCTCCGAGAGGCCGCGGATCTCGGCGATCACGTCGGCGTACTCCGGGCGGTGGCAGACGATCGTCAGGTCGCCGCCGTCGTCGAGGAGCATGTTCGGGGTCCAGCCATTGGGCCCGCGGACGGTCTGCTCGACGCACCACCAGTACTCGTCCTCGGTCTCGCCCTTCCAGGCGAAGACCGGGACGCCGGTCTCGGCGATCGCCGCGGCCGCGTGATCCTGGGTCGAGAAGATGTTGCACGACGACCAGCGGACCTCGGCGCCGAGGGCGGTGAGGGTCTCGATGAGGACGGCGGTCTGGATCGTCATGTGGAGGCAGCCGGCGATCCGGGCGCCCGTGAGCGGCTTGCTCTCGCCATACTTGGCGCGGAGCGACATCAGGCCGGGCATCTCCTTCTCGGCGAGGGCGATCTCCTTGCGGCCCCAGGCCGCGAGGGAGAGATCAGCCACCTTGAAGTCATCTTGCTTGGCGAGCTTGGTTGCGGTCGACATTTCGCGAAGTACCTCTCTGGCCCGAGGGCCATCTCCAGTGTTGTGAAGGGTGAATCGGCGCTCAGGCGCCGCGGTAGACCGGCGTCCAGCCGGAGCTGTCCTTGAAGAGCCGGACGCAGCGGATCTGCTTGCGATCGGTGAGGAAGAAGCGGTGATAGAGGCCGGCCGGGACCACCAGGAGGTCGCCGGGATCGACCTGGACGCGCATCCAGCGATCGTCGGCCGAGCGGAGGTCGAAGATCCCCTCACCCTCGAGGACCAGGCGGACCTCGTCGTCGGTGTGGAGGTGCTCGTCCTTGAACTTGTCGCAGAGCGCGCCGAGGTTCGGCGTCTCCGGGTGGAGCTCGATGATGTCCTGGGTGACGTAGCCGCGCTCCGCCATCAGGCGGTCGATCGACGGCTGGTAGGCGCTCGGATCGAGCTCCAGGCGCTCGTGGAGCGCGCCGACGCGGGCGAGCTCGTCGGTCGAGATCGGCGTGTCTTGGGCGTCGAGCCAGGTGAGCTTCATCGCTGCTCCTTCGTCCTTTCGTCGCGCGTCAGCGCGGGGTCCCGGCGATCGGCAGGCCCATTCGGTGGGCCTCGACGACCGCGCGGAAGAGGTAGTCGAGGCACTCGGCCTGGGTCTTCGCCTGGACCCAGTCGGCGCCCCACACATAGACCCCGTGGCCGGCGACGATCACCGCGTCGACGTCGGGGTAGGCGGCGATCGCCGCGGCCATGGTCTCGGAGAGCTCGGCCTCGCGGGGGGTGTTGGCGATGATCGGCACCCGCAGGGTGTCGAAGCAGCCGATCCCGCGGAGCCCCTTCTGCATCTCGAGGCCCTCGCAGACGAATTCGCCGGGCTCGCCCCGGGGCGCGAAGAGGCGGGCGGCGAGGACCGCCCAGATCGAGTGGTTGTGCATCACCGCCCCGGCGCCGCGCATCCGGAAGGCGTTGGTGAAGAGGGGGCGGCACTCGCTGATCCGCAGGGCCGGATCGGCGGGCGCCTTGATCACCCGCGGGCAATCGTCGGGGCCATCGGCGTCGATGAGGAAGATATCCTCGGGCCGCAGGCGCTCCTTTTGGACGCCGGAGGGGGCGATGTAGATCCCCTCGGGGCCGCGGATCGAGATCCCGCCGCCGGTGCCGCTGACCCAGCCGAGCTGATAGAAGAGCCGGCAGAGCTCGCAGATCAGGTCAGGGATCGCGGGGGCGTGGTCGCGCATGAGAGGGCGGGGCCGGCGGCGGCCGGCGGGAGCATACACGGCGTCGGCGGAGGCGGCACCCGCGGCGGGAGTGTGGAAGCTCGCGCCCGTCGCGCGCTCAGTCGACGCGGCGGCGACGTCCGCGGAGGGCGAGGAGGGCGAGGAGCGCCAGGCCCGGCGCGCCGCCCGATCCGCTGCGGCATGCGCAGGAGCCGGCGTCGTCCTCACCGCCGGTGGTCGCCGAGGCGCCGCCGCCGGTCGACGCGGCGCCGCTCGAGGAGCCGCTCGCTGCGCTCGTCCCGGCCGAGCCGCCGGAGGAGCCGCCGCCGCCGGAGGAGCCGCCGCCGGAGGACCCCGCGCCGGTGGTCTCGCAGTCCGGGTTGGAGATGAAGCTCGACTCGCCGCAGGAGTCCGAGTCGGAGCCGCCGCCCTCGATCACCGTGACCGTGAAATTGGCGTAGGTGGTCGCCTGCCGGTCCATCGGATCGGTGATGTCGACCCGGATCATCACCGTCTCGCCGGTGGTCTCGATCGGCGGGTCAAAGACCACTTCGAAGAGGTCGCCGTCGACCGGCTCGTCGGTCAGGAAGGGGACCCACTCGAGCTTGTCGATGTCGGTGAACGACCAGTAGGCGGTGATGGTCGCGCCGTCGACCGCCGAGTAGCAGCCGCTCATCGGCAGCGCCTCGCCAGCGTAAGGTGTAGTCCTGGTTGTCCTCGAGCGCGAGCGCCGGCGGCGAGGCGGCGAGGTCGTCGCTGTCGACGACCTTGACCACGCCGGTGCGAAATGACCAGATGTTGATCCACGGCTCCCAGGTGTAGCCCTCGACGACGTGGCCGCCGACCGGCAGGCCGGTGGTGTCCCAGTCGACCCCCTTGGCCGCCTCGGCGAAGGTGATGAGGCGGCGATCGTCGTCGGCGGTGATCCGGAACCAGCAATCCTTCCAGTCGGCGTTGGTCTCGAAGACGTCCGAGTCCGGGATGTTCATCGGATCGATGAGGTCCTTGGCGACCGCCTTGTCGACGTCGGCCCAGGTGATCCAGTTGGGGAGCGGGTTCTGCGGGTCGTGATCGCGGCAGAAGGCGAAGAACTGGTGGGTGCGGCCGTCGTCGACCTCATGCCAGGTCGCCGGATCGTCGGGGTTGTAGACCGGCTTCAGGTCCTCGTAGGGGATCGTGTACTCGAAGTGGAGGACCGGATCGACGCTCCGGTTGACGATCGTCATGCAGGGCGGGTTCTCAAAGAGGGCCGGCGTCCGCGGGTGGAGCCCGTCGCCGGCGCGAGCGAGCGAGGGCGCGAGGAGCAGGAGGGCGATCGTCGCCCCGCAGAGGCCGCCATGAAAACGCATGCCGGGACTCTAGCAGCCCGCGGCCGGCGGTGACACGGCGGAGCCCCGGGGTTTCGCGGGCCGCGAGGAGGGGGCTCACGTCCACGCGGTCGACAGCGGGCGTCCGCGCGGATGAGGATGCCGGCGATGGGTCGCGCTCACCTCGCCCTCACCCTCGCCCTCGCCCTCGCCCTCGCGTCCTGTCGCTCCGACGGCGAGGCGACGCCGCCCGAGCCCGCGGCCGCGGCCAGCGCCGCCGCCGACGAGGAGCTGCCGGCGGCGCGGACCTTCTCGTTCGCCCTCGCGGTCGATGTCCCGGCGCCGCCCGAGCGCGCCTATCACTACTTCACCGCCGACGTCGGCCGCTGGTGGGACCACACCTTCGCGGCCTCGCCGCGGGCGCTGGTCCTGGAGGCGGTCGCCGGCGGCGCGTTCTACGAGGTGATGGACGAGCGCGGCGCGGCGGCCGAGCACGCCCGGGTGATCACGGCGATCCCCGGCGAGCTCCTGCGGATGGTCGGGCCCCTCGGCCTCGCCGGCGCGGCGCTCGAGCTGGTCTGCACCCTCCGCTTCAGCGAGCGCCCCGGCGGCGCCCGGGTGGACCTCGAGGTCGCCGGCATGGGCGCGGTCGATCGGGCGACCGCCGGGGCGATCGAGGCGGTGTGGCGGCACTTCCTGGAGGAGGCCTACCGGCCCTACGTCGAGGCCGCGGTCGCCGGCGAGGGCGCCGAGGCGGCCCCGGAGGGCGCCCCCCGGGCCGCCCGCCCGCTCTACCGCCAGGGCCCGCGCCCCGAGGCGAGCGCGGTCGGCCGCGGCTTCTACAGCCACATCGATCGCGGCTCGGCCCGCAATCACCAGCACGTCGACGACTTCCGCCTCGACCGGCCGGCCCGCCTCGCCGGGCTCCGCTGGTGGGGGATGAGCGAGCGCGGCGAGGGGCCGGGGGTCGACAACATCAGCGACTTCACCGTGCGGGTCCTCGCGGCCGACCCCCAGGGCGAGCCCGGGGCGGTGATCTACGAGCAGACCTTCGCCCTCGCGGCGACCGGCCCGGAGGCGACCGGCAGGCGGCCGCGGGGTCGCCGGGCCGGCCAGGCGCGGGGGGCCGAGCACGTCCACCACGTCGAATTCGCGCGGCCCCTCGAGCTCGCGGCCGACACCGCCTACTTCCTCGGGATCCTCGCCCACCGCCGCGACCCCGCCGGCGATCGCTGGCTCTGGGCCGACGGCGAGGACCGCGACCGGATCGCCTACAGCCGGCCCCTCGACGGGGTCGAGTGGCAGCGGATCATCGACGTCGACTCGGCCTTTGAGCTGATCGGCGAGGCGGCCGCGGCCATCTGAAGAACATGTCCTTTTGGACATGTCCTTCAGATTGCTCGCGCCCGCTCACGCCGGCGCGGCCTCGGGATCGCCGGCGCGGAAGAAGGGGCAGCGGCGGACCGGCAGCGGCGGGTACTTGGGGACCCGCGGGTCGCGGTCGTGGACCCCGCAGCGCCAGAAGGTCGAGCCGCGGCCGCTGACCAGCGGGCGGCTCTCCGCGCAGCGGCCGCAGAGCCCGGGATCAACCACCCTCACCCCCGGCCGGCGGCAGGATCAGCTGCTCGCGCTCGGCGAGCTGGGCGAGCTCGTCGACCAGGCGGGCGGCCAGGCGGGTGCGCCCCTCGGCGACCCCGCGGCGGAGGATCGCCGCCCCGGCGAGGAGGCCGGCGCTCCAGAGGAGGAGGGCGAAGGCGCTGCTGCTCTTGAGGAGGAGGAGCCCGCCGAGGCCGCCGACGACGAAGACCAGGAGGGCCCGGCGCATCGCCTCGAGGCTCGCCGAGCCGCCGTCGGCCGCGCTGGCGGCGATCCGCACCTCAAACTCGCCGTCGTCGACCCGCAGCGAGTAGGTCGAGGCGCCGAGGTGGAGGTGGGTGAAGATCCGGCGGATCGCCGGCGCGAGCTGCTCCTCGCGGAGGACGGTGCGGCCGCGGAGGACCAGGGCCGCGTCGAGCGGGTCGCGGACCCGGAGGCCGCGGCGGAAGCCCTGGCGGTAGAGGTCGAGGCTGACGTCCTTGTGGGCGAGGCCGGCCTCGGCCGCGGCGCTGACCTGGAGGCGGTGCTCGTCGCCCCGCCACGGCTCCTCCGAAGGGCCGCGGGCGAGGCGGGTCTCTGGCGTCTCGTCGCTCATCGCTCCGCCTGGGCCATCCGTGCGCGCATCGCCTCGGCGACCTGCGGGGGGACGTAGCGCTCGTAGTCGCCGCCGTGGGAGGCGATCTCCCGGATCAGCGACGACGAGACGTACATCTGCTCGGGGCGGGGATCAGGAAGATCGTCTCGATCTCGGGGGCGAGGTCGCGGTTCGCCAGCCCCATCTGGAATTCGGGCTCAAAGTCGCCGATCGCCCGGAGGCCGCGGACGATCGCCCGGGCCCCCTGGGCCCGGCAGAACTCGACGACGAGGCCGCCAAAGAAGGCCGTCCGCACCCGCGGGAGGTGGGAGACCGCCGCGTCGATGAGGGCGCAGCGCTCCTCGACCGAGAAGAAGCCCCGCTTGGTCGGGTGGCGGCCGACCGCGACGATCACCTCGTCGAAGAGGTGGGTCGCCCGCTCGACGATCTCGAGGTGGCCGCGGGTGATCGGATCAAAGGAGCCGGGGTAGACCGCGATCAGCGGCTCCCTCGACTCGGCCCGGGGGGTCTTCGCTGGCTGCACGGCGCGAGTATAATCCCCGACATGCGCGGACTCGAAGCCCGGAGCGCGGCCCTCGCTGCGGCCCTCCTCATCGCCTGCGGCGCCAAGCCGGTGGAGCCGAGCCCGGTTGGCGGGCCGGCGCCCACCGTGGTCGTGCCGCCGAAGGCCGACACCGCAGAGCGCCCCAAGACCCCGATTCGTCACCCCGACCGCGAGCCGCCGCCGCCCCGCGCCGAGCCCCAGGTCACCGACGAGGAGCTCGCCCGGATCCTCGACGAGGCCGCCCGCCTGGCGGAGTCCGGCGACCGCAACGGAGCGATGATCGCGCTCCGGGCCTGCGCCAACAAGGTGCCGGCGAGCGTCCTCTGCGAGGCCCGCCTGGGGATCCTCCTCCTCGACGTCGACACCCGTCGGGCGGAGTGCCGCTACTTCCTCGGCGAGGCGGCGCGGGCCGAGGACGCGGGCGCCGACGCGGCCCTCTACCGCGAGCTCGGCGACGCCCTGATGCAGCTGGCGATGTTCGACGAGGCGGCGCTCGCCTACCAGCGGCGGATCGATCACGGGGCGACCGACGCCGCGGACTACGCCCTCCTCGCGGGCGCCCTCCAGGGGATCAACGGCCGCGAGGCGGACGCGGCGGATGTCCTCCGCCGGGCCTTCGAGCTCGACCCCACCGAGGTCCGCTACCTCCACGACGAGGCGGTCCTCCGCGGTCAGCTCCCCGGGCAGGCGGGGCGGGCCGCCCTCCTCTTCCGCGAGTACGTCGGGCGGGTCCCGGAGGGGGAGTCGGCGGCGAAGCTCGAGATCCGGATCGCCGAGCTCGAGGAGATTGCCCGCCAAAGCGGCGAGGCGTCGGCCCCGAAGGGGACGGCGAAGAAGGGCGCCCAGAAGGGTCCGAAGGAGGGCCCAAAGTAGGGCCTGAAGTAGGTCCCCGAAGTAGGTCCCCGAAGTAGGTCCCCGAAGTAGGTCCCCGAAGTAGGGCCCGAAGCCGGGCCCCAGAACGATCGGGGGTGGGACAAGCTCGTCCGCAGGTCCTTGACCCGTGATGCGGGGTCAAGATCCCCCGCTCGTTGGATCGATCGCGGGGTCTCTCCACACCCCGTCCGCGTTCGCCGCGCCGACGGCGGATCGCGTTTGACCGCGTCCACGCCCCTGTGCGATCGTTTCCTGGCGTTGTTGAGAGGCATCGCCTCGGGCCCGGTTGGCCATGAATCACGACAAGGACAGCACCGCCGCGGCGGATGAGACCTCGAGTGACGAGGCGGCGACGAAGGCCCCTGAGCCGGTCAACGACGTGGGCCAGGCGGCCCGTCGCCTGACCGTCGAGGGCAAGGCGCCGCGCCGCTCCTTCCTCGAGAACTGGGCCGCCTTCTCGGTCCCGGTCGGCGAGCAGGGCGAGATCCACAACGCGGTCAGCGACGCCCTCGCCGAGGTCGTCGACACCGCGCGGCCGGCGATCGAGCTCGCCGACGAGAGCGGGAGCGGCAGCTTGCCGCCGCCGCCCGATCGCTCGGGCGCGAGCTTCCACGTCTGGGACGAGAAGGACGATCGCCCGGAGTTCTTCCACGAGACCGTCGCCGACGAGACCCTCGGATCCTCATCCGACTGGCGCCTCCGCCTCGGCACCGCGATCGCGGTCGACGTCGACGACGAGGACGACGACGACGACGAGCTCGAGCTCCCGCCGCCGCCGCCGAGCGCGGTGGTCGCGGGCTCGCTCGGCGACGACGAAGCTGGCGACGACGACGAGGAGCTCCGCCTGGGCCCCGACCACGAGGCGCGGAGCGCCGATGATGATGAGCTCCTCACCCTCGGGCCCGTCGGCGACGAGGCGCGGGCTGACGAGGCGAGCGCGGCCGCCAACGCGAGCAGCGACGAGGCGGCGAGCGCGGCTGCGTCCGCGCTCGGCGAGATCGCCGACGAGGACGAGGACGAGGCGGCGAGCGCGAGTGCGTCCGCGGTCGGCGAGATCGCCGACGAGGTCGAGGACGACGCGCCGAAGGGGCGGGCGACCGAGAGCGGGCGCTGGGTCGCCCGCTGGACCGCCGAGCTCCTGGCGATCCCCGATGAGGATGAGGCCGCGTCGGCGAGCCGCAGCGGCGCCGTCGCCGAGGTCGCGGACGACGAGGTCAGCGAGCTCGACGAGGACGCGCTCGACGAGGACGCCCCCGACGAGGACGAGGACGACGACGCGCCTCGCCGCCGCTCGCGGCAGCCGTCGATGTCGATCACCGGCGAGATCGTCGATGACGACGACGAGGAGGCGCTGGCGAGCGAGGCCGCGGAGGCCGACGAGGCCGCGGAGGCCGCGGCGCTCGAGGGCCTCGACGAGGCCGCGGAGGCCGAGGACGCAGAGGATGAGGCCGAGGAGGCCGCCGAGGGCGACGCCTCGATCTCCCTCGAGGAGGAGCTGGTCCCGCGCCCCCGCTCGGTCTGGATCGCCGACGAGAGCGACCCGCCGGAGTCCTTCTACGGCGATCCCTTCCCCCTCGATCGCTGGCAGGACCCGCGGAGCCTGGTCGGCCGGGTGATCCGCGGCGCCTACCGCTTGACCGAGCCGGTCGGCCGCGGCGACTCCTTCCGGGTCTACCTCGCCGAGCAGATCGTCACCGGCGAGCCGCTGGTGATCAAGCTCCTCGGCCCTGACTACCCGCCGAGCGAGGAGCGGGCCGCGCTCTTCCGCCGCGAGGCCCGCGAGATGGCCCGCCTCCCCCACCCGAAGGTGGTCGAGGTCATCGACGTCGGCACCACCCGCGACGGCCTCTCCTACGTCGCCCTCGAGCGCCTCGCCGGCTCGAGCCTCGCGTCCCTCCTCGCCAACGAGGGGCCGCTCGCCTGGGAGAAGGCGACCTCGATCGTCCGCCAGGTCCTCGAGGTGACCCTCGCCCTCCGCGACAAGGGACATGTCCATCGGACCATCCACCCCGAGAACGTCTACGTCGTCGGCGAGGTCGACGGCGAGCCCTCGGTGAAGCTCACCAACGTCGGCCTGACCCCGCTCTCGACCCACTACCGGCGGCCCGACGGCAACCTCGCGGTCACCCCCGAGGGGCTCCTCGGCTCGGCCGAGTACATGGCCCCCGAGGTCGTCAGCGGCAACCTCCCCGACGAGCACAGCGACGTCTACGCCGCCGGGATCCTCCTCTACGAGGTCCTGGTCGGCAAGCCGCCCTTCCTCGGCGAGAGCCTCATCGGCCTCCTCAAGAAGCACCTCTACGACGAGCCGCCGAGCCTCCGCGCCCAGGTCGCCTCCGGGGTCGAGCTCCCCGACGGGATCGAGGCGGTGATCCTCAAGGCCCTCGAGAAGGACCCGGCGCAGCGCCACGCCGACGTCGGCGAGCTCGCCCGCGAGCTGGCGGCCGCCGAGGCCCGGCAGCACGAGGTCGCGCGGGCGAAGACCCTCCTCTCCGCCGTCGACGCCGCCCTCTGGGGCGACGACGAGGAGAGCATGGTGGAGCTCGCCGAGCGGGCGGGCGACGCCGAGGAGGAGCCCCGCGACGAGCCGCCGATCAGCCCGCTCACCGACGAGGACCTGAGCGAGGAGGAGAAGGTCGAGGCGGTCGCGCGTCGGACCGCGGCGATGCTCAAGGCGGTCGCCGACACCCCGACCGAGACTGCGCCCGTCGAGGAGGCGGCCCCGGCGACGGTCCTGCCGACGCCGCAGGCGAGCGGCGGCGAGGCGTCGATGAGCCGGATGGTGATCGGCGGGGTCATCCTCGCGGTCGCCGCCCTTGTCTTCTTTGTGATCATCCGCCCGGGGGGCGAGCCGGTGAAGCCGACCCAGGTCGCCGAGCGCGGCGCGGGCGCGGGCAAGGTCGCGGGCGCAGGTCCGGAGAAGACCCCGGAGAAGACCTCCGAGGGGCCCGCTGAGGCCGGTCCGGAGGCTGGCGATCCGAGCGGGACCCCGCCGACCGTCGGCGAGCTGACCGCGGGGGCCGTCGATCCCTCGGAGGGCGCGGCGCTGGATCCGTCGGAGGGCGCGGCGCTGGATCCCTCGGAGGGCGCAGCGCTGGATCCGTCGGAGGGCGCGGCGCTCGACCCCTCGGAGGGCGACGCGCTGGATCCCTCGGAGGGCGACGCGCTCGACCCCTCGGACGGGGGCGAGGCCGCGGTCGGCGGCGGCGAGCCGGCGACGATCCCCGACGTCCTCGACGACGCGACGATCCGCTCAAAGCTCAGCGGCGTCCGCTCGCGGGTGTCGAAGCAGTGCGGCCAGACCACCGGCCTCTTCGCGCCGGTCGGCCTGACGATCAAGGTGCGGGTCGAGGTCGACCCCTCGGGCCGGGTGAAGGCGACGCCGGTCAACGCCGGCTCGAAGCTCGGCATCTGCGCGGCGGGGATCGTCAATCGCATGCGGCTGCCGCGCTCGAAGAAGGGCGGCTCGACCGTCCATACCTTCAAGCTCTAGGCGGGCGGCCGCTCAGTCTATGCCTTCATTGTCCTGGGCGCTCCCGGTGATCGTGCCGAGCCCCGCCGGATCGAGTTCGAAGAGCACGATAGGGCGCCGACGAACGCCGATGTTGTGCTCCATAAGAAGGTCCACGAGCGCCTCTCCGTCGATCAGGGTGATCGGCGCGGCTCCGGGCTCGAAGGCGGCCTTGACCGTGCCCTGAGTGAAGCCTCCGGTTGTTATGATCGTGCCGCGCACGCCATGGAAGCGGTGAAGTGAACCGCGGAGGGCGTCCAGGACTGGTCGACCGATGTTCGACTTCTGGCGCTTGACCTGAATCACCTCGCGGACCGAGCTGATGCCGAGCTTGATGTTGGCTACAACGTCGACTCCCTTGTCATTTGAGGGGGCAGTCACCTGAACGTTGTCATAGCCCATCGCATTGAGAAGCGCTGCCACGGTATGCTCAAAGGCGATCGGGTTCATCTCGCGGAGCGTCTCGATGAGCGCCGTCCGGACGTGGGCTCGCTGCTGCTGGGCGAGCGATTGGATGTCGAAGTGCTCGCTCGGGGTGCCCTGCGACGGCTCTTGGCCGCCGGCGCGGAGCCAGTCGAGGCCATCCGGAGTGGCGCTCATCACCCTCCCCGAGCGGGCTGCAAGGCCGCGCGCGAGGAGGTTGCGGATCCGATCGTAGAGCATTGCGCGCGCATACGAGTCGCTCCGTACGTTGCTCACCTCGTCGAGGAATGAGCGCCAGGGCTCCCAGATCTCGGACGTTTGCGCCTGACCGCGATCGGCGAGGAGCGAGAGCAATTGGAGGAGGCCCTCCCGGTCATCGATCCAACGGACCGTATCTCCGCTTGGGTTGGCGACGAAGTCACGCCCTCGCTCGGTCCAGTCGAGCTTCCCGTCCCTCGCATCAAGAAGCTCATAGGTTCGTGCGAGGAGCCAGTGACCGGCCATGTAGCGAGGGTTCACGGAGCGCTTTGAGCGCTGCCACATGTGGAGCGCAAGCTCTCGGTTCTCCCCTTCGAGGCGTTTCGGAATCCAGTCGTCGGGCTCCGACCAGTCGACGGTCTCCTTCGGATTCCCAGTGAGACTCATGATCGCGCGGTGAAGTCTCGTGACACGCTCGGGTTTGAGACCTGCCCAAACGGGGAGAACCGCGCGTACCTCGTCGTAGTTCGGAAAAAACGGGACCCGTACCTGGGCGTCGTCCGTGCGATGCTCGTCGCCTGCGACGGCGCTGTCGTGGGGCGCGGACTTCACTCGAAGAGCGAATAGGCCGGGCGCAGTGCGAATGAACTCGCTGGCATCGCCATGTTGCTTCAGATCGACACAGAGACGAGCATTTAGGGTCTCTTCGGGCGTCTTCCCAGAGCTGACGAGCAGGTTTCTATCGAGCGCTCGTCGGGTGATTTCACGGTAGTGGAGCGGCCCCTCGGCGTCGGCGAGAACGGCCCGGGCAGCCTCGACGAAGGTCATCGGTTTGCCTGCGAGATGGCTCATCTCATGAGATCCTACCAGGCGGATCGAGGGACGGCGGGGGATTCTTCGCGCAGACGCGCGCGGTATCGCGGCCTACGATGGCCGCCCGAAGAGAGCGGCCATCACCGGATGTCGTAGCGCGCCTCCTCAGGCCGGCCCGCCGAGCGCTCGCATCCGCCGCTCCATCTCGGCCGGCGAGACGTCCTCGACGTGGGTGGCGATCTGCCAGACGTGGCCGAAGGGATCGCGGACCATCCCCCAGCGGTCGCCCCAGATCATGTCCGCGAGCGGCGCGAGGGGCTCTGCGCCGGCCGCGAGGGCCCGCGCGTAGACGGCGTCGGCGTCGGCGACGTAGAGCATGATGCTCGAGGTCGCGGCGCCGAGGCTCGCCGGCGATCGGGTCGGGCCGACCGCGCCCTCATCGGCGAGGAAGAGCTGCGCGTCGCCGATCTGGATGACGGCGTGGGCGATCGAGCCGTCGGGCGCGGGGATCCGGCTGAGCTCGATCGCGTCGAAGGCCCGCTTGTAGAAGTCGATCGCCGCGGGCGCGCCGCGGACGATGAGGTGGGGGATCAGGCGCAGGGGGGAAGGGGTCGCGGTGGCCATCCGTGGTCTCCTGGGCGCGCTCTCCTCGCGCGCTCGCCGGGGAGCATGCCCGCCTCGGCGCGCATGCGCGAGCGAAGCGACGGCGACCGAACGCCCTGGGGAGCGCGCAAGAACGGCGGCGCTCGGTCCTTCTAGACTCCTCTCGCCGCTTGACGACGCCCGAGGGCTCTAGCACTTCATGAGCTCACGACGGCCGCCCGAAGAGCGGCACGATGTCGCGCTCGATCTCGGTGAGGAAGGCGCTCAGCTCGTTGTCGGGGGCCCGTGGGGCGTGCCGAGCTCGAGGTTGTCACGGTCGTCGAGGCCGGCGCTGCGCTTGAGGGCAGCCAGAGTTCGCTTCGCGTCGGTCTTCGCGTCCCTCGGCTGGGACGTGAGGCGGTTGAACTCCGTGAAGGGATTGAAGTTGAGTTTGAGATCCTCCTGAACCGTTGCGGCGATCTCCGCAAATGGTTCAGAAGCAGGCGATCTCCCCACGCCTCGATCTCCGGCTGCGGCGTGGCAGTGACGATCGGAAAAGGCCATTGGTAGCCGTCGCGGACCTGGGTGATGCCATCGCGCCGCTCCGGGTAGCCGTCGAGGTCTCGCACGAGGAGGACGGCGTCGGGGCGGGGATCGCTGCGGCAGAAGAGTAGGAGGATGCTGCGCAACATGCGTGATTCGGCCTTGAGGGGCTCGCCGGCGACAAATCCGTGCCGGTGGACGCGCGTTCCCGCGAGGGTGATCGCGGGGAGGGCGCGAGCGTCATCGCGATCGTACTTGTACCAGCTCGTACCTTCGTCGATACCACACCACGCTCGGTTGTACTCCAGGACCCCGTCGAGCCACGAGAACGCTCGCAGGAGCGCGCCGTCGATCAAATGGGTGCAGACCCGGAAGTGGCCGCGATCTTCACACGCGACGCCGATCCTCACGGTCATGGGGACTCGCGGGCGGAGAGCTTCGGCACCCAGGCGCTCCCGAGGGCGGCGTAGAGCTCGCCGGTCTGGACGCCGTAGCGCCACCGCTCAAACTCAGGGTGCGCGGTCAACGGTTGGGCGTGGGTGGCCCGGTCCTCATCGAGCGCGAGGATGAGGACGTCGCCGGGCTCGAAGAGATCAAGGAGGTAGGGGAGTGGGTGGAGCAAATGATCTGAAGATCACTCTCGCGCTCGAGGAGGGCCTTGAGCACCTTCACGAGCTCCACCTGGGCGCCGATATGGAGGCCGCGTTCGATGTCATCGAGGAGGACCAGGCGTGGGCGACGGGGCTCGCGGAGCTTGGTGAGGAGGCCGAGCGCGAGGACGGTGCCCTCGCTGAGGAGATCGGCGGGGACGGGGGACCGTGGTCGAACTCGATGAGGAAGCGATCGGCGGGGAGCTTCCGCTGCACTGCACGGGCCGCCAGATCTTCTGCCCCTCGACCTCGATGGCCTCGTTGACGGTCTCGCGGATCGTCTTGCGATCGGTGAGGATCCGGCGGACTCCGGGGACCACGCGGGCGAGGTCCTGGGCGATCGCCGCGAGGGTGTCAGGCTCGCGGCCGGCCAACCAGGCGAGGGTCGAGGCGAGGCCCCGACCGTCGAAGCGCATCTGGGGCTCCTCGTCGATGACCGGGGAGGGCTGGGCCATGAGGGCGGCGTCGAGGTGGAGGTAGACGACGGAGGCGAAGCGGCGGAAGCGGGGGTCGTTGAGGGGTTGCGCCGCGACGGTGCGGAGAACATTTGGGTCGAATTCTTCGGGTGCCTTGCCTTGCCGTCGGCCCTGCGGACCGTCCACGCTGAAGCTGAAGCGGATATTGGGCGGAATGTCTTCTTCGAGAATGGGGTCGATCTCGACGGTGAGACTGAGCTCGTCAGCCTCCTCTTCCTGCATGGTCAGGTGGATCGTGTCGCCCGGACGCGCGAGTCGGCGCGGATCGCTGACCCCCGAATAGCCGACGTAGGCGCGGATAGCTCTCCTCGAATGGATCGTCCACGCGAGCGCCGATCTGAGAGAGCAGGTGTATCCCAGCGAGCACGCTGCTCTTGCCGGACCCATTCGCCCCCACCAGCACGGTCATCCGCCCGAAGTTGAGGTCGACCGCTCGCAGGCACTTGAAGTTGCGGAAGGAGACGCGGTCGATCATGGAGGGGCTTCCGGAGGAGAGTATCTTGGATCGATCTTCGTCACAACGCGCCGCCCTCGCTAGCGAACCCCGCGGGCCGCCCGGCAGGTCTTGGTGTAGAGGTCGCGAAAGAGGTTCCGCGGGTCCATGCGAGCCTTCGCCGCCTGATAGTTCGGGCGGTTCCAGATCGTCCAGAACTCCTCCTCCTCGTAGTAGTTGTGGGAGATCAGGGTCTTGATCCCGCCGTGGGCCTCGAGGCCCTTCTCCATCACCCGGTGGTAGTTCTTGTCGCCGCGCTGGCGCATGCCGTAGATCGCCAGGTCGACGAAGAGGCGGTCCTCCATCCCCTCAAACCAGCGATCGGCGATCCACTCGTAGTCGCGGACCCGGCGGTAGGGGACGCACCAGAGCGGGAAGAAGCCGAACTCCTCGGCGTACCAGCGGAGGAATTTCGGCGCCCGCGAGATCGGCAGGAAGACGTCGAGGGTGATCGGTGGCTGCTCGGCCGGCAGGATCCAGTTGAGCTTCTCGGCGATCTGCAGCACCCGGGTCGAGTCGAGGAGGCGCCCGAAGAGGATCCGCGCCGGCAGCGAGCGCGGGCGGACGTTGGTGACCCCGCGGTTGTAGCGGAAGAAGTAGTCGGCGGTCCCCAGGTAGTCCTCGCGGCGCCGCCGGGTGCTCTCGTAGTAGATCTTCACCCACTGGTAGTTCGAGGTGTAGGGCGCCTCGTCGACGAAGTTTCCGAGGGAGAGCACGCACTCGTCGGGCGCGTGGATGATCCCGTCCATGAAGTCGACGTCCTGGGCCTCGAAGTGGCGCTGGATCGCCGCCATGTAGGCCTCGTAGGAGCCGTGCTTCTCGTAGGTGATCTTGACGAAGCGCTTCGCCGGGATCAGCCGGAAGGTCAGGCGGGCGATGATCCCGAGGGTCCCGAAGGCGCCGTGGGCCATCTGGAAGATCAGCGCGTTCTCGTTCTCCGGGGTGCAGACTAGGACCTCGCCGGTCGCGGTGATCACCTCGTACTCGAGGCAGGTGTCGTGGAAGCCGCCGAAGCGGTACGACATCGACTCGATCGAGCAGCCGGCGACCGCCCCACCGATGGTGATCGTCTTGAGCTCGGGGACGACGATCGGCACCAGGCCGTGGCGCAGGGTCGCGGCCACAAGGTCGACGAAGGTGACCCCGGACTCGGCGACGCAGATCCGCCGCTCGGGGTCGATCTTGAGGATCGCGGTGAGGTCGGAGACGTCGATCTTGTCGTCGCTCCGGCGGAGGTCGCCGCGCTTCGGGACCTGGTGGGCGACCGCCCGCTTGCGCAGCGAGACCGGCCCGGGGCCGCTGTACTCGCGGAGCTGGCGGGCGATCCGCTCGACCTTCGCGGCGTGGAGGCGCTCGCAGGCGGCCTCGTCCATCACCTCGGCGCAGACCCTGCGGCGGGCGGCCCGGCGCCGCCAGGGGAGGCGATCGACGAGGGCGGGGCGTGGGATCGCGGTCGCGTCGCTCATCGTCGGGCGCTCCCTCAGGCGCGTCGGCGCGCGCGGATGATCACCAGGGCGATCAGCACCAGGGCGAGGAGGCCGAGGCCGAGGGCGGCGACCGTCGAGGTCGCGCTGCCGCTCCGCTCGACCCTGGCGAGGTCGATCTCGGGATCTGGCTTTTCAGTCAGGTCGGTCTGGACGCCGGCGGCGACCGGCGCGGGCAGGGGGCCGCCGGGCGGGGCGATCATCTCCGGCGGATCCTCGCCGCCGGGCGGCGGCGCGGGGGGCTCGGGCGGGGCCTCGGGGCGCGCCTTCAGGTCCTCGGGGAGCGGCGCTCGATCGGCGCGTGCGAGCGCGGGCGCGAGGAGGAGCGCGGCCCCGGCGAGCGCCGAGGCGAGCGCGCCGAGCCGCCGCGGGCGGAGGTTGCGGCGTGGGCGTGCGGCGTCATCGTCGGCTCCGCGCGCTCGCTCAGCGGGCCGCGAAGCACTCGCGGCTCGGGGTGCAGGACTCCGGGACGCAGAGGCGATCGTCGGGCCCGGTGACCTGCTGGGTGCGCAGGCACTGGTAGTTGCTCGATCGGCTCGAGACGAAGGCGTCGCCGGTCTCGGGGCCGTAGACGTGCATCGCCTTGGTCCGGAGGTGGCGGCAGACCGGGCGGCTGCGATCGATGACCTTGAGGTGGAGGCTCATGGTGTCGTGTCCTGTCCTTCGGCTCCTAGTCGGGGACGGCGATCCCGCAGGCGCGGTGGAGGGCCGAGCGGACCAGGCCCTGGGTGAGCGGGATCTTGTAGGCGTTCTGGCCGAGCGCGCGGGCGCCCGCGGTCGCCAGCGGCGCGACCCGGGCGAAGAGCTCGGCGCTCGGGGTCTGGCCGGCGAGCGCCTCCTCGAGCTGCACCGCCCGCCAGGGGACCGGCGCGACGTGGCCGAGGCCGATCCGCGCCGACTTGATCGTCCCGCCCTCGAGGACGACGCTGGCCGCGACCTCGGCGAGCGGCCAGTCGAAGGACTGGCGGGCCTTGGCGACCTCGTAGACCGAGCGCTGACCGGCGGCGCCGGCCGGCAGGCGGATCCGGCGGATCACCTCGCCGGCGGCGAGGGTGTGCTCGCTCATCGGGCTCACCCGCGGGAGCGCGAAGAGCTTGTCGATCGGCGAGGTGCGGGTGCCGGCGTCGCCGACGATCTCGAGCTCGGCCGCGAGGGCGACGAGCGCGACCGCGAGCGTCGACGGGTGGACGATGAAGCAGGGGCCGCCGCCGAGGATCGCGTGGGAGCGGTTCTCACCGCCATCGGCGAGGCAGGCGTCGCCGCCCTTCTTGAGGCAGACGAGGCCCTGGTGGCGGAAGTACCAGCAGCGCGGCCGCTGGAGGAGGTTGCCGCCGATCGTCGCCGCCGCCCGGATCCCCGGGGTCGCGGCCGACCCGGCGGCCTCGCGGAGGACCGCGTGGGCGTCGCCGAGGCCGCTCTCGGCGATCTGCGCGAGGGTGACGAGGGCGCCGATCGACCAGCCGCCGCCCTCCGCGGCCAGGGCGCGCATCGCCTCGGCGTCGGCGCCCTTGATCGCCTTGAGGTCGACGAGCTCGTCGGGTCCGGCGATCCCCTCCTTGAGGAGATCGATGAGGTCGATCCCGCCGGCCCGGAGGACCCGCTTGTCGGGGGCGCCGCCCACCCGATCGCGGGCGGCGGTGAGGGTGCTGGGGCGGATCAGGGTGAAGGGCTTCATCAGGCGCCTCCCTGGAGGGCGGCGAGGACCGCGTCGGGGGTGATCGGCAGGGTCCGGATCGGCCGCTTGATCGCGTGGTGGATCGCGCAGGCGATCGCCGCGGCGGTCGGGATCGTCGCCGGCTCGCCGATGCCGATCGCCCCGGTCGAGTTGGCCCCGGTGTGGACCTCGGTGAGGATGATGTCGACCGCCGGGAGGTCGCGGGCGCCGGCGATCTTGTAGCTCTCGAGGTTGGGGTTGAGCATCCGGCCGCTCCCGCGATCCAGGATCCGCTCCTCCATCAGCGCGTAGCCGACCCCGAGCATGATCCCGCCGTTTATCTGCGAGCGGGTGGTCAGCGGGTTGTGGACCCGGCCGCACTCATGGACCGCGACGATCTCCGGCACCTTGACCACGCCGGTCCAGGTGTCGACCGTCACCGCCGCGAATTGCACCCCGGCGATCTGGTAGAAGGGCCCGCCGGGGTGGCGCATCGGATAGGAAGAGTAGGTCTCCGGCCGGGTCGCGGTCGCGACGATCGCCTCGCCGTCGATCTTCTTGCAGAGCTCGGCGAAGCTCAGGCTCTTCGAGCCGGCGCGGGCGCTGCCGTCCTCGCCCCAGGTGATCTCGCCCGCGCTCTTGCGATCGAGGAGGCGGGCGGCGAGCTCGGCGAGCTGGCCCTTGACCGCCTCGGCGGCGTTGCGGGCGGCCGGCGCCACCGACGAGGTGGTCTGCGAGCCGCCGGAGCCGACCGACGCGCCGAGCGTGCTCTCGCCGACGAGCACCCGCACCTCGGCGAGGGGCCGGCCGAGGACCTCGGCGACGACCATCCCGAGGACCGTGGTGATCCCGCCGCCGATGTCCTGGACCCCGTTGCGGACCTCGATCGCGCCCGCCCGGTCGACGCTGACGGTGACCACCGCCGCGCCCTTGCGGCCGTAGTCGCCCCAGATCGAGGAGGCGACGCCGACCCCGTGGAGGACGCGGGCGCCGCGGGCCCGGCGGGCGTCGGCTTCGCGGCGGCGCTCGGCCCAGCGGAAGCGATCGCGGCCGATCTCGAGCTGGCGGCGGCGGATCGGGTGCTCGACGTGATCGAGGCGGAGCGCCAGCGGATCGACCCCCACCTTGGCCGCCAGCTCGTCGAGCGCGAGCTCGAGCGCGAAGGCGCCCTGGGGGTGGCCCGGCGCCCGAAAGGCGGTCCCCGGCCCGGCGTTGGTGAAGACGTCGTGGCTCTCGACCTTGATGTGCGGGCAGCGGGTGTAGATCCCGAAGGCGTTGTTGCCGACGCCGGCCCCGGTGGCGACCCCGGCGGAGCCGTGGGCGACCACGTGGATCGCCGTGAGCTTGCCGCTGGCGTCGGCGCCGAGGGTGACCCGCTGGCTCGAGCTCGGGCGGTTGCCGGTGCAGACGTGCTCCTCGTGGCGGTCGAGGAGGAGCGAGACCGGCCGCTTGGTCTGCCGCGCGAGCTCGCCGGCGGCCCAGCCCATCCGCGAGCCCGGGGCCGAGGCCCCGAACTTCGCCCCAAAACCCCCGCCCATGTGCTCGCAGATCACCCGGACGTCGGCGGGCTTGAGATCGAAGATGTTCGCGAGCTCGTCGCGGACCGAGAAGATCCCCTGGGTCGAGCACCAGGCGGTCATGCTCTTTGGGCCATCCCAGCGGATGACGACGCTGTGGGTCTCGAGCGCGGAGTGGGTGTGGACCTGGGTCGCGTAGGTCGCCTCGTGGGTGACCTTGGCCATCCGCAGGCCCTTGCCGGTGTTGCCCTTGGAGAGCGAGGGGTTCATCCGCACGTTCCCCTGGCGGCGGGCGTCGCCGCCCTCGCTCGGCTCATCGCCCTCGGTGCGGCGCTCCTTGACCTCACCCTCGTGGACCTGGGGCGCGCCGGGCTGCATCGCCTCGTGGAGGTCGACGACGAAGGGCTCGACCTTGTAGCGGACCTCGATCGCCGCGAGCGCGTCGCGGGCCTCGGCGCGGGTGCTGGCGGCGACGGCCGCCACGTCGGCGCCGGCGAAGCGGACCCGGCCGCCGACCTTGGCCAGGGCGATCGCCGCCTTCACCCCCGGCCGCTTGAGCGCCGGCGTGACGTCGATGTGCTCGATCGTCGCCGCCGGGTGGGGCGAGCGGAGGATCGCGGCGTGGAGCATGTCGGGGAGGCGGACGTCGTGGGTGAAGGTCGCCTCGCCGTTGACCTTGCGGGGGCCGTCGATCCGCGGGGTCGCGCGGCCGACGATCTTGAGCTTGACCGCGCCGTCCCAGGGCTTCGGCTCGCCCTTCGGGACCTCGACCTTGACGTCGTGGAGCTCGCCCTCGAGGCCGAGGCGGAGGGTGTAGGTCGTCGTCTCGGGCATCTACGCGCCTCCCTTCGCGCCGCCGGCGACGTCCTCGATCGCGGCGACGATATGGTGATAGGAGCCGCAGCGGCAGAGGTTGCCGGCGAGCGCCCGGGTGATCGACGCCTGGTCCTTGGGGCGCTGGAGCGGAGGAGCGCGCTCGCCGAGATCAGCATCCCCGAGGTGCAGTAGCCGCACTGGGCGGCGTCGTGGGCGATGAAGGCCTCCTGGATCGCGCTCAGCTTGCCGGCGCTCGCCAGGCCCTCGACCGTGGTGATCGCCCGGCCCTCGGCGTCGTGGGCGAGCATCATGCAGGCGTTGAGCGGGACGCCGTCGACCAGGACCATGCAGGCCCCGCAGGCGCCGCGGTCGCAGACCTCCTTGGTCCCCGTGAGCTTGAGGTGATCGCGGAGGGCGGCGAGGAGCGTGGTGTTCGGCGCGACCTCGAGGGCGCGCGCCTGGCCGTTGATCTGGAGGGTGAGGGGGCGGGGCCGGGGCCGATCGCGCTGGCGTCCGCCGGCAGATCGGTGGGCGGCGCCTGGACCTCGCCGGTCGTCTCCTCGGCCTTCGGCGTCGCGCAGCCGGCGATCACCGTCGCTGTCCCGAAGCCGCGGAGGAGACCCCGTCTGGTGAGCCTGGGGCGATCTGACATCAACGCGAGGGTACCGCGCCGGGCCCCGCGTCGATAGCCCCGGGTCGGGCTTCGCGTCGCGGCGGCGCCCGCGGAGAGGCGCGGAGATTGCGCTCAGGGATCGCAGAGGGAGCGCGCGCTGAAGGCGACCGCCCCCTGGTTGTCGACGCAGGCGCTGTCCTCGAGGCCACATGCCAGGACGCCGCCGCCGTGCTCAAAGGCCTCGCTCGGGGCGAGGAGGGCGGCGAAGGCCTCGGCCTCGGTCGCGTAGTAGGTGCTCGGGGGCGTCCGCATCGCCGCGAAGGTGACGCCGACGCAGGGCGCCCGCCAGCCCCAGCCGCGATCCGGCGGGGTGTAGGGCGGGCTCCACACGCTGGCCGCGCTCTCGAGCGCGGTCGCGAGGTAGAGGCCGGCGGGGACGTCGACCTCGACCCAGGCGGGCGGGTCGTCCGGCTCCATGCAGTTCTCGAGGTAGTCGATCGTCACCTCGAATTCGAAGACGCAGCGGCCCTCGGCCGCGCAGCGCCCGACCTCGCACTCGGCGTCGCGGCTGCACGCGCCGCAGAGGCCGCAGGGCGGACAGACGCCGCCGCAGTCGACGTCGCTCTCGTCCTGCGAGCGCACCCCGTCCTCGCAGCTGGCGATCGCGCAGGTCGAGAGGCAGGCGTCGAGGTCCGAGAGGTTGCCGTCGTCGCAGGCCTCGCCGGGGCCCTGGATCCCGTCGCCGCAGACCGCGGGGGGCTCGCTGGTGGCGGTCGAGCCCTCGCTCGCGCCCCCGCTCGAAGCGCCCTCGCTCGAAGCGCTCGCGCCCCCGCCCGACGAGCTCGCGTCGCTCGAGGTCGACGCGCCGGTCGACGAGGTCGCCGCCGCCGAGCCCGTCGAGGTCGACCCGATCGGGGCGTCGACGAAGCAGCCGAGCGCCCCCGCGAGGAGGACGAGGAGCGGGGGCGCGTGGGGATCGAGGCGCATGGACTCAGCTCAGGGGAGCGGCCGCCGGACCGGCGGGTCCTCGTCGAGGGCGCGGGCGCGGACGCGAGCGACGCCCTCCTCGACGTCGGCGTCGACCTCGAGCCAGGCGCCGAGGATCGCCATCGCCTCGGCCTGGTCGGCGGCGGGGAGGTCGACGATCTTCGAGCCGTGGTTGCCCTCGGGGACCACGTAGAGGTGGGTGTCGATCGCCCCGCCGGGGTCGAAGGCGGCGGCCGTCCACGGGTCGCGGCCGCCGTAGATGAAGAGGACGCGCTCGCCCGCGCCGTCGAGCCAGCTCGACACGCCGGCCATCGCGCTCGCGTCGAAGCTGACCGGAAGGTCAGGGTCGAGGTAGAGCGCCGGGACGTCCTCGTCGGGGAATTGGCGGAGCCCGCCGAGGTGCTCCTCGGGCATGTCGGGGGCGCCGAGCTCGGTCGCCGCCTGGTAGTAGTAGGGGGTGAAGTAGTCGATCACCTCGTCGCCGAAGAAGGTCCAGTCGATGATCGCGTCGACGAAGGCGAAGAGCTCCTGCGCGCTCGCCCCCGGGCCCGGCACCTCCGGGCAATCGCCCTCGCCGCCGTACTGCCAGAAGACGAAGCGGAGCTCGATCGCCCCGAACTCGACGACCCGGTCGACGCCGAGGACGTCGAAGGTCGCGTCGCCGGCCTCGACGATCTGAAGGACCATCTTCGTGACCTCGTCGCGGGCGTCGCCGAGGATCGCCGCCTGGACCCCGCGGAGCGCGTCCTGGCAGGCCGCCGGCCCGGGGATCGCGTCGATGTAGGGCCCGTAGCGGGGGTCGAGCTCGGCGAGGTTGTGGGGGGCGACGTAGGCGAGGGTCGCGTCGACGTCGTCGGGGTAGAAGCGGCGGTGGTAGACCGAGGTCATCCCGCCCTTCGACGCGCCGGTCGCCAGCCAGCGGCCGCCGTAGATCGTCTTGAGCGCGTCGACGATCCGGTGGTGATCGCTGGCCGCCTCTTCGATCGTCAGCAGCGTCCAATCCGCCGGCTCGGGGCGCGAGGGCCCGAAGAAGCGCTGCTCGACGTTGACTTGGTTGGCCCCGAAGAGGGCGGTCGGCTCGGCCACCGATTGCCGGTTGGAGAGGCCGTAGCCGCTGGTCGAGAGGACCATCGGCGCGTCGCGGTCGACGTGGCGGAGGGTGAGGCGCTGGTCGAAGGTGAGGCCCCCCGGGTCGTCGTGATCGGCCGGCTGGCGGTAGGTGAGCGCGAAGAGGCGGACGCCGGGCGCCGGCGGATCGAGCTCGTCGGCCTCCATCCCCTCGATCATCCGCAGCTCCTCGAGGAGGTCGAGCTCGCCGCCGGTGGTCGAGGTGTCGGTCGTGGAGCCCTCGGTCGCCGAGCCCTGGCTCGCGCCGCTGGTCGCCGACGCGCCGGTCTCGGTCGCGCCGCCGCTCGCGTCGCTCTCCGCCTCGGTGGCGCCCGTCGACGACGCGCTCGCCTGGCCGTCGTCGCCGCACCCGGAGGTGATCGTCAGCGCGAGCGCGAGCGCGAGCGAAAGGGATGCGCGCAGGGGCGCGCCCCGATGAGATCGACCGCGAGCTGCGCCCATCACCGCGAATCATCGCGCGATCGCCTCACCGCTGGCAATCCCCGCGGCGCCCCGCGCCGCCCCGCGGCGAGAGAGCGTGGTACGCTGAGCGGCGGCGCGGCCCTCGGGCCGCCGCTCGGAGCGAGCGCAGGGGAGGCCGGTGACCGAAGCCGAAGTCGGAGCCGAAGTCGGAGCCAAAGTCGGAGCCGAAGTCGGAGATGGTCAGCCAGGGCGCGCGAGCGAGGCGGAGTCCGGCGCCGCGCTGACGACCCGCTTCGGCACCTTCACCGGCGTCTTCACGCCGACCCTGCTGACGATCCTCGGCGTGATCATGTACGTCCGGATCGGCTGGGTGGTCGGCAACGCCGGCCTCGGCGGCGCCCTCCTGATCCTCGGCCTCGGGATCCTGATCACCTTCTGCACCGGCCTCTCGCTCTCGTCGATCGCCACCAACACCCGGATCGGCGCGGGCGGCCCCTACGCGATCATGAACAAGTCGCTCGGCCTCGAGGTCGGCGGCTCGATCGGGATCCCGCTCTACCTGACCCGCCCGCTCGGGGTGGCGATGTACATCTTCGGCTTCCGCGAGGGCCTCCTCTGGATCGTCCCGACCCTGCCGGCGCTCGCGGTCGACCTCGGGATCTTCGCGATCCTCTTCGGGATCGCCTACCGCTCCGCCGACCTCGCCTTCAAGACCCAGTACATGATCATGGTGGCGATCGGCCTCTCGCTGATCTCGATCTTCGGGAGCCCGGCGCCCTTCGCCGAGGAGGCGGCGATCACCTGGTGGGGCGCCTACCCCGGGGAGATCGAGACCGGCTTCAGCGGGACGACCTTCTGGGGGGTCTTCGCGGTCTTCTTCCCGGCGACCACCGGGATCCTCGCGGGCGCCAACATGAGCGGCGATCTCAAGGATCCGCGGCGGGCGATCCCGCTGGGGACGATGTGGGCGATCCTGATCTCGTCGGTGATCTACTTCGCGCTCGCGGTCTGGGTCGCCCACACCGGGACCCTGGAGGAGCTCGCGTCAAACTATAATCATATCATCGACTCCTCGCTCTTCCCGCCGCTGGTCCTCGCCGGCCTCCTCGGCGCGACCGCCTCGTCGGCGCTCGCCGGCCTGGTCGGCGGCCCGCGGATCCTGATGGCGATGGGCCAAAACGAGATCATCCCCTATTCGCGCCACTGGGCGCGGATCGAGGGGGGCGAGCCCCGCAACGCGCTGGCGATGACCGGCGTCCTCACCCTGGCGGCGATCATGGTCCGCGATCTCAACGCGATCGCGCCGCTGGTGACGATGTTCTTCCTGATCACCTATTGCATGATCAACGTCGTGGTGTTGGTCGAGGGGAGCCTCGGGCTGGTCTCCTATCGCCCGACCCTGCGGGTGCCGCTATTGGTCCCGACCCTGGGGCTCCTCGGCTGCCTCTTCTCGATGTTCATCATCAACCCGATCTTCTCGCTGATCTCGGTCGGCGTGGTGATCGCGCTCTACTTCTTCATCCGCCGCCGGGTCGCGGGCCGGAGCAGGGCGAAGGCGAAGGAGGACGTGCGGAGCTCGATCTTCACCGCCTTCGCCGAGTGGGCGGCGGCCCGGGTGACCCCGGAGGACTCCGACAACGTCCGGGCCTGGAAGCCGCACGTCCTGGTGCCGGTCGAGGACGTCGAGATCCTCCGCGGCAACTACCCGACCCTCATCGACCTCGCGCAGCCCGAGGGGTCGATCAAGCTCCTCGGGCTGGCGACCGAGCAGCCGGCGTCGGCGCTCGCGCCCCGCCTCGAGCGGGTCGGCCGGGCGATGCGCGAGCAGGGGGTCCTCGCCTCGTGGTCGATGGTCCGCCTCCGCGATCGGACGACCGCGGTGATCGTCGGCCTCGAGGCGCTCCAGGGCGCCTTCTTCCGGCCCAACCTCCTCTTCCTCCGGCTGCCGCCGGCCGGCCAGGTCCGCGACGACGTGTGCGTGATGCTCCAGGCCGCGCTCGCCAACCGGGTCGGCGTCGTCCTCTTCGGCGCCCACCCGAGCGCCGGCCTCGGCCGCCGCCGCGACATCCACCTCTGGGTGCGCCGCGGCCGCAACGGCTGGGAGCCCAACGACGCCTTCGAGAGCGGCAACCTCAACCTCATCCTCCTGATCGGCTACCGCCTCTGGCGCCTCTGGGGCGGCCGCCTCTCGCTGGTGACGGTGATCAGCGCGGCCGACGAGGCGCCCCACGCCGCCGCCTTCCTCGACGAGCTCTGCGACCTCGCGCGCTTCCCCGCGCGGGTCGAGCGTCGGGTGATCGAGGGCGACCTCGAGACCGCGCTCGAGTCGCTGCCGGCGCCGGACCTCTCGATCTTCGGCCTCCAGCGCGAGAGCCCCGACCTCGCGTGGGCCGAGCACACGGTCCACGCCTCGCGCTCGAGCTGCCTCTTCGTCCTCGACTCCGGGCGCGAGTCGGCGCGGGACTAGTCCGGCGGGCTCCGGAGGAGCGGCGGGAGGGTCTGCGCGCGGGTCGAGGCGTAGGCGGGGAGCGGGCGCTCGCGCGGCTGCTGCGGCAGCCACTCGCCGAGCTTGTGCGCGAGGTCGTCGCCACGGATCGGCTTGCTCAGGTAGTCGTTCATCCCGGCGCGGAGGCAGAGCTCCTGGTCGCCCTTCATCGCGCTCGCGGTCAGGGCGATGAGCGGCGTCGCGTGGTTGCGTCCGCCCCGCTCGGCGCGGAGGCGGCGAGCGACCTCGACGCCGTCGACGCCGGGCATCTGGACGTCGAGGAGGACGAGGTCGTAGTCGGCGCGGGTGAGGCGGTCGAGCGCCTCGAGCCCGTCCCTCGCGGTGTCGACGTCGCGGAAGCCGAGCTGCTCGAGGAAGCTCACCGTGATCAGGAGGTTCACCTCGTTGTCCTCGACGACCAGGAGGCGGCGGCCCGCGGGGTCGAGCTCGCGGCTCGGGGCCGGGGCGCTCGCCGCCAGGGCGGGGGCGTTCGTCAGCGCCAGGGGGAGGACGAACCAGAACTCGGAGCCGGTCCCCGGGCGGCTGTCGACCCCGATCTCGCCTTTCATCAGGCGGACGAGGTGCTTCGAGATCGCCAGGCCGAGGCCGGTGCCGCCGTACTTGCGGGCGGTCGAGGCGTCGACCTGATGGAAGGACTGGAAGAGGTGGGCGAGCTTGTCCTCGGCGATGCCGATCCCGCTGTCGGAGACCGAGAAGCGGATCCAGGCGGTGTCCTCGTCGCGGTCGATCTCGCGGATGTCGATCACGATCTCCCCCTCCTCCGTGAACTTGATCGCGTTGCCGACCAGGTTGAGGAGGATCTGGCGGATCCGGACGGGATCAGACGCGACCACCGGGAGCGGCTCGGGGACCGAGGTCAGGAGGCGCACGCCCTTCTTCTCGGCCTGGATCCCCATCATCGCCGTGATGTCGTCGAGGAGGGGCGGCAGGTTGACCGGGACCCGCTCGATGTCGAGCTTGCTCGCCTCGATCTTCGAGAGGTCGAGGATGTCGTTGAGGAGGGCGAGGAGCGCCCCGCCGCTGCGGCCGATCATGTCGACGTAGGTCCGGCCGCGGGGTGAGAGCGGCTCGTCGCGGAGGAGCTCGGCGATCCCCAGGATCCCGTTCATCGGCGTCCGCAGCTCGTGGCTCATGTTGGCGAGGAACTCGTCCTTGGCCTGGCTGGCGATCACCGCCTCCTCGCGGGCCTCGAGGAGGCGGTCGTTCTGCTCCTGGAGCTGGGTGACGAGGCGCGAGAGGGCCGCGCGCATCGTCCCGATCAGGTAGATCGCGACCAGCGCGAGCGTCGGGACCCCGAGGAGGTGGAGGAGCCGGTGGAGGTCGAGGGTGTCGAGGACGAGCCACTCGTGGCCGAGGGCGAGCACGACCACCGCGAGGGTGAGGAGGACCGCGAGCCGCCCGTCGAAGAAGAGGGCGGCGACCATGACCACGATCAAGAAGTGGGGGGCCCCGTAGATGAACGACGCGTTGGTGAGGAGCGCGCCGACGCCGATCGCCGCGAAGGTCGCGGTGAGGAGCCAGGCCTTGAAGGCGAGCGAGAGGCGCGCGCGGAGGCGCACCGCCAGCGCGAGGCTGGCGACGATGAGGAGGTGGAGCCCCATGACCGGGAGCCACTCGATCTGGAGGAGGCGGAGGAGCGAGAGCGCGACCAGCGGGATCGCGGTCATCAGGAGCGCCCAGAGCATGCGATCGGCGAGGCGGACCTGGATCGCTGCGATGTCGTCGTGGCTCGAATGGTTCATCGGTGTGGTGTGACTATTTGTCACGATGAAGTGTGAGCATTTGGAGACTCATGGGACCGGCCTCGGGGACGGCAAATCTCAGGGTTGGCCGGCGTATTCGTGCGGACTTCTGCGTGGGCGGGTATCTGCCACACGCCGGCGGTCTTCATGTGTGGCTGTCTGCAACAATGTTTATATCCTTCATTTAAGATATCGCTATATCTCCCCCCAGGGAAACGCCGTTGACGGCGCCCGTGGGCAACTTGTGCCGGGATCGTGCGGCGACGGCGGCAGACCTGGCGCTCACGCCCACGGATCGCGCGCGCGTCGGTGGTGGCGGCGCGGGGCTCGGTGACCTGCGTCACCGGGGCGATCGTCGAGGAGGCCACGCGGGGGCGCGCCCATGGGCAATCTCGCGCCGCCACGCCTCCGCTCGCGGGCCCCGCAGGGCCCTCGTCGTGGCCTATTCTGGGGCGTGGTGGCGCGGGAGGAGATGCCGGGTCGTCGGAGGTCCGGGGGGACGCGCCGACGGAGGTGGTGGTCGGCGTCCCCCGCGGATCCTCTGCGGAGGCCGACACGCTCGTCGCCGGGGGATCCCGCCCGCCGAGCGATGGCGAGGCCCGCACCCTCCTCGGCGAGGGCGTCCTCGATCCGAGCGCGCAGACGATCTCCGGGTCTTCGACAACACGATCGTCGACAACGGCGTCGACCACCTCCGCCCGGTCTGCGGGGTCTTCGTCCTCCACGGCGAGAACCTCGACATCGAGCGCAACCTCATCAACCGCAACGGCGAGCGGGTCAGCGGTGATGGCGAGCTCGGCGTCCGCGCCGGCATCGCCCTCCAGATGGCCGGCCGCCGGGTCTACTTCGACGGCGCCGGTACCTTCGACCACGCCGACGACGATCCCCTCGACCCGGCGGCCCGCGTCCGCGGCAACACGGTCCTCCAGCCCGTCGGCCGCGCCCTCCAGCTCTACGGCCTCGGCCCGATGGTCGTCGAGGGCAACCACCTCGTCAGCGGCGGCCTCACGGCCCCCACTCCTGGCAACGTCGAGGCCCACGCCCTCGAGATCATCAACCTCGGCCAGTCCGCCGAGCTCATCGCCGAGGGCTCGATGCCGAGCTTCTACGGCTTCATGCCGGCGCCGCCGATCCAGGGCGATCCGGACGCGCTCGACGAGCGGCTCATCGACGGCCGGATCCTCTACACCGACAACCAGATGCGCCTCCGCGTCATGGGCAGCGACGCCGCCGACATCCACTGCGCCGCCCGCTTCCTCTGCCACGGCGACGTGATGCTCGCCGGCAACCAGCACCTCACGACCCTGGACCGCGACACCGGCTACCTGACCTTCTCGACCATCGCCATCGGCTGGTCCGTCAACGCCAGCGAGAACCGCTTCGAGGACACCCACCTCGACAACGGCGCGGCCCTGATGACGGACGTGTCCCTCGTCACCACCGCCGCCCTCAACATCACCGCCCTCAACACGGCCACGCGCTGCATCCTCTCGAATGCTTGAACCAGATGAAACACGCGCTCGTCGACAGTGAGAAACGAGAGCCGCACGAATACCCGGAGGAGGTGTTCGCCGAGGCCTACGCCGGCTGGCTGAGGAATAGTCGGCGGGTGCCGCGCGAAATGATTGTGTGGTTCGACAAAAAGTTCGGCCTGCCTCCGATCATGAACGGGAAGGAGCGGGACCTGAAGTACTTCGCCGAGGAACGCTGCAAGACCCACGCCGAGGGAGAGAAGGAGCGGGCTGCAGAAGCCAGGAGGTTGGAGGCGGAGGCGAAGAGGGCCGAGGAAGAGGCGAAGAACGGATCACGGCGTTAATGAGCGTCAGAATCCGAACCTGCGCCCTTCAGCCGTGTGCGGTCCGACCGCCCGTATGGCCCGGCCGCACAGCGTCCGTGTGGGGTCACAGGCCTGGACCCACACGTCCGCGATCCGGGCGTCGGGGAGCGTGACGCGGTGTTCAGTCGTCCCGATCGGCGGCGTGGGGGGCGGGGGATAGTCGCGGGCATGCACATCGTAGCAGTAACGAAAAGAGGATGGCGAGCCGCGTTCGAAGAAGACGTCCAGACAAACGGTCACGGGTCCGTCGCCCGTGGGTTTGAGCGAGACGTACAGTTCGCGGGATTGGAGGGCCGCCCGGAGTAGCATCGGCACGCTCGCCCCGGCAGGTGGCTCGCGGATGTGTGGTTCGTCGGGGAGCGGCGGCGCGTCCTGCCGCCACGCGGCCGGTACCTCATCGGCGGCGAGCAGCGGACCCGAGAGCGGGGAACCGAGCCGCACCGGCACTGTTGCGGGGGAGCGTGCGTCCGCCGCTACGCGCGAACCATCGACGACGACCAGCCCCTCGCAGCCCGGAGCGGCGCCGCTGACCAGCTGCAGTCGGGACACCTCGCGGCCGCCCGCGTCGAGGAGGTGGACGTACGCGCCATCGGCGGCGGCGATCGCCACTTGCCGTCCGTCGGCCGAGACCTCGAGGTCCAGCAGACGCCCACGGATCTCGAGGGACGAACCGGCGTCCTGCCAGTCGGAGATCAGCGACGTGTCTACGCCGCGGTGGCTGCCATGGATGACCCCGCGAGATGAAAATGCGACGACATCGGCGGACCTTTGGAGGCCACTCCAATCATAGAAGGCACGCGGACCCAGGTCGAGGGCATCCCATTTGGGGAGCGGCGCATCACCGTGGACAGTGGCGATCGTCCGCCCGTCCGGCGCAATTGCCACAGGTCCCGAGGCGCGCGTCACAGGCGATGTCCGGAGCCCCTCCGGATCATCGAGGCTGAGGCTAAAGAGGAGGTCGTTCGCGCCGAGGTGCGTGAGCGCCGCGACGCGGCCCGCGGCGAACGCCAGCGAGTGCACGGTCTCATTCTGGTGCAGCGCGATCCGCGACAGACGAACGCCCGCATCGATGTCCCATACCTCGAGCGCGGGACCGTTCGGGATGAGTAGCTGCTTGTCGTTCACCCACGCCACTGGCGGCAGCGGGAACGTCGCGTCAGCGAGCGCGAGCGTGGGCCCCGCGGCGGCGAGGTCTTCGGCGGATCGCACGAGAATCCGCGGCGTCGTGTTCGACCCAACACTCGTCGCCTCCCAGGCCGCCAGACGGCCGCCGTCGGGCGACCAGGCGACGCGGCCTGCGAGCGCGTCGAGGCACTCCAGTCGGCTCGACGCGAGGTTCCACACCTCCACGCGGTCCTCGCGCGCGACGGCGAGTCGGCCCTGCGTCGACAGTGCGACCTCGACGAGCCGGCGCCGGGGACCGACGACCGGGAACTTCGCCGGCGGTGTGCCACCGTGGAGGTCCCGCACCGTCACCTCGCCGTCTACTGCATGAGCGAGCCAACGTCGCGTCACTGAATGAGCGGCGAGCGCGTGGGCGTGTCCGGGCGTGACGGGGACGCCGACGACCTCAAGGGCCAAGGCCCCTGACCCGAGGTCCCAGGAGCGGACTGAGCCGTCGACCCCGGCGACGCTCACGCGATCTCCGTCGTCGTCGAATTGCAGGGCCGCTACATCGAGGCGCACGGCCTCGGGCGTCGTCGCGGAGGGCGCGGAGAGGCAAGCGCTTCGCAGGAGCCGCAACTCCGGCTGGCGCCAAGTCGGGCGCAGCGGCAGCCGGTCGAGCTGGGCCGCGAAGACGCGGCCGGACATGGCGACGGCGACGCGGCGGCCGTCGTTCGACAGCGCGACCTGCAGCGGCAAGGCGTCGTGCGTGCCGGCGCCGCACGGGTCGCCCCAGCGAGGGCGGGCGTGGAACTGCTCGCTGCGCTGAGGATCCATGATGAGGAGCCCACCGTCGTCGTGGAGCGCGACGATCCGGTTGACCGGCGGGCAACGGACGCATGGGACCCACTGCGCCACCGCGAGGTGGCGGTAATTCCTGTCGCCGATGCTCCAGCTGTCGAAGATGTCAGCGTTGACCGAGAAGAGCACGGCGGACGGCCGCAACGCCGCGACCTGTCCCGCATCGCCGACGGTGAACGCCGCGATCTCCTGGTCGCGCGAGCTGACGCGGTCGGTGTTCAACGACCACCTCTTGAGCCCCTTGTCGTCGGCGTAGAGGACCGACAGCAGCATGATCTCCCCCTCGGAGACGGGATCCTCCCATACGAACGCGAGGTCGTGGATCGGCCCGTCGAGGTTGTCAATACGCGCGCGCAGGCGGCCGCTTGGGAGCTCCCACAGGCGGATATCGGCGCCAGCGGCGGTGACCACCAGGTCGCCCGACGGGGAAATGTCGAGGCCCGTGATCGGCTCGTCGTGGAGTTCTTGGGCCACGGGCGTGAGGGATACTGCGGAGGGTCGGCCGAGGTAGGTCTCGATCGTGAAGTGTCGACCGCGGCCGTGGGCGCACGCAGACGTCGCGGCGCCAAGGAGCACGAGAATAGCGGCTCGACCGAGGGCGGGTCCGTGTCGGCGGTGTCTCACGAGGCTCGCATTCTACAACGAGCTCGGGCTCGCGGGGCGCATGCGGCCCCGCCGAGATCAAACCGACGTGCCGACACTCGACCTGACGACGCCTCGCCCGCCTTGAGCCCCAGCTGACCCGAGCACCTCCGTCGGCATGCGCCCGGGGCGGACGCCAGCGGGACCGGCGGAGCCGCCACCTGCTCCCGCGCCAGCATGCGGCTTTCGCAACCTGTCCGCGGCAACACGGTCCTCCAGCCCGTCGGCCGCGCCCTCCAGCTCTACGGTCTCGGCCCAATGGTCGTCGAGGGCAACCACCTCGTCAGCGGCGGCCTCACGGCCCCCACTCCTGGCAACGTCGAGGCCCACGCCCTCGAGATCATCAACCTCGGCCAGTCCGCCGAGCTCATCGCCGAGGGCTCGATGCCGAGCTTCTACGGCTTCATGCCGGCGCCGCCGCTCCAGGGCGATCCGGACGAGCTCTTCCTCTGCCACGGCGACGTGATGCTCGCCGGCAACCAGCACCTCACGACCCTGGACCGCGACACCGGCTACCTGACCTTCTCGACCATCGCCATCGGCTGGTCCGTCAACGCCAGCGAGAACCGCTTCGAGGACACCCACCTCGACAACGGCGCGGCCCTGATGACGGACGTGTCCCTCGTCACCACCGCCGCCCTCAACATCACCGCCCTCAACACGGCTACGCGCTGCATCCTCGCCTTCGACGTCGATCCCCTGGCGGGGACGACGCCGAATCTTCAGGATGTGAATAATATCATGTACTACGACACGGGGGACTGTGCTACGATCGGGACGTATATTGTGTACTGGTTGACGTTTGTGTGAGCTCCCCCCGCTGCGAAACCTGAGAGACTATCCCATATATACGTGCAACTCGACATGACGACATGGACCAGCCCTCGCCAGGTCATCAAATTCTCGTGGCCTCGGCCGTCCCCCTGACAGCCATGCTCTGCATGGGCAGACGCGAAGCCACCCGCCTCCTCGTTGGAGAACACGGACCATGACCTACGCTACACCTAAGCGCCCAGACGGGGCGACACACGCAAAGCCTGTCAAGACGCCGCCGACCAAGAGAGCCATGCCAGTTGTTCAGGCGAAGCTCACCGTCGGCGAGCCCAACGACCCACTGGAACGTGAGGCTGATCGAGTAGCGGCTGCAGTGGTCGCCGGCTTGCCTCATGTCCCGATCGTGTCGAGTGGGGGCCGCGTGCCTCGGGCCGCGCCGGGTGGCCTCCGGGCAGCGGATCGGGTAGAAGAACTAGAACGGCTCGATTCTATGAGAGCATATGCCCCCAATCATCCACGGATGCGCTCCGGTTCTCCGGTAGCCTCTCGTCCCCTGCGATCCGTTTCGTCCGACCAGCATCCTGTCAGGTCGGCACTGCGAGGATCCGTGACCACGGCGGCACGGACCATCCAGCGCAAGCCCGGGACCGGGCTTTCGGCCTTCGACCCGGCACAGTCAGGCTCGATGCCAGCGACTACCGGCGGTCAGTACGATCCGACCAGCCAAGCCGGCCAAACGCTTCTGGGGACCGGTCCGCTACCCAAGACGACCCCGTACTTCAACACGCGTCCGGCGCGTTACGTCTACACCACGAAAGGTGGCTGGATCGACATGGTGCACTTTCTGTTTCATGCGGGCCGCGCCTACAAGTATTTGCAGCAGAAGCTTGAGGCCACGCGCATGCTGGAGGAGATTCAGGCGATGCCATGGTACCAGCGCATGTGGATCTCGACGGACTTCCAGGAGCATCTCTACCAGCGATCGACCATTTCCCCGGCCGGAGAGTCGGTGCAGGAAGGGTACCAGACCGAACGGATGCAGAAGCTCATGACGCCGCGATCGGCCTACAGCTACGAGGACCTCCCGAGCGACGCGTTCGGTGCGCGGTTCGCCGTGCAGTACTTCGACCCGAACGCACGCGCGGCGTTCGGGGAGCAACTCGCAGCGTATCTGATCCAAGAACTCGGTGCGGTCGATCCGCAGAGTGCCCCCAACTACAGCGATCTGCCCGCAGAGGACGACGGAAACGTGGGCCGTCAAAATTTCCCGACGACCCCGGTGTACACAAAGGCCAACCCGTGAGACGTGTGCTTCTATTCGTGGCGCTACTCGTCGCCTGTCCCACTACTCGGGAGCAGCACTTGACCGCCGAGGGCAATGCGCTGATTGAGCGCATCGAGGCGTTCCGAAGGGTCCACCATCGCCTGCCGGACAGCCTCGCCGAGTTGGGGATCGTGGAGACGGAGGAGGGTCCGCTTTACTATCAGCGGCTCACGGTGGATGATTACACGCTGCACTTCGGCACGGCGCTAGGAGACTCGCGGATCTATCGCTCCGACAGGCAAACCTGGGGCTCTCATCATTGAGAGCGACAGGACATCGAGCGACTCCTGACCTTCTCGACCATCGCCATCGGCTGGTCCGTCAACGCCAGCGAGAACCGCTTCGAGGACACCCACCTCGACAACGGCGCGGCCCTGATGACGGACGTGTCCCTCGTCACGACCGCCGCCCTCAACATCACCGCCCTCAACACGGCCGCGCGCTGCATCCTGGCCTTCCACGTCGATCCCCTGGCGGGGACGACGCCAATTATTCAGGATGTGAGTAGTATCGTGTACTGCGACACGGGGGACTGTGCTACGATCGGGGCGTATATTGTGTACTGGTTGACGTTTGTGTGAGCGAACCCCGGCAACCAGTATATGACAGAAGTGGCGCGTGGTTTCTTGGGCCTGGGCAAGCGAGGATACATTCGCGCGAACACATGTAACACAACGACTATGATACTAGAGCTGGAGACTGCCATGATGCCGTGCTCCCCAAAGACCCTCCGTTGGCCACTCGACTTCAAGCAACTCCTGCACTGGAGTTTTCGGTAGAAGACACGACTTCCGGTATCATCACGGGCCGCGTGGCGGTGATGTCGCAGGGAGCTCCACGAGGCCCCGGGTCGCGCCTGCATCGGGGCCGGCGCTCCGCCACGCGTTGCGCACCACCTCGCCGCGGTCGGTCACCGTAATGCCCCGACCAGGGGGAGTCAGGGGCTGGAGAGTCCGCGCGTCGAGCACCGCCAGCGCCGGGAGAGCGCCGGGCACCTGCTCCCGCGCGACGAACCACAGCACGTTGTGATTCCTAGCGAGCAGCGACGCGCCGGTGATCGCCGCGCCTCCGAGCGCTGCCCCGGAGCTGGGGTCGAGCGCCATGTAGTATGATACTCGGTCGACGTGTGCCTCGAGCAGAAAAGCGTCGTGGGACGTGCTCCAAAAGAGATAGTGGATCGGGTCGACGGCTGGATCCTGCGACCAAGCGACGTGCCCGGTCTCAATGTCGAGCAAGGCAACCCCGACTCTGGGAGAGTCAGTCACCAACGGCAACCATTTGCCGAGCGCGCCAGTTCGTGCGGGAACGCGGGGCACCCGAAGGCGCGGCCGCAGTCCGGCGTCGACGGGCCCGAGGACCGTCCAGCTCAAGGGCTCCAACACGTTGGTCGACTCAACCACAAGCCACAACCGTGCGCCGCTCCGATGGCAGTCGACCAGCCGGCTCCCCGGCGGCCAAACGACGTCAGAGATCAACGGGCGCGGTGCCGCGCGCTCGCCGTCCCAAATCGCCACCGCGCCGTCCGGAGTCGCGGCGACAAGCCAGTCTCCGGCCTCGCATGCGTCGACATGCAGAACGCTCCAGACGCTCGCGCCGGTGGCCGCATCGAGCACCTCGATCCGTTCATCCTGCGCGCCCAGACGGCCATCACTCACATCCATTCGCAGATAGCCGCCGAGGAGCGGAGTGACGGGGGACTGGCCCGGGCGCTCGATGTGCCACAACTCGGCACCGCTGCCGGCGTCGAACGCGGTTATCCACGTACTCTCGATGTCGGTCAGGGGGACGAAGAGTCGCCCGTCGCGGGCACTGGGACGCAAGGGGAGTAGCTCGCTCCGGCGTGCGAGCAGCCACGTCGGTACCTCGGAGATGATTCTCCGCAGGGAACCGTCGGAAAGCGCGCGGACCTGGATATCGCTACCCCAGACGATTACCCGGTCACCGTCGACGGCGAAGATATCCGACCAGTCGGTCCGCACCCGACCCGGGAGCCTCTGCGTCCACCGTGGGGAGGCCTCGCTATCGAACCGGGTCAGCGAGGGGTCGTCACGGTCTGCGATCGCGAGGAGCGCCTCGTCATGGTCGATCACGGCGGCCCTGAGGACCGCAGGCGATTCGCCATAAACAACCTCTGCACTCACAGCAGTGCCTTCAATCGTCGCGGACGCCTCCGGCGCCGGGCGCCGGACGTCGGTGCAGCTCGCCGCCGCAACGAGCAGTCCGACGACCCGCCGGGTCACAATGCGTCGGCGATGTGCGTCCATAGACATGACTGAAGCACGATACCACGTTGAGCTCAACCGCGCCCGCGGCGCCTTCATCCACGCCAAGATCCCTCGGGTGTGGGACCTGGAGCACGGTGTACGTCAGGTCCGGGTGCCGTGGGCGGATCCGACTCCTGCGAGCGGCGCACTCGCCCGCGCCGACAAGGCCCGCGTAGACGAGCGCGCTCGACCGCCGGCACGGACCCGCGAGCCGAGGCTGGGGCCGCGAGTCGGCTCGCGGTGCTCGCTCGGATAGCGTCACCACGACTCGGGCGGGGCGAGCGGTGAGCGCGCGCGTGCACGGCTCTCTCGGGGCGGCGGTGGGCCTCTCGCAACGGCGAGCTCGGCGTCCGCGCCGGCATCGCCCTCCAGATGGCCGGCCGCCGGGTCTACTTCGACGGCGCCGGCGCCTTCGACCACGCCGACGACGATCCCCTCGACCCGGCGGCCCGGGGCCTGTCAAGGGACGCGCTGGGCCGCGGGATCGGCGGGCTCTAGCCATACCTGCTCGGCATGCGCGCTGACCCGCACTGCCCCTTCGGTCGGTGTGCCGAAGGGAATTCGCCAGTGGAACTCGGACTGCTCAGGGGCCCACAGAAGGGCGGTGTACGCCGAGATCTCAGCGTCCTCGCCGAGGTGTTCCCGCGCCAGGGCAAGCGCGCGTTGGTGGTCGACAGCGAGCCGGCAGGCGTGTGCTCGTTGGAAGCAGCGGACATACGGGCGTGCGGTGAAGATCGTGGCGCCGCAGCCGGCGATGAACACGTCGAACTCGTGCGACGCCAGACGCGAGCGCGGGTGTCCGTAGCGGAACGGACACTCCCAGGAGCCGCACGGCTCGATCGCGTGACGACCTCGCCCGGTGCCGACAAGGCAGTGTGACTGGCACTCGCCGGCCGTGAAGTCACCTGGGAGTTCGGAGGTCCCTGGGATTGCCCCGAAAAAGTGGACACCGAGGTTATGCCGCTCGCTCCTCCGCCACCCCGGCGTAGAAGCTCTCCTCGAAGGCGACCGGGGTCGAGTATCCGATCGTCGAGTGGCGACGCTGACGATTGTAGAACACTTCGATCCACTCCGCGATGGTCGTCTTCGCGATGGCTCGCGTGAGGAAGATCGTTCGATGGACCAGCTCCGTCTTGATCGTGCTGTTGAAGCTCTCGGCTACGGCGTTGTCCCAGCACTCGCCTTTCCGGCTCATGCTGCACTCGATGCCCGCCTCGCGTAGGGCCTCGCGGTAGTCGTCTGCGGCGTACTGCGAGCCCTGGTCCGAGTGGAAGAGGAGCCCGTCCTCCGAGGGCTCACGATGCCCCAGGGCGGCCCGGAGCGCGTCGTGGACCAGCTCGGCGCGCATGTGCTCGGCCATCGACCAGCCGACGACGCGGCGCGAGAAGAGGTCGATGATCACCGCCAGGTAGAGCCAGCCCTCGACGGTCCAGACGTACGTGATGTCGGCCACCCAGACCTTGTCGGGCTTGTCGACGGTGAAGTTGCGATCGAGGACGTTGTCGGCCACGGGATGCCTGTGGTTCGAGTCGGTGGTCTTCCTGAATTTCCGCCTCCGACGGCCGTGGATGCCCCTCTGCCGCATGATCCGCGCGACCCGCTTGCGGCCGACCTTGCGACCGCGAGCGCGCAACTCCTCGTGGATGCGTGGGCTGCCGTAGGTCCTCCTGCTCTCGCCGTGAATGATCTCGATCTCCTGGGCCAGCGCCTCGTCGTCCCTGCTCCTCTCCGAGGGCTCGCGGTCCTTCCAGGCGTAGTAGCCGCTGCGCGAGACCTCGAGGAGCTCGCACATCATCTCGACCGGGAAGTTGGCCTTCTCCGTCGCGATCACCTCGAAGAGGCTCACGTCTCCCGCGCGAAGAAGGCCGCCGCTTTTTTTAGGAAATCTCGCTCCATCTCGACCCGCTTGAGATCCTTGCGGAGTCGGTTGAGCTCGGCCCGCTCGTCCGTCGTCAGCGGCCCCTGCGGGCTCGGGTTCTGGTTGATCTCGTCCTGCCTCACCCAGTTCCGCAGCGCGGTCTCCGTCAAGCCCATCTCGCGGGCGACCTGCGCGACCGTCTTCCCGGAGGTCCTGACGATCTTCACCGCCTCGGCCTTCTGCTCCGGCGTGAAGGTTCTTCTCTTCTTCTTGCTCATGGCTTTGCACCCTCTCTACGTCCGACTCATCGAGGGTGTCCACTGGTTCGGGGCAGGTTCACCCCGCGGCTGCCGTGAGCCAGGCAGCGGCTCGCTCCCCGGCGGCCGTCCGCGACAGGTCGCAGGCGGGCGGCCCGGGAGGCGCGGGCAGGCGGGGGGCGCGTTCGTGGGTGCCCGCGGGCGTGGTCAACGGTCGGATCTCCCGACAGCGGTCAGAGCTGCAGGCAGCCGCCGCAACGATGCAAGCGACTAACCATGGGAATGCACATGGATGCTGCTGCGATGGGGTCCTGCGTGCCGCCACGGGAGAGCAGTCTACCCCAGAGCGAGGGCCCGACCATGGATTTTCAGGGGCGGCTCGATGAAACGTTGCTTTCTGCGACGAAGCCGATACGATTCCGCACGAGCATGACAGACGTTCTCGACATCCGGCAGCTCGTCGTGGTTGTCACGCTGGCGCTCGCCGGTGTGGCCGGGTGCGCGCCGCCGTGTGTCAATGTGATGCAGGCGAGCGTACGGGCCCCGGACTCACGACCGCAGCCGGCGTTTGACCCGGCGGCCCCGCTCTGTGACGCATACTTGGCGCGAGATGCCCCGGCGGCGTCGCCGTGCCGGCTGATCGGTGTGTATGCATTGAACACATACCCGAACAAGGACGGCGGGGTGAGGGACGCCTGGCCGACGGTCTTCCGCGAGGGCGTGGGGTGGGTCATGCTCGAGAGCATCTGGTACCCAGAAAAGCGGCCCTCCGCGGAGACAAGCGCGCGTTATGAGGGCAAATGGGTTGAGGTCTACGGGGTCCCCCATCCCGTGCCGCCGGCGGCCGGGTCCGAGAACTATAGGTATGCGCCGTGCATCTCGCCGGTCTATGAGATCCGCGTCCTCGACGGGGAGCCCGAATAGGCAGGATAGAGCAATTTCGCATTCGGTGCGCGATGCTCGCCAACAGCAAGAGGAGCACTCCAACGTGTGCGAGCGCGAGCGGGCTGAGCGCCGACAGACTGAGGCGGGGGCGCTCCTCAACGAGGAGTCGGTACTCTTGCTTGTTGTCGAGCAGATTGCGCGATCAGACTTCGAAGACCGGCGCGCCGTCGACGTAGAGGAGCAGCGGCCGCTCGGGCTGGAATCGGGAGGGCGTCAGCGGGAGAGTTCGCCCTGGGCGGGAGCGGACATCGACGGACGCCGACCCCGGTCGACGTCGACGACGACGGGATCGCCGAGGTGATCGTCGGCGGGCACGAGGGGATCCTCTCGCTGGTGGGCGTCGGCGCGTCGCCCTGAGGGCCCGCGTGGGCCTCGATCCGCGGGCGTCGGCGGGCCTTGAAAATTATTTGCATGATTGGAACTATTTGAGTCGTGCACACAAAGACGAGCAAGGCGGAGCGGGCCGCCCTCCGCGCGGATCTCGCCGCGACGCGCCGGGTGATGGTGCGGAGCCTCCTGGTCGAGCTCCTGCCGCGCCTCGGCCGGAGCGAGCTGACCCTCGCCCAGGTGGCGGTGCTCTTCAGCCTCTCCGACGGCGAGGAGCGGCGGGTGAGCGAGGTCGCGGCGACCCTCGGGCGCTCGCCCTCGGCGACCAGCCGCCTCCTCGATCTCCTGGTCCGCCGCGGCCTCCTCGCCCGCCGCGAGGACCCGGAGGATCGGCGCTCGCGGAGGATCGCCCTGGCGGCGCCCGGTCGCCGCCTCGTCGCCTCGATCATGGATCGACGGACCGACGCGCAGCTCGAATTGATGGAGGCGCTGAGCGCCGAGGAGCGGGCGACGGTGCTGGCGGGGATGCGCCTCCTCGCCGAGGCGGCCGGGCGGACGGAGGCGCGAGGAGGACGACGATGACGACGACGACGACGACGACGACGACAGAGAGAGCGACGGGCAGGGCGGCGGAGCCCTGGGTGCTGGCGCTCGCCGCCCTCGATCGCGACGACGGGGCGATCGCCGGCGGCAAGGCGGCCAACCTCGGCGCCCTGATCCGGGTCGGCGCGCCGGTGCCGGCTGGCTTCTGCGTCGGCACGTCGGCCTACCGGGCGGCGATCGGCGGCGCGCTCGACGATCTCCTGCGGGCGATCGACGCGCTCCCGGCGAGCTCGCTCGCCGACCTCGAGTCCCTCGCGGACGAGGCCCGCCGTCGGATCGCGGCGCTCCCGGTGCCGCCGGCGATCGTCGCCGCGGTCGCCCGCGCCTACCGCGAGCTCGGCGACGACGCGGCGGTCGCGGTCCGCTCGAGCGCGACCGCCGAGGATCTCGAGGGGGCGGCCTTCGCCGGCCAGCAGGACACCTACCTCAACGTCGTCGGCGAGGCGGCGCTGGTCGACGCGATCCGGAATTGTTGGGCGTCGCTCTTCAGCGATCGGGCGGTCGTCTACCGCCGCGCCCACGGGGTCGCCGGCGAGGGCCTCGCGCTCGCGGTGGTGGTCCAGCGCCTGGTCCCGGCGGCGGTCGCCGGCGTCCTCTTCACCGCCGATCCGATCGGCGGCAGCCGCCGGCGAGCGGTGATCGAGGCGAACCCCGGGCTCGGCGAGGCGGTGGTCTCGGGCGCGGTCGACCCCGATCGCCTGGTGGTCGCCAGCGACGGGTCGATCGCCCTCCGCGAGGTCGGCCGCAAGCAGCGGCGGATCGACGCGGTCGAGGGCGGCGGCACGGTGGAGGTCGAGCTCGCGGGCGCGGGGGCGGACGGGGGCGCGCTCTGCATCGACGACGACGCGGCCCGCCGCCTCGCGGCCGAGGGCCGGCGGATCGCCGCGGCCTTCGGCGCCCCGCAGGACATCGAGTGGGCGATCGATCGCGGGGGCGCGCTCTGGATCCTGCAGTCGCGGCCGATCACCACGCTCTACCCGCTCCCCGAGGGGGCGCCGGCGGGGGACGACGACCTCCGGGTCTACTTCAACTTCAACGTCGCCCAGGGGGTGCCGCAGCCGATGACCCCGCTCGGCCGCGATCTCTGGCGGCACATGATGGGCGGGGTCGCTAGTCGCCTGGGGATGACGATCGATCCCGAGGTCGGCGCGCCCTTCGTCATCGACGGCGGCGAGCGCCTCCTCTTCGACGTCACGCCGCTGATCCGCAGCGAGGTCGGCCGCCGCTTCGCTAGCCAGGTGCTGCGGCGGATGGAGGCGCGGAGCGACGGGCTCCTGCCGGCGCTCCTCGCCGAGCCCCGCCTCTCGCCGCGGCCGACGCGGAGGCTGCGGCTCCTCCGGCGGGTCGGGAGGATCGCCCGGCGGACCGGCGCGCCGGTCTCCTTCCTCCGGACGCTGCGCTCCCCGGCGGCCGCGCAGGCGGCCTGCGGGCGTCGCTGCGCGGAGGCGGCGGCCGCCCGCGCGGTCACGATGAGCGACGACCCGCGGGCCAACCTCGCGGCGATCCGGGCGATCCTCGCGGGCACCGGCTTCCCGCTGGTCACCGGGATCATGCCCCACGTCTTCGGCGGCTTCGCGGCCCTCAACCTCGCCCGTCGCCTCCTCCGCGGGCGGGCGGCGGCGGCCGAGATCGAGGGGACGCTGCGGGCCCTGCCGGGCAACCCGACGATGGCGATGGACGTCGAGCTCTTCGCGCTCGCGCGGGCCCTCTCCGGCGATCCGGCGAGCGCCCGGGCGATCCACCGCGAGGCCGCGGGCGCGCTGGCGGCGGCCTACAGCGCCGGGACGCTGCCGCCGGCGTTCCAGGCCGGGCTCGGCGAATTCCTCGCCCGTCACGGCGAGCGCGGGGTCGCCGAGGTCGACGTCGGGGTCCCGCGCTGGCGCGAGGAGCCCACCCAGCTCTTCTCGATCCTCGCCGGCTACCTCGCGGCGGTCGAGGCCGGCGGCGCCGCGGATCTCGAGCACGCGACCCGGGCCGCCGAGGCCGAGGCGGCGATCGACGCGGTGGCGGCGACGGCCGGGCTCGGCCGCCGATGGTTGGTTCGGGGCCTCCTCCGCCGCGCCCGCGCGGTGATCGGCCTCCGCGAGGTGCCCAAGCTCGAGCTCGTGCGCTCGATCGCGGTGGTCCGCGCGCTCGCTCGGCGGATCGGCGGCGCCCTGGTCGAGGCCGGCCGGATCGACGCGGTCGACGACGTCTTCTTCCTCCGCCTCGCCGAGATCGCGGCGGCCATCGACGGCGCCGATCTCCGGGCGGAGATCGCCGCGAGGGCGGCCGCCCGGGCCCACGAGATGCGGCGACGACATGTCCCAAGGTTTATCCTCTCGGACGGCTCCGAGCCGGGCGCAGGCGGCGGGGCGGCGGCCGTCGACGCGCCAGACGGCGCCCTGCGGGGCGCGGCGGCCTCGACCGGGGTCATCCGCGGGGTCGCCCACGTGGTCCTCGACCCCCGCGAGGCCCGCCTCGCGCCCGGCGAGATCCTGGTCGCGCCGGCGACCGACCCCGGCTGGACGCCGCTCTTCCTCGCCGCCAGCGGCCTGGTGATGGAGATGGGCGGGGCGATGTCCCACGGCGCCGTGGTCGCCCGCGAGTACGGGATCCCGGCGGTCGTCGGGGTCGCTGACGCGACCTCGAAGATCCGCAGCGGGCAGGTGATCGAGGTCGACGGCGGCAACGGGATCGTCCGGGTGATCGAGGGCGACGCGGGCGACTAGCGCGGCGTCGCCATGTCGCCACATCGGCGACGACCTGTGCTACCAATCGATCGCCGGAGTCACGCGATGATCGGATCTTGGCGTGGGATCACCCGCGAGGACGAACGATGAGCGATCCAACCATTGCTCGCGTCGACCGCGCCCTCGCCCGCCTGCGGGCGCGCGGGAGCTTCTCCTCCCTCCACCGCGAGCCCGCGCAGGGCCTCGGCGTCGACGTCGACGGCGTCGGCCATATCGAGGTGCCGATCGACGAGGCGAGCGCGAAGGCGCTGATCGCCGCGGCCGCGCCCTCGCCCTTCGGCTACCGCGATCAGACCCGCCACGACGCCGGCGTCCGCGACTCCCTCGAGATCGCCGGGGAGCGGGTCCACCTCGATCCCCGGGTGTGGTCGCGTCGCTTCGAGCGCGGGCTGCAGGAGGTGAGCGAGGCCCTCGGCTTGCCGCCGGACGCCGAGGTCTCCGCGCGCCTGCACAAGCTCCTGATCTACCGCGAGGGCCACTTCTTCGCGCCGCACCGCGACACCGAGCGGGACCCGACCATGCGCGCGACCCTGGTCGTCCTCCTGCCGAGCGAGTACGAGGGCGGCGCGGTGGTGGTGAGCCACGGCGATGCGCAGGTCACCTACGACACCGCGGCCGAGCGCCGCGATCAGATCGCGTTCCTCGGCTTCTACACCGACTGCATCCACGAGATCCGCCCGGTGACCCGCGGCCACCGGGTCGCCCTCACCTACGGCGTCCACGTCGAGGGCGACGACGAGGCGCCCGCGGCCGACGGCCCCTTCCCCGAGCTCGCGGGCGCGCTGCGGGCCTACTTCGGGCCGGAGCCCGCCGAGCCGGCGTCGCCGTGGCTCGTCTACCTCTTCGAGCACCACTACTCGGCGCAGGGCCTCGAGTGGGCCGGCCTCAAGAACGGCGACCGCGTCCGCGCCGACGCCCTCCGGGTGGTCAGCGCCGAGCTCGGCTACGACACCTTCCTCGCGCTCGCCGACGTCCACGAGGCCTTTGAGATCGACGAGGAGGGCGGCGACCCAGGCTTCGGGATCCCGCCCGGGGGCTACGGTCGGCGCCTCGGGATCGAGCTCACCCTCGATCACTGGATCGACGGCGCCGGCGCGCCCTGCCAGGGCTGCGACGAGCCGGCCGACGACGGCGCGGTGATCGGCATCGGCGATCCTCACCAGCGGGCGGCCTACGAGCGCTCCTACGAGCCCTGGACCGGCAACGAGGGCGGCGCGGCCGAGCAATGGTATCACCAGGCGGCGATCGTCGTCGTCCCGCGGGGCAGCGAGTTCCACGAGGTGATCATCGGCGGCGAGTCCGAGCCCGCGCCCGCGCCCGCGCAGGAGGCGGAGCCGCCTCCGCGCGCGCGGGTGATCGTGCGCTCGCGCCGGAGGTAGGGCGTCGGCGCTGTGCTATGTCTCTTTGGACATGTCCTTGGGGCGGCGCTCCTGATCGCCGACCACGCCGAAGCGCACGAGCCCGCGGCGGCCCGACCAGCCGCGGCGCCCTCGGCCGAGGCCGCGGAGGACCCGCGGATCGCCTGCGTCGCCGCCCACGCCGACGCGCCGCTCCGCCACCGCGGGGTGATCCGCGCCCTCTGCGGCGAGGCGGCGAGCCTCGGGGTCGTCGGCGCCAGCCTGGCGATCGCCGAGGGCGGGGCGGCCCCGCGCGTCGTCACCTGGGGCCGGGCCCGCGCTGGCGGCCCGCGGATCGCCCCCGAGACCGCCTTTCGGATCGGCTCGCTGACCAAGGTGATGACCGCGGCCCTCGCCCTCGCGCTGGTCGACGACGGGGTCCTCGAGCTCGACGCGCCCCTCGCCCGCGTCCTCCCCGAGCTCGCCGAGGGCGTCGACGATCGCCTCGCGGCGGTGACCCTCCGCCAGCTCCTGACCCACAGCGCCGGCCTCGCCGAGCTCGGGCCTGGCGCCGCGTCGGCGGGGCGAGAGGGCTGGCTGCGGGCGCTCGGCGAGCGCGAGCTGATCGCCGATCCCGGGGCGATCTGGAGCTACGCCAACGTCGGCTACGCGGTGATCGGCGCGGCGATCGAGCGGGCGACGGGCGAGCCCTGGGGCGCGCTCCTCCGCCGCCGCCTCCTCGCGCCCCTCGGCCTCGATCGGATCAGCGTCGATCCGAAGATGTCTGTTGAGACAGGTGCTTCCCACGGCCACCTCGGCCGCGGCGAGGGCGCCTTCGCCCTCGACGTCGCCGACGACTTCGCGCTGGGGGCCGGCGGCGCGACCTGGACCCTCCCCGCGGGCGGCGTGATCGCCTCGGCCCCCGACCTCGCCGCCTTCGCGCTCGCCCTGGTCGATCCCGCCCGCTCACCCCTCTCAGCGGCGGCGATCGAGCTCCTCACCACGCCGACCCTGCCGACCCATGAGCGCCCCGGCGAGGGCCAGGCCGCCGGGCTGCGGGTCCGCGCGCTCCCGGGGGGCGGCGCGCTCCTCCTTGCGAGCGGCGACACCGGCGACTTCGCGGCTGATCTCCTCCTCGTGCCCGAGCGCGGGGTCGCGGTGGTCGTCCTCGCCAACGCCGGCGTCCACCTGCGGGCGACGCTCGCCGCCGCCCTCCACGACCTCCTCGGCGTCGGCCCCGAGGCGCCGGCGCCGATGGCCGCGCCCGCGCGCTACGTCGGCGACTACGTGATCGGCGATCTCGAGCTCGGGGTCGCGGTCCGGGCCGAGGGCGGTGAGCTGACGATCACCGCGCCGCTCGTAGCGGCTGCGCCGCTCGTGCTCGAGCACCTCGGCGATCACCGCTTTCGCGTCCGTGGTCGGTCGGAGCTCGGGGCGATGACCTTCGTGTTCATGGCGGATGGCGAGCCCGCCAGCTTCCTCCGGGGGCGGTGGTTCCTGGCGGTGCGGCGTGGCTGAATGGGGTAGCGTGAACTCGAGACGGCGGCTCTTCGCGCGGTCGGCCGCGCTCCGGTGAGGTCGACGGGGAAGTCGAGTACGGCGCGTGTCGCCTCGGGCGACGACATGAGCGGGCGTACGCGATCACCCCTCTGACCCGAAGAAAAGAGTGAGGGGGAGGGGCGGTCTCCCCTCCCCCTCGTATCAGCATCCGTGGTCTAGACCGGTTTCGGAAGATCCTCGAAGTTGAGGACGAGTTCTGAGTCGAGGGCGATAGCGATCTTCAGGAGAAGATCGAGCCGCGGCACCACACGACCGCTCTCGAGGCGCGCGATTGATGGCTGTTTGGTGCCGACACGTTCTGCAAGTTCTTGCTGAGTCACATTGCGTGACTCTCGAAGCGCTCGAACTTGACGGGCGACGGTGAGCTTGAACACCTCGCATTTGAGGTGGTTCGTGCACGCGGGATCTCGACGGGCACGCTGCTGGGCGTACGTCTCGAGGTCAGATGGCGACTGTCTGTGGGAGCAGACATACGGGAACATACTTGCGCTGGTGCAGCAGGCTGCGCCGCACGAAAAGGCTCTAGGCCCTATGGTCTGAGTCTGCGAGCGCGATGATGCGCGAGCCGCAGTGCATCTTTGGGAGTCTTTCTGGTCTCTTTTCGGAAGGCGGCCAGAATGGTGATCTCCCGCGCGTTGGAGTGAGCGTAGAGGAATCGCTGGTTTTGATCTTGATCTCCCAGATGGTGGAGTCAAGCTTCTTGGTCTCGTATCCGACGCCGGTTCCCGCAGCGATTCCATGGCGCTCGATGTCTACGAGCGCGGCAACGACGGCAGCGGCGAGTTTGGGGTCAAGTTGGTCGATGTACTCTTGGATGCCTCCTCTCTTGATGGGGTAGAAATTACTTTCGTGCCCGGCTTTGCGCCTCTCTGCACTTGCCTTCCTCCCTGCTACCAGGGACGAGAGACCTTATAACGACGACGGTATGATGTCAAGGGCCTGAAATGCGGTGGGCGGCGGGGCCTGCGCCTCCATGCGACACGCTCGCCGGGCCCTCCCGGGGCGTCATGGGCTCCGCGAGGGCCCGGCGTTCCGCTCCCCCAGAACGCCCGAATTCGTGCAACTGCAGCCGATCAAGCGGTTCTGGGGCGTCTGGGGGAGCTCTTACTGCGGCAGGATCTCGAGGTCGAGCCCGCCCGGGTACCAGTACGACGTGTACTGACCATACCCATAGATCGACACCCCAAAGGGCTGATTCCCATCGAAGGTGTGATTCCCGTCCCCGTTGTTGTTGAGCTTGACCCGGGCGACGCCATACCCGGTGTTGCCGATCGCCACGAAGCCGCCGACCGCCATACCGTCGAGGTTGACGGTCGCGCCCATCGGCGCGGTGATGTTCACGTAGTTCGACTCGTAGTTGGTCGGCGCGTGGATCAAATAGCTCGAGCGGTACTGATCCGTGGCGACCGCCAGGGCCATCGCCGGATCGCCCGAGTTGCCGCCGGCGCCCTGGCCCTGCATGTACTGGGCGACCATGATCTTCTTGTCCGACGCGATCTCGAAGTCGGCGCCGGTCTTGGCGATCTCGGCGTAGTCGCCGGCCTTGGCGAGCATCGCCGGCGCGCCGTTCTGCGGCGGGTCGTACATCAGCGCGGTCGCGTCCTCGGTGGCGATCACCCGGACCATCTGCGGCTTCGGCGTGTTGCCGCCGGTCGGGATCAGCGGCGGGGTGATGATGTACTTCTTCGAGAGGGTCTCGATCGGCAGCATCGCCTCCTCGAGGCGGTCGCAGGCCTGGGTGCCGACCGGGATCTGGGTGCACTTGTGGCCGCCGAAGACCGAGACCGGCTTGTCTGCCTGGATGATCGTCCCGGTGAGGTCGGAGGCGTCCGGCACCCCGCCGCCGGAGACCGTGAAGACCTCGAGGACGTCGCCCTCGTCGAGCATCACCTGGCCGGTGCCGTTGCCCGCGACCCCGCCGCCCGCGGCCACCAGGCCGCCGGTCGCCGACGGGGTGAGGTTGACGGTGGTCCCGTCCTGACTGGCGATCACCGCGTACCAGCCCGGGAGGTTGAAGGTCTGGATCGGCCAGTGGTTGCGCGAGGCGACGATGTAATTGCCGGTCCAGGTGTTGACCGGGAGGAGGAGCGAGGCGTCGTTGGTGAAGGAGAACGAGTTGCCGACCTTGTACTCGAGCGGCTCGTACTGGTAGACGGTCACCGGGTTGTTGGAGCGGAGGCGGTAGGCGCCGTCCTTGACCACCAGCGAGGGGCCGGAGTCGTTGATCGTCGACTTCGAGAGCTCGTTGACGTAGGGGAGGGTGATCACCTTGGCGGTGTTCGGGCCGACCATGTCGTTCTTCACGACGTTGCCGCCGCGGGTGATCGTGATGGTCGCGTTGTTGTCGCTGGTGTTGGCGACGACGACCGCGTAGTTGAAGACCCAGGGCTGGGTCTCGTGGAGGTTGGAGAGGGTCGCGGGGTAGTAGTCGCAGCCGATGTAGCTCAGGCCGAGGGTGTCGGCCGCGCAGGCGCCGACGCACTTGCCGGAGTTCTCGTCGCACATCACGCCCTGGAGGTCGTCGCAGACCTCGCTCTTGAAGCTCATTCCGTCGTCGGCGCAGATCTGCGAGACGTTGCCGTTGCAGCTCGCCTCGCCGGGGACGCAGAGGACGCAGCCGACCCCGTCGGAGCAGCTCTCCTCGCAGACCTCCTCGCCGATCACGTTGCACTGGGCGTCGAGGGTCTGGGCCGTGTTCCCCTCGCAGACGATCTCGCCCTCGACGCAGGAGACCCCGCTCGTGGACGAGCTCGAGTCGGTGGTGCTCGAGTCAGTGGTCGGTCCCGAGGTCGTCGCCGTCGGGTCGGTGGTCGGGCCCGAGGTCGTCGCGGTCGGGTCGGTGGTCGCGTCGCTCTCGGAGCTGGTCATCCCGTTGGTGTCGGTGCCCGACATCGTCGCGGTCGCGGTCGCGGTCGCGGTCGCGGTCGCGGTCGTCGTCGCGGTCACCGACGACGCCGTGTCCGACGACGCGGTGTCAGTGCCGCCGGTGACGTCGTCGCCGCTGCAGGCGCCGAGCGCCAGCGCCAGCGCGGAGAGGGAGGCGAGCCCACGGAGGCCAAGGTAGGAGCCACGAATCTTGCAATCGTCCATCCGGGCATCTTCTCGCAGGAGGCGCCCCGCTGTCACTCTTCGGCGGCGCGCGGCGGCGCGCGTCGCTGGATACATGTTCTTTGGGACATGCCACGTCGGAGCGCGACGGCGCGCATGCGGGCCAGGGCCGAGGGCGGGGATTCCCCTGTCGCCGGGCGCCCCCCGGCGAGCGACGCGAGAATCGCCGACGCGATCGGCGAGCCGCCGCGGGGTCCTTGAATATGTCTCAATAGACAGGCCGACGAGGCGCCCCGCGGAGCGCCGGCGGCTAGCCGTCGCCGTCGTCGTCGCCGTCGCCGCGATCGATCCGACGGCGGGCCTCGAGGAGCCCGGCGATCCGCCGCTCGAAGTCCTCGCGCCCCTCGCCGGCGCCGACGCTCTCGTAGTTGCTGCGGGCGATGTCGGAGGAGAGCTCGGGATCCGGCTGGACCGCGTGGGCGAGGAGCGCCTGGAGCTCGGGCCCGAGCTTGGCGATCTCGGCGCGGAAGCGCGCCTCGGCGACCGCCTGCGCCTGCTTGCGGAAGCCGTCGAGGAGATCGGCGCGGATGCACTGGATCACCGGATCGGGGGTCCGGCGGATCAGCGGCACCAGGGTGTCCTGGGTGATCGGCCGCCTCGGATCCCGCGGCGTGTAGGCCGGGTGGAAGGCGACCATGTAGTAGCGGGGGCCGCGGCCGGGCTTCTGGTAGGCGGCCTCGTAGGCGTCCCGGAGCGCGCGGACGTGGAGGTCGAAGCCCTCGGGGTCGCCCCAGGCGTGGCCGGGCGGGGTGATGAAGGTCAGGAGGACCACCTCGACCGCCGGGTTGGCGCGGCTGACCTCGGCGAGGGCGTCGGCGCAGGCGCCCGCGCTCACCTCGCCCGCGCGGAGGTCGAAGAGGGGGCGCTCGACCCTGCCCTGCTCGCGGGAGCGGCGCGCGAAGGGGCAGAGGTTGAGCTCCTCCACGACCTCGCGGAGGTAGCGCTCATGCAGGGCGGTGATCGCCGCCCGCTCGGCCGCCCGCTCATCCGCGCCCCCGGGGGCCTCGTCGCTTTCTCCCATGGCGGCGACCAGTGTATCCTACGGCGGTCCATGGGCGCGCGAGGCGAGCGAGGCGAGCGAGCGGTCCCCCGCGGGGCGTCGGCCCTCGCGGTGGGGGTCACCCAAATCCTGGCCCTGGCCCTGGCCCTCGGCGTCGCCGGCTGCAACCGGGCGGTCATCAAGGTGGAGACCGAGCCCGGCGACGCGGTGGTGATCGTCAACGACGCGCCCGCCCGCGGCAACCGCTGGTCGATCAAGGAGGGGCTCCAGGCCCAGATCGTCGCCACCTGGCCGGACGGCGAGCAGGTGCGGGCGAAGATGGCGGTCGAGCGCGACGCCATCGTCAAGCTCCGCCGCGACGGCGACCCCGACAACCTCACCGGCGGCTGGCTCCTCGCCGCCAGCGGGCCCCGCGGCCAGGCTCACCTGCGGCCGCCCGAGCCCAAGCCCGGCGACGAGGCCGTCGCCCCGCCGACCCCGGAGCCCGAGCCCGAGGCGCCGCCGGCGGACGCCGACGAGGCCTTCGCCCGCGCCCGCACCCTCTTTGGCGAGGGCCAGAAGGCCTTCGAGCTCGCCGACTACGACCTCGCGATCTCGAAGTTCCGCGAGGCCTACGAGCTGATCCGGTCGGCCCCCTCGGCCGACACCGCGGAGATCCTCACCAACGTGATCTTCAACCTCGCGGTGGTCTACGAGAAGAGCTACGAGCTGACCCCCGAGACCGAGCGCCTCCGCAAGGCCAAGATCATGTACGGGCAGTACGACGAGCAGATGGGCCAGCTCGTCCCCGACTGGCAGAAGTCGAGCGAGCACGCCGACGTCCAGGCGAGGATCCGGGCGCTCGAGGCCCGGATCGACAAGATCGAGGCCGGCAAGAAGTAGCGCCCGCGGGCGCCCGCCGGCCGCTGGGGGCTGGCGAAATCGCCGCGAGCCTGCGACGATTTCGCGCGGATGTTCAAGAACCACCCCAAGGGTCTGCCGGTCCTCTTCTTCACCGAGATGTGGGAGCGCTTCGGCTTCTACCTGATGCTCGGGATCTTCGTCCTCTACATGACCGACACCAACCCGGAGAAGTCCGGGCTCGGCTTCGGGGAGCCGGAGGCCTACGACATCTACGGGACCTACCTGGCGCTGGTCTACCTCACCCCCTTCGTCGGCGGCCTCCTCGCGGACCGGGTGCTCGGCTACCGCAAGGCGATCTTCATCGGCGGGATCCTGATGGGCCTCGGCTACCTCGGGCTCGCGCTGCCGGTCAGCGCCGGCGGGTCGATGGCGACCTTCTGGGGGGCGCTGGCGCTGATCATCGTCGGCAACGGCTTCTTCAAGCCGAACATCTCGACCCTGGTCGGCAACCTCTACTCGAAGCCCGAGTACCGCTCCTACAAGGACGCCGGCTTCTCGATCTTCTACATGGGGATCAACATCGGCGCCTTCGTCTGCAACTTCGTCGCGGCCTACCTCCGCAACAAGTACGACTGGGGCTACGCCTTCGCGGCCGCCGGCATCGGCATGTTCGTCGGCCTGATCTGGTTCGCGTTCGGGCAGAAGCACACCGCCGAGGCCGACGTCCTCCGGCCGGTGCGCGAGGGCGACATCCCGACCGGCAAGATCCTCGGCCTCGTCTTCATCCCGGCCTTCATCTTCGGCGCGCTCGGGTGGTTCCTCCCGGGCCTCCTGGGGATGGAGAGCTTCATCGGCTCGAAGTCGAACGACGCCTTCCTCTTCGCCTGCGTGCCGGTGACCTACTACTACGTCTCGCTCTGGGCGCGGGCGCCGAAGGACGAGAAGGGGCCGATCGGCGCGCTCCTCTCGATCATGGGGGTGGTGGTCGTCTTCTGGGCGGTCTTCCACCAGAACGGCTCGGCGCTGACGGTCTGGGCCCGCGACTACACCAACCGCGAGATGCCGGCGGCGATGGTCGGGCTCGGGGACACCCTCGGGATGGTCGAGGTCGTCGACACCTCCGAGCGGGCGGTGACCAAGCTCGACCTCCACGGCGCGCCGATCCTCGACGACAAGGGCGAGAAGATCACCGAGATGGGGCCCGACCCCTACTTCCGCAACCTCGCGAAGGAGCGGTGGCCGAGCGAGCCGGCGCGGCCGGGCGCGAGCGCGCCCGGGCTCAACCTGATCTCGACCGAGCTCTTCCAGTCGATCAACCCCTTCTGCATCGTCTGGGTGACGCCGCTGGTGGTCGCCGCCTTCGCCTGGCTCCGGCGCCGGCGGGCCGAGCCCTCGACCCCCGGCAAGATCTCGCTCGGCCTCTTCATCACCGGCCTCTCGACCCTGGTGATGGTCGCGGCGGTCTTCGCCGGCGGCAACGGGGCGACCAAGATCTCGGGGATGTGGCTGGTCTCCTCCTACATGGTGGTGACGGTCGGCGAGCTCTGCCTGAGCCCGATGGGCCTCTCGCTGGTCTCCAAGCTCTCGCCGCCGCGGATCACCGCGCTGATGATGGGCGGCTGGTTCCTCTCGACGGCGATCGGCAACAAGCTCTCCGGCCTCCTCTCCGGGCTCTGGGGGATCTACGAGCACAAGGCGACCTTCTTCATGATCAACTTCGCCGCCTGCGTGGTCGCGGCCGGGGCGATCTACTTGATGCTCCCGCGCCTCAAGCGGGTGATGCGCGAGCACCTCGGCGAGGAGTAGGGGAGGGACCATGGCCAACCTGCCGCCGGCGAGCGAGGGGGCGATCGCGGCCGCCCTCGCGGCCTTCCCGGAGCTCGATCACCCCGAGGCGAGGCCGCTGGCTGGCGGCCTGATCAACCAGACCTTCGCGGTCGAGGCTGGCGGTGAGCGCTACATCCTCCAGCGCCTCAGCCCGATCTTCGCGCCCGCGATCCACTGGAACATCGCCGCGGTCAGCGAGCGCCTGCGGGCCCGCGGCGAGCGCTCGCCCCGGCTCCTGGAGAGCGCCCAGGGGCGGCCCTGGGTCGACCTCGGCGAGGCCGGGATCTGGCGGGTGATGACCCGGATCCCCGGCGTCACCTTCGACACGCTGGTCGGCGATCGGGCGGCCCAGGCCCGCTCCGCCGGGGCGCTGGTCGCCCGCTTTCACGGGGCGCTCCGCGATCTCGACCACGCGTTCCAGGCGCTCCGGCAGGGGGTGCACGACACCCCGGCTCACCTCGCAAGGCTCCGGCAGGCGCTCGCCGAGGGCGCGGGACACCGCCTCTTCGGCGAGGTCGAGGCGCTCGCCGGGCGGATCTTCGCGGCCGTGGAGGGCCTGCCGCCGGCCGGCGAGGTGCCGAGCTGGGTGGTCCACGGCGACCTCAAGATCTCGAACATCCTCTTCGACGAGGCGGACCCCCGCGAGGCCCGCTGCCTCATCGACCTCGACACCGTCGGCCGGATGCCGCTCTGGATGGAGCTCGGCGACGCCTGGCGCTCGTGGTGCAACCCCGGCGGCGAGGATCAGAGCGAGGCCCGCTTTGACCTCGAGGTCTTCGCGGCCTCGGTCGAGGGCTACCTCGGCGACCTCGGGGCGCCGCTCAGCGACGCCGAGCGACGCTCGCTGGTCCACGGGGTCGAGTGGATCGCCGTCGAGCTCTCGGCTCGCTTCGCCGCCGACGCGATCTTCGAGTCCTACTTCGGCTGGGATCGCGCGCGCTTCCCCGCCGCCGGCGAGCACAACCTCCTGCGGGCCCGCGGGCAATTCGCGCTCTTCGAGGCGGCGCTGACGACCCGCGGCGAGCGGGCGGCGCTCCTCCTCGGCGGGCGCTAGGCCTGCGCGCCGCGTCGCGCGACGGCGCGCGCTGGACGCGGTATCGTCGGCGGGTGACGGGGGAGCGGCCGGTGATGTCGGCGGAGGTCCGTCGCGGGGTCCGTCGCTGGGCGATCCGCGAGGCCATGGGCGTCCTCAGCCTCGCGCTCCTCCTCTTCGTCGCGGCCGGGACGGCGCGGTGGACCGCCGGCTGGGTCGTGGTCGCGATCATGGCCGCCTGGGTGATCGCCACGGCCGCGGTCGTGATCCCCCGCCACCCCGATCTCCTCGCCGAGCGGGTCGGCCCGCGGCAGGGGTCGAAGCGCTGGGACACCGCGCTCCTCGGGACCTACGGCCTGGCGATGACGGCGATGTGGATCGTCGGCGGCCTCGACGTCCGCTGGGGCTGGTCGCCCGAGGTCGGGGCGGCCGCGCGGATCGCCGGCGGGCTGGCGATGATCGTCGGCCACGCGCTGGTGGTCTGGGCGACCGCGGCCAACGCCTTCTTCTCGCAGGTGGTGCGGATCCAGACCGAGCGCGGGCACCGGGTGGTCGAGGGCGGGCCCTACCGCTTCGTCCGCCACCCCGCCTACGTCGGCTCGCTCCTCGTCGATCTCGGGGCGCCCCTCCTCCTGGGATCGTGGTGGGCGCTGATCCCCGGGGGGCTCTGCGCGGCGCTGATGATCGTCCGGACGGCGCTCGAAGATCGGACGCTGCGGGCCGAGCTCGCGGGCTACCTCGAGTACACGACGCGGACCCGAAGTCGCCTCCTGCCGGGCGTCTGGTGATCGAGCGCCGCGCCCTCCAGCGGCGGAGCCGGGCGCTGGCGACGAATTTCCGGGCGGAGTATGCTCCGCGACCTGCCGATGCGGATCGCCCTCACCCACAACCTCCAGCTCAGCGACGCCGAGGAAGAGGCGGAGTTTGATCGCCCCGAGACCATCGCCGCCCTCGCCGACGCGCTCCGCTCGCTCGGCCACGAGGTCGAGCCGGTCGAGGTCTCGGGCCCGGCCTCGCGGACCGTGGCCCGCCTCGAGGCGCTCTCGCCCGACCTCGTCTTCAACACCGCCGAGGGCCGCCGCGGGCGCTTCCGCGAGGCCTTCTACCCCGCGCTCTTCGACGAGCTCGGGCTCCCCTTCACCGGCTCCGACGCCTACGTCTGCGCGCTCACGCTCGACAAGCAGCTGACCAAGATGATGGTCGCCGCCCACGGGGTGCCGACCCCGGCCTGGCGCTTCGTCGACGACCTCGCCGCCCTCGACGTCGGCGAGCTCCGCTTCCCGGTGATCGTCAAGCCCAACTTCGAGGGCTCGTCGAAGGGGATCACCGTCGACTCGATCGTCGAGGAGCGCGCCCAGCTGATCGCGCGGGTCGCCGAGCTCCTCCAGCGCTACCCCTCGGGGCTCCTGGTCGAGGAGTTCATCCGCGGCCGCGACGTCACCGTCCCCTTCCTCGAGCGGGGCTCGCCGACGACCGAGGGGATCCTGCCGGCGGCCGAGTACGCCTTCGACCCGGCGGTCGTCGGCGAGCGCAAGTACAACATCTACGACTATCACCTCAAGCAGGTCGCCTATAACGCGGTCCGGGTCGACGTGCCGGCGCGCCTCTCGGACGCGGCGGCGGCCGAGCTCGCCCAGCTCACCCGCAAGGTCGTCCGGGTCCTCGGGATCCGCGACCTCGGCCGGGTCGACTACCGGATCACCGACGACGGGAAGATCTACTTCCTCGAGGTCAACGCGCTCCCCAGCCTCGAGCCCGGCGCGTCGATCTACCGCTCCTCCGAGCTCGTCGGCCTGGCGACCGTGCCGCTGGTCCTCGACGCGGTCGTCCGCTCGGCGCTCGAGCGCCGCGGGATCACGCCGATGCGCTCGCCGAAGCGCGCGCGCAAGCGCCTGCGGGTCGGCCTCATCTTCAACCTCAAGCGGGTCCAGGCCGAGAAGAGCGGCGCCCACGACGACGAGGCCGAGTTCGACTCGCCGAAGACGGTCGCGGCGATCCGCGAGGCGATCGAGTCCTACGGCCACGACGTCGTCGAGCTCGAGGCGACCCGCGAGCTGCCGACGATCCTGCCGGCGGCGGCGATCGACGTCGCCTTCAACATCGCCGAGGGCTTCGCCGGCCGCTCGCGCGAGGCGCTGGTGCCCGCGCTCCTCGAGCTCCTCGGGATCCCCTACACCGGCTCGGATCCGGCGACCTTGTCGCTCGCGCTCGACAAGGCGATGGCCAAGCGGATCGTCCGCGAGGCCGGGGTCGCGACCGCGCCCTTCCTGGTGATGTCGACCGGCCGCGAGAAGCTGCCGCGGGGCTTCACCTTCCCGGCGCTCGCCAAGCCGCTCGCCGAGGGCTCGTCGAAGGGCGTGGGCGCGAACTGTGTGGTCGCCTCCGAGGCCGAGCTCCGGGCGCTGGTCAAGGACCTCCTCGGCAAGTACCGCCAGCCGGTGCTCTGCGAGTCCTTCCTCTCGGGGCGCGAGTTCACGGTCGGCGTCCTCGGCGAGCGCCGGCCGCGGGTGCTGCCGCCGATGGAGATCGTCTTCCTCGATCCCGAGATCTCGCACCCGATCTACTCCTTCGACGCCAAGGTCGACTTCAGCGACAAGATCCGCTACGACACCCCGGCCAAGGTCGACCCCGAACTCGGGCGCCAGCTCGAGGCGGCCGCCAAGGCGGTCTTCGCCGCCCTCGACTGCCGCGACGTCGCCCGCATCGACTTTCGCCTCGACGCCGCCGGCCGGGTCAACTTCATCGAGTGCAACCCGCTCCCCGGGCTCACCCCCGGCTGGTCCGATCTCGTGATGATCGCCAAGAGCGCGGGCCTCGACTACCGCGGCCTCATCGGCGAGATCCTCGCGCCGGCGATCCGCCGCTTCAAGGCCGAGCGCGGCAAGACGGCGACCTGATCGGAGCGGAGCATGCCGAAGAGCACCCCAAAGAAGGCGCGGGTCCGGGCCCGCCAGCTCGGGATCCGGATCGGCCACTACCGACCGGGCCGCTACAACTCGATCACCGACGTCAGCGGCGTCCGGGTCGGCCACGCGACGCTGGTCCGCGGCGAGGGGCCGCTCCACGTCGGCGAGGGGCCGGTGCGCACCGGGGTCACGGCGATCCTCCCGAACAACGGCGACATCTTCCACAACCGCGTGGTCGGCTCGGGCTTCATCCTCAACGGCGCCGGCGAGGTCTCGGGGCTCACGCAGGTGATGGAGTGGGGCCTCTTCGAGACCCCGCTCCTCCTCACCAACACCCTCTCGGTGGGCGCCTGCTCGGAGGCGCTGGTCAAGTACATGGTCGGCCGCTACCCGTCGATCGGCAACGAGCACGACGTGATCATCCCGGTGGTCGGCGAGTGCGACGACTCCTGGCTCAACGACGCCGCCGGCCGCCACGTCCGGACCGAGCACGTCTACCGGGCGATCTCGACCGCGGCCGCCGGCTTCGTCCAGGAGGGCTCGGTCGGCGGCGGCACCGGGATGATCTGCTGCGACTTCAAGGGCGGGATCGGCACCTCGTCGCGGCGCCTCCCGGGCGAGGAGGGCGGCTTCACCGTCGGCGTGCTGGTGATGACCAACTTCGGGGTGATGCGCGACCTCCGGGTCGACGGCGTGCCGGTGGGGGCGATCCTCGAGCCGGAGTTCCGCGGGGTCGACCGGCGGATCGACAACTACGGGTCGATCATCGCGGTCGTCGCCACCAACGCGCCGCTCCTCTCCCACCAGATCCACCGCCTCTGCAAGCGGGTCGCCCTCGGGATCGGCCGCGCCGGCTCGACCGCGGCCCACGGCTCGGGCGAGATCATCGTCGGCTTCTCGACCGCGAACACGGTGCCGCGCGACGATCGGCAGATGATCTACCGGATCAAGGTCCTCCAGGACCCGCGGATGAACCCGATCTACGAGGCGGCGATCGACGCGACCGAGGAGGCGATCATCAACGCTCTCTGCATGGCCGAGACGATGGCGGGGCACTCGGGGCACACTGCCCCGGCGATCCCGCTCGATCGCCTCCGCGAGATCATGCTGCGATACGGCCGCGGCGGCGCGCCAAGGCCCGCCGGCGAGGCGAGCTAGACGAGCGCGGGCGCAGAGGCGCGCCTGCGTGCCGGGCGGTGGGGCTTCCCAACCCCATGGATCCCCCCCTAGCATGGGCGGGTCGACGTCACGCGCTCGGAGGCGCCATGAAGGTCCGTGAGGTCATGAACAATCGCGTCGCGCGGGTCCGTGCCCGCGCCGATCTCTACCAGGCGGCCGAGGCGGTCTCGCTGGCCAACGTCAGCGATCTGATGGTCGTCGACGAGCGCGGCGACTTCATCGGCGTGCTGCCGGCGGGCGACATCCTCCGGGCCTGCCTGCCCAAGGTCGAGGACATCATCGCCGAGGGGGGCTCGATCCAGCAGGCCTTCTCGCTCTTCCTCAAGACCGGGCGCGAGCTCTCGCGGATGCCGATCATGCCGCTGGTGATCCGCGAGCCGCTCTCGCTCGATCCCGACGATCACGTCGCCAAGGTCGCGGCGACCCTGGTGCAGACCAACATCCACATGCTCCCGGTCGTCAAGGATCGCAAGCTCCTCGGCGTCGTCACCCGGGTGGCGATCCTCGAGAAGGTCGTCGGCCTCCTCCACTCGGCGGTCGACGAGGTCCAGGAGCCCTGATGCTCGCGCCGGCGCGGATCGTCCTCCAGCAGGCGAGCCTGACCAACGCCGCCCTCGGCCACGAGAACCTCGGGCCGCTCTCCGAGGCCCACGGCTTCATCAGCGCGCGGCCGCCGATCGTCGACCTCCCGCCCCCCTTCGACGCCTGGACCGAGGCCGCGGCCGCGCTGCCCGAGCTCTGCGACACCCTCCGGCTGCGGCGGGCCCTCGACGCCCTGCCGCGCCTCGAGCCGAGCCCCGAGCGCCTCCCCGACCGCTACCTGATGCGGGCCGCGTCGGTGATCGGCCTCCTCGTCCAGGCCTACTACAACATCGAGACGATCCCGCCGGCGCGGGAGCCCGCGGCCCTCGTCGACGCCTGGCGCACCCTCGCCTGGCGCCTCGATCGCCCGCGCTGGACGATGTCGACCAACGACTTCGTCTTCCACAACTGGCGCCTCGTCGACCCGGGCGACCCCGATCCGATGCGGGTCGAGAACCTCCGGCTCCTGACCTCGGTCTGGGACAACACCGGGGTCGAGGTCTTCATGCTCGTGGTCCTCGAGATGCTGGCCAAGAGCGCGCCGCTGGTCGGCGCGATCGTCCGCGCCCAGGAGGCGGTCCTCGCCCATGATGATTCGGCGCTCAAGGCCGAGCTGGTGCGGATCACCGACACGGTCAACCACATCACCTTCGACTCGCTCCTCAAGGCCAACCCCAACCGCCACTGCGGCGGGCGCCACGTCGACCCGGTGGTCTGGACCAAGATGTTCGCCCTCCTGCCGCTGCCGCTGCGCGAGGGCGTGCACAACGCGAGCGGGGTCGAGACCCCCTCCTTCCACCTGATGGACGAGTTCTTCGAGCGCCGGAGCTACGGGACCCACCTCGGGCACGAGGCGCTCGCCTTCCGGGCCTCCTTCCCCCACCACTGGCGGCGCCTCCTGGTCGCGGTCCGCGAGGTCTCGGTCGCCGCGTACATCGGCCGGAGCCACGACCGCGAGCTGCGGGGCCTCTTCCGCGGGGCGCTCGAGGCCTACCAGGGGGCGAACGGGGTCCTCGCGCGCCACCGGCTCAAGGCCTACACGTACATGGACGCGGCCTTCAAGACCGGGCGCGCGTCGACGATCACCGGCTTCTCCGGGCTCTTCAAGGATCGCGCCTGGGACACCGTCGACACCTCCTTCGAGGAGTCCCGGGTCGAGCGCCACGACCAGTACCCGGCCGAGGCCCACTTCGCGCGGATCGAGGGCGTCTCGGAGGTCGCCGTCGGCCCCGGCGCGACGGTGCGGCGGGTGGTCTTCGACGTCCGGGGCCTGGGGATCCGCTACCAGCCGGGCGATCGCCTGGCGGTGATCCCCGAGAACCGCCCCGAGGTGGTCGCCCGGGCGCTCGCGGCCCTCGAGGCGAGCGGCGAGGAGCGGATCCCGCTGACCCGACGCTGGCGGCTGGCGATGGCGACCCGCGACGGCTTCGCCGACGCCGAGGCGCTGCCGCTCGCCAACCTCCTCGCCTTCGGCCAGCTCCGGCCGGTCGAGCGCGAGGTCGCCAAGCGCCTCCACGGGCTGGTCAAGGCCGAGGGCCTCCGCCGGATCATCGAGGCCCGCACCGAGGATCAGTGGGAGCTCTGGGATCTCCTGGAGCTCCTCAAGCGAGGCGGCTTCTCGCCAGCGCGCCTGCTCACGGCGCTCCCCGGCGAGCCCCACCACATCGCGAATATCGTCCCGCCGCTCGCCCATCGCCTCTACTCGATCTCGTCGGCGCCGGTCGATCCGCAGGCGCCGGCCGACACCATCGAATTGACGGTCGGCCAGCTCACCTACGAGAGCGTCGAGTCGCCGACCTCAAGGCGGGAGGAGCGGCAGGGGACCGCGTCGAGCTTCCTCTGCAACCCGCCGGGCGAGGGGGAGCGCAGCGTCGCGATCCGGGTGGTCCACCCGCCCCGCTTCTCGCTGCCCCGCGATCCCGGCGCGCCGATCGTGATGTTCGCCGCCGGCACCGGGATCGCGCCCTTCCGCGGCTTCCTCCAGGCCCGGGCGCGCGGCGGCGGGGACGGGGGCGGAGAGAACCTCCTCTTCTTCGGGGTCCGCGACGTCGACTCGATCCTCTACCGGCGGGAGCTCGAGGCGCTCCAGGCCGCCGGTCACCTCGAGGTCGAGATCGCCCTCTCGCGCGAGGACGTCCGGCCGCGCTTCGACGCCGAGGCCGGGATCCTGCGGATGGAGCGGGTGGCGGGGGGCCGCGCCCGGATCGACGAGCGCATGCGCGAGCCGGCGATCGCCGCCCGCCTCCGCGAGCTCCTCCGGCCGATCGACGAGGGGGGCCGCGGCGCCGCGCTCTACGTGTGCGGCCGCGCGACCTTCGCGGCGAGCGTGATGGCGGCGCTGGTCGACGTGCTCGGCGAGGGCGCGACGGCGGCGGCCGCCCAGGAGGACGGCTACCGCGCGGTCTACCGGATGATCGGCGAGGACCGCTACCTCCAGGACATCTTCACGACCTACACCGGCTCGATGGTCGAGCAGAGCCGCCACGTCGACGCGTCCGCGCTCGTCCTCCGCAACGACCCGGAGAAGGGCCTCTGGATGGCGATCGGCGGGCGCGTCTACGACGTCACCCGCTTCGCGGAGATGCACCCGGGCGGCGCGAAGATCATCCGCTCCTACGCCGGCATGGACGCGACCCACGCCTACCAGAAGGTCGAGCACCACCTCAACTCCGAGATCCACGCGATGCTCAGCATGTACGAGATCGGCGTGATGCGGCGCCTCGACTTCCGCCGGCAGTGGACGGTCACCGCCGGCGACAAGGGGCTCGAGTTCGCCTTCGTCGAGGCGCTCTTCACGAGGTGGCTGCGCTTCGCCTACCTCCTCGTCGAGATCGAGAACGCCTTCGGCGTCGAGGTCTCGCTCAACCACGAGGAGCTGATCCCGCGGCGGGGCGGCGAGGCGGCGCCGCCGGGCTCGGCCTACCGCCTCCAGTTCCAGATCCAGGCCCACCACCGCTTCGTCAACCAGACGCTCCCCTACCTCGCCGAGGAGCTCGGCCGCCTCTGGTGGCAGGTCGCCAGCGCGGCCGACAATTCCGTCGACGTGCGCTGGCTCCAGCTCGAGATCGCCAGGGTCCGCGCCGGCGTCGACGCCCCGGAGGCGAGCGCGTGGACCGAGGAGCTCCAGCGGCGCTCCGCCGACCTCGATCCCGCGTCGCTGGCCGCCTGGCACGAGCACGTCCTCCGCCTCCAGGCCGTCGACGCGGCGCTGATGAGCGACGCCAAGGCGGCGCTGGTGCGGGGCCTCGCCGCCTTCGAGGCCCACCCGGAGGTCGACACCCTGGCCCTCGCCGGGCCGACGCTGATCGACGCGCTGCGCTCGCTCGGCGGCCTCCTGCGGGGCTACTACCGGCGCCTCGCGCACGAGCGCGCGAGCCTCCGCTAGGGCCGCGACGTGTCCGGGCCGCGGCGCTGGAGCCCCTGGCCCTGGCGGTCGTCGAACGCCCGTCACTCCTCCGGAGCGCGACGCGGCGGACGAGCCGCGGACGAGCCGCCCGAGCCGTCGATCGTGATCCGCAGGGCGATCGGCTCTCCCTTGCGCTCGAGCTCGAGGTCGATCTTCTGGGCCTTGCCCAGCGACCCGAAGAGCTCCATCGCCCGGTCCATCGAGTCGAGCCTGGTGCCGTTCACGGCGGTCACGAGGTCGCCGTTCTTGAGGCCGAGGAGCTTGGGGAGCGAGCCGGTGCGGATCCCGTAGAGCTTGTAGCCGCGGTGATCGCCGTCGCGCACGGCCGAGACGATCCGCGCCTGCTTGGCGAGGAGCGCCGGGTTGGCGAGGAGCCCGTCCAGCGTCGGGCGCTTGATCGTGCACTCGGCCTCGTCGGTGCAGGTGATCCCCGCCTCGACGTCCGCCGGGAGGCGGCGATCGAGCGAGGGGCGGCTCGTGGGCTCCTCGAGGTCGAGCTCCTTGCGGGCGCGGTCGAGGGCGCGGCGGGCCTCGTCGAGGTCGAAGCGGGCGCGGTCGATCTCGGCGCGCGCCCCCTGGAGGTCGTCGCGGGCCTGACGGAGCTCGTCGATCGCCATCCGCATCTCGACCTTGACCTCGACCATCGTCTCGACCACCTGCTGCATGTCGGCGCCGCCGGTCGGCGCGCAGGCGGCGAGGAGGAGGAGGGGGAGGGCGGCGAGCGTGCGGGGCATCGACGCCCATCATACACCGAGGCCAGCCAGCGGCGCCCTGGAGCCGGCGAGGGCGCCTTGCCGTCGCCCGGGGCGCGCGGCATCCTCCGACCATGGCCATCGCCCGCTCACTCCTCGCCGGCGCCCTCGGGGGCGCGCTCTTGCTCACGAGCTGCATCGGCACCCGCCCGAGCCGCGGCGAGGAGGGCGAGGTCGAGGTCGCGTGGGCGAGCGGCGTCCTCGGCTGCATCTTCGGCTGCAACGCCGACGAGCCGATGGTCGCCGGCGGCCGGGCCTACCTCATGGTCACCAACGACGAGGAGCTCCCGGCCTTCACGGTCGAGAGCGACACCCCCTCGCTGATGAGCGCGACCCGGGCCGACGAGGAGTCGAGCACCGTGATCCTCGAGGCGAGCGGCTCTGGTCGGGCCAAGGTGGTCTTCCGCGACGCCGGCAGCGGCGAGGTCTTCGACCGCTTCCTGATCTACATCCACGACGTCGATCGGATCGAGCTCCAGGACGACGAGCTCTTCCGCGACGCCTTCACCCTCATGGTCGGCGGCGACGCGACGATCTACTTCGACCTCCGCGACACCAAGGACCACTACCTCCAGGGGATCGGCGGCCTCACCTACGAGCTCAGCGGGGCGATCACCGAGGATCAGCTCACCCTCGTCGACGCGATCGCCGAGGCGCTGGTCGACATCCTCGCGGGCTCGAACAACGAGAGCGTGGCGATCGAGGCGCTCGGGGTCGGCGAGGGCGCGGTGGTCGCGAGCGCGCCGAGCGGGGCGTCGCGGACGATCCCGGTGCGGGTGGTCGACGCCGCCGCGATCACCCGGGTCGAGGTCTTCGGCGAGAGCGAGCCGGCCAAGGTCGGCTCGCCCTACAGCCTCAACGCCGACGCCTTCGCCGGCGATGAGGAGGTCCGCTCGCCGGAGTGCGCTTGGTCGATCGTCCCGGCCGACGGCGGCGTCGAGCTCCGCCCCGGCCGCAGCACCGCGACCCTCGAGGCGGCCGCGCCGACGAGCGCGACCGTGACCTGCACGATCGGCGGGGTGAGCGGGAGCCTCGAGGTCGAGTTCGGGGCCTAGCGACGCCCGAGCGCGGGCTTCCCCGGGTCCGCGATCGCGGTCGCGCGGGCGGGTCCGAGCGGGCGCCGCCGCCGGGGCGGCACGCCTCTGACGCCGTGGCGTGACCTCCTCGCGGTATAAGGCCGGGAAGCGCACGCATGGCGAGCCCCCCCGAGACGAAGCGCGACCCGGAGCCCGACGCGAGGAGCGACGCCAGGCGCGCGACGACGATCGACGCGAGGATCGACGCGCTCTCGAAGGCCCTCCTGGTGGCCCTGGCGATCATCGCCGTCCTGACCTTCGACGACTTCGGCCTGACCTGGGACGAGGGCTACCACATCCGCTACGGCGACCACCTCCTCGACTACTACACCAGCGGCTTCGAGGACCGGACGGCGCTGACTTACCGCCTCGACTACCTCTACGGCGGCGGCTTCGACCTCCTCGGCGCGATCTTCCGCGCGGTCGCGCGGCCGATGGACAACTACACCGCGCTCCACCTCTTCGGCTCGCTGATCGGCGTCCTCGGGATCGCCGGCGCCTGGCGGCTGGGGCGGGCGATCGGCGGGGCGCGGGTCGGTCTCTACGCGCTGGTGATGCTCGCGCTCACCCACGTCTACTACGGCCACATGTTCAACAACCCGAAGGACCTCCCCTTCGCGGTCGGCTACGTCTGGGGCCTCTACTTCGTCTGCGAGGCGATCCGCGCGTTCCCACGCCTCGGCTGGCGGCTGGTCGCCTGGCTCGCGCTCGCGCTCGGGATGGCGATGAGCGTGCGGATCGCCGGGCTCCTCCTGATCTGCTACCTGGTCGGCGTGATCGGCCTCTGGGCGCTCCGCCAGGGGATCGCCCGCCGCTCCTTCGAGGCGCTCTACCGCCACGCGAGCGGCCTCTACCTCCGGGCGGGCGCGGCGATCGTCGGCGCCTGGGCGGTGATGCTGATCTTCTGGCCGTGGGCCCAGCAGAAGCCGCTCACCCGCCCCTTCGTCGCTCTCACCCGGATGTCGAAGTTCCTCACCCACCGCCGCAAGATGCCCTTCGACGGCGAGTGGATCGACACCCTCGACACCCCGCCCGACTACCTCCTCCACTACTTCGGCTACAAGATGCCGGAGCTGATCCTCGCGCTCTTCGTCGCCGGCATGCTCGGCGGCCTGGTCTGGATCCTCGCCCGCGGCTGGCGCCTCGAGAACACCAAGAGGGCGCTGATCTACGGGACCCTCGGGCTCGCCGTCCTCCTCCCGCCGGCCTACGCGGTCTACAAGGAGTCGGTCCTCTACGACGGGCTCCGTCACTTCCTCTTCCTGATCCCGCCGATGGTGGTGATCGCCGCGCTCACCCTCGGCGCGAGCGAGCGCTGGCTGCGGCGCCGCCTCCCGCGGGCGGGCGGGGCGATCGTCGGCGTCGTCCTCGCGCTCTTCGTCGCCGATCACCTGCGGATCGCCGTCGTCTACCACCCCCACCACTACGTGTGGTTCAACCGGATCCTCGGCGGCCTCGCCGAGGCCGACGGGGTCTACTCGACCGACTACTACGGCGAGACCTTCCGCGAGGCGCTCGAGGAGCTCGAGCGCGAGCTCCGGCGCCGCGAGCCCGAGCGCTTCGCCGACACCACCTACCGGGTGTCGGGGTGCCTGGGCCGACGCCACGTCATCGACTACCTCTCGCCGAACTTCATCCACGTCGGCCGCAACAGCCGCGCCGACTTCTGGGTCGGCTACGCCCGCGACAAGTGCTCGCGGCGTCACGCCAATCGGCCAGCGATCGTCCGGATCGAGCGCGAGGGGGGCTTCCTCAACGTCGTCCGCGACCTCCGGCGGCCGCCGCGACGCGGGCGCGAGGCGCTGGAGGAGTTCGCGGAGCTCGCGGGCGCGACCGGCGAGGGCCCCGAGGCCGAGGCCGAGGCCGCGACGTCGACGAGCGCCGGGCTCGCGGCGATCGAGGGCGAGACGACGAGCGCCGGGCTCGTGCCGATCGAGAGCGGCCCGACGCTCGAGGGCGAGTCGACCGGGGCGAGCGCGCCCGCGGAGGAGGAGTGATGAGCGAGACCACCACCCAGGGCGTCGACGCGGAGCTCGAGGCCGCGACCGCGATCCTCGGCGAGCCGACCTGCGCGCCCGCCCTGGCGATCGTCCACCTCGGGCGCGCCTGGCGGGGGCTCGCGGCGCTCGCCGGCGCCGTCGACCCCGACGAGCCCGCGGCCCAGTCGGCGCTCGTCGGCCTCACCCGCGCGTCGGCGCGACGCCGCGAGGCGCTCCTCGCGGAGCACGCGGCGATCCTGGCGAGCGCCCGCGGCGACGCGCCGCCGCCCGGGCGCCGGATCCTCCTCCGCCACGTCGCCGCGCTCCGCCAGATCTACCGCGCCCTCCGGACGCCGCCCCCGATCCGCACGCGGGCGATCACCGGGCTGCGCTGGGCCGCCCGGATCACCCTCTGGGGCGGCCTCGTCTTCGCCCTCTTCGCGGCGATCGCCCGCCCCTGGCAGAGCCCCGGCTTCGGCCCCTGGCGGGTCGTCTACTACCCGACGGCCAAGCTCACCGGCGATCCGATCGTCCGCTACGTCCCGCACCTCTCGTTCTTCTGGGGCGACGAGGCGCCGCTCGACGAGGTCCCGGCCGACGACTTCAGCGCCCGCTTCGACACCTGCCTCCTCCTCGAGGAGGATCTCATCGTCACCTTCCAGCTCACCCACAACGACGGCGCCCGCCTCTACGTCGACGGCCGCAAGATCATCGACAACTGGAAGACCGGGCGTTGGGGCTACACCCGGAGGATCCCGGTCGAGGGCGGCTGGCACCACCTCCGCGTCGACTACTTCGAGGCGGCCGGTGACGCCGAGGTCCACCTCCTCGCCTCCTTCGACGAGAGCGAGCCGCCGGAGACGATCGCCACCTCCTACCTCCGGCGGCCGGTCGGCGAGCTCAGCGCTCGCAACCCCTGCGCCGGCCTCTGAGGGCCCCGCGGCCGCGCCCGGGGCCCTCCGCGCTCGCGCTCAGCCGCCGAAGGCGACCGCGAGGCTCCCCGAGGCCGCGCCGATCGTGCAGGTGATCGTCGCGCTCCCCGGAGCCGCGGCCTCGAGGGTCGCCGAGCTCCGATCGCCGTGGAGCTGGATCGGCCCGTCGATCGGGTCGATCGACCAGGCGCACTCCGGCGAGCGGACCTCGGCGTCGCCGGCGAAGGCGGCGGCGTCGACGTTGTAGGGCTCGCCGATCGTCGGCCCCTCGTCGCCGCCGCGGAGCTCGACGCGGGTGATCGCCGCCGCGTCGACGACCCGCACCGGGATCGTCCGCGCGGCGCCGCTCGGCGCCTCGACCAGGATCGAGCCGCTGCCGACGGCGATCGCCTCGACCGCGACCCCCTCGTTGTTGAGGCCGCCGAAGATCCCGGCGATCGCCTCGGCGATCGCCTCGATGAGGTTGACCTCCTCCTCGCTGAGCTCGTCGCTGAGGGTGTAGGAGACCCCGCCGATCCCCTGGAGGTGGTGATCGGCGGCGTCGCGGAGGTCGAGGTGGATCCGGGCGTCGCCGCCGACCATCACCGCGAGCTCCTCCTCGTCGCCGTGGAAGTCGTCGCTGAGCTCGATCGCCGCGACGTCGCGGACCTTGATCGTGAAGCGGTCGAAGACCTCGCCGCGCTGGGCGTCGCGGAAGACGATCCGGGCCTCGCCCGGGCCCGCGGCGTCGAGGACGATCGACCCGCCCTCGGCGGCCGCGCTGACCACCGCCGGGTCCTCGCTCTCGACCGTGAAGGCCGGGAGGTCGTCGTCGTTGACGACGCTGAGGTAGGCCCGGCCGCCGGCGACCATCGGATCGGCGGCGTCGCAGCCGAAGAGGCAGCCGAGCACGCCGCCGGCCCACGCGAGCTCGACCTCCCCCTCCTCGCCGACGCTCGGGGCGGTGCCGAGATCGGCGAGGCCGCAGCCGGCGCTGAGGGTGACGAGGCCCGCGAGGAGGGCGGGGACGCTGCGATGAAGTAGGCTAGAAATAAGCATGGTCGCCACCCTGACACCGCGGCGACCCTGGGACAAAGTGAATCTGCAAGAATCGTCGATCGCCGCCGAGAACGCCGTGTCCCGGGCGATCGGCCGCCTGCGGGCCATGCTCGCGGAGATCCCGCGGAGATCGCGAGTGTGACAGTGCTGTCTCTGTCGCTCAGCGGCGACATGACAGCGCTGTCGCGGACCTCGGCACCGTCGAGGGCAACTCGGTCGAGGCGAGATGTCATGCTGCCGGGCAGAGCCGGCCCCGGCAGGTTATTCCGGAACGCGCCGCGTTCGGAGGCTATCGACCAGGCCGAAGGCCTTTTTCGCATCGAGGAGGGCTGTCTTGGCGGCGTCCTGCCGCAAGCTCGGTTCGCGGTCGTAGTCGGCCCTGTTTCGGGTGTGGCGAAGCCGAGTGAGAATAGCGGCGAGCTGACGGTGCATCTTTGAGTGGCCGGTCAACCGTTCAAGGCACCGGAACAATTCCTGGTGAGAGTCTGCTCGGGGCGGTGTCCACCTCTCAAGGTCTTCGAGGTAGTCCTTCGCGCTGTTGTACGCTGCAAAGTAGGCTCGGCTGGCAGCGGCCCGCCATGCCGCCTCAGCGCCTTCACCGGTCGCGTCGCGCCGGGCGAGTTCCTCCGCCAGCTCGAGGACCGAGGACCACTCAAACATCACACCAACTCGACGTCGATTACAACGACGCTTAGGAGGCCCTCCGCCTGGTCGAGCCACCACTCATCGTCGAACAAGTCACGTCGACGAAGCGCCTCGTCGAGTGGCAAATCCGTGCCGACACGGAGGACGGCATAGAGTTCGCCGGATTCAGGGTCGACTCTACCTTCGCTCGTGAGTGTCGCTTCTTCTCCGAAGCGCCGCCGAAGCTCAAGGCGCGCATCTCTCATCACTCGCGGGAGGGTCGGGTGCACGCGAACGAGCTCGTCCAGCACGGGATCGGCCGGCCTGCGGTCCTCGACGGGGTGCACGGGTCCGGAGCGGAGGAGCTCATCGAACTCTCGCGCCAAGTCGGTGCCGCGCAGGCCCTCTTCGAGCGTCATTCGGGCGTCAGCCAAATCGACGGCCAAGCCTACCGCTGCTTCGATTGTTTCGACAGGTCGCTCGGCCAGGAGCGAATAGAGCGCTTCGTAGTACTGCTGGACCGCCGGATGCGGGTGCATCGCGAGACCCGCGACGATCAGCCGAGCACGCTCGATCTCCTCAGTCTGCGCGCGAAGGGCATCCTTGATGGAACCATCCGGCGTCACGGTGGTGGGCGCACTGATCCCCAGTAGCGGAGAGGTAGTGGGGGCCGTCGACGGGCTCACCCCGAACGCCGACGAGGGGGCGACGACCATGGCCAGCGCGGCGATGACGCTGGCTAGCCATCGCGAGAGGTCTTGGTACCGCCGGTCCAGGGTTGAGGTGGAGATCATCGAGCCTCCTCACCATCAAAGCGCGAGAGCTGTTCTCTCGGAATGAGACCGAAGAAGGCCTGATTGAGTTCGCGGTTGGCGCTCGCCAGGGCGGTGGGCAACTCGGCGAGAGCCTCGAGGGTGACGTTGCACTGCGATTCGAGCCTCACGGCGCCGATTTCAGCGTCTGCGGTCCCCTCGGATGTCACCGCTACCGTGAGGGCCCCGCTCTCCCGTTGATCCACGATGCGCATAGCGAACGACGGGTGCTGGGCGACGTGCATCTGCCGCAGGACGCTCACCACCGGGAGGACTTCTTCGAGCTCGTGGAGGATCTTCCAGTGCACACCTCGACGGAGGCGGTCGACCTTTGCGACCTCGAGGCGAACGGGTTCGAGCTCGGCGCCTAGTTCACTCTTCAAGAACGCCGCGAAGCGCCCGAGCTCGGCGCGATAACGAGTCGCAAGTCCGGTCTCGCCGTCATGGTCACCGAACCGGGGGTACCTGCCGCCGCGAGCTCGCCAGTTTAGGTAGAAACGATCCGATTGGACTTGCAGGACAAGGGCGTCGTCCCCGGAGATCATCCAGACGCGTTGGCCGATCGGTCCTGCGACGAGGCGTCCAGGATCAAGGAGCGCTGGCTGGAGTTGTTTCTTGGGAAAATCGACGCGGCGCTGCTGCCAGTAGCCGGCAAGCTCGAGGGGGTCGAGCCCTGCGATGGGCTTGAAGACCAGCCCGCAGATCACCTCGTCGATCGGCGGGTGTCGGAGCGAAGGAAATTCTCGGGAGTGGTCCGTCATGGGCAGTTCCGGGGTGTCCAGGGAGACCCTGCCATCAACGCGGACGGCGCGTCCTCGTGGACGCGCCGGCAATATACGGGGCGCAGAGCAAGCGGCGCAAGCTACCGCCCGCCACGCGACGGCAGAGCGGCAAGATGTGCGCGATGTTGCGCATGGTGCGCTGGACCTCCCGGGGGTCTCAGCCACTTGATGTGGGCGCGCGTCAGAAGCGGACGCGGGCGGTCGCGTTCATCGTCCAGAAGCTCGGCAGGCGATCGCTGACCGGGCCCAGGCGATCGAGCGCCGAGATCGGCACCGGGCTGCTGAGGAAGGGGCTCTGGATCGCGGCGATCCAGTAGAGGCTCGGGACGTAGCGCCCCTCGATCCCGAGGGCGAGGTGACGGGTGGGGTAGAAGCCGAGGCCGGCGACCAGCGGGAAGGAGGTCCCGTGGAAGGTGAGGCCGACGTGCTCGCTCGAGGTCGTGGTGTAGCGGGTGCGCCACTGCTGGTAGTGGGCGCCGGTGCCGACGTAGGCCGAGACCCGACCGCGCGGGATCACGTGGAGGCGGAGCGCCGGCCCGCCGTGGACCACCGACATCGACGCCTCCGTGAGGGTGAGGGCGGAGACCGCCGCCTGGGCGACCAGCGGATCGCCGATCATCATCGAGAGCGCGTCGATGTCGAAGCCGTAGACGTCGGTGAGGGAGCGGCCGGCGATGTTCTGGGGGTTGAGGCGGCCCCAGCCGCCCTCGACGCCGATGTCGAGGAAGCCGCGGATGTTGCCGCCGAGGAAGCCGTCGAGGGCGAGGCCGACGCCCGCGTTGTGGCCGCTCGGGTCGGCGCAGAGCGCCCCGACGCAGCCGAGGACGCCGCTCTTGAACTCGAGGATCGCGCCCTTGTGCGGGATCTTCTCGGCCGGCTTCGCCTCCGGGAGGTCGCTCGCGCTCGCCTCGGGGGCGCCGATCGGCCGGGCGCGGGGGGCCGGCGCGGTCGGCTCGGTCGCGCTCGCGGCCGGGTCCTCCTTCGAGGTGTCCGAAGGGACAGCTTCAAGGCCGGGCTCGGGCTCGGGGAGCGGGGCGGGGGCGAGCTCGACCTCGAGGGGAGGGGCGATCTCGCCCGCAGCCGGCGCCTCGGGGTCGGCGGGGGCAGGCTGGTCCTCGGGCAAGGTCGGATCGGTCTCAGTCGCGGTCTCGGTCTCGGACTCGCTCTCGGTCCGGGGCGCGGGCTCACCTTCGGCCTCGCCCGCCGGCTCCTCGTCGAGGACGTTCGGCAGGGTCGGCGGGGGCAGGGTCGGCGGCGTCGGCGGATCGTCGGCCGCGTACGCGCCGGGGACGACGCCGACGCCGACGAGGAGGAGGGAGAGGGCCGCCATGGTCCCGGGGAATCGCCGCGTCGTCTCCGAGATCTTCCTGCGCATCGTCGCCGCTCGCTCCCTCTGCTGCTTGTCCAACCAGTGTGAGAGACCCGAACGCGCGGGCCATTACATCGGCGTCGACGAATTTCTCGAGCGGTGTCCGTCGATCTGCGTACGCGGAGTCGAGACGCGGTCATGCGCGTCGGCTTCGACGATCGCGGTCGATCTCGACGAGCGCCGCGCGCTGCGACCGAAGGTCACGGCGTAGCGATCTCGGGGGCGCACCGACGAAGGCGCGGCCTGCGTCGCTTCTCTCGTCGCGATGAGCCCCGCGGTGGGTTGATGTCGTCGATCAATCCCTCGCTCTCCACGGAGGATCGAGGGATCGAGGATCGATCGTTCGGAGGAGACCCTCAGCGGAGGACGAGGGCGCCGTCGCTGCGATCCTCGAGCTCGATCCCGGCGGCGCCGCGGGCGAGCTCCCAGGCGCTGCGGTTGAGCTGCACCCGCCCGGGCGGCGCGCTCGCGGCGAGGGCCGAGGCGTCGGCGTCGAGGCGGCAGCCGCGGCGACCCGCGCAGGGTCCAGCGAGGACGCCGACGCCGACCGGGAGCCCGACCGCGGCGGCGGTCGACGCGAGGGTGCGGGCGGCGTTGATCGCCGCGACCACGCTCCTGAGCTCGGCGACCCGCGCGTCCGCGTCGCCGGCGATCCGCCGCTCCGACGCGGTCGCCAGCGAGAAGAGCTGCGGCGGCACCTTGTCGCCGGCGGCGAGGATCGTCGTCAGGCCGTGGGCCTCGCTCGCCGGCGGCGGCGGCTCGCGGAGGAAGTCGTGGACCGCGGCGACCACCGCGTCGGCGTCGCCGGCCATCGGCAGGTGATCGATCCCGTCGAGCTCGACGAAGCGGGCCGCGGGGATCGCCGCCGCCATCGCCCGGCCGCTGGCGGTCGGCACCAGCGCGTCGCCGCTGCGGTGGAGGACCAGCGTCGGCGCGGCGATCGTCGGCAGGAGCTCGCGGATGTCGGTCTCGAGGAGGTGGCGGAGGACCAGCTCGGCCGCCCCCGGGCTCGCGCCGGCGCGGAGGTAGCGGCTCCACCACTCGCGGAACTCGGCGTCGCCGGCGAGCGAGGGGGCGCCGCCCTCGATGAAGAGGGGCCCGCCCCACGACTCGCGGACCTGGGCGAGGAGCCCCTCGTAGGCCGCGGTCGGCAGGCCCTCGGGGAAGTCGGGGCCGGCGAGGGTGCGGGCGGCGCAGCCGTGGAGGCAGAGGGCGCGGACCCGCTCCGGCCGCAGGGCGGCGAGCGCCGCCCCGAGGACGCCGCCGCCGGAGATCCCGAAGATCGCCGCCCGATCGACGCCGACCGCGTCGAGGACCGCGCACACGTCGTCGACCTGCTCGTCGAGCGAGAGCCCCTCGCGCATCCGATCGGAGAGGCCGGTGCCGCGCCGGTCGATCAGGATCACCCGGGCGAAGGAGGCGAGGCGGCGGAGGAAGGTCGCGTAGCGCGGGTGCTCCCACGAGCTCTCGAGGTGGGAGACGAAGCCCGGGATCACCACCAGGTCGAGGGGCGCCGAGCCGATCACCTGATAGGCGATCGAGACCGCGCCGTTGCGCGCGTAGCGGGTCGCCGGCGGCCCGACCGGGAGGTTCCAGCGGGTCGGCGGGACCATCGTCGGCGTCGGCGCGACGAAGTCGACGGTCTCGGCGTAGCGCGCCTGCCCCTGGGTGAGGCCGCGGATCATCAGGTGCGCGAGGTGGTCGTAGGCGGTCGCCCAGATCCGCGCGAGATCGTCGTCCCAGGCCCGGCCGCTGACGTGCGCGAGCGAGGCGAGGAGCTGGTGACCGGCGACCTCGAAGTGCTCGGGGACCACCCCGTAGTCGACGTGGCGGCGGCCGAGGTCCTCGAGGAAGGGGACCAGCGCCTCCCGCCGGCTCGCGTTCTGGACCGCGACCTCGAGGGCGCCGACCAGCTTCTGCTGCTGCCCGTGCATGTCGGCGGGGAAGAGCGGCCGGAGCTCGGGGTGGCTGGCGAAGAGGGAGTCGTAGAAGTGGGCGCCGAGCTCGGCGCGGCGGGCCCGGATCGCGTGGAAGGACTCGCCGAGGCGGCGGAGCTCGGCGGCCTCGCGCTCCTCGGTCGGCGCGTCGACGAGCGGGCGGTAGAGCGAGCGGATCACCTCGAGGGCGTCGACCACCGCGTCGGCGTCGCGGTAGCGATCGCCGGCGGCGTGGCGGGTGAGGCGGACGATCACGTCGGCGAAGGCCGGCGGGAGGTCGCGGCTGGCGGCGAGCGGCGACGGGAGCTCGGCCGAGAGGATCTGGGCGATGAGCGCGGCCCCCGAGAGGCGGGCGAAGGGGAGCTCGCCGCAGAGGAGCTCGTAGAGGACGAGGCCGAGGGCGTAGAGGTCGCAGGACTCGCTCGCGCGATCGCCCTGCCAGAGCTCGGGGGCCATGTAGAGCGGGGTCCCGACCAGCCGCCCCTCGTCGGTGAGGGTGACGTCGCCGTGGGCCGTCAGGCGGCCGGTCGCGCCCGCGTCGGCGGTCGCCGCCAGGTCCTCGTCGTCGCTCCGGCCGCGGACCTTGGCGATCCCGAAGTCGATGAGCTTGGGCGCGCCGGCGCGGGTGAGGACGATGTTCGCCGGCTTGACGTCGCGGTGGAGGATCCCCTGGCGGTGGGCCGCCGCGAGCCCGCGGGCGATCCCGAGGCCGAGCTCGAGGACCCGCTGCCAGGGCTGCGGGCGCCGGATCTCGGCGAGGCTGAGGCCGTCGACGAACTCGTAGGCGATGTAGGGGCGGCCCTCGACGTCGCCGACCCGGTAGACCGCGGCGACGTTGGCGTGGTGGAGGCGGGCGAGCGCCCGGGCCTCGCTCACCAGGCGGCCGCGGGCGCGCTCGTCGGCGTCGCCGTCGAGGAGGAGCTTGAGGGCGACCGGGCGCTCGAGGGCGGGGTCGCGGCCGAGCCAGACGCTCCCCATCCCCCCCTGTCCGAGGGGGCGGATCAGATCAAAGCCGTCGAAGGTGGGCGGCGGTCGCCAGCCCGAGCTCGGCTCGTGCTCCATCGTCGGACGAGGGTACCCGAGCGGGCGATCGGCGAACAGGGGTCGCCGATCGCCGTGAACGTTGATTTCGGGGGCAGGCCAGGGTCTCCGCGCGCGCTCGCGGCCGCCCGCGAGGGGCCGCGAGGACCCCCCAAAGCCCCTCGCGGGCTACCGGCCGCCGCGCCCGCGGACGTTCAGGCCGTGCTTGCGAACCAGGCGGGTGAGGACGTGACGGGAGGTCAGGCCGAGCTCCCGCCAGACCGGCTCCTGGCGACCCTCGTGGCGGTCGAGGCAGGCCTGGATCACCTCGGGCGGGATCGTGTTGGGGTCGACCCGATCGCCCGCGAAGTCGTCGTCGCTCGCGTCGTCGCGCTCGCTCTCGGCGTCGGCGTCGTCGTCGTCGTCGGCGTCGTCGTCGTCGTCGTCACCGCGCGCGGGCGGAGGGAAGCCCTCCCAGAGGTCGAGGTGCTCGCCGCGGGCGCGGGTCATCGCCGTCCAGAGGTGGGCCTCGAGCTCGCGGACGTGGGTCGCGTAATCGAGCGCCGTCAGGGCGGCGATCAGGCGGAGCGTGAGGCGGGGGATCCCGCGGGGATCGCCGCCGGGGAAGAAGCGGCGGGCGAGCTCGGGGTCGCGGGCGGCGATCCGCCGGAGGAGCTGGCGGGCGATCAGCGGGACGTCCTCGCGGCGCTCGTTGAGCCCAGGGAGCTCGACCCGGATCTGGAGGCGGGCGAGGACGTCGTGCTTGAGCGCCGACTCCGGGCGGTTGGTCGCGGCGATGAGGCGGAAGCTCGAGCGCCGCGCCCGCGACTCGCCGAGGCGCTGGTACTCGCCCTGATCCATCACCCGCAGGAGGTGGGCCTGGAGGGCGAGGGGGAGCTCGGCGAACTCGTCGAGGAAGAGCGAGGAGCCGTCGGCCTCGCCGATCAAACCTGGCCTCTCGGGCATCCCCGGGTTGGGGAAGTTGCGGGCGTGGCCGAAGAGCTCGGCGTCGACCAGGGTCTCGGGGATCGTCGCGGCGTTGCGGGCGATCAGCTCCTTGCCGCCGCGCTCGGAGCGGCGGTGGATCGCCTGGGCGACCAGCTCCTTGCCGGTCCCGCTCTCGCCGCGGATCAGCACGTGGGCCCCGCGACCGGCGACGAAGGCGATCCGCCCGCGGAGCTCCCAGGCCGCCGGCCCCTCGCCGACCAGGCCGTCGCTGTCGGCCTCGCCGAAGGGCTGGAAGGTGCCCGGGCGGTGGCCGCCGAGGGGCAGCACAAGCGGCCGCGGGCGGACCATCAGGAGCGCCTCGCCGGCGAGCTCGATGAGATCGCCGGGGCCGATCTCCGCGGCCCCGCGGAGCTCCTGGCCGTTGATCAGCGCCGGCAGCTTGCCGACGTTGGTGATCGTCAGGCGGCCGCCGCCGATCGGCGTGAGCAGGAGCTGATCGCGGGAGAGCCGGGGCGTCCGCAGCGGCCCGGTGGCGATGTTGCGGCCGGGTCGCTGCTGGACGAAGTCGGCGCGCGGGAGGTCCTGGCGGCCGCCGCCGCGGCCGACGATCAGGGTGCCGCCGCCCTCCGGGGCGCCGAGGAGCGCGACCTCGCCGACCCGGAGCGGCTCCTCGCGCGACCAGAGGAGGACCAGGGCGGGGACCTCCGGCGCCGGTCGCCCGTCGTCGGCGGCGAGCGGCGCCTGGATCGCGGTGAGGGTCGTCTCCATGGCGGCGGATCATAGACCGCGGCCGTCGCCGGATCTCGAGATTCGCGCCTCGGGATCCGCGCGTGTGGCGGTGGTGACGCGAGGTGAGGCCGGCCGGGCGCTCACGAGGGGGCGTCGCGCTCGCGGGTCGCGTCTGCGTCCGCGGTCGCGGTCGCGGTCGCGGTCGCGGACGCGATCACCTCGCGGAGCCGCGGCACCTTGAGATCGCAGCGGGTCCCGGCGGGCGGGTCACCGACGCAGAGGTTCCAGCGCAGCACCTGCACGACCCGCCCGTCGTCGGTCGTCGGCTCGGCGTCCGCGGCCTGCGTCGCCGGCGTCCGATCGCCGGCCGAAGCCGCCGTCGCGCCGCCGACCGAGGTGATCGCCGCGGCGCAGATCGAGAGGATCCATGCTCTCCACATCGTCGTCGTCTCCTTGTCGGGGCCGAGCGAGGTGGCGCGCCGGCACCGGGCCCCGTGGCGGAGCCGCGCGCGCGTGACCGTGATCGTCCGGGGCCGGGAGCGCGCCGAGGGTCGACGCCGCTCACCTGACCCTGACGTCGAGCGATAATCACGCTCAATTGACCTGTCAAGCGCCCCGCGGACGCGCGCGATCGCGGCCCGGTGAGCGCCGCCGCCGCTGCCCGGCGACCTCCGCTACCATGGCCGAGACCGTGCGGCCGGCCGCTCTCGGCGGCGCGCGGGGAGGTGAGGCGATGTCAGGGTCAATGCAGGGAGAGGGCGGCGCCGCCGGGCGCGTCGAGGTTGACGTCGATCTGCGATCGAAGAGCCCCAAGGACAAGCGCAAGCGCCGGCGCAAGTGGTCGCAGATCACCGGGATCACCCTCCACCAGACCGGCATCCACGGCTTCGGCGAGCGCGCCTGGCCGCGGGTCACCGCCCACCTCGGCGTCCACAGCGACGGCCGGGTCTTCCTGATCCACCCGCTCGAGTCCTACCTCTGGTCGTCGAACGGCTTCAACCGCGACACCGTGGCGATCGAGGTCGCCGGCAACTTCCTCGGCGACGAGTCCAACCCGCGCTCGTACTGGGCGAAGGGCGGCGGGCCGACCGAGCTCAATGAGGCGATGGTCGCCGGCCTCCGCCGGGCGATCCGCTACATCATCCAGGAGGTCCGGGCCGGCGGCGGGGCGATCACCGAGATCCACGCCCACCGCCAGACCCGGCGGGCGAAGAGCAATTGCCCGGGGGCGGCGATCTGGCGCGAGGGCGGCGTCTGGGCCCAGGAGGAGCTCGGCCTCAGCGACGGCGGCCCCGGCTACACCCGCGACGACGGCCAGCCGATCCCGCCGGCCTGGGATCCGCGCCTCGCCGATCAGCCGCTCGACTTCAGCGACGACTCCTGGTCGATCGACCTCGACGACTTCGAGCCCGAGGAGGGCGACGAGGCGCCGGCCGACGGCGACCGCTTCTTCGTCGACGCCGACGAGGCGGCGCCCGACGCCGCGAGCGCCCGGATCCGCGGGCTCCCGGCGGGCCTCCGGCTGGTCGCCGACGCGGGCGCGGGCGCGGGCGCGGGCGCGGGCGAGGGGTCGACGACCACCCGCGGCGCCTTCGATCTCTCGGGGCCGATCGATCTCGACGGCGAGGTTGCCGATCCGATCGCCGGCCTCCTGGGCGACGCTCTCGGCGGCGTCCTCGTCGAGGCCGACGTGCTCCGCCTCGAGGGGGGCGCGGACGAGGGGGCGCCGACCCGCGGGCTCGGCGAGGGGCCGGTCGATCTCGGCGGCGAGGAGCTCCTCGACTTCGAGATCACGGTCGACGACGACGAGGGGGCGATCGTCCTCCTCGAGGAGGACGGCGCCTTCCGCTGGGTGCTCCCGGAGGTCGCCGATGACGGCGACGCGGCCGGGGGCGAGCGGGTGCGCGGCGCCGCCGAGGGGAGCGCGCGCTTCCGGATCCCGCTCCTGCCGGCGCGCGCCGTCGGCGAGGGCGCGGGCCAGGGCGAGGCGACCCGCGGGGCGATCGGCGACTTCGTCCGCGGCAAGATCACCGCCCGGATCTACAAGTACGTCGCCGATCGGATCACCGGCGCCGCCACCAAGGCGGCGCTCCATCACATCGAGGGGAAGAGGCGCGAGGGGCCGGTGCTGATCCGCGGGACCGAGCTCCGCGACTGGATCGACGCCGACGACCTCAGCGACCTCGAGCTCCCGGAGGATCGCCCGCCGCGGATCCTCCTCTTCGTCCACGGCACCTTCTCGTCGGTCCGCGGCTCCTTCGGCGGCCTCTGCGAGGGCACCGGGCAGGACGCGCTGGGGCGGATGCTGGCGGGCTACGACGCGGTCTTCGGCGTCGACCACCGGACCCTGACCCGCCTCCCGAGGGACAACGCGGCGCTGATCCGCGATCTCCTGGTCGGCCACCGCTGGCCGCAGCCACCGGCGGTCGACGTGATCGCCTTCTCGCGCGGCGGCCTGGTCGCGCGCGAGCTGGTCGAGCGCCTCCTGCCGGTGAGCGGCTGGGCGGGGACGATCCGCCGGGTGGTCTTCGTGGCGACCACCAACGCCGGCACCGAGCTCGCGCGGCCCCGCAACTGGAGCGACTTCGTCGACGCCTACACGACCCTCGCCTGCAACGCCGTCCGCCTGATCGGCGCGAGCGTCGGCCTCGGGGCCGGCTTCCTCGCGGGCGTGCTCGGCGGCGAGATCATCAACGTGATCGGCGAGCTGGTGAAGTCGCTCTCGCGCTCGGGCAGCCGCGTCGAGATCGCGCCGGGGCTCGCGGCCATGGATCCCGAGGGGGAGACCGTCCGCAACCTCAACGGGAGCGCGCTGCCGGCGGTCGCGGGCGAGCGCCCGATCTACTACCGGATCACCTCGGCCTTCGACGCGAGCGGGTCCCTCGGCGAGGTCCTGGAGGGGCGCCTCGGCGGCCCGGTGAAGGCCTTCCTCGCCGATCGGATCACCCGCAAGCTCTACCGCGACGCGGCCAGCGATCTGGTGGTCGACAACGCGTCGACCGGGACCCTCCACCCGGCGCTTAAATTCGCCGACGCGCTGCACTTCACCGCGAATTCGGCGGTCTTCCACGTCAACTTCTTCTTCCAGGAGCCGGTCCACGCCCAGCTCGTCCACTGGCTCGAGCTCGCCGAGGTCGCGGCCGATCGCGGGGGCGTCGAGATCGACCTCGACCTCTCGGACATCGAGGTCGACGACGCGCTCGAGGTGATCTCCTTCAGCGGCCGCGGCGGGGAGGAGGAGGGCGAGGGCGACGAGCTCTTCGATCTCCACGTCCGGGCGCGGGCGCCGGCCGAGGTCGTCGCCTCGCGCGCCTTCCGGGTCGACGTCGAGCTCGCGCGCGAGGCCCTCGAGGTCGCCGCCGGGGCGCTCGGGGAGGGCGCGGCCCAGGCGCTCGCGCTCGCGCGCGAGGAGCTCGAGGTCGAGGTGATCGCCCGCGCCGGCGTGCGGGCGTTGAATCACACGCCGATCCTGGTGCGGCCGCCGGCCAGGGGCGCGGTGATCGGTCTCTTCGTCGATGTAATGGCCGAAGAGACAGGTTGTGGCGAGCTCTGGGTGATGGTCCGCCAGGGCGGGCGGGCGCTCGCGCGGATCGCCCTCAAGGTGGCGATCGTCGAGGCTGGGGCCGAGGTCGCGGTCGCGGGCGTCCTCGAGGTCGCCCAGCAGGCGGCGCCGGCCGATCACGGCGCCGAGGTCTCGCTCGAGGTGATCGAGCTCCGCGCGGCCGACGGCCTCCGCTACCGCTACCACCTCCGGGCGCCCGATCTAGGCCTCAACCACCGCTTCGAGTCGCCGCCGATCCAGGGCGCGGCCGACGACGTCTACGCCGGCCTCTACGCCCGGATCGAGGGCGAGTGGAAGGCCTCGGGGCACGAGCCGAAGCGCTTCGACCGGCGGCTGCGGGCGCTCGGCGTCCAGCTCGGCGAGCAGCTGATGCCGCGGGAGCTGCGGGCGCTCCTCTGGCGCCACCGCGGGTCGCTCGACGGCCTCGTGCTCCTCTCGGACGAGGGCCACATCCCGTGGGAGATCGTCCACCTCCGCCACCCCGACGAGCCGCTGCCGGCGGGCGAGAGCGCCTTCCTCGGCGAGCTCGGGATGGTCCGCGCGCTCTGGGGCTCGGCGCCGGCGCGGTCGATCGCGGTCCGCCCGGGGCGCGCCTTCACGGTGGTCCCGAGCTACCCCGCGCCCGCGCTCGCGCTCCCCTCGGCGGCGAGCGAGCGGGCGTGGCTGGCCGAGCACCTGGCGACCGCCGAGCTCACGCCGGATCCCGAGGCGATCTTGGAGCGCCTCGAGACGCCGGGGGCCTTCGATCTCCTCCACGTCGCCTGCCACGGCGAGATCGCCGACCGCGAGGCCTGGCTGATCATGCAGGGCGAGGTCCGCGAGGTCCGCGAGGGCGGCGCGGTGCGCCGGAAGTGGTTCCCCGCCCGCCTCGCCGCCTCCGAGGTCGCGGCCTCGGCGGCCCTCCGCGGCGAGGACGGCGGCCGCCCGCTGGTCTTCCTCAACGCCTGCAAGGTCGCCCGCGCCGAGCGCCTCCTCAGCGGCTTCGCCGGCTGGCCCGGCGCCTTCATGGGCGCGGGGGCCGGGGCCGTGGTCGCCCCGCTCTGGTCGGTCGGCGACGGCTCGGCGCTCCGCTTCGCCGAGGGGTTCTACGCGGCGCTCCTCAAGGGGGCGAGCTTCGCGAGCGCGTCCGCGGCCGCGCGGGCGCGGGCGCGGAAGCTCGGGGATCCGACGTGGTTGGCGTATGCGGTGTTCGCGGCGCCGGATGGGAAGCTGTCGATTCAGGCGGGGGAGGCGGCGAGCTAGGGTCGTTCAGGTGGAGAGGCACTAGCTCCGAGGGGTCGATGATCTGGTAGCCCTCTGTCACCATCTTCTTCGTTGTCATCGGAATGTATCCTTCGCTGCGGGGCTGGGGCGTCGTGGGGGGCGGCGGGCGGAAGATCGCCCGCCTCGAATCACAGCGTCTCGACGGGCCTGGTGATCACGGGAGAGGCGCCCTCGCAGGCGGGTGACGGCCGGAGTTGAATCATCGTCTCATGCTCAGCGTTCAGGATGCTGCTGATCTCTAGCCATGGCTCTCCATCACGCAGGATCGTGAACTCCGGGGTCCACGCAGCCAATGGCGCGGCTGAGAAGGTGGATGCACCGCCCGCGCCAGGGCATCGCCGGTGGCATTCGACCGAGAGGGTCGAGACGTCGACGTTGAGCGGTCCGATGACGACGGCGGGGCCATCGTCGCTGCCGCGTGAAAACTCGACATCGAAGTAGCTCTCCCACTCGGGGCGGCCTCCGCGTTGCCGCTTGAAGACGCGGACTTCTTGTGCGGGGCGCTCTGGGAGAAGTGACGCGTAGGCGCCAGAATGCCGTGAAGGGGGCACCCATGCCACTACTTCGCCGCCATAGTCGACGAGGATTGGGATTGACCCGAAAAAGTGGACACCGAGGTTATGCCGCTCGCTCCTCCGCCACCCCGGCGTAGAAGCTCTCCTCGAAGGCGACCGGGGTCGAGTACCCGATCGTCGAGTGGCGACGCTGACGATTGTAGAACACTTCGATCCACTCCGCGATGGTCGTCTTCGCGATCGCTCGCGTGAGGAAGATCGTTCGATGGACCAGCTCCGTCTTGATCGTGCTGTTGAAGCTCTCGGCGACGGCGTTGTCCCAGCACTCGCCCTTCCGGCTCATGCTGCACTCGATGCCCGCCTCGCGTAGGGCCTCGCGGTAGTCGTCTGCGGCGTACTGCGAGCCCCGGTCCGAGTGGAAGAGGAGTCCGTCCTCCGAGGGCGCACGATGCCCCAGGGCGGCCCGGAGCGCGTCGTGGACCAGCTCGGCGCGCATGTGCTCGGCCATCGACCAGCCGACGACGCGGCGCGAGAAGAGGTCGATGATCACCGCCAGGAAGAGCCAGCCCTCGACGGTCCAGACGTACGTGATGTCAGCCACCCAGACCTTGTCGGGCTTGTCGACGGTGAAGTTGCGATCGAGGACGTTGTCGGCCACGGGATGCCTGTGGTTCGAGTCGGTGGTCTTCCTGAATTTCCGCCTCCGACGGCCGTGGATGCCCCTCTGCCGCATGATCCGCGCGACCCGCTTGCGGCCGACCTTGCGACCGCGAGCGCGCAGCTCCTCGTGGATGCGTGGGCTGCCGTAGGTCCTCCTGCTCTCGCCGTGGATGGTCTCGATCTCCTGGGCCAGCGCCTCGTCGTCCCTGGTCCTCTCCGACGGCTCGCGGTCCTTCCAGGCGTAGTAGCCGCTGCGCGAGACCTCGAGGAGCTCGCACATCATGTCGACTGGGAAGTTGGCCTTCTCCGTAGCGATCACCTCGAAGAGGCTCACGTCTCCCGCGCGAAGAAGGCCGCCGCTTTTTTTAGGAAATCTCGCTCCATCTCGACCCGCTTGAGATCCTTGCGGAGCCGGTTGAGCTCGGCCCGCTCGTCCGTCGTCAGCGGCCCCTGCGGGCTCGGGTTCTGGTTGATCTCGTCCTGCCTCACCCAGTTCCGCAGCGCGGTCTCCGTCAAGCCCATCTCGCGGGCGACCTGCGCGACCGTCTTGCCGGAGGTCCTGACGATCTTCACCGCCTCGGCCTTCTGCTCCGGCGTGAAGGTTCTTCTCTTCTTCTTGCTCATGGCCTTGCACCCTCTCTACGTCCGACTCATCGAGGGTGTCCACTGGTTCGGGGCAGGTTCAGATCGCCAAATTTCCCGTTTGTGGGCACAGAGTGGGCGCCGATGGAGCCTCGCTCAGAGCGGTCGGCTTCGGTGCCCCTGCCGGCCGCTCTGTTGCGCGGAGGCAGCCTACACAGAGGGCGGAAACCGCGAGAATGATGTGTTCCGCTCTCATTGTTGGGGGGAGCCCGAACATGATCATACCCGCGGCACCGGGCCCTGACACCCGGAGACACGCCGGATCCTCCGGCGCGCTCGCGCGCGCGGCGAAGGACCCGTGCGCACCCCGGGCTCAGGCCGCCGACGCCTGCGCCGACGCCTGCGCCAGCCAGGAGACGATCCGCGAGGTCCGCGAGGGCGGCGCCTTCATGGGCGCGGGGCCGTGGTCGCCCCGCTCTGGTCGGTCGGCGACGGCTCGGCGCTCCGCTTCGCCGAGGGGTTCTACGCGGCGCTCCTCAAGGGGGCGAGCTTCGCGAGCGCGTCCGCGGCCGCGCGGGCGCGGGCGCGGAAGCTCGGGGATCCGACGTGGTTGGCGTATGCGGTGTTCGCGGCGCCGGATGGGAGGCTGTCGATTCAGGCGGGGGAGGCGGCGAGCTAGGAGATCGCTCTGTGGCTCAGATCGTGATTTACGTGCGCCTCGAGGGCGAATTCCCGGGCTTCGAGGAGGTCGCACGGGACGTTGAGCAGCGCGCAGGGATCAAGGTGCCATGGGAGTCCGTTGAGGGACAGACGTTGGTTCTCAGGCCTGGAGAGGAGCCCTCGTCAGTCATCGAATTCGCGCCGAACGAGAAGCTCGCGCGGGTCGAGGTGGGGACGCCGCCCACTCATTTCGAGTGGATCGTCGTCGCTAGCCTGGAGCACCTCGGCGGGGTCCCATGTCGACCCGTCCCCAGATTCGCCGGGAAGAGACTTGGTGAGGCGACGCTGCGAGAGAGGATGCAGCTGAAGGCCTGGTTCGGATGGGATGAGTAATGGTTGTCGTCTGGGTGCGGAACCATCAGTGGCACGATATCCGGCGACTCGAGGCCGGGTCTTCCCAGTCAAACCCGCCATTGGTTCAGGTGTGCATATGATGCACCTCCGGCGGCCCACCAACCGACCGCCCCGAGCAAGGAGGATCCTAGGCCGCTCTCCGATGAAGCGCTGCCTCAGGCGCTCCATCAGGGCTCATGCGAGAGCACCTGTGCCACCGTCGACAGGTCCGGAGAATGGCCTACTCTGCGCCGCCCGCGGGCTCCCGCGATTCATCAGCCACCTGCTCCGCCTTGCCCTCGTCCTCGCCGACGAGTGAGCGCAGTCGAGGATCGACGCGACGGTCATGAACTCGGCGATCATCCTGCTGCACCTCGAGACGCCCAGCGTCCCGATGATTCCAGCGGCGAAACCCCGCTTCGAGCGTGACCCGAGATCACGGAAATAGCACGACCTGACACAGCGGATCGCAAGACCAGGGTGAACGCGTGACGAGGTCACGGATAATGCGCGAACCCACGCGTGAGATCGTGTGCGAACTCACGAAAGGTTGATTCGCCGAGAGCCGAACAGGAGCACGCATGCTACTGTAATTTGATGAATGCCCTCTTGTCCAACCACCGACTGAGCGCGAGCCTTTTCCTTGCGCTGGTCTCGGGCTGCACGGGGAAGGATCACACCACCGGTGCCAGCGACGGCCTTCCGTCTACTGGTGATGATACTGATGCGGGGTCCTCCACTGACGCCAACAGTTCAATGGGGGCCGTGTCGGGAAGTCCCGAGTGCATATCAGGGGGAGATGTTGCGGAATCTGAATCGCTGACCTGCGCCCCAGATCCACGGAACTTCGAAGGTGTTCTATGTGTCCCCCTGCAGGGCGAACGATGTGAGGCCTGCTGTGATGAGTGCATCAACTCTCCCTCGGGGGTTGCATTGGTGGACAGATTCTTCGGCAAGGATGCTTGCCTTCAATGGGTTACCGACATTTTGTGCGGCCCTGCTCGCATTGGGGACGAGTGCTGCTTTGTTGCTGAGGTTGGAGCCTGCCTTTCGGGAGACAGCTAGCCCGAGAAGGGTCCTCGAGAGGACGCAGGCGAACATCGCCATCCTGGCCGTACCCGCTCCAGGTTATTCGGCTCTTCCGGAATCTCCGTGGATCCTAGCCTGACGCAAGGGCCAGCTGATCAAGCTTGAGGCCCCCGCAGTGGAAGTGGGTCGCGGTATGTGCCCAGGTATTGGACGGCGATCACGGAGAGCGTCACTCCCTGAAGCGCATCGCCGAGCTCGTTCTCGAGGCGGGAGCATACCCGCGGCACCGGGCCCTGACACCCCGGAGACACGACGGATCCTCCGGCGCGCTCGCGCGCGCGGCGACGGACCCGTGCGCACCCCGGGCTCAGGCCGCCGGCGCCCGCCGCCGGCGCCGGCGCCAGCCGGCGAGGCCCCACGCCAGGAGGAGCTCCACGAGCCCACCTCCGCGCGGATCCCCGGCGACGCAGCCGCAGCCCTCACCCGCGCCGGTGTCGCCGCCTGGCAGCGAGCAGTCATTCCGGCACTCGTCGTCGTCGAGCTCGTTGGCGTCGTCGCACGCCTCGTCGGCCTGGACGATGCCGTCGCCGCAGATGGGCAGCGCGCAGAGGTTTGTGCAATCGTCGTCGTCGACCAGGTTGGCGTCGTCGCAGGCCTCGCCGGCCTGGACGATGCCGTCGCCGCAGGAGCCGCCGGGCTCGCGCGCGCAGATGTGGTCGCAGCCGTCGCCGTCGACGAGGTTGCCGTCGTCGCAGGCCTCGCCGGCCACGAGGACCCCGTCGCCGCAGCCGGGGAGGGCGCAGAGGTTCGTGCAGGTGTCGTCGTCGACCTGATTGCCGTCGTCGCAGGCCTCGACCCCGGCCCAGACGAGGCCGTCGCCGCAGGTCGCGGCCTTGCACTCGGTCGTGCAGGCGTCGTTGTTCGAGTCGTTGGCGTCGTCGCACTCCTCCCCGCGATCGATCTCGCCGTTGCCGCATTGCGGGGCCGGGTCGACCGCGATGCACTGGTTGCTGCAGAGGTCGTCATCGACGAGGTTGCCGTCGTCGCACTCCTCGCCCGCCTGGACGATGCCGTCGCCGCAGGCTGGGTCCTTGCACGCGTTGGTGCACGCGTCGTCGTCGATCTGGTTGCCGTCGTCGCACTCCTCGCCGCCGTCGATCTTGCCGTTGCCGCAGCCATCGCTGAAGACACAGAACGGCGAGCAGCCGTCGCCGTCGATGAGGTTGCCGTCGTCGCACTCCTCGCCCTCGTCGAGGATCCCGTCGCCGCAGACCGGGCCCATCACGTCCTGGCAGACGTACCACTCGTCGTTCTCGTCCTTGACGCACTCCTGATTGTCGAGGCACGTCGCGGGGTCGTTCGGATCGCACTCGTTCGGGGTGAAGGGGTCGAAGAACGTGCAGTCGGTGAAGGCGCAGCACGGGTCGAGGGCGACGCCCTCGAGGATCATCTTGAACGCGTTCTCCAGCTCCATCTGGTTGTTGGCGTCGTAGTAGTCGAGCAGGTTGCCCGAGCCCCAGTCGGCCATCTTGTTGAGCTGGGTGACCGCCTGCGGGGTGTCGACGCCGTCGCCGAAGCCGATCACGTAGGTGACGATCCCCTTGTTGTACATCTGGGTCAGCTCGGCCTGGACCTGGTTGTCTGTCGAGTAGCCGCTGTACTGTCCGTCGGTGATCAGGATGTTCGCGTAGAGGGTGTTCGCGTTCGCCGGGTAGGGGAACTTGGGATCCGTCGACGCCATGTTGTGGTACGCGACTTGGTTGTTCTTGATCAGCTGGAGGCCGAGGTGGGTGTAGGTGCCCGAGCCCGTGCAGAAGGTCATGCCCTGGCACTGCGGCATGTGGGAGATCGTGGTGTCCGCGAAGAGCGGCGGCGGTTTGCCCTCGTTGTCGCTGTTCAGGAAGGTCCAGGTGATCGGCGGGCCGCCCCACGGGTCGTCGCAGCCGATGCCGCACGAGGTCTCGGGGTTGAGGGCCCAGTCGAAGTGGGATTTGTGACAGGGGCCGTAGTCGACCAGGATCTTCTGCTCGCCCGGGTTCGGCTGGTTGTGGCCGAAGACCGCGAGGCCGAAGTGGACTAGGTCCTCGGCGTACTTGTTGCCATTGACGACGACGTCGAAGATCGACAGGTCACCGGCGAGCGCGGCGCGGACCTGGTCCCAGCCGGTCTCGCCCATCTGGCCGGCCATCATGCCCAAGTTGACGTTGAGCATCGACGACGAGGCGTCGAGGAGGACCATGAAGCGCGGGAGACCCGGAGCGCAGAGGGGCTGGACGACGTCGTCCTTGATGTCGCTGATGACGTCCTTGAGCGCCTGGTCGAGCTCCATCTGGTTCGCGGCGTTGATCGACGCGGTGCCGCCGGCGCTCGCCAGCATGTTGGCCGCGCCCTTCGCCGGGGCGTCGTTCGGGTCGCCGAAGTAGACGACGTAGGTCGGGATCCCCTGGTTGTCCCAGAGGTCTGCCGCGGTGATCGCCGGGTTCTCGCCAGCGGGACCGAGCACCGTGTTGCCGTCCATGCTGGTCCACGCGCCGTCGGTCATCACCAGGTTCGCGTAGAAGCGCTCGTCCATGTCGCCCGGGTGATCGGCCTTGGACTGGGCGATCAACGCCTTGGCCTGGTCGAGGGCGCCCTTGGTCCAGGTGCCGATGCCGTCCTCCTGGCCGCCTAGCGGCGCAGGAACGTCGTTATCGAGGGCGTCGACGAGCGCCTGGCCGTTGCACTCGTAGAACGACTTGTCGTTTCCCTGCGGGTCGTACCAGAAGACGTCGAGCGCCTGCCCGTCGGTGAGCGGCGGGTTCGAGGTGTCCATCGGGATCGTCGTGCCCAGCGCGGCGCTCGGGTCATGGCCGAAGCGCATGAGCGCGAGGTGCATGTTCTCGTTGTTGAACTTGGTGGTAGCGAGGTTCTTGACCGCGTCCTCGGCCGCCTCCCATCGGGTCTGGCCGAGGCCGAAGTCCGCGTTCATGGACGTCGAGTAGTCCATGAGGATCAGGAAGTTCGGCTTCTTGAAGGTGCAGAGGCCCTCCTGCGGGCATTGATCCATCAGGGCGTGGACAGGCTCGGCGCGCCCGCCCAAGAGGGCGACCCCGAGCGCACCGATCAGCCCGGCCCGGACGCCGGCGCCCGGCCGGGACCCACCACGGACGCGCCCCATCTTCCTGCTCCATCCAATTGCGACCATTCGCCCAAGATAGACGGGCCGCGTTGGGGCGCGAGTGCAGCCGCATCGCGGCGGTGACGGGCGCCTGCGCAACCGATTCGCTTGGCGTCGCCACGGCGGCGGCGGGGGATGGCGTCGGCCCCGTCGCGCCCGCCGGCGATCTTTACAGGATCTTGAGACCCCCCAGCGTTTCTATACGACCGCTTGATCCGCCCCGCGCCATCCTGATCCGGCATGGGCAGCGACGAGCTCATCAGGATCGCGGTCATCGTCATCTTCGTGGCGCTCACCATCTACGCGCTCTCTCACCCCGATGTCTTCCTCAAGTAGCGGCTCCACAGCAGGCGGGATCTCTGCGATCGTCGGCCACTTGACGGGCACGACACGAGGCGGGCCGTCGCTCGGCGAGCGGCTCGGGGAGCACGCGCTGGGGGCGTTGGCGGTCGCGCTGGCGACCGCGCTGGTCTGGCTGATCCGCGATCACGTCGCCGAGCCCGACCGGGTGATGGTCTTCCTCCTCGCGGTCGGGCTGGTCGCCTTCCGCGTCCGCCTGGGGCCGGCGCTGGTGACCGCGCTGCTGAGCGTCGCCGCCTACGACCTCTTCTTCGTCGAGCCCTTCTTCACCTTCGCGGTCGACGACGCCCGCTACATGATCACCTTCGTGGTGATGGCCAGCGTCGGCGCGGTCCTCTCGTCGTTGACCGCTCGGCTCCGCCTCCAGGCCCGCCAGGCCCGCGACGCCGAGGCCCGGACCGCGGCCCTCTACCAGCTCTCGCACGAGCTGGTCGCGGCCGACGACGCGGCCGCGCTGGCGACCACCGCCGCCAGCGCGATCGCCGGGGCCTTCGACGCCGACGTCTCGGTCTACCTCCTCGACCGCGAGGGCGCGCCCTCGCGGGTCGCCCAGCGCGGCGCGGCGATCGAGGCCCGGCCGGCGGCGGGCGAGGGGGCCGCGGGCGAGCTCGCCCGCCGCGGCGAGCTCGGCCTCCCGCTCATCGGCCAGGCCGGCGAGCTCGGGGTCGTGATGGTCCGCCCGCGGGCTTCGGCGGGGCTCGACGACGCCGACGCCCGCCGCCTCCTCGGCACCTTCGTCGGCCAGATCGCGCTCGCGCTCGAGCGGACCCGCCTCGCCGCCGCCCACCAGGAGGCCGAGCGGATCGCCGAGGTCGAGCGCCTGCGGAGCACGCTCCTCTCGTCGGTGAGCCACGACCTGCGGACGCCGCTGGGATCGATCATGGGCTCGGCGACGACCCTCCTCGACCGCGACGCGCAGATCGAGGCGAGCACCCGGCGCGAGCTCCTCCACGCGATCCACGACGAGGCCGATCGCCTCGCGCGCCTCCTCAACAACCTCCTGGCGATGACCCGGATCGAGGGCGGCGGCCTCCAGGTGCGGCGCGAATGGGAGGTCCCGGAGGAGGTCGTCGGCGCGGCGATCCGCCGCCTCGGCGCCGGCAAGGAGGGCCGCGAGCTCCGGGTGACGATCGCCCCCGAGATCGAGCTGGTCGCCTTCGACGCGCTGATGATCGAGCTCGTGCTGATCAACCTCCTCGACAACGCGCTCAAGTACAGCCCGGCCGGCGCGCCGATCGAGGTCGAGGTCCGCGGCGCGCCCGAGGGGGTCGTCTTCGCGATCCGCGACCGCGGCCCCGGGGTGCCGGCCGACGAGCGCGGGCGCCTCTTCGACAAGCTCTACCGCGGCGCCGGGGTCGGTGAGATCGCCGGCGCCGGGCTCGGGCTGGCGATCGCGCGGGCGCTCGTCGAGGCCCACGGCGGGGCGATCCGGGTCGCCGAGCGCGGCGACGGGCCCGGCGCGGTCTTTGAGTTCACCCTCCCGAATTCGCCCCAGCCCCTCCCCGGCGTCGACGATGATGGCGGGGTCAGCGAGGCGTCATGAGCGACGAGGCGGTGATCCTGGTGATCGAGGACGAGGTGCCGATGCGCCGCTTCCTCCGGGCGCTGGTCGCCGGCCACGGCCTCCGCGTGGTCGAGGCGGCGAGCGGCGAGGAGGGGATCGCCCTGGCGGCGAGCCACGCCCCCGACGTGATCCTCCTCGACCTCGGCCTCCCCGGCGTCGACGGGCTCGAGGTGACCCGGCGGATCCGCGAGTGGTCCGAGACGCCGATCATCGTGATCTCCGCCCGCGGCCTCGAGGAGGACAAGGTCCGCGCGCTCGACCTCGGCGCCGACGACTACCTGACCAAGCCCTTCGGCGCGTCGGAGCTCCTCGCGCGGCTCCGGGTCGCCCTCCGCCACGCCGGCCGGCGGGCGGCCGAGGGCGCCGATCCGCGCTTCGTCCTCGGCGACCTCGAGGTCGACCTCGCCGCCCGCGTGGTCCGGGTGCGCGGCGAGGAGGTCCACCTCACGCCGATCGAGTACCGTCTCCTCGCGCTCCTGGTCCGCCACGCCGGGCGGGTGCTCACCCATCGCCACTTCCTCCGTGAGATCTGGGGTCCGGGGGCGAGCGGGCAGGATCACTACGTCCGCGTGCACATGTCGCAGCTCCGCCGGAAGATCGAGGAGGACCCGGCGCAGCCGCGCTACGTGATCACCGAGACCGGCGTCGGCTACCGCCTGCGCACCGACGCCTAGCGCCGATCAATGTCCAAAGAGACATGTTGCGATTATCGCCGCGGCCGGGCGAGCCGCACGAGGTAGGCGGCCGCGACGACGTCGAAGGCGAGGCAGGCCCAGCGGTACCAGCCGGGGACCAGGGCCGCCGGGGCGTCGCCGTGGATCACCATGTCCCAGCCGGCGTGGAGGAGCCAGGCGAGGGCGAGGAGGCGAGGGCGGCGGACGCCGAGCCAGGCGAGCGCGGTGTAGCCGACGAGGCCGCCGAGCTCGAGGGGCATCCAGCCGTGGCCGCCCTCGCGGAGCGCGAAGCCGACGTAGATCGCGGCCGCGAGGACGAGGTAGAGCGCCCACGCGACCAGCTCGAAGCGGAGGGCGGCGGCGGGCGCCCGGTCGCCGCGACGGCACTGGTGGCGGGTCGAGGCGATCGACGCGAGGGCGAGGGCGAGCCCGAAGACGAGGCCGCCCAGCGCCTCGGCGGTGGTGACGAGGAGCGCGGTCATTCGCCGATCGTAGCGCCCGCTCAGGGGGAGCGCGAGGCGATCGCCTCACCCGAGCGCGGATCGGTGACGCCGAGGCCCTCCCCGAGGTCCTCGAGTCGCATTCGGACGATGTTGAAGGTGGTCATGTCGGCTCCTCCGCCTCGCGGCGCGGTCAGGATACCGGGCCGCGCCCGCTCGAGATGGCCTCAAGCCGCTCGATCATTGCCAGGCCGCGCCAGACCACGCATCATCGCCGTCGAAGGGGCAGGGGGCGATGGCGAAGAAGAAGCCGAAGAGGGAGCCGTCGCGCTTCGGGTGGGTCTGGATCCTCGTTCTGATCGCGGTGCCGTCCGGGCTCTTCGCCTGGTGGCGCGGCGACCCCGGGCGCGAGCGCTCGCCGTGCGAGCTCGGCAACTACGTCGCCTCGCCCGGGTACTTCTCCAACGGCTGGTGCGTGCAGCGTCCGGTGACCACGAAGACGATCGACCAGGAGGGCCGCGAGTACGAGGAGACCACCTGGGTCGGCGACGAGTGCTTCGAGAGCGAAGCGGAGGCGCGCGCCTTCTGCGCGAAGCCGCTGGGCGAGGCGCGCGAGCGGGGCTCCGTGCGATAGTTCGCCGGTGCCCCGGCCCCGCCTCCTCGTCGCCCTCGCCCTCGCGTGCGGCCTCGCGGGGGCCTGCGCGCACCCGCTCACGCGGCCGCGGGCCTACCACGAGGCGGCGACCCTGGGCGACGGCTCGGTGCTGATCCTCGGCGGCGCCGGCTACCCGCCGCCCTCGCTCGTCGGCCGCTATGACCCCGAGGACAGGTCGTGGAAGATGGCGGCGCCGCTCCCCGCGGGCGGGCGGAGCTGGGCGAGCGCGACCGCCCTCCTCGACGGTCGGGCGCTGGTGGCCGGCGGCACCGGGACGGAGGTCGAGCCGCTGCGCTCGGCGATCCTCTACGACCCGCTCGCCGATCGCTGGCGGGACGCGGCGCCGATGAGCCGCCCGCGGGCCAACCACGCGGCCGCCCGCCTCGCCGACGGGCGGGTGCTCGTCGTCGCCGGCGACGACGACGACGGCGACGTCGGCGTCGAGATCTACGATCCGAGCGCCGATCGCTGGCGCGAGGCGTCGCCGCTCCCCCACGCCGGGCGGCGGCTGAGCGCGACGACGCTGGTCGACGGGCGGGTGATCGTCGTCGGTGAGATCGACGCGCCCGAGCCGATCGCGCTGGTCTACGACCCGCGGGCGGACGCCTGGGGCACGACCGGGCGCCTCGCCGAGGCCCGGGCCTTCCACGCGGCGATCGCCCTCGGCGACGGCGGCCTCGCGGTGGTCGGCGGGCGGGTGGTGATCGGCGGCGAGCTCCGCCCCCGCGCGCTCGCCAGCGTCGAGCTCCTCGATCCCCGGAGCCTGACCTGGCGGCCAGGGCCGCGCCTCTGCCACGCCCGCAGCGGTCACACGGCGACGCTCCTCGGCGATCGCCTCCTGGTGATCGGCGGGGCGCCCTCGGGGTGGGGCGCCGAGCGGGCGGTCGCCCAGGCCGAGCTCCTCGATCTCAGCGCCGCCACCACCCGCGTCCTCGGGCGGATCGTCGGGCCGCGCTCGAGCCACACCGCGTCGGCGCTTCCGGACGGCGACGTCCTCGTGGTCGGCGGTCGGCGGAGGATCCTCTTCAACACCTGGGAGCGCAGGTTCGCCCGTCGGCTCTCGATCGGCGAACGTGCGTCGGGGGGATGGAGCCCCGACGAGGTGTCGGCGCGCTGCCCCGAGGAGGGTCGCCGCCCGTGACCCTCGCAGCGATTGCGCGGGCGTTTTCGGTGTTTGCGATTGAGGCTGGACGCGGGGCCCTACTAGCCTCCCGTCATGCCGAACTTCGATGACACCGTGCGCATCAACCGACCCTGGTCCGACTGGATCTTCCTGAGCCAGACCCGCGACCGCGACGGCGGCGGCTTCCACATCCACAACCCGTGGGGGAACTCGACCCAGCCGCAGGGGGCGGCCGATCGCAACCGCCTCGAGATCGCCTACCACACCGCCTCTGGCCAGGATAAGTGGGGCCAGTTCGTCCTCCACGGACCGACCGGCAACGTCGGCCTCAGCACCGCCAACCCGCAGGCGCGCCTCGACGTCAACGGCACGACGATCATCCGCGGCGACCTCCAGGTGAAGAACGGCGCGGGGACGACCACCGTCCTCCTCGACGCCTCGCAGGGGGATATCCGCCTCCAGGGGGCCGACTGCGCCGAGCACTTCCCGGTGCTCGACCGCGCCGGGATCGACGCTGGCTCGGTGCTGGTGGTCGACGAGGGCGGCCTCCGCCTCTGCGCCCGCGACTACGACCGCCGCGTCGCCGGCGTCGTCTCGGGCGCCGGCGAGTTCAAGCCGGGGATCCGACTCGGCTTCGACGGCGACGGCGACGGCGACACCCTGCCGATCGCCCTGGTCGGCCGCGTCCGCTGCAAGGTCGACGCGAGCTTCGGCGCGATCGAGCTCGGCGATCTCCTGACCACCTCGCCGACCCCCGGCCACGCGATGAAGGCGAGCGATCAGGCGCGGGCCTTCGGCGCGGTCCTCGGCAAGGCGCTCGAGCCCCTGGCTGAGGGCCAGGGGATGATCACCATCCTCGTCTGTCTCCAATAGGAGGACATCATGATCTCACTCAGGCAAACGATGTCAGCGCTCGGGATCTCGACCTCGGGCAACGTCTCGGTGCTCGGGAGCCTCTACGGCTTCCTCTACCAGCGGGTCCCGGATGACCCCGATCCGGCCGTGACCTCGCAGCTCTCGCTCCGCGACAAGCTCGTCGGGATCACCGGCCGCTACTTCAACATCAACGTGATCAGCGTCGGCTGGGACAACTTCAGCGGCGACGAGCGCCGCTGGATCGAGTACGCGATCTTCCGGGCCCACGGGATCCTCAAGGCCGGCGGCCTCGGGATCGGCCGGATCGGCCGCTACCACATCAACGCCGCCGACGCGCGCGGCCGCGACGACCTCGGCAGCGATGACGAGGCCGAGGACCTCACCCAGGAGTGGAGCGTCAACAACGACGGCCTCGACGTCTTCGTCGTCGACAACATCTCCGCCGGCTGGATCGGCCTCTCGCCGGTCCCCGGGCCCTGCGACAAGGAGGCCAAGGGGATGAACGGGCTGATCGGCGGCGAGGTCAACCTCGGCGCGCTCCAGCTCGCGCGGACCTTCTCCCACGAGATGTGCCACTACCTCGGTCTCCCGCACAACCACGGCGACGACTGCCCGACCGCGAGCAGCGCCCGCGACAACCTGATGGCCCAGAGCCGGTGCTGCAACAGCACCCGGAACTCGACGGTCTTGACCAGCTCGCAGCAGAGCACGATCCGCACCCACTGCGCGGTGCACAACAGGTAGGCCGAAGATGCCAGAGATCCACAACATCGAACGCCTCGCCGACGGCGAGCTCGCCAAGCTCGCGCGCTCGGCTGAGATCAGCGACGCCCTCCTCGCGGTCAAGCACCTCGAGCGCCGGGCGAGCCCGATGCGGGCCAAGGTCTACGAGGACCTGATGAAGGCGCGGCAGACCCAGCCCAAGGTCAAGCGGACGGTCGCGTCGCTCGCCGGCATGGAGGCGACGCCGGCGAGCCGGCACCTCCTCTCGGCGGCGCTCGCCGATCCCGACGCGCTGGTGGTCCGCAACGCCGCCCGCTCGCTCGGGCTGATCGGCGGGGCCGCCGAGCTCCAGTCGCTCGAGCAGCTCCACCCGGCGGCCCAGGCCCAGGCGGCGGTCGAGTTCGCCAAGTGCCTGATCTCCTACCGCCACCGCCTCGGCAAGCACCGCCTCGCGGTCCCCGATCTGCGGGCGCGGGTCGCCCTCCGCGGCGGCTTTGAGCTGCCGGCCAAGCCGGCGGCCCAGGGGCGGGCGGGGGCTCAGGAGGCCCAGAAGGACCTGCCCTCCCTCGGCGTCGTCGATCAGGGGGCGGTCGAGCTCGACTGCAAGGGCGTCCGCCTGATCCTCGCGTTCACCGACGACTTCCCGAAGCAGAACGCGATCGACGCGCTCGCGCAGAAGGACGCGCGGCCGCTGGTGCTCATGCACAGCGGGCTCTCGACGGGTCAGCTCAGCCTCGCCCACCACTTCGTCACCCAGCCGGGGGCGGGCGGTCGGATCGAGCTGATCGGCGCGCGTCCGGGGGGCGAGGTGACCTACGCCGGATCGGTCAAGGTGACGCCGGCCGGCGTCGAGTTCGAGCTCCACTCGCTCTCGACCCGCTACGCCGCCGCGATCGACTTCGCGGGGATCTACTCGCCGGCGAGCGGCGAGTGGAAGTTCACCCGCAAGCTCAGCGGCGAGCAGGTCGCCGACCCGCGGGCGCGCTCGCTGCCGACGGCGACGACCAAGCTCTGAGCGCGGACACGCCGGCGACCCGCCGCGGGTCGCCGGCGTCTCTCGCCCGGAGCGAGACGCCTGAGCGCGTGACGCGATCCGCGTGAGGGCGTAGCGAGCCCCTTGTCAGCGAGCACGGCCGAGGTGATCCAGCCGTCGCCCGCGACCGAGGTGAGCGCGATCTCCGCGAATCGCCCGCATGTCCTCCGCCATCGCGGCGATTGACCTGTCATCATGGGCGATGATGCGCTCGCCTTTCGGTCACCCTCGCCTGGTCCTGACCGCGCTCGGCCTCGTCGCCTCTGCCCTGGCCTCTCGGCCAGCTGAGGCCGCGGCGCCGCCCCGCGCCTACGACGGGGTCGAGTCGATCGACGGGCCCGCGTCCGGACCCGCGGATCCACCCGCGCCCGACGAGCCCGCGAGCCCGCCCGACGGGCGCGCGCTCCCGGGCGCGGACGTGGCGACGCGCGGCGACGCCTCGGCTCGCCTCGGGACCGGCCTGCCGCCGCACCCGCGGCGGGCGGGCGAGGCCGAGCCCCATGACGCGGTCGCCGGGCCGCCGACGGGCCCGTCGATGCCCGGCGCCGAGGTGGCGACCCGCGACGACGTCTCGGCGTCGCTGGCCAACCGCGCCCTCGACGAGGACGGCCGCGAGGTCTTCCACCCCTGGGAGGTCGGCGGCTTCCTCGACACCAGCTACGCCTTCAACAACAACTTCCCCGACAACCACGTCTGGCGGGGCTCGTCGGTCCAGCCCCGCACCGGCGAGTTCACCCTCAACCTCGCGGTCGTCTACCTCCGCCGCGATCCGGTCCCCGGCCGGGTCTCGCCGATGGCCGAGCTCGCGCTCCAGTTCGGACCGGGCGCCGACGTGATGTACATCGCCGAGCCGATGCCCGGGGACGACGCGTCGCACGAGGCCGGCGTCGAGGTCTGGAAGCACCTCGCCCGCGCCAACATCGGCTTCAAGGTCCGCCGCGGCACCGAGATCCAGGCCGGGATCCACCTCGCGCCGATCGGCATCGGCCTCCACTGGACCCCCTTCCAGTGGACCTACTCGTCGAGCTGGGAGATCAACGGCGTGCCCTTCTACCTCGCGGGGTTGAAGATCGTCCACCCGATCGGCGAGCGCCACGCGCTCCAGGCCTGGGTGGTCAACGGCTGGAACACCGCGGTCGACATCAACAAGGCGCCGAGCACGATGTTCGCCTACACCTACTCGCCGAGCCCGCGCCTCGCCTTCGCCGAGTACGCGTGGTTCGGCCCCGAGAACGCCGACATCCGCCTCCGCGCCTGGCGGATGTTCTCGGACACCCAGCTGACCTACAACGTCGACAAGTTCGGCTTCTCCGCGGTCTACGACGCCGGCGGCGAGCGCCGCACCGATCTCCCCGGCGAGCCCTGGAACATGTGGATGTCGGCGGCGCTCTTCACCCGCTGGCGGGTCCTCGGCGAGCGGCGGACCTGGGACATGGTCCTCCGGCCAGAGTGGTTCTGGGACCGCGACGGGCGGATCTACGGGATCCCGCAGACCCTCGCGGGGATCACCTACACCAACGACGTCCGCGCCTTCGCCGGGGTGCTCCTCCGCCTCGAGTACCGCTACGACCACTCGACCAACCCGAACGGCTTCTTCTACCGGGGATCGGCGATCACCGACGACGCGATCGGCCTCGCCCAGGATCAGCACATGATCTTCTTCGCGGTCGCCGGCGTCTTCGCCCACCGCTTCGGGCGGCCGACCCCGCAGCCCCGCTGAGCCTCGGGGCGACGCCGGAGGAGCTCGGCGCCCGCCTTCGGGACGCCGGCTCCACGGTCGAGGGGAGCGGGCCTCGCTCCCCGAGATCGCCCGCGCCTCCGGGCGCTCGCCGGCCTCGGGCCCGCTCCCCGCGAGGGCGGGCGCGGCTAGCCTCGCTCGCCCAGGCGCTCGCGGATCGCCGCCGGCTCGACGCCGAATTGCCGGGCCGTGTAGACGTGGCGACCGGCCCGATCCTTGGGGTTGGCGGCGAGCCACGAAGCGACCGAGGCGACGGCGACGTCGTCGAGCCGGTGATCCGCGCGGGCGCAGATCCGGCGGAGGGCGGCGATCGGATCGTCGACGAGGTCGCGGTACTCGAGATCGAGGAAGTGATCGTCGCCACGGCGGCCGCGGACCTCGCCCTCGCGGCGGAGCGCGAGGTCGACGAGGTCGAGGACCTCGGGGCCGAGCTCGGCCGGGTCGAGGCGGCTCGAGTCCATCCTCCGGAGGGTGTGCATGAGCGAGCAGAGCGAGGGGATCGCCTCGCAGGGGTCGCGGTGGAGGCGGACGATCAGCGCGTCGGGGTAGGTGTCCAGGAGCTCGTCGAGGTGCCAGAGGTGGCCGGGATCCTTGAGCACCAGGCGGCCGGGCGCGTCGTCGCGGGCGCCGAGGATCTCGAGCTGGATCCGGTGTTCGGCGTAGACCTCCGGCCGCGGCGCATCGACGAGCCAGCGCACGAAGCCGGGGACCGCGAGGGTGTAGCCGAAGATCAGCGAGGCGAAGGAGTGGCGCGTGAGCCAGTGGCACTCGTCGGGGGCGTCGGCGTTGATCGGGTGGATCCGCGCGAGCTGGGGCGCCCGCTCGTGGAGCGCTCGGATCTCGGCGGCGGTGTCGGCCCGCACCTCCTCGCGCCAGGACGGGCCGGCGTCGGCCTCGGGGACGATCGCCCGCATCTCCCACGGGGTGTAGGCGCGGAGCCCGGGGAGGCCCGCCAGGAGGTTGTGGAGGAGCGTGGTCCCGGTCCGCGGCAGCCCGGTGATGATGATCGGCCGCGCGATCGTCGAGGGCGCGACGGCGTCGCCCCGCCCGTCGAGGTGGTCGGCGATCCGGGCCCGGGTCTCGAGGAGCTCGATGAGCCAGCGGGCGATCCGCCAGGCGCGCGCGGGGTAGAGCCCGGCCTCTGCGGCGATCGACGCGCAGAGCCGCTCGAGGGTCGGCTGCCACCAGGTGCCCCAGAGGTCGTCGCGCTCCGCCGAGTCCTGGGCCGCGACGATCACCTCGTCGGGATCGAAGAGGCTCTCAAGCACGGGCCCGCTCCTCCCCGCCGGCGCGACCGTCGAGCGCGTCGGCGCGGCGCTCGTCCTCGACGCGGAGATCGTCGAGGTCGCGGCAGGCGTGGCCGAGGAGCCCCATCTTGCCGTAGGCGTCCTGGACCCTGGTGCTCCAGAGGCCGATCGCCCGGATCGCCGGGACGATCCGGCTGAAGAGCGCGGCCCCCCAGGCGCGCTGGAAGCCGGACTCGCGGATCCAGTCGGCGCACTCCCGCGGCGGGAGGCCGCAGCGCTCCCAGATCTCGTCGGTGGCGAGGATCCGATCGCGGAGGAGGTAGGAGGCCTCGATCACCAGCTCCTCGCGCTCGGCCCGCTCGCCGTCGCTGAGCTCGGCGTAGTAGGGGGCGAGGAGGCGGTTGCCGAAGCCGACGTGGCGCGCCTCGTCCTCCATCACGTAGGTGTGGACGGCGACGATGAGCGGGTTGCGCGACTGATCCCGCATCGCCGCGAAGGAGGCGAGCGCGAGCCCCTCGACGAGGATCTGGATCCCGAGGCTGGTGATGTCCCAGCGATCGTCGGCGAAGACGACGTCGGCGAGGCGGCTCAGCGGCCCGACCATCGGGTAGCGGAGGCCGATCTTCTCGTCGATGAGGCGGGTGTAGATCTCGAGGTGGCGGGCCTCGTCCGCGGCCTGGGTGCCGGCGAAGAGCTGGACCTCGGCGCTCGGCGCCAGGCGGATGAGCTGGCTGGTGGCGACCAGCGCGATCTGCTCGCCGTAGAGAAATTGCGAGAGCTGCCACGCCTGGTAGTGGGCGCGGACGCGGCCGCGCTCGGCGGCGCTTAGCCGCTCGAAGATCGGCGAGCCGTAGATCGGCAGGGCGACGTCCGGGAGATCGGCGGGGTTGTGGGGGTCGAGGGGCGTCGACCAGTCGATCCGCGAGCGCGCCCGCCACTGCCGCTCGGTCGCCCGCTCGTAGAAGCCCTCGAGCTTCGGCGAGCGCGGGAGGAAGAGGTCGGGGAAGGCGATCTCGGGCGGGCGCTGGCGATCGAGCACCGAGCTCGGGGCAGGGGCCGCCGAGGGCGGCGCGGCGGGCCGCGGGAGGAGCCCCTGGCCGACGTAGTAGCCGAGGTAGGTGTCGACGAGGCGGCGATCGAGGGGCGGCGAGGGGAGGTCGACGCGCCCGAGGAGCGCGCGCGCGTCCCCGTCCTCGATCGGCAGGCGCTCGCGCATCTGGACCTCGACGCGCCGCATCCGCGCCTCGTCCATCATCTTGTAGAAGGCGATGAAGCGGGCGAGCGGGTTGCTGGTGCCGGGCTCGAGCGCGAGCACCCGGTCGCGCCAGCGCGGGTAGGCGATCTCATCGACGACGTAGCCGCGGGCGCGGAGCGCCGCGTAGAGCTCGCGCTGGCGGATCGGCGCCCGGTTGATCAGGTTGAGGCGGCGCCCGCGGGCCTCGGGGAGGAGGGAGAGGGCGGCGATCGCCTCGGCGACCCAGTCGACCGGCGAGGCGTCGATCACCTTCTCGAGCGCCGGCGCCTGGCCAAACGCGACGCAGCCGGCGATGAACGCGTAGAGGAGCTGGTGCTCCGGATCGCGCTCGTAGCCGCTGCGCCGCTCGCCGCTGACCAGGCCAGGGCGGTACACGGTCACCGGCAGGCCGCGCGCGCGCGCCTCCTCGACCAGCTTCTCGGCGACCCACTTGCTCTGGCTGTAGCCGAGCTGGAGCTTGTCGCTCTCGCCGAGCGGCGCGTCCTCGGCGAAGGGGATCGCGACGTCCTCGCCGAGCGGGTAGACGCCGATCGTCGAGACGTAGTGGAGCGCCGCCCCGCCGGCGCAGGCGAGGCGGAGGATCGCGCGGGTGCCGTCGACGTTCACCGGGCGCAGCGACGAGTAGGGCTTGACCCAGTCGATCTCGGCGGCGCAGTGGTAGATCGCCGCGACCTCGCCGGCGAGGGCGGCGAGGCGGGCCTCGTCGAGGCCGAGGCCGGGGCGGGCGAGGTCGCCGGCGAGGCCGCGGACCCGGGCGAGCGCGCGCTCGTCGAGGTCGAAGCGGGCGAGCGCGTGGAGCACCCGCGCGCGGGCCTCGTCGTCGTCGGCGGCGCGGGCGAGGCAGAGGAGCGGCGCCGAGCTCCGGCGGAGGAGGGCGGCGACGAGGTAGGCGCCGACGAAGCCGGTCGCGCCGGTGATCAGGAGCGGCGCGTCGGCGGCCCGCGGCGGCGGCGAGGCGATCGGCGCGATCGCGGGATCGAGGCGGGCCTCGGCGGCGAGGTCGATCCTGCGGGTCGACCCGAGCTTGCGCTCGCCCATCGCCAGGAGCGCGGCGGTCGTCTTGATCGAGCCGCCGAAGAGCGTCTCGACCGGGATGTCGAAGCCGAGGAGCTTCTCGAGGTCGCTCGCCAGCCAGACCAGGTTGAGCGAGTCGAGGCCGGCGCTGGTGAAGCTCTCGCTCGGCCGCAGCGGCCCGGGGCGGACGCGCTCCTGGATCCACGCGGTGATCCAGGCGACGAGCTCCTTCCTGGTGTGCCGCGGCGGCGCGGGTGGCTCGGAGTCGGCGATGGGCGCGGCCCGCGATTCGGCGAGCACCGTCACCTCGCCGGCGAGCCAGCGCGAGCGCAGCTCGCTGCGGCGGATCTTGCCGCTCGTGGTCCGCGGGATCGTCCGCGGCGGCACCAGGACCGCGTCGACCTGGACGCCGAAGCCCGCGGCGATCGCCTCGCGGACCCGCGCGCTCACCTCGTCGGCGCTCGCGCCCTCGAGCTTGACCTCGATCAGCGCCGCGATCCGCCCGCCCTCGCCGTCGCCCCGATCGAAGCCGAAGGCCGCGACGCCGCCGCTCCGGATCGCCGGGTGGATCCCGTCGCAGGCGGCCTCGAGGTCGTTGGGGAAGAGGTTGCGGCCGCGGACGATGATCAGGTCCTTGAGGCGGCCGCTGATGAAGAGCTCGCCCCCGTGGAGGAAGCCGAGGTCGCCGCTGCGGAGGTAGGGGCCGTCGCCGTCGTCGAGGCGGGCGGCGAAGCTCGGGTGCTCGGGCTGGCGCCAGTAGCCGTCGACGACGTGGTCGCCGGCGATGAGGATCTCGCCGACGACGCCGTCGGGGACCGGAGCGCCGCTCTCGGGCGCGACGATCCGCACCCGCTCCTCGGGGTCGGGGCGGCCGCAGGAGACCTGGGGGCGATCGCCCGGGCGGACGACGCCGCGCTGGAGGGCGGCGCCGTCGACCGCGAGGATCCGCGGCTCGCCGGCGGTCGCGGAGACGAAGAGCGTCGCCTCCGCGAGCCCGTAGGAGGGCCGAAACGCGTCGCGGCGGAAGCCCGCGGGCGCGAAGGTCTCGGCGAAGCGATCGAGGGTCGAGGCCTGCACCGGCTCGGCGCCGCAGAACGCGAGGACCCAGCGCGAGAGGTCGAGCGCGCGGATCTCCGCCGGCGTCGCCCGGCGGGCGACGTAGGCGTAGGCGAAGTCGGGGGCGCCGCTCATCGCCGGCACGCCGTAGCGCGAGATCGCCTCGAGCCAGCGGAGCGGCCGCTTGAGGAAGTCGAGCGGCGAGAAGAGCGTGGCGACGCTCCCCTGGTAGGCGTTGCCGAGGACGACGCCGATGAGCCCCATGTCGTGGTAGAAGGGGAGCCAGCTCACCACCTGTCCCTCGCGACCGGCGAGCTCGTAGCCGCGGTCGCTCATCGCCAGGTTGGCGAGGAGGTTGCGGTGGCTGACCATCACGCCGCGGGGATCGCCGGTGGAGCCCGAGGTGTATTGGAGGAAGGCGAGGTCATCGGGCGCGACCGCGACCGCCGGGGCGGCGGCGGGCCAGACCGCGTCGACCTCGATCCAGGGGAGCGCCGCGAAGGCGCCGCCCAGCGCCCGGCCGAAGCCGGCGATCGCCGTCGTCGTCAGGACCACGCAGGGATCGGCGTCGGCGACGACGCCGAGGAGGCGGGGGAGCGTCGCGTCGAGGCGCCGCGGATCTGGGGGCGGCACCGGTACGGCGACGACGCCGGCGATCAGGCAGCCGAAGAAGGCGGCGATGAAGTCGAGGCCGGGCGCGAAGAGGAGGAGGGCCCGCTGCCCCGGGGCCGCGTGCTCGGCGATCGCCGCGGCGATCGAGTCGGCCCGTCGCTTGAGCTCACCCCAGCTCCACGCGCTCACCCGTCCGTCGACCTCGCCCTCCTCGAGGAAGCGGAAGGCGAGCCCCTCGGGTCGCTCGCCGGCGCGGTGGACCAGCACCTCCGCCAGCGTCGCGCACCCGAGCGCGGGGGAGGCCGGCGGGTAGATCTCCCGTGTGTCTCCATCCATGACTCGAGGGTCTAGGACAGGGTCCAGAAGTCGCGCAACCCATGCTTTCGCGCGCGCTCGTCATGATCGCGCGGTGCTCGGCGGACGCCACCCTCACGCGGAGATCCGCGCCGATGGATTCGATCTTCGTCGACGATGGGGGACGTGGACCCCGACGAGCGGACGCGCGGACGCGCGACCCGACGCCGGGGCGGCGACGAAGCGCGCCAGGGACGAGCGCCCCTAGCGGACGAAGACCGCGAAGACGTCGCCCTTGACGATCTGATTGGCGGTGTTCCAGTTCGAGTAGGTGTTGGCGCCGGAGTAGAGGATCCGGAGCGGCGCGCCGGCGCCCGACTCCCAGGTGCAGGGATCCGCGGTGGTGTCGACGATCAGCCAGCCGGCGTCGTTGCCACAGCCGCCGTAGTTGCGGCTGATGAACCAGTTGCGGCCGTTGGCGTTGTCGCCGGCGATCGCGAAGTAGTTCCAGGGCCCGCTCTTGACGTCGAGGTACGACGACATCGTCAGCTTCGCGGAGGTGAACCAGTTGGTCTTGTTGCTCCCGCTCCCGTCGAACTTGAAGTACTTGCCGAGGACCTGGTTCACGTAGGTGTGGGCCCGGACCTCGCTGAGGGTGACGCCGCCCTGGTTCCAGGTGGTGCTGACGTAGCGGCTGACGTAGTGCTTGTCGGCCTTGGCGGTGTCGAGGAGGGTGAGGTCGTCGTCGTTGAGGGCGGCGCCGTTCCACAGGGTGTTGGCGTTGCCGGCGACGCCCGACGAGACCTTGAAGACCATCATCCAGCCGCCGCCGTCGGTGGTCATGTCGCAGTAGACGACCAGACCACCCTAGCTTGTTGATTTTCTTGAGATTTTTTCAGCGCGTCGGCGCTCGTGACGTAGCCGTGCCACTACGCGCTCTCGCCCTCGATGAGCGCGATCGCGGTGCGCAACGCGCCGGGCGCGAGGTGCATGTAGCGGTCGGTGGTGCTCGAGCTCGCGTGGCCCGCGAGCTCCTGGATCGCCCTCGGCGTCGCCCCGCGCGCGGCGAGCCGCGAGCAGAAGGTGTGCCGGAGGATGTGGGTGCCCGTCGGGGGCAGGCCGGCCGCCCGCTGGGCCTTCTGGACGAGCCCGGCGATGACCCGGGTGGTCGCCGTGCCCTGACCGCGGCTGCGGGCGATGGCACGCTCCTCGTGGTCGTCGCTCCGCTCCTTGATCTCGCGAAGGAGCGCCCGGAGGCGCGCGGTCATCACGACCTGGCGCGGGCGGTTGCCCTTCGGCAGCCCGACCTTGCCCCTCCAGTCGTTCTCGACGATGTGGAGGACGCCGCGCTCGACGTCGCAGTGGACCAGGCGGAGCCCCGCGATCTCGCCGCCGCGGAGGCCCGCGTCGCCGCCGAGGAGCACCGCCAGGAGGCTGCGCTCGTCGACCTCGCCGGCGGCCCGCACGAGCCGCTGGTAGGTGACCTCGTCGTAGTACGCGAAGCGGTGCTGCTGCGCCTTGATCTTGCGGACCCGCGGCATCGCGGGGATCACCCCCCACTCGACGCCCATCCGCAGGACAGCGCCCAGGACCTCGAGGATCGCGTTGACGCTCGACGGGGCCAGGTGGGCGTAGAGCGCCTTGAGCTTCTGGACGTCGGCCTCGCCGATCTGGTCGAGGGGTCGATCGCCGAGGTTCGGGATCAAGTAGGCGCGGATGTACTTCTTTCGGTTGTAGACGGTGCTCGGCTTGAGCCGGTTGGCGAGGACGTACTCGGCGATGAAGCGCTCGCTGAACTCCGCCAGCGTCGGCATCTCCGGGGGCGCCGCGGCCTCTCCCTCCTGCCCGTCGAGGGCCTTGTCATCCTCCTTCTCGTGCCCGTGCAGGATCAGCCAACGCTCCCGCTCCTTCGCCCACTTGAGGGCGGCGGAGCGGCTCGTCGCGCCGGGGATCTTCGCGCGCTCGCGAATCTTCCGGCCGTCGATGAGCTTGACGTGGATGTCAGCCTGCCAGGTCACGGTGTTGGTCTCGGGGTAGACCCGCTCTCGGATCTTGACGCTCATTGACTCCTCCATGAGCGCCCCTCTGTTCCTTCCCGCAGGAAGGCTAGCACGCTTTCGCGCATGAAGTAGAGCCGCCTGCCGACCCTCACCGTCCCCGGCAGCTGCCCCCGGTAGACGCGGTCGTAGACCGCTCGCCGCGAGCAGTGGAGCCAACTAGCGAGCTCGTCCGCTGTCATCAGCGGCGACTCATGTCCTCGCTTCCCGTCGTTCCGCTCTCCCATCTTCCACCTCCTTGAACCGGCCCTCTGACCGGTGTGACCTCATGAAGGCCCGTCGCCTCCGCTGTCCGCTCGATCGGGACGAGCCTCAAGTTCGGGAGGCCGGGCCGTGGGGCCGGCCTCCCGGACGAACGGGTCTCGGCTTGATGCTCAGATGGCACGGCTGAGATCCCCTTCCCGGAAACGGCGAAAGCGCAGGTTTACGATCGAGACCACCATGATCAAGCACTCGTGATGGTACCAGCTGAGCCGACTCTCAGGTCTGTTTCATCCGGCCGAGCGTTCGCGCTTGTCGTGTATTGGCGTCGCGCACTGTTGCGTGATTTCGACCTGCGCGCTGCGTCGAGGTAGGCACCGGCGAGCCATCGTGTTCGCGAATGAACACATGCCATGTGGCCGGGAGGCCATCACCAGAAAGTGAGGGAGGGCCTTCGTCCGTTTGCGAGTTCACAGCTCAGTGCGCCGAGCGCCGCCTCCATCGGAGCTTCGCCGAGCACCTCTCGCTGCTGGGGCGACAAGCATGCGCTCGTGCGCTGGCGTGAGTACTGCTCGAACTCGGCGGGCCCGTCCACGAGAAGGCTCTGGGTACGGAACCTGTGAATCCCGCTCCCGCGTCCAAGGATCCAAAGGTCATCCTCAGAGCCGACAAAATGGGCCTTTAGCGGTGACTGAACAGCATCGATCGATCCGATCCAAGCTCCTAGTGTGAGGTCTCGAACTGAAACAGTCTCGGCTTCAGCGATCGCGAGAAATTTCTCGCTCTTCGAAAGGGAGAGACCATGACTGGCGGTTGCGGCGTTGCCTGGATCGGCCCGCCAGGAATCTACTAGCGCTCGCCTCTGAAGATCCCACACCTCGACCTGGGTGTTCGAGCGTACTACGAGAAGCCTGCCTGTCGGGCTGACCAACGCCTGGGCAATCATTGAGCCCTTCATGCGGTGTTGGAAGAGTTGCCGTCCGTCGGGAAGCGAGAGGGCGACGACCTGCGAACCACCGATGGCGACGAGCGTCGGGCCCGGTTCGATGCTCACGCCCATTCCGCTGGTTTCAAGACGCGCCAGAATACGCGGCACAGACGTGGCGCCATCTCGTCCGATATCCCAGAGATGCAGGAGACCATCGCTGTGGATGGTCGCAAAGCTGCTGCTTTGAACGCTGGCAGCGCCTCCTGCGGTGGCGCTAACCGTCCATTTGACAGACTCTCCTGTCTGAGCATTCAAGAGACTTGCCCGTTTGCGCGTGAGCTCGCACACAAGGACGTGCCCGTGGCCTGCGAAGAAGGCATTGGCCTGGCTTTCGTTCTGGAGCCCGTGTCGCCAGACGGCTCGTTCGCTCCAAATGTCCCAGAGAATGATGCCTGTCGTCGTTGTGATGAGAGCCCTCTTGCCGTCGGGGTGTAGAGCAACGTAGCGAAACTGGGAATCGCCCTGCTTTTGGATACGTGCGAGTCGATGGCTCGTCACCGCGCTGTGCACAGAGAGTTCGGAGAGTTGGCGATCGCTTGCGACGACGAAGGAGTCGTCATTGCTGATGGTGAGGCCGGAGTCTCCTCGGTGGACGAGTGTCGTGGCTTCCCAGGATCCCTTCTCCCAGACACGGATCTCACCGGCCGTCGTGGCGGCTGCAACGGCCATGCCGTCATCCGTAGTGACGAGAGCCGCGGCCGAGGAGCCGAGGCCGCAAAGAGCGGCAGGGGACGTGTCCGAGGGGTCCCTCCAGTGCCACACGCAGCCGCTATCGGCGACGACTACAGATTGGGTTCCCGACAAGAAGGCGCCATGCTCCGAGAATCCTTTCGCGCCATCGAGTTCAGCGACAAGTTCGCCGCTGGTCGCGTCCCAGATTTTGGGTGATGCGTGGATGGCCCATGAAGCCAAGAGGAGCGCACCGTCGTCGCTAAACGTCGCATCGTGCGCGGGAAATCCTCGCGTTGTCAACGCGAGATCGCTTTGCTCGGGGAGCGACCACACGCGTATGGTCTCATCCATTCCCGCGGTGACGATCTTTGTTCCGTCGGGGCTGAAGTGAGCGCGGAGGACGTTTGCCTTCGACTTGTCGTGCGAAAGAACGAGGGGAGGCGAGTCTGGCTCGGCGAGCGACCAGACTCTGGCGGTCCCATCCTTGGAGGCCGTCACGAGATGAGTGCTCTCTGGGTTGAACTCTCCCCACCATATCTGGTCGTCGTGTCCCGAGAGGATCGCGGGAGGTTCCACAGGGCCGGACGCCGAGGATAGAACCTCCGAGGTGCTCCAGAGACGAGCGGTCTGGTCCCTGGAGGCCGTAGCGATCCAGCGACCGTCTGGACTGAAGCCGGCCCACCACAGGATTGAGTCGTGGCCAGCGAGCTCGACGGGCGTCTCGGGGTGCTCGAGATCCCAGACGAGCGCTCTGCGATCACGGGAGCTAGTGACAAGCCAGCGGCTATCGGGGCTGAAGTTGGCGAAGTGAACGCGATCCGTATGCCCGCGGAGAACCAGGGGATCGCCTCGTCCGTCGCGCCGCCACACGCGGGCTGTGCCGTCCGCGGAGGCAGTGGCGAGCCACCTTCCGTTCGGGCTGAAGGAAGCATTCAGGACACGATCTTCGTGCCCGCGGAGGACGGCGCTGCTCACCGGCTTGTTGAGGAGATCGAAGGCGACCGAGAACCACCCCGGGGTGCTCTCGGGGTGTTGGACCTCCTGCAGCGTGAGCAGCGCGACCGTTGGATCTGCGCGGGAGAGCCGCGCCGCGAGCACCAGACCGCGATCTCTCGCAGCGCTCGCGCTCGCCTGGGCGCGCGCCAGGGCCTCGCGCTCCGCTGCCCGGACCTGCTCCTCCCGCTCATGGGACTCCAGGAGTGAGCGAACGAGGAGAGCCACAACTCCGACGATCACCAGGACCACCAGGGCCATGAGTGCTCGGCGGAGGAAGCGGCGTAGAGGCGAGCGCTCGATTCGGTCGATCAACGCCCCCATGTCGGGCCAACGCTTGTCGGGGTCGAGCTGGAGGGCGCGGATCAACACCCGCTGGAGCCACCTCGGAGCCGAAAGCTCCGAACTCTTCAAGACTCGATTCCAGGATGGGGCGACGGAGTGTCCGGAGTCCTCCTGGAGCGGATGGACGCCCCCGAGAGCGAGCCAGAGGGAGAGCGCGAACGAGAACTGGTCCCCCTTCGCGTCGCCCGGTTGTCCTGCGTGCTGCTCGGGCGCCATGTAGTAGGGGGTGCCGAGGAGCGCCCCCGTTTGTGTTGCGAAGCGATCCGCCAACGCGCCGATCGGAGCTGTGGTCGGCACGACAGCCGAGTCCTTGGCGAGCCCGAAGTCGACGACGCGAACGACCTGCTCGTCCGACACCAGCACGTTCGCTGGCTTGAAGTCTCGGTGCGCGAGGCCGGCGCGGTGCGCGGCTTCGAGTCCGCGTCCAGCTCCGACGAAGAGATCGATGATCGTCGCCAGCGGCGGAGCTGACCGGAGGAGCTGGCCGAGGGTCTGCCCCTGCACCAGCTCCATCACGATATAGAGGAAGCCGGCCTGGTCTTCGCCAATCTCGTAGAAGGCCACGACGTTCGGGTGGCGGAGTCGTGCGAGCGCCTGCGCCTCGCGGACGAGGCGCTGCCTCGGGGTCTGGGCCCGGAGGATCTTGATCGCCACCCGCCGATCGAGATCGGCGTCGATCCCCTCGAAGACAGCGGCAGTACCCCCCGCACCGAGGAGGCGTCCGAGCACGTAGCGGCCCATCCGCACGCCGACCTGCGCCGTCCGACCCGCGGCGATGAGCTCATCGAGTCGATCCTGCGGTGGCGGGCGGGCGGCGGCGAAGAGATGCTGAAGCGTCGATATCGCGCTAGGCTCGTGTCCAAGAGGACTCATCGAAGTGGCCCTCCTTGAGCTTCACGCGGAGGAGCTCTCGCGCGCGGTCGAGGCGCGAACGCACAGTACCGACCGGGATCTCAAGGATCTCGGCGATCGACGCGGTTGTGTGGTCACCCCAGTAGTGGAGCTCGAGGATCGTCTGGTGCTCGAGCGGGATCTGTCGGAGCGCAGCGAAGAGTCGGTGTTCGCGCTCGCTCTGAGCGACGACCTGACTCGGGGTCGGGAAGAGCGACGCCAGCGTCACCTCGTCGGGATCGACGGCCCCCCGTCGGCGAGTGACCGCCCGTACATGCTCGCGGAGGCAGTGGTAGGCGACGCCGACGGTGAAGGTGGTCAGGCTGCTCTGGGCCTTGTAGCGTGCCAGGGTCCCGCTGAAGAGGCGCTCGAAGGTCTGGCTGACGATCTCGTTCGCGGTCTCGTCGTCGACCTTGTTGCCGAGGAAGCGGGTGAGCACGGGGTGAAGTCTCTCCGCGAAGAGTGCCTTGGCTTCTGGATCGCCAGAGCAGCACCCCTCCCAGAGTCGAATGTCCTCGTTTCGGTCTAGCACGCCGAGCAAGTATCACAGAGGCTGCGCGGAGTCCCCGGGTACGCATCGTCGATTTTGTAGGGATGCACACCCAGGTTTCTGAACGAAAATTCGCGAGGACGTCCTCATCCGTCGTTTGTGTTGTGACCACAAACCAGACAGACGGAGCGATTCGACGGCGGCTGCGATGGATGCGCCAATGCGTCGAGTCAGGAGGGCGGTGTGCGCCCTCATTCCGACTTGATCGAGAGAGAGGAATCGCAATGCAGATGGCAACCGTGTCCCGTTCACCCCTCCTTGGCGTCTCGCTCGTGGCGTCCATTGCTCTCCTGGCTGCCTGTGCGACCGCCGACGAGCGCCCCAGCTCCCCCTGGAATGACGAGGGCCACGGGCTCTCGACCGGCGATGTCGAGGAGCCGGAGGGCGAGTCGATCGACGAATACATCCTCAGCCTCCCCCACTTCACTCTGCCACCGCAGCAGCCGCCGCAGCAGAAGGAGTGCGAGAAGGAGTGCATGGAGGACAACGACCGCTGCGTCTACACCTACTACGGCGCGACGGACCACTTCGCCGAGTTCGTCGCCTTCGAACCAAACTCCGCGACCCTGTGGCCGGGTGCGCTCGTCGATGGCCGCGACGCCCAGTTCGGCCTCCTGACGCCCCTCGGCCTCGATCGCGCCCCGATGACCTTCAGCCTCTCCCTCGCCAACCTCCAGGGATCGCCCGTTGGGACGATGGAGGAGCCGCGGCTCTCAACCTACCGGGAGGAGCTGCTGGCGATCCTCGGGCAGGGGACCAACGGAGACACCCCGGCATCCGTGAACTTCACGATGGAGCAGGTCTACAGCAACGACAGCCTCTCGAGGTTGCTGAAGACCGACGTGTCGTGGGGCAAGGACAACGCGAACAAGATCCACGGGATGTTCGACTTCAACGACACCTCGGAGCGCTACAAGCTGGCGGTCGACTTCGTCCAGTCCTACTTCACCGTCGACATCGACACGCCCGCTCTCCCGGCGGAGCTCTTCGCGCCGAACGTGAGCCTGGAGGAGGTCGAGGCGCTGATGGGGGAGGACAATCCGCCGATGCTGCTGCAGTCGGTGACCTATGGCCGCCGCGCCGTCCTCTCCATCGAGACGACCCACGATCTCACCGAGGTGAAGGCGGCCTTCTCGGCGGCGATCAAGTCGGTCGTCGATGTGTCCGCGTCGGTGGACACGAAGGATCGCGAGCTGCTCGACAGCCTCGACATGAAGGTCTTTGTCCTCGGAGGCTCCGGGGAGGCGGCGATCGCCGCGATCGGTGGCTTCGACGGGCTGATGGAGTTCCTCAAGGCGGGGTCGACGTATTCGGTGGAGTCACCCGGGGCTCCGATCGCCTACAAGCTGACCTACCTCGACAACACCGGCGCCAAGTTCGCGCTCACGACGGAGTTCGCGGAGGCTAGCTGTACGAAGGACATGAACGTCGTGGTCACGGCGCAGGGGATCGTCGTCGAGTCCAACGGCGAAGGTGGGGGTAGCCCAGAGTTGAGCTACTCGGCGAACGTCGTCGTCGATGGCGAGCTTTGCTCCTTCGTCGCGGACTACGGCACCGACCACGGCGATGGGGCCCTCATCCCGTTGAATGTCCCTTGCCCCTTCACGCTTGCCCAGGACGTTCCCCACTCGATCAGCGTTCGGCTCTGGGCTCAAGAGAAGGGCGGGCTCTTCGACAAGACGAAGGAGGCCGAGAACGCCTTCGAGTTCAAATTCGATCCTGCGGTTGGGAGCTGGTCCCCGCTCATCGGGAAGAATAGCGGGATGAAGTCACTTGTCGCCTCGAACGGCGACAGCGGCGAAACACTCTCGTTGCGCCTCGAATACTCGGTTGACTTGCTCTGATGTGGTGAGGGAGGCTGAACATGGCCGCGTCCTTTCGGGGGCGCGGCCGAGTGCGATGGCGCGCGCGCCTCCCGGCTTCCGCGTCGCCGACGACGAGGCCGGCGAGGTGCTCGGCGAGACGGTCCTCGGCCAGGGAATCCCGCTGCCGTGGGCGGAACGAGTCAGGCTCCACCCGCGGTCGCCCGCTTCGTCGACGCCCGCTTCGTCGACGCCCGCTTCGTCGACGTCCGCTTCGTCGACGCCCGCTTCGTCGACGCCCGCTTCGTCGCCTTCCGCTTCGTTGCCTTCCGCTTCGCCGCCTTCTTCGCCGGCGGCCGGGGCAGGAGGAGCCCGGCGGCGGTCTTCTCGTGCGCACGGCCGGCGGCGGTCAGGCTGGCGCGCTCGTAGGGGATGGCCTTGCCGCGCCGGGTGAAGGAGGCGGACTCCAAAGTGACGAGGCCGGCGGTGACGAGGCCGCCTAGGAGGTGCTCGAAGGTGCGGCGATCGATCTCGTCCCCGGGGAAGGTCTCGCGGTGGAGACGACCGGTCGCCTGGCCGTCGGCGCCGGCGAGGGCCGCGAGGATGCGGGCGACGTGGCGCTCCTCGGTGGCTCTCGGCGCCCGGAATTCCTGGGCGACGCAGCGCTGTGGCGCGCAGCGATCGCAGCGGCCGCAGGGCGTCCCGGGGTCCACCTGATCGCCGAAGTGGCGGATCAGGTGGACCATTCGGCAGCCGCTGGCGCGGGTGAAGCGGGCCATGAGTTCGAGCTGCGCCTCCTTGTGCGCGCGCTGGGCCGCGTAGCCGACGCTCCAGGTCGCGGCGCCCCTGGAGATCGCGCCGTCGACCGCCTCGACCGCGCCACCGTGGACGATCAGCTTCTCCAGCGCCCGCTCGAAGGCCTCGCGGCCGGCGCGGCTGCGCCGCTTGTTGATCGCGGCCCGCTCGGTCGGCGTCCGCGGCAGGCGGGCGTGGATCGACGCCAGGGTCGACGCCTCGGGGTAGTCGCGCTCCAGGAAGAACGCGTGGGTCTTGCGATCGACGAACGCGTGGAGGAGGACCGCGATCGACGGCGCGCCGTCGCGGCCGGCGCGGCCGATCTCCTGGTAGTAGCCCTCGAGGCTGCCAGGCAGGGCCGCGTGGATCACCGTGCGCACGTCCGCCTTGTCGATGCCCATGCCGAAGGCGGTGGTGGCGACGATCACCTCGCGCTCGCCGGCGAGGAAGGCCGTCTGCGCCCGCTCGCGCTCGTCGTTGCTCATGCCGGCGTGATAGACCGCGGCGAGGCGGGGCCCGAGGGCGCGGGCGATCTCCTCGGCGCTCTTCCGGGTCGCGGCATAGACGATCGCCGGCCGCCGCCCGCGCTCAGCCAGGAGCTTGCCGATCGTCGCCGCCCGCTCCCCCGGGCTCCGCTCGACGACCTCGATCGCGAGGTTGGTCCGGCGAAAGCCGTGGATGAAGCGGTCGCCGCGGTGAAGGCCGAGCTGATCGACGATGTCGCCCTGAACCGTCGGCGTGGCGGTCGCGGTGAGGGCGATGATCGGCGCCGGTCGCAGGCCCGCGAGGCGCTGGCCGAGGGCGCGGTAATCGGGGCGGAAGTCGTGCCCCCACTGGGAGATGCAGTGGGCCTCGTCGATGGCGATCAGCGCCGGCGTCCGCCGGGCGAGGAGCTCGGGGAAGCCGGGGACGCGGAGGCGCTCGGGGGCGATGAAGAGGAAGTCGAGCGCGCCCGCGAGGTACTCCGCGCAGACCCGCCGCGACTCGGCGCGGCCGCGACCCGAGTGGATCCGTTCGGCGCGGAGGCCCCGGGCGACGAGGCGGCCCACCTGATCCTCCATCAGGGCGATCAGCGGGCTCACCACCAGGGTGGTGCCGCCGCGGGCGAGCCCCGGGAGCTGATAGCAGAGCGACTTGCCGGCGCCGGTCGGCATCACCAGGAGGACATCGCGGCCGGCCGTCGCGGCTCGGCAGACCGCCTCCTGGAACGGGCGAAAGGCGGGGAAGCCGAGGCGATCGCGGAGGATGGCCCGAATATCCGGGGTGGTGGTGGTGGTGGTATTAGCCGCCGGTGCGTGCGCGAATTCGCGCGATGTCGGTGGATATTCGGGAGCGGGTGGATCTTCGGAAATCGGCAGAGTTTCTTGCGTCGGCGGATTTCGGGGCGGATTCTCGGGTGCGGGCCGACTCCCGGGGGGACGCGGACGCTCCGGAGTGGGCCCATGCTCGGACGTCGGGAGCTTCGCCGCGGCCGGGCGCCGCTGCTTCAATGCAGGCGCCTCGATCGCGCTCGCGCCGGGCGTCGGGCCCGGCTCCGGCGCTCGACGGGGCGCTGGCGGCGACGCGCCCCCCGAGGTCACCCGGCCGATCACCTCGGCGACGAAGTCCTCGATCGCCGCCATGAACGTCCGCAGATCGCCCACCCCCCGCGACATCCGCTTGAGCTTCGCCTCCCACTCGCCAGTCATCGCCGGGCTCTTGACCTCCGGGTGGACGACCGAGATCAGGTGGACGCCCTTGTCGGTGGCCACCAGCGACTTGCCCTCGCGGACCACGTACTCGCGGCGGAGGAGGGTCTCGATGATCTGGGCCCGGGTCGCCGGCGTGCCGAGGCCGAGGTCACGCATCGCCTCCGAGAGCTCCTTCGCCTCGACCGACCGGCCGGCGCTCTCCATCGCCGTGAGGAGCGAGCCCTCGGTGTGGCGCGGCGGCGGCCGGGTTTGCTTGGCCAGCGCCTCGGCGTCGACGACCTCCTGCGCCTGGCCGCGGACGAGGCCGGCGGGGAGCGCCTGCGTGGCCGCCGGGGCCTCGCCCGCCGCCGCCTTCGCGCCGCTCGCTTGCCCGCGGGGCCGCGCCGACGCCCGCCCGGCGCCGACCTCGAGCACCTTCCAGCCCGGCCGCACGACCGCGCTCCCTCGGCTCTCGTAGTGATCGACGATCGGCTCCGGGCCCGCCGTGGTGATCGTCGTGACCACCCGCGTCGACGCGACCACGTGATCGTCATGCCAGGCCTCGAGGAGGCGGCGGCAGATCAGGTCGAAGATCTTCGCCTCGTCGGCCCGCAGCGCGCCTGCGCCGGGCGCCGTGGCCGTCGGCACGATCGCGTGGTGGTCGGTGACTCGGGCGTCGTCGACGAAGCGGCGGCCGAGCGGCGCGCCGGTGCCGGGGGCGAGGAGGCCAGGGTAGCGGCCGCCGATCGCGGCGACCACCGCCGGCAGCGTCGCCGCGACCGCGCGCGAGAGGTGGCGCGCGTCGGTCCGCGGGTAGCTGATCGCCTTGTGGCGCTCGTAGAGCGCCTGCGCGAGGTCGAGGGTGCGCTGCGCGCTCATCCCGTAGAGGCGGTTGGCGTGGCGCTGGAGCTCGGTGAGGTCGTAGAGCTGCGGCGGCGGGATCGACCGGGTCTCGCCGTCGATCGAGGCGATCGCCGCCGCGCCCTCGCGCGCGCGGGCGACGATCGCCGCGGCCTCGATCCCGTCCGCCGGCAAGCGCCGGCGGGGCGCCGCTCCATCGTCCTCGCCGCGCTCGCCGGCCGACGGCGACTGCGACGACGACGCTGGTCGGGTCCAGGTGCCGGTGTACGTCTCCGGCTCCGCCGACGTCGGCTCGCTCCGCGGCTGGAAGCGGGCGACGACCTCCAGATAGTCCTCGGCGACGAAGTCGCGGATCGCCAGCTCGCGGTCGACGAGGATCGCCAGCGTCGGCGTCTGCACCCGACCGACCGAGATCTCCTGATCGAGAGAGAGGCTGTACGCCCGTGAGAGGTTCATCCCGACCAGCCAGTCCGCGCGGCTGCGGCCGCGGGCGGCGTCGGCGAGGCCGTCGTAGTCGGCGGCGCTGCGCAGGCGCGAGAAGCCGTCGAGGATCGCCGTCCGCGTCAGCGACGAGATCCACAGGCGCCGCACCGGCTTCTTGCAGCCGGCCGCCTCGTAGATGGTGCGGAAGATCAGCTCGCCCTCGCGGCCGGCATCGGTCGCGCAGATCACCTCGGTGACCGCCCGCCCGCGGAGGATCTTGCGGACCACCTCGAAGTGCGCGCGGGTCTCGGGGATCACGACCAGCGGAAACTCGGCCGGCAACATCGGCAGGGTCGCCAGGCTCCAGCGCCGCCACGCCGGATCGATCTCATGGGGCTGGGCGAGGCCGACGAGGTGGCCGATCGCCCAGGTGACGACGTAGCCCTCGCCCTCGAAGCAGCCGGCGCCGCGCCGGGTGGCGCCGAGGGCCGCGGCGATGTCACGGGCGACGGAGGGCTTCTCGGCGAGGACGACGGTGGTCACGGGATCGCGGCGCCAGGATCACGCCCGGCGCGCTGGACGTATAGCACACGCGTATCCGCCCGCTGGGCTCGCGTTTGACGACGCCGCGAGCGTGACGACCTCGACCTCCACGTCTTGAAAGGTCGGGGTCAAGTCGTCGGCAGCCATGACCTCGGTGATCAACGCCGGCCCCGAGATGGCGACGGCCTCGGCCTCGCGCTCCGCGGTGAGCTGATCGATCCGGTTGACGTCGGCTCGGCGCAGGCACTCCTGCTCCTCGCCGACGCGTGCGAGCTCGGCCGCGAGGCGGTTGCGCTCGCCCGCGAGCTCGTCGATCCGCGCTCTCGCCGAGCCGCGCTCGCGCTTGACTCACGAACCGGGTAGTTGAGCGGCCCTCGGCCGAGATCTCCGCCGCAGCTTCCGGCGGACGGCCTTCCACAGGGCCGTCACCGTCCCCCGCGAGACATTCTGCCAGCTCCAGGGGATCAGGACCATCAGCGCCGAGCCCTCGAGGTAGTCGGGGCAGTGGCGCAGGTAGAAGTCCATGTCGGCGCTGGTCACCCCGGCCTCGAGCTGGGCGCCGTCGGAGCCCTCGCGGCGGCGCCAGGCCGGGTCTTCGAGGACGTAGGGTCTGCCCTCCGGCGTGCGGTAGCCGAGCCTCTCCTTGCTGAGCGCGTAGAGCCGCTCGATGTCTTCTGGCATCTCGCGACGGCACGAAGGGTAGATGACCGGGATCAGGCCGCAGAACGAGTTGTAGGACCGCGGGTTGGCCGGGCTCAGCGTGAAGAGGCGCTTTCGGGTGAGCAGGTTCCGCAGGTAGAGCTTGCGGAACTCCCGGGCGCCGATCTGCGTGGTCAGGCCGTGCCGCTGGTGGCTCGGCAGGAAGTAGCCGCCCCCGTCGAGGACCAGGCTCGCCCGGCCATCGAGCTCGAGCGAGGCCACGTGGGAGACGGCCAGCCCCACCACCTGCCGATCGCCCGCGGCGTCGGCGGCAGTGAACAGGAAGACCCGTCGGCGCACGAGGTCACGGTCGTTGAAGCGAAGGATCTTGTCGCGGACATCGTCCGCGGAGAGATCGGGGAAGAAGGCCTGGAAGACCGGGAAGACCGAGGCGACGACCTCGTCGGCGAGCCGGGCATACGCGGGCGCATCGAGGCGCTCCTGGAGCGCGTTCAGGTCCAGGACCCGCTGTGTTATCTTCGTGCGCATGGTGCGAAGCGACTCTCGCACAGCTTCGATGCCCGGCCAACGGCGCCGAGGAGCGTGAACCGATGCCTCAGACGCCGTACTTCGTGTGTGACGCCCAGGCGCTGGCCCGCAACCTCGAGGTCGTGGACCGGATCCGGACCGAGGCGGGGTGCAAGGTGCTCTTCGCCACCAAGTGCTTCGCTATGGATCCGATCCTGCGGCGCATCTACGCGCACACCGACGGGGTCGTGACCAGCGGCGCCTACGAGGCCCGTCATGCCCGCGAGCTGCTCGGGGAGGACAGCTACGTCGTGTCCTACTCCGCGGGCTTCACGGAAGCCGACTTCGACGACTTCGCCGCCTGCTCGACGCACGTTGTGTTCAACTCGTGGTCCCAGGTCGCGCGCTACCGTGGCCGGCTGACCGGCCACCGAGCCGGGGTGCGGGTGAACCCCGGCCTGGCCGCGGGGAGCGTGCCGGGTCACCACGGCAGCCTCTCGGACTACGCGCGGCCCCACTCGCGGCTGGGCATCCACCCGGACGAGCTGAGCGTCGAGGCAGTGCTCGAGCACGCGATCGACGGCCTGCTCTTTCACGCGAACAGCCGGAACGCCGACTTCGAGCGCCTCGAGTCGATGCTGAACCGCTTCGAGGCGCTCTACGCCGAGGTGCTCGCGCTGCCGCAGATACGCTGGCTGAGCCTGGGCGGCGGCATCTCGTTCACCGAGCCCGGCTACCCGGTCGAGGCGCTCTGCCGGCTGCTGAGGCAGCTCGCCGAGCGGTTGCAGGTCGAGATCCTGCTGGAGCCGGGGCACGCGGTGATCTCGCGGCCCTTCAGCCTGGTGGCGCAGGTGGTCGACGTGCTGGAGCGCGAGCCACGCGTCGTCGTGCTCGACACCTCGGCCGAGGCCCACCTGCCCGACGTGCTGCTCTACCCCCACGAGGTGCGGCGCATCCCGGGTGGTATCGCCCAGAAGGGCACCGACCCCAAACGCTACGCCGAGGCCGGGGGCCACGAGCACATCCTGACCGGGCTCACCTGCCTGGCGGGCGACGTCTTCGGCACCTATCGCTTCCAGAGACCTCTGCAGGTCGGGGATCGGGTCACCTTCCTCGACGCCGGCGACTACAGCATGGTGAAGAACAGCTTCTTCAACGGCATCCGCAAGCCGGACGTCTACCTCGAGCACGCCGACGGCAGCCTGGAGCGCGTGCGGGCGTACGGATACGAGGACTACCTGACCCACGTCTCTTGAGATGCGCCCGCCGCTGGGCTCAGCGCCTCCGCAGGAGGAGGAAGGGCTTGGCCTGCGGACACCCGTAGTCGTCGCTGTAGTGGATGGCCTCCAGCTCGAAGAAGGGCCCGGCGAGCGCGCGCACCCGGTCGACGTCGACCAGGTAGAGCGTGAGGGCGTCCCCCTGGAGCATCGCCTCGACGTCCCGGTACTCCTCCGGATCGATGACGCCGTCGTCGAGGAGCTGCCGGTAGCGCAGCAGGAAGTCGGGCGTGGGCACCCCGCCGTCCGCGGGATTGGCCCACAGCGCGCACATGTGATTGGCCGTGGCGGTGTACAGCTCCATCCCGGAGGTCCGGTACCAGCGGATGACCTCCTCGGGGGTCGCCATCTCCGGCTCGGTCACGGCATGGGCGTGCAGGATGAAGAGGCCGCCCGGTCGGGTGTGCGCCGCCACTCGCTCGAGCAGGGCGGGGTGCAGCGCCGGCGGCAGCATGTTGATGACCCCGTCCCCGAGGACCAGCTCGAAGGTCTCGCCGAGGTCCATCTCCAGCCAGTTGGAGCAGACGAAGCGCTCCTCGCCAGGCACCGTCACCAGGGCCTCCAGCGCGCGGTAGGCCTCGACGCTCGCGTCCACCGCGGTGAGCGGCTTGTCATGTCGACGCGCGAGCGACCGCAGCTCGGGCGTCGAGCCCAGGAGCAGGAAGCCCCCGGACGGCTCGATGTGCGCCGCATACAAGGCCAGGTCGGTGGGCGAGGGCCGCGCCGGCGATCGGTACAGGCGCCACTGCAGCGCCTTGTCCTGCCCGTAGTGCTGCTCGCTGCTCATCGCGTCAGTGAGCTGGCAGGTGAGCGGCTCTCCTCCGGCGGAGGGGAAGCACAGAGGCCCAAGTCCAGGCGCCCGAGAAGTTCAAGGAAAACACCCCATGCGGATTGCCGCAGGATAGGCGGACGAAGCCCCTCCCCGCAACCGGGTCATGCTTCGCGCGGCCAAGAGGTTGAAGCGGGAAATCGAGAAAGACACGGGGTAGCCAAGAGCTCGCGGAGGGCTAGGCGCGCACTTGGCGCGCCCGCATCGTCCCGCTGGGACGCCGTGGTGGGCCACCTCGCCGCCCTGGCTGGCTCCTACGACGGTCGCGCGACGGCCGGGCGCACGGTCTTCGACAACGACCTGGAGAACGCGCGCCTCTTCGGGCTCAGCGTCCTGCTCCGCCCCGACGACGAGGGCGCCGATTGACGGCCCGCGCATCACGGCGCACCGGCCTGGTAGAATGGGCGCGCCCAAGGAGGCGCCATGGCCCACGCCGCGCTCGACCCCGACCCCGACGCGCCCTTCCTCGATCCCGAGGGCGTCGCCTATCGCGTGGCCGCCGCGGCGCTCCCCATCGTGTCGATGTTGCGCGCCCTGTGGTGCCAGGCCATGCACCCCCACGCGCTCGCCGGCGTGGTCCAGTACAGCGACTTCGGCGAGGACCCGCTCGGCCGCTTCGACCGCACCGGCGCGTACGTGATCACCACCGTCTACGGTCTGCGCAAGGACGCAGAGGCCGCCGGCAAGCTCGTCGACGGCCTGCACAAGCGGGTCCGCGGCTTCGACCCGGTCACCCGCCAGCGCTACTCGGCCCAAGACGTCGAGTCCCTGCTCTGGGTCCACTGCACCCAGGTGCACACCATGATCACGGTGCACCACCACTACGTCGAGCGCCTCACCGACGCCGAGTTCGCCCAGTTTTACCGCGAGATGACCCCGGTCGCCGGGCTGCTGGGCATCCCCGCCGACCGCGTCCCCCAAACCCGCGCCGAGATGCGCGCCTACCTCGAGAGCCAGCGCGGCCGCCTGTGCGTCTCCGAGTCGGCCATGAACGTCGTCCGCTTCGTGCTCGAGGGCCCGCCCGAGGGCCCCCGCTGGATAGCCCACGTCACCCGCCTCTTCGCCCAGGGTGCCATCCCCCTGGCGCCCCGCTGGATGGCCGAGCTCTGCGGCGTGCACTGGAGCCCGGCGCGGCGGACCGCGACGTACCTGGGCTTCGCCGCGCTCGGGCGAGTGGTGAACACCGTGAACCCGAACTCGAAGCGCATCGCCCAGCTGGTCAGGCAGGCGCGCGAGACGCCGTTCGTGGAGACCTGGAAGCGGCTGCGGGAGAAGCCGCCGACGCCGAACGTGTGGGCGCGGGTGGGGAGCGCATTCGGGTATTAGGGGGTTCTCGTCACAGCCGAGGTGTCCGAGGGGACAGCGTCGCGTGGACGCGATCGGCTCGCCGCTGGCGGTCGCGGCCGCCTCGAGGGCGTGGGCGAATTCGTCGGCGGCAGGCAGAGCCAAGTTCGTCACGGCGTCGACCGGCCCCAAGGGCGAGTCACGCGATCAGATGCGCCTGCACCGCGGGCGATAGCGTCGGCACCGACATTTCGCGCAGTTCGCCTTGCTCCGCGGCGCGGATCATCGTGTCCAGGAGCGCCTCCGCGTCGTTGGTCTCCTCTCGTTCCAGAGCCTCGCCGACGATCGCCAGTGCATGGATGAACTCGCCCCTGACGTCGTTGATGACGACCTCGGTCCCCGCGAAGAGCGTCGCCAGCATCTTGAAGTCCGAGGCTGTCCTTCCTCGGGCGAGGCAGCGCGCGAGCCACGGCGGAAGCGACGTGTTCTCCTCCACCGCCCGGGCGAGGCATGCGGACGCCTCCGGTATCGTGCGGACGGCTCGCATCTCCACGGTGACATCGAGGACGACGGCGAGCGCAGAGAGCGCTTCGAGCGGGAACGGGCCAGAGAAGTCCAGGGCATGGTTGACCAGCGCCAGATCGAAGCCCGAGAGCTCAGCCAGCTCCGCGCGCGAGGTCCCTCGGTCGCGCGCCGTCTGGTCGAGGAATCGCGCTAGTCGCCGCCATTGGTTGGCGTCATCGCCGGGCTGGAGCCCGAGCGAACGAACCTGTGTCTTCGCGGCCTGCCGGATGGCCTGCCTCGACTCTGCCTCGGCTCGGGCGCCGCAGCATCGCTTGAACTTGCGCCCGCTTCCACACGGGCATGGGGAGTTGCGGTTCATACGGAGGTCTCGCTTCGCCCGCGCGTCGTCACCGAGCGTCCGAGCGGGGCGGGAGCCGCCGGAGCTACGTATCTGACTCTACGAATCGCCCAGGTCCTGATCGAGAGCATGCGACCGCTCATCTTCGCGCCGTTGCGACGCGGTATGCGACCGCGCCCACGAGGGCCGTCCCGGCCAGCGCGACGCCGACCTTCCACCACGCGATCGTCGGCGTGAGGGCGTCGCCGAGCGACTCCGCCGCCTCGCCCACGGCCTCGACCCCATCGACGAAGTAGGCCGTCCCCGGGCTCTCCTCGCGGAGGGTGTCGCGCCAGTCCTTGAGATCCTCGGCGGGCGGGTTCTTCGGGTCGTAGGTGCCGACGAGCTGGGTGATCGGCGCCGCGTACCACTCCTTGAGCGCGTTGACCTTCGGGAACGCCTCGAAGATGCCGCGGAAGAGGGGGAGCGTCTCGGCCTTGGTCCGGCAGGCCGCCTCGTCGCCGCCCTGCTTGCGGCAGACGTCGAAGGCCATGCGGCGCTTCTGGTCGGCGCCCGGGAGCTTCATCTCGTCGAGGAAGCGGCGGCGCCCGTCGAGGGTGGCGTAGCGGTAGACCTTGTTGATCCAAACCAGCGCCTCGGCGCGCCACTTGGGATCGTCGGGGTCCTTCGCGGCGCGGCGGAGGTCGACGAAGGCGCCGAGGTCGAGGTAAAGCTGGGAGCGGAGCTTGTCGACATCGTCGCTCATGACGTTGCCTCCATGAGCGCCAAGAGATCGTCGGCGCCGGAGATCACGGGGCGCTCGACCTCGACGAAGGTACGGATCGCTTCGAGTAGGTCGTCCCCGCTGACGTCGCGGCCGAAGCGCTTGGCGATCTCCTGGTACTCCGTGGCGGTCGCGTCGAGCTCCGTCAGGTGCTCGGGGGTCGCCCTCGCCTTGGCGACCTCGAAGGCGAGGAGCGTGGCGCTCGAGGAGATGTTGATGGCTCGGGGATCGCCTGCCCGCGTCATCGAGAGAGCGCGCCGCAAGCGGAGGTTGCCGAGCGAGCGTCTCGCCTCGGCGTCGGGCTTCGCAAGGCACGTCCGCGTGGCGAGCTCATCGGCGCGGTGCCAGTGTTTGTTGGCGGTCCGGTGGTCCCCGCGGGCATTGGCCGCGAGCGCCGTGTCGATCTCGCGGCTGGCCTCATCGATCAGCCGAGACGCCTCGTCTGGGGGCTCATCGATCTCCGGCAGGACGCAGAGCGCCGTGGAGCTGCCCCAGGAGACATCGTCTGGATCGTCGATGCTCGTGTCGGTCAGGACGGAGGTCTCGGCTGCGGTCGGGCTTGACGACGTTGGGAACTCGGCGAGCTCGATCGACGGGGGCGTCGCGGCGAGCGGATCGTGGGACTCTGAGCTCCGGTCTCGCTCGGAAATCGACGCCAGGCTCGCGCTCGACGACGCCGCGAGCGTGACGACCTCGACCTCCACGTCTTGAAGGGACGGGGTCAATTCGTCGGCAGCCTTGACCTCGGTGATCAACGCCGGTCCCGAGATGGCGACGACCTCGGCCTTCGCGACCTCAACCTCCGAGGAGGGCGAGTCCGCCACCGCTGTCGAGAGCGCCTCGGCGATCTCTGCGATCTCGGCAATCGGGGGCACCAAGACCTCGCCGGCCTTGACCACGACTGCTGCGATCTCAGCCGCCGGTCTCGCGCTCAAAGGCGCCGTGAGAGCGACCGACTCGATTTCCGCGATCTCGACCGCCGCGGCCTCTGAGACCAATTCCCGCTTCGGGTTCGGCGGCGCTCCTGCGGTGTCGACCGGCGCCGGATCGACGAGCGTGGGCGCCGGCTCACTCGTCATCGATGGATCGACCGGCGAGGGTTCACCGTCGAGCCCGCGAGTTGCCCTTGCGACGCTGCGGAGCCGTGCGGGGAGCCGACGATGCTGGCGTCGTTCGCTCCGCCGCGGCGCGCCGGCTTGGTCTGCGTTCATCCTCTCCACCAGCACGTTGACGGCGTTGACGATCCCGTCCATGCGCGCCTCTTGGCGAATCTGCGCGATTTCCACGTCCGATCGCCGCTCGGCGAGCTTCGTGATCATCTCCCGCATATCGTCCATGCGCGCCTCATGGGAGCGCTGGATCTCCCCGATCACGGCGTTCATGCGCGCCTCGTGGGAGCGCCGGATCTCCTCGATATCCGAGTCTGCGCGGCGCTCGGCGAGCTTCGTGATCGACTCCTGCATGGCTTCCATGCGCGCCGCGTGGGCCGCTTGGTTCTCCTTGAGCGCCTCGGTAAGCGTCTCCACCGCGCGCGCCTGCGCCTCCTGCTGCTCTTTGAGGCGGGTAACTTCATCGTTTGGCGGGCTTTGCCGGCGACCGCGCCTTCGGGAGCCGCTCCGCTCCTCCTCGTCCAGCTCCTTCAGCCGTGCGTCGCACTTGCGGATGATCGCGGCGCGCTCGTCGTGCTTGCTCGCCCATCGTCGGAGCGTGCAGGCTGCCGTCAGCGTGAGCACCTTCGCCAGCGCTTGCGGGTCGAAGAGCGCGTCATTCTCGTCGTTCTCGTGCTTGTCCACGGCGGCCTCCCTAGGTGCGGTGCCTCTCGTCGTTGGTGATGCGGATCCGGTGGGCGATCCGGTGGATGTCGTGGCCGTCCTCGGGATCGAGGCGGACGGCGATGTCGTCCAGGAGATCGGCCGTGCCCTCGAAGACGGCGTCGTCGAGGTCGCGGCCGCGGTCGAAGTGGCGCAGCGTGTGCAGCGTGAGGCGGGCCAGGCAGCGGCCGAAGTTGAGTCTTCGCGTCGTCATCGTCGTCCTCCTAGCGGCGGGGCCTGAGCGAGCAGGCGATCTTGTAGGTCGTGAAGGCGCCGAGGCCGAAGCCGAGGCCGGCGGAGACCGTGATCCCGAGGATGAAGCGGAGGCGCTGGGCCTTCATGAGGGCCTTCGCCTCCTGCTCGTAGGCGTGGTTGACGGCCTCCTCGGCGTCCTTGCGTGGGGTCGGGTTCGGCATGGCGGGTGGGTCCTCCTCCAGGGGGATGTGGGCGGGGGCGAGTGCGTGGGAGCCGGTTGTCACTCGGCCGCCTCCTCGCTGCCGAAGGCGTCGAGGACCGCGCGGCCGACTCCCGGGGCCTGCACCTCGGGGGCCTGCTCGGGCTCGGCCTGGAGCCCGGCGATGGTGTCCGCCGGGTCGACGATGTCCTCGCCGGCGGCCTCGAGCGCTTCGCGGTCGCGCTCGGTGACGACGACAGGCCCGGCCAGGAGATCGATCTGGCCCACGCCGCAGGCCTCGGCGACCGCGGCCGCACTGGTCGTCAGGTGGCTGACGACCTGGCGGAGGGCGTCGAGCGCCCGCGCGGAGCGGCCCATGTGGATCCGGTTGGTGGCCTTGCGGTAGTAGCGCTCGGCCATGCGGAGCGCGGTGATCGCCCGCGCCCGCTGATCGCCCTGGCACTTCGGGCTCTCGATCGCCTCAGCCGCGACCTCGAGGAGATCGTGGGCTTCGCCGAGGTAGGCCGGGACCAGCTCAAGCGCCCGCAGGAGCCGCGTGTAGCGGTGCCAGACCGCCTCGATGAGGTCGCCGTCCTCCTGGTCGTAGACCTCCCAGATCCGGTCGACCTTGCGGAGCGTGCCCTCGGCGATCGTGTAGGGCGCGCCCGCGCCGACCGGCTCGTCGATGTAGACCCGCCGCACGGCCTCGTCGGGGACTCGCTGGGCGAGGACGTACTTGCGGCCGCCCTTCGCCGCGTCCTCGAGGAGCACGAAGGGGTCGATGTAGGGCCGGCCGTCGTGCCAGAGCGCCGCCCGGGTCGACCAGCGCTTGCCGAGGCTGTCGATCAGCTTGCGGCGGAGCTCGCTGGCGAACTCGTCGAAGGCGCGGGTCGGCTCGTCGAGATAGCCGTCGAGGAAGTCCGCGGCGTCGTCGAGCTCCTGCTCGCTGAGCCACTCGGCGACCTCGCGGGGCGAGAGGTCGTGGAGCTCGCGCGCCCGGGCGAGCTGCTTGCGGAGGCGCGCCAGCGCGGTCTCGTCGTCGAGCACGGGGGGCTTGGCGAGGAGGTCCCGGGGGATCCGGCGGCCCCACCAGAGATCGCCGACGTCCCGGAGCGCCGCCCACGGCTCGCCGGTCAGCGGCGCCAGCTCGAGGTAGCTCTCCCAGCCAGCCGCGGTCGGCGGCAGGAGAACGCCGTCGCGGATCGCCGGGCCGCCGCGGAGCTGGAGCTCGCCGTCGACGACCACCGGCAGGCGCTCGGCCTCGTCGCCACGCCGGGCGAGCTGCTCAGCGATGGCGGCCCCTCGCCGCTCCCACCAGGTGGCTCGGAAGAGGTCGGTGGCCCCCTCCCAGCCAATCCGCCGCCAAGAGTCGAGGCGGGCGATCGTCTGGTCGAGGGAGATAGTCGCCTCGGCCTCGTCATCCTCGGGCCACTCGGTCTTCGCGGCCTCAAGGTGCGCCGGTGTGATCTGGAGCTCGGCGATCGCCGTCGGGCCGGCCGAGCCCCAGCGGGCCTCTCCGGCGCGGCGCATGCCGATTACCGGCCCGCTCTTGGTGTCGCGGACCTGGCCAAACTCGATCGCACGGACCTCGCCCTCCGGCCCGGCCCCGCGCTGGACGATCCGCATCCCCTCGAAGACGAGCGCGCTCCCGTCGCTGAGGACGATCCCGTCGACCTCGCGGAAGGCGTACATCGCCTTGTCCCAGGGCCACACGTCCGTGCTCGCCCGCGCGAGCGAGGTAAGGCGCTCTTCGGCCTCCTGTCGAAGCTGGGTCGCCCGAGCAGGGTTCTCGGTCGCCAGGCGCCGCGCGTCGCGGTAGCGGCCCGCCGCCTGCCGCATCAGGATCGCCGCATTCGTCGCCTGCCGCTGCCGCTCCTCCTCGCGCTTCTGTTCCTTCCGTTTCTCGAGGAGTCCGCGGACCTTCCCCTTGTCGCGGGCGATGTACTCGAGCAACTCCTCGGGCGAGAAGTCTTGCTGCGCGGCGGGGTTGTTGGTGTCGCGGTCCTGGCTCTCGAGGAGGCTCGCCAGCCACCCGCGCTTGCCGTGGATCACGGCGAATCGGTAGCCATCCATCGACCCCTGGGCGATGTAGTAGAGGATCTCAATTGTCCCGAGGGTGTTGCCCTGGCGGTACGCACGGCCGTTTCGTTGCTCGAGGTCCGCAGGCGTCCACGGGAGGTCGACATGGTGGATCGCACAAGTCCGGGTCTGGAGGTCGACCCCCTCGTAGGCGACGCTGTTGGCGATGATCACGTCGTAGAGCGGCTCCTTGCCCTCCTCCTCGTCGCCGTTGAAGCCGTCGGCGATCTGCAGCCGCGCGTTCGCGTCGGTCGCCTGCGCGTTCATCACGGCGATCCGCTCGCGGGGGATCCCGTTCTCCACCAAGACCTCGACGATCCAGCGGTGGGTGGCGACCGGCTCGCAGAAGATGATGTGCCCGCACTCCGGCTGCGCGGCGACCCGCTCGGCGACCGCCTGGAACTTCGGCGAGTGGTAGTCCGGCCGCGGGAGGTCGCGCCGGATCGTCGCCGTGTCCTTCTCGCGGTCGGTGTCGACCACGGCCCAGCCGCGATCGACCCAGCGGGTGAGCGCTGTCGCGCTGACCTTTCGCGTGGCGAGGCCGCCTTCGAGGGCGTTGGTCCAGTCATAGCCCTCGTCGAGATCGGCGTGGAGAGCGATCAGCGACATCCGCACCATGTCGCCCAGAACACCCGCCGCCGACGCGCGCTCGCCCTTGAGGAGCGCCTCCAGGCGATCGGTCATCGTCGCGACCAGCTCGTCGTACTTGAGCTCCTGGGCGTCGTCCATCTGGACGTCGACCCGCTGCACGCGCGGCTGCGGGAGCTTGATCCCGACCTCCTCGGCCGTGCGGAATTCCGAGTAGCGGTCGAGGATCCCGCGGATCTCGTCGAGGCGCTGGAAGCCGACGACGGCCGACTTCTTCACGATGTCGAAGTTGGCGTCGAGGACGTCGCGGCTCTCGATCTTCAGGTAGCGGTCGATGAACTCCTCCGGGTCGTGGATCCCGACCTTCACGAAGGCGTCGTGATCGACGTACTGGAGGATGTTGTAGAACTCTAGCGGGCTGTTCTTGGCGGGCGTCGCCGAGAGGAGCACGACCCCGCTGCCGCCCGTCCGCTGGCGGACGAAGTGACTCCGAAAGTCGAGCTGCCAGGCGCGCTTCGAGCCGCCCGCCGGCAGCGACATGAACTTCGGCACGCCGCCCTCGCGCTGCTCGGGGCCGTAGAGGTTCTTGAAGTTCTGGGCCTCGTCGACGATGAGGAGGTCGATCCCGAGGTCGTCCCAGCGGATCCCGGGATCAAGCCCGCGACGATCGTCGATGTCGAGCTGGTCCATGATGAAGCTCTTCACGCTCGCCTCGGCGATCGCCTTCTTGCGCTCGGTCGCCTTCTTCTTGGCCGCGCTCGGGCGCTTGCCCTTGGCCTTGCGGCTCTGCTCGTTGCGCTCCTGAAGGCTGACGATTCGGCGGATCGCGGGCGTCTGCTCGGCGTAGGCGATGATCGCGTCGAGGTCGACCGCGGTCAGGTTGAGGGCGGTGTAGCTGAGGATCACCGCGTCGTAGAGGCCGGCCTGGAACGCGGACCACTTGGCCGCGCGGTCGGTCGCCTTGTCGGCGTCGGCGACCGTGATCATCTGGCGGTGCTGCTCCTTGGTGATCTCGCCCGCGGCGAGGCGGAGGTTGGCCTCCTTGAGGCGCGGGCCGCCCTGTAGCTCGCGGCGCTGGGAGCCGATCACCGCGACGCGATAGTCGGGGAGGCAGCGGCGGAAGTCGCGGTACCACTTCCAGACCAGGCTCATCGGGACGAGGACGACCGGCCGTCGCCCCCACCCTTCCTGGCGGGCGCGCGCGAGGATCCCGAGTCCCGTGTAGGTCTTGCCGACGCCCACGTCGAAGGCGATGAGACCGCCGCGGGCTTCGAGCACCCGGCGGATCGCCGCGTTCTGGTGGGGCGCGAGGCGGATCTGGCCGCCCCAGCGGGCGATGTCGATCGGCTCGCCCGAATACTCGCGGCGGACGAAGCGACGGAAGGCCCGGTTGTAGGCGTCGCGGACGGCCTCCATGCGGGTGTTGTCCTCGCGCAGCCAGGCGGCGAAGTTCGCCTTCCAGGCGCGCTCGTAGCTCGCGCGGTAGTCCCAGACCTTGAGATCGCGCAGGCCCGACTCGGCCTCGACGCGGTCGGCCTCGGGGTCGTCGTGATGGAGGCGGTTCGGGGCGAAGAAGGTGTTGTCGTGGTTGAGCCAGCCGATCAGCCAGAGCGCTTCGGGGTCGAGCGGCGCCTTCTTCAGGTCGCCGTAGCCGGCGTCCGCGACCTGGACGAGCCCGCCCTGGCGCTCCAGGGCGATCGCGCCGTAGTGCTCGTTGATCGTCTCGGAGATCCAGGCGGCGACCAGCTCTAGCGGGATGTAGCCGTCACCGGGGGAGACGGCGTCGATGTCCTCGAACTCGACCGGGGCGATCGCCGCGAGGAGACGGTTTCGTTGCCGCTGGAGCTGGTCATCGGGGATCCCCGCGGGGCGCCGATCGTTGTTCGCGAAGTCGAGCCGATCGAGCTTCGGCCAGAGGTCGCCGGTGACGTAGTCGCGGAGCGGCACCAGCTCGCGCAGGCCCCCGCCATCGACGCACCAGTCAGCCCGGAAGAGGCGAGCGAGCGCGTCGGCGCGGGAGAGCGTGCCGCCCTGGTCCTGGTGGAAGTCGAGGAGCTCGTCGATCGTCAGGCGGCGGCGGCTCCGGTAGAGGTACTCGGCCTGACCGAGCAAGTCGCTCGGCTCGCCGGCAAAGCGCTCCTCGACCTCGGGGCGCTGGGTGATCGGCGCGGCGATCTCACCGGCCTTGGAGAAGGCGTTGAGGAAGCTCTGGGCGCCCGGGTTCTCCTGCTCGGCGAGGCGGCGGAGGTCCATCCAGAGCCAGGGGTTCTGGGCGCCGATCTCGATGACCTCGGGGGCGCGCTGGAAGTCACGGAGCGACTGGAGGAGCTCGGGCCAGAGCTCCACGGCCCGTGGTGTCCCGTTGGCGCGCTCGGCGAGGTAGTCGGCGACACGGCTGCCGAGGCTGACCGCGGCCGCGAGGAGCGGGGTGAGATCGCCGGTGTCGACCCGGCGGACGAGCCGGCTCGCGGTCGCGGGCGCGAAGGCGGTCGGGCGGACGATGCAGGCCGAGCAGAGCGTGCGCTCGGCGAAGACCGGCAGGCCCTCGAAGGAGCCGACGACCTTGTGACGGTGGCGGCCCTGTGGGCGGTCGGGAGCGTCGTCGTCCTCGTGCCCGCGGCCCTCCTCCGTGCCGAGGATGTGCTCGGAGAACTCGTCGAAGTAGTTACCGTCGACGATGAAGCGGTCGCCCTCGTCGACCTCGGCCAGCTCGCCGCCGCGGGCGCGGAAGAAGAGGAGGTCGGTGACGAGGTTTGCGCCTGGGAAGATCTCGCTCGGCATGCGGAACGCCGACATCAGGTGATGCCGCCGCAGGACCTTTTCCCGGAGGAGCCGGCGACCCGCGCCGACGCCCGTCATGAAGCCCGCGGGGATCAGGAAGACGCCGATCCCCATCGGCGCGAGGAGGTCGAGCCCGCGGCGGAGGAAGTACGCGAACGCCTCGTTCTCGGCGTACTCGGGCGCCTCGTCCCACTTCGCACTGACCCCGCGGCGGCCGTAGGGCGGGTTCGAGATGACCAGGCGGATCTTGCCCTGGTCGCGGGCCGCGACCTCGACGCCCTTTTGCCGCGCGCCGCGGGTGGTCGTCCGATGGAGCCACTCCTCGAAGCTCATCGCGTTGATATCGGCACCCGGAAAGATGTGCGGAAGGATCGACGCGGCGATCGGCGAGAGCTCAACCGCGGTCCAGTGGAGTGGCGGGTGCTCGCAGGTCGCCTGGTTGAGCGCGAGCATGAAGCGACCGATCCCTGCGGAGGGTTCGAGGGCGTGGAGCACCCCGTCGCGGCTGGCGAGGTCCGGGAGGAAGGGGCAGAGCGCCTCGGCGACGGCGCGTGCGACCTTGGTCGGAGTGTAGTATTCGTGGATCAGCCCGAAGGTGTCCGGGTCCCAGCCCTCGGGGAACTTGGCGCGGTTCTTCTCGATCGAGAGACCGCCCCAGCCCGAGTAGCCGAGGAGCACGCTCCGCTCCGCGTCGGTCATCGTCCCGGTCTTCTTTGAGGCGAGGAGCTCCATCGCGGCGAGGTTGGCCTTCTCGCGACGGGCGGCGGTCCACTCGTCGGGTGGGGCCTCGACGGCGATCGGCGTCGTCGCTGGCGTCTCAACCCTTGCCCGACGTCGTTCGATCCACTCACCAAGCAGCGAGACGATCGCGGGCCGCTGGCGAGCGATGAAGCCGTCGAAGTACGCTACGCCAACGGCCGACGCGGCCACCTGACGCCACGGCGGAAGAATTCTCGAAAGCAGCTCGACCCCGTCCATCACTTCAACTCCCAATCCACCGCACCCACGCCGACTCGCTCGGCGCCCGACATCAATCGAGATCGATGCTCTTCAGGACATCGCGCAGCGCCCCCATGATGGCCTCGTCCTTCTCGGTCGAGACCTCCTCCTCAGCCTCCTCGACGGCCTCCGGCTGCGGCCGCTGCGGAGGAGGCTGCTCCACGGGCTCGGGCTTTGTCGCAGCCGGCCCCTCATCCTCAGCCCGAACCTGCGCCAGGATGTCGAGAGCCCGGGCCTCAAGCGCCGAGCGGGTGCCGCATCCAAGCTGGTCGAAGTCCTCGTCTCCCTCGCGGACGAACGCGAGGACGAACGACCCCGCCTCGTTGCGGACCATCTTCATCTCGCCCTCGCCGGTCGCGGCGACACAGACCTGCCGCTCCCCCTCGACGGTCTCGCGCCAGGTGAGCGCGACCCCGCCGAGCTCAGTTCGCCTCGCCGGCGGGCAGGCCGAGAGGTCGCCGCCGCTCGCCCGGTATTGCTCGGGCGTCGGCAGCCCGGCCTCGGCGAGCTGGCGAGCGAGCGCCTTCATCACCTTCCGCTCGCCACAGCCGTACTCGAGCACGGTCTCATCGCCACGCTCGAAGTAGAGGGCGTCAGACCCGGTGTGCATCTTCACCAGCCGGAACCCACCCTCATCCCAGGGGGCGACGTAGGTCTCGCGGTCGCGGATCATCTCGCGCCGCCACTTGAGCTTGACCTCGGGCAGGTCGACGACCGCTGGCTCCGGCAACGCCTCCGTCGCCGCCACCTTGCCGGGGAGGCCGTACTTCGTCCCCCGCCCACGACCGCTGCGGACGATCGCCCCCTCGTCCGCCAGGCGCGTGAGCTCGGCCGCCACCTGCATGCGATCGCCGCCGATGAGCTTGTGGAGCTCGCCGACGCTGAGAGGGGCATCCTTGAGCAAGGCGAGGATGCTCGCGCCATACGCTGCGCGAGCTTCCGGCTCGGAGAGATCGATCTTTTGGCTCTTGACCTTCTCCTCCGACTTCACGCTCGCCTTGGGAGGCTTGGCCTTCTCCTTGGCCTTCGCGCGCCCCTTTTCGCCGGCCTTGTCCTTCTTGGTCTCGACTGCCTTCCGCTGGCGAGCCTCGCTGGCCTCCTTGGGCTCCTTCGCCGGTTTCTCCTTCCCGCGCGCCGGGCCTCCGGCACCTTCGTCCCGCGTGATGATCTGGTCGAGCTCAGGAAGGCAAGGCCACGGCGCACCGGGGCGGACCTCCTGAGTCTCGACCGCGCCGGTCTCCTCGTCGCGCAGCTCGATCGTGATGCGAGCGATCCGGAAGTCCATGGTGCCCTCCTACGAGCTCTTCCCGCCGTTGCCGTTGCCGTTGCCGCCCCCGCCCCCGATCGCCTCGCTGCCGCTCCCCGGCAGCTTGGCCTTGCAGGCGCAGGGACGCTCGCGCGTGCCGAGCTTGTAGCCGATGCCGAGGCTCGCCGCGCTGCTCAGCACGACGCCCGCGACGGTCCACCACATCGATCGCTTCTCTTCATTCCCGTCCATCATCTCCACCCCTTCCCCGCGTGGCGAGCGAGCGCGTAGGCCCCTCCACCCAGCAGAATTCCCCCAAGTGCCCAGGCCGCGGCGCGGAGGCCCGGCGAGAGCGTCGCGTCTCCGTTGCCCGCCCCGAGATCGCCTGGCTCCGCGAGGTCACCCCACGCGATCGGTCCGTCGAAGACCAGCACGCGCGGCGGCGGCTTCGAGGGCGGCTCAAGCGTTCCGGGTTGAGGACCCCCGGTCGTCCGTCGGCCCTGGAAGAGGAAGGGCGGCCGCCGCTTGACCCCGCTGGCGATCAGCTGCTCCTTCCAGGTCTTCCCGTCGCCGGGGAGGCCAGGCTCGTCCTCCGCCACGTCGTCGAGCTGAACCAGCATCCGATCGGGGTGACCGAGCATCATCTTGCGGGCGGCCATCAGCTCTCTGCGGAGCTTGGGCTCCTGGAAGGCGTCGAAGTCCGCGCGGACATAGGCGGCCACCAGCGAGTGCCGGAGGAAGTAGCTCTGCCGCTTGCGGGCCTCATCGAGGACCTCGCGGATCCGCAGGTCGTAGATCGTGTAGACGCAGGGCTTGTCGCCCGCGAAGGCGGCCATGCTCGGTGGATCGATGACGCAACCCAGCGACTCGCGCCCCCACGCAAACCCCTTCATCTCGTCGCCGCGGACGCCGGGCATGACGATCTGCCAGCCGTTGTCCTTCGGGAAGCAACGCCAGACCCCGATCGCACAGCCGATCGCGCTGCCGAAGGCGAAGTGCGGAGAACCCGAGAGGATCCGACCCTTCCCGTTGTTCTCCAGCCAGTCCTTCGCGTTCTCGGCGAGGAAGCGCAGACCGGCATCGCAGTAGCGGCGCCACCGCTCATGCAGCGCCGCGACATGGACCTTGTAGAGGTCGGGCGAGGCATCGACCTCAGTCACCCACGACCAGGCGATCGCCGCGAGCCGCCCGGTGTTGACGAAGAACTTGCCGACGTCGGTCACCATCTCGGGGCGGATCGGCCACCGACCGCTCCCCGACCACGCCGCCACCTCCTCGGGGTCCTTCGCCACCTGGATCACACTCGTGATCTGGTCGAGCCCCGGCATGAAGCCGACCCCACCCGCGGTCTTGAACGCCTTCTGCGGCTCGCCGAAGTCGTCGACGCCTGCCACGTCGCGGCCCGGCGCCATCGCCATCCCGCCGTTGCGGCGGATGACCTTCCACTCGTCCGAGTCAAAGCGCGGCGAGAAGATCGGCGTCCACGACCCGGTCTCCATCATCGGCCGCATGACCGCGTCGACGTACCAGGCGTCAACGTTCGTGTCGGGCTCCTGGAGCGGCGGGAGCTTGGCGTAGGCGAGCGCTCGCCGGCGCGACTCCTCCATCCCCGCGAGCTCCTTGCGCTGCTTGACCAGCTGGATGATCCCCCGCGCGAAGCCGACGATCGCGGCCGCGATCTTGCCGATCGGCCCGAGGGCGCCGAGGGCCTTCATGCCGATGGCGAACGCGGCGTCGGCGAGGAAGCGCTGGATGTCCTCGTTGCTCGCCCGCGACGGGATCTTGACCTGCTTCATCACGTCGACGAGCCCGTCGGTCATCGACGTCAGCATCCCGTTGCCCGCCAGCGAGAGCGCGCCGCCGAGGCGCGACGCGGCAATCCGTCCATGGACGAGCACCTGCACCCCGAGCTGGAGATCCTGGAGGCCGGCGGCGTTGAGGATCCCCTCGGGCCGAGCGTCCGCGAGGATCGAGTCGATCGCGTCGATGCTCTTGCTCGGATCCGCGAGCGCCTCGACCAGCATCTTGTGCGGCGGCAGCCGGCTCTCGAAGGGCTGGTTGACGAAGTCGCGGAAGCCGAAGAGCTCCTTGTAGCGACGCGATCCGACCTCGATGAGCACGACGACCTCCGCTACCCGCCGAAGACCTGGGCGAGGAAGACCTGCTGCCGGAGGCAGGGATCGGGGTTGGCGTTGAGGATCCCGCGGAGCTCGGGGATCAGCTTGGCGCGGGCGCGGACGAGCGCGCGACGCATGGCGAAGAAGGCGGCGTAGCGCCGCTGGACGAAGTTGTACGCCGCGGCGCAGACGAACCCGCGCGGGCCGTTGAGACCGACGAGCTCCTCGCTGCCCTGGAAGACCTCGAGGACCATGCCGCGGCGATAGAGGCCGCCGGCTCGTTGCACCGATCCCTCGGCGGCCGGAAGTGAGCCGACCAGCGGCGCAGTCGCGGCGCGCCAGTGCTTCCACTGGGCCGCGACCTCGCGCGCGTCTTGCCGGAGGTTGCCGCTCGGCTGCCAGAGACCCGACGCGATCTCGAGGGCGACGGCCGCGGGCTGGTGCGCCGCCGTGCTCCGCCAGCCAAGGCCCGGCGCGGGCGCCTGCAAGCGATGACCGTAGACCCAGGGGAACGTGCCGAGGCAGAGGCGCAGCGGCGTCTGCCATCCGCACCCCGGCCGATGAAGAAGGGTCGAGGGGATCGGCGGGCCGAAATAGCTCGGACCGGCGTCCGCGAGGAAGGCCCGCTGCGGCAGCGTGACGACGTCGGGCCGGGGCTCGGCGGCGAGGCCCTTGCTCGGCGTCTTGGCGCCGCCCTCGGAGCCTCCTGCGACGCCTGGCGCGATGCCCACGAGCTGGCTCGCCTTGACCGTCGGCGGGCGAGGCCGCCATTGCGTGAGCCCGTAGCAGACTCCAGAGGCCACGGAGGTCACGTCGAGCTCGGCGCGCCAGAGGTGCTCGCCCGATCCCGCGCCGATCGTCGCCAGGACCTCGGCACGAACACGCGCGCGATCACTCCGGGACTCGTCCTCGAGCCGTCCTCGCGCGACCCGGCGAAACGCCGCGAGCGCCGTCGCCGACACGTCGGCCAGCCCAAGCCGCCCGCGACGCAGCCCCGCGATCGCCGTGTCGAGCTCGTCGGCCCAGCCGGTCGCCGCCGCGATCTCGGTCCACTGCCGGCTGATCCACGCCTCCGGCTCGATCGTCGAGAGGAAGTCGAAGTCGCCGGCCAGATCGGCGAGCGCGTCGAGCTCCGCGTCGTAGCACTCCAGCATCGTCGCCATATCCTGCCTACCGACCGATCGGCGTGGGCACTTCGCCGACCAGCTCTGCGAAGACCTTGAGCACCCCGGGCCAGCGCGCCGCGCTGAGCTTCGCGGGGATCGTCTTGGTGTCGTCGAGGTCGATCCCCAGCGCGTTCGCGTCGCTGGCGAAGCGCTGACGGACCGCCTGGTAGGTCGCGTTGCCGCGGCCGGTCTTGAGCAGCGAGGGGTTCGCCCAGCCGACCTTGACGTCGAGGTGATCGTCGAGGCGGTAGTTCGCCACGAGCCGCTGGAGGTACACGCAGGCGCCGAAGCCCGCGACCCGCGGCAGGAACATGATCTCCGGCGGCGAGCTCAGGAGCGGCGCCTTGGCACCGACCTCGGGGACGCCGGTCCAGAGGAAGTAGGGAGCCAGCCCGGCGAAGAGCCCACCCGAGCCGAACTCCGCCGCCTGAGCCCCGTACTTGAGCGCCGGGTTGCGGTCCTTCGAATTCGCGTAGGCCCGCCGCGAGGCGTCGCGCTCGACCTTCGAGGTGTTGTGCGCGTTCGGGACGAAGCCCGACTCGCGCCGGGCGATCGTGGCGAAGAGCCGGCCCGCACCATCGATCCCACTGAGCCGCTCCATCAGCGCGAAGAGCGGGCGGAGGTCGGTCGGCGTCGTCCCCCAGTTGGTCGAGAGATCGAAGCCGGGAACGTCAGCAGCCGTCGGCAGCGGCCGCGTGTTCGTCCACGAAGTATCGCCGCTCGGCGCGGGCGGCTCCCCAACGCCGACTCCACCGCCACCGCCACCGCCGCTCTCGCCCGCAGGCAGCGTCCCACCGCCGCCCTGGCCAGCTCCACCGCGATCGTTCGCCTCGCTCTTCGAGCGACTCCGCCAGAGGTAAGCCCCGAGCCCGACCGCGCCGAGGACCGCGACACCACCGGCGATCCAGAGCCCCGTCCGGGCCTCCTTCTGCGGCTCGTAGACGCCGTCCTTGTTCATCTCCATATCGATCACCTTGCCCGCCATCCTCGCCTCCTCACTGCCCGCGCTCGCGCCAGGCCAGACCAACCGCCGCCATGAGACCGAGACCGCCGACGATGAGCCCCCATGGCAGAGGACCCGAAGCCGTGGGCTCCTCCTGGCCTTCGCCCGGCACGATCGCGTCGATCACCGCGTCCTCGCCATCGTCCCCGGAAACCTCGCCAGCACCCGCCGGCTCGACCTTCATCGTCGGGAGGGGCGCCGCATCGATTCGATCGAGGTGCCAGCCGGCCGACGCCGCGATCGCCGAGACGACCACAAGGTCCCACCGCATCAGCGCCTCGAAGGCGCGCTTCCCTGCCTCGGTGGTCGCGTCGATGCGGTAGGTCGCCACGCCTTCATCGTCGGGATCCGCCTGACCGACGATGAGCTCGAGCGCCGCGGGCCCCCGCGGGTCAACCGTCGGCTCCTGCGCACCGGATGCCGATTCGACGACCGCGGCCCACGGCATCGACAACGCGCTCCCCCGGACCGCGTCCATGAAGCGCGAGCGGCCCTCGGCCGAGGCATCCGCCCAGATCGACTCGATGAAGAGGCGGACCTCAGCCTCGCGCTCGCCGCGTTCGGCCTCGGACCCGCCGCTCGCCAGCCGGCTGTACGCGACGAGCAGCTCCACCCGTGACGGATCCACGTACATCGCCGGTCTCCTCAGAGCCCCCGCTCGTAGCGCCCGCGGAGACGATCACCCGGCTGGACACGGACCAGCTCGAGGTCGCAGACCACGGTCCCGCCCGCCGGAGGCGGGGTGAAGAGGCCGATGAGGTCGTCGTGGCTCACGAAGAAGGACTTCGACCACGCGGCGTTCTTGATGTCGGCCTGCACCTGGTTGGCCTCGCGGAGGTGGCCATCGACGATGTAGAGTTCGCCGTTGCCGGCGCCGATCCCCGAATAGCGGACGCTGACGTAGCACCCCTGGAAGCGCGGGTACATGCAGAGGTCGCGCGCCGGGATCACCCCGTTGATCGCCTCGTTGGCGATCAGCATGTTCGTCGGCGTGTCCCAGGTCCAGTCCGGCTCCCAGGTGGCGTTGAGGGGCTGGTGGTTGAAGCCGCCCCCGTCGCCTCGGATGATCCGGAAGCGCCGCCAGTACGCCTCCGGCGGGGTCTGGAGCGCGAGGTTGACGTGCTCCGACTCGGCGAGCTCGGTGACCACGAGCTGAATGCAGACCCGAGAGCCGTCGCGCGTGTAGATCGCCAGGCGATCCCCCGGGAACATCGCCACATGGGTCATCCGGGGCGTCAGGTCGACCTCCTCGCGGAAGACGTCGGGGTCCTCCTTGCTGACGACGCGGGCGACCGACATCGGGTTCCAGCTCGACGACGCGATCCCCACGAGCTTCGGCGTGAGGTCGGTGAAGAGCCCGAAGAAGTCGCCGGGGATTTGGCCGGCGGCGCCGCCGAGGCTCTTGATGAAGTAGCGCTGGCCGGTGACCTGGAAGTCGCCACGGGTCAGCGTCATGGGGGTGACTCCGTCGAAGTCGCCCTCCTTGTCGATTCGGAAGGTCAGGGGCTCGCTGGACATGACCGCCTCCTCTGCTCGCTAGCAGCCCCCGCGGGGCCCGCAGGCCGCGTACCAGCCCTGGGAGTTGACCTGGACCGCGACGAAGGCGCTGACCAGGTTGTTGGCCGCGCCCTTGTGGGCGATCTCGACGGCGAGGTAGTTCATCGTCCCGATCGTCACCGCCGTGTTCTTGTAGGTGGGGAAGGGGATCGGCGTCGGCACGCCCTCGTTGGTGAAGAACTGGAAGCCGCGGTACTCGGAGCCGAGCTGCTCGCCCTGGATCTGGGGATCCGTGGTGACCCAGAAGGTGACCTCGAGGTCGAGGTAGTTGGTCCCCTGGTTGGCGAGGTTGAGCGCCACGGTGACGTTGACCGGCGAGTAGCCGGGCCGCTGCTCCTGGATCAGCCGGATCCGCTTGCCCGGGTTGAGCGGCATCGTGTCGACGTAGTCGCCGCCCAGGCCGGTGACGACGTTGGTGATGTTCACCTGGGTCTTGTGGCTGAACTTGTCGATCGTCGGCTGGCTGTAGTTCATGTTGGCGGGGCAACACGTCTGATCGAGGACCCCCTCGATGGTCCCGCAGCGCTGGCCCAGCGACCGGCAGTCCCGCTCGATCGCGTCACAGCGCTTGCCGAAGAGCCGCAGCATCGCCAGATCCTCCGGCGAGATCCGGAGCACCCGGCAGAGGCGGAGAAGCGTCTCCTCCTCAAGGTCTCGGCCATCGGAGCCAATCAATTGAACGGACTGGTCAATCATCACACACTCCTCCATCTCCGCCGATTCGGCGGATCCTCGACTACCTCTACATTTCACCTCCCGGGAGCAACCCGGGCCGACATCAAGCTCTACCCGCGCCGTAGCGGCGCGCCGTCGCTAGCGGAGGCCAATCAAGGCCCGGAATTCCCTCTCAAGGCGCTCGTCAAAGGTGGTGGCGGGCTCGTCGCCCTCCGCCGCGGTCATGGACTCGTCGACCGCGTCAGCGGGCGCCGCGGCATCGCGCACGACCTCGGGGGGCGTGGCCGGCTGCGGAAGCTCGGCTGTCCACCACTGGACGACCAGCGCGGCCCCGGGGCGGACCGACCCGGCCGTCGCTGCGTCGACCTCAAGGCGCACCCGCTGCTCGCGGGCGTCGACCCCCTCGATCGCTACGAGCGCCGAGTCGCCCCGTAGCACCTGCTCTACACGAAATACCGTCTGCATGGTCTCCTACTCCTTCCCGGCCCCGAGCACCGCGCCGGCCCCGAAGAGGAGCCCGCCGAGGCCGAAGACGCTGCGGACCGTCTGGGTCTCGTTCGACCAGAGCGCCGGGAGCACCCCCACGAGGCCGAAGAGCGAGATGAAGGGGAGCGGCCCGAGGAGCTTCGCCGGCAGCTTCGAGCCGGCGAAGTGGCCGAGCCCGAGGCCCGCGAGCGCCGAGGCGCCGAGCGCCAGGTCGTCGCGCCAGGTCCCGCGCCGGAGCTCGTCGACGCGCCGGAGCATGTCCTCCGTCGACTCCGACTGCAGGAGCCACTGGACGACCTCCTTGCGCCGCCCCTCGCGGAAGCGATCGACCGCCCGGCCGAAGTACCGCATGACGTTCTCGGTCGCGTCGTCCTCGACGCTCGCCGCCATGTCCACCGATTTACCGTTCATCGCCATTGTTGATCTTCTCCAGGTTCGAGATGGCTGCCGAGAGGAGCTCGAGCGGGAGCGGGAAGGACGGCCTGGACGCGGTGAGTGCCGCCAGCGCCTGGAGGTAGCGCTCCGCTGGATCGACGGCGCCGGCCGGCGGGGCCGCGGTTGGGGCCGGGGCCGGGGCCACCTGGGCATGCGGAGGGGGAGGCGGCGGGGCGACAGGAGTGGGCTCAAGGCCGATGTCGATGCGCTCGCCGTTGACGTAGGGGATCGCGCAGATCGTGTACGGGAGCCTCCCGGCGGAGAGCCGGATCAACGAGAACGCGTCGTTGAGACCGGCGAACTCTGCCCGAAAGGTCACCTCGGACCCCCGACGCCATTCCAACCTAACCATCGCAAGGGGAGGTTCTACGATCGGCGCGGCGGGAGTCAAGGTCTCAATGTCGATTGTTGATATTTTTTCTTGAGGGCGCCCTTCGAGGCGGCTCGGCGTGTACATCGCCGAGTCTGCCCGCCCTCCTGGGATCTCCAGCGGGCTGGCAAGCGCGGGGATGATTCGATGATCCCGGATCGGCGCGCGCTTTGTCGACAATGATCCCGCATCTGAGGCAGGTGCGCGCTTTGTCTGCAATGATCCCGCATCACGCGAGGTCGACGCGCGCTCTGTCTGCAATGATCCCGCATTTCCGCTGGCCGGAAGCGCGGAGGGCAATCGACAATCCATGGCTGGCACGTGCCCTGCCTGCAATGATCCCGCATCGCCCGAGATCGGCGCGCGCTTTGTCTGCAATGATCCCGCATCGCCCGAGATCGGCGCGCGCTTTGTCTGCAATGATCCCGCATCGTCGTCATCCGGAGGCGCGGGGATGACTCGATGATCCCGGTTTGGAGTGTGGCTCGTCGGCGATGGCCCCTGAGGATCCCCGGTCGCGCGAGCGCTATCAGTGCAATGATCCCTGGCAGACGGGATCATTGCAGACGAAGCGCGCCCCGGACGCGCGCTTTGTCCGCGATGATCCCGGGTCGCAGGCGATGTCAGGGGAGCAGCGGGTACTTCGGGCTTCGCTGACGAGCCGAGCTCCGTGTGTGGCGAGCTGCCGGTGCCGCGTCCCCCGGCCGATGGCGGACGCGAGGTCGCCGATGATCCCGGGGCGACGGGATCGAGGGGTCTCCACCCTCTCGCGCGGCCCCGGCTCCTTCGGCGCCCGGCGCCCTCCTCGTCGCGCCGAGCGAGAGCGGCGGCCGGATCGATGGTGAGCACGAGCACCTCGAACCCCGGATCTATCTTGGCCGCGGCGGCCGCCCACCGGAGCGCGGTGTCGAGGCAGGGGCAGCGCTTGCCGTCGCGGAGGACCTTGGCATAGGCGAGCGTCTTCCCGAGCAGCTCCGCGAGTTGCTTCGGCCCCCGGAAGAGCGGTCGTGTGGCGACCAGGCGCCGGGCCACGTCGACGGGGTCGGTCCAGTCCGGGTCCCAACCGCCGGCCAGCAACATCGAGATCCCCGCCGCGAGGCGCACCCTGTCGAGCGGCACCCCTCGGCGGCCGACGAGCGTCATGCGGGCGGCGAGATCGTCGAGGGACAAGATCTTCTGCCGTTCCATGTCCTCGCGATGATGAGGGCCCCCTCCCTGCACGCGGGTGTCCACAATTCTGGAAAGTGCCGCCGTCGGGCGGCTACCGGCCGGCTACCCCTCGCAGAGCCGGCGGGCCGAGCCAGTGAAGCCCGCGCCAGCTACCGGCCGGCTACCCCTCGCAGAGCCGGCGGGCCGAGCAAGTGAAGCCCGTGCCACACTCGGCGTCGCTCGAGCAGCTTGCGAAGCAGGCGGCGAAGCTCGAGTCGCAGACCGTACCCTCGGGGCACTCGCTGGGCTCACCGACCGGATCGCAGGCGAGCATGCAGAGCCCGGCGATGCAGATCGATCCGTCTGGGCATCCCGGCGGGCAGGCGATGGTGCACTGGTGATGCAGCTCGGCCGCGGGCGGGCCGATGTAGGCGCAGAGCTCGCTCGAGCATTCCTCGTCGGACTCGCAGACCTCGCCGAGCTCCTTGTCCTTGCAGCCGGGGACGAGGCCGGTGAGGAGGACGAGCGTCACGAACGCATTGCGCGCGGATGCGAACACGCGCAGATGATACGGAGGCGCACGGCCCCGGGCAAGGAGGCCGGCCGAATGGCCCTTGCGTCCGTCGACCAAAGGTGTGTTCATAATCTGGCGATCGTGGCGGTCGCGGAGCGCCGATGTCGTCCCGGACCCCCTCAGAGCCCCCCTGGACCCCGTACTCCCCGGCTCCGACCTCGCCGTCTCCGGGGCTGGAGGATCTCCTCGGGGCCGGCGGGCGCCCGGTCGCAGCGGACGAAGGTGAGCCCGGCCGCGGCGCCGACGAGGCCGGGCCGGACCGCGGCCCTGAGCCCAAGCCCGACCGCGCTCCCGAGGCGGAGGCCGAGCCCGAGCCGGGCCGCCGACACCTGACGCTGATCCCGGGCGCGGTCGGCGAGGATACCGGGACCGTGCTCCGCGGCCGCTACGAGCTCCTCGCCGTGCTCGGCCAGGGCGGGATGGCGTCGGTGTACGAGGCCCGCTTCCTCCCCTCGGATCGCCGCCGCTTCGCCGTGAAGATCCTGCGCCGCCGGCTCTCGCGGAAGCCCGAGAGCGCCCGGCGCTTCGCCCGGGAGTTTCGGATCCTCGACTCGATCGAGCACCCCGGGCTGGTCCAGGTCCGCGACCTCGATCGCGCCGACGACGGGCGCCTCTTCATGGTCATGGAGCGGCTCGAGGGTCAGAGCCTCGACAAGATCACTGAGCCGCTCGCGCCGGAGCGCGTGGTGATGATCGGGCTCCAGCTCTGCAATGTGCTCGAGGCACTCCACGCCGCCGGCGTGATCCACCGCGACCTCAAGCCCTCGAACGTCATCCTCCTCGATGGGGCAGGCGACCGCGTCAAGCTCGTCGATCTCGGGATCGCTCGCCTCGAGGCCGCCTGGTACCTCGCCGATCGCCCCTACCTGACGCCGCCGGAGGGACGCTCGCTGACGCGAGCGGGGCTCGTTCTTGGGACTCCGCGCTACGTCCCGCCCGAGGCGGGCGACTCGGCGCCGACCGTGCTCTGGGATGTCTACGCGCTGGGCGTGCTGCTCTGGCAGCTCCTCACGATGCGCCCGCCGCCCGGGAGCTGGCGCGATGAGGGGATGATGGAGGAGGCGCCGGAGGGGCGCTTTGGGATCCCGCTGCTCCTCGAGCGGGCCCTCCGTGGGGCGATGGCCGTGGATCCGAAGCGGCGCTTCGGGTCGGTGGTCGAGCTGCGCGAGGAGCTCGAGGTTGCGGCGGCTGAGCTCGGGATCGACGTGACGTCACCCGATGAACCTCGCGCCAAGCCGACGAGCATGCCGGCCGCGGTCTCGCAGGCTCCGGCTCCCGCTCCGGGAGTGGTCGAGGAGCCGACGCAGGGGAAGACACGGCGAGCACACCGCGCGATCATTGGGCTGGCCGCCACCTGCAGCCTGGTCGTCGGGCTCGCGGCGGGCACGCTCCTCTCGTCGCCGCGCGTCGATGACGGGCTCTCGCTCGGCTCGACGGCAGCGCGGAGCGTCCTCCTCGCGGTCCACCGATCTCCTATAGAAGAAGGGGCGATTGATCGCGGGGCGATCGATGGGCGCCTCGCCTCGTGCCTCTTCGACGGCGCACCGGCGGGCTCCTCGGTCGCGCTGCGGATCAACATCGACGGGCAGCTCGAGTCGATCAACGCCGGCCCCGAGATCGATCCGCTCCTCGTCGAGTGCATGCGGAGACGACTTCGTGGGGTCCAGCTCGCGGCCCCTGGGGCCGCGAGCACCCAGCGACTCGACCTTGATGCGCTGCGTGGCGTTCGGAGGGATCGTGGCGTCGAATAAGCGGCTAGTATCGAAGGGCGTGACCGCGCCCTTGATCCTGGCTCTTATCCTCGGGCTCGCGCCGACCAGCGCGGGTGCGAGTGCGCCATCGCGTGCACATGAGCTATCCGAAGAGGCCGCTGTGTTCGCCGGCCAAGCGAAGAGCGGCAGCGACCCCGGCGAGATCGCCGTCGCCGCGCTGCAGGCCTACAACATGTGGCGGCAGGCCCACGAACTCGACGGCGACGACCAGCACCTCTGCCACGCCCGCGCTCTGCTCCGCGAGATCTGTCGGCGCGCGGACCTCGATCCGGTTCATCGCGCGAGCCTCGAGCGGCGTCGTGACGCGCTCTCGTCGATCACCTGCCGCTCGTCAGCGCCGCCAGCAGCCGTCCGGTCGGCTTCGAAGGCGACCTCGCCCAAGTCGACCTCGCAGGCGCGCTTCCTTCCTCTCACCGCAGGCACCGCGGGAGACGCGAGCCCGCCGCCGAGGGCGACGGTTCAAGAGGACGAGGCCAGTCGTCCGGAAGCCCGCGACGCCGCGGCGACCGCTCCGAGCGACCCGACGACCGCCGTAGTGGTCCGGGAGAGCGATCCGATCGAGCCCCTCCCGATCGACCGCGACCAGCCCACCACCCCGAGGCGAGGCATGTGGATCGGCGGCGGTACCTCGCTAGCGCTCGGTCTCGTCGCCCTCGGCGTGATGGTCCCCTTCGCGGCGCGCGACGCTGCGATCGCCCGCGAGGTCCGCGAGCTCGCCGCGATCAAGGACGCGGCCGGCGGGGCCCTCGACCCCGTGCAGGCCGCGCGCTTCGAGGAGCTCAGAGCCGACGGGCAGACGACCTTCCGCGCGGCCCTCGCTCTCGGGATCGGCGGCGGCCTGGCGGTCGCGGCCGGGACGGGCCTCATGATCGCGGCCAAGCGGTCGGCTCGGCCCTTCGCCCTCGGCCCTCAGGTCGGGCCTCGGTCGGCCGGCCTCGTCATCCAAGGACGGTTCTGACGATGCGATGCTCGACGTTCCCGCTCGCCCTGCTCCTCCTGACGGCCTGCTCGCCGCTGGCTGTCGCCGGCTTCGGGGACTACGAGATCGCCACCGACTCCGAGGCCGACGGGAGCACCTCGGAGCCGGGCGGGTCGCCCTTGCCAGGGTCACCGAACGCAACGTCAGACGATGCGACCACCTCGACCGCGACGACCGGCGAGCCGGAGTCGACCGGCACGAGCGGGAGCCCACCGGCCGGGCCGCCGTCGATCATCGACGTGGAGATCTCTCCCAAGCCGATCCTCCACAACGGCCCGATCACGATCGAGGTCGACGCCGAGGACGCGGACGGTGTGCGGCTCGAGCTCGAGAGCGGCGAGCTCATCGAGCTGGTCGACGCCGGCCCGGGGATCTTCGTCGGCGAGCTCGCCGCGCGGACGGGCCTCGACAACGGCGAGCACCCGGTCACGCTGACCCCCTGGCGCGAAGACCAGGAGGGCGAGCCCGTCGAGGCCACCTACACGATCAGCCTACCGAAGGCGGGGAGCGAGGGCCTCTGGGAGACCGGCGACTTGATCGGAGCCGGCTTTGTCTCCGCCTTGGGGCTCCTCCCGGGCGGCGACGTGATCGAGCTCGGGACCGTCTACATCAACGACGAGCCGCAATGCTACCTCCGGCGCCGCGACAAGTCCGGCGCATGGTGGGACGCGGACGTCGTCCCGGTGCTCGGCGACCAGACCTGCACAGCCATGGACCTCAAGGTCGCGGACGACGGGACGATCTACCTCCTGCTCCTCCGCCATGACAACGGCGTCGCCCGCTGGTGGCTCGGCAAGCTGCCGGCCTGGGGCGACGCGACCAAGAACCTCCGGATCGGCAATCCGGGCGAGGAGGCCGTCGCCCTGGCTCTCGATGGCGAGAGGGTCGCGGTCTGCGGGAGTGTGCCGTCCGGGGACTTCGACGAGAAGGATGCAGCCGCGTGGATCTACGCGCCCGACCTCCCTGCGCCCCCCAAGATCTTCGACTACCAGGTCGGAATGTACGGTCACTGGTCCGGGGAGACGGTCCGCGACTGCATCTTCGCTGGGGATGAACTCGTGTTGGTCGGGGATGCCTTGGGGAAGCACGAAGGCCAGCTTGAGAAGGCGCGCAACCGCCACTTCATCCTGCGCTACAACCAGCTCACACAGGAGGAACGCTGGCTCGTAGCGTCCATAGGCCTCGGCGCGCAGAGCGGGGCGACAGCGGTCGCCGTCGACGACCAGGGGCAGGTCCTCACCGCAGGCTACCGCTGCGCCGACGACTGCGATCCCATGGGCATGCTGCAGATCCACGACGCCGACGGGCTGGTGTGGCACGCCGACATCGGCGCCTGGCCGAACAAGGGCTACGCGGCCCGCGATCTCGTCTGGAGCCCCGCCGGCTACGCGGTCCTCGCGTCCGGAGGGTCACAGGGGAGCGAGGATGCCTTCATGGTGCGGGCCTACGCCCCCGGCGAGCAGGTCGCGCCGCTCTGGACCTACACCCGCGCCGACGCCGACCTCGTCCACCTGGCCCAGACGCTCGTCATCGGGACCTTCGGGGAGATCTGGGCGGCGGGCTTCGGCGCGAGCGGCTATCCAGCCGTGGCCCAGATCGCCGGCTGAGCTACTGCGGCACGTACTCGGCGCACGCGGTCGCCACGAGGTCCGTCGCCTCGTCGAAGATCGGCGCGTAGTCGGCGGCCAAATAGCTCCCGACCGTGTGGTAGGGGAACATCTTGACGAACTCGCAGATCCGGTCCTCTGGCATCGAGCACTCCGGGTCCAAGATCTCCAGGAACACGACCGCCTCCGGGTCGCCCTTCACTCCGAGCACGGTCCCCGCCCACGAAGCGGGATCCCCCGCGGAGTCGTAGTCCAGGCCGCCGATGAAGGTGACCATGAGCAGCGCGTCCTTGCGGAGGAAGCCCGCGTTGCAGCCGCCGGGCGCGTTGATCTCCGGGTAGAGCGCCCAGGTCATCGCTTCACCGATGGCACCGTGACCGCTGATCCCGACCTGCGCCATGCACGCGAAGGTCTCCGGGATCCCAGGGTCGCCGGTGACGAGGTATCGCCGACCCGCCGCGGGCATCTTGCAGGGCTTGTTCGATGCCCCCCCGCCGGCGGCGAAGACGTTGCCCGCGCCGAAGGTCTCGTCGCACACCGTGAGCACGTCAAGGTACTCGCAGGGGTAGTCAGGCACGCCGCAGCATGGATCCCCGACCTTGATCGGGGGTTGGCAATTCGGGCAGCTCCCGACCGAACACGTCCCATCGCCGACCGTGGACTGGAGCAGCGGGCAGTCGTCGGTGCAGGTGTCGAGTCCCCACCCCGGATCGCCGTCGACCACCATGATGTGGAAGTCGAAGTCCGCGAACTTCGCCTCGATCGTCTCCATGAACTTCGGGAAGGCCGCGATCAGCTTCCCCTGCTCGTTCTTCATGTCGTGGCCTCGGGAGACCACGAAGAGGAAGTCGATCTTCCCCTTGCAGCCCTCGGGCTTGGCGTCGCCGATGTCCTTGACGCCCATGTCGAAGATCGGGCCCGACGACGCGGTCGAGGCGGAGTCCTCGCCGGTCGTCGGCGTGCCGGTGGTCGAGGTGCTCCCTGCGGCCGATGAGGTGCCGCTGGCGCTGCCGGTCGTCGACGAGCCGACGGCCTCGCTGGTCGACCCCAGGTCCGACGTCGACGGAGTGCTCGTGAACGAGCTCGTCCCCGTCGGCTGGCAGGCCAGCAGCGCGATGGCCCAAATCCCTGGCCGAAGCAGCCTCACGACCGCACGATCGCCCGCGGCAGCAAGGGGGAGCAAGCGCGCAATTGCCGCCAGCGGTGGCCCCTGACCGCCTAGCTGGTGTCCGGCGTCCTCTTGGAGGAAGAACTCAAGATGGTCGCCCTCCGACCGGGCGGCCCTGGGCCGTCGTCGCACTCCTCGATGTTCGTGAGGACGTGGCCGTCGCCGCAGATGTTGATGGTGCAGGCGGAGGTGCAGGGTTGGAGTCGACGTTGTTGAGGCCGTTGTCGCACTCCTCGACGCCGTCGAGGACGTGGCGGTCGACGTGCAGGGGGCGTTGTCGGCGTTGCTGGGGCCGTCGTAGCAAGCCTCGTCGTCATCGATCATGCCGTCGCCGCAGTAGCCGGGGGCGGCGGTCGTCTCGGTGGTTGTGTCGCTGTCGGTCGCGCAGCTCCGTCGTCGCAGTAGTAGCTCTGGCACTCACCGCTGCTCAGGCAGGGGGTTCCGGACGCCTTCAGCGGGCGGCACGTGCCATCGACGGCTCGTTCAGCATGCCGACGAGTCGACCGATTCGCCATGTCACACCATGGCGGATCAGTCGCATCGGGCGGGCCTGTCTAGAACCGCAGGGTCAGGCCCGTGGGGCTCCAGCGGAGATCGCGTCGGCCCGCCTGCTTCGTTCCACGGTCGTCACCGTAGAGGCGCTTGCTCAGGATTCGCTTGCGGACGGTTCCGGTGATCGCTATTGGCAAACTGACCAGCTGGAGGGTCCCGAGGGTCAGGCCGAGGATCACCCCCTCGCCGGAGAGACTATCGGGGATAGCGATGTAGGGGCCGACGATCGGCACGAAGTAGCGTCCGTCGACCAGGAGACCGGTGATCGCGCTGGCCAGGTAGCTGGCCGCGAAGACGCCCCAGCCCGCGTCTGCCATCACTCGGGCCCGAACGATCTGCTCGTGCTCGGCGTACATGCACTTGCTCACCGGCTTCTTCGGGCTCTTCGGGCTCTCGAGACCAACAAGAGCGGGCGGAGGTGGGGGCGGCGGGGGCGGAGGTGTCGCCTCTGCCGCGCCCTCAGCCTCGACGGCGGGCTTCGCAGCATCCTGCTCCTTCTTGTTCTTCTGGGATTGAGACTGCTTGGGTGCGCCATTCTTGGCTGCGAACGCGACGACACCGGCGTTTGAGACGCCCGCGGCGTGCGCGCTTGATGCGCTGCCGCCGAGCGCGAGGACGAGGGCCGCAACAAGAGCGCCTCTCGATCGTGGTCCATCCATGGATCCTCCGTTGGTAGGGCGATTGGGAGGCTATCACCAACGCCGCGGAATCGGGCGGCCAACGACTGTCCTGAATAGTGGACAAATCGCCGACGACGGCGCGGACAAGAGATCTCCCTGCTGTGTCGGGTCGAGCTGAACCGGTGGACCCGGCCGCTCGGGTAGATGCCCGAAATCGCCTCGCTACGCTACAACTCGGAATCTGAGCAAACCCGCAGAACATGCGCACACGGCGCTCTGCCGAAGATCCGAGGGATCGAACCTCGCCGGCGCCCGACTAAACTCGGTGCTCCCCCTTGACCCTCGGTCTACGGCGCCTCCTGCGCCACCGTCATCCACGTTCATGGTATCGTGCGCGGGGGCTCACAGGCCCAGACTCCGGCGTGAGTCAATCGCTACCGCTGACAAGCTCATCGCAGAAGATGACCAGGATCCCCCGGCAGGGATCACCATGAGGCTCATGCGTCGATCCCTGCCGGGCGCAGATCCGGATCGCCACCGCTCGCTCCGAACGTCACCTGAACGCGACCCAGCCCGAAGGCCGCTTGCCTGCCGACGTGGGCGTACTGGGCGAGGTAGAGGTAGTCGGCGAGAGGGCCGAGATCGCCCTCAAGTCGAACCTCGCCGAGCACTCCCTTCAGCTTGTGTGTCTGTCCGCGGGCGTCCGCGTCGCGATTCCAGCGGAGCGGTCGAAGTTCCGACTCCACCGCGATCTCCTCCGGGCGCCCCTCGAGGCGCTCCTTGATACGCTCATAGCGATCCTGATCACCCACCGCCGCGTACTCGCCGAAGAGCGTGCAGACCGACGTCAGGCGTGAGCTAAATGCGTTGAAGAGCTCCAGGATGCTCGGCTTCTCCTGGAGATGCTTCACCTTCTTCCCGTCATCCCGCTCCTCCGTCCTCTCGATCCACGCCGGCGTCACGAAGGTGATCGTGGCGAAGCGCGGCGGAGGATCGAAGCGCGGGATGCAAGTGCGCTGATTCATCGGCCCGACCCGCCGAAAATGCTCCACACGCACACGCCCGCCGCTCTTGCCGACCTCCATCTCGCCGATTCGCTCGAAGGCCATCCTGATCCGAGCCTCGTCGTCGGCGCCGAGCCGACCCAGCACGCGAAGGCCGCAGGTGAAGAAGTCGCGTCGGGCGAAGTCTCCTCGTCCGAGCTCCGGGACCAGCAGGATCATCCGCTTCGGAGGATTCTTGCCGATCCTGGTGTTCTCGAGCCCCGGAGGCACGGGGGGGTCCTCGTAGAGCATCCCGTAGGTGCAGGAGCCCGGCGACCTACACGCTGAGGCACACCCCCCCTCATTCTTGCGCTCGCAGGCGACCTCCCCCAGCGCCCACCCAAGCACGCCGCGAAGCATGCTTCCGCTGTAGTGAGGAAAGGGCAGCCAGAATGGCTCATCTACCCGAAAGGTCGCCGCGAAGTCCGTGAACAGGAAATGCACGCGAGGCACCGTAGCGGAGCCCCAGATCCCATGTCAGCCCCGCTTGCGACAGGGCAGCATGATCAACATCACGCGCTCACGATGACCCCCTCGGTCCCCCTCCGCCATCGCCACCCCGCGGGACCGGACTCCGCGGCCGCATCGATGAAGTCGACCTCAGTCGAGAGCACCGCCAGCTCATGGCTGGAGAGCCCCTCCTCGCCGGCTCCCGTGATCACCGTGAGGAGGTGAAGCTGGGTCGCCGTGAGCGAGCGCGAGCCGACCCCGTCCGCGCTCAGGCTCGAACGGGCGACATCCAGGCGCGGCACCGGCTCGCCGCCGATCGTCGGCGAGAGGCCCGCGACGCCGAGGGTCGCGCTGACCCCGAGCTGCCAGCGCGCGGGGAAGCCGGGGACCGGCTCGACCTCGCCGAGCACGCGGGGCAGCTTCGCCAGCGCCTCCGTCGGGTCCGCGTGGGCGGCGAAGAGCGCAGCGCAGGCGCGGGCGACCTCCGGCGAGGGAGCACCTCCTCGGAGCAGCGCGCGGATCGCCAGCCACTCCGTCGATCGCGTGATCGAGAGGAGCTCCTCGACGGGGAGCTCCAGCAGGCGCGTGAGGTCGACGCCGAGCTCGCCAAGACGCCGTGTGACCTGGCCAGGACGCGCGTTCCAGTCGATCCGCGGGAGCGAGAGCCCCTCCCGCTCCGCCTCAATCCGCTGGGCGACCTGGGCGAACGCCCCAGGATAGAGGGTGCAGTTCTGGTGACTCTCGACGCCGTGCGCGTAGAAGCTGGACTGCACGACGAAGAGGAGCCTGGCGATCTCCGGCGGCAAGGCGCCGCTGCGGAGCGACGCGACCTGTGCGAGCACGAGGTTGCGATCGAGGGCCGCCCCCGCGCCGAGGCTCTCCTCGAGGATTCGCCCCAAGCGAGCGGTCGCGCGCGATCGCTCGGACGCCTGCGCGCAGTAGCGGAGGATCCCCTCGCCGAAGCCGGCGATCTGCGCGGGGACGTCTCGGGTCAGGGACCACGACCCGGGCAGCAAGGCGCGCCAGCGATCCCCGATGGCGTCGAGCTCTTCACAGCGCGCGCGGTCCACCTTCTTCCCGCGCCCCGCGCGGAGATCCTCGACGTACTCGCCCACGCGCGCGTCGATCATCGCGCCTGGGCTTGCCAGCGACGCCGCCGCCGTCGTCGTGAGCCGACCCGCCCGCACGAAGGGGGCCAGCCGCTCCGCCGCCGTGAGCGTCAGCGCATGCTCCAGCAGGTTCCCCGGCGAGAGGATGACGATGTCCTTGACCAGCAAGAAGATCGTCAGCTCCCGCAGGAGCCGCGGGAGGTCGACCAGGTGCGACGAGATCCCCCCAGCGAAGGGGTCCAATTCGCCGTAGAAGCCGACCTCCGGGAGCGCGGGGGTGCAGTTGACGCTTGACACGGGGACCTCCTCGGTGTGGACTTGCGATACGAATATGACCCTCGCGACAAGCTCCTCAAAGGTGGATGCCGACTCGCTAGACGATCGGAACGCCGTTCGCGGGCCGCCGCTAGCGGGTTTCGTAACCTTCTGGAATTACACGGGAAAGGCCGAACGGGTCGGTGTCCAGCGAAGCGAAGTTCCCGGCGGGGTTCCCGCGTTGGCGGGGGCTAGCGATCTGGGCTTCTACGCCCGTGAGATCATTGGACGAATTCAGCGTGCGGCATCAACCCAACAGCCCGCCTAAAGGGCATTGAAGCGAGGACACACCGCCCTCCCGCGTAGGCGTAGCCCACGGTGGCATCAACCCAACAGCCCGCCTAAAGGGCATTGAAGCAGGTGTCGCCCGAGCCGCCGAGGCGGCCCGTGTTGCACCCGCATCAACCCAACAGCCCGCCTAAAGGGCATTGAAGCACCGTCGCCGCAGGTGGGCGGGGCCACCCCATCGGTGGCATCAACCCAACAGCCCGCCTAAAGGGCATTGAAGCGTCGAGGGGGAAGTTGCCGTTGGGCCCCCCCACCTCAATCTGCATCAACCCAACAGCCCGCCTAAAGGGCATTGAAGCGTGCAGACCCCGCCCTGGCACTCCAGGTCGGCGAGACAGGCATCAACCCAACAGCCCGCCTAAAGGGCATTGAAGCGAGGCTGAAGCGGTCCGAGAGCCGGGGGGTGGCCTGCACCGCATCAACCCAACAGCCCGCCTAAAGGGCATTGAAGCCCGGATGGTGAACTTCGCCGTCGTGGAACCGGTCTTGGGGCATCAACCCAACAGCCCGCCTAAAGGGCATTGAAGCCGTACTCCTTGGCCCCCTCCCCGAAGGCCCCCTTGAAGGCATCAACCCAACAGCCCGCCTAAAGGGCATTGAAGCCTGCAGCCCCGGGGGGGGCGTGGGGGACGTGTTCTGCGCGCATCAACCCAACAGCCCGCCTAAAGGGCATTGAAGCGAGCGTCGAGACCTCCGCGCCGATGACGCGGGCGTTCTCGCATCAACCCAACAGCCCGCCTAAAGGGCATTGAAGCAGCATCTGGGCCTCCCCGCCGACGGCGAGGCAGTAGGTGGCATCAACCCAACAGCCCGCCTAAAGGGCATTGAAGCGGGATGCCCCCCATTCGACCCACTACCTCTCGACTATACCGCATCAACCCAACAGCCCGCCTAAAGGGCATTGAAGCCCTGAGCCAGGCCTCTTCAAGCTGAAGGTTTCGGAAGCCGCAGCATCAACCCAACAGCCCGCCTAAAGGGCATTGAAGCAGCCAGATTCGCATTGCGCTTCATCGTGCATATCCCTTGATGCATCAACCCAACAGCCCGCCTAAAGGGCATTGAAGCGAGCTCGATGCTCAAGTCGCAGGGCAGCTCCTCGGCGCATCAACCCAACAGCCCGCCTAAAGGGCATTGAAGCCACTGGAGGAAGATGGTGACAACATCACCGTTGTCTTGCATCAACCCAACAGCCCGCCTAAAGGGCATTGAAGCAGGCTTGCCCAGGTGGAACCTGGGCTGGATGATGCCGAAGGCGCATCAACCCAACAGCCCGCCTAAAGGGCATTGAAGCTCGATTCTCCCCTTTTACGGGGTTGGGGAACCCCTTGCATCAACCCAACAGCCCGCCTAAAGGGCATTGAAGCGGGGGCAACTGGAGACCAATGAAAGGAGGCGTCTGCCGCATCAACCCAACAGCCCGCCTAAAGGGCATTGAAGCGTGACGAGGCAGGGGACGTCCATGCACTTGTCGTCGATGCAGCATCAACCCAACAGCCCGCCTAAAGGGCATTGAAGCGCCTCGAGCTCCTCCTCGGCCTCCTTGATGTCAGCATTGGCATCAACCCAACAGCCCGCCTAAAGGGCATTGAAGCGAACTGATCTCCATGGTGACGGCCTCCGCCGGATCGAGCATCAACCCAACAGCCCGCCTAAAGGGCATTGAAGCGAGGTCGAGCCATCGGTGGCGGAGTCGGCGTCTCCTGAATCGCATCAACCCAACAGCCCGCCTAAAGGGCATTGAAGCTCGGGGGCCAAGCAGCTGAGCACCCCATCCTCGAGCTCGCATCAACCCAACAGCCCGCCTAAAGGGCATTGAAGCACGATCTCGACGGCGTCTAACCCGAGGTCTCGCTGTAGCAGCATCAACCCAACAGCCCGCCTAAAGGGCATTGAAGCAAAGAACATGGACTCCACAGGGCCATCCTGAGAGCTCCAGGGCATCAACCCAACAGCCCGCCTAAAGGGCATTGAAGCAGGGGGCGGCCGGTCCCTCGGGCTGGACCGACATGTTGGGCATCAACCCAACAGCCCGCCTAAAGGGCATTGAAGCTCGCTTGCCTTGAAGGGCACGCAGACCTCCCCCTCCATGCATCAACCCAACAGCCCGCCTAAAGGGCATTGAAGCCCGTTCGAGGGGCTCCAATGGCCCCCACTTCGATTTCGCATCAACCCAACAGCCCGCCTAAAGGGCATTGAAGCGCCATGGGCACCTCCTTTCTTTGGGAATCAAACTCCCGGCATCAACCCAACAGCCCGCCTAAAGGGCATTGAAGCCCCTTGGGGCAGGCTGCGGTGAGGGCGAGGCCGAGGGGCGCATCAACCCAACAGCCCGCCTAAAGGGCATTGAAGCTTGCTCTTCTCCGGGCGCGCGGCCGAGTTCGCTACGGCCCAGGGAGGATTCGACCCGGCGCTCGTCGATCTCTACCTGAACCGCGCCATGGAACTGGAGCCTCTGCGGGCGATCTCTCCCGCTGACAGGCCCAAGAGCCGCCGTTAGCGTGCTCTCGTGGGGCGCTCTGCGCTCCGCGGGAGGTGGGCGGTGCGTGGAAGCCGACAACCAAATTCCGGCGCGCCGGACCTAGAAGCTCTCCCGGAGCTCCTCTACGTCCCCGACCTCGCCGCCCTCCTCCGGATCTCGCCGAAGGCCGTCCGCCACCGCGCTGCCCGCGGCGGGTTGCCGCCGCCCTTTCGGCTCGGAAGAGCGCTTGCGTGGACGCGCGATGCCGTGCTTGGATGGCTGCGGGATGGCGGCCGGTCGGCTGGATCGGTCGACATGAAGATCACCCTGCGTCCCTACGCCAAGGACAAGAGTCGCTGGCACATCGATATCCGCCTCATGAACCCGCATCACCCAGAGCAGGAGCTCCGTCGTCGCGTCGTCGCGCCGGCGGGCCACGACCAGAAGCAAGCCCGCGCGTGGGGCGAGCGGCAGGTCGCGGCGATCCTCCGCGAGCTCGTCGGTGAGCGGGACAAGGAGGCGGACGCGATCGCGCCGGCCGTCGGCGTCACCAAGCCGACGAGGAAGGAGGCCCCGAAGAAGACGTGGGCGAGCATGACGCTCGCTGAGTTCTATCGCGCGCGCTTCGAGCCCGAGCACGTGAACCTCTTGAAGCCCGCGACGCGGGACTACTACCGCAAGGTGTGGAACCTCTACGTCGCCCCGGAGATCGGCGAGCTCCCGCTCGCGGCGATCGACGACGATCGGATCTCGGCCTTCCGCGCGAGGCTCCGGGCGAAGCTGGCGGCGAGCACCGCCAACGTCGTCCTCTCGAAGGTGGCCAAGATCCTCCGCTTCGCCCGCAAGGTTCGGGCGCTCGAGGCGGTGCCGATGATCGAGAGCCTCCCCGAGCCGCGCAAGCGGCCGAAGGAGGTGCTCACCGACGAACAGATCACCGCCCTCCTCACGGCGGCCCACGAGCGCGGCTCGGCCACGCTGGTGATCCTCCTCCTCGCCCTCGACGCGGGGCTGAGGGTCTCGGAGATCTGCGCGCTCAAGTGGGACGACATCGACCTCCGGGCCGGGACGGTGCTCGTCCAGCGCAGCGTCTACGAGGGGGTCGAGCAGGCGCCGAAGGGGAAGATCGGCAAGATCGCCCTGACCTCGGCGCTCCACGAGGCGCTCGCCGAGCACCGGCTCGAGGGCGTCGCCGGCCCTCTGGTGCTCTACCGCTGCTCCCACCACACGGGGAGCACCTGGGCGCCCTACACGCCCAGCGCGATCACGCACACGCTCAACACGCTCCAGGCGAGCGTGGGCCTCAAGAAGAGCGGGCCGCACCTTCTGCGGCACACGGCGCTGACGCGTCTGGCCAACCTGGGGGCGAGCGTGTACGTCGTCCAGGCGGTCGCCCGGCACGCGTACCTGCAGACCACCCAGGTCTACCTCCACACCCAGCAGACCGGCCTCTCGCGCGAGGCCGCGACCCTGCTCGATCGCGCGGCCGCTCGCGGGCGCTCTGGCAACGGAGTGGCAACCGTGGCAACGACCGCCTAGATCCGGCGAATTCGGGCCCGTAGGGCCCTATTCTCGGATTGATCTTCGAGACGGTGTTCTGCGGCGAGTTGGAGATCCAGATGAAGGAGTAGTCGACGATCCCGCCCATGTTCTCGCAGAGCCCGCCGGTGGTGGAGCCACCCGTCGAGCCGCCGGTGGTGCCGCTCGTGGTCGAGTCGGTGGTCGAGGAGCCCTGGGTGCTCCCGCCCGACGACGAGCCGCCGGAGGTCGAGCCGCTGGTGCTCCCGCCGGAGGTCGAGGTGCCACTCTCGGTGCCCGACATCGAGCCGCCGCTCGAGGAGCTCTCGCCGCCGCTGGCGCTCGTCGTGGCGCTCGCGCTGCTGGTGGAGGCCGAGGTGGTCGCGGTCGCGGTCGCCGTGTCGGTGCCGCCGCTGCTGTCGTCGCCGTTGCAGCCCGCGAGGGCGAGCGCGCCGAGGAGGGTCAAGGAGGGGATCTGCCGCATCCGCAGACGCTAGCACGAACCCCGTGGAATCACCCTGGTAACGGGTGAGATGTCCCCGGTGGGAACGCACGGGGATGACCCCCTGCCGGTCGCGGGGCCGGGCGCGAGTTCGCGCGGCGCGGCGGAGGCCGCGTAGCCTACATGTTCGATCGGACAGGATCGACCGCGAGCCCGGTGGCCCGGTCGGTCAACCCGCGTCGGCCGCGTCGGCCGCGAGCTCGGGGAGCGCCCGGAGCCGCTCGCGGTGCCGCCGCCGCTTGAGCCGGGCCTCGATCCGCTGGGCCTCCGCGCGGGACGCCAGCGGGCCGTGGCTCACGCCCAGCGACCAGGGCCGCCCCTGCCGGGTCGCTCGAGCGCCGCCGGGGCGCTCACCGTTGTGCTGAGCGAGGCGTCGCTCGAGGTCCGTGGTCACGCCGACGTAGGTCCGGCGCCCGTCGGCGGAGAGCAGGACGTAGACCTGCCACTCGCTCACCCGTCGGCCCCCGCCGTCTCGGCCGCCTCCTTCGCCTTCGCCTTCTCCTCCTTCTCGGTGAGCGTGGCGATCGTCTTGGCGAGCGGCTTGCGAAGGCAGCTCCAGCAGTCCGAGGACTTGAAGAGCCCGCACCCCTTCTTCGGCACCGCCGCGAGCCGCCGGAGGGCTGGCAAGGCCTGGTAGTCGCCGAGCTTGTCGAGCTTGCCGATCGCCGCCTTCTTGCTCTTGCAGGTCTTGGCGAGCTCGAGCTCGGCGACCCCGAGGATCAGCTTCGGGACCTGGCCGTCCGGCAGCCCCTTGAGCCTGGTCGCCGCCTCGCGGCGCTCCTCGACGGTCTCACCGTTGACCAGGACGTCGATCTGCGAGGTGAGGATCGACGCGGTCGCGAGGAGGCCCTTGGAGCCCTCCTCACCGGGCTCGCCTCCGCCAGTCGCCGCCACCTCGACCTCGGCGGCTTCGACCTTGGTCTTGGCCGCGTCGGCCTCCTTCGGCTCCGGCGCCTCGTCCTCGTCCTTCTTCGCGTCCTTCTTCGCGTCCTTCGTCGGCTCCGCGTCGGCGGCCGCGGCCGCGGCCGGGCCGATCTCGGCCTTCGGCGGTCGGCTCGGGGTCGCGCCGTCGTCGCCGCCGACGAGGCCGGCGATCCCGAGGAGCATCAGGAGACCGGCGACCCCGGCGAGGACGAGCATCGATCGTCGATCCTCCTGCCAGCGCCGGCGGACGACGGTGATGAGCTGGGTGATCGGATCGGGGCCGCCGCCGATCCCGGCGACCGTCGGCGCGACCTCGGTGCGCCGCATCCCGCCGAAGCCGCTCCCCGGGATCGTCGCCACGTCGGAGTCGCCGCCCGCGGCCGCGAGCTTGCGCAGGGTGTCGCGGATCGGCCCCGCGCTCGCCGGCCGTCCGCTGGCGTTGCGGGCGAGGAGCTGGAGGATCAGCTGATCGATCACCTCGGGGATCGGCTGGCCGGTGACCGTCCGCAGCGGCGGCGGGGCGTCGGAGAGCTGGCGGGCGATCAGCTCGGTGAGGCTCGAGGTCTCGAAGAGCGGGCGCCCGGCGATGCTCTCCCAGAGGACGACGCCGAGGGCGTAGAGGTCGGTGCGGTGATCGACCTCCTCGCCGAGCGCCTGCTCCGGCGACATGTAGCCGGGCGTCCCCATCACCATCCCCATCCGGGTGAGGTCGCTGCGCCCGGGGTCACGACCGCCGGTGCCCGGGGCGTCGGTCGCCAGGCGGGCGATCCCGAAGTCGACGACCTTGACGAGGTAGCGGCCGTCATCACGGCGCTCGACCAGGACGTTGTCGGGCTTGAGGTCGCGGTGGACGATCCCGCTGCCGTGGGCGGCGACCAGCGCGTCGGCGATCTGGGCGGCGATGTCACAGGCCTGCGGCCAGGGGAGCGAGCGCTCGGCGAGCATCGAGCGCAGCGGCTTGCCGCGGACCAGCTGGATCACCAGGTAGGTCGCGCCGTCGGGGAGGGTCCCGTAGTCGAGCGCGCTGGCGACGTGGGGGTGCTCGAGCTTGGCGGTCGCCATCGCCTCGCGGGCGAAGCGGGCCGAGATCTCGGAGATCCCGGCGAACTCCTTGCGGATCACCTTGAGCGCGACCTGCTTGCGCAGGGTCAGGTGCTCGGCGACGAAGACCGCCCCCATGCCGCCCTCGCCGAGGAGATCGACGATCATGTAGCGGCCGTCGATCACCCTGCCGATCCAGGCGTCGACGTCGATCGACGGCTCCTCGACGGCCTCCGCGTCGCCCTCGCCGTCGGTCGTCGTCGCGTCCTGGAGGAGCGTCGGGGCGTTGACGGCCGACGGCGCCTCGGCGGCGATCCGCGTCGCCGACGTGCGGGCGTTCACCGGCCGCGCCGGGCTCGGATCGCCGTCCGGCGCGTCATCCGGCGCGTCATCCGGCGCGTCCTCGCGGGCGTCCTCGAGGGCGTCCTCGAGGGCGTCCTCCTCGGCCGCGCTCCCCTGGGCGGACTTGGTCATCGACCGCAAGATGATACTCGCGAGCGTCGGGCGGCGGCCGGCCGATCGCGGGGAGGCGCTCCCCGCACTCGCCCGTTCCCGCGCCGGCTCCCGGTCCGGCGTGCAGGCCCACTCCGCGTCCGTGGAGGTGCCCTGGGCGGGCAAATTCGTCCGAACGCGCGGGCGCGGACGTCGGCGGCCTTCCGGCTAGATCGCCGGCATCACCGTTCCGCCGCTGACGGGGATGAAGGCGCCGCTGACGAAGGAGGCGAGCTCGGAGGCGAGGAAGGCGACGACCCGCGCGACCTCGTGATCCTCGCCGCGTCGCCGCATGGGGACGCGGGCCTCGTACTCGGGCGCCCGGACCCGGCCCTCGGCTCGCTCGCGCTCGGTGATCGTCCAGCCGGGCGCGACCTGGTTGACGGTGATCCCGTCGGCCCCGACCTCGCGGGCGAGGACCCGGAGGATCCCGTCCATCCCCCGCTTGCCGGCGACGTAGGCCGATTGATAGGGGGCGGCCTCGATCGCGCACTCGGAGTTGATGCCGATCACCCGGCCCCAGCCGGCGGCGATCATCCCGGGGACGAAGGCCTGGGCGAGGGCGACGCTCTGGATCACCGAGGTCCGGAGCTGGCTCTCGTAGTCGGCGATCGCCTCGTCGAGGATCCTGCTCCAGGGGTGGATCTGCTGGACCGCGTTGATCACGACGATCGACGGCGCCCCGAGCTCGTCGGCGATCGCCGCCTGCATCGCCTTGACCGCGTCCGCGTCGCCGACGTCGGCGGCGAAGGCCGCCGCCCGCCGACCGCGCCCGCGGATCGCCTCGACCAGCGCGTCGGCGCCGGCGCGGTCGCGGTGGTAGTGGACCGCGAGATCGGCGCCGCACTCCGCGAGGGTGACGGCGATCACCCGGCCGAGCTCACCGGTCGCGCCTGTGACCAGGGCGAGGCGCCCGCGCAGATCGATCGTCAGCATCGCCCGCAGCCCCGCCTCTCTAGGAGCCGACCGGGATCGTCAGCATCGGCCCCGACGCCTTGATCTCGCCGGACTGGAGCTCAAAGAGCTGCGACACCAGGGCGAAGGTCGACTTCGAGTCGAGGTCGCCGTCGTCGATGTAGAACCACCGCCCGCGGTAGCGGACCGCGACGTAGGCGTCGCTCGGCTCGGTGCGCTGGTGGTGGACCCGCATCAGCCCGCCGGTGATCTTCGACCAGAGGAAGTCCTTGCCGTCGGTATCGCGGGTGACCGTGACCCGCCCCTCGCGGCGGTCGCGGACCGGCACCTCGACCCCCTGCGAGAGGTAGAAGAGCGCGGCCATGAGCGAGCGCGGGACCAGGGTGACGCCGCCGGGCTCGCGGTCGGACAAGACGACGGTGAGGCGGGCCTCGGGGAGCCCGAGGAGCTGGGAGAGGCGCGCGACCGCGGGGTCGCCCGCCTTGGCGTCGTCGATCTGGAGGACCAGCGCGCCGCCGTGATCGTCCTCGAGGTAGCCGAGCTCGACCGCGCCCTCGAGCCAGAGGTTGCGGAGGATCGTCGTCGCCTCGAAGAAGCCCGCGTGATCGGGCGGCGAGTCGGGGGTCGGCCCCGAGGCCCGGCTGGCGTTGTCGAGGGGGCCGAGGCGCTGGACGCAGATCCGGAGGATCCGGTCGATCGCCCACCCCGAGTGGTACATGAGGAGGATCACCCGCGGATCGAGCGGCGAGAGGAGCTGGGTGACGAAGCGCTGGCCCTGGAGGGGGACGTAGGAGACCGTCGGCTTCTCGGTGTAGCCGACGCTGCCGCTCACCGTCCCGGTCGAGCCGGCGCTCGGGTTGATCGTCCCGCCAGCCCCCGAGCCGACCTCGAAGGTGAAGTTGGTGGTGACGCTCGAGACCTCGAGGAAGAGCGGGGTGTCGCGGTAGCGGAGGCGGACCAGGTTGAGGAGGAGCTGCTCGTTGTTGGTCTGCTGGATCGCCACGTTGTAGTTGTCACGGCCGGTCTTGATCGAGGTCGGTCCCGTGATGTGGCAGCCGGCCCCGAGCGCGAGGGCCGGGGCGAGCGCGAGGGCGGCGAGGGCGGAGGTGCGGGGGCGCCTCATGGGGCGCATGGTAGCGGCCTTGGCCGGCGCGCGCGCGCCCGCGGCGGGGCGACGCCGCGGTTTTTGCGCATCGCGCCACTTGCCGGCTTTATCGCCCCCGAATACGCTGGTCCGACGATGCTCGGTCGGTCACGTCGAGGTCTGCGAGGGGTGGGGCGCGCCGGCTCGGCGCGTGCGCTCGTCGTCGCCGCGCTCCTCGGTCTGGTGCCGCTCGCCTGCCACGGCGACGACGGCGACACCGACGGCGGCTCGTCGACGACCGGCGGCGGGATGAACACCGACGAGGTCGCCGGCTTCTGGCAGATCGATCTCCTCGGCCTGGGGGGCGGCGAGGTCCTCCGCGACGGCGACCCGATCGCCCTCCGCGGCGCCGTCGAGATCACGGCGATCACCGCGGTCGAGGGCGCGTTCCGCTCGCGCTACATCCTCCTCGACGACGGCCTCCCCAGCGATCTCCCGGGGATCATCAACGCCACCTTCGTCCTCGGCGACGACGGCCGCTGGCTGGTCTCGCCGCTCACCGGCGGCCTCCACGTCTTCACCTTCGAGCGGGTCGACGCCCGGATGATCCTCACCTTCGACCCGGACGATCCGCGCAACGACGCCGACGCGCCGACGATGCCGACCCGGATCGAGGTGACCCGCCGCCCCGAGCCCGAGGGCAAGCCGGTCGGCACCTGGAACCTCACCGAGATGACCCTCCCCTCGGGCGCGGTCGTCGACGGCGACGGCTGCTTCCTCGGCGACGACATGTCCTACGAGACATACTCGCTCGGCCTCGACATCGACCGCTTCTACGGCTTCAGCCGCAAGACCTCGGACGACCTCTTCTTCGACCCCGAGTGCACGATGGACGCCGACTCGTTCTTCGCGCTGAGCACCGGGGTCGCCGAGGACCTCGGCGATCGCCTCCTCACCTGGCTGGTCCTCGAGGACGGCTTCGGCCTCTCGGCTGAGTACGTCGAGTACGACATGAACCGGGCCGGCGATCTCCTGACGCTCACGCGGATCGCCTGCCTCCCGCGCCCCGACTGCGAGGACAACCTCCCGCTCTCGATCACCGTCGTCTTGACCGGCTTGTGAGACGGTTCGCTCTCCGGCGTGACCGGAACGGACAACCCCTTCGGAATCTGCGAAGAGCTCCCCTGAGCGGGGCGGGCCGCGAGCCTCGGTGCTGCGGCGCACCATTGGCGCGGGGGGGGCGGGGAGGCGCGTGGCGCCCTCGCCTTGTCGGCGCCGGCGCGCCTCTGCTATCCCAGGGGCGATGCTGGTCAAGAAGTACGGCAACCGGCGGCTCTACGACACCGAGACCAGCCGCTACGTGACCCTCGAGGAGATCGCCGAGCGGGTCCACCACGGCGAGGAGCTCCGGGTGGTCGACGCCAAGACCGGCCATGACCTGACCCAGGTCACCCTCGCGCAGATCATCCTCGAGGGGCGGGGGGCCGCCAAGCTCCTGCCGGTGCCGCTCCTCAAGCAGCTGGTGCGGATGCGGGACGACGCGCTCGCCGACTTCTTCGGCCGCTACGTCACCTGGGCGCTCGAGGTCTACCTCCGCCTGCGCTCGGGGACCCGCTCGGTGCTCCCCTTCGACCCCCTGGCCGGGCTCTCCTTCGCGCCGCCGGTGCTCAGCCGCTTCTTCGGCGGCCGGAGCGACGAGGCGCCGTCGCCCCCTCCGCCGGCGCCCGAGCCCGCGCCCGAGCCCGCGCGGGCGCCCGAGGAGGCCCATGCTGCGGATGCGAGCGATGCCTCCGAGATCGCCGCGCTCCGGCGTGAGCTCGACGAGCTGAAGGCCGCCGTGATGGGCTCACGCGGGCGAAAGACGACGAAGGTGCGGCGCGCTCGCAAGTCGTCGGGCTGATTGTGCGGTGCACAAAATTTTCTTGACGGCCGGGATCGGCGGATCGATAACTCTCGCCGGCGGGCGCCTGGCGGCCCGGCCGGAGATCGTCATGAGCGAGCCTGTCGAAGCTGAGATCGAGACCGAGACCGAGACCACGGACGCGAACGCGGACGCGAACGCGACCGAGAGCGCGAGGGAGCCCCGCGGGGGCTGGCGGGCGATCTTCGCCTGGCCCTCGCTCGGCGACCAGGTCGGCCGCCTTCAGGGCTACGCCGACCGGGTCGATCGGGCGACCGAGGAGGCGGTGAACCAGGGGATGGACGCCTTCGAGTCGCTCACCCGCCTGACCCGCGACAACCTCCAGGTCGGCCGCGAGGTCGCCCGCACCTGGCGGGCCGCCGGCGACGAGGCGATCCGGCGCTCGAGCGAGCTGATCGCCCCGCTCTGGCGGCGCTAGCCGGCGCGGCCAGGCCCCGGCCGTGGGCCGCGTCCCCTGGGTTATCTTCTCCGCACACGAGGAGCGAAAGGGCCCATGTACATCGGCGACTGGATGGAGCGAGGCGAGCGCTACTGGCCGGAGAACCTGGCGGTGGTCGACCTCGCGCGTGATCTTCGAGTGACCTACCGCCAGCTCAACCAGCGGGCGAACGCGGTCGCTCGCTGGCTGCGGGCGGCCGGGGTCGGCCGCGGCGATCGGGTCGCCCTCCTGGCGATGAACGGCGTCGAGGTCCTCGACCTCTTCTTCGCCTGCGGCAAGCTCGGGGCGGTCTTCGTCCCGCTCAACTGGCGGAGCCACTGGCGCGAGGTCGCGGCGGTGATCCGCCAGGTCCGGCCGCGGGTGGTCGCCTTCGATCGTGACCTCGCGGGCGCGGCCGCCGAGCTCGCGGCCGCCGACCTCGGCGAGGGCGAGCGCCGCTGGGTCCACATCGACGGCGACGCGGTCGCCGGCTCGACCGCCTACGACGAGCTCCTGGCGACGCCCGGCGAGCCGGTCCAAAACCCCGCGGTCGACGACGCCGAGATCGTCTGCCTCCTCTTCACCGGCGGGACCACCGGCGCCCCCAAGGCGGCCCAGATCTCCTACCGGATGATCGCCTGGAACACCCTCAACACGGTGATCCACGAGCTCCAGCGGGGCGACGTCACGATCACCCACACGCCGATGTTCCACACCGGCGGGCTCTTCGTCTACACGGTGCCGCTCCTCACCCTCGGCGGGACCGTGGTGATCATGCGCAAGTGGACCGCCGACGCGATGCTCGAGGTGATCGAGCGCGAGCGGGTGACGCTCCTCTTCTGCGTGCCGACCCAGTACCAGATGATGCTCGAGTCGCCGCGCTTCGCCGCGACCTCCTTCGCGTCGATCCGCTTCCTCACCAGCGGCGGCGCGCCGCTGCCGGTGCCGATCATTCGGGCCTACAGCGAGGCCCACGGCGTCGTCTTCAAGCAGGGCTTCGGGATGACCGAGTTCGGCCCCGGGATCTTCTCGATGGCCCCCGAGGACGCCGAGTCCCACGCCGGCAGCATCGGCCGCCCCAACTACTTCATCGACGCCAAGATCGTCGACGAGGCCAACTCGCCGGTCGCGGCCGGCGAGGTCGGCGAGCTCGTCCTCCGCTCGCCGGTCGCCTGCTCGGGCTACTTCGAGAACCCGGCGGCGACCGCCGCGGCCTTCGACGCCGGCGGCTGGTTCCACACCGGCGACCTCGCCCGCGCCGACGCGGACGGCTTCTACTACATCGTCGATCGCAAGAAGGACATGTTCATCTCGGGCGGCGAGAACGTCTACCCGGTCGAGATCGAGCGGGTCCTCCACGAGCACCCGGCGGTCGCCCTCTGCGCGGTCGTCCCGATCGCCGACGAGCGCTGGGGCGAGGTCGGCAAGGCGGTGATCGTCCTCCGCGAGGGGGCGAGCGCCGACGCCGACGCGCTCCTCGAGCACTGCCGGGCCCACCTCGCCCGCTACAAGATCCCCAAGGTCGTCGAATTCCGCGAGCAGATGCCGCTCTCGCCCGCCGGCAAGATCCTCAAGCGCGAGCTCCGCTAGCCGCGGGCTCGCGCGCTGGAGCGTCCACCTATGTCCCAAAGTGCAGCTTTGACCATGACCGCCGAGCACGCCCCGCCCAACCTCCTGACCCGCCTCGTCCGCCTCGTCGGCTACCTCACCGATCCCAAGAGCGCCCCCGGCAAGATCTTCGGCGCCTGGGAGCGGACGGTGACCGGCCTCGCCGAGCGCCTGGCGACCAGCGAGCGCTACCTCCGCTTCGCCGGCCGCGGCCTCGAGGCGTCCTTCAGGCTCCGCAAGAACATGATCGACGCGGCCGAGGAGGCGCTCCACCTCGCGCGCCTGCCCTCGGTCTCCGAGGTCAACGAGCTCCGCCACCAGGTGCGGGTCATGAGCGATCGCCTCGAGGTGACGCAGTCGCAGCTCGAGCTCGCCCTTGAGATCCTCGGCCGCATGGAGAAGCGGAGCATGGCCGCGGACGCGAGCCCGGCCGCAGACGCCGCTGAGGAGGTGGCCTCGTGAGCCTCCGCGACGTCGCCTCCTCCGCCGGTCGCCGCCTCCGCGACGCCGCCGGCGCCAACCTCGAGATCTCGCAGGCTTGGGCGGCCGCCCTCCGCGATCGCGCGGGCGGGCCCTACCCCTACCTCGCGCCGATCGTCCGCCGGGCCGCGCGAGTCGGCGAGCCGCCGCTCAATTCGACGCCGCACCGGGTCGTCTACACCCGGGGGCCGATGCGCCTCCTCCGCTTCGAGCCGACCCAGCGACGCTTCAAGACGCCGATCCTCTTCGTCTACTCGCTGATCAACCGCTACTACATCCTAGACTTCCTGCCCGGCCGCTCGCTCATCGAGTTCATGCGCGCGCAGGGCTTCGACTGCTACGCGATCGACTGGGGGACCCCGGGCGAGGTCGAGAACCACATGACCTGGGACGACTTCCTCGGCGGGCTCATCGACTCGGCCGCGAAGTGGACCCTGCGGACCAGCGGCGCCGACGACCTCACGCTCTACGGCTACTGCATGGGCGGGACGATGGCCCTGGCCTACGCCTCGCTCTACCGCGAGAAGATCCGCAACTTCGTCGCCCAGGCGACCCCGGTCGACTTCCACGAGGGCGGGATCTTCCACACGTGGACCCGGCCCGAGTTCTTCAACGTCGACGCGATGGTCGACGCCTACGGCTCGGCGCCGATCGACCTGATGGAGTCGGGGTTCTCGATGATGGCGCCGGTCCAGCGGATGACCAAGTGGCTCGAGGTCTTCCGCCAGATCGACAACCCGACCTTCGTGACGACCTTCCTGGCGATGGAGAAGTGGGCCTCCGACAACGTGCCCTTCCCGGGCGAGGTCTACCGCCAGTACATCAAGGACTGCTACCAGGAGAACAACTTCTGCAACGGGCGGATGGTGGTCGGCGGTCGGACGGTGGATCTCTCGGCGATCGCGTGCCCGCTGCTGAACTTGGTGGCGGACAAGGACACGATCGCGCCGCCGAAGTCGAGCGAGATCCTGAACGAGCTGGTGTCGTCGACCGACAAGACGCTGATGCGCTTCAACGTCGGGCATATCGGGCTCTCGACCTCGAGCAAGGGGCCGAAGCAGATCTGGCCGCAGGTCGCGGGGTGGATCGGCGAGCGGAGCGAAGAGCTCGGCGACGGGTAGGGGGGTCGGGCGGCTTCGACGGCGGGGCGGTGGTCGGTGTTGTTTCCCTTCGTGGTCTTTCTGGGCGACGGGGTGGTGTGACCTTCGGGCGTTTCGAGGGGGGACTTCGAAGGCTGATGCGAGGGGCGGAGGCGGGGGGCTCGACGCTCAGACAATCCTCGACCGCCCGCCGACTTCGTCGGCGTGCGGTCTGCGTGACTCGCGTCGAACCCCCCGCCTCCGCATACCGTCGCGTTCGCCTTCGAGGGTGGAGGAGCCGCGTTCGGGCGCTGATCTTCGGACCCGCGAGGAACTCGCCGGCGCTTCGATCGGACTTCGTGGGGCCGCGCTCATCCGCCACCTTCGGCGACGGATGAACGCGGCGGCGCGCGGGAGGAGCGAGGCGGACTCCGGAGGTCTTTGGGCGGACTGCGGAGGGCCGCGCTCATCCGTCACCTTCGGCGACGGATGAGCACGGCGGCGCGCGAGCGGAGCGAGTCGGACTCCGGTGGCCCGCCTCACCTGTCGCCTTTGGCGGACACGGCGACTGCGACACTTGGTCTGCTCAGCCGAAGTTGGTGGCTGAGCCCGGGCCTTCGAAGTCTGTGGGGAGCTCCGAGGTGTCGGGCCACGTCCGCGTGAAGGCGCCCGAAAGCGGCTCTCACCCCCCGAAGGTGTCGGCGCCGGTACGCGGAGGAGGGGGCTCGACGCGAGTCACGCAGACCGCACGCCGACGAAGTCGGTGGGCGGTCGAGGATTGTTTGAGTGTCGAGCCCCCTCCTCCGCGCCTGCGAGTAGGCCTTCGCCGTCCCACCTCGCGGATTCCGGAGGCTACCAGCCCGCGGATCTCGCCAGGTCCGACGAAGCCCGACGAAGCCCGACGCCCCCCGCTACTCCTTCAACCACCCATCGATCTGCTCGACCGCCTGCGCCTCCCACCCGAGCTTGAGGTGATTGACGTCCGCGAGGATCTTGCTCTCCGCGAGCTTCCCGATCCCATCGGGCGCCGAGCACGAGTCGACGAAGACCACCCCATCGCTGGGCCCGGCGATCTCGTTCGGGATCCCCGGGATCAGCACGTCCTGATCGTCGAGGTTGAGGTCCCCGCAGAGCAGGTAGGTCTCGATCGACGCGGGGATCCCGGCCTGCACCATCGCCTCGATCACCGAGCCCTGGCCGATCGCGTAGTCGATCCCCTTTGAGCGGGCGAAGAGCCCGGTGTAGTCTCCCTCGCCGTAGTAGGTCGCCTCGGAGTCGCCGACCGGCCAGGTCGTCAGGCCGTTGTTGGCGATCCCGGTGAGCGGGTAGACGTCGTCCCAGGCCGCGAGCATCTGGAGCTGGCCGCGGTAGTTGTCGCCCTTCGCCGACTTGTAGATCGCGTAGTCCGAGCGATCGCTCCAGACCCCGAAGAGGAGGAGCTCGTCGTGGGGCCCGGGGGCGTGGATCGTCCCGCCGTAGTCGGCGTAGATCCCGGCGTTGTGGGCGGTCCCGTAGCGGAAGATGTAGTCGAAGCCGAGGTTGGGGCCGCCGATCAGGATGAGCTTGCGGATGTCGTCCTGGTAGGGCGTGCCCCAATCGCGGGTCAGGCTCGACGCGTACATCCGGGTCGACATCACCCCCTTGCTCCACCCGATCACGTCGACCTCGGCGGCGCCGGTGCGATCGCGGATGATCGAGATCGCGTCGCCGATCTGCTCGGACCAGAAGTAGTTGTCGCCCTGATTGTGCGGGTGCGTAATAGCGAAGACCGCGTAGCCGCGGGCCGCGAGCGACTGCATCAGCCCCTCCTTCGGGCACTGGCTCTGGCCGCAGCCGAAGTCGCCGGACTCGCCGGGGTTGGCCCAGGCCCGGTCGGCCTGATCGTTGGCGCCGTGGGCGAGGAGGATCGGCACGGGCTGGGCGGCCGAGTCCCAGCCCGGCGCGTAGTGGAGGAGGAAGACGCCGCTATGCGGGGTCGGGTCGTTGGCGAAGAAGGTCAGGCGCTGGCCGGTCTGGTGGGCGCGCTGATCGAGGTCGAAGCGGTCCTCCTGGATGAAGCCCGGGTTCTCGTCGCGCCAGCGCTCGACCCGGACCCAGCCGTTGAGGATCCCGGCGTCGTAGGTCTCCTCGAGGACGAGGCCGTCGAGCGAGGGGCCGGTGTCGGTCTCACCGCCGCTCGAGGTGTCACCGCCGCTCGAGGTCGTCGCGTCGCTGCTGGCGCTGGTCCCCGTCGGATCGCCGCCGCCGCTGCTGCTCGCCTCGCCGCCGCTGCTCGCCTCGCCGCCGCTGCTCCCGGTGCTCGAGTCGCCAGTCGCCAGCCCGCTCGCGCTCGCCGAGCTCTCGCTCCCTCCGCTGCCGGTGGTGCAGGCGAGGGGGAAGGGGAGGGCGAGGGCGAGGAGGGATCCGAGGGCGCGGGCGCGGCGTGACATCCCCGGACGATACCTCAGGTGCGCGTCATCGCGCATCCAATAATGTGCGATGCACAAAATTGAGGATCCCTTCGAATCGGCGCTGCTGGCCGATTTTCCGGGATCCTCAATGTCCCCGAAGGCTGGATGCTGCAGCTGCGAAGGACGGCGTTCGCTCCCGGGTCCTAGCCCGCGGCCTCGGCGAGGAAGGAGCCGACCGCCTCGAGGAAGCGCCCGGTGTGCTCGAGGTGCGGCGAGTGCCCGCACTCGGGGATCACCAGCTCCTGGTAGCGCCCGCCGGCGGCGGCGTAGCGGTCGAGGAGCGCCCGCATCTGGCTGACCATCGGCTGCGGCGGGAAGACCTCGGCGCCCGGCCAGCCGGGGACCGCCCCGAGGAGCCCGAGGAAGCCGAAGTCGAAGAGCGAGGTGTCGGAGACGATCTGGTCGTCGGCGCCGCGGATCCAGAGGACCGGCGGCCTCGCCTCGATCGCCGCGAAGGCCGAGAGGTCGACGTACTTCGGCGAGATCGCGTTGTTCATCCCGCGGGTCCCGGGGGCGACGGTCGGCCAGTTGGCGCTCGGGGTCATGTCGCCGGGGTAGTGGGCCTCGCCGAGCGACATCTCGAAGATCGCGTCGAGGAGCGCCTCCTCGCGCTCGGGCGCGAGGCGGAAGGGCGGCTTGAAGTAGAAGTTGTTGACGACGTTGCGGGCGCTGTTGGGGTTGTCGCTCCCGCGGTCGCGCTCGCCGAGGAGGCGGACGAACTCGGGGTTGGCGGTCCCGCCCCCGGAGGCCGCGTAGTCGGGGTAGCAGGGGGTGCCCTCGGCGTCCTTGGTGCCGCCGAAGCCGAAGGGCGACATCGGGTCCTCGAGGATGATCGAGGCGACCCGATCGGCGTGGTCGATCGCGTACTGGAGGGCGACGCCGCCGCCCACCGACCAGCCGAGGACGTGGACCTTCTCGCCCGGAGCGATCGTCTCGAGGAGCGCGTGGAGGTCGTCGGCGAAGTCGCGGACGCCGCGGGTCGCGTCGATCCCCTTGGCCTCGGAGCCGCCGAAGGAGCGGAGGTCGGGGGCGATCACCCGGTAGCGATCGCCGAGGCCGATGAGGAGCTCGTCCCAGAACGCGGAGCTCGAGACGTTGCCGTGGATCAGGAGGAGGAGCGGCGCGCCCTCGGGGCCGGCGCGGCGGACGAGGGTGCGAAGGCGGGGGGTCTCGATGGTGTCGATGCGGATGCTCGGCTCGGTCACGGTCGTCGTCTCCGGAGACGAAGAGAGCACAGGCGGCGACCCGCTGTCACCCACGCCGGCGCCGGAGATCCGCGCGCAGACCTGCCGACGCATGCGGGCGCGCATGTACGCCCGCGAGGCCGCCTCCCGGAGCGCCCGCGCGACCGGCTAGGCCTTGAGGATCCAGGGGAGGTGCGGGACCCCCTGGACATCCGGGAACTGATCCGCGACGTCGTCGGGGATCTTCAGCGCCTTCATCACCGTCTTCCACACGTGGGCGCCGCTGAGGCGGTTGGAGTTGTCGGTGACCTTGGGGGTCGGGGCGCCGGTCGCCGGATCGGGCGAGCGGTAGTAGTAGCGGTGGCCGTTGCCGTCGGGGCCGTCGACGCCGACGTCGCCGTAGTAGCCGCCCTTGATCATCCCGCCGGCGAGCATGAGGCCGCACTTGCCCTCGCTCCCCGACGAGTTGGCCGCGGGCGAACGCCCGGAGTCGAGGGTGTAGAGGGCGATCAGCGTGCGATCGTAGATCCCGGCGATCTTCAGGCTCTCGATCAGGCGGGCGAGCGGCAGCACCGTCTGCATGGCGAGCGTGTCCATGATGTCCTCGGGCCGCTCGTCGTGCCAGTCGATGTAGTCGAACTCGATCGAGAAGGTGCGGACGAGATCGTTGGAGATCAGCTTGAAGGCCCAGGCGCACTGCTCCCAGATGTTCGCCTTCGGCTTCGCGGTCACCTGGTCGGGGACCCCCTCGCTCCAGTAGGCGACCTCCTGCTCGCTGAGCGGCAGCGAGATCAGCTTGGGCTCGCCGACGTAGAGGAGGTTGCGCGAGCCCTCGAGGTTGGTCCGGTGGATCGGGTCGACGCTCTCGATGTAGCCGTACTTGTCGAGGAAGCGGCTGTCGGCGGCGGTGAGCACCTGCAGCAGCGCGTTCGCCTGCTGCGGCGTCGGCAGGACGTTGAAGTCCTCGAGCTTGTCGGGGAACGCGTTGAAGAGCGAGTCGCGGCTCTGGATCCGGTCGAGCTCGGCCCCCGGGAGGCCGGCGCCGAAGTGGTAGGCCGTGTGGTCGCGGCCGATCCCCTTGAAGGTCACCCCGCTGCGGAGGTTGGGGTCGAGCTGGCGCATCCAGTGGTTGTGGAGCGAGGCCGGCGTCGGCGTCGACGAGAAGTGGTCGTCGTTGCCCGGCGCGTAGGGGACCGGCTCGTTGGCGGCCATCGACATCCGCCCGGGGCCGCCGACCGGCGAGCGCCCGGGGGAGCGGAGGGCGTTCGACGCCTCGTGCCCGTGGATCTGGCCGATGCCGATCTCGCAGGTCTCGATCATGGCGATCGTGTCGAGGTGGGGATCGAGGGGGATCGCCAGCGGCGTCAGGAAGACGTTGTTCGCCCGCGGGAGGAGCTCCTCCGGCATGAAGTACATCGCGCACTTGCGGCCGTCGCTCCCGCGGATCAGGTTCTGCTCGGTGGCGAGGCCGGGGGCGACGAAGACGTGGCCGAAGTCCCACTGGTCGCGGAGGTTGATCTCGATGAAGTAGATCGGCTCCTGGTCCTCCATCTCGGCGGCCCGGGCCTCGCCGACCGCCAGCGCGCGGGCGGCCTGGCGGACGCCGAGGGGGACCGCGGGGGCCGCCAGGGCGAGGCCGAGCATCTTCATGAAGCGGCGGCGCTGGACCGGCGGGAGCGTCTCGATGAGCGGGGTCTTCTTCATGGCGGGTCTCCGGAGGGGATGGCGATGGACGGCTCAGCCGCCGCCGACGACGACGTCGATCACGGCGGGGTGGGTGAGGGTCGTCCGGAAGATGTCAGCGATGGTCGGCTCGTGATCGAGGGTTGCGAGGCGATCACGGAGGTCGATGAGGAGGCCGAGGTCGGTCTTCGAGGCCTGGGCCTCGGAGAGGCCGAAGGTCCACTCGATCGTGTTGCGGGCGGCGCACTGGTAGAAGGTCGGGTGCTCGCTGAGGACCCGGGCGGCGTCGCGGAGGTCGGCCACCGGCTCGCCGAAGACCTGGCTCAGCTCCTGAGCGGCGGCGACCGGATCGACGAAGTGGGAGACGAAGAGGCCGTTCTGCGAGCGGCCGAGCTCGTTCTCGGGATCCTGGAGGCCGGTCGCCTCGGGGTGGTAGACCCCCTGCTCGTCGAACTTGACGAAGAGCTGGGCGTGGGCGCCGAACTGCGAGTGGCAGCTGTAGCAGGCGAAGCCGTTGCCGAAGCCGTTCTGGGCCTCGGGGACCGTCTGCTCGTCGGGCGTCATCGCCCGGAACATCTCGATCAGCGAGAGCTTCTCGAGGGGCGGCTGGAGCACGTGATCCATCGGGTAGGCCAGACAGTTGAAGATGTACATCATCCGTCGGGCGCGCCGCAGGTTGAAGCGGCTGGCGTTTGCCAGCAAATATGCGCGGGTCGTCAGGACCCCGGCGGCATAGGGCGCGCCGGTGTCACAGGGGGTCGCGGCGCCGCCGCCGTCGACGCAGTACTCGGCGGTGAGGATCTCGGCGTAGGGGAGCTTCTCGCGGGCGATGTGGGCGGCCAGGTTGCCCGGGAGCTCGAAGTTGACCTCGTCGGTCATCCCGCTCGCGCTCAGCTTGACCTGGAACATCATCCGCACGGTCTCGGGGAACGCCGGATCCTCGAGCCAGCCCTCGATCACCGGGGCGATCCCGCGGCCCTTGAAGTAGTCGATGAGGTTGTGCTCGCTCTCGCTCAGGAGGCGGCCGACGATCATCGGCGCGATCGTCCCGAGGTAGTGGCGGGCGTCGTCGGCGGTGAAGCGATCGAGCTCGGCGAGGGGATCGGGATCGACCGGCTGGCCGGTGCTGCCGCTGGCCTCGCCGCCGCTGGCCTCGCCGCCGCTGCTGCCCTCGGCGGTGGTCGAGCTGGCCTCCGAGCCAGCCTCGGCGCCGCTCGAGGTCGCGCCGCCGTCACCGCTGCCGCCGGCCGGCTGGCCGCTGTAGCAGCCGCCGAGGGCGAGGGCGAGGGCGCCGGCGACCAGGGGCGCGCGGATCATTGGGCGACGAACTCCAGGGAGGTGAGGACCGCGAGGCAGCCGAGCTCGTAGCGGGCGGCCGGGCTCAGGGGGTCGATCGGCCCGGTCCCCTTGTCGTCGATCCCGCCCTGGTCGGGCGCGTCGGGATCGTCGGCGCCGTCGAAGAGCGCGAGGAAGGGCGCGAGCTCGTCGGCGGTCGGCGTGTAGCCGTAGGCGTCGTGCATCAGCTCGGGGAGGTCGATCGGGAACTCGGGGTAGCGCTCCTTCATCACCGCCGAGTTGCAGATCGGCCGGAGGGCGGCGACCCAGGCGGCCATCCGCGCCGAGCCCCAGCTCAGGTCCGGGTTGATCCCCTTGGCGTGGTCGTAGTCGCCGAGGTCGTAGCGGCGCTTGAGCATCACCGCGAAGATCGGATCGTCGGTCGGCCGGTCGAGGAGGAGGGAGAGGCGGTTGAGGCGGACGTTGAAGGGGAGGAGGCGGATGTTCTCGCGGTTGAGATCGAAGGGATCGTCGTCCTCCGCCGGCGCGCCGGTGCTCCCCGAGCCCCCGTCGTCGCCGCCGCTCGCGTCCTCGCCGGTGCTCGCCCCCTCGCCGCCGTCGGTCGCCGACGCGGCCGCGGAGCCCACGCCCGACATGCCGGTGGTCGCGGTGTCGCTGCCCTCACAGGCGCTCAGAGAGGAGATCAGGAGGCCGAGGCCGAGGTGTGCGAGACGCCGGATCGTCGCTGACATGTGTTGCTCCCACAGCCGCGCGCGGGGACGCGCAGAGTCGCACCGTCGCAAGTTTTCCTGGGGCTCGCAAGCGGAAACGCGGTGCAGCAGGCGACCGCTGTCTATGCATGGAAGTTTTTGTAAATACGAATACTCCGCGGCTCCGCATGACGGGCACCCGCCCGTCGCTCGGATCCCCACAAAACGATCGTGCGTTGGTGAATGTGGGATCGTCATGGATGACGTCCTCGCTCGACCTGGAAGTTGGGCGGAGCGTGGCGGCGTCCGCAGATGCGCGGCTGCGTGGCGCCGTCGGCGAGGCGAGCGCAAAATGCGCGCGATGGCTGCGGAGAGGGCCGCGGAGAGGGCTCCGCGGGCCTCTCGCGGACCGGTGCGGCGCAGCACGTTCTGGCCCGCAGGGCGCCGCCGCACCCTGTACATGCAACGAGGGCCAGGCGCCGTCTCCGCCCGGCGCACCGCCGCGCCCGCGCTCCTGGGGCCAGCGCGAGACGGCTGGACGCCACCCAGGGCAGCCCGTAGGATGCCGCAGCCATGGCCACGGATTCTCTCGAGCGCGAGCTCAAAGAGCTCATCATCGAGTCCCTGATGCTCCAGGACATGACTCCGGACGATATCGACAGCCACGCGCCGCTCCTCGTCGACGGCCTCGGGCTCGACTCGATCGACGTCCTCGAGCTGGCGATGGCGATCCACAAGCGCTACGGGATCAAGACCAAGGCCGACGACGCCCAGAACCGCGAGATCTTCGCCTCGGTCCACAATCTCGCGCGCTACGTCGCCGAGCATCAGGGGAAGGCCGGCGCCCCCGAGTGATCGGGAGCACGGGGCGATGACGAAGTTCCTGCTGAGCGCCGTCAACACCGTCCTGGTGCTCGCCTATCCCGCAGCCGTCTACCTCGGCCTGACCCGCTACGGAGCCCGGGAGCTCGGTCTCCTGCTCCTCCTGCTCCTCCTCCCGGGGCTGATCTCGAAGGCGCGCGCGGCCGCCCCCGGCGACCTCTGGGAGGTCCTCAAGGTGCCGCTCACGGTCGCCCTGATGATCGGCCTCGGGGCCCTCCTCGATGACGCGCGGCTCTTTCTCGCGCTCCCCGTGCTGGTCAACCTCCTCCTCCTCGGCCACTTCGCGGCGTCGCTGCGGGGGCCGGTCTCGCTCGTCGAGCGGATGGCCCGGCTCCAGGAGCCCGAGCTGCCGCCTGGAGGCCCCGCCTACTGTCGTCGCGTGACCCAGGTCTGGTGCGTTTTCTTCGTGATCAACGCCGGGATCGCGGCGATCCTCGCCCTCTTCGCCCCCCTGGCCTGGTGGAGCCTCTACACCGGCCTCGTCGCCTACTTCCTGATGGGGCTTCTCTTCACCGTCGAGTTTGTCGTACGTAAGGCGACCTTCCGCCGCTTCGGCGACTCGCTCCCCGACCGCGTCCTCGCCCGGATCCTGCGGCCCGCAAAGGCTCCATGACCCCCGTCTTCCACCTCCTCGCGCGCTTCGAAGACGACGCCAGGGTCACCGTCGGCGACGACGGGGTGCGGACCGCCGGCGCGCTCCGACGCGACGTCCTCGCGGTCGCCGAGCGCCTGCCGCCGGCCGCCGCGGGGAGCGAGATCGTCGTCGTCTGCAACGACCGCTACAACTTCGCGGTCGGCGTGCTCGCGGCCTGGGAGGCCGGGCATGGCGTCGCTCTGCCGCCGAACACCCAGCCCGAGGTCGTCCGCCAGCTCGGGCGCCAGCCCCAGGTCGCGCTCCTCCTCCACGACACCGACGCCGATGAGGGCGCGGACCTCCGGCGCTGGTGCGGGGCGCCGGTCGACGATCGATCGCTCGCGGGGATCGACGCCGGCCGTCACGTCGCGACGCTCTACACCTCGGGGACCACCGGCGATCACCAGGCCTGCCGCAAGACCGCCGGCCAGCTCCTCGGCGAGGCCGCGGTCCTCGGCGAGACCTTCGGGATCGGCGGCGGCGATCGGGTCCTGGCGACGGTCCCGCCCCACCACATCTACGGGCTCCTCTTCGGGATCCTGATGCCGCTCCTCGCCGGCGCGAGCTTCGTCCGCGACACCCCCTTCCACGCCGAGACGGTCGCCGCGACCGCCCGCCGCTGGGGGGCGAGCGTGCTGGTCTCGGTGCCGGTCCACCTCCGCTCACTCACGGTGCTCGAGGAGGGGGGCCTGCCGCCCTTCCACCGGGTCTTCTCGTCGGGGGCGCCGCTCTCCGCGGCGACCGCGGCCGCGCTCATCGAGCGCTTCGGCCTCCGGGCGATCGAGGTCTTCGGATCGTCGGAGACCGGCGGGATCGCCTGGCGGGTCGCCGAGACCTGCGACGAGCCCTGGCACCCGCTCCCGGGGATCGAGGTCGACGTCGACGCGAGCGGCCGCCTCCTCCTCGACTCGCCCTTCCTGCCGCCGGAGGAGCCCCGGCCCTGCGTCGCCGGCGATCGGATCGAGCTCGCGGCGGGCGGCGGCTTCCACCTCCTCGGGCGCGCCGACGGGATCATCAAGGTCGGCTCCAAGCGGGTCTCCCTCGCCGAGGTCGAGCAGCGCCTCCTCGCGCTCCCCGGGGTGATCGACGGCGCGGTCGCGGCGGTCGCGGTCGACGGCGCCCGCGGCCACGAGCTGATGGCCGCGGTGGTCGTCGCCCCGCCGGCCGAGGGGGAGGCGCCGCGGCCGGCGAGCGCCACGATCGCGGCGATCCGCCGCGGGCTCCGCGAGTGGTTCGATCCGGTGGTCGTGCCCCGGCGGATCCGCCTGGTCGAGCGACTCCCCCGCGAGGCCAACGGCAAGCTCCGGCGCCAGCGACTCCTCGAGATCCTCGACCTCGCGCGCCCGGGCTCGATGCCGGCGCCGCCGGCCTCGCTGGCGACCTACCGCCTCCGCCGCGAGCCCGAGCCCCGCGCCTTCGCGGTCCGGGCCCACACCGTCCGCCGCAGCGGCGGCCAGGAGCTCCACGAGCTCCGGGTGCGGGTCGAGGGCGGCGGCCTCGCCTTCGCGCGGATGCTCGCGCAGGTGATCGCCCGGGTCGCCGGGCTCGGTCGACCGCAGCGGATCCAGGGGGCCGGGCTCCGCCTGGCGATCGCCCCCGGCGACGCCTTTGTCCTCACCCTCGAGGTCGAGCGGACGCGGCGGCGGGTCGGCTTCGCGCTCCGCCGCGGCGAGCACCTCTGCACCTCGGGGACGGTCGACTACGTCGGCGTCGAGGCGCTGCCGGAGGCCCGTGTCGGCTGAGACCGCGCTCGCGCGCGATTTGGGCGGCGATCGGCGGAGCGGCGGCTTTCGGCCCTGCGCGCTGATCCCGACCTACAACAACCCCGACACCGTCGGCGACGTCGTCGATCGGGTGCGGGCGCAGATCCCCGACGTGGTCGTCGTCGACGACGGCAGCGGCCCGGCGGGGCGGGCCGCGGTCGAGGCGATCGGCCGCAGCGGCCGCGCCCACGTCACCCACCGGGAGGTCAACGGCGGCAAGGGGGCGGCGGTCAAGACCGGCTTCCGCCTCGCGGCCGAGCTCGGCTTCACCCACGCGCTCCAGGTCGACGCCGACGGGCAACATGCCCTCGAGGACATCCCGCGCTTCCTCGAGGTCGCGGCCGAGCACCCCGACGCGCTGATCCTCGGGGCGCCGATCTACGACGAGAGCGCCCCGCGCTCGCGCCTCATCGGCCGCAAGATCACCCAGTTTTGGACCAACATCGAGACCCACGGCCAGGTGATCGACGACCCGATGTGCGGCTTTCGGGTCTATCCCCTCGCGGCCGCGCTGGCGATCGGCAAGACCGGCGATCGCATGGACTTCGACATCGAGGTCGCGGTCAAGATCGCCTGGCTCGGCGTCCCGGTGATCAACCTGCCGACCCGCGTCCGCTACTTCGAGGGCGGGGTCTCGCACTTCGACATGCTCTGGGACAACGTCCGGATCTCGTGGATGCACACCCGCCTCGCGATCTACGCGGGGACGGTGCTCCCGTGGATCCGCCTCGGGCAGAGGCTTCGCCGGTGGAACCGACGGCTGCCGGCGGCGTAGGTGCGGGGGCCGCGGGCGGCGCGGAGCTGCCGGCGCCGCGCGGCGACCGGGCGTGGATGGAGCGCCGCGAGCGGGGGACCGCCGCGGGGATCCGCTTCATCCTCGTCTTCTCGCGGATCTTCGGCCGCCGCGGCGCTCGCCTCTTCCTGCGGGTGCTGATCTTCTACTACGCGCTCTTCGCCGGCGACGCCCGCCGGGCCTCGCGGGGCTACCAGGCGCGCCTCCACGGGGTCCCGCCCGCGTCGATCGGCTTCTGGTCGATCTACCGCCACCTCCTCCGCTTCGCCGAGACCGCGCTCGATCGGGTCTTCCTGGTCCGCGGCGAGGGCGACTTCGTCACCACCCACACCGGCATCGACCACCTGAGGCGCCTCCGCGCCGAGGGCCGCGGGGCGATCCTCCTCGGCGCCCACCTCGGGTCGTTCGAGGCGATGCGCCAGGTCGGCGGGGTCCAGGACTTCAAGATCAACATCCTCGCCTACTGGGAGAACGCGCGGCTGATCTCCCGCTTCCTCGAGGAGGTCGGCGGCAATTTCCGCGCCCGGGTGATCGAGATCCGCCCCGGCGATCCGAGCTACATCTTCGCCGCCCAGGAGGCGATCGAGGCCGGCGAGCTGGTCGCGGTCCTCGGCGATCGGGTCGGCGTCAACGAGAAGACCGTCGAGGTCAACTTCCTCGGCGCGCCCGCTCGCCTGCCGATCGGCCCCTACACGATGGCGGCGATCCTCAAGTGCCCGATCTACCTCACCTTCGGGCTCTACCGCCCGCCGAACCGCTATGATCTCTATTGCGAGCCGCTCTCCGAGCGCCTAGAACTGCCGCGAAAGGGACGCGAGCAGGTGATCGCCGACTACGCCCAGCGCTACGCCGACCGGCTCGCCCACTACTGCCGCGAGGCGCCCGACAATTGGTTCAACTTCTTCGACTTCTGGGGGGGCCGTGGCTGATCGTGACGCGCCCGTGACCGTGGTCTTCGGCGGCGCGCCGCCGTCGATCGAGGCGATCGTCAGCCTCGCCGAGGGGCGCGCGCGGGCCCAGCTCGCCGCTGATCCGGCCTTCCGCGCGCGGATCGACGGCGGCGTCGCCCACCTCCGGCGCCGCCTCGATGCCGGCGAGACCGTCTACGGGGTGACCACCGGCTTCGGCGACTCCTGCGTGGTCGCGGTCCGCGGCGGCGGGATCGACGACCTGCCCCGCAACCTGGTCCGCTTCCACGGCTGCGGCACCGGCCGGATCCTCGACGAGGTCGAGGCCGCGGCGGTCGTCGCCGTCCGCCTCGCGGCCCTCGCCCGCGGCTGGTCGGCGGTCCGCTGGGAGCTCCTCGAGCTCCTCGCCGAGTTCCTCAATCACCGCCTCCTGCCGCGGATCCCGGCCGAGGGCTCGGTCGGCGCCAGCGGCGATCTGACGCCGCTCTCCTACCTCGCGGCGCTCCTCCTCGGCGAGCGCGAGTGCACCCTCGGCGGTGAAGTTCTCGACGCCCGCGAGGGGCTCGAGCGGGCCGGCCTGCGGCCGCTCGCGCTCGCCCCCAAGGAGAGCCTGGCGCTGATGAACGGGACCTCGGTGATGGCCGCCCTCGGCTGCCTCGCCTTCACCCGCGCGCGCCGGCTCGCGCGCCTCTGCGCGGCGATCACGGCGATGGCCAGCGACGTCAGCGCGGGCAACCGGGCCCACTTCGACGACCGCCTCTTCATCGCCAAGCCCCACCCCGGGCAGCGCCTCTGCGCCGGCTGGATCCGCGAGGACATCGAGTACGCGGGCGCCCAGGAGGGGCCGCTGCGGCTCCAGGATCGCTACTCGATCCGCTGTGCGCCCCACGTGATCGGCGTCCTCGTCGACGCCCTGCCGATGGCCCGCGCCTTCCTCGAGGTCGAGCTCTCGAGCGCCAACGACAACCCGCTCATCGACCCCGAGACCGGTGAGATCCTCCATGGCGGCAATTTCTACGGGGGGCACGCCTGCTTCGCGCTCGACGCCCTCAAGGTCGCGGTCGCCAACCTCGCCGACCTCGTCGACCGCCAGATCGCCCTGGTCTGCAACGAGACCATGAGCAACGGCCTCCCGGCCAACCTGGTCCTCCGTCGGGGACCGGAGGGGGCGGCCCACCACGGCTTCAAGGCGATGCAGATCAGCGCGTCTGCGCTCGCGGCCGAGGCGTTGAAGCTGACGATGCCGGCGAGCGTCTTCAGCCGAAGCACCGAATGCCACAACCAGGACAAGGTGAGCATGGGCACGATCGCCGCGCGCGACTGCCTGCGGATCGTCGAGCTGACCGAGACGGTCGCGGCGATCGGCGTCCTGGTGATGTGTCAGGGGGTCGACCTCCGGGGGCTGGAGCGCTGCCACGGGCGGGCGCGGGCGATCCACGGGGCGGTCCGCGGGTCCCTGGGGGTGCCGGTGGTCGACGCGGATCGACGGATGGACGTCGACATCGCCGCGATCCTCGACGCGATCCGCGGCGATACGCTCCCCTTCGGCGAGGTCTCCGAGCCGTGAGCCGCCGCCTCTACGAGGTCACCCGCGACTTCGAGGTGCCCTTCCACGACGTCGACGCCCTGCGGATCGTCTGGCACGGGCACTACTACAAGTACATGGAGATCGGCCGGACCGCGCTGCTGCGCGACCGCGGGATCGACGTCGAGGCGATCGGCGAGGCCGGCTACCGCCTCCTCCTGGTCGAGTCGCGCTGCCGCTACACCTTCCCGCTGCGCTATGGCGAGCGCGGGCGGGTCCACGCGTGGTTCGCCGCGCTCCGGCCGCGCCTGACGATCGCCTACCGGATCCGCAACCTCACCCACGATCGCTGCTCGGCCCGCGGTCAGACCGAGCTGGTGGCCCTCGACGCCGAGGGTCGTATGCTCCCGGAGACACCCGATGATCTGCTCGAGCTCATCCACAGGTAGGCGCGTCGGCCTCGGCCTCGCGCTCGCGCTCGCCCTGACGGCGGGCTCCGCCGGCGCGGCCGAGCTCGCGCCGACCAGCGCGCCGGCGGTCGCAGCCCCGCAGGCCGCCGAGGCCGCCGCTGCCAAGCCGCTGACGGTCGTCGAGCTCGACGCCTTCCTCGCCCGCTTCGCGGCGATGCGCGGGCTCTCGGCGAAGTTCCGCGAGGAGAAGACGATGGCCCTCCTGGCGGCGCCGCTGGTCAACGAGGGGGTCTTGTACTTCGCCGCGCCGGGTCGCCTCGCGCGGCACACGACCTCGCCCTTCAAGGCGAGCGTGATCATCGACGGCGAGCGCCTGACCTTCGGTGATGGCCGCGGCGTCGAGGCGATCCGCTTCGACCAGAACCCGATGCTCGGCCTCTTCGTCGCCTCCTTCGTCAAGATCTTCGCCGGCGACAAGGAAGCGCTGGCGAAGATGTACGCGATGGAGCTGAGCGGCGATCCGGCGGCGAGCTGGACGCTGCGCCTGCGGCCGACGCTGGCGCCGATGGACAAGGTGATCAAGCGGATCGAGATCGCCGGCGAGGGCCTGGTGATCCACCGGATGAAGGTGATCGAGGCGAGCGGCGACGAGACCGTGACGACCTTCACCGAGGTCAACACCGATCGGGGCTTCTCCGAGGCCGAGCTCGCCGAGCTCTTCCGGGTCCCGGCCGCGACCCGCTGAGGGCTCCCTTGGCGGCGGATCCCCAGGCGAGCGCGGGGAGGCGGGGGCGGCGGATCGCGGCCGCCGTCGTCGGGCTCGTGATCGCCGGGATCCTCGCGCTGGTGATCGCCCTCCGATGGTCGGTCACGACCGACATCACCCACTTCCTCGCCGATCAGGAGGACGCCGAGCTCGCGGCGATCTCGAGCCAGCTCGCCGACTCCGAGCTCACCCGCGCCTGGATCATCAGCGTCGGCGGCGGCGACGAGGACGAGGTGCTGGCGGCCGCCCGCGAGCTCGGCGAGCGCCTCGCCGCCCACCCCGAGGTCAAGTGGATCCAGCGGGGGATCGAGGGCGGCGGCGGCGAGGCGTTCTACGACCTCTACTTCCCGCGGCGCCTCTACTTCGTCAGCGATCGGCCGGCGATCGAGATCCCGGCGAAGATCAGCGACGCCGGCCTCGCCGAGGCCGCGCAGGGGCTCCTCCGCGAGCTCTCGCTCCCCCAGGCGACGCTGATCAAGGAGATCGCCGCCAGCGACCCGCTGCTGATCTTCCCGGCGATCGTCCGCCGCCTCGCCGCCGCCGAGTCCGGCGGGCTCCGGCCGGTCGGCGATCAACTCCTCAGCGAGGACGGCCACGCGCTGATCTTCCTCTCGACCGTCCACTCGCCCTTCGACGGCGCGGCGATGGCCCCGCTGGCGGCGGCGATCGGCGAGGCGACGGCGGCGGTGAACGCCGACCACGGCGGCCGCCTCACCTTCGAGGAGAGCGCGCTCGCCCGCCACGCGCTCGCGGCCGAGGCGAGCATCCGCGGCGACGTCACCCGGATCTCGACGATCTCGACGATCGGCCTGGTGCTCCTCTTCCTGGTGATGTTCCGGGCGCCGCGCCTGGTCCTCCTGGTGATGCTGCCGCTCGCCTACGGGGTGCTCGCGGCCCTCGCCGCGACCCTTGCGCTCTTCGGATCGATCCACGGGCTCACGCTCGCCTTCGGCGCGACCCTGATCGGCGTGGCGATCGACTACTCGGTCCACCTCTTCAACCACCACATGCTCGAGCCCGACCCGGCGGGCCCCGAGGGCAGCGTCCGGCGGATCTGGCCGGGGCTCCTCCTCGGGGCGCTGACGACGATCGCCGGCTTCGTCGGCCTCGCCTGGACCTCGTTCCCGGGGCTCCGGGAGATCGCGGTCTTCGCCTGCGTCGGCGTCGCCGCGGCGCTCCTCAGCGCCCGCCTCCTGCTGCCGCCGCTGATGCCCTGGGCGCCCACGCCGGGGCGGATCCAGCGGCTGGCGGCGACCGCCTGCGAGCGCCTGGTGATCGGCCTGCGGCGGCGTCGGCGGGCGATCGCCGCGCTCCTGCTCGTCGCCCTCGCGGTCTCGGCGGTCGGCCTCAGCCGCGTCGACTTCGTCGATGACATCCGCGCCTTCTCGCAGATCGACGAGGCGATCCTCGCCGAGGACGAGCGCGTCCGCGGCCAGGTCTCGCGGATGGACGCCGGCCGCTTCGTGATCACGATCGCGGGCGACGAGGAGGCGGCGCTGCAGGCCAACGACGCGGTCGCGGCCGCGCTCGGCGGGGCCAGGGAGGCCGGCGAGCTCGCCGAGTTCCGCTCGCTTCACGATCTGATCTGGTCGCGCGCGCTCCAGGAGGCCAACCTCGCCGCGCTCCGTTCGGACCCTCGGCTCCCCGCCCGCCTCGACGCCGCCTTCGCGGCCGCGGGGTTCCGCCCCGGGGCGCTCGCGGCCTTCAGCGACGCGCTCGTCGCTCCCCAGCCGCCGCCGCTCGGGCTCGCCGATCTCGAGGCGTCGCCGCTCCAGGGGGTCGTCCGCTCCCTCAAGGTCGACCTCGGCGGGCGGGTCGGCCTCCTCACCCTGGTCCGCGGGGTCAAGCGCCCCGAGGCGATCCGCGCGCGCCTGCAAGGGATCGACGGCGTCCACTACTTCGATCAAGGGGCGATGATGGCCGCCGCCTACGCCCGCTACCGCGAGCGGACGATCGAGCTGGTGCTGGTCGGCCTCCTCCTGGTCCTGACGATGATCGCCGCCCGCTACCGCCGCGTCGGCCCGGCGCTCGCGGCCTTCCTGCCGGCGGTCCTCGCCGCCGCGCTCACGGTCGCCACCCTCGCGCTCGCGGGCGCGGCGATCCACCTCCTCCACGTCGTCGCCCTCCTCCTGGTCCTCTCGATGGGGGTCGACTACGGGGTCTTCCTGGTGGAGAGCCGCGATCAGGTCGCCGGCCTCGCGGCCTCGGTGCTCAGCGTGGTGATCGCCGCGCTCTCGACGATCCTCGCCTTCGGCCTCCTCGGGATGTCGACCTACCCCGCGCTCCACGCCCTCGGCGCGACGATCGGCCTCGGCGTCCTCTACTCGCTGATCCTCGCCCCCCTCAGCCTCTCGCTCCTGGCCGCGCCGCCGCCGGAGGATCGCCGATGAACGCAGCACGCAGCCCCTCCCTCCGCCGCCTGACGATCGGCCTCGGCCTCATCCTCGGCCTCTCGCTCGCCACCGCCTGCGCCACCCGGCCGCCCGAGAACCCGGAGGAGGCGGCCGCCGCCGAGGCGATCCGCGTGCTCGTCGACGTCGCCGCGATCCCGGGCGACTTCATGGCTCGCCAGCGCCTCTCGGGGGCGATGGGTGAGCACCGCCTGGCGGCCGACGTGGTCCTCCAGAAGCAGGGCGACACGCTGACGCTGATGGGCCTCACCCCCTTCGGCACGCGCGCCTTCGCGCTGATCCAGGACGGCCGCGAGGTCTCGTTTCAGCCCTTCATCGACGCGCCGCTGCCCTTCCCGCCGGAGCTGATGCTTGCCGACATCCACCGCACCCTCTTCCTCGGGATCGGCGCGCCCGCGGCCGACGGCAGCCGCCGCCTCCACCTCGCGGGCGAGCGGGTCGACGAGCGCTGGGCCGGCGGGCGCCTGATGGAGCGCCGCTTCCTCCGGCGGCGGGGCAAGCCGAAGGGGCTGATCGCGATCGACTACGGCGAGGGGATGCGCGGAAGCGAGCCGCCGCCGAAGGTCGAGATCCGCAACGAGCGCTTCGGCTACACGGTGACGATCGAGACCGTCACCTTCCAGCGCCTCGACACCCCGCGGGGTTGAGCGAGGGCTCCAAAAAGGAACCGCCTGCTCGAGCCTCCGTGATCAAGCAGGCGGGACACGCGGCGGCGTGTCAGGCGGCGCCATCCGTGGCGAACCCGGGTGCGAACCTAGTCTCGGGGGGCGCTGACGGTCAACGAGAGAACGCTGAAAAGCGCCAAGAAAGGTGTGTGGGCTCAATTGCATTAAGTGCCAGTGGCACTTTTCCAATCGGCGGCCGGCTGGCCGGTCGGTCAGCTCGAGGTCGCCGAAGCCCGCCGCAGCCGGCGAAAGATCGGCAGGCGCTCGAGCTCAAAGAGCGGCGCGAAGGCGAGGCCGAAGAGCGGGTAGGGGAAGAAGATCCACATCATGGCGAGGACCCCGACGTGGAAGGACCAGGCGATCAGCGACCAGACGATCGCCGCTCGCTTGCCGAGGAAGGCGAGCGGCGCGAGGAGCTCGAAGCCGATGCTGATCGCCGCCAGCGGCGGGAAGAGGGCGGGGTAGGAGCAGAGCGCCGCACCCAGCCCGGAGAAGGAGTCGCCGAGCTCCGCCTTGCGCAGGTTGTCGAAGGCGATGTAGTTGCGGAGGATGTCGCTGGTGATCCAGCCGACGCCGCTGTGGCGGATCTTGGCGATCCCGGCGAGGACGTAGGCGACGATCGTGATCGCGGCCGCGAGGCGGAGCGGCCAGCCGTAGCGCGGATCGTCGGCCGGCGGCGGCCCGTGGCGGCGGCGGGCGTCGAGCGACCAGGCGTCAGCGCTCGCCCCGAGGCCGACCGCGATGACGTGCATCACCATCAGGTTCTCGGTGTGAAACACCATCCCCCACGAGTTGCGGTAGGTCGTCACCCAGAGGAGCGCGGCCGCGAAGAGCGGGCCGGTGAGCGCGAAGCGCCAGCCGACGACGAACGCGATCCCGAGGAGGACGGCGAGGCCGGCGAGGGCGGCGGTCAGCGCTGCGGGGAGGGGCGCGGCGAGGAACGAGACCACGCCGATCGGCCGGAACCCCGTCGGGTCAAAGCCGCCGAAGCCGCTCAGGTGCGGCAGCCGGATCGTCAGGTAGATCAGCGCAAAGGCGCCGACCAGGATCCGCAGCGCGGCCAGGCGGGTCGCCGGGGTCGGCGGCCGCCAGAAGCGATCGACGCGGTCAGCGAGGCTCATCGGCGGATCCGGCAGCGGGCGTGGATGTCCCGCTCGAGCGGGCGGGTCGAGGTCGAGAAGTAGTCGAGGACGTCGTAGCGATCGGTGGCGACCTCGAGCCAGGTGAAGTCCTGCCAGCGGGGATCGGCGGCGACCCGATCGGCGACCTGGCGGCAGAGCTGGGGCGAGCGGCGGCGGTGGATCGCGGTGCCGATCGTCGCCGCCGCCTGGAGGACCTCGTCGTTGGCGATCAGCGGCGGCGGGATCGGCCGGTGGCGGCCGTCATCGGCGACCGCGACGACGTGGTGGACGACGGCGACCTGCGGGCGATCGCGGGCGAACATCGGGTAGCTCGACCAGGGGAAGGAGTCGTACTCGATCCCCTGGGTGAGCGGCCAGGCGACCAGCGCGAGCACCAGCGCCGAGCTCAGGTAGGCCCGGAGGCGGCCGCCGCCGCTCGCTGTCGGCGGCGCTGCGCTCGTGGTCGCCGCGCCCACGCCTCACTCCTCCTCGAGGTCGAGGTCGAGGTCGAGGAAGCGCCCGCCGTGGCCGAGGCCGGCCATCGCGTGCTGGACGTAGTCGATCCGGATCACCGGCGACGACCACGACTCTGACCAGCCGCCCTCAATGACCTGTCCTTCAGCACAGGCGAAGCAGAGCTCGGGGCGCCACTGCTGGCGGATCAGGAAGGTGGCGACCCGGGCCATGATCGCCTTCTCCTCTTCGATCGACTCGCCGCGGGCGACCCGGATCGCCATCGCCGCCGCGAGCGCCTCGCCGAAGCCGCCGCTCGGGGTGTTGTGGGGCGGGATCACGTTGCCGAAGCCGTAGGCGCCGATCATCGCCGGGTCGCCGTCGCTCGCCTCGTCGTAGATCAGCCGCTTCTTGAACTCGACGTAGTCGAGGCAGAACTCCTCGTACTTGAGGTTGCGGTGGTGCCCGAGCGAGGCCCGCGCGGCCAGGCAGTGCCAGTTCTCCTCGATGAAGAAGAAGTCGTAGAGCCCGTGGTTCCAGTAGGTGGTCGCGGTGTACTCCATCGCCTTCTCGACCGCGGTCCGGAGCTCATCGGCCGGCGGGAAGGGGGCGTCGGGCGCGATCGCGGCCGCGGCCTCGAGGAGCGAGAGGGCGTAGACCGCCTGCCCCTCGGCGTAGAGGGGATCAGGCCCCTCGATCACGTGGCCCTCGGCGAGGCTGTAGGCCGGGTAGAAGCCGCCGTCGGGCCGCATCATCGTCAGCAGGAAGCGGCCGAGGCGGCCGATCGCGGGGTCGAATTCGTCGCCGACCCGATCGCGGCAGGTGAGGAGCGCGATCATCGAGAGCGCGGTGTTGCCGAGGCCGGCGTTGCGCGGCTTCTTGCCGCCGAAGCGCTGGGCGAGCGCCGACACCCCGCCGGCCTCGCTCTTCTCCTCGATGCCGGTGAGCATCGCCAGCGACGCCCGGACCGCGCGATCGACCTCGGGGCTGCGATCGCCGATCTCGCAGATCGCCAGGGTAGTGCCGGCCTGCCGGGGGACCGCGAAGCCCTGCCACGAGACGTGGCCGGTCCAGGGGTTGAGGAGGTAGCGGAAGCGCCCGTCGCTCGCCTGGGCGGCGAGGATGTGGCGCATCGCCATCGACACCGCCCGCTCGAGGGTCGCGGCGGTCAGCGGGACGTCCTGCTCGCGGAGCCGCGGGGTGTAGCGCGCCTCGCCGTCGCGGTCGATCAGGTAGCTCCAGGTGGTGATCCGGGTGAGGCCGTCGAGGGCGATCCGCTCCTCCGGCGGCGCCCCGCCCGAGAACGCGGCGGCGAGGCGGCGGCTGTCGATCCCGAAGCGGAAGTCGTCGATGAAGGCGAGCGGCGCGTTGCTCGTGAACTCATCGAGGGCGACCAACTGCCAGGGCATGAAGCAGCGGCCGTGGCGGCAGACGCCGTCGGTGCCGGGCCGGACCTGGAAGAAGTCGGGGGCGGTGATCGAGCTGGTCAGCGGCGAGGCGGCGACGATCACGTCGACCTTCGTCGGCCCCCGCACCGCGGCGTCCTCGAGCGCCTCCTCGATCGCCGCGAGGAGGCCGTCGGCGCGCCCCTGGACGCAGATCGTCGCCGGCCGCGAGAGCTCGGGATCGGGCGGCGCGGTCCGACGGTGGTAGGTGATGATCGCGCTCGCCTCGGCGTCGAGGGGCGAGCGATCGCAGCGGGCGGGCTCGCGGGTCATCAGCGACGGCGGCTCCGCGCCCTCGTTCGGCGGCATGCGCCCGGCGATCTCGGCGAGCGCGGGCAGGAGCGCCTCCGGGGAGGCGGCGAGCGGCGCGAGCGGTCGATCGGCGGCCGCGGCCGCGCTCCGCCAGAGGCCGAGGGTGGCGAGGAGCGCGAGGAGAGCGGCGCCGGCGGCCGCAGGGCGGCGGCGACGGATCCCGCCAGTGACCGCGATCCCCCACACAGAGAGCGGCACCGTGAAGAGGACGAGGACCGCCCAGACCGCGGCCATGCCGACCGCGACCCCCTGGCCGAGGCCGCCGTAGAGGACGGCGATGTAGGTCGCCGCGTCGAAGACGAGCCAGGTGTGGTAGGCGAGGAAGGCGAGGCTGGCGATCGCGGTCATCCGCCAGAGGCGGCCGCGCGCGCGGGCACCGGCGAGGGCGGCGAGGCCGGTGCCGACGTAGAGGATCGCCAGGCCCGCGCTGAGGCCGGCGAAGGGGGTCCCGCCGCCCCACGGCAGGATCCACGCCGCCCAGCCGAAGACGGTCGCGTGGAGGAGCGCGAGGAGCCCGAGCGAATAGCGGGGCAGGGTCGACGGCGGGGCCATGGGGGAGCCATAACACAGCCCGGGGGGCGGCCGCGCCGGCTGGCCGCGCGGTCGCGGCGAGAAAGCGCGCGTCGGCGGTCGCGGTCGCTGCGTCGGCGCCGATCGGGGCGCGCAGGCGGCCGCGCCCCGCCTCGATCCGCCCCGGTCGAGGCCCAGGACAACGCGCTCGGGCGCGCCGTGACCCGAGGGGACACGGCGCGCCCGTTCATCGGCGTGGGCGGTCGCGGCTAGCCGAGCTGGCTCGCGCCCACGGGTCGGCCGGCGCCCTTGCCCTTGCCCTGATCCTTGCCCTTGCCGTGGGCCTTGCCGTCGCCGCGGCCCTTGCCGTCGCCGTGGCCCTTGCCCTTGCCGCCGTGGCCCTTGCCGCCGTGGCCGCCCCCGAAGAACATGGCCTTTGGGCCACGTTTCTCGATCATCTTGGCGAGCTCGGCCCGCTGGCTCGAGGTCAGGAGCTTGTGGGCCTCGATGAGCGCCGCCTGCATGCGCCCCTGGATGGCGTCCTGACGGCGGTTCATGTCGGCGAAGATCTTCTTGAGGGTCGCCTCGCTCGGCCGGTCCTTGGCGATCTCGGCGGCGAGCTGGCCCTTGAGCGTCTTCAGGGCCTCGCGGTCCCCGCGGCTCTCCTCGGCGACCCGCTTGCCGATCGCCTGGAGCTGGGTGGTCTGGTCGGCGCTGCACTCGAGGCGCTTGCAGAGGCGCTCGACCTTGGAGTGCCCGCCGCCGCCGGGCTCGCCGGCCGCGGCCTCGCCCTCAAGGGCGCCGCCGACGAGGCCGAGGGTGAGGAGGCTGGTGAGGATCGTGGTCTTGAGGCTCAGCATGGTGGTGGTTCTCCCGGGGCGTTGGTCTCGCGCCCACGACAAGACTCTGGAACACCCGAGCAAAGCCCGACCTGCCGGCGGATTAACCGGCGGTAAAGCGGCCGCGCCGGCTCCAGGACGCGGCCCTCGGCGCGGTCGCCTGCCCGCGCTAGATCGGCAACTCGATCTCGAGCGACGCCGGGATCTCCCGGGCGTGGCGCTTCAGCGCGCCGTCGGGGCCGAAGTCGAGCTTGTGGGTCGCGTCGCCGACCTCGACGCTGACGCCGATCGACGGCTTCTCGTCGCCCGGGCGCTCGACGGTCTCGACCTCGGTGATCTTGCCGCCGGCGACGATCCGCTCGATCGTCGCCTTCTGCTCCGCCGAGAGGATCGACTCGTCGGCGACGCACTCGACGTAGAGGAGATCGCCGTTGGCCGCGGCCTCGACCTCGCACTCCTTGCCGTCGGCGGTCTTGACCTCGACCTCGAAGACCTTCTTGCCCTCCTCGAGCTCGGTCTCGTAGCGCTCGATCGTCGCCCCCGGGAAGCGCTCCTCGGCGCGCGCGCGGACCGGCTCGGGGATCGCGTCGGCGTCGTTGTGGTAGACCGCGAGCTCCTCGACCTCGCCGTTCGCCCGGACCTCGATCTCGATCTTGGTGAGTCCGCGATGGGAGAGGGCGCCGCGGAGGAAGTCCCCGTCGAGCGCGGCGGCGGCAGGGGGAGCCTGCGCCGGGCACTCGGGCGCGGGCGGGCACTCGGCCTTCGCCTCCCCGGCCTTGGCGGCGTCGGGTGGGGCGACCGTCGAGCCGCAGGAGAGGGCACCGCAGGCCGCGGTGAAGGCGAGGGTGAGAGCGGTCGAGGGGGTGAGGAGCCTGCGCATCCTCGCCAGGATAGGGCCGCGCTTCGCCGCCTCGCAAGGCTCGCTCCCTGCCGATCCTGATATAGTGTGGTGTGGTCGGAGGGCTTCGGATCATCGCCGTCGAGCCGTCGTTCGCCAGCGCGAGCCTCCAGAACCTCTTCCTCGGCGTGTGGCGCGAGACCGTCTCGCGGGAGGCGGTCACCGGCCTCTACGAGGGGGTGCGCTCGCTCGTCCGCGAGTGGCCCGGCGGCGTCGGCCTCCTCTTCTACGTCGAGAAGGGGACCGCCGTGCCGCCGCCAGACGTCCGCGAGTACCTGATCGAGCAGCGTCGCTCGGTCGCTCCCCACCTCCTCGCGGCCGCCCTCGCGGTCGAGGGCGAGGGCCTCTGGAGCGCGACGATCCGGACGATCGCCGTCACCCTCGGCCTCGCCTCGGGGACCAACTACCCGTCGAAGAGCTTCGGCTCGCTCGACGCGGCGGCGACCTGGGAGCGCGGTCAGATGGGGCCCGACTTCGAGATCCCGGCCGAGTCGATCGTCCGGGCGATCACCTCGCTGCGGGCGCAGACTCGCTAGGCGGCGAGTGCTCGCGCTCCGGAGCGGCCCTCGGGGGCCCGCGAGGTGCGTCTGCGCGCCTGAAATCGCAGGAAGACGTCTCCTGATGATCAGCTTTGTCCAAGGTTTGTGACCCCTAGGCGGCGAGGTCGGGTAGTATCGCACTCGTTTTCCTGGGAGCCTGGGCTCGTGCGAATAGACCATTGACAAAGCATAGACAGCGCACTACCGTTTGTAACGTCGCGTCACCTACGTGGCGTTCAGTGAGGTACCCATGCCGATGCGCACTCGAACCCAGACGTCCTCCGCGAGCACCCGTGCGAAGTCGAGCGGCCCCGAGCCGATCCGGGAGAGCGGCGCTCGGCGGGCGCCGGCCAACGTCGACAGCGACAGCGAGGGCTTCCTGACCCCCTACTTCCGGGAGATGGCGACCCACGACGTGATGTCGCGGGACGAGGAGCTCGCGGCGGCGATCCGGATCGCCAAGCTCCGGCGCACCTACTGGGCGTCGATCCTCTCGTACCCGCCCTTCATCCCCGGGATCCTCGAGCTCGCCCGCCAGCACCTCGACGCCAAGGCGCTCCCCCAGGCCGAGATCGAGGCGATGCTTGGCGCCTCTCGCAAGCTCCGGGATCGGGATCTCGTCGCCCACCAGCAGGCCTTTGAGGCCGCGCGGGCGGCCCTCGCCGAGCGCCTCGCCGAGGCCGACGTCGACGGCGTGGTCTCCGAGCGGGTGCTCGCCGATCTCACCGCGATCGAGGCCGGTCAGGGCCACCCGCTGACGATGAACGTCAAGCTCCCGCGCAAGGGGAGCCGCCCCTTCCTCGAGTACGTCGCCCGGGTGCGGCGCAACAACCAGGCGCTCTGGGTCGCCAAGAACGCGTTCGTCCGCGCCAACCTCCGCCTCGTCGTGACCATCGCCCGCCGCTTCAACCACGGCCGGATGCCCTTTCAGGATCTGATCCAGGAGGGGAACATCGGCCTCATGAAGGCGGTCGATCGCTTCGATCACCGCAAGGGCTTCCGCTTCTCGACCTACGGGAGCTGGTGGATCCGGCACGCGATCAGCCGGGCGATCGCCGACAAGGCCCGGGCTGTGCGCCTGCCGGTCCACATGATCGACGCCTACAACAAGGTGCGGAAGGCCCGGCGGGCCTACGAGGCGGAGCACGGCCGGCGGCCGACCGACGCCGAGGTCGCCGGGCTCACCGGCGTCAGCGTCGAGCGGATCTCGCGGATGCGCTGGTCGCTGGTGGAGAGCCCCCTCAGCCTCGATCAGCCGCTCTCGGAGGACCGCGATCGGACTATGCTCGACGGCCTCGAGGATCCCGACCTCGTCGAGACCCCGGCGTTGATGGAGAGCCAGGTCCTCCACGAGACCCTCCAGGAGGTCTTCGCCTCGCTCGCGCCGATCGAGGCCGACATCCTCCGCAAGCGGATGGGCCTCGACGACGAGGAGCGCCTCACCCTCAAGGAGATCGGCGAGCTCTACTCGCTCTCGCGCGAGCGGATCCGCCAGCTCCAGGAGCAGGCCCTCGGCAAGCTCCGCAGCGAGTTCCGCCGCCGCGAGCTCCTCGACTGAGGCCGGGCCAGAGGGTACAACCCGGGCCGTGCCGGCGCGTGACGACGATCGCCACTCGATCCTCCCCTTGATGGTCCTCGCCTGGGGTATCGGCGGCGTCCTCGGGATCCTCGGCAACGCCGTGATCCGCCTCTGGCCGCTGGCGAGCGAGCCGGTGCGGCGGGGGATGATGACCCCCGGGCTCTGGGCCGTGGCGATCCTCTGGATCGCCTTCATGGCCTACACCGAGGGCTACCGCGGCTTCCACCGCGCCTTCTCGCCGCGGGTCATCGCCCGCGCGCTCTGGCTCTCCCGCAACCCGCGGCCGCACCTCGTGGTCCTCGCGCCGATCTTCTGCATGGGCCTGATCCACGCGACCCGGAAGCGGAAGATCGTCTCGTGGACGATCCTCCTCGGGGTGGTCGGCCTGGTGATGCTGGTCCGCGGGCTCGAGCAGCCCTGGCGCGGGATCGTCGACGGCGGGGTGATCATCGGCCTCGGGCTCGGCGCCCTCTCGATCCTCGGCTTCGCGATCCGGGCGCTCCTCGGCGACGAGCCGGCGATCCCACCGGACGTCCCGGAGCCCGGCGGCGCCTGAGCTCGGCCGCGCGCCTCAGTGCGCGGTCACCAGCGAGAGCACGATCTCGATCAGGATCAGCGCGACGATCACCCACTCGACCCGCAGCGACTGGCGGACCGCGAGATCCTCGCGGAGGAGCGTGACGTTGTCGGCGAGGATCTCGGCCTTGCGCTCGAGCACCCGGACGCGCTCGCGGAGGTCGAGGTGCTCGCCGAGGCTGTGGAAGAGCGCGTCGATCTCCGGCGACTCCCAGGCCTCCTCGGGGAGGTCGAGGATCGCCAGGTCGACGAGGGCCTGCTGGCGGGCGCTCATCGCCGTGCCGATCAGCTGGAGGAGGCGGCGGGCGCCGATCCCCGAGCGGCCGCGCGTGCGGACCTCGCGGATGAAGGGCTCGGTCGTCGCCAGGGCGGCCTCGACCTCGGCCTCGATCCGGTCGAGGCCGACCGACTGCGCGAGCGCGAGGCTGACGACCCGGATCCGCGGGAGATCGCCGCGGCGGAGGCCGATCGCGTCGTCGGTGACCCGATCGCCGTCGGGATCGAGGACCACCGTGATCTCCTCGTCGTGGGCGGGGCAGCGGTGGTCGGCGCCGAGGTGCGGGGCCAGGGTGCGCTCGGTCTCCGCCCGCATCTCGGCGTCGTCGGGCCAGAGGACCGCGATCCCGAAGCGTGCGAGCGCCAGGAAGCGGCCCTCACCGAGCTCGCGGACGTCGAGATCGGGGCCGCGGACCAGCGGCGGCGGCTCGGTCTGCGCCCGGAGCTGGCGGAGATCGATCGGCTGCCGGAAGCACCAGGCGCTGACCTGGATGTGATGGCCCGCGGGGGCGGCGAGCGTCGGCGCGTCGGGCACCTGCGTGGTCGCGTCGGGCTCCTGCATGGTCGCTTCGATCATCACGGCCCCATCGGCGGCGGGGGGCGCAAATCCTTCACACCCTGGACCGGCGCAGGTCCTTGCCCTCGGCCGCCCGGTCGGGGAATTGTAGCGCCGAAGCGCCGGCCAAGGCGGTCGGCTACAGGAAGATCATGTCGAGCAACATCACCTGGATCCTGGTCGCCGATGCCAGCCGCGCCCGCCTCTTCGCCAGCGAGGGGGGGAGCGGGCCGTGGGCCGCGGTCGACGCGCTTGTCCACCCCGAGAGCCGCGCGAAGGGGATCGACCTCGCCGCCGATCGGCCGGGTCGCGTCCAGCAGCGGACCACCGAGGGGCGGGCGTCCATGGAGGCCCACACCCACCCCAAGGAGGTCGAGGCCGAGCACTTCGCCCACGAGCTCGCGGCCCGGCTCCACGCCGGCCACGGCGACGGCTCCTACCGCGACGTCGTCCTGGTGGCGCCGCCGCACTTCCTCGGCCTCCTCCGCGGCGCGCTCGACGAGCAGGTCGCGCGCAAGGTCCGGGCGTCGGTCGACAAGGACCTCACCTTCGTCCCCGACCGTGAGCTCCCCGAGCGCCTCGCCGGCGAGCTCGGCTAGGGCCCGAACGAGATGACCCCGGGGACCTGTCCTCGGGGTCATCTTCGCGGCTCTGCTAGAGGTAGTAGTCGACCTTGTAGGGGACGCACTCGTCGAAGAGCGCCTTGTCGAGGCGCATGTACACGAGGACGCTGTCGTCGCTCCCCGGGCAGTTGTAGTCGGAGAGCTGGAAGCCCTCGGAGGAGCAGCAGCCCGGGCGGAGCTGCGGCGAGATCGCGAAGTCGGTGCCGTCCGGGCAGGTGACGTCGGTCATCGCCGGCCCGTCGTTCAGGCACTCGAGGAACTTGCAGAAGCGGAGGTTCTGGCCGGTCACCGTCCGGGTGGGCTCGGTGGTGTGGAGGATCGTGTCGGAGCCGATGTAGCGGTACCAGTCGACGTCGGCCTTGCCGGCGAGGACGCCGGCGAAGGAGGAGCCGTCGTCGTCGTTGTCGGTGATCATCCCGAGATCGATCGCCGTCGACTCGCTGTTGTTGGGCTCCTCCTCCTCGTCGGTGCAGTCGAGGGGGGCGTAGCAGGTGCCGTTGACGCAGGTCAGGCCCTCGTCGCAGAGGTTGCCGTCGCAGGCGCAGCCGGCCTCGCCCGGGGTGCAGCCGCTGCCCGTCGTCGAGGTCGAGGTCGTCGCCTCGCCCGTGCCGACCCCGGTGGTCTCGCCGCCCGTGCTGGTGCTCGACGTGCTCGCGTCGCCGCTGCCGCTGCCGCTCGCGTCGCTGGTCGACGAGGTGCCGGCGTCGGTGGTCGACGAGGAGCTCCCGCTCAGGCCGGTCTCGCTCGTCGGAGTCGACGCCGACGAGTCGTCGCCGCCGCAGGCGAGGAGCCAGGGGAGCGCGATGGCGGCCAGGGGGGCGAGGGGGAGGCGCGGCATGGCCGGAGGCTAGCAGATCTTCGGGCTCGGCCCGGCGGCGTGGGGCGCTGCGGAGGCGGCCAGCGGGCCCCGAGGGCGCTTTTCCCGGCGGGAGGAGGTCGGCGCGTGTAGAGTTGCCCATCATGCGCCTCCGTCTCGCCGCCGCCCTGGCGTTGCCCTTCGCCCTCTCGTGCAGCGACCGTCCGGTGCCCGAGCGCGGTGAGGGGAACGGCATGTCGGGGGACCCCTGCGTCGACAACAGCGACTGCGTGGAGGGCTCGGTCTGCTTTGGAGATGTCTGCGTCCAGGAGGGGACCTTCCGGGTCTCGCTCTCGTGGACGGTCCGCTCCGACTTCGACCTCCACGTCCAGACCCCGAGCGGCAGCGAGCTCTCCTACGCCAACCCCTCCGCCGACGGCGGCGAGCTCGACCTCGACGACTGCGTCGGCGGCGAGTGCAGCGAGCCCCACGGGACCCACGTCGAGAACATCTTCTTCTCCGACGGCGCGCTCTCGGGGACCTACCGGGTGTGGGTGCAGAACTTCGACGGCCTCAACGCCGGCGCGTTCACCCTCGAGGTCGCGGGCGAGGTCCAGGCCGAGTGGTCGGGCGAGCTCGCGGCGATCGACGGGGCGATCAGCGAGGTCTTCACCTTCGAGTTCTAGCGCCTTGGATCGTCGGCGCTAGTAGCCGAAGCCTGCGACGCCGCTCCCGGGCTTCGCCTGCGCCTCGCGGGTCCACTCGACGCAGGCCGCGATCGCGTCGAGGACCATCGGCTCGACGGCCGCGCGGGCCTCGGGGGTCGTCGCCTGCCACTGCGCGAGCCCCTCGGCGCAGCGCTCCGCGCTCCACTCGCCGTAGCCCGGGAAGTCGCTGGGGCGGGGGAGGGGCGCCGGCGGGCCGCCGTACATGAAGGTGGTCACCCGGAGCGCGTCGATCCCGAGGGTCCCAAGGCCGCGGTCGACCTCCTCGAGCCAGTCGCCGCGGAAGGGCGAGAAGGCGTTGTTGTTGAGGTAGCGGCCGAAGTGGCGGCAGATCATCTCGTAGGCGTAGCCGTACTGGAAGCCGTAGCGCGCGTCGAAGGGCCCGCCCTCGATCACCGCCCGGAGGGCGTCGTGGCGGGTCGGCGCGCCGCGCTCGATCTCGCTCGAGAACCACTCGTCGGCCCGCGCGAGGTCGGCCTTGAAGCGCCCGCCGATCTGCCGCCGCAGCTTGTCGTCGCCGGAGCCGATCGCCCCGCGCGCGCGCTCGAGGTCGACGAGGTAGAGGGTGAGGGAGAGGCTCATGTGCTCGCTTCTACCTGGCGCCAGGGCCTCGCGGCAACGCCCTCGCGGCGACGCCCCGGCTTGCCGCCCGCGGCCGCCGCCTGTAGCGTCGCCCCGTGCGCTCCTTCCGGCGAATCTGTATCTACTGCGGCTCGGCCTCCGGCGACGATCCGATCTTCGGCGAGACCGCCCGCGCGGTCGGTGCGGCCCTCGCCGGCCAGGGGATCGGCGTGGTCTACGGCGGCGGCCGGATCGGCCTGATGGGGCTCGTCGCCGACGCTGCCCTCGACGCGGGCGGCGAGGTCTACGGGGTGATCCCGCACAAGCTCCAGGAGCTCGAGGTGGCCCACGGCCGGCTCACCGAGCTCTTCGTCGTCGACTCGATGCACGCCCGCAAGATGGTGATGGCCCAGCTCGCCGACGCCTTCATCGCCCTGCCGGGGGGCTTCGGCACCCTCGACGAGCTCTTCGAGGTGACCACCTGGACGCAGCTCGGCTACCACCAGAAGCCGGTCGGGATCCTCAACGTCGCCGGCTACTTCGACCACCTCCTCCGCTTCGTCGATCACGCGGCCAGCCGCGGCTTCATCCGCGGGCCGCACCGCGGGATCCTCCACGCGGCCGACTCGATCGACGAGCTCCTGGCGGCGATGGCGAGCGCGACGATCCCCGATCTGCGGCGGACCCTCGGGAAGATCCCGCCGGCGCCCTGAGGGGCCGGCGGGGCTACTCGTCCTTGGGGGCGTCCTGCGCCTGCGGATCGTTGGGGGCGTCGGCCGGGAGGTCGTCGGCCTGCGCGCCCTTGGCGATCGGCGCGTTGTCGACGATCCCGTGGTCCTTCTTCCAGCGCTCGCGCTCGTCCGGCTTCATGTTCTTGAGCACCTGCCAGTAGGGCTCGCCGAGGAGCTTCTCGCGGGCCTTGAAGCGGTAGGCGTGCTGGATCTCGACGTTGCTCATGATGTAGCGGCAGGACTCCTCGCGGGCGGGGCCGCTGAGGGGGGCGCCCTGGGCGTCGACCTGATGCTCGGCGAGGAAGCCGTCGACCTGCTTGCAGTAGTCCTCGCCGCGGCCGTCGCAGACGAAGTCGCGGAGCTCGTCGCAGGGCGCCTTGCAGGCCACGGGGCCGCCCGCGAGCGCGAGCGCCAGGAGGGCGCCGGCGAGCCGGCGAGCGGGGGAGGCGGCGGGCGTGGAGCCTTGGCGACGCATTGCGGCGCAACGCTAGCCAGCCCCCGGGCGGCGGTCAAGGGCAGGTCGTGCGCCCTGAGGGTCGCGCGCGCGGCCGTGTGAGCGTCCGCCGGGTGACGGAGCGTGAGATCGTCCGCCTCTCCCGGCACTAGTAGCGCGGCACCGCCGGATCGACCTCGACCGACCAGGCGTCGATCCCCCCCTGGAGGTTCGAGACGTCGACGAAGCCCTGGGAGAGGAAGTACTCGGCGGCCCGCTGGCTCCGCATCCCGTGGTGGCAGTGGAAGATCAGCGGGGTCTTGCGATCGAGGGTCTCGAGGAGCGCCTGGGTCTCGTCGTCGAAGGGCCGGGCCCCGGCGATCGTCGCGATCTCGCGCTCCTGCGGGGTCCGGACGTCGATGAGGAGGAGCTCGCCGGCGCCGGCGTCGAGGCGCTCGCGGAGCTGGCGGGCGCTGATCTGCTTGACGCTCGGCGGCGCGTTCGGGTTGTCGATCTTGAAGCCCGAGCTCGGCCCCTGCTCGACGAAGTCGATGCTCATCCCCTCGGCCCGGACCGCGCTCATGCGATCGAAGACCAGGCGGATCCCCTCGAGGTCGACCGCGAGGTCGCCGGGCTCCTCCTCCTCGAAGGCGAGGTCGTGGTGGTAGCGCGGCGAGATCCGGACGCGGATCGTCGACTCGCCGGTCTCCTGGGCGACCTCGCGGAGGGTCGCCAGGGCGCGCTCGGAGACCTTGACCGCGGGCGCCTTGACGGGGGCCTGGTCGGCCCCGAGGACGCCGTGGAGCTCGCCGCTCGCCTCCATCTCGCGGACGATGTCGCAGCCGCCGACGAAGTTGCCGTCGACGTAGAGCTGGGGGATCGTCGGCCAGGCCGAGAATTCCTTGATCCCCTCGCGGATCAGCGGATCGGCGAGGACGTTGACCGTGGTGTAGCTCGGGACCAGGCCGTCGAGGATGCCGACGACGGTCGCCGAGAAGCCGCACTGCGGCTGAAAGCGGGTCCCCTTCATGAAGAGGACCACCCGGTCGCTGGCGATCATCGCGGTGATCTTCTCGCGCACTTCGTCGACGCTCATCGGCACCTCGTGGCCCGGGAGGATAGCAAGCGCGCGGCGGCCGACAAGCTGGAGCCACAACCGAGCGAGACCCGGGTGAGCCCCGGGCGAGCCCCGCACCTGGGGGCCGACAATTCGCCGGGGCCGTCCCCGGCAATCTGCTATGGTCGACGCCGATGTCGTCTCGGTGGACGCTGATTTTGGCGCTCGTCGGGGGCCTCGCGCTCCCCGGCTGCAACTCCGATCTCCAGCAGCAGGAGAGCGAGACCGGGACCTCGACCTCGACCGGGAGCTCCTCCACGAGCTCGACCGGCGACGAGACCACGTCGACGTCGACCTCGACGTCGACCTCGACGTCGACCGGGACCACTGGTGACCCCGAGCCCCCGAAGACCTGCCGCGACATCCTCGAGTGCATCGGCCTCTGCGCGGTGACGGCCGACCCCGCCTGCTTCCAGGATTGCGCCACCGGCCTCTCGCCGGAGGAGGGGCAGAAGGCGCTCGAGCTCGGCCTCTGCATCGGCCAGCAGTGCTTCTCCAACGGCTCCTGCACCGATCCGATGAGCCAGGAGTGCCTCGCCTGCATCGGCCTCTCGCTGATCTCGCCGAAGCCGCCGGGCTGCGAGGACCAGGCCGCCGCCTGCAAGTAGCCGCGAGCGCTTGACGGCGCGGGCGGCCTTGGCTATCCGCGTTCTTCGCCGATGAGCTCCGAGGCCACGACCCGAGGGATCCGCGTCCGCGTCCGCTCGCGCTACTCCCCCGACCACTCCCAGCCGCCCGAGCGCTGGCTCTTCGTCTACACCATCGAGATCGCCAACGAGGGCGAGGACACCGTCCAGCTGATCAGCCGCCACTGGGTGATCACCGACGCCCACGGCGAGGTCGAGGAGGTCCGCGGCCCGGGGGTGGTCGGCGTCCAGCCGGTCCTGCCGCCCGGCGAGAGCTTCGAGTACACCTCCTTCTGTCCGCTCACGACCCCCTTCGGCTCGATGCAGGGCACCTATCAGATGCTCACCGAGGAGGGGGAGACCTTCGAAGCCGAGATCGCGACCTTCCGCCTCTCGACGCCCTACGCGGTCAACTGAGCGGCGCGCGTGCGGTGCCTCAGGCCCCCAGCGCACGCGGCCCCGGGGCCGGCGGGCGGCCTGCGGGAATTTACACTCGTGTGTGCGTGAAGGACCTATTTGCACCTCCAGGCACCCCTTGGCACATGGGAGTACATGTGGGAGAGTTTCTTTGCCTGCGGGGTTGATCGACCCCAAGAGCGAGAAGGCCCGGTCCACGATGCGCGCGCTCCTCCACTCCACCGCCACCCTCCTCCCCCTGGCGGCTGCGTTGGGTCTCTTCGCGCCGTCGCTCGCCCAGGCCGCGGAGCCGCTCGCCCGCGAGGCGGCGCCGGTCCTCGAGGCGAGCGCGCCGGCACCCACCCCCGAGGTGACGGTGCTCCGGCGAGCCCGCCTCGCCCGGCCGGCGCCCGCGGTGAAGGTGGTCCGGCGGGCTCGCCTCGCCCAGCAGGCCCCGATCGTCGCGGCGACCCCCGAGGTGACGGTGGTCCGGCGGGCCCGCCTCGCCCGGCCGGCCGTCGAGGCGCCGGTCGATGTGCAGGTCGACGCGCCGACGGCCGTCGTCGCCGCCGTCCGCTGAGCCGAGCCCCGAGCCCGCTGCAAAAGCGCTTGCTGGGCCCCCCGTCGGCGGGGATAGTCGCCCGATGAGCATTGTCGCGCGTCCCGGCTCCTTCTCTTTGATCCCGCTCCTCGGTCTCAGCCTCGGCCTCGCCTGCTCGGGCGACTCGGGCGACACCGGCGCGAGCGAGACCGGCACCGGGAGCGCGAGCGCGACCGCGAGCGCGAGCGCGACCGCGAGCACGAGCGGGACCAGCGGGACGACGACGGCGTCGACCAGCGACTCGGGCTCGGGGAGCAGCGGCAGCGGCAGCGCGTCGGCGACCACGGGGAGCACCGGCAGCACCGGCCAGGTGAGCTCGAGCGAGAGCGACGGCACCTCGACCACCGGGGTCGATTGCGTGTGCTCGCCGGGCTCGACGATGGGCTGCGAGGGCGACAAGGTCGTGATCTGCCTCGACGACTGCTCGGGCTACGAGGCGATGGACTGTGAGTTCGGCGTCTGCCAGGACGGCCAGTGCGTCGATCAGCTCTGCACCCCGGGCGAGCAGGTCTGCGACGGCCCCGACGCCTACAAGGTCTGCGCCGACGACGGCCAGAGCTACGGCGATCCGGTCGCCTGCGGGATGACCCAGCAATGCGGCGGCGCGGGCGAGTGCACCGAGCTCTGCGAGCTGATCAAGGTCGACGCCAGCAGCGTCGGCTGCGTCTTCCGGGCGAACAAGATGCAGAACTTCAAGGAGGAGCCGAGCGCGCTCGCGGTCGGCAACGTCTCCGAGACCCTGACCGCGTCGGTCACCCTCTACTACAACGGCAACGTGGTCTCCGGGCCGATCCAGGTGATGCCCGGCAAGAGCCACGTCTTCGACCTGACGATGCCGCCGCAGCCGGGGCCGGTCAGCGTCCTCCGCCCCGACTCGACCTTCAAGGTGGTCTCCGACGTGCCGGTGGTCGCCTACCTCCACTCGCCGATCAAGGCCGAGGCCCACAACGACTCGTCGATGCTCCTCCCCGATCACGCGCAGCGGCAGAACTTCATCGTCGCCGCCTACGCGCCGAACATCTCCAACAACCCGGCCTACGTGAACGTCATCGGCCTCGAGGACGACACCCAGGTGACCTGGACGCCGCCGGTGGCGACCCAGGCCGGCAACGGCGTCCCCGCGGTCGCCGCCAACCAGACCGGGATGGTGACGATCGGCGACTACGACCTCCTCCAGATCTCGTCGGGCCAGGCCGACCTCTCGGGGATGGTGATATCGACCTCGAAGCCGGCCTGGGTGGTCGGCGCGGTCCAGTGCGTCAACGTCCCCAACGGCGTGACCTTCTGCGATCACATCGAGGAGCAGATGATCCCGCTCGACTACTGGGGCGAGACCTACGTCGGCGCCCACGCGCCGACCCGCGGGAGCGAGAGCTTCTACTGGCGGGTCTACGGCGGCGACGACGGGGTGACCGTCAGCACCGATCCGCCGCAGCCCGGGTTCCCGGTGGTGCTCGACAAGGGCAAGTTCTACGAGTTCAACACCAAGCAGAGCGTGATCTTCTCGGGCGACGGGCCCTTCATGCCGGTCCAGTACCTCGCCGGCCAGAACGGCGGCGCCGGGACCGGCGATCCGGCCTCCTACCAGATGGTCCCGGTCGAGCAGTTCCTCACCCGCTACGCCTTCGTCACCGGCACCGGCTACTCGAAGAACTACGCCCAGATCGTCCGCAAGAAGGGCGGCGCCGACGTGATGGTCGACGGGGTCGTGGTCACCGGCTACTACGCGCTCGGCGACTACGAGATCGCCGACTGGTCGATCCCCGAGGGCGCCCACCTCGCGGAGAGCGACGAGGCCTTCGGCGTCTACCAGGTCGGCTACACCAACGTGACCTCCTACGCCTACCCGGGCGGGCTCCGGCTCAAGGTCATCAACCCGCAGTGAGGTCGTGGGATGACCTGTCTATCCGGACAGGTCGTCCCCGCGCCCATCCCCACGGCTAGTCGCGAGCGAGGGTGGCGAGGTGCTCGCGGAGCCCCTTCGCCTCGTAGGTGACCGAGGCGAAGCGATCCTGCCACTTGCCGGCGGCGATCGCCTTGAGGTCGCGCTGCGCCCCCTCGATGTCGTCGGCGGCGACCCGGTGCTGGGCCCGGCGGAGGAGCCAGGTCGGGTCGGTCGGCTCGGCGGCGATCGCCTGGGAGATCGAGCGCTCGGCGCCCTTGAGATCGCCCTCGCGGGCGAGGCGCTCGGCGACCCGGGCGTGGGCTGAGCCCTCGTCGGGGTGGCGCTCGACGATGCTCGAGAGGTGGCGCCAGGCCTCCTCCGGGCGCTCCTGGGCGAAGAGGAGATCGGCCGTGAGCTCGTCGATCTCCGGGTTGTCGGGGTCCTCGCGGCGCCAGCGGGCGGCGATCGCCAGGGCGGCGTCGAGCGCCTGGCCGGTCGCCTTGGGCTCGGCGCTCGCCTGGCTGAGGCGCGCGCGGAGCTGGAAGGCGTGGCGATAGAGGCGGCGGAGTTCGGCGAGGTCGTCGATCTTCGGGCTCTCGATCGCCCGCTCGAGCGAGGTCGCGGCCTGGGTGAGATCACCGAGCGCCTCGGCGACCTCGGAGGAGACCAGGAGCACGTCGGGATCATCCGGCGCGAGGCTCCGGAGGTGGCGGAGGATCGGCCGGACCTCGGCGGCCATGTTGGCGGCGAGGAGGCTCTCGACGATCGCCAGGCCGGTCGGCAGATCGACCTTGGTGAGGCTCGCCCGCGCCAGCACCCGGTGGAGCGCGTCGCCGTCGCCGAGGCGGAGGGCGGCGTTGACGAAGGCGAGGAGCTGGGCCGGATCGCTGCGCTCCTCGACCTCGCCCCGCCAGCGGCCCCAGAGGAGGTGCCAGGTCGCCTCGCCGCGCTGGCGCTCGATCGCCTGGCGGACCGTCCAGTCGACCACCGGCGGCGACTCGTCGTCGAAGCGCTCGAAGAGGCGGACGAAGACGTCGGCCGCGGCCGCGCCGTCGCCGTGCTGGTAGCGGGCGGTGCCGGCGGCGTGGAGCGCGACGCTGCGCCAGGCCGGGACCTCGTCGGCGAGGGTCAGCCACGCGGCGGCCGCGTCGGCCGGTTGACGCCAGCCGAAGGCCTGGGCGATCCGCCAGGTGGCGATGTAGGCGAGGGTCGGGTGGTCGACGCCGTGCTCCTCGACGAAGCGCTTGAGATCGGCGGCCGCCTCCTTGCCCAGGCGCGGGCGCTCGGCCTCCGCCAGGAGCGCGCGGTAGCTGGCCAAAAAGCCAGGTAGAGTGCCCTCGTGGGCGCGGGCGAGCTCGCGGAAGGCGCGACCTCCCGCGCGGATCGCCAGGACGTAGGCGGCGACCGGATCGCGGCGATCGAGGCCCTTGGCGAGGGTCTTCCAGAGCGCGGGGCTCAGGCCGCGGACGCCGCTGGAGGCGAGGACGAGCTCGCCGCGGGTCGGCGGGCCCGCCTGGAGGAGCTCGGCGACGAGCGCCGGCTCGGCCGGTCGCTCGAGCGCCCGCAGGGCGGCGAGGCGCTGATGGAGCGCGCGGCGGCGCGCCGGGGTGCCGGGGGCGGCGGCCTCGTGGGCCTCGCGGAGCTCCTCCTGGCTCGCGTAGGGGACGTCGACGACCACGCTGGTCGCCGGCGCGAAGGGCTGGGCGGCGTCGCCGAGGCGGCGGTAGAGCTCGTCGCGGTCACGCTCGCGGATCTCGACGTCGGCGCCGCGGTAGACGATCACGCGGGACGAGAGGACGGCGTCGCCGCGGCGGCGGGTGATCGTCGCCAGGCGCCCCTCCTCGTCGAAGCCGAGCTCGATCGACGCCGCGAGCTCGCTGGTCGGGGCGGCGCCGGGGAGGCGGAGGCGGAGGTGGCTCTCGTCGATCACCTCGACGTCGTAGAGGGCCGCGATCGCCTCGGGGGTGTCGAGGAGCCAGGGCGCCAGGCGGTCGTAGAGGAGGGCGGCGGCGCCGGCGAGGTCGCGGCGGACCGCGAGGTCGAGATCGGCGTAGACGGCGGTGAGATCGCGGCCGTCGAAGACCACCTCCTCGCGGAGGTAGCCGGCGATCGTCCGGGCCTGGCGGAGGCGGCCGCCGGCGCCGACCTCGATCGCCTCGTTCGCCAGCCGCGGCTGGAAGACGCCGGTCGGCGCGACCTCGCGGGCGCGGGTCAGGAGCTCGCGGGCGCGGGGCGGGAGCGCGGCCGCCCGATCGCGGCCGCGGGCGCTGGCGGCGAGGAGGCGCTCGCGGGCGCCGTCGAGCTCGTCCTCGAAGAGGGCGGGGACGAGCGCGCTGAGATCGTCGAGGCGAGGATCGCCGGTGTAGCTCCACGCCCGCGGCCAGGGCTGCATCGGCGCGACCACCGGCCACGAGCCCGCCCAGCCGCGGGTGATCACCCCGCCGACCAGGCCGAAGGCCTGCTGGCGCTGGTGCGCGCGGCCGCTCGAGCGGCGCTCGCGGGCCTCGCCGGCGCGGGTCCAGCGGGTGGGCTCGGCGTGCAGCGACGCGCCGGTCGAGATGTCCGAAGCGCCAGCCGCCTCCGCGTCCTCGCCCGCGAGGGCCAGCGAGGAGACGCCGACGCTGCCGTCCGGAATCGCCGTGGCGAAGCTCAGGCCGTTGAGCGAGCCGCCGCCGCCCCGGCCGAAGCCCCGGAGGCCGAGGTTGCCGCGGCCGCCGAAGCCGCCGAAGCCGATCACGTCGCCCTCGCGGAGCCCCCACCAGCCGCTCTCCTCGGCGTACGAGCCGGGGCCGTGCTCGAGGAGCTCGGGCGCGCGGCGGTGGACGAAGGTCCCGCGCCGCGGGGCGCCGAGCTGGTCGAGCGGCTCGACGACCACCGGGATCGCCGCCGGCGCCTCGTAGGCCGCCCAGCCGTCCTTCTTCGGGAGCCGGAGGTGGAAGCGGCGGGCCATCGCCTCGTCCTCGAGGACCAGGAGCGAGGTGAAGGGGGTGACCAGGAAGTGCTCGAGGCCGAGGGCGGTGATCTCCGCCTTGTGGGCCTCGGGATCGTCGCGGAGGAGGGCGGCGACCCGCGCCTTCGCCCAGATCGGCGCGACCTGGCCGGCGTCCTCGCGGACGGCGGCGATCTTCAGGCGCTGCTGGAAGGGCCGGCCCTCGAGGGTCCCGCGGAGCTCGATCGCCGCCGGCGCGGCCGCGCTCGTGGCGGTGAGGAGGAGATCCTCGCCGTCGGCGAGGCTGGTGCTCGCGAGGTCGACGGCGGCGCCGGCGAGCGGCGCACCGTCGGCGCCCAGGAGCGTCGCCTCGAGGCCGACGACCCGCGGGGTAGCGAGCGTTGCGATCAGATCGCGGGCCCCCCACGCGAGGTCCTCGCCGGCGTCGATCAGCGCGACCGCGCCGCCGCTCGCGTCGGCGAGCGCCCGCAGGCGGGCCTCGTCGACCGGCTCGCCGAGGCCGACGGCGACGAAGGAGGCCGCGCCCTCGAGCGCCGGCAGGAGGCGGCGGGCGTCGTGCTCGGGGCCGTCGGCGAGGCCGTCGCCGAGGTAGAGGATCACCGCCTCCTCGTCGTTCATCGGCGGGTCGGTGGCGATCGCCGAGGCCCGCTCGAGGGCGGCCGCGAGGTCGGTGGCGCCGACGTGGCCGATCCCCTGGGCGCGGGCGAAGGCGCGGACCACCTCGGGATCGACCTGGCCGACCGGGCGGAGCTCGCCGAGCTCGCGCAGGGTCGTGTCGAAGGCGATCACGGTGAAGCGATCCTCGCCGTCGATCGCCCGCAGGAGGTGGACGAGGAGGCGCTCCTGGGCCGCGAGCTCGCCGACGTCGCGCGACGCCGAGGTGTCGTAGAGGATGATCCAGCGCCGCGGCCGGGGACGCGAGGCGGCGCCGAGCTCGGGGCGCGCGCGGAGGAGCCAGCGATCGCCGTCGCGGGCGGCGTCGACCGGCGCCGGCGCGACCTCGGGTTTGAGCTGGAGGAGGAGATCGTCGCCGATCACCACGTCCTCGCCGCGCCACCGCGCGAGGCGATCGTCGCCCTCGCTGCTCAGCGCGAGCGGGTGCGAGGCCGAGGTGATCGTCCACGACCCGCCGCCGGCGACCCGCACCCGGACGTTGACCTCGGCGACCGGCGCGTCGACCTCGGGGATCGGCACCCGCAGGCTCTGGTCGCCGTAGAGGCCGGCGAGCGGCTGGGTGTAGGAGAGGAAGATCCGCTTCTCCTGCCGGGCCGGCAGCGGGAAGATCCGGAGGCGGAGCTCGTTGCCCTGCATCTGCTCGAGGAGCGCGGGGTCGCGGCGCTGGTAGACGATCGACTCGTAGATCTGCCGCCCCTCCTGGCGCTCGACGATCCCCGCCTCCTGGAGCTTGCCGTCGACGTACATCGCCATCCGCGAGATCGCCGCGTCGGCCGGCAGCGGGAAGGTGTAGACCCCCTCGAGGGTCCGCAGCGAGGGGTTGAAGAAGGTCTGATCGATCGTCGTGCGGGCGACCCCGCCGTCGATCACGACGTCGACGTCGAGGCGGCGGATCGGCATCGGCCACTCGCCGGCCCACCAGGGATCGCGGGCGAGGAGGTTGCCGCGGCGGACGGCGCCGGGGGCCGGGCCGCCGCGCTCGATCAGCGGCCGCGCCCAGGCGAGGAGGTGGGTGAGGCGGGGGGCGACCGCGATCTCGGGGGCGCCCGGGCCCGAGAAGGTCGCCTGCTCGCCGGCGCGGAGGCTCGCGCGACCGCCCGGCTCATCGACCTCGGCGTGGCCGCGGATCACCGCGACCAGGGTCGACGCCGCCTCGCCGCGGAGGAGCACCTCGCCGCGGGCGGTGGCGCTGCCGTGGGGCGTGACGACGGTGAAGGGCGTGCGGTCGGCGGCGACCTGGATCACCGCCTCGCCCTCGATGAGCCGGAGCTGGCGGCGGCCGAGCTCGTCGAGGGCCGCGCCCGGGCGCAGCCAGAGGAGGCTGCCGTCGCTGAGCGCGACCGTGGTCGGCCGGTCGCCGTCGTTGCGGTGGCTGGCGATCACCTCCGCCTCGGCGGGCGCCCGGCGGCGCTCCTCGAGCACGCGCGATCCCGCCCAGAGCAGCGCCAGGCAGGCCGCGAGCGCGAGGCCGAGGCCGAGGGGCGACCAGCGGCGGCGGCGGAGCGGGAGGGGCTGGCGCTCGGCCTCGGGCTCGCCGCGCGACGACGAGGCGCGGGTGCGATCGCCGCGGGTCGCCGAGGGCAGGGCGCCCGCGTCCGCGCCGGCCGCGTGGATCGCGTCGGCGCCCGCGTCCGCGTCGGCGCTCGCCGGGGCGGCGACCGCCTCGCGGAGGCGTCCGAGGATCCGCGCGCGGGCGGCGGGGTCGATGGTCGGCGGGGCCTCGGCCTTGGCGAGGAGCTGGTCGAGGGCGCGCTCGGGGTCGTGGTCGTGCTCAGACATCGGCTGCCTCCCGGGTCACCCGCGCGGTCGCGGCCGGGGCCGCGCCGGGATCGCTGGCGACCAGCGCCTCAAAGGTCGCGCGGAACGCCCGCCGCGCCCGGGCGAGGAGCGACTTCGCGGCCTCCTCGGTGATCGCAAGGGTGCCGGCGATCCCGGATAAGCTGTCCTCAAGGACATATTTTCGGGTGAGCGCGTCGCGGTAGCGGGCGGGGAGGTTGGCGATCGCCGCGCTCACCAGCTCGCGGGTCTCGGCCCGGGCGAGGAGCTCGTCGCTGAGCGGCCGCGGGTCGAGGCCCTGGAAGAGCTGGGCCATGGTCGCGTCGACGCTCGCCCAGCTCGCCGCGAGCGCGTCGCCGCGCCGGTGGTCGCGGACGCCGTCGCGGATCGCGTTGCGCGCGAGCCAGCAGAGCCAGACCGCCAGGCTCCCGCGCGTGGGGTCGTAGGCGGCGGTGCGCCCCAGCGCCCGCAGGAAGGTCTCCTGGACGACGTCCTCGGCGAGGCTGGGGTCGCGGCCGACGCGGGCGAAGACGAAGGCGTAGAGGCCATCCACGTGGTCCTCGTAGAGGCGGGTGAGGGCCTGATCGTCGCCGGCGGCGGCGCGACGGAGGAGATCGCGGCTCTCGGTCTCTGCAGCGCGCACGTCGGGGGGGCTCCTCGGGGATCTGTCAGCGAACGCGGCCGGGGTGTCGCCCGCCCCGAGATTTTTTTTTCGGGGGCCCGGGGCTCGCTCGCGCCCATCTTCGCCGGCCGGGAGGGGGGCGACAAGGCCCCGGTCGGCCGCCGGTCGCCGCCCGGTCGCCGCCCGGTCGCCGCCCTGCCGCCGCCCTGCCGCCGTCGCTCGCCCGCGACCGCGGGCGGCGTCATCCGCTACTCTTGCCCCAGGCCCATGGTCCGCCGGATCTTCGTCTTCCTCGCGATCGTCGCGATCGCCCTCGCCACCACGCTGACGGTGATCTGGCCGCTCGGCTACCTCACCTGGGCCCTGGTGGCGCCGGTCGTCCTCCTCGGGGTGATCGATCTCTTCCAGACCCACCACGCGATCCGCCGCAACTTCCCGGTGCTCGGTCGGCTCCGCTACTTCTTCGAGTCGATCCGACCGGAGATGCACCAGTACTTCATCGAGACCGACACCAACGGCACGCCCTTCAGCCGCGAGCAGCGCTCGGTGGTCTACCAGCGGGCGAAGGGCGAGCTCGACACGGTCCCCTTCGGGACCCGCCACGACGTCTACGCCGAGGGCTACACCTGGATCGATCACTCGCTGGCGCCGATCCACATCCACGACGTGCCGCGGGTGCGGATCGGCGGTCCCGCCTGCACCAAGCCCTACGACGCCGCCCTCCTCAACATCTCGGCGATGAGCTTCGGCTCGCTCTCACCGGCGGCGATCCGGGCGCTCAACGGCGGCGCCCGCGACGGCGGCTTCGCCCACAACACCGGCGAGGGCGGCCTCAGCCCCTACCACCTCGAGCCGGGCGGCGACATCATCTGGCAGATCGGCACCGGCTACTTCGGCTGCCGGCGGCCGGACGGCACCTTTGATCCCGACGCCTTCGCCGAGCGGGCCAAGCTCGACGTCGTCAAGATGATCGAGATCAAGCTCTCGCAGGGGGCCAAGCCCGGCCACGGCGGGATCCTGCCGGCCGCCAAGGTGACCCCGGAGATCGCCAAGATCCGCCTGGTGCAGCTCGGCCAGGACGTCCTCTCGCCGCCGGCCCACACCACCTTCTCGACCCCGCGGGGGCTCCTCGAGTTCGTCGCCAAGCTCCGCGAGCTGAGCGGCGGCAAGCCGGTCGGCTTCAAGCTCTGCGTCGGCAACCCGCGCGACTTCCTCGGGGTCTGCAAGGCGATGCTCGAGACCGGGATCACCCCGGACTACATCGCCGTCGACGGCGGCGAGGGGGGGACCGGGGCGGCGCCCCTCGAGTTCACCAACGGGGTCGGCTGGCCGCTCTTCGACGGCCTCACCTTCGTCCACGGCGCCCTGGTCGGGATCGGCCTCCGCGACCGGATCAAGATCATCGCCTCCGGTCGGGTCCTCGACGGCTTCGACATGGCGGTGCGGATCGCCCTCGGCGCGGATCTCTGCTACTCCGCCCGCGGGATGATGTTCTCGCTCGGCTGCATCCAGGCGCTGCGCTGCAACAACAACACCTGCCCGGCCGGCGTCGCCACCCAGGACCCGCTCCTCTACGGCGGCCTGGTGGTCGCCGACAAGCGCAAGCGGGTGACCAACTTCCAGAAGGGGACGGTCCGCAACTTCCTCGACATCATCGGCGCCGCCGGCTGCCACACCCCCGCCGATCTCAGCGCCCAGATGATCCACCGCCGGATCGGCGACAACCGGGTGATCTCCCTCGCTGACCTCTACGGCGAGGTCTCGCCCGGGGCGATCCTCGGCGAGGCGCCGCCCCGCTACGCCGCCGCCTGGGCGCGGGCGCGGGCCGACGCCTTCTAGCTCAGGAGCCGATGGAGCCCGCCCCCACTCAACTCCGCCGCCGCGCCGCGCGGCCGCGCGGCTCCGTTCACCCTGTCCGAAGGGTCAGGTTCTAGAGACCTCCGCCGTGGATCGCGCCCGCACCCGCAAGATCATCACCCTCGCGCTGCCGGTCGTCGGCGGGATGATCTCGCAGAACATCCTCAACCTGGTCGACACGGCGATGGTCGGCACCCTCGGCGCGGCCTCGCTGGCCGCGGTCGGCATGGCCTCCTTCGCCACCTTCATGTCGCAGGCCTTCATCATGGCCCTGGGGGCCGGCGTCCAGGCGATGGCGGCCCGCCGCCTCGGCGAGGGGAGGCGCGATGAGATGGCGGTGCCGCTCAACGGCGGCCTCCTCCTCGCGCTCTGCCTCGGGGTCCCGGTCGCGGTCCTGATGTGGTTCCTCTCGCCGATGATCTTCGACTTCCTGAGCTCGGACCCCGAGGTCTCGGCGATCGGGATCCCCTACTGGAAGGCGCGGATCTTCGCGCTCGTCGCCGTCGGCATGAACTTCGCGTTCCGCGGCTACTGGAACGGGGTCAACCGCTCCGGGCTCTACCTGCGCACCCTCCTGGTGATGCACGCGGTCAACATCTTCCTCAACTGGGTGCTGATCTTCGGGCACCTCGGGATGCCGGCGCTCGGGGCCACCGGCGCGGGGATCGGCACCACCTGCTCGCTCTGGATCGGCACCCTCTACTACGTCTTCCTCGGCCGCCGCTACGCCGGTGAGGCCGGCTTCCTCCGCGGGATCCCGAGCCGCGAGACCCTCCGCTCGATGCTCCGCCTCTCGGTTCCCTCCGGGATCCAGCAGCTCTTCTTCGCCGCCGGGATGACCGCGCTCGCCTGGATCGTCGGCAAGGTCGGCACCGACGAGCTCGGCGCGGTCAACGTCCTCCTCAACGTGACGATGGTCGCGCTCCTGCCGGGGCTCGGCCTCGGGATCGTCGCGGCCTCGCTGGTCGGTCAGGCGCTCGGCCGCGGCGAGCCCGACGAGGCCCGGCGCTGGGGCTGGGACGTGGTCCAGGTCGGCGTGATCCTCCTCGGCTCGCTCGGTCTGCCGATGCTCCTGGTCCCCGACGCGATCCTGGCGATCTTCATCCACGAGCCCCACGTCATCGAGGTCGCCCGCATGCCGCTCCAGATCAGCGGCGCGACGATCGCGGTCGAGGGCCTCGGCGCGGTCCTCCTCAACGCGCTGATCGGCGCCGGCGACACCCGCCGGGTGATGGTCGTCTCGGTGATCATGCAGTGGCTCTGCTTCCTGCCGGCGGCCTTCGTGATCGGCCCGACCCTCGGCTACGGGCTGGTCGGCGTCTGGCTGGCGAACGCCGGCTACCGCGCGGTCCAGGCGGCTATTTTCGCGGGCCTCTGGCGCGGCGGGAAGTGGGCGACGATCAAGGTGTGAGGGACATGAACGCGCGCTGGCTCATCGTCGTCGCCGCCTACCTGATCATCCCGCTGATCCTCGTCGCGGGCGGGGGTGATCCGGGCTGGTGGCAGGCCTGGACCTTCTCGCTGGTGGTCCACGTCGCCGGCATCGGCGGGCGCGTGTGGGCGGATCGCCGCCACCCGGGCCTGCAGGCGGAGCGGATGAGGTTCGGGCGCGGCCAGGAGGTGAAGGCCTGGGACCGGGTGCTCGCGCCGCTCATGGGCTTCACCATCCTCTACCTCCCGGTGATCGTCTCCGCGATCGATCACCGCTTCGGCTGGACCGCGCCGCTCTCGACCTCGGTGAACGCCGTCGGGCTGGTCCTCTGCGCGCTGGGGTACGGGTTCGCGGTCCCTACCGCCTCGTCCGCCACCCGGGCTACGCCGGCAACCTCCTCGCGCTGGTCGGGATCCCGCTGACGCTGGACTCGGGGTGGGCCTTCGTCGGCTCGGCGATCGCCCTCGCCGTCGCGCTCCTCCGCACGGCGCTCGAGGACCGGACGCTGCAGGCGGAGCTGCCGGGCTATCGCGCGTACGCGGATCGCGTGCGCTATCGCCTGATCCCGGGGCTCTGGTAGCTCGCTAGAGGAGCCCGACCGCCTCGGCGGCGCAGCCCCACGAGAGCGTGATCCCGGCGCCGCCGTGGCCATAGTTGTGGATCAGCGGGGTGCCGCCTCGCTCCTCGCGCTCGACCCGGACGGTCGGGCGGCAGGGGCGGAGGCCGACCAGCACCTCGAGGAGCGGCGCGTCCCGGAGGCGGGGCTCGAGGGCGACGCAGCGCTCGAGGATCGCCGCGGTCGCGGCCGGATCGGCGGCGAGTCGCTCGTCGCCCTCGTCGGAGGTGCCGCCGAGGATCACGTCCTGCGCCCGCGGGACGACGTAGGTGATCGCGCCCTCGCCGTGCTCGTCGACGATCACCCGATCGAGGCCCGGGTTTCGGACCCGGAGGATCTGGCCGCGGACCGGGCTGACGCTCGGGTCCGGCGCGAGCTCGCGGGCGCCGAGGCCGGCGCAGAGAAAGACCGCGTCGGCGGCGGCCAGCGCCTCGTCGATCCCGCCGAGCGCGCGCTCGACGAGCGTCCCGCCGGCGGCGAGGAAGGCGTCGCAGAGCCAGGGGATGTAGCGCGGGGTCTCGACCACCAGCGACTCGAAGATCTGCCCGAAGCGATGGCCGGCGGGGAGCTCGTCGCTGCGGGCTGGGCGGCTCTTCGGCAGGAGGGCGGCCCACGACGGCTCGACCGGCCCGGCGAGGAGCTCGAGCGCCTCACGCCGGAGGATCCCGGCCTCGGCGATCGGCAGGAGGCGCTCGAAGGCGGCGAACGAGGCGCGCGCCCAGGCGTGGACCCGATCGGCGGGCGAGACCCGGTAGGGGTACCAGAAGGCGGCGGCGACGTTGGAGGTGGTCCGCGGCGGCCGCTCGCGGGCCCAGATCTCGACGCGGTGGCCGGCCTCCTGGAGGAGCCGCGCGCAGCTCAGGCCGGCGACGCCGCTGCCGATGACGATCACGTGGAGGGGGGCCATCGCCGTTCTCGCGGCGGATTGTAGTGCCAGCGGTCGCGGCCGCACGCGGCGGTGGCCGGCGCCTTCTCACGCGGCCGGCTGCTGGCTGGGGCCCACGAGAACCTCCATCGATGCACAAGCATACGATGTTCCGGCGCGGTCTTCGCGGCCTCTGGGGGGCGTTGGCCCCGCCTCGAAAATGCCCGCGGGGGCTTGCCTTGCTGGCTTGCTCTGTCTAGGGTCGATTGTCCCGATCCAGCCATGCGGCGATCGATCGGCGACGGAGGCGATGACGATGCATTACCTTGCCTGGTCGATCTCGTTGCCGATGGCGGCGCTCCTCTTCTTGCCGGCGACCGCCGACGCAGGCGTCGAGCCGGAGCCGTCGGAGGAGCTCGCGGCTGGCGATTACTACCGCGCCGATCCGATCCCGGTGACCTCGGAGCAGCTCAGCGACGAGCCGCCGCCGCCGGACGCGGCCGCCTCCGGGACCCTCTTCATCAACTTCGACGGCGCGAGCCTGAAGGCGGGCAACGACAACGCGCCGAGCAACACCACGCAGATGCCGTCGCAGTACGTGAACTTCAACTACCCGGCCTACGGCCAGGGGGCGAAGCGCGACGCGACCCTGCAGGCGGTGACGATCGACTGGGCGCCCTTCAACGTCCTGGTCACCGACGTCCGCCCGGCGAGCGGCCCCTACCACATGTGCATGACCGGCCCGGGCAAGGGCGGCGGCCTCCCCAACGGCGTCCTCGGGATCGCCCCGCTCGACTGCAACGACGGCCAGAAGAGCAACATCGTCTACGCCTTCCACAGCGTGAACGACCAGTTCCCGGCGTCGACCCAGGCGACGACGATCAGCCAGGAGCTCGCCCACGCGTTCGGCCTCGAGCACGTCAACCAGCCGAACGACATCATGAACCCCTACAACGCGGGCGGCGACCCGGCCTTCCTCGATCAGTGCATCGGCATCGACGGCGGCGGCAACGGGATCGTCTGCGGCCAGCAGCACGCGCAGTACTGCGGCAACGGCTCCAACCAGAACTCCTACCAGGAGCTGGTCGGCTTCTTCGGCGCCTCCGCGCCGGACACCGGGCCGCCGACGGTGGCGATCACCTACCCGAACCCGGGCGACCAATTCGCGCCGGGCGCGAGCTTCGAGGTCACGGTCGACGCCAGCGACGACAAGGGCGTCACCAAGGTCAACCTCTACACCAACGGGGCGTCCTCCGGCACCGACTCGAGCCCGCCCTACTCCTGGTCGGTGGCGATGATCCCGGCGGGGGAGTACGACTTCCAGGCGGTCGCCTTCGACGCGGCCAACAACCAGACGATGAGCGCGGTCGTCCACGTCTCGGTCCAGGCGATGGGCGGGTCGACGAGCACCTCGACGTCGACCACCGGGAGCAGCGACTCGGCGTCGGCGTCGGCGTCCGACTCGGCGAGCGGGACCAGCGACTCGGGGAGCGGGACCGGCGGTGATCCGACCACCGGCGGGATGGACACCGACGCGAGCGCGAGCAACGGCGACACCGGCAGCGACGACGCGACCGCGACCGCGGGCTCGGCCCTGCCGCCCGGCTACGGCGACGGCGTCGGCGAGAGCGGCTGCCGGCTCGGCGGCCGCGAGGCGGCCGGCGGGCTCGCGCTCCTCCTGCCCGTGCTCTGGCGTCGCCGCCGGCGCGGCTAGCCTCGAGCGTTGACGACGACCCGGGATGGGCGCGAGTCCGCGCTCTCCGGGTCGTCGCGCGTCGACGAATCCCGCCGCGCGTCACGGTCGGCGGCTACGATGCTCCAATGACCCGGACGCGCGCCCTCACCCTCACGCTCGCCCTCTTCGCCTGCGGGGACGACTCGACCTCGAGCGGGACCAGCGGCCCGACGAGCACGGGCCTCTCGACCAGCGGCGCGCCGACGACGTCGGGCGCGGGGTCGACCGCGAGCTCGGACACCGGGAGTGGCGGCGGGTCGTCGAGCGGAGGCGGCACCTCGTCGACGGGCGGCGGATCGACGGCCGCCGAGAGCGAGGGCACGGGCACCTCCTCGACCTCGGCCGCGACCGCGAGCACCGGCGCCGACACCAGCGGTGGCGTCACCGACACCGACACCGACACCGGGGTCGACCCCGGCAAGTGCATGATCGCCGACGTCGAGGACACGCTCGCGTTCAACTACGTCAAGACGATCGACCTCGTCGACATCGACACGATCCAGGCGTCCTTCTACAACATCGCCGCCAAGGAGATCGTCTTCTTCTCCTTCTACGGCGAGGGGCGGCGCTTCACGATCGACGGCGAGCCGATCGGCGACGTGATGGCGCCGCCGGAGGCGCTCCCGAGCCTCGACGGCGGCTCCTACGACCAGGTGAACGAGGTCGCGCTCCTGGTAAACCAGGGCTGCCGGCTGGTCGAGGCCGATCCGATCACCCTCGAGACCCTCAAGGCGATCCAGCTCGACACCGTGAAGTTCAAGATCGGCGTCTGCGCTGGCGTGGCGATCGGCGTCGACGGCGACATGTACGTGATCAGCTGGCAGACCGAGGAGATGGTCAAGATGACCCGCGACGGCCAGACCGAGCTCGGGCGGGTCGATCTCGCCGCCCTCGGCCTCAGCCGCCCCGACGGCGTCAGCCTGATCGCCGGCTCGGAGAACTTCCTGGTCCTCTCCTCGACGAACCAGCAGGCGGCGATCCTCGCCCCGGACGGGACGATCGTCGTCCCGCCGGGCCCGGTCGGCAAGGCGGTGCCGCCCTTCAAGGGCGGCGGGATCCCCAACTCGGACGCGAGCCTGACGGTCTGCGGCAACGGCCACGCCTGGCTCTGCGAGGAGTACGGCACCCACTGCCACGACTTCGCGCCCGAGGACGGTGACAAGGACGCCTGCGCCTGCACGATCCCGCAGTAGCGCCTAGGGGGCCGTCCAGGCCAGGAGCGCCAGCGCCGGCAGGTAGAAGACCCAGACGATGAGCCCCGCCACCTGCTTGCGCCGCCCCGTGAGCACGATCCGCGCGCCGATCGCGATGTCACAGCTGGTGAAGAGCGCGGTCCCGACGAGGATCCGGGCCCCGACGGCGTCGGGGAAGCGGCCGTGGAGGTGCTGGACGATCGCCGCCCAGAGGGCGAGGCCGCAGATCGCGATGTAGGCCCCGACCGGCGCCCGCAGGCCCCGCCCGCCCATGCCCGGGTGCATCTTCAGGTAGACGCCCCCGCTGAGGGCCGCGGCGAAGGCGAAGGCGCCGAGATCGGCGAGGTCGAGCTCGAGGCCGTGGGCGTGCCGCCAGGCGTAGATCAGCTGGACGACGGCGAAGAGGCCGACGCCGAGGAGGAACTTGCCGATCACGCGGAAGGCGACGTCGCCGAGGAGCGTGAACACGAACGCGACCCGCAGCGGCGCCGGATCGATCGCGGGGTGGCGGGGCAAGAGCGGGTTGTCGACGACGACGAGGAGCGTCAGGAGGAGGACGCTCAGCAGCTTGAGCGCCCGCGCCGGCCGGTTCTCGTACTCGCCGCTCCGCTGGAGCGAGCGGACGTCGAGCGCGACGAAGGCGACGCCGGCCGCGGTCAACGCGAGGGCGACGAGCGGGCTCATCACTCCGCCGGGATCCGGCCGATCCGACCGGCGAGCTGACGCAGCAGCGACCTGTTGAAGACGGGCGCTTGGTCGTGGAGGCTCATCGGCTTGGTGCCATCGCTGCAGGACCTGCCGTCGGTGCCGAATCGAGGGGGCGGAGCCTGCCACGGTCGGTGTCGGGCGGTCAACCGAGGGCGGCCCGACGGCCCCGCTCACCGTCCGCGTTTGTCGCGGCTCACGCGTCCCACGCACGAGGGGGACGAGCCCGCGGCGCGCGGCCTCGCCGGCTAGCGCTCGGCCTCGTGCTCCCGGGCCGCGGCCTCGCAGGCGTCGCTGGCCGCGGCCGCTACATCTGGCTCTTCGGCCAGGAGCCGGATCCGCTCGCGGGTCGAGAGGCAGACCGGCGAGGCCCGCCAGAGCCGGCGCTGGAGCGACGCGGGGTCGAAGTCGCCGTTCCAGATCCGGGCGCTCCCGTCGTCGCCACCGCTGACGATCGCCAGGCCGTCGGGGCGGAAGGCGGCGGCGAGGACCGGGCCCTCGTGGCCCCGCAGGACCACCGGCTCGCCGCGGCCGTCGCTCGCCCAGATCCGCAGGGTGCCGTCCTCGGAGGCGCTGGCGATCGTCCGGCCGTCGGGGCTGTAGGCGACCGCCCAGACGGGGCCCTCGTGGCCGGTGAGGGTCGCCCGGAGCGCGCCCTCGCCGGACCAGACACGGATCCGCTTGTCCCACGAGGCGGTCGCGACCTCGCCGCCGCCGGGGCGGAAGGCGATCGCCGTGACCCGGCCGGAGTGGGGCGCGAGCACGGTCGGCGGATCCGGGTGATCGACCCGCCAGATCCGGGCGCTGCGATCGCTGCCGCCGGTCCCCGCGAGGGCGCCGTCGGGGCTCAGGGCGAGGGCGTGGAGGGTCCCGCGGTGGCCGCGGAGAACCACCTCGTCGCGTCCCGGCGTCTGCAGCCAGGCGAGCTCGGTCAGCGAGGCGCCGAGGAGGGCGCCGCTCGCCGGCAGGTAGGCGGCCCGGCGGAGCTCGTGGGCGCCGGCCGGCGCGACCTCGGCGTGCTGGCCGTCGTCGCCGTGGCGGTGGACCGCGCCGTCGCCGGTGACCGTGAAGATCGCGTCGCCCTCGGCCGCGAAGGCGGCGGCGACCACCTCGGCGCGGTGGCTGAGGCGGCGGCGGGGCTCGCCCGGGCGGCTCGGGTCCCACCAGAGGACCTCGCGGGCGCCGGCGCAGGTGAGGAGCGACGCGCCCCGGGGATCGTAGGCGACGCAGCCCGCCCGCTGGCGCTGGCGGAGGATCGTCGCCTCGTCGCGGGCGCGGTGGATCGGCCAGACCCGGACGGTGTTGTCGCGCGAGGTCGTGACCACCAGCGAGCCGTCGGCGCTGAAGGCCGCCGACGCGAGCTCCTCGGTGTGGCCGCGGAGGATCCGCGGGGCGGCGCTCGGCCGGCCGCCGTCCCAGAGGCGGGCGGTGCCGTCCTGCGACGCGGTGAGGAGCGCGCCCTCGCCGGGGCCGACCGCGACCGCGTAGATCCGGCCGCGGTGGCCGCGTAGCACCGCCGGCGCGCCCTCGCCGGCGGCCGGCCAGAGGCGGGCGGTGCCGTCGAGGCTCGCCGAGAGGAGGCGGCCGTCGGCGGTGAAGGCGAGGTCGACCACCTCGTCGTCGTGGCCCCGGAGCTCGCGCGGGGTCGACGGATCGGCGAGCTCCCAGATCCGGACGACGCCGTCCTGGGCGGCGGTCGCCAGGCGCCGGCCGCTGGCGTCGAAGGCGACCGCGCGGACCGCCGAGCGCTGGTGGCCGAGGACCACCTCGCGGCCGCCGGCGAGCGCCCAGACCCGGGCGGAGCCGTCGGCCGAGGCGGTCGCCAGGCGGGCGCCGTCGGGGCTGAAGGCGAGCGCGTGGATCGGCCCGTCGTGGCCGCGGAGCTCGCGGGCGGGGCCGCCCTTGACCGGCCAGAGGCGGGCGACGCCGTCCTCGGCGGCGGTGGCGATCCAGCGGCCGTCGGGGCTGTAGCGGGCGACGCGGACCGCCGCCGGGTGAGCGAGGGTCCGCTCGACCTTGCCCTTGTGCCATGTCTTTACGGTCTTATCGGTCGACGCGCTGAGCACCCGCGCGCCGTCCCCCGAGAACATGACGCTATGGACAGGTCCGCCGTGACCGGCGAGGCGCTCGACCTCGCCCCGGCGCCAGCGCCAGAGGATCACCGCGCCGTCGTCGGCGGCGCTGGCGATCGTCTCGCCGTCGGGGCTGAAGGCGGCGGCCCGGACGGCGCCGCTGTGGGCCCGGAGGATCGCCCGCGAGACCGGCTTGAGGAGGGTGTCGACCGCCGCCGGCACCCACCCCGGGGTGTCGGCGGGGCCCTCGGTCTCGCGGAGGAGGGCGAGGACCGCGGTCGGATCGTCGCGCGCGCTCCCCAGCGCCTGCGCGAGGCGGGTCGCGTCGCGGGCCCGCTGGGCCTCCTGGCGGGCCCGCTCGGCCTGGCGCTCGGCCTCGCCGCGCTGGCGCTCGGCCTCGCCGCGCTGCTCCTCGGCCTGGCGCCGCTGGTCCTCGGCCTCCGCGCGCTGCTCCTCGGCGAGGTTGCGCTGGCGCTCGGTCTCGGCGAGCGCGACCACCAGCTTGTCGCGGGCCGCCTGGGTCTCGGCGAGCTGGGCCTTCGCCTCCTGGTAGGCGCGATCGCGCTCGTCCTCCGCCAGCGCGCGCTCGCGCTCGGCGGCGTCGCGGCGCTGCTGGGCCGCGGCCTCGGCCGCCGCGGCGACGGCCGCCGCCTCGCCGCGCTGCTCGGCGAGCCAGACCAGGCCGGCGATCACCGCCGCGACCGCGCCGACGATGAGCGCGGCGTTCCGCCGGATCCGCCGGCGGCCCTCGGGGTCCTGGGCGAGCTCCTCGAGGAGCGCGTCCATCGTCGGCCAGCGCTCGTCGGGGGCGAGCGCGAGGCCGCGGCCGAGGACGCGGCCGATCCACGCGGGGACCTTGCCCGGCGGCGGCTCCCGGCGCGCGCCCGCGAGGACCGCCTGGGCGAGCTCGAGGTGGGTCTCGCCGGGGAAGGGGAGGACGCCGTAGAGCGCCTCGAAGAGGGCGACGCAGAACGAGAATTGATCGCTGCTGGCGTCGGTCGAGCGCCCGAGGTGCTGCTCCGGGCTCATGTAGGCCGGGGTCCCCATGATCGTCCCGGTCATCGTCAGCGAGGTCGTGAGGGCGGTGCTCGGCGGCAGGCGGAGCGAGCTCTGGGGGTGCTCCTCGGGGTCCGAGCCGCTCGCGCGGACCAGCCCGAAGTCGCTCACGCGGACCCGCCCGTCGTCGCTGACGAGGACGTTCGAGGGCTTGAAGTCGCGGTGGACCAGGCCGGCGCCGTGGGCCGCCGCGAGCCCGCGGCCGGCGGCGACGAAGCGATCGACGATCGCTCGCCAGGGGTGCTCGCCCTCGCTCAGCCACTCCTGCAGGGTCTGGCCGCGGACGAACTCCATCGCCACGTAGACCTGCTCCTCGTAGGTCCCGACCTCGTGGACGGTGACGACGTTGGGGTGGGAGAGCTTGGCCATCGCCTGGGCCTCGCGGAGGAGACGGGCCTGGTCGTGCTCGCTCGAGTCGGAGCGCAGGAGCTTGACCGCGATCCTCCGGTCGAGCTCCTCGTCGTAGGCGGCGTAGACCATCCCCATGCCGCCGGCGCCGACCGGGCGGACGACGGTGTAGCGGCCGATCTTGACCGGCGCGTGGGCGTCGGCGAAGAGCGACGCCTTGATCATCTGCTTGATCCGCTGGTTCTCGCGGCCGGCGAGGACCTCGGGCGGCCCCCCGGCGGCCTGGAGCGTGGTCGAGGGCGGGCCCTGGGCCCTGCGCTGGCGCTCCTCCGGGGTCATCGGGCTCGGTCTAGCATCGCGGATCGTCGCTCGCCCTACAACGCGCCGGCCGGCGCGCGGATCCGGGGTCGCCGCCCCGCGCCCGCCGGCTGGCGAGCGAGCGGCGGCCGACGCTACCATCGCCCCATCGGCGGGATCTCGAGACGACGACTTCGCGGGCGGGGGCCCGGGGCGCTGGCGCGGGCGCTGGCGCTGGCGCTCGCCGGGCTGCTCCTCGGCGACGAGGCGGCCGCGGGCCGCGGCCGACCCCGACCCCGACGAGGGCGAGGGCGCGACCCCGGCCGCGGCGGTCGGGCCCGGCGATGAGGCGAGCGCCGACGCGGCCGCCCAGGAGCTCGCGCGGCGGGCCGCCGAGGCCCAGGAGCGCTGCGACGCCGGCGACTTCGACGCGGCGATCGGCCTCTGGTCGACGCTCCTGGCCGACGTCCCGCGGAGCCCCGAGCTCGCGCCGCTGCGGGTCTCCTTCCTCCTGGCGATCGTCGACGCCCACGAGCGGGCCTTCGAGAGCGACCGCGATCCCCGGCGCCTGCGGGTGGCGATCGAGCTCCTCGATCGCTACCTCGGCGAGCTCGATCCCAGCGACGACGAGAACCGGGTCGCGGTCGAGGCCCGCCGGCGGGCGCTGGCGAGCCGCCTCGAGGCGAGCGGCGCGGCGACCTCGGGGGCCGGCCTCGACGACGCCGGCCCGCGGAGCTCGCCGCCGCCGCCCCGCGACCTCGGCCGCCTCGCCCGGCGCTGGACGATCGCCGGCGGCTCGCTGGTCGGCGTCGGCGTCGGCGGCCTCGCGGTGATGACGATGGGGATGCTCCTCGGCCGCCAGGCGGACGACGACCTCTCCGCGGCGATCGCCCGCTCGATCGCCGATCCCGGGCGCGACGCGGCGATCGACGCCGCCCTCGCCGACGGCCTCCGGGCCAACCGGATCGCCTACGCGGGCGGGATCATCGGCGGCGCCCTGGTGGTCGGCGGGGTCGCGGCGCTCCTCCAGGGGGCGCGCCTGCGGGCCCGCGCGGTGCCGACGGCCGGCGGCGTCGGCCTGGCCTGGCGCTTCTAGTGCGCCGCAGCGCTCGCCCTACTGGGCGACCCGGGTGACGATCGCGTCGCTGGCGACGCTCGCGTTGTCGCAGAGCGGGAGGCTGCAGGCGATCGCCTCGGGGTGCTCCTGGAAGTAGACGTAGCGCGGCGTCGAGAGGCAGGTCGCGGCCTGGGCCTGGAGGTCCCAGCCGGCCTCGTAGTCGAGGTTTGGGTCGTCGAAGTCGTTGATCCCGAGGCTGTCGTGGATCTGCACCGGGGTGCCGGGCTTGGTGTGGGCGAAGCCGGTGCCGCAGTAGTCGGCGCGGATCATCCGGGTGGCGAGCTCGTGGTACTCGGCGCCGACCTCCCAGGGGTAGTAGCCGTAGAAGGCCGACTTGCCGACCGCGCCCGAGAGGCAGGCGATGAAGATCTGATCGGGGACCTGGGAGAAGTCCCCGCTCGTGGGGTCGACCGCGAGGTCGTCGATCAGGTAGGCGTGGAAGCGGACGAGGTCGAGGTCGGCGAGGGGCTCGCTGTCCTCGATGCAGGTCGGCGCGTAGTTGCTGGGGTTGAAGAGCTCGGGGCCGGTGAGGACGCCCCACTTGTAGACGCGCTCCTGGTTCACGTCGCTGCCCCGGTCGAGGATCATCATGTAGTACTTCTCCTCGACGCCCTGCTCGTCGCGGGTGATCACCTCCCACACGGTCTCCTCCCAGAGATCCTCGGAGACGACGCAGGTGACCCAGGGCTTGTCCACGAGCCGGAAGGTGGTCGGCTGGAGGTCGCCGTCGACGACGCTGATCCCGAGGTCGCCGTCGATGTCGGAGGTGTAGTAGAGCCCGGGGTCCATGAGCTGGCCGTTCATCGGGTTGCGGCACCTCTGCGTCCACACCGAGTGGAGGCGGACCGGGGCGTTCTCGTCGTAGACCAGCGGGATCGCGTCGAGCGGCAGGGTCTGGTCGATCCCGAGGAAGTTGGTGTTGAGCTTGCCCAGCGGGTAGTCGTCGTCGCGGAGGCTGATCTCGCCGTCGACCTCGACGGCGTCGGCGGCCTCGCAGCCGCCCGCCAGGAGGATGAGGGCCATGGTCCAGGTGCTCGTGTTCGACATGGTGTGCTTTGACATGGTTTCTTCCCGCCCCGCCCGGGGCTCGCTGGGGGAGTGCTCCTCGCCGCCGGAACGTTTCAGGCGTCGATCGATATTTCGAAGCGGCGCCGGCGCGGGCGATCTCGCCCGCGCCGGCCGGTCCGCGCCTTCGCCGCGCGCGCTCGCCTACTGGGCGAGGCGGGTGATCAGGGTCTTGCCGAAGGTGTTGCCGTAGGTGCACTGGGGCAGGCCGCAGGGGACGTCGGCGGCGTCGACCTCGACGTTCCGCGGCGTCGTCAGGCAGGTCGCCGACTGGCTCGCGAGATCCCAGGCGGCCTCGTAGGGGAAGCCGTTGTCCTGGATGCTGTTGATCCCGAGCTTGTCGCGGACCTGGATCGGCGTGCCGACCTCGGTGTAGGAGTTGCCGTCGCCGCAGTAGTCGGCGCGGACCATCCGGGTGGCGAGCTCGTGGTAGTCGGTGCCGACCTCCCAGGGGACGTAGCCCCAGAACGCCGACTTGCCGACCGCCCCCGAGATGCAGGCGATGAACATCTGGTCGGCGGCGGCCGAGAAGTCGCCGGTGTTGTGGTCGACCGCGAGGTCGTCGACCAGGTAGGCGTGGTAGCGGTAGGCCGCGAGGTCGAGGAAGGTGTCAGTGGCCTCGGAGCAGGTCGGCGTGTAGGAGTCCGGGCTGAAGGGGTTGAGGCCCGTGAGCACGCCCCACTTGTAGACCCAGTGGCCGTGGGTATCGAGGCGCCGGTCGAGGATCATGAGGTAGTTGTTGTGCTCGACGTCGTTCTCGTCGACCGTGATCACGCCCCACACCGTGTTCTTCCAGAGGCCGCCCGAGACCGTGCAGGTGACGCTCGGCTCGCCGTACTTCTTGAAGGTCGCGCTCTCGAGGTCGCCGTCGCTGACGCTGATCCCGAGGACCCCGTCGAGGTCGGAGGTGTAGAAGAGCTCGTTGGTGTAGGTCGTGCCGATCGTCCGGTCGACGCAGGTGGTCGCCCACACCGCGTGGAGGCGGACGTTCGCGTTGGCGTCGTAGAAGAGGGGGATCGAGTCGAGCGGGTAGGTCTCGTCGACCCCGAGGAAGTTGGTGTTGAGCTTGCCCAGCGGGTAGTCGTCGCCGCGGAGGCGGATCTCGCCGTCGCCGTCGGCGTCGACGGGCTCGGCGCCCTCGCAGCCGCCCGCCAGGAGGAGGAGGGCCGCAGCCCAGGTGCTCGTGTTCGAAATCGTCCGCGTCAACATCGTCGTTCGTCCCCGCCCGCGCCCCCGGGCTCGCCGGGGGAGTGATCACCGGGCGCCGATCGGTTCAGGGCGCCCTTTTTTTTCGGCCGCGGCGAACCTACCATCCCGGCGTGGGCGGCGACGACGATCTCCAGCTCCTGGAGCGCTGGCAGGCGGGCGTGGAGGCCGCGGGGGCGGAGCTCTTCCGCCGCTACTACCCGGCGATCCTCCGCTTCTTCCGCTCGAAGGTCGGGCCCCAGGCGCCCGATCTCGTCCAGCGGACCTTCCTCGGCTGCCTCGAGGCCCGGCCGCGGATCCGCGAGGGCGCGAATTTTCGCTCCTTCCTCTTCGGCGTCGCCCGCAACGTCCTCCTGATGCACTTCCGCGGGAGCCGGCGCGAGCGCGAGCGGATCGACTTCACCGAGCGCTCGGCCGAGGATCTCGGCGCCTCGCCGGTCTCGCTCCTGGCGCGGGAGCGCGAGGCCCAGCTCCTCCTCCAGGCGCTGCGCTCGATCCCGCTCGAGTACCAGATCGTCCTCGAGCTCTACTACTGGGAGGGGCTCAACAGCCGGGAGATCGCCGACATCGACGGGACCCCCGAGCCGACGATCCGGACCCGCCTGCGCCGGGCCAAGCTCCGCCTCGAGGCCCGCCTCGGCGAGCTCGAGAGCAACCCGCAGGTCGTCCAGGCGACCGCGACCAACCTCGAGGGCTGGGCGCGGCGGCTGCGGGAGCAGCTCGACCGGTCGCCGAGCTAGCGCCGCGACCGCGCTATCGACCCACCTCGCTTGGTCTCGCCGCCGCTGGCGTCGTTGCTCGTCGGCTACAGATGCCCGATCTGCGCCCTCCTCGCGCCTGGCCAGCGACGATGATCCCGACGCGAGGTGGGTCGATACGTCGCGGTCGAGGCACTAGCGGGGGGCCAGGGTCGGCATTCGCGGCCGCGGCCTCGGCCGCCTGCGCTATGGTCCGCCTGGTTCTTCGGCAGGAGCGGGATGAGCGTGAGCGAGCGCCAGGACGCGACGACCTCGCCGGGCGCCGGGGGTGACCTCGGGCGCACCGACCCGGCGCTCGGCGCCCGCGCGTCGGCGGCGATGCAGGTCGGGGGCCCGCTCGCCGACGAGGGGGCGCTCGACGAGCCGCTCGCCCAGGTGCTGATGGCGAGCCTCTTCCCCAGCCAGATCCGGCGCCCCAAGATCGGCCGCTTCGACCTCCTCGAGTTCCTCGGCGAGGGCGGGATGGGCTCGGTCTACCTCGCCTACGACGCGCGCCTCGATCGGCGGGTGGCGATCAAGTTCCTGCGGGCGGCCGGCGGCGGCGATCCGGGGCAGGCGCAGGCCCGCCTCCTCCGCGAGGCCCAGGCGCTCGCGCGCCTCTCCCACCCGAACATCGTCGCGGTCCACGAGGCGTGGGAGGAGGAGGGGCGGGTCCACGTGGCGATGGAGTACGTCGAGGGGGCGAGCCTCGCCGAGTGGCAGGCCGACCCGCGGGGCTGGCGGGAGCTCCTCGACGCCTACCTCCAGGCCGGCGAGGGGCTCGCGGCCGCCCACGACGCCGGGCTGGTCCACCGCGACTTCAAGCCCCACAACGCGATCCGCCGGGAGGACGGGGTGATCAAGGTCCTCGACTTCGGGCTCGCGCGCTACATGTCCGAAGAGGAAGGTCCTTCGAGCGGCCACGGTGGCGGGATCGCGCCGCCGACGGGCGGCGACCTGACCCTCACCGGGGCGATCATGGGGACGCCGGTCTACATGGCGCCCGAGCAGCACGAGGGCGCCGCCGCCGATCCGCGGAGCGACCAGTACGCCTTCTGCGTCTCGCTCTGGGAGGCGCTCTACGGCGCGCTCCCCTTCCCGGCGGGCTCGCACGCCGAGCTCCGCGAGGCGGTCCTCGCCGGTCGTCGGCGCGAGCCCGCCGACGCGCGCGGGGTCCCCGGCTGGATCCGTCGGGTCCTCGAGCGGGGGATGGCGCGGCGCCCCGACGATCGCTACCCGTCGATGCGCGCGCTCCTCCGCGAGCTCGGCCGCGATCCCGCGCGGCGGCGGCGGCGGGCGCTGGCGATCGTCGGCGGGATCGGCCTGGCGCTGGCGAGCGGCTTCGGGATCGCCGAGCTCCGGGCCCGCGAGGGCCCGGCGCTCTGCGACGGCGACGAGCTCGCGGCCGCGCTCTGGAGCGGCGGCCGGCGGGACGTGGTCGAGGGCGGGGTGCTCGGCGCGGCGATCCCCGCGGCCGAGGCCCAGTGGCACAACCTCGCCCCGCGCCTCGACGCCTACGCCGACGCCCTCGTCGAGCGCCGCGTCGACGCCTGCGAGCGCCACCGCGGCGGGCTCCGATCCGACCTCCTCTACGACCGTGAGGTCGCCTGCCTCGATCAGCGGGAGGCCGGCTTCGTCCGCCTCGCCGAGCTCCTCGCGGCCGGCGACGCCGAGGTCGTCCTCGAGGCGCCGCGGGCGATCGCCGCGCTGCCGACGATCGCCGCCTGCAGCGACGCCGAGGCGCTCTCCGCCGAGTGGCCGCTCCCCGAGGAGCCGGCGGTCCGCGAGCGGGCGCTCGCGCTCCGCCAGGAGCTCGCGCGCGCCCAGGCCGAGGAGGCCGCGGGCAAGTACGCCGAGGCCGAGGCGCGGGCGGCCGAGGTCCTCCGCGAGGCCAAGGGGATCGACGACCTGCCGCTCCGGGCCGAGGCCGCGCTGCGCTGGGGGAGCGCCGGCGTCCAGCGGAGCGCCGCCGACGCGAGCGCCCGCCTCGACATGTCCCTTTGGACAGCAATTCGGACGGAGCAGCGGCGGGTCGCTGCCGAGGCGGCGGCCCTCCGGATCTTCGCCCGGGTGGTGATCGACGGGCACCCGGAGGAGAGCGGCGAGGCGATCGACCTCGCCGCCGCCCTCGTCGATCGCCGGGGCGCCGCCGACTGGCGGATCCGCTGGCTCCTCGCCAACAACACGGCGGTCGCCCGCGAGCAGACCGGGGCGCTGCGCGAGGCGCTGGCGGCCTACCGCGACGCGCTCGCGCTGATCCCGGGCCGTGAGGGGGTCTTTGAGCGGGCGGCGACCCTCCAGAACATGGCCCCGCTGCAGGTGCGCCTGGGCGAGCGGTCGGCCGGCGAGGCGGCGGCCCGGGCCTCCTTTGACGAGATCCGCGCGCTCTACGGGGCCGCGCACCCGTCGACCGCGAGCGCCGAGGCGGTCCTCGCCGCGGTCCTTCGCAGCCTCGGGCGCCAGGCCGAGGCGGCCCGCTTGATCGACGGGGCGCTGGCCGGGCTCGGCGACGGGGCGCCGCCGTGGATGCTTATGGAGGCGGCGCGCGGCGCCCTCGCGCGCGGCGACCTCGCGGCGGCCCGGGCCTACTGCGATCGCGGCGAGGCGAAGGTGCCGAGCGGGACCTGGCGCCTCCCCTTCGTCGCGGTGCGGGCGCTCGCGGCGGCCCGCGAGGGCGACCCGGGGGCGCTGGCGATCCTCGAGGCGGTCGATCCGGCGAGCCGGGCCGAGAACCCGAGCTTCGTCACCCGCCAGCAGGCGCTGGTCGCCTTCACCCTCGGGCGCATGGACGAGGCCGAGGCGCTCCTCGACACCCTCGATCGCGCCAAGGTGGACGACGACGACTTCGCCGAGACCGAGCTCCTGCGCGCGCGGATCCGGGTCGCGCGCGGCGAGCTGGCGGAGGGTGAGGCGCCCCTCTGGGCGCTCCTCGGCGAGGTGCCGGGCGTCGACGGCGAGCCCGCGGCGGCGGCGGGCGGGAGCGCAGGAGGGAGCGCGACGCCGCGCCTCTTCCAGCCCGAGGCCCGGTCGATCGCCCTCCAGACCCTGGCGGAGGCCGAGGCGGCGGCGGGACGCCGCGCGCGCGCGCGCTCCCTCGCCGAGGCGGCGCTCGCCGAGCTCGCGGGCTTCGACGAGCCGAGCCCGCAGCGCCGCGAGGCGCGGGCGACCCTCGCCCGGGTCGCCGGCGAGTGAGGTGGGCGCCGAGGAGCGCCGGGTTTGGCGATACACTGCGGCGATGAAGCGTTGCCCGAGCTGCTCTCGTCACCTCGCGGTCCGCGAGTCGACCTGTCCCTTCTGCCATGCGAGCCTCAGCGCGGGCGCGGGCCCCGGCGCCGCGGCCCTCGCCCTCGGCCTCGTCGCCGGGCTCGCGGTCAGCGGCTGCGGCGACGACGGCAAGACCTCCGAGTCGTCGACCTCCTCGTCGACCTCGACCTCGACCTCGTCGACGGGGGCGTCGTCGTCGACCTCCGCGGGCGACACCGACACCGAGACCGGCTCGAGCACCAGCACGTCGACGACGAACACGACCAACGACGCCGGCGTCGCCGCCTACGGCGGGCCGCCGGTCGACTCGATCACCGGCGACAACCGCTTCATCCCGCCCGACGCCGACGCGCCGTCGAGCCAGCCCGAGGCGCCGACCCTCCCGGTTGAGCGCGCTCGCTGAGCCGGATCAGGGCTGCGGGCTCTGCGGGCAGTCGGCGTCCGGCGCGAGCTGATCCGGGATCGGCGGCGCGCCGTAGGCGCTGGCGACCCCGCCCGAGGGGTCCGTCGTCGACGTCGCGGTGTCCGTCTCCGCGGCCGTCGTCGTCGACGTCGCGGTCCCGGAGTCCGTGCCCGAGGAGGCGTCGGTGTCGGTCGCAGCGGTCGAGGAGGTCGACGACCCGTCGGAGGAGGTCGACGTCGACGACGAGCTCGACGACTCGGAGGTCTTGCCGTCGTCGCCGCAGCCGCTGACCGCGAGCCCGGCCGCGAGCCCGAGGGCGAGGACCCGGGCGCCGGGGCCCGCTCCGACGCCGAGGCTGGCATGGCAGAAGGGACAGGTCGTTTCGCGGGCGGCGATGTGGCGGGCGCAGGCCGGGCAGAGCTTCATCGCCGGAGTATCGCCGGTCGGCGACCGGCTCGCATGCCCGATCGCTCGCATCCGCAGATGAGCCCGGGCTGCGTCCGGCGCTCGGGCTCGCCGCGCGCGTGGGCGCGCGTGGCTCGTCGCCGAGCCGAGGCCTCAGCCAGAGGTCGAGGAGGACGTGTCGGTGGCGGTGCCGGTCGAGGTGTCGGAGTCGGTGCCGGTCGAGGTGTCGGAGTCGGTGCCGGTGCTCGACGACTCGGTCCCGCCCGTGCTCGCGTCGGTGGTCGAGTAGTTGGTCGAGTAGCTATCGGTGGGCGGCCCGCCGTAGGCGGCGACGCCCGCGTCGTAGGTCGTGACCGACGACGACGTGCCTTCCTGGGTCGTCGACGAGGTCGCGTCGGTGGAGGTCGTCGACGACGCGCCAGAGGTCGAGGCCTTGTCGTCGCCGGCGCAAGCGACGAGCGTCACGCTGGCGACCCCGGCGACCAGAGTGAGCGCGAGCGAGGAGGCCGGTGTCGCCAGGGGTCGCTGGCAGAAGGGACAGGTCGACTCGCGGACGGCGACGTGGCGGGCGCAGGCCGGGCAGAGCTTCATCGCTGGAGTATCGCCCTTCGGCGACCGGCTCGCATGCTCGATCGAGCCAGCGCCGCAGCAGACCACCGCGCGTGGGCGCGCATGGCTCGTCGCCGATCCGAGGGCTGACGACCCCGGGCGCTCAGCCCGAGGTCGAGGTCGAGGTGTCGGTGCCGCTCGAGGTGTCCGAGTCGGTGCCGGTGCCTGTGCCGGTCGAGGTGTCGGAGTCGGTGCCGGTGCTCGACGACTCGGTCCCGCTCGAGCTCCCGTCGGTGGTCGTCGTGGTCGAGGGGCCGCTCTCGGAGTCCGGGGGCGGCGAGCCATAGGCGGTCCCCGAGATCGACGAGGTGTTCGGGTCCGTGGTCGCGGTGATGTCGGTGGTGCCGGGGGGCGGCCCGCCGTAGGCGCTGGCGGAGATCCCGGTGGCGTCGGAGGTCGAGGCCTTGTCGTCGCCGGTGCAGCCGACCAGCGTGACGCTGGCGACGCCGGCGACCAGGGTGAGCGCGAGGGCGGCGGCCGTCGGCGCTTGCGTCGTCTTCTGGCAGAAGGGACAGGTCGTCGCGTCCGCGCGGAGGTGACGGGAGCAGCCCGGACAGATTCTCATGGGGCGATCCTATCGATCTCGCGGAACACGAACCAGGGCCGCGCCCTCTGCAGGTTCTGCGTCACCCGCGATGCGGCTCGTCCTCATTCGGGGCCGCGGCGGATTCTTCGACGACGCTCGCGCTGCGTTCGCGTCGTGTCGTGTCGCGTCGTGTCGCGTCGCGTCGCGGGGACGCTCCTCACGGGCCCTGCTCGGCGTCGCCGCCCGCGGCCGCCCGCCGCGTTCGATCCTGCTCGGCCGTGAAGGCGGCGACGTCGACCGGCCGGCCGGGCCCGCTCGGCTCGACCAGGCGCGAGACCCGGGGCTCGTCGATCGACACCGGCCCCTCAGACTCGCGGCGCGCGGGATCGATCCACTCGCGGATCAGCCGGAAGAGCCCGTTGTCGAAGCCCTGGCCGCCCGAGGGCGCGACCTGCTCGATCCGCTCGCGGAGGCCCTGGCGGCCGAGCTCCTCGGCGCGGTGGAAGCAGTAGGGGTTGTTGCCCGGGCGGCCGAGGAGCGGCTCGGTCGCCGCGGTGCAGCCGGCCATGCAGGTCTCGGCGTAGTAGCACTCGCGGCAGTAGCCCCAGAGGTCGTCGAGCGTGCGGCCGCCGTTGTAGCGGATCTCCGGCGCCCGCGACCAGATCGCCTCGAGGCCGTGCTCGCGCCAGTGGCCGCCGGTGTTGCTCGGGCCGCCGAGGGTCGGGCAGCTCTTGATCGCCCCGTCGCTCTCGATGCCGACGACGCTGGTGCCGGCGCTGCAGCCCCCCCAGTGGCCGCCGCTCCGCGCCCGCAGGCGGTGCTCGAGGGGCCCGAAGTAGCCGACGCTGTTGGCGGGCCAGACCGCGATCCCGAGGGCGTCGCAGCGATCGAGGGTGCGCTCGAGCTCGCCGTAGAGCGCCTCCATCATGTAGGGCTGGAGGAGGAGCTCCGGGTGATCGGCGGCGTTGCCGTGGGCGACGGTGATCTGGATCTGCCAGGCCTTGACCCCGGCCGGCGCGAGGAGCTCGGCGAGGGCCACCAGCTCGGTGCGGGTGAGCTGGTTTACCTGGGTGTTGGTGGCCGCCCGGATCCCGACGGCGCGGACGTTGGCGAGCGCCTGGAAGGCCCGCCTCCAGCTATTCGGGCGGCCCCGGACGTGGTCGTGCGAGCGCTCGAGGCCGTCGATCGACACCGACACGCTCTGGACCCCGGCCTCGGCCATCGCCTCGGCGCGCGCTGGCGTCAGGTTGTAGCCGCCGGTGGTGATCCCGCAGGCCATCCCGGCCTCGCGGATCGCCCGGATCACCAGGATGAAGTCGTCGCGGAGGTAGGCCTCGCCGCCGATGAGCACGACCTCGCCGACGCCGGCGGCCGCCAGCTCGCCGACCAGCGCGAGCGCCTCCTCGGTGCTCAGCTCGCCGGGGCGGCGGACGGTCGAGCGCGGCCCGCAGTGGAGGCAGCGCTGGTCGCAGGCGAGGGTGAATTCCCAGACCGCGAGGCGCGGGCGGTGGAGCTCGCCGGGCGCGAGCGGCAGCACCTTGCGGCTCCCCGAGCGGGGCAGGGAGGTGACCACCGGCAGCCGCCGCCGCATCTTCTCGAGGCTCATCGCCGCGAGGATAGCAGGCGCCCGCGGGTCATGAGCCCGGCGCCCTCGCCCCCGCGGCGCCGCCGATCCTCGACCGCTGCGACCTCGGCTAGCGGTAGTCGGTGATGTGCCGGCGACCGCCGGGCGTGCGCGCGCGTTCGCCCTCCTCCTCGGCCTGGCAGGCGGCGCAGAGGCGGACGTGGGGGAGGAGGAGGAGGCGGGCCGTCGGGATCGGCTCGTCGCAGCCCTCGCAGATCCCGAACTCGTCGGGGGCCGCGTCGATGCGGCGGATCGCGGCGTCGATCCGCGCGAGCGCCTCGCTGCGCCCCTGGTTGCGGCGCGACGCGATCACCTGCTCCATCTCGGCGAGGGGGGCGGCGTCGTCGTCGACCTTCGTGATCGCGTCGTCGCGGCCGTGCTCGATCGGCAGGTCGCCGGCGTCGACCAGCGCGCGGCGGGCTTCGACGAGGCGGGCCCGGAGGGCGGCGAGCTCAGCGGGGGACATCGGGGTCGACGATAGCAAAGGCCGCGGCCGGGCTCATCCGCTCGGATCCTCGCCCTCGCCCGCGCCCTCGTCCTCCTCGCTGAGGAGGTGCTCGCGGACCTGGGCGGCCCAGCGGTCGAGGCCCGAGAGCGTGCTCTCGATGATCGCGCGCGAGGTGCCGATCTGCAGCATCGCCTGCTCGAGGAGCTGCTTCGCCCGCCGGATCCGGGTCCGCGCGGTCCCCTCGGGGATCCCGAGGATCGCCGCGATCTCGGCGGCCTTCATCCGCTCCCAGAAGTAGAGCTCGAGGATCACCTGGGCCTCGATCGGGATCTGGCGGAGGGCGCCGAGGAGCGCCTTCTCCTCGTCGCGGCGGGCGAGGAGGGCGGTCGGCGTCGGCCCGAGGTCGGAGACCGAGACGCTGGCGAAGTCGATCTGCTCGCCGCCGCGGCGCTTGCTCCGGTAGTGGCGGCCGAGGACGTTGTGGGCGACCGCGAAGAGGAAGGTGCGGAAGCTCGACTCGCCGCGGAAGCGCTCCCGGCTCTCGACGAGCGCGAGGAAGGTCCGCTGGATCAGATCGGGGGCGGCGTCGTGGCCGACCTTGTTGCGGAAGAAGCGGGCGATCGACTCGTAGTGGCGCTCAAAGAGCGCCTCGCCGGCCCGCCGCTCGCCGGCTCGCCAGGCCGCGAGGAGCTGCTCGTCGGTCGACATCTCGGCGCATAGTAGCGGACCCAGGCCGCGGAGGGCGTGCGCTGGCGCTGCGCCGCGCGGGCGGGCGCGGCTCGGCCCGCGAGCGCCTCCGCCACGGATCGGGCCGCCGGCGGTCGAGCGCTGCCCATGCGCCCGCCGCCGGCGGCCCACCGCGCGGGCGCGGCTCAGCCCGCGAGCGCGGCCCGCTGGGCCCGCGGCGGTCGCCGGCCCAGGAGGAGATCAGCGAGCGCGGCCGCGATCGGCAGACCGGCGTGGCGCTCGACGTGTTCGAAGTACGAGGTCGTGTTGAGCTCGAGGAGCACCCAGCGCCCCTCCTCGGTGAGGACGAGGTCGACCGTCGCGTAGTTGAGGCCGAGGTGGGTGGCGAGCGCGAGGAGGCGGCGGCCGAGCGCCGGCGGGAGGTCGTGGGGCCGGAGGCCGCGGATCAGCGCGGGGTGCATCCGCACGTCGATCGCCTCGCCGGTGGCGACCGCCGCCGGGAAGAGCTCGTGGCCGACGATCGTCACCCGGAATTCGAGGCGCTTGCGGAGGCGCTCCTGGAAGAGCATCGGCCCGAGCTCGAGGCCCTCGAGGTGATCGAGGTCCTCGTCGTCGAGGGCGATCGTCGGCATCTGCGGCGGCGCCTCGGGGTCGGCGTTGGTGATCGCGCCGCTCTCGACGAGCTTGCAGATCAGGCCGCCGGGGCAGGCGCGGGCGAACTCGCGCACGGCCGCCGGGGCGTTGGTGACCAGCGCCCGCGGGACCTCGAGGCCGAGGCGGGCGGCGAGGAGCTGGAGGCGGGGCTTGGCGGGGGCGGCGAGGAGCGCCTCCGGCGGATCGACGACGAGGCCGTCGGCGCAGGCGATCGCGCTCCAGAGGGCGGCGTCGGCCTGGGTCAGCGCGGCCGCGCGCTCGTCGTCCCGCATCCCCTCGGGGAGGCCCTCGATCCCGAGGTGGCGGATCCAGAGGGCGTCGGCGTCGTCGAGGCGGAGGCCGCCGAGGCCGATCCGCGGGCGCTCGCCGCCGCGGAGCTCGAGCTCGAGGGCGGCGCCGGCGGGGTAGGGGGAGGTCGCCGCGAAGAGGAGCTCGGCGCCCCGCTCGGCGAGGGCGCCGGCGACCAGGAGGGCGTCGGGGTCGCCCGCCGGGTCCCTGGCGAGGACGATGATCTTCGGCGACGTCGACATCGGGTCTCTTGTTCCTGAACTTTTAGCCAGGTCTGAATGGCTAGGCGGCGCTCCGGGGGGCGAGGTCGAGGTCGCCGCGGTGCTCGGTGGGCGGGAGGTAGAGGAAGGCGAGGAGCACCCCCTTGGCGCCGCGGAGCACCGGCGCGCCGTCGTGGCGGCTCGCCGGGTCGTCGGCGCCGCCGGCGAGGGTGCTGGTCCAGGCGACCATCCGGCCGCGGCGGGGGGCGACCGCGACCGGCTCGGGGAGGGCGTCGACGAAGCGGGTCTCGCCGCCCTCGTCGGCGGCGACCAGGGTGATCAGCGCGGTGATCGCCAGGCGGTGCTCCCCCTCGGTGTAGGCGTCGACGTGCGGCGGGTGGCCGTGCTCCTCGGGGTAGTAGCGGAAGCGGAGGGTCGGCGTGAGGCTCGAGGTGCAGCCGAGCGCCGCCTCGATCCGCTCCATCACGGCCGCCAGCGTCGGGTGCTGGTCGGCGGCGACCTCGGCCGCGAAGCCCGAGCCGTCCCAGCCGTAGTGATCGGCGTGGTCTTGCACGAAGCCCTCGTCGCCGAAGAGCTCGAGGAGCGCCTCGATCTCGCGCTCGCCGAGGAACTCGTCGACGACCCAGAGGGCCGGGGCGGCGGCGACCCGGGTCGGGGTCGGGTAGAGGTCTTCGCGTTCGACGTACATCGTGGGGTCCTCCGCGGCGCGTCGCCGGGCTAGTCGAGCTTGCGGGTCTGCTCGGCGGCGCCGGCCCGGACGCCGGTGCGGACGCCGAGGGCGGGGCGGCCGAGCTTGCGGGCGAAGAAGGGGACCTCGCGGGCGTCGGTGGCCGCGCTGGTATCGGCGTCGTCGGTGATGGCGGGGCGGTCGGTCTTGGTGGTCATGGCGTGCTCGTGGTGGCGTCGAGTCGGAGGTGATCGGATCATCGCGCGCGGCGCTAGGTCAGCTTGACCTTGGACTCCTGGAGGCCGGCGCGGATCCCCGAGCGGACGCTGAGGGAGGGCCGGCCGATCCGGCGGGCGAAGAAGGGGACGCAGGGATCGACGTTCGAGTCGGGGACGAGCTCGGCGTTCGCGGTGGTGTTCGGGGTCTGCTTGGTCGGGGACATCGGAGTGCTCCTGGATCGCGTGGTGGGATGCTTCGAGGGGGCGGGTCGGCGGGGTGCGGGGGCTGGCTAGCCGCGCTTCGATTCCTCCTCGTGGAGGCCGGCGCGGATCCCCGAGCGGACCGCGAGGGCCGGGCGGCCGAGCTTGCGGGCGAAGAAGGGGACCGGGCGCCCGCAGGTGGTCTCGTCGGTGGCGGCGGTGTGGGTCTCGGTGGTGGTGGCGGTGTCGGTCTTGGTGGTCATGGTCTCTCGTCTCGCTCTCTCGTCTGGCTCGCTCGTTGGAGTGACGCTGGGCAGCCGAACGATCGCGGCGAAATTGCAGACGTCGGCCGCCCAGTGTAGGTGCATGTCAACCACCGCCGTGGCGCTTGTCGGACTCCTCGGTCGCCGCGCCGGCCCGAACGGCGGTCCGGACGACGAGGTGCGGGCGGCCGATCTTGCGGGCGAAGAAGGGGACCTTCTCGCTCGCGGCGTTCGGCTCGTTGACGTCGCTCTGCTCGGTGGTGGTGGCGGTCGTGCGCTTCATGCCCGCCCACCAAAGCAGCCGCGATGCCGGCCCGCGCGCGGCCGGAAAAGGCGTGTGATCACAGGGCCCGGTCGATGCGCCGCGCGCCCCCGAGCGCCCCGGGCGACGCGTCGTCGATGCGCGCGCATTGAGTCGATGCGCGCGCGCATTGAGCTCGCCGCTGCGATCCAAAGGCCGCGTAGCGACGCTGACCCAGGGTCAGCCCGCGCCCGCTCGCCGCCGCCCGGTGAACGCGGCGACCACCGCCGCCAGGCTCTCGGCCGAGCTCGGATCGCGGGCGAGCGAGTAGCCGGGCTCGCGCATCGCCGGCGGCAGCAGGGGCCGCAGGAGCTCGCCGAGCTGGCTCTCGGCGGTCTCGGCGACGACCCCGGTGAAGAGGCTGGCGACCACCCCGTCGTCGGCGAGGACCAGCGAGAAGGCGGCGCGGGCGAAGGCGTAGTGGAGCCCGCGGAGCTGGTAGTCGAGGACCCCGGGGCCGTCGACGATCAGCGGCGGATCGGCGGTGAAGTCGATGCCGCTCGCCGCGAAGGCGAGGGTGAAGCGGGTACCTGTCCGCATGGCCACGTGGATCGGGCCGCGGGTGAAGAGCGTGCGGCGGCCCTTGGCGTCGATCGGGAGCTCGTCGATGAGCGCGCCGATCGGCGCCCCGCCGCGGCCGCGGCCGAGGTGCTGGCGGATGATCGCCTCGATCACCGCGTTCTCGAGCTGGCCGAGGCCGCCGACCTGGACCTCGCCGGAGCGCGGGTGGTAGCGGGCGCTGCGGGCGTGGAGGCCGAAGCGGAGCGCCGGGAGGGCGATCCAGAGGCCGCGGTCGCAGGTGATCTGGATCTCGTCGGCGCTGGCGGTGACCAGGATCGTCTCGTCCGGCTCCATCGCCACCGTCGCCTCGCCCATGTCGGCGGCGAGCGGGAGGCGGAAGAGGACGATCCGATCGGGGCGGGGGGCCGGCGGCGGCGGCAGCTCGAAGCGCTGAAAGCCGAGGGGCAGGAGCCAGGCGGGGATCTTCGGGCTCAGGAGCACCCGGAGGACGTGGGCGAGGATCGCCTCGGTGATCAGCGAGACGCTCTCCTCCTCGTGGTAGTAGCGCTCGACGACGCCGCTGAAGCGGAGGTCGATCGCCCCGTCGGCGAGGGTGTAGGTGAGCTTGTGGAGGTGGACCTCGGGGAGCCAGGGGGCGCCGTCGAGGCGGACGTGGATCCCGGCCTCGCACTCGAGCTCGAGCATCTGGCGATCGAGCGCGAGGCGGAGGACCGCGCCCTCGGGGAGCGAGAGGCGGAGGGGGCCGATCGTCGGGCTCAGGGGCAGGGTTGCGAGGGGTCGGTGACCCTCGGGGGCGACGCCCTCGGCCGGCCAGAGGTGGGCGCGGAGTGGCCCCAGCCGCGCCTCGAGGAAGCGGACGAGGAGGCCGCGCTCGAGCCCGCCGATCGCCGGCTCGCAGGTGATCTCGAGGTCAAAGGGATCGGCGCGGGCCTCGATCTCCTCGAGGGCGACGCGGAGCGCGAGCTCGCGGAGGCGGAGGCGGAGGCCGCCGTCGATCGTCAGCCGCGCCCGCCCCTCGCCGTCGAGCTCGACGAGGCCGAAGTAGGTCCGCGGCAGCGCGACCTCGATCTCGCCGAGCGCTGGCAAGGCGCCGCGGAAGAGGCTCGGGCCGGGGACCGGGGGCGGCGGCGGCGGGCCCGGGACGTGGGCGGGGAGGGCGAGGGCCGCGCGCGCGCGCGCGAGCCAGGGGGCGGCGACCCGGCGGATCACCCGCGAGATCGCCTGGTCGCTGAGGGGGCCGAGGGTCGGCTCGCTGCGGATCGTGAAGCGATCGGCGCGGGGATCCCAGGTGATCGCCGCGACCAGCACCGGCGGCAGGCGCTCGCCGAGGGTGACGACCCGGAGCCCCTGGCTCGCCTGGATCGTCAGCGACTCGCCGCTGCGGATCACCTCGACGAGGTCGCCGTGGGCGAGCGCGACCCGGAGCTCGCCGATCGCGTCGTGGGCCCAGGTGCCGAGGATCCACGGGTCGTCCCCGGCCGGCGGCGGCGGCAGCCAGCGGGCGATGAGGCCGGCGACGTACTCGCGGAAGAGGCCCCCCAGGAGGAGCCCGAGGTAGGCCCCCGGCGCGGGCGCGGCCTCGACCTCGATCGCCCCGCGCGCGTCGATCGACACCTCGGTGATCTCGAAGGTGAGCCGGAGATCGTCGGCGACCAGGAGGATCCCGCCGGCGCTGACCAGGCGCCGGCGCCGGGGGCCGATCGCCAGGGTGAGGGTGTCGGCGGGATCGATGAGCGCGCGGACCCGGCCGATCTGCGGCGCGTGGGTCTCGAAGATCGCGTGGGGGCGGCGATCGATCGCCGCCTCATCGATCGCCGGGCTGGCCTCGGGGCCATGAAGGCCGAGGGCGGCCGGCATGCGATCGGCGAGGCGGTGGCGGACGAAGTGGGTGAGGAGCGAGGTCTCGAGGGGTCCGAGCGGCGGCTCGGTGTCGACGCGGATCGTCCCGTCGCGCCAGTCGTAGGCGATGTGGTGGAGCACCGCCGAGGGGATCGCCGCGCCGACCACGTCGATCGCGATCCCCGGGGTCGCCCGCAATTCCGTGAGCGCCTCGCCGTGGCGGGCCTCGAGGAGCGCCGCCGGCGGCAGGGCGAGGGTGATCGAGCGGCCGGCGCCCAGCTCATGGCGCCAGAGGACCCGCCGCTCGGCGCTCGGATCGACGCCGACGAGGCGGCGGAGGACGGGGGGCATCCGCGGGATCCAGACCCGCCGGAGGAGGTCCTGGATCAGCGCGCGCACGGCCTCGCCGAGGGGCGGCTCGGCGTCGATCGCCACGCTCTCGGCGTCGAGGCGGGCGCGGACCTCGACCAGGCGGAGCTCGGCGAGCTCGGGGTGATCGTCGGCGTGGACGAAGAGGCCGCCCTCGGCGCGGACCCGCAGCGAGAGCGCCGAGAGCTCGGCGTGGAGCGACGCGCCGCGGCGGAGGCCGAGGCCGATCATCCCGCCCTCGGCGATCGGGAAGCGCGCGAGGAGCCAGCTCTCGGGCCCCGGGGCGTCCGCCTGGAGGCCGCCGAGGAGCTTCTCCGCGCTCGGCCAGGCGATCTTCGGCTTCGTGCCCCCGGAAGCGCCGGCGGGCGCGAGGGCGGCGACGAGCGCCTTGAGGTGGAGCGCCCGCGCGTCGTCGTCCCAGGGGTCGTAGCCGGGGCTGGTCATCGGCGCGGGGAGGCGCCGCCGCAGCCAGCGGGTGGCGACGAAGGCGACGATCGGCAGGAGCACGAGGCCGAGGACGCCGGCGAGGCCGCGGCCGCCGCGGACCAGCTCGACCCGCCGGCTGGCGAAGACGTAGCGGAGCGCGGTGATCCCGAGCGCGAGGCCGAAGGCCGCGACCGCGACCGCCTCGGAGAGCGAGACCTCGAGCGCCCGTCGATCGATCCGGAGCGCGACCTCGGCCTCGGGATCGAGCCAGGCGGCGGCCCGCGCCCGCGGGATCGAAACCAGTTCGCGACGCCCCTGGCGATCGCTCGCGCGGCCGGCGAGCCAGCGATCGGCGAGGGTCTGGTCGGGCCGCGGGTGGACCTCGAGCGCCCGCAGGAGCTCGCGGCCGGCGACCGACGCGGCGACGCCGATCCCCGGGCCGAGGCCGTCGGCGTCGAGGTCGAGGACGAGGGTGCCGAGGTCGGCGTCGGCGCGGCGGAGCGTGATCGGCGGGAGCGGGCCCTCGCTGCGGAGGTGGAGTCCGCCGCCGGCGATCACCTGGACGCGGCGGCGAGAGACCCGGAGCTCGAGCCCGTCGCCGAGGTCGAGCTCGGCCCGCACCTCGCCGAGGGGACCGAGGCGCCAGGCGCCGAGTGCCTGGCGAGGACCCCGCGGCGGCGCGGCCCCCTCGGCGTCGCCGGCGGGTGGTCGCCGGTATCCCCCGGGCGCCTCGTCGATCGGATCTGCCATCGTCGCGTCCGCGCGGCGCCGCACGGCGCCGACGATCGGTGTACCGCAATCGCGGCCGCGGCAAAACCCGGGGAGGCGGCGACCGCGCGTATCCCTGCGAGGCGCCCTCCTGCGGGCGTCTGCGCCCCTCCACGGCCTTCGAACGCGCGAAGGGGCGCGCCGCAGCCGACGCGCCCCTCCTCGGGCCTGGGCCCGGCGCCCTCCTACGAGGCCGCCTTCGGGCTGAGCCCGTCGATGATCGCGTTGAGGGTCGCGCTCGGCCGCATCGCCGCGCCGGCGAGGGCCTGGTCGAAGTCGTAGTAGCCGCCGATGTCGATCGCGCGGCCCTCGGCGGCCGCGAGCTCGCCGACGATCTTCGCCTCGTTCTCGGCGAGCGCGCGGGCGACCGGGGTGAAGCGCTCCCGGAGCTCGGCGTCCTCGCCCTGCTCGGCCAGCGCCTGCGCCCAGTACATCGCCAGGTAGAAGTGCGAGCCGCGGTTGTCGATCTGGCCGACCTTGCGCGAGGGCGACTTGTCGTTGATGAGGTAGCCGGCGGTCGCCTTGTCGAGCGCGTCGGCGAGGACCTTGGCGCGGGGCTGGTCGCAGCGATCGGCGAGGTGCTCGAGCGAGGCCGCGAGCGCCAGGAACTCGCCGAGCGAGTCCCAGCGGAGGTGGCCCTCGGCGACGAACTGCTGGACGTGCTTCGGCGCCGAGCCGCCGGCGCCGGTCTCGAAGAGGCCGCCGCCGTTCATCAGCGGGACGATCGAGAGCATCTTCGCCGAGGTGCCGAGCTCGAGGATCGGGAAGAGGTCGGTGAGGAAGTCGCGGAGGACGTTGCCGGTGACCGAGATCGTGTCCTTGCCCGCGCGGATCCGCTCGAGCGAGAAGGTCGTCGCCTTGACCGGCGACATGATGTGGATCTCGAGGCCCTCGGTGCTCTCGTCGGCGAGGTAGGCGTTGACCTTCTTGATCAGCTCGGCGTCGTGGGCCCGCGCCGCGTCGAGCCAGAAGACCGCCGGGGCGCCGGTCGCCCGCGCGCGGCGGACCGCGAGCTGGACCCAGTCGCGGATCGGCGCGTCCTTGACCTGGCACATCCGCCAGATGTCGCCGGCCCCGACCGCGTGCTCGAGGAGCGTCTCACCGGCGCCGTTGACCACCCGGACGACACCGTCACCGGCGATCTCGAAGGTCTTGTCGTGGGAGCCGTACTCCTCGGCCTTCTGGGCCATGAGGCCGACGTTGGAGACGCTCCCCATGGTCGCCGGGTCGTAGGCGCCGTGGGCCTTGCAGTCGTCGATCACCGCCTGGTAGACGCCGGCGTAGGAGGAGTCGGGGATCACCGCCTTGGTGTCCTGGAGCTTGCCGGCGGCGTTCCACATCTTGCCGGAGGAGCGGATCATCGCCGGCATCGACGCGTCGATGATCACGTCGCTGGGGACGTGGAGGTTGGTGATCCCGCGGTCGGAGTCGACCATCGCCAGGGCCGGGCCGGCGGCGTAGGTCGCCGCGATCTCGGCCTCGATCGCCGCCTTCTTGTCGGCCGGGAGCTCGCCGATCTTGGCGATCAGATCGCCGAGGCCGTTGTTGACGTCGACGCCGAGCGCGTCGAATTCGGCGCCGTGCCGGGCGAAGAGGTCCTTGAAGTAGACCTTGACCGCGTGGCCGAAGATGATCGGGTCGGAGACCTTCATCATCGTCGCCTTCATGTGGAGCGAGAAGAGGACGCCCTTGGCCCGGGCGTCGGCGACCTGCGCGTCGAGGAAGGCGACGAGCGCCGCCCGGCTCATCACCGTCGCGTCGATCACCTCGCCGGCGAGGAGCTTCAGCGGCGAGCGGAGGGCGGTGACGGTGCCGTCGGCGGCGACGTGCTCGATCCGCACGGTGTCGGCGGCGGCCATCGTCACCGAGCGCTCGTTGTGGAAGAAGTCGCCGGCGCTCATCGTCGACACGTGGGTCTGCGAGTCGGCCGACCACTTGCCCATCGAGTGCGGGTTCTTGCGGGCGTAGGCCTTGACCGCCGCCGGCGCCCGGCGGTCGGAGTTGCCCTCGCGGAGGACCGGGTTGACCGCGCTCCCCTTGATCGCGTCGTAGCGCGCCTTGATCGCCTTCTGGGCGTCATCGGCGGGGTCCTCGGGGTAGCTCGGGACGGCGTAGCCGTGGGCCTGGAGCTCGGCGATCGCCGCCTTGAGCTGGGGCACCGAGGCGCTGATGTTCGGCAGCTTGATGATGTTCGCCTCGGGGGTCTGGGCGAGGGCGCCGAGCTCGGTGAGGGCGTCGGCGATCCGCTGCTCGGGCTTCAGCGACTCCGGGAAGCGGGCGAGGATCCGGCCGGAGAGCGAGATGTCGCGGGTCTCGACGGCGATCCCGGTCGACCCGGTGAAGGCGCGGATGATCGGCAGGAAGGAGCAGGTGGCGAGGGCCGGAGCCTCGTCGGTCCAGGTGTAGATGATCGTCGGTGTCGTCTTCATCGTTCGCTCGTTCGCTCGGTTCGCTCGGCGGGCCGGATCTATCACGGATCCGCGGCGATCGGACGGCGGCGAGGGGCCCCCGGGCGCGCAACCTTGAGCGCCGCCGGGGGCCGCCGGGGACCTGCGTTGGCCGGTCCTGCGCCCGTCGCGCGGACGCCTTCAGGCCTAGTTGACGTGCTCGAGGATCACCGAGCGGAGCTTCGACGCGATCAGGTCGAGGGCGACCCGGTTCTCACCGCCCTCGGGGATGATCAGGTCGGCCCAGCGCTTCGAGGGCTCGACGTATTGCAGGTGCATCGGCCGCACGCTGCGGTAGTACTGCTCGCGCACCGAGTCGAAGGTGCGGCCGCGCTGCTCGATGTCCCGGCGGATCCGCCGGAAGGCGCGGATGTCGGCGTCGGTGTCGACGTAGATCTTGACGTCGAGGAGCGCGCGGAGGTCGGCGTCGACCAGCGCCAGGATCCCCTCGACGATGATCACCGGGGTCGGCAGCACCGGCCGCGACGAGACCTGGCGGCGGTGGGTCTTGAAGTCGTAGATCGGCGCCTCGATCGCCTCGCCGGCGCGGAGGTGGCGGAGGTGCTCGATCAGGAGCTCGGTCTCGAGGGACTCGGGGTGGTCGAAGTTGAGCTGGCAGCGCTCGTCGAAGGTGAGGTCCTGACGGTCGCGGTAGTAGGCGTCGTGCTCGATGATCGACACCGTGTCGCTGGGGACCGCGGCCGCGATCTTCTGGGCGATCGTGGTCTTGCCGGAGCCGCTACCGCCGGCGATGCCGAAGATCAGGGGGGCCATGGATCGCCTCTTAGCACGGGGCCGCACCCCCGCTAAAGCGCGAATCCGCGAGATCCCCGCGGGCAGGGCGTGAGCCCGCAGACCCGGGCTTCGGCGGCGAAGGTCGGGTCTGCGTTGGCGGGTCCTCACGGTCCGGGAGGCCGCCGGGCCGGCGGGGGGCGGGGCCGCCGGCGCTACACTTGAGCGATGCTCCCCAGGGCGATCCTCCTGATCGAGGACGACGACTCGGGCCGCGAGCTCGGCCTCTTCAACCTCCGCCGCGCCGGCTACCAGGCCGAGGGGGCGGCCGACGGCGAGGCGGGGCTCGGGCTCTTCGATCCCGCGCGCCACGACCTGGTGATCACCGACGTGCGGATGCCGGGGATCGACGGCCTCGAGGTGCTGCGGCGGATCCGGGCGCGGGCGCCCGAGACCCCGGTCATCGTCATCACCGCCTACGGCGACGTCGAGCTCGCGGTCGCGGCGATGAAGGAGGGCGCGGTCGACTTCATCGGCAAGCCCTTCAACCGCGACCACCTCCTCCTCGCGGTCGGCCGCGCGCTCGAGCGCCAGCACCTGCGCCAGGAGGTCGCCCGCCTGCGGATCCGGGCGAGCGGCGTCGAGCGGCCGATCATCCACGCGTCGGCGGCGATGACCCGGGTCCTCGAGATCGCCGATCGGCTGGCGGGGTCGTCGGCGCCGGCGCTGATCTGCGGCGAGGGCGGGACCGGCAAGGAGCTGATCGCCCGCCGGATCCACACCCACGGCGAGCGCGCGAGCGGGCCCTTCGTCGTCGTCCAGTGCGCGGCCCTCACCCACGAGGGGGCGGAGCTCGAGCTCTTCGGCGATCGCCAGCGGGTCGGTCGGATCCGCCAGGCCGAGGGCGGCACGCTCTTCCTCGACGCGATCCACGAGCTGCCGGCGGCGGTCCAGGGGCGCCTCCTCGAGGTCGTCGAGCGCGGGCGGCTCACGCCGGTCGGCGGCGGCGGATCGATCGCGGCCGAGTGCCGGGTCCTGGCGGCGACCCTCCCGGGCGCCCGCGCCGGGCTCCGCGACGATCTCCTCTACCGCCTCGCGGTCGTCGAGCTCGAGGTCCCGCCGCTCCGCGATCGCCCGAGCGACGTCCCGCCGCTGGTCGCCCACTTCGTCGCCGCCGCCAGCGGCGAGCGCGAGCTCGAGATCCCGCCGGCGCTGATCGAGGCGATGATGCGGCGACCCTGGCCGGGCAACGTCCGCGAGCTCGAGAACGCCTGCGAGCGGCTGGTCCTCCTCGCCCGCGGGGCCCGCCTCGATCCCGCCGATCTCCCGGAGATCGCCGAAGCGCCGGTCAGCGGCGGCCTCGATCGCTTCCTCGGCGAGCTCCCGGAGGAGGGGCTCTCGCTCGTCGATCTCGAGCGCCAGGTGATCGCGCGGGTGCTCGCGCTGCGCCGCGGCAACGTCTCGAAGGCGGCGCTCTACCTCCGGATCCCGCGGCACGTCCTCGCCTACCGGATGGAGAAGTATGGGATCCGCCGCCCCGGCTGAGGCGGACGCGCGGGCGGCGGAGGGTCCCTGGCGGGCGCTGGTCAGCCCGCGGATGCTCGCCTTCGTCTGGCTGCCGATCGCCGCGATCTCGGCGCTCCACTACGGCACCGGCATGGAGCACGCCTGGGTGCACGACATCCTCCGCCGCTCCTACTACCTGCCGATCGTGATCGCGGCCTTCCTCGGCGGGCTCCGGGGGGCCGCCCTCGCGGCCCTGATCACCTCGGCGCTCTACGTCCCCCACGCGTTCCTCGGCCACCACCACCACGACCCGGCGGGGACCCTCGAGAAGGTCCTCGAGATCGTCCTCTACAACGGCGTCGGCGCGGCCGCGGGGACCCTCGCCGAGCTCGAGCGACGGCGTCGGCGCGAGCTCCAGCGGGCGCTCGACGAGCAGCAGGCGCTGATCGGCCAGCTCGTCCGCGCCGGTCGCCTCTCGGCCCTCGGGCAGGTCGTCGCCGGGATCACCCACGAGATCAAGAACCCGCTCCACGCCCTCGCCGGGACCGCGGAGATCGTCGATCCGCTGATCCCGGCCGAGGCCGAGGAGCGGGCGATGTGGGAGATCCACGTCCGCGAGCTGCGGCGCCTCGAGCGGATCGCCGAGCGCTTCCTCTCCTTCGCCCGGCCGGGGCCGAGCGAGCTCGCGCTCCTCGATCTCCGCGAGGTGGCGACGCGCCTCGGCGAGCTGATCGACGCCGAGGCCCGGGGCAAGGGGATCAAGGTCGAGCTCGAGCTCGGCGAGCGCCCGCTCTGGGTGCTCGGCGATCGCGATCAGCTGGCGAGCGTCGCCCTCAACGTCGCCGTCAACGCCTTCGAGGCGATCGCCGGCCGCGGCGGGGTGCTGCGGATCTCGGCGGCCGCCGACGGCCCGAGCGCCTGCCTCCGCCTCGAGAACGACGGGCCGGCGATCCCCGAGGCCGAGCTCGCGCGCCTCTTTGATCCCTTCGTCAGCGGTCGAGCGCAGGGGACCGGGCTCGGCCTGGCGATCGCCTCGCGGATCGCCGATCAGCACGGCGGGACGATCGAGGCGGCGAACGGCGGGCTCGGGGTCGCCTTCACGCTGCGCTTGCCGCTGCGGGAGGCGGGGTCGAAGGCGGGCGGCGGGGCGCGCGGGTGAGCGAGCTTCGGCCTTCGAACGTGCGAGCGGCGACCGCCTCGATCGAGGTCGGTCGCCGCGGCGTCGTCGCCCGTCGTCGCCCGTCGTCGACGGGGCTCGAGGGCGTCTAGAGCGTGCGGACGTAGGCCGCGATCGCGTTGATCTCGTCCTTGCTCAGCTTGTCCTTGAAGGGCTTCATCTTGGTGTCCTTGACGCCCTCGGTGATCGCCTTGACGATCTTGGCCAGCGGCGGCTTGTGCTCCGTGAGGTCCTCGATCTCGTTCTTCTCGGCGAACTTGGTCTTGCCCTTGCCGTCGGCGCCGTGGCAGCTCTTGCACTTGGCGAGGTAGAGCGCCTTGCCGTCGATGTTTGAGGCCGGGGCGTCGGCCGGCTTCTTGGTCTTGGTCTTGGTCTTGGTCTCCGGCTTGGCCTCGGGCTCGGGCTCGGGCTCGGGCTCGGCCGCCTCGGCGGCTCCGCCCGATCCGGCCTCGGCCTCCTCGGGCTTGGCCTCCTCGGGCTTTGCCTCCTCGGGCTTGGCCTCCTCGGGCTTGGCCTCCTCGGGCTTGGCCTCCTCGGTCTTGGCGGGCTCGGGCGCCGGCTCCTCGGTCTTGGCGGGCTCGGGCTCGGTCTTCGACGAGCCGCCGTCGCAGGCGGTGAGGGCGAGGGCCAGGAGGGCGCTGGCGAGGGTGGGGACGAGGGGCTTGCGCATGGGCTCTTCTCCGCGGCCGGTGACCGCTCGCCGCCGAGGCTAGCCGAAAGGTCGCGGGCGGAACAAGAGAGCGGCGCATGCGGCCGCTTGCGCGCTGGCGAGCGCGCGCCAGCGCCACCGGCGGCGCCGGGGGATGCGCGACTCCGGCCCCAGAAACGGGCGCGACCCGCCCCCGCAGGTCGCGGGGAGCGGGTCGCCGTCCGCCCATCGAGCGGATCTTCGGGCAGTGGCTACTGCACGAGGATCGTGAACTCGATGCGGCGGTTCTTCGCGCGGCCAGCCGCGGTCTTGTTGGTGTCGATCGGCTCGTCCGGACCCGCGCCGCGGGTGGTGATCCGACCGTCCTCGATCCCGGCCTCGTTGAGGTAGCGCTTGACCGAGTTGGCGCGGCGCTGCGAGAGGTCCTTGTTGTACTCGTAGGAGCCGGTCGAGTCGGTGTGACCGCTGATCTCGATGTTGATCGACGGGAACTCCTTGAGCACGTCGACCGCGCGGTCGAGGACCGGCTTCGACTTCGGCTTGATGGTGTCCTTGTTGAGGTCGAAGTAGATGCCGCGGATGACGCCCGTGAACTGGTTGACCTGCTCCGGGATCTCGTCGGGGCAGCCGTCCTCGTCCTCGTAGCCGTTGCGGGTCTCCGGCTCGGTGACGCACTTGTCGTTCGGGTCGAGGATGCCGTCGCCGTCGGTGTCCGGGATCGGGCAGCCATCGGGCGGGACGCCCGGCGTGTCGGGGCACTTGTCCTGGCTGTCGAGGATGCCGTCGCCGTCGCGGTCCTTCTCGGGGCAGCCGTCCGGAGCGATGCCCGGCGTGTCGGGGCAGGCGTCCTGGCTGTCGAGGAAGCCGTCGCCGTCGCGGTCCTTCTCGGGGCAGCCGTCGGGGGCGATGCCCGGGGTGTAGGGGCAAGCGTCCTCGCTGTCGAGGAAGCCGTCGCCGTCCGAGTCCTTGTCGGGCTCCTCAAGCTTCTTCTTGCGGTTGAGCGTGAAGGAGAGTCCGAGGAGGATCTCGGGGTAGTTGGTCGCGCCGGCGTCGACGCGGTAGCGGGCCGCGACGACGTCGCGGATGTCGAGGCGGAGCATCATCAGGTCGTTGATGAAGAACTTCACGCCGCCGCCGAAGTGGGTCGACTCGTCGACGTCGTTGCCGAGCGCGCCGGTGGTGCCGATGAGGCCGCCGCCCCAGACGATGAAGGGGACGATCCGCCAGAAGGGGATCTGGCCGACGAGGTGGGCGCGGAAGTTGAAGAGGAGCGCCCGCTCATCGGTGACGACCGTCTTGGTCGGCATCACGCCGCCCTCGATTTCGCCGCCGATGAAGGAGAAGGGGTAGTAGCCGAAGCGCGCGCCGAACTCAGGAGCGACCTTCTTGTACTCCTGGAAGAACATGTCCATCATGTCCAGCTGCGTCTGGGCGTTGAAGAGCTCGTGGCGGTCGGACGGGAACATCACGCCGCCGAAGATGCCGAGCTCGAACATGTTGTTGGTCGGCCGATACTTGCGCATCGGCTTCTCGCCGCTGTCGGAGCCCTTCTTCTTCTTCTTGCCCTTGTCGGCGCCAGCGCCCGCATCCGCGCTCGCGTCACCGGACGCGGCCGGAGCCGCGCCGCCGCCGACGCTGAAGGAGCCACCCGCGGAAGCGCCCGCGTCACCACCGGCACCTGCGTCGCCCGCCGGGGCTTCGCTGGCCGGGGCCGGGGCCTCAGCGGCCGGGGCCTCGCTGGCCGGCGCGCCAGCGCTCGGAGCCTCTTCGCCCGGGGCTGCGACGGAGGCCGCGGGGTACGGGACCCCGGGGATCCGGGCTTGCGCCTGGGGCATGGCGACGAGGCCTGCGAGCAGCGATGCGCCAAATCCAACACCAATCTTCTTCATCGTGGTCACTCCTGAGAGGATCGAAGGTCACGGGTGCAGCTGTGATGGTCTCTGCGTTCGCGCTGAGAGGCGAATTTCTCGGGCTTTTGGGGCTCGGCGAGCACGGCTGCGTCGGTGGAACGTGGAGAGAGGTCGAGAACGGAGGCAACTTATTGCACACGTCTGCGTGAATTGGAACGTCGCAGCGCGCAGGCGAGTGTAAGGTGGCCTACAGACCATGCTGTACCCGAAGACCGGTGCAGCTGCGAAAGAAGCCGATGGTCATGAATTGCCAGCCTCAGGGCCCGAGATCGGCGAGTTGGGCCGGCACTTCGCGGTCCGAGAGGGCGATCTTTTCGCGGTGCTCTTGAAGGCCGGCGTCCGCTGGTGTGCCTCGACCTCAAGTCGGAGGGCGCCATCCCCCAGGGCGTTCGGGGCTGTGCGGGCACGCACGGACACGCTCTGGGGGAGAGCGACGGCTGGCATGGCGCAAACGAGTCGTGCTACGCGTCGCCTATGCGCCGACTCGTCGCCCTCTCTTCCTCTACGCTTGCGCTTCTCCTGCTCCCCGCCGCCGCATCGGCCACGCCCTGGGTTCAGGCGCCAGGCGCGACCTTCAACGATCCGCCGCCCGGCCGCTGGTCGACCAAGGTCGAGCTCGCCGACATCAACGAGGACGGCTGGGTCGACATCCTCTTCGCCAACGTCGGCGGCTACCAGGCGGGCACGCCGGACTCGATCCTCGCCAACCAGGCCTTCATCAACAACGGCGGGATGAACTTCGAGGACAAGAGCTTCGAGATCTTCGGCCCCGACATCAACGACCCGATGCAGACCACGGTCGACACCGCGCGGGTGATCAAGGCCTACGACTTCGACAACGACGGCGACCTCGACATCCTGGTCGGGACGACCTGGCAGACCAAGAGCCGCTACTACGTCAACGAGGGCGGCGGCGTCTTCACCGAGGCGTCCGACACCAACATCCCGGACGTCATCGCCAGCGTCGGTGACTTCGAGGTCGCGGACGTCGACAACGACGGCGACCTCGACGTCGTCCTCACCGACTGGGGGCCGGCGCCGGTCGGCTTCTTCAACTCCCCCGGCGGCCGCACCCGACTCTGGCTCAACGACGGCGGCGGCGTCTTCACCGACGTCACTGAGCAGCAGATGCCGGGCAACGCCGTCAACTGGTCGTGGGAGCTCGAGTTCCTCGACTACGACAACGACTGGGACCTCGACATCGCGATCTCCTGCCGCTCGTGCCCCGGCGGCTTCCTCTTCCAGAACGACGGCACCGGGACCTTCTCGAACGCGACCCCCGGCAACTTCCCGCAGAAGCCGGGGAGCGTCGACTTCGAGGTGATGGACCTCAACGGCGACAACTTCGTCGACCTGGTCACCCTCCAGGACGGCGACGGCGGCGGCGAGGGCTTCCGCAACCGGGTCCTGATCAACGCCCAGGACGGCTCCTTCAACGACGAGACCGCGACCTACTGGCCGCCCCTCGAGAACGCGCTCTCGTTCGACTACATGGCGGCCTTCCTCGACGTCAACTCGGACCGCAAGCCCGACCTCATCCTCGGCGCCTTCTCGGACTTCAAGGACCGGGTGATGACCAACGTGGGCGGCTCCTTCAAGGGGGACAACAACCCCTGGGGCGGCCTGATCACCGACGGCACCTACGCGCTCGCGGTCGCCGACTTCAACGGCGATCACAAGATCGACGTGGCGATCGCCGAGGGTGAGAACTCCTTCCGCAACCGGGTCTTCCTCGGCGACGAGGCGGCGGTCGACACCGCGCAGCCGGTGATCCAAAACCACGTGTTCGAGGGGACCTGGGAGATCGGTCAGATGATCGACATCCACGCCCGCGTCCACGACAACAAGAGCCCGAGCAAGGATCACGACTGGAACGAGGTGGTCTTCGAGTACGCGCTCAACGACGACGACATCGAGACGATGCCGAGCGAGGAGCCGCTCGGCTGGTACGGTGAGTACCTCTGGCGCGGGATGTTCGAGGTCCCGGACGCGAAGAAGATCAAGTACCGGCTCTGCGCCGAGGACGCGGCCGGCAACCGGATCTGCACCGAGGTGATGGAGCAGGAGATCATCGATCCGAACGCGACCGACTCGAACACCGACTCGAGCACCGACTCGATGACGGCGACCGACTCGATGACGGCGACCGACTCGATGACGGCGACCGCGACCATGACCGACTCGGCGTCGGCGACCGCGAGCGCGAGCGCGACCGAGTCGGACTCGATGACGGCGACCGCGTCGGCGACGGCGACCGACTCGGCGTCGGCGACCGCGACCGCGTCGGCGACCGCGACCGACTCGGCGTCGGCGAGCGACTCGATGACGGCGACCGCGACGGCGACCGACTCGGACTCGGCGACCGCGACCGCCGGCTTCATGCTCGACGACGACGGCTGCGGCTGCCGGGCCTCGAACCCGAGCAACGGGGCCCTCACCGGCCTGGCGCTCCTCGGCCTCCTCGGCCTCCGCCGCCGGCGTCGCTAGGGTCCGAAGGGGCTCGCCCAGGATGAGGGCCGGCGGGGGCGCCGGCCCTCATCTCTTTCGGCGGAGACGTCCGCTCGTTTGCGGCGGGGGCTGGGGTCTTCCGACCCGGCGAGGTCTGCACGCCGGGAGTAGGCCGGATCGCCGAGGCCCTGACGTCACGTCACCGGCGGACGAGATGTCGGCGATCGGCTCGAGCGCCCGCAGGCGGCCGAATTGGCCGCCTCAGGCGGCCTCGTCGGCGGCGATCTCGACCTCACCGGGGGATCCGATCGCGGCCGCGAGGAGGCGGTCACGCTCCGTCGGCGTCGAACGGAGCCACTCGAGGGCGGCCGCCCGGCCCTGGCCGATCCGCTGATCGCCGCAGCCGTACCAGCTCCCGGATTTGGAGATCTCCCCCGCCGCGAGGGCCCAGTCGAGGATCTCGGCTTCGCGGTCGATCCCCCGGCCGAAGGCGATCTCGAACTCCGCGAGGGCGAAGGGCGGGGCGCACTTGTTCTTCACGACCTTCACCCGCGCCCGGGCCGCGACCGCGGTCTCGCTCTCCTTGACCGTGGCGATCCGGCGGATGTCGAGGCGGACGCTGGCGAAGTACTTGAGCGCGTTGCCGCCGGTGGTCGTCTCCGGCGAGCCGAAGGTGACGCCGATCTTGTGGCGGAGCTGGTTGATGAAGACCACGAGGGTGTTGGTCTGGTGGGCGATCCCGGCGACCTTGCGCATCGCCTGGCTCATCAGGCGGGCCTGGAGGCCGAGGTGCTGGTCGCCCATGTCGCCCTCGAGCTCGGCCCGCGGGATCAGGGCGGCGACCGAGTCGACGACGATCATGCCGATCGTCCCGGTGCGCGCGAGGGTGTCGACGATCTCGAGCGCCTGCTCGCCGTAGTCGGGCTGGGCGATCAGGAGGTCGTCGAGGCAGACGCCGAGCTGCTTGGCGTACTTCGCGTCGAGCGCGTGCTCGGCGTCGACGAAGGCGCAGACGAGGCCCAGGCGCTGGGCCTCGGCGATCGCGTGGAGGGTGAGGGTGGTCTTGCCCGACGACTCGGGGCCGTAGATCTCGACGATCCGCCCGCGCGGGAGGCCGCCGATCCCGAGGGCGCGGTCGAGGTTGAGGGAGCCGGTCGAGACCGTGTCGAGCGCGGCGATCGGCCGCGGGTCGCCGCCGAGGGCCATGATCGCCCCCTTGCCGAAGCGCTGGACGATCGTGTCGATCGCCTTGCCGATGATCGCCTTGACGTCGCCGCTCGGGCCGGAGGTTGAGGTGCTGTTCTTTGAGGACTTGGTGGATGCCATCGCCGGGTCGGGAATGCGCCTCGCGTGCCCCGGGAAATCGCCAATGATCACGGGGAGTCACGCGATCGGCCCGCGATCGCGCGGTCGGCCGGCGGGACGAGGGGTGGCCCGCCGGCCGGATCGCCGGCCGGGCCTAGGGTGGCTCGACGATGACCTCGCCCTCGCCGTTGACCTCGACATCGAGTGAACCTGGCGTACAGGTCAGGATCAAGGAGCCCGCTCCATGAAGGGTCCCGCTCACCGTCCCCGTCGCGCAGGCCCGGACGTCCTCGCTGCTCCCGAGGTCGACGACGAGGTCGAGCGCGGCCGCATCGCCCACCACGAGGTGACCGGCGCCGCTCGATCGTAGCGTGAGCACCTCGAACGCGCCGACGAGCTCGACCGTCGCCCGGTCGCCGGCGTCGACGCTCGCCTCGCTCGCGCTGCCGCTCGCGCGGAGGGTCGCGTCGCCGCGCCCCTTGAGCTCGAAGCTCGGGGCGTCGACCCCGTCGATCGCCACGACCGAGGTGTGGGTGGCGAAGACCCGGGCGAGCGCGCGGGTGGTGACCGCCGCGTGCACCGGCGTCTTCGGCCGGCTCTCGACCGTCGGCCACATCGCCAGGCTGAGGACGCTCTCGGAGTGGAGCTCGGTCGCCACCAGCCCCAGGAGGTTCTGGTCCGCGCTCACCTCGATCGCGGTCGCCTCGCCGGCTCCGGCGTCGAGCGTGACGTCGACGGCGATCGCGTCAAAGACCTCGATCGCGTCGATCGCCTCCTCGATCGTCCGCGCCTCGCTGGCGGGCTCGCCGTCGCCGACCACCGGGCAGGCGAGGGCCGCGGCGACGAGCGCGAGCGGCCAGCGGGGGAGGGGCCAGCCGGGGAGGGGCATGGGGGCGATGATAGCCCCTCGCGGGGCGCCCTCGATCAGCGGGCCGCGCCGCCGGCGATCGCCCGGCGCAGCCCCTCGGCGTCGAAGACCCCGCGCTCGGTGACGTAGCCGGTGATCAGCGCCGCCGGGGTGACGTCAAAGGCCGGGTTGCGCGCGCCGACGCCCAGCGGCGTCATCCGCCGCCCGCCGTGGACGTGGATCTCGAGGTGGTCGCGCTCTTCGATCGGGATCGCCGCGCCGGCCGCGATCGCCGGATCGATCGTCGTCCAGGGGGCGGCGACGTAGAAGGGGATCCGGTGGTGGTGGCAGAGCACCGCGACCGTGTAGGTGCCGATCTTGTTGGCGACGTCGCCGTTGGCGGCGATCCGATCGGCGCCGACGATCGCCGCCTGGACCTCGCCGCGGGCCATCAGGAAGCCGGCCATGTTGTCGGCGATCACCTCGACCGGGATCCCGTCGCGGTGGAGCTCCCAGGCGGTCAGGCGCGCGCCCTGGAGCACCGGCCGGGTCTCGTCGGCGAAGACCCGGATCCGCTTGCCGAGCGCGTGGGCCCGGCGGATCACCCCGAGGGCGGTGCCGACCCCGGCGGTCGCCAGGGCGCCGGTGTTGCAGTGGGTGAGCACCCCGCCCGCGTCCGGGAGGAGGGGCGCGCCGTGCTCGGCCATCGCCAGGCAGCTCGCCAGCTCGCGGGCGACGTGCTGATCGGCGACCTCGCGGAGGCGCGCCCGGATCTGCCCGGCGTCGGCGTCGGCCGGCAGCGAGGCGAGCGCGTCGGCGAGCTCGCGGAGGGCGACGAAGAGGTTGACCGCGGTCGGCCGGGTGTGGGCGAGGCGATCGAGCGCGGCCGAGACCTGGCGGCGGAGCGCGATCGGGTCGTCGCCCCAGCCCCTGGCAGCGATCGCCAGGCCGAGGGCGGCGACGCAGGCGATCGCGGGGGCGCCGCGGACCGCCAGGGTCTCGATCGCCTGGGCGAGCGGCTCGATCTCCCGGAGCTCGAGCCACCGCTCCTCGGTCGGCAGCGCGCGCTGGTCGAGGAGGTGGAGGGTGCGGCCGTCGTCGGCGACGCGGAAGGGGCGGACGCCGAGGAGGCGATCGTCGGGGCTCATGTCGCGGGAGTGTGCTCCATGAGCCCACCCTGGAAAAGAGCGCGGCCGACCGGCTGTGAGTGACCTCGCGGCTCGACGCGGCGGGCGTCCCTCGCGCGCCCGCACTCGCAGGACCCTCACGGGCGGCCTCCCGCGGGGCACCCGAGCGTCGCGGTCCCTTTGGTGACAGGGCCCGGCGTGCGCGGTAAACCTTGCCCGTGGCCTCCGTGTTCGCAGCCCGCGGGTCCTTGGTTGGGCTCGGGATCGGCCTCGCCGTCCTGGCGTGCTCCCCGGTCGACGAGGTCGAGCGAGCGGAGGTCGACGAGGTTGGGGTCGCCCGCCTGGCGCGGGTCCACGTGATCGTCCAGCCCGACGCCGATCCCCTCGGGGCGCTGCCGCAGCTCGACGTCCGCGCGAGCTTCGTCCACTACCGCGGCCTCGACGACGACTTCGTCCGCGGTCGCCTCGGCCTCGTGCCCCTCGCCCACGAGCGGGTCGAGCTCGGGACCTGCGTCGCCAGCGACACCCTCGACGGCGTCGACTTCGGCGAGCGGCCGCCGGCCGGCGAGCGCGAGCTGGTCCTCGTCGACGCCGGCAACCTCCACCTCCGGCTCGGCGACCACGACGTCGATGTCCCGCTCGTCCTCCTCCCCGATCTCCTGCCCTACATGGCCGGCGTCGAGTACGAGCAGGTCAGCGAGTACCTCCCCTCGGTGGTCGTCCTCGGCGAGCGCGCGCCGCTGACGATCGAGATCGAGGGCTCGGGCGACGAGGAGATCCCGCCGACGACCCTCGAGACCCGCCTGCCGCCCGCGCTCGATCTCGAGAGCCGCCTCGGCCTCGATCCGGGGATCGTCGAGGTGACCTGGGGCGGCTCCTCGCGGAGCCCGCTGGTCCTCCGCCTCGCCGCCTACGTCGGCTCCGAGCCCTCCGGGGACGAGGTGACCTGCGTGGTCCCGGACAGCGGCTCCTTCCGCCTCGACCTCGCCGAGCTCCGCGGCCTCGGCCTCGGCGTCGCGGGCGAGGGGCTTCATGTCAGCGCGAGCCGGGTCGTGGTGCAGAGCTTTGACGCGGGGGAGTTCGCGGGGGGCGAGCTGATCGTCGAGCTGCGGGACAGCCTCTTCACGGTCTTGCCCTGAGGGGGAGCGGGTGTGCGCGGGGCGAAGTGCCTCCCGTGCACGACCTGGCGCAGTCGACCGTGAGCGCCTTCAAGGTCACCGATGGCATCGCGCGAAGGATCCTGGGTCCAGACGCCGAAGGTGGCGGTTGGGCCGGGGCCGACGGAGTCAGCCGAACGCGAGCGACAGCCTCCCGCGCACGACCCCGCACAGACCAGGTTGCCGACGGAGTCGGGCTGACGTGGTGTGCGAGCCTCCCGCGCAGACCAAGTTGGCCGGACGGAGTAAGCCAGACGCGAGCGCCTTCGAGGTCAGCACCAGCTTCCTGCGCAGGACCCCGGGTCCAGACGCCGCCGAAGGTGGCGGGTGGGACCGGGCCTCCGAAGTCTGTTCAACCCGCAGAGTCTGCTCGCGCCACGCCTTCACGCCAGCGCCCGAATGCGGCTCTCAACCCTCGAAGGTGGCAGCGCCGCTACGCGGAGGAGGGGGGTCGACGCGAGTCCCGCAGGCCGCACGCCGACGAAGTCGGCGGGCGGTCGAGGAATGTCTGAGCGTCGAGCCCCCTCCTCCGCGCCCTGCGAGCAAGCCTTCGCCGTCCCTCCTCGTGGACTTCGAACCACGTCAGCCCCCCACCACTCTCAAACCCAACCGAAGTCCTCACCCACCCGCCGTCGCCGTCGCCCCAGCCCCCGGAGCCGCGTCCTCCTCAACCGCCCGCATCCGCCGCAGCAGAAGCACAGCCACGCCGACGAGCACCAGCGCGTCCGCGATGTTGAAGATCGGCCAGTTGCCCCCCCACGGGTAGTTGAGCTTGATGAAGTCGATCACCCCGGTGCCGCCGCCGGGCGCCTCGCGGAGCGCCCGATCGAGGCCGTTGCCGAGCGCCCCGCCGGCGAGGGCGCCGAGGGCGATCGCCTCGACGCGGTCGCTCTTCCAGCGGGCGACCATGAACGCGAGGAGGACGACGACCGCGATCGCGATCACCCCGAAGACCAGCCGGCTGGCGCCGAGGTCGGGGATCAGGCTGAAGGCCGTGCCGCGGTTGTAGGTGAGCTCGAGCTCGAGCCAGGGCTCGACGAGCATCATCGCCTGCCCCGGGACCTCGCCGAGGGTCGAGAGGGCCCAGCTCTTTGACTGGAGGTCGCAGCCGCCGCCGATCAGGGTGGCGACCGCGAACCACGCGAGCTGCGGGGAGAACCGGAGGGGTGCGCCGCTCTGTGCCAAGGACGCGAGGATAGACGAGGGCCGGCCCGCGCGCACGTCGGGCGCCGGGAGGCCCGCCGGGCCTCTCAATTTCTGGCGCTCCGGGCTATCGTCGCGGCGATGTCGCGCGCGCTCCTCCTCTCCCTCGGCCTCGTCGCGGCGGCGGCTCTGCCGACGCTCATCGCCTGCCAGCCGGTCCAGCGTCCGGACGGCGGCCAGGGCCCGATCGCCGTCGGCGCCCCGGCGCCGGCCCTCACCGCCACCGATCACCGCGGCCAGACGATCGACCTCGCCGCCCTCCGTGGGCAGCCGGTGCTCGTCTACTTCTATCCGAAGGACGGGACCCCGGGCTGCACCAAGGAGGCCTGCGCGATCCGAGACGCCTGGGAGCGCTTCGGCGCCGCCGGGGTCGTCGTCCTCGGGGTCTCGTCGGACGAGGCGAGCGCCCACGTCGCCTTCGCCGACGAGCACAAGCTCCCCTTCTCGCTGATCGCCGACACCGACCTGACCTGGGCGAAGGCCTTCGGGGTCGAGGTCTCCTTCAAGATCATCCACCGCTCCTCCTTCCTCATCGATCGGGAGGGCAAGATCGCCAAGGTCTACATCGACGTCGATCCGGGGGTCCACGCCGAGGAGGTCCTCGCCGACGTGGCCAAGCTGGGCGGGGCCTCGTGAGCGCGGTCGACCTCTCGCGCTTCGCGGTCGAGCTCAGCGAGGAGCAGCGGCTGATCGCCGGCTCCGCCCGCGAGGTCGGGGATCGCCTGGCCGAAGGGGCAGCCGAGCGCGATCAGAGCCGCGAGTTCCCGATCGCCCTGATCCGCGAGCTCGGCGAGCTCGGCCTCCTGGCGATGAAGGTGCCGGTCGAGCACGGGGGCGCCGGCGCTGACAACCTCGGCTACGTCCTGGCGATGGAGGCGATCGCCGAGGGCGACGCCGCGATCGCGGTGATCCTCGCGGCCTCCAACCTCGCCGCGTCGATCCTCGCCAGCCACGGCACCGACGCCCAGCGGAGCCGCTGGCTCGAGCCCTACGCGGCCGGCGAGCTCGGCCCCGCGTCCTTCTGCCTGACCGAGCCGGGGGTCGGCTCCGACGCGGCCGCGCTCCGCACGGTCGCCCGCCGCGACGGCGACCACTACGTCCTCGACGGCCAGAAGATGTGGATCACCTCGGGCGCCCACGCCGGGATCTACCTGGTCTTCGCCCGCAGCGGCGATCCGAGCGAGGCCGCCGGCGGCCGCGGGATCTCCTGCTTCGTCGTCGAGCGCGGGACCCCCGGCCTGACGATCGGCAAGGACGAGCCGAAGATGGGCCTGCGCGCCTCGGGGACCGTCGCGCTCTTCTTCGACGGCTGCCGGATCGCCGCCGACCAGCGGGTCGGCGAGGAGGGCGAGGGCTACCGGATCGCGATGTCGACCCTCGGCGCCGGCCGGATCGGCATCGCCGCCCAGTCGATCGGCATCGGCGAGGCGGCGCTCCGCGAGGGGCTCGCCTACGCCCGCGATCGCCGGGCCTTCGGTCAGGCGATCATCGACTTCCAGAACAGCCAATTCGTCGCCGCCGATTCGCGCTGCGACCTCGACCTCGCCTGGCTCGCGGCGATCCGGGCCGCCCGCCTCCTCGATCGCGGCGAGCGGGCGGCGATGGAGTGCTCGATGGCCAAGCTCGCGGCGAGCGAGGCCTGCGGTCGGGTCGTCGACCGGATGCTCCAGCTCCACGGCGGCTACGGCTACTCGGAGGAGCAGACGATCGAGCGCCTCTACCGCGACGCGCGGATCACCCGGATCTACGAGGGGACCAGCGAGATCCAGCGCCTGGTGATCGCCCGCGAGCTCCTGCGGCGGGGCTGAGTCGGCGGACACATGTCCTGAGGGGCATGTGACTGCCCCGCCGCTAGAGGTCGCGGTACTCGATCGTCGCCGCCTGGCTGCGGCCGCTGATGTCGGCGCACTCGACCGCGATCCGCTCGAGGCCGGCGGCGATCCCGAGGACGCGGCGGGCGATCAGCCGGACCTTGGTCGCGCGGCAGCGGGGGATCGCCTGGCCGTCCTCGGTGATCGCCGCGACGTAGGCCTCGAAGCCCCCGTCCTCGCGGAGCTCGAGGGCGAAGGCGAATTCCTTGTGGTCGCCGGTGATCGTGACCTTGATCGCGCGCTCGCTCGCGCGCTCGAGCCTGACCTTCACCAGGCGCTCGGCGATCGGGCCGAGGGGCTTGCGGCGATCGCCCGCGCTGGTGTTCACCCAGTGGAGGCGGACGTCGTCGATCCGGGCCACCCCGGGCGCGGCGAAGGCGTCGAGCGCGAGGTCGTAGTAGGGCTTGCCGAAGTCGCGGGTGATCCGCAGGACCTCGATCGACGGCGGCGCGGAGGTCTCGCTGGCCTGGCTGGACTCGCTGGCCTGGCTGGCGGGATCGACGTCACCCGCCCCGAGGGCGAGGAGCAGCGAGAGGAGCAGGGGGGGAGGCGTGGGCACCGGGAGCGGAAGCAGAGCGTAGCAAGTTCCCGGGGCTCCGGCGGCCGGCGAGTTTTGCGAGGGCCTCCTAGAGGAGCGCCCGGAAGCGGGCGGCGATGAACGCCAGCGCCCGGATCCATGGCGGGAGGCCGCGGATCACCTCTGCGCCGAGGCGGATCGCCTGCCCGAGATCCTCCTCAAACGCGTCGGTGACGATCCGGGCGAAGGCCGGCTCGTCGACGACGACGTTGCTCTCGAGGTTGAAGCGCCAGGAGAGCGTGTCGAGGTTGTGCGAGCCGATCGTCACGAAGCGGCGATCGACGATCGCGGTCTTCGAGTGGAGGATCCGCCCGCGGTAGGCGTAGACCTCGATGCCGTCGTGGAGGAGGGTGCGGAGGATGTCGTGGGCCGCGAGGTCGGCGAGGCGGACGTCGGAGCGCTCGGGGACCAGCACCCGCACCCGCACGCCGCGGCGGCGGGCGGCCCGGAGCGCGTGGAGGAAGACCGGGCCCGGCAGGAAGTAGGCCGAGGCGATGTCGACGGTCCGCCGCGCCCGCTTGAGCGCGACCAGGTAGGCCCGGCGGATCGTCCGGTCGGGCTTGCCGTAGACCATGTTGGCGAGGACGAAGACCCGGCTCGCGGGGTTCGGCCGGGCGTGCGCCCCCTCGTAGGTCATCGCCCCGCCGACCCGCCACCAGGTGTCGTAGAAGAGCGTGCGGAGCTGGCGGGCGGTCGGCCCCCGGATCTCGACCGCGTCGTCGCGCCACCCCTGGCCGCCCTCCTCGCGGGGGAGCCAGGGCCAGGCGAGGTTGATCCCGCCGGTGAAGGCGACCTCGCCGTCGACGACGAGGACCTTGCGGTGGTCGCGGAAGCGGACGCGGCCGAGGCGGAAGTGGCGGCGCCAGGGCGCGACGGGGCCGAACTCGACGACCTCGCCGCCGGCCTCGATGAGCGGCGTCCACCAGTAGCTCGGCAGGCTCCACGAGCCGAGCGAGTCGTAGATCACGCGGACGCGGACGCCGGCGTTCGCCCGCTCGACGAGGGCGTTGCGGAAGCGCTCGCCGACCGCGTCGGCGCCGATCCAGTACATCTCGACGCAGATCTCATCGCGGGCGCCAGCGATCGCCGCGAGCATCGCCGGGAAGACCTCGCGGCCGTCCCGGAGGAGGCGCAGGTGATCCTCGCCGACCGGGAGGTAGCCCGCCGGGGCCTGCGCCCATTTCCTCGCCGCCGTCAACGCTCGCCACCATATAGCGCGAGCCGGCGCCGGGATAAAGCGGCCCATGGCACGCCGTCGCCGAAGTGGCGGGCGAGGTGATCGACGAAGGCGCGGACCTTGGGGACGAGGTGGCGGGTCTGGGGGTAGACCGCGTGGATCGCCGCCTCGCTCCGGCAGTGCTCGGCGAGCGCGACCTCGAGGCGACCGGCCCGGAGATCGCCGGCGACGATGAAGTCCGGGAGGAAGGCGAGCCCGAGCCCCTCGCGGGCGGCGGTCGCCAGGACGTCGCCGTTGTTCGCCCGCAGGCGGCCGCGGACCCGGACGGCGATCGGCCCGGCGGGCCCGTCGAGGTGCCAGGTGTCGCCGCTCGCCTGATAGGCGTAGAGGAGGCAGGCGTGGTCGGCGAGCTCGGCCGGCGCCTGCGGCCGGCCCCGCGACCGGAAGTAGCCCGGGGCGCCGACCACCAGGCGCCGCGAGCCGCAGAGGCGGCGGCCGATCAGGCTCGAGTCGGGGAGCTCGGCGGCCCGGATCGCCACGTCGAAGCCCTCGCCGATCACGTCGACCATCCGGTCGCTGAGGTCGAGATCGACCTCGACCTCGGGGAGCGCGCGGGCGAAGGCGGCGATCGCCGGCGCGAGGTAGCGCTGGCCGAGGGACATCGGCGCCGACACCCGGAGGCGGCCGCGCGGGACCTGCTGCATCTGGGTGACCGCGCGCTCGGCCTCGTCGGCGGCCGCCAGGACCGCGAGGCAGCGCTCGTGGTAGGCGGCGCCGACCTCGGTGGGTCGCACCTGGCGGGTGGTCCGGTAGAGGAGGCGGGCGCCGAGGCGGTCCTCGAGGTGGGCGATCCGCTTGCTCACGGTCGACTTGGCGAGGCCGAGCTCGGCGGCGGCCGCCGAGAAGGAGCCGCGCTCGACCACCCGGACGAAGGCGGCGATCGCCGTGAGCTCGTGGAGGCTGGCCATTGTTTCCAAGAATAGAACAATCTGTTGATTTCTTGCTGGCTTGTTTCCACGGATGGGCGCCCGCATTGTCGAAGCCGGCGTCGACGCGCGATCCCGGCGCCGAAGGTAGGACCACCATGCTCACCCTCCGTCCGGCCGCCGAGCGCGGCGTCGCCAGCTTCGGCTGGCTCGAGAGCCGCCACACCTTCTCCTTCGGCCACTACTACGACCCGGCCCACATGGGCTTTCGGGCGCTGCGGGTGATCAACGACGATCGCGTCGCCCCCGGCGGCGGCTTCCCGACCCACCCCCACCGCGACGCCGAGATCCTCTCCTACGTCGTCGACGGCGCCCTCGAGCACCGCGACTCGATGGGCAACGGCTCGGTGATCCGCCCCGGCGAGCTCCAGCGGATGAGCGCCGGCAGCGGCGTCGCCCACTCCGAGTTCAACCACTCGAAGCGCGAGCCGGTCAGGTTCCTCCAGATCTGGCTCCTCCCGCGGAGCCGCGGGATCCAGCCGGGCTACGAGCAGCGCGCGTTCCCGGCGGGCGAGCGCCGCGGCGCGCTCCGCCTGGTCGCCTCGCCCGAGGGGCGCGACGGCTCGCTGACGATCCACGCGGAGGCCGAGCTCTGGGCGGGCCTCGTCGGCGCCGGCGAGGCGCTCTCGCACGCGCTCGCGCCGGATCGCCACGCCTGGGTGCAGGTGGTCCGCGGCCGCGTCCGACTCCGCGCGGGCGAGCGCGCGCTCGAGCTCGGCGAGGGCGACGGCGTCGCCGTCAGCGGCGAGCCTCAGCTCACCCTCGAGGGCGTCGGCGACGAGGCCGAGCTCCTGGTCTTTGACCTCGCCTGAGCGGCGGGGCTGCTACAAGGAGAACCGTCATGGAGAACCCCGCGAACACCGACCTGCCGATCCACGAGCTCCTCCGCCGCCGCTACTCGCCGCGGGCCTTCGCCCCGCGGGCGGTCGACGAGGGCGCGCTCACCCTCCTCTTCGAGGCCGCGCGCTGGGCCGCCTCCTGCATGAACGAGCAGCCCTGGCGCTTCATCGTCGCCACCCAGGAGGAGCCCGAGGCCCACGCCCGCCTCGCCAGCTGCCTGGTCGAGGGCAACCGCCGCTGGGCGAGCGCGGCCCCGGTGCTGGTCCTCGGCCTCGGCGTCGAGACCTTCGCCCGCAACGGCAAGGCCAACCCCCACACCTGGCACGACCTCGGCCTCGCGCTCGGCAACCTCAGCCTCCAGGCGACCGCGCTCGGCCTCGCCGTCCACATGATGGCGGGCGTCGAGCGCGAGCGGGCCCGCGAGGTCTATGCGATCCCCGAGGGGGTCTCGGTGATCACCGCGATCGCGATCGGCTACCCCGGCGACCCGGCGCTCCTCCCCGAGGATCTCGAGGCCCGCGAGCGGGCGCCGCGGGTCCGTCGGCCCCTCGATGAGGTGGTCTTCGGCGAGCGCTTCGGCGAGCCCCGGTCGCGGCGCTAGGCGTCGTGCCCGAGGCCGGGCGCGGGCGCCTCGCGCGGGAGATCGAGGGTGAAGGCGGTGCCGACCCCGGGGGCCGAGCGCACCGTCATCGACCCGCCCATCAAGGCGACGTAGCTCCCGCTGATCGTCAGGCCGAGGCCGGTGCCGCCGTAGCGCCGGGTGGTCGAGGCGTCGGCCTGGACGAAGGGCTCGAAGACCCGGGCGAGCTCAGCCTCGCTCATGCCGATCCCGGTGTCCTCGACCTCGAAGAGGAGGCGAGCGCCGCCGGGGCAGGCGCGGGCGCTCAGGGTGACGACGCCGTCGCGGGTGAACTTCGACGCGTTGCCCAGGAGGTTGAGGAGGACCTGGCGGAGCTTGCCGGCGTCGCTGGTCATCGCCCCGAGGGCCTCGTCGAGCTCGATCCGGAGCGCGTTGTGGTTGCGCTCGATCAGCGGCTGGATCATCTCCGCGACCTCGGTCACGACCTCGGCGACCGCGAAGGGCTCGCGCTCGATCTCGATCTTGCCCGCCTCGATCTTGGCGAGGTCGAGGACGTCGGAGATCAGCGCGAGGAGGTGGCGACCCGAGCTGGTGATCCGCCGGAGGTCGGCGACCGCCGCGTCGTCGCCGCTCTCCTCGGCGTCCTCCTGGAGGAGCTCGCCGTAGCCGATGATCGCGTTGAGCGGGGTCCGCAGCTCGTGGCTCATCGTCGCCAGGAAGCGATCCTTGGCGCGGGTCGCCTCGAGCGCCCGGTCGCGGGCCTCGGCGAGGTCGCGGATCAGCTGGCGGTTGTGCTCCTCGACCTGGATCCGGTCGATCGCGTTGCCGAGCTGGAGGCCGAAGGTGCGGAGCGCCGGCGACCAGCGCTCGCGCCACTCGGTCCGCCAGGGGCCGTCGAGGACCAGGAGGCCGAGCGGGCGCTCGCCGATGAGGAGCGAGAGGAGGGCGCCGCCCTCGGCCCGGAGGGTGACGCCGACGTCCCGGCACTCGACCTCGGCGTCGGGGAGGGCGCCCGCGTGGCCGAGGAGGCGGGGCGCGCCGCGCTCACAGAGGTAGAACGCGGCGCCGGGGCACTCGAGCCCCTTGCACTCGACGAGCGCCGCGGTGACCGCGGCCGCCAGCACCGGCAGCGAGCGGCTGGTGGCGAGGGTCCGCTCGACCCGCTGCTGGAGCTCCATCTCCTCGGCCCGGCGGCGGAGCGCCTCCTCGACCGCGCGCGCCTCCTTGAGCTCGGCGACCAGCTCGGCGGCGCGGATGTTGGCGTCGGCGAGGTGCTCGATCGTCGCCTCGAGCTCGCGGAGGCGGCGGCGGAGCGCTGGCGCCTCGTCGATCGTCTCCTCACCCGGACGCACCGTTCGCACCGCTCGTACCGCCTCGCCTAGATGAAGAGCGTCACCTTGGAGTCGACGGCGTCGCCGAGGTAGGTCACCGCGCCGCCGTAGACCAGGCCGTCGATCAGCTCCTCGCGCTTCAGGCCCATCACCCCCATCGCCATCTGGCAGGCGACCATCCGGACGCCGAGCTCGCGGGCGAGGTTGATCAGGTCGGGGAGGGTCTCGACGTGGTGCTTGCGCATGAGCCGGCGGAAGAGCGCCGGGCCCATCCCCATCATGTTGAGGCGCGAGGTGCCGACCGTCGCGGCGCCGCCGGGGAGCATCGCCGCGAGCATCTTCTCGGGGACGCTCTTGCTCTCGAAGATCGTCTGCTTCTTGAGGGCGACCAGGCCCCAGAAGGTGAAGTACATCGCGACCTCGAAGCCCATCGCGGTCGCGCCGGTGGCGATGATAAAGGCCGACATCAGACGATCGAGGTCGCCGCTGAAGACCAGGATGCTCACGCGGTCGATCTGGGCGCCGGCCTCGAGGCGATCGAGGCGGGCGCAGGCGTCGGCGAGGGTCGCCTCGAGGCCGGCGCGCTCCGAGGCGGCGGCCGCCGCCGCGATCTCGCCGAGGCGGGCGTCGACCCGGGCGTCGATCAGCCGCTCGATCTCCGCGGCGAGCGCGGGGTCGAGGCCGGCGAGGGCTCCGGGGGTCGTCGTCATCGTCGCCCCCTAGCTCTTGACGACGACCGCGCGCTGGATCGGGCCGGCGTCGAAGGAGATGATCTGGTGGCCGAAGCGGCGCACCCAGGCCTCGAGATCGGCCCGGAACGCGGGGTCGTCGGCCTCGATGATGATCTGCTCACCGGCCTCGAGACGTCGCATCGCCTGGCTCAGGCGGACGATCGGCATCGGGCAGTTCAGCCCCTTGCAATCGAGCTCATGGGTCGCCATGTGGTCCGATACGGTAACACGGAGTCCGGCGAGGGTGACCCGACGGAACCTTGTTCGGGCTCGCTCGTGGATCCGTCGGCGCCTAGATCGAGGCGCCCACCTTTCCTGACACGCTCGCGCTCGCCTGCACCGACACCGAGATGCTCGCGGAGGCCTGGACCGCCGCGCTCGCGGCCGCCGAGACGCAGGCGATCGCGCGATTTCCCGCGCCCTTAAGGCGCCCGGAGAGCTCGTTGCCGAGGCGCACGAGCGTCCGGATCTCGCCGGCCGCTTGCCGGCCGAGCTTGACCTCGGCGACCAGGAGCGTGGGCACGTGGACGGCCGCGCTTGCGAGGAGCTTGCCGACGAGCGCGGTGTTCTGCGAGGCCTTGAGCTCGAGGTGGGGCTTGGTGCACTCGCTGGTGATCTCCGCCCGCGCCTTGCAGCTCGCCTGGCAGTCGGCGTCGACCGAGGGCGGGGTGACGTGCCCCTCGCACTTCGGCGCCTTCCAGCTCCCCTCGCAGTGGGCGTGGCAGGTCGCGCTGCACGAGCCGTGGCACTCGCCCTTGCACTGGCCGACGCAGCGCCCCTGGGCGTCCTTCGCCGTGCACTCGCCGCTGCACTGGCCGTTGCAGGTGCCCTCGCAGGTCCCCTTGCAGGTGCCCTCGCAGGTCCCCGAGAGCTTGGCGGGCTCACATTTTGCGACGATCTCCCCGGGATCCACCTCGACCTTGCAGGTCGCGTCGCAGCTCGCCTTCGCCGAGGCGTTGATCTGGCAGTGCGGGGGCTCGTAGCTCGCCTCGATCTTGATCCCACCGGTGAGGGCGGCGTCGATCTTGGCCGAAAGTCCAGCACACGCGCCCTTTGCGCCCCCCGCCGGCCCCTCGACCGCGGCGAGCTCGGCCGGGCTCATCCCGAGGTCGGCGCCGATCCGCTTGCACGCGTCCTGGACCTCGAGCTCGACCTTCTTCGAGACCGCGACGAGGTCCTTGGTCGCCTGGACGAAGGCGGCCACCTTCGCGCTGATCCGCGCGTTGGCGTCGAACTTGGCGCCGAGCACCGAGCCGCCGCTGACCAGCTCGGGGCAGGCGATCGCCTCGCCGGCGCCGAGGATGTTGGCGGCCGAGATCCCGCTGCCGCTGCCGCTCGCGGACGCGCTCGACGAGCCGGTGGCGAAGCCCTGGCAGCCGGCGGCGAGGAGGGCGAGGGGGAGGAGGCGGGCGGTCGAGGTGAGGGCGGACATCGCCGGCGATCACCGGCGATCGCCGGCCGCTTCGTCAAGCGCAAGATCGCGGCGGTCCGCAGGACGCGCAGCGCCTCCGGAGGGGCGGGTGAGGCCGGGGCAGATCCGCGCTCGCCTTTTTTGGGGGTGGTGGTGACACTCTCGGCCGTCGACGGTGTTCGAGTGAGGGAAGCGAGGGCTCGCCCCGGTGCCCATCGATGTCGAAGAAACCTACCGGCGATATGGACCGATGGTCCTCCGCCGCTGCCGCCGGCTCCTCCGCGACGAGGCGCTGGCTGTCGACACCATGCATGACGTCTTCGTAAACCTCCTGGTCCACCAGCAGCGCCTCGACGACCGCGGCGTCTCGAGCCTGCTCTACCGGATCGCCACCAACCTCTCGCTCAACCGGATCCGCTCGCAGGCGCGGCGGCCCGAGGATCCGTCGACCGAGGTCCTCCAGCGGATCGCCGAGGCGACCCGGACCGAGGAGATCGCCCACGCCCGCTCGCTCCTCGACCGCGCCCTCGGGCGCGAGCCGGTGTCGACCGCGACGATCGCGGTGATGCACCTCCACGACGGGATGACCCTCGAGGAGGTCGCCGAGGCGGTCGGCCTCTCGGTCTCCGGGGTCCGCAAGCGCCTGCGCAAGGTCAAGGCGCTGGTCGAGGCGACGCTCGCCGCGGACGGCGTGGCCGGGGAGGAGGCGGCGTGATGGAGCGGCGGACGCCGGCGGAGAAGGAGGTGCCGGAGCTCCTGATCGAGCGCCTCGCGCTCGGCGAGCTCTCGGAGGGCGAGGCCGCGGCGCTGCGGGCCCGGATCGCGGCGGCTGGCGGCCCCAGCGAGGCCGAGCGGCTGGCGGCGATCGAGGCGTCGAACGAGGCGATCCTCGCCGCCCACCCGCCGGCGCGGGCGGCCGCGGTGATCGAGCGTCGCCTCGCCGAGCGCCGTCAGCGGGCCCGCGCCGCCTGGTGGATGGCCGCGCCGGCGCTGGTGGCCGCGGCCGCGGTCGTCCTGGTGGTCCGCACCCAGGGGGACGGGATGTCCGAAGGGCCAGGCTCGACGACGGCCAGCGCGGCCGACACCGCCGGCGATCCCGACACCGCCGGCGGCCCCGACACCGTCCGCCTCAAGGGCCTGGAGCCCCACCTCGAGATCTACCGCAAGGCCGGCGACGCCGCCGAGCGCCTCGCCGATCGGGCCGCGGTCCGGGCGGGAGATGTCCTTCAGGTCAGCTACGTCGCGGCCGGCGCGGCCCACGGGGTGATCGTCTCGATCGACGGCGATGGGGTGGTCACGATCCACCTCCCGCCCCCCGGCGGCCCCGCCGACGCGCCCCTCCTCCAGGGCGGCGCGATCCCGCTGAGCGCGGCCTACGAGCTCGACGACGCCCCGGGCTTCGAGCGCTTCTTCTTCGTCACCGGGCCCTCGGCGGAGGCGCTGGCCGGGGTCGAGGCGGCCGCCCAGGCGCTCGCGCGCCGCGACGATCACGGGCTCCGTGGGTCCCTCGAGCTCGGGCCCGAGCTCCGGCAGAGCGCGATCACCCTGGTCAAGGCCAGCGCGGAGGGCGGGTGATGCGGGGGCGTCGGGCGTCGCTTCGCGCCGCGCTCATCGGCCTCGGGATCGCCCTCGCGCCGGCCGGCGCCGGGGCGGCCGCGCGCCGGGCGAGCGACGCCCCGAGCGTCGAGGCGAGGACGCCGACCGAGCTCCAGGGGACCCGGCGGATCGCCCTCGTCGTCGGCGTCAACGACGGCGGCAACGGGCGCGCGCGCCTGCGCTACGCCGACAAGGACGCGCTCGCGCTCGCCCGGGTGCTCGCCGATCTCGGGGGCGTCGACGCGGGCGATCGCCTGGTCCTCGACGACCCCGACATCGCCGGCCTCCGGCGGGGCTTCGAGCGGACGGCCACGCGGGTGCGGGCGGCCCAGGCCCGCGGCGAGCGGGTCGAGCTGATCTTCTACTACTCCGGCCACTCCGACGAGAGCGGCCTCCTGATCGGCGAGGAGCTGGTCGGCTACCGCGATCTGCGGGCGATGATCGACGCGATCCCGGCCGAGGTCCGGATCGCGATCCTCGACTCCTGCGCGTCCGGGGCCTTCACCCGCCTCAAGGGCGGCACGCGGCGCGAGCCCTTCCTGGTCGGCGGGCCCTCGGTGATGGGGCACGCCTTCCTGACCTCGAGCTCGGCCGACGAGGCCGCCCAGGAGTCCGACCGGATCCGCGGCTCCTTCTTCACCCACTACCTGGTCACCGGCCTCCGCGGGGCCGCCGACGCCAACGGCGATCGCCTGGTCACCCTCAACGAGGCCTACCGCTTCGCCTTCGACGAGACCCTCGCGCGGACCGAGGGCACCCAGGGCGGGCCCCAGCACGCGGCCTACGAGATCCAGCTCGCCGGCAGCGGCGACCTCGTGATCACCGACCTCCGGGAGTCGACCGCGAGCGTCGAGATCGCCGCGGCGATCGGCGGCCGCGTCTTCATCCGCGACAGCGCCGGCAACCTCGAGGCCGAGCTCCACAAGCCGGCCGGCGCCGGGCCGATCGCGCTCGCGCTCGAGCCCGGCACCTACCGGATCACGGTCGACGACGGCGCGTCGATCTGGCGGGCGAGCGTGACGATCCGCGACGGCGAGTCGGCGCTCATCGACGCCGGCGCGCTGATCAAGCTCGAGCCCGAGAAGACGGTCGCCCGCGGCCCCGAGGGCCCCGAGCCGCCGCCGCCGCCGGCCCCCGAGGTCGTCCCCTTCAACATCGGCCTGACCCCAAAGCTCTCGCTCAACGGCCGCCACGGCGGCGCCCGCCTGACCAACCGCGGCTCGATCTCCTTCGGCTACGATCGGGTCGCGCGGATCGAGGGGGCGAGCTTCGCCCTCGGGGCCGGGGTGATCGACGAGGGGCTCATCGGCCTCCAGACCGCCGGCGGCCTCGCGCGGCTCAACGGCGAGGGCCTCGGCGTCCAGGCGGCGCTCATCACCAGCGCCGGCGCCCGCTTCACCGGCCTCCAGTGGTCGGGCCTGGCGAGCGTCGCCGACGAGGAGCTCCGCGGCCTCCAGGCCTCGGCGATCTTCAACTACGCGGGCGAGCTCCGCGGCGTCCAGGCGGCCGGGATCGCCAGCTACGCCGCGCGCGCGCGCGGCCTCCAGCTCGGCCTCGTCAACACCTCGGGGTCGCTGCGGGGGGCGTCGATCGGCCTGGTCAACGTCACCCGCGGCCGGGTCGACGGGCTCCAGCTCGGCCTCGTCAACTTCGCCGACGACGCTGACGTGTCGATAGGCCTCCTGCCGATCAGCCGCAAGGGCGGGATCCACCTCGACGTCTGGACCTCCGATCTCGCGGCCCTCAACCTCGGGCTCCGGCTGGCGTCGCGGCGGACCTACGCGCTCCTCACGGCCGGCCTCCACCCCTTCGGCGCGGGCGCGAGCTGGATGGTCGGCGCCGGCCTCGGCGGCCGCTTCCGACCGACCGAGCGCCTCTTCATCGACGTCGACAACGTGATCTACGGGGTCCAGCCCGGCCTCGAGCGCCCCGGCGTCCCCCGGGTCGTCGACTCGCTGCGGCTGATGCTCGGCTGGCAGCCCCACCGCCGCTTCTCGATCTACGGCGGGCCGACCGCGAACTTCGCGGTCGACCTGAGCGGGACCAACGAGCACTTTCGGCCAGGTTATCCCTACGCGAGCTACCGCGACGATTGGCTGCTGATCTGGCCGGGCTTCGTCTTCGGCGTCAGCATCTGAGCCTCGTTGGTGTTTCGGCGCTAGCCGCCGTCGCGGCGGCGATCGGACGCGCGGGCCCGCGCCTGGAAGGGCGTAGGCGGATGTGGGAGGATCCCCGCCAGCAATCGCGGCGGCGCGAGCGGACCGGAATCGTTTTGCCGCCCGGGGACACTCCAGCACCATGACCGTCCACGCCGAGCCCCTCGACTCCGCCTCCGCCCCGTGCCCCGACGCCCCGCCCGGACTCGTCGACGCGCCGCGGCGCCGCGGGATCCCGATCGTCGGTCCCCTGGCCGGCCTCGCCCGCGATCGCTTCGACTACCTCGAGGCGCTCCGCCGCGAGAAGGGCGAGATCTTCGCGCTCAATCTCCCGGGCGCGCCGATCGTCCTCTGCGACCCGAGCCACGCCCAGCGGGTCTTCCGCGACAACGTCGCCAACTACCGCAAGGGCGGCGGCTTCTGGGGGTCGCTGCGCGAGCTCCTCGGCGACGGGATCATCGTCAGCGAGGGCGATCGCTGGCTCCGGCAGCGGCGGCTGATGCAGCCGCAATTCCACCGCCAGCGGATCGCCGCGATGGTCGAGACGGTGATCGGCGCGATCGATGACAGCCTCCGCGGGTGGCCCGATCTCGCGCCCGAGCTCGACGTCAGCGCGCGGATGACCGAGATCACGATGCAGGTGATCTCGCGGACGATGTTCGGCGATCACGTGAGCCAGGAGGAGATCGCCGTGATCGCCAGCGAGCTCCCGGTGATCCAGCGCTACACGATGGTCGGCGTCGTCGCCCACGGGCTCCCGCGCTGGCTCCCGGTGCCGGGGCGTCGCCGCTTCCGCGCGGCCCGGACGACGATCCGCGCGCTGGTCGCTCGCCTGGTCGCCCGCCAGCGGGGCGAGGGCGCGGGGGCGGGGGAGGGGACCCTCCTGGCGCTCCTCAGCGACGCCGTCGACGCCGAGACCGGCGCGCCGATGAGCGACGAGCAGGTCCTCGACGAGGCGGTCGGGATCTTCCTCGCCGGCTACGAGACGACCGCGCTCGCGCTCTCATGGGCGATCTACCTCCTGATGCGCCACCCCGAGGTGATGGCGCGCCTCCGCGAGGAGGTCGACGGGGTCCTCGGCGATCGCCGGCCGACCGCCGACGATCTCCGGCGCCTCCCCTACGCCCGCCAGATCCTGATGGAGACGATGCGCCTCTACCCGTCGGCCTCGTGGCTGCCGCGGACGGCGGTCGCCGACGACGCGATCGACGGCGTGCGGATCCCGGCCGGGAGCACGGTGGTCCTGCCGATCTACCTCTATCACCGCCACCCCGGGTTCTGGGAGGCGCCGGAGCGCTTCGAGCCCGAGCGCTTCGCCGACGAGAAGGCCGCGGGGCGCCACCCCTTCGCCTTCATCCCCTTCGGCGCCGGCCAGCGCCTCTGCATCGGCAAGGAGCTCGCGCTCGTCGAGGGCCAGGCGGCGCTGGCGATGATGGCCCAGCGCTTCCGCTTCGCGCCCCTCAGCGATCGCCCGGTGCGGCCGCTGCCGACCACCAGCCTGACCCCCCAGGGGGGGATCTGGGCGCGGGCAAGCCGGCGCTAGCGAGGATGTCCGGATGGACATGTGAGAGCACCCGCCGGATCGCCGGCGGGCGCCCCCGCGCTCGCGGAGCGCGACCCGCTAGACCGGCGGGTTGACGCAGGCGTCGAAGACGTCCTTGCAGGCGACGATCTGCTCATCGCTGTCGGCGCAGGCGGTGCAGAGCTCGTGCTCGGCGAGGCACTCGTCGAGGTGGTCCGGGTCGACGTCGGGGAGGCACTCGGAGCCGCCGATCTCGACGACGCAGGCGTCGAAGCCGGCGGTGCAGGCGTCGACCTCCGCCTCGGTCTGGGCCCCGGCGACGCAGCCGGTGAACTGGTCGAGGCAGGCGCCGAGCTCGGGATCCGGGCACTTGTTCGGGCAATCGCCCTCGCAGGCGGCCGGGTGGGCGCAGTGGTCGAAGAGGCCCTCGCAGGCCTCGACCTCGAGGAGGGTCTCGGCGTTGGCCAGGCAGTTGATGTGGAGGTCGATGCAGATCTGCGGGACCGCGTCGCCGGCGGAGTCGCCGGCGGAGTCGCCGGCGGAGTCACCGGCCGAGTCGCCGGCGGAGTCACCGGCCGAGTCGCCAGCGGAGTCACCCGCCGAGTCGCCCGCCGAGGCGCCGCCGTTGGCCTCGAGGCAGGCGTCGAGCGCCTCGCCGCAGGCGTCGATGAAGAGGGCGTTGCCGTCGGCATCGTCGACGCACTCCTCGTAGTCGTCGTAGCAGGCCTCGATCGCGTCGAAGTCGTCGTCTCCGCCGTGTCCGCCGACGTGATCGCCGATGGTGATCACACAGCCGGTGAGCGGGAGGAGCGCGCTGGCGAGCGCGGCGAGGGTGAGGTGACGGAGGGCCCGGAGGCCCCGGTGGCGAGGAGCAAGGTCGTGAGTACGCATGGTGATCGGTGGAACACCGCGGGCTCGCGGAGCTGTCACCGGGCACCACAAAAAAAGATCAGCCGGGCTTCTGCGCGGGAACGACCTCTCCCGGCAAGGGGAAGCTGCGGAGGACGAAGCGGCGGCTCAGCGGCTGGACGGGGCGGGCTGATTTCGGGTGCTCGGCGAGCTCCTTGGATGTCTGCTCGTCGAGTGTCGCGTGCTCGTGGAGGACGATCCAGGAGACGTACTCGTCGAATCCAGGAGTGGTGAGGGAGCCCTCGTAGTGCCAGAAGTCCTTCTGTTGATCGGTATTCGGGAGCAGATCCTGAAGGTGGATCTCGTCGAACCTGTGGTCCGTGCCCTTGTTGAAGACGTGCGAGGCGAACGCGCTGAGTCGCTTCACGATGTGGAGCCCTTTGGTGTCGCCCTGAACGCTGGTCGCATTCCTGGCGTCGTCGATGAAGACAGCGACCACCACCTTCTCCGACGGCATCCCGGCCGAGGTCGGGATCTCATGGACGAGGTGGACCTCCATGAAGGCTGGGATCCCATCGACCAGGTGCTCCGATGGCCGGTGAAAGTGGAGTTTGATGAGTGGGCACGACACTCCGTCGAAGAGCACATGGGCGGGGGAGTCGGCATCGAGGTGGACCTCATGATCGTCCCCGAGCGTGCCCTTGACGGGCTGCTGGTAGTTGAATTGGAGGAGAGTGTCGAGGTTGCTGACGTGGTACGTGGGCTCGCGGAGATCGATCGGTGACTGCTGCGGCCAGATCGGCGCCGGCACCGGGGTCCATTCACGGGTCTTGAGGTCGGCCATGCGCCGATTCTCCGACCACCCCGCCCCGCCGCCAATGACCACTCGAGTGGACACCCCGCTGTCGACCGCAGCCCACGCCCGCCCGCTCAGAGCCCGACGTAGACCAGCTGGAGCTGCTCGCCCGCGCCCGCGGCTCCCCCGTTGATCGGCGTGTACGGGCACTTGTCCGCGCTCGGGGCTCGCCAACCACAGTCCCCGCCGCCGGTGTTGACGTAGACCCGGGCGTTCGGCGACTGGGTCTGGCCGTTGGGGTTGAAGCCGTCGGTGCAGAAGAGTCCGGGCTGGACGTCGAAGGCGGTGTCGCGGAGGTCGATCGCCGCCGACGTGCTACCGCCGATGCAGGTCATCGCGGTCCCGTAGGCGACATAGCCGACGTTGGCGTTGTTGAAGGTCGCGGCCCCCTCGCCCGAGGTGAAGGTCATGTCGCCGATGTCGACCCGGAGGTTCGCGGGGTTGAGCCGGACGCGCTGGAAGCGGGTCACCCGATCGCCGGAGTAGCCGGCCCACGGGTTGACGATCGTGTAGCGGCCGGTGTTCGAGAGGCCCGACTGCCGCGGCAGCGGGAGGTACTCGCGGGGCGTGCCGGCCATGTCGTGGCAGTGGGCGGTCCACGGCTTCTGCGGATCGCCGCCGACGTAGAGCGTGGCGGGTCCGTCGACGGTGTCCGGGAGCAGCATCAGGAGCTCGGCGCAGGTCGCCGGGAAGGCGCATTGGTGCTCGCCCGGCGTGTTGACGCAGAGGCCCTCGGCGCAGGGGTCGTCGACGCACTCGTCGATGTCGACGCAGAGCTCGCCGTCGGGGTCGAAGCCGGGATCGCAGGCGCAGGCCGGGCCCTCCATGGTCTCGTGACAGCTCGCGTTGGTGACGCAGGCGAGGTCGGCGCAGGTCAGCAGGCCGGCGCTCGTCGAGCTCTCGGAGCCGCCACCGCCCGTGCTCCCGCTGCCGCCCTCGCTCTCGCTGACGCCGCCGCTGGTGCCGCTGGCGCTGGCGCTCCCGCCCGTGGTCGTCGTGTCGCTGCTCGTGCCGGCGCTGGCGCTGAGCGAGCCGCTCTCGCCCTCACTCGCGCTCCCCACGGAGTCGGCGTCGTACTCGGGGTTGGTGAGGACGCAGCCGGTGATGAGCACGAGCGCGACGCGCATGATGAGCGCAGAGGTGCGGGCGGAGTGCGGCGAGGGCCTGAACATCAAGCGCGCGCTTCGGCCTCGACGTCGGCGGACGATCCGAAGAAGTCGAGTCTAGCGGCTCGCGCTCCTCCCTCCGAACGCTGGTGTTGCGCCCCGGCGCGCGAGCGCGCACGCAATCGCGTCCTGCGAGCGAGCGCGCCCTCGTGGGCTCGTCGCCCGCAGAGACCGCGGACGACGATGTGCCCGCTAGCGCCGCGGCGGCCGCGGGGGCGGCGGCTGCCGGGGATCCTCGGGCCAGGCGTGACGCGGGTAGCGGCGCATCAGCGCCCGCCGCAGCTCGGGGTAGTGACGATCCCAGAAGCCCGCGAGATCGGTGGTCACCTGGACGTCGCGGCCGTTGGGCGCGAGGAGGTGGAGGACCACCGGCACCCGCCCGTCGGCGACGCTCGGGCCCCGCTCCATCCCGAAGAAGTCCTGGAGGCGCGAGGCGAGGGCGGGGGGCTGATCGGCGCTGTAGCGGATCGGCGCCCGGCGGCCGCCGGCGAGGCGGGCGTGGGTCGGCGCCAGGCGATCGAGGCGATCGCCGGCGGCGAGGAGCTCGGCCCGGACGTGGCCCAGGAGGTCGGCGCGCTCGAGCTCGGCGAACGACGAGAGGCCCTCGCAGAGGCGGCCGAGGAGGTCGCGGAGCCAGGCGTCGTCGAGCGTCGGGATCGCCGGATCGTGGGCGGCCGCGAAGGCGGCGCGGGCCTGGAGGTCGACGAGCGCCTCGGGGTCGCGGACAAAGCGACCTGGCCCTGCGGAGAGGGCCGCCTGGCGGAGGAGCTCGGAGGCGGCGGGCGGGAGGCGGCGGAGCGGCGACGCGTCGATCACCAGGCCCTCGTAGCGGAGCTCGGCGCGGCCCTCGACGCGGCCGCGCTCGGCGACGAAGGCGAGCTCCTCGCGCTCGTCGATCGCCTCGGGGAAGAGATCGAGGAGCCACTCCGGCTCGATCGCGGCGGCGCTGGTGACCCGCGGCTCGCCGCCGCCCCGGCGATCGCGGCGCTCCTCGACCGCGAGGGCGAGCGCCCAGGGGGCCGAGCGGACCACCGACGACTCGGCGAGGCGGGCCGAGCCGCCGCCGCAGAGCACCAGCGTCCGCAGATCGCCCTCGCCGCGGGCCTGGGCGACGCGATCGGGAAAGGCCGCCAGGAGGGCGATCCGCAGCGCCTCCTCGCGCTCGGCCCGGCCCCGGGGGGCGCCCTCGGGGGGGCGTCCGCGGCCGCCGGCGAGGCGCGCGAGGTGATCGCGGGCGCGGCTCACCTGCTGGCAGGCGGCCCGCGAGAGTCCGAAGCGCTCGGCCGCGGCCGGCCCCTGGCGCTCGACCGCGGCGAGGTCCTCGAGGTCGATGAGCACGTCGGCGTCGGCGTCGATCCGCGCCGGCCGGAGCTCGCGGCGGAGGCTCCGCTCGCCGAGGATCGCGGCTGCCCCTGCGGCCAGGTCGGCGACGCCGCGGCGGCGCCCCTCGACGAGGAGGCGGGCGAGGCGGGGGTGGACCGGGTAGGGGAGCATTGCCGCGCCGATCGGCGAGAGGCCGCCGTCGCCAGCGAGCGCCCCGAGGCGCCGGAGGAGCGCCTCGGCGGCCTCGAGGGCGGCCGCCGGCGGGGGCTCCAGCCAATCGAGCGCCCGCGGGTCGGCGATCCCGGCGGCGTGGAGATCGAGGAGGGCGCCGGCGAGGTCGAGGCGGGCGATCTCCGGCGGCGTGTGCTCGGGGCGGCGATCGTGATCGAACCTCGAGTAGAGGCGGAGGCAGCGGCCGGCGCGGGTGCGGCCGGCCCGGCCCGCCCGCTGGGTCGCCGACGCCCGCGAGACCTTGGCGACCTGGAGGGTGGCGATCCCGGTCCATTGGTTGTGCGAGGCGATCCGCGCGAGGCCGCTGTCGATCACCGTCGTCACCCCGTCGATCGTGATCGAGGTCTCGGCGACGTTGGTCGCGAGGATCAGCCGCGGCTGGGTCGAGGGCCGGACCGCGCGGTCCTGCTCGGCCGGTGGGAGGTCGCCGTGGAGGGGGAGCACGAGGGCGCCCAGGTGGCCCGCGAGGCCGGCGCAGGCGGCCGCGCAGGCCCGGATCTCGCGGGCGCCGGGGAGGAAGACCAGGGTGTCGCCGTCGAGGCCGGCCTCGCCGAGGCGGTGGAAGGCGCGGAGCACCATCGACGGGAGCTCGCCGTCGTCGCCGAGGTGCTCGATCTCCACCGGGAAGGCCCGGCCCTCGCTGGTCCGCCGCCGGCAGCCGAGGTACGCGGCGATCGGCCCGCCGTCGAGGGTCGCCGACATGACGACGAGGCGGAGATCGGGCCGCGCGCCCCGCTGGAGGCGGCGGAGGAGCGCGAGCGCGAGATCGCCCTCGAGGTGGCGCTCGTGGAATTCGTCGAGGACGACCATCGCCACCCCGCCCAGCTCGGGGTCGTCGCGGAGTCGGCGGAGGAGGAGACCCTCGGTGACGAAGCGGATCCGCGTGCGCGCGCTGACCTTGGCGTCGAAGCGGACCTGGTAGCCGACGCGCTCGCCGACGGCCTCGCCGAGGAGCTCGGCGACCCGGGCGGCGGCCATCCGCGCGGCCAGCCGCCGCGGCTGGAGGACGACGATCTCACCGGCGTCGGCGAGGCCGGCGGCGAGGAAGGCGAGGGGGAGGCGGGTGGTCTTGCCGGCGCCCGGCGGCGCCTCGATCACCAGCGAGCCCGCGGCCTCGAGATCGCGGATCACGTCCTCGGCGATCGCGTCGATCGGCAGCGGCGGCCCGGGGAGCTCCATCGTCATCGCCGGCGCCCGTCTAGCACGGGGCGTCGCCCGGGCAAAGGGCGGCCTCGCCTGGGCGCGCGGAGGTCGACGGCGCCGACGTCCGGGCCCGGGGCGGCCCGCCCGGGGCGCCCCGCCGCTCGCGCCGTCGCGGCGCGTTCTCGAATATGTCTAAAGGGACATGTAGATGACGCTCGGGCCCCGTCCGCGGGCGCGCCCCCGCAGCGCCGAGGGCGACGGCGACGGCGACGCGGTCGACGGGGCGCGGGACCCGGAGATCCACGGGGCCCTCCGCGTGAGGCGAGGCCCGTCGCCCTCGCTTGACGGCCGCCGGGGGCCGGTCGCACTCTTGCCGACCTGTGAGCCCCCGTTCCCTGGCCACGCTCGAGCTCGGGGTCGCCGCCCGGGTCGCCCGGGTGGCCGGCGTCGACGCGCTGCGCCTCCGCCTCCTCGAGATGGGCTTCGTCCCCGGGACCCAGGTGCGGGTGATCAAGCGGGCGCCCTTCGGCGACCCCCTCGAGCTCGAGGTCCGCGGCGGCCACGTCTCGCTGCGGGCGGCCGAGGCCGCGCGGATCGAGGTCGAGGGATGAGCGGCGAGGCCCTGACGATCGCCCTCGCCGGCAACCCCAACGTCGGCAAGACCAGCCTCTTCAACGAGCTCACCGGCGCCCGCCACAAGGTCGGCAACTACGCCGGCGTCACCGTCGAGATCCTCGAGGGCGAGGTCCGCGGCGAGCTCGCGGGCGGCCGCCGCCTCCGCGTCATCGACCTCCCGGGGACCTACAGCCTGACGCCGATCGCCGAGGACGAGGCGGTGGCGCTGCGCGGCCTCGTCGGCCGCGAGCGGCCGCCGCCGGACGTCGTCGTCCTGGTGGTCGACGCCGCCAACCTCGCCCGCAACCTCTACCTCGCGCTCCAGGTGATCGAGCTCGGGCGGCCGCTGGTGATCGCCCTCAACATGATCGACGTCGCGGCCGCGGCCGGGATCGCGATCGATCCCGCCGCCCTCGCGGCGGCCCTCGGCGTGCCGGTGATCCCGACGGTCGCCCGCAGCGGCGAGGGGTCGGCGGCGCTGACCCAGGCGGCGGTCGAGATCGGCGAGGGCGCGCCGGCGCCCGTCGCCCTGGAGGAGCTCCGCGCGCGCCTCCGCGCGTCGCCCGAGGGGCCCGGCGGCGAGGCGCTCGCGGGCCTCGAGGCGGCGCTCGGCGATCCCCTGCGGGCGCGGGCGCTGGTCGGCGCGCGGGCGGCCGACACGGTCGCCCTCGTCGCGGCCGACCAGCGCGAGGCCCAGGCGGCCGACGGGGTCGCGCCCGAGGCGGCGATCGAGGCCGCGGCCGCCCTGGCGATCGCCCGCTACGCCGAGGTCGATCGCCTCCTCGCCGCCCTCGGCCACGCCGACGGCGCCCGCTCCGGGGCGCCGGCGATGGATCGCTCCGCCCGGATCGACCGGATCCTCACCCACCGCGTGTGGGGCCTGGCGATCTTCATCGGCGTGATGGCGATCCTCTTCACCTCGATCTTCGCCTGGGCCGAGCCGCTCATGGGCCTCATCGAGGGCGGGATCGCCTGGCTCAGCGACCAGGTCGGCGCGCTCCTCGGCCCCGGGATCTTCACCGACCTGCTCCGCGAGGGGGTGATCGCCGGGGTCGGCAACGTCCTGGTCTTCATCCCCCAGATCGCGCTCCTCTTCCTCTTCGTCGGCCTCCTCGAGGACTCGGGGTACATGGCCCGCGCGGCCTTCCTGATCGACCGCCTGATGGCCCGCGTCGGCCTCCACGGCAAGGCCTTCGTCCCCCTCCTCAGCGGCTACGCCTGCGCGATCCCGGCGATCCTCGGCACCCGGACGATCTCTTCCTTCCGCGATCGTCTGGTGACGATCCTGATGATCCCCTACATGAGCTGCTCGGCGCGGCTGCCGATCTACGTCCTCCTGATCGCCGCGCTGATGCCGAGCGACGAGCGGGTCGGCCCCTTCACGGTCGGCGGCCTCGTCCTCCTCGGGATGTACCTCCTCTCGACCGCCTCGGCGATCGTCGTCGGCGCGATCTACAAGCGGACGATCCTCCGCTCGCCGACCCCGCCGCTGGTCCTCGAGCTCCCGCCCTACCGCCTCCCGCGCCTCCGCAACACCCTCCTCGCGGTCACCGATCGGACGATGGACTTCGTCCGCGAGGCCGGGACGGTGATCCTGGCGATGACGGTGATCCTCTGGGCGCTCCTCTCGTTCCCGCGGCCGCCCGAGGCCCCGGCCGAGGCGGGCGCGAAGGTCGAGGTCGTCGCCGGGGCCGAGGACGCGCCGATCGTCCACTCGATCGGCGGCCGGGTCGGCGTGGCGATGGAGCCCCTCCTGCGGCCGATGGGCCAGGAGTGGCGGGTCGGGATCGCGATCCTGGGCTCCTTCGCCGCCCGCGAGGTGATGGTCTCGACCCTCGGCCTGGTCTACGGGATCGAGGGCGCCGACGACGACGATCGGCCGCTCCGCGAGGCGATGCGCGAGGCCCGGGAGCCCGACGGGAGCCGCCGCTACACCCCGCTGCGGGGGCTCGCGCTGATGGTCTTCTACGTCTACGCCTGCCTCTGCATGTCGACGGTCGCGGTCGTCCGCCGCGAGACCCGCTCGTGGCGCTGGCCGATCTTCATGTTCGTGAGCATGACGACGATCGCCTACGTCGCCGCGACCCTGACCTTCCAGGTCGGCCGCCTCCTCGGCTTCGAGTGAGCCCGCCCGGGCCCCTCGGGTGTCGGGGTCGGGTGTTGACGGCGGCCGGCGATCATGGTCGAAAGGAGGCGATGTCGCGGCCCTGGTGGCTGATCCCCTGCGCCCTCCTCGGGCTGACCTGCGGCGAAGGCGGCGGCTACGGCGTCGACTACGACGGGACCTGGATCCCGGTGATCGACATGCACCTCCACCCCGGCGACTGGGACGCGATCCCGCCGGAGACCCAGACCTTCCTCGCCAGCCGCTTCCCCTTCCCGCTCAACCTCCGCCCCGATCGGACCGCCGATCAGGTCCTCTCCGCGACCGGGATCGTCGGCGAGCTCGATCGCGGGGGCGTCCACGTCGGCGTCCTCTTCGCGGTCTACGCCCCGCGGACGGTCGGCGTGGCGACCAACGAGCTGGTCGAGGCCGGCGTCGCCGAGTACCCGAAGCGCCTCCTCGGCTTCGCCAGCCTGCGGGTCGACGATTGGGCGAGCGCCGGCGAGGGCGAGCTCGATCGCCTCGAGGAGGCGCTCGCCGAGCCGGGGATGGTCGGGATCAAGCTCGCCCACGCGCACATGCACTTCCGGATGGACGATCCCAGCTACTTCGGGATCTACGAGCTCGCCGGGCGCCTCGGCAAGCCGGTCTACCTCCACACCGGCTCCAGCTCCTTCCCGGGGATCGCCCTCGAGCCGGCCTACACCGACCCCGCCTACCTCGAGCCGGCGATCGCCGCCCACCCGCAGACGATCTTCATCCTCGGCCACCTCGGCTACGACTTCGTCGACCACGAGATCGGCGAGCTCGAGACCTGCATCGAGCTCGCCCACAAGTACGGCAACGTCTACCTCGAGCCGAGCGCGCTGGGCTCGGAGGGCGCCGATCCGAGCGGCGAGAACTACCCGACGATCCTCCGGCGGATCCGCGAGGAGGGGCTGGTCGACCGGTTGATCTACGGCAGCGACGGCCCCCAGAGCCCGGGCTTCGTCGGCGAGTACCTCGAGCGGACGGTGACCGCGATGGAGCGGGCCGAGTACAGCGCCGACGACGCGCGGGCGCTCCTCTCCGGCAACTTCATCAAGGTCTTCGGCGCGGAGGCGGGGCAGTGAGCGTCGCCGTGATCCTGTCCCTCGGGACATTTTTTCTGGGGGCGCCGGCGGGCCCCGCCGACGCTGCCGCGAGCGCGAGCGCCCCGGCGACCTCGACCCCGGAGGTCGCGGAGGTCCCGGACGAGGAGGCGCCGCCGAGCCCCCACACCCGCGGCCTCGGGGTCGACGTCGAGTCGGTCGCCCACCAGGCCGCGGCCGGCTTCTCCGGCGACGGCCGCTGGCAGGTCGGCGCGAGCGCGGGCTACCCCTGGTGGGGGGCGCGGGCGCAGCTCGGGGTCGGCCACGGCCTCTCGACGGCGGTCGAGCTCCAGAGCGCGCTGGCCCGGCGATGGCGGCCGGCGATCGGCCTCACCTCGCTCTGGCTCGATCGCCCGCGGGTGCGGATCAGCGGCGAGCTTCTCCTCGGCTGGCTCTTCCAGGTCGGCGAGCTCGCGCGCCGGGGGCCGAACGCCGAGCTCCGCCTCCGCCTCGCGCTCCGCCTCCGGCGGGCGGCGCCCTACCTCATGCTCGGCTCCCAGCACACCCTCCTCGCCAGCCGGACGACGATCGAGGCGGCCTCGGGGACGACGGTGCGCTGGTCGGCCCGCGGCGAGTGGACCGGCTGGGCGACCCTCGGGGTGGTCGCGGCGGTGAGCCGCAAGTGGGGGATCGATCTCGCCGCCGACCTCACCTGGGTCGACGCGCCGGCGACGGCGGCGATCCCCGGCGCCCACATCGGCCTGGTCTACGGGGGGTTCTGGCGATGAAGCGCTCACCTCGCGCCGCGCTCGCGCTCGCGCTCGCGCTCCTGCCCGCGCTGCCCCTCGGCGGCTGCGTCAACGACGACGTCCACCTCTACGAGGTCACCCTCCGCGGCGAGATCCAGGTCCCGCGAGGCGGGCCCTACAGCGGCCATGTCCACCTCGAGCTCCGTCACGCCCGCAGCGGCGAGGGCGGCCTCGCCTACCCGCTGCGGCGGATCACGACGATCGAGCTCGACGGCGTCGGCCCCTTCGAGGAGACCTTCCTGGTGCCGACCGACGAGGGCGAGGGCCTGGTCGCCTACGCCTGGCTCGATCGCGACGGCGACGGCCTCCTCTGCGCGCCGGGGACGAGCGACGAGCTCGCCGGGCTCCGCGAGGTCGACGGCTTCCCGGCCCACGCACTCGAGGTGACGATCCTCCTCGAGCACCCCTGCGCCGGGGCCGAGATCCTCTACGCGCCCTGAAGCGCGCGGGGCCGAGCCCTGGATGTCCCAGAGGTCAGCCCCGCGCGTTCGACGGGCGCTCGCCCTCAGGGCGTGCCGCACTGCACCCAGGCGTTGAGCTGGGCCTTCTCGTCGGCCGTCAGCGTCCCGGCCGGCGGCATCTCGCCCTCGAAGACGACCTCGGCGGTCTCGAAGGGGTCGAAGAGGGCGGCGTCGTGGGAGTCGTAGTTGAAGTCGCGGGGCGCCCCCTGGCGGGCGGCGCCCGAGAGGCCCGAGGAGTGGCAGCCGACGCAGCGGCTCCACACCGTCATCTCCTCGAAGCGCGGGACCTCGACGCTCTGGCAGTCGACCTTGGGGAGCTCGTCCCCCTCGCCCTCGTGCTCGCCGTCCTCGGCGTCGCAGGCGAGGCCGCCGATGAAGGCGGCGAGCAGGGTGGCGGTGATCAGGATCGTATGGTGTAGGGCTCGCATGGCTTCAACTCCTGGCTGAGCTCGTGGGCTCAAAGAGTTGGGGGCGGCTGGCGACATTTCCTTACACGTAGGACCCCAACTTTTTCGCGCGCGGGAACGCGCGCTCCGCGGGGTCATCATCCTCGCCTTGGCTATCCTCGGGCGGTGACGACGCTCCCTCGTGCTCCCTCCGTGACCCTCCGCCTCGCCCCGCTCCTGGTCCTCGCGCTCGTCGGCTGCGCGCGCTCGGGCGGCGAGACCCCGCCGCCGACCGGCGGCGAGGCCCCGCGGGCGTGCACCGAGATCGGCTGCATGGACGGCCTGCGGATCGCCCTCGAGCCCTCGGGGGGGATGCCCGCCGGCGCCTACGTGATCGACCTCGAGATCGACGGCGCGCCGACCCGCTGCGAGGGCAACCTGCCCCTAAAGCCATGTGAAGAAGGATCCAGCGTGACCTGCTCGAGCGACGCGGTCGTCGTCGAGGAGTCGGGGTGCGCGATGGCCCCGGAGGCCCAGGCGCTGAGCGGGATCCTCTTCGAGAGCGCCCACCCGAAGGCGGTCAAGGTGACGATCCGGCGCGACGGCGAGGTCGTCGCCGAGGCCGAGCTCAGCCCGGAGTATCGCCGCCTCGAGCCCAACGGCCCCGGCTGCCCGCCGATCTGCGAGCAGGCCGAGGCGACCTTGACCCTGGCGGCGGCGGCCGGCGAGTGAGCGCGGCTACTCGTCCTCGACCGTCCTCCCGCCGTTCTCGAGGAGGATCGTCCGGGCGCGCTCGGCGAGCGCGGGCTCGTCGACCTCGACGGCGATCAGCGCCTGGCCGGCCTCGAGCGCGGCCTGGATCCTGCGGATGTGCTCCTCGGGCTCCGACGAGCCGGCGATGATCCCGACGAGGGCGCCGTAGGCCGAGAGCATCCCGGTCGCGGTGGCGACGACGGCGAGCGGACCGAGGCCGACGATTCCGCCGCCGATCGACACCAGCGCGCCGAGGATCGGCCCGAGAGTCGCGCCGACCTCGGCGCCCTTGACCGCCCCCTCGCGGGTCGCCCGCTCACCCATGGTGAGCTGGTGCTCGTCGACCACCCGCTCGTGGAGCAGGGCCGAGCAGTGCTCGCTCTCGCAGCCAGCGGCGACCAGGGCGTCGAGCGCCTGGGATGCGGACTGGTGGTCAGGGAAGAGGGCGAAGACGTGTTTCTGGCGGGACATGGGGCCCATCGTGGACCGAGCCGGCCGGCCCCGCCCGGCAAATTATGCTGTCCCTGAGGCGCGATGCGTCATCGTGGCGCACCCGTCATGTCGCGCTCTGCGCGAGACGACGGCGCCTTGCTCGAGCGCCGTCGTCCGCGACCGGCTCAGCCGGGGCAGAGGGCGTTGTCCCAGCTCGCCTCGTTGTTCGACTCCTCGCACTCGGGCTGGACCGAGCCGCCCTGGCCGTCGTCGTCGACCCGGAGGACCAGGCCGTCGGCGCCGATGTTCGGGAGCTCGACGGTGAAGACGATCCCGGAGGTGCCGGTGCCCGCGGGGATCGCCGCGTCGATGATCACGGTCTCGAGGGGATCGAGCATCATCCCGTCCTTGCGGTAGAGGGTGACCGGGACCCCGGCGTCGACGTCGACGCCGCCGTAGTTGAAGACCTGGGCGACCAGGGTCGCGGTGCTCAGGTCGGTGCAGCCGGTGATGCAGGAGTCGACGACCTCGATCCGGAGGTCGACGGCCGCGTCGTCGACGGTCGGGCGGGCGCGGAAGACGTTGTAGATCTGCCACCAGGGCTCGGGCTTGGCCGGGACCTTGCCGTTCTGCAGGAGGTTGGTGACCGCGAAGTCGTGGATCCCCCAGGTCGGCCCGCTCGCCATCCAGCCGCCGCCGGCGTGGCCGAGCACGGTCAGCGTCCCCCAGCTCGCGTCGCCGTTCGAGACGTAGAGGATCTCGGCCGAGCCGTCCTTGTCGACGTCGGCGATCGTCGGGTACTCGAAGACGGTCCCCGAGTTGTGGCCGGGCTGCTTGAAGAGGGTGGTGCCGGTCTTGCCGTCGAAGATGAAGAGGTCGTTCTGATCGGCGAAGAGGATCTCGTAGATCCCGTCGCCGTTGATGTCGTAGCCCGAGCAGCCGGCGAGGCCCGAGGGATCGGAGATCCCCATGGTGCTCCAGAGCTTCTGGCCGTTGAGCTCGTAGACCGAGAAGATGTTGTTCGAGGCCCAGGCCATCTCCGCGTCGCCGTCGCCGTCGAAGTCGGCGACGCAGAGCGGGCCGGGGCGCTGCATCGCCACGTCGGAGAGCTGGTAGATCTCGGAGCCGTCGTGGTTGTGGACCGCGAGCTTCGAGCCGCCGATGAAGACGACCTCGGCCTCGGGGTCGTCGTCGGCGTTGATCACCGCGACCCAGTGGCCGTAGTTGCCGGCGACCGTGGTCCCCCAGAGCTTGGTCCCGTCGAGGTCGTAGACGCTGTTGCCGATGATGATCTCCTGGTCGCCGTCGAGGTCGAGATCGGCGGCGGTCGGCCCCCAGTAGGGGATCCCGGCCGGCAGCGGGAAGGTGCGGGCGAGGGTGCCGTCCTCGCCGTTGACGACGTGCTCGCCCATCAGCACCTCGGGCATGCCGTCGGCGTCGACGTCGGCGACCGTCGGCAGCGGCCAGGTCATCGTCGTCGCCACCGTCGAGGTCCAGAGGAGCGCGCCGGTCGACCCGTCGAGGGCGATCGCCCGCTTGCTCGCGTCGAGGCCGACGACGTCGGGCTTGCCGTCGGCGTTGACGTCGGCGATCGCCACGCCGCTGTAGCCCGAGGTCTGGGTCTTGGTCCACTTGACCGTCCCGGTCGCGCCGTCGAGGACGGTGATCGACGCCGGGGAGTAGACGCTGACCGCGACGTCGGGGGTGTCCTCCTCGTCGATCACCCCGTCGTTGTTGTCGTCGGTGAGGTTGCCGACCATCGGCGCGTTGTAGGAGCCGTAGCTCCCGTCCTTCCACTGCCACTCGATCTTGACGTTCCAGGGGTCGTCGATCACGACGTCGGGGGCGACGCAGCCCTCGTCGACCTCGACCATCACCGGGGTGACGGTGTCGACCTCGCACTCGAGGTCGACGCAGTCGGCGACGCCGTCGTCGTCGGTGTCCGGGAAGCCCTCGTCGATCGTCCCGTCGCCGTTGTTGTCGACGCCGTCGCAGACCTCGATGCCGACGCAGACCCGATCGACGCACTCCTCGCCGAAGGCGCAGGCGACCCCGCAATCGCCGCAGTTCTCGGGGTCGGAGCCGACGTCGACGCAGGCGCCCCCGCACTCGCTGAGGCCGGGGTCGCAGAAGCCGACGCAGCCGCCGTCCTGGCAGCTCTCGCCGCGGGCGCAGGGCGAGCCGCAGCCGCCGCAGTTGTTGGGGTCGCCCATCGGGTCGACGCAGACGCCCTCGCACTCGATGGTCCCGGGCGGGCAGCCGCCGGTGTCCGACTCGGAGGCGCCCGAGAGGGTCGCCGGGTCGGTCAAGGCGGTGTCGCTCTCGCTGCCGCTGCCGCTGGTGCTGGTCGAGCTCGTCGAGGTCGTCGCCCCCGTCGTTGTCTCGCCGCTGGTCGCCGAGTCGGACTCGGAGGCCGCGTCGTCGCCGTTGCAGGCGGCGCCGGCGAGGGCGATCCCGAGGGCGAGCGCGAGGTGGGGGGAGAGGACCTCATGGGTGGGGTTGATGCGGAGAGCCATTCGTTCAGACCTGAGGGGCGAGCGTAGAGGTCTTCGCGGGGCGCAACAACCGCGATCCTCTGGGCGAGCGCACGTCCGGCCGGCTCGCTGGGCTCTGGCCGCGCGCGCAGCTCGATCGTCGACCTCGCGCGCGGCGTCGAGCGGCCCTGCGGCGGGTCGCCTGCGCTACGATCGCCGCCTTCGAGGAGAGCGGCGATGACACGGCGAGCGAGGACGAGCGCGGCGATTCTGGTGACGGCTGGCCTGGTCGCCCTCGGCGGCTGCAACGGCGACGACGGCGGGGACGGGAGCGCGACCCAGGGGTCGGCGAGCGCGACGACCACGGCGACCACCGGCGCGAGCGCGTCGGCGACGATGGGCACCAGCGCGGGCTCGGGGAGCTCGGGGAGCGCCTCGGCGACGGGGAGCAGCGCGAGCGAGAGCGCCAGCGCCAGCGGCACGAGCGCGGCCGAGACCACGGGGACGAGCGCCTCGACCGGGACGACCAGCGGGGCGGGCTGCGGCGTGTGCGACGAGCCCAACCAGAGCTGCGTCGACGACGTCTGCGTGACCTCCTGCCAGGGGCAAGACCCCGACCCCTGCGGCCCCGATCAGGTCTGCGACGTGATCAGCGGCGAGTGCGTCGACCCCGGGAGCCTCTGCACGGTGAGCGGCGCGACCGAGGCCTGCGGCGCCGGCACCTGCGGGCCCGGGACCGTCTGCGACGGGCAGGGCACCTGCGTCGCGGTCGCGCCCTGCGTCGGCGTCGAGTGCACGGGCGAGGGCGATTGCTGGGGCACCTTTTGCGCCTGCGAGCGCGCGATCGAGTGCCAGGAGGCGAGCGCCGATCTCCTCAACGGCCCCTTCTCCGCCGACGTCTCGGACATCGACTTCGCCGACGACTGCAACGCCTGGTCGGTGACCCTGAGCGGCGGCCAGGAGTTCCTCCGCAAGCTGACGCCGGCCGGCGATCTCCAGAGCTGGGGCGGCGTCGGTGACTACGATCAGGGCGAGGTCCGGGTGCTCCGCCTCCTCAAGATCCCGCAGGCGACCAAGCCGCCCGGCGAGACCCTCGCGGGGACCACCCCGCCGCCGCCCGAGCCGGTCGAGGGGCTCGGCGAGGTCGCGCTCACCTACGTCTGCTGCCCGAGCTGTGGCGACTGCGCGAACAACCCGAACGCCCGCGGGGTCGCCCGCCTCGACGAGGGCAACGTCATGATGCCGCTGCCGATCGTCCTCTTCGCCGAGCCGACCCAGGGGATGGGCCCCTTCCAGAACAAGTGGCTCGACGGCGGCCCGCAGGGGCTCACCTGGGGCGAGGATCGGGTCTTGTACGTCGGCAAGAGGGCATCGGCCGACAACGTGTTGAAATTACAGGACTTCTTGACGAGCGCTCGCGCTCGTACCGCGTCCGTGACGCGGCTCGCGGCGTGACGACTTCGCGCCCACCGACCTCGCGGTCGAGGGGTTGAGGAGGCCGATGGCCGTGTGCAGGGCGCTGGGCGCCAGGTGGAGGTAGCGATCCGTGGTGCTCGAGTGGACGTGCCCCGCGAGCTCCTGGATCGCCTTCGGCGCGGCCCCGCGGGCGGCGAGGCGCGAGCAGAAGGTGTGACGAAGGATGTGCGGCCCCTTCTTCGGGAGCGCCGCCGTGCGCTGGGCGACGAGGAGCCACCCGTCGAGGACGCGCTTGCTCGCTGGCTCGCCGCTGTCGCGGACGAGGACGAGGACGTCGCGTCCGTGCTCACGCCGGTGCTCGGCGAGCGCGTCCCGCAGCCGGTCGGTCATGACCACCTGCCGCGAGCGGTTGCCCTTCGGGGTCCCGACGTGGCCGCACCACGCGTTCTCCTCGACGCGGAGGACCCCGCGATCGAGGTCACAGTGCTCCCAGCGGAGCGCGAGCATCTCGCCGGCGCGCAGCCCCGCGTCCCCGCCGAGGAGGACGACCAGGCGCGAGCGCGGGTCGGTGTGCTCGGTGCACTCGACCAGGTGCTCGTAGGTCGCCTCGTCGTAGAACTCGAAGCGCTGCGGCTGCTTCTTGAGCTTGCGCACCCGCGGCATCGCGTCGATCACCTGCCACTCGATCGCCGACTTCAGGATCGTCGACAGGCAGGTGAGGATGTTGTTGACGCTGGACGGCTTGTGGTCGACGAAGCGGGTCTTGAGCCGCTGGATCTCCGACTCGGAGATCTCGTCGAGACGGAGCTCGCCGAGGGCCGGGACCAGGTAGTTGCGGATCAAGATCTTCTTGTTGCTGATGGTGCTTGGCTTGAGCCGGTTGGCGATCACGTACTCGGTCATCCAGCGCCGGCAGAACTCGGCCAGCGTCGGCACCGTGGGCGTCGCCTGCGGCTCCTGCGTCTCCTCCTCTCTCTCGTGACCGTGCAGGATCAGCCAGCGCTCACGCTCACGCGCCCACTTCAGGGCGGTCGCGTGGCTCGTGGCCCCGGGCACGCGGCAGCGCTCGCGGACCCGTCGCCCGTCGAGCAGCTTGACGTGGATATCGGCCTGCCAGGTCACGGTGTTGGTCTCGGGGTACACCCGCTCTCGAACTTTGACGCTCATTGACTCCTCCATGAGCGCCGTTCTGAGTCCCGCAGGAACGCTATCACGCTTTCGCGCATGAAGTAGAGCCGCCGGCCGACCCGAAGGGCGCCGGGGAGCTGCCCGCGGTAGACCCGGTCGTAGACGGCGCGGCGGCTGCAGTGGAGCCACGCCGCGAGCTCGTCAGCCGTCATTAGCGGTGATTCCTGTCGTTCTGCCGCCGCATGCGGCGGTCCTCGCCTCCCAGACATCCTCCACCTCCGGCGCCGGATCCGAGGGCCGGCAGGATCCCAGCCTAGGGGGCGGCTCCCGGGCCGTCAGCGGGAGAGATCGACCAGGGCGCGGGTGCGCGGCGCTCGAGTACACCGCCGATGCATCCTATGGATCAGAAGGCGATGAACCGGCGCCTCGGCCCGATGCGGCCCGCCTCTACCCAGACGCTACGGCGAGGTCGCGTGGCCGGCCGCCATCGCCGGCTCCTGGGCCGCAGGCGAGCGACATCGCTGTCGTCGTCGATGGTTGCGGCGCTGGCTGCATCGTTGCCCCCCCGGATCACCTGTCGGCGCTCGTTGCTGGCCTACTTCTCGTCAGCGAGCGAGACTGGCCGGTCGTGGGCATCAACCGAGGCACCGAGCGTGAAGAGGGGCGGCGTCTCGGCCAGGAATTCGCGGTGGATCGGCGAAGACGGGTCGCAGATCTCGCGGGTTCGGAGGTGCCACATCTGCCGGCTTGGGTGCTCGACGAGGACCGTGTGCTCGACCAACGCCTTCAGCGCGCGATAGACCGTGCGCTCGCCGAGAGCGGGCTCGCCGAAGACCTCTGCGAGCCGCTGGTCGATCACGCGCGGTGCCCCTCGGAGGTACGGGCTCGCGACCCCGAGAACCCGCTGCACGCGATCGAGCAACGCGACCACCGCCCTCCGGTCCGCCGGCGCGAGATTGATCCGGTCCGGCAGCCGCTCGATGGAGATCCGGATGGCCGCTGCCACCCGGGGCTGAAGCGCGCGCACCTCCAGGATCGTGGAGTAGATGTCCTCGAGACCAGGCTGCTCCGATTCGCGCGAAGTCTTCCTGCCCATCACTCACCTATCTCCGGCGACCGTACCACACTCCGCCGCGGCATGCCGCATGTTGGACATGCACAGCGACGGTGAGTCGGCGGGCGAGCGCGACCCTTTCGCGCGTCTTCGTCGTTGTGTTTGGCACCGACTCCCTCGGTGCATCGCCGCTCCTTTGCGATCGACGGACACGCCATTCGTTCGGTGGTTGACGCTCATCGCCGCCGGCCAACGCGACGACTTCGAGCGCGTCGACACGCTCGCCGACGCGAACTCGGCGGCCAACGCAGCGGTTGCAGCGTCTACTCCTGTCGAACACGCCCCGAATCGCTCGCGGAGTCGGCTGCGTCCCGTCGTGTAGCGATCGTGGATCCGCCGGGCGCGCGGCCGCGACTTGGCCGCGACTCCGCCGCGACTCGGCCGCGACTCGGCCGCGACTTGACCGTGACTTGACCGCGACTTGACCTCCACTCGCTCCGGTCGGCCCGGTCGGCCCGGTCGGGTTGGGTCGGTCGGGTCGGTCGGGTCTGTCAGGTGTGTCGGGCGGGCGTGTCGGTCGTGTCGGGCCCGCTGGCGACATCCGACCTCCGATCTCGCCAATTTTCTTTGTCATCGGCGACTCGGATCTCGCTGATCTGACACCTCGCCGTGCTCGCCAAGTGTTCGCCGGTGGCGGACGCCAGGTTGGCTCGTGGTGCTCCCGGATCTGGACGACGCGATCGGCGTCGCGGGTGCCCCTTCGCCGTGCCGAGAGCGCCCCCGTTCGCCGCCCCGTCAGACTCACTCGCCCGTCCTTTGTCAGGACGGCTCCGACGCCTCGGTCCACGCGGCACGAGTGAGCCCCCGAGCCCTCGGATCCATCACCGCTCGTGACGCCGACGGCCGAGGTCGACCGAGCCCGCCTTGCCGGGAACGATGACGGCGACGAGCACCCTCCTCGGTGCCCGCGGATCGGCGACGCGCTCGGGGCGAGAGTGGTGCTCGATCGAGGCCCGACGAAGCCGTCGAACCCGGCGCGTTGGCGGCCTCAACAGGCCCGCGCGCACGCGGCGATCTCGAGCGTGTACGCGAGGTCCACCATCGGATACGGTCAGCGGATGGAGTTGGCGGACCTGACGGGTGAGGTGCGGGCCTGGATCGATCGCCTCGGTCTCTCGATGCAGGACGCCGCCCGGCACGCCGCGGTCGACGTCGAGAAGCTCGAGCGCATCCTCTCCACGCCGGAGCTCGGGGTGACGACGCGCGAACTCCTCCAGGTAATCGACGGCCTCGGGCTCGGGCTCGCGGACGTCCGCCCGCTGACGCCGGCCAAGGTCATCCACCACCTCGATCGCGCACGCGCTGCCAAGTCGATGACCCAGAAGGAGGTGGCGCGGGTCTCCGGTATCAACCGCACCCACCTCGTCGCCCTCTTCAAGCAGCCCAACCCCAACCCGAAGGCCGAGACCGTCGTCCGGCTCGCGGCGGCGATCGGCTGCCCGCTGACGATCGTCCAGCTCCGAGAGCTGCAGCCGCTGCCGGCGATCGCCTTCGTCGAAGCGCCGGTCGCGGCCGCGGCGAACGCCCCGCCCCCGCTGGCCTCGGTGGCAAACGCCGCATCGAGATCGAGCGCGGCCGCGGCGATGCATGCGGCCGCTCCGACGCCGAGGGCCACGAGCGCCAGCGCGACGGTCACGACCATGAACGCGACCACTCCGTCGTCGGGGGCGGCGAGCGCGAGCACGACGACCACGCAGTCGCCGAGGGCTGCGGCGACCGTCAGCGCGACATCGGGCGGAGCCGCGGCGATGCACATGACCGCTCCGCACGCTCCGCCCCCGATGACGGCACGCTCACCGACGACGGGGGCCGTCAACGGCGCCGCGACGGCGACAGTCACCGCCGCGAGCCCGCCATTCTCCGCACCCCACCGCGCGCCATCCCACACGCCCAGGGTCATGACTTCAGCCACCCCGGCGCAGTCCCAACCAGTCGCGTTCGCGGTCAGAAGCGCGCACAAAGACGCGCCAGCGCAGGCGACTCTGGAGGACCTCGCTCCACTCGTGCGCGACGTAGGCCAAAAATTGAGCGAGTTCCGCGCCACGCTCGACGCGTTCGAGCGCGAGCGACATCAAGATCTCCAAAGGATCGAGGATGACGCACGCGCACGAGACGAGGAGCGCGCCCGCGAAAAGCTCGCCCGCGATCAGGAGCATAGCGATGAGCTCGCCCGCGCCCAGGAGCACGCCGCCGAGGTCGAGCAGGAGAACGAGGAGCTCACCGAGAAGATCGAGACGGACGCACGCACCCATCGCCAAGAGCTCGCCCGCGTCGAGGAGCGCGCCGCCGCGAAGGAGGTCGCGGCGGCGGCCAAGGTTCGGAACACCGGGCTCGTTGCCGGCGGGGCCGCGACCCTCGGCGCGATCGGAACCGCGGTGGTGCTCGACCGCGTCGCGCCCGAGAACCGACCGACCGCGCAGGCCCTCCTCGGCGGCGCAGGAACGCTCCTCGTCGCAGGCGGCGTCGCGTCGGAGTCGGACTCCGTCGTCCGCTGGGGGGCGCTCGCCGCTGGCGTCGGGATCCTGGGCAGCCTCATCTACGACGCCTTTCGCGTCCGGGACCGCGACGCGGCCCGCGGGGGCGTCGGCGTTGAGGTGAACTTCATCGACAGCGCGCTCGACATCACCGCCATCACCCCCGACTCACCGGCCGCGCGCGCCGGCCTCCAGATCGGCGACAAGATCGTGGCGATCAACGATCGCGGGGTCCTGGCGTCGGGGGCCGAGAAGGCCGCCGAGCGCCTCGTCGGACCGATCGGCGAGACCGTCGCGCTCAAGGTCATCCGCATCTCGCCGTGGTCGCTCCTCGACGTCAAGCTCACCCGCGAGGCGAAGGCGTGACGCAGCTCCACCTCGTCGAGCTCTACGAGCTCCTCGGTGTCTCGGAGGACGCGAGCCTCAAGGAGATCCGCTCGGCGTACCGGGTCAAGATTCGCGAGATCCACCCGGACCACCCCGGGTCGACCGAGGACGACCTCGTCGCGGCCCGGACCCTCAACGCCGCCAAGGAGCTCCTCTGCGATCCTATTCGGCGCAGCCGCTACGACCTCAAGCGGCGGCTTCGCCAGATAGAGAGAGCAACGACGGCCCTCGCACGGATGAGGGACGAGCCGAGTGCTCCGCCGCCGCCCGTCGACGATCTGGACCCGCCGACGGCCGATGATCCGGCTCCGCCGCCCACGGCCTCCTCACCGTCGATGCCGACATCGACCGGTGAGGTGATCCTGGCGACGTCGATCGTCGCCGCGGGCTTCCTCGGCCTCGGCGCCTTGCTGCTCACGCAGGTCCGTCCCCGCAAGGCGCGGTGCTAGCTGGCGGACAAGGAAGAGCCGACGCGAGCCATTCTGCGCGTGTACCGCTCTTGCCTCGGCTGCCGATGCGCGCGATCGTGATCTGGTGAGGGCGACTCTCACTCTGATCACCGCGGTCGCGCTGGCCTGCCAGCCCGAGGGGGCGGGGTCGTTCACGAGCACACCGTCGACCTCGCTACCGCCGATGTCCACGAGTGAGGCCGCGAGCTCGTCGACGTCGGTGAGCGGCGCGACGTCAGCGTCGGCAGGGACCTCGTCGACGACGGGTACGGCGTCGACGTCGGGCGCGGATGTGGCGTCTGGGGGCTCGTCGGAGCCGGTCTTCGACATGGGCGTCAAGGACCTCGGCGACGACAAGCCCGCGGGGTGCAAGGGGAAGATCGACTTCCTCTTCGTGATCTCGCGGTCGCTCGTGATGCGCTTCAACCAGGAGAAGCTGATCGCCGCCTTCCCGAAGTTCATGGAGACCATCGAGGCGAAGTTCGCCGAGTTCGACTTCCACATCATGGTGGTCGATGGCGACCCGGAGTGGGGGTTCTCTACCTGTACCGACGACTGCCCGCTCCTTCAGTGCAAGGTCGGAGAGCCCTGCTGCTCGGTCGGCTCTTGTCCGGGGTGTGACCCGCCGATCAAGACAGGCGATCCTTGCTGTGGCGTGCCCGACTACCCGTGCGAATTCCTCGACCTCGTCACCGAGTGCGACGAGACCATCGGCGCCGGCAACATCTTCGCGGCGGGAGCCAACGCCGCGAACAAGCCCTGCAAGATGCCGAGTCCCGACCGCCGCTACCTCGTCAGCGGCGATCCTGGGCTGGTCGAGTCGTTCTCCTGCATGGCCCAGGTCGGCACCAGCGGGGGAGGCGCCCTCGGTGAAGCGATGACGAGGGCGCTCTACCCCGAGATCAACGCGCCCGGCGGCTGCAATGCGGGCTTCCTGCGGAAGGACGCGCTGCTCATGGTGACCTTCATCGGGGGCCTCGACTACACATCCGAGGGAGAACCTTCTTCATGGGCCGGAACTGTGCTCGGGATCAAGGGCGATCCCGGCGCGGTGGTCTTCCTGGACATCCTCAACCCGGACTGCTCCTCCCCCAACGATCGGATCTGCGAGTTCGTCAAGATGTTCCCGTACCACATAGTCGGCAGTTCGAAGGCCGCCGACTATGCGCCGATCTTCGAGGCGGCGACAGACCTCGTGGCGGAGGCCTGCGCCGAGTACGTTCCGCAATAGGTCAGCCCGCGATCTGGGCGACGGCTGGGTACCCGGTCGCCCCGAAGCCGCCCGCCCAGATCTCGCCGAAGGAGCCGATCGCCAGCGTCAGGGCCATGTGCACGGCATTGGCGTCCTCGCGGACGTAGGACCAGAGGGGCGTGGTCTGCTTGAGCGGCGCGTAGGCCCGGACCACGAAGGCCGCCTCGCTCCCCAAGGGACCACCGGACGCAAGCAGGGCGTAGCCGGCCGGGCTCCAGAGCACTTCGCGGGCGGCGTAGGCCTTCGTCGGCCAGGCGCCGATGTCCGTGTGCCACACCAAGGCTTCGGTGTCATGCGCCTCGAGCATCCCCGCGGGATCGCACGGATCGTTGCAGCGGTAGCCCGCGCTGAGCACGCGGCCCTCGTCATCGATAGCGACGGCTGTCGCGCCGCTCTGCACGCCGAGGCTTGGGGACGCGACGAGCCACTTCTCGTCCTCGGTGAGGGGGTCGAAGCGATGGATGAAGTGGCGATCCCACCAGTCGTCCCACTCGCCCTCGTGTGGCCCGAACACCTCCCCAACCATCACGAGTTCGTTCCCTGCGAAGGCGCAGTCGCGGACCGTCTCCCTGAATTGGTGCTTCTGGTTCGCCACTTGGTAGTCGAAGCTCCAACTCATCGGGTTCTGCCCCGGACGGTACAACCACGCGGCCGCATCCTTGCCGTCGATCCCCACCGTCGGCGCGCTGCCGCACACGACGACTCCGTCATCGTGCACCGCGAGCGCGGCCGTCTCCTCCCCCTGGCTGCCGAGCCGGAGGTTCTTGATCGGCTCGCCCCACGTCGCCAGCTCCCCGAGCCACCAGCGGGGCACGCCGTTGTCGTAGCGGAGGAGCAGGAGGTAGGTGGTCCCGTCCGCGGCGACCTGGAGGTCGAGCGCCGCGCAGGTCTGCCCGCCGAGGAGCGTGACAACATCCGCGTCCCACCACGCTCCTGACTTGTCGCGCCGCCGGAGGTAGCAGCGCGGATCATCGTCGACGTAGCGGGTCCCGAGCTCGAGGAGGTCGCCGCTCGGGAGGACGCCCATCGCGGCCACGAAGCCGCCCTCGCCCACGTCCGTCTCCCAGAACCCCTCGCTCCCGGGTTTCGGCAGGGCGATCGCGTAGGTCGCCTCCGCGGGCTCGCCCTCCTCGTCCGCGCGCCATGGGATCAGCGTCAGCGCGTGCTCGCCGTTGTCGAGGCCGGTCAGCGCCGCGATCTCGCCGACGAAGATCCCCTCGCCCGAGGCCATCAGCTCGCGCTCTTCGCCGCTCTCGAGCGTCATCCGCACGCCGTCGGCCTCATCCGCCGCGACCTCGATATGGATCGGCCCGTTCTGATGGATCGGCGAGGGCCCGACCTCGACGTGGTTGATCGTCGGCGGGCCCGCGGGCGTACTCCCCGTCGTTCCGGGCGCTTCGGGCTCGTCGGTGGTCGACGAGGATGACCCTTCGCTGTCGGCCCCGGTCGGCGAGGTCGCGGTGAGCGTGACGCTGGCGCTGCCGACCGAGCCGGTCCCACCGGTCGACGAGCCGCCTTCGCTCTCGCGCGCGTCCAGAGCGTCGTGGTAGTCCCCGAGGGCCGCGAGGCCGCAGGCGGGCAGGAGCGCGAGGAGCAGGAGCGGCGTCGAGGTGCGCATGGGACGGATCCTTCTCGCTAGAAGCGGCCAGAGAGGGCGACGCCGCCGAAGGCGACGCCGGCTTGGGGGGTGAGCGAGAGCGCCCGTGGGGGGCCGCTTCGGCGGCCGGAGATCAGGAGCCCAACACCCGCGCCGACGAGCGCCGCAGAGGCGACGCCGAAGCCGATCTCGAGCCGGAGGGCCTGGTGCGCCTCAATCTCCAGCGCCTCGATCCGCGCGTCGTCGTGCTCGCCGGAGGTCTCGAGCTTTTGCTGGAGCTCGCGGACTTCGCCGGCGATCGCCACGTCGCGGAGGGCCGCGTACACAAGCCCGCCGATCGGCAGCACCGCGAGGCCGAGGATCGTCGCGCCCGCGATCGTTTTGGGAGACGCGCGAAGGCGGTCCGTGCTCATCGTCGGTCCCGCGAGCGCACCAGGGTCGAGGAGCGCGACCGACCTCCGCGGAGCCGCCTTGCCCTCGCGGACCGGGGGCTGATCGTCAGGCGAGCTCGCGGCGTTCGTCGACGCGACCATTGCCTTCTGCGAGTCGGTGTCGGGGCGGAGATCGACGACCACCATCTGCACCTCCGCAGCCCCGCGATCTACCCCAAGGACCGGAATCTCGGCGACTTCCGTCTCGCCTCGGGGACGCGCGGCCGCACCACTCCTCCGGGGCGTCGGCCCCGAACACTCGATCGCCGCAAGCGACGCCCGCCGGCTCTCGAGCCCCGTCCGATGCTTCGCTTCCAGATCCCCGCGGACCAGCACCTCATCCAGAACCGCTCGCGCCCGGCAGAGGTGCTGGCGATCGCCGTCGAGCTTGTTGGCCCGCCGCCAGGTGTTGAAGGCCTGGAGGGCCGCGATCGCGGCGTCCTCGGGCGACTCCGCAGCTCTCGCGCGCGCAGCATAGCCGGCCGCTTCCTTCATATACGCCGCAGCCGGATCGTCGTCGCCACGCGCGGTCGCGGGCGCGACCGCGACGACCCCCGCCCCAGCAACGGCGACGAGCGCGACGAGGGCCTGTCGGAGCGACATCACGCGGAAGAATACCGCCCTACTCGCCGACATGCGCGCTCCCGACCCTCCGCAGCGCATCGAGCGAGACTCGCTGGGTACTCTGCCCCCCAGGTCGCAGCTCCAAGCGAACGGCCTCCGCGATCCGCGTGACGCACTCGCGGTCCATGGGGTCGAGCTCCGGCCCGACCGCGGCGACGACCAGCCGCCCCTCGTCCGTGATCGTCAGATCCAGCGACGTCTGCTCGCCATCCTCCGCCGCGATGCAGGCCGCGATGTCCGTCCAAACAGCGGCGAGCTCGGGCTCATCCACCAGCGATCGCGTGCGCACCGAGGACGACTCGGGCACGACCAGGGATCGCGTCATCGCCTCGTACTCCAACCGCGGCGACGAGGTCACGGGATGAACGAGGATCACGAGGAGCGCCCCGAGCATCGCGCTCAGCGCGGAGCTGATGACGAACACCCACCACGGGATCCGCCCGCTGGTGTCCGCGACCACAGCCACGCGTCCGCCCGCAACCTCGGGAGCCCGGCTCCTCAAGCCCTCGGGAGCAACCATCGTGCTCGGCTCCTCCGCCGCCAACTCAAGCCCAAGCTCCGCCGCGACGACCTCGAGCTCCTCGCGCATCTCGACCACGGATCCGAAGCGCCGCTCGGGCTCCACGCTCATGGCCCCCCGAAGCGCCCGCTCGAGGAGCTTGGGGATCCCGAAGCGCCCCTCATCGACCTCGTCCATCCGCCCCGGCTCGCGCCAGCTCGCCGGCGGCTGCCGCCCGGTCGCCAGCTGCCAGAGCATCACCCCGAGCGCGTAGATGTCCCAGAGGATCGTCGGCGGCGCGTCGCCGGCCTCCGGCGGCACGTAGCGCGGCGTCCCGAGGACGAGCCCCGCCCGCGTCAACGCCCGTCCCTCGGGCGGCGTCAGGTAGGGGCGATCCTCGACGTACCAGGCCGCCTCGAGCCGGGCGATCCCGAGGTCGACGAGCTTCACCCGATCGCCGGGCCCGTCGAGGAGGATGACGTTCGACGGCTTCAAGTCGCGGTGGATCACCCCGGTCTCGTGCAGCGCCGCGAGCACGTCGCAGAGCTGGAGCCCGATCACGACCACGCGCTCGGGCGCGAGCGGACCCTCGATCTTGTCGAGGCTCCGCCCCTCGAGGCGCTCCATCACCATGAAGAGCCGCCCCTCCTCATCGCGGTCGAAGTCCCGGACCTCCACGAGCCCGGGGTGGCTGAGCGCGTCGAGGATCTTGAACTCCCGGGCGAAGCGCCGCGCGCTCTCCGGCTTCCGCGAGAGCCGCCGCCGCAGGATCTTCACCGCGACGTGCCGTCGCTCCGAGGGCAGGAAGCGCGCCTCGTAGACCGAGGCCATGCCCCCGCGGCCCAGCTCGCGGAGGAGCTCGTAGCGCCGGACGAGGACCTTGCCGGTGTGCTCGCCGGCCCCGCCCGGGAGCAGCGTCAGCTGTCGTCGGGACGGCTCGGGCTCGGGTTCAGGTGCAGGCTCGCCCGGCGAGCTCGCGGACGCAGGGCCGGCCTCGGCCACTGGCGGAGACGCTCCCGTTGGAGGCGGGAACTCGGTCCATGTCGGAGGCGGCGGGGTGGGGGTCGGCAACGGTCGTCCTCCTCGATCTTGGATTATGAAAAACATACCCATGGGGCGCTGCACAAGGGCCGGTACGGCGAATGAGCGCCGCGGCGCGCGGATTCGGCCGTCAGGAGCCGCCAATGCGTCGGCGATTGCCCCCACCACGCGGCGACGAGGCACCGCGTTTGCTCACAACTTGGAGCTTTCGTCGAGGTTGCCAGCGCTCCATGCCGCGATCGCCTCATGGCGACACGCGGGCGACGGCACGCCAATGGCCGGCCGACCGACTATGGCCAATATGTCGATCCTGGAGACAACGAACTCTCGTTTTCGTACGTATGTTGGATTTAAATCTGTTGACCAGGGGGGGGGGACGGCATCCAAGATGGTCTCCAATCGATTCTCCCGCGGCGGCAGAGGGCCCCCGGGAGGCCCCCTTCTTGTGCCTCGTGGCGGAGCGCGCCCGAGGATCCAGGAGTCGCGCCGATGTGCCGAAATTCCACTGAAATCAAGCTCCTGCCCAAGACGCAGTACGACTTCACCTACCTCTCGAACGGGGCGACCCAGACCATCGTCCTCCAACCGTCGATCTCCGTCGCAGCGTACTACCGCACCCATCTCCTCGTCCGGGTCCACTCCCTGCAAATGGACGCCGGTCAGTCCGTCGAATTCCAGCTCGACAACACGCTCCCCAGCGACGAGGACCCGGCCGAGTTCATCGACCGTGGAGTCTCCGGAAACCCGCTCACGACGGTCACCATCACCAGCAGCACATCGACGCCGGTCCTCCTCTCGGGCACGGCGACCGACCTCCAGGCTGGCCTCCGCGTCCGCTTCATCGCCACGCAGGGGAGTGTCCCCTCGACCCCCTTCTTCGTCGAGCTCAGCGCGGTGCTCGTCCTCTGCGACTTCTAGCGCGGCGACCCCTCCAAACCCAGCAAGGCGGAAAACATGCTCCTCTACCAGAACAACACCCGCTTCAAGGCCATCGTGACCCTCCAGGTCCAGAGCACCGAGAACCCCGCCGAGGCGCTCTCGATCGGCGGCAAGCTCGCCAAGAAGATCGCTGCCCAGCCGGGCAGCGTGATCGACTGGGAGGTCGCCCCCGGCGACGGGATCACGCTCCTCAACAACACCGCCGCGACCATCGTCGGCGTCCGCAACGCCCCCTAGAACCAAACCCACAACCGCGAAGCACCATGGGAGCTCCCCGTGCGTGCGCTGAGAGCGAAAGAAACGCATCATGGCTGGCATCATCACCCAAATCATCCCCAAGCAGCGATTCGACTTCACCTGGCTCGGCAACAACGCGACCAAGACGATCGTCCTGCACTCGGCGCTGAACGTCGTTCCGTACTACTACGCACGGTTCGCCGTCCGGCTCCACGCGACCTGCACGCTCGTCACGGGTCAATCGGTGGACCTTGAGGCCTTCGGCACCGACCCGTCCCCGGATGACCCGACGGAGTTCACCAAGACGGGAACCGCGGCGCTCAGCGCCTCGATCGATGACTCCACCTCCGTTCCGAGCCTTCTCTCGGCAACCGCGAGCGACCTGGACCCGTTCCTGAAGCTGATCCTGACGTTCAACCAGTGCAGCACCGGCGGAACGCCGCTCTGGGTCGAGCTCAGCGCCGACCTCATCCTCCGGGAGACGTAGTCCAACGGTCGGAGGTGCCGCGGCGCCACGCCCGCAATGGGGGTCGGCACCGGCGACCGGGGGCTCGCCGCGCCCGCTCAGCCGCGGGATCCGTAGCTCGCCTCACGGTTCCAGACACGGCCCTCAACGTGGTACCCTACTACTACTTGCACTTCGCCCTTTGCCTCCACGCGGCGTCGACCCCGCCGCTCACCGGAACCCAGAGCGTCGTGCTCGCGGGCTACGGGATCGATCCGTCGCTTCCTCAAGATCATGCTCACCTTCACCCAGACCAGCAGCACCAGTGCCCCCTTCTGGGTCGAGCTCAGTGCTGATCGGGGTAGCTGAGCAGAGGCGCCTATCACAGCAGCGAATCCCACTGGTAGCCAAACCACACCAAGCGACACCTCGCCCCACCGCCATGAGCAAGAGCAGGAACAACACAGTTGCATCGGGCGCCACCTTCAGTATCGGGAGGGGGGGCACGCCAGCTGTCGAGCAACCCCGGGAGCGTGATCTCGCACACAGGCGTGGGATTGCCGCCGAGATTGATCCAAGTCTCCTTGACGCATCTGCATTTCGCGTTCGGCCCGAGGACATTGGCCGTTCGGCTGACATGCGAAAGGGACTCCAAGGAACACGTCGGACGGCTGAGAGTGAGACCAGTCGGTCTCAGTGCACCTCTGTGACCCGCGCAGATGGTGCCGACGAAGAGCTGTTCTCCCGCGTGCTCAGAACCCCCGAGCACCTGCACAGTCAGCGCACGCATGTCGTCAACGTCTCAGTTCTCGCTACCTCCTCGCCAAGGAGCGAACTGCAGCCTGCCACAATGGACCCTTCCACGCTTGATCGGTTGATTGCCCAGACCAAGCAGCGATTCTGTCCCACCGACGAGAACGATGTTCCGCTGCCGCCGATTTGCGACCCCGACCCACCGCCTCCGCGGATAGTTCCGCCGCCAGGCCCTCCGACAGACGGATGGAACGACACGGTGGATCGCTGTGCAGCTTCCGCGTGCAACCAGGCGTTCCTGAACAACGAACCTGTGAAGTGGGGGGCTCTGTCTCCCAAATCCAAGGCCGTCTCAGTATTTTCCTATAGCGAGTGGTCCGACGGAGTGCTCCAGAAGGCTGACTGCTCCCTAATCCGGGCAATCGCCAAGATCATTGACACGACGAATGGTGGCGATACGATCCGAGTCGCCATAACTGCATGGCACAAGGAAGCGTGGGGGATTCTTGAGGCTCTATGGAACGCCCATAATCGGGGGGTGAGAATCTTCATCATCACGGGCGCGTCGAATACGGACAAGTGGTACTCAACCGATAGCTGGATACTTTCTCATCTAGAGGTCCTCAGCCACGCTCCATCTCCAGGGGGAGGCACGAGGTTCCGAACGTGGAAGTCCTCGCCACGGTACCCCAACATCTCGCACAACAAGTTCGTCCTGGTTGAACGAAAATCGGCCCATCAACACATTGTCATGATCGGAAGTGCCAATTGGCGGTTCTTTGACATCGCACGAAACTGCGATCTCCTCGCCGTCAACAATAAGGTGGTCCACGATGCGTTCGCATACTACTTTTCCTCGCTGTGGGACTCTCTTGGTGACCAAGACCCCGCCTACAATGTGCTTCCTCAGGTCGTCATCGACCCCCAGGCTGGACTCTCAGCTCACTTCTTTCCGATCTTGAAGGCCGACGGGACCCCCGACACGGGCGCCCCTAATCCGTACGTCTCGATACTTCGTCAGTTTCGCCGCGAACGACAGACGACAATCAGGGTAATTGGAGCGGCGTGGCCAGCCCCCTGCAAACAATGGGGCGACAACGGCTGCGTTCAGTATTGGCCCTACTCCGAAGAGGCAAAATGGGCGAACACGCTAGCGCAGGAACTCGTGGATCACCGGCGTGGGGGTTCAGATGTTCGAGTGATCGCAAATCACCACAAAGACCCCGGGTGTCACTCCGCGGGCTCCTGTGAGACCACCCCATTCATGGGGCAGTGGACGCCTCATTGCGAGACACACAATGAGGTTTGGAGGAAGTTCGACGCCGCACACATCCCATGGGCGAAGGTTGGCACCCACTCAAAGGTCCTCATAGTCTCAGGTCGACTCATTGACGGTGGCGCCTTTCGGCAGTCTGTCTACTCTGGGACGGCCAATATGACACTTTCAAAGACCTTGGCTGACGCATTCATCGGAGTCCACGACGACCCAGTAACCTTTTCTCAGTACGAGGCTTGGTGGCGCTGGCTATGTGCAAACGCCGCGTGGAACTGGTGGAAGGGAAGTCCGTTCCCGACCTGCGCTCCGCCCCACGACACAGAAGGTGGATAATAGTGCTCTGGAGAACACACTGCGGATTGTCGCAGCCTCGACGGATCGTGCTCTCGACGGTCGCCGCTTTCGTTGGTCTCTGCGCTGTGCCGAGCACTGCAGGGGCGGTGACGAAAGAGGAGTATCAGGCGCTGGTTGACCTCTATCTCGCCACGGGAGGGGAAGGCTCATGGGTCTACACGGAGTGGTGGCTCGTCCAAGATGCTCCTGACGACTACGACGCTCCCTGCACAAAGCCATGGGCTGGCGTTGACTGCGACCTCGTAGACAACGTATGGTTGATCACTCGCATGAGCCTCGGTCCGGGGTTGAGCGGAGGCATACCCGAGTCCTTCGGCGCTCTGCAGAGCCTCGTTGAACTCGACCTTGGGGGCAACGAAATCACGCAGATTCCGAGCAGCTTTGGCGCGCTTGGAAACCTCGAGGTGCTCAACCTCGCGGGCAATCTCCTCCAGGACATCCCTGGCTCTTTCGCCGACCTGCATGCGCTATCGTTGCTCCGCCTTGACTCGAATCATTTTGGCCACCTTCCTGATGCAATCGGGAAGCTGGATAGTTTGTATGTTCTCGATATTTCCGACAATCAGATCAAGACCCTCCCTGATCTTGGGGCACTCGCACTGGATGAGTTCAGCCTACGCGGAAATCGACTCGGCGGCGACATTGAGGGCGTCATATCACCGCCGCTGCTCGCGCGCTTCATGGGGGAGCCGCAAAATCGGCGGCTCCACTTTCACTGGAATGCGCTCTATGCGGAGCCAGGAATCCAGGAAGCGCTCGAGTCCATGTTTGCGCCCTGCTGTACGCAGGACTTCTTGAACTTCCCGAGTCAGACCCTTGCGCCGGGCGGTGTTACGGCTAGTAGCGTCGGCGACACACATGTGACGATTTCTTGGAACGCTACGGACACGGACCCGAAACGAGATGGAGGATATCACCTCTATCTTTCGACCGACGGGGGGGAGTCTTATGGAGACCTTCCAGTGGTCACGGTTGTGGGCAAGGAGAAGGCATCTGCGGCGCTCTCTTCACTGGAGCCCGAAACGGCTTATGTCGTCCGGGTTGAGTCCTATACGCAGCCCCACTCCGAGGATCCTGGCTACGGGGAGCCCGACCTCTTTCACAACTTCAACTTGGTCGTGAGTGATGGCAACCGAGATGGGGACAACTTGGCCGAGTTTGTGACATTGTCATTACAGGTCGCAGGTAGCGCTTCGACTGGAGGAGCGCCTAGTGACTCCAATGGATGCGCATGCCGTGTCGAACAGTCTCGCTACTTTGACACATTCCTGCTCCTCTTCGTCCTGGCATGCAGCTCCGTGAGAGCGATAGCGCCGAACGGCGGTCGACGCCAGCACCGGAGGTAGGTGGGTCTGCACCCGCGAGAGCCTGCGGATCGAGGTCGACTTCGCGCTGCCGAGCGCGCGGGTCGTCCGCGTGCTCGAGGGGCTGATCCGGGAGCGCGGGGCGCCCGACTCGATCACCGTCGACAACGGCCCCGAATTCACCTCGCGGACCCTCGGCGAGTGCGCCTAGCGCCACGGCTTCGTCCTCGACTTGGCAAACCATCCCAGAACGGCCACATCGAGAGCTTCAACGGGGAATTTCGCGATGAATGCCTCGACCAGCACTGGTTCATCGGCCTCGATGACGCGCGGTCGACGATCTCAAGCTGGCGCGACGACTACAACTCCAACCGTCCCCACAGCGCGCTTAGGGGGCTCTCTCCCCTTGAATTCAGGAGAAGACACTTCGGTCGGGATCCAGGCGGCAATGGTGTCGCCCTGGCGGCCTGACCTGTGCTAACAACCATGTGCCAGAGTCACGCAAAGGCTGGGCTGAAGCGAGGGAGCACCTCACGAGGGACCATCTTGCGGGAGGCATAGCCTGTCTCCGACGGACCCCAACTCGCTCGACTCCTGGGTCCTGGCGGCCTGACCCTGTTCCGGGTGAGGGGCACGCACGATGGAGCCAAAGCGCGCCGTCGCTCGCCGACTCGAATACGATGCCGGGGACGGTCTGGCGCGACGACTTGTGATTCTGCGTTCAGCGTGCTATCGTTCTCTTTGCATCGTGGGTCGCCCACGCCGCTAGGCTAGCGTTTGAGCGACACGGCGATGAGGAGATAGCCCAATGTACAGTGAACGACCGGCTGCTGGAGTGAACGCGGGGGGCGCCGCGCATCTTCCGCGGGAGAGCTTGCTCCCGGGCCCCGATGTCTCGTCTCGTGCCCGGCCAAGCGACAGCGAGGCCTGCGGCCTCTCCGACATGGAGGTCATGATCGCGCGGACACGGGAGGCCCTGGCGCAGATCGCCCCCAGTCTCGCCAGCCATGAGGCGTTCCGCGTGGAGTTGGGGTGTCTATCCACGATAGAGCTCACTCCCGTGGCATCCCTCGTTGTCGGAGAAAGCACATTCCAACGAACCGAACCGGGCTCCGCTGCAAGGCCCCTTCGCGGCAATCTAGCCCCCCCTCTCACGTCCCCACGACTACATCAGCGCACTCCGAGCAGCCTTGTCTACAACGAGAGTCTCAGTGCGGCATGCCCTGTTCCGAAGCCCGATGACGAGCACATTACAAATCCACGATTCATCTTCCTCCGAGAAATTGGAGTGGATTGCTTGAGGCCATTCCTGAAGTCCCTCATCGCCGCGAACGAACAGGGCGACACCAGTCATCCACACTGGGGATGCACGCTTGTGATCGATCAGAAGGTTGAGCTCTTCGAGACTTTGGAATTGCCGGCGCACTTCACACTCGCAGGGCTTGGGATCAATGGCGCGGGCCAACTCATCTTTCCAGGCAACCTTGGAGGTCAACCAGCGATCATCATGCAGTCGAAGGTCGCTGGAGGACTTGCTGGACATACAACCATCCGCGACCTGTCCATTCAGGCTTCTCCAATCGCCGATGGTGCTGGTCTCTGGCTCAGTGAGCCGACAATCGGTCACGTCGACGTCCAACGTGTCTACGTCTATGGATTCAACATTGGCGTGGCAGGCGACAACATTCAAAGGGTTCGCCTCTCTGATTGCGTTGTCGATGGAAACCGGACGAACGTCATTCTCGGAGCCAACTGCCACGGATGGAGGATCCGTGGCTGCCACATTCGAAGCGCGATCTCTGGCTGGGGAGTAAACGCCTGGGGGCCCCTAGCGGACCTTCTGGTGGAAGGCTGTCGCTTCGAGAGCAACACCCCTGGAGCGATTAGACTTGGGCCGTTCTTGGGAGACGGTTCGGGAATCTTCGGCGCGGTGATCCTGGGGAATCGTTTTGAGAGCAATCTGGACGAGAAGGGATTGTCTGGAACCGGCGTTCTTGTCGGGAGTGGCGTCAGGTCAACTCGAATTTTGTTCAACACATTTTCAACTGACATGATCAAACCAGTAGCAGCGAAGGCGAGTGCACAGTTTGACACCCAGATCGGCCTCAACGCATCTCTGGTCGCCCAAGATGAGGCACTGGTCGCACTGGAATAGGTGATTTATGTCCTCACATGTTCCTCGCACGCCGAAATGGACGTACTCTTGGCAATTTGGCGTTCTTCTGTTCTGGCTCGGACTATTGGGGTGCGAGTCCTCGGGAACTTCTGACACCACCGCTACGTCGGCGGACACGAACGATATGCCATCTTGTAGCGAGGTGAAATGCTTGGCGACACCGCGATGGGTCCTCAGAGACAAGGATGGGGAGCCCGTGAAGGCTTTGGTCGAACCCCGTTGCGGCCACTGGGGAGTCTCCCCGGCAAATGATCGTTGCATGCCGCTGGACTTCGGGAGCCCCAACAGCCTTCCCTGCGTTCGGATCATCGACCATGACGGGACATTTGTAAACCTGAACTATGATCTTCTCAGCGGCACACTCGAGCCCTGCATGCAAGGGATAGGCAGCGTAGCGGACCCGTTGCGAGACACTGGAGTGATCTTCCTCGACGCCGCCTGCGAGGGGGCACCCTACGCGTCCATTGTGGCCTTTGGAATTGGGTCCGACTTCACTCGTTCCCGGGATCTCATTTTTGCCGATGGCGACCTCTGGTATGTCTCCGAGCAGGGGTGTCCCGGACTGGTGATGAGCTATATCTGGAATCCGCAAACAAAGACTTGTGTTCCTCTCGGAAACGACAACTTTGTTTGTCCGGTGTTGCCAGTGCCCGTCGGGATAAGGGGGCTGCTCCCCACCCCCCCCTATACCCTCGGAATCGAATACCAAGAATGAGAACTGGGGACAGCAGGCGTCTATGCGTCAACTAGGTCACTTCACGCGCTTCTCCGCGTGCGCAGTTCCGCCCCCGAGCGGCCACAGCACCAACCCTCGCTTCATCTTTCTGAGGGAGATCGGGTCGCAGTGCCTCAAGTCCTTTCTTGACACTGTAGTGATTGCGAACGCGAAGGGCTACACCAACTCCCCATACTGGGGAGGGACACTCGTTGTCGACCAGGTGGTTGAAATGGCGGTCCCATTGACGCTTCCAGCAAAGTTCACTCTCGCGGGTGTCGGTATCAACGGTGGGGGGAGGCTCCGCTTCAGAAACCTCGGCGGAGAACCCGCGCTTCGCATCCAGAACGTTGAGGGGTACCATTCCGGCTACTCCGTCGTGAGGGACCTTGCGATTGAGGGCGCCTCGGGAGCGGAGGATGCGGGGGGGGTCCGCATCGACAATCCAGGGGGGGCGGGAAACCATTTCTTTGACAACGTACTGATTGACGGGTTTGCAAAATTCGGCGTACAGGGCTTAGGCGATAGTTACTCAGTGCACTTCGCCAACTGCATCGTTCGAGACAACGGGACAAATTTTCACCTGGGCGCGAACTGCAACACTTGGAGATTGACAGACTGCATCATTCAAGGGGGCAAGGCGTGGGGCGTCCTGATTGACGCCCCCCTGAATGATCTCGTGATCAGTGGCTGCAGGTTTCAGGGAAATGCAAGTGGCGGCATCAGGATCGCCGCGGACACGTTTGGTGTAATGGTCATAGGAAACGGGTTCGCCGAAAATGGGGGGGTTGGCATCTCTGTGCGCTCGCAGGATGCCATGATGCAAATGCGCGCCCTGTCGACGCGAATTGTTGGAAACATCATGCTTGGAGCGGAGAGGATCGTGGATCCATGGTTCACAGGTGGATTGCCCGCTCAGCCTCAGTCAACTCAGGTCGCCTTTAATGCGTCGACCTATATCCCACTTGATCTGACGGATAGTGACGAGCGGCTCTATGTCTACAGGGCAAAGTGAACAAAATGACAGCCGGGCCTACCTCTCAAGCTCTCGCCGCGCGTCGCCCCGCGAGGCGACGCGGATATCTCTTCACCGCGATGGTGCTCTCGGCACTCGCACAAGCGGGGACCGCCCGTACGCGCGAGACAGTTCCGGCTGCCGAGCCAAGCGCCGAATGTCCGTGCTCGCGTGCCCCCCGCTGGGTTCTCCGGGATAGCGACGGGATCCCCGTTCGGGCGACGGTCGAGCCCCGGTGCGGTCGTGGTGACGTACCTGTTTGGCAAGAACATCGCTGCCTCCCCGTAGATTTTGGTCCTACGGCCTCGTTTCCGTGCGTTCGGATCATCGACCATGAGGGGAGATTCCTAAATCTTCAGTATGACCTAGCGACGGGTCTGCTCGAACCGTGCATGCGTTCAGGGGATTGGAAGATCGACTTTTCTGAACTCGGCTTTTTTGTCGAGGATGGATGCCAGGGAGGCGCGTATACTGCTGTGAGTATCTCCGACTTCATGGGTGATGATTTCACCGGGACCCGTCGTCTCGTCTTTGTCGATGATGAGATCTGGTATATGAGCCCGTCGAAGTGTCTTGAGCACATCAAGGCGTGGACTTGGACGATACTTCCGCCAGAGGAGTGCATCCTCGCCAGCGAGAATGCCTCGGGCTGCGCCTATCAGCTCGTTCCGCAATGGGTGCGCGAGCTCCTCCCAAATCCGCCATACACCCTCGATGTCGAGTACGACTAGACGATCGGCACCCGTCCAATAGACGTATGCGTCCAATAGACTGCGTCTCGCAGCCGCCGGGCCAAGCTGACGAAGGAGCGCCCGAAGCAGGAGGTTGTGCCGGACCACTCAGAACGCGGGATTTGAGGCCGGTTTGTCCCACACTACGCGTCATCGAGGCAAGCGCTGCCGAGGCGGAGATGGGCCTCCCGGAGGTTGCGCTGTACATCCTCGCCGTCCCCCGTCGTGACCGCGTGACGCACCTCGGTACCACCCTTGGCCTGGCCGCGGACGCTGCCGCGGTGGACCTTGCGGTACTTGACTCTTGATGGAGAGAGCATCTCGTCCGATCAGCGCGTTTTGCGAGTCGGTGTCGGGGCGGAGATCGACGACCACCATCTGCACCTCCGCAGCCCCGCGATCTACCCCAAGGACCGGAATCTCGGCGACTTCCGCCTCGCCTCGGGGACGCGCGGCCGCACCACTCCTCCGGGGCGTCGGCCCCGAACACTCGATCGCCGCGAGCGTCGCCCGCCGGCTCTCGAGCCCCGTCCGATGCTTCGCTTCCAGATCCCCGCGGACCAGCACCTCATCCAGAACCGCTCGCGCCCGGCAGAGGTGCTGGCGATCGCCGTCGAGCTTGTTGGCCCGCCGACGTTCGACGGCTTCAAGTCGCGGTGGATCACGCCGGTCTCGTGCAGCGCCGCGAGTGCGGATTTCGGTCATCGTGATCGCCCAGATCGGCCATCGTGATCACTCCGGCAGGCCGGAGCGGAGCGACGCGTGCGGGACGGTCGGCCCAGTCGGGATCGGAGCGAAGCGACGCTTACAGTCTAGTCAGGTCCGGGAGTCGACCTCCTTCCGCCGTGAGGGTCCCTTTAGCACGATTCGGTGGCAGCCCGAGAGCATCCGATCGCAGATCGCGTCGGCGATTGTCGGATCGCCGATCTGCGCATGCCAGAGCTCCCAGGGGCGCTGACTGATCACGATCGTCGAGCGCTCGCCGTAGCGGTCCTCCATGATCTCGGACATGTCCTTTCGTTCGGCTGCGGTCAGCGGCGTCGCGCACCAGTCGTCGAGGATCAGGACGTCGAAGCGGGCGAGGCGGGCGAGCGCCTTGGCGTAGGTGCCGTCGGCGCGGGCGAGCGCGAGCTCGTCGAAGAGCCGCGAGGTCCGGTGGTAGATCACCTTGTAGCGCCGCCGCAGCGCGTGCTGGCCGAGGGCGCACCCGAGGAAGGTCTTGCCGGCGCCGGTCGCCCCGGAGATCGCGATGTTCTGGCGCTGCAGCACCCAGGTGCAGGTGGCGAGCTGACGGATCAGCGCCTTGTCGATCGCCCGCTCGTCGGCGTAGTCGAGGTCCTCGAGGCAAGCGCTGCCGAGGCGGAGGTGGGCCTCGCGGAGGTTGCGCTGGAGGCGGGCGTTCATCCGGGCCAGCCACTCGGCGTCGATGAGGAGGCCGAGGCGCTCGTCGAAGCCGAGGCCGGCGAAGTCGGGCTTCGACTGCTGTTCGATCCATGCGCTCAGGAGCCCCTGGAGCTTCAGCTCCTTGAGCTTGTCGACGGTCGCTTGGTTCATCATGTCATCCATGTCCTTTCGGTCAGTTGTAGTAGCGAGGGCCGCGGATGTTCTCGTGGGCCTCGTCTTGGTGGGGCTGAGGTTCATCAGAGAGATCGGGGAGCGGCACGCGGTCGAGGCCCTTCTCCAGGATCGACTTCACGTTCCGGTAGGAGCGGGCGCGGACGACGACGGCGCGGGCGCACGCGGCCTCGAGGCGGTCGGCGCCGTAGGTCTTGCCGAGGCGCAGGAGGCCGAGGCACGAGCGGTAGCCCTGCTCGGGGTGGCGTCGCTCCTTCATGATCGCCTCGGCGAGCTCTGCAGTCTTCGAGCCGGTCTGGCGGGCCCACTCGATGATCCGGCTCGGCGTCCACTCGACGTGCTTCTGGTGCGCGAGCGGCATGTGCTCGCGTGTCGTCGTGTGCTTCCCACGATCGTAGCTGCGGGCGTAGGAGGCGACGCGCTTGCCGCGATGCAAGATCTCGACAGTCGACGTCGTGCTCCTCGCCTCGACGAGCTCGCCTACCAGCTCGTGGGGGACCGAGTAGAAGTGAGCGTCGACCTCGACGTGATAGTCGATGTTGACGCGGCAGGTCTTCCACTCGCAGTAGGTGAAGCGCTCGCGCGGCAAGGGCTGGAGCTGGGCCCGCTCGATCCGCTCGAAGAGCTGGCGCCGGGTGACGCCGCCGAGCTTCTTCATCGGCCGGTTGTTGAGGTCGTCACCGAGGTCGGCGACGCGCGCCCGGAGCTCGTCGAGCGAGTCGAAGGTCTCGTCGCGCAGGCGGGCGAGGATCCAGCGCTGGGCGATCTGCACGGCTACCTCGGCCTTCGCCTTGTCGCGCGGTCTCCTCGGCCGCGCCGGCATCACCGCGGTGCCGTAGTGCTCGGCCATCGTCTCGTAGGTCCGCTGGATCTTCGGGTCGTACCAGCACGATCTCGTCACCGCCGCCTTCAGCTGATCGGGGACCAGCGCCCTCGGCACGCCACCGAAGTAGTCCAGCATGCGGACGTGGGCGGCGATGAAGTCGGCTCCGTTCTGGCTCATCGTCACGTCGACGAAGGTGTAGTTCGAGGCCCCGAGGACACCGACGAAGAGCTCGACCGGCCGGCTCTCGCCGGTCTCCCGATCGACGATGCGGAGCCGGTCGCCGGAGTAGTCGACGAAGGCCTTGTCGCCGGCGACGTGGTCGATCCGCATTGTCAGCTGCCTCTTCTTCAGCCACTGACGGTAGAGCTCGCAGAACTGGGTGTAGCGGTAGCCGTTCGGGTGCGCGGCGAGGTACTCCTCGTGGAGGAGCGCCAGCGTCACGCCAGGGCGCCGACGTTCGACGTGGATCGCCGGGAGGTCGGGCTGCGGTCGCGCCGAAGGAGCGGCCGCTGACGCGCCGTAGAAGGCCTCCTCGAGCGCCTCGTCGCTCATCTCCTGGACGGCTTCGAGCGTCAGCCCCAGCCGCCTGGCCTCGCCGACGACCTTCGTGATCGTCCCGAGGCCGACATCGAGGCTCGTCGCCACGTCGCGGTGACTTCGGTGCAGCGCCAGCTTCTGGCGCAGAATCTCGCGGATTTTTCGCATGGTCAGTCGCTGAGTCGCCATCTCTGCGTATTTCGGCCATCGTGATCGCCCAGATCGGCCATCGTGATCACTCCCGGAGGCTCGGAGCGGAGCGACGCGCGTGAGGTGCGCGAGGTTGCTCGACGCCGGAGATCGGAGCGAAGCGACGCTTACTGTTTGATCAGGTCCGGGAGTCGACCACCTCCTACCGTCGTGAGGGTCCTTCTAGCATGATTCGGTGGCAGCTCGAGAGCATCCGATCGCAGATCGCATCGGCGATCGTCGGGTCGCCGATCTGCGCGTGCCAGAGCTCCGAGGGGCGCTGGCTGATCACGATCGTCGAGCGCTCGCCGTAGCGGTCCTCCATGATCTCGGACATGTCCTTTCGTTCGGCTGCGGTCAGCGGCGTCGCGCACCAGTCGTCGAGGATCAGGACGTCGAAGCGGGCGAGGCGGGCGAGCGCCTTGGCGTAGGTGCCGTCGGCGCGGGCGAGCGCGAGCTCGTCGAAGAGCCGCGAGGTCCGGTGGTAGATCACCTTGAAGCGCCGCCGCAGCGCGTGCTGGCCGAAGGCGCACCCGAGGAAGGTCTTGCCCGCCCCGGTCGCCCCGGAGATCGCGATGTTCTGGCGCTGCAGCACCCAGGTGCAGGTGGCGAGCTGACGGATCAGCGCCTTGTCGATCGCCCGCTCGTCGGCGTAGTCGAGGTCCTCGAGGCAAGCGCTGCCGAGGCGGAGGTGGGCCTCGCGGAGGTTGCGCTGGAGGCGGGCGTTCGTCCGGGCCAGCCACTCGGCGTCGATGAGGAGGCCGAGGCGCTCGTCGAAGCCGAGGCCGGCGAAGTCGGGCTTCGACTGCTGGTCGAGCCACGCGGTGAGGAGCCCCTGGAGCTTCAGCTCCTTGAGCTTGTCGACGGTCTGATGGTTCATCACTTCGTTTGTGTCCTTTCGGTCAGTTCCAGTAGCGGGGGCCACGGATGTTCTCGTGGACCTCTTGTTGGTGGGGCTGAGGTTCATCAGGCAGATCGGGGAGCGGTACGCGGTCGAGGCCCTTCTCCAGGATCGACTTCACGTTCCGGTAGGAGCGGGCGCGGACGACGACGACGATGTTGCTGACGGTGGCCGGGCTGCGACCGACGCTCGTGGCGATGTCGCGGTTGGTGCGGTGGAGCACCAGCTTCTGGCGCAGGATCTCTCGGATGTTTCGCATGGTCAGTCGCTGAGTCGCCATCTCGTCTCCCCGCGAGACGGCCGGTGTTCAGCGTCGTTGACCTTCGCCCCCCTCGCGTGAAAACGCGCGTATCACGCAGGGGCTCGCCCGTGATCACGATGGCCGATCTGGGCGATCACGATGCCGATCTGGGCGATCACGATGCCGATCTGGGCGATCACGATGGACCGATCTGGGCGATCACGATGGGCCGTTTTCCGCACCATCTCGTCTCCCCGCGAGACGGCCGGTGGTTCAGCGTCGACCTCGCTGTGTCGGTTCGCGCTATTTGCGGGGTTTTGTCCCACGATCAAAGCGGGGCTTCGCGGGCGCGACGCGGGGCGGGCTTGGGGTCTCGAGGTGCAGCAGCGCGCTCGCAGAGCTCATGACCGAGCCATCGATCGCCGGCAGCTCCTGCTCATCGGCGAGGAGCAGCGCGAGGCGGAGGAGCTGGCTGGCGAGCCGCGGCAGGCCGCGACAGGCGCGATGGAGGAGCAGCCGCGCCTCCGCGGTGACGAGGCCGGCGGGCGCCCCCGCGGCCGTGAGCCCGTGATCGAGCATCGCGTCGAGGAGCGCGGGATCCGTCTTGGCGACCAGCGGCGCGTGGACGAGGACGCGCTGCGCCAGCGCGGAGTGCTGCTCGAGGCGGAGCCGGCGGGCGAGGCGAGGATGGCCGACGAGCCACATCGTGAGGTAGTCGCGGCCGTCGAGGTCGAGGCTGCACAGGCCGTAGAGCTCGTGCAGGAGGTCGTCGCGGAGCCCCTGGGCCTCGTCGAGGATGACGATCGGGACGACGTCGTGCTCATCGACGAGGGAGACCAGCGCGGCCTTGATGTCGCTGACGATCTGGGCGCGCGGGCTCGGCCTCAGGCCGAGTTCGGCGGCGAGCATGCGGTAGAGATCGAGCGGCTTGACGGCGCAGTCGCAGAGGTAGACGACGCGGTGTTCGCTCGCCGGGAGCGAGCGACACAGGTGACGCATCGCCGCCGTCTTGCCGACGCCGGGCTCGCCCGTGACGACGCCGATCCCGGGCTCCGCCGCGAGCCAGGCGAAGGCCCGCGCGAGGCGCTCGTAGTGCGGGTCGCCGTCGAAGAAGCTCTCGCCGGCGGCGCCTCGCGGCAGCGGCAGCGCCTTCATGCCGAAGCGGTCGCGCCAGCTCATGACCTGTCCTCCTGAGCATCGAGGTCGTCGAGGTCGTCGAGTTCGTCGAGTTCGTCGAGCTCGAGGTCCTCGCCGTAGGCGCGCAGGAGGGCCTGGTACTCGTCGTGGATGTAGTCGAGCGGGCCCTTGAGGGTGCGCAGCGGCGCCGGCTCGGGCCGCGGGAGCTCGCGACGAGGCCGCTTGTTGTTGGCGAGGCGATCGAGCGGCGTGGCCTCGCAGACGCGGGCGCCGTCGACGTAGAGCAGCGGCGGCCGCTCGCGATCGAGCGGCAGGTAGCGCAGCTCGACCTTCTCGCCGACGTACTCGCCAGGGACCTCGTAGAAGCCGCCGCGCCAGCGGACCGTGCCGTCGTTGCGGACCTTGCGGACGTCGCGGTGGAGGAAGACGTCGTCGAGGTCGAGGCCCTGCGGCACCGGCCGGAGGTTGGTGGCGCCAGCGAGGAAGTGCTCGAGCGGCACCTGCCCAGTCGTCCCATGGAGGCGACGGTTGTACTCGCAGGCGACCCACGCGACGTGATACTCGTTGAGCTGATCGATGTGCAGCGGCCGGTCTGGCAGTTCAGACCCGACTTCTGTCCGCCAGGTCAGGTGCCAGCGCTCGATCACTCCTTTCGCCGCGGCGTCCCCGGGCCCGGCGTGGAGCAGACGGATCCCGAGCTCGGCGCAGATCGTCTTCAGCGAGCCGGCGATGTAGGCGGCGCCGCCGTCGACGTAGTACTCGCGCGGGATCCCGTGGCTGGTGATGGCGCGCCGCAGGCCGATCTCCTGGTGGGGCGCGTCCTCACTCACGAAAAACTCGCTGTAGATCGCGAAGCGCGAGGCGACGTCGATCTGGCTGAGCATCCGGGGCTTGTTGTGGAGCCTGCCGTCGTGGCCGATCACCGGCGGCCCCTCCATGCCGTCGCCCATCCACAGGTCGTTCGGGAGCTCGACCGTGAAGGCCCGACGCTCGCGCTCCGGGAGCAGGCGCGGCCGCTGCGAGAGGCCCTGCGCCCGGAGCAGACGGGCGACGCTCGAGCGCGTCAGCCCTCCGGGTTTGACCTTCTTGGCGCGCACCATCGTCTTGATCAGCGTCCGGATGCTCCGCCGCGGGTTCTCGCGGCGCAGGGCGAGGAGGTGGCCCGCCCAGCCCCTCGGCCTTGTAGGCGTAGTACCAGCCCTCGATCGTCCGCCAGCTCAGGCGCGTTCGCTTGCCGTTGGGGGCGATGTAGGTCCGCGCCGCCGCCTCCTCGAAGAGCGCCCGCCGCTCGCCGTGTTCGAGGCGCGCGCTGACCAGCGGTCCGAGGATGTTCATCCGCCAGATCCCGATCTCTCGTCGTTTGTTCGGGTCCATCGGTCGACCTCTAGTCGATGCCGCCGGCCAGGTATGGTTGGATCGTCCGGCGCTCGACAGGCCCGAGTCGACATGTCGCTTTGGTCACATCACGCGCAGCCCCGGGAGCGCGAGGTTTAGGAGGTTCGTCAGGGTCGCGAGCGGTCCGCGCGGACCGGCGAGCGGCCGGAAGGCGTCGAGGAGCGCGCCCCGGGTCCCGTCGAGGCCGACCTGCGCGACGACGGCGAGCAGCGCTGGGCTCCGCAGCGCGCTCAGGACCTGCAGCGCGACCGTCGCGGCGGTCCGAGCCCGCTCCCGCCATCGTCGCCTCGTGCGCGGCGCGACCCGACGCGGCGGCTCCGGGGCCTCAGAGAGCGCCTCCTCGACGGTCTCCGTCTTCTGGTGGAGGTGGCGGGCGACGTAGCCCGGCAGGACCGTGACGACGCCGCCGCAGTCCGGGCAGCGGTAGCGGCGGATCTCGAGCGGGGGCTCGTCGGGGAGCGTCCGCTGCCGAGTCGCGTGCGCGTGCATGGGCCGCCCGCAGATCCGGCACTCCGTCCGGTAGTGATCGGGCGAGGCGAGCCGCCTCTCGTGCTCCTCGCGGTCACCGACGTCGGCGGCGATCACCGTGCCGCCCTTGACGCTCGCCGGGTAGCCCGACGACAGGTACACTGGCTCCCCTGGCGGGATCGGGATGCGGGGTGGTCCCGCGGACTCTGTTCTTGGTTTCACACATGACGGTGTCCGCCCGATCCCGCCTCCTTCGCCAGATGTCCGCAGAGCTGCCGACACGCGGGAGTTCAGGACGTTTGAGACCTCTCTGAAAAATCAGGACGTGAGCCGCAAGGGCTCTGGGCACCCCGCCCGGATCTCCGCCTCAAACCCCGCGCGTAGTGTGGGACAAACCGGCCTCAAACCCCGCGTTCTGAGTGGTTCGGCACACTCGCTCCCCCTCGCGTGCCCGCGCGCGTAGCACGCAAGGGCGGCGCGGTGTTCACGATCACCGATCCGGCCGTTCATTCGGCCGATCTCGGCGTTCGAGGAGCCCGATCCGGGCGTTCACGATGCCGATCTACGTGTTCACGATGCGGCGATCTGGGCGTTCACGATCGGCCGTTTTCCGCAGCGAGCACGTCGCAGAGCTGGAGCCCGATCACGACCACGCGCTCGGGCGCGAGCGGACCCTCGATCTTGTCGAGGCTCCGCCCCTCGAGACGCTCCATCACCATGAAGAGCCGCCCCTCCTCGTCGCGGTCGAAGTCCCGGACCTCCACCAGCCCGGGGTGGCTGAGCGCGTCGAGGATCTTGAACTCTCGGGCGAAGCGCCGCGCGCTCTCCGGCTTCCGCGAGAGCCGCCGCCGCAGGATCTTCACCGCGACGTGCCGCCGCTCCGAGGGCAGGAAGCGCGCCTCGTAGACCGAGGCCATGCCCCCGCGCCCCAGCTCGCCGAGGAGCTCGTAGCGCCGGACGAGGACCTTGCCGGTGTGCTCGCCGGCTCCGCCCGGGAGCAGCGTCAGCTGTCGTCGGGACGGCTCGGGCTCGGGTTCAGGTGCAGGCTCGCCCGGCGAGCTCGCGGACGCAGGGCCGGCCTCGGCCACTGGCGGAGAGGCTCCCGTTGGAGGCGCGAAGTCGGTCCATGTCGGAGGCGGCGGGGGGGGTCGGCAAGGGTCGTCCTCCTCGAACTCGGATTATGAAAAACATACCTATGGGGCACTGCACAAGGGCCGGTACGGCGAAAGAGCGCCGCGGCGCGCGGATTCGGCCGTCAGGAGCCGCCAATGCGTCGGCGATTGCCCCCACCACGCGACGACGAGGCACCGCGTTTGCTCACAACTTGGAGCTTTCGTCGAGGTTGCCAGCGCTCCATGCCGCGATCGCCTCATGGCGACACGCGGGCGACGGCACGCCAATGGCCGGCCGACCGACTATGGCCAATATGTCGATCCTGGAGACAACGAACTCTCGTTTTCGTACGTATGTTGGATTTAAATCTGTTGACCAGGGGGGGGGGACGGCATCCAAGATGGTCTCCAATCGATTCTCCCGCGGCGGCAGAGGGCCCCCGGGAGGCCCCCTTCTTGTGCCTCGTGGCGGAGCGCGCCCGAGGATCCAGGAGTCGCGCCGATGTGCCGAAATTCCACTGAAATCAAGCTCCTGCCCAAGACGCAGTACGACTTCACCTACCTCTCGAACGGGGCGACCCAGACCATCGTCCTCCAACCGTCGATCTCCGTCGCAGCGTACTACCGCACCCATCTCCTCGTCCGGGTCCACTCCCTGCAAATGGACGCCGGTCAGTCCGTCGAATTCCAGCTCGACAACACGCTCCCCAGCGACGAGGACCCGGCCGAGTTCATCGACCGTGGAGTCTCCGGAAACCCGCTCACGACGGTCACCATCACCAGCAGCACATCGACGCCGGTCCTCCTCTCGGGCACGGCGACCGACCTCCAGGCTGGCCTCCGCGTCCGCTTCATCGCCACGCAGGGGAGTGTCCCCTCGACCCCCTTCTTCGTCGAGCTCAGCGCGGTGCTCGTCCTCTGCGACTTCTAGCGCGGCGACCCCTCCAAACCCAGCAAGGCGGAAAACATGCTCCTCTACCAGAACAACACCCGCTTCAAGGCCATCGTGACCCTCCAGGTCCAGAGCACCGAGAACCCCGCCGAGGCGCTCTCGATCGGCGGCAAGCTCGCCAAGAAGATCGCTGCCCAGCCGGGCAGCGTGATCGACTGGGAGGTCGCCCCCGGCGACGGGATCACGCTCCTCAACAACACCGCCGCGACCATCGTCGGCGTCCGCAACGCCCCCTAGAACCAAACCCACAACCGCGAAGCACCATGGGAGCTCCCCGTGCGTGCGCTGAGAGCGAAAGAAACGCATCATGGCTGGCATCATCACCCAAATCATCCCCAAGCAGCGATTCGACTTCACCTGGCTCGGCAACAACGCGACCAAGACGATCGTCCTGCACTCGGCGCTGAACGTCGTTCCGTACTACTACGCACGGTTCGCCGTCCGGCTCCACGCGACCTGCACGCTCGTCACGGGTCAATCGGTGGACCTTGAGGCCTTCGGCACCGACCCGTCCCCGGATGACCCGACGGAGTTCACCAAGACGGGAACCGCGGCGCTCAGCGCCTCGATCGATGACTCCACCTCCGTTCCGAGCCTTCTCTCGGCAACCGCGAGCGATTTGGATCCGTTCCTGAAGCTGATCCTGACGTTCAACCAGTGCAGCACCGGCGGGACGCCGTTCTGGGTCGAACTCAGTGCCGACCTCATCCTGCGCGAGGGGTAGCCGCCTTCAGCGGCCGGACTTCAGGGGGGATGGCCTTCCCATCGAGCTGCCGGGCACCATGTGCTCCCGCGCATGGTGCCCGGCAGCTCGATGCATGGTATGGTTCTGGCTGGAGGGAACGATGCGGCGACTTGTTGGGACTGAGATCATCATTCGTCGGGGCGCGCTCGTTGAAGCGGCTTCGCAGCCAGGAAAGACCGTAGGTCGAATCGCCGCCGTGGCACTCGTCGTACTCGGATTCGGCGACGGCTGTGGGGGCGGCGGCAAGGGGACCTTCGGGGCGAGCGCATCCGGCTCGACGAGCTCTTCCTCGTCGACCGTATCCGGGACGACCACCGGAACCACGGCCTCTGTGACCGACTCGACCGGAGGCGTGGAGAGCGCCACTCCCGGAACGTCGACGTCGACAGCATCGGACACAGAGGCGGCGTTGACCACGTCGACCACGTCAACATCGGACACGACCGGAGACGCGACAGGTGAGGAGACGACGAGCGATACCACGTCGGACACGGGAGTGTGTGGCGGGCCACCCGTCGGCGGGGGGGGCGACGAAGAGGCACCCGAAGGCGGGGTCGTCCCCATCGGCTGCGACGACCCAGGTGGCTTCGGGACGCCCGCAGAGTTCGCCCAAACACCGCGCGAGGACCCGCGCCTCGAGGGACTCGCCGTCGAGCTCGACGGGGACTTCTTCGCCGACCAGGAGACCTACGATCGCCTGGTTGACGACGTCTACGCCATCCGATGCGACTATCCGGAGGTCAAGAACATCGACTATTTCGAATGGTCGATACCCAATTTCGCCATCGTCTTCGATGAGCCTACCTCTCAGATGGTCAAAGACGGAACATACCACGGATGGGATTGCCTCAATGCCTGGTATGGCTTTCACACTGTCTTGATCTCCAACGACGGGACAGTGGCGGTCCTTCGGACGGCTAATAACTTCAACATGTGGAAAATCGCACCAAGCTACGAAGACTTGCCCGGAGTCATGAACGCCCATCCGTTAGGAGTAGCCGGCGACGGGCCGAGCATCTGCGTCACGGTCGAGGGCGATGTCTGGCACTACGTCTTCGAGGACCGCTTCGGCGACTGCGCGGAAGGCTGCACGGAGGAACATGACTACTACTTCTCGACGAGTATACCCGGCCAAGCGACGCTTCATGCTGAGTGGGCGAGCAACTCAAACGCCCCAGCGCCGCCGTGGGTTGCCCTGTACGGCTGCTAGCAATGCGACCGTTGAATCCTATGGGATGTGCTGAATGATTGACCACAGAAACAATCCCGGCATCCATGCAACATCAAGAGAACTCCCGCGAGCCAATGGCATGTCGACTCGCGGCCATGAGGTCAGCCCCAACGAACTCGATGGCCGAGAGTCTAGAATACGCCCTCCCCCTGAAGGAGAGGCTCGCGCGGCACGCCAGCATGAGATTCTTCCCCAGGAACTATGCCATTCCAGCGGGACACTCCGAGCCGATAATCGAAGTCCGGAAAACACTCACCACCCCCGATCTTCCAAAGAGACTCAGCACGCCGCACGCGAAGCACTCAGAAGAGAGTTCTTCCATCACCCTCTCCGGAGCATCATGCGGAGTTCCATTGGGGCCCCCTTTGTCGACGTCGTAGATTCGCCGAGCGGACATCGATATATGCTGAGGGATTCAGTCGTGGTCGACCCCCATGGCAATCGAAGGAAGGCCTCGAGTGTAGTTGAGGTTCCTGTGACCAGGTGCGAGGGGCGAAGGGAGTCGGGCACATGCCACGAAACGTCACCGGCACCGAATCAGTCGAGATTGTCCACGAAGTCGAAATCGTCGACTGCCTTCCGGGAGCGTCTCCAGAACGGCGGGTTATCCGATCATCTACAAGTTATCATCCGGGTACGCCGCGCAACAGCGGTCACCCTCACTTCCGAGATCGAGAGGGCGATAGCGCAGGGGCAGGTTCACAGCCGACTTGACTACGAGGCCACGAGGGGGCGTCTTCTTGCGGAGCGCGTATCTCTAACGACCCGTCAACTTTGCCGTGTACGGGATGTTATTCTTGCTGGTGAAGGGGACATCCGATTCGCAGGGAGTCTCTCTCCCGTCATTATCGCCAATCTCGACATCAGGACGATTCGCCGGCTTCTTCAGCTTGATGAGGTCGAAGGGATTGAAGAAGAACCAAGCGCCACCCCGGAGTATTTTCGAGAGACCATCTCGATGGGCGAGCAGTTCGACCAGTACATTGAACCCGATAGTGTGCCCTTCTGGACACTAGGGATTCCGTACGATGGCTCCCACGGCGACGACTACCTGGGGGACATACCGGTCGCACTAAGCGTCGGCATCATTGACGGCGCCACAAACTCAAACCACCCCGCATTCTTCACTGACGGCAGCAAGAATGTATCTCGCATAGTCGGCCATTATGGCTGCAACAATGCCAAGTCGGCATGCAGCCCGAAGGCATCACCTTGTTTCGGTGACTGCGGCACTGATCATGGGACTTCAGTTGCAGGACTGATAATTGGTGATCATACACACGGCCAGGATGTTCAGAATAAGTATACCGGCTGGAATGCGAGGCAGACGTCTGGAATGGCGCGCCGCGCCAGGGCACACATTTACGACATCGCGCCGTCATTCGGGCAGGCGGATTATGGGCAGGGGGCTGCGGCGATAGCTGCAATTCAGCATGTGATGACGATCTCGCCAAAGCCAACTGCAGTCAATATGTCCCAGGGGTTTTCGTGGGGTTTTCCTGATAGCTGCAACGGCAATGACCCCATGTCGGTGACGGTCAATGATCTGTTCGAGCACGGTATCCTTCTGATCAAGAGCGCGGGGAACGCCGCGGCCGAAGAGGGGATCGGTGTCTGCTCTGTGACGCCGCCAGGATCGGCGATTGGCGCATTTACGGTCGGCAACTACATATTCACCCTCAGCAGCACGCTCAACGCCGTCCGGTTCGCGGGGCAGATTGCTCCAAATTCGTCTAGAGGTGGGGTCTCCGATGACTACGCTCACGGACGGGGTCGGACCATCGTCGACATTGCCGCGTATGGCGGTAGTTCCCATATGCTGAGCCAATCTGGCGGCCTGGTCGATCCCAAGTCAAAGGAATCTCAGTCCGGCACAAGCTTTTCGACCCCGCTTGTGACTGCGGCTGCGGTGGTCATCACGGATCACTATGTCCGAGTCGTGGAGTCATTTCTGATTCAGGATCCAGGGGTCTTGTACGCGAATCTCCTCTTGATGGGAGATCGCTCTGCCGGCCTGAAGGGCGACGAGGGGCAGCCTTCGTACAAGTTGAACTCAGGCTTTGACAGGGGCTACGGGGCTGGCAGGATGAAACTGCGGAAGTTCGACTCTTTTGCGGCTAGTCCCCTTGATCTGGGGGGAGGGTGGCAGTTGAGCCTTGGGAGGGGTGGGATGTCTCCTCCCTGGGGATACAGTTCTGGCGTCGGGTGCATTTCGTCAGGTGAGTCCTTGCAGATCTACCTGAATAATGGCGAGCCGTTGCCGAGCGGTGCTGACGTTTTGAAATATGTAATTTGGTGGTATGATCGGAGGCATGAGAGCATCGGCGACTCTCCACTTGAAGGGATTGCCAATATCGATGTATTTCTCTGGGGGTGCGACGAGAAGCTTCAGCCTGTCACCATTCTTGCCAGCAGTGAATCTCCCACGGACAACAAGGAGCGAATCTTCTATGCTCCCCCCGGCGGCATTGGCGGAAAGCGTCTCATGATCGAGATTCGGGCCGTTAGTGGAATTGTCCCCGAGTACCAATATGGTAACTGCAAGCCTGGCTTCATTCGAGTTTATGACGCATACTTCTGGGAGAGCAGTGCGAGGCAAATCAGCGGTCTCAGATGGGAAAAAGGGATCGTCGATGGAACTCCAAGTTGGACAGGAGTCGAGCCAGAGGATCTCCCGAGTCCGTTCAACGACTTGTAGGCCACCTCGATGAACGAGGCAGAGGTGGGGCAGGGAGAAGGTCAACAAGTTCACGGAAGAGCAGGCTCTGAGGTGTTCCCTCGCTTCAGCCCAGCCTTCGCCGGGGCATGGTCGCCGAGCTCCGCGAGCCCGACGAGAAGCGCGCCCTGAAGGGCACCCGCTACGCCCTCCAGAGATCGCCGTGGCGCCTCGACGCCGTCGCCCGTCGCAAGCTCGACGAGCTCGAGAAGGGGCCGCCGAGACGATCGCCGAGCACTTCGACGGGATCGTCGCCTACGTCGAGGTCGGCCTGACCAACGCGATCACCGAGGGCCTCAACCGCAAGGCCCGCGTCGTCACCTCCCGCTCCTACGGCTTCCGGCGGCTCGCCAGCTTCGCCTCCATGCTGCTCCTCTGCTGCGGAGGAATCACGCTGCCATGGCCGCACGTCGTGCCCCTCTAGCCCACGAATGTGTGAGTAGAGCCAGAAGTGTAACCTCGGCCAGCCGGATCGCGCTGTGGTGCCAGAGCCATCCGCGACGATCACGGCGGCCGCACGTCGCCGCTTGTCCGCGCGTCCGAGGCGGGGACGAGCACGGGTGGGGATCACGTCAGCGCGGGCGGTGAGCATGGCGATCACGCCGGCCGCAGGGCGGTCTTGGAGGGCGGGCGACCCGGCGGTGGGTTGCGGTAGGTGTCGCCCTCCATGACGATCACGTGGGCGTTGTGGAGGATCCGATCGACGGCGGCGCTGGCGAGGATCGCGTCGTGGAAGATCGGGCCCCACTCCTCGATCGCCCGGTTGGAGGTGAAGATCGTCGCGCTCCGCTGATAGCGCTGGCGGACGATCTCGTAGAGGTCGAGGGGCTCGTCGTGCTGGAGCGGGCGCAGGCCGAGGTCGTCGATGATCAGCAGCTCCGGGGTCGTGAAGCGGACGAGGCGGCGCTCGTAGGTCCGATCGGCCCGGGCCTCCCGCAGCGAGGCGAGCATGTCCTGGGCGCTGGTGAAGAGCACCGGGTGGCCGAGGCGGCAGGCGCGGTGGCCGAGCGACTGAGCGATGTGCGACTTGCCGACGCCGGTCGGGCCGATCAGGAGCACGTTCTCGTGGCGGCCGACGAAATGACAGGTGGCGAGGTCGATGATCTTCGCCTTCGGGATCTGCGCTCGCCGCCTCAGCGAGCTCTTCCACCACCGCCCCCCGCACCCGGAGAACCATGAGCGCCATCACTGATCACCTCGCCCCGATCCTCAAGAAGCTGCGCCTCAGCGGCGTCCTCGACAGCCTCGATCTCCGCCTTCGAGAGGCCGTCGACGATCGCCCGCTCCCTCGGAAAGCCCTCGAGGTGGGTGACGATCGCCTGGACCGGCCGGAGCATGCTGAGCACGTCGTCGCGCTCGAAGACGGCGACGACGAAGTCCCGGACCTCGGGGCCGATCGCCGCCGCGCGCTCCTCCCAGAAGCCGCGGCTGCGCTGGCCGAGCGCCGCCCGCTCGGCCGGGAGGTGGTCCGGCAGGGTGCTGCGTGGGCCAGGGCCGCGGCGGGCGTGAGCGGCCACGCGGGCGTCGTCGCAGAAGATCGTCACGCTCTCCGGGTCGACGCGGAGCCAGACCTCCTTGCCGATCAGCCGCCAGGGGACCGAGTAGAGGCGGCGCTCAAAGACGACGTGGCTGTCCCGATGGACCCGCGCCTTCTTCCAGATCGTCGGTCGGTAGCGGGTCGCCGGCAGCGGGACGAGGGCGGCGCGCTCGACCTCGAAGGCCTCCGCCGGTCGCTGTCCCGTGGTCCCGTGGATCCGCTGGTTGGCGGTCCGCTCGACCCAGCGCGGGAGCGCCGCGGCGACCTCGTCGACCGTGTGCTCGCCAGGGCCGAGCGTCGGCAGGAAGTTGCGCTTGATGTAGCGGACCGCCGACTCGACGCGGCCCTTCATCTGCGGGCTCACCGGCGGCGTCGGGTCGATCCGGGCCCCGTAGTGGCGCGCGAGCTCGCGGTACGATCGGCAGAGCTCGGCTCGCTCGTCGACGTCGACCCCGAAGGCCGCGCGGATCACCGCCGCCTTGAGGCTCTTGGGGGCGCCGCCGAGCTCCTCGAAGGCCTCGACGACGAGCTCGCCGCCCCGGGGACGGCGCGTTCCAGACCCGCCGATCCCGTGACGTATCCGTACCACGCCAGTGCCAACTTCCGCGTACTCCCGCGGTGCGTTGCGCAGAGGGCGCGAATATGAAAAGCCCCCTTTCGGGGGCTCTGGAGGCTCAGAACGGCGGTTTGGTTTCTTCTCTTCCAGGTCGGCCGAAGCCCGCGTCCTCTACGTCGGCAACCAGACCGCCAACGGCGACTACAACTCGGTCGACCTCGACAAGATGGAGGTCGCGGTCGAGTACAAGTTCGACGCCCGGGTGACCGCGAGCGCGCCAGTCTCATCGGTCCACGTCCTGGTCGCGCTGATCGGCGGCGGGATCTACCGCTTCAACACCCTGACCAAGGAGGCGGACTTCGTCGTCGACCTGATGAGCGACGTCACCAGCCTCAGCCACGACGCCTTCGACGGCAACGTCTACGCGAGCCTGGCGAGCCTCGAGGTCGTCCGGGTCCACCCCTTCACCGGCGAGGTCGAGGACTTCGCGACGATGCCGGGCAAGGGGCGGGTCGCGGTCTCGCCGAGCGGCAAGCTCTGGTTCACGCCGGTGAAGTACGTCCAGCCGGGGACGCTGAGCTCCTGGGACCTGCCGGCGAGCTTCTGAGCGGCGGTCGCGGGCCGCCGTGGTCCATGCACCCTCGATGCTGACTCCGGCTACGATGCAAGCACGCGCGTGATCGCCCGGCGGTCGCGCCCAGGCTTCGCCGCTGGCACCAGGTTGCCGCCTCTGCCTGGGATGCTCGCGTCCGAATCAGTGCCGAATTGCATCGATGGCGTCGCGGATGAGCGCCTCACAGACATCCAGGCCAACGGTCGCGTTCGTGAGTGCGGTGTCTGACGTCACGGAGAGGGCTTCGAAGCGTCGTTCCTTGAATTTCGCGCGAAGAGACATCGAACACGGGCGCCTGAGCACCTCGCACTGATATGCAATTGTAAAGTCAATCCACCCGACGCTGTCGCCAAGACGAAGATCGTCGATAGACACCCCCTTGTAGGTTGCCGAGGGGTGTGCGCAGAGCAGCACTCCCTTGGCACTCGTCGTCACAGCCGACTTGAGCGCATCGATCGAGGCGGAGACGATCGTTGCATCCTTGAGAGAGTAGTCTTCAATGTCGTGCGCAAGCATCCCAGGCGGGTCTCCGCTGCCGTCCCAATCCCTGGGGACCCCACGAACGTCGTAGGTGTGCAAGCGAAACGAAGACAGTCTCCGGGCCTCTGAGGCGGATAGAATCTCGATGGAATGCAGCTTTGAGTCTCGCCAGCGATCGCAGTAGTGCCGGGTGCGCACGCGGTCGCCGTCCTCGAAGGAGAACTTGAAGCAGAAGCCGTAGCTGGGGGCGGTGCGAGAAGATCGAAAGTACAGACGGATTGGTGAACCATCTCGGACGATTCTGGTGTTCGACCAGTCAAGCGTGGAGCCCGATTCATGGTCGACCGTTACCTTGAAGTAGAGGAGCTCGAGTAGGTCGGGGTCCTCTCGAACCTCTGGTGCGAAGTAGACAGTCTCCGAGCCGAGCGCGAGCGACGCGGGAAGGAGCACTGCGACGGCGATCAAGGCCGATGAAATCCTGGCTCTCAGTTTGGTCATGCTCTCAAGTTCCCCTTTCTGAAGAAGTTGATCCTCATGCGCACGTGTGCTTTCTCACGGCCGCCGGTGTTCAAACCCGTAGAACAAATGCATTGCGTCGTGTGCTACGTTCGGAGGATGACCTCGCGCCGTGCGAAAACGAGCTGGCATAGGCGCAAATCCCCTGAAACCGAGCGGCCCTGCTCGCCGTCGGGGGACCTCGCGCAGGGGGGGGCTGCACATGGTCCGCAGCGCAGGTCTCTCCAGGCCGTAGTCGTCTTTGTGCTGACCGCCGGCTGTTGGTCAAAGGGGACCCCACAGGGCCCACTATTCGAGTCGCAAGTGCCGCAGAGTGTGATTTCTGAGGCGCCTCCACCGAAGAACTCCCGTCAGATAGCCAACTATGTCTTTTCCGAAGAGTCGCGGCCTTGGTTGGAGAACTACGTCTATATGCACACAGATCAACCGGAGGTCTGCGAGATGGAGATCTGGCGCGGTCGGCTCAATCCTTCTCTAGACACCGCCCCATACTATGAGCCGGGCGGCGACGTCGCTCGAAGAGGCTCTCAGAGGTACATTGTTGATCTCACGAGGATCTCTCACAACCTCGCCATCATGTCCCCACCGCGAGACCGCGAGAACGGCCTGCGGATTTCCTGTCGGGACGGGGCGCTATGCATCTATTCGTGTGATGAGGTTCGGCTCGGGACAAGCATGTGGGATGATGCACTGGATTGTATGGGATCGGAGTATACTCAAACGGATCATTCTCTGACGATACCAACCCGTGATGAGGGAGCCGCGGCTGGATTGCGCCATGTTCTCAGCAGGGAGATCTCTCGCTGCGAAGGAGTCGCCATGGAACGAGAGCGCGAGCGCCCGGATGACGCAAGAAGAGTCAGGTGCGCGCGGGAGCTGCAAGCACTCTTGGATACCGAACACCTCGAACGCTATTTGTGTGCCAGTAATGACGCCGATGCCGCGCATGCTGGCTGCAAGGCGCTCGAGCGTAGTGCGCTCGCGTACCGCGGCCGGGGGGAGTGTCTCGGCAATGCCTCGCCCGGTCGGGCATTTGAGATATTCGCCTTCATGTGTCGGAATGGGCTTCGGAGGGGGACTGAGGTGGAGGATATCAAGAATGAGCGTTTTCCTGGGTGCAAGAGCTCAATGGCCATGGTTCGCGAACTGGATGGCAGAGAGCAGCAGCAATTGGGAAAGTACCTGCGCTGCGGCCTGATACACCTCGGGGAAAGAGGATGTCGCGTCGCACTGCACGATAGGATCAGCCACCTCGCGGATTCTCTTCATTGCGGGACAGTGATGGGGTTCCTCGCTACGCGAAGGATCACGGCTTCCTCCCTGCGCGACCTTGGTGAGCGCGATTTGGGTCCAAGGGATTGGCCTCACCCGTCCTTGGTTGACGTAGTGCCCGCACGCGATCTCGCTGCATTTGCCCGCTGTATTGATCAGGATCACGTGCAATAGCGAACATTCCTCGGCCAGCGCGACTTCTTGAAAGGACAGAGATTTACGGATGCCCGCCAACGGACACGAACTAGAACGTCTCGCAATGTTTCTCGCTCGAGCATTTCGCCCGGAGGAGTTGCGCCGGTTGGCCATCTACCACCTTGGTGCTGATCGTGCGGGGGGGCTTCCTGGCGAAAACACTAGCATGGACGAACTTGCACATGAGTTCGTTCTCACATGCTTCCGGAACAATCTCATCAATGATGAACTCTTCGATCGTATAGGGCGCGAACGCCCTCACCGAAAGCGCGAGATCGAAGAACTGCAGTCCCTGGCGTCATCGTCGACGACGGAGATTGGGGCATCCCCCGCGAGGATGCATTCGCAGGCGGCGCGGCGCGTTCGGATGGCAACCGAAGTTCTCAAGTTCGTCGCGTACCTGATCGTGGGCTATCTGATCGCGTTGGCGACGTCCGTGCCCTCGAATGGCGCCGCTTGCGCTGCGCTTCTTGGGCCGTCGGTGGTCGATGACTGTGCGCGCAGTCTGGATCGGTTGCCAAGGGACATTGAGATCGCTAACATATCGAGTCGTGAAGATGCATGGGCGCAGGTTGTGCGACCTCATATCGACCAATGTTCCCGCTTGCTGCGGCAACTGGAGGCTCTGTGACATTCATGGGCCGAAGCGTCCCTCGCCGTGTACTCATCAGTCTCGGCCCAGGACTGATCTGCGCGTGTTCACACAGCGCAGTGCTGCTTCAGGGCTCTCCGCCGGGGAAGGCTTGGAGCGCGGTGGAGGACCGTAAGTGGTCCATGAGAATAGAAGCTCTGTCCTCGTCGGGATGCGGTGAGATTGTTGATGCTGCCGCTGCGTGGGCCTTCAGGCAGGGACTCCCAGGAGCACTTCAGTCTCGACCGTACGGACGGACAGGTAGGTTTGACATTGATGATCCGCCTGGCTACTTCTATGTCGCAGTAAATTGGGATCCGCGAAAGCTAGGGACGACGCCCTTCTTCGCGGGGTACATGATCTCATTTCGAGTGTCTCTCTTTTCATCAAGAAGGTTGTCGGCAAGGTCGCTTCACAAGATCGAGCGTCGATTTGCCGTCCCCGATCTTCTCGCTGAAGTGGAGCAGATTGCGCGAAGCTGCGGGTGGTTTCAGATCTAGTGGCAGTCAAGTGGAGTTGGATGAGATGAGAAGTTCTTTGATGCCTGTCCTGATGTTGTCTGTTCTCTATGGCTGCAGGGGAGCTGGGCCCGTGAAGCCCATGGATGAAGCCGCCGTTCCTGAACGGGGGGGCCGGGACCCAATCGGTCTGATCCCAACCGGGACGGAGATACTCGTCGACATTGACCCCCGAGAACACGACGGTCAGAGTGACGAAGGCCTCGCGCCTATCGTCGGTTTGCTCGCGGTGACGCAGCTTGAGGACGCATACTCAACCTATGGCGTGGCTCTGAGGTGTGGACTTCCGAACTTGACGATTGAGCGCGTGACCATCGCCTTCGAGGACTCGTCGTGGGGAGCGATAGTAGGTGAACCAGGCGTGGGAGATGCGCGATGGTTCGCCTGTGCAGCCGCCAATTCGAGTCATATCACCGCTCTTGGTCCTGGTATCATTGGTGTGGAGTTTGAGGGGTTGGCGATGGTCGCGCTTCATAACGACCAGGTTGCGTTGGGGCGACGGCCCTGGGTTGAGAGCGTCGTGGTTCGGGCTCGCAAGCAGGAGGATTCCTCTGAAAGAGAGCGGCATGTGCTTGCGCGTACGAGGCCGCTGGAGGTTGGTGAAGCCTGGCTAAGGGTAGCCTTCATGATACGTAGCGGGGTTGATGATGCTCCCGCGGAGTGGGTCACGTTGTTTTGGGGCAACGCTGATGAGAACGGTGACTCGCTCGAGGTGATCGTCGAAATGTCGTCGTTTGCGAGGGCTGTGTCGTTCGCTTCGATGGCGACTGGTGTTATTAAAGACGTCTACGACTCTGCCCTTGATGAAGGAGTCATGCCTCCGCGGGTTCTTGATACACTTGTCCCAAGTTCTCAGGTTGTGGACAACCGAGTGGTGTACCGAATGAAGATCTCGGAGGATGCTTGGTCGTACCTGGGTCGGCATCTACAAGGGATGATGAAGGAGGTCGTGAGTGGAAGCATGGATCTGGCACGCGAGGACGAGGTGTTCGGTGCTCACTAATGTCGTGACACGTGGATGTCGACGCGCGCTGACGAAGGACGTAGCCGGCGACGACGAGGTCGATCGATTGGGGAGCGAATGTCCGCGTCCTGGCACTCCTTGGGGGGGGGAATGAACATGTTCGGAAAGATGTGCGCGTTGGTGGTGCTCGTGTTGGCCGTCCTGGGTTGCAGAGCTTCCGTCAGAACGTCCATGCCTAGCGAGGTTGTCGAGGTGGAACGTCTGATGTTGAGCGCGGTGCCCGATGAACGCAATCTTGAGAGGATCTATCGGAGCATTGAGACGATCGCCAGGGGGGCGAATCTCAGGAGACATCCATGGGGGGGGATCAACAAGAGGCGGAGGGGAGATGAGGTGATTGTCTATGTTGTCGACTATCAGCGAGTTCGAGATCTTGCCATGTGTGATTCTGCTTCAGGGGATGAAGCTCGCTGTCAGATTCTTGGGTTTCAGGGGAATTGTGTCGCGTTCGGGCCGTCGTCAATTGCCTGCGATGTTCGGCATCTGGTGGTTTTGGAGATGTACGCGTTTTCTCGCTCTTTCCGACTTCTGGTTGCGGCTATGTTGAGGGGGGTGTTGGGGCGAGATGAGAGCGTGGAGGGCCGTGGTCAGCCGGACACGCCGCTTCGTTTGGTCGAGTCGGTGCTGGATGAGGAGGGTGGATTTGAGACGCATCGAGGGTTTCTTTCCGTGTATGTTGATATGTCGGTTGGTGAGCTTGTTCAGCTTGGGGAGTGTGCTGTTTCATACGCGGCCTGCCTTGATGAGCTGGAGCGGGTGGCGACGGTTGAGATGATGTTCGGAATGGCCGGACAGCTTGATGAGGTGCTCCGGGAGGGGCTTGGGGGATATATTGGATTTCTGTTGCTTCATGAATTGGGTCATGTTGAGCACGGCGATCTCGATGGTGATATTGGGAGTGGTGGGCGGCACAGCATCAGAGAGCGAGAGGAGATTGCTGATGGTTTCGCAATGCGTGTGCTCCGTGAGTCCGGGTCTCCGCTTTCAATGTACATGGCGCCTTTCTGGTTTCTTGATATGAGCAGGACATTCCTGCAGGGCATCCTTGGGGAGACTGGAAATGCTCTTGGATCAATGAGTTCATGGGAAGAGATCGGTGGGCGTGAGATGTCGAGGATCGGTGAGATGTACCGGGAGTGGGCCTGTGGAGGGCTCTACCCGAGGCTGATCGAACGGTATCTTCGCTATGCTCGAGAGTCGAGATATGAGTATCCTGACCTTTTTGCGGTGATAGAAGTTGATGGCGTATGTACGACAGGGGTCGATGTACCTACTTTTCGACGCTACGGCGCATGGCTCTTGAGCCTCTAGATTGCTGCAGATCCTGCGCCGACGGTGCGCTCCGGCCCTGTCGGACACGGCCCACCGCGGTGACAAGCCAATCGCGCGACGAGTCCTCGTGTTTCGCCGGCCGGGCAGGCGAACTCCGCATCGGAGGGCTGCGTCCCTCGTCGACGAGGGGAAATTCGGGTCTCCTAACAGATTTGTGGTCGATGAACGTGCCCAGACGGAACCACAGGCGGCCTGAAATCGCCGTCAGCTGGCGAACAAGACCCGCAGCGTCCGCACACATCTCCTGATGCCGGTTCTGGCTGGTGCTCGGCCCGCTCGGGATCGAGCATCGGACCATGCGCCCCACGACACTTCTACGCCGCCTCTTGGGCATCCAGCAGGTCCGCGTCCTCGCCGCGGAGTTCGAGGAGGACAAGCTCGTCATCGACGTCGCGCCGAGCTGGTCGAAGGGCCGCTGCTCGTGCTGCGGGGCGAAGGCGCCGGGCCACGACAGGAGGGAGCGACGCTGGCGGCACCTCGACGTCGGCGGGGTCCGCTGCGAGCTCCGCTACTCGATCCGGCGGGTCACCTGCTCGAAGTGCGGGGTCAAGATCGAGCAGGTTCCATGGGCGGATCCGGACTCCGGCTTCACGCACCCCTTCGAGGAGCTGGTGGCCTTGCTGTCTCAAAAGACAGACAAGACGATGGTCTCCAACCTCCTTCGGATCGCCTGGCTCACCGTCGGTCGGGTGATCGAGCGGGTGGTCCGGCGCTACGGCGGCGATCCCCAGGCCCGCCTCCGCGGCCTCCGCAGGATCGGCATCGACGAGCTCTCCTACCGCAAGCAGCACCGCTACGTGACGATCGTCGTCGACCTCGACACGCACCGCGTCGTCTGGGTCGCCGAGGGCAAGGACGCGGCCGCTCTCGACGGCTTCTTCGAGGCGCTGGGGGCCGATGGCGTGGCCGCGCTGGAGATCGCCTCGATCGACATGTCGGGGGCCTTCAAGCGGGCGCTCCGCCAGCGCGCGCCGCACGTGCGCGTCGTCTTCGACCGCTTCCACGTCCAGGGCCTCGTCCACGACGCGCTCGACCAGATCCGCCGGGGCATGGTCGCCGAGCTCCGCGAGCCCGACGAGAAGCGCGCCCTGAAGGGCACCCGCTACGCCCTCCAGAGATCGCCGTGGCGCCTCGACGCCGTCGCCCGCCGCAAGCTCGACGAGCTCGAGAAGGAGAACCAGCCGCTCTACCGCGCCTACCTGATGAAGGAGGCCCTCGCTGCGATCTTCGACACCGCCTCGTCCGAGAGCATCCACGACGACCTGATGAACTGGCTCACCTGGGTCGAGGCCGAGGGCGAGCCGCCGCTGCTCCGGGCCGCCGAGACGATCGCCGAGCACTTCGACGGGATCGTCGCTTACGTCGCGGTCGGCCTGACCAACGCGATCACCGAGGGCCTCAACCGCAAGGCCCGCGTCGTCACCTCCCGCTCCTACGGCTTCCGGCGGCTCGCCAGCTTCGCCTCCATGCTGCTCCTCTGCTGCGGAGGGATCACGCTGCCATGGCCGCACGTCGTGCCCCTCTAGGCCACGAATGTGTGAGTAGAGCCGGAAATTCCATGAGCATGGTCGCCGGCGCAACGCCGTGATTTGATGCTATCCGGTCCTGAGGCGCTATTCTCGCGGCGATGAAGTCCCAAGATGACATGCCGCCCCCGGATCGCCTGCCGACGATCGACGGCGATCGCGTCTCGCTCCGCTGGATCGAGACCCGCGACGTCGACGATCTCTTCGCGCTCTTCAGCGATCCGCGGGTCACCGAGTTCTGGAGCTGGCCGGCCTTCACCGCCCGCGAGCAGGCGGCGCTCCTCCTCGCGGCGATCCACCGCCACTTCCGCGAGGGCTCGCTCTACCAGTGGGGGATCGTCGTCCGCGGGGAGGATCGGCTGATCGGCACCTGCACCCTGGCGAGCATCGATCGCACCCACCTGCGGGCGGAGGTCGGCTTCGCGCTCGCGAGTGCGCGCTGGGGGCGGGGGCTGATGGGCGAGGCGCTCGCGCTCCTCATCGATCACGCCTTCGGGCCGATGGGCCTCCAGCGCCTCGAGGCCGACGTCGACCCCCGCAACCTCCGCTCGCTCGCGCTCCTTGAGCGGCACGGCTTCGTCCGCGAGGGGTATCAGCGCGAGCGCTGGCGGGTCGGCGGCGGCGTCCAGGACTCGGTGCTCCTCGGCCTCCTCGCGCGCGAGCGCCCGCCGCGTCCCTGAGGGCTCGCCTATACTCGGACGATGCGTCGCTCGCGCGCGCGATCCCGATCGTGGGTGGGCTGCGTCCTCACGCTGGGGATCGGCGTCGCCTGCCACGGCCCGGCGAGCGACACCGGCGACGCTTCGACGAGCGATGGACTCGCCTGCATGGTCCCCGAGACGCCGGCGCTCCCCGGTCCGCCCTTCGATCCGGCGATCTGCGGGAGCTGGACGGCGGACCCGCTCGCGCCCGCCAACCCGCCGCCGCCGGCGGCCTGCGGCGCCGGTGGACCCTGCCCGACCTTCCGCGACGTGAGCGAGGAGGCCGGCCTGGTCTACGCCCACTACACGCCGACCTCGCCCGACGAGGCGCGCTGCATCTTCGATCTCCCGGTCGCCGACACGATCCAGGCCCACGCCGATTGCGAGCCCGAGTGGTCGAGCGCCGGCGCGGCGGTCGGCGACTACGACGGCGACGGCTGGCCCGACCTCTTCGTCACCCGCCTGGGCGCGCCCGATCTCCTCTTCCACAACCGCGGCGACGGGACCTTCGAGGAGGTCGCGGCCGCGGTCGGCCTCGGCGCGTGCACCTTCAGCGGCGGCGCGACCTTTGCGGACATCGACGACGACGGCGACCTCGACCTCGCGGTCACGGCGATGGGCGGGCCGGCCCATCACCTCTACATCAACGAGGGCGGCTGCTTCGTCGACGAGGCCGAGGCCCGCGGCTTCGCGCTCCGGGTCGACGGCCTCCACGCCGGCACCAGCGTGACCTTCGGCGACTACGACCTCGACGGGATCCTCGACGCCCACGTCAACGAGTGGATCGACGCCGAGCGGGTCGTCGGCGGGCCCTGGGGCTCGCGCCTCCTCCACGGGCTCGGCGACGGGCGCTTCGAAGACGTCACGGAGGCCGCCGGGGTCTCGCTCATGGATCTGGTCCCGGAGCGCCTCGGCGCCTGGGGCTTCGCCTCGAGCTTCGTCGATCTCGACGACGACGGCCGCCCCGATCTGGCGATCAGCGTCGACTACGGCGCCTCGCGGATCTTCTGGAACGCCGGCGACGGGACCTTCGTCGACGGCTCCGAGGCCGCGGGGATCGGCGGGGAGGAGAACGCGATGGGCTCGGCCTTCGGCGACCACGACGGCGACGGCCGCCTCGACTGGTTCGTCACCGCGATCGCGGCCCCCAGCCAGGAGGGCTGCTCGATCGACGAGTGCCTCTGGCGGGGCACCGGCAACCGCCTCTACCGCAACCTCGGCGGCCGCGCCTTCGCCGACGTCACCGACGCGGCGGGCGTGCGCGACGGCGGCTGGGGGTGGGGCGGCGCCTTCTTCGACCTCGATCACGACGGCGACCTCGACCTGGTGATGACCAACGGCTGGCCGGGGCGCGGCCTCTCGGGGATCTTCGATCAGCTCGAGACGCCGATGCGCCTCTGGGTGAACCAGGGCGGCGGCGTCTTTCTCGAGGAGGGGGCCGCCCGCGGGATCGCCGATCGCGGGCAGGGGAGGGGCCTCGTCACCTTCGACTACGACCGCGACGGCGACCTCGACGTCTTCGTCGCCAACCACGCCGGGCGACCGGCGCTCCTCCGCAACGAGGGCGGCGAGGCGACCCCATGGCTGGCGGTCGAGGTCGCGGGGAGCGGCTCGGTCCGCGACGGCCACGGCGCGCGGGTCGAGCTCGAGGTCGACGCCGGCGGGCCGATCCAGGTCCGCGAGATCGGCGTCGGCTCCCACTTCCTCGGCGAGGGTGAGCTCGCGGCCCACTTCGGCGTCGGCGCCGGGGTGACCAAGATCCACGCGCTGCGGGTGCGCTGGCCGGCGAGCGGCGCCGAGGTGACGCTCACCGACCTCGCGACCTCGCGGCGCGTTCAGGTCGTCGAGCCCTGAGCGGCGCTAGCTGATCTTGACGACCATCTTGCCGAGGTTGGGGGCCTGGCCGCCGACCAGGAGGCGGAGCGCGTCGGGGAGGCGCTCGAAGCCCTCGAGCTCGTGGACGCGGTTGCGGAGGCGGCCCTCCGCGACCCAGCCGCCGAGCTTGGCGATCGCCTCCGGGAAGCGGTCGACGAAGTCGAGGATGATGAAGCCCTTCACCATCAGCCGCCGCATCAGGATCATCCCGAAGTTGTAGGGGCCGGGGACCGGCTCATGCGCGTCGTAGCCCGCGATCATGCCGCAGAGCGAGATCCGGCCGTGGAGCTTCATCCGCAGGAGGATCGCGTCGAAGATCGGCCCGCCGACGTTCTCGAAGCAGACGTCGATCCCCTCGGGGCAGAGGCGATCGAGGGCGGCGCCGACGTCCTCGTTTCGGTAGTCGATGCAGGCGTCGAAGCCGAGCTCGTCGGTGACGTAGGCGCACTTCTCGGGGCCGCCGGCGATGCCGATCACCCGGCAGCCGAGGATCTTGCCGATCTGACCGACGAGGCCGCCGACCGTGCCGGCGGCCGCGTCGACCACCAGGGTCTCGCCGGGCTTGGGATCGACGACGTCGACGAGGCCGTGGTAGGCGGTGAGGCCGGCGGTCATCCCGAAGATCGAGAGGGCCGCGGTCGGGTCGACGCCCGGGGCGATCTTCTGGATGCTGAGGGCCTCGGGGGTCCCCTGCGGGTGCGTCTGCCAGCCGAGGAGGCCGAAGACCGCGTCGCCCTCGGCGAAGTCGGGGTGGCGTGAGGCGACGACGACGGCGGTGCCGATGCTGCGGATCACCTCGCCGATCGCGATCGGCGGGAGGTACTGCGGGACGTCGCTCATCCAGATCCGGATCGTCGGATCGATCGACATCCAGGTGCTCCGCAGGCGGACCTCGCCGTCGGCGAGCTCCCCGAGGGGCGCGTCGCGGAGCTCGAGGTCGTCGTAGGCGAGCGGGCCCTTTGGCCGGGAGCGGAGGAGGAATTGGCGGCTGGTCGAGAGCATCGCCGGCGTTCTAGCACGGCGACGTCGGCCATCTCTCGGCCGCGATCGCCCGCGGCGGTCGCCCGCCGTCGCCACCTGATCTATAGAGCGGGTCGATGTCGCCGCTCGAAGTCATCGCCTCCATCGCCGCCGTCGCGGCGCTCCTCTGCTGGCTCCTCGCCGAGCTCAGCGGCGAGCACTCGTGGGTCGATCGCCTCTGGTCGATCCTGCCGGTCATCTACGTCGGCTGGCTCGCGGTCGCCGGCGGCCCCGGGGATCCCCGCCTCCTGACGATGGCGATCCTGGTCGCCCTCTGGGGCGGGCGCCTCACCTTCAACTTCGCCCGCAAGGGCGGCTATCGCCCGGGCGGCGAGGACTACCGCTGGGCCGAGCTGCGGGCGCGGATGAGCCCGGGGCAATTCCGCGCCTTCAACCTCCTCTTCATCGCCGGCCTCCAGAACCTCCTCCTCTTTCTCCTCGCGCTGCCGGCCTACTACGCGCTCGCGGGGCGCTCGACCCCCTGGGGGATCGTCGACACGATCGCGGCGCTCCTCTTCCTCGTCTCCCTCGCCGGCGAGACCGTCGCCGACGAGGAGCAGTGGCGCTTCCACCAGGCGAAGCGGGCGCGGGCCGAGCGCGGCGAGGAGGGGCCGCGCTTCCTGACGACCGGTCTCTTCGGACATGTCCGCCACCCCAACTTCCTCTGCGAGATGGCGATCTGGTGGTCCTTCTACCTCTTCTCGGTCGGCGCCGGCGCGGGCTGGCTGAACCCCGCGATCGTCGGGCCCCTCCTGCTGACCGCGCTCTTCCAGGGATCGACCGCGTTCACCGAGGAGCTCTCGCTCCGCAAGTACCCGGAGTACGCGGAGTACCAGCGGAGCACGCCGCGCCTCCTGCCGCGGCCGCGGCGGAGGGCCGAGAGGCCATGATCGACTACGTCTCGATCCCCGACCTCCGCTGCCTGCGATGCGGGGAGATCACCGCCTGCGACACGATGCAGGCCTGGATCAACCGGGAGCCGCACGCGGGGAGCTACACCGTCGGCAGCCGCTTCGACCTGCCTTGCGCGAGTGCATCGAGGTCGCCGTCAGCGGTCGTATGATCGACGAGCCCGAGTGAGCCGCTACTCCCCGGGGTAGACGCGGCGCTCGATCTCCTCGTGGACCGACGCGAAGATCGCGTCGTCGAGCGCCTCCTCGTGGTGGCGAGGATCGCTGTGGATCGCCGCGACGAGGTGCGTGAGCGCCTCCTCGCGGTCGCCGGCGAGGAGGCGGGCGGCGGCCAGCCAGTAGCGGAGGTCGGCGTCGTCGGAGCGCCTTGCGAGGAGCTCGCGGGCGCCGGCCTCGAGCGCCGGCGCGAGCTCGCGGGCGCCGCCCGCGTCGCCGGCGCTGGCGAGGAGGCGCGCCCGCATGCCGAGGAGCGAGAGGCGCTCGCGGCGGCCACGGGCGGCCCGGGCCGCGCCCTTGAGCGCGAGCTCGGCGTCGTCGAATTCGTCGGCGCGGCGGTGGGCCTCGGCGAGGTGGAGCCAGGCGACGAGGTACTCCTCGGAGCGGTCGAGCGCCATGTGGAAGGCGTGGACCGCCGCGTCGAGCTCGCCGAGCTCGAGGAGCGCGATCCCCTTCTCGGTGTAGTCCCAGTGATCGCCGCCGAGGGCGACCGAGCGCTCGAAGAGGTCGAGCGCGCGGGCGTAGTCGCCGAGGTCGCGGGCGAGGATCCCGAGGTTGTAGACCTCGACGCTGTCGTAGCAGCCGACGACGCGCGGGCAGAGCTGGAGCTCCTCCGGGGGATCGAAGGCGCGGATGAAGGCGTCGCGCTCGTCGTCCGGCAGCGAGCTCGCGGGGAAGTCGAGGGTGTCGAGGCTGGCGAGGAGCGCCGAGTCGGCGAGCGCGGTGAAGAGGCCGCGGGGGTAGACGCCGCCGAGGAGGACGAGGTGGCGGAGCGCCGGCATCGACGCGCCGGCGAGGAGGCGGGCGCAGGCGTCGAGGTAGCCGGCGTCCGGAGCGAGCGTGAGCTCGAGGCGGCGCACGGAGGGCCAGGTCGCGGCGTCGAGCGCCTCGAGCTCGGCGGTGCTCAGGTCGTGGAGGTGGATCGTCGCCGGCTGGATCCGGGCCAGCGCGGCGATCCGCCAGAGCCCGCGCGGAGCCTCGGCCGCGCCTTCTCCCTCACCGTGGCGGGCGGCGTGGGCCAGGGCGATCTCGGCGAGCGCGGGCCGCCGGAGGGCGCGGTAGGCCGCCGCGAGGAGCGGTGCGGCCGCCCGCTGTCGGACGGCGCCGCCCTCGGCCCAGAGCTCCCTGGCGATCTGGAGCGCGGTCGCCGGGAAGCCGTCGGCGAGCGCGGCCTCGGCGAGCTCCACCAGGCGCGCCGGATCGCTGGCGCGGCAGGCCTCGCGGAGGGCGAGGGGATCGAGGTCGGGGTCGCGGCAGGTCCGGCGCGGGGCGACGACGCCGAGGCCGTCGCGGGTCAGCGCGATCGGCCGACGTCGGCTGCGTCGGTCGGCGACGTGGGCGTCGAGGTAGGCCTCGCCCTCCTCCTCCGCGTCGGCGCCCGCGAGCTCCCGTAGCCCCTCGCGGACGCGGGCGAGCGCCGCGAGCTCGCGGCGGAGCGCGCGGCTCTCTCCGAGCCCCTCCTCGAGCCGCGCGCGCGCGTCGGCGCTCCGCCGCTCGAGCTCGGCCCGCAGCGCCTCCGCCAGGGTGGCCCCGGCGATCGTCAGCGTGGGCGCGTCGGCGCCGACGACCCGGCAGACCAGCGGCGCCCGCCGCTTCGGGTCGTCGAAGTAGTAGCCCCAGCGGAGGCCAGCGGCGTCGCTCTGGGCGACGGTGAGCAGCTCGGGCGGATCGTTCGGTCCGCGCTCCTCGAGGAGGCGCGGGCTCTTCGGGCGCCGCGCGTGGCGTCCCACGAGGGCGTCGAAGGGGCCGCAGAGGTGGAGCCCGAGGGCGGCGAAGGCCTCGCACGGTCGCCTCGGCGCGAGGCGCCGCGCGAGCGACCAGACCTCGAGGAGATCGTCCGGGAAGGGGAGGGGATAGAGCGCGGCGAGGCGATCGGCGGGGCTCTCAGCGGGCGCGCTTGGGGGCGCGTCGCCGGGACGCTCTCGCCGCTTCTTCGCCATCCTCCGCCATGGTACCACCCGCGGGCCGCACGATCTCCGTGCGTGCTCAAGGAATTTCGAGCCGACGCGGCGATCGGCGTCACTCTCGGCGTCACTCTCGGCGTCGCTCGGGGCGACGGCCGAGTCGCGCGGCGCCGCAGGTCATACGCACCTGGCGCTTGGGTCAGGCGAGCTCGCGCCGCTAGAGGCGATTGGACGCGAGCCCGACCGACGGCACCCCGGAGGCGTGGGCCGCCGACATCACGACGATCACCCGACCGTAGGGGGTCTTGGGGTCGGCGTCGATCGCCACCTTGCCGTCGCTCTGGAGCTTCTCGTTCTTCTTGAGCTGCTCGACCATCGCGTCGAAGTCGTCGCTGAGGTCGCTCTCGCCGAGCTTCGCCTTGCCGGCCGCGTCGATCGAGATCAGCAGCATCGCGTCGGGGTCGTTCGGGTTCTGCTGCGGCGCCTGCGAGGGCACCGTGATCGGCATCTGGGCGTTCTGCTGCGGCGTCGCGACCATGAAGATGATCAGCAGCGAGAGGAGGACATCGACCATCGGCGTGACGTTGATGTCCGAGACCGCGCCGCCGTCGTCGCTGGGAGTGCCGCCGCCTGCCATGAGCCGGCATAGGCTAGCGGCGTCGCCGAAAAGCGACAAGATCGGCCGTACGAGGGGGGTGGACGTCTGCGCAACGAGCGGATCTGTGCCCTCGATCACTATCGCGCGTTGTGCGCGGGGCGTAGACTCCGCCAATGCGCCGCATTTCCTCCTCTACCTGGCTCTTCGCCTCGCTCCTTGGTCTTGGCCTGATTGCCTGCTCTGGCGACGACCAGGGCACCGCCACCACCGAGTCGAGCTCGGACGGCTCGACCTCGAGCACGTCGGCGAGCACGACCGACGACAGCACCAGCGGATCGACCTCCGCCGCGACCTCCGAGACGACGAGCGCCTCCGGGACGACGTCGACCACCGGGCCGACGACCGACGCGACGACGACCGACGCGACGACGACGACCGACGGGACGACCGGCGATCCGACGACCACGACCGACTCCGGCGGCGGCGCCTGCGGGGACGGGCAGGTCGACGGCGGCGAGGTCTGCGACGACGGCAACACCAAGACCGAGTTCCCGGGCAACGACGTGGTCCCGCACTCCTACGGCGACGGCGACTGCCTCGACGCCTGCGACCTCGTCCAGTCGACCTGCGGGAACGGGGCGATGGATCCCGGCGAGGAGTGCGACGACGGCAACGACGACCCCTACGACGGCTGCACGCCCTCCTGCACGATCAACGACGGCAACATCCACGCGCCCTGCACCCGTAGCTGCAACGGCAAGCCGTGCGCGGCCGACGACATCGCCGCCGGGACGATCATGGGCTGCGAGGCCGTGGTCGCCCCGCAGGGCTCGGTCAAGGCCTGCTTCGAGAGCGGCCAGGTCGTGATCCCGAACATCATCGACAAGAAGCTCTACTTCGCCGAGGGCGAGTGCCTGATCGCCGCCCAGAAGTGCAAGGGCATCTTCTGCCCGGGCTACACGACCTTCGGCGACTACGACAACTTCAACAACTGCCCGGCCGGCACGACCCTCGCCGATCGCGTCACCGATCAGGGCGGCGTGACGGTGTCGACCAAGGTCTGCCACAAGACCTGCGAGTCCGACAGCGACTGCCGCTGGAACGCCCACGACGCCTTCTGGAAGAAGCCGGGCCAGATCCGCTGCCAGACCACCCCGGACACCAAGGGCGTCAAGATCTGCACCGACGCCCAGAACCAGGGCTAGTCGGGGCCAATCGGCCCAGGTCCAGCCGCGGGGCGTCCGTCGTCGACGGGCGCCCCGCCGCAATTCGCCGCCTCGTCCGGCGGGCTCACGCGCCGCCGAGGCGCCTTCGCAGGCCGCGGGCCCAGCCGTCGAAGTCGCCGAGGGTGCTCTCGAGGAGCCCGCGGGACGAGGCGAGCTCGGCCATGATCGCGTCGAGCTGGTGGCGCGCCCGCTGGAGGCGGCGCTTGATCGTCCCGGTCGGCGTCTCGAGCACCTCAGAGATCTCGGGGATCGAGAGCTCCTCCCAGTAGAAGAGCTCGAGCGCGACCTGCATGTCGAGCGGCAGGCGGCGGAGCGCGCGGAGGAGGAGCTCCTGCTCCTCCTGGAGGACCAGCGCCCGGGTCGGCGAGGGGCCGTGGAGGTCGGCGATCGAGCGCTCGCCGATCGCCTCCTCGCGGCCGCCGCGGCGGTGGTTCTGGCGGAGGTGATCGTAGAGGCGGCGGCGGGCGATCGCGAAGATGTAGGTCCGGAAGGAGGCGTCGCCGCGGAAGCGATCGGTGGTGTGGAGGCAGGCCATGAAGGTCTGCTGGGTGAGATCGTCGGCGGCGTCGTCGACCTTGTTGCGGAAGAAGCGGAAGACCGGCGTGAAGTGGCGGCCGAAGAGCTCGCGGCCGGCCGCCGGATCGCCGCCGCGCCAGGCCTCGAGGAGCTCGTGATCGCTGCGCACCGCGTCGATGATAGCCGGGGGCGGGGTCGGGCGTCAGCCGGGGCGCGATCGCCCGCGCGGCCCCGCGGGAACCTCGGGCGATCGCCGCTGTCAGAGGCTCGGTGACCCGCGCGCGGAGCATGCGGGCCCGGAGGTGATCCATGGCGCGTCGCAAGAAAGAGGACGGCGCAGGGGCGGTCGAGGCCAACCTGCTGCCGGTGATGAACATCATGTTTCTCCTGATCCCCGCCCTCCTGATGGCGATGGAATTCGCCCAGATGGCGGCGATCCAGGTCTCCACGCCGCAGTGGTCGGCCGGCCGGGAGAGCCCGAGCCAGCCGCCCAAGGAGGAGCTCGAGGTCGAGGTGATGATCGCCAGCGACGGGATCACCGTGAAGACCGCGGGGGTCGGCGTCGAGCTCCGCGAGGACCCCGACGATCGCGGGGCGATCAAGCGGACCGGCGACGGCGACGACGACTACGACTTCGTCGCCCTGACCGCGGCCGCCCGCGCGATCAAGGCCGGCTACCCCGAGACCCAGAAGGTGATCATCAAGGCGGAGTCGGACGTCCACCTCCAGACGATCGTCAGCGCCCTCGACGCGCTCCGCGGGCCGGAGTGCTCGATGGCCAAGGGGGAGCCGAGCGACGCCTGCCTGCTCTGGCAGCCGGTGATCCGCGCGACCTGAGCTGGGCGCACGGGCTGGGCGGCTCGGGGATCCTCCACTACCCTTGGCCGGTGACCGACGCCGAGCCGAGGTGCGAGCTCCTCTGGGATCCCTCCTGCCCGAACGTCGAGGCGGCGCGCGACGCCCTGCGGGCCGCGCTCGTCGGCCTCGGCCTGGGGCCCCGCTGGATCGAGCGGCGCGTCGACGATCCGGCGCTGCCCGAGCACGCCCGCGGCTACGCGTCGCCGACGATCCTGGTCGACGGCCGCGACGTCGCCGGCGCGGGGCCGACCTGCGGGAGCGGCTGCCGGGTCTACGCGGCCGGCGAGGGGATCGGCGGCGCGCCCTCGCCGGCGATGATCGCCGCGGCGCTCCGGCGGGGCGCGCGGGCCCGCGGCGAGCTCGTCCTCGTCCGCCACGGCGAGACCCTCGGCAACTCGTCGGTGCGCCTCTACGGGGCGACCGACATCGGCCTCTCACCCCTCGGCGAGGCCCAGATGCGGCGGGCCGCCGACGCGCTCCGGGGCGAGCGCTTCGATCGCCTGGTCACCTCGCCGCTCTCGCGGGCGCAGCGCTCGGCGGCGATCGTCCGCGAGGCGCTCGCCGAGCCGCCGCCGCTGCGGGTGGTGGACGCGCTCCGCGAGCGCGACTTCGGCTCCTGGGAGGGCTGGACGGTCGATGAGGTCGCCGCCCGCGATCCCGCGGGCTACCGGCGCTGGCGCGAGGGCGGCCTCGAATTCGCGTTCCCCGGCGGCGAGGCCCGCCAGGAGGTCGTCGATCGGGTGCTCGCGGCGCTCCACGCCCCGGGCGATCCGCTCTTCCCGACCGACGCGCGGACGATCGCCGTCCTCCACAAGGGGATCATCAAGGTGCTCCTCGGCGCGCTCCTCGGCCTCGACTTCGGCGAGTACAACCAGCTGCCGGTCGCGCTCGGATCGATCCACCGCCTCGAGGCCGGCGAGGCCGGCTGGCGCCTGGTCGCCGGCAACCTCGTCGATCACCTCGGGGACGCCTTTCTCGAGAGCTAGCGCGGGCGCGCGGAGACGCGCCGCCGCTCAGCGTGCGACGCCGTCGATCGCCGCGAAGTGGGGGAAGCGCTGGCCCGCCTCGGCGAGCTCGCCGAGGGTGACGATCTCGGCGCGGGCGCTGAGCGCCTCCCAGAGCGCCGCGACCTCGGGGCGTCGGTGGGCCTCGGCCGCCGCCGCCGCGTCTCGCCACTCGAAGATCTCGAGGATCGTGCGGCCGTCGCCCGCGCGGAGGAGCGTGGCCGGGCGGGCGGTCGCCAGGCCGAGGCGGCGGAGGGTCGGCACGTGGTCGGCGAGGATCCCCAGGAGCGCGTCGACCTCGCCCTCGCGGGCGCGGTAGGTGGCGATGACGATCGTCGGCGCGCCCGCGCCCGCGCTCGCAGTCGCGGCGTCGTCGCCCTCGCCCTCGCCGCGGTAGGTGCAGCCGGCGGTGCAGGTCTCGCGGACCCGGATCGCGCTGAGGAGCGGGAGCTCTCGCTGCATCCGCCGCCAGATCCAGCGGGCGAGGCGCTCGCTGGTCGGGTTCTCGAGGCCCTCGACGTCGTTGAGGCAGCGGTGATCGAGCGCGGCGTGGATCGGATCGAAGGCCCGACGGATCTCGTCGAAGTCGATCACCCAGCCGCTCTCCTCACCGACCGGGCCGCGGACCTCGACCTCGACCTCAAAGGAGTGGCCGTGGAGGCGCGCGCACTTGTGCCCCGGCGGGACGTTGGGGAGGCGATGGGCGGCCTCGAAGCGGAAGCGCTTGTAGATCTCCATGGGCGGCCGACCATAGCCGACCGGCCGGGCCCGGGCCAGCGGCGCGGCGGGCGGGTGTCGGCGATCGCCGGCGTCGATCGAGGGGGCCGATCGTCGCGGCCGCCTCGAGGGGTTGACGGGCAAGTCGACCGATCTAGCTTGTCGGCCAGCGAGCGGGCGCCCCGTGTGCGGCACCCTCCCCCCGATCCATGACGCAGCCGCCGGCGCTCGCCGACGTGAGGACCACCATGTTCAGCTACATCCGCGACCCCTACGATCCCCTGCAGGCATTCGGCCTCTTCCGCCGCCGGATGGACCACATCTTCCGCGAGCTCGACGACGTCGTCGGCGCCCGGGCGCGCCCGTCGACGGTCTGGCCGCGGATCAACCTCCGAGAGAGCGACCAGGCCTACGTCGTCGAGGCCGAGGTCCCCGGGCTCAAGGTCGAGGAGCTCGACGTGATGGCGACCGCGGAGAGCCTGACGATCCGCGGCGAGCGCAAGGAGAGCGCCCCCGAGGGCTACTCGGTCCACCGCCGCGAGCGCCCGGCGCTCCGCTTCTCGCGCTCGATCGCCCTGCCGGCGCGGATCGACGTCGACGGCGTCCTCGCCGAGGTCAAGGACGGCCTCCTCACCGTCACCCTCCCCAAGCACCCCGAGGTCAAGCCGCGCTCGATCGCGATCAAGGCGAGCGAGGCGTAGATCGAACAAGAGGACATGTAGAAAAGGACAGGAGATACAACGAGCCATGTCGGAGAACACCACGATCCAGCGGAGCGAGGAGGCGATCGCCGAGGAGACGAGCGGGCGGCCGACGGTCGCGCCGGCGGTCGACATCTACGAGAACGCCGCGGGCTACCTGGTCCTCGCCGACCTCCCCGGCGTGCGCGGCGACGCGATCGACGTCCGCTTCGAAGAGGGCGAGCTGCGCCTGAGCGCGCGCCGCGATCTCGACGACGAGGGGGCGGTGGCCGCCGAATTTCGCGCGGTCGAATTCCGCCGGATCTTCAAGATCCCCGAGGACGTCGACGCCGGGGCGATCGAGGCCGACTTCCAGGGCGGCGTCCTCCACCTCCGCCTGCCCAAGGCGAAGGCGGCCCAGCCCCGAAAGATCAACGTTCGCGCGAGCGCTTGAGCGAGCTCGCGGCGAGCGCCTCCGCGCCGGCCTTCACGGCTCTCGGACGGCGCGGGCGGTCCTGGCGGCGGTCGGTGGTCCCCGGCCGCCGCCGCCTTTTTCGGCTACCATCGTCGACCTCAGGATGTCGACGTTCATTCCCACCCGGATCGACGCCGTCACGGTCTATCGCCGCGGCGCCCTGGTCACCCGGGTCGCCACGATCGCCGAGGCGGCGACCTGCGGTGACCTCATTCGGATCGGCGAGCTCCCGCTGAGCCTCGAGGACCGCAGCGTCCGCGTGCGGATCTGCGGCGGCCCCGGCCTCGTCGCCGCCGACGTCAGCCTCGGGCTCGACGTCGCGGTCGTCGATCCGAGCCTGCCGCCGGTCGAGAGCGTCGAGCTCCGGGCGGCCCGCCGCCGCGAGCAGGCGGTCGCCGATCGGATCGAGCACCTCAAGGAGCAGCTCAAGCGGGTGGGCGCCGAGATCGCCGTGCCGCGGCCGGCCGGCGCCCGCGGCGAGGCGCCGCCGCCCTCGCCCTACGCCGGGCGTCGAGCGGTCGCCGCCTTCCGCCAGGAGGTCTTCGCCGAGCTCGAGGCCGAGCTCCGGGAGGCGAGCGTCGAGCACCGCGAGCTCCGGGAGGCGCTCGCTCACCTCGAGGCCCGCGACCGCGAGGCGTCGAACGCCCGCCAGGCTGAGCGCCATGAGATGCGGAAGACCGCGCTGGTCCGGATCGATCGCCGGGCGGGCGCGGTCGGCCCCCGCGAGGTGCGGATCGAGTACATGATCCCCGGCGCCCGCTGGGCACCCGCCTACACGGTCACCTTCGATCGGGCGATGAGCCGGGCGACGCTCGCCCTCCGGGCGGTGGTCGCCCAGCGGAGCGGCGAGGACTGGTCGCGGGTGAAGATGACCCTCTCGACCGCCGACGCCCAGCGCTGGACCGAGCTCCCCGAGCTCCAGAGCGTCCGGATCGGCCGCCGGCAGCCGGCGCCGGCGCGCCGCGGCTGGCGTCCGCCGCCGGTCGGCGCCGAGGCGCTCTACGCCGACTACGATCGCTTCGTCGCCAGTCAGCCCGTGTCGAGCCGCGCGCCGGCGCCGACCGAGGAGATCGAGGAGGCGTACGACGAGCCGGAGGCCGCGGAGTACGGCTACGCCGAGGACGACGACGAGGAGGCGCTCGACGACCTCATGGAGGCCGCGCCGCCGCGCGAGCACTACGCGACCGCGACCGCGGTGGTGGCCAAGGAGGAGGCGAAGAAGCGGAAGAGCGCCGGGCGCCGGGAGGAGGGGGCCGGCGGGCCGCCGCCGGGCGCGGTCTTCGGCGGGATGCCGCCGCCGGCTCCGTCGGCCGCGCCGATGCCGATGTCCGCGTCGATGGCGATGCCGATGGCCCCGCCCGCCGCCTTCGCGCCCCAGGCCGCGCGCGCCCGCGGGGGCGGCCTCCTCAGCCGCCTCGCGTCGGCGGGCGGCGGCGGCCCGTCGATGGACACCGGCGCCTACCCGAGGGCCGGCGCCTTCGCCCCGGCGGAGCCCGAGCAGGAGGAGGATCCGAGCGCCCTCCTCGCCTACGGCGACCTCCGGATGCCGGCCGCGGGCGCCTCCCGACGCGGCCACCTCGTGCTGATCCGCCGTCAGGAGCGGGTCCGCGAGCTGATCGTCGCCCGCGAGGCGCAGGTGGTCACCGAGGTCATCGCCGTCCTCGATCAGGCGCAGTCGACCGCGAACACGATCAGCGGCCGCTTGCCCCCGCGACATGTCCTTCCAGACAGCGTGGGCGGCTTCGACTACGCCTACGTCGCCGAGGGCGAGGTCGAGGTGATCGCCGACGGCGAGTACCACGCGATCCCGCTCCTCGCCCGCGAGGGCCCGGTGGCGATGGTCCACGTCGTCGTCCCCCGCGAGGGCTGCGACGTCTTCCGGGTGGCGACCTTCAAGAACCCGCTCGACGCCCCGCTCCTCGCCGGGCCGGTCGACGTCTACGTCGGCGGCGACTACCTCCTGACCAGCGGCCTCCCGCTCGCGGCCGGCCGCGGCGAGGTCCGCCTCGGCCTCGGGGTCGAGCAGGCGATCAAGGTCTCCCGCAACACCCACTACGCGGAGGAGAGCGCCGGCCTCATCGGCGGCTCGCTCCTCCTCAAGCACCGGATCGCGATCGACGTCGCCAACCGCCTCGAGCGGCCGGTCGACGTCGAGGTCCGCGAGCGGATCCCCGCGCTCGTCGAGGGCGAGGACGAGATCAGCGTCGAGGTCGGCGGGGTCGAGCCGGCCTGGGAGCGCTACGAGCCCGAGGAGTACGACCTCAAGGGCGGCCAGCGCTGGCGGGTGCAGGTCGCCGCCGGCGCGACCCAGCGCCTCCGGGCGTCCTACACCGTCAAGATCTCGGCCAAGAAGGAGCTCGTCGGCGGCAACCGGCGGGAGGTCTAGCGAGCGATGAGCGTGCCCAGCCAGAGCCCCCAGGATCCCAGCGCCGCCGAGGGGCGGCCCATCGAGCTCCCGGTCGACGAGGTGATCCTCCTCGAGGATCGCGCCCACGTGATCCGCCGCGGGACGATCGAGGTCGGCGCCGGCACCACCCGCCTCCGGGTCGCCGACGTCGCGCCGGTGATCAGCGATCGCACCCTCTGCGCCGGCCTCCGGCGGCCGGGCGGCGGCGGCGAGGAGATCAGCGGCGCCCGGGTCCAGGACCTGCGGATCCGCCGGCAGCGGGTCGTCCGGGTCGAGGATCGCTCGGCCGAGCGCCGCGGGATCGAGCGCGAGCTCCGCGAGCTCCACGATCGCCGGCGCGAGCTCCGTGGCCGCCAGGTGCGGGCCCAGGCGGCGCTCGTCGAGCTCGGCGGGATCGCCCGGGCGCACCTCGCCGACATCGGCGTCGACGCCTCGTGGGGGGTGCTCGAGGGCGAGCGCTGGCGCTCCAGCCTCGCCGAGCTCCGCGACGACGAGGCCGCGCAGCGGGCGACGCTCCTCACCCTCCGCGAGGAGCTCGAGGATCTCGGCGAGGAGATCGATCGCCTGCAGGCCCGCCTCGACGTCAAGGCGGACGTGCGCGACGAGATCGCGGCCGAGCTGGTGATCGAGATCGTCGCCCGCGCCCCGGGCCGCTTCCAGCTCCAGGTCGACTACATCGTCCCGGGCGCCTGCTGGCGGCCCTACCACCGCGCCGAGGTGATCGAGCGCGAGGGCGCCGAGCCGGCGATCGAATTCACCTGCGAGGGCTGCGTCTGGCAGCGCACGGGCGAGCGCTGGGACGACGCCCAGCTGATCTTCTCGACCGAGCGCCCCTCGCTCGGGACCGACCCGCCGACGCTGAGCTCGGATCTCCTCGAGATCCAGCGGCGCCGCGAGGTCGTCGAGGTCGAGCTCCGCGAGCAGGAGATCCAGACCACCGGCCTCGGCGGCGAGGCCCGCAAGGCGGCGAGCGAGCTCCCGGGGATCGACGACGGCGGCGAGGCGCTCGAGCTCCGCGCGAGCCGACGGGCCGACGTGCCGAGCGACGGTCAGCCCCACCGGGTCCCGCTCTTCTCCTTCACCGGCCCGGCGACCCTCGAGCGGGTGCTCATGGCCGAGCTCGCGCCGGCGGTGATCCTGCGGAGCACCCAGGTCAACGGCGCGACCCGGCCGATCCTCGCGGGGCCGGTCGATCTGATCCGCGGCGGCGGCTTCGTCGGTCGGACCTCGGTGCTCTTCATCGCCCCGGGCGAGCGCTTCGCCCTCGGCCTCGGGCCCGACGGCGCGCTCCGGGTGCTCCGCAGCGTCGACCAGGCCCGCGAGGAGAGCCGCATGCTCTCGTCCTGGACCGGCGTCGAGCACACGATCACCCTCCGCCTCTCCAACCTCGGCGACGAGGCGCGGGCGATCAAGGTGAGCGAGCGGGTGCCGGTCTCCGAGATCGACAAGGTGAAGATCGAGGTCGACGCCCGCAAGACGACCGGCGGCAAGACGCCCGACGAGCAGGGGATCGTCAGCTGGGACGTCCGCCTCGGCGCCTACGAGCGCCAGACGATCGAGCTCCGCTACACCCTGCGCAAGCACGGGGACGTGAGCGGGATCTAGCGAGCGCTCTGCGCTACCCGCTGCATGTAGGAGGATGTCCTTGAGGACATCCTACATGCGCCTCGACCCGCGGCGATCAGCTCGCGGCGTCGAGGTCGTGCAGCGTGAGGTAGGTGATGAAGTCGCGCTTGCCGAGCTCGACGCCGGCCTGGCGGAGGATCGCGTAGGCCGTGGTCGCGTGGAAGTAGAAGTTGGGGAGGGCCATCTCCCGGAGGTAGTCGGCGCCGTACATCGCCTTGCCGGGGAGGAAGGAGAGGCGGACCTCACGCGCCTCGGCGCCCTCGAAGTGGCCCTCGTCGAAGCCGTCGAGGTAGCCCAGGACGGCCTCGATCCGGGCCCGGAGCTCGTCGAGGGTCTTCTCGGTGTCGGGGTGGGCGGGCGCGTCGACGCCGCTGAGGCGGGCCGCCGCGAACTTGGCGGCGTCGCAGGCCGCCTGGAGCTGGAACTCGAAGGGGCGCATGTCGACGTGGAGCCGGGCGCCGATGAAGATCTCGGGCGAGGCCTGGCGGGCCTCGGCGAACGCGGCCGCCTTGTCGAGCCACTTCAAGGCCGCGCGGAGCATGCGGGCCATCGGGACGATGGAGTCGTGGTAGAGGGACATCGCCGCGGACGTTGCGACGTCGGGGGGCGAGGCGTCAAGCGCCGCCGCCCTCGAGCTGAGCTCGCCAAACGACCTCGAGGATCGACGCCTACTCACCCGTGGCGTGTCCGGGTGAGAGCACGCGGGACCGTCGACAAGCGATCTGCGCCACATGAGGGACGCGTCGCCGGGCGCGCGCCCGTTGACCCGCGTCACAGGTCGACGCTGAAGCGGGCGCACCCGCGGCTCGCGCGAGCGCCTGGCCACTACCCTCCGCGACCCATGACGATCACGACCACGACCTCCTCGACCTCCGCGAACCCCGGCGTCAGCGGGATGGCGCTCTACGTCCCCGCTCCGCGGGTGTCCCTCGACCAGTGGTGCGGGTGGACCGGCGCCGCGCCCGACAAGGTGCGCGCGGTGGTCGGCCGCTCCTTCCGCATGTGCTCGCCGGCCGAGAACGTCTACACGATGGCGGCCGCGGCCGCGCTCCGCCTCATCGACGCCTACGACGTCGACCCCCGACGGATCGGCATGCTCGCCCTCGGCACCGAGTCGAGCACCGACAACGCCGCCGGCGCGGTGATCGTCAAGGGCATGCTCGACCGCGCGCTTCAGGCCCGCGGCCGGCCGTCGATCGCCCGCTCCTGCGAGGTCCCCGAGCTCAAGCACGCCTGCCTCGGAGGGATCTACGCGCTCAAGGGGGCGCTCCGCTACGCGGCCTGCGACGCCGGCGATCGCCTGGCGATCGTGATCGCGGCCGACGTCGCCGAGTACGCCCGCGGCAGCAGCGGCGAGCAGACCCAGGGGGCCGGCGCGGTGGCGATGCTCGTCGAGCGCGACCCGGCGCTCTTCTCGGTCGACCTCGCCCGCACCGGCAGCGCCGCCGCCTACCGCGGCGCCGACTTTCGAAAGCCGGTCGCCCGCCACTTCATGCCCGAGTACGAGGCCGGCACCGGGCGCCTCCACGACTTCCCGGTGTTCAACGGCAAGTACTCGACGCTCTGCTACATCGACGAGATCATCGCGGCGATCGACGATCACCGCGCGCGCGCCGGTGCGGGGAGCGGCGACCTCTTCGCCGAGGTCGACGCGGTGCTGATGCACCGGCCCTATCACTACCTGCCGATCCAGGCGATGGCCCACGTCCTCGTCTGGAGCATGGGCCGCGACCCGGCGAGCGCCGAGCGCTTCGACGCGCTCTGCCGCGAGGCCGGCGTCGACCCGGCGATCGCCCGGGCGCAGATCGGCGCGCCGGTGAGCCTCTTCGACGCGGTCGAGGCCGGCGGCCCGGACGTCGAGCCCTTCCGTGAGGCCCAGGCCGTCGCCCGCCACTTCGGCCGCGGCCCCGAGCTCCAGCGCTTCGTCGCCGCGCGGATGAGCCTCGGGAGCGAGCGGGTCAAGGCGCTCGGTAACCTCTACACCGGCTCGCTCCCCGCCTGGCTCGCCGCCGCCTTCGTCGACGCCCGCGAGCGCGGCGTGCCCTTCGCGGGCCGCCGCCTCCTCGCGGTCGGCTACGGGAGCGGCGACGCGGCCGAGGCCTGGCCGCTCGAGGTCCGCCCGGGGTGGGCGGAGGCGGCCGCGAAGATCGGCTTCGACGCGGCCCTCGAGGGCGCCGTCGATCTCGATCGCGCGACCTACGAGGCGCTCCACGACGGCGCCCCGCTCCCGCAGGAGCTCCCGGCGCCCTGGGGCTTCTCGATCGCCGACGTCGGCCGCCGCTACGCGCCGCAGTGGCAGGACGTCGGCATCGAGGTCTACCGCTTCGCCGGCTGACGCGGACGCGCCCGCGAGCGCGCGCGAGCGCGTCCGCGAGCGCGCGCCCGTCTCGCGGCCGCCGAGGGTCGACCGCGGCGCCTCGGCGTGGGTACCCTGGGTCTCGATGTCTGAGGTGACGGCGGGACTGGGGGCGCTCCTCGAGCACTCGGGCGTGGCCCTCCTGACGCCGATCGCCTGGGGGATCGGCGTCACCTTCCTCGCCTTCGTCGCCGTCGTGATCGCCTGGCGGAGCTCTCGCGCCCGCGGCTGGCTCGGGGTCGCGTCGGGGAGCGCCTGGCCGCGGCGCCTCACCCTGGCGATCTGGATGGTGCTCCTGGTCCCGACCTCGGGCGCCGCCGGCTTCGCCTACGGCGCCGAGCGGGCGACCCTCGGGCTCCTCGACGAGAGCCAGGTGATCGAGCGCTCCTGCGGGGCGATCGCCAGCGGGATGATCCTCGTGGTCGCCGAGGAGGGGAGCGATCGGATCCCGGTCGCCGCGATCCGGGGGCTCTGGGACGGCGCCAACACCCAGGTCGTCGCGCTCCGGGATCAGAAGATCCGCGAGGCGGTCGCGTCGCAGCTCGACCCTGGCGTCTCCGCGGACGCGGCCGGCGTCGTCGGCCGCTGGGGCGCCGAGGCCCTCCAGCGCGAGCTCGTCGGCGGGGCGACCGACGCGGTCGACGGGATCCTCGCGGCCCTCGCGGCCGAGGCCGCCGCCGACGGGACGGTGGGCGCGGCCGAGGCCGGGGCGTGGCTGAGCGAGCGCTACGTGCTGCCGACCATCCGCGACTTCCTGGTCGGCCTCTTCCGGCCCTACTACCTGGTCCCCGGGATCTTCATCCTCCTCGGGATCGCGGTCCCGCTCGGGATCACCGGGCTCTCGCGGCGCCGGTCGGTCCGAAAAGATATGTCCTAAGGGACATGTTCTTTGGCTAGGAGAGCTCGCCGCCGAGCGCCTTGCCGATCGCCGGCGGCACGTAGTTGCCGCCCGAGAGGATCATCTTGAAGGCCTCCTCCGCCGGGATCCCGAGGTCGATGCAGAGGCTCCGCTCGATCAGCGCGAGGTGGCCAGCCATCGGGTTCGGGGTGTCGGGGATGTAGACGCAGATCCGCTCGGCGTCGCCGTCGATCGCGTCGCCGCTGGTGAAGCCGAGGATCATCTGATCGCCGTCGGGGACCAGGACCACCCGGCCGTAGATCCCCTCGCGCCCGCCGGGGGTCAGCGAGATCTCCTTCCACGCCTTGTAGAGCTCGCGGAGCACCGGCACCCGGAGGAGGAGGCGATCGAGCCAGGCGAGGAGGAGCTTGCCGACGATCGACGAGACGATGAGGCCGATCAGGTAGATCAACACGAGGGCGACGCCGATGCCGATGAAGGGGATGTTGATCCCGAGGAGCGCGGCCACCGGCTCGCGGCTCGCCTTCTCGACGTAGGCGATCACCGCGACCGTCACCGCCAGTGGGATCGCCGCGAAGATCCCGGTGAGGAAGGTCCGCCGGAGGTGTCGCTGGAGCCTCTTGGTCGCGCTCACGGGTGCGAGCTTCGCCCAGGCCTCGCCCGCCGCCAAGCCGCGCGGGCGCTCCTCCGGCCGCCGAGGACCTCGAGCATCTCCTGGGTGGTCGCCTCCTGGTGGAGCTTGCGGAGGTGGCGCTCCTGCTCGGCGATCCTGCGCTCGCTGGTCTCGAGCGCGCGGCTCATGGTCTGGAGGCGCGCTGACGCCTCGCTCGCGGCGGCGACGCAGAGGGCGTGGACCAGGCGGGCGTGGAGGAGGAGGGCCGCCGCCGGTCGCTCGGCGCGCTCAGACGGGGTGAGGGGGAGCGCGTCCGCGCGCATGCCCGCGCGGATCGTCGACGCCCCGTCGAGGCCACGCGGGGCGTCGGTCCAGGTCGCGATCACCGGCGTGCCGCTGGCGAGGGTGTGGCTCGCGAGGATCAGCGAGAGGTCGAGCGCGGGCGCGGGCGTGACCTGCCGCAGGAGCCGCTCGAGGCGGCCGGCGAGCCCCTCGACGGCCGCGAAGGAGGTCGGCGCGGCGAAGGCGGGCCCGAGCCCGGGGCGCTCGCCGAACTCGGCCCGGAGGCGGGCGCCGACGCTGAGGGTGAGGGCCGCGGGCGCGCGCCGGAGGCGGTCGTCGAGCGCCTCCGCGACCAGGCGATTGAGGCGGCCGCAGAGGCCGAGGTCGGTGCCGATGGCGATGACCACCGCCGCCCGCGGGGCGTCGCTCGCCGGCACCTGCCAGGCCTGCTGGAGGGCCTCGCACCACGCGAGGTGGTGCGCGCTCTGGGTGACCCGTCCGGCCCAGCGGAGGCTCTGGGCGGCCGCCAGCGTGCGGGCGGCGTGGGCGATGTCGTGGAAGCCGCGCCACGCCCGGAGGCGGCCCTCGAGGTGGCGGATCGAGCTCACGGATCCTCCGCCCCAGGGGCAGGGTCGCGGACGATCGCCGCCTCGACGATCGGCGCGAGCGCGCGGCGGAGGCCGTCGAGGTCGTCGTCGTCGAGGGAGCGGCCGGCGTCGAGGCTCCGCAGGAGATCGCCCTGGGCCTCGGCGCAGACCCGGCGGGCCTCGGCGAGGAGCGCCGGCAGGGCGTCGAGCGGGATCGCCGTGATCTCGTCGTGCTCGAGGAGGAGGAGGCGGAGCACCGAGTCGCTCCAGCCGAGCACCTCGCCGTGCTCCTGGCGGAGGAGCGCTCGGGTCCGCTGACCCCAGGCGATCACCCGGCGGGCGGAGCTCTCGAGCTGGGCGCCGAAGCGGGTGAAGGTCTCGAGCTCGAGGAACTGGGCGTACTCGTTCTTGATCCGGCCGGCGAGGCGGCGGACGACCTTCGGCTGCGCCTTGCCGCCGACCCGCGAGACGCTGAGGCCGACGTCGACCGCCGGCAGGTGGCCCTCGGCGACCAGGCCAGCGTCCATCCGGATCTGGCCGTCGGTGATCGACACGAGGTTGGTCGGGATGTAGGCCGCGAGGTCGCCGGCCTGGGTCTCGATCACCGGCAGCGCGGTGAAGGAGCCGCCGCCGCGGCGCTCGCCGAGCTGGGTCGCCCGCTCGAGGAGGCGCGCGTGGGCGTAGAAGACGTCGACCGGGTAGGCCTCGCGGCCGACCGGGCGGCCGAGGAGGAGCGCGAGCGTGCGGTGGGCGTGGGCGTGCGAGGTGAGGTCGTCGAAGACGACGACGACGTCGCGACCGGCGAGCATGAGGTCCTCGGCGAGGGCGGCCGCGGTGTAGGGCGCGAGGTGGACCAGGCCGATCGGCGCGTCGGCCTCGGCGACGACCGCGAGGCCGCGGCTGAAGAAGTCGCGGCGGCGGAGCTCGTCGAGGGCGGCGGCGACCTCTGCCCCGCGGCGGCCGATAGCGACGTAGATCCCGACGATCTCGGGCTCGAGCGCCGCCAGGATGTCGATCCCGAGCTCGCTCTTGCCGGTCGAGCGGTCGCCGATCAGGAGCTGCCGCTGGCCGCGGCCGACCGGGATCATCGTGTCGATCACGAAGGTCCCGGTGCGCAGCGGTCGGGTCACCGGCTCGCGGTCGGCGAGCGGGATCGGCGGGCGATCGACCGGGATCCGCCGGCGGACGCGGAGGGCCCCGCGGCCGTCGAGGGGGCGCCCGAGCGCGTCGACGACCCGGCCGAGGAGATCGGGGCCGGAGGGGACGTCGAGGATCCGCTCGTGGCGGCGGACGACCGCGCCGGCCAGGACCTCGCCCTCGCCGAGGAGGACCAGGAGCACGGACTCGCGGCTGACCACCTCGGCCCGCGCCGGGATCCCGGCGACGTCGAGGAGCTCGCCGGCGATCGGCTGGTCGAGGCCGACCGCGGTCGCGACCCCGTCGGCGACCTCGACGATCCGGCCGACGCGGGCGAGCTCCGGCCGCACCCGGAGCGCGGGGAGGCCGTCGGCGAGGCGCCCGAGGAGCGCGTCGGCCTCCTCCGCGAAGCGCTCCTCGACCGAGCCTCGGCTCATGCGGCCTGCACCCCGCTCGCCTCGGCGTGGGCGGCGAGCCAGCGGTCGAGGGTGCCGGAGGCGCTCGCGTCGATCTCGACGCCGGCGGCGACGAGGCGGACGCCGGCGATCAGCGCGGGATCGCGCAGGGCCTCGATCGTCGCCCGCGGCCCGAGGGCGCGCCGGAGGATGGCGACGATCGCCGCCTCGTCGGCGTCGCCGCTGATCCACGCCTTGACCGCGATCGGCCCGCCGCCCTCGGGGAGGCTCGCGCGGAGCTCGCTGGCCGCCCGCTCGGCGAAGGTCTGGGTGAGCGCGCGGCCGTCGGCGTCGCGGAGGAGCTGGGCGGTCGCGTCGGCGGCGAGGCGGGCGATCCGCGGGCGCAGGCCCTCGAGGGCGCGGCGCTCGGCGGCCTCGACCTCGGCCTCGGCGGCGCTCAGGAGGCGCTGGGCGTCGGCCCGCGCGCCGTCGACGATCGCCTGAGCGGCCGCCTCGCCACGGGCGCGGGCGGCCGCGAGCTCGGCGTCGGCCCGCTCCTCGAGCTCGCGTCGCTTGCCCTCGTAGGTCTCGCGCGCGCCCCGGGTCTCGTCGCGGGCGGCCTCGACGTCGCGGCGCGCCTTCTCGATCTCGGCGCGCCGCCGGGTCATCACCTCGCGGACCGGGCGGAAGAGGAAGCGCCCGAGGATCAGCATCAGCGCGATGAAGTTGATCACCTCGAAGGTGACGGTCTTCGAGTCGAGCTCCACGGTGCGGCCTCTAGGGGATCAGCGGGTTGGCGAAGAGCAGGATCAGGGCGACCACCAGGCAGTAGATCGCGGTCGACTCGACCATCGCGATGCCGACGAAGAGCGTGCGGCTGGTGGTCGACGCGGCCTCGGGCTGGCGGGCGATCGCCTCGAGGGCGGCGACCACCGCCTTGCCCTCGGCCATCGCCGGGGCGATGGTGCCGGCGGTCACCGTGAAGCCGGCGACGATGATCGAGATCGCGGAGAGGATGGCTGTCTCACTCATGCGGGTAGGCTCTCCTGGGCCGGCGCGGGCGGCCGGTCGGGGTTTTTTTCGCTGGGGGCGGCGCCGTCGCGGTGGGTGTCGACCTGGACCGCCGCGGCGATGTAGACCGCCGCGAGGACGCCGAAGATGTAGGCCTGGACCAGGCCGGTGAGGATCCCGAGGAGCATGATCGGCACCGGCACCAGGGCGCCGGCGATCGCCAGGAGGATCGCGCCGACCATCTGCCCGCTCATGATGTTGCCGAAGAGGCGGATCGCCAGCGAGATCGTCCGGGTGAGCTCGCCGATCAGGTTGAAGGGGAGGAGGAGCGGGTGCGGCCGGATGTAGGTCTTGAGGTAGCCGACGAGGCCGTGGCGGCGGATCCCGAAGTAGGGGACCGCGCCGAAGACGACCAGCGCGAGGGCGACGGTGGTCGAGAGGTCGGCGGTCGGCGGCCGGATCACCGGGATCAGCGAGAGGAGGTTGGAGACCGCGACGAAGATGATCAGCGTGCCGATGAGCGGCACGTAGGGGGTCGGGTCCTCGTCGATGAGGTCGCCGACGGTCCCCTCGATCCAGCCGCTCAGGGTCTCGAGCGCCGCCTGCCAGAGGCTGAGGTCGTGGGTCCGGAGGCGGCGGGCGCTGACGACGAAGAGGAGCGCGAGGAGGCCGGTGAGGCCGAGCGAGACGAAGATCGTGTCGGCGAAGACGAGGCCGAAGAGCTCGACGGTGAAGATCGGGTTCATCCGCCCCCCTTGCTCGCGTCGGCGTCGGCGTCGGCGTCGGCGGCCGGCGCCGGCGGCCGCTGGCGGGCCCACACGAGCGCGGCCCCGAGGCCGACCAGCCCGCCGACGAGGGCGGCGGGGCGCCAGAGGGCGAGGGCGAAGAGCGCGAGGACCGGCGGCCCGAGGCGGAGCGGCATGCCTACGAGGAGCCCGGCCGTGCTCTTCTTGGCGATCGCCTGATCGACCGCGCGGGCGAGGAGGCGGTGGTGGAGGCGACCGGCGAGGACGCCGACGGCGAGGCCGACGATCACCGCGGCGATCGCCGCGGGATCCCCGAGGGCGCCTTCGAAGACGCCGGGCGGCGGCTCGTCATGGGTCGTGATCATCGGCGCTCTCCCTCGTCGTGCTCGGCCGCGCGCAGCTCCTCGGCGTCGGCCTCGAGGTCCGCCTCATCCTCGCCGATCATCCGCCAGAGCGAATAGCCGGCGACCGCCACCCCGAGCATGATAAACGCGAGCGCCCAGGTGATCCCGGAGTCCAGGCGGCGATCGAGGAGGTGGCCGAGGACCGCGCCGGCGGCGATCGGCAGGACGACCATCCAGCCGAGGGTCCCGACCCGGGCGACCTGACGCCAGAGGTTGCCGACCGGCCGCCGACGCGCGCGCTCGCGGCGGGCGCGATGGCGGGCGATCTTTCGGGCGAGGCGGGCGCTCGAGGCCTCCGCGCTCGCGGGGTCGTCGGGGCGCTCGCTCATCCGAAGGGATCCCTCTTCAGGCTGGCGAGCGCCCGCTGGATCGCGGTCTCGTGGCGCTTCTCGAGGGCCCTTGCCTCCTCCTCGACCGCCCGGCGGAAGCTCGATCGGCGGGCGACGATCGCCTCGAGCGCCTCGAGGGTCGGCGCCTCGGTCGCCCACCGGGTGGCGATGTGGACGGCGTCGGGGGCGATCGTCGCCAGCCCCTCCTCGCATGCGAGGAAGCGCTCGTCCTCCCCCTCATCGCCCTCGCCCAGGGCGCTGATCAAGAGCGGCCCCTCGTGGACCAGGGCGATCGCCGGGGTGTGGCCGGGGAGCACCCCGCGGTGGCCGTCCCATGTCTCAAAGCGCAGGCTGGTCACCCGCGGGAGGACGATCTCGCGGGCGGGCGTCGAGAGGTGGAGGGCCATCGTCCGCACTAGCGCTCCTCCTGGGCCCGGGCCTCGTGGGCCCGGAGGAGCTGCTCCAGCGTCGAGCCCATGTAGAACGCGTGCTCCGGGAGATCGTCGCAGCGCCCCTCGAGGATCGCCTCGCAGCCGGCGAGGGTGTCGGCGAGGGGGACGAAGGCGCCCGCCTGGCCGGTGAAGGAGCGGGTGACCGCGAAGGGCTGGGTGAGGAAGCGGCGGAGGCGGCGGGCCCGGATCACCGCCCGGCGGTCGTCGGCCGCGAGCTCGTCCATGCCCATGAGGGCGATGATGTCGCGGAGCTCCTCGTACTTCGCCAGGGTCCGGCGGACGCGGGCGGCGATCTCGGCGTGGCGGCGACCGACGACCTCGGGGACCAGGAGCGTCGAGGTCGAGCGGAGGGGATCGACCGCCGGGTAGAGCCCCTCGCTCGCGGCCTCGCGCGAGAGGACGAGGAAGGAGTCGAGGTGGTTGAAGAGCTCGGCGACCGCCGGATCGGTGATGTCGTCGGCCGGGACGTAGACCGCCTGGACGCTGGTGATCGCCGCCTTGCCGGTCGACGCGATCCGCTCCTCGAGCTCGGCGATCTCGGCCGCCAGCGTCGGCTGGTAGCCGACCCGCGAGGGCGAGCGCCCGAGCATGCCGCTGACCTCGTTGCCGGCCTGGACGAAGCGGAAGACGTTGTCCATGAAGAGGAGGACGTCCTGGGACGCGTCGTCGCGGAAGTGCTCGGCGACCGTGAGGGCGGCGAGGCCGGTGCGGAAGCGGATCCCGGGGGTCTCGCCCATCTGCCCGAAGACCAGGACGACGTCGCGGAGGACCCCGGTCTCCTCCATCTCGAGCCAGAGCTCGCGGCCCTCGCGGGAGCGCTCGCCGATCCCGGCGAAGACCGAGACGCCGTGGTGCTGATGGACGGTGTTGTGCATCAGCTCCATCATCAGGACGGTCTTGCCGACCCCGGCGCCGCCGAAGAGGCCGGTGTTGCCGCCGCGGGGGAGGGGCGCGAGGAGGTCGAGGATCTTCAGACCTGTCTCAAAGATCTCCCGCGGCGGGCGGCGCTCGACCAGCGGCGACGAGGGCCGGGCGATCGGTCGGGTCGGCCCCTCGATCGCCGGGCCGCCGTCGAGGGGGCGGCCGAGCATGTCGATGATCCGGCCGCGGACGCCCTCGCCGACCGGCACCTGCGGGGGCTCGCCGCTCCACTCGACCGCCTCGCCGACCACCAGGCCGCGGGTGTCGCCGAAGGCGATCGCCTGCACGCGGTCGTGGTCCGCGTGGCGGCGGACCTCCATGAGGAGGGGCTCGGCGCGCGCGGCCCCGCGGATCATCGTCGTCATGAGCGAGCCGAGGGGCGGGAGCTGAACCCGCCCCTCACCGGCGAAGACGACCTCGACGACCGGGCCCGAGACCGCGTTGATCGACGCGAGCACGCCGCGAGGATAGCGAAGAGGCCCGGTGTTGGCCGGGCCTCTCGCAAGGATTGCGCGGTGCGCGGAGCTCGCGCGCTAGCGGGCCTTGATCGTCCGGTTGTGGTGGCCGAGCTTGACGTCCTTGAGCGCGATCGTCCGCTCCTCGCCGCCGATCCGGTGGGAGAACTCGGTCGCCTTCTCGAAGCCCTCGGGGAGCTCGATGACGACCCGGACGATGTCGCCGTCGGGCTCGGGCATCACCGCGGCCCGCTGGGTGGCGATCACCTCGCCGCCGGCCCGCACCTCGATCTCGTCGCTCGCGCTCAGCTCCTCCTCGGTGAGCGCGCCCGGGACCGTGTGCCAGGTCGAGTGGCCGTCGGGGTAGACCGAGCCGACCAGGAGCGAGCCGCCGTAGATGTCGGTGCCGGGCGCGGGCGCGCCGGCCTTGGCCCACGCCGTGAGCTCCTTGATCACCGGGTAGATCTTGGTCCACGCCCAGGTGCCGACCCAGGTCGGGTGGCAGTAGGTCATGTAGTCCTTGTTGACGGTCGGGTGCTTGAGGCGAAAGTCGAGGATCCCGAAGCCCCACTCGCCGACCTCACCGGTGGGGTAGGGGTAGGTCGGATCCCAGCCGGCCGCGCCGCCGCAGTTGATGTGCTTGCGCCCGAGGGTGTGGCCGACCTCGTGGACGAAGGTCTCGGCCGCCCACTCCTGCTGGTTCTTGGGGATGAGGCCGGAGGAGACCCGCTGCCAGGCCTGATCCTCGCGCGGCGGGATCGCCGGGATCCCGTAGGCCTTGCCGCCGGCGCCGTTGACCCCGCCCGAGCAGGCGTCGATGAGGCCGTAGTAGAAGACCTCGGGGCCGGCGCCCTCCTCGAAGCGGAGGTCGCTCAGGACGGAGTTGAGCTCGTTGAAGTCGTTGAGCTTCTGGTTCCAGGTGATCGGATCGTGGAGCGTGATCTCCAGGGTGTCGACCGGGTCCTGCATGTACATGTAGTCCCAGAAGAGCTGCATCGTCTCCTCGGACGTGTCCGGCGAGCTGTTGCACTTGTCGCCGTCGTTGTAGTTGACGGGGACGATGACGACCTTGAGGAGCTGGTCCGAGTCCTCGACGCCGACCAGCGAGGTCCCCTCGTAGGGCATCCGCGGCGGCGGCTGGGTCTCGGGGCGATCCTCCTGGCCGAAGTCGGTCTCCCAGAGGGTCATGTCGAAGCGCATGTCCGGGCGGACATCCTCGGCCTCGAGCCCGAAGTAGAAGGTCCGGGCGAGGTCCCCCTCAAAGGACTCGCCCTCGATCATCGTGGTCTGCTCCTGGACCTTGGTGGTGCCGTCGCTGTAGTAGATCGTGAAGATCGCCTTGATGTTGCGGGGCTGCCAGCCCTCCTCGATCTTCCAGAAGCCGCGGAAGAGCATCAGGCGGTTGGAGAGGAGGTAGGAGCCGCGCTCGGAGCCGGGGAGGAAGGCGCCGTCGCGGGCGATGTCGACGCCCACCGCCTGGTTCGCCTGGACGCGCTCGATGTAGATGCCGCGGGCGGGGATCGGCTCAAAGTCCACCGCCGTGGTCCCCTCGCCGCCGGTCGCCTCGGTGGCGGCGGTCGCCTCGGTGGCGGCGGTCGCCTCGGTGGCGGCGGTTGCTGCGGTGGCGTCCGTGCCACTCTCGGAGTCTTCGATCGGCTTCTCGTTGCATGCGACGGCGACGAGGAGCCCGAGGAGGGGAGCAATACGCGGCGATCGGACCATGTATTGAAACTACTGACGTCCGGGCGGACCGGCAAGGCCGTCCGCGCTCGATCGACGCAGCCCACTTGACCCGCTCGACCCGGGCTAGGCTCCAGGACGTCTGCTCAGGATCCGCGGGAGGAGGGCGCAGAGGCCGATGAGGTGGAGCTCGGCGGCGACGATCATGGAGACGTCGCTGAGCCGGAGGATGTGGGCGAGGCCCAGCGATCCGCCGAGGGCCGCAAGCGCCAAGAAGACCCCGCGAAACGCAATTCCTGCACCCTCCCCGAGGAGGTGGCGGGCGCAGGCGGCTCCCTGGGCGGCCCAGGCGCCGAGGCCGATGACGCCGAGGGCGAGGAGCGAGAGGGCCGCGGCCCACGAGCCCGCCGCCCCGGTGACCCGCGACCAGGCGCGCGGAAGCGCGCTCGCCCCGTCGCCGGCGAGGGTCGGCCCGAGCATGGGTCCGCGGAGGAGGGCCTCGATGTCGGGGAGGCGCCGCTCCCCCTCGGGGGCGATCGGGATCAGCGCTCGCCGCCCCTTGAAGCGCGCCGGCAAACGGGCGTCGCCGTGGACCTCGACCGCGAAGTCAAAGGGCGGCGGCGCGAGGTAGGGGCCGTCGTAGGCGTCGAGGGCCGCGAGCTCGGCGAGGTTGACCCCGGGGAGCGGGGTGCTGAAGCGGAGGCGGCCGCTCGACTCGCGGGCGACCACCGGGACCTCGACGTCGAGCTCGGGATCGCTGTGGTGGCGGAGGATCGCGGTGTCGGTCGCCGCGAGGAAGTCCCAGGCGGGCGTCTCGAGCTCGTGGGCCCGGTTGAGGAAGCCGAGCTCGAGGCCCCGCGGCGGCGCCTCAAAGCGGAGGTGGGCGATCGTCCCGGGCTCGGGGAGGAAGCCCTCGGCGCTGACCAGCGCCGGCGGCAGGGCCTCCTCGTCGTGGTCGATGTAGGGCCCGCGGTAGCCGAGCTCGAAGGCCCCGCGGAGGTTGGTGTTGTAGGGAGCCTCGCCGGGCGGCGGCTCGGGCTCGAAGATCGCGAGGTGCTCGCCGAAGCGAGGGTGGCCGCTGACCGCCCGCTCGACCGCGCCGACGAAGTGGTAGTCGCCGAGGACGACGTAGGGGCCGTCGAGGTTGCGGGCGTTGATCAGCGCCCGGATGTTGACCGTCGGATCGCGCGGCCGGAGCTTGAGGTAGGGGCCGACCCGGGTCCTCACGACCTCGCGGGTGCAGGGGATCACCACGTCGTAGCCCGAATTCTGGCCGCGGAGCGGGTTGCGGTCGCGGAGGACCACCGTGTCGCTGCGCTCGGCGACCGCCCAGTGGGGGAGCGCGACCATGTTCTCTTCCTTGAAGAGCTGGCCGACCTTGTGGCCCCGCGGGTTCGAGCGGAGGACGAAGGGGTAGAGCTTGCCCTCCTCGAGCCCCGTGTCCTCGGTGGCGACGATCGTCTGCCCGCGCTCGCTCGGCAGGAGCGCGCGGCTGTGGTGCTGCTCGAGGAAGACCAGCTCGCGCTCGACCAGCGGGCCCTCGTCGGTCGGCTGCGCGACCAGGGTGAGGGCGGTGAGGGTGCCGACGAGGCCGACGCTGAGGGCCGGGCCGAGCATCGCCCGGGCGGCGCTCGCCTCGGGCTCCGGCGGGCGGGCGATCTCCGGGGTGAGGGCGGCGACGCCGAGCCCGGGGCCGCTCATCGTCGTCCGCAGGATCGCGTGGGTGAGGGCCGTGAGCGCGCCGCCAGCGACGCCGCCGCTGACCGCGTCGCTGGTGAAGGCGGCCTCGAGGCAGCGGGCGAGCGCGCCGCTGGCGGCCGTCACGTCGCCGGCGAGGGTGGCGAGGGCGACCGCCACGTAGACCGCGAGCGCGGCCGGCAGCGCCCGGAGGGCCGCGCGGCGGATCTTCGGACCTGTCCCAAGGACCAGGGGAGCAGCGAGGGCCGCGAGGAGGAGGGCGCCGGCCGCCGGGCGGAGGCCGGCGAGCTCGGAGAGGACGGCGCTGACCTGCTGGCCGTGGAGGAGGGCGCCGAGGCCGAGGGCGCAGACGACGAGCGCCAGGGCGTAGAGGGCCGCGAGGGCGCTCCCGGGGCCGCCGAGGCCCTCGCGGAGCGCCCGCATCGGCGAGGCGACGAGCGCCCCCTCGCGGTCGTGGCCGCGGGAGCGCGCGGCGATCAGCACCTCGGCGTGGACCAGGCCCATCCCGAGGAAGGCGGCGAGCCACATCCAGGGCAGCGCCCCCGGGCCGCCGAGGTCGACCGCCAGGGCCGCGCCCACGACGCTGGCGAGGCCGGCGCTCGCCAGCGTCGCGCTGAGGAGCGGGAGCTCGCGGGCCGGGCCGCCGCGGAGGGCCGCCGGCAGGCGCCGGAGCTGGACCGCCGCGGTGGTCAGGAGGACGAGGGCGCCGGCGCCGAGGACCAGGTAGACGAGGGTGATCGCAAGGGGCGAGCCGCTCGGGTCGAAGGCCGCTGGCATGGTCAGAGGCTTACAGGCCGGTGGAGGCGTCGTCTAGAGCGTCCGCGCCCGACCGGGAGAAATTGGCGGAGGTGCACAGGGATCGAACCTGCCCGGGATACTCCTCGCACCCCGCACCGGTTTTGAAGACCGGGGGCCGCACCAGCGCACCAAGCACCTCCGCGGCCGAAGATAGCCGAAGGCGCGGCGTCGGGGAAGCGCGGCCGCGCGCGTGACCCGACAATGAATCGCCGCCGCGCTCGACCCCGGGCGCGGCGGCGATGAGGACGGAGCGGCGGCGGCTAGATCCCGCAGGCCTCGGCGCAGCCGGTCTTGTCGAAGAGCGTCGCCGCCTTCTCCTGGAACTGGTAGCGCGACTCGAGGCCGTCGCTCTGGAAGAGCTGCGGCGCCAGCGGCCGGAAGATGTAGGTGTCCGAGATGCTCTCGGAGGCCGTGAGGAAGATCGTGATGACATCGCCGGGGGAGGCCTGCCCCTCCTCCGGCTCGTAGAGCGGGACCCCGTCGATCGCGTACTCCTGCCAGGTCATCGTGTCCTCGTTGAAGGTGTAGTCGAAGCAGCGGCAGGTGAACCCGGAGTTGCAGCTCGTCGAGTCGAGGTTCTGGTCCATCGCGTCGTCGTAGCAGGTCGCCGCCGCCAGCTTGCCCGCGGGCCGCTGGGTCTCGCCGCTGGTCCGCTTGAAGTAGAGGAGGAACCCGTCCTTGCGGTTGGCCGAGTCGAGCGGCATGAAGGTGCCGGAGTTCTCGATGTCGTGGCTGATCAGCGACCAGCTGCGACCGCCCTCGTCGAAGAGGGTGATGAATTCCTCCTCCTGGCAGCCGGTGAAGGCGGCGAGGGTGAGGGGGGCGAGGAGGAGGAGCGACTTCAGAGCGCGCATGGGGGTTCCCTCGGCGCGCTCGCAGGAGCGGGGTCGCCAAAAGCGAACGCGTCGTGTCCCTTTTTCGCCCATGTGACCGGCCCTTCGCAACCTTCATGTGCTTGAGGGCGCCGATTGACACCCCGCGGCCCGGTGCTTAGGCTCCGCGCGCGGTGCCCGCCAAACGAGATTATTATGAGGTCCTCGGCGTCGAGAAGGGCGCAGAGCAGGCTGAGATCAAGCGCGCCTATCGCAAGATGGCGATGCAGTTTCACCCTGATCGGAACCCTGACAACCCGGAGGCCGAGGAGCGCTTCAAGGAGGCGGCCGAGGCCTTCGAGGTCCTCAGCGACCAGGACAAGCGCCGCCTCTACGATCAGTACGGCCACGAGGGGCCCTCGCGGGCGGGCTTCAGCGGCTTCCAGGGGACCGACGAGATCTTCAGCCGCTTCGGCGATCTCTTCGGGGACCTCTTCGGCAACATGGGCTTCGGCGGCGGCGGCGGCGGCGGTCGCCGCGGAGGTCCGCAGCGCGGCGCCGACATCAAGGTCCAGCTCAACATCTCCTTCGCCGAGGCGGTGAAGGGGGTCGAGAAGGAAATTACGGTTCCTCGCCGAGAATCTTGTGGCGACTGCTCGGGGACCGGCGCCGCCTCCGGCTCGGAACCCGCCGCCTGCCCGCAGTGCAACGGCCAGGGCCAGGTGATCCACCGCCAGGGCTTCTTTGTGGTCCAGACCACGTGCCCGCGCTGCCGCGGCGACGGCAAGCTGATCACCGATCCCTGCCGCACGTGCTCCGGGACCGGGGTCGTCCCGCGCGAGGCGACCTTCACGGTCAACGTCCCGGCCGGCGTCGACAACGGCCAGACCCTGCGGATCAGCGGCCGCGGCCAGCCGGGGGTCAAGGGCGGTCCGGCGGGCAACCTCTACGTGATCATCGCCGTCGAGAGCGACGACCGCTTCATCCGCGACGAGTTCGACGTCCACTCGCGGGTGACGATCGGCGTCACCCAGGCGATCCTCGGGTGCACCGTGAAGATCCCGTGCCTCGAGGGCGAGGACATCGACCTCGAGATCGACGCTGGCGCCCAGCCGGGCGACGTGATCCTCCGCCGCGGCAAGGGGATCCCGGTGATCGGCGGACGCGGCCACGGCGACCATCACATCCACCTCGAGGTCGAGATCCCGAAGAAGATCAGCCACGAGCAAGAGGAGATCATCCGCGAGCTCGCCGAGTCGCTGGGCGAGGAGGTCAAGGCGCCGAAGCGCGGCCTCTTCGACGCCTTCCGCAAGCGCCGTCGCTCCTAGTGCGTGATCGTCGTCGCTGGCCAGGCGGCGAAGCGACGACCGAGCGAGGGTGATCGACATGTCGGTGTCGCGGCACCAGCCAGCGTCGCCCCGAGAATCTGAGTCGACGAGCTGTTGGGTTTCCCCGGCTCGTCGCACTCATGATCGGAGGCTGACATGAGCATTCGCAATCTCTCCCTGATCCTCGTGGGCGCGCTCGCGCTCACCGTCGCTGGCTGTGATGACGGACGGACGGTCACCGACCGCGACGGCGACGGAATCGTCGACGCCGAGGACCCCGACGACGACAACGACGGGATCCCCGACGACGAGGACAACGACGACGACAACGACGGGGTCGACGACGCCGACGACGAGGACGACAAGGACGACGTCGACGACGACGGGATCCCCGACGACGAGGACGAGGACGACGACAACGACGGGATCCCCGACGCCGAGGACGAGGACGACGACAACGACGGCGTCCCCGACGACGAGGACGAGGGCGACGAGGACGACGTCGACGACGACGGGATCCCCGACGACGAGGACGACGACGACGACAACGACGGGATCCCCGACGCCGAGGACGCCGAGGACCCGTAGTCGGGCGACCGTGTCGAGCTCGCCGCGGGGTCGGGGAGGCCCGCGGCGCTAGCTCGCCGGCGCCAGCACGCGCACGCGGTCGCCCGGCCGGACGACGCCCTCGACCAGCACCCGGGCGTAGAGGCGGCTCCAGCCGGGGTGGAGCTTCTCCGAGATCCGGGTGAAGGCGCCGCCCTCGAAGGAGCCGGCGATCGTCGAGCAGGGGGGAGCGGGGCTCGTGATCTCGATGACCAGCGCGTCGCCGATCGCGAGGCGGACGCCGGCCCCCAGCGCGTCCCACTCGAGGCCCCGGAGCGTCAGGTTCTCGCCGGCGGTGCCGCTGGCGAGCGGGTGACCCTCGGCCGCGAGCGCGTCGATCCGCTCGACGGCGAAGAGGCAGAGCGCGCGGCGGGGCCCGCCGTGGTGCTCGAGGTCGCGCTGGAGGTCGCCGACCACGCCCTCGACGGTGCAGCGGGCCTCGGCGACCGGGTGCTTCGGGACGCCGCCCGCGGGGTTGACGTTGACCTGGACGACCTCGCCGTCAGCCATCGTGATCTTCTCCGAGCGCGGGGAAAAAAGAAGGCGCGCGGCTTCTGGCCGCGCGCCCGTCGCTAGCAGCGGTAGCGGTCGGCTACTTCTTGCTGCCGTCGCACTTCTCGAGGTCGTCGAGCGACTCAGCCTTGAGGGCGCAGTCGATCTCGGCCTTGGAGCCCTTCTCCTTGCACTCCTTGATCATCTCCGGCTTCATGGCCTCGATCATGCTCTTGGCCATGTCGGCGGCCGCGCCTTCCTGGCCCTTGACGGTCAGCTCGACGACCTTGTCCGCAAACTTGTTGCAGTCCTCGTCGGAGGGCTTGCCGCCACAGGCGCCCAGCGTCACGGAGGCAGCGAAACCTGCGATGATGAGGGAAGCGTACGTCTTGCGCATTGTGGTCCTTCTTCTCTGGGGGCGGGTCTTCGGGTGCGAACCCAAACTCGGGGGCAGGCTATCGGAGTGCCCCCGCGGGCACAACGCTTTTTTTCCCCGGCGGCGCGCCACCGCGGTCATTCGCGGCTTGCAGGCTTTGGGCCTCCTCGACGAGGCAGCGCGCGGCCTTTGATCTCAACCGCTTGGAGTGCCCCTGCGGGCTCGGCGGCCGGCGCCGCGGGCACGCCCCGGGGGCTGGCTGCGGCCGTGACGGGCGGTCGCGGGAGATGACGGGACGACGCGACGGCGTCGGATCCTCACGCGCACCGGCGCTCTCGCTCGCCGCGCGATCGAGCGGCGCGCTCGCGACGAACGCCGCGACGGCGGAGCGTCGCGGCGTTCGGAGAGCGCTCGCAGGGCGCCCAGCTAGGGCTCGCGGAGGAAGGGGTAGCGGTAGTCGCGGAGGGGGACGAAGGTCTCCTTGATCGTCCGCGGCGAGATCCAGCGGTGGAGGTTGAGGATGCTCCCCGCCTTGTCGTTGGTGCCGCTCGCCCGGCTGCCGCCGAAGGGCTGCTGACCGACGACCGCGCCGGTCGGCTTGTCGTTGATGTAGAAGTTGCCCGCGGCGAAGCGGAGGTGCTCGCTCGCCTGGCGGACGGCGTCGCGGTCGTCGGCGAAGATCGCCCCGGTGAGCGCGTACTCAGCGCCGGTGGCGCAGAGGTCGAGGGTCTCGACGAAGCGCTCGTCCGGGTAGACGAAGATCGTCAGCACCGGGCCGAAGAGCTCCTCGCGCATCGTCCGGTACGCCGGATCGCTGGCGACGATGATCGCCGGCTTGATGAAGTAGCCGCGGCGCTGATCGTGCTCGCCGCCGAGGACCTCGGTGACCTGCGAGCCCTTGCCGCGGGCCTCGTCGATCGCCCCGCTGAGCTTGCGGAAGGCGCTGGCGTCGATCACCGCGCCCATGAAGTTGGTGAAGTCCTGGATGTCGCCGACCTTCATCGACGCGATCCCGTCGCCGAGGCGCTGGCGGAGCTCCGGCCAGAGGCTCGCCGGGATGAAGGCCCGCGAGGCCGCCGAGCACTTCTGGCCCTGGTACTCGAAGGCGCCGCGGAGGAGGTTCTGCGAGAGGGACTCGACGTCGGCGCTGGGGTGGGCGAAGACGAAGTCCTTGCCGCCGGTCTCGCCGACGATCCGCGGGTAGGCGGTGTAGCGATCGATGTTGTCGCCGATCGTCTTCCACATCCCCTTGAAGACCGGGGTCGAGCCGGTGAAGTGGACGCCGGCGAGATCGGGGTGGGCGAGGACCGGATCACCGATCTCGGCGCCGCGCCCCGGGACCATGTTGATCACCCCGGGCGGGAGGCCGGCGGCGGTCAGCAGCTCCATGATCACCGCGCCCGAGCGGACCGCGGTCGAGGCCGGCTTCCAGACCACGGTGTTGCCGCAGAGCGCGGGCGCGGTCGGCAGGTTGCCGGCGATCGACGTGAAGTTGAAGGGCGTGATCGCGAAGACGAAGCCGTCGAGCGGCCGGTAGTCGACCCGGTTCCACACGCCGTCCGGCGAGATCGGCTGCTCGCTCAGCGCCTGCTGGTAGAAGGCGACGTTGAAGCGGTAGAAGTCGATGAGCTCGCAGGCCGCGTCGATCTCCGCCTGGTGGGCGGTCTTCGACTGGCCGAGCATGGTCGCGGCGTTGAGGCGGTCGCGGTACTCGGTCTGCAGGAGCGCGGCCGCCCGCAGGAAGATCGCCGCGCGCTCGTGCCAGGGGAGGGCGGCCCACGCCGGCTTCGCCCGCTGGGCCGCGGCGATCGCCTGGGCGACCTCGTCGGCGCCGCCCTGGTGGAAGTGACCCCAGGCGCGCTGGTGATCGTGGGGGATCGTCAGGCGGCCGAGGCGCCCGGTCTCGACCGCCTTGCCGTCGATCCAGAGGGGGATGTCGGCGGCCTGGTCGGCCATCGTCGCCAGCTCGCGCTTGAGGCGATCGCGCTCGGGGGTCCCGGGCGCATAGGAGCGCACGGGCTCGTTGACGGGCGGGGGGACGTTGAACACGCCGTTGGACATCCGGGGGCCTCCTTCGTCGCGGCGGCCCGACGCCGCCGCGGGGGCGTTTCTACACGTTCCAGGCGGGCCACGCCACCGCCGCGGCCGGCCTCAGCGCGCCCGTCGGCGGCGCGCGAGCGCGACCAGGACGACGAGGCCGAGGGCGAGCGGGGCGCCCGGCCCCTCGTCGATCCGGCAGCCGCGGCGGGGCTCGCTCGGCGGCGGCTCGGTCGGCGGCTTCGGCTCGATCCGCGGGGGCTCGCGGTCCTCCGTGCCCTCCTCGGGGGCCGGGGTCGTCGGCGTGGTCCCGGGCCCGAGCACCGCGAGATCCTCGTCGGCGCCGCGGAGCGGCCGGGTGCGCGAGCAGAGGTAGTCGCGGAGCTCGCCGCTCTCGGGGTCCTGGACCGCGTAGACCAGGTAGATCTCGCCGATCTCGTAGCTCCGCCCGCAGGCCGCCGACGAGCTCGCGGTGGTGATCGTCACGGTGTCGCCGAGCTCGCCCTTCCAGAAGCGGAGGACCTCGAGCTCGTAGCGGCGATCGGCGAGGGGGCCGTCGGCGACCTCCGCGATCGCGGCGGCGCGGCCCTCAAAGACCGCGGCCGACTGCTCGAGCGCCTCGTGCGGCGGCGGCGGCGGTAGGCATGAGCAGGCCTCTGCGGCGTGAGGAATCCCCCACAGTGATGCGGCGATGACGCCCGCGCAGCAGATCCGACGCACTTGCCCGGCCAACCCGAGCAAGCTAACAACACTCGCCGGTCGCCGGCAAGCAGGTGGTCGCCCCCAGGGTGGCCGCGCGTCGGCGCAGAGCAGCCACCGAGACAGCGTTTTTTCGCGAGTAGGCCTGGCCCGGAGGTCAGGGGCCCGGCGGCGGGCAGGGAGAGAGAGAGCCGATGCTGACGGTATCCGAAGTCACGAAAGCCTACGGGGGCAAGGTCCTCTTCGAGGGGGTCACGACCACCTTCGACCCGGGCCACCGCTACGGCCTCACCGGGGCGAACGGCGCCGGCAAGTCGACCTTCATGAAGATCCTCGCCGGCGAGCTCGAGCCCGACAACGGCCAGGTCTCGCGCTCGCCGCGGAGCCGCCTCTCGGTCCTCCACCAGGACCACTACCGCTACGAGAACGACCGGATCCGCGACGTCGTGATCATGGGCAACCCCCGCCTCTGGGCGGCGATGGAGGAGAAGGAGCGCCTCCTCGAGAGCGGCGTCTTCGACGACGAGACCGGCATGCGCCTCGGCGAGCTCGAGATGGTGATCGCCGAGGAGAACGGCTACGAGGCGGAGACCGAGGCCGAGCGCCTCCTCGCCGGCCTCGGGATCGGCGCGGAGATGGTCGAGGAGCCGCTGCGGGCGCTCTCCGGCGGCCTCCGCCTCCGCGTGCTCCTCGCCCAGGCGCTCTTCGGCAGCCCTGACATCCTCCTCCTCGACGAGCCGACCAACCACCTCGACCTCGACTCGATCCGCTGGCTCGAGTCCTTCCTCGAGGGCTTCGGCGGGGTGCTGATCGTGATCTCCCACGATCGCCACTTCCTCAACACGGTCTGCACCCACATCGCCGACGTCGACTACGAGAACATCATCACGTACCCCGGCGGCTACGACGAGATGATGACCCAGAAGATCCGCTGGCGGATCTCGGCCGAGAAGGCGAACGCCTCGAAGCAGAAGAAGATCTCGGAGCTCCGCGAGTTCATCCAGCGCTTCGGCGCCAACGCGAAGAAGGCGAGCCAGGCGCAGTCGCGGCGGCGGGCGATCTCGAAGATCGAGATGGTCGACCTCAAGCGCTCGAACATCCAGCGCCCCTTCATCCGCTTCGAGCCCCGGGTCCAGAGCGGCAAGCTCGTGCTCACCGTCGATCGCCTCAACAAGAGCTTCGACGAGCCGGTGCTGCGGGACATCTCCTTCACCCTCACCCGCGGCGATCGGGTGGCGGTGGTCGGCCCCAACGGGATCGGCAAGACCACGCTCCTCAAGTGCATCGCCGGCCTCTACGAGGCCGACCGCGGCAAGGTCGCCCTCGGCCACGAGGTCAGCGCCGGCTACATGCCCGAGAACCACGAGGAGCTGATCTCGAAGAGCGACACCAAGACCGCCTTCCAGTGGCTCTACCAGTGGCGGCCGAAGGCGACGGTCGAGGAGATCCGCGGCCTCCTCGGGCGCATGCTCTTCCCCTCGGAGGACGCCGACAAGCCGGTCGCCGCGCTCTCGGGTGGTGAGACCGTCCGCCTCCTCCTCGCGCGCCTGACCCTCACCGGCGACAACCTCCTCCTCCTCGACGAGCCGACCAACCACCTCGACCTCGAGTCGATCCGGGCGCTCAACGAGGCGCTCACCCGCTTCGACGGGACCCTCCTCTTCGTCTCCCACGACCAGACCCTGGTCGACGAGGTCGCTACCCACGTCCTCGAGCTCAAGGGGAAGGGCGGCTTCGACCTCTTCCCCGGGAACTACGAGGAGTTCCTCGAGAAGACCGGCCGGAGCGAGGGCTACCGCTAGCCGCCTGGCCGCCTAGCCGGACGAGCGTCCGCAGGGGTCCTCGGCGTCGGGATCGTCGGGGGCCCGGAGGACGCGGTCCGGGAGCGCCCGCGGGGTGTCGCCGTCGAGCGAGGCGGCGAAGGTGAGCGAGGCGTCGTAGCGATCCTCGTAGTACTCGACGACGAGGAGGTGGACGCCGGCCTTGAGGTCGATCGTCGCGCCGCGGGCCCGGCGCTCGTGGACGCCCCAGTTGTTGACCACCAGCGCGCCGTCGACATAGAGGCGCGAGGCGTCGTCCGAGATCAGCTGGAAGGCGGCCTCGATATCTGTCTCAAGGGTCAGGCAGGTCGAGAAGCGGGCCGAGAAGCGATCGCCGGCGATCTTGTCCACGGGCGAGCCGGGGCCCCACTTGAAGTTGATCTCCCGCTCGCGGCGGATCACCGGCGCCCCCGAGAAGTCGCGCGCGCCGTAGTAGGCGGCGACCCAGGGGCCGGCGCCGGCGCGCTGCCAGGGGCGGAGGGCGAGCAGGGCGAGGGCGACGAGGGCGAGGGCGCCGAGGCCGAGTCGGAGGAGGCGCCCGCGGGCGATCGGGCGCGGGCCGAGGTGGGCGCGGAGGAGGCGATCGACGGCGTCGCAGTGGCGCTCAAGGGCCGCGTGCGGGAGCGGCCAGCGGGCGTCGGCAGCGGCCGCGCGGCCGCGGAGATCGAGGCTCGCCGCGAGGATCGCGTCGGCCTCGGCGGCCGCCCGCGGGCCGAGGCGATCGCGGTCGGCGGGGCTCAACCAGGCGGCGATCGTCGGCGGCGCCGCGGGATCCGGCGCCCGCCCGAGGGAGGCCCGCGCGAGCGCCTCCCAGGCGGCCGCCAGGTGCGGCGCGGCCGGCTCGTCGTCGCTCGCGGGATCGAGGAGGATCGCCCGGGCGGCCCGGAGCTCGCGGTCGGCGACGAGGAGCGCAGGATCGCGGGGGAGCTGGGTCATCAGGGCTGGTCTCCGTCGTCGTCGGCGTCGCCGTCGTAGCGATCGTCGCCACGGCTGCTGCCGCTGCTGCTGCTGCTGCTGCCCTCGGGCTCGCCGCGGCGGGCCCACCGGGGCGCGGGCGGCCGGGGTCTGTCGTCGACGCCGTCCTCCGCCGTCGGCGGCGTCGCGCGATCCGCAGCGGCCTTGCGTCGGAGATCGCGGACGACGTTGAGGTCGACGCCGTCGCGGCGCACGCGGACGATGATCGGCGCGCTCCCGTGCCGACGATCGCACTCGCTGCGGGTGTACCCGACGTAGAAGTCGGGCGCCTGGCTGACGACGAAATTCGCCGGGAGGTAGCGATCGCCGGTCCGGTTGGAGATGCAGCCGCGCCAGCGGTAGATCGTGTCGAGGTAGCGCTCGGGCTCGCTCCGCCAGAGGTGATCGGCGAGGGCGCCCATCGACTCCTTGAAGGTGTTGCCGTAGTAGTCGGTGTCGTAGCGGCGGTAGGCGCCGTGGAGCCCGCCCGCGAGGCGGTTGAAGTAGACGTACTCGTGGGGGTGGAGCATCGCCATCGTCCGTCCGAGGTCGATCGCGTGGAGCGCGAGGACGCCGCTGAGGATCGGCCCGCTCGCGGGGCCGACGCGGCGGTGGAGGGCCTCGCCGACGCGGGCGAGGGCGAGGGCGGCGATCACCGTGAGCGGCATGACGACGAAGAGCACGTGGCGGTAGCCGTCGTAGAAGACCGAGCCGCGGGCGATCGCGTAGAGGGGCGGGAACCAGGCCGCGAGGCCGAGGAGCGCCAGCGGCAGCGCCCGGGGATCGCGGCGGCGGCGGACCAGGACGAGGGCGCCGCCGAGCGAGCCCGCGAGGGCGAGGACGAGGACCAGCTCCGGGAGCTGGAGGCCGAGGTAGTGGGGGAGGTAGCGCCAGCCGATCTCGAGGTTTGAGATCCGCTCGCCCGCGAAGGGCATCACCCGATGATGGGCCGTGTAGGCGCTCATCCGCGAGAGGGCGGCGAGCGGCCGCGCGGGGTCGCGGAGGGCCCAGGGCCACGCGGCGATCATGATCGTCCAGGCGACGACGCCGCAGGCGACGACGCGGAGGGCGTGGCGCTCCAGGAGCGCGAGCCCGACGTCGACGCTCCGCCGGGCGCGAGCGCCCTGGAGGGCGTGGATCCCGAGGAGGAGCGCGAGGTAGCAGAGGAGGAGGAGCCCGGCGACCCGCACGCTCATCGCCAGGCCGACGCAGATCGCGAGCGCGATCCAGAGGCGACGCGGCGGCCGCGGGAGCGCGCCGAGGAGGCGGGCGAGGACGTGGAGCGACCAGACGTAGGCGACCGCGAAGGGCATGTCCTTCGGGTTGTTGAACATGTGGCCGTAGTAGACCGGGTTGAAGGCGAGGAGGACGAGGGCGGCGAGGCCGACGAAGGGCCCGCCGAGCCCGCGACCGAGGCGCCAGATCCCGGCGAGCCCGAGCACGCCGACGAGCGCGCCGAGGAGGTGCATCGCCTCGTGCCCGGGGAGCGGCGCGGCCAGGCGGCGGAAGAGCGCGCCGAGGAGATCGTAGCCGCCCCCGTAGAAGTAGATCGCCTTGTAGTGGGTCGCGCTCTGGTCGCGGCCGCGGCTGGTGAAGAAGCGGAGGATCCGGTCGCCGTAGTCCTGATGGCCCCACTCGTCCCAGGTGATCCCGTAGGCGCCGAAGGTGGTGAGCGCGACCGCGAGGACGCCGACCAGGACGAGGACGCTGGTGGTGTCCCAGATCTTCGGCCAGATCCCGCGCTGGGCGGTCTCGGCGGCGTCCCTCCGGTCCATGCGTCGGGAAGGTACGACTTCGTCGAGCCGCCTGGCCAGCGACGATCCCGACGCGAGAACGGACCGACACGCCAGCGTCGCGGCGCTCGCCGATCGGTGCCCTCCTCGCGCCTCGCTGCTGACGACGACCCCGGCTCGAGGGCGCGAGCGGGGCGTCGAGACTCCGCGCTGCCCCGAGCGTCGAGCTCGGGCGCTCGGCCACCGAGTCGGGTGGACGCCGGCCGGGTCGCGCCAGTACACTCCCGCCCATGAGCCCCGGTCCTCTGCGCGCCCTCGTCGCGCTCGTGCTCGGCGTCTGCGTCGCCCAGGAGTCCCTCTATGCGGTCGCGGCGGAGGCCGGGGTGGCGACCGCGGAGCAGGCGATCGCGCCCGCGAGCCCGACGGCCGTCGAGGACGCGGGCGACGAGCCCGCGACGGACGCCGACGGCGCCTCGTCGGCGGGTGAGAGCTCGAGCGACGGGAGCGCGAGCGAGGGATCGAGCGGCTCGGAGAGCGGGGAGACCGAAGCCGAGCCGATCGCCGCCGAGCCGATCGCCGCGACGGCCGACGCGGCCCCGCCGGTGGTCGCCGAGCCCAGCGAGGAGCCGGCGCCGAGCCCCTCGAGCGACGCGCCATCGCCCTCGCCGTCGATGGGACGCGGCGGCAGGGTGGCGTCGCTCGTCGTCGGCGGGGTGGCGGCGGTCGGCGGCCTCGCGTCGCTCTCGATCATGGTCCTCTCGCTGACCCGCGGCGCGGCGCTCCGCGACGACGCTGCGGCGATGATCGACGACCCTTCGACGACCGACGCCGCGATGTTCGCGGACATCATCGCCGAGGGGCGGGCCGCGAACCGACTCGCGGTGATCACCGGGGTCGCTGGGGTGCTCGTGCTCGGCTCGGGGGCGGCGCTCCTGAGCATCGGCCTCGGCCGTGATCGGCCCAACTCGGTCGCCGCGAGCTTGACCCCCGGCGGCGCCGGTCTGGTCTGGAGAGGCCGGTTCTGATGATGCGCGCGAAGGTCCTTCGACTGGCGCTCGGGCTCGGCGGCGGGCTCGCGCTCGGCGCCTGCTTCAACACCGACTTCCTCGCCGGGACTCGCTGCGAGAGCGACGACGAGTGCGGGGGCGCCGGCTACTGCGTCACGCCGATCAACGCGCCGGCGGGCGCCAAGGGCTACTGCCGGGCGCCGGGCCCCGATCCGGTCGCGGTCGCGGGCGGCGACCGCCACACCTGCGTGCTCACGGTCGGCGGCGACGTGATCTGCTGGGGGGACGCCGAGCGCTCGCGGCTCGGCGGGGTGACCCGCAGCGGCGACACCGGCGCGTCCGCCCTCGCGGTCACCGACGCGGTCAAGATCAGCGCCGGGGCGGCGCACAGCTGCGCCCTCCAGCGCGAGGGGGCGGTCGTCTGCTGGGGAGAGAACGCCCACGGCGAGCTCGGCGACGGGAGCTACGAGGAGCCGGCGTGCGCGGATGGCGGCACGACCGGGGGCTCGGAGTCCTGCCCGGCCGTCGACCACGGGTCGCCCCGTCGGGTCGCCACCGGCACCCTGCAGACCGCCGACGTCGCCTGCGGCGACGGCTTCTCCTGCCTCCGCGGGAGCGGCGGCGACGTCTTCTGCTGGGGCCGAAACGATCTCCTCCAGCTGGCGAGCGCGACCGTCGACGACGGCATGGGGGGGACCGGCGGCGACACCGAGGGGGACACGGACACGGGGACGTCGTCGGGGACGAGCGGGACGGACACGGACACGACGGACACGGGGACGTCGACGGGGACGAGCGGCGGGACGGACACGGACACGGACACAGACACGGGGACGTCGTCGGGGACGAGCGGCGCGACGGACACGGACACGGACACGGACACGGACACGGATACGGGGACGTCGGGGACGAGCGGCGCGACGGACACGGACACGGGGACGTCGACGGGAACAACCGGGACGGACACCAGCGGGGACACGGACGGCGGCACGGTGCACCCGAGCCAGCCGATGAGCTCGACGCCGCTGCGCGTCGAGCTCCCGGGGCACGCGCAGGCGATCGCGGTCGGTCGGGCGCACGCCTGCGCGGTCGTCCCTGGCGGGGTCTACTGCTGGGGCTCGAACGAGGGCGGCCAGCTCGGGCTCCCGCTGACGACGACGAACGCCGAGCCGGTGGAGGTCCCGGGGCTCGTCGGCGCGATCAAGCTGGCCGCCGGCGCCCGCCACACCTGCGCGCTCCTCGGTGAGCTCGGGGCCGACGGGGTGGTCGCGGCCGGGGCGATGATCGCCTGCTGGGGCGCCAACGACGACGGTCAGCTCGGCGACGGCAGCACCTTCTCGAGCGCGAGCCCGGTGCTCGTCGGCGCCGTCGTCGATCCGATCGCGATCGTCGCTGGCGACGATCACACCTGCGCGCTCACCCGCGACGGCTCGGTCGCCTGCTGGGGGGCGAACGCCGAGGGTCAGCTCGGCGACGGGAGCACGAGCGGTCGCCCGCAGCCGACCGCGGTCGTCGACCTCGCCGACGTGGTCGCGATCGGGGCCGGGAGCCGCCACACCTGCGCGGTCCGGGACCACCTCGAGACCCTCTGCTGGGGGGCGAACGACGCCGCTCAGCTGGCGATCGAGGGCTCCTCGTCGGCCCGGCCGACGCCGGCGACGCCGCCCTAGCGGCGCCGACGGCCTCGGCCCCAGGTGATCTGGCGCCGCGCTAGATCTCGAAGCCGCAGCAGGTGAACGCCTTCTCGACGAGGGCGTTGGGGTCGACCTCGTCCTGGCAGACGTCGTTGGCGCAGGAGCCGACCTCCTCACCGTCGACCAGGCAGCGGCAGAGCTCGCCCTCGCAGAGGAGCTCGTGGGAGCCGTCGGGGCACTCCTGGCTGACGCCGCAGGACTGGGCGTCGCCGCCGACGCCGATCGTGCAGCCCTCGTCGAGCTCGCAGGCGCTGGCGAGGGCGTCGTACTCCGGCCCGCAGACCCCCTCGGTGTCGAGCTCCTCGCAGGAGGCGGCGCTCAGGCACTCGAGGTACGTGTCGGTGGCGGCGATGCAGGCGTCGGTGGTCTCGGGGCCCATCGGGCCCTCGAGGCAGCCGAGGACGCACTCGTCGAGGTCCGCGAAGTCGCCGGGGAAGCACTCCTTCAGGTGCTCGCAGGCGGCCTGGCAGCTCGCTGCGAGCCCGCCGTCGGTGTCGCCGGTGGTCGAGGTCGCCTCGCCGCCGGTGGTCGAGGTCGAGGTCGCCTCGCCGCCGCTCGTCGACGAGGCGCCGCCGTCGGAGTCGGTGCCGCTCTCGCCGCTGGTGGAGGCGTCGCCGCTGGTGGAGGCGTCGCCGGTGGAGGCGTCGCCGCTGCTGCTGCTCTCGGAGTCGCCGGCGCTCTCGCTGGTCTTGCCGCCGCCGGGGCAGGCGCTGAGGCCGAGGATGAGGGCGCAGGCGAGGGGGAGGGCGCGGAGGAGGTCGAAGGTCTTCATGGTCAGTCCAGTCGCTAGAGATAGAGAGGTAGGGGGCGCGAGGTGACGCGCCGGTCGACGCGCTCGCACTGGGGTAGTCGCGGGCGACGCGGGGCGGTTCACTCGAGATCGTCGATCGCCGCGGCGCGCCCTGGCGAGCGCCTCATGGGGCCAACAAACGCGGCCCTGGTCGCCGCTGACGCGCAAAAGCAGCGGATTGTGGGGCGAGGTGGCGAGCCTACGATCGCTCCCGTGACGGTCGACGGGCGAGGGGGCGGCGCGCTCTTCCGGACCTTCGGAGCGGCGCTCCTGATCCTCACCGGCTGTGGGCCGGCGGAGGACGATCCCAGGGCGCGCTGCTTCCCGGAGGTGAGCTTCGACGATCCCCGCCTCGAGATCCATGTGAGGGCGCGGATCTCCGCCTTCGAGGGGCCGCTCACGGTCGAGCTGATCGAGGAGCGGTGGCGGGCGCTGGGACCGGGGGAGGGGATCTCGAGCCACGACTTCTACGGGCTCCGCGGGCTCGAGGGGATCCAGTGTCTGCCCCTCGAAGAGTTCCGCTGCATCGCCTGTGAGCTCGACGATCTCAGCCCGCTGCGGGCGACCCCGATCACCGAGTTCACCTGCACCGAGTGCTCGCTCGGCGATCTCAGCCCGCTGCGGTCGACCCCGATCACCGAGTTCACCTGCACCGAGTGCTCGCTCGGTGACCTCGCCCCGCTGGCGGCGAACGACTCCGTCGAGGCGATCACGATCACCAAGAGCGGCCTCGAGGACGTCGACGACCTCGTCGGCGGGGGGGCGGCGATTCCTCAGCTCCTGCGCCTCAACCTCAGCGGAAACCAGATCGCCGCGATCCACGGGACGCCCCTCCTCCCGAGCGTCCAGGTGCTCGAACTCGGGAGCAACCGCCTGCGAGCGGCGCCGCCGGTCGCCGGGATGCCCGCGCTCGGCCGCCTCAACCTCGACGACAACCCGCTCGCCGATCTCGACCCGCTGGCAGGGCACGCGGGGCTGCGCAAGCTCTCGATCGAGGGCGCCGAGGTCACGTCGGTGGCGGCGCTCGCCGACCTCGCCCTCTGGGAGCTCAACCTCCGGGGCAACCAGATCGAGGACATCGGGGCGCTGCCGACCGGGCTCACCCACCTCTGGCTCTCGGACAATCGGATCAGCCGGGGCGTCGAGCGGATCGCGGCGATGCCGGGCCTCCTCGTCCTCGACCTCGCGCGCAACCAGATCCCGTCGCTCGCCGGCCTCGAGGTGCCCGACTTCGCGGGGGAGCTCTCCCTCGAAGACAACGCGATCACCTCGGTCGCCGGGCTCCGGATCCCGAAGGTCCTCTGGCTCACGCTCGATCGCAACCCGCTGCCGACCCTCGCCGGTCTCGACGCGCCCGCCCTCGAGACCCTGAGCGCCCAGGGGTGCCAGATCGGCGGGTTCGACGGCCTCGCGGGCTCTCCGGCGCTCGCGGAAGTGCGCCTCGCGGACAACCAGATCTCGGGGCTCGGCGGGCTCTCCGCGCTCGGGGGGCGCCCGCTCGATCTCCTCGATCTCTCGCGCAACCCGATCGGCGCGCTGACGGAGGCGCCGTCGATGATGATCTACAACGTCTTCCTCGACGACGCAGGCCTCACCAGCCTGGACGGGATCGAGAGCCTGGCGATCCGGGCCATCAGCGCCGTTGGCAACGCCATCACGGACCTCTCGCCGCTCGCCAGCGTCGAATTCGTCGGGGTCAACAGCGTCATCGACTTCAGCCACAACCCGATCTCGGACATCACGCCGCTGGCCGCGGTCGCCCGGGACGACTCCGATCTCGTCTTCGTCGGCGCGGCGATCACCGACCTCTCACAGCTCGCGCTCCTGAAGGTTCACTCCGTCGATCTCCGCGACAACGGGATCGTCGACGTCTCGGGGCTGGCGGAGGGGGATCTCGGGATCCGGGCGCTCAACCTCGCGGACAACGCGATCGCCTCGCTCCCCCCGCTCACCCACGGGCTCGGCGTGGTGAGCCTCGACCTCTCCGGGAACGAGCTCACCGCGCTCTCGAGCCGCTGGTGGGTCTCGCAATCGCTCAACCTCGCGCGCAATCAGATCTCCGACCTCAGCGGCCTCGCCGGCGCTTCGGTCCACAACCTCGATCTCTCCGACAACGCGCTGACCGATCTCGACGTGTTCTTCGAGGTCGCGTACTTCATCTCGGATCTCCACCTCGATCTCTCGGGGAACCAGCTGGTGGACGCCTCGGGCCTCGCCGCGATCTCGACGTCGATCTGGTCGCTCGATCTCAGCGACAACGCCCTCGCCGCGCTCCCGGCGATGCCCAACGCCAGCGTCGAGGAGCTCGATCTCTCGGGCAACCCGTTGACGAGCATCGGCGCCGTGGAGGCGACCGACATCCGCTGCGTCGGCTGCGCGATCACCTCGGTCGCGGCGATCGCCGACGCGCTCGCGTCCGCGGTGGCGCTCGATCTCTCGGGGAACCCGCTCGCGTCGCTCGACGGCATCGCCGGCGCGTCCGCCCTCGAGCGGCTCACGCTCGATGAGATCGGCACCGGCGATCTCTCAGCGTTGGCGCCGCTCCTCGCGCGCGACGGGTTCACGCTCTCGGCGCGCCGCAACGGGATCGTCGACGTCGCGCCCCTCGTCGGGGGGGCGGCGTATCTCGATCTCTCGGGCAACGGGATCGTCGACCTCTCGCCGCTCGTCGACGCCTCGAGCGGGAGCTATATCCTGGTCGACAACCCGATCGACATCGATCGATCGCTGCGGGCCATGGTCCTCCACTGCCTCCGCCGGGACGTCGGCATTCTCTGGGGGACCGAGGCGCGGAGCTACGGCTGCTCGCGGCCCGACTACAGCGACACGTGAGCCCAGCACGAGCACCCCAGCGGCCCCCGATGCCGGGGCGCGGCGCTCACTCGCTGGCGGTCGGGTCGATCGTCGGGTCGATCGCCCGGGCGGCCGCGAGCTCGGAGGCGGCGCGCGCGTGATCGCCCTGGGCGGCGAAGACCGAGCTCGCGATCCGGTGGAGATCGGCGGAGCGCCACGGGCTCGCCAGCGCGGCCTCGATCGTCGCGGCCGCCCGCGCGGGCTCGCCGGCGGCGAGGAGCGCCTCGGCGAGGAGCGTCGCCGCGGCGCCGTTCGGGCGGATCGCGTAGTTCGCGGTCGCGACCTCGAGGGCCCGGGCCGGCGCGTCGCCGCGGGCGAGGAGGTGCTCGAGGGCGTGACCGGCGGCCGCCTCGGGGTAGCGGAGGAGGAGCGCGTCGTAGGCCGCGCCGGCGCGCGCGTGGAGGGCGGCCGCCTCGGCCGGGTCGTCGGCGGCGACGAGCTCCGCGAGGGCGTCCATGAACTCGGGGTTTCGGGTGCGCTCGACGAGGTCGCGGTAGAGGGCGATCGCCGCCTCGCGCTCGCCGAGGAGCGCCCGGACCTCGGCGATGTGCTCCTCGACCAGCCAGTAGCCGGAGAGCTCGGCGGCCGCCTCCTCGTAGTGCGCGAGGGCCTCGCGGTGGCGGCCGCGATCGAGGTCGAGGAGGCCGCGCATCAGCCGGACCCACGCCCGCGGCTGGGCGGCCTCGCCCTCGTAGGCGGCGAGCGCCCGCGCGTAGAGGAGATCCGCGGCCTCGAGGTCGCCGGTCTTCCAGCGGTAGGTGGCGAGGCGCGCGAGCTCGGTGAGGCCGGGGCGGGCGTCGGCGAGGCGTTCGAAGGCCGCGCGCGCGGCCTCGTAGTCGCCGCGCTGGAAGGCGATGTCCGCCCGCAGTCCGTCGATCGCGGCGCGCTCGCGATCGCTGAGGCCGGTCCGGGCGGCGGCGCGCTCGAGATCGGCGAGCGCCGGATCCAGGCGGTGGAGGGTGAAGTGGAGGCGCGCCCGGGTCATCCACGGCCCGCTGCGACCCTCGGTGGTGGCGAAGGCGTCGGCGAGGGTCGCCTCGGCGGCGGCGTAGTCGTCGTAGTCGCCGCTGAGGTGCGCCCGCTCGAGGAGCGCCTCGGCGAGGCTCTGGAGGGTGAGCCAGGCCGGCGGCGACGCGGCCGCCCGCGCGCGGATCGCCGCGATCCGCTGATCGCGCGCGGCGAGCTCGTCGGCGTAGGCGACTGGGGTCGCCGGCAGCGGGACCTCGGGCGCCGCCGGGGTCGTCGCGGGCGCGGGCGGGATCTTCTCCGCGGTCGCCTGCGACGGCGCCGGCTCGGCGGGGCGAGCGTCGCCGCAGGCGAGGAGGCCGAGGAGGCCGGCGCCCGCGAGCGCGCGCACCAGCCCCCCGTGGGTCGTCGTCACCGTCCTGGTCATCGACGCCATCCCCTTCGCGTGGTCGTCAGTGCGGCTCGGCGAGGTAGGGGAAGTCGGCGAGGAACGCCTTGTCGTTCGCCGGCGGGTTGAGCGGGATCGACGCGAAGAGGTCCGCCGCGTGGACCTGGAGGTCGAGGAGGACGACCGCGAGGGTCACGTCCATCACCGGATCCGCGAGCTTGCGCCCGTTGGGGAAGCCCGAGTCCTGCGAGAGGTCGAGCTTGAGGGTGTCGGGGATCACCAGGGGGCCGGCCTGCGCGACGCAGGTGACGTCGGCGACGCAGGGGGTGAGGCCGAGGCCGGCGAGGTCGTCGTCGAGCGCGCCGTGGAGCCCGGTCAGGTTGGCGACGATCTCGGGGACGAAGTCGCCGTTCGCGTCGTCCGCCGGGCTGGAGCCGTTGTACTTGTCCTTGGAGGTGATCACCGCGGTGTTGATCGCCGGCATCCCCATCCGATCGATCTGCGTGAGCTGGTCGGGGGGCGTCGCGTCGAAGACGAAGGGATCGCCGCCGCCGGTGGTCTCGGTGTCAACCCCGGTGGTCGAGGTCGAGCTCGTGCCCGAGCCCGAGCCCGCGTCGCTCGAGGTGTCGCCGGTCGAGGCGCTGGTCGAGGAGGTCGAGGAGGTCGACGAGGTGGTCGCGGTCGCGCTGCCGTCGGTCGCGGTCGCCGAGTCGTCGCCGCTGCAGGCGGTGAGCGACGCGAGGGCGGAGAGGGCGAGGATACGGGTGGTGTTCAGGATCGTCATGGTCGTGCCCTCCTCACTGGCGCGTGGTCGCCCACATCTGGATCGAGTCGCCGCCGCCGGCGACCGCGTCCTGGCTGAGCTCGACGACGATCGCGCTGACGTTGGTCATGGCGAAGCCGTCGCGGGTGTTGTCGAAGGCGATCGTGCCGGTGTCGAGGGTCTGCAGGAAGCCCTGGAGGTCGAAGAAGAAGGGGTCGTCGCGGAGCCCCGCGAAGACCCGGAGGCCGAGGGGGCCGTCGAGCACGGTCTCGACCGGTCCGACGACGGGGTCGGCCGCGAGCCCGGTGACCTGGACGCCCCACTCGCCGGCGCCGTTCTTGCCGAAGCGGATCCACACGTCCTCGTCGGCCTGGTTGTCGCCGTCGTTGTCGACGTGGATCCCGTAGACGACGTCGCTCGAGTAGGTGGCGGCCTGGCCGACCTCCTTGAGGCCGGCGAAGGTGATCACCGCGACGATCTTGTCGCCGCTCTTCCAGGCGTAGAAGTCGGTGATGTCGGCGGCCGGGCTCGATTGCGTCCCGGGCGCGTCGACGTGGTCGGCGGCGGTCCCGATCCCGACGCCGACGAGCGAGAGGAGGAGGCCGAGGCCCAGCGCCCCGGCGGTTCTCATGGTCATGTTCATGGGTGCTCCTGCGCGGCTGCGCTCGCGCGACATGGGAGTACGCCGCGGTCCCTCGGTCGGATCGAAGGCGCCGCGAGAATTTCAGCGGCGCGTGGACGCGCCGATGATCCGATGGCTGGCCTCAGGCGTAGCCGTCTCGATGACCTGCGAGCGTGCGCCTGCGTGCGCATTCGACCCGATTCTCCTGCGCAACCTGAGGTATCCGATGAGACTCTTCGTTCCCTTGTTCACCGCGATCTCGCTGGCCTTCGTCGGCTGCTCCGGCGACGACAGCAGCTCCGATTCGGCGACGACGACCGCGACGACGACCGCGACCGCGACCGCGACGACGACCGCGAGCACCTCTGACACGAGCTCGGGCTCGTCGGGCTCGTCGGGCTCGTCGGGCTCGACCGGCGACCCCACGGACGCGACCTCCTCGACCTCGAGCAGCGGCACGACGACGGCCGAGACGACGACGACGACGGGCGGGGCGGAGCTCACCTGCGACGCCTACTGCGACCTCTACCTCAGCGCCTGCGCTGACTTCAGCGAGTACGACAACAAGGAGTCCTGCCTGGCGCAGTGCAACCAGTGGCCCGAGGGGTCCCTGGACGCGAGCTCGGGCGACAGCCTCGGCTGCCGCCTCTACCACGCGACCGTCGCCGACTCGACCGACCCGGCGGTCCACTGCCCGCACGCCGGTCCGAGCGGCGGTGAGATCGCGGACATGCCGGTCTGCGTCGACGACGGCGCGCCCGACTGCGCGAGCTACTGCACCGTCTACTTCCAGAACTGCACCGGCGACAACGACGTCTACGCCGGCGACGCCGACGCCTGCGCGACCGCGTGCAAGGGGTGGTACGCCGGGGCGAAGGAGGACACGGCCGGTGACACGATCGGCTGCCGCACCTACCACGCCGGCGCCGCCCTCGGCGATCCCGCGCTCCACTGCCCGCATGCGAGCCCGAGCGGCGGCGGCGTCTGTGTGACCGGCTAGCGGCGCGTCGCCAAAAATGAAGAGCGCGGCGACGCCGGGGCGTCGCCGCGCTCGCGCGCGCTCCTCGGCGCTCGCCTACTGCGGGTTGATCTGCAGGTTGAGGGCGATGCCGGTCATGTCGGAGTAGGTGTAGGGTCCGACGAGGCCGGTGACGACCGCGAGGATCTCGTAGGTCTCCGGGTGGACCTTGAAGGCCTGGTTGGCCTTGTCGACCACCCAGACGTTCCCCTCGAAGTCGATGCTGACGCCCCAGGGCTGCGAGCAGCCGGGGAGCGGGATGTTGTTGGCGACGTAGGTCTTGCTCTCGATGTCGAGGTGGACGAGGCGGCAGGGGTTGGAGCCCGCGCCCCAGACGTTGCCGTTGCCGTCGGCCATCACCCCGAGCACCCACGAGCCGCCGGAGCCGGCGAGGGTCGTCCACTGGTTGTTCTCGTGGTTCCAGTGGTAGACCGCCTGGTTGCACGAGCCGCCAGCCCAGAGGTCGCCCTTGTAGTCCAGCGTCATCCCGTACTTGCAGGAGCCGGGGGCGTTGCCGAGGTTGGTGACCGCGTAGGTCTGGGCGTCGATCTTGAGCGAGGGGAGGTCGCCGAGGCCGACGAAGAAGAAGTCGCCGGCGGCGTTGACCGCCCCGCCGTAGGGGGCGTAGCCGGTCCCCCAGCCGGGGTAGGTGACCTCCTTGATCTGGTTGCCGTCGCTGTCGAGGCGCTCGATGTGGGCCGTGCCGCTGCCGTCGCGCCAGCCGAACCAGAGGCGGGGATCCTCGATCACCTCGCAGGTCCACTCGTCGATCACGCCGCCGTCCCAGGCGGTCGCCCGCGGGCCCGCGGTGTAGCCGGGCGAGCCGATCGTCTTCGACCAGAGGACGCACTCGTCCTCGCCGAAGTTCTTGATGTCGTTCGGCCCCGACGAGGTGTCGATCACCCCGTTGTTGTTCTTGTCGACGCACTTCTCCTTGTTGCCGCGGATCTTGGTGACCGCGCCGGGGTCGCGGCTCGAGACCGCGACGTCGCCCTGGAGGTTGACCGAGGTCCGCGAGGGCGAGCCGCCGGCGACCCGGTAGCGCGCCTCCTCGATCGCCGTCTTGGTGTTGATCTTGGAGACCGTCCCCTGCGACGAGTTGGCGATCCAGATGTAGGAGAGGACGTTGCCCATGTCGCCCTTGTCCTGGTCCTTGCAGAGGACCTTGGTGCAGGCGTTGGAGCAGAGGTTCTTGTCGATGTTGTCGGCGTCGTCGCACTCCTCGACGCCGTCCCAGACGAAGCCGTCGCCGCAGCTCGCGGCGACGCAGGTGCTCAGGCAATCGTCGGTGTCGACGTCGTTGCCGTCGTCGCACTCCTCGGCGCCCTCGACGACGCCGTCGCCGCAGACCGCGGGCTCGCCGGTGGTCCCGCTGGTGCTCGTCGACGGGTTGGTGTCGCTGGCGCTGGCCGCCGTGCTGCCGCTGCCGGTCTCGGTCGCGCTGGCGCTGGCGCTGGCGCTGGCGCTGGCGCTCGCGTCGGAGGTGCTCCCGGTGCCGTCGGAGGTGCCGGTCGCCGAGTCGCTGGCGCTGCCGGCGCTCGTCGAGTTGGTCGCGCTGGCGCTCGAGTTGGTCGTCGACGCCGTCGGGTTGGTCGCCGACCCCGTCGCCGACTCGCTCGCGCTGTTGCTGTCCGTGTTTGCTGTGTCATCGCTCGAGCACGCGGCTACCAGGAGCGCCGCGGCCGCGAGCGAGCGAAGATGTGTACCGCCCATCGCTCGTCCTTTCCGTACCTGCCTGGCAGGAGAACAGATCGAGGGGGCGTCCGCAAGGCGAGAGGCCCCGAGGGTGCGCATCTGAGCCTAGATCGAGCGGGCTGGCGGCCGCAGGTCCGATACACTCGGGGCGTGGAAACCTCGGTCCTCGCCCTCTCGATGGTGACGCCGTCGCTCCTCCTGCTCTGGTACTTCCACTCGCGGGACGCGTACCCCGAGCCCGGGCGGGTGGTCTGGACGACCTTCGGCCTCGGGGTCTTCACGGTGGTCCCGGTGCTCGCCTTTGCGATGCCGGTGGGCGACGCGCTCGGGTCCTTCACCGATCCCTACGCCGCCGGCGCCTTCGAGGCCTTCGTCCTCGCGTCGATCCCCGAGGAGACCTGCAAGCTCGCGGTCCTCTTGCTCTACGCCCGCCGCCACTCGGCCTTCGACGAGCCGATGGACGGGCTGGTCTACGGGGTCGCCGCGTCGCTCGGCTTCGCGACCTTCGAGAACATCCTCTATGTCGCCCAGGGCGGCCTCGGGGTCGCGCTCCTCCGGGCCCTGACCTCGGTGCCGGGGCACGCGACCTTCGGCGCGATCATGGGCTACTTCGTCGGCCAGGCCCACTTCCGGCCGCGGGATCGGGGGCGCCTCCTCCTCCTCGCGTGGCTGGTGCCGGTGCTCCTCCACGGCTTCTACGACTTCCCGCTCCTCGCCTCGCCGGCGGCGGCGGCGGCCAGCGGCGAGGCGACCGCGTTCGCGCTCCTGATCCTGGTGCCGCTGATCCTCGGCGCGGCGATCTACTCGGCCGTGCGGATGGCCCGCGGCCTCCGGGCGATCCAGCTCCGCGAGGGCCCGCCGGCGCCGCTCCTCGCGGCCCCGCTCCCGGTCGCCAGCGCGGCCGCGGTCGCCGGGCCCCGCGGCTCGCGGATCTGGTGGCTCGCGGTGCTCCTCGGCGGGGCGATGGCCAGCGTCGGCGGCCTCCTGACCTTCGCGGTCGCCACCCAGTGGTGGAGCGGCTCGTTCGTCGAGCATGAATTCGGGAGCGTCCTCCTCGGCACCGTGATCATCGGCGTCGCCCCGCTGATCATCGGCGCGCTCCTCTTCCGCGTCGGCGTCCGCCGCCTCAACCGCTGACCGGCGCGGCCCCGTCGAGGGCGACCAGCCAGAGGTCGCCCTCCTGATCGCCGGCGAGCGCGTCGGCCCCGAAGGGATCGCCCGCCGCGGCGATCGCCAGCGACGTGAAGGGGTGCTCGCCGCGGTTTTGCGCGATCGCGGCGCCGCTGGCCAGCGACCAGAGGCGGAGGCTGCGATCCTCGCCGGCGCTGAGGAGGCGATCGTCGTCGACCCAGGCGACGCCGACCACCGCGCCGACGTGGCCCCGCAGGCAGGCGCGCTCGCGGCCGCGGCGGAGGGTCCAGAGCCTCACCGTGCCGTCGGCGCTCGCCGAGAGGAGGTGCTTGCCCTCGGCGTCGATCGCCAGGGCGAGCACCGGCCCCTCGTGGCCGGCGAGGGTCATCAGCTCGCGGCCGCCGGCGGGATCCCAGACCCGGATCATCGCGTCGCCACCGCCCGTGAAGAGGCGACCCTGGGGATCGAAGGCGCAGCAGAGCGCCTCCTTGGTGTGGCCGCCGAGGACCCGGAGCGCGCGGCCCTCGATCGGATCCCAGAGTCGGACGCTGCGGTCGTGCGAGGTCGAGGCGAGGAGCGCCCCATCCGGGCTCAGGGCGCAGGCGCTCACCCACTTCTCATGGCCGCTCATCGTCCGCTCGAGGAGGCCGCGGCCGACGTGCCAGGCGCGGAGCGTGCGATCGGAGCCGGCGCTGTAGAGGGTCTGGCCGTCGGCGCTCAGGGCGAGCGCGAGGACCCCGTGGTTGTGGCCGTAGTAGGCGGTGCGCTCGGAGCCGTCCCGGCGATCCCAGCGGCGCAGCGTCCCGTCGGCGCCGGCCGAGAAGAGGGCGCCGTCGCCGGCGATCAGGACCCCCCGGACCGCGCCCTCGTGGCCCTCGATCGCCGGCGCCGCGTCGCCAGCGGGGAGGCGCCAGCGGCGGATCGTCCGATCGGCGCCGCCGCTGAGGACGAGCCCCTCGCGGCCGAGGACCGCGCAGTTGACCATCTTCGCGTGGCCCCGGAGGGCGCAGCTCTCGACCCCCTCGGCGAGGTCCCAGAGGCGGGCGGAGCCGTCGCGCGAGGTCGAGAGCGCCCGCGCGCCGCCGCGATCGGCGACACAGGAGGTGACCCAAGAGCCATGTCCCCAGAGATCGTGGACGAGCTCGCCGCTGGCGAGGTCCCAGACCCGGACGCGGTTGTCGTAGGCGCTGGCGATCAGGCGCTCGCCGGCCGCGTCGAGGGCGAGGCCGCTGACCGCGTACTCCGGGCCCTCGAAGGTCGCGCCCGGGACCAGCGCGGGGGGCTCCCAGGTGAAGGCGCGGATCGTCCGATCGTGGGAGCCGGTGAAGATCCGGCGGCCGTCGCCGCTCATCGCCACCGCGGTCGCGCCGATCTCGTGGGCCTGGAGGCTCGCCACCTCGGCGCCGGAGTCGACCTCCCAGAGGATCAGGACGCCGTCGGCGGCGACCGAGGCGAGGAGCGAGGCGTCGCCGGAGAGCGTGAGGTCCTCGACGCCGGCCGCGTGGCCGACGAAGGTCATGAGCTGGCAGCCCGTGTCGGCGTCCCAGAGGATCAGGGTGCCGTCGTCGCTGCCGCTGATCAGGCGGGCGTCGTCGACGAAGGCGACCGCGTTCACCGGCCCGCTGTGGCCGCTCAGGGTGAGGCGCTCGCGGCCCTCGGCGAGGTCCCAGAGCTTGAGGGTGCCGTCGTCCGAGGCCGAGGCGAGGGTCCGCTCGTCGTCGGCGAGCGCGAGCGCGAGGATCGGCCCATCGTGGCCGCGGAGGACCTCGAGCGCCTGATCGCGGTGGACCCGGGGGAGGCGGCGGCGGAGGAGGGGGAGGCGCGCGCCGAAGGCCTCGGCGAGCGCCTCGGGGGCCCAGCCGCGGTCGAGGAGGCCGTCGTGGAGGAGGGCCGCGAGGGCGCCCGGGGAGGCGGCGATCGCCGGCGTCGCGTCCTCGAGGGCGGCGGCGATCGCCGCCAGGCGCTCGCGGAGCCCGCCCTCGTCGGCCCTGCCCCGGGCCTCATGCAGGTCGGCGACGAGGTGGCCGACGCCGGCGGCGGCGATCGCCCCGGCGAGGAGGTCGAGGTCGAGGGCGAGCGCGCCGAGCTCGGCCCAGGCGCCGGCGCCGATCCGGTGGCGGAGCGCCTGGCGTCGCGCGTAGCCGGGGTTTGGATGTCCTTCGAGACATGGCCATGCGGCCAGGGTCTCGACGAGGCGGCGCTCCGCCGCGAGGATCGCGGTCGGGCTCAGCGCGCGCCGGATCGGCCGGCGGAGCCCGCGGACCAGCGCGCGCCGGCCCTCGCCGAGGTCGGCGACCAGCGCCCCGAGGGCGGCCAGCGCCGCCGCGCTCGCCTCGCCGAGCGCGCGGTCGAGGTCGCCCTCGGTGAGCGCTCGCCGGCGGCGCGCGAGGAGGGCGAGGAGGCGGAGGGCCGGCGACGCCTCGCCCTCGGCCTGGAGGCGCCGGGCGAGCGCCTGGGCGATCGCGCCGGGCGAGCTCGCGTCGGGGGGCTCGACCGCGGCCGCGTCGGCCCAGGCGGCGAGCGCCTCGGGGGCCTCGCGGACCTCGACCTCCTCGACCTCGGCGAGGCGCTCGATCCAGCGGCGCCAGGGCGAGCCCGCGTCGATCGTCACGACCGCGAAGACCCCGCGCGGGAGCACGTGCGGCAGGAGGCGGGGGAGCGGGTCGTCGTCGCCGTCGCGCTCGCGGAGCTCGCCGAGGCCCTCGATCACCAGGAGGAGGCGGCGGCTCGGCGGCGCGAGGTGCTCGTTGCCGAGGCGGCGGAGGAGGTCGGCGAGGCGATGCCCGGGGTGGGCGAGGGGATCGCGGAAGTCGGGGAAGCGCCCCTCGATCGCCGCGGCCAGGCGCTCGCGCAGCGCCTCCGGTCGGTCCTCGCCGTCGTCGCCCGAGACCCGCAGGCGGACGATGATCTCGGCGTCCTCCTCGAGGATCGCGCACCAGTGATCGAGGGTCGACGCGAGGTCGACCGTCGGCGGGGTCGAGAGGACGAGGTACCCGCAGGGGCGGGTGAGCTCGTCGAGCCAGGTGTCGAGGTGCTCGACGAGCTCCGGTCGGGGCTTGGCCTCAGGCTGCATCGGGTCCTCCACCTCGCGCGCGGCGGAGGCCAGGATAGCGGCGCGCGCTGGCGGCGGTCCAGGGCGCTCCCGGCGGTCATGCGGCGAGCGCCCCGACTCGGCGGCCGGGCGACGCGCGCTCAGGCGGTCTCCGCCCGCGGACCGCGAGGCCGACGCTCGGCCGCGACCGCGGCCGCGATCATCAGCCCGCCGCCGAGCGCGAGGCGGCGCAGATCGGCCTCCTCGCCGAAGAGGAGGAGGGAGAGCGCGACCCCGAGGGGCACCTTGAGGTTGTTGAGGACCGCCAGGGTCGCGCTCTCGACCCGGACCGCCCCGGCGTTCCAGGCGAAGAAGCCGATCCCCGAGGCGATGAGGCCGAGGTAGGCGAGGGCCGCGAGGGCCCGGAGATCGATCGCCGCCGCGCTCGCCCAGCCGCCGCTCAGGGTCGTCGTGATCGTCGTCAGGCCGAGGCCGCCGAGGAGGAGGTAGCCGTGGATCCGCCGGTCGTGGAGCTCGGGGCGGGCGCGTCGGAGGCGGCGGTATTCGATCTGGCCGATCGCGAAGCAGGCGTTGGCCGCCTGGACGAGGCCGAAGCCGATCGCCACCGCCCGCGGATCGGCGCCGCGGGGGTGGAGGATCACCGCGCCGACGACCGCGAGGGCGGCGAGCGCGAGCCCCCGCGGGTGGAAGCGGCGGCCCCGGAGGTCGTCCCAGGCGACGACGTAGAGCGGGGTGAGGACCGTGAAGAGGGCGACCTGGTAGCTCTCGAGGTGGCTGTAGGCCGCCAGGTAGAGGCTGTACATCAGGCCATATTGGACCGCGCCGATCGCCGCCAGCCGGAGCGCGAGGCGGGGCTCGCCCAGCCGCCCGATCAGCGGGCCGAAGATCGCCAGGCTGAGGAGGAGGCGCGCCCAGCCGACCAGCGCGGGGTCGAGCGCCTGGAGGCTGCTCTTGATCAGGCCGAAGGAGAGCGCCCAGATCAGCGAGGCGAGGAGGAGGTAGGGCATCGGCGGCGCCTCGGCGTCACGCGGCCTCGGCTCGCGCGGGCTAGGGCGTGAGCGTCCGCAGCGAGTCGACCGCGTGGACCGGCGCCCGGTCGCCGGCCATCAGGTGAGCGATCGCCCCGTAGACCAGCCGCTGGGCCTCGACCCGGCCCTTGCCGGCGAAGATCGGCGAGGTCACGGCGATGCTGTAGTGGCCGCCGCCGCCGCTCACCTCGATCTCCGCGTCGGCGATGCGGGCGAGGATCGCCTCGCGGATCGCGTCGTGGACAGAGCCCTGGAAGTCGGTCGGGTGGTCGCTCATCGCCCGCCGGTATAGCGGCTGCCCGGCCGCCCGGCAACGGCGCGCCTTTGCCGTTGCCGGCGGGGGCGCGCCTGTGGCCAAATCAGACGATGACGCGCGCTACCTTCGGCCTCGGCCGCCGCCCCGATCTCCTCCTAGCCACCCTCACCGTCGCGCTCGCGGCCTGCAACGGCGACGACGCCGCGACCGCGTCGGAGAGCGCGACCGGGGGTCTGACCTCGGGCGTGAGCGCGACGACGAGCGCGTCGACCAGCGCCGGCACCATGAGCGCGAGCGACTCGAGCTCGGGCGGGAGCGGCGGCGAGTCGATGACCAGCGGCAGCGGCGGGAGCAGCGGGAGCAGCGGCGGCTCGTCGTCGACGAGCGCGGGCGAGACCTCGACCAGCGGGACCTCGGCGGCGACGATCACCGACGGGACGACGACCGACGATCCGGGGCCGGTCTGCGGCAACGGGATCGTCGAGGACGGCGAGGCCTGCGACGACGGCGACAACATCGACAACAACGCCTGCTCGAACGCCTGCACCAAGGTCCCCTGCGATCAGCAGGAGGGCGGCAACCTCGAGGACGTCCTCTCGTACATCTGGATCTCGAACTCGTCGCAGGCGACGGTCTCCAAGATCAACACCAAGACGGCGATCGAGGAGGGCCGCTACCGGGTCCAGGGCGGCTCGCCCTCGCGGACCTCGGTCAACCTCCAGGGCGACGTCGCGGTCTCGAGCCGCGACCCCGGCGCGGTCACCAAGATCGCCGCGAAGGTCGAGAACTGCGTCGACAAGAACAACGACGGGGTGATCACGACCTCGACCGGCCCCAACGACATCAAGAACCTCGGCGAGGACGAGTGCGTCCTCTGGACCAAGACGATCCCCTCGGCCGGCTACAACTACGGCCCGCGGGCGACCGCCTGGGACTCGGGGCAGCAGGACCCCGACACCTGCGAGTTCCCGCCGCCGCGCCTCTGGATCGGCTGGATGGAGGGGCAGACCGGCCACTTCGAGCGCCTCGACGGGGCGACCGGCGAGACCCTCGATCAGCTCACCTACCCCTGGCCGAGCTCCCACAGCCCCTACGGCGGGGCGGTCGACGCCGCCGGCAACTTCTACGCGACCGGCCTCAACCAGTCGCCGGCGATCAAGATCGACGCCCAGTCCCTCCAGATCACCGACCTCGGGATCCCGAACGGCTGCAAGTACGGGATGACCCTCGACGGCAACGGCGACATCTGGGCCGGCGCCTGCTTCGGCGAGGGCGTCTACCACTGGAACCACCTCGACAACACCTGGACGACCCTGCCGAACTCCGGCGGCACCCGGGTCAACGGGATCATGGCCGACGCCGCCGGCAACGTCTGGGGCGCGGGCTCGTCGTCGTGCCGCCTGGTCCACATCGACGTCGAGACCAAGAGCTACGTCAACACCAACATCCCGCTGCCGGGCTGCTCGAACCCCTGGGGCGTGAGCATCGACTTCGAGGGCTACGTCTGGGTCGTCGACATGTCGGCGAGCGTCGCCTTCAAGGTCGACCCCGAGACCTACCAGGTGGTCGCCACCGTCAGCGGCCTGGTCGGTCCCTACACCTACTCCGACATGACCGGCGTCGCCCTCAAGCAGCAGGTGATCCCGCAGTAGGCGGGGCGCGCTCGGGCTCGGGGGGCGGCGTCCATGTCGACGCCGCCCGCCCCTAGCAGCCGGCGAAGGCGGCCTCGCAGGCCGCGAAGTCGGCGATGTCCATGTAGAGCGAGTGCCAGGATCGGGCGAGCGGCAACTCGGCGCCGAGGCTCTTGCAGCCGCTGCCGAGGTACTCGCACTTCGCGCCATTCCAGCGGATCCCCGGGCTGAACGCCTCGCAGGGGCCCTCCACGAAGGCGTCGAAGGGCTCGCAGATCGTCGGCGGGGCGCAGCCGTCGTCGAGGTTGCCGACCACCCGCGTCGGCACGCCGGGCGGGACGACCATGTGGGCCGCGCACTCGCTCAGCGCGGGGTTGGCGTAGATCATGTACCCGGTCGCGGCGGCGCCCCCGAGGGCGTCGACGCTGGTCAGGTTCGGGTTGAGGCCGATGTCGATCACCCCTTGGGCGGCGACCAGGCCCTCGAGGCCCGCGAGGTCGTGGAGCCCCGTGCGGCGGAGCGAGAGCGCCTTTGGATCCCACGGGGCGTTGAGCTGGTGGATCCCCGCGAGCGGGGCGAGGCTCTCGAGCGCGAGCATCGGCCGCGCGTTGCCGATCCAGAGGAAGCCGTCGAGCGCCTCGAGGCCGCCCAGCGGGGTCAGGTCGGCGACGCCGGGGTCCTCGATCCAGAGGCCGGATTCGCCGATCTCCTCGAGGCCCTCGAGGCCCTCGAGGCCCTCCAGCTGGTTCCCGTGGATCCAGAGGCCGCCGACGCTGCGGAGGCTGCCGAGGCCGATGAGGGTCCGCGGCCCGATCGGCGGGTCGTAGTCGCTCGGGAAGCCGAAGAGCGTGTACTCCTCGGCCGTGACGAGGAGCCCGGAGACCTCCTCGAGCGCGGCGAGCGGGCCGAGGTCGTCGAAGATGCCGCGGATCTCGAGGTTCCCGGCGACGCAGCGCACCCCGGAGAGGGCCGCGAGCTCCTCGTAGTCGACGACGACCTGCGGGCCGACGCACGCGTCGCCGCCGGACGTCGATCCGTCCGTGCTCGTCGCCGTGTCGGTCGCTCCGGCGGTCGCGCCGGTCGAGGTGCTGGAGGTCGTGGAGGTGGTCGAGGAAGTGGAGGATGTCGAGGAGGTCGAGGTGGAGGTCGAGGTGGATGTCGAGGTGGATGTCGTGTCGGTCGTGGCGCTCGTGGAGGTCGTCGTCGCGTCGCTCGTCGTCGTGTCGGCACCGCCCGTGGAGGTCGAGGAGGTCGTCACCTCGGTCGCTCCCGAGCCGCCGGTCGGGGGCTCCGGGCAAGCGCCGAGCAGGAGGAGGGTCCAGCCCAGGGCGCGCGGGCGCGGAGGCGAGCGCATCATCGCATGATCGCAGCCGCGCCTCCTCCGCGCAAGCGAGTCGCTCGCGGCGAGGGCCAGCGGCTAGCGCTCGTCGGCCAGCCAGGCGTCGACGCGCTTCACCTCGACGTCGAAGACCCGCGCGTTCTCGGCGTAGAGCGCCCGCGCCTCCTCGGCGAGCTCGCGGGCGCGTCGCCGATCGGCCGGCCTCTGGCTCGCGCGAGCGAGCGCGCGGGCGAGCTGGAAGCGGGTGTAGGCGCCCTCCTCCGGCTGGGAGGGGCTCGCCCTGTGGATCGCCAGCGCGTGCTCGAGGACGCTCAGCGCGGCCCGAGGATCGCCGCCGTCGCTGATGGCGCGGCCGAGGCGGGCGAGGATGAAGGCCCGGTTGGGCGTCTCGAGCTCGCCGTTGGCGACGTAGATCGCGTCGCCGCGGGCGAGGAGGTCGCGGGCCTTCGCGTGCTCGCCCCGCTCGTTGTAGGTCTCGCCGATGGCGGTGAGCACGTAGGCCGTCCGCGTATTGTCGGGGCCGAGCGCCCTCTCGCGGATCGCCAGCGCTCGCTCGAGGAGGTCGCGGGCCTGGTCGAGCTCGCCGCGGTCGCCGCTGAGCTCGGCGCGGAGCTGGTGGAGGGCGCCCAGGGAGAGGAGGATGACCGCGACCTCCGGGTGCTCGGGGCCGACGAGCGCCTCCTTGCGGGCGAGCGTCTCCTCGAGGATCGGCTGCGCGTGCTCGAAGTCGCGGGCCTGGAAGTAGGCGGCGCCGAGGTTGCCGGCGATCATCAAGGTGTCCGGGTGATCGGGCCCGAGGAGCTCGCGCGAGGCGTCGAGCGCCGCCTTGAAGCTCACGGCGATGTCGTCGAAGTGGCCGAGGCGGGCGTGGGCGACCGCGATGTTGTTGCTCGCCATCGCCACGCCGGAGTGGCGATCGCCGTAGCGCCGGCGGAAGAGGTCGCGCGAGGCCTCGAACGCGGCGAGGGCCTCGTCGAGGCGGCCGGCGACGAGGTCGGTCGCGCCCTTGGCGAGGAGGACCTTGGCGAGGAGCTCGTCGTCGTCGAGGCGGACGACCAGCGCCTCGGCGTGGCGGATCCAGGGCTCGGCCTCGGCGAAGCGGCCGAGCTTGGTGCCGAGGATGTGGGCGAGGCGCTGGTAACCGTTGGCGGCGAGGCGCTCGTCGCCGGCCGCGAGCGCCGCGTAGATCGCCTCCTGCATCGCCCGGACGGCCGCCTCGTAGTCGCCCTTGACCTCGGCGCAGCGCGAGCGGTGGGCGGCGACCTCGGCGACGAGGGGGCCGTAGGCGAGCTCCTTCGCCCGCTCGCTGAGCCCGTCGATCTCGGCGCAGCGCTCGGTGTGGCTGGTCTCGAGCTCGGCGGAGATCCGCGCGAGCGATCCGCGGACGCCCTCGACCGCGCTCGCGGTCGTCGGGTCCTCGGGCGGCGCGACCCGGGCGAGGAGCGCGTCGCGGTCCTCGCAGCGGGCGACCGGCGGGAGGAGCTCGCTCGCCTTGATCGCCCGCTCGACGACCGCGGCGTCGGCCTCGGTGAAGACGTCGACCAGCGCGCCGAGGTCGCGGCGGGCGGCGTCGAGGCAGGCGCTCGCCCGGTCGTAGAGGTTGCCGCTGAGCTCGTCGTGGCGGTGGGCCTCGCAGGTGCGGCGGTGGACGCTCGCCCAGGCGTCCTCGTAGGTGTCGAATCGTTCCTGTACCTTCGACCATGTGTCTTCGGCGTAGACCAGGCCGCTCGCGCGGAAGGCCGCGGCCACGCGATCGCGGCGCGCCGGGTCGTCGACCTCGGCGATCCGGGCCTCGCCGCCGGCGCAGGCGAGGGCCTCGCGGGCGGCGGCGGCGGCCCGCTGGCCGTCGATCACGTAGGTGAGCGTGAGGATCGCCAGGGCGACGCCGACGAGGGCGCCGACGCGCCGCCACGTCCGCCAGGGATCGGCGCGGAGATCGGCGAGGAGCGAGGTCATCGACGGGTAGCGATCGACGGGGAGGGGGCGGAGGGCGCGGTCGACGATCCGGCGGAGGTGGGCGGGGACCCGGGCGTCGCTCGGCGGCGCTCGCCGCTCGTCGGCGCGGATCGCCGCCGCGATCTCGCGGGCGTGGCGGCCGGCGAAGGGGCGCTCGCCGTAGAGCGCCTCGTGGAGGGCGACGCCGAAGGCGAACTGATCGGCGCGGGCGTCGACCTCGCGCTCGTCGTGCTGCTCCGGCGCCATGTAGGCCGGGGTGCCGGCGTGGGTCTGGCTCAGCGTCCCCTCCGAGAGGCTGGCGCTGGCGCTGACCATCGCCGCCTCGCCGATCGGCCGGTAGGCGAGGCCGAAGTCGAGGACCCGCACGCGCCCGTCCTCGCCGACCAGGACGTTCTGGGGCTTGAAGTCGCGGTGGACGAGGCCGGCGGCGTGGACCGCCTCGAGGCCCTGGCCGGCCTGGATGAAGAGGTCGACGATCTCCCGCCAGCCCCGCCGCTTCTCGCGGAGCCAGGCGCCGAGGGTGGTCCCGCGGATCAGCTCCATGGCGACGAAGATCTGGCCCTTCGCCGGATCGCCGCCGGGATCGGCGACCTCGCCGACGTCGTAGATCTGGACGACGTTGGGGTGGGAGATCTTGGCCATCGCCTTGGCCTCGGCGAGGAGCCAGGCGCGATCGAGGCGGCTCCCCGCGGGTCCGTCGCTGCGCAGGAGCTTGATCGCCACCTTGCGATCGAGCTCGTCGTCGTAGGCCGAGAAGACCGCCCCCATCCCGCCCTCGCCGAGGAGGCGGAGGACGAGGTAGCGGCCGATCCGGCCGCCGTCGCCGCTCTTGCGGAGGCGCACCTTGATCACCTCGGCGAGCGGAAGGCTGAGGCGCTCGAGGAGCGAGGCGGAGTCGGCGGACGAGGCGAGGCTCAGCGATGACGACGCGCCCGCGTCCGCGGGCTCGGGGCCGGTGACGACGGTGCGCTCGGTCGGATCACCGCCGTCGCTCGTCGCCGTGTCATCCCCACCCATCCGCGTCTCCGCCACCCTCCATGGTAGCGGACCGCGGGCCGCGTTCGGCGGGCGAGCGGCTCGGGGGGCGGCGCGGCTCAGGCGGCGGCGCGGCGGCGCGCGCTCACTCGCCGATCACCTTGAGCTCGAGCTCGAGGGCGACGCCGTGGACCTCCGCGACCCGGGCGCGGACGACCTCGACGAGCGCGAGGAGGTCTGCGGCGGTGCAGGGGGCCCCGCGCTCGACCACCAGCCAGTTGGCGTGCTTCGGCGAGACGAAGGCGCCGCCGATCCGCCTGCCCTTGAGGCCAGCTTGTTCGATGAGGCGGCCGGCGAAGTCGCCCGGCGGGTTCTTGAAGGTCGACCCCGAGTTGGCGACGCCGGTCGGCTCGCGGGCGCGGCGACGCTCGCGGAGGCCGGCGATGTCGGCGTCGATCGCCGCGCGCTCGCGGGGGTGGAGGTGCAGGGTCGCGCCGATCACGACCTCGTCGGGCGGGAGGTCGGAGGCCCGGTAGCGGAAGCCGCAGGCGTCGTGGTCGCGGCGGATGAGCGCGCCCTGGCGGGTGAGCGAGCGGACCTCGGCGACGACGTCCGTGAACTCGCCGAGGTAGGTGCCGGCGTTCATCACCAGCCCGCCGCCGACGCTCCCGGGGACGCCGCCGAGGAACTCGAGGCCGCCGAGCGACCACTCGACCGCCGCCGTCAGGAGCTTGCCGGTGCTCGCCCCGGCCTCGACCTCGACGACGCCGGGGCGCCCGTCGGGATCCGGGCGCGAGACCTCGCTGAGGCGACCGAGGTTGATGACGATCCCCCGGATCCCGCGGTCGCGGACCAGGAGGTTGGTGCCGGAGCCGACGAAGGTGACCGGGATCGCCCGGGCGTGGGCGCGCTCCAGGAGCCCCTGGAGGGCCGCGACGCTCGCCGGCCGCGCCCAGAGATCGGCCGGCCCGCCGAGGCGCAGGGTCGTGTGCCGCGACATCGGCTCGTCGACCGCGAGCTCGAGCGCCGGGTCGGCCCCGAGCTCGCCGAGGGCGTCGAGGAGCGCCGCGCCGCCGCCGGTGTCGCTCATGCGCGGAGCGAGGCGCCGCCGCCGAGGCGGTCGGCGAGGTCGAAGGAGACCCGGGTGATCGAGCCGGCGCCGAGGGTGATCACGAGGTCGCCGGCGCTGCTCAGGCGCTCGAGGAGATCGCCGACGCCGGCCAGCTCGCGCTCGACGTAGACCGGTCGATCGGGGCGGCGGGCCCGGGTGAGCGCGGCCAGGCGATCGACCGTGATCCCGTCGATCGGCGGCTCGCCGGCGGCGTAGATCTCGGTGAGGACGACGACGTCGGCCTGGTCGAGGGAGGCGGCGAAGGCCTCGAGGTGATCGCGGGTGCGGGTGTAGCGGTGGGGCTGGAAGGCGGCGATGAGGCGGCGCTCGGCGTAGCCGGTGCGGGCGCCGCGGAGGGTCGCCTCGATCTCGGTCGGGTGGTGGCCGTAGTCGTCGACGACGAGGACCCCGCGGCCCTCGCCGCGGACGGTGAAGCGCCGCTGGACCCCGTGGAACTCGGCGAGCGCGCGCCGGGTGAGGGCGGGCTCGATCGTCAGGAAGTCGGCGACGGCGATCGTCGCCAGCGCGTTGAGGACGTTGTGGATCCCCGGCATGTGGACGACGAAGTCGCCGAGGTCGCGGCCGCGGGCGCGCACCTTGAAGTGGGTGTTGGGGCCGTCGTGGCGGACCTCGGTGGCGACGTAGTCGTTGCCCTCGCCGAAGCCGTAGGTGACGAAGCGCTTGTGGAGGCGGGGGATCAGCCGGGCGAGGCGCGGGTCGTCGGCGCAGACGACCGCGAGGCCGTAGAAGGGGACCCGGTTGGCGAAGCCGAGGAAGGCCTCGTCGAGGCGCTCGCTGGTCGCGTAGTGGTCGAGGTGCTCGTCGTCGATGTTGGTGATCACCGCGACCATCGGCGAGAGCATCAGGAAGGAGCCGTCGCTCTCGTCGGCCTCGACGACCATCAGGTCGCTGGCGCCGAGGCGGGCGTTGGAGCCGAGGGCGTTGAGCTTGCCGCCGATCACCACCGTCGGATCGAGGCCGGCGGCGTGGAGGGCGGTGGCGACGAGGCTGGTGGTGGTGGTCTTGCCGTGGGAGCCGGCGATCGCGATCCCCTGCTTGAGGCGCATCAGCTCGGCGAGCATCTCCGCCCGCGGGATCACCGGGATCTGCTGGGCCCGCGCGGCCGCGACCTCGGGGTTGCCGGGGCGGATCGCCGACGAGGTGACGACCACGTCGGCGTCGCCGAGGTGGGCGGCGTCGTGGCCCCGATGGATCGTCGCGCCCATCGCCGCCAGGCGGCGGGTTGTCTCGGAGTCGGCGAGGTCGGTCCCGGTCACCCGGTAGCCGAGGTTGAGGAGGACCTCGGCGATCCCGCTCATGCCGATGCCGCCGATGCCGACGAAGTGGATGTGGGTGTCGCGCTTGCGAAACATGGGAGAGGGCAGGGGGGCGGCGTCGACCGTGCGAGGGCGTCTAGCAGGCTTCGAGCGAAAACAAAACCCCGTGCGAGGACGACGCGGGGACGCCCCCGAGATCTTCCATCGACCGGAGGGTCGCTGTCGAGCGCGTTCGCGCCGCCGCTCGGCGGGCTCGCGGGCCGGTGAATCGGCGCGGCGCCGCCGAGGGGCGCCGCCGAGGCCTACTTTTTCTTCTTCTTGGCCTTCTTCTTCGGCTTCTTCTTTTTCTTCTTTTTCTTCTTCTTCCCCGAGGTCGGCGCCTCGGCGAGGAAGGCCTCGATCTCGGCGATCGCGTCGGCGTCCGCTGGCTCGGCGAGCTCGCGGTAGCCGGCGAGCGCGGCCTCGGCCTGCGCCCGGCTCTCGTCGGCGTCGCCGCCGCGGCCGGCGATCGCCCGCGCGAGGATGAAGCGGAGGGCGGCCGTGTCGCGGCGATCCGCGGGGGCCTCCGGGGCGCCGAGGAGGGCCAGCGCCTGGGTCGCGTTGGCCTCGGCGGCGGCGTGATCGGCGAGCGCGAGCGAGGCCTCGGCGAGGCGGCGCTCGACGGCGATCACCTCGCCCCGCCGCTCCTCGCCCTGCTCGCGGAGGGCCGGGGCGAGGGGCCCGAGGGTGTCGACGATCGCCTGGTGATCGCCGAGCGCGGCCCTCGCGGCCGCGACCTCGAGGAGGTGCTTGACCGTCTGCGGGTGGGTCTCGCCGTGGACCCGGCGGGCGATCTCCGCCCCCCACTTCATCATCGCCGCCGCCTCGTCGCGGCGATCGCTGGCGGCGAGGCAGCGGCTGAGGTGGATCGTCGTGCCGAGGGTGGTCGGGTGATCCTCGCCGATCGTCTTGAGGGCGATCTCGAGGGCGCGCTCGAGGTGGGGGCAGCCCGCGGCCGCCTGACCGCGCTGGAGCGCCGTCTGCCCGAGCTCGCCGAGGACCTCGATGAGCTCGGGGTGGTCGGCGCCGTAGCTCGCCTCGTCGATCTCGAGGGCGCGGGTGAGCGCCTCCTGGGCGCGCTCGAGATCGCCGCTGCCGACCCGCGCGCGGAGCCCTCGAGCGAGCGCGACGAGGGCGTCGGCGACCTGGGGGGCCTGGGCGCCGTCGACCACCTCGGCGACCTCGACCGCCTCGTCGAGCTCGCGGATCGCCGCGTCGGCGTCGCCGGCCGCGAGCTCGGCGGCGGCGAGGCCCCGCAGGAGCACCTGCCGCTCCGGGCTCCGATCGCCGCGGCGGAGGATCACCGCGTCGGCGTGGCGTCGGTGGCCGCGGGCCTCGTCGGCCCGCCCCTCGTCGGCGAGGGCGATCATCGCCGCGCTCATCGTCTCGGCGAGGAGCGCGTCGTCGCGGGCCGCGTCGGCGAGCCAGAGCGCGTCGGTGAGGACCGGCACCGGGTCGTCGCCGCCGCTCTGGGCGAGGAGCGCGAGCCCGCGGCTGCCGGTCGCGCGGGCGAGCCCCGGGAGGTGGTCGAGCGCCTGGGCGCGGGCGAGCGCCTGCTGCGAGAGCTCGAGCGCCTGGCCGGGGTGACCGAGTGCGCGGGCGGTGTCGGCGTCGGCGATCATCGCCTCGATCGCCGCGAGCTCCTCGACCTGCGCGGGCTCCCTGGGCGGCGCAGCGGCGGCCGCGAGGGCGTCGAGGTCGGCGCAGGCGCTGATCTTCGGGAGGGCGGCGGCGACCCGGAGGGCCGCGCTGATCGCCCGCTCATCGGGCTCGGCGAGGCCGTCGCGGAGGGCCCGGAGGGCGCCGCGCTGGCGATCGAGACAGGCGAGCTGGCGCTCGTGGAGCCCGTCGCCGCGCTCGCCCCGGAGCTCGGCCTCGCACGCCTCGGCGCTGGCCTCGGCCCACGACGCCGCGTAGGCGTCGAGGCGGGGCTCGAGGCGCGACCAGGTCCCCTCGGCGTGGCTCTGGGGCGCGGCCGCGAAGGCGCTGGCGAGGGCGCTGCGGTGGCCCTCGCCCCAGACCGAGGCGATCGCCTCACGGGCGTCGGCACAGGGGGCGCTGGCCGCCTGCCAGGCGAGGAGCTGGGCGCCGCCGGCGACCGCCAGCGCGCCGACCCCGGCGATCGCGAGGACGCGTCGCCGGAGGTGGCGGCCGGGATCGATCGCCGCGACCATCTTGTCGACGCTCGGGAAGCGGGCGCGCGGATCGTCGGCGAGGCCCCGGCGGAGCGCCCGGTCGAGCCAGGTCGGGATCCGCGGCTGCGGCGGGATCAGGATCGGCCGGGCGCTCATCAGCTCGCTGAGGCGCTCGGAGACCGTGCGGCCGACGAAGGGGCGGGCGCCGAAGAGCGCCTCGAAGAGCGCGACCGAGAGGGCGAAGACGTCGCCGCGGACGTCGGCCTCGCCGCCGCGGAGCCGCTCCGGCGGCATGTAGCACGGGGTCCCGGCGGGCTCGACCGCGGCCAGGCTGAGGTGGGCGGCGGAGCGGCGGAGCTCGGCCTGCTCGCCGGCGCTCGCCTCGACCGCGATCGTCAGCCCGAAGTCGGTGACCCGAACGCGGCCGTCGTCGCCGACCAGGACCTCGCCCGGCGTGAAGTCGCCGTGGACCATCCCCGCGGCGTGGGCGGCCGCGAGGCCGCGGCCGGCGGCGATGAAGACCCGGACGATCTCCTTCCACCGACGTGGCTGCTTCTTGAGCCATGTCGGAAGGGGCACCCCATGGACGAGCTCCATCGACAGGTAGATCTGACCGTCGATCTCGCCGGCCTCGTGGGCGGCGACGATGTTCGGGTGGGAGAGGCGGGCGAGCGCCTGGGCGGCGCCGAGGAGGCGGAGGCGCTCCGCGGGCGAGCTCCGATCGCCGGCGAGGATCTTGAGCGCGACCTGGCGATCGAGGCGCTCGTCGTGGGCCGCGAAGACGACGCCCATGCGCCCGCGGCCGAGGGGCTCGCCGATCACGAAGTGGCCGATGCGGCGCCCGCCGCCCCGCGCCTTCGCGGTCGCGGTCGCGGCCGGAGCTGGAGCTGGAGCCGGAGCTGGAGTTGGAGCTGGCGCCGGCCTCTCGTCGACCTCGATGTCAAAGGCGACCTCGACGGCCCGACTCGGCGGCGGCGGCTTCGGCGGCCCTCCCCCTCTCCGTGCGCTCCCCACCCGAGCACGCTGGCACAGCCCGGCCATCGGGCTCAAGCGCCGCAGGGGCAGCGCCTGCGCGCGGGCGAGAGCGCGCGGGCGTAGATGTCTCAACGGTCATGTCGATCGCGCGCGCGACCCGGCGTCGGTGGTGACCTCTGCGTCGGTCGATCGGCGATCGCCGGCGCACCGGAGGGCGCGGGTCGGCCTCGTCCGCGACCCGGCGTCGTCCGGGCGAAGCGACGGCGGGGAGGCGGCGCCGGTGGCCCTGGGGCGCCACCTCGGCTATAGAGGCCCCGTGCGCGGAAACGACCTCGCCCCCGATCCCGAGCTGGCGCAGCGCCTCGCGCAGGCGCTCTCGCCATGGTTCGTCGCCAACCAGCGCGATCTCGAGTGGCGCCGGACCCGGGATCCCTACGCGATCTGGGTCTCGGAGATCATGCTGCAGCAGACCCGGGTCGACACGGTCCGCGCCTACTATCGCGCCTTCCTCGGGCGCTTCCCCGACGTCGGCGCGCTCGCGGCCGCCGACGAGGAGAGCGTCCTCCAGGCGTGGAGCGGGCTCGGCTACTACCGCCGCGCCCGCCTCCTCCACCGCGGCGCCCGCTACGTCGTGGAGGAGCTCGCGGGCGAGGTGCCGGCGACCGGCGAGGGCCTGCGGGCGATCCCCGGGGTCGGCCGCTACACCGCCGGGGCGATCGCGTCGATCGCCCACGACCGCCCGGTGCCGCTGGTCGACGGCAACGTCGCCCGGGTGCTCTCGCGGATCCGGGCGATCACCGATCCCCGCCTCCAGGGCGCCGACGCCGAGGCGCACTGGCGCTGGGCCGAGGCGATCCTCCGCGCTGGCTCGCCGCGGATCCTCGCGCAGGCGCTGATGGAGCTCGGCGCGACCGTCTGCACCCCGCAGCGCCCGAGCTGCGACGCCTGCCCGGTGGCGGCCATGTGCCAGGCGCGGGCGCAGGGCCTGAGCCAGACGATCCCGGCGCCGAAGGTGAAGGCGGCCGCGCCCGAGGACCAGCTCTGGGCGGTGGCGATCGTCCGCAAGGGGAAGATCCTGGTCGAGCGGCGGCCGAGCGAGGGGCTCCTCGCCGGCCTCTGGTGCCTCCCCCTGATCGCCCGCGCCGGCGCCAAGCCGCGGCCGGCGGCGATCAAGGCGGCGACCGGGGTCGCCGTCCGCCAGGTCGCCGAGGCGCCGGGGTCGGAGGAGCCGGTGAAGCACGTCTTCTCCCACCGGGTGTGGAAGCTCTGGCCCTGCACCGCGCGGGCGCTCGGCGAGGCGCCTGCGCCCGCGGGGATGATGTGGATCGCCGCCGGCGAGCGCCCGCCGGGCGGGATCCCGAAGGTCACCGAGAAGGTGCTCGCGCGCCTCGGCTACTGAGGGATCTTTGTCATGTTCATAAGGACATGTCTATGAAGACATGTCCTTGTGTCCGTGGGGAGGCGCGGGACGCGGTTGGCGTCGCGCCTCCGCAGGCTACGTCGCCCGGAGAGGGTCCGCGAGACCGCCCTCCGCGGTCGCGTCGCGCGGGGACCGTCGCCCGGGCGGGCGCAGGCCCCCTGCTAGCGGATCCCGCCCGAGATCTCGGCGGTCTGGACCTCGCCCTCCTTCGAGCCGCCGTCGCCGCCGTCGCCGCCCTCGTCGCGCGGGTGGCAGGTGCCGTCGCCGCAGCGCTCGGTCGCCGCGTGGCAGCAAGGGCCGGTGCCGCAGGGGACGTAGCCCTCCGCACAGTTGTCGCCCCCCGGGTCGCCGCCGCCGCCGTCGCCCTTCGACGCGAGCGGGCCGTCGACCTTGCGGACCCCGTCCTTGACCTGAAGCTTGGTCGCGCCGTCGATCTTCGTCGGGCCGTCGATCTTCGCCTTGCGGATCGATCCGGCCATGTCCTCCGGGTTCGCCCCACACCCCGCGAGCGAGGCGACCATCACCACCACCATCCAGATCTTCATGCACCCAGGCTAGCGAGCGCAGATGGGGCCGCACAAGGCCGAGAAATCGCGCCTCGGGCGTCGGGCGGCCCGCCGGTCAGGGGGGCGCGGGCAGCCGGCGGCCCGGCGGCTCACCTTTGAGCTTGCGTCGCCCGGGGCGCTCCGCGTAGAGCCTTTCGGACCTCGATGAGCGATGAGCGGCCCCAGATCCGCGCGCCGGCCGAACGCCTGGCTGGCCTGATCGTCCGGCGACCCTGGCGGATCCTCGTGGCCGCGCTCGTCGTCGGCGCGCTCGCGCTCGCGCTCGCGCTCCAGCTCCGGATCGATCAGCAGCTCCGCGCGCTCCTCCCCGACGACGCCCGCTCGACCGCGCGGATCGACGCGCTCAGCGAGCGCCTCGGCAACCAGTCGGAGCTCTACGTCACCGTCCGATCGCCGTCGCGGGAGGCCAACCTCCGCTTCGGGGCGCTCCTCGCCGACGCGCTCCGCCAGCGGGCCGAGCTCCGCTACGTCCTCTTCCACCTCGACCGCGAGCTCTTCGAGCGGAGCGCGCTCCTCTACGCCGACCTCGAGGACCTCCTCGATCTCCGCTGCCGGGTGATCGAACGGATCCGCGCCGAGGTCCGCCGCGAGATGGCGCTCTTCCCCGAGGACGAGGCCGAGGCGGTCGCGGCCGCCGACGCCGGGCTCAGCGAGGAGGAGCTCCGCGGGCGCTACGAGCTCGACACCCGCCTCCCGGAGTACTACGAGACCGACGAGGGGCGCCTGGTGGTGATCAAGGCGCGGCCGGTCGCGCCCGACACCGACATCGCCTTCGCCCGCCAGCTCTTCGCCGAGGTCGGCGAGCTCGCCGAGTCCCTCGACCCCCGCGCCTTCCACCCGGAGATGACGATCGGGATCGAGGGCTCCTACGCCGAGCAGAGCCGGCGGGTCGGCGGCCTCTCGCGCGACATCGTCCGCGGCTCGGCGCTCGTCGTCGGCCTCCTGATGCTCTCGCTCGCCCTCTACTTCCGCGGGGCGCGGGCGATCGCCCTGGTCCTCCTGCCGCTCCTGATCGCGGTCGCGTCGGCGCTGGGCTTCGCGCGGGTGGTCTACGGCGAGCTCAACCTGGTCTCGGCGTTCATCTTCGTCGTCCTCCTCGGCCTCGGGATCGACTTCGGGATCCACGTCCTCGCCCGCCTCCGCGACGAGCGGCGGCGGGGCCGGGAGCTCGCCGACGCGATCGCCGTCACCCTCTCGACGACCGCGCTCTCGACCCTGGCGGGCGGCCTCAGCACCGCGCTCACCTGCTTCCTCCTGGTGGTCGCCGACTTCCGCGGCTTCTCGCAGTTCGGGGTGGTCGCCGGCGTCGGCGTCCTCCTCTCGCTCCTCGGGGCGATCGTCGTGATGCCGGCGCTGATGGTGATCCTCGAGCGCTGGCGGCCCTGGCGGAGCCACGCCGCGCCGGCGCGGGCGACCGTGGAGCCGGCGCCGGAGGCGAGGTCGCCGGCGCCCTCCGGGCGGGGCCCCGTGCCCTGGCTTGCGATCCTGGTCCTTGGGACAGGTCTCGTGATCGGCGGCGCGGCGGCCTCGCGCCTCGGCGACCTCGAGTTCGAGTACGACCTCGGCCGCCTCGACCAGCCGGTGCGGCCGAAGAAGGAGCGCCCCCGCGAGGGCCACGAGCCCTTCCGCGACGCGGTCGGCCGCAACACGACCCTCGCCCCGGCGGTCGCGCTCACCGACGATCTCGCGGGGACCCTCGACGTCCACCGCCAGCTCGCGGCCCTCCACCGCCTCAGCGCCGACGAGGTGGCGATCCTCGCGGGCGGCGGCGCGCTCCCGCTGCCGCCGGCGATCGACGCCTGCGGGCGGCCGCTCGCGGCCGCCGCGACCGGAGGCGCGGACGCGGACGCGGACGAGGAGGACGACGAGGACTCGATGATCGACGAGGAGGACGACGACCTCCGCGATCCCGCCTTCGTCGCCCTCGCCGAGCGCGCCCGCCAGCACCGCGCGCTCGACCCCGAGGTCGCGGGCCTCCTCGCGCGCTACCCCGGCGAGCGCCTGGTGACGATGCACGATCGCCTCCACGACCTCGCGTCGGTCTTCTCCTACGTCCCCGAGCTCCAGGAGGAGAAGCTCGCCGTCATCCGCGACATCCGCCGGCGGATCAAGGAGAAGTCGGGGGTCCTCAGCGACGCCGACCAGGCGCGCCTGAAGAGCTGGGAGCCCTACCTCGAGGTCGACGCGCCGATCTCCGCGGCCGACCTCCCGGAGTGGGTGCGGGTCCAGTTCACCGACGAGGCCGGGGTCCTCGGCCGCTTCGTCGTCTTCTGGACCAAGGGGGCGAAGGCCGACTACCGGAACTCGAAGAAGATCTACGACGCCTACCTCGACATCGAGACCCGCGAGGGGCCGGCGCCGGTCGCCGCGTCGTTCTTCGTGATCCCCGAGATCGTCGACACGATCCGCGGCGACGGGCCCCTGGTGATCGCCCTCTCGAGCGGCGTCCTCGTCCTCATCGCCCTGATCTTGTTCCGCGGGATCGGGGCGGCGCTGGTGATCCTCTCGACGGTCGCGCTCGCGCTCGCCTGGCTCGGCGGGCTCCTCTGGCTCCTCGGCTACAAGCTCAACTTCTTCAACGTGATCGCGTTTCCGCTCCTCATCGGCATGGGCCAGGACGACGCGGTCCACATCCTCCACCGCTTCCGCGAGGGCTCGCGGATGGGGGTGGTGCTCCGCGAGACCGGCGGGGCGATCTTCATGACCACGCTGACCACCGTCCTCGGCTACGGCGGGATGGTCTTCGCCGATCACCTCGGGCTCTACTCGCTCGGCTTCACCGCGGCGAGCGGGATGACCCTCTGCCTCGTCGCGTCGGTGGTCGTCCTGCCGGCGGGGCTGCGAGTCATGAGCTGGATCCGCGGGCGCTAGCGCCGCGACAGTGACGCTAGCGGAGGTGGCCCGACGGGCGTCGGCTCCGCGGCCCGGCAGCGCGCTTGGTCGCGCGCGGACCATCGGGTACCCTCGCGGCGATGCGCGCCTTCACCCTCGTTGTGCTGGCGGCGGCGGTCGTCGGCTGCACACCACCCAAACCGAAGCCGCAGCCGAAGCCGCTGGCCGAGGCGACCGCCCCCGCGCCGGCCGCGGCGCCGCAGGTCGCCGACGCGCCGACCCCCCAGCCGCCCCCCGAGCCGCCTCCCGCCGCGCGTGAGGGCCCCGAGCTCGCCGCCCTGGCCGAGCGCCTCGAGGGCCGGCCGCCGGATGAGGCCGCGCGGATCGCCGCGGCCGGCCTCGCCGAGGTCGAGGGCTTCCCGGACTTCCTCGGCCGGGCGCTCCGCGACTTCGCCGAGGTCCCGCCCCAGGAGCGCCCGGTGGTGGTCTCGCGGGAGATCATGGCCGCCGAGGGCCAGGCGGCCTGGGATCGCGCGTGCGCCGGCGGGGTGGTCGCGTTCCAGCGGGTCGCGGTCGCCGATCCGGCCGACAAGGCGCGCCTCCTCTACGAGGCGTGCGGCCTCGCCGAGCGCGGCGCCTTCGACGAGGCGGCGATGGCCTCCGCCGATCCCTGGGGCCTCCTCCTGGCGATCGTCGCCGCCGATCAGCTCGGCCGCGAGGAGGCCCAGCGCCCGGCCTCGAAGGCGGTGCTCGGGGCCCTCCTCGGCGGCGGCCGATGAGCGTCGTCCGGAGAACATGGTCGAAGGGTCAGCTCGCGCTGGTCGGCTTCCTCGGCCACGCCCCCGGCCTCCGCCTGGTCGCGCGGGCGCGCTTCGCCCCCGGCTTCGCCCCGCGGAACCTCGTCGCGCTCGCGCTGACCCTGGCAGCGATGGTCGTCGCCGGCGTCGGCGCGCCGCCGGGATCCGCCGCCGCCTGGGTCCTTGTCGCCTGGCTCATCGGCCACTTCGCGTGGAGCCTGATCCTCGCGGGGTGGATCCTCGCCGGCGGCGCGCTCCAGGCGACGGTCGACGGTCGACGGGGCTAGCGGACGAAGCCGGTGAAGAGCACGACCGCGCCGAAGGTCATCGGTCGGGCCTCGACGCGGGTGAGGCCGGCCTCCTCCATCATCGCCACGAATTCCCGGGCCGCCGGGAAGGCCGCGATCGAGCGCTGGAGGTAGCGGTACTCCCGCGAGCCCGAGAGGAGCGCCCCGAGGCGGGGGACGACGTGGCGGACGTGGACGCGGGCGGCCGCGCCGAGGAGCCCGGCCTCGCGGGGCTCGGCGAGCTCGAGCACCGCGACCTGTCCGCCGGGACGGGTGACCCGCACCATCTCGCGGAGGCCGGCGAGGCGGTCGGGGAAGTTGCGGATCCCGAAGGAGACGCAGGCGGCGTCGAAGCGGTCGTCGGCGAAGGGGAGCGCCTGGCCGTCGCCCTGAGTGAGCTCGATCCGATCCCTGAGGCCCGCGGCCGCGACCTTCTCGCGGCCGAGCGCGAGCATCCCCGCGCTCGGATCGACGCCGACGACCCGCAGCGAGGGGGCGGCCTCGGCGAGGGCGAGGGCGACGTCGGCGGTGCCGGTGGCGACGTCGAGGAGCTCGCCGCCGGTCGGCGCCTCGCGGAGGAGCGCGTCGGCGAGGGCGCGGCGCCAGCGGACGTCGAGGCCCAGGCTCATCACCCGGTTGAGGAGATCGTAGCGGCGGGCGATCTGATCGAACATCGCCCCGCTGCCGAGGGGGCCGGGGTCGGGGAGCGGGCCCTCGCGCGGGTCCTGGAGGTCTTCGTCCTGCATGGTCACTCCGTCGCCCGCGCCTTGCGGTCGGGGGCGCGCCGGCCTAGCGTGTCGCTCGCCGGCTCGTCTTGATGATGATCGATCCCCACGTCCACGTTGTCCGCTTCAGCGAGGTCGACGCCGCTGGCGTCGTCTTCTTTAGCCGCTTCTTCGAGCTCTGCCACCACGCCTGGGAGGAGGTCCTGGCGGCCGCGCTCGGCCCCCGCTGGTTCGACGCGATGGCCGGGTCTGGCTGGGGGCTGCCGCTGATCCACGCCGAGGCCGACTTCCGCCGGCCGGCGCGCCTCGGCGATCGCCTCCTCGTGCGGATCGCCGGCGTCGCCCTCGACGGGAGCGGGCGCCTGCGGGTGCGCTTCGCGATCGAGGGGGCCGACGATCTCCGGCACGCCAGCGTCGAGCACGTGCACGCGTTCGTCGACCTCGCCCGCTTCCGGCCGATCGCCGCGCCGCCGGCCTTCCTCGCCCGCCTCGGCGAGCTCGGCCTCGAGGCGGGCGGCGAGTAGCTGGCCGACCTGGGCGCTCACCTTGCCGGCGGCCCCGGTCGGGATCGCCCGGACCAGCGCCCAGAGGCGCGGGCGATCGTGGGGGTGGAGGCGGGCGGCGGCGAAGCGCCCGAGGTCGCGGGCGCCCGCCGGCGGCTCCGCGCGCGGCGCGACGAAGGCGACCAGGCGCTGGCCGAGGCGGCGATCGTCGAGGCCGCGGACGTGGACCTGAGCGACCGCCGGGTGGGCGGCGATCACCCGCTCGACCGCCGCCGGGTCGATGTTGCGGCCGCCGCTGATCACCACCCGATCGAGGCGGCCGCTGACGGTGACCTGACCATCGGGACAGATCATTCCACGATCGAGGGTGCGGAGCTCGCCGGCGACCTGGGGGCCGCGGACGCGGAGGCGTCCGCCCTCGTCGGGATCGGCGTCGACCCGGGCGAAGGGGAGGGGAGGACCGACGACGCCGGGGAGCCGCGGCGCGTCGGGGGCCCGGGTGGCGATCTGGGCGGCCGCCTCGCTCATCCCCCAGCTCGGGCAGACGGTCGCGCCGAGGGCCTCGGCGGCGGCGATGTCAGCCTCGTCGGCGGCCGCCCCCCCGAGGAGGATCCAGCGCAGGGTCGCCGGGAAGCGCCGCCGGCCGCGGCGCTCGAGGAGGCGGCGGAGCATCGCCGGGACCAGCGAGATCTGGGTGATCTCGCCGGCGTCGATCCCCGCGTCGATCGCCGCCGGGTCGAAGCGCGCGGCGAGGTCGAGGGTGGTCTGCAGCCAGGCGGTGCGGAGGGGGATCATCAGGCCGCCGACGTGCCAGGGGGCGAGGCAGGCATGCCAGGCGTCGCCCCGGTGATGGCCGAGGTGGATCGCCCCGCCGAGGGCGCCGAAGAGGAGCTGCGCGGTGGTCAGCGCGACCGGCCGCGCCCGCCCGGTGGAGCCCGAGGTGAAGAGGATCGCGCGCTCCTCGGTGAGCGGCCAGGGGCGCTCGGGCGGGGATGTTGAGGTGGTCGTCGGGCGGAGCGTGGCGTCGTCGAGCGTCAGGATCCAGCGCGCGGAGGTCGGCGCCTCGCCGCCTTCGAGGACCAGCCAGGCGGCCGCCTCCGCGCCCCGACGGGCGCGCTCCTCCGCGGGCTCGCCAGGGTCGACGGCGATCAGCGAGGCGCCGATCCAGCCGATCGCGTGGAGGGCGATCACCCACGCTGGCGAGGGGCGGCCGACGACCGCGATCCGATCGCCGGGGCCGAGCTCCGCGGCGACGAGGCGCCCGGCGAGCGGCTGGGTCGCGCGGAGGAGCTCGGCGGCGCTCCAGGTCGGCGCCGGGCCGCGATCCCGGTCGACGCCGCGGTGGCGGAGCGCGAGGTGATCCGGGCGCGCGCGGGCGAACGCGGCGAGCGGGTGGGGGATCGCCAGGGGATCGATCATCCCTCGCCTCCTGCGACCCCGAGCCCCGCGGCGGTCGGTGCGGTGATCCGCGGCGCCTGTCGATCGAGCCACGCCGGCAGCCAGGCGGCGGCGCGGGCCGAGATCCCGGCGGGCGCAGAGGTGGCTGTCGCAAGGGCCAGGTGAGCCGCGGCCGCGACCCCGAGCGCGCCCTCGAGAGCGCTGGTGATCACGACCTCGACGCCCCGGGCGCGCGCTTCGGCGATCCGCTGGCGGGCGGCGAGGAGGCCGACGAAGGCCGGCTTGACGATCACCACCGCGGCCGCGTCGCCGTCGAGGGCCGCCCGCCAGGCCCGCGGGTCGGTCGCCGACTCGTCGATCGCCAGCCGGACGCCGGCGCCCGCGAGGGCCCGCCAGCCCGCCGGCGCCAGGCCGGCGACCGGCTCCTCCACGTAGTCGAGGTCGAGCTCCGCGAGCGCGCCCAGGAGCGCCGGCGCGTCGGCGGCCGGCATCGAGCCGTTGCAGTCGACCCGCAGCGCCGCCTCGGGGCCGAGGAGGGCGCGGGCGCGGCGGACCCGCCCCTGCGCCGCCGGCCAGGGGCCGCGGGCCTTGATCTTGAAGGTGCCGAAGCCGGCGGCGCGGAGGGCCTCGATCTCGCCGGCGAGCGCGTCCGCGTCGTCGCCGACCAGGAGCGCGCTCCGCTCGATCGCCGCCGCGGGCCCCTCCGGACCGGCGAGGAGCGCGGCGACACCGCGACCCTCGCGCTGGCCGACGAGGTCGAGGAGCGCGCCCTCGAGGGCGAAGCGGAGCGGCCCCGGCGCTCCCTCACACGCGTCCTCCGCGAGCGCCTCGGCCTCCGCGAGGTCGGCGAGCGAGCGGCCGAGGAGCGCCCCGGGGAGCCCGCGGGCGGCGGCCTCGAGGGCCGCGAGGGGCGGCGCGAAGCCGGCGCGGGTCACCGCCTCGCCGCGGCCGCGGACGCCATCATCTGTCCAAATGGACAGGATCATCCCGGCGTCGCCGATGATCGGCTCGAGCTCGGCGCTGACGATCCGCGGCCCCATCGTCGCTCACCGGAGCGCGGCCTCGATCAGGAGGCCGGCGCTGACGAGGGCGCCGTAGAGCGCGAGGAGCTGGGCCGTCTCGCCGAGCGAGGGGCCGAGCGCGGCGCCCTCGCGGGCGAAGACGTTGCGACCGACGACGCGGGCCCGCGGCGCCGCGAGGAGGCCGAGGAGCGCCCCGGGGTGGCCGGCGAGCGCGGTCGGGATCGTCACCGCCAGGGCGATCACCAGGCAGGCCGCATGCTCGAGGCGGCCGAATCCCATGCCGTAGCGGACCGCCAGCGTCCGCTTGCCGGCGGCCGCGTCACTCCGGCGATCGCGGAGGTTGTTGGCCGCGAGGATCGCCGTCGCCAGCGCGCCGACGCCGAGCCCGAGCCACCAGGCGGCCCCGCAGGTGGTCAGCGACTGCACGTAGTAGGTGCCGACGACCGCCGCGAAGCCGAAGAAGATCAGGACGAAGAGATCGCCGAGGCCGACGTATGCGAGCGGCCGCGGGCCGCCGGTGTAGGCGTAGCCGGCGGCGACCGAGGCGAGGCCGAGGGCGACGATCGGCCAGCCGCCGCGGGCGACCAGGTAGATCCCGAGGACGATCGCCGCGCCGAAGGTCGCGAGGGCCGCGCGGCGGACGGTCGCCGGCGCGACCCAGCCCTCGGCGGTCGCCCGCCGCGGGCCGACGCGATCGGGCCCGTCCGCGCCGCGGACGAAGTCCTCGTAGTCGTTGTGGAGGTTGGTGGCGATCTGGAGGGCGAGCGCGCCGGCCAGCGCGAAGAGGGCGGCGAGCGGGTGGAAGACGCCGTCGGCGGCCGCCAGCGCGGCCCCGACGAGGACCGGCGCGACGCCGGCCGAGAGGGTGCGCGGGCGGATCGCCTGCAACCAGATCGCCGCGCCCTGCGGCCGCTCATCGCTCATGTCCAGGACCTCCAGAAGGCGTCGCGGGCCGCCGCCGCGGCCCGGGGATCGATCTTCACCTCGACGATCGTCCGCCCGCGCTCGTGGGCGGCGCGGAGGGCCGCGACCAGGGCCGCGTCGTCGTCCGCCCGCACATGGGCGAAGCCGGCCGCGGCCGCGAGCGCGGCGATCTCGATCGGGGTGTGGGTCTCAAAGAGGGGGTCGAAGGCGGGGTGCTCGCGGATCGGCAGCTGGCGGAAGATCTGGCCGCCGCCGTTGTCGATCACCAGGACCACCAGGCGGGGATCGGCGGCGTGGATCAGCGCGCCGACGTCGTGGGCGAGCGCGAGGTCGCCGACGATCGCCAGGAGCGGGCGGCCGAGGGCCGCGGCCTCGCCGGCGGCGCTCGCCAGGGTGCCGTCGATCCCGTTGACCCCGCGGTTGCAGAGGACCCGCGCGCCCGGGCGCAGGCGCGCGAAGGCGTCGACGTCGCGGATCGCCGTCGAGTTGGCCACATGGACATGTTGTCCAGGCCATGTCCGCATCGCCAGGTCGATGATCGGCCCCTCCCAGCGGCCGGCCGCGCCGGCGCCGGCGAGGGCCGCGTCGGCGGCCGCCTCGGCCCCGCGCCAGCGCGCCCGCCAGGCCTCGTCCGCCGGCGGGAGCGAGAGCGCGGCGGCGACGGCCGCGGGATCGCCGGCGACGACGTCGCTGACCCGGAAGCTCGGGTCGCGCCACTCGCCGCCCTCGAGCACCTGGATCACCGGCCCGGTCGATCCGCCGATCCAGCGGAGGAGCGCGGCCGAGACCGGCGCGTCGCCGAACCAGAGGATCGCGTCGGCCCGCTCCCCGGGGTCGGCCCGGCGGGCGATCGCGTCGCCGCGCTGGATCCCGGCGGCGCGGCAGGGGGCGAGGACGTCGGCGATCAGCGGCCAGCCGGAGCGCTCCGCGAGGGCGGCGATCGCCGCACCGGTCTCCTCGGCGAGGTCGCGGATCATCGGTCCGGCGACGATCACCGGCCGCTCGGCGGCGGCGAAGCGCCCGGCGATCGCGGCCGCGCTCGCCGGATCGAGCCCGCGGCGCCCGCGGTGGAGGCGGGGGAGGGCGGCCCTCGGCGGCGGCGCGGCCTCGGGGAAGAGCGGCTTGCGGAGCGGGAGGTTGAGGTGCACGGGCCCGCCGGCCTCGCCGCAGGCGGCCCAGAGCGCCTGGGCGATCCGCGCGCCCCAGGGCGGCCGCGCGAGGTCGGCGTCGAGGCTCGGCGCCTCCGCGAGCTCGTCGGCCCAGACCACGAAGTCTGCGAAGAGGTGGCGCTGCGGCATCGTCTGCGGCGCGCCGGCGCGCTGGAGCTCGGGCGGGCGATCGGCGGTGAGGAGGATCAGCGGGATCCGGGCGCGGTGGGCCTCGACGACCGCCGGCAGGTAGTTGGCGGCGGCGCTGCCGGAGGTGCAGGCGAGGATCACCGGCTCGCCGCTCGCGCGCGCGAGGCCGAGGGCGTGGAAGGCGGCCGCGCGCTCGTCGACGACGACCCGCACCGCGATCCCCCGGTGGGCCTCGAGCGCGAGCGCGAGCGGGGCGGAGCGGTAGCCGGGGGAGACGATCGCCCGCCGGGCGCCGCCCTGGGCGAGCGCGTCGACCAGCTCGCCGACGAATTCCGCCTGGCTCATCGGTCAGCTCCCCCGGCGCGGGCCTCCTCGGCCTCCTCGGCCGCGAGGAGCTGGCTCATCGGCCAGGTCTCCCGGCGCGGGCGAGGGCGCGCTTGCAGATCTCGAGCTTGGCCGCGGTCTCGGCCCACTCGCGCTCGGGCTCCGAGCCGTCGACGATCCCGGCGCCGGCGTAGACGTGGACCTGATCGCCGCGGAGGAGCGCCGAGCGGAGGGCGACGACCGCGTGGCCGTCGCCCGCGCGGTCCTCCCAGCCGACCGCGCCGGCGTACCAGCCGCGCCCGTGGGGCTCGTTCTCGGCGATGAAGCGGAGGGCCGCCGCCCGCGGGGTGCCGCCGACCGCCGGGGTCGGCTGGAGGCGGTCGGCGAGGTCGAAGATCCCGTGCCCCGGCGCGGCCCGGCCGCGGAAGCGGGTCTGCCAGTGGTAGAGGTGGCCGGCGCGCTTGGCCACCGGGCCCAGGCGCTCGAGGCCGAGGCTCACCGGCCGCAGCGCCTCCTCGATCCCGCGGACCACCCACGCCTGCTCGGCCCGCTCCTTCGGGTTGTCGAGCCCCTCGGGGCCCTCGGCGCTGGTCCCCGCCAGCGCCTCGGTGCTCAGCCAGCCCTCCTCCTGGGCGACCAGGGTCTCGGGGGTCGCGCCGACGAACCATCCCGTGTCGGCGCCGAGCTTGATCCCGAAGGTGACGGCCTCGGGGTTGCTGTCCCGAAGGACAGGAAGGAGCGCGGGCCCGCGGGCGCCGACGCCGGGGCAGCGGGCGACCTCGCGGCGGGCGAGGACGATCTTCTCGGCCGCGCCGTCGGCGATCGCCGCGCTCGCGCGGCGGGTCGCGGCGATCCACTGATCGAGCCCCTCGAGCGGCGCGAAGGCGTCGGCGGCGAGCGGCGCCCAGGGGGCGAGGGGGGCGGGCGGCCGTCCCCCGCGATCCCCGGGCGCGAAGGGATCGCCGAGGCGCCAGACCTCGCCGGGGCGCCGGGCCGCGTAGATTGTCCGCGGACGGATCCGCCAGGCGCCGGGCCAGCCCGCCCACTCGCCCTCGCCGGGGCCGCCGTCGAAGGAGCGGCCGCCGACCCGCGCGGGCCAGCCGGCGCCCGCCAGCGCCGCGTCGTCGTCGGCGATCCCGAGGGCGACGAGCGTGAGATCGCCGTGGGCCCAGACGAAGGCGACCTCGGCCTCGGCCGCCAGCGGCAGGTACTCCCAGGCGTCGACGCCCTCGACGCGAGCGGCGTTCGCGGGGGGCTGCGGCGGGGAGCGCTGCGGTTGGGCGGGCGAGGTCATTGATGCGGGGCGGCGGCGACTATATATGGGCGTTGCCCGCCCGACGGCAAACCTCGTCGGGCGCAGGAGAGCCCATGGTTTCCGAAATTTTCGATCCCCAGGAGTGGACCGCGATCCAGGATCTCGGCCCCCTCCGCGACATCACGTACCACCGCCACCGCGGCGGAAAGACCGTCCGGATCGCCTTCAACCGCCCGGAGGTCCGCAACGCCTTCCGCCCGGGGACGGTCGACGAGCTCTTCCGTGCCCTGGATCACGCGCGCCAGCTCTCGGCGGTCGGATGCGTGCTCCTGACCGGCAACGGCCCCTCACCGAAGGACGGCGGCTGGGCCTTCTGCGCGGGCGGAGATCAGCGGATCCGCGGCAAGGACGGCTACCGCTACGCCGAGGGCGAGACCGCCGAGGGGATCGACCCCGGCCGCCTGGGTCGCCTCCACATCCTCGAGGTGCAGCGGCTGATCCGCTTCATGCCCAAGGTCGTGATCGCCGTCGTCCCCGGCTGGGCGGTCGGCGGCGGCCACTCGCTCCATGTGGTGTGTGATCTCACCCTGGCCAGCCGCGAGCACGCGAAGTTCCTCCAGACCGACGCCGACGTCGCGTCCTTCGACGCCGGCTATGGATCTGCGTACCTCGCGCGGATGGTCGGTCAGAAGCGCGCCCGCGAGATCTTCTTCATCGGCCGCACCTACTCCGGCGACGAGGCCAAGGAGATGGGGATGGTCAACGAGGTCGTCCCCCACGCCGAGCTCGAGGCGACCGCGATCGCCTGGGCCGACGCGATCAACGGCAAGAGCCCAACGGCGATCCGCATGCTCAAGCTCGCCTTCAACCTGGTCGACGACGGCCTGGTCGGCCAGCAGCTCTTCGCCGGCGAGGCGACCCGCCTGGCCTATGGGACAGCCGAGGCCGAGGAGGGGCGCGACGCCTTCCTCGAGAAGCGCGACGCGGACTTCCACAAGTTCCCCTGGCACTACTGAGGCGGCGGGGCTCGCTCGCCCCGCCCCTCAGCGGATGATCGCCCCGGCATAGCCGACCACCCGCTCGAAGTCCCCGCTGACCTCTCCCGAGTTGGTGTAGCCGACCAGCTCGGCCTCCCGCGCGTTCTCGGCGAGGGCGGCGAAGAGGGCGACGGTCGCCGGGATGAAGCCGCACATCGAGATCTGCCGGCGGCGCACGGTCTCGTAGAGGCCGACCGGGTCGAGGGCGAGGAGGCGGTCGAGGGCGAGGCGGTCGAGGACCCGGGCCTCGTCGGCGCGGATGTAGTGGGACATGTCGCTGCTGGCGGCGATCAGCGTCGGCTCGCCGACCTCGCGGATCGCCGCGGCGATCCCCTCGCCGATCGCCCGGCACTCGTCGACCCCGAGGCCGCCGAGGCAGATCGGGACGATCGTGACGTCGGGGTTGCGGGCGCGGGCGAAGGGGAGGTGGACCTCGATCGCGTGCTCGAAGCGGTGGGCGGCCTCGTCGGCGACCAGGCCGGCGTGGCGGCGGATCGCCTCGGCGAGCGCGGCGTCGACCTCGAGGCCGCCGCCCGGGAGCTCCCAGCGGCCGGCGCTCCAGATCGAGCGTCGGTCGCCGCGGCCGGTGTGGTTCGGGCAGATCACGATCACCCGGTCGGGGACCACGGCCCGCGCCCAGGTGCGGCCCGCGAGGGCGCCGCTGTAGACCCAGCCGGCGTGGGGGGCCAGGAGCGCGAGGGCAGGGGCGGGCTCGACGTCGCCGGGGATCAGCTCGGCGAGCGCGCGGCCGACGGAGGCGGCGTCGCCGGGGTAGAAGCGGCCGGCGACCGCGGGGGGGCGGATCGGCGAGGACATGGGGGGATCGTCGACGATCCCCGGGGGTCGGGCCAGCGAAGCGATTGCCGGCGCGGGCCGATCGGCCGCGATCTGTGGCATAGATCGGGGATGGGCCGAAGCGGCGGCGACGACGATCTCGAGACCCTCTGGGTGGAGAGCGGTGAGGTCCGCCTCCACGTCCGGCGCTCGCAGGCGGGGCAGCCCGGGGCGCCGATCCTCTTCGTCCACGGCTACCCCGACTCGTGGCGCACCTGGGAGCTCCAGCTCGCCGACCTCGGGATTGATCACCCGGTCGCCGCCTTCGACCTCCGGGGCGCCGGCCGCTCGAGCCCGCCGGCCGATCCCGAGGGCTTCTCGATCCCCCGGGTGCTCCCCGACTTCATCGCGGTGATCGACGCGCTCGTCGGTCCCGAGGGACAGGTTCACCTGGTCGGCCACGACTGGGGGGCGGTGCTCGGCTGGAGCATGGCGAGCTCGCCGGAGCACGCCCGTCGCCTCCGCTCCTACACGGCGATCGCCGGCCCCCACCCGGACTACGCCAGCGCCCTCCTCCGCGCGCGCCTGCGCCGACACAGCCTCGCCGATCTCCGCTTCGTCGCCGATCAGCTCCGCCGCTCCTGGTACATCTTCGCCTTCCAGATCCCCGGCCTCGCCGAGGCGATGCTCCGCCGCGATCCCCTCGGCGAGTCGATCCGCGCCCATCGACGCGGCGGGGTGCCGGCCTCGCAGGCCGCGAGCTGCGTCGATCCCGAGACGATCGTCGCCGACACCACCGGCATGCTCGGCCTCTACCGCCAGGCCGGGCGCCGCCTCGCCGACCAGGTGCGCGGGCGCGAGGTCGTCGGCCCGCCGCCGCCCGTCGAGGTGCCGACGCTGATGATCGTCCCGCGCCGCGACTTCGCCCTCTCGCCGCTCCTCTACGACAACGTCGGTGACTTCGTCCCCGACCTCGAGCTCCGCTACCTCGACGCCAACCACTGGGTGCACCGCGAGCTGCCGGAGGCGGTCAACCGCCTGATCCGTCGCTTCGTCGAGCGCCACGAGCCCGGCGCCTGAGGGCGCGGACCTCCCCACGTCGGCGATCGAGCGCGCGGCCGCGCCGGGTGATCGCGGCCGATCTTGCGCGCCGCACGGTTCGTCAGGGGTGATAGGGTCGGGAGCGATGGCGACGAGCGAGCCGATCCTGACGCTGCACACCCTCCCCGCGGTCTGGGGCCTCCCCAGCCTCTCCCCCGCCTGCGCCAAGCTCGAGACCTGGCTCCGCCTCGCCGAGATCCCCTACGAGGTCTCGACCCGCCTCGACATGGCGAACGCCCCCAAGGGCAAGGTCCCCTTCATCGAGTACCGCGGCGAGATGCTCGGCGACTCGACCCTGATCATCGAGCGCCTCCGCCGCGACCTCGGCGTCGATCCCGACGCCGGGCTCAGCAAGGTCCACCGAGCGATCTCGATCGCCTTCCGCCGCCTCCTCAAGGAGCAGGTCTACTGGCACATGGTCGATCAGCGCTACGGCGAGACCAACTGGCCGCAGCACCGGCCGGCGCTGGCGGCCCTCCTCCACCCCGAGATGAGCGCGGCCGACGCGAACGCCCGGACCGATCAGTTTCGGGATGAGGTGCTCGGGCAGATGCACGGCCACGGGATCGGCCGCCACACCACCGCCGAGCTGCTGATCCTCGCCGGCGCCGACTTCGGGGCGCTCGCCGACTACCTCGACTCGAAGCCCTTCTTCTTCGGCGAGCGGCCGACCACCGTCGACGCGACGATCTTCGGCTACCTCGGGAACATCATCCGCCCGCCCTACGACCACCCGGTCCGCGAGATCGCCCGCTCCCACCGCAACCTTGTGGCGCTGATCGAGCGGATGAGCGCGCGCTTCTTCCCCGAGCTCGCCTGAGCGGCTCGGACGCGCGCGGTCTCGGCGAAGCCTGTCCAAAGGGGCAGGTGTTGCTGGCGCGGGCGTGGCGGGCCGAATTGCGCTGGGGGAGGGCGGCGACGCCTCCGTGGGGGGCGCGGGCCCCGGGCCTCGGCGATCTCGGAGCGCCCGCGGCGTGATAGAACCGCCGCATGGCGAAGACGATCCTGATCTGTGGCTACGGCCCTGGCATCTCCTCCGCGGTCGCCCGCAAGTTCGGCGCCGAGGGCTTCCAGGTGGCGCTCGTCGCCCGCAACGCCGAGCGCCTCGCGGCTGGCGTGCAGGCGCTCGCCGACGCGGGCGTGACCGCGAAGGCCTTCCCCTGCGACCTCGGCGACGCCGCGGCGATCGAGCGGATGGTGAGCGAGGTCCACGACGCGCTCGGGCCGATCACGGTGATCCACTGGAACGCCTACCGCGGCGCCGCCGGGGACCTGACGACCTGCGATCCCGCGGAGCTCCGCGCGGTCCTCGACGTCGGCGTCGTCGGTGAGGTCGCGGCGGTCCAGGCGGCGCTCCCCGATCTCCGGGCGCAGGCGGGCGAGGCCGCGGTCCTGGTGACCGGCGGCGGCTTCGCCTTCTACGCCGACCCGGTCGACCAGATGATCACGCAGTGGCGGACGATGGGCCTCGGGGTCGCCAAGGCGGCCCAGCACAAGCTCACCGGCGTCCTCCACCACGCGCTCAAGGGCGACGGGATCTTCGTCGGCTCGATCGTCGTGATGGGGATGGTCAAGGGGACCGCCTTCGCCCAGGGCGACTCCGGCCTCGACCCCGACGCGATCGCCGGGTCCTTCTGGCACCTCTACCAGGACCGCGGCGACATCTACCGCAACTTCCCGCCGACCCCGGCGAGCTAGCGCGACGCGGCCCTCCTAGCCGCGGCGGATCACGAAGCCCGCGGCGCGCCCGTCCGGCTCGAGGTCGATCCACTCGACCTCGAGGGCGTCGACACGGGCCGCCGGCGGTCCCCGCCGGCACCACTCGAGGAGCGCCTCGACGTCGGCCCGCGGCCCCTCGGCGCAGAGCTCGACGCCCCCGTCGGCGAGGTTGCGGACCCAGCCCACGAGCCCGAGGCGGCGGGCCTCGTCGGCGCTGCTCGCCCGGTAGTAGACGCCCTGGACCCGCCCGCGGACCCGGGCGCGGGCCCGCGCTCGCCCGCGCTCGCCCTCCGCGTCGCTCATCCTCCGGCCCTCACATCGGCGCGCCGGCGTTGATCCAGTCCTCGACCATCTGGATGTCGGCGTCGTCGAGGGCCGCGCCGATCGGCATCTGCATGCCGGCGCCGCCGACCGTCGCCTGGGTGTTCTTGAGCTTGTGGAGGGTGTAGGAGTTCGCGGGGTCGTTCGGCTCGATCTGGTTCATCGACGGCACGTCGATCGACGCCGCGCCGACCAGCTTGTCGTAGGCGTCGGCCATCGTGAACGAGAGGTTGCCGTTGAGCGCGTCGCTCGGCGCGGCGCCGTGGCAGGCGATGCAGCGCATCTCGAAGAGCGGCCAGATGTCGTCGGCGAAGGTGACCATGCCGTCGCCGCCGCTGGTGGTGTCGCCGGTGTCGCTCGGGAACTCGGCGCCGGCGATCCAGGCGAGGATCAGCTGGTTGTTGGGGTTGGTGAAGTCGCCGGTCGTCGGCATCCGGGCGCCGGCCCGCTCGACCCCGAGCGACGAGCGGACGTCGTCCGGGAGCATCTTGATCGCGATGTAGGACTCGGCGATGTCGCCGATCGTCACCATCGGGATCCCGGCGCTCGAGGGCGCGCCGACCAGCGAGTCGAGGTCGGCGTCGGCGAGCGAGAGGTTGCCGGCGTGGGTAGCCGCGTCGTGGCAGCCCGCGGTCGCGCAGGATCCGGCGAAGGCGGCGCGGACGTCCGGCGGGACGGTCGACGAGCCGCCGCCACCGGTGGTGTCGAGGGGCTCGAGATCGCCGCAGCCGGCGACGAGCGCGAGGGCGGCGAGGGCGATGAGCGGGCGAGGGGCGAGCGAGGTCGAGGCGCGCATCACTTGGCCTCCTTCGTGGTCTTCTTGTTCTTCTTGGAGCCGGCCTTGATCGTCCACTTGCGGCTGAGGTTGAAGCCGAGGAAGAAGTTTCCGCGGTTTTCGAAGGGGTTCTTCGTCTGACCGCCGGGGCCGTAGAGGTTGGTGTGGATCTCCCGGGTGTTGTTCAGGAAGATCTGGAAGTAGTGGAGCCCGGAGAAGTAGGAGGCGCCGAGCGACCACGAGCCGATCTTCGAGCCGTTCGGGTCGGCGTTGCCGCCGTTGTAGTAGAACTTATCCGAGGGGATCGGCAGGTGGTACTCCATGTCGACGCCCCAGCGCTTGCGCTTGCCGAGCCAGACGCTCGAGGCGACGCCGATCCCGAGGGAGTTGCGGGTGTCGCGGGCGGCCACCGGGCCCTTGCCGTCGCCGAAGTCGTAGGTGACGTTGGCGGCGTGGTTGGTCCGGAGGTAGTAGCCGACCAGGAGCATCGTGCTCCAGCGATCGAACCAGAGGCGGCTCACCATCGCCTGGAAGTTGCCGACCCAGGGGTTTGACGAGTTGGTCTTGAAGTCGCGGAGGTACTCGAGCGAGACGAAGCCGCCGACGCTGAGGGGCGCGCCGGCCTCCTGGCGGAGGGGGATGTACTTGACCCCGAGCTCGTAGTCCTTGCGCGAGTTGCTGCGGCGGAGGAGGACGTCGAGGCCGTCGGTGATCCCGTAGGCGAAGCCGACGCTCATCACCACGCCGGCGTCGAGGCCGAAGGCGCCGCGCTCGGTGCCGACCCGACCGAAGCGGTGGTCGATCCGGAACTCGAAGCGCCGCTTGCCGAGGGCGGCGGTGGTCGGCAGGTTGTGCTGGAAGGTCCCGTGGAAGGGGACGGAGCGCTTGACCGGCTCGTCGTCCTCGCCGCCCCCGTCGCTCGGTCCCACGTCCTCGCCCGTGTCGCCGCCGATCTCGACGCCGCCGCCGGCGCTCGGGCCCTGGACCTCGCCGCCGCCGCCCTCCTCGCCGCCGCCGGCGAGGGCGACGATGTAGTCGCGGACCAGCGCCATCTCGGCCTCGCCGAGCGGGTCGTCGCCCATCGGCATCAGCTCGCCCTGCATCTTCGGCCCGCCCTTGAGCTTCACCCAGAGGTAGGAGGCCTCGACGTCGCCGGGGACGATGAAGGGCTGGCCGTTGACCCCCTTGTCGGTGGTCAGGTGGGCGAGCGAGCCGCTCAGGACCACCTCCTCCGCGCCGGTGTCGTGGCACATGTTGCACTTCTCTTCGAAGAGCGCCGCGACCTTGGGCTCGAGCTCGGCGGCCGTCGGCCCGCTCTTCGCGGGGGCCTCCGTCGGCGCCGGCGCGGCCGCGGGCGTCGGGGCCGCGCCGCCGCCCTTGTCGCCGAGGGCGCTGATCCAGGCGCGGACGGCCTCGATCTCCTTCTTCGGGAGCGGGTCGTCGCCCATCGGCATCAGGTCGCCGTCCATCCCCTTGCCGCCGACCAGCTTGACCACGAGGTAGCTCTCGTCGGGCTTGCCGGGGGCGACCATCGGCGTGCCGGTCGCCCCCTTCACCTTGACGAGGGCCTCGAGGGCGCCTGAGAGGACGAGGTCGTCGCCCTTGTCATGGCAGGAGACGCACTTGTCGTCGAAGATCGCCTTGACCTTCGCTTCGAGGTCGGCCGCTGGGGGCGGCGCCAGGAGGGTGAGCACCAATGGAGCCGGTAGCAGCATGGGCAGGCGCAACGATACGCCATGCGCCCCGGCGCCCACAATCGGCGCTCGTCGACGGTTGGCTGGGGGGGCCCCCTGGGGTTAGCATGCCGGCCATGCGCAGACCCGCGACGTTGCCCGCTCTCTTGGTCCTCTGCACCGCCCTCGCCTGCGGCGGCGACAAGCCCGGCGCCGCCGGCAAGGAGGGCGAGAAGACGCCCGCGGCCCCGGCCGAGGGGGCGGCGGAGGGCGCGGAGAAGCCCGCGGAGGGCGCGTCTGCGGGCGCGGAGAAGGCCGGGGACGAGAAGGCCGGGGACGAGAAGGCCGGCGACGAGAAGGCCGGGGGCGAGAAGGCCGGCTCGGGCGGCGAGGCTGCGGGCGAGGCTGCGGGTGGCGAGGCGGCGGGCGCGGACGCGGCCGCCAGCGCCGGCGGCGAGGCAGACGGGGTCGAGGCCGCCGGCGACGACGCGGCCGCGGCGATCGACAAGCTCCTCGCCGAGGTGAAGAGCAAGAAGACCAAGGACGACCGCGCCGAGAAGGCGCTCGCCGAGGCCGAGGCCGCGGGCGCCGAGGTGGCCGATCTCGCCAAGGCCGCGAACGCGCGCGGCGAGGCCCTGATGGGCGACGGCGAGCGCGCTCAGAAGTTCTTCGAGTGGGCCCGCGACAAGGACCCCAAGAACGCCGACGCGAGCTTCAACCTCGCCAAGATGACGGTCCTCGCCGGCGACATCCCGGGGACGATCACCCACCTCGAGGAGGTCAAGAAGCGCGGCGGCAAGAAGCTGCTCAAGACCGTCGGCTACGATCCCCTCTTTGAGCTGGTCAAGGACGACCCCAAGGTGCAGGCGCTGATCCGCTGATGGCCGCGATCGCCACGGCCCCGCGCGGGGTCCTCTTCGTCTGCTACGCGAACATCTGCCGCTCGCCGCTGGCCGAGGGGATCTTCCGCCACCGCGCGCGCGAGCGCGGGCTCGAGGATCAGGTGCGGATCGACAGCGCCGGCGTCTCGGCCTGGGCCGGCGCCGATCCCCACCAGCTCAGCGTCGCGGTCGCGGCCGAGCACGGGATCGCGCTCGAGGGTCGGGCGCGCCAGCTCATCCGCGACGACTTCTACACCTTCGACGAGGTGATCGTCATGGATCGCCTGGTCCACGGCGAGATCCGCCGCCTCCTCGGGCCCTCGGCCTTCGGACCGCAGGCGCCGATCCGGGCCGAGATCCGCCTCTTCCGCCGCATCCTCGATCCGCGGGCGGAGGGCCGCGAGCTCGACGTCGCCGATCCGGTCGGCGGCGGGATCGAGGGCTTCCGCGCGATCTACCACCTCCTCGAGGCGGGCTGCGATCGCCTCCTCGACGAGATCGCCGCCGACCGCTAGCCTCGCCCTTGCGTCATGTCCAAAGCGACATGTCGCTGGGGCCAGGGGGCCGGGCGGCCCTCAGAGGGCCGCGCCGTGGCAGCGCTTGAACTTCTTGCCGGAGCCGCAGGGGCAGGGCTCGTTGCGGCCGATCTTCGGGGTCTCGCGGACGTAGGGGGCGCGGAAGTGGTCGTGATCGTGGTCGCAGTCCGGACCGTGGACGTGCCCGTGATCATGATCGTGATCGTGATCGTGGTCGCACTCGGGACCGTGGACGTGGGGGGTCGCCTTGGTCATCCGCGCGACGCTAGCAGCCCGCCGACGGGGCGGACACTCGGCCCCTGGGTGTGAAAGAGATTGCGTCGTGTGCAAGTCTCTGCGCGGCAAGGCGGGGGTTGAGAGCCCCATAACCGTCAATGCGGACTGTGAAGATGTTCACTTCATCGTGACTCGTGTCACTCGAATCGGAGGAAGCTCTACGAGCGTCACGTTTTCTCGCCTTGCCCCCTCCCTGGGTGCAGGATTTCGTGGCAAATCAGCCTCGCCCGGCCCGTTAACTCTCATTCGCCCGGAGACTTGTCGTGTCTATCGATCGAGACCCGCCGACCCAGCGGATCGACCTTCACGTCCACTCGAAACACTCGGGGACGATGAAGCCGATGCTCCTCAACACCCTCGAGGTCCACGAGTGCTACTCGGAGCCGCGGGACATCCATGATCGGCTCCTCGCCCGCGGGATGACCGCGGTGACGATCACCGACCACGACTCGATCGACGGCGTCCTCGAGATCGCCCACCTCGGACCACATGTCTTCATCTCCGAGGAAATCTCGGCTCGCTTCCCGGAGAACGGCTGCATCGTCCACGTCCTCGCCTACGGGATCACCGAGGCCCAGCACCGCGAGATCCAGCGGCTCCGCTACAACGTCTACGAGCTCGCGCCCTACCTCCGCCGCGAGGGGATCCTCCACTCGATGGCCCACCCCCTCTCGGCGGTCAACCTCCGCCTCGGGCCCGAGATCCTCCGCAAGTCGCTCCTCCTCTTCCCGACGATCGAGGTGATCAACGGCCAGAAGGATCCGAGCCACGAGCAGCTCCTCCGCGACCTGATCACCCGGGTCCCCCGCGAGACCCTCGAGCGCTGGGCCAACGACTACGACATCGCTCCGGCCTGCCTCGAGCGCGGCTGGCGGATCACCGCGGGCTCCGACGACCACTCCGGCGTGACCATGGCCCGGGCCTACGTCGAGTACGAGGGCCCGGCGACCTTCGCGGGGCTGCGGGCGGCGATCGACGGCGATCGCAACCGGGTCGCCGGCTTCGAGAAGACCGGCCGCTCCTACGCCCACACCGCCTACATCGGCGCGGTCAATTACCTCCGCAAGACCCACAAGAGCGGCTCGAACCAGACGATGGTCCGGCTCATCGAGACCGTCCGGACCCGCGAGCTCCCGGAGGACCCGAGCGAGCTCCCGCCGGTGCTCCAGCGCCTGATCCCGGCGGCGATCGAGACGATCGCCGAGGCCGAGCGGATGGTGACGCCGGAGCGGGTGATCGAGGAGGGGCACAAGCCCGAGATCCATGACGAGATCTACGAGCTGATCCACACCTCGCTCCTCAAGGCCTTCCGCGCGAGCTTCGATCAGGTCGGCTCGGCGGTCCGCACCTTCGACCCCGAGGTGCTGATCGACGAGATCCCGACCCTCCTCCGCCTCGCGCTCTTCAACATCCCCTACTACTTCGGCTACCGCTTCTTCTACGGCGAGCGGCGGCGGGCCGACGCCTTCTACTCCTGGCTCGAGCTGCCGGCGCCCCTCGAGAAGCCGCGCAACGTCGCGATCTTCTCGGACACGATCGACGAGATCAACGGCGTCTCCCTCGGCCTCCGGCGGATCGTCAAGGAGATGCGGCGCTCGGGGAAGGGCGTCTTCCTCTGCGGCGTCGAGACCGGCAAGGCGCCGCCCGAGCCCGACGCCCCCTGGATCGCCCGCTTCGCCACCCTCGGCAATTTCCCGCTGACGATCGACGGCGGCGAGATCATCCTCGGCTGGCCGAGCCTGGTCGATCTGGTCCGCTGGCTCGACGCCAACGAGATCGACCTCGTGCAGGTCTCGTCGCCCGGGCCGATCGGCGTCCTGGCGATGCTCGGCTGCTACATCCTCGGGATCCCGATCATCGGCCAGTACCACACCAACGTCGCCGAGTACGTCTCGCTGATCCTCCGCGACAAGACGATCGAGCGGGTCGTCCGCGCCTACGCGCGGATGTTCTACAACGCGGTCGAGAACGTCCTGGTCCCGAGCTACGCCGCCGGCGAGCTGATCGCCCGCCAGGGGGTCCGGCAGGAGAAGATCCACGTGATCCTCCGGGGCGTCGACGCCGAGGTCTTCCACCCGCGGATGCGCGACACCGCCTTCTGGCGGAGCTACGGGCTCCGCGGCAAGAACACCCTCCTCTACGTCGGCCGGGTCTCGGTCGAGAAGAACGTCCCCTTCCTCGTCGAGATCTTCCGGCGGATGCGCGAGGCCGGCGACGACGTCGAGCTCGCGGTGGTCGGCGACGGCCAGTGGCTCGACACCATGAAGGCCGAGCTCGCCGGGCTCCCGGTCGCCTTCACCGGCTACCTCAAGGGCGCGGAGCTCGCGCGGGCCTTCGCCTCGAGCGACCTCTTCGTCTTCCCGTCGACCACCGACACCTTCGGCAACGTCGTCCTCGAGTCGCTCGCCTCCGGGGTCCCGGCGCTGGTCGCCGACGAGGGCGGCCCCGGCGAGATCGTCCGCCACAACGAGACCGGCTGGGTGCTGCCGGCCCACGCGACCGACGCGTGGATCGAGGCGGTCCGCGAGATGTTCGGCCGCCCGGGCCTCCGCGAGAAGATGGGCGCGACCGGCCGCCGCTACGCCGAGACCTGCACCCACCAGCGCGCCCAGGAGGTGCTCTGGAGCCACTACGAGCGGGTGATCGATCGGGCGCGGGCGAAGATCCGCGACACGATGATCGCCGACTCGCTCCCGCACCCCGTCCATCACCACGGGCGGCCGACCCGGCCGGCGTGAGCGCCCAGATCGCCTACTTCGTCCACGGCCGCGGGCGGGGGCACGCGAGCCGGGCGCTGACGATCGGCGCCCACCTGGTCGAGCTCGGCCACGCGCTCCGGATCTACGCCGGCGGCGACGCCCTCGATCTCCTCCGGGGCCAGGCGGCGCTCGGCGAGCTCGTCGAGGTCGCGCCGGTCCTACCTGGCCCTTCGGCCATCCTGACGATGGCCCGGCGGGTCCGCGCCGATCGCCGGGAGCTCGGGCGACGCCGCCCCGACCTGGTGATCAGCGACGGCGACGCGCCGAGCGTCCGGGTCGCGCGGGGCCTCGAGATCCCGACCCTCAGCCTCGGCCACGATCAGGTCTTCCTCCGCTGCCACCTCCCCCAGGGGCTCCCGCGGGCGCGGGTCGCCTACGAGCGCGTGGTCGCCGGGCTCACCTCTGCGGGCGCGGACGCTGCGGTCGCGGTCCACTTCCTGCCGATCTCCGCGGCCGCGCCCCGGACCTGGGTCGCCCGCCCCGACCTCGCGCCGACGCTCGCGGGTGAGGTCCGCGACGACGGCTCGATCGTCGCCTACCTCCGCGACGGCGAGGGGGGCGAGGCGCTCCAGGCCGCGCTCGCCGCGGGCCGGCGGGTGATCGCCTTCGGCGAGGTGCGGGGGGCGCCCGCCGGGGTCGAGCGCCGCCCCTTCGCGCGTGAGGCCTTCCACGCCGCGCTCCGGGGCTGCGCCGCGGTGATCGCCACCGCCGGCTCCAACCTCCTCGCCGAGTGTGTCCTCCTCGGCAAGCCGATCCTCGCGCTCTGGCGGGCCGGCGATCACGAGCAGCGGCTCAACGGCCTGATGATCGCGGGCGCCGGGGTCGGGGCCGCGGCGCCGATCGACGGCGCGCTCGCCCGCGAGGTCGACGAGTTCCTCCGGCGGGTCGCCGGCGCTGGCTTCGCCCGCGTCGATCTCGAGCGGGCGCTGCCGCCGGCGTCGCGGGCGGTCGCTGAGGCGGCCTCGCTCCTCCTCCACGCGCGCCCGCGCGCCCGCGCCTAGTCAGGCCGTGGACGCGGCGCACTTTGCCGGCTGGCTCGCGTTGCCCGGCGGGGCGCGGGCTGTCACGATCGTCGCCGCCTTGCTCCGCGCCCCGTCAGTTCTCGTGGTGGGCCTCGCCCTCGCTGGTTGCTCGACCCCGAACCCCGGGTGGGTCGACACCGAGGCGACCGGCGTCGCCTCCGGCGGATCGAGCGGCGGCAGCGGGGAGGCGACCTCGGCGACCAGCGGCGTCGGCTCGACCTCGGGGAGCTCAGCGGGGAGCTCGGGGGGCGTCTCGGTCGGCGAGTCCTCGAGCGGCGGCGACGTGAGCGCGTCGGGCACCAGCACGGGCGGGGTCGGCGATCTCTGCGGCGACTTCGTCGGCGCGGTGATCCAGGTCGACGGGATCCTCGATCAGGCGACCTGCGAGAAGGGGATCGAGGGCTACGGGCGGGTGTCGAACAACAACGTCGATCCGCCGGCGATCGAGATCTGCCTCTTCCCCCAGTGCGGGGTGTGCACGGGGATCTTCATCGAGCTCGATCCCGAGGCGAATTGGCTCGCCGACGGAACCTGTCTCACCGGACAGCACGAGGGGATCTGGCTCCCCGGCGATCCGGAGGCGCCGCAGGGGTGCAAGACCACCGGCTTCCTCCTCTACGACGGCGACGCGAAGTACCCGGTCTACATGGCCTCGTCGCGGGTCTTCGACCCCCCGAAGGGCCTCGACGGCGCCCTCGGCTTCGGGGTCAAGCCGGTCAACCAGACGCCCTGCACGTGCGATCCCGCCGGGTGCTGCGAGGGCGACGTGGCGACCCTCTTCGATCTCGAGTTCGACAAGGACGGCAACGCCCTCACCGTCACGCCCGGCGCGGCCGCGGTCTTCCCCGTCGGCGACGCGTTCTACATCGTCCAGGCGCTGCGGGGCTACGCGCGGGGCTACGAGGCCGAGGGCGCCTGCCACGGCGAGATCGACTTCGTCGACTGGCAGATGGTCCGCCTCGGGCCCTGACTCAGGCGAGCTCGCGGTAGCGGATCGGCGCGCGGCCGCGGAGGAGGGCGCCGAGCGCCCGATCGAGCTCGCGGCCGAGGAGCGGCACGTCGAGGTCGTGGGGGTGGATCGCCAGGCGGAGCACCGGCATCGGATCGAGGAGAGCGGTCGAGGCCCGCGACCAGAGCCAGGAGGCGGCCACCCGCGCGCGGGTGCGGCTCGCGTAGGAGAGCACCGGGCCGCGGGCCAGCGTCGCGCCGCCGCGGGCCGGCGACCAGACCCGGAGGTGATCCTCGGCGAGGGTGAAGCCGAGCTCCTCGAGGACCTCCTGGGTCGCCTGGCCGTAGAGCCAGGCAGGGGCGACGAAGGCGTCGACCTCGACCCCGAGGTGCTCGGCGAGGAGGCGGCGCCCGGCGACGATCCGCGCGCGCGCGGCCTCGCGGTCGAGGCCGAGGAACTCGCCCTCGCCGGCGGTCATCGTCCGGCCGCGGAGGCGCGCCCAGGCCGAGCGGTGCTCGCTCTCGTCGCGGTGGAAGTAGCCGTGGAGGATCGGCTCGACCCCGCCGGCGATCGCCCCGCGGAGCCACTCGAGGAAGTCCGGGTGATCGGCGAGCGGCCACTCGTGCCAGAAGTTGGGGACGATGAGCGCGGCGTAGCGGCCGGCGAGGCCGTGGCGGGCGAGGAGCGCGTCGATCTCCCGCAGGCGCTCGAAGTGGCGGGGCGTGACGTCGTGGACGCTGACGATGACCCGGCGCACGGGCCCCTTGGTACACCGCGGGCGCGCCTGGCTCAAGCGTCAGCCGCCGCTCGGCGCGGGCCTCCTCAGCGTGCGCGTGAGCGTGAGGACGCCGGGAGCCAGAGGGTGAGGTCGAGGCCGCCGGCGAGCTCGAGGCCGCCGAGGGTGAGCGCGTCGCCGAGGACCGGCCGCCGGAGGCCCGCGCGGGGCTCCCCGCTGGTCATCGCCTCGAGGCGGACGCCGATCCGGAGGCTGAGGCGGCCGCCGCCGAGCTCGACGCGGTAGCCGGGCGAGAGGCGGACGCCGAGCCCGAGGAGCGGCCGCGCGGCCGAGCCGTCGGCGGCGTGGGTCGGGCTCAGCGGGCCGCCGGGGCCCCGCACCCACCAGGGCTCGACGCTCAGGAGGGCGACGATCGGCACCTCGAAGGGGCCGCGGCGGAGCCCGTAGCCGACGCCGAGGGCGCTGCGGAGGCGGAGGAGGCGGACGTCTGGCGCGCTCACGCCGGCGAGGCGGAGCTCGGCGCCGAGGAGGAGCCCCCGTCGCCAGCGGAGCTCGAGGCCGAGCCAGCCGGCGGCTCCGCGCCATCCGGCGCTCGGGGGCACGAAGCCGACGAGGCCGCCGCTTCCGAGGTTGAGGCCGAGCTCGAGGGGCGGGGGGCGATCGGGTGCGGGCGCGCCCGCGTCGGCGGGCTCCGGCGTGGTCGCGGCCGAGCCCTCGTCGGGGGCGGGCTCGGGCTCGGGCTCGGGCTCCGGGGCGGGCTCGGGCTCGGGCTCCGGGGCGGGCGACCCGAGCTCGGCGCTGAAGGCCGGCGGCAGCGGGACGTCCTCCTCGTCGGCCTCGATCGACGCCTCCTCGATCGCCGGGATCAGGCTCGCAAGGGCGCCGGCGATCGCCCGCGGCGCGTCGGCGTCGTCGGCCTCGAGGACCCGCCGAAACGCCCGGCCGTCGGCGAGGATGATCGTCAGGGCGATCGCGTCGCCGCTGTCGCGTCGGACCTCGATGTAGGCGTGGAGGCCGGGGCGATCGTCGGCGGGCGCCCCGGACTCGCGGTGATGGAGGGCGAGGCGCGGGAGCCGGAGCGCGATCGCGTCGCGGACGGCGGCCTCATCGACGCCGTCGACGACCATCACCCCGCCGAGGATCGTCGTCGCCGCGGCGACCTCGCGCGGACTCGCGGTGCCCGCAGGAGCGGGCGCCGCGAGGGCGAGGGCGAGGGCGAGGAGGGCCCCAGGCATGTCCACTGGATAGCGCTCCGCGGGTGCGAGGGCCAGCCCCCGCGGCGGGGTCGGGATCACGGGCGGAGGCTCGAAGAGCGCGATCGCCGAGAGCGACGCTCCGCGCCCTCGTCAGGGCTGGCAGCCGAGGCACTCGATCGTCACGTCGTCGATGCTCCAGCCGGACGCCGGCGGCGACATCATCCCGAGCGACGCGCAGAAGCGGAGCTGCATCGGCGGGTCGGCGATCGCGCTGAGCGAGAGCTCGCGCTCGGTCCACTCGGGCCCGATCAGGTGCTCGCTGAGGGGCACCGGGTTCCAGCCGAGCCCGTCGTGGACCTCGATCGTCGCGCCCGACCCGGGGCCCTGCGGGAGATCGAGGACCTCCCAGTAGCGGAGGATGATCTCGCCCTGGACCTTGGTCTCGAGGGGCGGGCTGGTGATGCAGGCGCCGGGGGGCGGCAGCGGCGGGACGCACTCGCCGATCACCAGGCCGGCGAGGCCGCCCTCGGGGAACCCGCTGTGATCGATCTCGGGATCCTCGATCCCGCTGCTCGAGCACCCGGAGGGCTTGGGCGGGCCGATCTCCCAGGGGGGGTCGGCCTCCCAGGGCGCGTTCGGATCGTCGAAGGAGAAGAGGTAGAGGATCGAGGTCACCGGCGCGCCCACGCAGACGCCCTGCTCGCAGCTCCCCTCGAGGGCCTCGTCGGTCATGCAGGGGAGGCCGTCGCGGGCCCACTCGACCCCGCAATTGCCGGTCTGCGGGTTGCAGAAGCCGGTCCGGCAGGGGCCGTCGAGGGCCGCGCACTCGACCGCGCAGGCGGGCACGCAGGCGCCGCCGATGCAGATGGCCGAAAGGTCAGGTGGAGGAGGATCGCCGGGACCGCCGAGGCCGTCGCAGGGGAGGCCGTCGCGGACCGGCTCGAGGACGCAGCCGACCCCGGGGACGCAGGAGGAGACCAGGCAGGGCGCCGCGACCATCGGGCAGGCGTCGGGGGCGTCGCAGGGATCGTCGCTGCAGACCCCGAGCGCGCAGATCCCCGAGAGGCAGTCGGCGTCGACCTTGCACCCGAGGCCGGCGCCGCAGGGCTCGCAGATCGGGCCGCCGCAGTCGACGTCGCTCTCCCAGGGCTGCTTCACGCCATCGAGGCAGGGCTGGTCGCCGGTGCTCTCGGAGCCGCTGGTCGGCTCGACCTTGCCGTCGCTGAGGTTGTACTCCGAGGGCGGGCAGCCGGCGATCAGGGCGAGCGCGGCGAGGGAGGCGAGGGCGCGATCCGTCGCCCCCGCGCGGAGCCCACAACCCTGCGTTCGCCTCGTCGTCACTCGCGCTCGCTCGACCGCTCGGCCTCCGCTCGATGGGTACCACGCGGGAACGCCTCGAGGTAGCGCCGCCAGCACTCGCTCGCGTCGGCGTCGTCGGCCCGGCGACAGAGGCCCGCGCGGGCGTCGTCGGCGTAGCGTCCCCGCGGGAAGCGGCGGAGGTACTCCTCCCAGACCGCGGCCTCGCGCGCGCGGCCGTGGAGCTGTCGGGTCACCGTGAAGAGGTCGCCGTAGGCGAGGTCGGCCCGCTGGGGATCGTCGGCGCTGCGGATGATCCGACGGAGCCGCGACTCGGCGCCCGCGAGGTCGCCAGCGCGCCAGCGGGCCTCGGCCTCGGCCTCGAGGCGGCGGAGGGCGGCGGCCGGATCGCTCGCGCGTCGGCTCGCCGTCGCGCCGCCGGTGCTCGCCTCGTCGTCGTCGGCCGCGACCTCGGCCTCGGCCTCGATGTCGGCCTCGGCCGGCGCCGCGGGCTCGTCCTGCGCATCGAGATCGACCTGCTCCTCAGGCATGGTCTCTTCGGGCATGTCCTCGCGGACACCCGAAGCGCGGGCCGGTCGGCGACGCGGAGCCGCGGCCGGCTCATCGTCGCGGGCGCTCGCCTGCGAGGCGCTCCCCGGCGCCGGCTCGCTCCACTGGGCCTGCGACCCGGTCCGCTCGCCTCCGGCGAGCTGGCGAGCGAGGAAGGGCTGGAGCCCCCAGACCAGCGCGAGCGCGGCGGCGACGGCGACCAGCGCCCCGAGCCAGCGGACGCGGGACCCGCGGGGTTCGGCCACGGGCGCGAGCGGGGCCGCCGGCAGCGGCAGGAGGCGGCGGGCCGCGACGTCGGCGTCGACCTCGTGGCGGGCCTCGGCGATCAGCGACGCGAGCTCGTCCTCGTCGTCGTCCTCGGTCGCGCTCGTCGGCGCCGCGAGCTCGGGCGCCGACGCGTCCGCGATCCCGCGGGCGCGGGCCTCGTCGACCACCGCCGCGAAGTCGGGGGCGATCGCCGCGAGCTCGTCGTCGATCGACGCCGCGATCGACTCGCGGGCCTCGCCGAGGAGGAGGTCGAGATCGTCGATCATCGCGTACCCTCCTGGGCGATCACGCCGCCCTCGGCCAGGAGCTTGCGGATCCGGTCGCGGGCACGACATGCTCGAACGGCCAGGTTGTTCGGGGTGATCCCGAGGCGCTCGGCGGCCTCCTCGGGCGCGAGCCCCTCGAGGTCGCGGAGGATGAAGGCGAGGCGGAGGTGATCGGGGAGCGTCTCGAGGGCGGCGTAGAGCGCCGCGATCCGCTGCTTGCGGGCGAAGGGGACGTCCGGGCTCTCGCCCCGCCGGGGCCGCACCGCCTCGACCGCCTCGAGGCCGGCGTGGGCCTTGGCGGTGCTCCGGCGCGAGCGCCAGTGGTTGCGGACGATGTTGATCGCGATCCCGTGGAGCCAGGTGGCGAAGGTCGAGCGCCCGTCGAAGCGGTCGATCTTCGGGAGCGCCTGGACGAAGGTCTCCTGGACCAGCTCCTCGGCGACCACCGGATCGCCGGTGAGGTGGCGGAGGTGGCCGTAGAGGCCGGCGAAGTGGTCCTGGTAGAGGCGTGACCACGCCCCCATCTCGCCCCGCTGGGCCCGCTCGACGAGGATCGCGGTGATCTCGGCGGGCGAGGGCTCGCTCGGCGGATCGGCGACGGCGCGGAGGTGGCGGCGGGGCTCAGGCACGGCTCTTGGGTAGGAAACGCGAGGGACGCCGGGATTACAGCCCCCCGCGAGAAAGGCTCGAGATCCCGGCGGAGACCTCTGCGGGCGTCCACCAGCCCCCCGGGGCGTTCAGGCGGGCGCGCTCGCCGGCACGCTCGGCGTTGAGGACGTCCTCGTAGCCGCGGGTGATCCGGCGGATCGCCGCGTCCCAGGCGTATTCGGCCTCGATCGTCGCCCGCAGGCGCCCCAGGAGCGCCCGTGGCGGGGGGATCGCGGCCAGGATCGCCTCGGCGAGGGCCCCCGGCTCCTCGGCCGGGAAGGTCGCGCCGACCCCGAGGCGGTCGATGAGCTCGGCCGCGCCGCCGCTCGCCGGGGCGATCACCGGCGTCCCGCAGGCGAGCGCCTCGAGGGTCGTCAGCGAGAAGGTCTCAAAGGCCCCGAGCGCGAGGAAGAGATCGGCCGAGGCCATCAGCGCGGCGACCTCGTCGCGGCCGCCGACGTGATCGAGGCGGACGATCGACGGGTCGCGCGCGACGAGCTCGGCGACCGCGGCCTCGCGCGGCCCGTGCCCGGCGATCACCAGGCGGAGCCCCGGGCGGCCGGCGAGGGCGGGCCAGGCGTCGATGAGGAGGTCGATCCCCTTCTCGCCGCTGAGGCGCCCGAGGAAGAGGAGGAGGCGCTCGCCCTCGGCGATCCCGAGGCGCCGACGGAGCGCGGGATCCCGGCGATCGGGGCGGAAGCGCTCGACCTCGACCCCGAGCGGGGTGTGGAAGAGGCGGCGGAGCCCGAGGGCCGCGAGCTTGCCGAGGACGTGCTCGCTCGCGCCGAAGGTCGCGCTCATCCGCCCGTAGATCCAGGCCATGTGGCGGCGGGCGAGCGCGGTCGCCTGTCCTCCGAGCCAGCCGCGGAGGGCGGGGCGGACGTAGGTGTCGGGGTAGTCGGCGTGGACGAAGCCGACGGTCGCCGCCGGGCGGCCCCGGAGCGCCCGCGGGACCAGGAGCGGCATCAGGTAGGGGCTGCCGATCTCGACGAGGTCGGGCTCGAAGTCGGCGAAGACCCGGGCGAGGGCGCGGGCCGAGGTGATCACCCGGTAGCCGGCGCCGCCGACCGGGCGGGCCGGGACCTCGTAGATCGTCGTCGCGCCGCGTCGCTCGATCTTCGCGCGCTCGCCCGGGACCACCAGCGCGTAGGCGTGCTCGTCCTGGGCCGCGAAATAGTCGATCCTGCGCTCGTGGTAGACCCGGACGCCGCCGCCGGTCGGCGCGTAGAAGTTGTTGACGTCGCAGATCCGCATCGCGGGGGATGCCCCTGGGATGTGTACCGAAAAAAGTGACGCCGCACGTCGCTCGAGGCGAGAGGTCAGTCGCGCGCTCAGGCGCTGGCGCTGGCGCCCGCGGCCGGCGTGGGCTGGCCCGGGCGGGGCGCGCCGCCGGCGAGCTCGGCCGCGGCCTCGGTGTGGATCGGCAGCTCGGCGACCCCGCCCGGGATCAGCAGGGTCGACACCGGCGTGCCGTCGGGGATCACCGAGCCGTCGCGGCGGCGGAGGACCACCGGCGGGTTGGCGGCGAGGTGATCGTCGAGGGCGTGGCTGAGCTCGGTCTGGCGGGCCTCGGAGAGCTTGTTCCAGGCCATCCGACCCCGGCACTTCGGGAAGCGCGAGCAGCCGAGCCAGGGGCCGCGCTTGCCCATCCGCAGGTTGAGCGGCGAGCCGCACTTCTCGCAGGCCTCGCTGGTGACCAGCGGCGGGGTCGTCGGCACCTTGACGTTGCTGCGCTTGTCGAGGTTGATGACGTACTTGGTCGCCGGGTACTCGACCGAGGCGATGAAGGGGCCGAAGCGGCTGCTCCGCAGCTCCATCGCCGAGCCGTCCTCGGGGCAGACGATGTCGACCCGCTCCGGGAGGAGCGGCTTGCCCTCGCGGTCGATCGGCGCCGCGTAGTCGCACTCCGGGTAGGTCGTGCAGGAGAGGAAGCGGCCGTTCTTGCCGAAGCGGTAGCAGGTCCGCGAGCCGCACTTCGGGCAGGCGTAGATCGCCGGCTGGATCTCGGCCTTCGCGTGGGTCATCTGCTCGTGGGCGCTCTCGAGCGACGACTTGAAGGTGTCGTAGAAGCGATCGAGCATCTTCACCCAGTCGGCGCTCTGATCCTCGATCTCGTCGAGCTCGCTCTCCATCGCCCGGGTGTAGCCGACGTCCATGAGATCGGGGAACGCCTCGATCAGCTTGCTCGTCACCACGTCGCCGAGGTCGGTCGCGTAGAAGCGGCGGTCGAGCTGCTCGACGTACTTGCGGTCCTGGATCACCTGGATGATCGACGCGTAGGTCGAGGGCCGGCCGATCCCCTCGGCCTCCAGGGTCTTGACCAGCGACGCCTCGGAGTAGCGCGGCGGCGGGCTCGAGAAGCGCTGCTCGGGCTCGACCGCGAAGGCCCCGAGGATCTGGCCCTCGGCGAGCGGCGGCAGGGTCTGCTCGTCGGAGCTCGGGAGGCCGGCGATCTTGAGGTAGCCGTCGAAGGCGAGGGTGCGGCCGGTGGTCTTGACGACCGCGCGGGTCGGCGCGTCGCTCCGCTCGAGGAGGATCGTCGTCGCGTCCCAGAGCGCCGGGGTCATCTGGCCGGCGACCGCGCGGCTCCAGATCAGGTTGTAGAGCTTGAACTGGTCGTCGGTGAGGGCCGCCCGCAGGGCCGCCGGGGTCCGGCTCGCGTCGGTCGGCCGGATCGCCTCGTGGGCCTCCTGCGCGTCCTTGTTCGACGACGAGTAGACGTTGGCGTTGGCCGGCAGGTAGGCGCCGCCGAGGTTGGTCTGGATCCAGCCGCGGAGCTGCGCGAGGGCCTCGGCCGAGAGGTTGGTCGAGTCTGTACGCATGTAGGTGATGAGGCCGACCTGGCCCTCACCGGGGATCGCCACGCCCTCGTAGAGCGACTGGGCGGTCCGCATCGTCCGCTGGGCGCTGAAGCCGAGCTGGTTGGCGGCGGCGATCTGCAGGCTCGAGGTGATGAAGGGCGCCGGCGGCCGCGACTGGGTGCGGCGGGTCTCGATGCTCTTGACCCGGTAGCGGATGCTCGGCGGGAGCTCGCCGTCGACGCTGCGGATCCAACGGGCGGGGCCCTTGGCCTCGGGGTTCTCGCGGGTCGTGACCTGCGGCGCCGGCATGCCGACCGCGCGGGCGACCGCCTTGATCGGCTCCGAGAGGTCGCGGGCCTCGTCGGCGCTGGAGCCGAGCTCGAAGCGCTCCCCGGCGAGCTCGACGAGCTCAGCGCGGAGGGCGCTGTGCTCCGACATCCAGCGGTTCTGCTCGCGGATCGTCGGGCCCTTGCCCTTGGCGTCGGTCTCGGCCCGGAAGCCCCGCCAGGCGGGGATCAGCGCGGCGCTCTGCTCGACGACGGCGGCGAGGCGGACGGCGACCTGCCAGCGCTCGTCGGGGACGAAGGCGGCGATCTCCCGCTCGCGCTCGACGATGAGGCGGACGGCGACCGACTGCACGCGGCCCGCGGAGAGGCCGCGGGCGACCTTCTTCCAGAGGAGCGGCGAGGCCTGGTAGCCGACGATCCGATCGAGGATCCGGCGGGCCTGCTGGGCGTTGACCTTGTCCTCGTCGATCGCCCGCGGGTTGGCGAAGGCCCGCCGCACGTCGGTCGCGGTGATCGCGTTGAAGACCACGCGCTTGGCCGAGGCCGGCGGGATCCCGAGGACCTGCGCGAGGTGCCAGGCGATCGCCTCTCCCTCGCGATCAAGGTCGGTTGCGAACCAGACCTGCGAGGCCGACTTGGCGAGGCGCTTGAGCTCGTTGACGGTCTTCGCCTTGGTCGGCAGGACCACGTAGGTCGGCTGGAAGTCGTGCTCGATGTCGACCCCGGGGACCGGCTGCTTGGTCCCCTTGACCGCCTTGGTCGGCAGATCGCGGATGTGGCCGACGCTCGCCTGAACCACGAAGCCGGGCCCGAGGTACTTATTAATAGTCTTCGCCTTCGCCGGGCTCTCGACGATCACCAGCTGCTTGCCGGTGCCGGAGGGGAGGGAGGCGCCGCCTTCGTCGGCCTTCGGCGCCGCCGCGGTCTTCTTGGCGGCGGTCTTCTTGGCGGTCGTCTTCTTGGCCGCCTTCTTGGAGGTCGTCTTCTTGGCGGTCGCCTTCTTGGCGGTCGCCTTCTTGGCGGTCGTCTTCTCGGCGGTCGTCGCCTTGGCGCTCGTCTTCTTGGCGCTCGTCTTCTTGGCGCTCGTCGCGGCGGCCTTCTTGGCGGTCTTCTTGGTCGTCTTCTTGGCGGCGGTCTTCTTCGCGGTCTTCTTCGACGCGCTCTTCTTGGCCGCGCTCGCCGCGGCCTTCGTCTCGGTGGTGGACGAAGCGGCCGCGGAGCCACTCTTGGCGGTGGAGGATGGGGACATGGGTGATCGCTGGAGCGCCGGAGGAAGATCACCGCCAGGGGCGGCGGGCGGAAGGGGCCCAGAATGTAAATGAAGGATCCGAAGTGTCCAACTGTGCGCGTCGCGCCCGGGCGAGGGCGCGCGAGGGCGGCGGGGCTAGAGCCGGCGACGGCCCGGACGGGGGCTGGAGCCGCTGCGGAGGGGCCCTGGCGGCGGCGGCCGGTCGCGGGTCCCGGCTCTGGCGCCGACCAAGATCACCGAGGCGCCGGAGATCGCTCGTGATCGGAAGATCCGGTCCGGCGTCCGGCGCCCTGGGACCGCGCTCGTGCGCGGGCGCTGCTCAACCCGGCCGACGGCGCGGGTCGAGGCGCAGATCTAGAGGCACTTGGGGACCGAGTCGGGGTTCTTGCGCTCGCAGAGATCCTCGACGCAGGGGCAGTTCGCGTTGCAGAAGCCGCGCTGGTTGGCGACCCCGAGCTGATCGAGGCAGTCGGCGAAGGTCGGGTTGCCCGCGTCGGTGGTCCCGGCGAAGAGGCCGCAGCCGGTCGCCTTCGGATCCTGGTTGGTCTCGTGGAGGCCGCCCCAGGAGGTCAGACCGGCGAGGATGTCAGCGCCGGTGACCGCACGCCAGCGACCCGTCATGGGATCGACGATGCAGTCCTTGTCGGGGTTGACCTGCTCGGTCTGGCAGCACTGGACGCCGCCGCAGACCGTCGAGATGTCGCCCGTCGACCAGGTCGGGTTGCACGGGACCGGGCAGCCGTTCAGCAGCGGGTTGGCGATCCCGCTGAGCTGGACGCACATGCCCTGGGCCGAGAGGGCGTTGTTCATCTCCGAGAAGATCGCCACGCCGTACGTGTCGTTGGGCGGGGTCCCGCGGTAGGCGGGCAGGAGGCCGTTTTGGGCCGCCGGATCATCGGAGCAACAGGTGTAGTCCTCCGGACAGCTGTCGGCCCCGTCGACGGGAGCGCAGCGGAACGCCGGGTTGCCGTAGTCGGCTTGATAGCAGGCGATCGCCGTGACGGCGCCAACGGCAAAGATCGCAGCGTGGATGAGTGCAGACCTGACGTAGCTCAACGATGCGGTCTCCCTGAGATTCCCCGTGACCCTGGCACAACCGGCCCACCCTTGTAAAGGATCGAGACCCCGTGATTGATGGCCGTCACCCCCACTCGCGCGGGGCGTCCGCGCACGCCTGCACTCGCTGGGGGGGCGGCGGCCGAAGGCGCGCGGTCAGGCCGCGTCGGGCCGCGCGAGCCCGCCCTGTCGACCGCGATCCCCTGGACATCTGAGTACGCCACTCCTTTGGCGGCCCCGAGGCTCCGAGCTAAGCTGCAAGCCGCGTATGTGGGCGATCTCGCCGAACTCTAGCCGGCCCTGGGGGCTCGTGCCGACGCTCCTCGGCGCGCTCTGCGGCCTCACCTTGGTCTCCCAGGTCGCCTGCAAGGGGGCTGGTCCCGCCGCCGATCCCGGGGAGGAGCAGACCGAGACCCGTCCGCCGGAGAGCGCCGCCGGGGCCGACGAGGGCGCCGCCGAGGTGGCGATCCCGCAGGGTCCCCGGGTCGCCAAGGCGAGCAAGCGCGAGAACCCCACGGCCGTCGTCTGGATCTTCGACGGCGATCCCTCGGCCCCGACCAAGGGGACGATCGAGGAGGCCGAGGGCAAGGGCTACACGGTCATCGACCTCAGCAACAAGTGGGTCCCCTACATCTTTAGCGAGAAGACCGTCGGCGTCGACGACGAGGCGGCGAACGACTACCGCAAGATGTACATCGGCCTCGCCAACGACCGGATCGACGCCTACGGCGACCGCCTCAAGGGCCACGAGCACAACTTCCTCGAGCTCTACGGGATCCCGCCGAGCCTCTCGGTGATCCACGACGAGTGGAAGGAGGCCGAGGCGGTCCAGCCCTGCCTCGACGCGGCGGGCTTCGAGCCCGCGGTCTTCAGCCGCTACTCCGGGGTGATCGCCTACAAGTCGTCGAACGCCGGCAAGAAGGACCAGCGCAAGGCGGCCTGGCTCCGCAAGAGCCTGGCGACCAAGGTCAAGAAGGCGCGCCTCGATCCCAACGACCTCGACGCGGTCGCCGACGATCCCCGCTTCGCCTCCTCCTACAAGGCCTGGCGCGAGCTCCAGGATCAGATCGACATCATCGATCACGCGCAGCGGCGCTTCCGCTGCGAGAAGCTCTTCAGCTCCAACGGCGGCCTCGGCAAGTTCGAGCGCGGGGTCTTCGACTCGGCGACCACCCACGCGCTCGCGGACTTCGAGAAGAAGCACGCGGTGATGGGCTGGGGCCACTTCACCGCCGACAACATCAGGGTCCTCGGGCTCACCCAGGCCGAGAGCGCCCACGCCCGCCTCCTCCGGGTGATCACCGAGCGGACGGTCTCGGGCGCGGGGATCCTCGAGGACGGCTCGGCCCCGCAGTGGAAGCCGGACTTCCGGTGGAAGGACGAGGCCGGGGTCGAGCACCCGCTCCCCGATCTCGTCACCGACTTCACCGGCGCGGTCGTCGACGCGCTCGGCATGCGGAGCCCCGAGAGCGCGGCTCGCCAGCTCGACGTCCTCTCCGACCTCCAGCCCGACGGCTTCGAGAGCCTCCTGGTCGCGGTCCGCCTGCCGCCGCTGCCGGCGTACTACAGCGACAACATGGACTTCGAGGTGATCATCGATCGCGGCGACGTCTGGTACGACTTCCCCTTCAGCGAGGACGGCTCGCGCCTCTCGCAGCCGCGCGAGCGCCGGCCCCGCTTCACCCTCTACACCCGCTACCGCGACCAGCGGATCCCGCTGGTCCGCTGGGGGACGACGATCGGCTCCTGGCGCAAGGAGATGTTCGAGGGGATCGAGCAGTACAAGTACAAGATGTCGGACGTCGGCGAGCGGGTCTGGAAGGAGATCGTCGCCGGCCCGACCTGGATCCCGCCGGCCTCGACCCCGCCCCGCGAGCTCCTCAAGCGTCGCTGGGTCGACGGCCGGGTCCAGACGGTCGTCAACTACGACGAGATGGGCCCGGGCTACGCCTCGGCCTACGGCCTGGTCGCCGCCTACCACATCCGCGAGGTCAAGGATGCGGAGGGCAACGTCACCGCCGAGATCGACAACCAGATCCGGACCCACGGATCGGTCGACTACATGTCGATCATGCGGCGCTACTCCCACGGCTGCCACCGCCTCTACAACATGAACGCGGTCCGCCTCTTCTCCTTCGTCCTCATGCACCGCGACTTCGTCCGCGAGGGACAGGTCCCGCTCGGCTTCGGCCGCGCCTTCGAGTGGGAGGACAAGGAGTACAAGATCAGCCTCAAGACCCGCGGCTACCGCTACAAGCTGGCGGAGCCGATCCCGGTCGAGGTCCTCAAGGGTCGGATCAAGGGCAAGCGGAAGACGCCGATCGAGGGCTACGTGCCGAAGCCCGTGGTCCCGGAGGCGACCGAGGGCGAAGAGGGCGGCGAGGAGTAGGCCGGTCGAGTAGCCCGGCCGAGCGGCCAGGTCGAGGAGCCCGGCTTTCGGGCTCCAGGAGGCCACCAGCGAGGCAATTGGCGCGCCCGTCGGGGCCCGGCGCCCCGGGGTTGAATGCGGGGGCGCCGGTGTTATTGTGCGCGCCGTGCAGCGGAGCCCCTCCCAATTCGACGATTTTTACCGCCAGCGCCTCGGCGCTGAGCAGCGCCGCGCGGTCCTCGAGGTCCTCGCCAACGAGCTCGATCCGGAGACGACGATCGGCGAGGTGATCGACGCGGCCGAGGACATCGGCTGGGGCGACGAGCTCGGCGAGCTCTGCCTCGCGGAGCTCGCGGGCGTCCTGGTCCCGGACGCGCTCCGCGTCGAGGTCGCGGACGCGACCCACGCCCCCGCCGAGGTCGCGGACGACGAGCTCGCGGCGGAGGACGAGGCGGACGAGGCGGACGAGGCGGACGAGGAGGACGCGGAGGACGCGGAGTACGAGGAGGACGAGGAGGACGCGGAGTACGAGGAGGACGAGGAGGACGAGGTCGTCGCCGCCCCGCCGAGCCGCGCGAAGAAGGCGAGCGCGAAGAAGACCGCGAAGAAGACCGCGAAGAAGGCGGTCGCGAAGAAGACAGCCGCGAAGAAGACGGCGGCGAAGAAGACGGCGGCGAAGAAGACGGCGGCGAAGAAGACAGCCGCGAAGAAGACGGCGGCGAAGAAGACGAGCGCGAAGAAGACGGCCGCGAAGAAGACGAGCGCGAAGAAGGCGGCGCCGGCCGCCGCCGAGCTCGACTCCGAGGCGATGAGCCTCGACCAGGCGGCCAAGGTGCTCCTCCCCCTGGTCCGCCGCCACAAGGAGGCGACGATGCAGGCGCTCGAGGAGTCGACCGGCATGGGCCGCCGCAAGCTCCGCTTCCACATCGGCCAGCTGGTCAAGCACGGCCGCCTGCGCCGCCACGGCATGGGCCGCGGCACCTACTACACGGTCGTCCGCTAGGCGGCGGCGCAGGATCGCAGAGGGCCTGCCTCTCGGGGCAGGCCCGTCGGCTATTCGAAGTCGGTCTTGTGGGCGAGGATCGTCGACGCGAGCGAGCGGAGCGCGGCCTCGCGGCGGGTGGCGACCCGCAGGCGATCGTTGAGCGACTGGATCACCGCGAGGCCGATCTCGCCGCTCTCGCGGACGATCTGGCGGAAGCGCGGCGCGTCGAGGGCGAGCGTCCGGACCGCGTCGACCGCGACCGCGCTCGCCGTCCGGGTCGCCTCGCCGAGGACCGCGATCTCGCCGAAGCACTCGCCGGGCTCGAGGGTGTTGATCACCGCGCCGTCGCGGAGGATGTCGACGTAGCCCTCGAGGAGGACGTGGAGGGTGTCGCCGGGATCGCCCTGGCCGAAGATCGTCGCGCCGGCGGCGTAGGAGACGTCGCGGCAGGCCTCGGCGATCGGCAGGAGGCTCGCCGCCGGCATCGACTGGAAGAGCGGGATCTCCTTGAGCGAGGTGACCCGCGAGAGGACGGTGCTCATCGCCGAGTCGTGGGCGAGGTCGGGGTCCCGGCGGGCGACCATCTGGGCGACCGTCAGCCACACCGAGCCCTCGGGCTCGCCGGTCGAGCTCGACGGGGTGAGCTCCTCCGATCGCCCGAGCTCCTGACCGACCTGGACGATGCTCGCGCAGGCCCGCTGGCTGAGGCGGGAGAGCAGGGCGATCGCGCGCTCGCGCTGCTCCGGCGAGGGGCGCACGCGCGACGGGTAGATCCGGGTGAAGAGGCGCCAGTAGAGGTCGCCAGCGAGGCGCTGGAGGGGGCCGGCCTCGCGGTCGATCTCGAGGCCGCGGAGGAGGGCGGCCCCGGCCTGCTCGTAGGCGGTGAGGAGCTCGCCGCGGCCGAACTCGAGATCTTCGCCCTCGCTCGCGTGGGCGTCGGGGCTGGCGAGCGCGCGGTCGAGCTCCTCCTCGAGGGTCTCGTTCGGCGAGAGCACGGCCTCGGCGGTCTCGAGGGCGTGGAGCACCTGCTCCGCCCGGCGCATCCGCTCGCGGGTGCCGGCGAGCCAGGCCTCGACGTCGCCGAGGAGCTCGGCGACCGTCGGGTAGCGGCGGCTCAGGTCGCGCTCGAGCGCCCGCATGCAGATCTGCTCGATCCCCGGCGGGATCGGCCGGGCGGGGGCCCGCTTCGCCGGCGGCGTGACCGGCTCGATCATCACCCGCATGCCGATCTCGTCGGCCGTCTCGCCGCGGAAGGGGACGCTGAGCGTGAGGAGCTCGTAGAGGATCACCCCGAGCGCCCACACGTCGACGCTGACCCCGAGGGTCGCGCCGGTCTCGGTGAATTGCTCGGGGGCCATGTACTCGGGCGTGCCGCCGCGGATCTTCGCCCGCACCTGGCTCGCGCCGGTCGGCCCGAGGAGCTGGGCCATGCCCCAGTCGACGACGACGATCTCGCCGTACTCGCCGACGATCACGTTGTCGGGCTTGAGGTCGGAGTGGATCACCCCGCGCTGGTGGGCGTGGGCGACCGCCCGGCAGAGCTCGACGAAGGCGCCGAGCGCCCGGAAGAGGCCGAAGCTCCGCTGCTCCTCGCTGTCGCTCTGCCGCAGCCCGTCGAGGATGTCGACGAGGGTGCGGCCGCTGAGGCGCTTCATCGTGTAGTAGAAGCCGAGGATCGGGCTCCAGCCGAGGTCGTAGACCGGGGCGATGTTCGGGTGCTCGAGGCCGGCGGTGATCACCGCCTCCTCGAGGAAGGCCTGGACCCGCTGGGGGTCGCCCGCGTGACGCTCGGCGAGGACCTTGAGGGCGACGCTGCGGCGGAGATCTCGATCCGTGGCGAGGATCACCCGGCCGCCGCCGCCGTGGCCGATCTCGGGTCCGAGGGTGTAGCGCTCGCGGCGATCGCCGGTCAGCGGCGGCGCGTCGTCGTCGAGGCCGGGGTGGATCTCGATCGTGACACCCATCCTGCGGCAGAGGTCCGCGAGGCGGCTCGAGAGCTCGTCAGGGGTCGCCGGCGCCTCGTCGCCGTCGCTCCGGCCGAGCGAGCGCGGGCCGATACCTTGCAGCGTCTCTGCCACCGGCCGAGCGTAGCCGTCGGCGCTCCAGCGGCGCAAGCGAGGTCCGGGGCCCCGCGCCGGTCAAAGCCGAGCGCGAGCGCGCGGGCCGCCTGCGCGGGCGTGGTGTCAGGTGTCCTCGCCGGCCCAGCCGGCGATCAGGTGGTGGGCGACGGCGATCGCCGGCGGGATCCAGACCCCACCGCCCTCGCCCGCGAGGATCGCCCGGACCTCATCACGGCTGAACCAGCGGGCCTCCGCGAGCTCCTGGCCGTCGACCGTGATCGCCTCGCTCTCGGCCTCGGCCTCGCAGGCGATCATCAGCTGCGAGGGGAAGGGCCAGGGCTGCGAGCCGAGGTAGCGGACCGCGCCGACGTCGACGCCGGCCTCCTCCCGGACCTCGCGGCGGACCGCGTCCTCGATCGTCTCGCCGGGCTCGATGAAGCCGGCGAGGCAGGTGAAGAGCCCCTCCGGGAAGCGGGGCTGGCGGCCGAGGAGGCAGCGCTCGCCGCGGCAGACGAGCATGATCACCACCGGATCCGTGCGCGGGAAGTGCTCGGCCTGACACTGCGGGCAGATCCGCTTGTAGCCGGCGTCGTGGATCTTCGTCGCGGCCCCGCAGCGGGCGCAGCGGGGGTGGAGGCGGTGCCACTCGAAGAGCGCCCGCGCCTGGGCGACGACGCCGGTCGACGCGAGCTCGAGGGTGGCCGCGGCCATCCGCGGCTCGGCGAAGCGGACGTCCTCATCGCCGAGGGCCGGCGGGGCCTCGCCACCGAAGGCGACGGCGAAGACCGCGGTCTCACCCCGGAGGCCGAGGAAGAGCGGCGCCGAGGCGCCGGCGAGGGCGAGGGCGGCGGCCGGCGGGACCCAGGCGATCGCCGCGCCGTCACGATCGAGGAGCGGGCGACCCCGCCAGAGGACCAGCGCCTGGCTCGTCGGATCGGCGATGCGCGCGTCGAGCCAGGCGGGATCGCGGCGACGCGCGTCGGCCCGGTCGAGGTCGCTCTGGGCGAAGGCGATCGCCGGCCAGGGCCGCGTCTTCGCCCCGCTCACGCCGCCTCGCCGAAGTAGACGCGGCCCACCGCGGCGACGATCGCCGCGACCAGGCCGGGCCGCCGCTGGCTGTCGACGGCGATGTCCTGGCGGATCTCGAGCTCGAGCGCCGGCCGCTGGCGCTCGGCGCCGTGGCGCTCGGGCGAGTAGGCGAAGCCCTCGTGGCCGGAGTAGGGGTCGTTGAGGGCGCTCCGCCAGCCGCGGCGCCGGAGCTCGCGGGCGAAGGCCTGGGCGAGCTCGGGGTGGCGATCGTAGAGGACGCCGATCTCGACGGTCCGCTCGACCCCCTCATAGACCGGCGTGAAGGTGTGGATCGACAGGATCGCCGCCTCGGGGGAGTCGGCCAGCGCGCGATCGATCTGCTGGTGGTAGGGGTGGTAGTAGCCGCTCAGCCGGCGCTCGCGCTCGTCGTCGTCGATCGCGGCGTTGAGCGCGAGGGCGCTCCCCTCGGCGTCGCCGCGGAAGAGGGTGGGGGAGGCTGGATCGCGGTTCGGATCGACCAGGAGGCGGGAGAAGCGGGCGAGGAGCGCCGGGCAGCCGAGGGCGCCCGCGAGCTCGCGGGTGATGTCGGCGGCCCCGAGGTCGAAGGACCAGTGGGTGCCGACGATCCAGCGATCCTCGTCGGGCCAGCGCCAGGGGGCCGGCAGCCGGAGCGAGGCATGCTCGCAGGTGAGCAGGAGGCGGCGCTCGTCGCCGTCGATCTCCTCGACGGCGTCGTCGACCTCGCTCTGGCGCTGGCCGCGGCTCACCGGGACATCCTAGCGCGAAGGCGCGACCGGGTGGTAGTCGGAGGGACCACCCCCGCGGGGTGCGGCCGCCGGTCCGACCTCCGGCCGCGTCTGCGTTGATGGAGGGGCCCCAATCGACTACAAGAAGAGACCCGATGCTTGGCCGCGTCCTGATCGTCGACGACGACCCCGACTTCTGCGAGCTCCTCGCCGCCGGGTTTCGTCACTACGATCTTGAGGTCGTCACCAAGTCGTCGGCCGCCGACGCGTTGGCGGTGCTCACCGCCCCCGGCGAAGAATTCGACGCGGTGCTCACCGACCTGCAAATGCCGGGGATGGATGGCATCGCCTTCTGCCAGCAGGTAGCGACCCATCACCCCGAGCTCCCGGTGGTCGTGATGACCGCCTTTGCGACCCTCGAGACCGCGATCGCGGCGATCCGGGCCGACGCCTACGACTTCATCCAAAAGCCCCTCCACCTCGAGGCGACCGCCGTGCGGATGCAGCGGGTGGTCCGCGAGCGCAAGCTCCGCGAGGAGGTCAAGCGCCTCAAGCTCGAGATCGAGGCCCAGCGACCGCTCGCGGCCGCCGGGATCATCGGCGGGAGCCCGGCGATGCAGGAGGTCTTTGATCTCATCGATCGGGTCGCCGACACCGACGTCTCGGCGCTGATCACCGGCGAGACCGGCACCGGCAAGGAGGTCGCCGCGCGGGCGCTCCACGCCCGCGGCCGCCGCAAGGACGGGCCCTTCGTCGCGGTCAACTGCTCGGCGATCCCCGAGGGGCTCTTTGAGAGCGAGCTCTTCGGACATGTCCGCGGGGCCTTCACCGACGCTCGCAACGAGCGGCCCGGCCTCCTCCAGCAGGCCCACGGCGGCACCCTCTTCCTCGACGAGATCGGCGACATGCCGGTCTCGGTCCAGCCCAAGCTCCTGCGGGCGCTCGAGGAGCGGGTGATCCGGCCGGTCGGCGGCAACCGGGAGGTGCCGATCGACATCCGCACGGTGGTGGCGACCAACGTCGACCTCGAGACCGCGGTCGCCGAGGGCCGCTTCCGCGAGGATCTCTTCTTCCGGGTCAACGTGATCCACCTCCACCTGCCGCCGCTGCGGGCCCGCGGCGGCGACATCCTGATGCTCGCGCAGCACTTCCTCGAGCGCTTCTCGGCCCAGAACGGCAAGAAGGTCCTCGGGATCCAGTCGTCGGCGGCCGAGCGCCTCCTCGCCTACTCGTGGCCGGGCAACGTCCGCGAGCTCCGCAACTGCATCGAGCGGGCGGTCGCCCTGACCCGCTACCAGCAGATCGCGGTCGAGGACCTGCCGGAGAAGATCCGGACCTACGAGCGCTCGCACGTCGTCGTCGCCAGCGATGATCCCTCCGAGCTCCTGACGATGGAGGAGGTCGAGAGCCGCTACATCGCCCGGGTGATGGAGGCGGTCGGCGGCAACAAGACCCTCGCGGCCAAGGTCCTCGGCTTCGACCGCAAGACCCTCTACCGCAAGCTCGATCGCTACCAGATCCAGACCGCGAGCTGAGCGGGCGACGAACGATCTGTCGGATCGGACAGGTCGCTCGCATGCCCTCTGCGGGTGCGCGGCGCGGCCGCGTCGCCCTTCGAAACGCGGACGGGCCGCGGGGTGCTCCCCGCGGCCCGCCACTCGCAGCGCCTCGGCGCTACTTGCTCTCGAGCCCGCCCTTGAGGAGCTTGAACTCGATGCGCCGGTTCTGGGCCTTGCCGCGCGCCGTCTTGTTGTCGGCGACCGGCTCGTCGGGGCCGGCGCCGCGGGTCTCGATCCGCTTGCCCTCGATCCCCTTGTCCACCAGGTACTGCTTGACCGCCTCGGCGCGCCGCCGCGAGAGGTCGCGGTTGTGGTCGGCCGAGCCGTCCGAGTCGGTGTGACCCGAGATCTCGATGCGGACGTCCGGGAAGTCCTTGAGGACCTGGACCGCGGCGTCGAGGGTCTTGGTCGAGTTCTTCTTGATCGTGTCCTTGTCGACGTCGAAGTTGATCCCGCGGATCGCCCCCGTGAACTTGGTGACCGCCTTGGGCACCTCGTCCGGGCAGCCGTCCTCGTCCTGGTAGTTGTTGTCGGTCTCCGGCTCGGTCGGGCACTTGTCGTCGGGCGTGATGCCCTGGCCCGGGTCGGGGAGGCCGTCGCCGTCGGTGTCCTTGATCGGGCAGCCCTGGGTCTCCTTCGGGCCCGGCTCGTTCGGGCACTTGTCCTCCTGATCGGCGGGGAGGCCCTGACCCGGGTCGTAGAAGCCGTCGCCGTCGGAGTCGATGAGCGGGCAGCCCTGGGTCTCCTTCGGACCCGGCTCGTTCGGGCACTTGTCCTCCTCCTCCGCGGGCGCGCCCTGGCCGGGATCCCAGAGGCCGTCGCCGTCGGAGTCGACGAGCGGGCAGCCCTGGTTGGAGCGCGGCCCCGGCTCGTTCGGGCACTTGTCCTCGTCCTTCTTGGGGACGCCCTGACCGGGGTCGTAGAGGCCGTCGCCGTCGGAGTCGATCAGCTTCTTCGGCGCCTCCTTCTTGCGGCCGAGGGTCGCCGAGAGGCCGAGGAGGATCTCGACGTGGTTGGTCCGGCCGTTCTCGATCTGGTGGGCGGCCGAGACGTTGTCACGGACGTCGAGGCGGATCGCCAGGAGGTTGTTGATGAAGAACTTCACGCCGCCGCCGTAGTGGAGGGCGGGGTCGATGTCGGAGCCGAGCTCGCCGCTCGACGAGCCGAGCGCGCCGATGCCGATGAGGGCGAAGGGGGCGATCCGCCAGGGGATCTGGGCGATCGCGTGGCCGCGGATCCCGTAGAGGACGGCGCCGCCGTCGGTCTCGGTCTTGGTCGGCATGACCGCGCCCTCGACCTCGAGGCCGAAGACCCGGAGCGGGTAGAAGGCGAAGCGGAGGCCGATGTCCGGCGCGATCCGCTTGTAGCGGAGGTAGGTGTTGTTCGGGTCGTAGAGCTCGTGCTGCTGGCTCGGCAGGAGGACGCCGCCGAAGACGCCGACCTCCATCATCATCCGCTCGGGCGCGTAGCGCTTGATCCAGGGCTTGCCGCTCTGGTCGGACTTGGCGGACTTGCTCTTCTTGCCTTCGGCCTTCGCGCCGTCCTTGGTCGAGAGGGAGACCTTGCCCCCGGCCGATGCCCCGCCCTCCTCGGCGGCGGCGGCGTCGGCGGACGCGAGCGTGAGGGCGAAGACGGAGGCGATCGCTGGGAGTTTCGACATTGGGATCTCGAGGTTTGCGGTTGCGAGAGGTCGCTCGGACCACGGGCCGGGCACGGGGGCCGTGGACCTCGGCAATCCTGGCCCAAGTGCCCGCTTCAGGGCAAGTGATCAGCCGCTCGCAAAGTCCGCGGGCGCTCGCACACGGCTGACCCAACGGGCATGGTGCCGCGCGTGAGGGGCCCAGCGCTCGCGTCCGCGCGCTCGATGCAGGTACAAGCGAAGCGCGGGCGAAAGCGCGGGCGATCCCCGGGAGGTGCCGAAGGGGAAGCCCGGGGCGGCTCGAATGCGCCCGATCCACGTTTGATGGTAGCGTTGCTCGGGCTGTAAGGGCCGGCCGCGGGCCGGCGTTGGCATGGCGATGGCGACGAAGCTCTCCCTCCTCCTCTCGCTCCTCCCGCTCGCGCTCGCGGCGTGTGTACCGACGATTCGCACCCCGCTAAAGCAGGCGCTCCCCTCGGTCCTCGGAGCGGGCGAGGAGGTGACCCCCTGCTGGCGCGAGGCCTGGAGCGTCGCGCTCCCGGGGAGCGTCCGCGCGGCCACCCTCGCCGATCTCGATCGCAACGGCGCGGTCGACCTCGCGGCGATCGCCACGGTCGACGGCGCGTCCTCGCTCGTCTTCGCCTTCAACGGCGGGCGGGGGGATCTCACGCGGACGACCTCGCTCCGGCTCAACGGGACCCCCCGGGCGATCGCGGCCGGCGATCTCAACCTCGACGGATTCGTCGATCTGATGGTCGCCAGCGGGCCGGCGATCGCCCGCGAGCCGAGCGCGCTCCACGTCCTCCTCGGGGACGGCGCGGGGGGCTTCATCGCCGGGGCGACGCCGCTGCCCTTCGAGCCCTCGGCCCTCTTCGCGGTCGATCTCGACGCCAACGACGTCCTCGACGCGGTCGTCCTCGATGCCGAGGGGCAGCGAATGATGACCCTGGTCGGCAACGGCCGCGGCGAGCTCGAGGTCCGCCAGAAGATCGGCCTCCCGGGGAAGCTGAGCCCGGCGACCGTCGCCTTCGGCGACTTCGACGGCGATCGCTTCACCGACCTCGCGACCCTCCACGACCGCGGCGGCGCGAAGGCGACGCTGACCCTCCACCGCGGCGACGGCGACGACTTCCGGCCGTGGATGCGGGTCGAGGTCGGCCGCGACGCCCGGGCGATCGCGGCCGGCGACATCAACCGCGACGGCGCGGTCGACCTCGTCGCCCTCGCCGATCGCAGCGTCGACGGCGGCCCGCCGTCCGCGGTGCTCCTCCTCGGCAACGGCGCGAGCGAGCTCGACTTCCTCGGCGTCCGCTACTTCGGCCCCTCGGGGGCGGCGGCCGCCCACCTCGTCGACGTCAACGGCGACGGCTTCCTCGACGTCGTCGCGCCCCGCCTCAGCGGCGACATGCTCGACGTGATCCCCGGCGATCGCCGGGGCGGCCTCGGCAAGATCGGCTCCTCGGGGATGCCGAGCGGCACCCGCGAGCTCCTGGTCGGCGACCTCGACCGCGACGGGCGGCCGGAGCTCATCGCCCTCTCCGGCGATCGGCCGGCGGCGTCGATCCTCCAGCCCGCGGCCTGCGAGGCCCCTCCGCCGGCGGCGACCCCATAGCGGGCCATCCGGCAGGGTTTTCGCGCTCGCCCGCCGGCCCGCCTCCGGGCGTCGGCGGGCGGCCCGTGCTAGGGCATGGGCGATGACGCGGGGGATTCGGCTGGGCAAGCTCTTTGGGATCGAGCTGATCCTCGACTGGAGCGTCCTCATTATCTTCACGCTCCTCGTCCTCCAGCTCGGCGGCGGGGTCTTCCCGACCTGGCACCCGAATTGGTCGCCGGGGCTCGCGTGGGGGGTCGCGGTCGCCGCGGCCCTGGTCTTCTTCGCGTCGATCGTCGCCCACGAGCTCGCCCACTCGCTGGTCGGCCGCCGCTACGGGATCGGCGTCCGCTCGATCACGCTCTTCATCTTCGGCGGGGTGGCGAGCATCGAGAACGAGCCGCCGTCGGCGCGCGCCGAGTGGTGGATGGCGATCGCCGGGCCGCTCGCCTCGCTCTTCCTCGGCCTCTCCTTCCTGGCGATCGGCGGCTGGCTGGCGGGCGACGCCGCGACCGTCGCCGGCGACGATCCGATGGCCTACGTCGCCGCCCTCGGGCCGACCGCGACGATCCTCGCCTGGGTCGGACCGGTCAACCTGATGATCGCGATCTTCAACCTGATCCCGGGCTTCCCCCTGGACGGCGGTCGGGTGCTGCGGGCGATCCTCTGGCGGACCTCGGGGGACCTCGTGCGGGCGACCAAGGGGGCGGCGATGGTCGGTCGGGCGATCGCCTGGTTGATGATCGGCGGCGGGGTGATGGCCGCGCTCGGCATGCCCCCGCCGGGCCTCAGCCCCGGGGTGGGGCAGGGGCTCTGGATGATCTTCCTCGGCTTCTTCCTGAGCTCGGCCGCCCGCGACAGCTACCAGCAGGTGATGATCGAGCAGCTCCTCGCCGGGGTCTCGGTCGCCCGGATCATGCTCCGCCACCCGCCGATGGTCGAGGCCGACCTGCCGCTCGGGGTCCTCGTCGACGCCCACCTCCTCGGCAGCGACGCCCGGGCCTTCCCGGTGGTCGGCCCGGGCGGCGCGCTGGTCGGCCTCGTCTGCCTCGACGACGTGCGCAAGGCGCCGCGGGAGCGCTGGCTGGACGTCAACGTCAGCGGCGTGATGACGCCGCTCGCCGACCTCGAGGTCGCCGAGCCGAAGACGCCGGCCGTCGAGGCGCTCCGGCGGATGGTCGCGCGCGACGTCGGCCAGCTCCCGGTGGTCGAGGGCGGCCGGGTCGTCGGCCTCCTCCGCCGTCAGGACGTGATCCGCTGGCTGCAGCTCCACGCCGAGTCCTTCGTCGGCGCGTGAGCGCGATCGTCCGGTCAGATCGCGCCCGACCTGCGCTATGAAAGCGGCGTGGGAGAGAAGAGCGAGCCCCAGCGCCGACCCCACGTCGTGATCATCGGCGGGGGCTTCGGCGGCCTCGAGGCGGCGCGCACCCTGAGGCGGGCGCCGGTGCGGGTCACCCTCGTCGACCGCCGCAACCACCACCTCTTCCAGCCGCTCCTCTACCAGGTGGCGACCGCCGGCCTCACGGGGCCCGACATCGCCGCGCCGATCCGACGGATCCTCCGGCGCCAGCGCAACGCGACGGTGCTCCTCGCCGAGGTGATCGGCGTCGACGTCGACGGCCGCCGGGTCCACCTCCGCGACGGCGAGCTCGCCTACGACTACCTGATCGTCGCCGCCGGGGCCGGCAACTTCTACTTCGGCCACGACGAGTGGGCCCGCCACGCGCCTGGCCTCAAGAGCATCGAGGACGCCCTCGAGGTCCGCGGGCGGGTCCTCTACGCCTCGAGGAGGCCGCCGAGCGCGAGGCCGACGCCGAGCGCCGCCGGGCCTGCCTGACCTTCGTCGTCGTCGGCGGCGGGCCGACCGGGGTCGAGCTCGCGGGGGCGCTGGCGGAGATCGGCAAGCACACCCTCTCCCGCGACTTCCGCAACTTCAACCCGGCCGACGCCCGCGTCGTCCTGATCGAGGGCGGGCCGCGCCTCCTCGCCGGCATGGACGCTCGCCTCGCCGAGGAGGCGCGCCGCCAGCTCGTCGCCCGCGGGGTCGACGTCCGCCTCAGCGCGCGGGTCGAGACGATCGACGCGGAGGGCGTGGTCTTCGGCGGCGAGCGGATCGCCGCCCGCACCGTCCTCTGGGCGGCCGGCGTCCGGGCGTCGCCGCTCGCCGAGATGCTCGGCGCGCCCCTCGAGCGCGGCCGCGTCCGGGTCGAGCCCGATCTCTCGATCCCCGGCCACCCCGAGGTCTTCGTCGTCGGCGACATGGCGGCGCTCCAGCAGGACGGCGCCTGGCTCCCGGGCGTCGCCCAGGTCGCGCTCCAGGGCGGGCACCAGGCCGCCCGCAACCTCCTGCGTCGCCAGGCAGGCGCGCCGACCGAGCCCTTTCACTACCGCGACAAGGGATCGATGGCGACGATCGGCCGCTCGGCGGCGGTCGCCGAGGTCGGCCGCCTGCGGACGACCGGGATCTTCGCCTGGGTGCTCTGGTGGCTGGTCCACATCGTCGCCCTCATCGGCTTCCGCAACCGCGTGGTCGTGATGCTCGAGTGGATCTGGGCCTACCTGAGCTGGCAGCGCTCGGCCCGGGTGATCGTCACCCAACCCGCGCTGCCGGCGGCGGAGGAGCCCGGAGACGGGGCGCGGGGATCTCCCTGATGCGCGCGCTCGTGCGCGCTCGCGCGCGCGGGGCCGAATAGCTTGCGCTTCGAGTGCCGGCGATCCTCGGCCTAGTCTGGGCGAGTTCAAGAGGCGCCATGACCGTCACTGACCAGCCCCGTATCAGCGAATTCATGACCCCCGTGCCCGAGACGATCGAGGCCGAGCTGACCCTCGCGCAGGCCCGCGAGCGGATGTTCCAGGACGGGATCCGTCACCTCCCGGTGGTCCAGAACGGCAGCCTCGTCGGCATCCTCAGCCAGCGCGACGTGGCGATCCTGGAGGCGCTCCCGGAGTGCGACATGGGGACCTGCACGGTCGCTCAGGCGATGCATGCCCAGCCCTTCACCTGCGGCCCGAACGCGCTCGTCCGGGCGGTCGCCGAGGAGATGGCCGCGCACAAGTACGGGACCGCGATCGTCGTCGAGCGCGAGCACCCGGCCAGGGTGATCGGCGTCTTCACGACGATCGACGCCCTCCGGGCGCTGGCCAAGCTCGCCTCCTGAGCGCGCGTCGGCGCGCGCTCATGGTCCTTCCTCATGGCCCGCGAACGCGGGTAATAGAGGAGGATGATCAACGAGAGCGAGCAGATCTTCTGGCTGATCGACGCTCAGATCTCTGAAGGTCGGCGCGACGACGTCGTGGCGATCATGGAGAAGCTGGTGGCCCTGACCCACGCGAGCGAGCCTGGCGCGCTCTGCTACGAGTGGTGGACCAGCGAGGACGGCGCGCGGCTCTTCATCTTCGAGCGCTACGCGGATTCGGACGCCGCCCTCACCCACCTGGCGAACGTCGGCCCCCACCTCGGCGCGCTCATGGGGGCGATCACGATGGGTCCCCTGATGATCTTCGGGCCGGCGAGCGCGGGGCTCCGGGCCGCCGGCGCGTCGCTCGGGGCGAGCTTCGCCGTCCACCTCGGCGGCTTCACCCGCTGAGCCCGTCGCCGGGCGCTACGGGGTCGGCGTCTTCGCCGTCTCCGGGAACCAGCGCGGGAGCCAGTCGGCACCTGGCGAATTGGTCAGGCGGACCAGCGCGGCCGCGCGAGCGTCCGTCGGATCGACGGCGAGCCGGTAGAGATCGACGGCGCCGTGGCGATCGCTGGCGAAGACGACGTGGGCGCCGCTGGGGACCAGCAGGGGCCCTGATCGACGGCGCCGTCGTCGCTGAGGCGCTGGGTCCCGCCGCCCTCCGCGTCCGCGAGCCAGAGGCTGGTGGTCCGATCGCCGACGCCGACGAAGACGATCCGCCGGCCGTCCGGGGACCAGGCGTGCTCGCCCTCGCCGACGAGGTCGCGGTCGAGGGTGAGGCGACGCGGCGTCGGCGACTCGCCCGCGGGATCGACGACGTAGATCCGGTCGCTGCCGCCGCGATCGCTGAGGAAGGCGAGGTGGCGGCCGTCGGGGGACCAGCGCGGCGCGCTCTCGTTGGCCGGGTCGTCGCTGAGGCGGCGCGGCTCCTTGCCGTCGGCCGCCATCACGTAGAGCTCGGCGTTGCCGTCGCGGCTCGAGACGAAGGCGATCCGCTGGCCGTCGGGGCTCACCGCCGGCTCGAAGTTGCCCTCTTCGTCGTCGGTGAGGCGGTCGAGGACCCCGTCGCGGAGGTCGACCCGGAAGAGGTCGCTGAAGCTCGCGCCGCCGTACTCAAAGACCAGCCACGAGGAGTCGGGCGCGGCGCTCGGGTTGCGGGCCCGCGGGGTCTCGCTGCCGAGCGTCCGGGTCCTTCGCTGCTTCAAGGTGTCGAGGAGGATCACGCTCTCGCGGTGGACGTCGGGCGCGGGCTCGCGGACCCGGACGGCGACGAGGTGGCCGCTGCTGAGGAGGAGGGCCGGATACTCCGCGTCCTCACCCTGGCTCAGGACCTCACGCTCGCCGCCCGAGGAGCGGATCCGGTGGATCGCCGGCTTCCCCTCGCCCTCGGCGACGAAGTAGATCCAGCCGCCCTCGACCTCGTCGGCCTCGATCGGCGGCGGCGCCTCGCCGCGCTGGCGGCGGTGGTGATCGACGAGGGGGCCGATGCGGACGCGGCGGGGCTCGAGGCTGGGGTCGGCGCTCACGCTCGCGTCGACGCTCAACGCCGGGGCCTCGCCGGGCGTCGGCGCGGACGCTGCCGGGCTCGCGCTCGCGTTCGAAGGCGGCGCGCCCCCGCTCCCGCCTCCGCCGCAGGCGAGCCCGGCGACAAGAAGCGCGGACGCCCCGAGGGGCGCCCGCGCCTGCGTCTTCGTCCGTCGCCGCATCAGCGGACGCGGACGGCGTCGGCGATCACGACGTTGTCGTCGCCGACCCAGCGGGAGAGCACGACCTGGTTCCAGCCCTTCTTGAAGTTCCAGGTCCCGAGCTTGACCCACTTCGAGCCGTTCGCCTGCTGGCTGACCTTGACGGTCCCGAGCTTGGCGCCGCCGGCGTCGAAGATCACGAAGGGCGCCGAGAGCGAGCGGTCGCTGGCGGCGGTCCACCAGGCGTCGATCGTCCGCTCGCCGGCCGCGGCGAGGTAGAACGAGAAGACCGCGCCGTCGGAGACCGCCTCGGTGCTCGCCCACCAGTAGCCGGTGCCGTAGTAGCCGGCGACGTTGGCCGACGAGTGCCAGTTGCCCGAGACCTCGATCTTGGCGATCGACCCGTTGTTGTTCGCGTTGTTCGAGTCGATGATGATCGTCTGCGGCGGATCGTTGTTGGGATCCGGCGGCGGCGGCGGCTCGGGCTGCGGATCGGGCTCGGGATCCGGCGGCGGGTTGGCCCCGCAGTAGTTGTTGATCTTGGTGTAGTAGCTCGACCACGGCCAGTTGGCGCCGGGGTCGACCCGGTTGTAGGGCTGGAGCTGCCCGTGACCGACGATGTGGTACTTGTCCCGCGGGATCGAGTTGCTCTTGGTGATGTCGCAGACGAGCTGAGCCGAGGCGTTGATCAGGCCGGCGCTCCAGGACTTCTGCGACGCGTAGCCCGCGTGCTCGATGCCGACGGTGAAGTTGTTGTTGGAGTAGCCGTCACGCCAGCAGTCCTTGCCGCCGTTGAGCGAGCACTTGTAGGTCGCGGCGATGTGCCACGCCTTCTTCGACTCGAGGACCAGCTGCGAGATCTCGGAGCCGTCGCTGTTGACGACGTAGTGGGCGCTGACGCCCGACTGCTTGTTGACCAGCCAGCCCCAGCAGCCGGAGTACGCGCCCTCGCAGGTGTGGATGATGACGTGCGAGACCTTGCCGATGTTGCCGCTCGGCCGCGAGGAGTAGTTGGGCGAGGGCCGCCACTTGGCCGCGCCGTAGTCCTGGGAGTAGAGCGGCTCGGGGTTCGGCTCCTTGAAGTCGGGGATCACGTCGATCCCGCCGAGCGAGGCGGTCACGCCGTTCTCGAGCTCGACGACGATGCCGCGGCGGAGGACGTCGTAGACCTCGCTGTGGACGTAGACGGCCTGGGCCTCGGCGTCCTCGATCCCGCTGTAGGCGGCGACCACCGGCGCCCAGGCGGCGAGGTCGTCGCGGGCGATGTCGAGGTCGTCGGCGATGTTCGAGAGGACCGCCGCGCCCGCGCGGACGTTGGCGCGGAGCTCGAGGCGGGCCTCGATCTCGGTGACCTGCGCGATCTCGGCGCCGAGGCGGAGGTTGTCGCCGCGGAGGCCCATCACGCCGTGGGCGGCGGGCATCCCCTCGAACTCCTCCTCGCCGATGATCATCTCCCAGTGGCTCTCGACGTAGGCCAGCGACTTGAGGATCTCGACCGGCACGTCGAACTCGCGGGCGGCGTCACCGAAGGCCCCCTCGAGGCCAGCGATCACGATGTCCTCGGTCGGCTCTGCGTCCTGGCCGCCCTCGTCGGAGTCGTCCTCGGCGCTGGGATCCTCGCCGGGGGGCAGGGCGCCGTTGTCGGGCGCGAGGTCGTTGTCGAAGTTGCCGGCGTAGCAGCCCGAGAGCAGGAGGGCGGCGGCGGCGGCACGGGTCAAGAGAGTGCGCGAGGTGGACATCCAGGCTCCTTCCGTGGGGACGGGAGACGGGCATCATCAGCCCGCATGAGGGCACGCTAGAGCACCTTCGGGGGCATCCGCAAGTCCGTTGTACTTGCAGTGAAACTTTGGTGCGCTGGGCCGCGGCGGCGCCGAGCGGCGAAGCGACAAGGCGAGCAATCGTGGCTATTGGGTGCGCAGGGACGAGCGCAGCGCCCGAAATAACCCGGGGGAATCCCCCATAGTGCTGGCCATCGGGAGGGGCCGGGAGGGGCCGGGAGCGCCCGGGGTGGCCCTCGGGTCAGGCGCCGGCGAGCTCGCCGAGATCGACCCCGGCGGCCAGGAGCGCGGCGAGCAGCATCGCCGCCATCAGCTCGCGCAGGCGCTCGCGGCCGAGATCGCGGCGGCGCTGCCACTCCAGGCTGGTCACCTCGACGAAGCCGATCCACCCGCGGAGGGCGGTGTGGGCGAGCGCGTCGCCCTCGTCGACGCCGATCCGCGCGGCGATCCGTCCGGCCAGGGCGGAGCGGGTGCCGTCGACCAGCTCGAGGATCTCGGGATCCGAGCCGATCCCGGAGCGGAGGAGGGCGGCGTAGGCCTGGCCGTGGCGCTCGACGAAGTCGAGGTAGGCGTCGAGGCCCCGCTCCAGGAGGACCAGCGGCGGCGCGTCGAGATCGGCGCTGGCCGCCTCGGTCGCCGCCAAGAGGCGCTCGGCGGCGACCCGGACGGTCGCCACGTAGTAGTCCCGCTTGCTCGGGAAGTAGTGGTAGAGGAGCCCCTTGGAGATCCCCGCGGCCCGGGCGATCGCGTCGATCGAGAGCTCGTCGTAGGTGGTCGCGGCGAAGAGCTCGAGGCCGAGCTCGAGGAGCTGGGCGCGGCGCTCGTCGACCGCCAGCCGGCGGCCCTCGGGGGTCCGGCTGCGCCCTTTGCGCTCATCGTCGGCCGATCGGCCTGGACGCCCTTTGGAGGCCATGGAGGCCACTATGCCAGCTATTGACTCAAGTTCAATAGCTGCTAGTGTGGGCCCTGCCACACCCTCCAACCCGGAGTCGACGATGCACCGCGCCCCCGCTGCCCTTGGTTCGATCCGCCCCCGCGTGATGGGCTTTCGCTTCGATGAGGTCCCCCGCCACTGGATGGGAGGTCAAGCGCTGGCGACGGCGATGGCCAACGGCCTCAACCTCGTCTTCCCGCTCGGCGAGCGCTTCTTCATCCGCAGCGTCCGCCACTACATGGATCAGGTCGACGAGGATCTGCGGAAGCAGGTGAAGGGCTTCTTCGGCCAGGAGGGGCGCCACGCCCACGAGCACGAGCGCTTCTTCGAGATCATGGAGTCGCAGGGCTACGAGATCCGCCGCTTCCTCCGGATCTACGAGGCGATCGCCTACCGCGGGATCGAGCGCCTCTTCGGCCCGAAGATGCACCTCGCGGTGACCGTCGCGCTCGAGCACTACACGGCGATCATGGCCGAGAACGCCTTCGCCCACGGCCTCCTCGATCGCGCCGATCCCTCGGTGCGCGAGCTCCTCGCCTGGCACGCGGCCGAGGAGATCGAGCACAAGGCGGTCGCCTTCGACGTCCTCCAGGAGGTCGCGCCGGGCTACGGCCTGCGGATGGCCGGGATGGCGATGGCGACGGTCACCCTGATCGGCTTCTGGGCGCTGGCGACGGCGATGCTCCTCCGCCAGGAGAAGGACCTCTCGGCCCGCGAGATCTTCCGCCAGCTCCGCGAGCTCCAGGAGGCCAACCCGATCGGCCGCCGGGTCTTCGCCCGCGGCCTCCGGGAGTACGCGCGCCCCGACTTCCACCCCTGGGACACCGACAACCTCGCGCTCGCCCGCGACTACCTCGCGCAGGTCCAGGCCCGGGTCGCTTGAGCCATGGCCGTTGAGACCTGACCCTTCGGTCAGGGTCAGGTCGCGCCCCCCGGGCGTCGGCTAGTCGTTGAGATCGCGCTCGTGCTGGGCGGCGATCGCGTCGTAGGTCGTGGTCCGCGGGAGCTTCTCGCGGGCGCGGCGGAGCTCGTCGAGCGCCCGGAGGACGTCGCGGCGGGTGATGAGGCCGACGAGCTTGCCCCCGTCGGCGACCAGGACCCGGCGGAAGGTGCCGTCGTGGAAGGCGAAGACGAGCTGGAAGATGTCGGCGGAGGGCGCGACCGCGACCGGCGAGGGGGTCATGTGGTCGCCGACGTTGCCGTTCGGCGCGCCGTGGAAGGCCGAGGTCGAGAGCACGCGGATGCAGTCCTTCTCCGAGAGGACGCCGAGGAGCATGCCGGCGCCGTCGACCACCGGCGCCCCGGAGTAGCCGTGCTTGAGGAGCGTGGCGATCGCCTGGGTGATCTCGACGTCCGGGGTGAAGGTGAGCGGCGCGCGGTTCATGATCTCGGCCGCGGTCGGCAGCTTCGGCTCTTGCATCGTGGGCTTCATCGCCGGCGATCGTAGGCGCGCGCTCGCCGGCGCGGGCGCGGCAAAAAATGCGGCGGGCGCGTTCGGGGGCGCCCGGGGGCGGCCTCAGGGGGCGGCTGCGTCGGCCCGGGCGATCGCCTCGGCGACCGTCGGCGGGGCGAGCCAGCGCTCGCGGAGGCCCCGGATCTGCGGGGAGACGTCCCCGTCGTCGGCCCGGCGCAGGCGGTAGATCCGATCGGGGCGCTCGCCGAGCGTGAGGGTCACGCTCACCAGGCGATCGCCGCGGAAGGCCGTGATCTCGATCGCCGCGCCGATCGGGTGATCGGCGAGGCGATCGCGGAGCTCGCCGTCGCTGCGGACGCGGCGGCCGGCGACCGCGACGATCTCGTCGCCGGCGCTGAGCCCCGCGCGGTCGGCGGGCGAGCCCGGGAGGACCGCGCCGAGGCGCTGCCCCTTGGTCTCGACGCCGATCCAGGCGCGGGCGCGGGCGGCCGCGAAGGGGGAGAGGCCGGGCTCCTCCCAGGGGGCGAGGACCTCGACCGCGACGCCGATCCGCGGGAGGAGGGCCTCGAGCGGGAGCTCCTCGGTGCCGTCGACGTAGCGGGCGAAGAACTCGTCCATCGCCTCGCCGGCCTCGGCGCTGGCGGCCGCCACCACGTCCGCCTGGGTGATCCCTCGGCCGCGGGCGCCGTGGCTCGCCATCAGCCGCCGGAAGAGCCCGCCGAGGCTGCCCTTTTGGCCATGTTTCGCCGCCCGCAGGCGGAGCTCGAGATCGAGGGCGACGCCGAGGAGCCCGCCCTTCTCGTAGTAGGAGGCGGTGATCAGCTGGTGGTGGGTCGCCGGCTTGTAGGCGCGGGTCCACGCGTCGTGGGAGAGCTCGCCGATCGGCTCGTGGTTGCGCCCGGCTTGCGGCGGTAGGCGGTGTAGCTCGCGCCGAGCTCGCGGAGGAGCGCGTCGCCGTCGAGGTGGCCGGAGCGCAGGAGGATCTCCTGCTCGATCGTCTCGGTGAAGCCCTCGTGGAACCAGAGGAGGCGGGTGTAGTCCTCGCCGCGGAGATCGTAGGGGACGAGCGCGCGGTCGCGGATCCGCTTGACGTTCCAGAGGTGGAAGAGCTCGTGGGCCGCGAGGTGGGCGAGGCGCTTGTAGCCGCCCTCGTCCTTGAAGAGATCGTGGCGGATCTGCAGGGAGCTCGAGCTCGCGTGCTCGAGGCCGCCGCCGGCCTCGGAGGTCGCGTGGATCAGGAAGACGTAGCGCTCGAAGGGGAGGCCGCCCATCAGCGCGCCGGCGGCCGCGACGATCGCCCGCACCTCGCCGGCGACGCGATCGAGGTCGGCGTTGTGGCCGGCCGGCGCGGTGAGGACGACGTCGATCGCCTTGCCGCCGACCGCGACGCGGCGGGTCTCCGGGGTGCCGAGCTCGATCGGCGCGTCGATGAGCGCGTCGTAGGAGGGCGCGCGGAGGCGGGCGACGCCATCCGGAGCGCTCCGCCCTCGCCGCCCGGGAGCGCCGCGAAGACCCGCCAGCCGGCGGGCGGCCGGAGCTCGACCTCGGCCGGGCGCTCGCCCTCGCCGACCGGATAGAGGAAGACGCTGGCGCCGATCAGCGACGCGTGGCGATCGTCGACGTGGGAGGTCCGCACCGTGAGCTCGTCGGCGTAGACCCGGTAGCGGAGGCGGTGGGGCTGGCCGCCGTGGCCCACCCGCCAGGTCTGCTTGTCGCGGTGCTCGACCGGGAGCGGCGCGCCCGCGAGGGTCTCGGCCTGGAGATCGTCCACCTGCCGGCCGTGATCGCGGATCACGTAGGAGCCGGGGGTCCAGGCCGGCATCGCCCACTCGCTCTGCTGGCCGCGCGGGGCGTCGACGAGGATCGTCACCGCCGCGTAGTGCTGGTTGGGCTCGGGGATCGTCACCGCGTAGCGCAGGGGCGCGGGCTCGCCGGCGGGGGCGCGGCCGCGGGCGTCGCTGGCGGCGCAGGCGAGCCAGACGAGCGCGGCCAGGGCGCTGACCGTGACGGAGGAGGCGAGCGGGCGTCGGCGGCGAGCCACGGCCGCCAAGGATGCCACGGTCGGGGCGGCGGGTCGGCGCTCGGCGGCGTCGATCGTGCCTTCGAAACGCACGAGGCCGGGCGTCGGCCCGGCCTCGCTGGAGCGCCGCGGGGTCCGCTCACCCCGGCTGGCGGAGGAAGCGGACGATCGGCCGGGCGAAGAGGAGCGGCACGACCAGGAGGGTGCTGGCGAGGAGCGCGAAGATCGGCCCCGAGAGGGCGAGCGAGCCGTTCGGGGTGATCAGCATGCAGCCGATCGCCGGCGCGCCGAAGACCCCGAGCCCGTCGAGGAGGGCGATCATGCCGGCGCCGCCGAGGGCGAAGAGGCTCCAGGTGCGGCCGCGGACCAGGCCCGCGAGGCCGGCGACGCCGAGGCCGAGGGCGCCGATCTCGAGGAGCTCGGGCTTGGGCGCGAGGGTGTAGAGGATCAGCAGCGGCAGCGACATGCCGGCGGACTTGACCGCGCGGCGGAGCTGGGTGAGCGACTCCTCCTGGAAATTCCAGCGCTCGGCGGCGGCCTCGGAGCGCTCGTAGCGGGCGGCCATGCCCTCGCCGGCGAGGAGGAGGGTGACCGCGAGGTGGGAGAAGCCGAGGATCGCGATCGACGGCTCAAACCCGACCTGGAGGAGGGTGAGGAGGAAGAGCGAGCCGAAGTTGCCGACCCCCATGGCGAACCAGCGCGCCCAGAACCACTCGGCGGCGACGCCGATGAAGGCCACCCCGTAGCAGGCGGAGAGGCCCACGAACGCGGCGAAGAGCTCCTCGGGACCCAGCAGCGCGGTCAGCAGGAACTGCCAGAAGTAGAGGGAGAGGATCAGGAGAGCGAGCGCGCGTCGAATTCCTACCATGGGTGCCTCGGCCCGTTAGCCTACGCCGGCCAGGTCAGGCGCGCAACGCCGCCGCGTCGGGCGGCGCAAAGGCGCGCAGGAGACGTCCTGTAGGCCCGCGCCCCCGCGCCGCGGAGAAAGTCCCCGTTTGACAAGGGGGTGGCTGGCTGGGGTAATCCCGCGGTGATGCTCCGTCGTCTCCGCTCCCTCGTCCGAACCGCGATCCTCGGCGGCGCCGCCCTCGGGCTCGTCGGCTGCGCGTCGCTCAACGTCACCCACATCAACTCGGCCGCCGACAAGCCCAACAACGTCTGGGTCTTCTTCACGGTCGAGAAGGGCGACGAGCCGGTCGCCGGGCTCGAGGCCGACGACTTCGAGATCTACGAGGACGGCGATCTGGTCTCGCAGTTCGAGAGCAAGCAGACGATCCAGAACCCCGAGGTCGCGGCGGTCATGTACACGCTCCTCCTCCTCGACGTCTCGGGCTCGGTCACCGAGTCGGGGGAGGCCGACAAGCTGGTCGACGCCGCGATGCAATTCACCGAGCAGGTCGGCAAGAGCCAGAAGGTCGCGGTCTACGCCTTCGACGGCGAGGAGAAGCTCCACCCGGTGGTGCCCTTCACCGAGGCCCAGGGCAAGGCCGAGGGCGGCCTCGAGAAGCTCCGCACCTACAAGCCGAAGGACCCCTCGACCAACCTCCACGGCGCGGTGATCCTCGGGATCCGCGAGCTCAAGACGGCCCTCGACAAGGACTCGAAGCCGCTCAAGTTCGGCACCCTCGTGGTCTTCTCCGACGGCTCCGACCGGGCGGCCCGCTACTCCCGCGAGGAGATGAACAGCGAGCTCGACAAGGAGGAGTACCAGAACTACGAGATGTTCGCGATCGGCGTCGGCGCGGAGATCGCGAAGGCGAAGCTCGACGACATCGGCCGCGACGGGACCGAGCTGGCGAACGACGACGCCGCGGTCAAGGCCGCCTTCGAGACCGTCGCCAAGCGGATCGAGGCCCACATGAAGCGCTTCTATCTGCTCTCGTACTGCTCGCCGGCGCGCAAGGGCGAGCACACCGTGCGGATCGTCGCCAACAGCGAGGACCCGAAGGGGAGCGGCTCGCTCGAGTACGGCTTCGACGCCGCCGGCTTCGGCCCGCCGCCGGAGTGCGACCCCGAGCGGGCGCCGAAGTTCAGCCTCGACCCGGGCTCGAAGGTCAAGACGCCGAGCAAGGCCAAGGGCAAGGGCGGCGGCAACGGCAAGGCGAGCGTCAAGGCGAGCGCGAGCGCGAGCGCCGGCGAGTAGATCGCGGCGAGCGAGCGAGCGGGCGGGCGTCGGGGCGAGGGCCTCGGCGCCCGTCGCCTCTCGAGGGGCTAGCCCTCGCCGGCCCGGCCGCCGAGGAGGACCGCGAGCGAGGCCTCGCGGGCGTCGCCGGCCGCAGGATCGGCGAGCCCGTCGCGCCACTCGAGGCCGCGCTCCTCGGCCAGGCGAGCGAGCGCGTCGAGCGGGATCAGCGGGCCCTCGCCGTCGTCGCTGGCCGCGAGCGCGCCGCAAGCGATCGCCGCCCGGAGCGCGTCGCCGTCGAGGCCGGTGAGGAGGCGGGCGCCGTGGAGGTCGACCTGGCGCTCGCCGAAGGTCAGGCGATCGGCGGCCCGGAGCGCGTCACGCAGGCGCCCCTGGTGGGCGGCCGCGAGGGCGCCCTCGTCGATCCCGGGCGCCGGTGGCCGGCCGTAGAGTCGATCGAGGCTCGCCCGATGGAGCGCCTCGTCGGCCCCGCGGAGCTCGGTGAGCCAGCGCGGATCATGGCCTTCGAGCCAGGTCGTGCAGGTGGCGAGGAAGACCCGGAGGCGGTGGACGTGGTGGCCGGGGATCGCCGGGTCGGCGGCCGCGAGCGGCGCGAGGAGCTCGCGGCCAAGCATGAAGGCGGCGCGGAGGAGGAGGCGGGCGCCGGCGGCCTCGTCGACGGCGGCGTCCGGGCCCGCGGGGGCCCGGGCCTCGTTCGCGTCCGCGCCGCGCTCACGCGCGCGCGCGCTCGTGGTCGACGCGTCCGCGGGATCGGGTCGGGCGGGATCGTCGCGATCACCGAGCATCGCCCGCTCCTACCACCGCACGCCGCCGCCGTCGACCGACCTCGGGCGCGGGCCCGCGCCCCGGCTCCCCGGCGCCCGCCCAGGATTGGGGATATCCTCGCCGCGGTGGGGGGAGACGAGGGAGCGTCGGAGGAGGTCGAGGCGCTGCGTCGGCGCTGCGCGGAGCTCGAGGCCAAGGCCCTCCACCTCGACGTGGTCAATTTCTTCGCCTCGTCGCTCCTCTACACCCAGACCGACCTCGACGACATCCTCTGGGACGTCGCCAACAGCGCGGTCGCCCGCCTCGGGCTCGAGGACTGCGTGATCTACCTCCTCGACCCGAGCGGCGCGCACCTGGTCCAGCGCGCGGCCTACGGCCCCAAGAACCCGCGCGGCCGCGAGATCCTCGCGCCGATCACGATCCCGGTCGGCCGGGGGATCGTCGGCGCGGTCGCGGCGACCGGTCAGGTCGCGCGGATCCCCGACACCCGCGTCGATCCCCGCTACATCACCGACGACAGCGCCCGCCTCAGCGAGCTGGCGATCCCGATCTTCTTCAACGACGAGGTGATCGGCGTCCTCGACACCGAGCACTCCGAGCTCGACTTCTTCACCGACGCGCACGAGGAGATCCTGACGACGATCGCGTCGATGACCGCCTCGCGGGTCGGCCGCGCGCTCCTCGACGAGGGGCTGCGGCGGGCCAACGCCGAGCTCGAGGTCCAGGTCGCCCACCGCACTCGCGAGCTCTCAGCGGCGGTCGATCGCTCGGAGCGGCTCCTCCTCAACATCCTGCCCGAGCCGATCGCCCGCCGCCTCAGCGCCGGCGAGGAGCGGATCGCCGAGAGCTTCGACGAGGTGACGGTGCTCTTCGCCGACCTCGTCGGCTTCACCCTGCGCTCGGCCGAGACCAGCCCGGAGGCGCTGGTCGAGCTCCTCGGCCACGTCTTCACCGCGCTCGACGCGATCAGCGATCGCTTCGGGGTCGAGAAGATCAAGACGATCGGCGACGCCTACATGGTCGTCGCCGGGGTGCCGACGCCGCGGGTCGATCACCTGGAGGCGATGGCCGAGACCGCGCTGGCGATCCTCGGGGCGGTGGAGGAGCTCGGCGAGGAGCTCGGGATCGAGCTCCAGATGCGGATCGGCATGCACAGCGGGCCGGTGGTCGCCGGGATCATCGGCACCCGCAAGTTCGCCTACGACCTCTGGGGCGACACGGTGAACACCGCGAGCCGGATGGAGTCGCACGGGCTCCCGGGGCGGATCCACGTCGCCGAGTCGACCTACCTCGCGCTCCGCGATCGCTTCCGCTTCGCCGAGCGGGGGGAGGTCGAGGTCAAGGGGCTCGGGGCGATGCGGACCTACTTCTTGCTCGGGCGCTAGGAGGGCGCTCGCGCGCGGGCGCTCGGGAGCTCCGCGAGGAGGCCGAGCTCCTCGGCGCCGCGGCGGAGGCCGGCGAGGCGGAGGCGGACGTCGCGGCGGAGGATCGCGGCGATCACCGGGTCGACGAGCCGCGCGAGGAGCGAGGGGCGCGTGGTGAAGGCGTAGCGGAAGATCACCCGGGTCGCGCCCGGCACGTCGCGCTCGTCGACGAAGCGCCAGGAGCCGGCGAAGCGCCGGAAGATCGGCGGGCCGGCGATCATCTTCATCGCCACCGTGTCGGGCGGGGCGACCCGGGTGTACTCGACGGACATCGTCAGGCCGTTCCACGCCCGCACCCAGACCCGGACGCCGGGGGCCGCCTCGGCGGCGTCGCCCTCGAAGCGGAGCGCGCGGAGGAAGGGGTCCCAGCGGAGGCGGAGCGCGTAGTCCTGGGCGAGCTCGAAGAGCGCGGCCCTGGGGGCGCGGATCAGCGCCGAGTCCTCGACCGCCGGCATCGACGCAGAGTAGCGGAGGGGGCTGCGCCCCGCCCGGGGCGCGGCGCCTCGCCGCAGGCTCGCACGAGGCGCAGCGCTAGCCCGGCGGATTGGGGTTGATCTTCCCGGTCCCGGTGCCGCCCAGATACGCGTAGGAGTCCCAGTCGTCGTAGCCGACGATCACCACCCCGAAGGGATCCTCGCCGCCGTCGAGGACGTGGACGCCGTCGGGGATCGGCACCCGCGCGACCTCGTAGCCGCTGCCGGCGACCGGGTTGAACTCGGCGTCGTTCACCGGCACCCCGTCGATCGTCACGGTCGCGCCGGCCGAGCGGGTGAGGACGGCGACGTCGTTCACCCAGGTCCCCGGGACCAGGACGACGTAGCGCGGGAGGAACTGCTCGACCGGCGAGAGCTGGACCATCGCCGGATCGCCGGTGAGGTTGTAGGGCGCCGGCATGTTCTCGGAGCCGGTCATGTAGTTGAAGACGCCGATCGGCTTGGTCGCGGCGACGAAGTAGTCGCCGGGCTCGGAGAGCGGGCCGCCGACGTAGAGCTCCATCATCTGGCCCTGGTTCAGCATGAAGTTCTGCTGGGCGATGCCGGTGACCCCGGGGTCGGCGCTGAGGGTCACCGAGGTCCCGTCCTCGGAGGCGTAGATCTGCCAGAGGCTGGTCTCCGGGCTCCCGCTGTTGCGCACCGGCATCCGCGAGGCGACGAAGTTCTGGCCCCACTGCCGCAGGCCCGCGATCTGCTCCTCGAGGTGATCGCAGCAGCAGGTCGCCGCCGGGATCAGCGCGCACTCCTGGCCGGAGAAGACCGCGACCGGGTGGCCGTCGTTGGCGACGATCTTGGTCCCGGTCATGGAAGTGGCGAGGGTCTGGACGGCGACCGAGAGGGTGTCGCCCTCGTTGAGCATCACCATGAAGGGCACGCCCGGGGTCCCGGCCGGCACGCCCGGGCCGGCGGCGGTCGCCGGCCCCGGCGTCACCTTGACCTCGGTGCCGTCGGCGGTCGCGACCACCGTCGCGTAGCCGTGCTGGAAGGTGTTGCTGTTGTCCATCATCGACGTCCAGCCGACGACGTCGTTGATCGTGTCGAGCGACGGCACCGGGTAGAGCATCGACGCGTCCGAGAGGTAGGAGGAGGCGCCGTCGACCGGGTTGAACTGGTAGGCGACCACCGGCACGTCGGCGGAGATCCGGTAGGCGCCGCCCTCGCGGACCATCGAGTCGTCGGTGTTGTTGGGCGCGAGCGGGAAGGTGAAGAGGTCGAGCGCGGCGATCGGCTGGGGCCCGCCGACCGTCGACCAGACGCCGCCCATCTTGCGCTCGACGACCACGGTGGCCGTCGCGTCGAGCTGGACGTTGGCGACCGCGACCGCGAATTGCTGGTTCTCGACGAGGTCGTGGGAGTCCATGTCGACCGCGAAGAAGCGGCAGCCGACCGTGCTCTCGCCGGCCTCGGCCTCGGCGCAGGTGGTCGGGATGATCGGCCCCTTGTCGTCGGGCGGGATGTCGAAGCCCATCGGCCCCTCGAGGTCGAACTTGGGCCCGTCGACGCCGGTCGAGCCCGCGCTCTCGCTGCCGCTGCCGCTGGCGGCGGTCGAGCCGGTCGACGCGTCGCCGCTCCCGTGGCTCGTGCCCGCGCTCGCGCTCGCGGTCGCGGTCAGCGAGGTGAGGCCGCTGGCGCCGCTGGTGCTGCCGCTGCCGCCTTGCTCGTCGCCGCAGGCGAGGGTGAGCGTGGCGAGCGACACGAAGAGGAGAGGGGTCCCGCGCATGGGGACCACCCTAGCGCCGATCCGCGCCCGGCTGGAAGGCCGGGGGATCCCTCAGGTCGCGCTCGGCGGCCGCAGCCAGCCGCGGAAGCGGGTCTCGCCCCGGCCCCCGCGGGCGCGGGCGAGGACCCGCTTGAAGCGGGCGTAGACCGCGAAGAAGCGCTCGAGCCCGCGGCGCTGGCGCGGGCTGAGGGGGGCGGCGGCGCAGATCACCTTGGGGTCGCCGCGGCCGCCGTCGACGAAGTCGATCACCCCGACCACCGGCAGGTGGACCCGCGCGCCGGCCGGCAGCCGGGGGCCCATGACCACCGCATCAAGGGGATCCCCGTCATCGGCCCAGCGACCGGGGATCGACCCGTAGTTGTAGGGGCAGGGGAGGGGCGAGATGAAGTCGATCCGGCCGTCGCTGCGCCGCTTGATCATCGACAGGCGCGGGGCCTCGATCACCACCGTGACCGTCGCCGGGAGGTCGTCGAGCACGCCCGGGTCCTACCACGGCGGCGGGTCGCGGCGGGCGCTCGCTTGTGCGAAGATCCGCCGATGCCTGGGCTGACCCACGCGCCGATCGGCGCGCTCGGAGCTTGGCTGGCGCTGGCGCTGGCCCTCGCCTGCGGCGGGCCGACGGAGGGCAGCAGCGCGGCCAGCGGGGCGACGAGCTCGTCGACCGGCGGCGAGGCGAGCGGGACGAGCGGGACGAGCGGGACGAGCGGGACGAGCGCGGCCGGCTCGGCCTCGGTCGGCTCGACCAGCGGGACCACCACCGGCACCAGCGGCGGCCCCGGAACGACCGGCGGGTCGACCTCGGCGGACGAGACGAGCGGGAGCAGCGGGACCGGCACCTCGGGGAGCACGAGCGGCGGCGACACGACGGGCGACACGACGGGCGACACGACCGGGGGCGGCCTCGACGACCTCCTCACCCTCGAGCACGTCCAGGTCAAGGGGACCCATAACTCCTACCACGTCAAGCCGCTGGTCCCCTTCGACGCGAGCCACGAGTACACCCACAAGCCCCTCGACGTGCAGCTCGCCGATCAGGGCGTGCGGGCCTTCGAGCTCGACATCCACAGGGGGGTCGGCGGCTTCGAGGTCTATCACATCGCGGTGATCGACTCGGTCAGCACCTGCGACGCCTTCACCGAGTGCCTCGCGGTGATCAAGGGCTGGTCGGACGCCCACCCGCTCCACCTGCCGGTGGTCGTCTGGCTCGAGATCAAGGACTCGACCGGCGGCCTGCCGATCGGCGCCAGCGACCTCGACGACCTCGACGACGACATCCGCGGGGTCTTCCCGGCCGATCGCCTCTTCACCCCCGACGACCTCCAGGGCGCCCACCCGAGCGTGCGCGCGGCCCTCGAGGCCGAGGGGTGGCCGACCCTCGGCGAGCTCCGCGGCCAGGTCCTCTTCGTCATCCTCAACACCGAGGACGCCAAGGCCGACGCCTACACCAAGGGCTACACGACGACCGCCGGGCGGGCGGGCTTCGCCCGGGCGAGCACCAGCCAATTCGATCTCCCCTGGGCGGCGATCGTCAAGCTCGGCCTCGACGACGAGGCGTCGATCGGCGCCGCCCACGACCGCCGGATGCTCATCGCCACCAACGTCTGCGGCGCCGGCCAGGCCGACGACGCCTGCGCGGCCGATCTCGTGGTCGCCAAGGCGAACGGGATCCACATGCTCAAGGACGACTTCCCGGCGCCGGTCGCCGGCAAGACCTACTTCATGGACTTCCCGGACGGCAACCCGGCCCGCTGCAACCCGGTCACCGCGCCGCCCGAGTGCACCAGCGTCGCCCTCGAGGATCTCTGAGGCATGCCGCGCCGCGCCCCCCAGTCGCTCGCCCTCACCCCGCCTCGTCGGCGTCGCCCCGCTCGCGCTCGCGCTCGCCTGCGCGGCCGGGCCCCAGGGGACCACGGAGGGCGCGAGCGAGGCGAGCGGCGCGAGCTCGACCGGGCCGGCGGGGGAGCCCGCCGAGCTGGTCATCGCCGACGCCTGGGAGCAGGTCGACGGTGCCTCCGACCCCCTCGCGGACCACCGCCCTGATCCGGTCGAGTGCGGCCTCGCCGGGATCTTCGTCGAGTCGGGCGAGCTCGAGATCGACACCAACTTCTGCAACTACGCGATGGTCGTCCAGCCCGGGCTGGTGCCGGTCCCCGCGGGCTCGACCCTGACGATCAAGCTCCGCCACTACGACCTCACCGCGGCCGCGCCCGCGAGCGCCCACGTCGCGCTCCTGATCGGCGGTGAGATCGTCTGGGAGAAGATGATCGTAATCCCTGGCCCGGCGGAGGTGATCAGCGTCGACGTGCCGGCGCCGACGGCCCAGCCGGCGGGGGTCCCCGTCCACTTCCACCTCCACAACCACGGCCAGAACAACTGGATCCTCACGGGGGTCACGGTCACCCCCTGAGCGCCCGTCCGACCGGGAGGGGCGCGCCGGGGTTGCGCCCGCCGGGTCCGCGGGGGTATGTCCCCACGCGAGGATCCAATGGCTACAGGCAACCCGTACGTCTACTTCGACATCAAGATCGGCGACAAGGACGCTGGTCGCATCGTCTTCGAGCTCTTCGCCGACGTGGTCCCGAAGACCGCCGAGAACTTCCGCGCCCTCTGCACCGGCGAGAAGGGCTTCGGCTACAAGGGCTCGCACTTCCACCGGATCATCCAGCAGTTCATGTGCCAGGGCGGCGACTTCACCCGCGGCAACGGCACCGGCGGCAAGTCGATCTACGGCGCGAAGTTCGAGGACGAGAACTTCAAGCTGAGCCACACCGAGCCCGGCCTCCTCTCGATGGCCAACGCCGGCCCCGGGACCAACGGCTCGCAGTTCTTCATCACCACGGTCCCCTGCCCCTGGCTCGACGGCAAGCACGTCGTCTTCGGCAAGGTGAGCGAGGGGATGAGCGTCGTGAAGGCGATGGAGGCGGTCGGCTCGCGCTCGGGCTCGACCTCGGCCCGCGTCGAGATCGCCGACTGCGGTCAGCTCTAGCAGGCCACCAGGCCACTGGGCCGCAGGTGCGGGTCGTCAAACGGCGCGCGCCTGCGGTCGCATTTTTGCCGCACACCGCCGCATTTCCATGCAGGCGGGGTGCAGGTGGCGCGCAGGCGGGGGGTGCAGGTGGTGCGCCCGAGGACATGTGCGAGGGGCGCGGAAGCGCACGAGCGCGGGAGGTCCTTCACCTTGCGGCAGGTATCCTCTTCCCGTAGCGTGCAGCGATGCCCTCTGCCTCCGCTCCGCTCCGCGTCCTCGCGCTGCTCTCACTCGTCGCCGCATGCAGCGGCGGCGAAGACACCAGCGCAGCGACGGCCGCGACCGCCACGACGACCTCCGGAGCGGACAGCGAGGGCGGGACGGCGACCGACACCGGCGGCGCCCTGGCGCCGACCTGGTATCAGGACGTCGCCCCGCTGGTGACCGCGCGCTGCGGCTCGTGCCACGTCGACGGCGGCATCGCCCCCTTCGAGCTGAGCACCTACGAGTCGGCCAAGGCCTGGGCGCCGCTGGTCGCCGACACGGTCGAGGACGGGACCATGCCGCCCTTCCTCGCCGACGACACCGAGGAGTGCCAGCCGCGCTTCGGCTGGAAGGACGACCTCCGCCTCAATGAGGACGAGAAGGCGCTCCTCCGTGCCTGGGCCGACGCCGGCGCGCCGGAGGGCGATCCGACGATGGCCACCCCGCTCCCCGAGCCGCCCTCGCTCGTCCTCGACGACGCCGACGTCCGCCTGACGATCCCGAGCCCGTCGACGATCGACGGCAAGAACGACTCGTTCGTCTGCTACTCGGTGGATCCCGGCAACGCGACCCTCGACCAGTGGATCTCGGGCTTCCAGATCAACGCCGGCAACTCGAAGATCGTCCACCACGTCGTGATCTACATCGACGAGGAGGGCGCGTCGGCCGACATCGCCGATCAGGACGGCAAGTTCGACTGCTTCGGCGGCGCCGGCGTCGACGCGCCGACCTCGCTGATGGGCGCCTGGGCGCCCGGGATGGCGGCCTTCCGCGCCCCGCCCGACGTCGCCTTCCGGATCCCGGCGGGCGGCCGCCTGATCTTCAACATGCACTACCACCCGACCGGCGCGGGGCCGGAGGTCGACGACTCGACGTCGATCGATCTCAAGTACTTCGACGGCCTGCCGACCTACGTCGGCCTCCTCTCCTTCGCCGGCAACGACGGCAAGCACCGGGCCGACGGCTCCGGCCTCCAGCCCGGGCCGAACGACGGGGGCGGCGACCCGATCTTCAAGATCCCCGCCGGGGTCGCCGATCACCGCGAGTCGATGATCATCAAGATCGGCCAGGGCTACCCCGACGTGCGGGTCTTCGCCGCCGGCACCCACATGCACTACGTCGGCACCGCCATGAAGGTCTCGCTCAAGCGGGGCAACCCGCTCCCCGGCGAGCCGGCGGAGGAGTGCCTGGTCGAGACGCCGACCTGGGACTTCGGCTGGCAGCGCGCCTACCAGTACGACGCCCCGCTCGACGAGGTGCCGGTCGCCCGCGCCGGCGACGAGGTCCACGTCCGCTGCGACTACAACAACTCGATGAGCAACCCCTTCGTCCTCCGGGCGCTCCAGGAGCAGGGGCTCGACGCGCCGGTCGACGTCTACCTCGGCGAGGAGACCCTCGACGAGATGTGCCTCGGGATCTTCGGGATCGCGATCAAGCTCAGCGACCTCCTCTGATCGGAGCGCCGTCGCCTCCCGCAGCGGGTCGTCCGCTCCGGGTGCCGCGGCGACCCCCACGACGCCCTCACCCCTCGCCGAGGCCGTTGGCCGGCGCGACCGCCAGGTCGTGGTGATCGTTGACCTTGACCCGCGCGCTGTGGAGCTCGCGGGCGCGGGCGTCGAGGCGGCGGAGCTCCTCGCGGTCGACCTGCTCGAGGTAGACGCTCTGGCTCGGGAAGGCGATCCCGACCCCGAGCTCGGCGAGCGCGTCCATGATCATCAGGTTGATGTCGCCGCGGATCTGGAGGTAGCGCGCCCAGTCGGTGGTGTCGGTGAAGTAGTAGAGCATGATCTTCAGCGCCGAGTCGCCGAAGTCGGTGAACTTCACCAGCCAGAAGGACTGATCGACCTCGGCGTGGCCGCGGAGGATGTCCTCGATCCGCGCGACCGCCTCGCGCATCATCGCCGGCGAGGTCGCGTAGGTGACCCCGAGGTTGAAGTAGACCCGGCGCTTCGGCATCCGCGAGAAGTTCTCGACGACCTCGTTGGCGAGGGTCGAGTTGGGCACCGAGATCACGGTCTTGGCGAAGGTCCGGATCCGGGTCGAGCGGAGCCCGATCTCCTCGACCACGCCCTCGAGCGACGGCGTCTTCACCCAGTCGCCGACGTCGAAGGGGCGGTCGGTGTAGATCATCAGCGCGCCGAACCAGTTGGCGAGGGTGTCCTTGGCCGCGAGCGCGAAGGCGAGGCCGCCGACCCCGAGGCCGGTGAGGAGGCCGGTGACGTCGAAGCCGAGCTCCTGGATCAGCAGGACGATCACCATCAGGGCGATCACCACCCGGGCGATCCGACCCATGAGCGGGACCAGGTGATCGTCGAGCTCCGACTCGGTGCGCTTGGCGAGGTTGCCGAAGAGCGCGGTGATCAGGCTGGTGCTCCGGAGCAGCGCCCAGCCGGCGCAGAAGATCCCGGCGAGGCGGAGGAGCGACCAGACGCCCTCGTCGAGCGAGGCCTCGAGGATCAGCCAGCGGGACGCGAGGTAGAGGCCGGCGAAGGCGAGGAAGTAGCCGAGCGGCGGGTTGAGGGCGGCGACGAGCTGATCATCGAGCTCGGTGCGGGTGCGCGAGGTGATCGTCTTGAGCGTCCGCATCACCATCCGCATCAGCACCCGGCGGAGGAGGACGACGGGGATCAGCGTGGCGACCGCGAAGATGTAGCGCCAGACCTCGTTGTCGAGGAAGACCTCGCCGAGGCCGGGGATCACCGAGGAGATGTGCTCGTTGATCCAGGCCGCGACCTCGCCGTCGACCGCCTCGCGCGGGGCCGCGAGCGCCGGGCCGGCGGCCGTCCAGATCCCGAGGAGCGCGCCGATCGCCGCGCTCCGCCCCGCCCACTTGCTTCGTCTCGCCACCGCTCGCTCTCCTCGTGTCGCGGCCACCCATACCCGACCGCGCCGGGGGGCTCAACCCCCGGGTCGCGGCGTCGCGCGCGGGGGCGCCCGCGGCGGGCAAAGCGTGCGCATTCGGGTCGGCGCAACCATGGAAAGATCGGTCGCATGCGAAGGCGCACGTCACGATCCCGGCACCACGTCTCCCTCGCGCTCCTGACGATCGTCGCCGGCGCGCCGACGATCGCCGACGCCGCGGAGATCCTGATCGCCCCGGGCGACGACTTCTGCGCCGCCTTCAACGACGTCGCGCTCCCCGGCGACGAGGTCGTCCTCCTGCCGGGGATCCACCAGGGGCCCTGCGTCCTCTCGAAGGGCGGCGACGGCGACGTCTCGAAGATCCTCCGGGCTCAGGACCCCGATCAGGAGACGGCGATCGTCTACGAGGGTCAGAGCTCGAACGTGATCGACGTGAGCGCGGGCTGGATCGTGATCGATGGGATCCGCTTCGGACCGACGATGCCGGACATCGACGCGATCAAGATCAAGAGCGGCGCGCAGATCCTGATCCGACGCAACCACTTCTTCCAGATCGGCGGGATCTCGATCTCGGCCAACACCACCGACACCGAGAACGTGGCGATCATCGACAACCACTTCGAGGACCTCCAGGCGACCGGGATCTACCTCGGCTGCCACGACGGCTCCTGCGTCTCTTCCTACTATTCGATCGTCGGCAACCTGATCGAGGGCGTCGACTCGGCGAACGTCGGCTACGGCCTCGAGGTCAAGCTGGGCTCCAACGGGGAGATCACGGACAACGTCATCTTCGACACCAAGGGGCCGGGGATCACGGTCTATGGCTTCGAGGAGGGGATCTTCGCCCCCGAGAACCTGATCGAGCGCAACCTGGTGATCGGCTCGCGCAACAACGCGACCCTCGAGGTCGCCGGCGGCCCGGCGATCGTCCGCAACAACATCGTCGTCGGCGGGGCCGAGGGCGGGATCTACGTCTACGACTACCAGGACCGCGGCCTCATCCGGTCGATCCGGGTGATCGGCAACACCGTGATCGGCGACGCCGGGCCGGCGATCCGCCTCAGCGATTGGGCCGCCGACAAGGAGCTCGAGCTCACGGGCAACGCGGCCTGGCAGGCGGCGGGGCAGGGGCCGCCGCTGCCGGCGGTGATCCCCGGGGTGATCATGGCCGGCAACGTCGAGTGCGCGGATCCGGCGAGCTGCTGGGTCGACGCGCCCAGCCGCGACCTCTGGCCGGTCGCCGACTCACCGCTCCTGAGCATGGGCGCGGCGCCGACGCTGGCCGAGCTCACTGACGACTTCTGCGGCAACCCTCGGGGCGGCCCGCCCCACGCGGGCGCGCTCGAGCGGATCGCCGAGCTCGGCCCGGGCCCGCTGCCGGTCGACTTCAAGGCGACCTTCCCCTGCCCGGAGCCGGCTGGCGAGACCAGCGGGGGCGAGACCGACGGGAGCAGCGGCACGGGCGGGAGCACCGGTGGCGGGAGCACGGGCGGCACGGGCGGGAGCACGGGCGACTCGGGCGGAGCAGCAGCGGGGGCGGGAGCAGCGGGGGCGGGAGCAGCGGCGGGGTCGGCAGCAGCAGCGACGGCGGCAGCGCGACCGCGGGCGGCGGCGGCGGCGGGGACGAGGGCGGCTGCGCCTGCGGGGCCGGGCGTCGGCCTGCGGGGCCGCCCGCGCTCGCGCTCTTGCTCATCCTCCTCGGCCGCCGCCGACGCTGAGCGCGTGGCCTTGCTCACGCGCCCCCGCCGCTTGCGACGGGGGCTTGGGAATGTCGCGCCGAGCCGCTACAACTCCCGGACCGCGCCCCCCGGGCCCGGTCCCAGGAGAGAGACATGGCCACCATCGATATCCGCCGCCCCCACTCGTTCGACAAGGAGACCGCCAAGAGCAAGGCCGAGAGCCTGGCGAAGTCGATGCAGGAGAAGCTCGGCCTCCAGTGGAGCTGGCAGGGCGACGCGATCGCCTTCAACGCGCCGAGCGGCATGGCCAAGGGGACCACGGGCAAGGTCGCCGTCTCCGAGCGCGAGGTCCACGTCGCCGTCGATCTCCCCTTCCTCCTGCGGGCGGCCAAGGGGAAGGTCGAGTCGAAGATCACCGAGAAGCTCGACGAGATCCTCGCCTAGTCGCTCGCGCGAGCGACCCATTTGAAGCGGAGCCGCATGCGGGCCCGCCCGAGATGGGCGCCGCGCTGCGGCTTCGCGTCGATCTGCGGGTGTGCGCCTCAGTCGAGGGCCGCGAGCTCGCGCTCGAGCTCCTCCTCGTAGCGCTCCAGCGGCTTCGGCGGGCGCCAGACCGGCGGGGCGCTCGGGCCCCGCGGGGCCTCGCCGCGGAGGACCCGCTCGAGATCCTCGATCAGCGCCTCCCCGTGGTCGGGCTCCGCGAGCGCGAGGGTCGAGAGGCGTCGCTGCCCGGCCGGGCCGACCACCTCGATCACCTTGCCGCGCGCGAGGTCGCCGACGCCGATCCCGAAGAGGGTGAAGCGCACCGCGACCGGGGTGACCGTGACGCGCACGTCGTCGCTCGTGAAGGTGAGCGGCTGGCCGCGGAGATCAGGGACGACGATCGAGCCGAGCGCCAGGCGGATCGCCCCGCTCCCCCGGTACTCCCGCGAGACCCGGAGGTAGAGCGCGGGCGCGACCGCCAGGCCGAGGAGCAGCGCGAGCTGGCTGAGCGAGGCGAGCCGGAGGTAGGGCAGGAGGGCGCCGACGGCCGCGAGGCAGAGGGCGCAGAGCGCCCCGAAGACCACCCAGTAGGCGGCCGGCGTCCTTACTGGGTACTCGATCGCGCCGGCCATCGCCCCGAGCCTACTTCTTCGCGGGCTCCGCGGCCGCGGCCGCGGCCTCCTTCTTCGGCTTCGGGAAGGCCCCGTAGCTGGTGAGGTCGTCGGTCGTCACCTCGATCACCTGGCCAATTTCGGCGAGCGCCTTGAGGTCGACCTTCGCCCGGTCGCCGACCAGGCTGATGATCACCGGCTTGCCCCGGAGGCGGGCGGCGTAGGCCTCGACCTCGGCGCTCCCGAGGCCCGCGGTGGTCGTCCACTCCCAGCCCCGCGGGTCGCCCTTCTCGCCCTGCTTGTCCCACGAGCGCACCCACATCGGCGCCCAGCGGGGATCGACGCGGGTCGCCCGGTAGCTCTGGTCGAGCGCGGTCTTGGCGGTCTCGACCCGCTTCGCCTCGATCGGGCGATCGAGGAGGCCGAGGTAGACCTTGAGCGCCTCGATCGTCTTGTCGCCCTGGGTGCCCATCTGGCCGACGTAGGCCCACTCGTCGCCGACCCGGCCGCCGAAGGTGTTCCAGCCGTTCGCGTAGTAGGCGAGCCCGCGGGCCTCGCGGATCTCCTGGAAGATCAGCGAGCTCATGTCGCCGCCGAGGTACTCGCTGAGGAGGAGCGCCGGCGCCCGCTCGCCGCGGGGGTGGACGCCCTGGGGGATCGCCAGGCCGATCGTCGTCTTGGCGACGTCCTTGTGGAGGAAGTAGATCGTCGGCTTCGCCACCTTGCGGTAGGTGGTCGGCTTGATCGGCGTCCCCTTGCGGTGCTTCTGGCCGAGCGCGAGCGCCTTCGCGGCCTCGTCGGCGCTCCGCGGGCCGAAGTAGTAGACCTGGTGCTCGGTGTCGAGGAAGGAGCGGAGGAGCTTCTGCAGCGCCGGCGCCTTCGCCCCCTGGATCTCGCGGTTCGAGGGCTGGGTCTTGAAGGACGAGCGCTCGCCGCGGAAGGCGTGCTCGCGGAGGATGAAGCCGAGGTAGTTCGAGTTGTCGAGGCGATCGCGGCGCTCGCTGACCGTGTTCTCGGCGAGCTTGGCGAGCTCCGCGGGGTCGAGCTCGACCCTGCGGATCCACTCGTCCAGGAGCTTCACGCTGGCCTCGAGGTTGCGGTCGATCCCCGAGATCCAGATCGTCGTCGTGTCGGCGTCGCAGGAGAAGGAGACGCTGGTGCCGAGGCCGTAGAGCTCCTCGCGGAGCGCCTCGGCCGGCTTGCCCTCGTAGCCCGCGAGGTCGAGGGCGGTGAAGGCGTGGCAGAGGAGCCGCTCCTTCCGCTCGCCGCGCTCGAACTCGAGGAAGACCTGGAAGAGGTCGTTGCGCGGGTTGCGGACCGCGACCAGCGGCCCCGCCGGCAGCGTCCGCCGCTCGTAGTGCTCGCCCTCGACCAGCCACTCGGGCTCGAGCGGGGTCGTCGGCATCGCCTCGACCTTCTGGGCGAAGGGGCTCTCGCGGGTGGTGTCGCTGGTGATCGGGGTGATCTTCGGCTTGTCGATCTTCGGCAGCTCGGGCTTGCCGCGGCGGCGGTAGACGACCACCCGGTCGTCGCCGAGGTACTTGTTGGCGACCCGGATCACGTCGTCGCGGGTGACCTTGCGGAGCCGGCGGTCGCGCTCGAGGAGCTCGCCCCACTCCCGGCGGCTGATGAAGGCGTCGAGCATCTTTGAGACCCGGCCGTCGTTCGACTCGAGGCGCTCCTTGTCGCTCATGTCCTGGTGGAGCAAGATCGCGTCGATCGTCTCCTGCTTGAACTCGCCGCGCTTGACCTTGCCGACGACCTCCATCAGCAGCGCCTCGACCGCGGCGAGCTCCTGGCCCTCGCGGGCGGTCGCCCGCGCCGTCCAGTAGCCGGCCTCGCGGAGGAAGCTCGGCGACGAGCCGGCGTCCGGGACCTTCTGGCTGAGCTCGAGGTGGAGGTTGAAGAGGCCGGTGGTCGCGTTGTCCATCAGCCAGTCGAGGACCACCAGCGCCGGCTCATCGGCGTCGGTCTCGGCGACCGTCCGCCAGGCGACGCTCACGCCCTCATCGCCGTCGGCGACGACCTCGCGGAGCACCCGGCCCTTGACCGGCGCGAGGTCGCCGGCCGGCGCGGCCTCGAGGGGGCGCGCCGGGAGCTGGCCGAGGGTCCGCTCGAGCACCGGCAGCGCGGTCTTGGCGTCGATGTCACCGGCGAGGAGGATCGCCATGTTGTTGGGCGCGTACCAGCGCTCGAAGAAGGCGACCATGTCGCCGTAGGCCGGGCTCTTGAGGTGCTCGACCAGGCCGATCGTCGGCTGGGTCCCGTAGGGGTGGCCGGGGAAGAGCGCGGCCCGGAGCGCCTCGGCGACCCGCCGCCAGGGGTTGTCGAGCGAGAGGTTCTTCTCCTCGTAGACCGCCTCGAGCTCCGGGTAGAAGAGGCGGAAGACCGCGTCGCGGAAGCGCTCGCCCTCGACCGCCGCCCAGGCCTCGAGGCGGTTGCTCGGGACGTCGGCGATGTAGGCGGTCATGTCGTCGGAGGTGAAGGCGTTGAGCCCGGAGATCCCCATCGCCCCGTAGAGGCGCGAGAGCTCGTTGGGGATCGCGTGCTTGGCGGTCGCCTGGGTCTCGGCGTCGATCTCGGCGAGGATCGCCTGGCGCTTCGCGGGGTCGTCGGTCTCGCGGAGCTGGCCGTAGAGCTCGGCGATCTTCTCGAGGTGGGGCTCCTCACCCGCGTAGTCGACGGTGCCGAGCTCGTCCGAGCCCTTGAAGAGCATGTGCTCGAGGTAGTGGGCGAGGCCGGTCGAGTCGGCCGGGTCGTTGCGGGAGCCCGCGCGGACGGCGATCCAGGCGGCGAAGCTCGGCTTCTGGCGGTCGGTGCTGATGTAGACCGTCATCCCGTTCGAGAGGCGGTGGACGCTGACGGCCATCGCGTCGTCGGCGAGCGGCTCGGGTTGGAGCGGCGGGAGATCGGAGGCCGCGAGGATCGCCGCGAGGTCGGGGGCCTGGGCCGCGCCGGCGGCCGGCTTCGTCCCGTCGGGCGGGGCGCTCGTCGTCTTCGGGTGGCAGGCGAGGCCGAGGGTGAGGGCGCCGAGGGCGAGGGCGGTGATCCCGAGGCCGAGGCCGCGGAGGCGGGGACGCGTGGGCATGAGGTCTCCTTGGGCCACTCGACTACGTCGACCGGCCCCAGGAGGTTCCCGAAGATCGACCGCGCGCACAAGGCGGAGATCCCCGTCATGAGTTGGTGTGTGCGCGGATGGCGCGCCTGGCGTTGGCCCGCACCCCTGGCGCGAAGGACAGGTCGCGGCGGGCAGCTCCCGATCAGAAGAGGAGGCGCTCGCCCTCGACGCAGCCCGGGTCGTCGTTGCGGACGTTGCTCACCCGGTTGGAGACCGGCGTCGCCACCAGCAGCGAGTTGTCGGCCGGCCGCAGGAGCCCGCGGAGGCCGGCGCTCAGGCGCATCAGCTCGGGCTTGCGGGCCCCCCGCGGCGGCGGCTGCAGCCAGGGGCCGAGGCTCTGGCTCGGGAGGATCGCCGGCATGCGGGCGTGGGTCGGCTCGACCAGGGCGTTGGCCTCGGTCGTCAGGATCGTGAAGCGGCGCTCGACCTCACCGGTGTCGGCGTCGGCGTGCTCGCGCCAGAGGCCGGCGAAGACCAGGAGCTCGCCGCTCGGCGGGTGGAACCAGATCGGCTGGCGTCGCCCCTTGGGGCCCGCCCACTCGAAGAAGCCGTCGGCGATCACCCCGCAGCGGCCGCGGACGAAGGCGTCGCGGAAGCTCGGCTTGTCGGCGGCGGTCTCGGCCCGGGCGTTGATCATGCCGACCGGATCGTCCGCGCGCGGCCCGTAGGGGATCGGGAAGCCCCAGCGGCCGGCGGCGATCTGCCGGTGGCCGCCCTCGTCGACCACCAGCCAGCAGAGGTTGGTCGGGGCGACGTTGTAGCGCGGCCGGTAGGCGGCCTCGAGGTCAGGGTCGAGCTCGGCCTCGAGGATCTCGGCGACCTCGCGGAGGCTGTGGCGAGTGAGGGTGTAGCGTCCGCACATTGGAGGTGCTCCTCAGGGCAGGCCGGGGAAGGCGTCGACCTCGCGGATCGTCAGGTCGGGGAAGGCGTCGACCAGCTGGATCGTGAAGTCGGGGAAGGCGTCGACCTTCTGCCAGCGGCCGCACTCGTCGGGGAAGGCGTCGACCCAGCGGACCTTGAGGTCGGGGAACGAGTCGACGACCTTGACCTTGAGATCGGCGAAGGCGTCGACGACCTTGACCTTGCCGGCGAGGCGGATCCCCCCCAGCGTGCACTCGCGGGAGACCGCCGCCGCCTCGGCGTCGGCGCCCGCGAGCTGGGCCCCGTGCGCGGGGGCGAGCGGGGCGAGGAGGGCGGCGACCAGCGCGGAGGCGACGAACATGCTCAGGAGGCTAGCAGCCGTCGATGATCTCGGGGAGCGCAGGCGGGCCGCGGCCGCGGGGAGCCCCAGGCGGCCTCCCGCGGGCCCGCGGGACCGCGAGGGCTCGCGCGCTCGCCCCGTCGGCCGGTTGTCACGGCAGGTGGCCCTAGGCCGCGCGTGGCGGCGCGCAGAGGAGCTCGGCGAGCGCGGCCACCGGCTCCTCCCAGAAGCGCTCGTAGCGGACGCTGAGCATCTCCCGCGAGCGACGCCCGCGGCGGTAGGCCGCGATCACCCGGGCGACGTAGGGGGCGAAGCCGCGGACGCCCTCGTTCTGGAGCATCCGCGGGGTGGCGAGGAGGAGGATGAAGGCCGCCTGGCGGAGCCCGAGGTTGCCGAGGACGAAGGCCTGGAGCTCCATCTCGCCGACCTCGTCGGTGCCGTAGCCGGTGATCACGTGGAAGAGGTCGTGGGTCTCGCGGTAGCGCTTGCTCAGGTAGTCGACGTCGCCCTCGACCGGGAAGTCGGAGACGAAGGGCTCGATCATGTTGCGATCGTAGTAGCGGGCGAACTCGTGGCCGAGGGTCCCGGGCGGCAGGGCCCGGAGGGCGTCGAAGTCGAGCTCGCGTCCCTGGAGGCTCGGGCGCTCGTCGAGGAGGAGCTTGCCGACCTGGCTCTTTCGCCAGGTCGTGGCGAGGCGCGCGTAGGTCTCGCGGTCCATGCAGGCGTTGAGGAGGGGGCCGTAGTAGGGGTTCCCGGGGTCGTCCTTGAGGACGTCGAGGGCGTGGGCGCCGAGGCGGAGGCGGCGGAGGATCGACGCGTTCGCGGGGATGGTTGGTCTGTCGGCGAGGTCCATCTTCATCTCCTTCGAGGGGCTGGCGGATGGCCGTGAGCCGAGCGGCGCCCCTCCGGGTGCCATTAAAGTGGACACATGTGTCCACTTGTAAAGTGCGAGTAGACTCCGGGTCGTTGCCCCCTGCAAGCGAGGAACCCAGGCGTCGGCGTCGCGACGCGACCGAGAACCGCGCGCGGATCCTCGCCGCCGCCCGCGAGGTCTTCGCGTCGGCCGGCTTCGACGCGCCCCTCGACGCGATCGCCCGCCGCGCTGGCGTCGGCCGGGCGACCCTCTACCGCAACTTCCCCGACCGCTTCGCGCTGGCCGCGGCGATCTTCGAGGGCAACCTCGACACCCTCGAGGCGCTCGCCGAGGCCGAGAAGGACGCGCCTGACGCGCTCCTGCGTCTCCTCACGGCGATGGTCGAGCAGCAGATCGAGGCCCACGCGCTCTTCCCTGCGCTCTTCCAGGGCGCCCGCGCGCCGCACCTCGAGGACCTCGAGCGGCGGGTCCGTCGCCTCGTCACCGGCCCCCTGCGGCGGGCCCGGGCGGCCGGGCTGGTCCGCGAGGACCTCGCCCTCGGCGACGTGATCGCCGCGCTGACGATGGTCGCCGGGGTCGTCGCTGGCGACGCCTCGATCGCCTCGCGGCGGAGGCGGGCGAGGCGGGCGCTCGACCTCCTCCTCCACGGGATCGTCCTGCCCGGGGAGCGGAGCGAGCGCGCCGGCTGACGCGGTGTCCTAGGCGGAGAGGCCGTCGAGGAATTCGCGGATCGCCTGGTTGACCGCCGCCGGCGCCTCGACCGAGCTCGAGTGCCCGGCGTGGGGGATCGTCACCAGGCGCGAGCCGGCGATCGCCTGGTGGAGGCGCTGGGCCTTGTCGGGGGTGGTCGCCACGTCCTCGTCGCCGACGATGATGAGGGTCGGGACCGTGATCCGCCGGAGCTCGTGGAAGACGCCGGCGCGCTCGATCACGCCGTTGACCGCCTTGTAGATCGAGCGCCGGTTCTGGACCAGGCGCTGGCGCCAGAGCGCGCGCTCGGCCGCGCGCTCCGGGTCGCGCATGAAGGTGCGGCCGAAGAGGATCGGCATCACCCGATCGGCGACCACGCGGATCCCCAGCCAGCGGGCGACGACGTTGAGGCGGCGGTAGGCGGCGACGTTGGGCTCGGGGTCGGCCGAGGTCTCCATGAGGATGCAGGAGCGGAGGAGGTCGGGGCGGCGGGCGGCGATCCGCAGGGCGACGAAGCCGCCCATCGAGAGCCCGCCGAAGTGGCAGGGGGCGAGCTCGAGCGCCTCGATCAGCGCGACCGCGTCGCGGTAGCACTCCTCCATCGTGATGCAGCGGCCGGGCGGGACCGCCGAGCGCCCCTGGCCGCGGTGGTCGTAGCAGATCACCCGGTAGCGATCGCGGAGCGCCTCGACCTGGTGCTCGAAGAGCGCGGTGCTCATCAGGAGGCCGTGGCTGAGGACGACGATCGGCTTGTCGTGGCCGCCGCTGTCCTCGTAGTAGATCTCGCAGCCGTTGATGTTGATCGTCGCCATCGCGGGGATGAGCGTATCAGGCCCCGCCGACCGGGGACACGCCCCGCGGGCGGTCTCTGCCGCGGGCCGCGCTCGCGGGGTAGGGCTCAGGGCGACGGGAGCACGAGGGGCTCCGCGTCGCTCCCCGCGCGCCGCTCGAGGACGATGTCGAGGGCGCCCTGGTGGAGGATGAGCGCGCTCGCCGGCCCGAGGTCGACTGCCCCGCCCGGCCGCTCGCCGCCCTGGCGGAAGGCGCCCGGGTTGACGACGTGCTCGTCGGCGCGGAGCTCGAGCTGGAAGGTCGCGGTCGTCCGCGAGGCGTCCTTGAAGAAGTAGGAGTCGCCGCCGCGCGCGTGCATCCACTTGGTCCCGTGGCCCGGGACCCAGAAGAAGAGGCGGCCGCCGTCGACGAGCACCTGGGCGGTCGCCAGGCGATCGATCTCCTCGGCCTCGAAGTAGCGGGCGAGGGACTCGCGGCTCTCGTCGCTGAGGGCGTACTCGCCGACGTAGAGCGGGAAGCGGGCGGCGTCCGGCGTGACCTCCTCGTACTCGAGGGGCCAGGCCGCGGGCCGACCGTGGGCGAGGTCGCCGACCTTCTCGACCATCTCGCGGCAGTCGATCACGTCGTTGTTGGCGACGGCGACGACCAGCGCGTGGTCGCTGCGGTAGTAGCGGATCGCCGCGTTGACCCCCTCGGAGCCGCCGGGGTGCTCGGCGATCCGCTGGCCGTTGGCGTCGCCGAGGATCCAGCCGAGCGCGTAGCCGTCCTCGGTCACCGGCGTGAGCATGAGCTCGACGGTCTCCGGCCGGAGGAGCTCGCCGCCGAAGAGGGCGCTCGCCCAGCGGGTGAGATCGTCGGCGGTGGTGACGACGTCGCCAGCGGCCCCGAAGGCCGTCAGGTCGACCCGCGCCGACTTCGCGGCGTTCAGCGCCTCGTCCTCGTCGAAGAGGTAGCCGGGGATCACCATCGCCCCGCCGCTCGGCTCGCCGACGCTGCTCCGGGTCATCCCGAGCGGCTCGAAGATCTCGCGGCGGATGTACTCGCCGTGGGAGACCCCGCTCACCGCCTCGATCACCGCGCCGAGGACCGCGTAGCCCGAGTTGCTCGGGTCGAAGTCGGCGCCCGGCTGGAACTCGAGCGGCAGCTCCTTGAAGCGGTCGAGGAGCTCCGAGGTCGTGTGGGGCTGGCCCCTCCAGCCGTCGAAGAGCGGGTCGTCGGTGAAGCTCGGGATCCCCGAGGTGTGGCTGAGGAGGTGGCGGATCGTGATCCGGTCGCCGACCTCCGGGTAGCCCGGGAGGTGCTTGCGGATCGGATCGTCGAGGCCGAGGAGGCCGCGCTCGACCAGGAGGAGGACCGCCGACGCGGTGATCTGCTGGCTCAGGGTGCCGAGGCGGAAGCGCTGATCGGCGCGGTGGGGGATCGGCCCGCCGGCGTCGCCGCGGCGCACGGCCTCGCCGTAGCTCCGGCGGACCAGCACCTCGTCGCCCTGGGCGACGACGATCGTCCCGTGGAAGGCGAAGACCTCGCCGTAGCGGCGGCCGTAGCCGCTGATGTGCTCGTCGATCTTGAGGCCGAGCTCGGGCGCCAGCGGGCGGACCTCGTCGTCCGCGCTCTCCGGGCGGGCGCTCGGGGTGATCCCGATGTTCGCCGAGCCGCCGCCCTCGGGCGAGAGGTGGATCGCCGGGTCCCTGGTCTCGGCGCCGCCGATCCAGCGGGCGGCGAGCGTCGCCCCGGCGGCCGCGATCGTCGCGATCGCGGCGCCGACCAGGAGGCCGCGGAGGCGGAAGGGCCAGCCGCTCCGCGGCGCGCCCGCGCCGACGCCCGCGCCGGCGGCGATCGGCGGCGGCGGGGCCTCGACGGCGGCGAGCTCGGCGAGGACGCGATCGGCGAAGCCCTCGGGAGGATCGGCGATCTCCCAGGCGTCGTATGCCTCTTCGGTCAGCTTGTCGAGGTTATCGGTGGTCATGGTAGGTCTCCGCGAGGGCGCGACGAAGGGCCGCGCGGGCGCGGCTGAGCCGGGACTTGACGGTCCCGAGGTCGAGGTTGAGCTGCTCTGCGATCTCCTCGTAGGTCATCTCGTGGTACTCGCGGAGGAGGAAGGCCGCGCGGTGCTCGGGGCTGAGATCGGCGATCGCCTCGCGGAGGAGGCGGGCGAGCATCTGGCGCTCGGCGAGGGCGTCGGCGCTCGTAGGTGAGCTGACCTCAGGGACATCTTCGATCGGCGCGTGGGCGAGGGGGCGGCGGCGGAGCTCGTCGATCGCCCGGCGGCTGGCGATCGTCAGGATCCAGGTCGAGAGGCGGGCGGGGCCCTGGCGATCGTAGGTGGCGAGCGCCTTGAAGACCCGGAGGAAGGTGTCCTGGGCGACGTCCTCGATCAGGTCGCGGCGCTGGCCATGGAGCATGCGGCCGAGGAGCGCGAAGACCGGTCGCTGGTAGCGCTCGACCAGGGCGCGGCGGGCCCGGGCGTCGCCGCGCTGGGCGCGGACGAGGGTCATCTCGTCGAGCTCGGGCGGCGGCGGGCGGCGCGGGGTTGAGCCGAGGGGCACGGCGGCGTTCACAGGCGAGTATCACGGGGGCGGGGGAGCCGGGTTCCCTGGGGGGCGGAAAAAGTTGTTCGTGGGGGAATTCGGGGGGTCGGAGGCTGTGGGGGGCTTGGGGCGGGGGTTCGGAGGCTGGAGCGGGCGCGGGGGTCCAGGGGCCCTCGTCGCTCACACAGGTGCTCGGTCGTCCGTCGACTTCGTCGACGAACGCCCTGCGCGACTCGCTCTCGAGGGCCCCTGGACCCCGCTCGGCAGCGCGCCGGGACTTCGCCCTGGGTCGCGGGGGGCCGCATGCGGGCGCTGAAAGGTCGGGTGGCGCCCTCGGACTCGGTGCGGAGCCGGGGTGCGTGGGCTGGCGCGATGAAGCGGCGCGGTGGCGGGCGCGTGAGGTCAGCCGGCGCGGTGGCGGGCGCGTGAGGTCAGCCGGCGCGGTGGCGGGCGCCTGAGGTCAGCCGGTGCGTCGGCGCGGTGGCGGGCGTGTGAGGTCAGCCGGCGCGGCGGCGGCGGCGGGCGATCAGCGCGAGGAGGGCGAGCCAGGCCGCGGGGGCGGGGGTCGGGTCCTGGGTGAGGGCGCAGACGCAGCCGCGATCCGTGAGGTCGAGGCCCGCGCCGCCGGTCGCCGAGTCGGTGTCGGTGTCGGTCGCGGAGCCCATCGTCTCGGTCTCGGTCTCGCCGACGTTCGGCTCGATCGCGCAGGTCGCCGAGCAGCCGTCGCCGCCGAGGTTGTTGCCGTCGTCGCAGGCCTCGTTGCCCTCGACCACGCCGTCGCCGCAGATCCCCGCGGCCATCGCCGGGATCCCGACGATGCAGAGGTCGTCGATCGTCCAGCCGCCCATCTCGAGGCCGCCGTCGCTCTGCAGCGAGAAGGCGACCGAGATCGCGCCGGCGGCCGCGGCCGCGCTCAGGTCGACGTCGTGGAAGCGCCACTCGCCGTCGACGTGGTGGGTGTTCGCGTCCTCCCAGGGGCTCGCGTAGTTCGCCCAGACGGGCGCGCCGTTCGCCGAGATCGTCGCCTGATCGTAGAAGCCGTCCTCGACGCTCAGCCAGCGCCGGTACTGGAGGCGCACGGTCTCGTAGCCGCCGGTGCCGATCAGCGGCGACGCGAGGGTCGCGTCGGTGAGGGGGTCGTAGCCGCCGTCGCCGCTGATGTCGTCGCCGACCGCGAAGCTCCCGGAGAACGCCGCGCTCGGGTCGAGGCCGCCGCCGTTCACCACCCCCCACTCGAAGTCGGAGGCGAAGCCGCTGACGCCCCAGCCCTCGAGGAAGGGGTCGCGCTCGAAGTCGGTGCAGTAGAGCGGGTCGACCGGGCCGACGTAGAACTCGTACCAGGGATCGGCGAGGTTGCTCGGCAGGATCTGTGATGACCCCGCCGAGGTCACGACCTCGACCTGGTACTGGATCACGTGGCCGTCCTCCTGCGGCGGGATCAGGGCGACGAAGCCGCCGCCGCCGTCGGGGAGCATCGGCGAGGTGCCGCCGATCGCCGGGTTGTCGCGGCGCTGCCAGGTGAGGGTCGCGCCGAGCGGCGCGCCGCCGGGGCAGCCGGCGAGGAGGCCGCTCGAGGTGACCTTGACCGGGTAGCCGTTCTGGCCCGCGCCCTCGAGGGCGACGTCGGTGACCTCCGCCGACACCGAGCGGAGGCCGTGGGCGCCGTAGGCCGCGGCGATCTCGCAGGCGTTCGGCGTGCCGTTGCCGAGGTCGCCGTCGTTGTCGTCGGCGATCAGCGACTCGATGTACATCGACTGCATGTCGACCGCCCGACGGATCGACTCGTACCACAGGTAGTCGGTGTGGGCGGTCCCCTCGGCCGCGCCGAGCTTCGCCCGCAGGATCTTGCGGAGGTCCCAGAGCGCGCCGCCGATGATCCGCCCCTCGTCGTGGACCTCGCCCTGGTCTTCGGGCCAGCGCCACTCGAAGCCGTCGGGGTCGAGCTCGCGGAGCGGCTCGTCGTCGAGGAAGAAGCCGCGGCCGAGGCCGGAGTCGCCGGTGATCGTCGCGCTCAGGTAGTCGGAGATCCCCTCGGAGAGCGAGGGGTGGAAGGCGCCGACCCCCGGGATTAGCGCCTGGTTGTGCACCGAGTGGCCGAACTCGTGGTAGATCACGTCGGCGAGGCGCGCGGTGTTCTCACAGCCGCCCCCCGAGGCGAAGAAGTTGATCGAGTCGCCGTCGGAGAAGGCGTTGCAGAGGTCGGCGATGTTCACCGTCACCTGGATCTGCTTGTCGAGCCAGGCGAGGTCCGGGGCGATCGCGCGGACGTAGTCCTTCACCAGCATCGTGTGGACGAAGGCGCTGAGCTGGGCGTCGCTCTCCTCGACGTTGGCGAGGCTCCAGACCAGCGTCTCGCCCGGGCTGAGCACCCAGGCGTCGCTCGCCGGGCCGCCGAAGCCGTCGTTGAGCACCTGCGCGAAGGGGCCGTGGACGGTGGTCGAGAGCGCGGTCGGGGCGTCGAGGACCGCGAAGCCGCCGGCGTCGGTGGTCAGGGTCTGGCCGCCGAGGTCGAGGTCGACGCGGTTGGCCGGCGCGTTCATCCGGGCGCCGAGGGGGCCGCGGCGCGGGACGTCGTAGAGGATCTGGACGGCGTAGTGGAGGAGGTTCTCGCGGGCGATCGGCGCGCCGCTCTGGGCGTCGACGTAGACCCGCCAGCGGCCAATCGGTCCGGTGGTGGCGACCTCCACCGGGACCACCAGGTCGGCGCCGAGGAGGCTGGTGTCGCCGATCCGCGGGAGGATCGCGGCCGGGTCGGTGGCGACGAGCGTCGTCGTCGCCGCGCCGCCCTCGGCGATCCAGGCCCGCGCCCGCGCGGCCGCGACCGCCGGCTCGATCGTCGCGGCGGCGCTCGGGAGCTCGCGGCAGGGGAGCGCCTGCGAGGCGATCGCCGTCAGGTGGTCCCCCTTGAAGCGGAACGAGAGCTGGCCGCCGAGCACCGCGTGGGCGCCGCGGCGCTGCGCGAAGCCGAGGGTCCGCAGATCGCCGCGGAGATCGTTGCTCACCAGGGTGAAGTCGCCGGCGTCGCAGCCCGGCGCGAGGAGATCGATGTGGGCCGCGAGGATCGCCTCGGCGCTCGCGCGCGCGAGCTCGGGGTCGTGGGTGACGCCGGCGAGCACGCGGCCCTTCGGCACCAGCAGGGCGGCCGCGCCGGTCGCCGGATCCCACTCGCTCAGCGTCGGGCCGTGGGCGGCCTGGAAGCGGCCGAGGGCCGCGGCCGCGGGCGCGCTGGTCGGGCGCGCGGCGAGCTCGCGGGCGTGGCGAGGCGACGCGCCCGCGCTGAACTCGAGCCCCGTGGGGCCGCGCTGCGCCGGCGGCGGGGTGACGGCGGCGGCCGTCGACGGCAGGGTGAGCGCGACGAGCCCGATCGCGGCGACCGCGGTGAGCGAGCCACGGGCCGAGCGCCTCGCGGTCGACGACGGGGTCTGCACGCGCTGCTCAGCTTTGCGAGGATTGTCAGGATTGAGCAACCAAATCGGCGTACTCGATCCCCCGCGGGTGGTCAAGCGAGGGGCCGCGACGGGTAGGCGCCCCGGGGCCGCCTCGTGGTCGACGCGGGGCGATCCGCGCTCCCTTGGGGCGGAATCGCGCGTGTTTGGCCGGGTCCGGGGGTCCGAGCTGCGGGCGGCCGGCGGCCGGAGGGCCGCTCAGGGCGTCGCCCCGGCCTCGGCGAGGAAGCGATCGACCGCCGCGACCTCGGGCCCGAAGAGCGGCCCGGCGTCGACGTAGCCCTTCCGGGCGGCCTCCGCGAGCGCCCGGGCGCGCGGTCGATCCTGTCCCAAGAGCCAGAGCGCCTGGGCGAGGACGAAGCGGGTCTCGGCGGCGTCGTCGGCCGGCGAGCGCCCCTGCTCGCGGATCTCGAGGGCGCGTTCGAGGTGAGGGAGCGCCCCCGCCGGATCGCCCTCGAGGATGGAGGTGCGGCCGAGGAAGGTGAGGACGCCGCCGATCATCGGGTGGTCGTCCTCCTGGGCGGCGAGGCGGATCGCCAGGGCGCGCTCGAGGAGGGGTCGGGCCAGCGCCGGCTCGCCGCGGCGGTTGTGGAGGTCGCCGAGGTTGGCGAGGACGTTGGCGAGGTCGGGGTGGTCGGGGCCGAGGGCGCGCTCGCGGATCGCCGCCGATCGCTCGAGGTGGGTGAGCGCCCCGTCGAGGTCGCCGGCGCGGATCATCGCCGACGCGAGGTTGCTCTCGAGGAGCGCGAGGTCGGGGTGCTCGGGCCCGAGGAGGCGCTCCTTGAGCGCGAGCGCCTCGCGGTGGGCGGCGATCGCCGCCGCCGGATCGCCGCGCCGGAGGCGGACGTTGCCGAGGTTGGAGATCAGGATCGCGACGTCGGGGTGGCCCTCGCCGAGGAGCTCGCGGTAGAGCGCGAGCGAGCCCTCGATCGTCGCCTGGAGCTCGTCGAGGCGGCCGAGCGCGTTGTAGGCCGCGCCGCGGTTGTTGAGGACCGCGGCGACCTCGACGTGGCGGGGGCCGTAGCCGCGGGTGATGTGATCGAGGGCCTCGTCGTAGAGCTCCGCGGCCTCGCGCGCGCGCCCCTGCAGGAGGTTCAAGGTCGCCTCGACCGAGAGGAGGCGGCCGCGCTCGTCGTCGCGGTCGCCGCGGCGGTGGATCAGCGCCTTGCCGTGGCGGAGCCAGAGCTCGGCCTCGACGTAGCGGGCCCGGCGGTAGCCGACGACGAAGGGGATCCGGATCGCCAGCTCGGCGGCGATCGCCTCGTGCCCCGATCCCTCGGCCTCGAAGAGCGCGTCGAAGAGCGCGCGCTCGGAGCCCTCGTAGTCGCCGGCGGCCTCGAGGCAGTGGCCCTCGGCGAGGCCGACCTCGGCGACCAGAGGGGCGTAGCCGAGCTCGCGGGCGCGGTCGCGGAGGGGCGCGACCCGATCGGCGCAGCCGTCGATCTGGCCGGCGGAGAGGGCCGCGCGGGCCTCCGCGAGCTCGCCGCGGGCGGCCTCGACGGCGCTCGCCAGCGCCGGATCGCCGGGCGGCGCCACCTGGGCGAGGAGGGCCGCGCTCTCGTTGCAGCGCTCGAGGCGAGGGAGCCCGCTCAGCGCCTTGATCGCCTTCTCGACGACGGTCCGGTCGGCGGCCGCGTAGACGTGGGTGAGCGCGCCGAGGTCGCGGCGGGCGGCGTCGAGGCAGGCCTGGGTCCGCTCGTAGAGGTTGTCGGTGAGCTCGTCGCGGCGGCGGGCCTCGCAGGCGCCGCGCCGCTCCGCGCTCCAGCGATCGCCGTAGGCGTCGAGGGCGGCCTCGACCCGGGCGCGGGTGTCGTCGGCGAAGGGGAGGGCGGTCGCCGTGAACGCCTCGGCGATCGCCCGCCGCTGGGCGTCGCCCCAGGTCGCCGCGAGCTCGTCCCCGGCGCCGGCGCAGGCCTGCGCCTCCTGCTCGGCCGCGAGCTCGCGCTGGCGGAGGAGCGAGGCGACCAGGGCCGCGCTGACGGCGATGAGCCCGGCGATCACCAGCCAGCGCCCGCGTCGGCGCCAGGGGTCGTCGGCGAGCGCCCGCAGGAGCGCGCCCATCGACGGCCAGCGGCGCGCCGGATCGATCTCGAGGCCGCGGGCGACGGCCCGGCGGATCCGCGCGGGGACCGGCGAATTCGCCGGTGGCGGCCGGAGCTCGCCGGCGAGGACGGCGGCGGCGATCGCCCGCGGGTTGGCGCCGGCGAAGGGGCGCTCGCCGTAGAGCGCCTCGTGGAGGGCGACGCAGAAGGAGAAGAGATCGCTGCGGGCGTCGACCTCGGCGCCGGCGTGCTGCTCCGGCGACATGTACGCGGGGGTCCCGACCTGGGTCCGGCTCGCGCTGCTGAGCGCGCCGCTGGCCTCGCCCTCGGTCGCCCGCAGCGGCCCGGGGCCCCGGCGGGCGTGGGCGAGGCCGAAGTCGAGGACGCGGACCCGGCCGTCCTCGCCGACCAGGACGTTCTGCGGCTTGAAGTCGCGGTGGACGAGGCCGGCGGCGTGGACCGCCTCGAGGCCGCGGCCGGCCTGGAGGAAGACCTCGATCACCTCCCGCCAGCGCGGCGGCGGCTTCTTGTCCTTGAGCCATGTCCGAAGGGTCATCCCCTGGACGAGCTCCATGGCGACGAAGAGCTGGCCCTCGAGCTCGCCGATGTCGTAGATCTGGACGACGTTGGGGTGGGAGAGGCGGGCCATCGCCTTGGCCTCGCCGAGGAGCCAGGCGCGCTCGCTCGGGCCGGCGCCGTCGCTGCGGAAGAGCTTGATCGCGACCTTGCGGTCGAGCTCCTCGTCGTAGGCGACGAAGACGGTGCCCATCCCCCCCTCGCCGAGGGTCCGGAGGACGAGGTAGCGGCCGATCCGCCCGCCGTCGCCGCCGCGCTCGATCCGCGCCTTGATCAGGTCGCCGAGCGGCGCCCTCGGGGCGCTGCCGAAGGGGGTCGGCGTCCCGACGTCGACCACCGGCGCCGCCAGGGTGGGGAACTCGTCCTCGCCGTCTGCGCTCGACCCGGGCCCGCGGAGCTCGCCCATCGCTGACCTACCTCGCCGCGGCGCCCCGCGGCTCGTCGAGCCGGTCGCGTCCGCCCGTGACGGCGCCGCCGTGGCCGGGTCGCCTCGGCGTGCGCGCGAGCTGGGGCGGGCGGTGGATCGTCATGCTCGTCAGGGGCCAGCGACGCGCTCCCCAAGGGCCGCGCGGCCGCCGGATCAGGGTACCGCACCCGGCCGGCCGCGGGGATCCACGCTCGCGGCCGACGACGGCGCTCGCTGGCCGCCCTACAATGTGCGCCGATGCGCGCCGGCCTCCGGGTCCCCCACACCCTCGTCCTCCTCCTCGGGATGGTGGCGGCCGCCCACCTGGCGACCTATCTCCTGCCGGCGGGCGCGTTCGAGCGGGCGGCCGGGGCGAGCGGGCGGGCGATCATCGTCGCCGGCACCTACGCCCCGGTCGACGCGCCGCCGCTCCCGCCCTGGGCGACCCTGACCGCGATCCCCCGCGGCTTCGCGGCCAGCCACCCGATCATCTTCTTCGTCTTCATCATCGGCGGCGCGCTCGCGGTGATCCGGGCGACCGGGGCGATCGACGCGGCGCTCGGCCACCTCATCGCCCGCCTCGGCCGCCGCCCGGGCTTCTTGATCGCCGCGACCATGCTCGCCTTCGTCGCCGGATCGAGCGCGATCGGCATGTCCGAAGAGTACTTGCCCTTCGTACCGGTGCTCCTGACCCTGGCGATCACCCTGGGCTTCGACGCGGTCACCGCGGTCGGCGTGATCGTCGTCGGCGCCGGGATCGGCTACGGCGTCGCCGCGCTCAACCCCCTTCACCGTGGTGATCGCCCAGGAGGTCGCCGGCCTCCCGTCGACCTCCGGGATCGGCCTCCGCCTGGCGCTGACGCTGCCCTTCGCGGCCCTCGGCGTCCACCACGTGTGGGCCTACGCGCGGCGAGTGCGGGCGGAGCCGGGGGCGAGCCTGGTCGCCGCGATCGAGCCCGATCCCGGCTGGCGGATCGCCGAGGCGGCGCCCCGCCTCACGGGCCGCCACCTCGTCGTCCTCGCCCTCGCCGCCGCGACCCTCGCCCTCTCGGTCGTCGGCATCGCCGCCTGGGGCTGGGACCTCCCGGAGATGGGCGCCGCCTTCCTCGGCCTCGCGCTCGTCGTCGCGCTGGTCGGTCGCCTCGGCGTCGACGCGGCCGCCCGCCGCTTCTGCGAGGGGGCGGCCGAGCTGACGACGACCGCCCTCCTGATCGGCTTCGCGCGGGCGATCCAGGTGGTCCTCGAGGAGGGGCAGATCATCGACACGATCATCGACGGGGTCGCGCGGCCGCTCGCCGCCCTCGGGCCGGGCCTCGCCGCGGTCGGCATGTACGCGATCCAGAGCCTCTGCAACCTCTTCATCCCCTCGGGCTCCGGGCAGGCCTACGTGACCATGCCGATCATGGCGCCGCTCGCCGACATCACCGGGGTGAGCCGGCAGACGGCGGTGCTCGCCTTTCAATTCGGCGACGGCTTCACCAACATGATCGTCCCGACCAACGCGGTCCTGGTCGGGATCCTCGGCCTCGCGCGGATCCCCTTCGAGCGCTGGCTCCGCTTCGTGATGCCGCTGATGGTGAAGCTCTGGATCGCCGGCGCGATCGTCCTCGTCCTGGCGACGATCGTCGGCTACGCGTAGGCCACGCCAGCCCCGCCTACGAGGGCGGCTCGCAGGAGGTGTTCTGGAGGGCGAAGCCGGTCATGTCCGAGTAGGTGTAGGGGCCGGAGAGGCCGTCGTAGACCTCGTAGCTCCAGTCCTTCGGGTCGAAGCGGTAGGCGGCCTCGTTGATCAGCCAGAGGTAGCCGTAGTGATCGACGCCGACGCCCTTGACCTCGGTGCCGCCGGGGACCTGGAGCTTCTGGAGGATCCCGAGGCCGGTTGCGTCGACGGCGACCGCCCCCGCCGGGTTGCCGGTGGCGATCCACACCGGGCCGTCCTGGGCCTGGGCGATCCCGCCGGTGCTCAGGAGCGGCTCCGGGACCACCGCCCACTTCTCGGTCGCCGGGTCGAAGCGCGCCGCCCCGAGGCCGATCGTGCTCGAGATCCAGACGCGGTTGTTGTGATCGACCGTCACCCCGTAGGAGGCGATGTTCGGCGGCATCTCGTAGAGCTTGTAGGTGAGGAAGGAGTAGTCGACCTTGGCGAGGTACCTCTTGCCGAGGGTGATCCCGCCCATCGGCACGAAGTAGAGGTTGCCGTCCATGTCGACCGCGCCGCCGTAGGCCCCGAGCTGGATCCCGTCGAAGTCGGGGATGTCGACGGTCTCCTCGACCTTGCCGGTGTCGCCGTTGACCAGGTAGGCGATCACCCCGCCCGGGCCGCCGGTCCCCGGGAGCGAGGGGGTCGCGCTGGTCACCGTCCAGATCTTGGTGTCCTCGTACTTGCAGGTCGCCGGGTTGAGGCGCCCCTGGGTGTAGGCGACCGGTCGCTGGTTGGTCGCCGGGAATTCGGTGTACCAGGCGACGCACTCCTCGACCCCCCAGGGGAGGATGTCGTCGGCGCCCTGCGAGGTCTGGATCCCCGGCATGCCGTTGGACTCGACGCAGTCCGAGGGGCGGGCGTAGATCTTGGTGAGGCCGCCGTGGCGGTTGGCGACCGCGACGTCGCCCCCGAAGGAGACCGAGGTCCGCGAGGGGTTGCCGTTGCCGTCGGGGCGGGTGATGTAGCGGCCCTCCTCCTCCATCGTCACCGTGTTGATCTTTGAGACCGTCCCCTCCTCGGCGTTGGCGATCCAGATGTAGCTGTACTCCTCGCCGAGGCCGCAGCCGCACTCGCCGGGCATCCCGGTGTCGCCGCCGTCGGGCGTCAGGAGGTCGTACTTGGTCCCCGGCCCGGTGCTCGAGGTCCCGTCGCTGGTGGCGCTCTCGCTCGCGCTCCCCGAGTTCTCGCCCGACGACTCGCTCGCAGAGGCGGACATCGACGCGCTCGCCGAGCCCGACGCGCTCATCGTCTGGGCGCCGGTCGGGGCGCTCGCGCTCGCGCTCGCGGAGTCGCTGCTCACCTCGCCGCCGGTGCAGGCGACGACGAGGAGCGCCGCGAGGAGGAGGTGAGGGGCCGCGAGCGGCGGCGTGACGTCGGGGCGAGAGAACGGCGGCATTGTAGGTGCAAGGAACATGGCCGCGCGATCTTGTCAAGCGCGCGGAAATGCCCGGGATAGGCCGGGGTAGCCGGGCAATCGGCGACTTTGGCCATGCGGAGGTCCGCGCGGCTCTTTGTGGGTAGGAGGTGGGGGGACGTGGTATTTGGGGGATGCGGCGCGATGGTCGGTGCGAGAGACGATCCGGAGAGGCGAGCCCTCGAGTCGGCGAGCCCGATCTCCTCGGGGCGTCAGCGCCTCCTCGAGGACTGGTCGCCGCCCGAGGAGTTCGACGAGTACCGGCTGGTCCGACCGCTGGGCCGCGGGAGCATGGGCCAGGTCTTCCTCGCCCAGGACCGGGTCCTCGATCGCCCGGTGGCGATCAAGTTCATCTCGAGCCTGACCGCCTCGGAGAACGAGCGCGAGCGCTTCCTCGTCGAGGCGCGGGCGGCCGCCCGCCTCCATCACCCGAACATCATGGCGATCTACCGGGTGGGGGAGCTCGAGGGCAACCCCTACCTGGTCTGCGAATACATCCACGGCAAGAGCCTCAGCGAGCTCGATCTCCCGCTGAGCTGGCAGCAGGTCCACAAGCTGGCGATCGGCCTCGCCCGCGGCCTCGCCAACGCCCACCGCCACGGGGTCCTCCATCGCGACATCAAGCTCGCCAACGTGATGGTCGACGACAACGGCGAGGTGAAGATCCTCGACTTCAGCCTCGCCAAGCTGATCCGCGATCCTCGGAAGGAGGAGCGGCGCCGGCAGAAGCGGCGGCGGAAGGAGCGGGCGGAGAGCCGCTCACGCGCCTATCCGGCGACCGGGGCGCAGATCGACGAGAGCGCGCTCGAGGAGCCCGAGGCGCTCGACGGCGAGGCCGAGGACGACGACGCGCCCGCGGACGACGACGCGAGCGTCGCGGCGAGCGTCGCTCCGACGCCGGCTGCGCCCGCGCCCCCGCCGAGCGCTGGCGCCCCGCCGCGCCCGCACTTCGCCCCGCTCGGGCCCAACGAGCGGAGCGCGGCCGGGGCCAACCCCGCGACGCGGCCGGAGGCGCTGCCGGAGGCGGTCCTCGCCCGGATCGACGCGCTCAACGCGGCCCGCGACGAGACGATGCTCGCGCGCCTCAGCAACACCGCGAACGTCTCGGTGGTCGCCGACACCGCGCGCGGCGAGGCCGAGGCGGCGGCGGCGAAGGCGGCGGCCGCCTCGTGGCTCGTCGACTCGCGGCGCGCCCCCTCGCTGACCCAGGTCGGCGCGCTGATGGGGACGCCGCACTACATGGCCCCGGAGCTCTGGCACGGCGAGCCGGCGTCGCGCTCCTCGGACGTCTACGCGACCGGGATCGTCCTCTACGCGCTCCTCACCGGGCGCACGCCCTACGCCGGGCTCTCGCTCACCGAGCTCGCGGCGGCGATCCTCGAGGGCAAGTTCCCGGCGATCGATCGCCTCGTGCCGAACGCCGACCCGCGCCTGGTGTCGATCATCGAGCGCTGCCTCCGGCTCAACCCGGCCGAGCGCTACGCCTCCGGCGACGAGCTCCGCTCGGCCCTCGAGATCCTGACGCCGGTCGGTCGGCAACAGCAGGTCCCGACCGGCAACCCCTACCGCGGCCTGCGGGCCTTCGAAGCCGAGCACCGCTCGCTCTTCTTCGGCCGCTCCCTCGAGATCCGGGCGGTGGTCGAGCGCCTGCGCTCGGACTCCTTCGTCCTCGTCGCCGGCGACTCGGGCGTCGGCAAGTCGTCGCTCTGCCGCGCCGGCGTGATCCCGCTGGTCCAGGACGGGGCGATCGAACCCGAGCGGAGCTGGACCAGCGTGGCGATGATGCCGGGGCGCAAGCCGCTCCAGGTGCTGACCTCGGTGCTCGCCGGCTACCTCGACGTCGAGGAGGAGACCCTCCACGCGCTGATCACCGAGTCGGCGGTGACCTTCGGCTGGTACCTCCGCAAGCAGCTCGGGGCCGCCCGCGGGCTGATCATCTTCATCGACCAGCTCGAGGAGCTGGTGACGATCGCCGACAAGGAGCAGGCGGCGACCGTCGGGGCGGTGCTCGCCCAGATCGCCGCCGGGGTCCCGGGGGTGCGCCTGATGGCCTCGGCCCGCGGCGACTTCCTGACCCGGGTCGCCGAGATCCCCGAGCTCGGCGAGGAGATCTCGCGGGCGATCTATCTCCTGCGCCCGCTGACCCACGACGGCGCCCGCGAGGCGATCGCCGGGCCGGCCGAGCTCCAGGGCGTGCGCTTTGAGAGCGACGAGCTGGTCGAGGAGCTGATCGACGCCGGCGTCGAGGGCTCGCTGCCGCTCCTGCAGTTCGCCCTCGCCGAGCTCTGGGAGGTCCGCGATCACGCCGCCGCGGTGATCACCCGCGCGAACCTCGAGACGATCGGCGGGGTCACCGGCGCGCTCGCTCGCCACGGCGACGGGGTCCTCGCCTCGCTCCTCCCGCAGGCGCGGACCGAGGCCCGGCGGATCCTGGTCCGCCTGGTGACGATCGAGGACACCCGCGCGAACCTCAGCGAGGACGAGCTCACCGGCGAGAGCGCGGAGGCCCGGACCGCCCTCGAGGCGCTGGTCCGCTCGCGCCTCCTGGTGGTCCGCGAGACCGCCGACGGGATCATCTACGAGATCGCCCACGAGGCGCTGATCGGCGGCTGGGGGACCCTCCGGGGCTGGCTCGACGAGGAGCGCGAGGGCCGGATCCTCCTCCACTCGCTCGAGACCGCGGCGAGCGAGTGGGAGCGCCTCGGCAAGCCCCGCGACGCGCTCTGGGGGACCGCGGCCCTGACCCGCGCGAGCCTCTACCTCGACGAGACCAGCCTGCGCCCGCGCGAGCGCGACTTCCTCGCGTCGAGCCGGCGCTCGGTCGCCCGGGGCCGCCAGCTCCGGCGGGCGGCGATGGTGGCGATCCCGACGATCCTCGGGGCGGTCTACGGGGGGGTGAAGGTCCAGGAGTACCAGGCGCTGCAGGCTCGGGTCGAGGCAAAGCTTAGCGAAGCGGACGAGCACCTGCGCGAGGCGGAGGTCCTCCGTGAGGGCTTCGCGCGCCTGCGTAGCGAGGCGTTCGCGGCGATCGACAGCAGGCGGAGCGAGGAGGGCGAAGAGCTCTGGGCGAAGGCGATCGTCGCCGGGCCGCTCGCCGACCATGCGTTCAAGGAGGCGCTCCAGGCACAGGAGGGGGCGCTGGTCCTCGACCCGAGCCAGGCCGACGTCTTCGAGCGGCTCGCTGGTGTGCTCTTCGAGCGGGCGCTCCTCGCAGAGATGCGATACGACAGACCCCAGGCCGAGGAGCTGCTGGAGCGCCTGCGCCTCTATGACACGGAGGGGACGTTCGTCGAGCGTTGGAGCGCGCCGGCGCACCTCTCGTTGACGACCGACCCGCCCGGCGTCGAGGTCGCCATGTCCCGCTATCAGCGCGGTGAAGACGGCGTCTATGAGCTCGTCGATCGACGCTCGCTCGGGGCCTCGCCGCTCCGTGACGTCGAGCTCTCGCCCGGCTCGTACCTCCTCGAAGTCGGCGCTCTCCGCTACCCGCTGATGGCCAAGCGAGGCGAGGGGCTCGAGCTCTCGATCCCGCTCCCCGACATGGATGAGGTGCCCGAGGGCTTCGTCTACATCCCGCCCGGTCGCTTCTGGGCCGGGAGCGCCGACGACGAGACGATGCGAAAGTCCTTCTTCCTGGCGCCGCCGCTCCACGAGGTGGCGACAGGAGAGTACATGATAGCGATCTATGAGGTGACCTTCGGCGAGTGGCTCGACTTCCTCGACGCGATCCCGAGGGAAGAGCGCGGTGATCTGGTGCCCGACGTCGACAACCTCCGACTCGAGGAGACCGCGGAGGGGTGGCGTCTCAACTTTGACATGGACGGTGAGGCCCACGCGCTCGGCCGCGACGACGTCCTCCACTTCCCGGATCGGACGATGCTCGCGGACCAGCATTGGACCCGTTGGCCGGTCCTCGGTGTCACAGTCGGGAACGCGCGCGCCTATGTCGACTGGCTCAATACGTCCGGCCGGCTGCCGGGGGCGCGATTGTGCACAGAGCTCGAATGGGAGCGGGCCGCGCGCGGCGCTGACCAGCGCAACTACCCCCATGGAGACGTCCTCCGGCCGACGGATAGCAATTTCGACCTCACCTTCGGCCGTAGCAGCAAGGCGCACGGACCGACGGAGGTCGGCTCGTTTCCGGTCAGTGTCAGTCCCTTCGGGATCCACGACATGCCAGGAAACGCGATCGAGTGGGTGGAGCCGTCGTTCTCGGAGGGCGATACGGTGGCGCGGGGCACTGGATTCGCCTACGACGCCGTCCAGGCGCGGGCCTACAACCGGCCGGTGACCCCGGAGTCGATGCGCGAATGGACGACCGGACTTCGCCTCTGCGCGACGCCGCGCTGGCGAAAATCCGACCGGCCAGCCAGCGAGTAGCGCGCCAATTTGCTGTGGTCTACCGTCGCCGGTGTGTGGTATCAGGACCTCGGGAGGTAGAACAACATGGACAATTACCGATGGAAGGTCGCCGCGATTTTGGTCGCACTCGCCATTCCTGGCTGTGATCAAGTCGAGGACGACGGAGTCTACGACAACTCGCTCACCCAGAACTTCGTGGACGACGAGGGGCGCCTGCAATGGCGTAATGTCGAGGACAACGGCATTGAGTTGAACGGGCGCAAGTTCAACGGCATCAAGTTCAACGGCGTCAACCTCAACAACCCCTCCGTCGGTGCGAACAATACGGTCGTCGCCACCGATCCGGACACCCAGGAGGAGCTCGCGGGGCAGGACCTTGAGAATGCCCGCATCGACATCGAGGAGGATGACGAGAACGAGGTCCCAGTGGCGCGCGAGGTCGCCGTCATCAACATCGAGCCGCCGACCGCGGATGGCCTCGTCGTGCAGGAACTCCGCGTCCGGACGCCGCCGAGCACGGATTGGGCCAACGCCTGCGAGGACGGTCACGGCAACCCGACCAAGGCGATCTCGCTGAGGGGCAACTGGGACATGGAGACCGGCGAGCGGCTGGAGTCGGGCCCCAGCGACGCGACCTGGGCGTGCCTCGGCGCCGCCCTGGCCGACTGCGCCTTCTGGGGCTACGTCCCGGGCAAGGTCGTCGGCGGCGAAGATCTCTGGACCTATCACTACACGTGCACCCGCCTCAAGCGCGCCGACTACTGCGGCGTCGGCCTGGCGACCACCCGCAACGGCACCCAGATCGACGTCTTCGATCGCAAGCACATCCAGGACTCGGAGACGAACTGGCCGATCGAGGGCTGCTGGAACACCGACGGGGCCATCTGCCTCTCGCACACCCGCAAGACCGACTGGACCAAGAGCAACCCGCCGGAGCCGGGCAAGCAGTACATCGGCTGCGAGATCCCGGACTGCGTCGACGCCAACGCCGACGGCAACTACTTCGACGACTACCCGACCGCGCTCCTCTGCAACCTCAACGTGCAGACGGATCCGCCGGCGTAGCAGCGCCGCGGTCGCGGCCGCGACGACGCCCGAGGGCCTGGCTGCGAAGCCGGGCCCTCGGCGTTTTTTTGCCCCCGACGCTCGGACATACAAGAAAATCGCGGCGACGAGGGCGTCCGCCTGCCCTGGTGCGGCCCCGTGGCCGTAGGATCTGGCGCCAGGAAGCGCTATCCTCCCCGGACCCATGGGCGCCGCGACGATCTTCGGCCAGCGCCTGGCCAACCGCTACCAGGTCCAACGCGAGCTCGCGGATGGGTCCGCAGGGGCGGTCTACCTCGCGCAGGACCTGGCGACCCGGCAAAACGTCGTCGTCAAGGTCCTGGTCCCCGAGCTCTCCTTCGACTCGCGGACGCTCCCGCACCTGCGGCAGCGCCTCCAGCGTCGCCTCAAGATCCAGCCGCGCGAGGGCTCGGCCCTCAGCCACATCGTCGACATCACCGACGTCGGCCTGATGAGCAACGACGATCTCTACGTCGTCCTGCCCTACCTCGAGGGGGACAACCTCTCGGCGCTCCTGCAGAAGCGGGGGACCCTGAGCTGGGCGCAGGCGCGGGCGGTGGTCGTCACCGTCGGCCGACTGATCGCCGAGTTCCACCGCGAGATGCTCCTCGAGGGGAGCTGGGCGGTGCTCGGCTCGCTCCAGGCCAGCAACTGCTACTGCCTCCGCGGGGTCCAGCGCGAGGCGTCGATCAAGCTGGTCAACTCGGCGGTCGACGAGCACATCGTCCGCCGGCAGTGGCGTGAGAACGGCGAGCACGTGACGGCGCTCGCCCGCTACGGCGCCCCCGAGCTCTCGACCGGCGAGCGGATCGACGTCCGCGCCGACGTGTACTCCTTCGGTGTGATCGTCTACGAGCTGGTCACATCTCGCCTCCCCTTCGACGACACCAACGCCGCCCGCCTCGAGGCGATGCACCTGATGAGCCCCGTGCCCGCGCCGCGGGAGGTCGCCCCGGACGCGAAGATCCCCGAGGCGCTCGAGGCGGTGATCCTGCGGGCGCTCGAGAAGCGCCCCGAGGATCGCTTCCCGACCATGAGCGCCTTCGTCGACGCGCTCCAGGCGATCCCGGCGAAGCGCAGCAAGGAGCTCCCGGCGATCCGCCGCGGCGGCGCCGGCAAGCGAAGGCGCCTCACCGGGGGCAAGGGCGACACGATGATCATGGCCTCGCCCTACTTCGAGGAGGGCGAGGGCGAGGGCGAGGAGGCGAGCGCCGCTGCGGAGCCCGATGACGCGCTCGCGGGCCTCGAGGCGGCTGCGGAGGCGGAGGCGGAGGACGAGGCCGCGGCTGCGGCGGCCGAGGAGGCCGAATCTGCCCCGGCGGAGGCCCCCGCGAGCGCCCCGGCTCCGGCCGCGGCCGCGGGTGAGCTCGGCGACGAGGCAGCGGCGGCCCCGAGCGCGCCGCCGGCCGAGGTCGGCAAGCCCGACGTGATCGAGGTCGGGCCGATGGCCGAGGCCAGCGCGCCGGCGATGGCGGTGCGCCGCGACGACACGGCGCCCCACCTGGTCACCCGCAACGAGAACACGCAGATCAGCGCCCGACCCTCGCCGCGCTCGCTCGACGACGAGGCCGCCCAGAGCGGGAGCGGGCGACCGCCGCTCCTGGTCCGAAGGTCAGCCGTGAGCTCGGGCGAGTCGACCGTCCGACGTGGCGGGGCCGCGGCCATGGCGACGCCGGCGGCTCCGCCCGCGCCCGAGCGGGTGCGGGGCTCCGAGCAGCCGACCCGTCCGCTGACGCCGGTCCCGCCGCAGGCCGAGCGGGTCCGCGGCGCGGACGAGCCGACGCGACCCCTCGAGGCGATCCCGCCGGAGATGACCGCGACGGTCGACGACGAGCCCCCGCCGGAGCCCCCGCCGCCGCAGACGCCCGCGCAGGAGACCACCGAGTCGGGTGGCGGCGGCGTATGGCTCTGGATCGTCGCGGCTTTGGCGATCATCGCCGTGATCATCGTCAGCAGCGGCGGCTTCGGGCTCTTCGGCGGCGGCGGCGAGGCGCCGAGCGCCGGGCCGCCCGCGCCGACGCTCCCGCCGGTGGTCTCGAAGACCGCGACCGAGGGGGCCCGCGACCTCGTCCATCAGGCGCGGGCCGCCGAGCAGCGGGGCGACGCCGCCGAGGCCTACCGCCTGGCGAGCGCGAGCTACGAGAAGGAGCGGACTGTCGAGGCCCTCGAGGTGATGGGGAGGGCGGCCTGCCGCCTCCGCGACGTCGACATGGCCCGCTGGATCTTCCGCCACCTGCCGATCGCCTCGCGCGGGCCGATGCAGTCGATCTGCGAGGAGGTCGGGCTCCGGCTCGACGTCTAGCTGGCGGAGGACGCCGGGTGCGACGACGATCTCGGGGCGCGCAGGGCCTGCGCGCGCGGGCGCGGTCGCGGCCCGCCGGGATCGACTACGATCGCGGCCGATGGCTCCGCGCCGCGTGCCGCCCCGCTTCCCGGGATCTCGCCTCGCCCACCTCCGGGCGCTCCAGCGCGATCCGCTCAACCTCGGGCTCGAGCTCGCCCGCCACGGGCCGATCGTCACCTTCCCGCTCCTCGGCCTGACCTTCTACGTCCTCAACGATCCCGCGCTGATCGACGAGGTCCTGGTCAAGCGCCACCACGACTTCGCCAAGGACACCTTCACCCGGCGCCTCAGCGACTTCCTCGGCGAGGGCCTCCTGACCGGCGAAGGCGAGCCCTGGAAGCGGCAGCGGCGGCTGATCCAGCCGGCCTTCCACCGCCGTCGGATCGCCGGCTACGCGGCCGTGATGAGCCGCCTCGCCGCCGAGCACGTCGAGCGCTGGGGCGACGGCGAGGTCCTCGACGTCCACCACGCGATGATGGAGCTGACCCTGGCGATCGTCGGCGAGACCCTCTTCGGCGCCGACGTCGAGGCCGCGACACCGGCGGTGAGCGAGGCGATCGAGCTGGTGATGGCCCGCTACGCCGGCGACCCGATCACCGTGCTCCTGCCGCTCTGGGTGCCGCTCCCGGGGAACCGCCGCCTGCGGGCGGCGGTCGCTCGCCTCGACGAGGTCTTGCTCGGGATGATCCGCGCGCGGCGCGAGGAGGGGAGGGCGGACGACGACCTCCTCGCCCTCCTCCTCGCCGCCGAGGACGAGGACGGCACGCGGATGGACGAGCGTCAGATCCGCGACGAGTGCGCGACCCTCTTCCTCGCCGGCCACGAGACCACCGCGCTCACCCTGAGCTACGCCCTCTTCCTCCTCGCCCAGCGCCCGGACGTCCAGGATCGCCTCGCGGTCGAGGTCGACGCGCTCGGCGAGCGGCCGGCCGGCCTCGACGACCTCCCGCGCCTCGTCGCCTGCGAGCAGGTGATCAAGGAGTCGCTGCGCCTCTATCCGCCGGCCTGGTCGATCGGCCGCGGGGCGCTCCGGGAGGTCGAGGTCGGCGGCTACACGCTCCCGAAGGGGGCCCAGGTCGCCCTCTTTCAGTGGGCGCTCCACCGCGATCCCGAGCGCTTCCCCGACCCCGAGGCCTTCCGACCGGAGCGCTGGACCCCCGAGTTCGAGCGCGCCCTCCCGCGCCACGCCTTCGTCCCCTTCGGCGGCGGGCCGCGGATCTGCATCGGCAACGTCTTTGCGATGACCGAGGCGGTGCTGGTCCTGGCGGCGATCGTCCGCCGCTTCCGGGTCGCGCTCGCCCAGCCGCCGCACCTCGACCTCACCCCGTCGATCACCCTGCGGCCGACCCACGGGGTCCGCCTCGCGGTCGCCCGTCGGCCGCGCTCGGAGGCCGGCGAGGGCGCGTCCTAGGCGGGCCCCAAAAAGCGCCCGGGCGGGCGCGGGGAGCCGCGTCCGCCCGGACACTTGGATCATCGCCGCGGCTCAGCCGGGGCAGATGTCGAAGGCGTCGGCGCCGAAGTTGTTGCCGGGGTGGCAGTCCGAGATCATGTCGTCCGGATCGACGTCCACGTAGATGTTGCCGGTGCCCTTGAGGTTCGCGTCGCAGGAGACGATCTCGCAGTCACCGGGGTTGAGGAGCGTCTGGGTGACGGCGGTGCAGACGAGGTTGCCGGGCGGCGGATCGTCGACCATGTCGGTCTCGTAGAACGCGACCTCGACCCCGTCGGTGACCGGCGCGGTGCCGCGGTTGCACACCTCCGCCGAGAGCGTCTTGTTGCCGCCGCCGAAGTCGCAGAGCTTGCCGAGGTCGGTGAGCTCGACGGTGAGGTCGGCGATGTCGAGGAGGCCGAAGGCGCCCTGGACGTTCTGGCGGAAGTTGTTGAGGCCCTCCGTCAGCCAGTTGACCGCGATCTCGCTCGACTTGACGACGGATCCGTCGTCGTTGATGTGGGTGATCGAGTAGGAGTGCTGGTTCCAGATCGGCCGCGAGTTGCCCCAGCGGTCGCCGGGATCGCGGTAGACCACGAAGCCGGACTCCTTGACGATCATCCCCGAGTCGGGGAAGAGCGGGTCGACGTTGTCGCAGGTGATGTTGCCCTTGCTCCGCGGGACGACGATCTCCGACTTGAAGTCGCCGTCGACGTCGGCGATGGTCGGGTACTCGAGGCCGGTGAGGCTGTAGCCCGGCGCCGAGAAGAGGACCTTGCCCGAGTTGCCGTCGTAGACCCGGGCCCAGCACTCGTCGCGGTAGACGACCTCCGCCTTGCCGTCGCCGTCGAAGTCGAAGACCGACGAGCCGGTGACGTTCGAGCTCGCGTCGCGCGAGGGCTGCGCCCAGAGGACGCCGTCGGGCATGTTCGCCATCTCCGGCGCGCGGTCGCACTTGCCGCCCGGGCGCTGGGCCTGCGGCGGCCCGCAGTCGGGGTCGTAGACCGCGAAGAAGTTGGCGCCGGCGGCCGCGATCTCGACCTGCCCGTCGTTGTCGAAGTCCGAGACGGTCGGCGGCCCGCCGCGGCCGGCCCAGGTGTTGTTGCCCTTGTAGAGCGGGATCGGGCCCCAGACGGTCGAGCCGTTGAGGGCCATGAGGCGGACCTCGCCGTTGTCGTTGGCGGGGGCGTTGATCGTCGACGCCGAGACGACCGCGACCTCCGGGAGGTCGTTGATGTTCTTGCCCTGGAGCGTCGAGTAGGTGCCGAAGTTGGCGATCGCCACGAAGCCGGCCTTCTGGCTCCCGTTCTGGAAGAACCAGTTCTTGACCTCCCACTCCGTGGTGTTGGGGTTCCAGCCGGCGATCTTGTTGTAGCGGACGAGATCCGGGAGGCCGTCGAGGTCGACGTCGACGACCGCGGACTGGACGCCGATCGTGCTCAGGTAGTTGTTGAAGTTCGGCGCCGAGAGGAGGCAGCCGTTCGCCCCGAAGACCACCTCGTCCTGGACGATCTCGGGGATCCCGTCGTCGTTGAGGTCGATGATGCTGGGACCGGCGAGGAGCGAGCCGGTGTTGGTGCCGAAGTTCACGATCTGGTTGTTGTTCTGACAGTCGCGGCCGTACCAGAGGCGCTTCAGCTTGGGGTTGTTGAGATCGGCGTTGTCGATCTCGTAGGCGATCATGCTCGCGGTGTTGTCGTCGAGGCGGTGGAGGCCGACGATCTCGGGGTGGCCGTTGTTCTGGACGTCGCCGTTGAGGTCGGCGACCGCGAGCTGGGCGCCGTAGCCCGGGCGGTTCTCCGAGGTGTTCTCGTCGGCGCCGCCGATCCGCATCTGCTCCTCGCAGGTGCGGCCGTCGAAGACCCGGAGGGTGCCGAGGCGGGAGCCGCCGAGGGTCTGCCAGGTGGTGACGATGATCGAGGGCTGGAGCTTCTTCGGATCGTCGTCGAGGTTGAGGTCGGCGATGATCGGCGAGGTGTAGACGTAGTGCGAGTTGTACGTCGGGTCGTTCATGTCGCTCGGACCCTTCCACTCGCACTGGACCACCGGGGTGACGCCGTCCGGGAGGTCCTCCTTCTGGCAGGTCGGGTCGTTGGTCTTGTCCGGCGGGACGTCGTAGGGGATGCACTGCATGTCGTCATCGCAGTACGAGTCGCCGGGGCAGTCGTCGTAGTCGTTGCACGAGCCGAGGTCGGGGATGCAGGTGTCGTACTTGCAGATGAAGTTGCCGGGGCAGATCTCATCGCCGCACATGACACCGCCGGTGGTCGTCCCCGAGGTGTCCCCGGTGGTCGAGGTGGTCGACGTCGAGGTCGTCGGCGCGTCCGTGGTCGACGACGATCCGGAGGTCGACGTCGAGGTGCCCGAGGTCCCGGTCATGCCGCCGGTCGTCTCCGGCGAGGTCGTGCTCGAGGAGCCGCCGGTCGTCGACGTCGACGAGGACGACGACGAGCCCGCGTCGGTGTCAGACGCGGTGCCGATGCTGTCGTCGCCGCAGCCGATGATCGCGAGCGAGGTGGTGAGGATGGTCAGGGAAAAGGTTCGTGAGGCTAGCGACGAAGTAAGCATCAAGGTTCTCCGATCACAGTTTATCGCCATCTGCGAAGTGAGGTGCACGAGGCGTCTCGGGCCGCCGGGCCGGCTGGATCAAGGTCCGCCGGTGTCGGCCACAGACCAGATATAGACCGGCGATCGCGACAAGTCATGCAATGGGCGCGGAGCTCTTGTGAAGAGGGGCGGGAACGATCATCGACGCTGTGATCACCGGCACGTCCAGCGATGATCCGCGGAGGCGGACGGGCGCTGGCGGTCGGAGTCGCGCTGGCACCAGGTCGACGTCTGCTCGCTCGTGGTGCCGGCCCTCGGCCGACTTCGGATCGTCGCGGCGGAGGGCGCCGGCGAGTCGCCCCGCCGAAGATCCTGCGCCGCGCGACGCGGCGTCGGCTGACGTCGAGCCGATCGCGGGGCCTGCGGGCGCCGCGGGGCCGCCGCGACCGACTTCGCCGACGGAGAACTTGGCGCGCGTCGACCCCGGCCGCTAGACTCCCCAGCCACGGCCTCGTCGTCGTGACCCTTTTCTTGCCCTGGAGATTGAGCATGCAGACCCTTCATGGATTCCTTCGGATGACCCTGATCGCCCTGAGCGCGGCGACGCTCGCCTGCAGCGGCGGTGACGACGGCGGCGCGACCTCGGCGACCACCTCGACCTCGGACACCTCGACGGGGGGCGAGAGCGGGACCTCGACCTCGACGGGCGGCAGCACCAGCGACTCGGGCGGGACGATGAGCGGGGGCTCGTCGTCCGGGACGACCGCCAGCGAGACCACCGGGACGAGCACGACCTCGACCAGCGGCGACACGACGTCGACCTCGACGACCGGCGACACCACGGGGGTCGACACCACCGGGACCACCGGCGGCGTCGACCCGATCTGCGAGCCGGCGGCCGACGACGACGCCTGCGCCACCTGTGGGAAGGCGAGCTGCTGCGACGAGCTCGTCACCTGCGCCGGCGACGACGGCTGCGTCTGCTGGCTCGAGTGCCTGGGCGGCGGCGGCGACCAGGGGACCTGCTTCCAGATGTGCGGCCAGAACCCCAACTTCTTCGCGTTCGGCGGCTGCGTCCAGCAGAACTGCGCCAACGAGTGCATGTAGACTAGATGCGGAGGACCCTGATGACTCGACGATCCATGGATGGACACCACTCCCTCGCCTGGCTGGTCGCGGCCGCCCTCGTCGTCGGCTGCGGCGACGACGGCAGCGCCGGCACCGAGGGATCGAGCGACACCGACGCCTCGACCTCGGGGGCGAGCGAGGGGAGCTCAGGCTCGACCTCGACCGCCGCCGAGAGCGAGGGCAGCACCGGAGGCACCGACGGGACCACCACCGGCGGCCAGACCTTCCCGAACCCCGACGACGCGCCGAGCTACGACGGCGACGCCTTCGTCGGCATGCAGATCTACGACGTCCGCGCCGACCTCTGGCTCGACGAGGAGGCGCTGATGGAGGGGCTCGACCCGGTCCGCCTGGTCTTCGTCGGCGAGCAGCACGAGACCCCGCCGATCCACGAGCTCCAGCGCTGGGTCCTCGAGCGCGAGATCCTCCGCCACGGCGACGTCGCCCTGGGGATGGAGCACTTCCAGGCCGACGCGCAGTCGGTGATCGACCAGTACCTCGCCGACGAGATCGACGAGTCGACCTTCCTCTCGATGTCCGATCCCTGGACCGGCTACTCGAAGTACTGGCGCCAGCTCGTCGAGACCATGAAGATCGTCGACGGGCCGGTGATCGCCCTCAACATCCCCGATGAGGCGCTGGACAGCATCTACGCCTCGTTCCCGCAGGCGCCGATCGACGTCTTCAACGGCTGGGGCCCGGCCTTCCCCTACGACGCCTACATCCCGCCGCGGCCGCTCGCGCCCTGGGACGCCGTCTACCAGGGCTACTTCGAGGGCTCCTTCGACTACGGGAGCCACAACCTCGGGCTCTCCTACGACGACGCGCTCAACTACTTCACCGACCTCGCGCTGATCCGCGACGACACGATGGGCTACCACGTCGCCCGTCACCTCGAGGAGACCAGCGATCGGGTGGTGATGGTCGGCGGCGACTGGCACGTTCAGACCGGCCTGGCGACCCCCGACAGCGTCAAGAAGTTCACCGACGCCGGCGAGTCGAAGCTGATCACGACGGCGACCCCGGCGGACTTCGACGTCCTGCGGGCGACGATGGTCGCGGATCGGCCGATCGCCGACTACATCCTGGTCTACGACCCGGTCTAGCGGCCAGGGCCCCCTTCGCGGGGCCTGCGCGCCGTGTGCGTTCGCGCCCGCCTCGGTGGGCGCGGACTCGTTTTGCCAGGCTCCCTGACCTGATAGAGTGGCCGGGCCGTGACGCGACACGCGCAGGACGAGTTGGTTTGGATCGACAGCAAGGGGGTCGCGCATCCCCTTGGCGAGACCGCGATCAAGCGAATGCGACAGCGTGAGGGCGCGTTCCGGATCCTGCCGGCGCCGGATCACGTGATCTTTATGCGCTACACCGGCGAGGACGGCCGCCGCGACGCCGAGGACGGCGCGATCGTCCGGATGGCCGGCGAGATCATCGGCCCCGGGGTGATGGGGGACGTCCTCTCGCTCCTCGCCCAGTCCGGGTGGCGCGGCGAGCTGGTGGTCTTCGACGGGGTCGACACCCGGTCGATCTTCTTCGAGGGCGGCAACATCCTCGCCGGCCGCACCACCTGCGATGACGAGCGCCTCGGGACGATCCTCTTCCGCTACGGCCACATCGACGAGGAGCAGCTCGCGTCGGTGATCGCCCGGGTCGCCCACGGCGAGCGCTTCGGCGCGGCCGCGGTCGCCCTCGGCTTCGTCTCGCAGGAGGAGGTCTTCGCCTGCCTCTCGAAGCAGATCGAGGAGATCGTCTTCCGGATCGTCATGATCGCCGACGGCTCCTACGCCTTCCTCGAGGGCTTCGACGACGGCAAGCTCCCCTGGCGGCGGGCGATGAGCGCCTTCGGCGTGCTCATGGAGTCGGTCTCGCGCCTCGACGAGATCCGCTTCTTCCGCGCCCGGATCCCCGACGGGACCTACATCCCCGAGCGCCTGGTCGCCGAAGAGAAGGTCGAGGCCGACCTCCGCGAGATCTTCGCGCTGATCGACGGCCGCCGCTCGGTCGACGAGATCGGCCGGGTCAGCGGCGTCGGCGAGTTCGAGGCGACCAAGCAGATCTATCGCCTCGCGCAGTCCGGCCAGGCGGCGATCACCGCCCCGCGCTTCCGCGGCGGGGTGACCGAGGTGATCGAGACGGCCAACGCGATCCTCAAGCGGATCCACCAGGAGGCCGATCTCGCGGGCCGCGGGACCGTGCTGCGGACGACGATCGCCGCCTTCGCGCTCGGCCGCTTCGGCCGCCTGGTCGGCGACGCCGGGCCCTTCGAGGACGGGACCTTCGCCGCCCGCAAGGTCGCCGCCAACGCGGTGACGATCGCCGGCGAGGCCGGGGCCTACGGCTACGCCGCCGACATGCTCCACGACTACGCGAGCTTCGCCCTCTTCTCCCTGGGATCGAGCCTCGGCGAGGACGCCGAGCGCCGCCTCGCCCACGAGATCGAGCCGCTCCTCGCCCGCCTCCGGCCGGCGACCAGCTCGAGCCAGATGATCAAGATCGTCGTCGCCGACGACGGTTGATCGAGGCCGACGCGGCCGGTCGGGGGGCGTTGACCTCAGCGCCGCCGGGTCCGGAGCGCGCGCGCGATGGCGGCGGCGGGCCGCGACGTGGGGCTACAATCGCCCAATGACGCCGTCTGACCTCTCGCCCGTCGCCGGCTCGCCCGCCGAGCTCGCCCGCTTCGCCGAGCTCCAGGCCGGCCTCGCCGATCGCTTCCGCCGCTTCGCCGAGGATCCGCGGCAGCCCTACACGGCGGTGGTGATCCCGTCGCAGAGCTTCGATCCGGCGGAGCTCGCGAAGATCGACGGGATCGCCCACTACGAGGAGCGCTCGCTCTTCAACCTGATGCTCCTCCGGCACCCGCGCCTCAAGGTCGTCTTCGTCACCTCGAAGCGGCTCAACCCGCTGATCATCGACTACTACCTCCACCAGATGCGCGGCGTGCCGGGCGAGCACGCGCGCGCGCGCCTCTGCCTCCTCGACTGCGACGACGCCTCGCCGCGGCCGCTCAGCGCGAAGATCCTCGAGCGGCCGCGCCTCCTCCAGCGCCTCCGCCAGGCGATCGACGATCCGGCGATGGCCCACATGGTCGTCTTCAATTCGTCGCCGCTCGAGCGCACCCTCGCGGTCCAGCTCGGGATCCCGATCAACGGCTGCGACCCGGCGCTCAGCCAGCTCGGCCACAAGACCGGCTCGCGCCAGGTCTTCAAGGAGGCGGGCCTCGAGGTCGCCCCCGGCCGCGAGGGGCTCCGCGACACCCGCGACCTCCGGGCCGCGCTCGCCGAGCTCTGGGAGGCGGCGCCCTCGGCCCGCCGGATGGTGGTCAAGCTCAACGACTCGTTCTCGGGCGAGGGCAACGCGATCCTCGACGTCGGGCCCCTCGGGGCGGTCGCTCCCGGGACCGCGGGGGTGAGCGCGGCCGAGCGCGAGGCGGCCCTCGGTGAGGCGTTGCCGGGGCTCCGCTTCGAGGCCAAGGGGCTCACCTGGGAGGCCTACAGCGCGCAATTCGACGGGATGGGCGGGGTCTGCGAGGTCTGGGTCGAGGGCGAGGGCAAGACCTCGCCGAGCGTCCAGGTGCGGATCAACCCGCTCCGCGAGGTCCAGGTGGTCTCGACCCACGACCAGGTCCTCGGCGGGCCGAGCGGGCAGATCTTCCTGGGCGCGAGCTTCCCCGCGGATCCAACCTATCGCCTCGCGCTCCAGGCCGAGGCCGTGCGGGTCGGCGAGGTGCTCGCGGCCCGCGGGGTGATCGGCCGCTTCGGCGTCGACTTCCTGGTGGTCCCCGAGCTCGATCACGGCCGCCAGCGGATCTACGCGGTCGAGATCAACCTCCGCGCCGGCGGGACCACCCACCCCTTCAACACCCTCAAGTTCCTGACCGACGGCCGCTACGATCGGGCGACCGGCGAGTTCATGACGCCGCAGGGGCAGGCGCGCTGCTACTTCGCCACCGACAACCTGCGGGCGCCGCACTACCGCGGGATCCTGCCGATCGACCTCCTCGATCAGATGGTGATCGACGGGCTCCACTTCCGCTCGGACGAGACCGGCGTGGTCTTCCACCTCCTCGGCGCGCTCTCGGAGTTCGGCAAGCTCGGCTGCACGGTGATCGCCGGGACCGTCGCCGAGGCCCGCGCCCGCTACCGCGAGGTGGTCGCGCTCCTCGATCGCATGCAGGGCGGGGCGCGCGGGGGCGGCGGCGCGGCGGCGGCCGCCGACGACTCGGTCCTCGACATGTAGGGCGCGCGGAAGCGGCTCAGGAGGGGCGATCGGCCTCGGTCGACGACCGCTTCTGGCGCATCGTCACGAACTCCTCGGCGGCCGAGGGGTGGAGGGCCATCGTCCCGTCGAATTGCGCCTTGGTCGCGCCGCAGCGGAGGGCGACCGCGAGCGACTGGATGATCTCCGGGGCGTCGGCGCCGACCATGTGGGCGCCGAGGACCCGGTCGGTCTTGGGGTCGACGATCAGCTTCATGTAGGTCCGCTCGTCGCGGCCGGAGAGTGTGTGCCTCATCGGCCGGAAGGTCGAGGTGTAGACGTCGACGCAGCCGTGCTTGTTGTGGGCGACGTGCTCGGTGAGGCCGACGCTGGCGAGCGGCGGCTGCGAGAAGACCGCGGTCGGGATCAGGTCGTAGTCGAAGTCGGGCGCGTGGCCGCCGAAGTGGGCGGACGCGAAGGCGGTCCCCTGGGCGATCGCCACCGGCGTGAGCGCGACCCGATCGATCACGTCGCCGATCGCGTAGATGCTCGGCACCGACGAGCGGAAGTGATCGTCGACGATGATCGCCCCGCGCTCGTCGAGGTTGACGCCGATCTCCGCGAGGCCGAGGCCAGCGGTCGCCGGCCGGCGGCCGGTCGCCATCATCACCGCGTCGACCTCGAGGCTCCGCCCGCGGCCGTAGGCGACCCGGTAGATCTCGCCGTCCCTGCTGATCTCGGTGACCGGCGCGTTGAAGCAGAGGCCGACGCCCTTCTTGGTGAGCTCGTCGGCGAGGAAGGAGCGGACGTCGTCGTCGAAGCCGCGGAGGAAGAGGTGGCCGCGGTAGAGGAGCGTCACGTCGACGCCGAGGGCCGCGAAGATCCCCGCGAACTCGACCGCGATGTAGCCGCCGCCGACGATCGCCAGGCGCCGCGGGAGGGCGGGGAGGTAGAAGGCCTCGTTCGAGGTGAAGGCATGCTCGGCGCCGGCGATCGGCGGGACCTCCGGCGCGCCGCCGGTCGCCACCAGGATCCGCTCGGCGCTGTAGCGCTTGCCGTCGACCTCGACGGTGTTGGGATCGACGATGGTCGCCCGGCCGTCGATGATCTCGACGCCGGCGTTGCCGAGGATCCGCTCGTAGACCCGGCCGAGGCGGTCGATCTCGCGGTCCTTGTTGGCGACCAGGGTGGGCCAATCGAAGCTCGGCTCGGCGACCTTCCAGCCGTAGCCGGCGGCGTCGGCGATCTCGCCGCGGTAGCCGGCGGCGTAGACGAAGAGCTTCTTCGGGACGCAGCCGACGTTGACGCAGGTTCCGCCGAGGTAGCGCTCCTCGGCGACGGCGACGCGCGCCCCCGAGGCGCTGGCGAGGCGCGAGGCCCGGACGCCGCCTGAGCCGGCGCCGATCGTGAAGAGGTCATAGTCGTGGCGTCGCATCGTCGCTCCTGGTGGGGGCGAGGATGACACAGGTCGCCGCTCGCATCCCAGGGCTCAGCGGCGGCGGAGACCGAGGCGGAGGGCGAGCGCGAGGCCGACGCTGAGCTCGACCCCGCCGACCCGGAAGATCGGCGTCGCGCTGCTCCCGTCGTCGCCCGGGAGCGAGAGCCGGACGCCGCTGAGGCCGTTGTCGATCACGCCGGCGTAGCCGAGCTCGAGCCAGCCGCCGAGGCGGAGGTGGGCGTCGCGCTCGCGGCCGACCGCGAGATCGAGCGCGGGGCTGAGGCGGAGGCCGATCGCCAGGGCGGTCCGCCGCGGATCGCTCGTCCCCGCGGCGCCGAGGCCGACGCGCTCGCCCTCCTTGCGGAGGAGCCAGGGCTCGACGCCGAAGTAGGCGTCGCCGGTCAGGGCGAGGCGGCCGCGGGTGAGCTCGTAGCCGCCGTGGACGGCGACCCGGTAGCGGTGGAGGACGAGCTCCTCGCGCCCCCGCCAGAGGGCGCGGAGATCGACGCCGACGCGGGCGCCGCGGGGCGAGCGGGCGGTGGCGGCGACCAGGAGCCCGCCGCCGCCGAGGACCCCGCTCTCGGAGGCGGCGCCCGGCTGGAGGAGCGCCAGCGGGACGAGCTCGGGGCCGAGGGTCCAGGTCGGCGCTGGCGCTGGCGCGGGCTCCGGCTCTGGTTCTGGCTCCGGCTCCGGCGCGGGCTCCGGCTCCGGCTCCGGCTCCGGCGCGGGCTGTGGCTCTGGCTCCGCAGGCTCCAGCCCGTCGCCGAGCTCCAGGCCCTCCGCCGGCTCGCCCGCGGCCTCGAGCTCGCTGGCCGCCGAGACCGCCCGGCGATCGGCGCTGACCCGCTCCTCGGCGATCGCCGCGAGGAGGTTGGCGAGGGCGCTGGCGATCACCCGCGGTCCCTGTGTGCTGTCCTCGGGGACATGTCGATCGAAGGCCCGGCCGTCGCTGAGGACCACGGTGATCGCATGCCCCTCGGGGCCGGGGCGGACGATCACCAGCGGGATCGACGGCGCGTCGCGGATCGCGTCGCGGTCGCTGGCGACGACCACGTCGAGATCCGGAGCGCGGAGGGCGAGCGCGTCGGCGATCGCCTCGGCCGGGACCCCGCGGGCGTGGAGGAGGACGCGGCGCCTGCCCTCCGCGTCGGGCTGCCCCTGCGCCCCTGGGCCGAGCGCCGCCCAGCTCGCGGTCGGGGACGCGAGGAGGAGCGCGGCCAGGATCGCGGGGCGCAGGGGCACGGGGGACGTATAGCGCGGGGTGACGCGGCGCGTCAGCTCAGGGGTCGTCGATTTCCCCGGTGTCCGTCTCAGGACCCTCGGTCGTCGTCGAGTCCGTGCCCTCCGAGGTCGTGCCGGTCGTGCCGGTCGTGCCGGTCGTGCCGGTCGTGCCGTCATCTGTCGCAGATCCCTCGGCCTCCGAGGTCCCCGACCCGCTCATCGACCCGGATCCCCCAGTGCTCGCGTCGGTGCCCCCGGTCGAGCCGTCCTCGGTCGCCGAGCTCGGGCAAACGTCATCGCGGCACTCGGGGTAGATCATGTAGTCGACGACGCAGCCCGCGCCCGCGAGGAGGAGCGCGAGCACGGGCAGGAGCGCCGCGAGGCGGCGGGGCGGGGTCGCGTTCATGGGCGTTCCTCGGCTCTCTCGGCGACCGCGCGCTCCGCCTGCTGGCGGTAGGCGCCGCGTGGCCGATCGTTCAGGTAGCGCGCCCAGCAGGCCGAGCGCTCGCCCGCCGGCGCGCGGCGGCAGAGGCCGGCCTGGGCGTCGTCGGCGTGCGGGCCCCGCGGGTAGCGGGCGAGGTACTCCTTCCAGAGCGCGACCTCGCCGTCGCTGCCGCCGCGCTGGCGGGCGAGCGCGAAGAGGTCGCCGTAGGCGAGGTGGGCCCAGCGGCCCCGCGGATCCCGGCGGATCAGCTTGCGGAAGAGGCGCTCGGCCCCCTCGAGGTCGCCCTCCTGCCAGCGCGCCTGGGCCTCGCGGTCGAGGGCCTCGAGCTCGCGGGCGCGGGCCTCGGGATCACGTGGGCTCGGGCGCGCCGCGTCCGCGCCCGCGTCGGCGCTCGCGCTCTCGGCGTCGGCGTCGGCGGCCGCGTCGGCGTCGGCGGCCGCGTCGGCGTCGGCCTCGTCCGCGCCCGCTCCGGCGGCCTCTTCGAGGTCGCTCTCCGTCGGCGTGGCGGCGCTCGGCGCCATGATCACGGCGGTCTCGGCGTCGGCGCTCGTGCGCACCCGCTGGGCCTCGTCAGCGATCCCTCGCATCATCGCCTGCGAGGCGGCATGTCGTGTCCCTTGGACCAGGTTCGAAGAGCCCTGCCAGATCCCGCCGACGAGGAGCGCCAGGGCCGCGGCCGCGCTCAGGATCCCGGCGACGCGGAGGCCCCGGCGTCGACGCGTGGCGGAGGCGCGGAGCGGCGGGATCCCGGCGAGGCGGCGCTCGTCGGCGACGGCCTCGTTGTGCGCCCGGACGTCGCCGATGAAGGCGTCGAGCGCCGGATCGTCCGCGCTCTGCTCGCGGCTCGCCGCCAGCGGGACCACGGCCGCGAGCGCGTCAGCCTCGGCGATCTGATCCTCGGAGAGCGCGCTGGGCTCGAGCTCGCGGGCCCGCCGGATCACCTCACCGAAGTCGGGTCGCGCCGGCGCGGCGGTGTCGAGCGTGTCGCGCTGGCGAGCGACCGCGGCGATGAAGCGATCGAGCTCGGGGTCGTGGGTCGTCTTGTCGTCCATCACTTGCTCCCCTTTGGGTCGAGCCAGCCGAGGCGCTCGAGCTCGGCGCGGACGCGGGCTCGGGCCCGGCTCGCGCGGACGTTGACATTACCCTCGGTGATCCCGAGCTGGTCGGCGACCTCGCGGGCGCTCAGCCCCTCGAGCTCGCGGAGTACGAAGACCTCCCGCAGGCTCTCCGGGAGCTCCCGGAGGATCGCGTAGAGGACCTCCGCGCGGGTGCGCCGGAGGGTCGCTTCCTCGGGCGCCGGGCCGCTGGGCGGCGCGATCTCGTGGATCGCGCGGAGGTTGATGTTGGCGTTGGCGGCGGTCTTCTGCCGGCGCCAGTGGCCGCGGACGATGTTGATCGCGATCCCCCCGAGCCAGGTCGAGAGCCGCGACTCGCCGCGGAAGGTGGCGATCGAGACCATCGCCCGCGCGAAGGTCTCCTGGACCAGATCCTCGGCGAGGTCGCGGTCGCCGGTGAGGTGGTGGAGGTGGCGAAAGACCCGGTCGAAGTGCTCCTGGTAGAGGCGCGACCAGGCCTGGATGTCGCCCCGGCGGGCGCGGTCGATGAGGCGCGCCTCGAGGTCGAGCACCTGCGGGGATCGATCCGCCCCGTCGTCGCGGGGCTGATCTCGGTCGCTGCGGGCCTCGTGGAGCTCGACCATGGGGTCCTCAGGCGCGCTCGCCCCGGTCGCCGAGCGTGAGGTCGAGGCGGCGATGGTGGATTCTCGGGTCGAGGCGCATGGTCGTTCTCCTGCCTTGGGCGGCGCCAGCTCGCGGCCGCCTCACGATGGGTATGTGTAGGTCGGCGGTCGGACCTTACAGACGATCGTGGGATTCGCGCGAGGGGCGCGATCGCGCTGGCGCAAGGCGGGACGCGGCCCGGCTAGCCGGTGTAGCGGACCAGCCAGAACTGGATCTGGCGGCCAAAGCCGACCCGCATCATCCCGTCGTGCTGGACGCAGGCCGCCGAGTGGCGGGCCTGGGCGAAGAGGGGGGCGACGTCGGAGTCGTCCGCGGCGGCCGCCTCGACGCAGACCCGGGTGTGGCCACCGTCGGAGCCCGGCGGGCCCGGGTTGTCGGCGAAGAAGAGGTCGCCGGGGCGGATCTCGGCGAGGAGCGCGCGGATCTCCTCGTTCTGGGCGTCGCCGCGGATCGCGATCTCGGGGTTTTGGGGGTCGCGGTGATCGAGGTGGCGGACCATCGTCCAGCCGCGCGAGCGGGCGAGCGCGTCGCCGAAGCGCTCGGCCCGCGGGAAGTGGCGGAACTTGCCGACGCGGTGGGTCGGCACCGGGACCTCGGCGAGCGAGAGGACGGTGCCGCCAAAGATGTTGCACTTCCAGAACTCGACGCCCTCGCGGAGGCTGTAGGCGACGCCGCCGGGGGCGCGCAGGAGGCCGATGAAGGCCGGCGGGACCCCGAAGTGATCGGCCTTGTAGGAGTAGGTCCGGCCCTGGACCTCGACGGTGAAGGGATCCTCGGTCGCCTCGGCGATCCCGCGGGCGATCGCGACGATCCGCTGGACCGCGCTCGGCGTCGGCCCCTTCACCTGGCCGACGAGGTGGGCGATGACGGTCGGTCGGGCGAAGATGTCCGGGGGCGGGTGAGCGTCGAGGGTCTCGGCGATCGCCGTCGCCGTCGCGGCGTCGAGCTGACCTGTCTCGGAGGGCAGGTTCTTCCAGACCTGGAGGGCGGCGACCGCGTCGCGGGTCTCGCCGCCGTACCAGCCGTCGGCGCCCCAGCGGGGGAGCGCGAGCGCCTTCGGGGCGCCGGCGACCCGGCCGGCGATCGCCTGGATCGCGTGCTGCCAGAGGCGGAGCTCGTCGGCGTCGGCGTCGGCGGCCGGCAGGGTCCGCCCGCCGCCGCTGATCGCCGCGAAGCTCGCGGAGGCCCGGAGCTCGGCGGCCGAGATCGGCGCCGGGATCGTCGCCTTGTCGACGCCGAGGCGGACGAGGTGGGTCCCCCAGCCCTCGCCGAGGAGGTTCACGGCCCGGTCGCTGACGAGCGCGAGCTCGGCGGCGGAGAGCTCGTCGAGGGGCTCGGCGGACTCGTCGTCGAGGGGGAGGATGGCGTCGTCAATGAGCTCGGTGAATTCGCGGGGGAGCGTCGGCATCGGCGGTCTCGGGTCGCCAATTGTCGCCCTCCCCCCGCGCTCGCGCAAGGCGCGGGGACGCCCTTCGCCGCGGCGGCGCGCTCACTCGCCGGCGCGGTCGGGCGCGGGCCCGGTCGGAGCGGCGTTCTCGCGGCCGTCGCGGACGCGGAGGCGGAGGAAGTAGTTCTCCTCGAGGATCGCCGGGGCGTCGATGAGCTCGAAGCCCGCGGCGGAGAGCTCGGCGAGGACGACCTCGCGACCGGCGCGGACGTGGCTGAGGATCCACGGATCGCTGACCCCGGGGATCCGCTTGAAGTCGATGAGCACGAGGACGCCCCCGGGGCGCAGGGCCGCCCGGATCGACGCGAGGTAGGGCGTCGGCTCTTCGATGTGGTGGTAGACGTCGGAGAGGAAGGCGAGGTCGATCGACGCGGGCGCGAGGCCGCAGGAGGAGGCGGTGGCGGCGACGGTGGTGACGTTCGTGAGGCCGGCCTTGCGGCTGCGGCGGGCGACGTGCTCGCGGAAATTCGCCATCAGGTCGACCGCATAGACCTGTCCCGAAGGACCGACGGCGCGGGCGAAGAGGAGGGTGAAGAGGCCGGTGCCGGCGCCGATGTCGGCGACGACCATCCCCTCGCGGAGGTCGAGCTCGGCGAGGATCGCCTGGCGGCGGGCGTAGACCTCGCGGCCGTCGCGCTCGAGGCGACCCTGCCAGTAGCTCGCCCGCGGGCGCTCGCGGTAGTGGTCGTTGATCGACGGGTCGACGTGGACCGGCGGAGGCGGAGGCGGCGGCGTGGGCTCGCCCGGCGGCGGGTCGTCGGGCGCGGGCGGGTCGGCGACGGGCGGGTCGGCAGGCGCCAACTTCGGTCGCGGCGACGCGTCGGCGACCGCCGGCGGGCTGGTCGGCGCTGGTCGACAGGCCGAGGGTGCGGCGAGTGCGAGGGTCAGCGCCACGAGGGCGCGGCTACGGGCGCGGAGGTGCATGGGGCGCGCGGCGGTCGGCGGAGCGACGCGCAGTGTGCCCGATCGTCGGCGTCTCGGTCACCGTAGAGTCGCTCACGCGGCGCGCCGCCGCGCTGGGGTCGGTGTCCCGCCGAGCCGCGACGATCGCCCGGGACACTCCTGCGACGCGTCGCCGCCGCCCGCGGCAATCCGTTGGAATCACAGGGGATACCCGCGTCGTCGAGGAGGTGCGCCGCTTGCTTCGACGACCCCGCATGGCCCTCTCGGCGAATCACCCACGCACCTCCTCTGGCTCCACCCCCGTCGCCGCGCTCGCGGCGGCGGCGATCACCCTCCTCGCCCTCGCCTGCGACGTCGCCCCGGAGACGGACACGGCCGCGGACCGTCCGCGCTCGCCGGCCGTCGCCGATCCTGGCGTCGATCTCACCCTCGCGCCGACCGCCAGCGACGACGGCCTCGGCGTCGAGCTCGACCTCCTCCGCGACGGGCTCTTGGGCGTCGCCAGCGAGCCCGCGCTCGCCGAGCGCGTACGCAGCGTGGCGGCGTTGAACGCGGCCGAAGGGGGCGACTACGAGGTCTCCCTGGCGACCCTCAAGGCGGAGGCCGCGAGCCTCGACCTCGACCTCGACGTGCTCCTCGCGGAGGGAGTGCTCGCGCGCGGCGGGAGCGACGAGGACGCGGCCCACGTCGTGGCGATCGCTGGCGGCTTCGAGTGTGGGGACGTGTTCGTCCAGCCGATGATCTTCGTGCCGACGATGGACGTCGACTACTTCGGCAACGACGCCTGGGACGGCGCGCCGCCGTCCTTCGTGTCGACCGAGCGCGCGGTCGTCGGTGACGAGGTCGAGGTCGTCGACCTCGGCGGCGCGTCGCACCTGGTCGCCGGCGGCGATCTCCTGGTCGAGACCGCTTGGATCGTCTCCTATCACACGGATGAGGGCACCAGCGGCGAGCGCTTCTGGGCCCGCTGCGACTGCGTCCGGATCACCCTCGACACCAACGATTGTCGGCGCAGCGGCTCGCCGAGCGGGCACGGGATGTGCGGGCGGACCGGGCTCATCGGCGACGACTGCAACCAGACCTCGAGCTGCAGCGGGCCGATCCCGAGCGGGAAGTAGGCCGGCGCCGGGCCGGGCGCGGTGAACTCGCGTCGCGCCCGCGCCCGCGCTTGCACTGCTAGTGCCTCGACCGCGACGTATCGACCCACCTCGCGCCGGGATCGTCGTCGCTGGCTAGGCGCGAGGAGGGCGCAGATCGGGCATCTGTAACCGACGAGCAACAACGCCAGCGGCGGCGAGACCAAGCGAGGTGGGTCGATACGTCGCGGTCGCGGCACTAGAAGGGCTGCTCGTCCTGGAGCATCAGCTTCTGCGAGAGCTGGAAGAGCGGGCTCTCCTCGGTGACCAGGCGCGGCGAGTGCTCGATCACCTCGGTCAGCGGCGTGGCGATCGCGTAGGGGCCGCGGCAGCCGACGACGACGTCGCCCTCGATCGGCGCCTCGCCGGGGACATGACCGAGCTGGATCACGTCGGCGGCGGCCGAGCCGAGGAGGCCGGCGAGGGTGTTGTCGAGGGCGCTCGGGGAGCCGCCGCGGGCGAGGTGGCCGACCGAGTTGATCCGCACCTCCATCGGCCCGCCGAGCGCCTCGCGGATCACCGGGTCGCCCTCGATCCGCTCGGCGAGGCGCTGCGACCAGTCGGCGCCGGCGCGCTTGTGGACCCCCTCGGCGACGACGATGATGAAGTAGCGGTAGTCGCGGCGGACGCCGGCGGAGAGGCGGCGGACGATCGCCTCGTGATCGTAGCTCGACGGCGACTCGGGGATCGCGACCACCGCCGCGCCGCCGGCGACCGCCGACTGCAGCGCCAGCCAGCCCGAGGTGTTGCCCATCACCTCGAGGATGATCGCCCGCTTGTGCGACTCGACCGTGTCGCGGATCTTGCGGATCGCGTCGACGACGTTGTTGAGCGCCGAGTCGAAGCCGATCGAGTACTGGGTGCCGTGGATGTCGTTGTCGATCGACGCCGGGATCCCGACCACCGAGAAGTGGCGGCGCGGGAAGGTCGCCCGGAAGGTGTCGGCGATCAGCTTGGCGCCGCGGAAGGAGCCGTCGCCGCCGATCACGATGAGGTTGCGGACGTTCATCTGGTAGAGGTTGGCGACCGCGACCCGGAGGAAGGCCTCGCGGGCGGCGAGGCGCTCCTCGAGATCGGCGGGCTCGCCCTCGGGCTGGCGGAGCTCGGGGACCCGGCCGGTCCCGAGGAAGGTGCCGCCGCGGTGGATGATGTCGCGGACCGCCCGGCGATCGACGTTGCGATCGGAGGAGGAGTCGAGGCGGCGCGCGAGGCCGCGGAAGCCCTCGCGGAAGAAGAGGAGCTCGCGCTCCGGCTCGCGCATCTTGAGCGAGCGGAAGGCGGCGCGGACGGCCGCGTTCATCCCCGGCGCGTCGCCGCCGCTGGTAAGGATCCCTACGCTGGAGGTCTCGGCCATGGTCGTGGTCCGGGCACGCTAGCCCGCTTCGGCGGCCGCGTCACCTCTCTGGCGTCGGCGCTGTGGGCGAGGTCGTATTTGCGGGCGGAGCGCGTCGGAGAATGCGGACCGGCGCTTGACCGCGGCGACCTCGCGTGTCGATCCTCGCGGGCGATGATCGCCGGCAACGAGCGGCCGGTCGCGCCGGCGTTCCCCTGGGCGGCGCCCTGGGTGAGCGTCGGCGTCACCGGGACCAAGGGGAAGAGCACGACGACCGCGCTGGTCGCCGCGGCGCTCGGGGCCGACGGGCACCCGGTGCTCAGCGCGACCACGGTCGGCTACGCGATCGGCGGCGCGCCGGCGCCGCGCCCTGCGGACTGGGACGCCTTCCTCGCGCTCGCCGAGGAGGCCCAGCGCCGCGGCTGCCGGCGGGCGGCGATCGAGGTGACGAGCATGGCGCTCGCCCGCGGCCACGCCCGCCGCTGGCGCTTCGACGTCGGCGTCTTCACCAACCTCGCCGAGGATCACCTCCACACCCACGGCTCCTACGAGCACTACCTGGCGAGCAAGGCCCAGCTCTTCATTCACCTCGGGCCCGGGCGGACGGCGGTGCTCAACGCCGCCGATCCGGTGAGCGAGCTCCTCGATCAGGTGATCCCCGCCGACGTCGAGCGGCTCTGGTACGCGAGCCCGAGTCGCGGGCCCGCGCTGCGATCGCCCGCGCTGGCGCCCGCGGCGATCACGAGCTCGCTCGCCGGCACCCGGATCGCCCTCGCGCCCTCGCGCCTGGCGGCGTCGCTCGGCGGCGCGCTCGAGATCACGATGATCGGCGAGGTCTTCGCCGAGGACGCGCTGGCGGCCGCCGGGGCCGCGCTGGCGGCCGGGATCCCGGGCGAGCTCGTGCGGGCGGGGATCGCCGCCGCGCCGCCGCTCCCCGGGCGCTTTGAGGTCGTCGCCCGCGCGCCGATCGTCGTCGTCGACTACGCCCACACCGCCGACGCGCTCGCGCGGGTCGCCGCCGACGCCCGCCGCCTGGTCGGCGAGGGGCGCCTCATCGTCGTCGTCGGCGCGGGCGGTGGGACCGATCCCGGCAAGCGGGGGCCGATGGGTGAGGCTGTTGGCCTCGTCGCCGATCGGGTGATCGTCACCAGCGACAACCCTCGCGACGAGGATCCGCGGGCGATCGCCGCGGCCCTGGCCGCGGGGGCGCGGCGCGGCGGGCGGGCGGCGGTCGAGGTGGTGATCGATCGGCGGGCGGCGATCGCCGCGGGCCTGGCCGGCGCTGGCGCGGGCGACCTCGTGCTGCTCGCCGGCAAGGGCCACGAGGCGACCCAGACGATCGGCGGCCGGACGATCCCCTTCTCGGATCGGGCGGTCGCCCGCGAGCTCCTCGGGCTCGATCGCGCGGGTGATTTGGACATGACCTAAGGGTCATGTGATTCGAGCGCCCGCTCGCGCCGCCAGCGCTCGACCTCGGCGAGGAGGCGGGCGGCGCCGGGGCCCAGGCGTCGGAGCTCGTCGGCGACCTCGCCCGCCAGCGCCTCGGCGCGCGCCGGATCGCTGGCTTCCAGCGCCCGCGCGTCGATGAAGCGGATCCTCGCCTGGTCGGTGGGATCGAGGCCGCCGTCGCGGGTCAGGGCGAGCGCCCGCGCGGCGAGGGAGAGCGCGTCCTCGGGGCGCCCGTCGGCGAGCGCGAGCTCGGCGAGGCGGGCGAGGGGGAGGGCGACGTAGGGGTGCTCGGGGCCGAGGGCGCGCTCGAAGATCGCCTGCGCCCGCGCGAGGTCGGCCGCGGCCGCGCGCGCGGCCTCGCTCCCCGCCTCGACCGGCAGCGACGCGAGGTTGGTGAGGGCGTAGGCGACGTCCGGGTGCTCGGGCCCGAGGGCGGCCTCGAAGATCGCCCGCGCCCGCTCGAGCGCGCGGCGGGCCTCGGCGTCGGCCCCCCGCTCGCGGAGCGCGAGGCCCAGGCCCGTGAGGCTCTGGGCGACGATCGGGTGCTCCGGGCCGAGCGCCTCCTCGCGGAGCGCGAGGGCGCGGCGGTAGCGGGCCTCGGCGGCCGCGCCCTCGCCGAGCGTCATCTCGACCCCGGCGAGGTTGTCGAGGATCGTCGCGACCTCCGGGTGACCGGGGCCGAGCGACTCCTCGAGGGTGGCGAGCACCGCCTCGAGGGTCGCCTTCGCCTCCGCGTAGGCGCCGATCGTCCGCTGGGCGACCGCGAGGTTGTTGCGGAGGATCGCCACCCGGGGGTGGGCGGGGCCGAGGGCGGCGCCGCGGAGCTCGATCGCCTCGAGGTAGCGGGGGATCGCCTCGGCGGCCGCCCCCGCCGCTTGCCGGCTCATCGCCTCGCTGTTGAGGAGATCGGCCCGGCGCAGCGCCTGCCCCTCGCCGAGCGCGTCGACCGCGAGAGCTGCGTGGCGGGCCCAGCGGGCGCCGTCGGCCTGGCGGTTTTGGCGGTAGCCGACGAGGATCGCCAGCTCGATCGCGGCGTCCGCCTGGGGCTCCGTCAGGCGGTCGGCGGCGGCGTCGAAGTAGGTCGACTCGAGGGTGGCCTCGGCCTCGTCGTAGCGGCCGGCGGCGACCTCGAGGCGGCCGCGGAGGAGGCGGGCGGCGATCGCCAGGGGCGGCCAGGCGTCGCCCTCGTCGAGCCCCTCGAGGGCGTGGAGGCCGTCCGCGGGCTTGCCCGCGACGAGGAGGGTCGACGCGCGCGAGAGCTGGCGCCGGAGCTCGCCGAGGCGGGCGGCCTCGGCCTCGGGCGGTCGCGGCAGGCGCCCCAGGCGGAGGGGGTCGCCGCAGGAGCCGACCTCGGCGAGCGCGGCCGCGGCCGCGACCGCGCGCTGGACGACCTGGGCGTCGGCCCCCGCGAGCTCGGCGACCAGCGCGTCGAGGCGGAGGCGCTGGTCCTCGAGGCAGGCGAGGCCGCGCGCGTAGAGCTCGGGGTCGAGCGCGCCGTCGATCTCGGCGGCGACGCAGAGCTCGCTCCGGGTCTCGCGCCAGGCCGCGGCGGCCCGGTCGATCCACGGGAGCGTCCGATCGACGGTCGCCGGCGCGTAGGCGAGGCCGGTCGCGCGGAGGCCCTCGGCGACCCGGGCGCGGGCGTCGTCGCCCCAGATTGTGTCGATCGCCGCGCCCTCGGCCGCGCAGGTCGCGAGCGCGCGATCGCGGCTGATCCCGCGCCAGCCGAGGGCGAGGGCGACGACGGCGACGAGCGCGAGGGCGAGGGCGCCGAGGCGGCGGGCGCGGGCGCGGCGTCGGCCGCGGGCGAGGGCGCCGAGGAGCGCGTCGATCGTCGGCCAGCGGCGCGCCGGATCGATCGCCAGGCCGCGCTCGACCACCGCGCGCAGCCAGGCCGGGACCCGGGCGCCCCGCGGCGGCGGTCTTCGCCTGTCCTGAAGGACATTTCGTGCGAGGAGCGCGAGGCTCTCGCCGGCGAAGGGGCGCTCGCCGTAGAGCGCCTCCCAGAGGACGACCGCGAAGGCGAAGACGTCGGCGCGGGCGTCGGCCGCCGCGCCCGCGAAGACCTCCGGCGCCATGTAGGCCGGGGTCCCGAGGAGGGCGCCGGTGAGCGTCAGATCGGCGCCGAGGGCCGAGGTCGTCGCCGCGGCGGCCTCCTCGTCGGCGCGGGCCGGCGCGCGCTCGACCTCGCGGGCGAGGCCGAAGTCCATCACCCGCACCCGCGCCTCGCGATCGATCATCACGTTCTCGGGCTTGAAGTCGCGGTGGACGAGGCCGCGGGCGTGGGCCGCCGCGAGCCCGCGGCCGGCGTCGACGAGGACGCGGAGGCGCTCGGCGAGCGGGTGCTCGCGGGTCAACCAGGACGCGAGGGTCTCGCCGTCGACGAGCTCGAGGGCGAGGAAGACCCGCCCGCGGTGCTCGCCGACGTCGTGGACCGCGACGACGTTGGGGTGGGCGAGGCGGGCCATCGCCTGGGCCTCGGCGAGGAGGCGCTGGTGTCGGGCATGCGAGTCGCGTCCGCCCTCGCGGAGGAGCTTGAGGGCGATCCGACGGTCGAGCTCGGGATCGTGGGCGGCGAAGACGACCCCCATGCCGCCGGCGCCGAGGCGACCGAGGACGACGTAGCGGCCGACCCTCGCGCCGACCGCGAGCTCATCCTCGTCGGCGGCCGGGCTCCTCGCCGCTGCGCTCTGCTGGTCGTCCATGGCCCCGGTGCCGCGGGGGAGGGTAGCAGAGGGCGGCGGGGTCAGCCGTCGTGAGGCGGGCGGATCGCGGGTCGGCGATCGCGGGCGCGCGCGGGCGGAGCATCGACCGACGCGCGACGTCGACGACCGAGCAGGAGGACGAGGAGGAGCGCGCCGCTCGCGGTGGAGCCCCCGCGCTCGTCGGCGTGGCGGCACGCGCATCCGGCCGGCGAGGCGGTCGGCGCGGGCGCGGCCTGGGCCTCGATGTCGCCGTCGACGCGCGACGTGGCGGCTCTGGCGAGGGCCGGCAGGCCGCGGAGCTCGGGCTCGAGGATCTTGACCTGGTCGCCGTCGACGAAGCGGGCGCGGAGCTCGAAGCGGGTCGCGCCCTCGGGGGGCTTGGGGGCGAAGAGGAGCCAGCTTCGGTCGCTGCCGAGGGCGAGGTCGCCGATGATGAAGGCGATGGGGAAGACGTGCTCGCTGCGGGTCCAGGTGCGCTTCTTGCCGTCTGCGAGGCGCGCGTGGAGCTCGATCCCCTCGTACTCCCACGTCGCCTGCGGGGTCGCCCACTCGACGACAAAGCTCCGGCCGCGACGCCGGGCCGCGACGATCGGCCAGGTCGACGCCGGCAAGTCGAGGGCGCCGAGGATGTCGTACTCCGGATCGAGGCGGGTCGCGTCGCGGAGGGCGGAGAGGAGCGCGAGACGGGCGCGCGGCGCCTCGTCCCCGCGGATCCGGGCGATCAGGGCGGCCCGCCAGCGGGGATCCTTCGTGTCCTCGGCCGCGTCGATCCCGGCCGCGAGCGCGCGGATCTCCGGGTCGGGATCGGCGAGGAGCGCGAGCAGACGCTCGAGGGCGGCGGGCGGCGCCAGGGCGTCCAGGTCGTGCTCGAGGAGGAGGAGGGCGCCGCGGCGGAGTGGCATCGGCTCCTGGGGGTCGCCGGCGACGTCGAGGAGCCAGGACGGATCGGCGTCGAGCGCCAGGCCGTGGTAGCCGAGGAGGAAGGGCAGGCGATCGACGGCTGCGAGCGCGTCCTCGTGGTGATCGGCGCGCCAGAGCGCCTCGATGATCGTCGCCCGGGCGCGGTCGTCGAGGGCGATCATCGTGAGCGAGGTCGCCTCGTCGCGGTCCTCGCCGAGGGGCGGGCCGATCTTATCGAGGAGGCGGGCGCGGGCTCGCGGATCGCCGATCCGCGCGAGGTCCTCGCGGATCGCCGCGGCGTCGACGATCGCCGCGCGGACCTCGACCTCGAATTCCTCGAGGGTCAGGCCCGGGCCGCCGCGTGGATCGCCGTAGACGTCGAAGGGGTCGTGGCCCTGGGGCACCGAGACGTAGGGCCCGGGGTTGTTCGCCTGCTGGTAGCGATAGACGAGCCCCTCCGCGCACCGGCGGAGGCCCGATTCTGTGAGTCGCCAGCCGCTCGGGTCGCCCTCGGCGGCGCGCTGGAGGAAGAGCACCGCGTCGTCGTCGAAGGCCCGCTTGCCCTCGCCGAACGATCCGGTCCGCGACGAGTAGCCGGCGTGGGGGAGGCGGAGCTCGGCGCCGACCTCGAGCTCGCCGAGGTAGCTGGTGACGATCTGATGGGTGATCGGCGCGCTGGGGTCGTCGGGCTCGTCGACGATCCGGACCCGGACGATCGCGTCGCTCTGCAGCGCGAGCGAGCGGAGGTCGTAGTGGGGGAGCGACGCGGCCGCGGCCGGGCGAGCGGGGGCGAGGATGATGACGACGAGCGCGACGAGGACGACGAAGATCGCGCGGAGGGGCGCGCGGTGTCGTTCAATCCGTCGGCGGTCCATCGGCCGAGGATACGCGCCGCTGGGCCGCCGCGTTCTTCGCGGTGAACGCGCGATTCGCCTCGGCCCGCTCAGTCGAGGAGGTGCGCGTGCGAGAAGTCGGTGAGGTCGGCGAAGGTCCGGAAGCGCTCCTGGATCTGGGCCACGGTGAGCCCGCGGAGGCGATCGTAGGAGAAGCCCTCGACCGAGAAGGACGCCATCACCGAGCCGTAGATCATCGCCGTCCGCAGGCTCTGGCCGTTCGGGGTGACGCCGCGGCGGGCGAGGTAGCCCATGAAGCCGCCGGCGAAGGAGTCGCCGGCGCCGGTCGGGTCGATGACCTCCTCGAGGGGGAGGGCCGGGGCGACGAAGAAGTTGCCGTCGTGATCGTAGAGGAGCGCGCCGTACTCGCCGCGCTTGATCACGAGGTGGCGGACGCCCATCCGGTTGATCGCGCGGGCGGCCTTGACGAGGTTGTGCTCGCCCGAGAGCATCCGCGCCTCCTCCTCGTTGATCGTCAGGACGTCGACCTTGGAGACGACCTTGATCAGGTCGTCGCGGGTCGCGTTGATCCAGAGGTTCATCGTGTCCATGCCGACCAGGCGCGGGCGCGACATCTTCTCGAAGACCTGGAGCTGGAGGCTCGGCTGGATGTTGGCGAGGAAGAGGTACTCGCTCTCCTCGAAGCCCGCCGGCAGGCTCGGATCGAAGCGCTCGAAGACGTTGAGGTGGGTCTCGAGGGTCGTCCGGTCGTTCATGTTGTCGTGGTAGCGGCCCTTCCAGCGGAAGGTGAGGCCGTCCTCCACGATCTCGAGGCCGGCGCTGTCGATCCCGGCCTCCTTGAAGTCGGCGAGCGCCGAGCGCGGGAAGTCGTGGCCGACCACGCCGACCAGGCGCACCGAGGTGAAGTAGGAGGCGGCCATCGCGAAGAAGGTCGCGGAGCCGCCGACGCTCTCCTCGCGCTCGGCCTTGGGGGTGATGATCCAGTCGATGGCGACGCTGCCGACGACCAGGAGATCAGGGCGCTCGATGCTCATGTTGTCTCTGTCCTCGTGAACCTTGAAGGTGCGGGCCCGAAGCTCGGGCTAGATCATGTGGCCGGCGATCAGATCGAGGCGCGCGCGGGTCTCGGCCGGGATCGCGTCGGCGCGGGTCATCAGCGCGTGCTCGAGCGCGCGCGGGTAGGGGAGGTCGGCGGTGGTCAGCGGGAGGCCGACGGCGAGGCGGCGGATCACCCCGCGGGCGAGGGCGACGTTGCGCTGGACGACGGCGACGACATTGTGGACGCTGACCTCCTCCTCGCCGACCCGCCAGCAGTCGTAGTCGGTGGCGAGGGCGAGGATCGCGTAGCCGATCTCGGCCTCGCGGGCGAGCTTGGCCTCGGGGAGCGCGGTCATGCCGATGATCGTGGCGCCCCACGAGCGGTAGAGCTCGGACTCGGCGCGGGTCGAGAAGGCCGGGCCCTCCATCACCACCAGGGTGCCGCTCTCGTGGAGCGTCGCCCCCTCGGCGCGGGCGGCCGCGGTGATCCGCCGCCGCATCTCCCCGCAGAAGGGGTCGCCGAATTGGATGTGGGCGACCAGGCCGCCCTCGAAGTAGGTGCTCGCGCGGCCCTTGGTGCGGTCGATGAGCTGATCGGGGACGACGACGTGGCCGGGGACGACCTCCTCACGGAGCGAGCCGACCGCCGACACCGAGAGGAGCTGGGTGACCCCGAGCTGCTTGAAGCCGTGGATGTTGGCGCGGTAGTTGACCTCGCTCGGCGTCAGCGCGTGGCCGAGGCCGTGGCGCGGGAGGAAGATCACCCGCACCGGCGGCAGCCCCTCGCGGGCCAGCTCGCCGATCGTGTACTTGCCCGAGGGCGCCCCGAAGGGGGTCTCCAGGGCGACCTCGCGGACGTTCTCGAGGCCGTCGATCGCGTAGAGGCCAGAGCCGCCGAGGACGCCGAGGACGACCTCGTGACGGGCCTGAGGAGAGGCGGGGTGGGGCGCCGACATGGGCCGGGAGGATAGCGGCCGTCGCCGGGCGGGCCTAGCCCCATTTCGCCCGGCGTCCGGCCGTGCTATGCGCGTTGGCAGAGTGAGGGAGGGCGCGACCAGAGGCTGCATCGCCGCCGGGCACCCGCTGACCGCGGCGGCTGGCGAGGCGATCTTCGCGGCCGGCGGCAACGCCTTCGACGCCGCGCTCGCGGCCCTCTGCATGGCCTGCGTCGCCGAGCCGGTGCTCGCCTCGCTCGGCGGCGGCGGCTTCTTCCTCGCCCACGACGGGGGCGGGCGGACGCTGGTCTACGACGCCTTCGCCCAGACGCCGCGGCAGAAGCGCGAGCTCGCGGGGATCGACTTCCAGCCGGTGATCGCCGACTTCGGCGTCGCCCAGCAGGAGTTCCACATCGGCCTCGGATCGGTCGCCACGCCGGGGCTGGTGCGGGGGATCTTCGCGGTCCACCGCGCCCACGGGTCGCTGCCGATCGCCGAGATCGTCGCGCCGGCGGTCGCCGCCGCCCGCGAGGGCCTGACGCTCACGCCCTTCCAGGCCTACATCCTCGAGACGATCGCGCCGATCTACGGCCACACCCCGGCCGCCCGGGCGATCTTCACCCGCGGCCCCGACGATCCTCGAGTCCGCGGCGCCGGCGAGCGCCTGGTCAACCCCGGGCTCGCCGATCTCCTCGAGGCCCTCGCCCGCGAGGGCGACGCGCTCTTCTACGAGGGCGAGGTCGCGGCCGCGATCGAGGCGCTCTCGCGGGCGGAGGGCGGCCACCTCACGCGCGAGGACCTCCGGAGCTACCGCGTGATCGCCCGCGAGCCGCTCCAGCTCCGCTACCGCGACGCGACCCTCGCGACCAACCCGCCGCCCTCGGCCGGCGGGCTCCTCATCGCCTTCGGCCTCGGCCTCCTCGCGGGGCTCGACGTCGCCGGGCTCGGGGCGGGCACGCCGGCCCAGGCCCGCGTCCTCGCCGAGGCGATGGTCCACACCCGCGACGCCCGCCGCCGCCACGGGGCGATCCCGGCGCTCCTCGATCCGGCGCTCCTCGCCGGCCACGCGGCCGCCCTCGCCGAGCTCGCCGCGGCCCCGCCGATGACCCGCGGGACCACCCACATCTCGGCGATCGACGCCGCCGGCAACGCCGCGGCGATCACGGTCTCCAACGGCGAGGGCTGCGGTCACCTGGTCCCGGGGACAGGTACGATGCTCAACAACATGCTCGGCGAGGAGGACATCAACCCGGAGGGCTTCCACGCCTGGGCGCCCGACGTGCGGATGTCGTCGATGATGGCCCCGACCGCGATCTTCGCCGACGACGGCCGCCTCGCGGTCCTCGGCAGCGGCGGCTCGAAGCGGATCCGGACGGCGATCCTCCAGGTCCTCGTCAACCTCCTCGACAACCAGATGACGATCGCCGCGGCGATCGCCGCCCCGCGCCTCCACCTCGACGCCGAGCGCCTCAACTTCGAGGCCGCCGGGATGGCGCCGGCGACCGCCGAGGCGCTGGCGGCCGCGTTCGCCGATCACGCGGCCTGGCCGGAGCGCAACATGTACTTCGGGGGCGTGCACGCGGCGATGCGCGAGGCCGACGGGCGCCTCCACGGCGCCGGCGATCCCCGACGGGCCGGGGTCTGCGTGGTCGCCTGAGCCGGCGCCGCGGTCGAGCGAGACGGCGGCGGGCGCCCGTGGTATCTCGCTGCGGATGGAGGGAGGAGCCCCGCCCCGGCCCCGGCGCTGGCGAAGCGCGGCGATCGTCCTCGCGCTCGCGCTCCCCGGCCTCGTCGCCCTGGCGATCCACGCGGCGCGCTACTGGCCCTTCATCGCCGACGACGCGCTGATCTCCCTGCGCTACGCCGATCGCCTCCTCGCCGGCGAGGGCCTGACCTGGACCGCCGGCGAGCGGGTCGAGGGCTACTCCAACCTCCTCTGGGTGCTCGGCTGCGCGGCCCTCGGGCTCCTCCGCGTCGATCTGATCGACGCCGCGCGGATCCTCGGGGCGCTCGGGATCGGCGGCGCGATCGTCTGCGTCGCCGCCTGGGAGCGGGACGCGGGCTGGCCGGGGCGCCTCGGCGGGGCGATCGGCGGGCTCGCGGTCGCGCTCACCGGCGCGGCCGCGGTCTGGGCGATCGGCGGGCTCGAGCAGCCGCTCGTCGCCCTCCTCCTCGCGCTCGCTGTGGTCAGTGCGCGACCCCTCGCCGAGGATGTCCCATCAGCCAGGTTGGCGCTGCCGGCCGGCGCCCTCGGGCTCCTCTGCCTGACCCGCCCCGACGGGGCGCTCCTCGCCGGCCTCGTCGGCCTCGGGCTCCTCCTCGCCCGCGGGCCCTCGCGCCCGTCGCTCGGCCTGGTGCTCCGCCTCGGCCTCCCGTCGATCGCCGCGGTCGCCGGCCAGCTCGCCTTCCGCCTCGCCTACTACGGCGATCACCTCCCGAACACCGCGCGGGCCAAGCTCGCCCTCACCGCCGAGCGCCTGGCGAGCGGCTGGAGCTACGTCAGCGAGGGCGCGACCTGGCTCTGGCCGCTCGTCGCCCTCGCGCTCTGCGCCCTCTGGCGGCCGCGGCGGAGCGCCTGGCTCTGGGCGGCGCCGCTGGTCGGCTGGCTCGCCTACGTGATCTTCATCGGCGGCGACATCTTCCCGGGGCGGCGCCACCTGGTCCCGGCGGTCGCGCTCCTCGGCTTTGCGATCGCCTCGGGGGCGACCCGGCTCCTCGGGAGCCGACGCGCCGCCCGGCTGGGCGGGCCGCTCTGCGCCCTCGCGCTCGCCTGGCAGGCGCGCCTGAGCGCGGGCGATCCGGCCAACCAGAGCGCGATCGACGAGCGCTGGGAGTGGGAGGGCGAGGTGGTCGGTCGCCTCCTCCATGACGCCTTCGCCGACGCCCAGCCGCTGGTCGCGGTCGATCCGGCGGGCTGCATCCCCTACTTCTCGCGGCTCCCCGCGCTCGACATGCTCGGGCTCAACGATCGCTACCTCGCCACCCACCCGCCGCCGGGCTTCGGCGAGGGGTGGCTCGGCCACGAGCTCGGCGACGGCGACTACGTGTGGTCGCGGCGGCCGGACATGATCGTCCTCTGCGGGCCCCGGGGCGGCGCGGGGGCCTGCTTCCTCAGCGGCCGCCAGCTCCTCGATCGCGCCGACTTCAAGGACGCCTACGGCCTCGTCACCTTCGAGGGCCGCGGGCCGCGGACCTTGCGTTCGAAGATCTGGACCCGCCGCGACGGCGCCATCGGAGTCCGCGTCGACGACGCGGGGGTGATCGTCGTCCCCGGCTTCCTCCTCACCGGCAAGAAGGTCGTCGCGACCCTCGACGACGAGGGCCGGATCGGCGCCGCGATCCCCGCGGGGGGCCGGGCCGCGCTCCGCCTCCCCGAGGCCGAGGGGCCCGGCTGGAGCGTCGACGTCGACGCCAGCGGCCCGGCGCGCGCGCGGATCGTCCGCGGCAAGGTCGAGGTCCGGGCCGAGGGCGAGGCGCTCCACCTCCGCGGGCTACGGGTCGAGCGCGTCGGCGGCGGCTGAGGTGGCGGACACCATCGCCGACTGCTAGATGTCCGCCCCGTGGTCGGCCCGATCCACACCCTCGGCCCCTTCACGATCCCCTGGCTCCGCGGTCCGCGCCTGGTGCGGGTCTACGCGCCGCCGCGCCCGGCCGGCGCCCCGCCGCCGCCGGTCCTCTACATGTTCGACGGCCAGAACATCTTCGACGACGAGCCGTCCTTCGCCGGCGGCTGGCACCTCCACCGCGCGGTCTTCGGGCTCGCCGAGCGCGGCCTCCAGGCGCCGGTGATCGTCGGGATCGATCACGGCGGCGCAGCCCGGGTCCGCGAGCTCTCGCCCTTCCAGGCCCGCAGCCGCGGCCAGGCGGCCCACCTCGTCCGCTGGATCGCCGGCGAGCTCGCGCCCCGGATCCAGCGGCGCTTCGGCGTCCGCTCCGACCCCGCCGGGGTGGCGATCGGCGGGTCGTCGATGGGCGGCCTCGCGGCCCTCTACGCCCACTTCCACCGCCCCGAGGTCTTCGGCGCCGCCCTCTGCATGTCGCCCTCGCTCTGGTACGCGCGCGGCAAGATCCACCGCTGGATCGACGGCCGGCCGCGGCCGCGGACCTCGCGGATCTACGTCGACGTCGGCCACCGCGAGGGCACGGCGATGCTCCCGGGGGCGGCGCGGATGGTCGAGCGCCTCCGCCGGCGGGGCTACGGCGACCACGAGCTCCTCTGGATCGCCGATCCCGAGGGCGAGCATGCCGAGCACCACTGGCGCCGGCGGGCGCCGGCGGCCGTCGAGTTCATCTTCCGGCCGCGCTGATCTCACATGTCCGAGAGGACATGATCAGGGGGCGACGTAGACCCAGAGGTAGCGGGAGCCGGCGATGTTCTGGCCGAAGCAGTTCGACGCCTCGTAGGTGCAGACGTTGTTGACCGTCAGGTTGCGGTTGGCCTCGCCGCAGCCGTTGCCGCCGCCCCACCACGAGCGGCCGGTGTTCGGCTGGTTGTTCTCGGCGTAGATCTGGTTGCCGATGACCGCCCAGCCGTTGCCGTTCTGGTCCTTCGACTCCGAGATCAGGTTGACCTCGGGGTAGCCGGAGAGGCCGTCCTTGAAGACGTTCTTCTCGACGGTGATGTAGCGGTAGGAGCTGTTGCTGGCCCCGCAGACCACCCGGAGGCGGCTGAAGGCTTGGTTGGTGCAGTTCGAGCCCCAGGCGGTCGGGATGTCGTCGCCGCCCTGGTTGTCGAGGTAGCCGGCGCAGGGGAGCCAGCAGCCGTCGGCCGAGAAGTCAGGGGCGGCGGGGCCGTTGTAGGTCGGCTTCGGCGGGTTGGAGCAGGCGGCGGTGTCGAAGCCGCAGCCGTTGCACTTGAGCGTCCCGCAGGTGAACTCGCCGACGTCGGCGCAGGTCTTGCCCATCACGTCGTCGCCCTGGCAGTCACAGAGCGTGCAGTCGGTGCGGCAGGGGCCCGTGTTGTCGTTGTTGTTGCCGCCGTCGTCGCACTCCTCCATGTCGGCCCAGACCACGCCGTCGCCGCACTGGGCCATCTTGCAGGTCGAGAGGCAGGCGTCGGTGTCGACGTCGTTGCCGTCGTCGCACTCCTCGCCCTCGCTCGCCTGGACGACGCCGTCGCCGCAGGAGGCGACCGAGCAGGTGTTCGAGCAGGCGTCGTCGTCGACGTCGTTGCCGTCGTCGCAGGCCTCGACGCCCTCCCAGAGGACGCCGTCGCCGCAGACCGCCATCGTGCAGGTGGAGAGGCAGCCGTCGGCGTCGTCGTTGTTGCCGTCGTCGCACTCCTCGACGCCGGCCTGGACGTAGCCGTCGCCGCAGGCCGCGACCTCGCAGGTGGCGAGGCAGCCGTCGCTGTTGTCGGCGTTGCCGTCGTCGCAGGCCTCGACGCCGGCCTGGACGTAGCCGTCGCCGCAGGTCGGCAGGGTGCAGTCGTCGAGGCAATCGTCGGTGTTGTCGGCGTTGCCGTCGTCGCAGGCCTCGAGGCCCTCGACGACGCCGTCGCCGCAGACCGCCCCGGCGTCGGTGTCCGAGTCGCTGACGCCGCCCGTCGACGCGACCGTCCCCCCCGAGGTCTCGCTGGTGCCGCTCGTCGAGGTCGCGGCCGCCGAGGTGCTGGCGTCGGTGTCGGTCGCGGTGGTGCTCGTGGTCGTGAACCCCGAGGTCGACGTCGTCATCGGCGAGGTCGCGGTGAAGCCCGAGGTTGTGGTCTCGCCCTCGCCCGAGCAGGCGACGAGGGCGGTCAGGACGAGGAGCGAGACGTAGCGCGACGACATGCGATCGAGTGTCACCCGGGGAGGACTGCGGCGAAAGGACGCCGTCGCGGCGGCGCGTGGGCGCGGAGACGCGCGGCCCCCTGCGTGGGCGTGAGCGCGGCCGTGCGAGCGCGCGCCGAGGCGCGCGTCGGCTCAGCCGGCGGCCGCCTGGATCCCCGCGAGGTAGGCCATCTGCAGGAGCTCGAGGTCGAGGAGGCGCCGGGCCACCGGCTCGGGCGCGTGCGCCTCGTCGTGCTCCTCGAGGTGGGCGAGGAGCGCGAAGGCGGCCCCGAGGTTGAATGCGTCGGGGTCGACGAGGTCGAGCGTCGCCGCCAGCCGGTCGCCGAGCCGGATCGCGTCGGCGGCGAGGGCCACGGGATCGACGCCGTCGATCAGCGCGAGGAGCGTGAGGCCGGCGTAGGTGAGCGGGTGGATCGGCTGGCCGGCGGCCTCGAGGGCGCCGCGGAGCGCCTGGACGCGGTCGCAGCCGTCGGCTGGGGCGCCGAGGTAGAGGGCGGCCGCGAGGCCCTGGAGGGGATCGCCGGCGACGAGCCCGAGCGCGCCCAGGCGCCGGTAGATCGCCTCGATCCCGTCGGCGATCGCCTCGGGCTCACCTGGCGCATCGACCAGGAGGGCGATCACCGGCAGATCATCAGCGCCGGTGAGGAACCAGCGGTGGCCCCGCATCGCCCGGTAGATCGCCCGCATCCGCGCGACCTCCTCCGGGCCGACCGGCGCGGGCCGGCGGCGATCGCCGAGGAGGAGCGCGGCGATCGCCTCACGGCACTCGTCGCGGCGGAGCTTGCCCTCGCGGGCGAGCTCGCGCAGGCGCAGGCGCTCGTCGTCGAAGGCGTCGGCCTCGACGCCGCGGCGGACGAGCTGGGCGGCGAGCGCGAGCCGGAGGGCCGCGTTGAGCGCGGAGTGCCAGCTCTGGCGGCGGGCGAGCGCCTCGTCGCGCTCCCGGGCCGCGCTCGCCCGGGTCGCCGCGCTCGCGCGACTTCCTGACCGATGGGTCAGGGTGAGCGCGGCGACGCGGAGCGCCACCTCGCCATGCGCCGCCGAGGCCCCGTCCGCGAGGTCGGCGTGGAGCGCCAGGAGATCGGGGAGGAGGAGCTCGCCGCGCACCGCTGGACGATAGCGCGTCGCGGGGCGCAAGCAGGGCGCTAGTCGGCGAGCGCGGCGATCCGCCGGCGAAACCACCAGGTCAGGAGCGCGCGGCCGAGGGCGAGGAGCGCCCAGGGGAGCGCGAGGACGACGAGGTCGCGGGCGATCGCCTCGACGTTCGCGGCCCGCACGAGGTCGGCGACGCAGAGGAGCGCGCCCGGGAGGAGGACCAGGGGGACGAGGGCGCCGAGCGCCTCGGGCGTCGCCCGGAGATCGGCGAGGCGCTCCTCCAGCGCCGCGCGGTGATCGTCCCAGCGCTCGGTGCCGGCGGCGGTCGTCTTGGTCAGGAGGTCGCCGTCGGCGAAGACCAGGCTGACGACGAGCGCCTCGCCGCTCGCCGGCGTCGCCACCCGCAGGCAGCCCGCGCGGCGGAGCTCGCGGAGGACGGCGATCGGCGGCCCCGGGCCGCGCCGGAGGAGGCGCCAGGCCGAGCGCACGCGGAGGCGCCAGGCCTGGAGCCGCCGCTGGAGCTTCGTCCTCACCCGCATCGCGGCCCTAGCTCATGATCCTGGCGACGAGCTCGCCGATCGCGGTGATCAGCTCGCGCCAGCTTGCGAGCGCGACCCGGAGGCCGTCGCCGTGGATCCGGTGGATCACGGCGTGGCGCTCGTCGGCGTAGCCGCGCTGGATCCGGGAGACGACGTCGCCGTCGAGGGTGATCACCGACTGCATGGCGATCGTCTCGGTGCTCAGCTCCCAGGTCTTGCGGAGGAGCACGAAGTCGTCGGGGCTGAGGGGCAGCGGCGGCGGCTTGGGGCCGCTCCGGCCGTTGATCTCCGCGCGGCAGAGCTCGTTGTCGAGCGCCTCGGCCGCGCTCGCCTGGGCGCGGCCGGCCTTGAGCCGATCGAAGAGCGCGACCAGCTGCCCCGACTTCACCTTGACCCGGGTGAGGAGCGCGCGGTCGTGGGGGGCGAGCTCGCGGCCGTCGGCGTCGGCGGCCCGCAGGCCGTCGCGGGCCGCCTTGTGGAGCGCGCGAAAGACCTCGCGGCTGCCGCAGATCGGATCGACCAGGAGGGTCTGGGGCGGCGGCTCATAGCCGGGGATCAGGCGGCGGAGGACGTCAATGTACTCGCTGCCGACGTCGAAGAGCGCCTGCCGCGGATCGGTCATCTGCTCGCCGGTCATCCCGTCGCAGAGGATCGTGTTGACCTCGAGGCTGGTGATGTCCTCGACGATGCGCCCGAGCTTCGCGCGGAGATCGGCCATGGGTCCGAGTCTAGCGCCACCGGCCGGCCCACCGGGCCTGACATCGGACGCGCGGAGATTGCGCGCCTGTCCCCGCCGTCGGGCGGGGGTATCGTCTGAGAATGGATCGAAGCGCTTGGTGGCAGGTGGGGGCGTTGTTTGCAGGGGTGCTGATCGTCGGCTGCGGCGACGACAGCGTGGCGACCTCGGCGAGCGGCAGCGAGAGCGACGGGACGACGGCGGCGACGACCAGCGGGGGGACGACGAGCGGCGGCTCGACCTCGGAGGGATCGACCGGCGGGGGATCGGCGACCGAGGGCGAGACCTCGGGATCGAGCGGCGGCTCGACCTCGAGCGGCTCGACAGGTGGGACCACCGGATCGGAGACGAGCGGCACGACCGGGACCACCGGGGTGACGCCGAGCTGCGGCGACGGCGTGGTCGACGAGGGCGAGCTCTGCGACGACGGCGACGCCAACGCGGACGAGGCCGCCTGCAAGCTCGACTGCACCCCCAACGTCTGCGGCGACGGGGCGCTCCACGAGGGCGTCGAGGCCTGCGACGACGGCAACGTCGACGACGAGGACGGCTGCTCCTCGCTCTGCGCGATCGAGGCGTGCGGCGACGGGGTCCTCCAGGAGGGGCTCGGCGAGGCCTGCGACGACGGCAACGTCGACGACGAGGACGGCTGCTCGTCGGCCTGCGCGATCGAGTCGTGCGGCGACGGGATCCTCCAGGTCGGCCTCGGCGAGGCCTGCGACGACGGCAACAACGAGGGCGGCGACGGCTGCGACGCCGAGTGCCAGGAGGAGCCGCAGAACCTCTGCCCCGGCGGCAAGATCTCGATCCTGGTCAACTACGACTTCGAGACCGGCTCCTTCGCGCCCTGGACCAGCAACGGCAACCCGACGATCACCGCCTCCTCCCACAGCGGCGCCTGGGCGGCCCAGACGATCGGCAACTTCCACGTCCAGCAGGACTTCGCGGCGACGCCGGTGAGCTCACTGGTGTCGGCGACCTTCTGGACCTGGCACGACAGCAGCGACTCGCCGGCGATGTCGGTCCAGTGGGGCTACTCCGACAACAGCACCGGCAGCACATTCTTCGGCGCCAACCAGCTCAACGGCTGGCAGCAGCACAACATCCTGGCGAACCTCGCGGCCAACAAGTCGCTGGTGTGGATCCGCGTCTGGGGCTACTCGGGCGGGGGGAACCTCCAGGACATCGCGCGCTACGATGACTTCGCGTTCTGTCGGAATCCCTAGGCCTGGCCGCGATGTCGGAGCGCGCAGGGCTCACTTCGGGAGCGGGGTGGGCGCGCGCCAGTGGAGCGGGCCGTTGACCGCGCGCTCATCCGGCCGGGGCTCGTCGCTGACGAGGACGTGGCCGCTCGGCGCGAGGCCGAAGACGCTCGGTGGATCCACGACACCCAGCACCTTCGGCTCGCGTCCGCGGAGGTCGACGACGAGCGGCTCGACATAGACGAAGGGTCCTGCTCGCCTTGTCCTCCCCCCGGCGTTGACGACTCCGCCCGCGAGGGGCGACTCGCGTCGCGTCTCGAGATCGAGCCACGAGAGCGCGCCTCCACGCCGGCTGAGGACGATGTGTTCATACCCGAAGACATCGTCCACGCGCTGGCGCTCGGACGCGAGGGGGACGACGCCGCCGCCGCGGAGGTCGACGAGAGCGTCGCCGTCGCTATGCCGGACATGAATCATCGGCCACTCGCCCCGAGCCCACCGAACCCGTTCCCTCGGGTCGACGGCTGCGTTGATCCCAAGGTCGCGCACGCCCCCTGCCCGCCAGTGTCGGAGGGGCGCGAAGCCGTCCGCCTCGTCGGCGATGCACGTGACAACGATCGCCTCGAAGCGCTCGCTCGCGCCGGCGATCCGGGCGGCGCAGGCGGCCTCGAAGAGCTCCGTCGCGCGCGCCTCCCCGATCAGGGGCACGCCCCAGATCGAGTCGTCGTTGCGGCGGGTGATCGCCAGGTCGCCGAGGATGCCGATGAGATCGTCGACGGTCCGCGGAGGGCCTCCGTCTGCGCGGACGAACCGCCGCTCGAGCGGCCTCGTGCCGGGATCCAAGACGCCCATTGGCCACCCGCTGCCGCAGGGGCCGTGGTATCGGTTCGTCTCCTTGCGAGGTCGCCGGTCTCCTGGCCGCGACACGTCGATCAGGAGGCGAATCCATGGTCCGTCGGTCGACGCCGAGAAGAGGCGCCCCGGACCGTGGTCGAGCGTCACCTCACGCTGATCGTCGAGCCGGTGGACGATGACCCTGCGCAGGTCCGGGTCCTTCCCGCGGAGGAAGGCGACGGCCGGAGCATCGCCCTCGAGGAAGCCGACGAGCAGGCCGCCGTGGAAGTCCGTCCGATCCCACCCGAGGTCGCCCGTGTCGAGTGTGCGGGGCTCGCCGCCGACGCGTCGGAGGGTCAGCCGACCGCCCTCGATCGTGGCGAATGTCCCGCCGTCCGCGCTACGTCCGAGGAACGCGTCGATCTCCACACCAGCGCCGGCCCCCTCGAACAAGTAGGGTCGCAGGTCTCGGTCATAGAGCATGCCGTGGAGGCCGAAGAGGACAGCCTCTCCCGTGCGGTCCTGGCAGGCGACGAGCCACCGGCCCGCGGGGTCAAGGCCCCAGACGACGATCGGGTGCGGAGTGCCGATCGCCCCGACGACCGGAGGAGGGCCGAGCTCGAGGCGCTCCTCTCCGCCCGTCGGCGTCGCCGACTCCTGGAGCACCTCGGCGCTCGCTTGTGCCGCTCCCGCGGCCCGGTGCTGGCAGCCGCTTCCGCCGGCGAGGCTGACGAGGGCGACCGCTGCCAGCAGCGCGAGCGATCGACGTATTGAGGGCGGCAGGTCCACGATCGGCGAATCATAGCCGAGCTCGAAGGGGCGAGGTGGTCAGCGCGCGCGGCGTCGCGCCCCGCCCGGAGAGTGCCCTCGGACGGCATCGACGAGCGCCCGGGAACCTCGCGGCCGTCCATCCGTCTCACGATCGATGCTACGAGGAGAGACGATGCGAACCACCCTCGCGCTCGCCCTGGGCCTGGGCCTGAGCCTCGTCCTCGCCCGCCCGGTCGCGGCCGCGCCGGCACCCGCCGGCGCCGCGACGCCGGGCGACGGCGACGGCCTCGGCGACGACGCGGCCGAGCGCGAGGAGGCGCTCACGTTCGCGGTCAAGCGGGCCTGGGCCTACCTCAAGGAGGACGCCCTCGCCGACGCCCAGGAGATCGGTGAGGGGCTGATCGCCGGCGACCCGCAGGGCGTCGCGGCCTTCGCCGGCCTCGAGCTCCTCGCTCAGGTCGCCGACCGCGCGCCCCTCGATCGGCGGGTCGCGGCGATCGGCGGGGTCCTCGAGCGGATCGAGGCGACGACCCCGTCCTCGCCCGAGGCGGCGGCCGCCCGCGATCGCGCCTGGATCCGCGCGCTCGAGCTCCGCGGACGCGCGAACCTCCGGCGCGGGGTCGAGGGCGATCGACTGGCCTTCCTCGCCTGCGCCGACGACTATCGCCGGAGCGCCGCCCTCCACGGCGAGGGCGACTCCCGGCGCGCGGTCCCCCTCCTCTACGCGGCCGAGTGCACGGCGGGCGGACCCGAGCCCCTCGATGCTCTGCCGCTCTTCCGCGAGATCCTCGAGCGCTATCCGAGCAAGGCCCAGTACGCGATCGAGGGCCTCGTGTTCCTCCACCTCGGGGTCGCCCACTTCGCCGAGGCGGCGGCGCTGATGGAGCGCTACGTCGCGCTCTATCCCAAGGATATGCGCGCCCCCAAGTTCAATCGGCAGGCCCTGGCGATCCGCGTCGCCCTCGGGCAGGTGAGCGAGGCGAAGCGCGACGCCGAGGCGGCGTTCCTGCTCTTCGGCCGCAAGGACCCTGAGCGGGCGGCCGAGGCCGATTGGTCGCTGCGCGCGCTGGCCAAGGATGACCGATCGCGCCGCGAGCACGCCGAGGCGTACCTCAAGCGCTACAACCACAAGGGCGGCGTCGATCGCCAGATCGTCGCGGAGGCGACGCTCGGCGAGATCGAGTGGCGGAGCGCCTGCCCGGTCCCGGAGACCCTCGGCCTCTGCCTCGCCCCGCCGCCGCGCCCGACGAAGAAGACCTCGAAGGCGCGTCGCTGCGGCCCGGCGCCGCGAGCCGTGCTCCCGCGGCGCGCTGCGGCGGCCGACGCCGCACAGAAGCGCCTCTCCGCGGTCGCCAAGCTCGCCCGGGCGAGGATCGACATCCCCGAGGAGGAGCGCGCCCGGGTGTGGGAGTTCAGGCAGGCGGTGGCGATGTCCCAGCTCCGCGCGCTCGACCGCGACCTCGAGGCGTTCTTCGCCCTCGAGGCGCCCCGCGATCTGGTCCTGACGGTCGACCCCAAGCTGGCGGAGCGCGACCCCCACGCGCACCGAACGCGGCTCCGCCTCGTCGACGACTCGCGGCGTCGCCTCGTCATGTTCCTCGCGGACCTCCGCCATCAGAGCGCCAAGCTCGTCGAGGGCTACATGATCGCCGGCAAGGAGCGCGGCGCCCCGGAGGCGATCTTGCTCGGCGCCCTGCGGACCGGCCAGATCCACGATCGGATCGCCGACCTCCTCGAGGGCGTCGAGATCCCGCGCGACGTCGCCGAGGGGGCGGAGGCCAAGGCGTTCTGCGACGCCCTCCGCGACCAGGCCGCGCCCCACCGCGATCAGGCCCGCGAGGCCTACATCTATTGCATCGATCGCTCAACGGTGTACCAGTACTTCAGCGACGCGAGCCGGGCCTGCGAGGCCGCGCTCGCGCGGATCGATCCCCGCCTCTACCCCCGCCTCCACGAATTCACGGGGGAGCCCTCGGCGGGCGAGCTCGGGCCCTGGGCGGAGGGCGTGCAATTCGATCCGCCGCCCGAGCTCGCCGGCGAGTAAGCGCGCCGCGGGCTCGCGGCCGCGCCCGCGGCGCGACTTTGGGGTCTGGCTCCGCGCCCTTGATCGTGTATACATGACACGAAGTCGGAGGCGGCACGGATGGGCGACGAGCGGGCGAGCCAGGCGAGCGGAGGGCAGGGGAGCGGGCGCCTGCAGGTCGGGGTGGTCGGCTTCAGCCGTCCGCACTTCGATCAAGCCGCCGCGCGGATCGAGCTCCGCCGCCTCGTCGACGAGCTCCGCGCCCGCCACCCCGGCGCGTCCCTCGAGATCGTCAGCGGCCTCACCAACCAGGGCGTGCCGAAGATCGCCTACGAGCTGGCCGCCGAGCTCGGCCTCCGGACCGTCGGCTTCTCCGCCCGCCAGGCGCTGCGGGTGCGCGCCGGGATCTATCCGGTCGATCGGCGGATCCTCGTCGGCGAGCGCTTCGGCGACGAGTCGGCGGCCTTCGTCGCGTCGATCGACGTCCTCCTGCGGATCGGCGGCGGCCCCCAGAGCCGCCGCGAGGTCGAGCTCTTCCGCGCCCGCTTCGCCGACGACCCCGCGGCCCTCGAGGGTCGCCTCTTCGAGGTCGAGGTCGCGTGGTACGGCCCGCCGCCGCGGCGGCGAGGGGCGTGAGGATCAGGGAGCCGGCCGCGTCGGCGCCTTGTCGCGGTCGGCCTCGACCTGGCGGATCAGCCGGTAGAGCTCGGTCAGCGCGCCGATGTTGCCCTTGATGATCTCGATCCCGCGGGCGACCTGGGTCTCGTGGAAGTCGCGGAGCGGCGCCAGCTCGCCCTTCACGTAGGCCTCGTCGATCTTGTTGGTGATGTCGCCGTCGAGGAGGCGGATCCGCGAGGCCATCACCTTGGCGTCGCCGATGCCGATGAGCGGCTTGCCCTTGGCGTCGAGCGGGGTCGGCCCAACGGCGGTGACGATCTCGAGGGTGGTGAGCGAGTCGAGGGCCTGGAGGATCTTGTCGCCGATGGACATCGCCCCCGACGATCCGCCCGCGGCCGCGGGGCTGTCAATCGGCGCGTCGTCGTCGGCGCGCCGGCGCGTCGGCGCGCGCCCCGGGGCCCTTTCGTGGGCGGGCGTCCTCGGCGACCATGGTCGCATGGTCAGCCGCGGCGCACCCCTGGTCCTGGTCCTCGCCCTCCCGCTAGCGAGCTGCAAGAGCGCGAAGATGGGCGACCGCGAGATGGCCTCGGCGGCGGCGATGGCCAAGGAGGAGGCGAGCGACGGCGGCGGCGGTCCGGGCGAGGTGACGACCTGGCAGCGCTCGGCCCAGGTCCCGCACTCGTCGACGCTCAAGGTCGGCGAGGAGGAGTCCCTGCCGCTCACTGCGCTCCACGCGCGGGTGCAGGTCGACGGTTTCCGGGCCCGGGTGGTCCTCGACTACTACTACGAGAACCCCCACGACCGCCGCCTCGAGGGGACCTTCAAGGTGCGCCTCCCCGACGGCGCCTCGCCCTACTACTTCGCCTTCGGCGAGACCCGGGCGCTGGCGCCGGCCCTCGGCGCGGCGACGCCGATGGACGTCGCCCAGGCGCGGGCCCAGGGGAGCGACCCCGAGGCGATCGCGGCGGCCCGCAAGGAGGCCTGGAAGGAGCCCAAGGTGGCGCGGATGGTCCCGAAGGTGAAGGCCGCCCAGGCCTACGGCGACACCGTCCGCGAGCAGATCGATCCGGCGCTCCTCGAGTGGGCGGGCGCCGGGGTCTTCAACGCCCGGGTCTTCCCGCTCGCGCCGCGGCACGAGCACCGGATCGTCTTCGCCTACGACGTCGATCTGATCGCCGCCGGCGACGACCTCGAGCTCGCGTTTGATCTCCCGGAGAAGGTCCCGAACCTGGTCGTCGACTTCGACGTCGCCGAGCTCCCCAAGGGCGCCCAGACCCTGACGCCGGAGGTCCCCGGCGAGGCCTACAACGGCCGGGTCTACTACCGGATGAGCGACCCGAAGGAGAAGACGATCCGCCTCCGCCTCGAGGAGGCGCCGACCCTGGTGCTCAGCGGCGAGGACCCGGCGACCGGGCCCTACTTCGCGACCTCCTTCGTGCCGCCGCTCCCCGAGGTGAAGAGCGCTGCCCGGGCCCGACGCGCGGTCTTCCTGGTCGACACCTCGCTGAGCGCCAACCCCGACGGCTTCAACGTCTGGCTCCGCCTCCTGGAGGCGCTCCTCGCCGAGAACCGGGACACGATCGGCGAGTTCGCGGTCCTCTACTTCAACGTCGAGGCGACCTGGTGGAAGCAGGGGTGGACCGCGAACACGCCGGAGGCGAGCGCCGAGCTCCTCGCCGACGCACGCTCGCTGGTCCTCGAGGGCGCGACCGATCTCGCGGCCGCGCTCGGCCGCGGCGCCCACCCGCCCTGGGTCGGCGGCGATCCGGCGCCGATCGATCTCTTCCTCCTCAGCGACGGCGCGTCGACCTGGGGCGAGGGCTCGCTCTTCACGATGGCCGCCGGCCTCGGCGAGGGGCGCACCCTCTTCGCCTACCGCACGGGGCTCAGCGGCACCGACGGCGCGGCCCTCGATCTCCTCGCCCGCGAGAGCGGCGGCGCGGTCTTCTCGGTGGTCGGCGAGGCCGAGGTCCAGGCGGCGGCGCGGGCCCACCGGGCGACCCCCTGGCGCTTCCTCGACGCGACCTACGAGGGCGCCGCCGACCTCCTGATCGCCGGGCGGCCGCGGGCGCTCTTCCCCGGGCAGCGCCTCAAGGTGGTCGGCCGCGGGCAGCCGCCCGCCGAGGCGCCGCTCCGCCTCCGGATCCAGCGGGGCGCCGAGGCGCCGCGCGAGCTGGTGATCAAGCCCGACGCCGCGCTCGCCTCGAACCTGGCCGCGAGGACCTACGGCGAGGTCGCGGTCGCCCACCTCGAGGAGATCGGCCAGCCGACCGAGGAGCCGGCGGCCGCCTACGCGATGCACTTCCGGGTCACCGGCCAGAGCGCGTCGCTCCTGATGCTCGAGAGCGAGGAGGACTACCAGCGCCGCGGGATCTCGCCGCAGGCCGACGCGCTGGTGGTCCAGCGGCGGCAGGTCGCGGCCCTGGTCGCGGCCGCGCTCGACGAGATCGGCGCCCTCCTCGGCGACCCCAAGGCCCGCTTCCTCGCCTGGCTCGCGGGCCTGCCGACCCGCGCCGGCGTCGAGATCGCGATCCCGACCGCGCTCAAGGTGATCCTCGAGGACCTCCCGCCCGGCGCCTTCGAGGTCCCGGTCGAGCCCCTCCAGGTCCGCGGCCGCCACCTCGCCGATCTCAAGAAGCCCTACCTCGACCACCTGGGGGCCCACGACTTCGCCTACGCCGACGTCGTCGACGAGGCGGAGGCGCGGGGCAAGGCCTTCGGCCCCGACGACGCGATCCGGGCGCTGAGCTCGCTGGTCGAGGAGAACCCCGGCGACGCGGTCCTCGCCCGCGACGTCGGCTACGCGACCCTCCAGCGCGGGCGCGGCGAGCAGGCCTACCACCTCTTCCGCCGGGTCGCCGAGTCCCGCCCCTACGAGCCCGAGACCTACCGGGCGATCGCCCGGGCGCTCGAGCGGGCGGGCAAGCCCGAGCTCGCGCTCGCCTTCTTTGAGATCGGCCTGGCTGGCCGTTGGGACAGCCGCTTCGGCGACTACGCGATGATCCTCCGCTACGACTACGCCCGCTTCCTCGGCCGCCTGGTCCGCGGCGAGCTCAAGAGCTCGCTCGCCGGCTTCGCCGGCCAGCGCCTCCAGGAGATCGGCGGCCAGGTCGCGCTCGGCTCGGACCTCGTGGTGATGATCACCTGGAACACCGACAACACCGACGTCGACCTCCACGTGATCGAGCCGAGCGGCGAGGAGTGCTTCTACTCCCACCCCCGGACCCGCAGCGGCGGTCAGCTCTCGGCCGACGTCACCCGCGGCTACGGCCCCGAGATGTACGTGCTGCCGAAGGCGAAGAAGGGGCGCTACGAGATCAGCGCCCACTACTTCGCTAGCGACCGCAACCGCCTCAGCGCCCGCACCAAGGTCCAGGCGCTGGTCTTCGAGGGCTTCGGCACCCCGCACGAGAAGGTGCGCGAGCGGATCGTCACCCTCGAGGTCGGCAAGGACCGCCACGTGATCGACACGATCGAGGTCGGCCAGGCGATCGCCCGCTAGCGGCGCGGAGGCGCGCGTCGTCGCGGTCTTCGTCTTTTCCTGAATTGAAGCGGCCCCTCCTCGTACTGGAACGGGGAGGCCACGAGGAGGCCGCCGATGTCCGGAAGCACGATCCCCCGCACGATCCCCCTGGCCGCCGCGCTGGCGAGCGCCCTGCTGACGACCGCCTGCCCGCAGCCGTCCGGCGGGAGCGCCACCGAGACCTCCTCCGAGTCGACGACCGGGGGCACGACGGGGTCGTCGACGGGCGGCGCGTCGACGGGCGACGCATCGACCGGGTCATCGACGGGCGACGGGTCGACGGGCGAGGAGGCGACGACGACCGGCTCGACCGGCGGTGACGAGACGACGGGCGATCCAGCGCCGGCCTGCGAGGCGCTCCCCGGCGCGCCGCCGCCGCTCGATCACGAGGGCGTCGCCCTGGTCCCGATCGACATCAAGAGCGTCGAGGCCGAGCTCCGCTTCAACGCGATCACCAGGCAGCACCGCGGCGCCGCGACGGTCGACTTCGAGAGCGGTCCGATCGAGGGGGCGCCGCTCTTCGACCTCCGCCAGCAGATCACCCGGGCCGTCCTCGACGGCGAGGAACTGCCGCTCTCGCAGGTCGCCCTGGTCGCGCCGCCGGCGATGGACGCGACGATGCTGGCCGTCGGCCGGGTCCTCGAGCCCTGCACCGCCCACCGCCTCGAGCTCGAGTACACGCTCACCAACCCCGTCGAAAACGACATCGCGCTCGCCCACGGCCCGGGCTGGGTCGCCTGGTTCGCCGAGCTCTACGACTACCCGGCGCGGGTCTTCGCCGAGAAGTGGCTCCCGAGCAACCTGATCCACGACACCCACGCGCTCCGCGTCGACGTCGTCGTCGAGGCCGAGGTCCCCCACGACGTCTACGCCAACGCCGCGGTCGAGGTGATCGAGCCGGGCCGCTGGCGGGTGGCCTACAGCGACGCGACGTCGATGACGCCGATGATCCACCTCTGCCCGGTCGACGCGATCATCACGTCGAGCTCGCAGGTCGAGCTGGAGGGGGCGCTGGTCGACGCCGAGATCTGGCACTGCGGCGTCTTCGAGGGCAAGGTCCCCAAGCTCGACGACGCCGGCGCGGAGCTCGTGAGCGCCCTGAAATTCGCCGCCGGCGAGCTCGGGCCCTACCCCCACGGCGATCGCTTCGCCGCCGTCATCCTCCCGCTCGGCCAGCTGGCGTCGATGGAGTACGAGGGCGGCACCGTCACCCGCCTCGCCTCGCTCCGCCACGAGGTCTTCCACAACTGGATCGCCCGCGGGGTCCGTCCCCTGACCCAGCGCGACGCCTGGTTCGACGAGACCTGGACGAAGTTCGCGGTCAACCAGGACTACATGGCGACGACGATCGCCCTCGACGAGGAGCCGGTCCGCCTGATCGGTGAGAACCTCTGGGTCCGCACCTTCCCGCTCTTCGGTCACGAGACCGGGACGCGGATCTTCGCGACGCTGAGCGCCGCGGTCGGCGGCGCCGAGTTCCGCGCGATCCTCCGCGAGATCTACAGCGAGCGCGCCGGCGAGGCGATCACCACCGAGACGCTCGAGCGCGACCTCCACTGCCGCATCGCCGGCGACCTCGTCCGCCCGCTCTTCCACCGCTACGTCTACGGCGAGGACGGCGAGGCCCCGCCGCCGCCCGCGGGCTACTGCGAGTGACGCCGGAGGGCGCCGGAGGGAGCGGGCACAGCGCAGCCCACCGAGCCCGCAAAAAACGAAGGCGCAACCTGCGCAAATGCAATTTCATTGCATGTGTCTTGACGCGCGACCGCTCGCCCGGATACCAAGCGACGAGCCCCCGGGCCGCCGCCGGGGACCTGCGCCATGTCTCGCCCTCGCACCCGCGCGCGCTCGCTCCCCCGCTCCTGGTCGGTCGGGCTCGTGTGGGCGCTGTCCGTGATCGCCGGCGCGCCGAGCTCGGCTCTCGCGTCCGCGTCCGCGTCCGCGCCCGCGGCGGACGCGAGCGAGGAGGCCGAGGCGATCACGCCACCGGCGGTGATCCGCAAGGTCGACGCGGTCTACCCGGCGGGCGCGGTGATCGAGGCCGACGTGATCGTCGAGCTCCTGGTCACGGTCGGCGAGGACGGGCGGGTGCGGGCGATCGAGGTCGATCGCAGCGGCGGCGCCGACTTCGACGCGGCGGCGATCGCTGCGGTCGGGGCCTGGGAGCTCGCGCCGGCGCGCCGCGGCGACACGCCGATCGCCGCGAAGATCCGGGTGCCCTTCACCTTCACGCCGCCGGCGGTCGCGGCCGGCGAGGACGCGGGCGCAGGGGAGGGGGGCGGCGATGTGGCGGCCGGCGAGGGCGCGGCCCCGCCTGCGAGCGACGCCGAGGGATCGACGCCGCCTGAGCCCGGCGCGGGCGCGGAGGCGGAGGACGAGGACGAGGCGGTCCTCGAGGTCGAGGTCCGCGGCCGTCGGCCGCAGCCGCCGCGCTCGGCGAGCGACCTCCAGATCGACGGCGAGGTCCTGCGGGCCGCGCCGCGCCGCGACGCCGGCGATCTGATGAGCTCGGCGCCGGGCGTCTACATCAGCCGCCCCGAGGGCGAGGCGGTCGCCCACGAGATCATCCTCCGGGGCTTCGACGCCGCCCACGGCCAGGACATCGAGCTCACGGTCGGCGCCCTCCCGCTCAACCAGATCTCGCATATCCACGGCCAGGGCTACGCCGACCTCGGGATCGTGATCCCCGAGGTCGTCCGCTCGATGCGGGTGCGCGAGGGGGTCTACGATCCGCGGCAGGGCGACTTCGCGGTCGCCGGCTCGGTCGACTTCGACCTCGGCGTGACCCAGCGTGGCCTGACGCTGCGGAGCGCCGGCGGCTCCTTCGCGACCTTCCGCCAGCTCGTCCTCTGGGCGCCCAAGGGCCAGGACGAGGGGACCTTCGCGGCCGCGACCGTCCGCCGGACCTCGGGCTTCGGGGTCGGCCGCGGCGGGATCTCGGGGGCGGCGATCGGCCAGCTCGTCCTCCGCGCCCGCGATCGCACCCGGGTCACCCTCCACGCCGCGGCCTACGGCGCCCGGGCGGGGCTCGCCGGCGTCCTCCGCCGCGACGACGTCGACGCCGGGATCGTCGGCTTCTACGACGCCTACGACGACCCCTCGGCCCGCTCGCAGTCGGCGTCGGCCACCCGCGGCCAGGTGATGGTCGACGTCGATCGCCGGGGCGAGGCCGACGATCGCAGCCGCCTGGCGATCTGGACCGCCTACAGCGACTTCCGCTCGCGCGAGAACTTCACCGGCTACCTCCAGCGCTCGATGGTGATGCCGGAGTGGGTCGGCCGCGGCGATCTCATCGAGCAGAGCAACGCCGACATCGGAGCTGGCTTTTTGGCCAGCCACCGCACCAAGAGCTGGCGGCCGGCGAAGTGGTTCGCGGCCGCGCTCGAGCTCGGCACCCAGGCCCGCCTCCACCGGATAGGCCAGGCCCAGAACCTCCTCCAGGCGCCGCAGAACGAGACCTGGGATAACCGCGTCGACGCGACGATCCGCGCGAGCGACATCGGCGTCTACGGCGACCTCGAGCTCCGCCTCGGCCGCCGGGTCACCCTCCGCGGCGGCGGCCGGGCCGACGTCCTCCACTACGACATCGACGATCGCCTCGGCAACTTCATCGCCCCCTACCAGGTCGCCTCGCACATCGTCGGCTACCGCCGCGCGGCCCTCGGGGTCGCGGGCGGGCCGCGGGCGTCGCTCGAGTTTCGGCCCCTCGAGTGGCTGCGGACCTTCGCGGCCTACGGCCAGGGCTACCGCTCGCCCCAGGCCCGACAGCTCGAGGAGGGCGAGAACGCGCCCTTCACCAAGGTCCACAGCGTCGAGGGCGGCCTCCGGATCACCCCGGCCTGGCGACGCGAGGCGCTGACGATCTCGGCCGCCGGCTTCGGCACCTTCCTCGACAACGACCTCGCCTTCGACCCCGAGGAGGGGCGCCTCGAGAAGATCGGCCCGAGCCAGCGCTCGGGGCTGAGCGCCCACGTCCTCCTCCGGCCGCTCCCCTGGCTGGTCGCCGCCGCCAGCGTCACCTACGTGCGGGCGGTCCTGAGCGCGCCGCCGCCGGCGACCGCCGAGAACCCGAGCCCGGCCTTCGTCGCCGGCCAGCGCCTCCCCTACGTCCCGCCGGTGGTCGTCCGCGGCGACGTCGGCGTCGATCGCCAGGTCACCACCCTCGCCGGGCAGCCCCTGGCCCTTCGGGCAGGCGCTGGCTACTCCTACCTCGCGCCGCGGCCGCTCCCCTACGGCGCCTTCGCGGCGCCGGTCCACCAGCTCGACCTCAGCGCCGGCGTCGCCTGGTCCTACGTCGAGCTCGGGGTCGACGTCCACAACGCCCTCAATCGCAAGATCGCCGCGACCGAGTACGCCTTCGTCTCCGACTGGGGGACCCGGCCGATCCCGTCGCGCCTCCCCGCCCGCCACTTCGCCGCCGCCCCGCCGCTGGCGGCGATGGGGACCCTCACCCTTCACTTCTAGGAGCACGCCGTGGACCGCGATCATCACGCAAGCCAGGATGTCCGGAGGGGCAGGTGGCACCGCGGCGGCCGTCGGCTCGCGCTCGCGCTCGCGCTCGCGCTCGCGGCCTGCGGCGACACCGGCCAGGCGCGGGTCGCCCTCGAGGTCGTCGGCCGCGGCGCCTCGCTCTCGACGATCACCTCGCTCGACGGCTGGGAGGTCACCCTCTCGGAGGCCGAGGTCGCGGTCGGGCCGATCTACCTCTGCGCGAGCGCGGCCGCGTCGGCCGACCTCTGCCCGAGCTCGGTCGCCGAGTTCGCGGACGCGGCGGTGATCGACGCGCTCGACCCCGGCGCCCAGGCGCTCGGCGAGGGCGAGGCGCTCAGCGGCGAGACCGTCCGCTCCCTCATGCTCGACTACGGGATCCCCTGGCTGACCACCCAGAGCCGCCCGCAGCCGACCCCGGCGGCCCCCGGCGGCCACTCGGCGCGCCTCGTCGGCCGCGCGGTCCAGGGCGATCAGGCGATCGACTTCATCGCCGAGGTCGACGTGGTCGCGGTGATCCGCGGGACCGCGGCGCTCGAGGGGATCGCGATCTCGGCGACGACGATCAGCGAGGGCGACCACACCCTCGAGGTCGTCGTCGACCCGCTGCGGTGGATCCAGATCGTCGACTATGACGCGCTCGCCGCGATGCCGCCGCCCCCGCCGGGCGAGCCCCTGGTGATCGCCGAGGGGAGCACCGCCTACAACGCGCTCGCCCTGGCGATGACCGGGGCGCCGCCGCAGATCATCCTCCATGAGTGACCCAAGAGGTTGAACGAGACATGAATAAATGGACATGTACATTCGGGCTTGTTTCTCTCGCGCTCGCGCCGATCGCCTGCGGTGACGGCGCGGGCACCGGCTCGGTCCAGGTCTTCGTCGAGGCCGAGGACACGATCCCCGAGGGCCTCTCGCCCGGCGGTGACGAGGGGATCGCCGACGGCTGGACCGTCACGTACGACCGCTTCCTGGTGGTCACGGGCAACTTCCGGGCGAGCCGCTCGGACGCGCCCGACGAGGCGCTCGAGGCCCCCGAGATCCACGTGATCGACATGCTCAACCTCCCGGCCGGCGGCCTGGTGATCGCCGAGTTCGACGGCGTCGCGGCGACCCGCTGGGATCGGGTCGGCTACGACATCCCGAACGCCGACGCGTCGGCGCTGCAGGCCGAGGGGCTCAGCGACGCCGACTACGCGATGATGGTCGCCGGCGGCTACTCGCTCTACGTCGAGGGGCGCCTGACCAAGGCCGACGGCGAGTCCTGCCTCCGCGGCGATCCGATGGAGTGCGCGACGGCGACCGAGCTCCACTTCGCCTGGGGGCTGCAGGCGGGGACCTCCTTCGACCTCTGCGCGCCGGAGTCGGGAGACGCCGGCTTCGCGGTCCCGACCGGCGCGACCGCCCAGGTCAAGCCGACGATCCACGGCGACCACTGGTTCTTCACCAACGTCACCCAGGGGGCCGAGATCACCGAGCGGCGCGCGCAGTGGATCGCCGACTGCGACCTCGATCGCGACGGCGAGGTCACCCTCGACGAGCTCGGGATGGTGAGCGCCGCCGAGGTCTTCCCGGCGTCGATCTACAACATCTCGGGGGCGCTGATCCCGGTGACCACCGCCCGCGACTACCTCGAGGCCCAGGCCCGCACCCTCGGCGACTTCCAGGGCGAGGGCGAGTGCCCGGAGCGCCGGATCCTCTAGCTCGGGGCGGCGGATCCACTATCCTCGGAGGCGGCCATGGACCCGATCGAAGCGATCAAAGGGATCTTCCTCCACGCGGGGGCGACCTGGGTGCTCTGGTTCCTCGGCCTCCTCTCGATCGCCTCGCTGGTGGTGATGGTCGAGCGCTGGCTCCTCCTGCGGCGGCGCGGCGGCGATCTCCGCCGGCTCGCCGAGGCGGTCGCCGCTCACCTCGAGCGCGGCGATCGGGCGGGCGCGCTGGCGGAGCTCGGGCGCTCGCAGGCGGTCGCCGCCGCGATCGCGGCCGCCGGCCTCCGCCTCGCCGATCGCGGGGCCGCGGCCGCCGAGTACGCGATGCGCAGCGCGGCCGCGCTCGAGCGCCAGACCCTCAGCCGCGGCCTCGGCTTCCTCGGGACCCTCGGCAACAACGCCCCCTTCATCGGCCTCTTCGGCACGGTGATCGGGGTGATCGGCGCCTTTGAGGAGCTCGGGCATGCGACGCCGGGGCACGGCGGGGGCGTCGGCGCGGCCTCGCAGGTCGCCTCGCAGGCGGTGATGTCGAGCATCGCCGAGGCCCTGGTGGCGACCGCGGTGGGGATCCTGGTCGCGCTGCCGGCGGTCGCCGCCCACAACGCGCTCCAGCGGCGGATCAGCGGGCTCGTCGGCGGCTCCGAGGTCCTCTCGAGCCTGATCCTCGCCTACCTCGCGGGCGACGAGCGCGGGGAGGCGCGCTAGTGGCCGGCGGCGCCCAGGAGCCCGGCGAGGAGGGGATGATCGCCGGGATCAACATCACCCCGCTGGTCGACATCGTCCTCGTCCTCCTGATCATCTTCATCGTCACCGCGAAGATCATCGTCACCCCCTCGGTCCCCCTCGACCTCCCGCAGGCGAGCCAGACCGAGGAGGTCCAGGTGGTCTTCTCGGTGGTGATCCCGGCGAGCGGGCCGACCCTCATCAACGGCGAGCCGGTGCTCACGGACGGCGAGCTCAGCCAGCGGGCGGCGGCCGCCCTCCGCGACGATCCCCACCTGCGGGCGGTGATCCACGCCGACGGCGCGGTGCCCCACCGCCGGGTGATCGCCGCGCTCGACGCGATCAAGCGGGGCGGGGTCGCCCGGGTCGCCTTCTCGGCGGCGCCCCTCGACGCGGGGTCGCCCGCGGCCGGCGGAGGGGACGGATGAGCGCCGTCGATCCCCGGATCATCGACCTGGTCTTTGGGGCAGTTCCGTCGCCGCCCCGGCGGCGGCGCCTGCCGGCGGCGATCGCCGCGGCGATCCTCGCCCACCTCGGCCTCGTGGTCTGGGCGATCGGCTCGCGCCCCTCGCTCGAGCTCTGGAGCGCCGAGATCGCGGCGCGGGTCCACGAGGAGCTGATCCACGTCGAGGTCGTCGATCTCGACGCCCCGCCGCCGCCGGCCGAGGCGGCGCCAGAGCCAGAGCCGGAGCCCGCGGCGGAGGAGGCCGAGGCCGCGGAGGAGGAGGCCGCGGAGGCGCCCCAGGAGCCCCGCGCCGCCGCCCGAGGCCCCGCCGCCGCGGAGCCCCGCGCGCGCCCAAGGCCGCCCCCCGGCGGAGGCCGGCAAGGTGATCGCCGCCGAGCCGGGCGGACCGGTCGACCTCAGCGACGGCGCCTTCGTCAGCGGCGAGGGCTCGGCCTACGCCGGCGGCGTGACCACCTCGAGCGGCCGCGGCAAGACCCCGGGCGGCCGCGGGGCCGCGCCGGCGACCAAGCCCGCCGCCCCGCCGCCGAAGCGCCCCGCGCCGACCAAGGTGATCAGCGAGGATCGCTCGTCGCCGGTCCGCCTGCGGCCGGAGGAGTGGATCTGCGCCTGGCCGCGCGAGGCGATCGACGAGCCCCTCGACGAGGAGGTCGTGGTCCTCAAGGTGCTGGTCGGCGGCGACGGGGCGGTCGAGGACGCCCGCCTGGTCCGCGACCCCGGGCGGGGCTTCGGGCGGGCCGCCCTGAGCTGCGCCCGCGGCACCCGCTTTGAGCCCGCGCGCGATCGCCAGGGCGAGGCGATCCGCGCCTGGTCGCCGCCGATCCGCGTGCGATTCTACCGCTGAGGACGCCGAGCCGACCCCCGACCCCGACCGATGCCCCGCCGCCGCCGCACGCTCCTCCGCCGCCTCGCCGGCCTCGCGCTCGCCGGCCTCGCGCTCGCGTCCGCGGCGTGTGAGGGCCGCGCGGCGACCCCGGAGGAGTGCGAGGCGATCCTCGATCGAATCGTCGAGCTCGAGCTCCGCGAGCAGGGCTACCGCGACCCCGCGCTCCTCGCCCGCAAGCAGGCCGAATTCCGCCGCCTCTTCGCCGACGATCTCGGCCGCTGCGTCGGCCGCCGCCTGCCGCCGGGGGCCCGCGAGTGCGTCGCCAGGGCGAGCTCGGCCGAGGCGATCAGCCACGAGTGCCTCCGCTGATCCTGTCCCTTGAGACATTTCGAAAGATCACCGCTTCGAAGCGCCGCCGGGGCCGACCGCGTCGCGCGGCGGGCCCCGGCCTCGCACCCGGCGGAGCGCCGGCTCAGGAGCCGCTCGCGCCCGGCCAGCGGTCGGGCTGGGCCTGGACGGGCTGGCTCTGGACCGGCTGCTGCGGCCGATCGTAGCGCGAGCAGTACTTCGCCCAGAGGCCGCGGACGCGGTTGACCTCGGGGTCGCCGGCGAGCGGCGCCGCCTGGCGGTCGAGGGTCTGCCGCCCCTCCTCGCAGATCTGCCAGGCGCCCTGGTCGTTCCAGCCGCCGGCCCAGGTCCGGTAGCCCGAGGGGGCGGGGCGGTAGGCGAGCTCGCCGAGGCGCTGGACGAAGCTCATCAGGAGGCGCGCCTTGTTGACGTTCGCCGACTCGTGGGCGATGTCGCCGAGGTTCCAGGCGACCTCCTCCATCGTCTCGGCGCCGGTCTCCGGGTCCTCGTACTCGATCGTCATCATGATCCAGTCCTCGGGGCGGAGCTTGCCGCCGCGGGCCATCAGCTCGGAGAAGAAGAGCTGCGAGGTGTTGGCGAAGTAGTGGATCGCCTGGACCTCCTCCTTCACGGTCGAGGCCTCCTCGCCGTAGAAGACGTTCATCCGCAGCGAGGGCGGGAGGTGGAGCTGGAAGTGGACGTCGAGCGCGGTGGTCTCGAGGAGCGAGACCAGGCGGGGCCCGAAGACCGCGTCGACCTCGGCCTCGGAGCCGAGGAAGACGTAGGCGCCCTTGCCCTTCTCGGTCAGGCGGTCGAGGAGCTCGTCGTTGAAGGTCGAGCCGACGCCGACGCCCGAGAGCCGGATCCGCCGCTCGTCGTAGTACTTGCCGACCATCGCGATCGCCCGCGAGTCGGTGACGCCGGTGTTGGCGAGCGCGTCGGTGATCAGCATGACCCGGTTGTTGTAGGTCGGCTGGTAGGAGCGATCGGCGAGCTGGTAGCCCTGCGAGAGGCCGGAGTAGAGGTCGGTCGAGCCCCGCGGCTTGAGGCCGTCGATCGCCCTCTCGAGGACCTGCGGGCGGTCGCGGCCGACGACGTAGTTCTCGAGCGGCGTGCACACGTCATGGTCGAAGATCACCATGTTGACGATGTCGCCGTTCTTGAGCTCCGAGGTCATCCGCCGGAGCCCCTGCTTGAGGTAGTTCATCCGCCCCTCGTCCGACATCGACCCCGAGCGGTCGATCACCAGGGTGAGGTTGGCGTTGCGCCGGGAGTCGCGGTCCATCGGCTTGCCCTGGACGGCGAGCGCGAGGTCGTAGATCCCCCCTTGTCCGGGTTCGGGGCGATCTCGGCGAGGACCGAGAAGTCATCGGTCTCGGCGACCGGGATCGTGTTGAACGAGAAGTAGTTGAGGAGCTCGTGGGGGCGGATGTTCTCGGGCGGCAGCGGGAGGTAGCGGTCGATCGCGTAGATGATCCGCTGGGCCGACGAGAGGCTCATCGTGTCGTCGTTCGAGAGGTAGGTCGCCTGGCCCCAGTCGGTGTACTGGTCGTAGACGTCGTCGCGGGCGGCCAGCTGGGCGCCGCCCGGCTGGAGGCGCTCGTCCTCGGCGCCGTCGTCGTAGTCGGCGCCGGCGGGCTCGTAGGCGACCGACTCCTCGGCGGCCGGGGTCGCCGCGGCCGGCCGATCGGCGCGCTTGGAGGCCTTCTTCTCCTTCTTCGCCCGCCGCTTCTCCTCGCGGTTGGACGCGCGGCTGGTCTCGACCGCGACCTCGGCGCTCTTCGCCTGGGCCTCCGGCGGCGGGGCCATCCCCGGGGCCGCGTCGGCGCTGGCCATCGCGCCCCCGCCGGCCGGGCCGAGGTTAGAGGCGTAGGCGCCGTCGCCCCGGCCCGCCGTCGATCCGACGAGGCCGCCCGCGCTCCCGCCGCTGTCCTTCTTGGTCGCGGGCTTCGCCTCGGTCGGCTTGCTCGGGCTCGTCGTCGACGGCGCGGGCTGGTAGGGGACGTTCTTGTAGCCGCCGCCGCCCTTGCCGGAGCCGGAGCCGCGGCCGTAGCCCGAGCCCGAGCCCGAGCCCGACTTGGCGACGGTCCCGCCGCTCTTCTTGGTCACCGGCCGCGGCTCGGGGCGCGGCGAGCCGAAGCACTGAGATGTCCGATCGACCAGCTTCGGCAGGCTCCGGGGATCGGGCGGGGGCGGCGGCATCGGCCGGGTGTGGGCCGGGTGCTGGCGCGGGGTGAAGACGTGGGCGGGCGCCGTGTAGTAGGCGGGCTGGGTCGGCGTGGTGGCGATCGGGTCGCCGCCGCCGGTCGATCCTGGGCCCTCACCGACGATCGGCGTCACGGTGCCGTGGGTCCGGCAGCCCGGGAGGGCGAGGGGGATGGTCACGAGGATCGTCGTCAGCCAGCTTCGCATCGGTGCTCGTCTCCGCAAAAGTCGCCTCCTGAACGCCGGCGACCGGACCACCATGACACCACCCCCTCAAAAAATGTGGTTGGCCCCGGAAACGGCGTCCGAGGGGCTCCAGGGCGGCCGCGCGAGGGCGCGCGCTCACCTGCGGGGGCGCTGGCGGAGGCGCGCGAGGGTCGACACCAGGAGGTCGGGCGCGATCGGTCGGATCAGGCGGGCGGCGACGCCGAGGCGTCGGAGCGCGAGCCCGCGGGGGATCTCGCCCTCGCCGAGGTCGGCGATCACCGGGACGCCGGTGTCGACCAGCGCCTTGATCGTCGGCAGCCCGCAGGCCGCGGCGTAGATCGCGACGACGTCGCTGGACTCGGCCCCGAGGGTGTCGCCGAGCCACTCGACCGCGCGCTCGACCGTCCGCTCGATCGCCAGGCCGGCGCGCTCGATCGCCGCCACCAGGTCGCCGTCGATCTCGCCGACGACGATCACCCGGGCCGGGGCCGCGCCCGCGTCGGCGCCGATCCGGCGGAGCGCCGAAGCGACCTGCTCGGCGCTCGGGCGGGCGGCCGCGCGCTTGTCGAGCATCGCCTGGATCAGCGCGTCGAGGGCCGGCGGGAGATCGGGGCGGCGCTCGCGGAGCGGCGGCGGGGCGGCGTGGACGTGGTGCGACATCACGTCGAAGGTCTCGCCGGTGAAGGGCGTGAAGCCGCAGAGCATCTCGTAGAGGAGGCAGCCGAGCGCGTAGATGTCGGCGGGGGGGCCGATCGCCTGGCCGCGCACCTGCTCGGGGGCGATGTAGAAGGGGGTGCCGACGATCAGCCCCTCGGCGGTGAGGCGCCCGCGGCCGGAGGCGTCGTCCTCGGCGAGGAAGGCGAAGCCGAAGTCGAGGATCCGCACCACCTCGCGGCCGCCGATCTCCTCGAGGAAGACGTTCTCGGGCTTGAGGTCGCGGTGGGTGAGGCCGGCGCGGTGGGCCGCGATCAGCACCGAGACGATCGCCGCGGCGATCTCGAGCGCCCGCGGGATCGCCAGCGGCGGCAGGCTCTCGTCGACCTCCTCGCGGAGATCGTGGCCGACGAGGAGCTCCATCACCAGGAAGGGGAGGCCGCCCTCGCTGCCGTAGTCGAGGATCTGGACGACCCCCGGGTGGCGGAGCGAGGCCGCGACCTGGGCCTCGCGGGCGAAGCGGGCGCGGCCGTCGGCGACGTCGCCGTGGGCGGTGAAGACCTTGAGCGCGACCTCGCGGCCGAGCCCGAGGTGGGTCGAGCGGAAGACCCGACCCATCGCGCCCGCGCCGATCTCGGCGTCGATGCGGTAGCGGCCGGCGATCACCTGGCCGGGCGCGAGGGGGTCCCGCGTGCGGGCGAGGGCCCGGCGGATCGACGCGAGGAGGCGGTCGAGATCGAGGGGCTTGCCGAGGTAGTCGACGGCGCCGCGGTGGAGGGTGTCGACCGCCTCCTCGATCGTCCCGTGGCCGCTCATGACGATCACCGGGACGTCGGGGAGGCGGCGCCCGAGCGCGGCCATCAGCCCGTGGCCGTCGAGCTTCGGCATCTTCACGTCGGTGACCACGAGATCGGGGCTCCAGCCGTGGAGGGCCGCGAGCGCCTGCGAGCCGTCGGCCGCGGTCCGGACCTCGTAGCCCTCGTCCTCGAGGAGCGCGCGGAGGCCCTCGCGGGCCGCCGGCTCGTCCTCCGCCAGGAGGAGGCGCGGTCGATCGTCAACCAGCTCTCCCATCGACGGGCCCATCGTAGCGAGCGCGCCGGGCTGAGCAGGGCCGCGGCGGGCACGAAAAGTTGGCGCTGGACCGGCCGCGAATGACGACCGCGCGGAAGCGGCTCAACCCCCTTGGCGACGGGGATCGCCCGGATCGAGCGGCGGCGGGCCGACGTGCCGCACGCCGGCGCCGACGCCGGGGCGCCAGCCCTCCGCGAGGGCGCGGCGTGCGGCGGCGGCGACGTGGGCAGGGGTCACCGCACCCCATCCGCTGGGGACCGCGAAGGTGACGATCTCGCCGCCCCGGCCCGCGTCGGCGATCACCACATGCGGCCAGTCCTGCGGGCAATCCGCGGAGCCGCAGGCCGGCAGGCGGTACCACCAGCGGAGGGCGTGGCCGTCGACCTCGATCGGTCGGCTCGCGCGGCGGGGGACGGTCATGGCGATCAGGTCTCGTCGAAGAGGCGGAGATCGAGGCGCCCGTCGACCAGCGGCGGGCACCAGAGGAAGGCGCTGGAGCGCGGTCGGGTGAAGCGGAAGAGGCCGTCGACGATCCCGTCCTCGGCTCCGACCATCCGCCGCAGGATCGCCTCGAAGGCGTCGAAGGAGCGGCCGAAGGCGATGAAGAGGAGGCCCGCGTCGGCGCCCTCCGCCCAGGGCATCGAGCGCCGGAGGATGAAGGCCGGCGGCGCGAAGCTCTCCTGGGCGGCCCGCTTGACGTGGGCCCACGGGGGCGCGTCGCCGAGCTCGACGTTGTCGGCGAGGCGGCGGCCGATGCAGCCGTCGCGCTCCGCCTGGCCCATCGCCGCGAGCGCGTCGAGGTCGTGGATCCAGCGCTGGACCGCGACGAAGGAGGAGCCGCCGAGGCCGGGGCGCGGGTCGTCGACGATCGCCGCGTCGATCGCCGCGGCACCCTCGGGGTTCTCGGTCCCGTCCTCGTAGCCGGAGAGATCGCGGCCGCCCCGGTGGACGAAGCCGTCGATCACCTCGTCGACGATGAAGGCGTCGGCGACGAGCGCCGCGAGCTCGCGGCCGCGGTGGAGGAGCACCCCGCGCTCGTCGCCGCGGAGCCAGAGCCAGAGCGCGGCCGGGGTCGCGGGCACCGCCTGGCCGGGGCCGGCGAGCGGCGTCGCCTCGCGGAGGCCGGGCACCTCGCCGCCGAGCGCGGCCACCGTCGACGCGCCGATGCCGATGACCAGCGCCTCCCCGTGCGGGTGGGCGGCCAGGCGAGCGAGCGCCGCCCGAGGATCGGCGCCGGGTCGCGCGCGGAAGGTGAGGTAGCGCGACGCCGCGGGGAGCGGCGCGAGGAGGCCAGGCTGGGGCGCGGACATGTCGACCCGATAGTCGATCGTGCGGATCCGAGCAAGCGGCGATCGCCGACGCGCCGGGGGTGTCGCACGCCTCCGGGCCGCGCGCGACTCGGCTGGTCGCATGCGCGCGTCGACGCGGCTACGAGAAGGTCGCCACGACCGAGGGCGCGGCCGTGAAGGCCGCGAGCGCCCGCGCCCGCACCTGCTCGACCAGCGCCTCGAATTCCGGCTGGCCCCGCAGGGGATCCATGAGCTGGCAGCGATCGAGCCAGGCGACGTCGAGGAGGCCGACCCGCACGCACTCCTCCAGGCGCCGCAGGGCGATCTCCGGGCGATCGAGGAGGAGCCAGAGCTCGCAGATGAATTGCAGGGACGACGTCCGGGCGCGCGGGCTCTGACCGGCGCTCGCCAGGATCTCCTCGGCGGTCTCGATCGCCGACGCCTCGAGGGTCCCCTCGAGCGCGGCGAGGAAGAGGCGGGGGAGCGGCCAGCGGGCGCCGGCGATCTTGGAGCGCTCGCCGGCGCTGAGCGTCGGCAGCGGCGCCCGTCGCCAGGCCGCGCCCCGCAGGCGCATCAGGCAGGCGCCGATCGACGGGGTCGGCGCCCGCCGCTGGGCGTCGACGAAGAGCTGGTCGGAGGCCGCGTCGCCCTCGAGCGCCCGCCAGCGGCCGATCATCGAGACCGCGAAGGCCGAGGTCGGATCGTACTCGGCGACCAGGCGGAAGCGGGCGAGCGCCGAGTCGATGAGACCGGCCTCCATCTCGAGGATCGCCAGGTAGCGGTGGGCCTCGCCGTGGGTCGGCGCGATCGTCAGCACCCGCGCGAGCGAGGCGACCGCGGCCGCGAACTCGCAGCGCTGGAGGGCGAGGACGCCGGCCGCGAGGTGGGTCTCCGGGAGATCGGGCGCCCGCCGCTTGGCGTCCTCGACCAGCGCGCTCGCGGTCTCCGCCCAGTTGAGCGGGTCGCCGAGGATCGCCGGCCGCGAGAACCACGCGCGCACCGCCGTGAAGGCGATCGCGGCGATCGCCTCGGTGAACTCGGGGGCGAGGTCGAGCGCCTCACGGAGCGCGCGGTAGGCCTCGGCGCTGCGATCGATGTCCTCGAAGCGGCTGAGGTGGCGGCGGGCGCTGAGGTAGAGCTCGATCGCGCGCGGCGGCGCCTGGGCCCGCGAGCTGATCGTCGTGAGCTCGCCGCGGACGTGCTCGGCGACCACCCGGGCGACGTTGGTCTGGAACGAGAGGGTGTCGCTGATCGTCCCGGTCACGCACTCGCTCCAGAGCTGCTCGCCGGTGGTCGCGTCGATCAGGCGGACGGCGGTGCGCGCCCGATCGCCGGCCCGCTGGATCGTCCCGTCGATCACCCAGAGGACCCCGAGCGCCTCGCCGATCGCCCGCGGATCGCGGCCGCTCTGGAACGACGAGGTCGCGCCGGTGCCGAGCACCTTGATCCCGCGGAGGAAGGCGAGGAGATCGACCAGCTCCTCGGCGAGGGTCTGCCCGAGGTAGGCGTCGGCGGGCGGCCCGAAGTACTGGAAGGGGAGGACCGCGAGCGAGCGGAGCTCGCCCGAGGCCGGGGCGGCGACCGGCGAGGCGCTCGGCGAGGCGATCGCCGAGGCGGCGCTCGGCGGGTGGGCGCTCTCCGCCGCCGAGGTCGAGGCCGCGCCGTCGAGGGTCGGCATCGCCGCGATCATCGTCGGCGCGTCGTCGTCGAGATCGACCGGGTCGGCGATCACCGTGAGGCGCTCGCCGAGGCCCGCGAGCGCGGCGAGGAGCTCGGCCGCCGACGCCAGGCGGGCCCGCCGATCGGCGGCGAGGGTCCGCTCGAGGAGGCGCTCGAGGCTGGCGAGGAGGCGCGGATCATCGCGGGTGAGCGCCCCGAGGTCGGCGCTCGGCGGGCACCCGGGGGCCGGCACGTCGCCGGTCAGGAGCTCGTGGAGGATCAGCCCGAGCGCGTAGACATCGGCCCGCGCGTCGACGTCGTCGCCGCGGCGGAGCTGCTCCGGGGCCATGTAGCGGAGGGTGCCGACCAGCGCGCCGGGGTGGGTGATCTCGAGGTCCGGGCCGCCGCGGGCGATCCCGAAGTCAGCGAGGCGGACCCGGCCGCGGCGATCGAGGAGGACGTTGGTCGGCTTGAGATCGCGGTGGATGATCCCCGCGTCGTGGACCGCCGCGACCGCCGAGACCAGCTCGCTGAAGATCGCCAGGGCCCGCGCCGGCGCCGGCGGGCCGCGGCTGAGGAGCTCGGCGAGGGTCTGGCCCTCGACCAGCTCCATCGTCATGTAGAGGAGGCCGCCGGCCTCGCCGATGTCGTGGACCCGGACGACGCCGGGGTGGGTGACGCGGCGGGCGAGCACGACCTCGCGACGGAAGCGCTGGAGCGCCGGCGAGTCGGCGTCGGCGCTCGCGCTGAGGATCTTGAGGGCGACCGCCTCCCCCAGGATCGCGTCGTGGGCGGCGTAGACCGTGCCCATGCCGCCGCGCCCGAGCGGCCTGAGGACCTCGTAGCGGCCCGCGAAGCGCACGCCGATCCCGAGCTCTACCCGCGTCTGAGCCACCTCCGCATTGTACGCGCTCCCCCCCTGCAGCGGCGGGCCTGAGCCTCTGCAGGCGGTCGCGCGCGCAGGCGCGCCTCAGCGCTCGCCCGCGTCGACCGCGACCGCGATCCGCCAGAGCGAGACGCCGACCCCGAGGGCGGCGAGGAGGCGGACCAGCCAGAGCGTCGTACTCGGCCCGCCGAAGCCGCGGGCCGCGAGGGCGACGATCGCCAGGCTGAGGGCGAGGCCGAGGGCGCTGAGGAGCGCCGAGCGCAGCCACACCGTCGGCCGGGTGACCGCGGCCGCGAAGCCCTGGAGCAGGGTGGTCGGGTGGTAGCGGCGGGCGTCGCCGCGGATGACCGCGGCCCGCGCGAGATCGAGGGCGACCGTGCAGAGGGTCCAGCCGACCAGGACCAGGAGCGCCCGCGCCCAGCCGAGGCCGAGGACGTCGAAGCGCAGCCCGGCGAGCGCGAGGCCCCGCGGGATCACCGAGTAGAGGCCGAGGACGGCCATCGACGGCAGGAAGCGGAGGGCGGCGGCGATCGTCGCGGCGGTCGGCTGCGGCCGGCGGAGGCGGTCGATCACCCCGCCCGCGGCGACCAGCCAGAGGGCGCCCGCGAGGACGGTGCCGGCGATCAGCGCGACGCCGAGCGCGACGCCGAGCTCGGGGTGGCCGCTGATCACCTCGGCGATCATCGGCAGGAGGCCGCCGGGTCGATCGATCGAGTAGGGAGCGATCGCCGCGCCGATCATCAGGGCGAGCGGGCGCGCGAGCGCGGCCGCGATCCCGAGGTGGGCGAGGGCCATCGCCACCCAGAGGCCGGGGGCGCCGAGGAGGCGGCGGAGCGCGCTCACAGGCTCATCCCTCCCATCAGCGCCAGGGTCAGCGCCTCGGCCCCGTCGGTGAGCGGCGCGCTGAGCCCGTCGCCGGCCGGCGGCGCCTCGCCCGGGGCGTAGCGGAGGTTGTTGAGGCGGTGGCCCTCGAGGATGAGCTTGTCGTCGGGATCGAGGCGAGCCCGGCGGATCCGGCGGCCTGGCCAGGCGAAGACGTGGTAGCGCTCCTGGCCGTCCCACCAGATCCGCTCGCTCGCCCCGTCGCTGAACTCGACCTCGAGCTCGACCGGCATCCGGAGGCCGCCGGCCCGGCGGACCTGGACGGTCGCCTCGACCTCGGCGTCGTCGAGCTCGTCGATCGGCGTCGCCTCGGGCGGCGGATCGTCGCCGCCGACGAGCGCCCCCTCCTCGTCGCGGTGCCAGCCGGCATGGCCGATCCGTCGACGGTTGTCGACATAGGTGAGGGCGAAGTCGACCTCGTCGGTCCCCCGCAGCGCCTGGTCGAGGAAGTCGGCGACGTCGAGGCGCACCGGCCCGTCCGGGCCCGCGTCGCCGAGATCGACCGCGGCGCCGATCCCCTCGACGAGGGCGGCGACCAGGTCGTCGCCGCGCGGGTGGCGGAAGCGCCAGCGATCGGCGTAGGCCCGGAGGGCGGCGTCGAAGGCCGGCGCGCCGGCGAGGTTGCGGAGGGTGAGCATGGTCGCCCCGGTCTTGCGGTAGACCGTGCCGCCGTAGCTGTGGCTCAGCTCGAGGTAGCGATCGGCCGGCGCCCGCACCGGATCGAGGCTGGTCGTGAAGGTGAGCGCCAGCCGGGTCATGTCGTTCTCGTCGATCCGCTGGCCGCCGAGGCGGACCACCCAGGGATCGTCGGCCTGCCAGTCGCGGAGGGCGAGGGCGTTCGAGGTCGTGTTCATCCCCTCGTCGAGCCAGGGCTCGCGGAACTCGTCCGAGGCGAGGAGCCCCTGGAAGTACTGGTGGCCGAATTCATGGATCGTCGTGAAGACCCCGGAGGCCCGCTCCTCGAGGCCGAGGAGTCGCCACCAGGGGCGCGGCTGGATCACCGGCGAGGTCGTGAAGAGGGTCGGGTACTCCATCCCCTGGGCGCCGCCGGCGTCCGAGGGCGGGTGGATCACCGTGATCGTCGACCAGGGGTAGGGCCCGAAGCGGGCCTCCATGCTCTCCAGGGTGGCGACCAGCGCGGCCTCGTGGCGGTCGGCGTCGGCCGCATGCTCGGCCCGCATGAGCTGGCGGATCCGGATCCCGTGCCACTCCGAGCGGACCTCGAGGAGGTCGGGGTCGGCCGCCCAGGCGAAGTCGTGGACCATCTCGGCCCGGTAGCGGAGGCGCCGGCGGCCCTCCTCCCCGGGCTCGTCGCTGACCTGGATCCCGGTGGCGCCGACCACCATCGCGGCCGGCACGTCGAGGGTCACCTCGTAGTCGCCGAAGTCGGCGAAGAACTCGCTCTGGAGGGTGAAGACATGGTTTCGCCAGCCCTCCTGCGGGTCGAGGACCGCGAGCTTCGGGTACCACTGGCCGACCATATGAAAGGTACCGGCGTAGCCGGTGCGGGCGAAGACCTCGGGGAGCTGGGTGACAAAGTCGAGCTCGACGACCGCGCTCTCGCCGGGGCCGATCGCCCCCGGGAGGGTCACGGTCATCGTCGAGGGGTCCTCGTCCTCGGCCCAGCGGAGCTCGCGGGGCTCGCCAGCGCGGACCTCGAGGTCGCTCGCCTGGGGGGCGCCGAGGAGGGTGACTCGGGTGATGTCGATGTAGCCCCAGCGGCCCTCCTCGCCCTGCCGCTGGCCGCGGTGGGAGCCCCGGGCCTCGCGCATCCAGGCGGTGTCCTCGGCCCGGAAGGCGTTCATATAAAGGTGGAAGGGGAGGGTCGTGACGCTCCGGGTGGTCCGGTTGCGCCAGGTGATCCGGACGGTCCCGGTGATCCGGTGGGTCTCGTCGTCGAGGCGGGCGTCGATCTCGTAGTCGGCGATCCGGGCCTCGGCCGGCACCTCGCCGCGCTCGCCCTCGGGGCGGAGGGCCTCGCTCGGCTCGGGCGCGTCGCCCCGCTGCGCCGGCGGCGGGGTCTCGCACGCCGCGACCGAGAGGGCCAGGGCGAGGCCGAGGGTCCGTCGGCGAGAGGTCATGGGCCATCCCTACACCGGGACCCTGGGCCCCGCAACCGGACGAAGCGCGTACAATCCCCGCCGATGATCGATGTCGGTCGTGATCTCGACGAGGAGGCCCTGACGGCGCGCGCACGCGCTCTCGGCGGCCTCCTGGGGGGCGGCGAGGTGCTCCTCCTTGGCGGGCCGATGGGCGCCGGCAAGACGACCTTCGTCCGGGCGCTCGCCCGCGGGCTGGGGGTCGAGCGACCGGATCGGGTGACCTCGCCGACCTTCGCCCTCTGCCTGACCCACCCCGGACCGCGGCCGCTGGTCCACCTCGATCTCTACCGACTCGGCGATCCGGGGGCTCTGGGCGACGCGGAGGATCCGGGCCTGGGGGGGGCAGGGGCGGCCGCCGAGGCCCTCGGCCTCGGGAGCGGGGAGCTCGTCGGGGACGACCGGGTGGTGATCGTCGAGTGGGCCGATCGTTGGATCTCGCCGCCCGAGGATCGCCTCGAGATCACCATCGATCGCCCCCGTGGATCCCTGACCCGTCGCCACCTCGAGGCCCGCGCGACCGGCCCGAGGGCGGCCGACCTCCTCGACCGATGGGTCGCGGTCGTCGGGTCTAACACGCCGTAATTGCAGCGTTTTCAGCGGTTCTCCGGGGGCCCGAAGGCGGCCCTCGGAGGCCCTCGAGGGGCCGATCGCGGGGCGCCGATTCCGGGATCGAGGTGCTCCCTGTCAAGCACCTTGCCGCAGGGTCAGGGGGTAGATGAGCCCTCGAGAAGGGTGCGCAGGTGGGGTGGCGGCGCAAAATTTTGGGTGAACATGCAGCGAAAGGGCTTTGCAGCGGCCCCAGAGTGGGTTTATGTTCCGGCCGAACCAACGGTTGGCGTTGCTGGCCGTTGAGCCAACCAACCCACCAAAACGTCCTCTTACCCGCCTAGAGCGCAAGCAAGAAGCACCATGGCAAAGTCGAAGCAACCCGCCCCCCCCAAGGAGAATCTCGTCGTCGGCAGCAAGGTCAAGGAGGTCATCCGGGCCGCTGAGCTCCGCAGCGATGGCAACCTCGTCGAGGCCGTCTCGAACAAGGTCCACGATCTCCTCGCCGCCGCGATCGAGCGCTGCAAGGCCAACAACCGCAGCACCGTTCGCCCGCACGACCTCTAAGAGGTCTCGACGATCTTCGGATCGTCAGTGCGAAAGAGGCCGCCTCGGTTCCCGAGGCGGCCTTCTCTTTTGTTCCTGTCCGTAGCGAGAGCTAGAGAATGCAGACGCGGATGTCGTCGATCCCGAAGGACTCGTTCTTCTTGCCTTCGTTGAGGGTCGACGTGAAGGTCAGCGTCGCCTGCGAAGCGCCGTGATCGCCGAGCGCGTTGATCGCCGCCTTGCCGTCCCACCAGGCCGCGCCGCAGAGGTTCTTGTTGACCCCGCAGCCGCAGCTCTGCGACCAGATCTTGGAGTCGTCGAGGAGGAGCATCAGCTCCTCGCCGTCCCACGAGTCGATCGCCCAGAACTCGCCGGTCACCCGCACGGTGGTGTGGGGGATCCCGAAGAGATCGAAGGTCCGCTTGGTCGGCGCGTTCTCGCCGAGCTTGTCGTAGCCGCCGAGGATCTTGTCGCCGTCGCAGGTGGTGATCGGCGCCGGCATCCAGCCGTCGGCGTCGACCTCGAAGTCGTTGAAGTAGACGCAGGAGTAGCCGCCGCCGCCCATGTCGCAGGAGATCTCGATCGGCGGCGCGCCGCCGGGGCCGTCGGGATCGATCGTGTAGATCCCGTCGCCGAGGGCGCCGTCGTTCATGTGGATCTCGAGGCAGCTCAGCTTGTTCTTGCAGACGCCGCCGTCGCAGAAGCCGCTCGGGCACTCCGCGTTGGCGCCGCAGGTGGGCTCGCCGGTGGTCGCGTCACCGGTGGTGTCGCCAGTGGTCGGGTCGCCGGTGGTCGGGTCGCCGGTGGTGTCGCCGCTGGTGATCGGCCCGCCGCTCGTCTCGGGATCGCTGGTGGTCGTCGACGTGGTGATCGTCGCCGCGCTCGTCGACGGGTCGCCGGTGACGCCCGCGCTCGTGCCGCTGGTCATCCCGCCGGAGCCGCTCCCCTCGCTGCTGCCGCTGGTCGCCGTGTCGCCGCCGCTGCTCCCGCTATCGCTGGCCGACGAGGCGAGGCCGGCGCTCGCCTTGGTCTCGCCCTCCGTGAACTCCGCGCAGCCGACGACGAGCGGGCAGAGCAGCGCGATCCAAAGGTGTCCTCTCCGCATCCCCAAAAACCCCCCGAGCGCCGCCAAGTATAGAGAGGCCCGGCGACCCGACAAGCGCCGCGTATGACGCAGGTCGAGCGGGCGCGGCTCGCGGGCCGCGTTCGCCCATGACATGTCTCTTGGGTCATGCTATCGCGCGACCCTGACGGGGGGCGCGGCGCTCAGGTGGGGGCGCCTGCCCCTGGGGGTCGGCGGCTGACGTCGCGTCCGCCGAAGGTGGCAGCCGGCCGCCTCCGCCGCCGGTCAGGGCGCCGCGCCCCGGCCCCGCTTGCCGCCGCGCTTCGGCGCTAGCGCCCGCTCGAGCCAGGCCGCGAGGTCGTGGAGGAAGGCAGGATCGACCGCCCGCGGGCCCTCCGGATCGAGGTAGCGGCCCGGCGACGACTCGCCGGTCTCGGGCTTGAAGAGGTGATCGAGGCCGGGGTAGCGGCGGATCGTCGGCTTCTTGCTGGAGCGCCGCGCGAGCGCCTGGAGGGCCGCGGGATCGCGCTCGGGATCGACCTCGAAGTCGCTGGTCCCCTGGGCGATCCAGAGGGCCGCCGGCGCCCGCGAGACCAGGCGCGCGGGATCGACGGCGAGGAGCTCGCGGGCCCACGCCGCCTGCTCCGCGAGCTCGGGCGGGAGCTCCTTGCCGCCCTCGATCGCCTTCATCAACTTGACGTGCTCCTCGCGGGCGCGGGCCTGGAGCTCCGGCGGCATCGCGGCGATGTCGGCCTCGGCCTGGGCGTCGAGGATCTCGCGGTAGGGGCGGCCGGGGGCGGCGAGGAGGGCGACCGCGACGACCCCGCGATCCTCACCGGCGAGCTGGAGGGCGCGCCACCCCGACTCGCCGTGACCGACGATCGCCAGGCGATCGGGATCGACCTCGGGCTGGACCAGGAGGGTGCGGAGCGCCCGGCGGGCGTCCTCGAGGCCGAGCTCCCACGAGAGCGGCGCGACCTCGCTCCCCCCCTGGCCGCGCTCGTCGAAGCGGAGGACGACGAAGCCGGCCTCGGCGAGCGCGTCGCTGATCGCGTGGAAGCCGAGGTCGACCGGCGGCGGCCCGGCGAAGCCGTAGCGATCCTGGCGGCCGTTGCCGCCGATGAAGAGGACCGCCGGGCGAGGACCGCCGCGGGCGGCCGCCGGGATCAGGACCTCGCCGGCGAGGCGGGGCTCGCCCGGGCGCCCGGGGAGCTCGACCTCGCGGCGGGTGAAGGTCGCGTCGGCGGCCGGGGCGTAGTCGAGCTTCGGCGGCGGCGCGAGCTCCCAGGTCGGCCAGGGCTCGGAGGAGGGGCGGATCGCCAGGCCCTCGTCGGCGATGTCGATCGCGACGATCCGGCCGCGCTCGATCGTGATCGTCTCGCCGAGGCTGGTGGTGAGGCGGGCCTTGGTCGCGCCGGCGCCCTCGAAGGGCTCGACCTGGGCGCTCCACTCGATCGGCAGCGAGCCCGAGAGCGAGACCAGGCGCCAGGCGATCTCGCCGCTCTGGAGGTGGCGGAGGCCGAGCATCAGCTCCTCGTGGAAGATCGTCGCGAAGGCCATGGTCGCGACCTCGGGGCCGGCGGCGACGCGCTCCTCCTGGCGACCGTCGCTGATCACCAGCGCGTCGCCCTCGCGGCGGAACTCGAGGCGCGAGGGGCCGCTCTGCTCGTAGCCGCGGATCAGCATGCCGCGCGCGTCGACGACGATCTCGCCGGCGGAGCGGAGGGGCTCGCGGCCGGGGAGGACGAGCTCGACCCGGGTGGTGAAGCGGTGGAGCGGCGGCTGGTCGTCGGTCGGCCCGTCGTAGCGCCCCCACGAGTGGCCGAGGATCCCGTCGCCGCGGCGGAGGACGAAGCCCCGGAGCTCGCCGACCGCGTAGAGCTCGCCGGCGCCCTTGCCCGGCCAGACCTCCTGGGGGGGCGCCTCCTCGGCCGCCGTCGGCTCCGGGGTCTCGGAGCCCTCGACCGGGATCTTCAGGCAGCCGACGAGCGCCAGCGCCGGCAGGGCGCGGGCGAGCGCGGCGAGGCGGCGGGCGAGCGCGGGCGCGCGGCGCGGGCGGGGCGCGGGCGAGGGGGCGGGCACCGGCGGACTATAACCGCTCATGTCGAGGGCCGCCCGCGCGCGGTCGCACGCCCGAGGGTATGCTCCCGGCCATGCCATGGACGCGTGAGGAGATCGCCGCCCGGGCCGCGCGGGAGCTGCCGCCGGGCGCCGTCGTCAACCTCGGGATCGGGATCCCGACGCTGATCAGCAACCACCTCGATCCCGAGGCCGGGATCCTCCTCCACTCCGAGAACGGCCTCCTCGGCATGGGCCCCTTCCCGCTCGAGGAGGAGGTCGACGCCCAGGTGATCAACGCCGGCAAGCAGACCGTGACGATCGTCCCCGGCGGCGCGACCTTCGACTCGGCGCTCTCCTTCGCGATGATCCGAGGCGGTCGGGTCGACGTCGCGGTCCTCGGGGCGATGGAGGTCGCGGCCAACGGCGACCTCGCCAACTGGATGGTCCCGGGCAAGAAGGTCGCGGGGATCGGCGGGGCGATGGATCTGGCGGTCGGCGCCCGCAAGGTGATCGCGGTCCTGAACCACCGCAGCCGCGACGGCGAGAGCAAGCTGGTCGAGCGCTGCTCGCTGCCGCTCACCGCGGTCGGCTGCGTCGACCTCGTGATCACCGACCTCGCGGTGATCGCCATCGACGACGAGGGCTTCCGCCTGGTCGAGGCCGCCCCCGGGATCACCCCCGCGGAGGTCCAGGCCGCGACCGCGGCCCCCCTGCGGATCTGACCCTTCGGACAGCATCGCCCGGCGACGCTAGGCGCCGAGGATCACCGCCCGCTGCCGGCTCAGCGCGACCAGCTCGTCGGCGCTGTCCCAGAGCTCGCCGTCCTCCTCGAAGTGACCGGCCGAGACGTGGTGGGTGACCACCCGGAGGCGGATCCAGCCGGGCGCCGGGCGCCGGCGGATCTGGGTGGTGAGCTCGAGGGTCGGCACCCAGCCGGTGATCCCGAGGGCGTTGAAGATCGTCGGCGGCAGGACATCGGAGAGGAGCGCGAGCGCGAGCGCGTCGACCGGGCGGCCGTCGGTGAAGCGGGCCCAGGCGCGGAGCTCGAGGGGCGCGTCGGGGTCGCGCTCGCCGCGGGTGAAGGCGGCGGTCGCCGGATCGAGGCGGAGCTCGATCTCGTTCATCAGGCGCGGGCTCACCGGGGCGTCGGGATCGAGGCGGAGGCAGGCCTCCGGCGGCGGCAGCTCGGGCGGCCCGCGGCGGTGGAGCTCGGGGCCCCGGAGCTCGCCGAGATCGCCGGCGAGGACCAGCGCCCGCAGGCGCTCCCGCGCCTCCTGGACCAGCCGCACCTGGGCGAGGGAGGTCGCGCGGCCGCGCTTGGCGACCTCGACGTGGAGGGTCGCCGGGCCCGGCGCGGAGGCGCCGAGGAAGTAGCTCGAGACGCTGAGGACGTCGGCCACCCCGAGCTCGGTGAGCGCGGCCCGGCAGGCGGCGGCGACCTGGTAGCCGCCGTTCGGGACCGGGCCGATGTTCCAGGCGTCGGTCAGGGTGACCGCGTACTCGCCGGGGGCGCGGGCCTGGCTCGCGGTGTCGAGGTCGAAGCGGTGGGGCATCGCGGCCGGGAGGGTAGCCGGGTTGGCGGCGCGTGGGTCGGCCGCGGTGGCTACTCTCGTGGCCATGCCAGCCCCCGGGCCGGACAGCGAAGTGGCCACCAAAGCTCACATACCGCGGAATTCGACGGTGTAGGTCCATGTGGCTCGGGGTGGGTATGTGGCACGCGGCTTGCTCATGGGCCGGCCATCATGCTTGCCCGCCCCCTCCCGCTCCTCTCGCTCCTCCTCCCGCTCCTCACGCCCGCGCTCGCCTGCGAGACCCCGACCGACGTCGATGACGGCCAGGGTCGCCTCGACGCCTTCCGCGAGGGCTGGAGCGCCTCCGACGATCCGAGCCTCCTCAGCCCCGACTTTGAGTACACCTTCGCGGCCCTGCCGACCCAGGGGAGCGCCGCCAAGATCCCCTGGGCCGGCTCCTACTGGCCGACCTACCGCGACTCGATCAACGATCGCTGGGCTGGCCCCGGGACCATGTCGGCGGCGAAGAAGTACGAGCTCGCCTTCGCCAAGAGCGGGGTCGAGGACGCTGTCTCGGCCTACTCGGGGATCGACTCGCTGGCCGGCAAGGAGTGCACGAGCGACGCGCAGTGCGACCCCAACCAGGGCTCGGTCTGCGCGAAGCGGGCGGGGGCGAACGCCGGCGTCTGCTCGGAGACCTGGTTCGGGATCTGCCACGCCTGGGCGCCGGCGGCGATCCTCGAGGAGGAGCCGGCGAAGGCCGTCACCTACAAGGGGATCGAGTTCAAGGTCAACGACCTCAAGGCGCTGATGAGCCTGAGCTACAGCGAGGACCTCGAGGTCAAGTTCCTCTCGCTCCGCTGCGACGACAAGGGCGACGCGCCGGGGACCGCCGACAAGGCCGCCTGCAAGGACACCAACCCCGGCTCCTTCCACGTCGTCATCGCCAACCTCCTGGGGATCCAGAGGCGCTCGCTGGTCGAGGATCGGACCTACGACTACGAGGTCTGGAACCAGCCGGTCCGCGGCTTCCGGGTCACCCAGAACCAGGCGATCAGCGCCAAGGATGCCAACGCGCTCCTCGGCGGCGGCGCCCTCGTGAGCAGCCAGAGCAAGTCGGGGAGCGTCGCCGAGGGGGCGTGGAACCAGCTCGCCAGCGTCGCGATCAGCGAGGGGCAGGGGCTCAAGGTGAGCATGAGCGGGAGCGGCGACGGCGACCTCTACGTCCGCTGGAACAGCCAGCCGACCGCGAGCGCCTACGCCTGCCGCCCCTACCTCGACGGCTCCGACGAGCTCTGCGAGCTGGTCGCGCCGGCGGGGGCGACCAGCGCCAAGATCGCGGTCCAGGGCTACACCGCCGCGAGCGTCTCGGTGGCGATCGAGGTCCGGGCCGCGGCCTCCGACGTCTACGCCTTCAACCCCGACGCGGCCTCGCTGCGGCGGATCCGGACCGAGCTCGAGTGGATCGCCGAGTCGTCGCAGAGCGTCGACGGCAACCTCGGCGGGGTGATCGACACCTACACCAAGAAGGACGTCTACGAGTACATCCTCGAGCTCGACGGGGCCGGCGAGATCATCGGCGGCGAGTGGCTCGGGAGCTCGAAGCAGAACCACCCCGACTTCCTCTGGCTGCCGGTCAAGAAGAACCCGGGGACCGTCGCCGGGGCGATCGCCTACAGCGACGTCAAGGCGCTCTTCGACCTCGCCAACGGCGGCGGCGGGGCGCCGCCGCCCGCGGCCCTCCTCGACGTCAGCGGCAGCGTCGGCGCCGGCGAGTGGAAGCACTTCGCGCCGATCAGCGTCGACGGCGGCGCCGAGGCGGTGCTCACGGTCAAGAGCGGCGACGCCGACCTCTATGTCCGAAAGGGCAGCCAGCCGACGCTCTCGTCCTACACCTGCCGCCCCTACCTCGGCGGCACCGACACCGAGAGCTGCGCGCTCGTCGGCCCCGGGACCTTCTACGTCTCGGTCAACGGCTACGACCCGGCGAGCACCTTCGCCCTCAAGGTCGCGGCCAAGTAGGCGCTCCGCGCCGTCGTCCGGGCCTTCGCCGCGATCCCCGGGGGCTCGAGACGCGCCTCCGGACCGCGAGCGCGCCTCTGACTCGATCGGGTCCGCCGGATCGAGTGCAAAGACCTGACCCAAGGGACAAATTCGCGCGGGTCCCCGATCCGATCGCTCGCACCGGGCCCCCGCGGGCGCCGAACGATCGGCTAGAGTCGCGCCGCGCGACCGGGTCGCGCAGGAGTCGATCGCCATGAAGAAGTTCCTCCGTTCGCTCGCGCTGGTCACCGCCGTCGGCGGCGTCGCCCTCGCGCCCCTCCACGACGCCGACGCGGCGCTCAACGCCTACCTCAACCTCAAGGGGCAGAAGCAGGGCCAGATCAAGGGGAGCGTGGTCCAGAAGGGCCGCGAGGACTCGATCGCGGTGATCGCCGTCAGCCACGAGATCGTCTCGCCCCGCGACGCCGCCTCGGGCTTGCCGACCGGCAAGCGCCAGCACAAGCCGCTGGTGATCACCAAGGAGCTCGATCGCTCGTCGCCGCTCCTCTACAACGCGCTGGCCAACAACGAGAACCTCCCGGCGTGGTCGATGACGATCTACGGCGCGACCAAGACGGTCTCGGCGGCGCCGCTCTACACGATCAAGCTGACCAACGCGAGCGTCGCGTCGATCCGCACGACCACCGCCGACGACGGCAAGGTGATCGAGGAGGTCTCCTTCGCCTACCAGAAGATCGAGTGGCTCTGGCACACCGGGTCGATCGCCGCCACCGACGAGTGGGCGGCGACCCGCTAGCGCCGCCCAGACGCCGCCGCCGCTCGGCGTGAGCCCTCGAGGTCGCGCGCGCGGTGGTAGGATGGGTCGTGGTCGACCCCTCCCTCCGTGACTTCGAGCGGATCGTCTTCTTCACCGGCGCCGGCATGTCGGCCGAGAGCGGGGTGCCGACCTACCGCGGCGCCGGCGGGATCTGGAGGGAGTACGACTACCGCCGCTACGCCTGCCAGACCGCCTTCGCGCGCGACCCCGACGCGGTCTGGGAGTTCCACAATTTCCGCCGCGAGCTCGTGAGCCGCTGCCATCCGAACGGCGGCCACCGCCTCATCGCCTGGGCGGAGGCGCTCCTCCCCCGGGTCACGGTCGTCACCCAGAACATCGACGGGCTCCACCAGGCGGCGGGCTCGCGGCGGGTCTTCGAGCTCCACGGCAACCTCTGGAGGGTCCGCTGCGCCTCCTGCCGGACCTCCGTCCAGGACGAGCACGTGGTCCGCCACGAGCTCCGCTGCCCGAGCTGCGGCGGCTGGTGGCGGCCGGACATCGTGTGGTTCGGCGACATGCTCCGAAGCGACGTGGTGATGGACGCCGAGCGGGCGATCCGCGGCTGCGACCTCTTCGTGTCGATCGGCACCTCCGCGGTCGTCTATCCCGCGGCCGAGCTCCCGCTCCTCGCGGTCCGCGGCGGGGCGCTCTGCGTCGAGGTGAACCCCGAGGAGACGCCGGCCTCCGAGCACTACCAGCTCCACCTGCGGGGGCCGGCGACGGCGATGCTCGCGCGCCTCGCGGCCGGGATCCCGGAGCTCGATGCGGCGCTCGTCGATCCCTGATCCTCAGGACCGGAGCGAGCGCCGAGTCGTCTCTCCGTTGAGACAGATCGACTACTTGAGCTCGATGAAGATGTAGGGCGCGCCGTGGATGTTGCGGATGTAGGTCGGCCAGGCGGTCTTGCTCACCGGCTTGATCGGCCGCTGGCCGGCGTGCGCGATCCGCCCCCAGAAGCCGGCGAGGACGCTCTCCATGTAGGTGCGGAGCGAGACCGGGTGGGCGCTGGTGATGTCGGCCCAGTAGTCGAAGGCGTAGATCACCTTGAGGTCCTTCGCCTTGGGATCGGCGAAGACCGCGGCCCCGCCGAAGTGGTGGTAGAGGTCGAAGGCGAAGAGGCGGGGGAAGAGGTCGCCGGCCTTGACCTTGAGCGAGCCGATCTTGACGATCTCCTTGTCGGGTCGCGTGCCGCCGAGGTCGCAGATCCGGGCGGATTGCGGGCGCAGGAAGATCTCCTCCCAGGTCGGCAGCGCGACCGTCCCGATCAGCCAGTCGATCTTCCCCTGCCAGAGCGGGTGGTTGAGATCGGCGAGGCCGGCGTAGGGGAGGGGCGCGCCGTCCTGCGGGAGCTCGATGGTCGTGCCCCGCTTGGGGACGGCGACGACCGCCGAGAGGCCGTTGAAGTGGCGCATCAGCGTCAGCAGATCGGCGGGGACCGGGAAGCCGAGGGCGGCCTCGACCCGGGCGATCAGCGCGTCGTCGGCGGGCGGGCCGTAGCCGAGGTGGAAGAGCGCGTTCTTGTGGTGCTTGAGGTCGACGCGGCGCGACTCGATCGCCGCCTTGAGGCGATCGAGGTAGCCGACGAGCGGCTCACCGAGATCGGCGAGGGTGAAGAGCTTCTTGCCGGTGGCGACCAGCTTGGGGTCCGTCGGATCGGGGCAGAGGTAGGCGTTGGCGACCGACTTGCTCGTCACCCCGTGGGCGCCGGCGCCGAGGAGCCAGGCCCAGACCTCGTCCTTCTGGATCCCTGGGAACTTGCCGCTGACGTAGAGGCGATAGCCTTCGAAGACGTCGGTCATGGCTCCGTGTAGCGCGAAGTCGCGCGGATGTCACCTCGCGCCGGCGACTCAGCGGCACTCGCCGAGGCGGAGCGCGGCCCCGTCGGCCTCGCCGCGGGTCTCGACCCAGGGATCGCAGCCCTGGTCCGGGGGCGGGTCCTCGCAGCCGCCGCTGGCCGTGTTGCGCTTGCCTCCCCAGATCACGAGGTGGCTCGAGGTCATCACCTGCACCCGATCGTGGCGGCCGCGGAGCGCCTCGGGGAGCGGCGTCTCCGACCAGCGGAGGCGCTCGGGATCGAAGAGGTAGGCGGCGTCGGCCGTGACCACCGCGAGGCGTCCGTGACCGGCGACGCGATCCTGCACGGGCACCCGCGCTGGCATCGCGACCTCGCGCCAGCGATCGCTAGCGAGATCGTAGACGCCCACCCGCTCGGCGTCCCAGACCAGGACGACGTCGCCGGCCAGGACCCCGCCGAGGGGGCCGCGGAGCGCGGGTCCGGGGGCGACGCTGCGCCAGCGATCGGTCGCCGGATCGAAGCGGCCGCCGTCGCTGAGCGGCGTCGGCGAAGCGCCGCCGCTCGCGGCTCCGAGGCCGCCGTAGATCAGGAAGTCGCGGCCGGCCCAGAGGGCGAGCGCGTCCCTGCGGGGGGCGGGCGCGCCGGCGCTCGGCAGCGTCCGCCACCTGTCCTTCCAGGCATCAAAGATCGCGCCGCCGACGGCCAGCACCTCGCCCCTCCCGGGCTCGAAGCGGCCGCCGCTGAAGACGATCACGTGGGCGCCGCTGCTGGCGACCGCCGAGCCCTGCTGGCCGCTCGCCTGGTAGACCGCGTCGTCGAAGGGGATCACCCGCCAGGCGCCCTCGCGGAGGTGGAAGCGCTTGTCGATCGGCACCAGGAGGCCGTCGACGACGACCTCGCTCGCGCGCCCGGGCCACGGCGTCTGCGGCATCGACGGGAGCTCGCGGGGGGCGGCCGCGCCGACGTCGAGGATCACGCCCGAGCGATCGGGCGGGCCGCAGCAGAGCGCGGCGTGGGTCGGATCGAGGGCGATCGCCGGCAGCCGGCGGCGCTCCGGGGTGAGCCCCGCGTGCTCCTGCCAGCGGCGCTCGCAGGGGTCGTAGCTGGCGATCCAGGGCCGCGTCGGGTGGAGCGCGAGGAGGTGGCGGCCGACCGCGATCCCGCGGGCCGGATCGCGGTCGCCCGCGGGCGCGCCCGCGGGCGCGGCGATCATCTCCCACGACGCGCGCGCGCGGCTCACCGGCGCGTCGCCGGCGACGCTCGCGTCTCTGCGATCCGCCCGGCGGGGGCGTGGATCGTCGGCGTCCGCCGGCACGCGGGCGCGCCCGCGGCGAGCGCGGCGAGGATCGACGCGAGGAGGAGGAGCCGGCTCGTCCGCGGCGGCATCGGCTACTCGTTCGCCGCGACCCGATCGCGGAGGTCGACCAGGGCCGCGCTGATCTCCTCACCCTTGAGGTCAGCGCCCGTCGGGCTGGACATGCCCGAAGTAGAGGTCGTGGCGGGCGCTCTGCTCCGGCGCCGGGTGCTCGATCGCGCCGCGCGGGGCGATCGAGATCGCCATCCGGACGCCGGGCCGGCTGAGGTGGACGAGGATCGCCGCCGCCTCCTGACCCTCGACGCCGGGCCCCTCGATCCCGTCGACGACGAAGGGGCCGACCGAGTCGCCGACCGCGAGCTCGCCGAGGATCGCCCGGGCCTCAAGGCTCGGCGGCGGGAAGCTCGGCGGGGCCGCGTCTGCGGGCGGCGGCGGCGGCTCGCGCAGCACGAGGTAGGCGACGGCGGCGACCGCCAGGAGGGCGGGGAGGAGCCAGCGGGGGATCGCCGGTCGCGGGCTTTTTGGGGCGGCGTCGGTCATCGGCGTCGATCATCATCGGCGATCGCGCGCTGGCCTGGCAACGGGGCGCCCTCGTCGATCAGGATCCGCGTCCGACCGTGGCGCGCGAGCTCCCGCAGGCGCCCCTCCCAGGCGGCCGGCGGCAGGCTCTGGTCCAGGCGCTCGTCGTCGTCGACGAGGAAGAGGCGAGGGGGCGGCGGCGCGTCGTCCGGGGTCATCGGCGGCCGGATCGGCCGCCCGTAGAAGGCGCGATCGAGGGCGCCGAGGATCGCCGCGTCCTGGCCGACCGCGGGGTTGGTGAGGGCCCGGAGCTCGTGATCCTGATCGCGCCCGAGGAGGTAGTAGAGCGGGCGCTCGCCGCCCTCGCCGCGGCGGTCGAGGATCGCGCCGAGGACCGGGACGTCGGTGATCAGCGGGCGCCCGGCGAGATCGGGGCGTTCGGCGAGCCAGGCGGCGCTGGCCTCGAGGCCAGGGTAGCGGCGGGCGAAGGACATCCGGGTCGCCGGCTCGATCGCCGGCAGGGAAAATGCTGTCCCGAGGGACAGGACGATCGCGCCCCCCCCGCGGGCGGCCGGCGCGGGCGAGCGCGACCACGGCCGCGAGGCCGGCGGCGGCCGCCAGCGGCAGCGGCGAGCCGCCGAGGCGGTCGGCGGCGAGGCCGAGCGCGAGGGCGATCGCCAGGGCGAGGGTGGTCGCCCGCTCGCGCGCGCCGCCCTCGCGCCAGCCGTCGATCACCGGGCCGATCGCCAGGGCGGCGAAGGGGAGCGCCGGCAGGAGGTAGCGGGGCGACGAGTCGAAGTTGAAGAGGCCGATCGCCGGCAGCCCGCGGATCGCCGCGAGGTAGGCGAGCGCGAGCGCGGCGGCGAGGCGCTCGATCACCGCCATCCGCCGCGGGCGGGCGGCGAGGAGGAGCAAGAGCGCCGGGCTCAGGGCGACCAGCGCGTCGAGGGTGTCCCCGAGGCCAGCCGCGTAGCCGGCGGCGCCGAAGCGCGGGGTCTCAGGGGGCGGCGCCGGGAGGGCCGGCGGGAAGCGGAGGGACCAGAGGAGGTCGTGGTGGTAGAGCGCGCCCAGGAGCGCGTAGATCGCCGGGAGCGCCGGGATCGCCAGGGCCAGGCGCCGCGGCCCCCGGAGCAGCGCGTAGAGGCCGATCCCGCCGGCGAAGACCGCGACCTCGGAGCGGGCGAAGAGGAGCGCCCCGAGGAGGAGCCCGGCGGCGAGCGGCCGTCCGCGCGCGAGCCAGAGGTAGAGCGCGAGGCAGAGGCCGGTGAGCGCGTCGCTGTTCGAGACCCCGGCCGGGCCGCAGGCGAGCCAGAGCGCGGAGCTCGCGACCAGGAGCGCCGGCAGGTTGGGCGAGCGCTGGCCGATCGCCCGGGCGACCCCCGCGAGGAGCGGCAGCGCGAGCGCGGCGATCACTACATGGATGACCGTAAAGACAGGTTGGCCGAGGCCGGCGAAGGGCCCGTAGAGGGCGGCGAGGAGCGGCCGGCTCTTCTGCCAGAAGAGCGCGGCCGCCGGCGCCTCCAGGGTGACCTGCGCGAAGTGCCAGGTGAGGAGGCCCTCGTCGTGGAGGTAGCGGTCGCCGAGGCCGCTCCAGAGCCCGAAGGCGAGGGCGACCAGCGCGAGCGCCCAGGCGGCGGCCGGGGCCTCGAGGATCCAGGCGGCGGCCGCCCTGGGCGTGATCGCGCGGCGTCCCTCCATCGCCGGCCGCTCAGTAGAGGATCATCCCGGCCGGCTGACGCTCGGGCGGGAGCTCCTCCTCGCCGATCATCTGCAGGAGGTCGCGCTCGATCCCGCGGGCCATCGCGGTGATCGGCACGTCGTTGGCGAGCCCCTCGAAGGGGTTCTCGCTCCAGTCGCCGATCTTGTCGGTGGTCAGGAAGACCCAGGAGACCGCGGTGGCGAAGGGGATCGTCAGCCAGACCGCGCCGTGGCCCATCGCCGCGAACTCCTTGATCAGCCCGAAGGGGACCAGGATCGAGAAGAGGCGGGCGAAGAAGGAGTTGACGGTCGCGTACTGCCGCGGGAAGGGGAAGCCCTTGATCCGCTCGGCCTTGCCCTGCTCGGCGATCAGCGCGTCGAGGAGCTCCTGGAGCTTGACGTGGGCGAAGCCGTCGAGGAGGCCCCGGGCCCGGAGCTCGGCGAGGCGCCGCGACTGGTTGGCGAGGAGGTGGGCGGCCGGGTTGATCTTGCCGAGGACCTCGGCGGCCTCGCCCTCCGGGAGGTTGGCGGCGAGGATCGCCGGGAGGTCCTCCTTGTACTCGGCGACCCCGGTCACCTCGCGCAGGCGCATCATCGCCGGGTCGTTGTGCTCCCACGAGCGCACCTTGCGGAGCTGGTGGCGGAGCGCGTCGAGCCAGGCGACGTGGCGGCGGACCAGCTCGCGTCGGATCGCCGCGAGCTCGGCGGGCGAGGCGTCGCCGCCGTGGATCGCCGCGACCAGATCGCGGGCGCCGTAGCCCCAGGCCCGGCTGGCGTTGACGATCGCCCCCCAGATCTTCCGCGCCTCCCACATCCGGTCGTAGGACGCGTTGTTCTTGAAGCCGAGGTAGAAGGCGACGGCGATGCCGATCATCGACATCGGCAGGGTCGGCAGCGCGAGCCACTCGAGGCCGCCGAGGTGGAAGGTCACGGTCGCGACGATCGCCCAGAGGAAGGGGAAGATGATCGCGCTCCGCGACCACTTCAGGGTCTGCAGGAGGCGGTAGCGGTGGCCGATGTGCATGGGCTCCTCCGGGCGGTGGCTCGCGGCAGGGTACCGCGGAAGCCGGGTCCTTGCGCCGCGCGCGTGCTATCCTGGCGGGGTTGTGACCGCGGCGGAGAGGCTCTTCACCTACGACGACATCCTCGCGCTCCCCGAGCATCAGGTGGGCGAGCTGATCGCCGGCGAGCTCCACGTCAGCCCGCGCCCCGCGCTCCCGCACGCGTTGGCCTCGTCGGGCCTCGGCCACTTCCTCTTCGGCGCCTACGGCCTCGGCGGCGGCGGCGGTCCGGGCGGGTGGTGGATCCTCGACGAGCCCGAGCTCCATCTCGGCGGCGACGTCCTGGTCCCCGACCTCGCGGGCTGGCGGCGCGAGCGGATGCCGACGCTGGCGGCGGCGGTCCACGCCGAGGTGGTCCCGGACTGGCTCTGCGAGGTGCTCTCGCCGTCGACGGCCGGCCTCGATCGGGCGAAGAAGCTCCCGCGCTATGCGGCCCTCGGCGTCGCCCACGTCTGGCTCGTCGATCCGCTCGCGCGCACCCTCGAGGTCCTCCGTCTGGTCGGTGAGCACTACGCGGTGATCGCCGCCCACTGCGACGACGCGCGGGTCCGCGCCGAGCCCTTCGAGGCGGTGGAGATCCCGCTCGCGGCCCTCTGGGGCGCTGCTTCGAGCTGAGCGCAGCGCGGCGCTCAGGCGCCGTCGCCGAGGCGGTAGACCGTGACCATGTTCGGCGCCGGGTGCATCGTCACGGCGAGGCGCGCGGGGTCCCGCGGATCGAAGGCGAACTCCACCGTCGAGCTCATGGTCCGGCGCACCTTCGGGAGCTGGACCCGGCGCCCGCTTCGGAGCTCGACGATCTCGACCGGGAGCCCGTCGCGGTACCAGGCGAGGTAGGCCCCGTCGGCCGAGAGCTCGAGCGCGGAGCCGAGCGCGAGGGTCCAGACCCCGCCGGCGACCGCGAAGTCGACGATGCGCTGGCGGTCCTCGAGGATCACCCGGCAGCGCCGGCGGTCGCAGTACTCGCGGATGAGGCCGCCCCAGGGGGTCGGCTTGACCTGGGTCAGCCAGCCGAGGGCGTCGTCCTCGTAGGCGTAGGGGAGCGGGGTGGTGGTCCCGCGGGCGGGCGATCCAGCGGCGTGCCAGTCGTAGAGGAAGTAGCGCTCCTCGAAGGGCGGCGGGTCGGCGGGCACGAGGTCGACGGTGCCGCCGCTCGGTGGCTTCGGCCCGGGCTGCGCCGGCAGCGGGACGCGGGTTCGGTAGACCGTGCGCCCGCCGGCGTAGCCGAAGTTGCGGTAGCCGTCGGCGGGGAGCTCGGCCGCGAGGGCGCCGCTCCGTCGCTCGTAGATGAAGAGCTGGCCGAGGAATTCCGGGGTGAGGAGGTGCTCGCAGTCCTCGGTGAAGGCGAGCCACTTCGACCCGCCGCCGCGGCGCCCGGGCTCGCGCTCGATCTTGCCGCTCGGGGCGCGGCGGTAGACCTCGAGGCGCCCCTCGTAGGTGAGCCCGGCGAAGTGCTCGCCGCAGGCGGCGACCGCCTCGACGTCCTTGCCGAGCTTCGGCGACGCCCAGCGCTCGCGGCCGCTGGCGATCTCGGCGACGTGGACCCGATCGTCGTTGCCGCCGCCGACCAGGAGCTCGCTCTGCGGCCCGAGGAAGGCGACGCTTGAGACTGTCCCTTCGACCAGGTTTCCCGAGGTGTGGGCGCGCTCGGGCTGGAGCTTGACCCGCGCCTCCTCGCGGATCGGCAGGGGCGCGGCGGCCCGCGGCGGCGACTCCGGGGCGGCGGCGAGCGCCTCGCTCGGGCTCTGCTTCGGCGGCGGAGCGCTCGCCTGGACCGGCCGCGGGCTCGGCGTCGGGGTCGGGGTGTGGGACGCCGCTGCGGCGGGCTCCGGCGCGGACGCTCCCGTCGGTCGCGCGCCGCCGTCGGCGACCAGGGGCGTGATCGGCTCGCCGCCGCGATCGCAGGCGGCGATCACCAGGGCGAGGAGGACGCTCCGCGTTCGCACGCCGCGATTGTACGGCGCCGGCGTCGGCCCGCCCAGGCCCCGCTCAGCGGGCGCGAGCGCCGACGCCGGCCCGCACCTGGCGGAGCTTGGTCGCCAGGAATTGCTCGAGCACGCTGCTCTCCTCGCCGCGCCGCAGGCGATCGAGCACCCCGAGTGCCCGCCAGGGTCGGCGGGCGAATTGCCCGGCGAAGAAGGCGACCAGCGCCCCGAGCTGGAGGCCGAGGAGCGCCCGCGCGCCGAGGAGCGGGTGGTAGGAGCGGAGCCCGCCGGCCGAGCGGAGGAGCGAGCCGAAGTAGTAGGCGTCGTCGAAGCGGATCGCGCCGGCGTCGAGGAGGCGGCGGTACTCCTCGGAGCCGGGGTAGGGCGAGAAGACGATCACCGCCGCGGTGTGGCAGCCGTCGAGCGCGAGGCGGAGCACCAGCCCGCAGGTCGCCGCGAGGTCGCCGAGGCGCTCGTGCGGGAAGCCGATGATGATCGACGCGTGGGTGACCAGGCCGGCGCCCTCGGCCGCCCGCAGCGAGCGGCGCAGCGCCGCGAGGTCGACCTTCTTGTGGATCCGCCGCAGGGTCGCCGGTGAGCCGCTCTCGGGCGCGTAGGTGAAGTTGCGGCAGCCGGCGGCGTGGAGGGCCGCGGCCGCGTCGGCGTCGATCGCCTCGGAGCGGGTCCCCGACGGGAGCTGGAAGGTGATCCCGAGGCCGCGGGCGGCGATGGCCCGGGCGAAGCCGACGATCCACTCCTTGGTGAGCATCGCCGTCAGGTCGTTGAGGTCGACGTTGGTGATCCCGTAGCGGCGGACGAGCGCCTCGATCTCGTCGACCACCGCCGCCGGATCGCGGCGGCGGTAGCGGGTCCCCCACATCGCCGGCGACGAGCAGAAGGAGCAGCGGTAGGGGCAGCCGCGGCTGGTGAGCACCGGCATCGAGCGCCCGCGATCGACCCCCGAGCGGCAGCCGTGGTCGAGGTAGGCGGCGACCGGCAGGAGCTCCCAGGCGGGCGGCGGGAGCTCGTCGAGGGCGGCGATCCGCGGGCGGGCGGCGGTGCAGCGGAGGCGCGCGCCGTCGCGGAGCGCGAGGCCGCCGATCTCCGCGATCGGCCGCCCCTCGGCGATCGCGGCGAGGAGCTCGACCAGGGTCGCCTCGCCCTCGCCGAGGACGCAGGCGTCGACCGCCGCGCACTCGCCGAGGATCGTCGGCCAGAAGGCGGTCGCGTTCTCGCCTCCGAGGACGATCGTCGCCCGCGTGGCGCGCGCGCGGATCATCGGCAGGAGCGCGCGGAGGAGCGGCCACTGGTGGAGGAACATGTGGGAGACGCCGACGACCTCGACCTCGGGATCGATCCGCGCGACGATCGCCGCCAGCCCCAGGCCCTGGACCCGGAGCTCGCCGACCGCGCTCGGCCAGGGCCAGGTGTGATCGAGCGCCTCGCCGCTGGCGTCGACGATCCTGACCTCATGGCCAGCTTCGCGGGCGGCGGCCGCGAGGTAGGCGATCCCGAGCGGCGGCATCGCCCCGTAGTAGGAGAGCGAGCGCGGGGCGGTGATCGTCGGCGGGTGGATCAGGCAGAGGCCGACGGCGCGGGCCGGCCGGCGCGGCCCGGGCGTCTGCGGGCCGCCGCCGAGGACCTTGAGGGGAGCGGCTCGTCGGGCGTCGGACAGGGCCCCGCGAGGCTATCAGCGGCCGCCCGTCGGCGCCACGGCGCGCCCTCTCGGCGCGCGCCGGCGTGATCGTGCGCGAGCGCTGGCGTCGCGGCGGCTCCCCGGGCGATAACTCGGCGTGGCCGTCCAAAGCCGCCTCCTCACCCTCGAGGACCTGATCTGGGCGATCTGGTTGGTCCTCCTCGCGCCGATCCGCGGCGGCCTCTTCCTCGACGGCGGCCCGGCGACCCTCTTCCTCCTCGTCGCCGCCCTCGGCTTCTGGGTCTCGGCCTTCCTCGGCGAGCGCGGGCGCGAGGGCCCGCGGAGCGGCTGGCTCCTCCTCCTCAGCCTCGGCGTCTGCACGATCCTGATCGACGCCGCGCTCAAGCAGATCGGCGCCGAGATGCGCTGGCGGATGATCAACACCGTCGCGCCGCTCGTCCTCGGCGTCGTCCTGGCGATCCAGCACCGCAGCACCGGCGGGCGGACCTGGCTCCGCGCGCCCCGCTGGCTCCGCCGCGTCCTCGCCTGGCCCTTCGTCATGATCCTCGCCGACAACTTCGCCGCGCTGATCGGCGCGATGGTCGACCTCCGCTCGCCGCTCTCGATCTTCGAGACCGACGGCGACCTCGGGCCCGCGCTCTTCACCGCCTTCTTCAGCCTCGGCCTGATCGCGCCGATGCTCTACGCCTTCTTCGTGGTCGCGCCCCGCCGCCTGAGCTGCGTCGAGGAGAGCGCCCAGCCGCGGGTGTGGATCGTCCGCTACCTCTGGGCGCTCCTCACCGCGGTCGTCGGCGCGACGATCGTCGAGCCCCTGGTCGCGCCCCCGCCCGTGACCGCGCCGTGAGCGGGCGCCCTGCCGCTGCGCGTTCGCAGAGGGACGGGGTCGCGCGCCGCTCGCCCGCCCGCCTTCGCTGGCCCCGGGGCCGCCTGCGCCGCCCTGCGGCCGCGCCCGTGGCCGCGCGGCGTTGCTATACTCCGGGGTCCATGGCGGGACCGATCACAGCCCTGGCTCGACGGGCGTCGCTCGCCCTCCGCCTGGCCGAGACCTGGGTGCATCGCCCGCGCACGCCGACCCGCCTGGTCCTCGACATCACCCGCCGCTGCAACCTCCGCTGCGCGATGTGCCGGACCTGGGAGGCCCCGAGCGCGGGCGAGCTGACGGCCGCCGAGATCCTCGGGATCATCGATCAGCTCCCGGGCCTCTGCTGGCTCGACGTCACCGGCGGCGAGCCCTTCCTGCGGGCCGACGCCGGCGAGCTCCTGCGGGCGATCGCGGTCCGCGGCCGCGCCCTCCAGGTCCTCCACTTCCCGACCAACGGGTGGTTCAGCGCGCGGACGATCGCCGCGACCCGGGGGATCCTCGAGGCCCGCGACGACCTCGAGGTGATCGTCACCGTCAGCGTCGACGGGCCGCCGGCGCTCCACGATCGGATCCGCGGCCGGGCCGGCGCCTTCGACCGGGCGATCGCCACCTTCCGCGGCCTCCGGGCGCTCACCGAGGATCCCCGCCTCAAGGTCTACGTCGGCACGACGATCTCGGCCGACAACCACGAGCACCTCGACGCGCTCGAGGCCGCGCTGGCGGCGGCGATCCCCGGCTTCGGCGGCCGCGCGTGGCACTACAACTGGCTGCAGGTCTCGGGGCACTTCTTCAACAACCAGGGGGTCGCCGCGCCGCCGCCCCCCGAGCGCCTGGTCCACCGCCACCTCGGCCGCCGGGGGATCCCCCGCGATCTCGTCGATCTGATGGAGCTGGTCTTCCTGGTCAACCGCGAGTTCTACAACCGCGGCGAGGCGGCCGGCGTGCCCTGCCAGGCGCTCCGCTCCGCCGCCTTCGTCTCGCCCGAGGGCGACCTCTACCCCTGCCACGTCTACGACCGGCCGCTCGGCAGCCTCCGCGAGCGCACCTTCGCCGAGCTCTGGGCCGACCCCGCGACCCTCGAGGCCCGCGCCGACATCGAGCGCCTGGCCTGCGGCGGCTGCTTCACCCCCTGCGAGGCCTACCCGGCGCTCGCCGGCGCGCCGGTGGCGACCCTCCGCCAGACCTCGCGCCGCCTCCTGACCCTCGCGGGCGAGGCGATCGGCCAGCGATGAGGGCGATCCCGCGCAGCGCCGCCCGGGCGCACGATCCCGGGCCCCGCGCCTCAGCGGCCGCCGATCGCCGGCGCATGCTCACCTGGCTCGGCGAGGCCGCGACCCGGGGCGACGGCGCCGTGCTCTCGTGGGTCAACCCCGAGCACCCGGGCTACGCCTACCCGGAGGCCGCCGGCCTCCTCCTCGCGCTCCTCGCCCAGGAGCCCGGCGCCGAGGCGGCGCTCGCCCGCCGGATCGCCGCACGCCTCGCCGCCGACGTCGACGAGCGCGGCGCGGTCGGCCGCGGCGGGATCGCCTACCTCTTCGACTCGGGGATCGCCCTCCACGGCCTCCTGCTCCTTCGGTCATCTGCGCTTTGGGACAGCTCGTGGGGCGCGGCCGAGGCGATCGACGGCGCCTGCGAGCGCCTCTTCGCCGGGATCGTCGGCGCGATCGATCGCCGCGAGCCGCTGCGGCCGGCGCCCAGCGCTCCGCCGCGCTGGAGCGAGGCCTGGGGCTGCCACCTCCTCAAGCTCGCGCTCCCGCTGCGGGCCCACGTCCGGGTCCTGGGGCGCGGCCAGGCGCTCGCCGACGCGGCGATCGATCGCCTCACCCGCGAGCTCGCCGAGCTCGCCGAGGGCGGCCGCCACGTCACCCACGCGGGCGCCCAGACGACCTACGTCCACGCCTGCTGCTACGCCGCCGAGGGGCTCCTCGCGGTCGACCCGGCGATCGATCCCGGCGCCCGTGGGCGCGCGGCCGAGACCGCCGCCTGGCTCGCGTCGATCCAGGGCGAGGACGGCCGCCTCCCGGCCTGGCACGACGGCGAGCGCGGCGAGGGGCCCTTCCCGGCCGACGTCGTCGCCCAGAGCGTGCGGATCTGGTGCGCCGTCGATCGTCGACGCTTCGCCCCGGCGATCGATCGCGGGCTCGCGCGCCTGGGGGCGCTCCAGGCCCCGAGCGGCGGCCTCCGCTACACCGCCGGATCGGCCGACATCAACACCTGGGCGACCGTCTTCGCCGCCCAGGCGCTCGCCTGGGCGAGCGGCGACGAGGGGCGGGCGCCGTGGCTGATCTAGTCGCCGAGCCTGCGGGAGCGCCGAGCGTCACCGTCCTCCTGCCGGCGCACAACGAGGCGCCGTCGATCGCCGCGGTGATCGCCGGCGTGATGCGCTCGACCCCGGGCCTCCGCGAGGTCCTGGTGATCGACGACGGATCGCGCGACCAGACCGCGGCGCTCGCCGAGGCCGCCGGCGCCCGGGTGATCCGCCTCCCGGAGAACCGGGGCAAGGGCGCGGCCGTGCGGGTCGGCGTCCGCGAGGCGGAGGGCGAGGTGATCGTCCTCCTCGACGCCGACGGCCAGGACGACCCGGCCGAGATCCCGCTCCTCCTCGACGCCCTCGCGGACGACGTCGATCTGGTGGTCGGCTCGCGCTTCCTCGGGACCTTCGAGGCCGGGGCGATCACGCCGATCGATCGCCTCGGCAACCTCGCGCTCACCGGCCTCTTCAACGTCGCCACCCGCTCGCGGGTCACCGACACCCAGGCCGGGTTCCGGGCGATCCGCCGGGAGACCCTCGCGGCCCTCGAGCTCCGCGCCGATCGCTACGACATCGAGACCGACATGTTGGTCGCGCTCCTCGGCCGCGGCGGCCGGGTGGTCGAGGTCGCGGTCACCCGCCGGGCCCGCTCGCACGGCCACACCGACCTCGATCGGATCCGCGACGGCCTGCGGATCCTCGGGCGGATCATCGGCGCCCGCTGGCGCTCGCGGACGCCGCTCCCGCGCGGGCGAGGGGCGCGGTGAGCCGCGAGAGAGTGCTAGGACATGTCCATTGGGGCATGTATTCGAGGCGCGCGCTCGGCCTCTGCGCCGCGCTCCTCACGGCGCTCGGCGCCCTAGCGAGCGGCTGCACCTGCGGTCCCGCGGGCGACGCGGAGTCGGTGGTCGGCGCCCGGGCGAGCCCGGCCCAGGCCGCCTTCGCGCCCCCGGAGGTGGTCGGCTCGCCGGCGGACGACCGGGCCCTGATCGCCGCCTACCGCGAGGGGAAGCTCGGCGCGCGCCTCGTCCGCGATGGGATCCTCGTCGTCGATCCGCGGGCGTCGGCCGACGTCGCCGAGGTTGAGGTGATCGTCCTCCGGGGGTCGATCGCGTCGCCGCCGGGCGAGCCCGCCCGCCTCCGCGCGGCCTTCGGCGTCGACGGGCGGCCCGGCCGGCGGAGCACGCTCCGCGGCGCTGAGCCTGGCCGGCCGCACGTCCTCCGCGGGGTCGCGGCGGGGCCCTACACCGTCTGCGCGATCGTCTCGCGGGGGGCCTCGCCCGGCGACGGCGCGGCCGAGCGGGTCGCCGCCGAGGTCGCGGAGGCCCGCGCCGCGGGCGGCGGCGAGCCCCTCTCGATCGAGGCGATCGCGGCGATCCACGCCCGGGTCGTCGACGACGCGGCGGCGAGCCCCGGCGCGTCGCTGGCCGAGGAGGTCCGCTGCGTCGTCGTCGAGGTCGGCCGCGATCCCGCGAGCCGGGTCATCGACCTCGCGCGCTCAGGCGACCGCTGAGCCCTCGCTCGCCGACACGCGCGAGCTCGCCGGCGGCGGGACCAGGTTGATCAGCGCCTTGCGGAGCGAGGCGTGATCGACCGGCTTGGCGAGGTGAGCGTCGGCCCCGGCCGCGAGGCAGCGCTTCACGTCCTCCTCGTAGGCGTAGGCGGTGAGGGCGATGATCGGCACCCGCTTCCCGGGCGGCTCGTTCGCGCGGTAGCCCTCGATCACCGTGAGCCCGCTGCGGTCGGGGAGGCCGATGTCCATGAGGACCGCGTCGAAGTCACGCTCGGCGAGCGCCGCGTCCGCGCTCTCGGCGTCGCAGGCCTCGGTCACCTCCATCTTGTCGCGGCGGAGGAGCTCGGTGACGACCAGGCGGATCACCTCGTGATCCTCGACGAGGAGGACCCTGAGCCCGGCGAGGCTGACGGGCCGGGCGTCGACGCTCTCGCCCTCGCTCGCCTCGGCCGCGGGGCCGGAGGGGATCCGCACCCGAAAGGTCGAGCCGACGCCGACCTCGCTCTCGACCTCGATGGTCCCGTCCATCTGCTGGACGAGCCGCCGCGAGATCGCCAGGCCGAGGCCGGCGCCCTCGGTGCGCCGTCGGACGTCGGTGCCGCGGGTGAAGAGCTCGAAGATCTCCTCGAGCTCCGCGCTCGGGATCCCCACGCCGGTGTCGGAGACCTCGAGGTGGAGCTCGCGGGCCTCGCTGACCCCCGCCTTGACCCGGACGCGCCCGCTCTCGGTGTACTTGAGGGCGTTGCCCGCGAGGTTGTCGATGATCTGGCAGAGGCGCTGGGAGTCGCCGACGAAGGTGACGTCGCGGGCCGGCGCGACGACCTCGAGCGCGACGTCCTCCTGGCGGAGGTCGGCGAGGCGCTGGGGGAGGCCGTCGAGGAGCTCGGCGAGCGGGAAGCGCCGGTAGCGGAGCTGGAGCTGCTCGGCGTCGATCCGTGAGATGTCGAGGAGATCGGCGATGAGTCGCCCCTGGGCCGCGACCAGGGTGCCGAGCTGACGGAGGTGCGCGCGGGTCGGCTCGCTCATCTCCTGGTCGTCGAGGAGATCGAGGAGGCCGACCATCCCCGCGAGCGGCGTCCGGAGCTCGTGGCTCATCGACGCGAGGAAGGCGCGACGGGTGGCGTTCGCCCGCTCGGCGGCGTTCTTGGCCTCGAGGAGGGCCTGGTGGGCGGCCCGCTGCGCGCTGATGTCGGTCGCCAGCATGAGGAGCTGGCGGACCCCGTCGGCGCCGGCGCTCAGCGGCATCACGCTCATCAGGTAGGTCTTCGAGCCGAAGCGGTTCTCGAAGGAGACGATCCGGTCCTCGTCGAGCGCGAGCTGGAGGTGGCCGCGGATCCACGCCGCGTGCTCCGGCGAGTAGATCGCCTCGAGCGTGCGGCCGCGGAACTCGGCCGGCGGGAGGCCGAGCTCGTCCAGCCTCGAGTCGTAGACCTCGCGGAAGACCAGGTGCTCGTCGAGGACGGAGACGAAGCCGTTCGGGAGGTTGCGGATCAGCATGTCGAGGCGAGCGCGGCTCTGGCTCAGCTCCTCCTGGGTCTCGACCCACTCGCTGACGTCGAGGAGGACGCCGGTCACCCAGGGGCGCGCCTCGTCGGCGTGCTGGACGACCCGGCCGCGGCCGCGGATGTGGCGGTGGCCGCCGTCGGCGCTGGTGATCCGGAAGTCGACGGTCGCCGGCGCGACCCCTGCGATCGCCGGGTCGAAGAGGCTCTCGGCGCGCTCGCGATCGTCGGGGAAGATCCGCGCCCGGAGCTCGCCGAGGTCGATGCCCTCGCCCGCGCGGGCGCCGGGGAAGAGCGAGGCGACGTCGCCCCGGGTCCGGAGCCGCCCCTCCGCCGGATCGATCTCGTAGAAGACCCCCTGGAGGAGGTCGAAGGCGGCGGCCGCCTGGAGATCATGACGCTCGAGCTCCGCCGCCATCGCGCTGATGCCGGTGATGTCGACGAAGGTGAGGACGACGCCGTCGATCTCTCCGGTCTCGGTGACGAAGGGGTGGATGCGCCGGAGGTAGCGGCGGCCGCTGCGGTCGCGGACCCGGTCCTCGTGGCGCTCGTGGCTCTGGAGGACGCCGCCGGCGAGGACGACGAGGCGCTCGCGCGGCTCGTCGAGGGCGCTCTCCAGCTCGGCGATGGGGCGGCCGACGTCCGTCGACTCGAGGGTGAAGAGCTCGCGGAGCGCGGGGGTCGAGCGCCGGATCCGGAGCTCGCGGTCGAGGAAGAGGGTGGCGATGTCGCTGGTGTTGAGGAGGTTGGAGATGTCGTCGCTGAGGGCGATGAGGTCGTGGTTCGAGCGCTCGAGCTCGGCGTTGACCGTGAAGAGCGCCTCGTTGGTCGCCTGCAGCTCCTCGTTGGTCGACTGGAGCTCCTCGTTGCTGGCGATCAGCTCCTCGTTGGTCGCCTGGAGCTCCTCGTTGACGGTCTCGAGCTCCTCGACGAAGCCCTGGAGCTCCTCCTGCTTGCGGACCAGGCGCCGCTCGAGGTCGACGACGCGACCGAGCTCGCTGGCGGAGAAGGTGCTGGTCTCGCCGCGCTCCGGGTCCCGCCGCCGCCAGGTGAGCTCGACGGCGAAGCGCGGCTGGTCGGAGCGCAGGGGCTTGAGCGTGATGTCGACGACGTCGTCGTCGGCCAGCGGCACCCCCTCGATGGTCGCCGGCAGCCCCCGCTCGCGCACCTGCCGGAGGAGCGGGGCGAGGGCTCCGCCGATCGCGCCGCGGGCCATGAGCCGGAGGTCCGTGCTCAGCGGCCCCTGCGGCGGCTCGACGAGGTGGCTGACGTCGCCGTGGATGTATTGGACGTGGAGCTCGTCGTCGACGACGATGAGCGGCGGCAGGTAGGTCTCGAGGAGCGCCCGCGAGAGCTCATCGACCGCCCGGAGGCCGCTCGGGCGATCGCGGTCGGGGGGGCGAAAGGGGTGGCGGGGGGCGACGCGCCCCCGCCGGAGCATCGTGTCGGCGCGTCGCCGATAGATCCGGAGGCGGCTGTCGTGGGCCTCGAAGGCGTCGGCGAGCTCGCCGATGTTGCAGCTCGTCCCGAGGACGAGCGCGCCGCCCGGCCGGAGCGCCTGGGCGGCGCTCGAGAGCGCGTCGCGCTGGGCGTCGGGCCGGAGGTAGATCAGGATGTTCCGCATCGACACGAGATCGACGCGGACGAAGGGCGGGTCGGTGAGGAGGTTGTGGACCGAGAAGACGATCCGCTCGCGGAGCTCCTTGCGGATCTGGAGGCCGTCGGGGCTCGAGCGGAAGAAGCGGTCGCGCTCCCCCGAGCTCAGCCCGCGGAGCGACGCCTCGGAGTAGACGCCGGCGCTCGCCACCTGGATCGCGGCCGCGTCGACGTCGGTCGCCAGGATCTTGAAGTCGGGCGTCTCGCCGCGGCGGTAGAAGGCCTCGGTGAGGAGGATCGCGTAGGAGTAGGCCTCCTCCCCGGTCGCGCAGCCGGCGACCCAGAGGCGGAGGGGATCGCCCGGGCGGCGAGCGCCGAGGAGCGCGGGCACGATCTCGCGATCAAGCGCGCCGAAGACCTCCGAGTCGCGGAAGAAGGAGGTGACGCCGATCAGCAGGTCGCGGAGGAGCGCGTCGCGGAGGCTCGGCTCGCGGTGCAGGAGGTCGAGGTAGTCGGGGAGCGAGATCTGATGGAGACCGAGGACGCGGTCGACCCGACGGACCAGCGTCGCCGCCTTGTAGCTCCCGAAGTCGATCCCCGAGTGCCGGTGGAGGAGGCGGAGGATCTGATCGAAGGCGTCGAACCACCGCGGCGGCCAGCTCGCGCCCCGCGGCGCGGACGCATCGGCAGCGCCTCGATCGCCGCGCAAGGTCGCCAAGAGGCGGTGCGCGAGCTCCTGTGGCGTGCCGATCCCGTCGACGATCCCGGTAGCGATCGCGGCGTTCGGCATCCCGTCGAAGTCCGCGCTCTCGGGGTCCTGGACCAGGATCTGGCCGCCGGCGGCCTTGACCGCGGCGATCCCTCGGGAGCCGTCGCTGCCGGAGCCGGAGAGGAGGGTAGCGACGACGCGATCACCGAAGGTCGCCGCGGCCGAGGTGAGGAAGAGATCGATGGGGAAGCGGACGCCGCGCTCCTTCGGGCGGAAGCGGAAGACGCCCTCCTCGATCACGATGTGGTGGTCGGCGCGGTTGAGGTAGAGGTGCCCGGCGGCGATCGGCATCCCGTCCTCGGCGACCTCGATCGTCAGGTTGGTGTGGCGGCCGAGGATCTTCGGCATCAAGCTCTTGAAGTCGGGCGAGAGGTGCTGGACGACGCAGTAGGCGGCGCCGCTGCCCCGCGAATCGGTGGCGATCGTCGAGAAGAACTCCTCGAGCGCCTGCAAACCACCGGCCGACGCGCCGATCGCGACGACCAAGAACTCATTGGACACGTTGGGAGGATATGCGATTGGGCGCCGCGAGCTACGCGCACAAATTGTTTTGCGGCGAGCGACGTGTCAGCGGCCGAGGATCCTTCCGCAGAGGCATGACGTCGCGTGACGTCGGCCATTGGCGATAGCTTCCTGTGCTGTCTCTGGGGACTTCCCCCACTGGGAGCTTCGCGCGATCGATCTCGACGCTCGCGCCGAGCTGGGACGCGTCGCTCTACGCGGCGGATTCTCAGGCATCATCGGGGCATGCGATCGAGCGCGGATCTCACGATCATCGCCAGCCTCCTCGCGAGCTGCGCGCTCGGCTGTTCGACCGGTGGCGGGGGCGGCCCCTCGCCGAGCACGAGCGTGGAGCGCGGAGAGGTCGTGGCCGCGCGCCGGCCGGCCGCCGCGTCCGCGACGAACGCGGAGCCGCGGGATCACCTCGCGGCGTGCAGGGTGCTTCGCACGTGGTCGGAGCGCGTGATTGCGAGCGATGGCGTCGACGCCGAGGCGCAGGCGGTGGTCGGAGAGTGCATCGCCTCGGCCGCCTTGATCGGCATGACCCGCGCCGAGGTCGAGGCGATCCTCGGTCCCGGGCGTTCGATCGAGGGGGGCTTCGGCGGCCTCGATCTCGGCCCGGAGGACCTCTACTTCGCGGTCGGGCGCCTCCCCGAGGGCTGGGTCGGCGGCGTCCCGAACCTCGTGGTCGACCTCGGCGACGAGGGGCGCTGCGTCCGGGTCCTCTCGCTCCACACGCAGTGACACCCCGCGATCATGGAGGTGTCTACTCGGACATCTTCATCACCGCGGCCCGGCATGCGGGCCGAGGTCGCGGCGGAGGCCTCGGCCCGAGCCCGGCCTCGCCGCCCGCCTAGCTCGTCGAGGTCGCGTCGCCTTCGCCGTCGTCGTAGCGACCCGCACAGATGTCTTGAAGCATCCACTCGAGCTGCATCAACGCGACCACGTCGTCATCCTCGTCCGGGTAGACCCGACGATAGACCCTCTGGACCTCTCCGTTGCCGATCTCTTGGTCGAGGAAGTGCGCTCGACAGAGCGCATCGCGACCCAGCGTGGCGGACTCGGCGGCGACCAGCACAGACCCTCGGATGTGCAGGCTGAGCCCGTTGTCGGCCCCACACCCGGGGGACTGACAACGCCAAAGCAGGACGAACCACAGGTCGTCGAGGTCATCGATCTCGCGGAACCCCGGCCGAAATCCGGAGCGAGCGATGGCGACGGCCGTGCCTGGCAGCTTGATCGTGTCACCCACCTCGTACGCTCGCCCCGTGTTCTTCTCTGGAAGCAATGTCTCGATCGTGTGCTCTTCAATTGCCTCGAGCGTCAGCCCGCACGTCTCGCAATAGCGCGGGACACGGAGTCGATCGTTCATCGCCGGACTCTAGCCTCGCCAGGACACCCTGGCTAGAGCGCGCGGAGCTCAGCGCCGCTTGCCGAAGCGGGTCGCCAGGAAGTGGACGAGGCCGGGCGTGTGCCGGCCGAAGAACCCGCCGATCTTGCCGTGGACGGTGAAGGTGTACTCGCGCCGCCGGCGTGCGATCGCCCGGACGATCACCCGCGCCGCTCGTTCCGCGGGCCACATCAGGCCGGCCGGGCGGCGATCCTTGCGGCTCGCGTCGAAGCGGCCCTCGTTGTCGACCTGGGCGATCTCGGAGGCGACGAAGCCGGGGTGGATCAGCGTACAGGTGATCCCGCTCCCCGCGAGCTCGATCGCCAGGGTCTGGCCGATCGCCCGGAGCGCGTACTTCGAGGCGGTGTAGGGCCCGCCCTTGGGGGTTGCGAGCATCGCCGAGACCGAGGCGATGAGGGCGATCCGCCCGCGGGTCGCCCGGAGCGCGGGGAGGGCGTGGCGGATCGTCGACACCGCGCCGAAGACGTTGGTGTCGAACTGCCGGCGCCAGGCGTCGATCGGCAGCGACTCGATCGTCCCCATGACGCTGAAGCCGGCGTTGACGACCGTGACGTCGATCTTGCCGAGGGCCAGGATCACCTCGGCGACCGCGCGCTCGACGTCGGCGTCGTCGCTGACGTCGCAGGGGACGGCGAGGCCGCGCCGCCCCTCGGCCTCGATCGCCGCGACGACCGCGTCGAGGCGATCGGCGCGGCGGCCGGAGACCGCGACGTCGGCCCCCGCGCGGGCGAATTCGACGGCCATCGCGGCGCCGATGCCCGAGCCCCCGCCGGTGATCCAGACGACGTGATCGCGGAAACCTTCCCCTGCCATGGGCGGAGGATGCCACAGATCGCCGCCCGCGAGGGCGCCAGCGCGATCACCCGCGGATCGTCGTCGACGCGACGACCTCGATCCCGGCGGCCGCCATCTCGGCGATCGCCGCGGCGCCGTCGCCCGGCCGGAGGTTGACGGCCCGGCACCCGTCGGCGACCAGGTGGGTGCGGAAGCCGAGGCGGGCGGCGTCGAGGGCGGTGAACTTGACGCAGTAGTCGGTCGCCAGCCCCATCACGAAGAGCTCCTGGACGCCCTTCGCCCGCAGGTAGTCGGCGAGCCCGGTCGCGCGCCGCTGGCCGTTGTCGAAGAAGCCGGAGTAGGAGTCGATCTCCGGGTCCATCCCCTTGTGAAAGATCCGATCGATCGCCGTGGTGTCGAGGTCGGCGTGGAAGGCCGCGCCGGCGCTCCCCTGGACGCAGTGGACCGGCCAGAGCACCTGCTGGAGGCCGCCGAGCTCGATGATCTCGCCGGGCCGCCGACCGACGTGGTTGGCGGCGAAGGAGCCGTGCTCCGCCGGGTGCCAGTCCTGGGTGGCGACCACCAGCTCGAAGGCGGGCTGGAGGCGGTTGGCGACCGGCACCACCGCGTCGCCGTCGGCGACCGCGAGGGCGCCCCCCGGCATGAAGTCGTTCTGGAGGTCGACCAGGATCAGCGCGCGCATCGGCTCGTCTCGCTCTCTCTCTTGAGAAGGTATCCGTCTAGATCTCGAAGTTGAAGCCCTGCCGGACCAGCCGCCGGTAGCGGCGCTCATCGAAGCGGTAGAGGCGGGCGGCCCGGTGGGCGACGCCGGTCTCGTGCTCGTCGAGCTCGACGAGGAGCTCCATCGCCAGGATCTTCTTGCGGAAATTCCGCTTGTCGAGCGGCCGCTCGAGGACGATCTCGTAGAGCCGCTGGAGCTGGCTGAGGGTGAACTTGCGCGGCAAGAGCTCGAAGCCGATCGGCTCGTAGCGGACCTTGCCGCGGAGCCGCGCGCGGGCGACCTCGACGATCTTCGCGTGATCGAAGGCGAGCGGCGGGAGGGCGTCGGCGGCGAACCAGGCCGCGTCGCGGGCGTCGGTCGCCGCCCGCACCCGGTGGTCGGCGAGGCGGACGAGCGCGTAGTAGGCGACGGTGACGACCCGGCCGCGGGGGTCGCGGTCGACCGCGCCGAAGGTGTAGAGCTGCTCGAGGAAGAGCTTGTCGACGCCGGTCTCCTCCTCGAGCTCCCGCCGGGCCGCGTCCTCGATCTCCTCGTCGATGTGGACGTGGCCGCCGGGGAGCGCCCAGCGCCCGGCGAAGGGCTCGATGTCGCGCTCGATGAGGAGGATCTTGAGGCCGCCCTCGTCGACCCCGAAGACCACGCAGTCGACGGTCAGCGCCGGCCTTGGGTACTCGTAGGTGAAGCTCATCCGGCGCCTCGCTCCTGGCCGCGGGCGCGGGCGATGAGGGTCTCGCGGAGCGCGTGGAGGCGGGCCTCGAGGCCGACAGGGTAGGGGGTCGGGGAGGCGAGGCGGCGGGTCGTCGTCGCCAGGCTTGCGAGCTCGGCGCGCGCGCGCTCCCGCATCTCGAGGACCGACGGCGAGTCGTAGACCCGGGCGCCGCCGCGGAAGATCGGCGCGAGGAGATCCTCGCCCGCGCCCGCCATCGTCATCGCCTCGCCGCCGCCGATCCGCACCCCGTCGCCGCTCGGGCCGAGCTCCTCGTCGTAGATGAGGTCGCCGAGGAGGGCGCCGTCGGGGCCGCGGAAGCGGCGGACCTGCTGGATCCCCGGGTTCGAGATCTTGATCGCCTCCTCGGAGAGCTTGATCCGGTAGCTCCACGGCTCGCCCGGCCCGCGGATCGCCGCGAGCTTGTAGACCCCGCCGAGCGCCGGCTGATCGTAGGCGGTCGCCAGGCGGGTGCCGACCCCCCAGACGCCGATCGCCGCGCCCTTCGAGCGGAGCTCGGTGATCTGGTACTCGTCGAGGTCGTTGGAGGCGACGATCGTCGCGCCCGGGAAGCCGCCCTCGTCGAGGATCGCTCGGGCGGCGACGCTGAGCCCCCGGAGGTCGCCGGAGTCGAGGCGGACGCCGACCATCTCGTGGCCCCGCGATCGCAGCCGCTTGCCGATCTCGACGGCGTGCTTGACCCCCTCGAGCGTGTCGTAGGTGTCGACGAGGAAGACGCAGTTGTTCGGCATCGCCTGGGCGTAGGCGTCGAAGGCCTCGAGCTCGCCGTCGAAGGCCATCACCCAGGAGTGGGCGTGGGTGCCCCTGACCGGGATCTCGTAGAGGCGGCCGGCGAGGCAATTCGAGGTCGCCGCGCAGCCGCCGATCACCGCCGCTCGGGCGGCCGAGAGCGACCCGTCGATCCCCTGCGCGCGGCGGAGGCCGAATTCGAGCACGGGCCCGTCGCCGGCGGCCTCGCAGATCCGCGCCGACTTGGTGGCGATCAGCGTCGAGAAGTTGATCAAATTGAGGAGCGGCGTCTCGAGGAGCTGACAGAGGATGATCGGCCCGCGGATCCGGAGGAGCGGCTCGTGGGCGAAGACCACGCTCCCCTCGGGCGCCGCGTCGACGTCGCAGGTGAAGCGGAGCCCGGCGAGGTGGTCGAGGAAGGGGCGGTCGAAGAGGGGGCGCCCGTCGTTGCCGGTGAGCCCGCCGAGGTACTCGAGGTCGGCCTCGCTGAAGCGGAGGCGCTCGATCAGATCGATCACGAGGTCGAGGCCGGCCGCGATCGCGTAGCCGCCCTTGAAGGGGGCGCGCCGGAAGAAGAGGTGGAAGACCGCCTCGTGCTCGCTCATCCCCAGGCGGTGGTAGCCATAGGCCATGGTCACCTGGTAGAGATCGGTGAGGAGGGCGAGCGATTCGCCGTAGAGCTGGTTGAGAGCGCTCATCGTCGGGTCCTTCTGCGCTGGCTTCTTAGTGTGAAAACGACACTAATACTGGGCGGCGCCCAGGCCCCTGTCAAGCGCCGATCTTTGCCGAAGTCACCGCCTCTGGTATGCAGGTCGACGAGGTGCAGATGTCCCCGAGCCCCGAGCGCGCCGCCGATCTGATCGCCCCGCTGGCGGCCCCCCGCGGCCGGGCGTCGACCCGCGCGCGCGCGCGCGGACGGGGGCGGCGATGAGCGAGCCCCGCCCGCGGCGCGGCCGGGTCGCCGACGACGATCACCTCTTCGCCGCCGACCAGCGCCCGGCGCTTCGGGCCGCGGTCGTCGATCTCACCTGGCTCTTGGACCATGGCTATACGGAGGACGCCGCCCTCAAGCTGGTCGGCGATCGCCACGACCTCAGCGCCCGCCAGCGGAAGGCCGTGCGGCGGGCGTCGGCGACCAGCGCGGCGGCCGAGGATCGGCGTCGTCGGCGGGTCGGGGTGGCCGCGCTCGCCGGTCGCTCCCTGGCGATCGACGGCTTCAACGCGCTGATCACCGTCGAGTCGGCGCTCTCCCACGGAACGGTGATCGTCGGCGTCGACGGGGCCCACCGCGATCTTGCGAGCGTCCACGGCGCCTACCGTCAGGTCCTCGAGACCGGCTTCGCCGTCGACGCGCTCGGCCGCCTCCTGGCGAGCGCGGGCGCGCACGAGATCGTCTGGTACCTCGATCGGCCAGTGTCGAGCAGCGGGCGCCTCCGCGCGTACCTCCAGGAGGTCTCCGAGCGGCGCGGGTGGGGGTGGCGAGCCGAGGTCGTCGTCAACCCGGACGCCGTCCTCGCGCGGACGAGCGCCGTGGTCGCTACCAGCGACGCGTGGATCCTCGACCAGTGCGGTCCCTGGGTGGACCTGCTCGGCGAGCTCCTCCGCGCCCCCCTGCCGACGCAGGCCTCGGGGCCGACCCTGGCGATGCGCCCGGATCTGTGGCTCGTCGACCTCAGCGGCGGCACGGAGATGACGTAAGCGAAGCTGCGACAGAGCTATAGAGGCCCGCGGCGATCCAGGATACGCTGGGATGCCATGATGACCTGGTCTTCGTATCTCCGTGCGCTCGCGGGTCCCGTCGTCTCTCTCTCGCTACTCTTCGCGGTCGGCTGCGGCGACGCCTCGGAGGCGATGATCGGCCCCGAGGGCGGGGAGATCCACGTCGACCACGTCACCGTCGTGATCCCGCCGGGGGCGATGGGGGCGGTCCGGACCGTCAAGATCTCGCAGACCGACGCGAACCTCTCGCGCTCCTCCTACGAGCAGGTCAGCGACGCCTACCTCCTCGAGCCCACCGATCTCAAGCTCAAGATCCCGGCGACCGTCACCTTCTCCAAGCTCAAGGACGTCAGCGAGCCGACGGTGCTCCACCAGCCCGGCGACGCGACCAAGGTCCACACCTACGGGATGGGATCGGGCGAGGAGGCGATCGGCTACATCGGCGCCTTCGGGACGATCGCCGCCGCCAAGGGCGGGGCGGCCATGGCCGCGATCAACGATCCCCAGCTGGCGATGACCCCCGACGAGGCGAACGCCGGCGGCGTGACGACCAACGAGTTCCACCTCGCCTTCACCCCGAGTGGGATCTCGCTCGTCGACCTCGTCCTCACCGCCTACGATCTCAACGGCGAGAACAACCGCGACCTCAACGGCGGGGCCTACTGCGCCTTCAAGCCGAAGCCGCTGAGCGTGCAGGGGGCGAGCATCGCCACCGGCTGCACCACCGGCACGACGACGATCACCCTCTCCCTCACCGGCGCCAACGTCGATCTCTCGATGATCCCCTTCCTCCTCGGCAAGGCCGACTCGCCGATCGTCGTCCAGGTCGAGGTCGGCTCCCAGGATCTCGTGAACACCCTCGGCTACCTCGCCTTCAACACCAGCGCCTGCTACGACGAGACCTGTTCGGGCTACGGCACCTGCGTCGAGAGCGGCGGCGGCGCGAGCTGCGAGTGCATCGACGGCTACGCGCCGAGCGAGGACGGGCTCGCGTGCGAGTGCGTGCCGCAGTGCGGCGGCCGCGAGTGCGGCGGCGACTCCTGCGGCGGGCAGTGCGGGCCGGGCTGCGGCGACGGCTACGACTGCAACAACGACAACGGCCAGTGTGAGCCGAACGGCAACACCACCGATCCCTCGACCTCGACCTCGACGACCGGCGACACGACGACCACCGGCGACATGTCGACGGGCACGAGCACGAGCACGACCGGGATGGATCCGACGACCGGGACGACGGGGACGACGACGGGGACGACGGGGACGACGGGGACGACCGGAACGACCGGCCCCTAGCGATCACGCCCCTCGCCGAGGGCCCGCGCGAGGATGCGCCACCGCGTCGATGACGGCGCGGTGGCGCTGTCACTTTCAGCGCCTCGAAGCGCGCGCCTGGAGGTCTGCACGGCCACACCGGTTCGCGGGCTTGGTGCCCCCAAACCCCAACGCAGCGTCAAATTCGAGGTTGCGATGCAGACGGTGGGGAATGTAGGATGCTGTCTACTTCAACGGTGCCGACGGGGGGTCGAGCTGCTTGAAGGGAAGTTAGGAGCCGACGATGGGATGGTCGCATAACAAACAAAGAGCACGACGCCGCGCCAGCAGGCTCGCCGTGACCGCGCTCGCCGGAGCCTCGATGTCGATGGGGCTCGCGGCGTGCGAGGGGACCGGCAAGTGCGTCTCGAACGATGAGTTCTTCCGGACCAAGGCAACTGTCTTTATGGACACGTGCGTCAGCTGTCACAACAGCCAGGGCGCAGCCAAGGCGACGAAGTTTGTCCTCGAGCGTTCGGCCAACCCGGGATACGTGGACGCGAACCTCCGCGTCCTCTCGGATCTCGCGCGCTACGAGGTCGAGGGGCAGGGGAAGCTGCTGCTGATCAAGCCGACCCAGGACGGGGTCTCCCACGAGGGCGGCACGCTCTTCGACAAGAAGTCGGATCAGTACAAGCAGATCGAGGAGATGATCGAGCGCCTCGAGAACCCGGTCGAGTGCGAGAACTCGGTCGACCTCGGCGAGTACTTCGGGGACGTCCAGCTCCTCGACGAGGAGGAGACCCTCCGCAAGGCCTCGCTCGCCCTCGTCGGCCGCCTGCCGACCCAGGATGAGTACGAGCAGGTCCGCGGCCTCGGGATCGACTCGCTCGACCCGGTCCTCGACGCGATGATGGAGGAGGACCCGTTCTACACCCGCCTCGGCGAGTGGTACAACGACCTCTTCCTCACCGACCGCTACGTCGGCGGGACCGCGGCGATCGATCTCCTCTACGACGAGGACTTCCCGACCCGCCGCTGGTTCGACGGCCAGGCTGATCAGCTCGCCTCGTGGTCGAACATCGGCGTCGCCCGCTCGGGGGTCAACCTCGTCAAGTACGTGGTCCGCAACAACCGGCCCTTCACCGAGGTGCTGACCGCCGACTACATGGTCTTCACGCCCTACTCGGCGAAGAGCTTCGGCCTCGACATCGGCCGGGTCACCGGCATCGACGGCGGCGCGCTCAACTTCGCCGACGCCACCGACCCGGACGAGCTCCAGGCCGGCAAGATGAAGCTCGCGGACGGGACGCCCTACCCGCACGCCGGCATCATCTCCGACACGATCTGGAACATCCGCTTCCCGACGACGGACACCAACCGCAACCGCCACCGGTCGCGGATGATCTACCGCTTCTTCCTGGCGACCGACATCCTCCGGCTCGCCGAGCGGCCGATCGACCCGACCAGCATCGCCGACCACAACCCGACGATGAACAACCCGAACTGCGCGGTCTGCCACGAGAACATCGACCCGATCGCCGGGGCGATGATGAACTTCGACGCGATGGGCCGCTACGCCCCGCCGGAGGAGGGCTGGTACCCCGACATGCGGGTGCCGGGCTACAAGGACCAGACCGTCCCCTTCGACCAGTTCCAGACGGCCCACGTCTGGCTCGCCCAGCAGATCGCCGCGGAGCCGCTCTTCGGGGTGGCGACCGTCCAGACCGTCTTCACCGGGCTCACGGGCCAGGAGGTGATGTACGAGCCCAACGATCCGGAGGACCCCGACTACCTCGGCAAGCACAAGGCCTTCGAGATCCAGGACATGATGATCAAGGACGTCGCGGCCGCCTTCGACGAGAGCGGCTACGACTTCAAGCTGGTCGTCCGCGAGCTCGTCAAGTCGGAGTTCTTCCGGGCGAAGAACGCCCGCGAGGCGATCCCCGACGACAAGGCGGCGAGCTACTCGGCGATCGGCACCGCCCAGTTCCTCCCGCCGGAGCAGCTCTCGCGGAAGATCGAGGCGGTCACCGGCTACCCCTGGCGGCAGAACCCGACCAGCACCGACTACCTCCTCAGCGGCAACGAGTACCGGATCTTCTACGGCGGCATCGACTCCGACTCGATCACCGAGCGGATCCGGGAGCCGAACGGGATCATGGCGAACATCGCCGCCCGCATGTCGAACGAGATGTCCTGCTGGGTGACCGCCCGCGACTTCTCGCAGCTGCCCCCGGATCGCCTCCTCTTCCCCTTCGTCGAGCCGACCTCGCTCCCGGAGGACGACAACGGCAACGCGATCCCGGCGGTGATCGACTCGATCAAGGCCAACATCCAGTACCTCCACCACCACGTCCTCGGCGAGCGCCTCGAGCTCGACGACCCGCAGATCGACCGGACCTACGCGCTCTGGATCGACATCTGGAAGGACGGCAAGCTGGGCGTCGCCGACATGACCTACGGCGAGTCGCTCGGCGCCTGCGGTGCCCAGAACGACTGGTGGACCGGCAACCCGCTTCCCGAGGAGCGGAGGGTCACCTCCGATCCTGACTACACGATCCGAGCTTGGATGGGCGTGATGTCCTATCTGCTCTCTGACTATCGGTTCTTGCACGAGTAGGAGGCAGCCATGGACCGCCGCAAATTTCTTTCCCTCGCAGCCTTCGCCGGCCTCGGCGTCGTCTCTCCCCGGGTCTTCGGTGGTGATCCCACCCGCGATCCGATCACCGGCAAGCGCAAGGAGCCGCTCTTCGCCACGTACGGCGGGCCCTTCTACGTCCTGATCAACGCGATGGGCGGGTGGGACCCGACCTCGCTCTGTGACCCGAAGGGCTACGCCTTCCCGGACGATCCGGAGGCCCTCAACCGCTCGTACGCGACCTCAGACATCCTCACGGCCGGCAACATCAAGTTCGCGCCGCTGGGGAACATGGTCGACGACGGCTACGACAACTACTACCAGCTCTTCTTCGAGAAGCACTACCAGAGGCTGATGGTGCTGAACGGGGTCGACACCCAGACCAACGGCCACGACTCGGGGATCCGTCACTGCATGTGCGGTCGCCTCGCGGAGGGCTTCCCGAGCTTCGGGGCGCTGGTCGCGGCGTCGGCGAGCAAGGAGCTGCCGATGGCCTACCTCTCCTTCGGCGGCTACGACGAGACCATGGGGATCGTCGCCCGCACCCGGAGCGGCAACACCAACGCGCTCGCCCGGATCGCCTACCCGGATCGTCGGGATCCCAACGACGAGATGACGACCTTCCACTCGGCCAAGGCGGCCGAGCTGATCAAGTCGGCCCAGGACGACCGCCGCACGCACCTCGAGTCGATCGAGTACCTGCCGCGGACCAAGCACGCGATCGGCATGCTCTACGCCGCCCGCACCGGCTCCAACGAGCTCAAGAAGCTCCAGGAGTACCTCCCCGACATGCTCTCGCAGAACGGCAACGAGCGGCAGGCCCAGGTCGCGCTCGCGGCCTACAAGGCGGGGATCTGCGCGGCCGTCAACATGTCGATCGGCGGCTACGACACCCACGGCAACCACGATCAGTCGCACATCCCGCGCCTGGTCTCGCTCCTCCAGATGATCGACTTCCTCTGGGAGGAGGCCGATCGCCAGGGGGTCGCCGACAAGCTGGTCGTCCTCGTCGGCTCCGACTTCGGCCGGACGCCGCGCTACAACGACGGCAACGGCAAGGACCACTGGTCGGTCACCAGCATGATGCTGATGGGCGCGGGGATCCCGGGCAACCGGGTGATCGGCGCGAGCGATGCGGGGCACAACCCGATGACGATCAACCCGAGCTCGCTCCAGCTCGATCCGGGCGGCATCCGCCTCGAGCCGAAGCACGTCCACCGGTCGCTGCGCCGCCTCGCGGGCATCGAGGACAACGAGTACGGGCGGATGTTCCCGCTGATGGTCGCCGACGGCGAGGACATCAACATCTTCGGGTAGCCCGGGCTCACCCGGAGAGACATGAGGGCGTCCCTGTGGGGGCGCCCTCATCGTTTTCGGGGGCCGAAACGCCGTGTATCCAGGCTGGCGCCCGCGGCCGGCGACGCGGCCCTTACGCGCTCCGTGGGGCTGTGATAGCGTCGATGGTTGCGATGATCCGGCGTAGCTCGCTCCTCGGACCCGTCTCCCTCCTCCTGCTCGCGGCTGCCTGCGGCGACGACAGCGTCGGCGGTACGGACACCGACGGGACCCTCTCGGCGAGCGCGTCGATGTCGGCGTCCGCGTCCGCGTCCGCGTCCGCGTCCGCGTCGGCGACCGACTCGGGCGGCGAGACCGACTCGGGCGGCGGCTCCTTCGACGAGGAGACCGAGTTCGTCCTCCGCCTCAACGACAACCCGGTGCCGCCCCTCTCGCTGATGATGAACCGCGAGCAGGTCGAGGAGCTCTTCGGCGACACCTCGAAGGAGATCCTCCTGGTCGAGGTCGACTCGACGCCGCTCCTGGTCAACTCCCTCGACGAGATCAAGGCGGCCTGCGGCGACTCGTGGAAGCTCGACTCCGCCGACCCCAAGCACGACTGCGGCCTGACCCCGCTCGGCCAGTCCTTCAAGGGGCCCGACAACACCTGGAAGACCAGCGCCGAGTACTCGCTGGTCCGCCTCCTGACGATGACCCCGGCGAACTCCAAGGTGAAGGGGACGTCGATCGCCGGGATGCAGGAGCTCGCCGACCTCCTCGGGATCGGCGGCGGCTTCGCCCAGATCCTCGCGGAGTCCCTCGGGCTCCCGCGGACCGAGGAGTTCATCGACACCGGCAACATGGCGAAGGCGATCCAGGACGACCTCCTGGCGACCCACCCGGCGATCGGCGGCGACGGCAAGACCCTGCCGGTGACCCTCTACGACGCGCTCTCGGACCTCGCGTCGCTCGGCGAGAAGTTCGGGCCGATGGGCGACCACCCCGGCCTCGTCGACCCCAACTTCCCGACCAAGAGCGTGGTCCTCGGCCCCGACTTCAGCATGAACGTCAGCGCCGAGTCGAACATGAAGCTCCTCGACGGCATCGACCTCTCGGTCGGCAAGGGCTACATGTCGACGATCGTCGACAACACCGGCCCGACCTACGAGGACGAGCTCGAGTTCGACTTCGAAGATCCCGAGAAGTTCTCGATCACCGGGGTCGTCGAGAACCCGACCGTCGACATGCGCTTCGCGGTCTACGAGCATGGCCAGTTCATCAACTCCTGCGTCGGCGACGACGCCTGCCAGCAGAACCTCCCAGAGAACCTCGACGAGGTGAAGAAGAAGTGGCCGGGGTCCGCCTGGGCGATCGATCCCTGGCTCCTCGAGCACCTGGTGGTCCGCGGCGCCCGCTACCGCTTCGGCGAGCGGATCTTCGACAAGTGCTACAAGATCCTCGGGATCTGCTCGGCCCACGTCTACATCGGCCCGAACGGCGACTACCCGGACTCGCCGCCCGGCTGGTCGATCTACGACGTCTTCCTCAACCTCGGGAACCCGCCGAAGGACCAGTACGTCTGGGAGCTGATCAACGAGGTCGCCCAGGTCGCGCTCCACACCCCGCCCTACGGCGACATCCCCGAGGGGAGCGCCGACGTCGCCTTCACCCTCCACGACATCGAGATCGGCGTCTCCGGCACGGCGATCGCCGAGGCGGCGCGCCCCTACCTCCAGGAGCAGGCGGCCAAGCTCTCCGACCTGATCCTCGGCGACTACTGGAAGAACAACGACCCGCTCGACTTCTATTACCGCCGCGGCGCCGACAACAAGCCCTACCTCTTCTTCGTCAACCAGAAGGACCTGCCGCCGGGGAGCGCCTACGAGTACGCGAGCCCGGGCTTCTACACCTGCCCCGAGCTGACGGCCGAGTGCAAGGCGTCGTCGCTCGACCTCGGCGGGGCCGGCGACACCGCCCACGAGAAGTTCTACCTGCCGCCGGGCGAGACCGTCCTCTACCTCGCCGACGATCTCGGCGACACCTATCGGACCCGCTTCATCGTCCCGGACTCGGGCGACGCGCCCGAGATCACGGTGCGGATCAGCAAGAAGATCGGCTAGCCGCCGCAGCCGGGCTCATCGGCCTCGCTGCACACGCATGCGGCGTGTCGCCGGCGCAGGCGCCCGAGAAGGCGCCCTCGCTCTGGCAGCTCTCGGCGCAGGAGAGGGCGCTGAGGTGGCCGTAGAGGCAGGTGAGGAGGGTCGAGGCGTCGTCGCAGGCGTCGACTCCGAGCGCGCGATCGCGCAGGCCCGCAAGGCCGTGAGAATCCCGACGAATGGCCGATTTGACCAAATGACCGATTCGGGTAATTTGGTCATCAGTGCCTGGGATGAGCCTCAAGTCGGTCGAGGACCGGCTCGCCGAGCTGGTCGGCGAGATCGATCCCGAGGACCCGCGCGGTCGCAAGCGGCGGCGGATCCTCGAGGCGGCCAGCGAGCTCTTCGTCGCCCACGGCTACCGCAAGGCGAGCATCGGCGACATCGCCCGGCGGGCCGGGATCGCCAAGGGGACCTTCTACCTCTACTTCGAGAGCAAGATCGACGTCCTGGTGGCGACCATCGCCTGGGAGAAGCTGCGCTCGCTCGCGGCCTTCAGCAGCCTCTTTGACGAGTCCCTGCCGCCGCGCGAGCGCCTCCGTCGCTGGGTCAGCACGGCCCTCGTGGTGGTCGCCCGCTCGCCGCTCCTCTCGCGCCTGGTCGGCGGCGACGAGGAGCTGAGCGCGGTGATGGCGGAGCTCAACCCCGAGCTCCTCGCCCAGGCGAGCCGCGATCAATTCGCGATCTTCGGCGAGCTCCTGGCGGCGGCGGTCCCCGGGAGCTGGAGCGCCGACGAGATGCGGGAGCGGATCGCGGCGATGTCCACGGTGTTCTACGTCGCGCCACTCTTGCGCGTCGATCACGTCCGCCAGGGGATGAGCATCGAGCGCCTGGCCGATAGGATCGGCGAGCTCGTGATCGACGGGATTGGTTCGAAGGAGGGATGAAGATGGCAACCGGACACACACGACGCGCGCACCTCGGGCTCCTCGGCGGGGCGCTCCTCCTCGCGGCCCTGCCGGCCCTGGCGATCGCCGGCGAGGCCGCGCCAGCCCCCGCGGAGGCCGTGGCCGCGGCGACCCCGAAGCCCGGCGACCCCGGCTTCGTCGAGTACCTCCTCAACCGGGTCGACGACCTCCACCGCGGCGAGTCGAGCCACGGGCTGATGCAGATGAAGGTCTCGACCAAGCACTGGACCCGGTCGATGGCGATGGAGTCCTGGTCGCTCGGCGAGGACTACTCGCTGGTCCGGATCCTCGAGCCGAAGAAGGAGCGGGGGACCGCGACCCTCAAGGCCAAGGAGGATCTCTTCACCTACCTCTCGAAGACCGGCCGGACGATCAAGATCACCGGGGCGATGATGGGCGGCTCGTGGATGGGCTCGCACTTCACCAACGACGACCTGGTGAAGGGCACCCGCCTCGCCGACGAGTTCACCGCCGACTCGGCGGAGGGGCCAATCATCGACGGCGAGGCGACCTACCTGATCACCCTGACGCCGAAGCCCGACGCGCCGGTGGTCTGGGGGAAGATCGAGATCATGATCCGCCAGGGCGACCTGATGCCGGCCCAGGAGATCTTCTACGACGAGGACGGCAACCCGGCGCGCAAGCTCGAGCTCTCCGACTTCCGCACCCTCGGCGATCGGACCTTCCCGGCGCGGATGCGGATGACCCCGCTCGACAAGCCCGGCGAGTACACCGAGATCCGCTACGCGAAGATCGAGTTCAACGTCGGCCTCGAGCGCTCCTTCTTCACCCTCCAGCGCCTCCAGTCGATCTAGCCCGAGAGAGCCCAAGAGAGCCCCGAGGAGCCGCGGCATGGACACCCTGAAGCTCGCCTGGCGCAACGTATGGCGCAACCCGCGGCGCTCCGGCGTGACGATCGGCGCGACCAGCCTCGCGCTCTTCGTGATGATCTTCTACTCCGGGCTGGTCACCGGCTACATGAACGGGATGGAGCGGAACGTCGTCGACCTCGAGGTCGGCGACGCCCAGATCTTCCCGGAGGGCTACCGCAAGAGCCCGTCGATCTACACGACGATCGACGACCCCGAGGGGCTAGTGGATCGCCTCGAGGGCGCGGGCTACAAGGCCTCCGCCCGCCTCCTCGGCTCCGGCCTCGCGGCCGCCGGCGACAACTCCTCGGGGATCCTCCTCCGCGGCCTCGATCCCGCCCACGACGCCCAGGTCTCGCGGGTCTACCGCGAGCTCCAGGCCGGCACCTGGATCGATCCGGCGGCCCCGGACGAGGTCGTGATCGGCCGGCGCCTCGCCAAGACCCTCGGCGTCGGCGTCGGCGACGAGCTCGTCGTCTTGTCGCAGGCCGCCGACGGATCGATGGCCAACGACCTCTACCACGTCCGCGGGATCCTCCGCGGGGTCTCGGATCCGGTCGATCGGGCGACGGTCTTCATGACCCAGGACGCCTTCCGCGAGCTCATGGTCTTCCCCGAGGGGGCCCACCAGGTGATCGTCCGGACGCCGCCGGGGCTCCCTGAGGGCGAGGCGCTCGCCAAGCTCGCCGAGCTCGCGCCGGGCCTCGAGGCCAAGAGCTGGAAGGCGATCATGCCGGCGATGGCGTCGATGCTCGAGTCCGGCCGCTCGGCGATGATGGTGATGTTCGTCATCGTCTACATCGCGATCGGCATCGTCGTCCTCAACGCGATGCTGATGGCGGTCTTCGAGCGGATCCGCGAGTTCGGGATCCTCAAGGCGCTGGGCGTCGGCCCGGGCGCGGTCCTCCGCCTCATCCTCCTCGAGACCCTGATCCAGACGGCGCTCGCCGTGCTCATCGGCGTCGCCCTCTCGATCCCGGTGAACCTCTACATGACCCGGGTCGGCCTCGACCTCGCGTCGATGGGCAACCTCTCGCTGATGGGGATCGCCTGGGACTCGACCTGGCGCTCGGAGGTCGACGCCTCGACCTACACCACGCCGATCCTCGCGCTGACGATCATCATCTTCCTGGCCGTCCTCTACCCCGCGCTGCGGGCGGCCTTCGTCAAGCCCCTCGAGGCGATCCACCACCACTGACGAGCCCACGATGCACGGCCCACGACTCAGCACCCTGGCCTGGCGCAACATCTGGCGCAACCGCCGGCGGACGGTGATCACCCTCTTCAGCATCTCCTTCGGCGTCCTCCTCGCGGTGATGTTCACCGGGATCGGCGACTCCTCCTACGGGTCGATGATCGATCACGCCGCCAGCCTCGGCGGCGGCCACGTCGTCGTCCAGCACCCCGACTACGCCGAGACCCCGTCGCTCAAGAAGAGCGTCCAGGGGGCGACGGCGCTCCGCGAGAGGGCGCTCGCCGATCCCGAGGTCGAGCGCGCGGTCGTCCGGGTGAGCGGCGCGACCATGCTCTCGACCAGCGCCAACAGCACCGGCGCGATGATCCTCGGGATCGATCCGGCGATCGAGGACGACACGACCCTGCGGATCATCGACGCCCTCGCCGAGGGCGAGCTCTTCAAGAGCGCCGACGACAAGGGGATCATCCTCGGCGCGACGATGGCCGAGAACCTCGGCGTCGGCATGGGCAAGAAGGTCGTCATCACCGTCACCGACAAGCGCGGCGAGATCGCCTCGGGGCTCGCCCGGGTCTCGGGGATCGTCCGCACCGGCTCGCCGACGATCGACGGCGGGATCTGCCTGATGCCGATCAACCGCCTCCGCGCGCTCCTCGGCTACGCGCCCGACGAGGCGACCCAGCTCGCGGTCTTCGTCGACGACCACCGCGACGCGGCGGCGGTCGCCGCTCGCCTCGCGGGCGAGGCCGACGGGGCGGCGGTGCTCACCTGGGATCAGGCGCAGCCCGACCTCGCCGGCTTCATCACCATGAAGACGACCAGCACGGTCATCCTCGAGGGGATCATCACCGTGCTGATCGCCGCCGGGATCTTCAACACCCTCTTCGTCTCGGTGATGGAGCGCCTCCGCGAGTTCGGGATCATGGCGGCGATCGGCTTCTCCTCCGGTCAGCTCTTCGCCCTCGTGATCTGGGAGAGCTTCTGGATCGCCCTCTGCGGCCTCTTCGCCGGGGTCCTGCTGACGGCCTACCCCTACCACTACCTGAGCACGGTCGGCCTCGACTACTCGAAGATGATCGCCGAGGGCGTCGAGGTCGCCGGCGTCGGCGTCGATCCGATCCTCTACGTCAGGATCTACGGGCCGCACGCGCTCATCATCGCCGCCGCGATCTTCCTGGCGACGATGACCGCCGGCCTCTACCCCGCGTGGCGGGCCGGGCGGGTCGCGCCGGTCGAGACCATCCGCATCGTCTGAGGAGCCCTATCATGGCTGAGAGCGCCGAGAAGCTGAGCGACGAGCCCGCGGGCGACGTCATCGTCGAGCTCGACAACATCACCAAGACCTACCGGCAGGGGAAGATCGAGGTCCACGCGCTCCGCGGCCTCTCCCTGCAGGTGCGGCGCGGGGAATTCCTCGCGCTCACCGGGCCCTCCGGCTCCGGCAAGACGACCGCGCTCAACGTCATCGGCGCCCTCGACACGCCGACCTCCGGGCGCGTCCTCCTCGAGGGCAAGGACCTGGCGAAGCTCTCGCGCGGCGCCCAGAGCCGGCTCCGCCGCGACCGGATCGGCTTCGTCTTCCAGGCCTACAACCTGATCCCGGTGCTCTCGGCCTACGAGAACGCCGAGCTCGTCCTCCGCCTCCAGGGGGTGCCGGCGGCCGAGCGGGCTGCCCGGGTCGGCCAGCTCCTCCGCGACGTCGGCCTCGAGGGGATGGAGCGCCGGCGGCCGAACGAGATGTCCGGGGGCCAGCAGCAGCGGGTGGCGATCGCCCGGGCGATCGCCTCGAACCCGGCCGTCACCCTCGCCGACGAGCCGACCGCGAACGTCGACTCGACCACCGCCGAGCTCCTCCTCGGGCTGATGGAGAAGCTCAACCGCGAGCGCGGGGTGACCTTCATCTTCTCGACCCACGACCCGCGGGTGATGGCCCGCGCGCGGCGGATCGTCCACCTCGTCGACGGCAAGATCGAGAGCGACGAGCGGAGGGACTAGTGACGCCGGGCAGCCTCGCGCTCGCGCTCGCGCTCGGCGGGCCGCCGGTCACGCCGAGCGAGCGCGGGGCCGACTTCGTCGAGGTCGCGCCGCCGGCGGCCGCGGCCCGGGAGGTGCCCGCCGAGGCGCAGGCTGGCCCAGGCGAGGAGAGGGGGGCCGGCGCCGCCGACGAGCGCGCTGGGGCCGGTGAGGCCGGCGAGGCGAGCGACGACGAGGGCTGGGACTTCGACTTCGACGCCCTCGGCTCCGGCTTCTCCGACCAGGCGAAGGACCTCGACGCCGGGGCGTCGGCGCCTGCGAAGGGGGCGAAGGGCGGGGCGAAGGCCGGCGCGAAGGGAGCAAGGGGCGAGGGCGAGGCCAAGGCCGCCGACACCTTCGCCGAGGACGAGCGCCAGAGCGTCGATCAGATCCTCGGCGGCAGCCTCCGCCTCACCGGCGCCTACCTCCACTTCCCCGACGAGCCGCTGGTCTTCCCGAACGGCGACGACGCCCTCGGGGTCGCCGTCGGCCGGATCACCGTCGACGCCGACGCCGGCCGCCACGTCTCCTTCGAGGTCAACGGCTTCGTCGACCTCGCCCGCTCGCCGCTCGGATCGCTCGGCGGCGCCTTCACCAGCGCCGGCGCGACCGACAGCGTCTACCGCACCCGCTACCTCCGCTGGACCTTCTGGGAGAACGGGGCGATCCGCGGGACCATGGGCCTCGACCGGGCGGCGACCAGCGTCCGCGCCGGGCCCGTGAAGATCGACGTCGGCCGCTTCCCGGTCAACTACAGCGTCACCGGGATGTTCGCGGCCAACGACTTCTTCGCGCCCTTCTCGGCGACCGCGGTCAACCGGATCTACAAGCCCGGCGTCGACGCCCTCCGGGTCTCGGTCGCCGCCGGCATGCTGGCGACCGTCGACGTCGTCGGCGTCCTCGGCTACGACGCCGACGGCGCGCCGACCTGGGGGCGGAGCGCGGCCTTCGCCCGCGCCGGGCTGGTCGCGGGCGGCTTCGAGTGGGGCGTCCTCGGGGGCAAGCTCGCCGAGCGCTGGGCGGTCGGCGGCTCCGCCCAGGGCGACGCGGGGCCGATCGGCCTGCGAGCCGAGTTCCACGTCGGCTTCCCCGACCGCGACGGCAAGGGCCACGGCGACGACGACCTGCCGATCTACGTGCGCGCCGTCGGCGGCCCGAACGTCGCCTTCGCCTGGCACAACGCCAGCATCTCGGCCGAGTACATGCTGATCTCCGACGGCGCGACCAAGGCCAGCGCCTACCTCGACCGAGCCCCCGAGATCTACGTCGACACCGTCCCCTACCTCGCGCGCCACTACGCCGCGGCCGCGGTCGGCATGGACGTCGTCCCGATCCTCCGGGCCGCCGCCTTCGGGATCGTCAACGCCAACGACGGCTCGGGCCTCGCCGGCCTCTCCCTCGCCTACAACGTCGCCGACGAGTCCGACCTGATCCTCGGCCTCTTCGTCCCCTGGGGGCGCGGCCTCCGGGACGTCGACCCGATGGCCGGGACCTTCGCGCTCGGCTCCGAGTTCGGGCTCTCGCCGCTCCTCGTCTACCTCGAGTCGCGGGTCTTCTTCTAGAGGTCCTCCCCCGGCTGGTCGCTCTCCTCGTAGCTCTCGAGCGGCGCGTCGTCGTCGAGGAGCTGATCGATGAAGCCCGGGAGCGTCATGTCGAGCTCGGGGATGTCGGTGTCGAGGTAGGAGACGATCCCGAGGCAGTGCGAGTCGTTGAACTCCCGCCAGTAGGGGATGTAGTAGGCGAGGTTCTCGTGCTCGTCGTATTGCTCGGTGAGGAGCGCCGAGTCCTTCGCCCAGTAGGAGAGGGTCTGCTCCTTGCTCGGGTCGGGGTAGAAGCGCTCGTAGGAGTAGCGCGAGAAGTTGTAGTCGCGCTTGAAGTAGATCGTGCTCAGGCGATCGTCGGGGAAGATCGACGCGAGCATCACGTTGAGGTTGCCGAAGTCGTCCTTGATCGCCGCCCCCTCGGGGATCGACTCGAGGATCGGATCGACGTCCCAGGAGCCGCGGATCTTGGCGTGGAGCGGGCCCGAGTAGCCGCTGCTCGGGAAGATCGGCCCGGAGTCGTCCATCAGGTAGCCGCGGTCGACGCCCTCGATCCCGTTGCGGAAGAAGTAGTAGTTGATCAGCGAGCCCGCGCCGCCGGCCGAGCAGCCGGTGAGCATCATCTTGCCGACGTGGGGGAACTGGGTGTTGAGGTAGTCGACGACGGCCATGATGTTGTTGTGGCCGTTGTGGATGTAGGTGAGCGGCGGGTTCTTCCCCTCCGGATCCTCGTAGATCATGGTCTTGTTCCCGGTGTGCACGTCGCCGGTGCAGTAGGGGATGAAGACCAGGTTCCAGTCGCGGGCCGGGTTGTCCTCGACGTCGCGCCGCAGGATCGGCGAGAGGTCGGCGTACTTCTTCATGTGGGCGTCGGGGATCCCGTCGGGGTTGGCCGCACCCAGCGAGGTCGAGCCCGAGCAGGTCTCGTAGTCCCAGCAGGCGCCGCCGGGCTCGAGGTAGATCAGGAGGTTGTCGGAGGTCTCCGAGAAGTTGACGAAGAACTTGTACTGCGAGCCGTTCGAGCAGAGCGCCCCGGGGGGCTCGCGCTTGAGCCACTCGCCGTAGGCCTCGGGCACCTCGGGGCCGCCGCCGCCCGTCGTCTCGCCGCCGCTGCCGCTGCCCTCGGACGTGCTCGTCGAGGTCGAGCTGGCGCTCGCGCTCGCGTCGCCGCTGGTCGACGAGCTGGTGTCCTGGGTGTCGCCGGCGGTCGCGCTGGTCTCGACGTAGGTCGGGCAGCCGCTGCCGACGAGGGCGAGGACGGCCGGGGCGAGGATGGCGGCATGTACAAGCTTCATGGTCAGGCTCCAGGTCCCCAGAGGGGGATCAAGGCGTCACGGTAGCAAGCTTCCGGCGGTCGCCGGGGCGGCGCGCGCGGCGGCCGAGATTGTGACCGTTCGCACGTTCTCACGGCTGGATTCTGCCGGCATCTCCCGGGTGTGGGAGCATTGCCGTGTGGGTAGGAGCATGCGAAAGTTTAGGAATGCGACCCCTGCTGCCCCTGGTCTGCGCGAGTTTTGCGAGTTTCTTCCTCTTCTCACCGTCTGCGGCCGCCGACGAGCCGCTGGCGTTCTCGATCGACCTGACCCCGGACGGGATCTACGGCGGCACCGAGGTAGCGACCTGCGGCTGGCCGACGACCGTGTCGCTTGAGGGCGCCTGCACCGGCACGCTCGTCCACCCCGAGGTCGTCATCTACGCCGCCCACTGCGGCACCGGCTACAACCAGATCCGCCTCGGCGAGAGCGTGCAGGGCGGGGTCGGTCGAACGGTCAAGACCGCGTGGTGCAAGACCTACCCCGGCGGCGGCCCGGGCAACGGCAACGACTTCGCGGTCTGCAAGCTCGCGGAGCCGGTCACCGACGTCCAGCTCGTGCCGATCCTGATGGGCTGCGAGACCGACATCCTCAAGCCCGGGACCGAGGTGACCATCGTCGGCTTCGGCAACGCCGACAACGGCCCCTACGGGATCAAGCGCGAGGTCACGACGACCATCAACCAGATCACCGGGAAGAACGAGGCCTTCATCGGCGGCGGCGGCAAGGACTCGTGCCAGGGCGACTCCGGCGGCCCGGTCTTCGTCAAGCTCGACAAGGGCAAGTACGGCGCGCCCGCGGACGACACCTGGCGGGTCTTCGGGATCACCTCCTACGGCGGCGCCTGCGGGACCGGCGGCTACTACTCGATGATGCACAACGGGATCGGCTGGATCGAGCAGGAGACCGGGATCGACGTCACCCCGTGTCACGACGCGCTCGGCAACTGGCAGCCGACCGGCGAGTGCGGCTTCTTCCCGCTCGATCCCGGGGCCGGCGGCGGGGTCTGGACCTCCAGCTGCGAGCCCTCGCCGACCTCCGAGAGCCTCTCGTCGATGTGCGGGGCGCCGGCCGCCCCCGACACCGAGCCGCCGACCGTGGCGATCCTCGACCCCGGCGACGGCACCGAGTACCCGGGCCCGACCCAGGACATGACGATCGTCGTCGACGCCCAGGACGTCGGCTGGGGGATCAAGGGCGTCCAGCTGATCCTCAACGGCGACGAGGTCGACGGCGGCCTCGACCTGAGCCCGCCCTACGAGTTCAAGGTCTCGATGCCGACCGGCCAGTGGATCTTCGGAGCGAAGGCGATCGACCTCGGGGGCAACGAGGCCTACGCCGACGAGGTCGGCGTCGGCGTCGGCAAGCCCGCGCCGATGCCCGACGGCGGGACCGGCGGGACTGATGGGAGCGGGACCGGCGGGACCGGCGGCGGGACCGGCGGGACCGACGGTGGGACCGGCGGCGGCGGCGAGACCTCGGGTGGCGGCGGCGGTACGGCTGGCAGCGCGACCGGGGCCTCGAGCGCGACCGGGGCGACGGCGGGCTCCGACTCGGCGACCGGCGGCCAGGACGACACCGAGATCGGCTGCACCTGCACGACCTCGCCCTCGGGCGGCGGCTTCGCGCTGGTCGGCCTCTTCGCGCTGGTCGGCTTCCGCCGCCGGCGCTAGCCCGCCCCGCGAGCACGCCGATGACGCTCCCACGCAGGGGTTCACGCCCGGCGCGGGTCGACGGCGTGCTCTACCGCTGGATGCTCCGCGAGCAGATTGAGCGCGGTCACTACACCTTCTTCGTCGTCGTCGCCCAGCGGGCCGACGGCGAGGGGCCGCGCTTCAACTTTGTGCTCCTCGACAGCCACGACTACCCGAACGGGCCGGCCGTCACCTCGGGGCGGGTCGCCGCGTGGCTGCGGGCGCGGCTGCGGCGAGGTGCGCTCGACACCTCGCCGCCCGACGTCTACGAGAACATGTGGGCGAAGGAGATCACCCCGACCTCCTGGCCTGGCGGTAGCGGTGCCTAGCTCGGCGGCCCCATCAGCGCCAGGACCGCCCCGGCGGGGTCGCGGATCACCGCCATCGATCCGTGGCTGCCGAGCGAGCGCGGGCCGTGGAGGACCTCGCCGCCGAGCTCGCGCGTCTGATCGAGGCTGGCCTGTAGGTCAGGTACGTTGACGTACATGAGCCAGGCCGCCGGCAGCCCGGCGTTCGAGCCGCGGGCGTGGCAGACCCCGCTGACGGCCTCGCCGTCGGACCGCAACATCGCAAAGTCATCGTAGCCGTCCATCGCCACCGGGTGGCGGGTCCAGCCGACCACCGCCTCGTAGAAGGCCGCGACCCTGTCGGCGTCGTCGACCGTCAGATCGACCCAGCCGACCGCACCGTTCACTCGCTCTTGCTCGCTCATCGATCCCCTCCTTGGGAGCCCGGAGGATCGCAGACGAGGGGCGCAGGCGCTAGACCGGCCCCGCCGGGACGCAGGTCGAGACCCCGGCGCCGACCACCCGGATCGGCGCCTGGGAGATGATCTTGGTCATCGCCTGGCCCATCCCGTCGCTCTCGTCGTAGTCGAGGTGCCAGACCTCGGAGTAGCTGCCGAAGAGGTTCGGGTCGTGGAAGAGGTAGAAGTCGCCGCCCCACCAGGCGAAGGCGAAGGCCGAGTCGCTCGAGAGCTGGGGGAGCGGGAGGACGTCGAGGAGCTCGCCGCTCCCCTTGTCGTACTCCGAGAGGAGCGGCGGGGCGCTCCCCTGGTAGGCGAAGAGGCGGCCGGTCGAGGTGCCGGTGAGCTCGCCCCAGCCGTAGTCGATCGGCGCGATCTCGCTGAGCTCGAGCGTCTGGGGATCGATCACCCCGAGGGCGCCGACCCCCTCGCCGATCACGTCGGGGGCGATCGCCGAGTGGGCGTGGAGCTTGTCGCAGGGATCGACGACGCTGTTGGCGACGAAGGCCATCCCGAAGTTGGGGAACTTCGGGTTCTGGTTCTCGAAGCCGGGGTCGAGGCAGGGGATCGGATCGCTCGGGTCGTTGAGGTCGACGGTGTAGAGGTCGCCGCTCTGGTACTGGACCCACGCCCGCGCCTTCCGGCTCACGCCCATCGAGAAGGTGCTCTTCATCCCGCCGCACTTGATGTCGGCGATCCGGGCGAAGTGGAGGTCCTGGGGGTCGAAGCTCCAGAGGGTGCCGCTGTCCGAGAGGACATAGATGAGGTCGGTCCCGGGGGCGCAGGGGCAGCCGGCCTCGGGATCGTCGTCGGCGCCGGTCGGCTCGATCGACGAGTCGTTGACCTCGGTGGTCCCGTAGGTGTCGAAGGTGTCGTAACCGCTGTCGATGCTGCCGGCGCTGGTCGACGCGGTCTCGGTGAACCAGCCGGGCGGGAGATCGTCGCCGGCGGTGCCGTCGTCGTCCCAGCCGCCGAAGATCCCGCAGGCGGGGAGGAGCGCGAGGGCGAGGGGGCAGGCGAGGGCGAGCGCGCGGGGGGAGGACAGCATCCCCAGACGATAGCCGACGAAGCGGGGAGGGGCCTGCGCGGCCCGCTGGCAGGTGAAGGCGGCCGATCGTGGAGCAAGACGCGCCGTCGACGCGCAGCCGACTCCGCGCGCCGCTCGCCGCTCGCCGAGCACCCGGAGCCGCTCGTCGCGGGGAGCCGCGAGGGGCGCGGGCGCCCTCAGCCGTCGCGCTCGCCGACCGTCGCGTCGTACTCGCGCGCGCGCCCGAGGGCGGCCGCGACCCGGCGGAGGCTGAGGCGGCGGAGGAGGCCGGCGGTGATCGGTCGCTTCATGTCCCAAAAGACATGCGCTGCGAAGAAGTCGCGGGCGGGCGGCGAGACCAGGAGCTCGCGCTTGAGGCGGGCCTCCTCCGGGCTCCGGCAGGGGTGGAAGTAGACGGTGTCGTCGAAGAGCACCGGTCGTCCCGTCCGGGGGCCGACGACCTGGGGCTCGATCGACCGGCCGAGGCCGGCGATCGCGACCTTCCAGGGGGCGAAGGCGTAGGGGCCGACGCCGAAGACCGCGAAGCGCGGGCGGCCGCGGTAGATCGACGAGCGCCGGCGATCGAGGGCGTCGCCGTGGGCGCTCAGGTAGGCCCACGCCCGCGGCGCGCGGGCGGCGAGGTCGGCGGTGTCGTCGGCGAGCGCGGCCTGCGGGAGGAGGAGCCAGCGCTCCGCCTCGCGTCCGCCCACGCGCCCGCCCACGCGCGCCCCGCGGGCGATCGCCGCCCCCTTGAGGAGCGGGTAGAGGAGCGCCTCCTCGACGTCGACGGCCTCGCCGAGGCCGTTGACCAGCGGGCCCGCGTCGGCCCCGCGGGCGAGCTCGAGGACCGCGGCGCAGTCGTGCTTCACGCCCGAGCGCCAGGCGTCCTCGTCGCCTGTCTCAGGAGACAGGTCTATCGCGCGCCCGTGGGCGTCGAGGTCGGCGATCAGCGCCCCGTCGGCGTGGCCGAGCACGGCCGTCGGCGTCGCCGCGTCGAGCCCCGCGTAGACCGGGCAGCGCCGCGCGCCCGGGCGGTCGGTGAAGGCGGTGAAGAGGCAGGCGTCGACGGCCGCGCCGAAGCGCCGGCGGGCGTCGACGCGGCGGATCGCCGGGTCGCGCAGCGGCAGCCCGCTCCCCCAGGCGCGAGCGAGGAGGCGGCGGGCGACCGCGGTCTTGAGGAGGAGGGCGATCATCGCCTGGCGCCCGCCGGCGGCCTCGATCAGGCGGGCGGCGATCCACTCGGAGATGTCGAAATTGCTGCGGCCGGTGCGGGCGTCGAGCCCCCGCAGCCCCTCGGCGCCCGCGCGCGCCGGCCGGTTCGCCCCGTCGCGGGCGCCGAGGCCGGCGGCGGTCACCCAGGGCGGGTTGCCGAGGATCAGCAGGGGGTCGGCCTGGGCCGCGACCAGGCCCGGGAGGTCGACCGCGAAGATGTCGTCATGGAGGAGCGTGAGACCGTCGGGTCCGCGGTGGGCGAGGGCAGCCGCCGCCTGGCCGAGGTGGTCGTCGTCGAGCTCGAGGCCGACCAGGCAGGCGCCCTCGCCGAAGCGACGATCGGCGGCGACGAGGAGCGAGCCCCGCCCGCAGGTCGGCTCGAGGACCGCGCGCGGACGCGGCATCGCCGCGGCCACGACCGCGCAGACCTCGTCCGCGAGGTCCTGCGGCGTCTGGAAGTCGCCGCGGATCACCTGTCGCGTCGGCCGTGAGCGGGTCGTCGAGGGCATCTCGGAGGCGACCGAATCGTCGGGGATGCGATCGCCGAGGGCAAGCGCGGACGCTCACCCCGCGGGGCCGGCGATCGCCCTTGTGCGCGGTCTCGCGGGGGCGTATCGAGGTCCCCATGGAGCGCCCCCCGCAGCCCTATCCCTCCCGCGAGGCGACCTTCGTCGCCTTCGCCGAGCACGTCAACCGCGGCAAGGTCGCGACCTTTGAGCGCTATCAGATCGACGTGGTGATGGGCGAGCGCGGCGGCGCGACCTTCGACGACGCCTTCGACGGCCGCGCCTTCTACAACTGCCACTGCAACGGCGGCGTCTTCAACCTCGGCCACCGCAACGCCGCGGTGATCGCCGCGGTCCAGGGGGCGCTCGGGCACCTCGACATCGGCAACCACCACCTGGTCTCGGGTCACCGGGCGCGCCTCGCCGATCGCCTCGCGGCGACCACCGGCGATCGCCTCACCGGCGTCGTCTTCGGGGTCAGCGGCGGCGAGGCGGCGGACCTGGCGATCAAGGTCGCGCGGGCGCAGAGCGGCCGCCAGGGCGTGATCTCGGCGAGCGGCGGCTACCACGGCCACACCGGCCTCGCGCTGGCGGCCGGCGACCTCCAGTACCGCGAGCCCTTCGGCCCCAACCTCCCGGCCTTCCGCCAGCTCGCCTTCGGCGACCTCGCGGCGATGGAGGCGGCGATCAACGATCAGACCGCGGCGGTGATCGTCGAGACGATCCCGGCGACCCTGGGGATGCCGCTGCCGCCCCCCGGCTACCTCGCGGGGATCGGCGAGCTCTGCCGCGAGCGCGGCGCGCTCCTGATCCTCGACGAGGTCCAGACCGGCCTCGGGCGCACCGGCGCGATCTGGGGCTACGAGCACGAGGGCGTCCACCCCGACATGGTCGTCGTCGGCAAGGGCCTGAGCGGCGGGATCTACCCGATCACCGCGACCCTGATGCGGCCCGAGCTCCACCGCTTCTTCGACGAGCACCCCTTCATCCACATCTCGACCTTCGGCGGCGCCGAGATCGGCTGCGCGGCCGCGACCGCGGTCCTCGACACGATCGAGGCCCCCGGCTTCCTCGACCGGGTGAACGCGCTCGGCGAGCGCTTCGAGGCGGGCCTCGCCGGCGCGCCCTTCGAACTCCGCCGCCGCGGCCTCTTCATGGGCCTCAAGTTCCCGGCCGAGGGCGCCGGCATGGTCGCCACCCGGATGCTCTTTGACCGCGGGATCTTCGCGCTCTACGCCAACAACGACACCTCGGTGCTCCAGCTCCTGCCGCCGCTGACGATCAGCGACGACGAGGCCGACGCGATCATCGAGATCATCCGGGGGGTCTTCGGGTGAGCGTCGAAGCCGCGCACCTCGACGAGGCCGACCTCGTGCGCCTCGAGGATGCGGTCGCCCACGCGATCGAGAGCGGCGACGAGTCGGCGCTCGAGATCCTCGGCTACGGCGAGATCTCGTGCGTGGTCTCCTGGGAGTCGCGGGGCCAGAGCTTCGCCTGCAAGCGCCTCCCGCTCTTCCGCGATCAGGCGACGATCGACGCCTACGCGGCCTGCTTCGCCGAGTACCTCGAGGTGCTCGCGGCCGGCGGGGTGACGCCGGTCGCCAGCGGCCTCCAGCGGCGGCCGCGGGCCGACGGCGCGGTGGCGATCTACTGCATCCAGCCCCGCTTCGACGGCGCGGCGCTCCTCCCCAAGGTGCTCCGCGGGCTCGACGAGGCGGCCGCGGTCGCGCTCTTCGAGCGGGTGCTGACGGCGATCCTCGGGGCGGTCTCGCCGACCTGCGGGCTCGACGGCCAGCTCTCGAACTGGGCGCTCCTGGACGGCGAGCTCCGCTACATCGACGTGACCACGCCGATGCTCCGCGACGCCGAGGGGCGCGAGCGCATGCCGCTCGGCCTCTTCCTCGCGTCGCTCCCCTGGGCGCTGCGGGGGCTGGTCCGCCGCTTCATGCTCCGCGGGATCCTCGACAAGTACTACGAGCCGCGCGGGGTGGTCCTCGACCTCCTCGGCAACCTCCACAAGGAGCGCCTGGTCCACCTCATCGATCCCCTCCTCGCCCGGGCGAACGCCGCGATCACGCCGGCGCTGACCCGCGACGAGGTCGATCGCTACTACAAGAGCGACGCCGGCGACTGGGCGCTCCTCCAGCGCCTGCGCCGGCTGGACCGGGCCTGGCAGCGCAAGGTCCGGCGGCGCCCCTACCCCTTCCTCCTCCCCGGCGGCATCGACCGCTAGACAGACGATCGCCTCACAACCCCGAGAGCTCCGCGACCATGTCCATGTCCATGAAGAAGATCCCCAAGCACCTCCTCGTCGCCCTCCTCGGCCTCGGCCTCGCCTGCAACGGCGATGACAGCAGCGGCGAGAGCGACGCGTCGACCGCGGCGTCGGCGAGCGCGACCGCGAGCGCGTCGGCGTCGGCGAGCGCGACTGCGACGGCGAGCGCGTCGGCGTCGGCGAGCGCGACCGACTCGGCGAGCGCGAGCGCGTCGGCGAGCGCGTCGGCGACCGACACCGACGCCTCGGGCTCGGCGTCGGCCTCCGCGTCGGGGTCGACGAGCAGCGACACCACCGGGGAGACCACCGGCGGGGGCTCCGGCGGCTCCTTCTGCCTCGAGCACTGTCAGGGCGACGGCGACTGCACGATCGACGGCGCCGACATGGGCTTCACCTGCGAGGACGGCGTCTGCACGGTTGTCCAGGGCGCCTGCACCGAGTCGTACTGCCTCGGGCTCTTCAGCGGCTGGGCGACGCCCTGCAACGGTCCGGACGACTGCCCCAATCAGTTCTGCATCGAGTACGAGGGCGCGGGGGTCTGCGCCTACGGGCCCAACGACTTCATCATGTGTGACACGCTCAACATGGAGGAGATCACCCGCAAGACCTACCCGGGCGGGCAGGACGTCACGGTCTGCGGCAACCCGAACGCGACCTGTCACCCCGACGGCTACTGCTTCGTCCCCTGCAAGGCCGACGGCGACTGCCTCGCGCCGAACTACCCGAAGTGCAACGTCAACACCGGCTTCTGCGGCTGCGCGACCGATGCGAACTGCGCGGGGATCGCCGGGACCTCGGTCTGCGATGACGGCACCTGCAAGTGCGCCAGCGACGGCGACTGCGCCGATGCGAACGGTGACGTGTGCACCGACCTCGGCTTCTGCGGCTGCTCGGGCATCGACGCCTGCCCGACCGAGACGATCTTCGACGGCACCACGCCGGCCTGCGAGTCGCTCTAGCCGCGCCCTGGCCTCGCCCTCGCCGGGCGCGAGCGGAGCGCGTCGTCGCCCGCTCAGCGCCCGGAAGAGGCGGCGCGGTGGGCCGCGAGCTCGCGCTCGGCGAGCGCCCGCAGGCGGGCGAGGAGCGCGTCGCGGTCGTCGTAGGTGAGGCCGCGGGTCGGGATCGCCTCGAGGAGGATCGCGTCGACCCGCCCCGGCCGCACCCGCCACTCGCCGACCGGCAGGCGCTCGTGGGCGCCGATCGTCATGTAGGGGAGGATCGTCGCCTGGGCCTCGATCGCCATCACCGCGGCCCCCTTCTTGTAGGGCTGGAGCGCGCCGTCGGGGCTCCGTCGGCCCTCGATCGCGATCAGGTAGCTCTCGCCGCGCCTGAGGTCGTCGATGGCCCGCCGGATCACCCGCTTCGCCTGCTTCGGTCGCTGGCGGACGACGACCCGCGAGCCGAGCCCGAGGTTCGCCCAGCCGAAGATCGGCAGGAGGAGGAACTCGATGTTGACGATGATCCGGTAGGGGATCGGCGCCGACCAGGCGTGGAGGAAGTTCTCGATCAAACTGGTCTGGTTGAGGTGGACGATCACGTAGGGCGGGTCGTCGTAGGCGCCGTGGTTGCGATCGTCGAGGACCACCTCGAGCCCGAAGATCCGCTGGCCGATCGCCGCGGTCGCCTTGAGGATCCGGTGGGCGAGCGCGGGCGAGGCGGGGTGGGTGATCACCGCGGCCCCGAGGCCGAGCGCGCTGCTGCCGAGCGCGAGCCCCCAGCGGGCGGCGCTGGCGACGAGGCCCGGGCGCGCGCCTGCGTCGCTCACTCCTTGACCTCGGCCGACGCCGGCCGGTGGGTCCGGTAGGTCGTGATCACCCAGGCGGTCCCCGGGTGCTCGCGCCAGCGCCCCAGCCAGCGCTGGAGCGCCGCGGAGCGCGGCTCCGGGAGGCCGGGGGGCGCCTCGGGCGGGAAGGCGACGAGCTGGAGGAGGGAGGCCGCCGTCAGGTCGGCGACCGAGAAGGCGTCGCCGACCAGGAAGCCGTCGGGGCCCGCGTTCTCGGCGACGAAGTCGAGGCCGCGGCGCAGGGCCGCCTGGGCCTGCTCGGCGAAGCGGGGCTCGAGCGCCATCTGCTTTCGCATGATGATCCGCGTGAGCGGGAAGGAGAGGGCGTAGAAGCCCCGGGTCGCCGGCCCGAAGGCGGCGGCGAAGCAGCGGGCCGCGTAGGCGCCGTCGTCGAGGAAGTCGAGGAAGAAGGCCCGCCGGGCCTCGGCGCCGACCTCCTCGTCGAAGAAGCGCTGGATCTCGAGGGCCCGCCGTCGCCACTCCGGTCGGCGCGGGTAGAGCGGCCGCTCGGGGTGGCGGTCCTCGAGGTGGTCGATGATCGCGGCCGAGCCGGCGATCACCTGGCCCTCGTCGACCAGCACCGGCGTCTCGGTCTTGCCGGTCAGGCGCTTGACCACCGGCACATGGGGCCCCGGCAGGAGCGAGCGCCGGCGGTGCGGGATCCCCTTGTGATCGAGCGCCCAGCGGGCCTTCTCGTTGAAGTGGGAGAACGCGAATTGATAGAGCTCGAGCGACACGCGGGCCCAGGGTGGCAGGCCGCGCGGGCGCGGTCAAATCCGCCCGCGGCAGCGCGCACGCTCGGTCGAGCGCGCCTCGTGCTAGCGTCGCCGGCGATGGCCGAGACCGCGCCGATCATCCTCTGGCAATCGCCGCCCTGCTGGGGCATGCCGAGCACCAGCCCCTTCTGCATCAAGGTCGAGGCCTGGCTGCGGATGGCCGGGCTCGCCTACGAGGCGCGGGTGATCCAGGGCCTGCCGCGCTCGCCGACCCGCAAGATCCCCTACGTCGAGCTCGCGGACGGGCGCCTCATCGCGGACTCCGGCGTGATCATCGAGACCCTGGCGGCCGAGCGCGGGGTCGACCTCGACGCCGGCCTCGACCCGCGGGCGCGCGGCCTGGCGACCGCGATCACCCGCCTCCTCGAGGATCACCTCTACTGGGCGATCGCCTGGGATCGCTGGGTGCCGCCGGCCCACTGGGCGCGGACGCGGGTCGCCTACTTCGGCTACCTGCCGGGCCCGCTCCCCTGGCTGGTGCCGCCGATCGCCCGCCGCGGCGTCCGCAAGGCGCTCTTCGGCCAGGGCTTCGGGCGGATGGGCGAGGCGGCGATCGTCGCCCGCGCGGAGCGGGACCTCGCGGCCGTGGCGGCGCTCCTCGGCGACGAGGAGCACCCCCTCGGGCGGCCGGCGGTCGTCGACGCGACCCTCTACGCCTTCCTGGTGGCGCTCCTGCGGCCGCCCTTCGACGGGCCGCTGCAGCGGGCGGCGGCCGCCCACCCGAACCTGGTGGCGTACTGCGAGCGCTTCGAGCGGCGCTGGCTCGCCGGGCCGGCGCCAGCGGCGAAATAGGTTTTGATTGCGACGAGAGGCGGCGAGACAGCGTGCTCTACCCATTGAGCTAGCGCCCCGTGATTGGAGCGCCCCGGACTCGAACCGGGAACCCCGTCGATTTCAGCGATGTAGTCCCACCAGCATTCGCAATCAAAAGTCTTGGCGCGCGGGCGGAGGTCCGCGCTGAGGTGAAAAAGAAAGGTGACCACGACGAGGGGCGGCAAGACGACTTTCCGTGCTCTACCGATTGAGCTAGCGCCCCGTGATTGGAGCGCCCCGGACTCGAACCGGGAACCCCGTCATTAAGAGTGATGTAGTCCTACCTGCATTCACGGTCGAAGATCATGGATCGTCGCCGGTCAAAGGAGAGCGCGACGAGGAGTCGACAAGACGTCCATCCCCACGTGATACCGCTTTCACCAACGCCCCTGCCGGAGCGCCCCGGAGTCGAACCGGGAAGAGGGGTTTACGTATGTAGTCCTGCCAGCATTCGCGCCCAGAGTCGGCGGATCAGAAGGTGGCTCCGACGAGGAGACAGTGAGAGAGCAAAACCAGATGTACTCCCACCTGCATTCGGGGCCGAAGAGGGCTCGGAGGCGACGAGAGACGACGAGAGGGGGACATTTGGAAGATGTACTCCCGCCAGCATTCGCGTCCGAAAGGTCGTTGGTTTGGAATTGGTGGCCCCATCCGGGACCGGGAGAAAGGCGGCTGCGACGAGGTTGTTGTGAGACACAAAGCGCGCGTGTTTACCGATTTCACCACCGCCCGAGTCGGGCGACCTGGAGTCGAACCAGGAGTCTCGCGCCCCCAAGATGTAGTCCCACAGGCATTCGCAGCCAGAGATCGTGGGTGGCGGCCGCGCCCGCGGGCGCGGCCGCCGGGGATCATAGCGTGATCCCGTCGATGATGCCCACCCAGTGCTCCGGGTGGAGTTGATCCTGCGCGAAGGCCGCGATCAGGTCGAAGACGGCGTCCGAGAAGCCGCCGATGTTGAGGATGTCCGCGCGCTCCGGCGCCTGCGTGGTCGCGTAGGGCTGGATGTCGATGCAGACGAGCTTGGCCCGGCGATTCCGCGCCTTGTACTTCTCCCACTCGTCCATCACCGCGGTGCCCTGCCAGCGCATCCGGTTGCCGTCGATCCACGACTCGTTGTCGGAGACGAAGATCACCAGGTCACCCGTCGCCTTGCGCCGGTTGAGCTCGGCGAGCGGCGCCGAGCACTTGGTGCCGCCCGAGGGCAGCGAGGCCAGGCGCTGGGCGTTGGTCATCACCGAGTCGCGGCGGTTGAGGCTCGCCTTGACCACGTGATCCGAGAAGGGGATCACCTCGGCGCGCGGGTTCTGGCGGAGGAAGGCCGCGCCGATCAGCGCGGCGACGTCGATGCAGCGGACGACCGAGGTCGAGCCCTTGCGGTGGCCGGTGGCCGGGCTATGCATCGAGCCGGAGACGTCCGGGAGGACGTAGACCTGACCCGCGATCTCGGGGACGTTGGCGAGCGCCACCTCCATCGCCTCCTGGAGGGCCTCCTTGACCTCCGCCGGCACGGCCGCGTCCACCTGGGTGTAGGCGACCATGAGCTGGTAGGGGAAGACCCGGGCCTTCTGGATCGCCTTCGGGTGCCGGAGGCGCGCCGCGATCGTGCGGGTGAGCGCGCGATCCTCGAAGACGCCGTGGCGAGCGAAGGTGTTGAGGTTCATCCGGGTCATCTGCCAGCCGGCGTTCTGGGCGATCGAGCGCCAGGCCGCCGCGTCGAGCGGGAGGCTGGTCAGCATCTGGAAGTGGACATTGGGGACCTCCTTGGAGCGGCCCGCCTTGTAGTCCTCGTAGCTCCGGACGATCGCCGGCAGGGCGGCGACGTCGTAGGGGCGGCCGAGGAGATAGCCGAGGAGCGCGCGGCGCTCGGCGGTGGCGGGCTTGGGGTGGACCATCTTGATGATGTCGGCGAGCGAGGGGTCGTTGCCGACGCTCGCGGCGAAGACCGCGTCGTCGCTCCGCTTGTCGATCCAGCGCTGGACCAGCCGCTTCGGGCGGGTACCCAGCGAGCGCCGACCGGTCGCGCCGGAGCGGACGATCTGGACGAAGTTGCGGAGGAGCTTGCCGTTGTCGATCACCCGGCCGAAGACCCGCTCGCAGAGCTCGCCGTCGCGGGCCGCGAGGTGGGCGACCAGGAGGGCGGGCATGTCCTTCATGAGGCCGCGCTCGCGGGCGTAGACCGCGGTCTTGGCGATGAAGGTCGGGTCGATCTTCGCGCAGAGGTCGAGGACCTTCTCGAGCTGCTCGGCCGCGCCGGCGTAGTAGGTGCTGTTCAGGCAGCCGGTCGCCGCGTACTGGGCGAGCGCGTGCTTGGCCTCGAGGGAGTAGGCGACGCCGCCGGCCTCGTTGCGGGTGTCGGTCGCGGGGACGCGGGCGGTCGAACGAAAGAGGTTCTTGTTGGCCATGACGCTTCTCCTTGCATGCCGCCGGGGCGGCCGATGGCCCCCTAGAAAGCAGGGAGCGGGCCAGCGCGACGTCGGGGCCTCGCCAAATCAAAAAAATCTACTGATTTCATCATGTTAGATCATGTGACGGCGAGCCCTCCAGGGGCGGCGCCAGGGTGGCGCTATATGCGATTTATCAATATGGATATATCTCGTAGATAGAAGTATCGTTCGGCGCGGGGTGGCGTAGGCGCCGTTGGAGGACCTCCGCGCAGGCGCGCGCGAGCCGTCGAGCGCGTCCTCCTTGCGCGCGCTCTCGTCGTGCGCGGGCTACCTCGGGGGGCTACCCTGCTCGTGATGCTCCGCCTGACGGGACCCCGCGCGCGCGCGGCCGCGCTCGCGCTCACGTTCCCCCTCGTGGCCCTCCCGGCGTGCAACGGCGACGACAGCGGCACCTCCTGGGAGAGCGACTCCGGCTCGTCGAGCGAGAGCGGGGGGATCGACGGGCTCAACGTCGTGATCGTCGTCTTCGAGTCGGCGCGGGCCCGGTCGACGACCCTCTACGACCCTGACCTCGGGACCACCCCTTTCCTGGTCGATCTCGCGGCCCAGGGGGTGATGGTCGAGGAGAGCCACGCGGTCGTCACCCACACCTCGAAGGCGCTGATGCCGGTCTTCTGCGGGATCGATCCGAAGATCGTCAAGCCGATCGACGAGGCGCTGCCCCACGGGATCCCGGTCCCTTGCCTCGCCGAGCTCCTCGATCAGAAGGGCTACGGCACCTTCTTCATCCAGCCGGCGCGGGCGAGCTGGGAGTCGCGGCCGGAGGTCGTCGCCAACATGGGCTTCGCCGAGTTCGCGTCGAAGGAGACCCTCCCCTCCGAGGGCTTCGACGAGTCGAGCTACTTCGGCTTCGAGGACGACATCATGCTCGGGCCGGCGCTCGACTGGATCGATCGCCAGAACGCGCCCTTCTTCCTCGGCGTCCTCACCCTGACGCCGCACCACGACTACGGGGTCCCCGCGGGCTTCCCGATCCAGCCCTTCGACGACAACGACGTCTACAACCGCTACCTCAACTGCCTCGCCTACACCGATCGCTTCATCGGCAAGCTCCACGCCGGCCTCGCCGCCCGCGGGCTCCTCGAGGACACGCTCTTCATCGTCGTCGGCGATCACGGCGAGGGCTTCGGCGAGCACGGGGTCTCGGGCCACGACCGCGTGACCTACCAGGAGGGGCTGCGGGTGCCGCTCGTCCTCAGCGGCCCGGGCTTCGGCGAGGCGGGCACCCGGATCACCGGGATCCGCCAGAACTCGGACATCCTGCCGACCGTCGCCCGCCTCCTGGACGTCGGCATCGACGACGCCGCCTACACCGGCCGTGACCTCCTGGGCCCCGCCCACACCCGGATCTTCGCGTCGAGCTGGCAGGAGGACTACACGCTGGCGATGCGCGAGGGGAGCCTCAAGGCCCTCTACCACTTCGGCCGCAAGCCCAACGAGGTCTTCGACGTCGACGCCGATCCCCACGAGACCGTCAACATCATCGGCGAAGGCGACAACCAGAGCTTCGCCGACGACGCGATCGCGGCGATGCTCGAGTGGCGGTCGGCGATCAACGCCCGCTACGAGGCCGCGGCCGCGGCTCCGCCCGCGCCCGCCGACGGGCCCGCCGGCGCGCGCCTGGTGCGCGAGTAGCGATCAGGCGGGCGCGCGCTCGACGAGGTCCTTGAGGCGGGCGAGCATCTCGCGGTGGGCCGCCTCGGCCTGACGGAGCGCGTAGCCGAGGATCAGCCGCGGCGCGCGGATCGTGATCGCCTCGTGGAGGCGGGTGAGCTCGCCCTCGGGGGTCAGGGTGGTGTGGTTGGTGACGTAGGTCGCCGGCCGCTGGTAGGCCTCGACGTGGAGCCCCGCGTCGCTGACCGCGAGCACGTCGGCGCGGTAGCGGATCCGCGGGCGGAAGGGGCCGAGGTGGAGGCGATCGGTGATCCAGAAGCGGCGGACGCCGGGCCGCGGCGGCGGGGCCTCGTCGACCCGCTCGATGAGCGGGTGGAGCTCGGCCAAGGTGCGGAGGTCGCCGAGGAGCGCGGCGAGCCGCTCGGGTCGCGCGCGGATCCGGACCTCGCAGGTGAAGGAGCCCGCGGGCACCGGCTCAGGCCTCGTCCTCGCGGATCCGGGCGATCAGATCGTCGAGGCTCGGCCTCGCGGTCCAGGCGTCGACGCGCTGGGGCGTCCGCGACCAGCCGATCCCGACCCCCTGGTAGTAGCGGTTGGTCGCGAAGATCGCCAGCGTGAGGTCGAGGTAGACGCCGAAGGAGAGCCAGTCGGAGGCCTCCATGTCGGCGCCGTGATCGGTCGAGACCACCATCACCGGATCGGGGCCGAGGATCAGATCGCCGTGGTTGTACTTGGAGAAGTTGTCGACCGTGACCGCGCGCACCGGCGGCTGGGGATCGAGGGGCGCGCCGAAGATCAGCGCCTGCTGCTCGCTCGAGATCTCGTTGACGTGGCTCTCGATCTCCCACTCCGGCGACATCACCTCGGCGATCGGCAGGATGTTGATGCAGCCCGGCGGCTGCCCGTAGTCCGGCCAGCCGAAGGGGTCGGTCGGCGCGGCGTAGCTCTGCCCGCGGAGCCCCCACTCGACGAAGACGCCGTCGTGCTCGCGGTAGAAGGCGACGAGCTCGGGCGGGAGGCTGGCGTCGATCGACGCGGCCGCCCCGCGGATCGCGGCCTCGCTCGCGGGCGGTCGGACCTGGACGTCGAGGAGCTCGACCTCGGGGTGGGCCCGGAGGGCGGCGAGCATGGCCTCGAGGCGCGGACGGAAGGGGGCGGGCGACATCGACCGGAGGATGCCGGGGCGCCTCTGGGGGGTCAATCGCCGCCGATGCCCGCGCCGCCGGCCGCCGGCCTTGCTATGCTCCGTGGCCGTGGCCGAGGACCACGACGAGCAGAGCGACGAGCTCGGGGGCCCCGCCTGGGGGCGCCTCGCCGCGCTCCGCCGCGAGCTCGACGACGCCGGCTTCGACGCCAGCGTCCTCGTCGAGCTCCAGCTCGAGATCGAGGTGCTCGAGCGCCCGCCCGGGCTCCTCGCGCGGGTCGCCGGCCGGGCGCGGGCGGCCGCCGAGCGCCACTGGGAGAACTTCGTCGGCGAGCTCCAGGAGAGCCGCGAGGTGATGGCGCTCCTCGCCGGGCGCCTCCGCGGCGAGCGGCTCAGCCCGGAGGAGCGCGACACGATCCGCGCGCAGCTCTTCGATCTCGTCAAGGTCTTCCCGGCGGGGATCATCGCCGCCGCCAACTCGGCCTTCCCGGTCCCCGGCACCGGCCTCTTCACCCCCTGGATCCTCGCGCGCCTCGACCTCATGCCCTCGCGGTGGCGGGAGGCCCACCTCCTCGGCAAGCTCGCCGAGGAGCGGGCGCGCCTCCTCGCCCACGGGCTCACCCGCGAGGCCGCCGAGCTCGCCGAGATCGGCGACGCGGTCGCGGCCGAGGCCGCACGGCGCGAGGAGGTGGGGACGGGCGCCAGCCTCCTCACCCACTGGGATCGCAACCGCAACGGCGTCTGGGATCCCGACGAGATCGACGCCTACCTCCGCACCCTCGATCGCCTCCGCGATCACGCTCGCCACCGGCGGACCCGCAAGCGCTGGTTCCTCCTCGATCGCGGCGAGATCTTCGGCGCCCTCCGGCTCAGCGAGCTCATCGAGGATCCGGACGTCGCCGCCCACCTCGGCGACGACTCGCTGCTGGTCTGCTACGACGGCAAGACCGGCTGGGTCGCGCTCCCCGATCTCCTGGGTCGCGAGCCGCGCTTCGACTAAAAACGAGACGAGCCGCCGGGAGGCCCGGCGGCTCGTTCGATGGGGCCGCGGGTCGCGGCTACTTCTTCGCGGGGGCCTTGGTCGGATCGGCGCCGACCGGCGCGGTCACGGTCGTCGGCGCCGCGCCGGGGACGGCGGTCGGCGAGACGGTCGAGTCGGGGATCGTCGGGTCCGCCGTCGGCGCGCCCGTGGGGGCGGCGCCGCCGGTCTCGCCGGGGGCCGCCTCGACGCCGCCGCTCTCGACCGGGGCCGTCGGGGTCCCGGCCGCCGGCTGCCCGGCGGGCGCCGGATCACCGGGGCCGTCGTAGCAGCAGAGGACGCCGCCGTTGCGCTCGGAGGTGACGGCGCCGCAGCCCTCGGCCTTGCCCAGCGAGATCCGGGTCTTGCCCCGCCAGACCGCGTCGCGGCACTTGCCGTACTGGCAGTCCTCGCCGCAGCAGACCGGCTCGGAGCAGTAGCCCGACTCCATGCACGGGAACTCGGTGTTGGCGGTCGGCGGCGGCGGGCAGAGCTCGTCGGTCTGGCCGTGGCTCATCGACGCGACGAACTTGCCCGGGCCGGCCTCCTTCTCGCAGGCGCGCCAGGTGGTGTGCGACTTGAGGTCGGTGTTCTTGCCGTCGGAGCCGCAGATGTGCCAGCCGGGCGCGCAGGCGTCGGCGGGGACCTCACAGACGTCGCCGTCGTCGCCGCAGGGGCGACCGGTCGGCTTGTCGCGGAGGCTGTGGACGCCCTGCCAGCGGGCGACGCAGCCGGCGATCCGCTTGTGCTTGGTCATGTCCGCGAAGCCCTCGCGCTGACCGTCGGCGCAGCCGACGACCTCGGGGGCGCCCTTCTCGCTCTCGATGAACTTGACGTTCTGGAGCGACTTCGGGGGATCCTTGAATTCCTCGTCGTAGCCGCCCTGGTTGGGGCCGGGACCGCAGACGCAGCCGCTCTGAGCGAAGAGCGCCGCCGCGAAGGGGACGGCGAGGAGCTTGGACCAGAAGGAGGAGGGCAGAGCCATAGGGCCCGGAGAATAGGCAACAATCCGCCCTTGGCCTAGTCCCATGCAATTCTTTCGCGCGAGATGCGCGCTCGGGGCAGAGGGCGCCCCCATGCGCTCGTGGACGGCCGCCGGCGAGGTGACGGAGCGTCAGCGCCCGTCGGCCTCGCCGCGCTCGTCGGCGTCGATCCGCGCGAGGGCCTCGGCGGCCGCGCGACGGTGCCCCCGCGAGAGGAGGTAGGCGACGCCGACGCTGATGAAGAAGAGGATGATCATCGGGATCGCCATCATCATCTGCGAGACCGGCTCGGGCGGCGTCAGGAAGGCGGCGACGATGAAGATCAGGACGACCGCGATCTTCCAGAAGCGGAGGAGCGAGCGGTGGTCGATCACCCCGGCGGCGGCGAGGAAGGCCGCGAGGAGCGGGAGCTCAAAGACCAGGCCGAAGGCGACGAGGATCTTGGTGGTGTCGCGGATGTAGTCGTTGAGCGTGAGGTTGTAGATCACCGGGGTGTCGGCGGCGGTCGACTGCGTGTAGCCGAAGAGCCACTGGATCGTCCACGGGAGGACGAAGCCGTAGCAGAAGCCGGCGCCGAGCATGAAGAGGAGCACCGAGGCGCCGACGAAGGGGATGACGAAGCGCTTCTCTCGCTTGTAGAGGCCGGGCGAGATGAAGGCCCAGAGCTGGTAGAAGATCACCGGCGTCGCCGCGAAGATGCCGCCGGCGACCGCGACCCGGATGTCGGTGATGAAGGCGTCCATCATCGCCAGGACCTGGAGCTGCGGCTCGCCCTTGAGGCCGGCCTCGACCCACGCGGCGTGGAGGGGGCGGGCGAGGAACTCGCGGATCTCGGTGGCGTAGGTGAAGCAGATCGCGAAGCCGGCGGAGACGCCGAGCGCCGACTTCATCAGGGCGGAGCGGAGGTCGCTGAGGTGGTCCCAGAACGACATCGGGACGTCGCCCTCGGGCCCCTCCGCGAGGCCCTCCTGGCCGTTCTTCTCGGGCTTTGATGCGCCGCTGGTCATGGTCGAAAGGCCAGGTTCAAGGCTCAGGCGGCGCCGCGCTCGTCAGGGTCGTCGCCGCCGCTCGGGCGCTTGGTCGGGGCCGCGGTCGGCCGCGGGCGCGGGGCCGCGCTCTCAGGGGCCGCGCCCTCCTGCGGGCCCTCGTCGGCGCCCTCGGGGAGCGAGCTCGCGGCCGACTTGGCGGCGGCTTCCTTGGAGGCGAGGTCGGACTCCTCGCGGGCGAGGCGAGCGAGGCGTTGCTCGGCCATCCGCGCCTCGAGGCGGGCCTTGGCGAGCTCGCGGCGGGCGGCGCCCTGGGCCTCGGTGAGCTGGGCCTTGGTCCCGCGGTAGGCGTCGCGGATCTCGTCGAGCGGCTCGCGGAGCTCCTCGGCCTCCATCACCTGCGCCCGGAAGTCCTCCGCCGTCCGCCGCAGCGAGCCGTAGAAGCGGGCGACGCCCTTGATCATCCCCGGCAGCTCCTTGGGCGAGAAGAGGAGGAGGACGACGATCCCGACCAGCAGGATCTCGGTGAGGCCCATGCCGAACACGGGGCTCACCATAGCAGCGTCCGTGGGCGGCGGCGAGGACCTCAGCGCCCGCGGACGAGGGCAGAGGGGCCAGGCGGGGAGCGCGCGGGAGGGGCGGGGGTGGGGAGCCACGAGGGGCTGACCTCGCGCGCGCGCGGCCCTCGTCCGGCCCCCGGGTCAGCTCGCGTTGATCCGCTTCGCGATGTCGTCGAGGAGGGTGCGCTGGTAGAGCGTCGCCTCGCGGACCGAGTTGAGCCCCTCGAGGATCGTGCCGGAGCCCTGCGACTGCGAGCGCTGGGCGACCGAGAGCTGACCGACCATCTCCGAGATGATCTCGATCGCCCGGGTGATCTGGCGGGAGCCGCTGGTCTGCTCCTGGGTCGAGCGCTCGACGTGGCGGGTGATCGTCTTCATGCGCTCGGCCGAGCGCATGATCAGGTCGGCGCCGCGGGCCTGCTCGGCGGTCGCCGAGGCGACCTGCTGGACGGTGGTGGCGACCACGCTGATCGCGTCGGTGACCTGCTTGGAGCCGCGGGTCTGGGCCTCGGCGGCCCGGGCGATCTCGCGGACCATGCCGGTCGAGTGGCGGGCCGACTCCGAGATCCGCTTGAGCGAGTCCTCGGCCTGGTGGGAGACCCGGACGCCGTCGTCGACCGCGGAGCTCGAGCGCTGGACCGCCTCGACCGCGTTCCGGCTCTCGCGCTGGACCGCCTTGATGATGTCGGCGATCTCCTTGGTCGACGAAGCTGACCGTTCGGCCAGGTCCTTGATCTCGTCGGCGACGACCGCGAAGCCCTTGCCGTGCTCGCCGGCCTGGGCGGCGATGATCGCCGCGTTGAGCGCGAGGAGGTTGGTCTGCTCGGAGACGTCGTCGATCACGCTGAGGATCTTGCCGATCTCGTGGATCCGCTCGCCGAGGCGCGAGATCACCGAGACCGCGTCGGCCGAGTAGGTCTTGATCAGGTTGATGACCTCGATCGTCTGGTTGATCGCGTCGACGCCGCCCTCGGCCGCCCAGACCACCTCCTCGGAGAGCTTGGCGGTCTGGTTGGCGTTGTTCTCGACCTGCTGGATCGACACGTCCATCTCGTTCATCGCCACCGAGGTCTCCTCGGCGGTCGACGAGAGCGCCTCGATGTTCTTGGCGACCTCCTTGACCGAGAAGGTCATCTGCTCGATCGCGCCGGCGGTCTCCTGGACCGAGCCGGCGAGGCTCTGCATGCTCTCGGCGACCTCGTCGTTGGCGGCCGCCATCTCGAGGATCGAGCTCGAGCTCTCCTCGGCGTTGGTCGCCAGCTTCTCGACGTTCTCGGCGATCCCCTTGAGCCCGGAGGTCATCGCGGTGAGGGCCTGGAAGGTCTCCTCGATCGCGGTAGAGGTCGCGGCGAAGCCCTCGCGGAGCTCGTCCATCGCCGCCGAGGTCTCGGCGTCGGCGCCCCGCTTCGGGAGGCCGCGGTCGATCATCGCCCGGAGCTGCTCGGCGTCGCGGAGCGCCCCGTCGCGCTGGCTGGTGAGCTCGCCGAGGCGGGTCTCGAGCGCCCGGAGCTCGGCCTCGAGGCCGCGGGCGCGGGTCTGCGAGGTGAAGGACTCCTCGAGCTCGGCCTCGAGCTTGCGGATCTTGCGGCGGGCGGCCTCGAGATCGCCGCGGATCCGCTCGCCGTCGGGGCTGAGCTGGAGCGCCCGGAGCTGGGTCTGGCTCTCGGCGAGCTGCGACTCGCTCGCCCGCAGGCGCTGGCTGAGCTCCTGGGCGCTCCCCTCGACCATCTGGAGGTGGCCGCGGAGCCCCTGGAGCTGCCCCTCGGCGGCGGCGGCCCGGGCGTTCGCCTGGCCGAGCTCCCCCTGGGTCTGCTGGAGGCGGGCCTGGAGCTGCTGGAGCTGGGCCTGGGCCTCGTCGGCGCGGGCGGTCGCCGCCTGGAGCTGGCGATCGCCGCGGCCGCGCTCGCCCTCGGCGAGGGCCTGGCGTTCGCCCTCGACGCGGGCGAGGATCGCCTCGGCCCGGCTCGCGAGGAACCACCCGCTGCCGCCGGCGATGAGCCCGAGGAGGGCCCCGACGAGCGGCTGCTGGGGGAGGAGGAAGGTGACCGCCGCCGCGGCAACGCCGGCGATCAGCGGGGCCGCTGAGGGCATCGGGAGGCGGGTGTCGATCGAGGCGCTCAAGGACGCCGATTGTACGAAAGGCGGCGCGATAGGACCAGCCGGGGGGCCGCGCGCGCCTTCCCGCGCGGGCCGGGGAGGGCGGGGGCGGCCGCTGGGGCCGGCGCGACCCATCCCGCGGCCGGCAAAGCGGCTATCGTCGGCCTCCGCCATGCCCACGCCCGCCCGCTCGCCCCGCGCCGCCGCGCCCCTCGCCCTCGCCCTCCCGCTCCTCGCGATCGCCGGCTGCGGCGGCGACGACTCGACCTCACGGGGGGACGGCAGCGCGACCGCGACCGCGACCGCGACCGCGACCACCGGCGTGAGCGCGACGGCGACGAGCGGCGGGTCCTCGACCGAGGGCTCCGGGTCGAGCACGTCCGGCGACACCAGCGACTCGACGACGAGCGCGGCCTCGACCTCGACCGGATCGTCGACCGGCGGGGCCGAGAGCGAGAGCGACACCGCGACCACCGGCCCCGCCTGCGAGAACCTCGAGTGCCAGCAGGTCGAGTGCGGCGGCGACCTGACGACCACCCTGAGCGGGACGGTCTACGACCCGGCGGGCGTCCTCCCGCTCTACAACGTCGTCGTCTTCGTCCCCAACGCGCCGCTCGAGCCGCTCGTCGACGGGGTGACCTGCGCCGCCTGCACCGACGGGCTCTCCGGCGATCCGCTGGTCGCCACCCTCACCGACACCCAGGGCAACTTCGTCCTCGAGGACGTGCCGGCCGGCGACTCGATCCCGCTGGTGATCCAGGCCGGCAAGTGGCGGCGTCAGGTGACGATCCCCAAGGTCGATCCCTGCGTCGACAACCCCCTCCTCGACCCCGAGCTCACCCGGATGCCGCGCAACCAGGGCGAGGGCGACCTCCCGCGGATCGCGATCACCACCGGCGGCGCCGATCCCCTCGAGTGCCTGCTGCGGAAGATCGGGGTCGACGACGCCGAGTTCACGCCCCCCGAGGGGGCCGGTCGGATCAACATCTATCAGGGGCTCGGCGGGGCGTCGAAGTACGACGGCGGCCTCAACGGCGGCGCCGCCTTCCCGGCGTCGACCGCCCTCTGGAACGCGCTCGGCACCCTCGAGCCCTACGACATCCTCCTCCTCGCCTGCGAGGGGACCCTCGACGAGTCGAACAAGTCGGCGATGGCGGCCCAGGCGATCCAGGACTACACGGCGATCGGCGGCCGGATCTTCGCCTCGCATATCCACAACTACTGGCTCCGCAAGGGGCCCGATCCCTTCCCGAGCGTCGCCCAGTTCGAGTTCCTCCCGGACCCCAACAACGTGATCGACGGCGCCGTCGACACGACCTTCCCCAAGGGCAAGGCGCTCGCGGCCTGGCTCCTCCACGTCGGCGGGTCGATGAACCTCGGCGAGATCGTCCTCTACGCCGCCCAGCTCTCGGTGAAGTCGATCGACGCCGCGTTGGTCCAGCGCTGGCTCTACATCCCGAGCCTCGACGCGGTCCAGTACTTCTCCTTCAACACCCCGCTCGGGGTCCCCGACGAGGAGCTCTGCGGCCGCGTGGTCTTCTCCGACATCCACGTCTCGTCGGGCGACCAGGTCGGCGCCCCCTTCCCGAGCGGCTGCGTCACCGACGAGCTCTCGCCCCAGGAGAAGGCGCTGGTCTTCATGCTCTTCGACCTCTCGACCTGCATCCAGCCGGACGACGAGGAGCCGATCATCCCGGGGTGATCGGCCCCGCCGCGGCGAGGGCGTCGAGCGCGGCGAACTCCTCGAGGATGCCGGCGACGCCGCGCTCATCGAGGCGCCGCACCTCATCGCTCGCGCCCGTCGCTCCTCGGAGGGTCGCGTCGTCGTCCGCGCGCGCTCGCAGGAGCCGCCGTCGGACGACGCGGAGGCGCTCCGCCAGGCGCACGAGCGCCTTCGCCTTGCGCCGGCGCTCCTCGTCGGTCGCGCCGCGAAAGGCCTCGATCGCCCGCCGCAGGAGCGCCTCCGCGTCGGCGGCGGCGCTCCTGTGCGTTCGGCCCGTGTATTGTCCGGCCCACTGTGCCACCGACGGAGTGTAGCGGAAGGGGGCGGCGCGAGCACTCTCCGGCCGTGATCGCCGGCGCCCGGCGGTCGCGGGCTCAGGGCCGCTGCGGGTAGTTGCCGTTCACGCAGATGATGTAGCGGACGGGGACCGGGCCGCCGTCGCTCTCGGAGACCGAGGCGAGCTTCGGCAGCGCGAAGTTGGTCCTGCCGTCCCCGCCGTAGGAGTTGCCGAGGATCGAGAAGAGCGCCGGGTACTGGCTCGGCTGGAGCAGCTGACCGTCACAGAAGGACCAGTTGAGGGGCGCGAAGGTGCCGCCAAAGAGTCGAATCTCGCCGATGTATCCTTCCACCGAATTCTCCTTGAAGAGGGGAGGGCAAGCGTCGGCGAGCCTGGCTCTTCGGTCAAGTCGCGCCGACCGGGAGACGTCGCGCGCGTGCTCGCGCGCGTGGGGCGTGCGTGGACGTCTCCCGGGCGACCCGTCGCCGCCGGCCTACTCGTCGGAGCCGACGACGAAGGAGCCGCGCTCTCGGCTGAGGTCGAGGGCGTAGTCGTCGTAGTCGCCGCGCTTGACCTCGCGCCGCTCCTTCATGATCCGCTCGGCGATCCAGTCCTCGATCGTCTGGTCCCAGCGCTTCGGGTCGTAGACCCTGGCGTCGGGGTGCGCCTCCGCGTACTCGGCGAGGAAGCGATCGCACCACTTGACGACGTAGGCGGGCATCCAGTTGTTGAGGCGGACGATCAGCGCGAGGGTGCGCTCGGCGGTCATGAAGGCGAGCGCGCGGGCGCCCTGGCGGCCGGCCTTCTTGTCCTTGCCGATGATCTTGCGGATCGCCCGGCTGAGGAAGGAGCTCCGCCAGAAGAGGATCTGACCGAGGGCGATCGACGGGTCGTTGCCGGCGAGGAGGAAGGCGCCGATCATCGCCGGGCGCTGGCGGATCGCCTCCCAGCCGTCGTCGCCGCGGAAGGTCTGGCCGTCGGCGCTGACGACCACGTGCCAGCCCTTCTTGGTCTTGTCCTTCCACGGGTAGTCGCCGTAGTCGACGTCGATCCCGTTGTCCGAGAACCAGCGGCGGTAGGCGGCGGCGCTCCGCTCGTCCTCCTTGAGCGACGCGAGGAGGACCGCGAGGGTGCCGGCGTGGCCGGCGAACTGGGCCATCCCCCAGGAGACGATCTGGTTGTCCCAGGTGTTGATCGCCCCGAAGGTGCCGCCCGACTCCTTGAGCGAGTTGGCCCGGAGGATCCCGAGCTCGCTCTTGGAGTAGCCGGCCGCGAGGATCGTCGCGTCGTCGACGAGGCCCTTCTTCGCGCCGCGGTAGCGGCTCACGGCGTAGGGCCGGTAGTCGCGGTAGCTCTTGGTCCAGTAGGAGAAGGAGACCTGATCGCCGCCGCCGCTGACGACGTAGGTGGTGACCCCGTCGCGGACGACCTCGCGGACCTTGAGGTCGGCCTCGCCGGCGGCGATGTGGAGCTCGTCGGTCGCCGGCTCGGGCTCGGGCTCCGGGGACGGCTCGGGCTCGGGCTCGGGGGCGGGCTCGGGCTCGGGGGCGGGCTCGGGCTCCCCCTCGTGGCGGTCGGGCGCCTCGCTCTCGGTCAGGCCCTCGAGCGCCTCGACGGTCTTCGGCCCCGGGACGCCGTCGACCCCGAGCTTGGGGCCGCGGCCGCGGAGCGTGTGGGCCCGCGACTGGAAGCGCTTGATCGCCTGGCGTGAGCGCCGGCCGAGGGCGCCGTCGACGACCAGCGTCGGGTCGACGAGCGCCTTGAGGCCGCTCTGCAGCCAGCGCTCGAAGGTCGAGTCGTCCTCGAGCTCGACGCCGGTGAAGTCGACCACCAGGGGGGCCTCGTCGGGGTCCTCGGCCTCCTGGTCGAACTCGTCCCACGGCTCCTCGATCGCCTCCTGCCAGGCGCCCTCATCGCTGGCGTCGTCGTCCTCGGTGAAGGAGAGCGCGTCGTCGGGGGAGACCCCTGGCGGGGTAGTGTCGATCTCAAAGGTGCCGTCTACCTCGCGGACGCTCGTCTTCATCGCTGGCCTCCGCGGGCGAGACTATCACGTGCGAAGAGGCGAGGGTGATTGACCCCGGGCGAGGGGATCCTTGTGTGATCACGCGTGGACAAAAAAAGATCGGCTCGCTCGGCCGAGCTTTGATCCGCTCGTAGGTGGCACTCGCGTCACATTTCTCGCCGGGGCGCGCCCGCGCGCCGGGCGTTTTTGGAGAACAAGACATTTCGCCAGCGCCGCCGCCATCGATCGAAGCTCGGCATTTTCCGCAATGTCTTTTAGAGCATGTCTAAATGGACATGTGCGAAGGTGAGCGTCGATCGCCGCGCGAACTTGTGCGATTGACATGCGCAGACCCCTGGGGAAAAAAGGTCGCCCGTAGGATGTTTCACGATCTCGACAAGAGCATCGAGGCGCTCCTCGAAGCGGAGCTCCCGGAGGAGATCAAGGCGCAGACGAGCGTCTCGTTCGCCACCCCGGACGGCGACTTCCCGCCGGCGTCGGTCTCCCTGCCGACGATCAACCTCTTCCTCTACGACGTCGTCGAGAACACCGAGTACCGGGTCGGCGGCCACGCCTGGGAGCAGTCGGGGAGCGATCGCTTCGTCCGCCGGATCGAGCCGGTGCGGGTCGCCTGCCACTACATCGTCACCGCCTGGGCCCGCGAGGGGACGCCGGCGCCGGAGCAGGACGAGCACCAGATCCTCGGGGCGGCGATGCAGGCGCTCTGCCGCCACCGGATCCTCCCCAAGGTCTATCTCCGCGGCGGCCTCGCCGAGAGCGAGTTCACGGTCTACGCGCGCCCCCTCGCCAGCGGTCGGATCGACTCCCCCGGCGAGTTCTGGCAGGCGCTCGGCGGCCGGCCGCGGCCCTTCTTCAACTACACGGCGATCCTCGCGGTGCCGATCGGCATGCCCGAGGTCTCCACCCAGGCGGTCAAGGCGTCCGAGGTCAAGCTCGGCCGCGAGACCCCGGAAGAGATCGAGAAGAAGAGAGCAGGAGGTGGGTGAGCCGACGGCCGCCGTCGTCGATGAGCCCGCGATAGCAACCAGAGAGCGTCAAGCAGCGAACGAGGAGAGCGATCCATGCCGAGTTACATGTCCCCTGGCGTCTATGTTGAGGAGGTCCCGTCCGGATCGGCGCCGATCAGCGGCGTCGGTACCAGCACCGCGGGCTTCATCGGGCTGGTCCCCGACGAGGCGACGATGCCGAGCCTGCCCGACGGCTCGACCTACACCCTCGCGCCCGCCGGCGAGCCCCGACTCGTCACCAACTTCGCCGAGTTCACCCGCCAATTCGGCGAGGTGTCGAGCGAGCGCGGCGCCGGCGCGCTCGGTCAGGCGGTCCGCGGCTTCTTCCTCAACGGCGGCACCCGCTGCTGGGTCGCCCGGGTGACCTCGCTGGCCGCGGGCGAGGGGACGGATCCCTTCGACGTCGCCCTCGAGGCCTTCGCGGGGATCGACGAGATCGCCCTGGTCGCCGCGCCGATGATCCCGGGCGAGGGGATCGACGCCGTCCGGATCAAGGCGATCCAGGAGAAGCTCCTGACCCACTGCGAGACCCTCAGCGACCGCTTCGCGATCCTCGACGCGGCCGAGGAGGTCCCGAGCCTGACCGCCGCCGAGATCAACAAGGTCCGCGAGAGCACCTACGGCGCGCTCTACTTCCCGTGGATCGACATCACCGGCAAGGGCGCCTACGTCCCGCCCTCGGGGCACGTCGCCGGGATCTACGCCCGCGTGGACGCCGCCCGCGGCGTCCACAAGGCGCCGGCCAACGAGGTCGTGAAGGGGGCGCTCGGCCTCCGCTACCGGATCTCGAAGGCGATCCAGGACGACCTCAACCCCAACAGCGTCAACGCCCTCCGCACCTTCGGCAACAGCATCAAGGTCTGGGGCGCCCGCACCCTCAAGAAGAACGACGAGTTCACCTACATCAACATCCGCCGCCTCTTCGCCTACGTCCGCGAGTCGATCGACGAGGGGCTGCAGTGGGCGGTCTTCGAGCCCAACGACAGCGACCTCTGGGCGAAGATCTCGCGCAACGTCTCGGCCTTCCTGACCAACGTCTGGAGCTCGGGCGCGCTCTTCGGCAACACGCCGGAGCAGGCCTTCTACGTCAAGTGCGACGAGGAGAACAACCCGCCCGAGGTCCGTGACCTCGGCCAGGTGGTCACCGAGATCGGCCTCGCGGTGACCAAGCCCGCGGAGTTCGTGATCTTCCGGATCTCCCAGCGCAACCAGAGCGGCGGCTGAGCCCGGGCGTACGCGCGAGCGAGGATCGGATGAGCGTGGTCGATCAGAGCGCGCCCGGGATCTACCGGGAGCTGGTCCGCGAGGAGCCAGACGTCGAATTCCGGACAGGGACGCCGGTCTTCGTCGGGCTCGTGCACCCGGAGGCCGAGGTCCACGGCGAGGCGATCGCCCTCGGCCGCCCGGCCCACCTCCGGCAGCGGGTCGATCGCCTCCTCGAGGGCTCGTACCTCGAGGCCGCGGTCCAGGGCTTCTTCGACAACGGCGGCCAGCGCTGCTTCGTCCTGCCGATCCGCTCGCCGACGGCGTCGCTGGTCGAGCTCACCAGCGCGGCGGTCCACGAGCGCCTCGTCGCCTCGCTGCGGGCGATCGAGGACATGACCGAGATCGACCTCGTCGCCTTCCCCGACCTCATGCTCCCGCTCAAGGCCGGGGGGGCCGACGCCCGCGCCCGCGACGAGGGGTGGGCGACGCTGATCGCGTCGCAGGTCGAGCTCGTCGCCAACTCGCGGGCGACCGGACACCGCCTGGCGATCCTCGACTCGCCGCCGGCGATGGCGGTCGCCAGCGCCCTCGCCGACGGCCGCGGGCACGCGGCCGCCCTGCGGGCGGCGCTCCGCGTCCGCGACCCCGCGCTCCTCGCCTTCGCCGCGCTCTACTTCCCGTGGCTGCGGCCGGAGCGGGGCCCCGGGAGCGGCGCCTTCATCCCGCCCTCCGGCCACGTCGCCGGGGTCTACGCGCGGATGGACGCCCTCGAGGGGGTCCACCGCCCGCCGGCCGGCGTCAGCCTGATCGGCGTCTGCGACCTCGGCGTGGCGATCGACGACGGCCAGCAGGCGGTGCTCCTCGACGAGGGGCTCAACTGCCTGCGGGCCTTCCGCGGCCGCGGCCTGCGGGTGTGGGGCGCGCGGACCCTGAGCTCGGAGCCCGACGCCCGCTTCGTCAACGTCCGGCGGCTGATCCTCACGCTCAGCCGCTGGCTCGAGCTCCGCCTCGCCGACCTGACGATGGAGCCCAACGACTCCTTCCTCTGGAACCGGGTGACCCGCTCGCTGAGCGGCCACCTCGAGGGCCTCTTCGAGGCCGGGGCGCTCCGCGGCAAGATCGCCAGCGAGGCGTTCTACATCAAGTGCGACGCCGAGACGAACCCTCCTGAGGTCCGCGACGCGGGGATGATGATCGCCGAGATCGGCATCGCCCCGCTCGCGCCGCAGGAGTTCATCACCATCCGCCTGGTGCAGCGGAGCGAGGGCCTGAGCCTGACCGAAGCCGCGCCTGGCTAGCGAGACCAACCCAGCACCAAGACCCCTCCAATCACCTCGGGAGAGAGCAAGATGGCAGATCGTAGAGATCCATACACCGGCTTTAATTTCATGGTCGAGCTCGATGGCCTGACCCGCGCGGGCTTCAAGGAGTGCTCGGGGATCGAGACCAGCGTCCAGGTCTTCGACTACCGCGAGGGCACCGACGTCGGCAACATCGCCCGCAAGCTCCCCGGCCAGAACCAGGCCTCGACGATCACCCTCCGCCGCGGGATCAGCGACGACCGGGCGCTCTACGACTGGCACCGCAAGGCGGCGACCGGCTCGGTCGAGCGCCACACGATCTCGATCGTCCTCCGCGACGAGGCCGGCACCGAGAAGATCCGCTGGAACATCAAGAACGCCTGGCCCTCGAAGTGGACGGGGCCGAGCCTCGACGCCGGGTCGAACGACGTGGCGATCGAGGCGCTGGAGCTGGTCCACGAGGGGCTTGAGGTCCAGAAGTGGTAGCGACGAGCCAGGTCAGCCCGGGGCCGCTGGTCACGGAGTTCCCCTTCACCCTCCCTTACGGCTACGTCGACCAGGACGGCAATCGTCACCGCGAAGGTGTGATGCGCCTGGCGACCGCGTTCGACGAGATCGCGCCGCTCAAGGATCCGAGGGTGCAGGCGAACCCGGGGTACCTGGTGATCATCCTCCTCTCGCGGGTCATCACCCGCCTGGGCGGCGTCGACTACATCCACCCCAAGGTGATCGAGGGCCTCTACGCCTGCGACCTCACCTACCTCCAGGGGCTCTACCAGCGCCTCAACCGCAGCGGTCATGATCGCCTCCTGGTGACCTGCCCGCACTGCGAGGGCGAATTTGAGGTCGAGGGCCCACCCCCGGGGGAATGAGCGGCTACCCCTCGGACCGCCTCCACGAGGAGGTAGCCTATCTCTCCTACTACCTTCACTGGCCTTACGAGCAGGTCATGAGCCTCGATCACCACGAGCGGCGGCGCTGGGTCGAGGAGGTCGCGCGGATGAACCGCGAGCGTAACGCGCAGAACGAGGCGCCCGAGCGCGCGCAGCGCTAGGCGTCGGGAGCGAGTCGATGTTCGGATTGAACGCCCTCTTTGTCTACGGCGGCGCCGCCCTCGGGAGGCGCCTCGACCCCTACTTCGACTTCAACTTCCTGGTCGAGATCGACGGGCTCCTCACCGGCGGCTTCCAGTCGGTCGAGGGGCTGGGCTCGTCGATCGCGGTCGAGACCTTCCACGAGGGCGGCGACCTCAAGGCGGGGCGCCAGCTCCTCGGCGACACCACCTGGGACAACCTCACCTTCTCCCGCGGGCTCGTCGAGATCGACACCCTCTGGAACTGGTACGAGGCGACCGCGCGCGGGGTGATCAAGCGGAAGAGCGGGACGATCATCATGCTCGACCGCCAGCACATCCCGGTGACGATGTGGAACTTCAAGGACGCGATCCCGGTCCGCTGGAACGGGCCGTCCTTCAACGGGACCTCGAACCAGGTCGCGGTCGAGCGCCTCGAGCTCGCGCACCGCGGCCTCGAGAAGCCGGAGTGGATGCGGATCGCCTCCTACGCCCGCGGGGTCGCGCGCATGGTCACCGGCAAGGAGGGCCTCTAGGCCGTGGTCGAGGTCGGGCGCGAAGGGGTCGAGGAGCTCGATCTCCGGCCGTGGGCGGCCGGGGTCGATCCCTCGCTCGTGGTCGATCTCCTCTGGCCGCTCTCGTTCCAGACCGAGGAGGCGGCCCCCTGGGTCGGTGACATCCTCGAGCGGGCGACGATGGCCGAGCGTCGCCTGCCGGTGCTCGCGGAGTGGGCCCGGCGCTGGCGGGTGATCCAGGGCGACGCCCGCGGCGAGCTGCCGATGGTCCACGCCCGCTGGGCGCACGACGCCGAGGCCGGCGCGGGCTCGGGCAGGGGAGGGGAGCGGACCCCGTCGACACCGCCGGTGGTCAGCGCCCGGCGAGCGCCGGCGACGGCGACGACGCCTTCGCGCGCGCCCGCGAGCCGGGCCGCGCCTGCACGGGAGCGCTCGGAGGCCGCGGCCACAGCGACGCGGGGGGGCGAGCGCGGCGGCGGGGAGATCGTCGTCGAGCACGTCCACCGGGTCGAGGTGAGCGCGCCTCGCCCCGACGCGGTCGGCGAGGCGGCGCGCGCGGAGACGGCGCGCGGGGAGGCTCCTGCGTCCCCGGCGAGCGCGGGTCCTGCGGCGATCGTCGCCGGGCGGGTCGCCGCGTCGGTCGACGACGCCGCGCGCTCGCTGACCCACGCGGCCCCTGGCGGTCCTGCGAAAGATGTCCATTCGGACATGTCGGATCGTTCATCGGTCGAATCGGTCGAATCGGGGGGCGCGGCGCCTGCGCGCGCCGAAGCCCGCGCGACGACGGCCGAGGCAGGGGAGGCCTCGCGGCCCGGCGCCGCGGCGCCTGCCTTGACGGCGCGGGCGAGCGTCCGGGCCGAGCCGGCGGTCGCCGACGTCCCGCTGATCCATGACGAGGCCCTGGCCCGCGTCACGCCGGCTGCGACGGCTGCGACGGCCGCGACGGCTTCGACGCCCGCGCGCGCGGACGCGGCCGCGAATCCACCGATCGCCGCGGCCCGTGAGAGCTCGTCGTCGCCGCGCGCCGCGGTCGCCGGCCGGGCCTCGGTCGGCGCCGACGAGGGCCCAGCGCTCGTCCATCACGAGACCCCCGCGGCCGCGCCTGCGCGCCCCGAGCCGCGCTCGCGCGTCGAGGCGTCGCCGCCTGGCGAGCGCCTCCGCGTCAACGCCCGGGGCGCTGACGCGCCGCCGACCGTGGCGCTCATCGACGCGCTGGATCGCCGCCCCGCGGCGGCCGTCGGCGCCCGCCGGATCGTCGGCGACGCGGCCGCTCCGGCGGAGGCGAGGAGCGAGGCCAGGCCGCGGGTGCGGGCGCGTCGGAGCGACGAGGCGGGGCCGACCCCGCCGCGGATCCACGCCCACGCGCAGGCGGGCGCCGAGCCCCCGGAGCTCGGCGGGCAGGGCTCTGGGCCGCGCTCGCGGCCGCGGGTCCAGGCGCACACGCAGGTTCCCGAGGGCGGCGTCGGTCGCCTCGATCACACGCCCTCGCAGGCGGTGGTCGTCGCCAAGGCGACGGCGCAGGCGAGCGCCGACAACACCCACGGCGGGCCGACGACGACGGCGAGCGCCCCCGCGGCGCAGGCGACGTCGACCCCGGCGGCGCCGACGATCGACGTCGACGCGCTGGTCGACACGGTGAAGCGCCGCCTCGCCCGCGAGATCCGCTGGGAGCGCGAGCTGCGGAGGGCGATCGGATGAGCGCGAGGAGGAGCTGGCGATGGTGATGAAGGACTACGGCCGCTCGGTGCTCGGCGGCTTGCTCTCGTCGGTCGGTCTCCCGAGCCTCGGCTCGAGCAGCGGCCCGACCAAGCTCGAGATCAAGCACGAGACCTCGACCGCCGGCAGCTACAGCGGCAGCATCAAGGCGCTCTTCAACCCGAGCACGCTGAACATCCAGTCGGCGGTCGCGTGGAAGAAGATCGCCCGCCCGGCCTCGATCACCGAGGCGGCCTACGCCCTCCAGTTCAACAACGGCGGGGTGACGCCGGCGACCCTCTCCTTCGATCTCCTCTTCGACACCTACGAGGGCGATCCGGGGAGCGGCGGCGGCTGGGGCTCGCTGATCTCGCTGCCGAACCCGACCGCGCTCCACACGACCTCGGCGCCGAGCGGCGTCAGCGTCCTCACCTACACCAACAAGGTCGTCGAGCTCACGCAGATCAACCGCGAGCTCCACCGCCCGCCGAATTGCGAGGTCTGGTGGGGGATGGTGCTCCTCTGCGTCGGCCCGCTCTCGTCGCTGAGCCAGAGCTTCACCCGCTTCCTCGCCGACGGCACGCCGGTGCGGGCGAAGCTCTCCTGCACCTTCACCGCGTCGGCCGACGAGGAGGCCGAGCTCCGCTCCTCCGACGTCGAGAAGACCCACACCGTCCGCCTCGGCGACACCCTCCACGCGATCGCCGGGCTCCACTACGGCGATCCCGGCAAGTGGCGGGTGATCGCCCGGGCCAACCAAATCGACGACCCGCGGGCGCTCCGGCCCGGGACCGTCCTCGCGATCCCGGCGATCCGCTAGCCGCCCGCTCCGCCGCCCGCTCCGCCCCTCCGAACGACCCCTGACCCGCCGATGCCAGGCACCACCTCACCGCTGAAGGACTCCGTCGTCGCCGCGCTCGTCGTCGACGTCGACGGGACCAAGCTGACGACCACGTCGAGCGAGGGCGTGCCGATCACGCGGGTCACCGTGACCCTCGAGGTCGATCGCCCGGGGAGCTTCGTGATCGAGAGCGCCGACCTCGACAGCAGCGACTTCGAGTGGATCGACGGCGGCAGCGTCAGCGAGGGCAAGCCGGTGACCATCTCGATGGGGTGGGGGAACGACCTCGGGGTCGTGATGATCGGCGAGATCACCGGGATCGAGCTCGACGTCAGCGCCGACTCCGAGCCGCGGGTGACGATCCGCGGCTACGATCGCCTCCACCGCCTCACCCGCGGCCGCCGGACCCGCGCCTTCGTCGACCAGAAGGACTCGGCGATCGCCGAGACGATCGCCAAGGAGCACGGCCTCACCGCGTCGGTGACCGCGACCAGCGAGGTCCACCCCTACGTCCTCCAGTCGGAGGAGACCGACATCGCCTTCCTGAGCGCGCGGGCCCGGGCGATCGGCTACACGATCTTCGTCGAGGACAAGATCCTCTACTTCGTCCCGCGGCCCCTCGACGACTCGGCGTCGCTGACGATCGACCAGAAGAGCGACCTCCTCTCCCTCTCGGTCCGGACCAGCGTCCTCGGCCAGGTCGGCGGGGTCGAGGTCCGCGGCTGGAACCCGGACGAGCAGGCGGCGCTGGTCTCGAAGGCCGAGGCGTCGGCGGCGGCCAAGATGGGCGGGAGCTCGGTCGGCGGATCGGTCGCCGACGAGCGCTTCGGCAAGGTCGTCGGCCAGGTCCCCGGCTACCCGGTGATCACCCAGGCCCAGGCCGACGCGCTCGCGGCCGCCGAGGTCCAGACGAGCGCGCTCCAGCACGTGACCTGCGAGATCTCGATCGTCGGCGACAAGAGCGTGGTCGTCAGCGACGTCGTCAAGATCGACGGCTACGGCAAGCGCTTCTCGGGCTCCTACTACGTCGACCGGGTCACCCACACCTTCGCCGACGACGACTACACGACCACCCTCGAGGGCAGGAGGACCGCGACATGACCCCCTTCGACATCCTCGGCGACGCCGAGCGCTCGGTCGGCGGCCGCCTCACCGGCCTCGCGCTCGGCAAGGTCACCAACGTCGAGGACCCCGACAAGCTCGGCCGCGTGAAGGTCGTGATCCCGCGGGTCTCGGCCGACGCCGAGTCGCACTGGGCGCGGGTGATGCGGCCGGCGGCCGGCGCCGCCCACGGCCTCCACCTCCCCTTCGAGATCGACGACGAGGTCGTGATCGCCTTCATCGACGGCTTCCCCGAGCTCCCGGTGGTCCTCGGCGCGCTCTGGAGCGCCAAGCAGCCGCCGCTGGTCGAGGACGCCAAGCGCCAGGATCACCGGACGCTGACCTCGCGGAGCGGCCACACGGTCCGCCTCGACGACACCCAGGACGCCGAGAAGATCGAGATCCTCGACGCCAAGGGCAAGAACACCCTGACCTTCGACACCGCGAAGGGCGAGGTGACGGTCGTCGCCGAGAAGAAGATCAACCTCAAGGCCGGCACCCACGTCAACATCGAGAGCCCGGACGCCGAGGTCGTGATCACCTGCAAGGTCCTGACGGTCACCGCGAGCGACGGGGTGACGCTCGGCGGCGGCGCGGTGGCGATCGAGTCCGACGACACGGTGACGATCAACGGCCCCAGCGGGGTGACGCTCAACGACGGCGCCCTGGAGGTGAAGTGATGCCGGGCTACCTCCTCAACAAGGCGGCGTCGGTGATGTGCTCGCACGGCGCCACGGCGATGCCGACCGCGGTGAGCACGCGGGTGAAGATCGACGGCCAGCCGGCGGTCCTCCAGCCGGGCTCCTGGACGGTCTCTGGCTGCCCCTCGCAGCCGCCGCCGAACGGCCCCGGGATGGACACGAGCGGGACGTTTTCGAGCGGATCGACGCGGGTGAAGATCGAGGGGAAGCCGGTCCTCCTCGCCGATAGCCAGTCGACCGCGGCCGCCACCGGGACCCCGCTGACGATCTCCAACGCCGGCCAGACCAAGGTGAAGGGTGTGTGATGGCACGAGATTTCCTCGGCAAGGGATGGACCTCACCGCCGCGCTTCGTCGACGGTCGCCTCGAGGTGGCGAGCGACGAGGAGTGCGTCCAGAGCTCGATCTGGGCGATCCTCGAGACCGCCCCCGGCGAGCGGCTGATGCGGCCGGACTTCGGCTGCGCGATCCATGACCTGGTCTTCTCGACCCCGAGCGCCTCGCTCGTCGGCCAGATCAACCGGGCGATCTTCACGGCGCTGAGCCGCTTTGAGCCGCGGATCGACATCCTCGGGATCGAGGTGATCCCCGACGAGGAGGTGCGCAACCTCCTGCGGATCGAGATCGACTACCGCCTCCGCTCGGTGAACTCGCGCTTCTCGCTCGTCTACCCCTTCTACCTCGAGAGCGGAGGCGGCAATGTCTGACGAGCTCCAGGCCCCGAAGATCGATCGGCGCTCGTCGGCCGAGATCGTCACCCAGGTCGAGGCGATGCTCGAGGGCCTCAGCGGCGGCGCGTGGCGCCGCTCCCCGGCCACCGCGCTCGATCCCCTCGGCGCCCTCGCGCGGATCTTCGGCGACATGGCGACCCAGGGGATCGCCGCGGTCAACGCGATCCCCGAGGCGGCCCTCGACGCCTTCCTCCTCCTCCTCGGGGTCCGGCCGCAGCCCCCCGGGCCTGCCCGCGTGCCGCTCACCTTCTACCTGGTCGACAAGGCGCCGGACGACGCGGTGATCCCGGCCGGAACCCGGGTGGGCGCGACCGCGGACGACGACGACACCTCGCCCGACGAGATCATCTTCGAGACCGAGGACGAGCTCGTCGTCACCCGGACCCGCCTGATCGCCGGCTACGTCCACGACGCCCGCGTCGATCGCCTCGACGAGACCTCGTCGGTCTTCTGCGGCTGGACCGCTGGCGACGTCGCCCTCTTCGCCCCGCGCGAGCGCGGCGTCCACGAGCTCTACTTCGCCGCGCCGGCGGCCCTCGAGCGCGTCGGCGTGACCTCGGTCGCGCTCTCGATCCGCCTCGAGAAGGACGTGGCGATCGAGTCGCTCCCGCTCCGCTGGTCGATCTGGGACGGGGCGGCGTGGCAGCCGGTCGAGGCGACCGCGTCGCGCACGACGATCTCCGGGAGCCACTTTTATGTCGTCAAGATCGCGTCGCTGCCGGTGCTCAGCCGCCTCGACCTCGCCGGGCACGAGCGCGCCTGGCTGCGGGCGCGCCTCGACGTCGAGCCGCTCCTGAGCGCCGACGAGACCAGCGGCGCCGCCGCGGTCGCGGCCTTCCCGAGGATCCGCGCCGGGACGATCGACGCGATCTCGGAGGGCGCGGGGATCCGGCCGACGATCGCGCTCCGCGACGCGACCAAGCTCGACCCGAGCCTCGACCTCGTCCCCTTCGGCGAGGTCCCCTCGGCGGGGACCGTCTTCTACGTCGACGGCGGCGACGCGCTCAGCCAGGCCGCGGGCACCAAGGTGACGATGGCGGTGAGCCTCGCGCTCGCCGCCCAGGCGGAGGGCAAGACGCCGGTCGCCAGCGCCGATCTCCGCCTGATCTGGGAGCTCCGCAACGACGCGGGGGGCTGGACCGAGATCGGCCGCTCGTCGGGGAGCGATGACGCGGTCGGCGACGCGAACCCCTACACCTTCAGCGATGGCACCCTCGCGCTCACCAAGGTCGGCCAGGTCACCTTCACCCTGCCGGCGAGCGTCCCCGAGGTGAAGGTCGCCGGTCAGCGCGGCCGCTGGCTGCGGATCCGCCTGGCGGTCGGCGACTACGGGGCGGCCGAGCGGGTCGCCTACAACGCGAATTCGAAGACCTGGGAGCTGGTCCAGTCGACCCTGCGGCCGCCGATCATCGAGGCGCCGGTCTTCGCGTTCAAGCACGAGGTCAAGTCGATCGTCTACGGGCCCTCTCTCAAGGGCAACCTCGGCTCGATCGTCGAGATCACGGACGCGCTCGAGGCGGGGTGGGTGCGGGCCTTCGAGACCCGGCCGGCGGAGATGGAGGGCCTCTGCGCCGAGCCGACGGTCTACCTCGCCTTCGATCGGGCCTTCCCGGCCCGGCCGATCGATCTCTTCGGGCTGGTCTATCCCCCGGATCCGGCCGACACGGCGCCGCCCGAGGAGATGCCCTCGCCGGTCGATCGCCCGCGCCTCGTCTGGGAGTACCTGGGCCCGCGGGGGTGGACGAGCCTCGGCGTCCGCGACGAGACCGACGCGCTCCGCGATCGCGGCCGGATCCGCTTCGTCGGCCCGTCGACCATGAACGAGGTCGAGCTCTTCGGGCGCAGCGCCCACTGGCTCCGGGTGCGCCTGCGGGCGGGCGCCTTCCGCTCCTACCCGCGGGTCGGGCGGATCCTCCTCAACACGACCTGGGCCGCCCACGCGCTCACCCGGCGCCTCGAGGTGCTCGGGTCGTCGACCGGCGCCCCCGGCCAGCGCTTCCAGACCGTCGCCGCCCCGGTCCTCGCCGGCGAGCGCGTCGAGGTCCGCGAGCGCGCCGAGTACACCGAGTACGATCTCCAGGCGCTCGAGGCCGAGCTCGGCGCCGAGCGCCTGACGATCGAGCGCCGCAGCGACGGCGAGCTCAAGGCCGCGTGGATCCGCTGGCTCCCGGTCGCCTCCTTCGAGGCCGCCGGCGCCGACGAGCGGGTCTACGTGATCGACGCGGCGAGCGGGCTCGTCACCTTCGGCGACGGCCGCCACGGCCGGGTCCCGCCCAAGGGCGACGCGAACCTGCGGATGGCGCTCTATCGGACCGGCGGCGGCCCCCGGGGCAACCGCCCGGTGGGGGCCGTCAACGCCCTCAAGACGACGATCCGCTTCGTCGACTCGGTCGCCAACCACGAGGCGGCGAGCGGCGGAACCTCCCTTGAGGCCGCCGCCCGCGTGCGCGCCCGCGGCCCCCGCGTCCTCCGCCACCGCGGCCGGGCGGTGACCGCCGTCGACTTCCATGACCTGGCCATTGAGTCAGCTCAGGAGGTCGTCCGCGCCCACGTGATGACCGCCAAGTTCAACCCGATCGACATGGTCGTCGATCTCTCGGCGCTCGACAGCGGCGCCCAGGGGGCGCCCAAGACCGACGCCCGCGGCTGGATCGTCCTCGATGGGACCCCCGAGGACACCGCGGCGATCGGCGCCCGGGCGGCCGACGTCCGGGTGATCATCGTCCCCCAGAGCGACGCCGATCAGCCGGTGCCGAGCCTCGGGCTCCTCGAGCGGGTCGAGTCCTACCTCCGCGAGCGCTGCGCGCCGCCGACCCGCCTCGCGGTCTCCGGGCCCCGCTGGATCAAGGTGACGGCCCGCGTCGACCTGGTGGCGTCGGCCGACGCCGCCGCCGATCGCCTCAGCACCGAGGTCAACGCGGCGATCCGCCGCTTCCTCCACCCGCTCACCGGCGGTGAGCTCGGCGAGGGCTGGGACTTCGGCCGGATCCCCCGGCGCTCCCACCTCTACCGGCTGATCACCGCGATCGACGGGGTCTCGCATATCCGCGACCTCGAGCTGATCACCGATCCGCCGCTCCCCGCCGACACCGAGGCGCTCTCCGAGGAGCTGCGGCGGGCCCTCACCGGCGCCCTGATCTACTCCGGCGATCACGAGATCGTCCTCACCGTCCCCGTCGAGGAGGTCGACTGAGATGTCCCACGAGCTCCCAGGCGTCCCCGAGATCCGCTACGACGACCTCGTCTCCGAGGCGCGCTCGCGGATCCCGGCGCTCGCCCCCGATTGGACCGACCACGGCCCCGCCGACACCGGCATCGCGGTGATCGAGCTCCTCGCCTGGGTGACCGAGATCATCGGCTACCGGGCGGGGCGCGAGACCGACGCGATGACCCGCGCCTTCCTCGAGCTCCTCGCGGGCGCCGGGGCGGGCGGCGAGGGCGACATCGAGGCGACGCTCCAGAGCACGCTCGAGGCGCTCTGGACCCGCTATCGGGCGGCGACGGCCGCCGACTTCGTCCACCTGGCGAAGGACGAGTTCCCCGCCAGCCCCGAGGGCCAGGCGCTCGGTGCGGGCGCGGAGCTCGAGCAGGTGGTCTGCCTCGCCGATCGCAACGTCGACGCGAAGACGAAGCGGGCGCTCGCGCCCGGCCACGTCTCGGTCGTCATCATCCCCCGCGATCGGGTGATCGCCAGCAAGGCGCAGCTCGGCGCGCTCCAGGCCTTCTTCGAGCCGCGGCGCCTCCTGACCGCCCAGGTCCACGTCGCCGCGGTGGCCAAGGTCTACGTGCCGGTGCTCACCGACGTCTACCTCGACGAGGGCGCGGTGCCGGCGACGATCCACCAGAAGATCTGGGCGACGATCGACAGCTACTACTCGCCCTACGCCGGCGGCGGGGCCGACGGCGAGGGGATGAAGATCGGCGCCGAGGTCTTCCTCTCCGACCTCTACCGCCGGATCGACGCGATCGACGGCGTCGACTTCGTCGCCAGGGTCTCGCTGATCGTCGACGACGCCAACCGCTCCCTCAAGAACGAGCGCGCCGAGGTCATCGGCCTCGCGATCTATCCCCACGAGATCGCGGTCCACGGCTCCGGGCGGACCAAGATCCGCCTCTTTGAGCCGCTCGCCAGCGGCGGCTGGGAGGAGGTCTCGCAATGAGCGGCTACGCCGATCTCTTGCCGGCGTGGATGCGCCGGGATCCCGCCCTCGGGCGCCTCCTCATCGCCTTCGAGGCGATCCTCGACGGCCTCAGCGGGCCGGTCGAGGGGGTCACGACGCCGACCGAGCCCGGGCTCGTCCAGGTCCTCGATCGGATCCACACCTACTTCCGCCCCGGCCCCGGCGAGGCCGCCGATCGCCGGGCGCCGGCCGAGTTCATCCCCTGGCTCGCGCGCTGGGTCGCGTGCTCGCTCCGCGACGAGTGGGACGACGAGACCCGCCGCCGTGTGGTCGCCCAGGCGGTCCCGCTCTACCGCCTCCGCGGGACCAAGGAGGGGCTGCGGCGGATGCTCGAGATCTACGTCGGCCTCGACGACTCGGTGAAGATCTTCGAGTTCGCGACGATCCCCCACTTCTTCCAGGTCGAGGTGACGCTCCCGCAGCGCGACCCCGAGGGGCTCGCCCGCACCGACCGGGCGATGCGCGCGCTCATCGACCAGGAGAAGCCGGCCCACACCTTCTACGGCGTCCGCTACCACTTCCCGTCGATGCAGATCGTCGATGACCCCGAGAGCGGGCGCTCGACGATCCGGGTCGGCGTCAACACGCTCCTCGGGAGCCAGTCCTACACCCCCGGCGCCTGATCGGCGCAGCCCTCTAGCCCGCACTCGCAAGGATCGGCAATGCCCAACGAGACCACGATCTACACCCTCTACCCCGAGGCCGAGATCGACAGCCGCGTCCGCTACTTCGACGGCCAGTTCCTCGGATCCCAGGACTTCGTCGACCTCCAGCGCTACCTCGTCGATCGGATCCGCCGCGGCCTCGACCTGATGACCTGCGAGGGGGTCGCGCGCGGCCTGGTGGTCACGACCACCGCCGCGTGGACCCTGCGGATCGGCGCCGGCACGGCGATCGACCGCGACGGCCGCCTCCTCGTCCTCACCGAGGCGATGGCCGGCGTCGCGATCCCCCACGACTATCAGGGGGCGGCGGTCGACGTCGCGCTGGTCTACGGCGAGGTCGACGATCGCGAGCAGGGCGGGACCTCGGAGGAGGCCGGCACCCGCGGCGCGACCCGGGTGCGCGAGACGCCGAAGGTCCACTTCTACCCCGCGGGTCAGGAGCCCGGGGTCGCCGGCGCCGTCCCGCTCGCGCGGGTCCACGTCGGCGGCGACGGGACCTGCACCTTCGACGATCCCGATCCGATCCGGGTGCGCGCTGGCGTCCGCTTCCCGACCGAGGAGGGGAGCGCCTCGCCGACGATCCGGACCGGCGGGCCGGCGCGGCCGCGGACCCTCCTGGTCGACGGCGCGGTGTCGATGAACGATCGCCTCGGCGTCGGCACGGCCGATCCAGAGGCCTCGGTCGACGTCCGCGGCCTCGCCAAGGTCGACGAGCTCCACGTCCGCGAGAAGAGCTTCCGGGTCGAGGGCGAGGAGGCGAAGTTCTACCCGGTCGTCTTCGAGGATCTCGGCTGGGGCTCGGGCGCGCTCGATCTCGAGATCTCGCGGCCGAACGCCAACGCCGACGCCGCCAACGCGGGCTCGATGCTCGCCGCCTTCCGGGTCCACGCGCCCGACGGCAGCAACGGCTCGACCTTCGTCTCCCTCGAGATCCACCAGTCGAAGCGCTTCGTCGCGCACTACACGGTCCCGAAGGCCGGCCGCTACTTCGTGGTCTGGCTCCGCGGCGCCCGCACCTACGCCTGGCGGGCGAACCAGCAGGCGCGCCTGGTCGATCCCGAGGCCAAGGCCAAGAAGTACGGCGGCGAGAACCAGGCGGTCCTGGACTCGGCGAACGCCGCGATCGACTTCGACCGGGTCAAGCTCCACGCGCCGCTCGATCGCCACCAGGTGCAGGGCGGCCTCGACGTCGCCGGCGACGTCGTCTACGGCGGCAAGCTGAGCAAGCTCGACAGCGCCGAGCAGGCGACCGCGACGGTCCGGGCCTACGACCTCTACTTCGGCCACTCGAGCCGGCACGGCAACCCGGGGCGGGCGATCGTCGATCAGGCGACCGACCTCGTCTTCAACTTCGGCGGCGACTGGTCGCGGGCGCGGATCGACTCCCACCTCGCGGTCGCCAAGGACCTCGGCGTGAGCGGGGCGGCGACCGTCGCCAAGACCCTGGGTGTGTCCGGGGCGACGAGCCTCGGCGGCGACGTGACGATCGGCACCGACGCGGCCCGGAAGAAGCTCGACGTGAGCGGGAGCGCGACCGTCGATCAGGGGCTCAGCGTCGGCGGGGCGGCGAGCATCGCCGGCAAGGTGACGGTCGGCACCGCCGACAGCACCAGCGCGCTCGACGTCTCGGGGGACGCGAAGGTCGGCAAGGGGTTGAGCGTCGGCGCAGGCGCGAGCGTCGGCGCCGGGCTGAGCGTCGCCGGCGACGCGACCTTCTCCCAGCAGGCCGCGATCTACGGCCGGGCGCTGGTCTCCAAGGAGGACGGGCACGCGCTCCTCTACCGCGGGAAGGGGGAGAGCGCGGGCGGGGTCAAGCTCTTCCTCGAGCTCAAGCAGGACGACGTGAGCCCGCCGGTCGTCCCCGAGGTCGGGACCAGCATCCGCTTCCACCACAGCAACCGCTACTGGCACCGGATCGAGGGCAACAGCGTCGGCCTCCATGTCCGCGACGGCAACGCAAGCAGCAACGCGTACAAGGCGCTCTTCGCCGGCGATCTGACGGCCAACGGCAACCTCAGCGTGAGCGGGACCGGCAGCGTCACCGGTCGGATGAGCGTCGGCCAGCTGGCGATCGGCCACGGCGAGTTCAAGGTCGGCGGCGACGTCAACAAGTTCTATCCGGTCGTCTTCGACGAGGTCGATGGCTGGGCGCACGGCTACTACAAGCTCGAGATCTGCCGGCCCCACGTCCACACGGACGCCTCGAACCGGGGGTCGTTGATGGCCCAATTCGAGGGCCACACCACCCGCTGGGGGCACGGGTCGGATTTCATCCGGCTCTACATCCGGCAGTCCAGGACCCGCTTCGTCGCCGGGATTGCCCACGTCTACGAGAGCGCCCAGATCGTGATCTGGCTCCGCGGCGACTGCACCTACTCCTGGCGGGGGTGGACGCCGCTCGCGCTCCAGGACTACGCGGCGACCGCGAAGTCCTACAAGTTCAACAACACGACCCGGTCCTACCCGATCAAGGACTCGCTCGACGGCGCCTGGAACCAGGACACGGTCTTCATCGGCCCAGAGGCGAGCGGTCAGTACGAGAACGACCTCAAGATCATCCGCGGATCGGTCGACGGGAGCGGCACGAAGATCTGCGGGGGCGGCTTCTCGGTCTCGACCGACGGCAAGTGCCGCAAGATCTCCTACGACATCCCCTTCGCCAACGACAACGTCACCGTCGTGGTGACCCAGCAGTACCCGGACGACAACAACGGCGGCGACGGCGGCGACACCAGGGACAACGCCGTGGTCGTCACGTCGAAGAAGGACTTCTGCCGGATCAAGACTGGCAACGGTAGCGGCGACCACTCCTGGCGGCGCTTCCACTTCATCGCGATCGGCCAGGGCTAGCCTTGACGCCCGCGCACGCGCGGGCCAGGCTCAACGTCGATGCGCGACCACGCCCGCGCGGCCCAGCTCCGCCGCCGCTCGCTCCTCTGGCTCGTCGGCGGCCTCGCCGGCGCGCTGGCGAGCGCGTCGGCCGGCTGGCTCGCGGCGAGCTGGCCGGCGTTTCGCCTCGGCGGGGTCCTCGGCCTGATCGCCTTCTTCGTCGGCCTCGAGCGCTGCCGCGCCGATCGCCTGCGAGCGCGGATGCTCGAGGGCGGCCTCGGCGACCTCGACACCGAGGGCTGGTGAGCCGCGGCATCGGTCACGCCGGGGGCCGAGGATGTCGCTTGTAGCGGGCGGCGAGCGGCGCCTAGGATCGGCCGATGGATAGCCTGCACGTTCCCTCTGCGTCGCGCCACCTCCTCACCCTCGCGGCCCTCGTCGGCCTCGGCCTCGCCGCCTGCAACGGCGACGACTCGAGCTCCCGCGGCGAGAGCGACTCGGCGACCGCCAGCGGGAGCGCCAGCGCGTCGGCGACCGACACCAACGCCTCGGGCTCGGCGAGCATGGGCGAGTCGGAGAGCGCCAGCGCCAGCGGGGCGAGCGACTCGCAGGGCACCGGCTCGACCGGGATGAGCGCGAGCGACTCGGTGAGCGCCTCGGGGACCGACGCGACCAGCGCGAGCACCAGCGCGAGCGGCAGCGACACCGACGCGACCGGCGGCGACACCGACACGACCACCGGCGGCGGCTCGGGCTTCTGCGGCGACGACCCGCCCAAGGGCTACGTCGGCGACTTCAACGCGGAGTGCAAGAACGAGCCGCAGGTCGGCTCCTTCAACCCCTTGATCGAGTGGCACAAGGACAAGTTCATGGGGCCCGCCGGGGCCGAGAGCGCGAGCGCGCCGATCGTCGTCCAGATCAGCGACGACAACATGGACGGGATGATCAACGAGGACGACATGCCGGACATCGTCTTCATCTCCTACGGCGGGAACAACGGGATCCTCCGCGGGGTCTCGGGCGACGGGCTGACCGAGCACGTCAACGTCGGCTCGGTCGGCCTCGACCGCAACAAGTCGATCGCCGCCGCCGACATCGACGGCGACGGGATCGTCGAGATCCTCTCGAGCACCACCGCCAAGGAGGTGATCGCCTTCGAACACGACGGCACCGTCAAGTGGAAGAGCGTCGCCCTCACCGGCCACGTCGCCAACTACGAGGTCGCGGTCGCGATCTCCGACATGAACGGCGACGGCACCCCGGAGCTGGTCGCCGGCCGGGCGATCCTCGACAACATGGGCAACGTCATCGGCACCGGCACCCACGGGATCGGCGCGGCCCCCCACGCCAACGGCTCGGCGAGCATGAGCTTCGCGGTCGACGTCGACGACGACGGCCAGCAGGAGGTGGTCGTCGGCAACGCGCTCTACAACATCGCCGGCGGCGACATCTGGTACAACGGCCAGCCCGACGGCTACCCCGCGGTCGGCGACTTCGACCTCGACGGCAAGCCCGAGATCGTCGTGGTCTCGAACGGCACCCTCCGCCTGCAGTCGAGCGCCGACGGCTCGGTGATCTGGAGCGTGGCGATCCCCGGCGGGATCGGCGGGCCGCCGACGGTCGCCGACTTCGACGGCGACACCTTCCCGGAGATCGGCGTCGCCGGCAAGAGCCGCTACTCGGTCTTCAACGGCGACGGCACGGTCCTCTGGACCAACGTCACCCAGGACGCCTCCTCGGGGATCACCGGCTCGTCGGTCTACGACTTCGAGGGCGACGGGATCGCCGACGTCGTCTACGCCGACGAGATCAACCTCTACGTCTACGCCGGCAACGACGGGACCACCAAGCTCAAGCTCACCGAGCACAACAGCGGCACCCGCCTCGAGTACCCGGTGATCGCCGACGTCGACAACGACGACCAGGTCGAGATCGTCTTCGTCTCCGAGGTCTACAACGGCACCTACCAGGGGGTCACCGTCGTCGGCGACAAGGACCTCTCGTGGCGCCCAGGTCGCAAGATCTGGAACCAGCACGCCTACCACATCACGAATGAGACTGACCTTCACCAAAACCGCCCTGCGCGCCCGCGAGCTAGAGAATGTGCGCTTACGGACAGGTCGATCTTGGCCCTTGCCCGTCCTGATTTTGTCCTGATTTCATGGGCCCGATGGCCGAGTCGATCACCAACGCGAGCCTCCGCGCGCTCAAGCCCCGGGCGCAGGCGTACGAGATCACGGACGCCCGCCTCCCCGGCTTTGTGGTCCGCGTCCTCCCGAGCGGCAAGAAGGTGTTCTTCGTCCGCCACAGACCGCGAGGAAGGGACGAGCGGGTCCGCCTCGGCCTCTGGAGCGACGCCCTCTCGCTCGACGAGGCCCGCCGGCAGGCGATGGTCATCCTCGCCGGCCAGCCGGTCGGATCGAGCGCGGCTGAGCGAGATGCGGAGGACGAGGAGACCGACGATGTCCCGCCGACCCACGAGCGCACGCTCGATCCCGACGATCGAGAGCGGTCGCTCGAGCCCGCCAGCGCGCGGCGAACGAGCTCGCCGAGGCGCTCACGCGAGCCTCTGAAATCCCGTCGCTCGCAGATCACGGTGCGTGACGTCGCTGCTCGCTTCGAGCGCGAGTACATCGCCGTGTACTTGAAGCCAGGTAGCGCCAGCAACTACCGCCGGCACCTTCAGGACCACATCCTCCCGGCCTTCGGCGATCGACCCTTCGACCAGATCAGCCGCGCCGACATCAAGGGGCTGCATGCGAGCCTCTCCGATCGCCCGGCCCTCGCCGACTACGTGGTCTGCGTCGTAGGCAGCCTCTACAGCCGGATCATCGACGACTGGGAGCTCGCCGACATCCGAAATCCGGCGTCTGGTGTGCGGCGCTTCGGCTCGCGCCGGCGAGAACGCTTCCTCTCGCCGGCCGAGCGGCGAGCCGTGCTAGCTGAGCTCGAGGCGGGGCTCCGAGTACCGCCCTCGCGGCGCGGGCACATCGAGCGCTTCAGCGCCTGGGCGATCCGGCTCCTCATGCTGACCGGCCAGCGACGGGACGAGATCCTGACGCTCCGCTGGTCGATGGTCGACTGGCAGCACTCCTGCATCCACTTCCCGGATACCAAGACCGGCCAGCGATCGGTCGCCATCTCGCGCGAGGTCATGGCCCTGCTCCGAGAGATTCACAACGCGACCGGGAGCCCCAAGTCGGGCCTCGTTCTCCGCGGTCGGAACGGCACCAAGATCGCCGCCTTGAACCGTACGTGGTCACGGATCCGCGAGAGAGTCGGGATCCCCGACGTACGGCTCCACGACCTCCGGCACTCTTTCGCCAGCGAGGCGCTTATGGCGGGTGTCCCGCTGGCGATCGTTGGCGAGCTCCTCGGGCATCGGCAGGCTGCGACAACCCAGCGCTACGCCCACCTCGCCGACAACGTCGTCCGGGATGCGCTTGAGACCGCGACGAAGCGGATGCTCGATGCGAGCAAGGCGGACTCGTGTCAGCCGAACGAACCGCACTTCATCCCGCTCACCGACGCGCAGTGGTCGCTCGTCGCTCCGCTTGTCGGCGCCGAACGCCATCGCGCCGGGCCCCCGGTCGACCTTCGGCGCGTCGTCGACGGCATCCGTTGGGTGCACGAGCGCAAGGCCCGCTGGCACGACCTCCCGGCGGTCTTCGGCACCCCTACGACCTGCTGGCGTTGGCACAAGCGATGGAGCGAGGATGGCACCTGGGCGCTAGTTTCAGAGCTCACCCTCCCGACGGCCCCGCCTCTCCCCACGGTATCGGGCTGACCGGCCCCGTTTGTCAGGCCAACCGTCCGCCAACAAGAGAGAGAGCCTCAGAGACCATCTCTCCCTTTGGAATAGCGCGCTCAAGAAGACCAAGTTCCATCCGCGCCTGCAAGATGATCCCCTTGGGCGTGGCCTCGGAGACCATTGACCGATAACGTTGCCCGCCCTCCGAATCTCCCAGAGACAGCATTGCCAGAGCGTGGCGTAGACGCGGCGCAAATGCCCCCAGAGACCGCCCCTCAAGCACTTTCGCCCCCTCAACCCCCTTGCGAAGCCAAAGAAGAGATTCAGCTGAGTCACCGCGCTCGATGAAAAGGATCCCCAGAAATATGCACATTGCGTACATTACCTCATCACCCTCACCCCGAAGCGCAATTCCCGCCCTGTAGTGCATCGCAGCGCTCTCCAGATCCCCACGCATATGCGCAAGAAAACCCGCCATACACCGACACTCGGAAAGCACATTGCTCGCACCAATCTCAATGGCCACAGCGAGACCCTCCTCGCACACCTGAAGTGCAGCATCATACTCCCCCGCCAGTGCAGAACTCAGCGAAAGCCGGAGAAGCGCCATGGCCATGCGGCGTCGCTCATTGTATGCCCGTGCTGACTCAAGAGAGGCCCCAAAGTGGACACGGGCATCCTCAAGGTTTCCTCTCAAGAGAGAGCATCGACCGAGAGCATGCCTGCACCATCCATTATAGCGAGCCGTACGATCCCCAACATCAATAAGCATGGCCTCGCTTGCACACATCTCCGCCTGCGCAACATTGGCGAGTTCCAGGTGCGCCTCCGCGATGTTGACCAGGCGCACCCTGACGAGGCGATCGGTCCGGACCTCCCTGGCCAGGTCGAGAGCCCTGGAGTAGGCGGCAATCGCTCGCTCGTGCATCTTTGCATGATAGTATACGATTCCAAGGTTATTGAGACACTGCTCCAGAACTTGGACAATTCGAGGAGATTCAGCCTCAGCAACGGCGCGCTCTGCTCGGCCAAGCGCACTGACTCGCTCCCCTAGGCGCGACTCGGCAACCGCCAGCCTGGCCATATTCAGCAACCGCAATGAGCGATCCTCGATCTTCTCTTCAATACTCTGGCGAAGGCGCGCAATTTCATCGTACCACCCCCAGCGACCGAGGAAGTCATGGCTGATGGCGTCGAGAATGCGGCAGGCCTCGTCGTACTGTCCCGCACTTGCGCGGTGATAGAACTCGTCAAGCCGTGGGCGAACATCATCGGGCGCACTCCAAATATCAAGAGGCTGCGAAGCCTCCCGGAAGTAGTCTGCCGCCCGGATGTGAACACCCCTTGACTCATCAAGGCTGCTTGTGGAAACGACAGCCTCACGAACCAATGGATGAACCGCGAATGCTTCTCCTCTACGCGTGCAAAGGCGGATACTACAGAGCCGCGCCAGTGCTTCGTCCCACGCAACTTCCGGAAACGCCAGGCTGAGGGTTTCCTGTGTAGCCGAGACCTCGAAGGCCGCGAGCGCGCGGAGCGCACGACGCATTGTGGGGCGTTCGCTTGATATCTGCTCGACTATTACGGCAAGAAGTCCCTGCTGAAAATCATAGCTTTTAAATCTCTCAAATGCACCGCCGCGCGAAAGCAGATCCCCCAGACTGACGACATGGTGCATCTGCTGAAGGTAGCCGATGAGAGACTCAAGCGCCTTTGGGGCGCTCGAATATCGCTCCACAAATAGGCTGAGGAGTTGTCGGTCAAGCGACATTCCGCAGTCTCGTCCAGCCTCTACGAGGAAGTCGACAGCGAGGTCAAGGGGAAGGCCGTCTGAGAGCGCGAGGTGCCGTACTCTTGCACGCGGCGGTGTCTTTGGAGTTCTGCGTGTGACTAGAAGCAGGCACACCCTGTGGCGAGACCCGAGTCCGGCTTGGACAAAGAGTCGAAGGTCGGAATCCTGGATCTCGTCGTCCGCGCCCAACATCCTCTCAAAATTGTCGAGCAACACCCATAGATTCTCGCCAGCGGAGAGTTCTCGGTAGAAGAAGAGAATGCGCTCTTCTTGGTTGAGCGATGAGTACATGCGCTCGAACTCCTCGGCCCGCCCGACCATACGCCCCGCCTCCACGAAAATGTCCCTCAGCCGAACGCCCTCATAGCAGTCATAGTAAATAAACCTACATTGGCGGCCATCAGCACCTTCAACCTCATCAACCACCTTTGAAACAAGGTCAGTCTTGCCATATCCAGGTGGACCCACTAGAACAATGCTGATTGGGTCGTCCGCAGACAGGGCATTGCGGAGGGCCTTTCGGATTCCCTCGCGATTTTTGAAGGACGGACTCGCGCGAGGCCTGAGAAGCCTAGGAATTCCGCGGCTGTCATGAGGTGAACTCGTCTTTGCTTCTGTGTTGTCCTCCCTCGGCTGTACCAGGGTTGCCAGTGTGTGAAGCAGCACCTGAGCTGAAGCCTTGGCGGCAAACCGCTTGAACCGATCATCCTTCTTGGAGTCAGCATGGTCCATTACTCCCTTGACAACGAGAAACTTCAGCCGATGGATGTGTGCAACTCGCCCGATCGCGGCCGCCTCCATTTCAACCCCGATCACCTTCCTCATGCCTCGGCCGGAAAGGCTCGCCCATGTGCTATCATCCGCTGCCACATAGTTCCCGCTGCCCATTGGCCCCACGTGGACATGGAATGGGTGGCGCACTACTGACTCTGACAGGGCGAGGTATCTCTCAGTCTGTGCCCGCCCCTTCTGTGTCAGGATACACTGAAGGCCCTGGAGTTCCACGAGACCATCCGCCTCTAGTCCTTCGACTATCCGCTTCCGAAGATCGGCAACTCGACTCACCGCATGAGCCCCAACGACAGGGTCCCCCCGGTAGAGCTTTTCAAGAATCCACCATCTTGCCGTTGAGACATCATGCCCAGTGTAGCATTCGAATCTATCACCAGGGCCAGAGATGTCCTGTGCGATCTCAAGCCACCTGTCATCGATCTCGCTCACGCTGAGGTCGCCTTCAAAGGCGTTCGCTTTGCGCTTCCCCTCATCATGTAGGAACACGCGATCTGCAATGATGACGTCTCCTAGTTCTGTGTCGCCGGGCCTCCCTGCGCAAACTCCACACATGGCAATGCATTGAGGTTTCAGGACCGGGACTAGGCGCTCTGCCACAGTTGCGGTGCCAACAGGGCCCATCTTTGTGGCTCGCGCTGCGGCAATGGCGAGCCCGCCATGTGGACCCCGGAGGATAGCAGAGTGAACGGTCGGCAACACTCCAGTGGCGTCCTTGTGCGTAGACCACGGGCCGTCAAGCGACTGGGTTTCGGCGAGCAACTCATCTAGTTCCTCGCGAAGGGCGGTAAGGATCAGGACGTCGATGCCTTCCGGGCGCATTTGCCGAATGCTAGCGAACGAGGACCGAGTACGCCAGATGCGGGACCCATGCCACCAACGGGGGGTGCCATGTCGTTCTCGCGCGCCTGCGCGCGGATCTCGCTTGCGCAGCGTCAACCGAGAGCGTCCCGCTTGATATCGCTCTGGCGGAGCACGCTAGATGCCCGGCCAGCTCCTGGATCGCCCGCAGCTGCCCCGCGGGCCGCAAGCCGCGAACAGAAGGTGTGGCGCACAATGCGCGGCCCCTTTGCGTGTTAGGCGCCGCGTGTCCGAAGGAGCTCACGCGCGAGGGCGTTTCAAGTCCGCGTCCGCTCGATGTCCCCGTCTCCGAGCGCGTCCTCGGCGTCGTAGCTCGTCGCGGCGGGGCTCCTGGGCGCGACCCAGGGAGAGCAGCTTGTTCGACTGCATCGTCCGCCTCAACTCGCTCGCCGCTCGCGCGACAGGAGATCGGTGCTCTCGAGGATCTCATCGATCGCCCGGGCGAGGGCCCGGCCGCCGGGAGAAGCGGCGAGCGAGGCTTCGTCCCAGAACGAGCCGCCCTGCTCGTTGACGATGGCGATGGCGTGGCTCCGCGGGATCGCCGTCGTCTGGCGGATGGTGTCGGCGAGGTAGGCCGGGGGGCGGCGAAGGACACGCGGGTCGCCGTGACGCAGCTCCGTAGAAGGACGTCGACCTGCCGACGGCACTCGTCGTTGGTGGGTGATGGTTGCGTCATGTCTTCTCCTGATCTCATCTCCGTGCGGTTGCGACGCGGTAGGCGACGGCACCGAGGAGGGCCGTCCCGGCCAGCGCGACGCCGACCTTCCACCACC
>JACKDU010000035.1 GCA_020633335.1 Myxococcales bacterium | reverse complement strand
ACGGCCCCGATCACCCCTCGCTCCGCAGCCCCCTCGTCGGCCTCGGCGCGACCTCGGTCGCGCTCGGCGACTACGCGCGGGCGATCGAGCACCTCGATCGGGCGGAGCACCTCGGCGGCCAGGCGCCGCTCGCCGAGGACCGGGCGCGGGCGAAGATCGCCCTCGCGCGGGCGCTCTGGGGCGTCGGCGCCGATCCTGAGCGGGCGCGCGCGAACATGCGCGAGGCCCTCGATCTGGTCGCCGACGCCCGCGCGCGCGAGGGCGAGGCGCTGCGCGAGGAGGCGACGCGCTGGCTCGCCGAGCACGACCCCGCCGCCGGGGGAGGACGATGAGCGGGCCCCCCGATCGCACCCTCGACGCCAGCGCGGCCCGCTCGCAGGCGAGCGGCGTCGAGGCGCCCCCGGCCTGGATCGTGACCCTGGTCGGCGGCCCGGATCTGGACGCCCTCGGGCGCCGCCGCGCGCTCGAGCCGGGCGCCGCCCTGGTCCTCGGCCGCGGGGGCGACGCGCTCGGCCCCGGCGCCCTCGAGGATCCGCGGCTCTCGCGGGCCCACGCCAGCGTCGAGCTCGGCGCCGCGGGCCCCCTCCTCCGCGATCTCGGCAGCCACAACGGCACGCTGGTCAACGGCGCCCGGGTCGAATCGGCGAGCCTCGGCGTCGGCGACGTGATCACCCTCGGGCGGACCCTCCTCCTCGTCGGCCGCGGGCCCGGGCGCCCGCCCGAGCTCCCGGCGATCGAGGCGCTGGTCGGCTGCGGCAACGCCCACCTCGCGGTGCTCGACGCGGTCCACAAGGTCGCCGCCCGCTCGACCACCCTCGCGCTGATCGGCCCGCCGGGCGCAGGCAAGAGCCACCTCGCCCGCGTCCTCCACGACCAGAGCGGCCGCTCGGGCCCGGCCCGGACGATCCACTGCGCCAGCGCCTCGGACGAGCGGGTCTACGAGCTCCTCGCGGCGCCGGCCGCCGCGGGCACGCTGATCCTCGAGGGCGTCGACGAGGCGAGCGCGGCGCTCCAGGCCCGGCTCCTGCCGATCATCGACGCGGCCGAGGGCGGCGAGCGGATCATCGCCACCACCCACCGGCCGCTCGAGGGGAGCGCGCTCCGCCCCGACCTGGTCCAGCGCCTCAGCCGCTGGATCATCCACCTGCCGCCGCTGGCGGCGCGCCTCGAGGACCTCCCCCTGCTCGCGCAGCACTTCCTCCGCCGCTACCTCGGCGAGCCGCGGATCCTCCACCCGCGGCTGACCCTCGCGCTCCTCCGCCACCGCTGGCCGGGCAACATGCGCGAGCTCGAGGCGGCGATCGAGTGCCTCGCGATCGACGCCGAGGAGGGCGACGCAGCGCTGCGCCTGACGCCGCGGGTGCGGGCGATGCTCGGCGCGGGGCCGCCTCCGGCCGTGGCAGCGCCAGCGCCTCTGGCCGACGACGACGACGACGACGCCGTGCTCATCGATCGCGAGGGTCGGTGGTTTCGCCTGCCGCAGCGCGAGCGCGTCGAGCTCGCCCACCGCCGCACCCTCGCGCGGATCCTCGCGGCCCTCGTCGCCCAGCGCGCGGCGGCGCCGGGCGTCCCCTCGAGCGTCGCCGAGCTCCTCGCGGCGGGCTGGCCCGACGAGCGCGTGCTCGAGCGGGCCGGGGCCAACCGCGTCCACGTCGCCCTCACCGCCCTCCGCAAGCTCGGCCTGCGCGAGCTCCTCCTGCGCCGCGACGACGGCTACGTCGTCGATCCCGACGTCGACGTCCGGACCGCCTGAAGCGGCGATTAAGCCGGGTTTAAGCGCGGCTTAAGCGACGCGCGGGCCATCGTTGACGGGCCCGCGTCGTCCCAGCGCGCAGGAGCCACGACATGAACACGGACAAGCAGACCCTTGACACCTTGACCCTCGGCCTCGCCGCAGCCCTCGCGCTCGCCGGCTGCACCATCGAGGTCGGCGGCGGAGACACCAGCGCCACCGACGCTGAGAGCGCGACCGCGACCGCGACCGCGACCGGCGGTGAGACCACCGGCGCGTCGACGAGCGGCGACGAGACCACCGGCGGCGTGATGGGGACCGGCCCCGAGCACTGCGGCACGATCACCAGCGACGAGGTCTGGACCGCGGCCCTGAGCCCCCACGTCGTCACCTGCGACGTCCACATCGAGGGCGGCACCGTGACGGTCGAGCCCGGCGTCGAGGTGCGGGTCGACAACGACTTCGGGATCTTCGTCGCCGAGGACGGCGGCACCGCCAACCTCCGGGTGCTCGGCAGCGCCGACGCGCCGGTCCGCTTCGTCTCCGCGAGCGGCGTCGACGCGGGGCTCTGGCGCGGCATCGTGATCTCCTCGGCGGCCGGCGAGGTCGAGCTCCACCACACGACCATCGACTCGGCGGGCGGCTTCAACGCGGACGGCAACCTCTGGATCGAGGACAGCGAGGTGCTCCTCGACCACGTCACCCTGACCAACTTCGAGGGCTTCGGCCTCGGCCTCCGCGACGGCGCCAGCCTCACGCCCGAGAGCGCCGGCCTCCAGATCCACGGCGGCGCCGGCTGGCCGGTGATCGTCGACCCCGGCTTCGCCCACACGCTGCCGCTCGCGGAGAGCGACTACAAGGACAACGAGAGCGACGGGATCTACATCGAGCCCTCGAACCTCGAGCTCTACACCGTCCGCGAGCACGTGGTCTGGCGCGAGCTCGGCGTCCCCTACTACGTCTTCCGCCCGCTCAAGCTCGCCGGCGGGGCGACCAAGACCGGGATCCTCGAGCTCGAGGCCGGCGTCGAGCTCCGCTTCGACGACGGCGCCCCCCTCGAGATGGCCTACTCCGAGGGCGCCGCCGGCCTGATCACCCGCGGCACCGCCGAGCGCCCGGTGATCCTGAGCTCGATGAACTCCAAGGATCGTGGCGCCTGGCCCGGCGTCCTCGCCTACGACAACACCGACGACGAGTCCTTCGAGCTGGTCCACACGATCATCGAGTGGGGCGGCGGCTTCAACAGCGACGCCTGCCTGGTCCTCGTCGACACCAGCGTCCGCGTCGATCACCTGACCCTCCGCGGCTGCGAGGACGCCGGCTTCGACCTCAGCAAGCGCGCCTTCTTCCGCGACGGGAGCGGCGACCTGGTGGTGACCGATAGCGCGCGCCCGGGCGAGATCGAGACCCCGGTCGTCCACACCGTCCCCCGCGAGGGGGTGAGCCTCACCGGCAACGACGTCGACGAGCTCTGGGTCCGCTCCTACGATCCCGTCGACAAGGCGGTGAGCTGGGCCGACCTCGGCGTCCCCTACCACGCGACCACCGACGTCAACGTCGAGGGCAGCGGCCAGACCCCGGCGGTGCTGACCCTCGAGCCAGGCGTGGTGCTCGGCTTCGAGGACGCGATGCGCCTCTGGCTGAGCCGCTACGGCGGCGCCTCGGGGCTCATGGCCGTGGGCACCGCGGACGCCCCGGTGATCCTCACCGGCGCCCAGGCCAACGACCCCGGGGCCTGGGGCGGGGTCGTGATCTACGACGAGGCCGACGACGCCAAGACCCGCTTCGAGCACGCCGAGATCCGCTGGGGGGCCGGCTTCAACACCGACGG
>JACKDU010000034.1 GCA_020633335.1 Myxococcales bacterium | reverse complement strand
CCCGGTTTTGGCTCGTCGTCGGGGCGTCGCTGGTGCTGATGATCGTGGTCGTCCTGGTCCTCGCGCTGCGATCGGGGGACGACGCCGAGGTGGCGGTCGCAGGCACCGAGACCAAGACCGACGCCAAGGCCGACGCCGACCACCCCGAGAAAGAGGCCCCCAAGGTCGCCGTGAAGACCGCGGAGACGGCCGCCTCCGCGACGATCCGCGAGCAGGGCGAGATGTCCGAGTCGGTGCAGCGTTGGTTCCACACGGTCTCGACGAACCGCAGCGACGGCCAGCGCCAGAAGGCCGCCAAGGAGATCCTGGAGCACGAGCCGGCCTCGGAGGTCCCCGAGGTCGCGCGCCTCGTCGCGGAGCTGCAGATGGCCGAGGCCTGCGCCGAGAAGAAGGACGTCGTCGACAAGCTCGCGGCGCTCAAGGACCCGCGGGGCGTCGAGACGCTGCGGCGCTACGAGCCCCGTGGGTACCACGCCTGCGGTCGCAAGGACTGCTACGGCTGCATGCGCGCGGCGATGGCCGCGGCCCTCCGGGCCATGGGCGCCGAGCCCTCGGAGCAGACCCGCGAGGCGATCGGCGAGCTCGAATAGCGTCGGCGCGAGGATCGACGTGGTGATCTCCGCGAATGCGGTGACATCGACCGCCGCCGCGGCCAGACGACGAGGACAATGGCGAGCGCCCAAGGCGCCTCCGCGCTCCGCGGGTCATCGACGGAGCAGCGACCGCGCGCCAGCGGCAAGTGCGGGGCTGGAGCTGGCTCAGCCGGCTCGTCGCTGGATGCCGCGGACGCGTCACACCCGAGGATGATCGCGGCGCGAGGCGAGGCGAGGCGGAAGTGGCCGTCCGGGCTCGAGACGATCACCTGCACCTGGTGCGTTCCGGGGGCGACGCCGGGGGGTCGGCTTCCGCCGAACGCGGGGCCGATGGTGCCCGTGCGCGGGTCCCCGGGACACCCGCTGTAGACGACGTCGACGCCCGGCCCCTGGGCCCGCGAGAGGCGGTTGCGGCCGCGAGGGAAGTCTCCGCAGACGTCAGACTTCGGGGCCCAGCGGCGACCGTCGACGAAGGTCTCGAAGAGGAGGTAGCCGCGGAAGGGCTCAAGAACTCGCGGAAGCACCGCTTCGATCCGGGCCGCCGAGGCGCGCTGGCGGTGGCTGCAGCTCGCGTCGTCCGCGACCTCGACCTCCGTGATCGTCGGCGCCTCGACGCGGAGCTCGATCGCCGCGCCGCCGTCGAGGTCGCGGTCGCTGCGGGTGACCTCCTCGATCGTCTCGAAGGGCGGGAGCTGATGGTCCTCGGGCAGCGCGCCCGTAGGCCGTCGACCGGGCCTGAGGTGCCGGATCGAGATGCGGAAGCGGTTGTGCTGGAGCTCCGCGGGGACGATCTCACGGAGCCCGGGCGCGAGCTCGCGGAGGCCAAAGGTGTCCTCGATCCAGCGCCCGTCCTCGTCGAGCCACTCGACCCTGAACCGCCGAAGATCGAGGTCGGCGTATTCGGGCTCGGAGAACGCGATCCCGACCGCCCGCGCGGGGATTCGATTGTCGGCGCCGACGAAGAGGTGCGGTCGCGCGTCCGGCGAGCAAGAGCACGCTGACGCCGGCGAAGGGCGAAGGAGAACGGCGAGGCCGAGAGCCACGCCCACCAGCGGAGCGAGACGGCGCGTGATCCAGGCGGCACGATGCGCGAGCCTCATCCGCAGAGCGTCCCACGTCGCCTCCTCGTCGCCAAGCTGGAGTCGGCGAGCGGGTGGCGGTGCCCGAGCTCCGGACCGCTCGACGGATCCGAGTGGATCGATGAGGCGCTCGGATCGACGCGGGGCCGGCAAAGATCACGTCAGGAAGTAGTCGGAGATCGCCGCGCGCCACCGCACCCGGTCGCCCTCCACCGCGATCAGGGTCCCCTCAAAGCCGCGCTCGAATACATAGAGGACCCCCTCGAAATACTCGAGGTTCGCGACCTCGGAGCGGCCCTCACAGCGATAGACCGTCTCGGCGGCCCCGTCGCTCCGATCGATCCGGACGACGCCGCCCGCGGTCACCGCGAAGACGTGCTCGTCGGCCGCCACCACCTCACCACGAACGCGGGGCATCGTCGGCGGACAGAGCGGCGCGCTCTCACCATGGACCAGGTCGATCACGACCAGCTCGCCCCCTCGCGTCGCCGCGACGACGCTCCGCTCCTCGCGCGGAAGAGCTGCGATGGCGCGGATCGAGCCGAGCCAGCAGTGGAGGCGTCCGTCGTCGCGGCGCCGCACGACCAGGTCGCCGCGGTCGAGGAGCGCGAGGCAGTACTCCCCGAGCGGGACCAGCGGCGCCTTGAGCCGGCCCGGCAGCCGAGCGCGCCAGCGGGTTGCGAGGGTCGTGGGATCGATCGAGGTGATCGTGCCGTCGCGGTCGGAGACCCAGACGTCGTCCCCGTGACGCTCGATCCGCACGACCGAGCAGAGAAGCGGCCGCTCTCGCACCAGCGCGCCCGTGTCGCGGGCGTAGGCGCGGAGCCGGCCGCGCTCGTCGAGGTGCAGGAGCTCCCGATCGACGAGCGTGATCGATGGGTGACGATTGCTGGTCCCGGGGATGAAGGGGACTCCGTCGTCGAGCCCCGTGTTGACCCTCCAGTGGCGCTCGCCGCTGCGGGCGTCGAGCGCGAGGAGTCCTCCGTCGCCATCCGCGAGGTAGACCCGGCCGTCCGCGGAGATCGCCGGTCGGGAGATATGGTGAGACGAGCTGTTGAAGCTCCACAACCAGTGCCCGTCGCTCCGTCGCAGGCACGCGAAGGTGTCGCAGCCAGGCCCGATGCTGCAGTAGCCGTTGATGAGCACGAGGTCGTCGTGGATCTGGGGGGCCTCCTTGCGAAGGAATCGCCACCTCCGGCTGTACTCGCTGAGGTCATCCTCGCCCCCGCTCCTCCACATCGATGAAGATCGTAGAGCACTCGCGGCTCGCTGGCGAGGCGCGTGCGCTCGGCGGCCGCGTCCGTCAGCCAGGCGCGACCCCGAGCTCCTCGCGCCACGCCTCATTGACCGCCAGGACGCCGGCCTCGAGGGCGCCGCGGAGCTCGGCCGCGTCGCCCCGCGAATCGATCACCGCGTCGAGCGGCGCGGCGAAGGTCGAGTGCGCCTGGAACACGGCGTACGAGCGCGGCGTGATACAGAGGATCACCCGGCGCTCCCCGGTCTCGGGATCGACGCGGACGAGGCGCGGGCCTCCCGTCCCCCCCTCGACGACGAGGCCCTCCTCCTCGGGCACCAGGGCCTCCATGCAGCTCACCTGGAGGAGGAATCGCCGCGCCTTGACGTTGACCTGGAAGAGCGGAAAGGAGCAAGGCCGGAGCACCTCGAGCCCGCACTCGCAGAGGAATGCGTCAAATGCCCGGAGCAGGGCGGCGCGCCCCCGGGCGATCATCGCGTCAATTGCGTCCTCGTGCATGATGCTCCTCGATCGGGTCGGCGCTCGTACCACGGAATGAGGTCACATGCGCCGCGGCCGTGAAGTCAGCGATCGCGCCAGAATTCGACCCGGCGGCTCAGCGCCCAGCTATCGCACTCATTGCAGACGATCGGTCGATCGGCGCCGAAGCCGATCGCCCGCAGGCGCCCGCCGTCGACTCCGCGCTCGATCAGCGCGGCCCGGATCGCCTCCGCGCGGCGCTGGCTGAGGAGCCGGTTGTACTCCGCCGATCCCCGCGGATCGGTGTGGACCTCGACGCGGACGACCCCGAGCCCCGGGCTCGCCTGGATCACCTCCGCCAGGGCGGCGAGGAGCGGCAGGTGCTCCTCGGGGATCGCGTCGCCGTCGAGCCCGAAGTGGATCTTTCCGTCGTGCTCGATCCGCTCGCCGCGCTCATCGAGGCGGATCCCGAAGGGGCCGACGTCGGGGCAGCCGTCCCCGTCGTCGACCCCGTTGACCAGCTCGGGGGCGTCGGGGCAGCGGTCCTCGCCGTCGACGACGCCGTCGGCGTCACCGTCGCCGTCAACAGCACCGTCGAGCGGCGGCTCGCTCGCAGCCGGCGCGCTCGCAGCCGGCGCACCCGCGGTCGCGCGATCCGGAGGATCCACGACCGCGGCGTCGACGCGAGCGCGGTGGCAGCCGAACGCCGCGACGGCCGTGACGAGCGTGAGCCCCACGCATGTCGCGAGCCCGCACGCCCGCACGCCTCGAGGGAGCCGACGCATGGCGACCATCCTACCCCAGGGCGATGCGAGCGAGCTCATCGTGCAGCCCCGCGAGGAAGACCGCGCGATCGGGCAAGGTCTCGCGGCTCTGCGGGGGCGGCCGGTCCATGAAGGAGAAGTGGTTGGCGCCGTCGATGACGCGGAGCTCCACGCTCGCGCGGGAGCCCACGCCCGCGACCAGGAGATCGAGGCGCCCCGGCGCGACGAAGGGGTCCTCCGTACCTGCCCATGCGACGATCGGCGTGGCGACAGCGTCGAGCGCGCCCGGAGCCTGCACGGAGTCGAGCGCAGGCGCGAGCAAGCAGAGCCTGCGAAGCGCGGGTCGAGTCCGGAGCTCGACGCACTCGGCGCTCCGCGTCCACAGCCTGGCGCCCGCGAGCCCGAGGAGGAGGCTCGCGCCGAGCGAGTGACCCACCCCGGTCAGCGCCTCCCCGGGCTCCGCGAAGGCCTCCAGGGCGAGGCTCAAGCGGCGGCCCCGCGCGACGAGCTCGGCTGCGCTTGGCGTCGGCGACGCGAGGAAGTCGAGGTGCGGGGCGATGACCTTGCAGCCGCGCCCGGCGAGCGCCTCGAGGAGCGGCCGATGACGCGTCGGATCGCCGCCGCGCCCCGCCACAAAGAGCACGCTCGCCGCTCGCCTCGCGGGCTCGATCAGGGTCACGTCAAACCTCTCGCGTCCGTCGTCGAGGCTCGGCACGGCGGCGACGCTTGCATACACGGACATGGGGTTCAACCAGGCGCCGCGTGAGCGGGCGACGCCAGCGAGCGCTTGGCGTCGCTGCGCGCGCTTGGCATCATCCGCGCTCGATGCTCGAAGGCTTCGTCCACCGCCTCAAGCTCGTCGTCGACGCCCTGATGTCACACCCGCAGGTGAGGCTCACGCACCTCTGGATCGGCCCGGGCGCCAGCGACCACGAGCTTGAGCGCCTCGAGGCGGCGTGGGGCGACCCGCTCCCGGCGGAGCTGGCTGCGCTCTACCGCCAGGCCAACGGCGTGCAGCTCCGGTGGGTGGACGCGGCCCACGAGACCCACGATCCGGCGCGCGACGATCGGATGAGCTTCGGCCGCGCCCCCTCCCCGCTCTGGGCGCTCGCCGGCTTCGCCTCCGGTCTCCTCGAGCTACCGACCCTCGACGAGCTGGCGGAGCGCGATACGGTCGCGTCGATCACCGAGAGCGACGACCCGGCGCACGCGCAGGCCTTCGTCCTCGAGAGCTTCGGCGAGGGCCAGGACGCGGTCATCTACCTCGACCGCGGCGTCCGCGATCCGTGGGTGACGATCGCCTCGGACCACCTCGCCGACGTGCCGCCGCCCGGCGAGCGCACGCTCTCGGGCCACCTCGACGGTGTGCTCTCGACCTGGTGCTCGGTCTGGCACCGGGGCGAGCCCGGGCCGCGGCGGCTGGACGATCTGCTGCGGCGCCGACGCGCCGTCGACCTCACCCGCCTCTTCGGTCAGCGGGCGCGCTACGTCGACGAGCACCGCGCCCACGCGGTCATGCGCGGCCGCGTGCTCAACCTCGTCGAGGTGACGCGGGCGCCCGAGTGGTGGTTCTTCGCCCGGACCCTGGCGGAGGTCGAGGACGACCTCGGCGAGACCCTCTACGTCCCGATCCGCTGCCTCTACCCCGCCGACCCGGACGACCCCTACGAGCGCCTACGCTGCGACCCTGCGGGCCTCGTCGCGCGCCTCGAGGGACCCCCGGAGCCGCTCTTCCGCGAGCTCGCGCCGATGGCCGACGGGCGTCACTTCGTCGGCGTCCATGGCGGGCCCGCGCTCGCTGACACCGCCTGGGTCTACGCGGCGCTCTGCTCGCTTGCGCCGGCTGACCGGGCCGCCCGCGCCCTCGTCGTCGCCGTCGACCAGCTCCTCCGCGACGAGGGCGTCTATCGCGAACGCCCGGTCGCCTGGTCGCCCGACCATCCGCGGCGACCGCTGCGGGCGACGAAGACCTTCGGCGAGCTGGCGCGCGCCCTCCTCGACGCGCTCCTGATCCTCGCCGCCCGCGCCCGCCCGAGCTCGCTGAGCGCCTGGCTCGGCGCGAGCGCGGCGACCCGGCTGCGGGGCGCGCTCAGCCTCCTCGCGTCGCGCGACCCGCTCCGCGGCTACGATCCGCGAAAGGACACCTCGAAGGGGATCGGCGCGCTCTGGCGGGCCCTCGAGGGGGCACCGGTAGGGTTCGATACGAGCGCCCGCGGGACCCTGAGCGGCGAGCGCTTCGGGCTCGCCGATCGCCGGGTCGTCAAGGCCGCCGACTACAGCGCGCCCTAGCCCGCCCAGCTCAGCCGCAGGAGCACCAGCCCCGCCCCAGCGCTGTTCCACAGGACATAGGTCGCCTCGGCGGTCGCGCTCATCGCCGGCTTCGAGAACGCGTCGACCTCGGCGTCGTCGTCCAGCGACTCGACCTCGAAGCCGTCGCCGGCGTTGATCCCCAGAAACACCCGCGAGACCCGATCGGGGGTCGCGGCCGGGTTCTCGGCCCAGGCGACCAGCACCCGGCCGCTCGGGTCGGCGGCGATCGCCGGCCACTGATCATAGTCGAGGCCCCCGGGCGCCTCCTGGATCGGCCCCACCTTCGTCGTCGGCGTCACGAATTCCGGCGCCCCCGCGGGTCGACGCGCGTACCACTCGCCCTCGACGCCGACGTCCCAGGTCCGGAAGGCGGCGTCGAGCGCCCCGTCGTCGCGCACCCAGAGGTCGCCCATGCCGGCGTGCTTGCCCCCCTCGGGGCCCGGGATCGACACCTTCTCCGAATCCACCAGCGAGCCGCCGCTCGGCGCGAAGAGGTAGCGGCCGTCGACGTTGACCCCCTTGTAGGTCGCGTGGACGTCGCCCGCGCGGTCGCTGAGCGCGACCGTCGAGCGGAGGTCGAGGTTGGTCGGCCCCTCGAGGACCGCCGCCTGATCGAGCCAGGCGTCCTCGCCGAGCGGCCGCCGCCAGTAGAGGATCGACACCGGATCCCAGGTGGTCGCCAGGATGTGGACGAGGCCGTCGGCGTCGATCGCCGAGGCCGCCTGGGCGACCCCGTTGTCCACGCCCTCGACGCTGTGGAAGAGCTCGGCGCCCGGCTCCCATACCTGACCGATCCGCCAGGTATGGAAGAGCTGGGTCATCGCCTGATCGGACCACGCGACGTGGACCCGCTCGCCGGCGGGGTCGACCGCGAAGCGCGGGCGGAAGCCGCGGGTCCGCGCCCCCTCCGAGCCCGGGATCGCCTCCTGCATCACCAGCGCGCCGTCGACGATCCGCCCGTAGTGGAGCCCCTGGGCCGGGCCGTTGCTCGCCTTCCAGACCAGGTGGAGGCCGTCGTCGGCGTCGCGGACGAGGTCGTAGGCGACCGCCGAGAGCCCGAGCTCGAAGCGCTCGCGGCGAGCGTCGCACTCCACCGAGCAGCTCTCGCCGGGCGCGAGCGCCATCGGATCGCAGACCTCACCGTGGCCCGGGTCGATCACCCCGTCGCCGCAGCGGGGCGCCGAGCAGTCCGTGCGGCAGGCGTCGGCGACGTCGTCGGCGTTGGCCGCCCCGTCGTCGCAGGCCTCATCGCCCTCGACGACGCCGTCGCCGCAGACCGCCGGGCCGCCCCCGCCCGTGCTCCCCTCCGTCGCGTCGCCGCTGCTGCTCCCGCCGCCGCTCGAGGCCGCGCCGCTGCTGCCGCTCGCGCTCCCGCTGGTGCTCCCGCCCGCGCTCCCGCTCGCGCTGGCGCTCGCGCTGGTCAACCCGCTGGTCGCCGCGCCGCTGGTGTCGGCGTTGCCGTCGTCGCCGCAGGCCGCGAGAATGAGAGCGAAGGGCAGGAGCGAGGGCAGGGAGCGCATCGCGGCCGATCTACCAGGCCGCGCGAAAGCGCTCAAGCGCCGGCCTATGACGACGGACCGCGATCGCCGCGCGCGGCCGTGATAGACCGGGCCATGCACCCGCTCTCGGCCCCTCCGTCGGCGGCGCCGCGCCTCTTCGGAGCGATCGCCGCGGTCAGCGAGCACCCGGACGATCCCCGGGTCGGCCGCTGGATCGCCTTCGTCGCCGACGAGCTCGGGGTCGTCGACGCGGCGCCTGCGCCTGCGCCGACCCCGGAGGCGCTCG
>JACKDU010000033.1 GCA_020633335.1 Myxococcales bacterium | reverse complement strand
AGAGGGGAGCCTCGTCGTTGTCGGCCATGTATACACACACCAGGAGAGCGCCGGAGGTCCGAGCCTGGCGTGAATAGGAGCGCACATGGCAGGCTACCACGCCCGGCGCTCGCCGGGGCTAGGGCCAGGCGACGCCGCCCCCGGCGTCCTCCACCTCGCGCGCCCGGAGCGGGGCGTCGCAGCGAGGGCAGCGCGGCGCCGCAGGGCCGGCGCTGGGCCGCTGTCTCGCTGAGGCCGGGGTATCTTTGGAGCGAGGCGCGAGCTCGAGCTGCTCGCCGCGGAGGCGCCAGAGGCGGGCCGCCCGGGGCGCGAGGACGCCGTAGGTGCGGGTCGTGATCGGCGCGCCGGCGGGTGTCGCTGCGGCCAGGCGAGCGGCGAGCTCGGCGGTCGGCATGGTCGCGCGGGTGGCTCCGTCGGGTTGGCTCGGGAGGCGGAGCGTCACGGAGTCCGTTGAGACCTCGTCGATGACGAGGCGCGCCGCCGGCGGGCGGGCGAGGTACTCGCAGAGGCGCCGAAGCGCCCCGCGATCCTCCGCGCCGATCGCCTCGCCGCGGAAGACCCGGAGCCCCCTGGCGGTCGCCGCGGTCTCGTCCGGGGGGCGGGCGAGGGAGCGCCGGTGTTCGGCGGTCACCCGGCGCGATCGAGCGACGCGCGTGCGGGCGACGCGCCTGAGGGCGGTGACCTCCGGAGCGGCGATCGGCGCTTTGGTGGTGGTGTTCAGGGTCCTCTCGACCTCCCTGAGCACACCACCGAGATCGTCGGCCCCGTCGGTGCGGCGATCCAAGCATTCGAAACGCGGGCGCTCTTCATCGCGGACGAAGACGCCGTCGAGGACGATCGCGTGGAGGTGGAGCCCGAGGTCGAGGGCCGAGCCGCAGCGGTGGATCACCACGAGGGCGCCGCAGGCCCCGTCGGCGCGGCCGCAGCGCGCGCGCAGATCGGCGAAGATCGCCCGGACGAAGGCCCGGGCGAGCCTCTGCTCGCGCTTCGGATCGCCGGCGAAGTCGAAGCGCTGCGGCCTCGGCAGGGTGAGCACCCAGTGGCGCACGGGCGCCGAAGGGAGCTGGCGGAGCATCGTCTCGGCGTGGCGGAGCGGCGGACGACGCGGGTCGTCGACTCGAGCCTCCTCGCGGTGGCGGGTCTGGGTGCGCGCGCCGCAGCGGGGGCAGATCCAGCGGATCACCGCGCGGCCCTGGAGCTCCTCGCCGAGGACTCGACGGAGGCGCGCGCGCACCTCGGGGCTCGCGGCCAGCGCGGGCGCGGCGGCGAGGAGCTGGTTCATCGCCGACTCGAGGAGCGCGGCGAGCTCGAGTTGTTCAGGTCTCCGGGGCACCGCGCGAGGTCGGCCGTACGCCGCGAGCGTTGCGGCGGGACGGGGTACGAGCCCTCGAACGCGCCCAGGGTTCGAGTCGAGGGGAGCGGCTCGCCGCGGCGAATTCGGAGCTGGCGGAGCGAGCCGTGCCGGGCGCGTCAGGGCAGCGAGCAGACCAGCGCGCCGCCCTCGTCGGCGCAGCTCTCGTGCGGCGGGTTGCAGAAGATCTTGCCGAGGCAGTCGCAGAGCGGCTGACCGTCGCACTCCGGGAGGTCAGGGACGCAGCGATGGTGGGTGCAGCCGGGCCCCTCGGTGATGTTGCAGATCGCCTGCTGGCCGCAGAGGTCGCAGCTCGGCACCCAGTCGCAGGCGCGGATCGGCAGGCACTCGCCGGTGTAGCAGCCGTCGTCGACCTGCGGGAGCGCGCCCATCGGGCACTCGGGCGTCGGCAGGTCGCAGACGACCTTGTCGGCGTTGCAGCTCTTTCCCTTGACCACGCAGACGCCCTGCTCGCAGACGGCGGTGTCGAGGCCCCACTCCGTGCAGCGGTCGGTCTTGCAGTTGCCGCCGCAATTGCCCGGGCTCGAGAGCGCCGGGTTGTAGGCGACGCACGAGCAGCAGTCGCCGGCGATCTCGCACTCGGCGTCGCTCTGGCAGGGGTCGCCCTGGGGAGCGGGGGCGCAGAGGTCGGCGTCGCCGCCGGTGGTCGTGCTGGTGGTCCCGTCGGTGCCGGTCGTCGCCTCGCCGCTGGTGGTCGCCGGCGCGGTCGGGTCGCTGGTCGGCGCGGTCGGATCGCCGCTCGTCGTCGGCGCGCCGGTCGTCGTGCTGGCGCTGCCGGCCGAGGTCGAGGTGCCCCCGTCGGTGCCGCTCGCCGTGGCGCTGGCGCTCGCGGAGCCGCTGCTCCCCTCGTCGGTCGCCGCGCTCGACGAGCTCGAGCCCGAGCTCGCGCTCGTGTCGCCGCCGCCGCTGCAGCCGGCGAGGAGGAGGAGGAGCGGGGCGAGGGCGGCGAGGCGTCGTAGGGTCATGTCCGCGAGGATAGCCCGCGTTGAGGTCGGCTGCTGGGTGTAGGATCGCAGGGATGGACCGACGCGGAGCGAGCACGGCGGGGCCTCGAGACCCCGCACTCCGGCGACGTCGGTCGATCGTCGTCGCTCTCATCACGGTCGGCCTCGCGGCCTGTGGAGGTCATCGCGGTGAGGTCGAGGCGAGCCCGGAGCCCGACCCGCCGACGTCGAGCCCGCCCGCCGCGAGCCCCGAGGCGGAGGAGGCTGACGCCGCGCTCGCGGCTGCGGACGCGCCCGCGCCTGCGCCCGCGCGCGAGGAAGGGCCTCCCGGTGAGGCGCCGACCTACCCGCGACCGGCAGATTGGCCCGACGAGCTCCCGTGGATCGACACGGTGCGCCCCGACTACACCCGGGTCGAGCGCTCGCC
>JACKDU010000032.1 GCA_020633335.1 Myxococcales bacterium | reverse complement strand
TTTCGTGCTCCTCGAGGACGCGGCGAAGGGCGGCCGCAAGTACGTCCTCGCCCAGCGGGTCCCGGACGAGGCCGCGCGGCGGGTCTACATTGATGAGCCGGTCAGCGCGGGCGCTCCCTACACGATCGCCGAGGGCACGCTCCGCAAGGTCGACCGGATCTGGGAGGTCTACGACCAGGAGGACGGCGACCTCATTGAGGCGGTCTGGCACCGCTACACGCGGCTCCTGCGGGCGCTTGAGCTGGTCCCGGCCTACCTCGGCGAAGCCCACGACCTTCTCGAGGTCGCGGCCGAGGCGATCGAGAGCCCGAAGTGTCAGGGCGATCAGCGGGCGCGGGCGATCACCGCGCTCCGCATGGCTGAGCGCTACTACCGCAAGGCCACCAACCGGATCCACATGGGTCGCTCCGCGCGGGCGCTCGATGCCCTCCGCCAGGTCGTCAGCCATCTGACGACCAGCGCCGCCGCGGTCGCCGAGGCCTGCGGCGTCGGTCAGATCGATCTCCTGGCCGGGCCCGTCGTCGTCACCGAGCGCGACCGCGAGGCGCTCGAGGCCGCCGGCGAGGACATCGTCGACCCGGCGGACACCGTCGGCGGGCTCCAACCAGAGCCGTCTGAGCCTGCCCCCAAGATGCAGGCCCCCGGAGTCGGCCGCGCGGTCCTCGACGCTTTCGGCAGCGAGGAGGCCGCCGAGTGACCACCGCGACGGCGGGCAGCCTCTGGTCCTCGGCGCAGCTTCGCCACGTTGCCGACGTGGCCGCGCGCATGTGGACGACCTACACCGGCGGATGGATCACCAGCGACGTCATCGCCGAGCCCCAGAGCGTCCGCCTCGTGGTCCGCCGCGCCGCCTCTGCGTCCAAGGCCCCGTACCCCTCGCTCGTCGATGCCTCGCTCGCCTGGCTCCTCCTCGAGTCCTCAGTCCCCGGTGCCATCCTCGCCACGACCGAGTGGCAGCCGAACCGCGCCATCAGCCTCCACGATTCGCTCGGGCTCCGGCCGATCGAGCGCCAGGCCCAGATGATCGCCTTCGAGGCCACCCGCCCGAGCGTGCCGCTGGTCGGCCACGTCGATATCGGCCGTGGCGCCTGGGAGCAAGCCGGCTACATCGCCTCAAGCGCGCGCCCCTGCCGCGCCTGTCCCTTCCGCGAGGGCTCCAACCTCGACTGCGAGGTCTGCCGCCCGATTGTTCTGGAGCGCAAGTCCCCGGACGCGACCTGGTCGCCCGAGCTAGTCACTCGCGGCCTCGCCGCCCTCGACTTCGACCCGGACCTCTCCCGCGAGGCCGCCCAGGCGACCGGCCTCGCCCTCGCCGCCGTCGCCTGGCCGTTCCTCAGTGGTCCGTTCTTCCGCGAGTGGGCCGCCCGCTTGGACGCTGCCACCCGCGAGCTCTTCGCCTCCGACGAAGACCGCCTGATCGCCCGCGACATCATCGAGGCACAGATGGTCCAACCGTGGTTCGCGCCGCCACCTCACGACGCAGCTGCCCGCCCCTCGAAGAGCGCGCCCTCACCGAACCCGAGGTCCACGCCCAAGCCCGCCGCCTGACGCGAGCCCTCGCCCTCGGCGGGCTCAGCCGGCGTCACGCCCAGAGCCGGGTGCGCGCGACCCTCCTGGTCCGCGACCTCCTCGCCATCGAGGGCCAGCTCATTGACCGCACGATCGAGGGCGTGCGCAGCGAGGTCGTCGGCGACCTCGAGTGCTCGGCCCTGGTGATCCGCAGCGGCCCCGCGATCCTCGCCCGAATCTCAGCCTCACCGCTCGGCCGCAGCGTCGAGCTCGCCCTGACCCTCGACGAACCCCGCCGCGCCCGGATCGCCGCCGGCCTCGACCGCGCCCACGCCAGCCTCCTCGCCCAGCTCCGTCCCCACCGCGACGCGCTGGACGCGGACGCCCGCCTCGAGACCAGCCTCGCCGAGCTCCGCCGCACCCTCGCCGACGGAGGCCCCGCATGACCGCCCGCGCCCGCGCCCTGGCCCCGCCCACATCCCCCTCGAGGAGGACCCGCCCGCCATGCCCGACCCAACGCCACGCAAGGACGCCGAAGAGGCCGTCAACCACGTCTACGAGCAGGAGGCGAAGGCCCTCATGAAGGCCCAGCGCCTCCGCTTCATCCTCGGATCACGGTCTCCGCCGGCCTCGGCTTCGGCCTCGGCGCCTTCACGACCTACAAGATCGCCTGCTCGCTCAGGCCCCGCCGCTAGCGCCCTCGCCCGCCGGAGACCCCTAATGCCGCGTCGCCACAAACACCTCCTCCGCGCCCTCGCGGCCCTCGCACGAAACACCCTCAACCACTGCGAGCAGGGCCTCGACCTCGGCGATGCCCTCATCCACGGCACCGCCGACTCGCTCGACCAGTCCGCCACGCACCTGCCCGCGGGCCCTGCCGCCGACGCCCACACGCTCGCGGCACGCCTCCGCCGCGTAGCGACCCGCGGCCCCCTGGAGACCCCATGACCGACGTCGACCAGCTCCGCGCCGACCTCTACCGCGACACGAGCACCTTCCTCGAGTTGCTCAAGGGGAAGGACCGCAGCACCCCAGCGCTCCGCGACGAGGCACTCGTCCGGATCCAGACCGTCTTCCGCTACGCCACCGTCGACGGCCGCCGCCGCTTCCTCGACGCGATGAAGCGCCCCGGCGCCGACAAGGACCGCCGCCGCGCCTTCGATGTCTGCCGCAAGTCCGGCAAGGACGAGGCCACCTGCCGCGCTGAGGCCGAGAAGCTCCCGCTCTTCCGCGACATCTTCGACGCCTACCCGCCGACCAACACGCTCCCCGCCTGGTACGCCGCCCCGATCACCAACCTGATCGGCACCTACGACCCCGCCAACCCGCCCTCGGACGCCCTCAAGGACTGGCACGACACGCTCCGCGCCGACGACCCCGAGCTCGCCGCGCTCCTCGAGGGCGCCGACGCCGTCTCGGCCGCGAGCGAAGAGATCGCGGACTCCCTCGCCAGCGCGTTCGAGCCAGGCCCCGAACCCGAGCCCGGGATCCCCTGGTGGAAGGTGGGCGCCGCCGTCGCTGGCGCCGTCCTCGTCGGCGCGGTCGCCTACCGAATCGCCCGCCGCCCCGCCTGATTCCAAGATCCGACCCACCCCGAAGGAGAAGTGATGCTCCCCTCGAACCTGCAGATTGACGACCTCCTCCGCGCCGCCAGCGACGGCCTCCGAACGCTCGCCGAGACCTCCCACGCCAACCGAAGGGAGCGCGCCGATCGCCTCTCCGAGGCCCTCGTCGAGATCAACGAGCGCTTCGCCGACATCGAAGGGCAGCTCAAACCACTGAGCGATCACCTCGACCAGGTCTCAAGCGTGGCCACCAGCAGCTTCAGGATCCTCGAGTCGGCGCTCCAGCGGATCCACACCTTGGAGGAGCTCCTCCAATCAGCCGGCGAGCGGATCGACGCCCTCGAAGCCCGAGCAGAGCGCACCGACAGCGCCCGGATCGCGTCGATCGTCGAGGAGCTCGGGCAACCCCTCCACACGCCATCCGCCGTGCCCCCGACGGCGCCGCAGAGCCGCGCTGTCGACCAGGTCGAGCGCTTCGAGCGGGCGCTCCTCGACCCGGCGAGCCCCTTCGCCACCGTCCTCCACGAGATCGCCCGCGAGATCGCCCGACGGGCCTACCTCGACATCGCCGCCGACCGCAACGCGCAGCACTAGGAGCGCCTGGAGACCGCCATGATCGACAAGCAAACCATGACCTACCTCAAGGCGCTGGCCGCCACGATCGACGACACCCGCCGGCGGCACGACAAGGTGATGGCCCCGTACCAGGCGAAGCTCGACGTCCTGCAACGGGCGCTCCTCAGCGAGCTCACGGGGCTCCCCTCGGCCCCTGGCGGCCTGGCCGATCGCGCCGCGCTCTTCGGCGCCGTCGCCCCGCAGCGGCCGTCAAGCCCGCCAACCTCCGCCGCGCCGCCACCAGCGCCCGCGACCTCCCAGCAGGAGACCTCCCTCGCGGAGCGGGAGGCCGCGATCCTCCGGCGCGAGCTCGAGCTCCTGCAGCGGGAGAAGGCCCTCCTGGAGCGCCAGCTGGCGGCGGCTCAGACTTCCCGCAGCGAGCCGTCGCCCGCGCCCGTCCCCCCACCGCGGCGCTCGTCGCCGCCCAAACGCCACCGCCGGTCAAGGTCGAAGAAACCCCGACCCGCCGTCGAGACGGCCACGCTCCTGACGGACACCAAGCGCGTCCAGCACCGCCAAGCGACCGAGGTCCCCGACCCAACCCAGGCGCCCGACGGCTACGATCCCCTCGGTCAAGCCCTCCACGCCACCGAACACGGCGACTTCGCCACCGCCCGCGCCCACTTCGCGTCGCTGGAGGCGCTCGCCCGCCAGCACTGGGACGGGACCTGCAACCAGCCGCTCGTCACGTCCGCTCTCCTGGTCGCCCTCACCGGTCACGCAGAGTCCCTCCACGCCCTCGGCGACCTCCCAACGGCGCACACCAAGTCGTCCGAGGCGACGGCGCTGGCGTTCGCCATCTTCCAGCAGCACCCCACGGAGCAGGCGCTCCTCGACGTCGCAGGCGCCGCCCGGATCCGCGCCGCGACCTCGTCGGCCCTCGGCCACCCAGCCGAAGCCGCCGCCCTGATGGACGCGGCCACGGCCCTCCTCGCCGAGAACGGCGAGCTGCTCAGCGTGATCGCCGAGATCCCGGCCAACCGAGTCTCGTAGTCGTCGTCCCCCCGCGCGACTCACGACGTCGCGGGCGGCTCAACGCGCCGACGCCGTGGCGGCTGCGCGGAGGTGGCAGGTGCATTGCTCGCGGATCCCCTGGATCGCGCTGGCCGGACGCCATGCTCACCGCCCCCGCCCTCGTACGCATGTGCGGGAAAGCGGCGACGATCGGGCGACGGTCAGGCCGGCCGCAGGGCCTTGGACCGCGGGCGGTGGGTGACCCTTCCAGGTCCCACCCGAGACAAGAGACGGCGACGATCGGCGGGCGATC
>JACKDU010000031.1 GCA_020633335.1 Myxococcales bacterium | reverse complement strand
CTGGTCTTCCTGACCGCGCCCGATGGGATCCCGCTCTACGACGGCCTGCGGCTCGGGTCCGAGGTGGAGCCCGGGAGCTTCGTCGAAATCGGCCGGCCGATCGACGCCGCGGATCCTGACGCGGCCCAGAAGATCGCGGTCCGCGAGGCCGGGAGCGCCCGCTGGCACGCGCGCCACCCGAGCGACCTCGGGTCGGCCTTCGGGGTGGCGAGCTTTGGGCTCGCGGCGCAGTGGCCGGCGGACGACGACGCGAAGATGGTCCGCGAGGCCCGCGATCTGGCGGCGAGCTCGACGTTGGAGACGCTCCTGGGGGCGACCTTTGATGGCGCGAGTGAGGCGTTTCGCGCCCGCGTGTGGCCGGAGATCGCGGATCGGGTGCGAGCGGCCGCGGCGAGTGAGCGGCTCAAGCTACCGGCGATCGAGGGGGATGCGCTGCGGCTGGTCGAGGGCGCGGTGCCGGCGGGGGTCGAGCTGCTACCGTGGACGCAGGAGGGATACGCGCGCTTCCTCAGCCTGGCGCCGGGCTCGGGTCTTTCGGGGTACGAGCTCAACGCAGTCGCGCGCCTTTGGTGGGGCCAGCGGATCCCGCCTGAGGTCCAGCGGGCCGCGGACGCGACCGCGCGGGAGCGGAGGGCCGCCGAGGAGGCGGCGAAGAAGGCCGAGAAGGGCGAGGATGGCAAGGAGACGCCTGCGCCGGCTACCTCGGCAGACGAGGTCGAGCCCGCCGAGGCTGAGCCCGCGCCGAGCGCTCCCATGAGCGAGGAGGGACCTTCACTTGGCGCGTCGATCCAGGCGGCGGTCGAGCGTCGACGGGCCCAGCAAGAGAGCGAGGAGCTCGACCGGATCCGCGAGGCGGCGCGCGACCCTGGAGGCTACCAGGAGCTCGTCGCGGCCCTCGGGGACCTCGCCGGCGACATTCCGACGGCCTCCGATCTAGCGACCGCATGGCCGACGGAGTGGACCTCGATCCGCGAGTGGATCCACAACTACCTCTACAGCGACCGCACCGAGCCCGAGGTCGATGCGCGCTCGAAGCGACGCCGCGCCCGGCGCGAGCCCGTCGATCCCAGCGCCTACGATCTCGAGGTGCTCCTGACTCGGATCCGCGACCAGATCAAGGACGTGGAGATGCGGGCCGAGGACGCCGTCGAGGTCGACCAGAGCGACGGGCGCGAGCGCTTGCTCCTGAGGTCGGGCTACCTCCGCGGGACGGCGAGCGCCGGCTACTACGTGATGCGAGAGGACGACGCCGGGGTCTCGCGCCGCTACGTCCGGGTGGTGGCGGGCGACCGGATCGATGACGACGAGATCGAGATCGAGAACATCGAGCACCGGGGCAACGAGGGGCCGCCGCTCGGGCCCCATGACGCGCTCTACTACTACGACTCGGACGAGAAGGACGACGACTTCCTCCGCGAGATCTGGGGGCTCTACGACAACCTTGCGACGACCCTGCGAAAGACGCCGCTAGCGCTGGAGCAGGCGCGCAAGTGCCTCCTCCTCGCGCGGGCGCTGATCGACGCGCCGAGCTGCCAAGGGGCGGCGAAGGAGGAGGCGACGAGCCTCCTCCGGACCGCGCTCGGCTACTACCGGCAGGCCCGCGATCGCGTCAACCAAGGCGCCTTCGGGGCGGCGTACGAGCGCCTCCGCCGGGTCGCCCGCCACGTCGCGCGCCAGTCGCAGAAGCTCGCCGAGAGCTGCGCGGCCGGCCAGGGCGGTCTCTTCGGCGGCCCGGCGATCGTCGACCTCTCGCGGATCAGCGAGGAGGCCCTGGCGGAGAGCGACGCCGCCTTCGAGGCCGAGGCGCGCGCCGAGGCCGGAGAGGAAGCCGACCAAGCATGACCACCCGAGGACTCGCCGTGCCCGAACGCCGCAACTACACCACCACCGACGAGACGATCGACGAGGCCCTGCGCCGCGAGCGAGACGCCCTGGTGAACGCCGCGCGGCTTCGCTGGGCGCTCTCGGTCTCGGCCGCGGGCGTCGTCGGCTTCGCCCTCGGCGCCTACACCACCTACCAGATCGCGTGCGCGCTCCGGCCCCGCCGGTGAGAGGAGGACCGCGATGAAGCCAACCGACAAGCTGCTCCGCTGCCTGCTGACGGCCGTGCTCGTGACGGTCAGCGAGCAGCTCTTGGGGGAGGACGCGCCCGCGGCGGAGCCGGAGCCGGAGGGCAAGGCGGACGAGACGGGACCCGAGCAGGCGAAGGCGTCGCCGGAGGGCGAGAAGAGCGAGCACCCGAAGGGAGCCAACAGCTCCAAGATCGGCGACCCGCCGCCACCAAAGGATCCCGATCTCCAGGCGGTGATCGACCGGCTCGGGCGCCCGAAGGTCGATCCCGCGACTCGGCCCGCGCCGCCGCCGATCCGGCTGGTAGCCGAGCCCAAGGCCCCGGCTCCGATGCCCCGGCGGAGTGTTCTCCATGTCCGCGACACCAAGCCGCTGGTCCCGTGCGTGCCGAAGAACGCTCTCTGGGAGCAGACGAGAGAGCGTGTCGACGCGGCGATCGCCTGGGCGCTGCACGGCGACCCAGACGACATGTCACCCGACGACGACGAGGCCGGCGTCGCCGAGTCGGAGGAGGGCGAGGGCATGGTTGAGGCCGCGAAGGCCGCTGACGTCACCGAGGTCGATATCCCGGCGGTCGAGGAGCCGCCGGCCGCCGAGGACATCCCCGCGAGCGAGGCGGCGGCGCTCCGCCGCGAGCTCGACGAGCTACGGGCGCACGTTGATCGCCACGTAGAGCGCGCCCTCGTCGATCGCCTGGACGCCGTGACCTCGCTCCGGCGGACCGTCGACCTTCACGACCTGGCGATCGAGGAGCTCCAGAACGAGCCGACGCCGCGTCCCCGCCGGATCTCGCTCGCACGCGCCGAGGCAGGCGTACCCGACCTGGCGGATCCAGACGACCCGATCGCCGAGCTCCGGCGCGAGCTCTTCGCCCTCAAGCGCTACATCCACGAGCACGTCCCCGCCGATCTCCTGATGGTCGACGAGGCGCTCGCGGACCTCCGTGAGCAAGTCGACGGCCACGCGCAGATGCTCGTGTCGATCCGCGATGGGCCGCCCACGTCCACCGCGGGCAAGCCCGACGACATCCACGAGCCCGATAAGCGCGACGCGCTCGACGACGACCCCGCCGACATCGACCTCGACGACCCCGCCGAGGACGACGACGACGACGACCCCGACTGGTGCGACCCCGAGCAACCCTTCCTCTACTTCCACGACGCAGGCGGAATCCTGCTCAAGAACCCCCGGAGCACCCACTAGGAGGCCGAGATGGAGACCAACCAACGAACACCTCCGGGCACCGCAGCGGCCGACGAGGTCCTCCACAACTGCCGCCGCCAGGTCGAGATCCTCGCCGAGGGCTGCGTGACCGCGACCCGCGTCTCGTTCGTGGTCGGCGGTCTCACGGGCCTGCTCTGCGGGGTGGTCCTCGGCAACTGGCTCGGCCGGCGGAAGGCGGCCGCCCCATGAGCGCCGAGGTCGACAAGCTCCGCTCCCAGCTCTACCTCGATCTGGGCGCCTTCGTGGACACCTACCGCGCCGCCACCGACAAGGACGCCCCACGCTGGCGCGACGAGGCGCTCACGCGGGTGAGCCAGGTCTACCGCTACGCGACCCTCGAGGGCCGCCGCCGCTTCCTCGACGAGATGAAGCTCCCGGGCGCCGACAAGGAGCGCCGCCTCGCCTTCGAGGTCTGTCAGCGCGGCGGCAGCGACGAGGCGACATGTCGGGCGAAGGCCGAGGCGCTGCCGCTCTTTCGGCCGATCTTCGAGGCGTTCCCACGCATCAACACCCTCGCGGAGTGGTACGGCGCGCCGGTCACCCAGCTCGTCGGCACCTTCGACCCCGCGAACCCACCCGCAGAGGAGCTCAAGGACTGGCGCGACACTCTGCGCGAGGAGAGCCCGACGACATCGACGCTCCTCGGCGGGGCCGAGGCCGCCAGCGACGCCGTCGGCGGCATCGTCGACGACGTCGGCGAGGCCCTGGACGTCGAGCCCGAGCCCGAGCCCGGAATTTCATGGTGGAAGGTCGGAGGCGTCCTCGCAGGCACGGCGATCGTCGGCGCGATCGTCTACCGGATCGCCACGCCGAAGTAACCCGATCGCTGTCGAGCACCTCCCAGCCGACGAGCCCGTTCCGCCCTCAAGCCATCGGCCACGCCGGCCATGGTCGCCCCCAAGGATGGACCGCCCCCCAGGAGTCCTCCCATGTCCCGTGCTCGTGTCCCCGCTGCCCCTCCCCCGCTGCCTGCGCGCCCGCTGATCACCGCCGACGCCCTCGCCACGATGCTCTCGACCACCCGCGGGGCCATCTACGCCCGGCACGCCCGCGGCGGCATCCCGGGCGGGATCCGCCTCGGCCGCAGCCTCCGCTTCGACCCGGACATCATCGCCGCCTGGCTGGCCCAGAGCGCGACCTCGGGGGAGCAGTCACGATGATCCGCCTCCGGCCCTGGAAGGGCTCGAAGACCCACTACGAGGTCGACATCACCCTCGTCGCGCCGAGCGGTCAGCGGAGGCGCTGGCGCGTCAAGGCGCCCGTCAGCGGCCGCCATAACGCCGAGCGCTGGGCGAAGGCACGAGAGCAGGACCTCCTCGCCCAACTCCTCGCCCCGCCGCCGCCTCCGGAGGTCCAGCCGCCGCCAACGCTTCGGGAATTTGCGGTGACGTTCATGGAGGCGTGCCGCGCTGATCGGCTGGGGAAGAACACCCTGCGGAACTACGACGTCCACCTCCGGGTCCACATCCTCCCGGTGGTAGGCGACCGGAGGCTCGACGAGCTCGGGGAGCGCGACCTCGTCGAGCTCAAGACGCGACTCCTGGAGCGGGCGCGGAGCACAGCTGCCGAGGTGCTGAAGACCCTCAAGGCGATTCTCGGTCGAGCAATCCGGCTCGGGGTCCTGGAGCGGATGCCAGTCCCGATCGAGATCCCGCGGCGGATCCGCAAGGAACCGATCGCCTACACGCCGGAGGAGGTCGAACTCCTCCTCGGCGCGGCCGCGAATGACCCACAGCTCCTTGCCGCTGTCCTCCTCGGCCTCGACGGCGGTCTCCGCCGCGGTGAGATCCTCGCCCTCCGCTGGGAAGACGTCGACTTCAATCGAGCGACCCTCACCGTCCGCACGACCCTCGTCGGCGACGATCTCGGCGAGACGACGAAGGGTCACGCTGACGGTGTTGTCGGCGTCACCGCCCGCCTCGCCGCGGCGCTCCAACGTCTCGGCACTCGATCAGCGCGCGGCTTCGTCCTCGCGGACACCGACGGCTCGCACTGGGATGAGCGGATATTCACTCGACGGCTTCGCCAGCTCGTGCGTGCAGCCGAGATCCGATGGTTGGGCTCTCATGTACTCCGCCGAACATGCGCGACCCGGATCGCAGAGGCCGGTGGAGGCGTCGCTGCGATCGCCGCTCATTTGCGGCACGCTGGGCTCCAGATGGCGTC
>JACKDU010000030.1 GCA_020633335.1 Myxococcales bacterium | reverse complement strand
GATGAGCTGATTGACCGGCTCGTCCTCGGCGAGGAGGATCCGCCGGCCGACGTGACGAGGCTCGATCGCCGCCGCCGGCTCGAGCGGCGCGTCGGCATGCGCGGGTCGCTCGCCGATCTCGCTCAGGCCGAGCGGCACCTCGACCCAGAAGGTCGCGCCCTCCCCGGGGGCGCTGACACAGCCGGTGCTCCCGCCCATCCGCAGCGCCAGCTCGCGGGCGATCGAGAGGCCGAGGCCGGTGCCCTGCGGCTCCTTCCCGGCCGACACGACGAGCTGCTCGAAGGGGCTGAAGAGCCGCTCGAGCTCGTCCGCCGCGATCCCCGGGCCGTGATCGGTGATCGCGATCCTGGCGAGGACGTCGCGCTCGCGGCGGATCGTCGAGAGCGCGACCGAGATCGTCCCCGGCGGGCTGAACTTGATCGCGTTGTCGAGGAAGTTGAGGACGATCTGGCGGAGCCGGAAGGAGTCGCCGAGCGCGAGGAAGCCGGCGGGCCACTCGAGCTCGAGGTCGAGCTCGAGCCCCCCCTCGAGGAGCCTCGGCGACATCATGTCGGCGGCCTCGCGGATCATCGCCGGCGGCGAGAAGGTGACCACCTCCATGACCATCTTGCCGGCCTCGATCTTCGAGAGGTCGAGGATCTGATTGAGCACCCGCAGGAGGGCGACGCTCGACGCCCGGATCGTCGCCAGCTCGCTCTGGATCGGCGCCGCGCGGGGATCGCGGAGGAGGATGTCGGTCATCCCGATCACGCCGTTCATCGGCGTCCGCAGCTCGTGGCTCATGGTCGCCAGGAAGGTGCTCTTCGCCCGGTTCGCGGCCTCGGCTCGCTCCTTCGCCGCCGCGAGGTCGCGGTGGGCGCGGTAGCGCTCCACCTCGTAGCCGATCCACTGGGCGAAGACCTGGACGAAGTCGAGCTCCTGCTCGGAGAACGCGGCATGCGGCCGCTCGCTGCCGAAGATGAGGCCGCCGAGCTTCGACTCGCCGACGCGAATGCCCGCACCGACCACGGTCTGGAGGCCGAGGCGTCGCCAGCGGAGCAAGTTCACGCGCTCGCGCCCCGCCGGCCAGACCACGGGCCCGCTCTCCTTGAGGAGCTCCTCGGTCAGGCTGCCGACGAGCGGCGCCCGGATCCCGGGGCGGAAGCGCTTCGAGAGCGGGCCGCGGGCGAAGGCGATGACCTTCTGCTCGAGATCGCGGAGGGTGATGACCGCGTCCTCGAGGCCGAGGTGGGCCGCGCCGAGGTCGAGGAGGCGACCGATCTTGTCCTCGAGGGTGAGGCCTGCGTCGGCGCCGATCCGGTGGAGCTCGCGGAGGACGTGCTGCTGCCGGCCGAGCTCGCGGACCAGCGCCCGCCGCTCGCCGACGTCCTCGAAGAGGACCGTGTGCACGCCGCAGTGGCCGGCGCTGCGGAGGGCGAAGGTCCGTCGGCGACCGTCGGCGCAGATCACATCGATCTCGTGGGCCGCGCTCACCCCACGGACCGCGTTCTCGCGGACCGCCCGCCAGACCGAGGCGGTCATCAGGCGCTCCGCGGGGTCCTCGACCGCGAGCTCGATCCAGGCGTCGTTGGCGAAGAGCGCCCCCGGCCAGCCGATCACCTCGTCGAAGCGGTGGTTGGTCCGCGGCTCGCCGTCGCCGCGGAAGACGATGGTGGCGAGGGGGAGGACGTCGAAGACCCGCCGGAAGAGCTCGTCGCTGCGCCGCCGCGCCTCCTCGCTGAGGCGGCGCTCGGTGAGGTCCTGGAAGGTGCCGAAGAGGCGGATGATCCCGTCCTCGCCCCACTCCGCCGCCCCCTGGGCGCGCACCCAGAGGTGGCGGCCGGTGGCGGTGACCAGGGGGAGCTCGAGGGCCCAGGGCTCGCCGCGAGCGATGCCGGCCTCGACCGCCGCGGAGATCCGCGGTCGGGCCTCGGGGGTGTAGAAGCTCACCGCCCGATCGAGGTCGATCTCCTCGCCGATCGGGACGTCGTGGATTCGGTAGACCTCCTCGGACCAGGTGACCCGCATCGTCCGGACGTCGAGCTCCCAGCCGCCGATCTTCGCCAGGCGGCCGGTGTCCCGGATGAGGCCGGCCATCCGCATCTCCGCGGTGATGTCCTGGACCACGCAGTAGTTCCGCCCGGCCTCGAGATCGGTGTAGGAGAGCCAATTCAGCGAGACATAGGTCCCGTCCTTGCGGCGGTATCGATTGCGGAAATTGAGGGAGGTCTCGCCCTCGGCGAGGAGACGAGCGGCCTCAGCGGCCGTCGACGCCTGGTCCTCAGGGTGGACAAAGTCCATGAAGACGCGGCCCATGAGCTCGTCCCGGGTGTAGCCGAGGGCCTGGCACCAGGCGTCGTTGAACTCGACGAAGCGCCCGTCCAGGTCGATCTGAGCGATCAACGCGGGCGAGAGCTCGCAGAGGCGGCGGTAGTGCTCGAGCTCCTCGCTCGACGCCGAAGAGCCCCCACCAGCCCCGCCCGAATCTGACATGAGACCCCTCACCTCCCGAACAGTGACGATAGATATTGATCATAGTCTCTCCTCGCCTCTATGAAACCCTCCCGCGCCTCCAACGCACTTTCTGCGCAACCGCGAGAGCGCGCCGAGGCCCGCTTCTGCGCGGCGACGCCCTCAGCGCAAGAGAACGAGGTACCACGCGCGTTCGAGCCCAGGAGCCGCGCCCCCTCGCAGCGGCCGAAGGGAGCCCGCGCGGCGTCGAACCTGCGCAGGAGCAGCGTGCCTCACCAGGAGGACCTCTCCAAGGAGGACTCAGGGCCCGGACGAGCCCGACCTTGCGCGCGTACGCACAGGCCCGATAGGCTCCCAAATCATGCGAGGCTACGTCGCGGTCACGGACCCCGGGTGGTATGAATGTCTGCTCCGCGAGGGGGTCTACGAGGCCAACTTCTGGCGGCCCTCGACCCGACGCGTGAACCTCGCGCCAGGCACCCCTTTCTTCTTCAAGCTGAAGGCGCCGGCGAACGCGATCGCGGGATTCGGATACTTTGCGCATTTCACCGTGCTCCCGGAGTGGCTCGCGTGGGACACCTTCGGCCGAGCGAACGGGGTCCCGTCACATTCCGAGCTCCGCGCGCGCCTGCGGAGGATCCGCGACGGGGCGAGGATCGACGCCGACCCCCAGGATCGGATCGGCTGCTCGCTCCTCGCCGAGTGTCGCTTCTTCCCGCGGGAGGCGTGGGTCAAGCCGCCTGCGGATTGGTCTCCCCGCACCCAGACGGGGGCGAGCGTGGACCTGCGGGTCGGCGACGGGAGGCGAATTTGGGCAGAGTGTCTCGAGCGGAGCTCGTTCGCGGCCGAGTCGTTGACGGCGGCCGAGAAGGCCGCGCCGATCTCGGCCGCCGCTGGCCATCGATACGGGGCGCCGACAATGAGGCGACCACGGCTCGGCCAAGGGATCTTCCGCGTCCAGGTCCTCGACGCCTACGAGCGCGCCTGCGCGGTGACCGGCGAGCACTCCCTCCCAGCGCTCGACGCGGCCCATATCCGCCCCTATGCAGATGGCGGCAGCCACGATATCGACAATGGTCTCGCGCTCCGCAGCGACCTCCACCGCCTCTTCGACCGCGGCTACGTCTCGGTCGACGATGAGCTCAGGTTCCTGGTGTCTCGTCGCCTCAAGGACGACTTCGACAACGGCCGATCGTACTACGGATACCAGTCGCAGCCGCTCCTCTTGCCCGCCACGCAGTCGCTCCGCCCCGACCGCGCCGCGCTGGCGTGGCACCGAGAGAACGTCTTCCTCGGCTGAGGAGGCCGAGGGCAACGCGTGAGGCGTGTCGATCGCTGCTGGTTGCTCCTCTTCGCGGCGATCTTCAGCGTCCGCGTGGGCCGCCGCGCGCTCCATCGCCGATGCGATCAGGCGGAGCTCTTGAGCGTCGTCCATGGCGCTCTCGGCCCCCTCCAGGCGCTTCCAGAGGGCGCGCCATTCCGCCGCCCCGCGGTCAACGAGGTGACCTCGCCTCTCGGGCGCTCTCCCTGAGCGCCTGCATCCTCACGACCTCCGCCACGAGGTCGTCGACGGAGACGTAATCCGCCTCGATGACCTCGAAGCGACCCGCCACCTGAAGCCGCCGGCCGTACGATCGGTAGAGCGAAGCGATCTCCTCGCCGATCCCCGGCTGGAGGGTCATCCGATCGTGCGCCTGGAGGGCGCCGCGGGCGTGGAGCCGGGCCCGGCGGAGCTCCGTCGAGACGTCGAGGAAGACCGTCAGGTGCGCCGGCGTCAGCGTCGCCTCGACGTCGGCGAGCTCGGTCACCGCGCCGAGGACCCGATGATAGGTCAGGGTCGAGAGCCAGTAGCGGTCCATCACGACCGACCGGCCGGCCGCGAGCGCGCCGCGGACGTAGGTCGAGGCCGCCGCCACCGTCGACGCATAGAAGAGCATGCGCGCGAGCGGATCGCCGCCGCACATCCCCTCCGCGTCGCGGCGCGCGGCCGACGGCAACGTGGTCATCGGCGTGGTCAGGGGCTCGGCGCCGAGGCGCCGCGCGAGCTCGACGGCCAGGGTCGACTTGCCGCTGCCGTCGAGGCCCTCGATCACGATGAAGCGCGGTTGATTGGTGGTCTCCTCTTGTCTCATCATTCCTCTCCTTTCGTTGTCCTACACGGGTCGTTTCGATCAGGCGTGGACCTCGGCCGGGGTCCAGCGCGTGCGCATCGGCGGCCCCGACCACCCGCCGAAGAGCTCGTCGATCGCCGTCGGATGCGCCCCCTCGGTGGCGACGAGCGCCTCGGCGATCCGGCCCATCGCCTCGTGGTCCTGCGGGGTGAAGGTGTCGCTCGACACCACCATCGGGATCGCGTCGTCGCTCTCCTCAAGGCGCCACTCCGCGCGCCGACGCTCGAGCTCCGTCCCCCGGAGGAGCATCAGCGGGAACGCCTTGATCACCGGGATCCGCCGGCGCAGGCACCAGTCGACCGTCGCCCGGAACGACTCCAGGGTCTGGGCCGGGAGCCCGTAGATCAGCGAGACCTCGAAGCGGAGGCCCGCAGCGTGGAGCGCGTCGATTGCCGCCTCGATCTTGCCCAGGTGATTGCCCCGCCGGATCACCGACCACTCGGCCGCGTGGATCGTCTGGAGCCCGAATTCGAGGTCGACGTCGAGGGACCGGCAGCGCTCGATGAACGCCGGGTCGACCATCTCGAAGCGACACTGGAGCGAGAGGCGACCGCGATAGCCGGCCTCGATCAACCCGTCGAGGACCGCGAGGTAGGGGAAGCGCTTGTCGTTGAAGATCGGATCGAGCACCGCGATCGACTCGACGCCGGCGTCGACGAACGCGGCGATCTCCTCGGCGATCCGCCCGCTGCCAAATCCCCGCACCTGCGCCCGCTGCCCAGGATCACGGTGCTGGCAGAACGAGCAGCGAAACGGGCAGCCGCGCTTGGTCTCCCAGCGGAGGAAGCGGCGACACGCGGCCGGGTCAAGGACTCCGCTGAGGTAGGGCGACGGCGCGCGCTCGAGGGTGACGCTCGCCTGCTCGGCCAGATCCTCGTCACCGCGCCAGACGACGCCGGGATGCCGCGCGCGCCCGCCCTCGGCGAGGATCGCCACGATCGCCTCCTCGCCGGCGCCGCGGACGAAGACATCGGCGCAGGGATAGGAGTCGGCGACGCCCGGCGCGTGATAGGTGATCTGCGGCCCGCCGAGGATGATCCGCCCGCCATAGCCGCGCTCGCGGAGCCGGCGACAGAGGGCGAGGACGAGCGCGTCGTTCCAGACGTAGACGCCGACGCCGACGTCGCTCCAGCCGCCTGCGCCATCGGCCGCGAGCGCGAGGACCTCGTCGACGACCGCGGCGAGGCTGAACTCGCCGCTGTTGATCGCACAGGAGAGGTTGTGCACGCGCGCCCCCGCGGCCCGGAGGCTCGCGGCGATCGACGCCTGCCCGAGGGGGATCCGCGGGTCCTTGTCGCGGGTCCAGTCGAGGCCGACGAGGACGACCGCGCGGCCGCCGAGATCGACCGTCGCCGCAGAATGGACGTCGGCGCACGGGGTCGTGGGGTTGAGAACATTCAATCGATTCATGCCATCGCTCCTTCGCTGCGCTCCCCGCAGGGCGAGCGCCGCCGTCCCCCTGGCCATCGGCCAGCGGGTCGGAGAGCAGCGGAGGTGCCCGCCTACTCGCCCTGCTCAGGAGGAGTCCCGGAGGGGATCCGCTTCGGCTCACGCTTCGCGGCGCGCCGCTCAGCGGCCTCGGCCTGGGTCTGCGCCTCGTCCTGGACCTGGCGGGCGCGCTCGGCCCAGGTGGCCGTCATCCCCTCGGCCGGCTGCTCGAGGAAGCGGCGAAAACGCGAGACCACCGGGCTCTTGAGGATCGAGGTGAGCGCCCCCGCGAGCCGCGATGGGTTGAGGTCATCCCGACGGCCGCGGAGCTCATCCAGGAGGATCCGCATCGACACCTGGCGATCGTTCGGGTTGTGGCTCAGCGCCCGCCGGA
>JACKDU010000003.1 GCA_020633335.1 Myxococcales bacterium | reverse complement strand
CGCTCGGGGGCCGTCTTGGCGTACTCCCGGGTCTGCGGCTCGACGCCGGTGAGGTGGACGCCCACCCTCTTGGCCTCGATCACGCCGACGAGCTGGTTGCCGAGGAAGAGGAGGTAGTCGGCCGGGCCAGCGCGGGTCTGGAACTCGCGGACAGCGATCCCCGGGGCCGCGCCGAGGTTCAGGTTCTTCTTGTCCTGGACGTCCCAGCCGGCCGCGACGAGCATCGCGTCGATCTGGCGGCGGGCTTCCTGCTCGGGCTTGTCGAGGGGGGTTGGGACCATGCGGGGGCGGTAGGATAGCGCGTGGGGAGGGGTTAGCGGAGGGTTTTGGCTGGGTGGGGTTCGCGCGCGCGGGGGCGGAGGGTTTTGGCTGGGTGGGGTTCGCGCGGGGGGGCCGAGGGCTCGGAGGGAGATGGCTGTGAAGCCGAGGTGATGGCTGATCCGTCGGATCCCAGGCCGCGAGGACGAGCCAGGTTGTGGATGTGATGGCCTTCCCCAACCGCCTCTGACGATGGTATTGCTGGTTCACCGCGTTCGTCGCTGTCCAAGGAGTACACATGCAGAAGTTGGGTGCATATCTACTGGAACGCCGCGACGGAATGCAGACGGCGGACGCTCGCTCTGCCGAGTCGATCCGCATTTGTGGCATCATCGAGAACTGGCTGCGCACGAAGGGAGCCTCCGACATCGCTTCGGGAGGCGGAACCTACGACGCGGTGGACCACAGCGACGCTCGGTTCGAGGTGGTCCGGGCAGGCGATGGCGGCCGTACCTGGACCCTCTACCGTCTCATCGAAGTTACTCCGGATGGCCGTCGGTTTGATGCTTCTCTATCCGTCACGGCTGGCGCCACGAGCATCGCCGTGTACACGACCCTCGGGGTCGGCACGGCTTCCGACCTGATCAACCAGGTAGAGGTTGATCCGCGTTGCCCCAAGGTCATCCGAACGCTTCTGGAGGACGGGGACAGCTGGTATCACGGCGCATCGAGGCTTCGCGGCCTCACCCACGTCGTTGGATTCGAAGCTGGCGAGGCACTGGCGCTTGACATCAAGCACGAGCAGCGGTCCGTGCCCGTTGTCGTGCTCTCGAAGATGCATGACGCGCTAGCGATTGCGGGTCTGGACGAGAAGCTTGCCTACGACCTTGCCGGCACTGCAAACGTCTTCACCGTGGACGAGGCAGCATCATGGGCACTCACCGACACCCTGCGGAAACCGTTGTCGTGCTATGCTGGTGCAGTACGCCTCTATTGGCCCGGATGTCACCTGAACGACAATCCGTACCGGCATCCGTTGTGGACTGCGGCAAGACTGCACTCTCTCGATCCAGATGAGCATCGAGCGCGGGAGCGATTTCGTCGACGGCTTCGGCAGCTGATTCTGCGGGCCGCTGCGGTCAGCGTCACACGGCCGCGCGAGATCGACGAGATTCGCAACGCTGCGGCCCGTGCAGAATTCGCGGAGGCCAAGGGGAAGGCGAAGTCCACGACGGACTTCGAGGCGCTCGCAGATTTGTTCGCAAAGGAGAACGACGAGCTGCGCCTGGAGCTCCTCGAGCGCGATGAACAGATAGCGGAGCTACAGGCCAAGGTCGCAAGGCTCGAGTCGGAGCGCAAGGGCCTCATGTATCACTTGCGACAGGCGAGGCCGGACACCATCGCGGTTGAGGATGACGACGACGTTGGTCCCGATCTCGGGGAGGACGCGACCGCAGATCAGGGCCCGCCCGAACCTGGGGAAGTGCGTTTCTACAAGAAGCGATTTTCCGCGCCGACGCATGACATCATGGTTCTAGTCGGAGACTGCGGGCACAACAGCTGGCAGGGGGCCAACAAGGCCGACAAGGCGAAGAACGGAATTGAGAAGTTTGAAGGCACGAGAGCCTGGAGGCTGCTCCAGCACTGTGGCAGGTGCACGGGCGGCGGGCGCTGGCGAGTCGAGTGGTGATGCCCAATACTGTCGCGCTTCTAGAGGCAGAGGCGACGGGCGAGACCCGTTCATCCATCGCTCATGAGCCGGTGGCGCTTCGCCAAATCGTCGTCGTGAGTTCGTGAGCCAGGCGAAGGTGGTCGAGGATGTCGCTGGCGACCTCCTCGATCTCGGCGGGTGCCGGCGTCTGGTCGCCCTGATAGCGGGCGAGCGCGACGAAGAGGGGTTCGAGGCGCGGGGCCCTCGGTGAGGCCCGAAGCGCGGCGAGCATTTCGTCTAGCCGCGACGTAGCGATGGCGATGTCGCAGAAGATCAAGAGGTCGCGGAGGATTGTGGCCTCCCCGGAGCGCACCATGTCGAGCATCGGTCCGATGACGTCGCCGGTCCGCGGGTCGACGGCGTCGGCGAGCGGCATGAGCAAGTTGACCTCGGGCAGGTCCTCGGCGGCGCCGCGTAGCCAGGCCACGATCCGCGCGCGACCGTCGGGGGTATCCTCGCTCTCCTCCGTGAAGAGGTGCCAGCTCCGAAGGACCAGCTCGCGCGCACGGCTCGTGTCTTGTAGGAACGCCATTTGGACGCCGAGTGCGAGCAGCACCGGGTACGAGTCGGTCCGAAGCTGGGCCGCTCGCCGAAACGCCTCGGCGCCTTCTGCCGGGCTACCGCAGAGTGGCGCCATGTGAGCCTGGAGCAGGTAGATTCGGGCAGAGTGAGGGAGCTCTTCAGCGGCGAGGCGAAGGATCGCCAACGCCGCCGGCGCATCATCGAGGTAGTTGTGGGTGATTCGAGCGAGGAAGACGAGGGCGTCCTCCCAGAGATCGTCGTTGGTGAGTGCGCCGAGGCCCCGAAACCGTGGGTCGAGGAAGATCTCTTGCTCATGGCCGAGGAGATCGTCGCGGATATCGACGAGTGCACTGGCCACCCGTTGTGCAGCGTCGGAGGTCAGGCCGCGTTGGACGAAGAGCTTGACGGCATCTTCCTCGCCCTCCAGCCAGATGATCGTGGCGAACGCCATCGGCAGGAGAAAGCTCCCCGAGTGCCTCTCGCAGAGGTGACTTGCTAGTCGGATGTACTCCTCGTCTTCGAGGAAGCCGAGGTGGAAGCTCACCGAGAGGTGGAGTAGGCGAGGCCACGGCGAGCCGGGACAGCAACGCATCAGCTTCCGTCCCAGACCGAGGACAACGGCGTCGCTCTCGTCGTCGTCGCCACGCAGTTCGAACGCGAGCGCGTACGCGACCACGATCTCGGAGACCGTTGAGTCCGTGCTGGCGCCCACCTCTGCGACGATCCCCCAGAGTTCGTCAGCGCTGCGCTCCCACTGAGCGAGGAGCGCCGGCCACAATCGGACCCCGACGTTCCCGTCGTCCTGGACTGAGCCGCGCATGAGCCCCACAAACGTCGCCCAGTGCTCGCTGACGCTCGGGTCGCCGAAGAGTTGCTGCACTATCCTGGCAATGACCGGGCGAGAGCGGATGAAGTTGGCGACCCCGGCGAAGAACGCCTCCGTTTCGGGGTGGGCAGGGAATTCCGGATCGCTACTGGCGAGGATCTGCTCCCGCTCCTCAACAAGGCGCTCGCGTTCGGTCGACGGCACCTCGGGAAGCGAGAGGAAGTGGCCAAGGTCGCGGAGCACCCGCGCTCGCTCGTTGCCAGCGAGGCGATCGAGGAGCTGAAGGACGGTGTGGACGTAGAGCTCTCGCGCTTTCGGCTGGCGCCCCGTCGCCTGGGCTGCGAAGGCGCTGCAAGCGGTCGAGAGCGCCTCTGAGTCATAGTAGGCGCCGATAAACTCGACGACGAAGCGCACCCGATCGGATGCCTGCCCGTGCCGGCGAAGGAGCCAGTAGAGGTTGTAGAGGCGCTCGCTGAGCTGGTAGCGCTTGCGTCGCGGCGAGTGCGCGCGGGCAGTCACCGCGCCGCGCTGTTCGAGGCGAGCGAGGAGTGCGCTCGTTTTGTTGACGTCGAGGCGGGCGAGCTCGGCGATCTCACGGGCGGTCGAGGGCACCCAGCGCTCGGCGAGAGCGGTGAAGACGCGGCGCTCCGCGAAGGGCAGCGCGTCGATGTTGCTCTTGAAGTAGTCGGAGTGATCGTCGACCAGGCGGACGAAGTCGTCGACGAGGGAGTCGAGCGGTGCCCCGTTGGTGAAGCGCGAGAGGACCACGAGGAGCCTGGGGTTGCCGCCGGTGAGGATCTGTAGGGCGCGGCCCCGGAGAGGGTCGATCTCGACGTCGCCGAGCCGTGAGAAGAGGTGGGCGCACTCCCTTGCGCTCAGCGCACCGAGCTCGATCACTTGGAAGAGCTCGTAGAGCGCTTGGTTTGGGTCCTCGATCGCGTCGAAGCGGGCGGTCGCGGTGGTCACGAGCATCAGCCACGGCTCGCTCTGGAGGGAGTGGCGGACTGTCCAGGCGTCGTTGCTCGAGAGCTGGTCTGAGAAGAGGACCTGGAGGTTCTCGACCGCGAGAAGGAGCCGCTTGCCCTCGCGCTCGGCAAAGGCACGGAGCTCGGCGAGGGCCAGGACTCGGAGTTCCTCGTCCTCGTGACTCTGACGGAGACGGCGGTAGGTCTCGTGCCAACGCTCCTCCCCGGTCTGTTTGCCAAGGAAGAAAAGGGCCTCGGTCCAGAGCTCACCGGGGCTGGCGACCTCAACCTCCTCGCTGAAGACGATCGGGTACCAGCGCGACTCGAGGCTTGGGTCGTCACGTATCGCGGCCGCCAGGCGAAGTACGAGGGTGGTCTTGCCGTAGCCCCGCGGACCGAGGAGCAAGACGTGCTGGTTCGACGCCCCCGTGTTTTCACGGACGATCTCAAGGAGCTGCGCGAGCTCGTGCTCGCGCGCGACGAAGTTGGCGACCAGCTCGCTCTCGGCCAGGAAGGCCGGGTTGAACTTCATGGGTCCCTTGGTCATCTCCGGACCATCCTGGCGAAGCGGAGGCGCCACCAATCACGGACGTAGTGGGACTCGAAGTGGTAGCTCCCGGTTGTTGGGCCCCGGGCGAGGTAGCCGTCGTGCTCGAGGATGTCGAGGAGCTGGGTGACGAGGGCGTCCTCGATGTCCGCGAAGTCGTCCCCAGCGAGAGCCATTGCTTCGTCGAGCGTCAGGCTTTCGTTGACCGCTGCGCGTGTCAGAAGCGCGAGCGCGAGGGGCTTGTGTTCCGGTGCGAGCACATGATCGAGGCGGGTCTCGTAGTGGGCGAGCGCGGTGTGCCCGCGGATCCCGAGCATCTCCTTCTCATAGACCTCTTCGACGTCTTTGGGGAAGATGGCAGCTACGCCTTGGCGGCGAACGTGATCCAGCAGGCGCTCGAAGAAGATCTGGACGTGGTGTGGGATCGCGGCCCCTAGCTTGTCGACCACGTCGGCCTCTGCGTTGCTGACGAACGTCACGTTCTTCCCGTTGGCGAGGGCCATGAGGCAGCCACGAGCCGTCGCCGCGTCCCAGGGGCGAAGCTCCAGGGGGGTCAAGTGGTTGATCGTCGCGCTGAGACCGACCCGCTGCAGGAGCGGCTCGATGCCGATTGACCCTGTGACGACGGCGCGGAGGTGCGACTGGTGCGTCTGCAGCGCGCGCCGGAGCCACGAGAGGAAGAGGCCAGCCTCGCGGATACCGGCCTCGGTTGGCTGCGTGCCGTCGGCGCACATCATCCGGTGGATGAAGACCGGGACCTCGTCGAGGAAGAGGATCGTTGGCTGGTCGAACTGGGCGAGGGCTGCGATGATTCGATCGGCGCGGCGCTCCCAGCTGGCGGTGAGGTGCGCTCTGAGGTTCAACGTCACCTCCGCCAGCTTCATCTCGGTGACGCGGACGATTAGGGACTCAAGAGCGGCGAGCAGGCGCTGATACGCGCTCGTGTGGACGTGGCTGGCGGAGAGGAGTTCGGCGAAGAACTCGGCAGGCGTGTGCGCGGACTCGAGATCGAGGTGAAGACAGACGTACCGGTCCTGGAGCCGGCGGGAAACCTCGCGCATCAGGCTCGTCTTGCCGACCCGGCGCGGGGCGATCAGCGAGACGCTGGCCCCCTCGTCGAGGAGTTCGATCAAGCGCCTGCACTCGTGGTCGCGGTTCCAGAAGCGGTCGCCGTCGACCCAGGGGCCGACAGCGGAGCGGAGCGTGGGGGTGCTGGACATCGATCCGAACTCCTTGCCAACAAAATTGATGGCTTCCATATGCGGGGCTCAATATCCTCGGCTATTCCGGCCAAGTCAATCAAACAAAATCGTTGGCAACATTTTTGTTGGTTATGATGGTTGATGCTCTGGGGCGAAGGTGAACATCAAGCTCGTCCAATTGTGATATTCGCGCAGGCCTGCGCTGGGTGTTCTTGAGCTGCACACCGGTGCACAGCTGTGTGAACTGTGCAGGCACATCCGGCCGGCTTGCCCAGTTCGGGAGCCGCACTATCCTGTGGCTCATGAACGAAAACGAGCAGAAGGATCAGCAGACGACGCTTGGCCAGCGCCTCCGGGCGCGCCTCCAGGAGATCGGCAACACCCAGACGTGGCTCGCCGACAAGGCCGGCATCAACCGCTCGCGCGTCAACCGGATCTTCAACGATCGGGTGTCTCCAAGCGCGGACGAGCTGGATTGGCTACTCGGCGCGCTCTCCGTAGCCGACCGGCAGGGCTTCATCGACGGAGCCGCGGTGACGCCCTCGGATCTCGAGTTCAAGGAGCTCGAGGCCATGCGTCAGGCTCGGATCCGCGCCGAGGCGCGTTCCGAGGCCCTCCAAGGCGAGCTCGAGGCGCTTCGAGCGCACTACGAGGCCGCCATGGAGGCGCGCGACGTGGAGCTGGAGGACCAGAGGAGTGGTTGGGTGGCCCACCGTGACCTCCTGCAGAAGGAGCTGGCCGAGACTCGAGCGGAGCTGGACGAGATGCGGGCGCAGGACGTCAGGCACCAGGAGCAGCTCACCTCTGAGCGTCAGGGCTACGAGCAGGCGATCGCCAAGCGCGAGGACGAACTCGCGTCTCTCGCCACGACCCGCAACAAGGAGAACCTCCAGCATCAGCTGGCGATCATCAAGCTCCACTCCCAGCTCCGCGAGAGGGACGCCATGATCAAGAGGCTCACGGATGAGAACTCGGGTCTGAAGGCGCTGGCCGCTGGCGCGGCGGGGGTGGGCGTGCTGTCGCTCATCGGGTATCTCGCGTCGCAGGACTAGCCCTCGATGTCGGCCGGTAGGCCAGATCGCTCCACCCTGGGCGACCCGAGTGGCGGTGCGGAGGTCTTGACATCGGTTTGCCAAGATCGGTCCGGCCAGGTCACTCCGTGTCACCCGAGGGCGCGCAAGCCCCTCGCCAGAACGCCCGATTTCGTGGGATTGCGGCCGTTCGGCGCGCGGGGGGCGTTCTGGCGAGGGTCGCGGCGAGATTCGCTTGGTCTCGCCGCCGCTGGCGTTGTTGGCGAAGCTCGTAGTACGCCCGGTACGACTTCGCTTCGCCGCCTAGCCAGCGGCGACGATCCCGGCGCGAGAAGGATCGATACGTCACGGTCGCGCCACTAGAAGGAGTTGCCGACGTTGAACTCGAAGACGATCGGGTCCTCGCTCACCAGGTACTCGGTCGAGGTCTGGCGGTCGAGCGGGATGCCCCACTCGAAGCGGAGGGGGCCGATCGGCGACTGCCAGCGGAAGCCGAAGCCCATCGAGTAGCGGAGGTCGCGGAAGGCGAAGCGGCCGCAGGGATCCGACTTCGGGAGCTGCCCGGGGTTGGGCTCGTGGCAGTACACAGACTCGGTGTTGAAGGCGTTGCCGACGTCCATGAAGATCACGCCCTTGATGTTCGCCGGCGGGATCATCATGAACTCGAGCTCGGCGTTGAGGGCGGTGAGGAGGTTGCCGCCGATCCCGTAGGCGATCAGCGGCGCCGTCGGATCTGACGCGGACTGGACCAGGATCCGCGGCCCGAGGCTGCGGAGGCGGTAGCCGCGGATCATGCCGGCGCCGAAGATGCCGCCCGGGAAGTAGCGCTCGTAGATCGGCACGCCGCGCGGCTGGAGGCTGTGGATGAAGCCGATCTGGAGCTGGGTCTTGAAGACCACCCAGGCGCGGAAGGCCTGCTTCGACTTGATCAGCGGGAAGTAGAAGCGGAAGGCCGCGTCGTAGCGGTTGAAGAGGTTCTGCGAGCCCAGGTACTTGTTGGCGAACTGCGCCCGCAGCTCGTGCCGCATTCCCTTGGTCGGGAAGAGGTAGTTGTCGGTGGTGTCGTAGCGGACCCGGGTCTCGATCGACGAGGTGATGCCGTTCGAGAAGAGGTTGGTGATCAGCGCGCCCGACGGGATGTTGTAGAGGGTGCCGGGCGAGAAGATCCCGCCGACGTTGCCGAAGGCCGTGCTCCCGAAGTCGACCTTGACGTACTCGAAGGAGTAGCCGGCGAAGAAGATCAGGTTGGGGAGGCGCGGGAGCGGGTAGCCCCAGGAGAAGCGGAAGCCCGACGAGTCGCGCGAGAAGCTCGGGAAGACGTTGCGGGTGTTGAAGACGTTGAACTGGAAGTTCCAGCGCGAGTCGAGGAAGTAGCGGGTGAAGTACGAGAGGTTGAAGAGCCGCCGCAGGCTCGACATCTGGGCGACCAGGGTGACCGCGGTCCCGCGCCCGAGGAAGTTGTCGTACTGGACCTGCGCTTGGAGGACGAAGTTCTCGATCGTCGAGAAGCCGGCGCCGATCTGGAAGGTGCCGGTGAGGCGCTCGGTGACCTCGACGTTGAGGACGATCTTGTTGTCGGCGCTCCCCTTCGAGGTCGAGATCGTGACGTCGTTGAAGAAGCCGAGGCGGAGGACGTTGAACTCCGAGAGCTCCTTGCCGGTCTCCGAGTAGAGGTCGCCCTCGTTGACCACCATCTCGCGGCGGATGACCTTGTCCGAGGTCTTGTCGTTGCCGTAGATGTTGATCCGCTCGACGTAGACGAGCTGCCCCTTGCCGACCTCGAGGGTCATGTAGAGGAGGAGCTTCTCCTTGTCCTGACGGGCGTCGGGGATGACGTTGACGTAGGCGTAGCCCGAGTCTTTGTAGCGCCGCTCGATGTCCTGGATGATCGTGTTGACCTTCCCCATCGACGCGATGTCGCCCTCCTTGAGGACCGGCGCGATCGACTCGGCGAGGACGTCCTCGGTGAAGAGCGCCTCCTCGCCGCGCGAGAGCACCTCCTTCGCCCGGATCTTGCCGACCTTGTACTGCGGCCCCTCCTCCACCGGGATCGTCACGTGGACGAAGCGGCGGTCGGGGCTCAGGGCGAGCTCGGGATCCTTGAAGTTGGCGTCGAGGTAGCCCTGGTCGGCGTAGTAGGAGCGGAGGAGCTGGTAGTCGGCGGCGAAGGCCTCGCGGTTGAAGACGCCGCCTGCCTTCTTGGTCAGGAGGCTCAGGTAGCCGCCGACCCGGGTGTTCATGTTCTGGCGGAGGACGTCGTCGGCGATCGCCTCGTTGCCGACGAAGGTCACCGAGCGGACGATGACCTCGCTCGCCTCGTTGATGATGATGTAGATGTCGACCTTGCCGGGCTCGTCCTCGACCGGTCGCACCGCGTAGGAGACGTCGGCGAGGAAGAAGCCGCCCTCGACGTAGACCCCCTTCACCTTCTCGACGTTCGCCTTGACCTTGCCGAGGTCGAGGATCGCGTTCTTGGTGAGGTCGAGGACCTCGTTGATGTCGTCGAGCTTGACCTTGTCGTTGCCCTCGACGACGATCTTGCGGACCGTCGGCCGCTCGACGACCTTGTAAATCAGGACGGCGCCGCTCGGGCTCATCTCGCCGTAGACCGAGACGTCGTCGAACTTGCCGAGGCTCCAGAGGCGCTTGAGATCGGAGGCGAGCGAGGTCGCCTTGACGAGCTCGCCGATCTTCGACTCGAGCTCGAGGAGCATCGCCTCGGACTCGACCCGGCGGTTGCCCTCGAAGCGGATCTCGGCGATCGGCTGGTCGTAGACGTCCTCGGGCACCTCGGCGAGGACCAGCGCCCGGATCATCGCGTCGCCGGCGAGCGGCGGGACCAGCGAGCGGGCCGCCCCGACCTGCGGCGCGAGGCCGACGCCGACCAGGAGCGCGAGCGCGACGAGGACGCTCCAGGCGCGCGCGAGCGCCCGCCTGGAGGTGCGGCCGCGCCCCTCGGCGAGCGATTGCACGCCCGGGCAGGCACACCGGGGCGACCTGCGCCGCCGGGTCTCAGCGGTGGTGCGGGGGCGGATCACGTGCTCCTGGATCCCTGTCGCCCAGCTCGGGCCTCATCTGGATCGACCCGCTTGTCGTCGACCAGACGTCCGTCTTCCATGCGGATGCGTCGCGGGGCCATCCGCGCGAGATCCATGTTGTGGGTGACCACCAGCACCGTCATCGCCCGCTCCTCGTTGAGGCGGAAGATCAGGTCGTGGACCTCCTCGCTGGTGCGGGTGTCGAGGTTGCCGGTCGGCTCGTCGGCGAGGAGGAGCTTGGGCTCCATCACCAGCGCCCGGGCGATCGCCACTCGCTGCTGCTCGCCGCCGGAGAGCTCGCCCGGGCGGTGGCTGAGGCGGTGAGCGAGGCCGACCGCCTCGAGCATCACGCTCGCGCGCTCGCGGGCCTCCTTCGGCGGCAGGCGGCCGATCAGCGCCGGCATCATCGCGTTCTCGAGGGCGGTGAACTCGGCGAGGAGGTGGTGGAACTGGAAGACGAAGCCGATCGTCCGGTTGCGGAAGGCGGCGAGCTCGGGCGGCGAGAGGCGGGTGATGTCGACGTCACCGAAGAGGATCCGCCCGCGGGTCGGCAGGTCGAGGGTGCCGAGGCAGTGGAGGAGCGTCGACTTGCCGGCCCCGGAGGCGCCGATGATCGTCACCATCTCGCCGGCGTCGAGCGACAGGCTGATGTCACGCAGGACATGGAGGACCCGTGCCCCGTGGGTGAACTCCTTGTTCATCTCCTCGACCCGCACCAGGGGGGTCGAGCTCTCGCGCGGCGCGGGTTGGCTCATCGGGGGGTCCGAAATGCGGGCGCTACCCTAAGATGGGCGTTTTTTCGTGTCAACGCCGGTTACTCGCTGGATTTGAGGCCCTCAACGGGGCGCAGGCGGGCCGCGGTCCGGGCGGGGTGGACGCTGGAGAGCCAGACGATCACCAGCGCCGAGAGCCCTACGACCACGACCTCGACTGGCGAGACCACCACCGGCAGACGCTGAACATAGAAGTTGTCCGCGCCCAGGGGGAGGCCCTGGCGGGCGAGGAGGAGGCAGAAGAGGAGACCGACGGCGATCCCCGCGAGGGAGCCGACGATCCCGACCACCAGGCCCTCGATCATGAAGACCCGGGCGATCCGGCGGTCGCTTGACCCCATCGCCTTGAGGATCGCGATCTCCTGGGCCTTGTCGAGGACGCTCATGAGGTTGGTCGCTAGGATCCCGAAGGCGGCGACCAGGACCACGAAGAGGAGGCCGACGAACATCGCCACCTTCTCGAGGAACATCGCCGAGAAGAGGTTGCGATGGCGGGAGCGCCAGCTCTCGACCCGGAGCTCGGGGCGACCAAGGCCGACGAGGGTGCGCCGGACCGCGTCGAGGGCGGGCTCGAGGCGATCGCCGTCGACCAGCTTGACGTCGATCCCGTGGACCCGATCGCCGATCCGCAGGAGCGCCTGCACCCGATCGAGGGGCGCGTAGACGCTGCGGCCGTCGTGGGTGTAGGAGCCCGAGAAGAAGACGCCGACGACGCGGACCGCGAGGACGCTCGGGACCTGGCCCATCGGGGTGATCCGGCCGATCGGCGTGATCACCTGGACGCGGGCGCCGAGGGGGACGCCCAGGACCTCCGCGAGCTCCGCGCCGATCAGGAGCGGGACCAGCGCAGCGGCGGATTCGGGCTCGTCGGCGTCATCGGAAGCCTCGACGGCCTCCGCGGGTTCTTCGGGCGAGTCGGGCGAGTCGTCGACGGGAGCGTCCACCGGCGTCACCGCGGGAGGGATCGTCCCCGCGTCGCGGAGCCTCGGGATCTCGACCGCGGGATCCTCCCAGGCGCCCCCGTCGTCGTCCTCCCCTGCCCCCTCGGGCGGCGTCGCGGCCGGGATCGCGGCCGGGATCACGCCGGCCTCACGCAGACGCGGGATCTCGACCGAGGGATCTTCCCAGGCGCCCTCCTCGTCCTCGGCGTCCTCCGCGACGGGAGCCAGGGCCGGCGCCACCGCAGGGGGGATCGCCCCCTCCTCGCGGAGGCGCGGGATCTCGAGCGACGGATCCTCCCAGCCGCCGTCATCGCTGGCGTCTGCCGCGTCGCCGTCGTCGCCATCGCCATCGCCATCGCCGTCGAGGACGCCCGGCAGCGCGTCCGGCTCGTCCGCGGGCTCAACATCCACGCTGGCCGCGTCGGCCTGCACCCGCACACCGCCGGCCGCCTCGATACGCGCGGCCTCCAGGCGCTCGAGCGCCTCCCAGGGGCCCGCGTCCGGATCGCTGAGGAAGCCGTAGTCGCCGGTCTGGATCGACTCGTCGAGGTTCGACGCGGCCGCGTGCGCTGCCGGCCGGATCCCGACCAGGAGCCCGCCCTGACGGTTGTAGGGGCTGCGCAGCATGACCTCGCCCTCGGCGTAGGAGCTCGCGGCGGCGACCTCCGGCAGGCGGGCGACCGCGGCCGCGACCGCGTCGAAGTCGTCGAAGGGCGCGCCGTCCTCACGGCTGATCCGCAGCTCGGCCTGCTGCTCGATGATCTTCGACTGGAGATCCTGCTCGAGCCCCGTCATCAGGCTGAGGACGACCACCAGGGCCATGCACCCCTGGGCGACCGAGAGGATGATGATCGCCGAGAGGAGGTTGAAGAGCGCGGCGAGGAGCGCGAAGCCGAGGCCGAGGAGGCCGACGGCGAGGGTCACGAGGCCGAGCATCCCGGCGATGTCGGCGACCGGCGGGATGAAGGAGGCCGCGAGGGGCCCGCTGGCGATCTCCTCGGCGATCGACCCGCGCCACTGCGCCCAGATCACGAAGCCCGCGCCGACCGCGACGACGTAGGCCGAGAGGAGGCCGATCGGCAGGAGGAGGCGCCGACTCTCGCGCGTCCGCAGGTGACGCCAGGCGATCCAGAGCTCGAGCGACTCTCGCACCTCGGGGCGCTCCTCGCTGCTACGCCTCGGCCTTGCGCAGGGCCTCGACCGGCCGCATCCGCGAGGCGACCCGGGCCGGGTAGAGGCTCGAGAGCCAGACAATGATCAGCGCCGAGACCCCGACGAGGCCGACCTCGAGGGGATCGATCGCCACCGGCAGGGTGTCGAAGCCCGCGAGGTCGCCGCTGAGCGGGAAGCCGAAGCGATCGAGGACCACGCAGAGGACGATCCCCGTGACGATCCCCAGGATCCCACCGACGATCCCCATGCAGAGCCCCTCGGCGATGAATACCCGCTGGATCAGCGAGTCCGAGGTGCCCATCGTCTTGAGGATCGCGATCTCCTTCGACTTCTCGAGGACGCTCATCAGGTTCGAGCCGAGGATCCCGAAGGACGCCACCAGGATCACGCAGAGGAGCGCGATGAAGACCGCGATCTTCTCGAGGGCCATCGCCGAGAAGAGGGAGGCGTTGAGCTCCTGCCAGTCCTGGACCACGAGATCGTCGCGGCCGAGCTCGGTGATGAGTCGCTGGAGCGCCTCCTTGCGCGCCCGCACCTCCTCGAGGTTGTCGACCCGGACCTCGATCCCGCTGACGCGATCACCGGTGCGGAGGAAGGACTGGACGAGGCCGAGGGGCGCGTAGACCAGCCAGCGATCGTACTCGTAGTGATCGGCGTCAAAGACCCCGGCGACCCGCACGTCCATGCGCCCGGGGATCCGGCCAGCCGGGGTCTGGCGGCCGATCGGCGAGATCAGCTGGACGCGGTCGCCGACGTGGGCGATCAGCTCCTTGGCCTTCTCGCTGCCGATCAGGACCGGACCCGGGAGCGAGCCCGCGCCGTCGTCCTCATGCTCGTCGGCGTCGGTCGTGGAGGTCGTGGCGCTCGGCGGGGTCGCGTCGGCGACGGCCTCCGCGCCCTCGCTCTCGCCCTCGCCCCCGTCGGTCGCGTCCGGGCGCGGCGGCAGGACGCCGGCCTCGCGGAGCTTGGGGATCTCATCCGCCGGATCCTCCCAGCCCTCGTCCTCGTCGCTGCCGGGCCGGGGGAGCGCGCCGAAGCGGTCGACCACCCGCGCCTGGGGCGGAGCTGCGCCTTTTGCGCCGACCGGCGCTCGTGGCAGCAGGAGCGCCGGATCCTCCCAGCCGTCGTCGTCCCCCTCGTCGGGCGCCGGCGCCGGCGCTGCGTCGATCTTCGACGCGCCCTCGGCGGGCCGCGCTGGCGGGATCGTCCCGGCCTCGCGGAGCTTCGGGATCTCGAGCGAGGGATCCTCCCAGCCCTCGTCGTCGCCCTCGTCGCCCTCGCCGCCAGCCTCGCCCGTCGATCCGAAGACCGTCGGCGGGAGCTCGAGCTTGGGCGCGAGCGCGGCGGCGCCCGGACCCGGGACCACGTCGCCGAGGCGCTCCTCCTCCGCCGGCGCCTCCTTGACGCTCGGCTTGTCGTCGGCGGTGACCTCGAACGAGAAGGAGGGCTCCGGGATCAGCTCGGGGTGATCGAGGTAGGAGTAGCTCCCCTCGTTCTTGACGATGATGTCGGGGAGGTAGGAGACGCTCGCCTGGCGCTCGGGGATGATCCCGGTGAGGATCCCGCCCTGGCGGTTGAGGCCGTTGCGGACCATCACCTCGCCCTGGAGATAGGGGCTCGCGCCGACGATCCCCGGGGTCGCCGCGACCCGCTCGGTGACCTCCTGGTAGTCGGCGAAGGGGCGGTGATCCTCGCGGGCGATCCGGATGTGCGCGAGCTGGCCGAGGATCTTGTCGCGGAGCTCGTGCTCGAGGCCGGTCATCAGGCTGAGCACGACCACCAGGGCCATGCAGCCGAGCATCACCGAGATGATGATCACCGTCGCCAGGACCGTGAAGAAGCGCGCGAGGAGGGCGCCGAGGAGGAGCATCGCCCCGGTGAAGAGGGTCACCCCGCCGATCAGCCCGTAGTAGGTCTCGACCGCCGGCGGCGGCTTCGGGGCGCCGATCGCCAGCTCGGGGACCAGGAGCTCCGGCGGCGGCACAACCTCGGGGCCGAGGTTGGCGCGGGCGGCGAAGCCGAGGCCGATGATGATCAGATAGAACGCGATGATCAGGAGCGGCCCGACGAACGCCGGCGGCTTGTCTCCGACCCGGAGGTGCCGCCAGGCGATCATCCAGTGGAGCCGCTGCCGAGCCTCGCTCACGCGTCGTCCTCGGGGAGCATGCCGCCCTGCATGAGCAGGAAGGACTCGATGAAGCGGTCGAGATCACCGTCGAGGACCGCCTGGACCTGCGAGACCTTGAGGTCGGTGCGGTGATCGGTGACCTGCTGGTAGGGGTGGATCACGTAGGAGCGGATCTGCGAGCCCCACTCGATCGCCTTCTTCTCGCCCTCGAGCGCCTGCCGCTCCTGCTCGCGGCGCTGCTGCTCGCGGTCCCAGAGCTTGGCCTTGAGCATGCGCATGGCGATCGCCATGTTCTTGTGCTGCGAGCGCTCCATCTGGCAGGCGACGACGATCCCGGTCGGCATGTGGGTGAGGCGGACGGCCGACTCGGTCTTGTTGACGTGCTGCCCGCCGGCCCCCGACGAGCGGTACTTGTCGACCTTGAGCTCGGTGTCCGGGACCTCGATGTCGAAGTCGGCGTCGTCGCCGATGTCGGGGAGCACCATCACGCTGGCGAAGGAGGTCTGGCGCCGCGCCTGGGCGTCGAAGGGCGAGATCCGGACCAGGCGGTGGACGCCGATCTCGGAGCGGAGGTAGCCGTAGGCGTACTCGCCGTCGATCGCGATCTCGGCCCCCCGGATCCCCGCCTGCTCGCCCTCCTGGAGGTCGAGGACCTCGACCTTGAAGCCGTGGCGCTCGCCCCAGCGCTGGTACATCCGCAGGAGCATCTCCGCCCAGTCCTGGGAGTCGACCCCGCCGGCGCCGGCGTTGATCGACACGAGCGCGCCGGAGCGATCGTGGGGCCCCGAGAGCATGCGCTGGAATTCGAGGCCGGCGACCCGGCGATCGAGCTCCTGGAGGCTCTCCCAGGCGTCGCGGACGCTGGCCTCGTCGCCCTCGTCGCGGCCGAGCTCATAGAGGAGCCCGGCGTCGTCGACCCCCCCCTGGGCGACGTCGATCTCACCGACGACCTTCTTCAGCGACGCCTGCTCGCGGAGCACCGCCTGGGCGCGATCGCTGTCGTCCCAGAAGCCGGTGTCAGCGACCTGCGCGTCGATCTCCTCGAGCTTCTCGCGCTTGCCCTCGTAGTCAAAGATGCCTCCGCAGCTCGCCCAGGCGGACCGAGAGCTGGCGGAGGAGCTCGCTGATCTTGCTGTGCTCGAGGATCTCGGGGGCGGCCTGGGTCTCGGACATCGGGTCTTCCTTGCCACAGCGGGCTAGAGCTCGACAAGCCGGAGCTGTCGGCGGCTGGTCGGGGGGTTGAAGGCGATCGGGTACTCGCCGGTGAAGCAGGCGTGGCAGAACGCGCGCGTCGGCCCCTCGCGGACCGCCTCGGCGAGGCCCGCCGGCGAGAGGTAGGCGACCGAGTCGGCGGTCAGGTAGCGCGCGATCTCGTCCGGCGAGTGGGAGTTGGCGATCAGCTCGGAGCGGGTCGGCGTGTCGATCCCGTAGAAGCAGGGGCGGATCACCGGCGGCGACGAGATCCGGAGGTGGACCTCGCGGGCGCCGGCGCCGCGGATCATCTTGACGATCTTCCGCGAGGTCGTGCCGCGGACGATCGAGTCGTCGACCACCACCACCCGCTTGCCCTCGAGGATCCCCGGCAGCGGGTTGAGCTTGAGCTTGACCCCGAAGTGGCGGATCGAGTCCTTGGGCTCGATGAAGGTGCGGCCGACGTAGTGGTTGCGGATCAGGCCCATCTCGAAGGGGATCTGGGCGCCGCGGGCGAAGCCGAGGGCGGCGACCACCCCGGAGTCGGGGACCGGGATCACGATGTCGGCGTCGGCCGGCGCCTCGCGGGCGAGGACCTCGCCCATCCGCACCCGGAGCTCGTAGACGCTCTGGCTGTCGAGGACCGAGTCGGGGCGCGCGAAGTAGACGTGCTCGAAGACGCAGAAGCGCCGCGGGGCCTCGCGGAGGCGCTCGGAGTGGAGGCCCTGCTCGTCGATCGTCAGGATCTCGCCGGGCTCGACGTCGCGGATCACCTCGGCCTCGATCAGATCGAAGGCGCAGGTCTCGGAGGCGATCACGTAGGTCTCGGGGCTCTGGCGGAGGCGGCCGAGGATCAGCGGCCGGAAGCCGTGGGGATCGCGGGCGGCGATCAGCTTGTCCTCGGCGGTGAGGACCAGCGAGTAGGCCCCCTGAACCTGGGCGAGGGCCCAGGCGAGGCGGCCGACCAGGCTCGGCTCGCTGCAGCGGGCCATCAGCTGGAGGATCACCTCGGTGTCGGAGTTCGACGAGAAGATCGCCCCGTCCGCCTCGAGCTCGTCCCGGAGGTTCTCGGCGTTGACGAGGTTGCCGTTGTGCGCGAGGGCGACCGCGCCGTGGCGGTACTCGGCGGTCAGCGGCTGGATGTTCTTCGGGAGCGAGCCGCCGGCGGTCGAGTAGCGGACGTGGCCGATCGCCACCCGGCCGCGGAGCGAGCGGAGGAGGTCGGCGCTGAAGACGTCGGCGACGAGCCCCATCTTCCGGACCGCGTGGAGGGTGCCGCCGTCGCTGGTCACCACGCCCGCCGACTCCTGGCCGCGATGCTGGAGGGCGTGGAGGCCGAGGTAGGTGAGGTTCGCGGCTTCCGGGTGGTTGGAGATACCGAAGACGCCACACATCGCGCGCGGAGCCTAGCAGCCCTGGATCCCGCGGGACGTCGGCGCACCTCGCGGAGATGTGTGATCGAGCACGGCCACCGGCGGTGGCATCGGCATCGGCGGGCTCAGGCGCCGGCCCGGACGATCATCTGCACGAGCGTGAGCACGGCCGCGACGATCGCCAGCGACTTCACCCCATCGAAGCGGATCCCGTCGAGGTAGCGGGTGGCGACGAAGAGGAGCACGCCGTTGAAGAGCGCGTGGAGGACGAAGACGCCGAGGGGACCGGCGAGGAGGATCGGCAGGAGGAGGAGGCTGAGGATCGCCACGACCAGCTTGCCGAGGAGCGCGGAGATCAGCCCGCAGGCGCCGGCGATCTGGAACGCCCCCCAGGAGTCCTTGATCCGGACGTTCGGGGTGACGGTGGCCATCACGAAGAGGCCGATCGCGAAGGCGCCGGCGGAGGCGAGGATGGGACCCATGGGGTTGGAACCTTAGCTGGCTTCCCCGGCCGCGTCACGCGCTCCGGCCCACGAGGCCGAGATTGCGCCGCAGGCGGGGGATCGGCGGCTCGCGGGTCGGCTCGAAGGCGGCCCCGGTGAGGCGCTCGTAGGTCTCGATGTAGCGGCTCGCGGCCTCGATCCGGAGATCGTCGGGGAGGCGCGGCGGCGGGCCATCGCCGGTGAAGCCCTGGGCGACCAGCCAGCGGCGGACGAACTCCTTGTCGAGGCTCCGGGGATCCTCGCCGCGCTCCATCGCCGCGTCGTAGGTGTCGGCGTACCAGTAGCGCGACGAGTCCGGGGTGTGGATCTCGTCGATCACCCGGACCTGGCCCTCGCGGTCGATCCCGAACTCATACTTGGTGTCGACGAGGATCAGGCCGCGCTCCCGCGCGAGCTCCTGGCCGCGGGCGAAGAGCGCGAGCGCGAGCGCGGCGAGGCGATCGAAGAGGGCGGCGTCGATGAGCCCCTGGTCGATCAGCCAGGCCCGGCTGACGCTGATGTCGTGCTCGCCCTTCGGCGCCTTGGTCGAGGGGGTGACGAGGGGCTCCGGGAGGCGCTGGTGACGGCGCATCCCCTCGGCCAGGCGGTGGCCGCAGAACTCGCGTTCGCCGCGCTCGTAGGCCCGCCAGATGGCGGTCGACGAGACCCCGGTGAGGTAGCCGCGGACGACCATCTCGACCGGCAGCGGCGTGCACTCGACCACCCGCATCGCCTGGGGATCGGGGACCTCGAGGAGGTGGTTTGGGGCGATCGCCGCGGTCTGCTCGAACCAGTAGCGGGCGAGGCCGTTGAGGATCTGCCCCTTGAAGGGGATCGTCCCGAGGACCACATCGAACGCGGAGATCCGGTCGGTGACGACGATCGTCCGGACGCCGTCGGCGCTGAAGTTCTCGCGGACCTTGCCGCTGTAGCGGCGCCCGAGGGCGTCGAAGTCGGCAGGCAGGGCGTCGAGGGTCCGGTCGGCGGCGAGGGCCTCGCGGAGGATCGTCTCGGGGACGGGCATGGGCGGCCACGCTAGCACCGCGGGGCGCGGAGGCCGAGGGCAAAGGGCGCGGCCGCGACGTGATCGCCCTCCCCTCGTCTTCGGCGCGCTGCGATCGGCGCGCTGCGATCGGCGAGCTACTGCGAGGCCCAGAGGACGTAGCCGATGAGGACGGCGGCCGCGAGCGCGAGGAGGTAGAGGAGCGAGCGCGACTCCTCCTGCTGGGCCTTCTCCTTGGTCCCCGGCTGCTCGGTCACGGTCGTCGCCTCGACGATCGCCCGGGCGGCGACGCTGTCGTCGGCGCCCGGCGAGCTGACGGCGCTCCGCGGCATCTCGTCGCTCGACTCGGCGGGCGCGGTGGACTCGGCCTCGCTCGCGTCGACGGCCGTCGCCGACGTCACCCCATCCGGCAATTCGCTGACCGCCCACCCGAGGGGGTGCGTGCGGCGATCGCGACGGAGGCGGGGGGCGTCGGGCTCGGCGCTCTCCGGCAGGCCGTCGGTCGGCGACGCCGGCGCGGGCGGCTCGGGGAGCGGGAACGTGGTCGCGGCCGCGACGGCCGCCGCGAGATCGGAGGGCTCGCTGATCGGCGCGCTCGAACCGGTCGCGGCGCTCACCGCATCGGCGATCGAGAGGGCCGGCGTCGGCGGTGGCGTCGGCCGACCGAGCGAGAGGGCCATGTTGACGAGGGCCGAGGTCGATCCGTCGACCGGACGGAGGCCGCTCGCCTCCGCGAGCGGCCGGAGACCGCTCGCCTCCGAGACCGGCCGCAGGCCGCTGGGCTCGAGGAGGTGGACCCGCGGCTTGCTCTCCTTGACCGGCTCGGGCTTGGGCTTGGCCTTCTTGACGACGACGGCCGCGGGCCTCGGCGCCTCGTGCTCGGGCTCCGGCGAGATCGGCGGGAGGTGGGGCGCGAGGTCGTGGAGGCTCGACGTCTTTGCCGGAGCCGGCGCGGCCGGAAGCGGCAATCCGCCGAGCGCGGCCGCGACCGCGTCCCCCAGCGGAGAGGCCGCAGGGGCGCTCTCCGGGGCCTCGGTGGGGAGGATCGAGGGGAGCTCGGGGATCTTGGCGCCGGGACCGAAGGTCGACGGGCCACTCGGCGCTCGCGGCGCAGATGCCGCGGATGGCGGCGGAGAGAGCGGCGGGAGCTTGGGCGCCGAGACCTTGGGCGCAGCCTCGATCTTTGGCGTGGGGATCTTCGGCAGCTCGATCTTCGGCGCCGTGACCTTCGGCGCCTCGACCTTCGGCACCTCGAAGCTCGGCGCCTCGACCTTCGGCGCCTCGACCTTCGGCGCCTCGACCTTCGGCGCCTGCGCCTCGACCTTCGGCGCCTGCGCCTCGACCTTCGGCAGCTCGACCTTCGGCAGCTCGACCTTCGGCAGCTCGACCTTCGGCGCCTCGACCTTCGGCGCGGCCGCCTTCGTCGGCGGCGCCTTGTCGACCTCGGGCGGCAACGACTCGACGCTGAAGGGCTCGATGCCGACCTCGGCGAGGGCGGTGAGCGCCTCCTCGTCGATCGCGTCCTCCTGGCCGGCGACGACGATCACGCCGGCGCCGACGAGGCCGCGGACGAGGGCCCCGCCGCTGACGGGACGCGCGGCCGGATCCTCCGCCGTGGCGGCCTTGAGCAGCTCCCCGAGGCGGCCGCTCCCGCCGAGGATCTCACCGGCGTGGAGGGCCGCGAGCGCCTCGGCGCCCGGGAGCCCGCTGACGTAGGAGGCGACCGTCACGGCCCAGGCGAAGACGTCGCCGGCCGGGCTCGGCGGGCCGCCAGCGGCGATCTCGGGGGCCAGCGCGAGATCATGGGCGGCCGCCCGCTCGGCGAGCGCGGCCGAATCGCAGGCGTCGGCGAGGCCGTAGAGCCAGAGCGCGTTGCCCCGCTCCCAGACGAAGATCGTCTCGATCCCGAGGGCCCCGTGGACCAGCCCGCGGCCGTGGAGGATCGCCAGGCCGAGGGCGATCTCGGCGCAGAGGCGGCTGACCTCGGGCGTCCGATCCTCGACCGGCAGGTCCGCCAGGACGTCGGCGAGGGCGATGCCGGCGTAGAGGCCCTCAAAGCCGACCACGCAGATCTCGCCCTCCATGCCGGCGAAGCTCAGGGGGACCAGCGAATCATCCCGTCCGCTCTCGGCGAGCGGGGCGAGGCGCGCGACCAGGGCCGCGCGATCGCTGGCCGCCGGGATCAGCTCGGGGCCGAGGAGCGCGAGGCGGACCATGTCGCCGCTCTCGATGTCGAGCGCCGCCCAGGCCTCGCCAAAGAGGGGCGAGCCGGTCCCCGGGGACTCCGCGCGAACGAGCTCGAATCGACCGCAGATCTGGTCGCCAGGGTTATGGGCCACGATCTTCTCCCCTGTCCTTGAGGTCAGCCCACGCCGGTGCTGCCGAAGCCGCCCTCACCTCGCTCCGCAGGCGGCAGCACCTCGACCTCGGATGGTTCGAGGAGGGCGACCGGCGCGAGGACGAGCTGAGCGATGCGATCGCCATGGCGGACTTCGAGGGGCTCCGCGCCGAGGTTGAGCAGGATCACCTGGATCTCCCCCCGGTAATCGGCGTCGATGGTCCCGGGGGCGTTGGCGACCAGGACGCCGCGGTGGAGCGCCAGGCCCGAGCGCGGGCGGACCTGACCCTCGTACCCTACCGGAATCGCCATCGCGACACCAGTTGGCACCAATTCCCGGCGGCCGGGGGCGATCGTGAGCACCGCTCCGTCCGGGAGACAGGCGCTCAGATCGAGCCCGGCCGCGTGCTCGCTCATCCGTCGCGGGAGCCGCGCCTCCGGATGGAGGCGTCGGCATAGGAGCGGCGGCGGAGCGGCCACCCTAGCCCCGCATGTTCATGACCTGCGAGGGATCGACCCCGAAGGCCGCCTTGCGGCTGAGGCGGATCTTGCCGCTCTGGTCGACGTTGAGGACCTTCACGACCACGTCGTCGCCCTCGCGGAGGACGTCGCTGACCCGCTCGACCCGGCCCTCCTCGAGCTCGGAGATGTGGACCAGACCGTCGGTCCCCGGGAGGATCTCGACGAAGGCGCCGAAGTCGACGATCCGCTTGACGATCCCGTGGTAGGTCGCGCCCACCTCGGCCTCAGCGGTGAGGCCCTCGATGAGCTGGCGGGCCCGGGTGATCGACATCGGGTTCTCCGACGCGAGGGTCACCCGGCCGGTGTCGTCGACGTTGACGACGCAGCCGGTCTGCTCGGTGATCGCCCGGATCGTCTTGCCTCCGGGGCCGATGATGTCGCGGATCTTGTCGACCTTGATCTGGATGGTGACGATCCGCGGCGCGTACTGGCTGATGTCCGGACGCGGCGCCGGCAGGGCCTCGAGCATCTTGCCGAGGATGTGGAGGCGGCCGTCGCGGGCCTGGTAGAGCGCGTCCCGGAGGATCGTCCGGGTGAGGCCCTTGATCTTGATGTCCATCTGCAGGGCGGTGATGCCCTTCTCGGTGCCGGTGACCTTGAAGTCCATGTCGCCGAGGTGATCCTCGTCGCCGAGGATGTCCGAGAGGACAGCGATGTCCTCGCCCTCCTGCATCAGGCCCATGGCGATGCCGGCGACCGGCGCGACGATTGGCACGCCGGCGTCCATCATCGAGAGGCAGCCGCCGCAGACCGCGGCCATCGAGCTCGAGCCGTTGGACTCGAGGGTGTCGGAGACGATCCGGATCGTGTAGGGGAACTTGTCCCGGTTCGGGATCACCCAGCGGAGGGCCCGCTCGGCGAGGGCGCCGTGGCCGACCTCGCGCCGCGACTGCCCGCGGATCGGCTTGACCTCACCGGTGCAGAAGGGCGGGAAGTTGTAGTGGAGCATGAACGCCCGGGTGACGTCGCCGCGGATCGTGTCGAGGCGCTGGGCGTCGGTCTCGGTCCCGAGGGTGGTGGTCACCATCGCCTGGGTCTCGCCGCGCTGGAAGAGCGCCGAGCCGTGGGGCCGCTCGAGGGGGTGGGGCTCGATGTAGATCGGCCGGATGTCGGCGAAGCCGCGGCCGTCGATCCGCACCTTCTCGCGGATCACCCGCTGGCGGACGAGCTTCTTCTCGAGCTTGTGGAGGGCCGACTTGATCTCGCCCTCGCGCTCCGGGAAGCGCTCGCTGAGGGCGGCGATCGTCGCCTTCGAAGCCGCGGAGAGGGCGTCGTGGCGCTCGTGCTTGCCGAGGATCGCCAGGCCGTCGCGGAAGGCGCCCTCGGCGTGGGCGAAGACCGCCTGCTGGAGCTCGGGGTCCGAGACCGGCTCGACCCACTCCATCTTCGGCTTGCCGGCGCGCTCGCGGAGGCGGTCCTGGAGGGCGATGAGCGGCTGCGCGACCTCCTTGGCGAACATCAGCGCGTCGATCATGTCGTCCTCGGCGGCCTGGTTGGCGCCGCCCTCGACCATCACGATCGCGTCGCGGCTGACCGCGACGACGAGGACGATGTCGCACTCCTGCTGCTGGTCGAAGGTCGGGAAGGCGACCAGGCGGCCGCGGAGGCGACCGACGCGGACGCCGACGATCGGCCCCTCCCAGGGGAGGGTCGAGAGGGTCAGGGCCGCCGAGGCGGCCGTGATCGCCAACACGTCAGGCTCGTTCTGGCGGTCGTTGGAGACCGCGGTGGCGATGATCTGGGTGTCGTGGCGGAAGCTCTTGGGGAAGAGCGGGCGGACCGGCCGGTCGATGCAGCGGGCGCCGAGGATCTCCTGATCGGTCGGCCGCCCCTCGCGCTTGAAGTAGCCGCCGGGGATCTTGCCGCCGGCGTAGCTGGGCTCGCGGTACTCGACGGTGAGCGGGAGGAAGGGGAGATCCTTGGTCTCCTTCGAGGCGGCCGCGGAGACGAGGACCGCGGTGCCGCCGCAGCGGATCAGGACGGCGGTCGTCTGCTTGGCGAGCTTGCCGGTCTCGACGGAGATCTCGACGTCGCCGACCTTGCAGCTCTCAACGATGACATTCATGGACATGTGCGGACTTTCTGCCGCGGAGCGGAGCTCGATGGGGGTTCTTCGGCTCGCATGACGCACCATCGCGATCCTGCTCCGCGGCCACTTCGGGTCGCGCGCGGACGTCCGTGCGAGCGGTCGACGCGTCGACGCATCGACGCAAGAAAGCAGAGAGGGCACCCCCGGGGGTGCCCTCTCCTTCGCTACTTGCGGATGTTCAGCGCGCCGATGAGGCTGCGGTAGCGCTCGACGTCGCGGCCGCGGAGGTAGTCGAGGAGACGACGACGCTGGCCGACGAGCTTGAGCAGGCCGCGGCGCGAGTGGTGATCCTTGGCCGCGCTGCGGAAGTGATCCGTCAGGTAGTTGATCCTGGCGGTGAGGAGCGCCACCTGGACCTCCGGGGAGGCGGTGTCGTTCTCGTGGGTCTTGAACTTGGCGATGATCTCGGCCTTGCGATCAGTGGAGAGCGGCATGTCTTCTTGAACCTGTCGGGGCTCTGGCCCCGCGAAGGGTGCGTTTTCTTTGAGTCTTTGAGGCCCGGAGAATCGGGGCCCTGCGCGTTCTTGTCAAGCGTCTCGCGGTGAATTGTCGAGGCGGAGGACCCGCTGCGGGCGGACGACGAGGTCGCCGCCGCGACCCTCGACCCGGCCGATGATGACCGTGTCGAGGGAGCCCTGGGCGCCGCGCGCGACCAGGCTCACGAGGTCCCCCGGGCTGGGATCGGCGAAGCCCAGCTCGGCGGCGGTCAGCGCCTGCCCCTGGCCGAGGCGGACCAGCGCCGGGGAGCCGAGATCGAGGGCCTGCGAGGGCAGGCCGAGGACCTCGTCGATCGGCCGCAGCGCGCCCTCGGGCAGCGCCTCCGGCTCCGAGGCGTCGGCCAGGGAGAAGCGCCAGCGGCCGGAGGTGGGATCGTGGTGGGCCCGGGGCCGGAGCACGCCGGGGGCGTCGACCCGGAGATCGCCGGCGGCGATCCGCCGGAGCCCGCCGAGGTAGGCCGGGAGCCCGAGACGGGCGCCGAGGAGCTCGGCCAGCGAGCGGATGTACGTGCCCTTGCTCACCCGCAGCGTCAGCGTGACGACCACCTTGTCCGGCTCGCGGACGGCGGCGCTGACCTCGTCGACCGCCAGCACCCGCATCAGCCGCGGCGGGAGCTCGACCTGCTCGCCGCGGCGAACCCGCGCGTAGGCTCGCTCGCCGTCGATCCGCACCGCCGAGTAGGCCGGCGGCGGGAGCGAGTGATCGCCGACCAGCCCCTCGGCGGCGGCGATCGCCTGGGGGGCGATCGCCGGATCGACCGGGACGTCGGCGAGGATCTCACCGTCGCGGTCGCCGCTCGCGGTCCGGCGACCGAGGACGACCTCGGCCCGGTAGGCCTTGTCGACCTCGGTGAGGAAGGGGACGATCCGGGTGGCGAGGCCGACCGTGACCACCAGGAGGCCCGAGGCCGCGGGGTCGAGGGTCCCGCAGTGGCCGACCCGACGGCTCCGCACGAGGCGGCGGACCCAGCCGACGACGTCATGGGAGGTCGGCCCCTCGGGCTTGTCGACCAGGAGGACTCCGTGGAGCCCCCCACCCTCGCGCGGCTCGCCCACCCTAGTCCTCGTCGGTCGCGTGGGCCTCGGCGGCAGGCGCTGATTGCGCCTCCTCGCCCTCGGCGTCGGCGGCGTCCGCAGCATGGGCCGCGTCGGTCGCGTGGATCTCGGCGATCACCTCCTCGATCCGCAGACCGCGGGCGATCGCCTCGTCGCGCTCAAAGCGGAGCGTCGGCAGGCGCCGGAGGTGGACGCGGTGGGCGAGCTCGGCCCGGATCACCGGGGTCGCCGCCCGCAGGGCCGCCAAGATCCCGTCGGAGAGCGCGCCCTCCCCCATGATGTCGACAAAGACCCGCGCCTGCTGGAGGTCGGGGGTGACCTTGACGCCGGTGACGCCGAGGTTCACGCCCTGCAGCCGGGGATCCCGGAGCCCCCCGAAGAGGAGGACATCGGCGATCGCCCGGCGCAGGGTCTCTTCGATCCGTTGGAGGCGCGTGCTCACAGGGTCGGCGCGATCGTCTCGATCTCGAAGGACTGGAGGATGTCGCCGGGTTCGACCTCGGGGAAGCCGTCGACGACGATGCCGCACTCGAAGCCCTCGCGGACCTCCTTGACGTCCTCCTTGAAGATCCGCAGCGACGCGACCGATCCCTTGTGGATGACCACGCCCTTGCGGACCACCCGGATCCCGCCGTTGCGCTGGACCACGCCCTTGATCACGCGGCAGCCGGCGACGACGCCGAGGCGCGGGATCGGGAAGAGCGCCCGGACCTCGGCCTCGCCGAGCTCGCGCTCGCGGTACTCCGGCTCGAGCTGGCCGATCATCAGCTCCCGCACCTTGTCGAGCGCGTCGTAGATCACGTCGAAGGTGTAGATCGGCACGCTCTCGGCCTCGGCCGCCTGACCGGCCTTGCCGACCGGCTTGGTCGCGAAGCCGATGATCACGGCCTCGCCGGCCGACGCCATCTTGACGTCGGTCTGGGTGATCGCGCCGACGCCGGAGAAGATCACGTCGACCTTCACCTTCTCGGTCGAGAGATCGAGGAGCGCCTGCTTGAGCGCCTCGGCCGAGCCCTGGACGTCGGCCCGGAGGACGACCTTGAGGGTCGGCGTCTTCTTGCGGGCGATCAGATCCTGGATCGACGGCCCGCTGCGGACGCTCTCCTTGCGGCGCCGGAGCTCGCGGCGGTGGTTGACGAGCTGGCGGGCGGCCTTCTCGTTCTCGACGACGACGAAGCGGTCACCGGCCTGAGGGGCGCCGTCGAGGCCGAGGACCTCGATCGGCGTGCTCGGGCCGACCTCGTCGAGCTGGCGCCCGACGTCGTCGAAGATCGCGCGGACCTTGCCGCTGAACTCGTTGGCCACCAGCATGTCGCCCTTGGCCAGCGTGCCGGCGTCGATCAGGAGGGTGGCGATCGGGCCGCGGCCCTTGTCGACGCGGGCCTCGAGGACGACGCCCTGAGCGCGGCCGTCGTGGTTGGCGACGAGCTCGAGGAGATCGGCCTGGAGGGCGAGCATCTCGAGGAGCTTGTCGATACCGACGCCGGTCTTCGCCGACACCTCGCAGATGATCGTCTCGCCGCCGAACTCCTCGCCGACGAGGCCATACTCCATGAGGGCCTGCTTGACGCGGCCGGGGTTGGCGCCCGGCTTGTCGATCTTGTTGATCGCCACGAGGATCGGCGTACCAGCCTCCTCGGCGTGCTTGATCGCCTCGACCGTGGTCGGCATCACGCCGTCGTCGGCGGCGACCACCAGGACGACGACGTCGGTGATCTGGGCGCCGCGCGAGCGCATCGCCGAGAACGCCTCGTGACCCGGGGTGTCGAGGAAGACGACGTCGCCCTTCGGGGTCGACACCTTGTAGGCGCCGATGTGCTGGGTGATCCCGCCGGACTCGCCCTCCACCAGACGGGAGGTCCGGATCCGGTCGAGGAGCGAGGTCTTGCCGTGGTCGACGTGGCCCATGATGGTGACCACGGGCGCCCGCGGCTCGAGATCGCCAGCGTCGACGTCGGCGAAGAAGTCGTCCTCCTGGAAGGAGACGTTCTCGACCGTGTAGCCGAACTCGCTGGCGACGACCTCGGCGGTCTCCGCGTCGATCGACGAGTTGATCGTCAGGCCGCGGAGGCCCATGCCCCAGAGGACACGGAGGACCGCGCTCGCCTTCTTGCCCATCTGGTGGGCGAGGTCGCTGAGCTGGATCACCTCGTCGACGCGGATCCGCTTCTTGGCCTCGCTCATCTCCTGAGTCGAGACCCGCGGACCCGGGATCCGACCGCGGGGACCCCCGCGGACGGTCATCTTGCGGCGGCGGCCCTGGGCCTGCGCGCGCTCCTCACGCTGCTTGCGCTGGCTGGCGCGGCCGCCCCGGCTCTCCTCGCTCGCGTCGGTGATGATCACCTGCTGCGGACGACGCCGCTCGGCGAGCTGGATGAAGCCGACGATCTTCGGCTCCGAGCGCTGCGGCGCGGCGGCGACGATCACCCCCGCGTCGTTGCGGACCACGCGACGCGAGTCGTCCTTGTCCTCGCTCTCGGCGGCCGCGGCCGCCTGCACGGGCGCGGCGGCCGGCGAGGGAGCCGAAGGCCGACGCTCACGCACCTCGACCGGCGCCGCCTGGGGCTGCGGACGCGCCCGAACCGGCTCACGCGCGACCGGTGCCTCACGGACGGGCTCGCGCTCGCGCTCGCGGGGCGCCTCACGCTCCGGTCGATCGCCGGGCTTCGACATCCGCTCGGCCATGCCGCCGGGGAGTCGACGGGTGCCCGCCGGCAGCTGGATGCGGGTGCCGACCGCCGGGACCACCTTGGGCACGGACTCGGCCTCTTCCTGCTGCTGCTGCTGGTGTGCACGCGCCGAGGCCGCGGGAGCGCTGGACTCGGGCCGCGAACGGACCACCGGCGCCTCTCCACGGGCCGGCTCGCCGCTCGGACCGGACTCGGAGCTCCGGCGGATCGCCGGGGCGCTGGGCCGCGGCTCCTCCGCCCGCTGGACGATCACCGGCCGCCGGATCACCGGACGCGGCTGGGACTCGCGCGCCGCCTGGGCGTCGCGCGCCGCCTGCACCTCACGTGCCTGCGCCTCCTCGGCCTCGCGCGCCTGCGCCTCGGCCTCGGCCTCGCGCACCGAGGGCCGCGGGCGATTGCCCTTGCGACGGATCACGGTCGCTGGACGCTTGCCGCGCCCCTCCCCGCCGGAACCACCGGAGCCACTCGACCCGCCGGAGCCGCCGGAACCACCGGAACTGCCAGCATGGCCGGAGTGACCCGCACCGCCCGACGGAGCGGTGCTCGACGGGCTGGGTGAGGGCGCAGGTGCGACCGCTCCACCGCCGATCTTGCGCCGCACCTGGTCGGCCTCCTCCTCGGTCAACGTGCTCATGTAGCCCTTGATCACGAGGCCGAAGCCCCGGATGATCTTGACCATCTCTTTGGTGTCCTTGCCCAGCTCTTTGGCAAGCTCATAGACGCGGATCTTCGCCATGGGATCAGGCCTCCCTCCCCGAGGCCAGCATCGCTGTCTCGATCGCAAGGAGTTGGCAGTAGCCCGACACAAGGTCGGGGGCGACGGCCGAGCGCTCGTAGTGCCGGGTTCGCCGGCGGATGGACTCATGCAGCGCCGCCCAGAGAGTTGGGCCATCGACGCTCACCCGGCCCTCGCGGGCGAACGCCCGGCTGAGGCCGCCACGCTTGATCGCGCGCTCGAGACAAGCGCGCTCCGGGCAGAGATAGGCGGAGCGACCGTGCGCTCCACCGCCAGTGCCCCGGCGCTCCGCCGGGACCACCACGCCATGACCGAGCCGACGCATCCGCAGGAGGGATGCTTGCTCGCGTCGCTGACGACAGCCGACGCAGGTGCGGATCGGCGTGCTCATTCGCTCGCCACCTCCGCCGCCACGTCCTCGACCTCGGGCTCGGGGTAGTGGACGTCGAGCTTGAGGCGACCGCTGGCGGCGTCGTTCGCCACCTCGATGATCGACTCGGCCCGGTCCACGCTGCCGATCCCGGGGACCTGGGCCAGCTCGTCCGCGTCCGCGATCGCCAGATCGCGGAGGGTCCGCCAGCCCATCTGGAAGAGGAGCGAGGCCAGCGACTCCCCCACCCCGGGGATCGCCGCCATCTCGGCCATGCTCCGCTGCTCCATCTCGCGGAGCTTGCTCTCGGAGTAGATGTCGATCCGCCAGCCGGTCAGGCGCGAGGCGAGGCGGACGTTCTGGCCGCGCTTGCCGATCGCCAGCGAGAGCTTGTCGTCGGGGACGACGAGCTCCATCGTGTGGCGCTCGGCGTCGATGAGCACCCGCGAGACCGTCGCCGGCTGGATCGCGTTGCAGACGAAGCGGGCCGGGTCCTCGTTGTAGGGGACGATGTCGATCTTCTCGCCGCGGAGCTCCTGGACCACCGCCTGGACCCGGCTGCCGCGCATACCGACGCAGGCGCCGACCGGGTCGACGTCGCGGTCGCGGGAGGAGACCGCGATCTTCGCCCGCGATCCGGGCTCGCGGGCGCAGGCCTCGATCCGGACGATCCCCTCGTAGATCTCCGGGACCTCGTGCTCGAAGAGCTTCTCGACGAGCCCGCGGTGGGCCCGCGAGAGGATGATCTGGGGGCCGCGCGCCGACTTGTCGACGTCCTTGACGTAGGCGACGATCCGGTCGCCGGGCCGCAGCGACTCGCGGGGGACCTGCTCGCGCTGCGGGAGCACGGCCTCGGCGCGGCCGTCGTCGACCTCGACGATGATGCTGCCGCGCTCGAAGCGGCGCACCGTGCCGGTCATCAGCTCGCCCTTCTTGTCCTTGTAGCGATCGAAGAGGTTCTCGCGCTCGGCCTCGCGGACCCGCTGGATGATCACCTGCTTCGCCGTCTGCGCGGCGATCCGGCCGAAGTTGTGGTGGCCGAGCTGGAGGGCGTCGATCTCGGCGTAGTCCTTGGCCTGCTGCTCGGCCCGCTTCTTGTCGGAGTCGAGGTAGAAGATCTGGAAGAGGAGCTCGTCACCGAGCTCGGCCTCGATCCCCGCGCGCTGGGCGGCCGCCTGGGCGATCTCGCGGCCCTTCGACTGGACCTTGTCGACCACGTAGAGCACCTGAAAGAGGTTCACGTGGCCGGTCTCGGGATCGAAGGTCGCCTCGATCTCCCGGTCTTCGAAGACCTTCTTCGCCGCGGTCGCGACCGCCTGCTCGACGGTCTCGATCAGCACGTCGCGCGAGATGTTCTTCTCGGCGCAGACCTGATCCAATACGGCACTGAGGTTGATCGTGTCTTCCATTTCGAGTTAGCCCTCGTAGACAAGGTTGGCCCGGCGGATCGCCGCGATCGGCAGGCGGTGCTCGTCGCCCGAGTCCTGATCGCGGAGGACGACGATCCCCTGGCGGTCGTCGTCCGGGTGGGCGGGATCCTCGTCGGCCGCGACGATCGTCCCGTGGAAGGTGCGTTGGTTGGCGCCGACGATGACCGGCCGCTCGGTGCGGATCACGGCGCGGTGGCCGACGAAGCGGCTGAAGTGGCTGCGCTTGACCAGCGGGCGATCGATCCCCGGCGAGGAGACCTCGAGGTTGTAGGGCTGGCCGAGGAGCGCCGCGAGGGCGGGCTGGGCCGGATCGGCCTCGGCCGCGTCGAGCGCGTCGCTGAGCACCCGCCCCATCCGCGTGCAGTCGTCGAGGGTCACGCCGTCCGGGTGATCGAGGTAGATCCGGAGGATCCGCCCGCGCCCCGTGCCGGCCCACTCGACCAGCAGGATCTCGTAGCCGAGGAGGGCCGCGGTCTCGGCGAGCGCGTCCTCGACCTGACGCGCCGGACCCTCGCCGACGGCGATCTCTTCGGGGCTGGTGCTGGTCGTGGGGGCGGCGCTCATGGAGGTGAGCCGACAAAAAAAGCGAGCCGGGCTTTCCCTGCTCGCTTGCGAGAGGCGAAAATGCGGGGAGCTAGTTATCACAGGGTCCGAAGCCGAGCAACCCCCGGTACACGCCGATTTCTGGGGCGGAGCGGGGGGCCCGGAGGCGGAGCCGGCTCACGCGGCGGCCTCCGCTGGGGCTTCATGCGCCACGCCATGGGGGTCAGCGTGACGCGCCGTGGGGGCCCGGATCCACCGACTCCCCCCATCCCTCGGAGCTCGCGGCGACGGCCGGAACCTGGCCCCACGCGGGCTCGAACGACCTGCTAGCATCGCCGCCCATGCGCGACATCCAGGCCGCGATCGTCCAGCTCCGGGCGACCCCCGACGTCCGCGCCACCGTCGCCGTCGCCACCGCCCTCAGCGCCCGGGCCCTCGCCGACGGCGCCGCGCTCGTCGCCCTCCCCGAGAACTTTTGGGGGATCGGCGACGAGGGCCTGGGACGTGAGCTGGCGAGGCCCCTCTCCGAGGCGGACGCCTCGCCGATCGTCGCGCCCCTCCTCGATCTCTCGCGCCGCCACCCCGGCGCCTGGATCGTCCTCGGCGGGCTCCCCGAGCGACCGGCGCCGGAGGATCCGGCGGCCGCCCAGGGCCTCGTCTACAACACCCTCGCGCTCGTCGAGGGCGGCGAGATCCGGGCCTCCTACCGCAAGATCCACCGCTTCGACGCCGACCTCGCCGATGGCAGCGTCCTCCGTGAGTCGGCGCGGGTCGCCGGCGGCCGGCGCCCGGTGGTCGCCCTGACCCCGGTCGGCGCGATCGGCCTCTCGATCTGCTACGACCTCCGCTTCCCCGCCCTCTACCGTGCGCTCGCCCTCGCCGGCGCCGAGATCATCGTCGCCCCGGCGGCCTTCACCCTGCACACCGGCCTCGACCACTGGGAGGTCCTGGTCCGCGCGCGGGCCCTCGACACCCAGAGCTACGTCCTCGCGCCGGCGGTGTGGGGCCGCCACAACGAGCGCCGCCACTCCTTTGGTCACAGCATGATCGTCGATCCCTGGGGCACGGTGATCGCGCAGGCCTCGCCGACCGACACCGTGCGCCAGGCACGCCTCGACCCTGCCCTCCTCGCCCAGGTGCGCTCGGACCTCCCGGTGCTCCGCCATCAAGTGCTCCCAGAGCCGCCGCCGGCCGATATCATCGACCTCCGCGGAGTGTGACGTGGGACGCCCCCGAGACCCCGAGCTCGCCGGCCTCTACCAGGCGATGGAGCGCTACATCGACGGCGACGCCCGCGCCTACGCGCGCGTGCACGCGACCCTCGGCCGCCGCCTCCGGGGCTTCCTCCTGCGGATCCTCAGCGACCGCGAGATCGTCGAGGACCTCCTCCAGGTGACCTTCCTCAAGGCCCACCTCGCGCGCGACCGCTTCACCCTCCAGGGGGGCGACCCCGACGGCGCGGTCCAGGCCTGGTACTTCGCGATCGCCCGCAACGCGGCGATGGACCACCTCCGCCGCGAATACCGAAAGTCTCGCCGCGAAGTGAAACATGGGGCGCCCGACGGCGATGATCTCGACCCGATGGCCAAGATCGCCGACCAGGGCCCGACCGTGGAGGAGCTCGGGCTCGATCGTGAGCGCGAGCTCGAGATCGTCGAGCGCGTCCAGGCGGCGATCGCCAGGCTGCCCGAGGGCCAGCGCGAGGTCGTCGAGCTCCACAAGCTCCAGGGCATGAGCATGGCCGAGGTCGCCGAGCGCCTCGACCTCCGCGAGGGCGCCGTCCGCGTCCGCGCCCACCGGGCCTACAAGGCGCTGGCCCGCTGGCTCGTGCCGTCGATCTTCGCCATCTTCTGGAGCGCCCCATGACCCAGCCGCGCCTCGACGTCGACGCCCTGATCCAAGGGGACCTCGCGCGGAGCCAGCGGGCCCGTCGGCGCCACTTCCTGCCGGCGCTCCTCCTCACGCTGCTGGTCTGCGGCGGCCTCCTGGCGATCACCGGCGTCCGCGGCGACCTCCTCGATCAGCCGCCCTGGCAGCTCCTCCTTCAGATCTCGCTCTGGCTCCTCTGCTTCCTGATCTTCCCGGCGATCGGCCTCGGCCTGATCTTCCCGAGCCGCAGCGCGCGGGTGCTCCTCGCGGTCGGCGGCGTGCTGGCGACGGTGGCGGCGGCGATCGGCCAGCCGGGGATCCACGACCTCGAGGGGCTCCGTCGCCACCTCGAGGGCGAGCACGGGCTCGGCTGTGGCGTGGTCTTGCTGGCGGCGGGCGGCGTGATCCTGGCGATCGGCGTGCTCAGCGGGGCGTTCGTCCAGCGGCGGCGCCCGGCGGCGGTCTACTGGATCACCGCGGGCGTCACCCTCGCGGCCCTCAACACGGTGACCTGGCACTGCCCGGCGACCGGCCTCGCGCACGTCCTCCCGGGGCACCTCGGCGGGGCGCTGGTCCTCCTCGCGCTCGCCAGCGTGATCGCCCTCGTCGCCCACGTCCGCGGGCAAGAGGCGTGATCGTGATCGCGGCTCGTCCTGCGACTAGTCGCGGACGTAGCGTCGGAGCCGGCGGTAGAGGCGACCGGCGCCGCGCCAGGTGACCGGGCAGAGGTCGTGGCGGGTGCCGTCGCGGAGGACGACGACGAAGACGTCGACGTCGTCCGGGAGCCGGGCCTCGACGACGATCTCGACGATCTCACGGGCGCGGAGGCGGTGACGGCGACCGCCTTCGCGGAAGACCAGGCGGCCGAAGATGAAGAAGGGCGCCCGCGGCAGCGCGGCGATCGCCAGCGCCCGCGTCCACCCCCAGAGGTAGAGCGCGACGAGGACGAAGACCAGGCGCACCGGCTCCTCGTAGCCGGCGGCGAGGGCGAGCCAGCGCGGCGGGATCACCACCAGGATCGCGGTGACGACGAAGAGGACGAGGAGGCCGGCCATCACCACCTCGACCAGCGTCCCGGTCCAGTCGTCGGGGCGCGCGGTCCGGAGCCAGGGCCTGAACACCCGCCCTACCCCCAGTAGATCTCGAGGACGTAGTTGCCGCCGCGGACGTCGCCCTGATCGACCACCAGGTAGTACTCGCCCGGCGCGTCGAAGAAGTACTCGAGGAAGATCTGGCCGCTGCCGGCCTCGCGGGTGTCGCAGATGATCTCGGAGGCGGCGGCGCAGCTCGTCCGCAGGTTCACCACCGGCGTCATGTCGTTGTAGGTCACCTGGGCCGCGAAGTAGGTCGGCTGGGTGACCACCAGGCGGAACATGTTCTCTCGGCCAGGTCCACCGCAGGCGCCGTCGACCCGCCCCTGACCGGCGGCGAGGTCGTTCTCCCAGAGGAAGTAGCCGCCCGGCTCGTAGGTGATCGCGGTCGGGTGGATGTCGCAGGCCTCGAGGGGCGGCCAGCCGATCGTCACCTCGAGCTCGTAGCGCCCGTCGGTCCCCGCCGGCGAGTCGACGGAGATGTTGTAGTCGTGGCCGGCCTCGGCCCAGAAGTGCCAGGCCTCGTCGATCTCGGGGACCACGCAGATCTCCGGCAGGACCCCCTCGCGCTCGCGGCAGGTGTCCGGCGTGACCCGCAGCATCGCCGGGAAGTCGGTGCCGTCGCGGAGCGTCAGGATCACGTCGGTGCTGTAGGGCGGCGTCAGGACGTAGGTGTCCTCGCGCCCGCGATCGCCACCGTCGGCCTCGCCGCACCAGCCCTCGGCCGAGCCGCCGCCGACCAGGCGCCCGCGCACCGTCTGGGGGGCGAAGGGCAGCGTGATCGGCATGTCGCAGGAGCCGAGGCGCTCGGGGTCGTCGCCGCCACCGTCGGTGTCGCCGCCGTCATCGGTGAAGGCCGAGCGGGCGCCGCAGCCGACGATCGATCCGCCGAGCGATCCGGCGAGGACCAGGGCGAGGGCGAGGCCCGGGCGGCCGAGGGTGAGCGTAGCCATCGTGGCGATGAGCATAGCCCCGCGGGAATTGGGCCGTCAAAAGCCGCGCGCCGGCCAGATCGACTCGACCTGGAGCTGAAGGCGCCAGCGCCCGCGATAGAGCGAGCGGGTCGGGAGATAGAGGCAGCTCACCCGATCGCCGATCTTGACCCCGGCGGTCGCCTGGCCAAACGCGATCGCCTCGACCAGCACGCCCCCCTGGCGGAGCGCGAGCTTGAGGTGCTCGCCCTTGAGGATCCGGAGGTGGTCGACCTCGGCGCCCTCGAGGAGGTAGCGGGGGGCCGGGAAGCCGACCCCGTAGGGCCCGAGGCCCTCGATCGCCCCGAGGAAGTCGGGATCGATCGCCGCGAGCTCGAGGGCGCCGTCGTAGGCCTCGGCCGGCTCGGCCGGCGCGGGTCCGACCTGGCGGGCGACCGCGGCGTCAAAGGCCTCGACCAGGCGCGGGATCTCCGCCGGGTCCATCGACACGCCGGCGGCCGCCCGGTGGCCGCCGTAGCGCCGCAGGAGGGGCGCGCACTCGCGCAGCGCCGCCCGCACGTCGACCTCGCCGAAGGTGCGGACCGAGCCCCGCGCCTCCCCCAGCCCCTCGTCGATCGCCAGGACCAGGACCGGCCGGCGGTAGATCTGGACCAGGGTCGAGGCCGCGATCCCGACGATCCCGTGGAGCCAGCCCGGGTTGGCGATCACCAGGCCGCGGCGGCCGGCGACGCTCGGATCGCCGGCGAGCGCGGCCTCGGCCTCGGCGACGATCCGGGCCTGGAGCTGGCGGCGGCGGGCGTTGTAGCTCTCGACCTGGGCGGCCATCGCCTTCGCCTCGGGGAGCGAGCGCGCGCGCAGGAGCGAGAGCGAGGGATCGGCGGGGCCGAGGCGGCCGGGGGCGTTGAGGCGGGGGCCGAGGCGGAAGCCGAGGTGGGTCTCGTCGATGATCTCGTCGGCGTCGACGCCGGCCATGTCGAGGAGCGCCCGGACCCCGGGGCGTCGGCGCTGGCCGAGGACGCCGAGGCCGTGGCGGACGAGGATCCGGTTCTCGTCGACCAGCGGGACCATGTCGCAGACCGTCCCGAGGGCGACCATGTCGAGCCAGGCCCGGGGATCGGGGAGCGCCGAGCGGCCGCGCTCGCGGGCGAGGGCCGAGCGGAGGGCGGCGCTCAGGTAGAAGGCGACGCCGGCCGAGCAGAGGCCCTTGAAGGGGAACTCGCAGCCGGGCTGGTGCGGGTTGAGGAGCGCGCTCGCGGGCGGCATCGTCTCGGGCACCTGGTGGTGATCGATCACCGCGCTCGGGATCCCGCGGGAGCGCAGCCACTCGAGCGCCTCGTGATCGGAGGTCCCGCAGTCGCCGGTGAGGACGAGCTGGACGCCGGCCTCGACCAGCGCGCGCGCGTCGTCGATCCGAAAGCCGTAGCCGGCGTCGCGGCTGGCGACCCGGGGGACGACCTGGACCCCGAGGGCCTCGAGGTAGGTCGTCAGGATCGTCGCCGTCGTCACCCCGTCGACGTCGTAGTCGCCGAAGACGCCGACCCGCCAGTTCCGGCGGATCGCCGTCTGCAGGAGATCGAGCGCGGGCTCGAAGCCGGCCATCGCGTCCGGGGGCCGGAGATCGGCGAGGCGCGAGCGGAGCCAGCGCTCCTGGTCCTCGGGGGTCCGGACGCCGCGGCCCATCAGGAGCGAGACCGCGGCCGGCGACGCGCCGAGGGCGGCCGCGCGCTCGCGGATCTCGGCCGGGTCGGCGCCTGGATCGCGGAGGGCGAGCTCGGGGGGCTCGCTCATCGTCGCTCCCCTGCCCTTCGGAGCGCGGCGCGCTGCGTCAGCCAAGCGGCCGGAGCATGTGCGGCAGGCGGGCGCGCGCTCCGAGCAGCGCCCTCGGCGACGCCCGCCGCCGAGGTCCACGCTGAATTGCGATCGGCGAGGCGCCCGCGCTCAAGGCGGAGGCGTCTCGCCGATCGGCTCGCGTCTGCGCGACTCACCAGCACCTAGGCGCCCGGTCGACGGCGGCGGCGTCGGCTGCTCCGCTGCTCCCCGCCGCCATCCGCCTCGCGCTCCTTCTCGAGGAGCTTCTTGACCATCGCGTCGTCGTCGACGCTGCCGCCGGCGGTCTCGCCCGCGTCGGCCACCTCGGCGGCGCCCTCGTCCTCGCCCTCGCCCGCGCCGATCTCGCCGCGGGCCTCCGAGCGGATCTCGCCGACGGTCTTGCCGCTGATCTCGTCGACCTCCTCGGCGCTCGCCGAGCCCAGGAGGGTGCCGGTGCCCGCCCGCTCCTCGCGCTCGACCGCGAGGAGGTGGCCCTCACCGCCGTAGAAGCGCTTGTTGATCCAGAGGAAGAGCGGGCTGGCGATGAAGAGCGACGAGTAGGTGCCGACCAGGAGGCCGATGATCAGCGCGAACGCGAAGTCCTTGATCGGCCCGGAGCCGATCAGCCAGATCGAGAGGACGACGATCATCGTCGTCGTCGAGGTCAGGATCGTCCGGCTCAGGGTCTCGTTGAGCGCGGTGTTGGTGATCTCCTCGATGTCGCCCTCGCGGTTGAGGGCGACCCGCTCGCGGATCCGGTCGAAGACGACGATCGTGTCGTTGATCGAGTAGCCGACGACCGTCAGCAGCGCGGCGATCGTCTGGAGGTTGAACTCCTTGTAGGTGATGGCGAAGGCGCCGACCACCATGAGCGCGTCGTGGGCGAGCGCGACGATGCCCCCCGGCGCGTAGCGGAGGTCGAAGCGCAGCATCACGTAGAGGAAGATGAAGCCGATCGCGTAGAGGAGCGACTGCACCCCGTCGCGCTTGAGCTGGTTGCCGACCTTGGCGCCGACCGTCTCCGAGGAGACGATGTGGTCGACCGTGCCGGCGCCGAAGTGCGCGTCGAGCTGCTCCTGGAGCTTGGCGCCGATGCCGATGAGGCTGACCTCGACCGGGAACTCGCCCTCCTTGCCGGTGCCCTTGTCGGCCTTGCCCTCGCAGCCGGCGGCCTCGAGGATCTTCTCGACCTCGCCGTAGATCGGCTGCGCGTCGAACTTGAGGAAGATCTTGCTCGACCCCTCGGGCGGGTAGTTGAAGGCGACGAGCTTCGCCTTGTCGTAGCCGGCGATCGCGTCCTCGCAGGCCTTCGCCTGCGCCGGGTCGATCGAGTGGACCTCCTTGACCCGGATCAGCACCTCGTTCTCGGCGTCCGGCACGGTCAGCGCCGACGCCCCCTGGTAGCCGAGGGTCTCGAGGGCGTCGCGGACCTGCTGGACCTCGACCGCCGCGTCCTGCTTGAGGGCGAGGCGGACGGTCGAGCCGCCCTGGAAGTCGATGCCGAAGTTGAGCACCGAGCCGTGGGTGGCGCCGTTGTAGATCATCGCCCCGATCGAGGTGATCAGGAGGACGATCGAGAGGAGGATGAACTTCTTCGCGTTCTTGACGAAGTTGAAGTTCGTCCCGGAGGGGATGAGCTCGAAGAACTTCTGCATGGCGTCCTAGATCGACACGCGGTCGAAGCCCCGGCGGTTGGCCTGGAAGTCGAAGAAGACGCGGGTTGCGAAGACCGCGGTGAAGATCGACGTGGCGATGCCGATCAGCAGGGTGATGGCGAAGCCGCGGATCGGCCCCGAGCCGTACTGCCAGAGGACCAGGCCGGCGATCGCGGTGGTCAGCTGGGAGTCGACGATGGTCGTGAAGGCGCGGTCGTAGCCGGCCTCGATCGCCGCGCGGGCCTTGTACCCCTCGCGGATCAGCTCGCGGATGCGCTCGTAGACGATGACGTTGGCGTCGACCGCCATGCCGATCGTCAGGACGATGCCGGCGATCCCCGGGAGCGTCAGCGTCGCGTTGAAGAACGCCATCGCCGCGAGGATGAGGATCATGTTGAAGAGGAGCGCGAAGACCGAGATCACGCCGGCCTTGCGGTAGTAGACCCCCATGAAGGCGATGACGAAGGCGAGGCCGACGACCATCGCCCAGAAGCCGCTCTCGACCGAGTCCTTGCCGAGGTCAGCGCCGACGCGGATCTCGAACTCCTTGACCAGGCGGGCCGGGAGCGAGCCCGACTTGAGCACCTTGACCAGGTCGTTGGCCGACTCGCGGATCGACTGCCCGGGCGTCTCGCCCATGGTGATCCGGACGTTGCCGCCGGGGATCCGGTCGTTGAAGACCGGGTCCGAGGTGACCTCGTCGTCCATCATGATCGCCATCTTCCGGCCGATGTTCTCGCCGGACATCTGCTCGAAGCGATCGGCGCCGAGGCGGTCGAGCTTGAGGCTGACCTCCGGGGTGCCGGTCTCCTGGCTGAAGGTGACGTTGGCCGAGACGATGCTCTCGCCGGTCACCTCCGCCCGCGACTTGCAGATGTAGGTCTGCCAGACGGTCTCGGGCTCGGCCCCGCGGCGGAGGATCATCGGCGTCCGCCCGTAGGCGAGCATGTGGCTCGAGGGGAGCCGCCACTGCGCCGGCAGGTTGGCGAAGAAGCCCTCGAGGGTCTCGCGGTCCTTGGCGAAGAAGACGTAGGGGTCCTTGACGGTGACGCCCTTGTCGTTGCCGTAGTCCGACATCTTGTTGACGGCGATCCCCATCCCCTGGGTGACCAGGCCGGCCTCGTAGATCGCCTGGAGGTAGGGCTTGCCGGTGTCGGCGAAGGGGGTCTCGTCGTCGATCATCCGCATCTCGAGGACCGCGGAGCGCTCGATGATCTTGAGGAGGCGGCGGAAGTCGCTCGACTCGGCGAGGACCTTGTCGCGGGCGGCCTCGGTGAGCGTGAGGTGGACGGTGTCGGCGTCCAGCGGCGCGCCCGGATCGTCGGGGACGATCTGGAGCTCGCCGGGGATCCGGTCGTCGATGATCACGTCGTCAGCGCTGATCGAGGCGCCGAGCGCCTGCCGGAGGGAGTCGCGGGCGCCCTGCTCGGGGATCCGGAGGACGAAGGCGCCGGGATCCGCCTTGATGTCGCTGATGATCACCTGCGGCGCGCCGGCCGTGCGGAGGAGCTCGGCGAGGCGGGTCGAGGCGTCGACGCGGGCCGCCCGGACCTCGGTCGCGGTGTCGCTGAGGCCCGGGAGCTCGATGACGATCTGCCGGTTCTTCGGGTAGATGTTGGGCTCGGCGATCCCCATCGCGTCGATCCGGCGACGGACGGTGTCGAGCGCCTGGCCGACCGCGCTCTTGCGGGCCTCGGCGAGCCGGTGATCCGGCATCTGGAGGTGGATGACGCCGTTCGGCTCGTCCTCGGTGTCGACCCGCTCGAGGTCGGCGAGGGCGATGCCCATCACGTCATCGGTCGCCAGCGCGACGTCGGCCGGCTTCGGGAACTTGATGTCGATCCGGTCGATGCCGTTGCGCTCGGCGGTGACCCGGATCTCCTTCTTCTCCTTGAACGCGGCCTCGAGCTCGGCCGCGATCTGGTCGAGCTTGTTCTCGAGCGCCTCGTCGACGGCGACCGAGTACTCGAGGTGGAGGCCGCCCTGGAGATCGAGGCCGAGCTTGAACTTGTTCGTGAAGGTCTCGGTGATCCAGGACGGGAGGTTGAACTTGGCGATCTCAGCGACCGAGGGCAGCACCATGAGGGTGCTGAGGGTCAGCAGGAGCGCCAGGAAGAGCGCCTTGAGCTTGAGGAAGCGTCTCATCGACCTAGCTCGCCTTCGCCGCCTCGCCGCCTGCCGCGGGCTCCTGGACCACGTCGCTGAGCTCGGCCTTGATCACCCGGACCTTGACCCGCTCGGCGATCTCGACCATCGCCACGTCGCCGTCGACGCTGGCGACGGTCCCGAGGATCCCGCCGTTCAGCTTCACCTTGTCGCCCTTCTTGATCCCGCCGATCCGCTCGCGGCGGGCCTTCTCCGCCTTGCTCGCCGGCCGCAGGACCAGGAAGTAGAGCACCGCGAACATCAGGAACATCATCGGCAGCGGGCCGGAGAGGAGCGACGGCGCGGCCGCCTCGGCGATGAGTCCTAGGAGGGGGCTTGAAGAGCTGAGCATCGGCATGACGGGGCCTGACGGGCGACGAGTATCCACCGCGCCCGGCCGGATCTGACGGCCGGGCGTGGGCGAGGCGGGGCAGGGCTACCAGGAAGTGCGGGCGCTGTCACCCTGGCCGGCGAATGGGACAGCGCGCATGGAGCGCAAGCTCACGAGGCGCCGTCGAGCGGCCCCTCTCCGGCCCCCGGCCCGCCTTCGGCCACCTCCGGCCCATCATCGGCCACCAGCGCCGCCAGGGCCGCCTCGATCTCGCCAAAGCGCCCATCGCGCACTCCCCACCGCATCGCCCCCACCCACTGGTGGAAGAAGAAGAGGTTGTGGATCGTCGCCAGGCGCCCGTAGAGCGGGTCCTGCTGCTCGTGGAGGTGGCGGAGGTAGGCCCGCGAGTAGCCGCGACAGCAGCGGCAAGCGCAGGCGGGATCGACCGGCCCCGGGTCGCTGCGGAAGCGGGCCTGGCGGATGTTGAGGCGGCCGCCGAAGGTGAAGAGCTGGCCGTTGCGAGCGTTCCGGGTCGGCATCACGCAGTCGAACATGTCGACCCCCGAGCGGACCGCCGCCAGGAGGTCGCGCGGGGTGCCGATCCCCATCACGTAGCGCGGGCGATCGGCGGGCATCTCCGGGGCGATCGCCGCCATCGTCGCGTGCATCGCCGCCATCGACTCGCCGACCGAGAGGCCGCCGAGCGCGAGGCCGTCGAAGGGGAGCTCGGCCATCGTCCGCAGGTGCTGGCGGCGGAGCTCGAGGTCGACGCCGCCCTGGACGATCCCGAAGCAGAGCTGCGTGGGCGCGAGGATCTCCCCCCGGAGCTCGGCGGCGATCCGGGCCCAGCGGGTCGAGCGATCGACCGCCTCGCGGATCTTCTCCCGCGGGGCGTCGGCCGGCGGGCAGTGGTCGAGGATCATGCAGATGTCGGAGCCCAGCGCGGCCTCGACCTCGAGGACCGAGCGCGGGGTCATCCGGTGGCGCGAGCCGTCGAAGTGGGTCTGGTAGGAGACCCCCTCGTCGTCGATCTTCTGGAGGCCGCGGAGGGAGAAGACCTGGAAGCCGCCGCTGTCGGTGAGGATCGGCCGCTCCCAGTGGATGAAGCGGTGGAGCCCGCCGAGCTCGCGGATCCTGGCGGCGCCGGGGCGGTGGGCGAGGTGGTAGGCGTTGCCGAGGATGATCTGCGAGCCGACCGCCTGGAGGTCGTCGCGGTCGAGCCCCTTGACCGCGCCGTAGGTGCCGACGGGCATGAAGCAGGGGGTCTCGATCGGCCCGTGGGCGGTCCAGAGGCGGCCCGCGCGGGCCGGTCCGGCGGGATCGGTGGCGAGGACCTCGAAGGTCCCGGGGGGCCTCCAGGCGTCCCGGGGGATCACCTCGCAGGCGAGCTCGCGGCGGGGATCGGGGCGGATCATCGAGGCGTCGACGGGGGCAGCGGTGGGCACGGCCGAGGGATGCCACGAGCCGAGGCCCGCGCGCTACGCCCGGTCGATCACCATGCAGTCGCCGTAGGAGTAGAAGCGGTAGCCGGCGGCGACCGCCTCGCGGTAGGCCCCGAGGACGCGATCGAGGCCGCCGAGGGCCGCGACGAGCATCAGGAGCGAGCTCCGGGGGAGGTGGAAGTTGGTCACCAGGAGATCGACCACCTGGAAATTGAAGCCGGGGGTGATCACCAGATCGGTCGCCCCGCTGCCGGCGACGACCTCGCCGCCGTGGGCCGCCGCGACCCCCTCGAGGGCCCGGGTCGCGGTCGTGCCGATCGCCACGATCGGCCGACCCGCCCGGCGGGCCGCGGCGATCTTCGCGGCCGAGGCCTCGCTGACGGTGTAGCGCTCGGCGCCCACCCGGTGATCGCGGACGTCGTCGACGTCCATCGGCAGGAAGGTGCCGGGGCCGACGTGGAGGGTGATCGGCGCGAGGTCGAGGGCCGCGAGGATCGCCGGCTCCCAGTGGAGGCCCGCGGTCGGCGCGGCGACCGAGCCGGGATCGCGGGCGTAGAGGGTCTGGTAGCGGGCGCGGTCCTCCTCGCCCGGGGCGCCCTCGCGGCGGATGTAGGGCGGCAGCGGGATCTCGCCCTGGGCCTCGAGGGTGGGCAGGAGCTCGCCGGCCTCGATCTCAAAGGCGCGGGCGCGGGGATCGATCGGATCGGCGCCGACCATCCGGAGGACGAGCTCGCCGCGGCGGAGGCGATCGCCGATCGCCAGGCGACGGGCGCCGCGGACCCATGCCCGGAGGCCCGCGCCGGGGCCGAGGCCGGGCGCCGGATCGCAGACCAGGAGCTCAAAGGGCCGGCCGTCGTCGCGGGCGAGGTGGAGGCGCGCCGGCACCACCCGCGAGTCGTTGACGACGACCAGGGCGTCGCTCGGCAGGTGCTCGGGCAGGAGGCGGGCCCGCGTGTGCTCGATCCGCGGACCGCGGACCACCATCATCCGGGCGTCGCCGCGGGTCGGCGCCGGCTCCTGGGCGATCTGCTCGGCCGGCAGGGTGTAGTCGAGATCCTCGGGGCGCATCGGCGGGCGGGGCTATGACACGGGCGAGCGCGGGCGCGCAAGGCCGAGGTGGCGGCGGCGCGCGCGAGATCCTGGCCCCGCCCCACCTTCGGTGTCACCCTCCCAGCCGATGTCCCGCCCCCGCTGGCCCGCACGCCTCGCCGCTGGCGCGCTCCTCCTCGGATGCGCGCTCGCCATGGGCGGCGAAGGGGAGGCCGCCGCGGGTGAGTCGAGCGCCCAGCGCCTCTACCGCAAGGGCGTCCACTGCATGGAGGAGATCGAGCGCTCGGCCTGCGCGATCGAGCACTTCGAGGCGCTCCTCGCCGAGGACACCCGCGAGCGCGCGCTCATCAACGACGCGATCTTGCGGCTGGTCAAGCTCTACCGCAAGGAGGGCCGCGACGAGGAGCTGCGGGCGGTCCTCCGCCGCTTCTGGGAGGCCGGCGGCCGCCGTCAGCGGACCGGTCACCTCCCCTACTCCGCCCGCTTCCTCCCCGCCGATCTCGACATGATCGGCCACGTCGACATCCAGGCCGCCCTGGCCGCGCCGCTGACCCGGCGGCTGCCGCCGGAGCTCCCGGAGATCATGACGACCTGCGACGAGATCCGCCGCGAGGCGCTCGGCGACGGCCTCCTGGTCCGCCGGGCCCAGCGACGGGCCGCCCGCGACGGGACGACGACGGCGGAGGCCCTCAAGGCGATCGAGGCCGAGGAGGCCGCCCGCCGCGAGCGCTACCGCGAGCGCTCGGCCCAGCGCGAGGCCAAGAGCGGCCGGCCCCAGCGGGCGCCGGTCTTCGCCGAGTCGCTCTGCGCGGCCGCCCTCGCCCTCGGGATGGACTCGACCGCGACCTGGACCCGGGCCGCCTTCGCGGCCGCCCACGCCGATCCCCGGCGCTCAGCGGCGATCGTGATGATCCCGGGCCTCGCCGCCCGCCTCCGCGAGGGGGTCGAGGCCGGCCGCCTGCGGGCGATCGACGCCCGCCGCTACGCGATCGTCGGCCACACCTACGAGGGCGGCGAGGTCGAGCTCGGGAGCTTCGATCTCGACGAGCTGACCCTCGCGCCAGCCGCCCTGATGCCCGAGCTGGTCGCGGCGATCGACGGCGGCAAGCCGACGATCAACAAGGAGGTCCAGAAGCTGATCGCCCAGAGCCCGAAGGACGTCGCCTTCATCGCGGCGACCACCGGCGCGGCCCTCCGCGAGCTCGGCCTCGGCGAGGCCAAGGGGAGCCGGCGGCGGATCCTCGAGGCCCTCCTGCCGCGGCCCGAGGGGCTGCAGATCGCCGGCGCGGCCCACGAGTACCTCGGCTTCTTCCTGCGGATGCCGACCGACAACCCGGTCAAGGTGCAGATGCTCGTCGATCTCGCCACGCGCCTCCTCGCGGCCGAGGAGGATCCCGAGGACGCCGAATTCCTCCGGGGCCTCGATCTCGCGCAGGCTGGGGATCGCCGGGCGCTGCTGATCTCCTACGTCATCGGGCCGGCGCAGCTCGAGGAGATGATCCTCCAGTAGACGAGGCGTGACGGGAGCCGGCCCGCGCTCCTCGACGCGCGCCGCGACCCGGTGCGCGGCTCGTCAACCCGCGCCGCCGACCCGGCGGCCCGAGGGCCGCTCGCGCGCCGCGCCGACGCCCGCGGCTCGATCGACCGCGCCGGCCCTCGGGCCGCCGCCACCACGGCCGCGCAGCCCCTCGGCAGCGCCGCGGATCTGTGGCAGGTTAGCGCGGTGACGGCTTCGCCCCTCGCGTTCGCGCTCGCGCTCGCGCTCACCCACGCGCCCGTCGCCGTGAGCCCCAGCGCGAGCCCGCCGCCCGATCCGAGCGCGGCCGCGAGCGAGCCCGCGCCGACCTACGGCCGCGCCGAGGCCGACGCGGATCTCGACACCCTCCTGGTCGCCCGCGGCCGCGAGTACCTCGACGCCCGGGCGCGCCTCGAGGAGAACCCGGTGATCGTCGCCCCGCTGGTGGCGGCCCGCCTGGCGGCGACCTCCCCCCCCCTCGGCCCGGCCGAGCGCCAGCGCCTCATCGTCCTGCTCGGCGCCTTTGGCCGCCCCGAGGACCTCCGGGTCTTCGCCGATCAGCTCCGCCGCGAGGTCGCGGGTGCGAGCCCGGGCAACGAGCTCGCGGCCGCCGAGCCCTGGCGGATCCTCCTCCGCGAGCAGGGCCCCGCGGCCGCGACGACGCTGATCGAGCTGGTCGGTGATCGATCGCTCGGCGAGGGCCTGCGCGCGGTCCTCCTCGCCGATCTCCTGGCGATCCTCCCGCCCGATCGCCTCCCCGAATTCGTGGCGATGGTCGGCGTCGGTCAGGAGACGCTCCGCCAGGCGCTTCGCCAGGGCCTCGCCCGCCGCGCACGCCAGAGCCCCGGCGATCGCCAGGGGCTCCTCGACGCGGTCGACCGGGCGATCGAGGGCGCCCAGCCCTCGCAGCAGGCCGCCCTCCTCGGCCTCCGCGCGAGCCTCTCGGAGGGCGCCGACGCCGGCTTCCACGGTCGCCTCATCGCCCTCGCCGAGGCCGACCAGAGCCCCTTCGTCGTCCGTGTGGCGGCGATCCGGATCCTCGCGGGCCACGTCGACGCGGCCGAGATCCAGGGCGCGCTCCTCCGCCTCGCCGCGACCCACCTCACGCCGACCGCCCGCCGGGTGCAGGCGTCGGAGATCCTCGGCTGGCTCGCCCTCCGCGCGCTCCCGCCCGCGCTCGTCCGCGAGCTCGCGACCACCCTCGACCTCCGCGGCGACGACTCGCCGCGCCTCGCCGCCGCCGCCTACGACGTCGCCGCCCTCGCGGACGACGGGGCCTGGCTCGCCGAGGGGCTCGCGCATCCCTGGCCCGAAGTACAGGTCGCCGCGCTCGCGCGGGTCGCCGCCCCCTGCCCCCGCGACGTCGTCCGCCGCCTCGCCGGCGTCGCGGCGATGCCCGAGAAGGGCGGCACCGACGATCTCCTGGTCGCCCGCGAGGCGATCCGCGCGCTCGGCCGCTGCGGCGCCGGCGACCCCGAGTCGGCGCTGATCAAGCTCCTCGGCAACAACCGGGTCGAGGGCCAGCGCCGCGGCGAGGCCGCCCGCCAGCTCCTGGTGATCGGCGCGCCGCGGGGGATCGCGGCGGTCGCCAAGGCCCTCGAGACCGCCGGCGATCCCGAGGTCGTCCGCCGCCTCGTCGACGCGGTGCGGGCGGCCGGCGGCGCCCCCCCCGAGCCGGTGATCGTCGGCCTCTGCCAGGTCGCGGTCGATCTCCCGGCGCTCCGCGCCCCGGTCGCCGACACGCTCCGTCAGGTCGCGCCCGGAAGGACATGTTCGATCGACCAGGGTGAATGAGACCGATGACGCGCGCAGCGGATCCCGGGGTGCAGCGGCCGAAGCTCCGCCGCCTCGATCGTCACCACCTCGAGCGCGACGGCGAGGCGCTCCTCGTCCTCCGCGATCCCCAGGGCGTCGCCGAGCCGGTCGCCCTGCCGGCCGAGGTCGGGCCCCTCCTCGATCTCCTCGACGGCACCCGGAGCGCCGCCCAGATCCGCCACTCGCTCCTCTTCAGCGGCCGCGAGGCCTTCGACCGCGAGGCGATCGAGGGGCTCATCGACGACCTCGGCGCCGCCGGCCTCCTCGACGACGACTCGTTCCGGCGGCGCTGGGCCGCCCTCCACCGCGCCTTCGTCGACGCCCCCCGGCGGCCGCCGGCCTTCGCCGACGTCCTCTACCCCGGCGATCCCGAGGCGCTCGCGGAGCTCCTCGGCGAGCTCCTCGGCCCCGCTCGCCGCCGCCTCGCCCCGGGCTCGCCGCTCGCCGGCGTGCTGATCCCCCACCAGCCCTTCGAGCGGGCGGCGTCGATCCTCGCGGCGACCCTCGTCGAGCTCCCGCCCGCGGATGAGCTCGACGCGATCGTGATCGTCGGCGCCGATCCGCAGCCGGGCCTCGTCCCCTTCGCCGCGACCGCCAAGGACTTCGACACGCCGCTCGGACCGGTCGCCGCCGATCGCCGCCGGATCGATCGCCTCTGCGAGCGCCACCCCTGGCTCCTCCAGGAGGAGATCCGCCACCGCGGAGCCGTCAGCGTCGAGCTCGCGGCGATCCTCGTCCGCTACCTCTACGGCGACGCCGCCCCGCCGATCCTCCCGCTCCTCTGCGGGCAAGCGGCGCTCCTCGTCGGCGAGCAGAGCGTCGCGGTCGACGAGCTCTACGCGTCCCTCGAGGTCGACCTCGACGAGCTCCGCGTCCTCTGGATCGCGGTCGCCGAGCTCGGCCACTGCGGCCCCGCCTACGGCCGACCGCGCCTCCCCGACGACGCGGCCGATCGCCTCCAGGCACGCGACCAGGGGCTCCTCGAGGCCCTCGCACGCGGCCAGCTCCACGAGCTCCAGCGGCGCTGCCTCGCCGAGGATCCGCTCCTCGGACCGGCGAGCGGGGCTCCGGTCCTCGCGTCGCTCGCCCGCCTCCTCCCGGTCGGCTACCGCGGAGGGGTCGCCGCCTACGCCTGCCAGCCCGCCCCCGGCGACGAGCCCGGGCTCGTCGGCCTCGCTGGTGTCCGCTTCGCCGCGCCGACCTGAGCTCGCGCGAGCGGCCGGCTGGCTACCCGCCAGAGACGACGACGCCGGGCCGGCGGCTCGAGAGCCACCGCCCGGCGCCTCCGTCCACGCCTGCTCCTACTCGCCCGCGGCCTCGGTCGCCTCCGCGGACTCCGCGGGTGCAGCCTCGCTCGGCGCCGCCTCGGCCGGCGCCGCCTCGGCCTCGGCGCTCGGCGCCGACTCCTCGGCCGGCGCCGACGCCCGCAGCTCCGACCCGAGCATTCGCAGGACCCCGCCGACGATCTCGTCGACGGCGACCGCGAGCTTGCCGTCGGCGCTCAGCGCAGTCTGGGCGCCGAGCCCCTGGATCATCGCCAGGATGCTCTGCGCGACCCCCTGCGGGTCCACCTTGGCGAACGCTCCGTCGTTCACCCCGCGCTCGATCACCCCAGCGTAGAGGTCGCGGCTCACCGCCAGCGCCCGCTCGAGCTTGTCGCGGAACTCGGCCTCCTGGACGGCCATCGTCACCAGCAGGTTGGTCAGCCTGGTCTCATCCGGGTTGTCCTCGAGGGTCCTCAAGTGTGCCCGTACAAGGTTCCCCAGGGTGACGTCCGCCGGCTGGCTGGCCACCGGCTCGAAGCTCCAGCGCTCCTCGAAGGCCTCCAGCTGGGCGTCCAGGATGTCGTGAAAGAGCTGCTCCTTCGCCCTGTAGTGGAAGTAGACCCCACCCTTGCTGAGCCCAGCCTCGCGGGCGATGTCCAAGAGACGAGTCGCGGCGTAGCCGCGGCGAACAAAGCACCGCGTGGCCGCAGCCCGAATCTGCTGCTTGCGTTGCTCATCCGTTTTCTGACGTGTCATAGGTTTTCCCCACCCTCCCGGCGCAATCCAATGCCCCAATGGGACAACGCTAGCCCGCGACCCGGTGGGTTTGTCCAGGGGCGAGATAATCGGGGGAATTGAGCCGCGGGGCCGGCAATCTCGGCACTTGCGCGATGTCGCGGCGAGAGACGGCCACGGAGCCGGTCCGGAGGCGGGGGCGATATCTCCCATCGCCGCGCGCGATATCGCCGCCGCCCTGGCGGTTTGACACCCACCCCGCGTACCCTCTGAATATCAAAGCTGCTCCCCCGTCCTAGCGCCCCCGAGGTCCCATGCCAACCACCCCGACCAAACTTGTCTCTGCAACCATCGCGCTGGCCTTCTCGCTCTTCGCCCCGGCCTGCTCCTGCTCCTACTCCTCGTCGACCGGCGGGGGGACCTACGCGCCGGGGAGCGGCGGGGGCAAGCCGATCCACCACTCGAGCAAGCCGGCTGGCCCGAGCAAGTCGACCCCGAAGGCCACGGGCTCCTCATCCGGTGGTGGCAGCGGCCCGGCGAAGTCGACCCCGAAGGCCGTGCCCAAGGGCGACAACGGCCCGGCGGCCCCGAACGCCCCGAAGGCGCAGCCCGATCCGACGCCGGACCCGAAGCCGACCAACTCGCCGACGACCGGCAGCACCCTCAGCGCCAAGTCCGGCGGGGGCGACCCGGGCCCCAAGCCGCGCGACGCCGCCGACAACAACACCCTCACCGCCAAGCCCGGCAGCGGCAAGCCCGATCCGAAGGACGCGGCGGACAACAACACCCTCACCGCCAAGCCTGGTGCGAAGCCCGACCCCAACGACGCGGCGGACAACAACACCCTCACCGCCAAGCCGAAGACGCAGCAGCCCAAGCCGTCGAAGCGCGTGAGCAACTAGGCTCTGCGAGGGTCGGGGGCGGGCCGCTCTCACCCTGGGTTGCAGGGACACGAAGAAAGGGACATGTCGATTTGGACATGTCCCTTTCTTCGTGTCGCCTCTGACGCGCGGGCGTCCTCGCTGTCGCGCGCCGCTGGGTGAGCGTCCGCGCGTCGGCTCAGCCGACGCCTTCGTCCCGCGACTTCGTGCGCCGGGCGCGGATGCGCTGGAGCGGCGGCTGCGGGAGGCCGTCGACCTCGAAGAGCGTGGGATCGTAGCCGTCGTCCGCCTCGAGCTCGACCTCGTCGCGGGAGCGGAGGCGACGGAGCGGCGCGTCCTCGACGCTCTCGACGCTCTCGACGACCGTGAGGCGTGAGCGCGAGCTCCGGGCCCGGGTCGACTCGGCCTTGGCGCTCTCCTTGGCGCTCTCCTTGACGATCCCGTTGAGCCCGCCGCGGAGCTCGGTGCCCGGCTTGAAGTCGACCGTGAAGCTCGCGTCGATCTTCATCGGCTCGAGCGTCCGCGGGTTCACCCCCTTGCGGGCGCTGCGGCGCTTCTTCGTGAAGGTGCCGAAGCCCGGGTAGGTGAAGCGCGGCGTCTGGCTCTTGGTGACGCGGGCGCGGACGAAGTAGGCGCCGAGCTCCTCGAAGGCGAGATCGAGGATCTGTTGGATGCACTTCTTGGTGACCTCAGGCGGGAGGTTGCGAGACTTGGCGATTCTCTCGATCAGCTCGGCCTTGGTCATAGCGGGACCTCGCACTCTAGAAAGGCGCCTCTCGGGCGTCAACCGCTTTCCTCGCCGCGTGATCAGCGTGGACGCGTGAGCGTCGCAAACGAACGATCGCAACTCTCCGCCGCCGACATCACAAGCCTCGCAAACCTCGCTCGACGTCGTCATCGACGACGCGCGACGCGACGCAAACGACGTGACCGGGACGGCGCCGTCGACACATCCGCGATCAACGCGAGCACGCGATCAACGCGAACACGCGATCAACGCGAATACGCGATCAACGCGACGACGACGAGCGACGCCCACGCGATCAACGCGACGCGTTCGACCGATCAGGCACCCCGGAGAATGCCGACGACCTGCCGGAGATCGGTGAGCACCTGCGCGTCCGCGTCGCTCTTCCCCGGCGGACTATCCCTCCCCTGCCGAAGGACGTAGGAGGGGTGGTAGGTGACGACGACCGGGATCCGAGCGTCGAGCTTCTCCTCTTGATAGGACCAGACGCGGCCGCGCATCTGGTAGAGCGGCCGCTCGGCGACGCCGGTGAGGAGGCAGCCGGCGAAGCGGCCGAGGGCGACCAGCACCTTCGGCCGAATCGCCCGGATCTGCGCCCGCAGGAAGGGCGAGCAGCGGGCGACCTCCTCGGGCTCGGGATCGCGGTTGTTCGGCGGCCGACACTTGAGCACGTTGGCGATGTAGGCGTGATCGCGGGGGATCCCGAGCATGTCGAGCCAGAGGTTGAGGCGCTCGCCGGCGCGGCCGACGAAGGGGATCCCCTGGCGATCCTCCTGCTGCCCCGGCGCCTCACCGACGAACATGATCTCCGCGTCGGGGTTGCCGACGCCGAAGACGATGTTCGACCGGGTACGCGCGAGGGCGCAGCGCTGACAATTGCCGAGGTTCTTCTCGCGGAGGTAGTCGAGCTTGCGGGCGGCCGACCACTCGCGGGCATCCGCTCGCGGCGGCCCTTCGGTCGACCGCGCGGCGGCAGGCTGCCCGCTTGCCGGAGCCGGCGACCGCGGCCGCGGCGGCTCGCCGCCGGTGGCCATCGGCGCGCGCGGTTGCGGCTCGGTGGCGGGCGCTCGCGCCGGCCGCTCGGAGGGCGCGGCCGCGGGGCGCGACATGGCTGCCGACTCCGGACGAGTTGACGGCGCGCGCTCAAGCGGCGGCGAGGAGCTCGTCGCCGTCGGCGGTGGCCTCGACTCCGGCGATGTCGCGTCCGCATCGACGCGTCCTTCGTCGGCTGCGACGCTCGGTGCGAGCGGCAGCGGCAGCGGCGCGGCCGAGACATAGCGGATCCCGCGGAAGTCGCGGAGGTGGGCGAGCGAGACCGCGAGGCTCCGGGCGAGGCGCTGGACCTCGGTGGCCTCGTCGGACGGACCGCCGCTCACGCCTCACCTCGCCGGACGTTCAGCGCGCTCCCCTCACCACCCCAGAGCGCCTCGCCGAGCTCGCTCAGGATCCAGCGGGCGAGCGCTGGCTTCGCTACTGGCGGCCCCGAGGCGATCACCTGGTGACCGTCGGCGCCGACCAGCGCGCCGCGCAGGATCAGCGCGCCTGCGTTGGTCGGCGAGGCGAAGCCGAGCCCCGGCACGCCGACCCGGTTGACGAAGACCGCGTCTGCCCCCTTCGCCTCGAGCTTGCCGACGCCGAGCTCGACCAGCGCGGCCTCGGCCACCTCGCCCTCGCCCTCCACCGTCTGCGCCGCGAAGCCGAGGAAGCGGGTGCGCGGGTGATGCCGGGCCACCAGGGTCGCCAGGATGTCGACGCCGATCCGCCACTCTAGCCCGCCAAGGCGCCCGAGGAGCGAGCCCTTGTCGAGCTTGCTCGGGGCCGCGTCGAGGGCGAGATCGCCGACCGCCGCGACCATCGCCACGAGGTCATGCGGCGCCGCGGCGAGGCGCCCCTCGCAGGCGGCGAGCATCTCGTCGGCGGTCTCGACGTCGATCCGCGCGACGCCGATCGGCGACGGCCGATCGACCGGGCCGGCGACCAGCGTCACCTCGGCGCCGAGGCGAGCGGCCGTCTCGGCGAGCGCGAAGCCCATCGCCCCGGTCGACGCGTTGGCGACGAAGCGGACCGGATCGAGGTATGTGCGGGTCGGCCCCGCCGTCACCAGCACCCGACGCCCCGCCCAGCGATCGCCGCCGCGCGCCCGCTCGCGGAGGGCGAGCGCGGCCGCGGCGATCACCGGCGGATCGATCATCCGCCCCTCGCCGATCCACCCGCAGGCGAGCTCACCGCGATCGGGGCCGATCGTCTCGGCGCCGCGCGATCGCAGCGTCGCCAGGTTGGCGACGGTCGCCGGGTGCCGCCACATGTTGGTGTTCATCGCCGGCGCCCAGAGGACCGGCGCGCGGGTGGCCAAGAGGACGCAGGTGACGAGATCGTCGGCGAGGCCGTGGGCCGCGCGGGCGATCAGATCGGCGGTCCCCGGGGCGACGACCACGACCTCCGCCCAATCGGCGAGCTCGATGTGACCGATCGCCCCCTCCTCGGCCGCGTCGAGGAGCGTCGACCGAACCGGGTTGCCGGAGACCGAGGCGAGGGAGAGCTCGGCGACGAAGGAGCGGGCCGCCGCGGTCAGGATCACCCGGACCTCGCAGCCCTCCTTCTTCAGCGCCCGCACCAGCTCGGGCGCCTTGTAGGCGGCGATCCCCCCGCCGACCGCGAGGAGGATCCGCGGCCCCGAGCTCACCGCGACGCCTCGCCGGCGAGCGGGACCGATCCGAGGGTGGCGATCTCGTAGCCCTCGAGGCCGATGATCTTCCGCGGGTTGTCGGTCATCACCCGGATCCGCCGGATCCCGAGGCTCTTGAGGACCTGCGCGCCGAGCCCGAATTCCCGGAAGCCGGCCTCGGCGGGCTTCGGCAGCGGCCGCGGCTCGCGGCGATCACCGCCGCTGCTGAGGCGGATCCCCGGGACCTTCTCGCCGACCACGTAGAGGATGAGCCCGCGACCTGCCCGATCGATCTGGCGGACCGCCGCCCGCATGCGCGCGGACGAGTCGTCGCTGGCGAGGCCGAAGACGTCGCCGAGGAGGTTGGCGCGCTGCGCCCGGAGGAGGACCGCGTCGTCGCCCCCGCTCGCCTGGGCCAGCGCTCCCTTCGAGAGGGTGACGAAGTCGGCGCGCGGCTCGACCAGCGAGCGGAAGGTGCGGATCGTCCAGCCGTCCTCCTCGCCGATCCCGAGGAGCGACGAGACCAGCGGCGCCTCGTCGACCGGCTCGACCAGGATCTCGCGCTGCATCCGGTAGGCGATGAGATCGGCGATCGTCAGGATCTCGAGGCCGTGGCGGCGGGCGAAGACCTCGAGGTCGTCCATCCGCGCCATCTCGCCGTCGTCGCGCATGATCTCGCAGATCACCCCGGCCGAGCGCAGGCCCGCGAGGCGGGCGAGGTCGACCGATCCCTCGGTGTGGCCCGAGCGGACCAGGACGCCGCCCGGCTGCGCCCGCAGCGGGAAGATGTGGCCAGGCGAGACGATGTCGGCGGCGCCGAAGCGCTCGTCGCTGGCGACCCGGATCGTCTCCGCCCGATCGGCGGCCGAGATCCCGGTGGTCACCCCGCGGCGCGCCTCGATCGACACGGTGAACGCGGTGCCCATGTTCCCCGGATCGGTCGGCACCATCATCGGCAGCCCGAGGGTCTTCACCCGCTCGGCGGTGAGCGCGAGGCAGATCAGCCCCCGCCCCTCGCGGCTCATGAAGTTGACGTGCTCGGCGGTGCAGTGCTCGGCGGCGATCACCAGATCGCCCTCGTTCTCCCGATCCTCGTCGTCGACGAGGATGATCATCCCGCCCTTGCGAATGATGCCGATGCAGTGCTCGACGTGATCGAGGTTCGCGTGCATGTCGTCTCCTTCGTGGATCTTGAGCTACGTGCGGCTCAGGTTGACTCGCGGGTGCCGAAGCCGGCGGCCGCCAGCGTCGCCCAGGTGACCCCGCCGTCGGGCTTCTGCGCGCTCAGGAGGCGCTCGACGTAGCGGGCGATGAGGTCGACCTCGAGGTTGACGCGCACGCCCGGGCGGAGATCGCCGAGGGTGGTCACCGCGAGGGTGTGGGGGATGAGGCCGACCGCGAAGCCCTCGCCGTCGATCTCGTTGACCGTGAGGCTGACGCCGTCGACGCAGATCGAGCCCTTGGCGGCGATGTAGCGCCGGAGCTCGGCGGGCGCGTCGAACCACATCAGGATCGCGTCGCCGCGCCGGCTCTGACTCCGGAGGCGGCCGACGCCGTCGACGTGGCCCGAGACCAAGTGACCGCCGAGCGCGTCGCCGATCCGCAGGGCCGGCTCGAGGTTGACGCGGGCGCCGACGGCGAGGTCGCCGAGGGTGGTCACCGCCAGGGTCTCGAAGGCCGCGTCGACTTCGAAGTCGCGCGCGGTCGCGGCGACCACCGTCAGGCAGACGCCGCTGACGGCGACGCTGGCCCCGAGGATCCGATCGCGCTCGTCGAGCGCGGCGGCGATCCGCAGGCGGCGACGCTCGGCCCGGGGCTCGATCGCCGCGAGGGTGCCGACGCGCTGGACCAGGCCGGTGAACATGCGGGGGGCTTTATCACACAATTGCGGCGATCTCCCCAGGGCCCCTGGAGCGCCCCACAGGCGCTCGCCCGCGTGAGCTAGCGACCGCCCCGCGCGGGCGTCGCGGCCCCGCAGAGCGGCGTCCGTGCGCTCAGGGGCGGCGACCCGGCGGCTTGGTCGTCGTGCCGACGCCGCCGCTGCCGACCGCGCCCATGCGCGGCGCGCCCGCGCTGGGCGTGGTGGTCCCCGGGGCCGGCGCCGTGCCGCTCGCCCCGCTCGCCTTGGCGGGGGTCGTCGTCGTTGGCGCGGCGGTCGTCGGCGACGCCATCGCGGGTGCGGCCTTCGTCGGGGTCGTCGAGGCCGGAGCGGCCTTCGCCGGAGCGCTCGCCGGCGGCGTCACAGCCGGAGCCGTGGCCGCCTTCGCCGGGGCCGCGGCCCCGCCTGCGCGACGGCGGCGCTTCTCCTCGCGCGCCTTCTTCCGGGCCTCGCGGCGCTCCTTCCCCTTCGGCGTCCACACCGGCTTCGGCTTGAGCTTGATCTTGCCGCCGAAGAGCGAGAAGTAGCGCCCGTTCTCGTCGTTGCCGCCGCCGATCGCCCCGAGGAGCGCGCGCCAGTGGACGCCCGGCGTCTTCGGATCGTTGTCGCGGGTCCACCACGCGAGCCCCGGGAGGACGACGCCGAGCTCCTGGCCCTTGCGGTTGACCCGGCGGAGGAAGACGCCCGGGATCACCTGGGTCGTCGTGTTCCGCACCCGGATGTCCCACCAGAGGAAGGCGCCGACGGTCCCCTGGTTCTTGCCGCGCTCGATGTGCCAGATCAGCGGGAACTGGACGACGTCGAGATCCTGGCCCTTGCGCCGCTGGAAGTAGAGGCCGGGGAAGACCGACGTGAAGGTCTTGTCCTTCCCCATGTAGTTGTCGCGGAAGTAGAAGGGCAGGAGCCACGAGAGCCGGCGCTCGGCGTAGGACTCGCTGATGTAGAAGAGCGGCGGGAGCACGGCCGTCGAGACCTTGTGCGGCCGCCGGAAGTGCCAGAAGAGGAGGCCGGTCTCGAACCACTTCGAGTCCTCCTCGCGCTGGCCGATGTAGAGCGGCGGGACCACCAGGGTCGTCCGCTTCTTCTTGAGGCGGTGCTTGCGATCCCAGAAGAGCGGGAAGACGACGGTGGTCTCGCGGGTGCGCGTGACCCCGCGGCCGACGATCCCGGCGTACCAGGTGAGCTCCTCGCCCGGCCGCACCCGCGCGCCGCCGAGCGGCGTAAAGAGCGTCGTCCCCCGCTTGTCGCGGTCGAAGTAGTAGAGCGAGAGGAAGGAGTGGGTGACCCGCCCCTGCCCGTCCTTCCCGTACATGAAGAGCGGGTAGGAGCCGTGGAGCGTGTAGCGGCAGGAGGGGTCGTCCTCCTCGCGGAACCCGCACTTCTGGTAGCGGAAGTAGAGCGGGACGAAGCCCGAGAAGCGGTGGTTCTTGCCGACCCGGAAGAGGTCGATGTAGCCCGGCGGGACCAGGCCCACGCGGGTGAAGTTGTAGAGGCGCTTGTTGCCGACCGCGAAGGGGAACGCGACCCAGATCCGCGAGCCGTTCGCCCGCTTGATGTCGTACCAGAGCGGCACGGCGATCGTCGTCCGCGCGCCGCTCGACTTGTCGAGCGTGTGGTAGATGATCGGCAGCGAGATCAGGCGCCGGCGCTCGGCGCTGTCGCGCCACCAGTAGATCGGGACGATGCCGGCGTTGAGCGAGGTCCGGCTCAGGCGGTGGAAGCCCGGGCCGACCACCAGGGTGTGGGTGCTGCGCTCGCGATCGCGGCTGTAGAAGAAGGGCAAGCCGGCGTCGACGTCGACGCCGTGGGGCTGCCGCTGGCGGAAGTAGAAGGGCACCAGCGCGAGGTTGCGCCGCGGCTTCTCGCCGCCGACCCGGGTCCGCCAGAAGAGCGGCGTCACCATGTCGAGATCGTCGCTCGGGGTCCGCCGACCGATGTAGAGCGGGAAGACCACCGTGTGCTTGGCGAGCCCGCCCTCGGTCGGTCGGACGTCGCGGACCATCAGCGGGAGGATCCCGAAGCCCTTCGCCTCGCCCACGCGGCGGCCGTAGACCGGGCCGTAGACCCAGGTGCGGCCCTCCTTGGTCCGACGCCCGCCGCCCAGCGGGGTGATCGTCAGCGCCTTGTCGCCGATCTGCCTGCGGTAGTAGAGCGGGAAGAGGACCGAGTGGCGCTCGCCGGGCCGCTTGACGTCCCAGGCGATCGCCGCCGCGCCGATCGTCCGGGCGCCGCCGGGGCCGGTGGTGCGGACGAAGAGCGGCGAGATCGTCCGCCGCGTCCCCTCTTTGAGGTCGCGGACGTCGCCGAAGAGGAGCGGCGGGATCACGGTGTAGCGCTGGCGCGGGTTCGACCCGGCGACCACCAGCGGCGGCAGGCCGGCGGCCCAGCCGAGCTTGTCGCGCTGGACGTAGAGCGGACCGGCGACGAAGGTGTCGCGCATCAACGCGGGATCGCGATCGCGGAAGTGCCAGAAGAGCGGCGTCACCACCTGGTGCGAGCGCGTCCCCTCGCGGCCGGTGAAGGTGAGGAGCGGCAGGAGGCCGAGGCGCCGGCGCTCGCCGACCCGGGTGTGGTAGGCGAGCGGCGGGATGATCCAGCGATCGGTCCCCTTGCCGTCGGCCCCCTTCGGATCCTTGAGGTGCCAGAAGAGCGGCGTGACAACCTGGTGGCTCTTGCCGCCGGGCCGCTGCCGGATCGACGTGAAGAGCGGCGGCAGGGTGACGCCGAAGCCGCCCTTCTTCGAGCGCACGCCGCCGCCGAGGAGGGTGTAGACCGCGGTCTCGTCCGGGCTCTTCCGGGCGATCGCCAGGGGCAGGAGGATGCTGGTCGAGACCTGCCGCTGACGATCCTTGAACGACCACCAGAAGGGCGCGAGGACGTTGTTCTTCTGGAGCGGATCGGCGTACGAGACCCACGGCCCGAGGACCCACGTCTGGCTCCCCTTGACCCGATCCTCGGCCCGCCAGAGGAGCGGCGTCGCCGAGAAGAGCGAGCGCGTCGGCGTCCGCTTTGAGAAGGTGAGGAGCGGCGGCAGCACCCAGCTCTTGCGGCCGCGCGCGCGATCGCTGCGCTGGACGTAGAGCGGCGTCCAGAGCTCGCGGCGGTTGCCGAACTCGCTCGACTGCCAGTGGAAGAAGGGGAAGAGCGTGCGGTGCCGGGTGCCCTTGAGCTTGTCCTCGCCGGCGATGTAGAGCGGCACGCCGACATCGACCCGCTTCACGCCCTTCTGGGCGCGGACGAAGAGCGGCGCTCCCACGAAGTAGCGGACGTCGTTGTTTGGATCGTCGTCGTCGAGGTGCTTCTTGCCGTACCAGAAGAGGAGGCCGCTCATCCCCTGGCGCCCCTCGGGCGTCTTCTGGTGGTAGTGGACCGGGAGGACGACGAGGTTGCGGACGTGCTTGTTGCCCCACCACCAGACCAGCGGGAACTGGCCGAAGTTGAACTGCTCGCCGGTCCGCTTGTAGCCCATGAGCAGGGCGCCCGCGCCCCAGGCGGTGGTCCGCTCGGAGTAGGATCCGAAGAAGAGCCCGAGCGGTGAGAGCCAGCGGCGACGGCCGCTCTTCTGCGAGTACCAGCCGAAGGTCAGGCTGAGGTCGGCGTGGAAGAGCTTCTCGGGGTGCTCGGCGCTGCCCTTGCGGTGGACGAAGAGCGGCGGCAGGGTGAGCGCGCGCGTCCGGTGGGTGTCGTATTGCCGATCGATCCAGAAGGGCGGGACGCTCCGCTTCTTGATCAACGAGGGCGGCGTGAGCTTCGGCGACTCGAGCTTGGGCGCGCCCGGACCGGCGATCGCGGCGGAGGCGTCATCGGCGTCGGCGCGGACCGCCGCGCTCGGCTCCTCGGCCGCCTCGTCCTCGCTCTCGGGCTCGGCTTCACTCGGCGTGGCGATCGCCGGCGGCGTCAGGCGGAGCCCCGGACGGAGCCCGCCGGTCGCGCCGCCGCTCGGCGCCGCCGCTGCGGCCGCGGACCCAGACGCCGATCCAGACGCGTCGCCCTCGTCGTCGGCCGCGGCCTCCTCGTCCTCTTCCTTCTCCGCGTCGCTCGCGTCACCGGTCGTCGGCGCGGCGCCGTCGGCCTTCGGCTCCTTCGCCTTCGTCGGAGCTGGGGCCGCGTCGGCGATCGTCGGCGTCACCAGGCCGACGACCAGGATCGCCACCATCCAGATCCATCGCCCCGCATCCGTCGCCTGGGCGCCGGTTCGCTGCTGGGCCAGGCGCGCTTGAGGATGGGGTGCGTTCACAGGCCGGGAGGGGATAGCCAATCCCGCTTTGCAGTGTCAACCTCCCGCGACCGACATTGACAGAGCGGGGGGCCGGCGCTACCACCCCTCCCTCGCCTACCCCGGCGTCGACCTCGAGCTCACCGTGACCACCCGCCAGCCGATCCCAAGCGACGACGAGCCCCTCGTCGTCGACCTCAACCAGCTCTCGCGGGCGGTGCTCTCGCACCCCCTCAAGGTCGAGCTGCCGGTCGAGCGCGTCGACGAGATCCTGGCGGAGACCGACGCCAAGGCGACGCGGCCCGCCCGTATCGACCTCGATCTCCAATTCCTCGGTGACGCGTCGGTCCTCGTCCGCGGTCGGATCGACCTGGCGATGGAGGTCCCCTGCGCCCGCTGCCTGACCCCCGCCGCGGTCCAGGCGAGCGCCGAGCTCTGCGCCCACTGCATCGAGGGCGCCGGGGACGGCCACAAGAAGAAGGATGCGGACGACGAGGACGACGAGGAGATCGACCTCGACGCCCCGGAGATCGTCTCCTACTCCGGCCACATCCTCGACCTCCGGCCGCTGATCGCCGAGCAGGTGCTCCTCGCCTACCCGATGCGCGTGCTCTGCAGCCGCGGCGAGGCCTGTCGCGGCCTCTGTCACGCCTGCGGACGCAACCTCAACGATCCCCCCTCGGCGGCCGAGCCCGGCTGCCCAGCCTGCGGCGGCCGCGGCGCGGACGCCGAAGGCGGCGCGCAGGCCGAGATTTCCCCCTGGAAGGCCGCTCTTCGGGCGCTCCAGAGCGACGAGCCCGACGAACAAGGCAAGGAGAAGCGGCGCCGCGGCAAGTGACCGGGCGCCGATATTTGAGAAAACTCAGGTCTCGGAGCGCCCTTGGAGGCGAGGCGTCCGGGAAAAAACGTTACACTCCCGCCCCCACTGGAGGCCCATGGCTGTCCCCAAGAAGAAGCAATCCCCGTCCCGGCGTGACATGCGCCGCGCCAACCACGACAAGCGCACGGCCCCCGGCCTGATCCCCTGCGCCAACTGCCAGGAGATGGTCCTCCCCCACCGGATCTGCCCCTCCTGCGGTCACTACAAGGGCCGTCAGGTCATCGCCATCGCCCAGGACTAGGCCGCCTCCGCGGCCCCTGGAGGCCTCTTGTAGAGGCAGCCCCACATGCGCCCCGGATCCCCCGGGGCGGTGAATTTTTTGGAGCGCGAGCGTGGCTGAGCGGACGATCGCCATCGACGCCTTCGGATCCGATCGGTGCCCCGAGGTCGAGATCGAGGCGGCCGTCCTCGCCGCGCGCGCGGGTCACCGCATCCTCCTCGTCGGTGACGAGGCCCGCCTCCACCGCGGGCTCGCCCGCTTCGACAACCTGAGCGCCCTCCCCCTCGAGATCCGCCACGCCCCGGCGGTGATCACGATGGAGGACAGCCCGGGGAAGGCGATCCGGGCGAAGCCTGACGCGTCGATGCCGACCTGCTTCGAGCTCGTCCGCCGCGGCGAGGCGGCGGCGGTGGTCTCGGCCGGCAACTCGGGGGCGATGCTCGCCTGCGGCCTCTTCAAGTTCGGCCGGATCAAGGGGGTCGATCGCCCGGCGATCGTCTCGTCGATCCCCGGCCCCGATGGCGCCTGCGTCCTCCTCGACATGGGCGCCAACGTCGAGTGCCGGCCCCTCAACCTCGTCCAATTCGCGGTCATGGGCGCGACCTTCGCGGCGGTCACCAACGGCCGGAGCTCGCCGGTGGTCGGCATCCTGGCGAACGGCGCCGAGGAGGGCAAGGGCACCGAGCTCACCCGGGCCGCCCACCGCCTCCTCCGCGATCACCCGAGCCCGGCGTTCACCTACCGCGGCTACGTCGAGGGATCGGATCTCTTCAGCGGCGAGCTCGACGTCGTCGTCACCGACGGCTTCACCGGCAACATCGCCCTCAAGGCGATCGAGGCGACCGCCCGCGCGCTGATCGGCATCGTCCGTCAGGAGGTCGAGGGGCGGCGCCTCAGCCAGCTCGGCGCCCTCCTGATGCGCCCCTCCCTGAGCGCGATCAAGCGGCGGATGGACCCCGACAACTACGGCGGCGCGCCCCTCCTGGGGGTCGACGGGATCGCGATCATCTGCCACGGAGGATCGACCCCGCGGGCGCTGGTCTCGGCGATCGACGTCGCCGCGAGCTACGTCGACCGCGACCTCACGCCGGGCCTCCGGGAGGCCGTCCGCGCCCACCGCGAGCTCTTCGCCGCGGCCAAGGCCGACGCGGCCAAGGCCGACGCGGCCAAGATCGACGCGGCCAAGATCGACGCGAGTGGTGCCGACGCGAGCGCGACCCCCGGCAAGACCGACGACGCCCCCAGCGGCCAAGGAGCAGGAGAATCGACATGAGCACGCCAAGCGAGAGCGCCCCCTACGGCTTCGTCTTCCCCGGTCAGGGGAGCCAGGAGATCGGCATGGGCAAAGATCTCAGCGAGCGTTTCCCCGCCGCCCGCGCGGTCTTCGACGAGGCCGACGATGCCCTCGGCTTCGCCCTCTCGGCGCTCTGCTTCGCCGGCGACGCGGACGAGCTCGCCCTCACCGCCAACACCCAGCCGGCGATCCTCACCTGCTCGATCGCCGCCCTCGCGGCCGCGCGCAGCGAGCTCGGCGACGCCTTCGTCGACGGCGCGGCGCTCTGCTTCGGTCACTCCCTCGGCGAGCTCTCGGCGCTGGTCGCCGCCGGCGCGCTCGCCTTCGCCGACGCGGTCCGCCTGGTCCGCCTCCGCGGCGAGGCGATGCAGGCGGCGGTGCCCGCCGGCGTCGGCGCGATGGCGGCGATCCTCCGCCTCGACCCCGAGCGCCTCGAGGCCCTCTGCGCAGAGGTCAGCGCCGAGATCCCCGGCGAGGTCGTGAGCCCCGCCAACGAGAACGGCGGCGGACAGATCGTCGTCGCTGGCCACGCGGGGGCGGTCGAGCGCCTGAGCGAGCGAGCCGCCGCCGCCGGCGGTCGAGCGATCCCACTTAAGGTGTCCGCGCCCTTCCATTGCGCGCTGATGAAGCCGGCGGCCGAGCGGCTCGACGCGGCCCTCGCGGAGCTGACCATCCGCCCGCTGCGAATCCCCGTGATCACCAACGTCGACGCCGAGCCCAACCTCGATCACGAGCGCGTGCGTGCGTTGCTCGTGCGACAGGTCACCGAGCGTGTTCGCTGGGAGGCGTCAGTGCGCAAGGCGGTGCACATGGGTGTGCAGCGGGTGTACGAGGTCGGTCACGGTCGCGTGCTCGCGGGCCTCAACAAGCGGATCGATCGCAACCTCACGACCACCCCGCTAGGTTCCCCCCGTGACATCGATGTGCTAAAGGACGGGGCTCAGTGAGCGCCCCCTCGCAGAGCACGACGCCCCCCTCCTGGGACCTCTCCGGCAAGATCGCGCTGGTCACCGGCGGCTCGCGTGGCATCGGCAAGGCGATCGCCGTGACCCTCGCGGCCCGCGGCGCCGCCGTCGCGATCAACTACGCGAGCAACGAGGCCGCCGCCCGCGAGGTCGCCGAGGCGATCGAGGGCGCCGGCGGCAAGGCGATCACGGTCGGCTTCGACGTCGCCGATCCGGCGGCCGTCGACGCCGGCCTAGCTACGGTCACCAAGGCGCTCGGCGGCCTCCACGTCCTGGTCAACAACGCCGGGATCTCGATCGACGCGCTCCTCCTGCGGGCGAGCATGGACGACCTCCGGCGGATCCTCGCGGTCAACCTCGAGGGCGCCTTCGCCTGCTCCAAGGCCGCCTCCCGCCACCTCCTCAAGGCCCGCAGCGCCGGCCGGATCATCAACATCTCGTCGGTCGTCGGCGAGCAGGGCAACGCCGGCCAGGCGATGTACGCCGCCTCGAAGGCCGGCCTCATCGGCCTCACCAAGTCGCTCGCCCGCGAGCTCGCGCCGCGCGGGGTGACCGTCAACGCGATCACCCCCGGCTTCATCGAGACCGACATGACCGACGCCGCGCTCGGCGAGGCCGCCCGCGACGCGCTCCTCAAGCAGATCCCGCTCTCCCGGATCGGTCGGCCGGAGGAGGTCGCGGAGGCCGTCGCCTTCCTCGCCTCGCCGGCCGCCGCCTACATCACGGGACATGTCCTTCGGGTCAACGGCGGCCTCAACATCTAGCTCCGGTCGACGTACCGCCCGCCGCCCCCCGAGCCACGCTTCACGCCTTCACACAACAGCAAGTCGTAGAGGAGAAGAGCCAATGTCCGCTTCCGAAATCGAAACCAAGATCCGTGAGATCATCTGCGACCAGCTCGACGTCGGCGCTGAGGACGTCGACGCCTCCAAGAGCTTCACCGAGGATCTCGGCGCCGACTCGCTGGCGATCGTCGAGCTCGTGCTCGCCCTCGAGGAGAACTTCGACATCAAGATCCCCGACGACGAGGTCGATCAGATCCGCACCGTCGGCGACGCCATCAAGTACATCAGCGATCGCTCCCGCGGGTGATCACGCCGTGCCGCGCAGAGTCGCCGTCACCGGTCTCGGAGTCCTGAGCCCCCTCGGCGTCGGGGTTGACGCCAATTGGCGGGCGCTCTGCGCCGGCGAGTCGGGCATCGGCCCGATCACTCGCTTTGACACCACCGACTTCCCGGTCAAGATCGCCGGCGAGGTCCGCGACTTTGATCCGACCCGGTGGCTCGCCAAGCGCGAGCTCCGGCAGATGGATGTCTTCATCCACTACGCGATCGCCTGCGCGGCGATGGCCGTCGAGCAGGCTGGCCTCGACCGTGAGCCGCCGGAGGCCGAGCGCTACGGCGTCTACGTCGGCGCCGGCCTCGGCGGGATCACGACGATCGAGAGCACGATCGCCAGCCTCCGCGAGAAGGGGCCCCGCCACGGGATCAGCCCCTACTTCGTCCCGGCCCTGATCATCAACCTCGCGGGCGGGCAGATCTCGATCCGCCACAAGTGCAAGGGGCCGAACATGGGTCACGTTTCGGCCTGCGCCACCGGCGCGCACGCGATCGGCGAGGCCGCTCGAGTGATCGCCTACGGCGAGGCCGACGTGATGATCGCCGGCGGCTCCGAGTCGACCGTGACCCCGGTCTCGATCGGCGGCTTCGCCTCCGCGCGGGCGCTGAGCACCCGCAACGACGAGCCGACCAGGGCGTCGCGCCCCTTCACCGCCTCGCGCGACGGCTTCGTCCTCAGCGAGGGCGCGGGGATCCTGGTCCTCGAGGCCTGGGAGCACGCCAAGGCCCGCGGCGCCGAGATCCTCGCCGAGCTGGTGGGCTACGGCCGCAACGCCGACGCCTACCACGTCACCCTCCCCTCCCCCGACGGCGAGGGCGCCCAGCGCTGCATGCGACTGGCGCTCGCCGACGCCGGCCTCGCCCCCGAGGCGATCGGCTACATCAACGCCCACGGGACCTCGACCGCGGCCGACAGCATCGAGACCAAGGCGGTCCGCGGGGTCTTCGGCAAGCACGCTGACGGCGGGCTGGTGGTCTCGTCGACCAAGTCGATGACCGGCCACCTCCTCGGGGCCGCCGGCTCCTTCGAGGCGGCGGTGTCGATCCTCGCGCTCCGCGAGGGGATCATCCCGCCGACGATCAACCTCGACGATCCCGACCCGGCCTGCGACCTCGACTACGTCCCCCACCGCGCGCGCGAGCTCTCGGTCGAGTACGCGATGTCGAACTCCTTCGGCTTCGGCGGGACCAACGCGGCGCTCATCTTCCGGGGGGTCCGCTAGATGCGCCTCCACCTCGGCTCGGATCACGGCGGCGTCGAGTACCGGAAGATGCTCGCGGGCGTGCTCCGGGAGGCCGGCCACGAGGTCGCCTCCGAGGAGGGCCCAGCGAGCGCCGGCGACTCGGTCGACTACCCCGACGTCGCCCGCGACGTCTGCCGCCAGGTCCTCGGTGATCCCGGCTCCCTCGGGATCCTGGTCTGTGGGACAGGTCAGGGGATGGCGATGGCGGCGAACAAGGTCGCCGGGATCCGGGCGGCGGTGGTCGCCGACCCCTTCTCGGCGACGATGGCCCGCGAGCACAACGACGCCAACATCCTCTGCATCGGCCAGCGCGTGCTCGGCTCCGAGCTCGCCAAGATGCTGGTCATGACCTTCCTCGGGGCGACCTTCGCGGGCGGTCGTCACGCCCGACGGGTCGCCAAGATCGACGCCGCAGGGGGGCCCTAGTCGGCGTGTTCTGCCCCGTCTGCCGCGGCCAGAGCACCAAGGTCCTCGACTCGCGTGACAGTCGGGACGGGGGGATCCGTCGCCGCCGTCAGTGCCTGAGCTGCGGCCACCGCTTCACCACGCGCGAGCGGGTCGAGGCGACGATGCCGGTGGTGATCAAGCGGAGCGGCGCCCGCCAGAACTTCGATCGCCAGAAGATCCTGAGCGGCCTCAAGCTCGCCTGCCGCAAGCGGCCGGTCGACGACGAGCAGCTCGAGGAGATCGTCCACGCGGTCGAGCTCTGGGCGGCGACCCGCGGCGAGAAGGAGATCCAGGCCGAGGAGATCGGCGAGCGGATCATGCACCACCTCTACGCGATCGATCAGGTCGCCTACGTCCGCTTCGTCTCGGTGTATCGCTCGTTTGAGACGATCCAGGAGCTCCAACACCTCCTCCGCGAGATGGAGAAGGCCGAGCAGGTCGGCCTCGACGGCCAGCGGAACCTCTTTGAGATCGACAAGGAGGGGCGCGAGATCCCGGTCGCCGCGCTCGCCGACGAGGGCGACGAGGACGACGCGGCCGCGGAGGGCGACACCGAGGGCGACGACGGGAGCCCGCCCGCCGACGCCAAGCCGAAGCGCAGGGCGAAGGGCGCCGAGGACAACGCGGCCGCGGGTGGCGACGCCGCGGGCGACGACCGCGAGGTGAAGGACGCCGAGGGCGACGCGGCCGAGGATGACGACGCGGTCCCGTCCGACGACGCCAAGCCGAAGCGCGGCCGCAAGGCGAAGGACGCCGAGACGTGAGCGCGGGCGCCGACGATCGCCGGTGGATGCGCCTCGCGCTCCGCCTCGCCCGCCGCGGGACCGGCTCGACCTACCCCAACCCCTCGGTCGGCGCGGTCGTGGTCAAGGAGGGCGCGCTCGTCGGCGCCGCCCACTCGGCCGCCACCGGGGGCCCCCACGCCGAGGTCCGGGCGCTCCGCGAGGCCGGCGAGGCCGCCCGCGGCGCGACCGTCTACATCACCCTCGAGCCCTGCTCGCACTTCGGCCGGACGCCGCCCTGTACCGACGCGCTGATCGCCGCCGGCGTCGCCGAGGTCGTCTTCGGCCTCCGCGATCCCGCGCCGCATGCCCACGGGCGCGCCCGCGCGCTCCTCGAGGGCGCGGGGATCCAGGTCCGCGAGGGGCTCCTCGAGGCCTCCTGCCGCCGGGTCCACGCCCACTACCTCCACCACGAGGCGACCCGCCTCCCCTTCGTCACCCTCAAGTCGGCGAGCTCGCTCGATGGCCGGATCGCCTGCCTCTCCGGCGACAGCCGCTGGATCACCGGCGAGGCCGCGCGCGCCCGCGGCCACCGCCTGCGGGCGCGTCACCACGCGATCGCGATCGGCGTGTCGACCCTCCTCACCGACAACCCGAGCCTGACCGTCCGCCTCGCCCGCGGCAGCGATCCGGTGCCGGTGATCTTCGACACTCACCTCCGCGGCGCCCTGGCCTCGCCGCGGCCCGACCTCCTGCGCCCCGGCACCCTCGTCGTCCACGGCCCCCACGCCTCCGCCGAGGCCCGCGCGGCGCTGGTCGAGAGCGGCGCCGCCGGGATCGAGGTCAGCACCGGCCGCGGCGGCTCGGTGGACGTGCTCGCGGCTCTTCAGGCGCTCGGCGCCCGGCCGATCCGCTCGCTCCTGGTCGAGGGCGGCGGCCGCCTCCTCGCGTCGTTCCTCGCCGCCGGCGCCTGGCAGCGCTGGTATCACTTCCAGGCGCCGCGGATCCTCGGCGAGGGCCTGCCGCTGATCCCCGATCTCCGCTGGGAGAGCGTCGCCGAGGCGCCCCACCTCCGGGTGATCCGCCGCCGGATCCTCGGTGAGGACATGCTCACCGTCCTCGCGCCGCCCGAGAATTCAGCGGGCTGAGGGGACGTCGCGCGCGGCCGCGCAACGTCGGCGGGGAGCGGCCGACCTCGGACCCATGCGCCTGCGGGCCACCCTGCTCCTTGCGATCGCGGCGCTGGTCGGCGCCGTTGCGATCGTCCGGGCGTCCAGCGGCGCGACGATCCCGGCGATCGGGGTGACGTGCGCGCCGGCGGTCCTGGTCGACGGGGTGCTGCGCTGCGGCGAAGGGGCGCCCGCGGTCCTCGCGGGGATCTGCGGGGGCGCGCCCGCGCTGCCGATCCGCAGCGGCGACGCCCTGGTGCGCGGATCGATCTGCGCAGCGCCAACCCCCGAACGCGGGATCGCGGGCTGGGCCCGCATGCCCGGGGACGACCTCGCGGCCCTCTCTGCGCCGCTCAACCTCAACGAGGCGAGCGCCGACGAGCTCGCGTCGCTCCCCGGGATCGGCCCGGTCCTCGCCGGGCGGATCATCGAAGGCCGCCCCTACGCGGCGGTCGCCGAGGTCGATCGGGTGAAGGGGATCGGCCCGGCGAAGCTCGCGGCGATCCAGGCGCGGGCGCGGGTGCGCTGGTGAGCGCCCCCTACGAGGCCGCCGACGCCGGCTCCTGATCGAGCCCAAACGCGGCGTGGAGCGCCCGGAGCGCGAGCTCGCCGTACTTCTCGTGGACCACCACCGACACCTTGATCTCGGAGGTCGAGACCATCTGGATGTTGATCCCCTCGTCCGCGAGGATCTGGAAGGCCCGGGCCGCGACGCCGCTGTGGGAGCGCATGCCGACGCCGACGATCGAGATCTTGCAGATCTCCGGATCGCTGAGGATCTCGACCTCGCCGCTCCCCGACCCGCCGCTCCCCAAATAGTGGAGCGAGCGGAGCTCGGCGACCGAGCGCGCGAGGTCGTTCTCGGGGACCGTGAAGGTGAGGTCGGTGGTCCCGTCGCGGCTCGCGTTCTGGATGATCATGTCGACGACGATCCCGGCGTCGGCGAGGCGGTTGAAGATCATCGCCGCGACCCCCGGGACGTCCGGCACCCGCGCGAGCGTGACCTTGGCCTCGTTGCGATCGAGGGCGACGCCGACGACCAGCGGCGCCTCCATGCTGCGGTACTCGGACACGATCCACGTCCCTTCGTTGTGGTTGAGGCTCGATCGCACGTGGACGGCGACGCCGTACTTCATCGCGAAGGCGACCGAGCGGATCTGCAGGACCTTGGCCCCGAGGCTCGCCAGCTCGAGCATCTCCTCGCAGGTGATCTCGCGGATCTTGCGGGCCCGCGGCTCGATCCGCGGGTCGGTGGTGTAGACCCCGTCGACGTCGGTGTAGATCTCGCAGACGTCGGCGTCGATCGCCGCCGCCAGGGCGACCGCCGAGGTGTCGGAGCCGCCGCGCCCGAGGGTGGTGATGTTGCCCTCGGCGTCGAGCCCCTGGAAGCCGGCGCAGACGACGATCTTGCCAGCCGCCACCTCGCTACGGATCCGATCGCCGCGGAGCTCCTTGATCCGCGCGTTGGTGTAGGTGCGATCCGTGATCATCCCGATCTGGTGGCCGACCAGCGAGATCGCGGCGCCGCCGAGGTCGTGGATCGCCATCGCCAGGAGGGCGGCGCTGACGTTCTCGCCGGTCGAGACCAGCTGATCGAGCTCGCGCTCGTGGACTGGATCGCCGGCGCCGTCGACCGCGACGTAGGGCCCCTTGCCGCGGGTGACCTCGTCGCCGCGGCCGAGCGCGCGGAGGCGGTTGGCGAGGTCGATGAGCCGGTTGGTCTCGCCGGCCATCGCCGAGACGACGACCACCAGATCATGGCCGGCGCGCTGCGACTCGAGGCAGCGCTGGGCGCAGGCCCGGATCCGCTCGAGGGTGCCGACCGAGGAGCCGCCGTACTTCTGGACGATGAGCATCGCGAGCGCGGCAACCTTGGCAGCGGCGGCGGCGGGCCGTCAACCGTGGCCGCCGCTAGCGCGGCTTCTTCTTGCCCTTGTTGCCCTTGCCGATCGACACCAGGCCCTCCTGGAAGAGCGGGAGCTGGAGGAGCGCCGGCGGCAGCCCCTCGCCGCGCCGTCGCCTCGCCGCCTCCTCCTCGAGGATCGTCTGGATCGCCCCGCGGCAGCTCCCGCAGCCGGTGCCGGCGTCGCAGAGCTCGCCGATCGCGTCGAGCGAGTCCGCGCCGCTGCGGGCGCAGGCGACGACCTCGCTCTCGAAGACCGAGTTGCAGTTGCAGAGGACGAGGTCGGCCACGGCTAGTGCGTGGTCTCCGGGCCGCCGACGAACTCCTCGCCGTTCCAGGTGTAGTGCTCGCGGGCGATCGACCCCGGGGCGACGGTGTAGAGCGAGAAGGCGCCGTGGCGGCCGGGCTTCTGCGAGAGCGCGGTGCCGGCCGCGATCCCGTGGACCACCGCCGCGCCCTCGGGCCCGGGGAGATCGCCCTCGATGTGGACGTGCTCGTGGCCGTGGAGGATCAGCTCGGCGCCGCGGCGCTCGATCACCTGCATGAAGGCGTCGAGGTCGAGGAGATCGTGGCGGGCCTTGGCGACCCCCGGGATCACCGGGTGGTGGATAAGCACGACCCGGGCGACCCGCTCGTCGCCGAGTTCCTTGAGGATCGCGTCGAGGCGGGTGAGCTGGCTGTCGCCGAGGCGGCCGGTGGCGAAGAGCGGCAGGGTGGCGATCGCCGTCGAGAGGCCGATGAGCGCGACCCCGCCGAAGCGCTGGACGAAGGGGTAGTCGTGCCCCGACTGGCGCTCGCCCTCCATGAAGGCGCTGAGGTAGCTCTCGAAGCGCCGACCACGGGCGGCCCCGCGGGTGTAGGCGTCGTGGTTGCCGGGGATCACCGTCACCGGCAGCCCGGCCTCGCCGAACTTTCGGCGGACCAGCTCAAACTCGGCCTCGAGGGCGAGGTTGGTGAGGTCGCCGGTGACCACCAGGCGATCGGCCTTGAGCTCGATCGCGTTCTCGACGATCCGATCGAAGAGGTGACCGGCGTAGGCCTTGCGGCGGTGGAGGGCGAGGTTGACCGCGCCGGTCGCCCGCTTGTTAAAGAAGCGGTGGGCGCCGACCCCCTCGAGATCGAGGAGGTGGATATCCGAGCAGTGGACGAAACGGAGGGCCATCGGTCGCTCTTCGGGGATCCCGCGCGTGCAGCGCATCCGCCCCCCGTCGCCGGTTCTGGCCATCCTGGCGGGTCGCCGGGGGGACTTGGGCGGGGATGTTGTAGCACACACAAGAGGGGGCGCCCGGGCCGGTTTTCGACTACATTCCTGCGCCATGCCAAGCCTCCTCGAGCAGGGTCGGACCCACGACTGCGGCAGCCTCCGCGCGAGCGATGACGGCCGCGAGGTCATCCTCTTTGGGTGGGTCCACCGCCAGCGCAACCGCGGCGGGCGGATCTTCGTCGACCTCCGCGACCGCGCCGGGATCACCCAGATCGTCTTCGGCCCCGACATCCACGCGGAGGCCCACGGCCTCGCCGCCGGGCTCCGCGCCGAGTACTGCGTGGCCATCGCCGGCAAGGTGATCAGCCGCGGCGAGAACGCGAACGAGAACATGGCGACCGGCGCGATCGAGGTCGAGGGGACCGCGGTCGAGCTCTTCTCGAGCTCCGAGCCCACCCCGCTGACGATCGCCGACGACGAGCGCCTCGACGCCCTCGAGACTACCCGCCTCCGCTACCGCTACCTCGATCTCCGGCGGCCCTCGCTCCAGCGCAACTTCATCCTCCGCTCGCAGGTCGCGACCCTGACCCGCGCGACCCTGGCGGCCGCCGGCTTCCTCGAGCTCGAGACGCCCTACATGGTGAAGTACACGCCGGGGGGCGCCCGCAACTTCCTGGTGCCGAGCCGCCTCAGCCCGGGGAAGTTCTACGCGCTCGCCGAGTCGCCGCAGATCTTCAAGCAGCTCTTCATGGTCGCGGGCTTCGACAAGTACTTCCAGATCACCCGCTGCTTCCGCGACGAGGACCTCCGCAACGACCGCCAGCCGGAGTTCACCCAGATCGACATCGAGATGAGCTTCGCCACCCCGGAGCGCCTCTTCGATCACATGGAGGCGCTGATGGCCCGCCTCTGGCAAGAGGTGCTCGGCGTCGAGCTCCCCCGCCCCTTCCTCCGGATGCCCTGGGCCGAGGCGATGGCCCGCTACGGCAGCGACAAGCCCGACATCCGCTTCGGCCTCGAGTTCCACGACATCAGCGACCTGGTCCGAGGGTCAGGCTTCGGGCCCTTCGAGCAGGCCGGCTACGTCAAGGGGCTCTGCGTGCCGGCCGAGCACGCCGGCGAGCTCAGCCGCGGGCGCCTCGACAAGCTCACCGAGTTCGTGAAGAAGCGCGAGCACGGCGGCGCGAAGGGGCTCGCCTGGGCGAAGATCAAGGACGACGGGAGCTGGAACTCGCCGATCGCCAAGGCGCTCGGGGCCGAGCGCTGCGCCGCGATCGCGGCGGCGATGGGCGCGGGCCCCGGGTCGGCGCTCCTCTTCATCGCCGACGACTTCCACACCACCCACGCGGCCCTGAACGCGCTCCGCCTCGAGCTCCGCGACAGCCTCGGGCTGGTCAAGGGCGACGCCCAGTGGCGCTTCCTCTGGGTGACCAACTTCCCGCTCTTCGAGAAGAGCGATCGCGGCTGGGTCTCGGCCCACCACCCCTTCACCTCGCCGCGCCTCGACGACATCCCCCTCCTCGACGAGGACCCCGGGAAGGTGCTCGCCCAGGCCTACGACCTCGTCCTCAACGGCAACGAGATCGGCGGCGGGTCGATCCGAATCCACCGCTCCGACGTCCAGGCCAAGATCTTCGAGGTCCTCGGGCTCAGCGAGGCGGAGATCCAGCAGAAGTTCGGCTTCCTCCTCGAGGCCTTCCGCTACGGCCCGCCGCCCCACGGCGGGATCGCCTTCGGCCTCGATCGGATCGCCATGCTGATGTGCGACGCCCAGTCCCTCCGCGACGTGATCGCCTTCCCCAAGACCTCGCGCGGCCAGGACCTGATGACCGGCTGCCCGGGCGAGGCGGACGACGAGCAGCTCGCCGAGCTCTTCATCACCCACCGGCCGCTCCCCGGCTCCGCGGACTAGGGGAGCGCGGGATCGATGGGCGACGACGAGCGAGCGGAGTCGACGGCGGAGTCGGGGTCGGCGGCGGCCGAGGCCGCGGTGGAGGCCGCGGAGACGTCCGCCTCGCCGACCGGCGCTCCCGAGGACGACCTGTCCCAAAAGACAGACACAAAGGCGACCAAGGCCAAGGAACCGAAGCCGCCACGTGACCTCCGCGACCTCCTCCTCCGGACCGCCGCCGCCCTCGCCTGCGCGACCTGCATGGTCCTCGGCTCGCCGGACGCCTCGCTCTGGTGGCTCGGCCTCTTCGGCTGGCTCCCCTGGCTCTGGCTCATCGACGGCCGCTCGCCGCGCTCGGCCTTCTGGTTCGGCTGGCTCGCCGGCACCGTCACCGTCTTCTGGGGCTTCATCTGGATCTCCGAGCTGCTGACCCGGTTCGCCGGCTTCGACGCCCTCCCCACCCTCGGCCTCCACCTCCTCTTCTCGGCCTTCCAGGGGCTCCAGTGGGCGATCCCGGCGGCCGTCCTCGCGGCGATCCAGCGCCGCACCGGCCGCGAGCTCCTCTTCATCGCCCCCCTCGCCTGGTGCGTCGGCGAGGCGCTCCTGCCCCACGTCTTCCCCTCCTACCTCGCGCTGATGTGGTGCTGGCAGCCGCTCTGGCTGCAGACCGCCGAGCTCGGCGGGGTCTGCACGGTCGGCCTGGTGATGCTCTCGATCAACTCCGGGCTCTACTGCGCGCTCAAGGCGTGGATCCGCGAGCGACGGGTCGATCGGCGGGCGCTCGCGCTCTTCCTCGGGGTGCTGATCGGCGCGCCGACCTACGGCGCGATCCGGATGGCCCAGATCGACGCGCTCGCCGAGGCGAGCCCGAAGGTCAAGGTCGGCGTCGTCCAGGGCAACTTCGGGATCACCCAGTGGTCGCACCCGCGCTACAAGGGCGAGATCCTCCGCCGCCTCCAGCGGGAGTCGGCGCGCCTCGAGTCCCAGGGGGCCGAGCTGATCCTCTGGGGCGAGACCGCCTACCCCTACTCGCGGGCGATCCCCCGGCAGAACGCCCGCGACCTCCCCGAGAAGCACCCGCGGCGGGTCCGCCAGGGCTTCTCGGCGCCGCTCATCTTCGGCCTCGTCACCGACGACCGAACGACCTCGCGCTTCCCCTGGAACACCGCGATGGTGTTGAACGCCGACGGCAGCGTCGGCGACATCTACGACAAGAACTACCCGCTCGCCTTCGGCGAGTACATCCCGCTGGTCGACCCCGAGTGGTACCTCGAGATGGTCCCGGCGGCCTCGTACATCAACCCGGGCAACGAGCCCAAGGCGCTCGGGGTCGGCGACTACCGCTTCGGGCCGCTGATCTGCTACGAGGACATCCTCCCCCGCTTCGCCCGCGACATCGCCAACCAGAGGATCTCGGCCTTCGTCAACCTGACCAATGATTCATGGTTCGGGAAGACCAAGGAGCAGTACCAGCACCTCGGGCTCGCGGTCCTGCGGACGATCGAGAACCGGCGGCCGCTCCTGCGGGCGGTCAACGCCGGGGTCTCGGCCTACGTCGATCCCAACGGGCGGATGATCCTGGAGACCGAGGTCACCGATCCGGACGTCGACGGCCTCCAGGATCCGGTCGGCTTCGTCGCCGAGGTGCCGATGATCGATCCCGAGTACCGGACGCCCTACTCGTACTTCGGCGAGGGGCTCAACACGCTGGCGCTCATCGGCCTGGTGATCCTCGGGCTGCGGCCGCCGCGGCGGCGCGAGCAGGCGCGCTAGCGGGGCGCTCGATCTCGCGTCGACGCGCAGGCGGCGGGCCGCCTGCATCAACGCTGCCGCTGGCGGCCGGCTTACACCCCCTGCGGCGACGATCCCTCACGCGACGAGCGACCGGCCACGGTGAAAGAGCGGCCGCGGCGGCCTCGTTCGCGGGGCGTCATGTCGCCGAACGCCGCCCGCCTCCTCCCCCTCGCCGGCCTCCTCGCGCTCACCGCCCTCGCCCCTGCCCGCGCCCAGGCGAGCGAGGCGATGATGGCCACCGACGTCCAGCTCGCCGGCGATCCGCCGAAGCGCGTGCGCAAGCCCGGGCCCCTCGAGACCGGCTTCTACGGCGAGCTCGCGTGGCGACCCGCGATGACCTTCTTCGAGACCGGCGTGGTCCCGCAGATGCGCCTCTCGCTCGCCCTCGGCGGCAAGCTCAGCTCGCGCTTCAAGCTCGCCGCCCATCCGCACGTCGACATCTACCTCGATCGCCCGAAGGCCTCGGGCGTCGGCATCGACATGATCGGCACGGTCTACACCTGGAAGCGCGCCTACGTCCGCTGGGGCTTCGGCGCCCACTCTGGGGTGCCGAACGCACGCGACGATCGGGCCTCGCGGCCGGGGCTCGGCGGGCTCGCGGGGCTCGGCTACGAGTGGCACCTCAAGAAGAAGGTGCACATGGGCGCGGGGCTCGACCTGGACGTCCGCTGGCTCAAGGACGGGAGCGCGCGGATGGCCCTGATCAGCGGGATCCACTTCGCGTTTGAGTAGGGTCGCTCGCGTCGCCCGGCGCCTCGCGGCGGCGCGGCGCGTCGCCGCCGGCCGCGAGCTCGAGCGGCCCGAAGGTCCCCTCGACGATCGCCCAGAGCCCGCGGAGATCCGCGGCCCGCTGCCGCCTTCCGTGGAGGAGGACGCCCGCGAGCGCGCCGACGATCACGAAGGCCGAGAGGGCGATCGCCAACGGATGGAGACCGGCGATCGCCAGCGGCGCGATCGCGAAGATCGCCAGCCCGATCGCCGCGACCGCGAGCTCGCGCCGCTGCGAGGGCGCCGGCGCGAAGGATCGCACCGTGACGTCGAGGCGCGCGCCTCGGGCCGTCCGCACCAGGCGTCCTCGCAGCGCCGGCCCGACCCTCACGTCGCGGGTCAGGATCCCCTCGCCGCTGGTGACCAGCGGACGCCAGGGCTTGTAGAGGGTGAAGCTGCCGTCCTCCTCGAGGACCACGAAGGGCTCGCTCCCCAACGCCCGCTTCGCCTCCTCCGCGCTCAGGACCGGCGGGTTGCCCGGCCGCGCGAGGAGCTCCAGCACCTCCTCTGGCGTCTTCGCCAGCGCGTAGGAGCGCCGCGCCCCCGCGACGAGCGCGCGCGAATCGGAGCGCTCGAGGCTCGTCGTCACTTGGACGACGATAGCTCAGGGATGCCCGTGGCAGACCGCGTGCTCGGGCACGACCCCGCTCGGGGTCACCGAGGTCGCCTCCCAGAACGCCGCCGGCCGCTTGCGCGGGCGGTTGCCGATCTCGTCCATCGTCGCGGCGTCGTAGATCCGCCCGCCCTTCACCGTGTAGCGGACCCGCTCGGAGGTGCGGATGTCCTGGAGCGGGTTGCCGTCGATGATCGCCAGGTCCGCGAGCTTGCCGACCTCGATCGAGCCGATGTCGCGGTCGAGGCCGAGGTAGGCCGCGCCGTGGAGGGTCGCGGCCCGCAGCGCCTCGTGCGGGGTCATCCCGCCCTGGACCAGCATCCAGATCTCCCAGTGGGCCGCGAGCCCCTCGCGCTGGCCGTGGGCGCCGATCTGCACCTTGCCGCCGGCGTCGATGAGCTGCTTGGCGAAGCGCGCGGCGTTGATGTGGTTCCAGTCGTTGTCGGCGGCCATCACCCGCCGGCGGGCGCGGCCGTCGATCGCCCAGCGCGGCGCGAAGGTCCGCAGGCGCTGGTTCTTCCAGACCTCGGTGTGGGCGTACCAGTAGTTCTCGCCGCTCAGCCCCCCGTAGGCGACGCCGAGGGTCGGCGTGTAGCCGACGTCGCTCTGCCCCCAGAGCTGATCGACGTCGCGGTAGGCGCGGGCGACCGGGATCGCGTGCTCGACCCCGGTGTGGCCGTCGACCACCATCGTCATGTTGTGCTGGAAGAGCGAGCCGCCCTCCGGGACGACCATCATCCCGAGCTGGCGCGCCGCCTCGATCACCTGCTGCCGCTGCTCGCGGCGCGGCTGGTTGTAGCTCTTCACCGAGAAGGCGCCGACCGCCTGCATCCGTCGGAGGTGGCGGAGGGCGTCGTCGAGCGAGTCGATCTCGGCGGTGAAGGGCGCCTTCGCGCCGTAGAGGATCGTCCCGGTCGAGAAGATCCGCGGCGCGTCGATGAGCCCGGCGCGGGCGAGCTCGGAGGCCGCGAAGATCGTCTCGGTGTCGTTCGAGGGGTCGTGGATCGTCGTCACCCCGAAGGCGAGGGTCGCGTCGTGGAGCCAGTTGCGCTGGGGGATGATCCCGTCCTCGCCCTGCGAGCCGTGGGCGTGGACGTCGACGAGGCCCGGGATCACCGTCAGGCCGGCGCCGTCGATCACCTTGGCGTCGCCGGGGACCGCGACCTGGGCCCGCGGGCCGACGGCGGCGATCCGGTGGCGATCGACGACGATCGTCCCGTCCTCGATCACCTGCTCGCCGGCCATCGTCACCAGGCGGGCGCCGACGATCGCGATCTTGCCGCTCGGGCGATCGGCGGCGACCTTCATCCCAATCGGCAGCCCCTTGATCGGCGGATCGAGCGGCTTCTCCGGCGCCCCCTCGAGGAAGGCGAAGGACTGGTTGAGCTCGCGGCTGAAGAGCTCGGGGCCGAGCGACCAGTAGAGGCGGGCCGAGTCGCTCGACCAGTGGATGAAGTCGCCGGCGTCGCGGGTCACCCGGGCGATCGGCTGGTTCTCCGCCTTGGGGCCGAGCTCGACCGTCCGCCCGGTCGCCGGCAGCGGGGCGACGAAGGCGTGGAAGCCCTCGTTCCAGGCGATCCAGCGGCCGTCGGGAGAGACCCGGAATTCGGTCGCGTTCTCCGAGCTCGCGTGGGTGTAGAGGTCGGAGCCGTCGACCTCGAGCGAGCGGAGGACGACCTTCTCCTTGTCCTTGTCGCCGGCGCGGGCGACGTAGAAGACCCGCTCGTTGGTCGCGCCGAAGTGGGGCGTGACCCCCTCGCGGCTGACCAGGAGCGGCTCGCCGCCCTTCGCCGGGATCGCGTAGATCCCCGGCTCCTCCGACCACGCCGGCGAGCGGCTCCAGCCCCCGCGGATCTTGCGGTAGACGACCGTCTTGCCGTCCGGTGAGAAGCTCGGCTCGACGTAGTGGCCGGGCGTCGGGGTGATCGTCTTGGCCTTGCCGCCGCGGGTCGGGATCACCCGCAGCGCTCCGTAGCTCGCGTCGTTCCAGGTCGCGTAGACGATCGACTTGCCGTCGCGCGAGAACGCCGGCATCAGCTCGACGACGTCGTCGTCCTTGGTCAGGCGCCGGGGCTGGCCGTCGGGGAGCGCGCGGATCCAGAGGTGGCCGAGCGCCTGGTAGACCACCGAGCGGCCGTCCGGCGAGACCGTCACCCAGCGGAGCATCTTCAGATCGACCTCGTCGGGGTCGACGTCGATCGGCTTGCGGAGCGCCTTGGCGACCCGCCGGGTCGTCTTGACGTGGAAGGGGATCGCCGCCGCCGCGCCGCTCTTCGCGTCGACCCGCCAGATCTTTCCACCTGCCCAAAGGACCAGGCCGGCGTTGTCGGGGGTCCAGGCGATCGTCGGGTAGACCCCGTGGATCGCCCAGGCCTCCTGCATGTCGCGGTCGAGGCCGTCGTAGATCGGCCGCTCGAGCCCCGAGGCGAGGTCACGGATCGTCAGCACCGAGCGGGTGCCGAGGCGGCGGACGAAGGCGAGCGAGCGGCCGTCCGGCGAGGGCGTCGGCCGCACCGCGCCGCCGGGTCCGCCGGTGACCCGATCGATGAGGCCGGTCTGCCGGTCGAGGCGCGAGATCACGTAGATCCCGGCGTGCGGGTCCTTGTTGTACTCGAAGACCGGCCCCGGGGTCGCGTCGTGGCTGTAGTAGACGTAGCGGCCGTCGGCCGAGAAGGCGGGCTCGTTGACGTCCTTCTGGTCGTTCGGCTTCTCGGTCATCTGCATGCCCTTGCCGCCGCTCACGTGGTAGAGCCAGACCTCGCCGGCGCCGAGCGATCGCCGCTTGGTGAAGTGCTTGCGGACCGCGATGAATTGCCCGTCGGGGGACCAAACTGGCCCATTGACCAGGCGGAAGGTCTCCTTGGTGATCTGGCGGACGTCGCTCCCGTCGCGCTTCATCACCCAGATGTTGTCGCCGCCACCGCGGTCGGAGGTGAAGGCGATGTACTTGCCGTCGGGCGAGAAGCGCGGCTGCATGTCCCAGGCGATCCCCTCGGTGAGCGCCCGCGCCTCGCCGCCGCCGATCGGCATGACGTAGATGTCGCCGAGGAGATCGAAGACGACCTCCCGGCCGTCCGGGCTGACGTCGACGCTCAGCCAGGTCCCCTCGTCGACGTCGATGACCACCGTCTTGTAGTCCTCGCCCTCGTGGCCGGGCGGGGCCATCACGTCCCACTTCGGCTTCTCCTCGCCCTCCTTCGGCTTGGCGTCGGCGGGCTCGACGATCCCGGGCTCGACCGCGAGGCGCCAGGCCGGCGCCTCGCTCCCCTTGCCGGTGCAGCCAGCCGCCTGGCCGACGAGCGCGGCGAGGGCGAGGGTGGAGAGCGAGAGCTTGCTGGTGGCGCGGCGCGGCGATCGACCCATCGGAGGCGAAGGTACCCTACCTGCGACGCGGGGCGGCCACTCGGTGAAATGACGGGCGGAGCGCCGGCGATCGCCCGCTCCGCAGCCCCGGAGTCGGCCCCCCTGGGCGGGAGCGCCGGGTCGTGGGACGATGCCCCCCATGCTCCGGGGGATCGTCGCGTTCGGCCTCGTCACGGTCGGCCTCGGGGCCCTGACGACCGCCTGCGCGGGCCCGGAGCGGCCGGGCGCCGCCGGGCCGCAGGTGCGGATCGAGGCGCTCCCCGGCGGCGGCGAGCGGAGCGTGATCCAGGGCGCCGTCACCCTCGACGTCGAGGGCGCCGCGGCGATCGAGGACGCCCAGGTGGTCATCGAGTGCGCCGCCTGTGAGCCGAAGGTGCTCCGCGAGACCTTCACCAACGCCGACGGCCTCTACGCCGTCCGCGACCTCCCGCCGGGGACCTACGATATCTGGGTGATCCAGACGCCGGCGCGCTACGACAGCGAGCGCCTCCGGGTCAGCCGCCAGGAGCTCGACACCCGCCGGAGCGTCGCCCTCGCGGCCGGCGTGCGCGCGCGGGTCGACTTCGCGCTGCCGCTGCGCTCGACCCTGATCGTCGACTAGCCGATCCGACGCTCAGGCGAAGATCCAGGGGGCCGCGGCGACGAGCTCTCACTCCGGCGAGAAGCCCCGGATCGGCGGGCCGAGGTGGAGCGCCATCGCGTCGTCGAGGAAGGCGGTGGCGCCGGTCCCGGAGGCCGCGCGGAAGTGCGCGTCGTCTACATCGTGGCTTCTCGGACATGTCGATGAGGACATGTCCTCGGGGACCCCGGAGCGGGCCGCCACCTCGCGCGCAGGCTCAGGCGCGGCCGAGGACCGCGCCGGCGCCGAGGTCGAGGAGGAGCTCGGCGAGCTCGCGCCCGAGGGCCGCGGCCTCCTCGGTCGTGGTCGCGGGTGCGCGGCGGGTGGCCCGGAAGAAGGGCGCGCCGCTGGGGTCGGCGACGATCCCCTGGACGACGACCTCGTCGCCCTCGAGGACGGCGTGGCAGCCCATCGGCACCTGACAGCCGCCCTCGAGGCGGGCGAGGAAGGTGCGCTCGGTCGCGGCCGCGATCGCGGCGTCGTGATCCCCGAGCGGCGCGACCAGGGCGCGGGTCCGCGCGTCGTCCTCGCGGCACTCGAGGGCCAGGATCCCCTGCCCCGCCGCCGGACAGAAGAGCTCGGGGTCGAGGAGCTCGGCGCCCTCGGGCAGGCGATCGAGGCGGCGGAGGCCGGCGGCGGCGAGGATGATCGCGTCGAACTTCCCCTCGGCGAGGCGCTGGAGCCGGGTCGGCACGTTGCCGCGGAGCGGCAGGATCTCGGCGCCGCCGTGGAGGCGGCGGACCAGCGCGGCCCGTCGCAGGCTGGTGGTCCCGACGCGCGCGCCCGCGGGCAGCGAGGTCAAGGTCCGGGTCTCGGTCCAGTCCTCGCGGACGATGAGGGCGTCCCGCGGATCCTCGCGCGGCGGGGTGCAGGCGAGGCAGAGGCCGTCGGCGAGGTGGCCCGGGAGGTCCTTCATGCTGTGGACCGCGAGGTCGATCGACCCGGCGAGCATCGCCTCCTCGATCGCGTTGACGAAGAGCCCCTTGCCGCCGATCTGATAGAGCGGACGATCCTGGATCCGATCGCCCTCGGTGGTGATGATCACCAGCTCGATCGGCAGCGCCTCGCCCCAGCGCTCGCGGAGGCGATCGCGGACGTGGTGGGCCTGCCAGAGCGCGAGCTCGGAGCCGCGGGTGCCGATCCGGAGCGGGGCGCGGAGATCGAGATCGTCGGGGGTCGCCATGGGGCCGACGATGCCCGACTCATCGCCCGTCGACCAGCCTGAGATCGCCGACCGATCGACGCGCGGCGCTAGCGGCTGGTCCGACTGGTCGCCGGCACCGGGGCGGGGATCGCCGCCTCGCCGCCGCCCTCCTCCGCCCGGGCGGGCGCCGCCGCCGGGGCCTCGTCGCCCTCGAGCTGAAAGAGCGCCTCGATCGCCTCCGCCAGCGCCCGGGCGGCGTAGGGATCATCGCCGCCGGCCGCCCCGCGGAGCGCCGTGATCGGCGGGTGGAGGAGCTTGCGGACGATCCCGTGGGCGAGCGACTCGACCGCCTTGCGCTGGGCCGGCGTGAGATCGCGGAGGCGACCGCCGAGGCGCTCGAGCTCGCCGTCGGCGATCGTCCGCGCGCGCTCGTTGAGGCGCTGGATCAGCGGGCCGATCGCCCGCGTCCGCTGCCAGCCGAGGAACTCGTCGATCTCCCCCTCGAGGAGCGCGCCGGCCCGCTCGGCCTCGCTCCCGCGCGAGCGCAGGTTGTCGGCGACGATCCCCTGGAGATCGTCGATGTTGTAGAGGAAGACCTGATCGAGGCGGAGGACGTCGGGATCGACGTCGCGCGGGACGGCGATGTCGACCAGGAAGATCGGCGCCCCGCGGCGCGCCCGCATCACCGGCCGGAGGAGCGCTCGATCGATCACCGGCCGCTGAGCGCCGGTGCTGGCGATGACGATGTCGGCGCGCTGGAGCTGCTCGGCGAGCCCCTCCCAGGGGACGAAGGCCGCGTCGAGCTCGGCGGCCAACACCTGCCCGCGATCGACGCTGCGGTTGACCACGGTGATCGACGCGATCCCGGCCGAGCGGAGGTTGACCCCGGCCTGCTGGGCCATCTCGCCGGCGCCGACCAGGAGGGCCGCGCACTCGCCGAGATCGCCGAAGATCGAGCGCGCGAGGTCGACGGCGACCGACGGCACCGAGGCCGCGCCGCGGGCGATCGCGGTCTCGGTGCGGACCTTCTTGGCCCCGCGGAAGGCGGCCGAGAGGCAGCGATCGAGGATCGGCCCGACCGTCCCGTGGGAGCGCGCGAGGTCGAAGGCGTCCTTCACCTGCCCGAGGATCTGCGGCTCGCCGACGACCATGCTCTCGAGGCTCGCCGAGACCCGAAAGATGTGGCTCGCCGCCTCGCGCTCGCCGCGGACGAAGGCGTGGCGGGTGAGCTCGTCGGCCGCGACGCCGCGGCGAGTGGCCAGCACCCGCAGCGCCCGCTCGCCGGCCTGCGCCCACGAGCGCGCGACCCCGTAGATCTCGACCCGGTTGCAGGTCGACACGACCATCGCCTCCTGGAGGCCGGCGTCGTCGCGGAGCGCGGCGAGGAGCTCGTTGAGATCGTCGCCGCCGCTCGCCAGGCGCTCGCGGAGCTCGACCGGGGCGGTCTTGTGGTTGAGACCGACGGCGACCAGCTCGCTCATTGCCGGACCCCGTAGTACGCGAGGATCGCCAGGGTGCAGACGAAGGCGACGAGGGTGAGGACCGCCGCTCGCCGCCCGCGGAAGCCGAGCGCCGCCCGGAGCCCGAGGACGGCGACGCTCGCCAGCCAGGCGACGCCGCCGATCGCCAGCTCGAACCAGCGGGCGCGGAGCGTGCCGACGCCGCCCGCCTGGACGATCCAGAGGACGCCGGTGACGATCGCCAAGGTGAAGATCGGCGTCACCACCATCATCACCCGGTGATGGAGGCGATCGAGGCCGCTCAGCGAGGCCCCGCCGCCGCCCGGGCTCGGCTTGAAGCGGCGGGTCCGGAGGCGGCGCTCCATCGCCAGGTAGACCGCCGCGACCCCGGCGGCGAGGATGAAGCCCGCGAGGCCGGCGGTCGCCAGGCCGATGTGGAGGCGGGTGAGGCCGGCCGAGGCCGGCATCCGCGGGACGACGCCGGCGACGTCGAGGCCGACGCCGATCACCAGGCCGATGAGGCCGAGGGGGGCGATGATCGCCCCGAGGCCGGCGAGCGAGCGGCCGCGGGCGACCGCGAAGAAGAGGCCGACGGTGATCACCGCGCCGAACGAGATCACGCGGGCGACCGAGCCGAAGGGGTGCTCTCCCCCCGCACTCTGGGCGCCGATCCACGCGAAGTGGAGGAGCCCGGCGAAGGCCAGGAGGAGGCGAGCCCACCATCGCGCGCGCTCCGACGACGCGCCGCGCTCGACCGCGTAGGCGAGCGACGAGGCCGCGTAGGTCAGGGCGGCGAGGATGAAGAGGATCAGCATCGACGAGCGGCCTCGCCCGGACGAGGTCCCGGCGGGCAAGCGTAGCAGCCTATCGACCGGCTGCGGGGGGTCGCGCGAGGGTGGCTACTAGGTCGGGAGGGCCTCGAGGGCCCCGCAGAGGTGGCCCCAGGTCGCCCCGTCGAGCGTGATCTCGGCCCCCTGGGGATCCACCGCGACCGCGAGGATCCCCGGGACCACGGTGTAGGCGGCGTCGCCGAGCACGACCGAGGTCTCGTAGTGCTCGGCGTCCATCTGCGCGAGCTCCTGCGAGGTCTTCACCTTGCCGATCACCCCGGCGTCGTCGCTCTCGCTCCCGTCGATCCGGTCGAAGTAGACCGCCGGGTTGATGAAGAGGTCGAAGGTGCCCCCCCCCCCGCCGACGCGGAGGATGTCGCGGTCGAGTTGCGCCTTGCCGCCGGAGATCCAGCCGTCGACGAGGGATTGGGCGATGAAGATCCGCGGCATGGTCGGCCGATGGTAGCCAATCGGCCGGCGCGTCCACAACACCTTGCGCTCCCCCGGACCAGGGCCCATGCTCTCCCCCGCCGCCGGGTACGGGGCCCTGGCGCGCCGCGAAGACCCCCAGCCTCGAAGATCGACCGCCGACCATGGCCTCCAACAAGATCAGCGCAACCACCGATCAGTCCTTCGAGAATGACGTCCTCAATTCGCCGGTCCCGGTGCTGGTCGACTTCTGGGCGGTCTGGTGCGGCCCCTGCCGCGCGATCGCGCCCCACCTCGAGGTGATGGCCGACGACATGGAGGGCCGCGTCAAGATCGTGAAGCTCGACGTCGACCACAACCAGCAGACCGCGATCCGCTACGGCGTCCAGAGCATCCCGACCCTCCTCCTCTTCAAGAACGGCGAGATCGCCGGGAAGATGGTCGGCAACCCGGGCGCCCGCTCGAAGCTGGTCCAGTTCGTCGAGAACCACCTCTAGTCCGCGGCCCCCCTCCCGCAGGACGACCCCATGGAGACGCCTCGCACATGCGAGGCGTCTCTTCACGTTTCGGAGGGTGGACGGGTCGAAGAGCCCGCGAGACCGCGATCCCTGCGCACTTCGGCCGCCGGCACTCGCTCAATAGCGGAGGACCGACTCGATCCGACGATCGTGGAGGCGGGCCCGGCCGCCCAGCGCCTCGAGCTCGATCAGGAAGAGGCAGGCCTCGACCTTGCCGCCGAGGCGCTCGACCAGGGCGCAGGTCGCCCCGGCCGTCCCGCCGGTCGCCAGGAGATCATCGACGATGATCACCCGATCCCCCGGGGTCACCGCGTCGGCGTGGAGCTGCAGGCGATCGGTCCCGTACTCGAGGGCGTAGCTCTCCTCGATGGTCGCCGCCGGGAGCTTGCCCGGCTTGCGCACCGGCACGAAGCCGACCTTGAGGAGCGCGGCGATCGCCATCCCGAAGAGGAAGCCGCGCGACTCGATACCGACGATCCGATCGATCCGCCCGTGCTCGCGGACGAGATCGCCGACCCGGTCGATCATCAGGGCGACCGCGTTGTCGAGCCCCTGGGGGTCGTGGAGCACCGGGGTGATGTCGCGGAAGAGGATCCCCGGCTTGGGGAAGTCGGCGACCGAGCGGATCAGGTGGGCGACCCGGGCGTGGGCGCTGGCGCGGGCGTCGTCGCTGAGGCGGTCTCGGGGCTGGGCGGTCACGGCTCTCCTCCGGTGGGGTCGCCGTCGGCGACCAGGTGCCCGTAAGGTTCCAGATCCGGCGCCGAGATGTCGAGCACAAGCGGCGCAATTGCGACCATCCCCTGAGCGACCGCCCAGGTGTCCTGGCCCTCCTGATTCGGCGTCTCCTCGGGCGGGCCGCCGATCCAGAAGTAGGGCCGGCCGCGGAGATCGGTCCGCTCCTCGACGTACTCCTGGTAGTCGCGGCGACCGAGGCGGGTCAGCACCGGGCGGAGGGCCGCGGCGCGGCGGTGGAGCTCCTCGTCGGCGAGCGGCAGCTCGATCTCGTGGGGGTGGACGACCTCGGGGAGGTTGACGTTGAGGAGCACGCGCTCGCCGCGGGCGAGCACCTGAGCGGCGAGGCGCCGGGCCCAGGGGACCGCGATCGTCGTCGGCTGGCCGTGGGGGACCGAGATCGCGATCGCCGGCGATCCCCGGAGGAAGCCCTCGGCCGCGCCCCCGACGGTGCCCGAGTAGAAGACGTCGGTGCCGAGGTTGAAGCCGGGGTTGATCCCGGAGATCACGAGGTCCGGGCGACGATCGCAGAGGTGGAGGATCGCCAGATACACGCAGTCGACCGGCGTGCCGTTGACCGCCCACCAGCGCTCCCGGACGTGGGTCGCCCGGAGGTGGGAGTGGAGGGTGATCGCCTGGCTCGCGCCGCTCCGCTCGGTCTCGGGGGCGCAGACGACGACCTCGCCGAGCGGGGCGACGGCCGCCGCCAGGTCGGCGATCCCGGGCGCGAGCACCCCGTCGTCGTTGGTCACGAGGATCAGCGGTCGCTTCATCGCGGCTCCTGCGGCTCGATAGGCGGGGTGGCCCCGGCCGGATGAGCCGGGGCCACCCCTGAAAAAAGAAGACCGGGATCAGGTCCCGGTCTCCGCTTGGTCGGGGCGAGAGGATTCGAACCTCCGACCCCTTGACCCCCAGTCAAGTGCGCTACCAGACTGCGCTACGCCCCGAAGCGGACGCACCATATACAGCCTCGCTTGCGCGGCTGCAAGCCTCTAGTTCAGCGGGGCTCGACCGGGTCCGCGAGAGTCCGCGTGCCAGCGTCCGTTGCTGGGCTCTCTGGTGTGATTTCAGCGCCCTGTGAGCTAGCGCCAGCGCCCGCGCCCGCGCCCGCCGGCGAGCCTGCGGGACAGACCGTCGAGAACGCCGAACCCGGGATCCTGGCGACGCTGTGCGAGCACTGGGTCACCCGACCGTCGCGATCGAACTCGATCCAGAGGCCATCGACCTCGACGTAGGGGTAGCGAATCGAGCCGCGGCCCTCCGCGTTGAGGAGTCGATCGATGTCCTCGCGGGCGCCGCGGGGATTCGGGAGGCGCCGAGCGAGGGCGGCGAGATCGATCGTCCGGGCGCAGGTGATCTCGCAGACACAGCGCGAGTACTCCTGCGGCGCGTCGTCGGGGATCTCCATGCAACGCGATCGCGGCCCCTCGGCGACCGCCGCCGGCCTCGCATGCCGTGGCTCGCGGCTCTGGGCGAGGAGGAGATCCCTGAGGAGCGGATCGTCCCGGGGATCAACCGCGCTCGGCGGGATCGAGTCGGACTCCTGGGTCGAGGGCTCCACCGCCGCCGCGACCTCGGCCTCGGGCTCGTCCAAAGGCGCCGCGCTCCCCTCCTCTGCCCCGCGCGAACGCGACGCGCAGGCGACGAGCGCGACGAGCACGGCGACCCCGGCGAGGCCGCGGCCCGCGAGGATCGACGGGGAGTGCGGGCGCTCGCTCACCGCCGTCCCCGCGGCGGCCGCCCGAGGAGCGGCTGGCGGCTCCCGGTCGCCGCCTCGTTGGCGTCGAGGAGCCCCTGGGCGCCGCCGCTGCCGACGATCGCCCCCAGCGGATCGGCGTCGAGCGCCGGATCCATCGGTCGATCGACGAGCGCCCGGAGCTCGGCGATCGCTCGCCCGAGCCGCGCGCCGCTCTGTTGGGCGACGTAGGCGGCCATCGCCGGCGCCGGCGGGGTCTCGGCCGCGGCCTCGCCGAGGCGCTGGCGGGCGCCGGCGATCGTCAGGCGCTCGACGTCGAGGAGGTGGCGGATCTTGAGGATCAGCTCGACGTCGCGGCGGCGATAGACCCGCTGCCCGGAGCGCGACTTGCTCGGCCGCAGCCCGCGAAACTCCCCCTCCCAGAAGCGGAGGACGTGGGGCTCGACGCCGACGATCGCCGCGACCTCGCCGATCTTGAAGTAGAGCTTGTCGGTGCCGAGGCCGTCGGCCGCGGCCGCCGTCGGCCCGCTGGTCTTGACCCGCGCTCGCCGCCCGCCGGCCATCACTTCTCGGGGTTGAGGATCCCGCGGAGGATGTTGCTCGGCTTGAAGGTCAGCGCCTTGTGGGCATCGATCATGATCTCGTCGCCAGTCTGCGGGTTGCGACCAGGCCGCGGATCCTTGTCGCGGACGACGAAGTTGCCGAAGCCCGAGATCTTGATCTTGTCGCCCTCGACCAGGGCGTCCTTCATCGTGTTGAAGACCAGATCGACGAGATCGGCGGCGTCCTTCTTGGAGAAGCCGCCGACCTTCTCACAGACGCGATCGACGATGTCGGCCTTGGTCATTGGTCAATGATCACGCGATCGTGGAGGAGCATGCAAGGGGCGCCGCGCGAGCGGCGCAGGGGCGCTAGCGCACCCGGACCTCCGCGTCCGGTCGGCTGAGCCCGCCGCAGGCGCTGGCGACGATCGCCTGGTGGAGCTCCTGGACCTCGGCGTCGGTGAGCGTCCGCTCCTCGGCCCGGTAGTGGAGGCGGAGGAGGAGCGCGCGGCGGCCCTCGGCGACCCCCTGGCCGCGGTACTCCTCGACGACCTCGATCCCCGGGCTGATCCCGTCGCCGGCGAGGCGCGGGCGATCGCCGGTGACGTCGGCGCAGAGCCCCGCGGCCGCGAGGGCGAGCGCGTCGACGACCGCCGACGCGGCGATCCCGAGCGGGATCTCGAGCGAGAGGTCGCGGCTGGTCGCCGGGAAGCGCGGGCGATCGCTGGCGATCGGGGTCGGCCGCGGCGGCAATTTCCCGAGATCGATCACGCCGACGTAGGCCCGACCGCGGCCGCCGAGCTCGCGGCCGACCAGCGCGTCGGGGTGGAGCTCGCCGGCGTAGCCGACCCAGGCGACCGGCGCCGAGGGATCATCGACGCGGACGCCGATCCGCGCCTGGACGCCGGGGTGGAGGAAGGCGACCCGCGCGTCGGCGGCGAAGGGCTCGACCCGCGGCTGGTAGCCGAGGCGAGCGAGCGCGTGGACCAGCGCGCCGACGGCCGCGCGCGCGTCCTCGGCCTCGCCGCCGTGGAGGAGGATCGCCGCCTCCTCACGCTCCTCGGGGAGGAGCGCGTCGATCACCTCGAGATCGGCGGCCCGCCGCGGATCGATCGCCCCCGCCTCGCCGACCTCCGACCGCCAGGCGTAGACCCGGCCGACCTGGAAGAGGCGGAGCGGGTGGCTATGGCGGGCGACGTTGACCTCGAGGGCGTCGAGGAGGTCGGGGATCAGGTGGGTGCGCATCACCGAGAGCGGCACCCGCAGCGGGTTCTGGAGGTGGACGATCGCCGCCTCCCCGCCGGGCCCGAGGAAGGGGCGGAGCTTGTCGGGGTGGGTGAAGGCGTAGGCGACCAGCTCGTGGAGGCCGACCTCGCGGAGCGCGTCCGTGAGCCGATCCCGGAGGTCGGCCCGCGGGTCGGGGCGCTCGTCCGCCGGCGCGCTCGGGACGGTCGCCTCGGCCGGCAGATCGTCGAGGCCGTGGAAGCGCATCAGCTCCTCGATGAGATCGACCTCGCGCTGGAGATCCGGCCGGTGGCTCGGGGCGACGCAGGTCCAGGGGGTGACCGGCTCGGCATGCTCGACCTCGACGCCGAGCCCCTGGAGGATCCGCAGGGCCTCGGCGGGGCCGACCGGCATCCCGAGGAGGTGATGGACCCGGGCGAGGCGGAGGACGATCCGCGGCCGCGCCGGCACCTCGCCGCGGCCCTCGGCCTTGGCACGACATGTCCCTCCGGCCAGCTCGCCCAGGAGCTGGAGCGCCCGCAGGGCGGCGCGATCGAGGCCCTCGCCGTGATCGACCCCGCGCTCGAAGCGGTAGCTCGAGTCGGAGGAGAGCGCGTGGCGGCGGGCGCTCGCGCGGATCCCCGAGGGCTGGAACCACGCGACCTCGAGGAGGAGCTCGGAGGTGCCGGCCTCGACCATCGAGCGCGCGCCGCCCATCACCCCGGCGAGCGCCTGGGGGATCGACGCGTCGGCGATCACCAGGTCGTCGGCGCTGAGCTCGTGCTTCGAGCCGTCGAGCGCGTCAAAGGGCTCGCTGGCGCCGGCCATCCGCACGACCACCCGCCCCTCGGCGAGGCGGCGGCGATCGAAGGCGTGGAGCGGCTGCCCCTGCTCGAAGAGGACGAAGTTGGTGATGTCGACGCAATTGTTGATCGCCCGGAGGCCGAGGCGATGGAGGCGGACCCGCATCCAGAGCGGTGAGGGCCCGACCTCGACGCCGTCGACGACGAAGCCGAGGTAGCGGCCGCAGCGGGCGGGCGCGTCGATCGTCACCAGCGAGGGCTCGGTCGGCACCTCGGGGGCGCGGAGCTCGGGGAGGCGGAGCCCGCACTGGAGCTTGACCGCGACGTCACGGGCGACGCCGACGTGGCCGAGCGCGTCCGGGCGGTTGGGGGTGACGCCGATCTCGAGGATCGCGTCGACGATCCCGGGGACCTGGTCGCAGAGCCTGGCGCCGGCCGGCCAGCTCTCCGGGAGGATCAGGATCCCGTCGTCGTCCGTGCCGATGTCGAGCTCGGTCTCCGAGCAGATCATCCCGTTGGAGGCGACCCCGCGGACCTCGCGGGCGCCGATCTCCATCCCGTTCGGGAGCCTGGCGCCGACCGGCGCGAAGGCGACCTTGCCCCCGACGGGCGGCAGGTTCTGGGCCCCGCAGACCACCTGGAGGGTCTCGGCGCCGTCAAAGAGGGCGACCACCGTCAGCCGATCGGCGCGCGGATGGGGCTCCTTGCCCCGGATCTCGCCGACGATGATCGCCTGGACGCCCTCCCCCACCCGCTCGATCCCGTCGACCTCGAGGCCGACGCTGGTGAGGATCGCCGCGAGGCCCTCGGCGCTCGGGCGCGCGGCCTCGGGGAGGTCGAGGAGGCTGGTCAGCCACTGCCAGGAGATCCGCATCGTGCTCGCTCGCTCTCTCGGGCGCTCTCGATCTCGAGGCCCCGCGCCCGAGGTGCGGGGCCGATCGCTAGGGGCTAGCCCGGAAAGCTCTGGAGGAAGCGGATGTCGCCGTCGAACATCTGCCGGAGATCGGGGATCTGGTACATCAGCATCGCCATCCGATCGATGCCGAAGCCGAAGGCCCAGCCGGTGTAGACCTCGGGGTCGACGCCGACGGCCTCGAAGACCGCCGGGTGGACCATCCCGGAGCCGCCGAGCTCGATCCAGCCGGCGCCCTTGCACACCGAGCAGGTCTGCCCGCGGGCGCGCCCGCAGAAGGGGCACTGCATGTCGAGCTCGGCGCCGGGCTCGACGAAGGGGAAGTACGAGGGCCGAAGGCGGATGTCGAGCGCGCGGCCGAAGAACGCGGCCGTGAACTGGATCATCGTCGCCTTGAGGTCGGCCATCGTCACCCCGCGGTCGACGTAGAGCCCCTCGATCTGGTGGAACATCGGCGAGTGGGTCGCGTCGTCGTCGCAGCGGAAGACGGTCCCCGGGGCGATGATCCGGACCGGCGGGGTCCGCTGGAGCATCGCCCGGATCTGCACCGGCGAGGTGTGGGTGCGGAGGACGAGGTCCCCGGCGCCGCGGCGGTCGCGGACGCCGAAGGTGTCCTGCATGTCGCGGGCCGGGTGATCGGGCTGGAAGTTGAGCGCGTCGAAGTTGTAGTTCGCGTGCTCGACGTGCGGCCCCTCGGCGACGTCAAAGCCCATCCGCCGGAAGGTCTGGATCAGCGCCCGCCGGGCGATCGTCAGGGGGTGGAGGGTCCCGAAGGGCGGCCGCCGGGGCGGCATCGTCAGGTCCTCGACCCGCGCCAGATCGCGCGCCCGCGCCTCGGCGAGGAGCGCCTCTCGGCGCCCCTCGAGGGCCTCGGTGATCGCCGCCTTGGCCCGGTTGAGCTCGGCGCCGAGGCGCTTGCGCTCATCCGGTGAGACCCGCCCGAGCTCCTTCGAGAGCGCGGTGATCGAGCCCTTCTTGCCGAGGTAGGCGACCTGGAGCTGATAGAGCGCATCCTCGTCCGCGACCTCAGCGAGGGCGGCGAGGAGGCGCTCCTGCTCCGCTTGGAGGCGGACGAGCATGCGGCCTGACCTGGCCTAGAGGGCAGCCCGGGCGGACTCGGCGACGCGGGCGAAGGCGCCGGCGTCGGCGACCGCGAGCTCGGCGAGGATCTTGCGGTCGAGCTCGATCCCGGCCTTGCCGAGGCCCTCGATGAGGCGGCTGTAGCTCAGGCCGTTGGTCCGAGCAGCGGCGTTGACCCGGACGATCCAGAGGCGCCGCATGTTCCGCTTCTTGTGCTTGCGACCGCGGTAGGCGTGCGCCCACGCCTTGTGGACGGCGTCCAGGGCGCGGCGGAAGGTGCGGGAGCGACGACCAACGAAGCCGCTGGCGGCCTTCATGATCCGGTTACGGCGACGACGGGCCTTAAACCCACGTTTTGCGCGCGGCATGACTCTCTATCCTATCTTCCGTTGGGAAGGAGACGCTCGACCCGCTTCTGATCCTCGTCCGAGACGATGGTCATGCCCCGGAGCTTGCGGATGCGGTCGGCGTGCTTCTTCGTGAGGATGTGGTTCTTGTGCGAGAACTTGCGCTTGGCCTTACCCGTACCGGTAAAGCGGAACCGCTTCTTCGCGCCGGAGTGCGACTTTTGCTTGCTGGACGACATGGCGGCCTTCCAAAAAGGGCGGGTTATGTACCCCAGCGCGCGCTGGCAAGCAAGAGCGTGGGCGCGAGCTTCGCGGGGTTTTTGCCTGCCGTGAGGAGCCTGACCCGCCGCCGACGGGGGGCTCTGATTTGGGCGCCGGAGCGCCCTGGCGGGCGGTGAAGGGGGAATCGGGGGGCCGGGGGGCCTCCCGCGGTGGGCGGGAGCGAGGTGACTCACCCCGCCGGGGCAGATCGCCGGGATTCGGTCGATCTCGTCGCCGGGCTCGTGGTTCCGGTCCGCAGGATACGACCCCCAGCGCCGCGGCTGCGGCGCCGGGTTCGGACGACTAGTCGGCGCTCGCCTCGGCGGCGTCGCTGGCGTCGTCGTCGTCGTCGTCGTCGTCCTCGTCATCGTCGAGGTCGTCGTCGTCGAGATCGTCGTCGTCGTCATCCTCGTCGTGCTCGGGCGCCTCGCCGCGATCACCATGCGCCTGGGTCGGCGCGTTCTCCTGGACCCGCGGGCGCGCCGGGCGGGGGCTCGGCGCGTCGCGGCGGGCCTTCGGCGCGAGGACCATGTTCATCCGGTTGCCCTCCATCTGGGCGACCTGGATGACGGTGGCGCAGTCCGCGAGCTCCTTGCAGACCCGCTCGAGGACCGCCCGCCCGGTCTCCGGGTGGGTGATCTCGCGGCCGCGGAACTGGACGACCAGCTTGACCTTGTCGCCGTCCTCGATGAAGCGACGCGCGTGGCGGCACTTGAAGTCGAAGTCGTGGTCGTGGGTCTTCGGCCGGAACTTGACTTCCTTCAGCTCGGTCGACTTCTGGTGCTTCTTGGCCTCGCGATCCCGTTTGGCGGACTCGTACTTGAACTTCCCGTAGTCCATGATCTTGCATACGGGAGGCACCGCCTTGGGATTGACCTCGACGAGCTGCAGACCGACCTCTTCGGCCCGCGCCATCGCGTCCTGGGTTTGCATGATGCCGAGCTGCTCGCCCTTCTCATCGATGACGCGCACCTCCTTGACACGGATGCGCCGACCGACGCGGTGGGTTTCTGCACGCGGCTTGGGCTTGGGACTTCTGCGAGCGATGAGTCGCTACTCCTGTAAGAATTGAATCGGCGATGGCGAGACCCCCGCGCCGCGGGGCCCCCGCAATCGAGCGCCAGTGTGTAGACTTTTTTCAGCGGGCGTCAAGCAGGGATCGCCGCCTCAGCGGCCAGCCGGTCGACAAAATCCGCGAGCGCCTCGAGGGGCCCGGTCTTGCCGTCGAGGGTGCGGGCGGCCACCCCCTGCCCCTCGACCTCCTTGTCGCCGAGGACCAGCATCACCGGCACCCGCTGGAGCGTCGCCTCACGGATCTTGTGGCCGAGCTTCTCGCTCCGGAGATCGACCTCAGCCCGGATCCCACGACCGCGCAGGGCGCTGGCGACCGCCTCGGCCCACCCATGGTGGCGGTCGGCGATCGGCAGGATCCCGACTTGCACGGGCGCCAGCCAGAGCGGGAAGCGGCCGGCGATGTGCTCGAGGTAGACCCCGAAGAAGCGCTCGAGCGAGCCGAGCATCGCCCGGTGGATCATCACCGGCCGGGTCCGGCCGTCGCCGTGGTCGACGAATTCGAGGCCGAAGCGCTGCGGGAGCTGGAAGTCGAGCTGGATGGTCCCGAGCTGCCAGGAGCGGCGGAGCGCGTCGCGGACCTTGAAGTCGATCTTGGGGCCGTAGAAGGCGCCGTCGCCCTCGTTGATCACGTAGGTGAGCCCCTCGCGGTCGAGCGCGGCCTTGAGGGCGTCCTCAGCCCGGTTCCAGGTCTCGAGCTCGCCGAGGAAGGACTCCGGCCGGGTCGAGACCTCGATCTCGAGCTCCTCGAAGCCGAAGGTCCGGTAGCACTCGAGGATCATCCGGGTGACCCCGCTGATCTCCTGGCCGACCTGCTCCGGGGTGCAGAAGATGTGGGCGTCGTCCTGGCAGAAGGTCCGCACCCGGGTGAGGCCGTGAGTCACGCCCGCCCGCTCGTAGCGGTGGAGGCGGCCGAAGTCGGCGAAGCGGACCGGGAGCTCGCGGTAGGAGCGGCGGTTCTGCCGGAAGAGCACGCAGTGACCGGGGCAGTTCATCGGCTTCACGCCGAATTCCCGCTCGTCGATCGTGCAGGCGAACATGTTGTCCTTGTAGTGCTCGTAGTGGCCGCTGGTGTGGAAGAGCTCCATGTCGAAGATCTGCGGGGTGATGATCTCCTCGTAGCCGTAGCGGACGTAGAGCTTGCGGACGTAGGCCTGCAGGAGGTTGTAGACCGCGGCCCCCTTGCCGGTGAAGAAGGGGCTCGCCGGGGCGATCGGATCGAAGGCGAAGAGGCCGAGCTCGCGGCCGAGCTTGCGGTGGTCGCGGCGCTTGGCCTCCTCGATCATCTCGAGGTGCACCTTGAGCTCCTTGCGGCTCGGGAACGCGGTCCCGTAGACCCGCTGGAGCATCGGCCCCTTCTCGTCGCCGCGCCAGTAGGCGCCGGCGATGCTCATCACCTTGAAGGCCTTGACCTGGCCGGTGTCGGCGACGTGGGGGCCTCGGCAGAGGTCGACGAAGTCGCCGCTGCGGTAGAGCGTGAGGGCCGCGCCCTCGGGGATCGCGGCGATCGCCTCGACCTTGAAGCGCTCGCCCATCCCCTCGAAGAGGGCGATCGCCTCGGCGCGGTCGATCTCCTCGCGGACGAAGGGGTGCTTGCCGGCGACGATCTCCGCCATCTTCGCCTCGATCTTCTCGAAGTCCTCGGGGACCAGGCGGTGGCCCATCTCGATGTCGTAGTAGAAGCCGTCCTCGGTGTGCGGGCCGAAGGCGAGGCGGGCGTCCGGCCAGAGGCGCTTGATCGCGTCCGCCATCACGTGGGCCGCGCTGTGCCGCATGGTCTCCAGCGGCGTCAGCTCGGGGACGCTGGGGTCGATCATGTGGCGGATCTCTTGCTCGTGCTCGGACATGGCTCCGCTGATCTACCGTCGACCGGGCCAGGTGTCACGCTCCTGGCGACGAACGAGGGCTGCGGCGAACCAACGCAAAAGAGCCCGGAGCGGCGGCTCCGGGCTCTCTGGATAGGACCGGGCGGTTTCGAACCGCCGACCTCTGCCGTGTCAAGGCAGCGCTCTACCCCTGAGCTACGATCCTGTGGGTTTGGCCTGGTCGGGCCGGTGGGGTGACACCCCGTCGCCGGGGTGGAGCGGGTAGGTATCCCGGCTCGCGCGGGAGGTCAAGGGGATTTTTTGAGGGGCCGGCTCAGGCCGCACTCACGCCGCACTCACGCCGCACTCATGCCGCTTCTGGCCCCCCACGCCCCGCCCGCGGCGGCCCCGGGTGGCCGACGTAGAGCCCCTCGAGGAGATCGGCGTAGCGCTCGGCGACCACCTCGCGGCGGACCTTCTGGGTCGGCGTCAGCTCCCCCTCGCGCTCGCGGAGCGGCGCCGGCAGGAGGGCGAAGCGCTTGATCGCCTCGTGCGGCGCGAGGGCCGCGTTGATCGCGTCGACGTGCCCCTGGACCACCTGGCGGATCCGCGGGTGGCGGGCGAGCTCGGCGTGGGTCCGGGCGCTCAGGCCCTCGCGCTCGGCCAGCGCCCGCATCACCGCCTCGTCGATCGCCACCAGGGCGACCAGGAAGGGCCGGCGATCGCCGTAGACCATCACCTGGGCGATCCCCTCGACGCTCGCCAGCCGCTTCTCGATCATCTGCGGGGCGATCGACCGGCCGCCGGCGGTGATGATGATGTCCTTCTTGCGGCCGGTGATCCGCAGGAAGCCGTCGTCGATCATGCCGAGGTCGCCGGTGTGGAGCCAGCCCTGGTCGTCGACCACCGCCGCCGTGTCCCTTGGGTGACCGTGGTAGCGGCGCATCACCCCCGGGCCCCGCAGGAGGATCTCGCCGTCGACGGCGATCCGGGTCTCGACCCCCGGCAGGGCCGGGCCGACGGTGCCGAAGCGGTAGCGATCGGGGCGGTTGACGTGGGCCGCCCCGCAGCTCTCGGTGAGGCCGTAGCCCTCGAGGATGAGGACCCCGAGGGCGTCGAAGAACTCGGCGATCTCGCGGCTGAGGGGGGCGCCGCCGGAGATGCAGAAGCGCAGGCGGCCGCCGAAGCGGGCCCGGATCGGCCGGAAGAGGACCCGCTCGGCGACCCGGTGGCGGGCGGCCAGCCGCGGCGCCGGCGTCCGTCCCCGTCGGCGGAGCTCGGAGACCTCGCGGCCGACGTCGATGCACCACTCGAGCGCCCCGCGGCGGAGCGCGCCGCCGAGGCGGATGTCGGTCTCGATCCGGTTGTAGGCCCGCTCGTAGATCCGCGGGACGCCGGCGAAGAAGGTCGGCGCGATCGCCTGGAGGTCGTCCTCGAGGGTCTGGGGGCCGCCGCCGAAGGAGGTCACCGCCCCCCAGGCGATCGACCCCCAGAGCATGTGGCGGGCGAAGATCTGGGCGAGCGGGAGGATCATCAGGTGCTCGTCGCGGGCCGAGACCGCGACCGCGTGGCCGACCGCCCAGCACTCGTGGCAGAGGCTGCGGTGGCTGAGCACCACCCCCTTGGGCCCGCCGGTGGTCCCCGAGGTGTAGACCCAGGTGAACTCGTCGTCGGCGCCGAGGGCCGCGCCGAGGGCGTCGAGGGCCTCCCAGGCGTCGGCGCCCGCGCCCGCGCCGTCCTCGTCGAGGGTGTCGAGATCGGTCACCGTGACGCCGACCGCCCCCGCGCCCTCCAGGCCGGGGCCGCGCTGGTCGCGGCCCGTGAGGATGAGGTGCCGGAGCGTCAGCGCCGGGCCCTCGGCCGCGAGGAGCCGCCGGACCCGCTCGCCCTGGTCGACGATCGCCGCGACGCAACCGCTGTCGGCGAGGATCGCCCGCGCCTGCGCGCCGGTGACCGTCGGGAAGATCGGCACCGAAATCGCCCCGGCCCGGGCGATCGCCAGATCCGCGAGCGCCCACTCGACGCAGTTGTCGGCGCAGAGGGCGACGCGATCGCCCGGGGCGACCCCGCAGCGACCGCGGAGGCCGAGCGCGAGGCGACGGCTGGCGAGATCCCAGTCGCGCCAGGTGAGCGTCTGCCAGAGCTCGCCGCGGCGGAAGCGGAGGGCCGGTCGGTCGGGCGTCGCCGCGACCCGGGCGTCGATCATCGAGAGCGCGGTCGTGGGCACGGCTGCGCCGGGGGAGGCCGGCTCGAAACGGCGTTGCGACATGGTGCTCGTCGGGGATCCTCGACTAGCACAGGGGGCGGCCCCTTGTCTGCCGGCGCGCTCACGGCGCGCAGCCCTGCCCTCGCGCGCCCCTGCCCGCGCCCTGGGCGGCCAGAGCGCCATCCCGCGATCTTGAGGCAGCTCTGGGCGCGATCCGGAAGCCGCAGCGACCCCGGTGTCTAATGCCCTTGTCCAGCGGCGCGCGCCCGCGTCCCCCGCCCGCCGGGCTCCCCCCAGGCCCCAGGAATGTAGTAAGGCTTGCCATGGTCGGGTGACGGCGGCGAGCGCTGCCGCCGCGTGAAGGACCCCGGATGCCCACACTCGTCGGAACCAGGCTCGACAAGTACGAGATCCAGAGCGAGGTCGGCCACGGGGGGATGGCGGTCGTGTACCGCGGCCGCGACACCGTGCTCCAGCGCGAGGTGGCGATCAAGGTCCTCCACCCCCACCTCGCCGACCGCGAGGAGTCGCGCCTCCGCCTCCGCCGCGAGGCCCTCACGGTCGCCAAGCTCCGCCACGAGAACATCCTCGAGATCTTCGACTACTCCGGCGAGGACGCGACCGAGAGCTACCTCGTCACCGAGTTCATCCACGGGATGACCCTCCGGCAGTGGCTCGACGAGCGCTGGCGGCCCCACCCGATCCTCGCGGCCCTGCTGATCCACCGCCTCTGCGTCGCCCTCGCCCACGCCCACCGCTCCGACGTCGTCCACCGCGACATCAAGCCGGAGAACGTGATGATCCGGAGCGACGGCTGCCTCAAGCTGATGGACTTCGGGATCGCCCAGATCATCGATCACCAGAAGCTGACGATGACCGGCCAGCTCCTCGGATCGCCGGCCTACATGGCCCCCGAGCTGATCAGCGGCCGCCCCCTCGACGCCCGCACCGACCTCTTCGCGGTCGGCATCATGCTCTACCAGCTCTCGACCGGGATGCTCCCCTTCTCCGGCCGCAACCCCCACGAGGTCCTGAGCCGGATCGCCGACGCGGTCTACCCCCCGGCCGCGTCGATCTGCTCGCTGGTCGACGACGAGCTCGAGGCGATCATCGCCAAGTCCCTCGCCCGCGACCCCGACCAGCGCTTCCAGAGCGCGGAGGCCTTCGCCGCCGAGCTCGAGGGCTACCTCGGCGAGGCCGGCGTGCCGGCGACCCAGGACGAGGTGATGGCCTACTTCCAGGACCACGAGGGCTACGCCGCCGCCCTCAACGGTCGGGTCTGCGCCGCCCTCATGGAGCGGGCGTCGGCGGCGATCCGCGACCACCAGAGCGCCCGGGCGATCCGCCTCCTCGGCCGCGCCCTCGAGCTCGAGCCCGAGAACCGCGAGGCCCGCTCGCTCCTCGGCCGCCTCCGCACCCGCGAGCGGCGGATCCGGGCGATGGTGATCGGCGCCTCGGCGCTCGCCGGCTTCGGCCTGGTCGCCGCCGGCGTGGTCCTCGCGCTCTCGATGCCCGATCCGCCGGCGGAGCGGGCGGCCGACACCCGACCCGGCGAGGTCGCGGCCCCGCTGGTCGGCGGCGGCAAGCCGATCAAGGGCGCGGTCGATCCGCCGACCGACGAGAAGAAGGGCAAGCCGATCCGGACCACCGACGCGGGCGCGGCGACCGAGGCGGCGCCGGCGACCACTCAGGGGAGCGAGCCGGCCGAGACCGCCGGCGCGACCGCGCCGACGCCGACCAAGAAGCTCAGCACCCGGCCGCCCAAGGGGAACCCGCCGGCGAGCAAGGAGGCCTCCTGCACCCTGACGATCAGCGGGATCCCACGGGCGGTGGCCGCCACCTACAACCTCAAGTACGCCGGCAAGACCGAGCGCCTCGACTCCCTCGAGCACCCGATCGCCTTCAGCGACGCCCAGGTGACCGTCAACCTGACCGGCTCGCGCTACTTCGGCTACCGCTCGATCAGCCGCGAGGAGTGCCGCCCGGGGGCCAAGATCGCCCTCCAGGCCAAGCGCAAGCCGGCGCTCCTCCGCTTCCGGGGGGCGCCCCCGAACACCACCGCCGAGTGCGTGAGCGGCCCCCCCTGCCCCGACGCCAAGCCCCACCTGATCGTCGAGGGCGCCTCCTTCCCGCAGATCCCGATGGATCAGGACCAGCTCTACATCCAGCTCCGCTTCAAGTCCTCGGGCTACGCCCCCAAGGTCGACAAGGTGTCGATCCAGCCCGGCGACAACCAGATCGACGTCGACCTCAAGTCGCACAGCGAATAGGCGCCCGTCCCCGGCCCAGCTCCGCCCAGGGCGCGATCGCGCCCCCCACAGGCGCGGACTTTTGGGCTAGTCTGCGCTTCCCGTGGAGCCCCGAGGGTGACGATCGGCCGCCTCCTCACCGCCTGCACGCTGGCCTTCGCGCTGGCCTCCCCCGGCGCCGCCGCGGCCGCGCCGGGCCGTCCCGCCAAGGGGAAGGCGGCCGAGCCCGCCACCCGGGCGCCGATGGACGACGGGGCGACGGTCGACGCCGCCCTCAAGGCCTGGGCGGCGGGCAACTACATCGCCGTGCGCTCCCTCCTGGAGCCGCTGATCACCGACGGCCGGGTCCTCAGCGACCCCCTCCTCACCGAGACCGCGCTCCGCTACCTCGCCGACGCGACCCTCCTCGACGAGAGCCTCGACTCGGCGATCCGGGCCCAGCAGGCGACCAACTACATCAGCCGCCTCTTCGACGCCGACCCCGAGTGGCGGCCGCCGCCCGACACCCACGGGCAGCCGCTCTACGACCTCTACAACCAGCTCCGCGAGCAATACGAGCGGGCCAAGCTCGACGAGTGCCTGGCCGAGCGGGCCTCCTGCAACGCCGACCTCGAGGACCTAAAGGTCCGCCACGATCGCCTCCAGGGCGACCACGAGGCGCTCAAGAAGGCCTTCGGCGAGCAGGAGATCGAGGTCCGCGAGAAGGTCGCCCGCAACCGCGCGCTCGCGCTCATCCCCTTCGGGGTCGGCCACTTCTACAGCGGCAACAAGGCGCTCGGCGCCGGCTTCCTCGCCGGTGAGCTCGCGGCCGGCGGGGCCGGGCTCGCGCTCCTGATCGTCCGCAACACCCAGTGCACCCGGACCAAGGGCTTCGCGCCGGAGTCGCTCCAGTGCAACGTCAGCAACCCCGAGGCGCTCCTCACCCGGCGCGACGCCGAGACCGGCCTCGGGATCACCTTCATCGGCCTCATGGTCGTCGACGTCGTCCTCGCGCAGGTCCTCTTTGAGCCCTACCAGACGGTGACGACCAGCCGGGTCCGGCGCGCGGATCTCGAGGCCGAGGGCGAGGCCGCCGAGCCGCCGGCGCCGTCCGGCCCAGGCGCAAAGAAGCGCCGACAATCCCGCGCGCGCCGGCGTGATAACCTCCAGGCGCGTCCCCACCCCGCGTTCATCCCCGGCGGCGGTGGCCTCGGCCTGACGCTCCGCTTCTAGTCCCCCGAGCACCATGCCCCATCTGCAGTACACCGGCCCCGACGGCGCCACGCAGCGCTTCCCGCTGACCCGGCGGCTCATCTCGATCGGCTCCTCGCCGGAGTCTCACCTCGTCCTCAGCGGCGACGAGGTCGCGCCCGCCCACTGCACCCTCACCCACGAGCCCGGCCGCTTCGTCCTCGACTCGACCGCCCGGGCCAACGTCTTCTACGTCCGCGGCAAGAAGACCCGCTCACACGAGCTCAAGCACGGCGACATCATCACCCTCGGCGGCCACGAGATCATCTTCTCGGCGGTCGACGCCCCCGAGCCCAAGCCGCTCGCCCCCCAGGACACCGCGAAGCAGGAGATCGAGGCGATGAAGCGCCTCCAGAGCTTCTCCGAGCTCCTCCTCCGGCCGGACGGCGACCTCGACGATCTCCTCAACGAGCTCATCGACCAGGTGGTCGCGCTCTCGCGGGCCCGCAAGGGCTTCCTGGTCCTCGCCGACGGCGACAAGTACACGATCCGGGTCGCCCGCCACCTCGACCGCCAGCCGGTCGACGACCCCTCGCAGCTCCTCTCGGACAACATCATCCGCGAGGTGATCAGCACCCGCCAGCCGGCGATCATCAGCGACGCCCTCAGCGACAAGCGCTTCAACAACTCGCTCTCGGTGATCGCGCTCAAGCTCTCGAGCGTGATGTGCGTGCCGCTGATCGTCCGCGGCGAGCTCCTCGGGCTGATCTACGTCGGCAACGACAACGCGATCGCCCTCTTCAACAAGGCCGACCTCGAGACCCTCAAGGTCTTCGCCGCCCAGGCCGCGCTCTTCATCAAGAGCGCCAAGGTCCTGAGCGAGGTGCGGACCGAGAGCGCCGGCCTCGCCGAGCGCCTCGAGAACGTCCGCTTCGGCCAGATCATCGGCTCCTGCCCGCAGATGATCGAGGTCTACAAGCGGGTCGACAAGGTCGCCGGGATCGACGTCACCGTCCTGGTCACCGGCGAGACCGGCACCGGCAAGGAGCTGATCGCCCGCGAGATCCACGAGCGCTCGCCGCGGGCGAAGGGGCCGATGATCACGGTCAACTGCGGGGCGATCCCCGAGAACCTGATCGAGTCCGAGCTCTTCGGCCACATCAAGGGGGCCTTCACCGGCGCGGTCGCCAACCAGATCGGCAAGTTCCAGGCGGCCGACAAGGGGACGATCTTCCTCGACGAGATCGGCGAGCTGCCGCTGGCGATGCAGGTCAAGCTCCTGCGGGTCCTCCAGGAGAAGGCGGTCCAGCGCCTCGGCGAGAACCGGGCGATCCCCCTCGACATCCGGGTGGTCGCGGCGACCAACCGCGACCTGCAGAGGGAGGTCGCCGAGGGCAATTTCCGCGAGGACCTCTACCACCGCCTCAACGTGATCAACGTCCACCTGCCGCCGCTCCGCGACCGCGGCGACGACGTGATCCTGATCGCCCGCTACCTCGTCGGCCGCTACGGCAAGGAGTTCGGCCGCGAGCTCGATCCCTCGAAGGCCTTCGATCCCTCGGCCCTCAAGGCGCTCCTCCGCTTCTCCTGGCCGGGCAACATCCGCCAGCTCGAGAACCACATCAAGAAGGCGCTGGTCCTCGCCGACGGGCCGACCCTCACCGCCCGCGATCTCGACCTGGCGATCGAGGTCCCGAGCCAGGATCCGAGCGGCGCGTCGATCGTCGAGGTCAGCGATCTCGGCGACGAGATCCTGCCGCTCACCGAGGCCCGCGACCTCTGGCAGCGCTCCTACATCAACCGGGTGCTGGCGCTCAACAACGGCAACCGGACCAAGACCGCCCGCGACCTCGGGGTCGACCCGCGGACGATCTTCCGCCACCTCGAGAAGGAGGAGAAGTCGAGCCGATGAGCGCCCGCGCCGTCGCCCTCGCGCTCCCCCTCGCGGCCCTCGCGGCCGCCCTCGCGGCCGCCTGCGTGATCCCGGACCGCGACATCATCATCAAGGACGAGACGATCTCGAACCGCTACGCGGTCCGGATCGTCGAGCCCCTGCGCCTCACCGTCGAGGCGAGCGAGGCCTGCGACGACCCCGAGACCGATCCCCTCGAGGAGTGCCCGCAGCCGCCGCCCGACGATCCGCGCAACGTCCTCCCCCACTTCCTCGATCCCTCGAACCCGCTCTACGCCTTCTGCTCCTGTCCCAAGGGACAGGGTGATGCCGGCGCGCAGCCGACCTTCTCGATCTACATCGAGGATCGCGACCTCGACGCCCAGAACGAGCCCGACGAGATCTTCGCCGCGCTCCTCCTCGACTACACGCCGACCAACGCCAAGCCCCACGACTCGGTCCGCTACCGGAACTTCGTCAACCCGCAGGAGCCGCTGCCGCGGGCCGCGAGCATCGACTACCAGCCGATCGGCCGCCCCGATCCGCTCCTCCGCGAGCTCACCCTCGGCAACGAGTTCCGCCCCTTCGACCTCTGCAACGGGGCGATCGACACCCCGCTGAGCCCGGGCTTCCACTCGCTCTCGGTGATCGTCACCGACCGCCCCTGGTTCACCCCCGACGACGACGGGCTCCAGACGATCCAGGAGGGCGTCCCCGACCTCGCCGCGGGCGCGACCTTCGACGTCCTCACCTACGTCTTTTTCTGCGCCGAGAGCGGCTCCGCGACCTGCGACGGCGAGTGCATCGCCCCCGAGGAGCCGCTGTGAGGCCGCGCCGCGGCCTCCGCAGCGCCGGCCCCCCCGCGCTCGCCGGGCTCCTCGCCGCCGCCTGCTCCTCCCTCGCGCCCGAGCCCAAGAGCGTCGAGTGCCAGAGCGACGACGAGTGCGACGTCGTGGCCGGTGAGGTCTGCGCGATCGATCAGGGGAACGTCTGCCTCAAGGCGACCCTGCCCCCGCGGCCGCTCCTCGGCCTCGACGTCCGCGAGGCCGCCTCGTCGTTCCGGGTCGACGTCCGCGGCACCGACGCGGCGGTCGAGCGGGTGACCACCCGCACCCCCTCGCGCTACCGGGTCTCGGTCGCCAACCGGGGCTCGGACCCCCTCTTCCCCGGCGTCCGCGACACCCTCTCGCTGACCCTCCGCGAGATCGACTACTTCGCCAGCCAGGACGCCGGCGAGACCCAGTGGGAGCCGCTCAACACCCAGCTGACGATCTCGCAGCCCTCGCGGATCGGCCAGAGCGCCCACTCCCTGAGCTTCACCTACCCCCTCGTCGATCCGATGACGATGGAGGCGCTCCCGGAGGCGCCGCTCGTCACCCCCTGGCCCCACTACAGCGCCGGCGACTACGACGGCGATCGGCCGGTGACGATCGAGCTGAAGCCGCCGACCGACGGCGAGGCGACCTTCGGGATCATCCACCGGATCCTCCGGCGCGATCAGATCCCCGAGGCGGCCGAGCACAACATCACGGTCGACGTCACCCGCGAGTGCAACCGCCGGGTCACCGGCGACATCTTCGTCCTCTCCAAGGCCGGCGAGCCGACCGACGACCTCGACGGGATCTCGTCGAGCGTCACCCTCCGCTACGGCGGCGGGGTCACCTCACCGGCGACGATCCAGCCGCCGCCGGCGAAGATCTCCTGCAGCAGCGACCAGAACTGCCCGGCGCCCAACACCTGCATCAAGCCCGACGCCGGGGCGAAGTACTGCGGCTGCGAGAGCGACTCGGAGTGCCCGGTCGGCCAGGCCTGCTACCTCCCGCAGAAGCGCTGCGCGCTCGATCTCCGCGACGTGATCGGCTTCCGCCGCGGCGACGTCAAGACGATCGCCGGGACCGCGACGGTCGACGGGCTCCTCTACACCCACTGCGAGGGCGCGGTCGAGGAGGCCCAGGAGCTGCCGCTGGTCGCGGTCGTCGAGCCGTCGGCGGAGTCCGGCCTCCCGCGCCTCTCCTACTCGCTCCTGCCGAGCTTCGCGGCCGCCGCCCCGGGCGAGGAGCCGGCCGAGACCCCGCTCGGCGGCAAGCTCTGCCTCCCCCACTGGCGACCGACCCAGACGGTGAGCGTCCCCCTCTCGGGCGCCCCCGCCAACCTCCACACCACCGGCGTCGGCTCCTTCATCTGCTGCGGCACCGAGTGCCTCTCGAGCGCGACCCCGGGGACCAAGCCGACCACCTGCACGCCGTCGGCGACGGTGTCGACCGCCGGCACCTACAACCTCCCGGAGCCGCCCGGGCCCGGCGAGCCCAGCGAGTGGGAGCAGGCCGGCTGCCTGCCGCTCTACGTCCCCGGCGTCGACGAGCCGACCTCGATCCGCTTCACCCGCGCCGGCGTCGCCTGCACCGCCGAGGGCTGCGCGCTCCCCCTGAGCTCCGGCGCCTACAGCAGCGACCTCCCCTTCGTCTACGAGCTCCGGATCGAGCCGGGGGTCGGCTCGATCTTCCGCTCGGTCCTCCTCAACGCCGAGGTCGCGCCCGACACCCTCGAGCTGCCGCCGAGCACCCTCCCCCACCGGGTGCTGGTCCGCGGCTCGGTGGTCCTCGAGGAGGGGATCTGCAAGGTCGACCCCGAGGACGAGAGCAGCGACTGCACCGCCTCGGCGGTGGTCCTCGCCGAGCGGATCCGACTCCCAGAGGAGGAGGGCACGACCGTCCTCGGCCCCTACTTCTATAGCCAGGCGACCTTCGGCGAGGGCGACTTCGTGGTCCCGGTCAACCCCGGAGTCTACCTCGTCACCGCCCTCCCGCTGGTCGGCTCCCAGGGCGGGCCGGCGAAGATCCAGATCCTCGACCTCCGCGAGGACTCGCCGCTGGTCGACGTCCGCAGCGGGATCCCCTACGCCGATCTCGACGATCCCCTGGTCCTCGAGCAGGGCCAGCTCGTCACCGTCGAGCTCGATGGTTTCAGCTCCAACACCACGGTGATCCCCCTCGACATGGCGAGCTGGGCGGACCTCTCCTTCGAGGGGATGGCGATCGACCTCGGCGCCCAGGCGACCTGCTACCGGACCGCGGGCGACCCCCCGGCCTGCCAGATCCGGCGCCTACGGCCGGGGAGCACGACCCTCCGGCCGAGCCAGGAGCAGTTCGTGAAGTTCATCACACGCGACTAGCGTCGGTCTGCCGTGTCCGCGCCGGGCGAACTCGCCTTGACCGGGCCTGCAAAGCCTGGGACACTGCCAGCGCACTGAACCCACCATCACCACGCCGTCGGTGGATCAACGCGACGTTTTGGCTTCTGGCCAGCATCGTGACCGGAATCTATGTGTTTTCTGGGGTCTACGTCGGCCTGGCGCAGCAGCGTCCAGGTCACTCCCCCGCATCGATTCGGTGCGACTACCGCGTGGAGCTTGTCCGTGATCGATTGGTTCTCTTGCTCGAGCAAGCAACCCGGCCAGGACACCCGCGGAGAACCGCGGCGGGTGAACGATTTTCCACTCTTCTCCACGAGACCCGGGCGCTCTGCTCTGCCCAGGACTCCGAGATCGAACGCAAGATCGATCGCCTCTCGGCGATCTTCGACGCGTATCTCGACCGGAGCCAGCGCGAGGCAAATGCGCGCCAGGAACTTCTCGGGCTCTAGGACCCCTACAACATGGCCCAGCCCCCCGAGTCCGGCCACGCGCCGGATCGCGACCCCAATGCTTCACTGACAACCCCCCAAGAGAGCGCGACCGAGGCCCCCGCGGAGCCGGGCGCAGCGTCGGCCGCCGCCGAAGCCCCTGAGGCGAGCGACGCAAACGACGCCAGCGACGCCGCCGAGGCTCAGAGCGCTCAGAGCGCTCAGAGCGCGCCTGCGGATGCGTCCCCGGCCGAGGCCGAGGCAGCGCTCCCCGCCGCCCCCGAGGCACCCGCCCTCCCGGCCGCCTCGACGGAGAGCCACGAGGCCCCGGTGCTCGCCGGCGAGACCCACCTCGTCGGCCCGCTGACGGCGACCGAGCCCGAGTCCTTCGACGACTTCGAGCTCGATCCCCGCCTCCACTCGGCGATCACGGCGATGGGCTGGATCCGGCCGACCCCGGTCCAGGCCCAGGCCTTCCGCCCCCTGGTCGAGGGCGGCGACCTGATGGTCCAGTCGCACACCGGCAGCGGCAAGACCGGCGCCTTCTGCGTCCCCTGGCTCGCCGCCCGCTTCGACCCGAAGCCCGCCTCCGAGACCGGCGTCCAGCTCCTCGTCCTCTTGCCGACCCGCGAGCTCGCCAAGCAGGTCTGCGACGAGCTCGGCCGCCTCGCCGCCCACCTCGACATCGCCCTCCTGCCGGTCTACGGCGGGACCGCGATGCAGCCGCAGTTCGCCGCGCTCAAGGCCGGCGTCCACGCGGTCGTCGGCACCCCCGGCCGGATCCTCGATCACATCCGCCGGCGCTCGCTCGACCTCTCGAACGTCCGCACGGTGATCCTCGACGAGTGCGACGAGATGCTCTCGATGGGCTTCCTCGAGGACATCCGGTCGATCCTCGACGCCTGCACCGCGCCCCACCAGACCTGCCTCTTCTCGGCGACCCTGCCGAGCGACGTCCAGCGGATCGCCCGGCGCTACATGAAGGACCCCGAGCACATCACGCTCTCGGGGGACTCGGTCGCCGCCGCCGAGATCGATCACTGCTACTACATGATCTCGGGGATGGTCCGCACCCGCGACCTCTTCGACATCCTCACCGTCGAGGATCCGCCGCGGGCGATCATCTTCTGCAACACCCGCGAGGAGACCAAGCTGGTCGCCAACGTGCTCAACCGCGAGGGCCTCGAGGCCGAGGCGCTCTCGAGCGACCTCACCCAGTACCAGCGCGAGAAGGTGATGGCGGCGATGCGCGAGCACCGGCTCCGCTTCCTGGTCGCCACCGACGTCGCCGCCCGCGGGATCGACATCTCCCACGTCACCCACGTGATCAACTACTCCTTCCCGGAGCAGGCCGAGAGCTACGTCCACCGCACCGGCCGCACCGGCCGCGCGGGCCGCCGCGGGACCGCGATCTCGCTGATCGGCCCCCGCGACATCGGCAACTTCTACTACCTCAAGCTCCAGTACCCGAGCATCAAGGTCGACGAGCGCCACCTGCCGCCGCCGGAGCAGCTCCAGGCCGAGCGGATGGAGCACAAGCTCGACAAGATCTCGCGCCTCTTCCCCGAGCAGGTCTCGCCGGAGTGGGTGATGCTCGCGCGCGGGCTCATGGGTGATCCGCGCGGTGAGCGGGTGATCGCGCTCCTCCTCGAGCGGGCGATGCGGGCCCAGCGTCCGCGGCCGCCGATCGTCGAGGAGGGCGACGAGAACGCCCCGATCTACGGCGGCGCGAGCGAAGGCGCCGCCGTCGAGGGCGAGGTCGCCGCCGAGTCCGAGGTCGCCGCCGAGGGCGAGCTCCGCGAGCGTCGCGGACCGCGGCGGGACCGCGACCGCGACCGCGGTGATCGGGACCGGGATCGCGGCCGGCGTGGTCGGGACCGGGATCGGGACCGGGATCGCGGCCGCGGGCGTGGCGAGCGCGGCGAGCGCGGCGAGCGCGAGCGCGGCGAGCGTGGGCCCCGGAGCGAGCGTCCCGAGGACGAGACCGCACGTGGTGAGCGCACCGAGGGTGAGCGCGCTGCTCGGGGCGAGCGCCCCGAGGGTGAGCGCGCTGCTCGGGGCGAGCGCCCCGAGGGTGAGCGCCCCGAGGGTGAGCGTGGCGAGCGTGGCGAGCGTGGCGAGCGCGAGCGCGAGCGTGGCGAGCGTGGTCGTGACCGCGACCGTCGGCGCCGCCGCGGCGACCGCGAGGGCCGCGAGGGCCGCGAGGGCCGCGAGGGCCGCGAGCGGCGGCCGCGTCGTGAGGCCTCCGCCACCGCGGGCGACGAGGAGGTCGTCGTCTCGGCCGCCGAGGTGACGACGGACGAAACCGCCGAGCAGGCCGCCGAGGTCCGCGCCGACGAGGCCAGCACCTTCGAGGCCAGCGCCGTGGCGCCCCAGGAGGGCGACCTCGAGAGCGCCGACGCCGACGTCGAGGTCTCGAGCGACGAGGGTGAGAGCGACGCCGACGAGGGCGCAGAGACCGAGGGCGTCGAGACCGAGGCCGGCGCCGAGGGCGAGGGCCGCAAGCGTCGTCGCCGTCGTCGCCGTCGGGGCCGCCGCCGTGAGCCCGGCGAGGCCGCCGCGACCGACGCCGCCCCCGCGGCGGAGGCCGACGAAGCCGGCGAGGCCGAGGAGCCCAGCGAGGGCGAGGCCGAGAGCGACGAGGACGAGGGTGAGGCCGAGGGCGAGGCCGAGGTCAGCCTCGAGGGCGAGGCCGGCGGACGCCGTCGCCGTCGTCGCCGTCGCCGGGGCAGCGCGGCCAAGACCACGACCGCCCGCAAGCCCAAGCGCGTCAGCCAGGAAGAGATCGTCATCGACATCGACGAGAGCGAGCTCGACATCGTCCGCGATCACTTCGGTGAGGTCGACGAGCTCGACGAGCTCACGCTCAAGGGGCGCCGTCGGGCCGTCCTCGACTCGCTCCACGACGAGATGGAGATCGAGGAGCTCTCCAGCGAGGCCAGCAACGCGGCGGCGGTCGAGGCCGCACCGGTCGTCGAGGTCGCCGTCGCGGCCGAGACCCCGGAGGTCGAGGCGGAGATCGAGGCCGAAGTGGAGGCCGAGGCCGAGGCCGAGGAGGACGACGAGGACGAGGCTGAGGCGGAGGCCGAGGCCACCAGCGAGGCCGCCGCAGACGGCGAAGCCCCGAAGAAGCGCCGCCGTCGTCGTCGCCGCAAGAAGGCCGCGCCGCTCGAGGTCCCCGAGCTCACCGCCCCGCCGCACAAGGACTTCTGGGAGGTCTGGTCCTCGCGCTTCACCTTCCACGACTTCGAGGACGAGAAGTTCGGCGACAAGGGCGAGCCCGTCGCCGAGGTCGACGAGGTCAGCGAAGCGCCGAGCGCCGAGGGCAAGGCCGCCCCTGCCCACGAGGCGAGCGCCCCCGTGGCCCCCGCGGCGCCCCCGAGCCCGCCCCTCGCCGACGACGCCTTCGTCAAGATCCGCCTCAACCTCGGCCGCTCCCACGGCCAGAAGGCGGCGACGATCCGGTCGATCCTCAAGGATCGCCTGGGGCTCGAGGGTCGGGCGATCCGCGACCTCACCGTCCGCGACGCCAGCACCCTCTTCCGGGCCCCGGAGAGCGACTTCGATCGGATCCACGGGATCCTCGAGGGGATCGAGATCGCCGGCGTGACGATCGCGGTCAGCCGCCCGGAGGCCTCCAAGAGCGAGCTGCGGGTGCCCCCGCCCGCCGATCCCGATGAGGTCAGCGCGGACGCCGAGGCCACGGAGGCCGAGTCGGAGAGCGCCGCGGAGGCGGCCTCCGAGGAGAGCGCGCCCGCGACCGAGGCGGCGAGCGCCGAGGCTGAGTCGGAGGCCGACGCCCCCGCCCCCGCCGAGGAGTCCCCGGCCGAGGTCGCAGCCGAGGCCGCTCCCGCAGCCGACGCCCCCGCCGATGCGGCGGCCGCCGCCGAGATCAGCGTCGCCGCCGCAGAGGCCACCGAGGCCGCGGAGCACCTCAGCGCCGAGGCCGACCCCGCGCCGTGAGCCTCGCGCCCTATCCTTCGCCGGAGGGGCGCGAGCGCATGCTCGATGAGCTCGCCGTCCCTTTGGGCGGCGAGCTCGTCGTCTATGGGACGAGCGTCGAGGGGCGGCCGCTGCGGGCGCTGCGGATCCCGAGCAGCGGTGGCCCGGGGCGGCCACGGGCGCTCTGCTGCGCCAACATCCACGGGGTCGAGCTGATCGGCGCCTACCTCCTCCTCACCCTCCTCCGCCGCCTCGCCGCGGAGGAGAGCGACCTCGCGCCGCTGCGCGAGGCCGCCGAGATCTGGGTGGTCCCGGCGCTCAACCCCGACGGCTACGCCCGCACCTGGGAGCGCGGCGGGATCGGGCGGCTCCCCGAGCTCCGGGCCAACGCCCGTGGGGTCGACCTCAACCGCAACTTCCCCCTGCCCCCGGGCGCGACCCCGAGCCGCCTGCCGAGCGCCGGATCGAGCGAGCCCGGGGCGGCGACCTACCGCGGCCCCCACCCGCTGAGCGAGCCCGAGAGCGCCGCGATCGCCGAGCTCGCCGCGACGATCGACGCCCACGCGGGGCTCAACCTCCACTCCTTCATGGGCACCGTGATCCCCGCGAGCGTCCGCGATCGCCCGGCCTACGCGACCTACCGCCGCCTCTGCCGGGCCTTCGCCGCCGCCCAGCCGGGCCCCCGCTACCGCCGCCTCGCCCACCGCCACCTCGACGTCTTCACCGGCGAGATGGAGGACCACCAGCACCACAACCTCGACACCTGGGCGGCGTGCGTCGAGATCTTCCCGCTCCTCGCCACCTTTCGCCAGCACCTCCGGGCGCCCTCGCTCTTCTGGCGCTTCAACCCCCGCGATCCCGATCGCTGGGCCGCCAACGACATCCCGGGGATCGCCGCCTTCCTCCTCGCGGCGCTCGCCACCCCGCGCCCGCGGGCCCTCGCACAGCCTGTCCTTGAGGACAGCTCGTCGGCGGGCTAGGGCGGCGACCGCAGGACCGCAGCGACCGACTGATCGATGCCCGGACTCCACTTCGACTCCATCCTCTTCCTCTGCGTCGCCAACTCCGCGCGCTCACAGATCGCCGAGGGCCTCGCCCGTCACCTCTTCGGCGACGCCGTTCGCGTCCAGTCGGCGGGCTCGTCACCGACGCGGGTCAACCCCCACGCGATCCAGGCGATGGCCGAGATCGGCGTCGACCTCTCGTCGCACACCTCGAAGTCGGTCGACACCATCGACCCCGAGGGCGTCGACCTCGTCATCACCCTCTGCGCCGACGAGGTCTGCCCGCTCTTCCTGGCGGGCGCGCCGCGGCTCCACTGGCCGCTCCAAGACCCTGACCGCGGCCGCGAGGAGCTCTCGGAGGAGGCGCGGCGCCACCACTTCCGCGTCGCCCGGGACCAGCTCCGGAGCCGCCTCGAGGTCCTCGCCGCGCTCCGCGACGTCCCCGAAGGGCCCGACCCGCGCGAGTTCCACGCGAGCATCCGCGTCCCGGATCTCGCCGCCGCCGCCCGCTTCTACACCTGGCTCCTCGGCGTCGCCCCGAAGGAGTGGACCCACCGCTACGTGACCTTCGTCAGCGAGGCGCTCCGCACCAACTTCGTGATCCTCGTCGACGACGGCCAGACGCTCCACCACGACACGCTCTACCACCTCGGGATCGACGTCGGCGCCCGGGCGGCCGTCGTCGACGCCCATCGCCGCGCCGCCGCGGCCGGCTGGTCGATCCACAAGCCGGCGCGCACAACCTGGCGCGGGACCCCGCTCCACGAGCTCTGGCTCAAGGACCCGGGCGGCAACCTCGTCGAGATCTACGCCCGCCTCACGGCGGCGGAGCTCGCCGAGATGCCCGCGGACCGGGAGCCCGTGCTCCTGGTCGACGACGCCTGAGCGCTCGCGCAGGCGGCCCCTACTTGTTGAGCTTCTGCCAGGGATCCTTGAGCGGGCTGGTGCTCACCGTGGGCGAGCCGCCGCCGGAGCTGCCGCCCTTCCCGCTCTCGCCGCTCTCGCCCCCGGAGTCGCCGCCCTTGCCGCTCTTGCCGCTCTTGCCGCTCTTCCCCGACTTGCCGCCCTTGCCGCTCTTCCCGGCCTTGCGGTCGAGGTCGTAGGACTGCTTGAAGTCGCTGTCGAGGATCACCTCGATCGTCTGATCCTCGTAGCCGTCGGCCCGCAGGATCAGGTGCCGCGGCGTCAGCGAGCGGGCGACCTTGATCCCCTCCGGGGTGTTGGTCGAGCCGAGCACGACCTCCGAGTCGGGCTCGACGACCTCGGCCTCGACGTTGGTCGTCAGATAGAGGACGACCGAGGCTGGGACCGGCGCCGGGTTGGTGTCGCCGGCGACCGGCGGGGTCACGTTCGGGGTCGTCGGCGGCGTCTCGGCCGGACCGACCGAGAGGGTCGGAGGAGGCGGCGGCGGCTCGGTGTCGTCCTCCTGCGAGATCGCGTAGGCGCCGAGGCCCGCGAGGACGAGGACGGCGACCGTGGCGATGATCCAGATCCCGCTCGACGAGCGCGCCGCCTCGGCCTCGACCTCGCCGCCGCCGCTGAAGCCCAGCAAGGGCCCGCTCGGCGGCAGGTTGATCTTCTCCTCGACGATCGAGACCGCCTTCGCGCCGCTGCCGACCGCCTCGAGCGCCGCGATCATCTCGGGCATCGACCCGAAGCGGTGCTCGCGGTCCTTCTGCAGCGCCTTGAGGATCACCGCCTCGGCGTCCCGCGGGATCCGGTTGCCGGCGGCGACCGAGCTCGGGGCCGGCGGGACCTCGAACATGTGCTTGGTCAGCACGCCCATGAAGGTGTCGGCGGTGAAGGGCACCTGCCCCGTCAGGAGCTCGTACATGATGATGCCGACCGCGTAGATGTCGGCGCGGTGATCGACCCGCATCCCCTGGGCTTGCTCGGGGGACATGTACTCCGGGGTCCCGAAGATCATCCCGGTCTTGGTCAGGCCCTTGCCGCCCTCGCCCTCGTCGCCGGTGACCTTGGCGATCCCGAAGTCGAGGACCTTGATGAAGTCGCGGGTGCCGCTCCGCTCGATCCGGAAGCAGTTCTCCGGCTTCATGTCGCGGTGGATGATCCCCTTGTCGTGGGCGGCCGCGAGGGCCCGGCAGATCTGCAGGAGGATCGGCCGCACCCGCTCCCAGGGGAGCGCCCCCTCGCGCTTGAGGGTCGCCGCGAGGTCCTCGCCGGCGAGCATCTCCATCACGAAGAAGACCGAGCCGCTCGGCGTCTGGCCGAAGTCGGTGATCTCGACGACGTTCTCGTGGGCGATCATCGAGGCCGCCCGGGCCTCCTGCAGGAAGCGATCGACGATGTCCTGCTTGCCGGCGAACTCGTCGCTCAGCACCTTGATCGCGCAGCGCTTCTTGATCGTGACGTGCTCGGCGAGGTAGACGACCCCCATCCCGCCGGCGCCGAGGCGATCGAGGATGTGGTAGCGGTCGAGGAGGAGGGAGCCGACCAGGTTGGGCTCGGCGGCCGCCTGCGGCAGGTGCTCACCTGTGACCGGGCGGGGCGCCTGGGCCTGTCCAAGCCCGCCGACCAGGGTCGCGCCCATCGCCATGGGTGTCTGGGTCTCGGCCATTTTCTCGGCTCGTCGTCTAGGCTACCGCAATTTGCCCGCGGGCCGCTCACTTCGCGAAGGGGTTTTTCAGCTCGCCGAGGTTGGTCTGTGATGACGACGACGACGGCTTCGGCTCGGTCTCAGCGGCCGGCTTCGGCTCGACGTCGCCCGCCGAGGCGGTCGCGCCCGGCTCCTTCGGCGGTCGCCGCGGCTTGCCCTTGGTCGGTGAGGTCGCGTCTGCGGGCGGCGGCGTGGTCGCGCCCGCGGGCGGCGGCGTGCTCGGCGAGGTCGCGTCCGCGGGCGTGGGCGCGTCAGCGCCCGCGCTCGCGCCGCTGGGCGCCGCAGGACCTGGCCCCGCCGGCGCCGGGTTGAGCTCGGCGCGGACGGTCTGGGTGCGATCCGGGAGCACCGTCCGGGCGACGTCGACGTGACCCGGCAGGCGGAAGACGTAGACGATCCCCTCGTCGCCGCGCGGGACCTGGAAGTCGATCGGCGTGTAGCCGACGACGTCGCGGCCGCCGCGGAGGATCTCGGCGCCGGTCGGCGAGGACTCGAAGCGGAGGCGGACGTACTCGTCCGCCTTGCGCACGGGCGTCGTCGCCGACTCGCTCGCCGGCCAGTACTTCCACACCGACACCGTCAGGGCCATCGCCACCACCGCGGCGACGCCGATCACCAGCGGCATCGGCGGGCCGCTGCGGCGATCGCCCGCGGGCACGCGCACGAGATCGTCGGCCGAGAGCTCGGAGGCCACCGGCTCCTCGCGCTTCGGCCGCGGCGGCGGCGGGGCGAAGCGCTCGACCGGCGTGCCGCGCTTGACGATCACGCTCGGCCGCTTCTGGATCCGCCCCGAGGGCGTCACCTGGCGGGGCTGCGGGACGTCGACCCGCGCGAGGACCTCGTCGACCGCCGCGCGATCGCCCCGCGGGCGGGTGAGCGCGTCGTCGTCGACCATCGTCTCCTCGCCGCTCCGCTCGAGGTCGACGATCGGCGCCGTCAGGCTCTCACCGACCGAGCCCGAGCCGAGCGCCGCGGTGTTCACCCGCCGCCGCCCGGAGACCGGCGCGTCGGCGAGCGCCCCCTTGAGATCCTGGTCGCGCGCGTCGAGGAGGAGCGAGATCACCTTCTGCGCGTCGCCCGGCCGCTCCTCGCGGTCCTTGGCGAGGAGGAGGCGGATCACCCGCTCGATCGTCGGCAGCGCCGGCAGATCGGCGCAGACCGTCTGGAGCCCCGGCGGCGCCGCGAAGAGGTGCTGGTTGATCGTCTCCATCGGCCCGCGATCGCCGAAGGGCGTCCTCCCCGTGAGCATCTCGAAGAGGATGATCCCGAGGGAGTAGAGGTCGGCGCGGGCGTCGACGCTCGACGACTGCGCCTGCTCCGGCGCCATGTAGGCCGGGGTCCCGACCAGCACGCCCTGGGCGGTGAGGCGGATGTTCTTGTGGAGGCCGCGGGCGATCCCGAAGTCGAGGATCTTCGCCTGCTCCTGTCCGTCAGGACCTGTACAGAGGAACACGTTGTCCGGCTTGAGATCGCGGTGGACGATCCCCCGCTCGTGGGCGGCCGCGAGGCCGCGGGCGAGCTGGACGGCGACGTCGATCGCCCGCGCCGGCGCCAGGCGCCCCTCGGCGGCGATCGCCTGCGCGAGCGTCGAGCCGCTGAGGAACTCCATCGCGTAGTAGGCGGCCGCGCCGACCCCGAGCTGCCCGTAGTCGCTGATGTCGACGACGTTCGGGTGCTTGATCTGGGAGGCGAGCTGGGCCTCGAGGAGGAAGCGCTGGACGACCTCGTGCTGGACCGCGTGCTCGCTCCGCAGCACCTTGATCGCCAGCGGCTTGTCGATGATCACGTGGGTCGCCCGGTAGACGACCCCCATCCCGCCGGCGCCGATCTTCGCGTCGATCCGGTAGCGCTGATCGAGGACCCGCCCGACCAGCGCCTCCTCGTTTAGCGGCGGCGCGTCCTTCGGGGTGATCAGGCCGAGGGGGCGCGGCTCACCGAGCGCGACGGCGGCCGCCGGCTGGAGCTGCGCGAGCCCGCCGCCGAGCCCGGGGCGCGGGGCGCCGCCGATCGCGACGATCGTCTGCTTGGGATCGGCCTCCTTGCGCGGGACCACGGCGAAGGCCCCGAGGCTCATGTGACGACCGACCCGCGGCCGCCGCGGACCGGTGGTCAGCACCGGGATCTCGGACGCCGTCTTCTTGCCGTCGCTCGGCGCCCCGTCGACCGCGATCCCGGCGCCCGCCTCCGCCGACGCCGACACGCCCGCGCCCGTGGCTGCGGCGTCGTTCGCCTCGCGCGCGCCGCTCGTCTCGCTCGTCGCGGCCGCGCTCGCGCTCGCCTCGTCGGCCGCGGCGTCGCCCTCAGCGTCACCCTCGCGCCGGCGCACCAGCGGTGGCAGCACGAGGCGCCAGCCCTCGCGGCCGCCGCTCGCCGGAGGATCGACGAGGACGGCGCCATCCATCGGGCAGTAGCCAGCGTTGACGGGAAACTCGGTCCCGCACTCCGGGCAGCGCTTCATGCCAGGAAGAGCCTAATCGGCGGCCCGAAGTGGGTCAACGAAGGCCGCTGTGGGTGTACCCTCGTGCGCCAGCCCTCCTGGGAGGCCTCCCCATGCTCGCGATCGGTCGTCCCCTCGCCCTCCTCGATGTCCACCGGATCGCCCGGCTCAAATTCCCGGTCGAATTGGACAATTCAGCCCGCCAAGAGCTCGCAGAGACCCGCCACGAGCTCGAGCGCGCGATCGCCTCGGGGGCGTCAATTTACGGAGTAAACACCGGTTTTGGGGCTCTGAGCGAGACCCGCGTCGACGCCGACGCGCTCGCCGAGCTGCAGGTGAACCTCCTCCGCTCCCACGCGGTCGGCGTCGGCGCCCCCCTGCCGGCCGCCGTCGTTCGCGCGCTCCTCCTCCTCCGGGCCCACACCCTCGCGCTCGGCGCCAGCGGGGCCTCACCGGCGCTGGTCGAGCACCTCCTCGAGCTCCTCCGGCGGGGGGTGATCCCGGTCGTCCCCAGCCAGGGGAGCGTCGGCGCCAGCGGCGACCTCGCGCCCCTCGCTCACCTCGCCCTCGTGGTGATCGGCGAGGGCGAGGCCTGGGTCGGCGACGCGCGCCTCACCGGCGGCGACGCGCTCGCCCGGGTCGGCCTCCAGCCCTTCGGCCTCGGCGCCAAGGAGGGCCTCAGCCTGATCAACGGCACCCAAATGATGAGCGCGATCGGGGCGCTCGCCGCGGTCGACGCGGGCGAGCTGGTGATCGCGGCCGACGTCCTCGGCGCCCTCAGCCTCGACGCGCTCCTCGGCTCGGCGCGGCCGACCGATCCGCGGATCCACGCCGGCAAGCCCCACCCCGGCCAGCTGGCCGCCGCCGCCGCGATCCGCGAGCTCCTCGCGGACTCGCCGCTCAACGCCTCCCACGTCGCCTGCGGCCTCGTCCAGGACGCCTACTCGCTCCGCTGCATGCCGCAGGTGCACGGCGCTGTCCGTTCGGCCCTGTCCTATGTCGCAGGTGCGCTGACCATCGAGATCAACTCGTTCACCGACAACCCGCTGATCCTCCGGCGCGAGGGCGGCGGCTTCGACGTGATCAGCGGCGGCAACTTCCACGGGGGATCGGTCGCCCTGCCGATCGACCACCTCAGCGCCGCCCTCACCACCCTCGGGACGATCTCCGAGCGCCGCCTCGATCGCTTCCTCAACACCGAGACCTCCCGCGGCCTCCCGCCCTTCCTCGCCGAGCGCCCGGGGATCGAGAGCGGGATGATGATGATCCAGGTGACCGCGTCGGCGCTCGCCAGCGAGAACAAGGGCCTCGCGGTCCCCGCCTGCGTCGACACGATCCCGACCTCCGCCGGCAAGGAGGATCACGTGAGCATGGGGCCGATCGCCGCCCGCAAGCTCGCGGCGATCGTCGACAACGTCGCGCGGATCCTGGCGATCGAGGGGGTGATCGCCGCGCGCGCGCTCGACCTCCGCGACCAGCCGACGAGCCCCCGCCTCGAGCGGGCGCGGGCCGTGATCCGCGCCCACGTCGCGCCGACCGCCGGCGATCGCAGCATGGCCGCCGAGATCGAGGCGCTGGCCGCCGCGATCCTCCGCGGCGAGCTCCGCGAGGCGGTCGAGCTCGCGCACCCGCTCGCCTAGCGAGCTACTCGCGGACGAAGGCCGAGAGCTGGTCGATCGCGTAGGACCCGCTCGGGACCGCGTCCGCGCCGACCTCGTCGCCGGCGTAGTACTCCGACCACCAGAGCGCCGACTGCCAGATCGCCTCGGGGCAGGCCGCCCGCGACGAGACCCCCGGGACGATGTCGACCGACGCGTGGGCGAAGGCCGAGTCGACGAGCTGGGCCGCGGGCATCGGCGTCCCGCCGATCAGCGGGTTCTCCGACCCCTTCGCGCCGAGGACGTAGCCGAGCCAGCGCACCCAGGGGGTCAAGAAGTCCTCCGAGAGCCGGCAGAGGCGGAGGAAGCGGACCGCGTCGGCGATCCGCTCGGCGGTCGCCCCGGGGAAGCGGAGGAGGCCGATGTTGGGGTAGCGGTGGGGGTCCTCGAAGAGGTCGACGCCGACCTCGGAGATCGCGTTCGAGCCCGGGATCTCCGCCAGCGGGATCCCGACGTCGAGGCTGACCTGCCAGATCGCCGGAGACTCGCCCGGCAGGAGCACCGCCGCGTGGCTCCAAAAGCTCGGCTTGAGGTCGTTTCGGACCTGCGACTGCGCGACCCGGAGGCGGAAGTCGATCAGCGAGGCGCCGCCGAGGAGGAGGATCCGCGGCCCCTCGGCGCCCTCCAGCGCCCGCTGGATCCAGGCGCCGTTGCCCTCGCCAGGCGCCCGGGCGAGCTCGCGGATCTCGGGGTTGCGTTTGGCGTGGATGGAGAAGCGGGCTTCGATCATGACGAGCGATTCCTGGTCAAAGGGTCAGGTGAGAGTGAAGGTCTGGGCCGCGCCGATCCGCTCGCGGGTGCGCACCGACCAGAAGGAGACCTCGACCGCGACGCTGCGGCCGCGGGCGCGGATCGCCAGGGTGACCGCGTGGTCCTCGCGGATCGGGTCGCGGCGCATCCTGATCTCGGACGAGGGGATCCGGAAGGGAGGCGAGAGCGGCCGCGCCGGGAAGGAGGTGTCGGCCGGCTTCTCTTCATAGGAGGTCCGGGGGATCAACGAGAGCGGCGAGGCGACGACCTCGACGATCCGCCGGCCGCCGGGTAGCGAGGTCTCGGCGATCCGACCGCAGTGGATGTCGCCGCTGAGGATCATGACGTCGTGGGGCGCGGCCGCGAGGGCGGCGGCGAGCGGCTCGTAGTCGTCGAAGTCGGCGATCCCGGCGTCGACCCAGCGGCGGCGGATGGCCCCCTCCGCGGGCTGAAAGAGCGGCTGCGAGAGGACCACCAGCGCCGGTGAGGTGAGGCCGCGGAGGCGCGCGCAGAGGCGCTCCATGTCGGCCGGCCAGTGGGCACGCGTGAAGGTCCGCTCGATCCGCCCGTCGATCGCCAGGATCTCGAGGCGATCGCCGGGGCAGGCGCCCTCCGGGCCGATCACGATCTCCGTCAGCGCGCGGACGCCGTCGCCCTCCCCCATCTCGGCCTGGAAGGCGCGGCAGAAGGCGGTGCCGAGGCGGGTCAGGAGGGCCCGGCGGGCGGCCGTGTAGGTGAAGGGGACGTGGCTGGCCGCGAAGGGGTAGTTGTTCCAGTACTCGTGATCGTCGCTGACCAGGAGGTTGGCACCGCGGCGGAGGAGATCGCCGTAGCCGCTCGCCAGGCGGGTGCCGCCGGGCGCCCAGTTGCGGAGGTACTTGCCGAGGATGTGGCGGTAGGTCAACGCAGGGTCCCGCGGGATCACCTCGGAGACCGGCAGATCGAGGTAGATCTGATCGCCGCAGAGGACCTTGAGGTGGGGGAATTGGGCGGCGGTCAGGAGGCGGCGGAAGCTCGAGATCGCCGCCCCGCCGTCGCCGCTGTAGTCGAAGCAGGAGCCGAGGAGGATCGTCAGCGGGTTCTCGCTGGCGCCCGGGACCCGGAGCGGCAGGGTTCGGAGCTCGGAGGCGGCGTCGATCGGCGCGCCGCTCTCGTCGGCGAGCTGGAGGCGGTAGAGGCGATCGGGCGCGAGGCCGTCGAGGGAGGCGCGGCCGGTCCAGACCCGCGGCGTGGCGTCGGCCTCGACCGGCGCCCAGCGGGGGCGGAGCGCTCGCCGACCGAGGCGACGGCGGCCGCCGACGTCGATCACCTCGACCCAGACGACCTCCGGCGGCGTCGGCACGAAGGCGCCGAACCAGAGGGTGGCGCCGTCGGTGCGCGGCAGCTGCGGGATCATCCACATGGCCAGGGGCTCCGTGACGTGACCGTCACCGGAGTGTATCACCGGCCGCGCTCGGCCGGGCCGCGATCGCTGACGCCCCGCCTGCCCGGACGGACATGCGACGACGCGCGGTCGGGCGCCGACAGGCCGCCACGCGCGAGCGGGCGCGGACCTCCACCCCTCAGGGATCGCGCCGGCGCCAGACCTCGACCCGGCCGACCCGGACCCCGCGATCCCGGACATAGCCGGCCCGCAGGAGCGAACGGAGCTCGGGGAAGTCCTCACGCGGGACGGTCGATCCGAGGGCGATGTAGCGGGGCCGCGACGCCCGCAGATCGTCGATCAGGAGCGCCCGGAAGGGCGAATCCTTGACCATCGTCAGCCGGCTCGCGGGCGTCCGCCAGGTGTCGTCGTTGGGCGGGGTGAGGAAGCCGAGCGACTTGTAGAGGCGCGACCCCGCGAGCGCGCCGGTGAACGCGTAGATGTCCCAGAGGTGCCAGCCCCAGACCCAGATCCGGTCGCCGGGGGCGAGCCCGCGGGCGATGTGCTCGGCGAGGATCCGCCCGCCGCGGTCGTGCGCGCGGGCGCGATCCTCACGCACCTGACCGACGAGCCAGATCGACCGGAGCGCGAGGACGAGGCCGAGGGCGAGCGCGGGGGCGCGCAACCACGGGCGCCGCCGGCCGCCCGCGCCCACACGCGCCCCGAGGAGGCCGCCGGGCGCCGCCGCCAGGAGGGCGAGCGCCGGCGCGACCGTGACGAAGTACCCCTTGTAGAAGCGGAGCCCGAGGGCCGCCGCCGCGAGGGTGAGGCCGAACCAGAGCCAGAGCCACGGAAGCGGCGAACCCGGCCGCCGCTCGGCCCGCGGTAGACCTGTCCAAAACGCCAGGTAGAGCGGGAGCCCGACGAAGTAGGCGGTCGCCAGCGCGCCCTCGCGGGCGCCCGCGAGGGCGCCGATCGCCGCCCGGCGGCCGAGGTAGCGGAGCCCCCAGGGGTTGAGGGCGTAGCCGCGGACGAGCTCGCCGAGGTGGCCGTGGGCGAGGTAGTGGGCGGCGATCGGCAGGTGGGCGCCGACGAAGCCGGCGACGACGGTCGCCAGCGCGCCGAGATCGACGCGCCGCCCTCCCCTGCCCCGCTCGGCGAGCGCGGCCCAGGCGGCGACCACCACCAGGACGATCCCGGCGGGCTGCTTGGCGAGGGCCGCGAGGCCGGCGAGCGCCCCCGCGAGCGCCCAGCCGACGAGCGCCCGCCGCCGCCCCGCGCCCGTCGTCGCCCAGGCGGCCGCGAGCACCGCGAGCACCTGCGGGAGCTGGGCCCAGGTGACGTAGTTCGCGTCCATCGAGTCGAGGAAGGCGTCGCCGAGCCCGTAGACCGCGGCCGCGACCACCCCCGCCCGCGGGCCCCAGAGGCGCCAGCCGATCGCGCCGACCCCGAGGAGCGATCCCAGCGCCCAGAGGTTCGCCCAGACCTGAAACGCGGCGATGTCCCGCCCCTCTGGCCCGGCGAGGAGCGCCGCGAGGTAGAAGGATCCCGGCGCCTTGACCTCGATCGACGCGACGTAGGGGAGCTCCCCCGCGTGGAGGAGCATCGCGTTGTAGAGGATCCCGCCGACGTCGTGGGAGGCGAAGCCCCCCTGGGTGAAGCCCGGCCAGCGCACCAGGGCCTCGACCGCGACCAGGGCGGCGAGGCCGAGGGCGCCGAGGAGCGCTGCGCGGCCGGCTCTCACGTCCCGCGCCTCAGGGCGCCGGGTCGCACATCACCCAGGAGATGTCCGACTTCACCCGCGGCCAGAGCTTCGAGTTGGCGAAGGAGAAGCCGAGCACGCCGATCAGCTCGGTGAACTGCGAGCCGACCACGCAGGCGTTGTTGAGGCCCATGTTGACGACGTTGTCGTAGATCTGGTCGTCGACCCGGAGGTTGCCGGTGACCTCGAACTCGTCGTAGTCGTTGGCGTCTGCGTTCTGCTTGGTGATCACGACGTCGCTGACCGACACGAGCATCGACTCGTAGGCCTCGGCCATCATCCCGCCGGTCGCCAGGGTCGCCGGATCCGCGACCTTGATCGGCGCGAAGGGGAGCACCTCGCCGGCGTCCTCGATCACCACGATCGGCGACGAGATCTCGGAGAGCGTGAAGTACTCCTCGTAGGTCCCGCTCACCGTCACCCGGTTGCCGACCTTGACCCCCGCCGGGTTGCTCCCGGTGAAGACGAAGATCCCGGAGAAGGGATCGAGCGAGTCGTCCTGGATGTGGAAGCCGCGCGAGTTGCCGGCGTCGGGGCGGACCGCGGTGACGTAGGCGCCGACGACCTTGACCGGCGAGCCGACCATCGGGTGATCCGGGTGGTTGGGATCGCGGATCGCCGGGATCGGCAGCGGGCAGGTCTGGGGCCCGGGGTTCGGCAGCGGGCAATTGTCGCAGGCGTCGCCGTGGCCGTCGTCGTCGGCGTCCTCCTGGCCGGGGTTGGGGTCGGCGACGCAGTTGTCGGCGCCGTTCGGGATCCCGTCGCCGTCGTAGTCGTTGGCGTCGCCCGGCGTGCAGGCCTCGCCGGCCTCGGCGGGGCAGAGGTCGCAGACGTCGCCGATCCCGTCGTTGTCGTAGTCGGCCTGCGCGAGCTCGAGCGGCCGCACCGGGTTGAAGACCATCGGGCAGTTGTCGTTGGCGTCGACGATCCCGTCGCCGTCGGCGTCGTCCATCGTGATCCCGTCGGAGTACTCGTCGCGCCAGGGGACGCAGGTCGGCTCCTTCTCCGGCTCGCCGCAGAAGAAGAGCGGGTAGATCCCGTCCATCGACGTGATGAGCTGGTCGAGGGTGGCGACGCCGAGGTCCTTCTCGACGCAGACCTTCTTGGCGTTGCCGCAGACGTCGAGCGCTTCGCAGTCGAAGGCGCCGATCGCCGCGTCGTTCATCAGCGCCTCGTCGCCGTAGAGCGGGAAGCCGCCGCGGAGGACGAGGCCGACGCCGCTCGGCTCGCCGTCGATGATCGCCCGGTAGTTCTTGTTCACCGAGCCGTCGAAGATCGCGATGTCGGCGACGTAGCCCGGCTTCAGCATGCCGATCGCGTTGTCGGCCGCGACCACCATCGCCGCGTTGGTGGTGACCATCCGCCAGAGCGCGGCGTCGTCGAAGTGGTGGTCGAAGTAGGTCGAGTTGAGGAGATCCGCGCACTGGAGCTCGCGGAGGAGGTTCATCGAGCCCGACGGGATCCAGTCGGTGCCCAGGGCGATGAGCACCCCGAGCTGATCCATCGCCGTCACCGCCGCGGTGTTGCCGTAGAGGACGACGTTGGAGCGCGGCGACCAGATCACCTTCGCCTGCTCGCTGAAGACCTCGACGATGTCGGCGACGTCGACGGCGATCGAGTGGACGATCCCGCTCTGCGACTCGACGACGTCGCCGGCGCCCATGCTCGTGCAGAGGAACTCGTTCTTCGCCGCCTTGTTGATCCCCTCGCCGATGTGCGGGAGGTAGGAGGCGAGATCGGCGATGTCGGCGGCGGTGGTCGGGTTGGGGCCGTAGTTGCAGCCGTTCTCGAGCTGGATCCCCACGGAGTCGTCGAGCGGGAAGGTGTCGGAGTCGGCGGTCGGGACCGGCAGCCCCTCCTTGTTGTTCGGCGAGTCGATGTTGCGGAGGAGCCCCGGGCGCCCGCCGCCGCCGCCGATCGTCGAGGTCGCGCCGCCGAGGACGAAGCGGAGCTCGCCCGCCTCGATCTGCCGCTGGTTCGCGCTCCCGGCGGTCGTGATCTTGACGTGGCCGTTCTGGCCCTTGCGCCAGTCGTGGCGGTGCTCGTAGCGATCCGGGCCCTGGCCGATCGGCACGTTGTTGGTGAAGCCGAGGTGGTCGTGGGTGTTGATCAGGCCGGGCGAGATCACGCCGTCGGCGCAGTCGACGACGCTCGCGTCGGCGGCCTGGGGATCGTTCGCGCAGTCGCAGCCGACGCAGACGATCGTGTCGTCGACCACCAGCACCTGACCGCCGGTGTAGATCGTCTCGGGCGCGAGGACCGTGCCGCGGAAGAGGAGGCCCTTGGTCCCCGGGGCGCTGACCGTGCAGAGGCCCTCGCCGGGCGGCACCAGCGGCTCGCCGCCGCAGTCGACCTCGCCCCAGGTGTCGACACCGCCGGTGGTCGTGTCGCTGTCGGTGCCGGTCTCCATCACCCCGGTGGTGGTGCTCGTGCTGGTCGCGGTGGTGTCGGTGGTCGAGCCGCTCGTGGTCGTCGAGGTCGTGCCGGTCTCCGAGCCCGCGCTCGTCGAGGTCGAGGTCGCGCTCGTCGAGGTCGCGGCCGACGTGCTGGTCGTGTCGTCGGTCGTCGAGCCGGTGCTCCCCTCGGTCGCCGACGTCACGACGTCGTCGCCCTGACAGGCGGAGGCGAGGATCAACGCGCTCAGGAGGGGGAAGGGCGATCGAATACGCACGCCGCGAGCATAGCGGCGGAGATTGCCCGGGAGGTTACGTTTCCGCGTCTCGGCGCGCGGACCACGCGCGCTTTCGCACATCGCCCAGTGCAAAGGCGCCCGCGGGCGTCGCGGACGCAGACGTCCGCGACGCCTCGCCGCAGGCCCGCGGCCTCACTCACTTGCCGCCGATGAATTGCTCGGCGAAGGCCCGGAGCCGGAGCACCGACGGGATCCCGTCGTCGCTCTGGAAGGTCAGGGTCTCGGCGAAGGAGATGTTGTCGGCGGCCTTCCAGGCGACGTAGGCCCGACCGGCCGGCGATCCGAGGAGGGCGTTGAGCTTGCTCTCGAAGTCGCCGCGGACGGCGGCCAGGGTCGCCTCGCCCTCGGCCTTGAGGCGCTCGGCGATGCCGTCCGACTCGGCGATGATCTCGCGCTTGTAGGTGAGGGTCTGGGCCTCGATGCTCTGGATCCCGAGGAGGTAGGGGTCGTCGATCTTGTCCTTCTCGATCCCGAGGATCCCCGAGGCCTGCTCGCGGAGGGCGTCGCGCTCCTCGTCGCTGAGCGCCGCCAGGGCCTGGCGGGCGAGGCCCGGCGACGGGTTCTCGGTGTCGAGGATGAGGAAGCCGACCTGGTAGGCGCGCTCGAGATCGGCCTGCTTCTTGACCCACTCCTGCTGCTTGGAGGCGACCAGCGCGTTGGTCTCGAGCTCGTAGTTGTCGAGGAGCTGCTGCTGCTTGGCGACCTTCTCGCGGGCGCCGTCGAGGAGCTTGTTCTGCTCGTTGAGCTGGATCGCCTGGAGCTGCTGCTCGTACTCCGGGCGGAAGGTGACCGAGCGGATCAGCACGCTCTCGGCCTCGAGGTGGAGGGGCGCGAGGCTCTCGTTGAGGCGGGTGAGGGTGTCGCCGGCGACCTTGAGGCGGAGGTCGGTGTTGTAGAAGTCGGCGCTGGTGAGGACCGCGAGCTCCTCGCGGAGCACCGAGACCGTGGTGTCGGCGGCGAGGCGCTGGAAGCGGAAGCCGCCGTCGCCGGTGGCGACCGCGTTGCCCTCCTTCATGATCGAGTGGCCCTGGCCGGGGATGATCCGGTAGGGCACGGTCACGTCGACGTGGACGTTGTTGTTGTCCCGGGTCCGGATCAGCAGCGCCTCCGACGTCTCGTCGTCGATGTAGTCGAGGAACTGGAAGGAGCTCGGGAGGAGCGTCGTCCGGTGGAAGAAGGGGAGATCGAGGTGCCAGCCTGGCGCCAGGTCCTCCTCGAGGACGCCCGAGATCTGGCTCGATCGCACGCCGATGAAGCCGAGCGGGACGGTGGTGACGCTGCAATTGGGCGCGAGGAAGAGGAGCAGCGCCGTGACGCAGATGAGCTTGGCGATCCGTTCCATGACTACCTCCCGATCTGCTCCATCTTGACCCGCGAGGGGGTCGAGTCGTCCGCGTAGGGCTGGATCGAGATCGTCACCCCCTTGAGGCGCTCGCCGAGGCGCTCCATCACCCGCTCGATCGGCTGGGTGCGGAACGCGTCGATCTCGGCCTTGCGCCGGCGGTAGGTCGCGTCGAGCTGGCCCTTGAGCTCCTCCGCCCGGCGGGTCGCCGCCGAGAGCTCGGCCTGGCCCTCGCCGACCTTGGAGATCCGGTAGGTGTCGACCTCCCGGGTGGTGTCGGCCTGGGTCGAGACCGCGGTCGCCAGCGCCTCCTCGAGCTCGGTGCGCTTCTCTTGGATCTCGCGGTTGCGATCGCGGTCGACCTCGGCGAGCTGGCGCTCGCGCTTGGTCTCGGCGGCCGCGAGGTTCGACTTGATCACCTCGAGCTGGTTGCCGAGGGCGTTGCGCTCCTCGATCAGCTTCTCGTACTCGTCGTTGAACTGCGGGCGGGGCGTGACGATCTGGGTGATCATCAGACCGCGGGGCCCGAGGAGCTCGTTGAGCCGGCTCTTCGCCCGCTCGGTCGCCTCGCCGAAGTTGCCGGGGTTCGACACCGAGATCGTCGACTCCTTGCCGAACTCGTCGCGGAGGATCGCCCGGGCGAAGGGGCGCATCCAGTTGACGAAGCCGGCGTCCTGGCCGGCGTCGTCGATCACCCGGTGGGCGTCCTCACCGCGGATCTGGAAGATGATCTTGGTGTCCTGGAAGTGGAAGTTCGAGCCGTCGCTCGCGCGGACCGTCAGCTCCTTGACGTTGAGCGCGTCGATGTTGCCGCCGCCGCGCATCGTGAAGGTCTGGGGGGCGGCGTCGAGGGTGTAGACCGAGTGGATCCCGAAGGGGAGCTTCACCAGCCAGCCGGGCTGGGTGATCGTGTCGGAGCCGCCGGTCACGTTGTTGACCCGGACCGCGACCTGACCGGGCTCGATCGAGGTGAAGGAGCCGAGGCTGACATAAAGGAGGGCCGCGGCCGCGCCCGCGTACCAGACGTACGAGAGGGCCGAGCCGCCGCCGCCGCCCTCGCCGCTGCCTGCCTTCTTCCCGGGGGACGGGAAGAGTGACTTGAGGATCTCGATCGGGCTCTGCTCGCTGACCGGACGCCCACGCCGAGGTTTGCTCATCGCGCCTCCATTTGCCGGCCATCCTACACCATGGATCAAGGAAGCGACGGGGAGCGCGGCCGCGGCCGTGAACGCGCGTGCGCGGTCGGCGTCGGGACCGCGACAAAGTGGCGATGCCAGGCGGCCCGCCTATACTGGCCAGCGGATGGCCTCCTCCCGCTCACGAGCGCAATCGGACGGGCTCCCGGCCCAGCTCGCGCGCGCTCGCATGCTCAACCCGCTGGCGTGGTTTGACCGCGGGGCGCCGAAGATCGAGCTCCGCCGCTTCGCCGGCGCCGCGTCGCACCAGGAGCTCCTCGGCGCGCCGATCTGCGTCGCCCACCTCACCGACCTCCACGTCGGCCGGGTGACGCCGGTGCCGATCCAGATGGCCGCGGTCGACCTGGTCAATCGGCAAGATCCGGACCTCGTCGTGATCACCGGCGACTTCGTCTGCCACAGCCAGGAGTACCTCGACGCGCTCACCGAGGTGATCGAGGCCTTCGACGCCCCGGTGATCGGCGTCCTCGGCAACCACGATCACTGGTCGGGCGCCTCCGAGGTCCGCCGCGCGCTCCGGCGGGGCGGCGCCGAGGTCCTCGACAACGCGAACACGATCATCACCCTCGGCCACGAGCGCCTCCAGCTCGTCGGCCTCGACGACGCCTACACCGGCCACGCCGACATCGCCCGGGCGATCAAGGGGCTCCGCCGCGACGTCGCGACCCTCGGCCTCTCGCACATCGCCGAGGAGGCCGAGCGCCTCTGGCCGCAGGGCGTCCCGCTGGTCCTCTCGGGGCACACCCACGCCGGCCAGGTCACGCTCGCCCGCCTCAACGAGCTCGCGCTCGGGCGCTTCGTCGGCCACCGCTACATCCACGGGCTCTACGGCTCGCGCGAGGAGCCGCCGCCCCACGGCGCGGTCTATGTCGGCGCAGGGATCGGCGCGGCCGTGATCCCGCTCCGCCTCGGCGAGCGGGCGCGGCGGGAGGTCACCCTCTTCGAGCTCGGCTACCACCCGGGCGCCTTCGACGAGCACCACAACCCGCAGGAGGCGCTCCCCGGGCGGCCGCCCTCCGAGCGGACGGTCCAGGAGCGCCAGCTCGCGGTCGCCCGCAAGCAGGCCAGGCGCGAGCGGCGAACGAAGAAGGGCTAGGCGCCCTCTCCTCTCCCCTCCCCTCGTCGCCCTAGTGCCTCGACCGCGACGTATCGACCCACCTCGCGCCGGGATCGTCGTCGCTGGCTAGGCGCGAGGAGGGCGCAGATCGGGCATCTGTAACCGACGAGCAACAACGCCAGCGGCGGCGAGACCAAGCGAGGTGGGTCGATACGTCGCGGTCGCGGCACTAGGGCAGCTTGTCGCCGACCTCGCAGAGGAAGCGCGGGCTCGAGAAGCCGCCTTGCCCGAGGGCGATGTACATCTTGACGGTCGCGTCGTCGTTCCACTCGTAGTACATCGAGCAGCCCGCGCAATTCGAGGTGCTCGGCTGGCCGACGACCGGCATGTCGGTGACCCAGAAGGGCCCGCCGTCGCCGGCCTTCCACTGCGGGCAGTCGACGCTGTTGAGCGGCTTGCCGACGCAGCTCACCCCGGGGACCACCGGGTAGATCGAGAGGATGCTCATGTAGCTCGGGTCGGCGACCACGGTGCCGCCGCCGACCGGCAGGATGTTCTTGGTGACCGCGACGTAGTACGCCGACTCGGCGTGGCCCGAGCTCCGCGGGGTCAGGAGCTGGAGCCCGTACTTCTCGCACTCGGCCTCGGCGAGGCCCGCGGTGAGCGGCGGGCTGTTCATCCCCTTGGCGACGTCGACCTTGAGGAAGGTGTAGCCGCCGCCGTCGGTCTCCATGTCGCACCAGACCGTCACCGGGAACTCGATGGCCTCCGGGAGGATGATGTACTGGCCGTTCTCGGCGTCCGGCTTGCCCTCTTTGATCGTCATGCAGGAGACCGCGGCGATGCAGCCGTCGAGGCAGCCGTCGGCCGCGTCGCCGTTGTTGCCGTCGTCACACTGCTCGGGCTCGTCGACCTTGCCGTCGCCGCAGTGGGGGCCGGGGACGCAGAAGGGCGTGCAGCCGTCGTAGACCCCGAAGGCGTTGTCCTGGCCGTTGTCGCACTCCTCGATCCCGACCTGGACCACGCCGTCGCCGCAGATCGCCTTGGCGCAGGTGTTCAGGCAGGCGTCGCCGTCCTCCTCGTTGCCGTCGTCGCACTGCTCGACGCCCTTGTGGACGACCCCGTCGCCGCAGCGGGCGGCGACGCAGCCGGCGAGGCAATCGTCGTTGTCGTCGCTGTTGCCGTCGTCGCACTCCTCGCCGTCGTCGACGACCCCGTCGCCGCAGATCCCGGCGCCCTTGGTCGTGTCGGTGGTCGAGGTCGAGGGGTCGGTGGTCGTGCCGGTCGACGAGGTCGTCGTCGTCGGCCCCTCGGAGGTCGTCGAGGTCGTCCCGGTGGTGGTGCTCGTCTCGGTGCCCTCGGTCGTGCCCGGATCCTCGGACGTACAGGCGACCAGCGCCCCGAGGACGAGGGCCAGCGCCGCTTGCATGGTTTCGCGCGTGATCATGGCCAACCGGAGGGGCGAGCATACTCGATGACGCGCCGAAACGCTCCCCTCCAGCGCCTTGCCGTCCCCAGAGGCGGGCCGCTATGGTCGCGGCGATGCCTCGCTGGCGACCTCTCCTCCTCGCTGCGCTGATCACCGCCTGCTCGCGCGCCCCGGAGCCGACGAGCGTCGCCGCCGAGGCCCACGGCGACGCGCCGACCGAGCGCCCCGAGGCGGCCCCGAAGGCGACCTCGGGGGCCGTCGATGCCCCCGCCGAGACGGCCGCGGAGCCCGTGAATTCAGCCGAAGGAACGAGCGCCGAAGGTGCCTCCGAGGGAGCCCGCGATCCGGGGCCGCCGATCGTCGATCGACCGATCCGCTTCGACGACGAGCGGCGGGCGCTCACCCTCGACTATCGACGTCGACATGAGGGCGGCGACCCCCAGGACGTGACGATCGAGCCGCGGATGGTCGTCCTCCACCACACCGGCGGCTCGTCGGTCGACGCCGCCTGGCGCTACTTCGATCGCACGAAGATCGAGTCGGGGCGCGAGACCCTGGCGAAGGCCGGGGCCCTCAACGTGTCGGCCCAATTCGTCGTCGATCGCGACGGGACAATCCTCCGCCTGATGCCCGAGAATTGGTTCGCCCGCCACTGCGTCGGCCTCAACCACCTGGCGATCGGCGTCGAGAACGTCGGCGACGGCAAGGCCCACCCGCTCACCGAGGCCCAGGTCGAGGCCAACGCGGCCCTCGTCCGCTACCTCGCCGGCAAGTACCCGCTGACCCACGTGATCGGCCACCACGAGGCGATGGCGATGCGCGAGCACCCCTACTTCAAGGAGCAGGACAAGAGCTACCGCACCCGCAAGGGCGACCCCGGGCCCGCCTTCATGGCCGCGGTCCGGGCCAAGATCGCCGATCTCGGGCTCGAGGGGCCGCCTGCGCCCGCGCCCTGAGCCCCGGGCGTTTGCGCGCCCGGGCGACCCGATCCATGGTCCCCGGCCGTGCGACCCTTCCCCCCGCTCCGCGTCCGCGCGGCCAACGACGCGCCGATCCGCGGCGACGCGGAGTACGTCCTCTACTGGATGATCGGCGCCCGCCGGCCGACGTCGAGCTTCGCCCTCGATCGGGCGCTCGCCCACGCCCGCGCGCTCGGCCGGCCGCTGGTCGTCTTCGAGGCGCTGCGGGCCGGCTACCGCTGGGCCAGCGATCGCCACCACCGCTTCATCCTCGACGGGATGGCGAGCAACCAGCGGGCCTTCGCGGGCGCGCCGGTGACCTACCTCCCCTACGTCGAGCCCGAGCCCGGGGCGGGCTCCGGCCTCCTCGCCGCGCTCGCGTCGCGGGCGGCGGTGGTGGTCACCGACGAGGCCCCGGGCTTCTTCCTGCCGGCGATGATCGAGGCGGCGGCGCCCCGCCTGCCGGTCCGCCTCGAGGTGATCGACGGCTGCGGCCTCCTGCCGCTGCGGGCGACCGACGCGGTCTTCCCCAGCGCCCACGCGCTCCGCCGCTTCCTCCACCGCACCCTCCCCGCCCACCTCGGCGAGTGGCCGGCGGCCGATCCCCTCGCCGGCCTCGAGCTGCCGCGACTTCGGAGTCCCCTCCCCCTCGGCGAGCGCTGGGCCCCTGCCGACCCCGCCCTCCTCGCCGGCGATCCGGCGGCGCTCGCCCGCCTGCCGATCGATCACGCGGTCGGCCCCGGCGCGCTCCCGGGCGGGGCGACGGCCGGGGCGGAGCATCTCCAGCGCTTCGTCCACGAGCGCCTCCCTCGCTACGCGAGCGCGCGCTCGCACCCCGACGACGACGCCCAGAGCGGCCTCTCGCCCTACCTCCACTACGGCCACGTCGGCGCCCACCAGGTCGTCCGCCTCCTCCTGGGGCGCGAGCGCTGGTCGGCCGATCGCCTCGGCAAGCCGAGCGGATCGAAGGCCGGCTGGTGGGGGCTCAGCGCCGACACCGAGGCCTTCCTCGACGAGCTCGTCACCTGGCGCGAGCTCGGCTTCAACATGGCGAGCAAGCGCGACGACTTCGATCGCTACGCGTCCCTCCCGGGCTGGGCCCAGGCGACCCTCGCCGCCCACGCGGACGATCGCCGCGAGCACCTCTACGGGCTCGACGCGCTGGCCGAGGCCCGCACCCACGACCCGCTCTGGAACGCCGCCCAGCGCCAGCTCGTCCGCGAGGGGCGGATCCACAACTACCTGCGGATGCTCTGGGGGAAGAAGATCCTCGAGTGGTCGGCGACCCCCGCGGACGCGCTGGCGGCGATGATCGAGCTCAACAACCGCTTCGCCCTCGACGGCCGCGACCCCAACTCCTACAGCGGGATCTTCTGGGTGCTCGGCCGCTACGATCGCCCCTGGGGCCCCGACAAGCCGGTGATCGGCCTCCTCCGGCCGATGTCCTCGAAGAACACCGCGCGCAAGCTCCGGGTGAAGGGCTACGTCGCGCGCTACGGGCCGCAGGCCGAGCTCCTCCCGGGCGTCGCCGCCCGCTGACGCGCGCGGACGACCCCCGGCGCGCGCTCCTGTCGCGGCCTGGGTCACCGCGCCGGACCGCGGGGCGTGTTATCCGATCGACGTGGACGCGGCCCCGACCCTGATCTACGAGACGATCCACGGCTCGCGGGCCTACGGCCTCGCGACCCCGGCGTCCGACACCGATCGCAAGGGCGTGATCATCGGCCCCCGGCGCTGGTACCTCGGCTACCAGAGCTCGCCCGAGCAGATCGAGCTCGACGCCGATCACGTGCGCTACGAGATCCGCAAGCTCTTCCGCCTGGCGGCCGCCGCCAACCCGACGGTGCTCGAGATCCTCTGGACCGACCCCGCCGATCAGGAGGTCGTGACGCCGCTCGGCGAGCGCCTCCTCGCGGCCCGCGACGCCTTCCTCTCGCGCCGCGCCCAGGGGAGCTTCGCCGGCTACGCGCTGAGCCAGCTCGCGCGGATCAAGACCCACCGCCGCTGGCTCCTGAGCCCGCCCGAGGCCGCGCCGACGCGCGCGGAATTCGGCCTCCCGGAGCGGGCGACGATCTCCCGCGATCAGCTCGGCGCGGTCGAGACGATGCTCGAAGACGGGCGGCTCGACGAGGGCGCCCTCACCCCAAATTTCCTGGCGATCCTCGATCGCGAGCGGCGCTACCGCGCGGCCCGGCGCGAGTGGGAGAACTACGGCGGCTGGCTGCGCACGCGCAACCCCCGACGGGCCGAGCTCGAGGCCCGCTTCGGCTACGATACCAAGCACGCGATGCACCTCGTGCGACTCCTCCGGATGGGCCTCGAGATCCTCCGCGACGGGGCGGTGATCGTCCGCCGCCCCGACGCCGATGAGCTCCGGGCGATCCGCGAGGGGATCTGGTCCTACGACCAGCTCATCGAGGCCGCCGAGTCGATGTCGGCGACGATCAAGCGGGCGGCGAGCGCCTCCCCGCTCCCCGAACACCCCGACGAGGAGGCGCTCGACCGCCTCTGCGACGCGCTGGTCGCCGCGGCCCTGGGCCTCGGCGCCGCCTGAAGGCGATGGAGCGAAACGTGCACGACCCAGAGCTCGACCTCGGCGACCTCGCCCCCGACCTCGACCTCGGCCGCCGCTACCTGGAGAGCATCACCCTCCCGGGGCGGGTGATGGTCGCCGCGGTCACCGGCGCCCACCTCTACGGCTTCCCCTCGCCGGACAGCGACCTCGACCTCAAGGGGATCTACCTCGCGCCGCTGCGCTCGCTCCTCGGCCTCGGGCGACCGGCCGAGAGCTTCGATCGAATGGTCGTCTTCGACGACGTCGAGGTCGACCTCACCCTCACCGAGGCCCGCCAGGCGCTCGATCTCCTCCTCCGCGGCAACGGCAACATGCTCGAGCGGATCCTGAGCCCCTGGCAGCTCCAGCCCTCGGACGAGCTCGAGGAGCTCCGCGCCCTCGCCCGCCGGACGATCTCGAAGAAGTACTTCCGCCACTACCAGGGCTTCTTCCGCGGCAAGTGCCGGGACCACGAGCGGAGCGAGGCCCCGGGCGCCAAGAGCCTCCTCTACATCTACCGGGTCGCGCTCACCGGGATCCACCTCCTCCACAGCGGGGAGCTCTGCGCCGACCTCCGGGTGACCGCGCCGCGCTACGGCTACGACGACGCGCTCGATCTGATCGCCCTCAAGACGATGGGGAGCGAGCGCGGATCGATCGCCGCACCGGTCGACGCCCACCACCGCGGCAACTGGCAGCGGCTGGCGACCGATCTCGAGGAGGCGCACGCGACCTCGAGCCTGCCCGAGCAGGCGCCGAACGCCGGCGAGCTCTCCGAGTGGCTGATCCAGCGGCGCCTCGCCGAGCTCGACGCCGGCGCCCCGGCGGGGTCGTAGGCCGCGGCGGCGCTAGCCCCCGCGGAGGAGCCCGCGCTCGCCGAGGAGCACCAGGATCGCCTCGCTCGCCGCCCGCGGCGGGCACTCGCCGTCGAGGACCAGATCGCCCTCGTCGCCGCCGACGCTGACGCGGATCGTCGTCGCCGGCGGATCGGCGAGGGCCGCGACCTCGGAGGTCGCGAGGACGAGCGCGCCGACGTCGAGGAGCGCCTCCAGGAGCGCCGGGCTCGCCTGCTCGTCGGCGACGTAGGCGAGGTTGCCGAGGTCGCAGAGCTGGGCCTCGAGCGCCTCGACGATCGCCCGGCTCCGCGGCCCCGGCCCGCGGACGCTGATCAGCGCCGGCGGGTGGCCGAGGAGCGCCCGCCGGCGCTCGCTGCCGCTCGCCGCCCGCTCCCCCTCGAGGGCGTGGGCGCTGACGATCCCGCCGCCGGCGATGTCGTAGCCGTCGACGATCACGAAGCGGCCGGTGACCTCCGAGCGCTCGGCGGTGTCGACCGCGATCGGCCGCCGCAGCGCGAGGGTGACGTCGGCGACGTCGTGGCGATCGATCGCCCGCTTGTCGGTGCTCGAGTCGAGATCGCTGGCGTCGAGGACCCGGTGGATCGCGGCGATCCGGGCCTCGACCTCGGCGGTCGCCAGCTTCAGCTTGTAGGCCCGATCGCCGGTCATCGGCGCCCGCCCGAGCCAGAAGAGCTTGACCCGGAGGCGGTTGGCGACCGCCGGCGGCTCGGCGACGTGGGAGACGATGTCCCCGCGGTCGGCGAAGATCTGCTCCGTGAGGGTGATCCCGGTCGAGCGACCGGCGCCCACCGACGCCTGGGGCGGCGCCGAGAAGGCCTCGATCGACGCGACCCGCGAGCGCTTCCCCGAGGGCCAGAAGACGACCTCGTCGCCGACCGCGACCCGCCCGGCGGCGACCCGACCGGCGATGATCCGCCGATCGTCGCCGCGGTGGCCCCACTTGTAGACGTCCTGGACCGGCAGGCGGAGCGGCAGGTCCTCGCGCCCCGGCTCCTTGCGGAGCTCGTCGACCGCCTCGAGCACCGTCGGCCCGCCGTACCAGGCGAGCGCCGGCGCGCGGGCGGCGATCATCTCGCCGCTGCGGGCGGCGACCGGGATGAAGACCCGCGGCGAGACCCCGACCTCGGCGAGGAAGTCGCGGTACTCGCGGGCGATCCGCTCGAAGGTCGCCTGGTCGTAGCCGACCAGATCCATCTTGTTGACCGCGACCACCACCTGGCGGATCCCGAGCATCGCCAGGAGGTAGCCGTGGCGCCGGCTGTTCTCCTGGACCCCCTCGCCGGCGTCGATGAGGAGGACCGCCGCCTCGGCCCGGGCGGCGCCGGTCACCATGTTCTTGAGGAACTCGATGTGCCCCGGCGCGTCGATGATGATGTAGTCGCGGCGGGCGGTCTTGAAGAAGACCCGGGCGGCGTCGATCGTGATCCCCTGGTCCTGCTCGGCCTCGAGGGCGTCGAGGAGGAAGGCGTACTCGAAGACCTTCCCCTGGCGGCGGCAGGTCGCCTGGACCTGCTCGACCTTGCCCTCGGGCAAGGTCTGGGTGTCGGCGAGGAGGCGGCCGACCAGGGTCGACTTGCCGTGGTCGACATGGCCGACGATGACGATGTTCATGGTCTCGCGGGCGCTCATCACATGTACCCCTCGCGGCGGAGCTTCTCCATGGCGTAGGCGTGCTCGCGGTCCTGGGCCCGCCCCGCCCGCTCGGCGATCCGGGTGCTCCGGAGCTCGACGATGATCTCGGCGGGCGTGCGGGCGCAGGACTCGATCGAGCCGGTGCAGGGGGCGCAGCCGAGGGAGCGGTAGCGCCGGCCCGAGCCGCGGTCGAAGTAGAGATCGATGATCGGGATCTTCTCGCGCTCGATGTACTCCCAGATGTTGATCTCGGTCCAGTCGAGGAGCGGGTGGATCCGGACGTGGGTCCCCGGGGCGAAGTCGGTCTTGAACTGGTTCCAGAGCTCGGGCGGCTGGTCGGCGATGTCCCAGTCGCCGCTCCGATCGCGGGGCGAGAAGTAGCGCTCCTTCGCCCGGCTCCCCTCCTCGTCGGCGCGGGCGCCGACGATCACCCCGGTGAAGGGCTCCCGGAGGGTGTCCTCGGCGTACTCGCCGCTCGGCTGCATCCGCTTGCGGGGGCCGGTCCCGTTGAGGGTCTCGCGGAGGGCGTCGGTCTTGAGGGCGGCGCAGCAGGCCAGGCGGCCGCGCTCGGGGTTCATCCCCCCGGCGAGGGCCTCGCGGTTCTGGCCGACGATCATCTGGAGCCCCCACTCCCGGGCGAGCTGATCGCGGTAGGCGATCATCTCCGGGATCTTGTAGCTCGTGTCGATGTGGACCAGCGGGAAGGGCACGTGGCCGAAGAAGGCCTTGCGCGCCAGCCAGAGGAGGACGGTCGAGTCCTTGCCGATCGACCAGAGCATGCAGAGCTGCTTGAAGTGCTTGTAGGCCTCGCGGAAGATGTAGACGCTCTGGTCTTCGAGATCGTCGAGCTGCGACATCATTTCTCCTATAATCGCCGTAAATTATCCAGGGGTGCCCTCGCGCTCCTCGCGCTCGGCCAGGGCGGCCGCCAGGGGGAATAGCACAGGAATTGGGATCGCGTCGCCCTCCCCTTGGTGGCCTGAGCGAGGGCGCCGGCGGGCTATTGAACGGGTCCTTTCCGTGTTACAAGACCGGGGTCCCCGGGCCCGCCGGATTGTGTCCTGACCCACCCCGGCAGGCGCCGACCCGCGGTACAAAGAGGCCCCTCCGAGGGAGCCGTGACCACGATCGTCATCGACACCTGCGCCGGCAAAGATCAAGGGACCGAGGCCCTCGCCGCCGCCGCGATCGCCAGCCTCGAGCTCGACGTCCAGCTCGTCGTCGTCGGCGACGAGGACAAGATCACGGAGGCGCTCCTCGGCATGGCCCACGACGCCGAGCGCCTCCGGGTGGTCCACGCCGCCGATCCGCTGCCGGTCGATCTCGACCCTCACCTCGCCGATCGGCAGGCGCCGCGCTCGAGCGTCGCCGTCGGCCTGGAGCTCACCGCCCGCGAGGAGGACGCGATCTTCGTCTCCGCCGGCCCGCCCGGGGTGATCGTCAGCCAGGCGCTGCGGGCCCTCGGGCGCCTCCCCGCGGTCCACCGGGCGGCCCTCGCCGCGGTCTACCCGACGCTCCGCCACCGCGGCCCCAACGACGATCCCTTCGCGCTCCTCCTCGACGTCGGCGCGACGATCGAGTGCACGAGCGCCCACCTCGTCACCTTCGCGGCGATGGGGGCGGCCTACGCCTCGAAGATCTCGAGCGTCGAGCGGCCGCGGGTCGGCCTCCTCGCCAACGGCCCGACCGCGAGCGCCGCTCCCCCGCGGATCCGCGCCGCCCATGCTCGCCTCCAGGACCTTCACCCCGGCTTTGAGTACATCGGTCTCGTCCGCGCAGATCAAGTGACCCACGGCGACGCCGACGTGATCGTCACCGACGGCTTCTCGGGCGATGTCCTCGTCCGCACCCTCGAGGGGGTGGCGACGACCGCGGAGGCGCTCCTCCGCAGGGCCCAGGAGCGCTTCCAGTGGCGCCTGGGCATGCAGATGCTCGAGGGCGGGATCGCCAAGCTCCGCGAATTCACCGACTGGGAGAGCTACGGCGGCGCGCCGCTCCTCGGGGTCGATCGCCCGGTGATCGTCACCCAGGCGAACTCCGGCCGCCGGGCCTTCGTCAACGCGATCCGGCTCGGCGCGAAGATGCAGCGCCTCGGGGTGATCGAGGCGGTCGCCGCCCGCGCGGCCGCGGTCGTCGAGGAGGAGGAGGAGGCGACATGAGCGAGTGGATGGGCTCCGGCCACCTCCTCCACCTGCGCTGGGATCTCGACAAGACCTACCTGCGCACCGAGTTCGACACGGTCAAGGATCTGATCAAGACCTACCGCCAGAAGGCGGAGGACAAGGTCGCGGTCGCCGGCGCCCGCGCGCTCCTCCAGGCGCTCCTCGATCCCCACGAGCGCCGCCAGCGACGGGTCACCTTCGTCAGCGGCTCGCCGACCCAGATGCGCGCGGTGCTGACCCGCAAGCTCCGCCTCGACGGGATCGAGCCCGACGTCTTCATCCTCAAGCCGAACCTGCAGAACGTCCTCGCCGGCCGCTTCCGCTCGGTCCGCGGCCAGGTCGGCTACAAGCTCGGCGCCCTCCTCCGGACCTTCGTCGGCGCGGTCAAGCTCGACGAGGTCCTCTTCGGCGACGACGCCGAGCAGGACGCCTTCATCTACTCGCTCTACGCCGACATCCTCGCGGGCCGGGTCGACGCGGTCCAGCTCGCGTCGATCCTCGCCGCCTGCAAGCTCTACCGCTCGGAGGTCGACGAGATCATGGCGCTCCACGGCCGGATCTTCGGGAGCGGCGACGCGGTCCGGCGGATCTTCATCCACCTCGAGGCCCGCTCGCCGCTCGACCGCTTCGCCCCCTACGGCGCGCGGGTGGTGCCGATCTACAACTACCTCCAGGCGGCGCTGGTCCTCCACCAGGGCGAGATCATGCGCGGGCGCGACATCGTCGCGGTCCTCGAGGCGATGAGCCAGGCCGGCTACACGCCCGAGCGCCTCGCCAACTCGGTCCAGGATCTCGTCCGCCGCGGGGTGGTCGCGGTCAGCGACGTCGAGCGCCTGGCGGGCGAGCTCGGCGCGGTCGAGGCGACCCGCGGCCGCACGGTCTCGACCTTCATCCGCCGCCTCCGCTCGACCGCCGCCGATCTCGCCCACGTCCGCCGCAAGAGCCCGGAGTGGCTGACCGAGATCAACTACCTCGGGCTCTACCACGAGGCGCGCTTCCGCCGGCAGCGCCACCGCTTCCTCGGGATCCCGCTCCTCGACTAGCGCGGTCGAGGTCGAGACTATCTGTTCCCAGGGACAGATCAGGCGCGGCGCATCTCGACGATGTACTGATACTCGAGGGTCGCCACGTCGACGTTGACGACCCGAAAGCCGACGTCGGTGAGGCGCTTGACGACCTCGCTGTGATCGACCCGCATCGCCGCCGGCGGCCCCGGGGCGTCGTCGGGGGCGTCCTTCTTGAAGTCGACGATCACCAGGCGCCCGTCGGGCCGCAGGCGGGCGTGGACCTTGCCGAAGAAGCCCGGGACGTCCTCGATGTGGTGGAAGACGTCGCACATGAAGGCGAGGTCGATGTCCTCGGGGAGGGAGGGATCGTCGGCGCTGCCCTGGACCGCGACGAGGTTTTCGAGCCCCTCGTCGCGCGCCCGCTGCCCGAGGTACTCGACCATCGACGCCTCGACGTCGTTGGCCAGGACCTTGCCCCGGGGGACCGCGCGGGCCAGGCGGACCGCGAAGGTGCCGGTGCCGGCGCCGAGATCGGCGACCACCGCGTCGTCGGCGAGGCCGAGGCCGCTGACCACCGCGTCGGGCTTCTGCCAGGCCAGGCGCTCCGGGCTGTCGAACTCCTTCGCCCACTTCGCGGGATCGTCGAAGCGGTGGTGGCCGCCGTGGTGGCGGTGCGAGCCGCCGAGCGGCCCCTCGCCGTGGGCGTGGCCGTGCTCGCCATGCTCACCGTGATCTCCATGCTGCGCATGCTCGCCGTGCTTCGCGTGCTCGCCGTGCTTCGCGTGCTCGCCGTGCTCGCCGTGCTTCCCCTCCCCTGCCTCGCCCGGGGCCGCCGGCGCGGCCGCGACCACCGAGCTCGGCGACGCCGCGTCGCCGCTGGGCCCGCAGGCGAGGCCCAGGAGGACGAGCGGGAGGACGAGCGGGAGGATGGACGAGCGACGGAGGAGCGCGGGGACGTGCACGGCCGGAGGATACGCCGCAGCGCCGCCAGGGCCACCCGCGGCCGGCGAATTCTCCTCGTCGGCGATCGCCGGCCCCTGCTAGCGTCGGCGCGATGAGCGTCGAGACCCTCCGCACCCTCACCTACGAGACCACCGGCAGGATCGCCCGGATCACCCTCAACCGGCCGGAGCGCGGCAACAGCATCACCTTTGAGATGCCGCAGGAGATCGCCGCGTGTGTCGAGCGCGCCAACCTCGATCCCGAGATCCACGTGATCGCCCTCAGCGGCAACGGCAAGGGCTTCTGCGGCGGCTACGATCTCGGCCACGCGGAGGACGATCCGGGCCAGGTCGGCTACAGCGATCCGGCGTCGTCGCCGCTGCCGCCGGGCTCGGCGCTCGACCCCGAGGTCGTCCTGGGGAACCACGACCCCCGCCGGACCTGGGATCCGATGCTGGACTACGCGATGATGAGCCGGAACCTGAAGGGCTTCATGAGCCTCTTTCACGGTGACAAGCCGGTGATCGCCAAGATCCACGGCTTCTGCGTCGGTGGCGGATCGGACATGGCCCTCTGCGCCGACCTCCTCGTGGTCGCCGACGACGCCAAGATCGGCTACCCGCCGGCGCGCGTCTGGGGATGCCCGACCTCGGCGATGTGGGTCTACCGGATCGGCATGGAGCGGACCAAGCGCCTCCTCTTCACCGGCGACTGCCTCTCGGGCAAGGAGGCGGCGGCGTGGGGTTTGGCGGTTGAGTCGGCGCCGCCCGCCGAGCTCGACGCAAAATTCGAGGCGCTCCTCCAGCGAATCGCCCAAGTCCCACAAAACCAGCTGATGATGATGAAACTGATGGTCAACCAGAGCATCGTCCAGCAGGGCCTCTACACATCGCAGGTGCTCGGCACGGTCTTTGATGGGATCACCCGCCACACCCCCGAGGGCTACGCCTTCGCCGCCCGGGCGCGTGAGGTCGGCTTCCGCCAGGCGGTGCGCGAACGCGACCAACCCTTCGGTGACGCGGGACCCTCGACCTTCAAGGGTTGATCGGCGCGCGCGCTCCTTTTCGCCCGAACCACCGCGGCGAAAAAACCGTATCCTTGGGCCCCGTCGTGACCGATCAGGACAAGGCCAGCGCGATCGATCGCTTCGACGTCCGCACCCGCCTCGGCGCAGGGGCGATGGGCGTCGTCTTCGAGGCCTACGATCGCGAGCGCGATCGGGTGGTCGCGCTCAAGACCCTGCCGAACGCCGAGGCCAACGCGCTCTATCGCTTCAAGCGCGAGTTCCGGACCCTCGCGGACATCTCCCACCCCAACCTGGTGAACCTCTACGAGCTCTTCATCGAGCCCGAGAGCTGCTTCTTCACCATGGAGAAGGTCGACGGGACCAACTTCCTGGCCTACGTCCGGCCCGAGAGCGAGATCGGCGATCTCGAGACGCTCGCCGGCTGGGCCAGCCACCTCGAGGCCCCCTCCGCCCTCGCTGACACCGCGGACGAGGGCGACAACGGGATCGAGGACGCCACCGATCCCGCGGGCGAGGACGGGACGATCGCCGCGAGCAGCGCTGGCGCCCCGCTGCCCGCGCCGCCGACCGCCCGCCACCCCGCGCTCGCCGGACTCCTCGCCAAGGCGGCCGCCAAGGCGACGCCAGCGCCGCGCTTCCAGCCGCCCGGAAGGATCGGCGACGACGCCCGCAACACCGCGACCTCGACCAGCCTCGCCGACGTCGACACCGAGCCAGGATCGAGCCCGCGGCGGCCGATCCTCGAGGACCTCGAGCTCACCGACGACGGCGAAAAGAGCGGGTCGACCCGCGCCGATCAGCCGGTGCGTGACCCGACCGTCGCCGGCCCGCTCAACCTCGCCCGCCTCCGCGTCGCGCTCCGTCAGCTCGCAAACGGAGTCGCGGCGATCCACGACGCCGGCAAGCTCCACCGCGATCTCAAGCCCTCGAACGTGATGGTCACCGACGAGGGCCGGGTCGTGATCCTCGACTTCGGCCTGGCGACCGAGCTCGCCGCCGCCGACGGCGGCGAGGGCCTCACCGGCACCGCCGCCTACATGGCCCCGGAGCAGGTCGAGGGCCAGGCCCTGCCGGCGAGCGACTGGTACGCGATCGGCGTGATGCTCTTCGAGGCGCTGACCGGGCGTCGGCCCTTCACTGGGTCGCTGATCCAGGTCCTGATGGACAAGCGCAAGCTCGACGCGCCGCGCCCGGATCAATTCGCCCCGGACGTCCCCGCCGATCTCGCGGAGCTCTGCGCCCGCCTCCTCGCCCGCGATCCCGAGGCGCGGCCCAAGGCCGACGAGATCCTGGCGACGCTCGGCGCGAGCGAGCGTCCGGTCGCCCGGGTCGTCGCCGCCGAGCTCGGTGAGCACCTCGTCGGCCGCGAGCGCCAGATCGCCGATCTCCGCGACGCGGCCGCCCGCGCGGCCGCCGGCGACGCGGTCGCGGCCTATGTCCACGGCCCCTCGGGCACCGGCAAGACCGCGCTGGTCCGCCACTTCCTCGGCGAGCAGCGGGCCGACCCCGCGGTGATCGTCCTCCAGAGCCGCTGCTACGTCCACGAGTCGGTCCCCTACAAGGCGCTCGACGGGGTCGTCGACAGCCTCAGCCGCCTCCTGATCAACCTCCCCGAGGAGGAGGCGCGGGTCCTCCTCCCGCGCGACCTCTGGGCGCTCGCCCGGATCTTCCCGGTGATGAGCACGGTCGTCGAGGCGCTGATGGACCGGCCGATGCAGCGGAGCAGCTTCGACCGCCTCGAGCTCCGTCGCAAGGCCTTCGCCGCCCTCCGCGACCTCCTCGGTCGCCTCAGCGATCGCCGCAAGGTGATCATCTACATCGACGATCTGCAGTGGGCCGACGCCGACTCGGCGCTCCTCCTCGACGACCTCCTCCGCGATCCCGCGCCGGCCCTCCTCCTCCTCGCGACCTTCCGCTCCGAGGAGATCGAGGCCCAGCCCTTCCTCCGCGAGATCCTCGCCCGCACCGGGACGCCGGGGCGGCGCTCGATCGCCGTCACCCCGCTCACCGACAATCAGATCCGCGAGCTCGTCAGCGACCTCCTGGGATCGATCGCCGAGGCTCGCGCCTTCATCCCGACGATCGCCCGCGAGGCCGCGGGCTCGCCCTTCCTCGCCGAGCAGCTCGCGCTCTACGTCCTCAACGGCGACGACGTCGGCGCGACCGGGGTCGGCCTCGGCGAGATGCTGGCGGCCCGCCTCGCCAGCCAGCCCGAGGGCGCGGCCGAGCTCGTCGACGCCCTCGCGGTCGCCTCCCACCCGCTCCCGAGCGAGGTCGCGGCCGCGGCCGCCGGCCTCCGCGGCGACGAGCGCCCGCTGGTCAAGAGCCTGGTCAACGCCAAGCTCCTCCGCCGCAGCGGCGCCGACGAGCGCCTCGAGCTCTACCACGATCGGATCCGCGAGACCTTCCTCTCCCTCCTCGATCCCGAGGCCGTCCGCGGCCTCCACCGGACGATCGCGGGGGCGATGGAGAAGTTCGGGCTCGACGATCCCGAGGCGCTCTACGGCCACTACCGCGGCGCCGGCGATCGCCTCAAGGCCGCCATCTTCGCCGACCGCGCGGCCGCCAAGGCGAGCGAGGCGCTGGCCTTCGATCAGGCGGCGCTCTTCTTCCGGCGGGCCCTCGAGCTCGCGCCGACCAACGAGGAGCTGCCGGAGGAGAGCGCGACCGCCAGCCGCCTCTCGAAGGCCCGCCTCGAGCGCGGCCTCGGCGACGCGCTCGCCAACGCCGGCCGCTGCCGCGAGGCCGCCCACGCCTACCTCCGCGCCGCCGGCCTCGTCGACGCCCAGCGCGGCCTCGAGCTCCGGCGGGCGGCGGCCGAGCAGCTCCTCAGCAGCGGCCACCTCGACGAGGGGCGCGAGGTCCTCGGCGAGGTCCTCGCCCAGGCCGGCCTCCGCCTCGCGCCGACGCCGAAGCGCGCGCTCCTCTCGCTGGTCACCCGGCGCCTCCAGCTCAAGCTCCGCGGCTACGGCTTCACCGAGCGCCCGGCCGAGCAGGTGCCGCCCGACAAGCTCCACCTCATCGACATCTGCTGGGCGGTCTCGACCGGCCTCTCGATGATCGACAACATCCGCGGCAACGACTACGCCGCCCGCGGCCTCCTGCAGGCGCTCGAGGCCGGCGAGCCGATCCGGGTGGCGAACGCGATGAGCATGGAGGCCGGCTTCCTCGCCTCCGGCGGCGACCGCAGCAACCGCGCCCAGGCCTTCGTCCTCTCCAAGCAGGCGAGCGAGCTCGCCGAGAAGACCGGCTCAGCCGCGGCGATCGCCCAGACGACGATGATCGCCGCCGCCTGCAACTACCTCTCGGGGCTCTGGCGCCGGGCCGTCGCCTACGCGACCGAGGCCGACGTGATGCTCCGCGAGCGCTGCCCGGGGGCGATCTGGCAGAAGGCGACCTCGCAGCGCTTCGGCTTCGGCGCGCTGATGTACGCCGGCGAGATCGGCGAGCTGGTCCGCCGCCTCCCCTTCGCGCTCCGCGACGCCGAGGAGCGCGGCAACCTCTACTCCGACGCCGATCTCAAGGCCCGCCTCTTCATGCACTGGCTCGCCCGCGACGCGACCCAGGAGCACCGCGACGCGCTCGCCGAGGTCTTCCGGCGGTGGACGAGCCAGGGCTACCACATCCAGCACTTCAACGCGCTCCGCTCGCTGATCCACGGCGACCTCTACGACGGCGATCCTGGCCGCGCCGAGGCCCGCTTCACCGAGCAGCAGGCCTCGCTCGAGGGGTCGATGCTCCTCCGGGTCCAGCTCGTCCGCGGCGAGACCCACCAGCTCAAGGCGATGCTCGGGCTCGCCCGCCTCGCCGCCGGCAAGGTCCCGACGTCGAAGCGGCGCGGCGTCCTCAAGGCGGTCGACAAGGAGATCAAGGCGCTCCACGGCGAGGGCGAGCCCTGGTGCGCCGCGCTCGCGGATCTCCTGCGGGCCGGCCACTGCAAGCAGAGCGGCGACGACGACGGCGCGCTCCGCCACCTCACCTCCGCCCACCACGATCTCGGCGCCGCCGACATGGCCTCGCATGCAGCCGCGGCCGAGCGCGCGCTCGGCCTCCTCCTCGGCGGCGACGCGGGGGCGGCCAAGGCCGCCAAGGCCGAGGCCTGGATGCGCGAGCAGTCGATCGTCGATCCCGCGCGGGTGACCCAGGCGCTGGTGGTCGGGATCCTGCCGCCGCTCTGACGGCGGCGCCGCGAGGTCGCCAGGGCGCGCCCGCGACACCTGGGATACCTGGCCCAAGCGCCAGGTGGCCCTATTCGCAGACGCCGCAGCCGAAGGTCGTGACCTCCTCGACGCAGACGTCGTCCCAGCCGACCTGGCAGCAGAAGTCGTCCAGAGCGCAGACGCAGGCCTCGACGTCCTGGTCGGCGCAGCCCGGCGCGGCGTGGGCGAGGCAGCAGGAGTCCTCGCCCCCGCAGCTCCCGCAGCCGTAGAGCTCGACCCCGTCGACGCAGGCCTGGTCCCAGCTCTCCTGGCAGCAGAAGTCGTCCTGGGCGCACACGCAGGCGGTGACCTGGGGATCCATGCACCCCGGCGAGGGGTGGACCTCGCAGCAGGCGTCACCGCCCCCGCAGAGCCCGCAGCCGAAGGCCTCGACCTCGGCGACGCACACGTCGCTCCACGGCGCCTCGCAGCAGAGGGGATCCTGGGCGCAGACGCAGGCCTCGACCTCGAGGTCGTCGCAGCCCGGCGTGTCGTGGGCGGCGCAGCACTCGGCGACCGGCGGGGCCTCGCACAAGCCGCACTCGAGGAACTCGACGAGGCCGGCGCAGATCTCGTCCCAGCCCTTCTCGCAGCAGCCCGGGGCGATCTCGCAGACGCAGGCGGCGATCCCCGGATCGTCGCAGCCGAGGCCGCCGTGGGCCTCGCAGCAGGGACCGGGCGGCGGCCCCTCGCAGACCCCGCAGCCGAGCTCGTCGACCGCGGCGACGCAGGCCTCGTCCCACATGTCCTCGCAGCAGAAGGGGTTCTGGGCGCAGACGCAGGCCTCGACCTCGGGGAGGGCGCAGCCCGGGGTGCCGTGGGGGAGGCAGCACTCCTCGTCGCCGCCGCCGCCGCAGCTCCCGCAGCCGAAGAGCGTGACCTCCATGGCGCACTGCTCGTCCCACGACTCGGCGCAGCAGAAGTCGTCCTGGGCGCAGACGCAGGCCGCGACCGCGTCGTCATCGCAGCTCGGGCTCTGGTGGGCGTCGCAGCAGCCGAGCACCATCCCCCCGCAGACGCCGCAGCCGAAGGCCTCGACCTCCTGGACGCACTGCCCGTCCCACTGCTCGACGCAGCAGAACTCGTCCTGCGCGCACACGCACTCGGCGACCGAGGGATCGCCGCAGCCGGGCGCGAGGAGGGGCTCGCAGCACTCCCCACCGCCCGTGTCGGTGCCGCCGCTGCCGGCCGTCGAATCGGTCTCGCCGCCGACCGTGACCGCGGTGGTCACCTCGCCCGAGGCGCTGGTCCCCGTCGGATCGCCGCTGGTCGTCGCCCCGGAGCTCGCGCCCGTCGTCGACGGGCGGCCGCCGCTGGTCGTCGCCCCGCTGGTCGTCCCGCCGACGGAGCCCGAGCTCACGTCGCCGGTCGCCTCGCTCGCGGTCCCCGAGGTCGCGGCGTCGTCCCCCGAGCAGGCGGTCAGGGTGACCAGCGCGAGCACGGAGCGACGAACCAGACCACGGACGAGCGCAATACGCATAGGGACCCCCTCACCACAGGGGCGACCCGGCTACCAACACTCATGACGCGACCAGGCCGAGCCGCCGCGTCAGCAGAATACTCTCTCGGCCTGGCGATGGAAGATCGATGTGCAGGCAATCATCCACAGCGACGCCGGCGTCGACCGGCGAACGCGAGGAGGAGCGGCGCGGCCCAGGCGATCGAGCCGCCGCCGCTCTGCGTGCACCCACAACCGCCTCCGTCGCCGTCTCCGCCCCCGCTGGAGTCGGTCGCCGAGCCCGAGCTATCCCCAGATCCGGCGGTCGAGCCGGTCGTCGACCCGCCGCTCGAGGAAGATCCCGCGGACGATCCCGAGGTCGATCCCGCGGTCGATCCCCCCGTCGTCTCGCCGGTCGTCCCGCCGCTGGTCGAGGTATCGCCGCCGGTCGTCGCGTCGGTCGTCCCGCCGGTGGTGGTCGCGTCGGTGGTCCCCGTGGTGTCGACCCCCATGCCCTTGATTGCGATGTCCGCGCACTGATAGTACATGTCGTTGCCGTCGCCGAAGGGCGGCTTGTCGTACATGACCTGGATCAGCTGGAGGGTGCAGGTGTCACACTCCATGTCCGGCAGGGTCACCTCGGCCATGTACATCCCGCCGTTCTTGTCCGGGATCTCGTCGAGGAGGACGGCACTGTTGGTGTAGTAGTCGTCCATCGCCGCCGGGTCGGCGAAGTCGTCCTGACCGTCGAGGTCGAGGGAGATCCGGTAGTGCGCCGGGTGGTTGATGGTCTCCTCCCAGACGACGACGATGGTCTCGCCGGGCATGAAGGTGGCGACCGGGTCGCCCTTCATGTCGACGCCCTGATCGAGGCCGCAGGGCGCCTTCTTCTGCTCGGTGTTCCGAGCCATCGGCGTGAGCATCTGGATATGCGCAGACGCAGGGACGGCGCTGAGGGTGATCAGGGAGAGAGCAAGAGCAGGGCCAAGGTGACGCATCGGAACCTCCAGGTCCCCCGATCTACCAGCTTTCCCCGCCCGGCCCCAAGGAATGCGCGCGAGCGCTCACGACCGCGGCGCTCCTCAGGACCCGGCCAGCGCCCGGCGGGCCGCGAGGGCGGCGTCGCGGGCCTCGTCGAGGCTCGCCGCGAGGGCGCAGAGGTGGCCCATCTTCCGCCCCGGCCGGGCCTCGCGCTTGCCGTAGAGGTGGAGCTTCACCCGCGGATCGGCGAGGGCCGCCGCCCAGCGCGGCGTCCCCTCGGCCCAGAGATCGCCGAGGAGGTTGACCATCGCCGCCGGCCGCACCTGCTCGGGTGAGCCGAGCGGGAGGCCGCAGACGGCGCGGACCTGCTGCTCAAACTGCGAGGTGACGCAGGCGTCGATCGTGTAGTGGCCCGAGTTGTGGGGGCGCGGCGCGAGCTCGTTGATCAGGAGATCGCCGCGCGCGGTGACGAAGAGCTCGGCGCAGAGGACCCCGCAGAGCTCGAGCGAGCGGGCGACCTCGGCGGCGAGCTCGCGCGCGCGGGCGGCGAGGCCCGCCTCGACCGGCGCCGGCGCGAGGGTGAGATCGAGGATCCCGCGGACGTGGTGGTTCTCGACCGGCCCGTAGGTGACGAGCCCGCCGTCCTGCCCGCGGGCGACGATCACCGAGAGCTCGCGCTCAAAGTCGACGAGCTCCTCGAGGATCGCCTCGTCGGTCGCCAGCGATCGCCAGCCGGCCGCGGCCTCGTCGACGCCGGCGATGAGCGCCTGCCCCTTGCCGTCGTAGCCCCAGCCCGCGGTCTTGAGGAGGGCCGGCGCGCCGAGCTCACGGAGCCCGCCCTCGAGGTCGGCGAGCGAGCGGATCGGCAGGAAGCGGGCGGTCGGGAAGCCGCGCGCCCGCAGCCCGCCCTTCTCGCGGAGGCGGTGCTGGGTGAGCTCCAGGAGCGCGCCCGCCGGCCGCACCGGCGCCCGCTCGGCGGCCGCGGCCGCGGTCGCCGACGGCACGTTCTCAAACTCGAAGGTGATCACGTCGACCTCGCCGGCGAATTGGCGGACGGCGTCGAGATCGTCGTACGAGCGGCAGACCTCGCGATCGGCGACCTGCCCGGTCGGCGTGTCGTCGTCGGGCGAGAAGGTGTGGACGCGGTAGCCGAGGGCGCGGGCGGCGATCGTGAACATCCGGCCGAGCTGGCCGCTGCCGAGCACGCCGATCGTCGCCCCGGGGAGGATGGGCGGAGGGAGGGAGGCGCTCATGGGAGGGTCTCGGCGAGGATCCGCTCGGTCTGGGCCGCGCGGAAGCGCCGGAGGCGCTCGCGCAGCGGCGGCCGGGTCCCGGCGAGGATCGACACCGCGCAGAGGGCCGCGTTGGCCGCCCCGCTCTTGCCGATCGCCATCGTCGCCACCGGCACCCCGCGCGGCATCTGGACGATCGAGAGGAGCGAGTCGAGGCCGCGGAGCGCCTGACCGGCGATCGGCACGCCGATCACCGGGAGCAGGGTCTCGGACGCGACCATCCCCGGGAGGTGGGCGGCACCGCCGGCGCCGGCGATGATCACCTGGAGCCCGCGGCTCTCGGCCGAGCTCGCATAGTCGACCAGCCAGCGCGGCGTCCGGTGGGCCGAGACCACCCGGCACTCGTGGGCGACCTCGAACGACGCGAGCACCTCGGCGGCATGCTGCATCGTCTCCCAGTCGTTCTTGCTACCCATGATCACGCCGACGAGGGGGAGGCTGTCGTGGTGCATCGCCCGGGATTATCGGCCACTCGGGCGGCCTTGTCCGCCCCCGATCGCCGGCCCAGGGGCTCCGGCGCAGGGCCTGCGGGGTGCGTCCCCTCGCCTGGCTGGTATGTTCTCTGCCCACCCCGGAGGGCCCACCATGCAGCCGATCACCCGCAAGCTCTCGATCCCCCTCGCGCTCGGCCTCGCCACCGTCGTCGGCCTCGCCGCGCCGACCGCGGAGGCCCGCCCCGACCGCCGCGGCCTCCAGAGCGACTTCCTCCTCGGCGCCTCGGGCTGCATCCCCGGCCGGGCGAAGTGCGACGCCGACGGCGAGATCGCCGGCAAGACCGGCCCCCACATGGGCTTCGGCGCGACCCTCGGCTTTCGGCCGCTCAAGATCCTGATGGTCGGCGCGGCCTACAACCTCGGCTTCTTCAACCCCGACTACGCCCGCGCCGGCGCCGACGTCTACCGGATCGCCTATCAGAACTCGGTGTTCGGGGTCGTCCGGGCGATCCTGCCGATCTGGCGGATCGACCTCGGCCTCGAGATCGGCCCCGGCTGGTCGCGCCAGACCTTCCGGGCGACCGACAAGACGATCTTCACCAAGTCGCACTCCCAGGGCTTCGCGATGAAGATGGGCCCGATCGTCGACATCTTCCTGACCAAGCGCTTCTTCATCGGCGCCAAGGTCGACTTCATCTTCAACTTCCACAACCAGGTCTGCACCGACAACCCCGACAGCACGCGGGTCTGCGTGCGGACCAGCGAGAACGATCAGGCGGCGGTCCACCAGGTGATCGGCGGCCTCCACCTCGGCTCGGTCTTCTAGCCGACGCGTCCTGCGCGAGCGCTCGGGCGATCGAGCGCGCGCCGGCGTGCGCACTTCCCCAGGACACGGGCGCCGACGTCCTCGAAGCGGGCGGACGTCGGCGAGGGCAGCCGACCTCAGGGGCCGCCGTAGGCGTCGCTGAACTCGGCGATCGTCGACATCAGGTGGCGCGGCACGTCGACGCCCTCGCGGCTCATCTCCCGCAGGGTCCGCTCGTAGTCCTCGAGCCCGGTCCCGGGGATCCGGGTGATCCGATCGAGGGCGCCGCGGAGGGCGGCGATGATCTCGTCGCTCATCAGCCAGCCGTGGACCGCGTGGAGGCGGAAGACCCGATCGAGCCAGACCCCCGAGGCCGACTTCGCGGCGAGCTGGATCAGCGAATTGATGGCGACGCGGGCGGTCGGGTGATCGCCGTTGACGTTGGCGCCCATGAGCTGATTGGTGAGGGCGAGGGCGTAGCGCTCGGCCTCCTTGATCTTGCCCATGTTGAGGCTCTTCTGGACCAGCTGGGAGATCAGCGCCGGGAACTGGGTGTCCTCATGGGGACCGATCGTCTTGCGCAGCGAGTCCATCGGATCCTCGGCCGCGCTGGCGCTCGCGTCGCTGAGGATGGCGATGACCTCGCGGCCGATCCGGACCGAGTCGCCGTGCCGAAGATCGAGCTTGGTGCGGGCGGAGACCCGCTTCCCGTTGAGGAAGGTGCCGTTCGACGAGTCGAGGTCCTCAAGCTGGACCGTGTCGTCGTTGACGTAGAGGCGGGCGTGGTAGCGGGACGTCAGGTCGTCGTCGAGGATGAGCCAGCAATCGCTCATCCGGCCGACCAGATGAGTGCCGACGGGGAGCGCGAGGGTTCGTCCGCCGAACTTGATCTTGAAGTTCGTCACCGCCGGCACACGATACCTCATCGGGGGTGGGTGGCACAGCACCCGACCACGGCCCCGCGCGCTCGTGACCGCTGCGCACGCCCCTTCGCACCGCCTCAATTGGGAGAGGGGCGCGGCCGCGCCCCTCGCCCTAGCGAACGATGAAGTCGACGTCCGCGAGGACTTGGGGGTTCAGGGCGATCCGCATCACCTGGCCCCGAAGGCCGCCGCTCCCGCCGCTCCCGCTGCCGTCGACCACGTAGACGTAGCCGGTCTCGGGCGCGTTGACGACGCGCACCGGACCGACCAGCGGCACCGAGCCGATCACCGCGCCGTCGTTGTAGGGCGAGTAGCCGGTGAGCGTGGCGAAGCTCTCGCGATAGTTGCGAGGGATCCGCGAGCGACGGAACGCGGCCATCTCACTCGGCCAGACGACCTCGGTGCCGGGGATCGGCGCCGCGAGATCGGTCACGCTCGTCAGATCGAAGATCAGCGAGAACATCGGGTTGCTGTAGCGGATCGCCGGGATCTCTTCGCCTTGGTAGAAGAGGTAGTGGAAGAGGCGGCCGAGGGTCGGCGTGTTCCCGCTGATCCCGTGCTCGCGCGGCGTGACGATCACGCAGGGATTCGGCGCGTCGGCGATGTCGCCCGGGGGACAGGCCGGCATCGGCCAGGCCGCGTTGTTCATCGTCTCTTCGAGATCGGCGCCGAGGCGGATCCGGCTGGTCATCAGCGGTGAGATCGTCGGGTCCTCGACGCACTCGCCCTCGCCGTCCGCCCGCACCCGCTGGGAGAGGAAGGAGTAGGCCCCGGGGCCCCGGACGATGAAGGAGTTGCGGGCCCGCACTTGGTACTGGATCAGCTCGCCGAAGCAGAACGACCCGGGGAGGCGGCGGAGCACGCACTCGCCCTCGCAGGGGCCGCGGCAGAGGCCGTCGATGCAGTAGCCGAAGCCCTCGTCGGTGCAGTCGCTGTTGATCTTGCAGCCGCCGTCCGGCTGCTCCGGGGCGCAGATCATCCGCGCCTCGCTCTCGGCGATGAGGGTCTGGCCGCTCTCCGGATCCTCGCTGTACTCGAGGTAGGCGGTCATCGGGATGTCGATGGCCTGGAGCTCGAGGCGGTTCTGGAAGGCGCGGCTGACCTGGAACTCGCGGAGCGGCGAGCCGCAGGGGTCGCTGATGTACTCGACGCAGGCCTCGCGGATCAGCTCCTCACCGTAGGTGTCACGGGCCTTCGCCGACACGCAGATCCCCGTCGCGTCCGAGCTCTCGTCGCGGATGCACACCTGGCCGGGGCCGCAGTCGTTGGTGTCGCCACAGCCGAAGATCAGCACCTTGTCGCCGGCGAGGACGCCGTCGTCGCAGAACGAGGCGCTCGCGTCGACGAGCTGGGCGCCGTCGGGGTTCTCGGTCACGCAGTAGACGCCGCCGTCGGCGCCCGCGGCCGGCGGCGCGCCCTCGGAGTCGCAGTAGAGCTGACCGGTCGAGCTCGAGGTCCCGGGGATCTCGCCCTCCCAGAAGATGTCCCACTGGCCGCCGCGCCACTCCCGGTAGTCCCTGGCGATCACCTTGACGGCCGCCTCCTGGTAGAGCGCGCTCTCGTTCTCGGGCTCGCCGAGGCCGTCGGCGTTGGTCAGCGCCGCCCCCGACTCGTCGGCGATCGGCGAGGTGCAGAGGCCAGCCGCGCAGGGATCGTAGTAGGCGAGATCGATCTGGCGAAGGCTCGGCGCGAGGACCTTGTTGGCGTTCGCGTCGTTGGTCTCGCCGGTTAGGATCCGGGTCGGCTCCCGATCCTCGACCCGCGGGAGCGCGCTCGGATCGCCTGTCGACGGTTCGACCCCCGGCCAGAGCGAGTGGGCGAGGAGCTGGAGGTCGATCGTCCCCAGCGGATCGAGCGTCTCGTTGGGGAGCTGGATGCCGGTCTCGACGAATTGCCCGAAGCTGGAGAAGACGATCCGGCCGACGTTGGTGACGCCGATCCCGACCACGCCGTTCCAGGTGAAGGGCAAGCGGACCTTGAGATCGGTGCTCTCCTCGACGACGACCCGCTGGAAGGACCAGTCGGTGACGGTCGCGCCGTTGGGCGCGCGGATCCCCGGGCCCTGGGCGAAGGCGCGGCGATCTGGCGGGTTGTCGCCCGGGTAGGCGGCCTCGTTGCAGACCTGCTCGGTGACCAGCGAGGGATCGACCTGGGTGTCGCACTCGATGCCGATCTCATCGCGGCCGAGGCGGAGGTCGCGGCTGACGACCCGAGTCGAGCCGTCGCCGGCGATCACATAGAGGAACTGATAGATCTCCGCGCCGCCCCCCTGATGGATCGTCATCGTCGGCGTCGGCCGGATCCCGAGGAGGCCGCTGGCGCCGCTGAGCTCGAGCTGGAGCGCCGTCTGCGAGAAGGTGGTCCCCTCGATCGGGATCTCAAAGAGGGAGTCGGAGCCGGCGCCGCCGACGAAGATCGTCGAGTCGACCAGGATCTCGTCGGTCGAGCCGGGGTCGACGGTCCCGCCGATCGCGTCGGGATCGGCGACCAGCGCGATCGGCAGCGGGAAGACGCCGTCGGGATCGCCGATGATGTCGGGGATCGGATCGTCGCCGAATTGCTCGGCGCACTCGACCGGGCACTCCGGGCTCTGGCCGGTGTCGACGACGTCGTAGCCGCCGTCCGGCAGGCGGACGATCTGCCGGCTCTGGAGGATCCGCTCGGTCTGGAGGTCGACCTCGGCGACCAGCTGACAGGCGGGGAAGGTGACGTAGACGCTCGCCTTCGCGCCCGGGACGCAGGTGCCCTCGGTCGGCTCGTCGCCCTCGAGGCCGTCGGCGCTGCTGAGGTTGCGGGGGACCGCGATCACCTGCCCCGGACGGGCCGCCAGCGGGGTGCCGTCGGCCCTCTTCGGGACCACGGTCGCGACCCGCGAGGCCGGCTCCCCCTCGACCTCGACCTCGACCGCAGCGGCCGCGATCCCGGGCACGTCGAGGACGCTGAAGTCGCAGCTCCCGTAGTTGGCGACGGCCGCCCAGCACGAGTCCTGGCTGACCGAGACGCTCGAGGGGAGCTCGCCGACCGGGATGAACTGATAGCCCGGCGTCTCGCGATCCATGTCGACGAGGGCGCCCGCGCACTTGCGGAAGAGGGCGATCTCGTTGCGCTCGGAGTTGGCGATGAAGCCGACGAGGTGCGGCGTGTTGAGGGCGCCGCAGTCGCTAATCGAGCCGGCGCACTCGTTGAGCGAGGCGGTCTCGACGGTGAGGCCGTCCGGGCTGCTCACGCAGGCGAGGGCGACGTCGAGGGGGCGGTCGAGGACCCGGTTGGGGATCACCGCGTTGGTCCGGCGCTGGCAGCCCGCGGCGGCGACCACGGCCAGCGCCGCGAGCCCGAGCGCGGCGAACGGGGGGGAGCGGCGCATCATCCTGAGTATGGCTCCTGGAGGCCGATTCGGGCGACCTCGGTGAAGCGGGTCGAGCGCGTCCGACCCACATCCACCACCGAGATCGTCGCGTCGAGGGTGTTGGCGACGTAGACGTAGGAGCGCGGCGCGTCGACGACCATCTGGTGGGGGCCGGCGCCGACGAAGACCTGCTCGACGACCCGGAAGGCGCCGAGGTCGACGATGTAGAGGGCCCCCGGGCGGTAGCACGAGATCGCCGCGTACTCGGTCGCGCCGTCGCTGAACCAGACCATCGCCGAGGGCTCGGCGCAGACCTCGACCTGGGCGGCCGGGGTGTCGGTGGTGTCGCCGCGCTCGTCGAGGCTGGTGTCGATCCGGACCAGGCCGCCGACCGAGTTGCGGACCGCGTAGAGCGAGTTGCCGTCGCGCGAGAAGGCGATGTCGCCGAAGCCGCCGCTGACGCTCTGGGCGCTATCGACCGCGACCGCCGCGAACTGATCGATGTAGACCAGGCGGTGCTCGCAGAGGAGCCCGCCCGGGGTCCCCTCCTCGATCTTGGCCGCGGTCTCGCAGGTGTAGTCGAGGGCGATCGGCTCGCCGCCGACGTCGGCGAGCGAGAGCGCGACCTGCTCGACCGACATCCGCAGCATGAACTCGGTCTTGCGGTGGGCCGCGTAGACCAGCGGGCGCTCGCAATTGTTGGTCACCGCCGGCGCGTTGCCGTCGACGCAGAGCGAGTAGGCGGCGTCGCAGAGCGCCTGCCCCTGCTCGGGATCGGCGATGCAGAGATCGCGCTCGGCCGCGCACTCGGCGACCGGCCGCGGCGGCGAGCAGGGCCGGACCGCGAGGCCGTAGCCGCCGACCAGGTTCTGGTCGCTGAAGAGCGCCTGGATGTCGATGATCGCCGGCGAGGTGCCGTTTTGGATCGCGATCCCGTCGAGATCGACGAGCGTGACCTCGGGGATCTCGGTGTGGGTGACGAAGGCGAGGTCGCGGGCCAGCGGCGCGCCGTTGTGGTCGATGCCCTTGACCTGCGGGACGATCAGGACGTTGGTCGGCTCGCGGCCGAGCGTCCGGTAGTTTGGATCGTTGCGGAGGTAGCGGATCCGGGCGTCGTTCGAGCAGCGGCGGGGATCACGAGAGTCCTCTTGATGGCCGCACTCGAGGTCGATCCCGTCGCCGTCGGGGAGGTTGACGTAGGCGATGCTCGGATCGCCGCGGACCGGCGTGAGGAGGCGCCAGCGCCCGTCCTCCCGCTGGTGGGCGCGGAGGACGGTGGTGAAGGAGCCGGTGTGGACCGTCTTGTCGCCCTGGAGGAAGGGCTCCTCCATGCACTCGACGACCTGCGGGAGGATCGTGTTGCGGCGGCACGGGCGGTCCTCGTTGAGGGCGGCCTCGACGTCGCCGACCTCGCCGTTCGGGCGGAAGGTGACCGGGTCCTGCCAGGCGGCGAAGAAGGCGTCGAGGTCGATCGCCGTCAGCGACGCCCCGTTGAAGATGAGGTCGCTGTTGGCGTTGGTGACGAAGAGCCAGCGGGCGCTCGCGCCCTCCTCCACCCGCGGATCGAGGAGGAGGCCCGAGGGGAAGAAGAGCTGATCGTCGGGCGGCGGGATGCCGACGCCGGCGTCGGCGCAGGATCCGAGGGCGGCCAGGCCGGCCAGGACCCCGCCCAGGAGGGCGAGCATCGGGCGTCGGCGTCGGCGGGGGCGCGGCATCGGCCGGGAAGCTACCACAGGCGGCCGGGCCGGCGGATCAAGTCTGGCGTCGATCATCCGGAGCCGACCCGCGGGAGCTGGGCGAGGAAGGCGAGCGAGCGGAGCGGCCGCCGGAGGTGGGCCCGGAGGAGCCCGAGGCTGAGATCGCGGAGGGCCCGACGGGCGCCGGGGGCCGCCGCCTCGACGGCGTCGACGTCGCCCTCGTCCACCAAGCCGCCGGCGAGCGCCAGCACCTCGCCGGCCAGGCGCGGCCCGGGGCCCGCGTGGGCCGGACAGAGCGCCCCGCCCCGCTCGCCGTCGAAGGCGACGTGGGGCTCCCCCGCGATCGCCGCGCCGCACACGCAGCACTCGCCAAACGCGGGCAGGAGGCCGAGGGCGTCGAGGAGCGCGAGCTCAAAGCGACGGAGCTCGCTCGCCCGGGCGTCGCCCTCGATCAGCGCCCTGAGGGTGCGGGCGAGCTCGGCGAAGATCCGGGGGTCCTCCTGGCGCGGGAGCACGAGCTCGTCGCAGAGCTCGCAGACGTAGGCGACGAAGGCGAAGCGCGTGAGATCCTGACCGACCGGCGCGTGGCTCCGGGTCGCCTCGAAGGCCCCGAGGCGGAGGAGCGCGCCGCGGCCGCGGGCGAGGGTCGCCTCGCCGATCATCCCCGGGTGGATCCCGCCGACGAAGCGGCGCTTGGATCCCCGCGCCCGGGCGGCCGCCGCCTCGACCTTGCCGGCCCCGGGGGTCAGGAGGACGACCAGGAGATCGGCGTCGCCGAGCGGCCGGGTGCGGAGGACGATCGCCGGGACGACCTCGGCGGGGCCGCCGCTCACAGGCTCACCTGGAGGAGCATCGTCGCCAGCCAGAAGTAGAAGAGGAGGCCGAGGATGTCGACCGCGGTGGTCACGAAGGGCCCGGTGGCGACCGCCGGATCGACGTTGAAGCGGTGGAGGAGGAGCGGCACCGAGGCGCCGACGGTCGCGGCGATCACCATCGACCCGACCATCCCGAAGGTGATCACCAGGCCGAGGCCGAGGGGGTTCTGATCGGTCGCGCCGAGGAGCGGGGCGATCAGGGCGATCCCGGCGCCGTAGAGCATCCCCATCGACGCCCCGAGGGCGACCTCGCGGAGGATCACCCGGCCGAGGCGGTTGGTCTCGACGAAGCCGACCGCGATCCCGCGGACCATGATCGTCGAGCTCTGGGTGCCGACGTTGCCGCCCATCCCGGCGACCACCGGCATGAAGAGCGCGAGCGCCGGCACCGTCCGCAGCGCGTCCTCGAAGCCCTGGAGCGAGACCGCGACCATCAGGCCGCCGACCGCCGCCGCCAGGAGCCAGGGCGAGCGCACCCGGAAGGCGGCGCCGAAGGAGCGGTTCTCGGCGAGGCCCTCGCCGGCGCCGGCCATCTTCAGGATGTCCTCGGTCGCCTCCTCGCGGAGGACGTCGACGATGTCGTCGATGGTCACGACCCCGAGGAGGCGGCGCTGATCGTCGACCACCGGGATCGCCACCAGATCGTAGCGCGAGGCGAGCTCGGCGACCGTCTCCTGATCGGTCTCGGCGGTGACGAAGACCAGCTCGGTCGCCATCACCGCGTGGATCGGCACGTCGGGCTTCGAGGTGACGAGCTGGCGGAGGCTGATCACGCCGACCAGGCGGTCCTGCTCGTCGACCACGTAGATGTAGAAGATGCTCCCCGGGAGCTCCTCGGCCTCCTGCTGGAGCATCCGCGTCGCCTCGGCGATCGTCACGTCCTCGTGGACCCGGGCGGCGTCGAGCGACATGATGCCGCCGGCGCTGTTCTCCGGGTAGGCGAGGAGCTCCTCGAGCTCGCCGGCGTCGTCGAGGCGGCTGAGGATCTGGCGGAGCTGCTCCTTGTCGATCTCGCCGAGGATGTCGGCGACGTCGTCGCTCTCGAGGTTGTCGAGGATCGACGCCGCCTCCTCCGGCACCAGGCGGCTGACGATCTGCGCGGCGATCTCGTAGCGCATGCACGCGAGCACCTCGGAGCGCTGCTCGAGCGGGAGCTGGTGGAGGATCGTGTCCTGCTCCTTCGGCGTCAGGGTCTCGACGAGCGCGGCGATCTGGACCTCGTCGAGGCGCGCGATGGCCCGCGAGATCAGGCGCATGTCACCCGCCCGGATCAGGCGCACGTAGTCCGCGCTGTTGGGGATCACCGGCATCGCGGGGCCTCGTCCCCCAGCCAGGGGCGGCGGGACGGCGGGACCATACACCGGCGCCCCCGCGTCGGCGAGCGCCCGCCCGCCCTGGCCCTCCGCGCCCCCCTAGCTTTGGGGCAACGCGCCCTGGTGGGAGCCGAAGGCGAGGAGGACGGCGAAGGCCAGGCCGATCACCAGGAGGCCGACGGCGATCCAGAGGAGGAGGTTGGCCCCCGGGAGGCGGGTGGCGATCGCCCCGGCCCGATCGAGGAGATCGCGGAGGAGGACGCTCGGCGCGGGCGCCGATCCCCTCCCCTCCCCGTCCCTTGCGGTCGGCGGGTTCGTCGCGTCCTTCGCGTCCTTCGCGTCCTTCGCGTCCTTGCCCCGCCTGGCGACCCGGCCGCCGCGCACGTCCGCGAGCGAGGGCCGCGCGGGCGCGGCGGGCTCTGGCTCGCGCTCGGCGTGGAGGCGCGCGCGCTCCTGCTCGTAGAGGAGATCGAGGACGATCTGCTCGTCGAGCTCGAGCGCCTTCGCGTAGCAGCGGAGGAAGCCCTTGACGAAGACCGGCCCCGGGAGCGCCGACCAGCGCTCGTCCTCGAGGGCCTCGAGGCTGGAGCGCGGGATCTTGGTGGCGGCGGCGACCTCGTCGAGGGTCATGCCGCGGCGAAGGCGCTGGTCACGGATGAAACGACCGGGTGACGGCGGCCCCTCCTCCGCGCGGAAGGGCTCCTGCGGCTCGTCATCCTCGACGACCCAGAGGCGTCCGGTCGGCACGCGCATGCAAGCTTATTTTGTATGGCTCCGCCCCCCCGGGGCAACCCCCCTCTCGCGGCCCCGCGCCTTTGAGCCAGAACGCGCGTTTCACCGCACTGGGCGCGCGCAGGAGCGCGTTTGGATTTTCTGTCGCAGGTCATCGCCGCGGTGGTCGACGACTGCATGGTTGGTATGATCGATGACGTGAATAACCTCTCACTCGCGGCCCTGATCCACGCCCACAAGGACGGCCCTCAGATCGCCGGCGAGTGGCTCGAAGAGCGCCTTGAGGCCCACCTCGACGGCTACCGCTGCGGCCGCGAGCCCTGCACCCGGGCCTGGGCGGTCGGCGCCGTCCTCGGGACCGAGACCCTGGTCCAGGCCCGGCCGGTGGTCCGCGATCAGGGCACGCGCTTCGCCGACGACTTCCTCCGGGCCCCGAGCCCCTGCACGATCGCCGGCTTCGCGGCCGCCGAGGGGACCGCCCGACCGCCTCGCTTCGGGATCACCCGCTTCCACCGCTGGATCGCGGTCCGCGGCGAGGGCGAGCTCGGCGGCGAGGGCCCCGAGGCGATCGCCGATCGCCGCCGCCGGCTCCGGGCCGACCTCCCGCCCTTCATCCTCCGCTCGCTGGTCGACGGCTCCGATCGCGAGCTCGCGGCGATGGCGGTGATCGCCCGCCTCCACCAGGCGACGGCGATGGGCAAGACCTACGCCGAGGCGGCGGTGATCCGCGACGCCCTGCGGGCGATCGACGAGCTCCTCGGCGAGTCGACGATCCATCTCCTGGTGAGCGACGGCCGGACCGTCGGCGTCCTCCATCGCGGGGGTCATGCGCTCGCCCTTCGACCGCCGGCGAGCGGGCGCCCGCGCCTCGGGCTGCGGACCAGCGCAGGCAGCGACGTCGAGGGGGCGCTCCTCCTCCTCTTCAGCCCGGAGCGCGAGGCGGCGAGCGATGATGGGGGCCCGCGAACGCCGAAGCTCGAGGACGACGAGGCCCTGCCGATCGCCGACGGGGTCTTCACTGTCGGTGCTCGACATCCGGTGCGCATCGAACGAGACTGAGGTATCAGTGCGCACGTTCGGCAGCTCGCCGGACCTCGGGTTCGATGTCGGTCAACGTCCTCCATCACGGCATGTGCTTCGACGGCGCCGCCTCTGCGGCCCTCTTCTCCGCGTTCTTCCGCCGGCTGAGCGACGATCACAACTTCCGCTACATCCCCAAGGATCACCACCCGGGTGATCCCTACAACAGCGCCGACTTCGAGGCGGACGAGGTCGTCGGCCTCGACTTCCGCTACAGCCAGAACCCGCGGATGACGTGGTTCTTCGACCACCACCGCTCGGCGTTCCAGCTCCCCGGCGACCGCGAGCACTTCGAGGCCGATCGCAGCGGCCACAAGTTCCACGACGCCGCCGCCCGCTCCTGCGCCGGCTACCTCGCGCGGGTGGTCCGCGAGCACTTCGACGTCGATCTCTCGGCCCACGCCGAGCTGATCCGCTGGGCCGAGCTCATCGACTCCGCCTCCTTCCCCGACCCGGCGATGCCGGTGCGCCTCGAGGAGCCGGCGCTGCGGCTGATGACCTTCGTCGAGAGCAACACCGATCAGGCGCTGGTCGAGCCCTTCATCCGCGATCTCCTGACCACGCCGATGAAGGTCCACGCCGAGGCCGGCTACATCGAGGAGGCGCTCCGCCCCCGCCTCGAGCAGCACGCCCGCGACATCGCCCTCCTCAAGGAGCGCTCGGTGGTCAGCGGCGACGTCCTGGCCTTCTCGCTCCACGACCAGCCCGGGCGCTCCTACAACAAGTTCATCCCCTACTACCACCACCCCGAGATCCGCTACGTCGTCAGCCTGACGCGGGCCCAGGGCGGGCGCCTCAAGATCACCGCCGGCTACAACCCCTGGCTGCCGAAGCCGGAGCGCGAGCACAACCTGGCGGCGCTCCTCGAGCCCTTCGGCGGCGGCGGTCACCCCTTCGTCGCCGGCTGCACCTTCGATCCCGACGACGTCGAGGGCGCGCTGCGGGCCCAGCGGACGATCATCGCCCGCCTCGGCGGCGCGGGCTCCTCGCGGTGAGTGAAGGCGGTGAGTGAGCGCGGGGAGCTCCGCGGCGTCCTCGTCACCCTCCGCCGGCGGGTCGACGAGCACTTCGCGGCCGCCCTCGCGCGGACGCCCGGGGCCTTCGCCTGCCGTCCCGGCTGCGATCGCTGCTGCCAGCGGATCTCGGTCTTCGCGGTCGAGGCGGCGCCGATCCGCGAGGCCCTGGCCGACCTCGGCCGCCGCGATCCGGCGCTCCGCCAGCGGATCCGCCGGCAGGCCGACGACCCATCCCTCGCCGATCGCTGCGCCCTCCTCGTCGACGGTCAGTGCTCGGTGTACTCGGCGCGGCCGCTGATCTGCCGCTCGCACGGCCTGCCGGTCGCGGTCGACGGGCGGGTCGACGTCTGCCCGCTCAATTTCCAGGACCCCGAGGAGCGCCCGCCGGCGGCGAGCGTCCTCCGCCTCGACGCTGTCAACCAGCCGCTCGCGGTCCTGGCGGAGCTCTGGCGGCGCGACGAGGGCGGCGCGTCGCCGACGCGGATCGAGCTCGCGGCCCTCGCGGCTGCGGACGATCCGCCAGAGGGCTGAGAAGCCCGAACTCGAGGACCCGAGGTCGACGTCGACGCGGCGATCCCACGATCGGTCATCGACAGGTCGGGGCGCGGCAGGCCCCGCTCTCCCTCCCCTCGCTCCCTCCTCCGAAGCTCGCTGGTGGGGTGCCTGGTGGGGTGCCAGCCACATTCGAAGCACCCCCGTTTCTTTTGCTTGACAGCCGCCGGCGGCCGCCGTAAATACCTCGCCACTTCGCTGCGGGGTGGAGCAGTCAGGTAGCTCGCCGGGCTCATAACCCGGAGGCCGCAGGTTCAAATCCTGTCCCCGCTACTCAAGACGGACGGGACCCAAACGGGTCCCGTCCGTCGCCTTTTGGGGCCCTGGATCCTGCTACAACCATCGCGTGGCCGAGATCCGCCTCCTCGCCCGCCTTGGCGCCCGCGGCGAGCGCCGGATCGAGGCCGCCGCCGGCGAGCCCCTCCTGGAGGCGATCAACCGCGCCGGCCTCCCCCTCGGTCAGTCCTGTCGCGGCGAGGGGATCTGCAGGAGCTGCGCCGTCCAGGTCATCGCCGGCGCGGCCGCCCTCAGCCCGCCCCCGCCGATCGAGCGCCGCGCCCGCGGCCTCGACCTCGTCGGCGGCTGGCGCCTCGCCTGCCAGGCCCAGGTCGCGGACCCCGCGGCGACCCTCGTCGTCTGGCACCCGTCCTGGGGTGAGCCCGCGCCGCCCCCGGAGGGGAGCCCAGGGGCCGGCCCCAACACCCCGGCGGAGCCGCGCGACACCCGCTAAATCGCCGCGGAGACCCCGCGAATGCTAGTGTAGCCCCCGGATCCGTGGCGAATCTCCCTCAGGACGGCGAGTCGTGGCAAGCCGAGGCCGATCTCCTGGCCGACGGTCGCGACCACCTCGATCGCCTCACCGACTCGCTGCGCTACCGCCACCTCTACCCGAACGGCACCAACCTGGCGATCCTCCTCGCGGCCTACCAGGAGGTCTGGCGCGAGCGCACGGTCGGCCGCCTCCAGGGATCACGCCGCCGGCTCCTCCGCCGCTTTCGGCGGGCGATCCGTGACGGCCTCCGCCGCGACGTCGTCGATCGCAGCCAGCGCCTGACCCACGGCTACCCGAGCGCCCGCCCGGCGCTCCTGACCACGCCGATCCCCGGGCTCGTCGAGCGGGCGCTCGCGCGGGTCGACGAGGACGCCCGCCCCGAGGTCCAGGCGCATATCCACGGCGAGGCCAACGAGGTGGTCGCCTCGGCCTCGGTCACCGGCCTCGGCCCCGGGCCCGCGCGCCTCGCCCGCGGCCTCGAGCAGCTCCGCAGGGGCCTCATCAACGAGGCGCTCGCCAACCCGGCGGCCCTGCCGGCGCTCCACCCCCAGTACCTCCGCTTCGCCCGCGCGCCGCTGCCGACCAAGCGGCGCCACCCGATCGCCAACCTCCTCTTCGTCAAGCTGCCGCTCTACTTCTGGCTGACGATCCTGCTGATCTTCAACCTCGCCTACCTCGGCGCCTGGAAGTTCTTCAACGACGAGACCCTCGGCCGCTTCCTCGGCACCGTGATCTCGCCCTTCATCGACGGCGACCTCGAGTTCGGGAGCGTCCACTGGCAGCCGCGCCTGATCATCGATCTGATCACCGGCACGCCGACCCCGGTGAAGGTCCGCGGCTTCCGGATCTACGAGGGGCACAAGTACTTCGACCTGCCGCAGCGGCGGGTGACCGCCTACGCCGACGAGATCGACGCCGAGCTCGTCCTCCACGAGATCATCCCCTGGAACCGCCTCGGGGTCCCGCCGGTCTTCGAGATCCCGTGGTTCCTCCACTTCACCAGGGTCCGCGCCCCCGGCCCCGTCCAGCTCTGGGTCCGGCAATACGCGCTCGAGAACCGCGCGGGCGACACCGAGTGGCGGCTCTCGCTCACCGGCGCCTTCCAGCCGCCCGACGACGAGCCGGCGCCGCCCGACACCCGCGGGATCTCGTTCAAGGTCGACGACTTCGTCGCCGACGATCTCACCCTCGACATCGATCTCCGGACCTCGGGGCGCTGGCAGGACGTGATGCACCTGCGCCAGGCCCACCTCGTCCTCCAATTCTTCGGCGAGCACCCGAAGGAGCCGCCGCGCGAGCGCCTGCCGCTCGCCTTCCAGATCGACGGCGAGGTCGACGAAGGGCTCCTCGATCTCCTCTCGCTCGGCAGCGACGGCTATCACCTCCCGCTCCGCGATCTCAAGCTCACCAGCATCCGCTCGGGGGACGACGAGGTCCCCTTCGGCGATCTCGAGCTCCACGCCGAGGGGAAGATCGGCGGCTCGCCGGTGGCGATCGACGGCGTGATGGTCGACTTCATGGCCGACGATCCGCGGGTCGACATGGCCCTCGCCTTCGACGACGTCGGGCCGATGGCTGGGATCATCGTCGCCGCCCACGAGCTCCCGGCGTCGATGGTCGACGCCGACGGGGTGCCGGCGCTCCTCTCGATCCGCGGGCCGATCAGCGATCCGACCCTCAACCTCGCGGCCGAGGGGCTGAGGATCCACCCCGACGAGGAGCACCCCGAGTGGGTGATCGACGACGCCGACGTCAGCGTCGCCCTCACCCGCGACCCGATCCCGGAGACCTGGGAGGATCGCTTCGACCCCGGCGAAGAGCGCTGGATGGCCGAATTCGGCCGTTTTGACGCGATCTTCCTCGACGGGCCGATGAGCCTGCGGGAGCACGCGATCCCGACCCGCGTGCTCCTCCCCGAGGGCGATGATCCGGCCTTCCTGATCACCGCCGACCTCGAGCTCCGCGGCGTCGATCCCGGGCTCCTCCAGGAGCGGCCGGCGGGGGGCGGGCGCCCGCTCCTCGGCGGCGCGCTCCGGGGGCACCTCGGGGTGCCGAAGCTGGTCGTCGACTTCTCGGGCGAAGCGATGGAGGTGACCCACGCGGCCGCCGACCTCGATGACCTCACCCTCACCCGCGACGCCGGGCCGGCGATCGACGGGCTCCCGCGGACGATCAAGGCCGACGGCGGGATCACCTACGACAGCGAGGAGGGGATCGCGATCGACGCGGCCTCGATCGCGGTCAACGGCGGCCGGGTCGAGATCGACGGCGGCACCGACGGGGCGATCAAGTCGCTGCGACCGACCGACGTCGCCCTCCGGGTCAGCGACGGCGCCGCCTTCCTCGGCGAGTTCGGCCTCGACCCCTACTTCGACCGCCTCGACTCCCGCCTCACCCTCTCGGGCCCGCTCGGCGCCCCCAACGGCAGCGGCGGCGCGCTCACGGTCTCGGGGGTCGGCAAGGGCGACGTCGCGGTCACCGGGATCGACCGCGCGAGCCTCTGGATGGAGCGCGGCGAGCTCAAGGTGCGGAGCCCGAACATCGCGCTCCTCGGCGGCCGCGGCCGCCTCTCCGTCGACCTCGCGCTCTTCGAGAACGGCGAGGCGACCAGCGATCCGCGCCTCCGCCTCTCCGCCGATCTCAGCGGCCTCGAGATCGCGCGGGTGAGCGACGGCCTCCTCCGCGGCGCCGCGGACCTCCAGCTCGAGGTCGGCGACGCGGCCGGCAAGGCGGTGCCGATCTCGAAGTTCCAGGCCCGCGGCGCGCTCTACGTGCCGACCCTCGAGATGGGCGAGGCGACCTTCCGCGACGCCGAGACCAAGTTCGACATCGACACCGAGCGCGTCACCATCTCGACGATCCGCCTCCCCTACCACCGCAAGGTGAGCCCGCACATCGCCCCCGAGGTGACGATCGCCGCGGGCGAGCTCGGCGGCCGCGGCAGCGTCGGCTTCGACGACGACACCACCCTCGATCTCCACCTCAGCGCCTGGGGCCTGCCGCTCTCGCTCTTCGCCGAGGCCGGCGGGCTCGCCGAGTTCCCGGTCGGCGGCCAGGTGAGCCCGGGGACCAGCATCGACATCTCGGGCCCGCTGAGCCGGCCGGCGCTCTCGGGGAAGGTCGCGCTGACGGCGATGAGCGCCTCGGGGATCCCGCTCGGGCGCGGCACCCTCGAGCTCTCGACCGAGGATCTCGCGGCCGGCGGCGGCCTCGGCGAGCGCCGCGAGGTCCGCCTCGGCGGCGCCTTCACCCGCCGCAAGGCCGCGGCCGATCCCGCCGACAAGCTCGACTGGACGATGCGCGGGCTGGTCGCCTTCGGGACCAAGCCGCGCAAGGGCGACGCGCCCTTCGCCGCCGAGATCACCGCCGACTTCGGCCACCTGCCGGTCTCCAACCTCCTCCACGGCAGCGAGGACGGGCTCCGCGACACGGTCGCCGGCCAGCTCGAGGGCCTCCGCGTGCGCGCCCGCGTCTGCGATCCCCAGGTCGCGCTGATCGAGAACTGCCGCGGCAGCGTCGGCGCCGACGCCCACGACCTCGGGCTCGACCTGCGGGTCGACATGGAGCTCGATCGCCTCTGGATCCGCGAGCGCGGCGGCAAGCCGGCGGATCCCTGCGACGACCCGACCTCCCTCTGCTCGAAGAGCCAGCTCGCCGCCACCCTCGACGGCACCGAGATCCGCCTCGGCGCCCCCTGGACCCTCCGCAGCGGCGGCAACAAGGAGGGCCAGGATCTCACCCTCACCGGCACCGTCGATCTCTCGGAGGCCGCGGTCGAGGACGCCGGCGAGTGCCGCTCGTCGAGCGCCCGCGCGGCCGCCCGCGCGCGCTCGCCGGGCGGCGGCTACGCCCAGCTCCGCGGCGACGTCGCCCTCTCGGCGCTGACGCCCTTCCTCAAGCCGATGGGGGTCCGCGATCTCAGGGGCAAGGTCGGCGTCAACCTCGGGGTCCGCGGCCACATCAACGACCCGGTCGTCGAGGGCTCGGTCGACGTGCCGGCGACCGAGATGCAGGTGAGCGTGGCGATCGGCGACACTACCTGGGCGATCACGGTCCCGAGCCTCCTGGTCAAGATCGCCGGCGATCACGTCTTCCCCGCCGGCTCGATCAAGATCAGCGGCCAGCAGATCGACTTCGGCGACTACACCAAGGGCGGCGGCGAGACGACCTACTACACCCTCGCGGGGCCCTGCGCCGGCAACTTCGCGGTCGCCGCCCAGGGGACGATCGACGGCGCGCTGATCGGCGAGCTCCTCCCCGACGTCTTCACGCGGGCCGGCGGCGCCCTGCGGATCGAGAACTTCTTCGTCGCCGGCCAGACCGCCGAGGAATTCGCGATCGAGATGATGCGCCTCAGCGTCACCCCCGGCGACCGCCCCTTCACCGGCACCCTGACGCTCCCGGAGATCCAGCCGATCGAGCTCAGCCGCGGGGTCGCCGAGGTGGTCCGCTGCTCGATCGCGGATCCCTGCCCCGACTCCCTCGACGGCTACGCCGCCTTCCTCGGCGGCCGCCAGGGCGCGGCCGCCAACGCGGCGCCGAGCTCCGCGCTCTGGGCGAAAATCGGTGATCGCGGGCGGGCGACCGCCTGGGGCCACATCGTCCTCTCGCCCGACTTCGATCAGATCCGTGACTCGCGGATCCACGTCGCCCTCGACGAGGTCGGCTACAAGCAGTTCGACAACTCCGGGCGCCCCGAGCTCCTCGCCACCGTGTCGAGCGAGGACGTGGTCCTCGAGGGCCGCGACTCGCTGATCCTCCGCGGCGAGATCCTGATCGAGCGCTCGCGCTGGATCCGCGACGCCCAGGAGGGCGTGAAGGTCCTCTCCTTCGCCGATCCGAGCACCGCCCCGGAGTCGCCGCCCCCCGAGATCGTCCGCGACATGCAGCTCGATCTCCGGCTCCGGACGACCGCCCCCTTCCGCGTCGACAACAACGTGATGAAGGGGGTGGAGGGCCAGGTCGCGCTGACGATCGGCGGGACGGTGAGCGACCTCGATCTCGCCGGCCGGGTCGACGTCGGCACCGGCGTCCTCGACCTGACGATCCTCGGCTCGGCCTTCGACATCCAGTACGGGAAGGTCACCCTCGCCCCCGACTTCGACGAGAGCGCGGTCGACGTCCTCGCCACCCGCCAGGAGCCGCTCTACATCGACGGCCAGCCCCGGCAGATGTCGGTGCGCCTCTCCGGCACCCTCGACGCGATCAACATGCAGTGCATCGTCCAGGGCGAGGCCCGGACCCGGGCGCGGACCACCCGCGAGTGCGTCGACTACCTCGTCCTCGGCGCGGGATCACGGGAGCAGGCCGACACCAGCGGGGTCCGGCGGACCGGCGGCGGCGGCCTCCTGGGCAAGCCGATCGGCCTCGTCGGCTCGCTCACCGAGCTCAAGCTCGACCGCTACGTCGAGGAGTCCGCCCCGCGGATCGCGCCCTACGTCCCCGACATGGGCCTCCGCCTCGGCCAGTACGGGATCGAGATCGAGGCCGAGACCCCGCGGCCGTGGTTCCGCTCGGAGTGGGGCAACCTCAGCGTCGGCGCCGGCTACACTCGCGGCTACCCCGGCCTCCTCCTCCGCAACTCCTACAACTGGCGGGTCCGCTTCCAGATCCTCGACAACGCGACGATCGAGCTCCGCGACAGCAAACGCTCCTACTACAACGAACGCATCATCTTCGACCCCCTGCGCCAACGTTCGCTCGAGCTCCGCATTGACCACCAGCTCCCCAGCCTCCGCTGATCGAGCCCGCCGCGCGGCGGGCGGGATGATCGTGCGGGCCGGGCTCGTCCTCGGCCTCGCCCTCGGCCTCGCGCGGCCCAGGGCGGCCGCGCCGGCGCCTGAGGAGCCCGCGCCCGGGGCCGGCGCCCCGAGGTCGCGCCCCCTGAGGTCGCCGCCCCCGAGGCCGCCGACCCCGACGCTGGCGAGCCGGACGAGGTCGCCGTCCCCGATCACAGCGTCGACGACGAGGGCACCGATCCCCAGGCGCGCGCCCCCGAGGAGGGTGACCTCGACGTCGCCGGCGCGGTGACGACGATCGGCAGCGCCGATCGCTGCGCCCTCGGCGACGGCGCGACCGATCCCCTCGCGCCCCTCGACGAGGCGCTCGACCTCCTCGTCCAGGCCGGCTTCAGCGTCGGCCGCCGCGACTCGAGCAAGACGATCCGCGGCCTCGCCTGCGCGACGACGATCGACGGCGCCGCCGAGGGGATCCCGCCCGACCAGGGGCTCCTCCGCTACGTCCTCGAGAAGGCGGCGGTCGAGGGCTTCGTGATCGCCCTGGTGCCGACCGGCTCCCTCAAGGTCGAGCTCGTCGCCCGCCCCTCGCTCGGCACCGACGAGCGCGGGCTCCTCTACGCCAACGTCGAGCGGGTGTCGATCGACGGCACCTTCCTCCCCGGCGACAGCGGCGAGCGCCTCGCCGAGATCGCCGGCCTCGGCCCCGGCACCTTCTCGCCGACCTGGCTCGCCCAGAAGCTCCAGCAGCTCGGCTACCGCGCCGAGTTCTTCCCGGTCGCCGACAGCGAGGTGATCGTCCAGGTGGCCCCCGGCCGGAGCATCCGCCGGGTCCGGGTCCACAACTCGATCCCCCTCTCCAAGCGGGACATCCGCCGCGAGCTCAGCGTCTCCGCCCGCCCCGGCGCCCTCGCCTACGGCCGCTGCGTCGAGCCGAAGCGCCTCCGCGGCGCCTCCTCGCCGCCGCCGATCTGCGAGGAGAACGACCTCGCCTGCAAGCAGTGGGAGGCCGACGAGCTCGCCCGCCTCGATCGCTTCCTCTTCGACCGCGGCTACCTCCGCGGGCACGCCAGCCTCGCGCTGGTCTGCGGCCGCGCGCGCGACGAGGCCGACCTCCACATCTACGTCGACAAGGGCCCGCCCTACCGGGTCGACCGCAAGCAGCTGATCATCAAGGGCAACGTCCCGACCCAGGACTACCGCTGGCTCCACCGCACCTTCCTCCCGCGGATCAAGGGGACCCCCTTCCCGACCCGGATCACCCGCGAGCACGTCGAGAGCGCGGTCGAGCGGAGCGAGCAGCGCTACGCCGAGCCGGGGGCCGGGATCATCCGCCAGGGCTCGACCCAGAGCGCGCTCGAGCTCCCCTACCCCGACGTCCAGGTGGCGACCAGCTACGAGGACCTCGATCGGGCCGCGGTCCCGCCGAAGCCCAAGCTCCCCCTCAACGTCCAGGTCGACCTCGGCCGCGGCGTCCGCACCTCCTTCCTCGGCGCCCACTCCTTCACCAACAAGCGCCTCCTCTCCGAGCTCTCGCTCTTCCGCCGGCGGGAGTCGCCGAGCGATCAGAGCGCCGCCCGCGAGGCCGCCAACCTCCGCGCCTTCCTCCAGAGCAAGGGCTTCCTCCTGGCGACCGTCGAGGGCCGCTACGAGGAGTTCGGGGCGACCGCGCCGGCCGGCCTCTTCTTCGTGATCGACGAGGGGCCGAAGGTGACGATCCGCAACGTCGACCTGATCCCCGGGGTCGGCGTGCCGCCGGCGATCGCCAGCGAGATCCGCCGCGAGTTCAACAAGGCGCGGACGACCACCCGCGGCGGCTCCTTCTCGGAGGCGGCGATCGCCGACGATCTCGGCGCGCTGATCACCGCCTACGAGGAGCGCGGCTACCCCTGCGCCCAGGCCGAGGTCCGGGTCGCCTTCTGGCGCGACGGCCTCAACCACCCGGGCGAGCACGCGGTCGTCGATCTCGGGAGCATCCTCGAGCGCCCGCCGACGCCGATCTGGGCCGAGCGCGACCTCAACCCCGCCGGCCTCGCCGCGCTCCGCGAGACCTCGCGGGGCCGCCTCTACGTCCGGATCACCGTCGACCCCGGGCCCCGCGTCTTCACCTCGCGGACGCCCGAGCGGATCCGCTACCTCGAGGTGCCGATCCCCGGCGACCGCGACGTCGCCAACCTGCCGCTCACCGGCGAGGGCAAGTGGGGCGCCCGGCGGATGCTCAACGGCTCGGCGCTGCGCCGCGACAACGACCCGCGCCCCGGCGGGATCCCGCTGCGCGCGAGCCTCGACCGCGACGCCGAGCAGCAGATCATCGACAACTACCAGGGCTCGGGCTTCCCGCTCGCCGACGCCGAGATCCGCTGGATCTACCGCGACCCCGACAAGCGCGAGCACCTGGTCTCGTCGACCCGCCGCCTCACCGAGATCGGCATGTGCGAGGCCTACCGCGCGGGCTCGGCGGTCGAGGTCGGCGCCGAGATCTCGGTCTACGAGGGGCGCAAGGGGACCTTCGGCGACACCCTCCTCCGCGGCAACTTCAAGACCCGCCCCTGGGTGCTCCGCCGCGAGCTCTCGTTCAAGAAGGGCGACGAGTACAGCGCCGCCCGGGTCGCCGACTCGCAGGGGCGGATCGACGGCACCGGCGTCGCCTCGTCGATCGAGGTGACCCCCTACCCGGTCGGCTGCGATCTCGACGCGCCCCAGGAGTCGTGCACGGTCCACCACGTCGTCGACGTCCGCGAGGCCAAGGACGTGTCGATGAACCTGACCTACGGCCTCGGCTTCGCGACCCTCGACCCCTTCTACCTCTTCGTCCGCCCCTCCTTCCCCAACCTCTTCGGGACCGCCTGGGATCTCGATCTCAGCGGCCACTACGGCTTCGACCTCTCGTCCTTCGACGTCGCCCTCCCGCTCATCGGCGACTGCCTGAGCCAGCGCTGCTACCAGCGGAGCGCCCAGGCCTCGCTGATCCGCCAGCGCGTCCTCGGCTCGCCGCTCACCCTCCAGATCTCCGGGCAGTACCAGCAGCGGCTGACGCCGGCCCGCGGGGCGATCGTCTCGGCCCTCGGCAACGTCGGCCTCACCTACCCGATCACCCCGCAGATCAACGTCTACGTCGGCTACCTGATCCAGAAGAGCAACATCTCCAAGGACGTCGTCAAGCCGACCGGCGAGCCCGACGGGGTCACCGTCAACCGCCGCGACGCGATCGTCTCCGACCGCACCGGCGCGCTCCAGAGCGGCGTCGTCTACACCAACGTCGAGGACAACCCCTTCAACCCCGAGGACGGCTTCATCGCCAGCGCCGACGTGATGATCGCGTCGCCCTGGCTCGGCGGCCTCGACTGGTGGTTTAGGGCCGAGACCGCCTGGCAGCACTTCATCCCGCTGCCGCTCACCGACAACCGCCTCAGCCTGCGCTACGCGCTCCGCTACGGCCACGCCTTCCCGATCGCCTTCCTCCCCGGCGCCAAGACCACGTCGATCCCCGAGGTCTGGCGCTACTTCGGCGGCGGCACCGTCGACCTCGGGATCCGCGGGATCGCGCCGCAGACGATGCTCGTCGACGTCGAGGTGATCGACCAGGGGAGCGGCGTCCAGCGCCTGAGCTACACCGCCCAGGGCGGCCACATCCGGGCGCTGGCGACGATCGCCCTCCAGGTGATCTCGGTCCGCGACTTCCTCGGCGGCAAGCTCGAGCACGCGCTCTTCTTCGACTTCGGGGTGCTGACCAAGGAGTGGAGCGGCGTCGACTTCTCCCGCGACTTCCGGCGCTCGGTCGGCGTCAACTTCATCAAGTGGAACATCCAGATCGTCACGGCCGCGCTCGGCTACGCGGTCCTGATCCCCAACGCGATCGCCCCCGGAAACGTCCACGCGACCGACGATCGCAACGGCCGCTTCGTCTTCGACGTCGGCATCACCTTCTAGGACATGTCCATGCGGACATGCCCGAAGGGGAATATCGCTACTCGGTGATCACGACCGCCGAGCCCCGGCCGTTGCCGCCGATGTCGGGCGAGATCGAGTGCCAGCCCGGAGGCAGCGAGGGCTGGGTGTGACCGAAGAGCCAGCGGGCGTCGCTCGGCGAGAGGTTGACGCAGCCGTGGGAGCGGACCAGGCCGAAGCCGCCGTGCCAGAAGGCGCCGTGGAGGGCGACGTTGTTGTGGAAGTACTGGGTCCACGGCACGTCCTCGATCGAGTAGGCGTCCTCCTCGACCGGCTGATCGCGCATCGACGTGGCGATGTGCTTGCTCTGGAGGCGGTGGACGCCGATCGGCGTCATCCCGGGCTCCTTGCCGGTCGACACCAGGGTGGCGAAGACCGGGACGTCGCCCTTGTAGGCGACCAGGGTCTGCTCCGAGAGGTCGACGTGGACCCACGACTCGTCCTCGCGGACCCCGGGCGGGCGCTTGATCTTGCGGGCGACCGCGACCGCGTACTCCCGCATCATCTCGCCGTCGGCGTCCTCGTAGTAGTTCTGGGTGCCGACCACGAGGCGGCGGACGAAGGGGTGCTGGCTCAGGCGCGAGACCGTCTTGTCGGACTTGACGAGGACGTCGGAGCCCTCGGCCTCGCGCTTGAAGAAGCCGGTCTCGCGGACCACCCAGTAGATCGGCAGATCGTCGGCGCCGCGCGGCAGGACCACCCCCGAGAACTTCGAGCCCTCGCGCTGCTCGAGCTGGTACTTGCGCGCGAAGACCCCGCGGAGCGTCCGCAGGAAGCGGCGCTCGCTCTTCATCGCCTCGCCGGCGACGGTCACGTAGAAGCCGGAGTTGAGGTACTCCTTGACCACCGCCGGGACCTCGGGCGGGCGCTTCGCCGGATCGGTCGGCATCAGCTCGCGGCCGTGGGCGGCGATCCAGGCCTTCGCCGCCTCGTCGGCGCGATCGGTCTCGCCGAAGGAGGGGAGGCGGTGGAAGAAGGGCGTCCCGTCGTGGTTGACCCGCCAGTAGTCGTAGGGGAGCGGCTCGTCGACCCGCGGCTTCGGGGTGTTGATGATCCCGTCGTCGGGCGGCTCGTCGCCGATCGTGATCCCGGCCTGGAGGCAGATCCAACCCCGCGGGTAGACCCGGTGCCAGCCCTTGGTGCAGCCGCCTCCGAAGGAGAGCTCGCGGTCGAGGCGGACGCGGGTGCCGGCCCGGAGGATCCCGACGATCGGCGCGTCGAGCTCGAGCTTCTCGCGGAGGACGACGGCGGCGCTGGTGACCAGGCCGTGGCGCGGGTACTTCTCGGCGTCCTCGGGGCTGAGCTCGACGGCGGCCTCGAAGATCGGCGGGTAGGCGCTGTAGGTGCCGGACTCGCCGGCCTGCATCCACGGCGGGAGATCGCGCGGAGGCGCGCCCGCGGCGGTCGGCGTGTCCGGGCCCTCGCCGCCCTCGCCGCCCTCGCCGCCCTCGCGTCCTTCACCGCCGCCAGGCGAGGGCGTCTCGCCCTCGGCGACGATCCCCTCGCCCGCGCCGGCGTCCGCCTCCCCGGGGCCTCCCTCGCCCGTCTGGGCCGCCGCGCCGCCGGTCGTCCGGGCGACCTGGCGGGTCGCCCCCAACTCGTAGCCGATCGCCACCAGGGCCCCGCCGAGGGCCATCGCGCCGAGGAGCTCGATCAAGCGGTAGTTCTTCGTGGCCATCGCCCGGTTCCGGCGCGCGACGATACGCGGAGGCCGGCAGCCGTCGCAACCCGGGGCCGCCGCCGCCCGGCCGAAGATCGGCGAAACGCCCTCCAGGCGCCCGAATTCGCCAGATTCTCGCGGTCCGCCGGCGCCCCCGGCGGCGATCGACGCCGGACCCTTGCCGCCGGGCGCTCGCCTGCCCCATCCTTCTCGCCGTGCGGCTCCCCCCCACGCCCCGGCGCGTCGCCGTCCTTGGCCTCCTCGCCGCCCTCGCGGCCGCCCCGAGCGCCGCTGCGGCCGCGCCGACGGACGACGCCGCGGGCGCAGACGCCGATGCGGGCGTCGGCACGGCCCCCGAGCCCGAGCCCGAGCCCGCGCCCGAGCCCGAGCCCGAGCCCGAATCGGAGCCCGAGCCCGAGCCCGAGCCGGCGGAGGCCGCCCCGGCCGACACGGAGGCCGCCCCGGCCAAGATCCGCCCGCCGCGGGTCGACGGCGCCTACGTCGGCGGCAGCGCCTACGTCCCGCTCACCCTCACCCGCGTCCGGGTCCTCGACACGCCAGGCGCCTTCGTCGGGGTCGGCGGCAGCGTCCGCGCCGGTGAGGTCGTCTTCCCGTGGATGGCGATCGGGGTCGAGCTCTTCGGCTCCCTCGGCTACCACGCCGATCAGCGGGTCGGTCAGGGGGCGCTCCTCGTCGACTTCGGCTTCCTGCCGCTCCGCCAGCGCCCGCTCTCGCTCCACGCCGCCTTCGGCGTCGGCGGCGGCGCGGTCCGTCAGGCCGGGATCGAGGGCCGCCAGGGCTTCGGCGGCGCGGTCTTCAAGGCCGCCGCCCGCTACGAGCTCTTCCCCGTCGCCGAGCGCAAGCGGCCCCGCCGCGGCGGCGGCTTCGGCCTCGGCCCCGAGCTCGGCTGGATCGGCTTCACCCCGGCGGCCGCCGGCCGGCCGATGTCGAACACGCTCTACCTGAGCCTGACGCTCACCTACTACTTCGGATCCTGACCCAAGGGTCAGCCGACGATCCCTCCGTCCCGGGGCTCGCTCGCCGCCGCGACCTCGGCGACCGGCGTCGGCTCGAGGGGCGGATCGATGTCGAGCTCGAGCTCGACCTCCTCGAGCGAGATCGGCCGCTGCTGGACCGCGCCCGGGGTCGCCATCGCCGCGAGGCGGAGGCCGCCGCTGAGCCCGCGGGCCTCCGCGAGCGCCGTCAGCTCGCGGGCGCGGCCGAGCCAGCGCTCGATGAGCGCCCCGCGGTGGCGCTCGGGATCGCGGAGCGACGCCTGCGGCGCGCCGAAGACCGCGATCACCGGCGGCCGCAGCGAGCGCCCGCGGGCGACCGCCGCCTGGGTGATCGTCGCCAGGGCGGCGACCGTCCGCGCCCGATCCCAGAAGCCGAGCTCGGTCGCCAGCGGGATCTCGATGACCCCGGTGAGCGAGGCGACGTGGGGATCGACCTCGCGGCTCTTCGACTTGCCCTCGGCGGCGAGATCGAAGCCCAGGGGCCGCAGCCGCGCCCCCGGCAGCGCCCGCCCGAGGGCCTCCGCGAGGGCGACGCTCGCCCCCTCGAGGAGCGCGACCGCCTCGGCGATCTCGACCCCCTCGACGCGTGCGACCAGGGTCGAGCGCAGGAGATCGGGGCGGACGATCAGCGAGACCCCGGAGGCGAGGCGATCACGGGGCAGGCGGGGGACCGGGGCGGACTTGAGCGACACGCGGCGATCCTAGCAGGGCACCTCGACCACGAGACATCGACCTGACGGCGGGGTCCATGCTTCGACCTGCGCTCGCGCTCGCGCGCTGGTCGCAGCGCTAGCGCCGGACGATCTTGATCGCCTCGATCACCTCGGGATCGAGCGGCTTGTCGCTCGGATCGCGGGGCACCAGCGAGATGTCGTCAGCGAGCTCGGCCGACTTCTCGTCGCACTTCCCGAAGACCGTGTGCTTGCCGTCGAGGTGAGGCGTCGGCCCCAGGGTGATGAAGAACTGGGCGCCGCCGGTGCCCGGGCCGCGGTTGGCCATGCTGAGGATCCCGGCGTCGTCGTGGGTGCGGCTCGGCCGGATCTCGTCCTCGATCACGTAGCCCGGGTTGCCGGTGCCGGTGCCGGTGGGATCGCCCGCCTGGATCATGAAGCCTGGGATCACCCGGTGGAAGGTCGTGTTGTCGTAGTAGGGGCGCTTCACCCAGGCCCCCTCCTGGCGGTCGAGGAAGGGGCGGAGGCCGCGGGCGAGGCCGACGAAGTTGGCGATCGTCTTCGGCGCGTCGGCCTCGAAGAGCTCGCAGCGGAGGGTCCCGCGGGCGGTCACGATGTCGGCCCAGAGGGTCCCGCCGGGCGCTCCCGGGAGGCCGGCCAGGGCCTCCTCGAGGGTGAACTCGCCGCCCTCCGGATCGCCCTGGGCGGTGTTGTAGGCCCGCATCTCGGCGGGGCTCATGCCCGCGAGCGCGGGGTCGCCGGCCTTGTACTTCGCGGGATCGATCGCCTGGGCGGCGCCGCCGCCCTCCTGGCCGCTCTCCCCGGCCGCGCCCGCGCTCCCGCCGGCGCCCCCCTCACCGCTGCGGAGGGCCGCCAGGCGCGCGGCCTCGGCCGCCTCCGCCGCCGCCATCTCCTCCGGGAGCGGCGGCGGCGTGGTGAAGACGCAGGCGCCCCCAAGGGTCGCCAGGAGGCACCCCGTGAGCATTCGCGCAGCGAGCGCAGAAGCCCACGGCGGGCGACGCAGGGAGCTCCTGCGCGGTGCCCGGCGAGGGGCGGGCGAGTGGTCGACGGTCAGCGGGGCTCCCATGCGCGGCGCCCAAGGGTGGACGCTCGAAAGCGGCTTGACAAGCCCCCCGCCCAGGGGCCAAAAGAGCAGCCCACCAGAACGAGCGAGTGAGAAGCGCGTGGCCAACCACAAGTCGGCAGAAAAACGGAATCGTCAACGGATCAAGCGCCGGGCGCGGAATGTCCTTCACCTCAGCACCATGCGGACCTACATGAAGCGGCTCCGCAAGGCGATCGCGGCGAAGGACCTGGAGACCGCCAAGGAGACCCTTCCGGTCGCCGTCCGGGCGATCGACAAGGCCCGCTCCAAGGGCGTCATCCACTCCAACACGGCCGCCCGCTACATCTCGCGGATCAGCCTCGCGGTCAACCGCGCGGCCGCGGAGTAGGCGTCCGCCCCGTCGCTCGCCTGCAGGGGCGCCCGTCATCGACGTGCGCCCTTGCTGTGTTGTTGCGGCCGGGCTAGCGATCCTTCCCCCTCTCGATGGGCGCCCGCCGGGACTCCGGCGTGCGCCCTGCGACGTTCTGGAGCTGGAGATCCCTCCGGCCGAGGCGCAGAGATCGTCCGGCCGCCTGGAGATCCTGTGATCGCGGCGAGGTCGACGACGCCCTAGCGCCGCGGCTCGACCCCCGGGAGGGCGTCGCAGGCCTCGAGGATCCAGCGCTGGAGCGCCAGGAAGGGGCTCGCGTAGGCGATGTGCGAGCCCCCCTTGAGGTCGAAGTCGAGGCGCGCGAGGCCGGCGTAGGCCAGGCGCAGCCGCTCCATCGAGAAGCCCCGCGCCTGCTCCTCGTACTTGCGGACGAGGAAGGGCGGGACGTCGGCGACCGCCCCGAACTTCCCGGCGTGCGCCTTGGCGGTCATGATCATCCGGATCTGCCGGGTCAGGAGCGCGAAGAGGCGGTGGGCGAGGCCGGTCTCCTTCTCCCCCGAGGCGAAGATCTGGGCGAGGAGGACCAGCGCCTCGTGGTGATCGCCGCGGCCGACCGCGTCGGTGAGGGCGAAGACGTCGACCTCGCGGGTCTGGGCGATCACCGCCTCGACGTCGGCGACGCCGATCATCGTCCGCTCGCCGGCGTAGAGGAGCACGCGATCGAGCCCCTCCAGGAGCTCGGTGCGGCCGGTGCCGACCGACGAGACCAGGGAGAAGGCGGCGTCGGCGTCGAGGGTGCGGCCGCGCTCGCGGGCCTCGTCGATCACCATCCGCCGGGCGTCGTCGTCGCGCTTGAAGGCCTCGAACTTCTGGACGACCGCCGACTTCGACTTCTTGGCGGCGTTGACCAGCTTCGAGCGCCCGTCGATCCCGGCCCCGGAGATCACCAGCACCGTCGACGGGCTCGGCTCCTTGACGTAGGCCGCGAGCGCGTCGAGGGCCGCGTCGCGGGTCGAGGTCGGCCCGCCCTCGTCGCCGCGGCCGCCCTTGCCGAGATCGTCCGGGTTGGCCAGCTCGACCAGGCGGTAGCGCGCGAGCATCGGCACCTGGGCGCAGGCCTCGAGGACCTGCGAGGCCGAGCGGACGTCGCCGCCGTCGAAGCGCTCGTGGTTGAACGCCGCCATCGACTGGGCGGTCAGGTCGTCGGCCGGGATGATCGCCTCGCGGATCGCCTGGACCACCTCCTTGATCGCCGCCGGCTCGTCGCCGTAGAGGACGTAGACGAGCGCCAGCCGACCGCGGGCGATCGCCTGGCGGAGATCCTTGACGGGATCGCTCATCGCTCGGCCGGGCGAGCCCCGGGGACCGCCTCGAGGGTGGCGACGACCTCGATCTCCGGGGTCATCGGCATGAAGTCGAAGATCGTCACGTCGCTGATCCGGAAGCCCGAGGCGACCAGGGTCTTGAGGTCGCGGGCGAGGGTCGAGGGATCGCAGGCGACGTAGACGATCCGCTCGCTGGCGACCTTGGCGAGCGCCTCCGAGGCCGCGCTCCCGAGCCCGCGCCGCGGCGGATCGACGACCGCGACGTCGAAGGTCTTGCCGGATCGCGCGAGCTTCGGCAGGAGGAGCTCGGCCTTGCCGTGCTTGGCGTTGATCGGCAGGCGCCGCTCCTCGGCGAGGCCGCGGAGGTAGGAGACCGACTCGCGCCCGTCGTCGAGGGTCCAGACCCCCTGGGCGTGGCGGCCGAGCTCGCGCGAGAAGTTGCCGGCGCCGGCGAAGAGCTCGAGCACCCGCTTGCCGCGCGCGCGCGCGGCCTCGACGACGTGGCGGACGAGGAGCGCGTTCTGGGCGGCCTGGGCCTGGGTGAAGACGAAGGGGCCGGCAGCCATCGGGATCTGCCCCTCGGCGGCGTCGATCGCCATCGAGGTGACGCCGACGCTGTGGCGACGCCGGCGGCCGCGGAGGGCGACGCCGATCAGCACGTCGTCGAGGACCCGCTCGCGGATCGCCAGATCGATCGCCTCCGAGGGCGGCACCCCGGGGAGCCCGAGGATCGCCCGCTCGCCGTCGCTGAGGCCGGCCACCTCGCCGCTCGCCGGGAGGAGATCGGCGATCTCGCGGAGGCGAGAGAGGGCGTGGTTGAGCGCGCCGTCGAGGACCGGACAAGAAGGGACGTCGACGATCGCGTGCGAGCGCTGCTCATGGAAGCCGATCACCAGCGCGCCGCCCTCGCGGGTGTAGTGGAGGCGGGCGCGACGGCGGTAGCCGAGGGCGGCCGGGCTCGGGACCGCCCGCCGCACCGTCACCCCGAGGTGGCGGAGCTGGCCGTCGACGATCTGCCGCTTGAGCTCGATCTGGGCGTCGGCCGCGACGTGCTGCCAGGAGCAGCCGCCGCAGGTCGCGGCCAGCGGACAGGGCGGCGTCACCCGGGCCGGGCTCGCCTCGAGGATCTCGAGGGCGCGCCCGCGGATCATCTGCTTGGCCTCGCGGAGGCGGGTGGCGGTGACCCGCTCGCCCGGGAGCGCGCCGTCGACCAGCCACACCCGGGGATCGGCCCCCTCCCCCTCCGCCCGACCGACGCCGTGGCCGCCGTGGGCGACGCCGTGGACGCGGATGATCTCCTGGGTCTCGGCGCTCATGAGCGCGGGAGCCTACCCAAAAGCGCGCGCCTTGCCTACCCGGATGGGGCCGCGGGATCACCGCAAAATACCCTCCTGGGGGGGTCCAGACGGGGTCTTGGGCCGCCTCGCGCGGAGCCCGGGCGACCGACGGTGAATTGGCCGCGGCGCCCAGAGCGCGGGTCGGCCGCCGCCAGAGTCGCCGGGCCAGCGGGATGGGGGGTCCGGGTCGGGCCCGCGCGCGCCCCCTCCTTTGGACATGCTCATACGAACATGTCTAAAGAACCACCAGGAATCGAGCTCAGGGATAGTGGAGCCCGAGCGCGAAGGACTCCCACGACCGACGAAAGGCCGCCATGTCGGCGTGGCCGAGGGCGCGGGCGTGGGCGTCGACGATCGCCAGGCCGCCGTCCGCTCGCCGCCCGCCGTCGACCAGCGCCCGCCAGAGCGGCACCAGGGCGCCGCGCTCCTGGAAGTAGTAGAGGAGGTAGCGGGCGACCGCGTAGCGGCTCGCCTCGCCCTCGCCGTAGAAGGCGCCCGCGTCCATCGCCATGATCTCGGCGAAGCCGGGGGCGATCCCGGCGCGGAGCTCGTGCTGGAGGCCGGCGAGGCGCCAGTTGGTGAGGCCGAGGAGGTGGCCGTCGCGGGCGTGACACTGCTCGAAGAGCGACGCGAGCCCCTCGTCGAGCCAGGGCGACGCCGCCGGGAAGCTCGCGCGCAGGAGCGGGTGGACGAGCTCGTGGATCAGGGTGCCGCCGCCGGTGGCGATGTTCATCACCAGCGCGCGCTCGGAGGCGTCGTAGTAGCCGTAGGGGGTCTCGGGCCGGTGGCCGAAGAGCTCGCGGGCGTGGCGGCGGTAGCTCGCGTCGTCGCCGAAGAGGTAGGCGACCACCGGGCGGCTCGGATCGCGGGCGAAGAAGTCGCGGCGGAGGCAGGTGAGCGAGCGCTCGATCAGCTCCACGTGGGCCCGCAGCGCCTCCGGCTGGAGATCGCCGGTGACCACGCAGGGCGCGGCCGCGGCGACCGACCAGCCGCGGCCGGCGTGGGCGACCGCGATCTCGCGGGCGCGGCGGGCCAGGAGGATCGGCGAGAGCCGCCGGGGATCGACGGCGCCGATCTCGAGCGCCCGCGGGAGGCGGAGGGCGACGGCCCGCACCTTCGCCTCGCCGCCCTCGCGCTTCGGCCAGCGGGCGGCGAGCTCACGCCGACGCCAGCGCAGGCTCGGGCCCTGGAGCGGGTGATGGAGCTCGAGCTTGGCGCCCGCGAGGCCGACGACCGCTGCAAAGGTCCCGTCGCCGAGCTCGATCACCAGCGCATCGCTCCCCGAACGAAGCTCCTGGAGCGCGCTCCAGAGGCCGCTGGCCGCGTCTCCGTGGACCTCGGCGACCCAGAGCGAGGCGCTCGCTCCGAGCGCCTCCGCGGCCCGGCTCAGCTCGTCGGCGCGGGCGCCCCTGCCCTCGCCGGGATCGACCCCGGAGGCGGCGAAGATCGCCGCAGGATCGATCCGCGCCCCCGAGGTCGCGAGGGCCATCGCCAGCGCCGCCTCACCCGAGAAGCCGACCTCACCGGCGACGAAGGGGAGCGGCGCGCTCGCCCGCGCGCGCGAGGGTCCGAGGGAGAGGACCACCGCGGAGCCGCCGATGAAGCCGCGCCGCCCGAGCATCCGGCCGAGGGTAGCAGCAGGTCGCGGGCTCGCCAGCGCCACCCTCCTCGCGTCGCGTCCATGCTGCCCTCGCGTGCGCGCGGCCCGGTGGGCTACGCTGCCGGCTCCTGTGTCGGCGTCGCTCGCCCCCTCGCCCGCGCCCGCGGGCCTGCGCTGGCTCGCGCTCGCGCTCTCCCTCGCGCCGGCGCCTGCGCTGGCGACCGAAGGCGCCGGCGCACCCGCTGCCGCCGACCCCCGAGGCATGGTGGAGACGCCGACGACGAGCGCGCCCGCTTCTTCGGCGCCGCGCCCCGCGGTCGATCGTCTCCTCCTCTTCTGTCGGCCGGAGCTCGCCGCGGCCGACCTCGAGCGGGTGCTCCGGGCGCTGCGGGCGGAGCTCACCGATCTCCCGGCGGAGGTGATCGCCGAGTGCAGCGATCGCAGCGCCGCGCTGCCCGCCCGGATCGACGCCGCGACCGCGGCCGCGGAGGCCCACGGGGCCCTCGCCGTGATCTGGCTCGATCAGGACGAGGGCGCGCTCCTCCTGACGCTCCTCGATCCGCGGGTCGGCGAGGTCCGGATCCGCCGGGTCGACGGCGCCGACGACGAGCAGGCGCGCCTGGACGCGGCCGCGGTGATCTCGCGGGCGTCGCTCGAGGCGCTCCAGCGCGAGCGCGCGGGCCGCTGGAACAACCCTGCGACGCCGGTCAACACGCCCCCCGCCGCGACCCCGCCATCGCGGCCGCCCCCACCCGCGGAGCCGGCCCGCCGCGGTCAGGTGCGCCTCCTCCTCGCCTACACGGGGAGCCGCTACGCCCCCGACTTCCCGTGGCTGAGCGGCCTCGATCTCGGGGTCTCGTTCCTCTCGCCGATGGGCGCCTTCGTCGGCGCGAGCTACCTCGTGACCTCGCCGCTCTCGCTGACCCCCTACTCGCTCGGCGGCGACGACGTGGTCCTCGGCAAGGTCCGCCGCCGGCCGATCTCCCTCCTCGCGGGCTACCACCGCCTCTGGCGCCCGAGCCCGCGCGGCCCCCGGATCGGCCTCGAGGCCGAGTTCGCCGCGGTCGCCGACATCACCGCCGCCCGCACGCCGGTGGTGTGCATCGACGAGGCCGGTGAGGAGTGCACGGCGACCCGCAGGCTCCGCGAATACGATCCGATCCGCCTCACCCTCGGCTTCGCCCCGCGCCTCCGCCTGCTCATCGAGCCAGTCCCGGCGATCCTGATCTTCGTCGGCGCCGGCGTCGACGTCTTCGCCGACTCGACGATCTACGCCACCTGCACCGAGGCCTCCCCCGACCCCTGCCGCAGCGACGTCCTCTTCGCCCCCCACAACGTCCGCCCGGTCGGCCAGGCGGGGCTCCTCTTCCGCCTCTGAGAACCTGTCCTCGTGGTCAGCAAGCCCAGGCGCCGCCCACCTCATCGCGTCCCGGCGGACGAGCCCCGCGCCTCCGACCCGAGCCTGCCGACGCCCACCTCAGCGCGCCCGCCGGACGAGCCCCGCGCCTCCGACCCGACCCCGCCGACGCCCACCTCATCGCGTCCCCCCGCCGGCCCTCGCATGCGGCCCCTCGCGACCCAGCGCGGAGGCTGTCCGCGCCGCCAGGCGAGGTCCAGGGGCCCTCGAGAGCGAGTTCCCGCAGGGCGTTCGTCGACGAAGTCGACGGACGACCGAGGACTGTCCGAGCGACGAGGGCCCCTGGGCCTCGCCCCCGCGTCAGCCTCCGCCGACCCTCGCCCCCTCAGCCCCCAGAGTCCTCAAGGACACGTCCCCCAAGACATGCCCCAAAGGACATCACACCACGACGAACCTACTTCTTCTCCTCGGCGTCGACCTCGATGATCCGATCCTTCGCCGCCCCCTTGCCAGAGAGCTGCGAGCCGGGCTTCGGCGCCGCGGGCCCGCCTGGCCCGCCTGGCCCGCCAAAGGGAAACCCCATCCCCGGCATCCCCCCCATCCCCGGCATCCCGCCCATCCCCGGCATCCCCGCCATCGGCGGCTTCTTCGGCAGCAGGAGCCCGAGCACCGCGAAGCAGAGCGCCGCCCCGGCCATCGTGTAGCCGAAGAGCGGGTTCCCCTCGCCGACCCCGCAGGCGAGCCCCATCAGCCAGAAGAGCGCCGCGATCTGGGCCATGCACCCGGCCCCCCGCGAGAGCCCGAGGAGCCCCATGAAGGAGACGCCGCCGCCGATCAGCATCACCAGGTTGGGGGTGTAGATCGGCCAGCCGAGCGGCTTGGGGTCGAGGAAGGCGCCGACGATCACGACCACGAGGCCGAGGCCGAAGAAGGCGAAGCGCTTCTTGAGCTCGCGCTTCATCGACGCCATCTGCTCGGCCCCCAGCGGCGGCATGTTGGCCCCGCCGAAGGGGAAGGGGTTCTGGTTCTGGTTCATCGGCTCGCTCCCAGGGCAGGCGGGGCGTGGGGCCCCGCCCGCGGGTTGGCTCGGCGCCGGAATCCGGGCCCTAGACGGCCGCGTAGCGCCGGAGGATGTCGCGGCTGATCACCAGCCGCTGGATCTCGGAGGTCCCCTCGAAGATCCGGGTCACCCGGACGTCGCGGAGGTAGCGCTCGACCGGGAACTCGCGGGTGTACCCGTAGCCGCCGAGCACCTGGATCGCCCGATCGCAGGCCGCGTAGGCCTTCTCGCTGGCGAAGAGCTTGGCCATCGACGCCTCGCGGGTGAAGATCTTCCCCTGCTCCTTGAGCCAGGCTGCCCGAAGGACCAGGAGCTTGGCGGCATCGAGCTCGGTCACCGAGTCGGCGATCATCCACTGGATCGCCTGGAAGGAGGCGATCGGGGCGTCGAATTGCCGGCGCTCGAGGGCGTAGTCGCGGGCGACCTCGGTCGCCTGGATCCCGCAGCCGAGGGCGAGGGCGGCGATGCCGATCCGGCCGCCGTCGAGGGCCATCATGGCGATCTTGAAGCCGTGCCCCTCGTCGCCGAGGAGCGCGTCCTCGTCGAGCTCGACCTCGTTGAAGTCGAGCGGCGTGGTCGTGCTCCCGTGCTGGCCCATCTTGTGCTCGGGCTTGCCGCGGACGACCCCGGGCGCGTCGCCGCGGACCAGGAAGGCCGTGATCCCGCGGGTCCCCTTGCCCTCGCCCGTCCGCGCCCAGACCACGAAGAGCCCCGCGTCGGTGCCGCTGGTGATCCAGAGCTTCTGGCCGCTGAGCACCCAGCCGCGATCGGTGCGGCGGGCGCGGGTGGTCATCGAGCCGGGATCGGAGCCGGCGCCGGCCTCCGAGAGGGCGAAGCCGCCGACCACGTACTCGCCGGCGCACAGCTTCGTCACGTGCTCCTCGCGCTGGGCCGGCGTGCCGAACTTGGTGATTACCTCGGCGACCATGTTCGACACGGTCATCGCCACGGTCGTGCTCGCGCAGGCGCGCGCGAGCTCGATCACCGCGAGCGCGTAGGCGACCGCGCCGGCCTCGACCCCGCCGAGCGCCTCCGGGACGTTGATCCCGAGGAGCCCGAGCTCCGCCGCCTCGGCCAGGCTCGCCCGCGGAAAGCCGCCCTCGCGGTCGAGCTCGGCCGCCCGCGGCGCGAGGACGCGGGCGGCGAATTGCCGGGCAGAATCGGCGATCATCGCCTGCGCGTCGGTCGGCGCGATGCTCTGCACGATCGCTCGCTCCCTCTCGTGTCGTCGACGGGCCGACGGCCTAGAAGGCCTCGCCGACCTTGCCGGTGTAGGTGTGGACGTAGACGACCTCGGGGGCCGGGTCGAACTCCCACTTGTAGATCGCGCGCTCGATGCAGGGGCCGAACTTGGTCGCCTTGCGCGCCTCCTTCTGACCCGGCGGCAGCCGCCGCTCCTCGATGTCCTGCTCGAGGAGGTTGACCTCGATCACCTTGCCCTTCTGGTCGATCTTGAACTCGACGGTGAAGGTGCCGGCGATCCAGCGGTTGTTGTACTGGTCCATGTCCTCCTGGAGGCAACGGCCGAGATCGCGCTCGTAGACGTTCGAGATCGTGTCCTGGATCGACGCCAGGGTCTTCGGCGAGACCGAACCGCCCTGATCGGCGTAGTCGGTGCTCTCGTCCGCCTGGACCATGTCCTTCTCGTACGAGGAGCCGTCGTACTTCGCCATCAGGGCGTCCTCCTCGTTGTTCATCTTGTTCATCTGCCGCTTGGCGCAGCCGCCGCCGAGGGCGACCGCGAGGCCGACAAAGATCACGCTGCTGATTCGCATTGGCTCCGCTCCTGGTCTTCGGGTGGTGTTTGGAGGTGGTCGTGGGCCCGGGGGTTAGCGGCGGCTCAGCACCGAATTGGCGATGACGAGCCGCTGGATCTCGCTGGTCCCCTCGTAGATCTCGGTGATCTTAGCATCCCGGAAGTGGCGCTCGACCGGATACTCGGTAACGTAGCCGTTGCCCCCGAAGATCTGAATGGCGTTCTTGGCGACCTTGTTGGCGACCTCGGAGGCGTAGAGCTTGGCCATCGCGCTCTCCTTGGAGTGGCGCGCGCCGCCGGCCTTGAGGGCGGCCGCCCGCAGGGTCAGGAGGCGGGCGGCGTCGATCTCGACCGCCATGTCGGCGAGCATGAAGCTGATCGCCTGGTGGTCGGCGATCCGCTTGCCGAAGGTCTGGCGGTCGCAGGCGTACTCGGTCGCGGCCTCGAAGGCGGCGCGGGCGATCCCGAGGGCCTGGGCGGCGATGCCGATCCGGCCGCAGTCGAGGGTCGACATCGCCACCTTGAAGCCGCCGCCGACCTCGCCGAGGACCTGGTCCGCCGGCACCCGGTGGTCGGTGTAGAAGATCTGGCAGGAGTGGCTCGCCCGGATCCCGAGCTTGTCGTCCTTCGGGCCCCGGCTCACGCCCTCGGCGTGCATGTCGATGATGAACGCCGTGATCCCCTTGTGACCGAGCTCGGGCTCGGTCATCGCCATCAGGATCCCGGTGTCGGCCTGCGGGCCGTTGGTGATCCAGTTCTTGACCCCGTTGATCACGAAGTCGTCGCCGTCGCGGACCGCCCGGGTCTTCTGGGCGGCGGCGTCGGAGCCGGCGTTGGGCTCCGAGAGCTGGAAGCAGCCGAGCTTCTCACCGGCGGCCAGCGGTCGCAGCCAGCGCTCCTTCTGCTCCGCCGTCCCGAACTTCATGAGCGGGTCGCAGACCAGCGAGTTGTTGACGCTCATGATCACGCCGGTCGAGGCGCAGGCGGTCGAGACCTCCTCCATCGCCAGGACGTATGCGACCGGGTCGAGGCCCGAGCCGTCGAGCTCGGGCGGGACCTCGATGCCCATCAGCCCGAGCTCGGCCATCCGCGCGACCAGCTCGGCCGGGAAGCGGTGGTCGCGGTCGAGCTCCGCGGCGATCGGCTTGACCTCGCGGGTCGCGAAGTCGTGGACCATCCGGACCAGGGCCTCGTGCTCATCACTCAGTGAGAAGTCCATGCGCGTCTCTCCCGGGGCCTAGCGGCCCTTGAACTCTGCCTTGCGCTTGCCGAGGAAGGCCTCCATGCCCTCGCGCTGATCGTCGGAGTCGAAGAGGCCGGCGAAGCCCTCGATCTCCCGCTGGTTGGCCTCCGCGAGCGGCAGGTCGGCCCCCTGGTGGATCAGCTCCTTGGCCTTGGCGACCGCCAGCGGGCCCATCTCGGCGATCTCGGCGGCCGCGGCGACGGCCGCGTCGACGACCTCGCCGCGCGGCGTCACCCGGTTGGCGAGGCCGATCCGCAGGGCCTCGGCGGCGTCGATCATGTGGCCGCGGAGGCAGAGCTCGAGGGCCATCGCCCGACCGACCCGCCGGAGGAGGCGCTGGGTCCCGCCGAAGCCCGGGATCACCCCGAGCTTGACCTCGGGCTGGCCGAAGCGGGCGTTCTCGGCGGCGTAGATGAAGTCGCAGGCGAGCGCGAGCTCGCAGCCGCCGCCGAGCGCGAAGCCGTTGACCGCGGCGATCACCGGCTTGGGGAGGGCGCCGAGCATCTCGCCGAGGGCGTGGCCGCGGCCGGCGAAGTTCATCGCCTCCGACGGGCTCATCGGCGCCATCGCGGCGATGTCGGCCCCGGCGACGAAGCTCTTGGGGCCGGCGCCGGTGATCACGACGCCGCGGATCGCCGCGTCGTCGGCGATCGCCTCGACCGCGGCGATCAGCTCGTCGATCACCGCCCCGCTCAGGGCGTTGAGCGCCTCGGGGCGGTTGACGCTGAGGATCCGGACCGCGCCGCGATCCTCGACCAGGAGGTGCTTGTAGGACCCGCTCTCCATCAGCGCACGCTCACTTCCGGTAGTCGTAGAAGCCGCGGCCAGTCTTGCGACCGAGCCAGCCGGCGGCGACGTGGACCCGGAGGATGTTGGCCGCCCGGTACTTGTCGTCGCCGATCTCGCGGTGGAGGACCTCGGCGATCGCCAGGCAGGTGTCGAGGCCGATCAGGTCGGCGAGCTCGAGGGGCCCCATCGGGTGGTTGAGGCCGAGCTTGATCCCGGTGTCGATGTCGACCGCCGAGCCGAGCCCCTCCTGGAGGGCGAAGCAGGCCTCGTTGATCAGCGGGATCAGGATCCGGTTGACGATGAAGCCCGGCGAGTCCTTGCTGGTGATCGTCGTCTTGCCGAGGCGCTGGGCGAGGGCGATCGTCGTCTCGTAGGTCGCGTCGGTGGTCGCCAGGCCGCGGATGATCTCGACCAGCTTCATCACCGGGACCGGGTTCATGAAGTGCATCCCGACCACCAGCTCGGGCCGCTTCGTGACCGCGGCGAGGGCGGTGATCGAGATCGACGAGGTGTTGGTCGCGAGGATGCAGCCCTCGCGGCAGGCCCGGTCGAGGTCGGCGAAGAGGCGCTTCTTGAGCTCGAAGTTCTCGGTCGCCGCCTCGACCACGAGGTCGCAGGACGCGAGGCCGTCGGCGCCGATCACCGGGTGGATCCGCTCGAGGGCGGCCTCCCGCTCGTCGGCGCTCATCTTGCCCTTGTCGACCGCGCGCGTCAGGAGCTTGGCGATCCCGCCCTTGCCCTTGGTCGCGTGCTCGAGGCTGACATCGGCGAGGCGGACCTGGTAGCCGGCGAGCGCCGCCACCTGGGCGATCCCCGCCCCCATCTGCCCCGCTCCGAGGACGCCGATCGTGCCGATCGCCGCGAGTCCCTGCGCTGTCGTCATCGTCTAGTTCTCCGCTTCTTCGCGTGCATCCGTGGGTGGGCCGGCGCGTCCTAGCGCTCGACCATGAGGGCGACCGCCTCGCCGCCGCCGATGCAGAGGGAGGCGACGCCGCGGTGCTTGCCGGTCTGCTTGAGCGCGTGGATCAGGGTGATCAGGATCCGGCAGCCGGAGGCGCCGATCGGGTGGCCGAGGGCGACCGCGCCGCCGCGGACGTTGAGGCGATCGCTGGCGATCCCGAGGCGGTCCTGGTTGACCAGCGAGACCACCGCGAAGGCCTCGTTGATCTCCCAGAGGTCGACGTCGTCGACCTTGTGGCCGGTCTTCTTGAGGAGCCCCTCGATCGACCCGGCGGGCGCGGTCGTGAACCACTCCGGCGCCTGCGCGTGGCCGGCGTAGCCGCTGATCCGGGCGAGCGGCTCGAGGCCGCGGCGGCGGGCCTCGTCGCCCGACATGACGACCACCGCGGCCCCGCCGTCGTTGATCGTCGAGGCGTTGCCGGCGGTGATCGTCCCCTTCTTGTCGAAGGCCGGCCGGAGCCCGGCGAGCTTGGCGATGTTGCCGCGGCTGGGCTCCTCGTCGTCGCTGAAGAGGACCGGGTCGCCCTTGCGCTGGGGGACGCTCACGGGCGCGATCTCCTCGCGGAAGAGCCCCTCGGCGACCGCCGCCTGGGCCCTGCGGTAGCTCTCGGCCGCCCAGCCGTCCTGGCGCTCGCGGTCGATCTGGCACTCGCGGGCGCAGAGCTCGCCGGCCATCCCCATGTGGAAGTTGTTGTAGGGGTCCCAGAGGCCGTCGTGGACCATCCCGTCGACCACCGTGCCGTTGCCCATCCGGTAGCCGGTGCGCGCCTGCGGCAGGTAGTAGGGGACGTTCGACATGCTCTCCATGCCGCCGGCGACGACGATGTCGGCGTCGCCCGCCCGGATCGCCTGGGCGGCCATCATCACGGTCTTGAGGCCCGAGCCACAGACCTTGTTGATGGTGACGCAGCCGACGTGGTCGGGGATGCCGGCGCCGCGGCTCGCCTGGCGGGCGGGGGCCTGACCGATGGCGGCCGGGAGCACGCAGCCCATCAGGACCTCCTGGACGTCGTCGCCGGCGAGCTGGGCCCGCTCGAGCGCGGCCTTGATCGCGACGCTCCCGAGTTGGGGCGCGGTGAGGGACGAGAGGCCGCCCTGGAACGAGCCGATCGGCGTCCGGGCTGCGCTGACAATCACGACTTCGCGAGACATCATGGTGCTCCTCGAGGCGTCGGAGGGCGGCCGCACAAGATGGCGCCAAAGGCCCTCCGCAGGCCCATGGCGGGCTTATCACGCGAGCAAGGGGTGTCAACGCCTTTGTCGCGCCCCTTGCGCTGACTCACGGGCGCTCGCCCGACTTGCCCCCAGAAGAGCGACCGCCCAAAAGACTCGTTGACTTGCGCTCGGGACTTCGGTAACGACTCTCCCCCGCGCCGGGGTAGCTCAGGTGGTTAGAGCGAGGGATTCATAACCCCTAGGTCGGCGGTTCAAGTCCGCCCTCCGGCACAAATCCGCAGCCGCTGCTCGTGAGAGCCGCGGCTGCGTTCGCGACTGGGGTCGGATCGACCCCCGAGCCCGCTCCATGGCCGTCGGCCGCACTCGGCACGAAGCCCGTCAGGCCTGCCGGAGCCGGTCGATTGGCCGCCGCCGAGCGCCAGCACCACCGGCAAATGGCCGGAGTCGGCAATGCGGCCGCGGCCGCCACCGAGTGCCGCCTCAGCCCTCGTCGACCTCACGCAGGAAGCGAGCCGCCCGCGTGAGCACGTCGCGGCGCCACTGCAGCCACGAGTGGGCGCCGAGGACCAGCTCCGGGACCACCCCCGGGAGGGAGGTCTCGCTGACCCCGACCAGGCCGTCGTTGTCGCCGGGGATCCGCCCGACGTAGCCGCCCTCGTGGCCGCGGCCGCCGGCGAGGACCAGGACCCGGGCGCTCGGCGGCGGCGCCCCGAGCTCGGCCACCCGCTCGGGCTGGAGCTCCCGGGCAGCCGCCCCGTAGATCCAGTGAAAGGGCGGGAAATTGCGGAATTGCGCCGCCAGCCAGGCGCCGCGGTTGGGCGGCCCGAGCATCACCAGCCGCTGGCGCTCGGACTGCCGGAGCGCCCCCTCGCGGGCGAGGTAGGCCCGGGCGACCAGGCCGCCCATGCTGTGGGTGAGGATCCCGAGGACCCCGAAGGGACCTGCCTCGCCCTGCCACTCGGCGATGAAGCGCTCGAGCGCGGCCCCGTGGGCGCTCAGCGTCGCCCCGCGGGTGTCGTAGCCGAAGGGCCGGGCGTCGAGGCCGAAGCGCCGGAGGTACCAGGCGACCGGCCAGAGGCCCGCCCGCGAGCGGAGGGCCCCGTGGATCAGGACCACCGGCAGGCGCGGGGCCAGGACAAGCCCCTCGCCTTCCCCGCCCTGCTCGCTCACCGGGCCTCCGCAGCGAGCGCGGCCGCGCGCCGGAGCCGGGCGACGATCGCGAGCACGGCGAGGAGCCCGAGGGCCGAGACGTGGCCGACCCGGAGCGGCCCCCAGAGGGTCGGGCTCGCGTCAAAGCGCAGGGGATCCTCGATCACCAGGCGGGCGATCGTGAAGGCGGCGAGGACCGCGAGCGCGACCTGCCCAGGGTAGCGGCGGCGACGCCGGACGGCGATCGCCACCGCGAGGATCCCGAGCCCCATCAGCGCCGCGTAGAGCTGCACCGGGTGGACCGGCGCCGACGCCTCGGCGCTCAGGGTCGGCAGCCCCTTGAGGAGCTGCTGGTGGAAGGCGTGGACCGGCGAGCCCGCCGGGAAGGTGACGTGGAGCGCGTAGCCGAGATCGCCCGGGGCGACGTAGCGGCCGAACTCGACGCCGGCGAGGAAGGCCCCGATCCGCTCGATCACCAGGCCGATCGCGAAGCCGGGGGCGACCGCGTCGAGCCAGGCGAAGGTGTCGATCCCGCGGCGCCAGCAGCCGAGCGCCGAGACCACGAGCGCGGCCAGGATCCCGCCGGTGACCGTCAGCCCGCCCGCCGGCAAGCTGATGAGATCGCCGAGGCCGCCCGCGCCCGGGTGCTGGAGGAGCCAGAGGGCGCGGGCGCCGACGATCCCGGCGAAGGCGGCGACGACGAAGAGGGTGCCGAGCGTGTCGGTCGGCAGGCCGTCGGTGCGCGCGCGATCGAGGGAGGCGAACCAGGCGACGAGGAGCGCGAGGCCCATCGCCACACCGTAGGACTGCAGCGGCCAGCCGAGGCCGGGGATCTCGAAGAGGATCGGTCGCATCGTCGACCTCGTGGCCGGCCGCGCGCGGGACCGTCAACGCGGCCCGATGCCGACCCGGAGGGGCGCCCGCGGGCGCCTAGTCCTCGGCGTAGACCGCCTCTTCACGCTCTTGCGCCTCCTTGCACTGGATGCAGAGGGGCGCCTCGGGGCGGGCCTGGAGGCGCTTGATCGAGATCGGCTCCTCGCACTCCTCGCAGATCCCGTAGATCCCCTCGTCGAGCTTGCGCAGCGCGAGGTCGATCTTGTCCATGAGGAAGCGCTCCCGCCCGCGGAGGCGGAAGGAGAAGGCCTGCATGTACTCGCTCGACGCCTGATCGACCTCGTCGAAGCGGTCATCGGGCGAGAGCACCATGTCGGACTCGAGGGTCCGTTGGGCCTGGTCGATCAGGTTCTTCCGCTTCTCGTTGAGGATCTGGCGGAATTTCTCTTGCTGGGCTTTGGTAAGGGCCATACACGCACCGCTTTGGCAAGCCGCACAAATGAGGCCCGGCAGGGTAGCCGACCGGTGACCTCAGGTAAACACCCCGCGGACAAAGAAAGTGACGAGCTCGTCCGCCAGGCGCTCGGTGTCGACCAGGGCGGCATCACCTGTCTCGACCGCAGCGGGGGAATGGCCAGGGGCTTGGCTGGCGAGCTGACGGGCGGCCAACATCCGCCGCAGCACCTCGCGGAGGGCGCCCAGCGCGCTGACGGCGATGATGCGATCGTCGCAGCTCCGCGCGAAGCCGAGCGTCCGACCGACGCTCACCGCCCGCTCGATGAGCTCGATGATCTGATCGAAGAAGCGATCCATCAGGGCCCGGCTCTCGGCGTCGAGCTCTCCGGGATCCGAGAGCATGATCATCGCCAGATCCTCGTGGGCGATCACCGCGCTCATCACCCGGCGGAAGTTCGCGCGCATTTGATCGAGGGGGTGCGGCGCGCCCTCGTCGAGGGAGATCCGCCGGACCGAGCGGCGGATCAGCGCGAGGAACTCGGCGGTGAGCTCGGTGAAGATCTCGCGCTTTGAGTTGAAGTAGAGGTAGAAGGTACCTCGCGCAATCGCCGCGGCGTCGATGATGTCGCCGATCGAGGCCGCGTGGTAGCCCTTCTCGCGGAAGACCCGGGTCGCGGCCGCGATGATCTCCGAGCGCCGCTGCTCACGACGCTGCTGAGCCCGGAGCGAACGCCCGTCCGCGGCCTCCTGCCCGTCGCCGGCCTCAGCCGCGGCGGGGGGCTCAGCGGCAGACCCTTGCTGCCGGTCGTGGTTGACAGTCAAACGGCCGCCAACATACCCTGAAAACCCCCGTTTTTCACTATTGGAGACCACCGATTCATGGCCAGCTCGGACAAGCGCAAACAGTCGCTCTACTTCCCCGAGGCGATGCTCAAGGAGATCCAGGAGGAGGCGGCGCGCCAGGACCGATCGCTCTCATGGATCGTCCAGAAGGCGTGGAAGATCGCCCGCCGCGAAATCATGAAGTACCCGAGCGTCAACGACATCGCCGACGACGCCGACGACGAGCGCGGCCGCAACGAGGACTCCTCCGCCGACTAGCGTGACGCTGCGGATCGCCCGCGGCCCGCTGGCCCCAAGCCGGCGGACCGCCCGCCGAAGCGGCGAACCCGGGCGACGACCGACCGCCGAGCCTCCGCCACCCATGGCTTCGACCACGGCCTTTGAGGGCGAGCTTTGGCGCCTCCGCCGCGATGACGGCGCGACGATCTGCTACCAGCTCCTCGGACCCGAGGACGCCGCCGCCCCGCCCCTGCTGATCCTCGACGGTATCGGCTGCTCGGGGTGGGCGTTCCGGCGGACGCTGCCCGTGCTCGCGCGTCGCCAGCGGATCATCGTCCTCCACTACCGCGGCCACGGGAGCTCGCCGGATCCGCCACGCCCGTGGCGCCTCTCGATGCCGACCCTCGCCGACGACGCGGCGGCGGTGCTCCAGCATGCGGCGATCGATCGGGTGATCGCGGTCGGCTTCTCGATGGGCTTTCAGGTCGCGCTCGAGCTCTTCCGCCGCCACCGGCACACGGTCGCGGCGATGGTCTCGCTCGCCGGACCGAGCGGCCGGGTGCTGCGGACCTTCCAGGGGACCCGCGCGTTCGCCCACGTCCTCCCCTTCGTCCGCGCGACCACCCGGATCGCCCGCGACCTCACCCTCAAGGCCTGGCGCTCGCTGGTCCCCTCGAGCCTCACGCTCGACCTCGGCCTGACCCTCCAGGTCAACGCCGACCGCCTCGCCGCCGCCGACTTCGAGTTCTACACCCGCCAGCTCGCCGAGGTGAACCCGGAGCTCTTCATGGCGATGCTCGAGGAGGCCGACCGCCACAGCGCCGCCGACGTCCTCCAGGGCATCGACGTGCCGCTGATGGTGGTCGCGGGCGCCCGCGACTCCTTCGTCCCCCTCGAGACGATGCGCGAGCTCGCCTTCACGGCGCCGCACGTCCGGTGGAAGGTCCTCGCCCAGGCGACCCACGCGCTCCCGGCCGAGTTCCCCGACGAGATCACGGCGCTCCTCGGCGACTTCGCGGACGAGGTCGCGGCCGAGCTCGCCGACGCCAGCGACGTCGACGCGGCGCCCTAGCGCGGCCGCGCTCGCCGACGCTGCGCCCGCACGCCGCGCATGTCCATGAGGACATGTCGAGGGCGATCGTCGGGCGATCGCCGATGCGCCGTGCATGTCCGCGAGGACAGGTCGCCCTAGTCGTCCTTGGTGGTCCGAGCGGTCGGCGCGGCCGAGCTCGCGGCCTCGTCCTTCTCGACGACGAAGCGGACCAGGCGCTTGACCGTGTTGTTGCGCTCGATGTTCCCGAGGAGCTTGACGAGGTCGTCGTAGGCCTTGGGATCCTTGAGGAGCTTGCCGACGGTCCCCTCCCCCTTCTCGAGGCCGGCGACCACCCGATTGAGCCCCTCGAGGGTCTCCTCGAGCTCGTGGACCATGTTGCCGTCGGGGTCGTAGAGGAGCTTGGCGGCGACGCTCTTGTTCTCGGGGTTCTTGAGGTCGCCGAGCATCGTGTTGATGCTGGCGATCGCCGCCCGCCCGTCGTCGACCAGCGGCTGCAGGTTGTCGTCGATCTTCGTCATGCTGCTCTTGGCCCGCTTGACGAAGGAGTCGAGGCCGGCCGCGGTGTCGCGGACCGAGCGGAGGGTCGCGCCGAAGTCCTGGACGTAGGCCTCGTCGTTGAGGAGCGCGCCGACCAGGCCCTTGCCCTCGGCGATCTGGCGCGAGATCTCGTTGGCGTTGGCGAGGAGGCCCTGGACGTTTCGGACGGTCTTCTCGTCGCCGAGCGCGCTCGCCAGGGTGGCGATCCCGCCGACGGTCTCCTCGACCTTGACGAACATGCCGTCGACCCGATCGCGGACCGCCATCACGTCCTCGATGAGCGAGGGGTTGGTCTGGATCCGAGCGCCGGCGCGGATCGGCTCGCCGCGGCCCGCCGAGATCTGGACGAGCTGATCGCCGAGGAGGCCGTTCTGCGAGACGGTCGCGCGGCTGTCGTCGCGGATGTGCTGGAGGCTCTCGGCGAAGATCCGGAGGCGGACGCGGATCCGCTTGTGGAGGGTCTCGTAGGCCGCGCACACGCCGGTGCTGCCGGTCCAGGGGACCCGGCGGTAGCGCCGGCGGAAGTCGCTGGTCACGCAGACCTCCTCCTCGTTGCACTGCATGTCGTCCTCGCAGGGCGGGTGGAGGTCCTTGTTGGCCGAGTAGGGCTCGAGCTCGGCGCACTTGCCCTCGGGGGCGCAGAACATCTGGGCGTCGCAGTCGTCGGTCCGGTCGGCGCCGTAGCGGCCGCGATCCTCGGTCGCCGGGTTGCAGGCGTAGTCGAGCTCGACGAAGGTCCGATCCTCGACGACGCCGATCTCGATGCCCTCGAGCTGGACCGGGCTCCCCTTCTTGAGGCCCGAGACCGAGCGGAAGTCGGCGTCGATGTGCACCTTCTCCTTGAAGGTGCCCTTGCCCATCCCGATCAGCACCAGCGAGATCATGAAGACCACGCCGAAGCCGATGACGAAGACACCGACGATGATGTTGAGCCGGCGCTCGTCTTTACGCGCCATCGGCGATCCTCCCCTGGACGAAGTTGCGGACCTCGGGGACCTCGCTCTGCTTGAACGAGTCGGGCGTCCCCACGTAGGGGAAGTTGCGGTCGTAGAGCATCGCGATCCGGTTGGAGACCGAGAAGGCGGTCGGCATGTCGTGGGTGACGACGATGCTGGTCACCCCCAGCTCTCCCTGTAGCTTCCGGATCATCGCGCCAATTCGCCTGATGTTGCTGGGATCGAGCCCCGTGGTCGGCTCATCATATAGGATAACTTCGGGCTGGAGGGCGATCGAGCGGGCGATCGCCACGCGCTTTCGCATCCCGCCGCTCAGGCTCGAGGGCATCCGCTCCAGGATCGACCGGTCCTGGCCGAGGCCCACCATCCCCAGGCACTCCCAGGCCCGGCGGGTGATCTCGTCGTCGGACATCTTGGTGTGCTCGGTGAGCGCGTAGCCGACGTTCTCGCGGATGTTCATGGAGTCAAAGAGCGCCCCCCCCTGGAAGACCATCGCCACCTTGCGCCGCAGGTCGCGCAGGCCCTCATGGCCGAGGCCGCTCACCTCCTGGCCGCGGAAGAGCACGTCGCCCTCGTCGGCGAGGAGGAGGCCGATCATCAGCTTGAGGCAGACGCTCTTGCCCTGGCCGCTGCCGCCGATCACCGTGAGGGTCTCGCCCTCCTCGATCGTCAGCGACATGTTCTGGTAGACGACGTGGCTGCCGAACGCCTTGTCGACGTGGCGGAGCTCAATGACCGCGGCCATCCCTCAGCTCACCGGCAGGAAGATGGTGGTCAGCACGAAGTCCATCGCCAGGATCGACACCGAGGTGGCGACCACCGTGTTGGTCGTCGAGATGCCGACGGCCTCGGTGCCGTACTTGGTCGTGATCCCCTGGTAGCAGCCGATCGCGCCGACCAGGAGGCCGAAGACCAGGGTCTTGGCGAGCCCGGAGAGGTAGTCCGAGGGCCAGAGCTCGTCGATGTAGGTCTCGTAGAAGTAGTCGGCCGGGACGTCGAAGATGGTGTCGGCGATGATCGCCCCGCCGCCGAGGGCGAGGACGTTGCCCCAGACCGCGAGGAGCGGCAGCGACCAGGTCGCGGCGACGAGGCGCGGCCAGATCAGCTTCTTGACCGGATCGGCGCCGAGCGAGGCGATCGCGTCGATCTGCTCCGAGACCTTCATCGACCCGAGCTCGGCCGCCATGCCGGTGGCCATCTTCGCGCCGACCGTGAGCGCGAGGATGATCGGCACGAGCTCGCGGACGAGCGCGAGCGACGAGGCGTAGCCGATCGCGTTCTTCGCCCCGAAGCCGATGAGCGCCTCGCCGAACTGCCAGGTGAGGACCATCCCGCAGAAGATCGACATCACCGTCGCCAGCGGGAGCGAGCGCACCCCGAGCGCGACCATGTGATAGAAGATGTCGTAGATCCCGTAGGGCCGGCGGAGGCCGCGGACGGTCGCGTCCCAGAGGAGGCGGACGAGCCCGCCGATCCACTCGAGGCCGGTGGTGAGGACCCGGCCGACGCTGGCGAAGACCGCCGCGAAGGCCTCCTTGAAGGTCTTGCTGGGCTCGTCGCTCACTCCGCGCCCCCGACCGGAAACTTGAAGCCGGCGATGACCTGGTTGAAGGCCGGCCGGCCGCGTTCAAAGGCCGACGGAGAGGCCATGTACTGGAGATCGAAGAGGCAGCCGTTCTTTTTGAAGACGACGAGATCGAGCTTGGTCTGGACCTCGCCGTCGATCTCCGCGAGGACCACCGTGCGGACCGCGTCGCGGCCGGCCATGGTCGTCGCCTCCTGGGAGAGGATCTTCCACTCGCGGAAGTCGATCCGCAGGTGATCGGTGAAGGACTCGAGGGACGAGTCGCCGTGCATCTCGCACTGCGAGCCGAGGTGGATGAGCGCCGGCAGCGAGCGGTGGACCCAGAGGACCTGGGCGCCCTTCTCCTTGGCCGGTCGCCACTCGCTCGCCGGCGGGTGGGCGAAGGAGTAGGTCGCCTCGTGGTTGACCTTGCTGCGGCGCGTCCAGTGCGCGTAGTAGGTGTCGCCATGGCCCCGCCAGCCGCCACAGCCCGGGATGCAGGCCGAGATGCCAGCGAGCGTGACCGCGAGCGCGAGCCCGCGCGCGGAGACGAGGTGGTGACGGTCGCGCACCGGCGTGGAGTGTAACAGCGTCGCCCCCGGTGGCCGCCGCGAAAGTCGGCGTGCGCGCCCTTCGCGTCGGGATCGCCGCGTCCGCGCCTCACCTGCCCCCGGTGACGTGGTGCAATTGCGCGTGGCTCGCAGCCGCCGGATCGCCGACGAGGAGGAGATCACCGGCGACCAGGAGGTGCTCGGGGCCCATGCTCTCGGCGAGGCCAGGGCAGCGCCCGTCGGGTCCGAGGCCGGCGGCGCCGGTCAGGAGCACCCGCTCGTCGGCGAGCCAGGCGAGCAGCTCGGGCGCGGGGTGACAGTGCGGGTTGTCCATCCCCGCCGAGATCACCACGGTCGACGCCCCGGCGAGGGCGAGGAGCTCGGGGGTGAAGCCGTCGCGGGAGCCGTGGTGGCTGGCGACGAGGACATCGACCGGACCGGCGCGCGCGGCCGCCAGGGTCCCCTCCGCCGCCGGTAGATCGCCGAGGACGAGGACCGTGATCGGGCTCACGGTGAGGCGGATCGCCAGCCCCCGGGCGTTCTCTGCCGGTCCCGGGCCGACCCCCACGACCTCCAGGGTGATCCCCCCGAGCGACCAGCGCTCGCCGAACGCCGGGGCCCGCCGGGCTCCGCCGAAGCGATCGAGGTAGGCGGCGACGGCGATGGTCGCCGGGGGATCGTCGATCCCTCGATCCCAGAGCGCGGCGATCTCGAGATCGTCGGCGCTCCCCCGGACGCCGTCGACGCCGTCGGCGACCCGGGTGACCCCGCCGAGGTGGTCGGCGTCGAGGTGCGTGTGGATCCAGAGATCGACCCGGCGGATCCCGTGGCGATCGAGGGCGGCGACGATCGCCTCGGCGGCGGCCGCGGGACCCGAGTCGATCATCACGGCGGCGTCGCCCGCGAGGGCGAGGAGGGCCGATCCCTGGCCGACGTCGATCACGTGGAGGAGCGGCGGCTCCGTCGCCCGCGCGGGTCCGGGCTGCGCGAGGGCGAGGAGAAGTGAGAAGAAGAGGAAGAGACCGGGGACGCGGCCCCGCGGCGATCGGGAGAGGCGCTCGAGCATCGCTCGGGGATCGTCCGCCGCGAGCGATCGTTGCGGATCCGCGCGCCTTGCTCGCGCGGCGATCGTGGCGGTCGCTCGGGCAGCGCCGCGCCGATCGGCCACCAGCGCTTCGCCGCGGGTTCGCGGCGCGGTGCAACGACCCGCGAGCGCGGCCGACCGGGTCGCCATGCTCGCCCTCGCGCTCGCGCTCCCTGCCCTGGCCCTCGCGCTCGGCTCCGCCGACCCGCCCCTCCCCCTCCTCCACGGCCAGGGGGCGGCGCCCGACGCCTGGGTCGCGGTCAGCGAGGGGCAGCTCTGGGTGTGCTGGGAGGGACGGGCCGCGCCGGATCGATCGCCGAGCCCGGGCTGCTGGCGGCGCCTGCCCCTCGAGCTGGCAGCCCCGGCGAACGACGACACCCAGGAGCTCCTCGACGATGACGCGGAGCCCGATCTCCTCTTCCGTCCCGCGGGCGTCGACGCGAGCGCTGGCGGGGTCTGGGTCGGCTTCTCCGATCCGTCGACGCTCTGGGTCGTCAGCGGCGCCAACGCCTGGATCGTCGATCGCAACGGCCTGGCCGCGGCGGTCGCCGACCCGCCCCTGGAGCTCGAGCTCGATCCCCTGGCGCCGCTCCTCTGCGACGACGAGGGCTGGCTCCCGAGCCGGGCGCAGGGGGTCTGGTCGTGGCGACGCGCCCCCTGCGAGGAGGCGGCGCCATGCCGCCGCGCGCCGGCGCTGCGACGACCGCGACGAGCGACCGGCGCGCGGATCGATCTCGCCGTCGAGCTCGCGCTGGTCCGTCGCCTCCGGGCGGGTGATCGCCGCCAGAGCGAGCTCGACGGCGCCGCCTTTGTGTCGCTGGGGGTCACGATCGATCGCCGGGCCGCGCAGCGAGAGCGCCAGCTCCTCGCCCGTTGGCGACGCTTCTCGGCGCCCGGCGCCCTCCCCCCGCCGCGCACCCGCGGCGAGCTCGCGGACGTCGAGCGCGCGGCCCTGGTGCGAGCCCAGTGCCGGGCCTGGGAGGGGATCCGATGATCGCGGCGACGCTCGTCGCCGGGCTCGCGCTCGGCCTCCCTACCATGAATGCCCGATACGACATGTCCATGTGGACAGGCGTGGAGACGGGGCCGTCGACGAGCGACGCGCCAGCCGCGGAGGGCCCCCGTCGACCGCCGGGTCGATCGACCCGACGCGCGCGGGCGTCTGCGCGTCGGCCAGCGCCACCCGTGCGCCCGCCGGTCGACGAGGTCATGAGCGCGAGCCCTCCCCCGCCCGACGCTCCTCCCCCCGCCGAAGCACCCGCGGCCGGGCACGAGCCCCAGCGCCCGCCGCCAACCCGCGCCCCGTCGACGATCGAGCGTGATCTCGTCGGCGCGACCACGCCGACGATCGAAGAGCTCCAGGAGGCCGCCCTCCGCCGCGCCACGGTCGATCCGCGGACGACCCGTCGCTGGCTCGCCCGCGCCCGCGCGGCCGCGGCCCTGCCGACCGTCCGCGGCGAGATCGACGTCCGCCGCGACCAGGCCTGGCAGCTCGATCAGGCGGCAGGGACCGCCGACGAGCTCTCGCAGGACGCGGGCGCAGGTCAGATCTATCGGGTCCGGGTCGCCTGGGAGCTCGACCGCCTGATCTTTGATCCCAACGAGCTCCGAGCGGCCCGGGCGATGGTCGACATGGCCCTCGCGCGCGAGCAGATCCTCGTCCGGGTGACCCAGCTCTACTTCGAGCGCCTCCAGCTCCTCGCCGAGCTCCAGGAGAGCCCCGGCGAGGGCGACCTCGCCCGCCGGCTGCGGATCCGCGAGCTCGAGGCGCTCCTCCACGGCCTCACCGGGCTCCACGTCCGCGGACCCGAGCCCTGAGCCGCCCGGCCGCTCGCCGCTGGCCGATCTCTGGTATCCTCGGCTGCCGTGGCCGCCCCTCCGCTGAACCCGCGCTTCACCTGCGATCTCGAGGCCACCATCGAGATCATCGGACGCTCGTCGGTCCCCGGGCTCGCCCGCGAGATCACGACCGGCGGCGTCTGTGTGCTCACCGAGCTCCCGGTCGCGCCGGGGAGCGAGGTGAACCTCCACCTCCGCCTGATCCTCGAGCGCTTCGAGAGCGAGACGCTGGTGATCCCCGGGCAGATCCTCTGGAGCACGCGGACCGAGGGTCACTTCCAGATCGGCGCCGCCTTCGGGCAGATGCCGGTCGAGCTCTGGCAGCGCCTCGACGTCCTCCTCCGCTTCCTCTCGGGTGAGATCGCCTTCGATCCCCAGCAGCAAGAGGCGTGAGCGCGGCGAGCGGGGATGAAGTCCCCCAGCTTCAGGCGTCGATCTGGCGCGCCGCAGGAGGCGCGACTTTGCCCCTCGCACGCCCCCCACCGCGGGCGCGACCCCACGCGAGAGGCGCCGGAGCGCGCGCAGAAGCGCTGTCTGGGCTTCACATTGTGCACCTAGCTGCACACGGAGAACCCTGAAAGCTGCGCAGCGGGGTGCACACTTGGCAGCTTTGGACCTGCGGCAAAGTCCTCGAACACCTCGTAACTACTCAGATTCCAGCTCCCGCCTCGGTCGCGCATGTCCCTTGCTTCGTTTGGGGGCCCTGTAGGGAGACTGAGGGAATGCAGCCGATCGAGACCAGCGCCAAACCCCGCGCACTGAGCATCCTCGCCCGCTCGCTCTTCCGGCAGATGCGGGAGCAGGGGTACTCGGCCGAGCAGATCATCGGGCTCTCCTCCGAGCTCCTCGATCTGGTGAGCAAGGACATCCGGACGTCCAACGCCCCCCAGGGCCTCGCCGCCGCCGAGTAGGCGCGGCTGCAAGCTCACGCGCGCGCCGGTGGACTTGCCGCCCGGCCGCCGGTATTGGTCTGCGCCATGGCCCAGGCGCCCCTTGAATCGCCCCGCCTCCCGTCGATCGACGAGCTCGACGTCGACAACCGGCGCGTCTTCGTCCGCGTCGACTTCAACGTCCCCCAGGAGAGCGACGGCACGATCCGCGACGACACCCGGATCCGCGCCGCCCTGCCGACGATCCGCGCGCTCCAGGCCCGCGGCGCCCGGCTCATCCTCGCGTCCCACCTCGGCCGCCCGAAGGGCAAGCCGAACCCGAAGTACTCGATCGTCCCGGTCGGCGCCCGCCTCGCGGAGCTCCTCGAGTGCGAGGTGCGGGTCCCCGACGAGGTGGTCGGCGACGGCGTCACCAAGCTCTGCCTCGACAACCGCGCCGGCCAGATCGTCCTCCTCGAGAACCTCCGCTACCACCCGGGCGAGGAGAGCAACGACCCCGCCTTCGCCCAGGCCCTCGCCAACCTCTGCGACGCCTACGTCAACGACGCCTTCGGCGCCTCGCACCGGGCCCACGCGTCGATCGTCGGCCTCCCCGAGCTGGTCCGCGATCGGGCCGCGGGGATGCTCCTGGCGGCCGAGGTCGCGGCCCTCGGACGGGTGGTCGCGGCCGCCGAGCACCCCTTCGTGGCGATCGTCGGCGGCGCCAAGATCTCGGACAAGCTGCCGGTCCTCCTCGCGGTCCTCGATCGCCTCCGCGACGGCGACAGCCTGGTGATCGGCGGGGCGATGGCCAACACCTTCCTGGCCGCCCGCGGGGCCGAGCTCGGCGCCTCGCTCCTCGAGGGCGATCGCTTCAGCGAGTGCCGAAGCGTCACCGCCAAGGCCGAGGCCCGCGGGATCCGCCTCCTCCTGCCGGTCGACCTCCGGATCGGCGAGGGCCTCGACGCCCGCGCGGCCGAGGTCGTCCTCGCCGACGACGTCCACCTCCCGCCGAAGGCGATGGCCCTCGACATCGGCCCCTCGACCGAGGCCCTCTTCGCGTCGGTGCTCCGCGGGGCCGCGCTGGTCTTCTGGAACGGGCCGATGGGGCTCTTCGAGAACCCCGTCTTCGCCCACGGCACCCTGGCGGTCGCCCGCGCGGTCGCGGCCAGCCCCGGCTACACCGTGGTCGGCGGCGGTGACAGCGTGGCGGCGATCCAGGAGTCCGGGGTCGCCGATCAGATCAGCCACATCTCGACCGGCGGCGGCGCCTCGCTCGAGATGATCGAGGGCAAGGTCCTGCCCGGCGTGGCGGTCCTCCTCCGCGGGTGAGCCGAGAGAGCTGGAGAACGACGATGAACACCTTCGATGAGCCGCGGGCCCGCTGGGTCGTCGGCAACTGGAAGCAGCACCTCCTCCGGGCCCAGGCCGAGACCCTCGCGGGCACCCTCGTCGGCCAGCTCCCGGACGAGCTCCTCGACCGCGACGACACCGTCCACGTCGGCATCGCCCCGACCTTCGTCGCCCTCGACGCGGTCCGACCGTGGACCCGACCGGCCGGGCCCCTCTGGCTCTTCGCCCAGAACTGCGCGGCCCAGGAGAGCGGCGCGTTCACCGGCGAGGTCGGCCCGACGATGCTCAAGGATGCTGGCGCAAATGGCGCGATCATCGGCCACTCCGAGCGCCGCAGCCACTTCGGCGAGGGCGACGCGCTGATCGCCAGCAAGGTCCGCGGCGCGCTTGACGCAGGCCTCCGGGTGATCCTCTGCGTCGGCGAGCCCCTCGAGGTCCGCCGGGCTGGCAACCACGAGGCCCACGTCCTCGCCCAGCTCACCCAGGCGCTCTCGCACCTCAAGCCCGAGCACATCAACGGGCGCCTGATCATCGCCTACGAGCCCGTCTGGGCGATCGGGACCGGGGTCGCCGCCACCCCGGGGGACGCCTCGACCATGCACAACCGGATCCGCACCTGGCTGACCGCCCACTACGGTCAGAGCGGCGCTGACAGATCCCTGCTCTACGGTGGTAGTGTCAAGCCCGGCAACGCGGCCGAGCTGATGGCCGCCGGCGACATCGACGGATTCCTCGTCGGTGGCGCCTCGCTTGACGCCGCCTCGTTCCTCAGCATCATCCAGAGCGCCGCGACCGAGTAGCCATGGACATCCTCGCGATCTTCGAAACCATCGTCACGTACATCTACATCCCCGTAGCGATCGTGATGGTGCTGATCATCCTGCTCCAGGCGGGCAAGGGCGGCCTCGGCACGGCCCTCGGCGGCGGCGCGAGCCAGAGCGTCTTCGGCGGCGGCGGTGCCTCGGAGTTCATGGCCAAGCTCACCCAGGGCTTCGCGGCCGCGTTCATGGGCAGCGTCCTCTTCCTCGCCTACGCGAGCGCACACTCCGGCTCGGCCCGACTCCGCGACAAGAGCCAGGAGCTCGCGGGGGTCGAGGAGAGCGACGGCGGCGGCGAGATCAACTACGAGCGGATCGGCCCCAACCCCCTCCCGCTCCCGAACGCCGGCAGCGTGGACGCCCAGGCGATCATGCCGAGCGACCTCGCGGCGCCGACCGACGCCGAGCCCGAGACCGAGAGCGACGCCGCGGCCGAGGCCGCCGGCGAGGCGGTGGGCGAGACCGGCGAGGGCGCGCCCGCGGGTGACGCCCCCGCCGACGCGCCCTCGGACGAGGCCGCCCCGGCTGGCGACGCGCCCGCTGGCGACGCCCCCGCGGGTGACGCGCCCGCTGCTCCCGCCGAGGGCACCCCGTAGGAGCGAAGGGTGAGCGCCGGCACGATCGGCGGCCCGATGCGCCTCGACTTCACCAAGGTCGAGGGCCTCGGCAACGACTTCCTCCTGGTCGACTGGCGCGCGCGCGCGGGCTGGGCGAGGGACCTCGCCGCGCTGCAGGCGGCGGCCCCCGCGATCTGTGATCGACGCCGGGGCGTCGGCGGCGACGGGATCCTCGTCGTCGCCCCGCCGCCCGAGGGCGTCGACGCCGTCGCCTCGATGATCGTCATCAACCACGATGGCTCCCGCCCCGAGATGTGCGGGAACGGCCTCCGCTGCGTCGCCCACTTCCTCGCCGTCGACACCGGCGCGACGACGATGACGGTCGCCACCGACGCCGGCCTCCGTCCCTGCACGATCACCCTCGACGAGGATCGCCGGCGCGCCCGGGTCGCGATCGAGATGGGGATCGCCCGCGACCTCGGCCCCCGTGAGCCCGCCGCCGGCGAGGGCCGGCGCTTCCAGGCGATCTCGGTCGGCAACCCCCACGCGATCGCCTTCGTCGGCGCGGCCGAGGACCCCGAGGCGCTCGCCCGCGCCCTCGGCCCGGCGATCGAGGTCGACCCGCTCTTCCCCGATCGGACCAACGTCGAGCTCGCGCGGATCGAAGGCGACGGCTCGATCACCCTCTGGGTCTGGGAGCGCGGCTGCGGGATCACCGAGGCCTGCGGCACCGGGGCCTGCGCGACCGCGGCCGCCGCCGTCCTCGGCGGCCTCGCCCAGGCCGGCGAGCCCCTGCGCGTCCGCCTCCCGGGCGGCGATCTGGCGATCCGCGTGCCGGCCGACGGCGCCTCGATCGTCATGGAGGGGCCGGCGACGCTGGTCTTTCACGGCGAGATCGAGCTCCGCGCGGGCTGACCTTCGCCGCCACACCAACCTGTCCCTGAGGACATTGCGAGCGCGCCGTAGTCTCAGGGCGCCGCGCCGAGATCGTCGACCTGCCCGAGCTCGATCGCGCCGTCGCGGAAGAGCACCCAGACCGCGCCCTCGACCGTCGGATCAAAGGCGATCGCCGCGACGTCGGCCGCCGCCCGCCCCTCCGGCAAGCTGTAGGTCCCGCCCCCCGAAGCAGCGAGCTCGGTCGGCGTTCCGGCGCTCCAGGTGCCGTCGGCGTACCAGGCGTGGGCGAGCCCGTCGGGGCTCATCGCCAGGGCGACCAGGTCCCCCACCCCGTGCGCCTCCGCGAGCCTGAAGGGCACCGGCGACACGGTCGCCCCGAGATCGAGCGCCTCGCCGACGCTGACGCGCCCGTCGCTGTACCAGGCATGCACCCGCCCCTGGGCGTCGAAGGCCGCGCCGAGGAGATCGGGGCCGATCCGGGTCGAGGGCAACGCGTAGGGCGCGACTCCATCGGCCACGTCATCGACCTCCGGGCGAGCGAAGCGCTCGGGCGGCGGGCCCGCGAGCGCGCGGTGGTTGTCGTCGGCGAACCAGAGGTGCGTGGCCGCGCCCGCGTCGATCGCCATCCCCCGCACCTCGAAGCGCTGGGCGGCGATCGACGCCTCGACCGCCGACCAGTCGACCTGCGCGAGGCCCCAGTAGACGAAGTTGCGGAGGAGCCCGTACTCGCGCGAGCAGCCGTCGCCGAGCTGATTGAGGCAGCGCGGATCCTCGCGCTGGTTGACGGCGACGAAGAGATCGACGCCCGCCGGGATCTCGATCCGCTCGGCCCGCAGGTGCTCCCAGTCGTCGACGAGGTGGCCGTCGACGCGGGGCGGGAAGGAGCGGATCACCATGTCCTCGACGAGCTGGAAGATGAACGAGTAGCCGCCGCCGATCGAGCCGTTGTGGCCGCCCGGCTCGTCGTCGGGCCAGCGCTCCCGGAGCTCGCCGTTGCCGTTGTCGAGGAAGCGCGAGGAGGCGGAGATCCGGTACTTGTTCGAGAACGCGAGGTAGGCCGGCCCCTCGGCGACGAGCGCCCCTGCGGCCGCCATCTGGTGGGGGCTCGTCGCCCAAGCGGCGACCTTGCGGAAGCCCTCCCCCTCGTCGGGCGCGACGATCTCAAACGCGACGTTCGGCCGGAGGTTGACGTCGCCGTCGCGGCCCTTGAGCCAGGTTCGGAAGTCGCACTCCCCGTCCCGCCACACGCAGTAGGGGCGCTTGAGATCCCCGCTCTCGGGGGCGAAGGTGCCCGACGACCAGATCCGCGGGGTCGGGGTGTAGAGCGGCCGCCCCGTCGGATCGGGCTGGATCCCCTGGGCCATGGTGATCCCCTCGGGGCTCGCGACGCCCTCGGTGATCCCGAGCTCCTCGGCGAGGAATTGCCCGAGCGACGACGCCGCATGCTCCTCGGGGTGCCCGAGATCGGGGAGGTAGTGCCCACCGGTGCGCGCCTCCTCGAGGTGATCGATCACCCGGCCGATCACCCCGAGCGCGAAGTTGGAGTACTCCCCCTGCTGCCCGAGGAGCTCGTAGACGCCGTCCTCGTCGCCGTACATGCCGCTGACCCCGGGCGAGTAGTCGAGGCAGAGGCCCGCCGACACCTTGATCAGCTCGTCGACCGGGCGCTCGCCGGCGAGGGCGTTGTAGAAGTTGACGAAGTAGACCGGCGCGCCGCCCTCGCGCTCCGCCACCCAGGCGCGCGCGCCCTCGATCGCCGCCGCGAGCCCCGGATCGGCGCGGAGGTCAGCGTCCTCGGCGGCCCAGGCGGCCTCGTCGGTGTACCCGCGGAGCACCGCGAGCGAGGGCACGACCCCGTCGTCGGCGTCCTGGAAGCCGCTGCCGCTGCGAAAGAGGCCGGCCTGGTGGGAGATCAGGTTGCCGATCGTGATCTCGCGCCAGCGAGGATCGGCGAAGGCCGGATCGTGACCGCTCGCGCAGGGATCCCCGCTCTGGGGGACCGGCACCGGCGCGTCGCCGCGGAGGATCGCCGCGATGGACTCCGGCAGGAGATCGTTGGCCGGATCGAGGAGGACGAGATCGGCGACGGAGCCCGGACAGGGCGGCTCCTCGCACGCGCAGATCGGGCCCTCGCAGGCCGGCGGGCGGAGCTCCGGGCGCGCCTCCAGGCGCTCCTCCAGGAGGCGCCGGACGGTCGCGGCCGCGAGCGCCTTCGAGAGGCTGCCGATGTACATCGGCGCGTCGGGCTCGACCAGCGGCGCGTCCGGATCGTAGGGGTTCGACTCGTCGTCGCCGCAGCCCTCGTAGAGGGTCTCGGTCGCCCGCCCGCGCATCCGCCCGAAGCCGCGCTTGTAGACCCGCCGCCCCCTGTAGGAGATCGCCAGGGTGCCGGCGCCGCCGCAGCGCCACTTGAGGAACTGGCGCATGACGACGTCGAGCTCGGCGAAGTTCGGGTCGTCGACGCCGGTCATCGGCACGTCCTCGGCGAGGTCGACCACGTACTCGACCGGCGGCCGCGGCTCGCCGCCGCAGGCCGCAAGGGCGACCGCGACCGCGACCGCGAGGCCGCGCCCGCGATGCCGCCGCGTCAGAGGAGGAGACAATTGTCGAAGTCCTCGGTGTCGTCCTCGCTGAGCCGCGGGCACTCGACGATGGCGTCGTTGTAGTCGCTGATGCACTCGTCGAGGCCCTCGAGGTCCTCGCACTTGAGGGCGTTGAGGCAGCGCTCGTACTCCCGCTCGACCGTGGCGAGGCACTCGATCGCCGGCTTCGACGAGAAGCGGTCGTGCTCCCCGGGATCCTCGCGATCCTCGAAGATCCCCTTGAGGCAGCCGATCTCGGTCGACGAGAACTTGTAGGCGTCTGTGCAGGTCGCCTCCTCGTCGTAGCCGATGAGCTCGTAGAAGCAGGTGCAGAAGGTGGCGCCGCGCGATTCGCGGGCCGCGACGTAGTCGTCGACCGCGCGATCCATCTCCGAGCCGCAGCCCGCGAGGCTAGCGAGGCTCACAAAGCCACCGACGACGACCGCGACGAGCGCCCCGAGGGCGCCTCTCCGGGGCCGGGCACGAATCCTCGAATCACCCCCGATCATCAAGATTTCAAGCTGAACACGGGTCCTGGCGCCGGTCAAGCGCGCGCCCCCGCGCAGCCAATTCGTGACGCGGCATACGTGGCGAACGAACGCCGTTTCTTCCGGGCGCCGTCTCTGCCGCCAGCTAGATCCCGAAGCTCCCCTGGGCGCCGAGCGCACCGGCCGGCAGGCGCAGGCCGAGGTGCTGGGCCGCCTTGAGGGTCGCCACCCGACCGCGCGGGGTCCGGAGGAGGAAGCCGCGCTGGAGGAGGAAGGGCTCGTAGACCGACTCGAGGGTGTCGCGGGGCTCGCCGAGGCTCGCGGCCAGCGCCTCGACGCCGACCGGCCCGCCGTCGAAGCCCTCGATGATCATCGTCAGGAGCCGGCGGTCGGCGGAGTCGAGCCCCTCCTTGTCGATCCCGAGGGTGTCGAGCGCCTTCGAGGCGACCGTGGCGGCGATCTCGACCCGCCCGTCGACCTGCGCGAAGTCGCGCACCCGGCGGGTGAGGCGGTTGGCGATCCGCGGGGTGCCGCGGCTGCGGCGGCCGATCTCGCGGGCGCCGTCGGCGGTGATCGGGAAGCCGAGGAGCGACGCGGTCCGCTCGACGATCGCCGCGAGCTCGTCGTCGCCGTAGAGCTCGATCCCCTCGATGATCTGGAAGCGGTCGCGGAGCGGCCCCGAGAGCATCGCCGTCCGGGTGGTCGCGCCGATCAGGGTGAAGGGCTGGAGATCGATGTTGATCGTCCGCGCGCGCGAGCCCTCGCCGACCGGGAGGTCGATCCGCCGGTCCTCCATCGCCGCGTAGAGGCTCTCCTCGACGGTCGGCGAGAGGCGGTGGATCTCGTCGATGAAGAGGACGTCGCGGGCGCCGAGGGCGGTGAGGTGGCCGGCGAGCACCCCCTTGTGCTCAATGGCTGGCCCCGAGGTCAGGTGGAGCTGGACGCCGAGCTCGTTCGCCAGGATGTGGGCCATCGTCGTCTTGCCGAGGCCCGGCGGACCGTGGAGGAGCGTGTGATCGAGGGGCTCGCTGCGCCCCTTGGCGGCGGCGACGAAGACCTCGAGCTTGCGCTTGAGCGCGGCCTGGCCGATGTACTCGGCGAAGGTGCGGGGGCGGAGCTCGTTGCCGCCGCTCTCCTGCGGACGCGCCCCCGCGTCGACCTCGCGCTCGACCGCCGCCTCGTCGCCGCGCCGCCGCTCGCCGCCGCCGCGCCGAGGCGCCCGCTTCGGGGCCTCGTCCTCCGGTCCGTCGTCGTGCGGCACCCGCATGCTCACGCGCTCTCCCCTACTCCCACTCGATCGTCGCCGGCGGCTTCGACGAGATGTCGTAGCACACCCGATTGATCCCGCGGACCTCGTTGATGATCCGGTTGGAGATCACCGCGAGGACCTCGTAGGGGATCCGCGCCCAGTCGGCGGTCATCGCGTCGGTGCTGGTGACCGCCCGGACCGCCAGCGCGTTCTCGTAGGTCCGCGCGTCGCCCATCACGCCGACCGTCTGGACCGGCAGGAGGACGCCGAAGACCTGCCAGAGGTGGCGGTAGAGGCCGGCCTTGCGGATCTCGTCGAGGATGATCGCGTCGGCCTGGCGGAGCACGTCGCAGCGGGCGCCGGTGACCTCGCCGAGGATCCGCACCGCGAGGCCGGGCCCCGGGAAGGGGTGGCGCCAGACCATCGCCTCGTCGAGGCCGAGCTCGATCCCGAGCCGCCGCACCTCGTCCTTGAAGAGCTCGCGCAGCGGCTCGACCACGCCCATCCGCATGCGCTCGGGGAGGCCGCCGACGTTGTGGTGGGTCTTGATCGTCACCGAAGCGCCGCGGATCGAGACGCTCTCGATCACGTCGGGATAAAGTGTCCCCTGGACCAGGTAGTCGGCGCCGCCGAGGTGCTTCGCCTCGGCCTCGAAGACCTCGATGAAGGCGGCGCCGATCCGCTTGCGCTTGACCTCGGGATCGCTGACCCCGGCGAGGGCCGCGAGGAAGGTGTCGCCGGCGTCGGCGACGATGAGCGGGTTGTGGAGCTTGCCGGCGAACATCCGCTCGACCTCGGCGCGCTCGTTCGCCCGCAGGAGGCCGTTGTCGACGAAGATGCAGTGGAGGCGATCGCCGATCGCCCGCTCGACCAGGAGGGCGGCGACCGACGAGTCGACGCCGCCCGAGAGGCCGCAGATCACCGTGCCGGTGTCGCCGACCCGGGCGCGGATCGCCGCGACCGCCTCGTCGACGAAGGCGGCCATGCTCCAGTCGCGGCGGAAGCCGGCGGCGTCGAGGAAGGCCGCGAAGATCTCGTCCCCGCGCTCGGTGTGGGTGACCTCGGGGTGGAACTGGACGCCCCAGAGCTTGCGATCGGCGTCGACGATCGCCGCGTGCTCGCAGTGGGCGGAGTGGCCGACCGTGCGGAAGCCCGGCGGGAGCGCGCGGATCTTGTCGCCGTGCGACATCCAGACCGGGACGTGGGAGCCGGCCGGGAAGCGGGTGAGCGGGCCGGCGGCCGCGTCGACCACCAGGGTCGCGGCCCCGAACTCGCGCTCGCTCGCCGGCACCACCTCGCCGCCGAGGCCGGCCGCGATCACGTAGAGGCCGTAGCAGATCCCGAGGATCGGCACGCCGAGCTGGAGGAGCTCGGGATCGATCTGCGGCGCGCCCTCGTCGTAGATCGACGAGGGGCCGCCGCTAAAGATGATCGCCTGGGGCGCGCGCTCGCGCAGCGCGGCCACTGGCGTGTTGTAGGGGAGGATCTCGGCGTAGACCCCGAGCTCGCGGATCCGTCGCGCGATGAGCTGGGTGACCTGGGAGCCGAAATCGAGGACGACGAGGGTCTGGTGTCCGGACATGCGGTGCCGCGGCCTTCGGCCGCCTATTCGATGCGGTAGTTGGGGGCTTCCTGGGTGATGATCACGTCGTGGACGTGGCTCTCGCGGAGCCCGGCCGGCGAGATCCGGCGGAAGCGCGCCTTCGTCTGGAGCTCGGCGACCGTCGCGGCGCCGACGTAGCCCATCCCTGAGCGGAGGCCGCCGACCATCTGGTGGAGGCTCTCGGCCAGCGGACCGCGGTAGGGCACGCGCCCCTCGATCCCCTCCGGGACCAGCTTGCGGTCGTTGACGTTGCTCTGGAAGTAGCGGTCCTTGGAGCCCGCGCGCATCGCCCCGAGCGAGCCCATCCCGCGGTAGGTCTTGTAGCTCCGGCCCTGGTAGAGGACGAGCTCGCCGGGGGCCTCGTCGGTGCCGGCGAAGAGCGAGCCGATCATCACCGTGTCGGCGCCGGCGGCCAGCGCCTTCACGAGATCGCCCGAGTACTTGATCCCGCCGTCGGCGATCACCGGGATCCCGCGCTTGTGGGCCGCGGCCGCGCACTCGGCGATCGCCGTGATCTGGGGGACGCCGACGCCGGCGACGATCCGGGTGGTGCAGATCGAGCCGGGGCCGATGCCGACCTTGACCGCGTCGACGCCGGCGTCGATCAGCGCCTCCGCGCCCTCGGCGGTGGCGATGTTGCCGGCGATGATCGGCAGCTCCGGGAAGTGCGAGCGGATCAGGCGGACGGACTCGAGCACCCCGCGCGAGTGGCCGTGCGCGGTGTCGATCACGATCACGTCCGCGCCCTGATCGACGACCGCCTGGACCCGGGTGAGGGTGTCGGCGCCGGTGCCCACGGCCGCGCCGACCCGCAGGCGGCCGCGCTCGTCCTTGAGCGCGTTCGGCCAGGACTCGGCGCTGATGATGTCCTTGACGGTGATCAGGCCGAGGAGCTCACCGCCCGCGCCGACCACCAGGAGCTTCTCGATCCGGTGCTTGTGGAGGACCTGCTTCGCCTTCTCGGGGGTGATCCCCTTCTCGACCGTGATCGGGTTGCGGGTCATCACGTCGCCGACGAGCTGGTCGAGGTTGGTCTCGAAGCGGATGTCGCGGCTGGTGAGGATCCCGACCGGGCGGGCGTAGCGGACGACCGGGAGGCCGCTGATCCGGTTCTCGCGCATCAGCGCGAGCGCCTGGCGGAGGGTCTGGTCGCCGGTGATCGTCACGGGATCGGTGATCATCCCGCTGTCGGTCCGCTTGACCCGGCGGACCTCGCGGGCCTGCTCTTCGGGGCTGAGGTTCTTGTGGATCACCCCGAGGCCGCCGTGGCGGGCCATGCAGATCGCGGTCTCGGCCTCGGTGACGGTGTCCATCGCCGCCGAGACCATCGGGATCCGGAGCTCGATCGTCCGCGTCAGCCGGGTGCTGACCTTGACCTCCGAGGGCAGGACCTCGCTGAAGCCCGGCACCAGGAGCACATCGTCGAAGGTGAGGGCCTCGCTGAGGAGATTCGGAGCCGTTTCAACAGCCATGGCGACCGGCGGAGTATAGGGGGAGACGCGCGACGGTGGCCAGGCTCGCGCCGGGCGAAAGCGTGAGCCCTCCCATGTTGCGGGGGGCCCTCGCCCCCCGGGTGATCGACCCCAACCTCGCCCGAGATTTGCGTTACCATCCCGGGGTCACGCGCCTGGCGCCGTGGATGCGCGCCGGCCACGTGTCCCTGGCTCGCCATGGTCGACCGCCCCCTTAGCGCCCCCGTCGGAGCCCCTCGCTGGAGGTCTGCATGCGCCTGAGCCCCCTCAGCGCCGCGATCATCATCGCCGCCGTCGTCGGGATCCGGATCGGCGTGCTCCCCAGCCTCGGCGTCGAGACCTACTTCCAGCGCGGCCTCGAGGCCTGCTCCGGCCTCGGGCTCCTCCTCGCCGCCCTCTCCTTCGAGCGCGGCGATCCGCCGCTGCGCCCCTGGGCGCTCCTCGCCGGCGCGCTCCTCCTGGTGCCGCTCGCCCGCGCCGCCCTCGCCTTTGAGGTCGTCCTCGCCGACGCCAAGCTCGGCCACCTCCTCCTGATCCTCTCCAACTTCCTCAGCATCGCCGCCCTCCTCGCCTTCCGGCGGGTCCTCCTGAGCACCGGCCTGACCCCGGAGTGGACCCCGGGCGCGCGAAAAGGCGCGCTGGCGATCGGCGGCCTCCTGGTCGCCGCCTGCCTCGCCCTGATGGGCTTCACCCTCAGCGAGACCGACCTCGCCCACCTCTCGCCGCCGGCGCTCATCGCCCTCGGGGTGACGATCATCAGCATCATCGCCGACACGATCATGTGCGGGATCGGGATCCTCCTGGTCCGCCTGGTCGCGCCGATGATGGGGGGCTCGGTCGCCCTGCCCTACGTCCTCGTCGCCCTCGGCGGCGGCGTCTTCCTCCTCGTCGATCTCTTCTCGGTCCTCCAGCAGGTGACCACCCAGGACCAGTTCGACGCGCCGATCCCGATCGCCCTGGCGACCATCGGCTGGGCCGCCTTCACCCTCGCTGGGCTCTCGCAGCGGGGGATCGTCCGCGGCGGCTAGGCCTGGGTGTGGGCCTGGGTGTGGGCCTGGGTCTGGGTCTGGCCTATTTGCCCTTGCCCTTGGCACATGACCCAAGGGCCATGTCGGCCTGTTCACGGGCGTCGGCGACCGCGGCGACCAGCTCGGCGTGGGCCGAGCGGGCCTCCTTGCAGCGCTTGCCGGCCGTGAGCGCGGCGATCCGGCGGACCCGCGCCGAGAGGAGATCGGCCTTGAGCTCGAGGGCGTGATCGAGGCGAGCGAGCGCCCCCTCCGGGCCGTCGACCTTGCCGAGCTTGGTGAGCGCGCCGCCCCACTCCGACCAGATCACGGCCTCGTCCGGCCGCTCCTTCGCCAGGCGCTCGAGGTGAGGGATCGCGGCCTCCGGGCGCTCGGCCCGGATCAGCGCCCGGGCGAGCGCCAGGCGGGCCTCCGCGTCCTCGGGGACCGCGGCGACCACGGCCTCGTAGGCCGCCGCCGCCTCGGCATGCTTGCCCTCGCGGACCAGCACCTGGGCGCTCAGGCGGGCGGCCGCCGGATCGCCCTCGCCGAGCCTCAGGGCCGCGTCGGCGTGCTCGCGCGCCCGCGCGAGGTCCCCCTTCTTGAGGTAGAGCGCGCCGAGGGAGAGGTGGACGTCGAGGTCGCCGGGGGCGAGCTTCATCGCCGCCTCGTGGGCGGCGATCGCCTCGTCGATCTTGCCGAGCCCCTCGTAGGCGAGCGCGAGGTTGTAGCGGGCGTCCGGGAAGTCGGGCTTGGCCGCGATCGCCTGGTTGAGGGCGTCGATCGCCGCCTCGTAGCGGCCGGCGTCGAGCTCGACCGCGCCGATCCCGTTGAGCGCCGGGAAGAAGCCGGGCTTGCGGGCGAGCGCGTCGCGCCAGGCGGTGATCGCCTCGTCGCCGCGGCCGAGCGACTGGAGGGCGACCCCGCGGGCGTAGTGGAGCTCGTGATCGTCCGGCGACTTCTTGATCGCGTCGTCGAGGAGCGCGAGCGCCTCCTCGCCCTTGCCGCGGGCCATCAGCGTCCCCGCCTCCTCGATCGGGCCCGGGGCCGGGAGCGTGACGTCCTCGTCGTCCTCGGCCCCGCCGCCCGTCGGTGAGGTCGTCCCGCTCGGCTTGCAGGCGACGACGAGGGCGACCACGAGGAGCGCGCGGAGGGGCGACATGCCGCGAGCTTGCCCTACGCGCGGGCGATCGGGAAGTCCTGGACCAGGATCTCGGTGCCGTCGGCGAGGGCGAAACCGACGGCGATCGTCGCCCGCGCGCCGAGGTGGAGGTGCTGGCGGAGATCGGCGAGCGCCGCCCCGAGATCCGCGAGCGAGGTCACCGGCCGGCCGATGATCTGGGTGATCCGAGCGCCGCGCAGCCGCTCCGCGCTGGTCCAGCCGCTGATCTCCGCGCCCGCCCGGAGCTCGCGGACCACCGGCGCGTCGGCCTCGAGGACGAGGCCGAGGAGCTCCTCGGCGTCGACCGTCACCTGGTGCTCGGCGGACGCGGCCGCGACCTCGAGCGCGAGCTGGACCCGCGCGCCCTCGCGGATCACCGTGACCTCGAGGCGCTCGCCAGGGACGGTCGCCCGGACGGTGTCGACGAAGTTCTGGGCGAAGCGCCGGCGGGCCTCTGGGCCCTCGCCGAAGGCGTCGAAGCGGCGCCCGCGGATCTCGACCAGGACGTCCCCCGCGCGGAGGCCGGCGCGCTCGGCCGGGAGCCCGGCGACGACCTCGGTGACGACCACGCCGTTGCGGTAGCCGAGGCGATAGGCGGCCTCGCTGAGGTCGATGTCGGCGGAGGCCTCGACGCCGATCTGACCGCTGCGGCGGACGTCGCCCTGGCCGAAGGTCTTGAGGATCGCCCGGATATGATCGCTGGGGATCGCGAAGCCGATCCCCTGCGCCCGCTCGATCATCGCGGTCGTGATCCCGACCAGCTCGCCCTCGAGGTTGAAGAGCGGCCCCCCGGAGGAACCAAAGTTGATCGAGGCGTCGATCTGAACGAGGGAGAGGCGGCGGTTGGCGAGGATATGAGTGCGATCGAGGGCCGCGACGATCCCGCTCGAGACCGTCTGCTCGAGACCGAGCGGCGCGCCGACCACGAAGATCGGCTGGCCGACCGCGAGCTCCGAGGAGCGGCCGAGGCGAGCCGCGCGGAAGGTCTCGGCGGTGTCGGCAGGGCGGAGGCGCAGGACCGCGAGATCCTGCTCCCGATCGCCGACCAAGAGGATCGCCGGGAGCTCGCGGCCGTTGGCGAAGCGGACCACCAGGCTGACCCCGGCGCCGCCGAGGCCGACCCCGGGATCGCGGAGCTGGGGGGCGATCACGTGGAAGTTGGTGAGGACCAGCCCGGCGGGATCGACGATCACTCCGGTGCCGAGGAGACCCTGGCCGCCGCGGAGCGTGACCACCGCTTCGCGGGTGCGGGCGACGGCGTCGACCAGGCTCGGCGTCGCGCCCTCGACCCGCATCGGCGGGCTCTCGCTGGCGCCGTCGCAGCAGGCCGCCGGGGCCGCGCTCGGCAGCGCCGAGGGAGGGCGGCCGGTGAGCCCGAGGAAGACCGCGGCGCCGCCGAGGAGGACGCCGACGAGGGCCGCTCCCATCGCCATCCAGAGGGGCTGGGCCGGGGCCCGCTCGCTGTCGACTTCGCGCTCGCGCATCGCCTTGGTCCTCAACAAGGGTCGCACGGGAGAGATTCCCGACAAAGCGCGGCCGTCGGTTGACAAGGCGAGGTATCCCCCGTAATGCCCTCACCGCGGGCTGACGCCCTACCCTCACCGATGTTGGAGCCCCGCCGCCCGCCCTCTCCGCGCGACGCGATCGCTCGCGGAATCGACCTTGTCGCCGACGATCTCGAGCGGGTCGAGGCCGAGCTCCGCCGCCTCCTCGACTCGACGGTGGCGATCCTCCCGGCGATCGGCGACCACGTGATCGCGGCCGGCGGCAAGCGCCTGCGGCCCCTCCTCACGCTCCTCGCCGCAGCCGCGGCCGACGCTGCGGGTGACGCGCGGATCACCGTCGCGGCGGTCGGCGAGCTGATCCACACCGCCACCCTCCTCCACGACGACGTCGTCGACACCGGCGAGTTCCGCCGCGGCCGGCCGAGCGCGCGCCTCCACTTCGGCAACGGCCTGGCGGTCCTCGCGGGCGACTTCTGCCTCGCCCGCGCCCTCCAGGCGATCGCCTCGACGCGCGATCCCCAGGTGGTCTCCCGCCTCGCCGAGACCGTCACGCGGATGGCCGAGGGGGAGATCGCCCAGCTCGCCAACGCCGGCGACCCGGCGCTCGACCGGCCGAGCTACTACGCGATCATCGACGGCAAGACGGCCGAGCTCTTCGCCTGGTGCGCGGCCGTCGGCGGCCTCGCGCGCCCCGAGATCGCCGCCCCCCTCGGCGCCTTCGGCCGCGAGCTCGGCTACGCCTTCCAGATCGCCGACGACGTCCTCGACTATAGCGGCAGCGCCGAGACCTCCGGGAAGACCCCAGCCCGCGACCTCCGCGACGGCAAGGTGACGCTGCCGCTCCTCCTCGCCTGCGAGGCCGACGAGGGCCTGGCGGCGAGGGTCCAGCGCGCGCTCCGGGCCGGGCCGCCGCTGGCCGACGACGAGGTCGGCGCGATCCTCGAGCGGGTGTGGATGAGCGACGCCCTGGCGGCCACCACCGCGATCGCCGAGGGCCACGCCCAGGCCGCGATCGCCCACCTCGACGCGCTCGGCCCGAGCCTCGCCCGCGACGCGCTCGTCGAGCTGACCGCGGGCGTCGCCCGGCGCAGCCGCTGATCACTGATCACCTGGCGAGGCCCCAAGAGTCCGCCAGCGTAGACGCGCCTCCACGAGCGCCCGTGACGATCGATTGTGACCCCACACACGCGACCGCCTCTTGGCCTCTGGGCCTAGGTGGAGCGAAAACATAGGCCCGCCGCGCCGCCAGCGACGTCACGGACCGGTTCGCCATGACTGGCTCCGCCCGGGCGCACCCGAAGGCCGCCCAGAAGCTCCTATCTCAGGGAAATTCCATGGCTGTACACACGATCAAGAAGGGGCTGAACCTGCCGATCACTGGTGATCCCCAGCAGGTCATCCACGACGCCAAGCAACCCTCGCGCGTCGCTCTCGTCGCCGCCGACTACATCGGCATGAAGCCGCGCATGGAGGTCAAGGTCGGCGACGCGGTCAAGCGCGGCCAGGTCCTCTTCGAGGATCGCAAGACCCCGGGCGTGCTCTTCACCGCGCCGGGCGCAGGCACCGTCGTCGCGATCAACCGCGGCGAGAAGCGTGCCCTCCTCTCGCTGGTGATCGAGCTCAGCGCCAACGAGCAGGCCGGCACGATCGGCGAGGGCGACGAGGTCAAGTACGCCGCCTTCACCGGCAAGGAGCCGGGCGAGCTCGGGGCCGCCGAGATCAAGGCGCTCCTCCTCGAGAGCGGGAGCTGGACCGCGATCCGCACCCGCCCCTTCGCCAAGGTCGCCGATCCGAGCACCGAGCCGAAGGCGCTCTTCGTCACCGCGACCGACTCCAACCCGCTCGCCCCGAGCCCGGACGAGATCCTCGAGGGCAACGAGGCCGACTTCCACCGCGGCCTCGCGGCCGTCGCCAAGCTCGCGCCCAAGACCTACCTCTGCGTCGGCGCGCGCTCGAAGATCAACGCCGGCAACGTCCAGGGCGTCCGCCTCGAGGCCTTCGAGGGGCTCCACCCGTACGGCAACGTCGGCACCCACATCCACCTCCTCGACCCGGTCGAGCGCGGCAAGAACGTCTGGTACATCGGCTTCCAGGAGGTGATCGCGATCGGTCGCCTCTTCAAGAGCGGTCTCCTCGACCCGAGCCGCGTGGTCTCCCTCGCCGGCCCGGTGACCAAGTCGCCCCGCCTCCTCCGCACCCGCGTCGGCGCCCACCTTGACGACCTGATCCGCGGCGAGCTCGCCGACGGCGACAACCGGGTGATCTCGGGGTCGGTCTTCGGCGGCCGCAAGGCGATGGGCGAGATCCACGGCTACCTCGGCCGCTACCACCAGCAGATCTCGTGCCTCCGCGAGGGCACCGAGCGCGAGTTCCTCGGCTGGCTCGGCCTCGGCACCGACAAGTTCTCGGTGATCGGGATCTACCTCGGCAAGCTCCTCCGCCGGCGCTTCCCCTTCACCACCACCACCCACGGCTCCCACCGGGCGATGGTGCCGCTCGGCCTCTATGAGAAGGTGATGCCGCTCGACATCATGCCGACCTTCCTCCTGCGCGCGCTCGCGGTCAACGACACCGACAACGCGATCAAGCTCGGCGCCCTCGAGCTCGACGAGGAGGACCTCGCGCTCTGCTCCTTCGTCGACCCGGGCAAGGAGAACTGGGGCTACAAGCTCCGCCAGAACCTCACCGTCATCGAGAAGGAAGGCGCATGAAGTTCCTCCGCGACAAGCTAGACCAGCTCGGCCACCTCTTCGAGAAGGGCGGCAAGCTCGAGTCCCAGTACCCGCTCTACGAGGCGGCCGACACCTTCCTCTACACCCCGGGGCAGGTGACCAAGGGCGACTCCCACGTCCGCGACGCCATCGATCAGAAGCGGATGATGATCACGGTCTTCATCGCCCTGATCCCGTGCGTCCTCTTCGCCTGCTACAACACCGGCCTCCAGGCCAACGCCGCGATCGCGGCGGGCGCTGCCCCGCTCGAGGACTGGCGGACCTCGCTGATGCAGGCGATGGGGCTCGGCTTTGACCCCGGCGACCTCCTCGCCTGCGGGATCCACGGCCTCCTCTACTTCCTGCCGGTCTACCTGGTGACGATGATCGTCGGCGGCAACATCGAGGCGCTCTTCGCCGTCGCCCGCCGCCACGAGATCACCGAGGGCTTCCTGGTCACCGGCCTCCTCTTCCCGCTGATCCTGCCGCCGACGATCCCGCTCTGGCAGGTCGCGGTCGGCATCGCCTTCGGCGTGATCCTCGGCAAGGAGGTCTTCGGCGGCGTCGGCATGAACGTGCTCAACCCCGCGCTGACCTCGCGCGCCTTCCTCTTCTTCGCCTACCCGGCGGCGATCTCGGGCGACGCGGTCTGGCGGGCGGTGCAGCCGACGATGCTCGCCGACGGCATGTCCGGGGCGACCTGGCTCGCCAAGGCGGCGGCCGAGAACGGCGCGCTCGAGAGCGGCACGATCACCTGGATGGACGCCTTCATCGGCACGATCCCGGGCTCGATGGGCGAGACCTCGGCGCTCTGCTGCCTGATCGGCGCGGCCGTCCTGATCCTGACCGGCGTCGGCTCCTGGCGGACGATGTTCGGGGTCGCGGTCGGCACGATCCTCCTGGCCACCCTCCTCAACGGGGTCGGCTCGGAGACCAACCCGATGTTCAACGTCTCCTGGCAGTGGCACATGGTCCTCGGCGGCTGGGCCTTTGGCACCGTCTTCATGGCCACCGACCCGGTCTCCTCGGCCTTCACCAACACCGGCAAGCTGATCTACGGCCTCGGGATCGGCGTCCTCGTCGTCCTGGTCCGCGTGGTCAACCCGGCGTACCCCGAGGGGATGATGCTGGCGATCCTCTTCATGAACATGTTCGCCCCGCTCATCGACCACTTCTTCGTCCAGGCCAACATCAAGCGGAGGATGGCGCGCAATGGCGCATAGCACCCCATACACCATCTTCTTCGCCGGCGCCGTCTCGGTCGTCTGCGGGGTCCTGGTGGCCAGCGCGGCGGTCGCGCTCAAGCCGATGCAGGAGGCGAACAAGACCCTCGACCAGCGCAAGCAGGTCATCTCGGTCGCCGGTGTCGCCTGCGCGGCCGACGCGACGACCCCCGAGGCGATCAACAAGTGCTACGAGGAGAACATCCGGCCGGTGGTCATCGACCTCAAGGCCGGCTCCATCGACGCCGGGGTCGAGGCCGCGACCTTCGACATGCAGCGGGCGATGAAGGACCCGGCGACCAGCGCGGCCGCCCCGCCGAACGACGCCAAGGTCCTCCGCCTCCCCAAGAACGCGAAGGTCTACCAGGTCGTCGCCGGCGACGAGGTCAAGTCGCTGATCCTGCCGATCCAGGGCTACGGCCTCTGGTCGGTGCTCTACGGCTTCCTCGCCCTCGACGCCGACGGCAACACGATCAAGGGCATCACCTTCTACGAGCACGGCGAGACCCCGGGCCTCGGCGGCGAGGTCGACAACCCGAAGTGGAAGTCGCTCTGGCCGGGTCGCAAGGCCTACGACGCGAGCTGGAAGCCGGCGATCCAGGTGATCAAGGGGCAGGCGGGCTCGCCCGAGAGCGCCCCCTTCGCGGTCGACGGGCTCTCCGGCGCGACCATCACCAGCAACGGCGTCACCAAGCTCGTCCAGTTCTGGCTGGGTGAGAACGGCTTCGGCCCCTACCTGAGCAACTTCCGCGAGGGGAGGTCGTAATGGACAAGAAGACCAAGAGCGCGCTCGTCGATCCGCTCTTCAACAACAACCCGATCGCCCTCCAGGTCCTCGGCATCTGCTCGGCCCTGGCGGTCACCACCAAGATGGAGACCGCGGTCGTCATGTCGATCGCCCTGACGGCGGTGACGACCCTCTCCAACCTGGCGATCTCGCTGATCCGCAACAAGATCCCCGGGAGCATCCGGATCATCGTCCAGCTGACGATCATCGCCTCCCTGGTGATCCTCACCGACCAGGTCCTCAAGGCCTTCGTCTACGACGTCGCCAAGCAGCTCAGCGTCTTCGTCGGCCTGATCATCACCAACTGCATCGTGATGGGCCGGGCCGAGGCCTTCGCCATGGCCAACGGCCCCCGCCTCGCGGTCTGGGACGGGATCGGCAACGGCATCGGCTACTCGCTGGTGCTCCTGGTGGTCGCCTTCTTCCGCGAGCTCCTGGGCTCCGGCAAGCTCTTCGGGATCACCCTCCTCTCGCCGGTCACCGAGGGCGGCTGGTACACGCCCAACGGCCTGATGGTGATGTCGCCGAGCGCCTTCTTCCTCATCGGGATCTTCATTTGGATCCTTCGGACCTACAAGACCGACCAGGTGGAGACGGAGTAGCCCATGCTCGAGCATTACCTGAACCTGGCGATCAAGGCCGTGTTCGTCGAGAACATGGCGCTGGCCTTCTTCCTCGGCATGTGCTCGTTCCTCGCCGTGTCGAAGAAGGTGGAGACCGCCCTCGGCCTCGGGGCCGCGGTCACCTTCGTCCTCTCGCTCGCGGTCCCGGTCAACCAGGCGATCATCAACGGCCTCCTCAAGGAGGGCGCGCTCGCCTGGATCTCCCCTGACCTGGCGACCGTCGACCTCTCCTTCCTCTCGCTCCTCGCCCAGATCGGGACGATCGCGGCGCTCGTGCAGATCGTCGAGATGACCCTCGATCGCTACGCGCCGGCGCTCTACAACGCGCTCGGGGTCTTCCTCCCGCTGATCGCGGTCAACTGCGCGATCCTCGGGGCCTCGCTCTTCATGGAGCAGCGCGAGTACTCCTTCGGCGAGGCCGCGGTCTTCGGCTTCGGCTCCGGCGTCGGCTGGGCCCTGGCGATCGTCGCGCTCGCGGCGATCCGCGAGAAGATGCGCTACTCGAACGTCCCCGCCGCCCTCCGCGGCCTCGGGATCACCTTCATCGTCACCGGCCTGATGGCGATCGGCTTCCTGGCCTTCTCCGGGATCCAGCTCTAAGCGGCCCGCCCACCATCACGGAGCAAGCCCAACCATGATGACGACGACAATCATCCTCGGGATGGCGATGTTCACCTTCGTCATCCTCCTCCTCGTGCTCGTGCTGATGGCCGCCAAGTCGAAGCTCGTCAACACCGAGGCGGTGACGATCACGATCAACCACGACCCGGACAAGGCGCTCCGGGTGCCGGCGGGCTCGACCCTCCTCAACACCCTCTCCGACAACAAGATCTTCATCCCCTCCGCCTGCGGCGGCAAGGGGAGCTGCGGCGTCTGCAAGGTCCACGTCAAGTCGGGCGGCGGGGCGATGCTGCCGACCGAGGCCGGCCACATCTCGAAGGGCGAGGCCCGCGAGGGCTGCCGCCTGAGCTGTCAGGTCAAGGTCAAGGGCGACATGGAGATCGAGGTCGAGCCCGAGATCTTCAGCGTCCGCAAGTGGCAGTGCAAGGTCCGCTCGAACCGCAACGTCGCCACCTTCATCAAGGAGCTGGTCCTCGAGCTCCCCGCGGGTGAGACCGTCCCCTTCCGGGCCGGCGGCTACATCCAGATCGAGTGCCCGCCGCACACGGTCAACTACAAGGACTTCATCATCGAGGAGCAGTTCCGGGGCGACTGGGACAAGTTCAACATGTGGCGCTACGTCTCGAAGGTCGACGAAGGGGTCGTCCGCGCCTACTCGATGGCCAACTACCCGGAGGAGTTCGGGATCATCATGCTCAACGTGCGCATCGCCTCGCCGCCCCCGCGGGCGCCTGAGGGGACGCCGCCCGGGATCATGTCGTCCTTCATCTTCGGCCTCAAGCCGGGCGACGAGGTGACGATCTCCGGGCCCTTCGGCGAGTTCTTCGCCAAGGACACCGACGCCGAGATGGTCTTCGTCGGCGGCGGCGCCGGCATGGCGCCGATGCGCTCCCACATCTTCGACCAGTTCAAGCGGATCCACACCAAGCGCAAGGTCTCGTTCTGGTACGGCGCCCGCAGCCTCCGCGAGGCCTTCTACGTCGACCACTTCGACAAGATCGCCGAGGAGAACGACAACTTCGTCTGGCACCTCGCGCTCTCCGAGCCGCTCCCCGAGGACAACTGGACCGGCTACAAGGGCTTCATCCACCAGGTGCTCCTCGAGAACTACCTCAAGGACCACCCGGCGCCCGAGGACTGCGAGTACTACATGTGCGGCCCGCCGATGATGAACGCGGCGGTGATCAAGATGCTCACCGACCTCGGCGTCGAGCCGGAGAATATCCTCCTGGACGACTTCGGTGGTTGATCCGCTGGAGGCGAAGCTGGGCAGCAAGGCGCGGATCCTGCTGCCCATCGCTATTTTGACCTTCGTCGGGCTCTCGGCCTGGCGGATGTGGCCGCGGGGTCCCGAGGTCGTCAGCGTCAAGGGGCCGACGATGGGCACGAGCTTCGCGGTCACCGTCGTCGGCGCGGACCTCGACGACGCGGCGATCTCGAAGGCGGTCCGCGATCAGCTCGACGAGGCCAACGCCTTGATGTCGAACTACATCGACGACTCCGAGATCACCCGCTTCAACCGCCACCGCGGCGCCGACCCCTTCCCGCTCTCGGGGCCGATGCTCGAGGTCCTGACGATCTCCGAGGAGGTCGCGGCCCTCTCGGAGGGCGCCTTCGACGTCACGATCCCGCCGCTCCTCGAGGCCTGGGGCTTCGGCCCGCGGGGCGACGCCGATCGCCCGCCGCCGAGCGAGGCCGAGCTCGCCGAGCGCCGCCTCCTCGTCGACCACAAGCTCCTCCGCCTCGACGCGGCCGCCAGCACCGCGACCAAGGGGCGGCCGGAGCTCGAGATCGACCTCTCGGCGATCGCCCCCGGCTACGCCGCCGATCGGATCGCCGCCGCCCTCGAGGCGCTCGGCTACCGCCGCTACATGGTCGACGTCGGCGGCGAGTTCCGGGTCCTCGGGACCAACGCCGAGGGCGTCCCCTGGCGGCTCGGGATCGAGCGCCCGGCGGCCACGCGCGCCGACGCGCCGACCCTCCAGGAGGTGCTGCCGATGACCAGCGGCGCCCTCGCCACCTCGGGTGACTACCGCTCGTACCGCGAGCTCGACGGCAGGCGGGTCTCCCACACCATCGACCCGCGGACCGGGCGGCCGATCGAGCACGCGCTCGCCTCGGTGAGCGTGGTCCACCGCGACGCCGCCCACGCCGACGCCCTCGCCACCGCCCTCAACGTCCTCGGCCCGGTCGACGGGCTCGCGCTCGCCGAGCGCGCGTCGCTGGCGGTGATGATGATCGTCCGCGCCGGCGACGGCTTCGAGGTCGTCACCACCCCGGCCTTCGACGCCTTGCGCGCGCCGGAGGCTCGGGCCAAGCTGGGGGGCACCTGATGCTCACGACGATCCTCCTCGCCGTCGGCCTCGTCGGCGCCGCGATGCTCGGCATGGCGGTCGGCGTGATCTTCTCGAATCGCCGCCTCCGGGGCTCCTGCGGCGGCGTCGGCGACGAGTGTGCGTGCGAGGCGACCGGCGATCCCAACGCCTGCGCCCAGCCGAGCGACGCCGCCTAGGAGCTGCCCCGCCGGGCGCACCTGCCCGGAAGACCAGGCGCTCTAGAAGCGCCCGCTCAGCGAGAGCCCGAAGGGCCCGATCCCCGCCCGCGCCTCGAGGGTCTGCTTGGTCCCGCGGTGGCGGTGGATGATCATCGCCCCGGCGGTCGTCAGGGCCGCGCCGGCGCCGACCAGGATCCCGCCGCCGAGCGAGAAGTTGTAGTACTTCTCGCAGTCGCCGTCGGCGTCCTTGACCGCGTCCTTGCCCCCGACGCACTTCCAGTCGGGGATCCGCGGGACCTCGGTGCTCCGGGTCATCACGTCGTCCATCACCAGCATGGCGATGCCGCCGCCGAGGAAGGCGATGCCGGTCGCCAGCGAGGCGATCCCGATCAGGCGGGTCTTGGCGTTGCCGGCCGCCCGCGAGAGCTCGAAGGAGATCGTCTCGGTGACCCCGGCGACGAAGGTGACCTCGCGCTCCTCCGGGGCGTAGCCGTCGAGCGTGAGGCGGACCACGTGGGCGCCGGCGATCACCGAGCGCTCGAGCGGCGTCGAGCCGACGATCTCGCCGTCGATCGACACCGTCGCGCCGGAGGGCTTGCTCTCGAGGGCGAGGATCGCCGGGCCAGAGCCCATCGCGTCGATCTTCGCCCGCAGGAGCGCGCCCTGCGAGGCGATCTGCTCGCCGACCTCCTCAAGGCCGCAGATGTCGCAGCGATCCTGGCTGCTGGCGACGACGTTGCCGTTCTCGGCGTCGATCAGCTCGACCTTCATGTCGTAGTCGCGGTTCTTGATCGTCACCGTCGCCCGCACGAGGTGCGAGACCCCGAGCTGGGAGCGGAGCTTGCCGTAGCAGGTCTGGCGGTCGCAGGGGCTCTCGGCGAGGTTGTCGACCTCGCCCTGGGGGGCGATCGCAAACTCGCCGCGCTCGAGGCCGCTGCGGAGCCGCTCCGTCAGGCTCGCCCGGGCGTCCGCGTCGATGCTCCCCTCGACCACCAGCGGCAGGACCGCGACCTTGCGGGCCTCGACCGACCCTTCATCGGCCTCCGCGACCCCGCCGAAGGAGATCCACGTCACCAGGAGCAAGAGGGAGAGGAGCGGCGACCTCATCGGCCGCTAGGCTAACACTATCCAGCCGCTGCCGGGCCCTCCGGCTTCCCCGCCGCGGGGGTGAATTCGAGCGCATGCGCCGCAGACGCAGACCGGAGCGGTCGACGATGGGCTTGTCGCGTCCCGCCCGCAAAATGCACACTTGGAGCCCGTAGACCGGACGCCGATGCGCCACCCGCAGATGCCCACCGAGCCCGACGTGGCCGACGTTGACGATCTCCAGGTCGAGATCGAGGAGCGCCGCGCGGCGCCGACGATCGCCGGCGCAGGTCAGCCCGCGGCCCGCGGCTCGCGCTTCACCCGCGGCGGCAACGCCCAGCGCGGCGCCGCCGAGGCAGGCAAGCCGCAGGTCCGCCTCCTCCCCGGCCGCAAGGTCCCGGGGACCCGCTACCGGCTCGTCCGCTGGCTCGGCGAGGGCGGCATGGGGGTGGTCTACGAGGCCGAGCACGAGGACATCGAGCGCCGGATCGCCCTCAAGATCCTCCGCCACGAGGCCAGCGAGGATCCGCAGCAGGCCGCCCGCTTCCGCGACGAGGCCCGGGCCGCGAGCAAGATCGGCTCGCCCAACATCGTCCAGATCCTCGACTTCGGCGAGCTCCCCGACGGCCGCCTGATGTTCTTCATGGAGCTCCTCGCCGGTCAGGGGCTCGACAACGAGATCGAGGGCGCGCCGATGGATCAGGCGCGCCTCATCGGCGTCCTCCGCCAGGTCTGCAAGGGCCTCGCGGCCGCCCACGACGTCGGCATCGTCCACCGCGACATCAAGCCCGACAACATCATCCTGGTCACCGAGGGCGGCCGGGCCGACGTCGCCAAGATCGTCGACTTCGGGATCGCGACGATGCTCACCGCCGGCAACTCCGACGCGCCGGCGGCCGGCACCCCGCAGTACATGGCGCCCGAGCAGATCCTCGGCAACGCGGTCGACGGGCGCCTCGACATCTACTCGGTCGGCTGCATGGCCTACGAGCTCCTCACCGGCCACCCGCCCTTCCACCAGGGCTCGGTCGAGGCGATCCTCGAGCAGCAGCTCACCGCCCAGCCGATCGCGCTCCAGCAGATGGTCGCGCCCGCCGACCTCCACCCCGCGCTCGCGGCCGTGATCATGCGCTGCCTCGCGAAGCACCCCGAGCAGCGCTTTCGGGACATGCGCGACCTCGAGGCCGCGCTCTGCGAGGCCCAGATCGCCGCCGGCCTCCACACGCCGTGGGACGACCTCCCCCTCCCCGACGTCGAGCCCGAGCGGCGGGCCGCCCTCGCCAGCAAGATGCCCCGCCCGGAGGACATCGGCGGCAAGGGCAAGCGCTGGCTCTGGCCGCTCATCGCCGTCATCGGCGTCGCCGTCGCGGCCGCCCTCGCCTTCATCCTCCTGACCAACAAGCCGCCGGAGCCCGGCGAGGAGCAGCAGGTCGAGAAGCTGGTCGCCGATGCGAACGCCGCCGGCGCCCGCGGCAACTGGGTCTATCCGCCGGAGCCCGGGAGCGAGGACACCTCCTTCCGCCACGTCCTCGAGCTCGAGGGGCTCCCCGGATCGATCGCCGGCCTCGGCCGCGACGAGGGCCGCAGGCTCCGCTCCCAGTTCTTCTCCTCGCTCAAGGACCTCGGCGACCGGCTCTGGGAGCGCCCCGACGGCAAGAGCGCGGCCGCCGACTTCTACGCCCAGGCGATCGTCTTCGCCTACGACCCCGATCTCGCGGTGATGATCGAGGACGCCGCGGCCGCGACCGAGGCCCGCGATCGCACCGGCCTCACCCGCACCGGCATCGCCAACCTGGTCAAGGACGCCGCCAACTCGTCGTTCACGGAGACCGAGATCCAGGCCGCCGAGATCATCAACACCCTCGCCGAGCCCGACGAGGAGGTGCGCGAGGAGAAGGTCAAGGCGCTGACCAAGAAGCCGGGCCGCAAGCCGCTTTCGGCGACCCAGCTGAGCCGCCTGACCAAGCTCGCCGCCGGCGACGAGGGCGCGGACGCCGAGCCCGAGGCCGGCGGCTCCGGCGGCGAGAAGGTGGCCGTCGCCGCCGACTCCGACGGCGACGACGTCGAGGTCGGCGAGGTCGGCGAGGGCGGGCACGCGAGCAGCAAGACCGGCGGCGGCGATCCCGATGTCCGCCGGCCGGCGACCCAGCGCGATCCCAAGGAGTCGCGCCGGCTCTCGACCGAGGCCGCGTCCGCGCTCGCCGCGGGCCAGCGCAAGAAGGCCGAGGGGCTCTTCCACCAGGCGCTCTCCTTCGACAACCGCAACGCGGCCGCGCTCATCGGCCTCAGCGACATCCACTTCGATCGCAGCGAGTACCAGCAGGCGGTCCAGTACGCCTCCAAGGCGGTCCAGGCGGCCCCCAAGAAGGCGGGCTACCGGATCCGCCTCGGCGACGCGTACTTCAAGCTGCTCCGCTACACCGACGCGCTCGCCGAGTACGAGGCCGCCCACAAGCTCGGGAGCAAGGAGGCCAATGAGCGGATCGCCAAGGTCAAGGCGCGGCTCGGCAAGTAGGTCGGCGCTCGCCGGCCTCGCCGTCCTCCTCGCGCTCACCAGCGCCTCCCCTGCGCGCGCCGCCGAACGCAAGCGGGTGACCACCGCCGAGCTCGCCGAGGAGGGCCTCGAAGACCCCCGCCTCCGCGAGCTCCCGCGCCGCCACCGCTTCCGCCTCGCCCTGATGACGGACTACGTGCGCGCGACCCGGGCCTGCAACAGCAACGCGACCCGCTGCACGCGCTTCCACTTCGTCCCCCTCGTCCTCGACTTCGCGTACCAGCTGCAATTCCTGCGCTACGCGATGCTGCGCCCGAGCCTCGGCTTCGGGGCCAACGTCGGCAACTCGCGCAACGCGATGCCGGCGATCCTCCAGCCCGGGATCCACGCGGGCTACCAGGGCAAGCTCCTCGGGGTCGCCTTCGGCTACTCGTACATCCTCGTCTTCCCGCCCCGCGCGAACGCCGACGACGGCCTCGGCGGCCTCGGCCAGCCGCTCCTCTGGAACAACCACGTCGTCGCTGGCGAACTCTCCCTGACCACCAAGATCGATCGGGGGGCGCTCAACCTCGGCCTCCGGGTCGGCGGGATGAAGACCCACCTGATGCACTTCGACATCGATCGCGTGCGCTGGTTCCCTGTGCTGACGATCACGGCGGGGTGGTTCTTCGGACCGCGAAAACGGGGCTCCGGGGCCCTTCCCGCCGCCAAGCAAAGCCCCTAGCATGGGCGCCGCGCTGGCCTGAGGCGCGCACGAGAGAAGCCATGATCAAGCCGCTGATGAAGGGTTCCGTCCCGGACATCACCGCCGCCATCGGCAACACGCCGATCGTCCGGCTCAACCACGTCGTCGAGGACCTCGACTCCGAGATCTACGTGAAGGTCGAGTACATGAACCCGGCCGGATCGATGAAGGACCGGGTCGGCCTCAACATCATCCGCGACGCCGAGGCCCGGGGGATGCTCCAGCCCGGCGGGACGATCATCGAGGCGACCAGCGGCAACACCGGCGCCGGCCTGGCGATGGTCGCCGCGACCCGCGGCTACAAGTGCATCTTCGTGATGCCCGACAAGATGTCGCAGGAGAAGATCGACGCGCTCCGGGCCTACGGCGCCAAGGTCGTGATCTGCCCGACCGCGGTCGAGCCCTCGGATCCCCGCTCCTACTACTCGGTCGCCCGCCGCCTGGTCGAAGAGACACCCGCGGCCTTCTACGCGAACCAGTACCACAACCCGGCCAACCCCGAGGCGCACTACGTGTCGACCGCCCCCGAGATCTGGGAGCAGACCGGCGGGGAGTTCGACGCCTTCGTCAGCGGCATGGGGACCGGCGGCACCCTCTCGGGGTGCGGCCGCTACTTCAAGGAGCGGCGCCAGGACATCAAGATCGTCGGCGTCGATCCGATCGGCTCGCTCTACTACGAGTACATCAAGACCGGCCGCCTCACGAAGGCCTTCTCCTACTACGTCGAGGGGATCGGCGAGGACTTCCTCCCCTCGACCATGAACCTCTCGATCCTCGACGACGTCGTCCAGGTCGACGACCGCGAGTGCTTCATGATGACCCGCGACCTCGTCCGCCGCGAGGGGATCTTCTGCGGCGGCTCCTGCGGGGCGGCGGTGATGGGCGCGATCAAGTACGCCCGCAGCCTCAAGCAGCCCAAGCGGATCCTCGTCCTCCTCCCGGACAGCGCCCAGAAGTACCTCTCGAAGGTCTTCAACGACGAGTGGATGCGCTCGAACGGCTTCCTCGACGAGGACCCGACCGGCACCGTCGCCCACCTCCTCAAGCGCAAGCCGATGCGGGTGATCACGGTCGACGATCGGACCACCGTCCGCCAGGCGATCGGCATCCTCAAGGAGCACGGGATCTCGCAGCTCCCGGTCCTCGACGAGCACCAGCGCCACTCCGGGATCCTCTCGGAGATCGACCTCCTCAACTACCTCGTGCAGAACGAGGGCGGCCTCGATCAGCCGGTCCGCGAGCTGGTCTCGTCGGACTACGCGACGGTCTCGCCGCACACCCGCCTCCAGCTCCTCAAGAACATCTTCAACGACGCCAAGGTCGTCCTGGTGACCGAGCACGACCGCCTCCTCGCGGTCCTCACCAAGATCGATCTGATCGACTACCTCGCCTCCGAGAACCTCTGAGGGACCGACGATGGCCGAGTACGACAAGAGCAAGGACCACGTCCCCGCGGACGCCCGCTTTGACACCCTGGCGATCCACGGCGGCCAGCACCCGGAGCCGGTGACCGGCGCCGTGATGCCGCCGATCTTCCAGACCTCGACCTACGCCCAGGCGGGCCCGGGCGAGCACACCGGCTTCGAATACAGCCGCACCCAGAACCCGACCCGCTACGCGCTCGAGCGGGCGATCGCCAGCCTCGAGGGCGGGCGCTACGGCCTCGCCTTCGCCTCCGGCTGCGCGGCGACGGCGACGGTGATCCAGCTCCTCGACGCCGGCGATCACGTGGTCGCCGGCGACGACATCTACGGCGGCACCTTCCGCCTCTTCGACAAGGTGATGCGCCGCCGCGGCAACGAGTTCACCTACGTCGACCCGATCGATCCGGCCAAGGTCGCGGCGGCGATCCGCCCCGAGACCCGCCTCTGCTGGCTCGAGACGCCGACCAACCCGATGCTCAAGATCGCCGACATCGCGGCGATCGCGGCGATCTGCAAGGATCGCGGCGTCCTCCTCTGCGTCGACAACACCTTCATGTCGCCGGCCTTCCAGCGGCCGCTCGACCTCGGCGCCGACCTGGTGATGCACAGCACCACCAAGTACATCGGCGGCCACTCCGACGTCGTCGGCGGCGCCCTGGTCACCCGCGCGCCCGCCCTCTACGAGCGCCTCGCGTTCCTTCAGAACTCGTGCGGCGCGGTCCCGGGGCCGCAGGACTGCTTTCTCACCCTCCGCGGCCTCAAGACCCTGGCGCTGCGGATGGAGCGGCACGAGTCCAACGCCCGCAAGATCGCCGCCTTCCTCGAGGCGCACCCGAAGATCGAGCGGGTGATCTACCCGGGCCTACAGAGCCACCCGCAGCACGAGCTCGCCTGCCGGCAGATGAGCGGCTTCGGCGGGATGATCTCGTTCTACCTCCGCGGCGACCTCGACGCGGCCCGCCGCTTCCTCAAGGCGGTCCGGGTGCTCACCCTCGCCGAGAGCCTCGGCGGGGTCGAGAGCCTGATCGAGCACCCGGCGATCATGACCCACGCATCGGTGCCCAAGGAGAACCGCGAGCGCCTCGGGATCGCCGACGGCTTCATCCGCCTCAGCGTCGGCGTCGAGCACATCGACGACCTCGTCGCCGACCTCGAGCAGGCGCTGGCGACGGTCTAGGCCGACCAGCTCGCGCGCAGGCGGTCGTCCCCGCGCGGGGGCGGCCGCCTCGTCGCGAATGCAGCGCGAGAACGAACGAAGCGGCCGCCCCGTCGGGACGACCGCCTCGATCGCCTTGCGAGCGTCAGCCTAGGCCGCCGGCACCGGCGGGTTGGCCTTGAAGGTCCAGCGGAAGGTCGCCTGCCCCTCGCGCTGATCGACCGGATCGAGCGTGAGGCCGTCGATCGCCTCGACGATGCAGGTCCCGAGCGACTCCGGCGCCGTCGTCTTGCCGGTATCGATCGCGGTCTTCATGATCTTCCCGGTCTTCTTCTCGACGACGAAGTTCACGACCACGTCGCCGCTGAGGTTCGGATCGGTCGTCAGGGCGACGTCGTAGCACCGCTTGATCGCGTCGTTGCGGGTCTCGACCAGCGAGCGGGTGTCCGCGCGGTAGGTGTCGGCGTTGCGGGCGACGCAGGAGCAGCCGGGGAGGACGGAGGAGGCGGCGACGAACGCCGTGTAGAGGATGATGTTGCGCATGGTCAGGTCCCCCCTCACTTCGTGACCGTCTTGGTCTGGGTCTCGATCACCTTCTGCTCACCGGTCTCGGGATCGACCTCGACCTTCTTCTGGGTGACGTCCTGCTCGATGATGATGAACTCGACCCGGCGGTTGTCCTCGCGGCCCTCCTCGGTGTCGTTGCTGGCGATCGGTCGGGTCTCGCCGAAGCCCTTGGCGACCAGCATCTCCTTGGGGACGCCCCCCTTCTCGATCAGGTGCTGCATCACCGCCTTCGCCCGGCGATCGGAGAGCTTCATGTTGTAGTTGTCATCGCCCTCGGACGAGGCGTGGCCCTCGATCGACACCTTCTTGATGTGCTTGTGCTCGAGGATCGTCTCGGCGACCTCGCGGAGGAGATCGAAGGAGACCTCGCGGATCACCGCCTTGTCCTGCTCGAATTCGATCTTCTCGTTGATCACGACCGCGTCGTCAGTGACCTCGACCCGCTTCGGCTTCTCGACCACCTCGGGCTTGGGCGGCGGCGGCGGCGGGTCGCCGATGATCGTCATCGCAGAATTGTCCGCAAAAACGGTGGGGGCGCAGGCTGCGAGCGGCGCGAGGCTGGTCACCGCGAGGACGGCGGCGAGGGGCCTCAGCGGCCGGCGGCCGGAGGGGGTACGCTTGCTCATTCGATGCTCCGTGGGTGGCGGCGGTCCCGAGGACCAGCCGCGCGCAGGTTCGTGGGGATCATTGGAGAGATCGGCGAATTGGTCAAGGTGCTGGCGATTGGCTCCGACTTGCGGCAAATAGGTGTCGCTCCCTCGCCCCACGAGGGGCGCCGTGAGTCGCCCATGTCCAACCAAGATCCGCCGCTCAGGTCGCCGAAGAACAACGTCGCCGTCGCTCTCGTGGGGCTCGCGCTCCTCCTCCCGGCGACCGCTGCAGGCGCGCCGGCGGAGCCGACCGCAAGCGCCGGCGAGACGAGCGCGACGGTGACGACGTCTACGCCGACCACCGCGAGCGCGACGGAGACGACCACGACCGCGACCCCGGACCTGACCGCGCCGTCGACCGACGAGCCGTCGCCTCCAGCCCCCACCGCCTCAGGGGGGCTCCTGGGCCCCTCTGAGGCCGAAGAGACGCCCCCCGCCGAGTTCCGCCCGCCGCCACCCTCGCTCGACGACGGCGACCTCAGCGATAGCCAGCGCGAGGCGCAGGCCGCCTATTTCCAGAACCTCTACCGGCCGCCGAACAACCCCGGGCGCTTCAACGCTGTCCTTCGGACCACCTACACGATCCTCGGGAGCAATGACCACCACCTCTCCGGGCGCTTCTTCGGGGTGAGCGCGGACATCGGCCAGTCGTGGAACACGATGGGCTACGCCCTCTCCCTCCACGCCAACTTCGGCGAGCTCAAGCTCCGCGAGGACGGCAGCGTGTGGACGCCGGTGATGATCGGCGCGGGGCCCTCGGTCGACCTCGGCCGCCTCGCGCTCCTCCAGCGCGGCTACCTCGACCTCCGGGTCGGCTACGACTTCTACTACGCGCCCGGGCGCTCGCGGGATCCGGTCAACGTCGATCCCTTCTCGATCACCCCGCACGGCCCCCGCCTCCAGCTCAACATGGGCCTCCTCGGCAACCCCGCCCGGCAGCGGCGCTTCTTCCACGGGATCGGCGCGACCGTCGGCTATCAGGCGCTGGTCGGCTCCTTCTCGGGCGACCTCCCCTTCACCAGCGTCCTCCTCTTCGGCCTCTCCTACTACGTCGGCTAGCGGTAGAACGTCGCCCGCTGCCGCAGGAGCCCGGCCTCGAAGAAGTCGAGGGCCGAGAGGAGCGGCCGGAGCTGGGCCTCGACGCGCGCGAGCTCCCGCTTGGGCGCGCGGCTGAGCCGGCGGAACGCGTCGCGCTCCGCCAGGAGCTCGCGGGCCGGGCGATCGGAGAGGCCGAGCTCCTCGAGGGTCGCCCGATCGTGATCGGAGAGCGCGGCGACCGAGCTCACCCACTCCCAGATCGCCTGGCGGGCGTTGACCAGGGCGATGTCGAAGTCGTCGCAGCGATCGAGGTCGGAGCCGTCGCCGAGATCGACCTTGTTGAGGAGCGGGCTGTCATCGGCACGCGACCACGCGCGCGCGGCCTGGAGCGGCTCCTCGAGGACGTTGCGGAGCACCTGGGTGTCCTGGGCGAGGCGCGCGAGGCCAGGGCTCAGGTGGGCGAAGGGCTCGGAGGGATCCTCCTCGGCGGCGGCGAGCGCCTTGCGGAGGTCCACGCTCTGGCGGCGGGCGTCGACCAGCGCCCGGAGCGGCCGCCGCATCGAGATTGCGACGATCGTCGCGAAGACGATGTAGAGGATCGTGGTGATCATCGATCGCGCCCCTCTCCCCGCGCGCGGCCGATGAACGCTCAGAGCGACTCGAGGATCCGCGCCTTCTGGGCGGCGAACTCGTCCTCGGTGAGGAGCCCGGCGATCCGCAGCTCGTTGAGCTTCTCGAGCTTGGCGACGACGTCGACCTGCTGCCCCGGCTGCGGCTGCTGCCCGTAGCCCGGCTGCTGCGGGTAGCCCGGCTGCTGCTGCCCGTAGCCAGGCGGCTGCCCGTAGCCCGGCGGCGGGTAGCCCGGCTGCCCGTAGCCGTATCCCGGCGGCGGTTGGCCGTAGCCGTAGCCCGGCGGCGGCTGCTGCGAGTAGTAGGGCGAGGGCGGGAGCATGTTGACGACCACCGGCGACCCCCCGCCGAGCATGTTCGCACCGTTGTAGCGGCGGTTGAACTCGTCGCGGTCCATCACCGCCAGGATGATGAACTCGATGAAGGCGATCAGCGACGGGATGAAGGTCCAGCAGAAGACGAGGTAGAGGACCCCGGAGCCGATCTGGCCGAGGTAGAACTTGTGCGCACCGACGCCGCCGAAGAAGAAAGCGAGGATCGCCGCTACGTTCTTGTCCTTCATCCTTCAGTCTCCGTCCGCTCGGAGAGGGCCCGCCGCTCGTCCAGCATAAGCGATCGAGGCGGGGCCGGCACGACCTCGGGCTCGGCCGGCGCGTAGACCCACTCACCGGTGTCGAGGTCGACGTCCTCGCTGAGCTCGCCCCGCTCCTTCATGAAGAGGAGGGTGTCGAGGACGGCGTCCCGCGTCCAGCGCGTCGCCGCCTGGAGGTCCTCAAAGGTTCGTGGCCGGCCCGCCTCCTCGATGAGGGTCCGAATGCGCCTGCTCCGCTCCCTGAGGAGCGCGTGCTCGGATGCGCTCAGGGCGCGAGGCTCCGGCGGAGCGGCCCGCAGGAGCGCCCGCCGCTTGTAGAGGCCGAGGAAGACCAACCCTCCGCCCATGGTGAGGAGGCTCGAGAGGAAGGCCGTGCCGAAGAAGCCCCAGGTCGTCAGGATCGCGGTCACGACGCCGAGCGCGACCATCGCGAGCCCGCCGCCGACCATCGCCTGCCAGGGGAAGGGCGCGCGCTCGGCCCAGAGGCGGAGATCCGAGGCTGGCCGCCGGCTCGGCTCCGCGTCGCCCCTCCGCTCCCCCGCGCGCCGGACGACCTCGACCGACCCCTGCCGAACGACGAGGTCGACGACCTTCTCTCGGGCCATAGGCACCCTAGCCTAGCACCGCCGCCCGACGCTGGTGCGCCAAAGATGGGCCGTCCTCGGCGGGCTGACGAGGATCACCGCCACACCGCGCGGGCTCGCCGACGATCCCGGCGGCGTCGAGCGCAGCCGTGGCCGATCGACGTGCCCGGCGCTAGGGGTCATCGAGGACCGACGGGAGGCCGAACTGATTGTCGCCGTCCTCCTCGGGGGGCCGCGTCGGCGCGGGCTCGGGCGCCGCTGCCGGCTCCTCGGGGGCGGAGCCGACCTCGCCGTAGAGATCGAGGATCGCGTCGCCGTCGGCGAGGGCCGCCGGCTCCGCGCGATCGACCGGCTCGGTCCCGGCGACGAAGTACTCCTCCATCACCTCGTCCGCGCTCGGACCGATCACGTTGCCCTCGTCGTCGAAGGTCGGCTCGGGCGCCAGGAGGCCGCTCTTCTTGTCGATCGTCCGGACCAGCACCGACGCCGGCGGGGTGAAGGCGAGCGGCGGCTTGTCGGCCTCGGCCGCCTGCATCGCCGTCAGCCAGATCGGCAGAGCCGCGCGACCGCCGGTCTCGCCGCGACCGAGCGGCCGCGGGCGGTCGAAGCCGACCCAGGCGATCGCCACCGTCCGCGGGGTGAAGCCGGCGAACCACGCGTCGCGGTGCTCGGCCGAGGTCCCGGTCTTGCCGGCGGCCGGCCGCTTGAGCGCCTTGGCGCGCTGCCCGGTCCCCTCCTGGACGACGCTCTCCATCATGCTCGTGAGGACGAAGACGACGTCCTCGCGGAGCCCCTGGGTCGGCTCGCGCGGGGGCTCGTAGGTCTCGCCGCCGGCGATCTCGATCCGCCGGATCACCGTCGGCTCGAGGCGCGAGCCGCCGCGCGCGAGGGTGAGATATCCGCGCGAGAGATCAAAGAGCGTGACCTCGGAGACCCCGAGCGCGAGCGAGAGGTTGTCGGTGAGCGGCGACTGGATCCCGGCGGCCCGCGCGAAGGCGTGCACCGCCTCGATTCCGACCGCGTCGAGGAGCTTGATCGCGATCGTGTTGACCGAGTGGGTGAGCGCGACCCGGAGGCGGATCTCGCCGCGGTAGACGTCGCCCTCGAAGTTGGTCGGCCGCCACTTCTCGTAGATCTCGGGCGAGTCCTCGACCAGGGTCGCCGGCGAGTAGCGCTCGCTCGCCAGGGCCGCGCCGTAGACGAAGGGCTTGAAGCTCGAGCCTGGCTGGCGCTTGGCCTGGGTGACCCGGTTGAAGCCGCCACGCTGGTACTCGGTGCCGCCGACCATCGCCAGGACCTCGCCGCTCGCCGCCTCGGCGACGATCACCGCGGCCTCCGGCCCCGAGCCGATCTCGCCGACCAGCCAGCCCTCCGGCTGGCCGTGCTCGCCCTCGCGCGCGGCGATCGTCACCATCGTGATCCCGCCGATCGGGAACTGCTCGGCGTGGGTCAGCTTGGGATCGTCGTAGCGCGATCCCTCCGGCACCCGGAGCATCACCATCGACTCGCCGACCTTGACCGCGACCGCGTCGCCCGGCAGCTTCACGCCCTCGGGGACCGGCTGGACCACCCCGGCGTGGGTCGAGCCGACCGCCGGCTCGCCCTTGGTCCTGGCGAGCGCCTTCTCCTGGCGCTTCTCCGAGACCGGCTTGATCTTGTGGCCGTAGCCTTGGCGCTGATCGAGCTCGACGAGGCCCGCGCGGAGGCCAGCGCGGGCCTTCTTCTGGAGCTCGAGATCGACGGTGGTGGTCACGGTCGCGCCGAGCCGGAGGAGGCGCTCCTCGCCGTAGATCCGCACCAGCTCCTCGCGCGCGGCGTCGACGAACTCCTGGGCCTCGCCCGCGTCGGCGTCGCTGGTCGGCTCGATCACCTTGAGCGGCGCGTCGATGAATTCCTGGGCCTCGCGCGGGGCGGCGAAGCCGTGGCGGACCATCTGCTTGAGGACGTAGACTTGGCGGGCCTTCGCGCGCTCGGGGTCCTTGTGGGGCGACGCCTTGCTCGGCGCCTTGGGCATCGACGCCAGGAGCGCGGCCTCGCCGAGATCGACCTCGCGGACGCTCTTGCCGAAGTAGAAGCGGGCGGCCTCCTCGATCCCGTAGCGGCCGTGGCCGAAGTAGATCTCGTTGAGGTAGAGGCTGAGGATCTCCTGCTTGCTCAGCGCGTGCTCGAGGCGGCGGGCGAGGATGAGCTCGTGGATCTTGCGCTCGAAGGTCCGCTCGGGGCTGAGGAGGAAGTTCTTGACCACCTGCTGGGTGATCGTCGACGCCCCCTGGCGGATCTCGCCGGCCTCGATGTTCGAGATCATGGCCCGGACCATCCCCATGTAGTCCATGCCCTCGTGGTTGTAGAAGTCGGCGTCCTCGGCCGCGACGAAGGCGTTCTCGACGTGGCTCGGGACCTCGGCGAGATCGACGAGGGTGCGGCGCTCCTTGTAGAGCTCGCCGAGCACGGTGCCGTCGCGCGCGGTGATCCGCGTGACCTGGTAGGGCCGATAGGCGCGCATCGCCGCCGTGTCGATCGCCTCGACCCCCTGGCCGTAGTACCAGAAGATCCCGACGATCCCGGCGACCCCCGCGAGGATCCCGAAGAGGCCGAGGCCGATGAGCCAGAGGAGGATGCGACGGAGGCGGCGAGACATCGTCAGGCGGGGTCAGGGTCGGCGGGGCGTCGGCGGGCCGCGAGGCCGGCGACGAGGCGCGGGTCGACGGAGCGAGCGTACCAGCAAGCGCGGAGGCGCGTGCGCTCGTCGTCGGCGAGATCGCCGTCGCGTCCGAGGTGGCGCCGTCGTCGGGCGCTGAGCTCGAAGAGCGCGATCGCGGCGGCGACCGAGACGTTGAGGCTCTCGACCATCCCGTGCATCGGGATCCGGAAGTCGAGATCGGCGGCCGCCCGCGCCTCGCGGCTCAGCCCCTGCTGCTCGCTGCCGAAGAGGAGGCAGAGCGGCCGATCGACCGGGACCTCGGCGAGCGGGCGGGTCATCGCCCCATCGACGCACGCGGCGGCGATCCGCATTCCCCGGGAGCGGAGCTCCGCGACGAGATCGGTGATCGTCGCGTGCTCGCGCACCTCGATCCAGGGCGCGGCCCCACGCGCGGCCTTGCGCCCCCGGCGCTGCGCCTCTCCGCCGACCGCATGGAGCCGCCGGAGGCCGGCCGCCTCGGCGCTGCGGACGATCGCCGCGAGGTTGCCGGGATCGTGGAGCCCCTCGACGGCGATCGTGAGCGAGGCGAGGCGGGCGCCCAGGACGGCGTCGAGCCGCGCCCGGCGCTCCGCCGTCAGGTGCTCGCCGAGGGCGGCGATCGCCGACGCAGGCCCGCCGAGGGCCTCGACGGCCGCGCCCTCGTCGAGCAGGCGCACGCGCGCTTCCGGTGATCGCGCTACCACGGGAAGCGGCCGCCGACGCCGACGAGGACGATCCCGCCGCCGCCGATGTAGCCGACGCTCGGCGCCCCCGCGAGCGCGCTCTGGCCGGGCACGCGTCGGGTCGCGTAGAGCCAGCCCGCGCGCGCGCTGACGTCGAGGTAGGTGAGCACCGGGACCACGAGGTCGAGGCTCGCCAGGGTGCCGGCGGGCTCGATCACCTCGAAGCCGAGGCGACCGCGGTGGGCGAGCAGGATCGAGAGATCGACGACCTCGAGATCGACGCCCACCCGGGTCTCCCAGGTGTGGCCGAGCGGCCCCGGGCGGTAGCGGTAGCCCATCTCGACGAAGGCGCCGTCCTCGTGGGCGAAGCGCAGCGCCCCGTAGCCGCCGACGCCGCGGAGGTCGCTTTGGGCGACGAAGGCCCGCTTCGGCAGGGCGAAGGTCGTCGCGTCGGCCGGGAGATCGCCGGCGACCGCGACGAAGGGCGCCTGCGCCCGCTGCATCGTGTAGAAGACGTCGAAGTAGGCGGGATCGTAGGAGCGATCGCCGGCCGTCAGCTCGCCGCGGATCCCGAGCCGCGAGCCGCGGTGGCGGCCGAGGATCACCTCGGCGTCGACCCCCAAGTGGAGCCCCTTGCCGAGGCCGGGCATCAGGTTGAGATCGAGGTAGGGCGTGACCAGGTAGCGCCAGCGATCGGTGAGGCGGTAGCCGAGGTCGAGGCCGAGCGCCGCGACCCCCGTATCACCCATGGCGACCGCGCGGTTGCGGCTGTCGATCGCGATCCCGCCGGCCATCGTGTCGACGCTGAGCTGCCGCGGCGCCCGCGGATCACCGACGACGCTAAACCCGAGGGCCGCGCCCGCCCAGTCGGCCGCGACCCGTCCGCCGAAGATCTGCTGCCCCGCGAGATCGCCGACCACGACCCCGGCCTCGACCCCCGCGCGCTGATCGAGGAGGTAGCCGTCGACGCGCGCGAAGAGATCGGCGCCGGAGCGCCGGCGATCGAGATCGAGGCTGTTGGCGTAGCCCATCACCAGCGAGCCGTGGCCGAGCTGGACGCGGCCGAGCGGGCCGATCCGGAGATCGACGGTCGCCAGGCCGCGCTCGCTGAAGGCGAAGCTCTCGGCGTAGTGGATCTCGCGGAGGATCGAGAGGTAGTCGCCGGCCTCGTCCCACTCGGTCCCGCGGATCACCTGGCCCTGCCGTGGATCGCGGTCGAAGAGGCGGAGGTGGAGGGGCGCGCCGAGGCTGAAGCGGAGCGGGAGGATGTCGTGGAGATCGAAGGAGAGCGATGGATCGAGCGCGGCGATCGGATCCTCGGTGATGAAGCCGAAGCCGACGCCGAGGCGGAGCTGACCGTGGACCCGGCGACCGCGCTGCTCCGGCGGCCGCGGGGCGGCGTCGGCCTCGATGAGCACCTCCTGCGCGCGGGCCGCGGTCGGCGACGCGGTGAGGCCGAGCGCCGAGGCGAGGCCTAGGCCCAGGCTGAACGGCGCGATCCGGCGGGCCGCCACTAGAACTCCTCAGCCCGCATGAAGTCGTCCATCGCCGGGGTCCCGGGTGCGTCCGCAGCCGCCGGATCCTCGCCGTCATCGCTGAGGATGTCGAAGATCTCGGCGGCGGTGTCGTCGGGCTCCGCGGTCGATCCCTCGTCGAGGAGCCCGGAGCGCGAGCGCTGCTGCTCCGACGCCTCGAGGAGGCGCTGGATCTCAGCGAGGCAGGCCGAGCGCGAGGTCGCCTCGCGGCGATCGAAGGTGATCTCACCCTCCTTCCAGGTCTCGTAGGTCTCGGCGTCGATCCGCCCGCGCGTGTGCATGAGGCCGAGGATCCGCCGGACCTTGACCTTGAACTTGTTGTTGAGCTCGCCCTCGCAGTAGTGGACGTGGCGCTTGACCGGGCTCGGGAGCATCAGCGCGAGGTAGGCGGCCTCCGGCGGCGTCAGGTCGGCCGGCTTCTTGCCGAAGTAGTGGCGAGCGGCCCGGGTGACCCCGTAGATCCCGGGGCCGAACTCGATCACGTTGAGGTAGATCTCCATGATCCGCTGCTTGGGCAGCGAGCGCTCGACATACCAGGTGAGGAAGAGCTCCTGGAGCTTGCGGGCGAAGGTCCGCTCATGGCTGAGGAGGACGTTCTTCACCATCTGCATCGAGATCGTCGACGCCCCGAGGCGGATCCGACCGGCCTGGAGGTTGCGTCGGAGGGCGGCCTCGAACTGCGAGGGGAGGAAGCCCTTGTGCCGCCAGAAGCCGCCGTCCTCGGTCGTCAGCACGCCGGCGACCATGTAGGGCGAGATCTCGTCGAAGGGCGTGAAGTCCCCCGAGCCGGGGTGGAGCTCGACGACGACCTCGCGGCCGTCTCGCATCACCGCGCGGTGGGTGAAGGGGTTGAGGAGGCGGCTCGCCGCGACCCGCGGCGGCGCGCTCTTGACGACGCACTTGTCGATCCCGACCTGGCCCTTGAGCGAGACGGCCTCGAGATCGGCGAAGTCGACCTTGGCCTCGGCGTTCATCTCGAACTCGCCGGCGAGGACGAAGCCCTGGAGGCTGGGGATCAGCTCGATCGGGATCGCCCGGAGGACGTCCTTGCAGGCGACCGGCGGGACCTTCGCGGAGATCCGGTAGCGCCGCTCGGCGACGACCTCCGGGTGGACGATCTCGCCCTCGATCTCGAGGGTGACGCCGCCGCGCTTGAGCGCCGCCTTGCGGAGCTCGAGGGTCGACGCCGAGGGATCCGCGCTCGCCTCCAGGGAGAGCTCGAAGCCGACGCCGCGGACGACCTCGCGGGCGAGCATCGGGTGGTTGACGTTGAGCCCGTCGACCTTGAGCTCGCCGGCGACGTCCGCCTTGCCGTCGGCGAATTGGAGATCGATCTTGCCGCCGACCGTCGCCTTCGCGGAGTCGACGAGGGGCAGGCGCTCCAGGACCTCCGGCACCCGGCTGAGCTCGAAGGCCTCCATCCCGAGGTGGATCTCGCCGGCGCTGAGATCGCGGCGGACGGTCCCGGAGAGCGACCAGAGATCGCCGCCGCCGCGGCCTGCGTCGGCCGACGAGGGGCGATCGGAGAAGCCGCCGGCGACGTCGAGGACGATCTCGGTCGCCTCTTGATCGACGATCGACACCTTGCCGTGGACGTCAGCGACGGCGATCTCCGGCGTCAAGGGGACCGCCGCCTGGCTGATCTCGACGTCGACCGGGAAGCGGAGCGCCTCGTCGCCCTCGCCGCGGACCAGGTGGGTGGTCAGGCGCGGGACCTGCAGCTCACGCGCGCCGCGTCGGAGCACGAGATCGCCGAGCTTGAGGTCGACGGCGTTGGCCTCGAGGTCGACGCTCGCGTCGACCTCACCGCTGGCCGAGGTGCCGCTCCGCCGGAGATCGAAGGCGACGCCCGTGATCTCGGCGCGCTCCGGTCGCATCCGGATCCGACCGCCGCCTCCCCCTCCCCCGCCGTCGAGCCCCCGGGATCGAGCGCGCTCGGCGAGGTCGCGGAGTTCGTCGACCTCGCCCTCGACGAGGCCGCCGCGGATCGCCGCGTGTTCGACCTCGACGTGCCCCCGCCAGAGCTCCCCCTCGCGGAGCGTAACCTCGATGTTTGTCAGGCGGATCGCCGTCTGGTCGCTGAGGCGGACGACCGCGTCGTGGATCACGACGTGATCGAAGTCGAGGTCGAGGGCGCCGATCTCGAGGTCGACGCCGAGGCGATCGGCGACCTTCTCCTTGATCGCGTCCTCGACGAAGGGGCCGGCCCAGCGCGGGATCGTGGCGATCGCCGCGCCGGCGAGGGCGACGAGGGTGAGCGCGCCGAGGGCGACGTAGCGCCAGCGCCTGGGGCGGCGTTCCGGACGTTGGGCGGGCTCGCTGGACATGGGCTCCGGTGGCTGAAGCTTACCCATATCGGACCCACTGCACCAACTTCACGGGGGCGTGAGAACGAGCGAGGGGCCCACGCGAGCGCGTCGCGTGGACCCCCGGGTCGGCCGCCGTCGCCGCGGCGCCTAGCTCCCGCCGCGGCACTGGATCGCGAAGAAGATCTTCCCGTCGGGGTGGCGGACGCCGCCGATCAGGAGGATCCCGCTGCTCTCGATCTTGTAGTCGGTGTCGACCAGCACCTTCTCGCCGGAGGCGAGGGTCGCGTGGAGCCGGAGCTTCGACGCCTCGGCGCCGAGGAGCGAGAGCTTGAGCTGGTGCCCGGACTTCATCGTCGCCGACCCCGGCTCGCCGATGTTGAGCTTCAGCGACTTGCTCTCGAGGAGCCGGAACCCCTTGAAGGCGGCGAACTGATCGTCGCGGAGCTGCTCGGCGAGGAAGCCGAGATCCGCGGGGATCGTCCCGTCACCGGACTTGGTGGCGAGGACCGCGTGGATCTGGCACTCGGCGCTCGTGACCTCCGCGCGGGCCTCGACCGGCGCCAGGACGAGCGCCGCGACCGTGAGGCCGACCGGCATGAGGCTCGAGGCGAAGATCGGTGCAAGAAGCCTGTAAACCATCGAATTACGGTGCCTCATAGCGAACGCTCACTATCCGTTGTCTCGTCGTCGTCAGAGATCCAGATGACGGTCGTGATCCCCTGCTTGCCCTCGATGCGATCGATGCGGCCGCTCTTGCCGCCGAACTCGATCCGCTGGATCTCCGCCTCGTTGTTCGAAGCCGGCTCACCCGCCTCGACCTTGGCAGCGACGATCTCCTCGGCCGGAGCGGCCGGAAGGACCGCGCTCTCCTGGGGTGCCGGCATGGGCTCCTTGGACGCGACGACCGCGGGAGTATTCGCGTCGTCGGCGGCCCCGTCGTCGCTGGTGGCGACGAAGATCGCGACGGCCGCGGCCACCCCGGCGACCGCGACGGTCGGCGCCCAGAGCGGCTTGAAGAACGCGGCCATCCGGCTCCAGATCGAGACGTTGACGTCAGCCGCCTCCTGGAGCCGGGCGTCGCGGACGATGGTCCGCTCGACCTCGTCCCAGATCTGCTCGAAGCGGGCCTCCGGCACGGCCGCGGCCTCCGCCTCGAGGGTCCCGACGATCGCCTGACGGAGGAGCCCGAGCTCCTCGAACGACGCGTTCGCGTCGGCATCATCAGCGAGGAGCGCCTCCATCTCGCGCCGCTCCTCCGCCGAGAGCTCGCCGTCGAAGAGCGCCTGAATCTTCTCGCTGGTCCCCTGGTTCACTCGACTCATGGCATCACCGCCTCTGTCGCGCCGATCGCCTTCGGCTCGTCCGACGCCCCCGCCTCGCTCGGCGTGTAGCCGAGGCGCTCGGTCAGGAGCTTTTGCATGTTCCGCCGCGCGTGGAAGAGCCGGCTCATGATCGTCCCCTTGGAGCAGCCCATCTGCTGCGCCATCTCCTCGTAGGACATCCCTTGAAGCTCTCGCATGATGATCACGGCGCGGTGCTTGTCGCTCAGGTACTGGAGCCCGTCCTTGACGGCGTCGAGGATCTCGCGCCGCTGGAGCATGTTGGCTGGATCCCCCAGGCCGGAGAGTGGACGGAAGTCGGGCCCCATTGCTTCATCGCCCTTCGCCTCGTGTCGCAGGCTGTCGTCGAATTCGAGCGCGCGGTGGCGCTTGCTCCTGCGGATGTGGTCGATGCAGAGGTTGGTGACGATCCGATAGAGCCAGGTGTAGAAGCTGGAGTTCCCCTCGAAGTTGCCGAGGTAGCGGTGGACCTTGATGAAGGCCTCCTGCACGACATCAAGGGCGTCCTCCTGGTTGCGGAGGTAGCCGAAGGCGACCGAGTAGACCTTGCGCTGGTAGCGCTGCATGAGGATCTTGAACGCGCGCCGGTCACCTGCGCGACAGGCTTCGACGAGCACCTGGTCGTCGGCATCGGGAGAAACCACGTTTTTGTGCGTCCCTTCGACGTGCGCCCAGGCGCGCTATTCACAGCGCCTTTTGCGCACAAGCGTGATGGAGGTTTGACGTGCGTGAGCGTCCAGATGACAGATTGCGACTATCGCGCAGTGACGGATGTCACCGGGACGGTTATACCCAAGACACGGAGCGGATGCGCGGTTGATGGCGGTGAGGCCTTCCTTTCTCCTGCGGCTGGTCGACCGCGCACGGATGATATCACTGCGCCGAGAGCTGGCGATGGCGCTCACCTGGGCGCTCGCCGGGGCGATGCTCGTCGGCGCGCTGGCGGCCCTGGCGACCGCCCTCACCCTCCGTGGCGACCTCGCGACGCCGGTCGCCGAGGCGGCCGCCCTCGGGCTCGCGGTCGCCGCCCTCGCCCGCGCCTGGGTGCGCTGGCGACGGCTGGCCGGCAGCCGCCTTCGGACCGCAGAGACCGTCGCGGGATCTGGGGGTTCGTCGCTCCCCCGCGACCTCCGCGAGGATCTCCTGGCCGCGGTTGAGATCTGGTCGATGCTCCGCGGCGAGGCGAACGCGCGGCCCGGTCACCTGGGCTCGCCGGAGCTCGCCGAGGCCTTCGTCGCCGGCGTCGACGCGCGCCTCCGCGCGGTCCCGGCGGACCGCCTGCTCCCCCCCTGGCAGCCCCGCGCCCTCCTGCCGCTGGTCATCGCCCTCGGCGTCGCCGGCTTCGTCGCCGCCACCCCGGGGGTCCGCGAGGCGCTGCCGATCCTCTTCGAGGGCCTCGACGCCCGCCCCGAGCCGCCCGCCGAGCCGCTTTGGCGCGCCCTCACTCTTGAGCTCCACTACCCCGCCCACAGCCGCCGACCGCCGCGGGAGGTCCGCAACCCGAGCGGCTCGGTGCGGGTGCTCGCCGGCACCGAGCTCCGCGTCGTCCTCGAGCCCGAGGGAGCGCCCGAGCGGATGGCGATCGTCGTCCACGGCCCGCCGGAGGATCCCCGCGGGCCGACGGTCGAGGCGATGGAGCGCGACGCCGACGGGAGCTACCGCGGCGCGTTCAAGGTCGAGGGTCCCGGCGCCTGGACGATCAGCGCGACCGTCGACGGCCGCGAGGAGGTCGCGCCGGCGCTGCCGCTGACGATCGAGCCCGACGAGGCCCCCGAGGTCGAGCTCCTCCCGCTGGCCGCCGCCGATCGTGCCCCGAGCGAGCTCGACAGCGTCGACATCACCTTCCGCGCGCGCGACGACTTCGGGATCGCCCGCGCCCACCTGGTGATCGCCGCCGACGGGGGCGAGGGTGAGGAGACCCGCCTCGACCTCGGCGCGCCGCCCGATCACGCCCGCGCGTGGAACCACCGCTACGCCTGGGATCTCTCGCAGATGCCGATCGAGGAGCGCCGCGCGCTCGAGTACTGGATCGAGGTCCGCGACAACGACCCGGCCCGGATCGGCGCCGACCCGCTCCCCGGCAAGGTGACTCGCTCGACCCGGATGCGCCTCGAGATCCACGACCGCGAGAGCGAGCACGCGGCCAACATCGAGGGGCTCCGCGAGCTCCGCGACGCCGCGGTCGATCACCTCGCCCACCGGCTCCTCGCCGCCGCCTTCGCGGCCGAGCCGCCCGCGCTCCTCGCCGCGCTCGACGAGGCCCGCTCGCTCCACGCCGAGATCGGCGACCTCCTCGCTGGCCTGGCGACGATGATCGATCAGCTCTCGGTCGACCCGCTCACGCGCGAGCGCGACGTCGCCAACCTGACCGCGATCCACCGCCGGCTGCGGGCGATCTACCTCGACGAGGCCGCCGCCCACGCGAAGATGCCGCCGGGCGCCGAGCTCGGCGCAGGCGGCCGCGCACGCACGCTCCTCGCCTCGCTCGCGGCGATCAGCGAGCGCCTGGTCCGGCAGCTCGAGGACGAGATCATCCGCCTCGACGATCTCGTCGACAACCAGATCGTCGATCGGATCGAGGCGCTGGTCGCCCGCGTCGAGGCCTCGCAGCGCAAGCTGGTCGAGCTCCTCGAGCGCCTGCGGGCCGGCGACCGCACGGTCGAGCCGGCGATCGAGGAGCTGCAGCAGCGCCTCCGCGAGGACCTCCGACGGATCGCCGAGGCCCGCGCCCAGCTCCACAAGGAGGTCGACAGCGAGTTCCTCAACCTCGACGCCTTCCGGGCGCTCGAGTCGCGCCTCAGCCACGAGGACGTGATGGAGAGCCTTCGCCGCGGCGACGTCGACGGCGCGCTCGAGCGGGCGCGCGAGCGCCTCGAGGAGCTCCGGGGCCTCCGCGACTCGGTCCAGGAGCGCCTGGCGAACGCGCCGAGCGAGCAGCTGAGCCCGCAGGAGCGCGCCCGCCTGGTCCTCCTCCGCGAGCTCAGCCGCCTCCAGGACACCGAGCGCGGGATCGAGGGCGAGAGCCGGACGATCCATGAGCGGTGGCGGGCCCAGGTCAGCCAGCAGGCGCTCGACGACGCAGACGCAACCGCCCTCAAGAAGCGCGCCGAGGGCCTCCGCGAGAGCATCGAGTCGATCAACGACGCCCGCCTCGACCGTGAAGCCCGCCGCGCGCTCGACGACGCCGCCGAGCACCTCGATCGCCTCAGCAAGACCGGCAACGCCCTCGAGGCCCAGGAGGGCGCCGAGGGGCTGGTCGACGCCCTCGAGCGCGCGCTCGCCGGGGCCCGCGAGGGCGAGCGCGAGGCCAAGCAGCTCCGCCGCCTGGTCGCCGACGCGAAGGAGGCCCGCGAGCGCACCCGCGGCCAGGTCCCGACCCCCGAGGCGACCCACCAGGGCGAGTCGGCGGCCGCGCTCGAGGAGCTCGCGCAGCGCCAGGGCAACGCCCGTCAGCGAGCCCGCGAGCTCCTGGCGCTCCCCGAGGCCGAGCACCTCCCCGAGGCCGGCGAGGCGGCGCTCGAGCGGGCGGCCAAGAGCCTCGAGCGCAGCGCTGGCGATCTCGATCGCCGGGCCTCCGGTGAGGCGCTCGGCGGCGAGCGTGAGGCGCTCGGCTGGATCCAGCAGGCGATCGACTCGCTGCGCAAGACCTCGCCGCCGCCGAGCGGCGCCTCGGCGCAGGCGTCGACCGAGAGCGAGCGCGACCGCTCGCTCCGCGACAGCGTCCTCGAGGCGATGCGCGAGCGCCCGCCCGAGGGCTACGACGAGCCGGTGAAGCGCTACTACGAGGAGCTCCTGCGATGACCTCGAGATCGCCGATCCTGCGGGCGCTCGCCCTCTCCCTCGCGCTCCTCGTCACCCCCGCGCCAGCGGCCGCGGCCGACGAGGGCGGCTTCGAGGACGGCCTCGCGGCCTGGGACCTCGACGCCGCCCGGGCGGCCCTGCCGACGATTCCCCGCGGCCCCGAGCGCCAGGCCCGCGAGGGGATCCTCGCGGTCTACGAGGCCGACTACGCCCGCGCCGAGAGCCTCCTGACGGCGGCGCTCGCCAGCGGCGGCCTCGGCGAGTCCTCCGCCGCGGCCGAGGAGGCCCGCCACTACCTCGCGCTCGCCCGCGGCTCGCAGCGGGCGCTCGGCGAGGCCCACACCGTCACCAGCCCCGACGGTCAGGTCGTCGTCGCCTTCGCCGATCGCAAGGACATGCTCCTCGCGCCCTACCTCTTCGCTACGATGGCCCGCGCCCGCGCGGTCCTCGGCGCCGAGCTCGGGGTCACGCCGGATCACCCGGTCCGCTTCGAGATCCTCGACGACCCCGCCAAGCTCGCGCTCGTCACCCCGCTCACCCTCGACAACATCTACGCGACCGGGACGATCGGGATCACCAAGTACCGCCGGATCGTCATGGTCTCGCCGCGGGTCCTCCTCATGGGCTACCCCTGGCTCGACACCGCGGTCCACGAGTACGTCCACTACCTGATCACCCTGCGGACCCGGAACCTCGCGCCGGTCTGGCTGCAGGAGGGGCTCGCCAAGCTCCTCGAGGCCCGCTGGCGGAGCCCGACGACGCCGCCCCTCGACGCCGCCAGCCGCCGCCTCCTCGCCGAGGCGCTCGGCCGCGGCGACCTCGTCACCCTCGCCGAGATGTCGCCGTCGATCGCCATGCTGCCGACCCAGGAGCGCGCCGCCCTCGCCTACGCGGAGGTCGAGACCATGCTCTCCTTCCTCCGTGACCAGCGCGGCGAGGCCGGGCTGACGATGATCCTCGATCGGGTCCGCGCCGGCGAGAGCGCCGAGGACGCGCTCGCCTCCGCCTGGGGCGCCGACTTCGCGAGCTTTATGGCCTCTTGGACAGATCACGTCCGGCGCCTGAGCGCGGGCGCGGCGAAGAGCCGGGCAGCCCTCAAGGAGCGGCGCTTCCGCGACGGCGACGATCCAGCGGCCGACGCCTCGCTCCTCGGCGACGTCTTCTCCCACCTCGGCGGCGGCCGGGCCCGGCAGCACGCGCGGCTCGGCGTCCTCTTGACCCTCCGGGGGCACCCGCGGGCGGCCGCGATCGAGTACGAGCGGGCCCGCCGCGCAGATCCGCAGGCCCGCAGCGATCCGAAGCTCGCCCGCCGCCTCGGCGAGATCTACCTCCAGCTCGACGATCCCGAGCGCGCGCTCCCCCTGCTCGAGATCGCGGCCGCCGACGATCCCGAGCAGGCGAACGTCGCCGCCGCCGAGGGGCGCGCGCGCCTCCGCGTCGGCGATCGCGAGGGCGCCCGCGATGCCCTCGCCCGCGCCCTGCGGATCAACCCCTTCATCCCCTCGCTCCACTGCGATCTCGCCGAGGTCAGCGACGACGAGCCCGAGACGACGCGCGAGCGGGCGCTCTGCCGCGAGTGAGCCCGCGCGGGCGACGACGCTCGGCGCACGCAGAGGCCGCGGGCGCGGAGGCGCGCGGCGACGCTCGACAATGACGCTTGCACAGAGACCGGCTTCCGGCGAAAGCTAGGATGCGAGTAGCGCGAGCGCTGCGCGGCGGCACTCGTTGAACAACTCGCCATGGAGGGCACGATGTTGACGCTCACCCGAAAGGTCGGCCAGAAGATCCGCATCGGCGACGAGATTGAGATCGTCGTCCGCGAGATCCGGGGCCGTCAGGTCCGCCTCGGGATCTCTGCACCCGAGAGCATGCCCGTCTACCGCGAGGAGCTCTACCTGCAGATCGCCCAGGAGGGCGGCGCGCGGGCCGGCGAGGAGCGCAGCGAAGAGGCGGCCGATCCCGACCGCGATCACGAGCCCCCGAAGGACGAAGGCTAGGACATGTCCTTTGGGACATGAACCTTCATCCTGAGAACGAAGAGCCTAGGCGACGACGCTCCAGCGGCCGTTTCGGAGGGCCGCCGAGATCACCCGCACCGCGTCGAGCCAGGCCTCGGCCCGGGCGCTCGCGCCGACCCCGAGGAGGATCCGCAGCGCCCCCTCGTGGCTGGTCGCCCGGGTCTCGATGAGCACCCGCATCCCCTCCTCGATCCGGCGGAGGAGCCAGGGGAGCCAGGGGCTCGGGTCCTCGACGGCGACGACGATCACCGCCCCCTCCTCGAGCCCCGGCAGTGCCCGGCGGGCGGCGGCCTCGTCGAGCTCCTCGTCGATCACCATCACGCTGCGGTGGATCGAGCGGGCGATCGTCACGCCCATTCCCGGCGCCCAGTGGAGGAAGCAGAGGGTGCCCGGCGCCAGCGAGGCCGCGAGGTGCTTGGCGTCGCGCCAGATCTCGTCGCCGTCGCCGGCCTCGCCGCCGCTGCGGATCGCCTGGACCGCGCCCCGCCGCGGGCGCCCGCGGCTGACCGCCCGCCGCAGCCGGATCGCCGAGTGGCGGCGGGTCATCGCGTCGTCGGCGTCCTCCTCCTCGACCTCGATGTCGACCTCGACCTCCGAGACCTCGTCGCGGCCCTCGCCGCCCCAGGCGTCGGTCGGGAAGATCACCACGACCTCATCGGCCCCGAGGCCATCGCGGCCGCTGGCCGGCTGGGCGCGGATGCTGATCGTGTCGGTCCCGGTCTCGGCGACCACCCACCAGCGCTCGGGGCCGGCGCTGAGCTCGAGCTCGACCCGGCGGCCGACCGCGAGCTCCGCCTGCTGCTCCGGGCTGAGGAGCTCGCTGAGCGCGTCGTAGACCTCCTGATCGCTGACGAGCCCGCCGATGCTCTCGGTGCCGCGCGCGTGGACGAGCGTGAGCGGCCGCTCGGTGGCGATCAACACCTCCGAGGGCTCCCTCGCGGCGACCTGCTCGAGGAGCTCCGAGAGCAACCCCATTGGGTGACGATACCAAAGTGCGCGCCGAGGTGGGCCCTTTCGCGCACGCGCTCAGAGCGCCGCGCGATCGAAGCGTGGCGCGCAACACGCTATCGTCGGCTTCGCGTCGCCTTGGCCTAGGTCCCCGCGCCGACGGTCCTCGAGAATGACTGCGGCTGCATAAAATTCCGCATGCCCGCGACGCTCCGCGAGTAGCCGATCCCGGAGCGCTTCCAGCCGACCCAGGGCCCGCCGGCGGCCGCGCTGAGCCCCCGGTTGACGCCGATCATCCCGGCCTCGAGGCGCTCGGCGAGGCGATCGAGGGGCTCCCCCGCCGGCCCCCAGATGCTCGCGCCGAGGCCGTAGTGGGTGCCGTTCGCCCAGGCGATCGCCTCGTCGGCGCCGCTGCACACCTCGACCGCGACCACCGGGCCGAAGGTCTCCTCGCGGACCAGCGACATCTCCTGGCGGAGGTCGGTGATGATCGTCGGCTCCAGGAAGAAGCCGGGCTCGCGGCTCCGCCCCTCGACGACCACGCGGGCCCCCTGGGCGCGGGCGGAGGCGACCTGATGGACGACCCACTCGCGCTGCGCGCGGCTGGCCATCGGCCCGATGTCGGTCTTCTCGTCCATCGGATCGCCGACCTTGAGGGTGGCGATCAGCGCCTTCGCGCGCTCCAGGAACTCGTCGACCAGCGACGCGTGGACGATCACCCGCTCGACCGCGACGCAGGCCTGACCGGCGTTGCGGACCGCCTCGATCGCCGCGTGACGGGTCGCCGCCTCGAGATCGGCGCCCGGCAGGATGATCATCGGGTCCTTGCCGCCGAGCTCGAGCACCAGGCGCTTCAGCCCGTCGGCCGCGCTCCGCATGATCGACTGGCCGGTGGCGATCGAGCCGGTGAAGGCGATCAGATCGACGTCGCTCGCGACCAGCGCGGCCCCCTCGGCGCCGGCGCCCTGGACCAGACCGACCAGCCCCTCGGGGAGGGTCTCGGCGAGGACCTCGTGGAGGATCGCACCTGTCCCCGGGGTCAGCTCCGACGGCTTGAAGACGATCGCGTTGCCGGTGAGGAGCGCCGAGAGGATCAGGTTGCTCGGGGTCGCCACCGGGTAGTTCCAGGGGGCGATCACCGCGGCGACGCCGAGCGGCCGCCAGCGCACCCGGACCTCGATCCCGCCCTCGCGCGCGACCTCCTCGGCCGCGGCGACGCGGGCGCGCTCGCCGAAGGCGACCAGGCGGCGGGCGACGTTGCGGACCTCGCCGCGGGACTCGCGGATCGGCTTGCCCATCTCCGCGGTGATGCTGCGGGCGAGGCGCTCGACCACCGCCTCGTCGGCCAGGCGCGCCCCGAAGCGGCCAAGCGCGGCGATCCGTCCGTCGATGTCGAGGCGCCCCCAGCTCTGCTGGGCCGCCCGGGCCTGGGCGACGATCCCGTCGATCGCCGCCAGCGGCGTGCGGGCGACCGGCGCGAGGGGCTCGCCGGTGGTCGGGTTTTTCGGGGTGAGGTGCGCTGCGGCGGTCGACATCGGCGCCGACTATACGACGGCGCGGCGATCCGGCGACAATCACCGGGTTGCCGGAGCTCCACGACATCCCGCGCTGGCTCTACGAGCTCCTCTTCGTCAGCTACGCGCTGGTGATCACCGGGATCGTCCTCCTCGAGCGCCGGCGCCCGGCGTCGACCCTCGCGTGGATCTTTGCGCTGGTCTTCGTGCCGATCCTCGGCCTCCTCGCCTACCTCCTCGTCGGCCGCCGACGGGTCCGCAAGCGCCTCCGCCTCCGCGAGCGCCGGGCGATCCGGCCGATCGACGCGACCCGCGAGCTGGCGACCACCAGCGCCTGCCCGGACGACCTCCCCTACCCCCAGCGCGGGCTCGTCCAGCTCGCGCTGCGGACCGCCGCCGCGCCGCTCCGGCGGGCCGAGGAGGTGACGATCCTCGGCGGCGGCGGCGAGGCCTTCGCGGCGATGGAGGCGGCGATCCGCGGGGCGAAGCGCTCGATCTGCCTCGAGTTCTACATCTGGCGCGGCGACGCGACCGGCCGCCGCTGGATCGAGCTCCTCAGCGAGCGCGCCCGCGCCGGCGTCCGGGTCCGCCTCCTCTACGACGACTTCGGCTCGCTCGGCACCGCCCAGGAGATCTTCGCGCCGCTCCGCGATGCCGGCGGCGAGGTCCTCGCCTTCGGCGCCCTCCGCCTCCGCCTCCGCCTCCGCCGGAGCCGGATCAACTTCCGAAACCACCGCAAGATCCTCACGGTCGACGGCGAGCGCGGCTTCCTCGGCGGGGTCAACGTCGGCGACGAGTACACCGGCGTCGATCACAGCGGCCGGAGCTGGCACGACCTCCTGGTCTGCGTCTCCGGCGACGCGGTCTTCGGCCTCGAGGCGATCTTCTACGAGGACTGGATCGCCGCCAGCGGCGCGGGTGAGCATGATCCCAACGACTCGGCGATCCTCCAGCGCTTCGGCCTCGACGATCTCTACGGGCGCAACCGCGGGGCCTCGCGGGGGCCGCTGGTCCAGGTGATCCCGTCGGGGCCAGACCTGCCGACGAGCGTGGCGATCGCCGCCCAGTTCACCGCGGCGATCGGCACCTCGCAGAGCCGCTGCTGGATCGCCACCCCCTACTTCGTCCCCGACGAGGCCCTCCTCCTGGTGCTGACGACCGCGGCCTACCGCGGGGTCGACGTCCGGATCCTCGTGCCCTCGCCGGCCAACGTCGACGTCCGCCTGGTCTCGCTCGCGGCCCGCTCCTACTACGACGAGCTCCTCGCCGCCGGCGCCCGGATCTACGAGTACCAGAGCGGCATGCTCCACGCGAAGAGCCTCCTCATCGACACCCAGGTCGCGGCGATCGGCTCGGCGAACATGGACATCCGCTCCTTCTATTTGAACTTCGAGGTGACGGCGATGTTCTACGACGCGGCCGTCACCGAGCAGCTCGCGGAGCACTTCCTCCGCCACCTGGAGGGCGCGATCGAGATCCGCACGGCGAGCCGCGAGCGCCTCCCGCTCGCGCAGCGCCTCGGCGAGAGCTTCGCCCGGGTGCTCTCACCCCTGCTCTGAGCCCGGCGGCGCGAGGTCGCCGGGGCGCACGAGCGCGAGCGCGACCGTCGAGGTCAGGAGGAGGAGCGCGCCGAGCGGGACGAGGAGGATCGGCGGACCGGGATCGGTGGGCCCGTGCCAGAGGCCGCCGGCGATGAAGCCGAGGCCGACGGAGAGGGCGCCCGTGAGGGCGGCCGGGCGGATCCGGCGGGCCCAGGCCGCGGGCGTCTGGAGGCGCTCGAGCGCCCACGCGAGGCCGAGGTTGAGGAGGCCGAGGAGCGCGCCGTGGGAGTGGCCGAGGCGGAGGAACTCGCGGCGGATCGCGTCGTCGATCCAGCCCTCGGCCCGCAGCCCGTACATCGCCTCGAGCCAGAGGCCGGTCGCCAGGAAGGCGGCGACGAGGGCGAGCGAGGCCCGGATGTGGCGCTCCGCGGTCACCGCGTGAAGCTAGCCCGGAACGCCGACGCGGTCGACTCGCCAGCGCCGCGATCGGGCCGACTACTCGCCGATCCAGATCAGCTGGCGCTCCTGGGCGGCCGCGAGGGCCTCGAGGCGCTCGGGGTGCGCGTCGAGGGGGCCGGGGCCGACGAGCTCACGGAGGCGATCGACGACGACCAGCCGGGCGTCGACCGGGCCGAGGAAGTCGAAGGCGGCGATCGCCTCCTGCAGCGCCCGATCGCCGCTCTGGCGGGCGTTCTCGCGGATCGCGCGGGTCGCCGCCAGGCGCACCGCCGGGTACTCGTCCTCGAGCGCGCCGACCAGCCAGGCGATCCTTGAGCGCGGCTCCATCGTCGCCCGCGGGCGCGCGAGGGCGTCGGCCGCCAGCACCCGCTGGATCGGATCGCCGCCGAGGAGATCGAGCATCGTCCGCGATCCCCAGGCCTCGGCCTCGCGCTCCGGCCCCGGCGCGCTCCCGCGGAGGCCGAGCCCGGCCATCGCCGCCGCCGCCCAGGCGCGCGAGCGATCGACGTGGCAGAGGGTGCAGGCGTCCGGCTGATCGTCGCGGCCGACCAGCGCCCCGGGATCGGGCGAGGCGATCCGGTGGGTGATCATCCCCTGGACCAGGCCGTAGGTGATCCGCGGCATATGGCACTCGAGACAGGTGACCGACTCGCCGTGGCCGCCGTGGCCCGCGGGGATCGCCGCCTCGTCGTGGCAGCCCCGACAGGCGGCGGCGCCCCGACGGTCCTCGCGGACCTGCATCGCCGGATCGGCGCGGTGCATCGAGTGGCAGTCGCCGCAGCCGAGGCCACCCTCCGCCCCGCCCTGGTGGCAGGGCGAGAGGAGGAGGCCCTGGTACTCGTAGGCGCTGAGGCGCGGGGTGCCGTCGGGCCAGAAGCGCTCGCCGAAGGGCGCCTCGGGCGGATCGCCGAGGGTCGAGTCGGCGAAGATCGGCCGCGACACCGCCGCCAATTCCTCCCCCGGGAGGAAGCCGTCGCCGTCGCGGAGGACCGCGCCGAGATCGCGGGCGATCCGGTTGCCGTGGCAGCGGCCGCAGACCTCGCTCGCCCGCGCCCCCGTGAGGCCCGAGGGCGCGGCGATCGACGGGTCCGCGGCATGCGCCCGCCCCTCGATCGCCGCCGCGAGGACCCGCCGCAGCGGGCTCCGGTGGCGCTCGATGTGGGCCTCGGCGGGCCCGTGGCAGGCCTCGCAGGCGATCCCGATCTCGCCGAGCGCGGTCTCAAAGCGGCCGTCCGCGCGGGCGCCGGGGCGCGGCTCGGTGTTGTGGCAGAGGACGCAGTTGTCGTTCCAGCGCGAGAGGTGGCGGAGGTAGTCGTCGGCCGCGCCGATCGTCCCCTCGGGCTCGAGGAACGCGCCGTTGAGGTGGATCCAGCGCCCCTCGCCGACGTGCCAGGCGACCGGCAGGCGCCAGATCTCGCCGGCGCCGCCGCCCCGATCGATCGCCGCGAGGTACTGCTGGTAGCGGTGCGAGCCGACGGTCATGACCACGCGCGCGTCGACGATCGGCGCCGCCTCGCCGCCGCCGCTGCGCTCGACGATCCGGATCCGCGGGCGCCCCTCGTCGTCGCGATCCATGGTCGCCTCGAAGCCGAGGTAGTCGAGGCGCTCGCCGGCGAAGGGCGCGAGGAGGGCGTCGCCGCGCGCCTCCTGGGTCATCGTCCGGTGGTAGGTCCGGCGCCAGCTCGCGTGCTCGTCCGGGTGGCAGCGGGCGCAGGTCGCCGACTGGACGACCGCGGCGCCGCGGCGCTCGACCGGCCCCCAGGCGTCGTCGTCGGCGATCGTCCAGGCGACCGCGACGAGGGCGACCAGGGCGAAGACGATCGCCGGCCCGAAGAGCCAGACGAAGGCCAGATCCGCGCGGCCGGCCGCCATCGCCTCAGAGGGTCGCGCGGAGCGTGCGGATCGAGATCTCGCGGTTGTAGAGCGAGAGCTTGGCGACCTGCTCGCCGCGCGGGAAGGGCACCGGCAGCCCCGGGGTCAGGCGGTGGCCGTCGAGGAGGGAGCCGTTTTGGCTGTTGAGATCGGCGAGCCAGAGGCGCCCGCGGTGGACGTAGGCGCAGGCGTGGAAGCGGCTCAGCCGCGACGACGCGAGCACCACCTGGCAGCTCTCGTGGCGGCCGAAGACCAGCGGGCCGTGGCGGAGATCGAAGCGCTGGCTCGCCCGCCCCTCGATGCTGATCTCGGCGAGCGGGCGCGGCAGCGGATCGAAGAGCGGCTCGATCGTCCCCGAATTGAAGAGGCCGTCGCCGATCGCCGCCCGCTTGAACTCGTCGGCCATCTCGGCGCCCGAGTGGTAGCGCAGGCGCGGATCCTTGTGCATCGCCTTGGCCATGAAGGCGTCGAGGTTGGGGGTCGGGTAGATCTTCGCCTGGGGATCGTCGTGGAGCATCCCGGTGCAGAGGCGCCTGGGGATCTCGAGGGGCGGCACCGGGGCCTCGAGGTGCTGCCGCAGGAGGTCGGGGATCGAGCGCCCCTCGAAGGGCCGGCGGCCGGCGAGGAGCTCGAAGATCATCACCGCGAGCGCGTAGCGATCGGTCGCCGGGCCGACGTGCTTCGAGTCGCGGAACTGCTCCGGGCTCATGTAGTAGGGCGTGCCGAAGACCGAGCCGGTCGCGGTCGCGGTGTCCTGGGCGAGCCACTTGGCGATCCCGAGGTCGATGATCACCGGCTCCCAGCCGTCGAGCGCGCCGCGGAGGAGGACGTTGTCGGGCTTGAGATCGCGGTGGACGATCCCGACCCCGTGGAGCTCGTCGAGCGAGCTCGCCACCCCCTCGAGGAAGCGATGGACCAGCCACCCTTCGCTCGGGCCGATCACCGACGAGGGCGGCAGGCCGTCGACGAACTCCATCGCCATCCAGGTGCGGCCGAGGTCATCCACCCCCCACTCCTCGACCTTGATCACCCCGCGGAGCGAGACGCCGGCCATCAGCTCGGCCTCGCGGCGGAAGCGGAGCGCCGCCTGGGATCCGTCCTGGAGCTCAGCCCGCAGCCACTTCACCACCAGGAGGCGGCGACGGCCGACGTCGATGCAGAGCTGAACGTCGCCGACCGCCCCCTCACCCAGCGGCCGGATCTTGCGATAGGGGCAGGTGGGCACCCGGCCAGTGTACCAGGGCCCCCGCCGCCGCGAACCAGGGGCAGACGCTGCCCGCGCCCGCCTAGGGGAGCTCGACCTGGACCGCCGTGTAGGACTCGGCGACCAGCGCGTACTTGCTGCGGCCGTAGGAGATGGTGATCAGGCCGGCGTCGGTGAAGGTGAGCGGATCGGGGCCGCTGTTGCTGACGAAAACGCGCTCGTCGACGCCGGGCCCGGTCACCGTCGCCTCGACCGTGTCCCCCTTGGTCCGCAGGCTGAGGATCGTCGTCGGCTCCGGGTTGAACTTGACCGCGAAGGGGAAGCTCTCGCGGATCTGCCGCTCGAGGGTGTCCGCGCGCTCGGAGGAGCCGGGGCCCCGGAAGCGGTAGGTGTCGCCGAGGGTCTTCGACTGCTCGCGCGCCCAGGCGATCTCGGAGAGGGCCTCGGCGTAGCGGAAGACGCCGGCGCTGTAGTTGGCGAGGCCCGACTTCCGGAGGAGGGCGATGTCCTTCTTCTTGAGCCCGGTGACCGGCGAGATCGCGAGGATCGCCGCGGCCGCGACGTGGACCTCCGGCTGATCGGGGGCCGCCGCCTGGGCGCGCGCGAGCGCCTCCTTGGCCGCGCTCACGTCGCCGACGTCGAGGCGATCGAAGACCAGGAGGCTCTCGAGGATCGCCTCGACCTCCTTGTGGCCCTCGATCGACGTCGGCAGGGCCGCGGCGATCTGGCGGGCGCGCTCGAGGTCCCCCTTGCCGGCGAACGCCAGCGCCCGCAGGAGCTTGAGGGTCTCGTCGGCGGGATCGAGCTCGGAGGCCCGAGCGAACGATTGATCGGCCTCGGCCGCCTTGCCGTCGCGGAGGAGGCCGACGCCCTTCTGGATCTCGACCTTGCCGAGGAAGTCGACCATCTCGGCGCGGATCGCTTGCGAGAGGCTCTCCTGGTGGGCCTCGCCGAGGAGCGGCTCGATCCGGGCGATCACCCCGTCGAGGTCCTGCATCCGCCAGCGCTCGCGGGCGACCCGGAGCTGGAGCGCGTACCAGGGATCGCCGCCCGAGCCCGGCGGGAACATCCCCATGTAGCGATCGACGATCTCCATGTCGCCGTCGGCGGTCGCCCGCATCACCGCGATCTCCCGGACCTTGACGAAGTCTGCCTGCGACTGGCGATCGTCGGCCTTGATCAGCGGGACCGCCTCCTCGATCGCCTTCGCCGCCTCGGCGTGGTTGTCGGTCGCGGTGTGGACCCGGGCGATCGCAAAGGCGGTCGAGGGATCGGGGAGGAGCTGGAAGGCGCGGCGGTAGTCGGCGAGCGCCGCCTCGTGCTTCTTGGCGTCCTCGTAGGTGCGGGCGCGCTTCTTGAGGAGGACCGCGAGGTAGCGGTCGCAGAGCTCGCACTTCTGGAAGCCACCGCCGTCGCCGCCGAGCACCATGATCGCCTCGTCGGTCCGGTTGAGGGAGGCGAGGAGGCGACCGAGGCCGTCCTGGGCGTTCTCATCCTTGGGATCGAGCTCGTGGGCGTCGCGGTAGATCCCCTCGGCCTTGGTCGGATCGGCCTTGGCGATGTTCTGCGCCCGGTCGACCATCATCGCGACCAGCTCCTCGCGGGCGAGCTCGCGGTCGAGCTCGTCCTTGTCCTTGGTCATCGACTCCTTGTAGAGGGACTCCGCCTTCTTGTAGTCGCCGCCGCTGCGGGCGGTGCGGGCCTTGTCGATGTACGAGGCGCAGCCGCCGGCAGAGACCAGGCCGAGGAGAGCGACCGCAGCGAGGGCGCGGCGGGCGGCGGCGAGGCTGAGCAGACGGGGAGAGCGGGACTTGCGCACGGCGGACATGTTGCGGGCGACAATGTAGCAGGCTGTGAACGCGCGCCGAACTTTGTCGCCCGCTCGTTTTCACCCACTTTCACTCCAGGAACACCCCGCAGAGGTCGCGGAGGCCGGGTACGCGGCCCCCCGGGGTGTGGTAGCGGAGAGACATGTGCGTCAGCAGAGCTTGCGGGATCGCCCTGCTCCTCTCCTCGAGCCTCGTCGCTTGCGGCGGCGAGCCGCCCCGGGGGACCGACGCGGCGGCGGCGAAGACGGCCGATGCCGACGCCGACGCGAAGGCGGCGGAGCCCGCCGCGGACGCGACCGCGGGCGCGACCGCAGAGCCGCGCGACGCGACCCCCAAGCGACCCGCGCCCGAGCTGCGACCCGCGGGCGAGGGCCCGGTCGCCGAGCTCGTGGTCGCCGAGCTCGCGGCCGCGGCCGACGATCAGCGCCGCCTCGTCGTCTACGTCGGCGCGAGCTGGTGTGAGCCCTGCGTCGCCTTCCACGAGGCGATCGCGGCCGGACGGATCGGCGCGCCCCTCGGCGGCGCGCGCTTCCTCGAATTCGATCTCGACCGCGACGGCGATCGCCTCCGCGAGGCCGGCTACACCTCGCGCCTGATCCCCCTCTTCGTCGTCCCCGAGGCCGACGGGAGGGCGGGTTCGCGGCGGACCGAGGGCGGGATCAAGGGCCCGGGTGCGGTCGACAACCTGGTCCGGCGCCTGGGGCCGCTCCTCAAGGACTGAGCCAACTCAAGGCTGTCCCTTCGGACAGCGAGTCGATCAGCCGGCGCCCTCCCCCTCGGCCGCCGGCGCCTCGCCGAGGACCTCGAGGGTCAGGAAGAGGAGCGAGATCCAGAGGACGTTGGCGAGGAGGAGGTGGACGATCTGCATCCACCCCGGCGCCGAGAGGAGGACGTTGACGACCCCGGCGGCGACCTGGGCGATCACCGCGGCGCCGACCGTCCGCGCCCAGCGGAGCACGCCCGGGCGGCGCCGGCGATCGGCGACCCCCTGGGCGGCGACCAGGATGAAGAGGCCGACGCCGACCGAGAGGAGCGGGTGCATCACCCGCAGGCGCTGGAGGAAGTGGGCGGTCGGCGAGTGATCGCTGCCGAGGCGCTCGGCGATCCCGCCCGTGACGTCGACCGGGAAGAGGGTGTCGCCGAGGGCGGTGACCGCCCCGGTGGTCCCGACCAGGAGGAGGCCGACGAGCGCGGCGACGAGGAGCCAGGTCAGGCGGCCGTGGTGGTGGAGGCGGGTCTTCACCCGATCGCCGGCCCAGCAGGTGAGCGCGACCCCGGCGGTGAGGAGCGAGGTGTTGACCAGGTGGATCGCCATCCACACCGCGCGATCGATCGAGTCGTTGTCGGCGACCAGACCCAGGAGCACCAGGCGGGCGCCGACCAGGGCCTCGGAGATCGTGAAGAGGAGCGCGAGGACGGCCCCGCGCCGCGCCCAGTGGCCGCGGGGGAAGCGGCGGAAGGCGACGATGAGGAGGCCGAGGATCACGAAGCCGTAGATCCCCGAGCTCATCCGGTGGGTGAACTCGATCACCGTCTCCATCGTCGGTGAACGCGGGACGATCGCCCCGTGGCAGGTCGGCCAGTGCTGGCCGCAGCCCGCTCCGGAGCCGGTGATCCGGACCCAGGCGCCGAAGAGGACGACGGCGATCGTGTAGATCAGGCTGGTCCACGCGAGGCGGGGGAAGAGTCGCGAGACGGGGGCGCTGGCGGCGGGCATCGGGACCTCGAGGGGCGCCCCCACGGATACGATCTTTCGCGCGCGCGGGCCAGGACCGAGGGTCGCAGGGGGCGCTCCCCTGCCCCGCCTAGCCCGCGTCGGCCGAGTAGATCGCCTGGACCGCGAGGCGGCGGGCGAGCTCCGCGGCGACCTCCGGGTGGCGGGCGAGGCCGGGATCCTCGCCGAGGAGGCGCTCCGCGGCGTCGCGGGCGGCGACCAGGAGGCGGGTGCCCTCGCCGGCGAAGCCGTAGTAGCGGAGGCGCGGGACCCCCGATTGCCGGGTGCCGAAGATCTCGCCGGGCCCGCGGATCTCGAGGTCACGCTCGGCGATCTGGAAGCCGTCGCAGGTCTCGACCATCACCCCGAGGCGCTCCGCCGACTCCGAACCCTTGCCGGCCGCGGTGTGGAGGATGCACCACGAGCGCTCCTGGCCGCGGCCGACCCGACCGCGGAGCTGGTGGAGCTGGGCGAGGCCGAAGCGCTCGGCGTGCTCGATGAGGATCGCCCGGGCCTCGGGGACGTCGACGCCGACCTCGATCACCGTCGTCGCCACCAGCACCCGGAGCTCGCCGCCGCGGAAGCGGGTCATCACCGCGTCCTTGTCGCGGCTGACCATGCGGCCGTGGATCACCCCGACCTCGACGCCGGGGAGGAGCTCGCGGAGGGCGGCGGCGGTCGCCTCGACGTCGGTGACGTCGAGCGCCTCCGAGGCCTCGACCAGCGGGCAGACGACGAAGGCCTGGATCCCCTCGCGGATCCGGGCGGCGATCGCCGCGCGCGCGCGCTCGAGGCCGCTCTTGCCGGTGTGGAGCGCGGTCTCCGGCGGGATCCGGCCGGGCGGCATCTCGTCGAGGATCGACACGTCGAGCTCGCCGTAGGCGGTGAGCGCGAGCGAGCGGGGGATCGGCGTCGCGGTCATCACCAGGAGGTGGGGCGCGACCCCCTTGTCGCGGAGGAGCGCCCGCTGCTCGACCCCGAAGCGGTGCTGCTCGTCGACGACCACGAGGCCGAGCTGGCGGAAGGCGACCTCGTCGACGATGAGCGCGTGTGTCCCAACGACCAGGTCGATCTCGCCGGCGCCGAGGAGCGCGAGGGTGGTCGCCCGCTGGGCCCGCGGGGTCGCGCCGGTGAGGAGGGCGATCCGGATCCCGGCCGCGCGGCACCAGGGCGTGAGGGTGCGGAGGTGCTGCTCGGCGAGGATCTCGGTCGGGGCCATGATCGCCGCCTGGGCGCCGCCGGCGGTGATCGTCAGGCAGGCGGCGAAGGCGACCAGGGTCTTGCCGGCGCCGACGTCCCCCTGGAGGAGGCGGAGCATCGGCCCGCCGGAGGCCATGTCGGCCTCGATCTCGGCGATCGCCCGCCACTGCGCGCCGGTCGGCTCGAAGGGGACCGAGGCCCGGAGGCGCTCGCGGTCGCCGAGGGCCTCGGCGATCGGGGCGATCGCCGCGGGCCCGCCCCGCCACTCCTGACGGCGGCGCTGGAGCGCGAGCTGGAGGAAGAAGAACTCGTCGAAGGCGAGGCGGCGGTGGGCCGGTGAGGTCCCGGCCTGGAGCGCGCGGAGCTCGGGGTCGCCGAGGGTGGTCGGCGGATCGTGGAGGTACTCGAGCGCCTCGACCTGGCCCGGGAGCCCGTGGCGCTCGACGAGGGGGCGCGGGAGCGCGTCGATGAAGCCGCTCGCCTCGCTGGCGATGTGCCTGGTCGCGGCCCGGCAGTAGCGGGCGAGGGTCGCCTGGCCGATCCCCTCGACCTCGGGGTAGCGGACGGCGATCGGCGGCCCCGGATCCTCGGGATCGCGGGCCTCGGGGTGGACCATCGAGCACTCGCCGCGGAACCACTTGACCTGACCGATAAGACAGATCTTCTTGCCGCCCTCGATCCGCTGGGGGAGGCCGCCGACCCGGTGGAACCAGCGGGCCTTGAGGCGGAGCGGCGGGCCCTCGTCGCGCTCCTGCTCGACCTCGAGGGTCGCGAGGTAGCGGCCGCGCATGTAGCCCTGGCGGAAGGAGCGGATCGTCGCCTCGATCACCGCGACCTCGCCGTCGACGACCTCGTCGAGGCGACGGCGGCGGCGGCGGTCCTCGTAGCGCTTGGGCAGGAGGAAGGCGAGATCCTCGATCGACTCGATCCCCCGGGCCTGGAGGCGCTCCGCCGTCTTCGCGCCGATCCCCGCGAGCTGGGTGAGGTTGGCGACGGCGGCGGCGATCCGCGCCTCCGAAGAGGGCGCCGCCGGGGCTGGGAGTGCCGGGGGGGGAGCCGCGGGGCTCGACGCCGCGTCTGCCCCCTTCGCGGCCGCCCCCTTCGCGGCCGCGCGGCCGCGCGGCGAGGCCTTCGCGGGCTTCGGCGCCTTGGTCGACTTGGTCGACTTCGTCGCCTTCGTCGACGTCGGGGCGACCTCCGCCTCGCTCGCAGCCGCAGCCGCGGGGCCGCCCGCCGCGTCCATCGCGGGCTCGCTCGCCGCCCTCGCGCCGCGTCGACGCCCGACCGGCCCGCCGGCGCTCGCCGGCTCCGGCTCCGCGGTCGCGGGCTCGTCGTCGGCGCGCGGCGTCGGCACCGTCACCGCGGGCGCCGCAGGACGCGGAGCCTCGCTCGCCGCCCGCGGCCGCGGCCCCGAGCGCCCCGCGCCGGCGCCCGCGTTGGCCCTGAGATCACGCGCCGGCGCCCGCCGCTCGGGGCCGCGGCCGCTCGCCCGCAGACCGCGACGATCCGCAGCCCGTGGGCGACGACCTTCGATCGATCGTGCTGCCCGCGCTCCTCGAAGCGATCGAGGCCGCCGCGGAAGTGGCGGAGCTGCTGATCCCAGGGCGCCTCGAGGGCGGTCGTGGCCGCGAGCGCGTCGGTCGCCGAGCGCAGCGCCGCACCTAGCCCTTCGGACATCACGCCCGCGAAGCCGTCGATCGCCGCGCCCCGGAGGAGCTCATGGAGGCGATGGAGCGGCGCTCCAGCGGCGATCGACACGGTGCTCATGGTCCTCCCTGGACAGACGCGGCCGCCCGATCGCCCGGACGGCCGCGCTTGGCTCGGCGACGCGCCGCCCCCGAACTAGGCGGGGGCGTTGAACGAGAAGCGGAGCTCGTGATCGCAGAGGTAGTAGACGCTGCCCTCGGCGATCCGGTGGTTGTCGACCCGCTCGCCGCCGAACTCGACGCCGTTGGTGCTGCCGAGATCCTTGATGAAGTAGTCGGCGCCGCGGCGGACGATCGCGCAGTGACGGCGCGAGATGTTGGCGTCCTTGATCGGCAGGTCCGAGTACTTGGCGCCGCGGCCGATCACGAACTCCTCCTTGTCGACCACGTACCACTGGTTCTCAAAGCAGAGGTAGAGCGGCCGGGTCTGCGGCTGGGCGCGCGACGCCGACGACGAGGGCGGAGGCAGCCGCGGCGAGCTCGAGGTCGGGCGCGGCAGCGAGGGCTTGACCCCCGAGGCGCTCGCCCCCGGAGCAGGCGCTGGCGCCGAGGTCGGCCGCGGGAGCCCCCGCGGGACCGGACGCTGAGCCGTCGACGCGCTCGGCGGAGGCGCCGGCCTCGGCGTCGTCGCAGCGGCCGAGCGCGAGGGCGGCGGCGGCGGCGTGTCCTCGTTCGCTTCCTTCTTCTTGCCGGACTTGAAGAGTTGGAGGAGGGCGGCCTGAATGATGTCGTCGGGCGAGATCCCGCGCCGCTTGGCCAGGGCCTCAACCCGCGTCCAGAGGTCATCTCGACATTGGAACTGTCGCAGCGTCTTGCTCATGCACTCCCCCGCGAGGGCCGCCAGCACCCAAACCACGCCGGGTGGTGGCAGCGGGACCCCCGCATCGTAGTTTCGTCGGGAAAAAGGGTCAACGGGGCGCCGGCCCGGGCGAGCGAGCGCTCAACACCTTGAGTCGCGGCGTCTCGGGTTATCCTGGCGCGGATGCACGAGCGCCGGGGAGCCGGGCGGCGGCCTCCGCCGCGTCTCGCGTTCGCCGCGGTGACGGCGCTTTTCGCCCTCAGCGCGGGCGAGGGCGAGGCCTGGGCCTTTCCAGGGCAAGCGCCGCGCCTCGGAGGACCCGAGGCCCAGGGCGCAGCGACCCGCGCTCTTACCGCGATCCATCATAATCCAGCGATGCTCGCGGGCCTCAGCGGCCTGCGCCTCCAGGGATCGGTCGGCGGCGCGCTCGACCACCAGATCATCCGCCGCGACGGCGTCGACGCGCGCGGGATCCCCGACGGGACCCTCGGCGAGCGGAGCACGCTGCTCAACCCCGGCTTCGGCTACTTCGTCGGCGGGGGCGTCTACCTCGAGCCCTTCGCGGTGGCGATCGCCGCCTACGATCTCGGGTCGACCTACCGCCTCGACAGCGATCCCTCCCTCCGCTACCACCTCGCGCCCGAGCCCGATCGCCCGCCCCTCCTCTGCACCCGCCAGGACAGCGAGATCTGCCGGCTCAACGGCGGCGCGACGACGACCCGCACGGACGTCTCGGTCGCGGTCGCCTGGAACCTCCTCGGCCGCCTCAAGCTCGGCGTCGGCTTCCACTTCCCGCGCCTCCGCGCCCGCTTCGCCTACGACAACAGCACGGTGGTCAGCGGCAGCCACATCGAGGAGTCGACGATCCGCTGCAACCGCGTCGAGAACCCGACCTGCGACGAGCGCCTCGGCTTCCGCGGGCGGACGGCCTGGCTCCGCTCCTCGGGGAACCGCGAGTCCGGCTTCGATCTCGCGCTGACCTTCGGGGCGGCGATCGACCTCAGCGAGCGGATCACCCTCGGCCTCCGCTGGCGGACGCGGCCGCTCCTCGACGGCGGGACGGTCACCCTGAGCGGCGACGCGGTCGTCTGCCGCCCGGAGGAGATCGACGTCGCGGCGAATGACGTCCTCCCCTGCTCGGTGGCGACGCCGATCGACGCGACCCTGACCCAGCGCCTGCCGCAGGAGCTGGCCGTCGGCGCGGCCTTCACCCTGGGCCCCAACCGCCTCTTCCACATCGACACCAACCTCTACTGGATCGACCTCTGCGCCGACTCGCTCACCGGCGCCAAGGGGGTGCGGCAGTGCACGGACGCGGGCGCGCAGCACCTGAGCCTGGTCGGCCTCGATCGCAACAGCGTCCTCCTGCCGACCACGACCCGCTACCGCGGCCTCCAGGACCGCTTCGGCCTCGACGTCTACGCGACCTACAGCCTGCGCTCGACGCTGACGGTGGTCGGCGGCGCCCACACGGCGTCACCGGCGGTGCGGCCGGAGGCGAGCTCGGCCGCCGCCCACGACGCCTGGCGCTTCGGCCTGACGATCGGCTCCGCGCTCCGCCTCCGCCAGAGCGACTTCCAGCTGATCCCGGGCTACGGCTTCGACGCCTACCTGCCGACCCGCGTGCGCGGCGGCGACGCGGCCTTCGATCCCGGCGCGGCCCTCACCTTTGATGAGAAGGGCGGCGACCTCAACAGCCCGGAGGCCGCGGCGATCCTCGCGGGGCGCGGGCGCCCGACCAACGCCGGCATGTACACCGGCTTCGTCCACACCTTCATGCTCGCGCTCCGCTGGTCGGAGCGCTCGCTGGGGGTCGAGTGAGCGCCGCCGCCCGGCTGGCAAGGCCCCCCCGGGGCGCGTAGACTAGGGCCGTGCGACTTCGGCCCTTCGTCCTGGCCGCCGCCCTCCTCGCAGGGTCCGCGGTCTTCCCTGGCTGCGCCAATCGGGCGAAGAAGGGCTCTGAGCCCGCCTACCCCCGGGTCGAGGTCCCGGCGAAGCTGGCCGACCTCGACGCCTTCGCCGAGCTCCGCAACCGCTACGCCCTCCTCGAGGCCGATCACCCGCAGCGCGACGAGATCCGCGGGCGCCTCGCGGACTTCCTGGTCGGCTACCTCGAGCGCCAGATGAAGGACGAGCGCCACGACGAGGCGATCAGCGCGCTCAACTTCCTCGTCGATCTCTACACCCCGAACGAGCTCCGCCGCGGCGCGGGCGCGCCGGCGCCGGCGATCGCCGCGGCCGCCCACAAGGTCTACGCGGCCGCCGCCCGCCGCGGCAACGAGGCCCCGGCGATGCTCGCCCTCGCCGCCGAGCAGCACTTCGGCGGCGCCAAGGCCCGCGAGCGCGCGCTCACCCAGTGGCGCGACCTCGAGGAGTGGATCCTCCGCAACAGCGTCTTCTCCGAGGAGGCGATCCTCCGCCACGAGGAGCTCGAGGAGACCCTCGAGGAGACGGCCGCGGTCTTCCCCTCCCCCTTCGTGGTCCAGCGCCTCTCCGACCTCTACCTCGCGCGCTACGACGCCGCGATCGCGGCGATCGATCGCGGCGCCGAGATCGGCCTCGCCGCCCGCCAGCGGGCCGAGGTCACCGGCTACCTCCTGATCCGCCTCTACCTCCGGGCCGACGACTTCGACGGGGCGATCGCCGCCCTCAAGAAGATCAACCCCGACGTCGCCACCCGGAAGATGATGGAGTTCATCGACAAGGCGCAGAAGAGCGAGCGCAGCGCCTCGGAGATCCTCACCCTCGCCGCCCAGTTCGTCCCCGAGACCCCCGACGAGTTCTCGCGGATCCCGCCCTCGTTCTTCGTCCAGGGCTGGGGGATCGTCGACAACCTCGCGCGCCGGGCGATCGCGCGCTTCCCCGACGATCCCTTCGCCCACCTCCTCCTCGCCCGCGCGCTCCGCCAGGCCGGCCTCATCGACGCGTCGATCCACCACTTCCGCGAGACGCTGCGCCTCAAGGAGGACATCTTCGACGCCTGGGAGGAGCTCGCCATGCTCGAGCAGATGAGCCTCGATCGCCTGGCGTCGCGGGACACCGACGCCGCCGAGGCCCGCCTCGCGGAGATCGAGAAGCTCCACCGCCGGGCCGCCGAGCTCTGGCGCGATCGGCCGATCCGGCCGGGGCTCCCCGAGGCCTACGTCACCGTCGCCCAGGCCTACTACAACGCCGGGCGGATCGACCCCGCCAAGGCCCTCCTCGACCGCAGCCTGAAGATCGAGCCGGTCCCCAACTCGCTCTTCCTCCTCGGGACCATCGAACTCAAGCGCGATCACCTCGACGCCGCCGTCCAGGCCTTCGAGGGGATGATCGACCTCCCCTTCGAGAGCCAGCTCAGCCGCCTCCGCTGGGAGATCGCCGCCCACGCCCACCTCGGGCAGATCTTCCTCCGTCAGGGCAAGAAGGCGCCCGGCGAGGAGCACCTCCGCGTCGCGCTCCGCCAGCTCAATTCGCTGATCGCCTTCCCGAGCCTCGAGGACGACGAGCGGAGCGCCCACCTGATCGAGCGGGGAAAGATCCTCTTCGCGCTCGGCGACGTCGAGCTGGCGATGGCCGACTTCCGGCAGGCGCGCCTGACCACCCCCGATCTCCCCGACGCCTACACGACGCCGATGCTCTTCGTGGTCAGCCACGGCTACTACGACGAGGCCCGCGAGATCTACCACCAGGTCCTCGGCCGCGACGAGATCCGCGAGACCCTCAAGCTCTACTTCAGCCTCTGGATCGTCGACCTGGCCCTTCGGCAAGGTCGTGAGGAGGACCGCGAGGCGGCCGCCTTCCTCCGGACCTACAAGGCCGATCCCTGGCCGCAGAAGCTCGCCCTCCACGCCCAGGGCAAGCTCTCCTTCGAAGAGCTCCTCAAGACCGCCGCCGACCCCGGCGAGAAGGCCGAGGCCTACTTCTACGAGGGCCTCCGGCGCTGGCGGAGCGGCAACGCGAAGGGCGGGCGCGAGCTCCTCCAGAAGGTCATCGCCACCGGGATGATGAGCTTCTTCGAGTACGACATGGCGCTCCACTACCTCGAGGCCAACGAGCTCCCACGGGAGCCCCAGCGGCCGGCGCCGGTGAAGGCCGCTGGCCGCTGAGCTGGGCGCGCCGGGCTCGCCGCTTCGAAAAAGAAAAGGGGCCCCTGCGCGTCGCAGGGGCCCCGAAGGCCTGGGCCGGATTTGAACCGGCGCGTGGAGCTTTTGCAGAGCTCTGCCTTACCACTTGGCGACCAGGCCGGCAGAGGGACGCTTAGGTATCACGAAAGAGAGCGACCGGGCAAGAGGTCTTGTCCGGTCGCTCTTCGTTTGCCCTGGAGGGGCCCCCCGACACACTTGGGGGGGCCACAGCGGGCTCGCCCCGCCGCGGGCCTAGAGGCCGTCGAGCGGATCGTCGGTCTTCTTGACCTCGATCGCCGGCTTCTTCTTCGGGGCCTCGCCGCTGCCCGAGTCGCCGGTGTTCGACTTCTTCTTGTTCTTCGACTGCTTCGCCTTGTTGTCGGCGAGCTGCGCGTCGAGGGCGGCCTTCTCCGCCAGCAGCTTCTGGCGCTCGGTCTCGTCCTGGACCTCGGCGAGCTTGGAGTCGAGCTCCTTGCGCTCCTTCTCGAGGCGCTCCTGCTCGGCCTTGAGCTCGTTGAGCTCGGCCATGAGGGTCTCGAGGGCCTTCTTGTTCTCGGCGTCGCGCTGGGCCGCGGCGGCGCGCTCGGCCGACGCCTGCTGGTCGCGCTCCTCGATCGTCGTCCAGGCGAAGTAGCCGCCGATGATCAGGCCGATGCCGAGGACGATCGGCGTCACGGTCAGCCAGAGCGGCCGCGCCTTCTTCTCGGTCATCTTGATCTGGGCGTCGAGGCGCATCTGCTCCTCGCGGAGGCGGGCCTCCTGCTCGGCGCGGGCGCGGAGCTCGGCCTCCTGGAGGCGGAGCCGCTCCTCACGATCGCGCGCCTCCTGCTCGGCCAGCTCGCGGGCGATCCGATCGGCTTCCTCCTTCGCGCGGCGCTCGGCCTCCTCACGGGCCTTGCGCTCGGCGTCCTCGCGAGCCTTGCGCTCGGCGTCCTCCTTCGCGCGGCGCTTCGCCTCCTCGGCGGCGACGCGGTCCGCCTCGAGGTTGCGGAGCTCAGCGAGTGCGATCAGTGCAGAGTTCTCATCGCGGTCGGCCATCTCGAAGTCTCTCCTCTCAGGTCAGTCGACGTGAAATTTCTGGGCGTCGTGGGACCCCCGCCCCGCAACGCATGGGCCAAGATGATCGATCTCTCCAGCCTCCCAAAAAGATCGCTCGATCCCTGCCCGGGTGCCTCCACTACCCTGCCGCATTTCCCGGCCGCTGCCTAGGAGTGCGTGACAGAAGTCGTGGGTGGATCGTCTGCCCGCCGGAGGTGACGGCGCCGGAGGCCGGCGGGGCCCCCGGCCGCCTGTCCGGCGCCCTGGCCGGGCAATCTCGCCCAATTGAAGAGGGGCGCCCCGTGGGACGCCCCTCCTCCGCCCAGCGGGGCTGGACCGCTAGAAGCGGACCGAGACCTGAGCGCCCTGCTGCGGCGCCGAGAAGGTCTTGAACTTCGCGTTCTTGAGCTCGGAGGCGACGCAGTCGCCGAGCGGGGTGCCGTCGGCCGTGGCCGAGAGGACCTTGCCCGACGATCCCTCGATCGAGATCTTGACGACGACCTTCTCGCCGCCCTTCGACTTGCTCTTGCACTTGCTCTCGGCGGACGACTTGGCGCTGGCGATGCCGGCCTTGATGTCGTCGGCGGAGAGCTTCGCCGGCTGCGAGCCGCCCGCTGGCGGCGCCGACGAGCCACCCGAGGAGCCGCCGCTCGGCTTGGAGCTGCCGCCCTTCTTGCACTTGCTCGGGTCGAGGAGGCAGTCGACCGAGACGTCCTCCTCCTTCGGCTTCTCCTCCTTCGGCGGAGCCTTGGCCGCGCCGCCGTCGCCAGCCGCCGCGCCGCCCTCGGCCTTCGCGTCGGTCGAGCCCTTCTTGGTCGAGCCCTTCTTGGTCGAGCCCTTCTTGGTCGACTTGGTGCCGCCAGCCGAGTCGGCGGCCTCTTCGCCCTCGGCGTCGCCCTCCTCCTCGTCGTCCTCTTCCTCGTCGGCCTTCTTCTTCTTCTTCTTCTTCGGCGAGTCCTCGTCCTCGTCGTCAGCCTTCGAAGCGCCCTGGACGACCGTGATCTTCTCGATCGTCTGCGGCTCCGGCGGCGGACGGGTGAGGATGTAGCCGGTGATCCCGAGGAGGCCGAGCGCGAGGACGCCGATCAGCGCGTAGAGCGGGCCGTTCGACGACTTCACGGGCTCGGGCGCGGCGATCGGAGCGTCGCTCTCGGGGGTCGCAAGGCTCAGCGGCGCAGCCGCGAGGCCGCCGAAGCCGCCGCCGAAGCTGGGGATCGCGGCGTCGCCGAAGCCGGGCTCACCACCACCGCCACCGCCGCCAGCGTCACCGCCACCGCCGCCGCCGTCACCGAGCATCGCGCTCATCGCCCGGATGTCGATGAGGCCCGAGCCCTCGCCGGTCGCGGTGGTCTGCGACGGCGCGCTCGAGGCCGGCGCGACCGAGAACGACGGGCCGGCGAGGGCCGCGTCCGCAGCCGCACCGCCGCCACCACCACCGCCGCCGCCGCCGCGGTTGCCCATCGCCACCGCCGAGAGGCTGTCGAGCGAGAAGAGCACCGAGTTCTCGTTGCGCGCGCCGGTCAGGTTGGCGACGCGCGGCGAGGCGCCGTGCGAGGCAGCGACCGGCTCCGGCGCCGCACGAGAGGCGGGCGCGGGCGCGGGCGCGGGCTCCGGCTCCGGCTCCGGCTCCGAGAAGCGAGACGACACGCCGTAGTCCTCGTCACCACCGGCGAAGGGATCCGACGCGGCGACCGCAGCCGCAGCCGCGGCCGCAGCCGCAGCCGGGGCCGCAGCCGACGAGCTCGCCGCGAGATCACCAAAGGTGTCGACGTCGCCGAGGGGCAGCCAGTCGTCGAAGCCCTCCTGCCAGACCGAGGTCTCACGATCGATCTCGCCGGCGGCGAAACGATCACGCACCTCCTGCTCGCTCAGCGGGCCGACGGTCTCGCCGTCGATCGCGAGGTGCCATCCGGCCTCGCCCCCGCCGGCGTCTTGCTCCTGCTCCTGCTCGGAAGCCGCCGCCTCGTCAGCGCCGCCACCCTCCGCCTTGTCGCGGACGATGATGACGTTGCTGCACTTCTTGCAGCGGATCTTGAAAGTCTTGCCGCGGACCTTGTCGTCCGCGATCGAGTATTTGGCTCCGCACTTGTCGCATTCGATCTTCATGAGCGTGCTTCCTGGGAGTCGCCCTCCACGGTGCGAAGGCACCCTTATTGAACCCACAACGTCCGCGGGGCCGTCAGTATAGGGAAAGGCGGTAGTGGGTACAACAACCCACGCGGCGGGCGAGAGCGGCGTGGGCGGCGACCTCTCCTCGCAGCGAAGGCGATTCGAGCGTCATTTGGTGGGGTGGGCTTGGGCAAGGGGGGATGAGAGCGTCACCGTTCGCCGGCCAGCGTTTTCGCGCGCCTCCCGCATGACGACGTCGGATGAGGGCCCTCGCCGGGCTCTCCGGCGCCGCAGCCGAACCATTTCGTGCGCGGCCGGGGCTAGAACGCCTCGCTCAGGAAAATGGTCTGGTCACGGCCGGGCCCGACCGAGACCAGCGCGATCGGCACCCCGGTCTCTTCTGAAATGATGTCCAGGTACGCGCGCGCGGGCGCGGGGAGATCCTCCAGCCGGCGCGCCTCGGCGATCCGCTGGGCGAGGATCGGATCTCCCCACCCCGACACCCGCTCGAGGATCGGCAGCGCAAGCTCGAGCTCGTCCGTCCCCGGGGTGACGCCGTCGGCGTAGCTCCGGCAGATCGAGACCTCGGGCATCTTCGCCAGGACGTCGAGCTTGGTGACGCAGAGCCCGGTGAGGCCGTTGCGGCGCGCGGCGTAGCGGAGCGCCGGGAGATCGAGCCAGCCGCAGTCGCGCGGGCGGCCGGTGGTCGCCCCGAACTCGTCGCCCGCGCGCCGCAGCGCGTCGCCGAGCGGGCCGTCGAGGCGGGTCGGGAAGGGACCGGCGCCGACCCGGGTCGCGTAGGCCTTGGTGATCCCCCAGACCCCGTCGATCGCCGTCGGGCCGATCCCGAGGCCCGAGCAGGCGCCGCCGGCGAGCGTCGTCGACGAGGTCACGAAGGGATAGGTGCCGTGATCGAGATCGAGGAGGGCCCCCTGCGCGCCCTCGATGAGCACCCGCTTGCCGCCGCGGATCGCCTCGTCGACGAGCGAGCCGGCGTCGCAGAGGAGCGGCCGCAGCCAGACCACCCAGCCGGTCGCGCGCGCGAGCTCGGCGTCGACGTCGAGGCGATCCTCGCCGCCGCAGCGCTCAAACTCCGCGTTCACCGGCCCGGCGTTGAGCTCGAGGCGCGCCCGCAGGCGCTCCGGGATCAGTAGATCGCGGACCCGGATCCCGCGGCGCGCGGCCTTGGCCTCGTAGGCCGGGCCGATCCCGCGGCGGGTCGTGCCGATCTTGGTGGCCCCGTGCTGGTCCTCGCGGAGGCCGTCGAGCCAGCGGTGGAAGGGGAAGATCACGTGGGCGTCGAGCGAGACCCGGAGCTCCGAGCCGAGGAGCATCCCGCTCTTCTGCAGCGCGGTGATCTCCTGACGGAAGACCTCGGGGTCGATCACCATCCCCGCGCCGAGGACACAGAGCGTCCCCGGGTAGGCGCACCCCGAGGGCACGAGGTGGGTGACGATCTTCTTGGAGCCGACCACCAGGGTGTGCCCGGCGTTGTTCCCCCCGGCGAAGCGGGCGACCAGATCGGCGCGGCTCGCCAGCGCGTCGACCACCTTGCCCTTGCCCTCATCGCCCCACTGGGCGCCGACGACGACCAACGTGCTCATCTCTCGCTCCTCTCCTCCGCGGCCAGGGGCTCCCAGCCGCCATCGCGTCGCCGCCAGCGGCGGACCTTCGCTTCGTCGGTGTCGCCGGCGGCGACGGTGATCACATGCTCTGCACCGACCCGCGCGGCGACGGCCTCGGCCCCGGCTCGATCGAGGCCCGGCTCGACCCACGCCCGCAGCCCCCGCGCCCGCGCCCGGCGGGCCTCGGCGTCGGCGATCGCCCGGAGCCCGGGGTCGCCCCCCTCGGCGGCGATCAGGCAGGCGCCGCGGCGCCGATCGTTAGCTGTCTCTTGGGACAGTCCGAGCGCGACATCGAGATCGATCACCAGGCCGGTCGCCGGCGCGTCGACGCCGTAGCGCCGGAGGAGGCGATCGTAGCGGCCGCCGCGGAGGAGCGGCCGCGAGGCCCCCGGCGCCCAGCCGCGGAGCCGGAGCCCGGAGTAGTAGTCGTGGCCGCGGACCTCGCCGAGATCGAGGGTGAGGCGATCGAGGACCGCCGGCGCGGCGGCGGCGAGGGCCTCGACCGCCGCCTCAACCTCCGCGAGCGGGCCGCTGGCGACCGCGCCGAGGCGGCGCCGGGCCTCGCCGAGGACGTCGACGCCGCCGTGGAGGCGGGCGAGCGCGAGCGCGGCCGCGCGGGCGGCCGGCGCTCGACCGGCGGCCGCCAGGATCCCGTCGATCCCCGCGAGGTCCTTGCGGGCGAGGCGGGTGATCAGCGCCCGGCGATCCGCGTCCTCGAGATCGAGCTCATCGAGGAGCGCCCCGGCGACGCCGACGTGGGCGAGATCGAGGACCAGCCCCTCGACCCCGGCGGCGACCAGCGCCTCGTGGCCGAGGGCGATGAGCTCGGCGTCGGCGCCCGCGCTCACGTCGCCGATCAGCTCGACGCCGACCTGGTGCTCCTCGGCCGCCTCGCCGGCGCGGAGCGGCGCCCGGATCACGTCGGCCGCGTAGCTCAGGCGGAGGAGCTCGCCGGCGGCGAGGCGATCGCCGAGGTGCTGGGCGACGAGGCGGGCGATCTGCGGGGTGACGTCGGAGCGGAGGGCGACGATCTCGCCGTCGCCGGGGGCGATGAAGCGGAGGCAGCGCTGCCGCTCGCCCTCGGTGAGGCCGCGTCCGAAGACCTCGAAGTACTCGACCGCCGGCGTCGCCACCTGCTCGTAGCCCCAGGACTCGAAGATCCCGAGGAGGCGCTCGGTGAGCGCCCGCCGGCGCCCGAGCACCGGCGGCAGGAGATCGCGCGCCCCGGGCGGGAGGGGCGCGAAGGTCGACGCGCGGGTCATTTGGCGAGCCCGCGGCCGAGATCGTTGAAGACCAGCCCGGTGGGGATCTTCGGGTAGAAGAAGGTGCTCTTCTGCGGCATCACCTCGCCGCTGTCGCAGACCGCGACGACGTCGGCGACCGGCGTCGCGTTCATGAAGCAGACCAGCTGGATCTCGTCGGAGCCCTGCTCCGCGACCGCGAGCGCCTTCTCGGTCGACTTGTAGTAGTGGAGGTTGGTCAGCGAGGCCTGGGCCTCGCGGGTGATCCCGAGGCCGCGATCGAGGATCAGCTCGTGGAGGAGGACGACGTCGAGGCGCTGGAGCGCCGGCGGGAGCGCGCCGAGGCCGACCGCCGCCGGATCAAAGCCTGACCGAAGGGTCAGGATGTGGAGCTCGCCGGATCCGGGGATCGCCAGGCCGAAGGCGGCCCCGCTGGCGCCGGCCTCCTGGAGGCGCGCCCGCAGGGCGAGGGCGTCGGCCGGCAGCGGCTCGCGCGCGCTCTCGAAGACCTCGCCGAGCTCGGCGAGCGCCCGCCCGAGGTCGAAGCCGGCGACGCCGTGGACCAGGCGGTGGGTCGGCAGGACGACGAGGCCGGGGTCGTCGAGGTTGGAGAGGTAGATCATCCCGAAGCGCGCGGACTCGCCGAAGCCCTTGGCCTCGAGCTCCTCGCGAAAGTTGCACATCGTCTCGTAGCGGTGGTGGCCGTCGGCGATGTAGATCGAGCGGTCGGCGAGGAGATCGGTGACCGCGGCGATCGCCGCGGGATCGCTGACCCGGTAGAGGACGTGGCCGATCCCATCGAGCTCGGCGCTGAGGACCGGCTCGCCGAGCGCCGGCTCGACCGCCGCCTCCCAGCGGCGCTCAGGGTCGGCGAAGAGCCCGAAGACCAGCTCGAGGTGGGCCATGCAGGCGCGCATGAGCTTCAGGCGATCCTCTTTGGGGCCGCTCAGGGTGCGCTCGTGCGGGAGCACCGGGCCGGCGCCGAAGCGGGTCAGCTCGACGAGCGCGACGAAGCCCTTGCGGGTGTACGTCTGGCCCTCGGACTCGAAGGTCTGGTGGTAGACATAGAGGCCCGGCTTGGGATCGCGGAGGAGCGCGCCCTCGGACTGGAGGGCGGCGAAGCGGGCGGCGCCGTTGCGGTAGCGGGCGTCGCCCTCCCCCTCCGGGAGGATCACGTGGATGCAGTTGTGGGGCGAGCGCGCGCCGATCTCGGCCCGGCCGGCCGCGTCGACGACGTCGTAGGGCGGCGCGAGGAGCTGGGAGGCGTCGCCAGCCACGTCGAGGTTGTACCGGAGGCCGCAGAACGGACGGATAAGCGCCATTTGGGCCCCCTCATACCGCGCGGCGGGCCCGACCGTCCACCGTCACCGCGCGGCCGCGCGAAGCGCGTGATGGCGAGAGCGCTGCGGACCTCTGCGCCATGCCCGCGCGCTCGCTCGTCAGCGAGCGCCGAGCGTTCGCGCTCACGCGAGGCGAGGCGAGGTGCGAGGCGCGGGCTAGCGCCGCCGGAGCGCGCGCGCGCCGATGTCGTGGCGGAGCTGCATCCCGTCGAACGAGAGCGCCGCGCACCCCTCGTAGGCCCGGGCGATCGCCTGCCGGAGGTCGTCCCCGCGGGCGCAGACGCCGAGCACCCGACCGCCGTTGGTCTCCCAGCCGCCCGCGCCCCGGCGGGTGCCGGCGTGAAAGACCTTGAGATCCGGCGCGCCCTGGAGCGCCTCGAGGCCGCGGATCCGCGAGCCCCGGGTGCTCCCCGCGGGGTAGCCCGCCGACGCGAAGACGACGCTCGCCGCCGCCCGGCCGCGGATGACCCCGGGCGTGAGCTCGCCGCGGGCGGCCGCGTGGAGGTGCGGGACCACCGGCTCGTCGGCGCCGAAGAGGAGCGGCTGCGCCTCGGGATCGCCGAAGCGGACGTTGTACTCGATCACCCGCGGGATCCCGTCGGCGTCGATCATCAGGCCGACGAAGAGGACGCCGACGAAGGGCGTGCCCTCGGCCCGGAGCCCGGCGAGGGTGGGCTCGACGATCGTCGCCATCACCCGCTCGTGGACCGCCGGCGTGCAGACCGGCGCCGGGCAGTAGGCCCCCATGCCGCCGGTGTTCGGCCCCTGATCGCCGTCGCCGAGGCGCTTGTGATCCTGGGCGGCGACGAAGGTGCGGGCCCGGGCGCCGTCGCTGAGGACGAAGAAGGACGCCTCCTCGCCCTCGAGGCGCTCCTCGAGGACCACGGTCGCCCCGGCGTCGCCAAAGGCCTGTCCTTCGAGACATGCCCGAAGCGCCTCCTCGGCCTCGGCGAAGGTGGCGGCGACCGTCACCCCCTTGCCGGCCGCGAGGCCGCTGGCCTTGACCACCGGCGGACGGGCGAAGCGCTGGAGCGCGGCCCGGCCCTCGTCGAGGCTGGCGACGGTGTGGTAGGCGGCGGTCGGGATCCCGTGGCGGGCCATGAAGGCCTTGGCCTCGGCCTTCGAGCCCTCGAGGCGAGCGGCCGCCGCCGAGGGGCCGAGGACCGCGATCCCGGCCTCCCGCAGGCGATCGGCGAGGCCGTCGACCAGCGGCTGCTCGGGGCCGACGATCACGAGATCGACCGCGTTCGCGCGCGCGTGGGCGATGAGCCCGGCGTGGTCGTCGGCCGCGATCGCCACGCAGGCCGCGTCCTCGGCGATCCCGTCGCTCCCGGGGGCGACCTCGACGTCGTGGCCCTCGACGACGCAGCGCCAGGCGAGCGCGTGCTCGCGGCCGCCGCCGCCGACGATCAGGATCTTCAGGGGCCTCTCCGCGTCCGCGCTCATCGCCGCGCCCTCCATCGTCCGTCCGTCGCCGGCTCAGTGCCGGAAGTGGCGCTCGCCGGTGAAGACCATGGCGATCCCGTGCTCGTCCGCGGCGGCGATCGACTCGGCGTCGCGGATCGACCCGCCCGGCTGGATGATCGCGGTGATCCCGGCCTCGGCCGCCCGATCGATGCTGTCGCGGAAGGGGAAGAAGGCGTCGGAGGCCATCACCGCCCCCTTCGCCCGCTCGCCCGCCCGGGTCGTCGCCTGCCGCACCGCCTCGACCCGCGAGGTCTGGCCGCCGCCGATGCCGACGCTCGCGCCCCCGCGGGCGATGACGATCGCGTTCGAGCGGACCGCCTTGCCGACCCGGAGCGCGATCTCGAGATCGACGAGCTCGTCGGCGCTCGGCGCCCGCTGGCTGACGACCTTGGCCGCGGCCGCGCTGACCGCGATCTGATCGTCGCGCTGGACCAGGAGGCCGCCGCTGATCGAGCGGAGCCGCAGCGGCGCGATCGCGGGCGGCGGCGCCAGGAGATCGGCCATCTCGAGGACCCGGAGGTTCTTCTTCGACGCCAGGATCGCCAGCGCGGCGGCCGAGTAGGCCGGCGCGATCACGACCTCGAGGAAGGTCGAGACCAGCTCCTGGGCGGTCGCCTCGTCGACCTCGCGGGAGAGCGCGACGATCCCCCCGAAGGCGCTCTCCGGGTCGCAGGCGCGGGCGCGGGCGTAGACCTCGACGAGGGGCGCGTCGCCAGGGGTGAGCGCGGCCCCGCAGGGCGAGACATGCTTGATCACCGCGGCCGCGGTCCCGAGCGGCGCGAGGTCGCGGATCAGCGAGACCGCGCCGTCGGCGTCGAGGAGGTTGTTGTAGCTGAGCGGCTTGCCCTGGTGCTGGCGCGCGCCGGCCAGCGAGGCCGGCTCGTCGGCGCCGGCGACCTTCATCACCGCCGCCTCCTGGTGGGGGTTCTCGCCGTAGCGGAGCTCGCCGGCGGCCTCGCCGACCACGAAGATCCGCTCGCCGATCGCCGCCGAGGTGATCGCCTCGCCGGCGTCGTCGTAGCCCTGGAGGTAGGTGGCGATCGCCGCGTCGTAGGTCGCGGTGTGGGCGAAGGCCTTGCGGGCGAGGCGGCGACGGAGCGCCTCCGGGAGGCGGTTGCCGTTGTCGCGGAGCGCCTCGCCGAGGAGCGCGTAGTCCTCGGGATCGACGATCACCGCGACCCGCTGCCAGTTCTTCGCGGCCGCGCGGACCATCGACGGCCCGCCGATGTCGATGTTCTCGACCGCGTCGTCGAAGGTGCAGCCGGGGCGGCGGATCACCTCGCGGAAGGGGTAGAGGTTGACGACCACAAGGTCGATCGCCGCGATCCCGTGGAGGCGGAGCTCGGCGTCGTGCTCGGGGGTCGGCAGCGCCAGGATCCCGCCGTGGATCTTCGGGTGGAGGGTCTTGACCCGGCCGTCGAGGATCTCCGGCGCGCCGGTGTACTCGCTGACCTTGACGACCTCGACACCGTGGCCGCGGAGGGCCTTGTAGGTCCCGCCGGTCGAGAGCACCTCGACCTGCGCGTCGATCAGGATCTGGGAGAGGACGTCGAGCCCGCGCTTGTCGCTGACGGAGACCAGGGCCCGGCGGATCGGGGGGAGTTGGACGGCGACCACGGGCGAGGCCCCTAGCACCCTCCCCCGCCGCCGGTCAACCGCGCGCGCGCGCCGGCGGGGGGCGGCCCCGAGGCCGCCTACTCGCCCTTCGAGAGGTAGGAGAGCATGTCCTCGCCGCCGGCCTCGCGGAGCTTGAGGAGCCCGCGGACCTCGACCTGCCGGATCCTCTCACGCGTGAGGTTGAGGATCTCGCCGACCTCCTCGAGGGTGATGCCGCCCTGGTTGGCGACGTCGAGCGCGCAGGAGTGGGTCAGCTCCCAGACCTCGAGATCCGGGAAGTTGATCTTGATGCTCCCGGTGCTCGGGTTGACGTCGATGTAGAGGTGGTACTTGCAGCTGACGTAGGGGCAGGGCCGCGAGACGTTGGCGCACTCGCCCCGGGTCTTGGGCCGCCAGTAGGAGCGCTCCGGGTAGAGGAGCGCGCCGATCCGCAGCTCCTCCTTGGTCAGGCGCTTCATCGCGATCGTCTTGGCGCGGGCGCGGCGGACGAGCGGCTTCGGATCGCTGCCGACCGGCTCAAAGGCGTCGGTGTCGGCGTCGTCGTGGTCGAGGTCGAGGTCGAGATCGTGGTCGAGGGCGGCGGTCGGCTTGGTGGTGCTGGGCATGAGACTCCCCGTTCGGGGCCGCCTGGTCGGCCCCAAATTGTCGGCTATCGGAGGTTGTCGAGCGGGCCCTTGTGGCGTCGGGCCCAAAGCGGTGCGGTCGGCGATCTATGAGAGACGAAGCGAAGATCTGAGGTTGTTAGCGGACGAACGATCTAAAGCAGCTCGGTCGGCGAGGCCGCGCCACCGCCCCGCGGGCGGCGGCTCCCCTGGGCTGCCATCAACATCTTCTCGAGGCGGTAGACGCCGGTGACGAGCTCGCGGGCGCTCCCCTGGATCGCCCGCAGCTCGTCGCTGAGGCGATCGCGGCGGGGCGAGGGCGCCTCGCTCTCGAGCTTCTCTTCGAAGGCGCGGACGAGGTCATCGATCGCCTCCTCGAGGTTCTCGATGCTGTCCTTGAAGGTCAGGAACTTCGCCTGGATCTCCTCGATCGTGTAGCGCTCGGCCATCAGCTTCTTGATGGCGTTGATCCGGCGGACCGCCCGCAGCGGGTAGACCCCGTGGGAGCCGAGGTGCTTGCCCTTGTGGCCGACCCGGCGCGAGCGCGGGACCAGGCCGAGCTGGACGTAGCGGCGGAGGTTGGCCTCGCTGAAGCGGACGTCGTGATCGGCGAACGCCGAGACCAGCTGCTGAGAGCTCAGGCCTTCGGGGAAGGCGGCCTCGATCTCGCGGATCTGGGCTTCGGTGAGCGCGGCGGGCATGGGCGGGATCGCGGGGGCGAGGGGGTCGGGAGCGGGTACCGAGGTGAGGTCGGTGGCGAGGTGCGTGGCGGAGTGGTCGAGGCAGCCGAGTCCCTTGGGGTGATCGACCACCTTGGTGGTCAGCAATGTAATCCACTCAGTAGATCCGGTGAAGCATTTTCTACCGAGAAGCTCAAGTTTCGGACGCTCTCGTTCTGCTTCGCTGTTCAGTACCTACTGTCCGTTCATTCAGATTGGTGGTCCGCGCCTGGTGCTCGCGCGACCGCGAATCGTGGCGAAGATCGGCGATCTGCGGCCTCCTTCGCCGATCCGACTGAACATCGACCCAGGCGGCGAAGAAGGAGCGCAGCGGAGAGATCTCGGAGTCTCTTCGGGAGATCGCGTCACGCGTAGAGGTGATCACCTGCGGCGCGATCTCGCGGCGCGATCGATTCAAGAGATCGCAAAGCGCCAGCGCGCGCCCGGGAAAGAGACACAACATCTTGGGGGATCGCTTGAAGCGATCACGAGACCTTGTGGTCCGGCGAGGCGAGCAGATCGCGCCCCCAGGGGCCTCTGGCGGGGCGATCAGCGCGGGTGCGCGGGATCGCCCGGCGCCTGAGTAGATCTCACCGCGGGGGAGTCGACGAGATCTCTTCGAGCGATCGAGGAGATCTCGCGATCGCTCGAAGAGATCTCATTGGCCTCGGAGATCTCATGGATCCCAGTGGCAGATCTCTCCTGCCCTCGGCCTCGGCGACGCTAGGGATCGGCCAACTCGCGGAGGACCGCCCCGCCGCGGCTCATCCAGACCTCGTAGTCGCCGTCGCCCCGGACCTTGATGTCCCCGGCGGAGCGCCACTGCGGCGTCGTGTGGGTCCGATACTCGACCCGGTAGCGCCCGGGCGCGAGCTGGACCTCGCGCTGGGGCTCGACCACGAAGTCGCGGGTCTCCCCGCGGGCCCCGTGGAGGCGGACGTCGACGTAGAGGAAGGAGTCGCTGCCGCCGGTGACCTTGAAGAGGACGCGGGCTGGCGTCTGGCTGGCGCGCGGGGTCGGGGCGCGGGCCCTGGTCGGGGCGGGCTCGGGCGCCGCCTCGTCGGGCTCCTCCAGATCCTCCGGGACGGCCGGCGACGGCGGGATGAGCTCGGGCTCGGGCGAGCCCGACGTCTCGCTGGGCTCCGGCCCCGCGCTCATCGTCGCGGCGATCGGCGACGCGGCCCCCTCCCCTGCGGCCGCGACCGGCAGGAGATCGGTGGCCTCCGCAGGAAGCGGCGCGATCGCGGTCGCGTCATTTGCGCGTTCTGGCGTCCTCGCCGGCGCGACCAGCTCCGCGGGCGTCTCGGACGGCGCGCTGCGATCGCCGAAGATCGCCAGCGCGAGCGCGAGCCCGCCGATCAGCACGCCCCCGAGGGCGGCCAGGGCGATCGGGCTCGGCCGCCGCGGTCGGCCCTCGCTCGCCTCGCTCACCCCGCTCGCCCCGCCGTAGAGCTGGACGATCGTCGAGGCGGCGGCCTCGGGCTCGACCTCGACGCTCGCGCGCGGGGCCTCGACGCCCGCGCAGGCCCGGCAGAGGCGCGCAAGGGCGAGTGTCTCGTTGCGGTAGCCGGGCCAGGCCGCGAGGCGATCGAGGGCCTCCACGGCGCTCTGGATCCGCAGCGCGGGATCCGGCTCGAGGAGGCCGCGGCGGAGCGCCTCGAGCTCCGGCGCGACGTCAGTGCGGGTGAGCGGCGGGATCTCGGCGGCGCTGATCTGGGCGATGATCGCCGCCTCGTCGTCGCCCTCGCGGAAGCGGACGCCGCCGAGGAGCTCGTGGAGGATCGCCCCGACCGCGTAGAGATCGACGGTCGGCGCCCGGCTGGCCCCCGAGAGCTGCTCCGGGGCCATGTAGCGGAGCTTGCCCTTCACGTGGAGCCCCGAGGTCTCGTCGTGGGCGAGGCGGGCGATCCCGAAGTCGGCGAGCTTGATCCCGCCGGAGAGGCTGACGAGGACGTTCTGCGGCGAGACGTCGCGGTGGATCAGCGCCAGCGGCCGGCCCTCGTGGGTGACCGTGTGGGCGTACGCGAGGGCCTGCAGGAGCTCGCCGACGATGTGGGCCGCGAGCGCGTCGCTGATCGCCAGATCGCGGACCTCGGCGACGGCGCGGAGCTGGGCGAGGTTGAGCCCGTCGACCCACTCCATCGCCAGGAAGTAGATCCCCTGATCGACGCCGACGTCGAAGACCTGGACGATGTTGGAGTGGTTGAGGAGCATCGAGAGGCGGGCCTCGTCGATGAACATCCGGCGGTAGCGCTCGTCGCCCGCGCGCGAGGTCAGGAGCTTGAGGGCGACCGACTTGGTGATCCCCTCGGCGGCGACCCGCCGGGCCATCCACACCTCCGCCATCCCGCCGCTGCCGAGGCGTCGGAGCAGCTCGTAGGTCCCGATCCGCCGCATCTCCGGGCTGGAGGGTGGCGACCCGTCGATGGGGCTGTCAAGCTGGGCGACCGCGGGCATGTGCGGTCGGTCGGCACGGGCGTGCGCTTGTTCCGTCCCGGCGGACCTCTCACCCGTTGGTGAATCGGTCGGGTCGCGGGTGACACGGGGTCAGTGGAGGCCGACGAGGTAGGGCGTCGCGGTCGCCATCCGCCAGAGGACGGGGTCGTAGCGCTCGGCGCCGCCGTACTTGAAGCTCTTCTTCTCGTGGTGCCAGACCGGCCCGCGGTCGTCGCATCCGTGGAAGCGATCGCTCCGCGAGCAGTAGATCCGGAGGTGGAAGTGATCGTCGTGGGGCGGCGCGTCGGCGGGCTGGCGGAGGACGACGCGGGCGTATTCGATCGCCCAGGCCGGGCGCCCGGCCTCGATCGCGTGGGTCAGCAGGATCTCGCGGAGGTCGTCGGAGACGAAGACCCACTGCACGCGGATCGTCGGATCGCCGAGGAGGGCCTCGAGGAGGAGCCAGTTGCGGACCGGATCGAAGCGGCGGCCCTCCCACCCCTCCTCGTCGTAGACCGTGCGCTTGGGGGCGTAGGCCTTGCCCTCGGCGTCGAAGTGGATCATGTCGTCGTCCGAGGGACCGAGCGGGTTGCCCTCGTCGTCGACGGTGTAGAAGAGGAGGTCCACATCGCGGCCGCTCTGGTGGCTGCGGTGCCAGCGCGAGCGGCCGCCGGCGAGCGGGCTGATGTCGGCGACCCCGAGGAGGGCGTCTCCGGTCGACCCGTGGACCAGGGCCGCCGCCCGCTGGACCGCGAGCACCAGCTCCTCGACCCCGTAGTTGACCCCGCGATCGCGCCAGCGCGTCGGCACCCGGAAGCCCGGGCCCTCGCTCGGCATCTTCACCGGGCGCCGGAGGCGACCGCGGTTCGAGTGGCCGGTCGAGACGCTGGTCCAGTCGGTCCAGAGGTTGGCGCCGGCGCAGCTCAGGAGGCCCCCGAGCGTCGCCGCGAGGGCGAGGCACGACGCCACCCTGCGCCACGTTCCCATGGCGACCAGGATAGCCGGCTGGGGCCCTGCGCGCGAGATCTCGACGCGGCGCGGCGCCGCGATCGAGCGCGAGCGTCAGGCGCGTCCGTCAGGCGCCCGGCGGCCACCAAGGCTCCGAGCCGGCGGCCGTCCTCGTCGATCCGACGCCAGGACGGGCGAGCCCGAATTGGATGAGGGCGGACTCGCCGACCGGCGAGCCCGCCCTCCTCAGGGACCCGGAGGTCCCGGGCTGGGCGCTAGTTCTTCTCCTCGAACTCCGCGTCGATGACGTCGCCATCGCCGCCGCCCGACTGCGCCTGCTCCTGCTGGGGCCCGGCGCCGCCGCCAGCGTCACCACCCGGCGCGCCACCGCCCGGCTGGCCGTACATCGACTGCGCGAGCTTGTGGGAGGCCTGGGTGAGGCGCTCCTTGGCCGAGACGATCCGGTCGTTGTCGTTCGAGTCGAGCGCCGACTTGGCGTCGCTGAGCGCCGCGTCGACCTCGCCCTTGGCGTCGGCCGGGATCTTGTCGCCGTTCTCGCTGAGGAGCTTCTCGGTCTGGAGGACCATCGCCTCGAGCGAGTTCTTGTTCTCGACCGCCTCGCGGCGCTTCTTGTCGTCGTCGGCGAACTTCGCCGCGTCGTCGACCATCCGCTGGATCTCGTTCTCGTTGAGGCCCGAGCCGACGGTGATCGTGACCTTCTGCTCCTTGCCGGTGGCCTTGTCCTTCGCCGAGACGTTGACGATGCCGTTGGCGTCGATGTCGAAGGTGACCTCGACCTGCGGGACGCCGCGCGGCGCCGCCGGGATCCCGGTGAGGCTGAACTTGCCGAGGGTGCGGTTGTCCCCGGCCATCGAGCGCTCGCCCTGGAGGACGTGGACCTCGACCGACGACTGGTTGTCGGCGGCGGTGGTGAAGGTCTCCGACTTGCGGGTCGGGATCGTCGTGTTGCGCGGGATCAGGACGGTCATCACGCCGCCGAGGGTCTCGATGCCGAGGCTGAGCGGGGTGACGTCGACGAGGACGATGTCCTGGACGTCGCCGGCGAGCACGCCCGCCTGGACCGCGGCGCCGAGGCCGACGACCTCATCCGGGTTGACGCCCTTGTTCGGGTCCTTGTTGAAGAAGGACTTGACCGCCTCCTGGACCTTGGGGATGCGGGTCGAGCCGCCGACGAGGAGGACCTCGTCGATCTCGGCCGGCGACTTCTTGGCGTCGGCGAGCGCCTTCTTGACCGGCTCGATCGTCCGCTTGACGAGGTCGTCGACCATCGCCTCGAACTTCGCCCGCGAGAGGCGGATCTGCATGTGCTTGGGGCCGGTCGCGTCGGCGGTCAGGAAGGGCAGGTTGATCTCGGTCTCGACGGCCTGCGAGAGCTCGATCTTCGCCTTCTCGGCCGCGTCCTTGAGGCGCTGGAGGACCAGCTTGTCGCCGCTGACGTCGATGCCGGTGTCCTTCTTGAACTCGTCGATGAGCCAGCGGCTGATCCGGTCGTCGAAGTCGTCGCCGCCGAGGTGGGTGTCGCCGTTGGTCGAGATGACCTCGACCACGTTGTCGCCGACCTCGAGGATCGAGATGTCGAAGGTGCCGCCGCCGAGGTCGTAGACCGCGATGGTCTGCTCGGCGCCCGAGGTCTTGCCCTTGCCGAGGCCGTAGGCCAGCGCGGCCGCGGTCGGCTCGTTGACGATGCGCTTGACCTCGAGGCCGGCGATGCGACCGGCGTCCTTGGTCGCCTGGCGCTGGGCGTCGTTGAAGTAGGCGGGGACGGTGATCACGGCCTCGGTGATCGTCTCGCCGAGGTAGTCCTCGGCCGCCTTCTTGAGCTTCATCAGGACGCGGGCCGAGATCTCCGGGGGCGAGTAGAGCTTGCCGCGGACCGAGATGTGGGCGTCGCCGTTGGCCGCGCGCTCGACCTTGTAGGGGACGCGCTTGATCTCGGAGCCGGCCGACGCGTAGCTCATGCCCATGAAGCGCTTGACCGAGAAGATCGTGTTCTCGGGGTTCGTGATCGCCTGGCGGCGGGCTTGCTGACCGACCAGGACGTTGCCGTTGGCCTCGAAGGCGACGACCGACGGGGTCGTCCGCCCGCCCTCTTCGTTGGCGATGACCTTGGGCTCATTCCCCTCCATGACAGCGACGACGGAGTTGGTGGTGCCCAGGTCGATTCCGATGATCTTTCCCATGACTCTCTCGTGTTCCTTTCCGGCTCTCGGGCGTGGAAGCTAAGTCCCGACGCGGGGGTGTCAATCGAGCGTTGTTCTGTGAGTTGGCTCCGGCCCTGGGGGCCCGGAGGGGGGATTCGCGGGGAGCGCGCGAGCCCGCAGAGCGGCTCGGAGGGCATGAAGAAGGCCCGTCGACGCGAGTGCGTCGACGGGCCCGCGGATCGGCGGCGCCGGAGCTAGCTGGCGCTCTCCGGCTCGCCAGCGCCCTCGTCCCCCTCCTCGGGGCGGACGAGGACGTGCTCGAAGACCTCGAGGACGTTCTTCACGTAGATGATCTCGAGCTCCTGGCGGATCTCCTCGGGGACGTCGACGACGTCCTTCTCGTTGCGCTCCGGGAGGATGATCCGCTTGATGCCGGCGCGGTGGGCCGCGAGCATCTTCTCCTTGATCCCGCCGACCGGGAGGACGAGCCCCCGGAGGGTGATCTCGCCGGTCATCGCCACGTCCGGGCGGACGCAGGTGCCGGTGAGGAGCGAGGCGATCGCCGAGAACATCGCCACGCCCGCCGACGGGCCGTCCTTGGGGATCGCCCCCGCCGGCACGTGGACGTGGATGTCGTGGCTCTCGATCGCCGAGGGCTCGATCTCGAGCTCGGCGAGGTGGCTCTTGACGTAGCTCATCGCCGCCTGGGCGGACTCCTTCATCACGTCGCCGAGCTGGCCGGTGAGCATGAGCCCGCCCTTGCCGGGCATCCGGGTCGCCTCGACGAACATGATCTCGCCGCCGACCGGGGTCCAGGCGAGGCCGGTGGCGACGCCGGGCTCGGCCGTGCGATCGGCGACCTCGGGGAGGTGCTTCTGCGGGCCGAGGTACTCGCGGACCTCGGCGACGCCGATCGTCACCTCGCCGACGAGCTCGCCCTCGACCACCTTGACCGCGACCCCGCGGATGATCGCCGAGAGCTCACGCTCGAGGTTCCGGACGCCGGCCTCGTGGGTGTACGAGTCGATCACCTCGAGGAGCCCCTCGTCGGTGAACGCGAGCTCGACGCCCGCGGCCTCGAGGCCGTGCTCGCCGATCTGCTTGGGCACCAGGAAGCGCTTGGCGATCGCCAGCTTCTCCTGCCGGGTGTAGCCGGGGAGGCGGAGGATCTCGAGGCGGTCCTTGAGCGCCGGCGGGATCGGGTCGATGTAGTTCGACGTGGCGATGAACATCACCCGCGAGAGGTCGAAGGGGACCTCGAGGTAGTGATCGCTGAAGGTGTGGTTCTGCTCGGGGTCGAGGACCTCGAGGAGCGCCGACCCCGGATCGCCGCGGAAGTCGTGGCCGAGCTTGTCGATCTCGTCGAGGACGATCACCGGGTTGTTGGTGCCGGCGCGCTTGATCCCCTGGATGATCCGACCGGGGAGCGAGCCGACGTAGGTCCGCCGGTGACCGCGGATCTCGGCCTCATCACGGACGCCGCCGAGGCTGATCCGGACGAACTTGCGGCCGATCGCCCGGGCGATGCTCTTGCCGAGCGAGGTCTTGCCGACGCCCGGAGGGCCGAGGAGGCAGAGGATCGGCCCCTTCTTGGAGGCGTTGAGCTTGAGCACCGCCATGTACTCCAAGATCCGCTTCTTGACCTTCTCGAGGTCGTAGTGGTCCTCGTTGAGGACGTCGCGGACGGTGCCGATGTCGAGCTGATCCTCGGTCTGGATCGACCAGGGGAGATCGGTGAGCCACTCGAGGTAGGTGCGGGTGACCGTGAACTCGGCGCTCGAGGGCTGCATCGCCTTGAGGCGGTCGAGCTGCTTGCGCGCGACCTTCTCGACCTCCTCGGGCATCTTCGCCTCGGCGATCTTGCGCTGGAACTCCTCGACGTCGCCGCCGTCGTCGTCGATCTCGCCGAGCTCGCCCTTGATCGCCTTGAGCTGCTGGCGGAGGACGTACTCGCGCTGCGAGTGGCCCATCTCCTCCTGCACCTGCGAGTTGATCCGCTCGCGGACCTTGAGGATCTCGAGCTGGCGGGTGAGGAGCGTGAGCACCTTGCGGAGGCGCTCCTGGACGTTGTTGGCCGAGAGCACGTCCTGCTTCTCGGGGATCTCGACGTCGAGGTTCGAGATCACGAGGTCGGCGACCTGACCGGGATCGGTGACGCTGTCGAGGAGGGCCGCGGCCTCGCGCGGGAGATCGGGCACCAGCGCGATCAGCCGCTTCGCGGTCTCCTTGATGTTGAGCATCAGCGCGTCGCACTCGATCTCGTCGACGACGACGTCAGCGAGCTCGGCGACCCGCGCCTGGAGGAAGGGCTCGTCGGCGACGAAGCCCTCCAGGCGGATCCGCACGACCCCCTGGAGGATCACGCTGTAGTTGTCCTTGGCGAGCTTGATGACCTTGAGGATCCTGGCCGCGCAGCCGATCTCGAAGACGTCGTCGTCCCCGGGCTCCTCGATCCGAGCGTCGCGCTGGGTGACGATGCCGATGATCGGGCGCTCCTTGGCGATCGCCTCCTCGATCAGACGGACCGACTTGGGGCGGCCGACGTCGATCGGGATGATCGAGCCCGGGAAGAGCACCGAGTTGCGCAGCGGCAAGACAGAGAGGACCTCCGGAAGCTCCGGGGTGTCCTTGCCGGTTCCAGGCGAGAATGTGGCGTTTTCAGTCACAATGAGGCCGCAACCGTATCACCGGATGGGGGCCTGTCAACCGGCCGCATCCGCGCGATCGCGGGGCGTCGGCGCCCCTCAATCGCCGCCGCCGCCGGCCCCCCGGGGGGTGGTAAGGTTCCGGCGTGCGCCCGCTCAGCCTGGTCGTCCAGACTGGCCCCGATCGGGGCCGCAGCGTGCCCCTCGGGGCCGCGCCGGTGACAATTGGCCGCGGCACCGACCAGACCCTGCAGCTCGCCGACGGCGCGGTCTCCCGTCATCATCTGACGGTCAGCGGCTCGCCCGAGGGCCTGCGGATCGACGCGATCGCCGGGGTCAATCCCTGCTGGACCCTCCGCGAGGGCCGGCGGGTCCAGCTCCGCGTCGGCGATCACCTCGCGCCCGGCGTCGCCCTGACGCTGGGTAACACCACCCTGATGGTCCAGGCCCAGGCGCCCGCGCCCGCGCCCGCCCGCCTCGGCGGCCGTTCGTCGCGGACGATGGAGATCGACGCGACCCGGGTGATCTCGCAGCCGAGCGGCGGCAACCGCCTCGCCGCCCTCGCCGCCCTCGGCGATCGCCTCGCCCGCTGCGGGTCGCTGCAGGCGGTCTATCGGACCGCGACCGACTGGGCGATCGAGGCGATCCCGGCGGCCCGTGCCCACCTCCTCACGGCCGACGGCGCCGACATCCTCGGGGTCGCCACCGCCGGGCGGGTCGCCGATCTCGCGCTCTCGAGCGCGATCCTCGAGCGGGTGCTCGGCGAGCAGCGGGCCTTTTTCCTCGGCGATCTCCTCGCCGAGCCCGAGCTCGCCGATCGCCGATCGGTCCAGGCGCGCGGGATCGTCGGGGCGATGGCGGCTCCGGCCGAGGCGCTGATCTTCTATGTCGAGTGGGGGCCGGCGGAGGCCGCCCGCGGCCGCCACGACGAGGAGACGCTCCTCCTCCTGGTCTGCGCCGCCCAGCTCGTCGCCGCGATCGGCGACAGCGCGGAGGAGCGCAAGCAGCTCAAGGCGGCCGCCCGCAGCCGCGGCGGCGGCCAGGGGGGGCACGCCCGCGACGGCCGGATGATCGGCGCGTCGGCGGCGATGCGGCGCCTCGAGGTCTTCCTCGAGCGGGTCGCGGCGACGCCGTCGACCGTCCTCCTCCTCGGTGAGAGCGGGACCGGCAAGGAGCTCGCGGCGAGCACGATCCACGCGCTCTCGCCGCGCGCGCAGGCGCCCTTCGTAGCGATCAACTGCGCCGCGATCGCCGAGAACCTGCTGGAGAGCGAGCTCTTCGGCCACGAGCGCGGCGCCTTCACCGGCGCGGTCAACCAGCACGAGGGCGTCTTCGTCCGCGCCCACGGCGGCACCCTCTTCATGGACGAGGTCGGTGAGCTCAGCCCCGGCGCCCAGGCGCGGATGCTGCGAGTGCTCGAGAACCGGACGCTGACCCGGGTCGGCGGGACCAAGGAGCTCGCGGTCGACGTCCGGCTGGTCGCCGCGACCCACCGCGACCTCCCGCAGATGGTGCGCGACGGAAAATTCCGGGAGGATCTCCTCTACCGCCTGAGCGTGATTCAGACCCGACTGCCGCCGCTCCGTGAGCGCCGCGAGGACATCCCTGCCCTCGCCGCTCACTTCGCCGATCTCCTCGGCGAGAGCATCGGTCGGCGGGTCGAGGAGATCAGCTCGGCCGCCCTCGAGGTGCTCTCGCGCTACCGCTGGCCGGGCAACGTCCGCGAGCTCCGCAACGTGATCGAGCGGGCGCTGGTCCTCGGCGACGGGGCGATCCTCGACGTCGATGATCTCGCGCCGGAGCTCGCGCATGCGGCCCCCTTGGCGGCCATGGCCAACGGGGCTGCCGGTCTCGGCGGAGCCAGCGGCGCTGCTCCGGTCGCGGTGCGGCCGCTCGCCGAGCTCGAGCGCGAGGCGATCGCGGCCGCCCTCGCGGCCACCGAGGGCAACAAGGCGCGGGCCGCCGCGCTCCTCGGGATCGATCGCTCGACGCTCTACCGCAAGCTCAAGGACCTCGGGATCAAGTAGCCCGCCGCGCGCGGTGCAACGGGGCGAGGCCGCGGCCGACACGGCTGGGCATGCCAACGATCCATCGCAGGACCTTCCTCGCCTCCCTCACCACCCTCCTCGCGCTCGCCTGCGGGCCGGCCGAGCTGCCGACGGTCGACGAGCCCGAGCCGCCGCCCCCCGACCTCGGCCCCGAGCCGCCGCTCCCGCTCCCCGAGATCCCCTTCGACCGCGGCGGCGGGGCGGGCCCCGGCACGACCTCGGGGGGCGGCGGCGCGACGACCTCCACTACCAGCGGCGGCCCGAGCGGGACCACCGGCGAGGGGCCCGGCGCGCTCGCGGAGCTCCGCCTCACCGAGGTCCTCGCCAACCCCGACGGCAAGGACGGCGGCGCCGACTCGCCCGAGATCATCGAGCTCGTCAACCTCGCCGACTTCGCGGTCGACCTCGATCGCCTGACGATCCTCGCCCGCGGCTGGCCCCGCCTCGACGCTGACGATCTCGGCCTCGACGATCGCGCCCTCGCGCCCGGCGAGCTCCTCCTCCTCCGACGCTACGCGAGCCCCGAGGACGCGCCGTGGATCGGCGTCGCCGCCGAGGACGGAGTCCTCGCGGTCAACCTCGTGACCAACGAGGGGCTCCGCAACGGCGACGGCGCGGTCCTCCTGACGGTCGACGGCGACGTGGCGATCGACGCGCTGATCTACGGGGCCCCGCCGCCGCCGAGCCACGATCTGCCGGGCGCCTGGATCGGCGCGCCGGTCGAGAGCGCCGGCGCCGGGGTCTCGCTCTGCCGCCTCGATCCGGCGATCGACAGCGACCGCGCGGACGACTGGGGCGCCTGCGCCCCGAGCCCCGGGATGATCGAGGGCGACGGCGGGACCACCGGCGACACCGACACCGGTGACACCTCGAGTGGCGGCGAGGCGCCGGTCGACGCGACGGTCGTGATCGTCGAGGTCCTGAGCAACGCGCCGGGCCCCAGCGATCAGGAGAAGACGCTGGAGTACGTCGAGATCCTCAACCTCGGCCCCGACGACGTCGACCTCGACGGTTGGACGATCGCCGACGCGATCGCCGACGACGCGCCGGGCCGCGATCCCGTGCTCTACCGCGAGGGCGACGGCGGCTGCGCGCCGCAGACCTGCCTGGCCGCCGGCGCGCGGGCGCTGGTGGTCGGCGGCGCCTACAGCGGGCCGACCGGCGGAGCCCTGGTCTTTGAGACAGATGACATGACCCTCGCGGACGGCGGGCTGACGGCGAGCGAGGCGGTCGTCCTCCGGCGGAGCGACGACACCATCGCCAGCACCTACCGGGTGTGGGACGATCCCTTCGCCGATCCCTACCCCATCAACGTCGAGGAGCCGGTCCACCGCCAGGCGGTCGACCTCGAGGACGCGCCCGCGAGCTGGCTCCTCGGGCCGCCGACGCCGGGCGTCGAGTGACGCGCCAGAGGGCGGCGAGCGCGGGCGCGTGGGCGCCGCTCAGTAGTCGTACTCGCCGCGGCGGCGCTTTCGCGGGCGGCTGTAGAAGCGCTCGTCGTCCTCGATCTCACCGAGGAGCTCGATCTCCTCCTTGCCGAGGTCATGTCCCCACTCGCGAGAGGTCTCGCGCTGGAACTCTTCGAAGCTGGCGAAGCGGTCACGGAAGTAGCTCATCGTCGACTCCTAGGCTCGGCTGGCGGCCATGCGGCGGCCCCAGGAAGGTGCATCGCGGGGGCCGCCGGCGGCGGCCCGGTGAGCAAGTGGTACACAAAGGATTACATGTAGGCAAAAAACTCACTCATCCTCAATTCGCCGAAATTCCGGCGCTGCGAGGCGATTGATCGAAGTCGCCCCCCGAAGGCCCGGTGCGTTCGCGGGCGGGGCCTGCTGCCACGATCGCGCCGGGGTGGTAAAGGATGGGCCCCCTGCCCCCGGGCACCAGCACCGTGTCATCGACCAGCGCCACGATCATCGCCATCAGCAACCAAAAAGGCGGCGAGGGAAAGACCACGACGGCGGTCAACCTCGCGGCCAGCCTCGCCGCGGGCGAGCGCCGGGTCCTCCTCATCGACCTCGATCCCCAGGGGAACGCGAGCTCGTCCGTCGGCTACGCCCGCGACGAGGTCGCGGTCGGCACCTACGAGCTGATGCTCGGCCAGGCCGCCCTCGACGACGCGGTCCAGCCGACCGAGCTGCCGACCCTCGCGGTGATCCCCGCGTCGGCCGACCTCACCGGCGCGGAGATCGAGCTGGTCGGCGTCGACCACCGGGAGTCGGTCCTCGCCCGCGCGCTCGAGCGGAGCCGGGCCCGCGAGCGCTGGGACTTCATCATCCTCGACTGCCCGCCCTCCCTCGGCCTCCTCACCCTCAACGCCCTGGTCGCCGCCGACGCGGTGCTGATCCCGATGCAGGCGAAGTACTTCTCGCTCGAGGGTCTGGGCGCGCTCCACGGGACGATCGAGGCGGTCCGCGCCTCCTTCAACCCGCGCCTGGCGATCGAGGGGATCGTCTTCTGCATGTTCGATCGCCGGACCAACCTCGCCCAGCAGGTGGTCGCCGAGGTCGAGAAGCACTTCCCCGAGCACGTCTTCACCACCCGGATCCCGCAGAACATCCGCCTCAGCGAGTCGCCGAGCCACGGCAAGCCGGCGCTCCTCTACGACATCGGCTCGAAGGGCGCGGTCGCCTACCTCGATCTCGCCACCGAGCTCCTCGAGCGCATGGAAGCGAGGGCGAGCGCGTGAGCACCCCACCCAAGCGCGCCCTCGGCCGCGGCCTCGGGGCGCTGATCCCAGGCGCCAGCCCCCGCGAGGCCCCGCCCGCCGGGCCCGCGCCGACCGGCCTCCGCACCCTGGCGATCGAGAGCCTGCGGCCGGGCCCCGGGCAGCCGCGCAAGCGCTTCGAAGAGGCCCGCCTCCGCGAGCTCGCGGAGAGCGTGCGGCTCCACGGGATCCTCCAGCCGATCGTCGTCTCGGCGACCCCGGGATCGCCCGGCGAGTACTCGATCATCGCCGGCGAGCGCCGCTGGCGGGCCGCCCAGATCGCCGGGCTCCACGAGGTCCCGGTGGTGATCCGCAGCACCCCGGAGAGCGACCACCTCGAGCTCGCGCTGGTCGAGAACCTCCAGCGCGAGGACCTCGATCCGATCGAGGAGGCGCGGGCGCTCCGGCAGCTCATGGACGTCCGCGGCTGCACCCAGGACGCGCTCGCCGAGCGGGTCGGCAAGGACCGCTCGACGATCGCCAACACGATGCGCCTCCTCAAGCTCCCCGAGAAGGTGCAGGCGATGGTCCAGGACGGCGTCCTCGGGATGGGGCATGCGCGCGCGCTCCTCTCGCTCGACGATCCGGCGGCGATGATCGACCTGGCCCAAGAGACAGTGCGCACCGGGATGAGCGTGCGGGCGGTCGAGCGGGCGGTGCGGGCGAAGCTGCGGCCCGCGGAGCCCGAGGTCGAGGCCGATCCCGAGGCCGAGAAGCACCGGATCATCGTCCGCGAGCTCGAGCAGCGGCTCCGGCGATCGCTCGGCGCCAAGGTGAAGCTCCGCGAGCAGGGGGCGAAGGCCGGGACGATCGAGATCCCCTACCAGTCGCTCGACGAGCTCGATCGGCTCCTGCACCAGCTCCTCCGCGACGGCGAGTAGCGTCCGCCGAGGAGAGCGCCGCTGCGCTCCGCGTGCGCCGCGGCTCGCCGCTATCTCATGTCCCAAAGGATAGGACACCGTCACAGTCGGGACTCTGGGCGCCAGGACGAACGAAGGCGCCCGTCGTCCCACGACGCAGGCGCCTCCGTTCGACTCGCCAGGTCCGAAGCGCTCAGGCGAGGCCCGCCCGCCGAGCGGCCGCGTCGACGCAGTTGCTCAGGAGGCAGGCGATCGTCATCGGCCCGACGCCGCCCGGCACCGGGGTGATCGCGCTCGCGCGCTCGATCGCCGCCGCGAACTCGACGTCGCCGGCGAGCTTGCCGGTCTCGAGGCGGTTCATGCCGACGTCGATCACCGCCGCGCCCGGCCGCACCCACTCGCCGCGGATGAAATTCGCCCGGCCGATCGCCGCCACCAACACCTCCGCGTCGGCCACCAACCCCGGGAGATCGACCGTCCGCGAGTGGGCGATCGTCACCGTCGCGTCGGCCTGGAGGAGGAGCTGCGCCATCGGCTTGCCGACGATCGTCGAGCGCCCGACCACCAGCGCCCGCTTCCCCCGGAGCTCGACCCCGGCGTCGGCGAGGAGGCGCATGCACCCCTGCGGCGTGCAGGCGACGAAGCGCGGGCGGCCGAGCATCAGGAGGCCGAGGTTGTCGGGGTGGAAGCCGTCGACGTCCTTGCGGGGATCGATCGCCACGAGGACCGCGTCGCTGTCGATCCCGGGCGGCAAGGGGAGCTGGACCAGGATCCCGTCGACCTCGTCGTCCTCGTTGAGGAGCCGGACCAGCGAGAGGAGCTCGGAGGTCGTCGTCGTCGCCGGCAGCCGGTGATCGCGGGTGGCGATCCCGCACTCGGCGGCCCGCCGCTCCTTGCTGCGGACATAGATCTGCGACGCCGGATCCTCGCCGACGAGGACCACCGCGAGGCAGGGCTTGACCCCCTGCTCCTCGCAGGCCCGCACCCGCGCGGCCACTTCGGTGAGGAGGCGCTGCGAGAGCCCCTTGCCGTCGATGATCGTCGCCGTCCCCACGCTCACGACGCCGCCGCCTTGCTCTCGCCGCCGCCTGACGGGGTCGACGATGAAGGGGTCGAGGGGGTCGAGGAGCCCGCGCCGCCGGAGCCCGACTCCGACGCCGAGCCACCGCCGCCACCGCCCTCGCCGCCACCGCCCGACTTGTCGGGCTTGGAGCTCGCGTAGAGGTCCTTGTACCAACCGCCGCCCTTGAGGTGGAACGCCGCGGTGGTCACCTTGCGCTTCAGCGGGCCCCCGCAGAACTCGCAGGTCTCCATCGGCGGATCGCTGAATTTCTGGATGTACTCCGCGTCCTTGCCGCACGCAGTGCACTGGTAGGCATAGATCGGCATGGCCGGCCGAATGTAGGCCGATGGCTCCGGGGGTCAAGGCCCCGCGCGGACGCGGGCGCCGACGCCCCGGGCCGCGTCGGTGTGCGGCCCCAGGGCCCTCTGCGGACGATCCGGCGGAGCCGCTGGCCCTCCCCTGGAACCTGCTAGGCTAGTCCGGTGCAGCGCCGCAGGCGGCAGATCCCCCGGTCACGACGGCGCGTCGCCGCGGGAGCGCTGGTCCTCGGCCTCCTCGCGCCGCTCGCCGCCGGGGCCGCGCCGCCGGCCGATGATTGGTCCCTCGAGCGCGACGCCCGCTCGCCCGAGCTGGTCGAGCAGCGCTTCGCCAAGCTCCGCAAGAGCCCCTTCGACGCGGCCCAGTGGCGGGCCCTCGAGAAGGCCCTCGGCCGCGGCGGCCTCGAGCGGAAGATCGAGGCCGCGAGCAAGCGCTCGCCCGACGACGTCGCCCTGACGATCCTCAGCGCCCGCGTCCGCCTCGCGGAGAAGGATCCGCGGGCGGCCGCCGCTCTCCTCGACGCCGTGCGCGAGCGGGCCGGCCCCTGGCGCGGACGAGTGAGTGAGCTCCACGTCGAGGCGCTCCTCGCCGCCGGCGACGTCCGCCAGGCGATCCAGCGGATCGAGGCCGACGCCCGCGGCGACCGCAAGGCCCTCCTCCGCGCCCACGCCCTCGCCGAGCGCGAGCAGCTCGGCGCCGACGCCCTCCGCCTCGCCCGCGCGCTCGCCACCGACGCCCCCGCCGATCAGCTCCGCCTCGCCCGCGCGGCCGTCGGCGTCAACGATCAGGGGAGCGCCGAGAAGGCCTTCGCCGCCGCCGAGCGCGGCGCGGCTCCGCGGGAGCGGCCGGCGATCCGCCGCGAGTGGGCCCAGGCCCGCCTCCGCGCCGGCAACCCGAGCGCCGCCGCCGAGATCGTCTGGAGGGCGATCGACGAGACCAGCGCGCCGGCCGAGCGCGAGGCGCTCTGGGCGACCCTCGCGGACTGTCACGGCCGCGACGTCGGCGGCGCCCTCGACCTCGAGCGCCTCACGACCTGGCTCGCCGATCCCCGTCACCGCCGCGACGCGGCCGCCTGGCGGACCCTCGCCCGCCTCCAGGCGCTCCAGGGCCGCGACGCGATCGCCAGCTGGCGCGAGGCGGTCGCCGCCGATCCCCGGGACCGCGAGTCCCAGGCCGCGCTGATCCTGGCGATCGAGGCGAGCGGCGACAGCGAGGGCGCGGTCGCCGAGCTCCGCCGCCTCGGCGGGACGCGCTCGCCGGAGCACGCCCAGCTCGCGCTCGAGATCGCCGGCCGCCTGATCGCCAACGGCCACCGCGACCTCGGCCTCGGCCTCGCCGGTGAGGTCGAGGCGAGCGCCGGCCGCTCGACCGCGACCCTCCTCGCGCTCCTCGACTTCTTCAACCTCAACGACGAGGCCGAGCACGCCCTCGAGATCGCCCGCCGCCTGGTCAAGCTCCACCCCCGCGATCCCGAGGCGCGGATCGCCCTCGGCGAGCAGCTCTACCAGATGCGCCGCGAGAGCGAGGCGCTCGCCGAGTGGTCGAGCCTCCCCAAGCTGATCCGACCGGCCCACCGCGGGTGGGCGCGCCACGCCGAGATCCTCGCGGAGCACCGCCACCCCGACGCGATCCTCTCGCTGCAGAAGGCGCTGGCCGCCGCGCCGAACGAGCCGAGCTACCTCCGCCTGCGGGCGATCCTCGAGCAGGAGAGCCGGGTCCCGCAGCGAGCGCTGACCTCGTGGGAGGAGATCCTCAAGAGCGCCGACCGCCCCGAGCACCGCCTCCTCCGCGACGAGGCTCGGACGCGGGTCGTCGATCTCCTGGTCTCGTCGTCCTCGGGGCGGGTCACCAGCCGCCGCCACGAGGCCGAGCGCAAGGCGCTCGACACCCTCGCCGGCAAGGACGGGGCCACCGACGCCGAGCGCCGCGAGGCCGGCCTCTTCCTCGCCGAGCTCTACGCCCGCCTCGATCGCTACGAGGACGCGGTGCGGATCCACCAGCGCCTCCTCGAGCTCTCCCCCGGCGATCCCGAGCGCCTCGCCGCCCTCGCGCTCGCGCAGCGGCGGGCCGGGCAGAGCGAGGCGGCGATGGCCACCCTCGAGCGCCTCGTCGAGGTCGATCCCAAGCGGAGCAGCGACGTCCTCGCCGAGCTCGCCGAGCTCGCCTTTGACGCCGGCGATCTCGATCGCGCGCTGGCGACCGCGACCCGGGCGGCGGCCGGCGGCGCCGACTCGTCGCGGGCGATCGTCCGCCTCGGCGAGCTCTACGAGCGCCGCGGCGACCCCGAGGCGGCCGCGCGCACCTACAAGCGCGCGCTCGAGGTGGCCCCCGGCGATCCCCTCGCCCGCCTCCGCCTCGCCGAGCTCGCGCTGGCCCGCGGCGCGACCGACGAGGCCGCCGGGATCTTCCGGCAGATCGTCGAGTCGGGCGCCCCGCCGGAGATCAGCCAGCAGGCGGGCCGGCGCGCGCTCGATCTCGCGGAGGCCTCGGCGAACACGCTGGCGATCGTCGAGCTCGCGCTCCTCAAGGCGCAGCGCGATCCGACCTCCGAGGAGCCCCGCGAGCTCCTCCTCGACGCCCTCGATCGCAGCCGCACCGACCAGCTCCAGGCCTGGCTCAAGGCCGACCCGAAGGAGGGCCGGAGCGCGGCCCTGCGGCGGGTCCTGGTCTTCTCGCTGAACCGCGATCCGGTCGGCACCCGCCTGCGGGCCGCCGAGCACCTCGGCAAGCTCCAGCTCCCCGGCTCGGCGGTCCCGCTCGCGCGCACCGGCGCCCAGCTCACGCCGCCCCGCGACGCCCCGCGGCCGGTGAAGGAGGCCTACGCCCAGGCCCGCGCCGCCGCCCTCCTCGCCGCCGGCGCCCTCAAGGACCGCGAGGCGCTGCCGATCTTCGAGCAGGTCGGCCGCAACCCCGGGAGCCCCGCCGACGTCCGCTACGCCGCCGCCTGGGCGACCCTCCACACCGCCGAGCGGGCCGACAGCGCCCTCCTCGGCTTCCTCGGCGTCAGCGGCGACGCGGTGCTCGCCAGCCTCGCCTGCCTGGCGATCGCCGAGCGGCCGGCCCTGGCGGCCTCGCCAGAGGTCCGCCGTGAGCTCCAAAAGCGCAGCGAACGCGCGCGCAACGAGCAGCAGCGGCACGCCTGCGCGGCGGCGATCGCCTCGATCACCCCGGAGAGCGAGCCGGCGCGCCTCCTCGCCCAATTGAGCGCCAGCGATCCCATGCAGGCGGCCATCGCCGCCTGGCGCCTCGGTCGCAGCGAGCGCCCGAGCCCCGAGGTCCTGGAGGCGCTCCTGCGCCGCTTCCTCGGCCCCCGCGGGCTCGCCCGCGACGCCTCCGCGGCCGCCCTCGCGCGCCTCCTGGGGGGCGCCGAGGAGGAGGCGCCGCCCCCCCTCCCGCACTTCACGCAGCGGGGCTGGGAGGCCGGCGTCAGCCGCTGGCTGATCCTCCGGACCGCCCCGCCCTACCGTCCTCTCCGCCCCCAGGACCTCGCGCCCGCCGAGGAGCCTCTTCGGCGCGCGCTCGCGGCCGCCGCGGACGGCACCCGGGCCGAGCGAGAGGCCCTCCGCGAGGCCATGGAGGGCTGTCCTGGGGCCGCGGGCGAGGGCCTCTGCCTCGCGCCGCTGGTCCGTGGCCCGGTCGATCTCGACGGCCTCGCCGGCGGCCGCAGGCGCAAGGCGCGTTGACAAGCGGGCCAGGGGGGCAGAGGATCCGGCCGTGATGCAACTCGGCCTCGCCTGCCCGGTTTGCAGCCAGCTCAACCTCCTGCGTGCGACCTCATGCGTCCACTGCGGGAGCGTGCTGGCCCCGACCGCGGCTCCAGCAGCTAGCGCACCGGCTCCCAGCCCCCCGGCCAGACCGGCCGCCGGCCCCCCGATGGCCCCGCATGCGCCGACTCCAGCGGGCGGCGCCCCTCGCTTCGACGCCGCCACCGGCCGGCCGATCGCCGACCCGGCGCTCCAGAGCAAACCTGCGGCAAAGACCATGTTCTTTGGCGCCCTCCAGCAGCAGCACATCATCCCGCGGCTGGTGGTGATCAAGGGCGAGGGCGGCGACGGCGTCACCTACCACCTGAGCGGAACCAACCACATCGCCGGCCGCTCGAGCGGCGACATCCGCTTCTCCGAGGATCACTTCCTCTCGCCGGAGCACGCGCTCTTCACCGCCCAGGACAGCCGCCTCTTCGTCAAGGACCTCGGCTCGGCCAACGGCGTCTTCGTCCGGATCAAGTCGCCGGTGCCGCTCGAGCACGGCGACTGCTTCCTGGTCGGCGAGCAGCTCCTGCGGATCGACGCCCGCGCGCTCCCCGACGGCACCCCCGATCAGGAGGGCACCTACCGCTACAGCAGCCCGCGCCCGGACGGGCTCTTCCGGGTGATCCAGCTCCTCGCGGGCGGCGGAGAGGGCCGGATCTCGTCGGCCCGCGGCGGCAGCCTGACCCTCGGCCGCGAGGGCAACATCGTCAACTTCCCCACGGATCGCTTCATCTCGGGCCGCCACGCGCGCCTCGACGTCGCCTCCGACTCACCGCACCTGATCCTCACCGACACCGGCTCGCGCAACGGCACCTTCGTCCGGATCAAGGGCGCCCAGGAGCTCTTCCACGGCGACTACCTCTTCGTCGGCCAGCAGCTGCTCCGGGTCGAGATCTCCTAGAAGCGAGGCCACCATGATCGTCTGCCTCAACTGCGGCAAAGAGAATCAGGATCACTACAAGTTCTGCCTCGGGTGCGGCGCCAAGCTGCCGAGCCCGGGCGCCGGCGCGCCCGCCCAGCGGGGCGCCCCGCCGACGGCACCTCGCCCGCCGGTGCGCCAGCCCGCGCCCCCGCGGACCGTGGTCTCGCCGCAGCGCCCCCAGCCGGCCGCGCAGGTCCAGGTCCCCCCGCCGCCGCCGGTCGTCCCGCCGGTCGTCGCGCCTCCCTCGGTCGCGCCCGCGGTCGCCCCGCCCGTAGCCCCGCCCGTCCCTCGGCGACGGCGCCGACCGGCCTGAGCCCCCGCGCGTCGTCGTCCCAGCGGCGGTCGCGGCGCCTCCGCGGCCCGGAGCCGAGCCCTTCAGCGGCACCGCCCCCACCCCGCTGCCGACGCCGAGCGCCCCGCAGGGGCTCGTCTGCACCGCCTGTGGGATGTCCAATCCGCCGGGGTTCCGCTTCTGCGGCGGCTGCGGCGGCGCGCTCGCGGCGCCCGCGCCCGCACCTGCGGCGGTGGCCCAGGCGCCCGCGCCCGCGCGTCCCGTGACCCCGGTGGCGCCCGCGCGACCGGTCGGTCGGGGCCGCGCTCGCCTCACCCTGATCCGCATCGACGGCTCCGAGGGCGGCGCGATCGACATCGAGGCCGGTCCGGTGGTCTTCGGCCGGAGCTACGGCTCCCCCTTCGACGGCGACTTCTACCTGAGCCCGCGGCACTGCGCCTTCACGGTCCTCCCGGACGGCCTGGTGATCGATGACATCACCGGGGCCAACGGCGTCTACCGCAAGCTCGAGGGGCGGATGGAGCTGCAGCACGGCGACACCTTCCGGGTCGGCCAGGAGCTCCTCTTCTACGAGGATCTCCCCGAGCCCGCGCCCCTCGACGACGGCACCGAGCGGATGGGCAGCCCCAACCCGGGCTACTGGGGTCGCGTGAGCGTGATCCTCGAGGGTGGGATCGCCAGCGAGGCATTCCCGATCGAGGGCGAGGAGTTCACGATCGGCCGCGAACGCGGCGACCTCACCTTCCCCCTCGACGGCTACGTGTCGAGCTCCCACTGCCGGATCTTCGGCGACGACAACGGGATCTTCCTCGAGGATCGCGGGTCGTCGAACGGCACCTACGTCCGCCTGCGGCCGGGCGTCACGGTGCCCTACGGCGCGCTGATCCTCGCCGGGCAGCAGCTCTTCCGCGTCGATCGGGCCTAGCACCACCTGACCAGCGACGACGCGGGGGCCAGGACGACCTGGCCCTTCGCGCTACTCGCCGGCGCCCAGGCTGGCGAAGGGATCGTCCGCCTCTTCGCCGGTGGGCTCGGCGTAGGTGAAGGCGTCGCTGATCGTGATCGTCTCGCCGCCGTCGAAGACGATCCGCACGTCACAGCTCCCCGCCTTGTCCGCGCGCGGCGTCCGGAGTCGGATCATCCGATCGCTCTCGACGACGATCCCCTTCGCCGATCGCTCGCAGACATAGACCACCAGCGGGCCGCGACCCGCGAAACCGCGGCCGGTGATCGTCAGGCTCTCACCGCCGGCGAACGCACCGCTCGTCGGCGTGACCCGGAGCTCGCCGCGGCCGCAGGCGGCGAGGGTGAGCGAGAGGAGGGCGATCGCCGGGACGCGCACGCCCGGCACGATAGCCAGCGGCGAGGTCGCCGACAACGGCGACGAGCGGGGCTGAAACGCCGCAAAAAAACGACGGAGCGGCGGGTCTCCCCGCCGCTCCGTCTTCAGCCGCCGAACCCGGCGACGCCGCTACACGACCTCACGCCGCTTGAGCTCGCGGCGGATCTTGCCGAGCGCCTGCTCCTGGAGCTGCCGGATCCGCTCGCGCGAGAGCGAGTACTGCTCGCCGATCTCCTTGAGCGTGTGCTCCTGGTCGCTCTCGAGGCCGAAGCGCTTGCGGAGGATGTCGGCCTCGATCGGCCGCAGCATGTCGATCACGTCGCGGACCTGGTTGTTGATCGCGTCGGCCTCGAGGCGCTCGCCCGGGACCTCCGCCTCGGTGTCCTCGAGGAAGTCGACCACCCGCCGGCCGTCGTCGTCCGAGACCGGACGATCGAGGCTGATCGCCTGATCGAACATCATCGTGTCCATCCGCTCGATCTTGGCGATCGCCAGGCCCGTGTGCGCGGCCAGCTCGGCGTGGCTCGGCTCGCGGCCGATCCGCGTCTCGAGCTCGCGCTTCGCCTTCGAGACCCGGTGGTAGGCGTCGATCATGTGGACCGGCAGGCGGATCGCCCGGCCCTTGTCGGCGATCGCCCGCGAGATCGCGTGGCGGATCCACCAGGAGCCGTAGGTCGAGAAGCGGAAGCCCTTGCGGTAGTCGAAGCGATCGACCGCCTTCATCAGGCCGATGTTGCCCTCCTGGATCAGATCCTGGAGCGGCATCTTGCCGTGGTTGAAGCGCCGGGCGATCGACACGACGAGGCGGAGGTTCGACTTGATGAAGGAGTTCTTCGCCATCCGGAAGGCGGTGCCGGTGCTCCGGCAGCGCTCGACGTAGGACTTGAAGGGCCGGCTCCCCTGCCGCGGGAGGACCACCGCGAGGCTGAGACCCTCGCGCTGGCCAGCGCCGATCGCCGTGAGATCGGCGACGATCATGTCGGAGACGATGCCGTCGAGATCGATGTCGGCCATCCGCTCGGCCAGCGCCACGCAGGCCTTCTCGAAGACCTCCTTGTGCTGCCGGGTCTCGCGATCGCGGAGCTGCCGCGAGGTCTTGCGGACCGCGCCGAGCTCGGCGGTCGGCACGTCGTCGGCCTCGCTCTTCTCCTCGATCAACGCGACGATCGCGTCGATGAAGGGCGGGTACGAGAGGAGCGCCCGCCAGTACTCGCAGCGGAGCTTGGCGATCCGGACCGCGGCCGCGAGCTCCTCCTCGGGCGACATGACCTCGAGCTCAGCCATGTCCCGGAAGTACACGCTGAGGAAATTGACGGTCTCGACCTCGCCGCTGTCCTCCGAGCGCTCCTCACGGGCGGACGTGCGGGCGCCGTTGGACGCGCTGGTGGTCGCGCCGTTGGACGCGGGCGACCAGCTCCGCGTGCGGGAGCGAGCGAGCCGGGGGGGGGATCCACGAGTAACCTTGCGCCGTGCCATGATTGCCTCCGAGGGGGCGCCGCCGAGGCGGCGGGTGAGTAGGCCAAGTTGAAAACGTATGAAGAACCGTTAAGCTTCGCGGTTTATGCCCGCGCGTGATGCGCTCGTCCGTTCTGGATAAAGGGCGCGCGCGATCTGCTGGAAAGTGGACACTGTTTAACGTCCGTCAAGCCCGCTGGATTACGGCCTGGGCTCGAGAAATGTTCACTGAGACGTGCATTCCTGACGCGGGATGGGTCGAGGCGCGGCCTCCGCCATGACCAATGCATGAACGGTGCCGTGGCGTTCGACACCGTCCACAGCGCCCTTGTTCCAGACCTGCTTGACCGGCCGCGCGGCTGAGCATGGCAGGGCTGTCAGGGCGCGACAGCCCTGCCAGGGAGGATCGACGCGGGCGCACGCGCGCCCCTGCGGACGCTGCCGACCGGCCCGCAGACCGCTCGTGCGAGCTTTGCCGACACCGCCGCCAGCGCGCCTAGTCGGTCTTCTTCTGCGCGCAGACCCAGATGTCCGGCGAGGCCGCGCCGAAGAAGCGCCCGGGCGTCGCCCTCGACCCCGAGATCTCGATCACTCGCATCCCCATGCTGGCGAAGAGCTGGGCGAGATCGTTGACCGTGTAGGTCCGGATCAGGATGTTGTGCTCGAACTGCCGCCCGTCCTCAAAGACGATCGTCCGGTGGACCTTGAGGCGGTTGGAGAAGAAGCTCATCTCCGCGACGTCGAGGACCAGGCACCCCCGCCCCTGCCACCAGGAGCGGCAGGGGACGATGTTCATCATGTGATCGCGGTTCATCACCTGGAGGATGATCTTGCCGCCGGGGTTGAGGAGCTCGACCATCTGCTGCAGGCAGCTCCGGTTCTGCTCGTCCTCGAAGTAGCCGAAGGTCGTCCCCAGGCAGGTGACGACGTCGTAGGTCGAGTCCGTCGGCAGGTCCCGCATGTCGCCGTAGAGGAACGAGAGACCTGCCCCTGAGGCTAGGTTCCTTCGGGCAGCGTTGATCAGCTGCGAGAGCGACACGTCGAGGCCGGTGAGGTCGTTGAAGCCCGACTTGGAGAAGCCGAAGAGGTGGCGCCCGTCGCCGCAGCCGACGTCCAGGACCGCGTCGTCCGCGTCGAGCTTGGCGCTCTTGATCATGAACTCGACGTCGTGCTCGGCGGCGACGTCGGCGTCGCGCGGCATGATGTAGGGGTAGTGCTCGCCGAAGACCTCGTCGTACCAGGCGCGGCGCTTCTTCGTCTTGCTCGGGGCCGCCGGCTCGGGGCGCGCGGGGCGAGCCTCGGGGCGCGCGGGCGGCGGAGCGGGCGGCGGAGGGGCCTCCGCGCGCGGGGGTGGTGGCGGCGCCTCGGCCCGCATCGGCGGCGGTGAGGGCGGAGTCGGGGGCACCGGCGCAGGCGGCGGCTCGACCTCCTCATCCTCCTCGTAGACCTCGTCGACCTCCTCGGCCTCCTCGTAGACCTCGTCGGCCTCCTCGTAGACCTCGTCCTCGGCCTCCTCCGTGACCTCGACCGTGATCTCCGCGGCCTCCTCGACCGCCTCCTCGGCGACGTCGATCTCGATCTCGCGGGACTCCTCGGTCTCGACCTCGACCTCGGCCTCGACCTCCACTTCGGGTTCGGCCTCGACCTCGGTCTCCACCTCAACCTCGGTATCGACCTCGATCTCGGCCTCGGCCTCGGCCTCGACCTCGACCGGCGCGGGCGCGGGCGCGGGCGCCTCGACCGGGGCCGCCTCCTCATCGTCGTCGTCGAAGAGATCGGCGGCGATCGAGCTCCCGCCAGCGGGGGTCGAGTCGCCGAAGAGGTCGTCGTCGTCCGGGATCCCGATCTCGAGGGTCGGCTCGATCGACGCCCGCTGATGCGGCCCCGAGCCGCCGCGGGTGAGGTTGGGGATGAAGACGAGGCCCTCCGCCGGGTTCGGCTTCGGCGACGGCGGGCGGAGCTCGATCTCGAGGGCGTCCGCGATCGGCGGCGGCACCCGTGGGGTCGGCGGCGGCGGGACCGGCTCGCTCGCCGGCTGCGGCGGCGGCTCGGCGGCCTTGGCCGGCGCCTTCTTCGGGACGATCGACGGCATCACCAGCTGCGGCGCCGCCGTGATCCAGGGCAGGAGCGCCCGGACCTGCTCATCCAGCGGATCGAGGGCCACCGCGGCCCGATCCTCCCCCCGGGGGGTCGACGTGAAGTCGACCAGCCACTCCTCCGCCGAGAACGTCCAGGTCATGGCTTCGCTCGTCCTTGCAAGATGGTCTGCCCGAGCCGAAGCGGCTGCGGGAGGGTCATTTTCACCGCCTCGACGCCGGGCTCCGTCACCAGGACGACCGTCGAGCCGAGGTGGAAGATGCCGATCTCGTCGCCCTTGCGGAGACGCGGCGGCGGGGCGCAGGGGACCCGCTGGACGTCGGTCGGGTGGGCCGCGAGGTGACGGTACACACAGCTCATGTGGCCGACGCCGAAGGCCGCGACCATCACCACGGCCATCTTGCCGTGGATCGTGTCGAGGACGTGGACCATCCGCTCGTTGAGCGTGAAGAGGCTGGGCACCCGATCGAGCGCCGCGTCGGTCACCGGCAGGAGGCGGCCGGGCACCAGGATCACCTCCTCGGCGAGCGCGTCGCAGGGGGCGTGGACCCGGTGGTAGTCGCGGGGGTGGAGGTAGATCGTCGCCGCCATCCCCCCCTCGAATTGCTGGGCGAGGGCGTCGTCCGCGACCAACTCGGCGATCGAGAGCGGGAAGCCCTTGGCGTTGACCGTCACGCCGTCGCGGACCTCGACGACCTCACGGAGGAGGCCGTCGCAGGGGGCGACGATCGCCTCGGTGGCGCGGTCGATCGACCGCGCGCCGCGGCGGAGGCGACGGGTGAAGAAGGCGTCGAAGGAGTCGTAGCCATCGTCATGCGACGCGCGATCGACGTCGCCGAGATCGACCCCGAAGACCTTCACGTACGCGGCGATCGCCGGCTTGCTGACCGAACGCGGGAGCCGGGCGCGGGCGGCCGCGCCGACTAGCTTGCTCGCGGTCATGACCCCCCACTGGGGTGAAACATCGACGAGCGCCGCCGCAAGGCGTGCTCTCCACGGAATTGGCCGCTCCGGCATCAACCGGGACAGCCTAACGAGCCCTCTCGCTCGTCGCAAGCGACGTTCGCGGCCTCCCGACCCCGACTCCGCCCCCGCAGAGGCGGAAGAGCCCTGCGCGCCCCCGCCCTCCCCCGATCAGGCGGGCACGTAGGGGACCTCGGGCGGGATCGCCTCGAGGACGCCCACGGCCGCGACGACGTCCGCGATCCCGAGCTCGCCCATGAGCGCCCGCAGCTCCTCGGTGATCCGGACGATCGCCCCGGGCTCCGCGAAGAGCGCGGTGCCGACCTGGACCGTGGTGGCCCCGGCCATCAGGAACTCGAGCGCGTCCTCGCCGCTCATCACCCCGCCGATCCCGCAGATCGGCAGATCCGGGAGCGCCCGGGCGACCTGGTGGACCATCCGCAGGGCGATCGGCTTGATCGCCGGGCCCGAGAGGCCGCCGTAGGTCGTGGCGATCCGCGGCCGCCGGCGGCGGACGTCGATCGCCATCCCGGTGATCGTGTTGATCAGCGAGACCCCGGCCGCGCCCGCCTCCTTGACCGCCTGGGCCATGCCGACGATGTCGCCGGCGTTCGGGCTCAGCTTGACGACGATCGGGATCGACGAGGCCTCGACGCAGGCCTTGGTGAGGCGGTGCGCGACCTCGGGCACCGTGCCGAACTCGATCCCGCCGTGCTTGATGTTGGGGCACGAGATGTTCATCTCGAGGACGTCGATCCCGGCGCCGGCGCCCGCCGAGAGCCGCTCCGCGCACTCGACGTAGGTCGGGAAGTCGGTGCCGAAGAAGTTGACCCAGACGCTGACCCCGAGGTCGCGGAGGAAGGGGAGCTTGTCGGCGAGGAAGGCGTCGACGCCGACGTTCTCGAGGCCGATCGAATTGAGCATCCCGGCCGCGGTCTCGCAGATCCGCGGGACCGGGTTGCCGTAGCGCGGCGCGGGCGAGATCCCCTTGGTGACCAGGCCGCCGAGGCGGCGGAGGTCGGTGAAGGCGGCGAATTGCTGGCCGTAGGCGAAGCAGCCCGAGGCCGCGAGGAGCGGGGTCTGGAGCTCGAGGCCGGCGAAGCGGGTCCGGAGATCGACGGCCTCCGGGGCCAGCGGGGCGTGTGCGGGCGGCGGCGCGCTCATGGCCAACGGACCTCCTCGGCCGGGAAGACCGGGCCGTCGGTGCAGCAGTAGCGGTAGGGCCGCGGGCCGTGGACCGGGACCGCGCAGCCGAGGCAGACCCCGAAGCCGCAGGCCATCTGCTCCTCGAGGCAGAGGAAGGTGGCGACGCCGGCGTCGAGGCCGATCCGGCGGACCGCGGCGAGCATCGGCGTCGGCCCGCAGGCGAGGATCTCGACCGCCTCGCCGCGCGCCCGCGCGATCGCCAGGCGCTCCTCGAGGAGCGCGGTGACCCGACCGCGGGCGCCGACGCTGCCGTCCTCGGTGGCGAGCGCGAGCGGCGTACCCCAGCCCTCGAGATCGTCGACGAGGACGAGATCGGCGCGGGAGCGCCCGCCGTAGAGCATCTCGACCGCCGCCGGGCGCCCGGCGGCCGCCGCCTGGCGGGCCTGGAGGTGGAGCGGCGGGAGGCCGACGCCGCCGGCGACCAGGAGCTGCACCCGGCCCTCGCGCGGCGCCGGGAAGCCGCGGCCGAGGGGGCCCGTGACGCTCATCGGATCGCCCGGCTCGGCCTCGGCGAGGCGGGCGGTCCCGCGCCCGAAGACCTTGGCGAGGATCGAGAAGCGGCGGGCGTCGTCGAACGCGAGCACCGAGAAGGCGCGCGGGTTGAGGAGGTCGCGCCCCCACGCCCCGCGGACCATCACGAACTGGCCGGGCGTCGCCTCGGCGATCGGCGTCGGCGCGTCGGCGCAGAGCGAGAGGACGAAGTAGCCGCCGCCGAGGGTGCGCCGGGCCTCGACCGTCGCGCTGAAGGTGCTCGCGGACACGGGGGCTACATACGGCAAGCGAGCGGGCCGGTAAACGCCGCGCCCGGCGCGCGGACGTGACCGGGCTCGCAGCGGCCGACGAGCCGGGCTCAGAGCGGCAGGTTCATCAGGAGCGCGTCATCGACGGGATCGCGGTAGTAGCGCGGCCTTCGACCGACGACCTCGAAGCCGCAGCGCTCGTAGAGGCGGATCGCCGGCGCGTTCTGGCTGGCGACCTCGAGCTCGACGTGGACGCAGCCGGCGGCGCGGGCGAGCCCGGCGAGGTGCTCGACCAGCGCCCGGCCGATCCCGCGCCCGCGGAGCTCGCCGCGGCTGGCGATCCGCAGGAGGTGGCAGGCGTCGAGGACCTTCCAGGCGCAGACGAAGCCGACGATCGCCCCGCCCTCCCCCTCGGCCACCAGGGTCCAGGCCCCGGCGCGGCCGATCTCCTCGCCGTAGATCGCCGCGTTCCACGGGCGCGCGAAGCCCTCGGCCTCGAGGGCGACGATCGCCGGGATCTCGGCGGCGCTCGCCCGGCGGATCGTCCAGCAGGGCCCAGCTCCGGGCCCAGATCCGGGCTCAGATCCGGGCATCGTCGATCCGCCGGGCGAGGAGCCGCGCGAGCCCGCCGCGGCCGTCGTCGCCGAGGCCCAGCCCGGTGCTCGCGCTGGTCAGGCAGATCGCCGTCTGCGGGAGGCCGACGCTGGCCGCGAGCTCGCGGCCGACGAGGCCCCGCTCCGCCTTGCCGAGCTTGTCCGCCTTGGTCCCGACCACCCGCGCCGGCAGCTGGCGCGCGGCCGCGTACTCGAGGAGCTGGCGGTCCTGGTCGCCGGCGCCGCGGCGGACGTCGATGAGCACCATCAGCTCGCAGAGGACGCCGCGCCCCTGGAGATAGCCCTCGATCATCGGCCCGAAGGTCTCGCGGATCGACGCGTGGGCGGCCGCGAAGCCGTAGCCCGGGAGATCGACCCAGCGAAAGACGCGATCGCCGAGCTTCGGGTGCCTCAGCGTGATCTTGAAGAAATTGAGGAGGCGGGTGCGCCCCGGCGTCCGGCTCACGCGGGCGAGGCCGCGCTGCCCGGCGAAGGCGTTGAGGAGGCTCGACTTGCCGACGTTCGAGCGCCCGCCGACCGCGATCTCCGGGAGGGTCGCGGGCGGGCAAGCGTCGAGGGTCGGGGCCGAGAGCTCGAAGCTCGCGGACACGACCCGCCATCCACCCTTGGTCTCGGTTGCGGAGGTCATCGCGTGGGCGCCGCGACTATACAGGAATCCCCTGGGCTCCTACGCTGGAGGTGATGCACGTCTACGGCCTGACCGGGGGGATCGGCAGCGGCAAGTCGACGGTCGCCGCGATCCTCGAGGAGTACGGGATCCCGGTGGTCTCGGCGGATGAGCTCTCGCGGATGGTGGTGACGCCGGGATCGCCGGGGCTCGCCGCGGTCGTCGCGCTCTTCGGCGACGAGATCCTCGACGCCCAGGGGCACCTCGACCGGTCGAAGCTCGGGGCGATCGTCTTCGCCGATCCCGAGCAGCGGGTCGCCCTCGAGCGCCTCCTTCATCCGCGGATCCGCGAGCGCTTCGAGGAGGTCCTCGACGCCCTCGAGAAGGCCGGCCACACCAAGGTCGTCTACGAGGTCCCGCTCCTCTTCGAGAACAAGCTCGAGGAGATGATGGACGGGGTGATCGTCGTCACCACCCGCGACGATCTCCGGATCGCCCGGGTCGGCGCCCGCGACAACCTCGACGCCGCCGCGATCCGGGCGCGGATGGCCGCCCAGCTCGACGACAAGACCCGCCAGAAGCTCGCCGACTACGTGATCACCAACAACGGCGACGCGATGGATCTCCGCCGCGAGGTCGAGATCATGCTCAGCGACTACCTCAAGGTGGCGATCCCCGGCCGCAGCGGCCCCCACCGCCGGGCCGGACCGCCGCCGCCGCCCCGCCAGAGCAGCTAGCGGGTCGCTCCGAAATTCCCCCCGAGCGGCGACGAGCGCGACCGAGAGCCGTGGCGAATTCCGCCGCGGGGCACTAGGCTCGCGGCCGATGCAGCCAGGCCAGAGCCCCCTCCCCCTCGAGGGCGTCGTCGTCGTCGACGCCAGCCGCATGCTCCCCGGGGCGGTCCTCGCCCGCATGCTCCTCGACCTCGGCGCGCGGGTGATCAAGATCGAGGATCCCCGCACCGGCGATCTGATGCGCTACACGCCGCCGACGATCGACGGGATCGGCGTCGGCTTCTGCGTCTTCTTCCGCGGCGCCGAGTCGGTCACCTGCGACCTCCGCTCGCCGGCCGGCGGCGAGCTCCTGCGGGCGCTCGCGGGCAAGGCCGACGTGCTCATCGAGAGCTTCCGGCCCGGCACCCTCGACCGCTGGGGCCTCGGCCTCGACGGCCTGCGGGCGGCCAACCCGGCGCTGATCACGGTCTCGCTCCCGGGCTTCGCCAGCGGCGACGCGGTCGGCCACGACCTCAACTTCACGGCGATGAGCGGCCTCCTCGACCGCCTCCAGGGCCCCGGGATCCCGGCGGTCCAGCTCGCCGACTGCACGGCCGGCACCCTCGCCTGCTCGGCGATCCTCGCGGCCCTCCTCCGCCGCCACCGCACCGGCGAGGGCGGCCACATCAGCCAGCCCCTCGCCCAGGCGCCGCTCCAGTTCATGACCTGGGTGTGGGCGGAGGCGGCGACGGGCGCCGAGCCGATCTCGCAGCGCCTCCTCGGCGGATCGATCGCGGCCTACGGGACCTACCGCTGCGGCGACGGGCTCGATCTCGCGGTCGGCTGCCTCGAGCCGAAGTTCTGGATCGCCTTCGCCGCGGCGATCGGCCTCCCCGAGCTCGCGGCCGTCGGCCTCGACGTCAGCGAGTCCGGGGCCGAGGCCCGGGCGAAGGTCGCGGTCCGCCTGTCCCAAGAGCCACGTTCACACTGGCTCGCGCTGGTCGCCCCGCTCAACCTCCCGGTCTCGCCGGTCCACGACGTCGCGGCCGCGCTCGCCGAGCCCTCCTACGGCGAGGGCGGCCTGGTCGAGGCGACGCCGATGCCCGGCGGGAGCACCCTGCGGGCGCCGGGTCCGAGCCTCCCCTCGCTCGGCAAGACCCCCGAGCGGCCGGCGCCGCGCCTCGGCGAGCACACCCGCTCGGCGCTCGCTGACCTCGGCGTCGATCCGGCGATCATCGACAAGGTCGCCGGCAAGTAGCCCGGCGCCTCAGCGACCGCTCCGCTCGGCGATCCCGCGGAGCATCACCTGCGCCCGCTCGAGGCTCTCCATCGCCTCGGAGAGCGAGCGCGGGTCGCCGATGTGGAGCTCGCGGTCGCCGCGGGCGAGCGCGTCGTCGACCTTGCCGAGCGCCTCGCGGCCGAAGCGGGTCGCGGTCATCACCTCGCGCACCCGCGGGACGATCGCCTGGATCTCGCCCATCAGCCGCTCGACCTGCCGCCGCCGCCGCGCGAGCTCCTCGGAGGCGCGGGCCTCGACCATGAAGGCGTCGGACTCGCGGATCAGGCGGTGGAGCTCGTCGTCGGTGAGGCCGCTGCTCGCGGTCACGGTGATCGTCTGCTCGTGGCCGGTCTCGAGGTCGCGGGCCGAGACGCTGACGATCCCGTCGACCGAGATCGAGAAGGAGACGTCGACCTGCACCTGCCCGCGCGGCGCCTTGCGGAGCCCGCTGAGGATGAACTCGCCGAGGAGCTCGTTGTCGGCCGCCTTGTCGCTCTCGCCCTGGAGGACCAGGAGCTTGACCGAGCTCTGATCGTCGCGGGTGGTCGTGTAGACGTGGCCGGCGCGGGTCGGCACCGTCGTGTTCTTCTCGATGAGGCGGTGGAAGTAGCCGCCGGCGATCATGATCCCGAGGCTGTGCGGGGTGACGTCGAGGAGGAGCACCTCCTCGGTCTCGTGGGCGAGCGCGGCCGCCTGGATCGCCGCCCCGAGCGCGACCAGCTCGTCGGGGTTGACCCCCTGGCAGGACTCGCGGCCGAAGAGCTCGGCGACCCGACGCTGGATCAGCGGCATCCGGGTCATCCCGCCGACCAGGACGACGTCGTCGATCGACGCCTTCTCGAGGTTGGCGTCGGCGAGCGCCTGCTCGCAGATCCCGACGGTCCGCTCGACCAGGTCGGCGCTGAGGTCCTCGAGCTCGCCGCGGCTCAGGGTCTCGCGGAGGTGGTAGACCTGGCCGGCCCCGGTGGTGTGCAGGAAGGGGAGATCGACCTCGGCCTTCTCCTGCTCGGAGAGCTCGCAGCGCGCCTTCTCGGCGGCGTCGCGGATCCGCTGCATCGCCACCCGATCCTCGCGGAGCGCCTCCTCGTCCTCGACCTCCATGCAGGTGATCAGGTACTCGACCACCCGCTGATCGAAGTCCTCGCCGCCGAGGAAGGAGTCGCCGCCGGTCGCCACCACCTCGAAGAGGCCGTCGCCGATGTCGAGGATCGAGATGTCGAAGGTGCCGCCGCCGAAGTCGTAGACCGCGACCTTGCGCTCGAGGTCGCGGCCGAAGCCGTAGGCGAGCGCGGCCGCGGTCGGCTCGTTGATGATCCGCAGGACCTCGAGGCCGGCGATCGTCCCGGCGTCCTTGGTCGCCTGGCGCTGGTTGTCGTTGAAGTAGGCCGGGACCGTGATCACCGCGCGATCGATCGGCGCGCCGACGTGGGCCTCGGCGATCAGCCGCATCTCCTGGAGGATGAAGGCCGAGACCTCGGGGAGGCTGAAGACCTGCTCGCGGAGCCGGATCCGGACGTCGCCGTGGGGGCCCTCGACGAGCTCGTAGGGGACCAGCGACGCCGCCTTGCGGGCGCTCGGCGAGTCCCACTTACGCCCGATGAGCCGCTTGGCCGCGTAGATCGTGTGGGTCGGGTTGGTCAGGAGCTGGCGCTTGGCGAGGTGCCCGACCAGCCGCCGCCCGCTCTCGGAGATCGCGATCACCGAGGGCGTGGTCCGCAGCCCCGCCTTGTTGGCGATCACCCGGGGCTCGCCGTTCTCGACGATCGCCACGCAGCTGTTGGTGGTCCCGAGATCGATGCCGACGACGTACTCCATGGGCGCAGACGGCAGGCTAGCAGCGAGCGCGCGCGCCGATCCACTTTCGCGCGGGGCGCGGGGCGCGGGCCGGCGGCGCCCGCTCCCCTCGCCGGCCGCGGCGATCGGCGCTACCCTCTCCATCCCGACCGCCGCGATGCACCTCCGCTCCGCCGCCCTCCTCGCGCTCGCCCTGACCGCCGGCGCCTGCAAGCCGCCGCCGACGATCAAGGTGCCGGCCGCCGCCAGCCTCGGCTCGCTCGACGAGCTCCCGGAGCCGGCGAACGCGCTGATCTTCGGCCTCGTCCACGACCGGGCGGCGGCGATCCGGACCTCGATGACCCCGGGCCTGCGGGCCCAGGTGTCGGCCCGCGACCTCCTCGAGGCGGGCGCGAGGATCCGCAAGACCCACGGCGTCCCCCAGGCGATCGTCGAGTCGAAGATCCACAAGGAGGACGAGCTCACCTGGTACAGCGAGCTGGTCCTCCACAAGCGCAGCGTCGAGGTCTCGGGCAAGGGGCCGCTGCGGCTGATGCTCTACCAGTTCGCGCTCGACGATCAGAAGCGGGTCGCTCGCCTCCTGGTCCGCGAGCACGTCCGGGTGAGCGACGTGCGGGCGCCGGCCGAGCGCTACCTCGCCATCACCCGCTTCCACTTCCCGAGCGTCGGCGAGTGGACGGTGATCCACGGCGGCCGGCGGGCCTCGACCAACTACCACCACGGCAGCCGCGGCCAGCGCTACGCCTACGACATCGTCGTCCGCGAGGCCGGGCGCGCGCGCAAGGGCAAGGGCAAGGGCAACGCCACCGCGCTCTGCTACGGCAAGCCGATCACCGCGCCGGCGCCCGGCGTCGTCGTCGTCGCCCGCGACGGGGTCCCGGAGAACCGCCCCGGCGAGAAGGGCAAGGGCGGCGGCAACGGAGTGGTGATCGATCACGGCTTCGGCGAGTACACCTCGCTCTGGCACATGATCCCGGGGACCGTGCAGGTGAAGGTCGGCGACCAGGTCGAGCTCGGCCAGCACCTCGGCGACGTCGGCAACAGCGGCCACTCGAGCGGCCCCCACATCCACTTCCACGCGTCGACGGACCCCCGGAGCAAGAACACCGAGATGGGGATCCCGGCGCCCTTCGTCGACGTCTACATCGACGGGGTGTGGATGGAGCGCGGCCTGCCGGTCCGCGACCAGCGGGTCCGCCGGCCGCCGCTCCTCTACGATCGCCGCCTCGCCGCCTCGCCGACCGTCTACCTCGCGTTCTGAGCGCGCGGGCGCCCGCCCCTGCCCTCGTCCGCGCGCCTTTCTTCGCCGCCGCGCGCCCCTGGGCTACCACCGGGGGCGATGCGTGACGCCCTCGAAGCCTACCTCGCCCACCTCGAGCGCGGCGTCCGGCGCTCGCGCCACACGGTCCGGGGCTACCGCGCGGATCTCGAGGCCTTCCTCGACGGGATCGAGGCCCGCCGCGGCCGCCCGCCGACCCCCGCCGACCTCACGGTCAAGGAGATCCGCGCCCACCTCGGCGACCTCTACCCCGATCACGCGCCGACCTCCCTCGCCCGCGCCCTCTCGGCGATCCGCGCCTTCGGCGAGCACCTCCGCCGCGAGGGCCTGGTGGCCGACAACGAGGCGACGCTGATCCGCCGGCCGAAGCAGCCGAAGACGTTGCCGAAGGCGCTGCCGGTCGAGGACATGGTGGCGATGATCGACGGCCCGCCGGCGCTCGCCGACGATCCGCTCGGCCGCCGCGATCGGGCGATCCTCGAGGTCCTCTACGGAGCTGGCCTTCGGGTCAGTGAGTGCGTCGGCCTCGATCTCGATCACCTGCGCTGGGAGGGCGGCGAGCTGACCCTCCGGGTGATCGAGGGCAAGGGCCGCAAGGACCGGGCGGTGCCGCTCGGGAGCCGCGGGGCCGCGGCGATCCAGGCCTACCTCGAGCTGCGGCCGCGCCTCGCGGGGACGAGCGGCGATCGCCGGGCGCTCTTCCTCAACCGCCGCGGCCGACGCCTCGGCGATCGGAGCGTCCGCGAGATGGTCTACCGCCGCTGCCTGGCGACCGGCGCCCGCGCCCGCGTCGGCCCCCACGGGCTCCGCCACTCCTTCGCCACCCACTTGCTCGAGAGCGGCTGCGATCTCCGGACGATCCAGCAGCTCCTCGGCCACCAGAGCCTGTCGACGACCCAGCGCTACACCAGCCTCGACCTCGGCAAGATCACCGAGATCTACGAGCGCGCGCACCCGCGGGCGAACCTGCCGGCGGGCCCGGCACAACCTTCCCCTTCGGCCAGCTCCAGATCGACCTCGCGCGCCGGCTCCTGAGCGGCTCCGCGCGCGACCCGGAGCTCAGCCGACGCCGGCGGCCCGCGCCTTGCCGGCCCAGTAGAGGTGGAAGGGCCGCCGATGGGGCCGGCCGACGCTCGCCGCCGCCTCGCACCACCCGGGGATCGCCTGGCGATGGGCCTCCCAGAGCGCGGCGCAGGCCGCCGCGTCGTCGGCCTCGGCGTCCCAGATCGACGCCTCGAGGCGCGCGCGCTCGGCCTCGAAGGTCGCGCGGCGGGCGTCGTAGTCGAGGATCGTCAGGCGGTGGAGCCGCTCGTGACGCCACCAGAGGCTCTCGCCGTCGGGCTCGTCGCCGGGCGCCGGCAGGCCGGCGAGGTTGTCGGCGCCGAGGGCCACCGGCTTGAAGACCGAGAGGCAGGGCGCCGAGGTGCCGGTCATCCAGATCTTCGGCGCCTGCTCCGAAAGACAGGCGATCATCGACGCGGTCGTCTGCCCGGCGGTGCGGGTCGGCAGGTAGGAGGCGTGGGCGCAGGGCATCCGCATGCGCCAGCCGGCGGCCGGCGTCTGGCCGCCGTGATCGCGGAGGAGCGTCGCCAACCCGGCGACGCCGAGGCGATCGCTGGCCACCATGATCTCGGCGATGTTGGTCATGCAGGCCCGGCGCTCGCGGGCGCCGGCCATCACCCGGTAGAAGCGCGAGCCGAAGGATCGGGCGAAGGAGAAGTCGGCGGCCGAGCGGCACCAGCCGCGATCGCGGGCGATCGTGTAGGCCTGCGGGTGGATCCGATCGAAGTCGGCGTCGATCGTCAGCGCGTTCGAGATCGCTCGGACACCGCGGACCTTCTGGAGCGCCCAGAGCTCGCCGGCGGTCTCGAGGATCCAGGCCTCACTGGGATCGGCGACGATGAAGGACGAGTGGTAGCGGAGGCCGCGGCTGCGGTAGCCGGCGCGGCCGCCCTGGGGGTAGCGGGCGAGCAAGTCGAGGATCACCTCGACCGCCTCGGCCGCGGTCTCGGCCCGCTCGAGCGCGAGGCGCTGGAGGTCCATGCCGGTGAGGCCGGAGTCGGCGACCGGCACCCGGGTGAAGACCGCCTCGTTGGCGACCGCGACCCCGGCGGCGTTGACCCCCATCTCGCAGCCCCACATCCAGCGCGGGCGCGAGAGGAGCACCCCCTGGGTCTGCGGCACCTGGGGGATCGAGCGGTGGGTGCAGCGGACCTCGCTCGCCGCCGGGTGCTCGTGCGCCGGCTGCCAGTCGACGATCTGGACCTCGTCCGCCTCGCGGTCGCTGTTCTTGGCGATCCACACCGGCTGCCCCGGCGCGGCGATGACGACGCTGTCACACATCGGATCCCGTCCCCTTGAGGTGCTCGGCGATCTCGGCGGCCGCCCGATCGCCGGCCTCGATCGCCCCCTCGATGTAGCCGACCCAGCGGGTCGCGGTCTCGGTGCCGGCGAAGTGGACCCGGCCGAAGGGCGCCCGCAGGGCGTCGCCGACCCGGGTCATCAGCCGCGGCGGCATCACCCCGACGTAGCAGCCGCGGCTGAACTCCTCGGCGGTCCAGTCGTGATCGATGTAGGCGATCGGCCGCGCCGCCTCCTCGCCGAAGAGGCGGACCAGGCCAGCGAGCACCGCCTCGCGCCGCGCCTCCGGCGAGAGCGCGCTCGCCCGCGCGACCTCGTCGCCGACGATGAAGCCGACCAGCGCCGCCATCTCGCCGCCCTGCGAGCAGTCGTCGAAGACCATCCGCAGCGGCGCGCCGTTGCTCACGGCCTCCCCCGAGAGCCCCTGCGCCCGCCAGAAGGGGCGCTCGTAGGCGGCGACGCACTTGATCACCGAGCCCATCGGCATCTCGGCGTGGAGCTCCTGGCGGGCCCGCGGCCACGCCGGCGTCGACGCGATCGCGGCGCAGAGCGCCGGCGGCAGGGCGACGATCACCCGCCGCGCCCGGATCGCCTCGCCATCACCTGTCCGAAGGGTCACCCCGAAGTCGTCCTGCTCGATCGCCCGGACGACCGTGGAGAGGCGGATCCGATCGGCGATCGGCTCGGCCAGGCGGATCGCCAGCTGCTGGGCGCCGCCGGCGAGGCGGTAGCTCTGGGCGCCCTCGCGGACCTCGGCGAGGCGGGTGAAGGAGCCGCCGGCGTGGGTGTAGTGGAGGAAGTAGAGGAAGGAGAGCGCCGCCGGCTCGGCCGCGAAGATCGCGTGGGTGGCGATCTCGAGCATCGCCCGGGCCGCCCGCGAGCGGACGTTGCGGGCGAGCCACTCGGCGACCGAGAGGGCGTCGAGCTCGGCCGCCCCGTCGGCGCTCATCGGCCGCTCGAGCGGGATCTTGCGGGCCATCCGCTCGACCCGCTGGATCGTCATCCCGAGCTCGGCGAGCGCGAGCATCGGGATCTTCGGCAGGAGGCCGCGGTAGGTCTTCCGCTCGCCGTCGAGCTCGAGCACCTTGCGGCCGTCGATGTGCTGGGGGAAGACGCCGATCCCGAGGTCAGCGGCGAGGCCCAGCGCCCGATCCTGGGTCGGCCCCAGCCACTGCCCGCCGAGGTCGATCGCGTCGCCGGCGAAGGGCACGGTGAGCGTCCGGCCGCCGACCCGATCGCGGGCCTCGAGCACCTGCACCGAGATCCCGGCGGCGTCGAGGCGGCGGGCGGCGGTGAGCCCCGAGAGGCCCGCGCCGATGATCACGACCTCGAAGTCGACGCCTGCGTCCACACCTCACGCTATCACATCGCCAACGCGCCGCGATCGCGGCCTCGGGCGCGCTTGCCGGTGCACGGCCCGTGATCGCCGCTTCGCGGGCCGACGCCGGCGCGCTCGATCTGCGCCCACCTCGCGGCGCCGGCGACGACGATCCCGGCGCGAGAACGGGCCCCATGACCCGCTCCCCGCACTAGCCCCGGAGCGCGCCGCCGTGCCAGCCTCCGGCGATGCTCGCGGCCAGCCCCAACCCGGCGGCGCTCGCCCTCTCACCGCTGGTGGGCTGGCTCCTCCTCGTCTGCGGGATCGCCGGGGGGATCCTCGCGATCGTCGGCCGCGAGGGGTGGCGGCGGTGGTGGCTCGGCCTCGAGGATCCCCGACCGCTCGCGCTCTTCCGCGTGATCTTCGCGCTGATCATCCTCGTCGACATCGACAGCCTCGGCGGCGACCTCCCCTTCCTCTTCTCGGATGAGGGCCTCTTCGCGGCCGACGGCCTCGAGGCGCTCCTCGGGCCCGCGAGCGAGCGGCCGCTCTTCGGGCTCGTCCACCAGAGCCGCTTCTCCCTCCTCTACCGCTGGGACTCGCCGACCGCCCTCTGGATCCACCTCGCGGCCTTCAACCTCGCCGGCGTCCTCCTGGCGATCGGCCTCTGGACGCGGGCCTCGGCGATCGCCTGCTTCGGCCTCTTCGTCTCGTTCCTGAGCCGCGACGAGATCTTCTGGGAGGGGACGGAGCTGATCCTCCGCTGCCTCTTCTTCTACCTGGTGCTCGCGCGCAGCGGCCAGGCGCTCAGCGTCGACAACTGGCTGCGCTGCCGACGGCTGCGCCGGGCGGGTCGCCTCTCGCTCCCCGGGCTCCCGGGCGAGGGCGCCGGCGCGCCGCCGAGCGCCGCCCATCCGGCTGGCCTCGAGGCCATCTACCGCCGGATCCCGGCGTGGCCGCGGCGCCTGATGATCCTGCAGATCGCGGCGCTCTACCTGACGACGGGCGCGGTCAAGAACGGCGACGTCTGGGCCGCCGGCGACGCGCTCTACTACGCGCTCCTCCTCGATCACTTCTACCGGGTCTATCCCCAGGCGCTGGCGGCCGCGCTCGGGACCAACCTCTTTCGGGTGATGACCTGGGTGACCCGGGCCTGGGAGATCCTCTTCCCGCTGGTGATCGTCGGCATGGTGATCCGCTGGCGCTGGCGCGAGGGCCTCGCGCTCGTCGGCCGGGCGTGGACGATCGCCGCCCTCGCCTGGATCGGGCTCGGCCTCGGCGCCCTTGCGATCCTCGTCGTCGCCCTCCCCGTCCACCTCCCGCCGAGCCTGAGCGAGGCGCAGGTCCGCGGGATCCAGGGCGCCGCCGCCCTCGCCTGGCTCGCCGGGATGGCGGCGATCGCCGGCCTCCGCCGCCGCCTCGCCCGCGGCCCGCTCCGCCTCGGTCCCTGGACGATCGACCGCGAGACCCTGGTCGCCTGGACCCTCGGCCGCCGGATCTGGCTGACCCTGGGGATCGTCTTCCACCTCCACCTGATGATCCTGATGAGCATCGGCGCCTTTCAGCCGATCATGCTGGCGGCGACCCTCCTCTTCCTCGACGCGGGCGAGGTCCGCTGGATCCTCGCCCGCCTCCGCCTGCGAGGCGCCGCGGCGCCGCCCCCCGAGGATCCCGCGCTCCCCCGCCTCGCCCGCGATCCGACCCCGCTCCCATGGAGGGCCCTCGCGGCCGCGCTCGCGCTGGCGACCCTCGGCGTGGTCGTCGAGGTAGCGAGCGAGGGGCGGATCGCCTGGCGGTGGTTCGGCGCGGCGATCCTCGGCGGCCTCGTGCTCCTCGTCCTCCGCGGTCGCGGACGCACACCTATCGACGCACCGCCGGGCGCCCCTCCCCTCGCCTACGGGCCCCTCGGCCGGCTCGCCGTCGGCGCGATCATCCTCGTCCAGATCGTCGGCGTCGCCCTCTGGCTGGTCCCCGACAAGGCGATCTGCGCGTCCTGGCGGGGGCCGGCCCGGCGCGCCCTCCAGCCCTGGCTGGCGCTCACCCAGACCACCCAGGGCTGGGGGATGTTCGCCCCCAACCCGCCGACCGGAAACGTCTTCCTCAAGATCGAGGTGACGCGCCCCAGCGGCGAGGTCGTCGATCTCCGCACCGACGTCTACGCCCGCGAGCAGATGCCGATCCCCTACCTCGGCTACGACCGGATGCGAAAGGTCAACCGCCGGGTGCTCACGGAGGGCGCCCGCTTCCGGCCCTGGGTCGCCCGCTACTGGTGCCGCCGCTGGGCCCGCGAGCACGGCGGCGAGCTCCCGAAGGAGGTCCGCCTCCTCCGCCTCGGCTACCCGATCCCGAGGCCGGAGGAGCTCGCCAAGAGCGGCCCCTACGACCCCCATGAGCGCCTGCGGACCCACGGGAGCGAGCACCTGGTCCACCGCGAGCCCTGCGCGCCGAGCGAGGCCCCGGCGGGCGGTGAGGGTCGGCCCCTCGCGGCCCCGGGTGGGGAGCGTCGTAGCGCCCCGCGGCCGCGCTCGGATTGACCTGTCCCTTTCGACAGGAATAAGCGATCGAACGATCGCTCACTCGCAGGTGAGGTCGTGCTTGACGTCGACCCCGCGGCCGACGAGCGTGGCGATCGCCGGGCAGTCGCCCTGGTCGAGCGGCGCCCCGCGGACGTCGACGCTGTCGCCGCTGCGGAAGCTCGGGAACTCCGCCAGCGGCGTCAGGTCGTCGACCGCGCTCTCGGCGACGTCGATCGACTGGATCCCGGGGATCGCGTCGATCCCGGCGAGCGAGGCCAGGGGCGTCCGCGCCAGGCTCAGGGCGTCGAGCTCGGTCCACATCAGGATCGGCGCCAGCGCGCCGATCTGCGAGCCGTCGGCCTCGAAGCGCGTGAGCCCGGCGATCGCCGCGAGCGCCGTCGGATCGCTGATCGGCGTGTCGTTGAGGAGGAGCGTCTCGAGCCAGGTCGCGGCCGCCAGGGCCGTGAGCGCGCCGTCGCTCACCGCCGCCGAGCCGCTGAGGTTGAGGGTCCGGAGCGCCGGCATCGCCCCGAAGACCCCGAGATCGGTCGGCGCGACCATCTCGGCCTGGAGCTCGCGGAGGAGCGTCAGGCCGGTCAAGGGCGCGAGATCGAGGGTGAGCGGGACGCCGCCGATCGCCAGCCAGTCGATCGCGCCGACGCTCGCCAGCGGCGCGAGATCGGTGATCCCGGGGTTCTCCCGGAGGTCGAGGCGGCGGAGCTCGGCGAGGCCGGCGAGCGGCGCCAGCGAGGCGATCATGTTGCCCCGGGCGACCAGGGTCCGGAGGCCGCCGAGCCCCTCGATCCCGGCGAGATCGCCGAGCTTGTTGTCGCTGATGTCGAGGCGGACGAGCGCCGGCAGCCCCTCGAGGCCGGCGAGGCTGGTGAGCGCGTTGCCGTCGAGATCGAGCTCGAGGAGCCGGGGCTTCTGACCGACGCCGGCGGTGTCGACCAGGCGGTTCTGGCTCGCCTCGAGATCGCGGAGGCCGGTGAGGCCGGCGAGCGGCGCCAGCGACTCGATCGCGTTGCCGTCGAGGTCGAGGTACTCGATCCCGTCGAGGCCGGCGAGCGCCTCGACGTCGCTGACCGCGTTGCCCGAGACGTCGAGCGCGAAGAGCGCGTCGAGGTCCGCGAGCGGCTTGAGATCGCCGATCTCGTTGCCCGCCAGCACCAGCGTCTCGAGGGCGACGAGCTCGCGGAGGGGCCGGAGCTCGGCGACGCCGGTGGAGGTCACGTCGAGGTGGCGGAGGGCGTGGAGGTGCTCCAGCGGCCGGAGATCCTTGGCCTTGGTCCGGGCGAGCACCAGCTTCTCGAGGGTGTCGATCCCGGCGAGGGGCTCGAGGTCGGCGATCGGGTTGTCGCTCGCCTCGATCTCGCGGAGCACCGGCAGGCGCGCGAGCGGCCCCAGCGACTCGATCGCGTTGTCGGCGAGGCCGATCGTCTCGAGGCCGTGGGCGCACTCGAGGCCGCGAAGATCGCTGATCTCGAGGCCGCTCGCCCGGAGCCCGGTGAGCTTGGCGAGCTCGGCCGAGAGGATCACCGGCTCGGCCCCGCCGCTCGTGCCCCCGGTCTCGCCGGCGCCCTCGGCCTCCGGCAGGAGCTCGACGAGGAGCTCGCGGAGCGCGGGATCGGGGACCTCGACCTCCTCGTCGCAGATCACCGGGCCGAGGTCCTCGGGCTCGCGGTTGCAGCCGCCCGCGGGGCCGACGAGGCCGAGGGCGATGAGGCCGACGAGGCCGAGCTGCGTCCGCGCGCGCGTCAACGCCCCCCAGCATACCCCGAGGGCCCGGCCGCGCGCTCGTCGATCACCGATCGCCGGCCGCCTCGCGCCGCAGCCCGCGACCGCCGGACCCGGCCGCCGCGGCGCGCTAGTCGCCGAAGAGCGGCACCGGCACCAGCGTCGACCCCTCGAGGCGGTTTTGCAGCTCGTCGATGTCGGTCTGGCGGACGCCGTAGGTGCCGATCATCACGATGTGCCCGCGGAAGTTGTGGCGCTCGTGGAAGTCCACCAGCATGTCCATCGCCGCCCGCAGGGTGTTCTGCTCGCCGCTCCGGTTGGGGACGACCGCGAGGTACATCGTCATGTCCGGCGGCGCGTACTCGGTGAGCTCGGTGAAGATCCGGATCGTGTTGCCCTCGATCCCCTCCGGCCGGATCGAGTCGCGGGCGATCTTGTAGATGTACTCGGTGCGGACCGCCCGGGTCATGTGGAAGATGACGATCTGGCGGTAGGGGATCCCGGTGACCTTGCTCTGCATCCGCGCGAGGTCGATCGCCTTGGTGATGAGCTGGCCGATCCGCACGCCGCCGACGGCGACGACGATGGTCCGGTCCTGGGTCTCGATCGCGGTCGACTCGACGGTCTCGATCACCCGCCGGAAGTAGCGGTAGGCGCCGCGCAGGATCGCCCGGTGGTTGTAGGCGAAGAGGACCGCCGCGACCATCAGGAGGACCAGGGTGACCAGGGTCTGGAGCTCGCCGATGTGCTCGCGGTTGACCTCCCACATCGAGAGGAGCGCGTAGGCGAGGACGCCGACGCCGACCAGCGCGCCGACCGGCACCCGGATCCCCGAGATCGTCAGGTTCCAGGGGGCCGAGTAGATCCGGCGGTCGTCGGCCTTGAAGCGGCGGAGGAGGATGAAGGCGACCATCCCCGAGAACATCACGAGGGCGAAGGTCGCCCCGTACCAGCGCTCGAGCTTGTGGAGATCCCACTCGGCCTCGAGGGCCAGGAGGAAGATCGACACCAGCATCAGCACGTGGATCCGCGAGAAGGAGCCGCGCTGGTTCGGGGTCAGGAAGAGGCGCGGCAGCAGCGAGTCGCGGGCCATCGTCTTCCAGAGGCCGCGGGCGCCGGCGAAGCCGGTGTTGGTCGCGCCGATGAGCATGAGCGCCGCGTTGGCGACGATCACGATGTGCCAGATCTTGCCGAAGATCTCGGAGCCGGTGACGCCGACGACCGAGTGGTGGCCGAGCGCCGCCAGGAGGTACGACGAGTTGCCGAGGAGCTTCTCCGGCGGCAGCACCAGGAAGAGGAGGAGCGCGAGCGAGCCGCCGACCACCAGGAGGATCGAGAGCATCCACTTGTAGATCTTGGCGACGTCGACGCTCGGGTTGTCGAGCTCCTCGGGGATGTTCATCACCGACTCGACCCCCGACGCCCCGAGGATCGACGAGCCGACGCCGGCGAGGAAGAGCGGCGCCGAGAGGAGCGCGAGGCCGGGGAGGAAGCTGGGGAGCTCGACGTGGCCCTCGAGGCCGTGGGCCCCGCCGTGGCCGCCCACCGCCGACATGTCGACCGGCGCCCCCTGGGTCAGCACGGAGAAGTCCGCGCCGTTGATCAGGAGGTAGATGAGGCCGAAGATGATCGTGATCCCCATGACCACCAGGTTGATCAGGAAGATCGTCTTCGAGACCTTGACGCTCTCCTTGAGCCCCTGGTTATTGAGCATGAAGAGGAGCACCAGGGGGGCGAACATGACCACCGCCTGGCCGCTCATCAGCGACGACAAGACCACGCCGAGGAGGCTCGCGCCGGTGACCGTGTAGACGATCCGCCGCCACTGCTTCGGCATCACCCAGACGCCGAAGCCGATCGACGGGATCATCGAGAGGCCGATCGCCGCCAGGGTCGCCGAGTCGCCGGCGACCAGCGACATCACGTAGTCGCTGTAGGAGAGGAGCGAGACGATCGCCGTCGCCACGTAGGAGAAGGAGATGATCACGCCGACGAGGGCGGCCGCGATGATCGCCAGCTTCCCCCAGTGGCTGAGGGCGTAGCGGGTCATCACGTAGGTCCCGCCGTTCGAGAGGGTCAGGAGGACCGCCTCGATGTAGAGCGGGGCCAGGAGGAAGAGGAGGATGTAGAGCGAGATCTGGAAGAAGGGCGTCGCGTAGCCGACCCCCGCCGCCAGGAGGAATCCCGACGCGTAGTAGGGGGAGGTCATCGGATCGGGGCCGACGAGGAAGAGACCTTCGCGCCAGCTGAGCCGTGGATGTCCTGGTTCCTGTTCCTGGGAGCTCATCGCCTAGACCCGCGGCTGGTATGCCCCCCGAAATGGGGGTGCACAACCCGTATTTGGGCACACGCGCACCGCCGCGCGCCTCCCGCTTGCGCAATGCGCGCCTGCCCTCACGGCGGCCGTGGAGGTCTCCCTGCGCAGGGGATCTCCCCGACGGCGCGCGATCGCGGCATCATCGGCCGACGGAGCCCCAATGGAGCGAGCGATCAAGACCTGGTGGAGCCCGGCCGTCGGCCGCGAGATGGGTGTCGCCCGCTACGGGCACTACGGCAAGCCGGTGATCTACTTCCCGACCGGGGGCGGCGACTACCTCGACTGCGAGCGCTTCCTGATGGTCCGCGCGCTCCAGCCGCTGATCGACGCCGGCCGGATCAAGCTCTTCGCGGTCGACAGCGTCTGCCGCCAGTCGTGGACCAACCCGGAGATCCCCCCGCCGCAGAAGAGCGCGGCCCAGGCCCGCTACGGCCGCTACCTCGAGGACGAGCTCTTCCCCTACATCCGCCACGCGTGCGGCGACACCGACCAGCCGATGGCCGCCGTCGGCGCGTCGATCGGCGCATACAACGCGCTCAACGCCGCCTGCCGCAACCCCGAGCGCTTTGACCTGATGGTCGGCCTCAGCGGCACCTACCTCCACGACCACCGGATGGGCGGCCACTTCGACGACGACTACTACTACAACGCGCCGACCCACTTCGTCCCCAACCTCCGGGGGCCGCGCCTCGATCAGCTCCGCAAGGTCCGCTTCGTCTTCGGCCTCGGCCACGACCACGAGCACCCGCCCTACACCTGGGCGGCCGCCCACGCCCTCGGCAGGGTCGGGGTGTGGAACTGGGTCGAGCAGTGGGGGCCCGGCAGCGGCCACGACTGGCCGACCTGGCGATCGATGCTGCCGCGGGTGCTCGGCCGGATGGTCTAGGCGTCGCTTCGAAATGACACGGGGCGAGCTCGTCGCTCGCCCCGCGTCCGATCGCGTCGCCGCGACCTACATGCCGGGCATCATCGGCATGCCCATCGGCGGCATCCCCGGCGGCATCCCTGGCGGCCCGGCCGGAGCTGCGGCTGCGCCCTCGTCCTTGAGGAGCTCCTCCTTCGCCTTGTGCATCTGCTGGAAGGAGTCGTCGGAGATCACGTAGAACCAGCGGTCGAAGCGGCCCTGGAGCGCCTTCGCCCGGGCGAGCCCGGCGGTCTCGTCCTCGCCCTTCTTCTGGTCGACCTCGGGGTCGTAGTTGACGTCGACGAACATGAAGCGGTTCGCCTTCTTCTCGCCCTCGCCCTCGGCCGAGTCGCCGGCGCCGACCTGATCGCCGGCGCCCGCGGTCAGCGCGAGGCCGGAGTCGAAGGTGATCTCGCCGAAGTAGAGGGTGTAGACCACGCCGTCGTCGCAGATCGCCCGGAGCTCGCCCTCGTTGCCGAAGAGGCGCGAGCCGTCGGGGGTGACGAAGAAGCCCTTGGCCTGGAGCGCGCCGAGGGTGAGCTGGGCCGGCCGCGGGCGGACGCCGACGATGTTGAGGCGATCCATCGCCGACACCATCTGGCGGACCTTGGCGGAGTCGACCTCCTTGCCCGCCGGGATCGTCACGCCCTCGAGGGGCCTCCACACCTTGAGCCCCGCGGGGTTGTCGGCCGGGGCCTCGAGCGCGACCGCCAGCGGGTCGCGGCCGGTCACCTTGCCCTCCTTCTCGTCGACCTTGTAGGCGTCGGAGATCACCTGGACCACCGAGTCGGCGTCGAGCTTGAGGAGGTCCTTCTCGATCCAGTCGGTGAACTCGGTCGAGACGTCGAGGGTGAGCTTCGAGGCGTAGACCCGCTTCTGGTCGGGGAAGCGGACGTAGCGGTAGCCCGGCTTGTCCTCGACCTGCTTGCCGACGATCACGTCGACCAGGATCGCGCCGGCGGAGTCCTTGATCGTGATCCGCTGGCCGCGGCCGGTGCCGTCGGCCTTGTCGGGATCCTCGACCCCGAAGGCCGCGTGGTCCTCGCTGCGATCGGAGCGGACGATGTCGCGGCGGGCGTCGATGAACGAGGCGGCCGCCTTGCCCATCCGCTCGGTGCCGTCGGCCGGGTAGTCGTTGTGGCTCGGGATCACCCAGCGGCCGTCCTTCTGCTCGACCTGGAAGGAGGTGAGGCGGGCCTCGGTCTCGTCCCAGGTCGTCACCTCGAGGCTGGTCGCCTGGCTCGGATCGGTGAAGGTGGGGAAGAGGAGGTCGCCGGTGTCCTCGTAGGGCTGGGGCTCCACGGCCACCGGACGCATCGCCAGGGCGCCGCCGAGGGAGGCCAGGGCGATGACAACGGAGAGGATCGTCGTGCGGTTCATGCGGCACCTCGCTTGCGCGCGCTGGGGATCGACTCGTGCTCACGCCGGCGCTTGCGGCCGAAGATCAGGACGCCCATCAGGAGCGCCGGGATCGGCGGGAGGAGCACGGCGAGGATCCGGATCTGGTTCTGGATCGCGTCGACCTCGCGGAGCGCCTCGGTCTCGACCCGGTCGATCGCCCGATCCTTCTCCCGCGTGATCACCTCGCGCTTGGCGGCGAGGCGGCGGTTCTCGGTGTCCTCGGCGCTCCGGAGGAGGACCGCCTTGGTCGCCTCGTCGAGATCGGCGCGCTCGTTGATCGCCTTGACCGCGGCGTCGAGCGCCTCCTGGGCCCCCTTGAGGTCGGCGTCGGCCTTGGCGTTGGCCTGCTGGATCGCCTCCTCGCGCTTGGTCCGCGCGCTCTTGGTCAGGTCGTCGACCCGGGTCAGGCGGCGGTACATCGCCCGCCGCTTGCGGAGCTCGACCAGCCCCTCGTCGCCGGCGAGCGCGTCGATCGCGTTCATCAGGAAGGAGACGTTGTCGAAGCGGATGTCGTCGAGGCCGTCGCCGTCGATGTCGCCGCCGCGCTCGTGCATCGCGAAGAACTGGTCGCCGAAGATGTCGAGGTCGGCGACGACGATCACGTTCTTGGCGGCGCCGCCCTCCCCCGACGCGCCGGCGCCGGCGATCCGCGCGGCGATCACCTCGGGGGCCGAGGCCATCGTCCGCTGGGTCGGGATCTTCGGCCCCTGGACGCCGAAGAGGACGTGGCGCTCGGTCATCTCGTCGAACTTGTTGAAGCCGCTCTGGGGGCCGGTGCTGAGGAGCGGGACGAACTCGGACTCGTGGCCTGCGGAGGGCGCGAGCGCGCCGCCGAAGAGCACCACCACCTCCGAGAGGCCGGCGACGATCGGGTCGGCGCCCTCGCCGAAGGGATCGGCGCCCTCCCCCCGCTTGGCGACGAAGACCACGTGCGGCGGGGTGTCGAGGAAGCCGGGGTGCGGGTTCTCGGTGTCGAGGACGATCTTCTGGGGATCCCAGGCGACCCCGAGCTCGTTGAGGAAGCCGGCGAAGTTGCCCTTCTCCTCGGCCGGCGGCTGCTGCATCCCGAACATCTGGTTCTGGCCCGGGGGCGGCAGCCGCTGCTCGCCCGGCGAGAGGCGGATGTCGAAGAGCGGCATCGGATCGACGGTGAGGAGCGCCGGCCGGCCGGCGTCGACGTAGCCCTTGAGCGCGTCGAGCTCCTTCTGGGAGAGGCTGGCGAGCTGGGGGACGAAGACGACGTCGACGTCGCTCGGGATCTCCTGATCGGGGGCGAGCGAGCGGACCTCGTACTGCTTGCGGAGCTCGTTCACCACCCGCCAGGCCGGCACCTGGCGGCGGGCCTGGAGGTCGAAGTCGCCCATGATCTTGGCGTCGGTGCGGATCACCCCGACGACCTTCTTCTTCTCCTGGGTGACCGTGCGGATCGCCCGGACCAGCTCGTACTCGACCGAGAAGCCGCGGTCGAGGAAGGGCAGCACCTCCTCGTGCGGGCCCGAGGTGACCGCGACCCCGAGGAAGATGCTCATCTCGCCGACCCGGCCGCCCTCGCGGTTCATGACCGGCCGCGGGGTGATCCCGTAGGCGTCGATCGCCTCCTGGGCCTCGTCGGAGTGGGGCTTGGGGGCGTTGATCCGGACCGTGAGGCCGTCGCCGCCGACCCGATCGAGCTCGTTGAGGATGTTGAGGAGGCGCGAGCGGACGGTCACGTACTCGCGCGGGACCTCCGGCGCGATGTAGGCGTGGATCACGACCGGCCGCTCGGTGTTGATCGACGCGACCAGCTCGCGGGTCGCCGGGGTGATCTGCGAGAGACCCTCGGCGGTGACGTCGGAGCGGAGGTTCGATCGCTGGGCCATGTAGGCGAGCGACGCCGCGGTCACGGCCACGCTCACCCAGCGGATGAAGCGGTGATGACGGGAGAGGAGCGGCATGGCTACCAGTGCCTCCGGTTGAGGAGAAGCGAGCAGAGGACCAGGGCGATCACCGCGCCGCCGACGAAGTAGGCGATGTCGCCGAGGCGGACGATCCCCTCGCCGAACCAGGCGAGGTGGGCGAGCGCAGAGATCGAGGCGATGGCCTCGGTGAAGCCCGCCCAGACGTCGCCGAGCCAGGCGCCGAGGCCGAGGACGCCGCCGATGAGGCCGGCGACCCCGGCCCCGCGGGCGCGGCCGGTGCCGACCAGCCAGAGGAGCGCCGCGAGGCCGGCGAAGGCGACGACGCCGATCAGGCCCGCGGCCCAGGGCGCGGCCCCGGCGAAGACCAGGGCGGCGCAGCCGAGCGCGCCGAGGATGAAGGCGACGGTCGCGTTGTCGGTGAACATCGAGCCGACCATGCCGACCGCGACGAAGAGCCCGCCCATCAGCCAGTAGCCGAGGTAGGTGGCGAAGATGAGGCCCATGTCGGGCTCGCCGAGGTAGAGCAGGACCGCGAGGTTGGCGAGGCTGAAGACCAGGCCGACGCTGTAGATCCCGAGGGCGCCGAGGTACTTGCCGAGGACCACCTCGCCGTCGCGCACCGGCAACGTCAGGAGGAGCTCGTCGGTGCCCGCCCGCCGCTCGTCCGACCAGGTCGACATCGTGATCGCCGGGACGAAGAACATCAGGATCCAGGCGATGTAGCGGTTGAGGGTGGCGAGGTCGGCGAGGTTGCGGCCGAAGAAGCCGTCATCGAGGAAGGCCGCGGCCGCCGAGGTGCCGATGAAGAGGGTGAGGAAGACGTAGCCGGTCGGGTTGCCGAGGTAGGAGCGGAGCTCCTTGCCGGCGATCGCCGAGACCACGTTCGCGCGCAGGCCGATCATTTAGGCCGCCTCCTTGCCGGGGCCGCCCCCGGCTTCCATGAGCTCGTAGAAGCGCTCCTCGAGGGTCTTGTCGCCCCGGAGCGCACCGACCGTGCCGGTGAAGACCACCCGCCCCTCGCGGACGACGACGACCTCGTCGGCGACCGCCTCGACCTCTTGAAGGATGTGGGTCGAGAGGAGGATCGTCTTCTCTCGCCCGAGCTCGCGGATCAGCGCCCGGACCTCGCGGATCTGCAGGGGATCGAGGCCGCTCGTCGGCTCGTCGAGGATCAGCACCTCGGGGTCGTGGAGGAGCGCCTGGGCCATGCCGACGCGCTGGCGGTAGCCCTTGGAGAGCTTGCCGATCGGCTTGGCCATCACCTGGCCGATCGCGCACTGGCTGGTCACCCGCTCGATCGCCGCGCCGATCGCCGAGACCCCGCGGATCTGACCGACGAAGGTCAGGAGCTCGCGCGGGGTCATGTCGGCGTAGAGCGGGCCGTTCTCCGGGAGGTAGCCGAGGCGCTGGGCGAGGAGGAGGCGCTGCTCGGAGTCGCTCGGGTTGTAGCCGGCGAGGCTGGCGGATCCTGAGCTCGGCGCGAGGTAGCCGGTGAGGATCTTCATCGTCGTCGACTTGCCGGCGCCGTTCGGGCCGAGGAAGGCGCAGACGGTGCCGCGGCGGACGCTGAAGGTGACGTCGTGGAGGGCGACGAACTCTCCGTAGATCTTGGAGAGGTGGTCGGCCCGGATCGACACATCGCTGGCGGGTGGCGAGTCTGTGCGGGTCATGGCGAGGCTCGGAGGGAACGCCGCCAGCGCCGGTCCAGATCACACCGCCAGCGCAGGCAGCCAGGGGATGGGGCGCAGAGCCCGGGCGTGGTCGCCACCCTCCCGGGTGCGCGGCCGGTGCCCAAACCAGGCCGGCGCCGTATGTATTCCTTCTAGGCGCCCTTGACAAGAGAGCGGCGCGAACATCGCCGCTGGCTGCGCGCTAGCGGCCCCTCCGGCGGAAAATTCGGAAATCGCCGGCGCCCCGTGGCATCCTGCGGAGCCATGCCGTCTCGCCGCCGCCTTGCGATCGCGCGCCCGACCGCCCTCGCCGCCCTCCTCGCCCTCTCCGGGGCCTGCGGAGGCCACGCGTCCCCCGACCCGACCGCCACCGCCCCGGCGCCGCTGACCGCCCAGAGCGCGGTCGCGCCCGCCCCCGAGCCGGAGGCCGCGCCCGATCCCGCGCCGGAGCCCGAGGGCGCGCTCGCCGAGCGGGGCCCGCCCGCGGCCGAGCCCCCCGGCGACGACGCGCCGCTCCGCCCCCTCAGCGACGACGAGCGCGCCCGCTTCCTCGCCGGCGACGCCGACGTCCTGCAGCCGACGCCGATCCACTACGTGAAGAGCAACGAGGTCCGGCACGACGTCTTCTTCCCCTACATCCGCGACCTCGGCGGCGCCTACGTCGGCGTCGGCTCCGATCAGAACTACACGATGATCGCGGCCGCCCGCTCCGAGCTGGTCTTCCTCCTCGACATCGATCAGCGGGTCGTCGACCTCCACCGGATCTACGGGATCCTGATCACCGCGTCGGAGACCCCCGAGGCGCTCCACGCCCGCTTCGACGCCGGCCAGGCCGACGAGAGCGCGCGGATCCTCGAGGAGGCCCTGGCCGACGCGCCCGAGGGCGAGCGGAGGCGGATCCTCAAGGCCTACCGGACCAGCCGCGAGACCGTCCACCTCCACCTCCGCCACGTGATCCGCCGGAGCCGCGGCGGCGAGGCGACCGGCTGGCTCTCCAACCCCGAGATGTACGCCCACATCCGCGCCCTCTGGAGCGCGGGCCGGGTGCGGCCGATGGCCGGCGATCTCACCGGCTCGAGCTCGCTGCAGACGGTCGGCAAGGTCAGCGCCGACCTCGGGATCCCGGTCCGCGTGATCTACTTCTCGAACGCCGAGGAGTACTTCAAGTACACCCCGGCCTTCACCGCCAACATCAAGGCGCTCGGCAGCGACGGGCGGGCGATGGTCCTGCGGACGATCTACTCCAAGGACTGGGAGCACGCCGACCAGCTCTGGGCCTACCAGGTCCAGCCCCTCAGCGACTTCCAGGCCCGCCTCGACGAGCGCAAGAACCGCTCGCGCAACCCGATGCTCAACTACGCGGAGAAGGACGGCACCCTCCTCAAGCAGGCGGGGACCGGCCTGAGCCTCCTCGGCCTCGAGCCGGCGCCGCTCGCCGGCGGCTGAGCCGGGCGTGCGCAAGCGTCCGCGCACCGACGCGCCGACGCGGCCGCGCGTGAGCAAGCTCTCCGCTACAGAGGGCTGGCACTGCTGGTAGATTCCCGGCCATGCACGACCTGGTCGGGCTCAGCCCCCGCGCCTTCGCCGATCACCTCCTCAGCCTCGGAGCGCGCCGCGCCTACGCGGTCCTCGGCGACGACGGCGAGCTCCAGCTCTCGCACCCGGCGCTCGCCGATCTCGGCGACTTCCTGCGCGGACGCAGCCCCGACTTCCACGGCCACGAGGGGGTCTTCCTCGCGGTCGGCGAGGAGAGCCGCGCGCTCTTCGGCGCCTTCGTCCACGACACCCACCGCGGGCTCTCGCAGGGCGGCCTCCGCTTCTGGCCCTACCCCACCCTCACCGCCTTCCTCGCCGACGGCCTCCGCCTGGCCCAGGGCATGACCCGCAAGAACGCCCTCGCCGGCCTCTGGTGGGGCGGCGGCAAGGGGATCATCGCCCGCGATCCCGACGCGCCCTTCCGCGATCCCGCCTACCGCAGGACGCTCTACCGCGAGTACGGCGCCTTCGTGACCTCGCTGGCGGGCTGCTACGTCACTGCCGAGGACGCGGGCACCGGCGCCGCCGACATGGCCGAGGTCTTCACCGCGACCCGCTTCGTCACCTGCATCCCGCCGGCCCTCGGCGGCTCCGGCAACCCGTCGCCGGCGACCGCCCGCGGGGTCGTCTGCGCGATGGAGGGCGCCCTCGATCACCTCGGGATGGGCGACCTCGCGGGCAAGACGATCGCCATGCAGGGCACCGGCAACGTCGGCGCGGCGATGATCGACGAGCTCCTCGCCCGCGGCGTCGCCCGGGTGATCGCCAGCGAGATCAGCCGCGATCGTCAGGCCGAACTCGAGGCCCGCTACGCCGGGCGCCCGGTCGAGGTCCGCCTCACCGATCCCGGTGACAACACGATCCTCGCGGAGCCCTGCGACATCGTCGCCCCGAACGCGCTCGGCGGCGTCCTGAGCCCGACGACGATCCCGACGATCCGCGCGAAGATCATCTGCGGCGCCGCCAACAACCAGCTCCTCGACGAGGTCCGCGACGCCGAGGCGATCCGCGCCCGCGGCCTGGTCTACATCCCCGACTTCCTCTGCAACCGGATGGGCATCGTCTCCTGCGCCAACGAGCAGTACGGCTACGTCGACGACGATCCGGCGATCAGCCGGCACTTCGGCCGCGAGTGGGAGAACTCGGTCTTCCTGGTGACCCAGCGGACCCTCGCCCTCGCAAGCGCGGAGGGGATCACGACCGCGGCCGCGGCGATCCGTCTGGCGGACGATCTCGCCCGCGAGGAGCACCCCATCTGGGGACACCGCGGCGCGGCGATCATCCGCTCGCTGGTCCGCACCCGCTGGCACGAGCAGGGCTAGTCGAGAGAGCGCGCCGATGCGCGCTTACGCCCGCGAATTTTGACGAACACCGCCGCGGACGCTGTGGCATCGTCGGGTCGATGGGGAGGGGGAGAGTGGGCCTGCGGGCGACGCTCGCGCTGGCGCTCGCAGGCGCCTGCGGCGGGGGCAAGCCGCCGCCGAGCGAAGATCGGCCGAAGCCCCCGCCGCCGCCCGTGACCCCCCAGGACGAGCTCGCCGCCGAGGTCCGCGCGTCCCTCGATCCGTCGGTCGACCCCTGCGTCGACTTCTACCGCTACGCCTGCGGCGGCTGGCTAGCGACCCACCCCCTGCCCGCCGACCGCAGCCGCCACGGGCGCGGCTTCGGCGAGCTCGTCGACCGCAACAACAAGGTCCTCCAGACGATCCTCGAGGAGGCGGCCGCCGGCCCGGCCGCCGACCAGCTCGGCGCCTTCTACCGCGCCTGCATGAACGAGGCGGAGATCGACGCGCGAGGGCTCGCGCCGCTCGACCCCTACCTCGCCAAGCTCGACGCGATCGCCGATCGCCGCGCCCTCATGGCGACCCTCGGCGAGCTCCACCTCGGGATCTTCGGCGGCGGCGGCCCCCTCTTCGCGCTCAGGATCGAGCCCGACGCGCGGGAGCCCGACCACTACCTCCTCACCTTCGATCAGGGCGGGCTCGGCCTCCCTGATCGCGACTACTACCTGGCGGAGGACGAGGAGGGGAAGGCGCTCCTCGCCCGCTACGAGGCCCACGTGGCGACGATGCTCGGCCTCCTCGGCGACCCCGCGCGGGCCGGCGAGGAGGCGGCGGCGGTGGTCGCCCTCGAGCGGTCGATCGCCGCCCTCGGGCGCCCGCGGAGCGAGCTCCGGCGGCCAGAGGCGATCTACAACCGGGTCGGCGAGGCCGGCCTCGCCGCGCTCGCGCCGGGGCTCGCCTGGGACGCCTACTTCGCCGCCCTCGATCTCGGCACCGTGGGGCCGGCGCTCAACCTCACGGTCCCCGAGCACTTCGCCGGGCTCGACCGGCTCCTCGCCGACGCGCCGATCGAGACGCTCCGGGCCTACCTCCGCTGGCACCTCCTCCACGCCAACGCGGCCCACCTGGGGGCGCCGCTCGTCGCCGCCGACTTCGAGCTCCAGCGGGCGCTCACCGGCCTCCGCGAGCTCCCGCCGCGGGCCGAGCGGTGCACGAACCTGGCCAACAACGGCGGCCTCGGCGAGCACCTCGGGATGAGCTTCGTCCGCCGGATCTTCCCGCCCGCGAGCAAGGCGCTCGCCGAGACCTTGATCGCCGCGATCGAGGCGGCCTTCGACGCCGGCCTCAGCGAGCTCGAGTGGATGGATCCGCTCACCCGCGGCCGGGCCCACGAGAAGACCGCCGCGCTCCGCAACAAGGTCGGCTACCCCGAGCGCTACCGCGACCTCCACGAGGTGACGATCGACGACGGCCACCACCTCGAGAACGTCGCCGCCCTCCAGGCCTTCGTCGGCCGCCGCCACGCCGGCGAGATCGGCGGGCCGGTCGACCGCCGCGAGTGGGAGATGCCGCCGGCGGAGGTCAACGCCTACTACAGCCCGACCTTCAACGAGATGGTCTTCCCCGCCGGGATCCTCCAGCCCCCCTACTTCAGCGCGAGCTGGCCGATGGCGATGAACTTCGGCGGGATCGGCATGGTGATCGGCCACGAGCTGACCCACGGCTTCGACGACGAGGGCCGGCAATTCGACGCCAAGGGGGCGCTCCGCGAGTGGTGGGAGCCGGTCGCCGCCGAGCGCTTCGGCGAGCGCGCGAAGTGCATCGAGGACGCCTACTCGGCGATCGAGGTCCTGCCGGGCGTCAAGGTCAACGGCGCCCTCACCCTCGGGGAGAACATCGCCGACTTCGGCGGGGTCAAGCTGGCGAGCGCCGGCTACCGCCGCTGGGTCGCCGCCCACGGCCCCGAGCCCCGCCTCCTGGACGAGCTCTCGAACGAGCAGCTCCTCTACGTCGCCTTCGCCCAGGGGTGGTGCTCGCTCTCGAGCCCGGAGATCACCCGGCTCCTCGCGGTCGTCGACCCCCACTCCCCCCCGGAGCTCCGGGTGAACGTCCCGCTCGCCCACCATCCGGGCTTTGCGGAGGCCTTCGCCTGCGCCCCGGGGACGCCGATGCGGGCCCCCGCGATCTGCGAGATCTGGTGATCTCGTGTTGACGCTGGCGCTCGCGGGCGGCTATGCCCATGGCCGCTGAATCGACGACCCAGGAGTCCACAGGTCATGGCAAGCGAGCTTCGGTACGACGGCAAAGTCGCGATCATCACCGGCGCGGGCAACGGTCTCGGCCGCTCCCACGCCCTCCTCCTCGCCAGCCGCGGCGCGAAGGTCGTGGTCAACGACCTCGGCGGCGACGCCCACGGCGGCGGCAAGGGCTCGGCGGCCGCGGACGCGGTCGTGTCGATGATCCGCGAGGCTGGCGGCGAGGCGGTCGCCAACTACAACTCGGTCACCGACGGCGACAAGATCGTCCAGACCGCGATCGACGCCTTCGGCCGCGTCGACATCATCGTCAACAACGCCGGGATCCTCCGCGACACCTCGTTCCAGAAGATGTCGGACTCGGACTGGGACCTCATCTACCAGGTCCACGTCCTCGGCGCCTACAAGGTCACCCACGCCGCGTGGCCGTACATGCGCGATCAGGGCTACGGCCGGATCATCATGACCGCGTCGGCCGCCGGCATCTACGGCAACTTCGGCCAGGCCAACTACTCGATGGCCAAGCTCGGCGTCGTCGGCTTCGCCAACACCCTGGCGATCGAGGGCAAGAAGCGCGGGGTCTACTGCAACACGATCGCGCCGATCGCCGGCTCGCGGATGACCGAGACCGTCCTCCCCAAGGAGCTCATCGACGCGCTGAGGCCCGAGTACGTCAGCCCCCTGGTCGCCTGGCTCACCCACGAGTCGTGCGAGGAGAACGGCTCGCTCTTCGAGGTCGGCGGCGGCTACTTCGGCAAGCTCCGCTGGGAGCGGACCGAGGGCGCGACGATCCGCCTCGGCCGCGACATCAGCCCCGAGGACATCGCCGACCGCTGGGCGACGATCGTCGACTTCGGCAAGAGCACCCACCCGCGTGAGGTCACCGAGGCGCTGGCGCCGGTGATGGCCAACGTCCAGGCGGGCCCGAGCAAGGGCGGCAACAAGTTCATCGACGTCGACCTCGCGCTCGGCCACGAGGCCGCGCCGATCCACTCCGAGTACAACGAGCACGACCTCGCCCTCTACGCCCTCGGCGTCGGCGCGGCCGCCGATCCCCTCGACGACAGCGAGCTCCGCTACGTCTTTGAGATGCACCAGGACGGCTTCATCCCGCTGCCGACCTACGGCGTGATCCCGGGGGTCAACGCGATCCTCGATCAGGCGAAGAAGGGCGTGATGGCCCCGGGCCTCAACTTCGGCCTCGACCGCCTCCTCCACGGCGAGCAGTACACCGAGCTCCGCCGCCCGCTCCCGCCCCACGCGAAGCTCACCCACCACGTCAAGGTCAAGGACATCTTCGACAAGGGGAAGCACGCGACCGTGATCTTCTCGGTGTCGAGCGTCGACGAGAGCGGCGAGGAGCTGATCTACAACGAGCTGACCGCGCTGATCCGCGGCGCCGGCGGCTGGGGCGGCGACCGGGGGCCCCAGGGCGAGGTCAACGTCCCGCCCGAGCGCGAGCCCGACGGCGTCGTCACCGAGACGATCGCGCCCAACCAGGCGCTCCTCTACCGCCTCAGCGGCGACTGGAACCCGCTCCACGCCGACCCCAACTTCGCCCGCGCCTTCGGCTTTGATCGGCCGATCCTCCACGGCCTCTGCACCTTCGGCTACGCCGGCCGGGCGATCCTCCGCGAGCTCAACGACGACCCGCGGAAGTTCAAGAGCATCAAGGTCCGCTTCGCCGACTCGGTGTTCCCGGGCGAGACCCTGGTCACCGAGATGTGGGTCGAGTCGCCGACCCGGGTGATCTTCCGCTGCAAGGTCGCCGAGCGCGACTCGGTCGTGATCTCGCACGCGGCGATCGAGCTCTACGCCGAGATCCCCAAGCCCAAGGCGAAGCCGAAGGCGGCGCCCTCCGCCCAGGCCCAGGCCGCCGCGCCGGTCAAGGCCGAGCCCAACTCGGCCGACGTCTTCGCGGCGATCGCCGACTACGTCGCCAAGAGCGACGAGGCCAAGAAGATCGGCGTCACCTACCTCTTCAAGATCCAGGACCCCGCGAGCACCTGGACCCTCGATCTCAAGGCCGCCAAGGTCGGGCCCGGCGAGACCGCCAAGCCCGAGTGCACCCTCGAGATCGCCGAGGCCGACTTCATGGCGATGTGCGAGGGCAAGGTCAACCCGAACGACCTCTACTTCGGCGGCAAGCTCAAGATCACCGGCAACGTCCTCGCCTCGCAGAAGCTCTTCTTCCTCCAGAAGATCGATCCGGCGGTCGTCAAGAAGGCGGCCGAGGCCCGGGTCGCGGGTGCGGGCGGCGGCGGTGCGGCCGCGGCCGCGCCGGTCAGCGCCGAGCCGACCTCGGCCGACATCTTCGTCGCCATGGGCGAGTACGTCGGCCAAAACGCCGACGCCAAGAAGATCGGCCTGGTCTACCAGTTCAAGCTCACCGACCCGGCGAGCGTGTGGACCCTCGATCTCAAGGAGGGCAAGGTCGCGCCCGGCGAGACCCAGAAGCCCGAGTGCACCCTCGAGATCACCGACGCCGACTTCATGGCGATGTGCGCCGGCAAGGCCAACCCGCAGGAGCTCTACTTCGGCGGCAAGCTCAAGATCGGCGGCAACGTGATGGCCTCGCAGAAGCTCACGTTCCTCCAGAAGATCGATCCGGCGGCGGTCGAGCGCGCGGCCAAGGCCCGCGTCGCCTCGGGCGGCGCCAGCCCCGCCGCAGCGGCCAGCGCGCCGGTCGCGGCCGGCCCCGGGGCCTCGGAGATCTTCGAGGCCCTCCACCGCCGCCTCGCCGACAACCCCGGCCTCGGCGCCGAGGTCGACGCGATCCTCAACTTCCTGGTCCGCTCGCCCGACAGCAACTGGACGGTGACGCTCCAGGGCGAGAAGGTCAGCGTCGACAAGGGCGAGTCCACCGACGCGATCGCGACCCTCACCCTCGCCGAGGACGACCTGATCGCCCTCGCCAAGGGCGAGTCCAGCGCCCGTGACCTCTTCCAGCGCGGGCGCCTGCGGGTGGACGGCGAGGTCCGGGTCGCCCAGCGCCTTGGTTTCTTCAACAAGCTGATCTAGGTGCCGGCGCGCGGCCCGGCCGATGGCGCCGGGCCGCCCCCGGGAGTAACTTCGTTTCCCAAGGAGAGAGCGCGATGGGCAGAAGGGTCAACGTAATCGGCGTCGGCATGGTGAAGTTCGCCAAGCCGGGCGCGAGCGAAGAGTACAACGTGATGGCCACCAAGGCCGGCCGGGCCGCCCTGGCCGACGCGGGCGTCGACTACAAGGACATCGAGCAGGCCTACGCCGGCTATGTCTACGGCGACAGCACCTGCGGCCAGCGGGCGGTCTACGACCTCGGCCTCACCGGGATCCCGGTCTTCAACGTCAACAACAACTGCTCGACCGGGTCGACCGCGCTGATGCTCGGCCGCCAGGCGATCGAGGGCGGGATCGCCGAGTGCGTCCTCGTCGTCGGCTTCGAGCAGATGGAGAAGGGCGCGCTCGGGTCGAAGTTCAACGACCGGACCAACCCCCTCGAGTGGCACGCCAACCTGATGAACGACGTCCAGGGCTTCGCCCAGGCGCCGCCGGCGGCCCAGATGTTCGGCGGGGCCGGCCGCGAGTACCGCTGGACCCACGGCACCCGCCGCGAGACCTTCGCCAAGATCTCGGAGAAGGCCCGCCAGCACGCCTCGCGCAACCCGCTGGCGCTCTTCCGCGAGACCCTCTCGGTCGAGGAGATCCTCGCCGCCCCCGAGGTCTTCGATCCCCTCACCCGCTTCCAGTGCTGCCCGCCGACCTGCGGGGCCGCGGCCGCGGTCCTCGCCTCCGACGACTTCGTCCGCAAGCACGGCCTCCAGAGCCCGGTGTGGATCGCCGCCCAGGCGATGACCACCGACTTCGCCTCGAGCTTCGAGGAGAAGTCGATGATCAAGATGGTCGGCTACGACATGGCCAAGGCCGGCGCCCAGAAGGTCTACGAGCAGGCGGGCCTCGGCCCCGAGGACATCGACGTCGTCGAGCTCCACGACTGCTTCACCGCCAACGAGCTCCTGACCTACGAGGCCCTCGGCCTCTGCCCGGAGGGTGAGGCCGAGAAGTTCATCTGGGACGCGGACAACACCTACGGCGGCAAGTTCGTCACCAACCCCTCGGGCGGCCTCCTCTCGAAGGGCCACCCGCTCGGGGCGACCGGCGTCGCCCAGTGCGCCGAGCTCGTCTGGCAGCTCCGCGGCCAGGCCGACCAGCGCCAGGTCGAGGGGGCCAAGGTCGCCCTCCAGCACAACCTGGGCCTCGGCGGCGCCTGCGTGATCACGATGTACCGCCGAGACTAGCCCGGTGCGCGGGCCCCGAGGGGGCCAAGGCGACCAAGGCGACCAGAACGAAGTGCGCCCGGTCCGTCCACGCGACGGCCGGGCGCTCGCACGTTCTGGCGCTGCCCTGCCCTGCCCTGCCCTGCGACGGCCGGACGCGAATCGCCGCGGAGGACCTCTGCTCGCTTTCACCCCGGGGCCAAGATCGGCTACGATGCGCGCTCGTGAGCATCTGCCCACGCCTCCCCTCCGCCCTCACGGTCGCCCTCACGCTCGGCCTCACGCTCTACATCGGGGCCTGCGCGTCCGCGGAGCGCTACGACAGCGACACCAAGGCCACGACGATCAACCAGATCTCGTCGGCGGGCCAGCTCTCGGCGACCGAGGGTGACACCGAGGGCTCGTCGACCGGCGAGGGCTCATCGAGCGGGGGCGGCGACGCGACCGGCTCGCTGACCAGCGGCCCCTCGAGCACCTCGACGTCGACCTCGACCTCGACCACCTCGACCACCACCAACCCGGCGACCACCGACGCCCCCTGCGGCGGGCTCTGCGATCAGCCGCCGGCGACCGGCTGCTACGACGACATCGGCGAGTGCAGCGACGGGACCTGCCTCTACTACCCCTTCGACGAGGGCACCCCCTGCGACGACAACGACCCCTGCACCAAGGGCGACGCCTGCGACGGCAACGGCGTCTGCGCCGGCGCTGACCCGGTCGATTGCACGCCGCCGGCCAACGCGAGCGGGGGCAAGTGCGTCGACGGCGAGTGCACCGGCTTCAAGTGCACCGCCCCCTACGAGAACTGCGACGGCGACTGGGACAACGGCTGCGAGGTCCCGACCGGGGTCGCCAACCAGTGCGATCAGGACGGCCTCAACCCCGATGGCGGGTGCTGGACCGCCTACTGCGGCGCCCTCGACGATCCGAAGGCGACCAACTTCGGCACCTACTACTGCTTCGACTGCTCGACCTGCACCGAGATGGGCGGCGGCACCGTGAGCTGGTGCAACCACAGCACCGGCAACTGGTACCCGGCCGAGCTCGGCGCCTGCGGCTCGTGGCTCGACCTGGTCTGCGGGCCCTAGAAGATCCTGTCTCTCGGGACAGGAGACTTCGATCTCAGCTCGACGCCGAGGTGTAGCCGCGGAGCGCCCGCCCCCAGGCGAGGCTGGCGAGCGCGAGGAGCACCAGCGCGGTCGCCAGCGCGCCGCCCAGCGCCCCCGCCTCGAGGCGATCGAGGAGGCCCTCCGCCGGCAGCGTCGTCATCACCGCGAAGGGGACGACGAAGGTGAAGAGCGCGCGCAGGAGCCCGCCGAAGACCGAGGCCGGCCAGCGCGCGAAGTCGAGGAGCGCCTCGAAGAGGTAGGTGAGGTTCTGGAGCTGGAGCGCGCGGAAGGAGGCCGCGAGCGCGAGGATCCCGAGGGCGTAGAGGGCGACGATCCCGGCGCCGAAGGCCGCCGCCGCCCGCAGGAGGTCGCCGGCCGCAGGCCGCACGCCGAGCTCGACCAGGCTGTAGGCGACGAGGCCGAGCCCGACCACGAGCTCGGTGAGCCGCCACGGCGAGAAGTCGGCGGCCAGGCAGAGGCCGAGCGCGTTGGCTGGCCGAAGGAGCAGGTAGTCGAGGGTGCCGCGGCGGACGTGCTCCATGCTGGCGAGGAGCGCCGGCTGGAGGAAGGCGCCGAAGATCCCGGAGACCGCCATGAAGCAGCCGGTGAGGACCATCAGCTCCCAGGCGCTCCAGCCCGCGACCTCCGGCCGGTGGTCGATCGCCACCAGGAGCGGGACCACGCCGATCAGGCTCCAGAGCACCCCGAGCACCCCGTCCGACCAGAAGCCGACCCGGTACTCGAGGGCCGCGAGGACGCTGAGCCGGAGCTGCGCGCCGGCGACCCGCAGCGCGCTGCGGAGCCCGGCCAATCGCCCGCCCCTCCCTGCTCTACGCGCCATAGGCCCCGTAGACCCGGATCCCGCGGCTCCAGGCGAGCTTGCAGGCGAGCGCCGCGAGGGCCACCCAGGCCCACTGGATCGCCAGGAATTCGAGGGCCTCCGCGGCCGTGAGGCGGCCGACCACGAGCTCGACCGGGAAGCCGAGGGCGGCGTGGAAGGGCAAGACGCGGACGACCTCGGCGAGCCCCCCGGGGAGGAGGCTGGTCGGCACCGCGTAGCCCGAGAGGACCATGAAGAGGCCGATCCAGATCTCGTAGAGGGTCGCCGAGCGGTTCCACCAGAACGCCAGGCAGCCGACCGCCGCCTGGACCGAGAACGCGAGGATGAAGCCGCCGGCGAGCGCGAGCGGGATGATCGGCCAGATCGCCGGATCGCCGGCGACCTCGAGGCCGCCGGCGGCGACCAGGACGACGATCGCCAGCGGCAGCGCGAGCACCAGGCGCACCGGCAGGGCCGCGAGGTTGAGCATCAGGTGGTGGAGGAGCGGATGGACCGGCCGCAGGAGGAGGACGCTGAGCTCGCCGAGGCGGATCGATCGCTCGAGATCCCAGACCACCCAGCTCGCGGTCACCTGGCGGACGATGAAGGCGGCGACGAAGTAGGCGACGAAGTCGCGCTCGCCGTAGCCGCCGATCGGCCCGCCGGCCCGGGCGATCCCGGCCCAGAGCGCGAGCGAGACCAGCGGGAAGGTGGTCGTCAGGATCCAGACCAGGAGCGACGCCCGGTAGGCGACCGCCTCGGCGATCCCGAGGCGCCCGAGCGCGCCGGCGAGCGCGAGCCCGCGGCGGAGCCCGCTCATTCGGCCGCCTCGTCGGCGTCGCGCTGGAAGAGCGCGCGCATCACCTCCTCGAGGGGCGCGTCGCGGACCACGAGGTCGCGGCTCCCCGGGAGGGCGATGAGCTCGCCGACGACCGCCGGCACCGCCTCGGGCTCGACGTCGAGGACCAGGCGCCCCTCCTCCCGCAACACCAGCCGGCCGAGGCGCCCGAGCGCGTCCGCGTCGGGGATCCGATCGGCGGCGAGCGAGACCCGCCGCAGCGGGTGGATCCGCCGGGTCAGGGCCTCGATGCTCCCGTCGAAGCGGAGCCGGCCGCCGTCGATCACGATGATCCGCGGGCAGAGGGCGGCGACGTCCTCCATGTAGTGGCTGGTCAGGACCACCGTCGCCCCCTCCTCCTCGTTGTAGGCGCGGATGAAGTCGCGGATCGCCAGCTGCATCGCCACGTCGAGGCCGATCGTCGGCTCGTCGAGGAAGAGCACCCGCGGGCCGTGGAGGAGCGCGGCGATCAGCTCGCACTTCATCCGCTCGCCGAGGCTGAGGGTGCGGACCGGCTTGCGGATGATCTCGCCGGCGCCGAGGAGCGCGGTGAGGAGATCGAGGCGGCGGCGGTAGTCGGCGGCGGCGATGTCGTAGACCACCCGGTGGAGCTCGAAGGTGTCGACCGCCGGCAGATCCCAGGAGAGCTGGCGCTTTTGGCCCATCACCAGGGCGATCGACCGGAGAAATTCCGGGGCGCGCCGCTGCGGGACGTGGCCGACCACCGAGAGCGCGCCGCCGCTCGGGTGGAGGAGGCCCGCGAGCATCTTCAGGGTGGTGGTCTTGCCGGCCCCGTTGGGCCCGAGGAGGCCGACCCGCTCGCCGGCGGCGATCGTCAGCGAGAGCTCGACGACGGCCTCGACCACCTGGACGTCGCGGCGGAAGAGCGCCCGGAGGGCGGCGCCGACCCCGGCCTCCCGGCGGGCGACCTCGAAGCGCTTGGAGAGCCGTTCGGCGACGACCGCGGGCTGGGTCACGGGCGCGAGCCTACCCCAGCCCACCCCGCCAGCAAGCCCCCCGGAGCGCCCTCCGCGGCCCCCCCGCTTGCGGGCCCCCGGGGTGGGGGTTACTCTGGGCGGCGATTTCGCGTGGCGGCCCGATGCCGCCAGGAGGACCGACAGTGAGCTTCCACGACCAGCAGCAGCAACACCACCACGGCGCGATCGAGCTCGGGCCCCCCGTCTCGCGGACCTCGGTGGCCGAGCGCGCCAAGTTCATCGAGCGCACCTACATCCACCTCGCCGGGGCGATCGCCGGCTTCGTCGCCCTCGAGTACGTCCTCCTCAACACCGCCGCCACCCGCGAGTTCGCGATCACGATGATGGGCGGGCGCTACTCCTGGCTCATCGTCCTCGGCGCCTTCATGGCGGTCTCCTGGGTCGCCGACAAGTGGGCCCGCTCGGCGACCTCGCTGCCCCTGCAGTACGCCGGCCTCGCGCTCTACGTCGTCGCCGAGGCGGTGATCTTCATGCCGCTGCTGATGATCGCCCAGTACTTCAGCGGCCCCGAGAACCCGATCATCTTCACCGCGGGCGTGTCGACGATGGCGATCTTCGCCGCCCTCACCGGGATCGTCCTCTTCACCAAGAAGGACTTCTCGTGGATGCGCGGCGCCCTCTCGATCGCCGGCCTCGCGGCGATGGGCCTGATCGTCGCCAGCCTGGTCTTCGGCTTCTCGCTCGGGATCTTCTTCACCGTGGCGATGATCGCCTTCGCGGCCTGCTACATCCTCTACGACACCTCGAACATCCTCCACCACTACCGCACCGACCAGTACGTCGCGGCCTCGCTCGGCCTCTTCGCCTCGGTCGCGCTCCTCTTCTGGTACGTGGTCCGCCTCCTCATCGCCCTCTCGGGCCGCGACTAGCACGTCGCCGCGGAGGCCCTCGGAGGGCGCGCTGGCCTGGCCAGCGCGCCCTCGCCAATTCAGCTTCGAGGTCGCTGACGTCGCCCTGTGAACATCGTTCATCGGGGCCCACCGGCCCGCCGGCCGCGGCGGCCGGTGGACACCCCCGCAGAGGCCGCGCTAGGCTGCCCGCATGCGTATTCAACCCCTATTCCTTACCCCCCTCGCCTCGCTCCTCCTCGTCGCCTGCAGCACGGCGATCAGCGCCCTGGACAGCGACACCGAAGCCAGCGCGAGCGCGACCGCGGCGACGTCGATGTCCTCGTCGTCGGGCAACTCCTCGTCGAGCGCCTCGGGCTCCGCCAGCGACTCGTCGGGCGCCACCGACACCAGCCAGGCATCGACCGGTGAGGCGACCGGCGGCACCGCGACCAGCCAGGGCGACACCGAGAGCGCCTCCGGGACCACCGGCGCGAGCACCGGGACCGGCGCCCCGGACACGGATACGGACACCGACGCGACCGGCACCAGCACCGGCACCGGCACGGACACCACGGGGACCACCGGCGGCACCGACACCGGGACCACCGGCGGGGACCTCTGCGCCGACCTCGACGAGAAGAGCTGCGACGCCGAGCCGGCATGCATGACGATCCACGGCTCGATGGTCGACGTAAAGCAGGCGTGCACGATGCCGCCGGAGTTCCTCGCCTGCGTCCCCTCGGGGATCTGCGGCGACGCGATCACCTACGCTTGCCCGAACGACGTCGACCCGCCGACCCCCTACGAGTTCCTCGACACCTGCATCCCCGACGACTTCACGGTCTGCGAGGCCCCCGAGGTCAAGGGCCCCTGCAAGTGATCGCGCGCCGCCTCGCGGCCGGGCGCGCTCGCCATCTCCTGTAACACCCCCACGCGACGAGACGTACCCCAGCCACCCGAGGCGACACCGACCATGCGACAAAGGCACGCTCCCCTCCCCCTGGCCATGATGGCCATCTCCGCGCTCCTCCTCGCCGCCTGCGGCGGCGAGCCGGCCAAGCCCCTCCACGAGAAGGCCGAGAAGCTCGAGGCCCCGCCCCCGCCCAAGGGGATCGACGCGACCACCTTCAAGCTCGGCGCCGACGGCAACACCCTCGGCTTCGAGATGGAGGCGCCGGTCGAGAAGATCCGCGGGCGGGTGCCGTCGACGGCGATCACCGGCGAGATCCACGTCGACTTCATGGACCTGACCAAGAGCACAGGCCTGGTCCACGTCGACATCTCCGAGCTCGAGCTCTTCCAGCGCAACGCCAAGGACGACGGGACCTTCGGCGAGGAGAGCAAGAGCGACCTCCAAAACGAGCACGCCCGCAACTGGCTCGAGATCGGCGGCGACGCGCCGGAGGAGGAGCGGGCCAAGAACGCGAAGATCGAGTACTCGATCGCCAAGGTGGTCTCGGCGACCCCAAGCGACCTCTCGAAGGTCGAGGGCGCCGAGCGCAAGGCGACCCTGAAGGTCGAGGGCGAGTTCCTCCTCCACCAGCGCAAGGCGGCCAAGAGCGCCGAGATCGAGGTCGTCTTCACCTTCGACGGCGACAAGCCGACCAAGCTGACGGTCAAGACCGTCAAGCCGCTGGCGATCGGCCTCGAGGAGTACGACGTCCACCCCCGCGAGGCCTTCGGCAAGCTCGCCGCCAAGACCCTCTCGGCCCTCTCGGAGAAGGTCGCCAGCGAGGCCCAGGTGTCGGTCGAGCTGAGCGCCGCCCCCGACACCTCGGCGAAGCCGGCCGCGCCGGCCGAGCCCGCCCCCGCCGGCTAGCCGGCCGACGATTCACCCGACAACGACTCAAGGAAGTCAGAGGAAGAAGACCATGGATCTCAAGACAATCTCCACCGCCCTCGCCGTCCTCGGCACCGGCCTCAACCTCTCCGCCTGCAAGTCCACCCAGGCCGACGCGACCGAGGTCCCCGGCTCGGAGCACGGCGCCGGCGAGAAGAGCTGCGGCGGTGACAAGGGCTGCGGCGGCGACAAGGGCTGCGGCGGCGACAAGGGCTGCGGCGCCGGCAAGCCGATCGACGGCGGCGACGCGGGCAGCAGCACCCCGAAGCCGATCGACGGCGGCGACGACGAGGGCGCGACCCCGGAGGCCAACACCGCGGGCTCCGCGGTCGCCGGCGACACGCTGAGCAGCGGCGGCGAGACCGAGGGTGAGTCGAAGACCCTCGCCAAGACCGACGAGGTCGCCGCCCCGAAGGCCAAGCCGACGACGAAGAAGAAGGCCGCCACCAAGAAGAAGTCGGCCGAGGCCGCCTGCGGCGAGGGCACCTGCGGCTAGACCCGATGGCCGCGAGCGAGCGCCCCGCCCCGGGGCCGACCGGCGTCGGCCTCGGCCTCCGCTGGGCCTTCATCGACGAGGTGGCCGCCGGCGACGCGCCGGCGGCCCTTCGCTTCTTTGAGGTGTCGCCGGAGAACTACCTCCGACGCGGCGGCCACTTCCCGGCCGCGCTCGCGGCGGTCGCCGCCCGCTACCCGCTCCTCAGCCACGGCCTGATGCTCGGGATCGGCGGCGACGAGCCGCTCGACCGCGCCTACCTCGCGCAGGTGCGGGCGCTCCTCGACGAGCTCGGGCTCGATCGCCACAGCGATCACCTCTGCTGGACGACGATCGACGGCCGCTGCCTCCACGACCTCCTGCCGCTGCCGACCGATCGGGCGATCGTCGGCCCCCTCGTCGATCGGATCCGCCGCGCGCAGGACCTCTTCGGCCGCCCGCTGGCCCTCGAGAACATCTCGTACTACGGCGCGCCGGGCTGGTCGCCGGCCGACGCGGCGACGATGGGCTTCGCCGAGCGCGACCTCCTCTGCGAGGTGATCGATCGGGCGGGGTGCGGCCTCCTCCTCGACGTCAACAACGTCCTGGTCAACGCGACCAACCACGGCTTCGATCCCCTCGCCTACCTCCGCGGGCTCGACCTCGATCGAGTGGTCCAGCTCCACGTCGCCGGCGGCGAGCGGATCAGCCGCCTCGCCGACCTCGTGATCGACACCCACGGGGCCGCGGTCCCGCCCGAGGTGGTCTCGCTGATGTCGTGGGTGATCGCCCGGACCGGGCCGCTGCCGGTGATCTACGAGCGCGACAACAAGATCCCCGCGCTCGCCGAGCTCGCCCGCGAGGTCGAGCACCTGCAGGCGGCCTACGACGCCGCCCTCGCCGCGCCCGCGGCCGCCGGCGCGCTCGCCCGCGAGCCGGCGCGCGCGCAGGATCTGGGCGAGCTCGCGGCGATCCAGCGGGGCTTCGCCGCCCACCTCATCGGCGCCCCGGCGGGCGACGGCGGCCTCCTCCCGGAGGCGCTCGAGGCGATGGGCCGCGAGCGCCTCGACGTCTACCGCGAGCTCGTCCGCGGGAGCCTCCATCGCCTCCTCGGCGACCTCCTGCCGCGCACCGTCGCCCGCCTCGGCGAGGACGCGGAGCGCTGGATCGACGCCTGGCTCGCCGAGCTCGGCCCGCGCTCGCGGGTCCTCCGCGAGCTCGTCGACGAGTGGATCGCCTGGGCGACGCCGCGCTGGTCCGGGGATCCGCGCGTCGCCCCCTACCTCGCCGATCTCGCCCGCCACGAGGCGATCGAGCGCGCGGTCGCGGCCGCGCCAGCGCGCGACGATCCGCCCGGGATGAGCGAGCGCTTCGCGATCGACGCCCGCCTGGTCTTCGACGCCAGCGCCCGGATCGCCCGCTACGACCACGCGATCCACACGCTCCCGGAGGACGAGGACGATCGGAGCGCGCCGCCGGCGATCCCCACCGCCCTCCTGGTCTACCGCGACCGCGACCACCGGGTGCGCTTCCTCGAGCTGAGCCTGCTCGCGGCCGCGGTCGTCGAGCGCCTCCTGGACGGCGCGCGGGTCGTCGACGCCCTCCAGGCCGGCGCGGCCGCGGTCGGCGAGCCGGTCGACGACGAGCGCCTCGCGCGGATGAGCCGCCTCCTCGCCGACCTCGCCGAGCGCGGGATCCTCCGGGGCGCCGCCCCGGCGAGCGCGGCGGGCTAGCCTCCGCCGCCGTCGGTGTCGCCGGCCGCGTCGATCGTCCGCGCCTCGTCGACCAGCCCGAGGAGCCGCTCGAGGGGCGGGCAGCGATCGGCGCCGACGTCGGCCTGCTGCGCGCGGAGCTCGGCCAGCGAGAAGGAGAGGCTCTCGCCGGTGAGCTGCTGCATCTTCGCCCGCCGGAGGTGGATCGGCTTCTCGCCCGTCGGCCCCTTCTCGACGCCGGTCGCCAGCTCGCACCACGCCTCGAGATCGCGGCGCCTCGCCCCCTTGACCAGGGCCTCGAGCGCCGGGCACGACCAGGTGCGGCCGGTCTCGTCGCTGTAGGACTTGGTGATCCGCTCGTTCAGCTCGTCCGCCGGGACCTGGCGCAGCGCCTCATGGACGATCGTCCCCCAGGTCGAGGTCGGGGTCCAGGCGTCGCTGATCTTCTTCGAGAGCGTCTTGGTGTCGACCTCGCTGGCGACGATCTGGCCGGCGACCGTGCAGAGCTGGGTCGCGTCGTCGACGACCGGCTCGACCATCAGCTTCTCGATCGCCGGGCACGACCAGGCGGTGCTGGCCTTCGAATCCACCAGCTTCTTGAAGACCCCGTAGCTCGCGATCTCGCCGTCCCGGATCATCGACGACTTGATCGCGATCCCCTGCCGCGACTCGGGCTTCCAGCCCTCGAAGAGATCCTTCACCCGATCGCTCGCGGGCTGGTCGCGGCGCTCGCCGAGGGCCCCCGCGCGCTTGCAGAGATCATCGAGATCGGAGGAGGAGCACCCCGCGATCGCCAGGGACACGACAACCGCCAGCCAACGAGCCATCGCCGTCGATCATACTCCAGCGGCCCGCGCGTTGGTGTTCGTCGAGCGCGGTCGATTGCGCACGGTCGAGCGCGGCCGCGGCCGCGCTGCCCTGCTAGACGCCCACCTTGGGGCAGATGTCCGCCATCACGCAGCCGTCGCACTTCGGCGCGCGGGCGGTGCAGGTGTAGCGACCGAGCAAGACCATCGCCGGTCCGAAGAAGGTCCACTCGGAGCGCGGCACGACCGCCATCAGGTCGCGCTCGATCGCGTCCCCCTTGGTCTCACGGGACAGGCCCATCCGCGGGGCGACGCGGTTCACGTGGGTGTCGACGATGATCCCGGTGGGCAGATCCCAGGCGGTGTTGAGGACGACGTTCGCGCTCTTGCGGCCGATCCCCGGGAGGCGGACCATCGCCTCCATCGTGTTCGGGACCTCGCCGCCGTGGCGATCGACGAGCGCCTGGCAGACCTCCTGCACGGTCTTCGCCTTCTGGCGGAAGAAGCCGGTGGGCTTCAGCGCCTCCTCGAGCTCCGCGCGATCGGCCTCGGCGAAGGCGCGGGCGTCCGGGTAGGTGACGAAGAGCGTCTTGGTGACCCGGTTGACCCGCTCGTCGGTGCACTGGGCCGCGAGGATCGTCGCCACCAGGAGCTGCACCGGGGTCTCCCAATCGAGCTCGTAGCGGGCGTCCGGGTGGGCCTGGTGGAGGCGGGCGACGACTTCGTGGATGTCGGGGGCAGCGGCGGCGGAGCGAGCCATCGGCGGATCCTACCACCGCCCCCGCCTTGCCCGCTGGCGGACTTTCTGCAACCGTCACCGCGCCGATGGAAGCGACCGGCCTCGCGCGCTACCAGATCATGGAGTCCCTCGGGCAAGGATCCCAGGGGCAGACCTTCCGCGGGATCGATCGCGCGAGCGGTGACGAGGTCGCGATCAAGGTCCTGCGGATCGCCGGCCTCGAGAGCTGGAAGGGCTTCGATCTCTTCGAGCGCGAGTGCGACGTCCTGGCGGCGCTCGATCACCCGGGGATCCCGCGCTACATCGATCGCTTCACCAGCGAGCAGAGCGGCGAGCTCTTCCTGGTCCGCGAGATGATCGAGGGCGAGTCGCTGCGCCGCTACGTCGAGACCCGGCGGCCCCTCGACGAGGCGACGCTCGTCGATCTCCTCCGGCAGGCGCTGGCGATCCTCGACTACCTCCACAGCCGGGTGCCGCCGGTGATCCACCGCGACATCAAGCCGGGCAACTTCATCCGGCGCGCCGACGGCCGCCTCGTGCTCATCGACTTCGGCGGCGTCCGGATCTCGCTGAGCCCCGAGGGCGGGTCGACGATGATCGGCACCTACGGCTACATGGCCCCCGAGCAGCTCCACGGCGAGGTCACGCCGGCGACCGACATCTTCGCGCTCGGGGCGACGATCGCCGCCCTGGCGACCGGGCGCGAGGGCGACAAGCTCCCGCGCAAGGGGCTGCGGATCGATCTCTCGGAGGTCATGCGCCCCTCTCGCCTGCGGGACGTCCTGGGGCACATGCTCGCGCCGGAGCCCGGCGAGCGGCCGCCGTCGGCGGCAGATGTCCTCACGCTCCTCGGGGACGATCCCCAGCGGGCGATGCCGCCCCGGTCGCCGCGCGCGGCGCCGCCACGGGCGGAGGCGCGCGACGAGGCGGTCGACGAGCATGCCCTCGCCGTCGGCGACCCCCTCCAGACCCTCGCGCGGGTCCCCCGTCCGCTCTCGATCATCGTCTGGCTCTTCGCCGCCCTGGTCACCGGCGTCCTCGTCCTGGTCGAGGTCGCGCTCCTCCCGGCCGCCTTCGCGATCTTCCGCGCCCTGAAGCGCGAGGGCGAGGGCGAGGAGCGCCTCGCCGAGCAGCAGCGGGAGGCGATCAAGGCGCTCCGCGAGGGCCGCCGGAGCTTCCAGGCGCTGGCCGCGAGCACCCGGCCGACCACAGATGACGACGATCGCCGCGGCGGCTGAGCGGAGCCGCGCGACGGCCGGCCTGGCGGCTCACCGGGCGCGAGACGCTGATACAATCGGCCGGCGCCGTGGAGGTTCTGTGAAGGGGATCGTCTTTACCGAGCTGCTCTCGATGGCCGAAGCCGCGTTCTCGCCGGAGCTCGTCGAAGAGGTCATCATCGCCTGTGATCTCCCCTCCGGCGGCGCCTACACGGCGATCGGCACCTACCCCCACAGCGAGCTCGTCGCCCTCGTCAGCGAGCTCTCGCGCCGCGGCAACACCCCGGCGTCCGAGCTGATCCAGGGCTTCGGCAAGCACCTCTTCACAACCTTCCTCGAGAGCCACGCCGCCTTCTTCACCAGCGCCGGCAACACCTTTGATCTGCTCAGTCGGGTCGAGGACGAGATCCACGTCGAGGTCCGCAAGCTCTACCCCGACGCCGAGCTCCCCTCCTTCACCGCGAGCGAGCCGCTCCCCGGTGACTTCGTCCTCGAGTACCGCTCCTCCCGCGGCCTCGCGGACCTCGCCCACGGCCTCATCGAGGCCTCGATCGCCCACTTCGGCGAGAACATCTGGTTCGAACGGAAGGACCTCTCGGAGGGCCAGAACACCCACGTGGTCTTCACCCTCCACCGCGTCTAGGGACACCTCGTCGATGGACACCCTCGAGTACCTCCGCCGCCGCCTCGCCCGCGAGCAGCGCGCCCGCCAGGCCGCCGAGACCTACGCGGAGGAGAAGACCCGCGCGCTCTTCGAGGCCAACAAGGCGCTCGAGGAGATGGCCGCCGGGCTCCAGGTGAAGATCGACGAGCGGACCGCCGAGCTCCGCGAGGCCCACGACCTCGCGCTCGCGGCCAACCAGGCGAAGTCGGCCTTCGTCGCCAACCTCAGCCACGAGCTCCGGACCCCGCTCAACGCGATCATCGGCTACGGCGAGATGCTCACCGAGGATCTCCGAGCCCTCGAGATCCTCGACCTCGCCCACGACGCCCAGCGGATCCTCAGCGCCGGCAACTACCTCCTGGTGCTGATCAACGACCTCCTCGATCTCGAGAAGATCGAGGCCGGCGAGCTCAGCCTCCTCCTCGAGGAGGTCGAGGTCGAGCCGGTGGTCCGCCACGTCAGCGAGATCATCCGCCCGCAGGTCGACGCCAACCGCAACACCCTCGAGGTCGACCTCGCCGACGACCTGCCGGCGCTCCGCACCGACAACGCCCGGCTCCGGCAGATCCTCCACAACCTCCTGAGCAACGCGAGCAAGTTCACCAAGGACGGGACGATCCAGGTCGGGGTCTTCCCCGAGGATCGGGCCGAGGGGACCTTCCTGATCTTCGAGGTGAAGGACACCGGGATCGGCATCGCCCCCGAGGCCCTCCCGCGGATCTTCGAGCGCTTCGCCCAGGCCGACGAGACGATCTCGGCGCGCTTCGGCGGCACCGGGCTCGGCCTCGCGCTCACCCGCCGCCTCTGCCAGCGCCTCGGCGGCGACATCGCGGTCGCCTCCAAGCTCGGCTCCGGCTCGACCTTCCGGATCTGGCTGCCCCTCGAGCCGCCGCTCGCTACCTGAGCCCGCCGAGGGCGCGGACGGGGGGTCGCTCAGCGCCCGGCGGCGTTGGCCTCGATCGCCGCGCTGACGTAGGCCGCGAGGCCCTCGGCCCGCGCGTCGTAGTGGGCGGCGAAGCGCGGATCGCTGACGTAGAGGCTCGCCAGCGAGCGGTGCATCGCGTGAGCGCAGGGATAGAACCACCGGTCGATGTGGAGGCGGTGGGCCTCGGCGAGCTCGCGGGCGCGCTCGCCCTCGCTCGGCAGGCCCTGCGCGAGGGCGTCGGCGAAGCCGGCCTCGATCGCCTCGACCTCGGCCTTGAGCGCGGCCCACTGATCGGGGGTGTAGCGCCTGGTCCGGCGCGCGGACTCGCGGAAGGCCGCGCTCTCGCCCCAGCGCGCGCGCGCCTCGTCCTGGTGGGCCTCGGGGTCGAAGCCGTCAAAGAGCTCCTTGAGCTGGTCGTTGGTGGTCTGCATGGTCCTTCCCTTCCTGTCGTTTGCCTGGATCTTCGATGGTTCGAGGAGCGCGAGGGCGGCGTCGATCGCCGCGAGCATCGCCTGCGTGTCGGCGAGCCGGGACTCGAGCTCGGCGCGCTGGCGCCGGAGGGCGGCGCCGCGGTCAAAGCCGGGCTCGTCGAGCATCCTCCGGATCGCCTCGAGGGAGAGCCCGAGGGCGCGGCCGATCTGGATCTGCTGGAGCCGGAGGAGGTCGTCGGTGGAGTAGAGGCGATAGCCCCCCGCCGAGCGCCCGGAGGGGCAGAGGAGGCCGATCGCGTCGTAGTGGCGGAGGGTCCGCACCGTCACGCGGGCGAGCTCCGCGACCTCGCCGATGCGGTGCGTCGTGTCGGTCACGGAGGCAGCCTAGGGCCTCACGTCGCGTGAGGGTCAAGGGCGCCGCGAGAAAAAATTGAGCGACGCTGCTCGGCGCGTCGTAGCGGGCTTGCGCCTCGCTCTAGTAGTCGTCGACCCACTCGACGACCGGCTGGCCCTTGCGACAGTGCTCATCGAGCACCCGGTCGCACTTCGCCTCGTCCATCCCGGGGTAGAAGCCGCGCTGGCGCTCGAGCTCGGAGGGATCGGGGTCGTCGCCCGGGCCGTCGCCAGGGCCGAGGGCCCGGACGAAGAGGTTCGGGCCCTCCGAGCAGCGGCCGAAGCAGTTGTAGTCGACCACGGCGCAGCGGCCCCGGAGCTCGGGATCGCCGGCGATCTTGCCGGCGATGCGCTCCTTGAGGAGCTCGCTCTCGTAGGTGACGCCGCAGCTCGGGCCGTCGCAGACGAGGATCTGGAGGCGAGGAGGGTTCGTCGGGCGCTGATCGGGGCCGGCCATGGGTCTGCCTAGCTAGCGGATCGACGGCGGCCCGGCAAGGCGCAAGGACCGCGTTCTCCGCGCGGCAGACGCCCTCCCCGGCCCCGGCCGACCCCCGCCGGCGACTTTCTTGGTCGGCCGATCGGCGGTTGATAGCGTCCGACCATGAGCTTCGCCGGTCCCCTGGAGCCTGGAGTCCGCACCGCAGGCCGGCGAGCGATCCCGCGCGATCGCGGTCATCGCTGCTCGTGCGAGCTCCTCCTCGATCTCAGCGCCCGCGATCCGGTGCGGGGGCTCCTCGCCGAATTCGGCGTCGGCCCCCAGGAGCTCGGCCGCCACCACGCGGAGCTCCACGGCGAGGTCGCCGGCGAGCCCGCGGACTGGCGCCTCCGCCTCGCCCAGCGCGGCGGCAAGAGCAGCGGCGGCGAGCTCGAGCAGCTCCTGGCGATCGTCCGCAGCGCCGAGAGCCACGCCTACCAGCTCCTCGAGCGGGCCGGGATCCCGAGCGCCAACCTCCGCAAGCTGGTGATCGAGCGCCTCCGTCAGCTCGGGCCGGCGACCCTCGAGCGCGGCGCCCGGACCCCGCGGCGGAGCAGCCAGGCCGAGCCTCTCCTCGCGCCGCAGCCGGCGGCCCCGAGCGCGGCCGCCCGCGCCCCCGCGACCCCGCCGCGGCGCCGCAGCAGCGATCCGCCGCCGCGTCCGGCCGCGAGCGCGCGCCCCGACCCCGGCCCCGACGCCTGTGGCCGCGCCGATCCGCGAGGAGGCGCCGCAGCCGGCCGCCGAGGTCGCGGCGAAGAGCGAGCCGGCGACCGAGCGCGCGGGCGCGAACCCGCGCCGCCGGCCGCAGCCGCAGCCGATCGATCGCAACACCCTCGCCCCCCTCCACGGCCACGAGCGCCTCCTCGCCCGCCTCGCCGACGCCCTCCTCCGCCGCTCGCCGCGGCCGCCCCTCCTGGTCGGCGCCCACGGGTCGGGCAAGACCCTGATCGCCTCGCACCTCGCCCGCCTCCTCGACCAGCCGGTCTACCTCCTGAGCGCGCCGGCCTACGAGGGCGAGAACGAGCTCCGCGCCGACCTCGCGGCGATCGGCAAGCGCGGCGGCGTGGCGATCCTCGACGACCTCGACCGCCTCCTCGCCGACGCGCCGCCCGAGCTCCTCGGGGTCCTCGGCCAGGCCTGGTCGAGCGGGCGCCCGCCGGTGCTGACGCTCCTCTCGCACGAGGGGCGCGGCCGCCTCGGCTCCTGGCTACCTGGCCTTTCGGCCACCCTCGACGTGATCGAGGTGCCGGCCCTCGAGGGCGACGAGCTCCGGTCCGCGGTGAGGGCCGCGGCCCCGGCGATCCTCGACGAGCACCGGATCGGCCTCGCCGCCGACGCCAACCTCGCCGAGCTCACCCGCCTCTCGGAGGGCTTCCTCGGCGGCCCCCTCGCGCTCCCGGGCCGCGCCCTCGACCTCCTCGACCTGAGCTGCGCGCGGATCGCCCGCGAGGGCGGCGAGCAGGTCAGCCGGGCGACCTGGGTCGACATCGTCTGCGAGCGCACCGGGATCCCGCGCGAGCGGATCGAGGGCGTCGACGCCCAGGACATGCTCGACCTCGAGGGCCAGATCGCCCGCCAGGTCGTCGGCCACGAGCCCGTGATCGCGACGATCGCCCAGCTGATCCGCCGCAACCGCGCCGGCTTCGGCTCGCAGCGGCCGATCGCCTCGGTCCTCCTCCTCGGCCCGAGCGGCGTCGGCAAGACCGAGATCGCCAAGTCGCTGGCGAGCGCGCTCTTCGACCGCAGCGACGCGATGATCCGCCTCGACATGAGCGAGTACGCCGAGGCCCACGCGGTCGCCCGGGTGGTCGGCGCGCCGCCCGGCTACATCGGCCACGAGCAGGGCGGCGCCCTGACGGATCCGCTGCTGAAGCAGCCCCACCGGGTGATCTTGCTCGACGAGATCGAGAAGGCCCACCGCGACGTCCACCAGCTCCTCCTCCAGATCTTCGACGAGGGCCGGCTCACCGACGGGCGCGGGCGGACGATCGACTTCCGCCACGCGGTGATCATCATGACCTCCAACCTCGGCGCCGATCGCCTGATCGAGGAGCTGCCGACCCTCGCCAGCAAGACGGGCAAGCGCGGGCGCGGCGGTGCCGGAGCCGGCGCCGGCGCGAGCGCGCGGCTCGACGAGGAGGCGGTCCTCCAGGCCGCCCGCGCCGCCTTCCCGGTCGAGCTCTGGAACCGGATCGAGGCGCCGCTCTGCCTCCACCCGCTGAGCCGCCGCGACCTCGGCCGGATCTGCCACCGCCTCGCGCGGAGCTCGAGCGATCGCCTCTTCGCCGAGCGCGGGATCCAGTACCAGCTCAGCGAGGCCGCCTGCGATCACCTCATCGATCGCTGCGGCGACGATCCCAGCCTCGGCGCGCGCCCCCTCCGCCACCTCCTCGCGCGGGCGGTCGAGCCCCTCCTCGCCGACGCGGTGCTGCGCGGGCGGGTGCGGGCCGGGATGCGCCTCGAGGTCGTGCTCGAGGATGGGGCGCTGGCCCTCGAGAGCAGCCGCAGCCTCGGCGTCGGCGGCCGCTCCGACGGCGCGAGCGCCCGCGCCTGAGCGACCCGCCGCCCTACTTGTGGATCTCGAACCACTTCGGGGCGACGACCATGAAGCCGTAGGGCCCGAGCGCCTGCCCGCGGTAGGGGACGTGGTAGGCGGAGAAGCCCCGCGCCTCGCCGCCGTCGAACCACGGCGGCTCCGGGTATTCGGCCTCCTCGGCGAGCCAGCGCGCGATCGCCTCGACGGCCCGGGTCAGGTCGAGCCCGGTGAAGAGCGGCTCCCACCGGCAGCTCCCCGGGAAGCCGTGGAGCTGGGCGGCGACGGCGAGGCGGGCGTTGCCGTCGCGGAAGCCGATGAAGACCTCGTCGCCCTCACGGTAGGCCCAGCCGCTGACGTTATTGCAGAGGACGTGGAGCTGGAGCGCATGCGCGAGGCCCCCGGTGTCCGGGCTCTCGAACACGAAGCGCGGCTCGAAGGAGGGGCTGGCGAAGGGCGACGGTGACGACGATGACGATGACGATGACGATGACGATGACATCAAACACTTCCCTGCTCTGCGCCCGCGACCAGGGCCGCCAGGCGCCCGCTGAGGAGCTCGTAGACCGCGCGCGCCGGCCCCTCGAGGGCGCGGAGGTGGCCGTCGATCGCCGCCCTGTCGCCGCGGACCGCCGGCCCGGTGATCCCCGCCGGGATCCCGAGCGCGAGGAGGTTGGCGAGCGACGATCGGAGGAGCGCGGCGATCGCCGCGTCGGCCCCGGCCGCCGGCAGGCCGAGGCCGCGTAGCACCGCGACCGCCTCGGCCTCGAGGACCGCGAGGTGATTGGCCGCGAGCGCGCAGGCGCCGTGGTAGGCGAGGCGTCCCCGGCGATCGAGGCCGCCGAGATCGAGCCAGGGCTGGTCGCCGATCATCCGCAGCGCGACCTCGCGGGCGGCGGGGTCTCCCTCGATCCCGAAGGTCGCGGCGCCGAGCTGGGAGGCGGCGACCCGCTCGCGGCGGAGCGAGCAGATCGGGTGGAGGGTGGCGACCGGGTTGCCGCGCCCCTGGAGCGCCCCGAGGGCCTCGCAGGCGATCAACGCGCCCGCGCCGTGGAGCACCGGGACGCCCTCGTGGCCGCCGATCTCGTCGAGGACGCGGGCGAGGCCGCGGGCGAGCGAGGGGAGATCGGGATCGCGGCAGAGCGCCCAGATCGCGGCCGGCGAGGGCTCGTCCTCGACCACCGAGGCGACTTCGCCGTCGGCCAGCGCGCGGGCGCCGAGCACCCGCACGCCCCACCCGCGGGCCCGCAGCCAGGGCTCGGCGTGGCTGGCCACATGACCATGTCCCAAGATCCAGATCATCCCGGGGCTCGGCTCGAGGAGGAGCGGCAGGAGGGCGGCCGGCAGGCTCCCCTCGAGGCCCTCGCGGGCGCCGGCGGCCGTCGGATCGGCGAGCCAGGCCCGGATCGCGGTCGACGAGACCTCCGGCAGCGCGCAGGCCTCGGGGGGCGCGTAGCCGGTGCGGGGGACGACGATCGGGCGGAAGCGCGCGACCACCTCGTCCGCGCGGTGCCAGCGCCCCAGCTCGCCACGGGCGATGATGTCGGTTCCGATCACCAGGCGGACCTCGGCCTCGGGGTGGGCGGCGGCGATCGCCTCGAGGAGCTCGATCGAGTAGCTCGGCCCCTGCCCGCGGGCGCTCGCCAGGCGCCCCTCGAGATCGCTGACCTCGACCGCCTCGCCGTGGATCGCCATCGCCGCCTGGGTCCAGGCGAGGCGGCGCTCGAAGGGCGCCATCTCCTTGGCGAAGGGGTGCGACCAGCAGGGGGCGACCAGCACCCGCGCGGCCAGACCCCGGCTCAGGAGGTAGGTCGGGATCAGGACGTGGCCGAGGTGCGGCGGGTTGAAGGAGCCGCCGAGGACCGCGAGCACCGGGCGTGGCATCGGCGGGCATCGTAGCAGGTGCCTCGCCCTCCCCTCGCCTCTGCGTGCGCGGGCGCAGGCGCGGCGACATGGGGCCCGGATTGACGGACGCGGCGCGGGCCCGCTACTCCTGCCCGGTGACGCCCGCCCGCCACTCCACGCAGCCGGCCCCGCGCGCGGGCGGCCGCGCCCGTCGGAGGCGGCGATGAACCGGACGACCCGCGCGGCCGCGCGACGGGCCCGGGCCGCGGCCCGCGTCGCCAGGCGGGAGGCCGCCAAGGGGGCCGTCAGCGTCGGCGCGCTGATCGTCCGCGGCGTCCGCGAGTTCCTCGCCGACCAGCCCTTCGTCCTCGCGGCCGCCCTCTCCTACTACTCGCTCCTCTCGCTCGCCCCGCTGGTCCTGGTGATCGCGTCGATCGCCGGCTTCCTCTTCGGCCCGGAGGCGGCCGAGGGCGAGGTCGTCACCCGGATCGTCGATCTCGTCGGGCCCGAGGCCGCGACCCTGATCGAGGGCGCGCTCGCCCACGCCCACCGCAGCGGCACCACCTGGCTCTCGGCGCTCCTCGGCGGGGCCGGCGTGATCCTCGGCGCGACCACGGCCTTCGCCCAGCTCCAGCACGCGCTCAACCAGATCTGGGGGGTCGAGCCGCCGAAGCGGCCGATCCTCGGCGCCCTCTGGACGCGGGCGCTCTCCTTCCTCTTCGTCGCCCTCCTCGGCCTCGCGGTCGTCGCCCTCCTGGTCGCCTCGTCGGTGCTCTCCGCCCTCCAGGCGAGCCCCCTCCTCGGCCAGCTCAGCTTCGCCTGGCGCCTCCTCGACCTCGCGCTCCCGCTCCTCCTGATGACCGGCCTCTTCGCCGCCCTCTTCCGCTGGCTCCCGGACGCCCGGATCCGCTGGCGCGACGTCTGGGTCGGCGCGGCGATGACCTCGACGCTCTTCATCGTCGGCCGCCTCGGGATCGGCCTCTACATCGGCCGCGCCGGCGTCGGTTCGGCCTACGGCGCCGCCGGGGCGCTGGTGGTCGTCATGGTCTGGACCTACTACTCGGCGCTCATCGTCCTCTTCGGCGCCGAGCTCACCCAGGTCTTCAGCGCCCAGCACGGCAGCGGCGTCGAGCCGATCCGCGGCGCCCACCTGCGGAGCGCGCTGGTGGCGGAGAAGGGCCCCGAGGGCTAGTCGCGCGGCGATGGTAGCGATCAGCCGAGCGCGCGCTCGCCCCGGAGGAGGCGGAGGACCAGCGCGCCGAGGCCGACGAGGACCGCCAGGAAGGTCGCCAGGCCGCCGAGCACCGGGATCGCCGCGATCAGGGCGAACACCAGCGAGCCGACGGCGATCGCCGCCAGGCGCCGGCCGGTGGTCGCCGCCGCGCCGCCGCGCCGGGCCTCGATCACCGCCAGGATCGCGCTCAGGGCGACCGGCGCGCTCAAGATCAGGAGGATGCCGAGGCCGAGGAGCGCGGCGATCCCGAGGGGCGCGCCGATCATCGTCACCATCGCCACGACCGCGGCGATCGGCGCGCCGATGAGCGCGAGGAGGCCGATCCCGAGGGAGGCCCAGGGGCGCCGCCGGATCACCGCCGTCGCCCCCTCGATCGTCGGCGTCATCAGGGCGCCGGTGGTCGCGGTCAGGACCATCAGGGTGATCGCGTTGAAGAGGATCGAGCCGAGGGTCGAGGTCGGGCCCTCCTCCTCGTGCTCGCCGCCCGGGAGCTCGTGGCGTTCGCCGCTGATCACCGCCCCCTCCTGGATCGTCGGCGCATGTCCCTCGCGCCAGGTCAGGTCGCCGCCGATCCGGGCGCCGGAGCCGATCACCGCCTCGCCGACGTCGAGGCGGAGGTCGCCCTTGATCACCCCGGAGATCGTCGCCGCGCCGGCGCCGATCGACACGTCGCCGTCGATCTCGCCGTCGACGTCGACCTGGCGCCCGCCGAGCCAGGCGAAGCCGGCGATCCGCGCGTCCTTGGCGACGGTCACGGTCTCACCCGCCGCGATCACGTGATCGCCGACCGGGCCGCGGATCGTCACGGTGCGGCCGGCGACCCGGAGGTCGTCGGCGAAGGGGCCGCTGAGGTCGAGGGTCTCGCCCATCGCCAGGACGTCGCCGGCGATCGGCCCGTCGACGTGGATCGACTGGCCGGCCGCGGTCAGGTCGCCCTGGATCGCCGCGGCGACCTTGATCGCCCGGCCGCCGGCGTACACGTCCTCGGCGACCGGCGCGGTGATCGACACCAGCTCCCCGACTTCGGCGGCGAGCGCCGCCCCGCCGAGGCCGATGAAGACGGCGGCGAGGATCAGGGGGCGGAGCGGGCGGGCGGCGGAGGTCGAGGGGGCCATGACCTCGGTCGATAGCCCAGGGCGACGGCGACGCTCAACCGAAAGCTTCGCCGCGGGCCCCGGCGCCCGCCGCTAGGTTTGCGTCACGCGCTCGCAACTTCGGACATGTCCGTTTCGCCAGGTGGTCACGGGCCCCGAAGAACGCCGTCACGCGAGGGGTCGCGCGCCCCCGCGCGCGGCCCCGGCTCACCCCGGATCGCCGGAGGAGGCCCGTCAGCTCGTCGGCAGGGGCGGCTTCGGCTCCGCCGGCGATGAGCCGCTCGCCTCCGGCGCGATCGCCCAGGTGAGCGCCTCGACGATCTCCTCGACGCTCTCGTCGCCGGTGATCGCCAGGGGCGCGCCGAAGCGCACCAGGAGATCGACGCCGCTGGCGATCCGGCGCAGGCCCTTGCGATCGAAGGCGCGGTCGAGGCCCTCGAGGTGGACCGGCACGACCACCGGGCGGTGCTCGCGGATGATGTGGGCGGTCCCCTTGCGCACCGGCGCCCCGGGGGTCGTCGTCCCCTGCGGGAAGGTCAGCAGCCAGCCGCGCCGCAGCGCGTCGCCGATCCGGACGATGTCCTCGGCCTGCACCGGGCGCTGGATGTCCTGGCCGGCCTCGCGCCAGGTGCGACGCACCAGGACCGCGCCGGTGTAGTTGAAGATCTTCGGCGCCCAGCCGCGATCGTTGAGCGTCTCCGCGGCGGCGACGAAGCGAAGGTCCAGGTTGGCGCGGAAGCCATCGAGCATCGCGCAGCGCGGCCCGACGATCGCCTGATGGATCGCCAGGACGTCGATGTAGTAGGTCAGGTGGTTGGAGACGAAGAGCACGCCGCGCGGCGGGAGCCCGCGCAGGTGCTCGTGCCCCTCGGCCCGCAGGCTGTTGAACACGGTGAAGCGGACCCAGTCGTAGATCCCCAGCGTGCCGAAGAGCAGGCGTTTTGTCGCTCGCGTCGCTAGCATCGCCGCCTCCAAAAGGCCGAGCGCCCAGACGTCGAGTGTACCTACACCGAGGCCCTCAGCCGTGACAAGCGAGGCCGTGGAGGTGAGGTGGACGCCTGCAGCCCAGGGGTCGCGCGCCCCCTCGCATCCTCGCGTCCTCTCCTCGTCGCCTCGCCCGACACGAGCTCACACCGGATAGCGGAGGAAGTCCCGCCGCCGCCGGAGGAAGGCCTGACGCGCCGGCTCGTGCGCGGCCACCAGCTCGGCGATCGGCGCCTGGGCCTCGACGGCAGCCCGCAGCCACGAGCCCCCGGCGAGGAGGTCGAGGGCCGGCCGATCGTCGACGAACTCGTAGCGCTCGGTCCGCCAGCGCATCGCCCCGCCGCCGAGGCGCCAGCACGCCCGGAGCAGCGCCCACGAGGTCCGCAGCGAGCGGATCGCCGGCGGATCGACGACGTGGAGCTGGACCCCGCCGCAGCGCTGGCCGGCGAACTTGTGGAAGGTCGGCTTGAAGGAGAGCGGCCGGAGCGCGAGGCCCGGGCGATCCTCGGGATCGATCGCCGCCGCCAACGCCCGGCCGTCGATGAAGGGCGCGCCGAAGATCTCGAAGGGCCGGGTGAGCCCGCGCCCCTCCGAGAGGTTGGTGCCCTCGAGGAGGCATTGCCCCGGGTAGACCAGCGCGGTCTCGAAGGTCGGCATGTTGGGCGAGGGCAGGACCCAGGGGAGACCTGTCTCTGGGGACATCTGAGCGCGGCGCCAGCCGGCGCACTCGAGCACCTGGCAGCGCTCGCGGCCGGCGACCCCGCGCTCGGCGAGGGCCATGGTCACGAGCTCGCCGGCGCTGAGGCCGTGGCGGACGCTGATGTTGTGGAGGCCGACGAAGCTCTCCTCGCCGGCCTCGATCGCGCCGCCCTCGACCGCCTCCTCGAGGCCGCCGAGCGGGTTGGGGCGGTCGAGGATCAGCACCTTCATGCCGGCCGCGAGCGCGACCTCGGCCGCCAGGAGGATCGTCCAGACGTAGGTGTAGTAGCGGGCGCCGACGTCCTGGAGGTCGCAGACCAGCCACTCGGCCCCGTGGAACATCGCCGTGGTCGGGCTCAGGCTGGCGAACGCGTCGCCGTAGAGGCTGTAGCAGGGGAGCTCGTCGCGGCCGCCGGCGACCGGCTCCATGTCCTGGGCGATGGCGTCGATCCCGTGCTCGGGTCCGAGGAGCGAGACGACGTCGGCGCCGACCGGACCCCGCAGGAGATCGATCGCGTGGGCGAGGTCGGCGGCGACCGAGGCCGGGTGACAGAGGAGCGTGACCGGCACCCCGCGGAGCGCCGGCCCCTCGCCGGCCCGCAGGCGATCGAGGCCGCTTCGCACCGGAGCTTCGCGCTTGGGCTGCATCGCCCACCGATAGCGCCGACGATCGGCGGGCGGCCAATAATTGGGTTTTTTGCGGCGCTCGCCGGCGGCGTGCGATCCTCGAGACATGCGTGATCCGCTGGCCCCGCTCCCCTCGCCCGTCGACGATCCGAGCTACTGGGAGTGCACCTTCGCGCCCCGGACCACCCAGGCGGTCTACCCCGAGGCGCTCGCGGGCGACCTCCGGATGCTCGAGGACGAGCCCGAGTTCGAGCCGCTCCGCCTCCTCGGCCGCAACCTCGGCGACACCCACGGGATCGATCGCCGGAGCCGCCGCCGCCACCTCGTGAGCGGGACGGCGACGCCCGAGCACGGCAGCCGGCGCCTCGTCTCCGCCGGCCATCGGCCGCTGCGGCGGGTCCTCGGCCTCGCCAGCGCCCACGGCTGGGCCCTGGTCCACACCCTGAGCACGAGCTCGACCGGCGTCCTCCTCCACCTCCTCGATCTCCCGCGTGGCGACCTCGATCCCGAGCTCCGGCTCGCCGGCCAGGCCGCGCTCCGGGTGCTCGCGCCGATCCTCGAGGCGCCGCTGCGCGCGCGGGCGATCCACGGCCCGGGCTCGCCGCTGGCGACGGTGAGCGGGCTCCTGGTCGCGCCGCGGGTGATCGCCGACCTCTCGTCGTGGGCCTCGTCGCCCTGCGGCCGCCGCGGCTCGAGCCGCGATCGCTCGACCGCCCACGCGCTCACCCTCCTTATGCCGACCGCCGCGGGACCGCTCCGCCTCGAGGGCGAGCTGGTGCCGATGACCGATCCCCAGCCCGAGGTGCTCGCGGTGACGCTCTCGTCACGGGCGATCCGCGAGCTGACGGACGCCGTCGCCCCCGCCCCGAGCGCCTGACCGGCGCCTGAGAGGCAGCAGGGGGGCAACGGAGGGTCCGGCGGGCGCTTCGCACGCTTTCGAGCCGCCCCTTCGCCGGCCGGCGCTCGCCTCCCCCGCACCGTTGACGGCCTGCGGCCTTGTCTCTATCCTGCCGCTAATCTCCTTTCGCACCCCTTCCCGCCATCAAACCAGGGGATCCGGCCTTGACTCCACCGAAGAAACCAGGAACCGATCTGAGCGCCCTCAAGGCTCGCCTCGCCAAGAAGAACGCCGGTGAGGAGGCCGCGGCCCCGGCCGCGCCCGCGCCTGCGGCCCCCAAGGCCGCGCCGCCCGCTGACATCCCGGCGCCCGGGCAGAAGGCGGCTCCGCCCCCGCCTGCCGCCGCTCCCATGGACATCCCCGCACCGGGTGAGGTCGCGGCGCCGAAGCCCGCAGCCGACATCCCGGCGCCCGGCGAGGTCCGTCGGCCCGCGCCCGCCCCCGCCCCCGCAGCGCCGGCGCAGCCCGGTCCCGCGGGTCAGGCCTTCGGCGGCGGCGGCGGTGGATTTGATCCCAACGAGGGTCTGATCGCCGACGTCGGCGGTGACATCCCGACCAAGGGCAACAAGGGGATCGTCATCATCGCGGCCCTCGGCGCGCTGGTCTTCGGCATCGGCCTCGGCTGGATGCTCAACAACATCTCCAGCAAGGGCAAGCTCGTCGCCACCGGCAAGGAGAAGGGCGCCGTGATGCTCAAGGAGGTCCAGGACGTCGCCGAGATGCGCAAGTCCATCTCCTTGAAGATGGAGGACATCGCCAAGAAGATGGCCGCCGACCCGAAGGGTGGCGCCGCCGATCTCAAGGCGCTGAGCGACGCCAACTTCGAGAAGCACCCGAAGATCGACAACCTCTTCGGCTGGCAGCTCGCGGCGGTCCACAAGGCCGGCATCCAGAAGACCTTCGAGCTCTACGAGGAGGCCAACGGCCTCAAGACCGACCTCTCGTACCTCTCGACCTTCGCCACCGCCTACGCGGACGCGCTCAAGGAGGGCTCGGGTCCCCGGCTCTTCGCGGTCAAGTTCACCAAGGACAAGGCCGTCGTCGTCGCCCGCACCAAGGCGATCTGCGGCGAGGCCGAGTGCGAGGGCGGCAAGGAGAGCGGCGCGACCGCCCTCGGGATCATCGAGACCGTCGGCGGCGACGAGACCGTCCTGCCGATCGGCAGCGGCGACGGCCAGGTGATGCCGATCGATCCCTCGGGCCAGATGTACGGCTACATCGTCGGCCTCAAGCCCGAGAACAACGCGTCGGCCGTCTACGCCTCGCTCCTCAAGCGGGTGATGGAGCGCCTCGAGGCGATGAACGCCGCCGAAGGCAAGGCGCTCAAGGCCCTCAAGAACTACTCCGACGACCCCGACGTCGATGGATCAGGGCAGCCCGAGCCCGGGGAGTAAGCCCCGCCTCTGGGTGCTCAATCCCGCAAGAGCCGGCCTCCTGGGCTGGCTCTTGCGGTATTATGCGTTTGGCGCGCTGATCCTCGGCTTCCTCGCGGTCGTCGCCGGTCACCAGCTCTTTCGGACATACGCCGCCGGTCTCCCCGATCTCACCCAGATCGAGGCCTACGAGACCTCGGCCCCCGGGGTCACCCGGATCTACGCAGGCGACGGCTCGCTCCTCGCCGAGCTCGCCCGCGAGCACCGCTCCTACGCCGGGATCGACGACATCCCCGAGGACCTGATCCACGCCTTCATGGCCGCCGAGGATCGCCGCTTCTACGAGCACGGCGGCCTCGACTGGCGGGGCCTCGCGCGGGCGACCCTCGCCAACATCCGCTCGGGGACCGTCGTCCAGGGCGGCTCGACGATCACCCAGCAGGTCGCCAAGGGCTTCCTCAGCGAGGACCGCACCCTCGAGCGCAAGCTGCGGGAGGCGATCCTCTCGCTCCGCCTCGAGTCGCGCCTCGGCAAGGCGCGGATCCTCGAGATCTACCTCAACAAGATCTTCCTCGGCCACGGCGCCTACGGGGTCGCGGCCGCGGCCAGCCGCTACTTCGGCAAGCGCCTCGACGAGCTCACCCTCGCCGAGTGCGCCCTGATCGCCGGCCTCGCCCGCGCGCCCTCCCGCTACTCGCCGGTCGCCAGCCCGGAGCGCGCGCTCCAGCGGCGCGGCGTCGTCCTCCAGGCGATGGTCGACGCCGGCTACATCTCCGAGGCCAAGCGCGACGAGGCCCAGGCCGAGCCGATCCACCTCGCCGAGGCCCGCGACGTCTTCCGCCTCCGCGCCCCCTACTACGCCGAGCACGTCCGCCGCCAGGTGATCGAGCGCTTCGGCGAGGAGGTGGTGCTCTCCGGCGGCCTCCAGATCGAGACGCCGGCGGAGATCGAGATGGGCGAGCTCGCCCACCGGATGATCGGCCGCCACGTCCGCCGCCTCGATCGCCGCCAGGGCTGGCGCGGCCCCCTCGCTCACCTCCCCGGCGAGGGCGAGCAGGAGGGGCTCCTCGGCCGCGTCCGCGAGGAGTACGGCGCCTCCCCCTTCAGCGACGATCCGACGCGCTGGCGGCTGGGCCTGGTGAGCGCGGTCGATCGCGCGAAGGCGAGCGTCCGCGTCGGCGACCAGGAGGCCCTCCTGCCGCTCAAGCACATGGCGTGGGCCGCCCGCTACGACCGCAACAGCGGCCTCAACGACCAGACGATCGACCGCGTGAACCGGGCGCTCGAGGTCGGCGACGTGATCTGGGTGCGGCCGGTCCGCTCGAAGAAGGCGGCCGCCGGCGCGGCTGCGGCGGCCACAGCAACCGCCGAGCCGAGCGAGGACGCCGAGGCCGAGAGCAGCGCCCCGCTCGAGACCGACGCCCAGAGCGGCGCGGTGATCGTCGAGCTCGGGCAGCCGCCGCGGGTCGAGGCCGCGCTCTACACCTTCGATCACCAGCGCGGCTACGTCACCGCGATGGAGGGCGGCTCCGACTACGACCGCTCGCAGTACAACCGGACCACCCAGGCCTGCCGCCAGCCGGGCTCGGTCTTCAAGGCGATCTACTACGCGCTCGCGCTCGACGGCGATCACTGGACGATGGCCTCGGTGCTCGAGGACAAGCCCTACGAGCCCGAGCCCGGCGAGGCCTGGAACCCGCAGAACATCGGCCAGACCCTCGACGGCAAGGTGCTCCTGCGGACCGCCCTGATCCGCTCGCTCAACCTCCCGTCGATCCGCCTCTTCCAGTCGCTCGGCGCCGACAACGTCGTCGCCTGGGCCCGCCGCCTCGGCTTCACCACCGAGCTGATCGCCGACCGGGCGCTCTCCCTCGGGGCCTCCTGCGTGCGCACCGACGAGCTCAGCCGGGCCTTCGGGATCTACGCCCGTGGCGGCACCTGGGTCGACCCGCTCTACGTCCGTCGGATCACCGACAAGACCGGCGCGCTGGTCCTCGACAACCGGGCGCCCGACGATCCGGTGATGGACGTCGCCGGCCGCCTCGATCGGATGGCGAGCGTGGCCCTCGATCCGCCGCGCCAGGTGATCGACCCGCGCACCGCCTTCCTGATCACCCGCCTCCTCCGCGAGGTCGTCACCGCCGGGATCGGCTCGCGCGCCCAGCGGGTCGGGGTGCCGGTCGCCGGCAAGTCGGGGACCGCCTCCAAGAAGGAGAACACCACCGACACCTGGTTCGTCGCCTTCACCTCGCGCTACGTGACCTCGGCGTGGATGGGCGACGACACCTACGAGCGCTCGATGGGGGCCGAGGACGCGAGCTACACCACCGCGACCCCGCTCTGGACCGAGTACATGACCCCGGTCGCGGCCGGCGTCCCGCACGAGCAGCTGCCGATCCACCGGCCGCCGGGGATCACCAGCCGCAACGCCGACGCCCGGACCGGCGGCGAGCCGGTCGCGGGGCAGCCCTCGGCGGTGCTCTACTTCAAGGAGTAGGCGAGATCGCGCGCGGGCGCCGCGATCTCGGCGCGCGCGCGCGCCGACGTGGACGCATCGCCGGCGATCGCCGCCGCCGATGTGATACACACTGTCTCACTTATTCGAAGCGAGCGCAGGGCCATGGCTACGTCGAGTGAATCCACCGGAGGGTGTCCGTACGCCCCGGGAGAGACGGAGAGCAAGAGCGCGGCGATCCACGCGCAACGGGTGCAGGTGATGGCGGGCGCCGAGCTCATCCGCTCCTTCGCCCGCGGGCGCGAGCTCCTCCTCGACAAGGAGCTCCTCCAGGGCGGCGCTGGGGCCCCGGGGATCGACATCAGCGAGCCCGACAACGTGCCGGTCTTCTACCTCGACGGCCCCGACCACCGGCAGCGGCGCGCGTCGATCGCCCCCTACTTCACGCCGAAGGCGATCACCGGCCGCTACCACCAGATCATCGAGCGCGAGACCCAGCGCCTCCTGGGCCAGCTCCGCCGCGACGGGCGCGCGCAGCTCGACGTGATCGCCTTTGAGCTCACCGTCGCCGTCGCCGCCAACATCGTCGGCCTGACCAACAGCGAGATCCCGAAGATGGCCCGGCGGCTGGCGACGATGCTCTCCGCCGCCTGGTACCACGATCGCGACCTCGTCGCCCGGATCTCCGCCGGCCTCCGCAAGTCCGCGGCGATGGTCGGCTTCTACACCCGCGACATCACGCCGGCGCTCCGAGCCCGGCGGAGGGCGCCGCAGGACGACCTCCTCTCCCAGCTCCTCGCCAAGAAGGCGTCGCGCAAGACGATCCTGATCGAGTGCATGACCTACGCCGCCGCCGGGATGGTGACGACCCGCGAGTTCATCGTCATGTGCGCCTGGCACCTCCTCGAGCGCCCCGAGCTCCGCCGCGACTTCCTCGAGGGCGACGAGGAGCGGCAGTTCGCGATCCTCCTCGAGATCCTCCGCCTCGAGCCGATCGCCGCGCTCCTCTACCGCCGCAGCGATCCGGCGAAGAGCGGCGGCAAGTCGACGACCTTCGCGGTCGACCTCCGGGCGGCGATGACCGACGAGGAGGCGGTCGGCCCCTGCCCCCACGCGCTCGACCCCGATCGCGCGAAGCGGATGAAGACCAGCGGCACCTACCTCAGCTTCGGCACCGGCGCCCACCACTGCCCGGGCCGCCAGGTCGCCCTCCACGAGACCCGGATGTTCCTCGACGCCCTCCTCCGGGTGCCAGGGATCCGCCTCGAGCGCCCCCCGGAGATCGGCTGGTCGAGCCTCCTGATGAGCTACGAGCTCCGCGACGCGGTCCTCGCCAGCGACCGCGGCTGATCCGCGAGGCTCAACAACCTGTCCTCTTCGACAGGTTCAATCGAGCGACGAGCGCCCCTCAACGGGGTGACGGCGGCGCCACCAGATCGCGGGTCACCGCCGCGACCTCCGGGCACCCGCAGAGGGCCATCGCCAGGTCGATCTCGCGGCGCAGGAGCCCGAGCACCTCGGCGACCCCGGCCTCGCCGCCGGCGCCGAGGCCCCAGAGGACAGGCCGGCCGATCAGCGCCGCCTTCGCGCCGAGGGCGAGCGCCTTGATCACGTCGGTGCCCCGGCGGACGCCGCCGTCGAGGAGGAGCTCCGCGCGGCCGTCGACCGCGTCGGCGATCGGCCCGAGGACGTCGATCGTCGCCGGCGAGGTGTCGAGCTGGCGGCCGCCGTGGTTGGAGACGACGATCCCCGCGACCCCGCGCTCGGCCGCCCGGGCGGCGTCGTCGGCCCGCACCACCCCCTTGATCAGCACCGGCAGCGCGGTGATCGAGCGGAGCCACTCCACCGTCTCCCAGGTCAGCGCCGGATCGAGGAGGTCGGCGAAGTAGGCCGCGAGCCCGGAGCCGCCGGCCGCCGCCGGCATCGCCCCTGCCCCCTCGGCCTGGATGTTCTCGATCGTCAGCCCCGGCGGCACCCGGAAGCCGTTGCGCACGTCGGCCTCGCGCTTGCCGAGGAGCGGCGCGTCGACGGTGAGCACCAGCGCCCGGCAGCCGGCCGCCTCGACCCGGCGGACCAGCGCCTCGGTCGCCCCGCGGTCGCGGTAGACGTAGAGCTGGAACCACACCGGCCCGCTCGCCGCGGCCGTCACCGCCTCGACCGGGGTCGTGCTCAGGGTCGACAGGATCATCACCGTCCCGGCCGCCCCGGCCGCCCGCGCGGTCGCCAGCTCGCCGTCGGGGTGGGCCATCCGCTGGAACGCGGTCGGCGCGACCAGGAGCGGCATCGCCACCCGCTGACCGAGCACCTCGGTGTCGAGGCGCCGCTGGGCGACGTCGACGAGCACCCGGTAGTGGAGCGCGAGCCGCTCGAAGGCCGCCCGGTTGGCCCGCAGGGTCACCTGATCGTCGGCGCCGCTGGCGTAGTAGTCCCAGGCGGCGCGGTCGATCCGCGCCTTCGCCTGCGCCTCGAGGTCCCAGACATTGACGGCCATGGAAGCGACTCTAGCAGGGCGCCCAACCCCCCGAGAACGACGAAGGCGCCCCCGGCTCTCGCCGCGGGGCGCCCCGTGTGCGCATCGGCGACGCGCCTACTTGGTGATGATCTTGCCGTCGGCGTCGTACTCGACGTCCGAGCCGCCGAGGACATCACCGACGTCCGAGGAGAAGTCCTCGTCCTCCTTGATGTTCGGCAGGCGCTCGCCGATCGACGACTCGATGTTGCCGTCGACGACGCTCAGCATGTAGACGCCGTGGACGGCGCTGAGGTTGAAGGAGCGGACCTTCTCGTTGTTCTTCGAGGTCCACTCGTTGTAGCGGAGGAGCGGCGCCGCGGTCTTCGGGTCCTGCTTGACCTTGGCCTCGGGCATCATCCCGAACCACTTCTTGAAGGACTCGTCGACGACCGCCTCGTACTCCTTGTCGCCCCACTTCTCCTTCTGGTAGGCGTAGACGATCTTCCAGAGGCCGCCGTCCTTGAAGAAGAAGAACTTGCGGAGGTAGCGGCCCGAGCGGGTCCAGACCATCTCCTCGTTCGAGTCGTCGGCGAAGTCGAACTGGATCAGGCTGACGCCCCACTTGTGCTTCGAGCCCGAGGTGAACTTGACGTGGCCGCGGCGGAGCTCGTCGAGCTGCTCCTTGCGCCACTCGCGGTTGCGGTCCTGGGTGGTCGCGTCCTTGGCGGCCTTCTGCTTCTTGTCGTACTCGGCCTCGACCGACTTGCCGAGCTCGGCGAGCACCGCGTCCGGGCTCATGCCCCAGGTGTAGCCCTTGATCAGCGCGTTCACGCCGATCTGCGCCGAGGTGCCGGGGTCGGGATCGACCATCTTGCACTCGCGCTTCTTGCCCTTGCCCTTGCAGACCTCCTTGGGCTCGGGGCGCTTGAGCTTGTCGTCCCCCTTGGCGGCGGCGGCGTCCATGTCCTCCGAGGGGGTGTCCGCGCCGCCCTCCTCGCCCTCGCTCGCGGAGTAGCCGACGTTGGCTTCCTCGTTGTCCTCGCTGGCCCCCGAGGATCCCGAGGGCTCCTTCGCGGCGAGCTGCTCCTCATCCGGGGTCTTGGTCTCTTCGGGCTTCTTGCAGCCGATGTCGAGGACCGCGCCGCCGAGGAAGGCGAGTCCGAGGGCGATGGAGGCGATAGAAGAGCGCTTGAGCATCCTGTCTCCTGGTGCCGCGGACACTATCACGGAGCCGGCCCGGGCGTCACGACTGCGATACGCGGGGGCCTCTGGCGGGCAATAGCGCGCAAGGCGCTCCTGCCGACGAGGTCTGCACCCAGCGCCTCCTGGGCCGGGGCAGCGCCCCGCGGAGCACCTCGCTAGCTCCGCTGGATCGTGTACGTGATCCGCTCGGGGTCGTCGGGGTCGACGGTGACGCCGATCGCGGCCCGCACCCGGAACTGGTCGAGCATCGACTGGCAGGCCCCGATGAAGAGCGCCTGGATCCCCCGGCTGCGGACCAGCGCGGGCAGGAGCGTGCCGCTGCTCAGGCGGAGGCGGCCGCCGTCGTCGGCGAGCTCGATGAGGCCGCACTCGCGGGTGGCGAGCGCCCAGGCGTGGGGCGCGAGGCGGAGGAGCTGGAGCGCGGCGGCGTCGCTGCCCTGGCTCTCGCGGGCCTGGGCGGCGAGCGGACGGAGGAGCCCGTTGTCGTAGGTGTCGCGGATCACCTCGGTCCAGAACTCGCGGCTCCCGGCCTCGCCGAGCGACTCGGCGATCGCGTCGCAGAGCTCGATCATCTCCTCGACCGGCACCCACTCGTCGCCGCCCCGCCGGACGCGGTCGGCGATGTCGGTGGTCATCCGCTCGCGAATCTCCGAGCCCTTGCCGTCGGGCAGCGCCCGCAGCCGGCGGATCGCGACCCTGGCGAAGTGCGCTCGTACTGCTCCCTGGGACATGACTCGAAGCGACGCTACCACGGATCTCCGCGGCTCCGACACGCGACGGCGTCTTGTCACAAACGCGACGACACGCCGTCAGCATCCGCCGAAGCGAGGCAAAATGCCCCAACGTCAGCGGCTCACTTGAGGAGCCGCGCGAAGGGGTTGTTGCGGAAGCCGTCGTCGCCGGCGCCCGCCGTCGGCGCGCCGCCTCGCCGGCGATCGCGGGCGTCGCCGCCAGCCCCACCGCCAGCCCCACCGCCTCGACGATCGCCGCCCTTCGCCGGGCCCCTCTCGCCGCTCTTCGCGGACCCCTTGCCCCGCCCCTCGCCGCGGGCGCCAGCCGCCGCGCTCGCCTCCGGACGCTCGCCGAGGCGGGCGCTCAGACCGATCCGTCGGCGCTCGAGATCGACGGAGGTGACCCGGACGCGGAGCCGATCGCCGGCCTTGACGACCTCGTGCGGATCCTTGACGAAGCGATCGGCGAGCTGGGAGATGTGACAGAGGCCGTCCTGGTGGACGCCGATGTCGATGAACGCGCCGAAGGCGGTGACGTTGGTGACCACGCCCTCGAGGACCATCCCCTCCTGGAGGTCCTCGAGGGTCTGGACGTCGGCCCGAAAGCGCGGCGGCTCGAAGCTCTGCCGGGGATCGCGGCCGGGCTTGGCGAGCTCCGCGAGGATGTCGCGGAGGGTCGGCTCGCCGACGCCGTCGCCGACGTAGCGGGCGATCGGCACGTTGGCCGCGAGGCGCTCGTCGCCGACGAGATCGACGACGCGGGCGCCGAGATCGGCGGCGATCCTCTCGACCAGCGGGTAGCGCTCCGGGTGGACCGCCGACGCGTCGAGCGGGTGCTCGCCGCCGCGGATCCGGAGGAAGCCGGCGCACTGCTCGAAGGTCCGGGGGCCGAGGCCGCTGACCTCGAGGAGCGCGCGGCGGCTTCGGAAGGGCCCGTGCTCCTCGCGGTGGCGGACGATCCCGCGGGCGAGCGAGGGGCCGATGCCGGCGACCTGGGCGAGGAGCGGCGCGCTCGCGGTGTTGAGATCGACGCCGACGTGGTTGACGCAGCTCTCGACCACCTGATCGAGCTTGCGGGTGAGGAGCGGCTGGTAGACGTCGTGCTGGTACTGGCCGACGCCGATCGCCTTGGGGTCGATCTTGACGAGCTCGGCCAGCGGATCCTGGAGGCGGCGGCCGATCGACACCGCGCCGCGGAGGGTGACGTCGAGATCGGGCATCTCCTCGCGGGCGATCTCGGAGGCCGAGTAGACGCTGGCGCCGGCCTCGTTGACCGCGACCACGGCGATCTGGCGCTCGCCGAGCTCGGCGAGGACGGCGCGGACAAACGCCTCGGCCTCGCGGCCGCCGGTGCCGTTGCCGACCGCGATCGCCTCGGGGCGGCGGCGCTGGATCAGCGCGCCGAGGGCCGCGCGGGCCTCGGCGTCGCGGCGCTCCCCCTGGCCCGGGTAGATCGTCGTGGTCTCGAGGACCTTGCCGGTCGCGTCGATCGCCGTGCACTTCGAGCCGGTGCGGAGGCCGGGGTCGATCGCGATCACCGGCTTGCCGCCGAGCGGCGAGGCGAGGAGGAGCGAGCGGAGGTTGGCGGCGAAGACCTCGACCGCCTCGCGATCGGCGCGCATCTTGACGTCGATCCGCATCTCGGTCTCGATGCTCGGGAGGAGGAGGCGGCGGAGGGAGTCGGCGATCGCCGCCTCGAGCTCGCCGGCGAAGGGGCTCTGGCGATCGAGCGCGAAGATCCCGGCGATCGACGGCTGGACGGTCTCGGCCTCGATCGTCAGGCGCACCCGAAGGAAGCCCTCCTGCTCGCCGCGGCGGACCGCGAGGTAGCGGTGCGAGGGGATCGTGGCGATCGGCTCCTCGTACTCGTAGTAGGCCTCGAACTTCGAGGTCGCGCCCTTCTTGTCGAAGGCGACCTGCGAGCGGACGACCCCCTCGCGCTCGAAGGTCCCGCGGACCAGCGCCCGGACCTCGGGCCGCTCGGCGACCGCCTCGGCGACGATGTCGCGGGCGCCGGCGAGCGCGGCGTCGACGTCGGCGACGCTCATCTCCGGGACCTCCTTGTCGTCGCGGACGAAGGCCGCCGCCTCGGCCCGCGGATCGCCGACCGGCGGCTGCGCGAGGATCCGATCGGCGAGCGGCCCAAGGCCGCGCTCGCGGGCGATCGTCGCCCGGGTCCGCCGCTTGGGCTTGTGCGGGAGGTAGAGATCCTCGAGGGCGGCCTTGGTGGTGCAGGCGAGGATCTGCTGCCGGAGATCGTCACTGAGCTTGCCGGCCTCCTCGAGGGTCTTGAGGATCGTCCGCCGCCGCTCCTCGAGGTCGCGGAGGTAGGCCCGGCGCTCCTCGATCGCCCGGATCTGGACCTCGTCGAGGCCGCCGGTCATCTCCTTGCGGTAGCGGGCGATGAAGGGGACGGTCGCGCCCTCGCTGAGGAGGCGGATCACCGCGGCGACGCCCCGTTCGGGGATCGCCAGCTCCTGGGCGATCTGCGGCGAAAAGTCGATCTCGGTGCGCGCGCGCTCGGCCGTCATGGGGGCGGGAGGATGCCGGGCCGAGGGCCGAGTGTCGAGGGCAAAGGGCCGGGGCGATCTCTGCGCTCGCGCGATCGCCGAAGGCCCTCTACGATCCGCGGATGACTTTCCCTGTGGATCTCTCCCGCGCTCCTCTGCTCGTCCTCCTCGCAGCCGCGCTCGCGGGCTGCCCCAGCACCGGCGGCGAGGACACCGAGAACCAGACGACGAACGTCACCTCCGGGACCCAGACCGCGTCCGCCTCCGCCTCCGCCTCCGCCTCCGCCTCCGCCTCCGCGACGCAGGGGAGCGCGAGCGGCTCCGCCAGCGACAGCGGCACCGGATCGACCGGCGGGACCGACACGGGCGACAGCACGACCGGCGGGCCGCTCGACGCCGCGGGCGTCGACATCCTCGTGGTCCTCGACGACTCGGGATCGATGGGCGAGGAGCAGGCGATCCTCTCGTCGATGATCGGCGCGCTCGTGCAGCCCCTCGAGTCGGCCGGCGTCTCCTACCGGATCGGCATCACAACCACCGACGTCGGCAACCCCCGCTGCCCGTCGGCGGCGACGACCCCGCCCAACGGCGATCTCGTCCTCTCCTCGTGCATCGATCGGATCGGCCTCGGCGACTTCACGTTCAACGGCGCCGATCCGCCGATCGACGCCTCCTACGCCTGCACGGACTACTGCGAGAAGAACGACGCCGCGCTCGCCTTCAAGCCGACCCCGACCGCCCTCGATCCCAACCCCAAGGCCCGCCCCTGGATCGAGTGGGGCGAGGGCGCGAGCAACCTCCCGGACGGGGTGAGCAGCACGGCGGCGCTTCAGTGCGTCCTCCCCCAGGGGGTCGCCGGCTGCGGCTTCGAGAGCCCCCTCGAGGCGATCTACAGGGCGCTCAAGAAGAGCGAGGAGCCGGGCGAGGACAACTACGGCTTCGTCCGCGACGAGGCGATGCTGGTGGTGATCGTCGTCAGCGACGAGACCGACTGCTCGGCGAACGAGAACTACAAGAGCATCTTCATCGACAACAAGGTCTTCTGGAACGACCCGAGCGATCCGATCCCGACCTCCGCCGTCTGCTGGCGGGCCGGCGTCGCCTGCACGGGCGGCCCGGTCTTCAGCGAGTGCCACGCCGAGAACTACAGCGACGCCGGCACCCCGGGGGCGAGCGACGACGCCGCGGTCCTCCACCCGACTGGCCGCTACACCGGGATCCTCGAGGAGTACGCCGCCAACAAGGCGGCCCTGGGGGTCGGCGCCGGGGCGGTCCGCTTCTTCCTGATCGACGGGGTCCCGGCCGGCTACGGCGACGGCGCGGCGATCATGTACAGCGAGGTCAGCGATCCGGGGTTCATCGACTCCTTCGGGATCGATCCCGGGTGCAGCGGCCAGACCGGCTCGGCGGTCCCGCCGGTCCGCGAGCTCGAGGTCGCGCAGGCGATCGACGGCAACGGGTCGCGGCCGGCGTTCTCGATCTGTGATCCGGGCTTCGAGGACGCGCTTGGGGCGATCGCTGGGGAGATCCTCAACGCCCTGCCCTGACGCTCAGGTCCGATCCAACAGGTACATTCCGACAGGTGTCTTGGGCTCAGGGCCCGCCGCGTCGCCGGTGCGCGCGGGCCCGCCGGACCATCACCGCCCCGAGGGTGGTCAGGACCGCGCCGCCGGCGAGGAGGCCCGCGCCGGCCCAGGTCGTCTCGAATTCGGCGCAGGCGCCGGCCGCCGGATCGCAGCTCAGCGGCCGCGGGCGATCGTCGAGGGCGAGCGTGAAGACCCCGCCGGCGACCAGGCCGATCCCGACCCCGAGGAGCGCCCCGCCCCAGCGCGGGGGCGGCGGCGGCGAGGGGGCGAGGGAGAGGTGGATCGTCGCGGCCTCGCCCTCGACGATCGTCAGCTCCTGGACCACCGGCTGGTGGCCGGGCGCGGCGACGGTGACCGCGTGGCGACCGGGGGCGAGGCCGCGCTCGATCGGCGACTCGCCGGCGTAGACCCCGTCGATCGTCACCCCGGCCGGCGCCGGCGCGCTGGTCAGGCGCAGGGTGCCGATCGCCGACGCGGCCGCCGAGGCCGACGCGGCCGCGGCCGCGCGGAAGAGCCCCTCGGCGCCGGCGGAGAGGTGGGCCCCCGCCTCGGCGAGGCCGCAGAGCGCGCAGCGCTCGTCGAAGGTCGCGACCACCGAGGCGTCGGCGGTGTCGATGAGCTCGAGGCGGAGCGCGTAGTCGCGGTCGATCGACGCCAACGTCGCGCGGACGACGTGGCCGATCCCGAGGGACCCGCGGAGGCCGCTGAGGCAGCGGAGCTCGTCGCAGACCTCGGTCCCGGCGGGCAAGGAGCCCACCTCGATGACGCCGACGCCGGCCGCCCGGAGGCCGGCGCGGACGCTCTCGCGGAGGCTGGCGTCGGTCGACGAGGGGAGCGGATCGCCCTCGCGGCGCGGCAAGAGGATCACCCGGCCGCTGGCGGCGACGACCTTCGCCTGGGCCTCGGCCGAGGTCGTCGATGACATGGCCGAAGGGCCAGGTGCGGGCGCAGCCGCCAGCGCGGCCAAGGCCGGCGCCGGGACGGCGAGGGCGACGACGACGAATCCGGCGAGCGCCCGGCTCAGCGCGCCGCGCTCGCCCGTCGTCAGCGCCGACGAAGACGCGGCCATCAGAGCTTCCCCTTCTCCAGCAGCTCGATCCGCCGCTTGGCCCGGGCGTCGCCGAGCTCGAGCCCCCGCTCGTAGGCGGCGAGGCCCTCCCCCTTGCGGCGCAGCTTGACCAGCGCGTCGCCCAGCCGGGTGTGGTACTCGGCGATCTCCGGCGCGACCTGGATCGCCTTGCGGGCGAGCTTGGCGGCCTCGGCGAAGTCGCCACGATCGAAGGCGATGTCGCTGAGGGCCGCGAGCGCGGTCGGGTTGCGCGGCGCGAGGGTCAGCGCCTGCTCGAAGAGGCGGCTCGCCTCGGCGTCCTGACCCCGACGGCGGGCGCTCTCGGCCCGGGCGATGAGGCCCTCGGTGTCGATCGAGCGCCGCTTCTTGGCGGCGGGCTCCGGCGCGCTCGAGGGCGGCGGAGCCTCGGCCGGCGCGACCGCGGGCGCGAGCTCCGGCGCCTCGTCGGACGCTGGCGGCGCGGGCTCCGGCTCCGGCTCCGGCGCGACCTCGGGCGCGGCCTCGGCCGGCGCCGGCTCGCCGAGCGCGGCCACCGGCGAGACCTCCGACGCCCCTGCCCCGCTCCCCGCGGCCGCGAGCGCGCCCTCGTCCGGCGGCGCGCAGGCGTCGAGGAGGGCCGCGATCTTGGCCGCGAGATCCGGATCATCGAGGTCCGCGAGGATCTTCAGCGGCGCCGCGGCCTCGATCTCCGCGCTCGAGAAGCCGCTCGACTCCGCCTGCTCGCGGAGCTGGGCGAGCGCGCCGATCGTGAAGTTGCCGCGGGCCAGCGCGACCTCGTCATCCGGCGCGAAGATCAGCGCCTGGGCGTAGAAGTCGCGGGCGAAGGCGCGGGTCTTGGGATCCTCCCAGTAGTGATCGCCGAGGCGATCGAGCGCGGCCGCGAAGTCACCGCGCAGGCGCTGGGTCTGGCGGCGCGCGAAGTCGCCGGCCGGCCCCTCGAGGCGCTCGAGGGCCATCACCTGGCGGATCGACGAGACCTCGGGCGCGTCGGCGGAGGACGGGTAGACCCACTCGGCCCGCTCCCCGCACGCGCCGGCGAGCGCCGCCCCCTGGGCGACCGAGGCGAGCTGCGCGGGCGTCGGCCCGGCGACCCCGCCGACCACCTGGGCGACCACCACCCCGGTGAGGCCGAGGGCGCCGACCCAGGCCGCGCGGGCCGGCCAGCGCGAGCCGCCGCGGGGGACGAAGCTCCGGAGCTCGCCGAGGAGCGCGTCCATCGTCTGCGTCCGCTCGGCCGGATCGACGGCCATCGCCTTGACCAGGACCGCGCGGAGGCGGGCCGGCACCGGCGAGCGGGCAGGCGCGGGCCGGACCTCGCCGCGGACCACCGCGTCGCGGAGCTCCTCGTAGCTCTCGCCGGCGAAGGGCGGCTCGCCGAGGAGCGCCCCGTAGAGCGCGACCGCGAAGGCGAAGATGTCCGAGCGGGCGTCGGTCGGCGCGCCCAGGTGCTGCTCCGGGGCCATGAAGGCCGGGGTCCCGGCGATCTGCTGGACCCCCTCGGCGCTCGGCCGCGCGAGCCCGAAGTCGGCGACCCGCGGGACCCCCTCCTTGTCGACGAGGACGTTGTCGGGCTTGAAGTCGCGGTGGACCAGCCCCGCCCGGTGGGCCGCCGCCAGGCCCTCGCCGGCGGCGATGAAGAGCTCGAGCACCGCCGTCCAGGGGCGGGTCTCCGCGAGCTCGAGCCACTCGCCGAGGGTCTCGCCCTCGACGTACTCCATCACCAGGAAGAGCTGCCCCTGCTGCTCGCCGAGCTCGTAGACCTGGACGACGTTGGGATGCGAGAGGCGGGCCATCGCCTGGGCCTCGGCCCGGAGGAGGAGCGGCGGCAGGCAGGCCTCGCGGTGGAGCACCTTGATCGCCACCCGGCGCGCGAGCTCCTCGTCGAAGGCGGCGTAGACCGTGCCCATGCCGCCGCCGCCGAGGCGCCGGAGGAGGACGAAGCGGCCGAAGCGGCCGGCGAGCGGCGGCTGCGAGCCCGGGATCTGGCCGGAGACCAGGGTCGAGCCGGGGCCGGAGAGCTGGGTCTCGGCGAGCTCGGAGGGCGATCGCCCGCCGAGGCCCCCGGCCTCGCTCGCGTCGTCGTCGTCATCGTCGAGGATCGGCCCGGGGACGGGCGCCCACTCGCGGGTGACCACCCGGCCGCTGCTCGTGGTCGCCGCCGAGCTCGACCCGCGGACGCGCGTCTCGCCGAGCTCGGCGTTCCCCGGCACGGTGACGGCGCGGGCCTCGGAGGAGAGCGCCGCCCGGGTCTCGGCGAGGCCGCGGGCGTCGGCGGGTGCGCGGGTCTCCCCGAGCTGGTCGACGACCGAGGAGCGCGGCGCGTCGGCGGGTGGAGCCGCAGCGGCCGCGGGCGCCGAGCCGGCGCGCGTCCGCGGCTCGTCGTCGACGAGGGTCTGGGCGAGCGCGTCGCGCTCATCGTCGAGGCCGGGGGCGAAGGAGGTCGGGAAGTCGCCGAGGGTCGAGCGCTTCGGGGGCGGCGGTGGCGGCGGCGGGCCGACGAGGGTCACGTCGTCGCTCGCCGCCGGCCGCGCCCTGGCGCTGGGCTTCGGCGGCTCGTGGAGCGTCGGCGCGACGGAGCTCCGCGTCGGGAGCGGCGGCGGCGCCCGGTGCTCGCCCCCCTCCCCTGCACCCGTGTCCCGCGGCTCGGTCCGCGGCTTCGCCCGGAGCTCGTCGTCGGGCGGCGGCCCGTCGGCCGGCCCGTCGGCGAAGGAGCTCGGCACCTCGCCGAGCGACCCGCTCTCCTCGGGTGAGCCCTCGTCGATCGTCGCTCTGTCCAGCGCCGCCGCGCCCGCGAAGGAGTCGTCGGGATCAGCGATCGCCGCGTTGATCCGGGTGTTGCGGCGGCCCTTCTTGCGACGAGATCGCGCGCCCATCCCGCCCACTATCGCCCGTCGCGCACTCGCGCACAAGCCGACGAAGCGGCGCTCGCTGGCGCGCACGAGACCCTAGAGGACGTCTCACAGCGATCACGGCCGGCCGCCCCTCAGGCCCGCGGCTGCGGCTGCCCGGTCGCCGCCAGGCGCTCCCGGAGCTGCCGAAGGAGCGCGTGGGCCTCCCGCGGCGAGAGGTCGTCGGGATCGACGGTGCGGAGATCGTCGACCACCGCCAGCGCCCCCGGATCGACGGCCGGCTGCGCCTGGCCGTACCCATTGCCGTTGCCGTTGCCATTGCCGTTGCCGTTGCCGTTGCCGCCGGCGTGGCCATGGCCGACCCCGGCGAGCTCCGCCTCGGCCTCCTCCTCGCCCGGCAAGCTCGGCGCGAAGAGCTCGAGCTGCGGCCCCTTCCCCACCCGGTCGTCGGCCTCGAGGCGGGTCAGGATCCGCTGCGCCCGCCGCAGCACCTGGGCCGGCAAGCCGGCGAGGCGACCGACCTGGATCCCGTAGCTCCGCTCCGCCGGCCCCGGCTCCAGGCGGTGGAGGAAGACGATGTGCCCGCGCTCCTCGTGGACCGCGACGTGGACGTTGCGGAGCCCGGCGAGCCGCTCCGGCAGCCCGCAGAGCTCGTGGTAGTGGGTCGCAAACATCGCCCGGCAGCCGATCTGATCGTGGAGGAACTCGGTGATCGACCAGGCGAGCGCGAGCCCGTCGTAGGTCGCGGTCCCGCGGCCGATCTCGTCGAGCAAGACCAGCGAGCGCGGGCTCGCCTGGCTGAGGATCTGGGCCGTCTCGCGCATCTCGACCATGAAGGTCGACTCGCCGCGGCCGAGATCGTCGGCCGCGCCCACCCGGGTGAAGATCCGGTCGCAGAGGCCGATCCGCGCGCGGACGGCCGGGACGAAGGAGCCCGCGTGGGCGAGGATCGCGATCAGCGCGACCTGCCGCATCACCGTGCTCTTGCCGCCCATGTTGGGGCCGGTCACCAGGAGGAAGCGCGCGGCCTGCCCCTCGCCCTCGCCACCACCTGCCCGAAGGGACAGGGAGTTGGGGACGAAGCGGCCGGACTCCATCATCCGCTCGACCACCGGGTGGCGGCCCTCCTCGATCTCGAGGATCGCCTCGTCGACCATCTCCGGCCGGACGTAGCCGCCCTGCTCGGCGATCTCGGCGAGGCCGACCAGGACGTCGAGGGTCGCCAGGCGCTCGCCGAGCTGGCAGAGGCGCTCGGCGGCGACGCTCACCTGCTGGCGGAGGGCGACGAAGAGCTCCTGCTCGCGGGTCAGGGCGGCCGCCAGCGCGCCGAGGACCGCCGTCTCGTGCTCGGCGAGCTCGGCGGTGACGTAGCGCTCGGCGTTGACCAGGGTCTGCTTGCGCACGTAGTCGGCCGGCACCTTGGCCTGCTGGGCCCGCGGGACCTCGAGGAAGTAGCCGAAGACCCGGTTGTGCTGGACCTTCAAGTTGCCTATCCCGGTGCGCTCGCGCTCGCGGGCCTCGATCGCCGCGAGGGCCTCGCGGCCGCCGTCGCGGAGCGCCCGCTGGCGGTCGAGCTCGCGGTCGGCCTGATCGCGGATCATCCCGCCGTCGCGGGTGTGGCTCGGCGGCTCGTCGACCAGGGTCGCCTCGAGGGCGGCCCGCAGGTCCTCGCAGAGGTCGTCGCCGAGGCCGAGGAGCTCGGGCATCGCGTGATCGGTGCGCCGGGCGCTGATCTCGGCGAGGAGCGTGGCGATCCCCGGGAGCGCCTGCAGCGAGCTCCGGAGGGCCCCGAGCTCGCGCGGGCTCGCGGTCCCGAGGCGCGCGCGGGCGGCCAGGCGGACGACGTCGCGGATGTCGCGGAGGCGCGAGGCGAGCTCGGCCCGGAGGCGGGGCTCGCCGAGGAGCGCCTCGACCCCGTCGTGGCGGGCGTGGATCGCCCCGAGCTCGCGGAGCGGCGCGCCGATCCACGCCCGCAGCATCCGCGCCCCCATCGCCGTCCGGGTCGCGTCGACCGCCCAGAGGAGCGAGCCGCGGCGGGTCTGCTCGCGCATCGTCCGGAAGATCTCGAGGTTGCGGAGCGAGGTGTCGTCGAGGATCAGGTGGTCGCTCGGCGACTGCTGGCGGAGGCGGTGGAGGAGGAGCGTCTGCCCCGGCTGGGTCGCCTCGGCGTAGGCCAGGCAGAGGCCCGCGGCCCGCTCGAGCGCGGCCGGCAGGCGCTCGCCGCCGCTCTCCTCGGCGAGGCGGCGGACCCGGGCGGAGACCGCGGCCGAGACCGCGCCGACCCCCATCCCCTCGAGGCGCGGGCACTCGGGGCCGAGGACCTCCTGCAGCCAGCCGTGGAGGCCGGCGTCGGCGACGATCTCGCGGGGTGCGAGGCGCGAGAGGTCGGCCCGCAGGGCGTTGGGATCGACCGCCCGCATCACCAGGAATTCGCCGAGCGAGACGTCGAGCGCGGCGATCCCGACCGGCCCGCCCTCGCCCTTCTCGGCGACCACCGAGACCAGGTAGTTGGGCTCCTCGGAGCGGAGGTGCTCCTCGTCGAGCAAGACCCCGGGGGTGACCACGCGGACGACCTCGCGGCGGACGATCTTGGTCTTGCGCGCCTTGGCCTCCTCCGGGGTCTCCATCTGCTCGCAGATCGCGACCTTGAAGCCGCGCTCGATCAGGGTGCGGAGGTAGCCGCCGATCGCGTGGTAGGGGACCCCGGCCATCGGCACCGGATCGTCGGAGTTCTTGTCCCGGGAGGTGACGACGATGTCGAGCACCGGGCCGACGGTGATCGCGTCCTCGAAGAACATCTCGTAGAAGTCCCCCATGCGGAACATCAGGATCGCGTCGGGGTATTGCGCCTTGATCTCGAGGAACTGGCGCATCACCGGCGTGTCGACGTTGCTATGCGGCGCGGGCACGGGGGGGTTGTAACCCAAAGGGCCGCGTCGCGGCCGACGCCGCGGCCGGGGCAGCGCTGGGCGAGGTCAGCGCATTGAAAAAATCGTGAGCCGAATTGCAGAGCGGGCGAGGTCATCGACCCCGCCCGCCCGCGGAACGCAGCGCGCCCTCCCCTAGTTCGGGACGACGTAGGCGATCACCTGCTCCTGCTTCTCGAAGTCGGCCTTGGCCTCGATCGCCTTGTCCCAGGTGGTGAACACGCCGATCCGCACGCGGTGCCAGATCCGGCCCTGGACGTCGGCGCTCTCCACCCGGACCTCGTGGCCGTTGCGGCGGAGCTTGTCGGCCATCTTCTCCGCGTCGTCGGCGCTGGCGTAGGCCTTGAGCTGGAGGGTGAAGGCCCGCTTGGCCTTGCTCGGCTCGGCCTCGGCGCTCTCGCCCGAGCCCGCGGCCATCACGGTCTCCTCCTTGATCGCCGGCTTGCTCGCCTCGGCCGGCGCGTCGGCCTTGGGGGCGGCGATCGGCTCGGCCTGCGCCTTGACGTCGACGGTCTCGGGCTTGGGCTCGCTGGTCGCAAGGACGGCCGGCAGCGGCTTCTTCGGCGCGGCGGCGGGCTTGTGACCGAGCTTCTCGCGGGCGGCGCGCTCGGCCTTGAGGGCCTTCTCGTCGCGCGGCGGGACCGCGGGATCGCGGGTCTGCGGGAGGCCGCTGGTGGCGGGCTCGGCGATCGCCTCCTTGAAGGTGAAGGAGTCCGGGGCCTCGACCGGCAGCGGCGCGGCGTCGGCGAGCGCGTCGAGGCCGAGGCCGGCGGGCCCGGAGGCCTCGGCGACCACCGGCTCCTGGGCGGCGCCCGGGATCCCGAGGTCCTGGCGCCCGACCATCACCCCGAGGGCGAAGACGAAGCAACCGACCACCGAGAGGCCGAAGAAGAGGAAGAAGATCTGGCGGTTGTCGAGGGAGAAGTCGACGCGGGGCTTTTCGCTGGGCTGCATGACGCCTCGCTCCTGAGAAAGACGGGGGAGTGCGCTCAACACCTACGCCACGGCGACCTCGCGGCCAAAAAAACCGCGATCCGAGGGCGGGGGCGGCTGGCCCCGCGGCGTCGTCGCCGGGGCGCGCGCTGATCCGCCCGAGGAGCGCCGGTCGCCGCCCTCGATCGTGGGCCATGTCTCTGAGGCCATGGCTGAGAGACCATGGCCTAAAGCACCTGATCCTTCAGCCATTGCCAAAATCACAGGCTCCAAGCGCCATGGCTGAAGCGACCTGGCGCTTTGGCTACTTGACGATCCGCAGCGAGTGCGCGGGATCCCGGAGCTTCGGCGGCGGCGCCCCCTCCGGGAGCTCGCCGGCGGGGTTCGAGCCGCGGCGGACGATCTCGGTGGTCGGCGGGTAGTAGAGCTCCCACTCCTCGGTCTTGAGCGGGACCGCGGCCTCGCCGTTGGTCGGCCCCTCGGCGGCGTAGAGCTTGCGCCGGCGGATCACCTTGAAGCCCCGCTTGCCCTGCTGGGCGACCGCGGTCGCGCCGCTGCGGAGGTGGCCGTCGTCGCGGACGACGCTGGTGTAGGGGAGCACCTCGGTGATCTCGCGCTCGAAGGCGACCTTGTAGGGGCGCTTGGCCCCGAGCACCTCGACCACGACCTCGCCGCCGGAGACCGTCGTGTGGAGGACGACCGGGAAGTCGTAGGGGTTGCGGAGCTTCATGTCGATCATCCCGTCGACCACGGTCGAGTCGAGGCCCATGTCGACGTAGGAGCTCGGCCGGCTGTGGGGGCGGGCGTGGACCAGCTCGAGGCCCGAGAAGAAGGCGGCGCCGTAGAGGGTCGACGAGACCTGGCAGGTGCCGCCGCCGACGGTGTCGACGAGCTCGCCGGCGGTGATCCCGGGGGCGTAGCGGAAGCCCGCCGAGTCGCTCCGCTCGCCGACGACCTCGTTGAAGGACATCGTCTCCCCCGGCATCAGGACGTGGCCGTCGAGCGCGAGCGCCCCGAGCTTGATGTTGTGGGTGCGATCGGCGTGGGCGAGGTCGTTGTGGTAGGGGGTCGAGAAGGTGCCGAGGACCTCGTGGATGTCGAGGGTCTCGGCGATCTCGGCGAGCGGATCGTCGACCGGCGCCCGCTCCTGGACCACCAGGTCGATCCGCTTGGCCCCGGAGGCGAGGCCGACGGCGACGGTCGAGAGCGAGTCGAAGGCGAGGAGCGAGGTCCCGCGCGAGGCCGGGATCACCTTGCGCTCGGCGAAGTCGAAGCGGGTCGGCAGCGAGGGGCGCTCGACCGCCGGCGCGAGCTCGAGGAGGCGGGCGAGCGCCGCCTTCTCGTCGAAGCGGTAGCCAACGTCGACGTCGATGTCGCCGCGCTCAGCGGCCGCGCGGGCCTGGATGTCGGTGAGGAGATCGCCGCTGCGGCCGACCTCGAGGGCGGCGGCGATCGCCGCCTCGGGGCTCGGGAGGGCGCCGAGCTCGCGGGCGGTGGTCATCGTGCTCGCCTCGCCGGCGCGGAGCTCGAGGGGGCGGCCGAGGCCGGCGTCGGCGACCTCGGCGGCGATCGCCGCGAGCTCGTCGGCCGTCTTGCCGCCGACCTCCTGGCCGCCGAGGCGGATCCCGGGGAGCGCACGGGCGTCGTCCTGAGCGGCCGTCTGGTGGCCGGCGAGGATGACCAGCGCGGCGACGCCGCCGGCGACCATCGCCAGCGCCTCGGCGGCCGCGAAGGCTCGAGCGAGGGGCCGCCGGCGCGTCGGCGCGGCAGCGGCCCGAGGCGCGGCGGCGCGCGCGGAGGCCTCTGAAGCGGCGGCCTCGGGCTCGGCGGCGACCTCGGGCGCGGCCGCCTCGGCGGACGCGACCTCCGGCGCCTCGTCGGCGACGATCGGCCCGCCGAGAAGGACCCGCCCGGGTCGCCTCCTCCGGACCGCCCGCTCCTGGACTCTGCCGGTCTCGCGCATACTCGCGGGCACGCTAGCCAGGTGGATCGCGGCCGCCAAAAAATCGGCGAACCTGGGCGGGGAACCCTGGCCCCCGCCGGCGGTCCTTCCGGGGTATGACTTCCCGCATGTCCGGTCCCGCGCTCCCGAAAGGCTACGCCCCCCGCCGTCGGCGGGTCGCCCCCGCGCTCAAGCTCTGGGTCGCGCTGGTGATCGCCAACCTCGCCGGGATCCTGACCTCGGTGTGGGCGGCCGGCCGGATCCGGATGGTCCCGGCCGAGCAGAGCACCGAGACCTGGCTCTTCGTCGCCTACTACGCGGCGATGGGGATCGCGGTGATCGTCGACGCGCTCTGGCTCGACGAGGTCCTCTTCAAGGGCTCCTTCCGCCTCACCCACCTCCAGGGGAAGACCGCCGAGACCGTCCGCCCGAGCGACGACGTCAACACGGTCGCCGCCAGCCTCCAGCGCTCCTCCCTCTCCTTCCCGGTGCTCCTGGTCGCCAGCGGGCTCGCCACCTACTTCCTCTTCAACGTCGTCAACGGCGGCTTCAACTTCTACTGGCGGACCCTCGGGATCCACATCGCCAACCTCCGCGGCGACGACGTCGAGGGCCAGCCGCGGCGCCTCCAGGCGATCGCCGAGCTCTCGATCCGCCGGGCGCCGAACGACCGCACGCTGATCCCGCGGGTGCTGATCCGCCAGCTCGATCGCGGCGGTGAGGAGGCGGTCTGGGCCGCCTGGGCGCTCGGCCGCTTCCGCGACCTCCCCGGGCGCCAGCGCGGCGGGATCTACGAGGCGCTGATGGCCGCGACCCGCGGCCCCGATCCGCGGATCAAGCGCGAGGCGATCATCGCCCTCGCCCGCCTCCAGTACCGCCCCTCGGCCAAGCTCCTCGCCGCCGAGATCGACGCCGCGCTGGCGGCCGCGACCCCCGAGGCGCCGATCGATCCCCGCCTCCTCTACGCCGCCGGCTGGGTCCAGAGCATGGACGCGGTCCCCTCGCTCGAGGCGGTGCTCGCCCGCGGCGACGTCGAGAGCCAGCGCCTCGCCGCCTGGGCGCTCGCCCAGCACCGCGACGAGAAGGGCGGCCGCGCGGTCGTCAAGATCCTCGAAGATCGCCTGCCGGCGGCCCCCTTCGCGGTCCGCTGCGCGATCGTCCACGCCCTCAGCATCACCAGCGACGAGGCCTCCAACCGCGCGCTCATGCACGCCCACGACCTCGCCACGAAGGAGGAGCGGGAGCAGGATTGCCCGCTCATCGACATCACCCTCCGCCCCGACGGCGCCGGCGGCGACGAGGATCGCCTCCTCGAGCCGGTCGACACCTACGAGATGAAGCTCCTCCACACGATGGGGGCGGTCCGCGCGAGCGACAAGGAGCTCCGCGCCGAGGTCGAGCCCTGGCTCGAGCGGGTGGTCGGCGAGTCCGAGGAGGGGAGCCTCAAGAAGTCGCGGGCCGCGTCGCTCCTCGACGGGGTTCGCGGCGGGCGGGATGACACGATCGTCAAGCCGCTGCCGCCGGTCGGTGGGAGCGGCGAGTGAGGCCGCCAGGCTTCGCCAGGACCCCGCCCCCTTTGCTAGCCTCTACCCGGTGCGCTCCCCTCCCCTCCGCGCGTCGCTCCTCGCGCTCGTCGCCTTCGCCCTCCTCGCGCCCGGCCGCGTGAGCGCCGAGCGCGTCAGCGTCGAGCCCGAGGGCGAGCGCTGGCCGGTGTGGCCGACCGAGATCACGCGGGCGGCCGAGCCCCTGATCGCCGCCGGCGACGAGCCGATCCCCGAGAGCCAGCGCCTCGAGGCGCTCCAGAACCTCCGGCCCTTCGCCACGCCGCTGGTCGAGAAGGTGATCCTCGACGCCCTCATCGACCCCTCGCCGGCGCTCCGCCGGGAGGCCCTCCAGGCCTGCTCGCGGCGGGAGATCAAGGCCTGCGTGGCGCCGGCGCGGACGATCTGGCGGGGCGGCGGCACCGACCTCTCGAGCCGCCTCTACGCGCTGCGGGTGATCCTCCTCGAGCCGACCGCGGCCCACGTCGATCTGATCCTCGCGGCCCTCCGCGACCCCGCCGAGATCCTCCGGGTCGAGGCCGCCCGCCTCCTCGGCGCGACCGTCCTCCCCGACGCCGAGGGCCCGCGGGTGCGCGCCGCCCTGGTCGCCAAGCTCGCGGACCCCGCGCCCGAGGTCCGGCGAGCGGTCGCCGGCGCGCTCGGCCTCCTCGGCGCGAGCGAGGCGACCCTCGTCCTCACCCGGATGCTCGATGACCCCGACCCGCAGGTCCGCCGCGACGCCGCCGAGGCGCTCGGGATGCTCGACGACCCGCGGGCGCTGCCCACCCTGATCCGGGCGATCGAGCGGGGCGACGAGGTCTTCGTCGCCCGCGCGCTCCTCGACGGTCTCGCCCGCCACCCCGGCGAGGAGGTCGATCGCCGCCTCCTCGATCTCCTCGACGCGCCGCCCCGCGGGCTCACCTCGAAGACGATCGCCCAGGCGATCGGCGGCCGCGCGAGCGTCAGCCCGGCGCTCCTGGACGGCCTCCTCCTCCGGCTCCGCGAGCCCTCGCTCCTGGACAACGCCCTCGACGCGCTCCTCCGCCTCGGCGACCAGGCGGTCGCGGCGATCGAGGGGGCGCTCGCCCGCGGGGTCGAGCCCGAGGTGGCCATCGAGCTCGAGCGCCTCCTCGCCGCCCGCCGCCTGCCGAGCGCGGCCCCTCCCCCGCAGGTCCGGACGCCGGCCGACGACGATCGCCGGGGCTGGGAGCGCGCCCTCGATCGCGGCCGCATGGACGAGCGCCTCCTCGCCGCCGCCGCCCTCGCCGAGCGCGCCCCGGGGTGGCTCGGCGCGGCGATCGGCGGCGCCCTCGCTCGGGTCGAGCCGGGCGGCGCCCGCCCCTGGCTCCTCGCCCTCGCGCGGATGCCCGGACCGCCCCGCGACCTCCTCCTCTGGGCCCGCGTGCAGGCGATCGCCGAGGATCCCGGCCTGCCGATCGACCTCCGCGGCCTGGCGATCGCCGCCCTCGGTCGGGCGCCTGCCCGCGCGCTGGCTCGCCTCGGCGACGCCCTCGATCACCTCGCCGGCGACTCGAGCGCGGGGATCCGCAGCGCCGTCGCCCTCGCCCGGGCCGGCGATCCGGAGGCCCTCCCCCTCCTCGACGCGCTCCTCGGCGATCCCTCGCCGCGGGTGCGGGCGGCCGCCGCCCTCGCGCTCAAGCTCCGCCCGGCGCGGCTCAAGTCGCCGATCACCGCGCGCCTCGCGCTGATGTCGCTGGACGACGAGGACGGCCGGGTCCGGGCGATCGCCGCCTGGGCCGGCGAGGCGACGCCGTCGACGAGCGAGCCGCCCGCGCTCGCTCGACGGCAGGCCGACACCGCCGGCGAGGACGGCTGGATGGCGGTCGAGGGCCCGCAGGGTCCCCTCCTGGTCCCGGCCCTGAGCGGCGGCGGCCTGACCTGGGCCCTCCTCCCCGCCCCCGGGCTCGCGGCGGTCGAGGCGCCGGCGCTCGGCGGCCGCGAGAGCAGCGAGTGGCTCGAGTGAGCCGGCGCGGTCGATGTTCGTAAAAATCGCGACGATTTTGATTTTGTCGCATTGATCGCGGGCGGCCCCGCGCATCTCCAACAACGCGTCGTGATCACTGATCTTTCTCCGAGGCGTGCCGCTTGCTTCTAAAGCCAGGCATGAGCCCGACCACGACCGCCGAGTTCGTCAGCCTGACCACCCCGCACATGCCCCGGCTCTTCCAGATCGGCATGCGGCTGACCCACCAATCCTCGGACTCCCACGACCTGGTCCAGGAGGCGCTGACCAAGGCGTGGGCGAACTGGGGCCGCTTCAACCGCGACGGCAGCCTCGGCGCCTGGCTCTCGCGGATCCTGGTCAACACCTTCATCTCCCGCTGCCGCCACCAGAAGGTGGTCAACACCGCGGCCGCCCGCTCCGACCTCGTCGATCACCTCTTCGATCACGGGCGGATGCAGGCGGCCAACGACCCCGAGGGCGAGTGGCAGCGCGATGATCTCTCGGATGAGGTCGTGGCCGCGCTCGACACCCTGCCGGACCGCTTCCGCGAGGTCGTCGAGCTCGTCGATCTCCAGGGTCTCCCCTACCGGGACACGGCCGAGCGGCTACACTGCCCCGTGGGCACGGTGATGAGCCGCCTCCACCGCGCCCGCCGGATGCTCCGCGAGCAGCTCGGCGACTACGCCCGGGGCTACGGCCTCGGGCTCGCGGCCTCCGCCTGATCGCTGCCCATGCCACGCCGCCCCCTGGTCCTCGCCGTCGCCCTCGCCACCGCCCCGCTCCTCGCCTGCGCCGACGCGGGCGGGCCAGCGGCCGCCGAGCCGAGCGACCTGGTCCCGGCCTTCCGCGGCGAGGATCTCCGCGGCGAGACGATCGACCTCCGCGAGCTCCGCGGCAAGGTCGTCCTCCTCAACATCTGGGCGAGCTGGTGCGAGCCCTGCAAGGAGGAGCTGCCGACCCTCAACCGCCTCTACAACCAGCATGGCCGCGAGGGGCTCATGGTCATAGGCGTCAGCATCGACGCCAAGCGGGCCCACCCCGAGGTCCGCCGCCTGGTCCGCGACAAGCGGGTCACCTACCCGATCGTCCTCGATCCCGAGAGCACGATCGTCCCCAAGCTCAAGGTCGTCGGCTACCCGACGACCTTCATCATCGGCCGCGACGGGGCGATCCGCTGGCGCCGCGACGGCCTGATCCCCGACGACGATCCCGAGGTCGCGAGCGAGCTGCGGGCGGCCCTCGACGCGCCCGCGCCCGGCTGAGGCCACGGCGGCGCGCGGGAAGAGCCCCCCGGCCGGCTCCGCGTCCGGCCCCGGGGGCTCTGACGACGACGATCCGACGGCGACGATCAGAGCGGCGGGATCTTGGTCCAGAGCTCGCCGGTGCCGCTGGTCCAGCGGCTCGAGACATTCGCCTCGGTGCCGCAGAGCGGGACGGACCCGCCGGCGCAGGCGAGCGGGGCGAGGAGCGTCGCGCCGGTGTCACGGCGACGATTGACGCAGCGCGCTCCCCCACCCTCGTTCCAGAGCGCCTCGGTGGTGTAGGAGGCCTCGGTGTGGGTGTTGATCCCCTCGCGATCCTTGTAGGTCAGGCGGTTGCCGACGTTGGTGTACGAGGTGCCGTCGCCGCAGTAGTCGGCCCGCACCGCCCGCACCGCGGTCTCGAACATGTCGAGGCTGACGCTCGGCTCCGAGGGGCTGTCGGGGGCGTAGCCGTGGAGCGCCGCCTTGCCGACCGCGCCCGAGATGCAGCCGAAGTAGATCGTGTTCGGCCGGCTGGTGATGTCGCCGCTCAGGGTGTTGACGGTGAGGTCACCGTAAAGCACCGCCCGCGCGCCGGCGGCCGAGTCCTCCGCGCAGGTCGCCAGCGGGCCCGAGCCGATGTCGTAGGTGAAGGTGTAGACTAGACGGTCCGGATCGAGCTTGAGGAGCTCATCGGGGGTGATCGGATCCCAGAGGCCGGCGTCGTCGCTGGTCTCGACCGTCGTCAGGGTCGCCGTGAGCGGCGTCCCGCTCGCGTCGAAGATCCAGACCGAGCCGGTGAAGCCCTTGCCGCTCACCGACGCGCCGCCCACCGTCGCCCGCACGGTCCCGTCGACGACCGCGAGCGAGCCCGGGTCGATCGTCGCCGGCCCGCCGCTGAGCATCACGATGACGTTTTGCAGGGTGACCCCGTCGAGCGCGAGCCCCTGGGTGTCGATCGCGTCGACCTCGGCGGTGTCGATGACGTTGGTGTTCTGCCAGGGACCGCCCGAGCCCGGGCCGTCGCGGGGGACGAGCGCCCCCTCGGGGCCCCCGTCGGGGTCGCAGGCGAGCGCGAACGCGAGGCTGAGGCCAAGGATCGTGGAGAGGGATCGAGCTCCAGGGATGCGGCGGGTCGTCGTCTTCATGATCAGCTCCAGGCGGCGCCCCAGCTCGGCGCCTCACGACATACCGAGTAGACCCAGCACCGACATCAATTCACCAGGCCGCGAGATTTTTTTTCAGGGCGCGGGGACGCCCGTCACCCGGCCGCAGACGCTCGATATACTCCGGCGGTGGACCGCGACGACGACCTCGAGCTCCTCAAGGCGTGGCAGGGCGGCGACGACGTCGCGGGCGAGCGCCTCTTTCGTCGGCACTACCGCGCGGTCCTCCGCTTCTTCCACAACAAGGCCGGACCCCAGGCCCCCGATCTGGTCCAGCGGACCTTCCTCGGGTGCCTCGAGGCGCGCGCGCGGATCCGCGGCGAGACCGGCTTTCGGGCCTTCCTCTTCGGGGTCGCCCGCAACGTCCTCTACGACCACTACCGCATCGCCCGCCGCGACCGCGACCACGACGGCGGCGAGGTCGTCTCGGTCGAGGACCTGCGGCCGACCCCGACCTCGATCTTCGCGGCCGCCCGCGAGGTCGAGCTCCTCCTCCGCGGCCTCCGGCGGATCCCGATCGAGGGCCAGATCATCCTCGAGATGTACTACTGGGAGGGCATGCGCGCGCGCGAGATCGCCGACGCGCTCGAGATCCCGGAGAACACCGTGCGCACCAAGATCCGTCGGGCTCGCCTCCGCCTCGAGGAGGTGATCGCCGAGCTCACGACCTCCCCCGATCTCCGGCAGAGCACGATCGAGGGGATCGAGACCTGGGCCGGTCGGATCCGCGACGTGATCGGCTCCTGAGCGCCGCCGCGAATTGATCTCGGGCGGCGCTCGACATCCAAGAGGTGAGACGCGCAGCGATGACGATGGAGGCGGACGAGCGAGGGCGAGCGGCGCCGGCGGGCGCGGACCAGCGGGCCTTCGCGGTCGCCGCGACGCTCACCCCCCACCAGCGCGAGGCGACCGATCCAGCGGCCGGCCAGGCGGCGGCGACCGGCCCCGAGGCCGCGCTCGGCCACCTCGACACGCGGCCCAGCGATCCGCCGCTCGGCTTCCCTACCCTCGACGGCGCCGACGCCCGGCGGATGGAGGATCTGATCGCCTCTCGCCTCTTCCCTCGCCGGCAGGCGCCGCTGAGGATCGGCCGCTACCTCCTCCTCGATCGCCTCGGCCAGGGGGGCATGGGGGTCGTCTACGCGGCCTACGATCCCGACCTCGATCGCAAGGTGGCGATCAAGCTCCTCCTCAGCGAGGGGATGGGCGGGGTCGCCGAGGCCCGCCTCCGCCGCGAGGCCCAGGCGATGGCCCGGGTGGTCCACGCCAACGTGGTCTCGGTGATCGAGGTCGGCGAGCACGAGGGCCAGACCTACGTCGCCATGGAGTACGTCCGCGGCGTCCCCCTGAGCCGCTGGCAGGAGACCACGCGGGGCTGGCGAGAGGTCGTCGGCGTCTACCTCCAGGCGGGCCGCGGGCTCGCGGCGGCCCACCGCGGCGGCGTGATCCACCGCGACTTCAAGCCCCACAACGTCATGCTCGTCGACGCCGGCGTCGACGTCGGCCGGGTCAAGGTCCTCGACTTCGGCCTCGCCCGCGCGAGCGCGACCTCGCCGATCGCCGAGCCGGCCTTCGACGAGACGACCTCGAGCGAGGACGCCGCGCGGATGCTCGGCGAGCGCCTGACCGCGACCGGGGCGCTGATGGGGACGCCGGCCTACATGGCGCCGGAGCAGCTCGCAGGGCGCCCGCCGGACGAGCGCAGCGACCAGTACAGCTTCGCGGTCGCCCTCTACGAGGCGCTCTACGGCCGCCTCCCCTACCCGAGCGGCTCGCTGCCGGTGATCGTCCGGGCGATCCTCGCTGGCGAGATCGCGGCGCCGCCGCGGGGGCGCGAGGTCCCGCCGTGGATCCATCGGGTGCTCCTCCGCGGCCTCGCGCTCGATCCGGGGCGCCGCTTCGAATCGATGGCCGCCCTCTGCGACGGGCTCGAGCGCGACCCCAGCGCGCGCCGCCGGAGCGCCGCCCTCGCGCTCTCGCTGAGCGTGGTGGTCGGCGCCGGCGGCTGGGGGCTCGCGGGCCTCGCCAGCGAGAGCCCCTGCGAGGGGCCAGCCTTCGAGCTCGCGGGGGTGTGGGACGAGTCCCGCGCGAGCGCGGCTGAGGCCGCGTTCGAGGCGACCGACCTCCCCTACGCCGAGGGCACCTTCGCCCGCGTCCGCCCCGCCCTCGACACCTACGCCGAGGGATGGACGCGCCTCCGCGTCGACGGCTGCGAGGCCCACCAGCGCGGCGAGCGCTCGGCGGCGCTCTACGACCGGCAGATGGCCTGCCTGGACCGGCGGCGGGCCGGGCTCGGGACCCTCGGCGAGCTCCTGACCGAGGCCGACGCCGAGGTCGTCGACCACGCCCTCGAGGCCGCGCTCGCGCTCCCGCCGATCGCCCCCTGCGGCGATCGGGAGGCGCTCCTCCGCGACGCGACCGAGAGCGAGGATCCGGCGATCGCGTCGACCGTGCGATCGATCCGCAACGAGCTCGCGGCGATCGACGCGCTCCGAGCCGCCGGGCGCCTGGATCGGGCGGCGACCGCCGCCGACGAGGCGCTCGGGCGGGCGACGGAGCTCGGCTTCCGGCCGCTGAGCGCCGCCGCTGCGCTCACGCTCGGGACCATCGAGCTCGCCCGCCAACGCGGCGACGCGGCCGATCGCGCGCTGACGATCGCGCTCCGCGAGGGGCTGGCGTCGGGCGCCGACAAGAGCGCGGCCGAGGGGCTGATCCGGCGGATCTTCGTCCGCGGCGCGCTCCTCGGCGACGCCGCGCGGGCGCTCGCCGACGAGGAGCTCGCCGTCCTGATGGGCGAGCGCTTCGCCGACGACGGCCACCTGCGCTGGCTCCTGACCAACAACCTCGGGGTCGTCCACGCGATCCACGGCGACACCGAGGGGGCCGAGGCTCGCCTCCGCGAGGCGGCGGCGATCGAGGCGGGACCGACCCTCCTCGAGCACGCGGCGACCGAGGTGAACCTCGGGCTCGTCGCCCTCGATCACCGCGATCTCGAGGGCGCGCTCGCCCACCACCAGCGGGCCCTCGACCTGGCGACGCAGGAGCTCGGCCCGGCCCACCCCCTCGCCCGCCAGTACCTCACCCACCGGGCCAACGACCTGGTCTCGCTCCATCGCCACCGCGAGGCGCGGGCCGACATCGACGCCCTCCTCAAGCACTTGAAGCGGGCGAAGGCCCCCGCCCACGTCGGGGTCTGGCCGCGGATCACCCTCGCGCGCCTCGACAACCAGCGCCGCGACTTCGCCTCCGCCCGCGCGCGCGCGGCCGATGCCCTCGCCCTCGCCGATCCCAGTGACCGCCTGACGGTCGCCAACGCCGAGGCGGCGCTCGCCCGGGCGCTCGCCGGGCTCGGCGACCTCGACGGCGCCAAGCTCCACCGCGAGCGCGGGGTCGAGGAGGTCGCGTCCTCCCTCGGGCCGGAGCACGCCTTCGTCGCCACGATCCTGGGCGACGCGGCCCCGCTGAGCGGGCCGGCCGCGGGGGACCCGGCGGTCGTCGCCGATCTCCGGCGCGCCCTGGCGATCCGCCAGCAGGCCCACGGCGACGCCGACGCCTACACCGCGGCCAGCGAGCGCGCCCTCGCGTCCGCGCTGATCGCCGCCGGCGCGCCGGCGGAGGCCCGGACCCGTGCCGAGCGCGCCCTCGCGGTCTTCGACGGGCGCAGCGGCGATCACCGGGTCGACCGGGGGCTCGCCGCCCTGGTCCTCGGCCGCGCGCTCCTGGCCCTCGAGACAGACGCCGTCGCCCCGCTCCGGCGGGCGGTCGAGCTCCTGGAGCCCCGCCTCGACCCCGACGACCCCGACCTCGCGGACGCCCGCGCGGCCCTCGCGGCGAGCCTCGTCAAGGGTGACCCGGAGGACATGTCGACGATCGCCGAGGCGCGCCGCCTGGCGGCGGCCGCGGCCGCGACCTACCGCGAGCTCGGCCCCGCCTTCGCGGGCGAGCTCGAGGCGGTCGAGGCGATCGTCCGCGGAGGGTGAGGCCCGGAGCGTCCGGCAGCGAAGGCTCGCCGCGACCGCTGAAGCGCGAAAATTGGCAGCGGCCTCGCGCGCCCGGGGACGCCGCGAGGCCGCGATCCGCTCAGAGCCTGGCTAGGCGGTCGGCTCGGCGACCAGCGCCCCGGCGACCGGCTCCGGCCGATCGTCGACCGCCTCGGCCTTGCGCCCGCCGCGGGGGATCGACTTGCGGACCGGCGCCAGCGTCCGCCCGGCCATCACGTCCTTGACCTCGGCGACGGTCAGCACCTCGCGCTCGAGGAGCGCCTTGGCGAGGCGCTCGAGGGCGCCGTAGTTGTCCGAGAGCATCGTCCTGGCCCGGTGGTACTGGCGCATCACCAGGTCGTGGACCGCCTTGTCGATCGCCTGGGCGGTCGACTCGGAGTAGGTCGGCGTGCTCTGGATGTCGCGGCCGAGGAAGGGCTGCGCCTCCGCCTTGACGTAGGCGATCGGCCCGAGCTCGTCGCTCATCCCCCACTCGCAGATCATCTTGCGCGCGAGGTTGGTCGCCCGCTCGATGTCGTTGCTCGCGCCGGTGGTCATCTGGCCGTCGAGGGCGATCTCCTCGGCCAGGCGCCCGCCCATCAGGATCGCGATCTGGGCCTCGGCGTGGTGGCGATCGAGGGAGTAGCGGTCCTCCTCGGGGAGCTGCTGGGTGACGCCGAGGGCCCGGCCGCGCGGGATGATCGTCACCTTGTGGATCGGATCGACGTGCTCGGCCGGCAGGAGCATGGTCACCAGGGTGTGGCCGGCCTCGTGCCAGGCGGTGGTCCAGCGCTCGCGCTCGGAGATGATCGCCGAGCGCCGCTCGGAGCCCATCAGGACCTTGTCCTTGGCCCGATCGAAGTCGTCCTCGAAGACCCGATCGCGGCCCTCGCGGGCGGCGAGGAGGGCTGCCTCATTGACCAGGTTCTCGAGATCCGCCCCCGAGAAGCCCGGGGTGCCGCGGGCGACGACGCCGAGGTCGATGTTGTCGCCGAGCGGGACCCGGCGGGTGTGGACCCGGAGGATCGCCTCGCGGCCGCGGACGTCGGGGAGGCCGACGATGATCCGGCGATCGAAGCGGCCGGGGCGGAGGAGCGCGGGATCGAGGACGTCGGGGCGGTTGGTCGCCGCCACCAGGATCACGCCGTCGTTGCCCTCGAAGCCGTCCATCTCGACGAGGAGCTGGTTCAAGGTCTGCTCGCGCTCGTCGTGGCCGCCGCCGAGGCCGGCGCCGCGGTGCCTACCGACCGCGTCGATCTCGTCGATGAAGATGATGCAGGGGGCGTTCTTCTTGCCCTGCTCGAAGAGGTCGCGGACCCGGCTGGCGCCGACGCCGACGAACATCTCGACGAAGTCGGAGCCCGAGATCGAGAAGAACGCGACCCCGGCCTCGCCGGCGATCGCCTTGGCGAGGAGGGTCTTGCCGGTCCCGGGCGGGCCCATGAGGAGGACGCCCTTGGGGATCCGGCCGCCGACCCGGGTGTACTTCCGGGTGTCGCGGAGGAAGTCGATGATCTCCTCGACGTCCTCGCGGGCCTCGTCGACGCCGGCGACGTCCTTGAAGGTGATCTTGTTGTGGTGCTCGTTGAGGAGGCGGGCGCGGCTCTTGCCGAAGCTCATCGCCCGGCCGCCGCCGACCTGCATCTGCCGCATGAACATCACCATCAAGATGACGATGAAGATCATCGGCAGCCACATCAGCGCGAACTGGAGGAGCGCGGAGTCCTCCTCGGGCTCGACCTTGTAGTCGATCCCCTTCTCGCTGAGCTTGCCGTAGAGGGCCTCGGAGACCGGGCCGGTGACCTCGAAGGTCTTGCCGCCGAGCTCGTAGGTGATGTCGACGTAGGCCGGGTGGACCTCGATGTCGAGGGTCGTGCTCTCCTTGAGCGACTCCCAGTCGTTCTCGACCGTCTCCATGAACTTGGCGTACGTGACGTGCTTCACCTCCTGGCTGGTGTTGAGCATGTTCGCCAACGCCAGGACAGCGACGATCAGGCACAGCCAAACGAGGAGCGTCTTTGTCTGCTGCTTCACGATAAAAAGTGCGGCAACGCCGCTAGGTCCCGGAGCATAGCCCCGGCCCCCGGGGGGGTCAATGGTTGTCGGGCCCGGAGTCCGGCGCCGGGGCCAGCCAGAGGCCGCTGCGGCCGAGTCCGAGGCGGAGGCGCGGCCTCAGGTCCCAGGAGTGAGGGCCCCGCGCCGGTCCGTGCTCACCGGCCTCGACCTCGCGGGCCCGGGCGATGAGCGCGCGATCGATGCTCGCCAGGGTCCGCTCGCCGAGCGCCTGGCGGTCGCCGCCCCCGGCGAAGATCACCCGCCGGAGCACCCGGGTCCGGATCGCCCGCGGGAGCTCGGCGAGCCCGTCGGTCTGCCAGCGCAGGCGCTCGCCCTCGGGCGCGAGGCGACGTGAGGCCTCCTCGCGCGCGGCCCAGCCCTCGAGGGCCGCCTCGGCGTCGGCCGCCTGGCGGGCGAGCGCGGCGATGCCCCGCTCGAGCGCCGGGTTGCGGGCCCGCAGGATCGGCAGGAGCTCCTCGCGGATCTGCACCCGGAGGTGGCGGCGGTCGTGGTTGGTCGGGTCGTCGATCGGCGCGAGCTCGAGGAGCGAGCAGAGCTCGCCGCACTCCGCCCGGGTGAGGCCGAGGAGCGGGCGGATCCACGGGAGATCGACCGCGGGCATCGCCGCGACCCCGTCGAGGCCGGCGCCGCGGCCGATGTGCATGAGCACGGTCTCCGCCTGATCGGTGGCCGTGTGGCCGAGGGCGATGAGCGACGCACCTGACTCTTCGGCCATCTCGATCAGGGCCCGGCGGCGGCCCTCGCGGGCGCGGGCCGGGAGCCCGGGGCCGGGGGCGAGCGTGAGGCGGCGGAGGTGGCCCGCGAGGCCGCGGGCGGCCGCGAGGGCGAGCACCTGGGCCCCCTCGGCGGCCGCGGAGGGGCGGATCCCGTGGTCGACGTGAGCGACCGCCAGGGTGATCTCGAGGGCGGGCGCGAGGCGCTCGAGGAGGCCGAGGAGCGCGAGCGAGTCGGGGCCGCCGGAGCAGGCGATCAGCACCCGCTGGCCGCGGATCCAGCCCTCGTCGGCCGACGCGCCCCCGGACGGCCCCCCAGACGCCCCCCCAGACGCCCCCTCGGCGAGGACGCGGCGCACCTCGCCGAGGGCCCGGCGGATCCTTGGATGACGACGTGGCACCGGATCGCGGCGATGATACCTTGCGCCGCGTGAGCGCGACCAAGACTCCGCCCGCGGACGCCCCGGCGACCGCCACCGCCGCCCTCGACGAGCTCCTCGAGCTCGCCGCCCGCGATCCGCTGATCCTCGAGGAGCGCGAGGACCTGGACGCGCTGGTCCCGGAGATCCCGCCCCAGAGCTTCTACCAGCTCGCCCGCCAGCTCCACGATCAGGGGCGCCTCGACCTCCTCTTCCCCCACGCCGATCCCGAGCAGCTGACCGCGGTCCTCGACTTCGGGGCGTGGGACGGCGAGCGCCTCGCGCTCCTCCAGCTCCGCGAGTGGATCACCGCGATCGTCGAGACCTACGAGGGGGCGGCCGCCCCCCGCGGCGCCCTCGCCCGCCTGATCGCGGCGATGGATCCGGAGATCTGGACCGCCACCCTCCTCCCCGGGACGGCGATCCACGAGCTCGATCCCGACGACGACGAGGCCCGCGATCAGGCGATGCGGGCGGTCGAGCACCTCTACACCTACGAGACCCCGGACGGCTTCTTCGTCGTCGCGGTCCCCGACGATCCCTACGGGCGGGCGGCGATCCGGATCCTCGACGCGGTCTACCACGACGACCTCGCGCTCGGCCGCGAGCTGGTGGTGTCGATCCGGGCCGCGATCCTCGCGGTGATCGAGGAGGATCTCCTGCGCTGGCGGAGCGGCCGCCTGGCCGACCTCGGCTTCGTCCCCTGGGAGGAGGCGATGAAGCTCCTGCGCCCGCTCTCGCGCGAGCAGGCGCTCGCCCGCCGGGCCGACGAGGCGCCGCGCGGCCGCGACGACGAGGGCGAGCCGCGCGAGCGCCTGGCGCTCCCGGGCGAGGCCGGCCTCCTCCGGCGGGTCCTCGATCGCCTCGATCCCGACGAGCACGGCCGCCGCACCCGCGAGTTCCTCCTCCTAGTCAACGAGGTGATCGCCGCCCAGCGCCTCGCGCCCGGGGTCCCGGAGATCGCCGAGCGGGCGCTCCAGCAGACCCGCGGGTCGATCGAGCTCGGCCTCGAGCTCCTCGCCGGCGGCCGCCCCGAGGCGATCGAGCTCGACGACTTCCTCGCCGAGCGCTGCGTCACCCTCGGCCTCCGCGACGTCTTCCGGGTCGGCTACGGCGCGCTCGATCGCCTCCGCGAGGCCGCGCTCGCCCTCCACCGCTCGGGTCAGATCTCGATCAAGAGCGTCGGCTCGCTCCTCGACCGCCCCTGGGGTCCGGCGATCGCCGCGCTGATCCAGCGGATCCCCGAGCTCCCGCTCGAGGGGAGCAGCGCCAAGACCCGGCCGATCACCAGCCTCCGCGACGTCGCCCGCGCGACCCAGCTCAGCGCCCAGGCCGCGCTCCTCGCCCGCCTGACCTTTGAGACAGAGGGCATGGGGATCGCCCCGGTCTGGGTCAACCGGGTCGACGAGCCCGAGCGCCTCCACCTCGGCGACCTGGTCCGCGCCGCGCTGATCCTCGAGCACCTCCCGGGCGGCCGCGGTCAGCTCGCGCCGCTGCGGGCCGACGACCTCGACGCGGCCGCGTCGCTCCTCCTCGGCGCCGATCGCCGCCTGCGGCCCGAGCTCGCCGCCGACCTCCTCGGCCGCTGCCGGGCCCTCGGCGCCGACGAGGCGATCGCCCGCCCGCTCGTCGATCTCCTCCTCCAGCGCCTCGAGGTCGAGCTCGCGGGCCTTGAGCGCGACGACGAGGGCGCCGTCGACCTGACGCGGGTCGGCGGGATCCTGACGATCCAGCGGGTCAGCGTCTGGCTGCGCACCGGGATGACCCAGGAGGGCTGAGGGCGGCCGTCGCCGCCGCGACTTGGCGGCGGGCGCGGGATCGCCGATGATCGCGGCGATGTCGACCGACGCGCCGCGCAACACGCCAGGCCCCGGGTGGGCGCTCCGGGTCGCCGGCCTCGCCTGCCTCTGGCTCGCGGTCGTCGTGATGATGGTCCGCGACGACCTCCGCGATCCCTTCAACGCCGCGCTCGAGGGGACCGCCCGCTACGGCCACAACCACGAGCACGCGCTCGTCGAGGGGATCCTCTGGACCCTCAGCGAGCTCGTCCTCCTCTACGCGATCCTCCGGCCCTGGAGCTACCGGCGCTCGTGGGGCCGGGCCCTCGGCGCGCTCGCGCTCCTCGTCCCCTGGACCGGGCTCTCGATGGTGATGACCATGCACGCCGGGGGGATCGTCGCGCTCCACTTCCTCTGGCTCCTCCTCGTGACCCTCCTGGTCGCCGGGGTGCTGGTGATCGGCCTCTTCGGCGGGCGCCGCAGCTAGCCGGGCGTCGCCGTCGCGGTCTCCAGGGTCGACCCGGAGCACCCGGCCAGCGCCCCGACGAGGACCGCTGCCGCCGCGCCGATCCTCATACGCCGTCCTCCACCCACATCTCGCAACGGATGGCGCCGACCTCGATCGTCACGAGGTCGCCCGCGCAGATCGCAAAGAGATCGAGGGCATCCTCGTCGCTCGCGAGATCGAGGGCCCCCTCGTCGAGGATGAAGACGTCGCCGCGGACCTGAGCGTCGACGAGCGGCCCGAGATCCGCGATCGGGTTGCCGCGGAGATCGGCGCCGCCGCGGCCGATGAAGGGGGTGAGCTCCTCGATCCCGCACTCTCGCGCCGAGATCTGGAAGCTCCCGTCGAGGCCGGCGAGCGTCGAGAAGTCCAGGTTGACGGCCCGGTCGAGGCGGATCGAGGTCCCGTACTTCTGGACGTGGCCGCTGAGGGCCGCGAGCGAGGTCAGCGGGGTGTCCGAGAGGTCGACGTCCGAGAGTCCCTTGGCCTCGTCGAGGGCGCCGTCGAGCGTGGCGAGCGAGCACCCGGCGCAGGTGAACGATTTCACCGTGTTTGGAAGCGAGCCCACCTTGGTCAGCGGGTTGCCGTCGAGGTGGAGCTCTTCGAGCGGCCAGGTGGCGAACGAGGGCGCCTCGGTGAGCGCGTTCTTCGAGAGGTCGAGCCGGTGGACCCAGAGGAACACGGAGGCCAGGGCCGACACGTCAGTGAGGCCGTTGTCGGAGAGATCAAGGATCCTGAAGTGAGCCTCGGACCCGACAAGGGGCGAGAGATCGGGGGGCGTCGCCAGGCGCGCGAGCACGACATCTTCCCACGACTTTGGGAATGCAAACGGCGCGAGGCTGGCGATCGGGTTCCCGGAGAGATCGAGGATCCCGTCGCCGAGGAACGCCGTGGCGAGCGGGCTGAAGTCCGTGATCGCGTTGTCGGCGAGATCGAGGATCACGCCCGAGGAGAAGTGGACGTTGGCGAGCGGCGTGAGATCGCTGATCGCGTTGCGCGCGAGCGCGACGGTGGACCCGCGGAAGACCGCGAGGTCCGCCAGCGGCGAGAGGTCGCTGATCGCGTTGCCCGAGAGATCGAGGTCGATCACGTCGAGCTGGGGCCCGCCGATCGCGGGCAGCGCGGTGATCGCGTTGTCGACCGCCCGGAGGCTCCTCCACGACACCTGCGAGAGCGGCTCCAGCGAGGTGATGCCGGTCGCGTTGAGCTCGAGCGCGCCGATCTCCAGCCCCCCCGGCAGGGTCGCAAGGTCGACCGGGTTGTTTGAGAGTGCGAGGCGTTCGAGCGTCGGCGCGGCCGCGAGGCCCGAGAGGTCGACGATCTTGTTGTGCTCCGCGACGAGCTGGAGTTCGTCGCCAGAGAGCCACAGGAGGCCGTCAAAGGACGTGAGCTGGCCGCCGCTGAGATCGAGCTCCCGGACGGCCTCGAGGCGGAGCCCCGCGACGCTCGCCAGCGGGTTGTCGGCGAGGTTGAGGGTCCGGATCGTCGTCGACTCGACCCCCGCGAGCCCGACGATCGCGTTGCGGCGGAGATCGGCGTCCTCCAGCGGCATCGACGCGATCGGCGAGGCGTCGACGATCTGATTGTCGGCGAGGCGAAGCTCGGTGATCGGCAGCCCGACCAAGGCGTCGATCGAGGTGAGCTCGGCCCGCTCGAGCTCGAGGTATTCAAGCTCCGGGAGGGCCGCCAGGGCGCCGATCTCCGCGATCGGGTTGTCCGAGAGGACCACCCAACGGAGCCCCGGGACGCCGTCCATGTCTGGCGCTCGGGTCAGGTGATTGCCGGCGAGGTTGAGGTCGACGAGCGCCGGCAGCTCCGGGGCCGCGATCGCGTCGCCGAGTTGGTTGCCGGCGAACGAGACGACCTTCAGGTCCGGAAAGTCGGCGCCCCCCGCGAGGATCGCGTCGACATCCTCGAGGATCCCGTCGTGGAGATCGAGCGCCACGAGCGTGGCGAAACCGGCGAGCGCGTCGACGTCCTTGACCCGGGCGCCGGTGATCGCAATCGACCTCAATGGTGGCTCGTCAATCGCCGCGAGCGGCCCGAGATCGTCGATCGGGCACTCGTAGCAGCGGAAGTGCTCGAGCTCCCAGACCTTGGCGACGCAAGCGATCCCCGTGAGGTCGCGGACGCCGTAGAACGTCCACGACTCGGCGAATCGATTGCCACCGTACTTCCAGAGGCCGGAGAGGACCTCTGGGACAGAGGCGAGGATCTTCACCTCGGCCTCGAGCCGGGGATCGGCGAAGACGCAATCCTCGATCCCACCGGTGTCGGTGTCGGTGTCGCCCTCGCTCTCGCTCTCGCTCCCGCTCCCGCCGGCGCCGCTCGTTCCCCCTTCGGTGGCCGTGGCCGCCCCCGTCGCCGTCTCCTCGGTCGACCCGGAGCACCCGCCCAGGGACCCGACGACGACCACCGCCACCGCGCCAAGCCTCACCCGCTGAACGCCCATCACCTCACCCTATCGAGGGCGAACGCCGGCGTCGCGCGCCACTTCTGCGGGGCGCTCAGCCCTCGCCCGACTCGCCCTCGAGCTCGTCGAGCTCGCCGCGATCGACCGCCACCAGCGCGGCCGCGGCCGCCGCATGCTGGGCCCGTCGCATGCTCGTGCCCTCGCCCTCGCCGAGCACCAGCACCGTCCCCTTGCCGATCTCGAGCTGCACCCGCGCGAGCCAGAGCGGGGTCCCGGGGGCCGAGTCGGGGCTCGCCTCGGTCAGGTAGACGGGGGTCATCCGATGGACCCGCTGCGACCACTGCTGGAGCCGCGACTTGGCGTCGACGCCGTGGTCCGGCGCCAGGCGATCGACGCGCTCGCCGAGGAGCGCGCGGAAGACCGCGGCCGCGGCCAGGAGCGGGTCCTGGCCGGCCGCCCGGGCGTCGAGGAAGGCGGCGCCGAGGACCGCCTCGACGCTGTCGGCGAGGGTCGCGTCGCGCTCGCGGCCGCCCTTCTGCTCGTCGCCGCGGCCGAGGAAGAGCCACTCGCCGAGGCCGCTGCCGCGGGCGGCCGCCGCCAGCGCCCGCTCCGAGACCACGCTCGCGCGCAGGCGAGTGAGCTGGCCCTCGCCGAGCTCGGGGAAGCGGCGCCAGAGGAGGTCGGCGGCGACCAGATCGAGGACCGCGTCGCCGAAGAACTCGAGGCTCTCGTTGCTCGGCCAGCCGGCGCCCGGGTGCTCGTTGCACCACGAGGCCAGGGTGAGCGCGACCCGGAGGAGCGCCGGCCGGGCGAAGCGGTAGCCGAGGAGGGCCTCGAGGGGCGCGAGCTCGCCGAGGGCGAGGGCGACCGCCGGATCGCCGCCCTGGTCGGGGAGCGTCGCCAGGACCGAGGGGAGGCCGATCGTCACCGCGTCCCCTCCCCCTCCGCCGCGATCCAGCCGCCGGCGAGGACCTGATCGCCGGCGTAGAAGACCGCCGCCTGCCCCGGCGCGACCGCGCGCACGGGCTCGGCGAAGCGGACCCGCGCCCGCCGACCGTCGAGCTCGATCGTCGCCGGCGAGGGCGGCGAGCGGTGGCGGATCTGGACCGACGCCGCGATCGTCCCGCGCTCCGGCAGCGGCGCCAGGCGCCGGAGATCGTCGACCTCGATCACCCCGCGTGCGAGCGCCTCGGCGGCGCCGACGATCACCTCGTTGCGCGCCGGGACCACCCGCAGGACGTAGCGCGGGGCGGTCCCGGGGACCCGCAGACCCCGCCTCTGGCCGATCGTCACGGTGTGGATCCCGTCGTGCTCGCCGATCGCCGCGCCCTCGCGGTCGACGATCGCCCCCGGGGCGAGGGCCGCCGGATCGAGGCCGAGCGCCCGCGCCCGCTCCTCGACGATCGCCGCGTGGGCGCGGGCGCCGACGAAGCAGAGCTCCTGGGAGTCGGGGGCCTCGGCGTTGATCAGGTCGAGGCGCCGCGCCTTCTCTCGGACATGCTCCTTGGTCCATGTCCCAAGGGGCATAATCACATCACCGAGGATCGCCGCCCCCATGGCGAAGAGGAAGTAGCTCTGGTCCTTCGCCGGATCGACGCCGCGGAGGAGCGCGCCGCCCTCGATCCGCGCGTAGTGGCCGGTCGCCAGGGCGTCGGCCCCGAGCGCCCGCGCCCGCGCCAGGAGGGGCCCGAACTTGACGTGCTCGTTGCAGCGGACGCAGGGGTTCGGGGTCCGGCCCGCGCTGTACTCGCGGGCGAAGTCGTCGATCACCGCGGCCGCGAAGCGCTCGCGCTCGTCGACCGTGTAGTGGGGGATCCCGAGCTGATCGCAGACCTCCTTCGCGCGGTCGATCTCGGCCGGCGAGCAGCAGGTCCCGCGGCGGCTGGCGGCCGCCGACGGCGCGGGCGCGCAGGCCCCCGCGCTCGCCTCGGGGACGTCGTAGAGGCGCATCGTCAGGCCGATCACCTCGTGGCCGGCCTCGCGGAGGATCGCCGCCGTCACCGACGAGTCGACCCCGCCGGACATCGCGCAGACCACCCTCACGCGCTCAGCCCCTCCGCCTCGCCGCGGACCCGGGCGATCGCCCGCGGCAGCGCGGCGACGAGGGCGTCGAGGTCGGCCTCGCTGTTGCCGACGCCGAGCGAGATCCGGAGGACGCTGCGCCCCTCCTCGGGGGTGCAGCCGAGCGCGAGGAGCACCGGCGAGGGCTCGAGGGTCCCGGAGGAGCACGCCGATCCAGTCGACACCATGATCCCCTCGAGGTCGAGGTTGATCAGCAGGAGCTGCCCCTCGCAGCCGTCGACCCCGAGCGCGATCGTGTTGCCGACGCTCGCCTCGGGATCGCCGTAGAGGCGGAGCCCCCAGGCGCGCGCGTGATCGCCGAGGCGCGCGCGGAGCCCGGCCGCGAGCGCGCGCACGGGGCCCTGGCGCGCGTCGAGCTCGGACACCGCGAGCTCGACCGCGCGGGCGAAGCCGGCGATCAGCGGGGTCGCCTCGGTCCCCGGTCGCCGCCCCCGCTCCTGGTGACCGCCGCGGAGGAGCGGCTCCAGGGCGACGTGGCGGCGGTGGAGGAGCGCGCCGATCCCCTTGGGGCCGCGGATCTTGTGGCCGCTGACGCTCAGGAGATCGACCCCGAGGGTGCGGAGATCGACCGGGATCTTCCCGAGCGCCTGGACCGCGTCGCAATGAAAGAGGATCTCCGGGCGGAGCACCCGGGCGGCCGCGACGATCGCGGCCAGCGGGTAGGCGTTGCCGAGCTCGTGGTTGGCCGCCTGGAGCGACACCAGGCCGACCTCCGGATGGCGTGATAGCGCCGCTGCGACCGCCTCGGGGCTGATTCGCCCGCGCCCGTCGACCTCGACCAGGCGGAGGGGTGCGCCCTCGGCGGCGAGCGCCCGGACCGGCCCGAGGACCGCCGGGTGCTCGAGGGGCGAGGTCAGGATCCCGGCCGGTGCGCCTCGCTCGCGCAACGCACGCACCGCGCCAAAGAGCGCGAGATTGGCCGCCTCGGTGCCGCTGGCGGTGAAGGTGACCTCGAGGGGCTCGGCCCCGAGCGCGCCCGCGACCGTCCGTCGCGCCCGCTCGATGACCGCGCGCGCGCGCTGGCCCCAGGCGTGGATGCTCGACGGATTGCCCTGCAGCAGGGGATCCCCCATGACCTGGGCGACGCGCTCGGCGACCCTGGGGTCGAGCGGGGTCGTCGCGTTGTGGTCGAGGTAGATCACCCGGTCCAATTAGCACAGCGCCGCGGAGACAGCGCTCTGGCCCAGGGCGGAGATCTGCGGAGATCGCGGTGCACGGGCGGAGCAGCGCGCTGCGCCGCGGCCCCCAGAGGTCCGCGATCGACGTGCACTAGCGGTTGACTGTCCGCTCCTAGGTAGGGAATTCTGCACTCCCTTGAGTCTGCTAGGGACCATGATGCTCCGGGCTGGCCACCTGGACGACACCCAGCTCCGCGCAGTACAGGCGCGATGTTTGGAGCGAAAGATCTCCTTCGTCGCGGCCGTCGTCGAGCTCGGGTATGTCCAGGAGGACAGCATTGTCACCTTCCTCCACAACAAGCTGATGATCCCCAAATTGGGGGCATCGGCGCTCGCGGCGATCGACGACGAGACGCTCGCCAAGATCACGCCCGACCTCGCGCGGAAGCACGTGGTCCTGCCGGTCGGCGTCGACGACGCTGGCAACTTGACGCTGGCGATGTCGGATCCGACCGACATGAAGGCGGTCGACGCGATCTCGGGTCACACCGGCGCCTACCTGGTCCGCGCGGTCGCTCCGCACACGGCCCTGCTGGCGGCGATCGAGCGCTACTTCCCGGCGCCGAAGCCCGCGCCCGCGCCCGCTCCGGTCGCTGCGCCGACGCCAGCGCCGGCTCCAGCTCCGGTCGCCGCGCCGGCTCCCGTCGCCGCTCCGGCTCCCGTCGCCGCTCCGGCTCCCGCGCCGGCCCTGGCTCCCGCGCCGGTCGCTGCTCCCGTCGCCGCGCCGGCCCCGTCGCCGCTCCGGCCCCGGCCCCGGCCCCGGCCCCCGTCGCCGCTCCGGCCCCGGCTCCGGCCCCGATCACGGCTCCGGCTCCGGTCGCCGCTCCGGTCGCGCCTCCGTCGCCGCTCCGGTCGCCGCGCCTCCGTCGCTGCGCCCCCGTCGCCGTCGCCGCACCCGTCGTCGCGCCGGTCGCTCGTCCGGTGAGCGCGCCGCTCGCTGCGCCGCCGACGGTCGGCGTGCCGACCCCGCAGGTTCACGCCCCGGCCGCGCCGCACATCGCCGCGCCCCCGGTCGCTGCGCCGGTCCCCGTGGCCCGCCCGGTGAGCGCGCCGATCGCTGCGCCGCCGATGGTCGCGCCCGTCGCTGCGCCGCCCGTTGCTGCGCCGCCCGTTGCTGCGCCGCCCGTTGCTGCGCCCCCGTTGCTGCGCCGCCCGTCGCTGCGCCTCCGGTCGTCGCCGCCCCCCCGGTCGCTGCGCCGCCCGTCGCTGCGCCCCCCGTCGCTGCGCCTCCCGGTCGCTGCGCCTCCGGTCGCTGCGCCTCCGGTCGCTGCGCCTCCGGTCGCTGCGCCTCCGGTCGCTGCACCGCCCGTCGCTGCGCCTCCGGTCGCCGCCCCCGTCGCTGCGCCGATCCCCGCCCCGGTGGCTCCGCCGCCGCAGCACGCCGCCGACATCGCCCCGCCGCCGGAGTGGGCGGGCGCCGGACAGCAGCACCAGAGCCAGCTCATCAAGCTGCCGCAGGCGACGGTCCTGCCGCTCTCGCACGAGGCGTTCTCCCAGATCCTCGCGCGCTTCGCCACGGTGCGCTCGCGCGACGAGATCACCAACCTGATGCTCGACTTCCTCTCCGAGGGGTTCGTCCGGGTCATCATGTTCGTCCACGTGAAGGGTGAGATCCGCGGTCACGACGCCCGCGGCGAGGATCTGATGATCGAGGCGGTCCGCCAGATCCGGATCCCGGCGACCGGGCCGTCGCTCTTCTCGACGGTGATCGAGCGGCAGACCCCCTTCATCGGCCCGATGCGGACCGACACCGCGATCGACACCGCGTTCGACGCGGCCCTCGGCGGGGTCGAGGGCAACGTCCTCGTCCTGCCGGTCGTCCTCCGCGGCAAGGTGCCGGTGATCGTCTTCGCCGCGACCGCCCGCTACGACGTCGACGCCTCGGTGATCCGCGACCTCGCCGACCAGGCGAGCGCCGCCTTCGAGCGCCTCATCGTCGCCGCCCGCCGGAGCTAGGCGGATCCACCACGAGAGCGCCCGGCGCCGCCCCGGCCCGGGCGCTCGCTCGTTTCGAAGGCTCGTGACGCCAGCGCGCCGACGGAGCCGCCCCGCGAGCCTCGTCGACGCGAGCGACCGATCCGCAGCGCCCGAGGGACCCTGCGGCCTAGACCGAGCGACCGATCCGCGCGCAGTGCCCGAGGTGGGCCTTGAGGTACTTGCTCGGGAGCTCGCGCGCGAGGTAGCCCGAGAGCCGCGCCGAGATCGCGACCAGCCGATCGATGTCGACGCCGGTCCCGACCCCCATCCCCGAGAGCATGTAGACGACGTCCTCGGTCGCCACGTTGCCCGAGGCCCCGGGCGCGTAGGGGCAGCCGCCGAGGCCGCCGATCGCCGAGTCGATCGTCCGCGCCCCGAACTGGAGCGCGACCGTGATGTTGGCGAGCGCGGTCCCGCGGGTGTCGTGGAAGTGGACCGCGAGCTGCTCCATCGTCAGCCCGGCCTCGAGGAGCGAGCGGAAGACGTGCTCGACCTGGCGCGGGGTGCCGACGCCGATCGTGTCGCCGAGGCTGATCTCATAGACCCCCATCTCGAGGAGGCCGCCGGCGACCTGGATCACCTGCTCGACCGGCACCGCGCCCTCGTAGGGGCAGCCGTAGACGCAGCTCACGTAGCCGCGCACCCGCATCCCGCGGGCGCGGGCCTCGGCGATCACCTCGCGGTAGGTGGCGAGCGCCTCCTCGGTCGTCTTGTTGATGTTCTTGCGGTTGTGGGTCTGGCTCGCCGCCATGAAGACGGCGACCTCCTCCATCCCCGCCCGGCTCGCCGAGTCGAGGCCGCGCATGTTCGGCACCAGCGCCGAGTAGGCGACCCCGGGGCGCCGGCGCACCCGGGCGGCGACCTCCATGTGATCGGCGAGCGCCGGGATCCACCGCGGGTTGACGAACGAGGTCATCTCAATCCGCTTGATCCCGGCGTCGACGAGCCCCTCGATGAGCTCGACCTTGCGCTCGACCGAGAGGATCGTCGCCTCGTTCTGGAGGCCGTCGCGGGGGCCGACCTCGTAGATCGACACCTCCGCCGGGAGCGACGCGAAGAGCGAGCCCGGGATCGGGATCCGGTCAGCGCGCGGGCGATCGTCGGCGTTGCTCAAGGGGTCTCCTTGCCCGTCTGCGGCGCCGCCGGCCGCGGGAGCTCGAGGCGGGACTCGGTCCGAGTGTACGCGATCCCCCCGAGGCGCCCGACAGCCTGGAGGCGATCGGGGTCGATCTGCAGGCGCCCACGGGCGTCCCGGTGGGCGACCCCCTCGGCGAGGGCGAAGTGGACGACCTCGGCGATCACCAGGGTCGACGAGGGGCCGCCGTGGGCGCCGCTGCCGAGCGGAATCGCCTGCCGGAGCGCGCATTCGAGGACGGCCCGGGCGCCAGCGACCCGCGGGGGGGCGACCCGGAGGGCCGGCGCCGCCTCGACGCCGACCGCCTCCCACTCCGAGACCTCCGGCGCGAATGCCGCAGAGGTCGCGTTGGCGGCCTCCACCAGCGCCTCCGAGACGTGGCTCACCACCAACTCGCGGGTCTCGAGGATGTTGCGGAGCGTGTCCTTCATCCGCCCGTCGGCATGCCAGCTGATCGCCAGGACGATCATCGGCGGGTGGGAGCAGACCGCCTGGTAGTAGGAGAAGGGCGCGAGGTTGCGGCGCCCCTCGCCGTCGACCGTCGACACCCAGGCGACCGGCCGGGGCGCGACCAGATCGGTCATCAGCCGGTAGGTCGCCGAGACCGAGAGCGCGTCGGCGGGGATCTCCTCGAAGGGCACGTCGGCTGGCATACCAAACTTCGCCCATCGCCGGCACCCGGCGCCCTGCGAGGTCGCTCTCACTCGCGCCGGGACCGCGTTCGGCGCGGACGGGCTCAGGCCGCGCCGCTCCTCCGGGCCGTCCGCAGGAGGGGCTTGAGGAACGCGCCGGTGTGCGAGCGCTTGACCTTGGCGACCTGCTCGGGCGTACCGACCGCGACCACCTCGCCGCCCCCCTCCCCGCCCTCGGGGCCGAGATCGATGAGCCAGTCGGCGCACTTGATCACGTCGAGGTTGTGCTCGATCACCAGGACCGTGTTGCCGGCGTCGACCAGGCGCTGGAGCACCTCGAGGAGGCGGCGGATGTCCTCGAAGTGGAGGCCGGTGGTCGGCTCGTCGAGGATGTAGAGGGTGCGCCCGGTCTGGACCTTGCCGAGCTCGCGGCTGAGCTTGACCCGCTGGGCCTCGCCGCCGCTCATCGTCGTCGCGGTCTGGCCGATCTTCATGTAGCCGAGGCCGACGTCCATGAGGGTCTCCAAGATGCGCTTGAGGCGGCGGTGGTTGGCGAAGAGCGCGAGGCAGTCGCTGATGCTGAGATCGAGGACGTCGGAGATCGAGTAGCCCTTGTAGCGGACCGCGAGGGTCTGGGCGTTGTAGCGCTTGCCGTTGCAGACCTCGCAGGGGACGTAGACGTCCGAGAGGAAGTGCATCTCGACCTTGACGACGCCGTCGCCCTGGCAGGCCTCGCAGCGGCCGCCCTTGACGTTGAAGGAGAAGCGCCCGTTCTTCCAGCCGCGGGTCTTGGCCTCGGGGAGCTGGGCGTAGATCGAGCGGATCTCGTCGAAGGCCTTGGTGTAGGTCCCGGGGTTCGAGCGCGGCGTCCGACCGATCGGCCGCTGGTCGATCGCGATCACCTTGTCGAGGGCGGCGAGGCCGTCGATCTTCTTGTGGGCGCCGACCCGATCGGTGCTCCCGTGGAGGAGGCGCATCAGCGCCGGCAGCAGGATCCCGTTGATCAGCGAGCTCTTGCCGGCGCCGCTGACCCCGGTGACCGCGACCAGGACCCCGAGCGGGATCTCGACGTCGACCTCCTTGAGGTTGTGCTCCTTCGCGCCGCGGATCCAGATCGATCCCTTGGCCTCGCGCCGGACCTTCGGCGCGTCGATCGAGCGCCGGCCGACCAGGTAGGCGCCGGTGAGGCTCTCCTCGCAGGCGCCGAGCGCCTCCGGCGAGCCGGTGAAGACCACCTGACCGCCGAGGTGCCCGGCCCCGGGCCCGAAGTCGATCACGTGATCGGCCGCCTTGATCGTGTCCTCGTCGTGCTCGACCACCAGCACCGTGTTGCCGAGATCCCGCAGGCGCTGGAGCGTGCCGATGAGGCGCTGGTTGTCGCGCTGGTGGAGGCCGATGCTCGGCTCGTCGAGGACGTACATCACCCCGCTGAGCTCCGAGCCGAGCTGCGACGCCAGGCGGATCCGCTGGGCCTCGCCGCCGCTCAGGGTCGGCCCCGCGCGATCGAGGGTGAGGTAGTCGAGGCCGACGTTCCTCAGGAATTGCAGGCGCCCCTGGATCTCCCCGAGCGCGCCCTCGGCGATCGTCCGCTGCGATCCGCTGAGCGCGAGGCCGCCGAAGTGGGCGGCCGCGTCGGCGACGTTGAGGCCGGTGACCTCGTCGATCCCCTTGCCGGCGATCCGCACCGCCAGGCTCTCGGGGCGCAGGCGGCGGCCGCCGCAGCTCTCGCAGGGGCGCTCGACGAAGTACTTGCGGTAGTAGTCGCGGGCCATGTCCGACCCGGTCTGCTGGAAGCGGCGCTGGAGGTTGGGGATCACCCCCTCGAAGCGCATCCCCCAGGTCCCCTGGGTGACCGATCCCTCGGAGCCGATCTTGACCGCGATCTTCTTGTCGCCGACCCCGTAGAGGACCTTCTCGCGCTTGCGCTTCGGGATCTTCGACCACGGGGTGTCGAGGTCGACCTCGCAGGCCTCGCTCATCGCCTCGACGATCCGGTAGGTCCAGCCCTCGCCGCGGGCCATCGCCGACGCCCAGGGGGCGATCGCGCCGTCGCGGATCGAGAGCTTGGGATCGGGGACCACGAGCTCGGGATCGACGTCGAGGCGGGTGCCGAGGCCGTTGCACGACGGGCACATGCCGAGCGGCGAGTTGAAGGAGAAGCTCTGGGGGCTGAGCTCGGGGAACGAGAGCCCGCAGCAGGCCCGCGACTCCGAGAAGCTCAGGCGCGGGCCGCCGGCCTCGATCGACTCCGCCCGCAGCTCGCCCTTGCCCTCGCGGAGGCCGAGCTCGACGCTCTCGGCGATCCGCTGGCGGTCCTGCTTGCGGACGTGGATCCGATCGACCACGAGGGCGATGTTGTGCTTGAGCTTCTTGTCGAGCTTGGGCGCCTCGTCGAGGGTGTGGATCTCGCCGTCGACCTCGACCCGGAGGAAGCCGCGGCCCTTGAGCTCCTCGAAGAGCTCGCGGAACTCGCCCTTGCGGTGGGTGACGAGGGGCGCGTAGAGGACCATCTTCGCGCCCTCGGCCTCCTGCAGGAGATCGGCGACGATCTCCTCCGACGACTTGGTCTGGACCGGCTTCCCGCAGAGGTGGCAGTGCTGGAGGCCGATCCGCGCGTAGAGCACGCGGAGGTAGTCGTAGACCTCGGTGATCGTCCCGACCGTCGACCGCGGGTTGTTCGACGCGCTCTTCTGCTCGATCGCGATCGTCGGCGAGAGCCCGCGGAGGTGCTCGACCTTGGGGCGCTCGAGCTGCCCGAGGAATTGCCGGGCGTAGGCGGAGAGGCTCTCGATGTAGCGGCGCTGGCCCTCGGCGTAGAGCGTGTCGAAGGCGAGGCTCGACTTGCCCGAGCCGCTGACCCCGGTGAAGACCACGAGGCGGCGCTTCGGGACCTCGAGGCGATCGATGTTGAGGTTGTGCTCGTGGGCGCCGATGATCTCGACGAAGTCGGGCTCGGCCGCGGCCTCGTGGGGCCGCTTGCTGGTCGGGATACGGGTGTCCATGGGACCCTCCGGGCGGCCCTTGATAGCACGCGCGGGAGCGCTCGCCACCCGCGCGCCGCAGCCGAGCTCGCGGGGCCCCTCCCCGCACCTCGCGCCTCGCGGCCGACGCCCCCCACACCCCCGACGCCCCCGACGCCGGCGATTGTGGCATACAGGTGACGCCCCGCCCGGGTGGTGGAATCGGTAGACACGGGGGACTTAAAATTCCCTGCGCGAGCTTGCGGGTTCGAGTCCCGCCCCGGGCACTCGTCTCCTGACAACCGACCTCCTGACGACGGGGCCGACGCCGACAGAAGACCTCCTCAGCCCCGTGCGCGGGCGCGTACGCGCGGTGATGGTCATTGATCGCAGAGGAGGGGGCCGATAGCCTCTACAGGTGCTTGAGATCACCCTCGACGGGGAGGAGCTGCCCCTGGACCCCGCCGAACGGGTCTGGCTGGGAAAGTACGAGCTCCTCCACCGTCTCGGCGCCGGCGGGATGGCCGAGCTCTTCCTCGCCCGGACGATCGCGATCCACGGCTTTGAGAAGCTGGTCGCCCTCAAGCGGGTCCTGGCGGAGCACGCCGACAACCAGCGCCTGATCGAGATGCTCCTCGGCGAGGCCCGCCTGGCGGCGACCCTGCACCATCCGAACATCGTTCAGGTCTACGACGTCGGCGAGGACGACGGGACCTTCTTCTTCACGATGGAGTACATCCAGGGGAAGGACCTGCGGCGGCTGATCCGCGCGGCCCACCGCAAGGGCACCTGGCTCCCCCTCGAGCACCTCATCAACATCATGATCCACGCGGCCGCGGGCCTCCACTACGCCCACGAGCAGAAGACCCCCGACGGCACGGTCCTCGGGATCGTCCACCGCGACATCTCGCCGTCGAACATCATCGTCAGCTACGACGGCGCGGTGAAGATCGTCGACTTCGGGATCGCCAAGGCGACCACCGACCCGGAGAACGCGGCCGCCGGCGCCCTCAAGGGGAAGGTCCCCTACATGTCGCCGGAGCAGTGCCGGGGCGAGGACATCGACCGCCGCTCCGACGTCTTCTCCCTCGGGATCATCCTCTGGGAGCTCAGCCTCGGCAAGCGCCTCTTCACCAACCTCAAGGGCCGCGACCTCGTCGAGCATATCGCCCGCAACCCGGCGCCGCCGCCCTCGCAGTTCAAGCCGGACTACCCCAAGGACCTCGAGCAGATCGTCATGCGGGCGCTCGCCCTCGATCCGGCGAAGCGCTACGCGACCGCCCGCGAGCTCGAGATGGACCTCGAGGAGTTCGCCCGCCAGCGCCGACTCTCGATCTCGCAGGCGCGCCTCGCCGAGTTCATGCGGGACCTCTTCGCCGAGGAGATCAAGGAGGAGGAGGCGGCGGTCAAGGACTACCTGACGCTCAACCTGCCGACGCCGCCGCCCGCCGCCAAGGCGCAGCCCTCGCTGCCCCCGCAGCCGTCGGTCCAGTACACCCAGGCGCTCCAGGCCCTCAACCAGAGCGAGGCCCTCCAGGCGATCCTCGCCCCGCTCGCCGAGCCCGTCCCCGAGCCGCCGGCGTGGCGGAGGTACCTCCCGGTGGTCGTCGTCGCCGCGGCGGCGCTCCTGATCATCTCGGCGATCTTCGCCGGCGGCGGCACGGAGACCACGGCGCCGGCCCACAGGCCGAGCTCCGGCGACGAGGCGGCCTGGGACGCCGACCTCCTCGAGAACAAGCCGACCTCGGTCCCCGAGCCCCGGCGGATCGTCGTCTCCGGGAGCGAGCCCGCCGCCAAGCCGCCGCGCGAGCCGAGCGCGTCCGAGGGCAGCACCAAGCCGACGCCGACCAAGAAGACGACGACGACCAAGAAGACCAAGAAGAAGGTCAAGCTCCCCGACAACTGGGACCCCAACTCGCCGCTCCCGCCCCCCAAATGACCGCCCCGCGCCCCCTCATCGCCCTCACGCTCGCCGCCCTCCTGGGGGCCCCGACGCCCGCGCTCGCGGCCCTCGGGCCCGCCAAGGAGGCCGCCCCGGACGAATGGGATCCGGAGGCCAAGGAGCACCTCGACCGCGCCCTCGAGCTCTACCAGGAGGAGCGCTACGCCGAGGCGATCCACGACTTCAAGCTCGGCTACTCGATCCAGCCGCGGATCGAATTCCTCTTCGCCTGGGCCCAGGCCGAGCGCCTCAACGGCGACTGCATCACCGCCTCCGAGCTCTACAAGCGCTTCATCGACGAGGAGCCGTCGGACCTCCAGATCGCCGCGGCCGAGCAGAACCTGGCGACCTGCGAGAAGCAGATCGCGGACGAGCGGGCCGCCCGCGAGGCCGCCGAGGCCGCGCCCGAGCCCGAGCCCGAGCCCGAGCCCGAGCCCGAGCCCGAGCCTGAGCCCGAGGAGCAGAGGCCCTTCTACAAGGACGCCCTCGGCGACGGCCTGGTCGCTGGCGGCGTCGTGGCCCTGATCGCCGGCGGCGCGCTCCTGACGGTCGCCGAGGTCAAGCAGCGGCGCCTCGCCGACTCGCCGACCTACGACGCCTTCGCGGCCGACTACGAGTCGGTGACCAGCTCGTCGCGCAGCCTCCGGATCGGCGGCGCGGTGGCGATCGGGGTCGGCGTCGCCCTCGTCGCCGGCGGCGCCGTGCGCTGGGCGATGGTCGCCCGCAAGTCCGGGCGCTCGGCGAGCGCCAGCGTGATCCCGACCGGCGCCGGCCTGGCGATCGTGGGGAGGTTCTGATGCGTGCTTCGGCGATCGTCCTCGCCCTCACGGGCCTCCTCGGCGGGCTCGTCGGCGCCTGCACCACCGCGTCGTCCTACGCCTGCTCGAGCGACGCCCAGTGCGTCAGCGCCGGCGGCCAGGGGACCTGCGAGGCCTCCGGCTACTGCTCCTTCCCCGACCCCGGGTGCCCCTCGGGCAAGCGCTACGGCGAGTACGGCGAGGGCGGCCTCGGCGGGAGCTGCGTCGACGGCGAGGGGAGCAGCAGCACGACCTCGGTGACGACGACCTCGACCTCGACCTCGTCGCCGACGAGCAGCACCGGCGAGCCGACCACCGACGGCACCTCGACAAGTGGGCCGCTCTGCTCCGAGCTCGGCGGCGCCTGCGGCGACGCCAGCGACTGCTGCAGCCCCTGCATGGCCTGTGAGGGGAGCGTCTGCGTCGCCGACGTCGGCGCCCCGGGCGATTGCGGCGAGTGCCAGGCCTGCGACGAGAACGCCGCCTGCGCCCCCGCGGCTCCCGGCGCCGCCTGTCAGTTCGACTGCGCCGCGCTGGTCTACGGCGACGACGTCGCCGACGGCGTCTACACCTGCTCCGCCTACGTCAGCACGCTCATCGCGGGCACCTGCGGTGGCGACGGGGTCTGCGCGCTCAACAACCAGAAGGACTGCACCGCCGCCGCCGGCGAGCCGCTCGTCTCGTGCGCGAGCGCCTGCGCCAAGAGCGGGATGGGCAACTGCGTCCAGGGCGACCCGGCCGCCTCGGTCACGATCGAGTCGGTCTGCACGGTCAACGGCGAGTCGCCGGCCTGCGGCTCCGGCTGCGACGGCGACAGCACCGTCACCCGCGCCTGCGACGCGGTCGGGGCCTGCGTGGTCAGCGACTCCGTCGACTGCGCGCCCTACACCTGCAACGGCGGCGAGTGCCTCAGCGCGTGCAACAACCCGATGGACTGCGCCGACGGCTTCTCCTGCATGAGCAAGATGTGCGGCTAGCCGCGAGGCGGCGGCCGCGAAAGGGTCGAGGCGACCCCCCCGGGAGGGGGCCGCCTCGTTCATGTCCCAAAGGACATGCGATTCGCCGCGGCGCCTAGCCGGCCGCGAGGGCGAAGGCCGCGACCGCGTGGGCGTCGAGGTAGTCGAGGCGCCCCCAGCCGTCGGTCGCCATCGCGTAGACGTGGAGGTGCTCGGCGAAGGCGCCGTTGCGGCAGCCGTCCGGGCAGGCCGGCGGGATCGGGGCCAGGAGCTGGCTGATCTGGATCGTCCGGCGGTAGACCCCGGCCGCGTCGAGGGCGTAGCCGCCGACCGGGGAGGCGCCGACGATCCCGGCCGCCGCCGCGAAGCCGACCGTGCAGCGCCCGCGGACCACCGAGAACGCGAAGGTCGCGAAGTCGTTGTCGTGGGTCGCCGCGAAGCCGAGGGTCGCGCTCGCCGTCGGCGTCGGGTGGAAGGTGATGAAGCCGCACTCCTCGGTGCTGCCCGGGACCGTCGTCGGGTAGATCGACGCGCCGCACTTGTTGTTGTCGATCCGCAGGAACATGCGGAAGGCGACGACGTGGCCGCTCTCGCGGATCAGGTAGGCCTCCGGCGCGTTCACCAGGGTCAGGTCGGTGTCGGTCGGGAAGGGCGCGGCGACGTTGCTCGGCGGGATCTCGAAGTCGACGTCCTTGACCCGGGTGATCGTCCCGCCGCTGACCTGGAAGAGCTCGAGCTTGAGCTCGTAGAGGCCGTCGGGGATCCGCGCGTACTCGGTGCGAGAGCCGCTCCAGAGGTAGGCGCTCGCGGTGTTCGCCCGCGCGTTGAGCTGCGGCGCCCACGAGCCCGCCGGCGGATCCTTGGGCGGGATCTTGAAGAGCGAGTCGCCGCTCACCGCCTCGTCGGGCCCGAGCTTGTAGGACTTGAAGTGGATCTTCGAGTCCGCGCCGATCACCCCGTAGTGGCGGCCGACCTCGCGCTCGTCGCAGGCGATCCAGTCCTCCACCGGGCTCTTGTCGGGGTTCACCCGGCGGTACGACCACTTGTAGTGGCTCGCGCCGATCCCCGCCTGGAGCTGCTGGCCGAACCACACGGTCGGCTCGATCGAGCCGCCCATCGGCCGCCCGCCCGGCACCAGGCCGCTCCCCTGATCGACCTGGTGGACGTTGATCGCGTTGCCGAGGGTGAGGACGCCGACCTTCTTGCCGGGGAGCGTCGGCGGCTCCTCGCACCAGGGCACCCGCGGGTCGCGGACCCGGAGGACCAGCTCGCTGCCGGAGGCGTAGTTCCAGTGGGTCGCGCAGGCGGCCGGCGGCTTGAGCACCGCGGTCCAGGTGCCGCCGATGCAGTACTCGACCCAGGCGTAGACGTCGGGCTTGTCGCCGTTGCAGGGGTAGAGGATGTTGGCCTCGAAGCGCCCGTGCTCGTCGGTCTCGACGACCTTGACCTCGTCGTAGCGGACGAAGGGCCAGACCCAGGGCCACCAGCAGAGCGCCGGCATCAGCACCTCGGTGTTGGCGGCCAGCGCGTTGCGGATCACCGACGCCGAGGGCGACGAGAGCGCGTTGCGGAGGGCGGCCGGGACCTCGAGGCGGATCGCGCTCATCGCCGCGAGATCGACCCCCGCGGCCTCGCGGGTCGCGGCGAGGGTGTGGAGCTCGGCGGCGCTCATCAGCGAGGCGAAGGGGACCGCCTCACTCGCCTCGGAGACCGCGCCGACCCGGATCATCGGGGTCTCGGCCTCGATCTCGCGGAGGAGGCGGGCGTCGATCGCCGGGCGGACGACGCGGACCGGCACCCGCGGGCGGATCAGCGGGCCCGGATCGGGGATCGGCGGCCGCGGCACGCGCTCGACCAGGTGGAGGAGCTCGTCGCGGAGGCGGAGGATCTTCGGGTCGGGGATCCGCGTGAAGATATCGGGCCAGGGATCGACCTCGCAGATGTGCACCCGCGCGTGGCAGACCGGGAGCTCGTGGATCTCGCCGCCGATCTCGACCGGCCGGACCACCCGGCCGACGACCCGGGTGACGCAGAAGAGCCAGCGCTTCCAGAGGTCCTCGGGGATCTTGACGGCGATCGCCGCCGGCCCCGGGCGGAGCGCGACGGTCGGCTGGTAGGCGGCGAGGCGCTTCATCACCGCGACCGTCGGCGCCGCCCCCTCGGGGTCGACCGGCGCGACGTAGAGCGAGGCCCGGCTGAGGCGGGCGGGGTCGACGTCGAAGGCGAGGCGACCGTTGGTCACCGGGGCGCTGGCGATCAGCCTGCCGCGGGCGTCGAAGAGGTGACCGACCATCTCGAGCGGGCGCTCGGGCTGGCCAGCGGCGGCGACATTGAACACGAGTGGGCTTGTCGGCATCGTCGGAATTCCTTTCCTGCGCGTCGCAGGAGATGCCGGGTGTCTACGACCTCCGCTGACGATCTGTGCGCGCAAATCCAGCAGAAGCGAGGCGCAGAGCCGCGCGGCGGGTGCTCAGGGCCCCAGCGTGCGAGCGCCGCGGCGACGCTCCCGGCGATCCGATCGGCGCCTGCGAAACGACGTTGAGACAACGATCGATCGCCGCGCGGCGCGGGGGCGCGAGCACCCACGCGATCACGGTGCGCAGCGCGGCGATGACCCCTCACAGCCGATGAACCAGGTCTCTGGGGTCAGGCACGACGCGCGCGCCTCGGGATCGCTGGCTTCGAGGCAGGCGGTGAAAGAGGCGAGATCGACGAGCTCGCAGGCGACCAGCGGCGCCCAGGCGCGCTCGCCCTCCGGGCACCCGCAGGCGTCGCAGGGGGTCCGCCGCTCGCTGGTCACGATCGCCTCGCCGGGGCCGACGACGGCGATCGTCAGCCGCTCGACCTCGCCCTCGCAGGCGCCCTCGACGAGCACCTCGCCGGGTTGCCCAAGCGACAGGAACTCGAGGACACATCGATCCTCGTCGAGGTAGGGATCGCCGCGATCGAGGTGGCCGGGGCAGCGGGGATCGCCCTGGCGAGCGACCGTCGGGCAGCGGCGATCGAGGGGGCAGGCCTCCTGGAGGACGACCTCGTCGGGGCGCAGGCCGCAGCTCCCCTCCCCGCCCCCGCTGGTCTCGCCGCTCGCGCTCGGCGGCCCGTCGGCGCAGGCGAGGCCGAGGAGCGCCGCGAGGAGGCCGAGCCCGCCGCGGGCGAGCGCTGGCGGCGACGAGGGGCGGCGGGGCATCGCCGCGATTGTCCCACCGCCCGGGCCCGCGCGCCGCGACATCTCCTATCATCCGGCCGATGCTCCGCCTCCGCCCCCACCCGCTCCTCGATCTCCAGGCCTTCGTCGCCCGCCTCCCGCGGCCGCTCGCCGAGGTGCGGAGCCCGGCGAGCCTCCTGGCGGGCCTGGCGCTCGACGCGGCCGCGCCGATGGCCAGCAGCGACGCGGTCCGGGCCGCGGTCCGCGATCTCCTGCGCCACGGCGGCTTCCGCCCCACCGGCCGCAGCAAGCCCTCGTCGGAGTACCTCCTGCGGGCGGTCGGCGAGGGCAAGCTCGGCGCGATCAACCTGGTGGTCGACGCCTGCAACGTGGTCTCGCTCCACAGCGGGCTGCCGATCAGCGTCGTCGATCTCGATCGCGCGCGGCCCCCCCTCGAGGTCGCCCTCGCCGCCCCCCAGAGCCGCTACGTCTTCAACGCCTCCGGCCAGGAGATCGACGTCTCCAGGCTCCTCTGCCTCCACGACGCCGAGGGGCCCTGCGCCTGCCCGGTCAAGGACGCCCAGCGGACCAAGACCGGCGAGGCGACGACGCGGGCGCTCGCGCTCGTCTGGGGGAGCGTCGCCCTCCCGGGGAGGGCCGCCGAGGCGGCCCGCTGGTACCGCGATCTCCTCGAGGCGAGCGGCGCGACCACCGAGGACGCGGCGATCGCGGCCGCCGATCCCGACGGGTCGGCTGTCTAAAAGGACATCTTCGAAGGCGCGCCGAGGATCACGCCCCGGGCGGCGGCTCGACGATCGGCGCGACGTCCTCGACCGGCTCCGCGCCGCGCCGACGGAGCGCCCAGGCGACCAGGAGGCCGACCCCCGCGAGGACGCCGACGAGCGCGAGCCAGAGCCAGAGCCGGAGGCCGCCGCGCGGCGTCGGCGAGCCGGCGACCGCGACCACCTCGCCGCTGGTCGTCGTCGAGGCTGCGCTCGCCACCTCGGCCGGCTCGGAGGTCGCCTCGGCCGGCGCGGCGCCGCTCGTCGTCGCGTCGGCGAGGAGGGTCCCGGTCGTCGTCACCGGCGGGGTCTCCTCGCCGCCGCTCGTCGTCCCGACGCCGACCGTCGGATCCTCGCCCTCGGTCTCGTCCCCGGCCGCCGCCGCCCCGATCTTCACCCGCGGGCCCTTCGACGTCGAGAGCACGCAGCGACCGGCGAGGCAGAGATCGCCGCGGGCGCACTGCTCGCTGGTCCGGCAGGCGCCGATCCCCGGGAGCGACACGGTCGGCTTCGCCTTGCCGTTGGTCGGCGACTCGACGTCGATCCCGCTGCCGTTGCTGATCCCCGGTCGCGGCCGCGGATCGAGGGGGACGTAGTAGCTCCGGCCCGGGGCCCCCTCGATCTCGACGGCCCGGGAGACCCGGGTCGGTGAGACCAGCGCGAGGAGCGTCTTCTCCCCGTCCTTGAGGATGATCCCGGGATCGCCGCAGCGGCCGAGGCGCTCGCCGTCGGGGCCGTAGATCACCGCCCCGCCGGTGCACTGGACCTGCACCCGGACCTCGCCCTCGGCCAGGCCCTTCTCCTCCGGCTCCGGCCGGTCGCCCCCCTTCGTGCCCCCTCCCTGGCCGACCTTGCCGAGGCCCAACCCGTAGCCGCCGGTCGTCGAGGGCAGCGGCGCCTCCGCGGCGACCCCGGCGCTCGCGTTCGCCGAGGTCGGGCGCTCGTCCCCCATGGCCTCGTCGGACTTCTCCGGGTGCGTCACCTGGGCGATCGTCGGGTCCTTCACCCCGGAGCTCTCGGGATGCATCAGCGAGACCACGAGCCACGACGCCAGCGCCCCCGAGGCCAGGAGCCCGGCGCCCGCGAGGACCAGGACGCGGTTGACCAGGCGCCGCCGCGGGACGACGTCCTCGAGGTCGCGGTGCACCCGATGGAGCCCCATGAAGAGCGGCCCGCGGACCCCCGTGAGCTGGAGCGCGACCGATCCCTGCTCGCCGACGTCGTTGACGCTCTTGCCGCCGACCGGCGCCCCGTCGGCCGCGAGGTTGAGGCGGACGTCGGCGTCGTCGCTGTTCGAGAGGAGGATGATCGCCTGCGAGGCGTGGTAGAGGCGGGTGACGATCACCCAATCGGGGTTCCACTGGGGGTTGCCGAGGAGCGGGCTGACGATCCGCGCGAGCCCCTTGATCTGCTCGGTCCAAGCGCTCGGCGACGAGACGTAGAGGGCGTCCGCCCGGCGAAAGCCGACCCGGAGCTCGGCGACCGCCCCCGGCTGGTTGGCCTTGCCCTCGCCGCGGCTCTCGCTGACGCCGTCGGAGCGGAAGGCGAACTCGCGGTTGCGCGAGCGGACGACCTCGAATTGGAGGCCGAAGTCGTCCTCGATGTTGCCGTGGACGGTGAAGCGGCTCCCCTGCAGAACGCCGTAGTCCCCGAGCCGAACCGGCTCGCCGGGCTCCCAGACCGCGTGATGTCGGAGCTCGCTGGCGACCACGGAGGAGTACTTGCTCTGGAGCGACATCGACGGCGGCTCCGCAGTGTATCACCGACCCCGCACGCGCAGGCGCCCGCACACCCGCGCGCGCGCCCGCGCCGAGCGGGTCGCGGACCCGAGAGAGGCGATCGAAGCGAACGCGGTTCGGTGATTTCCCGTCGCCCGCTCATTTGCTACGAGGATCGTATGACCCGTGCACCCCGCTCCGACCTCCGAGAGGCGATCATCCGCGCGAGCGTCGAGCTCGGCTCCCGCCTCGGCGAGGAGGGACTGACCATGCGGGCGATCGCCAAGCGCCTCGGGATCTCGGCGACCGCGCTCTACCAGCACTTCGAATCGAAGGCGGCGATCCTCCACGAGATCCGGATCTACGGCGCCGACCTCCTGCAGCGCGAGATCGTCGAGCCGGTCGCCGACATCGACGATCCGCTCGCGCGGATCAAGGCGGCGGCCGACGCCTACATCGCCTTCGCGCGGGTCCACCCCTGGATCTACGCGGTCCTGATGGAGCACGAGCAGATCAACTACGCGGACATGGGCGCCGACGAGATCGCGTCCTTCCTCCGGCCGCTCACCGCCGTCCGCACCTGGCTCCGCGAGGGCCGCGAGCGCGGGCTGATCCGCGACGACCTCGATCCCGACATGTCGTCGCTGCGGATCATCGCCACCCTCCACGGCCTGGCGTCGATGCTCAACAGCGGGCGCTTCGACGAGGAGCACCCCGCGGTGCCGATCCGCAACCAGGAGGCCTTCGTCCGCGACTTCATCGACTCGATGATCTGCGCCCTGCGGAAATGACCCTCAGGACAGGTCGTCGTCGATCAGCGCCCGGAGCTCGGGATCGCCGAGGCCGGCGAGCGCCGAGGCGATGAACTCCCGCGGATCGATCCCGTCGCTGGCCGCGTAGGCCTGGGCCTGGAGCGCCATGTCGAGGCGATCGCAGGCCTTGACGAAGCGGGCCTCGGCGCTCGCCCCCGACTCGTAGTCGAGCCAGAGCGCCGCGAGCTCGGCCGCCCGATCGAGGCCGGCGAGGAGGCCGACCAGCGCCGCCTCCTCGAGCGCGACCTTGTCCGCGCGGGTGACCCGATCGTGGGGCGTGAGGTCGCCGACCCGGACCTCGGCGAGGTCGTGGATCACCGCGATCGCCAGCGCCCGCCCGCGATCGATCGACGGCGGCGCGAGGGCGAGGACCAGCCAGGCGACCCCCCAGGAGTGGGCCGCGACCGACTCCGGCGCGGCCACGCCGGCCCGCACCCAGCCGGCCCGCGGCAGCGCCTTGAGGCCGAGGATCTCGACGAGGCGGCGGCGCAGCTCGGCGCGCTCCATCAGAAGCGCCCGACGATCGCCGCGCCGCCGAGGGTCGGGGTCACCGCGACGCGCATCCGCGGGCCCTCCTGCGGCGCGCCGCTCGCCCGCCCGTAGAGGATCCCGCCGGAGATCAGCCCGCCGACGCCGAGGGCGATGAGCGATCCGCCGAGCGCCCCGGCGAGGACGTTCGCGCGGTAGCCGTTGGCGACCGTGATCTCGAGGGAGCGACCCAGGTCCTCGCAGAGGCGGGTCGACGCCGGGCAGCCGGCGGCCGCGGACTCCGCGAGGAGGCGCCCCTGGGTCGCCTCAAATTCCCGCCCCTTCGCCGCAAAAGCGGCGACCGAGGCCGCGCCGCCGGCGAGGAGGACGCCGCCGCCGGCCATCAGCGCGCCGCCGAGGATCCGCTGGCGCCGCCCGCCCGGGGCGGCGGTCTCGGGCCCGGGATCGGGGCAGCTCAGGGCCTCGTCCGCCGGCCCCTCGACGACCGCGGCGACGGTCGCCGCCGCCTCGCGCTCCTCGCCCTCGATCTCGCCGAGGCTCGCGTCGATCTCGGCCACCAGCCCGCGGACGTGGGTGGGATCGACGAGGAGCCCGGCGTCGGCGTCGAGGTAGTTGCTGAGGACGTCCCTCGCCCGCTGGAGATCGGCCGGGGAGCGGCTCCCCTCGCCCCGCCGCTTGTAGGCGAGGCCGACGTTGTAGAGCATCCCGGGGAGCCGTGAGAGGCGATAGGCCTCCTCGAAGCGCTCGATCGCCCGATCGAATTCGCCGAGCCAATAGGCCTCCTCGCCCTCGCGGAAGCTCCGCTGGGCGCGATCGAGGCGGGCAGCCTCGTCCTCCTCGAGGGCCGGCGCCTCGCTGGACTCGGCGGGCTCACTCGCCTCGGGGGCGGCGTGGACCGGCGGCGAGGCGAGCGAGAGGGCGACCAGGGCGAGTGGGAGCCAAAATCGCGTGCGGACCATGAATCACTCTCCAGAGACCCCTCAGGCTATCACGGACACTTCGTCTGATCCTGAACACGCGACCCCTCTCGAGGGTCGGCTCCGCGCCCCGACGGCCCTCGGCCCCGCGGCCGTTTTGGCGCCGAAGGCGCTCCTCGGCGCCTGAGAACCTCGCAAAAGTGCGGTACGCTTGCCGGACTCGCCGCCTCCCATGGTCAAAGCGCCACCGCAGCACTCGCCGCGCACTCCGACGAGGAAAGCGGGGCCGCTCGACGACCAGGTCACCCAGGTCGCGCGGGCGCCCGAGGCCCCGGACGACGGCGACCCGCTGATCGGCACCGAGCTCGCTGATCGCTACCGCGTCCTCGACAAGCTCGGCGAGGGCGGGATGGCGACCGTCTATCTCGCGGAGCACCTGGCGATCAAGAAGCCCTGCGCCATCAAGGTCCTCCACCCCGAGGAGGCGCACAAGGAGAACATCGTCGAGCGCTTCCTCCAGGAGGCGCGGGCGGCCTCGGTGATCGATCACGAGAACGTCGTCGAGATCACCGACTTCGGCCGCACCGAGGACGACTACGTCTTCCTGGTGATGGAGATGCTCCACGGCGAGGACCTCGCCGACATGCTCGCCCGCGAGCACCGGATCCCGTGGTCGCGGGCGCGGCCGATGCTCCTCCAGATCTGCTCGGCCCTCAGCGCCGCCCACGACAAGGGGATCATCCACCGCGACATGAAGCCGGAGAACTGCTTCCGGATCCACCGCCGCGGCTCCGACGACTTCATCAAGGTCCTCGACTTCGGGATCGCCAAGATCACCAGCGAGTCGGTGGTCGGCCCGCGGGCGCTCACCCAGACCGGGATGATCTTCGGGACCCCGGAGTACATGTCCCCAGAGCAAGCCGAGGGGCGGACGGTCGACAAGCGGACCGACATCTACTCCCTCGGCGTCATCATGTTCCAGCTCCTCACCGGCCGCGTCCCCTTCCGCGGCGAGAGCCCGACGACGACGCTGGTCAAGCACCTGGTCGAGGAGCCGCCGGTCCCGTCGGCGGTCGCCCCCGACGCCGGGATCTCGCCGGTCCTCGACGCGGTGATCCTCAAGGCGCTGCAGAAGGACCCCGCCCAGCGCTTCCAGGACATGCAGGAGCTGGCCGCCGCGCTCGCGCAGATCGACGACCTCGGGACCACCGTCGACCAGCCGAGCTCGCTCCTGCCGCCCGCCGACCTGGTCGCCGCCGACGACTTCGACGGCGTCCTCGGCCGCCGCCGCTCGCCGGCGCTGATCGCCGGGATCGTGGCCGTCCTCCTGGCGGCCGCCGTCGGGGCCTACTTCGCCGTCGGCCGCGAGCCGCCGCCGCCCGAGCCCGAGCCCGAGCCCGCGCCCGAGGTCGTCCCCGAGCCCGAGCCCGAGCCCGAGCCCGAGCCGCCCCAGACCGTCTCGATCAAGCTCGAGAGCAACATCCCGGCCCAGATCCTCGACCCCGAGACCCGAGAGCTCCTCGGCACGACCGACGAGGCGCTGCCCCTCGAGAAGGGCGAGGCGGTGCGCCAGCTCCTCCTGGTGGCCGAAGGCTACGAGGAGACCGCCGTCGACGTCACCCCGAGCGCCGACGGCACGGTCAACGCCAAGCTCGCCAAGAAGAAGAAGGGCAAGGGCAAGAAGTCGACCAAGGGGAGCCTGAAGCCGACCGGGCCGGTCGACCCCTTCCCGGCGCCGCGGCCCTGATCAGCGCTCCGCGGGGTGGGATCAGATCGTGATCGGGCACTCCTCGCGGACGTAGGGCACGCACTCGATCACCCAGGTCTCGGGGTCGGCGCAGCCCGGCTTGTAGTCGGCGACGCAGGTCTGGAAGTAGGTCGCGTTGGTTGTCGTGCAGAGCTGGACCCCGAGCGACACGACCTCGTTGCCCTGGCCGTCGAGCTCCACCGACTGGATCAGCGCCGAGTCGCCGGAGCAGCGCAGGAAGTAGTAGTCGCGGACGCAGCCGCCGTCGCAGCGATCGACCGCGAAGGCGGCGCAGGTCGAGTCGCGGAGCTGGGAGAGCACGCACTCGGCGAGCGGCGTGAGCTCCTGGCAGTCGGCGCAGGGCTCGACCTCCCAGGGGTCGACGCCGCAGGCGTAGTCGGCGGCGGGACAGAGGAGCGCGACCCCCTCGCCGCCGCCGGTCTCGACCGTCGTCGACCCGCTCGCCGCACCGCCGGTGACGTCGGCGTCGGTCGCCTCAGTCGCGCCGCTCGACCCGCTGGGCCCGCCGCTCCCGCCCGTCGAGCTCCCCTCGCCCGTCCCGCTTGCGCTCGCGGTCGACGCGTCGCCGCTGGTGGCGGTCGAGCCCTCGGTCGCGCCCGGGTTGTGGATGATCTCGTCGAAGCAGCCGCCCGCGAGGAGCGACCCGACCAGGAGAAGCGCTGCGCCACATGCTCTCTGCATGCCCTCCCCCTACCGCGCGCCCGTGGTCCAGGACGGATCAGGCGGCCGGCGCGAGCCCGAGGCGGGTGAGCACGAGGCGGCCGAAGGCGGCCGCGAAGGGCCCCTTCGGGAGCCCGCGGAAGAGCGCGAGCCGCTCTTCGAACGGCGTTTCTTCGTCGAGGAAGGCGAGCACGCGATCCCCAGGCGACCCGGAGAACATGTCTCGAAAGACATCTGGCAGGAGCTCTGGCCGGCGCCGCATCACCTGGAGCAAGACCGCGTCGAGGAGGCGGTAGCGCGGGCTCTCCCGCGGGACACCGAAGGGGTGGCCGAGGCGCGCGAGCGAGCCGGCGATCGCCGCCGCGTCGGCGCGGATCCGCGCGAAGGCGTAGCCCGAGCTCGGCTTGAGGCGGCCGCCGGCGATCCCGATCGCCATCACCCGCTGCCCCAGGCGCCGGCGGAAGCGGTGATCGGTGAGCGGGCTCTCGCCGGCCTCGCGGCGGAGGAGCACCGGCGCGTCGACCCCGTGGTAGCGGGCGAGGCGATCCGCCAGGCGCCCCTCGGCGTCGCCGAGCGCCGGCGTGCCGATCTCGACCCGCTCGACCAGCGCCCGCCGCTCGCTCAGCGGCAGGACGTAGAAGAACTCGCCGCGGGCGCGCTCGCTCCCGCGGAAGTCGAAGAGGGTGGCGACCTCGGGGCGAAAGACCGGCGCGGGCGCCTCGACCTCCCAGCCGACGAAGCGCTGGGCGAGGAGCACCCGCCGCCGGGTCCGCGGGAGGCGATCGGCGCTCATCCGCGAGTCGAAGATGAAGCGGCCCTCGACCCGCTCGCCGTCGATCTCCGCGCTCGCCGCGTGGCCGCCGTCGACGATCGCCCCGACCTCGGCGCGCCGGAGCTCGACCCCCGGGCAGGCGCCGAGCTCGGCGCGCGCGGCTCGGTAGAGATCGATCGCCCGGATCATCCGGTAGCGGTGGGTGCGGAGCGGCGCGAGGTGATCGAAGCCGTCGCCGATCACCTGGAGCTGCGACCACTCCCGCGAGACCAGCGGATCCGCCGGCGCGTCGGCGGGCTCCCAGAAGGCGAAGGTCCGATCGTCGCGGTCCTTGGCCGCGTGATCGACGATCAGGATCGACGCCCCGCGCAGCGGCCCGCGGATCAGCGCGAGCCCGAGGCAGAGGCCGGCCGCGCCCGCGCCGGCGATGATCACGTCGTGGCAGGCCACCGGCCGCGAGGGTAGCGCCCGCGCGCGCCGGCGGACAGGGCGGGGAGCCGCGGCCTCAGCCGCCGACGCGGTAGATCCGCGCCCGGTACTCGGCGAGCATCCGGGTCGCCGAGTAGCGCGGGGCGATCGACTTGATCGACGCCCGCATCATCGCCAGCCAGCGCTGCGGGAGGCCGTCGGCGTCGCGCTCGTAGAAGGCGGGGACGACCTCGCGCTCGAGGAGATCGTAGAGCGCGGCCGCGTCGCGGGCGTCGCGGGCCTCGGGATCCGCCTCCTCGTCGGCCGCGATCGCCCAGCCGTTGTCGCCGTCGTGGGCCTCCGCCCACCAGCCGTCGGCGACGCTGAGCTGGAGGCCGCCGCTCAGCGCCGACTTCATCCCGCTGGTGCCGCTCGCCTCCTGCGGCGGGATCGGCAGGTTGATCCAGAGATCGGCGCCGCCGACCATGGAGCCGGCGATCGAGAGGTTGTAGTCCTCGAGGAAGACCACCCGACCGGCGACCGCCTCGGCCTGCTTGAGCGCGAAGAGGGTCTGGACGATCCCCTTGGCGCCCTCGTCGAGGGGGTGGGCCTTGCCGGCGAGGAGGAGCTGGATCGGCCGCGGGCCGCGGAGGAGCGCGAGCGCCCGCCGCGGGTCGTGGATCAGGAGGCGCATCCGCTTGTAGGACGCGAGGCGGCGGGCGAAGCCGACGGTGAGGACCTCGTGATCGAGGGTGCGCTCGGCGGCCTGGACGTAGTCGAGCGCCTCGCCGCGGCGCAGGCGATCGGTGACGCTGCGCTCCCGGACATAGTCGATGAGACAGGTGCGGGCGGCGCAGCGGGCGGCCCAGAGCTCGCCGTCGGGGATCGCGTCGACCGCGGCCCAGCTCGCGGGATCGTCGGGGCGCTCGCGCCAGGCCCGGCCGAGGTGGCGATCGAAGAGCGCGCGGAAGCTCGCGGCGATCCACGTCGGGTGGTGGACCCCGTTGGTGACGTGGTCGATCGGCACCTCGTCGGCCCGCCGCCCGGGGAAGAGCGGCTGCCACATCGCCCTTGCGACCTCGCCGTGGCGGCGCGAGACCCCGTTGACCGCGCCGCTCAGGCGGATCGCCAGCGGCGTCATCCCGGCCGGCGAGAGGGCGTCGCCGGGGCGCAGGCGCCCGAGGTCGAGGAGCTCCTGGGGCTCGAGGCCGAGGCGCGCGGGGAGATCGCCGAGGGCCTCGAGGAGCTCGCCGGGCGCGTAGGTCTCGTTGCCCGCCGGCACCGGCGTGTGGGTGGTGAAGCAGAGGCGCGGGGCGACCGCGCGGGCGGCCTCGGCGAAGCTCTGGCCGCCCGCGACCTCATCGGCCGCGAGCTCGAGCGCGGCCAGGGCCGCGTGCCCCTCGTTGAGGTGGATCCGCGCCGGCTCGACGCCGATCGCCCGCAGGAGGCGGACGCCGCCGATCCCGAGGGCGACGTACTGGGCGAGGCGGATCGCCCGGTTGCCCTCGTAGAGGCGGGCGGTGATCCAGCGGTCGATCGGCGGGTTGCCCGGGACCTCGGCGTCGAGGAGGAAGAGCGGCACCCGGCCGACGTCGACCCGCCAGACCCGGAGCTGGACCTCGCGCTCGCCGATCGTCACCGGCACCACCAGCGGCCGGCCGTCGGCGCCGCTGACCAGCACCGCCGGGCTCCGCTCGGGGTCGGCGTCGATCCAGTACTCGTGCTGCCAGCCGCTGCGATCGACCCGCTGGTGGAAGTAGCCCGAGCGGTACATCAGGCTGACGCCGATCATCGGCGTCCGGCGATCCGAGGCCTCCTTGAGGAGATCGCCGGCGAGCACCCCGAGGCCGCCGGAGTAGAGCGGGAGCGAGCGGTGGAGGCCGACCTCGGCGCAGAAGAAGGCGATCGTCCCCTCGCCGCCGACCAGCGCCGGCGCGTCGGCGAGCTCGCGCGCGAGGGCGTCGGCGAGCGCCTGGGCGCGGGCGACGATCGCCGCTTCGCCGGCCGCCCGCTCGAGGAGCGCCGGCGCGACCTCCGAGAGCAGGCGGATCGGGTTGTGCTTGGCGAGGTGCCAGCGGTGGGGATCGATCGCCGCGAAGAGCCGCTCGCCGTCGTCGGACCACGACCAGCGGTAGTTGTGGGCGACCCGCGCGAGCGGCCGCAGCGGCGCTGGCAGGCGGAGCTCGAGGGCGGCGATCGCCGCCTCGAGATCGTCGGCGCCAGCGAGGCGTCCCTGCGCGCGGGCTGCCATCGGCTCCGGACCCGCGGCCCCCTAGGCCGCGCTCTCGCCCCCGAGGACCCGGCCGAGGAAGTCGAGCGAGCGCTTCCACGCGAGCTCGGCCGCCTCCGGGACGTAGACCTCCGGGCGGGCCTCGTTGAAGAAGGCGTGGTGGGCGTCGTAGCGGTAGAGCGTGTGCTCGACCCCGGCGGCCTTGAGGGTCGCCTCGAGGCCGTTGACCGCCGCCGGCGTGCACCAGTCGTCGTGGATCGCGAAGTGGCCGATGAAGGGCGCGCCGATCTTCCCGGGGTCCGCGGCGTCGGCCGGCGGGATCCCGTAGAAGCAGACCGCGGCGTCGACCTCGGGGACGTGGACCGCGGCCATGATCGTCAGGGCGCCGCCCATGCAGAAGCCGAGGACCCCGACCTTCGCGCCCCCCTCCTTGAGGAAGGCGACCGCGCCCCTCAGGTCCTGGTGGCAGGCGCCGGCCCAGTCGAGGTTGGTCATGAGGTGGTTGGCCTCGTCGGCCGCGCTGGCCACCTTGCCGCGGTAGAGATCGGGGACCAGCGCGCGGTAGCCGGCGGCCGCCAGGCGATCCGCGGTCCGCTTCATCTGGTCGTTGAGCCCCCACCACTCCTGGATGACGACGACGCCCGGGGCGCGCTCGCCGCCCTCGGGGGTCGCCAGGTAGGCCGGCAGGGAAGCGCCGTCGGGGCGCTGGATCTCGATCATCTTCCCGGTGAGAGCCATGAGGCGGCTAGCTTTGTCGACCGACGGCGCCGCGTCAAGGCGACCTCACGACTCGAGCGGCGGCTCGGGCGGGACGATGATCACGGGCATCGGCGCGAGGGCGGCCAGCTCGGCGCCCACGCTCGACGAGAAGATCCGATCGACGAGCGAGAGCCGACGTGAGCCTGCGATGATCATCGCCGCCCCCTCGCGCTCCGCGACCCCGAGGATCGCCTGACCGGCGGGCCCCTGGACGACGATCGAGCGCGCGCTCAGGCGGTGACGCTCGAGCCACGCGGTGAGCGCGGCCTGGGCGCTCTCGGCCGCCTCGAGGTGGGCCCGATCCCAGGAGGTCGCGCTGACATAGGCCTCGAAGGCGCCGTGGACCGCGACCGCGTAGACGACCAGGATCTCGCGGCCGACCGCGGCCGCCAGCTCGCGCGCGAAGAGGAGCGCCGGCTCGGAGCTCGGCCCGAGATCGGTGGCGAGGACGATCGGCCCCTCCGGGAGATCGTCATCGAGATCGGGCGGGACCACGGCGAGCGGCGCCGGCAGCCGGCGGACCAGGCGACGCGCGACCGCGCCGAGGCGGATGAAGGGGTCCTCGCCGATCTTCGCCCGGCGGCCGACGATCAGCGCCGAGCCGCCCTTGATCTCGAGCGCCCGCTCGAGGCCCTCGTCAGCGTCATCGGCCTCGACGACGCTGACGCCATCGAGGTGCTCGCCGACGCCGAGCTCGTCGACCGCCTTGGCCGCCAGCTCAAGCACCCAGGCGCGGAGCTCGTCCTCGGTCTGATCGGCGCGGCCGAGGCGGCGCGGCTGGGCCTCGAGGACGTGGATCCCGGTGAAGCGCTCGGCCCCGGCGTTGCGGTGGAGCCAGGCGGCGAAGCGGACCGCCCCCTTCGAGTAGTCCAGGAGATCGAGACCGACGAGCCAGCGCATGGTGTCCTTCCTCGCCCCGCGGGCGACGCCACGGAGGATCGCAGCAAAGCGCCGGCGCCGACAAGGCGTCCCGGGCGCGAAAAATTGCCCGCCGGGCGAGGACTCCGAGAGCGCGCGGGCGGCTAGCTCCGCGCCCGGCGATCCATCGCGATGCCCCCCTTCGGCCGCAGCGTGACCAGCGGCTCGGGCACGAGGCGGTAGCCGCTGGCGAGCGCGAAGCGGAAGCGGCGGAGGAGCACCGCGAGGATCGCCTTGGCCTCGAGCGTCGCGAAGCCCGCGCCGACGCAGATCCGGGGGCCCGCGCCGAAGGGGAGGTAGGCGAGGCGCGGGCGCTCCCGCCTCGCCTCCGGCAGGAAGCGGTCGGGGTCGAAGCCCTCGGGGTTGGCCCAGAGGTGCGGGGTGCGATGGAGCCCCCAGGTGCTCACGCCGACGACGTCGCCGCGCCGGATCCGGTGGCCGAGGACCACGTCGTCCGCCAGCGCCTGCCGCTCGAAGCCCCACACCGGCGGGAGGAGGCGCATCGACTCCTCGATCACCCGCTCGAGGATCGGGAGGCGCGCGAGCTCCTCGGCCGTCGGCGAGCGATCGCCGAGGACCGAGGCGAGCTCGTCGACGACCCTGCGCTCCCACTCCGGGTGGAGTGAGAGGAGGTAGAGGGTGAACGCGAGCGCGTTCGCGGTGGTCTCGTGGCCGGCGCCGATCAGCGTGAGCACCTCGTCGCGGAGCTGCCGCGTGTCCATCGGCTGCCCCTCCTCGTCGCGGGCGGCCAGGAGCGCGGCGAGGAGGTCGTGGCCCCCGGGCTCGCCCCGCTCGATCCGCGCCCGACGCTCGCTGACGATCCGCTCGACGAGCCCGTCGAGCTCGGCCAGCGCCCGCGCGAAGCGGCGGTTCGCCGGCGTCGGCCAGGTCGCGGGGATCCGCACCAGCGACATCGCCCGCGCCTCGGCGAAGCGGATGACCTCCTCGAAGGCCGGGCCGATCCGATCGCTGTCGCCGCCGAGCTCGACCGAGAAGAGGGTCCGGCCGACGATCCGGAAGGTCAGCTCCATCATGTCGTGGTGGACGTCGGTGCGCGCGTCGCCGGCCTGCGCCCAGCGCTCGGCCGCCTCCTCGGCCGCGGTCACGAAGTCGGGCACGTAGCGGACGATCGATCCCGGCGTGAACGCGGGCGCGACCAGCCGCCTCTGCCGGCGCCAGAGCGCGCCCTCGCTGGTCACCAGGCCCTGCCCGAGCGCGAGGCGGAGGCCGTCGTAGTTGCGGCTCTTGCGGTAGGCCTTCGCGTTGTCGACGAGCACGTGCTTGATCGCGTCGGGGTCGTTCGTCAGCCAGAAGACCAGCGGCCCGAAGGCGAGGCGGACGAGGGGGCCCCAGCGCTCGTGGACCGCCGCCAGCGCGTGCAGGGGGTCACGTTGGATCTGGAGCTGGGTCCGCCAGAGGTCGAGCCCGCGGGGGCCGCGGGGCGCGGGCGCGGAGGTCGAGGGCGACGGGGCGGCCGCGCGCGGGCTCGCCGAGGCGGGTGGAGGGGAAAAATCCGAGGAGTGCCTCATGTTTCGGAAAACATGAGGCACTCCTCAAATTAATTCAAGTAGGCTCGCGCTCCACGTGCCCCCGACCGGCATCCGCCACGCGCCCAAGCAGGAGCGCTCGCGCAAGCGCCTCGAGTCGATCGTCGACGCGGCCGCCCAGCTCTTCGCCGAGGCCGACTTCCCGAACGTCACGGTCGAGGCGATCGCCCAGCGCGCGGGCACGCCGATCGGCAGCGTCTACCACTTCTTCGAGGACAAGCGGGCGATCTTCGCGGCCGTGATGGCCCGCTCGAACCGGCGCGCGCGCGAGGTCCTCGACCTCGTCCTCCGGCCGGCCGAGGCCGCCGAGTCAGGGGCCGCGAGCGTGCCCCTGGCGGCGCTCCTCGACACGGCGATCGACGCCTACGTCCTCCTCCAGCGCAGCGACCCGGCGATCCGCGCGGCCAACCGCAACCTCACCTACCTCGGCGAGCTCATCGCCGAGGAGGAGGCGATGCAGCGCCAGCTCGCCGCCCGCACCACCACCCTCCTCGCCGCCTACTTCCCGGGCAGCGACGCGCGCACCCGCAAGCTCGTCGCCACGACGATCGTCGACGTCGTCACCAGCTTCCTCGTCCTCGCCGACCGCCGCGACACGCCGATGGCCCGCCGCCAGCTCGAGGAGTGCAAGGTGATGGTCCGCCTCTACGTCGAGGCCCGCCTCGGCTGAGCGGCGCGGCTAGCCCTTCTTGATCACCGCGACGTGGTCGTACTCGACCTGCCCCGGGTAGTGGGCGGTCATCCACACCAGGATCCGGCGGGCGTTGTCGGGGGCGACCAGCTCCCACTCGAGGACCTTCCAGTCGAAGTCGTTCTCCGAGGCGTCGTTGGTCTTGGGGTTCTTCTCGTCGCCGAAGAAGGCGTCGTTCTGGTCGAGCCACTGGGCGCCGACGACGAACCACGCCGCCGGGTTGACCGCGTTGCCCTGGGCGCGCACGGTCGCCCGGATGATGTAGGTCGCGCCTCCCTCGATGCTGTTGTAGGGCGAGACCGTCTGGACCGCGTAGCAGTCCCAGATGTCGTTGGCGTCGATCGTGATCGCCCCGCCGCCGCAGCCGGGCGCCGGATCCGACGCCCACATGTGGGGGCCCGATCCTTCGCAGGCGCCGACCTGCCCCGGGGTCCGGACCTCCCACCCGGCCGGCGCGTCACCGGCCATCCCGCCGTCGAGCGAGCCGTTCTCGATGATGTTGCCGGCGGGCTCGCAGAGGCCCTGCGGGGGATCGCCGGTGGTGGAGGTGGAGGTCGTGGTCGTGGTCGTGGTCGTCGTCGTCGTCGCGGTGCCGTCGCTGGTGCTCGCGCTCGTCGTCGAGGTCGTGCCGGCGCTCGCCGAGGCCGCGCCCGTCGAGCCCTCGGTCGCGCCGGTCGAGCCCTCGCTCCCGCTCGAGCCCTCGCTCCCGCCCCCGGACGTCGTCCCGCCGGTCCAGGTCATGGTCGCGCTGAGATGGACGCTGGTGGCCCCGTCGTCGTCCTCCTCCTGGCCGCAGGCGAGGGCGACCAGGGGGGCGAGCGCGAGCCAGGCGGAGATCGTGCGGGTGCGGGCGATCATCGCCCGAGCATCGGCGATCGCGCGATTTCGATCAACGCCCGCAGATCGGCTGTGGAGGTCCTCCTCGTCAGGGCCGGCGATCGGTGTTAGGGACGAGAGCGAGCACGCCGATGTGGACGCCGCCGGAGAGGATCCGCCACCCGATCGCCGCCACCCGCTGGCCGAGCGCGGACGAGGCCGCCCGCAGCCGCTGGTTCTCGCCGGTCGCCCTCGGGCCGGTCCGCCTCGCCACCCGCACCTGGGTGCCGGCGATGGTCCCCTGGCGGGCGACCCCCGACGGCGAGGTCAGCGACGACGTGATCGCCTGGTACCGCCGCTTCGCCGAGGGGCGTCCCGGGGCGATCGTCGTCGAGGCCACCGGGATCCGCGACATCCCCTCGGGCCCGCTCCTGCGGATCGGCGACGACCGCTTCATCTCCGGCCTGCGGCGCCTCAGCGAAGCTGTCCGAGAGGCCAGCCAGGGTGAGACCCGGCTCCTCATCCAGCTCATCGACTTCCTCGCGCTCAAGCGGCGGCCGGCGCCCGAGGCCTTCCTCCGCCGCTTCCTCGCGCTCGGCCCCGAGCACCGCGCCCGGCTGGCGGCGGCGACCGGCGACGACGCCTGGATCGAGGCCGACGAGGCGGCGATCCGCGAGGCGCTGGTGGCCGGCGACGACGCGCTCCTCGAGGCGGTGCTGGCCCCCCGCGAGCTCCGCGACCTCCGCTTCGGCTACCGCGAGGAGGTCGGCGATCTCGACCGCCCGCAGATCCGCGCGCTCCCCGAGGTGCTCCCCGGCCTCTTCGCCGACGCGGCCGCGCGGGCCGAGGCCGCCGGCTTCGACGGCGTCGAGCTCCACTACGCCCACGCCTACACGATGGCGTCCTTCCTCTCGCGGACGAACCATCGCAGCGACGGCTACGGCGGCTCGCTCGAGGGTCGCCTCCGCCTCCCCCTCGAGGTCCTCGCCGCCGTCCGCGGCCGGGTCTCGCCGGCGCTCGCGATCGGCTGCCGGATGCTCGGCGACGAGGTGATCGAGGGCGGGTCGACGCCCGAGGACGCGATCGCCCAGGCGCGCGCGCTCGCGGCCGCGGGGATCGACTTCATCTCGATCTCCAAGGGCGGCAAATTCGACGACGCCCGCCAGCCGGCGATCGGCGCCGCCGTCTACCCCTACACCGGGCGCTCGGGCTACGAGTGCATGCCGACGGTGATCAGCGACGCGCGCGGCCCCTTCGGCCGCAACGTCGGGCTCGCGGCCGGGATCCGGGCGGCGATCCGCGCAGACGGCCGGAGCACGCCGATCGTCACCGCCGGCGGGATTAACTCGTTCGAGCAGGCCGAGGCGATCCTCGCGGCCGGCGAGGCCGACGTCGTCGCGGCCGCCCGGCAGTCGCTCGCCGATCCCGACTGGTTCCTCAAGATCCGGCGGGGTGAGGGCGCGTCGATCCGCCGCTGCAAGTTCACCAACTACTGCGAGGCGCTCGACACCAAGCACAAGCAGGTGACCTGCCAGCTCTGGGATCGCCAGGACCTGGACGCGCCCGACGTCCGCCTCAGCGACGACGGGCGGCGGCGCCTCACCGCGCCCTCCTGGCGGCCGGGCGGCGAAGATTAGGATGACCTCATGGACAGGTTAGGACTCCGCCAGGGCGCCGCGCTCCTCGCCCTCGTGTGCGCCTGTCGAGCACCGTCGAGTGAGCCATCGAGCGGGTCCCTGTCGACGACCACCAGCGCGGCCGTGGCCGCGCCAGCGCCACCAGAAGAGCCCGCGGCCCCGCAGGCCGCCGCGCCCGAAGCGGCGCCGGCGCCGGAGGAGACCTGCGAGGTCCCGCGCGAGGCGACCCCCGCCGGCTATCGGGCGTTCGTGCAGGGCGCCCTGACCCCCGCGACCTTCGGCGAGCGCGAGCTCAAGTACGTCTACCCGGTGCCGATCCCGGCGACGCGGCTGCGCGTCCAGACGTGGGCCGATCGCCCCTTCGCGCAGCCGGCCGCGCTCGCCCGGGACCCCTCGCTCGTCCACCTCGTGACCCGCGATCTGCCGGCGATCTCGGCCGACGGCGAGGTCGTCGTGGAGGCGATCCACAACACCTCGGGCCGGGTCGTCCTCGGCGGGCTCGAGCTCGCCTTCTTCGACGCCCGCAGCGGCGCGCTCCTCGGGATGCTCGCGGTCCCCGAGGGCGTCGATCCGCCCTTTCGTCAGCCGGCCCAGCCGCGCCCCTGCGCGGTCCTCCGCGAGGTCAACCGCCTCCTCGCGGCCGGCGATCTCCAGCCCCTCTCGCGGATCCTCCACGCCGACTTCCCCCACTGGGGCGAGCCCGGGCGTGATCCGCGGTGGCGCGACGTCTGGTCGACGCCGCCCGCCGGCAGCCTCCGCGAGCGCCGCGCGAGCCCGGGCCCGGGCGAGGTCGTGGTCTCGGCGAAGGCCAGCCTCGTCGGCTCGAAGATCGCGATCACGATCGAGCGCGGCCCGCTCCGCGAGCGCCTCAGCCTGGTCGCCCGGCCCTGGACCGAGACCGACGTCTACGCCGACCGCGAGGGTCGGATCGCGCTCGCCTGGTCGCGCTTCGACGTCCGCGGCTGCGGCGAGTGCAACCGCGAGGATGATCTCCGGGTCCTCCCGCTCGCCGCCGAGCCCTGATAGGGCCCGCGCCCCGGCGTGATCCCTGCGCGGGCGAGGCGAGGGCGCGGCCAGGGACGATACACTGCGGCCATCGTCGCCCCGCTCCATGCACCCGCGCTCGCGCTCCTGCGCGCGCTCCTCCTCGCCGCGCCCGCCGGCGCCGAGGGGCCCGTCGACGCGGACGCGGGTGCGGCCGCGCTCGGCGGCCCGGTGGTGATCCCGGTCGCCCGCCCCGGTGACCAGAGCCTCCCCATCGAGGTCCTCCCCGACCCCCACGCGATCCCGCCGGTCGCCGCCCCGCCGCCGCTGCCGCAGACGGTCGACGAGGAGTACCCCGAGGAGCCCGAGCCGCCGGCCCCCGAGGTCCACCCCGAGATCCGCGAGCGACGGCCGCGGACGACGACCCGCCGCCACCTGATCCTGCCGCTGCCGACGGTCCGCACCGAGCCGCTGGTCGGCCTGATGATCGGCGTCCGCCTGACCTACGCCTACCGGCCGCTCCCCGACGCGCCCAATCGGGCCTTCCTCGCGGTCGAGTCGCGGGTGTCGCTGCGGCGCGTCCACAACCACGGCTTCGGGCTCGTCCTCTACGACTGGCTCGGCCACAAGGAGGTCTTCGACCTCGGGGTCAACGTCCACCTCGATCCCGTCTTCCCCTACTACGGCCTCGACCCGCGCGAGGGGCTCGATCGCCGCGAGCTCGAGGACCGCTACTACCTCAACCACGTCAACACCTACACCGCCTATCTCGGCTACCAGCACCCGATCTGGCGCTACGAGCCGGAGAGCCCGGGGCGGGTCGCGGGGGCGCTCCGCGGCCTCGTCGGGGTCGCCTACGCGATCGACACGGTCGACGCGGCCCCGGACTCGCTCCTCGCCGCGCAGCGTCCGGACGCCCTCGGGATCACCCGCCGCGGGACGCTCCGCGGCGGCTTCGTCTGGGATCGCCGGGACAACGAGTACAGCCCGCGCTGGGGCGGCCTCCACTCGGCGATCGTCGACGTCGCCGGCCCCTGGACCGGCTCGTCGACCGGGACCTGGGCGCGGGTCAACCTCGCGGCCCGCTGGTACCGACGCCTCTTCACCCGCGACTTCGTCCTCGCCTCCCAGGCGATCTACGACGGCCTCTTCGGCGACGTCCCGCTGGTCCCGCTCGGGCGGATCGGCGGCCTCCACAACACCGACGCGATCGGCGGCCGCGACATCGGCCGCGGCTTCTACCGCCGGCGCTTCATCGGCCGCCACAAGATGATCTTCTCGATGGAGCTCCGCTTCGAACCGGTGGAGGTCCGCCTCGGCCGCCACCTCGTCGGCGGCGGCTTCAAGCTCTTCGCCGACATCGGCCGGGTGATCCACCCGAGCGAGCGCCTCTTCGACAACACCCACGTCTCCGGCGGCCCCGGGGCCTACGTCGCCGTCGATCGCTTCACGGTGATCCGGATCGACGCCGGCTTCTCGCCGGAGACCGTCGGCTTCTACGTGACCGGCGAGCACACCTTCTGAGGGTCACGCGTCGACGCCGAGGCGGCGGGCGATCTGCCCCTGGAGGGCCGACGGCGGCGGCAAGCCGTTGTCGGTGAGGGCGGCCCGAGGCGCCCGCCGGAGCTCTGAGAGCCGCTGCGCGAGCGCCTCGGGGGCCTCGGGCGGAGGATCGAATTCGTGCTCGGCGAAGAGGCGGAGCTCGAGGGCCGCCGCCGCCTCGGCGATCGGGAGCTCGACGAGATCGCGCGCGCGGCCGCTGCGATCGGCGTGGACGACCGCGCCGTCGACCGCGAGCGCGAGGGTCCACCCCGGCCAGAAGCGAGCGAGGAGCGGCAGCGCGTCGACCCGGCGGGGGCTCGGCCAATTCCACCAGCACTCGATCCGCCGCCGCGCCGGATCGATCACGAGGCCCCCCTGGTCCGCCCAGCGCTGGTCGTCCGGGTCGGGGATCGCCTCGCGCGGCAGCGGAGCGGCCCGCCGGGCGCGGGCGTCGTCGACCAGGCGCGCGCCGAGGGTGAGGAGCGACTCGACCGTCCACCCCGAGCCGACGTCGTGGCCAGCGCCGTCGGCGTCGAGCACGGTGATCACGCTCATCGTCGGCGCCTCGTCGCGCGCGAAGCCGTCGTCGACGAGGGCCCGCACGCGCAGCTCCGCGGCCGCGTCGACGGCGAAGGGCACGGCGAGAGCGTCGGCGATCGCCCGGATCCCGCCGGGCTCCCAGCGGACCTCCCAGCCCGGCCAGCAGCCGCGGAGGAGCGCCTCGTAGCGGCGACGGAGGCCCGGGACCGACTCGATCGGGAGGTTGTCGCCGCCCCACCAGACGAGCGCGCGGCGGTCGCGATCGACGAGCGCCACCGCGTCGACCGCGTCCTCGTAGTAGAGGTCGTCGACGACGTCGGTCGACTCGACGTAGGCGCCGTAGATCGCCGGCCCGTGGAGGAGATCGCGGACGAGGCAGCGTCCGCCCGCGTGCGAGGCGTGGAGGCGCGTCGCCCCGCCCTCGCGGATCAGGAGGTGGGCTCGGTATCCCATCCGAAGAACCTCGTGTAGGGCGGCGCTCGCCGGGCGCGCTCCAGGAGCGCCTCACGGGCGCCGGCGAGGAGGGCGTCGTCGTCGGCCGCCGCGATGTCGAGCCTCAGCTGCGGCGCGAGCCAGCGGACGAGCCGGAGGCGGGCCGGGCGATCGAGCTCGCGCTCGATCGAATGGTCGACGATCGCGACCCAGGCCGGCGGCCCCCAGAACGTGCTCGGACGGAGCCCATCGGCCCCCTGGCCGCGGGCGAGCGCCGCGTCGAGCTCGTGGATCTCCCGGACGAGGCGGTGGAGCTCGGGGGCGCGGAGGGGCAGCGGTCGCTCGCGCGGGGGCGACGGCGCGCGAGGGTCGTCGAGGCGCGCGCTCGGCCGGGTCCGGGCCCGCGCGGCCGCCGGGATCACGACCGGCACGCCCGCGGCCTCGAGGTGCCCCAGGGCGGCGAGCGCCCGCGCCTGCAGCTCCGTCGGATCGAACCAGCGCTCGACCCGGAGCACGTGATCGAGGAGCGCCTCGGCCTCGGCGTCGTCGACCCGGACGGCCGCCGGATCGCGGCCCGAGCCGGCGATCTGACCCGGCAGGCCGAGGTCGTGGACGACCACCGTCATCCCGGGCCAGAGCCGGGCGAGGGGCTCGATCACCGCCCGCCGCGTCGCCGTCGGCGCGCTCCACCACACCTCGATCCGGCGGCGACGATCGTCGACGAGGGCGCCGCTGCTGCACGGGGCCTGGGCCAGGCCGTCGATGATCGCCGCCTCGCGGGCGAGGGCGACCGCCGGGCGCCCGGCGAGCGCCTCGCGGAGCGGCGGCCCCAGGGAGAGCGCCTCCTCGACGTCGACGCCGACGTCGACGTCGCGGGTCGCCCCGTCGGCGGCGACGTGGGTGATCCAGGCGCGCCCGGGCGCCCCCTCCGGGAGCGCGCGGAGGAGCGACATCGACACCGCGGCGCCCCTCAGGGGCTCGCGCTCGACCCACTCCCAGCCCGGCCACGCCGCGCAGAGGGCCCGTCGATAGGCCCGACGCAGCGCCGGCGCGCGCTCGAGATCGCCGACGTCGCGCTCGATCGAGAGCCGGCGCGCGTCGACGTCGATCGTCGCCCGGGCCTCGCAAGCGACGAACGCGGGCGCCGGCGGGAGGGCGTCGACGTGGGCGAGGAAGCTCCGCTCGCCCGCGAGGAGGTCCTGGAGGAGCGCCCCGCCGCTCCAGGGGGCGAGGTGAGGGGTCGCCTCGCCCCCGCGGAGGATCGTGATCGTCGCCGGGAAGGTGAGCTCGAAGCGCGCCATCGGCCTAGCCGTTGCTCGGCAGGCTGAGCCAGAACGCCGAGCCCCGCGGCGCGACCGCGTCGACGCCGACGTGGCCGTCCATCGCCTCGACCAGGTGCTTGACGATCGCCAGGCCGAGGCCGGTGCCGCCGACCTCGCGCGAGCGCCCGGGGTCGACCCGGTAGAAGCGCTCGAAGATCCGCGTGCGGTGTTTGGCGGCGATCCCGGGGCCGTTGTCGCGGACCTCGAGGCGCACCGTCCCCTCCCCCGCCGGCCGCGAGGCGACGACGATCGAGCCGCCCTCCTGGGTGTACTTGACCGCGTTGTCGACGAGGTTGAGGAGGATCTGCTCGAGCGCCGCCGGATCGGCCCAGACCACCGTGCCCTCGGCGACCTCGTTGATCACGCTGATCTTCTTGTCCTGCGCGAGGTTCTCGACCGAGTCGACGATCCGCTCGACGATCGGCGCGACCTGGACGGCGTCGCTGTTGAGCTCGTAGGTGCCGGCCTCGATCCGCGAGATCTCGAGGAGGTCGCCGACCAGCGCCGCCAGGCGATCGGCGTTGCGGAGGACCGCGTCGAGGAAGCGGCGGGCGATGTCGGGGCGCTCGAGCGCGCCGTCGAGGAGGGTCTCGGCGTTCGCCCGGATGATGCTCACCGGGGTCCGCAGCTCGTGCGAGACGTTGGCGACGAAGTCGCGGCGGATCGTCTCGAGGCGGCGGATCTCGGTGACGTCGTGCATGACGACGACCGCCCCCGTGGCGTTCCGCAGGGGGCTCGCGTAGGCCATGATCCGCCGCGGCGTCGGCTCCGGGATCTCGAACTCGCCGCGCCCCGCCTGGCCGTCGAGCGCCCGCTCGACCAGCTCGTGGAGCGCCGGGATCCGGATCCGCTCGCGGAGGGTCGAGCCGCCGCCGACCGAGAGGCTGAGGAGGGCGACCGCCGCCCGGTTGACCATCGTCAGGTGCTGGTGCTGGTCGAGGGCGATCACCGCCTCGTCCATCGACTCGAGGACCGCCTCGAAGCGGCTGCGCTCGGCCGCGAGGGTGGCGACCGTCGACTCGAGCTCGTCGGCGAGGCGGTTGATCGAGCCCGCGAGGCCGCCGATCTCGTCCTGCGAGGCGATCGCCAGCGGCCGCACCTCGCCGCCCTCGGCCATCTGCCGGGCGTCCTGGACCAGCGATCGGAGGGTGCGCGAGAGGAAGTGGGAGGCGAAGGCGCTCATCACCACCGCGCCGACCAGGCCGATCGCGCCGGCGATCATCAGCGCCAGGCGGAGGCGGCCGACCGCGGCCTCGACCTCCGAGAGCGGGCGGGCGACCCGGACGATCCCGCGGCCGCCGGGCCCGTCGAAGGGGAGCGCGACGTAGAGCATGTCGGTCCCCAGGCTCATCGAGTAGCGGCGGGCGATCCCCTGGCCGCCCGCGAGCGCGGCGACGACCTCGGGGCGCTCGCGGTGGGACTCGAGGCCAGCGAGGTCGGGGACGTCGAAGTTCGAGTCGCCGATCACCTGGCCGCCCTCGTCGATCACCGTCACCCGGCCGCTCTTCGGATCGCCGACCCGGTCAGCGAGCGGATCGATCCGCGCGGGCTCGACGGTCCCCTCGCGCTCGACCATCACCCGGACCATCTGCGCGAGGTTGAGGAGCTCGGTCTCGATCCGCTCCTGCGTCCACTGCCGGAGCACCCGCTCGAGGTAGGCGCCGCTGACGGCGACGACCGTGAGGACGAGGAGGACGGAGACGACGAAGATCTTGCCGCGGACCCCGATCCTCACGCCTCGTCCTCGCGGAGATCGGTGGTGAAGCGGTAGCCGACCCCGCGGAGGGTCTGGACGTAGTCGGCGGCCTCACCGAGCTTCTTGCGGAGGCGGCGGACGTGGGTGTCGACGGTCCGGGTGGTCAGCCCCGGCTGCACGCCCCAGACGTCGAGGAGGAGCGCGTCGCGGGTCTGCACCCGGCCGCGGCGGGCGATCAGCGTGGTCAGGAGGCGGAACTCGAGGGCGGTGAGGACGACCTCGACGTCGTCGACCCACACCCGGTGCCCCTCCATGTCGACCCGCAGGCGGCCGTAGGCGGTCGGCACCGCCGCCTGCTCGTTCGGGGTCTTGCGCCGGAGCACCGCCTTCACCCGGAGCATGAGCTCACGGACGCTGAAGGGCTTGGTCACGTAGTCGTCGGCGCCGACCTCGAAGCCGACCACCCGATCGACCTCCTCGGACTTCGCGGTCATCATGATCACCGCGATGTTGCGGGTCTTCTCCGACGCCCGCAGCTGCTGGCAGACCTGGGTCCCGGACATGTCCGGGAGCATCAGGTCGAGGAGCACGAGGTCGGGGATCGGCTCGGCCGCCGCGATCTCGAGGCCTGCGCGGCCGGTGTAGGCGGAGCGGGTGCGGAAGCCCTCCTTTTCGAGGTTGTACTCGAGGTTGGCAACCAGGTCGCGCTCGTCTTCGACGATGAGGATCAGCCCGCTCATGAGTCCAGAGCCGCCGGAATGATACATGGTTCGCCCCGCGCAGGGGCGACGGGGCCCACGCGGCGTTCGCGCGAGCGCGCCTCGGACGAGCGCGGCCTCGAGGGCCCGGCTCGACGGGGCTAGCTCGCGCTCCCGCCCCGGAGGAAGCCGGCGAAGGCCCGCATCGCGTCGACCAGGGTGAAGATCCCGGCCAGGCGGTTGTTCTCGATCACGACCGCGGTCCCGTACTTGTGCTCGGCGAGCTGGGCGACCACCTCGACCAGCGGGGTGTTCGGGTGGACGACGTAGGGATCGGGGGTCATCGCCTCCTCGACCGTGACGTCGTTCGCGTTGACCCCCGGGAAGCTCTCGACCATGGCGATGTCGCGGTCGGAGAGGATCCCGACCACGCGGCCGCCGTCGAGCACCGGGAGGTGGCGGATCCGATGCTCGGTCATCCGCCGGGAGGCCTCGGCCATCGGCTGCTGGCGGCCGATCGAGATCGGCGCGGGGGTCATGAAGGTGCTGATCGGCATGCGGGGATCGGTCATATCCGGGGCGGGAGAGTACCCCGCGCGCGCCCCGGGGGCGCCCCTCCCGAGGCGCATTTTTTGCCCACGGCGATGACGGCGAGCGCCGCCTCACGTTACTCTTGGAGGCGCATGTACAGCAGCATCCTGGTCGCCCTCGACGGCTCGCCCCGGGCCCCCAAGGTCCTCGAGCATGCGCTGGCGGTCGCCGATCGCTTCGGCGCGACGCTCCACCTCTGCCGCGCCGTCAACATCCCCCTCGGCCTCCCCCCCGACGCCTGGACCCTGACCGGCGAGCAGCTCACCGCCGCCCTCATCGACGCGGCGACCCGCGAGCTCCTCGACCTCATCGCCCACCTGCCGGCCGAGCGCCGCGGCCTGGTGATCTGCAAGCTCGGCAAGCCGGCGCGGGTGATCGACGACGCGGCCGAGGCCTGTGAGGCCGAGCTCGTGGTGATCGGCAGCCACGGCTACGACGCGCTCGATCGGGTGCTGGGGACGACGGCCGCGCGGGTGGTCAACCACTCGAAGCGGCCGGTCCTGGTGGTCCGCTAGCGCCCCCCGGTTCGCTTCGGCGCGGGCGATCGCGCGGCCGCGTCCGGGCCCGCGCGGCCGCGCTGATCTGTCCCCGAGGTCCGGTCACGCGGGCGCCGGCGCGCGCCGGCGCGGCCCCGCGCGTTCCCCCGCCGCGGGCTTTCCCGTAGCATCGCCGACGCATGACCGCCCTCCTGCCGCTCCCGACCCTCCACGTCCCCCTCGCGTCGCGTGAGCGACCGATCGAGCTGGTCGAGCTTCGGGTCTCGGCCGAGATCTCGGGCGCCCTCGCGGTCACCACCTGGGAGCTGGTCTTTCACAACCCCAACGGCCGCGACCTCGAGGGTCAGCTCGAGTTCCCGCTCCTCGACGGCCACACGGTGATTCGCTTCGCCATGGACATGCGGGGCGAGCTCCGCGAGGCGGTGCCGGTCCCCAAGGACAAGGGGCGCCAGGTCTTCGAGGAGATCGTCCGCCGCGGGGTCGACCCCGGGCTCCTCGAGCGGACCGCGGGCAACAACTACAAGGCGCGGATCTACCCGCTGCCGGCCCGCGGCCGCAAGCGGGTGGTGATCGCCTACCAGGAGGCGCTCGCCGACGCGACCTACCGCCTCCCCCTCGCCTTCGACGCGCCCCTCCCCCGCTTCCACCTCCGCCTCGCGGTCCGCGGCCCCCAGGCCGCGCCGGTGGTCACCCGCGACTCCCTCGGCCTGTCCCTTCCGGCATGGCGCCAGGACCATGTCGTCGAGGTCAGCCGCGAGGGCTTCCGGGCCCAGGGGGTCCTCGAGATCGGCCTCCCGCCCGGCGATCGGCCGGCGATCACCACCGAGGAGCGCGACGGCAAGGTCTACTTCCGGGCGGAGCGGGCGATCGACGCCCGCACCCGCCCGCGGCCGGCCCCGCGGGTGCTCGGCCTCCTCTGGGACGCGTCGGGCTCCGGCGAGGGGCGTGATCTGCCGGCCGAGCTCGCGGCCCTCGGCGCCTACCTGAAGGCGCTCCCCGGGCCCCTCGAGGTCCGCCTCATCCGCCTCCGCGACGTCGCCGAGGCGGCCGAGGTCTTCAAGGTCGAGGGCGGCGAGTGGACCGCCCTGCGGCGGGCGATCGAGCGGACGGTCCCCGACGGCGCGAGCTCCCTCGCCGGCGTCGCGGCCGATCCGGCGGTCGACGCCTGGATCCTGGTGAGCGACGGCCTCCTCAACTTCGGCCCGCAGGGCGACGAGGCCGAGGCCGCGCTCCTCCGCGGGCGTGCGCCGGTCCACGTGATCGCGGCGGCCGCTCGCGTCGACCACGCGCGCCTCCGGGCGATCGCCGATCGCAGCGGCGGCGCCCACGTCGATCTCCTCCACCTGTCCCCGGAGGCAGCCGTCACCGAGCTCACCCAGGAGCGAGAGCGCCTCCTCGAGCTCGCCGCCTCGCCGCGCGAGGCGACCCACCTCTTCCCCGAGGCGCCGGCGCCCCTCCCGGTCGGCGGCCTCGTCCTCGCCGGCGTCCTCCGGGCCCAGGTGGCGACCCTCCAGGCGCGGGTCGGCTTCGCCGACGACCCCGCGTCGATCCGGGCGATCGACCTCGAGATCCGCGCCGACGAGGAGCGCGGGGCGCTCGCCGGCCGGGCCTGGGCGGCCGCCAAGATCGCCGCGCTCGAGCCCCGCTTCGCCCAGAACCGGGCGGACATCGAGCGCACCGGCCAGGACTTCGGGATCGTCACCCGCCAGACCTCGCTGATCATCCTCGACGAGGTCGCCGACTACGTCCGCTACGACATCGCCCCGCCCGAGTCGCTCCGCGAGGCCTGCGATCGCCTCCGTCGGGGCGCCTGGGAGACCCGCCAGCGCGGCGAGCAGGAGCGCCTCGGCAAGCTCACGCGGCTCTTCCAGGACTACTGCGCCTGGTACGATCGGATCTTCGATCGCGATCCGCCGAAGCCGGCGCTGCCGGCCGACAACCTCTCCCGGAGCGGGGGCGTGGTCGCCTTCGGCGGGGTCGCCGACGCCTTCGCCGGCGCGAGCGACGACGTCGACTTCGAGGCCGCCGATGAGGCGCCGCCGGCGGCCGAGCGCTCGCGGCGGATGTCACGGCCCGCCGCGCGCGCGGCCGCCCGGCCGGCGCCGGCCGGCGCCCCGCCGCCGCCGATGGCCGCGCCCTCGCCGATGATGGACGCGATGCCGATGGAGGAGTCCCGCTCCGAAGCGCCGGCGCCGGGGAGCGCCGGCAAGGGCGGCGCCGAGGGGGCCAGCGGCGGCGCGACGATCCAGCTCCAGAAGTGGACGCCCGACGCCCCCTACCTCGATCGCCTCCGGCGCACGCCCGACGAGCGCCTCTACCACGTCTACTGCGAGGAGCGCCCCGACTACGCCCGGAGCACCGCCTTCTTCCTCGACGTCGCCGACGTCTTCTTCGACCGCAGGATGCCCGAGCTCGCGCTGCGGATCCTCTCCAACCTCGCGGAGATGGAGCTCGAGAACCCGGCGATCCTGCGGATCCTCGGCTACCGCCTCCTCCAGGCCCGCCGCGCCGACCTCGCCCGGCCGATCTTCGAGGAGGTGCTGCGCCTGCGCCCCGAGGAGCCCCAGAGCCACCGCGACCTCGCCCACGCCTGCGCCGCCCTCGGCGACCTCCAGCCGGCGGTCGATCACCTCTGGGCGGTGGCGAGCGGCGAGTGGGACCGCCGCTTCCCGGAGATCGAGCTCCTCGCGCTGATCGAGCTCAACGCGATCCTCGCGGCCGCGTCGTCGCCGATCGACGCCTCGAAGATCCCCGGACCGCTGCGGCGGGCGATGCCCCTCGATCTCCGCGTCGTCCTCACCTGGGACGCCGACGCCACCGACATCGACCTCTGGGTCACCGACCCCAACGGCGAGAAGGCCTACTACGCCCACCGCCTGACCCGCCAGGGCGGGCGGATGTCGCCGGACTTCCGCGAGGGCTACGGCCCCGAGGAGTTCTCGCTGCGCAGGGCGATCCCCGGGGAGTACGTGGTCGAGGCCAACTTCTACGGCAACACCCAGCAGATCATCGCCGGGGCGACGACGATCCAGCTCCAATTCATCACCGGCTTCGCGACCCCGGACGCCCGCGATCAGCGGGTGACGATGCGCCTCCGCGACACCCGCGAGGTCGTCACCGTCGGCCGCTTCACGGTCGGCCGCTGAGGCCGTCGAGGCCGCGGGCCAGGGCCCGCGAAGACCCTGTCCTCAGGGACAGGTCTTCCACTCGGGCCCGCCCGGCGGGTCGGCGCAGGGGATCGCCCCCTCGGGCGCGCAGAGCCCGTCGAGCTGGTACTTCTTGTCCCCCTTGCACACCGTGTAGGGCTCGCCCTCGCAGATCATGTCGGCGTCGATGCAGCCGAGGTAGGCGCCCTCGCCGAGGCACCAGGCGCTGATGATGTAGACGAAGGTCGTGCCGCTCACGGCCTGGCAATTGGGATCGGCCTCGCAGGACTTCTGATCCTGGTAGTCGGCGCAGGCGATCGGCTCGCCGGTGGTCCCGGTCGAGCCGCCGCTGCCGCCCATCGAGTCGGTCGCCTCGCCGGTCGAGCCGCTCGCCGACGCCGACTCCTCGCCGGTGCTGCTGCTCCCGCTCCCCTTGGAGTCCGACGCCGATCCCGAGGGATCGGTGGAGTTGCTCTGCGAGTCGCTCACCCCCCCGCCGCTGGTCGTCGCGCTCGCGCTCATCGACGCCGACCCGGCGCTGGTCGTGCTCGTCGACGCTCCGCCGCTCGATCCGTCGCCGCTCCCGCTCATGTCGCCGGTCCCGCTGTCGTCGCCGTTGCAGGCGAGCGCCAGGCAGAGACCGAGCCAGGCCACACTCTCCCCACCAAACCACCGCATCACCTCATCATAGCCGAGGGGAAACCCGGGCGCGCGCCGGCCCGTCGCCCGGAGCGCGCGCCGTCGCGCGAGCGCTCGACCCTCGCCGCGTCGACGGCCTGCGCCCCGGAGCGTCGCCCGGCTCGCGCGGACGATCGACCCTCGCCGACGGCGAGCCGTCGTCGTCGCCGGCCGACGTCGACGACGCCCCGTGGCCCTCGGCAGCGTCGCGCCGGCGCGGAGGATCTCGCGATCCGCGTCGACACCCCGACCTGCGATCGTCCGCGAGCCCCCCGTGGATCCCCCTTCCTGCAGGCCGCGGGCGGGCGCCTGTCCCGGCGTTCCAATCCCGAAGACGTGCACTGGCGGGGCGCTCCGACCGGCCCTCGGGGTCGGCCGCCGACACTTGCCCGCCGCCCCCCGCCTCGGCACTCTGACACCACCGTGCCGACCTCCGCCCGCCGACCCCTCCTCGCCTCGACGCGCCGCCCGCTCGCGCTCGCCCTCCTGCCGCTCCTCGCCGTCGCCTGCGGCGACTCCGGCGAGGGGAGCGCGACCGAGAGCGCCTCGACCAGCGAGACCACCGGCGCCACCGAGGCGACCGGCACCACCGGCACCGGCGGCGACACCGACACCGACACCACCGGCGTCGGCGGCAACGCGAGCTTCGACGTCCGCGAGAGCGTCGAGCAGCTCCACGTCACCCACGCGACCCCGGGCGCGACCCTGGTGCTCAGCGACCAGAGCGGCAGCGAGATCGCCAGCGGGGTCGCCGACGCGCTCGGCTCGCTGATCTTCCGCGAGCTCGCGCCCGGCGAGGGCTACGTCGTCAGCAGCGGCGAAGAGTGGCGCGGGCCGCTGACGGTGATGTCGGTCCAGGGCTCGCAGCCGCCGCCGACCTTCTACGAGGAGCAGGTGCTGGAGCCCGGCTTCGGCTACATCCGCACCCGCGACGGGACCATGCTCTCGGTCTACATCACCCTGCCGGGGCCGATCGAGGACGGCCCCTACCCGACGATCGTCAACTACTCGGGCTACGAGCCCTCGAAGCCGGGGGCGCCGCTCGACGCCGGCATGATCCCCGATCCCTTCACCCTCGAGAGCCTCTGCGAGGAGCTGCCGATCCTCTGCGACATGCCCAACCACCCCTCGGGGGTGATCGGCGGGATGATGGGCTTCGCCACCGTCGGCGTGAACATGCGCGGCACCGGCTGCTCGGGCGGCGCCTACGACTTCTTCGAGACCCTCCAGACCCTCGACGGCTACGACCTCATCGAGACCGTCGCCGCCCAGCCCTGGGTCCTCGACAACCAGGTCGGGATGGCCGGCCTCTCCTACCCGGGCCTCAGCCAGCTCTGGGTCGCCCAGACCCAGCCGCCGAGCCTCGCGGCGATCACCCCGCTCTCGGTCTTCTCCGACACCGTCACCTCGACCCTCGCCCCGGGCGGGATGTTCAACGACGGCTTCGCGCTCGCCTGGGCCGAGAACGTCCTCGACGGCGCGGCGCCCTTCGGCCAGGGCTGGGAGCAGGGCCAGATCGACGGCGGCGACGCGACCTGCGCGGAGAACCAGCTCCTCCACGGCCAGAAGGTCGACACGATCCAGAAGGCGCTGATGTACCCCTTCTACGACGCGACGATCGGCGACCCGCTGAGCCCGCAGCGCTTCGTCAACAAGATCGAGGTGCCGGTCTTCACCGCCGGCGCCTGGCAGGACGAGCAGACCGGCGGCCAGTTCACCGGCCTCTGGGAGGGCGCCTTCGAGAGCGCGCCGATCACCCGCTACACCGGCTACAACGGGGTCCACGCCGACGGCTACACCCCCGACATCCTGATCGAGTGGCACAACTTCCTCTCGTTCTACGTCCGCGGCGAGATCCCCGAGATCCCGCCGCTGGTCCGCACCCTCGCGCCGCTCCTCTTCGAGAGCTACTTCGGCGCCGCCCTCGAGATCCCGCCCGATCGCTTCCTGATGTCCGGCTCCTTCGACCAGGCGCTCGCCTCCTACGAGGCCGAGGAGGACGTCCGGATCCTCTTCGAGGCCGGCGCCCACCCGGACGAGGATCCCGGCCTCCCGCGCTCTAGCTGGGAGATCCACCTCCCCTCGTGGCCGGCCCCCGGACTCACGCCGCGGCGCTGGTACTTCTCGCCGAAGGGCCTCCTCGTCGACACCCCGCCGGATCCCGACGGCGGCTCGGCGGACTACGTCTTCAACCCCGCCCTCGCCAAGACGACCTCGCTCCCCTCGGGCGACGTCAACAAGTCGCTGCCGCCCTATCAGTGGGCCCACGACGCGCCCGGCGAGGCCGCGGTCTTCATCAGCGATCCGCTGGCCGAGGACACCGTGATGGTCGGGCCGGGCTCGGTCGATCTCTGGATCCGCTCGACCGCGACCGAGGCTGACCTCGAGGTCAACCTCAGCGAGGTCCGCCCCGACGGCAAGGAGATCTACGTCCAGAGCGGCTGGCTCCGCGCGAGCCACCGCGGCCTCGCGCCCGAGAGCACCGAGCTCCGGCCGATCCACACCCACCTCGAGAAGGACGCCGCGCCGCTGGTGCCCGGCGAGTGGATCCAGGTGCGGGTCGAGCTCTTCCCCTTCGCCCACGCCTTCCGGGCGGGCTCGTCGATCCGCCTGGCGATCGACACGCCGGGGGGCTCGCGCCCGTCGTGGACCTTCATCGTCGCCGACGTCCCCGACGGGACGATCCACACGGTCGGCCACGACGAGGCCCACCCCTCGAGCGTCGTCCTGCCGGTGCTCCCGGGGTCCGAGATCAAGACGCCGCTGCCCCCCTGCCCCTCGCTCCGCGGGCAGCCCTGCCGCGACTACGTCGAGTACACCAACACGATCTCGCCATGAGCCGCCGCGCTCGCTCAGGCGAGCGCGCTCCGGACCTTGGTCTCGATCTCGGTGAGCGCGGTCTTGAGGTTGGTGAGCGCCTTGTTGCGCTTGGTCCCCGTGTCGAACCACTTCGTGCTCTTGGCGGCCGTGGCCGCCTTCTCGATCTCCGGGATGAGATCGAGGATCGAGCGGTAGACCTCGGGGTTGTGGCGCGCCTCGATCGCCTTCGCCTCGCACTCCCGGAGGAGGCGCAGGCACTTGAGGTAGTCGGCGTTGCTCTTGCGGCCGACCGAGCCGCTGATCAGCGCGAAGCGGGCCTTGGCGATCGCCTCGCCGATCTCCTTCGAGGTCGTCACCGACGCCGGCGTCGTCGACGTCGTCGAGTCCACGGTGCGCACCGCCTGGGTGACCGTCACTCCGCTCGAACCGGTGTGGACGCGGTGGAAGGACTGATCGCCGACGCCGTACATCTGGAAGTACCAGCGGGGATCGGCCGTCTTGCCGATCCGCTTGGCGTTGTCGCGGGTGTAGTTCTCGAGGGTGACGGAGTCGTCACCGTCGCGGGCGACGACGCCGGCCCAGTGGTAGTTCCACTTGCCGAGCTCGAACTCGAGGTACGAGATCTTGTAGGCGTCGCCGACCTCCGGCCGCGCCTCCTCGTTGATCCCCGCGCTCCCGGCGAGCTCGGGCGACGAGCCGGCTTTGAGTGTGGTGTAGAGGGCGAAGCGCTGGAGGACCAGGAGGAGCTCGCGGAAGAGGCCGTCGAGGTTCTTCGCCTGGGACTCGGGGAGCGCCGCGTGGATGATCCGAAACGCGTCGACCTCGCTCCACTCCTGGTACGTGAGGAAGGAGGTGACGAAGTCCCGGAGCTCGGTGGGCGCGGGCAGGCCGTCGCGGATCGCCTCGCGCACCACCTTGAGCTTGGCGGCGAAGGGCACGAGGTCCTTGCCCTCGGGCTTGTCCTTGATCCCGTCGATGTACGTCTCGGTGTCGCGGAGGCTGCCGTACTCCTTGCCCTTGGCCTCCTTGACCCCGCCGAGCTCCGTGCTCCCGAGGAGCCTCCGCATGCCCGATAGCTCGGGGCTGACCGTGCCGACCGCGTCGCGGACCCGGGCCTCGCGCTCCTTCCCCGTCCGGTGGGCCCCGCCGACGACCTTGGAGATGTCGACGCACTGCTGGTTGCTCACCATGTCGGTGCCGCGCACGTCGGTGTCGACGTTCTCCGGCTCGACCTTCTGGAGCGTCCGCGAGCCGGTGGTCCGTACGCTGATCGTGTGGCCGGAGACCGCCCGCATCCGGAAGGCCGATCGGACCCGCTCGAGCGCCTCGTTGGTCGTCTGCAGGCGCTCCGCCGAGGTGTAGTAGGCCTTCGCCTGCTTCTTGTCGGACCCGAGCGACTCGACCGCGAGGTGGCCGCCCGCCGAGATGTTGAGGGCGACGCTCTCCGGAGCGGTCGTCGCCAGCTTGGCCTGGAGCGGCCGTTCAAGCGCCGTGCGCTCGGACTCGGCCTTCTTCGCCCGCTCGACCGAGTCGTCGGTCAGGAAGTCGTGCTCGCCCTCGACCTGATGGGTGAAGACGTTGCTGCCGCTGACCGTGAAGGAGACCTCGTCCTCGCTCGTGTTGCTCGCCGGCACGGCCGCGTGATAGCGGTGGATCGTCCCGCGGCTGCGGCCCCCCTGCTGGAGGACGTGTGCGAGCTCGTGGCTGAGGACGTGGAGGCCCCCCCGGGTCTCGGGGCGGAAGGCGCCGCGGGCGAAGTAGATGTCGCGATCGTGGGTGAAGGCGCGGGCGTCGAGGGAGCGGCTGAGGGCGTGGGCGCGGGCGTCGTCGTGGATCCGGACGCCGCCGAAGTCGGCGCCGCCGAAGGCCCGCTCGAGGGGGGCGCGGTAGGAGCGAGCGAGCGGACGACCGCCGCCGCCCGCCGCGACCTCGCCAGCGATCGCCGGGCGGAGCGTCGTCGCGGCCGCGCCGGGCTCCCCCTTGCGCTGGATCGCCGCGCCCGCCTGGGTCGGCCGGGGCGCCGCCGGCCCGCCGCCGAGGAGCGAGCGGACGACCTGAGCGGCGACCGCGTCGGCCTCGCGCTCCCCCGGGTGATCGGGGGCCGCGACCGCGAGCTCGCCGCGCCGGGTGATCGCCCGCTGGAGGGCCTGGTTGCCGATCGGCGCCTCGCGCCGCCGGCCCGCCGGCGCGCTCGTCGGGCTCCACCCCTCGGCCTCCTGCGTCGTCGATGTGCTCCGCTCCCGCGTCATCGCCACCTCCCCGGGCCATCGAAGCAGCGTCGGCGCTCCCCGTCAATCGGCCGCGTCGACGTCGGCACGATCGCCTGGCTGGTCGGAAACGACCTGTCCCCGAGGACATTGACGTGCGCGCAGGCGGCCAGCCCGGCGCGCCCGGCCGCTCACTCGCGCGCAGGGGCGCGGGGGCCCTCGGACCCGTCGATCATCACGACCTCGTGGAACTTGTGATAGTCGATGAGCCGGGTCCCGTCGGGGAGCACCTTGAGGATGTCGGCGAAGCGCGCCCCGGCGACGATGTCGTCGATCCGGTAGCGGTGGCGGGCGTGGATCGCCGCCGAGAAGGTGTCGTCGATGCCGGTGAAGATCAGGAAGATCTCGGAGCCCTCCGCCCGCAGGCGATCGAGCGCGTCGGGGCCGTAGAGCGGCGAGCGCTCGTCGATCCGGTGCATCGCCGTCCAGCTCATCCAGAAGACCGCGGTCTGGTTGCGGACCAGCTCGAGCTCGACCGGCACCCGGATCGTGTCGCCCTCGCGGGTCCGCTCCATGCGGAGCGTGAACATCCGCAGGCGGGCCTCGACGACGTTGTTGTGCCGCCAGTTGGCCATCCGCACCATCAGGTGCGGGACCCCGTCGCGCGGCTGGATCACCAGCCAGCGGGTGAAGAGCACCTTGGCGGTCGGCCGCGCGAGCTTGGCGAAGGTGACCCCGGTGAGGCCGGCGACCAGGAGGGTGCCGAAGAGCGCCTCGAAGGTGACGAGGATGTTGGCGAAGCGGGTCACCGGGGTCATCGCCCCGTAGCCGATCGTCGACATCGTCTGGACCGAGAAGAAGAAGGCGTCGGCGAAGGAGCCGGCCTCGGCGTTGGCGATGCAGCCGGGATCGAGGAGGTAGAGGAGCGCGAAGAGGGCGTTGGCGCCGAGGAAGATCCCGCAGGCGATCGAGAGGTGACGGAGCCACGAGCGGCTGAGGACCGAGTGGTAGAAGTCGCCGAAGAGATCGGGGGCCTGGCCGACCACCTTGATCTTCGGGATGTCGTCGAGGGGCTTGGGCGCCCGGACCCGCTGGCCGCGCTCGGTCATCGCCGCGAGGATAGCGGCTCCCGGGCGCCCGCCAAAGCCGCCGCCAGCATTCCCGGCCGGTCGAGGGGGGCGCCCCGGGCCGACCGACGGCGCGGCCCCAGCCGCGGCCCAGCCGTGCTACTACGCGCCCTGCGATGACCGCCCCGCACGCCGCCGCGTCCGCCCCCCTGATCGCCCCGTCGATCCTCAGCGCCGACTTCGCCCGCCTGGGCGCCGAGGTCCAGGCCCTCGACGAGGCCGGCGCCGACTGGATCCACGTCGACGTGATGGACGGTCGCTTCGTCCCCAACATCACGATCGGGCCGATGGTCGTCGAGGCGATCCGGCCGCTCACCCGCCGCCCCCTCGACTGCCACCTGATGATCGAGGAGCCCGAGCGCTACGTCGGCGACTTCGCCAGCGCCGGCGCCGACGTGATCACCGTCCACGCCGAGGCTTGCCGCCACCTCCACCGCAACCTCGACCAGATCCGCGGCCTCCCCCACCACGGCGGCGATCGGGTGCGGGCCGGGGTCGTCCTCAACCCCCACACCCCGGTCTCGGCGATCGTCCACGTCCTCGAGCTCTGCGACCTCGTCCTCCTGATGAGCGTCAACCCCGGCTTCGGCGGCCAGCGCTTCATCGCCGGCGTGCGCCCGAAGATCCGCGAGCTGCGGGCGGCGATCGTCGAGCGCGGCCTCGCCACCCAGATCGAGATCGACGGCGGCGTCTCGCCGGCGACGATCGCCGAGGTCGCGGCCGACGGCGCCGAGGTCTTCGTCGCCGGCTCGGCGGTCCTCCGCTCGAAGGCCCACGGATCCGACTACCGGGCGGCGATCGCCGAGCTCCGCGCGATCGCTGCGGCCGCCCGCCCCTTGTAGCGACCGGCGCGGCGTGGAACAATCGCCGCGCCATGAACAAGACCTTTGCGAGCGCCGCGGAGGCGATCCACGACCTCGTCGACGGCGCGACCCTGATGGTCGGCGGCTTCGGGCTCTGCGGGAACCCGGAGAACCTGATCAAGGCCGTCCACGCCCGGGGCGCGCGGGACCTCGACATCATCTCGAACAACTGCGGGATCGACGGGGTCGGCCTCGGCCTCCTCCTCGACGCCGGTCAGGTGCGGTCGATGACCTCGTCCTACGTCGGCGAGAACAAGACCTTCGAGCGCCTCTACCTCTCGGGGCAGCTCAAGGTCACGCTGGTCCCCCAGGGCACCCTCGCCGAGCGGATCCGCGCCGGCGGGGCCGGGATCCCGGCCTTCTACACGCCGACCGGCTACGGCACGCCGGTCGCCGAGGGCAAGGAGGTCCGCGAGATCGACGGCCGCTGGTACGTCCTCGAGAAGGCGCTCCACGCCGACTTCGCCCTGGTCAAGGCCTGGCGCGGCGACACCCACGGCAACCTCATCTATCGCCGCACCGCCAACAACTTCAACCAGGCGATGGCGACCGCCGGCAAGATCACGATCGCCGAGGTCGAGGAGCTGGTCCCCGCCGGCGAGCTCGACCCCGATCAGATCCAGACCCCGGGGATCTTCGTCCAGCGGATCATCCAGGGCCCGAGCTACGACAAGCCGATCGAGTTTCGGACCGTCCGCCCCGCCGCCGCCACCTGAGCCCGCCGAGGAGCCACCAAGATGCCCATGACCCGCGAGCAGATCGTCCAGCGCGTCGCCCAGGAGCTCCGCGACGGCTACTACGTCAACCTCGGGATCGGCATGCCGACCCTGGTCGCCAACTACATCCCCGAGGGGATCGAGGTCGTCCTCCACTCCGAGAACGGGATGCTGGGGATGGGCCCCTTCCCGACCGAGGACGAGGTCGACCCCGACCTGATCAACGCCGGCAAGCAGACCGTCACCTACCTCCCGGGCGCGTCGTTCTTCGGCTCCCACGACTCCTTCGCGATGATCCGCGGCGGCCACATCGACCTCGCGATCCTCGGGGCGATGGAGGTCTCCAGGGAGGGCGACCTCGCCAACTGGATGATCCCCGGCAAGAAGGTCAAGGGGATGGGCGGGGCGATGGATCTGGTCGCCGGCGCCCGCCGGGTGATCGTGACGATGGAGCACAACAACAAGAACGGCGAGCCCAAGCTCCTCGATCGCTGCGCCCTCCCCCTCACCGGCAAGGGCGTCGTCCACGAGATCGTCACCGACCTCGGCTACTTCAAGGTCACCCCCGAGGGGCTCTTGCTCGCCGAGATCGCGCCCGGGACCACGGTCGACGAGGTCAAGGCGAAGACCGGCTGCGAGCTCCTGGTCGCCGACCCGCTGCCGGTGATCGGCGAGTAGGAGGCCGGCGCGGACGAGCGCGCCGGCGCGGACGGGCGCCGCCTCCTCGAGGTGGCGCCCGTCGTCGCGAGGAGGCCGGCCGAAGCTCGCATTGCTGCCGAGGGCCGTGATTCCTCTCGAACGTGACACTGGTAATTCTGCCCCCAGCGGCCTCCTGCCGGCGAATTCGCTGAAACCATCCCTGGCGGCGCTGGGGTCGTAGAGGTGCGACCTGCCCCGCAGGGAGCGCGCGCGGCCCCCTTCTCCTGCTCCGCGCGCGCACACCCGGGAGGATCAACCTGTCTCTCCGAGCCTGTCATTTGCGGCAGGTGCGGGGCCGGCCGCGCCACGCCAGCCCAGAGGGAACCGACCATGCTCGACCGCCTCCGTAGACTCCTCGCCAGCGCCGCCCTCCTCCTCCCGCTCGGCCTCGCCGCCGGCTGCGACGATCCCGATCCCGCGGGCACCGAGAGCGCCGGCTCCTCGAGCACCGGCGACGCGGACACCGACACGGACACGGACAGCGACACCGACACCGACACCGACACCAGCGGTGGCGAGCCGGGGACCGCGTCGTCGCCCCAGACCACGTTCAGCGACAGCGTCGGCGACACGGCCGGCGACACCACCACCACCGGTGGCGGCGACACGACCACCACCGGCCACACGACCTTCACGCCGCCGCCGGTCGGCGCCGCCTAGGCGAGGCCCTCCCCTCCGCCCAGGCGCGCAGGCGGGCCTCGATCTTCTCGGCGCGGGCGACGTGTTGAAAGCTCATGGGCGGAACCTACCAGGCGGCGACGCCTCGCGACGAGGGGCCGGAGCCCGCAGGCACCGACCCCTCCGCGCGCCCGCGACGGCCTACTTCTTCTTCGCCGCCTGCGCCCGCATCACGTCGGCGTCCGCCTTGATCTTGTCGAGGTTGACCTTGTAGGTGGTGACGACCCGCTTGCGGCCCTCCATCGTCTCCTCCATCCGGGTCTTGATCTTCTCGAGGGTGGCGATCGCCTCCTCGCCGCCGCTGTAGCGCGACATGAACTCGATCTCCTTCTCGGTCCGGGCGATCGCCGCGGTCGAGCGCTCCTCGTAGCACTGGAGGAGCGGCGCCGAGCCGACGGCGCAGAGCCAGGTGTCGAAGACCCCCCAGATCCCGACCGTGAGGTCGTTGAAGGCCTGATCGAAGTCGGCCGCGGTCGCCGCGTCGACGTAGCGGCCGCCGGTGGTCGCGGCGATCGCCTTGAGCGCCTCGCGGTCCTCGTTGGCCTCGATCCCGAAGCCGACGACGTCGATCACCGTGAGGTGGTTGGTCTCAAAGAGCTGGCGGGCCACGGTGACGGGATCGCCGTCGCAGCGCTCGATCCCGTCGGCGACCAGGATGATGTGGTTGATCGAGCCGATCTGCTCGGGGAGGAACTGGGTGCTCGCCTCGAGGGAGCGGGCGATCGGCGACCAGCCGGTGGGCTTCAGCGGCTTGAGCGCGGCCGCGACCGCCTTGCTGTCGGGGGCGGCCATCGGCGCGATCATCTGGACCTGCGAGCAGCTCTCGTCCTTCTTGGCCTCGGTGTTGTCGCCGATGTGGCCGAAGGCCATCACGCCGACGCTCATCACGTCGACCTTGGGCATCACGTCGACGAAGCGCTGGACCGCCGCCTTGGCCGCGTCCATCTTCTTCTTCTTGCCCGCCTTGCCGGCCATCGAGCCCGAGGCGTCGATGATGATCAGGGTGTTGATCCGCTCGGCCAGCTCGCCGCCGCGGGCCTTCTCGCCGCAGGCGGTGACGATGCACTCGTCGATCTTCGGGTCGTTGTGGAGCTCGAGCTCGACGAAGTCGGGGACGCCGTCGGCGTCGACGTCGTTGTACCAGGCATCCACCAGCGGGGGCGCCTTCTCGGGCTCGCCCTCGGGCGCCTTCTCGGGCTCACCGGCGACCGGCGGAGGCGAGGGCTCCTCGGTCTCTTGCTTGGGCTTTTCGCACCCGGCGAAGCCGGCGAAGGGCAGGGCGAGGGCGAGGGCGAGGGGCAGCGAGCGGGTGTCGATCTTCATGGCGTGCTAGCGCCAACCTTGCCCGAGGATGTTCTCGCGCCTGACCGCAAAATTTGCGATCAGCGCTCGTTCGGCCTCGTTTGCGGCGACTTCGGGTACATGGCCGAAAGAACAGCCTGGTGAGGACCCCGCGCCGCGGCCCGCGGATCCCCCCACGATCAGAGCCTCGAGCCGGTGCCCCGCGCCGATGGCGCAGACACACGGCCCTCCCCCCGAAACCTACGAAAGCTCTCGCGGGTCGGAGGAGCCCAGGAAGCGGGTCTCCTGCGCGGGGCTCGTGGTGTCCGCGATGTCGCTCCGAGGCGGAGGGCGTGGCGAGGCGCCTCCGTCGCTCTTGGCCTTGTCTCGAATGCGCGTCGCCGATGCACCCTCCACCGCCCCGAGCCCCCCTCGTCCTCTCCATCCTCCTCGCCTGCAGCGGCTCGACCGACTCCACCGCGGGCACCACCACGGCCACCGATCCGACGACGAGCGGCGGCGCGTCGACGGGCGGCGAGAGCGAGTCAACGGGCGCGACGAGCTCGACGACGGGCTCCGGCGGATCGAGCTCGAGCGGCGGGAGCGACACGACGACGTCCAGCGGGGGTGACACGACGACGACGAGCGCCAGCACCGACACCTCCACGAGCACCAGCGCCGACACCTCCACGGGTGCCAGCGGCGACACGACCACCGACACGGGCGGCCCGATCACCATCGAGTGTGGGGTCGACGCCTGGGACCTCGGCGCCGACATGGCCTGGAAGCAGGAGTGGATGGCCACCTGCATGGTCCCGACGATCGCGCCGATCCTCCAGGGGATCGATCCCCTGCTCTACGCGGACTTCACCTGCACCCACTGCCACGGCGCCGATCTCGGCGGCGGGAGCTACGCGATGCCGGCGACCAAGCCGCTCAACTTCGCGATGCCCGAGACCTGGGATCCCAAGTACTTCAACAAGAACGACCTCCCGGACACGCCGATGTTCAAGGTCATGCAGAGCGCCGGCGATCTCCTCGGCTACCCGCCCTACGACCCCAACAACCCCGAGAGCTTCGGCTGCGGCGGCTGTCACGTGATGCTCTGACGGGCGCCGACGCGCTCGCTAGACCAGCACAAAGAGACAGGCGACGATCCAGAGCCCGCCGAGCGCCATCCAGAGCGCGCAGTAGCCGACGATGTCGCGGGCGCGCACCCCGGTGATCGCCAGCAGCGGCATCGCCCAGAAGGGCTGGAGCATGTTGCTCCACTGGTCGCCATAGGCCATCGCCATCATCGCGTCGGCCGGCGAGAGGCCGCGGGCGAGCGCCGACTCGCAGAGGATCGGCCCCTGGATCGCCCACTGCCCGCCGCCCGAGGGGACGAAGAGGTTGAGGAGGCCGGCGGCGGCGAAGGTGACGACCGCGAAGAGCTCGCCGCCGACGTCGGCGAAGAGCGCCGCCAGCCGCTGCGAGAGCCCGGAGGCGCTCATCAGCCCCATGATCCCGGCGTAGAGCGGGAAGAGGAGGAAGATCCCGACGCAGCCGCGGATCCCCTCCTCGCAGGCGGCGAGGAAGCGGTGGGGGCGGCCGTGGAGGAGCATCGCCAGGAGCCAGAGCGCGAGGTTGACGGTGTTGAGGTCGAGCTCGGCGATCCCGCGGGTGGCGGCGAAGTGGACCAGCGCGGCGGCCATCGGCAGCGCCAGGAGCCAGGTGATGATCGGCGAGCGCTCGATCGCCTCGAGGCGATCGGCGGGCGCGGGCTCGACCGCCTCATGCACCGGGAGGTGGGCCGGCGCGGCCGCGGGATCGGGATCCGCCCCCTCCGCCGGGGTCAGGAGGGCGAAGAGGAGCGGCCCGAGGAGCAGGAGGCCGCCGCTCACCCAGAGGTTGAGATCGCCGAAGAGGCTCTCGCTCAGCGGGATCGTCCCGACCCGCGCGGCCAGCTCCGCGCCGAGGACCTCGACCATGTCCTTCTCGGTCGTCGCCTTGAGCGGCGCGGTCCCGCTGAGGCCGCCGTGCCAGGCCATCATCCCGGCGTAGCCGGCGGCGCAGAGGAGCGGATAGTGGAGCCGCCAGCCCCGGCGGCGCGCCTCCTGGCCGGCCGTGCGGGCGACGATCGCCCCGGCGACGAGGCCGACGCTCCAGTTGATCAGCGCGCCGGCGATCGCGATCGCCGCGGTCATCGCCACCAGGCCGCGGCCGCTCCGCGGCAGGGTCGCCAGGCGCTCGACCCCGCGGCGGACGATCGGCGCCGACGCGAGCGCGCTCCCGAGGACCAGCATCAGGCTCGCCTGCATCGCAAAGGCGAGGAGCCCCCAGAGGCCGCCGCCACCCTGCCAGCGCCCGAGGAGCGTCGCCCCGGCCGCGCCCGCCGAGGCCCCGCCGGCGACGAGGTGGAGGAGGGCCGCGACGCCGACGAGGGCGCCGAGGCCGACCGTGATCACGAAGGGCTCCGGCGTCAGGCGCCCGAAGCCGCGGCGGGCGGCGACCCCGAGGCGCGCGAGCGGCCCGAGGCCCGGCGCGCTCACGCGCCCTCCCCTGCCCTCGCCGCCCCCGCCTCGGCCGCGAGCGCCGCGTCGGCCGCGTCGACCTCGTCCGCCGCCCCCCTGGGGATCGCCGCGCCGGCCATGAAGGCCTCGATCCGCCCGCGCAGGCCCGGCGGGATCGGCAGCGAGCGCCGGAAATTCGCCGAGCTCGGGTCGAGGTCCATGACCACGCAGACGGTGCCGCCGGTGAGGCGCGGCTCGCCCGGCGGATCGCCCTCGCCCCGCACCCGGTAGTCGAAGTGGATCGACGAGCGGCCGAGGCGGAGGACCCGGAGCTCGATCGCCAGGACGTCGCCCATCTTGCAGGGGACCCGGAAGTCGGCGTGGCAGTGGACCGAGGGGAAGCCGATCTGCCGCCCGAGGATCACCCGATCGTAGGGGTAGTCGAGGGCCTCGAGGAACCAGGTCTCCATCGTCTCGTGGAAGAAGTGGAGGAAGCGGGGGTAGTAGACGATCCCCGCGGGATCGCAGTCGCCGAAGCGGACCGGCTGCCGATGGACGTGGACGCCGACGCCGTCTGGGGTGGTCACGGCCGCAAAGTGTATGCTCCGCCCATGTCCCTCGTCGAGTACAGCGCTGACTTCGGCATCGCCCAGATCACGATCAACGTCCCGCCGGCCAATTGCTACTCCTACGAGATGATGCGCGAGCTGGACGCCGCGATCCTCGAGGCCCGCTTCGCCAGCGACGTCCACGTCATCATCCTCGTCGGCGCCGGCTCCAAGTTCTTCTGCGCCGGGGCTGACATCGGCATGCTCCGCGGCGCCGATCCGGAGTTCAAGTACAACTTCTGCCTCCACGCCAACGAGACCCTCCAGCGCCTCGAGCAGACGCCGAAGCTCGTGATCGCCGCGCTAAACGGCCACTGCGTCGGCGGCGGCCTCGAGGTCGCGCTCGCGGCCGACCTCCGGATCGCCCGCCGCGGCGCCGGCAAGTGCGGCCTCCCGGAGGTCAAGCTCGGCGTCCTCCCGGGCACCGGCGGCACCCAGCGGCTGGTCCGCCTCCTCGGCAAGTCGAAGGCGATCGAGGTGATGATCGGCGCCGAGGTCTTCGACTTCGATCGCGCGGCCGAGCTCGGGATCGTCAACCAGGTCTGGGACGCCGAGGGCCCGGAGGACTTCCTCGCCAAGGTCCGCGACTACGCCTCCAACTTCGTCCCGCCGGCCGCGCCCTCGCGGGCGGTCGGGCTGATCAAGCGGGCCTGCCAGACCGGCGCCGACCTCAGCCTCGGCGACGGCCTCGCGCTCGAGCGCGAGCTCCAGCAGCGCCTCTTCACCGGCGACGACGCCCGCGAGGGGCTCGCCGCCTACGTCGAGAAGCGGCCGCCGAAGTTCACCGGGCGCTAGGCGGCCATCGCCGCGACCGCGACCGCGGCCCGATCGATCGCCCGCCGGAGGGCGCTGACGCGGGCCCGCACCTCGTCCTCCGGCCACTCACGCCCCGCGCCCATCAGCTCCGAGCAGAGGCGCTCGACCTCGGTCGCGCCGAGGGTCCCGCTCGACCCCTTGAGCTTGTGGGCGAGGCGCGCGAGGAGCTCGATGTCGCCGGCGCCGAGCGCCGCCTCGATCGCCGTGAGCGCGCCCCGGGCGGAGACGACGAAGGGCGCGAGGAGGGCCTCGACGAGGCCGCCGCTGACGTCGTCGACCAGGAGCTCGAGCTGCTCCAGGATCGCGGGATCAAAGGCCGGGGCCTGGGGGCCGTCGGCCGCCTCCGCCGCGGCCTCCGCCGGCGCCTCTGCGCCCTCCAACTCATCTGCCTCATCGGCCAGGTACTTGCCGACGACCCGGACCAGCTCGCCGTGCTGCACCGGCTTGCTCAGGTACTCGTCCATGCCGGCGTCGAGGCAGCGCTGGCGGTCCTCAGGGAGCGCGTGGGCGGTCATCGCCGCGATCGGCACCCGCCGGCTGGCGCGCTCGCCCTGGCGGATCATCCGCGCGGCCTGGAAGCCGTCCATCTCCGGCATCTGACAGTCCATGAAGACCAGGTCGTAGGGGATCTGGGCGACCATCGTCACCGCCTCGAGGCCGTCGGCGGCGACGTCGACCCGGCAGCCGAGGCGCTCGAGCATCAGCGTGGCCACCCGCTGGTTGATCGCGTTGTCCTCGACCACCAGCACCCGCCCGTGGAAGCGCGGCGCCGGCCCGACCTCGACCGGCTCCGGCTCCGGGGTCGCGCTCGCGCCCGCCCGCAGCGCGGCCCCGAGGGTCTCGCGGAGCGCGGCCAGGCGCACCGGCTTGACCAGGCTCGCGCTCCCCGACGCCGAGCGCACCCCGTAGGCGACGAGGTTGATCACGGTGGTCGCGGCGAGCGTGACCTCCCGGCGGATCACCGCGCTCAGCGGCTCCCCGGAGGCGCAGACGAGCTCGGCGTCGACGATCGCCAGGCGGTAGGGATCGGCCGCCCGGACCCCGCCGCGGAGCTGGCCGAGCGCCTCCTCGGCGGTCGCGCAGACCGTCGGCCGGACCCCCAGGCTGAGGAGCTGCTCGCGGAGCATCCAGCGGTTGATCCGGTGGTTGTCGACCACCAGCACCCGGACGTCGGCGAGGTCGACGAAGTCGCGGCCGTCGCCGTGGGGGGCCTGGTCCTTGGGCAAGGGGAGCGTGAAGGCGAAGGTCGATCCCCGACCGGGCGCGCTCTCGACGGTGATCACACCGCCCATGAGCTGGACGAGCTGGCGACAGATCGCCAGGCCGAGGCCGGTGCCGCCGAAGCGCCGGGTCGAGCCCGCGTCCGCCTGGTAGAAGGGCTCGAAGAGGAGGCGCTGATCCTCCGGGCTCATGCCGATCCCGGTGTCGTGGACCGCGAAGCGGAGGCGCGCCCGGCCGCTCTCCTGCTCGACGCAGGAGACGTTGATGAAGACGTGGCCGCGGTCGGTGAACTTGATCGCGTTGTCGGCGAGGTTGAGGAGGATCTGGCGGATCCGCCCGGGATCGCCGACCAGGAAGCGGGGCGCGTCGGGGGCGAGGTGGACGATGAACTCGATCCCCCGCTCGCGCGCCCGCGGGGCCAGGAGATCGGTGACCTCGTCGAGGGCGATCGCCAGGTCGAAGGGGACCGGCTCGATCGTCAGCTTGCCCGCCTCGATCTTCGAGAAGTCGAGGATGTCGTTGATCAGGGTGAGGAGCGCGCTCGCCGACTTGCGGATCGTCTCGGCGTACTCGCGCTCCGCCGACCCGAGGGTCGAGTCGAGGAGGAGGCCGGTCATGCCGATCACGCCGTTCATCGGCGTCCGGATCTCGTGGCTGACGCGGGCGAGGAATTCGCCCTTGGTCCGGATCGCGTTCTCGGCGACCTCCCGGGCCGCGAGGAGCTCGCGCTCGCCCTCCTTGCGCTCGGTGACGTCGCGGGCGACCGCGTAGATCGACCCCTCCTCGGGGACCGCGATCGCGTTCCAGGCGAGCCAGCGGAAGGCGCCGCCGCTGGTCCGCATCCGGTACTCGTGCTCGTCGACCCGCTCGCCGGCGACCAGGCGCCGGAGGAGCGCGCGGACCGCCGGTCGATCGTCGACGTGGACGAAGTCGATGTAGGGCCGGGCGCAGAGCTCGGCCGCGCCATAGCCGAGGATCCGCTCGAAGGCCGGGTTGACCCGGCGGTAGCGGCCGTCGAAGCCGGCGACGCAGAGGACGTCGACCGAGAGGTGGAAGAAGCGATCGACGTCGAGGAGCGCGCGGCGGCGCTCGCCGATGTCGATCGCCATGCCGACGTAGCCGAGGAAGCGATCGCGGCGGCGGAGGGGGTGGCCGATGGTCATCAGCCAGGCCTCCTCGTGGCCGCCGCGGAGGATCCGAAAGTCGAAGGCGAAGGGCTCCTGGCGGGCGAAGGCGGCGCGGTAGCCCGCGCTGACCCGGCCGCGATCCTCGGGGTGGATCGCCGTCACCCAGCCCTCGCCGAGGTTCTCCTCGAGGGTCGTCCCGGTGAGATCGAGCCAGGCCCGATTGACCAGCTCGCAGCGGCCGTCGACGCCGGTCCGCCAGAGCGCGGCCGGGGTCGAGTCGACGATGAGCCGGAGCTCCTCGTCGTCGCCGGCCGGCAGCGCCCGCGCGAGCGCGCTGGCGAGGCCGCGGAGGGCCGCGCCGGCGCCGGGTTCGAGGCGGACGCCGACGAGCTCGAGCGCCCCGAGCACCTGACCGCGGGCGGCGATCGTCGCCGCCACCCGGTCGCCGCGCTCGCGGAGCTCGCCGGCGACGCGCGGCCCCGCGGTGACGTCCCAGCGCGGCGCCTCGCCCCGCCAGCGGGCGGCGACCACCTCGCCGTCGACGCGGACGATCCGAGCGCCGGTCGCCGCGAGGCGATCGACGACGCGATCGAGGAGCTCGGCGAGCGGCCGTCGATCGGCGATCGTCGCCAACCACTCGGCGAGCGCGTCGACCCACCTGGAGGCGCCGCCCGCCGGGTCTGCGGGTCCTGGACCGATCTCGCCGTCGTCCGACATCACCGTCGTGCGGGCTCAGGCTATCGCAATTCCCCCCGCCCGTGCGGGCGGCGATGGCTCGCAATTGACCGCATCGGAGGCGATCCGGCGCTGTGGTAGCGTCGGGCCATGTCCGAAAAGAGCCGCAGCGAGGGGGCCCGCGCGGGCAAGACCCCCCGCCGACCCGAGAGCCAGAAGAAGGACGGGCGGGTGATCCTCCGCCGCCTCCGCAGGACCGACCTCAAGGCGGTGCAGGAGCTCCAGCGCCGCTGCTTCCCGGGGATGCACCCCTGGACCCCCGAGCAGTTCGAGTCGCTCCTGACGACCTTCGGCGACGGCCAGATCTGCGTGACCTTCGACGGCAGGCTGGTCGCCACCTCCTCCTCGCTCCTGGTCTCCGAGGAGGCCTTCGGCGGCTGGCACTCCTTCAACCAGGTCAGCGCCGGCGGGACGATCAAGAACCACGACCCCGAGGGCGACACCCTCTACGGGATCGACATCGCCGTCGATCCCGAGTTCCGCGGCCTCCGCCTCGCCCGCCGGCTCTACGAGGCCCGCAAGGAGCTCTGCCGCCGCCTCAACCTCCGGGCGATCATGATCGCCGGGCGGATCCCCAACTTCCACAAGCACGCCAAGCGCCTCAGCGCCGAGGCCTACGTCCGCAAGGTCGTCCGCAAGGAGCTCAAGGATCCGGTGCTGACCGCCCAGCTCGCCAACGGCTTCGCGATCCGCCTGGTGATCCAGGGCTACCTCCCGAGCGACGCCGAGTCGCTCGGCCACGCGGTCCTGATGGAGTGGCTCAACCCCGCGCACCAGCCGAGCGACAGGCCGCGGCCGCCGCGGAGCGTCCGGGTCGGCGCCGTCCAGTACCAGATGCGGGCGATCGACTCCTTCGAGGCCTTCGCCCAGCAGTGCGAGTTCTTCATCGACACCGCAAGTGACTACCGGATCGACTTCCTCCTCTTCCCCGAGCTCCTGACCAACCAGCTCCTCGCGCTGGTCCCGGCCGAGCGCCCGGGCCTCGCCGCTCGCCGCCTCTCCGAGTTCACGGCCCGCTACGTCGAGCTCTTCACCAACTTCGCGATCCGCTACAACGTCAACATCATCGGCGGCTCGCACCTCGCGGTCGAGAACGAGACGCTCTACAACATCGCCTACCTCTTCCGCCGCGACGGCTCCGTCGACAAGCAGTACAAGCTCCACATCACCCCGTCGGAGGCCCACTGGTGGGGGGTCTCGCCGGGCGACCGGGTCAGCGTCTTCGACACCGACCGCGGCAAAATAGCGATCCTGATCTGCTACGACGTCGAGTTCCCGGAGGCCGCGCGGATCGCCGCGGCCAAGGGCGCGAACCTCCTCTTCGTCCCCTTCAACACCGACATCCGCTCGGGCTACCTGCGGGTGCGCTCGTGCGCCCAGGCGCGCTGCATCGAGAACCACATCTACGCGATCCTCGCGGGGCCGGTCGGCAACCTCCCCTTCGTCGACGGCGCCGACATCCACTACGGCCAGGCCTGCATCCTCACGCCCTCGGACCTCCCCTTCGCCCGCGACGGGATCGCCGAGGAGGCGACCCCGAACGTCGAGACGATGGTCGTCCACGAGCTCGACCTCGAGGTCCTCCGGCGGACCCGGCGGACCGGCGCGGTCCGGCCCTGGCTCGATCGCCGCGGCGACCTCTACAAGGTGGTCTGGCGCGAGGGCGACAAGGACCACGAGGTGTAGCGCCGCAGCGCCGACCTTCCCGCGCCCTGGGTGACCTGCTAGGGTCCGCGCGATGCCCTTCCCACGAGCGCCTCGCGCGGTGATCACCGGCGCTGGCAGCGGCCTCGGCCGCGCCCTCGCCCTCGCCCTCGCTCCCCGCGGGGCCCGCCTCCTCCTCGCCGACATCGACGCGGCGAGCTGCGCCGAGACGGCCGCGGCCGCGCGCGATCGCGGCGCGGAGGCGCACGCGGTCGCCTGCGACGTCCGCGACCCGGCGCAGGTCGAGGCGCTGGCCGAGGGCGCAGACGAGCGCTGGGGCGGCGCCGACATCCTCGCCAACAACGCCGGCGTCGCCGTCGTCGGCCGGGTCGGCGAGGTCTCCCTCGAGGACTGGCGCTGGGCGGTCGACATCAACCTCTGGGGCGTGATCTACGGCTGCCACTCCTTCGTCCCGCGGATGCGGGCGGCGGGCGGCGGCTACATCCTCAACGTCGCCTCGGCCGCCGGCCTCCTCTCGGCGCCGATGATGGCCCCCTACAACGTCACCAAGGCCGGCGTCGTCGCCCTCTCGGAGACCCTCCACGCCGAGCTGAAGCGCGAGCGGATCCACGTCACGGCGCTCTGCCCGACCTTCTTCCGCTCGCAGATCCACACCCAGACGCGGGCGCCGACCAAGCTGAGCGACACGACCACCCGCCTGGTCACCGGCGCGCGCTGGAGCGCCGAGGCGATCGCCGAGGTCGCGCTCGCCGGCCTCGAGCGCAACGACCTCTACGTCGTCCCGCAGATCGACGGCAAGCTGATGTGGCGGCTCAAGCGGCTGGTGGCCGGGCGCTTCCACGGGGTCCTCTCGCTCGCCCAGCACCCGGCGATCAAGCGGAAGATCGGCTAGCCGCGCGCTGGAGCGCGCCGGCCAGCCGCAGGGGCGCCCGCGCGCCTTGCCGCGGCCGCGAGCGCGGACGTATCCTGGTGACCAGGGCACCTCGCGTGTCTCTTGGTTCCTGGTCGATGAGACATTCTCCTGAGGAGGACGGCGGATGCGGGTCGAAGGTCAATTGGCGTGTCGTGATCTCGTGGTCTTCGTCCCTGGCCTGATGGGCTCCGTCCTCGAGCGCGAGGGCGAGGCGCTCTGGCGACCGAGCGCCGGGATGGCCGCCCGCGCGTTTCTCTCGCGCGGGGCGACGATCGCCGCCCTCCGCCTCGGCGCCGACTCGCCGACCGACGACGACATCGGCGACGGGATCAAGGCCACCCGCCTGGTCGACGGCGTCCACATGCTCCCGGGGCTCTGGAAGATCGACCTCTACGGGCCGGTCCTCCACAACCTCCGCGCCCGCCTCGAGCTCAGCGAGGGCGTGAACTACTACGAGCACCCCTACGACTGGCGACGCGACATCCGCTACGCCGCCCGCACCCTCGCGCGGGCGATCGAGCCCCGCCTCCGCGCCTGGCGCGAGCGGATCGGCGACCCCGGGGCGCAGGTCGCCCTGATCGCCCACTCGATGGGCGGCCTGGTCGCCCGCTACTACCTCGAGTGCCTCGGCGGCTGGGTCGACACCCGCTCCCTCATCACCCTCGGCACCCCGCACCGCGGCGCGATCAAGGCGCTCACCTCCCTCGCCAACGGGATGACGATGGGCGTCGGCCCCCTCCAGGTCGACGTCGGCGACTTCGTGAAGTCGTGCACCTGCGCGACCCAGTTCCTGCCGATCTGGGAGTGCTACGACGGCGGCGACGGGGTCCTCCGGCGCCCCGGCGAGACCTCCGGGATCCCGGGGGTCGACCCCGCGCGGGCGGCCGCCGGCCTCGCCTTCAACCGCGAGATCCAGTCCGCGGTCGAGACCAACCGCCGCGACCCCCGCTGGGAGGCCGAGGGCTACACGCTCTACCCGGTCGTCGGCACCCGCCAGCGCACCCAGGTCTCGGCCCGCCTCGACCCGAGCGGCAAGGTGATCGCCGACGACTCGATCCGCGGGCGCCAGATCGACGGCGACGCGACCGTCTCGCGGATCTCGGCGACGCCGATCGAGCTCTCGCGGGCCGGCCGCGAGTTCTTCGTCGCGACCAAGCACGCGACCCTCCACAACGCCCCCGAGGTGCTCCACCACATCGAGGGGGTGATCAGCGGGGCGACGATCGACCTCATGCAATTCTTCGCCGACGACGAGGTCACGCTCGATCTCGAGATCGAGGATCTCTACGCCGCCGACGCGCCGATCGAGGCGCGGATCGAGCCGAGCGAGGCGCCGGGTGATCTCGAGGTGGAGATCGCGGCGGCGGCCGGCGGCGAGCCGCTGCACCGCCTGAAGATCGCCGAGGACGCGCTCGCCGGGCCGATCGCCCTCCCCGCCCTCGCGGAGGGGGTCTACCGCGTGACGGTCCGCGGCGGCGAGGGCGTGCACGCGGTCGCGGACGTCTTCGAGGTCATCTAGGCGCGCCTAGGGATCGATGATCGGCGGCAGCTCAAAGGACCGCACCAGGTCCTCGCCAGCCTCGTGGCAGCGGACGCACTGGCTGACCTCCGGCGCGGCGTAGATCAGGTCGTCCTCGCCGCGCCACTCGTACCAGGACCAGGCGTTGGTCGCCGGGTCCGACTTGGCCATCACCAGGAGGAACTCGCGGCCCTCGTCGTCCTCGGTCGTCCAGCCCTCGGCGACCACCAGCGAATCCTGCGGCCAGGCGTCGATCGGCACGCCAGCGGCGATCGCGTCGCTCATCGTCTCGTTGACGTAGATGTCGATCCAGTAGCCGTGGGGCGAGGCCTCGGTCCGCAGCCGCCGATCCCAGCGGGGCGCCCGCTCGTAGGAGTTGCGGAAGTCGTCGCGCTCGATCTGATCGAGGATCTCGTCGGCGGCGGCGCTGTCACGATCGCAGGCGGCCGCGAGGGCGGCGGCGGCGATCAAGAGGAGGGGCCCGAGCCGGCGCGGCATGGGCCCCAGGATACCTCAGGCGGCGTCGACCTCGGCCGCCTCGACCTCGAGGACGAGCTCGAAGGCGACGAGCTCGCGCCCCTGCGGTCGGCGGACGCTGACGTCGAGGGTGAGGTAGGCGAGCCCGGGCTGCCAGCGCGAGAGCGCCCGGACCTCCGCCCAGGCGACGAGCGGCTCGCCAACGACGCAGGGCCCGGATGACCGGATCCGCCCGGCGTCGCGGACCTCGACGCGGGCCCCCGCCAGCGCCGGGGCGCGGGTCAGCGCCGCGATCGCCCGGCCGGCGACCAGCTGCGGGGGGATCCCGCGGGGCCAGCCGCCGTCGTCGCCGACGATCGCGCCGGTGGTCAGGCACTCTTCGCAGGCGCCGACGACCTCGCCGAGGAAGGTGGACTCGACGTGGGCCGCGAGGTCACCCGGGGAAACCACGAACGGAGCCGACGTCAAGCGCCGGGCAGCGGCGAGAGATCCGAGATCGCGTGGTGTCATGGTCGATCCTCCTTCTTCTATTTCTTCCCGATATGAGGGCTGCGATCCACGCCATTTCCTCGAAACAGTGAAATTCGTGGGCTTCATCGGGCGTTTGGGGGCGAGACACGACAATCGACGAATTCGTCGCTTTTGAGGGCAATTCGCGGGCTCCGCGGCCTCTTGCCAATCGCCGGTCGATGGTATCCGCCGACTTCGACACATTCGCAGAGGCGAGCGATCTCCAGGCGATCTCCAATTCGGCGATTCGTGTCCGGTGCACATGCAACGAGGATCCCCACGGGGGATCCGGGCGTTGGGTGCGCAAGTGTGTTCGCAGCCCGCTGGCGTCCCGTCCCCCGCGAGATGCAGCTCCACCGGGCGGACGTCTGCGGGGATCGCACATACTTGCACACCGGAGGGTGGCCCGTTCTCAGGGGTGAGATCTCCCCCGTCAGCGCCGGAAAAACATGTCCCAAGGGACATGCTCCAAAAAATTGGCGCAACGGAGCCGGTCGACGGCCGACCCCGCCCGGGTGCTCGCTCGACTCCTGCTCCCGGCGACCTGCGTCGGCTGCGGCCTCCTCCTCCGCGAGGCCGCGCCGCCCCTCCCCCTCTGCACCGCCTGTGCCCCGGAGGCGGTCCCGCTGCCGGCGGCCGCCCGCGCCCAGGACGGGATCGGCGCCCTCTTCGCCTACGAGGGGCCGCTCCGGAGCGCGGTCACCCGCCTCAAGTTTGGCGGGCAGCCGGCCCTCGCCGGCCCCCTCGGTCGCCTCCTCGGCGGCGCCCCCGAGCTCGAGCGGGGACCCTGGGATCTCCTGGCGCCGATCCCCCTCCACCGCAGCCGGGCGCTCGCCCGCGGCTACGACCAGGCCGCCCTCCTCGCCCTCTGGCTCCATCGGAGCTGGCCGGCCGGGCCCCGCCCCCGCCTCGCGCCCCGCCTCCTCCGGCGGACCCGGGCGACCGCCCCGCAGACCGACCTCGATCGCCGGGCGCGGGCCAAGAACCTCCGGCGGGCCTTCGTCGCCCGCGCTCCAAAGGAGGCGATCGCCGGCCGCCGGATCCTCCTCATCGACGACGTGACCACCACCGGCGCGACGCTGGCGGCCGGCCGCGCGGCCCTCTACGCCGCCGGGGCCGCCGAGGTCGTCGGGCTTGCCCTCCTCCGGGCCCTCCCGTAGCCTCCCTTCTCCCCGTGCCCCGGACCACCAAAGATCGCGACGGCCAGGTCTTCGCCGCCAACCGCCGGGCGCTCCACGAGTACCAGGTGATCGAGCGCATTGAGGCCGGGATCGAGCTCTATGGCTCGGAGGTCAAGTCGATCCGCGACTCCAAGATGAGCCTCACCGAGGCCTACTGTCAGTTCCGCGGCGACGAGCTCTTCCTCTACCAGGCCCACGTCGCCGAGTACGTCCTCGCCCACGCCCGCAACCACGTGACGATCCGGCCGCGCAAGCTCCTCCTCCACCGCCGCGAGCTCGACCGGCTCTCGGAGGCGGTGCGGATGGAGGGGCTGACCATCATCCCCCTCAAGGTCTACGCCAAGGGCGGGCTCATCAAGGTCGAGATCGCCCTCTGTCGGGGCAAGAAGGTCCACGACAAGCGGGCGTCGATCAAGGAGCGCGACCAGAAGCGGGAGATCGACCGGGCGATCCGGGAGCACCGTTGAGCGGCGACGCTGAGGTCCGCGGCGCCGCCACGGGCTCGGCGAGCGACGCCCTCCGCGAGCTCGAGGTGCGCCTCGCCGCGCCGCTCGACGCAGCCACCTGCGCCCGCCTGGTCGCCCTCGCCCGGGCGCTGCCGGGGCGCCAGCGGGCGATCGTCGCCCACCTCGCGGGCGCCCGGCGCTCGCCGGCGATCGACGCGCTGATCGAGCTCTCGCCGGGGCTCCCCGGGGTCGTCGAGGGGGTCTACCACGCCCTCCGCCTCGGCCTCACCCGCGAGCTCGGCGAGCGGCCGGCGCCCGAGCACCTCGCGCTCGAGTTCCGGGCCTCGCGGGCCCACGACTTCGAGGGCCTCCTCACCCACGCCGAGGCCGCCTTCCCCGAGCACCTGGAGCGCCTCGAGATCGACGGCAAGCCCTGGCACCGCCTCGCGCTCTGGGGGCCGCTCGAGGGCCGACACGGGCTCCGCCGCGTCCTCCTCGAGCACGGCGGCGACCTCGTCTACCTCCACCGCAAGCTCGCCCGCCTCCGCGGCGCCCGCCTCTGGCTCAACGGCTGGCGCTTTGAGAGCGACGGGGCGTGGACCGTCGCCCACCAGGTCCACCTCGTGCAGGCGTGGATCGACCACGCGACCCAGCTCGCGTCCTAGCAGGCGCCCGAGCTGCGCCCTCCTCGCGCGGCCGGGCCGTCGTCATCGGCGGGAGGCCGCGCCCCGGGTTGCGATATCCTCGGCCGATGTCGGAGAAGCGCGTCGTCGTCCTCGGGGCCGGCCCCTCCGGGCTCGCGGTCGCGGCCTGCCTCAGGCGCCGCGGCCTCAACCCGACGATCCTCGAGCGGTCCGAGGCGGTCGGCTCGACCTGGCGAAACCACTACCGCCGCCTCCACCTCCACACCGTCAAGGAGCACTCGGCGCTCCCGGGGCTCGGGTGGCCGGAGCAGGTGCCGACCTACCCGGCGCGCCAGGACGTGGTCGACTACCTCGAGGCCTACGCCGCCAAATTCGAGCTTTTGCCCCGCTTCGGTGAGGAGGTCACCCGGGTCCGCCGCGAAGGCGACGCCTGGGAGCTCACCCACACCTCGGGGAGCACCCGCGCCGACGCGGTCGTCGTCTGCACCGGCTACAACCGGGTGCCGCACGAGCCGACCTGGCCGGGCGAGGAGGGCTTCACGGGGGCGATCCTCCACGCCTCGAAGTACCTCGACGGGAGCCCCTTCCGCGGCAAGCGGGCGCTGGTGGTCGGGGCCGGCAACACCGGGGCCGAGATCGCGCTCGACCTCTGGGAGCACGGGGCGAGCAGCGTCGAGCTCTGTATCCGGGGGCCGGTGCACGTGGTCCCGCGCGACCTCCTCGGGCTCCCGGCCCAGATCACCTCGCTGCGGATCATGCAGCACCTGCCCCCCAAGCTCGCCGACAAGATCACCCTCTCGCTCCTCCGCTTCGTCGTCGGCGACCTCTCGCGCTGGGGGATCCGCCGGCCGAAGCTCGGCCCGGTCTCGCAGGTGCTCCGCGAGAAGCAGATCCCGCTCATCGACGTCGGCACGGTCGCGCTGATCCGCCAGGGCAAGATCGTCGTCATCCCCGGGATCGAGCGCTTCGACGCCGAGGGCGTCCACACCGTCGACGGCGCCGCCCACCCGGTCGACGTCGTGATCCTGGCGACCGGCTACCGCGCCGGGATCGCCGCCTTCCTCGAGGGGAGCGAGGGGCTCCTCGACGAGCGCGGCTACCCGACCGTCTTCGGCGCCGAGGCGGCCCCCGGCCTCTTCTTCGTCGGCTTTCGCAACCCCCTCACCGGCCAGATCCACGACATCGCCCGCGAGGCCGAGCGGGTCGCGGCCGCGATCGCCGGGGGCGGGCGATGACGCTCTTCGACCACTGGCACCCGGTCGCCCTCAGCCGCGAGCTCCGGCGGCGGCGGCCCCTCAAGGTCACCCTCGCGGGCGCCGACGTCGTCTTGTTCCGCGACGGCCCGCGCCTCGGCGCGCTCGACAACACCTGCCCCCACCGCGGCTTCCCGCTCCACCGCGGGCGGGTCGACGCGGGTCAGCTCGTGTGCCCCTACCACGGCTGGCGCTGGGCGACCGACGGCCGCGGCCAGGCCCCGGGGACGCCGACCGCGAGGCCCTGCGCGCGCGCCTGGGAGGCGGTCGAGCGCCACGGCCTCCTCTGGATCCGCCGGGCCGGCAGCGACATGCCCTTCCCCTTCGTCGACATCAGCGGCCACGGCCGGGTGACGACGCTCCGCCGGCGGGTCCAGGCGCCCCTCGAGGTCGTCCTCGACAACTTCACCGAGGTCGAGCACACCCCGCCGGTCCACGCCTTCCTCGGCTACCCGCTCGAGCGGATGGCCGAGGTCGAGTGCGCGACGACGATCACCGACGACGCGGTCACGGTCTTCAACCGCGGCCCGCAGCGCCGGCTGCCGGCGCCGATCCGCGGGGTCTTCCAGATCCCCCGCGAGGCCGACTTCGTCGACGCCTGGACCACCCGCTTCTCGCCGGTCCACACGATCTACGACCAGTACTTCCTGGTCCGCGGGAGCGACGAGCGGCGCGGCCCGGCGCTGCGGATCGCCGTCTTCTACACGCCGGTGGGGCCCGCCCTCACCGACCTCATCGTCCTCGCGTACGCGAGCAGCGCCCGCTGGCGGCGGCCCCTCCTCGAGGCGATCCGCTTCCCGATGACGCGGCTCCTGGTGCGGATCGAGGTCGGCCGCGACGCCCGCCTCCTCGACGCGATGGAGGCGCCGCCGGTGGTCCTCAAGGGGCGGGCGCTCGGTCGCTTCGACAAGGCGCTGACCGCCTCGCGGCGGCACATCGCCCGGATCTACCGCGGCGAGGGCGAAGCGACCGGGGGCTAGCCGGTGTGGCAGCTCGCCCCGGGTCCGCTGCACCCGGGGCTCGGATCACCGGCCTTGATCTTCGTCTTGCGCTTCATCGTCGTGCTCCCCCTCAGTGCGGACAATCGCCGTTCCCCGGGCCGCTGCAGCCCCCTGCCCGTGTCTTGGTCCTGACCTTCATCGCGCGCTCTCCCGAATGGATGGTTGGTTGATGCTCTCGCGCCGGACCGCCGTCGCTGGGGCCCGACCACCCCTCGACGGGGGCACCGGGGCGCTGGCGCATCGTCGTCGTCGCTGGCCCGGGATTGCGCGCACGTGACCGCGCCCGCTATCATCGGCGTCCGCGTCTGCGGAGATGGAGGCTCTGATGCTCGGCTCAAGATGGCCCGGCCTGGTGCTCGGCGCTGCCCTCGTTGGTATGGGCGGCGGCTGCGGTGATGACGGCGTCGGCGGGGACGCGAGCGCCACCGACGACCCGACCTCCGACACCTCCGCGAGCACCGGCGCGTCGGCTGGCAGCAGCGCGAGCGCCAGCGCAGGCACGAGCGCTGCGAGCGACACAGGCGGTGACGCGAGCAGCGGCGGGGGCGAGAGCGAGAGCGACACCGGCAGCGACACCACCGGCGACGCGATGCCCCCGCCCGGCCCCTGGGACTTCGGCGAGCCGATCCCGCCGGGCGACGACCCTCCGGGCGATCCGGTCGCCGGCTTCGACGCGGTGCTCAACAAGGGCTACGTCACCTGCGGTGTCCCCTGGTTGATCTGGCCGCTCGCCGAGCCGCTCCTCGGCGCCTTCACCAGCGGCGAGACCCTCCCCTTCCGGACCGGCAAGAACGCCGACGTCCCCTACAACTGGACGGTCCACACCCCGTCGAGCGGCGTCGAGATCGTCAGCCTCAACTGCCTCGAGTGCCACGCGGGCAAGTTCAACGGCGAGCTTGTCATCGGCCTCGGGGTCGCCGACATGGACTTCACGACGGTGCCGATGGGCAACCTCGTCGAGAACCTCCCGCTGATCCCCTGGCCGGGCGGCGTCCTCGCGGAGATCAACAAGTTCGCGTCGCGCTACAAGGCGATCGGCCCCTACACGACGATGCTCACGGTCGGCACCAACCCGGCCGACATGCTCGCGGTCCGCCTCGCCGCCCACCGCGACGTCGACACCCTCGCCTGGAGCGACGAGCCGCTGGTCGACCTCCCGGACATCATGGGGCCGGTCGACACCCCGCCCTGGTGGCGCGCCTACAAGAAGAACGGCCTCTTCTACAACGGCATGGCCCGCGGCGATCACCGGGGGTCGATGGCCTTCGCCTCGTCGCTCTGCACCGACACCGTCGCCGAGGCCGCGGGGATCATCGACTACTTCGACGACATCGGCGCCTACATCCGATCGCTGCGCGAGCCGAAGTACCCCTTCGCGATCGACCCGGCGCTCGCGGCCGAGGGCGAGGCGCTCTTCCTCGACAATTGCGCGGGCTGCCACGGGACCTACGCCGCCGACGAGGCCGACGAGACCTACCCGAACCTGATCTTCCCCAACGATCTGATCGGCACCGACCCGACGATCATCGAGGCCGGCGAGGAGATCGGCTACCAGGTCGAGTGGTTCAACGCCTCGTACTACGGCGGCTTCACCGAGCTGGTCCTGGACGATCCCTTCCCCGGCTACGTCGCGCCGCCGCTCGACGGCGTCTGGGCGACCGCGCCCTTCCTCCACAACGGCTCGGTGCCGACGATCGAGCTCGTCCTCGAGAGCGCGGCCCGCCCGAGCTCGTGGCGGCGGGTCGACTATGACAGCACGAACTTCGACGAGGACGCGCTCGGCTGGCCCTTCGAGGCGCTCCCCTACGGCCAGGACGGCGCCCCGGCCGATCAGCGCAAGCACGTCTACGACACCTCGAAGCCCGGCCACGGCAACGCCGGCCACACCTTCGGCGATCACCTCTCGCCGGACGAGCGGCGGGCGGTGATCGAGTACATCAAGACGATCTAGCGCCGCGACCGCGACGTATCGACCCACCTCGCTTGGTCTCGCCGCCGCTGGCGTTGTTGCTACAGATGCCCGATCTGCGCCCTCCTCGCGCCTAGCCAGCGACGACGATCCCGGCGCGAGGTGGGTCGATACGTCGCGGTCGAGGCACTAGCGCCGGATCAGGGCGCGCTCACGTAGACGATCCCGAGGCACATCTCGTCGCCGGTGCCGTCGCCCCAGGCGACGGTCTTGTCGCCGGCGGCGTTGTTGAAGTGACACTCGAGGTGGAGCGTGTCCTTGGGATCGATGAGCGTCGGCTCGCTGAACTCGTAGGTCGCCTGCCAGTTGAAGTCCCAGCGAGGGACGTCGACCAGGCACTCGTCGCCGTCCTGGCGCTGGACGATCACGCTCGCCTCGGTCCCGAGGTTGTGCATGTGGACGCCGGCCGCCCAGGCGAGCACCGGCCCGTCCTTCCCCCAGGTCGAGTCGGGGAAGAGGAAGTCGATCGCGCTCGGCACGTCGATGTCGAAGAAGTGGGTGACGTCGCTCGCGCCCGCGGGGATCGTCATCGGCTGGACCCCGAGCATCCAGAGCGGGTTGGCGATCGGCATCAGGTAGGCCGGGCGATCGACGCTCGGCGCGGTCCGGATGTGGATCTTCGAGAGGTCGGGCGCGGCCCCCTGGACCGGGTGGTAGTGGACCTGGAGGGCGACCAGCGATCCCGGCGCGACGCCGATCCCGGTCCCCTCCGGGAGCGCGCCGCCGGGGAAGCCCGGCGCCCAGGCGCCGAGCCACTGCGCCCGCGGGATCTTCTCGCCGCCGGGGCCGCCGAAGCAGGGGTAGCCGGGCCCCGGGTCGGCGTCGTCGAGGGCGGTGTAGGTGTCGACCTGGTCCGGCGGGATCACGTAGACGATGACGTGGTGGACGATCGAGCGCTCGCCAGGCTCGATGTCGAAGGCTGTGACGAAGCGCTCCTCGGCCGCCGGCCACGGGCTCAGGAAGCAGCGGTACTCGTCGGGGTAGACCGTCGGGGCGAAGGGCTCGGGGAGCTGGAGCTCGACGTCGTAGTCGATCGCCGGCGGCGGCTCGGGGGGCGGCGGCGCGTCGGCCGGGTCGCCCTCGGGCGCGCCGAGATCGATCCACGCGAGGGTCATCGCCAGCTCCTCGTCGGTCAGCGAGGCGTCGTGCTTGTAGCTGCGGCAGGCGGCGTCGGCACCCCAGGGCGGCATCTCGCGGGCCTCGATGATCTCGCCGAAGATCGGGGCCCACATCGCCGCCTCGTCGTAGGTCGTCAGCGAGAAGGGGGCGATGTCGCCGGGTTTGTGGCAGTTGGCGCACTTCGCGTCGAGGATCGCCTTGATGTCGCGGTAGTAGGTCAGCGCCGGCTCGCCGCCGCTCCCGCTGCTGCCCTCGCTGCTGCTGCCGCTCGTCGATCCTCCGCCGGTGGTCGTCGCGGCGGTGGTCGTCGTCGTCGAATCGCCGGTGGAGGTCGAGCCAGCGGTCGCGCTGGTGGCCCCGCCGTCGTCGCCGCAGGCGATGAAGAGAGCCACGAGGAGGGGGAGCGTCGCGGGCCGGCGGGTCATCACGCGATCGAGGGTAGACGCTCCCGGGGCGGCCGCGGAGCCGGATTGCGGATCGTCGCGGGCACGGCCAGCGGCGGGGGCCTGGCCGGGACGCCGCGCGGCGCGAGGCGGGCGTCTGCCAGCGCTCCCGCCAGCGCGGCTTCCACTCGTGACCGTCGACGAGCTCCCGCGACCACGGGATCTCGAAGCGCTCGAGCCCGCCGGTCGGGCCGCGGAGGGTGTGCTCTGCGGCTCGAAGCGGAACGCGTGCAGCCCGAGGCCGCGCTCAGGCCGCGACCGGCTTGGTCTCTGGCCGATCGACCAGGCGGGTCTTGCAGAGGACGTCCCAGAGGATCATCGCCTCGCCGAAGTGGACGCTGGCGTGCGAGTGGTGGACGTTGTGGAAGGCCGAGGTGTTGAGAAGACCCGCGGCAGCACCCGCTCGAGGAGGCCGATCCGGACCCCGCAGTGGAGGTAGAAGTTGAGGTTGACGAAGGCGATCACCAGGCCGAAGTAGAGCGGCGCCCAGTGGGTCGCCTCCGGGATGCAGAGGAGGAGGATCGGCCAGAAGGTCATCAGCGACTCGACCGGGCCGACCGCGAAGCCGGCGAAGGCGGTCGGATCGCGGAAGGCGTGGTGGCCGCGGTGGAAGCCGAAGAGCGCGCGGGTGTGGAGGATCCGGTGCTTCCAGTAGAGCCAGGCGTCGAGGACCACGAGGCCGGCGAGGGTCTGGAGGACGATCACCCAGGGCGAGATCCCGGCGGCCGCGAGATCGAGGACCATCCCGGTCGGCCGCCCGAGGCGCCAGAGCATCATCGGCCAGGCGGCGAAGGAGGCGGCGACCAGCATCGCCCGCGCGGTCTCGAAGGCCTCGGTGGCGATCGGCGGCGGCCGCTTGCGGGGCCCCTGGATCCGATCGCCGCGGCGCTCCGAGAGGAGCGTGACGACGCCCGCGCCGAGGAGCACGGGGCCCGCGAGGGCGACGAAGGCGATCCCCAGGCACGCGTACCAGAGCCCGGGGTCGGCCGCGAGGAGGCCGAGGCCGAGGAGGAGCGGCAGGAGGATCGCGTCGATGATCCGATGGACGCGGTAGCGCTGCCCGGGCGACATCGCCGGCATCGTACCACCGCGGCGTCCGCCGCCGCCCCGCGCGTCGGCGCGCTGCTAGACTCGCGGCGATGGGCGGCTCCCTCCACCTCCGGATCGAGCGCGCGCTGCGGGCGGGGAGCCGCGGGCTCTGGCTCCGCACGTGCGAAGAGGCGCGGGCGATCGACCTCGCCGAGGGGATCGGCGAGGCGCTCGGCTGGCCGGTCCACACCTGGAGCCCGACCCGCGGCCGCGATCACCAGGGCGCCCGACTCCCGCTCGCCGAGCTCCTCGGCGAGCTCGCCGAGCAGCGGGGCGATGCGCTCTGGATCCTCCTCGATCCCGGGGCGGCGCTGGCGGCGGATCCGATCGCCCAGCGGGCGCTGCGGGAGCTCGCGCAGCGGAGCCGCGGCCCGGCGATCCTGGCGATCGGCCCCGGGGATCCGCCGACGCGGATCCCCGAGCTGGTGGGCGTCGAGCTCGGGCTCCCGGATCCGGAGGAGCTCCGCCGCCGCCTCGATCGCCTCGGCCGGAGCCAGGCGCTGCGCGGGGTCGCCGGCGCCGACGCGGCCCTCGACGCCGCCGGCGACGGTCTGGCGCGCCTCGGCCTCGGCCTCGACCTCCTCACCTTTGATCGCCTGATCGCCGAGGCCCTCCTCGCCCACGGCGCCGACCCCGCGGCGCTCCTCCGCCACGTCGGCGAGCACAAGCCGGACGCGCTCGCCGGCGGCGGCCTCCTCGAGCGGGCCGCGGCGACCCCCCCCGAGCTCCTCGGCGGCCTCGAGGGGCTCAAGCGCTGGCTGCGGCGGCGGGCCCTGGCGCTCGATCCCCGCGCCCGGGCGGCGGCGATCCCCGATCCCCGCGGCGTCCTCCTGGTCGGCGTCCAGGGCTGCGGCAAGAGCCTCGCGGCCCGGGTCTGCGCGTCGATGCTCGGGCTCGAGCTCCTCCGCCTCGAGCCCGGACGCCTCTTCGGCGGCACGGTCGGCGAGAGCGAGGCCAACCTCCGCCAGGTCACCGCGCTCGCCGAGCGCCTCGCGCCGGTGGTCCTCTGGATCGACGAGATCGACAAGGGCTTCGCCGGCGCCGACGCCGGAGCGAGCGACGGCGGGACCACGGCCCGGGTCGTCGGCGGCCTCCTCACCTGGTTGCAGGAGCGGCGGCGGCCGGTCTTCGTCGTCGCCACCGCCAACCAGATCGATCGCCTGCCGCCCGAGCTCCTCCGCCGCGGCCGCCTCGACGAGGTCTTCTTCGTCGACCTCCCGGACGCCGAGACCCGCCGGGCGATCGCCCGCGTCCACCTCGAGCTCGCGCCGGCCCAGCGCCTCGGCGCCGCCCCGCCGCTCGCCGATCCCCTCGGCGCGCTCCTCGAGGTCGCGGCCGCGGCCGAGGGCTTCTCGGGCGCCGAGCTCGAGGCGGCGATCGTCGAGGCCCGCCTCGACGCCTTCGCCGAGGGGCGGCCGCTGGCGGCCGCGGATCTCGAGCGCGCGGTGCAGGCGACGGTGCCGCTCTCGCGGGCGCGCCGCGGGTCGATCGAGGCCCTGCGGAGCTGGGCCCGCGAGGGCGCGCGACCGGCCTAGGGGAGAGCGCGCCAGCGCGCGTGATTTCGCCGAGGATTCGCCAGCGATCCTCGAGGTTGCTATAAGCCCCAGGTGCGCGATCGGCGAAGAGCGTCCGGGGCCGCCCCGGAGACCGGTGACCTCTTCGCCCACTTCGGCGTCGCCCTCGGCGCGCCCGCCCCCGAGGTCGCGGCCCCGCCGACCCACGCGGTCGCCTGCCCCGCCTGCGGATGGTTCTGCGCGGCCCTCCCTGCCCGGTCTGCGGCCAGGGCCAGGCCGGCGAGGGGCTCCCCGGCCCGCGCCTGCCGCCCCGCGCCCGCGCCCGCGCCCGCCGCGATCGATGAGCCGCTACGTCCACGTCGCCACCCACCTCCGCGCCCTCGACGAGGTGGTCGCCGGCCTCCGTGAGCTCGGCCTCGAGCCCGAGGTCGCCGAGATCCCCCAGGGTCTCGCGCTCGCGGGCAGCCTCGAGTGCGCGGGCGAGCCGGTCGACCTCCGCCTGCCGCCCGGCGCCCTCGGCAGCGTCGAGGACTTCGGCTGGCGCCGCGAGGAGGACGGCGCGCTCACGCTGATCTGCGGCGAGCCCGACCGCGCCCACCTCGATCGCCACCTCCTCGGACCCCTCCGCCAGGCGATCGCCCGGGCGCGGGTCCGCCAGGCCGCCGGCGCGGCGGGCCTCGAGGTCGACGAGGAGCGGGCGAGCGACGGGTCGATCCACCTCAAGGTGCGGCAGCGCTGAGCGGCGCGCGATCGACATGTCCCAAGGGACATCCTTTGAGAGATGACTCTTGGGTCAGGTCGAAGAGGAGCCCCCCGAGCGCGAGCGCTGCACGCCGTGGCGCACACCGCGCATCGCACCCCAGCGATGCGCGCGCGAGGGCGTCTGCGCCCGACCCGCGCGCCCTGACGAACCCGCTGTAACAACCACCGCCCCGCCGACGCTTGGACCCCCCGACGCCGCGCCGGCGTCGCCCACGGGCCTGGCCGCCGACGCCGACTCGCCGCATGATCTCGGCGGTCGATCCGGCCCGGTCCAGCGCTCGTACCCCTGCGATCCGCGAGAAGGAGCCCCCATGCGAACGCCGAAACCCGCGACCCCGGAGGTCGCCCGCCTCCTCCAGCGCCGCGCCTTCATCCGCCGCGCGGCCTCCGGCGCGGTGATCGCTGGCCTCGGCGGCGGCCTCTTTGTCCTCGACGACCTGCTCACCGGCGAGGCCCGGGCCGAGAGCCGCCCCGACGGCCGCCCCCGGGTGCCGCCGGGCCAGCGGGTGATCCGGGCGCTCAAGCCGATGGGCGGCACCCCGGGCTCGCCGAGCCCCTCGGAGTACCGCCTCAAGATCCACGGCGAGGTCGAGCGCCCCTTCGAGCTCGACTTCGCCGGCCTCCTCGCCGCCGACCAGGTCGAGCTCCGCGCCGACGTCCACTGCGTCACCGGCTGGACGATGCTCGACGCGAGCTGGAAGGGCGTCCGGATCCGCGACCTGGCCGCCCGCGCCGGGCTCAAGGCGAGCGCCCGCCACCTCATCCTCGAGGGCGCCCACGGCTACACCGCCAACGTCACCCTCGCCGACGGCCTCGCTGACGACGCGCTGATCGCCCACCGCCACGAGGGCCGCGCGCTCGCCCGCCCCCACGGCGCGCCGGCGCGGGCGGTGATCCCCGGCCTCTACTTCTGGAAGAGCGCGAAGTGGATCCAGGGGCTCCGCTTCGTCAGCCGCGACGAGCCGGGCTACTGGGAGCGCCGCGGCTACCACAACCACGCCGATCCCTGGCTCGAGGAGCGCTATGGCTGAGGCTGAGGCGAAGCGACCGCTCCGCTGGCGCCCCTGGCTGCGCGCGCTCCACCGCGACCTCGGCTACCTCGCGGTCGGGCTCACCGTCGTCTACGCGCTCTCCGGGCTCGCGGTGAACCACCTCGAGGACTGGGATCCCAACTTCCAGAACTACGAGGTGACCCATCAGCTCGGCGCGGCGATCGACGGCGACGATCAGGCGGTCGCCCGCCAGGCGCTCGCCGCCCTCGAGATCGACGAGGCGCCGACCGACGTCTTCCGGGTCGACACGAACGAGGTCCAGGTGCTCCTGACGGAGCGCACGCTCCACGTCCGCACGGACAGCGGCGAGATCCGCGAGGAGGGGCAGCGCCCGCGCCTCCTCCTGCGGGCCGCCAACTGGCTCCACCTCAACCGCGGCAAGGCGGCCTGGACCTACGTCGCCGACGCCTACGCGCTCGGCCTCCTCACCCTCGCGCTCACCGGGATCTTCATGATCCCCGGGCGCCGCGGGCTCCTCGGGCGCGGGGCGATCTTCGTGCTCCTCGGCGCGGCCGTGCCGATCCTCTACGTGACCCTCTCGGGCGGGCCCTGATCGCCGACGGATCGCGGATCAGATCCTGCGGATGTGCGACCAGTAGGTTGGATCTGGCGGAAAGACCAGGTCCGAGTCGTCGGCCTCGGCGCCCGAGATCAGCCCCTGCACCCGCCGCGGATCGTCGTCGTTGATCCCGCGCCGGGCCAGGGCGGCCTGCCCCGGCGCGGCCTGGACCCACTGGCTCGCCAGCCAGTTGCGGAGGGCCGGCGCCGCCAGCGATTCGAGGTAGTAGTAGCCCTGCCCGTAGCCCGAGCTCGCCCGGAAGGCCGGCAGGAGGTGGGGCGCGTGGAAGTAGTAGAGGGCGAGCGCGTTCGGGCCCTCGAGGTCGCTGAGGGCGCGCTCGATCAGGGCCGCCAGCGGATCCTCGGCGTCCCGCGGGAGCGTGAGGCTGAAGCGCGGCGAGCGGATCCCGCTGCTGCTCAGCGGTGTGCCCGCGGGATCGGCGAGGTGGCTGACGAGCGCGCGATCGGCTGGCGAGGTCGGCTGCGGGATCGACGACGGAGCGGCGGCGGGCTCGGCTGCCGAGCCGCCCTCGGCGGCCTCCGTCGGCGCTGCCTCCGTCGGTGCTGCCTCCGTCGGTGCTGCCTCCGTCGGTGCTGCCTCCGTCGGCGCTGCCTCCGTCGGTGCCGCCTCCGTCGGCGCTGCCTCCTCCGTCGGCGCCGCCTCCGTTGGTGCTCCCTCCGTCGGCGCCGCCTCGGCCGCGGCCGCCGCTCGCCGGCGATCGAGCTCGCCGCGGTAGAAGGCCCGGAGCGCGCCGATCTCACCGTGGACCCCGGTGATTGACGCCCAGCGATCGAGCGCCGCCGCGAAGCCCGACGTCGGCAGCAGGGCGACGATCGCCGCGTCGTCGGCGAGCGGCCGCGAGACCATCCGCGGGAAGACCTGGTACCAGGTCGGCGCCGACACGTGCGGGACCACGCCGCCGCGGCCGAAGAAGGCCGCGACCGCGCGGAGGTAGTCCTCGCGCTCGCCGACGTTGCAGCCGCGGATGTCGATCCAGCTCGACGCGTCGAAGCGCTGGCGCGCGGCCTCGAGGTCCGCCGGGAAGGGCCCGCCGAGCGCGTTCACGACCGCCTCCACCCGGGCGGCGTTCGCCGGGCTCGGTGAGTACGTCGAGGTCCCGCGGATCGCCCTGCGCGCGAAGCCGATGATCCGATCGACGTCCTCGTCGCTGAGCCCGCCCGCCTCGCGCACCGCGGCCCGGGCCTGCCCGAGGATCATCTCGACGCCGGCGACCATCACGTCGATCCGATCGCCGTTCTCGTCGGTGCGCGCGTCCGCGAGCACCTGGAGGTCGGTCGCCCGCTGGATCAGCTCGGCCAGCGGACCGCTCGGGAGGCCGCTGCGATCGAGGCCGAAGGGGGCGAGGATCGCCGCGTGCTCCTCGCGGATCGCCGCGAGGATCCGCGCCTGGGTCGCGGGCCCGATCTCGCCGAAGGGGGTGCCGACCTCGAAGCGGAGCCCAGCCTCCGGTCCGCCGGCCCAGGCCGCGAGGCGCTCCTCGAGGAGGGTCTCGCGGTTCTCCCCCTGGACCAGGCGGAGGTAGACCCCGAACTCCTCGGCGTGGGCGACCAGCCGGATCCGCCCGAGGTGATCGGTCGACCCGGCGAGGCGGTGGACCAGATCCTCGACCGATCCGATCCGCGTCGGCGAGAGGCCCCACGCGTCGTGGTACTCAACGGCCTCCTGAAGGAAGCCGGCGCCGCGCTCGGCGGCGACGAAGGTGAGGTCGGGGACCTCCTCGGGCTCGCCGAAGAGGAGCGGCCGGCGGCCGTCGTGGCGGCGCCGGGGTCGGGCCGGCAGGCCGAGGAGGGCGGCGCTCGCCAGGTCGCGGGCCTCGGCCTCGACCGCCCCCTGCGGATCGCCGCCGCCGGGCGAACGCTGGGCGACGTGGACCAGCTCGTGGGCGAGGACCCAGCGCTCCGCGGGCGTCCGCGGCGGGAAGCGATCGCGGCCGAGGACCAGATCCGAGCCGAGCGCGAAGGCGCGGGCGCCGAGGCGGGACGCCGCGGCCGCGGCCGCCGGACCCTGATGGACCCGGACGCCGCCGAGCGAGGCCCCGAGGCCAGCTTCGAAGCGGGCCCGGAGCGCGCCGTCGAGGGGCCGCCCTCCCCCCGCGGGGATCGTCGCCGCGCCGGCGCAGCGGGGGCAGCCGCCGCCGCAGGCGCAGGTTCGGGCCGAGGCGGGTGGCCATGAGGACATGCTCCTATCGACATGACCGATCCCGTCAGGATCGCGGGCGGGCGCGGGCGCGCCTGACCGCCGCCGCGCCTGCCCGGCTGCCTCGCGCGGCGCTCGCTCGACGACCCCCATGACCGCGATCGTACCCGAGGCCGAGGGCTCGACCAATGCCTCGCCCGCCGCGTCGGCCCCAAGCCGCGGCGTCGGGAATTGGCGCACACAAGCGCGACCGGGGCCGCCGGAGGGAGCCCGACGGATCCACCAAGCGCCGAGCGGCACCGCCAACCCGCGCGAGGGCGAGGCGACATCCCCTGCCCTCCGATCGGGATCGAGAGGGAACGAGGTCGCCATCTGACCTTCTCGCGATGGAAGACGTAGAGTAGCTCCGATGCGCTCCGAGCCCCCACCACTGGTTGTCGGCGTCGGCGCGTCCGCGGGTGGGCTCGCGGCGTTCAAGGTGCTCCTCGCCTCCCTGCCGGCGGACACCGCCCTCACCCTCTTGCTCGTTCAACACCGCGACGTCCGCTTCGGCAGCGCCCTCGCCGAGCTCCTGCAGGAGGCCACGAGCCTGCCGATCGTCGACGTCGACGCGGAGTGCGTCCTCGACCCCGCGACGATCTACGTGCTCCGGCCCGACCTCAACCTGTCCCTTCGGTCGGGTCACATCGAGCTCGTCGAGGGCGACGACGACGACCTCCGGCTGCCCGTCGATCGCCTCTTCAGGGCCCTCGCCGACGCCTACGGCGGCCGCGCCGTCGGCGTCGTCCTCACGGGTCACGGCGCCGACGGCAGCGCCGGCCTCCGCGAGATCAAGGCGGCGGGGGGCCTGGCGATCGCCCAGGATCCGGCGAGCGCCGAGCACCCCGAGATGCCCCAGCGGGCGATCGACACCGGCCTCGTCGACCTCGTCCTCGAGCTCTCGGCGATCCCCGCGGCCCTCGAGCGATTCGCCCGCCTCGACGGGGACGCGTCCCCGTCCGGCGAGGCGTCGTCGCGACCGCAGCTCAGCGAGCGGGCGCTCCGTCGGATCGCCAACGCCCTCCACGAACACCTGGACGTCGACCTCGGCGCCTACAAGCCCGGGACCCTCTCCCGCCGGATCCGCCGGCGGATCGCCCTCGCCGGCCTCGACGATCTCGACGCCTACCTCCACCTGCTCCGCGACGATCCGGTCGAGCAGCAGCGGCTCGCGCGCGATCTGCTGATCAGCGTCACCTCCTTCTTCCGCGACCCGGCGGCCTTCCACGCCCTCCGCTCCGAGGTGATCGAGCCGCTGATCGCCCACGCCGCCCCCGACACGAAGGTGCGGGTCTGGGTCGCCGCCTGCGCCACCGGGGAGGAGGCCTACTCCCTCGGGATCGAGCTCCTCGAGGCGATGTCGGCCCGCGGTCTCGACGCCCAGGGGCTCCAGATCTTCGCCACGGACGTCAGCGAGGAGGCCCTGGCGATCGCCCGCGCCGGGATCTATCCGCCGACGATCGCCGAGCGGGTCAGCGAGCGGCGCCTCGCCGCCTTCTTCACGCCGGTCTCCGGCGGCTACAAGATCGTCCCCCGCCTCCGCGACGCCATCTCCTTCGCCGCCCACGATCTGACCAAGGACCCGCCCTTCTCGAAGATCGACCTGGTCAGCTGCCGCAACGTCCTGATCTACCTCTCGCACGAGGCGCAGCGGCGGGTGCTCGAGTCCCTCCACTTCGCCCTCGCCCCCGACGGCTACCTGGTGCTCAGCGCGTCCGAGACCATCGGACCGCTCGGCGGGCTCTTCCAGACGATCTCCAAGCCCTGGCGGATCTATCGCAAGGACGGGACCTCGCGGCCGATCCTCCACCAGCGCGCCCGCCGGCTCCGGCAGGCGAGCGGCCCCCGAGCGAGCGTCGAGCCGCCCCTCGATCCCGGGGACGCGCGGGAGGCCGCCCCCCGCGCCCTCCTCCGCGCCTGGGCGCCGCCGACCCTGGTGATCGGCGCCGACGACCGGGTCCACTTCATGCACGGCGCGCTCGCCCCCTACCTCCGCTTCCCCGAGGGCGAGCCTCGCTTCGAATTCCGCGCGCTGATCCGCCCCGAGCTCGCCGCCCGGGCCCGCGGCGCGCTCCACCGCTGCCGCTGCAGCGGCGCGACCGTCGAGGTCACGTCGAGCCCCGACCTCGACGGGCCGCCGGTGCGGCTGGTCGCCAAGCCGGCGCCGGAGCTCGGCGAGGGGAGCGTGCTCCTCGCCTTCGTCGCGATCGACGGGATCGAGCCGGCGCGCGAGGGCGAGCGCGACCCCGACCACGACCCCCACCACGAGGCGATCATCGAGAAGCTCGAGCGCGAGCTCCGGGCGACCCGCGACGACCTGGCCAACACGATCGAGGAGCTCGAGGCGACCAACGACGCGCTGCGGGCCTCCAACGAGGAGTCGATCTCGATCAACGAGGAGCTCCAATCGACCAACGAGGAGCTCGAGGCGACCTCGGAGGAGCTCCGCTCCCTCAACGAGGAGCTGACGACGGTGAACGCCCAGCTCCGGGAGAAGATCGAGCTGGTCGTCGAGGCCCACGACGCCCTCAGCAACTTCGTGGCGAGCACCAAGATCGCGACGATCTTCCTCGACATGGAGCTGCGCCTGCGCCGGCTGACGCCGACCGCCGCCGAGCTCCTGGGCCTCGACGACGACGACCTCGGCCGCCGCCTCGCCTCGATCCCCGGCGAGCTCTGCGACGGGCTCGTCGACGACACCCGCCAGGTCCTCCGGCGACTGGCGCCGCGGACGACCGAGCTCCAGACCGCCGACGGGCGCTGGTTCGAACGCAAGGTGCTCCCCTACCGGACCCAGCGCGAGCAGATCCAGGGCGTCGTCGTCACCTTCGACGACGTCAGCGCGCTGCGGACGGCCAACGCCGAGCTCGCGGCCCAGAACCTGCGCCTCGACCTCGCCTGGGAGGCCGCCCGCGGCGGCGTCTTCGAGCACCGGGTCCCGCTCGACGCGACCACCTACCACAGCGATCGCTGGGCGGCGATCCTCGGCTACCGGAGCGACGAGCTCCCTCCCTACGATCGCTGCGGAGAGTGGCTCTTGGACCAGGTCCACGTCGAGGACCGCGACGAGCTGACGACGGCCTACGCCGAGTTCGCCAGCGGCCGGACGCCGCGGCTCGACGTCCAGGTCCGCGTCCGCCACCGCAGCGGCGCCTGGGTGTGGGTCCACGCGATCTCGCGGGCGATCGAGCGCAACGACGACGGCAGCGTCCGCCGGGTGCTCGGCCTGATGCTCGACATCACCGACCGCAAGGCCGCCGAGGACGCCGCCCGCGAGCGGGAGCGCCTCCGCGAGATCGCCGACGGCCTCCCGCTCATCATCTGGATCCGCGACGAGCGCGGGGAGATCGAGCTGGTCAACGAGGCCTGGTACGCCTTCTTCGGGACCACCCCGGAGCACCCCGCCGACGCCGCCTGGTGGCGCACCCGGGTCCACCCCGACGATCTCGATCGCCACCGCGCCGAGGTCGCCCGGGCGCTGCGCGACCACCGGGGCTTCCGCGGCGAGATCCGGGTCCGCGGCGCCACCGAGGAGTGGCGCTGGTTCGAGTCGACCGCGCACCCGCGCTGGGGGGCCGACGGCACCTTCCGCGGCTTCCTCGGCGTGAGCGTCGACATCACCGATCGCCGCGAGGCCGAGGCGGCGCTCCGGGAGAGCGAGGCGCGGCTGCGGGCGCTCGCCGAGAACATCGCCCAGCTCACCTGGATGGCCGAGCAGAGCGGCGCGGCCTTCTGGTACAGCCGGCGCTGGCAGGAGTACACCGGCCTGCCGGCCGAGCTCCTCGGGCCCTGGGGCTGGAAGGCGCTCGTGCACCCGGACGAGGTCGAGCAGGTCGTCGCCGGCTTCAACGCCTGCCTCGCCTCACGCAGCGCCTGGGAGCACACCTTCCGCCTCCGCGGCGCCGACGGGGTGTACCGCTGGTTCCTCGCACAGGCCGTGCCCTTCCACGACAAGGAGGGCGACGCGCTCCGCTGGTTCGGCTCGGCGACCGACATCAGCGAGCAGCGAAAGACCGAGCAGCAGCTCCGCGAGCTCCTCACCCTCTCGAACAACTTCAGCGAGCTCCAGTCGGCCCACGCGGCCGCCCGCGCCGCCCAGGAGGCGGCCGAGCGCGCGAGCACGGCCCGCCTCGCCTTCCTCGCGGCGATGAGCCACGAGCTGCGGACGCCGCTCGCCGGGATGGTCGGGCTCCTCGACCTCCTCGACAACGATCCGGAGCAGAGCCCGCGGACCCGCACCTCGCTCGATCGCCTCCGCGAGCTCCTCGCCACCCAGCGCCGCCTCATCGAGGATCTCCTCGACCTCTCGCGGATCGACTCCGGCGCGCTCGCCCTCCACGTCGAGCGCTTCCCGATCACGCGGCTCCTGGAGGGCACCCGCGAGGCGATGCTCGAGCGTCGGCGCGGCGCCGTGGCGATCGAGATCGAGGCGGCGCCGCCGGATCTCTGGTTCGTCGGCGACCCGCTGCGGCTCCGGCAGATCCTCGACAACCTGACGGGCAACGCGGTCAAGTACACCGACGCCGGCACGATCCGCGTGCGGGTCAGCGTCCTCGATCCGGCGATCCTCGAGATCATGGTCGAGGACACCGGGGTCGGGATCGCCGAGGACGATCTCGCGGCCGCCTTCGATCTCTTCTCGCGGGTCGGGCCCCGGCAGGACGCGCCCGGCACCGGGCTCGGCCTGGCGATCGTCAAGGGCCTCGTCGAGCAGATGGGGGGGACCATCGACGTGCGGAGCGTGCCGGGCGAGGGCTCCCGCTTCCGCGTCCGGGTCCCCGGGAGCGCCGAGCCCCAGCGCTCCGCGCCGCTCTCCCACGCGGCGGTCGACGCCGATCTCCGCGGTCGTCGGATCCTCCTGGTCGAGGACAACGAGGTGATCCGACTGGTCGTCAGCGAGCTCCTCGCCCAGGACGGGGTCGAGGTGCGCGAGGCGATCGACGCGGCGACCGCGAGCCTGGCCATCGCCACCGGCCGCTTCGACGCGATCCTGATGGACATCGGCCTCCCAGATCGCAGCGGCCTCTCGGTGATCCGCGAGCTCCGCGTCGCCGAGCGGGGCCGCGCGCGGACGCCGGTGATCGCCCTCACCGCCTACGCCTACGACGAGGACATCGCCCGCAGCCTCGACGCCGGCGCCGACCTCCACCTCTCCAAGCCGGTCCAGCACGCGTCCCTGCGGGCCGCGCTCTCCCGCCTCCTCAGCGACCGGCCCGCCGCGCCTACGGCAGCGCGGCCGCGTTGAAGGTCGAGCCGACCATCGTCTCGAAGTCGAGGATCGCGTTGTAGTAGGTCCCGTAGGCCTCGAGCGCCTCGCTCTGGATCGACATGAAGCGCTCGCGGGCGACGAAGACCTCGATGATGTCGGCCTCGCCGAGGGCGAAGGCCCGCTCGAGCATCGCCAGGTTCTCTTCGAAGCGCGGGACCACGTCGCGGGCGTAGGTGCGGACCCGCTCGGCGGCGGTGTTGAGGGACTCGACCGCCCGCCGGATCTGGAGGCCGAGGCGGTACTGGGTCGCGCCCAGCTCGGCCTGGGCGACGCTGAGCTCGGCCTTGGCCCGCGCGACCTCGCGCTGGTTGCGGAAGAAGATCGGCACCGGGATCGTGACGGTCGCGAGGGCGACCCGGGTCGGGTAGCCGGCGGCGCCGGGCTCGTTCTCCGACGAGAAGTAGGCGCCGACCATCGGCTCCGGCATGCGATCGCGCTTGGCCGCGGCGAGGCGGGCCTGGGCGGCCTCGACCGCCGCCTCGCGGGCCTGGATCATCGGGTGCTCGGCGAGCGCCTGCTCGAGCATCGCCTCGGGATCGCCGACGTTCTGGGGGAGGCGGAGCTCGCCGGAGGGCGCGAGGAGGCGCCCCTTGGTCCAGCCGGCGACCTCGGCGAGGCGGTTGCAGGCGATCCGAAAGTCGAGATCGGCGGCGAGCTTGCGCTGGCGGGCCTGGGCGAACTCTCCCTCGGCGACGCGGACCCGGAGCTCGGAGATCTCGCCGGCCGCCGCCCGCCGCCGGGCGATCTCGAGGAGGCGCTCGGAGAAGGCGACGACGCCGGCGGCGGTGACCGCCCGCGACTTCGCCAGGAGCGCCTGGTTGTAGGCCGAGTGGACCTGGGCGTAGATCTGCCACTGGGCGGCCGCGAGCTCCTTCTCGAGCTGCTCCTTGTAGCGCCGCGCCGCCCGGATCCGCATCCGCCGCTCGCCGAAGACCTCGAGGCGCTGATCGAGCTGCGACTGGAACTCGAAGTTGCGGCCGGCCTGGTTGAAGCGGGCGCCGAAGCCGAGCCAAAATTCCGGGTTGTACTGGACCAGCGGGCGCTCGCCGGTGATCGCCGCGTCGCCGAGCTCGACCTTGGAGCGGGCGACCTGGACGTCCGGCGACTGGGCGTAGGCGTTCTCGAGGATCGCCTCGAGGGGGACGACGTCGGTGTTCGGCGGGAGGGCGATCGCGGCCTCTCGGTTCGCCCGGAGCGCGGCCGCGGCCGCGGCCGCCGTCTGCGCCTCCTCGGGGGAGGCCGCCGGCGCGTCGTCGCCGCTGGGGACCGGCAACATCGCCGGCGCCCGATCGCCGCGGCGAGGCGGGGCCGCCTCGGCGCTCTCCTGGAGGGCGATCAGTGCGGCGACGACGAGGAGGGCCTGCCCCCATCGCCGGCGGTGAAGGGCTTGGCGACGCGCACGCTGCATCTGGGTATGGACATGTATCACAGGATCCGCTCGCCCGCGGTCCCCGCGGCCACGCCCGCCGACGCGGAGACCCGCGCGCGCGCGCCCCCCTGCGAATGGTCAGGGTACGCCGCCGCTTGACAGGTCGGGCGCGAGGGAGGTTCCATGGGCCGAAAAACTCAATTTTGCCACGCGCGAGGCGAAATTCGCCAATCGCGCGGCGGCGACGGAGTGGCATGCCGAAGGACGTACGTTCCCCCCCGAAGCGCCCCGACAACCCCCCGACCCTCGGCCTGGCCCTCCTCTGGGCCCGGCTCCTCCGCCCTCTCGCGCGCGTCGCCATGCTCCTCGTGGTCTGCGCGCTCGCGTGCGGCGGTGAGGAGGCGCCGGTCGACCTCGGCGGCCGCGACGTGCCGACCTTCGAGGACGGCCAGGTCCGCTTCTCCGAGCGCTTCGCCGAGCGGATCGGGCTGAAGACCGAGACCGCGGCCGAGCACGAGCTCTCCCCCACCCTCCACGTCACCGGCATCCTCGAGTTCGACCAGAAGCGCCTGGCCGCGGTCGGCTCGCGGATCGCCGGGCGCGTGACCGACGTCCACGTCGTCGAGGGCGCGGTGGTCGAGCCCGGCGACATCCTCGCGACCCTCGAGAGCGCCGAGCTCGGCTCGGCCCAGGCCGAGATCCTCGCGGTCCGGGCGCGGGCGCTCGCGGCCGAGGCCAACGAGGATCGCAAGAAGCAGCTGGTCAAGGAGGGCATCGCCTCGAAGCGGAGCGCCGAGGTCGCGGCCCGCGAGGCCGACGTCGCCGACGCCGAGCTGATGGCCGCCCGCCAGCGGGTCCAGGCGCTCCTCGGCGCCGACCTCGAGGCCGCCAAGAAGGCGAAGGGGCGCGGCAAGCTCGGCCACCTCCCGCTGCGGGCGCCGATCGGCGGCTCCGTGGTCGGCGTCAATGTCTTCCGCGGCCAGGCGGTCGAGCCGAGCTTCACCGCCTTCCACATCGCCGATCCGAGCCAGCTCTGGGTCCGCCTCGCGGTCTTCGAGCGCGAGCTGACCCACGTCCGCGAGGGCGACAAGGTCGAGATCCTCTCGCAGGCCGACGCCGACCTCTCGCTCGACGGCGTCGTCGCCTACGTCTCGCCGATCCTCGACCCGACCACGCTCTCCGCCGAGGTCCGGGTGATCGTCCCCAACCCCGAGGGCAAGCTGCGGGCGGGCCAGGCGGTGACCGCCCGGATCCTCACCAGCGCCAACCAGAAGCGGGCGCTCTCGGTGCCGATCGAGTCGATCGTCCAGGTCGACGGCAAGCCGACCGTCTTCGTCGAGATCGGCGAGCGCGCGGTGATCCCGCGGGCGGTCACGCTCGGTCTTATGGGGACCAAGCGGGTCGAGATCCTCGAGGGTCTCGAGCCCGGCGAGAAGGTGGTCACCAGCGGCGTCTTCGCCCTCAAGTCCGAGCTCTTCCGCTAGCCGCCAGGGACCAAGGCCATGCTCGCGCGCATCATCGACGCCTCGATCCGAGGCCGCTACTTCATCCTCACCCTCCTGGTCGCGCTCCTCTTCGGGGGCTTCGTCGCCGCCCGCAACCTGCCGATCGACGCGATCCCCGACATCTCGACGGTCCAGGTCTCGGTCCTCACCGAGGCCCCAGGGATGAGCGCGCTCGAGGTCGAGCGCACCGTCACCTTCCCCCTCGAGAACGCGGTCAACGGCGTCCCCGGGATGGTCGAGCTCCGCTCGGTCTCGCGCGCCGACATCTCGGCGATCACCGTGATCTTCGAGGACAACACCGACGCCTGGTTCGCCCGGCAGATGATCCTCGAGCGGGTGCTGATGGCCCAGGGGAGCCTGCCGGCCGGGGTCCCGACCCCCGAGCTCGCGCCCCTGAGCACCGGCCTCGGCGAGATCTATCAGTTCGTCGTCTCGTCGCCGATCCACTCGCAGAAGCAGCTCCGGACGATCCTCGACTGGGAGATCGTCCCCCGGATCCGCGGGGTCCCGGGGGTGATCGAGGTCAACACCATGGGTGGCGACCTCAAGCAGTACCAGGTCGTCGTCCAGCCCGAGCGCCTCCACGCCTACGGCCTGACGATCCGCGAGCTCACCGACAAGCTCGAGTCGGCGGCGGCGATGGTCTCCGGCGGCTACCTCGACCGCGGCGCCGAGGCCTTCACCCTGCGGGCGGTCGGCACCTTCCAGAGCGCCGACGACATCCGCGAGGTCGTCCTCAAGATGAAGGAGGGGCGGCCGGTGCTGGTCCGCCACGTCGCCGAGGTCCGCGACGGCGCCGCCCTCCGCCGCGGCGTCACCACCTACAACGCCAAGGACGAGGCGGTCACCGGGATCATCATGATGCTCCCGGGGGTGAACTCGCGCGAGGTCGTCTACGCGGTCAAGGACCGGATCGAGGAGATCCGCGGCGACCTCCCGGCCGGCATCCAGATCGAGACGATCTACGACCGCGCCGACTTCATCGAGCGCACCCTGACCACCGTCCGCAACAACATCCTCGAGGGCGCCGGGGTGGTCACCCTGGTGCTGACGATCCTCCTCGGGACGATCCGGGGGGCGATCGTGATCGTCCTCGGGATCCCGGCGGCGATGTCGATCGCCCTCTTCGGCATGCACGCCTTCGACATCACGGGCGACCTCATGTCGCTGGGGGCGATCGACTTCGGCTTCCTGGTCGACGGGCCGATCGTCATCCTCGAGGCGCTCCTCGCCAGCTACGTCGGCAAGCAGCTGCGCGGCGACGATCGGGCGAGCGCCTACGCGCGGACGATCTCGCGGGTGGTCCGCCCGGTCGCCTTCTCGGTGGCGATCATCATGCTCGTCTACCTCCCCCTCCTCGGCCTCGAGGGGGTCGAGGGGCGGATGTTCAAGCCGATGGCGATGACCATGGCCTTCGCGCTCTTCGGCGCGCTGGTCTACTCGCTGGTCTTCCTGCCGGCGCTCCTGGTGATCGCGGTCCCGCCCCAGAAGAAGGACGGGGCGCCGTGGCTCCAGCCGATCGCCCGCCTCTACCAGCGCGGGGTCGCGGTGGCGATCCGCCTCCGCTGGGTGCTCCTGGTGACCGCCGCCGGCCTCCTCGGGGTCGCCGGCTGGGCCTTCTCAAACGCGGGCGCCAACTTCGTCCCGCGGATCGACGAGGGCGACATCGTCGTGACGATCCGGCGCTCCCCCTCGATCAACCTCCTCGAGGCCAAGGACCTCGATTTGGCGGCCCAGGAGGTGATCTGGCGCTACCCCGAGGTGCTCGCGTCGCTCTCCCAGACCGGCCGCGCCGAGGTCGCGGTCGACCCGGTCGGCATGGACAACACCGACATCCTCGTCCACCTCCGGCCGAAGCCTGAGTGGACCACCGCCCACGACCTCGACGACCTCTCGGAGATCATCAAGAACGCGATCGAGAGCGAGGTCCCCGGGACCTTCGTCTCGGTCTCGCAGCCGATCGAAGACCGGACCAACGAGATGATCTCGGGCTCGCGCGCCGACGTCCAGATCATGGTCTACGGCCCCGATCTCTTCGAGCTCAAGAAGATGAGCGAGGAGATCGCCGAGATCGTCGGGCCCCTCGAGGGCACCGGCGACATCCGCGTCGAGCGGGTCCTCGGCCTCCCCGAGCTGACCGTGCGGCCGCGCCGCGATCGCCTCGCCCGCTACGGGATCTCGATGGACGACGTCCTCCTCGCGGTCGAGGCCGCGCGGGTCGGCGCGCCGATCGGCTGGGTCTTCGAGGGCCAGCGGCGCTTCGAGGTCCGCCTCCTGGTGCCGCCGCGGACCGCGGCCCCCGAGGCGCTCGGCGACCTCTACGTCGAGACCATGGACGGCCTCCGGGTCCGCCTCTCCGAGGTCGCCGACATCCAGGAGGCCGAGGGGCCGGCGCAGATCCGCCGCAAGAACCGGATGCGCACGGTCCGGGTCGAGATCAACCTCCGCGGCCGCGACCTGGTCTCGTGGGTGAACGAGGCCCAGCGCCTGGTGGCCGAGAAGGTGCCGCTCTCGAGCGGCTACCGGATCGAGTGGGGCGGCCAGTTCGAGAACTTCGAGCGCGCGGCCCAGCGCCTCGCGCTGGTGGTCCCGGTCGCGCTCGCGGTGATCTTCGTGATGCTCCTCTGGAGCTTCGGCGACGTCCGCTACTCGGTCGCGGTCTTCGCGGTCGTCCCCTTCGCGCTGATCGGCGGGATCGGCGGGCTCCTCCTCCGCGACCTCTCGTTCTCGATCCCGGCGGCGGTCGGCTTCATCGCCCTCGCCGGCGTCGCGGTGCTCAACGGGGTGGTCCTGGCCAACGAGGTCCGCGACTCGATCGATCACTCGCGCTCGTTCGACGAGGCGCTGATCCACGGCTCGGTCCACACCATGCGGGCGGTGCTGACGACCGGCGCGGTCGCGGCCCTCGGCTTCCTGCCGATGGCCCTGGCGACCGGCGCAGGCTCCGAGGTCCAGCGCCCGCTGGCGACCGTGGTCGTCTTCGGGATCGGCGCGTCGACCCTGATGACGATGTTCCTGCTGCCGTCGATCCTCAAGCTGGTGCTCCGCAAGGAGCAGAGGGCGCCGCGGCTGCCGGAGGTCGACCTCGATCGTGCCTAGCGGCGGGCCTGACAGGAAGCGGAGCGACCTCTTCAACGTGATCGCGGCGGTCATCGCCGCCGCGATCTTCGTCGCCCTACGCGATCGTATTCGCGCTCACCCGCCACGTCGCGTGCTACGAGGCCCGCGACACGGTGATGGGGATCGGCATCGCGTCGGTGGCGATCCCCATCCACGCACTCGCCCGGTCGCTCGCCTGCGGGCCCGGCGACCCGTGTCGACAGGCTCGACGGCAAGGTTGATATCCGCGGCTACTCTGCGTCAGAGGCAGTTGCCTCGTCGATGATCTCTTGGACCATCGCATCTTCAAGTTCGGCAGCGCGGGGCTTCTGCAAGAGCTTGCCAACGAGCCGTACACGTTGACCCTTCTTGTGAGCGTCCACCATCTTCTTGTAGGCATCGCTTGCCAGAAGTACGTCCACTTTCCGTGTGTCCCCTCCGTTCAGCGTGCCCACGACCGAGACCTTGCCTTCCCGTTCAGGGTTGGAGCTGTGCAACTGCACGACATAGCCCTCTAGCTCCGCGGGCTCCGGCGTTTGAGCGCGAATCGACTGAGACGCAGACCGAAAGATACCGAAGGCCGATCGGCAGATGCGAACGGGTCGCGGCACGTCTGGCTGCGGTCGATCATGCGACCAACGCACCGCAAGAGCAACCTCGCCTCCCTCACCCGGTGGCTCGAGCATTGCCAAAGCTCCGAGGAGATTCGCACTGACCCCCTTCTCGTGCAGATCCAGAAGCGCGTCAGGCTTGTCCTCCTCTACAGCAGCAACCGCGGCAGCAGCCCCTTGGTGCACCATCAGGACGGTGCGCCTCGCCAGCGGATCGAGGTCCATCTGTCCCACTTGCGGGTCCATCGGGACGATAGTGCGGATTCGATAGCTTCCCCGAGCGGACTGCCCCTCGCGACACCGCGCCAGGAGGGCCAGCGGCTCCTTGCGGGTCATCCGAGGGAAGTGCGCTCGAGGCTCGATGGCGGCGTGGGCAGCCGCCAACAGAAGATCGCGCGCAGCCTGTCGATATGTGGCGGCCACGTCCAAGGGCAGAGTGCCGTCTCGGACCGAGTCAGACTTGATCCGGATCTCGAGCATGTCGCCGAGTGGGGCCGACAAGTCGTCCACTAGTTGCCAGGCCGGCATCCTGTGAACCGTAGCCAACTGTTCAACCAGTTCGACGATGCGTCGTGCGAAGTCACCGACCGTAGCTCCCGGGACCAGAGCGAGTTCTCCCTCACGCTCGTACATGTAGAATGCAGGCGGGCGCGAGCGGTCATGGAGAAGGGACCAGCCACGGGTGCGCATGAACTGACGGACGCGATCTGGCTGCAGGGAGTCGAGACCAGGCAGGTCGTCAATCCTCATCATTCTCCTCCTTTGTCCAGTTCAGGTGATCGCCTCGGTAGGACGCTTCCATGATGCTCTTCAGGGCTTGCGCCGTGAACACTTGAGAGAGCGGCACCTGGACCGTCGGATCATCAGCCGTGGCGGGAGGCTTGCCTGTCATGAGGACGTAGTAGGCACACTTGCGGAGGACGAGTTCTTCCTGGGACTGGCTCAGCCAAGCGTCTTCGTCTTTGGGCATCCAGAGGAGCACCAAGTAGTGTGGCTGACTCACTCTCTCTGCACGCATCTGGTCGTAGTGAGTTCGCTCGACCTGCACGGAGAGATGTCCGCCATGGGCAATGTTCTCACGAGAACTCGCCTTCAGTTGCAGGTCGATGGATGCCTTCTCGGGGCTACGTAGAGTCACGTCGATGCACCCGTGGTCCTGACTCCAAGTGCCGACGGTGAAACCGCACGCGGCAGCGATCGCTTGCACGTATGCCTTGCTGAACTCTTCCTTGCGCTGCTTTGGCGTCATCCGAGCCCCCAGAGCGTCCTTCGCCACGGGTGCGCCGGAGCCTAGCACTGGCGGAGCAGCGGGCGAAAATGAAAGCCCCACATGCGGCAGCGGAAACTGCGCACAGGCATCGCGGACGCGCGGTCTCCGCCAGTCGCAAGAAGTCCGACAGGCAAAGGGACTATCCCAAAGGACAGGCCGTGTACTCGACGACCTGGACCTCGTCCTCCATCCCCACCCGGACGACCGCGTCCTCGCAGCCCTCGCGGCGGAGCACGAGCGGCCGCAGCTCGCACTGGAAGGGCTCCGGCCGGCACTGGGGGACCTCGAGGGTGAAGCGCCCGGCGGCGTCGGTGACGACGCTGACGCAGGCGTCGTCCGCCTCCGAGGACGCGCAGCGCTCCCCCTGACAGACGCTGACCTCGACCCCGGCCAGGGGTGCGCCGCCCGGATCGACGACGCTCCCGTCGACCTGCACCTCGAACACGCACTCCCCGCAGCCGCCGGCCGCGAGCGCCATGAGGACCCCCAGGACCCCGCGAAAGACGCCAAAGACCCGGCTCATCGGCCGCGAGGATAGCAGCCCCGGGGGCGCCCCCGCGCCCCGGGCGGAATTTGCGCGCGAACGCGCGGTTGACAGCCGGCGAGGCGATCGGCGATTCAGCCCCTGCCCAGGGATGACCCGCCTCGGCCACGCTCGCTCGATCGCCCCCCGGCGGAGCCCGGCCTCTCCGGTCTTTGCCCTGCGCCCGGGCGCGCCCGCGCTCCCGCTCGCGAGCGCCTCGAGTCGACCTGACTGGAGGGCCCGGTGAGCCCCGAGCTGGTCGTCCTCCTCGCCGGCCTCTTCGGCTTCTACATGGCGTTCAACATCGGCGCCAACGACGTCGCCAACGCGATGGGCACGAGCGTCGGCTCGCGGGCGATGACGATCCGTCAGGCGATCCTCGCGGCCGCGGTCTTCGAGTTCGCCGGGGCCTTCCTCGCCGGCGGCGCGGTCACCCAGACGATCGGCGCCGACCTCCTCGACCTCTCCGCCTTCGCCGGCGATCCGATGGCCTACGTCCACGGGATGCTGGCGACGCTCCTCTCGACGGCGCTCTGGCTCCACCTCGCCACCCACCTCGGCCTCCCGGTCTCGACCACCCACTCGGTGGTCGGCGCGGTCTGGGGCTTCGGGATCGCCTACGGCGGCCTCGACGTCGTGATCCTCGACAAGGCCGGGCAGATCGTCGGCTCGTGGTTCGTCTCGCCGCTCCTCGGCCTCGCGCTCGCCCTCGGGATCTACCGCCTCGTCGATCGCAAGGTGATCCAGAGCCCGTCGCCGGCCCGGGCGACCCGCACGCTCGCGCCCTTCTTCGTCTTCGTGGTCGTGGCGATCCTCGTCCTCTCGATGATCTACAAGGGCCTCAAGGGCCTGAGGCTCGACCTCCCGCTCTCGGCGGCGCTCGGGCTCGCCGGCGCCCTCGGCCTGGTCGCGGCCCTCGGCGCCCACTTCGTCTTCCGCGGCCGCCTCGACGCGGCCGCCGGCAAGATCGACGAGGAGCACGCGGCGGTCGAGAAGATCTTCGTCTACCTCCAGATCCTCACCGCCTGCTACGTCGCCTTCGCCCACGGGGCCAACGACGTCGCCAACGCGGTCGGCCCGCTCAACAGCATCATCGCGGTGACCGGCGCCGGCTCCCTCGACATCGGCGCGAGCGCGGTCCCGCCCTGGGTGATGCTGATCGGCGCCGCCGGGATCGTCATCGGCCTCGCCGCCCTCGGCCACAAGGTGATCGCCACGGTCGGCTCGAAGATCACCGAGATGACCCCGAGCCGCGGCTTCGCGGCCCAGTTCGGGGCGGCGACCACGGTCCTCGGCGCCTCCAAGCTCGGCCTGCCGATCTCGACGACCCACACCCTGGTCGGCGCAGTGATCGGCGTCGGCCTCGCCCGCGGCTTCGCCCACCTCGACCTCAAGGTCCTGCGGGACATCCTCGCGTCGTGGTTCATCACCCTGCCCTTCACGGCGATCCTCACGGTGGTGATCTACAAGGCGCTCCAGGCCCTCTTCTAGCCGCCGGCGCGCGCGGCCCGGCTTGCTATTTGCCGGGACGCGGGGCAACCTGCCGCAGCGACAGAAATCGGGAGCCGCGACGATGAGCTACGAGTTCTACAAGACCCTCCACATCCTCGGGATCGCCATGCTCTTCCTCGCCTTCGGCGGCCTCGCCGGGCACGCGCTCAACGGCGGCACCCGCGAGACCAACCGCGCGCGCGGCCTGATGGTCGCCAGCCACGGCCTCGGGCTCATCCTGATCCTGGTCGCCGGCTTCGGGATGCTGGCCAAGATGGGCGGGAGCAACATGTTCCCGGGCTGGATCCACCCCAAGCTGCTGATCTGGCTGCTGATGGGCGCGGCGATCATGCCCCTCCAGCGCAAACCCAGCCTCGCCCGGCCGCTCTGGACGATCCTGCCGCTGCTGGCCCTGGCGGCCGCCTACCTCGCGCTCCATCACTCGTAGCGGTGGCACGCCGGCGACCGACCGCATCGTCGCGGTGTACGCGGTCCCGGCGAGCGCCGCGAGGAGTGTGGTCTTATCGACGGCGGAGCAGTAGCCTCGTCGGATGGCTCCGCACGACCTGCGCCTGAGGATCGCGTTCGCGTTCGCGCTCGTCGGCGCCGTCGGGTGCATCTTCGACAACCCGAGCTTCGACGGCGACGCGGCCTCGAACGCGGCGAGCGCGGCGACCTCGGAGAGCGCCACCGCGAGTAGCTCCAGCGTGAGCGCGTCGGCGTCGACCTCGAGCGGCGATCCAACGTCGACGACGGCTGCGCTCTGCCCCGCGGTCGCCGCGCTCGCCAGCGTCTACACCGACGATCCCACCTGCGCGAGCTGCCTCGAGAGCACCTGCTGCGACGCGTTCACCGGCTGCGCGGGCGTCTGCCCGGGCGCCCTCCACTGCGCCCTCAACGAGGCCTGCCTGAGCGAGTGGCCGCTCTGTCCCGGCTTTGACGAGGCCGAGATGCAGCTCTACGCGGCCACGGAGTGCATGAGCACGAGCTGCTTCGACGCCTGCAACCTCGGCCCCTGCGCCGCCGAGGAGACCGCCTGCAAGAACAACGCCGCCTGCGAGGAGATCACGAGCTGCGCCGACGCCTGCAACCGGGGCTGCGCGCCACAGGACGGCGCCTGCTGGCTGACATGCCAGTCGACGTGCAAGCAGAGCTTCCCGGCCGGCGCCGATGACTACGACGCCGTCTGGACGTGCGTCGCCACGCAGTGCGGGTGAGCGGCGACGCGCGGCGGCCGATCCCGACGCGACGCGTGGCTATTTTCGCCGCGGGGCACTAGCCTCGAGCCATGGCTCACCGCGCCCGCCTGGCCCTCGTCGCGCTCGTCGCCGCGGGTGGGTGCGTATTCGACAACCCGATCTTCGACGAGGCGAGCTCCGCGAGCGGCGGCGCCTCGAGCACTGGCGCCAGCACCAGTGTCGGCGCGACCGCGACGGCCGGCGCGTCCGCGACGTCGACCACCGCGCCGACGTCGACGACGAGCTCGTCGGCCTCGAGCTCCACGGGCACCAGCGGGACGGTCGGGGCGAGCGAGAGCTCCGGCGATCCGAGCGCGACGACCTCGATCACCGGCGACCCGACGACCTCGACCACCGGCGGCGGCGTCTGCCCGGCGGTCACCGCGATCAGCAGCGTCTTCACCGACGATCCGGCCTGCGCGAGCTGCCTCGAGAGCTCCTGCTGCGGAGAATTCACCGCCTGCGCCGGCGCCTGCCAGGGCGCGATCGAGTGCGCCCTCAACGAGAAGTGCCTGACCAAGTGGACGCTCTGCGCCGGCTTCGACGAGGGCGAGATGCTGATCCGCGCGGCCAACCAGTGCATGAACACCACCTGCTTCGAGGTGTGCAACCTCGGCCCCTGCGCCGTCGAGCAGGCCGCCTGCCGGGCGAAGCCGGCGTGCAAGGCGATCCTGGGCTGCGTATACACCTGCAACCAGGGCTGCATGCCCGGCGACGGCCCCTGCCAGCTCGCCTGCGTGACCATGTGCAAGCAGCAGAACCCGATGGGCGCCGCCGAGTACGACGCGATCTGGGACTGCGTCGCCACCCAGTGCAACTGAAGATCAGGGCGCCTTCGGCAGGCCGAAGGTCTGGGTCCACGTGAAGGTGTAGAGCCCCGCGCCCTCGTAGAAGCCGACCCCGGTCTCCTTGTAGACGCCGTTCATCAGGTTGGCGCAGTGCTCGTCGCTCGCCAGCCAGCCGGCGACCGCGTCGGCCGCGTTGTCGGGGCCGCCCGCGACGTTCTCGCCGACCTGGACGAACTCGTAGCCGGTCTTGGCGATCCGATCGTCGGGCCCCTCGCCGTCGGGGTTGATGTGGCCGAGGAATGCCCGTTCGGACATGTCCTGAGAGTGGACCCGGGCGGCGCAGGTCAGGCGCGGGTTGACCGTCAGCGGGCCCACCGGCGGCATCGCCCCGAAGGCCCCGCAGGTCACCCCCTGGGCGCGGGCCTGGTTGACCAGGTCGACGACCTCGGCCTCCCGCGACTCCCAGGGATCGAGCCACTTCATCGGCGACGCGAGGTAGCAGTAGGCGGTCATCCAGACGTCCTCGTCGCCGCCGCCGGTCGACCCCGCGCTGCTCCCCTCGCTCTCGCCGGTCGAGCCTGCGCCGCTGGTCGCCGCCGTCGAGCCTGCGCTCGCGCTCGCGGTGCCGGTCGTCGTCGCGCTCCCGCCCCCGTCGTCGTCGCCGCAGGCGAGGGGCGAGGCGGCGAGCGCGAGCGCGAGCGCAGGCGCGAGGTGACGGGGCGGTCTCGTCGTCATCCTTCGGTTGTAGCCCAGGCGGGGCCGCTCCGCTCAGGCCGGCGCAGCGTCAGCGCGCCGGCGTGCCGACCGCGAGCGTCCAGTAGGTCGGGTGGCTCACGCCCTCGCCCTCGGTCTCGCCGCCGGTGGTGCTGGCGACCTCGTCCTCGGGCACGACCAGGACGCCGACGCCGATCTCCTCGATCTCGCGGGCGAAGAGCTTCCAGCAGTGGGCCGGGTTCTCGAGCCAGGCGTCGACCGCATGATCGGCGGAGGTCCAGCCGGCGCCGACCCCCGCGGCCCAGACCGCGTAGTCGTAGCCGACGTCGTCGAGGCGGTCGCCCATGTCCCGATCCTCGGGATCGATCGGCCCGACGAAGTCCGCGCTCATCATGTCGACGCTGAAGCGACGGGCCGCGCAGTGGAGGCGCGGGCTCACGGTGAGCGGCCCCTGCGGCCGGTAGACCCGGTCACCGCAGCGTCCGCCGACCCGGCGGGCGTCGTTGACCAGCTCGATCACCCGCGCCTCGAAGTGGGCGCCCTCGGCCGACCACATCGCCTCCGACTCGCAGCCGGCGATCGTCGTCAGCGGATCGACGGGCTCGCCCGGCTCGTCGGCGGCGCAGCCGGGGAGCACGAGGGCGAGCGCGAGCAGGGGCGCCGAGGGCCGCGAGGACATGCGCCCAAGGTAGCGAGTCGCCCACCGGGCCCGCAAGCGGCGGCGTCGGCGAGGCCCGATCTCCGGCGAACCAAAAAGGGACGCCGGAGGCCCATGGCGAGGCCTCCGGCGAGAGCGTCGGAGCAAGAAGGGATCGGGGCGAAGTGCCCCCTTCACAAGGAAAGCCAGGAAATAAGATCGCCGAGGCGACGGGCAGGTAGATAACGGGCGCCGGCGGATCCGCCAAAAGAGTCGCGAAAACCTGCGCCCGAGCGCGACACGCGCCACCGCAGCCCCCGCGAAGCCGTGAGAGAGGGCCCAGGTGCCGGTGCTCGCGTGGGGAACTCGCCGGCACCTGCTAGGATGCCCCCCCGAGCATGCGCCGCGGTCGTCGATCCTTCTGCGCGGGCGCGACCGCGCTCGCCGCCCTCACCCCGGCGGCCGCCGCCGCGCGGATCCCGGGCCTGCGCCCGAGCGTCAACGCCGACCCCTTCGACCCCCAGCCCGAGACGGTCCTCCAGGTCGACCTCCCGCAGCTCGAGTACGCCGGCCGCTGGAACCCGCGCCCCGGGGCGATGCGGGAGCTCGCGCTCGAGGCCCGCCTGCGCACCCGCCTCGAGCCCCTGCGGGCGCCGACCGCCGTCAAGGCGAGCTCCCCCGCCCTCTTCTCCACGCCCTTCCTCTACATCGCCGGCGAGGGCTCGCTGCCCGCCCTCGGAGACGTCGCCGAGGCCCGCCTCGCCCGCTTCCTCGACCTCGGCGGGATGCTGGTCTTCGACGCCGCCGACGGCGGCACCGACCGCGGCTTTGAGCACGACGTCGCCGCCCTCCTCGCCCGGATCGCCCCCGGCACGACCCTCGCGCCGGTCGCCGCCGAGCACGTCCTCTTCCGCTCCTTCTACCTCGTCGACGCGCCGGTCGGCCGCACCCGGGCGCGGCCGCAGGTCCAGGGGATCGAGGACGAGGGCCGCCTCAAGGCGCTGGTGATCGGCAACGACCTCGGCGGCGCGCTCGCCCGCGGGGCCGACGGCCTGCCGAGCCACCCCTGCGTCCCCGGCGGGCCCGCCCAGCGCGAGGACGCGATCCGCTTCGCGATCAACATCCTCCTCTACGCGACCTGCACCGACTACAAGTCGGATCGGGCCCACGTCGAGACCCTCCTCTTCAACCGAAGGTGGCGATGAGCGAGCGCTGGCGCCTGATCGCCGGCTGGACGCCGGAGCCCTGGCTCGCCCTCCTCCTCGCCCTCGCCGCGCTGATCGCCCTGATCGACGCCTGGCAGGGGCTGCGGCGGCCGGCGCTGCCGCTCGCCCGGGGGCAGCGGCTCGCCCTCTTCGGGCTCCGCCTCCTCGGGATCGCCGCCCTCGCGGTGGTCGTCGGCGAGGCGACGATCGCGATCGAGACGGTCGCGCCGACCGGACCGCGGGTGGTCGTCCTCGTCGATCGCAGCGCCAGCATGGCCCTCGCCGACGGCGACACGCTCGACGGCGGCCTGACCCCGCGGATCGAGCGGATCCGCGCGCTCTGGGCCGCCAGCGCCGACGCCCGCACCCGCTGGCAGGCCGACGGCCTCGCGCTCGAGGTCCGGAGCTTCGCCCGCCGGAGCGAGGCGCTGGCGAGCGCGGCCGTCGACGCGCTCGCGGTCGAGGCCGACGGCGGCGCCTCCGATCTCACGCGGGCGCTGGTCGAGCTCGCCCGCACCCGCGACGCCGGCGAGGGCCGGCCGCTCGCCGGCCTCGTCGTCCTCTCCGACGGCCTGGTCGCCGCCGACGCGGCCGCCGAGGCCCCCCTGCGGAGCGCCGCCGCCGAGCTCGCGGTGCCGATCACCACGGTCGCCGCCGGCGCGCCGGCGATCCGCGACCTCGGGCTCCGCCGGATCCTCGCCGGCGAGTTCGCCTTCGTCGAGAACGTCACCGAGCTGGGGGCCGAGGTCGTCGCCCACGGCTACGAGGGCCAGGCGATCGCCGTCGACCTCGAGCGCGACGGCGAGGTGATCGCCACCGTCGAGGCGAGCGCGCCGGCCGACGGCGAGGCGCTGCCGATCCGCTTCGAGGTCGCCCCCGATCGGATCGGCCACTTCGTCTACGCGATCGCGATCCGCCCGCTCGCGGACGAGGCGACCCTGGTCAACAACCGCTGGAGCTTCGTCGTCAAGGTGCTCCGCGACAAGGTGCGGGTGCTCCACGTCGCCGGCCGCCCCGACTGGGACGTGCGGGCGCTGCGGACCCTCCTCGGCCGCGATCCCAACGTCGAGCTCCTCTCGTATTACATCCTCCGCGGCCTCGACGACTCCGACCGCGAGGACCCGACGGCGCCGCTGAGCCTGATCGCCTTCCCCACCGATCAGCTCTTCTCCGAGGAGCTCGGCTCCTTCGACCTGGTGATCCTCCACAACTTCGACGCCCGCTCCCACCAGGTCGGCCGCTACCTCGGCGACATGGCCGACTACGTCAGCGAGGGCGGCGCGCTGGTGATGATCGGCGGCGACCTCGGGCTCGCCACCGGCGACTACAGCGGGAGCCTCGGGCGGGTGCTGCCGGTGATGGTCGATCGCCCGAGCGGCCTCGACACCGCGCCCTTCCGGCCGGTCGTCGCCGAGCCCGGGCGCCGCCACCCGATCACCGCCTGGCTCACCGATCCCCGCCTCGGCGGCTGGGAGGGCCTGCCGGCGCTCGACTCCTTCAACCGCCTGCGCCCGAGCGGCGACGCCGGCCTCCAGCCGACGGTGCTCCTCCGCCACCCCGACGGCCCGCCCCTGCTGACCGTCGCCGAGCCCGGCAAGGGGCGGAGCGTGGTCCTGGCGACCGGCGCGAGCTGGCGCCTGGGCTTCGCCGCCGACCTCCCGCTCATCGACGGCGCCCGCCCCTACGACCTCCTCTGGCTCGGGATCATCCGCTGGCTCCTCCGCGACGCGGCGGCCGAGCGCCTCTCCCTCGAGGTCGCCGAGCCGACCCTCGCGCCCGGCGAGGCGATCGATCTCCGGGCCGCCGCGCTCTCGACCAGCTACGCGCCGGAGCCCGGCGTCGACATCGAGTGGGCCCTCCGCCCGCTCGGACCGCCGCCCGCCGAGGGCGAGCCCGAGACCCCGGCGATCGCCCGCGGCACCTGGACCACCGACGCCCTCGGGCGAGCGAGCGAGCGGGTCCCGCCGCCCCCGCCCGGCGCCTACGAGGTCGTCGCCAGCCGCCGGCGACCGGCCGGCGAGCCCGCGGACGCGCCGATCGCCAGCGCCCGCCGGGTCGTCCTCGTCGAGGCCGAGCACCGCGAGCTCGCCGAGGTCGACGCGGACCCGGGCACCCGTCGCCTCGCCGAGCTCGCGGCCCGCAGCGGCGGGCGGGCGCTCGAGGCCCGCAGCGGCGATCGCCTGCCGGCCCTCCTCCCGCTCGCCGAGGGCGACACGCCGGGGTCGGCCCGCGGCGCCCTGCGGGTCGAGTCGCGCCGCGAGATCCCGCTCTGGGACGGCTTCGGCGCGCTCGTCCTCCTGACCCTGGCGCTCGGCTCGGAGTGGATCCTCCGCCGCCGCTGGGGCCTCGCCTGAGCGGCCGAGCAGGGCCGACGGGTTTTGGGTTAGATTGCCGGCGATGTCGGCGAAGACCCGCGACCCCAAGCGCGATCCCCGGGACGAGGCGGCGAGCGAGCCCGCTGGCGAGGCCGCGATCATCAGCCCGCCGCCCCGGGTCTCCCGCCACATCCAGCCCCTCGGGCCGCGGGTCCTGGTCCGCGTGGTCCGCTCCCCCGATCGCTCGGAGTCCGGCCTCTTCCTGCCGGCGGGCGCCAAGGACACCCACGCCGAGGCGCTCCTCGGCGAGGTCATCGAGGTCGCGCGGACGATGCCCAAGGCGGGGCCGGTGCTCGACGACGACGACGACGACGAGGCGGCCGACCTCGGCGCCAACGTCAGCGGGATCCCCGTCGGCGCCCAGGTGCTCTTCCCCAAGGACCAGGGCCTCGCGGTCCCCTGGGACGACTCACTCCGCCTCCTCGAGGTCCGCCACGTCCTCGCGCTCGTCGAGACGATCACCCAGGACGAGCTCCAATGAGGCGGCCCGCGACCCGACGAGCGCTGAGCTCCGCGGCCCTCGCGGCCGCCCTCGCAACCCCTCTGGCCGTCCCCGGCGCAGCCCGCGCACAGGCCCCGGTGGCGGTCGATCGGGCGGCCACCGAGGGCGTCGATCGCCCCTACCACGACTACTCCGGCGAGGGCGACGCGAGCTCGATCGAGCTCAACCCGGCGCTCCTCCAGGCGGCCCCCGGCCTCGACGCGGCCTTCCTCGGCTACCGCTCGGTCAGCCCCTTCACCCGCGGCACCGGCCTCGGCGGCTTCTTCAGCCTCAACCTCGGCCTCGGCTTCGCCACCGGCCTCGGCGTCCAGGTCGTGCGGCCGCGCTTCGGCGGCGGGATCTTCGACTTCGACGCGCTCCGCAACCCCGACCTCACCAAGATCTCGTGGGCCTTCAGCGCCGGCGACTCCAAGATCGCGGCCTTCGGCGTGGCGATCCACGGCGCCCGCGCCAACGGCCAGTGGGTCCGCCGCCCCGACCTCGACGTCGGCCTCCTCCTGCGGCTCCGCAACTACGCCTCCTTCGGCGCGGCCGCCCGCTTCGGCCCGGTCGACCTCGTCGATGCCAACCTCCCGCCCGAGCTCGCGGTCACCGGCGAGCTTGCGATCCGGCCGCTCGGGACCCGGGCGATCGAGCTCGCCGGCGGGGTCAAGGGGCGCTTCGCCGCCGATCCGGTCGACGCGCCGCTGAGCAGCCTCAACACCCTCGGGGTCTTCCCGCGGGCCCGCCTCGCGCTCCGCTGGCAGGGGATCGAGCTCCTCGGCGAGCTCGAGCAGGTGAAGGCGACGATCCTCGACGAGCAGACCCACGAGCTGGTCGCCGCCGCCAAGGCGCTGCGGGGCTCGGTCGCGCTCGGCCTCGCCTGGGACTTCATTCATGTCCGAACGGGCATGCACACCGGGATCTCGCCGGGCGTCGACGGCTTCGGCGCGAGCGTCCACCTCTCGAGCAAGACCCAGGGCCGGGTCTACTGGCCGCGCTCGGTCAACGCCGAGCGGATCCGCCTGAAGACCGTCTCCGGTGAGCGCGAGGTGATCGCCCTCCTCGAGCGGATCGAGCGGGCCGAGCGGGCGGGCAAGCGGGCGATCCTGGTGCTCGAGCCCGGCGGCACCGATCTCGGCTGGGCGACCCTCCAGGAGCTGCGGCAGGCGCTGATCCGGGTGCGGGCCGCCGGCGGCCACGTCTTCGCCTACCTCGAGGACACCTCGCTCCGCGACTACTACCTCGCGTCGGTCGCCGAGCACATCTATGTCCACCCCGCCGGCGAGCTGACGATCACCGGCCTCAAGGCGTCGACCCTCTACTACAAGACCGCGCTCGAGAAGCTCGGGGTCAAGGTCGACGGGCTCCACATCGACGAGTACAAGTCGGCGCACGAGCCCTTCACCCGCACGGGCCCGTCGAAGGCCGACAGCGAGCAGCGCGCGGCCTACATGGACGACACCTTCGCGCAGATCGTCCACGACATCGCCCAGGCCCGCGGCCTCGGGCTCGCGGAGGTCCGCGGGCTCATCGACGGCGCGCCGCTGGGCCCCGAGCAGGCGCTCCAGAGCAAGCTCATCGATCAGATCCTCTTCCGCGACGAGGTCACCGACACGATCTCCGAGGAGGTCGGCGCGCGGGTCGACTTCGCGACCTTCGAGGAGACCGCTCCGGCGCAGCCGACCTGGTCCGATCGCCCCTTCATCGCGGTCGTCCTGGTCGAGGGGACGATCGTCGACGGCCAGAGCCGGCACATCCCGCTCCTCGGCCTCGACTTCGCCGGCGGCGACACGATCGCCAAGGCGCTCCGCGAGCTCCGGGCCGATCCGGCCTGCGTCGGCGTCGTCCTCCGGGTCAACTCGCCGGGCGGCTCGGCGCTCGCCTCCGACGTCATCTGGCGCGAGGTCGAGCGCACCCAGGCGGCCCACGCCAAGGATCCCCGCCACTACCCGCCGATCGTCGTGTCGATGGCCGACGTCGCCGCCTCGGGCGGCTACTACGTGTCGGTCGGCGCCCCGCAGATCTTCGCCCAGGCGACCACCCTCACCGGCTCGATCGGCGTGGTGTCGATGAGCTTCGACGTCTCCGGCCTCCTCGCCAAGCTCGGGATCGTCGAGCACACCCTGACCCGGGGCAAGGACGCCGACATCGCCTCGATCTACCGCCCCCTCGACGCCGATCAGCGGGCGAAGATGATGGCGACCCTCACCCGGATCTACGACCTCTTCCGCGAGCGGGTCGCCGCCGGCCGGGAGATGACGCCGGAGCGGGTCCACGAGCTCGGCCGCGGCCACGTCTACTCCGGGGTCGACGCCAAGCAGCTCAGCCTCGTCGACGAGCTCGGCGGCCTCCACGAGGCGGTCACCTGGATCCACGAGCACGGACGGGTGCCGCGCACCCAGCCGGTCGAGCTCCGCGTGCTGCCGCGCAAGCGGACCCTCATCGACCTGATCCTCGGGACCACGGGCCGCCTGGGCGCCCGCCTCCGCGACCGCCGGGCCGCCCGTCAGGCCGAGCGCGAGGCGGTCCCGCTCGCGCTCTCGAAGGCGATCGCCCGCCTCCCGCTCTCGCTGGTCTTCCTCCCCCAGGATCGCGCGCTCGTGCTGATGCCGGCGGTCCTCCAATTCGACGAGTAGACGACTCCCCATGCGCACGCTCGCACCTCGCCGCCCCGCCCTCCGCGTCGCCGCCCTCGCCACCCTCGCCCTCACGCTCCTCGGCGGCTGCCCGCCGAAGGGCGAGACCACCCCGCCCGACGGCTCCAAGGGCGCCGGCCAGGGCGCGGGGCCGGTCGACGTCGCGGCGGTCCTCGCGGCCTCCGACCTCCCGGCGACCCTCGACGCGCCGCTCGCCGACGACCCGATGGGGGTGACGATCCACCGCCTGAAGAACGGCCTCACGGTCTACATCAGCACCGACCGCCAGGAGCCCGCCTTCACCGCCTGGATCGCCGTCCGCACCGGCTCGCGCAACGACCCCGCGGACTCGACCGGCCTCGCCCACTACCTCGAGCACATGCTCTTCAAGGGGACCGAGCAGATGGGCACCCTCGACCACGCGGCCGAGGCCCCGCACGTCGACCGGATCGCCGCGCTCTACGACGATCTCCGCGGCACCCAGGACGCGCAGAAGCGCCAGGCGATCTTCGCCGAGATCGACCGCGAGACCCAGGAGACCGCCAAGAGCGCGATCCCCAACGAGTTCGACCGCCTCTACGCCGAGCTCGGGATCACCGAGGTCAACGCCTTCACCAGCGACGACGAGACCGTCTACGTCGCCAAGGTCCCGCGCAACCGCTTCCACCAGTGGGCCGAGGTCGAGGCCGATCGCTTCCAGCACCCGGTCTTCCGCCTCTTCTACCCCGAGCTCGAGGCGGTCTACGAGGAGAAGAACATCTCGCTCGACGACCCCGAGGAGCGGGTCTGGGAGGCGACCCGCCGCCTCCTCTTCCCGAGGCACCCCTACGGGACCCAGCCGACGATCGGCATCACCGAGCACCTCAAGACCCCGGCCTACGGCGACATGGTCGCCTACTTCGGGCGCTGGTACGCGCCCAACAACGTCGCCATCATCCTCGCCGGCGACATCGACCCGGCGACCGCCCTGCCGGTCCTCGAGGAGGCCTTCGGCGGCTGGCAGCCGCGCGCGCTCGAGGCCCCGGCCGCCGCCGAGCTGCCGCCGGTCAAGGGGCGCGCCTTCAAGGAGATCGTCGCCGAGGGCGAGCAGACCGTCTGGGTCGCCTGGCCGACCGTCGACGTCAACCACCCCGACGAGCCGGCGCTGACGGTGATGGACATGCTGGTCGACAACGCCGCCAGCGGCCTCCTCAACGTCGAGCTGGTCCTCACCCAGAAGGTCCCGGCCGCCGCCTCGCTCTCGGAGATGCTCCACGAGGCCGGCTACTGGGGGCTGACCGCGACCGCCCGCGAGGGGCAGGCCCACCAGGAGGTCGAGGGGCTCCTCCTCGGCGTCGTCGACCGCCTCCGCCGCGGCGAGTTCACCCAGGAGGACATCGACGCGATCGTCCTCCACCACGAGATCGAGGACAAGCGCCGCCTCGAGTCGAGCAACGGCCGCGTCTACGCGATCATGAGCGCCTACATCAACCGGACGCCGTGGGAGAGGGCCGCGCGCCACACCCAGCGCCTCCGCGCGGTCAAACGCGACGACGTGATCCGGGTCGCCACCAAGTACCTCGGCGAGGATCGGGCGGTGGTCTGGCGGCGCCACGGCGAGCACCAGCCGCCGGCGATCCCGAAGCCGAAGATCACGCCGGTGCCGCTCGACGCCTCGCGGAGCTCGAAGTTCGCCGAGGCGATCCTCGCCCAGCCGACCGCGCCGATCGACCCGCTCTGGCTCCGCGAGGGCGAGCACTACCGCCACCTCGAGCTCCCGGCGGGGCCGATGATCTGGGTCCCCAACCCGCGCAACGACCTCTTCTCGGTGACCTACCGCTACGAGGTCGGCGAGCGCCGGCGTCCGCTCCTCTGCCACGCGCTCGACCTCCTCGACCTCTCGGGGGCCGGCGACATGGACGCGGCCGCGCTCCAGCGCCGCCTCTTCCAGCTCGGGACCACCGTCGAGAGCCGCTGCGACGACGAGGGCGCGTCGATCACCATCGACGGGATCGACGCCAACCTCGAGGCCAGCGTCCGCCTGGTCGAGTCGTGGCTGCGGACCCCGGCCTTCACCGACGAGACCGTCCGCTCGCTCCTCGCCAACACCCTGAGCCAGCGCAAGGACGCGCTCGAGGACCCCGACTTCCTCGCGTATGCGATCGCCCAATTCGCCAGCCGCGCGGGCCAGAGCCCGCTCCTGGCGGCCCCCTCGAACAAGGCGCTGGGCCAGGCCAAGGGGGTGGCGCTCGCCCGCGAGCTCCGCGAGCTCCCCGACCTCGGGCACACCACGCTCTACTTCGGCGGCCGCGATCCGGCGGCCGCCGGGGCCGCGGTCGCGCTCGGCAAGGGCCACCGCAAGCTCGCCCAGCGCCCGCCGATCAAGTACCGCGAGGTCAAGCGAGCGACCCTCTACTTCGCCCACAAGGAGATGGCCCAGGCGCGGGTCCAGATCGTCGCCCCGCAGCCGCCGCTCGACCGCGAGGTGCGGGCGACCGCCAACCTCTTCAGCCAGCTCCTCGGCAAGGACATGAGCGGCCTGATCTTCCAGGAGATCCGCGAGGCCCGCGGGCTCGCCTACTCGGCCTACGCCTACGTCGCCGCGGGCGAGACCGCGCGCGACCCGGGGCTCCTCCGCGGCTACCTCGGCACCCAGGCCGACAAGACGATCGACGCGCTCGCGCTCATGCTCGATCTCCTGCGCCACACCCCGGTCGCGGACGAGCGCTTCGCCGCCGCCCGCAACGCCCTGGTCGAGGACACCCGGGCCGACTACATCCTCCCGCGCCGACGGCCGGCGGCGGTCTACGGCTGGGATCGACGGGGCGACGCCGGAGATCCTCGACCCTTCGAGCTCGAGCGGATCGGCGCGACCGAGGCCGCGGCGATCCGCGAGTACGCCGGCCGCTTCGCCGACGCGCCGCTGATCATCAGCGTCCTCGGCGACCGGACCCGGGTCGACCTCGATCGCCTCCGCGACTTCGCCACCGTCGAGGAGGTGCCGATCGACGCGCTGGTCTCCTTCGGCGCCTTCCCGGCGGGCGACGGATCCGCCAAGGCCGCGACCAAGCCGGCGAAGTGAGGGCGTCGCGGCCCGCTCGCGCGGGCCCGCGGACCCGGGCTCGCGCGGCGCCTTGACTTGCCCGCGGGCCCGCCGAACACTCGACTGGTTTGGTTTGATCCTGAGGAGACCTGATGTCCCCGTCCCGCCGCGCGATCCCGCTTGTCGCCGCCCTCGTCGTCATCGCCTGCGGCGACGACTCGGTCAGCATCGTCACCGCCACCGCCACAGCCACCGAGGGGACGTCGTCGGGCTCGACGACGCGTGATCCCTGCATCTCGTCGGGCTGCGATCCGACCCTGACCGACACGGGCTACGACTCGAGCTACGACTCGCTCGATTCGAATTACGACTACGACTCAAACTACGACTACGACTCCTACGACTCCTACGACACGATCGATCCGACGACGAGCACGACCTCGACGACGGCGACCACCAGCACCGGCACGGACACCGACCCGACGACCGGCACGGACACCGACACGAGCACGGGCACCGGCACCGGCACGGACACGGACACCGGCACCGGCACCGGCACCGGCACCGACACCGGCACCGGCACGGACACCGGGACCGGCACCGACACCGACACCACGACCGGCGGCGAGGAGGCCTTCCCGCCCCCGGGCGGCTTCGGCGACGCCGAATTCGGGATCCAGGAGATCGACCTCATCGGCGTCTGGGGCCTGCAGTGGGACACCCTGAACGCCCCCTGGAGCTCCGAGCTGACGATCGACGACCAGGGCAACTTCATCTGGCGCGAGACCTCGAACAACTGCATGACCGAGACCTTCGCCACCGGGATCCTCTGGGTCGAGGGGCCGCAGATCGTCATGCACGTCGACACCTGGGAGCGCCAGCTCCCCTTCGACACCGAGCCCTACGTCGGCGAGACCTTCGAGCCCCCCTTCCGCCTGCGGATGGGCTACACCCTCCTCGGCACCTACCTCGGCCTCGCCGCCACCGATCGGATCGTCGAGGCCGAGCCCTACGCCGGCCGCTCCTACGTCCGCCAGTCGATCGACGGCGCCTACCTCGGCGGCACCTGGCAGGGGGAGACCGAGCTCCTCGCCGTCCCCCAGGGCAAGCAATTCGCCGAGGTCATCGTCCGCGACCGCTTCGTCGCCTACCTCGACCCCGAGCAGGGCATCGACCCCGAGGGGCTCGGCGAGGTCCTCCACGACGAGGTCTTCTACATGGTCGATCCCCCGGTCCCCGGCCCGATCATCTACGAGGGCGGCAACTGGACCTGCCTCGACGGCTGCCCCCAACCCGCCGGCGCCACCCTGATCAACGGCGGCAACCTCTACGCCTACGGGCCCTACGCCGGCTACACCGACCTCATGAGCTTCGCCACCGGCCGCTCCTTCAAGCGCGACATCACGCCTTCCTGTCCCTAGGGACAGGAATCACCGGACGCGCGCGGCCGACCCGCTCAGGTCCCGCTCTCGTGGTTGAGGAGGCGCTCGGCCTCGGCCAGCGGGACCTTGGCCCGGCCGGCGAGCTCGAAGAAGGCGTCGCGCTCGCGCCCGCCGCGCTGGCTGGCTGCGACCAGCGGGACCAGCTGGTGGAGGGTCGCCAGCCGGTCGTCGGCGTCGAGCGAGGCCAGCTTGTCGGCGAGCGGATCGAGGCGCGGCGGCTTGTGGAGGAGGTTCGAGAGCTCGAGGCGGCGACCCATCGAGAGCGGCAGGCGCTCGAGGATGTTGTCGAAGTGGATCGCCTCCTGGAAGTCGAGGTGGCCGTCGAGGTTGGTGAAGACGGCCGCGAGCCCGGCGACCAGCTCGGCCCGCTCGATCGCCTCGCGGGTCCAGCGCTCGCGCAGCAGCGCCGCCTCGGCCTCGCTCACGCCGAGGGCGCGGGCGATCCGGTCGTGGACGGTCTCCTCGATCTCGGAGTCGCCGCCGTCGACCAGCGCCATCTTCCAGCAGCGGTGGAGGACCTCGAGGTGGTGCCCCTGGTCGAGGGGCGGGAGCCGGGCGAAGCGCTCCTCCAGGGCGTCCTGGTCGGCGATGATCTCTCGCCAGGTGTCGCGGTCCTCGCCGTCGATCGTCTCATCGATGAGCCGCAGGGCCGCGTCCCACTCCCCCATGTCGAGGATCTCGTCGGCGTGGGCGATCAGGCCGCAGCCGACCAGCAACCACTCTTGCTCGGGCTTTAGGGACATGACGCGCGTCCCAAGGGTACACCAGCCCCTGCGAAAGCACAGCACCGGAGGCGAGCGCACCTCCGGTCGCGCGGATGGGGGCGCGCACAAGCATGCGCAGGTCCGCGCCCGCGACGCGGATCCGCTTGCTCGTACAAGGGCCCGCCCATGCCGCTGCGTCACTCCGGCGCGGCGTCGTCGAGGATCGCGTCGACCATCGCCATCTCCGCGCTCGCGGGCCAGAGCCAGAGGTTGACCGGGAGCCGGCGGAGCACCGGCAGGAGCGGACCGGCGAGCGCGAGCGCGGCGTCGTCGAGGGTGGGCTCGCCGTCGACGACCTGCGTCGCCCCGAAGGGGAGGCGGAGGCCGGCGAGCGCCTTCACCTGTCCCCGCAGCCCGGCGGGCCCGGGCACGTGGATCACCTCGCTGGCGACGCCCGCCCGCCCGAGGAGCCCGCGCGCGTGGGAGATCGCGTCGTAGAGGCCGCCGTCGTGGTCGGCGAGCCCCACGGCGAGCGCCCGCCTCCCCCGCCACACGCGGCCGCCAGCGACCCGCTCGATGTCCTCGGGCGTGAGCTTGCGGGCGTCCTGGACCCGACGGGTGAAGATCGCGTAGCTCGCCTCGATCCCGCGCTGGGCCGCCGCCCGCTCGGCGTCGGTGTAGGGCCGCAGCCACGAGCCGACGCCAGCGACCGCGCCGAAGTCGAGGGTGTCGACGCCGACGCCCAGGCGGGCGAGGAAGCCCGAGAGGTCGACCTTCGGCCGGAAGATGCCGATGCTGCCGGTCGAGGTGAGGGCGTCGGTGAAGATCACCGAGCCGGCGGTGGCGATGTAGTAGCCGCCGCTCGCCGCGACCTCGCCGAAGGAGACGATCACCGGGCGCGTGCGGGCGATGAGCTCGAGCTCGCGGGTGATCGCCGACGCCGCTGACACCGAGCCGCCGATGCTCTCGATCCGGACGACCACCGCCTTCACCCGCCGGTCCTTGCGGAGCGCGGCGATCGCCCGGGTCAGCGTCTGGGCGCCGGCGACCTTCTGGCCGACCAGCGGCACCGTGAAGCTCTCGCCGTCGGTCAGCGCCCCCTCGATGTGGACGACCGCGATCCTGGGCCCCGGACCGAGGGCGCCGTCGTGGGCCGGCCGCTTGCTCGGCGCCCGGAGGACGATCGCGCGCCCGAGCCAGCGCTCCAGCGCGCCGTCGAGCTCGTCGGGGAAGGCGAGCGCGTCGACGAGGCCGCGCGCGCGCGCGTCGTCGGGGCCGAGCGGCGCGGCGTCGACCCAGGCGCGGACGAGCTCGGGCTCGACGTGGCGGGCGGCGGCGATCGTCGCCACCACCTCCTCCCAGAGATCGCCGACGAAGAGCGCGCGCTGGCGAGCGACCGGCGGCGACGCGCTCGATCGCTCGAAGCTCTCGGGCCGCGCCTTGTGCTCGGCGATCCGCAGGAACTCCCCGCGGGCGCCGAGGCGGGCGAGGAGATCGGCGTAGTAGAAGACCTGGACGTGGATCCCGGTGATCCCGAGGCGACGCTCGGGGTGGGCGACGATCCGATCGGCGGCGCTCGCCAGGTAGTAGGTCGCCAGCGAGCCCCCCTCGAGGTAGGCGACGACCTTTCCGCTGCGCCCCTGGAGGCGGACCAGCGCCTCGCGGAGCTCCTCGACGTGGGCCCACTTGGTGTCGCCGCCGCGGGTCTCGATGACCACGACGGACCCGGCCGGGAGCGCCTCGAGCGTGTCGATGAGCCCGGCGAGCTTGCGGTCGCCGCGGTGATCGCGGAGGGCGATCCGGACGACCTCGCGGGGCCGCGGGGCGGCGACGTCGTGGCGCTCGAGCGAGAGGCGGAGGCGGGCGGCGCCGCCATCCACCGCGCCGACGAGCCCCGAGGGCCCGCCCTGGAGGCCGACCTGCGGGAGGTCGACCGTGAGCCCGGCGATCCAGCGGGCGCTGAGGAGGTCGCCGGCGTCCTGGCGCTGGAAGGCGAAGAGCTCGACCTCCGAGAAGAGCCCGAGGTTGCCGACCGCGAAGCTCGCCCGCGCCCGCGGCTGCCAGGGCGCCGGCGAGAGGGGCGTGAAGTGCGGGCGCATCGGCGCGATCCGGCCGCCGATCCCGATCTCGAGGGTCCGCTGGCCGAAGGGACGGATCGCCACCTCGGGATCGAGCTCGAGCGGGTAGACCTGCGAGGTGCCGCCGATCCCCGCCCGCGGCGTGTTGACCCCGCGGACGACGAGGCCGAGCGCGACGTGGCGATCGGCGCGGTAGGTCAGCGCGAGATCGAGCTGGTCGACGCCCTGCACCCACGGGTTTTGGCGCGAGACGAGGCGGCCGTAGGTGAGGCCGACGCTGAGCCCCTTCACCCAGCGGACCAGCGGGATCGCCAGCGCGAGCGAGAGCTTGTGGAAGCGGAGATCGCCGGTGTCGACCGGGGAGAGGCTCACGCGCTGCGGCACCAGCACCTGGTAGCCGACCCCGAGGGCGGCGAAGGGGGCGACGCCGAGGGCCCGGAGGCCGAGCGGGATCCCGAGGAAGGCGCCCGCGCCCGCGCCCCGGCGGCCCGAGCTCGGCGACGTGTAGGCCCCCTCGAGCGCCCCGCTGAGGCCGCGGAGGAAGCCGAGGTTGCTCGGGTTCATCACCGTCGCCGCGCCGTCGGCCTCGCCGGCGATCACCGTCGACGGGTGATCGAGGTCGCGGAGGTGCGAGCGGCGCTCGCCGACGCCGGGGGCCGCCGCGGCCGCGCTCGCCCCGAGGTAGAGGGCGACGCCGAGGACGACCAAGGCGCGGCGGAGGCGGGGCATCGGCCGGCGATCCTCGCACGATCCCCGCGCCGATGCACGATCTCGGGGAGCCGGGCCCGCGCTCAGGCGTCGAGCCAGACGATCGTCGCCCCGTCGCCGCCCTCGCGCGGCAGCCCGGGCCGGAGCTCGCGGACGCAGCCGAGGGTGCGGAGGTGCTCCCGCACGCTCTGCCGCAGCGCCCCCGAGCCGTGCCCGTGCTGGATCAGCACGACCTCCTGATCGGCGAGGAGCGCCTGATCGATGAAGCGATCGAGCGCGCGGATCGCCTCGTCGGCCCGGCTCCCGCGGAGATCGACGACGTTGTCGACCGAGCGCTCGACCACCGCCGGCTCGGCGCCGAAGTGGCGGGAGGCGGTCGACGCCGCCCAGGTCCGGATCGGCGCGCTCTGCTGCCGGCGGATCTTGGTCCGCGGCGGCTCGGGCTCGGCCGCGGCCGCGCTCGGCCGGAGATCGGCGAGGGCGACCGTCGTCCGCAGCCCGCCGATCAGCACGGTCACCTTGCTCCCCTGGATCGCCACGACCTCGCCCTCCCGATCGAGGGTGGCCACAAGGACAGGATCACCGACCGCGAGCTCCCGCGGCGGTCCGCCCGGCGCCCGCTTGCTCGGCTCGCGCTGCTCGTGGAGGCGGTCGCGGAGCTCCCGCTCGCCGCGGCGACCGTCGACGATCGCCTCGCCGTCGCCCTCCGCCCGTACCCGCTTGCGGAGCTCCTTGACCTCCTGGCGGAGCCCGCGGAGCTCGACCGCCGCCTCGTCGTAGGCCTTCTGCTTGCGCGAGCGCGCCTTCGCCAGGGCGGCGGCCTCGCGGGTGCGGGCGCTCTCGAGGCGCTCACTGATCTCGGCCCGCTCGGCCTCGAGCTGGCTCCGCAGCGCCGCCAGGGCCTCGCGCTCGGCGTTCACCTGGAGGAGGAGCTCGTCGAGCGATCGCCGGGCCTCGGCGACGTGGGCCTCGGCCTCGACCAGGAGCGACTCCGGCAGGCCGAGGCGGCGGGCGACCGCGAAGGCGCTCGAGGGCCCGGGGACGCCGATCGTCACCCGAAAGGTCGGCGCCATCCGCTCGATGTCAAAGCCGACCGCGGCGTTGACGAAGCGCCCGGGCTCCTCGCCCGCGAGCTCCTTGAGGCGCTCGTAGTGGGTGGTGATCACCGCGCTCGCGCCCGCCCGCGCGAGGTGATGGAGGATCGCCTCGGCCAGCGCCGCCCCCTGCTCGGGATCGGTGCCGACCGCGATCTCGTCGAGGAGCACCAGGGTCCCGGGGCCGTCGGCCTCGGCCCGCGCGAGGGCCTCGCGGACGTGGGCGATGTGGGCGGAGAAGGTGCTGAGGTTGGCGAAGATCGACTGGTCATCACCGACGTCGGTGACGACCTCGCGGAAGATCGGGATCTCGGCGGGCGCGCTGGTCGGCGGTCGGATCCCCGCCTGGGCGAGGAGGACGCAGACGCCCACGGTCTTGAGCGCGACCGTCTTGCCGCCGGCGTTCGGCCCCGAGATGATCATCGCCGCCCCGACCGCGAGCTCGAAGTCGTTGGCGACGACGTCGACCCCGGCGAGGTGGAGGAGCGGATGGCGCATCCCCGGCAGCCGCAGGGTCGCGCCCGCGCGGGCCTCGGCGACCTTCGGCGTCCGCCCGCCGATCGCCTGCGAGAGGCGGAGGCGCGCGAGGATCCCGTCGACCACCACGGCCCCGCGGAGGTCGTCGAGGAGCGCGTCCGCGGCCGCGCCGACGTCGCGGCTCAGGCCCTCGAGGATCCGCCGCTCCTCGGCCGCCGCCCCGAGGTGGGCCTCGCGGAGCGCGTTGTTCCCCTGGATCAGCGCGCTCGGCTCGACGAAGAGGGTGCCGCCGCTGCTCGAGGAGTCGTGGATGATCCCGGGCGTCGACGCCTGCGAGAAGGCGTCCGCGCGGATCGGCAGGACCACCCGCCCCTCGCGCTCGGTGTAGAAGCGATCGCGGAGCACCTCGCGGACGCCGGGATCGCGGAGGAGCCCCTCGGCCTCGCGGATCAGCCGCGCGCGCTGATCACGGATCCGCTGGCGCGCGCGCCCGAGGGCCGGGCTCGCGCCGTCGAGGACGATCGCCTCCCCCTCCGGGCCCGCGCCGATCGCACGATCGAGCGCGACGCGGAGCTCGGTGCAGGGCGCGAGCACGTCGATACGCCGGGCGAGCGCGGGCCCGGCCGCGCCTCCACCACACACGTCGAGGATCGCGGCGATCGCTCGCAGGAGATCGCGCACCCCCGCGAGCTCGCCGGCGCCGAGGCGAGCGCCGTGCCGCGCCCCGCCGATCGCCTCCGTCACATCGACGAGCGCGCCGAGGGACTCGCCGATCGAGCCTGCGGCCGCCGATCGTGCGAGCGCGGCCTCGAGGTCGTCGAGCTCTTCAAAGCGCCGCCGCAGGGTCGCGACGTCGGCGCTGCGGTGCCCTGCGAACGACGTTTGCTCGCCGTCGCGGAGCCGCAGATCGCCGCGCCCGGCGAGGTCCTCCTCGAGGATCGTCTCGAGGCGCGCCCGCCCGAGCGGCGTCCGCATCAGGCGCTGCAGGTGCTCGCAGATGTCGATCCACCCGAGGTGGTGGAGCGCTGCCCGTTCGCTCGTCACGGAGCGCGAACTATGCCCGATCCCTGCGCGCCTGGCAGCCTATCTCACCCGCGCCTACCGCTCTCGCGCGCAGCGTCGCCGACTCCCCCCACCGCGCCCCGAACGCTCGACGATCGTACGCGCAGCAGCGCGCGAATTTTTTTGTATCCACGCATGGGTCAAAGCGGATAGCCTGACGACAAGCGACGATGCGATACATTACCTTCGTCCTTGCGCTCTGCGGCTTCTACGCGCTCCTCTCAGGGCAGTTTCACAACACCTTCCTGATGGCCGTCGGCGCGGGCTGTATCGCGCTCATCGTCTTCCTGAGCGCGCGAATGGCCCTGGTCGACGAGGAGAGCTACCCCGGCAACGGGGTGATCCTGCGGGCGCTCTTCTACGCGCCCTACCTCGTCTGGCAGGTCATCCTCTCGAACATCGACGTCCTCAAGCGGGCGCTGAGCCCGGCCCTGCCGGTCGCGCCGCGCATGGTCGAGATCCCCTACTCGACCCGGACGGCGTTCGGCACCGTCACCTTCGCCAACTCGATCACCCTCACCCCCGGGACCGTGACGGTCGAGGTCGGCGAGGACACCATGCTCATCCACGCGCTCACGGCCGAGGCCGCTGAGGGCGTCAAGGACGGCAGCATGGAGGCCCAGGTCAAGCGGCTGGAGGGCACCAAGTAATGTACATCGCCGCGATCTTCGCGCTCCTCGTCGGCGCCTTCTTCATCCTCGCCCGCGCGCTCAAGGGGCCGACCGCCTACGACCGGATCCTGGCGATGAACGCGATGGGCACCAAGACGGTGATCCTGGTCGCGCTCCTCGGCTTCGCCAGCGATCGCCCGGACTTCCTCGATCTGGCGATCGTCTACGCGCTGGTCTCCTTCATCACCACCATCGCCATCCTCAAGTACATCGAGAAGGGCCGCCTCGACTGAGGCCGGGAGCACCGCGATGGAGTGGAACGAGCTCGTAACCGCCGCATTCCTGGCCCTCGGCTGCATCTTCTCGCTCGGCGGGTCGATCGGCCTCCTCCGCTTCCCGGACTTCTACGCGCGCCTCCACGCCGCCGGGAAGACCGACTCGCTGGCCCAGGCGCTCATCCTCCTCGGGCTGATCTTCGTCTCGCCCAACTGGGGGGTCAGCTTCCGCCTGGTGATCATCACCCTCCTCCTCCTCTTCACCGCGCCGACCGCGACCCACGCGATCACCAAGGCGGCCCGCCTCGACGGCCTCCGGCACTGGCAAAAGGGGGGCTCCGATGAGTGAGGTCCTGCTCGTTGACAGCGTCCTCCTCCTCCTCGTGACCGTCTGCGCGGTCGCGATCATCGAGGTCCGCTCCCTCTACGCGGTGGCGATGCTGACCAGCGTCTACTCGCTGCTGATGGCGCTGGTCTGGACCAACATGCACTCGATGGACGTCGCCTTCACCGAGGCGGCGGTCGGCGGCGGGATCTCGACGATTCTGCTCATCGGCACCCTGGTCCACACCCGCCGGGACGAGAAGCCGGCGAAGAAGCGCCTCCACGTGCCGGCGCTCCTGGTGACGATCCTGACCGGCGCCGCGCTGATCTACGGGACCTTCGACATGCCGCGCTTCGGCGACCCGAACGCGACGATCCATCACTACCGGGTGCCGGAGATGATGGCCCAAAACGTCGGCTTCGTGTCGCAGCGCGCGGGCAAGCAGACCCCGCCCGAGGGCTTCGTGCCGCCGCCGCGGATGGTCCCGACGATCCCCAAGGCCGACCCCCACCACGGCGAGCACGCGGAGGCCGAGCACCACGAGGAGGGCGGCCACCACAAGCACCCGGCCGACGACTTCAACGGCCACGTCCCGAACTCGGTGACCTCGCTCCTCGCGGCCTACCGCGGCTACGACACGATGTTCGAGACCACGGTGATCTTCACCGCGGGGATCTCGCTGATCCTGCTCCTCCGGCGGCGGCGCGACGACGAGCCCCAGGCCGGCGAGACCCTCCGCGGCCAGGTGATCCTCCGGGTGATGACCAAGATGTTCATCCCCTTCATCCTGGTCTTCGGCTTCTACGTGATCACCCACGGCGAGATCGGCCCGGGCGGCGGCTTCCAGGGCGGGGTGATCCTGGCGACCGCGTTCATCCTCTACGCGCTGATCTACGGGCGCAACGCGCTCTTCCGGATCATCCAGCCCAAGGTCCTCGACGTCCTCGCGGCCGTCGGCGTCCTCCTCTACGCCGGGGTCGGCGTCGCCTGCCTCCTCCTCGGCGGCAAGTTCCTCGACTACTCGGCGCTCAACACCGCGAGCCCCGGCGACGGCGAGGCCCTGGGCATGACCCTGGTCGAGTACGGCGTCGGCATCACCGTCTGCACCGTCATGATCATCATCTTCAACCAGCTCGCCGAGCAGGCCGAGGCGAAGGCGTCATGACCGAGCTCCTCGGGATCTACAACTACTGGATCTACATCATCCTGATGATGATCGGGTTCTACGGCGTGATCGCCAAGATGAACCTGATCAAGCAGGCGATCGCGCTCGGGCTCTTCCAGACCGGGATCTTCCTCTTCTACATCTCGATGGCGGTGGTCGACGGCGGGACCGCGCCGATCTGGACGACGATCGGCGACGGCTCGGTGAAGGCCCTCGGGCCCTACGACAACCCGCTCCCCCACGTCCTCATCCTCACCGCGATCGTCGTGTCGGTCTCGGTCCTCGCGGTCGCCCTGGCGATCATCATCAACATCAAGCGCGCCTACGGGACCATCGAGTACGACGAGATCCAGCGCCTCGAGGGGGACGACGATGCTTGATATCCAGGCCAACCTCCCCGTCCTCGTGGTCGTGCTCCCGCTCCTCGGCGGGATCCTGACGACCTTCACCGGCCGCGGGCTCCTCCCCTGGGCGTGGGCGGTCGCGGTCACCGGCACCACCTTCGCGCTCACGCTGCGGCTGATGGCGACGCTCCTCGAGAGCGGCGCCCCCTACATCTCCTACGAGCTCGGCAACTGGCCGGCCTGGTGGGGGATCGAGTACCGGGTCGACCTCCTCAACGCCTTCATCCTCCTGGTGGTCGCGGGGGTCGGCTTCGTCACCACCCTCTACGCGCGCCTCAGCGTCCGCAAGGAGATCCCCGAGGACCGCCACAACTTCTTCTACGCGGTCTGGATCCTGGCGATCACCGGCCTCCTCGGGATCACGGTCACCGGCGACGCCTTCAACGTCTACGTCCTCCTCGAGATCTCGTCGCTGACGGTCTACGCGCTGATCGCGATGGGCAAGGACGCGGATCGGCGGGCGCTCACGGCCGCGCTCCGCTACCTGATCCTGGGCTCGGTCGGCGCCTCCTTCATCCTCCTGGGGATCGGCTACCTGATGATGGTCACCGGCACCCTCAACATGGAGGACATGCACAACCAGCTCCTGCGGATGGCCGACCTCAACGAGCACCGCACGGTCCTGGTCGCCTTCGCCTTCCTGGTGGTCGGCCTCTCCCTGAAGATGGCCCTCTACCCCCTCCACATGTGGCTGCCGAAGGCCTACACGTACGCGCCCTCGGCCGTCTCCGCGCTCCTGGCCGCGACCGCGACCAAGGTCGGCGTCTACATGGCCTTCCGCTTCCTCTTCGGGATCTTCGGGGTCGGCTTCTCGTTCTACGCGATGCCCAGCCACCTGATCCTGCTGGCGATGGCGAGCCTCGGGATCGTCTTCTCATCGCTCTCGGCGATCCGCCAGACCAACGCGAAGAGCCTCCTCGCCTACTCCTCGGTCGGCCAGATCGGCTACATCGTCGCCGGCTTCTCGCTCGCCAACCCGAACGGCGTCGCCGGCTCGATCGTCCACATCTTCAACCACGCCGTGACCAAGGGCGGGATGTTCATGGCCCTCGGCGCGGTCGCCTACCGGGTCGGCGGCACCGACCTCCGCGACCTCCGCGGCCTCGGCAAGAAGATGCCGCTGACGATGGCCGCGCTCGCGCTCGGCGGCCTCGGCCTCATCGGCATGCCGCTCACCGCCGGCTTCGTCTCGAAGTGGTACCTGGTCAAGGGCGCCTTCGATGCCGGGATGTGGGGCCTCGCGGTCGTCGTCCTCTTCGGCTCGCTCCTCGCGCTGGTCTACGTCTGGCGCCTGATCGAGGCGATCTACTTCCAGGAGCCGGAGGGGCGCTCCGCCGAAGCCACTGAGGCGCCGCTCTCGATGCTCATCCCGATCTGGATCCTGATCGGCATGAGCCTCTACTTCGGCGTCGACGCGACCTTCACCGGCGAGACCGCGATGCGGGCCGCCAACGGGCTCCTCGGAGGTGCGCCGTGAGCGGATACGAGCTCCCTCTCCTGGCGATGGCCGTCCCGGCGGTCGGCGCCTTCCTGATCGGCATCTTCGGCCGCTGGCCGAACGTCCGCGAGGCGATCACCTTCCTGACGGCGATCACGCTCCTCGGGGTCGTCCTCCAGATCCTGCCGATCGTCCTCGCCCCCGACTTCTGGGAGACCACCTGGGCCGCCGACCCGCTGGTCCTGGCGGAGATGCTCCCGGGGATCCCGCTGACCCTCAAGATCGAGCCCCTGGGGATGGTCTACGCGCTGATCGCGTCGTCCCTCTGGATCCTCAACTCGCTCTACTCGGTCGGCTACATGCGGGGCAACCATGAGAAGCACCAGACGCGCTTCTACATCTGCTTCGCCCTGGCGATCTCCTCGGTGATGGGCATCGCCTTCTCCGGCAACGTCTTCACGCTCTTCGTCTTCTACGAGTTCCTCTCGATCTCGACCTACCCGCTGGTCGCCCACAAGGGGACCCCGGAGGCGGTCCGCTCCGCCCGGGTCTACCTCGGGATCCTGGTCGGCACCTCGGTCGGCCTCTTCCTGCCGGCGATCATCGCCACCTACTTCTTCACCGGCGACCTCGCCTTCAAGCCCGGCGGCGTCTTCCTCGACGCGCTCGCAAACGGCCGCCTGACCGCGCCGGCGCTCGGGATCCTCTTCTTCATGTACATGTACGGCATCGGCAAGGCCGCGCTGATGCCGATGCACAAGTGGCTGCCGGCGGCGATGGTCGCGCCGACCCCGGTCTCGGCGCTCCTCCACGCGGTCGCGGTCGTCAAGGCCGGCGTCTTCTCGGTCGTCAAGGTCATCATCTACATCTTCGGGACGACCAGCCTCCTCAGCGCCGGCCAGGGCGAGTGGCTGGTCTACGTCGCCGGCGGGACGATCGTCGTCGCCTCGTTCATCGCCCTCTTCCAGGACAACCTGAAGCGGCGGCTGGCGTATTCGACGGTCTCGCAGCTCTCCTACATCACGATGGCGGCCTCGCTCCTCTCGCCGCTCGGCTACATGGCCGCGGCCCTCCACATCGCCGCCCACGCCTTCGGCAAGATCACGCTCTTCTTCGCGGCCGGCTCGATCTACACCGCGGCCCACAAGACCAACATCTCCGAGCTCGACGGGATCGGCCGGAAGATGCCGTGGACGATGGGCGCCTTCGCGGTCGGCTCGCTCTCGATGATCGGCGTGCCGCCGACCGCCGGCTTCATCTCGAAGTGGTACCTCCTGAGCGGCGCCTGGGAGACCGGCTACACCTTCGTGGTCGTCGTCATCTTCCTCTCGACGCTGCTCAACGCCGGCTACTTCCTGCCGATCGTCTGGCGGGCCTTCTTCCGGGCGCCGCCGAAGCACGACCACCACGCGCCGCTGAGCGCGGCTGACGGCGCCTTCGGCGATCCGACCGACGAGCACGGCAACGGCCACGGCGGGCACGGGCACGGGCACGGGGGCCACGGCCACGGCCACCACGACGACCACGGCGAGGCGCCGCTACCGATCGTCATCGCCCTCACCTGCACCGCGGCCGGCACGATCATCCTCTTCTTCTTCCCTGACGTCGCCCTCGGCCTCGCCCAGCAGATCTACAGGGGGCTGCCACTGCCATGAGCGAACACAAGCAAGGCGTCGTCGACGCGCTCCGCGAGCCCTGGCGCTCGATGCTCGATGAGAACCCGCGGGCGGTCCGGGGCTTCTGGGTCGGCTCGCTCGTCGTCCTCCTCCTCCTGGCCTTCGCCGACGTCGTCGTCCACCACCACGAGCACTTCGGGATCGACGGGACGCCGGGCTTCTACTCCCTCTACGGCCTCGGCGCCTGCGTCGTCATGGTCCTCTTCTCGAAGTTCGTCGTCGGCCTCGTTCTGAAGCGAAGGGACACCTACTACGATGATTGAGTTTCCCCCGGGGCTCATCCTGGTGCTGGGCGCCCTGCTCATGCCGGTGGTCGGCGGCATGGGGAGCCGGGTGCTCAGCCTCCTCCTCCCCCTCGCCACCCTGGCCGCGGTCTGGATGGTGCCCGACGGCGCCCACGTGACGATGCCCTTCATGGGCGACATGGAGCTCACGCTCGTCCAGTGGAACCCGCCGACCCGGGTCTTCGCGACGATCTTCTCGCTCATGGCCTTCGGCGGGGCGCTCTTCGCCTTCAACCAGGACCGCAAGATCGAGCTGCCGGCGGCCTTCGTCTACGCCGGCTCGGCGATCTGCGTCACCTTCGCCGGTGACATCCTCACCCTCTTCCTCTTCTGGGAGCTGATGGCGGTCGGCTCGACGATCGTCGTCTTCTCGGGCAACACCGAGGCGGCCGGGCGCTCGGGTCTCCGCTACGCGGCGGTCCACTTCCTCGGCGGCGCGATCATGATGGCGGGGATCATCGCCCACGTCTTCGCGCTCAAGGCCGGCGGGATCGAGCACCCGCTCCTCCTCAAGTACTTCCAGTTCGGGCCCGGCGGCTTCGACGGCCTCGCCTTCAACGGCGCGGGCGACATCGCCCCCTTCCTGATCCTGATCGGGATCCTGATCAACGCCGCGACCCCGCCCTTCGGCTCCTGGCTCGCCGACGCCTACCCCGAGGCGAGCGAGAGCGGCACCGTCTTCCTCTCGGCCTTCACGACCAAGACCTCGGTCTTCGTCCTGATGCTCCTCTTCGCCGGGACCGAGGTGCTGATCTACGCCGGCCTCATGATGGCGGTCTACGGGATCGTCTACGCGATCCTCGAGAACGACATGCGGCGGATCTTGGCCTACTCGATCGTCAACCAGGTCGGGTTCATGGTCTGCGGGATCGGCATCGGCACCGAGATGGCGCTCAACGGCGCGGCCGCCCACGCCTTCGCCCACATCATCTACAAGGCGCTCCTCCTGATGTCCGCCGGCTCGGTCCTCTACATGACCGGCAAGCGGAAGTGCACCGACCTCGGCGGCCTCTACCACACGATGCCGGTGACGATGTGGTGCGGGATCATCGGCGCGCTGGCGATCTCGTCGTTCCCCTGGACCTCGGGCTTCATCTCGAAGTCGATGATCTCGCAGTCGGCCGCCGACAACCACCTGATGCTCGCGTGGTTCGTCCTGACCGCGGCCTCGGCCGGCGTCTTCCTCCACGCCGGCATCAAGTTCCCCTGGTTCGTCTTCTTCCAGAAGGACTCGGGGCTGCGGCCGCCGGATCCGCCGTGGAACATGAAGGCGGCGATGATCTTCTTCGCCTTCCTCTGCATCGCCCTCGGGATCTGGTACGAGCCGCTCTACGCGATCCTGCCCTACCAGAACGCCGCCGGCGGCGACAAGCTCTACGAGCCCTACACCATCTCCCACGTCATCTCGCAGCTCCAGCTCCTCCTCTGGTCCGGGCTCGCGTTCTTCCTCCTCCTGCCGGTGCTGAAGCGCACCCTGACGATCACCCTCGACTTCGACTGGTTCTACCGGACCTTCGCGCCCGGCCTCTGGCGGCACGTGCTGCGGCCGATCGTCGTGGTGATGGGCTGGACCCGCGACGTCCTCGTCGACGAGAGCAAGGGCTTCGCCCGGGCGATGACCCGGGCCGACGCCGAGGCCTCGCGCCTCTCGCTCTTCCGCGAGTGGAGCCTCGGCTCGGCGATGGTGCTGATCACCTTCATGCTCTTCGTCTACCTGGTCGTCGGCTTCTGGACCTGAGCCCGGCCCGCGCGCACCTGGTGCAAGAGCCAGCTCTCACCCCGCCCCCTCGGCGGGGTGAGGCGCGTTAAGAGTCGTTGACAGCGGGTGGCGAGCCCCCTACCCTCCGGCTCAATGCTCATCAAGCATTGACAGTCAGCCCCTCGAGGGCTCCTCCGTTGCCTGCTGGCAGGTCGCCCACACGCGCGACCTCGCGGGCCGCAGCGGTCGCTGCGTCGATAGCTCGGTCGGTAGAGCACTGGGCGTAATGAACCCAGGGGCCGCGGGTTCGATCCCCGCTCGACGCGCTCCTCCTCCCCCCTGCGGGGCGCCATGCGCCCGTCGCGGGCGCCTCCGCGGTCCCTCGCCGCGACGACGAGGTGCGTCATGGCGCTGACCCTGACGCACTACTGCATCGTCCGCGCCGACCTCCCGCGCGGCGTCCTCGCGGCCCAGCTGATCCACGCCGCCGGCGAGAGCGCCCCCGGCGGGCTCCCGCGGGGGACGACGGCGGTCGCGCTCGCGGCCGACGACGAGGCTCACCTCGAGCTCGTCGAGGGCCGGCTGCGCGCTCTCGGCATCGACCACGTGGCGATCCGCGAGCCCGACCCGCCGTGGTCCGGCGCGCTGATGGCGATCGGCCTGGCGCCGGTCGTCGATCGGCGGGCGCTCGCGCGGGTCTGCGCCGGGCTCCGACTCCTCACATGACCTCTGGGACAGCACCGTCCCCGACAACAAACAACGAACAACAAGCAACAAACAACAAGCTGAAAAGAGAGATGAACATGATCTTCAACGACACCAACCTCGACCCCTCGACCCTCGACCTCAGCCGCCTCCGGGCGGCGATCCGCGACCACGAGGCCGCGATCCGCGAGCTCAAGGCGCCGCTGCGCCGGCGCTGGGAGGCGCCGATGGCCGCGACCCAGCGCCGCCTCCTCCGTCACCAGCGCGAGGTCACCCTCTGCCTGGTGCTGCGGGCCGGCCTCCGCGGCCGCGACCACCTCCGGGTGACGCCCGAGGAGACCCGCCGGGCCGCGCTCCGCCTCGCCGAGCGCTTCGTCCGGACCCTGGAGGAGGAGGTCGCGCTTGCCGTGGGCTGAGCCGATCATCGCCCGCCTCCGGGCCGGCGAGCGGGTCCGCCTCCGACCCCGCGGCAACTCGATGACCCCGCGGATCCGCAGCGGCGAGGCGATCGCGCTCGCGCCCTGCGAGGGCGAGCCGCGCCCCGGCGACGCGGTCCTCTGCCGGGTCCGCGGGAGCTGCTACGTCCACCTCGTGAAGGCGATCCAGGGGCACGGCGACGCCCGCCGCTTCCTGATCGGCAACAACCACGGCGGCCTCAACGGCTGGATCCCGCGGCGGCTGATCTTCGGGGTGGTCGTCGCGGTCGGCGAGGCGGCGGTCGCCGAGCTCCTCGGCGATGAGTCCCAGAGGGAAAAGTGAGCATGCCCCAAAGGACATGCTCCTCGACGCCGCGAGCGACCGCCGCGCTGGCTAGCCAGCGGGGAGGATCCCCATCGCCTTGGCCTTCTTCTCGACCCGGGCGTGGCCCTCGCTCGCCGCCTTCTCCTTCGGCTTGAGGCGCTTGGCGATCGCGTAGGCCTCGGTGGCCTCGCGCCACTTCGAGAGCGCCTCGTAGGCCTCGCCCCGCATCATCTGGCCCTCGAAGCTCTTGGCGTCGAGCATCAGCATGTCGTCGGCGACCTGGAGCATCTGCTCGGGATCCTTGAGGAGGCGGAGGATCTTCGCCTCCTGCGTGAGCGCCTCGCCGAAGCCCTTGCGGGCCGCCTTGAACTCCGGGCTTATCGCGTAGAGGTCGCGGTAGGCCTCGACCGCGTCGTGCCAGTGCTTCGCGCCGGCCGCGACCTCGGCCCGCGCCTTGAGGGTCTCGGCCGCCTGCTTCTGGATCCGCTCGATCGACTCGTGCTTGGGATCGATCGCCTCGATCCGCGCGAGGTGGAGGGCGACGTTGTCGTCCGCCGGCGTCCGCCAGCGGTTCTCGGCGGCGGCGAGCTCGAGCTTGCCGACCAGGACCACGAGATCCGGCCCGTCCGTCGGCGCGACGCCAGAGTCCGCGACCCCGGCGCTCGCCGCCGGATCGCCCCCAGCCTCGCCGGCCGACGCCGACGCGGCCGCGCCGGCCGACGCGGCCTCGGCCCCGGACTCGGCGACGACCTGCCCGCCGGTCGACGGGGCGACGACGTCGCTGCCCTGCGAGGCGACCTCGGGGCTCGTCGTCTTCGGCGGATCGCCGACCCCTTCGCCCTGCGGATCGCTCGGGCCGTTGCCCCGCTCGCGGAGGACGCCCGGCCAGACGAAGAGGACGACCGCGACCGCGACCGCCCCGAGGATCGCGATCGGCACGATCGAGCGGCCGGCCTTGTCGGCCGCCACATCGGGCTCCGTCAGGCCCGCGAGGCCCGCTCCAGAGCTCCCGCTGCCGCCGCTCTTGGCGGTCGGCAGCGGCGCGTGGGTCGAGGGCCCGAGGCTCGAGGTCCCGGAGCTCGCCGCGACCGGAGTCGCCGGCGCGGCCGCAGGCGCGGCGATCACGGGCGTCGGCGCCGGCGTCTTCGCGGGCGGCACCGGCGTCGGCGCAGCGGGTGCGACCGGCGTCGGCGCGCGCAGGGTCCCGGCCTCGGGCGGCGGCGGCAGGGGGCTGAGCGCGCTGGTCTCGCTCCGCCCGCGCTGGCCGACCTCGTTGGCCCGCATCAGCTCGAGCTCGAGGACCCGCATCGACTCCGGGCGATCCTCGGGGCGCCGCGCCAGGCAGGACGCGATCACCTCGGCGAGCGCGTCCGGGACGTCGCCGGCGACCGCGGTCACCCGCGGGGCGTCGCGCGAGCCCTTCTGCTTGAGCACGTCCATCGAGTTGCGGCCGGAGAAGGGCTTCTGCCCCGCGAGCATCTCGAAGAGGATGCAGCCGAGCGCGTAGATGTCGGAGGCCGCGTTCGCCTCGGCCCCAGCCGCCTGCTCCGGCGCCATGTAGTCGGGCGTGCCGATGATCAGATCCGGCGAGCTCGCGCTCCCCTCGGAGTCGACCTGCTTGCAGATCCCGAAGTCGACGACCTTCACGAAGTCGAGGTCGCCCTCGTGGGTGGTCAGGACGATGCTCTCGGGCTTGAGATCGCGGTGGATGAGCCCGTGCTCGTGGGCTGTCCCGAGGGCCCGGCAGACCTGGGAGGCGACGTGGACCGCCCGGCTCGGCGAGAGGCGACCCTCCTCGCGGATGATCGCGGCGATGCTCTGGCCGTGGAGGAGCTGCATCGCCGAGTAGACCGATCCGTCGTCGAGGCGGCCGTTGCTCAGGACCTCGACGATGTTCGGGTGACCGAGCTTGGTCACCGCCATCGCGTCCCGCATGAAGCGGCTGGTGAGCTCCGGATCGCGGGTGTAGGACTCCGGCAGCACCCGGAGGGCGCAGGGCCGGCCGCGCTCGAGATCCCGGCAGCGATAGAGCGCCCCCATCCCGTCGAAGGCGATGAGATCCTCGACCCGGAAGCACTTGGCGATGACCGTCCCGCGTCGCCGCTCGGCGATCTCTCGAGGCGTCATCGCCTGCTGGTTCTCCTCAGCTCCCATGCCTCCTCCTCTGAGCTCGTCGGCCGGATCCTGTGTCGCCTCGCGGGTCGCCTTCGCCTCGACGGCGTCGCCTAGCGAGCCGCCTCTTCCTCGAATACGAGAAAAGTCCTCATGGAGGAAAGCGGCGTATTCACGGGACTCGGAGCGCCATTCCTGCGCAAATAGTTCGCGGACCAGCGCCCCTGCATGGTCGGCATCATAACTCGGGAAGGTCCGCGCCAGGATCTCCGAAAGACGGGACCCGAAGCGCTCGGCGCTCGGATAGCGGCGTTCCCGCTCAAGAGCGAGCGCCTCGAGCACGACCGCGTCGAGGCCGTCGGGGATCCCCGGCACCACCTCCGAGGGCGGACGGATGTTCGGGTTGCGAGCCGCGGCCAGCGCCGACGCCGGCGAACGATGACTCGCCGCCAGGAGCTGGCGACCCGTGAGCATCTCCCAGAGGACCACGCCGGCCGCGTAGATGTCTGCGCGGTGGTCGACCTCGAGGCCGCGCGCCTGCTCCGGCGAGAGGTAGGAGTGGCGGCCCATCAGCATCCCCGGCCCGGTGATCTCGCGGGCGATCGTGCTCTTGGCGAGGCCGAAGTCGGTGACCTTCACCGCCCCCTGGTAGCTGACCAGGATGTTCGGCGGGGCGATATCGCGGTGCACCAGCCCCAGGCCCATCACCTCGTGGGCGTAGGCCAAACCCCGTGCGATCTCACGCGCGACGTAGATCGCGAAGTCGATCGGGATCCGCCGCCGGAGCTCGGCGCAGCGGTTCCAGACCGCCCGGAGATCCTTCCCCTCGACGACCTCCATCGCCAGATAGAGCTCGCCGTCGACGTTCCCCGCATCAAAGACCTGGACCAGGTTGGGGTGGCTCAGCCGCACCATCAGGCGGGCCTCGTCGAGGAGGCGGGCGCGCCGCTCGGCGCGGTACTCGGGTCCGGCGAGGACCTTCTTGATCATGCAGAGGCGCTCGCCGCCCCCCGGCCCCTCGCCGATCGCCAGGCAGAGCTCGCCCATCCCGCCCCGTGCGACCTCGCGGAGCAAGACATAGGGGCCAAAGGCCCGCGGGAAGCGCTGCTCGATCGGGGTCAGGTCTCCTCGGGCGGAGTGTATCCCCGTCGACCGATCCCCTCGAATAGCCTGCGGGCGCGGGTGTCTACGCCCTCCTCCGCGCGGCCGCGATCGCGCGCGGCCCCTCTCGGCGGCCGCTAGCGGCCGCCGAGGCGGATCTCGGCGACGAGCTCGGGCTCGCCGTCGCTGACCATCACCGGGTGGCGCTCGGGGCCGCGGCCCGGCGGGCGGACCTGGAGATCGTAGGCGCCCGGGAGCACGTCGTCGGCCCGGAGCTCGCCGTTGGCGTCGCTCCGCGCGCCGCTGAAGGGGCCGCCGTCGACCACCGCGCCGGCCAGGGGAGCGCCGCCGGCGTCGCGGATCCGAAGGGTCAGGGCGATCCCCTCGGCCGGGAGGCCGCCGCGGAGCTCGACGTTCGCGCCCGCGACCACCCCGGCCTGAGCCGCGAGCTCGATCCCGTCCTGGAGCGCCCGCAGATCGTAGGCGCCGTCGCTGAGCTCGCCGAGCTCGAAGGCGCCGTCCTCGACCGCCGCCTGGTGGACCTCGTAGGCCCGCTCGCTCGAGCGGGCGAGGATCCGCGCCCGCGGGTAGGGCCGCCCCTGCTCGTCCACCAGGCGCCCGTGGATCGGCTCGGCCGGCTCCTCCATCACCACCCGCCAGAGCTCGTCGCCGTCGAGCTCGACGACCACCTCGGCGCTGCGGTAGCCCGGCGCCCGGGCGATCAGGAGCATCTGCGCGTAGGTCGGGACCTCGCGCTCGTCGCCGATCGTGCAGCGCCCGCTGGCCTCGCCGCAGGGGTCGCAGGGCGGGCGCTCGACCCGGGCGTAGGAGAAGTAGCCCTCGCCGTCGCTGACGGCGCTCCGCGAGGTGAAGGGCGGCAAGGCCGTTGGGTCATGTTCTCCGGGCAAGGGCCGAACGAGCAGGCGCGCGCCGGCGACCGGGGCCCCCTCGGCGTCGACCACCACCCCGTCCTGGCGGCCGAGCTGGCGGGCGATCAGGAGCGCCGGCCGGCCCGAGACCAGCACCCAGGCTTCGTCCTGGATCATCGAGGTGTGGACCAGCGACGCGCAGATCGTCCCGCGGCACCCGGGGCCCTGGAACTCGCCGTCGACGCCGAGCTCGAGCGCGCCGTGCGGGCTCGGGACCCCCTGGCTGCCGCCGGCGGGGAGGCACTCGAGCGCCAGCCGACCCTCGCTCACCGGGACCCCGTCGCGGTCCTCGACCCGCCCGCTGACGACCAGGGCGGCGCCCGGCCCCTCGTCGCGGCTCGCCACCCCGAGCGGCCGCGCGTCCCAGACCGATCGCTCCTCGTCGGTGAGCGGCGCCCGGGGAGTGCCGCCGCGCGCCCCCCGGCGCCCAGCGCGCGCCCGATCGCCGGAGCTCATCCAGAGCGCGACCCCGAGGAGGCCCAGCGCGACGAGCAGGGCGATCAGCCGGACGCGGCTCATGCCTCGAGGTAGGGGGCCATGATCGCCCGCGCGGCCGACTCCGCGTCGGCGAGCACCCGATCGATGAGCCCGTCGACGTCGACCTGGACCGCCGTGAGCGTGTCCGGCGCGATCGGCCCGTGGGAGCGCGCGAGCGCGTAGACCTTGAGCTTGGGCTCGGTCCCGGAGGGCCGGAGGACCAGGCGGCAGGCCCGATCGCCGGCCGCGAGCTCGAAGGAGAGGACGTTCCCCGGGAGGTCGCGGGTCGCCGACCCGGTCCTCCGCGGCGCGTAGCGATCGTCCACCGAGACCACGTGGAGGCCGGCGAAGGCCGTCGGCGGCTTCGCCCGCCAGGCGTCCATCACCGCGGCGATCGCCCGCCGCCCGCTGATCCCGGCGGCGACGAGGTTGGCGGTCTTCTCGCGGTGGTAGCCCTGCTCGCACCAGACGTCGGCGAGGACGTCCATCAGGGTCTTGCCCTCGTCGCGGGCCTGGGCCGCGCACTCGCTGAGGAGGAGCGCCGCGATCGCCCCGTCCTTGTCGCGCACGTCGTCGCCGCGCATGAAGCCGTGGCTCTCCTCGCAGCCGAAGATCAGGGTCTTGCCCGGCTCCTCCGCCATCATCCCGGCGTGGTGCTTGAAGCCGACCAGGAGGTCGTCGACCACGTCGACGCCGGCCGCGCGGGCGAGCGTGCCGATCAGCGGCGAGGTCACCAGGGTGGTCAGGACCCAGCCCTTGGCCGGCGGCCGCTGGTTGCGGAGGACGTGATCGAGCATCAGGACGCCGAGGCGGTTGCCGTCGATCGGCAGGTACTCGCCGCGGACGCGGACGCAGGCGCCGAGGCGGTCGGCGTCGGGGTCGGTCGCCAGGACCAGATCGGCCCCGACCTCGCGGGCGAGGTCGATCGCCATCGCCATCGACTCCGGGAGCTCGGGGTTGGCCGAGCGCACGGTCGAGAAGTTGCCCCCGTCGGGATCGCACTGGGCCGCGACCGCGTGGACCTCGAGGCCGCGGCTGCGGAGCACCGGCAGGACGCTGGTGTGGCCGACCCCGTGGAGCGGCGTGAAGGCGATCTTCAGGCCGGAGCTGGCGAGCGAGCCCCGCACCACCCCCTGGGCGCGGACGTAGTCGTGGTAGGGCGCGTCGGCCTCGGAGGCGATCGCGTCGCCGGCGATCACCCGGATCGTCGAGAGCTGGGCGTCGCCCGCCCGCGGCAGCTCCGGCAGGCCGGCGACCGCGAGGATCGCGGCCATCAGCGCGGCATCGCGGGCGCCGAGCACCTGCGCGCCGTCGGGGCCGTAGATCTTGATCCCGTTGTCCTCGGGCGGGTTGTGGCTCGCGCTGAGGACGATCCCGGCGCCGCAGCCGAGGCGGCGGACCATGAAGGAGAGCTCCGGGGTCGGCCGCGGCGCGTCGATGAGCGTGACCTGGATGTCGTTGGCCGCGAGCTGCTCGGCCGCGACGTGGGCGAAGGTCCGCGAGTCCCGGCGGGTGTCGTAGACGATCACCACCTTGGGGGCGTCGCCGGCCCGGTGGAGCGCGTCGGCGACCCCCTGGGCGGTCTCGCGCACGACAACCGTATTAAAGCGGTTGGGCCCGGGCCCGACCTTCCCGCGGCGGCCGCCGGTGCCGATCGGCAGGGTCCGCGAGAAGGCGTCGACGATCTCCGCCTTGGCGGCCGCCGAGCCGGCCTGCGCCTCCGCGACGAGCGACTTGAGGGCCGGTCGCTCGCTCGCGTAGCGGGGGTGAAGCATCCAGCGCTCGAGCGCGTCGGTGACCTCCGCGGCCAGGCCAAGGCCAGCCACGGTCTGAGAGATTTCCCCGTTCACGGGCGAAATCCTATCGCATCCCCGGGCGTTCAAGCAGCAACGCCGACGTCGCGCCCCTCCCGAGGATGTGGAACACTGCGAAGGTCCGGCTGTCTCACGCGATCGTCCACCCCCAAGTCCCAAGGCGGTAGTTGTTGTGCCCGAGCGAACCCCTCTAGCCCCGAGTGAGCGGCCGCGCCACAAGCGCAGGTCGCTCTTCCTCCGTCTCCGCCCCTTCCTCCGGCAGGATCTCCGCCCTCGCCTGGTCTCGGCCGCGGTCGCCGCGGGCCTGGTCGGCGGCCTCTCGTGGCTCGGGGTCTCGGCCCTGACCGAGATGGACAGCCGCGAGGCCCGCGACCTCCGGGTCAGCCTCGCCCTCGAGGCCGAGGACGAGGTCTGCGACGGCCCGGGGATGCCCACCTGCGCCTTTGACGACCGCCTCCAGGACGACGTCGACCGCGACTACGCGCGCGAGCAGCGGATCCGGGCCGCCCTCATGCACGAGCTCGGCGGGCGGATCGACGCGGCGATCGCCAACCTCGACGCGGCCAAGCGGATCCTCGAGAACGAGGCGGTCGATCTCCACGGCGATCTCCTCGGCGGTCGCAAGGACCTCGCGGATCTCCTGCTGACCACCGTCGACCTCCGGCCGCTGACCACCCGCGAGGAGGATCTCGACCGGACCAACGCCCTCCAGCGGGCGGCCTACAGCGTCACCGTCCAGAACGGGCGGATCGAGCAGGGGGGCCGCGACGCGCTGATCCGAGAGATCGAGATCCAGCGCTCGGACCTCGAGCTGATGCGCACCCGGGCGACGCGGCTCCTCGACCGCGACGCCGACCAGGCGATCGACGCGGCGCCGGCGGATCGCCAGGCGCTCTGGGCCGAGCTCTTCAACAACGACCCCTACGGCAAGGGGGGCGAGCTCGCGGGCTGGCTCCTCGCGGCCGGCGGCCAGACCCAGGTCTCGAACACCCTCGGCCACCTCAGCCGCCTCGAGAGCGAGGCGCTCGCCGAGGCGGTCTTCAACCGCGACGCCGACCTCTGGCACGGGACCTTCACCGACGTCGTCGCCGAGTACTCGCCGATCACGAAGGCGAGCGTCCGCTACGCGTCGCCGGTCTCGAGCGATCGCCGCTGGCAGCTCTTCGGCGCCACCCTCCTCGGCCTCGCGTCGCTCTTCCTCCTGGTCGTCGGCCCGGTGGCGACCGCGACCCACACCGCCCGCGAGCGCGAGGCCGGCACCCTGCCGGTCCTGCGGATGACCGGGCTCTCGGCGGGTGATCTGGCGATGGCGATGGCCCTCGGGCCCAACGTCTTCGCCAGCGTCGCCGGCGGCCTCCTCCTCCTCGCCGCGACCCTCGCGCTCCTCTGCACCGCCGGCCCGATCGCCGTCGCCCTGCCGCTCGGCGTCCTCCTCTTCTCGGCGGTCGCCACCCACCTCGCGGCGATCGGCCTCGGCGACGCCCTCGGTCACCGGGTCAACGCGCTGATGGTCGGCGCGCTGACGGCCTTCGGCATCGTCGTCCCCGGCGTCGCTGGGGCCGCGCTGGTCACCCAGAAGGTCTCGGGCGCCGGCCTCCTCCTCGGCCCGCTGGCGCCGGTCCTCGCCGGGATCACCGGCCTCACGGGCCTCGCCCCCGCCGACGCGATGATCGCCTACGACGCGAGCTTCGGCGGGGCGATCCTCGGCTACGCGCTGGTGGTCCAGGGGCTCCTCGGGGCGATCTGCCTCCTGAGCTGGCGCCGTCGGGTCGAGCAGGCCTGGACGCCGCTCTTCCGGCCCGCCGAGGGGATCGCCCTCGCGGTCGCCTCGGTCGGCTGCTCGGGCCTCGCGCTCCTCGACCTCTCGGAGCGCCTCAACACCCAGAGCTTCGACAAGCTCAACATGGTCACCTTCCTGGCCTCGTCGTTCCTCCTGCCGCTCCTTGGCTGGCTCCTCGTCGCCAGCCTCCGGCGGCCGGCGCGGGCGACCGCGATCGCCAGCCATCAGGAGACCCGGGCGGCGTTCTGGCGCTTCCAGGGGGTGATCGCCCTGACCGCGGCGATCGTCGGGATCATCTACCACTTCGCGATGAACCGCTCGGGCCTCGGCGCCGAGCCCTCGGAGCTGATGTGGGCGACCCTCACCCAGGTCCTGCTGATCGCCGAGACCGCCCTCGGCACCCTCCTCTGGGCCTCGCGTCGGCGTGAGGGCAAGGCCCGGGTGGCGATGCTGGGCGGCGCGCTCATCGTCCTCCAGACCGCCTTCGCGGCCCTCACCTACTCCCTCGAGGTCGACTTCGTGGCGATCCACCACCAGGCCGGCGCGCCCTTCCTGATGGGCATGAGCGCCTCGCCCTACTGGATCGCCCTGATGATCGTCCTCTGGGGCGGCGGCCTCGGTCTCATCCTCACCGCGCTCCTCCGCGACCGCGATCGGATCGCCGCCGAGAACCAGGCCGCGCAGGAGCAGGACGAGAGCGACGACGAGGAGGGCCATCACCGCTGGCTCCACTAGCGCCCGCAGACCGCGCCCCTCGATAACCACGGGGGGACACGAGGGCCCGCTCGCCGACCGGCGCGCGGGCCCTTGTTTTGCCTTGTCAGCGGCGGCGCGTCGTTGTACGTGGGCCGCCGGAGATCCCAGCGGTGGAGTGGTTCTACGAGCACTACAAGGACCTGAGCGCGATCGGCATCCACATCCGTCGCCTCCTCCATGAGGAGAAGAGCGAGTTCCAGGCGATCAAGGTCTACGACACCGTCGGCCACGGTCGCCTGCTCACGCTCGACGACATGGTGATGCTCACCGAGCTCGACGAGTTCGTGTACCACGACCTCCTCACCCACATCCCGCTCTGCGTCCACGCCGACCCCAAGGAGGTCCTCGTGGTCGGCGGCGGCGACGGCGGGAGCGTCCGCGAGGTCCTCAAGCACCCGGGCGTCGAGCGGGTGGTCCAGTGCGAGATCGACGAGCGGGTCACGCGGGTCTGCCAGCGCTTCATCCCCTCGGTCGCCGGCGCCCTCGAGGATCCGCGGGTCGAGCTCGTCTTCGCCGACGCGGTCGAGTACGTGCGCGCGCGACCCGGGGCCTTTGACGCGATCCTCGTCGACTCGACCGAGCCGATCGGCCCGGCCGCCAACCTCTTCGGCCGCGACTTCTTCGTCGACCTCCGGCGGGCGCTGCGCCCCGGCGGGGTGATCAGCGCCCAGACCGAGTCGCCCTTCTACGCCGCCGACACCGTCCGCGAGGTCTTCAAGGTCCTCCGCGGGGTCTTCCCCGAGGTCCACGCCTACTACGGCGCGGTCCCGACCTACCCCAGCGGCTGCTGGACCTTCGCCCTCGCCAGCGACGGCCGCACCCCGGCGATGCTCGACCACCAGCGCGCGGCCGCCCTCCGCAGCCGCTACTTCAACGCCGCGGTCGCCACCGGCACCTTCGCGCTCCCCGAGTTCATCCGCCTCCTCGTCGATCCCGCGGCCCAGGCCGTGTGAGCGTGGCAAGCGGCGCGCGCCTCCGCTACCCTGGGCGGGTGACGCTCGGGCCCCTCCTCGTCAGCCTCGGCGCGCTCCTTGCGATCGCGCCGAACGACGCGGACGCCCGCGCCGCGGAGCTGGCGATCGCGCCGGTGAGCGGACCCGAGGACGCCGGCGAGGGGCCGACCGCGGCGGGCCCGATCGCCACGCCGCCGCCGGCGACCGGCCACGGCGACGCGATCCCGCGGAGCGCCGGCCAGCCGACGACCCTCTACATCAACTTCGACGGCGCCGTCCTCCGCAGCGGCTGCGGAAACGACGCGCACCGCGACTGCTCGACCCTCGACGCGCTCTTCGACGGCTACGTCGGCCCCTTCCCCGGGAGCCTGAACCAGAAGCTCGCGATCATCCAGGCCGCCCGCAAGGACCTCGCCGACTTCGGGGTCCGGGTGGTCACCGAGCGGCCGCCGGACGAGAGCGAGTACACGATGATCCTCTACGGCGATCTCGGGCCCCAGAGCTTCGCCGGGATCGCACCGTACATCGACTGCGGCGACCTCTGGCCGAGCGACACCGGCTTCGCCAACGCCTACAGCACCTCGAACACCGGGTCGACGATCATCCTCCAGGAGGCCGCCCACACCTGGGGGCTCGAGCACGTCAACGCGCCGCTCGACAACATGCACCCCTTCAAGACGCCGAGCGTGCAGTCGTTCACCGACGCCTGCCAGCCGATCGTCGCCAGCACCGATCTCGACGCGACCGGCGGCGTCTGCAACCAGGTGCACACGCTCTTCTGCGAGGTCGGCCACCAGAACAGCTGGCAGGAGCTGCGCTACCTCTTCGGCCCGCCGGTGCCGGATACCAGCGCGCCGACCGTCGAGATCACCAGCCCCGAGGATGGCTCGGTGCATGTCCTCCCGGTCACCCTGCCGCTCCGCGGCGAGATCCACGACGACCTCGGCCTCCAGGTCTTCACGATCAGCGTCCTCCAGGACGGCGCCGAGCTCTTCAGCAGCGAGCTCGGCGCGCTCGACCTCTCGCTCACCAACCCGCCGGCCGGCGACTACGATCTGACCGTGCGGGTCAGCGACGAGGCGGGCAACGTCGGCGAGGCGAGCGTCCGCTTCACGGTGCTCCCGGAGGGGAGCCCGCTCCCCGAGCCGGAGCCCGAGGAGGGCGCCGATGGGGGCTGCCGGGTCGGCCCGCGGCCCGCGCTCGCCTGGCTCCTCCTCCCCCTCCTCGCGCCCCTGCGGCCCCGTCGGCGCCGCAGGTAGCCGGCGAGCGTCCGCGCGAGCGCAGCGCGCCCGCTGCGCGAGGCCGTGGCGAGTTCGGCTCCGGGCTGCTAAGTATGCCCGGCCATGATCGCCCGGTCCCCGCTCCTCCCCAGCGCCGCGATCCTCCTCCTCCTGGCCGCCTGCCCGCAGCAGGTCGAGCCCTCCCCGCAGACCAGCACGCCGCTGAAGAGGGGCGAGGTCGGGGCCGACGATCCGCGGGTCGTCGCCGACACCGGCGATCTCTACCCCGCGCGCGATGAGGCCTCGGATCCGAGCGGTCCGCGGGGCACCGGCGCACCGGACGAGACCAACGGGGTCTGCCGCCTCTACGCGCCCAAGCTCCCCAACCCCGAGTGCTGCGAGGGTGACCTCGGCCTCGACGTCGACGTCGTCAAGCAGGCCTGCGGCTACCCGCTCTACCTCGGCGAGTCCTTCCACGCGACCTGCGGGTACTTCTTCGCGGGCGACGAGAGCGCGGAGAAGGCGAAGTGGATCCGCCTCTCGGTCACCCACGAGCCGACGGTCGAGGCCGCGGCCAAGGCCCACGACGAGCGGATCGGCTACCGCGTCGCCAACGACCCCAACTTCCACTCCGAGCCGGTCCCTGGGGTCGAGGGCGCCCTCTGGAGCAGCCACGAGCGCCTCCACTGGGCCTTCCTCCCCGGCTGGTCGCGGCCGCGCCAGCTCACCTGGCGCGACGACTCCTGCTCAAACGAGGGGATCATCGAGGTGATGAAGCAGCTCATCGCCGCCCCCGAGGTCCCGGCCGGGGCGCCGCGGAAGAGCATGATCCCGCGCGGCGGGCGGCCGGCGCCGGCCGACGCGGCGAGCGCGGACTCGGGGCCGACCGCCGCGGGCTGATCGGCGCTTGCACGAATGGTCATGCACGATCGCTCATGTCCTAACGGACATGATGGATCAGACGCGAGAGTGACGGGCGGGCGGCGACGAGGCGCGCTCAGGGCCCCTCGCCGTCCTCGTCGTCGCTCGCCCCCTCCTCCGGCGGCTCGTCGGCGCCGTCGTCCTCGTCCTCCTCCTCGCCGAGCGGTCGCCGGCGATCGGGGAGCGGGTCGTCACCCTTGCGCACTCGGACGATCGTCCCGACCTCGCCCTCGTGCTCATACACCGAGGTCCAGCCCTCGGGCATCGCCGGCGAGGTGAGCTCGAAGACGCGGGCGGCGTCGCGGGGCGCGAGGTTGATGCAGCCGTGGCTGCGGCGGCGACCGAGGCTGCGGTGCCAGTAGGTCGCGTGGAAGGCGAAGCGCTTGTAGAAGTAGAGCACCCACGGGACCTCCTCGACGTAGTACGAGTCGGGGTCGTCGGGCTTGTTCTCCATCTTGCCGAGCGCGAGCTTGTTGCGGATCCGGAAGACCCCGCGCGGGGTCGGGTGCTTGCCGGTGCCGGTCGACACCAGCGTGATGTAGGTCGGTCGATCGCCGCGCATCACCGCGAGCATCTGCTGATCGACGTCGACGTCGAGCCAGCGCTCGTCGTCGCCGACCCCCTCGGGGCGCGGCGGGCCCGGCACCCAGAGGCGGATCTGGCTGGCCTCGACGAAGGCGTCGGCGCCCTCCTTGCCGGCCCCCGGCACCCGGTACCAGATCGACCCCGGCCGCCCGAGGGGCTCGGGATCGACGTCGAAGCGGGTGTGGTAGTCGATCTTGCCGACCTCCTTGCTCCGCCGGGTGCCCGGGCCGTCCATCAGGATCGCCGGCAGCGACACCGACCAGGCCGGGGTCAGGCCGCCGGCCGCCGGCTCCTCCGCGAGCTCGCGGCCGACCAGCTCGCTCGGCTTTTGGACCTGAAGGTCGCGGCCCGGGACCGCCCGCCCCTCGAGATCGACGTAGATGTGGCCGACGCTCGGCCGCCGGATCACCTCGGCGAAGGCGTACTGGCGGTTGCCGACGAGCTCGTCGAGCTGTCCGGTCTTGCGCAGGAGGTGGCGGTAGGAGCGATAGCGCGGGATCGGGGCCTCGAGCTTGCCGCGGCGATCCTGGCGGGGCTTGGCGTAGACGAAGGGGAGGATCGAGCCCTCGAGGAGCACCGGCAGCGTCGCCGGCTCGGCGTCGGCGGCCTCGGCGTGGCGGAGGCAGACGTAGCCGCCCTGCTCGACCTGCACCCAGCCGCCCTCCTCGCAGCCCTCGCCGTCGACCCGGGCGATCGCCCAGAAGGGGTTGTTCGGGTCGATCCGCCCGCGGATCGGGCTCCCCCAGCTCGGCGCGGCGTAGGCGACCGTGGTCCGGGCGGAGACGAAGGCGCCGAGGCGCGGCTCGTCGGCGCAGGGCTCCTCCGGCGCGGCCGCCTCATCGGCGCCGTCGCCCGCAGCCGCGGCGACGGCGGACGACGCAGGCGCGCCCGCGTCCCCGCCCGCGATCGCCGGAGCGGCGGCGGCCCCAGGCTGGCGATCGCCGACCTCCGCCGACGCGCTCGCCGGCGTCGCCGGCGACTCGGCGGGCGCACCTCGGTCCGCGCGCGGGGACGCGGGCGTGTCGCAGGCGACGAGGGCCAGCGACGCGAGCGCGGCGAGCGTGGAGCGATGCATCCAGGCAGACATCGGCGGGACCATCCATCGCACCGCCGGGGAAAAAACGCCAAAAGGCGGCCCCTGGCGGCGGCACCTACCAGCCTATGCCATACTCGCCGGCGGTGCAGCCCTTCCTCGGAACCGACAAGTACATCGTTTCTCCGGAGCTCTCGCGGGCCGTCAGCGTCGCCATCACGCTCCGGCGGCCGCTCCTGATCAAGGGCGAGCCCGGCACCGGCAAGACCCTCCTGGCCCGCGATATCGCCCAGTACTTCGGGTTCGGTCTCGAGCGCTGGCACGTCAAGTCGACGACCAAGGCGGTCGACGGGCTCTACACCTACGACGCCGTCCGCCGCCTCCACGACTCCCGCTTCGGCGACGGCGACGTCGGCGACATCGGCAAGTACATCCGCCTCGGGCCGCTGGGCCGGGCCTTCAAGCGCGACGACCAGGTGGTCGTGCTCATCGACGAGATCGACAAGGCCGACCTCGAGTTCCCGAACGACCTCCTCCACGAGCTCGACGTGATGGAGTTCACGATCATGGAGACCGGCGAGACGATCGCCGCGCGCCAACGCCCGATCATCGTGATCACCTCGAACAACGAGAAGGAGCTGCCGGACGCCTTCCTCCGCCGCTGCGTCTTCCACTGGATCGACTTCCCGGACCGCGAGCTGATGACCCGGATCATCCGGGTCCACCACCCCGACGTCGAGGATCACGTCCTCGCCGGCGCGCTCGAGGCCTTCTACAGCCTCCGCGCGGTCGAGGGGCTGCGCAAGCGGCCGAGCACCTCCGAGTTCATCGACTGGATCGCCGCCCTCCGCCACGCCGGCATCGACCCCGCCAAGTACCTCGGCTCCGGGCTCCCCTTCCTCGGCACCCTCCTCAAGAAGGAGCAGGACTTCGCCACGGTCGAGCGCCGCCTCCAGCGCGGCTCGATCGGCCGGCGCTAGCCCGCGCGTCCTGACCCTAGGGACATGTTCCTCGAATTCTTCTACAACCTCCGCGCCCACGGCCTCAAGGCGACCACCCACAACTGGCTGGCGCTGATGGAGGCGCTCGCGCGCGGGCTCCACGGGGAGAGCCTGAGCGGCTTCTACGAGGTCGCGCGCTGCATCCTGATCACCAACGAGGCCCACTACGACGAGTTCGATCGGGCCTTCGCCGAGACCTTCAAGGGGGTGAAGGTCGACGCCGAGGCGATCCTCGAGAGCCTCGAGGAGTGGCTCGCCAACCCGAAGCGCCTCGAGTACCTCGACCCCGAGCTGCGGGCGGCGCTCCAGAGCCTCGACATCGACGAGCTCCGCCGCCAATTCGCCGAGCGCCTCGCCCAGCAGAAGGGGCGCCACGAGGGCGGCAACCGCTGGATCGGCACCGGCGGCACCAGCCCCTTCGGGAGCGGCGGGCAAAACCCCAGCGGCGTCCGGATCGGCGGGGGCGGCGGGCGCTCGGCGCTCGCGGTCGCTGACGCGCGGCGCTTCCGCGAGCTCCGCCGCGACCTCGTCCTCGACACCCGCCAGATCGCCGCAGCCCTCCGCCGCCTCCGCAAGCTCTCGCGCGACGAGGGCGACCCCGAGCTCGACATCGACGGGACGATCGACGCGACCGCCCGCAACTGCGGCGACCTCGAGGTCAAGATGCAGCCGCCGCGGCGCAACGCGGTCCGCCTCCTCCTCCTCCTCGACGTCGGCGGATCGATGGATCCCCACGCTGAGCTGGTCTCGCGCCTCTTCTCGGCCGCCCACCAGGGCGGGAATTTCCGCGAGCTGCGCTCCTACTACTTCCACAACTGCGTCTACGGCTCAGTCTACGAGGACGCGCGCTTCTCGAAGCCGGTCCCGACCCAGGAGCTGATCACCAGCCTCGACGCGCGGTGGTTCCTGGTGATCGTCGGCGACGCCTACATGCACCCGGGCGAGCTGATGATGTCCGGCGGCGACTGGTGGATGGACGGCCGCGGCCCCTCGGGGATGACCTGGCTCGCCCGCCTGGCGAGCCGTTTTCCGCGGTCGGCCTGGCTCAACCCCGAGCCCACCCGCCTCTGGGCGACCGGGACGATCGCCGAGGTCGCGGCGGTCTACCCGATGTTCCAGCTCACCCTGGATGGGCTCGAGCAGATGGTCCGGCACCTGCGACGGCCGCCGAGCCCGGATCGGGCGGCGCGGGTCGCTCGGCTGGCGCAGACGGGCTAGCGATCCGGCGGCGCGAAGTAGACGTAGGTGCAGCCGACCGGGGAGCCCGGGCCCGGAGGCACCGAGACCACGGCGTCGAGGCCGGGGGCGCCGTCGATCTCGGCCCAGCTGAGCGCGCGCGGGAGCGTGAGCCCGTGCGCCCAGGCGCGATCGCTGCGGGCGTAGCCCCCCTCGCCGAGGGCGACCGCGGCGAGGTCGACCGTCGCGCCGTCGGCCTTGCCGCGGACGACGTAGGCCTCCCCGCCCAGGTAGATCTCGATCTCGGCGTGGCCGTCGCCGTCGAGATCCGGGAGGAGGCGGAGCCAGGGCCACGCCTCGGGCGTGGTTCCGGTGAGGATCGGAAAACCTGTCTCATCAGACAGATCGTCAGGCAGGTGGACTGCGTCGACGCCCGCCTTGCCGTAGAGGACCCACATCGGCCCATCAGAGTATTCGTCGGCGATCACGAAGTCGGCCCGGCCGTCGCCGTCGACGTCCTCCCCGCCGTCGGCGGAGAGGGAGATGCTCGCGCCGTCGACGCGGATCGCGTAGCCGTCGAAGCTCGGAGGCTCGTCCGGGTTGTACTCGAGGCTGTGGAGCGTCGGCCCGCCGAAGACCACATCAACACCGTCGAATCCCTGCTCGAAGGGCCCCCTGCTGCTGACGACGGCGAGGTCGTCGATGCCATCGCCGTTGACGTCGCCCGCGACGTTCACGCCCCCGTAGGCGACGATGGCGATGCCGCCGACGTCGGCCGCGAGCTCCTCGGGGGTGTAGAACTCGGGGGCGTCGTCGCCGAAGATCACATGGGTGGTGCTGAAGTAGGGCTCGGCGTGGTTGACGAGGAGATCGTCGAAGCCGTCGCCGTTGACGTCGCCAGCCGCTGCGATCCAGTCGCCGACGCTGTAGTTGCCCCCACCCTCGAGGACGAGCGGCGGCGAGGCGTCGCCGGCGTCGAGCACCCACGACGCCGACTCGGCGCCACCAGGGAGGACGCGGATCTGGCCCGCGAAGGCGAGCGCGAGGTCGTCGAAGCCGTCGCCGTTGATGTCGCCCGCGGGGAAGACCTCGAGATCGCCCGAGGCGTAGCGGATCTCAAAGCCCTCGGCGGGCGCCAGATCGGCGAGGACAACCGGCGCCGGATCGGCCTTGCCAAACACCACGTAGGCGGTCGTGCTGGCGGTGTGGACGACGACGTCGTCGAGGCCGTCGCCGTTGATGTCGCCGCAGGGGAAGCCGCCGACGTAGGGCCCACCCGCGACGATCGCAAAGCCGGGGCCGACCAGGTCATCGCACGGCTCGCTCGCCGTGTCGGACTCCCCCTCCTCGGCCTCCGTGCAGCCGGCGGCCACGAGGAGCCCGACGAGCGCGCCGAGGCGCGGGTGACTCGATCCCCGATCCACGCCCGCAGCATACCCCTCGACTCGCTCCTGCACACGCCCGGGAGCGGCGGCTCAGGGGCCGGCGGCCTCGCCGCCCCCCGCAACATGGTGGATCGGTCATCTTCTCCATTCCTCCCACCGCGTCGCCATCGCCGCCATGCTGGGAAAATGGACACCCGGCGACGTCGGTGCGCGTTCGGTCGCCTGGCGGCCCGCCGCCCTCCTCGTCGCGCCCGCAGGCCTCTTCACGCCCGACATCGTCGCCTACCAGGTCCGGGACGGCGAGCGCAGCGGCCTCTACGTCGTCCGCCTCGGCGAGTCAACTACATGACCCTCAGGACAGGTAAACAGCAGCCTACTCGCCGACGTCCTGCACCTGGGCGACGTACCAGTCCCCCCACTCCATCCGCATCTGCATCACCATCTTCCCCCGCCCGGCGCGCGAGCGGAGGGTGACCACCGCCTGCGGCGAGTAGACCCCGGGGACGATCTCGACCTCGGCGACGTCGGTGGGCTCGTCGCCGAGGCGGGCGCTGAGCTCGGCGAAGGCGAAGGTGCGGGCGGCGTCGAGGCTGCGGAGGCGCTCGATCGCCGTGCCGATCGCGTCCTCGGGCTCCTCGTGGCCGTAGTAGCGCGCCCCCATGTAGGCCTTGCCGAGCTCGAAGAAGAAGGAGACCACCTGATCGCTGGCGACCGTGTTGCCGACCCCGAGGGAGTCGCGGAACTCGCGAGAACCTGTCCGAAGGACCATCTCGCGGAAGCCGTCGGTCTGGAGGCCCTCGCGCCCCTCGTCGAGGCCGGCGACCAGATCCTCGAGGGCGGCGAAGAAGAAGGCGACCGCCTCCTGGCCGTCGGTGGTCGCCTTGGCGAAGATGGCGTCGATCGTCCGGGTCCGGATCGACCGCGCGTAGGTCGGCGAGAGCATCCGCCGCGCCTGGTCGAGGTCGCCGGTGTAGACCGAGTCGACGAACTTGAGCGCCCGCGCCTGCGCCCGCGCGCTCTGTTCGTCGACCGAGTCGAGGCTCGGCCGCTCGCGGAGCATCCGGGTCGCCTCGTCGATCGGGATCGCGTAGCCGCCGATCCGGTGGCGCCAGGTCCAGGTGACGACGCCGACCGCCCGGCCGTAGCGATCGAGCACCGGGCCGCCGCTCTGCCCCTGACGGACGTCGTTGGTCAGGCCGACGAAGGCGCCGCCGCCGAGCCCCGGGTTGAAGACCTGGAGATCGTTGACCCGGCCGGCGTGGGCGACGAAGGCGGCCTCGGAGTCCTCGCTGCGGGCGAGGAGGAGCACCCGATCGGCCGCCCGCAGGTAGGTCTCGACCGGATCGGCGCCGTCGGTCCCGAGCGGCAGCGAGGGGAGCGGCCCGCCGGCGTCGAGGTGGAGGAGCGCGAGGTCGCGGTTGGGATCGATGTAGACCACCTGGACGCTGGCGAAGGTCCGGGCGGGGCTCAGCCCCGGGAAGACCACCGACTCGATGTGATCGCAGTCCTCGATCACGTGGCGGCTGGTGATCAGGTAGCCGGCGGGATCGACGACGAAGGCGAGGCCCCGGCTGACGTCGGTGGTGACGACCGCGACCGCCGCGGCCCCCCGGCGCGCGACCTGATCGACCCCGAGCTCCTTCGAGGTCGAGCCCCTCGCGACCTCGACCCCGCCGACCTCGTGCGCCCGGGCCGCGCAGCCGAGGCCGAGGGCAAACACACAGAGGCCGACGAGCGCGCGATAACGGGGGGGGTGGCCGCCAATCACCCTCTCTAAGCTACGGCACGGGCGAGGCCCGGGCCACTGCGCGGCGCTCGCGCCCGGCGAATCTTTTCGTCGACTGCGGCGTATATGCTCCCCTCCATGGACGTCGAGCTCCGCGACATCGGCAAGACCTACGACGGCGCGACCTGGGCCGTCCAGGATCTCAGCCTCTCGATCCCGAGCGGCTCCATCTTCGGCCTCATCGGCCCCAACGGCGCCGGCAAGTCGACCACCCTGCGGATGCTCGCGACCGTCGTCAACCCGAGCACAGGCACCCTCCTCTTCGACGGCCAGCCGGCCCCCGCCGACGCCAGCGAGCTCCGGGGGAAGATCGGCTTCCTCGGCGACGGCAACCCGCTCTACAAGGAGATGAGCCCGGCCGAGTACCTCCGCTTCTACGGCCAGTGCTACCGCATCCCACCCCGCGAGCTCGAGGACGCCATCGAGGACACCCTCGTCACCTTCGACCTCGCGCAGAAGCGCGACACCCCGAGCGGCCAGCTCTCCAAGGGGATGCGCCAGCGCCTCCTGATCGCCCGCTGCCTCCTCCACCGCCCCCGCCTCCTCCTCCTCGACGAGCCGGCCGACGGCCTCGACCCGCGCTCCCGCGCCGACCTCCGGTCGATCCTGCTCAAGACCCGCGAGCGCGGGGTGACGATCCTGGTCTCGTCGCACATCCTGCGCGAGCTCGATGACCTCTGCGATCAGATGGCGATCATCCAGCGCGGTCGCCTGGTGGTCGCCGGCTCGGTCGACGAGATCATCCGCGGCTACGACGTCAGCCGCCTGGTCTACCGGATCCGCGTCCTCGGCGAGCTGGGGCCCGCGCTCGCGGTCCTCCGGGAGAAGCGCGCGCTGGTCGAGGCGACCGGCACCGAGGACGGCCTCCCCTGCGTCACGGTCCAGGTCCAGGGCGACGACGCGCTGATGGCCGAGATCATCGCCGCCCTGGTCGAGGCCAAGGTGAAGGTCGTGACCGCAAGTCGGCTCCGCGGCCGCATCGAAGACGTCTACAATCGCCTCTCGGAGGACCGGGTCAACTAGTGACCCGAAGGAGCCCGACATGTCCAAGCTCGCCGATCTCCGCAGCGCCGCGCTGCCCTTCGTCACCCGCTCGCTCCGGGGCAAGCGCCTCCGTCGGACGGTCCTCCTCTCCGCCCTCCTCGGGATCCTCACCCTGATCCTCGGCCTCTGGATCAGCTTCGGCAGCGGCCGATTCGAGCACGAGATCCGCTCGGGCCTCGGCGTCGAGCAGAGCCGGTGGATGCGGCAGGATCAGGAGTTCGTGGTCTTCGTCGATTCGATCGACGAGGCCATCGAGACCCGGCGGGACCTCAAGCACCTCGTCGCCACCAACGGTCAGGGCTACTGGACCCGCCCCAAGAGCCTCGCGGAGGACGCGGCCTACTTCCTCAGCCAGGCCGCCCTGACCCCGCTGCCGCGGAGCGCGTACCTGCCGGAGAATGAGCCGATCCGCGAGCTCTGGCAGCGCGCCCAGGCCCTCGACGCGACCTCGCCGCTCCGCGCGGCCCTCGTCCTCAACGAGGAGCGCCGCCCCTGGTTCGACTGGAACGAGCCCGAGCACGTCGCCCGCCTCCAGGCGATCGTCGACGCCGACCTGATCCCGCGGATCGAGCGCTACCGCTCGACGCTCACCACCGTCGACGGCGTCCGCCTCACCGGGTCGATCGCGGGCGGGATCTTCGCGCTCCTCGCCCTCGTCCTCGGCCCCCTCCTGGTCGGCACCCAGATGGCCCAGGAGGTCCACGAGAACACCCTGATGCCGCTCACCGGCACTTCCCTGCGGACCCGCGAGCTCCTCCTCGGCCTCGCCGCCGGGCCGCTCACCCTGGTGGCGATCCTCGCGGTCCCGCAGGTGCTCCTCCTCCTCCTCACGGTCGCCGCCGTCGGCCACCCGATCCCCGCGCTCGCCGGGATCCTCACCGCGATCGTCGGCGCCTTCTTCCTCTCGATGCTCGCCCAGCTCCTCGGCTTCTCGCTCGGCCGCCAGCGGAGCCCGGGGATCCTCGGGATGGGGCTCCTCTCCTTCTTCGGGATGCTGGCGATGGCCGGGGCCGGCTTTGGGCTCGCGCCCTCGCGCTACACCATCGGCGTCTTCGCGGTCCTCCCCGAGGCGGCGACCACCCACCTCCTCCGCTCGTCGCTGCTGCCGCACGAGCTCTTCTTCCGCGAGTGGCGGCTCGCCCACCAGGCGGACTTCGCGATCGCGATCGGCACCGTCGGGATCGGCGTCCTCGGCCTCCTCGGCCTGCGGGCGCTCGAGCGCCGGGTCGGCCGGGTCTCGGGGAGCACCCTGAGCCGCCGCGAGGGGCTCCTCGGCGCCCTCGTCACCACCGTCCTCGTGCTCCTGGCGCTCCCGCGGCGCGGCTTCTCCTACCGGATGGACGACGGCTACCTCCTCAGCCTCGCGGTCCTGACGATCCCCTTCGCGATCCTGATGATGATGCGGGTGCCGCTGGCCGAGGCCGGCGAGCGCCGGGGACCGCTCCCGGTCGCCTCGCTCCTCGGCGAGCTCGGCCTCTGGGCGGGGATCCACGGGGTGATCGTCCTCGGCCTCCTCGGCCGACCCGACGCGCTCTTCGAGGTGCACCCGGCGGCCTTCCTCTACCTCGGCTGGTTCCTCCTGGTCGTCGGCCTCCTCTCGATCCGGGTGGTCGCCCGCCCGCTCGGCCTCGGGGCCCGGGTCTGGGTCGGCTTCGCCGCCTTCTTCTCGCTCATCGCCTTCGCGCAGATCGCCGCCTTCACGCGGCCCTGGGCCCACCGCAACATCGGCGATCTCGCCCTCTTCAGCCACGTCAGCCCCTTCCTCGGCGTCGCCCAGGTGCTCCTCCTCGTGGTGATCCCGTGGACCCTCTGGCGCTCGCTTCGCGCCCGGGCCTGATATCCTCCCGAACATGATGGATCTCCGAGCGAGCCTGATCCTCGGCGCGCTGGCGCTCGTGGGCGCGTGCGTCGGTCAGCGCGGCGACCCGCCGAAGGCCGAGGCCGCGAAGGTCGAGGCCGCGAGCGTCGAGGCGCCGGCGGCCAAGGCGAGCCCGCCGAAGGCCGAGCCGCTGACCCAGGAGGAGCTCGACCTGATCGCCGCCAACCCGGCGGACCTGACCCCGGAGCTCCGTCGCAAGCGGGCCTTCGCGCTCCGCAAGAAGATCATGCAAAACCCCGACTCGCCGACCGCGCGGGCGCTCGAGGAGACCCGCGAGGCGGTCGAGCGTGGCGACCTGGTCCCGCAGCTCCCGCCGCGCAACGGGCTCCAGCTCGAGGCCCGCCTGCCGGGGCACCCGCCCTCGTCGATCCCCGACCCCGACGCGCCGCCCCCGGCCCCGAGCGCCCCGGCCGAGCCGGGCGAGGCGACCCCCTGAGGTGCCGGTCGTCGAGGAGACGCTCGCACCCGGCCTCCTCCGCTGGACGCTGAGCAACCCGAGGCGGCGTAACGCCGTCGATCCGGAGATGCTCGCCTGGATCGCCCATCGCGCCGGCGAGCTGGCGGGCGAGGTCGTCCTCCTCTGCGGCGAGGGCGATCGCGTGTTCTGCGCAGGCTTCGATCTCAACGCCCTCCCCCGCCTCGCCGCCGAGCGGCCCGGCGTCCCCCCGGATCAGCCGCTGATCGACGCGACGGCGGCGATGGGCCGGGCCGACGGGACCTTCATCGCCGTCCTCGGCGGCCTGGTGATCGGCGCCGGGGTCGAGCTCACCTGCGCCTGCGACCTCCGCCTCGCCCGCCCCGGCGTCACCTTCCAGGTGCCGGCGAGCAAGCTCGGGGTCGTCTACCACGCCGCCGGCCTCGCCCGCTTCCACGCGGTCTTCGGCCCCGCGCTCTGCCGCCGCCTCCTCCTCGCCGGCGAGGCCATCGACGCCGACGAGGCGCTGCGCGCCGGCGCCCTCGCGGGGGTGGTCCCGGCCGAGGCGCTCGACGCCGAGGCCGAGGCGCTCGCCCGCCGGATCCTCGCCGGCGCGCCCCACTCGCTCCGCCACCACCGCGATCTCCTCCGCGAGCTCGAGCGCGGGCCCCTCGACGCCGAGCGCCTCGATCGCCACCAGGCCGCCCGTGAGGCCGCCTACGGGGCCGCGGACCTCGATCTCGCCCGGAGCCGCGCCCTCGGCCGCGAGCCCTGAGGCGCGCGCGATCGCGGCCCAGCGCCGGCGGCCGTCCTGGGCTACCATCGCGCCGCCATGAGCACCGAGACCACCGAGAGCGCCGCCACCAGCACGACGATCCGCGACCAGATCGAGGGACTCCTCCGTCAGGCCCGCCGGGACCGCGACGAGGCGACCAAGAACGTGATCGGCATGCTCAAGAACAAGGTCCTCACCCGCCTCAAGGACGGCAGCGGCGCGACCGAGGACGACGCCCTCTGGCTCGAGAGCATCGCCAGCTACGCCAAGGAGGTGCAGAAGGCGATCGGCAAGTTCGAGGAGGCCGGCGACAAGGGGGCCGAGCTCCTCGCCGAGGCCCGCTTCGAGGTCGCCTTCTGCGAGCGCTTCCTGCCGAGCAAGCTCGACGAGGCGGCGACCGAGGCGCTGGTCCGGCGCCTCGCCGAGGAGCAGAAGATCACCAACCCCAAGCAGATCGGCCGGCTGATCGGCGCGGTCATGAAGGGGCACAAGGACGAGGTCGACGCGGCCCTCGTCCGGGCGGCGGCCGAGAAGGTCCTCGGCGGCTAGCCTCACCGCCGCGCGCTCCTGCCTGGACCTGTCTTCATGGACAGGTCCATCACGCGCGGGCGCGCCCGCGCCCGCGCCACGCCGCTAGAGCGCCCGCCCCGCCGTCTTCTCCTGGGCCGACGCCGGCCGCACGCCGACGATCTCGACCGACATCTTGAGGCGCTTGCCGGCGAGCGGGTGGACCATCCGGACCGTGACCTCGGCGTCCGTCACCTCGACGACCTCGAGGCGGATCGTCTGCCCGCCCGGGAGGTCGGCGGCGAAGGAGAGCCCCGGCTTGATGTCCATCTGCGCCGGAAACTCGGTGCGGCCGATCTTCCGGGTCGGCGAGTCCTCGACCCGGCCGAAGGCCTCCTCGGGCCCGAGCTCGAAGGTCTTCGACTCCCCCTTGGTCATCCCCTCGAGGCGCTTGTCGAGCCCGGGGAGCATCACGCCCTTGCCGTGCATGAAGACCAGCGGCCCCGACTTCTTGGACGACTCGATGACCTGGCCGCCGTCGGTGGCGAGCTCGTAGGCCATCGTCACGACGACTCCTGGAGCGATCTTCATCCCGCCATCGTAGACGGGCGCGGCGGGGATGACCAGCCGCGCCGGGCGCCGCTCAGTCGAGGGTGATTCCGCCCGCGCGGCACCGATCCTGGATCGCCGCCCGCCGGCTCGAGGCGATCTGCCGGTAGACCCAGCGGGCGCGCTCGCTGTCGCCCCGGGCGCAGGATGCCAGGCCCATGATCTCGAGGGCGTCGGCGCTGCGGCGGAGCCCCTGGCTCTGGCTGGCGAGGGTGTAGGCCGCGTCGTTCTCCCCGCGGCGGTAGGCCTTGCGGGCCTGCTCGAGGAGGTCGAGGGCGCTCGCCACGTCCTGCGGCGCCGGCTCGGCCGGTGCTGGCGCGGAGGCCCCAGCCCGCTTGGCCTCGGCCTCCTTCTTCTTGCGCATGTACTCCTGGACCTGGGTCAGGACGTCGTCCTCCTCCGGCTCCTCGGCCGCCGCGCTCTTGGCGGAGCGCGGCGCCTTCGCGGCCCGCGGCGCCTTCGCGCCCGACGAGGCCTTCGCGGCCGCCTTGCCGGCCTTCCGCGGCGTCTTGGCCGCGGCCTCCTCCGCAGCGGCGATCGCCGCGGCCGCGACCTCGGCCTCCCTGGCCTCGCCTTCTGCGGTCGCCCGTCGGCGGGCGCGGCCGCCGGGGCCTCAGGCGCTGGCGACATCGACGGGCCACGTGCTCCCTCGGCGTCGGCGACGCGACCCTCGGCGCGCGACCGCGGCGGCCGCGGCCGCGCGGTCCCACGGACGCCCTCGTCGGGCCTCGACCCGCGAAGCCGGCGAGAGGAGGGCGACGGCGAGCGAGCTGGCGACGATCGCCCTGATCCCGCCGAGGGCCCAGGAGATCGCCCGACGCGACGGTCCCGGGGTGATCCCCGAGGCCGAGATCGTGTCATCGTCGCTGGTCGGCGCCTCGATCGTCGACGCCAGCGTGTCGCGGCCGCTGCTCGAGATCAGGTCGTCGTCCTCGACGCCGGCGCCGGCGAGCGCCGCCTTGACCGCGCGCTGCATCGTGTTCTCGCCGGCGTGGGGGCGCAGGCCTCCGCTCGTGCTCTCGCCGGCGATCCGCCCTCGCTCGTGCTCTCGCCCGCAGCCCGGATCTCGACCAGGGTGACGACCCGGCGCGAGCCGCTGGTGCTGGCGCTCGCGCTCGCGCCTCCGCTCATCCGCATCGAGCCGCTCGAGCTCGGGTGGATGTCGTCGAAGCGACCGCGCATGCTGCCGCTCGCGCTCGGGTGGAGGTCGATCACCCGGGCCCGCATGCTGCCGCTCGCGCTGGCGTGCGGGCCGCTGACCACGCGACGGCGGCTGCCGCTGGCGCTCGGGCTCGGGGCGCCGGCCTCGGCCGCGACCTCGCGCGCCGCGGCCGGCGTCTCCGCCGACGGGGCCGTGTCACTCGCCGGGGCCTCGTCCGCGCCCGCGCGGACCTCGCCCGCGCTCGTCTGCGCGGCCTCCGTCGACGTGACCTCGTCCGCGCTCGCCGGACCTCTGCCGCAGTCTCGCTCGCCGCGACCTCAGCCGCGGCAACGTCGCCCGTGCTCGTCTGCGCGGCGTCCGTCGACGCATCGCTCGCCTGCGCGGGGTCCGTCGCCTCGCTCGCCTCGATCTCACCAGCGACTTCGTCGGCCGCGGCCGCCGGCATCGGCGACGCGCTACGCGTCACCGCCACCGGCGGCGGCGCGTGCGGGACCAGGCGCGGGATCACCAGACTGGGGAGCGGCTGCGGCGACGCGTCGATCGCCCCGAGCACCTCTGCGACGTCGGCCGCCGAGGCGAAGCGGTCGTCTGGCGACTTGCTCAGCAGGCGCATGATCGCGGCCTCGACCGGCGCCGGGATCGTCCCCCCGCGGAGGCGCTCGCCGAGGGCGGCGGCGGGGTGAGCATGTGCATCGCCCCGAGGCGCTTCGGGTTGGCCTCGGTGAAGGGGCGCTCGCCGCAGAGGAGCTCGTAGAGGCAGACGCCGAGGGCGTAGAGATCGACGCGGTGATCGCAGGCGTCGCCGCTCACCTGCTCGGGGGCCGCGTAGGCCGCGAGCGCGGGGCGATCGCATCGGCCAGCGGCCCGCCGAGCTCGACCAGGAGCGGCTCGATGCCGGTCGCCACGATCCGATGCCGCCGCGGGATGTCCCTTGGGACACAGCAGTGGCGGAGCTGGAGCGAGCCGTGGACCACGCCGGCCCGGTGGCAGGCGTCGAGGCGCTGGCAGAGGCCGAGCGCGAGCGCCTGCACCCGCGACCAGGGGAGCCGCCCCGATCGCCGGAGGAGCACCTCGAGGCTCTCGCCGGCGACGTAGGGGGTGACGACGAAGAGGTGCTCGTCGCTGCGGCCGATGTCGATGACGTCGACGAGCCCCTCGAGGGCGCCTGGCGCCGCGACCTCGATCGCCTCGCGCTGGGCGATCCGCCCGCGGAGCGCGGCCTCGATCGCCGGCGACGCGGCGAGCTCGGGCCGCAGGATCCGGAGGGCGACCGAGCTCCGGCGCTGGAGATCGTCGGCCTGAAAGACGACGCCGCTTACCCTCGCCGAGTCCTGAGATCAAGCGATAGCGACTCGCCAGGAGCTTGCCGATCATGTCGCTAGAGGAGAGCCAGGGCGCGAGCGCGCCGTCGGAGGTGGAGCCGCGAGGGTTGAGCATCGTCAGACCTGTCGCCGTTTTCTCGGCGACCGCGGGATTGGACCAGCGGCCGGTTTTTTTTAAAAGCCCCTGCCGACGCGCAAGCGACCCGTGAGCGGTGGAGCGCAGGAAATCTCTGTGAGTCCCCCTGCCCTTCGCGCGCCTAGGCTGGGGCTCAGCGCCCCCGCCTACATGCGTCGATGTCGGCCACCAAAAGATCTCGCCGAGCGCTCGCTCAGGGGTTGGAGAGGAGGAGCACCAGCGGTCCGCTCGCGTAGGCGAGATCGTCGATGCCGTCCTCATTGAGGTCGCCGACCGCGATGAGCTCGCCGATGAACGCGTCATCCTCGAAGACCAGGTTCAGCGGCGGCGGCCAGGGGTCGGCGCCCACCAGGCCGTGGAGGTCGCTGCTCAGGATGAGGGCGTCGGGCCGCGGCGCGCCGTCAAATTCACCGACGACCAGGCGCCGGCCGACCGAATCGGCCGGCGTCTCGATCCACCCGTCCAGCGGCCCGTCGGCGGCGTGGAGGCGATAGCCGCCATCGCCCGACGTGTAGGACGTGACCAGGAGGGCGGCGTGGTCGCCCTGGGCCGGGGCGTGGTGCGCCAGGTCCTCGAGGGCGTCGACGCTGTCGACCGTCGCCGTGGCGAGGAGGACCATTCCGCCGTCGCCGTCCCCCTGAAAGACCTCGATGCGGGGCGTCGCGAGACCTCCTAGAGGGGCACGAGCTTGAGATCGAGGCCGCCCGGGTACCAGTAGGACCCGTAGTTGAGCACGCCGTAGACGCTGATCCCGACCTTCTGATCGGCGCTCACCGTGTGGTTGCCGTTGCCCGCGTTCGAGAGCTTGACGTGGGCGACCGAGAAGCCGGTCGCGCCGATCATCTGGAGGTTGCCGACCGGCGCGCCGTCGACCTGCACGCTCGCGCCGTTGGGGGCGATGATGTCGACGTAGTTGGCGCTCCAGCCGACCGGCGCGTGGAAGAGGTAGTCGGTGCGGTACTGCTCGGTCGCCACCGCGATCAGCATCGCCGGATCCGAGGTCCCGTAGCCCGCGTTCTGGCCGACCATGTACTGCGCCACCAGGATCTTCTTGTCGGCCGAGACCTTGAACTTCGCGGTCGTCGTCACCAGCTCGACGAAGTCGCCGGCCTTCGCCAGGTTCTTGTTCACCGGCTGATCGGGATCGAAGGTCAGGGTGGTGTCGTCGTCGGCCGCGATCACCCGGACGACCTGCGCCTTCTCGAGCTGGTCGTTGGGGACCTGGACCGGCGGGACGACGATGTACTCGGTCGCCAGCGCCTCGATCGGGAACATGCTCTCCTCGAGGTGATCGCAGGCGGCGATGCCGATCGGCACCTGGGTGCAGTCGTGGCCGCCGAGCACCTGGATCGGCTTGTCGGCGTTGACGATCGTCCCCGTGAGGTCGCCGCCGTTGCCGGTCACGACCTGGAGGACGTCGCCTTCGTTGAGCATCACCTGGCCGTTGCCCTGGCCGTCGACGCCGCCGCCCGCCTGGGTCGCCTTGCCGCCGCCGGGGGCGGTGACGGTCACCGTCGTCCCGTCCTGGGCCGCGGTGATCGAGTAGAAGCCAGGGTACCCGGACCAGTAGGGCCAGGCGGCGACCACGTAGTCGCCGCGCCAGGCGTTGACCGGCAGCATCAGCGAGGCGTCGTTGGTGACGTTCGCCGCCAGCGGGTTGTACTGGTAGACGGTCACCGGCTGGTCGGAGCGGAGGCGGTAGGAGCCGTCGATGACGACCTTCGACGGACCTGTCCCGAGAGCCAGCTCCGTCCAGGGGAGCGGGATCACCTTGACATCGCCGGGCGGGACGTTGTCGCTCACGACCATCTGGGCGCCCTTGGTGATCGTGATCTTCGCCTGCTGGTTGGTCGTGTTGGCGACCGCGACCGCGTACTGGGTCCCCATGGTGTAGAAGTCGAGCTGCTGGGTGACCGTCGGGTAGTAGTCGCAGCCGATGTAGCTCAGGCCGATGTTCCCGGAGGCGCACGCGCCGGTGCACTGCCCGAGATCGGCGTCGCAGGTGACCCCCTGGATCGGATCGCAGGTCTCGACGTCGACCCAGCCGTCGCCCTGGCCGTTGCACTTCTGCGAGACGTCGCCGTCGCACTGGTAGTCGTCGGGGACGCAGAGGACGCAGCCGACCCCGTCGGCGCAGGCGTCGGCGCAGACCTCCTCGGAGAGGACGTTGCACTGGGCGTCGTAGACCACCGCCTTGCCGTCCTCGCAGACGATCTCGCCCTCGACGCAGACCGGGCCGGTGGTCGACGTGGAGGGGTCGGTGGTGTCGGTGGTCGACCCGCTCGTCGGCCCGCTCGACGCCGTGGTCGAGGTCGAGTCGGTGCCGCCGGTCGAGCCATCCGAGGCCGAGCCGGTGCCCGCGGTCGTCGAGTCGGTCTCCGCGCTGCTGGTGGTCGAGGTGCTGGTCGGCGCCGTGGTCGACACCGAGGTCGCGGCCGTCGCGGTGCCGGTCTCGGTGTCCATCGGCTCGTCACCGCTGCAGCCGACGAGGGCCGCGGCGAGGCTGAGGGGGAAGATGTAGGGGGCCGAGGAGCGCAAGCGAAGGGAAGCCATCGCCTCCAATTAGCACGGCGCCGGACCTTCGTCCCGATCGGGGCGCTGTCTCCTCGAGACCCCAGGCCGGGCTCAGCTCCGCCAGGGCCGGGGGGTCGTCAGCGCCTCCTCGAAGTCGCTCCGCCAGGGGTTGATGTCGAGGCCGCCGCGGCGGGTGAAGCAGGCCTGGACGGTCAATCGCTGGGTTTTGCAGCGGTCCCGGAGGTCACAGAAGATCTGCTCGACGCAGGCCTCGTGGAAGCCGCCGTGCTCGCGGAACGAGAGGAGGTAGGCGAGGAGCGCGGGCCGGGCGATCGTCGGCCCGCGGTAGCGGATCCGGACGCTGGCCCAGTCGGGCTGACCGGTGATCGGGCACCGCGATCGGAAGAGCTCGGTGACCACCTCGTCGTCGCAGAGCGCCGAGGGGTCGGCGGCCCCGTCGAGGAGCCCGGGGTCGAGGGCGGCCGCCGGCGGCCCGGCGAGCTCGAGGTCGTCGAGGCTCTCGCCGGCGAGCTCGACGATCCGCAGGGCCGCCCGCTCGCGCGGCGGGATCACCCGGACCTCGACCGGCGCCCCGGCGATCGGCGCGAGATCGCCGGCGATCGTCGCCGCGACCTCATGGAGATCGGCCATCGTCCGCCGCCCGAGCGATCCCAGGTAGAGCTTGAGGGACTTCGACTCGACGAGGTTCGGCGAGCTCGCCGGCACCGCGAGCTCGGCGACGGCGATCGCCGGCCGCCCCGAGGGCGTCAGCCACGAGAGCTCCCAGGCCCGCCAGAGGTCGACGCCGACGAAGGGCAAGGGCGAGGACGAGGACGCGCCAAGGCCGAGCGCGTCACGCCCGAGGGCGCGCGGGACCGCCCGCAGCACCCCCGGATCGTAGTCCTGCGGGAACTCCGCGCTCCGCCCCAGGGGGAGATCGAGGTCGGCGCTGGGGTCGTGTCGGGGTCCCTTGTCGCTCATCGGAGGCTCGGCCAGGCGACCATAGCAGGCCGACGGACCGGCGGCGGGCTCGGAGCGCGGCCCCGCGCCCGCTCCGGGTAGTGGCTCCGCGCCCAGGCGAAGCCCTCCATCCAGGCGTGCCAGGCCTCGCTCTCGCGGGGGAAGGGGTTGCCCTGGCGGGCCTCCCCGCGGCGGGCGGCGTTGACTCCCTGCTCTCGTGGCGTGCGAAATCCGTCCATGGTCAGCTCCAGGGCCGACATTAAAACGCGCGGATGATCTGGGGCGGATCATCGGCGCGGGCCTGACCGGCGCGCGCGCTCCGCCGCCGGCGCGGGCCGCCCTCGAGGCTCCAGGAGCCGAGCGCCCACGCGGCCCCTCGAGGCTCCAGGAGCGGGCTCCGCGGCGTCCTACGGCGGCCCACTCCGGCCGCCCCGCCGCTGGTCCGCGGTGTACTCTCGTCGACGATGCGCCGCCCCCTCGCTCGCTCGTCCCGCGCCCTCGCCCTCGCCGGGGCGGCCCTCCTCGCCCTCGCGATCAGCCCGCCGGCGAACGCCGGCCGCGACGGCGAGATCCAGGTCTGGACCCGCCACACCGACGAGGGCGACGTGATCGCGGTCGCCCGGGTGCCGCTGCCGGCGGCGAAGATCCGCGAATTCATCGCCGACGCCGAGCGGGCCCACATGCTCGCGCCGACGACGATCAAGGCGGACGCGAAGACCGACGGCAAGTGCCAGAAGGTCCACCTCAAGGTCCAGGGCCTCCTCTCGCCCTTCCAGCTCGACACCCGGCGCTGCCCGACCGCCCAGGGGATCCTCGAGACGATGGTCGCCTCCGACGACTTCGAGGCCTACACCACCGAGTGGGTGATCCAGGAGATGGGCGACGCGTCGATGGTCTCGTACCGCAACCGCACCGTCCTCAACGTCTCGGTCCCCGACGGCATCATCCTCCGCCAGTCGAAGAAGGTGATGGCGAAGACGATGCGCAACCTGATCAACGCCCTCGGCCTCGGCTGAGGCCCGGGCCCAGGCGGACCCGCCCCTGCGCCGCGACCTCGCCGCGAGCGCGGGCTCGCGGGCGTGCGCGAGCCCAGGCGAGGCGAGGCGAGGTCGCCGCGCGCCCTGGCGCCGACGCGCGCGGGCCCGCGGGGACCCGCGCGCGGGGCCGCCGGCGACGATCGACGGCGCCGGCTGGGCGTCCGGCGCCGGCGTTGTATGCTTGCGCCTCCCGATGAGCGCCGCCGACATCCAAGCCCACCTCGACGCCCTGCATCGCGACCTCCGCGCCCTCACCGCCGCGATCCAGGGGGTCATCGTCGGCCAGGACGAGATCATCCGGGGCGTGCTGATCTGCCTCCTCGCCGGCGGCCACGGGCTCCTCGAGGGCGTCCCCGGCCTCGGCAAGACCCTGCTCATCCGGACCCTCGCCGGCGCGATCGACCTCTCCTTCGCGCGGATCCAGTTCACCCCCGACCTGATGCCCGCGGACATCGTCGGCACCTCGGTGCTGGTCGACGAAGAGGGCGGCGGCCGCTCCCTGGTCTATCAGCCAGGTCCGATCTTCTCGCACATCGTCCTCGCCGACGAGATCAACCGGGCGACCCCGAAGACCCAGTCGGCGCTCCTCGAGGCGATGGCCGAGGGCCAGGTGACGGCCGCCGGCAAGACCCGCCCCCTCCCCCAGCCCTTCCTGGTCCTGGCGACCCAGAACCCGCTCGAGATGGAGGGCACCTACCCGCTCCCCGAGGCCCAGCTCGACCGCTTCCTCTTCAAGATCCACGTCCCCTTCCCCGGCGAGGACGACCTCGTGACGATCCTCGAGCGGACCACCGGGGCGGCGACCCAGGAGGTCCGGCCGGCCCTCGACGGCCCCCGCCTCCTGGCGATGCGCCAGCTCCTGCGGGCGATCCCGGTGACCCCCTCGCTGACCCGCTACGTCGCCCGCGTCCTCCGGGCGACCCACCCCGACGACCCGGGCGCCTCGGACCTCGTCCGCCGCTACGTCCGCTTCGGCGCGTCGCCGCGCGGCGCCCAGGCGATGCTCCTCGCCGCCCGCGTCCGCGCGGTGATGGAGGGCCGCAAGTCGCCGGGCAACCCCGACGTCCGCGCGGTCGCCCTGCCGGCGCTCCGCCACCGGGTGATCCTCAACTTCGAGGGCGAGGCCGAGGGCGTGAGCATCGACTCCGTGTTGGAGCAGGCGATCGCCCAGGTCCGCGAGGACTGACGGAACGACGACGGTGGGGATCTTCGCGCGGATCTTCGGCGGCGCCCAGGGGCCGTCGGCGCCCAGGGGCGAGGAGGAGCTCTTCGACGAGGCCTTCCTCGCGCGCCTCGAGCTCCTCCAGGTGGTCGCCCGCCGGGTCTTCCGCGGCCGCACCCGGGCCGAGCGGAAGTCGCGGAAGGTCGGATCGGGGCTCGAGTTCGCCGACCACCGCGAGTACTCGCCCGGCGACGACATCCGCAACCTCGACTGGAACGTGCTGATGCGGCTCGGGCAGCCGCTGATCCGCCTCTTCGAGGAGGACGAGGACCTGCCGATCCGGATCGCCGTCGACGTCTCGGCGTCGATGCAGACCGCCGGCGGCCGCAAGCTCCGCTACGCCCAGCAGGTCGCGGCCGCGCTCGCCTACGTCGGCCTCGCCAACCTCGATCGGGTCGGCCTCACGGCGATGAGCGGCAAGGTCCACACCACCCTGCCGGCGGTCCGCGGCAAGGGGCGGATCTTCCGGATCTTCGAGTTCCTGCGGACGGCCCCGCGCGGCGGCCCGACCGACCTCCGGGCGGCCTGCAAGCGCCTCGCGGCCGAGAGCGCCCAGCCGGGCCTCACGGTCGTCCTCTCCGACTTCTACGACCTCGACGGCGCCTTCGACGGGCTCAACCTCCTGCGCTTCCGCAAGCACGAGCCGATCGCGATCCAGATCCTCGATCCGGTCGAGGCCCGGCCGGAGATGACCGGGCTCCGGGGCGACGTCCGCCTGGTCGACTGCGAGGGGGGCGAGGGCGCCGACGTCACCCTCGCGCCGGCGACCCTGCGGGCCTACGCGGCCGCCCACGAGCGCTTCTGCGAGGCCCTGGCGCAGAGCTGCCGCTCCCGCGGGATCCCCTACTTCCGGGCCGAGATCGACACGCCCTTCGACGAGCTCGTCCTCCGCCTCTTCCGCCTCGGGGGGCTGCTCCGGTGAACCTGGCTGGTTGGACAGGAGCGCAGGTCGCCGCGCTCTTCGCCGCCGGGGCGGCGCTGATCACCCTGCTCTATCTCTTGAAGATGCGGCGGCGGGAGCTGGTGGTCCCCTTCGCCGCGCTCTGGCAGCGGGTCACCCGCGAGAGCGACGCCCGGCGGATCTGGCGGCGGCTGCGGCGGCTCCTCTCGTGGTTGATCCAGCTGGTGATCCTCGGGGCGATCGCCTTCGCGCTCGGCGACCCGCGGCCCGAGGTCTGGCTCCGCGATCCCTACACCCTGGCGATCGTCATCGATCGCTCGGCGAGCATGGGCGGGCCGAGCGACGCGGCGGCGGCGGCCGGCGACGCGGGCGCGGACGCGGGCGCGACCCCGGCGAGCCGCCTCGACGCCGCCCTCGCCCGCGCCCGCGCCGAGATCGCCGCGCTCGGGCCCAGCGATCGCGCGCTGGTGATCGCCGCCGGGGCCGAGGTCGCGGTCCTCTCCCCGCTCGGACGCGACCCGGCGGCGCTCCTCCACGGCCTCGACGGCGTCGGTCCGACGCCCGGCGAGGCCGACCTCGGGCGCGCGCTCGCGCTCGCCCGCAACGCGGTCGACGGCCAGCCGGGGCCGCGAATCCTGATCCTGAGCGACGGCGCGGTCGACGACGCCGGCGCCCGGGCGGTCGAGGGCTGCGTCGCCGGGCCGATCCCCTGCGCGGTCGCCCGGATCGCCGGACCCACGGCCAACCTGGCGATCACCGCGTTCGCCGCCCGCCGCTACCCGAGCGAGCGCGAGCGGGTCGAGGTCCTCGCCGAGGTGGTCAACCTCGGCGACGCGCCGGCCTCGGCGATCCTCGAGGTCCAGGCCGACGGCCTCGGGATCGGCCGACGTGAGCTGACCCTTGAGCCAGGTGAGTCGACGCGCGAGCTCCTCGGCGAGCTCGACGCGGCCCGCGCCCGCCTGGTCGCCCGCCTCCTGCCGCCGCCCGGCGTCGATCCGATCGCGGCCGCCCGCGCCCTCGGGCCCGCGGAGGACGACGTCGCCTACGCCGTGATCCCGCCGCTGCGGCCCCTCGAGGTCGCGCTGGTCACCGACGGCAGCGACCTCTTCGTCGAGGCCGCGCTCCTCACCCTCGACGATCACGTCCGCCTCAGCGGGGTGCCGGTCGCCGAGGCGAGCGCCGAGCACCCGACGATCGCCGCCGCCGATCTGGTGATCTTCGACCCGGGGAACAACCCGCTGCCGAACCCGCTGCCGGCGCGCGACCTCGTCCTCTTCGATCCCTGGCGCTTCGCCGACTCGCCCTCGCCGATCGCCCTCGGCCGCGAGGTGCGGCGGCCCTTCCTCACCGAGCAGATGCGGGATCACCCGATCCTGGACCACGTCGTCCTCAAGGACGTCAACCTCGCCCGCGGGACGACCTTCGCGGTCGAGCCCGGCGACGAGGTGCTGGTCCGGACCCTCGGCGATCCGATCGCGGTCCTCCGTCAGGCCGGCGATCGCACGGTGATCGCCTTCGGCTTCGATCCACGCCAGAGCGACCTGCCCCTTCGGACAGCCTTTCCGATCCTCGTCGGCAACCTCATCGACCACTTCGAACGGGCCGCCCCCGGCTTCGTCGCCGCCCTCCCGGTCGGCGCCCGGCGGCCGCTGGCGCTCGCCGAGATCGGCCTCCAGCCGGGGGGCGTCACCGCGATCGAGGTCACCGGTCCCGACGACCAGGTCGCCGAGCTCCCGGTCCAGGAGGGGCTCGTCCGCCTGCGGGCGACGACGCCGGGGGTCTACCGCCTGCGGGCCAAGGACGGGGCGAGCGCGGGCGCCGAGGTGGCGATCGCGGTCAACCAGGCGAGCGCCTCGGCCTCCGATCTTCATGATCGCCTCGGCGAGCTGCCCCCCGCGGCCGCCGCCGGCGACCCGCCGATCCCCGCGCCGCTCTCGCAGGGGCCGCTCTGGACCCTCCTGGTCCTGGTCGCGGCCGGGATCGTCGCCCTCGAGTGGGCGAGCTACCACCGGCGGTGGACCGTATGAGATCGCCGTGGCTCCTCCCGCTCATCGCCCTCGGAGTCGGGGTCGCGGCCGCGCTCGCGCTCGCGTTCGCCTACCCGGCGCCGGCCCCCTGGGCGATCGATCTCCCGTCCTGGCTGGCCGAGCGCCTCTCGCCCCTCGGTGATCGCCGCTGCCTGATCGAGCGCCCGCAGGCGCTCTGGCTGATGCCGATCGCGGTCGCGCCCTTCCTGGTGGCGATCGCCCGGCGCAGCCTCGTCGACCTCCCCGGCGCCCAGATCGTCGCCCAGCTCGTCGCCCGCCTCGGCCTCCTGATGGCCCTCGCCCTCGCCCTCGCGCTGCCGACCCTCCAGAGCCCGACCCGCGGCAAGACGGTCGTCGTCGCCGTCGACGTCTCCGAGAGCATCGACGAGGGTCAGCTCGCCGCCGCCGCCGAGCTCGTCCGCCAGGGCCTCGGGGCGCTCGCGGCCGAGGACGCCCAGGAGCTCGACCGCGAGGATCGCACGCGCTTTCGCCTGGTCACCTACGCCGCCCGCGCCCGGGCCCTCGCCCTCGACGACGCCGATCCGGCGACGCTGACGATCCCGCGCGATCCCGAGCATGCGCTCGCCAGCGATCACGCCGGCGGCCTCCGCCTCGCGGCCGCGCTCGTCGATCCCGAGACCGAGGGGAGGATCCTCCTGGTCACCGACGGCGGCGGCTCGCAGGCCGAGCGCGCTGACCTGGCGGCGACCGTCCGCGAGCTCGGCGAGCGCGGGATCCGGGTCCACACCCGGAGCGCGCCGGCGGCCGCCCGCGCCGACCTCGTGGTCCGCGGCGTCCACCTCCCGGAGGAGCTGCGGGTCGGCCAGACCTTCGATGTGGTCGTCGACCTCGCGGCCGTCGGCCTCGACCCCTCGCAGCCCCAGCGCCTCACGCTCCGCCTCGACAAGGACGGCGAGCCCAACCCGCTGACGCCGTCGATCGAGGTCGAGCTCCCGGGCGCGAGCGAGGACGGCGCGGTCCAGGTCAAGATGCCGGCGCGGGTGAGCGAGCCGGGGCCGGTGGTCTTCACCGCGATCCTCGAGACCGCCGCGGTCGATCCCGCGCTCAACCGGGCCGCCGCCAACGACCGCGCGGGCGTGGTCGGCGAGGTCCGCGGGCGCCCGCGGGTGCTCCTGGCGAGCACCGGCGACGAGACCCAGGCGCTCGCGCGGGCGCTGCGGGCCGATCACCTCCACGTCGACGCGATCGACCCCGGCGGCCTGCCGACCGAGGTCGAGGCGCTGCGCACCCACGATCTCGTGATCATGTCCGACGTCCCCGCCGGCCGGGTGCCGAGCGCCGCCCGCCAGGCGATCGCCCGCTACGTCGAGGACTACGGCGGCGGCTTCATCATGATCGGCGGCGAGGGCTCCTTCGGCGTCGGCGGCTGGGGCGGGACGACGATCGAGGAGATCCTGCCGGTCCGCTTCGAGGGCGAGCGCCAGCGCGATCAGCCGACCCTGGCGCTGGTCCTCGTGATCGACAAGAGCGGCTCGATGTCCTCCGAGGATCGCCTCGACCTGGTCAAAGAGGCAGCTCGCCTGACGGCCGCGACCCTCGACCCGAGCGACGAGATCGGGGTGATCGCCTTCGACTCCTACCCCTACACGCTGGTCCGCCTCCAGCCGGCGGCCAACCGCGTGCGGATCTCGGGCGACATCCGCCGCCTCAGCGCCGGCGGGGGGACCAACGCGCTGCCGGCCCTCCGCGAGGCCTACCTCCAGCTCGTCGGCTCGCGGGCGCTGGTCAAGCACGTGATCCTCCTGAGCGACGGCCAGTCGCCCGAGGCCGGGGTCGCGGCGCTCCTCAGCGACATGCGCGACGCCGACATCACGGTCTCGGCGGTCGGCGTCGGCGCGGGCGCGGGCAAGGACTTCCTCGCCCGGGTCGCCGAGCGCGGCCGCGGCCGCTACTACTTCTCGCAGGACGGCACCGACGTCCCGCGGATCTTCAGCCGCGAGACCCGCGAGGTCACCCGCAACGCGGTCAACGAGCGCCTCTTCTACCCGCGGGTCGCCAAGAGCGTGCAGGCGCTGCGGGGGATCGACTTCAGCCGCGCCCCCGGCCTCCGCGGGATCATCCCGGTCAAGCCGAAGCCGCTCGCCGAGGTCCTCCTCAAGACCCACGACGGCGAGCCGCTCCTGGTCCGCGGCCGCCGCGGCCTCGGCCGCACGGCCGCCTTCGCCAGCGACGCCAAGCCCCGCTGGGCGGCCGCCTGGATCCGCTGGGCCGGCTTCGCCAAGCTCTGGTCGCAGGTCGCCCGCGACATCATGCGCCAGGGCGCCGGGCTCATCGGCGGGGCGACGATCCGGGCGATCCCCGGCGCCGACGAGGGGAGCTGGGGGATCGTCGTCGACGTCGACGCCAGCGCCGGCTTCGCCAACCAGCTCCGCGGCGAGGTCGAGATCATCGACCCGGCGGCACCACCGGGCTCCGAGCCCGCGAAGGTGCCCCTCGCCCTCAGCGCCCCGGGCCGCTACGAGGCGACGATCGTCGGCGTCGAGGGGGGCCAGCGCCTCCTCCGCGCGCGCCTCTTCGACCGCGACCTCGGCGATCGGCCGGCGGTCGAGGCGGTCGGCCAGGTCTCGGTCCCCTACCCCGCCGAGCTCGCCCCCGACAACCTCCTGGTCGATCCGACATGGCTCGAAGGCCTTGCGACCGGCGAGGGCGCGGAGGCGAGCGAGGGACTGACGCCGACCCACGCCGGGCCGATCGACGCGATCCTCGAGGCGCCGGGCGAGAGCCGCGGTCGGATGCACACCCGCGCGCTCTGGCCCTACGTCCTCTGGGCGCTCGCGCTCCCGCTCCTCGCGCTCGACCTGATCCTCCGCCGCCTCGCCTTCGGCCGCCGCCGCCTCCGGGCCTGAATCACCGCGCCCGGGGTCGCGTCATGGCTGGCTCAGCGCGACCGGACAGGCCCGCCATGCCCCATGACGCGGCTGTCGTGCGAGGCGTCGCGTCCCCCGCCGCAGTGGCCCAGATCACCGCTCCTGGACGCCCAGGCGAGCTGGCACGACTCTTGATTGTCAGCCGGCCCATGACCTTCGCCTCGCCTGCTCGCGTCCTCTCGCTCGGCCTCCTCGGCCTCGCCTTCTCCCTGACCACCGGCTGCTCCTCCGCCCTCACCGAGAACGCCGAGGGCTCCGGCACCGGCGAGGACGAGAGCTCGGCGGGCTCGGCCACCGCCGCCTCCTCCGACGGGGGCACCAGCGGCGGATCGAGCGACTCCGGGAGCGCCTCGGACTCGGGCGAGGGCACCGGCGGGGCCTCCGGCGACGGCGACTCGGCTGGCGACTCGGCTGGCGACTCGGGCGGCGACACCGACGGCGGCGAGCCGATCGATCCCGGCCAGCTCACCGCCGGTGAGTGGCGCGATCTCGACCACTGGGACTTCTGGCTCGATCTCATGGGCAAGGTCGAGTGGGCCAAGTTCCAGGACACCTGGCGCTTCTTCACCACCCAGCGCTACGCGGTCGTCGTCGAGTCCGGGGGCGTCCAGGTCAACGACGCCGAGGTCGTCCTCCTCGCCGGTCAGGACCCGCTCTGGGAGGCCCGCACCGACATCCGCGGCCGCGCCGAACTCTTCGCCGGCATGTTCGGGCCGCCGGTCGACGGCCCCTACACGCTCTCGGTCAACGGTGCGGTGATCGCCGAGGACGTCCAGCCGGCGGCGGCCGACCCGATCATCCTCCAGATCGACGCCGTCGAGGCGCCCGCCCAGGTCCTCGATCTCCTCTTCATGATCGACACGACCGGGTCGATGGGCGACGAGCTCAACTACCTCCAGGCCGAGCTCGCCGATGTGATCGACGAGATCCGCACGCTCGCCGGTCAGGACCTCAAGCTCCGCCTCAGCGTCAACTTCTACCGCGATCACGGCGACGACTACCTGGTCCGCGAGTTCCCCTTCACCGAGGACATCGACCAGGCGCTCGCCGACCTCGCGGCCCAGAACGCGGGCGGCGGCGGCGACTTCCCGGAGGCGGTCACCGAGGGCCTCGACTCGGCGATCGCGGGCCACCAGTGGAGCGACTCGGCGGTCTCCCGGATCGCCTTCCTGGTCCTCGACGCGCCGCCCCACGACGACGTCGCCGACAACATCGGGACCATGAACATCCGGGTCCAGGAGGCCGCCGCCAAGGGGATCCGGATCGTCCCGGTCGCCTCGTCCGGGGTCGACAAGAGCACCGAGTTCTTCCTCCGCTTCATCGACATCGCCACCGGCGGGACCTACGTCTTCCTCACCAGCGACTCCGGGATCGGCGGGGCTCACATCGCCCCGACGATCGGCGAGTACCAGGTCGAGTACCTCAACGACCTCCTCGTGCGGCTGATCTCCGAGTCGGTCGGCGCCGCCTGATCCGGGGAGAGGCGCGTGGCGAAGGCCCGCGACCGCGACGGTCGCGGGCCTTCGCGCGTCCGGGGCGCGCCGGAGCGCAAGTCCCCAGGGACAGGTTCGCGAGGGCGGCGCTAGGACGGCGCGATCGGCCGGATCCGCGCGATCCAGGGGTGCGGGCACTCGGCGCCGAGCTCCCGGGTGCCGACGACCGTCATCCAGCCCTCGGGGTCGACGCGGAGCGCGTGGAGCGAGAGCTCGGGCACCAGCGGCAGCCGCCAGCTCCGGGCCCCGTCCTCGTCGAAGGCGGCGATCCAGCCGTCCATCGCGTCGGCGGCGCGGAAGGGATCGGCCTCCGGGAAGGCGCTCCAGCCGGCGACGTAGACCCGCCCCTCGGGATCGACGTCGACCGCCTGGGCGCCGCTCCCCCACTCCGTGCGGGCCCACTGGAGCGTGCCGTCGGGGTCGCTGCGGGAGATCCAGCCGCCGGTGGAGCCGATCCCGACCCGGGCGATCACGCCGTCATCCGCGACCGCGACCCCCCAGCACTCGTCGTAGGCCAGGGCCGGCCCGAGCCCGTCCCAGGCGAGGTCGCCGGCGCCGTCGAAGCGGCCGAGCCAGGCGAGGCCGAGCCCCGCCGAATTCGCCCGACCGCAGACGACCACCCCGTCGTCGCCGGCGCGGTCGATGCCGAAGCCGACCGACGCGACCTTGCCGTCGCCGCCGGGAGCGAGCCAGCGATCGAGCTCGCCGCCCTCGAGATCGAGGACGCCGGCGAGGAGGTCGTGATCGTCGACCACGCCGGTGAGCGCGAGCCCGCCGCCGTCGGCCCCGGCGGAGGCGACCACCCCGTAGAGCCCCGCGCCCTCGCCGGCGACGGCATCAAGGCGCTGGAGCGAGGCGCCCTCCTCGTCGAGTCCGACCACCAGGCCGCGGCGGACCTCGCCCTCATCCTGCCAGCGGCCGACCGCCCAGATCGACGCCGCGTCGCCGTCGACCGCGAAGAAGGCCCCGTCGCTCGGGTCGATCACCTGCCAGCGCGGCGAGCCCTCGGGATCGAGGCGGATCACCCACGGGCTCCCGTCCTGCGAGCCGACGACGATCGCGTCCTCGCCGCGGTGGAGCACCCCGTAGGCGTGGCCGCAGAGGTCGCCGTCGTAGACCCAGGCGATGTCGACCGGCGGCGGCTCGTCGCCGTCGCCGTCGCTCTCGCCCGCGCTCGTGCCGGCCCCGCCGCCCACGCAAGCTGTCCCAAGGACCAGGATGGCCCCGAGCCCCGACCACCGCCATCGCCGCTCGCCCGCTCGCATCGCCCCTCCGCTACCAGCAGGCGCCGGTCGGCGTCATCCCAGCGCCGTCGCCGACCAGGGCGACGTCGACCCCGTTGACCTCGAGCTGGCCGCTGAAGGCCCCGCCGCCGCCGCTGGCGACCAGGACGGTCTCGGCCCCGTCGATCAGCTCGGGGAGGAGCGCGACGATCTCGAAGGCCCCGCCCTGGATCGTCCCGTTGGCGCTCACCGACCAGGACTCCGGCCCGCGGGTCGCCTTCGAGAGGATCTGGAAGGAGACCTCGTCGGCGCCGTCGACCCACGAGACCACGACGCTGAGCTCGCTGAAGGTGAAGTCGCCGGCCTGGGTCGGGATCGCGTCGAGCCAGGCGTTGAAGCTCCACCCCGCCCCGTCGCCGCTGCAGACGAGCTGCCCGCAGGAGGCCCCCTCGCACACCGGGTCGAGGGCGTCGGCGCCCGCGCAGGGCTCCTTGAGGGTGATCGTCAGGACCTCCGAGAGCTCGCCGAGGCCCGGCGCGGCCAGGAAGCCGCCGCCTGTCCCCGCCCCGACCTCGTTGTGGAGCGCCCCGGCCATCGTCGCCAGGGCGCCGAGGTGATCGGAGAGCACCGCGAGGTCGACGTCGAGCTCGCAGGCCCCCTGGGTCGTCCCCTCGCCGGTCGACGTCCCCTCGCCGCTCGCGCCCCCCGACGAGCTCGCCTCCGCGCCGCTCGAACCCGAGGTGCCGCTGCTCGCGTCCTCGCCGCTCGCCTGGCTGGTCGAGCCGCCGCTCCCCCCGCTCCCCCCGTCTTCGCCCGCGCAGGCCGGGATCATGAGGAGAGCGAGGGCCATGAGGGGGGCGGTACGAGCTGTCATCGGGGGCTCCATGCCGGGCGCGGACGCGAGGTCCAAAATCGCGCGATTGGATCTCTGAATACGCCTTTTGTCGAGGCTCGGCAACGCCCGCCGCGCGGATCCGGACGACGCCCGAGCGGCCGCATCGGGCCTGGAGCGGCCGCCCGGGATGGGGTCAAGATGGGATCGGGGGGCCGCGACCCCGAACGCCGCTCAGCCCGCCTCGCGCGGCCACGAGACCGCGCCGGCGGTGGCGGGCGCGCGGGCTTGACCGGAGCGGAGGCGCGCTGGCAATACGGGCGCCGCCCACCCGCGATGATCATCAACGATCGCAGCGTCGTCGCCGCTGACGGCACCCACGTCGCCTACGGGATCCGCGGGAGCGGCCCGCCGCTGGCGCTGACCAACGGCCTCAGCACCTCGGTCTTCTTCTGGAAGCACCTCTACCCCGAGTGGATCCGCCGCTTCACGGTGATCACCTGGGACTTCAAGGGCCACGGCGCCTCCGAGCCCGCGCGGACCCCCGGCGGGGTGACGATGCCCGCCCTCGCCGACGACCTCCGGCGGATCCTCGACGACGCCGGCGTCGACCGGGCGATCATGGTCGGCTTCTCGATGGGCTGCCAGGTGATCCTCGAGGCCTACCGCGCCTACCCCGAGCGGGTGAGCGCGCTGGTGCCGATCCTCGGCCCCTTCGAGCGGGTCTTTGACACCGCCCTGGGGCCCCTCGGCCGGGTCCTCAAGCACCTGGTCCGAAGGACACCCACGCCGATCTTCTCGGCGAGCGCGCGGACCTTCGGCCAGGTCGCCCGCCTGCCGCTCACCGTCCCGCTCGGCCGCAGCCTCCGCCTGATCGGCCCGGAGGCGAGCGAGGCCGACATGCGCCTCTTCACCGAGCACCTCCGGCGGGGCGACCCGCCGACGCTGGCGGCGATGGCCCTCGCCGCCCAGGCCCACAGCGCCGCCGATCTCCTGCCGCAGATCGAGGTGCCGACCCTGATCGTCGCCGGCGACGCCGACGTCTTCGCGCCGACCCGCCTGGTCGGCGAGCCGATGCACCGGCGGATCCCGGGCTCGGAGCTCCTCCGCCTCCCCCGCGGCACCCACACCAGCCTCTTCGAGCACCCGCGCGAGATCGGCGAGGCCTTCGCGGCCTTCGTCGATCGCCACGGGCTCCTCGAGGCGGTCTAGGCGGGGCGGCCCTAGCCGGCCGCCAGCGGTGAAGCGGCGCAGCGGAAGCCGATCGCCGGCGGGTGGGCATCAGCGTCCTGCGGGTAGCGGAGCGCCGGGTCGGTGTGCTCGGGCTCGACGCTGTTGAAGGCGCCGCCGCGGATCACCCGCTTGTTGTTGGCGACCGGGGCCTCGCCTTCACCTGTCCCATAGGGCAGGAAGGGATCGGCGGTCCACTCGAAGACGTTGCCGACCATGTCCAGGAGGCCAGCCTGGGTCTTGCCCCGGCGGTAGGAGCCGACCGGCGCGGTCGCGGCGTTGCCGTCGTCGGCGTCGTACATCGCCGTCCCGGGGTCGATCCCCGCGCTCACCCGCCACTCGACGCACTCGCTGCCGCAGGCGTTGAGGTGCTCGGGCGACGGCGTCTCGTCGCCCCAGGGGTAGACCCGGCCGTCGGAGCCGCGGGCGGCGAACTCCCACTCGGCCTCGGTCGGCAGGCGCTTGCCGATCTCCGCGCAGTAGTCGTTCGCCTGCTTCCAGGTCACGCAGTTGATCGGGTGGGCGTTGCGGTCGTCGTAGCGCTCGTTGCAGAGCGGATCGTGGGCGCTGCGGAGGCGCTCCCACTCCTTGGTCGGGGTCTTGCCGCGGGGCCAGAAGGCGTCGCGGTAGGCCCGCTTGCACTTCCCCTCGTTCGAGCACTCGCGGTAGGCGGCGACCGTGACCTCGGTGATGTCCAGGCAGTAGGGAGCCACCTCGACCTTGTGCGCCGGCCGGGCGAGGGCGAGGACCGGGTTGTCGGCGTCGGTGCCCATGAAGAAGGTGCCGCCCTCGATGTAGGCCATCCCCTCCGGGCAGGGCGGCGGCGGCGGCTCGTCGACCTTGGCCGGCTCCGGCGGGGTCTCCTTGGCCACGACCTCGGTCGCCGCCGCGGCCGGCGGGGTCGGCTCCGGCGGCGCCTCCTTGCCCTTGCCGAGCGCGAGGTAGGCGGCCAGGCCGCTGACGACGAGCGCCCCCGCGACGCCGATGAGCGCCGCCCGCGAGCGGGGCGGGTCCGCCGGGGGCGGCGGCGCGCTGGCGAGGGTCGTCGGTGGGGCGACCAGGGTCTCGCCCTGGCCGTAGGCCTCGGTCATCGCCCGCCGCTCCTGGGAGACCACGGTGCCGCCGACGCCGACGCCGACGCCAGCGCCCGCGCCGTACGCCGACGTCTGGGTCGTCCGCGCGTTGGTGGCGGGGAGGAAGGGCTGCGAGGGCGACGACGAGGTCAGGGCCCGCCGGGCGCCCGAGGTCCCGGCGCTGGCGATCGCGGCGTCGTCGGCCTCCGCGTCGGCGCTCGGCATCGGCGGGAACTCGCTGATCTCGAGGGCCCCGGCGAGCGCCGCCCAGAACTCGCCCATCGTCCGGAAGCGGTCGACGACCTTGACCGCGAAGGCGCGGGCGAAGACCGCCTCGACCGCGTCGCTGACCTCGATCCCGAGGGCCCGCGGGGTCGGCCGGCGATCCGGGTTCTGGCTGGCGAAGGCGAGCTGGAGGAAGGTCTCGCCGTCGAGCACCGGCTTGCCGCCGCGCATGATCTCGACGAAGACGAGGGCCATCCCGAAGACGTCGGTCCAGGGCCCGGTCGCGCCGTGGGTCCGATCGAATTGCTCGGGCGCGCCGTAGTTCGGGGTGAAGGACGAGACGTTGTAGCCGGTCGAGTGCATCGCCGTCTGGGCCTGCGACTGCATGACCTTGGCGATCCCGAAGTCGAGCACCTTGATCACCGCGCCGGGGACCAGGCGCGCGCCGATCACGAAGAAGTTCTCGGGCTTGATGTCGCGGTGGGCGACGTTCTGGACGTGGGCGAGCGCGAGCGCCCGGGCGGCGCCGTCGAGGAGCTGGAAGACCTCGGCGGCCGAGCGGGTCTCGCCGATCGGCTGGCCGTCGCGCTTGATCAGGCGATCGAGCGAGACCCCGTCGAGCCACTCGAGCACCATGTAGGGGAGCCAGACGCCGGTCGGCGTGGTCAGCGTGCCGATGTCGCGGGCCTGGACGATCGCCGCCGTCCGGCTCGAGAGCGACGAGAGGAGCTTGCCCTCCTGGACGAAGAGATCGAGGAGCTGATCGCGGTACTCGCGGGGCGCGTTCGAGAGGGCCGTGAAGCACTTGATCGCCACGGGCTGGTCCCAGATCTTGTGCTGAGCGCGGTAGACCACGCCGAAGCCGCCTTCGCCGACCTGTCGCTCGACGACGTACTTGTCGGCGACGACGGTGCCGACCAGGCCAAAGCGATCTTCAGTGCTTGCCATTGCTCGCTCCCATCCCCTCTGCCGTGGCCGCAGGGGCCCGGGGAATACGTGCTCTCGCGGCGATCATTACACGACTCGCCGCGCGATACGCAGGAAAGCGCGGGACGGATCGACGCCCGCCCCTCGGAGCCGATGAACGCCGCTTTTTTTGGGCCCGCCGCCGCCCTGGCTAGGGTGGCGATCAGCGATGCGCCTCCCCGCTCTCCCCCTCGCCCTCACCTTCGCCCTCGCGCTCCCCCTCGCCGCCCCGCGCGAGGCCGCGGCCGCCGTTGGCAAGTGCGGGGATCCCCCTGGGCCCGCGCTCACCCGCTACGTCGACGCGGAGCGGGCGCTCTCCGAGATCGCGTGGGCCGAGATGGCGGCCTTCCTCGGCGCCGCGGCGGTCGGCGCCGAGCCCAGCGCGAGCGAGGACCCCGCGACCAGCACCGGCGAGCTGCCGCTGGCGGCGCTCTCCGAGGGCCTCCCTCGCCAGGCCCGCGAGGCGCTCGCGGCGATCGCCGAGCGCGGGGTCGTCGATCGCCTCAGCGACGAGGGGCAGCGGCTCCGCGAGCGCGCGCTCCGGCGGCTCGGCCCCGACGCGATCGCCGACCTCCTCAGGGCCGCCGATCCGACCCTGCGCGCGACGACCTGGTGGTGGCTGGCGACCAGCCGCGAGGGCGGGTGCATGCTCGCCGGCGTCGATCCGGCGCTCCTCGAGGCCGCGATCGACGATCGCTCGGAGGTCGTCGAGCACGGCGATGACCTGGTCTTCCGCCGGGTCGGCGACTACGCCCTCGCGGCCGCCCTGCGCCGCCTGGCGGAGGATCCGGCGGCGAGCGAGCGCCTCCTCCTGAATCTCGCCCTCGGCGAGGGCGCGCGCGAGCCGGGGCCGCGGACCCGGGCGCTGGCCCTCGGCGTCCTCCTCCGCCGCGGCGAGCCGGACGAGATCGCCCCCTGGCTCGGCGACCCGGAGCCGGCGCTCCGCCTCGCGGCCGCCCTCGCGGCCCTCGACCGCGATCCCGGGCGCTGGCAGGCGCCGCTCCTCGAGCTCGCGGCGAACGATCCCGACGACACGCTCACCCAGGTGCTGGTCGACACGATCCTCGATCGCGCCGAGGGGAGCGCGCGGCCGCGGAGCCGCGTCCCCCTCGCGGAGCCCACGATGGCGGCCCCGCGGCTCGCCGAGGCCCGCCGTCGCTGGCAGGGCGAAGCCGACACCAGCCTGCCGCTGCCGCCGCCCTCGCGGATCCTGGTGCACCCGCAGGTCCGCGACTACGACGGCCTCCTCGCCGCTGGCGAGGGCACAAGCGCGGGCTCTGGGGCCCTCCTCGCGCGCCGGCGCGACCGCTAGTCGTCGCGCCCGTGACGGTGGCCGAGCGCGCTGGCGTCCGCCTGCGCGCTGGCGATGCGCTCACTCGTCCTCGTCGTCCTCGTCGTCGTCGTCTTCGTCTTCGAACTCGTCGTCGTCGTACGCGTCGTCGTCGTCGTCGTCGAAGTCGTCCTCGTCCTCGTCCTCGTCCTCGTCCTCGTCTTCGTACTCGTCGAAGTCGTCCTCCTCGTCCTCGTCGTCCTCGTCCTCGTCGTCCTCTTCCTCGTCCCCGTCCTCGTACTCGTACTCGTCGTCCTCGTCGTCCTCGTCGTCTTCGTCCTCTTCTTCGTCGTCGAACTCGTCGTCGTCGAAGTCGTCCTCGTCCTCATCGACCTCGTCCTCTCGCTCCGCGAAGATCGACGCCGGCGAGCGCCCGACGAGGAGGAGCGAGGTCCGATGCGAGGACCAGAAGGGGGGGATCAGGCGACCCATGGCGGCGGTGATGCTAGCAGGCCAGGGCGAAAGTCAACACGAGCGCCGGCGCCCCGCGAGCATGGCGGCGCAGCCGCCTGGCAACATCGTTCGCTTGGGCGCTGCGGCCAGCCACGCGGGCCCAGCCACGCGGGCTCGGGACCTCAGACCCGGACCCGAGCGGCGAAGCGCCCCGCGCGGTGGCGGTGGCGCTCCAGGAGCGGCCCGAGCGCGTCCGCGAGGTACTCGTCGACCTGCTCGGGGGCGCGGCCGACGTAGCCCCGGGGATCCAGCGCCGAGGGGTCGACGTGGGGCGCGAGCGCGGGATCGGCGGCCATCCGGGCCATCAGATCGTTGGGCCGCCCCTCCTTGAGCTCGCCGGCGGCCGCCCACGAGTGGACCCGGATCGCCTCGTGGAGATCCTGCCGGCTCGCGCCGGCCCGGGTCCCCCGCATGATCACCGCCTCGGTGGCCATGAAGGGGAGCTCGTCCGCCATGTTCGCGGCGATCCGCGCCGGGTAGACCACCAGCCCGGCGGTCACGTCGACCACCAGGTTGAGGACCGCGTCGGTCGCCAGGAAGGCCTCGGTGAGGACCAGGCGGCGGTTCGCCGAGTCGTCGAGGGTCCGCTCGAGCCACTGGTTGGCGTGGGTCTCGCGGGGGCTCGTCGCCAGCGAGTGGACGAAGCGCGCGAGGCTGCAGATCCGCTCCGAGCGCATCGGGTTGCGCTTGTAGGCCATCGCGCTCGAGCCGATCTGCTTGCGCTCGAAGGGCTCCTCGAGCTCGCGCTCGTGGGCGAGGAGCCGGAGATCGACGGCGAGCTTGGCCGCCGAGCCGCAGACGTCGGCGAGGGCCGAGACCACCCAGGTGTCGATCTTGCGGGTGTAGGTCTGGCCGCTCACCGGCAGCCAGCGCTCGAAGCCCATCGCCGCGGCGACCCGGCGCTCGAGCTCGCGGACCTTGGCGTGATCGCCGTCGAAGAGCTGGAGGAAGGAGGCCTGGGTGCCGGTGGTCCCCTTGACCCCACGGAGCGGGATCCGGGCGACCAGGGCCTCGATCGTCTCGAGGTCGAGGGCGAGGTCCTGGGCCCAGAGGCAGGCCCGCTTGCCGACCGTGGTGAGCTGCGCCGGCTGGAAGTGGGTGAAGGCCAGGGTCGCCTGCTCGCGCTGCGCCCGGGCGAAGGCGGCGAGCTGATCGAGCGCCGTGTAGAGGCGATCCATGATCAGCTCGAGGCCGTCGCGGATCATCACCAGCTCGGCGTTGTCGGCGACGAAGCAGGAGGTCGCGCCGAGGTGGATGATCTTGGCCGCGTCGCCGCCGGCGACCTCGCCGAAGTGGTGGACGTGGGCCATCACGTCGTGGCGGAGCTCGGCCTCGAGGGCGGCGACCCGGGCGAAGTCGATGGTCTCGCGGGCCCGCCGGAGGGCGGCGATCTGGTCCTCGGAGATCGGCAGGCCGAGCGCGCGCTCGGCCTCGGCGAGGGCGATCCAGAGGTCGCGCCAGAGGAGGGTGCGGCGGCGATCGTCGAAGTTGGCGACCATCGCCGCGGTCGCGTAGCGGCTCGCCAGGGGCGAGCGGTACTCGGGCCTCGCGCTTTGGGCGTTCATCGGCGCGGAGGCTAGCCGAAAGCGCGCGCGCCATGCACGCAGGGTCGCCTCCCGGGGCGCTCAAACCGCGCCCTCCGCGCACCCCCGCGATAAGGCGCCGCGAGCGCCAGATCTCGCCCTCGAGGCCCCCGGGCGCTACCCTGACGCCCGCCGGGAATAGCCCGTAGGTGCCCCCGGTTGTCGCCTGCAATGGACAGGGCCGCCCGCCAGGCGTTCGAAGAGACCGCCCTCCCCCACCTCGACAGCCTCTATGGGGTCGCGCTCCGCATGACCCGCGATCGGGCCGCGGCCGAGGATCTGGTCCAGGACACGATGGTCCGGGCCTACCGCTTCTGGCACCGCTTTGAGCCCGGGACCTCGGTCCGCGCCTGGCTCTTCACGATCCTCCGCAACACCTTCGTCAACACGTACCACCGCGACAACCGCGAGCGCGCCCGGACGGCCGAGCTGGCCACCCAGATCGCGCCGCTCGAGCGCAGCGGGGCCGCCGGCCTGAGCGGCGCCCCGCCCTCCCCCGATCAGGCGGTCGCCGCCAAGGTCGCCGCCGAGGAGATCCGCGCCGCCCTCGCCGAGCTCCCCGAGGACTACCGGCTGGCGGTGCTCCTCGCCGATCTCGAGGGGCTCGCCTACAAGGAGATCGCCGCGGTGATGGAGTGCCCGATCGGCACGGTGATGAGCCGCCTCTACCGCGGCCGCCGCCTCCTCAAGAAGGCGCTCGAGGATCGGATCGATCCCCGCGAGCTCGCCCCCTCGTCGCCGCTGATCTCCCTCGACGCCTTCCGCAAGCGAGGCCACGCATGAGCCGGATCACCCCAGCCCCCGACGGCCTGATCTCCCGCCTCCAACCCTACATCGACGGCGAGCTCGACCCCGAGGCCCGGGCCGCGGTCGAGGCCGAGCTCGCGGAGGACCCTGACCTTCAGGACATGGTCCGTGAGCAGATCGAGGTCCGCGAGGCGATCCGCGGGCTCGAGCGCCCGAGCACCCCGTCGCCGCTCCGCGCCCGCCTCCTCCTCGAGCTCGACGCGATCGATCGCGAGGAGGCCGAGGCCGCGGTCGAGGAGGCCCCGCCGCCGCCGATCCCGCTCGCCCGCCGCCGCTGGCGCGACCTCCTCCGCGGCGGCCTGGTGATGGCCCCGGCCGCCGCCGCCGCGATCGCCCTCTTCGCGATCACCCGCCTCTCGACGCCGACCCCCGCGGCCGCCGAGGCCTCGTCGACGCCGGCCCAGGCCTCCGTCCTCGAGGACATGTCCCTTGATTCCATCCAGCCGAAGCTGGTCGGCGCCGGCGATCCGGGCGCGGTCGCCGGGGTCTCGCTGGTCAGCCTCGGCGATCTCGACCCCGCCGGCGAGGCGCCGCTCCGCGAACTCCGCGAGCACCAGCTCGCGCCGGGCGTGCGGATCCTCGAGCTCCGCGAGAGCACCCGCAGGCCGCTCCCCGGCGCCCGCCACCGCTTCCACGGCCGCGAGTACCTGATCGGCCGCGATCGCAGCGGCCGGGCGCTGGTCGCCTTCGAGGATGCGGGCGTCACCCACGTCCTGGTGCGGGCCGAGGCGCCCCGGCCCGGCGATCAGAGCCTCCTCCTCGACCTCGCGGATCGCCTCCGAAGCGCCCCGCGAGGCGTTCGCTGAGGCCCTCCTGCGGCGCGATCGCGTCGGCGAGGTGTCCGCCGCCGACGCGGCGACGCCCCGCCTCCACGGCGCCCGCAGCCTTCGCGGATGCCCTCGGTGACTGTGATGGCGGACCGCCGAGGCGTCCGCCGGCCGCCGCGTGGCCTCCGCGGCCGCGACGTCGGCCGCCCGTGGCATCCGCCGACGCGGCGATGGGCCACCGATTTGGCCGCGCCGCTCCTGGGGTCCGGTCGCCCCAGCGAGGCCCGCGGAGGGGGCGCGAAATCGCCCGTTGCCCGTCCTCGGGGGCTGGTATCCAGGGGCGTGGACACGCTACCCTGCGCCGGTGTTCTCTGCGCTGATCATCGACGCCGACGGCAAGACCCCAGCCGTCATCCAGGACATGCTCGCGGGCTTTCGCTTCGAGTTCACGGTGACGGAGAACGGGCCGGAGGCGGTCAACGTCGCGCGCACGGTCGCCCCGAGCGTGATCTTCGTCCGCGCGGAGCTGCCGCTCACCTCCGGGTTCTCGGTCTGCAATCGCCTCCGTCGCAACGATCAGACCCGCGCGATCCCGGTGATCATCTACGCCTCCAGCGTCAGCCAGGAGGTCTTTGATCAGCACCGCAACCTCAAGACCCACGCCGACGGCTACGTCAAGATGCCCTTCGACGAGGGCGAGCTCCGCGAGCTGGTCCGCGGGCTCCTCCGCGCCGACGAGTCCGCGAGCGCGCCGCCGCCGGCCGAGGAGCCGCGCCTCGACGTCGAGCTCCGCGAGAGCCCGCGCTCGGCCCCGCCGCCGGCGCCCGAGCGCCGCCGCCCGGTGAGCGACGCCTACCGGGCCAGCGAGCCCGCGCGCCCGACCGAGCGCTCCACCGAGCGTCACGTCGAGCGCGAGCCCACGGACCTGAGCTCGGAGTTCGCCCGCGAGAGCATGCTCGGCGCCCGCGCGAGCGAGCCGGAGCCGGATGAGATCTCGATGATGCGCTCGACCGAGCCCTCGGGGTTCCGGATGCAGCGCGAGGTCCTCGAGATCCGCTCCGCCCTCAACGCCAAGAAGCGCGAGCTCCTCGCCCTCCGCGACGAGCTCGAGCAGCGCGACCGGGCGATCCTCGACGCCAAGAGCCAGAACCGCCAGCTCCAGACCCTCGCCTCCGATCTCGAGGGCCAGCTCATCGCGGTCCAGGAGCAGCTGATCTCCGCCCGCGAGCAGCTCGACGCCGTCACCCGCGATCGGGCGACCGCGCTCAAGCGCGAGGAGGGGCTGAAGAACCGCCTCGAGGGGACGACCAAGAAGCTCAAGGAGCTCGAGGCCGAGTACGCCGAGACCCAGCGGAGCTTCGAGCTCCAGCAGGACAAGGCCGCCGAGACCCTGGCCACCACCCTCGGCGAGCTCACGGACGCCCAGGATCGGATCACCCTCCTCGAGAACGAGCGCGACGCCCTCACCCTCCAGCTCATGGCCGCCCGCTCGGAGGCGACCGACCTCGGGGAGCAGCTCGGCGACGTGCGCCAGCAGGCCAGCCGCCTCGAGATGAGCCTCGCCGAGCTCCAGCAGCGGAGCGCCGAGGAGAAGCGCCAGCTCCGCGAGCAGGCCGAGCAGGCGATCGCCGAGCTCCGGGCGAGCTACGAGGGGCACATCGCCGACCTCAAGCAGCGGCACGCCCGCCAGCTCGCCGAGTCCGAGAGCGACCGCGAGACCCAGATCCTCGAGCTCGAGGAGCGCCACACCGAGCAGATCGCCGAGCTCCGCGAGCGCCACGCCCGCCACCTCGCCGAGCATGATGAGCGCCACGAGGGCGAGATCGGCATGCTCCGTCGCCAGCACGACGAGGCGCTGATCGCCCTGAACGACGAGTCCGCGGGCCAGCTCGCCGCCCTCGAGGCCGCCAAGGACGCCGAGATCGCCGAGCACGCCGAGGCCCACGCGCAGCGCCTCGCCGCCCTCGAGGCGACCAAGGACGCCGAGATCGCCGAGCACGAGGCCAACCACGCCGCCGAGATCGCCGCCTTCCAGCAGGCCGGCGCCGAGATGCGGGCCGACTACGAGCAGCAGCTCGCCGACGCGGCGGCCGCCCACGCCGCCCTGGAGGGGGCCCTCGAGGCGACCCGGGAGAACGCGGCCCGCGAGCAGGCGCGCCTGGAGGGCGAGCTCGCCGACACCCGCGAGCTCGCGGAGCACACGATCAGCCGCCTCAACAACACCCTCGAGGAGGCCCGGCGCCAGGCCGACGAGAAGATCGAGGAGCTGATGACCACCCTCGCCTCCACCCGCGAGAACGCGGCCGAGGCGATCGAGGAGCTGAACCACCAGCTCATCGACGCCAAGGAGACGATGGGCGGCGAGATCCGCCGGCTCTCCGCCGCCCTCGCCAACCTCGAGGAGGAGTCATCGGCCGAGATCGCCGCCCTCCGCGACAAGATCGACCTCCTCCAGGGCGCCCTCCACGACACCGAGTCCCGCCTCGGCTCGACCAGCGCGACCCTCGACGCCCGCAACCACGCCGGCCAGCGCGCCCAGCAGGCGCTGGCGATTGCGCTCAAGCTCCTTGAGGAGCACAGTCTCGCGCAGTGACCAGCGACGCGGCGATCTTCGGCGACACCTCGAACCTCAAGGCCAGCCAGGCGAAGGCGCTCGCCCGCCTGCGTGATCGACAGGTCCCGGCCGATCAGGTGGTCTCCGCGGCGCTCGCCCGCGACCTCCTCGACCTCTCGCAGGAGCTCGGCCGCCAGCTCGGCCTCTTCATCGACCGCCGCGGCCGGGTCGAGAGCGTGATCCTCGGCGACGCCCACTCGATGGAGCTGCCGGAGTTCGCCCGCGTGCGCGGCGCCGGCGGCCGCCTCCGCGGCGTCCGCCTGATCGCCACCCACCTGGTGATCGACCCGCTCAGCCGCGAGGAGATCGCCGACCTCGTCAAGCTCCGCCTCGATCTGATCGCCGCGATCCACCGCGGCCCCGCCGGGATCCAGATCGACATCGCCACCCTCGCCCCGCCGGCGCCGCCGAGCCGCGACGTCCTGACGGTGCGCACCTGGCCGCGGACGCCCCTCAGCCTCCTGACCCGCGAGGGCCCCGAGGCCGAGGGCGAGGGCCTGCCGGCGGCCGCCCCCCAGCCCTTCACCGACTTCGTCCGCGACCTCGAGACCGAGCTGGTCGCGGCGACCAGCCGGGCGCGGGCCGAGGGCGCCGGCACCCGGGCGATGATCCTGATGGTCCACCGCGGCGGCCCCGACGTCGCCGCCCGCCGCGGCGAGCTCCGCGAGCTCTGCCGCACCCTCGGGATCGAGGTCGTCGACGTGATCGAGCAGCGGCGCCCCCACCCCGATCCCCGCACCTTCCTCGGCTCCGGCAAGCTCCGCGAGGTCCTCGTCCAGGCGCTCGAGCACGACGTCGAGCTCCTGATCTGCGACCCCGACCTCTCGCCCTCGCAGGCGCGGACGATCTCCGAGCAGACCGACCTCAAGGTGATCGACCGGACGACGCTGATCCTCGACATCTTCGCCCAGCACGCGAAGTCGTCGGACGGCAAGCTCCAGGTCGAGCTCGCCCAGCTCCGCTACCGGATGCCCTTCATGGTCGGCCACGGGACGATGATGTCGCGCCTCGCCGGCGGGATCGGCGGCCGCGGGCCCGGCGAGACCAAGCTCGAGCTCGATCGCCGCAAGGCCAAGAACCGGGTCCACGACCTCGAGCAGCGCCTCGGCCACCTCCGCCGCCAGCGCGACCAGCGACGCTCCCGCCGCCAGCGCTCCGGCGTCCCGGTGGTGGCGATCGTCGGCTACACCAACGCCGGCAAGAGCACCCTCCTCAACACGGTCACCGGCGCCGAGGTGATCGCCGAGAACAAGCTCTTCGCCACCCTCGATCCGACGGTCCGACGGATCCGCTTCCCGCAGGACCGCGAGGTCGTCCTCCTCGACACCGTCGGCTTCATCCGCGACCTCCCGCCGGCGCTCCTCCAGGCCTTCTCGGCGACCCTCGAGGAGGTCGCGGACGCCGACCTCCTCCTCATCGTCGCCGACGTCTCCGACCCCGACCGCGAGCAGCACATGGAGACCGTCGAGAAGATCCTCGGCGACCTCGGGGCCGGCGAGCTCCCGCGGATGATGGTCCTCAACAAGTGCGACCTCCTGAGCCCCGAGGATCTCGCGCTCGAGCGCGATCGCGCCGGTCGCGACACCTTCTTCGTCTCGGCCCTCGATCGCCGGAGCACGCGGCCGCTCCTCGAGGCGATCGAGCACCACCTCTGGGAGCGCGGGCGGGTCGAGCGGCCGGCCTACGCGCTCCTCCCCGAGGGAGAGGGCGAGGGTGAGGCCGAGGGTGAGGCCGAGGGTGAGGGCGAGGCCAACGAGGGGGCGGCCTAGCCGGTCACCGTCACTCGTTGAGCGGGATGATCTCGCACTGGTGGATCTCGCCCCACGCCTTCCCTTCGGTCTCGTGGAAGAGGAAGGCGACAACGTCGCGGGCGGCCGACGCCTTGGGCAGGTGGGCGATCCGGTGGTCGCCGTCGTGGGTGCCCGCGCCGCCGATCCACTCGTTTCCATGGGCGAGGTGGAGCTCCATGTCGTCGCCGCGGACCAGGCAGTCGACCACGTAGTGCTTGTCAGCCGCGGCCCGGAAGTGGAGCGCGACGTAGTCGGACATCCCGTAGTAGTCGCTGATCCACGTCGACGGCCGCCGCATCGAGATCATGCCGCCCGTCCCGAATTGCGGGTCGACGCGGACGTCGCCGGCCGCCCGCATGAAGGTCAACTTGTCGAGGTACATCTGCCGCGGCGAGACGACCGTCCGGGCGCCGAGCCCTCGGGCGATGATCGCGTTCTTGGTGCGCTCGGCGACGATCTCCTGGATCCGCTTCGTCGGGGTCGGCTTGACCTTCAGCGCCGGCGCCTTGGTCCCCTTGTCGGTGAGGCTCGCCGGCGGGAGCGAGGCGATGTCGACCTTGACGACGGCCGGAGTCGTGAGCTTCGGCGTGACCGCGGGCTCGATCGTGGGGGCTGCGTCGACGCTCGGAGACGCGAGCGCGCCGAGGCCGATCGCCAGGCCAATGGGGGCGAGACGGGATGTCCAACGTGCCATGGCGAGAGACGCTACCATCGCCGCCAGTCTGCCGCAGGGCCGGTTTCTGCGTGATCCGGGATCGCGCGCCAGGCTCGATCCGCGCGACCTCGCCGCCCCCCGTCGACACCCCGCGAGGAGGGCGCTGGCCCCTCGGCCGCAGCCCTCTGGACGCGCCACTTTTTCGGGTGCTGGCCCCGCCCCGGGCTACAAGGGCGCGTGCCCGAAGCGCTCAGCCCCGGCCTCGCCGCGGCCCTCGGCGCCCTCCAGGGGGTCACCGAGTTCCTGCCGATCTCGTCCTCCGGGCACCTCAGCCTCGCCCAGGCGTGGCTCGGGGTCGACCCCGAGGCGGCTGGCCACCGCTTCAACATCGTCGTCCACGCCGGCACGCTCCTCGCGGTCCTCTGGGTCTATCGCGGCGACCTCCTGAGCCTGATCCGCGCGCTCCTCCCGGGCGGCGAGGCCCGCTCGCGCCGCCTCCTGGTCGCGCTCATCGTCGGCACCCTGCCCCTCGGCCTCGCGCTGGTCCCGGCGATCGAGGGGGCGGTCGTGGCGATCGAGGGGCGACCGGCGTGGATCGGCGTGAGCCTCCTGGTGACCGCCGCGCTCCTCGCGTACTCCCACTTCGCGCGGCCGCGCGGCGACGATCCCGACGCGCCGCCCTCGGCCCCGCAGGCGCTGGTGATCGGCCTCTTCCAGCTCCTCGCCATCACCCCGGGGATCTCGCGCTCGGGCTCGACGATCGCCGCCGCCCTCGGCCTCGGGATCTCCCGCCTCGAGGCCGCGCGCTTCTCCTTCCTCCTCAGCATCCCGGCGATCCTCGGGGCCTCGCTCAAGGAGGTCCTCGAGATCGTCGGCCAGCCGACGGCGAGCGCCGGCGACCCGCTCCCCTACGTGATCGGCTTCGTCACCAGCCTCGTGGTCGGGCTCGCCAGCCTCCGCCTCCTCGTCCACCTCCTCGTGCGGGTCGGCCTCCTCCCCTTCGTCCCCTACCTCGTGCTCCTCGGGCTCGCGGCGATCGTCGCCGGCTGACGGACGAAGCGGCGCAGGCCCGCCGAGGCCCGCGCCGCTCCACGCGTGGCGCCGCCCGGCGCCCTACCCCGGGACGATCGGCTGGCAGCAGCCGGTCTGGCAGAAGGCCCCGTCGCCGCAGTCGAGGTCCTTGAGGCAGGGCTTCTTGCCCATGTCGCAGGAAGGCATCTCGTTGCACTCCGGCGGCAGATCCTCGGGGTCCTGACCGAAGCAGAGCTCACACTTCTCGGGCTCGCAGGGGTTGTTGCAGTCCGGGAAGAAGGTGCAGGGGTTGCACGCGTCGAGGTTGTCGATCGTGCACTCGGGGTTCGAGTCGAGGTAGACGTGCTTGCCGTTGATCTCGCAGCAGCCGAAGCAGTCGCAGCCGTTGGGGACGTTCGGCTTGCAGAACTCGAGGCACTCCGGCGGGAGGCTCATCTCGCACATCTTGAAGTCGGGATCGTAGGGGCAGCCGATGTCCGCGCCCGGGTTGTTGGGATCGCACTGGAGGTTCCAGACGCAGAGGTCGTCGCCCTGGCCGGAGTTCGCGTCGAAGTAGCAGTCCGACTTGCAGTCCTTGTTCTGGCCGGGGAGGTCGGTCTGGAACGAGCCCTCGTTGTCGTCGCAGGGCGAGATGCACTCCGGATCCTCGCCGTCGATCTTGCCGTCGTTGTCGTCGTCGAAGCCGTTGCCGCACTCGTAGAGCTTGCCGCCGCACTCGATCTCCTTGTTGCAGATCGCGTTGCAGCCGTCGAGGCTCTTGACGTTGCCGTCATCGCAGAGCTCGAGCGGGCTCTTGTCGCCGTCGCCGCAGACGTTCTTGGTGCAGTCGTCCTTGCAGATCTGACCGGGGCCGTTGTTCTCGCCCTCGTCGCAGCCCTCGACGCCGACGTGCCAGTAGCCGTCGCCGCAGACGTTCATCTTGCAGGCGAGGGTGCAGGCGCCCTTGTTCGAGTTGAGCGGCCCGTCGTCGCACTCCTCGGCCCCCTGGAGGATCCCGTCGCCGCAGGTCGGCAGCGTGCAGGCGTTGGTGCACATGTCGTCGTTGACCATGTTGCCGTCGTCGCACGCCTCGGGGTCTTCGACCTTCTTGTCGCCGCAGGTGTCGGGGACGCAGGCGTTCGAGCAGGCGTCGTCGTCGACCATGTTGCCGTCGTCGCAGCCCTCGCCCGGGCCCTTGTCGCCGTCGCCGCAGACGTTCTTGGTGCACTCGGCGAGGCAGGCCTTGCCCGGGCCGTTGGCGTCGCCGCCGTCGCACTCCTCGGGGTCCTGGACCACCCCGTCGCCGCAGCCCGCCTTGAGGCACTCGGTGGTGCACATGTCCTCGTCGACGTCGTTGCCGTCGTCGCACTCCTCGCCGGCCTGGACGATCGCGTCGCCGCAGATCGGCAGGGTGCAGGCGTTGGTGCAATCGTCGTCGTCGACCCGGTTGGCGTCGTCGCAGAGCTCGCCGGGATCGATGTAGCCGTCGCCGCAGAAGGGATCCGGCCCGCCCGTGGTCGCTACCGTGGCGGTGCCCGTGCCGGTGGTCTCGCCGCCCGTCGACGTCGTGCCGCCCGTCGACGTCGAGCCGCCGCTCGTCGACGTCGTGCCGCCGCTCGTCGACGTCGTGCTCGAGGTCGTGCTCCCCGTGCTGCCGCTCGCGTCGGTGTCGGTGCTCCCCGTGGAGCCGCCCGAGCAGGCCAGGAGGAGAGAGAGGATCGGCGTGCAAATCCAACGGCGCGTCGTCATCGGGCCATTAGCGCATGGGACAACGCGGCCGGCAACGGGTGGACGCGCGGCAGGGTCGCTCACCTCCACCTACCTCGGCGAGCATGCGCTGAGGACTTCCGCAAGCGCGTGACGAGGCCGCGCGAGGCGAGCGCGGCGACACCTCGCAGCATGCTCGACGTCGTCACGACCACGCGCCCGCGCCCGCGGACCGGGCCAAGGACGGGCGAACACGGCGGCGCCGTCTCTGCCGATGCTGCTCCCTCAGCGGAGGAGCATGATCCCGCCGATCGCGACCATCACGAGGACCGCCCAGCGGACGACGCCGGCGCCGGCGCGGAGCTGGATGTGGGCGCCGAGCCAGCCGCCGGCCATCGTACCTGCCCCAAGGACCAGGCCCTCGCGCCAGGCGATCTGGCCGGCCAGCGCGAAGATCGGCAGCGAGAGGAGGCTGTAGATCAGGACCACCCGCACCTTGATCGCGTTGGCGGCGACCGCCGGGTAGCCGAGCCCCGGGACCAGGAGCGCGAGGAGGGGGAAGCCGACGCCGGCCTGCAGGAAGCCGCCGTAGAGGCCGATCGCCACGCTCGCCAGATCGCTGAGCCAGGAGGGCGGCGAGGGCTCGGGCGGCGGCTTCAGGAAGCGGCCCGGGCGGAGCCCGAGGATCAGCGCCCAGGCCACCAGGATCACGCCGATGAGCGGGCGCAGGAGCTCGTCGTCGAAGCGGGTCGCCAGCCAGGCGCCGACCAGCGCGCCGACGACCATCGGCGCGGCGAGGCGCGCGGTGATCCGGTACTCACGGATCCCGCGGCCGTGGAAGGTCCAGGCCGAGCTCAGCCCCTGGACGACGACGCCGACGCGGCTGGTCCCGTTGGCGACCGTCGGCGGCAGGCCGAGGCCGATGAGGAGCGGGAGGATCAGGAAGGAGCCGCCGCCGGCGAGGGTGTTGACGATCCCGGCGAAGAGGCCGGCGGCCGCGAGGAGGGCGAGGCCGACGAGCGGCGAGGCGGCGAGATCGAGGCCGGCGAGCCCGAGCACCCGCCGAGGCTACGCGATCTCAGCGGCGTCGGCGACCGCGCGCGCCGAGGCGTCCGACGGCGGGGCCGCTGCTGCGAAGCGAACGACGTGAGGGCGCGCCCCGGAGGTCTGCCGATGGGCATGCCCTCGCCGCCCTTCGCGGCTGCGTGAGGGCGCCACCGCGGCCGCCGCCGGCTGCTACTCTCCGCGCATGCGTTGGCTGGTCGGCGACGTTCAGGGGTGCGCCCGCGAGCTCGACCGCCTCCTCGCGACGATCCGCTTCGACCCCGCCCGCGACGAGCTCTGGTGCCTCGGCGACATCGTCAACCGCGGCCCGGACTCGCTGGCGGCCGCCCGCCTCTGGCGCGACGTCGGCGGCCGCGGGGTGATCGGCAACCACGAGGTCTACGCGCTCCTGGTCCGCAGCGGCCGCTGGCCGCGGAAGCGCGACACCCTCGATCGCCTCTTCGCCGCCGACGACGGCGAGGCGCTCCTCGCCCGCCTCCGCGCGCTCCCGCCCCTGGTCTACCTTCCCGGAGGGACAGGTTTCGCCGAGGCCTGGGCGGTCCACGCCGGCCTCCACCCGCGCTGGCACGACCTCCACGCGGTCGCCCGCCGCCTCGACGCCGGCCCCCACGACGACGCCTGGCTCGAGCACCCCGACGTGTCGTTCGCCACCCGCGTCCGCTGCTGCACCGCCGACGGCGAGCGCTCGCGCTTCGACCGCGAGCCCGAGGGCTGCCCGCCCCCCTTCCGCCCCTGGGACGAGCACTACCGCGGCGACGCGCGGGTGATCCACGGCCACTGGGCGTGGCGCGGCCACTACCGCGGGCCGCGGACGATCGGCCTCGACTCGGGCTGCGTCTACGGCGGGTCGCTCACCGCCTGGTGCCAGGAGGAGGATCGGGTGGTCCAGATCCCCTCGCTGAGCGCCTAGATTGACATGTCCTCCTGGACATGTTCGCGCTCAGCGATCGGCGAGGAGGTAGGCCATCATCGCCAGCGCGGCCGCGTTGCGCTCGAGGTGCTCGGGGTCGATCTTGTCGACGGTGTCGGCCGGGCTGTGGTGGAGATCGAAGTAGTGGCTGGTGTCGGGGACCAGCCCGAGGCTGAGGACGCCGTCGCGGGTCAGCGGCGAGATGTCGGCCCCGCCGCCGCCGGGGAAGAGCGCGCCCGCGCCGAAGCGGCGGAGGAGCGGCGCGTAGGCCTGGATCGCCGCGACCTCGGCCTCGCTGCCGCTGATCGAGAAGCCCCAGGGCGCGCCGGCGCCGACGTCGGCCTCGATCGCCGCGACGTGGCGCTCGCCGCCGTGGGCCGCGTGGTAGGCGATCCCGCCGCGGAGGCCGTTCTCCTCGTTGGTGAAGAGGACCGCGCGGATCGTCCGCCGCGGCCGCAGCCCGGCCTCCTGGAGGAGGCGGAGCGCCTCGATCGCCATCATGCAGCCGCCGCCGTCGTCGCTGCTGCCGTCGCCGACGTCCCAGGAGTCGATGTGGCCGCCGATCACGACGACCTCGTCGGGGAGCTCGCGGCCGCGGAGCTCGCCGATCGCGTTGCCGCTCTCGGCGTCGGGGAGGGTCTTGGCGCCGAGCGAGAGCTCGACCTCGACCGGCCCGCGGCGGGCCATCCGGGCGAGGAATTCGGCGTCCTCGATCGAGAGCGCGGCCGCCGGGATCTTCGGGACGTCGTCGGCGTAGCGGAGCGCGCCGGTGTGGGGCGAGCGCAGCGAGACCGCGGTCACCGAGCGGATCAGCACCGCCTTCGCCCCGGCTCGCGCCCCCTCGACCGCGCCGTTCGAGCGGATCTGGACGGTGCCGCCGTAGTGGGTCTCGTGGCGCTCGTGATCGAAGGGCGGCATCGGCTGGTTGACCACGACGATCTTCCCGCGGGCCTCGCCCGCCCGCGCCCTCAGCTCGTCGAGATCGCGGACGACCATGATCTCGCCGCGGAGGGGCCGCTTGCCGGTGCCGACGGTGCCGCCGAGCCCGAGGATCGCCAGCGGCCGCTCGACCGGGGCGATCGCCCGCGCCCGCTCCTCGCCGCGGACCCAGTGGGGGACCATCACCTTCTCGCGGCGGACGTTGACCAGGCCGTCGCGGCGCATCTGGTCGAGCGACCAGTCGATCGCCCGCTCGAGCGCGAGCGAGCCGCTGAGGCGGTGGCCGAAGAGATCGGCCATCTCCGCCAGGCGCTCCCAGCCGGTCGTGTCGCCCTTCGCGGCCTCGGCGAGCTTGTCGGCGGCGGCGACCCAGGCCGGCGGCAGCGCGGCCTCCTCGTCGACGACCGGCGGCGCCTCGGCGACCTCGCCCGCCCCCGCGCCCTCGTCACTCGCCTCGGCGCTCGCCCCCTCGATCGGCGGCGCCTCGATCGACGCGGCCGGGCGGCAGGCGGCGATGACCAGGGCGAAGGCGCCGACGCGCCCGACTCTCCACATACGACCTGAAGCGGACGTCATCGACACTCCGCCAGGATACTCGCGCCCCGGCGCCGACCTGCGCAAGGGGGCCCTCGCAGCGGCCGCTAGAAGGCGACGCCGGCGGGCAGGAGCGCGAGCCTCTGGCCCGTGGCCCGCTCGCGCACCCGGGTCTTGCCGGTCACCGCCATCGCCACCCCGGCGATCAGGGTGATCGCCGCCATCCCGCCGACCAGGTAGCCCTCGTAGGTCCGGGTCTCGCGGTCGGCGTAGAGGGCGGTGTCGCGGATCATCGCCACCCCCGTGATCACCCCGGTCGCGCTGAGGATCGCCAGGCCGATCCCGGCGGCCCGCTTCTCCCGCGAGCCCGGGCGGATGTCGAGGCTGAGGTGATCGCGGTCGCTCGGCAGGCGGAAGGACTTCGAGGCGGGGATGTCGTCGCGGCGATCGGCGCGGACCCGCATCAACGAGCCGCGGGGGACCTCGGCGGTGCACGAGGTCCGGCAGACGACGACCCACTCGCCGCGCTGGCGATCGTAGCGCTCGACGACCACCGGCCGCCGCGCGCGGAGCTCGACCGTCGTCATCGGCGATCGCGTCGACTTTGGCGAAGTGGCCCTTGGGACAGGTGCCGTCGGCTGGGCGACGACCGGCGGGGGGACCGGCGCAGGCGCGGGCGCGACCCGCTGCGGGGCGGTCTGCGCCCCCTCCTCGACGATCTCGTACTCGACCTCGTAGCCCTCGGGGACCTCGATCTCGACCACCGTCGGCCCCTCGACCACCGGCGCGGGCGAAGGCGCGAGCGCCGGCGAGGGCTCGTCATCCGCGAAGAAGGGATCGTCGTCGAGGTCGTCGTCGTCGTCGCCCCTGGGCCCGGCCTGCTGCTGCGACTGCCGCGACTGCCGCTGGAATTGACCGCTCGGCGCGTTGCCCTGGGACTGCCCCTCCGCGGCCGGCGACGTCGAGGCGCCGACGACCCCGACCGCGCCGACGACGAGCGGCGCGGCGAGGCTCGCGGGCGCGAGGGGCTCGGGCGCCGACCAGGCGGCGGCCATCACCTCGCCCGGCAACGACGCCCCGATCATGCCGCCGACGACGACGAGCGTCGTGACCGCGCGAGAAGCCGAGCGAGGCCACACCATGGTGTTTGAACGTGGCCCGGTCGCCCCGGAGGTGTCAAGCGCAGAGCCAGCCAGCGGCCGCTGGGCGGCTCCTGGAGCCGGCGGCGCCGGACTCGCACGAGGCCCCGTCGGCGCGGTGCCTGTTGGGGGCGCGAGGCCGCGGCCGCCGTCCTCGGCGAGGCTGGCCGGGCGAGGCCGCACCCGCGGGGTGACGGCGACCGGCCGAGGGCGCCCCATCGGGCGCACGGCCGCGCCTCGGCGCGCCCAGGAGGTCGCGGCTGGCCGCCGGCGCCGCCGCGCCGATACCATCGCCGCCATGCTCCCGGTGACATCGGTGGTCCTCTTCAAGCACGGCGTCGGCTACTTCGAACGCCACGGCATGATCCACGGCGAGGCCTCGGTCGAGCTCTCCTTCCGCGCGAGCGAGATGAACGACGTGCTCAAGTCGCTGACGGTCCTCGACCACGACGGCGGCCGGGTGGCCTCCATCTCCTACGAGTCGACCCAGCCCCTCAGCAAGCAGCTCGAGGACTTCGCGATCCACATCCCCGAGGGCCGGGCGATCTCCGGGCTCCTCGGCCAGCTCGTCGGCACCCGGGCGGTCGTCCACCGGGCCGACGGCGCGAGCGAGGGGGTGATCGCCGGGGTCGAGCCCTTCACCCGCCGCGAGGGCGAGGCGACGATCGAGGGCCACCGGATCGCCCTCTGGGTCGACGGCGCCGCCTTTGAGAGCCACGACCTCGCCGACGTGCGCCGGGTCGAGCTCGCCGACCAGGCGCTCCGCAAGGACCTCCAGCACCTCCTCGACATCCTGATCTCGGCGAAGAAGAAGGACCTCAAGCGCCTGACGATCTTCTCGCGCGGCGAGGGCGAGCGGTCGATGACCGTCTCCTACGTGATCGAGACCCCGATCTGGAAGACCTCCTACCGGGTCCTCCTCTACGGCGCGTCGACGGCGATCCAGGGCTGGGCGCTGGTCGACAACACGACCGACGACGACTGGAGCGACGTCTCGCTGACCCTGGTCGCCGGCCTGCCGATCTCCTTCGTCCACGACCTCTACTCGCCGCGCTACAAGCGGCGGCCGGTGGTCGTGGTCAAGGAGGAGGCGGCCTACGCCCCGCCGCAGCTCGAGCACGGGATCGCCGATCTCGCGCTCGGCGGGGCCCCGGGCGGCGCTCCCCCGCCGCCGCCGCGGATGGCCGCGCCGGCCCCGGCCGCCGCGCCCACGGGCCGCGCCAGGGCCCGCGCGCCGATGCGCTCCGAGGACTCCGGCCCGCCGCCGCCGCCCCCGCAGGCGGTCACCACCCGCACCCAGGAGGTCGGCGATCTCCTCCACTACACGATCGACAACCCGGTCACCGTCCGCCGCAACCAGTCGGCGCTGGTGCCGATCCTCCACCGCGACTTCGGCGGCAAGCGGGTGGCGATCTACAACCCCGACGTCCGCGAGCAGAACCCGATGTCGGCGCTCCTCTTCAAGAACACCACCGGCCTCACCCTCGAGGGCGGGCCGCTGACGGTGATCGAGGACGGCGCCTACATCGGCGAGGCGATGCTCGACACGATCAAGCCCGACGAGGAGCGGGTGATCCCCTTCTCGGTCGAGCTCGGCTGCCGGATCCAGGTCGACCACCGCTCCGACCTCTCCGAGGTCCAGCGCGCGCGGATCTCCAACGGCACCCTCTACCTCACCCGCTTCCGCCTGAGCCGGCGGATCTACCTGGTCGCCAACAAGAACGATCGGCCGATCGATCTCTTCCTCGACCACCGCTTCATCCCGAAGTACGAGCTCGTCGACACGCCCGCGCCGGTCGAGCGCACCGACTCCTTCTACCGCTTCCGCTTCGACGTGCCGGCCCGCGAGACCGTCCGCTTCGAGGTGATCGAGAAGGGGGCCGAGCGCGAGACCACGGCGGTCGGCGCCTGCGACGGCGAGACCTACGGGATCTGGCTGCGCAACGGCTACGTCGACGCCGCCACCCACGCGCGCCTCGCCGAGATCGCGGCGATCGCCGTGTCCGTCACCGAGCTCCGCCGGCAGATCCACGGGCACGAGGTGACGATCAAGGAGATCTTCGACAACCAGGGGCGCCTCCGCGAGAACCTCCGGGCCCTCGGCAACGCCGCCGACGAGCGCCGCCTGCGGGAGCGCTACGTCGCCGAGCTCGCCAGCGAGGAGGATCGCCTGGCCGAGCTCCGGGGGGCGATCAAGGCGCTCAGCGACGAGCAGAGCGCCCGCGAGGCCGACGTCCGGGCGCGGATCGCCGCGCTCTCCTTCGACAGCGCGCGCCCGGGCTAGACCCTGCTCGCGGGCGCGCGTCCGGTCGCGCGAGGACGTCCGCGGCTGCTACCATGGGGTCGTGCGACGCTGGCTCCTCCTCGCGCTCTCCCTCAGTGGCTGCATCCTCGGCAACCCGGACTACAACGGCGAGAGCGCGGGCGCGAGCGAGACGAGCGGCGCTGGGGGCTCGACGAGCGCCGGCGCGACGACGACCACCACCTCGGGACCGACCACGGGCGCGAGCGCCAGCGCCAGCGCGAGCGCCAGCGGGGGCACCGGGAGCGGCAGCACCGGAGCGGAGACCGGCACGACCGGCGACGCGTCGACGACCGCCCCCGTCGACACCAGCGGGAGCAGCAGCGGCGGGTGCCCGGACGGCGACGACGACGGCCACTGCGACGACGCCGACAACTGCCCGCTCCTCTCCAACCCCGGGCAAGAGGACGGCGACATGGACGGCCTCGGCGACCCCTGCGATCCCTGCCAGCACGACGGCCCCAACCCGCCGGCCTACCCGGCCTCGGTCGGCCCGGTCCAGGAGATCACGATCTCCAACGTCAGCCTCAACGGCGGCGACAACTTCATCACCGTCGCCCCGGGCGCGCAGGTGGCCCTCTCGTACCACTGGCAGGTGAACTTCTGCGAGTGCAAGGGCTGCTACACCCAGGCGATGGTCGGGATCGTCGACAACCCGCCGAACCAGTGCTTCTACAACTGGGGGAGCGAGAAGAACTGCAAGCCCTGGGAGGGCGACATCACCGAGAATTTCGTCGCCCCCGCCGCCCCCGGGATCTACCGCTTCCGCGCCCGCCGGACGTGGGAGGTCAACGAGTGCAAGACCGAGGCGCCGCTCGACGACGCGAACAGCGAGTTCGCGGCGATCTGCGTCAACTAGCGGTGCACCGGTCGATCACGTCGCCGCCGGGCTCGCCGCGCGCTCGCGGCTCCCGCTCGCTTCGGCCGCGGCCGCGACCAGCGACGAGCGGCTGCCGCTCGCCGACGCCGACGCCGACGCCGGACGCTCGGCGACCAGGCGATAGGCGAGGCACTGGGAGCCGTCCTTGAGGTTGACCTCGCCGTGCTCGACGAGCTCGAACTCGTCCATGACCTTCACCGCGAAGCCCGGGGTCACCAGGATCACGCCGGGGAGCCCGCGCGACTCCATCCGCTGCGCGGTGTTCACGGTCTCGCCCCAGACGTCGTAGAGGAAGCGGTCGTGGCCGATGATCCCGGCGGCGACCGGCCCGCAGTGGAGGCCGATCCGGAGGCGGAGCTTGTGGCCGGCGAAGCTCCGCGACTCGACCATCGCCACCATGTCGAGGGCGAGGCGGGCGAGCACCCGCGCGTGATCGGGGCGCGGCTCCGGGATCCCGGCGGCGGCCATGTAGCAGTCGCCGATCGTCTTGATCTTCTCGGCGCCGTGCTTGGCGGTGAGGACGTCGATCGCCGCGAAGAGCTCCTCGAGCATCTCGAGGACGTCGGCGGTCTTCATGGTCGCCGAGCGGCTCGAGAAGCCGACGAGATCGGCGAAGAGGATGCTCGCCTCGTCGACGTGGTCGACCACCCGCTCGCCGCGGCGCAGGCGCGGGATCACCGAGCGCGGCAGGGTCCGGGAGAGGAGCGCGAACTCGGCCCGGCGGCCGCGCTCGAGCGCCCGCAGGGTGAGCGCGCCGAGGACGTTGACCCCGAGGATCATCATCAGGCCGCGGACGGTCTCGGGGTGATCGATCGGCCACGGGAGCGGGACGACGGCGACGATCGCCGCGAAGATCACCGACGCGAGGGTGATCGCCGCCCACATCCGCAGCGGCGGCAGGAGGTAGATCATCAGGATCAGCGCGGTCCAGATCGTCAGCGCGACCGGACGCGGCGGCAGCATGGTGGCGACGACCACCATGAGGGTGACGTACCAGAGCGCGGCCGCGAAGGTGAGCCGCGGGAGCCACCAGGGGCCCCGCGGCGGCGGCGCGAGGCCGAAGATCACCATCGGCAGGACGCCGGCGACCCGCAGCGCCAGGACCTCGTAGTAGGCCGCCTCGGCGACGATCGAGCGATCGGCGATGGCGAAGAGGACGGTGAGGAGCACCCCGCCGAGGGCGATCACCCGGTTGCGCGCGACCGCCTCCTTGAGCACCGCGAGGCGATAGGCCTCCTCGTCCTCGCGCCGAACGAACTCCCCCGTCCACCGCGAGACCCGGAGCCCGCCGGGTGCGGTGGGCGCGTCGTCGGCCATCCGGGCGAGTGTAGACGAGGCTCCGCGTCGGCGCTGCGGCCCCTGAGCCCCGCCGACGCACAAGGTGCGCGCGCCATCGCCCGCCCCTCGCTCCTATCGTCGTGAAACCATGACGTCGCCTCGACGAAGGCCCGGTGACGCGCTCTGGGAGCTCCTCGCCGGCCACCACCCCGCCACCCGCTTCGGCGCCGCAGGCTGGCAGCCGCAGGCGGACGTCGTCGTCACCACCGATCGCGCCTGGGTGCGGATCGAGGTCGCCGGCGTGCGAGCGGACGACCTCCGGATCCAGGTCCGCGGCCGCACCCTCGTGATCACCGGCAGCCGCCGGGCGCCGACCTTCGAGCGCGGCGCCGACTACCTCCGCTCCGAGATCGCCTTCGGCGCCTTTCAGCGGCGCCTCGAGCTCCCGTGGGTGATCGACGTCGATCGCCTCGCGCACGCCTACCGCGACGGGATCCTCGAGTGCTCGATCCTCCGGGCCGGAGCCGCGACCGCGGCCGCGCCCACAAGCGACGGCGACGACGATCAGGGAGAGCAGCGATGAGCGAGGCCGAGTCCAAGACCCCCGCCGAGAGCGAGCCCGAGGCCCTCCGCAGGCTGATCGGCGACGCCCCGCGCGAGGTGCCGATCCTGCCGATGCGCGCGTCGGTCCTCTTCCCGCGGGCGCTGATCCCGGTGACCATCGGCCGCGCGCCGAGCCTCGAGGCGATCAAGGACGCGATGAGCCGCGATCGGATCGTCGCCGTCTTCATGCAGCGCGATCCCGCGACCGAGGCGCCGGGCGCCGGCGATCTCCACGAGGTCGGCACCCTCGCGCTGATCATCAAGATGATCCGGGCCGACGAGGACAACGTCCACGCGCTGGTCCAGGGGATCACTCGCTGCCGCCTCGACGGGATCACCAGCGCCGAGCCCTTCCTGCGGGGCGAGGTGACGCCGCTCGCGGACGAGGCCGCGAGCGAGCCCGCGGACCCGGAGGTCAGCGCGCTCGCCCAGGAGGCGCTCGCCCAGCTCGAGCGCCTCCTGACGATCATGCCCGAGCTGCCGCGCGACGTCCTCGAGGTCGCCCGCGGCCTCCCCTCCCCGGCCCACCTCGCCGACTTCCTGGCGTCGCTGGTCGAGCTCGACGCCGACGAGCGCCAGGCCCTCCTCGCCGAGGGGAGCACCGGCGTCCGCCTCCGCCGCCTCCTGCCGGCGCTCGAGCGCCAGATCCACGTGCTGGTGGTCGGCAAGGAGATCCGCGAGGAGGTCAAGAAGAGCTTCGACGATCGCCAGCGCCAGGCGATCCTCCGCGAGCAGCTCGAGGCGATCCAGCGCCAGCTCGGCGAGGACGAGGGCGGCAAGCGCGAGCTCGAGGAGCTGCGGGCGCGCCTCGCCGCCGCCGGCCTCCCCGACGAGGCCCGCAAGGAGGCCGACCGCGAGCTCGGGCGCCTCGCCCGGATCCCGCCGCAGTCGAACGAGCACTCGGTGATCCGCACCTACCTCGAGTGGCTCGCCGATCTCCCCTGGAGCGTGAGCACCGAGGACGAGACCGACCTCGCGCGCGCGCGGACGATCCTCGACGAGGACCACAGCGGCCTCGAGGCGATCAAGGAGCGGATCCTGGAGTTCCTGGCGATCCGGACCCTGCGGAGCGACGCCCGCACGCCGATCCTCTGCCTCTCGGGCCCGCCCGGCACCGGCAAGACCTCGCTCGGCCGCTCGATCGCCCGCGCGCTCGGCCGCAACTTCGTCCGCCAGTCGATGGGCGGGGTCCACGACGAGGCCGAGATCCGCGGCCACCGGCGGACCTACGTCGGGGCGATGCCCGGCAAGCTGATCCAGGCGCTGCGGCGGGCGGGCTCGAACAACCCGGTGATCCTCCTCGACGAGGTCGACAAGGTCGGCCGCGACAGCCGCGGGGATCCGACGGCCGCGCTCCTCGAGGTCCTCGACCCCGAGCAGAACCGCAACTTCGTCGATCACTACCTCGGGGTCGCCTTCGACCTCTCGCGGGTCTTCTTCATCTGCACGGTCAACGTCCTCGAGCAGGTGCCGCCGCCGCTCCGCGATCGCATGGAGGTGATCGAGCTGAGCGGCTACACCGAGCGCGAGAAGCTGGCGATCGCCCGCCAGCACCTCCTCCCGCGGGTGATCGCCGACAACGCCGCCGACGCGCTCGGCCTGACGATGCGCGACGAGGCGATCCAGCGGGTGATCCGCGGCTACACCCGCGAGGCCGGCCTCCGCACCCTTGAGCGCCGGCTGGCGAGCCTGGTCCGCAAGACCGCGAAGGCGCTCGCCGAGGGGATCGACGCGCCGCGGGAGATCGACGCCGCGCGGGTCCGCGAGCTCCTCGGGCCCGATCGCTACCTCGATCAGGACATCCCGCGGATCGACGAGCCCGGCGGCGCCCTCGGCCTCGCCTGGACGCCGGTGGGCGGCGAGGTGCTGGTGATCGAGGCGGCCGGGATGCCGGGCCACAAGGGCTTCATCCTCACCGGCCAGCTCGGCGACGTGATGAAGGAGTCGGCGACCGCCGCCCTCACCTACCTCCGCTCGCACGCCGAGTCGCTGGGGATCGACCCCGAGCGCTTCGCCAGGACCGAGATCCACCTCCACGTCCCGGCCGGGGCGATCCCCAAGGACGGGCCCTCGGCCGGCACCGCGATCTGCACCGCGCTCGCCTCGCTCTTCACCGGCCGCCTGCCGACCCCGGGGGTGGCGATGACCGGCGAGATCACCCTCAAGGGGCGGGTGCTGCCGGTCGGCGGGATCAAGGAGAAGGTCCTCGGGGCCCACCGCGCGGGGCTGCGCATGGTCCTCCTCCCCCGCGACAACGCCGGCGATCTCGAGGAGCTCCCGGCGGAGGTCCGCGAGTCGATGGAGATCCGGCTCTGCGGGCGGATGGAGGAGGTCCTCCAGCACTCGCTGATGCCCGCCGAGCCCGCCGGGTAGGCGGCTCGCTCGGACGACGACGACCCCGCCGCTGCGCCGCGGCGGGGTCTTCATCGTCGGTCCGGCTCCAGACCTCTAGGAGCGCTCGTCGTCGCCGAGGCCGACGAGGCCGCCCCAGCCGTCGTCGACCGACGGGTCCGGTCGCCCGCTCGTCGGGGCCGGCTCCGCGGGCGCGACCCCGGACGGCACCGGCGGCGGGACGGCGGCGAAGGAGCCGGTGCGGGTGGGGAGCCCGGCGGGCGCCGCCGGCCGCTGGCCGCCGACCAGGCGCGGCAGGTTGAGGCGCGGCGGCGCCCCGGCGAGGCACGGCCCGGGCGGGCCGCGGCGGCGGATGGGGCGAGGGCACGACCTGGTCGGCCGCGGCCCGCCGAAGACCCCTCGCCCGCCGGCGCCCCGGCGGGCCGCGGCAAGCGGACCAGGGGCGGGAGGATCACCCGCCGGCCGGCGGGGCCGCCGAGCCCGTGTCCCTTGGAACAGGCGTGAATGAACCTGTCCTTGGGGACATGACGTTCGCGCTCGCCACCGCGGCGCTGGTGACCCGCGGCGGCCGCGGCGGGGCGCCCACGCTCGGCGGGGCGGATCGGGGACGCTCGGCAGCGGGCGCTCGCGACCCGCGGCGGCTGCGGGGCCACGCTCGGCGGGCTCACGCTGCCGACGCGCGGCAGGGCCACGCTCGGCACCACGGGCGCGCTCGCCGGGGCGACGACGCGCGGGGCCACGCCCGGCGCGAGCGCAGGCGCGCTCGCCGGAGCGACGCTCTCGACACGCGGCGGGGCGACGCTCGGCGCGGGCACGGAGACGCCCACGGCGCTCGCCGGAGCGACGCTCTCGACGCGCGGCGGGGCGACGCTCGGCGCGGGCACGGAGGCGCTCGCCTCCACCTTCGAGGCGGCGCTCGCCGTCGCCTCCCGCTGCGCGTCGCTCCCCTCCGACGCGCGCTCGCTCGCCCCGGGCGTCGGCGAAGCGGCGCTCGCCGCCGCATGCTCGACCGGGCTCCTCCGCCGGCTCGCCTCCTCGGACTTGCGTCGCCGCTCCTCCGCCTTGGCCTGCCGCCGGGCCTCGCGGCGCGCCTGCTGCCGGGCCTTCTTGCTCCCCTTCGGGTTGCGCTGATCGTCGTCGGCACGCTTGGCGCGGGTCTTCGGGGCCGCGCCCGACCGCTCGGCCGCGAGCTCCGACCTCGCGTCGACCTCCGTCACCGTCTCGCGCGCTCCCTTCGCGGCGACCTCGGGCGCCGGCGCTCGCTCGACCTCGACCTCGACCGCCGCGGCGCTCGCCCGAGCCGCGACCTTCGGCGCCGCCTCGTCCCCCTTCGCCCGTCGATCGCTCGCCGCCTTCGCCCCCCGTCGCTCACGCCGCTGCTGGGCCTTGCGATAGGTCCGCAGGCCCTTCTCGGCCCGCCGTAGGAGGCCGGCCGCGACCTCGTGGTGGTCCGCGAGCGCGGCCGTGGCGAGCGCGGCCAGGGCCTCCGCCTCGGCCGGTCGGTCGCTGCGCTCGTGGGCCAGGGTCAGCGCAGCCAGGACCCACGGGTGATCCCCGAGGGCCGCCCTCGCGGCCTCGAGATCCTCGAGCACCGCCGCCTCCCCGCGGCTCCCGCCGTCGAGCGCGACGATCGCCCGATGGAGGCGATCCCAGGGCCCCAGCGCGCCCGCGGCCTCGCGCTCGCTCATCGCCTCGCGGAGCGCCTTCGGATCGCCGGCGAGGAGGGCCGCGTGGACCTGGGCGCGGAGGATCGCCGGATCGCTCCCGCCGGCGAGGCGCCGAAGATCCGCGAGCGAGCGCATCGCCGCCTTGCCGTCGCCGACCGCGAGGTGGAGGCGCGCCTCCTGCAGCGGCAACCACGCGTGGGGCGCGAGCCGACGGACGCGCCACGCGGCCCGGAGCTCGCGGAGGAGCCCGCTCGCGCCGCTCCGCCCGGTCGCCGCGACCCGCCGCTCGAGCGGCCGAAGGAGCGCGCGGACGAGCGCGGGATAGGCGATGAAGGCGACCACGCCGGCGCCGACCAGGCCCCAGCGGACCAGCGGCGCCTCGTAGTAGAGGCCGATCCAGATCAGAGAGAACGCGATGTAGAAGCGGATCGCGGTCCCCCAGAAGGGGCGACCCGAGCGGCCCCAGAGCGCGGGCGAGACGTCGAGGGGCGGCCCAGCGGCGGCCGAGATCGCGGTGGATTCGCGCATGCGGGGCGCACATTGCCAAAAAGCCCGCGGCCGCCGCAAGCCCGCCGAAACGAACGAGGGCGGACCCTCAGGCCCGCCCCCGTCACCTCACCCGGACCTGCCGATCAGGCTGCGATCAGGGCGGGAGGATGCAGACGCCGATGTTCTCGAGCCCGGGCGGCGGGTCCATCTCGTAGTAGGCCTCGCAGGTCACGCCCTCGCCCTTCTTCGAGCAGGCGTCGTCCTTGTTCGGGTCGTTGAGGTCGCAGAACTCGGTGCAGCAGCCGCTGGCCTGGCACCCGGGGACGAACTGGGCGTCGGCGCAGAGGAGGCCCGGGTCGCAGGAGTTGAGGTACTCGCAGGGATCGCCGGGGGCCCCGGTGTCACCCGAGGCGTCGACGATGCAGACGAACTTGTCGGTGCCCGACGCCGGGAGGCAGGCCGCCGACCCCTCGCAGTCCTGGAGGAGCGGGTTGCAGTTCTTGCGGCAGAGGATCAGCACGCCGTCGTTGGAGATCGAGCAGACCTCCTCGAGGGTCTGGCACATCGGCGCGTCGGGGTTGCCGGTGCAGAAGGCGACGCAGACGCCGAGGCCGGTCTCGCCGTCGACGTAGTAGCACATCGACCCCTTGACGCAGTTGTCGACCCCGCTGACGCCGCCGCCCATGCACTCCTCGCCGATGCCGGCCGCGTTCCGATCGACGGGCGAGCACTTGGTCGCGTTCCAGGCGTTCCCGCCGTCGTCGGCGTAGGGCATGCACTTCTCGCCATCCGGGCAGTCCTGAGCCCAGATGTCGCACATGCCGACGGTCCCCATGTCGGTGCAGTCGAAGATGTTGCAGCCGGTGGTCCCGCTCGTGGCGGTCGCCGCGGTGGTCCCGGTCGCCGAGTCGGTGGCGCTACCGCTGGCGCTGGTGGTCGTCGCCATCCCGCCCGACGACGAGGAGCTCGTTTCCCCGGTGCCGTTGGACGCGTTGGACGCGTTGGACGCGTTGGTCGTGCTGGCGGACTCGCTCTCATTCTTGCCACCGCTGCAGGCGGCGAGCGCGGTGGCACCGAGGAGGAGCGAGAGGATCGTGGCGAGGTTAGTGCGCGGCATGATCGATGCTCGACTATGCCCCAGCCGGAGCGCGATCGTCGAGGGCCAAATTGACCGCCGACGGGAGCCGCTCCGGGCCCGAGCCTCGCCCGTCGTAAACATCGTTCGGAACGACCGCGGGCTCTTTGGGCTCTTTGGGCTATTTGCCCTTGGGCAACCGGCTAAGCCGAGCCTTGGCGAAGGGGTGCCCCATCTTCTCGGCCCGCTCGTACTGCGCGCGCGCCCGATCGAATTGCTTGAGCTTGAAGTACGCGTCCCCGAGGCGGACCCGGTAGTCGGCGTTGCGCGGCGCGATCTGGACCGCCTGTCGGGCCCAGCGCTCGGCGCTCGGGTAGTTTCCGGCGTCGAAGCTCAGGTTGGAGAGGCCCATCATCGCCCCGGCGTTCTGGGGCTCGATCGTCAGGGCCTCTTCAAAGAGCCGCTTCGCGCTCGATCGCTTGCCGCTCTTGAGGGCCGCCTCGCCGCGCTTGACGAGGGCGTCGGCCGAGGCCGGCTCGCCCTTGGCAGCGTCCGCCCCCGCGGTCGCGGTCGCGGCCTCGGTCGGCGGCGCGGCCTCGCCCCCGCTCCCCGTCGCCGCCTCGGCGGGCTCCTTCTCGGGCGCCTTCTCCGGCTCCTTCGGGGCCTTCTCCGGGGCCTTCTCCGGCTCCTTGTCGGGCGTCTTCTCCGGCTCCTTGCCCGAAGAACCATCGCCTCCGGACGCGGCAGCGACCGTCGGCGGCTCCGGCTCAAGCTCCGGCTCCTGGCCGCCAGCGCCCCCCAGGAGCCAGATCCCGCCGATCGCCAGGACCGACGCGCCGACCAGGTTGGCGATGCGCCCGACCCCGGCCGAGGGACCGTCCTCACCGAGGCCGAGCCAGGTCGGGGTCGCCGGGTCGTTGGAGATCTCGCCGCTCATCAAGCCTTGGGGCGCGCAGTGTAACACGCATCCACCCCGCTTTTGGCCCCACCTTGTCGACGCTCAGTTCTGGTATGGTACCGACCATGCGTGTGCCGCGATGGCTCGTGTGTACGCTCATCTTCTCGGTCCCGGCGCTCTCCGACGCGCGGCCGACTCGAATGAGCCTGATCCTCGAGCCCGGGACGGCGCCCGGTAGCGCCACCCTCGACAAGCTTGTCCTCGCCGGCGACGCCTCCGCGGACGTCGAAGAGGTGATCCATCGGGCGGTCCTCCGCGCCCTCAGCGACCGCGGCGTGCGCGTCACCGAGCCGCCGGAGAGCGCCCCCGGACCCTGCACCGACGACACCTGCGCGTCGGTCCTCGCCCGCGAGGCGGGCGTCGACTACGTGATCGGCGGGCAGATCCTGATGGCGGAACGCAACTACGAGCTGACCCTCGAGCTCCACGAGGGCGGCACCGGCCGCCTGGTGGCGACGCGTCAGGCGAGCTGCCCGATCTGCTCGATGCCCGAGGTCGAGGAGGCGGCCGCGGGCGTGGCCGCCGAGCTGGTCGCCGAGCTCAAACCGCTCGCTCCTCCGACGCCGCCGCCGAAGCTGACGATCACCAGCGAGCCGAGCGGAGCGATGGTCTTCGTCGACGGCGCGATCGTCGGGACCACGCCCTTCGACCAGGAGCTCGACGCCGGCGAGCACCGCGTCGAGATCAAGAAGGAGGGCTACGTCGACCAGGCGACCACCGTCACGATCGACCCCGAGTCGCCCCCTGCTCCCCTCTCGATCGCCCTCGTCGCCTCGTCCGGGCGGACGTCGTCGGTGCTCTCGCCGGTCGGCTGGGCGCTGATCGGCGCCGGCGGGACCGCGCTCGTCAGCGGCGTCGCCCTCCTCGCCCTCGACGGTCGCCCCTACCGCAACGCCTGCGACGGCGCCGACGTCGACGCGATGGGCCGCTGCCGCTACCAGTACAACACCCTCGGCGTCGGGATCGCCGGCCTCGCGGCCGGCGTCGCCCTGGCGGGCACCGGCGTCGCCCTGGTCGTCGTCGATCGCCGGCGCAGCGGCGGCGGCAAGAAGTCCGCGACCGCGAGCCTGCGGCTGAGCCCCAATCCGCAGGGGCTGACCCTCTCGGGTCGATTCTAGACGCGACGCATGGCGACGAAGGACAAGGAGATCGACGGGAGCGCGACCCGTACCCGCTTCGCCGGCTCGCTCGCCGACGTCTCGATCGGCGACCTCTTCCAGACCCTGGAGATGGCCGCGAAGTCGAGCACGATCGACTTCGAGACCGACGTCGGCGACGGCACCGTGTGGTTCCAGGATCGCGAGGTCGTCCGGGCCGAGTGCGCCGGCACGGTCGGCGCCGACGCGGTCTACCGCCTGGCGATGGCCGACGAGGGGACCTTCGTCGCCCGCTTCCGCTCCTCCGAGGAGCCGCCCGTCGTCCACATCTCGCCGCAGCGCCTGCTGATGGAGTCGGCCCGGCGGCGCGACGAGTGGCTCGCCCGCTCCGGCGAGCTCCGCCCGGCGAACACCCTGAGGCTCGCCCCCGGGGCGCCGCTCGACGAGCTCGACGACGTCTCTCGCGAGCTCGCGGAGGCGGTCGGCGACGGGGTCCAGGTGATCGATCTGGTGCCGCCGATCGACGAGGCCTTCGACCGCCTGAAGCCGCTGCAGGCCCTGATCCGCGGCGGCGTGATCGAGGTCGGCGCGCCCCCTCCGGCGTCCCCAGGCAGCTCGCTGATCCCGGCCCAGAGCGAGCTCCCGCCGCTCGACGAGTTCTGGGAGAGCGCCTTCGTCACCTACCTGCTCCTCGGCCGAGGCCCCCGCCGGGCGCTCCTCCGGGTGGTGGCGATCAACCTGATGATCATCAGCATCGTCGTCGGCGTCGCCTGGTGGAGCGGGCGGGTGATCCTCGGCGGCCAGCTCCTCGGCTGGGCGCTCCTCCTGGTCGGCCACGCGACCTCGAGCTACCCCCAGCTCACCCTCCGCCGCCCCCTCCTGGTCCTCTGCGAGCCGCTCGTGGTCATCGCGGACATGCTCGATCGGACAGGTGTGAGGGTCGGCTTCGTGAGCCGCGGCCGCGCCTTCGCCGAGCGCCACGCCCCGGGCTGACGAGGAGCGCGCGGAGCCGGCGGAGCGCAGGCCGGCGCGCAGGCGTCTGCGCGCCGCCACGAGGTCAGCCCGCAGGGACTCGAGCGCAGCGGCTGCAGGGCCGCCCTCGGGTCCCTGCCCCCCCTCGTCGTCGGCAGAGCGCCCTGCGGCCGGAAACGACCCCGTCGGCCTCCCGTCGGCGCTCCACCGTGTAAGATCCCCCGGTGACTCGACTCGCTCGCGTCCTCCTCGGCGTCTCCACCCTCTTCGCGACCTCGTGCATCGAGCCGACCCCCGGCTTCGGTGGGAGCGAGGGCGGCTCGACCGTCGCCACCACCGAGACCTCGACGACCTCCGCGACCGCGACCGCGACCTCGACCTCGGCCCAGACGACCTCGACGACCGACGTCCCGGCGACCTGCGGCGACGGCAAGCTCGACCCCGGCGAGGCCTGCGACGACGGCAACGCCGACGACACTGACGCCTGCCTGAGCACCTGCCAGCAGGCCTCCTGCGGCGACGGCTTCGTCCAGAGCGGCGTCGAGGAGTGCGACGACGGCAACAGCGAGGACACCGACGCCTGCCTGAGCAATTGCGCGGCCGCCTCCTGCGGCGACGGCGTCGTCCAGAGCGGCGTCGAGGAGTGCGACGACGGCAACAAAAACGAGGACGACGCCTGCTCCAACGAGTGCAAGCTGGTCGCCTGCGGCAACGGCGTGGTCGAGGGCGCCGAGGAGTGCGACGACGGCAACGCCGACAACACCGACGCCTGCCTCGACACCTGCAAGGCCGCCTCCTGCGGCGACGGCTTCCTCCACGTCGGCCAGGAGGAGTGCGAGGGCGACGACCTCGCGGGCGCGAAGTGCTCGAGCCTCGGCTTCCCGGCCGGCACCCTGACCTGCGACTTCGACTGCGGCCTCAACACCTCGCTCTGCGCGTGCGGCAACAACCCGGTGCCGACCCTCGGCGACTGCCCGGCCGCGTGCACGGGCGGCTGCGCCGGCGACCTCTGCCGGATCAACTGCCTCGGCAACAACAAGTGCAAGAACGAGAGCGTCACCTGCCCGCCGGGCTGGCCCTGCGAGATCACCTGCGACGGCATCGACGCCTGCGCGAGCGCCCAGCTCAACTGCCCGGAGGAGGGCTGCACGATCAAGTGCGGGAAGAGCGGGAGCTGCCAGATGGCGACCGTCAATTGCGGCTCCGAGGGGACCTGCGACCTCCAGTGCAACAGCGGCAACCAGGTCTGCCAGGGGGTCAACTTCAAGTGCGGCCGCAACAGCGGCACGGTCACCTGCGCCTCCTCGCTCAACAGCCTCAACCTCGTGCCCGACGGCGACTCGCTCTGCGAGTGCACGCAGAACGGCTGCCTCTAGGCGCTCCGACCGGGCGCGAGACGGATCGACGCGACGGGTCGGAGCACTGGCGCCCCGACGCGGTGGCGCCGGCCGACCCCGGCGATCCCTGACCCCGAGGTCTGGCGAGGGCCCCGACGCGGCGCCCTGGGGCGCCCGCGGACCGGTCCAACGACGGCGCGTCGGCGCCGACCTTCGTTGACGCCGGCGCGCCGCCAGCGGTACGTTGCCTGGTCGGCGCAATCGCCGAATCGAGCCCTGGAGACACCGTGAGCACCACTTCGACGAACGTCGCACCGACCCACCCCAGGGGCCTCATGGTCCTCTTCCTCGCCGAGATGTGGGAGCGCTTCTGCTACTACGGCATGCGCACCATGTTGACGCTCTACCTGGTGGAGTCGCTCCTCATGGGTGACAAGGCGGCGTTCGGGATCTATGGGGCCTACACCGCCCTGGTCTACGCCGCGCCGGTGATCGGCGGAAAGCTCGCGGACCGCCTCCTCGGCTACCAGCGGGCCGTGATCCTCGGCGGCATCATGATGGCGATCGGCGAGTTTACGCTGATCGGCCACAAGTTCGTCGGCGGCGGGGTCGATCTCGCGACCACGCTCCTCTACATCGGCATGGCCCTGATCATCGTCGGCAACGGCTACTTCAAGGCCAACATCTCGTCGATCGTCGGCGAGCTCTACAGCGACAAGCCCCACCTCAAGGACTCGGGCTTCACGATCTTCTACATCGGGATCAACATCGGCGCCTTCCTGGCGACCACGGTCTGCGCCTGGGTCGGCGCGACCTACGGCCGCGAGATCGGCTTCGGCCTCGCCGGCCTCGGGATGCTCGCCGGCCTCGCCCAGTTCGTCGTCGGCCGCGGCCGCCTCGAGGGCAAGGGGCTCCCGCCCGATCCCGCCTACCTCGACAGCCCGCGCTTCGGCCCCCTGAGCCCCTGGCACGCGACCGTCCTCGCCTCCTTCGGGATCGCGCCGGCGCTCTACTTCCTGCTGACCAACTCGGGGGTGGTCGGCTGGCTCCTCCTCGGCGTCGCGGCCCTGGTCGGGGTCTCGCTCATGCAGGCGTCGGTCAACGCCGGTCGGGTCCAGATCCACCGGACGATCGCCCTCTTCATCTTCATGCTCCTCAACGTCCTCTGGTGGGCGCTCTTCGAGCAGGCCGGCACCAGCCTGACGCTCTTCGCCGACCGCGCGGTCGACCGGATGATCGGCGGCTGGGAGATGCCGGCGGAGAACACCCAGTTCTTCAACCCCTTCTTCATCATCCTCTTCGGCTCGATCTTCGCCAAGATGTGGGTCCGCCTCGACGAGCGCGGGGTCAACCCGAACATCCCGATCAAGTTCGGCCTCGCCTTCCTCCAGCTCGCGCTCGGCTTCTACATGCTGGTGATCGGCGCGAGCATGGCCGGCGGCGACTTCAAGGTGCCGCTGATCTTCCTCTCGCTCCTCTACCTCTTCCACACCACCGGCGAGCTCTTCCTCTCGCCGATCGGCCTCTCGATGGTCACCAAGCTCGCGCCCGCCGGGATGGGGGCGAGCGTCATGGGGGCCTGGTTCCTCTCCTTCGCCGGCGCCAACTTCGTCGGCGGCCAGATCGCCAAGCTCACCGGCGGCGAGGGCGAGGGGGGCGCTGGGGCCGAGAGCGCGCAGCAGGTGATGGAGGCCTACGTCGGCGTCTACGCCAACTTCGCCTACGCGATCGCCGGCGTCGGCCTCCTGGTGCTCCTCCTCAACAAGCCCTTCAACAAGCTGATGCACGGGGTGAAGTAGACCGAGCGCGCGAGCGCGCGACGAGCCGCGGCGGCGCCCTCCGGAGCGCCGCCGCTTTCGTTTTGGCCCTACTGCGGCTCGAGCTTCGAGCACCCCGCGAGGTCCGCGGTCCCGCTGTTGGTCGGGATCGGGTCGGGGTAGAGGAGCGATTGGTTGAGCGTCGGCGGCATCGAGAGATCGAGGATGAAGATGTCGTCCTCGCCGCGGATGTCCATCGCCACGATCTGCTCCTCGGCGCCGATGAAGACGATGCCGGCGGCGTAGATGTCGTTCGGGCCGTCGACCGCGGAGAGCACCTTGGCGGTCGCGCGGTCGACCTCGAGGTAGCGGCTGAGGGGCTCGGGCGGCGGCGGACCGGGCTCGTTGGCCGAGATGAACATCGCGCCGTCGTAGCGGAAGGCGACGTCGCTGACGTGGGTCGACCAGACCATCACCGGCTCGCCGTTCTCGGTGAGGACGGTGGGGCCCTTGATGATCTCGCCCGAGACCGGGTTGACCTGGGCGATCCGCACCTGGGTGTTCTGGTTGCGCTCGTAGGTGTCGAAGACGGTCACCCAGAGCTCGCCGTCGTCGTTCATCGCCGCGCCCATCACCCAGATCTTGAGGTCCGGGCCGACCGAGGTCAGCTCGCCGGTGGCGGTGTCGACCGCGACCAGGTGGCTCCCCGAGGCGATGTCCTCGGTGTTGCCGGCGAAGCCGAAGACCGCGTTGCTCGGGTCGGTGTACATCGCGTCGAGGTGGCGCGGCTGGCCGTCGATCGTGATCCCCGGGCTGAGGGCGATGTACTGGCCGTCGACCGAGAGGGTCGCGAGCTGGCAGGTGTTGCCGACCGGGCTCGCCTGGCCGAAGGGCGGCCCCGGGGAGGCGCACTGGACCGCGTGGAAGCCCGAGACGCAGGCCTTGCCGAGCTCCAGGCAGAGGTAGCCGCACTCGCTGACGCAGGCCGCGGAGCAGCCGTCGTCGGGGTCGCTGTTGCCGTCGTCGCAGGTCTCGCCGGGATCGAGGACGCTGTTGCCGCAGAGGAGGTCGCCGATCTGGCAGGTCGCCTCGCAGCCGTCGCCGTCGATGAGGTTACCGTCGTCGCACTCCTCGCCGGCCTCGACGATCCCGTTGCCGCACTCGCTGGCGCCGCCGGTGGTGGTGTCGGTCGCGGCCGTGGTCGCCGTCGACGCGGTGGTGCCGCTGGTCGCGGTGGTGGTCTCGGCGGCGCTGGTGCTCGAGCTGGAGCTCGTGCCCGTGGCCGTGGCGCTCCCGCCCGTGGTGTCGGTCGTGGTGTCGGTGCTCGTGGCGCTCGCCGATCCGCTGGCGCCGCTGGTCGACGAGGTGCCGCCGCTCTCGCTCGCGCCGGTGGTGTCGGAGGTGGAGGACGAGTCGTCGCCGCAGCCGGCGAGGGCGACCGCGATGAAGGAGCCGATCAAGACAAGAGGAGCGCGCAGAGGGGACATCGTCGACCAGGCTAGCAGCGAACGACGCCGGCTCGCTGACCTCGCCGAAGCCTTGGGCCTTCGAGGCGCGAAGACGACCAAGTGCCATTCGTATGCGAGGTCACCCGTGCGCAGTCGCGCGACGAGAATGCGGGCGCCGCCGCTCGCAGAGCGCCTCTGCCCGAGGCGGGCACAACATCAATCTCGGGCTTCTGCAGCGGAATCCTCCCCGTCATCGAAATAGCCCTCCACAATGTCGAGCCTGATCGCTATGGGCACATCGATCACGACGGGGATATTGTCGCCAAGAACACGGGCGCTGAGCGAGAGCTCGCAGCCAACTGTGCTACCGATCCAAAACGGTTCGCTCCATACGGTGTCACCCGGCTGGATCTTTCCCAGACAGGCAACGACCTTCGTCGCAGCCTCCTGGTCTTCTACGGCCGTAGCCCGAGCCCGTCGGGTCGCGTCTACGCCGAAGTTGGGGACGATCGGACTCCACGCCCGCGGGTCTGCAGGCAGCACATCGACGACCCGGATCCCCTCCTGCTTCGGAACTTCCAGAACCACGCGAACGTCCTCCGCGAGCACCTCTCCAACGTTCCGAACGCAGAATCCGAGCGGGCGCAGGAGCCCAAGCTCCTTTCTATAGAACGCCAGCTTCTCCGGGTCTGGCCCGGGCCGGACGAACGACGGCATGGAGGGCAGGCGAAGGCTCGGAAGCGCGACAAGCGGCAACTTCGAGAAGAGAGCCTCAATCTCTTTGGAGATCGGCGGCGGTGATGGACGTTCGGTCAGGACCTTGCACGAGAGCGTCACCTGACGTCCTCGAAAAGTACGGGACACCGGTTCTGCGAGCTCCACCTCGAGAGCGGGGTTCTGGCGGGCACGGACGGCCGATTCGCCCATGCGAGCGATCTCGTCGGGAGCAGCGGGGACCGTGCTGCTCCCACGACGGATGTACACGACGTTCGGCTGCAACCGGCCGAACGCCTTCCTCAAGAAGATCGGGCGCTGCTGCTCCCGCTTCACGCGAATAATGGCAATAGTCTTGCCCTCGACTTCGAGTTCGAGGTACACGAAGGCGACGGGCACGTTCGTCTTCTCGTTCACGAGTTGCTGCACTCGGGAGTCGTCGAGGTGAGCATCGATCCCGGTCACGATCGCCCTTCCGCCGGGATTCTCTCTGGCGCCGATGACAATGTGGGCATCACCCGTCTTCCAGGCGTTGGCGAACGCGAGGATGTCCTTAACAAGCTCGCTCTTCTGCTCGACGGTCGCCCCCGCGAACGGGTACTGAGCCTGCTTGAAGTCGAGAACATCGCTCTCCGACATGCTGAGGAGCGTCTCGACGAAGTTTGGCTCGATCGCCGTCACGCGGCCCTCATGCGCAGCGATCGCTAGCTCAGCACCTTGAGCGAGCGCCCGCCGCTGATCCCGGCGAAGAAGTCGTTGCCCTTGTCGTCGACGACGATGAAGGCGGGGAAGTCGACGACCTCGATCCGCCAGATCGCCTCCATCCCGAGCTCGGGGTACTCGAGCACCTCGACCTTCTTGATGCACTCCTTGGCGAGGCGGGCCGCCGGGCCGCCGATCGACCCGAGGTAGAAGCCGCCGTGCTTGCGGCAGGCCTCGGTGACCGCGGCCGAGCGGTTGCCCTTGGCGATCATCACCATCGACCCGCCGTGCTCCTGGAAGAGGTCGACGTAGGGATCCATGCGGCTCGCGGTCGTCGGCCCGAAGGAGCCCGACGCGTAGCCCTCCGGGGTCTTGGCCGGGCCGGCGTAGTAGACCGCGTGCTGCTTGAAGTAGTCGGGGAGGCCCTCGCCGCGATCGAGGCGCTCCTTGAGCTTGGCGTGGGCGATGTCGCGGGCGACGATCATCGTCCCGGTGAGCGAGAGGCGGGTCTTGATCGGGTAGCGCGAGAGCGTCTGCCGGATCTCGCTCATCGGCTTCGAGAGGTCGATCGCCACGACCTCGTCGCTGAGCTCGTCGGCGCCCGGCGCCGGCAGGTAGTGGGCGGGGTCGTGCTCGAGCTGCTCGAGGAAGATCCCGTCGCGGGTGATCTTGGCGCGCGCCTGGCGATCGGCCGAGCACGAGACCGCGATCCCGACCGGGCACGAGGCCCCGTGGCGCGGCAGGCGGATCACCCGGACGTCGTGGCAGAAGTACTTGCCGCCGAACTGGGCGCCGATCCCCGTGCGCTGGGCGATCTCGAGGATCTCCTGCTCGAGCTGGTGATCGCGGAAGCCGTGGCCGAGCTCGTTGCCGGCCTCGGGGAGGCCGTCGAGGTAGCGGGCCGAGGCGAGCTTGGCGACCTTGAGGGCGTACTCGGCCGAGGTCCCGCCGACGACGATCGCCAGGTGGTAGGGCGGGCAGGCGGCGGTCCCGAGCGAGCGGATCTTGGCGTCGACGAAGGCGTGGAGGCTCGCGCGATTGAGGAGCGCCTTGGTCTCCTGGTAGAGGTAGCTCTTGTTCGCCGAGCCGCCGCCCTTGGCCATGAAGAGGAACTTGTAGGCGTCGCCGTCGGTCGCGTAGAGCTCGATCTGCGCCGGCAGGTTGTTCCGCGTGTTCTTCTCCCGGTACATGTCGAGGGGCGCGAGCTGGGAGTAGCGGAGGTTGGTCATCGTGTAGGTGTCGAAGACCCCGTGGCTCAGGGCCGCCTCGTCGCCGCCGCCGGTGAGCACGTACTGCCCCTTCTTGCCCATGATGATCGCGGTGCCGGTGTCCTGGCACATCGGCAGGACGCCGCCGGCGGCGATCACCGCGTTGCGCAGGAGGTCGAGGGCGACGAAGCGATCGTTGGGGGTCGCCTCGGGATCGCCCAGGATCTTCTGGAGCTGCGCGAGGTGGCCGGGCCGGAGGAAGTGGGCGATCTCTCGCATCGCCTCGCGGGCGAGGAGGCGGAGGCCCTCGGGCTCGACCCGCAGGAAGGTGTGGCCCGCGGCCTCGACCGTCGACACGTAGTCGCTGGTGAGGAGGCGGTAGGGCGTCGGGTCGGCGCCGAGGGGGAGCATCTCCTGGTAGCGGAACTCGCTCATGGCCCGGGAGGATACCCGCTGGCGGACGGCGGCTCCAGCCGCCCCGAGGTGCGCGCTCCAGGGGCGCAGCGGCGCAGCGACGCTCACGGCGTCAGCGCGAAGCAGTAGATCGCGCCGTAGCCCCCGCCGCTGCCGACGTCGACGACGTCCGGCCCGGGCGGGGGCGTCGGCACCAGCGTCACTCCGGGCGCGCAGCCGGCCTCGATCAGCGCCGAGATCCAGTTCATCGACATGCTCTCCAACATGCCGCCCTCGCGGGGGAACGAGAGCCCGACCCGCGGTCGTCCCTCGAGATCGCGATCACCCATCGCGCTGGTCCAGTCGAGGCAGGTGCCGTTGGCCCCGAAGAGGCGCCCCTGGATGTCAGAGCCGGTGAGGACGTGGTGGTTGTCCTCGGGTGGCATGTTGGGATCCGGCTGCTTGTTGGGGACCCCGTTCTCGTTGGGCAGGTCGTTGATGATCGCCGGATCCGCCCCGAGCGGTCGATCGTGGAGGAGGTCGGCCGGGGTCGCGGCGACCAGGCGGCCGAGGCGGTCGTACCAGGGGCCGGCGCCGATCCGATCGATCGCGTCGACCTGGGCGCCGTCCTCGTCGGCGGCGACGCTGAGGAAGGCGCGCCACTCCTTAACGGCGCTGCCGGGCATGCTCATCTCGGCGATCGCGGCGCAGATCTTGTCGGCGCCGCGGAGGCCCGCGCCAGGGCCCACCTCGCCGAAGCGGAGATCGCCGCCGAAGCCGAGCTGGCTGCCGGAGAGCGCCTGCATCGCCTTGAGGCTGGTGACGAAGAAGGAGAACTTGTCGAGCGAGGCGCCGCCGCTGGTCCCGCTGGTGTCGCCGCCGCTGCCGGTCGCGTCGCTGGACGCCGAGGAGGAGGACGACGTCGGCGAGGTCGACGTCGACGTCGGGGCCGACGCGCTGCTGCCCTCCTCGGTGGCCGAGGCCTCGGTCTCGCCCCCGTCGGATCCGCTGCAGGCGGTCAGGGCGACGAGGAGGGCGACGCTGCGCGATCTTGTCCGCATGCGGCCCACGATAGCCCGAGGCGCCGCGCCGCGGCGTCGCCGCTGACGTCGCGCCGCGCGAACATGGTTCGACGCCGGGCTAGCGGTCGACGACCGCGAGGTGGACGTCGACGATCGCGGCCTCGCGGGCGCGGCCGAGGGCGTCGGCGACGGTGATCGTCGAGCGCTCGATCTCGCAGTTGCCGCGGCCGTCACAGCGGCGATCGACGCGGTAGCCGAGGTCGATCGCGGTCACCCCGAGCTCGGCGAGCGAGGTCAGCTCGCCGGCGCTCGAGCGGCGGTCGCCGTCGTCGGCCCAGGCCGCGAGCGCGACGTAGGCCGGGTCGCGGGCGTCGATCACCCCGTCGGCGTTGGCGTCGAGCTCGCGGAGCGCCTCAAAGCCGTCCTGGGCGCGGCCGCCCGCGGCCAGCGGCGTCATCGAGCCGAAGAGCTCGCCGCCGTCGCCGATCCGGCCGTCGCCGTCGCGGTCGAGGACCAGCCAGGGGGTCGCCGCGGTCGGCCAGGCGGTCGTCGTCGGGACCCGGGCGTCGAGGCGGAAGGTGTCGGCGACGCCTTCCTGGTAGCGGACCGGGCCGCCGTCGAGGACCAGCACCAGCGGGGTGATCGAGGTCGGGAAGGTGTTGCCGTCGCTCGTCCCGCCGCCGTCGCCGTCGGTGTCCGTGTCGGTGTCGGTGTCGGTGTCCTCGGGGAGGCACTTGTCGTCGTCGTCGGCCTGGGCGTCCGCATCCTGGTCCTCGTCGTCGTCGCCGCAGCGGCGATCGCAGCCGCTGGCGACCAGGCTGGTGACGGTGAGGGTCGCGGCGGCGAGGAGGGCGTGGAGGCGGATCATGAGAGGTGTCCTTTAGGCCATGTTTTATTGCCAGCTAGCGGTGTTGAAGGTGGACGTCGACGAGCTCGCCGACCCGCGGATGACCGGCGCGGTCGTGGTAGATGAAGCTCGCGCGCTCGACCTCGCAGTTGCCGCGGGCGTCGCAGCGGGGATCGATGTGGTAGCGGAGGCTGATCGCCTCGACCCCGAGGGCGGCGAGCGGGCTCAGCTCGGCGGCCGTCGACGCCCGATCGCCGTCGTCCGCCCAGAGCTGGAGGGCGCCCCAGGCCGCGTCGCCGCCGTCGATCCGGCCGTCGCCGTTGTCATCGAGCTCGGCCAGCGCCTCGAAGCCGTGGACCGCCCGGCCGCCGGCAGCGAGCGGGGTCATCGACCCGAAGAGCTCGGCGCCGTCGCCGATCCGGCCGTCGCCGTCGCGGTCGAGGACCAGCCAGGGCGTCGCCGCGGTCGGCCAGTCGGTGAGCGTCGACGCTCGCCCGTCGAGGTCGAAGGGGCGGGCGTCGGCGTGGTAGCGGACTGCCTCGCCGCCGAAGACCAGGACCAGCGGGGTCGACTCGTCCTGGCCTTCGGGCATGCACTCGTCCCAGACGCCCTCGCCGTCGACGTCCACGCAGCGCTGCCAGCCGCTGAGCCCGTCGACCACGCACTCCCGCAACGCGCCCACCTCGCAGGGGAGCTGGCCGTCCGTGTCCGTGTCCGTGCCCGTGCCGGTGCCCGTGCCCGTGTCCGTGCCCGTGCCCGTGTCCGTGCCCGTGTCCGTGCCCGTGTCCGTGTCCGTGTCGCCGGCGCCGTCGCTCTCGCTCTCGCGCTCCTCGTCGGGGGCGTCCTTGCGCTCGGCCCCGCAGGCGCCGAGGCCCATGAGGGTGACGAGGGCGAGGGCGGTGGTGAAGATCCGGGAGCGTGTCATCGAGGCCTCGTTGGCGGGACGCCGCCCCAAAAAGCAGGATGGGCGCCATCGAAAAAGATCTCTGATCTCCTCGGGATAGCAGGCGCGCGCGCTGGAGCCATGACATCCGCGCCGCCGTCGCCCCCGGACCTCGCCGCCGATCGTGACAGTGATGTCAGATCACGGCCCGCCGCTTTACCGGCCCCGGCCGCCGTGCCAAGGTTCGCCCCGATGCGCCCCCTCCCCCGCCGGGCCGGCCTCGGCCTCCTCGCGCTCGCCCTCGCCCTCGCCTGCGATCGCTCGCCCTCCGCAGCCGCCGAGGCGCCCCACGGCGCCCCCGCGCCGACCTCCCCCGCCGCGCCCAGCGAGCCCGCGCCCGCCGAGCCAGACGCGCCCGCCGAGCCCGCGCCGATCGAGCCCGCGGACCAGGCCGCCGCCGTCGACCCCGGCTACGACGCCTACGCCGGGATCGGCTACGTCGAGGTCGTCACCGGCGCGGCCGATCCCTCCGCGCCGCTGCCGATGATCATCGCTATCCACGGCCTCGGCGATCGCCCGGAGAGCTTCGCCGGGCTCCTCCGTGGGCTCCGCGCGCCGGCGCGGGTGATCCTCCCGGCGGGCCTCGACCCCAGCGGCGACGGCTTCTCGTGGTTCCCGATCCGCGCGCGATCGCGCGACATCGACGGCCTCGCGACCGGGATCGCCGCGGCCAGCGACCGCCTGGCGACCTTCGTCGAGACGATCGCCCGCGAGCGGCCGACCCTCGGAAAGCCGGTCGTCACCGGCTTCTCCCAGGGCGGGATGCTCTCCTTCGCCCTCGCCGTCCGCCGCCCCGACCTCATCGCCGCCGCCTACCCGGTCGGCGGCTGGCTCCCGCCGCCGCTCTGGCCCGAAGGCCAGGCGCCCGATGACGCCCCGCCGATCGTCGCCCTCCACGGGGCCGCCGACACCGTGGTCGCGCTGCGGCCGACCCAGGACGCGGTCGCCCGCCTCCGCGAGCTCGGCTACCGGGTCGAGCTCCGCGAGTACCCCGAGGTCGCCCACCAGATCAGCCCGGAGATGCGGCGCGCCCTCTGGGCGCTCCTCGCCGAGGCGAGCGGCGCCGCGGCCGGCCCCGCGCCCGCCGTCCAGGCCCTCGCGGCCGCGCCCGCCCCCGCGCAGGCCGCCGCGCCCGCCCCCTGAGGATCCAACATGACCCAAAATACAGGCAACAAGCGGCGCAAGCTCAAGACCTACCCCGGCCTTCGGGCCGCCGACTTCATGCACCCCTGGGACGTCAAGGCGACCGACGCGCTCCGGCGGGTCCCGGGCTTCGACAAGCTCGTCGGCAAGGTGATGGAGTACTCGTTCGAGCGGGTCTTCTACCTCCAGAACATCGCCGACAACGTGCGGGTCACCGACAAGATGTTCCCGCGCCTCTACCGCTACCTCCGCTGGGGGTGCTCGATCCTCGGGGTCGACGAGCCCGAACTCTACGTGAGCATGGACCCCCAGCCCAACGCCTACACCTACGGCCACAAGCGCCCCTTCATCATCGTCACCTCCGGCCTCATCGACATGCTCGACGAGGAGGAGCGCTTCTACGTGATCGGCCACGAGCTCGGGCACATCAAGTGCGAGCACGTCCTCTACACGGTGGTCGCCCAGAACATCGCGGCGATCCTCGACGTGATCGGCCAGGCGACCCTCGGCCTCGGCGCGCTGATCGGCGGCGCCCTCGCGCTGCCGCTCTACGACTGGTACCGCAAGGCCGAGCTCTCCGCCGATCGCTCGGCGCTCCTCTGCGTCCAGGACAAGGACGTGGCGATGCGCACCTTCATGAAGCTCGCCGGCGGCGCCTCGAAGCTCTACGCGGAGATGGATCAGGACGAGTTCCTCCGGCAGATCCGGGCCTACGAGGACGCCGACGAGTCGCAGCTCAACCGGGCCTACAAGGTGCTGATCACCGCCTTCCGCACCCACCCCTTCCCGATCATGCGGGCCAAGCACCTCGACGCCTGGATCGAGGAGGGCGGCTTCCAGCGCCTCGCGGGCTTCGACCTCGGCGACGAGCCGGGCTAGCCCTCCCGGCGCCACGCGAGCGCGCGACTACGTCGTCGACGACGAGCCGGACGAGCGCGCCGGGACGTCGTCCTCGCGCCGGCCGTGGGCGTCGGGATCGAGCGCGCGGGGGATGATCACGCGGAAGGTCGACCCCTCGCCCGGGGCGCTCTCGAGGGAGACCTCGCCGTCGAGGAGCGAGGCGAGGCGCCTGACCAGCGCCAGGCCCAGGCCGATCCCGCCGTGCTTGCGGGTGCTCGAGTCGTCGGCCTGGACGAACTCCCCCCAGATGTTCTCCTGGACGTCCGCGGCGATGCCGATGCCGGTGTCCTGGACCTCGAAGCGGATCCGCTCGTCGCCGCAGGGCGCGACCCGCAGGGTGATCTCGCCGCGCTCGGTGAACTTGGCCGCGTTGCCCAGGAGGTTGAGGAGGATCTGCCGCAGCTTGGACGGATCGCTGCGCAGCGTCGCCCCGGCGAGCGAGGGGTCGGCCTCGAGGTGGAACGCGTTGCCCTGCTCGCCGATCAGCGGGCGGATCGTCGCCTCGATCTCACCGAGCACCTCGGCGAGCTCGAAGTCCTCGATCCGGAGCTGGAGCCGCCCCGAGTCGAGCATCGCGGTCGCCAGGATGTCGGAGATCAGGGCGAGGAGGTGGCGGCCGGCGGAGCGGATCGACTCGGCGTCCTTGCGGTAGGCGTCGTGGCCGTCGTCCTCCATCTCGTCGACGAGGAGCTCGGCGTAGCCGATGATCGCGTTGAGCGGCGTGCGGAGCTCGTGGCCCATCATCGCCATGAAGCGATCCTTGGCCTCGCCGGCGGCGACCGCCCCGCGCAGCGCCTCCTCGAGCTTCACCTCGGTCTCCTGCCGCTCGCGCACCAGCCAGAAGCGGAGGAGCTCGCTGATCCCGAAGAGCGCGAGGATCACGAGCATGAAGGTGGTCATCGTCACCACCAGGTGCACCGGGTCGTCGCCGACCGCGGAGGGCTCGGGGAGCTGGAGGCCGAAGCGCGGCGCGAAGGTGATCGCCACGTAGGTCAGCCAGGAGATCCCGAGCCAGAGGAGGCCGACCCGGCCGCCGCCGAAGACCGCGGCCACGACCGGGATGACGGCGAACCACCGCGCGGCGATCGAGTCGGCGCCGCCGAGGGCGTAGGTGCCGATCAGCGAGCCGATCCAGAGCGCGAAGGCGCCGAGGTGGCTGCTCAGGCGGGTCGAGCCGACGAAGCGGATCGCCGCGAAGGTGCCGAGCCCGAGCGCCGCGCAGAGGAGGAAGGCGCCGCCGTAGAACACCTCGCCCTTGCGGAAGTAGCCGCTGGCGATCAGCGGCCCGGCGGTCGTCAGGAGGATCCCGAGGATCGCCAGCATCTTCGCCCGTAGGCGATCGAGCGTCGGCTCCCTGAGCAGCGTCGGGTGGACGAGGCTCGCCAGGCGCGGGCTCTCGAGCCAGCTGAGGCTCCGCTGCGGAGAGGGCTTGGGCGCACCCATGGGCGGGCGCTACGGTAGCAGGCGACCCAGAGCGCTTGAATCAGGATCTCCGCGCGTGAGGGGCCGCGCGTCGTCGATCGCACGCGGCGCGCTCGCATCCGAGCCTGGTCGTGACGCAGCGTCAGCTCGCCGTGGTCCTCGAAGTGTCCGTGTCTGGCGCCGTCGATCCGAGAGGATGTGGAGGGCGACGCGCTCCGCACTGCCCACGACGGCGTGACGGGGCTCCTCATCGCCGCCTTCTTGCTCCTCGGCCTCCACGTCGTCGGCGCGGCGCCGGCGGCCTGTCAGCTCGCGCCGCCGCCTCGGCTAGAGTCTCCCCGTGCTCCTGACGCTCCTCAGCGCGCTCGTCGGCCCCCAGGGTCCGACGGTCGACGTCGACCTCCCGCCGCCGCCGGAGGCCGGCGCCGGCGTCCTCCAGGGGGTCGCGCTGCTGATCTTGATCTTCGCGATCGCGGCCCTCGTCCGCCACCGCCGGCGGATGCGTGCGCAGGGGATCGGCGGCCTCCGCTCCTTCGCCCTCGGGGCGGCGGTCGGCAACGCGCTCTTCGATCTCAGCGCGGTCCTCACGCCGGATCGCCCGGCGGCGAGCTCGATCAAGGAGCTCGAGGAGGCGCCGATCGATGACGCGATCGGCGACGGCCGGCGTCGGGGCGACGAGGCGGCGCGGCCTGACCTCCCCTAGCGCCCCCGTCGAGCGCGCTTCAAACGTGTCCTTTGCGACATCTTCGATCGATCAACCCGCGACCTCGACCCCGGCGATCACCTCGGCGAGCGCGCCGTCCCCTTCGAAGCGCAGCTCGAAGGGCCAGGTCGTCGCGAGCCCGAAGACGTCGACGATCACCAGCCGCGCGCGCGCCCGCGGGGCCGGGGCCTCGATCGGCCCGCTCGTCCGCTCGAGCGCGCGCCGGCGCCGACCCCGGAGGCGCTCGACGAGCGGCCGCAGCGGCGCCTCGCCCGGCCCCTCCTCGTCGATCGCCAGCCACCACGCGTCGATCAGCGCGTGCCAGGGGTGGGCCGCCGGATCGAGCGCGCCCGGGAGGAGATCGGGGCGGCTGAAGCGGTAGCCGACGAGCTCGACCTCGACGCTCCAGGGCGCCGCCGAGGCCCAGGTGACCTCGAGGCAGGGGCGCTCGATCGGCGCCTCGTCGCCGCGATCGTGGAGGCAGACGAGCTCGATCCCCGGCCGCGACGGCGCCGCCTCGGCCGCGAAGGCCCAGCGCTGGGCGATCACCCGGAGCGACGCGCGGCCGCGGGCGGCGGCGTCGTCGAGGGCGGCCAGGATCGCCGAGCGCTCGACCGCCTGGGGGCCGAAGGCGCGGGTCTCGACCCCGTCCTGGTCGTCGATCAGCGCCCCCTCCGTCGCCTCGGCGGCCCCCTCCCCCTCCTGTGGGCTCCGCAGGCGGGCGAGCACCAGCGGGACGCCGTCCTCCCGCAGGCGCTTGCGCGCCACGTGGATCGCCCGCGCCGATCGATCGCAGCCGACGAAGCGGCGCCCGAGCCCGGCCGCGACCGCGAGCGTGGTCCCGGAGCCCGCGAAGAAGTCGGCGACGAGGTCGCCCGGCTTCGACGAGGCCTCGATGATCCGCCGCAGCAGGCTCTCGTTCTTCTGGGTCGCCCAGCCGGTCTTCTCGCGGCTGAAGCTCTTGATCTGGATCGAGTCGAGGGAGTCGACGCCGCTGCGGCCGAGGTCGCCGGGGCCGGCGTTCCACACGTCGTCGATCGGGATCCCCCTCCCCTTCGGCGGCGATCCGTCGCGCCGGACATAACCTGGCGGATAGGGCAGGTAGCTCTTGTTGAAGGTGAAGCGCGCCGGGTCCTTGACGTAGTAGAGGATCGTGTCGTGGTTGCGGATCCAGTTGCGGGCGCGGCTCTTGAAGCCGGAGACCCAGCCGATCCGCCAGACGATCTCGCGCTGGAAGCCCTCGGCGCCGAAGATCTCGTCGAGGAGCACCTTCACCGGGTGGGCCACCGTCGGATCGAGGTGGACGTAGAGCGACCCGTCGTCGGCGAGGAGCTGGTGGAGGAGGCGGAGGCGGGGATCGAGGAAGGCGAGGAAGCCGGCGACGCCGCCCTCCCAGCGGTCGCTGTAGGCCGGCGCGCGGATCGTCGCCTCGCCCTCGCCGACCGCGGTCACGACCTCAAAGGCCCCGCCGGTGGCGAAGGGCGGATCGATCACCGCGAGGTCGATCCGCGGCCCGCCGGCGCGGAGGAGGGCGTCCATCGCCGCGAGGTTGTCGCCGTGGACCAGGAGGCCGCGCCCGGGGTCGGCGTCGCCGTGGCAGGCGATGGGCTCGATCGTCGCCCCCGGGCTGGGGATCGCCGCCCGCTCACCGTCGGCGTCGTACTTGCCCGGCCACCAGAGCTCGACCTGGCCGCGCGTCATCGCCTGGCCTCGCCTATTCGCCGGCGGCCGCGGGCGCCGGCGCCGACGCCGGCTTCGTGGCGCTGAGCTGGCGGACGTAGGCGGCCAGCACCTTGAGCGAGGGCTCGGCGAATTGGCGGCCGAAGGCCGGCATCGTCGGCGGCTTGCCCATCCTGATCGTGTTCCGAATGCGCTCGTCGGTGAGCATGCTCATGTACCCGGGATCGCTGAGATCGCGGGTCCCGGGCGGGGCCTCGGCCCCTCCCTTGCCGTCGAGGCCGTGACAGCGGGCGCAGTTCTGGGCGTAGAGGCGAGCCCCCGAGATCTCGCGCTCGGGGCCGGTGGGCTCCTTGCACGCCGGGATCGCCAGGAGCGCGCCGAGGCCGAGGAGGACGATCGTGCGGAGGGGAGCGGTCATCGCGGAGGAGGGAGTCTTGCGCGCCACGCCGGGCCTCGCAAGGCGCGCGGCGAGCCGCCGAGCCGTCGTCGTCGGGCCGTCGACGCCCCGTTCAGAAGCCGACGGTCGCGGTGAACACCTGCTCGGCCGCGGCGATCGGCGGGAAACGGGCCTGGAAGAGCTGCGACGCGACGCAGGCGCCGACCGGATCGTTGTCGGAGACGATCTGGCGGATCGTCCCGGTCGGGCCGTCGATCGTCACCTCGGCGGCGACGCTGCGGCCGGCGGTGGCGAGCGGACGACACTCGCGCTCGGCCGCCTCGCGGGCGCCGGTCAGGCCCGCGCTGATCGTCTCGGCGTCGAGGGTCGTCGGCGCGCCGGACTCGGGGTCGACGGCGAGCGGCGGCGGGAGCGGGCCCTCGGGGAGGAAGATCACCCGCTTCGGCGGCCCGGTCTCGACGTCGGTGAGGATCACGAAGCCCTCGTCGTCGACCATCACCCCCGGCGGCGGGCGGTACTCGCCGTTGCCGTCGAGGATCCCGAGGCGCATGCCGAAGCTCTCGTTGTAGATGTCCACGGCGCGGTCGTAGCCCTTGCGCGCCTGGTTGTAGGAGACGCCTGCACCGATCGCGAAGCCGACGCTGGCCACGCCGCCGCCGAGGAGGAGCGCCCCGGTTCCGCCGAGGTTCTTGAAGTCGAGACCCTCGCGGGCCGAGGCCGCCGCCCCGGTGATCATCACCATCGCCGCGCCCAGGGTGAGGGCGGTCAGGATCCGCGCGGCCAGGAGCTTGCCCGTCGGCAGCGCCTCGGAGGCCGCCGCGTCCGAGCGGAGGATCGCGTCGAGCGACTGCCAGCTCCGCCGCGGCGAGCTCGGGTGGTTGCCCTTCGTGTAGCGGATCCCCTGGGGCTCCTGGTGGCGGTAGATCGAGTTGTCGGTGTAGAGCTGCTCGCGCTCGGCGCGATCTGTCACCTGCTCCATCGCCGCGATGTCGGGCGGATCGAGCTGGGTGGTCAGGGTCGTGCAGCCGCCGAGGGCGACGCTACACCCGAGCAACATCGCCACCAGGCGCGGACTTCTCTCTCGAGGGCGACCCACGGACCGCTCAACCGTACACCGACTCCGCCGCTCCATGCGAGTGCTTCGCGAGCTTGCGGCGGAGCCGGGCGAGGCGCCTCGGCGAGGGGGCCGACGAGGCGAGGGTGACGGCCAGCGCCCGCGGAAGATCGCCGAGGCGGTGCTCCAGGAGCTTGGCGAGCGCCTCGTGGGCCTCGGCGTCCCCCGGCGCGGCCCGGCAGATCGCCGCCCAGAGGCCCGCCGCCCGGCGATCCTCCCCGAGCCGCCGGAGCGCGCGGGCGGCCATCGCCCAGGCCTCGCGGAGGACGGCCGGGGGGGCCATCGGGCGCTCTGCGCTGGCCCGCGCCCCGCGCGTCCCCTCCCCTGGCGGCCGGCTCGCGGTCGCGGTCGGGGGCTCGGAGCGCGCCTCTCCCCGCAGGGCCGCTGGTGGGTCGACGACGGGATCGCCTTCGCCGCGTTCGCCGCGTTCGCCGTCGGCGCGGATCCGACGGACTTGCGGCAGGGCCCGCGGGCCCGGACCTGCGCCGATCCCGAGCCGGGCCATCCGCTCCCGGACGCCGCCGAGGGCGTGGCGACCAGTGGGCGTATGGACGCCACGCGCCGCCACCGCGCGGACGGGGGGCTCGGCTGCGCGCGCGTCCTCGCCTTCGCGCCGCTGGGCGGCTCGCTCCTCAGCGCCACCGTCGGCGCGCGCTGGCGTCGGAGCGCCGTCGACCGCCAGCGCGTCGAGCTCGTCGAGCGCCGGCAGCCATGGCCCAAGCACCTCGACGGCCCGCGCGTCCTCGCCGCGCCCGTGCTCGAGGCGGGCGACCCGGAGCGCCTCCGCGAGGGAGCGCGGCCCCTCGAGGGTCGCGGCGATCACCTCGGCGAGCGCCGGCAGGGTGATCAGGTCGACCTGGTTGTGGGCGCAGACCCGATCGATGAGGGCGGCGGCCGCCCGCTCCTGCGGCGCCTCGATCCACCGCCAGAACGCCGGCGGGATCGCGTGGCCCTCGACGTCGTCGCGGCGGACGACCCCGAGGTGGCGGCGCTCGAGGGTGGTGAGCCGGCAGTCGGGCCCCTCCCCCTGCCAGAGGCGCCGGGCTGGGAGGAGGAGATCGAGGTGACGGGCGCCGAGGAAGGCCGGGCTCAGGCCCGCCCGGGCGAAGCGGGTCCGCAGCAGCGGGAGATCGAAGGAGGCGCCGTTGAAGGTGACGAGCGCGCTCGCCGGCCCGCAGCGGGCGTCGAGCGCCGCCGCGAGCGCCCGGAGCATCGCCGCCTCGGCGGCGAGGCGGTGGAGGAGCCACTGCTCGACCACCAGCGCCTCGGCCTCGAAAAAGGCGACGCCGATGAGGAAGGCGATCGTCCCGGCGTTGGTCGAGACCCCCGTGGTCTCGGTGTCGAGGGCGATCATCGGCGCGCCGCCGCCCTCCACGGTCGACGCTGCGGCGCTGAGCACCCGGTCGATCGCCGACCAGCGCGTCGCGGTCGGCAGGTGGAGGCGCCCCAGCGCGCCGCCGAGGAGCGGCGCCCGGGCGCCTCCGGGCGCGAGCGGGAAGCGGAGCGTGAGCACCCGATAGCCGTCGTGCTCGCGGACCTGGGTGGCCGCGAGGCCGCCCGCGTCGGCGCGGCCCGTCGCTCGCTCGGCCGCGGATGCGTCGGCGATGGTCGAGCGCGCCGCGACGCCCGGCTGTCTCTGCGCAGCGACCGATGGACGCGCCGCGTGGCCAGAACGCGAGGCGGCGACCGGACGCGTCACGGCGCCTGGCTCCGGCGGAGCGGCGACCGATGGACACGCCGCGTCGCCCAGGCGCGCCGACGGAGCGACCGCCGGCGCATGCACATCGCGCCCGACTGGACCGACGCTCGCCGCAGGGCGGTAGAGGCGATAGCGGCGCGAGGCCTCGCCGTCCGCGAGCTCCGGGATCGACGTGGCGCGGATCGCCGCCGTCTCGCGCAGGGCCGACGAAGACGCGCGCTTGATCAGCTCCGGCGCCGCTCGAACCTGAACGTCCGCCGACGGGAGCTCGACCGCTGGGGATGAGCGCCCCCCCCCTCCCGCCGAGGCCGGTGGACGAGCCTCCAAGGGCACGTGCCGGTCGTGGGGAGCTGACGCGGCCGGCCTCAGCGGCTCGCGTGGCCGCACAGGCACGGCCGACGTCGCCGCCGCCGCATCCTCGGGCTCCGACTCGCCGACCGCCCCGTCCTCCGAGCGCGCCTGCGATCCCGCGGCCTGGGTCGGCGACCCGGCGATCCGCGAGACCGCGAAGCGCGCCCGCAGCCTCACCCGACCGCCTCGCGGAGCGCGTGGAGGAGCTCGATCGCGTCGGAGCGCAGGCTCGTCGGCGCGTCGCGCAGGGGATCGACCGCCTGGGCGCCGAGGCAGGTCGGGCAACCTTGCCGACAACGGCAACCCTCGATCACCCGGAGGATCCGCTCGAAGAGATCGACCCCGAGCGCGTAGGCCTGGGTCGCCAGGCCGGCGCCCCCCGGCATGTTGTCATAGAGGTGGATGCTGGGGATCGCGCTCGCGTGGAGCCAGGCGTCGCTCTCGACCTTGCCGCGCCGCGCCTCGATCACGTGGGCCCAGGCGCCGAGCTGCCCGGGCTCGGCGCTCGCGGTGACCGCATGCCCGAGATCGTGGACGTCACACATCAGCACGAGGGCCGCGCAGTGGTGGATCGCGTGGGCGACCGCGAGGGCGGCCGCCGCCCGCCGCCCGGGATCGGTGAGGTGGGCGAGCACCGAGGCCGGCAGCGACCAGAACGCCGCGACCGTGTGGAGCTCGAGGTCGGGGAGCCCGACCGGCCCGAAGCCGATGTTCTCGTGGGAGCCGAAGCGGAGCTTCTTGAAGCCCGGCACCGTCCGCACGAGGTGGGCGTAGCCGACCCCGTGGCCCGCCGCCTCGTCGACCGCGATCGGATCGACCACCCGCACCCGCACCTGGGTCACGGCCTCGGTGTAGTAGGTGCTCCGGACCTCGCGGACGTAGGCCTTGCGGGCGTCCCAGTCGAGGCGGAGGACCTCGTAGGTGCGCCCCTCGATCGGATAGATCGCCCCCGGGTGGAGGTAGAGGGGCCCGTCCTCGAAGTCGACCTCGGCGAGGATCCGGCCGTCGTCGGCGGTCCCCGGCGCGAGCTCGACGACCGCGAAGTTCTCCTCGATGCTGCTCCGGAGGTCGACCTTGTCGGCCGGGAAGGCGTCGCCGATCGCGAAGTAGAGGATCCGCCCGTCCGGGTCCTCCTCGCGCCGCAGGACCCCGCGCTCGCCGAGGTAGTCGAGCGCCGGCAAGAGATCGGCCGGCTCGATCCCGGCGATCGACTCGTCGGCCGATATCGGCAATTCATGGGCCGCGCAGCGGAGGTGCGGGATCAGGATCTCCGGGTTGTCGGCGTCGAGGCGCGCGTGCTCCGGCGGCGTGTCAAAGAGGAAGCCCGGATCGGCGCCGACGAACTGGTCGAGCGGATCCGAGGTCAGCACCATCGCCGTCAGCGAGGGCGCGCTTCGCCGGCCCGCCCGCCCCGAGCGCTGGATCGTCGCCGCCCGGGTGCCGGGGTAGCCGGCGAGGACCACCGCATCGAGGCCGCCGATGTCGACCCCGAGCTCCAACGCGTTGGTCGCCGCCACCAGCCGGGCCTCGCCGGCCTGGAGCGCGCGCTCGACCTCGCGGCGGCGCTCCGGCAAGTAGCCGCCGCGGTAGCCGCGGATCGACCGCTCGGCCCGCGCCCAGGCGGCGCTGTCGATCGGCGTCGGCCCCTCGGGGGTCCAGCCGACCTCGTCCTCGCGCATGTAGCGGGTGAGCAGCTCGACCGCCTTGCGGGTCCGGCAGAACGCGAGCGTGGATACGCCAGCGCGGCGGAAGACCGAGGTCACCGCCCGCGTGACCTTGAGGTAGTCGCGGCGGACGCCGGTGACCTCGTCGACGACCTTGGGGCTGAGGACGACGAAGGTGCGCGGCCCCGCCGGCGAGGTGTCCTGATCGACGAGGTGAAAGCCCGGGCGCCCGCAGAGCCCCTCGGCGAGCTCGCGCGGGTTGGCGATGGTCGCCGAGCAGGCGATGATCTGCGGCCGCGCGCCGTGGTAGCCGCAGACCCGCCAGAGGCGGCGGAGGACGTTGGCGACGTGGGAGCCGAAGACCCCGCGATAGGCGTGGATCTCGTCGATCACGACGTAGCGGAGGTTGGCGAGGAAGGCCCCCCAGCGGTCGTGGTGCGGCAGGAGGCCGCGGTGGAGCATGTCGGGGTTGGTGGCGACCGCGTGGGCCCGGCTCCGCGCCGCCCTCCGCTCGTCCGGCGGCGTGTCGCCGTCGTAGACCCCGACCCCGCAGAGCCCGTCGCCGAGCTCCCGCAGCCCCCGCACCTGATCGCGCGCGAGGGCCTTGGTCGGGAAGAGCATCAGGGCCCGCGCGCGCCGATCGGCGAGCACCGCCTCGATGATCGGCACCTGGAAGGCGAGCGACTTGCCGGAGGCGGTCGCGGTCGCCAGGACGACATCACCTCCGCCGGCGAGGGCCGCGAGCGCGTCGGCCTGGTGGCGGTAGGGTCGATCGATGCCACGGGCCGCGAGCGCGGCGGCGAGGCGAGGATCGAGCGGGTGCGGCCACTCGCCGTGCTCGCCGGGTCGCGGCGGCGTGCGGTGGACCGCGACGACGTCGGCGTGCTCGCCCTCGAGGAGCTCCGCCTCGACGGCGGCGAGCTTGCTCGGGTCGGGCGCGCGGGTCCGGCTGCGGCGCCTGGAAAAAACATCAGGCTCCCCCGCGGGGTTTGAGGTTCGATTCGGACCGCTCGAATCGGCCTCAAGGGCTTGAAGGAGGGAGCCGCCGCGGGGAAAGCCTGATGAGTGCTCTAGCATCGTTGCCAGACCCGCGTTCATACTGAACGCACGCGCGGTCGTAACACTCGTTCAGTAAACGCGTCAAGCTTCTGGTAGACGGGGCAAGCCAGCGTTTCGCGGGACGCGCCAGCCCGGCGGCCGGGGCGCGCCGCACGCAGGCCGCGGGAGGCGCCGTACGCGCAGGGATCTCGGGGCTCCGCGAGCGCGCACTTTCGCCCGGATCGAGGCCCTCGCCGCGCCCTTTGCCGCGCGCTGATCGTGTCGTGATCGCTGACGAATTCTCGACTCGTCGAGGCGATCACGACGACGCCGCGAGGAGGCGTCGCGCTCCTGCTTCCTTCTTCTAGAAGTGCTCGAGGTCGAGGCCGCCGACGGTCCAGTAGGAGCCGAAGCTCTGTACTCCATAGATCGCGATGCCGACCTTCGCGCTCGCACTCAGCGTGTGGTTGCCGTCGCCCTGGTTGCTCAGCTTGACGTGGGCGAGGCCGAAGCCAGTGCCGGGGATCGACGAGAAGCCGCCGACCGCGGCCCCGTCGACCTTCACCGTCGCGCCGTCGGGGGCGATCACGTCGACGTAGTTGCTCGCCCAGGTGGTCGGCGCATGAAAGAGGTAGGACTCGCGGTACTGGTCGACGGCGACCGCCAGGACCATCGCCGGATCGCTCTGCCCGTAGCCCCCCGCCTGCCCCACCATGTACTGGGCGACGAGGATCCGCTTGTCGCCGGCGACCCGGTAGCGGGCGGTCGAGGGCGGGAGCTCGACGAAGTCGCCGGCCTTGGCGAGCTTGGTCATCACCCCCTGATCCGGGGTGAAGACCAGGTTGGTGTCGTCCTCGGCGGCGATCACCCGGACCACCTGCGCCTTCTCGAGCTTGTCGTTGGGCGACTGCACCGGCGGACCGACGAGGTAGGTCTTGCCGAGGGAGGCGAGCGGGAACATCGCCTCCTCGAGGTGATCGCAGGCGTCGACGTCGGCCGGGATGTTGGTGCACTTGTGGCCGGCGATCACCTGGATCGGCCGATCGGCGGTGATCCGGGTGCCGGTGAGGTCGCCGCCGACGTCCGTGAGCACCTGGAGGACGTCGCCCGCGTTCAGCATCACCTCGCCGCTGCCGTCGCCCGCGACCCCCGCGCCCGCCTGGACCTTGGCGAGGGCGCCGGGGTGGAGCGTCACCGTGGTCGCGTCCTCGCGGGCGACGACCGCGTAGAAGCCCGGGAGCTTGACGTTGGGATCCTGCTCCGAGACCCAGTGGGGCGCGGCCGCGACCATCGCCGCGTCATCCCAGGCGTTGGTCGGCAGGAGGAGCGCGGCGTCGTTGGTGAAGTCGGCGAGGAGCGGGTTGAATTGGACCACCGTCACCGGGTTGTTGGCGCGGAGGCGATAGGCGCCGCCCTCCACCAGCGCGGTCGGCCCGGTGCCCTTGGTGAGCTGAGGGATCCACGGGAGCGCGATCATCTTCACGCTCCCTGGATCGACCTTGGCGGTGGCGACCGTCTTGTCGCCGCGGGTGACCGTGACGTCGGTGCTCTTGTCGGCGGTGTTGGCGACGGTGACCGCGAAGATCTTGGTGCCGCCGTTCCAGCCGTCGAGCTGCATCGTCACCGTCGGGAAGTAGTCGCAGCCGAGGTAGTCGAGCTGGAGGTTGTCGGGCGCGCAGGGGCCGTCGCAGGCGCCGAAGTCCGGGTTGCAGAAGATCCCCTGGACGGGATCGCAGGTGTCGGCGACGCCCCAGCTCTGGCCGTCGTCCGCGCAGACGAGCGCGTCGTCGCCGTCGCAGCTCTTGTCCCCCGGCGTGCAGAGGACGCAGCCGAGGCCGTCGACGCAGGCGTCGTCGCAGGGCGTCGGCGCGCCGAGGACCCCGCCCGTGCAGAGCGCCGCGCCGCCCTCCTCGCAGACGATCTCGCCGTCGACGCAGGCCCCGCCCGTGCTCCCCGAGCTCCCGCCCGTCGACCCGCTGGTCGAGGGATCGCCGCTCGTCGTGCTCTCGGTCGCGCTGCCGGTGCTCCCGGTCGATCCGCCGCTCGTCGAGCTCGCGCCGCTCGTCGAGCTCGCGCTCTCGCTCGCGCCGCCGCTGGAGCTCGTCGTCGAGGTCGCGCCGCTCGTGCTGCCGCCGCTGGTGGAGGCCGCGGTCGTGCCGCTCGATCCCCCCTCCGTCGCGCTCGTCGTCGAGTCATCGCCGCACGCGCCGATGAGGGCGACGGCCACGAAGGGGATCAGAGCGCGCGTCATCATGCGCGGATTCTACCATGCGCGCTCCCGCACGAGCGCTGGCCAGCGGCGCCCTCCTCGTGTCAAAACGCGGGCGATGGCGGACTCGGGCGACCCCGGACGCGGCGACGGCCGGGAGGAGCGCGGCGACCGGACGGCGGCTGCCCTCCTCGCCGCCGGCGCGCGGGTCTTCGCCGAGGTCGGCTTCCACGGCGCATCGGTGCGGGCGATCGCCGGCGAGGCCGGGGTCAACCCGGCCCTCGTCCGCTACCACTTCGGCTCCAAGGAGGGCCTCTACACCGCGGTCCTCGAGGGGGCGCTCGCCGGCCTGCGGGCGCGCCTCCTCGCGGCCTTCCGCGGCGAAGGAGACCTCCGCGCCCGCCTCGGCCACCTGGTCGGCGCCTACCTCGATCACCTCGCGGCCGACCGCGACCTCCCGCGGCTGATCCAGCGGGCGCTCCTCGATCGGGATCCCCACCTCCGGCGGATCGCCGGCGAGCACCTCCGTCCCCTCCTCGCCGCCCTCCGCCCGCTCGTCAGCGGCGACCCATCGGCGGGCGTCGACGAGATCATCACGTCGATCTTCGGGGCCCTGATCGCGCCCTTCCTCTACGAGCCGCTCCTCTCCGATCTCTTCGGCCGCGACGTCCTCGCCGCCGACGCGCTCGCGCGGCGGAGGGATCATGTGCTCGCGCTCCTCGACCTCGCGCTCGCCAGGCTCGGCGACGCAGAGCGCGGTGACTAGCCGGTCGGCGGGTCTCCAGGGTCGGTGACGACGCTCGCGCAGCGATCGCAGATCGCCCGCGATCCGAGGGAGGTCCGCCGACGTACTGGGAAGGTGCGTAGCGATGACCTCCGCGATCGAACGAGAGACATCCCCTCGAAGACGGGGGATTCCCCGATGCGAGTGACGCCCTTCGGCTCTGTCGCCAGCCCCCAGGCGTGGTCCTTCGCCCTCGCTCGCTGAGCGACGACACGGCGGCCGCAAGTCATTCGTGGGCGCCTGCCCCCGATGTGTCGAGTTTCACATTTCTCGGACTTTTCACAGGATGAGCGGGAGAAACTCGTCGCTTCGACGCCGACGCAGAGGCGCGCCGACGCGGATGTCGCGTCCGGACCTCGAGCGTCGAGTGCCGGATCGACGCCGTGAATTCATCCTTCGTCGCGCCGCGGATCGTCGCCGCGACGACCCGCCGGGGCGCCGATAATCGGTGACTTTTCGCGGAGGGCGCACTAGCGTTCGCCGCCTATGGATGAGGCGCAGATCCACGCCTGGCTGGTCCTCGGAGTCCTCGCAAGCTCGATCCTCACGGTCGTCGCGCTGGCCTTTGTCAGCGCCCCCTACGGCCGCCACAGCCGCGGCGGCTGGGGCCCGGGGATGAACACCCGCGCGGCCTGGATCGTGATGGAGTCGCCGTCGGTCTTCGGCTTCCTCGCGGTCTTCTTCGCCGGCGATCACGCGTGGTCGCTGGCGCCGCTGGTCCTCCTGGCGATGTGGCAGGCGCACTACGTCCAGCGGACGCTGATCTACCCCTTCCTCCTGCGGACCGGCGGCAAGCCGACGCCGATGAGCGTGGTCGGGATGGGCTTCCTCTTCAACTGCGTCAACGCCTACGTCAACGCCCGGGCGATCTCCCACCTCGCGAGCTACGACGCCTCCTGGCTCGTCGATCCCCGCTTCCTCGTCGGCGCCGCCCTCTTCGCCTTCGGCTACGCCCTCAACCGGATGAGCGATCGGAGCCTCCGCAACCTCCGGGCGCCCGGCGAGAGCGGCTACAAGATCCCGCGGGGCGGCGCCTTCGAGCTGGTCTCCTGCCCCAACTACTTCGGCGAGCTGGTCGAGTGGTGCGGCTGGGCGATCGCCACCTGGTCGCTCGCGGGGCTCTCCTTCGCGGTCTTCACCGCCGCCAACCTGGTGCCGCGGGCGCTCAGCCACCACCGCTGGTACCGCGAGAAGTTCCCGGAGTATCCGCCCGCGCGGAAGGCCGTGATCCCCTTCATCCTCTGATCGCCAGGACGTGGACCCGGCCGTCGGCCATGCCGACGACGATCCGATCGCCGGCGAGCGCGAGCCGGTAGGCGGCGCCGCGGAGATCGAGCTCGGCGAGGAGCGCCCCCTGGCGATCGAGGAGGACGAGGCGGCCGTCGAGATCGGTGGCGGCGATCCGCGCGTCGTCGGCGGCGACGTGACGGGCGCGGAGCGGCATCTCGAAGGATCCCAGGGGGCGGAGGTCGGCGTCGACGAGCGTCAGGAGGTCGCTTGGCCCCTCGTCCTCGTCGCCCTCCTCCGCGGCGGCGCCTGGCGGGCGGTGGAGCGCGAAGAGATCGGCGCCCGCAGGGCCGAGCTCGGAGATCGACCCGCCGAGATCAAGGGTCGCGACCGGCCCCTCACGCGCGGGCTCCCAGCGCGCCAGCTCGCCCGCGCGCGCCCCGGAGCGGGAGATCCAGCCGCCCTCGACCGCCACCGGCGCGCCGAAGTCGAGGCCAAAGCGCTCGCCCTCAGGGAAGCGCCCGGCGTAGGTGTGGAGGAGGACCCCGCGCTCGATCGACCAGATCTGGAGGTGCTCCTGGGTCCGCATGATGTCGCTCTCCTCGCCGCGCAACACCCCCGCGCTGAACCACCCGAGCGTCGCCACGAAGCGACCGGAGGGATCGGGGACCAGGCGTGAGACCTGCTGGGTGCGACCGGCGAGGCGGTCGTGGTGGCCGCTGGCGAGGTCCCAGCGGGTGATCCCCGGGTGGCCGCCGCTCAGGAGCACCCCCGGCGTGACCATCGTCAGCCCGCGGACGCCGCCGAGCTCGCTGCGATCGCTCGGGCCCTCGAGCTCGCGGAGGACCTCGCCCGAGCGCGGATCCCAGATCGTCAGGACCGGCTCGCCGTCGCCGCGGCTGGTCACCAGGCGGCCGTCGCCGGTGAAGACGAAGGGGTGATCGTTGGGCTCGGGCCAGCGATCGAGGCAGGCGAGCATCCGCCCGTCCTCGAGATCCCAGACCCGGACGGTGCCGACGCTGTCGCCGGTCGCGGCCAGGCGCGCGACCGGATCGACCTCGAGGCCGAGGACGTAGTCGGCGTGGCGCCCGACCGGCTCGGCGACGTCGGGATCGAGGATCAGGAGCTCGCCCTTGCTGCCGCCGACCACCAGGTGATCGCCGGCGCGGACCACCGCCGAGGCGCCCCGCTCGGGCCCCGGGAGCTGGCGATGGACGCCCTGGCGATCCCAGAGCTCGACGACGTGGGCGGCGACGACCACCCCGGCCTCGTCGGCGACGATGTCCTCGACCTGCCAGGCGGCGCGGCGGACCGCGATCCGCTCGCGACGCGCGAGCTCCCAGCCGAGGAGATCCTCGGAGCCGCTCCAGAGGACCCCGTCCGGGCCGATCGCCAGCGCCCGCGGGCCGGTCTGGCGGTGGCCGTCGTGGGGCTCGCCGCTCGGGATCGCCAGGAACCACTGGCGGTTGCCGACGATCCTCGTCTCGGCGACGTAGAGCGGCGGCCGCTCCTCGCCGCTCGCCGCGTCCCAGACCACCAGGCGGTTGTCGCGACGGCCAGCGATCACCTTGCCGTCGTGGAGGAGCACCGAGACCCAGGCGCCCTCGCCGTCGCCGAGGGTTCGGACAAGGCGGCCCTCGTGATCGAAGAGGCGGACGTGGCCGTCCTCGCAGGCGGTGGCGATCCCGCGGCCGTCGATCGCCACCGCGCGGACGAAGTCGCCGTGCCCCCGGAGCACCGGACCCGGCTCGCCGCAGGTCGCGTCCCAGAGGCGCGCGGTGCCGTCGTCGTGGGCGCTCACCAGGATCTCGCCGCGAGGGTCGAGCGCGAGGTCGTTGAAGGGCCCCGGTCCCTCGATCTCGCAGAGGGGTTGGAGCTCGGGGATCGACCAGAGGATCGCCCGCCCGTCCTCGCTCGCGCTCCACACCCGATCGCCGCCGGGGAGCGCGACCAGGGCGTGGATGATGTCGCCGTGGACCTGGCGGCGGGCGACGATCGGCGAGGGTGTTTCGAAGGAGGGGGCGAGCGGGTGGAGCCGCGGCATCGAGGTCGACCCTAGCAGGGCGACGAAAAAGTCGGGGGCGGAGCTTCACCCGGCGGCGCACCGCGACATCCGACGCCGATTGAAGGCGACGGATCCGTCGATGTCGCAGCGACGAGGGTGAGCGCGGGCGCGGCAATGAACACCGTTCGTGAGCACATCTGCGGGATCCGTCACGTTCACGCGAGCGGGCGCGCGCGGCGGCGGATCGGCGTCCGCGACAACACGTCGATATGGTCGCACCCCACGTCGTTGTGCGAACCTACGCGACCCCCTCCGCGCGTCGCCGATGCCCAACCCCTTTGAGCACACCCTCCGATCGATCCGCGCCGATCGATCGCGCGCCGGCCTCGGGCTCCTCGCGGTCGCGCTCACGGTGCTCACCGGCTGGACGCTCTGGCTCGTCCGCGCCGAGGTCGGCGTCTGGGAGGTCACCGCGATCGCCCGGATCGAGGCGAGCTCCGCCGGCCACCGGGTCGCCGCCGTGACCTCGGGGCGGGTGATCGCCGCGACCATGACGGTCGGTGAGCCGGTCGCCGCCGGCGACGTGCTCATCGAGCTCGACCCGGTGGAGGCCGAGCTCCGCCGCGAGGAGGTCGACGCGACGATCGCCTCGCTCGACGCCCTCATCGGCCTCCGCGAGCGCGAGGTCACCTCGGAGCGCGAGGCCGTCGTCGCCCTCGAGCGGGCCGCCGGCGCCGCCCAGAGCGAGGCCGCCGCGCGCCTCGATCGGGCGGTCGCGGCCGCCCGCCTCGCCGAGGCCGAGGCGACCGAGGTGTCGGCGCTCGAGGGCCTCGAGATCAGCAGCGGCGCCGAGGCGAGGCGCACCCAGGCCGAGGCCGTCCAGCTCGCGGCCGCGACCCGCGAGCTCCGCTCGGCGAGCTCGCGCCAGCGCTGGGAGGCGACCCGCGAGGTCCAGGACCGCCTCCTGGCGATCCTCCGGATCGAGGCCGACCTCGAGCGCCTCCGCGGCGAGCGAGCGGCCGCCCAGGCGCGCGCGCGCCAGCTCGCCGCCGAGCTCGAGCGCTACACGATCCGGGCGCCGATCGCCGGCGAGCTTGGCGACGCCGCGCCCCTCGAGGTCGGCGCCTACGTCGAGGCCGGGGACATCGTCGCCACCGTGGTCCCGGCGGGCGGCCTGCGGATCGTCGGCCACTTCGATCCGGCCTCGGCGATCGGCCGGATCGCCCCCGGGCAGCCGGCGGTGCTCCGCCTCAGCGGCTTCCCCTGGACCGAGTATGGGGTGATCCGCGGCGAGGTCGAGCGGGTCGCCAGCGAGATCCGCGACGGGCGGATCCGGGTCGAGCTGGCGATCGTCGACGCGCCGACGACGATCCCCCTCGCCCACGGGCTCCCCGGCGCCCTCGAGGTCGAGGTCGAGCGCACCTCGCCGGCGAACCTGCTCCTTCGGGCAGCTGGCCGGGGCCTCTCGCAGGCCGGCGCGCCGGCGGGCGAAGGAGCCCCGGGGCGATGATCCGCCGGCGCTGGCTCGCCCCCGAGGTGATCCAGAGCTCGGCGATGGACTGCGGTCCGGCCGCGCTCAAGTGCCTCCTCGAGGGGCTCGGGGTCCACGTCTCCTACGGCCGCCTCCGCGAGGCCTGCCAGACCGACGTCGACGGGACCTCGATCGACACCCTCGAGGACATCGCCGTCGCCCTCGGCCTCGACGCCGAGCAGGTGATGCTCCCGCTCGATCACGTCCTCCTGCCGGAGGCCGACGCCCTGCCGGCGCTCGCGGTCGTCCGCCTCCCCGACGGCAACACCCACTTCTCGGTGATCTGGCGGCGGGTCGGCGGCTGGGTGCAGGTGATGGATCCCGGGGTCGGCCGGATCTGGCTGCGGGCCAGCGACCTCCTCGGCCGCCTCTACGTCCACGAGATGCCGGTGCCGGCCGACGAGTGGCGGGAGTGGGCGAGCTCCGACGAGTTCCTGGCCCCGCTGCGGGCGCGCCTGGGCGCCCTCGGCTGCGCCCCCCACGAGCGGGCCAAGCTCGAGGGCGACGCGCTCGCCGATCCGAGCTGGCGGACCCTGGCGATCGTCGACGCGAGCGCCCGCCTGGTCGCCGAGCTGACCGAGGGCGGCGCCCTCCGGCGGGGCCCCGAGGCCGCCCGCGCGCTCGCGGCGATCGCCGACGAGACCCTCGACGCGGCCGACGACGGCCAGGTCCCGACGCGCTGCTGGTCGGCCCGGCGGATCCCCGGCGACGCGGAGTCGGTCCGCCTCCGCGGCGCGGTCCTCGTCAAGGTGAAGGGGCTGCGCAAGGCCGACGCCGCCGCCCTCCCCCGCGACCTCGCGGCCGCCCTCCACGAGCGGCCGACGCGGCCGGCCCTCACCCTCCTGCGGACGATCGTCGCCGACGGCCTCGCGCAGCCCGGCGTCCTCGTCCTCGCGCTCCTCCTGGCGAGCGCCGGCGTCCTCCTCGAGGTCGCGCTCTTCCGCGGCCTCATCACCCTCGGCGCCGAGCTCGGCCTGGTCACCCAGCGCCTCGCCGCCTGGGGGGCGCTCCTCCTCTTCGCGCTCGCGCTCCTCCTCCTCGAGCTCGGGATCGCGGCCCTGACGCTGGCGATGGGGCGCCGCCTCGAGGGCCGCCTCCGGGTCGCCTTCCTCGAGAAGATCCCGCGCCTCGGCGTCCGCTACTTCCGCAGCCGCCTGATGTCCGACATGGCCGAGCGCGCGCACTCGCTGACCGGCCTCCGCGACCTCCCGAGCCTCGCCGGCGAGCTCCTCCGGGCGATCTTCGCGCTCGCGCTGACGGCCGCCGGGGTGATCTGGCTCGATCCGTCGGGGGCGGCGCTGGTCCTGCCGGGGGCGATCCTCCTGGTCGGCCTCGCGCTCGCGGCCCAGCCGGCGCTCGCCGAGCAGACGCTCCGCTTCCGCACCCACGCCGGCGTCCTCGGCCGGGTCTACCACGACGCCCTCCTCGGCGCGGTGCCGATCCGCACCCACGGGGCGGCGCTCGCCGTCCGCCGCGAGCACGAGCACCTCCTGGTCGAGTGGTTCCGCACCGGCCTCGCGCTCCTGCGGGCGGCCGTCGCCGTCCAGGGGGTCCAGCTCGTCGCCGGCTTCGCCCTGGCTGTCCTTGTGGTCAGCCGCCACGCGAGCGCGAGCGCGGAGGTCGGCGCGACCCTCCTCCTGGTCTACTGGGCGCTCCGCCTCCCCGAGCTCGGCCAGCGGATCGGCGAGCTCGCGCGCCTCTACCCCGGCCACCGCACCCGCGCGCTCCGCCTCCTCGAGCCCCTCGGCGCCCCCGACGAGGAGGCGGCGCAGACCGGCATGCGGACGCCAGAGCTCCGCCCGAGCGCGCCCGGGGTGGCGATCGAGCTCCGCGGGGTGAGCGTGGTCGCGGCCGGCAACCCGATCCTCGAGGGCGTCGACCTGACGATCGCGCCGGGCGAGGAGGTCGCGATCGTCGGCCCCTCGGGCGCCGGCAAGTCGTCGCTGGTCGGCCTCCTCCTCGGCTTCCACCCGGCCGCCGCCGGCGAGGTGCGGGTCGACGGCGAGCCCCTCGACGGCCACGGCGTCGCCACCCTCCGGCGGAGCAGCGCGTGGATCGATCCGGCGATCCAGCTCTGGCAGCGGCCGCTCCTCGACAACCTCCTCTACGGCGCCGAGCCCGGGCGCCTCGATCACCTCGGCGGGGTCCTGGGGCGCGCCGAGCTGATCGACGTCCTCACCAACCTCCCCGCGGGGCTCCAGAGCCCGGTCGGTGAGGGCGGCGCGGGGCTCTCCGGCGGCGAGGGCCAGCGGGTCCGCCTCGCCCGGGCGATGCTCCGCGAGAAGGTCCGCCTGGTGATCCTCGACGAGCCGCTCCGGGGCCTCGATCGCGCCCGCCGCAAGGTCCTGATGGAGCGCCTGCGCCGGGCCTGGCCGGGGGCGACGCTCCTCTGCGTCACCCACGACGTCGAGCTCACCCTCGAGTTCCCGCGGGTGCTGGTGATCGACGGCGGGGCGCTGGTCGCCGACGGCCCGCCGCGGGCGCTGGCGGCCGATCTCGAGGGCCCCTACGGGGCGATGCTCGCCCGCGAGCGCGAGGTCCAGCGCCGCCTCTGGGGCGATCCGCGCTGGCGGCGGCTGCGGATGGAGCGGGGCCAGGTCCGCGAGGACGCGGCCGAGGAGGGCGCGTGAGCGGCCCGGATTGCCTGGTCGCAACGACCTGGCCCTTGGACCAGGCCTACGAGGCGATCGCCGCGCTCGCGGCCGCCCGCGGCCTCGCCCAGCCGAGCCCGCGGGCGCCCCTCGCCGCCCCGCCGCCGGCGGCCGACGTCGACGCGGTCGATCGCTGGCTCGCCCACCTCGCGGTCCACGCCGGGGTGGAGCTCGAGGCGGTCGACGCCTCCCTCGCCGATCTCGACGCCTGCCTCGCCAGCGGCGGGCCCCTCCTCGTCCGCGTGGTCGACGCCGCCGGCAAGACGCGCCTGGCCGCCCTCCGCGACGCCAAGCGCGGCCAGGTCCACCTCCTCGGCCCCGATCGCGCGCTCCACCGCCGCCCCCTCGCGGCCCTCAAGGGCGCGCTCTGCGGGCGCCTCGAGGCCCCGGAGCGCGCCGCCTGCGAGCGCCTCCTCGACGCCGCCGGGGTCCCCGCGCGCCGCCGCCCGCGGGCGCTCGCCCGCCTCCTCCGCGGGCGCCTCGCCACCCGCCGCGTCGCCGGCCTCTGGATCGTCCGCCCCTCGCCCGCGAGCCCGCTCGCCGTCCAGGCTCGCGACGAGGGGCTCGGCCGCTGGGTGACCGTCGCCGCCCTCGCCCACCTCGCGCAGATCGGCCTCCTCCTCCTCGCCTGGTGGATCATCGGCGGGTCGATCCTCGCCGGCCGCGCCGACGCCGGCTGGCTCGCCGCCTGGGCGCTGGTGCTGGCGACGATGATCCCGCTCCGCCTGGTCGGCGCCTGGTCGCAGGGCAAGCTCGCGCTCCTCCTCGGCGGCTGGCTCAAGCGCCGCCTCCTCGTCGGCGCCCTGACGATCGACCCCGACGTGATCCGCAGCCGCGGCGGCGGTCAGCTCCTCGCCCAGGTCTACGAGGCCGAGGCCGCCGAGGCGCTCGCGCTCCGCGGCCTCCTCAGCCTCTCGGCCCTCATCGACCTGGCGATGGCCGCCTGGGTGCTCGCCCAGGGGGCCGCCGGCGGCCTCCACGTCGCCCTCCTGGTCGCCTGGACCGCGCTCGTCCTCCGGGTCGGCCTCGGGCATGCGCGGACCCGGATGAGCTGGGCGCGCGAGCGCCTGGCGATGACCCAGGATCTCGTCGAGCGGATGGTCGGCCACGCGACTCGCCTGGTCCAAGAGACACCTGAGCACTGGCACGACGAGGAGGCCCGGGCGACCGGCCTCTACCTCGAGCGCTCGGCGGCGATGGATCGGCGCTCGCTCCTGCTGACGACCGTCGCCTCGCGGGGCTGGCTGGTCCTCGGGATCGTCGGCCTCTGGCCGGCGCTGGTCACCGGCGAGCCCGGCACCGGCGCGCTGGCGATCGCCTTCGGCGGGGTCCTCCTCGCGCTCCACGCCTTCGTCGGCCTCGCCGGCGGCCTCCGTGATCTCACCGACCTCTGGATCTCGTGGCGGGAGGTCGCGCCGCTGGCCGCCGCCGCCGCCCGCTGCGACGACGATCGCCCGCGCCACCTCGGGGCCGCGCCGCCGGCCCGCGAGGGCGGCAACGGCAACGGCAAGGCGAGCGCGGCCGGCGACGCCGGCGAGCTCCCGCTCATCGAGGCCCGCGGCCTCACCTTCCGCTATCCGGCGCGCGAGCGGCCGGTCCTCGCCGGCTGCGACCTCCGCGTCCGGGTCGGCGAGCGCCTCCTCCTCGAGGGCGCCTCGGGGGGCGGCAAGTCGACCCTCGCGTCGCTGGTGATCGGCCTGCGCCGCCCCGACGCCGGCCTCCTCCTCCTCGAGGGCCTCGACCGGGCGACCCACGGCGGCCCCGGCTGGCGGGCCCGGGTCGCCGCCGCCCCGCAGTTCCACGACAACCACGTCCTCACCGGCACCTTCGCCTTCAACCTCCTGATGGGTCGCCGCTGGCCGCCGACCCCGGAGGACTTCGCCCTCGCCGAGTCGATCTGCGGCGAGCTCGGCCTCGGCCCGCTCCTCGGGCGGATGCCCGCCGGGATGATGCAGATCGTCGGCGAGAGCGGCTGGCAGCTCTCCCACGGCGAGCGCAGCCGCCTCTTCCTCGCGCGGGCGCTCCTCCAGGGCGCCCGCCTGGTGGTCCTCGACGAGAGCCTGGCCGCGCTCGATCCTGACAACCAGGCGCGGGCGCTCGCCTGCGCCTTCGAGCGGGCGCCGACCCTGCTGGTGATCGCGCATCCGTAGCCCCTCGGAGCGTCCCCACGCGCGGGCTTACGTAGCGCGAGGAGACGCGGAGGTGGAGGCCGCGAGGCCGAAAATCCTCGCACAATATTCGGATTCTCCGGATCAGGGCCCGTGCTATTTGCGCTTTGTTGGGGACGCAGCGCCCCCTGACCTCTGCCGAGCAAGCCGACGCGATGCCAGACGACACGCCGCCGACTCCGCCCCCATCAGCGCCAGCGACGATCGAGGAGTTCGAGGCGAGCGTCCTCCGCTTCCTGGCGATGCTCTCCCACGAGCTCCGCAACCCGCTGGCGGCGATCAACAACGCGCTCCGGCTGATCGAGCGCCGCCTCGGGGCCGGCGGCGAGGAGGTGCTCGGCTCCCTCGACATGATCGGGCGCCAGTCGAAGCACATGCAGCGCCTCCTCGACGACCTCCTCGACGTCGCCCGCGTGACCCAGGGGAAGATCCACCTCCGCAAGGCGATCGTCGAGCTCCGGCGCCTCGTCGGCGACGTCGTCGCCCAGCACCGGGAGGCCCTCGACCAGCGCCGGCTCACCTTCGCGACCAAGGTCGGCGAGCGCCCGCTCTGGGTCCACGGCGACGCCGCGCGGATCGTCCAGATCCTCGACAACCTCCTGACCAACGCGATCAAGTACACGCCGGAGGGCGGCCACGTCGAGATCGAGGCCGGCGACGCGAACGGCCAGGTGATCATCCGCGTGCGCGACGACGGGGCTGGGATCGACGACCAGACCCGCGCGCGGATCTTCGAGCTCTTCGTCCAGGCCGACACCACGCTCGATCGCAGCCAGGGCGGCCTCGGGGTCGGGCTCACGCTCGTGCATCAGCTCGTCGAGCTCCACGGCGGGGCGATCGAGGTCCACAGCGAGGGGCTCGGCCAGGGCAGCGAATTCGTCGTCCGCTTCCCGCAGGTCGAGGGCCCGCAGGAGGAGGCGAGCGACGGCGAGGCGACCCAGCCGGCGGCCAAGGCCGCGGGGCCGGGTCGGGTCGTGGTCGTCGAGGATCACCGAGAGATCCGCGACACGCTGGTCGCCCTCCTCTTCGACGACGGCTTCGCGGTCGACGCCGCCCCCGACGGGCTCCGCGGCCTCGAGCTGATCACCGAGCTCCGCCCGGACGCCGCGCTCCTCGACATCGGCCTCCCCGGGATCGACGGCTACGAGCTCGCCCGCCGGCTGCGGGCCGATCCCCGAACGACCCGGACGGTCCTGATCGCGATGACCGGCTACGGCCGCCAGGACGATCGGGTCGCGGTCGACGCGGCCGGCTTCGACGCCCACCTGATCAAGCCGGTCGACATCGACGAGGTCGTCGCCACCCTGATCCGCTTCGGCGTCCAGCCGCTGCCCAGCCACACCTGAGCGCCAGGGCGCCGCCGCAAAGATCACGCAGGGCGCCCATCGCCTTGCGCGAGCCGAGGTCGCGGGCGATCGTCGGAGGGTCCCGCCGATGCCCAGCACCCGCGTCACCCTCGCCCTCGCCGCGCTCCTCGCCACCTCCCTCGGCGGGTCGGCCTGCGGCGCGGTCACGGGCGAGGCGAGCGGCAGCGAGGCGAGCGGCGACGAGGGCAGCGAGAGCGCGAGCGACAGCGACGGCGACACCAACATGGGCGTCGACACCGACGACACGACGGACCCCGAGCCGGCCCCGCGCCGCTGCGTCGCCCCGCCGGGCCTCGGCGCGCCGCAGACGATCGCCGAGGCGCTCGCGCTCCTGGGCGCGCTGCCGGAGCCGGTCGACGTCGCCTGCGTGGTCGAGAGCCTCGACCGCCCGCTGGCGATCCAGGCGATCACGAGCAAGTTCAGCGCCCAGCCGGCGAACGACCCCAAGAGCCCGCGGATCTTCCTCTTCCTCGGCGGCCTCACCCTCTCGATCGTCCTCGACGGCCCCGGCCAGGGGCTCCTCGAGTTCGGCGAGCGAGTCGGCGAGACCGAGTCGCTCAAGGGCGAGCTCATCATGCCGGTGGCCCTGCCGATCCCCGAGCACAAGCCCTTCGAGCACCTGCGCTACGACGAGGTCCTGACGACCTGCGGGATCTGCCACCGCGGCGAGCGGCCGTCGCCGACGATCGACCACCCGAACGCGATCATCTCGCGGGCGCTGCGACCGAGCGACGAGCTCGAGGTGACGATCGACGATCTCCTCGTCGCCCAGGCGAGCTGCGACGTGGGGGCCGAGGCGACCCGCTGCGCGCTCCTCGACGCCCTCCTGAGCCACGGCCCGGTCGAGGAGGGCGCGTTCCCGGCGACCTACAGCACGATCTACGACCCCTAGGATCCCCGCGAGGGGCTGGGGTCGACGACCCTCGGCAAGCGCCTTCGCAGGGCCGACCCCCGCGGGCTGCGACTCCCACCGCGGATCCCCGGGGACCGTGCAGGGGGTCTTGACCCCTTTGCAGCGACCGACGTGGGGGGGATGCTGCGAAGACGGTCCTCTCGCGACCGACGAGGCTCCCCATGCACACCCAAGCTCGCCCCCTCCTCTCCCTCGCCCTCCCGGTCGCGCTCGCGCTGACGCTGGCGGCCTGCGGCGACGACTCCGGCCGCGCCAGCAGCGACACCGTCGCTGCGTCGGTGAGCGACTCGGCCGCGAGCGCGTCGGCGACCGACGGCTCGTCGACCAGCGGCGACGCGAGCACCACCGACGACGCCACGACCTCGACCTCGAGCACGGGCGGCGCGACCGCGAGCGAGTCCGAGAGCGCGGGCTCGACCACCGACGAGCCGCCGCCGCCCTTCGAGGTGACCCCGCCGGAGGCGACCGTCCTCGTCGAGAACGGGGTCTCCGAGGTCGCTGACTTCGACGCGCTCTACGGCGGCGAGTCGATCAAGGCGTCGTGGAGCCTGGGCACACCAGGGGTGGCGACGATCGATCCCAACGGCCTCGCCGGCGGGATCGGGGCCAAGGGCGGCGAGACCGAGGTGATCGCCCAGTACATGGGCAAGGCCGCGAAGGGGCTCCTCAAGGTCGTCCTCACCGAGGTCTCGGAGCCGCTCGGCCCCCTCGATCCCGCCGACAAGGAGCTCCTCCTCGGGGCGATCGATCCCGACGCCGAGATCGCCTGGCTCTACCCCTACGACCGGATGGTCTACCCGCTCGACCTGCGGGCGCCGGAGATGATGTGGGACGGCGGCGCGGCCGGGGACAAGTACCTGATCCGCCTGCAGAACGAGTACCTCGACGTCCAGGTCTTCCAGACCGCCGATCCGCCCTCGCGCTTCCTCATCGATCCCGCGCTCTGGTCGAAGGTCACGGCGACCGCCTCGGGCGGCGACGTCAACCTCAAGGTCAGCCGCCTCAAGGCCGGCGAGCAGGTCGCCAAGGTCGTCGTCGATCACACCTGGACGATCGCCAGCGGCGCCCTCGACGGCAGCGTCTACTACTGGGCGAACAGCCTCGGCCGCGTCCTCCGGATCAACCCCGGCGCCGACGCGCCCGAGGACTTCCTGGCGGCCGCCGGCCAGAACGGCTGCTCGACCTGCCACTCGGTCTCGGCCGACGGCAACACCCTGATCATCGGCGGAGACATCGCGGTCTCGACCTTCGACCTCTCGAACAACGTGCCGGTCCTCGACATCCAGAGCGTCGGCAAGCCGGTGCGCAACTGGGCGATGCCGGCGATCTCGCCCGACGGCACGGTGCTGATTGAGAACGCCGCGCCGCTCCCGGGCCCGCCCGGCGGCAGCGACGGGATGTGGGACGCGGTCACCGGCGTGAAGCTCCTCGACACCGGCCTCGAGGGGATCCAGCTCAACATGCCGGCCTTCGCGCCGAACGGCGAGCTGATCGCCGCCATCGATCACAACACGCTCGGGCTCGTCTACTACGTGTACGACCACCAGCTGAAGAAGGCGACCGGGCCGATCCCGCTGGTCGACGCCGGCGCCGATCCGAACCTCAACGGGATCACCTTCCCGAGCGTGTCGCCCGACGGCAAGTGGATCGTCTACCACCGCGGCTCCTACCCGAACTCGCTCGACACCCGCTACAGCCGCGGCGACCTCTACCTCGCCAGCGTCGATCAGGCGGGCCTCGAGTACCGCCTCAAGAACGTCAACGGCGACGACTACCCCTTCGCCGCCGGCGACCGCGACCACTCCTACAACTACGAGCCGACCTTCGCGCCGATCGCCTCGGGCGGCTACACCTGGGTGGTCTTCACCTCGCGGCGGACCTACGGCAACCGCCTGACCGCGGGCAAGGACGCGGTCAAGCAGCTCTGGGTCTTCGCCATCGACCAGAGCCCGAAGCCCGGCGAGGAGCCGAGCCACGCCGCCTTCTGGCTGCCGGGACAGGACATGGGGACCCTCAACATGCGGGCGTTCTGGGCGCTCAAGGCGGAGATCCCGGGGTAGGCCGGCTCCGCGCGCCGCGACGGGCTCGAGGGCGGCGTCGATCTCGGCGTCGCCCTCTCGCGCATGGGCGCTCGCCCGCAGCCGCGAGCTGTGCGAGAGTCGCGGTCGATGAAGGCAGCGGAGCTCAAGGGAAAGAACGTCGTCCTCACCGGCACCTTCGCCGCGCTCAAGCGCGCCGACGCCGAGGCCGCGCTCGTCCGCCTGGGGGCGACGATCGGCGGCGACGTCTCGAAGAAGACCGACCTCCTGATCGCCGGCGCGCGGGCGGGCTCGAAGCTCAAGAAGGCCCAGAGCCTCAAGATCCCGGTGCTCGACGAGGCCGCCCTCAAGGCGCTCGTCGACGCGGCCCCGCCCGCGAGCGCCCCGGCCGAGGCGGCCGAGGCCCCGCCCGCGAAGTCGACCCCGGTCTCCGCCTTCGCCGGCAAGACGATCGTCCTCACCGGCACCTTCACGACGATGAAGCGGGCGGCCGCCGAGAAGGTCCTCGCCGAGGCCGGCGCGACCCTGAGCGGCTCGGTCTCGAAGAAGACCGACCTCCTGATCCACGGCGACGACGCCGGCTCCAAGCTCGACAAGGCGGCCAAGCTCGGGGTCGCGACGATGAGCGAGGGCGAGATGGTCGCGCTCCTCCAGGCCGGCGGCGCGGGGGCGGGCGAGCTCGCCGACGCCGACGCCAAGCTCGCCAAGAAGGCGGCCGACGACGCCAAGAGCGCGACGCCGATGACCGCGGTGGTCGCCGAGCTCCGCGACTTCGTCCGCGGCCTCCAGAAGCGCAAGGACATCGAGGTCACGGTCTCGAAGATCGGCCGCAAGGCGGGCAAGGCCGCGCTCGAGAGCCTCAAGGCGCTGAAGATCCCGAAGGAGCTCCGCGACCTCTACGCCGAGGCCGACGGGATCCACGTCGAGTGGCGCTTCATCGAGCCGCCAGGCGGCGGCTGCATCCGGATCCCGCCGGTCTCCCAGTGGACCCGCTTCACCGGCGACGACAACCACTACATGAACTTCGGCGACGAGTACGAGGCGCTCCTCCTCGACGAGATCACGCCCGAGGGCAACACCTGGGTGGTCCGCGAGCGCAAGGCCAAGGGTCCGAGGCTCGAGGTCTTCTCGATCATCTTCGCGTCGGCGGCCGAGGGCGCCGAGGGGGTGAGCGCCGCGCCGACGATCGCCGAATACCTGCGGCGGGCGATGAAGTCGGGCTTCGGCCACTACTGGCCGCGCTGCTTCACCAACCGCCCCTACGTCTCCTACGCCGAGCAGGAGGCGACGATCGAGCGCTTCCGGGCGCCGCCGGTGGTCCCTTCGAAGATCCAGCCGGGCAAGCGGGTGCACTTCTCGTACTTCTCCTGCGGCGGCCGCGGCGAGGTCCTGGCGACCCACGAGTCGCCGCCGAACGACCTGGTTCAGTTCTACGGGAGCCGCCTCGCCGAGGTCCGCCTCGACCTCGGCGGCGTCGCCTGGATGCCCGCGAAGTCGATGAAGGTGAGCGCCAAGATCGACGCTTACGAGCGCCTCCGCGACCCCGCCTTCGACCTCGACGCCGCGATCAAGGCCGACCTCCGCGGGCTCCTCGTCGATCTCGTGCGGGCGATCGGCCCCTTCGCCTCGCGCTCGGTCATCGCGATCGGCGCGATCGCCAGCAACAGCCGCACCGCCGCCGCCCTCCTCGCCCGCCGCCCCTTCGCCGACGCCGTCCGCTGGGTGCTGGCGATCTACGACGCGGTCCGGGCGGCGAAGATCGGCATGGCCGACGACCTCAAGATCGCCAAGAACGGCGACGAGTTCGATCCGAGCGAGATCGCCCGCTTCCGCTGGGAGGTCCCGCCCCGCCACATCTTCGCCGGGCTCACCGACGGCCTCCTGATCCGCGCCCACATCGAGTCGGCCGAGCGCGGGGTGCCGGCGAATTCGCTGGTCGACGCGGCGCTCGTCGAGCGCCTCAAGGCGGTCCCTGAGTCCGAGGCCGTGTGCGAGCGCCTCGCCAGCGACGAGGTCCTCGAGGCCCCGCGCTGGGACTACGCCGACGAGGATCGGGCGCCGAAATTCGGGCTGCCGGCCGGGTCGACGATCCTGCTCGGCGGGGGGTGCTGAGGCCGGCCCGCGCGGTGCTACGCTCGCCGCCCGGAGGACCCGCGATGATGAAGCTCCCCCTCGAGATCGACCTCCACGACCACAAGCCCGTCGCCTCGCTCGAGGCCTCGCTCCGCGGGAGGATCGCCGCCCTCGAGTACGCGGCCGAGCATGCCCTCGGCGCGCGCCTCGTCGTCGAGCCCCGCGACCTCCGGGCCCGCGCCCCCGAGATCGCCGTCCGGGTCGAGCTCAAGGTCCGCGGCGGCGAGACCCTCGTCGCGCGCGGCCGCGGCCGCGCGCTCGACACGGCGATCAGCGGCGCCCTCGCAGAGCTCGAGGAGGCGCTCGACGCCCACGACCTCCGCTCCAACCCGGCACGCTCCGGCGCGAACCTCCGGCGCTGAGCGAACGACGATCGCTAGTTCGCGACCAGCACCATCGACCCCCGCGCCGGCACCATCACGCTCGGCCCCTGCACGCCGGCGCCGCTCAGCGCGTCGGTGAACGCCCCGCCCGGCAGGCCGCCGACCGACTTCGCCGAATCTGACCGATTGAGCAGGACGTAGACCGTGTCGCCGTCGCCGCTCATCTGGTAGGCCATGGTGTCGGCGTCGACGCTCAGGGTCTTGCGGGTGCCGCGGCGGGTCGCCGCGTGATCGGCCCGGATCTGGCCGAGCTTCTTGAGGTGCTCGAGCAAGAAGGTCTGGCCGCCCGAGTAGCCCGACCACTGCATGAAGCGGCGGTTGTCGGGGTCGCCGCCGCCCGGCAGCGCGATCTCGTCGCCGTAGTAGATCAGCGGCGCGCCCTTGGTGGTCATCAGCAGGGTGAAGGCGGTCGCCATCCGCTCGAAGGCCGACATCCCCGCCGGCAGCCCCGGCTTGCCGTTCCACGCCTTGTCCTTGCCGCCGTCCCAGGGGCTCCCCCAGAGCGGCGTGTCCTCGGCGAGGTGGATCACCCGCGGGATGTCATGGTTGCCGATGAAGGTGCTCATGATCCCGGTGCCGTAGTACGAGTCGTTGGTCGCCAGGAAGGACTCGAGGTCGTTCATCGTCCCCTGCCGCATGATCAGGTTCTCGGCGACCTTCATCCGCTGCGGGAAGTCGAACTGCCCGTCGAGCATGTTCGGGTTGACGTAGTACTTGATGAGGTCGCGATCGCCCGTGTAGGTCTCGCCGACCATGTAGAAGTGCTCGCCGGTCATCGGCTCGATCTCCGACTTCACCCGCGCCCGGAGGTCGAGCATCCACGAGTCCTCGATGTGCTTGACCGCGTCGAGGCGGAAGCCGTCAATACCCGTCTGGTTGATCCACCAGATCGTGTTGTCGATCGAGAATTGCCGGGCCTCCGCCTTGGTGTAGTTGAAGTCGGGGAGGTAGCCGGTGAACCAGCACTTCTTGGCGTCGGCGTCCCAGTCGCAGCCCTCGCCGCAGATGCAGTTACCGCCCTTGCCGTTGTCGTTGGGCCAGAACCAGTCGGAGTGATCGGCGTAGACCTGGGCCGACGCGTGGGCGTGGTTCATCGCGTAGTCGATGATCACCTTGAGCTCGTGATCGTGGGCGGCCGTGACCAGCGCCTGGAGCTCCTCCATCGTCCCGAAGTGCTCCTCGGTCTGCTCGAAGTTCTGGGGCCAGTAGCCGTGGTAGGCCGAGTACTGGTGGGTGTCGCCGCCGACCCCGATCCCGCTCTCGTTGGTGTTGTCGAGCGGCACCGTCAGCCAGAGGGTGTTGACCCCGAGCTCGTTAAAGTAGCCCTCCTCGACCTTCGCGGTCACCCCGGCCCAGTCGCCGCCCTGCCAGTCGGCCGCCATCTCGACGCCGATCGGCCCGTCGTTGCCCTTGTCGCCGTTGTTGAAGCGGTCGACGAAGACGAAGTAGATCACCGCGTCGCGCCAGTCGAAGAGGCCGATGTTGCCGGAGTCGCAGCTCCACCAGTCGCAGGTCACCCCGTCGACCACCGAGTTGTAGCCGCCGAAGCCGTCGTCGACCTGGTTGGGGTTGTTGGGGTCGGGGATCCAGGTGTCGCCGTTGAGGCGGAGCTTGTACTGGACCGGCGCGTCCCAGGGGACCGCGATCGTCACCGACCAGGTCGCGCCGTTCTTGGTCATCGCCCGACCGGCGGTCCAGCCGTCGGCCGCGTAGTCGCCCATCACGTCGACCGACGACTCACCGCCGTCGGGGTAGGTGAACTCGTAGTCGCAGCGCTTGAGCGCGTCGTCGCACATCGGCGGCATCGGCTCGCCGGTGGTCTCGCTCCCCGTCGAGCCCGAGCTCGGCCCCGAGTCGGTGCCGCCGGTGCCCGTGCTGCCGCCGCTCCCCTGCGAGGGATCGTAGGGCGAGGTCGAGGTCGGCGGGCCTTCGGTCGCCGACTCGGACATGAGCGGCGGATCGGTGCAGGCGCCGAGGATCGGCGCGAGGCCCAGCGCGAGGCTGGCGGCGGCGCGGGTGGTCGCGGACGAGTAGGTCATCATGGGCTCCGTCTCGGTCAAGGTAGTACAGGCGAAGGGATCGAGGATCGAGGATCGAGGATCAGAGATCGGCGGCGCAGGGCGAGCCCTCGGGGATCAGCGCGCGGATCGTCCGCGGCGGCGTCGCCAGGGGCTCGTCGCCGCCGCTCGGCGTGAAGCGCTCGCCGCTGACGACGTCGACGAGGGCGTCGCCGAAGGCCGCGAGCGGCAGCGAGGGCGCGGCCGCCTCGTCGCCCGCGTTGATCACCACGAGGAGCGGCGCGGGATCCTCGGGATCGCCGCGGCGAAACGCGAGGAGCTCGCCGCTGGCCAGGAGGGTCGCGCGCGTCGGGCTCGCAAACGCCGGGAGACAGCGGCGGAGCCGGCCGAGGCGCTCGCTCTGGGCCAGCAGCGCCGCCTGGGCCGGCCGCAGCGCGCCCTCGGCCGGCATCACACGCCGCGAGTCGGGATCGTCGGCGCCGGCGAGGCCGACCTCGTCGCCGTAGTACACGACCGCGACCCCCGGGAGCATCAGGCTGAGGCCGAGGGCGAGGCCCTGGCGCTCGTAGACCGCCGGATCATCGCTCTGCGCCGGCGGATCGACCCAGGCGTCCTCGCCGACGTCGCCGGCGATCTCGGAGGCGAAGCGGCTGGTGTCGTGGTTGCCGATGAAGCGCCCGAGCGTCGCCCCCGAGCCGTCGACGGCCGCGTCGATCGCGTCGAGCATCTCGATGAGATCTTCGAAGCCGGCGCTGCGGTGGGCGATCACGTCGCGGATCATCCACATCAGCGGGAAGTCGAAGACCGAGTCGATCCCGTCGGGGCCGAGGTAGTAGCGGATCGCGTCGATCCCCCAGGCGCCGGGGCCGGTGTAGACCTCCCCGAGGAGGAAGAAGGCGTCCCGTGGCCAGGTGCTCGCTCGGATCCCGTGGGCGATCCGCCGGGTCGCCGCCCGCGGCATCATCGGCACCGCGTCGATCCGGACCCCGTCGAGATCAAAGGTCTCGGTCCACCAGACCGCGTCGGCGACCACCTGAGCCATCACCGCCGCCTTCTTGAGGCGGAGATCCGGGAGGTAGTCGGTGAACCAGCAGGTCTGGATGTAGGTGCCCCACGGGCAGTCGTCGTTGCCGCAGACGCAGAGCGGCTCGCGGCGGTTGAAGCCGTCCTCGGCCGCGAGCTCGGCGGCCCACGGGTTGTCCTCGTAGATGTGGTTGGGGACGATGTCGAGGAGGACCCGCAGCCCGCGGGCGTGGGCCGTCGTGACCAGCCGCCGGAGCGCCGCCTCGCCGCCGAGCTTCGGCTCGACCCTCCGCCCCTCGAGCACCCAGTAGCCGTGGTAGCTGGTGTAGAGGTGGCCGTCGCCGCGTCCGAGGCGGGCCTCGTCGGGGCCGAGGTAGACCGGCGAGAGCCAGAGCGCGCTGACGCCGAGGCGCTCCATCGTCCCGTCCTCGATCGCTGAGGTCACGCCGTCGAGGGTCCCGCCAGCGCGGGCGCCGGGATCGACCGGCGGATCGAGGAGGACCCCGCCGTCGCCGCGGTAGCGATCGATCATCACCTGATAGATCGTCCCGCCCTCCCACGAGGCCGCGACCGGCCGCACCCAGGCGCTCGCCCGGGCGCTCGCCGACCCCCCGGCCTCGTCGACGGCCTCGAGGACGAGGGTGTGCTTGCCAGCGGCGAGGCCCGCCGCCACCACGGCGATCGTCCCCTCCGCGGGATCCGCCTCGGCCGCGACCGCGGCCCCGTCGAGGCTCGCCCGCAGCCGATCCGCGGCGAGCGGCGGCCCGCCCTCGGCGGCGAGGAAGCGGGCGTGGACCTCGAGGCGGCCCGCGTCGTCGGCGACGACCTCGTCGACCTCGATCGCCGGCGCCGAGCAATCCTCGACCTCGAGGCGCGAGACCTCCATGTCCCCCTGCTCCTCCCAGAAGAGGCTGAGGGCGGCGCGGGGATCGGGGCGGCCGACCCCGTCCTCAAAGAGGAGGTAGGCGTGCTCGCCCGGCGGGAGGTCGGCGAGGCGGACCCGCTGCCAGCCCTCGTCGCCGACCGCCGCCATCGGCCTCCCGGGCGCGAGCCAGCCGTCCCACGATCCGATCACCGAGACCTCGGCGCCGGGTCGCAGCGGCTGGGCCCAGATCTCCTGCGCACAGCTCCGCTCGGGGTGTTTGCTGGTACATCCGAGGCCGAGGGCGAGCGTCAGCCCGAGGCCGAGAGCGAGGCCGAGGCCGGCCACACCAGAGCGTCGACGCCGAGCCCGAGCGCGAGCGCAGGGCCAGCCCCGACGCTGCTCCCGATGCCGATGCCCCGCGGCCTCCACAGCCGAGCAACATAGCAAATGGTCAAGCGATCGACGCACACACGATCGGCGTCGCTACGCTTCGGGTGACGCGATCCACAGGGCGTCGCCTCGCCGCGTTTGCTCCACACAGCGCGCGCGATTTGGTGTAGCGTCGCCGGCGACCGTGAGACGCTGCAGGCCGAGTACGTCGCGCTCTACCCTCCCCTCTGCCTCCGGAATCCCGCTGGGGGGGGCCGCGCGGGCGCTCTCCGGGGCCCTCGTCGCGCTCCTCGGCCTGCCGGCGCTGGCCCTCGCCGCGCCGCCGCCGCCTCCGCCTCCCCGCGGACCTGAGGCGACCGACGCCGACGCCCCGCTCCCGGATGACGAGGTGAGCGCGAGCGCCGAGGACGCGCCCGAGACCGGCGCCGCGCCGCCGCCACCATCGACCGCGCCGGCGAGCGAGGGACCCGAGCCCGCCGCCGCCGAGGTCAAGGTCGACGTCAGCGCGTCCACCGACGCCGCGCCGCCGGTCGAGACCGAGAAGACGATCGATCGCAAGGTCGGCCCCCAAGATCCCAACACCCCGCCGGGCTACGCCCAGGGCTTCCACTTCGGCTCCTACGGCCGGGTGGTCGCCGGCGGCGACGCGACCGGCAGGCCGATGCGCAACGCCGACATCGTCGCCTTCGGCTCGCGCCTCGACGAGAGCACCTACGCCGAGCTCGAGGTCCGCCGCGAGGACTACTGGGAGGCGACCGACTCCTACACCCGGATGGTGATGACCCTGGCGATGGCCAACCCGGTCTTCCACTACACCGGCAACTTCGACGCGACGATGGCGATCCGCAACCTCTACATCGAGGCCGCGGACATCGGGCTCAAGGGCCTGAGGGTGTGGATGGGCTCGCGGATGTACCGCGGCGACGACATCTACGTCCTCAACTTCTGGCCCCTCGACAACCTCAACACGGTCGGTGGCGGCCTCGGCTACTACTTCGGCAGGACCGCGATCAAGCTCCACGCCGGCCTCAACCAGCCCCACTCCGGGTGGTTCAAGCAGACCATCGATCGGCCGCTCCTCAACAACCAGCTCGGCTCCGCCGAGGTCGCGCTCCTCGACCGCCAGAAGGTGATCAGCTCCCTCAAGGTCGAGCACGTGGTGCCGGTCGGCCAGAGCGGCGGGGTCAAGGGGACCGCCTACGGCGAGCTCCACTACACCGGCGCCGGCCAGCGCGAGGTCCGCGACCAGATCTACGAGGACCTGCCGGCCGACAAGGGCTTCGTCGCCGGCGGCCAGGTCTCGGCCTTCACCGGCAAGCGGAGCACCTACGCCACCCTCGTCGCCCGCTACGCACGCGGCCTCGCGGCCTACGGCGAGTTCAACGCGCCGGTCCAGCTCGCGCTCGATCGGACCAGCAAGGGCGCCCACGAGCTCCTGGTCTCGCTCGCCGGCAACTACGAGGCGGGGCCCTTCGGGGTGATGCTCGGGTCCTACTACCGGATCTTCCGCAACGCCTCACCGGCGCTCGACTACCGCGACCTCAACGAGGGGATCCTCCTCCTGCGACCGCAGATCTGGCTGGGCAAGCGGCGCTTCGCCGGGATCGCCCTCGAGGGCTCCTACCAGGCCCAGCAGCGGGGCTCGACGTCGATCGCCGACGACGGGACGACGACGCCGCTCTTCGCCCAGGTCGGCCGCTTCGGGATCATCCCCTTCCTCACCCCCGGCGGCCAGGGGGCCTTCACCCGCCCCCACTTCCAGCTCATCTACCTCCTCACCGCCCGCGACGCGGCCGCGCGTTCGCTCTACGCCGTCGACGACGTCTACGCGCGCCGCGGGATCGACCACTTCATCGGCATGACCGCCGAGTGGTGGTTCGGGTCGACCTCCTACTTCCGCGACTGATGCGCGCGCTATCCTCGATCCCCAGGACCACGGAGCCGACGATGACCGCACGCCCCCCCAAGGCCGCCGCCCTCGCCCTCGCCTCGTTCGCCTCGCTCGCCGCCCTCGGCGGCGGCGGGTGCATGCACTTCGAGGCCTTCGACGAGCCGATCCAGCTCCAGACCCACGTGAGCGACTGGCGCGACGAGGTCATCTACCAGATCCTCGTCGACCGCTTCGCCGACGGCGACGACGGCAACAACTACAACCTCGACCTCACCGCCAACGCCCGCTACCACGGCGGCGACTGGAAGGGGATCGAGGACAACCTCGACTACCTCGAGGAGCTCGGGGTGACGACGCTCTGGATCTCACCGGTGGTCAAGAACGTCGAGACCGACGCCAACTTCGACGGGTACCACGGCTACTGGGCCCAGGACTTCACCGAGACCAACCCCCACTTCGGCGACATCATCGCCCTCCGCTCGCTGGTCGACGCCGCCCACGAGCGGGACATGAAGATCATCATCGACATCGTCACCAACCATGTCGGTCAGGCCTTCTTCTACGACATCAACAACAACGGGGTCCCCGACATCCTGATCCAGGGCGACGGCTCGAACGGCAAGTCCGAGGTCAAGCACGTCACCGAGTACGACCCCGACTTCGACTCCCGCGGGATCCAGGCGTTCACCTCGCTCGGCGAGGCCGGGCCGGCGCCGATCATCTTCCAGTACGATCCGGCGAGCAACCACATCCCGCCCTACCCCGAGATCTTCTCGAAGGCCATCACCTACAACCGCAAGGGCCGGACCTTCAACTTCGACATCCCCGATCAGCTCCTCCACGGCGACTTCCCGGGGGGCCTCAAGGACATCGACACCACCCGCTGCGACGTCAAGCGCGAGTTCGTCGACGTCTACGCCCGCTGGATCGAGCTGACCGACGCCGACGGCTACCGGATCGACACGATCAAGCACGTCGAGTACGAGTTCTGGCGCTACTTCACCCAGCGCCTGCGGCAGCGCCTCGCCAAGTCGGGGAAGAAGAACTTCCTGATGTTCGGCGAGGCCTTCGACGGCAACGACGCGCTGGTCGGCTCCTTCACCCGCAAGGACTTCTACAACCACTGGACCCCGGACAAGCTCGAGAGCGCCGAGGCGCTCGCCCGCGACGCCGAGTGCGGGGGCGACGGGCCGCCGCTCACCGGCGACATGCTCGACTCGGTCTTCTACTTCCCGCAGCACTACCAGGCCTTCGGCGACGTGATCCGAAACGGCGCGGGCTCGCAGAAGCTCGCCGACCTCTGGGCGTCGCGGACGACCAACTACGGCAACGAGCCGATCGAGGGCGGGATCGGGATCGCGCCGACCAAGGCGCAGATCAACTTCATCGACAACCACGACGTCGCCCGCTTCCTCTTCTGGCTGCAGAACGAGCCCGACGCGGTCAAGTACCCGCTCCTCCACAACGCCCTCTTCCTCCTCCTGACGATGGACGGGATCCCGTGCATCTACTACGGGACCGAGCAGGACTTCGACGGCGGCAACGACCCCTCGAACCGCGAGAACCTCTGGTCGACCGACTTTGACACCTCGGGGACGACCTTCCGCCTCACCCAGCGGCTGATCCGGCTCCGCCGCGCCTACCAGGCGCTGCGCAAGGGCGACACCCGGGTGGTCTGGGCGACCGAGAACACCGGGGCCGAGAGCGACGCCGGGATCTTCGCGTGGGAGCGCTTCGGCGGCGACGCGGGCGAGAACTACGCGCTGATGATCATGAACAACAACCGGACGAACCCGGCGTCGCCGGAGTACATGGGCGCGCGGATGCAGCTCGCGGTCGCCCCCGGCACCGTCCTGGTCGACGTCCTCTCCGCCGACAAGACCCAGTACACCGTCGAGGGGGACGGCGGCCTCGGCATCGTCCTCCCGCCGATCACCCGGGCCCTGCTGATCCCGGCGGGCGCGGTCGTCGACGGGCTCTAGACGCGGGCGAGGAGGAGCGAGGCGATGGTCGCGGTCTCCGTCCAGCAGGTCACCAAGAGCTTCGGCGCCACCAAGGTGCTGAGGGGCGTCGACGTCCACGTCCCGGCCGGCGGCTTCGCGGTGCTGGTCGGCCCCTCGGGGTGCGGCAAGTCGACCCTCCTCCGTCTCCTCGCGGGGCTCGAGGAGGTCACGAGCGGGTCGATCCGCTTCGGCGAGCGCGAGGTCACCCGCCTCGAGCCGCGCGAGCGCGACATCGCCATGGTGTTCCAGAGCTACGCGCTCTACCCCCACCTGACGGTCCGCGACAACCTCGCCTTCGGCCTCCGACTCCGCAAGACCGACCCCGCCGAGATCGGCCGCCGGGTCGACGAGGCGGCGGCGATGCTCGGCCTCTCGCACCTGCTGGATCGCCTGCCGAAGGCGCTCTCGGGCGGCCAACGCCAGCGGGTGGCGATGGGCCGGGCGATCGTCCGGCGGCCCGCGCTCTTCCTCTTCGACGAGCCCCTCTCCAACCTCGACGCCGCCCTCCGGGCGCAGGTCCGGGTCGACATCCGCAAGCTCCACGATCAGCTCGGGGCGACCAGCGTCTACGTCACCCACGATCAGGTCGAGGCGATGACCCTCGCCGACGTGATGTTCGTGCTCAACGGCGGGGTGGTCGAGCAGCAGGGCGCCCCCCTCGAGGTCTACGACGCGCCGGCGACGCGATTTGTCGCCGGCTTCCTCGGCTCGCCGGCGATGAACTTCATCAAGGCGACGATCGAGGACGCGGGCGGCGGCGGGCTCCGGGCCCGCCTCGGCGACGGCTCGGCGAACCTGGCCCTTCCGCCAGGTTTACCGGCGCGCCCGGGGCAGGCGGTCGAGGTCGGCGTCCGCCCCCACGACCTCGAGCTCTGCGACGAGAGCGCGGCCGAGATCCACCTCAAGGTCGACTTCGTCGAGCTCCTGGGCCCCGAGATCCACGCCCACTGCGTCCTCGCGGGCGCGCCGGTGATCGCCTGCCTCGAGACCCGCACCGGGGTCTCGGTCGGCGACACGCTGCCGCTGCGGGTCCGTCGCCTCCACCTCTTCGACCAGGAGTCGGGGCGCGCCCTCCGATGATCCGCCGCCGGACCGCTGCCCGCCTGGCCCTCGCCGGCCTCGCCCTCGCGCCCCTCCTCCTCGGGGCCGGGGAGGCGCGCGCGGACGAGGGCGACGAGGCGGCGACGATCCAGCTCTGGCACGCCTACCGCGGCGCCGAGGAGGAGGCGCTGCAGGCGATCCTCGAGGCCCACCGGGCCGCCGGCGGGCCCCCGGTCGAGACCCTGGCGATCCCCTACGACGCCTTCGGCTCGAAGCTCGGCGCGGCGATCCCCCTCGGTGAGGGGCCCGACCTCTACATCGACTCCCACGAGCGCCTCGGCGACTACCGCGTCCGCGGGATCGTCGCGCCGGTCGGCGACGCCTTCGAGGGCGAGGCCGCGTTCCGGAGCAACGCGGTCCAGGCGGTGACGCTCGACGACGCGATCTGGGGGCTCCCGCTCTCTCAGAAGTGTGTCGCGCTCTATGTCAACCAGGGGCTCCTCAAGGAGGTCCCGGCGACCCTCGAGGGGTTTGCTGGCCTTCGGGACACCCTCCCCGAGGGGGTCTTCCCGCTCGCCTACGAGGCCCAGGGCGCCTACGTCCACTCGGCCCTCCTCGGGGCCTTCGGCGGCTCGCTCCTCGGGCCGGACGACTCCTTTGGTTTTGTCGGCGATCCGGCGGTCCGCTCGCTCAACCTCGCGCGCGCGCTCATCGACGGCGGCGTGGTCCCGAGCGACGCCGACGGGGCGCTGGTCACCAACCTCTTCCGCGGCGGCAAGGCGGCGACGGCGATCTCCGGCCCCTGGCTCGCCGCCGATCTCGAGGGGAGCGGGATCGACTACCGCGTCGAGCTCCTGCCCAAGGTCGAGGCGGCCGACGGCGCGCCGATGCGGCCGCTCCTCACGGTCGAGGCGGTGATGCTCTCGCCCGAGGGGGCCAAGCGCGCGGACGTGCGGGCGCTCGCCCGCCGGATCGCCGGCCCCGAGGCCGCCGCCCTCCGTCAAGAACGCGCCCGAACCCTCACCGCCCGCGCCGACGTCCCGCTGCCGCCCGGCGACAAGCTCCTCGCGGCCTTCGCCGCCCAGGCCGAGGTCGCCACGCCGATGCCCAGCGCGCCGGCGATGCGGGCGACCTGGGAGCCGGCGAACCGGGCGATCAAGGCCTTCCTCCGCGGTGAGCTCGACGCCGAGGCGGCGACCGAGGGCGCCCGCAAGCGCTTCGACGACGTCCGGCGCCCGCTGCCGCCGCCCGCCTCGCCGACGCCGCTCCTCATCGTCGTCGGCCTCCTCCTGCTCTACGGCGCGTTCTCGCTGGTCCGTCAGGTCCGCAGCGGCGAGCTGGTCCCGGCCCTGCGGCGCTCGATCCCGGCCTACCGCTACGTCGCCCACGCGGTGATCACGGTCGGCCTCCTGGTGATCCTGCCGCTGGTGGTCGGCGCCGCGACCTCGCTCTGGGCGGGGCGCCCCGAGACCGGCCACTACGTCGGCCTCGCCAACTTCGTCGACATCCTCACGGCCCGCGGCGGGCCGCTCCTGGCGACCGGCTCGTTCTACGTCGTCCTCCTGGTCACGCTCCTCTGGACCCTCGCCAACGTCTTCTTCCACCTGGCGATCGGCGTCTCCCTCGGGCTCGTGCTCTCGCGGCCGACGATGAAGCTGCGCGGCCTCTACCGGGTGCTCCTGATCATCCCCTGGGCGGTCCCCAACTATGTCACCGCGCTCGCCTGGAAGGGGATGTTCCACCGCCAGTTCGGCGCGGTCACCGGGCTGATCAACGCGCTCAACCAGACCTTCGGGCTCTCGATCGAGCCGATCGCCTGGTTCTCCCACTTCTCGACCGCCTTCACCGCCAACCTCGCGACCAACGTCTGGCTCGGCTTCCCCTTCATGATGGTCGTCACCCTCGGCGCCCTCACCTCGGTCCCGGGCGACGTCCTCGAGGCCGCCGAGGTCGACGGCGCGACCCGCTGGCAGCGGATGTGGCAGGTGACCCTGCCGATCATCCGACCGACGCTCCTGCCGGCGGTGACCCTCGGGGCGATCTGGACCTTCAACATGTTCAACGTGGTCTTCCTGGTGTCGGGCGGCGAGCCCGACGGGACCACCGACATCCTGGTCTCCGAGGCCTACCGCTGGGCCTTCACCCGCGAGGCCCAGTACGGCTACGCGGCCGCCTACGCGGTGCTGATCTTCCTGATGCTCGCGTCGGTGACCCGCCTCGGCGAGTGGAAGGCGGGGCGCCGCGCCGCCCGTGAGGCCGCGGCCGCGCGGGCCGCCCAGGCGGTCGAAGGAGGCGGGCATTGAGCGGCTCCGGCGGCGGCGGTCGGCAGGTGCGGGCGATCGAGTCGATCGCCTCCCACCTCGTGGTCCTCCTCGCGGTCGCCTTCGCGCTCTACCCGGTGCTCTGGGTGATCGCCCTCGCCTTCTCGGGGAGCGCGACTCCGGAGGCGCGGGTCCTGCCGATCCCGCGGGAGCCGACCTTCGATCACCTCTGGGCGGTGATCTCGACCACCCGCGAGGTCGGTGACTCCACGCAGTGGCTCTTCGGCCGCCAGCTCGCCAACTCGCTGATCGTCTCGATCGCCACCGCCCTGGTCGGGATCGGGATCGCCACGCCGACCGCCTACGCCCTCGCCCGCTTCAACTTCGTCGGCAAGGAGGGCGGCCTGCGGGTGCTCCTGGCGACCCAGATGTTCCCGGCGGTCGCGTCGGCGATCCCCCTCTACCTCCTCCTCGACTTCCTCGGGCTCCTCAACTCGCGGACCGGCCTTATCCTCTGCTACGCGACGACCGCGGTGCCCTTCGCGATCTTCCAGCTCCGCGCGGCCTTTGAGTCGATCCCGGTCGACCTCGAGGAGGCGGCGATGGTCGACGGCGCGACCCGCTTCCAGGCGTTTCGGATGGTGGTGCTCCCGGCCGCCCGCCCGGCGATCGCCGTGACCGCACTCTTCGCCTTCATGAGCGCCTACAACGAGTTCATCCTCGCCGCGACGCTCCTCGGCAAGGAGGACATGTTCACCCTGCCGGTGGTCCTCCAGCGCTTCATCGGCGAGTACGACGCGCAGTGGGAGGCCTTCGCCGCCGGCGCGCTGATCGTCTCGCTGCCGGTGATGATCCTCTTCTACGTCCTCCAGCGCCACCTCGTCGCCGGCCTGACCAGCGGCGGCGTCAAGGGCTAGCCGGCGCCCTCGCGCGCGAAGCGATCGAGGACCTCGGCGATCGGGTGCCCGGGCCTCTCGATCACCTCGACCTCGTAGATCCAGTCGCTCCAGCCTGGGGCGGCGTCGATGTTGGTGACCCGGTAGTCGCCGGAGGCCAGCAAGCGGCCGTCGACCTGACGGTAGCCGCGGGCGGCGAGGAGCGCCTCGATCCGCTCGAGCGCCGGGGTCCCGCAGACTTCGAAGATCATGGGGCGAGCGTGCAGGCGGCGACCCGCGCGGCGGCGGCCTCGTCGCGGAGCGTTCCGTCGGTGACGAGCCCCTCGGCCTCGGTGGCGAGCTCGCAGATCCGGGCGCGCTCGCCCTCGGGATCGAGGAGGCCGAGGAGTCCCAGCGCCGCGCGCCCGCGGGCGCTCGGCGACGCCGCCTCCCGCACGAGGACCATCTCGAAGCGGGCCCGGGCCGCGTCCGCGTCGCCGAGGAGCGCCGCGATCTCGCCGGCGCGGAGCGAGGCCTCGGCGGCCGCGGCTGCCTCCGCGGCGCCGCCCGCCTCGTGGACCGTCACCGCCCGCTCGAAGTCCGCCCGCGCCTCCGCCAGCCGGCCGCCCTCCGCCGCCATCTCGCCGAGCCCGACCAGCGCCTCGCCGAGGAACGAGAGCTTGATCCCGCTCGCGTCGCAGATCGACACCACCCGCCGGTAGTAGTGCTCGGCGATCGCCGGCGCGCCGAGGCGGCGGTGGACCTCGCCGAGCCCCGAGAGCGGGTGCACGAGGTAGAGGTGCTCGCCGCCGTAGGCCGCCTCCATCTGCGCCAGCGCCCGCTCGTAGCGCACCCTCGCCTCGTCGAACGCCCCCCGCTCGCGGGCGACGTCGGCGAGCCCGGCGAGCGGGTGGCCGGCGAGCGGGTGGTGCTCGCCGAGGCTCTCGGCGAAGAGCGCGTAGGCCCGCTCGTAGTGGATCCCGGCCGCGTCGAGATCGCCGCTGTCGAGCGACATGTTGCCGAGGTTGTGGTGGGTCACCGGCAGGAGCGGATCGATCGCCCCCCCCTCGCCGCTCAGGATCTCGACCGAGCGCGCGAACTCTCGCGTCGCCGCCTCGGTCGCCCCGAGCGCGCGGTGGGCCGCGCCGATGTTGTTGTGGAGGAGCCCGCTCAGGTGGGCGTCTCCCCGCGCGCGGGCGACCAGCGACTCGCCGATCGACGCCAAGGCCAGCGCCTCCGCCGGCTGGCCGAGCTGCGAGCGCCCGAAGATCGCCTTGGCGACCGCCTCGGCCGCGACCCCGTGGAGGTCGAGCGTGATCGCCCCGCGCAGCGCCTCGTCGAGCGTCGACGTCGCCTCGCCGAAGCGACCCGCCGCCATCAGCACGCTCCCCTCCGCCAGCGCCGCCTCGACCACCAGCGGCGGGTACCCGGCGTCGCCCGCCGCCGCCCTCGCCGCGCTCGCCAGCGCGATCGCCCGCTCGTAGCCGCCGGTGTTCTCGAGCGCCGCCACCGTCGCAAGCTCCGCCCGCACCTCGTCCACCCGCGCCGCGATCGCCGGGTTCTCCGGCGGCGGAACGGCCGCGAGGAGCATGTCCACGTCCGCGCAGGCCTCCACCCCCGGCAACGCCGCCACCGCCTGGATCGCGTTCTCGACCGCGTCGCTGTCCGCCGCCTCGAGCACCTCGACCAGCGCCTTCAGGCTCGCCCGCCGGCGATCGAGGCAGGCGATCCGGAGATCCATCAGGTGATCGGTCTGGCTCCCGCTCGCGTGGGCCTCGCACGCCGATCGATACCCGCGCCGCCACGCGCCCGCGTAGGTGTCGAGGCGGCTCCCGGTCCGGCTCCACGCCTCCTCGGCGAAGGCCGCACCGGTCCCGCGAAACGCCCGCTCGACCGCCCCGCGCCGGCCCTCGTCCCAGACCCCGTCGAGCGCCGTGTCAGCCGCCGCGCAGGCGCCGACGTCACGCGCCTGCGAGGCCGCGAGCCCGTAGCTCAGCGCCGACACCCCGATCAGGAGCCCGCCGATCCCGAGCGCCCGCAGCCGCGCCCTCCGAGGATCCTTCTCGAGGGCCGCGACCATCGCCTCGATGTCGGGCCAGCGATCCTCCGGCGCCCGCTGGAGCCCGCGCTGGACCACCCGAAAGAGCCAGCGCGGCACCGGCGAGTCGGCCGGCGGCGGCGGGATCACGCCGCGACGCACCTTCTCCTGGATCTCCCGCCACGACGCCCCCTCGAAGGGGCGCACCCCGTAGAGCGCCTCGTAGACCGTGATCGCGAAGCTGAAGAGATCCGACGCGGGCCCCACCGCCCCGCCGAAGTGCTGCTCCGGCGACATGTAGGCCGGCGTCCCCGCGACCCGCCGCATGCGCGGGCGCCGGGTCGTCACCTCGGGCGGCGGCGACTCGGTCGCCTCCATCGTCGCCATCAACGCCTTGGCGTCGGCGACCGGGCCGACCATCGATCCGTCGTCGTCCTCGAGATCGTCCTCCCCCTCGCTGAGCACGAGGCCGAAGTCGAGGACCCGCGCCCGCCCGTCCCTGCCGACGAGGACGTTCTCGGGCTTGAAGTCGCGGTGGATCAGGCCGGCGGCGTGGGCGGCCGCGAGGCCGCGTCCGGCGTCGCAGAGCGCCCGCAGGAGCTGCCGCCAGCCGATCTTGGGATCCCGGAACCACGCCCGCAGGTCCTCGCCCTCGACGTACTCCATCGCCAGGTAGATCCCATCGGCATGCTCACCGACCTGGTAGACCTGGACGACGTAGGGGCTCGAGAGGCGCGCGAGCGCCTGGGCCTCGCGGACCATCCGCGCCCGGATCCGCGGCTTGTTCACCAGCTTGCGCTGGACCAGCTTGAGCGCGACCTTGCGATCGAGGGCGACGTCGTAGCCGGCGTAGACCACCCCCATCGATCCCTCGCCGATCTTTCGCAAGACCACGAAGGGGCCGATAGCTGTGGGGTCTGGACCGTACTCGGACACGGGAGCCTCAGCGACCGCGAGCTATCCTACCGCCAGATCCGCCGCTCCGTGACCGCCGCTCGCGCGCCGCGGGGGCGCGCAGATTCACCCGCAGACCGAGCTCCGACCCGCGGGGAGAGCGCGGGCGCCCCTCCAGGGGGCGCCGATGGGCTCAGGGCGCGGTGATCTTGCCGCTCTGGATGATCCCGCCGGACTCGAAGGGGGCCCCGCAGGCCGGCAGCTCGCACTCGATCTGGACGTCGGCGATGCGGGTGTTCGCGGCGTTGAGACAGAGCGCGCCGCTCGGCCCCCACTCCGCCTCGATCACGAAGGTCACGTCGGGATCGAGGTCCTGGACGCCGATCTCGTCGAGGACGTGGATCCCGGTGCCGTCGACCGTGTGCGAGATCCCGTCGCCGCAGTAGTCGGCGCGGACCAGGCGGGTGCAGGTCTGGTGAAAGTCCTCGAGCGAGGCGCCGCCCGCCTCGCCCCAGGGGCGGTAGCCCCACTCCACACACTTGGCGAGGGCCGCCCCGCGGCAGGCGAAGGTGACCGCGCCCTGCACCCCGTCGCCGACCCGGGCTGCGCTCGCCGGATCCCAGAGGTTGCCGATCAGGATCGCGTCGGTGTCGTTCCCCTGCGCGTCGGTGCAGAGCGAGCTCCAGGCGCCGACGCCCTCCTTGAGATCGACCCCGTAGAAGAGCACGTCGGGGTTCTGCGGGCTCGGCGTGACGCTGGTGATCTTGACCCGCTTGCTGTGCTTGCCCTTGCCGTCCTCGGCGAGTTCGAAGATGACCTCGACGCCCTTGAGCTGGGCACCGGAGAGCACCTCGCCGTCGGTCGTCTCGATGAAGAGCTCGCTGCCGACGAGCCAGCTCGACGCCGCCGTGTCCATCCCCTTGAGGTCGAAGCCGAGGAGCTGGATGTACTCGTCGTTGATGTCGCCGAGGAGGGCGTCGCTGTTCAGGGTGAAGCCGTTCAGCGTGAAGCCGTTCAGCGTGAAGCCGTTCAGCGTGAAGCCGTTGTTCTGGGCCTCCCGCGGCGCCGGCTCTCGACCGTCGTGGTCGACCTCTTCCTCGTCATCCGTGAGCTCATCGCTGATCTCATCAGCCGAGTCACAGGCCGGGACGATCGTGAGGGCGAAAACCACCGAGAGGAGGGACCAACGGGAGCTCATCATCATCACGTCCTGATGGCGTCCGCAGGGGTCCACACGGATCGAGAAAAAATGTGAATAACTTCATTTCTGGGAGAGGCATCGCCACATGACCCTGCGTGTCGCACATCTCCGCAGTGGCACCACGGGCCACCTGTGGCGAAATGCCCCCGTCAGGGACATGTCCATGAAGACATGTTTCCTCCAAAATGACACTGAAACATTCAATGTCGCGATCAAATCCAAGGGCGCCCGCCGGGCGCGTGCGCCCGCTGCCGGCGGGCCGGGCGCCGCATGCCGCACGCGATGCGAGCGCGACCGACTCGCGCCTACCCGAGCAAGAGATCGATCCGCTCGAGGATCGCCTCGGGCGTGAAGGGCTTGGCCATGAACTCGGCCCCGAGCCCGCGCAGGTCGTCGTCGTTGATGTCGCGGGCGTGGCCCGAGATCACCAGCACCCGCGGCGGACGCTCGCGGCGCGCGGCCGCCCGGGCGACGTCGATCCCCGAGCAACCGGGGAGGATCAGATCGACGACAAGGAGGTCGAGGGGATGCCCGGCCTCGATCCACTCGAGCGCCTGGTGGCCGTCGCGGGCGAGCGAGACCCGGTAGCCCGCGCGCTCGAGGACCTCGCGGATCACCGCGGCGACCGGCGCCGCGTCCTCGACCAGGAGCACCGCGGCCTCCCGACGCGCGCCCTTGTGGGGCGCGCTCGCGGCCGGGGCCTCCGGCGCCTCGGCGATCCGCGGGAGGTAGACCGAGAACGACGTGCCCTTCCCCGGCTCGGAGCGGACGCTGATCGTCCCCTCGCATTGGCGGACGATCCCGTAGACGGTCGCCAGGCCGAGCCCCGATCCCCGCTGCTCGGGCTTGGTCGAGAAGAAGGGCTCGAAGATCTGGGCGAGCGTCTCGGCGTCCATGCCGACGCCGGTGTCGTCGACGCTGAGGACCAGGTAGCTCCGCGTCGGCGCGAGCTCGGGGAGCTCCGGCTCACCGGCCTCGGGGATCGCCACGACCCCGGTGCGGATCGTCAGGCGGCCGCCCTCCGGCATCGCGTCGCGGGCGTTGACCGCGAGGTTGAGGACGATCTGGGTGAGCTGCGAGCGATCGATGCCGAGCGCCCCGGCGCCCTCGTCGAGCTCGAGGCGGAGCTCGATGTCCTCGCCGAGGAGGCGACGGAGGAGCCGCTGGATCTGGCCGAGGAGGACGTTGACCTCGATCACCTCGGGTCGCAGCACCTGCTGGCGGGCGAAGGCGAGGAGCGAGCGCGTCAGCGTCGACGCCTGCTCGGCCGCGTTGCGGATCTGATCGAGGCAGTCGGCGACCCACTCGCGATCGTCGAGGGCCGCCCGCGCGAGCTGGGCGTTGCCGAGGACCACGGTCAGGATGTTGTTGAAGTCGTGGGCGATCCCGCCCGCGAGGCGGCCGAGCGCCTCGAGCTTCTGCGAGACCTGGAGGCGGGCCTCGAGGGTCTTGCGCTCGGTGATGTCGAGGGCGGTCCCGAGGATCGACACCACCCGCCCCTCCGCGTCGCGCTCGCGCACGGTGTCGCGGCCGAGGATCCAGCGCCAGCTCCCCCGCGCGTCGCGGAGGCGGAACTCGGTCTCGATCACCTCGTCGTCGGCGGCGCTCTCCCAGCGGGCGCGGAGCTCGGGGAGCCGCGCCCGATCCTCCTCGTGGAGGAGGCCCTCGCTCATCCAACCGCGGGGGTCCAGCGTCGCCGGATCGTGGCCGAGCTCGCGCTCGAGGTCACGGTTGATGTAGGTCGTCTCGCCGCTGCGGAGGTCGTAGATGTAGATGATGCAGGGGAGCGCCCCCTTGAGGCTCTCGATCGACGTCGCCGCGCGCTCCGCGGGATCGGGGGGCTCACCCATCGCCCCTGCATGGTGCCATATCCCCGCGCGGAGGCCGAATCACGGCGCGGCGGGCGGATGCGCTCAGGCGGGGCGACGGCGGCGAACGACGCGGAGCGGCACGCCGCCGCGCGGGGCCATCGTCAGGTTGCGGCGGACCGGCTCCACCGGGCCCTCGGACGCGAGATCGAGCTCGAGGTCGCCGAGGAGCGTCGCCAGCACCAGCTTCATCTCGTAGAGCGCGAACGCGGCCCCGAGGCAGCGCCGCGGGCCGCCGCCGAAGGGCATGTATTCGAAGGGCGAGAAGGTCCGGTCGAGGAAGCGCTCGGGTCGGAACTCCTCGGGCTCCGGGAAGAGCTCGGTGCGCCGGTGGGCGAGGAAGATGTTGACGGCGATCGTCACACCCGGTGGCAGCGTGTAGGCGCCGAGCTCGAAGGGCTTCGTGAGGGTGCGCATCACCTCCTGGACCACCGGGTGGAGGCGCAGCGACTCGTTGACGACGGCGTCGAGGTAGGGGAGGTGGGCGATCGCCTCCGGGGTCGGCGACTCGCCGAGCCCGTCGAGCTCCTCGCGGAGCCGGTGATAGACCGCGGGGTGGCGGTGGACCAGGTAGAGCGCCCACGCGAGCGTGATCGCGGTGGTCTCGTGGCCGGCGAGGAGGAGGGTGCGGAGCTCGTCGACGAGCGACTCGTCGCTCATCGGCTCGCCGTCCTCGTAGCGGGCCTCGAGCATCATCGAGAGGATGTCGGCGCGCTCGCTCGCCTGCGGCCGCACCCGCTCGATCTGGCCCTTGAGGAGATCGACGAAGCGGCGCTGACGGGCGACCAGGCGGGCGTAGGGGCCGACGCCGCCGAACTCGCGGCGGAGCGCGGGGAAGAAGAAGAGCACCGGCGCCGCCGACTCGATCGCCTCGATCACCACCGTCCGGTACACGTCGAGCTCGCGCGCGTCATCGACCCCGAAGACGGTCCGCAGGATCACGTCGAGCGAGATCCCCTGGGTGAGGTCCATCGCCACGAAGCTCGATCCGGCGTCGAGCTCGGCGATCCGCGCCCGGGTGAGCTCGATCATCGCCTCGCCGTAGGCCCGCATCCGGGCGCCGTGGAAGGGCGGTCCCAGGAGCTTGCGCTCGCGCCGGTGGGTCGGCCCGGCGATCGTCAGGAGCGATCGGTGGCCGATCAAGATCGCGATCGAGTCCGGGCTGAAGACCGCGAAGTCGTCGTGGTCCGCGGTGAAGACCCGACGCACCGTCGCCGGCTCCCAGACCTCGACGACCTGACCGTTCGGCGACGTCACCATGAAGGGCTCGCCGTAGCGATCGCGCCAGCGCCGGAACATCTGGTTCGGCCGCGCGAGCATCCGCGCGACCGGGATCAGCCGGCCGCGCGGGCCAGGGGGGAGCGGAGAGCGGCGACTGCCCATCATCCATCCCTACCGCGGACCGGGGCCCGGCGGCTAGTCGCTCTCGTCTTCGCCCTCGCCGCCCAGGAGGTCGCGGGTGAGGCGGAGGAGGTCGATGTAGCTGACGATGCCGACCAGCTCCTCGGTCGTCTGGTCGAGGACCGGCAGGGCGCCGACCCGATACTCGATGATCAGGTCGATCGCCGCCGCGACCCCCTCGCTCGCGTCGACGCTGATCACGTCGGAGCTCATGACCTCGGAGAGCGGGGTGTCCAGGAGGTCGTCAGCCTGATCGGGGTTCTCGATCTCCTCGATCACCGGCAGGCGGTACTCCCGGAGGTCGCGGTCGCTGACCAGGCCGACCAGGCGCCGCTCGTCGTCGATCACCGGGAGGTGGCGGATCTCCTGATCTTCGAGGAGGAGGAGCGCCTTCCGCACGGTGTCGGTGTCACGGGCGGTGACGATCGCGGTCGATGGGGTCATGATGTCGGAGATCAGCATCTTGCGCCTCGGCGGGTGCAGGGTCGGACGGCGACCGGCGGCGAGCAAGCGCGAAAAATACCCGGGCTCAGGGGTCCGCCTGCGGGATCGGCGCGGCCGAATCCCCCTCGGCGGCGGGCGCGGACTCGGCCGCGGGCTCGGCCTCGCCCTCGGCGGCCTCCGCCTCCGCCCCGCTGGGGCCCGGGATCGGATCGAAGTAGCGGAAGGGATCCTCGAGCCAGGTCTTGACCATCGACACCATCTTGGCCGCGTGGGCGCCGTCGAGGAGGCGGTGATCGAAGGTGGCCGAGAGCGGCATCGTCTTGCCGACGACCACCTCGCCGCCGCGGACCACCGGCGCGTCCTGGATCGCGCCGATCGCCACGATGATGCCGACGTGACCGTGGGGGAGGAGCGGCGCGAAGGCCTCCTCGAGGCCGAGCGTGCCGATGTTGGTGATCATGATCGAGCCGTAGGGATCGTGGGGGAGCCCGGCCCAGGAGAGGTTCAAGTTCAGCTTGTAGACCAGGAAGTCGAGGGCATCGAGCGCCTTGTTGAGGAGGAGCGCCGGCACCCAGCGGAAGGCCTGCCGGGTCGCCTCGAGGTCGCGGTCCTCGCCGGCGCGGACCCGGCCGGCGTGCTCCTCGAACTCGTCGACGATCGCGGCCAGCGACTTGTCCTGCGGGTCGTCGATCTTCACGCCGGAGAGGTCGATCTGGCCGGTCTTGGGATCGCGCATCGCGACCTGGAAGAAGACCGAGATCTCCTCGCGGAGGTAGATCCGGTTCCAGCGGAGGATCGCGTTGGCGTCGGGGACCTCCTTGAGCACCCGCCCGGCCGCCTTGGCCATCAGGTGGGTGACCGTGAGGCGCTTGCCGGTCGCCCGTCGGAAGGCCTCGATGTAGCGGATCGTCTGATCCATCTCGAGCGTGATCCGACCGTAGGCCTGGGGATCGTAGGTCGTCCGCCAGGTGCCGATCGCCAGCCGACGGAAGGCGGAGAGGTCGCGCTTTCGCTTGAGGTGGAGGTGGGGCATCGCAGCCGCCAACGATAGTGCGAGCGGCCTGCGAACGCGGGGCCCCGAGGCGCGCGCGGACCCGCAAAGTTGGCGGGCGCCCCCCCTACCCTCGCTTGCCCCGCTCGGGCCCGAGCTTGGATCCGCCATCCGACTTCGCCGTGACCTCGTGCGCCCGGGCGACCAGCTCGTCGATCCACGGGTCGTCATGGCCGCGGTCGCGGAGGCGCCCGAGGAGATCGACGAGCGTCCGCCGATCCTCGTCGCTCTGCTCGCGGAGGCGACGGCCGCGGAGCACCGCCCGGGTGAGCCAGACCCCGAGGATGATCGCCAGGATCGCGAAGAACCACGCGAGGATCTCGGCGAGGCGGAGGCCGCGATCGAAGGAGACCGCGACCCCGCCCCAGAAGCTCCGGCGCTGGTCGGGGTCGATGATCTCGAGCTCGACGAGCGCGTCGTCGACCCCGAGGACCATCTGCTTGGCGGTCTCGCGGGCGACCTCGCCGACCAGCTCGCGGGCGAGCGGCTTCAGCTCCTCGGCGAGCATCTTCAGGATCGCCGGGATGAGGCGGCGGACGACCGCGTCCTCGAGCGCCGGCCCGAGGTCGTCGCGGATCACCGAGGCGAGCGCCGGGCCGAGCTCCTCGCGGACCCCGACGGCGGCGTGGTGGACCAGCGACGTCACCGCGTCGCGGGCGATCCCGGCGGCCATCGCCTGGGCGCGCTCCCGGCTGCGGGGCCCGAGCGCCTCGTCGACCGCGTCGGCGACCGAGCGGCTGATCAGCTCGCGGGCCGCGGGCGTGATCTGCTCGCGGATCCCCTCGCCGACCGCCTCCAGGAGGCGGCTGACGAAGTGCTCGCTGATCGCCTCGAGCTTCGCCGCCCGCTCCTCGTCGCTGAGGCCGTCGAGGACCCCCTGGGTGATGACCTCCGCGAGCTCGGCCATCGCCTCGCGGACCTCGATCTTGTCGACGAGGCGGCGGATCATCTCCTGGTTGTCGGGATCGCTCAGGGAGCCGAGGCTCTCCTCGATCATCGCCGGCGTCGTCTTGCGGACGATCTTCTCGGCGTTGTGGGCGCAGCCGGGCCCGGCGAGGAGCGACACGAGCAGGGCGCAGGCGATCGCCCGCGCCCCCGTCGCTGGCCTCGAGACGATCCGCGGCACTCTGGGTCGCATGATACGCGATCGCAGGGTGGCCGTCGGGGCAGATCCGCGCGGCCGCGCCCAGCGTGCCGCTACGGGCGAGCTAGCTGGCCGTCGGGGCAGATCCGCCCGCCGCCGCGTCGCCGCCGATCACCCCGCCCTCGGCGAGGGATCGCAGCGCCTCGTCGGCGAGGCCGAGCCACCCCCCGAGGATCGCCCGGGTGTCGACGCCGAGCGCCGGCCCGAGCCAGCGGGTCGCGCCCGGGGTCGCCGAGAGGCGGGGGACCACCGCCGGCACCTGCATCGGTCGGCCGTCCTCGAGGGTCGCGGACTCGAAGGCGCCGCGGGCGATGAACTGGGGATCGCGGGCGATCTCGGCGATGCTCTGGATCGGGCCGACGGCGATCTCGGCGGCCCGCAGGGCCTCGAGGACGCCGCTCGCCGGCCGCTGGGCGGTGTAGGCGGCGATCGCCGCGTCGATCCGCCCCTCGTGGGCGACCCGGCCGGCGTTGGTCGCAAGCGCGGGATCGTCGGCGAGGTCGCCGCGGCCGATCACTCGCATGAGCCGGCGGAACATCGAGTCCGAGTTCGCGCCGATCACCACGTGGACGCCGTCGCCGCAGGCGTAGGTGCCGGTCGGGACCACGCCCTCGAGGCGCGAGCCGGCGCGCTCGCGGACGTGGCCGAGGACGTCGTACTCCGGCAGGAGGCTCTCGAGCATCGCGAAGATCGACTCGGTGAGGGCGACGTCGACGACCTGGCCGCGGCCGGAGCCGACGACGTCGCGCTCGTGGATCGCCACCATGATCCCGAAGGCCGCGTGGAGGCCGGCGATCGTGTCGCCGAGGCTGACCTGCGAGCGGAGCGGCGGCTTACCTGGCTCTCCGGTCAGGTAGCGGAGGCCGGCGACCGCCTCGGCGATGTTGGCGAAGCCGGGCTCCTGGGCCCGCGGGCCGTCCTGCCCGTAGCCCGAGATCCGGGCCATCACCAGGCGCGGGTTCTCGGCCGCCAGCGCCTCGTAGCCGAGGCCCCAGGCCTCCATCCGCCCCGGGCGGAAGTTCTCGATGACGACGTCGACGTGGCCCTCGACGATCAGGCGGCGGACCAGCGCGCGGCCCTCGGGGCGCCGGAGATCGATCGCCACCGAGCGCTTGTTGCGGGCCATCAGGCGCCACCAGAGGCTGGTCCCCTGGTAGAGCTTGCGCCAGCTCCGCAGCGGATCGCCGCGCGCCGGATCCTCGATCTTGATCACCTCGGCGCCGAAGCCCGCGAGGTAGGCGGCGGCGAAGGGCCCGGCGATGAGCTGGCCGAGCTCGAGGACCCGGAGGCCGGCGAGCGCGGCCTCGGAGCGCGGCGGCGGCGGCGGGATCATGACGGCGCTCAGCCCTCGCCGTGGACGCCGATCCCCGCGCCGCGGAGCGCCGCGAGGGCCTCGGCGAGACGATCGTCCGGGACCGCGACGACGTCGGTGTCGAAGGTCGAGAGCGCGAGGATCGGCACGCCGGCGGCCGCCAGCGGCTCGAGGAGGCGGAGGAGGACGCCGACGAGCCCGAGCTCGAGGGGCCCGCGGACGATCAGCGCCCGCCAGCCGGACTCGTAGAGCACGCCCTCGGGCACGCTCGCCTCCGGCGCGAGGAGGCTGAGCTCGTCGTTGCGGCGCACCAGCGCCCAGAACTCGCCGGTCGGCATCGGCGGGGAGCGGAGGGTGTCGAGGCGGGCGATCGCCAGGACCTCGGGATGGAGCTGAACCTCGAGCGTGAGCACGGCGTGGAGGGTACGATACCTCGCGTGCCTCCGGAGGATCGCGCCGCCATCGTCGCTCGCTCGGCCGAGGTGACCAGGGCCTTCACCGCCCTGGTCCCCCACAACGCAGCCCTCGGGATCGAGGTGCTGGAGCTCGGCGACGCCACCTCACTCCTCCGCCTCCCCTACGACCCCCGGCTGATCGGCGATCCGCAGACGGGGGTCCTCCATGGTGGGGTGATCACCTCGCTCCTCGACGCGACCTTCGGCGCGGCCGCCTTCATGGCCCTCCCGAGCCCGAGCCCCCTCGCCACCCTCGACCTCCGGATCGACTACCTCAAGCCGGCGACCCCCGGCCAGGCGGTCCACGGCCGCGGCGAGTGCTACCGGGTCACCCGCAACGTCGCCTTCGTCCGCGGGATCGCCTACCACGACGACCCGAGCGCGCCGATCGCCGGCGGCTCGGCGACCTTCATGCTGACCCAGCGGCCGGGGAGCGGCCTGCCCGGAGGATCGCCATGAGCACCCTCGAGATCCTCCGTGAGGCGCGCCGCCGCGGGGACTTCCGCGCGCTCGCGGCCGCGGTCCCCTACGCCCGCTTCCTCGGGATCGACCTCGAGATGCGCGAGGGCCAGCTCCTCGGGCTCCTCCGCTACGACGACGCGCTGATCGGCAACCCGATGATCCCGGCGCTCCACGGCGGGACCCTCGGCGCCCTCCTCGAGTCGACGGCGATCTTCCAGATCGGCTGGGAGGTCGAGCTCACGGCGCTCCCGCGGACGATCACCCTGACGGTCAACTACCTCCGCTCGGGGCGGCCGCGCGACGTCCTCGCGCGGGCGACGATCGCCCGTCAGGGCCGGCGGGTCGCCAGCGTCTCGGTCGAGGCCTGGCAGGACGACCCGGAGCGGCCGATCGCCACCGCAACCGGCCACTTCCTGATCCAGGGCGAGGCGCCGGCCGGCGGATAGGGACGACGACGATGCCGAGCCCCGACCCCCGCAGCCCCTCCCTCGCCGCCGGCCAGGGCCTCCACCTCGGGGGCACCCTCGGGCTCGCGCTCGCGGCGACGTCGATCTGGATCGTCCTCGGCGGGCCGGCGCAACCGGTCTTCTGGGCGGCCCTGGCGGTGCCGATCGTCCATCAGCTCTTCGTCCTCGTCTGCTGGCGGATGGAGCTGCGGGCCGGGCTCACCAGCCGGACGATCGGCTTCCGCGGCTACCTCCTCGGCTTCCTCCTCCTCTTCAGCGCGCGCTTCGTCACCCTGATCGCGGTCGCCTGGCTCGATCAGGGGAGCCTGGGCCTCCCGCTCGCCGCCCGCGTCCCGCTCGTCGTCCTCCTCGCCGCCCCCGCCTTCTACGCGATCCAGAGCGTCCACCGCTACTTCGGCTTTCAGCGGGCGGCCGGGGCCGATCACTTCGATCGCAAGTACCGCGCGCTCCCCTTCGTCCGCGAGGGGATCTTCCGCTACACGCGCAACGGCATGTACGCCTACGCGTTCCTGATCTTCTGGGCGATCGCCGTCGCCTTCGACTCGGCGGCCGCGCTGGTGATCGCGGCCTACGCCCACGGATCGATCTGGCTCCACTACCTCGGGACCGAGCAGCCGGACATGGCCTACATCTACGGCGCGGCCCGGACCCGCGGCCAGTCCCGCGGCCAGTCCCGCGGCTAGCAGATCACCGAATTGGTGCCGGCCATCCGCATCGCCACCAGGCCGAGGCCGATCCGCTCGACCCCCTTGCGGAGCATCCGGCGGCCGTCGGGGTCGACGTGGCTCGGGCAGTAGTTGTCGACGCAGGTGGAGCAGGCCTCGATCGGCACCTGGAGCTCGAGGAGCTGCTCGATGAGCTCGGCGATCGGCGGGAAGTCCATGATCGACACCGCCTGCCCGGTGGTCTCGGCCGCCCAGTAGGCGCCGTGCATGCTGAGGACCACCCGGACCTCGACCCCGGAGGCGGCGGCCGCGAGGGCGCTGGCGAAGCCGAAGACCGCGCGCTCAGGGGCGGCGGGACCCGCGAGGATGATGATCTGGACGGCTCGCTCGTTCGGGTCGCGCATCGTGCCTCGGGACCAACCTGTGCAAACGACATGCCGCCAGCCAAGGGCAGGAGTTGGCCTTCCCAGCGAGGATACGCCGGCTGGCGGGTGTAGCCAATCGCCACGGCGCCCCGAAGTACCCCGGGAGGATCGCCCGGGCGCGGCGGCGCCCCCATGACAGCGCTGTCCGACCCACGACCCAGGTGTCCCGAGCGCCAGCCACTCGCGCCCGGGACAGTCGAGCTAAACCCTTGAGATCACAGGGAGGAACTGAGCTTGCTTGGGAGGCGCCCCGTTTACTTCTTTGCACCTACGGAGCTCTCCCATGCCCATGCGTCGTCCCGCCCTCCTCGACCTCCTCATCCTCCCCGCCCTCGCCTCGATCGCCCTCGCCGGCTGCCTGGTCGAGACCTCCGACGGCACTGGCGCGAGCGCGGGCGAGAGCTACGGCAGCGACAGCACCGGCGGTGCGAGCGGGTGGGACAGCGCGAGCGCGAGCGCGAGCGCGAGCGGCAGCGCGAGCGACGGTGCGACGTCGATGGGCTCCAGCGGCGGCACCAGCGGGACCGGTGACACCGGCGGCGACGAGGGGACCACCGGCGGCGAGGACCCCACCACCGGCGACGCCTCGACCACCGGTGAGGACACCACCACCGGCGGCGAGGAGGTCTGCGACGCCGAGACACCGGTCGCCCTCTTCCTCTCGCCCGACGACTCGAACTCGATGTCGTCGCCGGTCCAGGCCCGCGAGGCGGTCCTCGGCGGCTGGCAGAGCTCGCTCGGCGGCATCCCGGTGCGGATGTGGGAGTTCTTCAACTACTACACCTTCGTCTACCCCGCGGCGGCGCCCGGCGAGGTCGTGATCACCCCCGAGCTCTACCGCCTCGACGGCCAGTCGGACGACGAGTACCTCCTGCAGATCGGCGTCTCCTCCGAGCTGATCTCGAACGACAACCGCGCGCCGATGAACATCACCCTGGTCCTCGACGAGTCCGGGTCGATGTCGGGCCCGGCGATGGACATGCTCAAGGAGTCGTGCCGGGCGATCGCTGCCAGCCTCAAGGCGGGCGACATCGTGTCGATGGTCGGCTGGGACACCCAGAACGCGATCAAGCTCTCCGGCTACAAGGTCAGCGGCCCGAACGACGAGCTCCTCCTCGGCAAGATCGAGGAGCTGGCGGCCGGCGGCGGCACCGACCTCAACGGCGGCCTGACGGCGGGCTACGAGCTCGCCAAGACCTCCTATGACCCCGAGCGGATCAACCGCGTGGTCCTGATCAGCGACGGCGGCGCGAACGCGGGGATCACCGACGTCGACATCATCGCCGGGGGCGCGGGCGCCAACGACACCGACGGGATCTACCTCGTCGGCGTCGGCGTCGGCCTCCCGAAGAACTACAACGACGCGCTGATGGACCAGGTCACCGACGTCGGCAAGGGCGCCTCGGTCTTCATCCCGAACAAGGAGGAGGCCTGGAAGATCTTCAACGCCGACTTCGTGAACACCATGGCGGTCGCCGCCCGCGACGTCCAGGTCCGCCTCGACATGCCGCCCGGCTTCGAGATCGTCAAGTTCAGCGGCGAGGAGTACAGCGCCAACCCCGACGAGATCGAGCCCCAGCACCTCGCGCCGAACGACGCGATGGTCTTCCACCAGACGATCCGCACCTGCGCGCCGGAGCTCGTCGAGGACGCCACCGAGATCAAGGTGACCGCGCGCTACAAGGACGCGATCACCTTCGAGCCCCGCGAGGTCACGACCACCGTCACCTTCGGCCAGCTCCTCGGCACCCAGAGCCCGATGGTCCGCAAGGGCGCGGCGCTCTACGCCTACGTCGAGGCCCTCCAGGGGGTCCAGGCCGGCGACGCGACGGCGGCGATCGCCGACGCGAAGGCGCGGATCGCCGACGCCGAGCTCCTCCTCCCGGGGGACCCCGACCTCGCCGAGATCAGCGAGGTCCTCGACACCCTCGAGTAGCTGGAGGCGCCACGCTCGCGAAGGGGGGCCCTCTCCGCGCGCGGCGGGGGCCCCCTTCGCTAGGTGCGCTCGACGACCTCGACCTCGACGCCGTGGCGCGGACCGGCGTTCGCCGCCCGCACCTTGCCGAGGTCGGGGCGGAGCGAGCGGAGCCGGAGGACGAAGCCGCGGATCAGCGTGGCGACCACCAGCCGCATCTCGTAGCCGGCCAGGGCCGCCCCGAGGCAGCGGCGCGCGCCGCCGCCGAAGGGGAGGAACTCGAAGGGGCTGAAGGTGCGCTCCAGGAAGCGCTCCGGCCGAAAGACGAGGGGCTCGGGGTAGGTCGCCTCGCGGAAGTGGGCGACGCCGATCCCCGCGGCGACCCCGACCCCCGCGGGGAGCTTGTAGCCGAGGAGCTCCATCGGCTGGAGGAGGCGGCGGGGGGCCGGCGCCGGCGCCAGCGGGTAGCGGCGGAGGGTCTCGTTGCACGCCGCCTCGAGGTAGGGCGCGCGATCGATCGCCGCCGGCTCGGGCGCGGGGCCGAGCGCGTCGAGCTCGGCCCGCAGGCGCTCGAGGGCGGCCGCGTTCTCCGGCCGGAGGAGCGCGTCGAACGCCCAGGCGATCGCGATCGCCGTGGTCTCGTGGCCAGCGATCACCAGGAGGAGGAGCTGATCGCGGAGCTCCTGATCGGTGAGCGCCTCGCCGGCGTCGTCGCGGGCGTGGACCAGGAGGCTGAGGAGGTCGGCGCGGGGCTCGGTCGCCCGCGCCGCGGCGATCTGCTCGTCGAGCGCGGCGTGGAGCGCCCGCTGCCGGCGGCGGAAGGCGGCGAAGGGGCCGAGCCCCGCGAAGTCGCGGCGGAGCGCGGGGAAGAGCGCCAGGAGCGGCGAGATCCCGTCGAGGGTCCGCTGCAGGAGCTCGGCGAAGGCGGCCATCGCCGCCGGCTGCTCGAGCCCGAAGATCACCCGGAGGATCACATCGAGCGAGATCTTCTGGGCGAGCGCGTGGATCGACGCGACCTCTCCCTCTTGCCAGGCACTGGTGTGGGCCTCGGTGATCGCGATGATCCGCGCGCCGTGGGCCCGCATCCGGGCGGCGTGGAAGGGCGGCGCCGCCAGCCGCCGGAGCCGGCGGTGCTCGGCGCCGCCGACCAGGATGAGCGAGGTGTCGCCGAGGAAGACCGCCATGTCGGCGGCCGCCGGCGCGAGGGTGTCGGGGTCGGCGGTGTAGATCGCCCGGATCCCCTCGGGCTCGCCGGTGCAGACGATCGGCGGCTTCCCCGGCAGCGTGAAGGGATCGCCGTAGCGCGCGACCATCGGCACCATGCAGTGGAGGGGATCCCGGAGGTAGCCGAGGATCGCCCCGAATTGGCCGCGGGGGCCCGGCGGGAGGGTCGACATCTGGCGAATCCTAGCCCGGGTCTGCGTCCGTGGGCAGACGTCCCCTTCGCGGGCGCGCGCGCGGCGAGCGAACGCGCTCAGATCATCCCGCTCGCCCCGAGCTTCCAGCGGACCCGCGTGAGCACCAGCGGCACCAGCGTCCCGTCCCAGCGGAGCCCCTTGCGGAGCACCTCGGCGACCTCCTTCAGGGTCGCGCCCGAGCCGGTGTAGTCATCGACCAGGAGGAGCGCCCCGTCGGGGATCGCCACCGTCGGGTCGGCGGCGAAGCAGCCGCGGACGTTGTCGCGCCGCTGGTCGTTGTTTTGGAGCTCGCCCTGGCGGTGCTCGGGCGTCTGGGCGTGGCTCAGGAGCGGCAGGTGGGGGACCCCGAGGTGGGCCGCGATCAGATCGCCGACCTCCTGGCGGCGCCCCCAGGTCCGCGACGGCACCGTGATCACCGCGCCGAAGCGGCGGCCCTCGGCGAGGCGATCGAGGGCCCGGCGCAGCGCCTCGATCACCCGCGCCGGCGGCATCTGCCCGGCGATCCGCCCGCGCATGAGCTCGGCGAAGAGGCGGCCTCGGACGGTGCCATCGACGAGCGCGAGGCCGGGGTCGATCTTCGGGTAGCGCGAGCCCGCGATCGGCACCGAGCGCGACTCGAGCCAGGCCTCGGCGGCGATCTTCGGGGCCTCCGCGTCGCCCGCGTCGACCAGGAGCTCGCCCGGTCGACAGCGCTCGCAGCGGCCGCAGAGCTCGGCCTCGGGATCGCCGAGGGCGACCCGCAGCGCCTGCATCAGGCAGGGCGGATCGCCGCGGCCGTAGCGGAGCATCGCCGCGAGCTCGGCCTCGCGGACCTCGAGCTGCCGGCGGTAGCGCTCGAGATCCGGCGCGCCCTCGCGGCCGGTCCAGGTGTAGCACTGGCGGCGGCCGACCAGGATCTTCTCGACAAAGCCCTGCTCGCAGAGCTCGGCGAGGATCACCGTGACCCGCGTCGGGTGGAGGCCGCTCCGCGACTTGATCATCATCAGCCCCGGCGCCTCGTCGGCGCCGACGATCACCCGCTGGATCGCCGCGAAGTCGTCGGCGCTCGGCTGGGCCGAGCGGATGAAGTAGCGCTGGACCTCCGCGTCGCCGGGATCAAAGAGGAGGAGGCCGCTCGCCGGCGCGCCGTCGCGGCCGGCGCGGCCGACCTCCTGGTAGTAGGCGGTGATCGAGCCGGGGACGTCGACGTGGACGATGAGGCGGATGTCGGGCTTGTCGATCCCCATCCCGAGGGCGTTGGTCGCGGCGATCACCCCGCGCTCCGAGGCGATGAATTCCTCCTGGATCCGCCGCTTCTCGGCCGGCTCGAGCCCCGCGTGGTAGGCGATCGCCGGGACGTCGTTGGCCGCGAGGTAGCCGGCGACGATCTCGGTCTGATCGCGGGTGGCGCAGTAGAGGACCGCGCAGCCCTCGAAGCCGCGGATCACCCGGAGGAGCGCCTCGATCTTGGCCGCGAGGCCGCGGACCGAGCGGAGCGCGAGCGCGAGGTTCGGGCGATCCATCCCCTGCCGCAGGACCTGGAGCGGCGCAGCCTCGGAGCCGAGGAGGCGGGCGACGTCGGCCTCGGTGCGGGCGTCGGCGGTCGCGGTGAGGGCGAGCACCCGGAGCTCGGGGCGGCGGGCCGCGAAGTGCTCGACGGCCTCGAGGATCCGCCGATAGGCCGGGCGAAAGTCGTGCCCCCAGGTCGAGATGCAGTGGGCCTCGTCGATCACCAGGAGCGAGACCGGGAGGCCGAGGAGGAAGCGGAGGTCGTTGAGGTTGTCGAGCTTCTCGGGGGCGACGAAGAGGATGTTGAGCTCGCCGAGCCGAGCGGCGTCGATGACCGCGCCGTTCTCCTCCTCGCTCTGATCCGAGTTGATCGAGCCGGCCGTGATCCCGAAGCGCGCCCGCAGCTGGCCGACCTGATCGCGCATCAGCGCGAGGAGCGGCGAGATCACGACCGTCATCCCCGGGAGGAGGGTCGCCGGGAGCTGGTAGAGGAGCGACTTGCCGTGGCCGGTCGGCTGGATGCAGAGGAGCCGGCGCTCGCGGAGGAGCGCCTCGATCGCCTCGCGCTGGCCGGGGCGGAAGGCGGGGAAGCCGAAGCGCTCGGCGAGGGCGCGGTCGAGGTCGGCGGCGGTGGGATCGAGGTCGGACGCGGCGAGCAAGGGCGGACCATAGCGCTGGCGCAGCCGCGGATCACCCCCGCGCTCTGCGCCACTCCGTCGTCCGGCCCCCCGGCTACATGCTCACCTCGATCGGCTGACCCGGGACCTCGCAGCTCGCGTTCTCGGACTCCGGGATCACGCAGACCGACGAGTCGTAGTCGACGCTGTCGCAGCGGAGATCGCCCGCGCAGGGGACGTAGCCGCCGTAGTAGTCGCCGCCCGTCCAGCCGCAGGCTCCGCCCTCGTCGACCGCGAGGGCGCAGGTGCCGTCGACGCAGTAGGCGAAGGCGGCGCACGCCTCGTCCGGGCAGGGCTCGCCCGCCCCGGGCGCGAGCTCGCAGACCCCGGAGACCCCGCAGCGGGCGCCGAAGTCCTTGCAGGCGAAGTCGCCGACGATCCGGTTGCAGGCCTCGCCGAGCGCGACCGGGACGACGCAGCGCTGCTCGACGTAGTTCTGGTCGACGTACTCGCAGCGGCCCGGCGCCTGGCAGGAGTCGCTGTACTGGCAGACCGCGCCGGCCGCGATCTTGGGCCGGCAGATCCCCATGTTGAAGTCGCAGTAGCCGTCGACGTCGCAGCCGGCGTTGGTGTCACCGCCGCAGGCCGCCCCGACCTTGCCGCCGGCGACGCAGACCGTCCGCTGGAAGGTCATCGGATCGATCGCGCAGTAGGTCCCCTCGGCGCAGTCGATCGTGTTGCTCGCGCAGGAATCACCGACCTCGGCCGGCGGCCGCGGGAGCCGGCACTCGCCGGCGCAGCACATCTCCGTGCAGGTGAGCGGGTTGAAGCCGCAGGTCCCGCCGCCGATGCACTCGTCGCTGATCAGGCAGGGCTCCTCTGGCGCGACCCTGCCCTCAAAGACATGTGGGCAGCTCGGCGTCGGATCCTCGACCATCCAGTCGCAGGTGCGCTCGCGGATCTCGAGGATGCACTGGTAGCCCATCTCGCCGTCGTAGCGGATCGTCCCGGCCTCGATCGCCCGCTCGACGTAGTCGTCGGCGCGGTCGAGGAGGCGGGTCTCGATGCAGCGCTCGGCCGACTCCTCGAGGTTGCAGGAGGCGCGCCACTCGCAGAGGGCGCGCTCGTAGGAGGCGCGGTAGTCCTCGTAGGCGACCGAGGGCGCGGCCAGGGGCGGGGTCTCGCAGGCGGCGAGGAGCGACGCGCAGGCGAGCGCGCCCAGGAGGACTGAGGCGCGCCCGCCGAGGGGGGTTGCGGCGCGCCCGAAGAGCGCGACGGAGCGGGAGAAGGCTAGACCAAGCATGGGCGGATGATAGCCCGCCGCGCCCGCGAGGACGAGCGGCGGCGCCCCGGAGATCGCCGGCCCTCGGCCCGCGGCCGCGCGCCGCTCCTCCACACCCGCTCGCTCCCCGCTCGCTCCCCCGGGGCCGCCTGCTATCCTCGGCCGATGCCCGCCCGTCACGCCGTCGTGGCCGCGCTCGCCCTCGCGCTCGCCCTCTCGCCGGCCGCGCCCGCGGGGGCCGATGAGTGCGCCTCCTACGGCCTCCGGGCGGACCTCGACGGCGCCGAAGCGGGCCGCCACGTCGCCGCGAACGTCGCTCCGCGGGTGCTCCTCGCCCCCTCCTGCGGCGCCCCCGAGGGCGGGCCCGACCACGAATTTCGCCTCCTGGGCCCGGGCGGCGAGGTGGTCACGCCGACCGCGGTCCCCTGGGGCCGCTGGTTCGTCGAGCTCCAGCCGCCGGCCCTCCTCGCCGGCGGCGGCTGGCGCCTCGAGGTCCGGCGCCCGCGCTGGTCGGCGAGCGTCGACGCGGTCGAGCTCGGCCCCTGGGAGGCGATGGCGAGCTTCTGGGTCGTCGCCGACCTCGTCGATCGCCAGGCGCCGGCCTTCGACGGGATCGTTGCCGGCGAGGCCCGGCCGGTCGCCGGCACGGTGATGCTCTCGCCCTGCGAGGCCGAGAGCGACTGGGTGGTCGAGACCCACCTGACCTTTGCGCCAGCCTTTGACACGATCGCCGCGGCCGACGATCTCCTCTACCTCCTCGAGCGGCGGAGCCCCGGCGGCGACCCGGCCTGGAGCGAGGTGACGACCTTCCGCCCCGAGCGGGCGCGGGGCGGCCGCGTCGGCGTCACCCTGACCGACGAGTGGGGCTGGGGCGAGCGCTGGGAGTACCGGATCAGCGTCCGCGACCCGAGCGGCAACCAACGGCTCGGCGAGCGCACGCTCACGGTCACCGCGCCGAAGAAGCCGAAGCGGCCAGTGCCGCCCTGGCGCCGCTGATTCTCGCCTGGGGGCGCCCGGCGTCGGCTATCCTCGCGGCCGGACGCCGATGCACGATCTCCAGAGCACCCACGCCTGCCGCCACCACCACGCCGGCTTCGCCGCCTCGGCCAGCGACAAGTACCCGCCCGATCGCGGGCTCGAGCCGATCGACCTCGAGATCGACCTCCACGTCGACGTCGCCGGCCGCCGGGCCGCGGGCGCCGTCACCCACCGGGTCGTCGCCCGCCGGGCCGGCGCCCAGAAGCTCCGCCTCGACGCGGTCGGGCTCGCCGGGATCGCGGTCGACGGCCTCGGCGAGGCGATCGCCTGGAGCGCGGGCGAGGGCGCGATCGAGGTGACCTGGACCCGCCCCTTCGCGCTCGGCGAGGAGCGGCGGGTGAAGATCGCCTACCACGTCGACGAGCCGACCACCGGGATCCTCTTCAGCGCGCCGAGCGAGGCGCTCCCCGACGCGCCCTGGTTCGCGGCCGTCGACAACGAGACCGAGCGCGCGCGCCACTGGATGCCCTGCGTCGATCACCCGAGCGTCCGCCCCACCCTCTCCTTCACGCTGCGGGCGGAGGCCCGCTTCACGATCCTCGCCAACGGCGTCTGCGTCGGCGAGGAGGCCCACGACGACGGCACCAAGACGAGCCGCTGGCGCCTCGAGGTCGGCTGCCCGAGCTACCTCACCTGCTTCGCGATCGGCGAGTTCGTCCGGGTCGACGACGGCGAGGTCCTGGGCGTGCCGGTCGCCTACTTCGCGACCACGGATCACAGCGCCGAGGATCTGAGGCGGAGCTTCGGCCGGACCCCGGCGATGCTCCGCTGGCTGGCCGAGCGGGTCGGCGTCCCCTTCCCCTTCCCGAAGTACTTCCAGTTCGCGGTCCCCGGGATCGGCGGGGCGATGGAGAACATCTCGCTGGTCTCCTGGGACGACGTCTTCGTCGCCGACGCCTCGCTCTTCCGCGAGCTCGGCCAGCTCATCGATCAGATCAACATCCACGAGATGGCCCACTCGTACTTCGGCGATCTCGTGGTGATCCGCGACTTCTGCGACGCCTGGCTCAAGGAGTCGTGGGCGACCTACATCGAGTCCTGCTGGCTCGAGCACGCCGAGGGCGATGACGCGCTCCGCTTCAACCTCTGGGAGTCGCTGCAGCGCTACATCCGCGAGGCCGACCACCGCTACAAGCGGCCGATCGCCACCCGCCGCTTCGAGATCTCGTGGGACCTCTTCGACGCCCACCTCTACCCCGGCGGCGCGGTCCGCCTCCACATGCTCCGGCGCGAGCTCGGCGACGAGGTCTTCTGGCCGGCGATCACCGATTACATCAAGGCCCACGCCGGCGGCCTCGCCGAGACCGATGATCTCCGGCGCTGCCTCGAGCGGCGATCGGGGCGCTCGCTCGCCCGCTTCTTCGACCAGTGGATCCGCTCGCCGGGCTACCCGAAGGTGCGCGCGAGCTTCCGCCGCGACGCGGCCGCTGGCGAGGGGATCGTCGAGATCGAGCAGACCCAGGTCGACGCCAAGGCCGGCGTCCCCTGCTTCGAATTCCCGCTGGTGATCGAGTGGACGATCGACGGGGTGAGCGCCCGCCGCGAGGTCCAGGTCGAGCGGGCCAAGCACACCTTCGCCATGCCGATGGCCGGCGAGCCGACGGCGATCCGCCTCGACCCCGACGCCCGCATGGTCTGGGCGCTCGACTTCAACCCGGGCGAGGAGCGCCTGCGTCGCCAGCTCCGCGAGGCGGCCGACGTCACCGGGAGGATCCTGGCGGCGCGCGAGCTGATCAAGGCCGGCGGCCGCGAGGGGCTCGCGGCGATCACCGCCGCCTGGGCCGAGGAGCCCTTCTGGGGCGTGCGGGCGGCCTGGGCCGAGGCCCTCGGCGAGGCCCAGAGCGCAGGGGCGCTCGCGGTCCTCCTCGCGGTGATCGACGGCGAGGAGGAGCCGCGGGTGATCGAGCGGCTGCTCCGGGCGCTCTCCCACTACCGCGATCCCGGGGTCGTCAAGGCGATCGCCGCCCGGGTCGAGCGCGGCCTCGATCACCGCGCCCTCCAGGCGGCCTACGAGGCCCTCGGCGCCCAGCGGCGGGCGCTGCCGGCCGAGTGGGTCGATCGCCTGGTGGCCGCATGCCGGGCGCCGAGCTTCGGCGGCCACGCGACCGCCGGGGCGCTCCGCGGGCTCGCCTCCTCGCGGGCCGAGCGGGCGATGGATGTCCTTGAGGACAGCCTCCACCCAGGGGCGGCCTGCGGCGAGAAGGCGCGGCCGAGCGCGGTCGCGGCCCTCGGCGGGCTCGCTCGGGTGCTCGATCGCGGCGGCCGCGAGCGGGCGATCGAGGCGCTCGTCGATCGCCTCCGCGATCCCTCGCCGCGGGTGCGCGAGGCCGCGGTCACCGGCCTCCGGGTCGCCGAGGCGAGCGTCGCCGCCGAGGCGATCGAGGCCTACGCGCGGCCGCTGGCGGCGCAATTCCGGATCCCGCACATGCGCACGGTCGACGGCCTGCGGCGGGGCGCGAGCCCGAAGGTCGCGGCCCTCGAGAAGGAGGTCGGCGAGCTCCAGGATCGGCTGCGCAAGCTCGAGGATGAGGTGAACAAGCTCCGCGATCGGGCGAAGGGCGCGGCCAAGGACGCGGGGGGCGACGGCGAGGCGAAGGGGGACGCCGAGGGTGACGCAAAGGCGCAGACCGACGCGAAGGCGCAGGCCGACGCGCGCGAGGGCGGCGACGCAGGGACGCCTGGCGGCGCCGAGGGCTAGGCGCGCCCGCGCGTACGCCACCGCCGATGCCCGCCCTCCTCGTCCTCCACGGGATCACGATGTCGGGGCCGTCGATGCTCCGGACGCTCGGGCCGATCGCCGACGCGCTGCGGGCCGAGGGCCTCGAGCTGATCGCCCCGAACGCCGGCGTCCGCCTCGGCGCAGAGGCGCTCGCGGGGTTCGTCCGCTGGGCCGAGCGGGCCTACGCCGCCCGTGGTCAGGTCGCGGGCGACGTCTTCCGGGCCGGGGGCTTCTGGGAGGCCGAGGAGCGCGGCGAGCACTACGACTGGTTCGCCGGCGCGACCGTCGACGGGCTCAAGACCTTCGCGGGCCTCGAGGCCGGGCTCGACGCGATCGTCGAGGCGGTCGCCGGGCGCGAGGTCGTCGGCGTCCTCGGCTTCAGCCAGGGCTGCGCGATGGCCGGGCTGGTGGCCGGCCTCGCCCGCGCCGGCCACCTCCCCTTCGGCAACACGCTCCGCTTCGCCGTCCTCCTCTCGGGGTTTCGGCCGGTCTTCGATCGGCCGGTCTTTGCGCCGAGCCCCTGGCCGATCGGCGAGCTCCCGGCGCTCGTCGTCTGGGGGCGCGAGGATCCGATCTTCCCCGACGAGGCGACGATCCGCGGGCTCGCGGCGGAGCTCGCCGATCCCGAGCTCCACATCCTCGATCACCTCGGTCATGAGGTCCCGCGGGATCCCGCCTGGGTCGCCCGGATCGCCGCGTTCGCGCGCGCGCACGCGCACGCCGGCGCCTGACGCCCGAACGCGGCCGATCGACGGCCGCCCTCACTCACCGCGCAACGCTCCCCCGCGGCGGCCGAACGGGTGCTAGTGCCGACCCTCTCGATCACCGTCATCGACCACAGCACAGGCCAGCGCCGAAGCTCCCGTCACAGCCGCTCGCCCCTGCGGATCGGCCGCGACCCGACCAACGACGTCGTCCTCCCCCAGTCCTTCGTGTCGCGCTGGCATGCGGTGGTCCGCTTCGACGAGGCGGCCGCGACCCTCTTTGCGATCGGCGCGGCCAACCCCCTGCGGATCGGCGGGCGCGCGCTCGAGCCGGGCGCGGCCTGGGTGATCCACGAACGCCAGGTGATCACCCTCGGGCCCCTCGAGCTCCACCTCGAGCTGCGGCCGCGCGAGGGCGCCGCGCCCCAGGTGGTGATCGCCGCCGACGCGCACGCGGCGGTGAGCGGGCCCGCGGACGCCGACGCGGCGGAGGACGCCGAGACCGCGGGGCCGTTGGCGAGGGTCCACGGCGCCCTCAGCCTCCTGGCGGAGCGCCAGCACGCGGCCCTCGAGGCCCGCGCCGCCTGGGAGCGGAGCCGCGAGGACGCGCTCGCCGACCTCGACCCCGACGATCCGGAGGAGCGCGAGGCGCTCGCGCTCCTCCACCGCGAGCTCGACGTGCTCGAGGTGGCGATCGAGGGCGGCCCGCTCCCGCGCCCCAGCGGCGGCGGCGAGGCGCTCGCGCTCGCCCGCGAGCTCGCGCTCCGCCTGGTCCCCGGAGAGCCGCCGCCGGCCGACGAGGCGGCGGCGGAGCGCCTCGTCGATCGCCTGGTCGACGCCCTCCGCACCTTCGCCGGGCTCTTCGCCGAGCTCGATCGGATCTGGGACGAGGAGCGAGAGCGCCTCGGCGCCCCCCGCCCGCGGGCCGCCCTCGACCTCGCGGGCGGCGGCGATGATCTCCTGGCGGCGCTCCTGGTCGGCGAGGCCCGGCCGCGGATCGCGGCCGAGGACCTCATCGCCCATGTAACATGTCTCCAAGACCATGTTCGTGCGCTCCTCCAGGCGAGCGAGGCGGCGTCCCTCGAGGCGGTGCAGCGGCTCGCGCCGGCGAGGTTTGGCGGCCGTCGCTGGCCGGGCTCGTCGGCCGCGCGCTGGCGGGCCTACTGCCGGGAATTCGACGCCCTCTACGGCGAGGGGCGGGCGACGGGGACCCTCCGTCGCCAGCTCCAGGCGGCCCACGCAGCCGCCCTCGGCGATCCGCTCGGCGGAGGGAAGGTGTCGTGACCGTGAGCGCAGACGTTGAAGTGACGCGCCGTCGTGGGTCGATGCCCCGCCTGCGATCGGGGCCGACGTCGACTCGCGCCGTAGTCGCAGCACGCTGGCTCCTGGCGCTCGCGCTCGGGGTCTTCGCCGCCTGTCGGCCGCCACCTCATCCGCCGACGCCCTGCTCGCTCCGCCCGCCGAGCGACGCGCCGATCGCCGCCGCGACCTGGCTCGATCTCCTCGCGCCCGGCAGCCGGACGAACCACGCGCCCGAGAGCGGGTGGGAGCTCTGCACCGGCGAGGCGGCCGCGACCGGCGAGCATCAGCGACCGGCCCGCGTGCTCCCCGAGCGCCGTCGGGGTCCCGAGGATCTGAGCGTGGCGGAGCTCGGCGACGAGCTCGCGGTCTGGGTGCGCCTCGTCGATCTCGACGACGGCGACGCGATCGGCCCCTTCGCCCTCCTCGGGCGCCACGACGCGCACCTCGAGCTCCACGCGCTCGGCGCTCTCCGGGCGCCCGCGGGCGCGCCGACGATCGAGGCGACGCCGCCCGGCGGGGGGCCGCGGCTGGTCGTCATCCGCGGCGCGCGCTGCCCCGACGGCGGTGCCCCCTGCGTCCGCGAGGCCCAGCTCCTGCTGGTCGCGGGCGGCCGCGTCGTGGACCCGCCGCTCCGTGAGGGCGGATCGCTGGGACCCGCGCGGATGGTCCTCGCCGACGCGATCGATCGGCCGATCGACGGCGCGCGGATCGAGCGCGCGACGCTCCGGCGGAGCGTCGAGCTCGCGGGATCGGAGGCCCATGTCTTCGAGACCCTGACGCTCGTCGAGTGCCCGGAGGGCGCGACCGACGACGCCGGCGCCTGCGAGGATGTGATGACGATCCGCGCAGAGCGGACGATCGCGGCGATCGACGGGGCGCTGGTCGTCGAGGCGCCGCGCTGGCGCGAGGATCCGCGCCTCGCAGGGCTCGGCGAGCGCTGAGCGCGGGCTCCTCCCGCGAGCGTCGGACACCGCAAGATCGCGGCGCGACCTGAGCCCGGGGCCACGCCCAGGCACCCCCGCGGGCGATGGCGTGACGCCGCTCCGCGACGTGCAGAGCGGCGTCCCCGCGTCACGACGATCAGTGCTCAGCGACGATCGAAGCCACGCGCGCGCTCGGTCGCCGAGCGCACCTGCTTGCGCGAGCGCTTGCGGATCTCGAGGTCGATCGTCCGCAGACGCCCCCGCCGATCGATCGCCAGGATCTCGCTCCCGTCGATCGCCGGATCGATGAGGTGCGGCTCCAGCCGCGCCCGCTCGGCCTCACGCCCGCGGTAGCTCCGCGGCGGCCGGTGGCGATCGCGGCCGGGCACCGCGGCCAGGCGAAAGGCCTCGCCGTCGACCGCGATGAAGCCGTACGCGCAGGTGATCTCGAGGCACTCCGGATCGAAGCTGACCCAGAGCTCGCGCCCGTCCTCCGACGCGGCGATCACCGCCCCCGCGCGCCGCTTGCCGACGATCACGCGGAGGCGCCGATCGGTGCGCCGCTCGTCGATCACGCCCCCGGCGACCGCCAGGGCCGCGTCGCTCTCGAGGGCGGGGTGGACGACGATGAGGCGGCGCGCGAGGTGGACGCGGAGCGACGCGCGGTCGGGGTCCTCGGCGTCGATCCGCGCGAGATCGGCGCGATCGAGGGGCTGCCGCCGGGCGCACCCTCCGCTCAACATGACGGTGAGCGCGGTGAGCGCGAGCCCTGCCGCGAGCGTCCGCCACCGCGGCGCGGCGCGCCCTCCACCTCGCCTCGACTCCTGGTGTCTCTCTCTGCGCTCGTTGGCCATGGCGAGACGATCGGCCGGCGCCCGCCGGCGTTGCGCGGGGTCGACGAGTCGCGGGCTCCCACCCCGCAACGACCCCCGCCGACGGCCGATCGACCCACCGTGACCGCCCTCCGCCCCCGCACCGGCCGACGAGCGCATCCGCCCGCGCGCGCGCTCGTCGGCCTCACCTCTTTCATGATCGCCGCGGTGAGCCTCGCCTGTCGACCGCCCGCCTCCAGCAAGACACCCGAGACATGTCCTATCAGTCATGTTGATCTGGTCGTCGACGCCGGCGCCGCCCCCAACCGCGGGGCCGACGGGTCCGGGTGGCCGGCCCACCTCGAGATCCTCCAGCTCGGCGCCGCCCCCAGGCTCTCCGGCGACGCCGAGGCGCCGCCCCCGGGGGAGCTCGACGCCCTCGGCGAGGCGCCTGCGCTCGCCCACGACGATCGCGTCGTCTACCCCGAGAGCCACCAGCGCTGGCGGGTCGCGCTCGCGCCCGAGGCGACCCACCTGGCGATCGTCGGGCGCTTCAACCACCCGACGCCCGGGACCTGGCAGGCGACGGTCGCCACGCCAGTCCCCGCCGCCGCCGCGGGGGGTCGCTGTCCCGCCGACGACGCCCCGCCCCCCTGCGTCTTCGTCCTCGTCGATCACGAGGAGGTGCGGGCCGGGGCCGCGCCGCCGCCGGGCTTCGTCGGCGACGGCGAGCGCTGCGGATCGAGAATCGACGGCCGCGGCGCAACGACGGCCGGGGGTGGCCGACCGGGAGGTCATGCCCGTGATCGCCAGCCGCCCCCACTGGAGCGAGGGGCTCCTCCTGACCCACCACCACCTCCAGCAGCAGGATCGCTACCACGAGGGCCGGGTTGACGCGATCGTCGGCGCCCTCCACCCGATCCCCTGGGGCCTCGCCGCGATCACGATCGACGAGGCCGCCCTCGCGCGGGGCGAGCTGGTGATCTCCAGCCTGCGCGCGATCCTCCCGGACGGGACGCCGATCGCCTGGGATGGCCCGGGGCCCGGCGCAGCGCCCAGCCGGGCGTTGAGCGGCCCGGGGATCGACGGCGTCGCGCGCCTCGGGGTCCACCTCGCGCTCGCCGAGATCGCGATCGACGAGCCCAACCTCGACGACGACGAGGGCGGCGCGCTTCGGCGCTTCCGGGCGCGGACCCAGCCGGCGACGGAGCTGACGGGGCGCGGCCCGCCGGCGACGCTCGAGGTCCTCGACCCGAGCCCCGCGCTCCTCCTCGGCGACGAGGCGCGTTCTGGCCAGCGGAGCCTGCGGATCGCCGAGCTCGTCCGCCGCCCCGATGGCGCCTTCGCGGTCGCCGACGATCACCTCCCGCCCGCGCTGACGATCGCCGCCGCGCCGGCGCTCGAGCGCCCGCTCCGGCGCCTCTTCGCCGCCGCCGCCCGCCGCCGCCGCCACCTCCTCGAGGGCTGCGCGCGGAGCGAGGATCGGGTCGAGTACCGGGCGGCGGAGCTCGATCGCCACCTGATGATCCACGCGCTCGGCCGGCTCCTGCCTGCGCTCCGCGGCCTCCTCGAGGGCCCTCCGGCGTCGCCGCGCGCGGCCCACACGATCCTCGCGGCGCTCGTCGGCGAGCTCACCAGCTTCAGCGGGGACCTCGATCCCGCGACCCTCCCGGTCTACGACCACCTCGATCTCCGCGCCGCCTTCGCGCCGCTCTTCCGCGAGGCCGATCGCCTCCTCGGGATCGCGGTCGAGCGCGAGGTCCTGAGCGTCACCCTCCGTCACAGCGGCGACGGGCGCTTCTCCGCCGGTCGCCTCGATCCGGCGATCGGCGCGGCCACCCCGGTCTTCCTCGAGATCTCCGGCGACGCCGAGCTTGGCCGTGGCGAGGGCCTCGCCGAGCTCCTCAAGATCGCCGCCGGCCGGCGGATCGACGCGCTCGTGCGGAGCAACAGCCGGGGAGCGAGCGCTCGCCTCCTGCGGCGGCCGCCGCCGACGCTCGCGGCCCGCGCGGGCGCGCTCTACCTGGCGATCGACGCCGCCGACCCTCACTGGCGCGAGGTCCTCCAGCGCCGCGATCTGGCGATCCACGCGAGCCCGCCGCTCGACGGGGGCCGCCTCAACCTCCGACTCCTCGCCCTCCCCGGGCGCAACGAGCGAAGCGATGGACTGGCTCCTGCGACAGACCCTGCCCGCGCTTGAGGTCGCCAGCGACCTCGCCGAGGCGCGCCTCGATCCCGACGAGGCGCCGCGCCTCCGCGCCCGCGCCGAGGACGCGCTGGGGCGCCTCCGCCTCGACGACGCGGGGGTGGCCGCCGGCTACCACGAGGTCGACCTCGACGACCTCCGCCTCGCCCTCGCCGCGCTCCTCGACGAGCTCGCGCTCCGCCTCCCCAGGCCCGCGGACGAGCGCTGGCGACGGGGCGGCCTCCTCCAGCAGCGGGTCGTCCGGGCGACCCTGACGACCGGCGGCGACGCCTTCTTCGAGGCCCTCGAGGCTCGCCTCGGCGCGCCGCGGACCCGCGCCAACCTCGGCGTCCTGCGGATCTTCGCGCTCTGCCTCGAGCTCGGCTTCGCCGGCACCCACGCCGCCCACGACGAGCCCGACGCCCTCGACCGCCGCCGCCTCCGGGTGCGCGAGCGCCTCGGCGCGCTGGCCGAGGCGCCGCCGCCCGCACCGTGGCCGCGGATCGCCGGCGGAGCACGACCCCGCGGCGGTCGCTGGCCGCGGCGCCTCGTCGTCGTCGCCGTCGTCAGCGTGGCGATCGCCGGGGCCCTCGGCGAGCGTCGCCTCCAGCGGGCGATCGACGCGGCCGCGACCCACGTCGAGCTCCACCGCCAAGCGCTCGCCGGCGTCGATGTCCCCCCTCCCGCGATCGACCCATCGCCCAGCCCGGAGCCCAATCGATGATCGCCCTCGACCCAAGCACCCTCGTGGACGCGCGGACCCTCCTCCTCGCGCTCGTCGGCCTCGTCGCGCTCATCTTCGTGATCGCCTTCGTCGCCCTCGTCGTCTGGTTGGTCCGTCGCCGCGCGCGGGCCCGCCAGGAGGCGCCCAGGGTCGTCGAGGAGCGCGCGCTCGAGGCCCGCTGGCGTCGTCGCGTCGCCGCCGATCAGCGGGCGATCGAGCGCGGTCGCGGCCGGCCCCGGCGACCCCGACGGTGGCTGATCCTCGGCGGTGATCTCGGCGAGCTCCGGGGCCTGCTCGGCGAGCCAGGCGGCGCGCGCGAGGGCGACGACCAGGGCCTCCCCGAGCGCCCGCGCTGGCGTCGTCGCGGCCCCCTCACGCTCGTCGAGCTCCCCTGGACCCTGGCGACCCTCCCCGAGCTCCGCCGGCGTCGACGCGGGCTCCTTCGTCGCCTCGGCTGGCGCGGCGAGGGGCGCCTCCCCTTCCACGGGGTGCTCCTCCATGTCTCGCTCCAGGGCCTCGACCCGGCCGATCCCGGCGCCGCCAGCCAGCTCGGCCGCGGCCTCGCCCGGGCCCTCGCGGCCTGGCTCGACGAGGCGAGGATCGACGCGCCGGTGCTCCTCGTCCTGACCGGCGCCGAGACCCTCTCCCCGGGGAGCGCGGAGCTCCTGACGCGCCCCGCTCCCCTCCCCCCGGGGGGCCTCCTCGCCGCCGGGGAGCCGGCGTCGACGGCGAGCGCGGCCCTCCTCGATCGCCTCCTCGGAGAGCTCGCCGAGCACCTCCTGCCCGCAGCCGCCAATACCCCGAGCGTCGGCGCCGCGCGCCTGATCAGCGCCCGCCGGGCGCTCGCCGAGCGCGCGCCGGCGATCATTGACATGGTCGAAGAGACATGTGAAAGAGGACAGCGAGATCCGCGGCCCCTCCGCGGGATCTTCCTCCTCGGCCGCGCCCCCGGCCTCGACCCCGCCGCGCTCCTCGACCGCCTCCTCCCCGCGCTCGGGGGCGAGGCACGACGACGCCCCGCCGGCCGCGGCCGCGCCGCGCTCTCCTACCTCGCCGCCGGCCTCGCGCTCGCCGCAGCGATCGCCGGCCATCTCGCCTGGGGAGAGGCCCAGGCCGACGATCGCCGCCGCCTCGCCGCCCTCCGCGACGCCGTCGAGGAGGTCGCCGACGCCCCGCGGCCGAGCGGCGCCGAGCTCATCGCCCTCCTCGAGCGCCCCTCGTCGGCCCAGGGGCCCCTCGCGCGGCTCCGGCGCGATCCGTCGGGGCTCGCGGAGGCGCTCGACCTCTACCTCCAGGAGGAGGTCGACGCCCACCTCGTCGAGCCGGCGATCGCCGCGATCGAGCGTCGCCTCCGCGAGCGCATCGAGGCCGAGCACGACGCCCCGCCGCGCGACCTCGCGGCCTTCACGGCCCTCGCCCGTGACCTCGATCGCTACCTCCGCCTCAGCGCCCCGAGCCCGCGCGCCGCCTGCCGTGAGCGCCCGCTGACGCCCGCCGACCTCGACGAGGTCGACGCCGACCCGGCCCGTGATCGCCTCCTCGATCGGATCCCGCCGCGGCCCCTCGCCGCCCTCCATGACCGACCGCTCGCCCTCCAGATCGAGCGCGCCCTGGCGACGACGCCGAGCGAGGCGGTGATCGCCTGGATCGCCGACGACCTCGCGGCGCGCGGCGATCTTCCGGCGATCGATCGCCACCACCTCGGCGCCCCCGGGGTCTTCACCGCGACCCGTCGGAGTGTGGCGGGCGCCTTCACCCGTCGGGGCTGGCCCGTCGTCCAGCGCCGCCTCGACGATCTCGCTGCGCTCCTCGCCTGCACCGACGGCGATCCGATCGCCCTCCGCGAGCGCCTCGAGATCGCGCAGCGCCGCGCCCACCGGGCCGCATGGGAGGGCTTCGTCGACGACCTCGCCCTCCGTCGGCCGCGCGACCTCGCCGACGCGGCCGCGCTCGTCGACGCCCTCGCCGATCCGAGCGCGCCCCTGAGCGCGCTCCAGGGGCTGGTCCGCGAGCACCTCGAGATCGCCGACCCCCGCGCCGCGCCGCTCACCACGCTGATCGACGGGGCGATCGCGGGCCGTCCCCCGACCGCCGATCGCTCGGCGCCAGCGGCCTCGCTCCGATCGTTCACGGATTTCGGGCTCGGCGCGTTTCACGAGCGAGTGGCCGCGCTCGCGCGTGACCTGGCCGCGCTCGCCGATGATCCGAGCGCCGCACCGAGCGTACGGCAGGCCCTGGCCGCGGCGATCGCCGACACGCGCGCCGAGATCGCCGCGGCGGTCGCCGACCCGCGCGGCCGCGCCCGCCTCGAGCGGCTCCTGGTCGCGCCCCTCGAGGCGATCGCCGAGCTCCTCGACGACAACGCCGGCGAGCGCCTCCGCGAGGCCTGGTGCGCCCGCGTCGCGGACCCGCTCCGCGCGCTCCTGATCGATCGCTACCCCTGGAGCCGCGAGGCCCGCGAGGAGGTCGACCTGGCCGCGCTCGATCGCCTCCTCCACCCCCAGAGCGGCGAGCTCGTCGCCTTCCTCGGCGACGAGCTCGCGCCCTGGGTGACGATCGAGGGCTCGCGCGTCGTCGTCCTCCCCCGCGGCCGCGGCGATCGCCGGCGCCTCGCGCCCGAGCTGGTCGCCTTCCTCGAGGCGGCGCTCGCCGCTGGCGACGCGCTCTACGACGGCGAGGCGATCGCCGTCGACCTGACGATCGGCCTCGCCTGCACGCCGTCGATCCACCAGGTCGCGCTCGATCTCGGCGGCGAGGGCCTCCACTACGCCTGCGCCGGCGATCCGGCGACGCGGGTGATCTGGCCGGGCGAGCGCGAGGAGGGGCTCCTCCTCGAGATCCACGGCCGCGGCGGGATCGTCCAGCGCCTCCGCCGACACGGCCGCTGGGCGCTCTGGCGGCTGATCGACGGCGCCGCCGAGGTGCGCGCCCGCGGCGACGCGCTCGAGGCCCGCATCGACCTCTCGAGCGCCGGCCTCGGCGAGGCGCCGATCACCCTCTCGACCTCGCCGAGCCACCGCGCGCTCCTCGATCCCCGGGCGCCGCTGGGGCCCCTCCGCGACCCGGCCTTGCTGCCCCCGCGGCGCCTCTTCGCCGGCCAGGAGGCCTGCCCGGTCGGGGGCGAGGGCCGGTGAGCGGGGCCTCGGCGGAGGAAGTGAGAGCGACCCATGAGACATGTCCAACGAGCCACAAACGGATCCTCACCGCCGCCACCCGCTGCCACGCTCCTCCGGTGGCTCGCCGACCTCACCGGCGACGAGGCCCCGATGGCGATCGCCGGCCTCCGCCACCTGGTCGCTAGCGGCGCGGCCTGGGTCGACCTCCCCGAGGTCGATCGCTGGATCCTGGCGATCGATCGCGCGCTCGCTACCCACCTCGATCGGATCCTCCACAGCCCCGAGCTCCGGGCGATCGAGGCCCGCTGGCGCGGCCTCGCCTTCGTCGTCGAGCGCCTCCGCTTCGACGAGGGGATCCGCCTCGAGATCCTCGCGGCCTCCGCCGACGAGCTCGCCGACGACTTCGCGGACGCCCCGGAGATCGCGGCCTCTGGCCTCCACCGCCTGGTCTACTCCGAGGCGATCGCCAGCCACGGCGGCGTCCCCTACGCGCTCCTCTGCGGCGACTTCACGACCCCGCCGACGCGCGCCGGCCTCGATCTCCTGCGCTCGCTCGCGGCGGTCGCCGCCCACGCGCAGGCGCCCTTCGTCGGCAACGTCGGCGCGGCCTTCGTCGGCGCACGGGCGCTCCACGAGCTCGCCGGCCTCGCCGATCTCGAGGCCCTGGTCGGCGGACCGGTGGCGGCGGAGTACGCCGCGCTCCGCCGCCACCCGGACGCCCGCCACCTCGCGCTCTGCCTCCCCCGCCTCCTCCTCCGCCCGCCCCACGACGTCGACACGACACCGGGCGTGGCGCTCCCCTACCGCGAGTCGATCGCCGACGAGGACGAGCTCTGCTGGGGCAACGCGTCGCTCGCGCTCGTGGTCCGGGTCGCCGAGTCCTTCGCCCGCTACCGCTGGGCCGCCGCCCTCCTCGGGAGCGAGCGCTGCGGGGTGATCGCGCCGCCGGAGGCGCTCGCGCGGACCCCGGGCCTGCCGGTGGATCTCCTGGTGAGCCGCCGCTGCGAGCTCGCCCTCGCCGCGGTCGGCCTGACGGCGATGGTCTACGACCGCGACGCAGGCGGGCTCACCTTCACGACCGCGCCGACCCTCGCCGATCCCGACGCGCTCGGAGGCGAGGGCGGCGATCCCTGCCACCAGCTCGCCTATGTCCTGATCGCCGCCCGCGTGACCCACTACCTCCGGCGGATCCAGCGGGATCAGGTCGGCGCCTGGGAGGATCCGCGGGCGCTCACGCTCGCCCTCCGAACCTGGCTCCGAGGCCATGTCGCGGACGTCGACGCGGCCCACTGGGAGACCCGCGCGCGCCGCCCCTTCCGCCGGGCCACGCTCCGCGTCGATCGCCGGGCCGACGGCCGCTGGGTGCGCGCGCACCTCGAGCTCGAGCCCCACTTCACCCACCACGGCGCGCCGATCACACTGACGACGATCGGCCGCCTCGATCCCAGCGGCGGCCCCAGCGACCTGCGCGCAGCCGCTGGCATTCCTGCCGATGACGTCGACCCCGGAGCCCGCTGATGTCCGACCTGATGACCCGCGCCGCCGCCGAGGCCGAGCGCCTCCCCCTCGGCCCCTCGCTCCCCTTCAATCGCCTCCGCGCCGATCCCCGCTACCTCGAGGTGCGGACCGAGATGGACCGCGAGAGCGCGCTCTCCGACGCCGCGCCGCGCTGGCGCCGGGTCGAGGAGCTGACCCAAGCGCTCCTCGAGGCCGGCGCCGCCGACCTCCTGGTCGCCGCCTACGCGGCCGTCGCCGCCCAGTCGATCCGCGGGATCGACGGCCTCGCCCTCGGGGTCGCGCTCATCGCCCGCCTGCACCGCGAGCGCGCCGAGGGCCTGGGTCCGCCGCGGCCGCGCGCGCGCGCGGCCGCGCTCCGCTGGTGGCTGGAGCGGGCGCTCCGCGAGCTCGACGTGGGCGACACGGGCCGGTGTTCAGGCGACGATCTCGCGGCCCTCGCCGCGGCGATCGACGACCTCGGCGCGCGCGCGGCCGGGGATCTCGGGGACGAGGCGCCGACCGCCCTGACGCGTCGCCTCGCGCGGCGTCTCCGTGAGGTCGCGCCCCGTCAGTCGGGTGCTTCAAAGGACATGTCCGAAGATCGATCGTCGGGCGAGGTCGACCGAGGCTCGCGTGGGGTCGACGCCGACGCCGAGGCGCCGCGCGATCCCCCCGCCGCGACGAGCGACCGAGCTGCGAGCACGTCGAGCGAAGCGGGCCTGCGCTCATCGCCGCCGGAGGCGGTCCCCGAGCCCCCCGTCGCCGCGCCGCGCCCCGTCGATCCACCCGCGCCTCTCGCCGAAGCGGCGCCCTCGACCAGCGCCTCGTCGCTCCCGGGCGCGCCCTCGGTCGAGCTCGATCGCCAGCTCCGCCGAACCGCCGACGCGCTCATCGAGGCCGCGCGCAGCCTCCGGGCCCACGATCTACGGGACCCGCGGGCCTTTCAGCTCCTCCGGGAGGGGCTCTGGCTCCGCCTCGACGCCCTGCCGCCGAACCGCGGAGGGGCGAGCGGCGTCGCCCGGATCGACGAGGGGGCGAGGGCCCGCCTTGACGCGCTCGCCAGCGCGGGGGCGTGGCCCGAGCTCATCGAGGGCGCCGAGGCGCTCCTGCCCGCGCACCGCCTCGACCTCGATCTGCAGCGGCGGATCGCCGAGGCGCTCCTCGCCCTCACGCCGCCGGCGACCGGAGCTGCCGACGTGATCCTCGACGGGACCCGGGCGCTCGTCGCCCGGCTCCCCGGGCTCGTCGACCTCCGCGCCCGGGATGGCGCGCCGCTCGCGGACGCCGAGACCCGGCGCTGGCTCGCCAGGCCGTCGGCGTCGCCGCCCGCGAGCGACGTCGCCGCGAGCCCGCGCGCGTCGCGGACGGGCGATGCCGACGACGCCGCAAAGAACGTCGGCCCGGGCGACCCGCAGCCCGGGGCGGACACGCACGCCACAAGCACCGAGCGAGGCGCCTTTCACCGCCGCCTCGAGCGGGCCGAGTCGGCGCTCCGCGACCGTGACCTCGAGCTCGCCGCGCCCCTCTTCGCCGGCCTCGTCGCGCTCGTCCGCCGCCACGCGCTGGAGCGCTGGGAGCCCGCCCTGGCGCTCCGGGCCCTCGTCGGCGCGCTCCGATCGAGCCCGCGTGACGACGAGGCGCGCAAGGGGCTGATGATCGAGATCGGCGCGCTCGACCCCGACGCCCTCGCGGCCGCGGTCGCCGACGCGCCGCGCCGCTAGGCGCACCTCGGGGATAGCTCGCCGCGCGGGCGACGTCGCACTCGGCGTCGCCCGCCGCGCTCGTGGTTCTGCACCACGCGGTGACCAGCGCGCGAGGAGCTCGCGCGGCGCGACGCGAATGAAATGGGGCGAGGTGACCCTTCGGCCACCTCGCCCCATTCGACGTCGACTCCGAGACCTCCGCGCGCTAGCCGTCCGAGACGCTCCACTGGTCGACGTACTCGGCCCCGGTGGGCTCGTAGATCCAGCGGATCGTGTGGTAGACGAAGCGCACGCGCTCGAGCGGCGGGGCGTTCGACGACGCGGGATCGATCGCGCTGGGCGACTCCCGCTCGATCGCGTCGATCCGACCGTCGATGATCTCGATCGTGAAGAAGTGCTCCGTCGTCCCGTCGCCCCCCGGGCTCGGCCGGTAGAAGCGGAACTCGCCCTCGACCTTCTCGTTGCGGCAGAGCGCCTTGGCGAGGAGGGGCGACGAGGCGTCGATGCGCTTGAGGATCTCGACGGGCTCGTGGACCCGCCGACCGACCGCCGCCCGCGAGCCGAGCTCGCGCGCGGTCCGGACCGAGTCGTGGAAGCTCAGGCACTCGATCGTCTTGTCGCGCCCGAGGTCGTGCTGGGTGCTCTCCCCAGCGATCGCGTTGCCGTTTGCCTTGAGTGTGAGATGTACCGTTTCAGCCATGACCCAAAGGCTAGTCGCGACGATTGTCGTGACAAGATGGTCTGTCGATTTTCAGACGTGAGCGCTCGCGATTCGCGACCCCGCAACGAAGCGGATCGGCGGCCGAACACCTCGGGTCATTCGTGCCCCCGCGCCGCCCGCTTCGGCGCCCCGGCGCCCGCCCGAAAATTCCCTGCAACGAACGCAGGCGGCGGCCGAAGAGAGGATTCGGCCCGCACGTGGGCCAAGGAGGATCCATGCAACGCGAGACATCCGTCGCTCCCCGGGAGCGCATCAACATCACCTACCGCTCGACCACCGAGGGCGCCCAGGAGGAGGTCGAGCTCCCCCTTCGTATCCTCGTGATCGGCGACTACACCGGCCGCGAGGACGAGCGCCCGATCGAGGAGCGCCGCCCGGTGGCGATCGACAAGGAGAGCTTCGATCGGGTCCTCGCGGCCCACGACGTCCGGGTCGATCTTGCGGTCGACAACACCCTCGACGATCGCGGCGGCCTCCTCGAGGTCAGCCTCCAGCTCCGCAGCCTCGCCGACTTCCGCCCCGAGGCGATCGTCGCCCAGGTCCCCGAGCTCGCCCGCCTCCTCGAGATCCGGCGGGCGCTGGTCGCCCTCAAGGGGCCGCTCGCCAACCGCCCGCGCTTCGTCCGGGCGATCGAGCGGACCCTCGCCGATCCGAACGCGCGCCAGCGCCTCGTCCGCGAGCTCGCAGCCGCGGACCCGGACGCCGACGCCAACGCCACCCCCGACGCCGACACCAACAACAACTCGAACGCCTAGAGGAAGACACCGTGAGCCTCGCAACCCCGACCATGACCGCGACGATCGACGCCGAGATCGTCGACACCCCGCTCCTCGACGAGCTCCTCCAGGAGACCCGGATCGCCCGCAGCGACGCCGACGCCTACTCCCTGGTCGAGCGCGGCGCCGCCGAGCTCCTCGATCACCTCCTCGCCGAGGACGCGCCGCCGCGCCTCGATCGGGCGCTCGTCGATCGCCTGGTCGAGGCGATCGACGAGCGCGTCAGCGCCCAGCTCCGGGCGATCCTCCACGCGCCCGAGCTCCAGCACCTCGAGTCGCAGTGGCGCGGCCTCCGGCAGCTGGTCGATCAGATCGACTTCCGCGAGAACATCCGCCTCGATCTGATCAGCGCGCGCAAGGAGGAGCTCGCCGCCGACTTCGACGAGAGCCCCGAGCTCCCGGCCTCGGGCCTCTACCACCACGTCTACCGCGCGGCCTTCGGCACCCTCGGCGGCAAGCCCTACGGGGTCGTGACGACGACCTTCGAGGTCGGCGCGGGGACCGACGATCTCCGCCTCCTCGGCGACCTGGCGTCGCTCGGCGCGATCGCCCACGTGCCGATCCTGAGCAACGCCGGCCCCCGCTTCTTCGGCCTCGACGCGATGCCCGAGCTCGCGCGGGTCAAGGATCTCCAGGCGGTCTTCGAGGGGCCAGCGCACGCCCGCTGGGCGTCGCTCCGCGACCGTGAGGACGCGCGCTACCTCGGCCTCTGCCTCCCGCGGATCCTCCTCCGCGCGCCCTACGGCCGCCGCGAGAGCGAGCTCGGCGTCCGCGGCTTCGTCTTCGACGAGGGCGTCGACGGCGATCACGGGCGCTACCTCTGGGGCCCGGCCTCGCTCGCGCTCACCGCCCGGGTCGCCGAGTCCTTCGCCCGCTACCGCTGGTGCCCGAACATCGTCGGCCCGCTCGGCGGCGGCGCGGTCTCGGATCTCCCGCTCCACGTCTTCGAGGCTGGCGGCGAGCTCCGGGTCCAGAGCCCCTGCGAGGTCGCGCTCGACGATCGCCTGGAGTACGAGCTCGCCGAGCAGGGCTTCATCGGCCTCGTCTTCCGCAAGGAGAGCGACAACGCGGCGTTCTTCTCGGCCTGCTCGGCCCAGCGGCCGCGCCGCTTCGCCGACACCGACGAGGGGCGGGCGGCCCAGACCAACCACCTCCTCGGCACCCGCCTCCCCTACATGTTCGTGATCACCCGCCTCGCGCACTACCTGAAGGTGCTACAGCGCGAGCAGATCGGCTCCTGGAAGAGCCGCGCCGATCTCGAGCGCGAGCTCAACCAGTGGATCCGGGCCTACGTCGCCGACATGCCCGATCCCTCGCCGCTCACCCGCTCGCGCAAGCCGCTCAAGCGGGCCCACATCAGCGTCGAGGAGATCCCGGGGCAGGTCGGCTGGTACCGCTGTGGGCTGACGATCGAGCCCCACCTCAAGTACGAGGGGGCCGAGTTCACCCTCTCGTTGGTCGGCAAGCTCGACCGGGGTCAGGGGTCGTGATGCGCCGCGGCCACCCGACCACCGGACACGGCGAGGAGGACGGACCGACCCTCCTCTTTCGCCGCCCGCCGCCGGGATCACGCGCGCTGGCCGGGCTCGACGCCGATCTCGCGGCGTCGAGGGCCGGCGATCCGGGCCGCTGCGCGACCCTCCTCGGCGCCGGGATCCCGCCGCGCGTCGGCGCCCAGGCGCCCGCCGCGAGGGCCGACGCCGCGGCGGTCCACGCCGCGTGGACGGCGAGGGTCAGCGGGGCGCAGGGGCCCGCGGTCGACCCGCTGGTCACGAGCGTCCTGCCGCTCGCGGACGCGGCGGCGTCGCCCCTCGACGAGGGGACGATCATCGCGCCCTCCGTGGCCGGTCGCGGCCCCGCGCGGGGGCCCGCCCGCGGCCCTCGCCGGAGCGATCTCATGAGACATGTCTCTTTCGACATCCTCCGTGATCGCCGGGTGATCGTCGGCGCGCTCCTCGGCGTCGCCTTCGTCGGCCTCGCCCTCATCATCGCCGCCCTCGCTAGCGCGCTCGGGGTCGACGATCCGGAGGGCGCCGGCGCGCCGAGCCTGAGCCGCTCGGCCGCCGGGCTCGGGCGGCGCCTCGAGGCCGCGTCGCGGGCGGAGGCGTCGGGATGAGGGCCGCGCGACCGACCTCGACGGCGGAGGAGCCGGCGCGCACGCCCGCCGCGTGCGCGCCGGCTCCGGCGGGCCCGGGCGCTCCCCGTGTGGCACCGACGGTGCTCGTCGCCGACACGCGCGCGTGCGGCTGGATCGTCCGCATCGAGCCGCTCGATGGCCCCTCGGAGCTCCGGGTGATCCACGGACCGACCCTGCGGATCGGCAGCGATCCTGCGTGCGAGCTCCGGCTCCTGCGGCCGGGGATCGCCGCCTGCCACTGCACGATCCGCGACGAGGGCGGCGCCCTCCTCCGCGACCACGGCGCGGCGCTCGGCACCCTCGTGAACCACCGACGCTGCCGGGCGCCGACTCCGGTGCGGCCGCGCGATCGGATCCTGGTCGGCGACGTCGCCCTCCAGATCCGCCCGCTCGATCGTCCGCCGGGGACCGCGAGCCTGCGACGGGGCTTCCTGCCGCCGCGGCGCCGCGAACGCGCATCCGGTGGGCTCCGCGGCTCCTCGGACGCGGCAGATCCCGCGCGCGCTCACGGGCGCGGGCGCACCGCGAGGACCCAAGCGTGGCCGCGGCCGCTGGCCCTGGGGCTCGCCTGCGGGCTCGCGGCGGCGCTCCTGGTCGCGCTCCTCGGACGGGCGATCGCGGCCGGGGCGCTCGCCCATCCGCCGCCCGTGGGGAGCCCGACTTCCGCCGACACACCGGCCGCGCGAGGCTCCGAAGATCCGGCGAAGACCGAGCCTGAGCCCGGGCCCCGGGGCTCTCCGACCTTCGGAGCGCGCGACGACGACGGGGCCTCCCGCGCGCGGGAGGCCCCGTCGTCGTCGGAGGCGTCCGTGCGCGTGCGCGTCGGACCCGGCGATCGCTGGGCGAGCGTCGCCGACGCCCACCGCACCTCGATCGACGCCCTCCTCGCGGCCAACCCCGGGATCCGCCGCCCCCTCCGCGTCGGCGACGAGCTGCGGGTGCCGAGCCACGCGGCGCCCGCGTCCGCGCCCGCGCCCACCCACGCCTGCGAGCTCCCGAGCTCCGCATGGACCCCGCCGACTGACACCCGCTCGGTCGGGGCGGTCAACGCTGGCGCCCTCGTCGATCCGCTCCGGCTCCCGGCGCTCGACCTCTACACGCTCCGCTGCCCGGCGACCGCCCACGCGACGGCCGCGACCGCCCACGCCCTCCTGGCCGCGCTCGCCTGCATGCGGGCGCGGAGCGGCTACCAGGGCGAGCTCGTCGTCGGCGACCTGAGCCGCGCCGACGGCGGACCCTTTGGACACCACCGCTCCCACCAGTCGGGGCGCGACGTCGATCTCTGGCTGCCGATCGCGGGCGGACGCTACGGCCGTGGTTGCCCGCGCTGTGGGACCGATCTCTGCCCGCCGACGGCCGCGTCGATCGACTGGGCGATCGCCTGGGAGCTGGTCGCCGCCCTCGCCGAGCGACCTGAGGTCGAGGTGATCTTCCTCGATCACGCGCTCCAGGCCGAGCTCCGGCGGGCCGCCCTCGCGGCCGGCGAGGCGCCGACGCGCCTCGATCGCCTGATCCAGTGGCCGCGGGTCGGCGCGCCAGCGCTGGTTCAGCACTCGCCGGGCCACCAGCGCCACATGCACGTCCGCTTCCGCTGCGGCGCGGGCGACGAGGCCTGCGTCGATCGTCCGGCGTCCGCTCCCTAGGGCGACGCGTGCGTCGTGACGCCGGTGCGCGCGTCGTGACGCCGGGGTGCTCGCGGATCACCGGCGAGAGCGCAGCCGGCGATCGAGGCCCTCGTCGTCGCGGGCAAACCTCGATCGGCTCTCGCGCACCTGGAGCTCGTCCACGTGTCTGGTTCGTCGACGCAGTGATGGAGCGGGACGTCCGGGCAGGCCGCCATCGACGAGGTCGAGGAGCGCCGCGGAGCCGCACTCGGCCGCGCCTCCGCGATCTCGCGGTCACTCAACGCACGCAGAGCGAGTCGAAGACCGCCGAAGGGACCGGTATCCCGGCCTCGGCGACGATCTCCGAGCCGTCGCCGTCGACCCGGCAGGCGGCGGCGATCAGCGCCTCTGGCTCGACGAAGAGCGCCTCCACCCCGCCATCGCGCGCGACACGATCGATCCGCCGAGCGCCCGCGTCGTGGACGATCCCCGCGAGCGCCTCGCCGCCGCCGCGGGCCAGCGGGGCACGCCCGCGCAGCGCCGGGGTGTCCCCGGGATCGAGCGACCAGAGCCAGATCGAGCCGTCGATGCCGACGGAGATCAGCCGGCGATCGCCGTCGGCGACCAGGGCGAGCGGCGCCGAACGTCCGTGGCGCCCGATCACCCGGGCATCGCGCGCGCCCGGCCGCAGGACCGCGATCACGCCGCGATCTGTCCCATAGGCCATCCATCCGTCGGCGCCGACGAAGGTCAGCGCCCGGGCGACCTCGTCGAGGCGAAGGGTCGTGCTCTGGCCGCCGTCGCTGCGGGCGAGGAGCACCCGCCGATCGTCGCCGCCGCTCGCCACCCAGCGCCCGGAGGGATCGACCGCGAGCGCGACCACTCCGCCCTCGTGCTCGGCGAAGACCCGCTCGCCGGCGTCGACGCGGAGCACCCGGATCGTCCCGCCGCGCTCGGCGATCGCCAGGGTCGACCCCAACTCCGCGGCCGCGACCCGGCTGACCTGGCGCTCGCCGGTCCACGCGCGGAGCGGCGCGCCCGCGCCCGCGAGCGCCTCGCTCGGCCAGAGGACCACGCCGCCGACCGCGTCGACGGCGTAGGCGAGCGCCCCCGCGTCGAGGAAGCCGACCGCCAGCGGCGGGCCGTCGAGGCCGTGGGCGACCACCGCCGAGGCCGCGAGCGCCCGGCCGCGAGCGCGATGTCCGATCGCCGTTCGCTTGAAACCTTCGGACATGTCCATTGGGCCCGACGGGAGAGCGCCGACGAAGACCTCGTGGCGGCCCGCGGCCAGCCAGCGGCCGCCCGCAGGATCGATCGCCAGCGCGTCGATCTCCCCGCCGATCGCCACCGCCGCCCGCTCGCTCGCGCGGGCGCCCCCGGGACGGGGCCGGGTGAAGCGGATCGCGCCGTCGCTAGCGAGCGCCGACCAGCCGCCGCCGGCGCTCCGGGGGCCGACGCCCTCGCCGGACCCGGCGATCACGGCGCTGTCAAAGCCCGCGCCGGCGACCGGCCAGCGCCAGAGACGACCGCGAGCGTCGCCCTCGATGAGCGCGTCGTCGACGAGCGCGAGCGCCGGCGAGGGGCCGCCGGCCCACCGCAGGCGACGCGCCGCCGCCTCGCCGGGGCGCTGCCAGAGGAGCCCCGTGCGCTCGCCGACCGCGACCAGCGTGGCGCCCACGGGATCGCAGAGGAGGCGATCCACCGCCTCTCCCGCGAGCGCGTCGCTACGGATCAGCGCCTCCCCCGGCCGCCACCGCCGCCCGAGCTCGACAAAGGCGACGCGATCCCCGAGGAGGAGCGCGGCCCGCTCGCCCGCGAGGAGGCAGAGCCCGCGCGGGGCCTCACCGAGGCGGGCCAGCGGCGCTCCGCGGAGCCGACCGCGAGCCCACGCCCAGCGGCGCAGGGCACCCGTCGCGTCCGCGGTGATCAGCGCGTCGCCGCCGGCGCTCAGCGACCAGGCGACGATCCCCACGCCGAGCGGTCGCGCCGCAACGCCCGGGCGCTGCCACCAGAGCGACCCCTCGCGGGCGCTGATCAGGCCGCCGAGGCCGAGCGCGAGGACGTCGCCCGAGGCCGGCGGCCGCGCGAGCGCGCCCCCCTCCTGGCGACGCCATCCCCCGCCCTCGCCTCCCTCGCCGTCTTCGTCGCGCCAGATCTCGATCTCGGCGCCGCTCAGCGCCGCCAGCGAGCGCCCGTCCGGCGCGACGACCAGGGCCCGGGCGGCGATCTCGAGGCGGAGGCGCGCCGCCTTCGGCTCCGGAGCCTCGAGATCGACGACGTCGACCTCCTCGGGCCCGGCCAGCGACGCCCCGATCCGTCCGTCGCCGCTCTCCGCCCAGCGCCGCTCCCGTCCGCCGGGGAGCGTCCAGGGCCCGCGCTCGGGCCCATCAAGATCGATCCGGACGCGCTCGCCACCCCGCTGGACGACGACCCGAGGACCGCGGCCGGCGGCCGCGAGCCTGCGGATCGGCGCGTCCATCGTCGCCACGACCTCGCTCCCCGCGAGCGCGAGCCCGCGGTGCAACGCGCCCTCGATCGCCGCCGGCTCGCAGCCCCGCCGGGCCGCCCAGCCGAGGCCCGCGGCCGCCCGCAGCGGGCCCGCGCCGGCCTCGCTCACCCAGGCCTCGAGGTGTCGACGCTCGCCCTCCCGACAGCGGATCGGCGGCGGGGCGTGCTCGGGCGGGGCGACGTCCGCCTCGCCCGCGAGCGCGACCCCGCCGAGGACCGCGACGAGGATCGCCGCGCTCGCCACCAGAACCTGACGTCGCCACCCGGGAGCCGAGGGCCGCGGCTCCACGCGCTCCTCCACCGCCGGCTCGACATCGACACGCGGAGGCTCCGACGACGGCGCCCTGGCGTCGCTCGTGGCCGTCGGCGGGCGCCTCGGCGCCGGCCCCTCGGCGATCAGTCGCGCGGTGATCTGGAACTCACCGATCCGCACGACCTCGCCGTCGGCGAGCCGGCGCCGACGACCGAGCCGACGCTCCCCGCACCAGGTCCCGCCGAGGCTCCCGAGATCCTCGATCATCAGGCCACGGCCCGACCGCGAGATCCTCGCGTGGCGTCGCGACACCGCGGGATCGCCGAGCGCGAGGTCGATCCCCGAGACGCCCGCGCCACGGCGGCCGATCACCACCGCGTCGCCATGAAAGAGGAGCACCTCGGGCGCGCCGTCGGGGCCCTGGACGAGGAGACGGAGGGATGAAGCCATCCCCACCCGAGTCGGCCGTCGCGCCGGGTTGTTGCGACCTCGGGCGCTATCGATGATCCTGCAAGGGGTCGTTGAAACAGGTGCGAAACGTCGCACCGTTCGCAACACCCCTTCGCTCCGCGCGCCTGGATGGAGACCCCAAGAGGGAATCGAACCCCATGAAATCCAAGGGTTTTGCCCAACGGTCCCCATCCTGCTTTCGCTCCCACCACCCCGTTGGAGGTTCTGATGAAACTCGTGTTCTTCCTCCCGCTCGTCGCCGCTGCCGCCCTCGTCGGGGGATCGGTGGCGGTCGCTGGCGACCCCTCTCCGGAGGCGACCCGCCTCGTCTATCAGGGGGCCGACGGCATCGCCTCCTGCGCCTCCTGCCACCAACCGAACGGCTGGGGTGACTTCGAGCGCAAGGCGCCCTCGCTCTCCGGCCTCGACCCCGAGTACATGGCCGCGCAGATCCGCAACTTCGCCGCCGGCAACCGCAAGAACGAGCTGATGGACCCGATCGCCAAGGCGCTGAACGAGACGCAGATCGCCGAGACGACCGCGCTCTACGCGAACCTGCCGAAGCGCTCGGACGCGTCGCCGCCGGCCGACCCCGAGCTCGCGGCCCTCGGCGCCCGGATCGCCACGCGCGGCGCCTGGGATCGGGAGATCCCGGCCTGCGAGCAGTGCCACGGCCCGGGCGGCCAGGGCGTCGACAAGAACTTCCCGGCCCTCGCCGGCCAGCGCTCCTTCTACATCCAGGCCCAGCTCAACGCCTGGCGCAGCTTCAGCCGCAAGGGCGACCCCAACGGGATGATGAAGGGGATCGCCGAGCGCCTCAGCGCCCGCGAGATCGAGGCCGTCGCCGCCTACTACGACTCCCTCGGGACGGCGCCCGCCGCCGAGGCCCCCGCCGCCGCCCCCGCGGCCCAGCCGGAAGGAGCGCCGTGATGCAAGCCATGACCGTTGCGATCCGTACGGCCGCCCTCGTGGCCCTCACCCTCGGCGCCGGCGCATGCGGCTCGAAGGAGGCGCCCCCCGCCCCCGAGTGCCCGCCGCCGGCCCCCGCCGAGGCGGCCGCCGACGAGGCCAAGCCCGCGGGCGGCGCCCACCTCCCGCCCGACTACGACGCGATCCCGGAGGGCCCGCTCGGCGACTCGATCCGCCGGGGCGCGCTGATCTTCACCGACACGCCGAAGCACGCCGGCGACTACGTCGGCGACTCCCACAGCTGCGTCAACTGCCACCTCGACGCTGGCCGCCGCGCCGACGCCGGTCCGCTCTGGGCGGCCTGGGGCATGTACCCCGACTACCGCGAGAAGGACCACAAGATGAACACCATGGAGGATCGCCTCCGCGGCTGCTTCACCTACTCGATGAACGCCCAGGGCTCGGCCAAGGGCGAGCCGCCCCCCTACGGGGACCCGATCCTCGTCGACCTCCAGGCGTACATGCGCTGGCTCGCCACCGGCGCGCCGGCGGCGACCGAGATGAGCGGCCGCGGCTACCCGGCGCCGCCGAAGCCCGAGGGCGGCGCGTCCAAGGAGGACGGCGCCAAGGTCTACGCCGAGAAGTGCGCGCTCTGCCACGGCGAGAACGGCGAGGGCAAGACCCTGGCCGACGGCCACGTCCAGTTCCCGCCGCTCTGGGGCGCGAACGCCTACAACTGGGGCGCCGGCATGCACCGCAACAACACCGCCGCCGGCTTCATCAAGGCCAACATGCCGCTCTCGCAGGGCGGCACCCTCTCCGACAAGGAGGCGTGGGACGTCGCGGTGTTCATCAACAGCCACGAGCGCCCCAAGGATCCGCGGCAGGTCGGCACCGTCGCCGAGGCCGACGCGGAGTTCCACGCCCACGACTGCTCGTACGGCGAGGGCGTCGGCGCGGGCACCCCAGAGGGCGACGCGAAGGGCCATGGGTGATGCGAGGACGCCTCCGACATCGCGGCTGGGCGGCGAGGCTCGGCGCCTCCGGGCTCGCGCTGCTCGTGGCTGCGCAGGCGACGGCCGCGAGCGCCTGGGCCGCGCCCGCGCCCGCGCCCGAGCAGCCGCGCGCGGCGTCGGAGGTGCCCCTCGAGCCGATCGCGGCGCCGTCGACCCCGGAGCCTTCGAGTCCTTCGAAGCCGGAGTCGGCGGCCCCCGCCGCGCCCGCCCAGGCGGACGCGGAGGCTCCTCCGCCGGAGCTCCCCGAGCCCGCGCCCGCGCCCGCCGCGGCCGCCACGGAGCCCGCGCCCGCGCCCGCTGAGGCGAAGGCGAAGCCCCTGATCAACTTCACCCCGCGCGCGCAGTACTGGATCCGCGGCACGAGCCGCCTCAACTCCAAGTTCAGCCCCGATCCGGGGGATCGCGTGAGCGCCGTGGCCCAGCGGGTGCGCCTCGGCGTCCTCGCCGAGACCGGGCCGGTGCGGGTCTACGGCGAGTTCCAGGACGTGCGCGTCTGGGGCTTTGAGAGCTCGACCGTCTCCAACGAGGCCAACGTCGACCTCCACCAGGGTTACCTCGAATTCCACAAGGAGGGCCCGCGGGCCCGCGGCTCCCTGACCATCGGCCGCCAGGAGATCGTCTTCGGCAGCCGGCGCCTCTTCGTCGACCGGCCCTGGGCTCCGGCCGGCCAGAGCTTCGACGGCGTGCGGGCCCAGGGCGCGCTCGGCAAGTTCGGCTTCGACGCGGCGGCGATCATGCTCGCCCCGCCGACCGACTTCACGCTCGCCGATCCGGGCGGCGATCCGGCGCTCGACCAGAAGATCCACACCCGCGGCTCCTACACCGGCTACGTCCAGCTCTACGCCAACCTCCACGAGGCGGTGAACGTCGAGGGCCTGGTCCTCGGGATCAGCGAGCGGCCGACCGCCGCCAAGCCGACGATCGAGCGCGACATCCTCAACAGCGGCCTGCGGATCTTCGGCAAGCCGCTCCCGGGCCTCTCCTACGACCTCGAGGCCTACGGCCAGACCGGCCGCAACCTCGGCCTCCGCCACCGCGCCTTCGCGGGCATGGGCACGGTCACCTACACCTTCCCGGTCCGCCTCGAGCCGGGGCTCAGCCTCCGCTACAACTACGCGACCGGCGACGCCTGCACGGGGACGCCGGCCGACGGCTGCGGCAACACCCAGAGCCGCGAGTTCTACCGCTTCTTCGGCCTCCAGCACGCCCGCTACGGCGTCGCTGACCTCGCGGCCCTCTCCAACCTCCGCTCGCTCGAGGCGACCGCCCACCTCCGGCCGCACGAGACCCTGAACCTCGATCTCACGTATCAGTTCCTCCAGCTCGATCAGCCGACCGGCGCCTGGCGCGACGTCACCACCCGCCTGGTCGGCGCCGGCTGGGATCCGACCAACCAGGATCGCAGCCTCGCCCACGAGCTCGACTTCGTGGCGACCTATCGGCCGCTCAAGCAGCTCTTCATCCAGCCGGCGTACGCGCTGGTGGTCCCGCTCGGCGGCGGCCAGGCGCTCGCCGGCAGCGAGCCCCAGCACCTCCTCTACCTCTGGATGATCGCCAAGTACTGATCATCGCATCCGATGCAACGGTCCAGGGCGGCGGCCGAACACGCCGGTGGATGCGACCTCCACCGCGACCCCACCTCGGCCGCCCGGGGCTCCTCGAGCGCCTCTGCGACGACGACGACGAGCGCCGCCCGCCGGATCCCTCGGCCGCCCTCGCGCGGGCCCTCCGCGTCGCCCTCCTGACCCGGCGCGGCGAGTCGGCGGCCGCGCCTGAGCTCGGGACCCCGGGCTTCGCCGAGCTCGTGCACGGCGATCAGCGGGCGATGATCGCCCTCCAGGGGAGCCTCCGGGCGTCGCTCGCCCGCCTCGTCGGCGGCGTCGATCCGTCGCCGCTGGAGATCGTGATCGAGCGCGGGCAGCCGAGCGCGAGCCTGCGGATCGCGGTCGCGCTCACCGGCGGCGAGCGCCCGGGCGCGGCCGAGGCGACGATCGACGCCCGCGGGCTCGTGCGGGTCGCCGCGGGGGGGCGCCGATGACCCCGCTCGCCCGCGCCTACGCCGACGAGCTCGACCGCCTCCGGGGGCTCGGGCAAGCCTTCGCGGCCGCCCATCCGCACAGCGCCGGGCTCCTCGGCGAGAGCGCCGACGATCCCGACGTCGAGCGCCTCCTCGAGGGGGTCGCCTTCGTCGCCGCCGGCCTCCGCGGGGCGATCGACGTCGCCGCGAGCCAGGCCTCCCGCCGCCTCCTCGAGGCGCTGATGCCCCACTGGCTGCGGCCGACGCCGGCGGCGACGATCGTCGAGCTGCGGCCGGCGCTGCGGACCCTCCGCTCGATCCAGCGGATCCCCGCCGGGCGCGAGCTCCGGGGGCCGGCGGGCGACGGGATCGCGGCCCGCTTCACCACCGCCGCCGACGTCGACCTCGCGCCCCTCGAGGTCGTCGAGCTCCGGGCCGAGCGGCGGAGCCCGAGCGAGGGGCGAATCACCCTCACCCTCCAGGCGAGCGACGCCGGCGCGCCGCTGGTCCCGAGCCTCGATCGCCTCCGCCTCTTCATCGATCACCGCGACCCGGTGATCGCGGCGTCGATCCTCGCCTGGCTCCGGCGCCAGCACGGACCTGGCCCCGAGGTCAGGCTCCTCTTCGCCGATCCCGACGCCCGCCTCCTCCCCTGGCCCGAGAGCGTCCCCTGCGGCCTGCGGGTGCTCGCGGAGGGGCTCGCCTACCCGGGCTTCGCCGGCCTCGTCGAGCTCGGCGGGCTCCGCCGCCTCGGCCTCCAGGGGCCCCGCGTGACGATCGCGATCGACGTGCGAGCCGCCGCCGACGGGCCCCCGCTGCCGCCGCTCCCCGCCCAGCTCCCGCCGGAGAGCGCCCGCCTCCACTGCGCGCCCGCGCTCGGCCTCTTCCCGGCGAGCGTCGAGCCCTTCGAGCACCTCCCGGGCGATCGCCCGCACCTCCTCCGGGTCGACGGCCCGGCGGCGGGGGTCGCCGGGATCTTCGATGTCGTCGAGGTCCTGGTCGATCGCCGACCGGCGAGCCGGCGCCGCTGCGGGCTCCTGGCGGGGCCGCCGGGGCGGGCGAGCTACGCGATCGAGCGGGGCCTCGACGGCGATCCCGAGCGCGTGCACCTGCGGGTCGACGCGGCGCTCGATCCCCGGGCCCGGCCGGCCCTCGTCAGCGCCCGCGTCCTCGCGACCAACGGCGCGCTCGCCCAGGGCCTCGGCCCCGGCGCCCTCACCCTCGCCCCGGGCCACCTGCTGATCGAGGCGGCGACCAGCGTCACCGCCGTCACGCCCTCACGCTCGCCGCGCCTCCTCGAAGAGCCCGGCTGGCGCCTGGCCGACCACCTCGCGCTCGCCCGGCGCCCGCTCGCCACCCTCGACGAGCTCCGCGCCCACCTCCGCCTCCACGTCGGCGAGGCCGAGGGCGGGCACACGCGGGCGCTCCCAGGCCGTCGCGCGATCGACGCGATCGCCTCGATGGAGCGGCGGCGGGTGATCCGGGTGGTCGGCGGCGGGCCCCTCCCGGTCCTCGAGACGACCCTCGAGATCGACGCGCGCGCGCTCGCCTGCGCCGCCGAGGCCGAGCTCCTCGGCGACCTCCTCGACCGCTTCCTCGTCGATCAGAGCGACGCCGCGACGCCGAGCGCCCTGGTGATCGTCCTCCGGCCCTCGGGGCAGCGGATGACCTGGCCGATCCGACAGGTCACGCGGGCGCTCGGCCGGGCGCCGGAGGTCGGGCGGTGAGCGCGTCCCTGCGGCCCCCGCCGCGGGCGGCCGACGCCGACGAGGCCGCCCTCGCCCTGGCGTCGCCGGAGCGGCGCGCCCGGGTCGATCCCCACGCGCTGATCGCCGCCCTGACGCCCGCGGATCGCCCGGGCGCGGCGATCCGCCTGCGCGGCGATCCGGCGCTGACCCGCGGCCGCGGGCCGGGGGTCGAGGCCCGCCGCGATCGCGAACGCGGCGAGGTCGCGCTCCCCCTCGCGGCCGGCGAGCTCCCGCTCCTCCTCGGGCCGACGACGCCGCTGCCGCTCGCCCTCGCCGAGGCGGCGATCGGCGAGGATCGCCAGGCGGAGCGCCTCCGCGACCTCCTCGACGCCCTGCAGGCGCCGCTCCTGGGGGCGCTCCTCGGCGCCCACGAGACCTTCGCGCCGTCGCCGGGCGGCCCGGCCACGACCCTCTGGGAGGACGCCCTCCTCGCGCTCGCGGGCCTCGACGATCCGGGCTCGGCCCTCCCTCGCCGCCTCCGCCTCCGCCTCCTCCCGCGCCTCCTGACGAGCCCGCCCTCGGCCTCGACCCTCGCCTGGGCCGTCCTGCAGGCGGTCGACGATCTCGCTACCGAGGATGAGGACGGCGCCGACCGCTGGCCCATCCGGGTCGAGGTCGAGGCCCCCTGCGCGACCCATGTCCGCGTCGATCCCCGCGATCGCCCGCGCCTCGGGGCAGCGACCGCGCGCCTCGGCGAGCGCGCCCTCCTCGGCGCCCGCGTCCGCCTCGGCGAGGGCCTGCGGATCCACCTCCGCGGCCTGCCGCCCGCCGCCCTCGCGGCCCTCCGCCCGGGCTCAAGCGGTCATCGCCGGATCGCCGCGCTCGTCGGTCACCTCGCGCCGGCGGCGACCCGCTGGGAGCTCGCGATCCACCTCGACGCGCCGCCCTCGCTGCGCCTCGGCGCCGCGACGCCACTCGGCGTGGCCCGCCTCGCCAACGCCCGTCGTCGCCGCCCGCGACCGGCGATCGTCGCCTACGCCGGTGACGCCCCCGCTCAGGAGGCGATGGACGAGGCGACCCCGTGACGCGGAGCGCCGAGCGACGGCCCGCCGGAAGCGACGCCCGCTCAGGAGACGATGAACGAGGCGACCCCGTGGAGGGTCCGCGACTCGTAGACCTGGAGCGCCCCCTTCACCAGCGCCGGCCCGCCGATCGACGTCCGGTGCTCGGTGAGGATGATCTTGGTCGAGAACTCGGCGGTGTCCTGGTGGAGGTTGATCGCCGGCAGGAGGAGCGAGAGCGTGATCACGTGGAGGTCGACGACCGACTCGAGGGTCACCGTCACCAGATCGCCGATCTCGGTCGACGCCCGCCGGATGTCGGCGCCGGTGAACGAGTAGCTCTCGCCGCCAAATTCGTAGTGGAGGATCGGCTTCCCCGAGAGGCTCGTGGTCGAGTAGGTCAGGCGGGTGCCGTGCCCCCGCAGCTCGAAGTGGTTGGGCTCCCGCGGATGCTGACCAGTGCCGACGCTCATGGGCCGATGATTGGCCGCGGCGATCGGGGTGGCAAACGCAAATTCATCCGTGCGCGCGGCGACGCCCGGGGATCACCGGACGCCCGCGCGCGCCGCTGAACCCCGGGCGTCGCCGCCGCGCGACGCCGGGTACCCTCAAGGCGCCCCCTCAGACGCCCTCGCGGCCCCAGCGAGCACTTTTCTCGCTGGCGCCTTCGCGCATCTTCACCGCATCCTCGGGGCTCGCATGGGACTCCTCGACCGACTCAAGGCGCCGAGTTCGTCGCGGCGCTGGCTCCGGACGGTGGTGAACCTCTTCGGCCACCGCCGCCGCCGCTTCTGGAGCGAGGGCGGGCGCGCCCACATCGAGCTCCGGGCGATCCCTCACGACGACTTCCCCCGCTTCATCGAGACCGTCGAGGCGACCCTCGGCGCCTTCGCGGGGGTCGAGTGGATCCGGGTCAACGGCCTCCTCGGCCGGCTCATCGTCGCCCACAACCCCGCGCTGACGACGATCGAAGCGCTGATCGCCGCGATCGAGGTGATCGAGGCGCGCCTCGGCCACGACCAGCGCGACTTCGCCGAGGTGATCCCGGACTACCCCTCGGACATCGAGCCGGTCGCCCGCAAGACCGTCGATCTCACCGCCGACGCCCTCGGCGTCGTCCTCGGGACCGCGCTCAAGATCGCCGGCTACCGCCCGAGCCGCGCCGGCTTCGACGTCGCCGCCCTGATGACGGTGCTCGACAACACCCCGCGGCTCCGCCAGGTCCTCGTCGACAACCTCGGCTACGCGGCCACCGAGGTCACGATCGGGGTGACCAACGCCTTCATCCAGGCGGTCGGCGCCGGGCCGATCGGGCCGATGGTCGACCTCCTGGTCCAGGCGACCAAGCTGCGGGCGGAGCTCGCCCGCCGCCGCGCCTGGAAGGCCCGCGAGCCCGAGCTCTGCGCCTCCCGCGGCCACGACGGCCACTGGCGGCCGATCGTCCTCCGCCCGCGGCCGGTCGAGCTCCCCGAGGGGGTGGTCGAGCGCTACGCCAACGAGGCGCTCTTCGCCTCGCTCGGCGGCTTCGTCGTCGGCATCGCCGACACCCACAACATCGAGGCCGCGACCGCCCCCCTCTTCGGCGGCCTCCCGAAGGCGGCGCTCTACGGCCGGACGATCTTCGGCGCCGAGCTCATGCGCCTCCTCGCCGAGCGCGGCGCCCTCTGCCTGCGGACCAGCGCGCTCCGCCTCCTCGATCGGATCGACGCGGTGGTGATCGCCGGCGCGGTCCTGGTCGGCACCTCGATGTCGATCGCCAAGATCCGCACGCTCCCCGGCGTGAGCCGCGAGGCGGTGGTCCGGGCCGCCGGCCGCCTCTTCGACGGCGAGCACCCGGACACGCTCCAGGAGGCCGCCGGCTGGCGCCTCGGGCCGCCGGACGTGATCGCGCCCCGCGGCCTCCCCGAGCCCCTCACCGACCGCACCCGCGGCGTCGCCTGCCTCGCGCTCGCCCAGGGTGAGGCGGTGGTCGCCCTCGTCGAGCTCCAGCCGGCGCTCCGCCCGGGGGCCGAGTCGCTCCTCGCCAGCGCCCGCAAGACCCGCCTCCACGTCTGCGTCGCCACCGACGATCCCCACCTCGGGCGGGCGACCGCCAGCCACCAGGTCGTCGGCGCCGGCGACGTCCTCGAGGCGATCCGCGAGCTCCAGCGCGACGGTCGGATCGTCCTGGCGATCGCCGACGGGCCGCCGGAGGCGCTCGCCCACGCCGACGTCGGCGTCGGCGTCACCCTCGATCCCGAGCACCCGCCGTGGACCGCCGACGTGATCCTCGGCGACGACCTCACCCACGCCGCCTTCATCGTCGACGCCTGCGCGACCGCCCGCGAGGTCGCCCGCCAGAGCGTCGTCCTCGCCGGGGTCGGGGCCGCCCTCGGGGCCGCCCTCGCGCTCGGCGGCCTCAAGCGGACCAAGCCCGAGCAGGTGATGCTGGCGACCAACGCCGCGTCGACGATCGCCCTCGCCAACGGCATCCGCCAGGCCTACGCGCTCGCCCGCCGGCCGCCGCCGCCGCTCCGCGATCCGACCCCCTGGCACCGCCTCGAGGTCGAGGAGGTGATCACCCGCCTCGCCTCCTCGGCCGCCGGCCTCGATCCGACGATCGCCCACGAGCGCCTCCGTCGGCCGCCGCCCCCGCCCCCGCGCGCGCTCGTCCTCACCCGGGCGATCGTCGCCGAGCTCGCCAACCCGCTGACGCCGATCCTGGCCGCCGGCGCCGGCCTCTCGGCGGTCACCGGCTCGCTCACCGACGCCGCGCTGATCTCCGGCGTCTTCGTCCTCAACGGGGCGATCGGCGGGGTCGAGCGCTACCAGGCCGAGCGCGAGATCGCGGCGTTGGAGCGGAGCGAGCGGCCGGCGGTTAAGGTCTGCCGGGCCGGCGCCTGGGAGGCCCTGCCGGCGGCCGACCTCGTCCTCGGCGACCTCATCGAGCTCCGCGCCGGCGAGGTCGTCCCCGCCGACTGTCGGATCTTCTCCGCCGCCGATCTCGAGGTCGACGAGTCGAGCCTCACCGGCGAGTCGCTGCCGATCCCGAAGTCGGCCGAGCCCTCCTACAGCCCGGTGATCGCCGAGCGGAGCTCGATGCTCTACGAGGGGACGGCGATCGCCGCCGGCCTCGCCCGCGGGGTCGTCGTCGCCATCGGCGCCGACACCGAGGCCCGCCGCGGCAACCTCATGCTCGGCGAGGAGGCGCCCGAGACCGGGGTCGAGACCCGCCTGCGGCGACTCACCGAGATGACCCTGCCGATCGCCGGGATGGCCGGCGCGCTCCTGATGGGCGCCGGCCTGATGCGCCACCAGAACATCAACCAGCTCGTCGACCTCGGGGTGTCGATGACGGTCGCCGCGGTCCCCGAGGGGCTCCCGCTCCTCGCCACCGTCGCCCAGCTCGCGGCCGCCCGCCGCCTCTCGAAGCGCGGCGCGCTGGTCCGCAACCCGCGGACGGTCGAGGCGCTCGGGCGGATCGACATCCTCTGCGCCGACAAGACCGGCACCCTGACGGAGGGGCGGATCGCCCTCCACGCGGTCGCCGACGGCCACCGGGTCTCGCGCTGCGACGCCGCGTCGATCGAGCCCTGGGCCCGCCTCCTGGTCGCCGCCGGCCTCCGGGCCTCGCCGGCCGCGCCCGAGGGCGGGGTCCTCCCCCACCCGACCGATCGCGCGGTCGTCGAGGGCGGCCGGGCGCTGGCGGTCGATCCTGCGCTCGGCTTCGAGCGCTGGGATCGCATGCACGACCTGCCCTTTGAGCCAGGTCGCGGCTACCACGGCGCCCTCGGCCGGACCCACCGCGGCCTGATGATCAGCGTCAAGGGGGCCCCCGAGGTGCTCCTCCCGCGCTGCGATCGGCGGGCGGTCGACGGCCACACGGTCCCCCTCGACGCGGCGGAGCGGGCGGCGATCCTGGCGAGCGCCGAGGCCCTGGCGGCCGAGGGCCTGCGGGTCCTGGCGGTCGCCGAGCGCGACGCGAGCGAGGAGCGCGACCTCGACGACGCCCGGATCGGCCGCCTCGTCTTCCGCGGCTTCCTCACCCTCAGCGATCCCCCGCGGGCGACCGCCGCCGACGCGATCGCCCGCCTCCACGCCTCGGGGATCGACGTCCTGATGATCACCGGCGATCACCCGCGGACCGCCGCCCGGATCGCCGACGAGCTCGGCTTCCTCGCCGGCCGCGAGGTCCTCACCGGCCCCGAGCTCGAGGCGATGGCGGACGACGAGCTCGACGTCCGCCTCCCGGAGTGCGCCGTGATCGCCCGGGCGACCCCGGCCCACAAGGTCCGGATCGTCAAGGCGCTCCAGCGGGCCGGCCGGGTGGTGGCGATGACCGGCGACGGGGCCAACGACGCCTCGGCGATCCGCCTCGCCGACGTCGGCATCGCCCTCGGCGAGGAGAGCACGACCGCCGCCCGCGAGGCCGCCGATCTGATCGTCGTCGACGAGCGGATCGAGACGATCGTCGACGCGATCGCCGAGGGCCGGGCGATGTGGAGCTCGGTCCGCGACGCGGTGGCGATCCTCGCCGGCGGCAACCTCGGCGAGATCGGCTTCGCCCTGGTGAGCGGCCTCCTCGGCGGCGAGTCGCCGCTCAACGCCCGCCAGCTCCTCCTGGTCAACCTCCTCACCGACGTCGCGCCGGCGATGGCGATCGCCCTCCGGCCGCCCTCCGAGAGCGTCCGCCACGATCTCCTGGCCGAGGGGCCAGAGGCGGCGATGGGCGAGTCGCTCGACCACGAGATCGCGCTGCGGGCGGTGACCACCGCCGCCGGGGCGGGCGCGGCCTACGTCCTCGCCAACGTCCTCCCCGGCGAGCGCGGCAACGCCTCGACCGTCTCGCTCATCGCCCTGGTCGGCGCCCAGCTCGGCCAGACCCTCCTCTCCGGCGCGCCGACGCCGGCTGTCCTCGGGGCCAGCCTCGGATCGATGGCCCTCCTCCTGGCGATCGTCGAGACCCCGGGGGCGAGCCAGCTCTTCGGCTGCCGCCCGGTCGGACCGATCGGCCTGGCGACGGCGATCGGCACCAGCGCCCTCGCTACCGGGGCGTCGATCGTCGCGCCGCCCGCGTACGCGCGGCTCCGGGAGCTCCTCCAGCGCCGCCACCTCGCCCGCGCAGCTCGCCAGCCGGCGATCGACGTCGACGTGATCATCCCGGGCACCTCGCCCGCCGAGGCGGCCGAGGCGGCCCCGGAGGCCGCGACGTCGCCGGTCGCCCCCGAGTGATTCGAGAATTCAATTTCACAGGGCACGCTCTGCAAGCGCTGCTCTGGCCAATCGCTGAACACGGTTGCATGCTCACGCCACGTCAATGAGCGCCGCCCTCGCACTCGCCCTCAGCCTCGCGCTCCCCCACGGGGCGGCGTCGCTGACCTTCGACGAGGCCATCGGCCTCGCCGACGAGGCGCCCGAGATCACCGGCGCCCGGCGGGCCGCGGCGATCAAGCGCCGCCGCCGCGAGGCGCTCCCCCGCCTCCAGTACAACCCGCAGGCCTACCTCCAGCCGGGCCTCCGCCTCCGCCCCGCCGAGTCCGAGGGCTTCGAGCTCCAGGGCGGGATCACCCAGACCTGGAGCGTCTCCGGCCTCCACCGCCGCCAGCGCGAGTCGCTCGACCTCGAGGCCGAGGTCTTCGACGCCGACGCCCGCTACCTCGCGCTCGAGCGCCGCCTCGCCGCCGCCCGGGCGTGGATCGATCTCTGGGCCGCGCAGGCGCTCCTCGAGGAGGCGCGCCGCGAGGCCGGGATCGCCGCGACCTTCGCGGCGACGATCGAGCGGGCCCAGAGCCTCGAGGCCGCGACCATGGCCGACGTCGCCGAGGCCGGCGCCTACCGCAGCGAGGCCGAGCTCATGGTCCTCGCCGCCGAGGGCGAGATCTTCCACCTCGGCCTCCTCCTCGCCCGCGAGACCGCCCGCCCGAGCTCCGAGCCGCTCCAGGCCGCCGGCGACCTCCCGCGCCCCGTGCTCCCGCCCCCTGGCGCCTGGCCGAACGCGCTCGCCGAGGCCGAGGCGCTGCCGGCGGTCGCGGTCCGGACGCTCGCCAGCCAGGCCGAGTCCGCGCGGGCGGCCGAGGTCAAGGCGATGTACGGGACCACGCTGACCACCGGGCTCCTCTTCCAGCACGATCAGCCGGGCGGCTTCGTCGGCTACGCCTTCGTCGGCGTCAACGTGCCGATCTTCAACCGCGGCCAGCGGAGCCGCGCCGACCTGATGGCGGCCGCCGAGCGCGAGGCGGGAGCGGCCGCCGACGCGGCGATCGCCGCCCGCGTCGACCTGGCGATGATCTTCCACGAGGTCGAGCACACCGCCAAGGTCGAGGCCGAGCTCCGCGATCGCATGGTGCCGGCGCTCGACGCCGGCGCGGGCGCCCGCCAGCGCCTCTTTGACGCCGGCCACGCGACGGTGATCGAGGTCCTCCTCGCCCGTCGGCAGGCGATCGGCGGCCGCGCCCGCCTCCACCGCGCGGCCGCCGACCACGCCTGGGCGCGGGTCAAGGCCTGGCTCCTCCTCGCCACCATCGAACGCCAGCGGGGGCGCAAGTGAGAACCTTCCGACATGTCTCCAAGGACAGGATGATGAGGACATCGTCGAGACCCCCCGGGATCGGCCGCGCCCTCGCCCTCGCCCTCGCCCTCGCCCTCCTCCCGCTCGCCTGCCAGAGCGCGGCCGGCGATCCGACCGGCGCGGCCCCGGCCGAGGCCGCCGCCGACGAGCCCCACGAGCCCGCCGCGGTCCGCTGGATCGAGACCGAGGCCGCCCGCCCCCTCGCGGTCGCCGAGGCCCCCGCGCGGGTCCTCATCGCCCCCGGCTCGGCCGCCGCGATCGCCCCGCCCTTCCCCGCGCGCATCGACACGATCAAGGTCGCCCCTGGCCAAACGGTCAGCGCCGGGAGCGTCGTCGCCGAGGTGACGATCCCCGCGGTGATCGCCGCCGCCGGCGACCTCCGGGCCGCCACCACCCGCAAGGCCGCCTACCAGCAGCGCCACGATCAGCTCGAGGCGCTCCGCCGCGAGGGCCTCGCCCGCCTCGCCGAGATCGCCGAGGTCGAGGTCCAGATCGCCGAGGCCGAGGCGAGCGCCGCGGTCGCCCAGGCGACCCTGCGGAGCGCCGGCCTCTCGCCCAAGGACGCCCAGCGCCTCCTCCGCAACGGCGGCCGCCTCCCCCTCCGGACGCCGATCGCCGGCGTCGTCACCGAGATCCTCACCGGCGTCGGCGAGAGCCACGATCCGAGCGCGGGCCCGCTCCTCCGGGTGGTCGGCGAGGGGCCGCTGCGGATCGAGGGCCGCTTCACGAGGCCGCCGCCGGTCGACGCCCGCTACCTCCTCGACCTCGCCGGCGGCGGGCCGTCGATCCCGGTGACGCCGATCGCCGAGGCGCCGGCGATCGACGGCCGCGACGCGGCCCTGCCGATCTGGTTCAGCGTCGCCGCGCCGCCGCCCGCCGAGGGTGAGGGCGCGGGCGAGGACACCGCGGGGGCCAAGACCCCCGCGCCGATCCCCCAGCTCCGCGCCGGCGCCCACGGCCGGATCCGCGTGCTCCTCGGCGACCTCGACGGGGTCGTCAGCGTCCCCGCCGAGGCGCTGGTGATCCACGACGGCGTCGCCCAGGTGGTCGCGCGCGAGGGCGGCGCGCGGCCGGTGCGGGTCCTGGTCAGCGACGGCCACCAGGCGCTGATCACCGCCGAGGGCGGCCCCAAGCTCGCGCCCGGCGTCGCCCTCGCGGCCGACGCCGCCCAGCTCCTCCACCCCGGCGAGGGGGACTAGTGCTGACATGATCGCTGCGATCGTCCGGGCGTCGATCGCCCACCGCGGCCTGGTCCTCCTGGCGACCTTCGCCCTGGCGATCGCCGCGGTGGTGATCGGCCTCCAGCTCAAGCTCGACGCGCTCCCGGACATCACCAACAACCAGGTGCTGGTCCTCACCCGCGCCCCCGGCCTGACCCCCGAGGAGGTCGAGCGCCAGGTCACCCGACCGATCGAGATCGCCCTCGGCGGCCTCCCCGATCTCGTCGATCACCGGAGCATCACCCGCTACGGGATCTCGTCGGTGACCGCGATCTTCGCCGACGAGGTCGACCCCTACCGCGCCCGCCAGCTGGTCGCCGAGCGCCTCGCGCTGGTCAGCGGCGAGATGCCGCCCGGGGTCGATCCGCCGGAGCTCGGCCCGGTCACCGGCGGCCTCGGCGAGGTCTTCCACTTCACCCTCGCCTCCCCCGGCCGCACCCAGGCCGAGCTCCTCGAGCTCGCGCAGTGGCGGGTCGCGCCGCTCCTCCGCGGGGTCGAGGGCGTGGTCGAGGTCAACACCTGGGGCGGCGAGACCCGCACCCTCGAGGTCGTCGCCGATCCGCTGGCGCTCGCCCAGCGCCGCCTCACCCTCGACGATCTCCGCGTCTCCCTCGAGCGGGCGACCGGCGCGGTCGCGGGCGCGACCCTGGCGGCCGGCTCGGGGCAGGCGCTCCTCCGCGGGATCGCCCGGCCGACCTCGCCCGAGGAGCTCAAGGTGGCGATCGCCGCCTCCTTCGCCGGCGACGAGGCGGTCCGGGTCGCCGACGTCGCCGAGGTCCGCTTCGGCGCCCGCCCGCGGATCGGCGCGGCGACGGCCGACGGCCGCGGCGAGGTCGTCTACGTGATGGTCCAGATGCTCCGCGACGAGAACGCCCTCGACCTGATGGGCCGCCTCCACGCGCGGATGCCCGAGGTCCGCCAGGCGCTCCCCGCCGACGTCACCCTCGACGTCGTCTACGACCGTTCGAACCTGGTCTACGGGACACTTCGGACGGTCGCCAAGAACCTCGCCGAGGGCGGCCTCCTGGTGGTGATCGTCCTCTTCGCGCTCCTCGGCTCGCTCCGCGCCGGCCTCCTGGTCGCGGCCGCGATCCCGCTCTCGATGCTCGGCGCGACCGTCGGCATGGTCGGCTTCGGGATCGCCGGCAACCTCATGAGCCTCGGGGCGATCGACTTCGGCCTGGTGGTCGACGGCTCGGTCGTGATGATCGAGCACATCTTCCACGCCTGGGCCGGCGCCCGCGAGCGCGGCGAGGCGCCCACGACCCCCGAGGCCCGCCGCGAATGGATCGCCAGGACCTGCGAGGAGGTCGCCCGCCCGGTCTTCTTCTCGGTGCTGATCATCCTCCTGGTCTACGTGCCGGTGATCTCGCTGACCGGCGTCGACGGCAAGATGTTCCGGCCGATGGCCCTGACCGTGGTCTTCGCCCTGGTGACCGCGCTGATCCTGGCGCTCACCACCGTCCCGGCGCTCGCCAGCCTCCTCCTCCGCGAGCGCGACGTCCCCCGCCGCGCACCCCTCCTCGCGCGGGCGATCGATCGGGCCTACGCGCCGCTCCTCGGGATCTCGGTCGGCCACCCGCTCGTGGTCACCGCGATCGCCGGCGCCCTCCTGGTCGGCGGCGGCGCGCTCTACCTCCAGGCGGGCTCCGAGCTGGTCCCCCAGCTCGACGAGGGCGACCTCGTGATCCAGACGACCCGCTCGCCCGACATCAGCATCGAGAGCGGGATCCGCGAGGCCGGCGCGCTCGAGGCCGCGGCCAGGGCGGCCGCCCCCGAGGTCACCCAGGTGGTCTCGCGGATCGGCTCGCCGGCGATCGCCACCGACATCATGGGCCTCGAGCAGGCCGACGTCTTCGTCGGCCTCAAACCCCGCGACGCGTGGCCCGAGGGGCTCTCCCGCGAGGCCCTCATCGAGCGCCTCGAGGAGGCGATCAACGCGGCCTCGCCGGGCTCCAACCCCGCCTTCACCCAGCCGATCCAGATGCGCTTCAACGAGCTCCTCGCGGGCGCGGTCGCCGACGTGACGATCAACGTCTACGGCGAGGACCTCGGCGAGCTCCGCCGCCTCGCCGAGGCGATCCTCGCGGCCGTCGATCCGATCGAGGGGGCCGCCGACGCCCGGATCCTCGCGCCCCCCGACGTCTCGCTCCTCGAGGTGCGGCCGCGGCCGCTCGCCGCCGCCCAGGTCGGCCTCGCGGTCGGTGAGGTCCTCGACGCGGTCCAGGCGGTCCGCACCGGGGTCGAGGTCGGCACCACCTACGACGGCCCGGTGCGGATCCCGATCCTGCTCCGCCTGGCCAATCAGACAGACGCGTTCACCTTCGCGGGGCTCGGGATCCCGACCCCCGCGGGCGCGCTGGTCCCCCTCGATCAGGTCGCCGAGGTCGAGCTCGGGCCGACCCCGGGGCTGGTCAACCACCACCGCGGCGAGCGGCGCCTCATCGTCGGCTTCAACGTCCGCGGCGCCGACCTCGGCGCCCTCGTCCAGCGGGCGGAGGCCGCGGTCGCGGCGAAGGTCGAGCTCCCGCGCGGCTACCGGATCGCCTGGGGCGGCCAGTACGAGGTCTTCGAGGAGGCGGTCGCCCGCCTCAAGATCGTGATCCCGGCGGTGATCGTCCTGATCCTCGGGACCCTGATGGCCGCCTTCCGCCGCCTGCGGCCGACCCTGATCATCTTCACCAACGTCCCCTTCGCCTGCGTCGGTGGGATCGTCGCCCTGGCGATCCGCGGGATGCCGGTGTCGATCTCGGCGGCGGTCGGCTTCATCGCCCTCAGCGGCGTCGCGGTGCTCAACGGCGTCGTCCTCCTCAGCCGCGTCCTCGCCAACGAGGAGGGCGGCCTCGCGCCCCGTGAGGCCGCCCGCGAGGCCGCCCGCACCCGCGCACGGCCGGTGCTGATGACCGCCCTGGTCGCCGCCCTCGGCTTCGTGCCGATGATGGTCAACACGGGGATCGGCGCCGAGGTCCAGCGCCCGCTGGCGACCGTCGTCGTCGGCGGCCTCGTCACCTCGACGCTCCTCACCCTGCTGATCCTCCCCTCGCTCTACCCCTGGCTCGCCGGACGCCGCCGCGCGCCCGGGTCGTAGCGGCGAGCGAGCGCGCGGAGACGCGCCGGTCGACGCGGACGCCCCCGCGGTCCCCCGCCCTCTCCCAGGCTCACAGCGCAGATCGACCCTCGTCGCTCGCCCGCCCGCGCGCCCGCCCGCAGGCGCGAGCGCCCGAGGATCCGCCCGCCGACGGCGATCGTCGGACCTTCGCGGAGGCGCCTGGACGCGCCTGGGCGCCGCCGCGCGCGCTCTTGAGCGTTTCCCGTGGGCCGCCCACCTGGCACCTTGCGACGGTGCCCATGACCTACCGTCACCCACTCCTCGCCACTCTCCTCTCGACGCTCCTCACCCTTCCCCTCGCCGCCTGCGCCGGAGACGACAGCGCCGGCGAGAGCGAGAGCGACGCGACCAGCGACTCGACCGGCAGCACCAGCACCACCGGCGGCAGCACCAGCACCAGCACCAGCGGGTCGACGACCGACGAGACCACCGGCGGAAGCACCAGCGGTGGCGGCAGCGGCTACGCCGGCGCGGTCTACCCGATCTTCAGCGCCAACTGCTCGTGCCACGTCGCCGGCTCGCCGGGGAACCTCTCGCTCAAGGACTCGCTGACCGCCTACGCGGCGCTGGTCGGCGTCCCCTCGAGCCAGAACGGCGCGATGGATCGGGTCGCCGCCGGCGACGCGGCCAACTCCTACCTGATCCACAAGCTCGACGGCACCCACCTCGACGTCGGTGGCAGCGGCGTGCAGATGCCCCAGGGCGTCGCCCCGCTCTCGACCGCCGACATGACGACGATCACCGACTGGATCGAGGGCGGCGCGCCCAACGACTAGAGGATCGCGATCACCCGCCGGAGGCCCACGCGAGGACCTTCCGGACCTCGATGCCGTCGTCGACGCTCTCACCGTAGTGAGCCTCGGCGACGGTCCCGTCGGCGTTGATCAGGAAGTCCGAGGGCATCCGGTGCATGGCGTCGTCGACCCCGAACATGCTCATCTTGCTCGCGGCCATCGCCTTCATCGTCTTGACGACGTGAAACGACGCGCGGAGCTGGCCGAGCCAGCTCTTCTCGCTGCCGAGCGCGTCGAAGACGCGCTTGTCGGGATCGGCGATCACCCGGAAGCGGGTCCCGTACTTCTCGACGAAGAGCCGCACGCGCCGCTCCGCCGACGGGAAGACGACCACCACGTCGACGCCAGCGTTGGCGATCTCGTCGTGGAGCTCGATGACCTCGTGGAGCCGGAGCGAGCAGAAGGGGCAGGCGGCGAAGCGGGTGAGGATGAGCCAGACACGACGCCCACGAAGTGAGGCAGGGGTGACCTGATTCCCCGCGAGATCAGCGACCGCGAAGTCCGGGAGCGACATCCCTTCGGCAATGCGCATTCTGACATCGTAGGCGGCCGAGCCGGTCGCCACAACGCCCCACGTCGCAGGCGGTGACGCGGCCGACGCCGCGCAGGCGTCCACATCCACCGTCCGCCGGCGGCGCGCCGCTGCGCGCAGAATGTGACACTGAGTCAGCGGCGCGAAGACATCTCCGACCACGCAGGCCCGACGACGACGAGATCGCAGCGGCCCCCGAACGCGCCCCGACGATCGCTCATCGGGGGCGCAGGGGGGCCGCCGCGGGTCGACTCGACGCCCCGCTAGATCTGGGTGCAGCCGTCGCCGGCGCCGCAGTTCACCGAGCAGTCGGCCGCGCCACCGCAGCTCACGGTGCAGTTCATCCCGCAGTCGACGATCTTGCAGGTCGTCGCGCCGGTGCACGAGAGGGTGCAGTCGTTGCCCGGGCAGCTCAGCTCGCAGGACTCGGTGTTGGTGCACTGGAGATCGCAGCCGCCGCCGCCGCAGCTCTGGGTGCAGCCCACCCCGCCGGTGCACTGCATGTCACACTTGCCGCCGGCGCAGGTCTGGTCGCAGGACTCGGACTCGGTGCACTGGTGGTTGCACTCGCCGCCGTCGCAGGTCTGGGTGCACGCCGACGTGTTGGTGCACTGGAGGTCGCACATCGTCGTCCCCGCGTCGCAGGTCTGATCGCAGGTGCCCCCGTCGCAGACGCACTCCGTCCCCTCGCAGGCGTCGCCGGCGGTCGCGGTCGCGGTCGCCACGGTCGCGGCGGTCGCCGACCCCGACGACGAGCCCGACGAGGTCTCGGAGTCCGAGCCCGCCGACGCCGTCGCGCTGTCATCGGTCGTCGAGCCGCCGTCGATGATGATGCAGCCGCTCGCCAGAAAAACCCCGCAGAGCGCCCCAAACGCCCACCCAAAAGTACGTCCACGCATCGTTGAATTCTCCTCCCCGGTCTCCCGCAGGTGTCCGGCGATCGTCGTTGTCTGTCGCCCCCGCGGTCAAGCGGCGCCGCCACAGCGTATCTTCACACCGTTAGGGCCAATTTCGCCCTCGACAGCGCGCCCCCCTTCCTTGATAAGGGCGGGGCACATCACGTGCAGACCCTCCTCACGGATCGAAGAACCAGATGGCCAAGAAGCTCTGCCTCGGCGCGATTGTCCTCCTCCTCATCTCCCTCGTCCTCCCCTGGCACCACGTCGAGATGCTCGGCATCAAGGTCACCCAGGGGATCTTCGTCGGCGATGAGACCAAGCCCGACGCCTACCTCATCATCATCGGACCCCTCCTCCTCGCGGCGCTCCTCGGCGCGCTCGTCGGCCGCAAGCGCTTCGGTCGCGGGCTCGGGATCGGCGTGTTCATCCTCGCGCTCCTGAGCGGCCTCCTGATCATGATGGTTCAGGGCGGGATCGCCGAGAAGGGCGGCGCCACCAGCCTCGGCGGCTACCTCGGGATCCTCGCGCTCCTCCTGACCATGGCCGCCGGCCTCATCGGCACGGTGAAGCCCGAGAAGAAGGCCTAGCCCAGGGCCCCGCAGACCCCCAGAACGACGGCGGCGGCGAGGCCCATCGGGGCCGCGCCGCCGTCGCTCGTTCGAACGAGCGCGCCCGCGCTAGCGCGCGCCTGCGTAGGCCCGCGTCAGGTACTCGCCGACCATCCGCTCGACGTTGAAGTACGAGCCGTTGATCGCGATCGCGTTGCGCATCACCTCGGCCCAGCCCTTGGGGTCGCGGCGGTAGAGCGGCAGGATCTCCTCGTCGAGGAGGCGGTAGAGCTGGCTCGCGTCGGCGTCGTTGGCCTCCTCGCCGGCGTGGTGGGTCGGATCGATCGCCCAGCCGGTGTAGCCCTCGATGTAGCCCTCGCACCACCAGCCGTCGCGGACGCTGAGGCTCGGCACGCCGTTGTGCGCGGCCTTCATCCCGCTGGTCCCCGAGGCCTCGAGCGGGGCCATCGGCGTGTTCAGCCAGATGTCGACGCCGCTGACCATCTTCAGCCCGAGGTTCATGTTGTAGCCCGGGATGAAGGCGAGGCGGACGTGGGGGTGGAGCTCCTGCTGGAGGCGGAGCACCGACTCGATGAGCCGCTTGCCCTCGTGATCGCGGGGGTGCGACTTGCCGGCGTAGACCACCTGGAGGGTCCCCCAGCGGCTGGCGATGTCGCAGAGGCGGCGGATGTCGCGGAGGAGGAGGAGCGGCCGCTTGTAGGAGGTCGAGCGCCGGGCGAAGCCGATCGTGAAGAGATCCTCGCTGAGCTCGTAGCCGTGGCTGTTGGCCTCGTCGATGAGCGTCCGCTTGGCGACCGCGTGGGCGGCCTGGATCTCCTCGAGGGGGATCGACTGGGCGAGGCGGAGCGCGTAGTTGTGGCGCCGCCAGTGGGGGATGTGGCGGTCGAAGAGCGCGGCCATCGACGGGCCGGTCCAGGTGACCGAGTGGATGCCGTTGGTGATCGCGTGGATCTCGCGGCCGGGGAACATCCCGCGGGAGACCTCGCCGTGGCGCTGCGCGACCCCGAAGACGTAGCCCGAGAGCTCGAGGCCGAGGATGCTCATGTTGAGCTCGGCGGTGTGGAGGCCCGGGAGGCGGGAGTAGAAGGTGATCCAGGCCTCGCCGAGGAGCTTGGTCGCCAGCGACTTCGGGAAGCGATCGTGGCCCGCCGGCACCGGCGTGTGGGTGGTGAAGACGCAGCGCTTCTTGACCTTGTCGACAGCGGCGAGGAAGGCCGCCTCGTCGGCCTCGAAGCCGCCCGCCTCGGCGAGCTCGTCGCGGAGGAGGTCGAGCGCGAGGAGGCTCGAGTGGCCCTCGTTCATGTGGAAGATGTCGGGCTCGAAGCCGATGGCCGCGAGGATCCGCCGGCCACCCATCCCGAGGACGATCTCCTGCATCAAACGGTAGCGCTCGTCGCCGAGGTAGAGGGAGTCGGTGATCCGACGGTCCTCGTCGCTGTTGCCCTCGATGTCGGAGTCGAGGAGGTAGACCGGGACCTCGTGGCCGTCGATCCCCTCGATCACCGTCCGCCAGACCTGGAGGAGGACGGTGCGCCCCTCGATCTCGACCTCGACGCGGGCGTCGAGGCACTTGAGGTACTGCTCGGGCCACCAGTGGACGTCGGCCTCGACCTGCTTGCCCTCGGCGATCTCCTGCTTGAAGTAGCCCTTCCGGTAGAGGAGCGCCACGCCGACCATCGGCACGCCGAGATCGGCGGCCGCCCGCAGGGTGTCGCCCGCGAGCATCCCGAGGCCCCCGCTGTAGGTCGGGATGTCGTTGCTGAGGCCGAACTCCATGCAGAAGTAGGCGACTTTTGGGCTGGGGGTGGTGTGGAGCGGGTTCATGCGGGTTCCTTTCGGAGGCCGGAAACGACGAGGCCACGCGATCGCGTGGCCATCCTCGGCAGGGGACGATCTATTGCTCCCCTGCGCGATCTCGGTCAAGCCAAAAGGATCACAGCGCGCGGCCACCCGAAATTGCAGATGGAGCCCGCGCGAGCCGCGACGGCGCACGGGGCTGCGCACCCGCGAGAGCGCGTGCCGGGCCTGGCTAGGCCTCGGGGATTTCGAAGACGAAGTGGACCTCGTCCGTCATCCCGTTCCCGCTGATCTCGATCGTCGTGTCCCAGGTGCCCGCCATCTGCAGGGTCACCGGGGTCGCCTCGTAGGCGCCGCCGCCCATGTCGGAGACCACGGCCGTGTTGGTCGAGCCGTGGCCGTGGGCCGGCATCCATGGGGTGACGACGACCGTCCCGCCCTCGAGGTCCGCGCCCTCGTGATCGGTGATCACCAGCGTCCAGGTGTTGTCGCCCTTGACCGGCGGGCCCGGGTCGCTGGTCAGCGCGATCATGAAGTGACCGTTCGCGCTGGTCTTCATCAGCCCGTCGCTGTAGGTGTCGACCTCGGCGCCGCCGGTGTCGGTGCCGGTGTCGGTGCCGTGGGTGTCGTGGGTCCCGCCGCTGTCGTCGCCCGCGCAGGCGGGGGCGACGAGCGCGAGGGCGACGAGCGCGGGAGCGAGCAAGAGAGAGTGCAGCCGAATCACGGGATCGAAGGTAGGCCGCTGCGGCGGCGCACGAGCACCCTGCGACGATGCGCCGCATCGCGCCTCGGATGTCGCCCAGATCGCCGCGCAGGCCGCGAGCCGCGGGGCCGGCGGGGACGCGCGCTATCCTCGGGGATCTTGGAGACCTGCTCATGCACCTGACGCGCGCGAAGCTCCCCCCTCTCGTCCTCCCTCTCGTCCTCCCTCTCGTCCTCGCCCTCGCCGCCTGCAGCGGCGACGACGCGTCGACGGGGTCGGCGACCGCGACGACCTCGAGCGGCAGCACCGGCACGAGCTCGAGCGAGACCACCTCGACCTCGACCACCGGCGCCACCTCGGGCGGCGACTCGGACTCGGCCTCGACCTCGACCTCGACCTCGACGAGCGGCGACCCGACGACCTCGTCCACCGGCGACCTGACGACCTCGTCCACCGGCGACCCGACGACCACGGGCGGGATCGACAACCCGCTCTGCGAGGCCTTCTGCGCCCACCTCGTCGAGTGCGGCGCCCCGCCGGATCCCGCCTGCCTCGGCGAGTGCGACGACATCGGCGGCCTCTACCACGGCTTCGGTCCGGTCTGCGGGGCCGCGATCGACGACTTCTTCGGCTGCGCGAACGGCCTCGAGTGCCTCGAGCTCGGCGCCCTCCTCAACGACATGCCGAGCCCCTGCGACGACGCGGCCGCCAAGGTCAACGGCGACCCGCCGGCCTGCCTCCTCGAGGAGGAGACCCCGCAATTCTGCACGGACTACTGCACCAAGGCGGAGGAGTGCAAGCTCGCGGAGCCGACCTGCCTCGACGATTGCAGCCTCGGCTATCACTTCGGCAACGGCCAGGATCCCGCCTGCGGCGTCGCGCTCGAGGCCTACTACGCCTGCCTCGGCGCCCTCGACTGCGACAACCTGCAGAACCCGGTGACCTGCCTCGACGAGGCGACCCAGGTCCAGGCGGTCTGCATGTTCTAGTCTCGCGACGAAGGGGCGTCGCCCGCGACGGACGACGCCCCTCCTTGTACATGACCCTTCGGTCAGCTCACGCCGAGCGCCGGGCGCCGGGGAAGAGCCCCCCGAGCTCGCGCTCCTTGGTCCGGGCGTAGGCGGTCATCGCCCGGATCTCGACGACGCAGCTCGCCGGCACCCGGCGGGCGAGGATCACCCCGTTCTGGGCGACGAAGATCGGCTCGCCGGCGGCCGCCATCAGCCCCGGATCGGCGCCGAGCATCACCTCGACCTGGGCCCGCTTGCCGACGACCGAGCCGGTGGTCGGCGCGAGGTGGACGTGGGTGCGGGCCTGCGGCTTGATCCCCTCCTCGGCGATCGAGGCGACCGCGTCGACCGCGGTCCCGTGCCAGACCAGCGCCTCGCCGGCGTAGGGCCGCCAGCTCGCCTCGAGGGCCTCGGCCGAGACCCCGGAGGCGGTCGAGTGCCCCTGGCAGCAGCGCACGCGCGCGCCCTCGACCTGGATCCGGCGCTTGTTGTTGGTGCGGACGACCTCGTCGAGGTCGCCCCGGCTCATCCCGAGGTAGCGGAGGACCTCCGCGACCGACATCCAGCCGGCGGGGTCCATCGCCAGACCGGCCTCAGGCGCGCCGTGGCGGAGGAGCCACGAGAGGCGCTTGCTCTGGCGGGTCTGCTTCTTGCTCATGTTCATCTCTCTATCTCTCTTTCGCCGGGGATGATGGGAGCGCCGAGCTATCTCGGGAAATCATAGGTTCGGATAGGCTATCGGGCCGTGCGATAGTTGGGGGATGGAGCTCAACCTCGAGTGGGTGGACGCCTTCGTCGACTTCGCCGACCACCTCAACTTCACCCACGCCGCGCGCGCGCGCCACCTCTCGCAGCCGGCGCTCCACGGGCAGATCCGCCGGCTCCAGGAGCTCGTCGGCGCGCCCCTCTACCACCGCCAGGGGCGCAACCTCGAGCTCAGCGAGGCCGGCCGCCGCCTCGCCGCCTTCGGCCGCGAGCTCCGCCTCCGCGAGCGCGCGATCCTGGCCGATCTCCGGGGGCCGCGGGCCGACGCGCCGGTGGTCCTCCAGGCCGGCGAGGGCGCCTACCTCTACCTCCTCGGGCCGGCGCTCCGCCGCTTCCGTCACCCCGACAAGGGCCGCCTCCAGCTCCGGGTGGGCGACGCCGACGGGACCCTGCGGGCGGTCGCCGAGGGGATCGCGGACCTCGGGGTCCTCCCGCTCGGCGATCCGCCGGCGGGGATCGAGGCCGCGCCGATCGCCGAGGTCGGCCAGATGCTCGTGCTCCCGCGCGCCCATCCGCTCGCCGAGCGCAGCCGCCTCCGCCTCCGCGATCTCGCCGGCGAGGCGCTGATCGTCCCGCCGGCCGAGCGACCCCATCGGCGGGCGCTCGCGGCCGCGCTGGCCGAGCGCGGGATCCCCTGGGAGGTCGCGGTCGAGGCCACGGGGTGGGCGCTGATGATCCAGCTCTGCCGCCTCGGTGTCGGCCTGGCGATCGTCAACGACTTCTGCCGCCTGCCGCGGGAGCTCGTCGGCCTCCCGCTCCCCGAGCTCCCGCGCCTCCGCTACGCCGCGATCCGCCGCCGCGACCTCCCGGTGTCGAGCGCCGGCGCGCGCCTCTGGTCGCTCCTCACCGGCGAGTGAGGGCCCGCGCGGGCGCGAGCGAGGCGCCTTCGCGGACCTGTCCATGGGGACAGGATCGCGCAGGGCCGGCCGGCCGGATCTGCGACGACCTCCGCCAAGATTGGCGACGCGAGGACCCCCGCGTGGTCTCTCCCCCCCAGCGCCGTGTTAACGTCGGCGAATACCCGGATGGGGAGGATAGATGATGGCTGTGGAATTCATGACGACTCGCTTGCCGATGCTGACCCTTGGGCGCCGCGCGCTCGCACCGCTCCTCGGCGCCGCCCTCCTGGCGGCGGGCTGCGCTGGCGGAGATGACACCGGGACCACCGACTCGGGCTCGACCACCGGCGACTCCGCGACCGCGAGCTCGACCTCGACCTCGACCTCGACCACCCTCTCGACCAGCGGCGCCACCGAGACCACCGGCGCGAGCGGCATGAGCGACTCGGCGACGGGCTCGACGACCACCGACGGGACCGCGACCGACTCGTCGACGACCGCGGTCGATCCGACCGACACCGACGGGGGCGTCTGCGGCGACGGCAACGTCGACGCGGGCGAGACCTGCGACGACGGGGCCGACAACGGCACCTACGGCTACTGCGCCGCCGACTGCTCGGGCCCCGGCGAGTTCTGCGGCGACGGCGTGGTCAACGGCCCCGAGGGCTGTGACGACGGCAACGACGTCGACGACGACGCGTGCTCCAACGCCTGCGCCCCCGCCGGCTGCGGCGACGGGGTGGTTCAGGACGGCGAGGAGTGCGACGACGGCAACGACGACAACGCCGACTCCTGCCTCAACACCTGCGTGGCCGCGAGCTGCGGCGACGGCTTCACCCAGGACGGCGTCGAGGAGTGCGACGACGCCAATGACGTCGAGACCGACGCCTGCCTCAACGACTGCAAGGCCGCCTCCTGCGGCGACTCGATCATCCAGGAGGGCGTCGAGGTCTGCGACGACGGGGTCAACGACGGGATGTACGGCGGCTGCGCGGTCGACTGCGCGACGCTCGCGGCCTACTGCGGCGACGGCGAGAAGAACGGCCCCGAGGAGTGCGACGACGCCAACGACGACATCAAGGACGGCTGCCTCGGCGACTGCTCGGCGGCCAAGACCTGCCTGGTGATCCACGACTACGACAACAACGCAGCCGACGGCCTCTACACGGTCGCCCCCGACGGGATCACCGCCTTCGAGGCGTACTGCGACATGACGAGCGACGGCGGCGGCTACTCGTTCCTCAAGCGCAACATGGGCAACACCCAGCTCAACGCGGTCCAGGCCGAGGCCGAGTGCGACAAGTACGGGATGAACCTCTTCATCCCGCGGAGCCCGGCGCACGTCGCCGCGGCCTACGACATCGCGATGAACGCGATGATCATGGGCACCGGCAACAAGGACTACATGCGGATCCTCGGGATCTACCCGAAGGTGAAGGGGGCCAACTGCTCGCAGAAGGCGATGAACAGCGTCGCCTGCACGACCTGGCGGGCCGGCGACGACGGCCCCTACTACGTCGGCAACAAGACCAACATCACCGAGCCGAACGGCGACAACGATCTCACCGCGTCGATGTACTACGACTTCCTCGCTGGCGGCGTGATCAACTGGTACAACGACATCACCAACCCGGGCTACACGTCGAACCTCATCATGTGCGACTTCGGCGACAAGCTCCCGTAGCGGGGCGCGCTCGGCGATGATCGAGGGGGGGCGGGCGCCGGCGACGGCGGCCGCCCTTCGTCTATCCGGTGCCCTTGGTGATCTCGAGCGCGTCGCTGCCGTAGCCCCAGGTGAGCGCGCGCTGGACCAGCGGCCTCCGGTAGGCGCCGCTCGCCACCAGCACCCGCATCGCCTCCTGGATCCCGAGGCGCACCCGCGAGGGCCAGAGGATCGCCCGGGCGCATGCCCGCTGATAGGCCCGGGCCGCGCGCGCGTCGAGGCCGCGGCGGGCGAGCGCCCGGACGACGTGCTCGCCGGCGAGGCGCCCGGTGTGCAGCGCCTGCCAGATCCCCTCGCCGGCGAGGGGATCGACGAAGCAGCCGGCGTCGCCGCAGGCGAGCACGCCGGGCCCCGCCGGCGGCCGGCCGCCGACCGCGAGGGGGAGCGACCAGCTCCGCGGGCGACCGACGATCGACGCGCCGGCGAAGCGCTCCGGGTGGGCGGCGACGAAGTCGTCGAGGAGCGCCGGCAGCCGCCGACCGCCGCGCTGGAAGTGATCGAGGCGCTGGTAGACGCCGACGTTGGCGCGCCCCTCGACCGCCGGGAAGATCCAGCCGTAGCCGCAGGGGAGCGCGGCCTCGAAGTAGTGCTCGGAGACCTCGGGGGCGTCGGCCGCGTCGACGCCCTCGTAGTAGGCGGTGATCGCCACGGCCATCGCCCGCGGCTCCGGGCGGGCGAGGCCGAGGGCAGCCTCGGCGAGCGAGCCGGGGCCGTCGGCGGCGATCACCGCCGACGCCCGCCAGGTGTCGTGATCCGAGGCCGCGCCGATCACCCGACCCGCCTCGACGACGAGGCGGCGGACCGCGACGCCCTCGCGAATCTCGGCGCCGCTCTCGGGGATCCGTCGCCGCAGGTGATCGTCGAGGGCGAGGCGAGGGACGATGTAGCCCGGCCGCGCGCCGAAGGAGCGGCCGATCCGGCGGCCGTCCGGGAGGATCGCCGCGGCCGCGGAGACCCGCGCGTGGGGCAGCGTCGTGATCGCCCCCGCGCCGCCGCCGAGCGCGTCGACCAGGAGGGCGCCGCGGTTCGAGAGCGCGTCGCCGCAGGTCTTCGGCCGCGGGAAGGTCGCGCGATCGAGGACGAGGACGCGCGCGCCCGCGCGGGCGGCCGTGATCGCGGCGGCCGAGCCCGCGGGTCCGGCCCCGATCACAAGGACGTCGACGGCGCGCTCGGCCACGCGCCCTCGTAGCACAGCGGCCCGCCGGCCTCCAGGTGTCCGGCCTCCGCTCGACACCCCGCAAAGCCCCCCCAACGGCCGCCAGCGGGCCCTGGGCCGCCTTGTTCGCATTCGCGCCGCGCGTTACCATCGCCGCGGTGAGGCAGGGAGCATGGACCGGCTGGGCCGCGCTCGCCTCGGTGGCGCTCCTCCACCTCGGCCTCCTCCTCTTCTTCATCGACCCCGGGCTCTGGTTCTCCGGCCAGCCGCTCCCCAACGTCGACTTCCACACCCACGCCAACCAGGCCTGGCGGGTCGTCGAGGGGCTCGAGGGCTGGGGGCGGAGCTGGGTCTACGACGTCCAGCTCCTCGCCGGCCACCCGACCGGGGTGATCTTCGACGCCGACAACAAGGCGTGGGAGCTCTGGACCTACCTCCTCGCGCGCCTCGGGGTCGCGCGCGCGAGCGCCTTCAACTCGTTCGTCCTCCTCGTCCACCTCGGGCTGGTGCCGACGGTCTACGCGGCCGCCCGCCTCTTCGGCCTCGGGCGTCGGCGGGCGACCCTCGCCGCGGGCCTCGCGGTGCTCCTCTGGTGGTTCGATCCCTGGCTCCACTGGTGCTGGTGGATCGGCATGGTCGCCTACGCGGCCGCGGCCTACTTCGCCCTCCTGCCGCTCGCGCTCTTCTTCCGCTTCACCGAGGATCGCCGGCCCTGGCAGGCGCTCGCCTGCGGCCTCGCCCTCGGCCTCGCCCACCTGATCCACCCCTACTCCTTCTTCATCCTCGCGCCGCCGATGCTCGCGCTCTGGCTGCGCGCGCGCGGGCGCCTCGGGGCCCGCGGGCACCTCGCGGTGCTCGGGATCGCCGGCCTGACGCTCGCCGTCAACGCCCCCTGGCTCGCGGTCGCCGGGCAATTCTGGCACTACATCCTCGACTCGGCGCTCTACGGGCAGTCGACGCTCGCGGTGCTCGGCGCGGACCTGGTCGAGTGGCTCATCGATCCCGAGGTCAGCGGTCAGATCGGCGCGCGGACGACGACCCGCTGGCTGGTCCTCGCGGCCGCGCTCCTCGGCCTCCGGGAGTGGGGTCGCGGCGAGCGGCGCACCCTCCCCTTCGCGCTCGCCTTCGGCGTCCTCGCAACCCTGACCTACCTCGGCGCGTACTCGCGGATCACCGCGCAGATCCAGCCCTACCGCCACATCGCCCCGCTCGCGCTCCTGGCGACGATCCCCGCCGCCGATCGCCTGGCGGCGCTGGTCGCCGGCCGCCCCTGGCGGAGCTGGCCGCGGAGCGCCCGCCTCGCGCTCGCGCTGCTGATGATCCCGACGGCCCAGCACCTCTTCGCCGAGGTCACCTACTACGCCCAGGGGATCCTGCCGCGCCCGCATCCGCCCCACTCGCGCGGGCACTGGGTGATCGGCGCGAGCGGCCACGGGTCGACGCCCGACTACCGCCTCCGCCACGTCGACCGCGACGCCGACGCGGTCGCGGCCTGGGTGCGCGCCCACGACGACGGGCAGCGGCGCTTTTTGGTCGAGCTCGGGCACCTCGGCGAGGCGCTCGGCTGGGCGACGCGGGCGCAGATCGTCGGCGGCTTCACCCACCGCAACCTCGCCCACTCGATGGCCAACCTCTTCCGGCGGGTGCCCTCCGGGGCGCTCAGCGAGGGCGATCTCCGGAGCTACCTCGACACCTACGCGATCGGCTGGATCATCGTCTCGCCGGACATCCCCTGGCTCGCCGGCTACCGCGACCTCGTCGAGGTGAAGGCGCGGATCGGCCCCCACGTGATCTACGCGGTCCGCTCGCCGGCGCCGCTGATCGCCGCGGGCGGCGGGACGGTGGAGGCGTCGACCAACCGGATCGAGGTCCGCGGCAGCGATCCGGGCGCCGACCTCCTCCTCCGCTTCCACTGGATGGAGACCCTCGCCTGCGAGCCGGGGTGTGAGCTCCGGCGGGTGAAGATCGACGCCTTCGATCCGGTGGGCTTCATCAAGGTGCCGGCGCCCCACCCCGCCGACCTCGAGATCATCAACACCTACGAGGTGCAGCGGTGAGCCCGGAGCGCCGTCGCCTGGCGATCGCGGCCGCGGCGATCGCCGCTCTCCACCTCGCGCTGGTCGCCTACGCCTTCCCGGTCGCGGTGATCTTCGGCGACGCCGGCTACCACGTCCCCGACTACCTCACCCACTACCAGCAGGCCCAGACGATCCTCGAGGTCTACCGCGAGACCGGCCGCCTCTGGGCGTACGACCCGGGGCTCCTGGCGGGCGAGCCCGCGGGCCTCTTCTTCGACGTCGACAACAAGGCCCACTTCCTCTGGGTGCTCGGCCTGACGTCGCTCGGGCTGCCGCTGCCCGCCGCCTTCAACCTCTTCCCGGTCGCCTCGTCGATCCTCGCGCCGCTCTCGATCGCCGGCGCCGCCCGCCTCCTCGGCTACCGCGCGGTCGAGGTGGTGATCGCGGCCGCGCTCGCCGTGCTCGTCTGGCACTTCGACTCGACGGTGCGCTTCCTCTGGGCGGCCGGGATGGTCTCGTTCACGACCGCGAGCCACCTGGCGATCCTCTGCGTCGGCCTGATGTGGGCGATGCTCCGCGGGCGGCGGCCCTGGCTCGCCTTCGCCGGCCTCGCGCTCGCGCTGCCGCTCGCCCACCTCGTGCATGCGTGGGCCTTCGGGATCCTGGTGGTCCCGCTCGCGGCCCTCTACCTCGCCGACGCCCGCCGGCTCGGCGCGCTCGGTCACCTCCGGGTCTGGCTGGCCGCGCTGGCGACCCTGGCGGTCAACGCCTACTGGCTCTTGCCGGCGCTCCATCACCTCGACTGGCTCTCGCGCTCGGCGATCGTCGGCCAGGCGACGCCGCTCTACATCCTCGCCGACTACCTCGAGGTGCTGGTCAACCCGGTGACGACCGGCTACGCGCTGCCGCGCACGCTCTTTCGGGCGCTGGCGATCTTCGGCGCGGTGGCGACGCTGCTCGCGTGGCGGCGCCGCGGCGACCCGCGCCTCCGCCTCGGCGTGGTCACCCTCGGCTGGCTCCTCGGCCTGAGCTACCTCGGCGCGCTGATCCCCCTCGTCGAGCTCACCGAGCCCTACCGCTTCGCGGTCACGGCCGCGCTCTTCGCTGGCCTCCTGGCGGCGCCCTGGATCGCCGAGGCCCTGCGGCCGGCGGCCCTCCGCGAGCTCCCCGTGGCCCTCCGCGCGCCGGCGCTCCTCCTCGTGCTCCTGCTGATCCCGCGGGTCGTCGACGCGATCACCAGCGCGGTCCCCGAGCTGACGCAGCCGCTCCGCGAGCCGACCGTGCTCGACGTCCGCGGCGCGCCGATCCCCGCGCCCCAGCTCACCCGGCGGCTGCCGGGGCTCGATCCCGAGTATCGAGCGCTCGGCGTTCTCCTCGACGAGCTCCCCGGCGACGGGCGCGTTCTGGTTCAATTCTGGCCGCTCGGCGAGTACCTCCGCGGGGCGATCAAGCGCCCGGTGATCGGCGGCTTCCCGGATCGCCGGGTGATCCACGAGGCCGCCAACATCTTCCGCCTCCGCCCCGACGAGCCCCGCTACCACGGCGCCGAGCTGGCGGAGTATCTCGACCGCTATCACATCGACTACGTCGTCTTCTCGCCGCCGTATGAGCGCGAGATCGAGGCCCGGCGCGACCTCCTGGAGCCCCTGCGGGTGATCGGGCCCCACAAGATCTACCGGGCGCGGCGGCCCTCTTCCTACGTCGAGGGCGGACGCGGCGAGGTCACGGCTGGCTACGATCGGATCGCGGTGCGGGGCGCGACGGCCGATGACGGACGCTCGCTCGTGCTGCGTTTCCACTACATGGAGGGGATGGTCTGTGAGCCCGGCTGTCGGGCCGAGCGGGCGCCGATTCCCCTCGATCCGGTGGGCTTCGTCAAGGTGATCGGCGAGCCGACCCTGCCCGCGGACTTCGTCGTCGAGCGGCGCGGGCCATGAGCTTTCGGTAGCGCTAGGTCTTCACCAGGCTCGGCCCGATCGCGTCGACCCGCGGGATCTTCCACTTCCCGGTGATCACCGTGTGCCCCTCCGCCTCGAGGAGGTAGGCCTGGCGATCGATGCCGACCGGGAATTTCTCGATGAGCGCGCCGTTCTCCCGGACGACCCGCCAGTAGGGGGTCATCTCCCGGGGATCGCCGCTGCTCTCCTCGGCCGCGCCGGCGACGATGTTGAGGAAGATCCCGGTGCAGAGCGGGCAGGTCCGGTCGGCGCCGAAGCGCCCCGCGAGGCGCTCGCGGATCTGCTCGGGGGTGATCAGCTTGCCGGGCGGCACCGTCTTCACCTCGGCCTCGATCAGCTTCGGCGTCGGGATCAGGAGGCCGCCGCCGCGGGGGTCGTCGGTGACGTTGGGCTCCATCGGGCGGTTGAGCTTGTCGACCCACGACTTGCGGCGCTTGCCGGCGGGCTTGGCCGCCGCGCCCTTGGCCGCGCTCGCCGGCGCGGCGGCGGCCGACGTCGCGCTCGTCTTCTTCGCCGCGCTCTTCTTCGCCGCGCTCTTCTTCGCCGCGGGCTCCTTCGCGCTCGTCTCCGCCGCCGTCGACTTCGCGCTCACCTTCTTCGCCGCCTTCTTCGCGCTCGGCTCCTTGGCCGCGCTGGTCTTCTTCGCCACGGCCGCCGTCGACTTCGCGCTCACCTTCTTCGCGCTCGTCTTCTTCGCCGCAGTCGTCTTCGCGCTCGCCTTCTTCGCTGTCGTCATCGCCGACCTCCGCGACGAGGCTAGATGAGCCGGCCAGCGGCGCGCTAGATCGCGCGTCGCCCTCCGGGCGCAGACATCCTCACATCCGGCGCTGGCCCCCTCGCCCACGCGTCGGGCGCTAGTCGAGCGCGGTGGGCTCCGGGAGCTCGACGGTGAAGACCGAGCCGACGCCGGGCTCGCTCTCGACGGCGATCGTCCCGCCCATCTGCTCGCAGATCCTGCGGCAGATCGTCAGGCCGAGGCCGACCCCGCCGTAGCGGCGGGTCGAGCTCGCGTCGACCTGCGTGAAGGGATCGAAGATCCGGGTGATGTCGGCCGCCGACATGCCGATCCCCGTGTCCTCGACCCGGAGGATGAGCGACCCGTCGTCGCCGCGGCGGGCGCGGAGGGTCACGGTCCCGCGCTCGGTGAACTTGCTCGCGTTGCCGAGGAGGTTGACGAGGACCTGGCGGAGCCGCATCGCGTCGCCGACGAAGATCCCGAGCTCGCCCTCGTCGATCCGGACGAGCTGGTTGCCGCCGGCCTCGACGCCGCCGCGGACGATCTCGACGACCGCGTCGATGAGGCCAGCGACGACGATCGGCGCGCGCTCGAGCTCGAGGTGGCCGGCCTCGACCTTGGTGAGATCGAGGATCTCGCTGACAAGATCGAGGAGGTGGGCGCCGGCCCGGCGGATCTTGGCGGCGTCGTCGACCACCCCGTCCAGCCCCGCATCCCCGGCGTCCTCGGCGATGATCTCCGCGAAGCCGAGGATCGCGTTGAGCGGCGTCCGCAGCTCGTGGCTCATGTTGGCGAGGAAGCGGCTCTTGGCGAGGCTCGCGGTCTCGGCGGCCTCGCGCGCGGCGTCGAGGCGGCGGAAGAAGCCCGCGTGATCGACGGCGATCGCCGCCTGGACCGCGAGGATCTGCAGGATGTCGAGGCGCTGCTCGGTGAAGACGCCGGTGGTCAGGTTGTTCTCGAGGTAGACGACGCCGACCCCGCGACCCCGGGCCTGCAGCGGCAGCGCGAGCGCCGAGCGCAGGCGTCGGCGCTGGATGTACGAGTCGGCCGCGTTCGCCGGATCGCTGGCGGCGTCGTCGTAGATCTCGGCCCGACCGCTGCGGTGGACGCGGAGGACGAGGGAGTGCGGGAGCCCGCTGAGGGTCTCGATCGGCGCCCGCTCGTGATCGATCGTCCGATCGCCGCGGGCCGAGTACTCGGCCGCCGCCACCAGGCCGCCCTCCTCGACCAGGAGGAGGACGCCGCGCTCGGCCCCCGCGTTCTCGACGACGATCCGCATCATCCGCCCGGAGAGCGCGTCGAGGTCGATCTCGGCCGCGAAGACCTGGGCCGCCTTGACCACGCTGGCGAGGTCCAGGAGGTGATCACCGCGCGCGCTCGAGGACGAGCTCGGGCTCGGCGCTCCCTCGCTCGCCAGGGTGATCGACACGTCGGTCATCGCCGCCGGCGGCGCGGCGATCGCCCGGCGCTCGAGGCCCGGGAAGTCGGCGTCGATCCGATCGACCACCGCCTTCGCCCGGACCCGGGCGAAGGCCCGACGCGCGCGGACGAGGTAGGCCCGGCCAGCCACCTCGAGGCCGCGGCCGAGGCAGTAGCGCCCCGCCCGCTCGCCCACGAGGCCCTCGTGGAGGGGGTTGTTCGCGGCGCTCGCGGCCGCCAGCGCCCGCTCGTAGGCCTCGGCCGCGCCCCCGTCCCCGCGGAGGCGCGCGAGCTCGGCGACGGCCAGCTCCCGCAGCGCGCCGAAGTTGCTCGGGCAGCGGGTGGCTGGCCGCTCGAGCTCGCGGATCGTCCCCTCGAGCGCACGGCGGAGGCGACGGTCGCCGACGGCCGCGGTGGAGGCGAGGGCGACCGCGCGGAGCGCTCGGTAGTCGAAGTAGGCGTTGAAGACCCCGAGCGCCTCCTTGATCCCGGGATCGGCGCGGGCGATCACCGCCTGCGCGTCCTCCAGATCGTTGAAGAGGAGCGCCCGCAAGAGGCGGCGGTGGAGGTAGGAGTAGCGGGTGGTCGGCGCGATCCGCCGATCCTCCCCGCCGTCGATCACCGCCTCGTCGAGCCCCTCGCCGCCGAGCCTCCCCTCCATGGGCTCGCCGAGGAGCGCCCGGCAGAGGCCGAGGTCGACCCGGATGATCCACTCGGAGGATCCGATCTTCGCGCGCTCGCAGAGGCCTAGCGCCGCGATCGCGTCGGCCCGCACGCGATCGAGCTCGACGCCGCCGCCGAGCTCCATCGACACCGCGGCCATCGCCGCGAGGCCGGCCGCGGGGAGCGAGCCCGACTCGACCCCGAGGCGCGACGCCTCGTGGAGATCGGCGGCGCAGATCCTGTAGCTGTGGGACATCGGCGCGAGGATGCCGCTGTAGAGGAAGCGCGCCATGGCCTCGAGGGGCGGTGACGGGAAGCGGCGAAAGAGGTCGACGCCCGCGCGGCCGAAGGCCTCCATCTGGGCGTAGTCCCCCCGCCCCGCGCCGGCCGCCAGGCCGTAGGTGATAAAGGCCGGGGCGACGACCGCGTGGAGGCCGCGCTCGAGCGCGAGCTCGAGCATCGACACCGCGATCTGCGTGAGCACCCGCGGGTCGCTCTGGAAGCCGGTGCCGGTGGCGACGCCGTAGGCCTGCATGAGCAGCCGATCACGGCGTTCGGTGAGGGCCGGGAGCTCGAGGAGATCGGCGGCCGTGCGGCGGCCGATCTTCCGCGCCACGCGGATCATCCCGAAGATCAGCGCCGGCATGCTCGGCCGCCGCGGGAGCGTCCGCCCGAGGATCCGCACGGCCTCCCCCGCCGCCGACATCACCCCCTCGAGCTCGTTGCGCGCGAGGTGAACGACCGCCCGCTTGACGTGGACCTCGGCCCGATCTTCGTCGGTCCGCGCGTGCTTGAGGAGGATCGCGGTGGCCGCGTCGGCGGCCTCGAAGTCGCCGACGCTGCCGGCGCACTCGATCTCGTGGAGGAGGGCGTCGACCGCGATCGTGTAGCCCGTCGACCACGCGTCGTCCCCGAGGAGATCGAGCACCGCCTTGGCATACACGCGCGCCGACGCGATCGCCCCTCCGCCGAAGGCGCGGTGGATCGCGGCCAGCGTGATCCGAGCCGCCGAGCGCCGCTCGTCGCCGACGACGAGGCCGAGCGCCGCCCGGTAGTGATCCGCGGCCGCGAAGAGGTGGGCGTCGTCCCCTGCCCCCGAGAGCGCGTCCTCGCCGAGCCGGGCCGCGGCGAGGCGAGCCAGCGCGAGGTGGTGGGCCGCCCGGGCCTCCGGCGTGAGGGTCGCGGCGATCGCCGCCCGCACCCGCTCGTGGGCGAAGCGGATCACGCCGGCGCCGACCTCGACGAGGCGCTCGTCGACCGCCGCGTCGAGCGTGGCGACGAGCGCGGCGAACTCCGCCCCCTCGAGGTCGACGTCCGCGGGCTCGAAGATCGCGCCGACACAGGCGCCGCGCTGGAGGATCGCCAGGGCCGCAGGATCGAGGGAGGAGGCCCGGGTGATCAGGAGATCGACGACGTTCTCGCTGACCTCGAGCGCGGCCGCGGCCGCGAGCTCGTAGCTCCAGCGCCGGCGCTGCGGATCAAAGCGGAGGATCTTGCGGCGATGGAGATCGCGGAGGATCTCGGCGGCGTAGAAGCCGCTGCCGCCGCACTTGCGGGCGATCACCGCCGCGAGATCCGCGACCTCCGCGGCCGGCCGGGCGATCGTGTCGGCGATCATCGCCGCGATCGCGTCGGCCTCGAGCGGCATCAGCTCGATCTTCGTCACCCGGGCTCGCTGGCCGATCCGCGCGAGCGCCCCCTCGACCCGCTCGCGGGCCTCCGGATCCCCGCTGAGATCGCCGGCGAGGACGCAGAAGAGCCCCTCCCCCGCGAGCTCGCCGACCAGCTCGACCAGGAGATCGAGCGACGCGGCGTCGATCCACTGGACGTCGTCGAGATCGAGGACGAGCGGCGCCTGCGGTCGCGCGAGCGCGCCGACGAGGATGTGGAGCCCGCGGTGGAGGCGGTGGCGGGCCGCCTCGGCGGTGTAGCGCTCGGCCTCCGATGGCCGCGGCGCCTCGGGGCCGAGGAGCTCGGCGAGCGCCGGCAGCCGCGGCGTGATCGCCGACGCGAGGCCGCCCAGCGCCTTCCCCAGCGACCAGCGCCAGCGGGCGATCAGCTCGTCGCCGGCGGCGACGAGCTCGCGGAGCCCGGCCTCGAGCGCGTCGAAGATCGCCGAGTAGGGGACGTCGCGCCGGCTCGCCTCGAAGGCCGCCGCCGCGAAGCGGACGTCGCCGCCGAGGTGCCGCCGCCGGAGGAGGCGATAGAGCGCCGACTTGCCCGAGCCGCCGCGGCCGGCGACGAAGACCGCCTCCGGTGAGCCCGCCCGGGTCCGCGCGAGCGCCCCCTCGAGGAGCTCGAGCGCCGCGTCGCGGCCGTAGAGGTGATCGGGCACCTGGAAGAGGAGCGGCGGGTCGTCGGCCCCGAGGGCGATCGAGCGCTCCGGGTCGCCCTCGTCCAGGGCCGCGGCGATCGCCGCGAGATCGTGCGCGAGGCCGAAGCCAGATCGGTAGCGATCGTCGGGCGACTTCGCCAGGAGCCGGAGGATCACGGCCGCCAGCGACTCCGGGAGCTCCGGCGCCAGGCTCCGCGGATCCGCCGGCAGGCGGGCGAGGTGAGCGTGCACGAGCTCCGCGGGATCGTCGGCGACAAAGGGCAAGCGGCCGGTGAAGAGCTCGTAGAGGGTGACGCCGAGCGCGTAGAGATCGGCGCGGTGATCGACCGCGCGGTGGAGCCGGCCGCTCTGCTCCGGGGCGATGTAGGCCAGCGTCCCCTGGAGCTGGCTGGCGGCGACCATCGGCGCGAGCTCGCTGGCGATCCGCGTGGCGATCCCGAAGTCGATGAGCTGCACCCGGCGGGCGTCGTCGACGAGGATGTTGCGCGGCTTGATGTCGCGGTGGATCACGCCGGCGGCGTGGACACCCGCGAGCGCGACGGCGATCTCGATCGCGATCGCCACGCGCTCGCGGAGGCCGAGCCCGGGATCGTCGAGCGCCGCGGCGAGGCTGGTGCCGCCGAAGTCGGCGAGGACCAGGATGAGCTCGCCGTCCTCCTCGCGGATCTCGAGCGCGCGGACCACCCCGGGGACCGCCGCGAGCGCGCGGAGGATCGTCCACTCGCGTCGGAGGCGCTCGGCGGCCGCGTCGGAGTAGTGGGCGGCGTCGAGGCGCTTGCGGATCACCGGCGTCCCGTCCCGCTCGCGCCCTCGATAGAGCGAGTGGACGTGGCCCTGGTGGATCACGACTCCGAGCGCGGAGTTGCGCGTCGCCGCCTGCGTCACGGCCGACGAGGATACGGCCCTTGTGGCGATCCCTGCAGCCTCACAAATGCCGGCTAGCGCCCGCCCTGGCGGCGGCGCGCGGACGTCGCTCCAGGCGCGCGCGGGGTCACGATCGCGCTCACCCGCGCGCGCGGAGCCCCGTGCGCCGCCGCCGGAGGACCAGGAGCCCGGGCAAGAGCGCCGCGATCAGCCCCCCGTCGCCGCCGCTCCGGCAGCTGCACCCCGAGCCGTCGTCGCCCCCGCCAGACCCCGCGGAGAGATCGGAGCCCATCGAGTTGCCGCTGTTGGCGACGCCGTCGGTGATCGTCGGATCGACGCTGGTGCTGCCGGTGCCGCTGTTGCCCGTGCTCCCGCCGCCCGTGGTCGTGCCGCCGCCCGTGGTCTCCCCCCCGCCCGTCGTCTCGCCGCCGCCCGTCGTCCCGCCGCCGCCCTCGTCGTGATAGGCGCCGCAGGCCGGGTCGTCGGCCCCGAAGCCGCCCGCGCGGTGGGCGAGCGCGAGGGTGTAGGCGCCGGCGCCGAAGCCGAGCATCGGCGTGTTGAACTTGTAGGTGCCGTCGTTCTCGTCGAAGGTCTCGGCGACCATCAGGTAGTTGGCGAGCGCCTGATCGCGGACCCAGGCCGTGAGGGCGTCGGCGCGGTCCTCGGCGCCGATCATCCGGGCGGCGATCGATCCCCGGAGGTCGGTGATCACCCACTCGGCCGAGTCGTAGTCCGAGCCCCAGGGGCTCAGGTCCTCGTTGCCCTGGTGGTCGAAGCGGTCGTCGTTGCGCGACCAACCTGGCCCTGCGGACACCTGGAGGTTGGCGTCGAGGCCCTGCATGGTCCCGGCGGCGATCATCCCCGCGGGGTCGAAGAGGCCCATGGCGATCGCGTCCCAGACCGCGGCGTCGTAGTAGCCCTCGCCGCTCCCCAGCTCCTCGAGGTTGGCGGCGATCATCCCCTTCGGGTCGGTGAGGTGATCGGCGATCGCCGCGCGGATCCCCGCGGCGGTGTCGGCGTAGAGCGCCGCCTTCTCCTGATCGCCGACCCGCTCGGCGAGCGCGGCCGCGTCGCAGAGGCCCCGCGCCGCCGTCAGGCTGGTGTAGGCGTAGTGGCGCTCGCGGCCCTGCCAGTGGGTCTCCCAGATCGACGAGTCGGCGCGGATGAGGCCGGTCTCGGGATCGACGAGCGCGACCAGGACGTCGGCGATCTTGCCGCTCACCACCGGCCAGTAGGCGTCGGTCAGGGTCTCGTCGCCGCTCAGCGTCTCGTAGGCCCGGAGCGCCCAGAGGAAGAGGCCGAAGCCGTCGAACTCGAGGTTGGGGCCGAAGTCGTTGAAGTCGGTCTCCTCGACCCCGAAGCCGTAGTAGCGGACCAGGGAGATCTGATAGTCCGGCATGTCGTAGGCGGCGAGCTCCGACCACTCCTTGAAGCGGCCGGCCTCGGCCTCGAGGTAGAAGTTGAGCGCGTCGCGGGCCTCCTTCTTCATCCCGAGGACCGCCATCGCCACCGTCGCGTAGGCGCCGTCGCGGATCCAAGCGTAGGTCCAGTTGCCCGGCGGCATGCTCGCGAGGATCGCCCCGTGGCCGCGGTGCTTGACGGTCGCCGGCAGCTCGACCGGGTTGTTGTCGGGGCCGGGGAAGCGGGTGCGCCGGACCTCGCCGTCCTGGCTCAGCCACTCCCGGAGGTAGGTGGTCTCCTCGCGGACCTGGCCCATCTTCAGCATCGCCGCCGAGTGGCGGACCAGCGTCGCCTCGTCGGCCGAGGCGCCCGCGGGCACGGCGATCGCCCCCTGGAAGGCCGCCCATGCCGCGATCTCGGCGTCGACGAGGAGCTTGGCCGACTTGCCGGCGACGTAGGCCTCGAGCCAGCCGCGGGCGGTGACCTCCTGGAAGGGATCGGCGTGGCGGGCGAAGGCGACGCCGACCCACTTCTCGGCGCCGGGCGCCAGGCTCCCGAGGTCGAACTGGTAGGCCGCGACCGCGCCGTCGACCGCGTTGCCCGGCGGGCTGTTGTCCGGGAGGTCGACCTTGGCGCCGCCGTCGACGATCCCGAAGATGTCGGCCCCCGGCGTCGATCCGTGGTGGGCGACCGCCGCCAGCGGCTGGCCGACGATCACCCCGGCGAAGCCGCGCTCGACGTACTCCGACTTCATCGGGTTCCAGGCCAGGCTCTCGCCGTTCTCGCCGATGTCCATGCCGACGTCCCAGGGGGCGTCGGCGCGGCCGAAGCCGAGGTGGAAGTTGTGGATCGAGAAGGCCTGGATCCCCGCGAGCGGCTGGCCGCCGGTGTTGCGGACCCGCATCGCCATCACGAAGCCGACGTGCTCCATCCCCTGGGGGACGAAGTAGTAGCTCGTCGCCTCGATGTCACCTGACTTTTGGACCAGGGCGACGATGCCGGTCCCGCCGCGCTCGCCGTCCTTCCAGCCGACGTAGCCGCTGGCGTCGAGATCGGCCGGCACCGAGGTCAGCCAGAATTGCTGATCCGGCGCGCGCAGGCCGAAGTAGGCGTCGAAGAGGAGGTCGCGGGTGTAGACCGCGGCGAAGTCGCTGCCGTTCCAGACCTCGTCGCCCTTCTCGTCGAGGACCGGCTCCTCGGCCGCGAAGAGGTGCTCGCGGAGCTGGGTCGCCCGCCGCCCCTGGAGATCGACGAGGAGCGCGGTGTGGCCGTTGGCGGTCGGCACCTCGAAGCGGGTGCGCTGGATCGGCGCGGCCGCGGCGTCGGCGGGCGCGAGGGCCAGCGTCAGCGAGAGGGCCGACGCCAGCGAGAGGGCGAGGCGGGCGACGTGCGAGGCGGGGGCGAGGGCCATCGCGCCCAGGGTAGCGGATCTCGTCGACCTCGCGGCGTCGTCGTCTTCCTCGCGGCGCCCCCGGAGCCCAGCCCCGACGCCCAGCCCCGATGCCCAGCCCCGATGCAGGCCGTCCCCATCGCCGCGAACTCCGCGGACGACGCGCAGCGGGGTCCGCCGCGGGTAGTCGGCGACGCGCGCCTTGGCTAGTCTCTTGGCTGGATCATGCTGGCCTACCTTCGTCGCCCCCTCCCCCTCTCCCTGGCCGCGCTCCTCACGGCCTGCTCGACCGGCGAGCCGATCGACGGCAGCGAGACCGACGCGAACTCAGGACCGACCGAGGGCAACCAGACCTCGGTGTCGCCGACCACCGGCGCGAGCGCGTCGACCTCGACCACCAGCGGCGGCGACACGAGCACCAGCGGCGGCACGACGAGCGGAGGCACGAGCGCGGGCGAGACCGACACCGGGACCACCGGCGGCACCGAGGACGCGCTCTGTCCGACCGAATTCCGCTTCAAGCCGGTCGGCGCCGCCCAGAACCCGCGGGTCGCCGGCGAGTGGCACGGCTTCGACCTCGCCTCGGCGACCGCGCTCACCGGCCCCGACGCCCAGGGCTACTTCACCGCGACGGTCGACCTCCAGCCGGGGCTCTGGGCCTACAAGATCGTCTTCGACCAGGGCGGCGAGGCCCAGTGGATCCTCGACCCGCTCCAGGGCCGCCGCAAGTACGTCGGCGACACCGAGAACTCGGCGGTCAAGGTCCGAAAGTGCCTCCTGCCGACCTTCGACGTCGACACCTCCGAGAGCGAGCGCCCCTCCCCCGGCAAGGGGACCTACAGCGCGACCCTCTCCTTCGTCGACGGGATCGAGGGGAGCGGCGCCGATCCGGCGGGCTTCTCGGCGATCCTCGACGAGGAGGGCGCGACCCGGGCGCTCACCGACGCCGAGCTGATGATCTCCGCCAGCGGCGACGTGACGATCGCCCTCGGCGACCTCGCCGACGGCAAGTACGTCGTCCGCCTCCGGGGCGCCACCCAGAGCGGCCGCGAGGGCGACGAGCTCCGCCTGGTCTTCTGGATCGAGGCCCAGCCCTTCACCTGGGACGGCGCGCTGATCTACATGGTCCTCACCGATCGCTTCCGCGACGGCGACCCCGGCAACAACCCGGGGGCGACGCCGAAGGCCGATCCCCGCGGCGACTGGAAGGGCGGCGACCTCGAGGGGCTGCGCAAGTCGATCGCCGACGGCACCCTCGACAAGCTCGGGGTCCGGGCGATCTGGCTGACCCCCTTCCAGACCAACCCGTCGGACGCCTACGTCGCCAGCGACGGCTTCCACTTCGTCACCGGCTACCACGGCTACTGGCCGATCGAGCCCCGCGAGGTCGATCCCCGCCTCGGCGGCGAGGCGGCCCTCCACGCGATGGTCAAGGAGGCGCACAAGCACGGGATCCGGATCCTCCAGGACTACGTGGTCAACCACGTCCACGAGGAGCACGCGTACATGAAGGAGCACCCGGAGTGGTTCCGCACCGGCTGCGTGTGCGGGACCGACAACTGCGACTGGACCGGCCACGCGCTCGACTGCATGTTCGCCGCCTACCTCCCGGACATCAACCACACGGTCCCAGAGGCCAACGCCGCCTTCGTCGACGACGCGGTCTGGTGGCTCGACAACTTCAACCTCGACGGCCTCCGGGTCGACGCGGTCAAGCACGTCGAGGAGGTCGCCACCCGCAACCTCTCGGTCGAGGTCCGCGAGACCTTCGAGGGCGCCGGCACCCACTACTTCATGATGGGCGAGACGGCGATGGGCTGGAGCGACTGCGCCGATCCCTGCAACGACGAGAACTACGGGACGATCTCCCGCTACATCGGCCCCTTCGGGCTCGACGGCCAGTTCGATTTCGTCCTCTACCACGGGGTCTCGTACCGGACCTTCGCGCACTCCGACAAGGGGATGCTCCACGCCGACTACTGGCTCAAGCACGGCCTCGAGAAGTGGCCGGCGGGCTCGGTGATGACGCCCTACATCGGCTCCCACGACACCCCGCGCTTCGCCACCCTCGCCGACTACCGCGGCCAGGACGGCGCCCACGACAAGGGCATCCCGGGCAACCAGTGGGACAACACCGCGGTCGAGCCCAGCGACGGCGAGCCCTACGAGCGCACGCGGATCGGCATGGCCTGGCTCATGGGCCTGCCGGGCGCGCCGCTCCTCTACTACGGCGACGAGTACGGCCAGTGGGGCGGCTCCGATCCCAACAACCGCCTCCTCTGGCGCGACGAGGCCGCGCTCAAGGTCGACGAGAAGGCGACCCTCGCCTTCGTCCGCAAGCTCGGTAGCGCCCGTCGGACGATCCCCGCGCTCCAGCGCGGCTCCTACGTCACTCTCGACGTCGACGACGACACGCTGATCTTCGGCCGCGCGCTCGGACCGGGCGACGCCGCGATCGTCGCGCTCACCCGCTCCGGCGCGCCACAGATGCGGACCGTCGACGTCAACGGCCTCGGCTTCAAGTCGCAGGACAAGCTGAGCGACGCCCTCGGCGGCCCCTCGGTCGTCGTCTCGGTCTCCGGCAAGATCGACGTCACGGTCCCGGCGAAGGGCGCGATCGTCCTCGCGCCCTAGGAGCGCGGCGTCGACACACACACACGCGCGCACCCGCGGGCCGGATCAAATTCGCCCTGCCCGCGGGAGCGGCGAGATCAACTAGCATGGAGCGGGGCCAGCGAAGGCCCTCCAAAAGGACCGATGACGATGTTGAGCATGCGCTTGATGGCCTTTCCCTGTGCCCTCGCCGTGGTCGCCGCCTGCGCCACCGGTGAGCCGACGATCACCGGCTCGGGGACGATGTCGACGACGCTCCCCGCGACCGACACCGACGTGAGCACCTCGACGAGCTCGACGAGCTCGACCACCGGCGAGACGTCGACCACGAGCACGAGCAGCGGCAGCGGGACCGACACCGACACCGACACCGACACCGACACCGACACCGGCGGCGACGTCATCGACTTCGACGCCCCGAAGGCGCGGATCTACCAGCTCACGGTCCGCCTCTTCTCGAACACCAAGACGATCAACATCGGCGACGGCGACATCGCCACCAACGGCGTCGGCAAGTTCGACGAGATCGACGACGTCGCGCTCGCCGAGCTCCGGGCGATGGGCTACAGCCACATCTGGCTCCACGGCGCGCTCCAGCAGGCGAGCGCGACCGACTACCCCGAGATCATGGAGCCCCCCAGCGATCCCGACACGCTCAAGGGCAAGGCCGGCTCCTTCTACGCGGTCCGCGACTACTTCGACGTCTCGCCCGACTACGCGACCGACCCCGCCGCCCGGATCGACGAGTTCAAGGCGCTGGTCGGCCGGATCCACGACCAGGGGATGAAGGTGATCATCGACCTGGTCCCCAACCACGTCGCCCGCGGCTACCACACCAACATCACCCTCAAGACGGACCTCGGCCTCGCCGACTCGACCGGGGTCTTCTGGGCGCCGAACAACAACTTCTTCTACCTCGTCGATCCGCCGGGCCAGGTCCTCGCGCTCCCCTCCCCCGGCTGGTGGACGCCGCCGGGGATGCCCGACGGCACCTACGACGACGAGAACAACGACGGCATGCCGGCCGGCGACCTCCCGAAGGCGACCGGCAACAACGTCGTCACGCCGACGCCGGCGGTCTCCGACTGGTACGACACGATCAAGCTCAACTACGGCTACGACATCTCCAACCAGATGGGCATGTACGATCCGACGCCCAAGACCTGGACGGACATGGACAAGATCATCGCCTACTGGCAGCAGATGGGCGTCGACGGCTTCCGCGTCCACTACGCCCACTGGATCCCGGTCGAGTTCTGGCAGTGGGAGATCGGCGAGGCCCGGAGCCGCGACGCCGACGCCTACTTCGTCGCCCAGGCGATCGAGGGCGACCCCGACACCCTCCCCGGCTCCGACGCGGCCGGCCTGATCGGCGCCGGCTTCGACGCGGTCACCGACGACACGCTCTACAACACGGTCAAGAGCGTCTTCTGCTGCTCGGTGTGGGCGAACGATCTGACCGCGCTCATCGACGGCAAGGCGGACATCAGCGACAAGCTCCTCCGCTACGCCGAGGGCGACATGGAGCGGCGGATCGCCTCGCCGCTGGTGATGAACGGGCCGCCCGCGGACTCCGGCTTCGGCTCGGCCAAGGCCGGCGTGCCGGTGGCGACGCTCCTCTACCTCCTCTCGAAGGGGCCGGTGGCGGTCTTCAACGGCCAGGAGGTCGGCGAGCCCGGTTCCGGCGCCGAGGGCTACGGCCAGGAGGACGGGCGGACGACGATCTACGACTACTGGGGGATGCCCGAGCTCGCCAAGTGGGTCAACGATCACAGCTTCGACGGCGGCCAGCTCTCGGCGGCCCAGAAGGACCTGCGGGCGACCTACCGCCGCCTGATGGCGCTCTCGACCACCTCGGCGGTCGCCGAGGGCGAGTTCATCGGCCTCCAGGAGGCGAACAAGGACAGCGACACCTACTGCTCGAAGGGTCGCTGGTGCTACACCTTCATCCGCCACACCGACGCCGAGGCGCTCCTCGTCCTCGTCAACCTCAACCCGAACAACACCTACAAGCCCTTCCTGGTGGTCCCGCAGGCGGAGCTGACGGCCGCCGGGTTCGGCGGCGCGACCTCGCTGACGCTCCACGACCGGATGGATCCGGCGGCCGCCGACGTCGTCGCCGACGTCGCCAAGCTGACGACCAGCGGCGTCCAGATCCAGCTCACGCCCTCGCAGGCGCGGGTCTTCGAGATCACGGCGGCGCGCTGACGCTGACCCCCCGACGGGCGGCGATCGGGCGGGCGCTCGCTCCTCGGAGCGGCGCCCGCTCGCGCATTGGGTGAATTGAATTCGCCGCGCCCTCGACCTGATCGAGGAGATGCACGACGAACACCCCCCGACCACCGCCCGCTCCCGCCTCGCGCGGGCGCTCTCGCTCACCCCGGCCCTCGCCATCACCCTCGCCATCACCCTCGCCATCGCCGCCTGCGACGCGCCCGAGGCCGCCCCGCCGAGCTGCGACGAGCTCACCTGGGAGCTCGGGATCGACCCCGACCCCGGCCTTCCGATCGCCGACTTCCAGGTCCGCTGCGTCGCCGGGAGCTGGGCGACGAAGCTCGAGACCCGGCCGCCCGCCACGACCCAGGCGCTGAGCCCGGCCCGCGACGTCCACCTCCACCCGCAGGGCGGCTACCTCCTCGCGCCCGCCGTCGACCAGGACGACCCCGAGGCCGGCTGGGGGCCGCTCCTCGTCGCCCACGGCCTGCCGCTGACGATCGGCACGATCTGGGTGAGCGACGACCTGACGACGATCCACTGGGGGAGCGAGGCGACCGGCGTGATCGTCGGCGAGGGCGGCCAGCTCTGGGGCTTCGAACGCCCCGAGGGAGAGCCGCCGCGCCTGGTCGAGGTCGATCCGGCGACCGGCCTCGTCCTCGGCGTCAGCGCCTGGGAGGCGCCCGAGCCCTCGCGGATGGTCGCGGCCCGCGGCGCCCCCGGGGTCTGGATCACGAGCGGCGATCCCTCGCCCAAGGACGTGCCGACGACCCGCCGCCTCCACCGGGCGATCGCGCTCGATCAGCCGCTCGAGCTCGCCGCCGAGATCAGCGGACCGGCGATGGACCTCGGCCCCGACGATCGCCTGGTCGCCCTCAGCGACGGCGGCGTCGCCTGGTCGCTGCGCGACGGCGCGCTCCGGATCCACGGCCCCGACGGCGCGCTCCGCTGGTCGTGGCAGGGCGTCGGCGCTCCGGTGGCGAGCGAGGACGACGGCGCCGGCCTCCTGGTCGCCGACGGGGCGCCGATGCGCCTCGCCTACCTCGACCTCGCCGACGGCGCGACCCTCTGGAAGGAGAGCTACCAGCGCTACGAGTTCGCCGAGCCCTGCGCCGACGCCCCGGGCTGCTTCAACAGCGACGGCCCCGACGCGCTCCTCCGCCGCCCGGGCGGCGGCTGGTACCTGATCGGCCACGACACCTGGCCGAGCCACGCCTGCGGCGAGCAGCCGCTGGTGCTCGCGCTCGACGGCGAGGGCGCGGGGCTCTGGGGCCACCGCGTCGACGTCTGCGGCCTCGCCCGCGGCGTCGGAGTGGCCGGCGACGAGCTCGTGATCCAGGGCGACACCCTCGATCTCGAGGGCGACCCGGCCGGCTCGTGGCTCCGGCGGATCGCCCCCTGAAAATACATGTCTCTTGAGACATGTTGACACACGCCTCGATGGCGGCGTCACACCGCGCGGCCGCTCGCCCCTCGCCGGGGCTCGGCCGCGAAGGCGTCGGCGAAGGCGTCGAAGGCCGCCCGCACCCGCGGGGTCGCGCGGCGCCCCGGCGAGCAGATCGCGTGGACGTCGGGGCCGGTCGCCACCTCGTCGTCGAGGAGCGCGACCAGGCGCCCCTCGGCGATCAGCGGCTCGACCATGAAGCCGAAGGCCTGGGTGATCCCGAGGCCCGCGAGGGCGGCGTCGACCAGCGCCGGCCCGTGCTCGGTGATCAGCCCCGGCGTCACCGGCCGCGGCCCGCTGGCGAAGAGCCAGGGCCAGGGGCGCCCCGAGGGGCCGATCAGCGCCATGCAGACGTGATCATCGAGGTCGGCGAGGCGCCGCGGCGCGCCCCGGAGCGCGAGGTAGTTCGGGGCGGCGACCGTCAGCATCCGGGTGCCGCCGAGGCGGCGGGCGATCAGCGACGACTCGCTGAGCACGCCGATCCGGACCGCGACGTCGACCGCCTCCTCGGCGAGGCGCGAGCGCTCGTCGGTGACGATGAGGCGGAACGAGAGGCGCGGGTGCCGGCTGCGGAGGGCGGCGAGGACCGGCGCGACCAGGGCGGTGGTCACCTGCGGGATCGAGAGGACGAGCTCGCCGGCGGGCTCGCGGCGGGCGGCCGCCACCGCCTCGCGGGCGCCGCTGACGGCCGCCACCGCCGGCCGGCAGCGGGCGAAGAAGTCGGCGCCCTCGCGGGTCAGCGCGGCCCGCCGGCCGCCGCGGGCGATCAGCGCGAGGCCGACCTCCTCCTCGAGCTTGGCGACCGCCTTCGAGATCGCCGCCGGGCTGACGCCGAGGGCGGCCGCGGCCCCGCGGAAGGAGCCCGCCTCGGCGACGGCGACGAAGGGGATGATCCCGCGGAAGAGGTCGAGGTCCATGCGTTCGCGCTCCTCTGTCAACCTGAGGTTAACGGAGAAGTGAATCGATGGTCCATTGTTTCCCATGGGTTCTCGTTTCAGGATGGAGGCGTCGAAAGGGAGCCAGCCATGACCACCAAGACCTCCACCCCCCGCACCTCCACCACCACCCGCACCGCCGTCGTCACCGGCGCGACCTCGGGCCTCGGCCAGGCCGCCGCCATCGCCCTCGCGGCCCGCGGCTACCGGGTGCTCATCGTCGGCCGCGACCAGGTCCGCGGGCAGGCGACGGTGTCGACGATCCGCGGCGCCGGCGGCCAGGCGGAGCTGGTCCTCGGCGACCTGATGACGATCGCCGGGGCCGAGGCGGTCGCCGCCGAGATCCTCCGGATCGCCCCGTCGATCGACCTCCTGATCAACAACGCTGGCGGCGCCTTCGGCCGCGACGAGCGGACCGACGACGGCCTCGAGCGGACCTTCGCGCTCAACGTCCTCGCGCCCTTCATCCTCACCGAGGCGCTCATCGAGCCCCTCGCGGCCGCTCGCGGCCGGGTCGTCAACGTCGTCACCGCGGTCCCCAACGGGGCGAAGACGACGATCGACGCGATCGCCGGCGAGAAGGCGAGCGCCGGCATGGGCTCCTACGTGCGCAACAAGCTCGCGCTCCTCACCCTGACCATCGAGGAGCAGCGCCGCTTCGAGGCCCGCGGGGTCTCCTTCGTCAGCCTCCACCCCGGCGTGATCCCGGGGACCCGCTTCGGCTCCGACTCGCCCGGGATCTTCATGAAGATCGGCCCGGTGATCGCCCGCCTCATCGGCATCACCTCGACCCTCGACGAGGCGGCCGAGCGCTTCGTCCACGTCGGCAGCGACGAGGTCGTCGGCGGCGGCTTCTACTACGAGGGCAAGCTCCGGCCGGCGCCCCGCCAGGCCCAGGACCCGGCCTTCGCCGCCGAGCTCCGCTCGGCCCTCGCCGGGATGGTGGCCTGAGCCATGGGACAGGTGATGCAGATCGCGGCGAGCGCGGTCGCCTTCCTCCTCGCCGCCAAGGCCCACGGCCGCGAGCTCCGCCTCGAGCGCGAGGCCGCCGGGGTGATGAAGGTGGTCTTCGGCGGCGACAACCCGCCGCTGGTCGAGGCGCTCTGGTCGGCCGAGCGCCTCCGCTTCTGGCCGACGACGATCGCCCTCGGGATCGCCGCGGCGATCCTCCTGGCCAAGGGCAGCTGGCCGCGGGCGACGATCGCCCAGGCCGCCCTCCTCTGGGCGCCGACCCTGGTCTTCGTCGCCCTCGGCGTCGCCTCGTTCATGCGGGCGGGCGGCCTCGATCGCGGCGGGGTGCTCGGCTCGGTGTGCTGGTGGGCGCTCTGCGCCGCCGCCCTCACGCTCGCGCTCCAGGCCGGGCTCTGCCGGAGCTGAGCGCGGGCCCTCAGCCCGGCGAGGGGCCGAGGATCGCGTCGAGGAAGGGGTTGCGGAGGACCCCGTCAGGATCGAGCGCCCGCGCCAGCGCCCGGAACTCGCCGGCGCGGGGGTAGAGCGCGTCGACCTCGGCCGGCGTGAGCGCGAGCTCCTTCCCCCAGTGGGGGCGGGCGCCGAGGCCCTGGCCGAGCCGGCGGAAGCCGTCGAAGACCCGGTCGATGTCCGGGCTGTAGGCGCCGCCGATCACGAGCTGGCAGGAGTCGCGGCCGTAGGCCGGGCTCATCCAGCCGCCGTCGCCCTTGACGAAGCGGAGCTCGACGACGAAGTCGACCCGCGCGCCGTCGCGGTGGGCGACCTCACGGGTGCCCCGAAGGAGCGCCTCGGTGTCGGCGAGGTCGACCGCGATCTCGGTCTCGCGGTGGGGCGGCGGCATCACCAGCTGGAGCATGTGGTCGCTGCGGCCGCGGCGGATCGACGGCCGAAAGTGGAGCTTGGCGACGCTCCGGTTGGTCCGGGGGATCAGCGACGGGAACGCCTTGCCGAGGCGCAGGAGCGCGGGGAAGAGGTTTCGGTTGATCCACGCGTCGACCGCCCACGCGCGGGCGTCGCGCTCGCCAGGCGCGTCGGTCTCGTCGTAGGTGAAGACCAGCGCACTCTCGGTGTGCGGCAGCCACCAGAGCTTGGCGAAGGCGTGGGCCTCGCCGAGCTCGCGGATCCGCGCGGCGGCCTCGTCGAAGGGGAGGACGAAGCGGCGCTCCTCGAGGCGGAAGGCCTCGCGGAGGCGCAGCGTCACCTCGGTGAGGACCCCGAGCGCGCCGAGGTGGACGCGGGCGCCCTCGAGGCGGGGATCGTCCGCGCCGAGCTCGACGAGCTCGCCGGCGCCGCTGACCATGCGCATGCCCTCCACCAGGCTCGAGATGTTGCCGACGCGGAGCGAGGAGCCGTGGGTCGCCGTCGCCGTCAGCCCGGCGAGGGTCTGCTCCGCGACCGAGCCGATCACCGGCATCGCCAGCCCCTCGGCCGCGAGGGCGTCGAGGAGGACGTGGAGCGGGCAGCCCGCGCCCGCGCGCACGCGCATCGCCCGGCGATCGATCTCGATCACCTCAGCGAGCCCGCCGAGCTCGACCTGGAGGTCGTCGCCGGCGGCGATGCTCGACCACGAGTGGCGGGCCCCGCAGACCTTGAGCCGGCCGCCGCGGCCGCGGACCTCGCGGACGAGGGCGGCGACCTCCCCCTCCGTGCGTGGGCGAGCCCAGGCGGAGGGGCGGCTGGTGACCGTGCCGGACCAGTTGACGAACGGCGCAGGCATCGGTCGGAGGATCCTAGCCAGAGACCAGCTCGAAGGGATAGGAGACCTGCACCTCGCCGCCGTCGCGCGACTTCGGGAAGCGCCAGCGCTTCACCGCCTTGGTCATGCACGCGCCGAGGGCCGCGTCGGTGATGTCGCCCTCGCCGATCGTCGCGCTCTTCACGTCGCCGTCGCCGCGGATCACGAAGTCGACGCTGATCCGGCCGCTCAGCGCCGAGTCCCTGGCGAGGGCGGCGTCGAAGCAGGCGCGGATCTCCTTCATGTGGGCGCGGACGATCCGGCGGACGATGTCTCGATCGAGCTGGCCCTCGACCGTCGGCATCGGCGCGGGGGCGCTCCCCGGGGCGGGCCCGCCCCCCCTGCCGATGTGCCCGATCGAGCCGACATCGAGCTTGGCCGTGCCGATCGTCCCCGGAGGCGACGACGCGATCTTCGGCGCGAGGATCACCTCGGCGACCCGGCAGCCAGGATCATCGGCCGCCCCGCACTCCGGGCCGCGGAGGGCCGCGAGGGTCACCGCGAGGTCATCGACGCGGACGCTCGGATCGGCCATCACGGTGACCCGCCTCGTCGGCGTCCGCGCGAGGAGCTCGCCGGCCTTGGCCGCGAGCGCCTCGGTGTCCCAGAGGCTGACCTTGTAGAGCTTGCCGCCCTCCTCCTTGCGGGGGATCGTCGCCCGCGGCGGCGCTGCGTCGGGCTCGCCCGCGAGCGGGAGGCCGACCGTGAGGCGGTAGCCGTCGGCCTGGAGGATCACGTGGAGCTCGCCCTCCCCGCCCCCGGCCGCCGCGTCGCCGCCGATCCGCAGCGGGATCATCCCGTAGGCGTCGGGCGCGGTCTTGACGACGAGGCCGCAGCGCTCGAAGCCGACGCCCCGCGCGAGCTCGAGGGCCTCGCCGAGGGCCGGGAAGGCGAGCTCGGCGTCGGCGATGAACGCCAGCGGCTCGCCGGCGGCCGCCTCGCTCGCCTCCTCCAGCACCCCTCGCATCTGGTCGACGGCGGCGGGCGGGAAGTCGCGCGGGAGCGTGACGTGGGCCGAGCGCGGGGGGATCGGCGCGGCGATCGGCAGGTTCGGGACGACCACGTCGCCGACATCAAGGCTGTCCGAAGGAGCAGCCTCGGAGCCCGGCCCCCCGGCCGCCTCCGCAGCCCTGGCCGCGGCTCCCTCCCCGCCTCCGACGCCCTCCGGCTTGGTGACCGAGTCGGCAGACGAGCACGCGAAGAGAGAGAGCGCTACGACGAGGACGCTAGGCCTGAGCACGACGCTGACCATACACGCGATCGAGGCGCGGGATATCGCCAGCAGCGGCGAGACCACGCGCTAGCCCTTGATCGTCACGATCGGCTCGAGGCGGGCCACCAGCCGCGCGAGGCCGGCGCGATCGGCCGCCTCGACGACCGCGCTCACGTCCTTGTAGGCCCCGGGCGCCTCCTCGGCGACCCCGCGGAGCGAGGGCGCGCGGATCTCGATCCCCCTCTGGGCGAGCTCGTCGACGAGCGCCCGCCCGGTCCACTGCTTGCTCGCCTGGCTCCGGCTCATCGCCCGCCCGGCGCCGTGGCAGGCGGAGGCGAAGGAGCGCTCTTCGCTGGTGTCGGCGCCGACCAGGACGTACGAGGCGGTCCCCATCGTCCCGCCGATCAGCACCGGCTGCCCGACCTCGCGGAGGCCGCTCGGGAGCGCCGGGTGACCTGGCCCAAAGGCCCGGGTCGCCCCCTTGCGGTGGACGTGGAGCTCGCGACGGACGCCGTCGACCGTGTGGCGCTCGACCTTGCAGGTGTTGTGGGAGACGTCGTAGAGGAGCGGCAGGCCGGCGCCCGGGAAGAGCTCGGCGAAGGCCTCGCGGGTCAGGTGGGTGAGGATCTGGCGGTTGGCGAGCGCGCAGTTGATCGCCGCCCGCATCGCCCCGAGGTAGCGGGCGCCGAGCTCCGAGCGGATCGGGGCGCAGGCGAGCTCGCGGTCCGGGAGCGTGATCCCGTGGCGGCCGGCGGCGACCACCATCTCCTTGAGGAACTCGGTGCCGATCTGGTGGCCGAGCCCGCGCGAGCCGCAGTGGATCGAGATCACGACGTCGCCGCGCGCGAGCCCGAAGGCCCTCGCGGCGGCCTCGTCGTGGATCGCCGTGACGTGCTGAAGCTCGAGGTAGTGGTTGCCCGAGCCCAGGGTCCCCATCGCCTTCCGCTGCCGGGTCTTCGCCTTGTTCGAGACCGCCCCGGGCTCGGCGCCCAACGCCTGACCACCCTCCTCGATCCGCTCTAGATCGCCGCTGCGGCCGTAGCCGGCCTCGACCGCCCAGCGGGCGCCGCCGAGGAGCATCGCGTCCATCTCGCGGTTGGTCAGGCGGAGCTCGCCCGTCGCCCCCATCCCCGCGGGGATCGCCAGGAAGAGCGCGTCCGCGATCGCCTCGCGTCGGGCCACGACCTCCTCGCGCCGGAGCCCGGTGTGGAGCGCCCGGACCCCGCAGGAGATGTCAAAGCCGACGCCGCCCGCCGAGACCACCCCGCCCTCGTCGGCGTCGAAGGCCGCGACCCCGCCGATCGGGAAGCCGTAGCCCCAGTGGGCGTCGGGCATCGCGTAGGCGGCCTCGACGATCCCCGGCAGGGTGGCGACGTTGCCGAGCTGCTCGGCGACCTTGTCGTCCATCGCGTCGACCAGGTCGCGGTCGCCGTAGATCACCCCGGGGACCCGCATCGGCCCCTTCTTGGGGAGCTCCCAGGCGTACTCGTCGATCCTCCGCAGGCGGCCCCGATCCATCGTCTCGCTCCTCGTTCTCGTCAGACGTCGACGACGCACTCCGCGACCCAGCCGGCGCCCTCGCGGGCGACCCGCAGGCCGGTGTAGGTCGCCCCCTTGACCTCGACGGTCGGCGCGTGGCGGACCGGGTCGAGCGCCTCCCCGCGGGCGATCGCGTGGAGGCTCGGCCCCTCGCCCAGAGTCACCTCGAAGTCGCCGAAGATCCTGCCCTCCGCGGCCATCTCGTAGATCACGGCGTTGAGCCAGTCGACCAGGAGGAGCTCGAGATCGGGGGCCTCGCAGGTGATCTCGACCGCGACCTCGGGGCGGACGATCGCCGGATCGCAGATCACCGCGATCATCGCCCGCGCCGCCGCCGCGAAGGCCTCCGCCGGGCTCGCGCCGCGGCCCCGGACGCCGATGTCGGCGTCGTGGGAAAAGTGCTCCCAGGGGGCCATCGCGGCGACAATAGGGCCGCGGCCGCGCGCCCTGCAAGCGCGCCGCCGCGAATCCCTTGCGGGCTCGATCGCCTCAGCCGGGATCGAGGACGAAGGGGTAGACGACGTTGACGCTGCCGCCGCCCGGCGGCTTCGGGAAGGCCCAGCGCCCGACCGCCTGGGCGATGCAGGCGTCGACCTGGGCGTCGCCGATCGACGCGTCGATCTCGGCCTTGGTCACCTTGCCCTGGGGATCGATCGTGAACTTCACGACCACCCGCCCCTTGAGGTTGGGATCGCGGGCGAGGCCCTGGTTGTAGCAGGCGCGGACCTCGTTGATGTGGGCCCGGATCACCCGGCGGATGATGTCCTTGTCGAGGTTGCCGATCACCTCGGCCTTCGCCTGACGGACCTGGGGCACCCGCGAGCCGCGGCCGCCGAAGCCGGCCCCGCTCCCCCGCCCGTAGCCCGAGCCGGTCCCGCCGCCGCCGCCCTTGCCGATGAGGCCGGTGTTGCCGAGGCCGATCGTCCCGCCGCCGATCCCACCGCCGCCGCGGCCGGTGCCGACCAGGCCGAGGCCGCCGACCCCGTAGGACTCGCCGGCGCCGACGCCCTCGGTGCCGAAGGGGACCTCGACCGCCTGCTGGATCGTCCGCGAGGTGCCGTCGGGGTTGATCACCACCTCGTGATCGACGGCGACGAAGGCGGTGTACTCGGTCATGATCCGCCGCTCGATCGCCAGGTCGGTGACCAGGCGCGTGATCTTGCCGCCGTCGTCGCGGAGGCGCCGGGGACCGAGCCACTCGTCGATCTGCTTGCGCGCCCACATCGAGGCGAGGCCGCTGGCGTTCTCCGCCCGCGAGAAGTCGACCTTGACCGGGATCCGCACCCGCTCGCCGGCGATCGTCCCCTCGAGGTGGACGAGCCCGGCCGGCGCCCCGCGGTACTTGCCGTAGATCACCACCGGCTGGCCGGCGAAGAGGTCGGGGATCTTGCCGGGGAGCACCGCGTCGACGACCACATCCCCCCAGTCGATCGAGATGTCCGTAAGGACAGGGTTGTCGATCCGCTCGAAGAAGCGGCTGACGACCGCCTTGGGCGCCTCGTCCGGGCCCATGTAGGTGACCGCGCCGCGGCCGAAGGTCGCCATCCCGTCGAGGAGGTGGCGGTTCACCGACGCGCCGACGCCGAGGCTGAAGAGGCGGGCGTCGCCGATCCTCTCGTCGAGCGCGGTGAAGATCTGCTGCTCGTTGCCGATGTAGCCGTCCGTCAGGAAGAGGACCATCCGCAGGCGCTGGGGATCGTGGGGCATCTCGAGTGAGGCGTTAATCCCGCGGAGCATCTGGGTGCCGCCCATGCTGGTGACCCGCTGGAGGTGCTCGCGCGCCCGCGCGCGGTTGGCCGCGGTGTTCGCCAGCGGCCGCGGGCCGAGGGCCGACACCGACTCCGCGAAGTTGAGGATCTGGAAGGTGTCGGCCGGCCCCATGCTCTCGAGCGCCTTCTCGACCGTCGCCTTCGCGGTCTCGATCGGCGGCCCGTGCATCGACCCCGAGGAGTCGATCACGAAGACCAGCTCGCGGCCGCGGACCTCGTCCTTGTTGACCAGCGCCGGCGGGACGATGGTCATCGTGAAGTGGCCGCCGTCGCCGCTGCGATCGGGCTGGGCGAGGATCGACGCCTTCGGCGCGTCGCCGCGGAGCGCCCAGGAGAGGACGAAGTCGCGGTTCAGGAGCTCGCCGGCGCGGGCGAGCTCGACCAGCGCGCCGTCCTCCTGGCGATCGACCGCGACCGCGTGGTAGCGCGACGCGAGCCCCTGGATCGGCAGGCCGGCGCCGGCCTCGATCGCCACGCTGACCTCGAGCGACGCGCACGAGGGCGCGCCCGCGGCCCGGGTCGGCGGCGCGAGGTGCTCGGCGTTCGGCGCCCCCTCGGGCGGGATGTAGCGCTCGCCGACGACCGTCGGCAGCACCAGCTCGAGGCGCCCCTTCTCCTGGTGGAGCGGCTGGACCACGTGGATCGTCACCTCGATCGCCTGGCCGGGCGGGATGTTGGCGAGGCTCTGGGTGAAGACGTCGGGCCGATCCTGCTCGAGGAGGCCGGCGCTGCGGCCCTCGTCGCGGGCCTTCTCGTAGATCTGGCGGGCCTCGGCGCGCTCCTTCATCTCGCCGCGGATCAGCCGCTTGCCGATCTGGATCGCGTAGTCGTCGACCGCCCCCTCGTTCGGCAGCGGGAAGGTGTAGAGGGCCTCGATCGGCGTGTCGAAGGGGTTGTGGAAGACCTGGGTGACGGTGCTCTCGGCGATCGTGCCGACGACCACGGTGTCGAAGCGGGTCTTCTGCAGGGGCATCGCCATCACCGCGTCGCCGCGCTGGACGAGGATCTGCCCGCCGCCGGCCTTCTGGCCGGGATCGACGGCGTAGGCCGCGGTCCCGGGGCCCGCAGCGCAGCGCGCGTCGGCGGTCGGCGCCTCGCTGGGATCGAGGTGGACCCGCTCGCCGGCGGCCGCGGAGGGTCGCCAGGTGACCCGCGGGATCGCCTCGACATGGGCGACTTCGGCCTCCGCCCCTTCGGCGTCGCTCGCCTCCGCGGCCTCGCTCGCCGCGGGCTCGGAGGCGGCCTCGTCGGCGGGCTCCTCCTCGCCGCCGGGCGTGCAGGCGAGCGAGCCGAGGGACGTCAGGGCCGCGAGGCCGAAGGCGATGTGGAGCGCGGTCGAAAGCATGGGCTCTCCTCTCTGGCAGGGGCAGGACAGCGACCCCCCGGAGATGTTCCCGGCCATTGACGCGCGCCCGCTCTCGCGCTCTCCTCTTGCTCGATGTCGAAGGCGACCAAGTACCGCTGCCTGATCTGTGGCCACATCTACGACCCCGCCGAGGGCGACCCCGACTCCGGGATCCCGGCGGGCACGCCCTTCGAGGACCTCCCCGAGGACTGGTGCTGCCCGGAGTGCGGCGCCGAGAAGGCGGACTTCGAGCCGGTCGTCGACTAGCGCGGCGCGCCCGCTAGAGGTCCGCGAAGAGCCCGAGCGGGATCCCCACGCGGGCGGCCCAGGCCGCCTCGTTGTGGGGCGCCCCCGGCTCCCAGTAGTGCCAGAGATCGACCTCGCTGGTGTAGCCGAGATCGATGAGCGCGTCGCGGAGCTGGAGGTTCTCGCAGTAGTTGTCGCTCGCCAGGTCGTTGTCGTCCATGGTCCCGTCCATGTCCGAGTCGACGCAGGCCATGCCGCCGTCGTCGCCGCCGTGATCGAGGTAGATCGCGAAGTCGCGCTTGCCGGCCATCTCGTAGAGCTCGCGGATCGTCGGGTTCTTGAGGCCGGCGCCGATCGAGCCCCAGCCCGCGGTCCCCGAGAGCGACATCGTCATGTCGTACTCGCTCGCGTACTGGTCGGCGATGTAGAGCGAGATCAGGCCGCCGAGTGACGAGCCCATCAGGCCGACCCGGAGCGGCGCGCCGTAGGCCGCCTCCATCCGCGGCCGGAGCTCCTCGTGGACGAGCTTCGCGTAGTCGCTGCCCTTGCCGCCGAGGGTCTGGCCGCCGATCTTGTCGGTGGTGTGGGTGTACTCGTCCATCCGCGCCGGCGTGTTGTCGACGCCGACCACCAGCATCTCCGGCGGGACGCTCTCCTGGAGCTTCCAGCCGCCCCAGATCCCGTCGGGATCGAAGAGGTTCTGGCCGTCGTGGGCGTAGACGACGTGGGTGAAGGCGGCGTCCTGGGGGACGTAGACCTGGACGTCGCGGGGCTCGAGGCCATAGCCCTCGAGGCCGTACCAGCGCTCGAGGTGGGGGGCGCTCGCGCGGACCAGCGAGAACTCGCCGAAGTTGTCGTAGCCGTAGCGCCGGCCCATCGGGTCCGGGATGTAGGCGTCGATCGTGTCGTGGAACTTGTAGAGGCTGCCGTCGGGATCGGCGATCTCGACCTCGGTCCACCAGAGCGCCCCGGCCTTCATCATCACGTCGGGCGCCCACTGGTTGTGATCGCCGACCAGCGCCCAGGTGCCGGGGCCGCAGAGGCAGGCGAACATGAAGGTGCCGGCCTCGGTCTTGACGGGGAAGCCGCCCCCGTCTGCGATCTGCTGCATCACGTCGCCGGGGTCGAGCTCGCCCTCGATCGCCATCCGCAGGAGATCCTCGTCGCTCGGCTCGCCACCGCCGGTGGTCGTGCCGGAGTCGACCCCGGTGCTGCCGCCAGTCGAGGTCGTCGTGTCGCCGCCCGTCGAGGTCCCCCCGCTCGTCGTGTCGCCGCCGCTCGAGGTCCCCTCGCTCTCCCCGCCGCTGCCGCTCCCGCTCGCGCCGCTGGTCAGCGTGGTCGTCGGCGACGCGCTCGCGCCCGAGGAGAGGCCGCTCGTGGAGCCCGCGCTCTCGCTCCCGCCGCTCCCGCCGTCGTCGCCGCTGCAGGCGACGAGGAGGAGGAACACCGAGCACACGGAGACGGGGACGCGGGCGGTCATGGGCGGCGGACGATATCGCGCGCCGCCCGCGAGGTCGAGCACTCTCAGTGCGCGCCCGCCTCGGCCAGCGCGTCCTCCCACCCGAGCGGCCCCCGCAGGAAGATCGCCGCCAGCGGCGGGACGTCGAGGCGGAGCATCGCCGCCATCCCCTGCCAGGGCCCGCCGCTCGCCTCGACCGCCCGCTGCAGCGCACCGCCGCCGCCGTAGGCCTCGGCGTCGCTGTTCAGCACCTCCTCCCAGACCCCGCCGGTGGGCACGCCGATCGGCAGCCCGGGGCGAGCGACCGGCGTGAAGTTGAGGACCACGAGGATCGGCGCCGCCTTCTCGCCGGGCCGCGGCAGGCGCAGGAAGGTCGCCACGGAGCGGATCGAGTCGTCGGGGTCGATCCACATGAAGCCGCGGGGATCGTGATCGAGCTGGTGGAGCGCCGGCTCGTCGGCGTAGAGGCGGTTGAGCGCGGCGACCCACGACTGGATCCCGCGGTGCTCGGGCCGCTCGAGGAGGTGCCAGTCGAGGCTCGAGTCGTGGTTCCACTCGCGCTCCTGGGCGAACTCGCCGCCCATGAAGAGGAGCTTCTTCCCCGGCGACGCGAACATGTAGCCGTAGAGGAGGCGGAGGTGGGCGAGCTGCTGCCCGCGATCGCCCTGCATCTTGCTCAGGAGCGAGCCCTTGCCGTGGACGACCTCGTCGTGGGAGAGCGGCAAGAGGAAGCGCTCGGCGTAGGCGTACATCATCCGGAAGTTGATCTCCCGGTGGTGGTGGCGGCGGTAGAGCGGGTCGCGCCCGAGGTAGCGGAGGGTGTCGTGCATCCACCCCATGTCCCACTTCATGTGGAAGCCGAGGCCGCCCTCGCTCACCGGCCCCGAGACCAGCGGCCAGGCGGTCGACTCCTCGGCGATCACGTGGACCCCGGGGTAGCGCTCGTCGACGATCTCGTTCAAGCGGCGGAGGAAGTCGATCGCCTCGAGGTTCTCGCGGCCGCCCTGGTCGTTGGGGATCCACTCGCCCTCGCGCCGGGAGTAGTCGAGGTAGAGCATCGACGCGACCGCGTCGACCCGGAGGCCGTCGACGTGGAAGCGATCGAGCCAGAAGAGCGCCGACGAGAGGAGGAAGGAGCGGACCTCGTGGCGGCCGTAGTTGAAGATCAGCGTGTTCCAGTCGGGGTGGAAGCCGCGCCGCGGATCCTCATGCTCAAAGAGACAGGTCCCGTCGAAGCGGGCGAGCGCGTGGGCGTCGCCCGGGAAGTGGGCGGGGACCCAGTCGACGATCACGCCGATCCCGTGGCGGTGGAGGGTGTCGACCAGGTGCATCAGATCCTCGGGGGATCCGTAGCGGGCGCTGGCGGCGAAGTAGCCGGTGGTCTGGTAGCCCCACGAGCCGTAGAAGGGGTGCTCCGCCAGGGGCATGAGCTCGACGTGGGTGAAGCCCATCCGCAGGACGTACTCGGTGAGGCGGGGCGCGAGCTCGCGGTACGTGAGCCAGCGGTTGCCCTCCTCGGGGATCCGCATCCACGAGCCGAGGTGGACCTCGTAGATCGACACCGGCCGATCGAGCGCCTGCCGACGCGCGCGCGCGGCCATCCACGCGTCGTCGTGCCAGCGGTGCTCGTCGTGGGTGGCGATCACCGAGGCGGTCCCCGGCGGGCACTCCTGACGGAGCGCGAGCGGATCGGCCTTGTCGAGGTGCTCGCCGCTGGCGGTGATGATCCGGAGCTTGTAGAGGTCGCCCTCGCGGGCCTCGGGGACGAAGCCCTCCCAGATCCCGCTCTCGCCGCGGCGGGCGAGCGGACTCCGGTCGGCGCTCCACTCGTTGAAGTCGCCGATCACCGCGACGTGGGCGGCCATCGGCGCCCAGACGGCGAAGGCGACGCCGGGCCGCTGCGGATCGCGGCTCGGGTGGGCGCCGAGGTGATCGTAGAGGCGGAGGTGCGAGCCCTCGTTGAAGAGGAAGAGGTCGGTCTCGCTGAGGCGGCTCAGCGGCGCCGGCGCGGACGCGGCCAGGGGGGCCTCGGCGGGCTCGGGATCGCCGGCTGAGGGGGGCGGGAGATCGGCGACGCTCGTGGGCTCTGGCGCCCCGGCGTCGACCGGCGCGCCGCCCTCTTCGCTCGCTACCGTCGTCGCCACCTCGGCCGCCTTCGGCTCGCTCCGCTTGCCGGCGCCGGCGCTCCGCTTGCCCTTGCTTCGTCGACTCATCGTGCGCTCTCCATGTGCTCTTGGTGTGCGGCCATCGTCGGCCCCTGGGCGGCGAAGCGGAGGACGACCACCGAGGCGGCGACCGCCTCGTAGCGCCCCTGCCCCTCGGCGAGCGGATGCTCGGGGATCGCCGGATCGCGGCTGTCGAGGAGGACCTGCCACTTCACCTGGTCGAAGGGCAAGGTCGGGAGGTTGAAGGAGAGGGGCGCGCGGCGGCCGTTGATCAGGATCAGGAGGCCGCAGACCTCGCCCGCCTCGCGCTCCGCCGGCGCCTCGGCCTCGTCCGCCAGGAGGACGCCGAGCTCGTGGACGTTCGGCAGGATCCAGGCGTCGGGGCTCATCGGCCGCCCGTCGGGGCGCAGCCAGGTGATGTCCGGGAGCCGCGAGCCGTCGATCCGCCGCCCCGAGAAGTAGCGGCGGCGGCGGAGCACGGGGTGGGCGCGGCGGAGCTCGCTGAGCGCCTGCGTCCACTGCAGGAGGCGCGCGCTCGCGGCGCTCTCGGCCCAGCTCACCCAGGAGATCGGCGAGTCCTGGCAGTAGGCGTTGTTGTTGCCGTGCTGGGTGCGGCCGAGCTCGTCGCCGGCGAGGAGCATCGGCACCCCCTGCGAGAGGAAGAGGGTCGCCAGGAGGTTGCGGATCTGCCGCTCGCGGAGCGCGGAGATCCGCGGATCGTCGGTCGGCCCCTCGACCCCGTTGTTGTCGCTCGCCTCGTGGTCGGAGCCGTCGCGGTTGTCCTCGCCGTTGGCGAGGTTGTGCTTGCGGCTGTAGGAGACCAGGTCGCGGAGCGTGAAGCCGTCGTGGCAGGTGACGAAGTTGACGCTCGCCTGCGGCGGTCGGCCGCTCGGCCCGAAGACGTCCGACGAGCCGCTGAGGCGCGAGCCGAGCTCGCCGACCTGGCCGGGCTCGCCCCGCCAGAAGCGGCGGACGTTGTCGCGGTACTTGCCGTTCCACTCCGCCCAGGGGGCCGGGAAGGCGCCGAGGCAGTAGCCGCCGGGGCCGAGATCCCAGGGCTCGGCGATCAGCTTGAGCTGCGAGAGGAGCGGGTCTTGGTGGACCGCGGCGAGGAAGCGGGCGTTCGGATCGAAGCCGCCGTGATCGCGGGCGAGCGAGGGCGCGAGGTCGAAGCGGAAGCCGTCGACGTGCATCTCGCCCGCCCAGTAGCGGAGGCTGTCCATCACCAGGCGGAGCGTCGCCGGGTGGGCGAGATCGAGGCTGTTGCCGCAGCCGCTGGTGTCGGCGTAGTAGCGCGGCTGGCCGGGGACCAGGCGGTAGTAGGCGACGTTGTCGAGGCCGCGGAGCGAGAGCGTCGGCCCGAGGTGCGAGCCCTCGCCGCTGTGGTTGTAGACGACGTCGAGGATCACCTCGATGCCGGCGCGGTGGAGCGCCTTGACCATCTGCCGGAACTCGACGACCTGCTGGCCGCGCGCGCCGCTGGCGTAGCGGGCCGCCGGCGCGAAGTAGCCGAGGGTCGAGTAGCCCCAGTAGTTGACGAGGCCGCGGCGGATCAGCGCCGACTCGTCGACGATCTCGAAGATCGGCAGGAGCTCGACCGCCGTCACCCCGAGGCCGCGGAGGTGATCGATCACCGCCGGGTGCGCGAGCCCGAGGTAGGTGCCGCGGAGCTCCGGCGGGACCTCCGGGTGGGCGCGGGTGAGGCCCTTGACGTGGGCCTCGTAGATCAGCGTGTCCGACCAGGGGGTGTTCGGGCGCTGATCGCCCTGCCACTCGAAGACGCCGTCGACGACCACCGACTTGGGGACCGATCCGGCGTCGTCGCGGCCGTCGACGACCATGTCGGTCTGCGGGTGGCCGACCGGGTAGGCGTGGATCGGGCCCTCCCAGTCGAGGCGGCCGGCGATCGCCCGCGCGTAGGGATCGAGGAGGAGCTTGGCGGGGTTGCAGCGGCGCCCCGCGGCCGGGTCGTAGACCCCGTGGGCGCGGTAGCCGTAGACCTGTCCCGGACGACAGCCGGGGAGGTAGCCGTGGAAGACCCCGGCGCTCCGCTCGGGGAGCTCGTGGACCGCGCTCGCCTCGGCGGCCGCCGGATCGTCGAAGAGGCAGAGCTCGATCCGGTGGGCGAGCCCCGAGTAGACCGCGAAGTTGACCCCGGCGCCGTCGTAGGTCGCCCCCAGCGGGGATGGCTTGCCGCGGCCGAGCGCGCTCATCGGCCGCACGCTACAGCGAAGGCCGCCCGCGGCCAAGCCCGCCGGGCTGCGAGGGCGTGTGGGACACCTGCGTGCGAGGGCGTGTCACGCGGGCCACTTCCCTTTTACGGCCGCCCCTGCTACGGCGAGAGCAGCCATGCAACGCCGCCCGCGGGTCGCCGGAGTCACCGTCCCCCTCTTCTCGCTGCGCACCCGCGCCTCCTGGGGGATCGGCTCGATCTCCGACCTCCTCCCCTTCGCCGCCTGGATCGCCGACGCCGGGATCACGCTGATCCAGCTCTTGCCGCTGGCCGAGGGCTCGGGGGCCTCGGCGTCGCCCTACGCCGCGCTCTCGGCCTTTGGGATCGATCCGATCTACATCGACGTCGAGCGCCTGCCGGGCTTCGGCGAGGATCGGGTCTCCGCGCTCCTGGACGATCACGATCGCCGCGAGCTCGCGTCGGCGCGGGCGTCTGCGCGGGTCGACTACGCGGTCGCCGGCCGGCTCAAGCGCAAGGTGCTGCGCGGCGCCTTTGACGACTTCTACGCCCGCGAGTCGCGCGAGCAGGGCGAGCTCGGCCGCGAATTCATCGAGTTCATGACCAAGGCCGCGCCCTGGCTCGACAACCTCGCGGTCTTCCGGGCCCTCAAGGCGCTCCACGGCGGCCGCGCCTGGTGGGAGTGGCCGGCGCCGCTCCGCGATCGCCACATCGACGCGCTCGCCCACGCGCAGAGCGAGCTCGAGCGCGAGATCCTCTTCTGCAAGTACCAGCAGTGGGTCGCCGATCGCCAGTGGAGCGAGGTGCGGGTCGCGCTGCGACGCCGCGGGGTCGAGCTGATGGGCGACCTCCCCTTCATGGTCGACCGCGACTCCGCCGACGTCTGGGCCCACCGCGATCAATTCCACATGGACATGTCGGTCGGCGTGCCCGCGGATCAATTCGACGAGGACGGCCAGGACTGGGGGATGCCGCCCTACCACTGGGAGGCGATGGCGCTCAATGGATTCGCCTGGCTCCGCCGCCGCTGCGCCCACGCCGGCCACCTCTACGATCGCTTCCGGATCGACCACCTCGTCGGCTTCTACCGGACCTACATGCGGCCGCTCCACCGCCGCCGCGACGCCCGCGGCAAGCTGGTCAAGGGGGTCTTCTCGCCGGCGACCGAGCTCGCCCAGCGCGCGCACGGCGAGATGGTGATCACGGCGATGATCGAGGGGGCGGCGAGCAGCGGCGGGGCGCTCATCGCCGAGGACCTCGGGTCGATCCCCGACTACGTCCACCCCTCGCTCGCGCGCCTCGAGGTCCCCGGCTACAAGGTGCTGATCTGGGAGACCGAGGAGGACGGGAGCTTCCGGGATCCGAAGGCCTACCCCGCGCTCTCGGTCGCCTGCTTCGGGACGCACGACACCGATCCGGTCGCGGTGTGGTGGGAGGGGCTCGTCGCCAAGGAGCGCGCGCAGGCGGCGAAGCTCCTCGGGATCCCGGCCGCGAAGGCGCCGAAGGGGTTCTCGCCGGCGATCCACGAGGTGCTGCTGCGGCGGATCCTCGGCGCCCGCTCGGAGCTGGTGCTCCTGCTCATGCAGGACGTGCTCGGCACCCGCGAGCGGGTCAACAAGCCCGGCACCCTCGGCGAGCACAACTGGACGTACCGCCTGCCGGCGTCGATCGAGGCGCTCGCGGGCGACGCGGGGACCGCCGCGAAGCTGGCGATGGTCAAGGCGGCGGTCGCGGCCGGGCAGCGGCGGCTTCCGCCGGGGTGAGCTTCGTGGTGGTGTAGGCGACATGGCTGAAGAGACAGATGCGAAGAATGGCGAGGGAGCGGGCGCGGGGATCGACCCGGCGCTCCTCGACCGCCTCCGCCGCGGCTTCCCGCTCCGCCTCGATCGCCTCGGCGCGTTTTGGATCGGCGACGAGCCGGTCACCCACCCGCGGGTGATCGACGCGCTCCGCCGCGGGCTCGATCTCTCGGAGAGCGGCGAGGTGACGGTGCACCTCGGGCCGCAGTGGTGCTACCTCCGGGTCGACGACTGCCCGCTGCGGGTCCTCGGCGTCCGCGAGGGCGAACGCGACGGCGAGGCCGCCCCCGCCGCGAGCGAGGCGCCGACCCTCGACCTCCTCCTCGACGACGGCCGCCGCCTCCCCCTCGATCCCGCGACGCTCTGGGAGGAGCCCGGCGAGGGCCTGCGCTGCGCGGTCCCGGCCGCCCGCAGCGGCCGCCCGCTGGCGGCGCGCTTCACCAACCGGGGGCAGATCGAGCTCGCGGAGTGGCTCGACCTCGAGGCCGAGCCGCGGCCGCTCCTGCGGCTCGGCGGGCGGCGCTGGGTGATCAACGAGGTCGCGCCGGCGGGCTCGGGCGACGACCCGGACGACCCGCCCGCCGCGTAGCGAGCAGACGCCGACCGCCTCAGACGGGCCCGCCCTCGCCGGCCCCCGGCCCGACGTAGCGCGCCGTCGGCCGCAGCAGGAACCCCTGCCGCCGCTGCTCCTGCACGTGCGCGACCCAGCCGGCCGTGCGCCCGAGCGCGAAGAGGGCGGTCGCCGAGCCCCGCGGGAGCGCGAGCGCCTCGCAGAGCGCGACCAGGCCGAAGTCGAGGGTCGGCGCCGGGTGGCCGGCGTCGGCCATCGCCCCGGCGATCGCCCGCAGGCGGCGGAGCGCGGCGACCCTGCGGCCACGCTCGGTCGCCAGCTCCAGGAGGTACGCCGCCCGCGGATCGCCGCCGGGGTAGAGCTTGTGGCCGAAGCCGGGGACGCTCTCGCCGCGGGCGAAGCGCTCACGGACGACATCCTCGGGCCGCCCGAATGTACCTGACTCATCGACCAGGTACTCGACGCGGGCGCAGGCGCCTCCGTGGCGCGGCCCGGCGATCGCGGCCGCGGCCGCGCCGAGGCAGGCGTGGAGGTCGGCGCCGGTCGAGGCGACCACCCGGGCGGCGAAGGTCGAGGTGTTGAGCTCGTGATCGGCCGAGAGGATCAGCGCGGCCTCGATCGCCTGGACGATCGCCGGCTCGCCGCGGCCGACGAGCGCTTGGGCGACGATCCGCGCCATCCCCTCGGCCTTCGCGGCCGCCCGCGCGTTCGCCTCGTCGTAGGCGAGGCCGGCGAGGGCCGCGAGGCGGACGATGATCCCCTGGGCGAGCGCGAGCTCGGCCGCCTCGGCGAGGCCGACCGCCGCCTCGCGGGCGCCGAGCACCGCGATCACCAGGCGGATCACGTCGAGGGGCTCGACCCGCGCGCCGAGGTCACGACGGAGCGCCGCGAGCCCGAGCCCGAGCTTGCCGACCCGCCAGGGCGCAGGCGCGCTCGCGTTCGCGTCGGCTTGTGGCCCGCGCCAGAGGAGCTCGGCGACCGCCTCGTAGGAGCTCCCTCCCTCGACCAGCGCGATCGCCGAGACCCCGCGGTAGCGCGGCCCCTCCGCGGTGATCGCCGTGATCTCCGAGCTGATCACCGGGTCGCCCCAGCGGAGCGCGGCCGCGGCGACCGGCGCGTGGCCGGAGCGCGCCTGGGTGCGGGCCCGCAGGCGCTCGACCTCGTCGACCGGGTAGAGGCGCGAGCGCCCCGAGCCGGCGACGCTGCGGAGCCAGCCGCGGCTGACGTAGGCGTAGAGGGTCGCCCGCTGGACCCCGAGGCGCTCGGCCGCCTCGTCGGCGCTGAGGAGGGGGCCGGCCGCGGCCTCCGGCGGCGTTCGTTCGGCGCGCATCGAGCCCACCTTGCCACCGCGGCGCGTCGGCGATCAAGTCACTCGATCAACCAATCAATAGATTGATTCATCAATCATGATTGATCAATGCATTGACCGGATCTAGCGTTCTCTCGCGGCCCCGAGGGCCGCGCGAAAGGAAGACCACGCCATGTCCACCACGCCCTCCCCTGCCCCGCTCCCGCTCCCCACCGCCAACGGCCTCGAGGGGGTCGTCGTCGCCGACACCGAGCTCTCGGCGGTCGACGGCGAGGCCGGCTCGCTGATCCTCCGGGGCCGGCCGGTCGAGGCGCTCGCCGGGGTGTCCTCGCTGGAGGCGATCGCCCACCTCCTCTGGACCGGCGAGGAGGCCGACCCCGCCGCCGAGGCCGCGCTCCGCCGCCGCCTCGGCGAGGCCCGGGTCGCCGCCTTCGCCCGCCTGCCGGCGCTCGGCGACGCGCTCCAGGCCGCCCACGGGATGGACGCGCTCCGGGCCGCCCTCAGCCACCTCAGCGCGCCCGACGGCGGCGGCGACCCGATCGCCGTCACCGCCGCGACCGCGACCTTCGCGGCCGCCTGGATCCGCGCCCGCGCCGGCCTCGCGCCGATCGCCCCCGACCCCGCGCGCCCCCACGCCGAGGACTACCTCCGCATGGCCCTCGGGACAGATGACGCAGCGGCCGCGCGGGCGGTCGACGCCTACCTGGCGACGGTGATCGACCACGGGATGAACGCCTCGACCTTCGCCGCCCGGGTGGTCGCGTCGACCGGCTCCGACCTCGTGTCGGCGGTGGTCGCCGGGGTCGCCGCGCTCAAGGGCCCGCTCCACGGCGGCGCCCCCGGGCCGGTCCTCGACATGCTCGACGCGATCGGCGAGCCCGCGCGCGCCGACGCCTGGCTCCGCGCCGAGCTCGCGGCCGGCCGCCGGATCATGGGGATGGGCCACCGGATCTACCGGGTCCGCGATCCCCGGGCCGCGGTCCTCGAGCGGCAGGCGACCCTCCTCGCGGCCGCCCCGGCCCGCCAGGAGCGCCTCGCGCTCGCCCGCGCGGTCGAGGCCCGGGCCGAGGCGATCCTCGGCGAGCGCCGCCCCGAGCGGCGCCTGCGGGCGAACGTCGAGTTCTACACGGCGATCGTCCTCGAGGCGGTCGGCCTCCCGCGCGAGGCCTTCTCGCCGACCTTCGCGGTCGGGCGGGTGATCGGCTGGTGCGCCCACGTCGACGAGCAGCGCCGCCGCGGCCGGCTGATCCGCCCGCGCGCCCGCTACGTCGGCCCGCGCCCGGGCGCCGCTGATCCAGGCGCGGCCGCCTGCGGCTAGTCAGGGCCGCGCCGTCGCGTCCCGGCGCGCCGCGACGCGCGCCACGACGCGACGGCGCTCGGCCGCCGGCGACCCGTCGCCTCGCGCCCCCAACATGACATGTCCGAAAGGACACCTGGATTGATCCGCCAGCGACGGGCGACGGGCCCCCGCCCCTCTGCTACCCTCGGCCATCGTGCCGCGCCCAGGGATCACGCTCGCGCTCGCCCTCGCCCTCGCCCCGCTCCTCGTCGCCTGCCCCGGTGACGAGCCCCCGCCCGCGGAGGACACCTGGCAGCGGGTCGCCAGCGGGCTCCCGGGGGCCCTCCTCTCGGTCTGGGGCACCTCGGCGAGCGACGTCTGGGCGGTCGGCGGCGACGCCCGCGACGGCAGCGGTCCGACCGTCCTCCGCTTCGACGGGATGCAGTGGTCACGGGTATCCACGGGCCAAGCCCAGGGGAACCTCTGGTGGGTCTTCGGCTTCGCGGGCGGGCCGGTCTACGTCGGCGGCGAGGGTGGCGTCATCCTCCGCTACCAGGACGGCGCGTTCACGCCCATGACCACCCCGGGGACCGCGACCGTCTTCGGGATCTGGGGCGCGTCGCCGGACGACGTCTGGGCGGTCGGCGGCGCCTCGGAGTCGAGCGGCGGCTTCGCCTGGCGCCTCAGCGGCGACGCCTGGGTCGACGAGCCCAGCCTCCCGGCGGACGTCGCCACCTCCGCGGCGATCTGGAAGATCCACGGCGCCGCGCCCGATGACGCCTGGCTGGTCGGGGCCAACGGCGTCGCCCTCCACTGGGACGGCGCGACCCTGACCCAGCGCGACACCGGGATCGGCTCGTCGCTCTTCACGGTCCACGCCGCCGACGGCCGGGTGGCCGCGGTCGGCGGCTCCGCGAGCGGCTTCATCGTCGAGCTCGCTGGTGATCAGTGGAACAACGTCACCCCCGACCCGCCGCCGACCGGCCTCGCAGGCGTCACCCTCGGCGACGACGGCTTCGGGGTCGCGGTCGGCACCTTCGGCGCGGTGTACACTCGCTCGATGGAGGGATGGGCGCCCGCGGAGCTCGGCTTCACGATCAACCAGAACTTCCACGGGAGCTGGATCGACGACGCGGGCGGCGTCTGGGCGGTCGGCGGTCAGACCTTCAGCCCGCCCTTCACCGAGGGGGTGCTGATCCACCGCGGCCCCTCGGAGCTCCCCACCGAGGGCCTTTAGTATGCACATGCAACGACACCACCATCGCTTCACCGCCCTCGCGCTCGCCTGCGGCCTCATGACCGCCTGCGAGGAGGAGCCCCCCGACCTCGACCGCGCCTGCCGCGAGCTCGAGCCGGGCCACACCTGCACCTGGCTCGGGCTCAAGGAGGAGGGCTTCAACGGCGACGGCCACCACCGCCTCGAGACCCGGGTGAGCCAGCCGCAGGACCTCCTCTTCCTCCCCGACGGCACCGCCTGGTTCACCGACTTCAACAACTTCCTGATCCGCCGGGTGCTCGCCGACGACACGATCGAGACGATGGTCGGCTCGACCGACCCGATCTTCCCCGGCGACGGCCCCTTCGACGGGATCCGGCCCGGCGGCGCCCCGGGTGACGAGTGGCTCCTCAACCACCCGACCAACCTGGTCCTCCGGCCCGACGGCCAGCTCCTGGTGGTCGCCTGGCACAACCACAAGCTCCTCCAGGTCGATCCGACGAGCGGCTTCGTCACCGTCGTCTGCGGCGGCGGGGCGGGCTTCGCCGGCGACGGCCAGCTCGCGGCGAGCTCGGCCCTCTTCAAGCAGGTCAACGACGCGACCTTCGACGACGCGGGCAACCTCTACGTCGTCGATCAGCAGAACCAGCGGATCCGGCGGATCGGCGGCGACGGGATCATCATGACGATCGCCGGCACCGGCACCGCGGGCCACAGCGGCGACGGCGGGCCGGCGATCGACGCCGAGTTCTCCTGGGCGGTCGGCTCCAACCCCAACCCGAGCGGCGGGATCGTCCACCACCAGGGCAAGCTCTACGTCGCCGACACCGAGAACCACGTGATCCGGGTGATCGACCTCGCCACCGGGATCGTCGACGCCCTCGCCGGCACCGGCGAGCCGGGCGACGGCGGCGACGACGGGCCAGCGCTCGCGGCCCGCCTCAGCGCCCCCCGCGACCTCGAGATCGGCCCCGACGGCGACCTCTACATCGCCGACACCGACAACGGCAAGGTCCGGGCGATCGACCTCGAGGTCGGGATCATCCGCACCGTCGTCGGCACCGGCGAGCTCGGGGTCGACGACGCCGAGGGCCTGCCCGCCCTCGAGACCCGCCTCCGTCGCCCCTTCGGGATCGCCTTCGACCCCGACGGCGACCTCTACGTGATGGACACCCTCAACTCGCGGATCGTCAAGGTGGCCCTGTGAGCAGCTCGACCTCATTCACCAGCCCCCTCCTGCTGGGCCTCGCCCTCGCCCTCGTCGCCGCCCTCGGCGGCTGCGAGGAGGACGCGCCGGTCTGCGACACCGAGGCGGTCGGCGTCCTCTGCACGATCGCCGGCAACGGCGAGAACGGCTACGACCTCAAGGCCGACTCGACCGCGATCGCGGCCCTCGCGGCCAAGATGTCGCTGCCCCAGGACACCCTGACCGCCGACGACGGGACGATCTACATCCTCGACTGGAACAACCACCGCCTCCGCAGGCTCACCCCCGAGGGGACCCTCGAGTGGGTCGCCGGCCGCGGCGAGCTCGGCGGCAGCCTCGACGATCCGGCGAACGGCGACTTCAACCACCCGACCAACATCATCTTCGACCCGAGCGGCGAGAAGATCATCATGGCCGCCTGGCACAACTCGAAGGTGCGGGTGATCGACCGCGTGACCGGGACCGTCGTCGACGCCTGCGGCGACGGCAAGCGGGCCTACTTCGGCGACGAGGGGCCGGCGCTCACGGCCTCGCTCGACCTCCCGGCGAGCCTCGCCTACGACCCCGCGGGCAACCTCGTGATCATGGATCAGGCCAACCAGGTGCTCCGCTACGTCGACGCCAGCGACCAGATCCACCACCTCGCCGGCCGCTGCGTCGTCGACGCGCCGGCGCCCGCCGGGCCCGGCCCCTGCGACGCGCCGGTCCAGTGCCCCGACGGCCCCAACGGCCCCTCGGGCAAGCTCGCCTGCGGCGATCCGGCGGTCGAGTGCGCCAAGCCCTGCACGCCCGGGTACTCGGGCGACGACATCCCGGCGACCGAGATGCGGATGTCGCAGCCCTTCGGCCAGTCGGCGTCGCCGGCCGGGCGGATCCTCTTCGACCCCGCGGGCAACCTCTACTTCGCCGACACCGCCAACCACCTGATCCGGATGATCGACACCGACGGGATCGTCCGGCGGATCGCCGGCAAGGCGCCGGTCGACGGGGTGCCGCAGAGCGGCTACAGCGGCGACGGCGGGCCGGCGGTCGACGCCCTCCTCAACTTCCCCGTCGACCTCGCGCTCGCCGACGACGGCACGCTCTTCTTCACCGACGTCCGCAACAACTGTGTGCGGTCGATCGGCGCCGACGGGATCATCGCTACCGCGGTCGGCCGCTGCGGCGAGAAGGGCTACGAGGGCGACTTCGGCCCGCCCGAGGAGGCGCTCCTGAGCCTCCCCTTCGGGATCGAGTGGGTCGACGGTCGCCTCCTGATCGCCGACACCGGCAACTCCGTGATCCGCAGCGTGCGCCTCCGATGAAGCCCCCTCGCCTCCCCCGCGCCCTCACCCTCGGACTCGCCGCCCTCACCCTCACCGCGCTCGCCTGCAACGGCGACGACAGCGGCGAGTCCGAGAGCGCGGGCCCTGATCCCGACTTCCCCGCCGACTACCCGGCGAGCTACGTCGAGGTCCGAAATTGCCGCGGGAGCGGCGATCACGACCTCAACAACATCCGGATCCTCGCGGACCCGAGCGCCCTCGGCCCCTACCAGGGTCGCAACGCGCCCTTCCCCGAGGGCGCGATCGTCCTCAAGGAGGAGTACGACTTCGCCGATCAGAGCTGCAACGGGCCGGTCAAGCAGTGGACGGTGATGCGCCGCCTCGCCGCCGGGAGCTCGCCCGACACCCTCGGCTGGAGCTGGCAGCGGGTCGACGCCCAGCGCAGCGTCGTCGACGTCGACGCGCCCCGCTGCATCGACTGCCACACGGGTTGCGGCGTCCCGCCCGAGGGCTACGAGGGGACCTGCGCGGTCCCCTAGGGTCGGCTCAGCGGAGCACCAGCCGCCGGATCCGCGAGTTCGACTGATCGGCGACCAGGAGGCTCTCGCCGTCGAGGGCGATCCGGGCGACGTAGCCGAGCTGAGCCTCGATCGCCGGGCCGTCGTCGCCGCTCGCCCCCTCGACACCGACGCCGGCGATCGTCGTGATGATCCCCTCCGGGTCGATCCGACGGATCCGAAAGTTGCCGCGATCGGCGACGTAGATCGTCCCGTCGTCGTCGACCGCGACCCCGAAGGGCTGGCTGAGGCGGGACGCGCTCGCCGGCCCGCCGTCGCCGGCGAAGCCCTCGATCCCGTCGCCGGCGATCGTCGTGATCACGCCCTCCGCGTCGACCCGCCGGATCGCGTGGTTGAGCGCGTCGGCGATGAGGAGGCCGCCCCCGGGCTCGAGCGCGAGCGCGGTCGGCCAGCGGAGGGCGGCCGCGCTCGCGCTCCCCCCGTCGCCGCTGTAGGCGGCCTCGCCGGTGCCGGCGACGGTCGTGATGATCCCGTCGCGGATCACCCGCACGCGGTTGGCGAGGCTGTCGGAGACGAAGATCGCGCCGTCGCCCGCGACCGCGATCCCGTCGAGCTGGATGAAGAGCGCGTCCTCGGCCGGCCCGCCGTCGCCCTCGTCACCGCTGACGGCGACGAGCCCCTCGTCGCCGCCGGCGAGCGCGTGGAGGGTCCCGTCGTCGCCGATCTCGAGGATCCGCGGGTCGTGGTAGGAGACGAAGACGATCCGCCCGTCGGCGAGGAAGCCGAAGTCGATCGGGTTCTCGAGCGGCGTCTCGAGGATCGGCACGCCGGTCGCCGCGATCGCGTGGAAGCCGTCGCCGACGATCGTCTCCACCAGCCCGTCGTCGCCGATCCGCCGCAGGCGCTGGTTGTTGAAGTCCATGATGTAGAGGCGCCCGTCGGGGCCGCGGCGGGCGGCCGAGACCAGGAAGAGGTCGGTCTCCGCCGGCGTCAGGCCGTCGCGGTTGAAGCCGAGCTCGCCGCTGCCGACGACCGCACAGAGCGCCCCGGGGCGCTCCTCGCAGGGCGTCTGGCAGGCGACGAGGAGCGCCGCCAGGATCCCCGCGCTCGTGATCGACCCTCGCACGCCCGAGCAAGGCTACCGCATTCGTCCGACGCCGCCACGGCGAGAGCGAGCGTCAGGAGACCACTTCCCCTCGTGTAGAGGATCCCCTTGATCCTCGACGGAGCTCCTCACTCCGCGCCGCCCGGCGTGAGCATCACCGACGTCAGCTCGTAGGAGTTGGGGCCGTGGTTGTGGACGTGGAGCTGGAGCTCGACGCCGGCCGGGAGCGCGCGATCGATCGTGATCTCGCCGCTCAGCATCCCCGGCGCGCTGGGGATCGGCGCGCTCCCCTCCCAGGCGATGACCCCGTCGATCGCCAGGGCGACGTAGGCCTCGCCCGGCTCGGGCGCGCTGAGCTCGTAGTGGACGACGTTGACGCTGACGAGGTCGCCAGGCGCGAGCGCCTCGCGGCTCGGCTGGCGCACCGTCAGGTAGTCGCAGAGGCCGGTATCGACCTCGAAGGCCAGCGAAAGCGGGTCGACGAAGTAGCCGGCGTCGTCGCAGACCGCGTCGGCCGGGCGCATCGCCGCGAACACGTCCTCCGCGGGATCGACGACCCGCTCCCAGCCGTCGGCGTCCGCCAGGCGCCGCGGCGTCGTGTCCTCCGGGGGCGGCTCCTCCGGGCACGCGGGCGCGACGGCGAGGAGCCCGAGGAGGAGGCCGAGCGAGCGCCGCGACACCCCGATCACATGCCACGAAAGCGCCGGCGATGCACGGCCCCTGCGCCGCGACTCGCGCGCTCGCGGCGACGGCGTCGCTACCAGGCGCTAGGCCGCGCTCTCGCGGGCCTGCAGGCGATCGAGGAGATCGGAGAGCGAGAAGGGCTTGGCCAGGAAGTCGTCGAAGCCGATGGCGCGGCAGCGGGCGCGGGTCTCGTGCATCGCGTCCGCGGAGGCGGCGACCAGGCGCCCGGGGAAGCCGCGGTCGCGGAGCCGCAGCGCCACCTCCTCGCCGCCGAGCTCGGGCATGTGGAGGTCGAGGAAGACGCAGTCAAAGGACTCGCTGAGGGCCGCCTCGAGCGCCTGCGCGCCGGTGTCGACCGTCTCGCAGTGGTGTCCGGCGTTGGCGAGCATCGTCTGGATGACGAGCTGGTTGATCGGGTTGTCGTCGGCCACGAGGACGCGCATCCGCGCCCGCCGCAGGCTCGCGGGCGTGTCGACCGCGGGCGGCGCGGCGCAGACCGGCGCGGGGATCTGGACCCAGAAGCGGCTGCCGACCCCCGGCCGCGACTCGACGCCGAGCTCGCCATCCATCCGCTCGACGAGGCGGCGGACGATCGCCAGGCCGAGCCCGGCGCCGCTCTGACGGCGGGCCTCCGACGTGTCCTCCTGCTCGTAGGCCTGGAAGATCCGCTCCGTGTCCTTGATCCCCGAGCCCGTGTCGATGACCTCGAAGCGGATCTGATCGCCCTCGCGCGCGGCGACCAGCTTGACCCCGCCGTCGGCCGTGAACTTGATCGCGTTGCTGACGATGTTGCTGAGGACCTGGCGGATCCGATGGGCGTCGCCGAGGGCGTGGCGGCGCAGCTCGAGATCGAGATCGATCGCCTGGGTGAAGATGAGCCCCTTCTGGTGGGCCCGCGGGGTGAAGAGATCGATGACGCTGGTGACGAGGGCGTGGACGTCGAAGGGCTCCGCGGCGAGCTGGAGCGCGCCCTCGTCGACGCGGGCGAAGTCGAGGATGTCGCCGATCAGGACCAGGAGCGTGTCGCCGCTCTCCATCAGGATCTTGAGGAGGCGCCGCTGCTCCGCCGTGAGCCCGGTGCTCTCGAGGAGCTGGGCGACGCCCAGCATGCCGTGGAGCGGCGTGCGGATCTCGTGGGACATGCGCGCGAGGAACTGCGTCCGCGAGCGGGCGAGCTCGCGGGCGCGGCGCTCCGCCTGGCACTGCGCGCTGATGTCGGTGTGGGTGCCGGTGAAGCGGATCGGCCGACCCCCGTCGTCGCGGGCGACGATCCGGCCGCGGTCGAGGATGTCGATCCAGCGCCCGTCCTTGTGGCGCATGCGGTGGATGTTCTCGTAGAAGTCGGTGCGACCCTCGACGTGGGCCTGGATGTCCGCGAGGCAGGCGTCGAGGTCCTCGGGGTGGACGCGGCTCGACCACGACTCGAGCGTGAACTCGATCTCGTCGAGGCGGTAGCCGAGCATCTGGGCCCAGCGCTCGTCGAAGACGACCTCGTTGGTCTGCGGGTTCCAGTCCCACATGCCGAGGCGCGTCCCCTCGAGGACGAGCTCAAGGCGCTCTCGCTGAGACTCCGTGGATTCATCGTCGCGGCGCCACATCGGCTCTCCTCCCTCGCGTCCTCGCCCCTCGACCCGCTCCCACCGAGCGAGCCCCATATATGACCTTACGTTAGGTTAAGCTTTGACTGGGGGCAAGAAGCCTCGTTTGTGGGAGCCGTCCGCAAATCGTCGATATCCCAGGGAATTTTTCCCGGGAGCGCCCCCCTCATGACGGTCTGGCGGCCAGAGGACTGCTCGCGAATGCCCGCAGGCAAGAGCCTCGACGACGCCCCCTCGGACCGCGATCCGAGGGTGAACGCTGCGGCTGGAGGCGGTCAGGGCGCGTACTCGTCCTGGAGCGCCTGGGCCATCGACCGCGCCGCGGCGATCGGCGCCTGCCCGCAGGTCGTGGTCGTCGCGTCGTGGGTGACGCCGTCGACGACCACCAGCATCGATTCGAAGATGTCGGTCGGCGGATCGCAGAGCGGCTCGGGGGCGTCGAGGAGCGCGCTCAGCTCGGGCGCGGCGAAGACCTGGACCGCCGCGTCGTAGTCGTCGGCGGCGATCTGGACGACGACGATGTCGCTCTCGGTCTCGCCGAAGCGCTCGACGCGGAGGGTCCCCCCCGCGAGGAGCTCGACGAAGCCGTCGCAGTCGGCACCCGGCGCGCAGGGTCCGGCGGCGGACGAGATCAGGAAGCGCTCGAAGGCGGCGACGTCGACCCCGCCGGTGCTCCCGTCGCTGCCGCTCCCGCTGCCCGCGTCGGTGCCCGTGGAGCCGCTGGTCCCGCTCGCATCACTCGCGCTCCCGCCGCTCGTCGTCGTCGCCGAGGCGCCGGTCGATCCTCCGCTCGCGCTCGCATCGTCGTCCTTGCCGCAGCCCGAGACGACGACGACGACGAGCGCCGCCGTGAGGATCCGAGCCCATTCCTTCATCGCACACCGCCCGCCCATGGTCGTCCGTCTCCTTGCGAACCCATTATCAGCGCCCGCGCCCCGTCGCAAGGCCGCTCGAGGGACATCGCGCGCTCGTTGCCGCCCTCTGGCAGACCCGCACACGCGCGGCGCCCCGCGTGGGGGCCCGCGGGCCGCGTCGCTCGACGCTCCTACTGCTCCACACAACCCATGAATCGGGAATTCTTCGTGTCCTCTCGATGAGTTAGAGGCGCGTGGAGACGCGCCTCCATCAGCTCTCCAGCGCTTGGAGCGCGCGGGTGGTGGCGCCGCGACGGTCGATGTACCGGCTCGCGGTCTGGAGGTTGCGGTGGCGGAGGTGGGTGGCAACGGCCGAGACGCCGCCGCCGCCGTCCGCGATGCGGGTACCGCAGGTCTTGCGGAGGATGTGGGTGCCGCGCCAGGGCATGCCGGCCTGCCGGAGAATGGCGCGGAGCCACGCGATGATGTTGTGGTCCTTGTAGTGGCCGCCGTCGTTGTCGAACACGAAGGGGCCGGTGCGCGGGAGCGCGGCGAGGGCTTCGCCGAGTCGGCGGGTGATGCCGACCTGCTCCTCGGTGCGGTTCTTCGGCGCGTCGAGGTTGCCGCGCACGATGTTGTGGCGGATGGTCATCAGCGACCTGGCGAGGTCGACGTCGGACCACTGGAGGCCGAGGATCTCGCCGCGCCGCAGGCCGCCGTCGATCCCGAGGAGGAGCACTGCGAGGTACATCGACCCGAGCTCCAGCGCGGCGGCGACGAGCGCCGCCTGCTCGTGGTCGTCGTAGGCGACCGGGAGCTTGTGATTGCGCCGCGGGATGTCGAAGTCCAGCGGGGCGCGGTCGATGATCTTCTCGGCGATCGCCCGATTGATGATGCGGCGGAGCGTCTTCAGCACCTCGACCATGGTGTTGTGCGACTTGGCGGCGAGGCGCGACTTGATCGCCGAGATGTCCGCGGGCGTCACCTCGTCGAGGCGGCGCCGCGCGAGCACGGGCAAGAGGTAGTGCCGCAGTTGCACGTCGTAGTTCATCAGCGTGTTGACCCCGAGACGATCGGCCTTGCACAGGTCGAGGAACCTCGGCGCGAACTCGTCGAAACGCGGCGCCGGCGGCTTGTCGGGCGCGGCCTCGGGGGCGAGAAGCTGGGTGAGGAGCTCCTGCTCGAGGGCCTTCGCCCAGCGTTCGGCGTTGGACTTGCCTGTGACCGGAGCCTTGACCCGCTTGCGTACGGATCGGCCCTGGGGCCCGTTGACGATGATGTCGACCTCGAATTCATTCTTCGTTCCCTTCCACGGGCGCAGCTTGATCATGACTGACCTCCTGCGCTCGCGCTGTTCGCCGAGAGCCATTGTGCAATGACCCGAGGGTCGAAGCGCAAGGTCCGGCCGAGGCGAACACCGCCGGGGATCCCGCCGCGCGCGTGCCGGGCATAGATCGCTTTCTTGCTCGTGCGAAGCAGTGAGGCGAGCTCTTCGACCGTCATCAGCGCAGGCGGCAGGGCCGGCGCCTCACGCGAACTCACGCCATCGGAACTCTGTTCGCGGGAGATCGTCGATCGTCTGGCCGAAGAGACAGATCCTCTCCGGCGACCCGCTATATTGTAAGGATGGGTGTTCTCCACGATCCCTGCCTCCTCTCTTGGTACGTGGGCCTGAGCATCGGCCCGTCGTCGGTGGTGAGCTGCTGAATTTCACTTCCTGCGGATGCTTGAGCCGATGCCGATGCCGACGAGCAGGCCCACGGCGCCGGTGAGGGCGGCGCAGACGAGGGCCCGGTTCTGGTCGGCGATGCCGAGGCGGTGGAGGTCGGCGCGGGCCTGGCGGAGCTGGTCGCTGAGCGTGCGGGCCTCGGCGCGGGCGAGCTCGAGGGCCTGCTGCGTGGTGGTGTCGACGGCGCTCATCGGCGACCTCGCGGCCAGAAGGCGGTGGCCAGGGCGAGGCCGAGGGCGCCGGTGACGAGGAGCTTCTCGTCGAGCCCGACCGGCCTCATGGCGACGGTCTGGACGCCGTCGCTCGAGCTGACGGTGCCGCGCCAGCGAGCGCCGGGGTAGAGGCGCGCGGTGAGGGTCCAGGGCTGGACGTTGACGACGAAGACGTTGTCGGGGCTGCCGGCGATCCGGGCGATCTCGCGGAGGGCAGCGTCGAGGTCGCCGACGTACTCGAGGACGCAGGAGACGAAGACGACGGCGGAGTCGTCCGCAAGGTCGGGGATCGGGCCGCGGGTGATGTCGGCGACGACGGTGACCGGGCACTTGGGACAGCCGTTGAGATCGACGCACACGTCGCCGCAGCCGTAGGCGCGGAGGAGGCGGGTGTGCATGCCGGCGTCGGGGTCGCCGATCACGACGAGGCGCCGGCCGAGGGCGGCGGCCCGCTCGACGGCGGCGTGGAAGGCGGCGGTGCGCTCGCGGAAGCGGATCAGGGCAGCAGTGCCTTCGACGAGGCCGACGTAACCGAGGACGACGCGGGCGGCGAGCTTGGGTAGCGACATTGGGAAGGGCTCCTCTCGAAGGGTGCGGGGCTCCGCGGCCGCCGGGGCGGCGCGCGGAGGTCGGTCACGAGGCAATGCCGCGGGGCGCTTGGGCTCCACGCGGCGGCCGGGTCAGGTGGCGGGGGCGATGGACTCAGTGCCGCTGGTGGTGGGGGTCGCGGCGGGCTTGTCGATGCCGGGGAGCGACTGGCCGACGAGGGCGGCCGCGCGGGCGAGGAGGCTCCCCAGGGCGAGGCGGAGGTCCTGGGCGCCGGCGGTGTGGGCGAGCTCGGGGACGCTCCAGACGACGCGGTAGTCGGCGCCGGCGAGCTCGACGGCGCGGCTGAACGGGATCGGCTTGCCGACCTCGACGTCGCTCTGGAGATACGCGGGCACGTCGCGGACCCGGCGGCCCTTGTTGCCGAGCCAGATCATCGGGCCGCGGAGGCTGTCGGCGAGCGCGGCGGCGTTCTCGTTCGACGTACGGTCGCAGATCGGGATGACCCAGACGTCGGGTTCGATCGGCGGCTCGGTGGTCGACTGCACGTCGATCACGAAGAGGTCGAAGTCGGGCTCGTCGCGCCGCGGGTCGAGCTCGATGCACGGGATCTTCTCGGGCTCCAAGAAGCGCGGGAGCTCCTTCTTGAAGTCGGCCGAGACGCCGGCGACGGGGATGCCAAGCTCCTTGGCGAGGACGCAGAGGTGCGCGGCGAGGGTCGTGGTCCCGATGCCGCCCTTGTGGTTGTGAAACGCGATGATCATCCGACTCCTCCTAATCGCCTGGGAGAGGCGTTCATTCTTCGTGTTGCATCGATGGTTGAAAGGCCAGGTTAGGCAAGGGGCCTCAGCGGCGCGCGACGGTGATGACGAGCGTGGTGAGACCGAGGACGGCGATGCCGCCGACGACGTACGGGGCCCACTTGAGCAGCGTGCCGACGCCCTCGACGCCTTCTTTGGCGCCCTTAGCGACGGCGGTCGCGGCCTCGGCGGCGCCCTGCGTGGCGGACTCGACGGTGAGGTAGAGCTGCGAGAGCGGGTTGTCGCGCAGGAACGAGACGTCCCAGGTGCGGATCGCGTCGGACCAGCCGAACTTGATCTTCTCCCAGGTGGTGTCGTCCGACGGGTCGTCGTGCCAGCCGCCGTCGTGGGTCGGGCCCTGGTTCTCGATCAGGATCGAAACGGGCGGCGGGTTGCCGTCGTAGGGCAGGACCATCAGCCACGGCTCGCGGAACCATGTGTTCGAGAGGTTGTGCATGACGCTGAGGAACTGATCGCGGGCGTCGCCGCGGGCGCCCGCGTAGGCGTCGGCCTCGAGCGCCTTGACGAGATCGGTGAGCGGCTCGCGATCGGCCGGCGCGATGAACTGGAGCGCCTGCAGGCGGGTGCGGAGGTCGCGGTTCGGGTTGTCGAGCGCGCTCTCGAGGGCGTGCTTGATCGCGGGCGGCTTGCCGTCGTCGGTGCGCAGCAGCCACTTGGGGTGGAAGGCGGCGAGCATGCCCTCCTTGCGGATCGCGTCGCCCCAGCGGGCCTCTTTGTCGGCGTTCGCCTTGGCGATGCCGTCGGGGGTCGCGGAGCTGAGGACGGCGTTGACGATCAGCAGCGCCTCCCACTTGCGGCCATCGAGCTCGTCGAGGCGGAGGGTCGAGAGCTCGTAGACCTTCTTCGCCAGGACGGCGATGTCCTTGTTGTCAGCCATGAGCCGGCGCTCCTTCGGCCTCGCGGAGGTGGGCGACGATCGCCTTGACGGCGATGACCTCGCGCTGGACCGTGTCGACGCGCTCGAGGTTCTTCTGGTTCTGCGCGGCGAGCTGCTCGGAGACGGCGCCGATCATGCCGACGACCTGCACGACCTCCTCCTCGGTGGCGCCGGTCGGCAGGGCGATCGGCGTACCGTCCAGGCGCGCGGGCTCGGGGGAGGACGAGGTCGCGGTGTTCGCGGCGGTCGCGTCGGCCGCGGGCTCGGTGGTCGACGTGTCGATGGTCGAGGCGGGCGCGGCGGCGGGCTTGGCGGTCGGGGCGGTGCTCGGCGTCTCTTCGGTGACGCTCGTCAGCGCCGGTTCAGCGGAGGGCTGGACAGGGGCCTGCTTCTCCTCGGGCGGCTGCGTGACCTGGGCGCCGCGGCTGCGTCGCTGGGCGATGAGCTCTCGCAGCTCGGCGTGGACCTCGGCGAGCTCGGCCTCGGCGCGGCGCAGTCGCTCGTCGATCTGCGCCTGGTTGGCGTTCGCTGCCTGGACGAGCGCCGCGAGCTGGCGCTCGACCATGGCGACGAGCGACGGGCGAGCCGGGGTCTGCGGCGGCGGCACGTCGGTCGCGGTGTTCGTCGGGGGCGAGGTGCTGGTCGCCGGTGCGGCTGGGGCCCGCGGCGGCGACACGTCGGCCGTCGCGCTCGCCGGCGGGGACGCGGCGCTAGTTGCTGGTGCGGTCGGGGCCTGCGGCGGTGGCGCGGCGGCGGCCGCCTTCGCGGCTTCGCGGCCCTCGCGGGTCAGGTCCGGCCGGTACTTTGGGAGCGTTGGGTTGGCAGTGCTCGGGTTCGTGGCCGTGGCCGCCGCGGCTCGTGCGGCCTCGCGGCCCTCGCGGGTGAAGTCCGGGCGGAACTTCGCCAGGCCGCCGGATGGCGGCTGCATCGTCGCCGCGGGCGGCGGCAGCGGCGAGCACGGTGGCGAGGTCGGCGATGGCGCGACGGGCCTCGGCTCGTGGGTCGGCGGTGGGGTGACGATCGGCTCGGTCGCGGCGGGCTGCGGCGCGGTGAAGCCCGCGGCCTTCTGGAGAAGCGTCCCGAGGTCGGGGTTCTCCGCGATCAGCGTCGCGGCCTGGGCGAGCTCGGCGGAGCCGCCGAGCAGCTCGGCCACCACCGCACGGACGTCGGGCAGCTTGACGCCGGCGAGCTCCATCATCTCGCGCACCGACGTCAGCTCCCGGCCCTGGGCCTGCGCCTCGAGTCGCCGGTCGCGGTTTTTGCCCGCCTCGTAGAGGGTCCTGAGCACCAGGAGCCCGAACGGGATCACCCGCTGAAGTGTGCTTGGGGTCGTCGGCGAGATGTCGACGCCGTCGAAAATGGTCATGGCTTCCTCCTCCTTCCCTCCCTGGCCCGGCTTCATGCGTGCGAGAGGCCGAATTCCCGCGCGCGTGTCCCCGGGCGATCGTGTCGTTCACTCCTCCGAGGTCGCCGCCACGAGCGTCGTGGCGCCGACGATGGCCGCTGCGCCGACGAGCCACGGGGCCCACCGTCGTAGCGACGAAGACTTGTCCGGCGCGGCCTGAGCGGCCGGCTTCGTGGCCGGTTCGAGGGCCGCGCGGGCGGCCGGGCCAGTGGCGCGGAGGGCGTCGGCCCAGCCGCGGATCCACGTCGACCACAGGATGTCGTTGCCCGCCGCCTTGGCCTCGAGCGGCGCGAGGTCCGTCCAGGTCGGCTGCGGGTAGGCAGCGTCGACGAGCTGGAGGACCGCGTCGCTCTGGTCGATCAGACGATCGCCGCCCTCGCCCCACGCGCTGCCGACCGCGAGGTAGTCGAGAATCGCGGGGACCGACGCCCGGGTCAGCAGCTCCGACATGAGCGCGCGCAGGTCGCCTCGCACGGCGCGGGCGGCGACCTTGCGGGCGTCGGCGTCGGCGAGGCCGCGCAGGCGTGCGGCGTCCTCGGCTTCCGCGTGCTTGCTGCGGATCGCCTGCCAGATCATCCGGCGGTAGTGGCGGTAGCTCGCCGTCTCCGGCGCGCTCTCGAGGTCGTCCAGGTCCGTCATGTCCCGCCTCCGATCTTGAGCATGCGCATGCCGATCACGTGGTCCTTGGCGACGACGCAGTAGGTCCCCGGGCTCGTCAGCCACACAGGTTCGCCGAGGCGCGGCGTGAGGTGGAGACCGACCTGGGCGCCGGCCCGCTGGCGCGAGACCGCGGCGGTGCCGCGCAGCAGCACGAGCACGGCCATGCCGCCCTCCTCGATCGTCTCGATAAAGGTCTCGCCGCGCATCAGCACCAGTGCGCCGAGCTGGTGCTGGCGTCCGGTGAAGAAGTTGAGCATCGAGAATTGCACGGGCTACCTCCTCCCCTCGCGGCCCATCAGGTATCCGAGGCCGAAGCCAGCGAGCGCGCAGACGATGCCCGAGGCGATCACGGCGGCCTTGAGCTCGACCTCGGTGCAGAGCCGGCCGTCCAGGAGCTCGACGCGCGGGGGCTTTGCCTCCTCGGACGGCTCCCTCGGCAGGACCTCGATCACGACCTCGTCGATCGCGGCGGACATCGTCACCACCACCTCCCCCGGTACCCATCGACCATGTCGGACCACACGCGCGTCGCCGGCGAGACCGGCAGGCCGAGCGCCTCGACTTGGTGCCGGCGGATCGGCCACTCGTGCGGGGCGTCTTCGCCGAGGAAGACGCCGAGCGCCCGCTCGATCTGGGTGTCGTCGGCGTCGGGCAGGCGCGCTGCCAGCGTCTCGCGCAGGTAGCGGCTCATCGCGCGCTCGTACTCCTTGGCGAGCGCGTGGACCCCCGGCGCCTGCTCCTGCGGCGAGATATGGCGGGCGCGTTGGCCGAAGACGATCGGGTCGACGGCCGAGAGCGAGGCGCTGCGGCCCATCTGGAGGGCGCGCGCGTTGAGGGCGATCAGCGTGCCGCCGGAGATCGCCATGTAGGGGACGATCGCGGTCGAGCGCGGGAACTCCCGCAGGGCGTTGGCGATCAGCACGCACGAGGTCACGCAGCCGCCGGCCGTGTGCAGGACGACCGTGATCTCGTCGCCGGGGATCCGCTGCATCGCCGCGAGCACCTCTTCGGCGACGCCGAGGTCAATCACCGGGGTGATGATCGAGACGACGCTGGTCGGCAGCGCCCGCGGGCGTTGCTGGCGGGTCAGGTAGTAGCCGGCGCCGACGAGGGCGGTGCCGGTGACCAGCGCCGTGACGAGGACTCCGCGGCTCATGCGTGCCCGTTTCCCTTGCGGGAGGGACGAGAGGTGCGCGCGCGCGTGGCGGAGGGCGTGGGGACCTGAGCTGCGGGCGCGTGGGCGTGCGGCTCGCGCGGGAGAGCGAGCAAGGTCTGGATGAGGACCTGCTCGACCATAAAACGGTTGAGCAGGTAATCGTGGACGGCGGCGCGGACGCGCGAGGGCGAGGCCCCGGCCTGCGTCGTCAGCGAGGCGGCGTAGGTGATGTTCTCGATGGCGCGCCAGTTGTCGCGCGTGATCTCGTCGTGGATCGTCGGCTCGGGCGGCGCGTCGGTGGTCGCACCGCGGGGCTCCTCGCTCGGCGTGTACGGGTAAAGCGGCTCCTCCTGAAGCGGCGGCGCGTCCGCGTGGGGCTCCTCCGGCTCTTGCAGGGCCGTGAGGATCACGATCTCGGCGATCTGCTTGACCACCCGCCTCAGCTCCTCCGGCATCTCCAACTTCGTCAGAGCGGCATCGACGAGCCGCTGTGCTGCTTCCACGTTCCTGTTGTCCATGACCTTCCTCCTGCCCTTCCCGCGGGCCTTGCCCGCTAATCCGTTCGACTCCGGGTCGCCACGAAGACGCCGACCGCGACGCTGGTGACAGCGACACCGCCGATCAGCAGCCAGCCGATCCGGCCGAGCGAGCCGACCGCGTCGGTGCTCGGGCCGGTGCTCGGCGGCGTCTCGGGCGGCGCTGTGTTCTCGGGCGGCGTGGTGGTGCCGGGCGGCGCTGTGTTGCCAGGGTTGCACTCGTCGCCGGTGCAGCTCTCCTTGCTGGCGAGGGCGCGCTGGATCGCGTCCTCGGTGATCGGGCCCCACTTACCGTCGACCGCGACGCCGAGGGCCTTCTGCGCGGCCTTGAGGGCGCCGGTCGAGGCGTCGCTCCATGGCGCGGCGACGTCGCCCTTGAAGTGGCCGAGGGTCTTGAGCGCCTCGTGACGCTGGCGCGTCTGGAGCAGCGACACCTTGTCGCCGACCATGCGCTCGACGTAATGCGTCGGGTTCAGCAGGCCCTCCGGCGGCGGCTCGCCGCGCCACCACACCGAGTTCGCGGTGCGCTCCGCGGCGGCGTAGGTCTCGAGGTGGATCATCCCGTAGGAGCCGAGGACGCGGCCGAGCTTGTCGCCCCGGCGCACGCGCTGGCCGGTTGAGATGTCGAACTCTTTGTGCGAGCCGGGCCCAAAGCCGCCGAGCACGAGGAAGAGGCCCGAGTCGGTGCGCAGGAACGCGGCCTTCGAGCCCGAGCTCCAGCCGCGATCGATGCCGACGACGAGCGCGTCCTCGGGCGCGAGGATCGGCGCGCCGTCGGGGGCGCCGGTGAGGTCGATGCCGGCGTGCCAGCGCTCGCACTTGTCGGCGGCGCAGCCGAAGGGCCTCCCGCCGCCGAGGCTCCACGTCGCGAACTTCGGCGTCACGGTCGGCAGCGGCCACACCGGGCTCGGGCTGCCGCCAGCCATCGCCAGCTTCTCCCAGTCGGGTGCGCGGGCCATGGCTACACCGCCTCCCGGACGTCGTCCCACGAGCGGAAGTTCCGGCCGCGGTGCAGGACCCCGAGGCGCACCAGCTCGGAGAGGAAGACCTGGACGTCGTCGTCGTTGCGGTTCGCGTCGGGCTCGTCGCGGATCTGGTAGAGGGGCCCGAGTTGGCCGGGCAAGAGCGGCCGGTCGCTGACCTTCTTGAGGAAGATGCCGAACTTGCGCAGCACGAAGAGGGTCCACTCGCCCGCCGACTCGTGGACCAGCTTCGCGGCGAGGAGGTCGACGAAGGGGCCGTCCACGAAGGTGTCCGGGCCGACGCTCCAGAGGTGACCCGCCGGCTGATCGCAGCCGCGCGGTTGGAGGGCGAGGTAGCCGCCGACTAGGCCCGTGGCGAGGCCGAGGGTGGTGGCGACGACGAGTGCGAGGCGGGACGTCATGCGGTCGACTCCTCGGTGGGCTGTTCGGCGAGGGCGGCGATCTCGGCGGAGAGGCGTTCGGCGAGCGCGCGGGCCCACTCGACCTGCGGCGGCGGCGGGCCTTCTTCGGTCTTGTCGCGGTTGGCATCGTCGTCCTCGACGAAGCCGGCGAGGAGGTCGAGGAGCCAGAGGCGTTGCTCGGGCGTGAGGGTGATCGTGGTGGCGGCGTCGGTGGTCGCGCGCGACGTGCTCGTGATCTCGGCGCGGAGGCGCTGGAGGGCGAGGTCGATGGCGCTGCCGTCGTCGTCTTCGCCGAAGCAGCAGGCGTGCTCGGTGGCGACGGCGTCGACGAGGCGAGCGCGTAGGTCGGCGAGGCGGCGCTCGATGGTGTAGCGGTCGTCGCTCGTGAGGTCGGGGGCCGTGATGGTGCGCTCGCCGAGGAGGGTGGTGACGTGGTGGAGGACAGGGCGGCCGCCGCGGTGGATCACGATCGCGGGGGCGAGGAGGTCCCCGGCGAGGCGGGCGTCGGGGCCGTAGAGCTCGGCGACGGCAGAGACGAGGCGGCGGATGCACGCGTGGGTGCGGACGCGGCGGCGGGCCTCTTCGGCGGGGATCCGGGCGGCGAGGAGATGGCGGAGGAGCGCGCGCGGCTGGGCGGCGAGCTCGTCGGGCGAAGGCTCGGGCGGGAGCGCGAGCGTGCGTGCGGGCTCACGCTTGGGGAGCGCGAACCACGGCGCGAGCATCTGGGCCTCGACGAGGTCGCGGGCGAGGTGGCGATCAGCGGCGACGAGGTTGGCGGTGTGCTCGGTGAAGCGGACGGCCCAGGCGTCGAAGAAGTCGCGCGTGAGGAGGTCGAGCGCGGTGACGGTGGCGAGGGCGCGGCGCGCTGCGTCGGCGATCTGGCCGGCGAGCTCTTCGGGGAAGTCGAGGGCGACGAGGGCGGCGGCGATCTTGGCGGTGTTCCAGGCGGCGTCCGGGTCGCGGCGGATGGTGCTGCGGCAGGTGGGGCAGTCGAGGTTGGAGCCGACGCGGTAGCAGCAGCGGGGACAGGCGTGGGCGGCGGAGCTGCGCGCGGCCTGCTCCCAGGCGCCGCGGCCCGCGTCCATGTCGCGGAGGTCCGGGAGTGGCGGTTGGGCGAGCGCGCGGCGGGTCGCGTCGGCGATCAGGTCGGCGTGGCGCTCGAGGGCTCGCTCGCCGCGGCGCGCATCGACGGTGGTGGTGGTCGAGATGCCCTCGCGGAAGGTCTGGGTGAGGACGCGGTCGCCGGGGTGGGTAGTGTCGAGGACGAGCCAGACGAGGTGGTGGTCGACGAGCGAGGGGTACGCGGGGGCGTGCGGCGAGGGGGCGCGTTGAACGACGAGGTCGATGCTCCCCTCGGCGCCTTCGCGGATGACGGCGCGGAGGAGGCCGCCGGAGGCCGTGCTCCACGCGAGGGCGGCGAACTCCGCGGCGCGAAGGTGGGGCGGGCGATCGGGCTGTCCTTGCTCGGCACCCTCGGCGACGCGCCAGCTCGCAAGAAGGAGGCGGCCAGCGGCGGTGAGGCCGATACCTCGGGCTTCGTTGGGAATGTGCTCGTCGAGGTCGATCCAGCCGTCCTCGGCGAGGCGGCGGATCGCCTGCTGCACGGACTTGTCGAGGCTGCTCCACCGACCTTCGGCGGCGGCGGCGAGGGCCGCACGGTGAAGCGGGGTCGGGCGCGGCGTGAGGCGGCTCGCCGGCGAGGGGAGGCGCTCGCGGATGTCCGCGAGGACAGCCCGCTTGACCTCGGGGCCGGCGGCGTCGAGGGTCGTCCAGAGGCCGCGCTGGCGCTCGGAGAACGTCTCGTAGTCGATGCGACCCTCGTGGAAGTCGTCGACGTTGCCGACGATCCGACCGTAGAGGTCGGTGGCGAGGGCGCGATCCTTGCGGGTCATGCGGCCTCCCTTCGGTGCCGGCGCTCGAAGGCGTCGAAGGCTGCGCGCGCGCCGGGCCGGTGCTGCGGCTGGAGGAGGGTCCAGTCCGGGGGGCCGGCGGCGGGGCCGGCCTCCCAGCGGATCTTGGCGCCGGCGAGGGCGACGCGGCTGCGGGCGCCGCCCGCTTGGCGGTGGTCGGAGCGCGCGACGGGGCGGAGGCCCTTGGCGACGAGGGCGCGGTAGATGGCGCCGTCCTCGGAGGTGAGCTGGTAGGTGATCAGGCGGCAGCCGGGGACGCCGCGGCCGCTCTCGGGCAAGAGGTCGACGAGGCGCGCGACGAGGGCCGAGGCGGCGCCGACCGGGACGAGCCGGCCGCGGCGATCGTAGCGACGCAGGCCCGCGATGCTGGCGACGCGGGTGATCTCGAGGGTGCCCTCGGGCGGGCACGAAGAGCTGCGGCCCCAGCGGCCGGTGGGGGTGCCCGCGAGGGCGACGGCGACGATCTGGCCGCGCCAGCGGGCGGCGAGCGCGTGGACGATGCCGCGGCGGTTGCACTCCGGGAGGTGGCGGTGGTGGATGCGGACGAAGTCGCAGGCGGCGTCGGGGAGGATCGTGTGGAGCTCGAGCTCGGGGTCGGTGCCGTCGCGCAGCGCCGCTGCGATCTCCTCGATGACGTCGTCCTCGTCGCGCAGGCCGCCGTCGACGTCGGCGACGGCTTGCGTGAGGCGGTCGGCGTCGTCCGGCTCCCAGAGTGGAACGACCGCCGCGTGGATGATCTCGGTGCGCTCCTCGTCGTCGAGGATCGACCACTCGGGATCGCTGAGGTAGGCGCGGACGGCCTCGAAGATCGCGGCGGCCTCGGTGCGCAGCGCGTCGGTGTCCTGGTGACGCGGAATGGTCGGGGCGACGCGCCACCACGGCAGGCGCGCGCCCTCTCCCTCCCCGCGGAGCCAGGCGCCCAGGCGTTCGAGCACCTCGGCGCGGTGGTCGCGGAGGTAGGCGTCGAAGGTGTCGCCCGCGAGCGCCGGGGGCAGCTCGGCGCGCCAGGACGGCAAGATCGCCTGGAGCAGGGTCTCCGCGGACGCGGTCATGCGCGCCTCCTGCCGCGGAGGGTCTTCTGGAGGGCGGCCTCGATCGCGCGGGTCGCCGCGGGGTCGGGCTTCGGCGCGATCGCCTGGAGGGCGGTGGTGGTGATGTCGCGGTAGTCCTCGAGCGACTCCTCGAAGGGGGTCGGCTTGTCCTGCTCCTCGGGGATGTCTTTGGGGACAGAGAACTCCGGGTCGGCGAGGAGGACCTGGCCGTCGGCGCAGCTCTGGGCGACCTCGCGGGCGGTGCGGGCGAGGTGGCGGGCGACGCGGGCGAGGCGTTCGGCGGCCTCGCCGGGGCTGGCGACAAGGGCGGCGGCCGCCGCCTGGTGCTCACGGATGGCGATTGAGAGGGCGCGCTTGGCCGCCGCGCGGGCGGTGCCCATGCACTTGGGGGCGCGGACGAGGACGGCAGCGTAGACGAGGAGCTGGCGGGCGCGCTCGATCTCCTGCGGGGCGCGGCGGAGGGCCTTGGCGAGCATCTGGAAGTGGTGCCAGCGCTCGCGGAGCTCGGCCTCGTTGAAGCGCGTGACCTGGAAGTTGACGAGCGGGTCGCCCTTCTTCAGGCGCTCGCCCTCGCTGCCGACAAGGTCGACGTCGCGGACGTGGACGAAGGCGGACTCTTCGCCGTCTTCGTCGAGCACGGGGCCGAGACGCTTGATGTAGCGGCGGGCGAGCCCCTCGGGCTCCTGGCGGATGACGTACTCGCGGGTGCCGTCCTTCTCGATGGCGTCGATCGGGACCGTGAGGCCGTCGGCGTCGGCGCCGACGACGTCGTCCTCGTTGCTCTCCCGGAGGAGCTCGGCGAGCTCTTCGAGGAGGCCGCCGAAGGGGCCGCCCTCGTCGAGGTACTCGTGGATCTGGTCGGCGAGCCGACCGTAGCCCTTGGCGTCGAACCAGTCGGCGATCTCGCGGGGCGACTTCTCGATCGGGTCGGCGAGCTCGCCGAGCTGGAGGGCGAGGTCGCGGAGGCCCGTGTCGTCACCGGCGATCCGCTCGATGCGGGCGACCTCTTCGGCCTCGGCTTGGGCACGGCGAGCTCGCGCCGCGGCGCTGAGCTGGATGATGTCGGGCGGGGCGTCGGGGGTCGCCTCGGGGGCGGGCGCCTGGTCATAGTGGGTCGGATCGGTGCGGAGGTGGTCGGCGGCGATCTGCTCGGTGACGGCGGGCGGGAACTCGGGGTGCTCGACCGCCTCGATCGCGGCGCCCTTGCGGAGGCGATCGCCCTCCGTCGGCGTGCTCGTGGTCGTCGCCTCGTCGCCGGTCTCCTCTTCCTCTGCCTCGCGCTCGCGCTTGGCCTCGGCGAGGAGGTTCTGGGGGATCTTGCGGCCCCACCAGGAGAGCCCGATCTCCTTGAGGGTCGAGTAGCTCTCCCCGCTCTTCGGCGCGAGCTCGAGGAAGCGCTGCCAGCCGGCGCGGGTCGGCGGCAAGAGCGTCATGCCGCGCAGCTCGTCGCCCGCGGCGATCGCCAGGCCCTCGGCGTCGACGACGGGCGCCTGCTCCCGGTGGAACGAGCCGGCGAGGCCGGTCGTGATCGCGCCTGAGAAGCGCGGCCACCACTTCTCCAGCCACGCATCGCTGGCGCCGCGCCAGCCGAGCGCCTCGAACTTCCCGTAGCGGAAGACCTCGCCGATCTTGCGCTCGATCGCCGCGGCGGTGCGGCTGTCGTCGTCGTCGGGCCACATCGGGCCGCCCTCGCGGGGCAGCTCCGTCGCGGCGATCGGCGAGCCGTTCAGCGTCCCGGCATAGCTGACGAGCTGCCAGCTCGGCGAGCCGGCAGCACGCAGGCCGATCTTGTCGCCGTCGTCGCCGGGGACGATCCGGCCGAACTCGAGGAAGTCGAGCTGGTCGGGCGCGCCGACGCGAGGCCGGGTCAGCCGCAGGCCCTCGTAGACCGGCGCGCCGCCGTTCTCAGGGACGAGCATGTCGGTCTCGCGGACGGTGTACATCCACGGCGCCCACGGCCACGCATCGGCGCTGACCTGCTCGAGGTCGAGGAGGCGCTGCTCGCCCTCGTCGCGCAAGCGGGCGGCCTTCTCCGCGTCGGTCGTGGCGCGGGCATCGCGGAAGCGGCCGGCGGCCTGGCGAAGCAGGCGCGCGGCCTCCTTGGCGATGCGGGCGCGGGCCTCCTCGGCCTGGCGCTTCCGCTTTTCCTTCGAGGAGGGCCCGCGTCTTCTCCTTGTTGCGGGAGATCATCAAGAGGATGTCCTCGGGCGTGAGCTGCTGCTGCGCCGCCGGGTTGTTGGTGTCGCGCACCTGCGACTTGATCAGCTCGCCGAGCCAGCCGGCCTTGCCGTCGATCAGCGAAAAGCGGTAGCCGTCGGTCGAGCCGTCCGCGAAGTAGTAGAAGATCTGGACGGTGCCCAGCGTGTTGCCCTGGCGAAAGCCCCGGCCGTTGCGCTGCTCGAGATCGGCGGGCGTCCAGGTCAGGTCGGCGTGGTGGATCGCGCAGGTGCGCACCTGGAGGTCGACGCCCTCGTAGGCGACCGAGTTGGCGATCACGACGTCGTACTTCGGCGCGATGGCGCTGTCGCTCGGGCGGGCGCAGGTGCCCGGCGCAGGTGGCTCGGAGGACAGGCCGTTGAACTCGCGGGCGATCCGGATCCGGTCGGCGGGGCCGGTCTCCTCGGCGTTGAGGACGGCGATCCGCGCCTCGTCGATCCCGTGGTCGACGAGCACCTGGCGCAGCCACTTGTGGCAGGCGGTCGGCTCGCAGAAGATGATGTGGCCGCAGTGCGGGCTCGCGGCGACCCGCTTGGCGCACTCGGTCAGCTTCGGGCTCTCGTAGGTCGGCCGCGGCAGGCGCGAGCGTGACGCTGACGGGCCCGCCGTCCTGGTAGATCCGCCGCTTCGACCTGGCCGCCCTCGAGCGCGGTCCTGAAACTGTAGCCCTCGTCGAGGGCCGAGTGGAGGGCGATCAGGGACAGGCGGGCGAGCAGGCCCAGGATCGCGTAGCTCTCGCCGCCCTCGGGGTTCGGGTTTCGCAGGATCTCCTCGATCTGGGCGACGTAGCGGGCGTACTTCGCCTCCTGCTCGTCGTCCATCGTGATCGTGATCGTCTCGACCACCGGGCGCGGAGTTTGAGGCCGACCTCGGCGGCCGTGCGGAACTCGGCGTAGGTGAAGATGATCGTCCGCAGGTCATCGAGGTTCTTGAAGCCGGTGACCGCGCTCGCCTTCGTGACCTCGAAGGTCGAGTCCAGGACCTCGCGGTACTCGATCTTGATGAAGCGATCGATGAACTGCTCGGGGTCGCGGATCCCGGCGAGCGGTAGAAGGCCCGGTCGGTCGATCAGCTGGATCAGGTTGTAGAACTCGAGCGGGCTGTTCTTCGCCGGCGTCGCGGTCAGGAGGACGATCCCCGCGCCGCCCGTCTGGCGGCGGACGGCCGCGGCCCGGAAGTCGAGCTGCCACGCGCGGTCGGACCCCTCGCCGCCGCCCCCCCATGAACTTCGGCACGCCGCCGTCCTCGCGGGCCTGCGGCATGTAGAGGTTCTTGAACGCGGCCGCCTCGTCGACGACCAGCATGTCGATCCGATCGCGTCCCAGGCGACGCCGGGGTCGTACTCCCAGCCCGAGGGCAGCGCGAGCACCTCTTCGACCCACGCCCGCGTGCCGTGCTCCAAGAGCGCCCGCTCGCGCTCCGAGAGCTTGTCCCGCCCCTTGGCGGTCTTGGCCTTCTCGGCGAGGGCGCGACGCCGCAGCGCAAGCGAGCGCTCGACGGCCTCGACCTGGTCGATGTAGGCCATCACCGCGTCCTCGTTCATCTTGGTCCGGCCGAGCGCGTCGTAGCTGAGGACGACCACGTCGATCTGGCCGGTCTGGAGCGCGATCCACTTCTGCGCGCGCTCCTGCGGGGTGTCGACCTCGGAGGTCACCGAGCCCTTTGCGGGCGCCGCGGGTGAGGCGGCGGCGCTTCGATCCGATCACCTCGACGCGGTAGTCGGGCAGCGTGCAGAGGATGTCGTCGTGCCACTTCCAGACCAGCGACCCGGGGACCAGGATCACCGGCCGTCGCACCCAGCCCTCCTGGCGGGCGCGGGCGATGATCGCCAGCGCCGTGTAGGTCTTGCCGACGCCGACGTCGAAGGCGACCAGGCCCCCCGCGCTGCGCGAGCACCCGGCGCGCGCCGGCGACCTGGTGCGACCGCAGCTTCGGCGCCTGCGGGCCCCAGCGGGCGATCTCGAGGGGCTCCGGCGAGAAGGTCGGGACGATCCGCCCGCGGAAGGCGCGGTTGTAGGCGCGGGCCAGCGCCTCGCGCCGCTCCTCGTCGCCGCTTGCCCACGCGCGGAAGGAGTCCGCCCAGCGCTTCGCCATCGCCAGGCGGCGCTCGGCGAGGCTCTGCTTCTTCGCGGCCCGCTCCTCGCGGGTGACCGGGCCGCGCTCGCGGTCGCGGTCCCGCGGCGGCTTGAAGAGCTCCGGGTCGTGGTTGTAGTAGCCGAGGAACGCGAGCGCCTCGGGGGCGAGCGCGCGGGCTTCTCCTTGCTCTTCGCGTAGTCGTGGCCGCGGACCTGGACGAGGCCGCCCTCGCGCTCGAGCTCGACGCGCGCCGTAGCGGGCGTTGAGGGTCTCGGAGAGCCAGCCCGCGACGAGGTCGAGCGGCACCCAGCCGTGGTGGGGGCTGAGGTCCGTGAGGTCGTCGAAGACCGCGGGCGCGATCGCCTCGAGGAGGCGGCGGACCTGCACTCAGGCCTGCTCGTCGCCCGCGGCTGCGCGCGCGGCCGCGCGATCGTGGCGGGCCCAGAGCTCGTTGCCGGTGAGGTAGGCGTCGGCCGGGAGGAGCTCGTCCCAGGCGTCGCCGTCGAGCGCCCACTCGGCCGCGAAGAGGCCGCGAGGGCCTCTTCCTGCGCGAGGGCGCCGCCCTGCGCGCGGTGGAAGTCGAGGAGCGCGTCGATGGTCAGCGCGCGCCGCTGCCGAAAGAGCGCCTCGGCCTGGGCGACGACGTCGTCGGGCTGCCCCGAAGCGGGGCTCGACCCGCGGCGCCTGCTGGAGCGCGGGCGCCAGCGTCCCGCCGCGCTCGAAGGCGTTGAGGAGCTGCTGGGCGGCGACGATGTGGCGGTCGTCGGGCGAGGCCCGCAGCGGCCGTGAGCGCCAGGGATCGCCGGAGGTCGCCACGTAGTCGCCGAGGGCGGCGACGAGCTCGGGCCAGAGCTGGGCGGCCTTCTCCGAGTCATCGGCGCCGACGGCCGCGAGGTAGCGACCGACGCGGCGACCGAGCTCCAGCGCGGGGCGCAGCGCCGGATCGACGTCGGCCGGGATCAGGTCGTCGGCCGTCTGCGCGACGGTCTGGACCGTGGGGGTAGCTCGGCCCGCGGGGCGATCGAGGTGAGCACGCAGGTCGTGCAGAGCGGCCGGGGCGCAGCGGCAGGGCCCCCGCGCGGGAGCTCGCCGGTGACCTGGTAGCGCCAGCGGCGGGCCTTGCCGGCCTCGTCGTCGCCCGCGAAGGCGCCGTCTTCGGTCCCGAGGATCTGATCGGGGTGCGCCGAGAAGTATTCGCCCTCGACGATCGGCTCGTCGGCGGCGTCGACCTCGGTCAGCTCGCCGCCGCGGCTTCGCCAGAACACGAGGTCCATCACCACCGACGCGCCGGGGACCGTCTCGCGGCCCTGGGGGTCGTGGCTCGGCATCCGGAAGGCGCCGAGGAGGTGATGGCGTCGGAGCAGTTTTTCGCGGAGGCCGCGGTTGAGGTTGCCGCTGAGAAAGCCCGCAGGGACCAGGAACACGCCGATCCCCCCAGGGACCAGGAGATCGAGGGTCCGCCGCATGAAGTAGGCGAAGGCCCTCTTCTCGCGGAAGAACTCATCGGGATCCTCGCGGGCCATCGCCCCGCGCTCGCCGTAGGGCGGGTTGGCGACGACCAGCCCGAAGGTCCCGCGGTAGCGCGCGCCCTCGCGGACCACCCAGCGCTCGAAGGGCATGTGAAAGACCTCGACGTCGGGCCGCAGGGCGCCGAGGAGCGTCGCGCTCACCTTTGAAAATTCGACCGCGGTCCAGGCGATCTTCTTGATCTGGCCGCCGACCTCGAGCGCGAGGCAGCGGCGGGGGCTGAAGGCGCGGACGAGGCGGCCGATCCCCGCGCTCGGCTCCAGCGCCCGGACGACGCCGTCGTTGCCGGCGATCTCCGGGAGCAGCGGGCAGAGGGTCTCGGCGATCGTCTCGGCGATCGCCGTCGGCGTGTAGTACTCGTGGATCAGCCCGAAGGTCTCGGGGACCATCGAGGACGGGAGCTGGTCGCGGATCTTGTCGATCGAGAGGCCGCCCCAGCCCGAGTACTGCGCGATCGCCTGGAGCTCCTCGGCGCTCAGCTCCCCGGGCTCCTTCGCTAGGACCGTGCGGATCGCCCGGAGGTTGGCCTCGGTTCGCCAGGACTTGTCGCGGAGGTCGGGCGGGGTCTCGTCGAGATCGTGGGCAACTGCGTAGGCGGGTTCGGCGGCGGCGACGAGCGCCCGCGTCCGCGACCAGAGCGCGAGGGCGAAGCGCTCGAGGCGAGCGCCTCCCGCGATCTCATCACGCAGCTCGACCACCTGCCGATGGGCCTCCTCCCACTCGCCGCGGAGCTTGTCGGCCGCGTCCTGGAGGCCCGGGAAGATGTGGAGGTGGGCGGCCGCGTCGCGGACGGCGACCACCGACGCGGCCGAGAGGATCGCCAGCGCGGGCCGACGGCTGAGGAGCGGGACCGCGTCCCAGCCGGTCTGGCGGAGGAGGATCGCCTCGGCGCGGAGCTCGACGTAGTCGAGGCCGAGGCGGGTCGCGGTCTCCTGGCCCTCGGGCGAGGCGTCGCGGGCGAGGAGCTTGTCGAGGCGCTTTTGGACCCGACGCAGGACCGCGGCGTCGGGCTCGGCGTCGCGCGGGCGCTCGCGGTCGACGAGCGCGCCGTAGGCCGCGAACTCGGCCGCTGTCCGGGGCTTCGCGCCGCGGCGGGCGCGGTGGAGGGTCATCGCCCGGGCGACGATCGCCTCGAGCGCGGGGCGAGAGCGGGCGATGAAGCCGTCGATGTACTCCGGCGTGAAGCGGGGCGGGAGGCTGGCGCGCCACCGCGGGAGGACCTGCTCCAAGATCTCGGCGGCGGTCATCGGTGGGCTCCGTGCGGGTGGTCGTGGGCGTGATCGTGATCGTGGGCCGGCCTGCCGTGGCGCAGCCGGCAAGGCCCGCAGCCACACGAGGGGCCGCAGCCGCACGCGGTCTTGGGCTTCTTGGTGGGGGCGAGGGCTCGTGCGTCCTCGCCCGGCCAGCCTCGAAGGGCTCCCTGGGCCCGGACGAGGCCGGCCGCAACCCAGGCGTCGCGCGAGGCCGGGAGGTCCGCGGCGCCCTCGGCCCGCACCTCGTAGAGCGCCCCGCGCTGGCGCGGCAGTTCAGGTCGCCCCTCGACGCGCGCGCACGCGAGCGCGCCCCCGCGCACGAGGACTCGCCAACCGTTCGCCTGCGGGATCACGTCATGGGCCGCGGCGAGGTTGAGGACGCCCTGGCTGTCGACGTAGTGGCGGCCTTCGACCGCGTAGATCGAACCTGGTTGAAGGGCCATCTTAGTCGTCCTCTTCCTGGTCGAGGATCTCGAGGACCGCGCCCGCGAAAGAGGCGGTCAGCTCCTTGTCCTGGGCGGCCTCGGTGGTGTCGGGCGTGGGCGTCGGCGCGGGCTCGGATGGAGCCGCGGGCGCAGGCTCGCCCTCCGGCTTCGCGGTGGGCTCTGCCTCCGCCTTGGCCTTGGCCTTCCCCCGTCCCCTGCCCTTTCCGGTCCCCTTCGCGGCCCGGGGGGCCCGCTTCGGCTTCGGCGCCTCAGGCTCGACTTCGGCCGCCGTCTCGACCGGCGGCTCCACGGACTTCACCGGCGCTGGACAGGCCTGGGCGATCTGGCCCGCGGTCACGACCTCGGGCTCCGGCTCGCCCCCGTCGCCGTCGTGCAGCTCCTGGGCCTTCGCCTTCGCGCGATCGAGGAGCTCGAAGCACCCGAGATGCCGCGGCCAGGCGCCAGGTCGCTCGTAGAAGAGCGCCCACTGCGAGCCGCGGGTGATCAGGACCTTGTAGAGGCCCTTGCCCGACGTCGCAGCGAAGCCGTCGTACTCGTGATCGCGGACCGCCTTCCACTCGAGCGAGGTCCGCCGCCTGCGTGCGCGAGCCTCGGGCTCGGGCTCGGGCGCCTTCGGCGGCTCGGCCTTGGCGGCCTTCTCCTTCGGGCTCGCTGCTTCGCTCGGCGCCTTCTTCGGGCGCCCGCGCTTCGCCTTCGCGGACGGCGTCTTCGCAGGGGCCTCCGCGGGCTCCGCCTTCTCCGCCGACGTCGCCTTCTCCTTGGGCCTGCTCGGCGCCTTCTCCCCGCGTTGTTCGGCCTTCGCAGGCGCAGGGCCAGCCTTCGCCCCAGCCTTCGACCCACCTTTGCCACGCGCTCCGCGAGCCTTGCTCTCGGGCTCCTTGGCCGCGGCCTCGGCCGGGGGCTTCACCGACGGGGTCTTCGCGGCCGCCTCCGCACCGGCCTCCGCGCCCTTCGCTTCCCGCCGCCCCTTCGCGGCCGACCCACGCTCACAGACGACGCGCCCGTCGCTGGTCTGCTCGATGACCAGGAGCTCGCCCGACTCGCCCTCTTCCAGCGTGATCCTGACGTGCTGTACGCCCCACTGCACGCTCCACCTCCTCTTCCCGCACCGTCCACATCGCGCGCTCACTCGCGCTCGCGCTCACGCGCGCCCCATCACTCATCGAGGAATTCATCGCCCACGTGCCCGCCGACTCCGGGCGACACCGACCGCGACCGCGATCGTCGTCGCCAGCGCAGCGCCGCCGAGGACCGCCGGCCCCAGCCAGCGATCGCCCCCGCGCGGCGCGGGGTCCGGATCAAACGCAAGCCCACCCAGCGGCCCGATCGGCGCCGCCGGCTCGGGCGTCTTCGGATCGAGCGGCGGAGCGTTGATCGCCGTCCGCATCCGGAACTTCGCCGCCGCCCGCTGCGGCAATGTCGTCGGCACGCCCGCGTCGCGCAGCGCCGCCGCGTACTCGGGATCGACCTCGCGCGCCGTCTCGTACTCGACCAGGAACCGCGACGGGTGCTCCAGCAGCCGCTTCCGCATCGCGCGGCAGAGCGCCCGCAGCCGTGGATCCCGAAACGCCGCATAGGCCGGCTTGTCGCCCACCGGATCCGGCCGGACGTACGCGCAGTCGAGGCTCCGCGAGAGCCGGCGGCGCTGGAGCTCGGCGACCGCCCGGATCGCCGGCAGCACGATCACGTCGTCGGCCCGCCGGTACTTCGCCAGGAGCAGCTCCCCCGGCGGCCAGGGCACGCACGTCACGCGCCGATCGACCGTCCGCGCGTCGATCGGCGGCGCGAGGTAGGCGCGGGTCGCCGGGTCGCGGGTCCACTTCTTCGGGAGGTAGGCGCTCTGCACCCGAGAGCCGCGCTCGCCGTCGACGTCGCTGTACATGCACGAGGTCCGCGACGCGGGCGTCGCCAGGGCGCCCACGTCGAAGGTCCCCGGGGTCACCAGCGGGACCGTGGTCCCGTCGACCGCCTCGGCCCGCAGCGCCCCCGAGGCGTTGGCGCCCAGCCGCCACTCGCCGCCGATCTCGCGCGCGAGGTAGGCGAGGAGCCAGTCGCCGTGGCCCTGGTCCATCGCCGACGTGTAGAGCGCGGTGAACCAGTCCCGCCAGAGGCGATCGAGCGCGGCGCAGTCGACCTTGAACGTGTCCGGCCCGCCGGCGGCGATCTGCTGCCAGGCCGTGCCCGCGACCTGTTGCAGGCACGGGTAGAAGTCGCCGGTCTGGGTGAAGTCGCCGTAGCGCTGGATCAGCGTGCCGTCGCTGTAGAAGCGGAGCTCGGAGTCCGGCGGGTTCGGGCGGCCACGGTGCTGGAGGATCCCGGCGACGCGGAAAGTCCCCGGCAGGCAGCCGTAGGCGCCGTTCCAGGCGACCGACTTGCCGGCGAAGGGCGCGAGCACCTGGCCGATGGGGTTGCCGTCGTCGTCTAGGCCGTCGGCGAGCTTCCACGGGCGGGCGTCGGTGGGCGGGGAGAAAGCCATCGTCCAGTCGGCCCCTCCCGCCTCGATCTTGATGAAGGTGCGAACCCACTCCTGATCGACCTTTTCGTTGTAGCGACGCCACGGCAACATCGCGCGTCGCTCCGACGGGATGTCGTTGCCCTGGATCAAGCCTGCGAAGAGAGGGGCCAGCGCCTTGCCGATCCCGACAGCGATCCCGACAACCCAGCCGACCACGGGTACAGCGCTCACGGCGTTGAGAGCCAGGTCGAGGCCGACACGTCCCGATCGCTCGGATGATCTGCGCGGGTCGTCGTCTGCAGGGAACGCGACCTCGGCCAGAATGCCCCCGGATCGCATCCTGCCATCCTCCACCCAGGCGACCTTCGACCAGAGACCGCCGAGGAGGTCGCCGGACAGCGTCGCCTTCGACTTCCAGATCATCTGGGTGGCCTGGTTCCAGGCTTGCGCCCCAGCTTGAGTCAGGAGGGCCTGCCCCACCGTCGATCCGCCGGAAGTCGTGCGGGCGAGTAGCTGCGCGAAGGCATCGTCAGCGTAGGAATCAGCTCCCGGAAACGGGCTCGTGAAGAGGTCCGGTACCCGATCGAAGACGCGGCTGTTTGGATCCACGATCATCGTTCTCAGTCACTCCGCTGCACAGCACCGTGATGCGCGCACTCCCACGGGGTCCCAGATCCTGCGGGCACATGCCTGCTGCTCATCGCAGACGATGTGGCAGACCCCCGCCGTCGCACTCGTGACCCACCCGTCAACGAGCGAACAGTCGCCGTTGTCGCTCTCGCACGTCTCCTCGCAATAGCCGACGAGGCCAGCAGGCGAGCCCATCCGCGCATCCGTTGGGCTCGCAGGGCTCGCCGAACTCGCTCTTCACCGGCTCCTCCTTGCAGCCGTGGAGGACCAGAGCGAAGAGAACAGGAACGACGAGACCGGCCTTGCGCATACCGGGATCGTAGTCCAGCGCGCTTCCGCCCGTCGACCCCAGCGCCCCATCAGCCCGCACGAATCACCTCCTCGACGACCGCCCGCAGGCAGGGGTCCGTCGACCGCTCGGCGATCCGCTGGACCTCCGACGGCAACGCCAGGAGCGCCCGCAGGGCCGCTCGCCGGACCGCGAAGAAGCACGCGAAGCGCCGCAGGACGTAGTTGTAGGCCGGCGCCGCGATCCGCCCCCGCGGCCCGTCGAGGCCGACGACATGCAGGCTGCCCTGATGGACATAGAGAAACCCGCCCTTGCGGTAGAGCTGCCCCGGCTTCCCGCGGCCCGGGAGGTACTCGGGCAGCCGATCGACCAGCGGCGCCGTCTGGGCGGCGAAGTGCTCGAAGATCACGGCGACCTGCCGGGCGTCCTGCCGGAGGTTCTCGCCGGGCTCCAACATCCCCGCCATCGCCCGCAGCCCCGCCACGGCCGGCTGCACGCCCCCTGAGGCCCACCGGACCCCGGGACCAGCCCCGGCGAGCCGCGACGAGTACACCCACGGAAATGTCCCGACATGCAGCACAAGCGGCGTCTGCCAGCCGCATGCGCTCTCGGCCCGCGGCGGCGGCCCGCTCCAGCCCTCGCCGAAATACCCGGCCGGCGTGTCCGGATAGAACACCCGCCGCGAGCGCGGCCCCTCGCCGAAGCAAGCCCCGCCCGCGAGCGACGTGGGGTCGGCGCTCACCCGCCAGAGCTCGCCGCGCTCGCGCCCAGCCGCGATCACCTGCCCGAGCACAGCCTCCTGCACCCGCGCCTCGCCGTCCTCGAGCGTCGGCCGCTGCGCCCGAAGCCAGCTCGAGAACGCCTGCACCGCAGCCGCACCGGTCGCAGCGACTCGATCCCGCACCATCCGCACGGCCGCGAGCGCCACGTCGAGCTCCTGGACGAACCCGATCGTCTCGGCGATCGCCTCCCACTCGACGCGGTACCAGGAATGCACGTCCATCGGCGAGCGGAGGTCGAAGTCACCGACGCGATCGGCGAGCTCGGCGACCTTCTCCCCGTAGCAGCTGAGATCCACCTTCATGCGACCTCCTTCACCGCCCCGGCGCCTCGGCCCACGAGCCCCTCAAACACCGCCAGCACCCCCGGCCAGGCCTTCGGATCGAGCTTCTTGCCGGGGATCGTCGCCCGGTCCTCGAGATCGACGCCGAGCTTGCCCGCGTCGGCCACAAAGCGCGCCCGCACCTCGCCGTAGGTCTGCCCGCCGCGAGCGCTCGTGAGCAGCGTCGGGCTCGCCCACCCCGCGCGAAGATCCGCGTGATCGTCGACGCGGTAGTGCTTCAAGATCCGCTGCATGTAGACCGCCGCCGCGAAGGCCGCGACGCGTGGCTCAAAGACCAGCTCCGGCGGCCCCCGAGGAGCGGCGCCCGCTCGCCGACCTCCGGCACCCCAGTCCACAGGAAGTACGGCGCGAGCAGCCCAAAGAGCCCGCCGCTCCCAAAATCGGCCGCCCGCTCGCCGAAGCGCAGCGGCGGGTTGCGGTCCTTGCCGCGATCGTACGCCCGCCGCGACGCCGCGCGCTCGGTCGTCTCGCTGGGCGCATCGCCGTTGTGGGCGGTCGTCACGAAGCGCGACTCCCGGTAGGCGATCACCGCGAGGATCCGCCCGGCCCCGGCGATCCGCGCCTGCTCCTCCGCGAGCAGGAAGAGCGGCCGAAGATCCGCAGGCGTGTCGCCCCAGTTCCGGGAGAGGTCGCCCCGCACATCGCGCGCGGTCGGAAGCGGCGGGACATCCTCCAGAGTCGCCACGCCCCCATCGCCCTGCGTCGACCCGCCCGACGACGACGACGAGGCCTCGGCAGCGCTCGCCCGCCGGCTCGCGGCCAGCATGAGCCCAAAGACCCCGGCCACCCCGACCCCGGTCCCGAGCGCCACCCAGCCGCTCCGCGTCACGGCGCCTCCCCCTGACGACGGATCTCCGCCGAGAGCCGGTCGAGGCTGCGACGCCGCCCGACCCGGTAGATCACGACCCCCACGGTCACCACAGCCGCCGCACCAGCGGCCAGCACTGCCGGGTGCCGCCACCCCGTCCAGCGCGAAACCTCGCCCTGCGGCGCCGGCACGCCCCCGCTCTGCGTCCCCTCGAGCGCGCGTCCTCCCCCACCGTCGGCCGGCTCGTCCGCCGCCCCCTGCCCGGCCGGCATCGCTCCTCCGCCCGCAGGCGCCCCCGCGGTCGCGGCGTCGTCGTCCATGCCCCCAGGAAGATCCATCGCCCCCGCGACGGTCCCCATCGGGCTCACCCACCCCTGCGGCCCGATCCACGTCTTCACCGCGGCCGTGTCCCAGCTCTCCAGGGCCTTCATCAACGGCTCCCACTCGACCGCCCCGGGCATCCCCGCGTCCGGCAGCCGATCCCCCGGATCGGCGTCCACCGACGCCGCCTGCCCGCGCAGCAGCACCAGCGCCGCCGGCACCGTCGCCACGGTCGGCTTCGGCACCGCGACGATCTTCCCGAGGCTGACCCCACCGCCCCCGCGGCTCGTGGTCACCTGCACCGCCGACCAGGGCCAGGCGCTCGTCGGCATCGCCTGCACGCGCTTCATGAACTCTGCGCGCGCCGCATCGGTCGCGTCGTCGTAGGCCGCCTTGATGAAGAGCTTGACCTCCTCCTCGCGGAGCAGCCGCTCCGGGCCCTTGACCGCGCGCTCCATCGCCGAGAGCTCGATGAGCCGCGCGACCCGGTGGCGATCGAGGAGCATGGCCTAGAGCCCCCCCGCGTAGCGCCCGTGGAGGCGGTCGCTGGGATGAACGACCGCGAGCTCGAGGTCGCAGACCATCGTCTCCCCCGGGGCCGCTGGCGTCGCCTCGAGGGCGATCCCGTCGTCGTGGCTGACGTAGAACACCTGCGACCACTCGACGTCCTTGAGGCCCGCGGGGTGGACCACCAGCGACTTGCGGGTCAGGTTGTCGACGACGTGGACGTGCCCGTCGGCCGCGCTCCCGGCGTAGCGGAGCGTCACGTAGCACCCCTGGAAGCGCGGGTAGAGGCAGAGCGACGACGCCGGGATCATCCCGCTGCCATCGTCGGTCACGACCATGAGCCCGGTGCTCGCGTCGTAGGTGAAGGCCGGCTGCCAGACCGCGCCGAGGTTCGGGACGAAGGCCGCCCCCGCCTGGCGGATGATCCGAAAGCGGGTCGGCATCGTGAAGGGCCCGTGGCCGAGCCCCCAGGCGACCGAGTCGGCCTCGGTCAGCTCGTTCACCATCAGCGTCAGCGGCCCGCGGTCCTCGGTCGTGACGAACGCGAGCTTGTCGCCCGGGAACATCATCACGTACTGGACCGTCGGCTTGAGCGTGATCTCCTGGCGGAAGGTCCCGGCGCCGTCGGGGGCGACGACCCGCCCCTTCGACGCCGGGCTCCACGACGAGTACGCGACCCCGACCAGCTTGGCGCTGACCGGCGAGAAGAGCCCGCCGAGGTCCGCCTCGAGGACCCCCGCCGGGCCGTTGATGTTGAACTTGTAGTAGCGGCGCCCCGTGACGATCGCTGCGTCACGATTGAGCGCCGTCAGCGACGTGCCGTCCCAGTCGGCAGCCGCGTTCAGCTCGAGGATGATCGCTTCGTTGGCCATCGCCCGCCTCCTTCAGCCTCGCCGCCCGGGGGCGACTAGACGGCCCCCCGCTTGAGATCGCAGCCGCAGCGCTCCTTGCAGAGCTCGTAGAAGCGGTTGTTGTCATAGAAGATGTTGACGTGCGCCGAGTCGAGGTTGTTGGCCGGGCCGTTGTTCGAGATCACGACCGCGAGCCGCTCCATCGTGCCGATGTCCAGCGGCATCCCCCGGTAGTCCGGGAAGTTCACCTTGATCTGGCTCCCGTCCTTGTTCAGGAAGAGATTGCCGTCATACTCGTTGCCGATCTCGAGGCCGAGCTCCGAGTTGACGCCGCCCGGGACGACATAGAATTGTACGGTGAAGTCGGAGTAGTTATTTCCGCCCCCCGCGATATTAAGGTCGATCCGGATGTGGTCGGGCGTGTAGCCCGGCCGCGGCGCGTGGGTGAGCCGGATCTTCTTGCCCGGCGGTACCGGGAAGCTGTTCACGAAGTCGCCGCCGAAGTCCTGCTCGACCTTGTGGAGCTTGACCTGGCTGCGGTTCGAGAACTCGTCTCTCGTCCGCCGCGAGAAGCTGACCTGCTCCGGGCAGAGGTAGGCCCCGGCGATCAGCTCCAGCGACTCGCAGCGGCTCACCGTCGACCGGCAGCGGTCCTCGAAGTGGCCGAGCTGCCGCTCCAGCTCCGGCATCCGATCCGCGCAGCGGATCAGCCGGTCCAAGAGACCCGGCGTGCACGCGATCCGGCTCAGGACCGCCAGGATCTGATCCTGGTCGTAGGTGCCCTGCACCGGCAATTGCTCGATCTTCACCAACTTTCCAGAGTCCATCGCACTCTCCCTCTCTTCTCCCGATCTCGAGAAACGTCATCCCATCGCCGCGCGCCGACCGGCCCGCGGACCATTGTTCCAAACTCAACCTGTCTTCGAAGTCAGTCCGTGATCGAGCCGCGGGCTAGCGCGGCGTGATCCCCAGCATCGCCGCGAGCTCGCGCTCAGGGCTCGCCGCCCCGTTGGGCGGCGTCGAGGATGCGCTCGAAGGGTCAGCCTCCGCACGCGCCCCCGCCGGGCTCGACGGCGTCGCCGTCGAGCTCGGTGGGCCTGCCTCGACGCGCCCCCATCCCATCAGGGCCATGAAGGCCGCGTCGACCTCGGCGGGCGTCCCAAGGCTCGCCCGGGCCACACGCGCCGCAACCTCAGTCGCGGCGGCCTCGGTCGCCGCATCATCCCGCGGCGCCACCTCGCCCCGCTCCCGGGTGCTCGCCGGCTCGATCGACCAGACGAGCCGAAGCACGGCTCCCCGCTCGACCTCAGCCCCGAGCACCGCCCCCGCGGGCACCTCGATCTTGTACTCGAGGCCGGCGTCGTCGACCGCATGGACAAGCGCCCGCTCGGCGTCGCCGCGGAGCACCCGGCGGACGTCGGCGACGACCTCGCCGATCACGGCGCGCTCTCCTCGTCCGGCGTCAGCATCCGGTAGAGGGCCGCGCCCGCGGTGAACGAGAGCCCGCCCGCCGCGAGCATCGACCGCCCAGAGAGGCTAAGCGGCATCGCCATCCCGGCGATCGCCGGCACCGCGCCGAGCGGGCTCGCCAGCGGCACGCCCTTGACCGCGTAGTTGCCGACGGCCCGCTGCGCCAGCGCGCCCGCGACGATCCCCGCGACCGCGCTCCCGCCGATCATCAGGACCTCCAGGAGCCGCCCCTGGCGCATCGCCGTGACCATCTTGGCCCCCTCGGTGTCGGTCGGCGCCCGCCGGATCGACTGCGCCGTCGTCAGGTCGTGCCCTCGTAGTAGTTCATCACCGTGTTCTTGATCGCCGAGCCGATCGATCCCTCGGCGGCGGCCAGGACCTGCCCGGCCGACATGCGTTGCTCGTACTCATCCATCGTCGCTCGCCCCCTTCCCCTTCGCCTCGCGGCGTCTTTTCCCTTCCCTCTTCGCCTACTCCTGCCCGCCGCCCATCGTCGCCCGGACGAAGCCGTTGACGAGGTCGACGAGCCGCATCTGCTCGCGGGGCCGCACCGGCGCGAGCGCCCCGGAGCCGCTCGCCGCGAAGACCTCGCGGAGCTGGGCCGCCTTGACGCTCCGCCCCAGGAGGTCGACGTCGGCGAGACTCTTCTGGGTGAGCGCCCGCTGCCGCGCCGCCTCGTCCGCGAAGTCCCGCTCGCGGGCGATCCACATCTCGCCGAAGCGCCGCGAGAGCCCCTCGAGGTCGCTGAGGGTCTGGACCTGCGCCCGCCGGATATCTTCGAAGGCGCGCCCGAGGGTCTCCATCAGCGAGAGCGCCCGCTCGGGGTCAACGGCCGCGTTCCCGGCCACGGCCACGTGCGCCTGCGGGGCCTTCGGAGCCGCCGCTGTGCTCTCTGAATCGAAGGCCAGGTGGAGGCGCGCGTCCGCGGGGACAAGGGCGCCGTCGACGTAGAGCCCGAGCCCCGGCATCCGTCGCCGGCACTCGATCACCGCCTCCGCGAGCTCGTGATCGCGGACATCCATCGCCGCGATCACACGCCCGCCTGCGTCGCTCAACACGAGTCTCCGCATGCCACCAACCTCCTAGCCAGCTCAACCAAGCCGATCTCGAGGGTCGATGCAAAGATTTTTTTTCGAGCGTTTGTCGGCGTAGACGCGCCGCTACGAGCCTGGCCAGCCGGTCGATCGCCTGACCGATTGGCCATGAAGTCCGCGATACGTCCGCGATACGTCCGCGATACGTCCGCGATCAGGACACGATCGTGACGCGATCAGGACGCGCTACGTCGGCGAAGAGACGGCCCTACGTGGCCACAGGCGGCGCCCGGCGGCCGCCTGGGCTGCCTCTGGATCGTGTTCATCGCGGCCTGATGGTGAATCCGTCATGAAGAAACGTCCTCGACTGAGGAGGTCGCCCTGCTACCCTGCTACCCCGAGACGGTGGTTGATTCGGTGGCAGAGTCCGTCACCTCATCGAGGGCCCGAGCACCCTCACCGACGAGCGAGACCTGGTTCATCGACCAGGTCCTCGAAGAGCTCGCGGCCCACCGCGCCGGCCGCCTCAACCTCCTCTGCGAGCGGCTCCCGGCGGAGGGCGGCGAGTTCCACTACGCCGGCCTCCTCGGCGACGAGGAGCGCTGCGCGATCACCCACGTCCGCGACAGCGACGAGGCGGTCACGCCGATCGCCGCGGGCGACTTCCACCGGGCGATCAGCGTCTACGCCCGCCGCGCCAAGATCTGGGATCCCGAGGCCTCGCCGCCGCCGTCGGTGATCGTCGACGGCGCCCGCCGCCACTTCACGCCGACCTACGGCCGCTTCCTCGTCGGGATCATCGACGCGGCCCCGCGCGCCGTCCTCCTCGCCGCGGTCGGGACCGCCTTCGCCGTGATCCACGTCGACCACCGCGGCGAGCCTGCGGTCCTCCACCTCGGCGCCCCCCGGAGCCTCCGCGTCCTCGACCTCGATCGCCTCCTCCCCTTCCGTCAGCGCGCGCACGCGGTCGACCGCGACCCGCCCCCTGCGGTCCGGCTCCCCGGCGCGACCCGCCTCCATCACCTTCGGATCGTCCGCGGCGTCCCGCTCGCGCACGCAGGCGACCCGTCGATCGACTCGGTGATCGCCGGCGCCTTCGCCAGCGTCGCCATTCGCGCGGGTCAGCCTGAGAAAGCGCGCGCCGGGCTGGCGCGCGCAGGGCAAGACCAAGCTCCTCGCCTTCTTCGAGTTCCTCCTCCAGCTCGGCCACCGCGGCTGCCTCGACATCGGCGGGCGAATCAGCGAGGTTCACGCCTTCTTCGTCGCGTCCTTCGGCGAGGCCGCCTTCCGGCTCTCGAAGAAGGTGCTCGCCACCGTCCTCCGCCTCCTCCACCGCGCAGGGACGTGCCTCGTCCGCAAGCCGTCGGCGCGAACCTGGACGATTCGCCTCGCCGGCCTCACCGACCCGCGCTCGTCCCTCCACCGGGCGCTCCTTCGGGAGACGGCGACGCCCTTCCGCTTCCGCACGCCGGGCTCGCCTGCCACCGCCGCCAACTCCGGCCCGGCACAGCCCGAGGCCGAGGGGGGTCCGGTCGCTGGGGACGCGGAGGCGAGCCCGGCAGGCGTGCCCCCGACCGCCACCACGACCCCCTCCCAGCCCCCGACACCGGTCGAGTGCCTCGCCGGCCTCTGCCTCGCACTCGCCACCCAGGCGAACGCCCAGCGCGACGCCCTCGAAGTCCGCGTCCGCGAGCAGGCGGACACGCTCGCCCTCGTCACGGACGAGCTCAAGTCGATCAAGGACGAGCGCGAAGGACTCCACGCCGAGCTCGCCCTCCGCGGCCAGACCGCGGCCGAGGCCGTCGCGCTCGCCGAGAAGAGCCACGCCCGCTTCTGCGAGCTCGAGATCCGCTTGCGCGAGAACGAGGAGGTGCAGCGGCTCCTCCGCGCGCAGCTCGCATCAACCGGCCTGCTCACCACCCCAACCGCTCCCCCGGCTGCGGTCAGCACCCCCCTCCATGACCGCCCGATGGCTGCCAACCAGAACCCAGCCGACTCCGCGACGACAGAGGCAGAGGCATCGCCCGGAGCGATCGATCCTCGACCTCGCGGACCTCCCGACTAGCCGAGGTGACGCGTAGCCGCGCGCCTCCGCTACGTGTCGACGCTGACCGTGGGTCGGTGCTCGCCGACCCACGCCACCTCAACGCGCCCGTCCGCCAGGACGTCGTAGTAGATCTGGAGGCAGCCCCGCGCGTCGAGCCCGTGCCCGAGGGTCACGTGCCGCGTGAAGAGCTTGGCCTTGCCGTCCTCGCCGGCCCACGTCCGCTGGGCCCCGAAGGCGCGCGCGGTCTCGGGGCTGTCCTTCGGCTTCCAGCGGGCGGCGTTGCCGAAGATCAGGCTGATCCCCTGGCTGACGTCGCCGCTCCCCACCAGACCGAGCACGCAGAGCACGGAGAAGACCCGCCCCGGCTCACGATACGCGGACGCCTCCGCCGAGGCGCGGGCGCTCTTCAAGATGACGAGCTGCTCGGGGAAGAGCGCCGCGGCGAGGGCGACCGCGTCCCCGACCGATCGCGGCGACCCGAGCAACGCCGTGGCCTCGTCGCGCTCCTGCTCGGCGCGCCGCCGGAGCCGCTTCTCCTCGGCAATCCGCCGAACGGCCTCGGCCTCGATCGCGTTGACCTCCGACGCAAGCTCCTCGAGCACCTCCTCGTCGGGTCGCCGCGCCTCGATCTCCTCCTTCGCCGTCGCTAGCTCATCCTGCGCCGCAGCGAGCGACCCGCGGAGCTTCCTCAGCTCGCTCCGGAGATGGGCGGTCTCGTCCTCGCGTTCGCCCGGTGGCGCCCCACCGCGAGGGCGCGCCGCCAGCTCCCGCTTCGCGGCCCCGAGCTCCGCCTGAGAGGCGGCGAGCGCTTGGTTGCTCTTCGCAAGCTCACCCCGGAGCCGGACGACCTCGTAGACGAGCGCCCCGCGCGTCTGCTCGGCCACCGGCGCGGACGCGGGCTGCGGCTGGCCGCGCTCCGTCACCGCGCCGCCCCGCTCAGGCCCCGGCTTCACTCCGATCTGAGGCGGCGGAGGTCTCGGCGGCCAGAGTCTGGCGAACATCGCAGTACCAAGGGGCTCGCCCGTGCGGAGAAATTCGCTGAGGCGGAGTCCCGCCGACGGGGCGCTTGCGCCCGCCACGGGCGCGGGGGCGGGAGGCGCCTGGTCAACGCCCGCGTATTCGTCCTCGACAAGGAGCTCGCCGATCAGATCGGCGCATTCCTCGGTGCGGCGCTCGCTCGCCGGCCGGACGATCCGCTGCCGGAGAAAGAGCGGGTGATCGTAGGGGTCGTCGCCGACGGCGAGGCCCGGCCAGTAGATCCGCGCCGCACCGTGGTAGCACCCGAACTTCTCCGAGAGCCCCCGCGCCACGAGCACGTCACGCAGGCGAAACGACGCCTCGACCGTCATCAGGCTCACGACCTCGGCCATCCCCGCCAGGCGCCGCGCCAGCTCGAAGACGTCGACGAGCGGCTCGCGGCGGCTGTTGTCGACCGCGACCGCGACGATCGGCGCCTCGCGGTCGGGATCCAGGAGACGATCGACCAGCCCCTCGACTTCATCACCGTCAACCTCCAGGACGCCGCAGGGCGCGAGGCCTTCGGGCGCGACCGACTCGCACTCGTCGAGGATCCAGCAAACGACCTCTGGTGCGTCGACGCCCTGATCCGCGGCCTCATCGCAGGTCACGACGTGATCGACGACCACCCCGTCGTCCGATGGACTGATCTCGATCTTGCTCAGCCAGCGCACACGCCCTCGATCGACCAGCCGCATCCAGCCGCGCCAGGTCGGGCCCGATTGCGCGAGGAGCTCGGCGACCGTCTTCGCCTCCGGCATCCCCGCGGCGAGCCGCGACGCCCGCAGTGACGCGAAGCGATCGAGCCCGAGGATCCACTCGGCGTGAACGCGGACAAGCGCAGCCATGTCACCGCCCAGGACCGTCAACGAGGATCGGTGGATCGTCCGCACGTAGCGGCCTAGCCTAGCGCAGCCGCTCGGTGAGTCGAAGGAGCGTGTGCGACGACCTCGCGCGTTCTCGCGCACTGCGCTAGCCTGCGCTTGATGATCCCCGCGGTCCCCGGCGCGACACCCCGAAGACGCCCCCTCCTCGTCGCCGCGCTCCTCACGGCTCCGGCGTTCGCATGCGAGCCGCCGCTCGAGGCGACGACAACCTCGGCGACCGAGATCACCGGCGCGCTCCCAACTGCAACCGACACAGCGCCCACGTCGACCAGCTCATCCTCAGCGACCGCGACCTCTACGACCACCACGGCCGACACCGAGGCAACCACCGAGACCACCACCGCCCCCGGCTACTGCGGCGACGGCGTGATCGACGACGGCGAGGCCTGCGACGACGGCCCCAGCAACGCCGAAAACGCCCCCTGCACGCCGACCTGCGCGCTCAACGTCTGCGGCGACGGCCTCATCCTCGACGGCGTCGAAGAGTGCGACGACGGCTTCGACAACGCGGACTACAACCCCTGCACCGCCGCCTGCACCGTCAACGTCTGCGGCGACGGCCTCCTCCTCGCGGATGTCGAGGAGTGCGACGACGGCCCGGACAACGCCGACGCCGCCGCCTGCACCTCGATCTGCACCAAGAACATCTGCGGCGACGGCATGGTCTTCGAGGGCGTCGAGGAGTGCGACGACACCTACCCGCAGTTCTCGGGCGGCGGCGACGGCTGCTCGGCGACCTGCACCCGCGAGCAGGTCGTCTTCGTCTCGCTCAAGCAGTACGACGGCGACCTCGGCGGCCCCGCGGGCGCCGACGAGATCTGCGCCCAGGCCGGCGCCCAGTCGATCAAGCTCCCCTGGCCCCAGGACAACAACACGATCTTCAAGGCCTGGATCGCCGACCCCGCGTGCCCGCCCGAGCGCCGCTTCCCCCACGCAGACCGCCCCTACGTGCGGATCGACGGCGACGAGATCGCCGCCGACTGGGACGACCTCATCGACGGGATCACGCCCGGCGACGTCCAGATGAACGAGTACGGCCTCTGGCTCGAAGAGCCCTTCAACCTCCGGGTCTGGACCGCCGTCGACGGCGACGGCAAGGCCCTCCCCGACGCCGCCGCGAAGAGCTGCAACTTCTGGACCCTCGCCGGCGACTCCTTCTTCGGCGCCCTCGGCCGCGCCGACCTCGGCGAGCTCGCCTGGTCGCGCTGGACCGGCGAGGGCGGCGACCTGGCCCAGGGGTGCCACCTGAAGGCCCACCTCTACTGCGTGCAGATCGCCTGCGACGCCTACCCGGAGTACTGCGAGCCGGGCTACTGCGCGCCGTAGAGGACCTCGTCCGGAAATCACCTAGGCCTTCGGCGATCCAGACGGTAGAAATCGCTGGTCATGAGCGCTTGGAACACCGAGACTGCTGAGTGGTACGCCGCGAAGTACGGAGAGTACGCCACCAACCGCCTCGCGGCGGACGCCGTCGACGTCGCACCCGACGCCGTCATCGTTGATGTGGGGTGTGGAACCGGCTCCGCGCTCCGGCGAATCGCCCCCCGCGTACCCCAGGGCACGCTCATCGGTGTCGACCCGGTCCCGCGGATGCTGGAGATCGCGCGGGAGCGGGCGGCCCAGGATCCGGGCGGGCATCGCATCGAGTTCCGCGCGGGCCCAGCCGAACACCTTCCGATCGACGATGGGCTCGATCACTGGGAGGACAAAGCTGTCGGTCTCGGCGAGGTCGTTCGTGTGCTTCGACCAGGAGGACGCCTCGTCGTTGTCAAGGATGGCGGACTCCCCGGCGGCGCCGAGGCCAAGCGGGCGTTTCTCGCCGAGCTCGCGCGCTCCGGGTTCGTCGTGATGAAGGAGGAGGCGCTCGCCGAAGGCGACGTCGCGTGCACGATGTGGGTCTGCGGTGTCGTCTGAGTCAGGGTCGACGTCGAGCGATCGGGGTTCGCGCACGATCACCTTCGACGAGCCGACGAGGTCGGTGGCCCGGGTGAACCCAACCCCACCGGGCGTTGGCAGCCCCGCACGCCGTAGTCTGCACAGGCGGGCGCCGCTCAGGAGCAGGTGGGGCTCGTCGGCGTCCTCGATCTCCTCGACGGCGAGACCGACGAGGCGAGCCGAAGAGGAGCGAGCTCGCGCACATTCGCTGGTGTCCCGGGCCCTGTTCGGGTTTGGGCCGGAGCAGGCGCCCGGAAGAACGCCGCTCAACGGCCTCACCGTCCCGCCAGGAGGCGCGAGAGGAGCTGCCGAAGCGGCGCCTGTGCGACTGGCTTGGCGACATGGGCGTCCGCGCCGGCCGCGAGGCAGCGACGGGCGTCCTCCTCGCCAGCGTGGGCAGCACAGGCTCAGGGCTCGCCGCCCTGGCAGGCGATCCATGCGTTCCAGGCATCCGCTCCGGCGGAGTTCATTTGAGCGCAGGTGCTCCAGCAGCCGAGCGCGGCGTTCCCTTCGAGGCAGGCGCACTCCTGGTGGATGCAGTCCTTGAGAGCGGCGCAGGCCGGGGTCCCGTCGCAGATCGCCTCCTCGACCGCGCACGGATCGTCGACCCCGAAGCACTCCTCGGCGACGCATTGAAGGAGCTCGGACCAGAGCGAGAGCCCCTCGGCCGCCTCGTCGTCGCTCAGGGCCTCGCAGGCCCCCGCGCTCGTGCACGGGAAGAATGAGTCCTCTGGGCACGCGCCAGCGATCGCCACGACCTCCTGGCAGGCCAGGCTCGCGTCACACGCGGCCTCCTCCGCGTCGCACGCGGCGCACGCCGATCCGCCCGTGGAGCCCGTCTCGCCGGTGATCGCGGTCGACGAGGCGTCGTCCCCCCCAGAGCTCGCGCCCGAGGGCGGCCCACTCGAGGTCGACGCGCCGGTCGTCGGGTCGCCTCCATAGGTGGATGACGACGACGATCCCTCGCCGGGATTTGGGCTCGGATCGGTCGCGCCACTCGTCGACTCGGCGACATCGGTGGCTGACTCCGTACCGTCGCCGTAGAGCGGGTTGCGGAAGATGCATGCGCCCGCGAAGACGACGCAGAGGAGTGGCGACACGCCCCGGAGGGCGCGCGAGAGAAGCGGTGCTGTTGACATGATGATCCTCTCCGCCGCGGCGTCCGCGGCGACACTTCGACTGGCTACTGCTACTCAACTTCAGCGGGTCTGGACCCGCACACGATCACGGGCGGGGGGCTCACGCGCCGTTGTTGGGCTGGCAGGCCATCCAGGCGTCCCACGCCGCCTTGCCGCTCGAATGCTCTGTCGCGCAGACGCCCCAACACGCCACCGCTGCGTCGCCGAAGTCGCAGACGCAGCGCTCGTGGATGCAGGCCGTGATGGCGACGCAGGACGGGTTCCCATCGCAGGTCGCCTCCTCCAGCGCGCAGCGATCGACCACCCCCACGCAGCGCTCCGCGACGCATTGGAGGCGCTCCGAGAAGAGGCCGAGCCCCACCGCCGCCTCGTCGGGGCCCAGCACCTCGCAGGCCCCGGCGTGCACGCACTCGATGAAGGACCCATCGGGACAGGCGTCGGCGACCGCCAGGACCTCCTGGCAGGCCTGGCTGAGGGCGCAGGCCTCATCCGCCGCCTCACAGAGGGTGCAGACCCCCTCGCCCCCGGAGCTCTCGCCTGCCTCCGTCTCCCCTGAATCCACGCGGTAGATCCAGCAGCCTGACGCTGCGGCCAGGTAGAGGGACATCAGAGATCCGAAGAGCGTCCGTCGATGGGTCTTCATCCAAGTCTCCGGATCAAGGGGCCGCGCACGGGTCGACCGCGAGGCCACGAAAGAGGGGATCGCTCGGGTAACGACGGGCGACTGCCAGCGCCCGGTCGACGTCTCCCTTCATGCAATGGATGCGGATCCGCAGGAGATCCCGCGTGTCTGCACTGGGGCCCTCGGGGTAGTCGCGGAGGTGCTCGTCGAGGAGCGAGAGCGCCTGGCTCCGGCGCCCTTCGGCGAGCAGGCGCTTCGCCTCCAAAAGGATCGCGTTCGAACCTCGGATACTCTTCGGCGTCGACTGCGAGGGCGGTGGCGTCGGATCCGCCTGCGTCGGCTCCGGAGGCGCGACGCTCGGCCGCGACCGCGGCCGCGTGCGGGAGCGCGATGGGCTCGGCTCGATCGCCGGAGACGAAGGGGGCGCCAGCACCTCGGCGATGAGTACTTCGCGCTCCTCAGGCACCCGCGTCTGCGGCGTCAACGCGCCCCTCAATGGCGTCGCTGGCAGCTCGACCGCCTCGATCTGCACCTTGGCGGCGTCGACGGTCCCGAGGCCAATGGCCCCGGCCACCGTCAGGCTCACGAGCGCGACCGTCGACGCGAGCGCGAGCTTCCCCTTGCCCGCCGCCGCGACCACGATCGCCTGGGTCACCGGAGAGGGCAGCGCGGCGAGGACCGCCGCGACCTGGGCGATCGCCTGGGGCGTCGGGTTGAGCGTCGCCGAGTGGGCGCGGAGAATGAGCACCCAGGCGACGACGCCGATCGAAGCAGCTCGCTCGTGGCAATGGCGGCGGGCGAGACGGAGGCGCGACGAGACCGTGTTGACCGGAACATCCAGCGCGCGCGAGACTTCGGGCGCGGTGTAGCCCTCGACCTCGCAGAGGAGGAGTGCCTCGAGCTGCGCATCGGGGAGCTCGGAGAGGAGATGTTGGAGGACCCACGCGGACTCGCGGGCCCCCCACGGATCATCGACCCGATCGCTGGCGCCGCTCTCGGCGAATGCTTGGATCCTGCGGAAGGAGCGAGCCTCGCTCCGCCGGCGGTGCGAAACGTGATGATGGGCCACCTTGGCGAGCCAGGGCCTGATCGGCCGCTTGAGATCGATCTCGCCGAAGCGGAGGTGCGCGGTGAGCCACACCTCCTGGGCGATGTCGTCGACCTCATCATGAGGCACACCGAAGTAGCGGACGAGCCTCCAGATCAGTTTGCCGTGCTCCTTGTAGATCTTCGAGAAGGCCCTCTCGGCGTCGGTCATCGCGTCCCCTCCTGCTTCTTCCCGGCTCTCCACGGATCAGTCACGGACCCCAGCGAAATTCGACGCCCGCCCCGCCGCCGAAGCCGACATAGGGGAAGTCCGGGCACGGGTCCCGCCACCGGCACCGCTCCCACCCCTCCGCCCCCTCGGAGTGGGCGAGGATGCGGGCGCTCCCCCGCGCGCCCACCCAGACGCCGACGTGACGGTGCACCCACCAGGTGAGCGCCGGGCCGAGCTGAGCCTCGAGAGTCCAGGGAGACGCGCCGCGCCCCCCCTTGGAGGTCATGTAGCCGCCCGAGATCCCGCCGCAGAGCTGAAGAGCGAGCGCTCTCCGCCGCAGACGGCCGCAGCCGCGGATCGAGCCCTGAAGACGCCACCACCAGACCGGAGCTCGATCCTCCACGCGCCGCGCCGTCGCGTCTCCTGCGACCCCGAGCTCCACGCGAGCCCGCCGCCAATCGATGAACGCGACCGCCTCTCCGCCGTAGAACGCTGTCGACCCATAGGCCTCAGGCACACCGTCGGCACCCAGGCGCTTGACGCTCTTGATCGCGCCGACCCCGACCAGCGGCGCCAGCCGCAGTCCGCCGTCAGGACGCCGACGCGGCCGCGGCGCAGGCTCGCGAGCGCGAGCCCGCCAGAGGGCGTCGAGATGGAGCCCAAGGGCCTCGGCGAGCTCGCCGCAAAGCGAGCTCTCCACCGGCGGCCGCACGCTCTGGCCCTCACCGTCGTGGATTGTGACGTCGAGGCGCAGGGTCGCCTCCTCGGTCCGTCGCACGACGGCCTCGACGCGGAGCGCGGGCCCGGGCGGCGCGTCGCTGAGGAGCCCGGCGATCCGCCGACGGACCTCCCGCTCTGAGGGACAACCAGCGGGCGCACGCCAGCGGATCTCGGGGCCGCTGAACGACGCTGTCAGGAGGACGGTGGTGGCGAGGGCGGAGAGCAGAGTGGTCATTGTAGCGGAGAGCGCGCATTTTCGCTCTTGGGCGTCGGCTCGCCTCTTCTCGCTGCCCGGATTCGGCGAAATCCGTCACGCACCGTCGAACACTCCCCGGCGCTGAGCCACCGTTCCGCCGGGCCCTGGCGATCCGCCGCGAGTTGCCGGGGCCCGACGGCCTCGAGGTCGCCCATGTCCTGCTCAACCTCGGTGACCTCTCTCGCCCCCTCATCCACCGCCCAACTCGTCCGGCGAGTCCGAGGCGCAACTCCGCGCGTCGTGGCGCGCGACGCGACCACGGCCGAGACCGCGGCGCTCTTCGAGGCGCTCTGCCAGGACGCGGGCGTGCCCTACCAGAAGTTCGTCAACCGCACCGACCTCGCCTGCGGGTCGACGATCGGCCCGCTCGGCGGCGCGCCTCGGGATCCGGACAGTCGACGTCGGCAACCCGATGCTGGCGATGCACTCGATCCGCGAGACCGCCGGGGCCGAGGATCCCGAGTCGCCCTGAGGGTCAGTGCGGGATGAGCCCGCCGACGAGGAGCCCGATCGATAGCGCCAGCCAGAGGAGGCCGCCGAGCAACGCGAGGACTCCGCCGATGAGCGCCCGTCGGCCAACGCTCCGCTCGTCGGCCGGTAGCGCGCGAAGCGCTGCGGCGCCGAGCACCGCGCCGACCGCTCCGACCAGGCCGAGGAGCGGCGCGAGCATCGCCGCGAAGAAGCGGGCGTCCGTGGTGAGGTTCGGCCCGCCGAGATCGAGTCGATCGGCGATCGGCGAGACGAACGTCAATCCGATCAGCGTGATGAGGACCGCGCCGCCGAACCACCAGAGCGCTCGGAGCAGCCGCCGCATCGCCGAGGCACGATAGCCCGCGGAGGCCGGCGACGCCACTGGATCCTCGCCTCCTCACGTCAGCCACGCGGGAGCCACCCGCCCTGGCGATCTCGAGCTGGTGGTCTCGAACATCTACGGCGGCCAGAAGTCGCCGAACGTCCAGGTGATCCGCGACAAGGAGGACCGCTGGATCCAGGCCCGGCGGATCTGGAACCAGCACAGTCACGAATGTCCGCGAGGACGGGACGATCCCGCACTTCGAGAAGCCCTCGTGGAAGTTCCTCAACACCTTCCGGACCAACGCCCAGATCGAGGGCGGCGGGGTCTGCAAGCCGATCCCGCAGTAGGCGGGCGTAGGCGACGGGCGTGAGCACGGCGCCGGCGACCCTCAGAGCGTGTCGGAGTAGGGGAGCGTCTGCGCGGCCGACGGGGGCACGTGGAAGTAGCGCTTGAACTCGCGGCTGAACTGCGACGGGCTCGCGTAGCCGACCTCGAAGGCGGCCTCGTCGACGCGCTTGCCCCCGAGGACGAGGAGCCCCTTGGCCTTCAGGAGGCGGACCTTCTTGAGGTACTGGAGCGGCGTCTCGCCGGTTACCTGCTTGAAGGCGCGGTGGAAGGAGGACACCCCCATCGCGCACTCGACCGCGAGCGAGGTCGCCTCGCGGTGAGACGCGCGCCGTCTTCCGGCACGCGAGCTCGTCGACCTCTCCGCGGCCGCGGGCCGACGACGCGAACGGCGACCCCACGCGCTGGGGGGTCTCCTGCTGGCTGCGGCGACCGCCCGAATAGGGGCGTGGACCCCCGTCACATCACCGGACACAATTGCCGACCCGCCGTGGTAGTTTTGAGGCCCTCCTCTGTGGACGTTCCACCGTGTTCAAGCGGATCCTGATCGTCGACGACAACCGCGACCTCGCCGACAACCTCGCCGAGCTCCTCGCCGACGAGGGGCACTCGATCACGACCGCGGCGAGCGGCGAGGACGCCCTCGGCATCAGCACGGGCAGCACCTTTGACCTCGTGCTCAGCGACGTGTGGATGCCCGGGATCAGCGGCGTCGAGCTGGTCCTTCGCCTCCGGCCCCGCGTCCCCGAGCCGGTCTTCTTCCTGATGACCGCCTGCCCCTCCGAGACCCTGCGCCGCGAGGCGACCTCGGCGGGTGTGGCGGCCATCTTCGACAAGCCGCTCGATCTCGCGGCCCTCCTCCTCCGCGTGGCGCGAGTCCCCGCGCTCTTGTAGCCGGATCGACCGCCTTCGATCACCTGGAGGGTCCGTCAACAATCCGAGGCCCACCGGCCTCGGTGCGATAGCTCCGCGAGCGCGCACGATTTCTCCACGGCCGGCGGACATGGCCGCAAGCCTGGCGCGCCTCGTGGAGTCGGCGTCCATGGACAATTCGTCGAGAGACACCCCGCCTTGGATCACTCCCCACGTCATGCTCCCGCGCCGCTCACCGCGGGCGACTTCAGCATTCGCTCGTCGCCCGAGACGACGCGCAGGGAGGCGAGGCCATGCGTCCGCGCGTCCTGATCATCGACGACAACCACGAGCTCGCAGACAACCTCGCCGAACTCCTCGGAGACGAGGGCTACGAGATCACGATCGCCGAGAGCGGTGAGCGAGCGCTCGCTGCCGCCCGCGAGCAGGGGATCGACACCGTCCTCGCCGATCTCCGGATGCCCGGCGTGAAGGGCGTGGCTCTCGCGCAGAGCCTGACCCAGCTCGCCCCGGGCGCGAATTTCCTGGTGATGACGGCCTATGCTTCCGACGCCCTCCTCGGCGAGGCGCTCGCGGCCGGCGTCCAGGCGATCCTCGTGAAGCCCCTCGACCTCCGCGCGCTCCTTCGTCGCCTGCCGCGCGCCCCGGCGACCGTGCTCCTCCTCGAGGACGACACGACCTTCGCCGAGGTCCTCACGACTACCCTGGAGGATCGGGGCTACGTGGTCCGGCTGACCAAGACGACCGCCGAGGCGAGCGCTGCCGTCGAGACCTCACGCCCTGATGCGGCCCTCTTCGACATCTATCTGCCCGACGGCAACGGAGCGAAGCTCGCGCGCTCGCTCTGCGTCGGCGCCCCATTCCCCGTGCTCCTGATGACCGGCTACGACGCGGACGGCGCGGCCGAGCTGGTCCAGTCGCTGCCGGCGAGGGCGTCGCGCTTCCTCACCAAGCCCTTCCCGACGCGCGCGCTCCTCGACGCGCTGCGCTCGCTCGTACGGCCGCCGCCCTCGCCGGCGGGTGCGATGTCGTGAGCGAGTGACGGGCGACGGGGGGAGTTGCCGGTCGCCATGTTGATCTGGTCGAAGGAGCAGATCGATGAGGTGGCGCGGCGAGGTCAGGCATTTCTCGATCGCCTTCTTCGGCAGCTTGTCGAGGTGCCCCCCGACCGGGCGGGCGCACGCTCTTGCTCTCTGGG
>JACKDU010000029.1 GCA_020633335.1 Myxococcales bacterium | reverse complement strand
CCGCCGAGGCCCGCGCGCTCGAGGGCGAGGAGCGTGTGGCAGGCGGTCACGCCGGATCCGCAGTGGACGATCACCCGCTCGGGCGGGACGCCGGCGAGCGCGCCCTCGTAGAGCGAGCGGAGCGCCTCCGGGGTCTTGAAGGCGCCCTGGGGATCGAGGTTGTCGGTGAGCGGGACGTTGATCGCCCCCGGGATGTGGCCGGCGACCGGATCGATCGGCTCGCTCTCGCCGCGGAAGCGAGGCGCGGCGCGGACATCGATGACCCGCCACGTCGGGTCCTGGCGGGCGCGCTCGACCGCGTCGATGTCGACGATGGGGAGGCGCCAGCCGCTCGCGGGGTAGGGGGGCGCGGGCGCGGGCGCGGGGGGCTCGGACGTGAGCGCGAACCCGGCGGCGATGAGCGCCGGCAGGCCGCCGTCGACGACCTGCACCCGCGCGTGCCCGAGCGCGCGGAGGAGCCACCAGAAGCGCGCCGCCGCGTTCGCGCCTCGCTGATCGTCGTAGGCGATCAGGTGGGACTCCGGGGTGACGCCCCAGCGCCCGAGGCAGGCCGCGAAGGTCGAAAGCTCCGGCAGCGGGTGCCGCCCGCCAAGGGCCGGGTCGGGCGCGGGCGCGGAGAGGTCGCGATCGAGGCTGGCATGGCGGGCGCCGGCGACGTGGCCCGCGTCGTACTTCGCCGCGTCGCCGCGGCAGTCAAACCAGATCAGGTCGGCGCGGCCGACGAGTGCGGGGGCGGGGATCACCGGGGCGAGCGTCACCCGCCGAGGATAACCCCAGGCGACCGACATCGAGGCCTCGCGCGGCGGCTCAGAGGTCGCGCGCGAGGTCCTCGTAGAACGCGTCGCTGAGGATGAAGGCCGCCCACCAGGGCTCGATCTCGTCGAAGCCGCGGCGCCGCTGGTAGGCCTCGACGTCGTCAAATTCGCCGTCGTACCAGCCCCAGAGGAAGCGGACCCGGAAGGGGTCGAGGTTGCGCTGGCGGAGGATCTCGACGACCTCCTCGGCCTCGAGCTCGTCGAGCTCCTCGATGATCACCTCGATCTCGTCGATGAGCGCGCCCAGGAGCTCGACCCCGCGCTCGGCGAGGACGTAGCGCTGCTTCTTGCGATCGATCCGGATGAGGCCGGCGACCGCCATCTCCTCGAGGAGATCCTCGAGGGGCGCGAGCTCGGCCGGCAGGAGCACCGGGATCACCTGGCCGCCGTCCTCGGGCTTGAGGTCGAGCATCTTGAGGACGTAGATCGTCGCGTAGTGGCGCTTCTGGGCGGGGCTGAGGCGAATCATCGGGCGGCTCCGGGGATCGTGCGCCAGGCGTCGGCCTCGAGGCGGAGGCGGCCGCGCTCGGCGCGGTAGGGGCTCCCCTCGGGGAGATCGAAGGTCGCGAGGACGTCGCCGAGCGCGTGGTAGATCGGCGCGTCGACCCCGGCCGGCCGCCGCAGGCGGGCGCGGTGGGGGTTGCAGAGGGCGAGGACGATCGCCGGCGCGCCCGCGAGGAGCGGGCGGCGGCTGGCGAGGAAGGCCGAGAGGGGGGCGACGATCGCGGTGTCGTCGTCGTCGTCGAGCCAGAACTCGAGGTCGACGTCGTCGGGGTAGGGGTCGCCGTCGTCGGCCGAGTGGAGCGCGAGGAGGAGCGGCCGCTCGACCCGCTCGATCTTACCTGTACGATCGACCAGGTCGATCGCGGCGAGGCGGGCCCAGCCGAAGCCGTAGTAGTCGAGGTCGGGCTCGACGCGCCCCTCGACGAAGCCGAGGAGCGCGAGCGGCTCGCGCTCCTCGAGGGGGATCTCGGCGATCGAGGTGATCGCGGCCATCGGCGGGCTCGGGTCGGGGGCTGGCTAGGCGCTGAGGCGCACGCGCTGGCGCTTGCCGCGGTCGCCGAGGCCGAAGCGGCCGCCGCCGGAGCGGCGGGTCGGGGTCGACGAGCGCCCGCCGAAGCCGCCGCCCTTGGAGCCGTAGGAGCGCCCCGAACTCGAGCGCTTGGCGAAGCGCTGGGGGTTGGCGGCGCGGTACGAGCTCCGCTGGGTCGAGATCGCCGAGACCCGGGCCGGCGAGGTCGTGTAGGGCTGGGCGTAGAGCGGGCGGTAGGAGGGCATGAAGGCCCGCGACATCATCGAGCCGAGCATCATGCCGGTGGCGATGTCCCAGACCGGCGAGTGGTAGTAGCTGTAGTGCCCGTAGCCCTGCATCTGGACCTGGGCCGACTCCGGAGAGACGACGTCGCGCTGGATCGAGAAGATCTTCTCGTCCTCGCCGACCTGGCCGTCGGTGTTCTTGTCGAAGAAGCCGGTGACGACCTGGGTCTTCTCGTCCTGGTCGCGGACCGAGACGCTGATGATCTCGTCGCCCTCGTAGATCTCGTTGACCCGGCGCTCGAGGTCCTCGGGGCCCTCGGCGGCGAGGTAGGCCTCCTTCACCGCGTCCCAGTTGATGTCGACGTTGGTGTTCTCGGTGGTCACCCAGCGATCGTTTCCGCCCGCGGGGCCGCAGGCGGCGAAGCCGCCGGCGCCGATGGCCAGGGCGGCGGCGAGGGCGACGGAGCGGAAGGGGCCGCGGAGGGCCCAGCGGGGGACATTGGCAGCTTCGGGGTCGGGCATGGTCGTGGGGTCGTTTCTCCGGTCGGACGCGGCTTGGACCCGCGGGGTCGCCGGACGGTTTTCGACGTTAAGGACGCGCCGCACTGTGTCAAGCGGTCGCAGGCCGGGCTCAGTCCTGCCACTCGGCGAGGAAGACGTTGGTGTCGCCGCGCTTGGCCCCGCCGCGGTTGGAGGCGAAGACCAGGTGCTTGCCGTCGCGCGAGAACATCGGGAAGCCGTCGAAGCTCGACTCGAAGGTGATCTGCTCGAGCCCCTCGCCGTCCTCGCCGATCATGTAGAGATCGAAGTTGCGCTGGAGCGGGTCGTTCATGTTCGACGCGAAGATGATCCGCCGGCCGTCCGGGTGGTAGAAGGGCGCGAAGTTGGCCCGGCCGTTGCGGGTGATCTGGCGCTGGTTCTGGCCGTCGTGGTCCATCACGAAGATCTCGAGGCGGGTCGGCCGGACCAGCCCCTCCTTGCGGATCTCCTCGTACTTGGCCAGCTCCTCCTCGCCCTCGGGGTGGTTGGCGCGGTAGACGATCTTGGTCCCGTCGGGGGAGAAGAAGGCGCCGCCGTCATAACCTGGCGCATTGGTCAGGCGCTTGAGGTCCGAGCCGTCGAGGGCCATCGTGTAGATCTCGGGGTCGCCGTCGCGGGTCGAGGTGAAGACGATCCGGTCGCCCTGGGGCGAGACGGTCGCCTCGGCGTCGTAGCCCGGGCTCGCGCTCAGCACCTTGGGCTCGGAGCCGTCGGCGTTGGCGACGTAGATGTCGAACTCGTCGTAGAGCTTCCAGACGTAGCCGTGCGAGCGGTCGGGGGGCGGCAGGCAGTCGTCGGCGGCGGCGTGGGTCGACGCGTAGACGATCTGGGCGTCGCCCGGCAGGAAGTAGGCGCAGGTGGTCCGGCCCTTGCCGGTCGACACCAGCGTGGTCGCGCCGTCGGCGAGGCTCAGGGTGTAGATCTGGTCGCACTCGCGGCCCTCGCGGGTCGACTGCAGGATCAGCTTGCTCTCGTCGGTCGAGTAGTAGGCCTCGGCGTTCTCGCCCCCGAAGGTGAGCTGCTTGAGGCCCGCGAAGTGGCGCTCGCCCTCGCGGATCAGCGCGCTCGCGTCCTCGATGCCGACCTTGACCTTGCCGGCGGGCTCACCCGCGTCGCCGCCCTCCGGCGGGGTCGCGGCCTCGGCCGCCTTGGCGCCGTCGTCCTTGGTCGCCGACGCGGCGCCCTCCGCCTTCTTGGCCGGCTCGCCGCCGCCGCAGGCGAGGGCTGGGAGGAGGGCGAGGGCCGCGAGGGCGCGGAGGCGAGGGGCGGGGCGGAGCCGGAGCATGCGGCGCGGATGATAGCGCCCGGGTGGGCGGCGGTCCAAACCCAGGGTGGCGGTCCATCCGGCCCTGGGCCGTCTTTTGCGCCGCTCTCGGGCCCGCGGCGGCCTTCGGCGTCCGCAGGTGCGGGGATTGTGGCACGCTGGCGGCGATGGCCCGACCCTTGCCCTCTTCGGTGGTCCTCGGTTACGGCCTCGGCTCGCTCGGGACCGGGATGTACTCGACCGTCCCGGGCCTCCTCCTGCTCTACTACCTGACCGACGTCCTCGGGGTCGCGGCCGGGCTCGCGGGGGTCGCCATCTTCCTCCCGAAGCTCTGGGACGTGGTCACCGATCCGGCGATGGGTCACCTCAGCGATCGCACGCGGAGCCGCTGGGGGCGGCGGCGGCCCTACCTCCTCGCCGGCGGCCTCGCGCTGCCGCTCGGCTTCGGCCTCCTCTTCAGCGCCCCGGACGTCGGCGCGGGCGCGGCCTTCGCCTACACCCTGGCGATCTACACGCTCTGCGCGACCGCCTTCACGATCTTCCAGGTCCCCTACCTGGCGATGCCGGCGGAGATGACCGCCGACTACCACGAGACCACCCGCCTGATGGCCTACCGGATGGCCTTCATGACCCTCGGGATCCTGATCGCGGGCGCCGGCGCGCCGCTCCTGATCAAGCACTTCGGCGGCGGGCGGGCGGCCTACGCGTCGATGTCGTGGGCGGTCGCGGGGGTCTGCATGGTGGCGATGGTCGGCTCCTTCCTCGGCACCCGGCGGGCGGCCTTCTCGATCGACGAGGGCGAGGCGATCCCGATCGGCGAGCAGCTCCGCCTGGCGCTGCGAAACCGCCCCTTCATGGTCCTCCTCGGCGGCTACTTCCTGCAGCTCTGCGCGATCGGCGGGCTCCTGGCGGCGGTCCCCTTCTTCGCCAAGTACGTGGTCGGCGGCGGCGAGGAGACGGTGACGATCCTCTTCCTCGCGCTCATGCTGCCGGCGATCGTGACGATGCCGGCCTGGCTCGCGCTCTCGCGGCGGCTCGGCAAGGAGCGCTGCTATCGCCTCGCGCTCGGGATCTTCACCGCGGCGTCGCTGGTCCTCTGGGGGAGCGCCGCCTTCCCCTTCGCCGCGGTCGCGGCCCTGGTCGGCGTGATGGGGGTCGCCTACGCGGCGACCCAGCTCTTCCCCTTCTCGATGCTCCCCGACACGATCGCCGTCGATCAGGCGGCGACCGGCCGCCGCCGCGAGGGGATCTTCACCGGGATCTGGACCGCGGTCGACAAGGGCGGCCTCGCCTTCGGCGCGCTGGTCGCGAGCCTGGTGCTCGGCGCCGGCGGCTTCGTCGAGAGCCGCGAGGGGGCGATCGTCACCCAGCCCGCGTCCGCGCTGGCGGCGATCGTCCTGGTGATGTCGCTGATCCCGGCCCTCCTCACGGCGGCCTCCTGGCTCGCGCTCCGCGGCTACAAGCTCGATCAGGGGCGCCTCGCCGCGCTCCGGGCCGAGGAGGGGGGCGGGCGGTGAGCGGGTGGCTGCGGCCGCGGCGGCTCCTGGCGGCGCTCGCCGCCGGCGTCCTCGCGCTCGGGCTCGGGCTCGCGGGGCGCGCGATCACCTTGCCTTCGAGACAGGTTGATCCGGGCCCGGCCGCGCCCCTCGAGCTCGACGTCGACGCCGCGGTCGAGCACCTGGCGGCGGCGATCCGGCTGCCGACGATCTCGCCGCGGGAGCTCGCGGAGCGCCGTGACGAGCCCTTCCGCGCGCTCCATGACCTGCTGATCCGGGCCTACCCCTGCGTCCACCGGGCGGCCCGCCGCGAGGTGATCGACGGGCTCAGCCTCCTCTACACCTGGGAGGGGAGCGCGGCCGACGAGGCGCCGATCCTCCTCCTCGCCCACCAGGACGTCGTCCCGGTCGAGGAGGCGGCGGCCTGGACCCACCCGCCCTTCGCCGGCGAGGTCGCCGACGGTCGGATCTGGGGGCGCGGGGCGATCGACGACAAGGCCGGCCTCATCGCCCTCTTCGAGGCGAGCGAGGCGCTCTGTCGCGGCGGCTTCGCGCCCCGCCGGAGCGTCCTCATCGCCCTCGGCCACGACGAGGAGCGGGACGGCCAGGGCGCCCAGGCGATCGCCGCCGAGCTCCGCGCGCGCGGGGTCCGGGCGGCGGCCTCGGTCGACGAGGGGCTGGTGATCACCGAGGGGCTCTTCCCCGGGCTCGACGCGCCGCTGGCGACGATCGGCGTCGCCGAGAAGGGGATCGTCACCCTCGAGGCGACGGTCGAGCTCGCCGACGGTCATTCGTCGATGCCGCCGCCGGCGACCGCCGCCGGGATCCTGGCGGCCGCGCTCGCGCGGATCGAGGCCGATCCCTCCCCGACCGCGATCCGCCCGCCGGTCGACGCGATGCTTGAGGCGGTCGCCCCCGAGCTCGGCTTCGGCCGCCGCCTGGCGCTCGCCAACCTCTGGCTCACCGGGCCGCTCGTCCGCCGCCTCCTCAGCCGCTCCGATCGCACGCGGGCGCTCCTCCACACGACCACGGCGATCACCGTGATCCAGGCGGGGATCAAGGAGAACGTCCTGCCGCGGCGGGCGCGGGCGCTGATCAACTTCCGGATCGCCCCCGGCGACACGATCGACGGGGTGCTCGAGCGGACGCGGGCGCTCGCCGACGACCCGCGGGTCGAGCTCCGGATCGACCCCGAGGCCGGCGTGAACGAGCCCTCGGCGGTCGCCGATCACGAGGGCTGGGCCTTCGCGGCGATCGCCGGCGCGACCCGGGCGGTGATCGGCGACGCCGTCGTCGCCCCGGCGCTGGTGCTCGGTCGCACCGACTCGATCCAATACGCCGACGTCGTCGACCAGAGCTACCGCTTCCGCCCCTTCCTCCTCAGCGACGAGGAGATCGCGGCGATCCACGGGAGCGACGAGCGGATCCGCGTCGACGCGTTCGCGCGCGGGATCCGGGTGAGCGCGGAGATGATCCGCCGGCTCGCCCT
>JACKDU010000028.1 GCA_020633335.1 Myxococcales bacterium | reverse complement strand
CCTTCATCCGGGGCTCGGCCCTCCGGGCGCTCCACGGCGGCGAGGCCGAGGGGGCCTGCATCGTCGAGCTCCTCGCGGCGATGGACGAGCACTTCAAGGTGCCCGTCCGCGACGAGGCGGGGCCCTTCATGATGCCGATCGAGGGGGTCTGCACGATCCCCGGGCGCGGGACCGTGATCACCGGCCGCGTCGATCGGGGCACCCTCGTCCGCGGGGATCAGGTCGAGATCGTCGGCCTCCGCGGGGGCACCGGGGCGCCGGTAGTCGTCACCGGGATCCAGGCCTTCCACCGCGACATCCCGGCGGCCCGCGCCGGCCTCAACGTCGGCATGCTCCTCCGCGGGGTCGGCCGCGACGAGGTCCAGCGCGGCCAGGTGGCGGTGCTCCCGGGCTCGATCCACCCGCACCGCGCGGGCCGGGCCGAGATCTTCACCCTCACGGCGAAGGAGGGGGGCCGCCACACGCCCTTCGGCACCGGCTATCAGCCCCACTTCTACTTCGGCGCCGCCGACGTGACGGCGACGATCGACGTCGGCGAGCGGGGCTCGGTGAACCCCGGCGATCGGGTCGAGATCCGCTTCAAGCTCGGGCACCCGGTCGCCTGCGAGCCGGGGATGCGCTTCGCGATCCGTGAGGGCGGCAAGACGATCGGGGCCGGCGTCGTCCTCGAGGTCCAGCCCTAGAGAGCAGAACGAGCCCACACCCGAGGGCCCCGGCGTCCGCCTGAGCGCCGGGGCCCTCACTTCATTGGCTGCGGGCGCAGGGGAGGGTGCGCGCACGAATGTGGCCCCCCGCCGGAATTCCCTGCGCGCGCACAAAGATCGAGCGCGCGGAGCAGAGCTTGCACTCGAGCTTTTTGAGTAGCTCCATATCCTGGGGTCATGGACGCCTTCGTGAAGATCCTCGGTGTGTGCGCTGGCCTCTCGCTGCTCTGCGCCTGTGACGTCATCAAGACCTACGAGACGGCGGAGAGCTTCGGCACCGTCCGGGTCGAGGTCGGCAACGGCGACGTGACGGTCCGTCCGAGCCCAGACGACAAGATCTACGTCACCGCGACCCTCGCCTTCGGCGAGGAGGAGCCCGCCTACACGGTCGAGCCCAGCGCCTCCGGCAGCGAGCTCGTGGTCACTGGCAAGTGCGCCGCCAACGACACGACCTGCCTGACCGACGTCGAGGTCCTGCTCCCGGTCGATCGGAAGATCCTCGCCTACACCGATCAGGGGAGCATCGACGTCGAGGGGATCCGCGGCGGCGGCGAGCTCCGGGCGATCACCGGCGACGTCGTCATCGACCAGCTCGGCGGCGAGCTCGCGCTCTCGACCACCGCCGGCAAGATCTTCGGGAGCGCCCTCATCGCTGAGGTCGTCGACGCGACCACCGAGAGCGGGCCGATCGAGCTGACCTTCAAGAGCCCGCCGAGCGACCTCTCGACGGTCACCGGCAACGGCGACATCACGCTCTACCTCCCGACCACGGTCGAGTACCTGGTCGACGCGCTCACCGGTCGCGGCGACCTGAAGATCGACGTCGCCCAGGCGACCTCGAGCCTCTACCAGGTCTTCGCCCGGGCCGACATCGGCGACATCATGATCTACAACGCCTGCGAGGGCTCGGCCTGCTAGCGTGCCGGCGCTACTCGCCGATCCGCAGGAGGCCGATCTTGAGCCCCCGCCGCTGATCGCCGAGGACCGCGATCTCCGGGAGGTGGCCGACCTCGACGAAGCCGAGGCGCTCGTTGATCGCCTGGGTGCGCGGGTTGTGATCGAAGTACATGCTGAGGACCACGTCGACCCCGAGGCGGGGGCAGGCGGCGATCATCGCCCGCTTGAGGCGGAGGCCGATCCCCTGGCCGCGGTGGTCGCGGCCGACGTAGGTGCTGATCTCGGCGGTCCGGTCGTAGGCCGGCCGCCCCTGATAGAACGAGGTGAGCGCGACCCAGGCGAGCACCTCGCCGCCGCGCTCCAGCACCCAGATCGGCCGCCGCGCGGGGTCGCGGGCCTCGAACCAGGCCCGCCGCGACGCGACGCTGACCGGCGCGAGATCGGCGGTCGACCAGCCGCCGTCGATCGACTCGTTGTAGATAGCGACGATCCGCGGGAGGTCCTCAAAGGTCGCGTCGCGGATCGTCCCCTCGTCGCCCAGCTCGTGCGCGTCGCCCATGGCCGCGGAGTATCGCCGCTTTCGCGCTCGCCGGCGATCGGCCGCCTCAGTTGCTCCCGCAGTAGCGGCCGTTGCAGCCCCAGGAGACGTTCTTGAGGTAGTAGACGTAGAAGTCGCCGCAGTTGCGGACCATCGCCGGCTCCGACCAGTTGCAGGTGTTGCCGCTCCAGTTGAAGCAGATCGTCCGGGCGACCGCCCCCTGCTGGACCGTCGGGTGCGCGCCGTTCATCCAGCCGGGCGCGTGGGTCCCGCAGCGGGAGGTCGGCGGGGCGGTCGTCGGCATCTGGGTGCCGGCGCCGCCGGTGAAGCGGTACCACTGGGTGGTGAAGGGGTTGTCGCAGCCGACCGGGCCGTTGGCGTTGTTGACGTTGCGGAACGCGTCGCTCAGCGTCGCGTAGTTGATGCACTCGGGCGGCAGCGGGGTGATCTTGCAGTCGTTCTCGCAGCCGTCGCCGTTGGTGTTGTTGCCGTCGTCGCACTCCTCGTTGCCCGCCCAGACGAAGCCGTCGCCGCAGGCCGCGGCCAGGCAGGCCGAGGTGCAGTCGTCGGTGTCGTCGGCGTTGCCGTCGTCGCAGGCCTCGCCGGCGCTCATGTTGTGGACCCCGTCGCCGCACTCGACCGCCGTGCAGTCGTCGTCACAGGTCGCCGACTCGCCCTTGTCGTCGCACGCCTCGGTCCCCGCCCAGACGTAGCCGTCGCCGCAGGAGGCGTTGAGGCACATGTCGGTGCACGCGTCGGTGTTGTCGTCGTTGCCGTCGTCACACTCCTCGCCGCCCGCGGCGACGCCGTCGCCGCAGGACTCCGAGGCGCACACGTCGGAGCAGCCGTCGCCGGAGACGTTGTTGCCGTCGTCGCAGGCCTCGCCGGCGCTGGCGTTGACCACCCCGTCGCCGCAGACCGGGAGGGTGCAGTCGTCGTCGCAGGTCGCCGAGCGCCCGCCCTCGTCGCACTCCTCGGTCCCCGCCCACACCAGGCCGTCACCGCAGGTGGCGAGGACGCAGGAGTCGAGGCACTCGTCGGTGTTCTCGGCGTTGCCGTCGTCGCACTCCTCCCCCGGGTCGACCGCCCCGTCGCCGCAGACCGGCGCCGCGCCGGTGGAGCCCGGGTCGGTGGTGCTGCCGGTGATCGCCTCGGTCGTCTCCCCCTCGGTGCCGCCGCTGGTCGACGACGTCGAGCTCGTGGAGAAGCCGCTCGTCGGCGAGGTCATGCTCGCCGCCGTCGACGTGAAGGAGGTGCCGCTCGAGTCGTCGCCGCAGGCGGCGATCAGGGCGAGGGCGCAGAGGAGCTGGAGGGGGGCGCGGCGAAAATCCATGGCCCCGCAGTCTCGCGCCCGCAGCCAAAGCGCGGCAATTGCCAAGAACGCGCCCGGCCGCGGGGCTGGTGGCGCCTCCGCGCCCGATCGCGGCGCGCCTCCAGGCGACCGCGGAGCGCGCTGCACCGGCCTTCATTCGCCGAGTCGCGGCGCTCGGCGGATGCGGGGCGCTTGCCAGCGCCCCCCGCGGGCGGGCTACCCTCGCGCTCGCCGGATGCCTGCTCGACCCCGCTTCGACTTCGACCGCCCCTGCGACCCGCCCTTCGCGCGGGTCGGGGTGACCCCCACGGGCGACCTCCTCCTCCCCGAGGCGCTCCGCCAGCGCGTCACCGTCTTCGCGGTCCACGACGGCGAGGCGATCCCGCGCCGCTTCCGCTACCGCGCCGACGGCTCGCCGATCGTCGATCCGCGCGAGCTCGAGCGCCACTTCATCGAGGCCCGCGACTGGGGGGCCAACGTCGTCGCCGGCGAGCTCGCGGCCGCGCTCGGGATCCCGAGCTACCTCACCTGCCGGGTCGCGCGGGTGCTCCTCGACTTCAACCGCTTCCCCGGGAGCACCCCGAGCGACAGCCACGATCCCCTCGAGGCCCTGGCGATCGGCCCGCTCTTCGCCCGCGCGCTCGACCACCACCAGAAGACCGACCTCCTCGAGAGCTTCTACGACCCGATCTCGAGCGCGATCGAGGCGAGCCTCAAGGAGAGCCTGATCGGCCTGGCGATCCACACCTACGACGAGGCCCACCAGAGCAAGACCAAGCGCGCCCACGTCTCGATCATCAGCCTCGCGCTCTCCTACCAGCGCGACAACCGGCTGCGCTACGGGGTCTTCGACCCGATGTACCCCGACCACCTCGCGGAGTCGAGCTGCAGCCGGATCCTCCGCGATCGCATGAGCCTCAACCTCGAGCGCTCGGGCTTCCGGGTCACCCACAACCACCCCTACGCGCTCCCCGACGGCAGCGTCGAGATGCGCGCGCAGATCTGGCACTTCTTCCGCTTCCTCCGCCAGCGCTTCGAGGAGGCCCACCCCGAGACCGTCGGCGACCCGGCCTACGAGCGGGTCTTCACGATGCTCACCGACACCAACCTCCGCCTCGCGGAGGCCGACGAGCTCCGCTCCTTCCTCCACCGCTTCCGCCGGGCCACCGACGCCCGCCGCCCGGCCTTCCTCGCCTCGCTCGCGGCCTACGAGCACGTCGGCCGCTTCCTCGACGCCTCCGACGTGGTGTCGGCGTACCGCCGCTCGCCCGAGCGCCCGAGCTCGGTGGCGATCGAGGTCCGCAAGGACCTGGTCTGCTCCTTCGACCCGCAGAGCGGCCTGCCGCTGCCGACCACCGACGAGCAGCGCGCGGTCGCCCGCGAGATCGCCCAGGCGGTCGCCGGGTCGATCCGGACCTACTTTGCGACCGACCGCGAGCTCTACGAGACCACCACGCCGGCGAAGCTCGCGCTCCTCCGCGAGGAGGCGTGAGCCTCAGCAGCGGGCGTCAGCAGCGGCAGCCCATGTAGTCGATCATGAATTCGTCGCGGAAGGCCGCGGCGTTCGGGCCCTCGGCGACGACCATGGTCGTCAGGTCCTCGCGGCGGATCCCCTCGAGGATCCCGTCGCGGTCGAGGTCCATCAGCGCCTCGAGGCCGAGCCAGCCCGGCTGATCGAGGCGGACGAGCGCGCCGCCCCGCTCCTCAAAGAGGAGCGCGACGTGCTCGCTGAAGTAGTCGCCGCACTCCTCGGGGCGCTCGTAGAGCTCGAAGGAGACGACGCGCCGCGGGCCGCCGACCTCGTCCCAGCGGGTCGCGCGGGCGTTGGCGGCGACGAAGGCGTCCCAGGTCGGCAGCTCCGCGTCCTCGCCGTACTCGACGACCCGGGCGTCGTAGGCGCTCTTCATCGCCGCGAGCTCGGGGGTCGGCCGCACGAGCTCGAGGGCGCGGGCGACCAGGGCCGCGTCCTCCTCGTCGTCGAGCGTACGCAGGCCGAAGACCGCCGGCGCTGGCAGATCGCTGCGGCGCGCCCAGAGGCCCTTGCAGGCCGCGCCGCCCAGGTCGCGCTGGTCGGCGAGGAGGAGGCGATCGCCCGCGTTCTCGGCGAGCTGGGACTCGGCGTGCTCGCGGACCCGGGCGCGATCCCGCGGCGGCTCGTAGGGGTTGAAGTCGCCGCCCCCGTCGCCCGCGGCCTCCTCGTAGAGATCCATGTACACGTCGCCCTCCTGCTCGAGGCTGACGCGAGGCGCGGAGACCTCGGCTACGCAGGCGCTGCCGTCGGCGGCGAAGACCGAGACGGTGGCGCCGATCAGGGGCTGGAGCTCGGCGGGGAGGCGCTCCCGATCGGCGGCGCGCCAGGCGATCAGCTCGCCCGAGCCGGCCTTGACCTCGACCTTGCCCGAAGACCAGGTGTACTCCGGGCTGCTGTGGAGGATCAGCGCGTCGCCGTGGAGGAGCATGATCGCCGAGGGATCGCGGGCGGGCGCGGCCTCGGGCGTGGGCGCGGCCTCCGGCGCGGGCGCGGGCGCGGGCGCAGGCGCGACCTCGGGCGCAGGTGCAGGATCAGGCTCGGGCGAGGGATCGATCGCGAGCGCAGACGCAGGCGTGACCGCCACGGCCGTCGCCGACGGCGTCGTCGCCTCGGCCTCCTCGCGCGGCGCCTGCAGGGCCAGGGCCGCCGCCAGCGGCACGAGGAGGATCGCGGAGAGGACGACGAGATCGCGGCTACGGGCCATCGCGCCACTCTAGCCGAGCGCCCGCGCATCCGCGAGGTGGCCCGCGCCGGACACGGGGAGTGCCCGCGGGCCGCCGCGACCGCTAGAGGTTGAAGCCGCCCGCCGCCTCGATCCGCTGGCCGTTCACCCAGCGCATGTCGTCGGAGAGGAGCGCCGCGATCGCGGCGCCGATGTCGTCGGGCTGACCGACCCGCCCGAGCGCCGTCTGCGAGGCGATGAAGCCCGAGACCTGGGCGTTGTCACGGACCACGCCGCCGCCGAAGTCGGTGGCGATCGCCCCCGGGGCGATCGTGTTGACGGCGATCCGCCGGGGCCCGAGCTCCGCGGCGAGGTAGCGGGTGAGCACCTCGACCGCGCCCTTCATCGCCGCGTAGGCGGCGTAGCCCGGCATCGAGAAGCGGGCGAGGCCGGTCGACACGTTGAGGATCCGGCCGCCGTCGGCGATCACGGGGAGGAGCGCCTGGGTCAGGAAGAAGACGCCCTTGAAGTGGACGTCGACGAGCGCGTCGAATTGCGCCTCGGTGGTCTCGACGAAGGGGGCGTGGAGGCCGTGGCCGGCGTTGTTGACCAGGTGGTCGATGGTCTCGCGGCCGAAGGTCACCGCGAGCGCGGCCCGGAGCTCGGCGACGAAGCCGGCGAAGGAGCGGATGTCGCCGACGTCGAGGCGGAGCGCGAGCGCGCGGCGGCCCTTGGCCTCGATCGCGCGGACGACCGCCGCGGCCTCATCGTGGCCGGAGCGGTAGGTGATGATGACGTCGGTGCCGCGGTCGGCGAGGTGGAGGGCGGCGTCGCGGCCGAGGCCGCGGCTGCCTCCGGTGATCAGGGCGAGCTTGGTGGTCGTGGTGGTCGTCATGGTGGGCCCAGCCTATTGAGCAACTTTCCGCGAATAAACTGTCGATTCTTGATATATTTGTTCAGAAAATACGAACAATGAGCCAGATCGACCGCATGCGCGTGTTCCTCCGCGTCGCCGAGCTCGCCAGCTTCACCGCCGCGGCCCAGAGCCTGGGCATGCCGCGGGCGAGCGTGTCGACGGCGATCCAGCACCTCGAGGCCGAGCTCGGCGCCCGCCTCCTCCACCGCACGACCCGGCGGGTCAGCCTCACCCAGGACGGCCAGGTCTTCCGCGAGCGCGCGCAGGACCTCCTCGGCGACCTCGACGAGCTCACCGGCCTCTTCCAGCGCGAGGGCGCGTCGCTCCGCGGCCGCCTCCGCGTCGACATGCCGCTCGGGGCCGCCCGCGACCACGTGATCCCGGCGCTGCCGGACTTCTGCGCCGCCCACCCCGAGCTCGAGCTCGAGCTGAGCTCGACCGATCGCCTGGTCGACGTCGTCCGCGAGGGCTTCGACTGCGTCCTCCGGGTCGGCCCGCGGGGCGACTCGAGCCTGATCGCCCGGACGCTCGGCCACTACCGCGTGCTCACCTGCGCGAGCCGGGGCTACGTCGAGCGCCACGGCGCGCCGCGATCGCCGGCCGAGCTCGCCGGCCACCGCCTGGTCCGCTACGCGACCAGCTTCGGCGGGCCCGCCGACGACACCCTCGAGTACGTCGACCCGGGCGACGGCGAGGCGCGGCTCGTCGCGCTGGCGGGCTCGATCACCGTCAACAACTCCGACGCCTACCGCTCCGCCTGCCTCGCGGGCCTCGGGATCATCCAGGTCCCGGCGGTCGGCGTCCGCGAGCACCTCGCGAGCGGCGCGCTCGTCGAGCTCCTCCCCGAGCACCGCCCGCCGCCGATGCCCGTGACCCTCCTCTACGCCAACCGCCGCCACCTCCCGCGGCGGGTCCGGGTCTTCATGGAGTGGCTCGCCGAGGTGCTGCGGCCGCAGATGATCGAGGGCGGCGAGGG
>JACKDU010000027.1 GCA_020633335.1 Myxococcales bacterium | reverse complement strand
TCCCGCCGCGTGGTGAGCGAGCGACGCGCGCCGAGATCATGCAGCCGCCGGCGTCGGACGAGGCGCCGACGATCACCCTCGAGATCACGACGACGACGATCCTCGTCAGTCACGGCGAGGAGCTCGACGACGCGAATGGGAGCGCGAGCTTCGATCTCCGGGCGATCCTCGACGGCGACCGGAGCGACGCGTCGGGCCCGCTGCGGAGCGAGCTCGCCCGCCTGCGGACCCGGGCCGCCGCGCGGCCGGGCGCTGACCCGGAGGCGGAGCCGCGCCTCATCGTCCGGGTCGCCGATGCCGTCGGCACCCGCGAGGTCCAGGAGGTCCTCGATCGGGCGCTCCGCGCTGGCCAGCGGGAGTTCACCCTCGAGGTCCAGAGCCCGGCGGGCCGCCGCCTGGTGCCGCTCCTCCCCTACACCTTCTGCGCCTGCCGGATGCCCGAGGGGACGACCTGGTGCGCCGCGCCGCAGCTGCGGATCGACGGGGCCGGGGTGACGCTCGTCGGCGCCGCCGACCTCACGCCGCCGCCCGGCTGCCACAAGACGATCCCGGGCGTGGGTCAGGAGAGGCCGCCCTTCGCCGAGGCGATCGAGTGGCGCGAGCGCGTGATCGCCGGACCCGGAGGTGGCTGCCCGACGGCGCTGATCGACGGGCGAGGCGTCGACGGCCAGGCGCTCCGCGAGCGCCTCCGCGCCCTCCAGAGGGCGGCCCCCGGCTGCGGCTGGGCCGCGCTGGCGGTCGACGGCGCGGTCCCCTGGGCGCGAGTCGCCGAGGTCCTCGCCGCCGTCCACGACACCTTCGGCGCGCTCCGGATCACCTTCCGCGAGCCGACGCCGACGCCGGAGAACGAGTGCGCGCGGGCGCTGACGATCGACGCGCTGCGCCCCGCGAGCGAGGCCTCCGCGCCGCTCGCCCGCCGCCCCGGCTGCCGCGAGGAGCCGCCCCTCCCCGAGCTATGAGCCCGCGCAACCACTTCATCTCGGTCTCCCGCGCGGGCGCGCTGATCGCCCGCCGCGTCGGCGAGGCGCCGGTCGCGATCGCCGACGTCGAAGCTGGTCTTTGGGTCAGCCCGCCGCCAGGGCGCGGCTCGCCGGCGCCCTTCCGCGTCTTCTTCGAGCGCCGCCCCGGCGCGCCCCGGCGGAGCGTGTGGGTCACCGCGATCGCGGCGGCCGACACCAGCGAGCGCGTCGACGTCGACGCCTTCCTCGCGGCCCACGCGATCACCGAGGAGGAGCTCGGCGCGTGGATGCGGGCCGCCGTCGACGATGCGCTCGATCGGGCCGCCCGCGGCCCCGCCGAGTGACGCTACCCCTCGCCCTCGTCCTCGCCGGCCGCGAGCTCGCGCTCGACCATCTGCCCGAGGTCCCGCAGGAGCCCGAGCTCGTCGGCGTCGAGCTCGCGCGGGCGGATGTCCATCAGGCAGAGGGTGCCGACCCGCTCGCCGCCGGGGGCTGCCAGCGGGAGGCCGCAGTAGAAGCGGATCGCCGCGCCCCGCAGCGCGAGGTTGTCGGCGAAGTCCGAGCGGGCGACGTCGACGACCTGGAGCGCGTCCTCGCCGAGGACCGCGTGGGCGCAGATCGAGATGTCGCGGGGGAGCGGCGGCCGCGGCCCGCTGTTCGTCGACTTGGTCCACTGCCGGGCGCCGTCGATCAGGTTGATCGCCGCGTGGCGCACCCGGAAGAGGCGGGCGGCGATCCGGGTGTGGCGATCGAAGCGCTCCTCGGCCTCGCCCTCCTTGAGCCCGAGCGCCTCGAGGGCGCGGACCCGCGCGTCCTCGTCCTCCGGCCGCGGCGCGGCCCGCCAGCGACAGACCTGGCGGAGACACCACGCCCGGATCCGGGTGCGCGCGTAGATCGACGAGAAGGGGAGCTCGAGCGCCTCGGCGGCGCCGCACTCGAGGGAGGGCGACACGCCGCGGGGCGCGACCAGGACCACCGGAGGGACGACCGCGCCGGGCTCGGCGCTCGCCTGCAGCCGCCGGCAGAGCGCCTCGCCGCCGCCGCCCGGGAGCCCGAGCTCGGCGATCACCAGGCTCGGCGTCGACTCGGCGAGGAGGGCGAGCGCCTCGTCGACCGAGCCCGCGCTCCGCACCCCGATCTCGTCGGCGCCCGCGGCATCGCCGACGAGCTTGACGAGCTCCGGGTCGGCGGCCGCGACCACCAGCGCGAGCCCGCGGGGGAGCGCCGGCGCGGCCGAGCTCATCGGCGCCGAGACCAGCGCCGCCCGGGCGCGCCGCTCCCTCCCTGGCACTTCGACCAGGTTGCCCTCGGCCGCCCCGAAGACCTCCATCCGATCGCCGGCCTCGCGCACCCGCACCCGCGCGCGGTCGACGAGCTCGTCGAGCGCGGCGTCGTGGCGGAGCGGGTCGTGGTGGAACATCGCCAGGCGCCGGACCGCCCCGGCCCGCGCGAGGTCGACGACGTACTCCATCGTCGAGTGCCCCCAGCCGCGGTGCTTCGGGTACTCGGCGGCGGTGTACTGGGTGTCGTGGATCACCAGATCCGCGTCGGCGAGGAATTGCCCGTGGCGCTCGTCGTCGCTCCCCCGCAGCGGCGCGCCGCCGCAGGCGAGGCGGCGGTCGTGGGGCTCGTGATCGGTCGCGTAGACGATCACCACCCCGTCGGCCTCGATCCGGTAGGCGAGGGTCAGCGCCGGGTGGTTGAGGTAGCGGGTCGTGACCCGGATGTCGCCGATCTCGAGGACCCCCTCGATGAGATCGTGGTAGGCGACCTCGGCCTCGAAGTTCTCCGGGGTGATCGGGAAGTACGTGTACTCCATCTGCCCCGAGAGCACCTCGCCGAGCGAGGGCCCGAGGCCGCGGGGCCCGTAGATGTCCCACTGGTTGCCCGGGACGAAGAGCGGCGCGAAGAAGGGGAGCCCCTGGATGTGGTCCCAGTGGGTGTGCGAGATCAGGACGTGGCCCCGCGAGATCCCCTCGCGCGCGAGCGAGACCCCGAGCCCGTGGGCGCCGGTACCACAGTCGAGGACGAGGACGTCCCCAGCCGCCGAGCGGACCTCGACGCAGGAGGTGTTGCCGCCGTAGCGAACGGTGCTCGGGCCGGCCTTGGCGATCGATCCCCGGGTGCCCCAGAAGCGCACCTTCATCGCCCGCACCTCGGCCGATCGACCGCGTCGCCCATCGACGGCAATCGTAGACCGACGGGCGACCGATGAGAACCAGCGAGGTCGCCCGCCCGCCACGCGCTCTCGCCGCGCGCGCTGCTCCGCAGAGGGCGCGCCGGCGAGCGCGGCGAGGGCGCGGCGCGGCGGCGCGCGCTCGCCCGTTGTCGCATGGCCCTCCGGTCAGCTCACGCCGCCGCCGCGCCGTCCTCGGGGTCGCGGATCAAGCGGCCGACCGACGCGAGGACGAAGAGGATGAGGCAGCTCGCGAAGATCAGCGGCGCCCCCGGGGTGATCAGCTCGAAGAGGGGCCCGGCGAGCGCCGGCCCCGAGATCCGTCCGAGGCTCGAGGCCGACTGGACGAGGCCCATGTTGAGCCCCTGATCGTCCGCCGAGCTCGCCCGCGAGATCAGGGCGTTGAGGCTCGGGTTCATCAGGCCGTTGCCGCCGGCGATCAGCGCCCCGCCGGCGAAGATCGCGACCACGCTGGGCACCGCCCCCTGGATCATCAGGCCGGCGGCCATCAGGACCATGCCGGTGAGGAGCGTGCGCCGCTCGCCGAGGCGACGGACCGCGCGACCGACCACCACCCCCTGCATCACCGCGATCATCACGCCGATGAAGGTGAAGAAGGCCCCGGTCTCGCGCGCGCCCCAGCCGTAGCGGACCTCGGTGAAGAGCGCGAAGGACGACTCCATGTTCGAGAAGGCGGTGAAGAAGCCGAAGGCGACGAGGGCGAGGACGCCGATCTGGGTCCCCCGGAGGTCGCGGCCGAGGAGCGCGAGGAAGTTGCGGCGCACCGGGGCCGCGAGCGCCTCGGCCGTTCGCCCGGGGCGGTGGCTCTCCGGGAGCCAGACCAGCGCCATCAGGAAGTTGAGGGTGCTGAGGCCGGCGGCGACCAGGAAGGGGAGCTCCGGCATCGTCGGCAGCGCCAGGAAGCCGCCGACGATCGGCCCGACGACGAAGCCGATGCCGATCGCCGCGCCCATCATCCCCATGTAGCGGGCGCGCTCGCCGGGCGGCACCCGGTCGGCGACGTAGGCGTGGGCGGTGGCGATGTTGGCGTTGCAGCAGCCGTTGATCAGGCGGGCGAGGAAGACCATCCAGAGCGAGGTCGCGAGCCCGAGGACCAGCATCGAGAGCGCGGCGCCGGCGATCGAGAGGAGCATGATCCGCCGGCGCCCGTGGCGATCGCTGAGGCGGCCGAGGATCGGCGACATCACGAATTGCGCGAGCGAGAAGACGGTCGAGAGGAGGGTGACCATCCACACCGGCGCGCCGAAGTGCTCGGCGTAGAAGGGGAGCACCGGGATGATCAGCCCGAAGGAGACGAGGTCGAGGAAGAGGGTGAACCAGACCGTCAGGAGCGCCCGGCGGTGGCCGACCGGGGCGCCCGCGGCTGGGGTCGATCCTGGCTCATCGGACATCTTGATGCGCTCCCCCTAGAGATCGACGCGATCGGCGTGGAGGCGGCGGAAGCCGGTCAGCGGCCCGCGGATCCCGAGGGCGGCGAAGAGCGCCTCGGCGCGGTCCTCGGGGCCCCGCCAGCGGGTCGCGGCCGCGAGGTCGGCGGCCGCGAGCGGGAGCGGCGCGTCGTCGTCGAGGCGGACCAGGCGGCGGGCGAGGAGCGCGTCCTCGCGGCCCTCGGCGATCTTCTTCGCCAGCCCCTTGGCCCCGCGGACCCCGAGGTACTCGATCCGCTCGAGGTTCTCGTAGATCCCGTCGAGGCTGCCGAAGGCGCCGAGGAGCGCCTGCGCGGCCTTGGGCCCGACCCCGCGGACGCCCTGGATGTTGTCGGTGCTGTCGCCGGTGAGGGCCATGAAGTCGACGACCTGGCCGGGCTCGACCCCGAGGCGCTCGCGGACGCCGGCGGCGTCGGTGATCACGTCGCTCTTCGGATCGCAGAGGTCGACCGCCGGGTGATCGTCGCTCACCGCCTGGCAGAGGTCCTTGTCGACCGCGACCAGGCGCGCGCCCATCCCGGCGACCCGAGCGCGGGCGGCGAGGGTCGCCATCAGGTCGTCGGCCTCGTAGTCGAGGAGCGCGTAGGAGGCGAGGCCGAGGGCGGCCGTGACCTCCTTCACCAGGTCGAACTGGGGGACGAGATCGGGCGGCGGATCGCCGCGGTTGGCCTTGTAGCGGGGGTCGATCCGGTTGCGGAAGGTCTCCTGACCGGCGTCGTAGACCATCGCCACGTGGACCTCGGGGCGCCGCCGCAGGATCCCGAGGAGCTGGTGGCAGACCCCCATCACCGCGCCGACCTCGCGGCCGTCGGGCGCCTGCCGCGGGGGCATCCCGTAGTAGACGCGGAAGAGGAGCGCGGTCCCGTCGATCACCAGGAGGCTCGCGGGGCGCTCGCCCGGCGCGCTCGGGAGCGCGGGCGCACGGGAGAGCGTCCGGCTGCGGGAGGCGCTCGGCCGGGCGCTCGCCTCAGCCTTCGCGCTCACCTCCGCCTTCGCGCTCGCCTCCGCGGCCGCGCTCGCCTCCGCCTCACCCTCCGCCGCGGGATCGGACGCCGCGGCCCCGCCTGGGCTGGCGCCCCCAAAGAGGTCGATCTGCTCGTTCACGTCGCCTGTCCTTGGCTAGCTCTTCGATTGTTTAGGCCTCGCCGCCGACGGCCGCCTCGGCCGCCCGCCGGGTCGCCTCGCGGCCGGCGTTGAGCTGCTCGACCATCTGCGAGACCTCGCGGTCGAAGCGCTCCCTGGCCTCGCGCTCCTCGGCCTCGCGGCCGAAGCGGACGTAGGACTCCACCCTTCCGAGGATGTCGTCGATGCTCACCCGCTTCGAGAGGCGGTGGATGATCTTGCCGCGCTCCTCGAAGCCCGCCCGGAAGTACTCCTCGGGGTACTCGAAGTCCTGGACGTAGGAGCGGATGTTGCCGGCGATGCTCTCGACCGAGCGGCCGCTGAGATCGGCGGCCACCAGCGCCTCGCCGACCCGCTGCCAGCCGGCCTCGTCGTCGGCGCTGACGAAGGGCCGGACGTCGCCGAGGAGGATCTCGCGGAGGAGGTGGACGTAGTCGGCGGCGCTGGTCGGCCCCTTCACCGTGAAGGGGTTCTGGGCGATCCGCGAGCGGGTCGCCTCGTCCATCTGCATGTAGTTCGCGTCGCAGATCATGAACCACTTGCCGTCCTTCGGGATCAGGGTGCCGTCGAAGATCCCGAAGACCGCGCCGAGGTTGTTCTTCTCCTCGATCCGCAGCTCGCCCGAGCCGCGGGAGGCGAAGGCGGTGTCGATGTCCGGCCAGTAGACCCCGCAGACCCCGTCGAAGCCGTAGACCTCCTCCTTGAAGATCTTGAGGAGGGCGGCCGCGCTCGCGTTCTGGTAGGAGCTCGCCCAGTCGGTGCGGCGGATCACCTTGAAGCGCGCGGGCACGTCGCGCTCCTGGCAGTAGTTCAAGAAGTAGTTGCCGATCGCGTGGGCGGTGATCGTCTTGCCGCAGCCCGGGCGGCCGAGGCCGAAGAGCACCGGGTTGATCTTCTTCGGCGAGCGCCGCTGCTCGAGGTCGTAGGCCGCGACGTCGCGGGCGAGGCGGAGGCCGGCGTCGATGTACTCGCGGTTGCCGACGATGTCCGAGGTCTTGACCGGCTTGAGGTCGGAGACCGGCTCGGCCGCCGAGCGGGCCTGGAAGCCCTGGTAGCGGAGCTCGCCGATCAGCACCTTGCGCTGGGCGAGGGCGACCCCGAAGGGACGCAGGCGCCCCATGTGGGTGAGCCGCTCGATCGCCCCGCGGAGCTGCGCGAAGAAGGCGTGGAGCGTCATCAGGAGGAAGACCTCGCGCTCCTCGACGGTGCTCTGGCCGCCCTGGCGCTGGGCCTGGATCTCGAGGTAGCGCCCGGAGAGCGCCGAGAGGCGCTCGAGGATCGCCCGCGGCGGCTGCTCGAGGAGGCCGTCGATCCCGTCGAGCTCGAGGTCGGAGGTGACCTGCGGGGTCGGGGCGAGGGCGGCGAGCTCGGGGATCAGGCCGTCGACCAGCACCGTCACCGCGAAGGCGCCGATGAAGAGGCGCTGATCGGGGGTCGGCTCCGGGATCGCCAGGGTGCCGGTGCGGGCGATGTCCTCGAGGAGCGCGGCGTGGAGCGCCTCGCCGGCGTGGAGGGCGAGGTCGCCGGCGCCGGTGATCGCGTCGAGCGCCCGCAGGGTGAGCACCGTGTGGCCGAAGGGGGCGCGGGCGATCTTGTGGAGCGCCGTCGCCAGGCCGGCGTCGCGGAGGAGCGAGCGGACGCCCGCGCGGTCAAAGCCCCCGGGCGGCGGCGTGACGATGATCGAGGGGCGAGGGCCAGCGGCGGCGGTGGTCATCGGCGCGAGAGTACCGCGAAGCGCCGGCCGCCGTCGGCCTCGCCATCACCGCTGGAGGCGCTCACGGGATGTCGAGGCGCCACTGCGCGCGGGCGATCGCCACGACCTCGCCGGCGGCGTCGCGCAGGGTCCCCTCGACGGTCGCGTCGACCTTGCCCGAGCCCGCCGGGAGGACGGCCCGCGACTCGCCGACGATCGTCCCGCGCGCCTTGCGGAGGTACTCCATGCTCAGGTTGGTGACGATCCCGCGGCCGCCGGAGGGCACCAGGCCCATCATCGCCAGGCCGGTGGTCATCTCCCCGAGGTTGATGAGCGCCACCGCGTGGATGCAGTTGAGGTGGTTGCGGAGGCGCCGGCGGTCGCGGATCTGCACCTTGGCGAATCCGGGCGCGAAGTCGAGGACCTCGGCGCGGATCGACCCGGTGTAGGGGGCCATCATCCCGATCATCCGCGAGAAGAGCTGGCGCCCGAGGGGCTTTCGGTGGAGCCGCTCCCAGGCGGTGTGGATGGCGGCCGGATCGAGGCTGCGCTTGGACATGGCGGGCTCGGACGCGCGGGGGCTAGAGGCCGTGCTCCCAGCGGTCGTCGCCGCCCTTGCGCGAGCGGGCGATCAACGTCCGGAGGACGACGAAGAAGAAGGCCGCCAGGAAGACCCAGAGGAGGGCGAAGGCGACGATGGCGAAGGTGTTCCCCACGGCGTGCGGGCCATGAAGTAGCACACCCGCGCGGCCGCCAGCCACCGCCGGCGCGCCGGCCCGGCGAGGGGCCCGGCCGCGGGGCCGGCGAATGGGGGCCGCCCACGAGCGCCGGGCGATTGCGGCCATTCGGGCGGATGCGTACCCTCGCCTGGCACATGGCCGCCTCCACGCCCGCCCCCTCGACCGACCACTCGCTGGCCCGGGCCGTCGCCCGCCGCCTCCAGGACGCCCTCCCGGAGGGGGTCCTGCTCTCGGTCGACGAGCTCGCCGAGCTCCTGACCGCGCCGCCCAACCCGGCCCTCGGCGACCTCGCCTTCCCCTGCTTCCGCCTGGCGAAGGCGCTCCGCAAGGGCCCGCCGATGATCGCGGGCGAGCTCGCGCGCCGCCTCGCGGAGCTCTCCGACGCCGCGCCGATCGCCGAGGCGACGGCCGCCGGCCCCTACGTCAACCTCCGCCTCGACCTCGGCGCGGCCGCGGCGATCGTCCTCCCGGGCTCGGCCCGCGGCGAGCGCCCCCACCACGCCGCCGGCGAGCGCGTGATGGTCGAGTTCTCCCAGCCCAACACCCACAAGGCCTTCCACGTCGGCCACATGCGCAACCTCTGCCTCGGCGACGCGATCGTCCGCCTCCTCCGCGCCGACGGCAACCAGGTGATCGCCGCCAACTACTTCGGCGACGTCGGGGCCCACATCGCCAAGTGCCTCTGGTGGTACCTCGACCGCCTCAGCGACGCCGAGCGCCAGCCGCCGGCGAGCCACCGCGGCGAGTGGCTCGGCCAGATCTACACCCGCGCCCACAACCAGCTCGAGGAGTGGCAGGAGCAGGCCGCCGCCGGCGACGCGGCCGCGGCCGACCTCCTCGCGGCCGCCAAGGCCCGGACCACCGCGATCCTCCGCGGCCTCGAGGCCCGCGACCCCGAGCTGGTGGCGATCTGGGACGAGACCCGCCACTGGTCGCTCGCCGACTTCGCCGAGATCTACGGCTGGTGCGGGGTCACCTTCGACCACCTCTTCTACGAGAGCGAGGTCGACGAGGAGGGCCTGCGCCTGGTCGAGGACTACCTCCAGCGCGGGATCTTCGTCGAGAGCCAGGGGGCGATCGGGATCTTCAACGAGGAGATCAAGCACATGCCCTTCTTCCTCCTGCGCAAGCAGGACGGGACCAGCCTCTACTCGACCAAGGACCTCGCGCTCGCCCGCCTCAAGTTCGAGAAGTTCCAGATCGACCGCTCGATCTACGTGGTCGACGTCCGCCAGAGCGACCACTTCCGCCACGTCTTCCTCACCCTCAAGAAGATGGGCTTCGGCCAGGCCGAGCGCTGCCAGCACGTCGGCTACGAGATGGTCGAGCTCCCGGAGGGGCCGATGTCCGGGCGCAAGGGGACGGTGATCCTCTTCCGGGCGCTCCGCGAGGCGATGACCAGCCACGTCGTCGACAACTACCTCGCCAAGTTCCGCGGCGAGTGGAGCGACGCCGAGATCGACGACACCGCGCGGATGGTCGCGCTCGGGGCGATCAAGTACGGGATGCTCGCGCGCGACGTCCAGCAGAAGATCGTCTTCGACATGAGCGCCTGGCTCGACCTCGAGGGCAACACCGGGCCCTACCTCCAGTACACCCACGCCCGGGCGACCTCGATCCTCCGGAAGTGCGCCGAGGTCGACAAGGAGCTCGATCCGGCGCTCCTGGAGGACCCGGCGGCCGCCCGTGCCGCGACCGCGGCCCTGGTCGAGCCCCAGGAGCGGGAGCTCGTCCTCCTCCTCGACCAGCGCTGGCCGGTCGCCCACCAGGCGGCCCAGAGCCTCCGCCCCTCGGTCCTCTGCACCTACCTCTACAACCTCGCCAAGGCCTTCAACCGCTTCAACCAGGCCTGCCCGGTGAAGCCCAGCGAGGGGGCGCTCCTCCAGGCCCGACTCCTCCTGGTCCGGGCGACGATCGGCGCCCTCGCCCAGGGCCTCGACCTCCTCGGGATCCCCGCCCCCGACCGGATGTAGGTACAGGCGATCTGGCAAACGTCTTGCTGCCGGCGGCAAAGGGCGCTACCCAGAGATCCATGGTCTGCTCGCCCCTACGCTCCCCCGGGCTCGGCGCCCTGATCATCGCCCTCGTGTCCGTGTCCACGGCATGCGCCCAGAGCGAGGAGGCGACCGCGTCGTTCACCGGGGCGGGGAGCCTGAGCGCCGGCAATTCGGCGACCGCGTCGGCGGGCTCGACCGGCTCGACCGGCGACTCGGAG
>JACKDU010000026.1 GCA_020633335.1 Myxococcales bacterium | reverse complement strand
GGCCTACGGAGCGCAGACCATCGACCTCGCGCGGCAGAGCGCGGGATCAGACGGGATCAAGTCGAGGGCGCCGACGACTACACTTCGTAGGGGCCAGGGCGCGGCGTGGCGCTTCTGCACCCGTGGAGACTCAGCGACCATGAGCACGAAGGACCCTCTCACGTCGACCCACGGCGCCCGACCGATCGCCGCGATGGCGCCCAGGTTCCCTCCCGCCGCCCTCGTCTGCACCCTCTGCATCGCCTCAGTCCTCGCGTGCGCTGGCTCGGGCGATGATGGGGGCGACGGCGGGACCGCGAGCGCGTCATCGTCGTCATCGTCGTCGTCAAGCTCCGCCACAACCGGGGCGAGTACAAGTACGACGGGGGCGAGCGGCAACGCGACCGGGGGCGAGTCCTCGTCGTCGACGGCCGGCACGTCGAGCGCAACCGATGGCCTGACCACCGGCGTCACCGGCACCTCGGGGGCGACCGCCGAGACCAGCGGTGTGACCAGCGGCGATCCGACGATTGGCACGACCACGGACGATACCGCCGGCATGACCACAAGCACGACCACAAGCACGACAACTGGCACGACGGACGCGACGACCGACGCGACGACGGACGCGACCACGGGCACGACTACCGAGGATCCTTGCCCGGAAGGCAGCGAGGGCTGCCCGTGCCTCCCCGGCGACGCCTGCGAGGGCGATCTCGTGTGTATCGACGGCGTCTGCGCGCTCGCCGGGCAGAGCTGCGGCGACGGCGTCCTCGATCCAGGCGAGGCCTGCGATGACGGCAACGACGTCGACTACGACGGCTGCACCAGCGCGTGCGCGGTGACCAAGGTCCTCGACATCGACGCGGGGAACTACGGCGCCTGTGTGCTCCTCAGCGGCGGCGCGCTCCGCTGCTGGGGGAGCGGCGTCCCGTCGCAGCTCGGCTACCCGAGCAACAAGCAGGGGATCGGCGACAACGATCTCCCCGGCGACTTCGGCCCCGTCGTCCTCGGCGGCGCCGCGCTGGCGCCTGAGAGCGGCGCCAACCACAACTGCGCCCTGCGTGAGGACGGCGCCGTCCTCTGCTGGGGGACCGGGTTCTACGGCCAGCTCGGCCACGGCAACGTCAACCAGATCGGCGACGACGAGGATCCCGCCGACGCCGGGCCGGTCCCGCTCGGCGACGTGGCGATCGCGCTCAGCACCTACCACCACCACAACTGCGCGATCCTCAAGGGGGGCGCGGTCCGCTGCTGGGGCTTCAACACGAGCGGCCAGGCGGGTGTCAAGTACGGTCAGAACATTGGCGACAACGAGCTGCCGACCTCCTTCCCGGTGGCCTCGCTCGGCGGCGCCGCGCTGGCGATCGCCACCGGCTACGACCACACCTGCGCGATCCTGGCGGGGAAGAAGATGCGCTGCTGGGGCTCCAACACCAAGGGGCAGGTCGGCATCGTCGGCGTCGGCGGGGTCGGCATCGTCTCCCACCCGAGCGACTTCCCGCCGCTCGCGTACGAGGGCGTCGAGGCGATCGACGCCGGGCACTACACCACCTGCGCGATCACGACGGGGGGCGTACTGCACTGCTGGGGCGCCAACGCCTACGGTCAGACCGGGCACGGCGACACCTACGAGATCGGCAAGCTCGCACCGCCAGAGTCCCTGCCGCCGGTCGACCTCGGCGCCAAGGTCGTGCAGGTCTCCTGCGGGCAGACCCACACCTGCGCCCTCGTCGAGGGGGGCCTCGTCCGCTGCTGGGGGCGCAATCAGTACGGCCAGCTCGGCCTCGCGCACACCGACAACATCGGCGACGATGAGCTCCCGAAGGACTCGCCGCCGGTCAAGCTCGGCGCTCCGGCGATCAAGGTGGTCGCCAACGCCACCCACAGCTGCGCGCTCCTCGAGGGGGGCGTCGTCCGCTGCTGGGGCAACAACACGTCCGGCCAGCTCGGCTACGGCAACACGGTGACGATCGGCGATGATGAGCACCCCGCGGATGTCGGCGTCGTCGACGTCTTCTAGGCGTGATCGCGCGCCGACAGTCCCGCCGGGATCAATTCGCGGCGACCGACGACAAGTCTAGGAGACCGCAGACGCGCCCCCTGAGCGGCGTCGCTGAGCCCGACGGAGACGACATGACCGCGAGACGACGTACGACCCTCATCCCCTCGCTCAGCCTCGTCGTTCTGGGGCTCGGACTCGTGGTCGGCTGCGGTGACGACTCCAGCCGCGGCGACACGGAGAGCACGGCGACTGCCACCGGATCGGCGTCCGCCTCCACGTCCGCGGGTACCGAGGGCTCTGGGGTCACAAGCGGCGAGACAGCCAGCGGAAGCGGCGGCGCGTCGGCATCGACCACGAGCCCGACGACGACGTCGGAGCCCTCGACGGGCACGTCGGTGGGGACGAGCGACGCGACCTCGACCGCGGGGACGACCGACGTGACCTCGGACGCGGGGACGAGCGACGTGACCTCGACCACGGGGACGACGACCGACGGCACCACGGGCGGCGTGACGGCCACGTCGACGGGGACGACGAGCGGAGGTACGACCGGCGAGAGCGGCTGCGATCCGGGCAGCGACGGCTGCGTCTGCCTCCCAGGGGACCAATGCGACGGCGAACTGATCTGCGTCGGCGATCTCTGCGAGCCGATGCCGATGTCGAGCTGCGGCGACGGGATCCTCGATCCCGGCGAGGCCTGCGACGACGGCGATGACGACGACGCCGACGGGTGCACCAAGCTCTGCACGACGACCGAGCTCATCGGCCTCTCGACCTCGATCAACAACACCTGCGTGATCCTCTCCGGCGGCACGGTGCGCTGCTGGGGGAGCGGCGACCTCGCCCAGCTCGGCGTCCCCGGCCTCACCGAGCCGATCGGCGACGACGAGCTCCCGTCGTCGATCCCGCCGATCCAGCTCGGCGGCGCCGCGGTCCAGCTCGCCTCCGGCGCCAACCACAATTGCGCGCGCCTGGACAACGGCGACCTCCGCTGCTGGGGCTTCTCTAACTACGGCCAGCTCGGTCTCGGCAACATGTTGAGCATCGGCGACAACGAGCACCCGGCGTCGGTCGGCCCGGTGATGATCGGCGGGCCGATCCAATCAGTCGCGGCGACCACCAACCACTCCTGCGCGGCCCTGGTCAACGGCGACGTCCGCTGCTGGGGCTACTACACCGACGGCAACCTCGGCTACGGCAAGTTCGGCAACATCGGCGACAACGAGGTGCCGAGCACGCAGGCGGCGGTCAAGCTCGGCGAGCCCGCGACCGCCGTCGCGGTCGGCGAGGTCCACTCCTGCGCGCTCCTGGCCTCCAAGACGGTCCGCTGCTGGGGCACCAACTTGAGCGGTCAGCTCGGCCTCGGGATGCCGGCGGTGATCGGCGACAACGACCACCCGATCGACTACCCCAAGATCATCTTCACCGACGTCGAGGCGATCGCCGCGTCGCGCCACCACACCTGCGTCCTCCAGACCGGCGGCGTCGTCCGCTGCTTCGGCGACAACAACTACGGCCAGCTCGGCTACGGCCACACCAACCGGATCGGCGACAACGAGAGCCCGGACGTCGGACCCGTGAACCTCGGCGGCAAGGCGATCAAGATCGACTGCGGCATCAACGTCACTTGCGCCCTTCTCGAGGGCGGCGACGTCCGCTGCTGGGGCCGCAACAACTATGGGCAGCTGGGCCTCGCCAACAAGAACAACGTCGGCGACAACGAGCTCCCGATCGACGTGCCGGTCATCAACCTCGGCGGCAAGGCGCTCGACATCGACTCCTCCGGCTACCACACGTGCGCGGTGGTCGAGGGCGGCGGGCTCCGCTGCTGGGGATATCCGACCAATTCAGCGCTCGGGTACGGTGAGATCGTCATCCTCGGCGACGACGAGCACCCGGCGGACCTCGGCTTCGTCGAGATCTTCTAGCCTGAACATCTCCAGCGCGACGTCGCGCCAGCGCGCGCCTCTCCTCGACGAGGAAGCTCGCCCATTCGTCGCACGAGGCGCGGAGCGAGAGCGGAGAGCGGGTTGAAGGTGGAGCCCCGCGTCGACCGTGCTTGCGACGACGTGCTAGGTTGCGCCCGTGCCGATCCTCCCGACCTTCGCCGACGAGCGCGCCCGCTACCTCGCCCGCGCCGACGCTTCGCTCTGGGCCCCTGCGGCCGCAGAGATCGCCGCGCGCCATCGGATCCCCGGGCCGCTGGAGCCGACGGCGCGCGGCTCCAACGTCGTCCTCCTCGGGCCGGCGCACGCGATCAAGCTGGTGACGCCGCGCTACGCCCGCGACCTCGAGGCCGAGCGCATCTCCCTCGAGCTGGCGGAGGGGCGCCTGCCGGTGGCGACACCGATCGTGGTCGCCGCGGGGGAGCTCGAGGGCTGGCCCTACCTGGTGCTCTCGCTCCTCGGTGGCGAGCCGGCGGCGACGATCTGGGACGAGCTCGATCACGCGACCCAGGCGCGCCTGATCGGCGAGCTCGGGGAGCTCGCGGCGGCGCTCCATGCCCTCCCGCTCCCGGACCCGGCGCCCGAGGTCCTCGCCCTCGATTGGCCCGCGTACATGGGGGAGCGGCGGGCGGCGGCGCTCGACAAGCACCGCGCTCGCGGCCTCGACGAGGCTTGGATTGCCGAGATCGCCGCGTTCCTCGATCAGCTCCCACCGACGAGCGAGTGGCCGGCCGAGCTCGTTCTCCTCCACAACGATCTTCAGCTCGAGCACATCCACGTCGATCGGAGCGGCGAGCGGCCCCGCCTCTGCGGCCTCCTCGACTTCGCGGACGCCCAGATCGGCGCCCGCGAGGTCGACTTCGTCGCGGTCGGCGGCCTGGTCGCGCCCGCCTTTCCGGCGGCGGCGTCGACCTTCCTTCGGGGCTACGGCCTCCCGGCCTCGGCCCTCACGCCCGAGCTCGCGCGACGCCTCACCGCGCACGTGCTCGTCCACCGCTACTGCGACATCGCCCCGCTCCTCCGCCGCTACTCCGAGGACACACGCCCGCGCGACCTCGGCGAGTTGATCCGGCGGATGTGGGACTTCGCCGCGGAGTGATGCGGTGCGGTCGCTACAGCCCTGGCATTGTCGGGTCGTCGGCGATGTAGACGACCTGCCCGGGCGCCGCGCTGCGACGGAGTGCCCGCCGATCCGCGGTGACGATCCGACCCGACTCTACGAGGGCCGCGAGCCGGCTGTGGGACATCCCGAGGCCGGCCATCAGCACGCGGTCGAGCCGCGCGCGGAACGGGCGTTCGAAGCCAAGGCGAACCGCGAAGGGCGCCTTCGCGGGCGGGATCTCCACCCGGAACGGGACCTCCTCCACCGACCCCGCGCCGCCGATCAAGCGGGCGTCGAACGCGACGTCCCACGCGAGTTCGGGGTCGTTTTGATGGTAGCGCTCGACCGTGGCGCCGAGCGAGGCCGGCGACACCCGCGTATGGACCGTGAGGTTGAATGTCGACTCGCAGGTCTCGCACCGATAGATGAGCCAGACGTCGAGCCTCCTGGCCTGCGCGTTGACGCGGAAGCGATCGCTCGATGCGAAGGGCCGCGCGCGGCCGCAGCGGCTGCACTGCCGAGTGAGACGGGGCGTGTGCATGGGCGCCAGGGCCCAGCGAACGGTGGGGACGAGGGAGACGAGGACTTCGAATGGGACAACGGAACGCGCCACGAGGGCCTCCAGCGCGGAGGCCACGGCCGGGCGAGGCGAGCGGCGAATCGTTGGACGAGACGGAAGAGCCCGCCTCGACGACCGCGCCACCGCCACGAAAAATGGACGGAAGTCGCCGTGTCACTTGGACAGGCGACGCTGGGCGGACGTCGAGGGGAGCTACGCCGGGGTCACTGCTCGGGAGCATCACCGGTCCGCACGGGATCGTCAAGCCAGGCTGCGATCCGGGAGGGCGGAGCAGAGACAGGCGCGATCACGTCGACGAGCCCGGCGATCGCGCCCGCTCGCATGGGCGGGCACCGGCGGGTCTACGACACCGCGCCCGCCCGCGAGCGCGCCGGCCGGACCAACGAGCGCAGCGCGTCGAGGAGCGCGCTCGCCTCGAAGGGCTTGGTCAGGAAGCGCGACGCCCTCGCCGGGAGCGACTGGACCAGCGCCGCCGCGCCGTCGGCGTCGTAGCCGGTCATCAGGAGCACGGGGAGCGGGGCGGCGAGGCAGAGCGTGCGGGCGAGCGCCGCTCCGTTGCCGTCCGGGAGGAAGACGTCGAGGAGCGCGGCGTCGGGGCGCGACGCGTCGACGGCCGCGGTCGCCTCGGCGGTCGTGCTCGCCAGCCGGACGGCGTAGCCCCGATCCGCGAGCGTCTCCGAGAGCGCTTGGGCGTAGGCCGCGTCGTCCTCGAGGAGCAGGAGGGTCGCGGGGGCGCGGGGGAGTCGGCGGAGGAGCTCGTTGAGATCGAGGGGCTTGGCGAGGATCGCCTCGACGCCGGCCGCGAGCGCCTCGCCGAGGAGAGCGTCCGACGCATAGGCGGTCATCAGGAGGTAGGCCGTGCGCGGCGAGAGCTGGCTCAGGCGCTGCACGAGCGCGGCGCCGTGGAGCCCGGGCATTCGGAGGTCCGCGAGGACGGCGTCGAATCCCCGCTCCCGGGCGGCCTCGAGCGCCCGCTCGCCGGTCTCGGCGATCGCAACCTCGTACCCCTCGTCCTCGAGGAGCTCGGCGAGGTTGTCCGTCAACTCGTGGTTGTCGTCGACGATCAGGACGCGCTGACGCAAGCGCTCGCCTCCAGTCGCGCGGCCGCGCTCGACGATCCATCGGGGGAGTGCGCGTCCGCGGCGAAGCCGGCGGGAGCGTGAGATGCGACGAGGTTCAAGGCGGCGTGCTTCTCGACGGATTGTCCATGAGGCGCGTGTCGACGCGGAGCGCCAGGCTTGCGGCTCTTCTCCCCAGGCCCGGCGAATTTGTGCGCGTGCGCGGTCGAAGACACCTTCGCGTGGAGGTGCCGACGCTTGGCCAAACCTCCACGTGCGGACGGTCCCTCCCCGGGGGCCTCGAGTCGCTATGCGAGACCGGCGAGGGTGGGGACCCGGGCGACCCTGCGCAGGAGGTCCGTGAGATCGACCGGCTTGTCGAAGATGACCTGTACGCCGGCAGAGATAGCCTCGCGGCGCAGCACCTCCGAGGGGAAGGCGGTCATCAGGAAGAAGACGGGCTCGGGCAGGCGGGGGCGGAGACGGAGGACCAGCTCGACGCCGGTGATCCCCGGCATGCAGACGTCGCTGAGCACGAGGTCGAAGATGCTCCCCACGCTGAGATTGAGGGCAGCCTCGCCGCTCGCCGCCGTGGTGGTCGCGTAGCCCTCGTCGGCGAGGAGCTCGGCGAGGTTCTCCGCGAGGTCGCGGTTGTCGTCGACGATCAGGATCCGCTCACACACGCAAGCCGCTTCCGCAGGAAAGACGTCGCCAAAAATATCATGGGGAGTCGGCAAATGTGTCGAGGAAAGTTGCCGGAGCGGCACCTATGAAGGCGCTCGTCGCGCTCACTCTCCGGGGGGGCGCAGCCAGCAGGAGACCCGCCTGCGCGTCGGATCGTCGGGCGGCCGCCGCAGCCAGCAGGAGACCCCCCAGCGCGTCGGGTCGCCGTTCGCGTCGTCGGTCCGCGGCCGCGGAGAGGTCGACGAGCTCGCGTGCCGGAAGACGGCGCGCTGACGCATCGCGTCCCAGACCGCGAAGCGGTGCCAGGCAGGGCCCCGGAGCTGCGCCTCAAACTCGGGCTCGCCCCGGACGATCTCGGCGGTGTCGGCGATGTAGTCCGCGACCTCCTCGTCGATCTGCGCGTCGAGGGTGGATGGATCGATGAGGTCGAGCGCGCCCTCGCCGATCAGCGTGCGTCGGTCGGCCTCGTCGCGGAGGAGCGCGTGCGCGACCTCGCCGTGGGCGTCGACGACGAGGACCCACCGCGAGAAGCCAGCGCGGGCGAACGCGTCGGGGATCGGCGGCTCCGCGTCGGGGAGCCCGATCCGTGCGGCGGGGGTGTGCGCCGGGGTCATGGCGGGGAGATCGACGGCCGAGGGGACGGGCTCGAAGGTCGCCCGGATCCGTCCGAGCTCGACGCGCTGCGTCGACGGGTGGAGGACGCGGAGGTTGTCGTTGCTGTTGGCGTTGTTGTCCGCGTTGCCGTCGTCGATGTCGGTCGCGTCGTCGGCGGGCTTCGTGACCTCGGGCGTCGCATCCGCGCGGGGGGCGACATGGCCTGGTCGCACGCGCCACACATCCTTCTGCCAGCGCTCCATCGCGGTCGCCAGATCCGGGCCCGATGCGCGCGCGCTCCCGTCGAAGCCGTCGACGACGCAGACGCGATCACCCTCGAGCGAGAGCTCGGCGAGCGCCGACCGGATCCCGCGGCGCGCCCCTTCGAGCACGCCCGCCGGCCCGTTCGGGAGCGGGACCGGGAGCCGGACCCGGAAGCCGACGCGTGTGGGTTGCTCGCTCTCTGCTAGCATCGCCGCGAGCTCGTCGGCGGTGAGGTGATCGTGGAGGTCGCCGCGGCAGAGCAGGGAGTGCGGCCGCACCGACGCGCCGCGTGCCGAGGGGTCGATCATGAAGGGCAGGCGACCAGGTGCGCGCACGGCCCAGAAGCCGTCGCCGCCGCTCACGGTGCTCTCGTACAAGACGCCGCGCTCGTCGTAGCGGATCTCAATGGTCGCGGGCCCCTCGCGGAGGAGGAGCGCGCCCGCGAACATCGTCGGCCCGCGAGGGACGATCTCGGGGAGCGGCGGCTTCGGGAACCACGGCGGATCGCCGGGCTGCCAGCCCTCGGGGCGATCCTCGCTCGGGATGTCGGGGCCGGTGCGGATCATCGCCACGGTGCCGCCGCGCGCATGCTCCATCGGCCGGATCTCGACGAGCGCCTGGGGCACCACCCAGCTTGGGTCGTCGCCGTCGCGGAGGTGGAGCCTGCGGCTCGGGGGCGCGGCCGCGGGATCGATGTAGGCCGCCGCGCCGAGGCGATCGACGAGCGCGTCGAAGAGGCGGATCGCCGCGTCCATCGTCGAGAGGCTGGTCTTGAGCGCGCGCCGGACCTCGCGGACAGGCAGCGCGCCGACCGGGATGAGGCCTTGGCGATCCGCGAGCGGGCGATAGCATTCGGGCAGCTCGGCCATCGCGGTCGAGGCTATCACGGGGACATTCCGGTCCAGGTGAATACCTCTACGTCGATCGCACGGAGGACGATCGGCGGGATCGATGCGCGGGGTGAGCGAGTCGGAGATGCCTCAGGGCGCGGGCGCGAACCCGATGCGGTAGGCGACGGTGGCGAGGCCCGCGGTCGGCGGGGGAAAGGCCCAGGCCGCGGCCGCCTTGCCGATGCAGGCCGCGAGGGCGGGGCGCGCGTCGGGGTGCGGCGAGCCGCTCGCGTCGTCGAGCTCGGAGACGTGGAGGTTCGTGGCCTCGCCGCCTTTGCCGATCACGAACGCGATCTTGGCCTGACCGCCTCCGCTCAGGTCGCGGCCGAGGAGGTCTCGGCAGCAGGCCTCGATGTCGACCCGGTGGGCCTGGAGCTCGCGCCAGACCGCGGCGCGGTGGACCTGCCCGCGGACCTCGAGGTCGGCTTCGGCGTCGGTCAGCGCGACCTCGGTGATGGCTTTGGGCTCATGGAGGCCCGTGCCGATCTGCCCCAAGCTCGTCGGCGCCGGTGCAGGTTGAGGCGCGGCCTCGGCCGTCTGCGTTGCTTCGGTCGCCGGAGGTGCTGTCGTCGTCGCCGCGGACGCGGGGTCGGCACTCGCGGGGTCGACGCGCGCGGTGGCGCAAGCGATTGCGAGAACGAGCAGGGAGAGGAGCGCCCTCGGTCGGAGCATGCCTGTCGAGGATAGCGCTCCTCCTGCGGAGTCGCAGAGGATCGTGGTCGGTGTCTGCGCGTGGAAGCGCCCAGAGCCGCGGCCGGACGAGGTGGCTACGGCGCGCAGTAGCCCGGCGCGCAGTACTCTGGATAGACGTCGCAGGCGATCTGCACGCAGTAGAGGTGCGCCTTCAGGTGGCAGCCCTGGGCCAGGTCGCCGCCCTCGCCGGTCCAGCGCGACCACGCGAGGTCGCCGAGGTCGGCGCGACCGAGGGCGCCGAAGAAGGAGTCGCCGGCGAGCGTCCAGAAGTTGCAGCTCTTCGCGGCGGCGTCGGGGAGGGCCTTGCCGTCGCCGTCGACGGCGGTCCAGACCCGGAGGTTGAAGGGCTCTTCGAGCCAGAGGCCGTACTCGTTCATCTGGACGTCGCCGGGCGTGATCCCGTCGATGAGGTCGTCCCAGTCGGCGGCGATCTCGTCGCCGTCGATCCGCACGTAGGGGCGGTCTGCGTGGGGGAAGCGGCGCTCGGGCGGGCACGCGGGGTCGGCGATCCAGGCCTTGAAGATCGTGTTGTTGTCCTGCGGCCAGGGGAGCTTGATCGACTGGGCGCCGGCCTGGGCGCAGATCTCGTCGGCGCCCGCGGGGCCGCCGAGGTCGCCGTCGTATTGCTTGAGCGAGACGAAGATGACCTGCTCGCGGGTGCAGGTCGCCGAGCAGCCGTCGCCGCCGCCCGAGAAG
>JACKDU010000025.1 GCA_020633335.1 Myxococcales bacterium | reverse complement strand
CACGATGACCCTGGTCGAGGAGGCCCGCTACAACACCGGGCCCAACGGCGACCCCTCGCGGACCTCGGTGAACCTCAAGGGCGCGGTCGCGGTCGTCAACCGCGGCGGCGGGATCACCAAGATCGCCGCGGTCCTCGACGACTGCGTCGACAAGAACAACGACGGGGTGATCACGACGTCGACCGGGCCCAATGACGTCAAGCCCTGGGGCCAGGACGAGTGCGTCCTCTGGAACACCGCGCTGCCCTCGGCCTCGCGCCCCGCCGCCTGGACCTCGGGCGAGAAGGCCGACCCCAACGACGAGTGCTCGCCGCTGATCAACGAGCACGTCTGGACCTCGGGGCCGCAGGGCTCGGACGCCTGGGTCTACCTCCTCGACGGCAACGACGGCTCGATCATCAACCAGGTGCTGGTGCCGGGGGCGAACGGCGGCCTCGGGATCTACGGCGGCGCGGTCGACTCGAACAACGACTTCTGGGGGGTCACCTACTCCGCGGGGCCGCTGGTCCACGTCCGCTACGACGACTTCTCCTACGAGACGATCGCCCTCCCCGGCTTCTCCGGCGGCGCCTACGGCTTCACCGTCGACTCCAAGGGGCGCTCGTGGATCGGCGGCTGGAACAACAGCCTGATCCGCTACGACCCGATGACCAAGGAGTGGGTCCAGACCACCGGGATCCCCGGGATGTACAACGGCCTGAGCCGCGGGATGAACGAGGACGCCAACGGCGACCTCTGGGCCGCCTTCCTCGGCTTCGGCGGGCCCCAGGGGATCCTCCGGGTCAACACCGACACCGCGACCTTCGTCGAGATGATCGACGGGACCAAGCTCACCAACGTGAGCACGCCGACCGGCGCGAGCGTCGACGTCGACGGCAAGATCTGGATGGTCGACCAGGGCCTGAGCGGCGCCTTCGTCTACCACCCCGACGACATGACGGTCGACTTCGTCGGCGGGCTCGTGAGCCCCTACACCTACTCGGACATGACCGGGTACGCGCTCAAGAACGTCGCCCCGCAGTGAGCGAGGGCGCCGGCGCGGGCCGGATGACGCCGCGACCCGTCGGTCGCGGCGTCGTCGCGAGGAGCGTCCGCCCGGCCGACGGGACGGCGCACGAGCGCGCACGACGACCTCGAAGCCCGGTCGCGTGGACGTCCGCGGATCCTCTAGAATCGACGGCGATGCGCCGCCTATTCCTCGCCGCCGTGCCCCTCGTCGCCCTCTCCCTCGTCGGCTGCGACCGGACGACGGCGTGCTCCTGCTACCGCGAAGAGGCGGGGTCGATCGACAACCGCTGCGCCGAGGCTGCGATCTGCGACGGAGCGATCAGCGTCGCCTGCGTGGACTACGATCGCTGCTTTGAAGCGGAGGGCGGCCTCGTGGTGGAGAGCACCGAGCGCCTCGAGTGCGCGCTGGCGGCGATCCGCGACGGCGAAGACGGCACCTTCACGATCACCAGCGCGGGCGGCGAGTCGTCGCTCGAGCTGAGCTTCGAGCTCGACGGCGACGCGCTCGGCCGCTACCGCGTCACCCGCCTCGACCTCGGCGGCGACGTCAGCGACGTCGAGCGAGCGACGCGACCCGCGGCGGCGACGATCGACGCCTGCGCCGCCGCCGAGACCCCGGAGGACCGCCTGCGCTGCCTCGTCGACGCGCTGATGGCCACGCCGACCGAGAAGGTCTGCATCGACGGCGGAGCCATCGGCGGCGCGGCTGAGTAGCCCTAGCAAGGGCAGCCGATGAAGGGCACGTCGAAGGCCCGCTTCGCCGGCACGTCGCCGGCGAGGGTGAGCGAGTCGCCGACCTGCGAGAGGTGCTCGAGCGCGCCGTCGTGATCGGCGTCGAGCATCACCTTGATGTCGAAGGCGCCCGGCTGCGGGAGGCGGCGGAGCTCGCCGTCGACGACCTCGAAGAGCCAGGCGGCCTCGCCGTCGAAGCCGTCGCCGCAGCCGACGTACTCGTCGCGGAGCTCGACCGCGAGGAGGCGGCGCGGGCCGCCGACCTCGCGCCAGCCGATCACCTCGAGGCGCCGGCCGACGAAGTCGTCCCAGGAGCCCGACTCCTCGGCCTCCTCGGGCCCGAGCTCGACGAGGTAGGAGGCGTAGCCCGCGGCCATCTCGCGGTACTCGTGCTCGTCGGCGAGGAGCGGGAGGACGCGGGAGCGGAGGGCGGCGCGGGCGGACTCATCGAGCGGCGCGCGGGTGTAGGTCACCGGCGGCGCGGCGTCGATCGGCCAGGCGAGGCCGTCGCCGCAGGGAGCCGCCCCCTTGAGGGTCGCCACCAGCGCGAGCGGCTCTTCGAGCATCGTGCGGGCGTGGGCCCGGCGCTCGCTCCGGGTCGGCACCTCGGCCTCGCTCCAGAAGATGTCGCCGAACTCCTCGGCGTAGATCGAGAGCTCGCCGATCTCGGCGACGCAGCTCCGCCCCTCCGCGCCGTGGACGACCACCGAGGTCCCGCGCATCGCGGCGATCGCCGCCGGCAGGCGCTCGTGGGCGACCCCCCGCCAGGCGGTGAAGGAGCCGTCCTGGTAGGTGTGGTGGATCACGCCGCTCGCCCAGCGGCGATCGACGTCCGCGCGGATCACCAGCTTGCCCTCGTAGACCAGGCCGAGGGCCGCGCTCTCGGCCTCCGGCGCGGGCTCGACATGGCCGATCGGACACTCGACGTCGAGCTCGGGCGCGGCCCCGTCGTCGGTCGCCGCCGCCTCGCCGCAGAGCTCGGCGAGGTCGACCTCGACCTCCGGCGCCGCGGCGGCGACGTCGATCGGCGCGCTGATCCGCGGGTCGGCGTCGACGGCCTCGGGGGCCCGCTGGGCGAGGAGGGCGAGGGCGAGCGGCACGGTGACGACCGCGGCGACGAAGAGGTTGTCGAGCTTGGAGGACATCGCCCACCCCAACGCGGGAGGGAGCGGCGGCTATTTCCGGGGGCGCGAAGGCCCCCGGGCCGGCGCAGCGTCGCGCGTCCCCGCGTCCCCGCGTCCCCGCGTCCCCGCCCAGGAGCGTCTAGAAGCGCCCGCGGACCATCAAGCCGCCGCCGTTCGGGCCCAGGGTCGGCGAGAACGCGAGGCCCTCGCGGCGGTTCACCCGGCGGTTCTTGGCGATCCCCATCGCCCCGATCACGATGAAGCCGACGCCGACCGCGATCGTCGTCACCCCGAGGCCGAGGAAGAGCTTGCCCTTGGTCTCGTCGTCGAGGTCGAGGGTCGAGAGGGTGGTCCCGGAGGTCGTGCTGCCGGTGCCGGTGTCGGTCCCGGTGTCCGTGCCGGTGTCGGTCCCGGTGCCGTCGTCGGCGCGGCTGGCCACCGCGCTCTCGCTGGTCGCCTTGAACTTCGGATCGGTCGCCGCGTAGTAGGTCAGGTAGGCGCCGCCGCCGACCACCAGGATGCCGCCGATCGTCGCCGCCAGCGTCCAGCCGGGCGGCGGCTCGGCCTTCCTGGTCACGTCGATCGGCTTGCCGCCGATCACCGTGTTGTACTCGGGCGGCGACCGCCGGAGGATCTGGGCCTCGCTCGCGTCGATCTCCTCGTTGAGCTCCTCGAGGAGGGCGCGGGCCTCGTCGGTCTCCGGGTACGAGTTGCAGCGGAGGTTGTGGACCCGCTTGCACTGGCGCATGTACTCGTAGATCTGCTCGCGGGCGTCGTAGAGCGCCTGGCGGTCGCGCTCCTCGGCGTAGACCTGGCGGTAGGCCCGGACCGCGTTGGTGAGCATCACCGAGCGATCCACGTGGCTGGCCTTGCTCTCCGGCGTGCGGGCGAGCGCCTCGCTCCACCGCGAGGCCGCGAGCCAGTACTCGCCCGCGTCGAAGCTCGAGCGGGCGGCCGCGTCGAGCTCGGCGCCGCTGAGCTCGGCCGGCGCGTCCTCGGCCGCGGCGGCCGGGGCCGCGTCCGCGTCCGCGTCCGCGGCGACGTCATCGTCGACGACGACCACGTCCTCCTCGGCTGGCGGCGGCGGCTCCTCCTCCTTCTTGGCCTTGCTCTTCGTGGACTTCTTGCCGGCGGCCTCGGCCGGCGTCGACGCGGCCGCGACCGAGAGCGCGGTGAGGAGGGCGACCCCGGTGAGGGCGGGGGCGCGGCGAAGGCGCGAAAGGACTCGCATCGGCCCTCCCAGGATCGCCAACCCGGCAGGCGAGCGCAAGGCGGACAAAAAAGGTCGCGCCTGCGCCGCCCCCGGGGCCGCCGCGGGCCCCCCGGCTTTGCCACTTTCTGGCGGTCGGGGGGCCGGACGTGCTGTCCTGCCCGCCGCCGTGGCCGCGCCCGTGAGCACCCATCTCCCGCCCCGCGTCATCGACGCCCGGGCGCCGAGGCGCCAGGCCGCCGCCCCCGCGCAGAGCGCGGCCGCCGATCCCGCGCCGACCAGCGCCGACGCCTCGACCTTCGACCGGCCGATGGATCCCTGGCTCTTCACCGCGACCCTGGCGCTCTGCTGCCTCGGGGTCGTCACCGTCTACTCCGCCGGGATCTACACCGCCCAGGTCAAGTACGGCGCCTGGGAGTACTTCCTCCAGCGCCAGGGGGTCTTCGCGCTCGGCGGCCTCGCGCTCATGCTCGGGATCTCGCGGCTCGACTACCGGATCTTCCGCCGCTTCTCCCGGCACCTGATGGTCGTCGGCCTGATCGGCCTGGTCGCCGTGCTCTTCCTCGGCGTCGAGGTCAACGGCGCCCGCCGCTGGCTCCGCTACGGGATCAACATCCAGCCGAGCGAGATCGCCAAGGTCGCCCTCGCGGTCTTCCTCTCGGCGACCCTCGCCCGCCAGGGCGAGCGGGTCCGTCGCTTCCGCGAGGGCTTCCTGCCGGTGATCCTCGTGGCCTCGCTGACGATGATCCTGGTCCTCCTCGAGAAGGACCTCGGGACGACGATCCTCCTCGGCGCCCTCACCCTGACCGCGCTCTTCGTCGCCGGCACCCGCATCGCCTACGTCGCCGCGGCGATCATGCTCGCGGCCCCGGTCGTCTGGCACCAGGTCGTCGGCGTCGGCTTCCGCCGCCAGCGCTTCCTCGACTTCGTCTCCGGCGAGAACTCCTACCAGATCGACCAGAGCCTGATCACGATCGGCTCCGGCGGCCCCTGGGGCGTCGGCCTCGGCGCGGGGCGCCAGAAGCTCGGCTTCCTCCCCGAGAACCACACGGACTTCATCCTCGCCAGCCTCGGCGAGGAGCTCGGCTTCGCCGGGATCGCCGCGGTGATCGGCCTCTACGCGGTGATCGTCTGGCGCGGGCTGCGGGCCGCCCAGGAGGCGCCCGACCGCTTCGGGGCCTACCTCGCGCTCTGCCTCTCGACCCTCTTCGGGCTCCAGGCGCTGATCAACATGGCGGTCGTCCTCAACGTGATCCCGGCGAAGGGGATCACCCTGCCCTTCCTCTCCTACGGGGGGTCGTCGCTGCTGGTGAGCATGGGGGCGCTCGGGATCCTCCTCTCGATCTCGCGGCGGCCGAGCCCGTGGAAGATCAGCGACATGCGGGCGGCGCCGAAGAAGCGGGTCTCGCGGGCGGAGCGGGCGGCGGCGAAGAAGCGGGCCGCGGGGCCGCGGGCGAACGTTCGGCGGGCTGAGTAGGTCCGGGCCGCCGCGCTCGCGTGACGAGCCCGTGGCGCGGGATCGCGCGGACGGACGCGTCGGCGGCGACGCATCGGCTATCCTCGTGGCGATGTCCTCCGCGGCGATCGACGAACTCGAGCGCGCGCTCGCCGAGCTCGGTGACGACCCGAGCCCGGGCCCCGCGCTCGAGGCCCGACGCGCCGAGCTCCAGGCGGCGCTCGCCTGGGAGCTCGGCCTCACCGATCCCGGGCGCTGCCGGATCCTGACGGCGGCGGCCGAGGCGAGCGCGGAGCGCCTCGGGCTCGCCCATGTCCGCGCCCGCTGCCTCCGCAACCGCGCCTACCTCGAGCGCTTCGGCGACGACTACGAGCAGGCGATCGAGCTCGCGCGCCAGGCCTCGAGCCTCTTCGAGGCGCTCGAGGAGGACGGCGAGCGGGCGAGCGCCGAGGACATCCTCGCCAACGTCCACGCCAGCCTCGGCGCCCTCGACCGCGCGCTCGAGCACTCGCTCCGCAACCTTGAGCTGACCCGAAAGTCAGGTGACCGACGGGGCCTCGGCTGGGCGCTGCAGAACCTCGGGCGGGTCCACCTCCTCCTCGGCGACCGGGACGAGGCCGAGCGCTGGACCGCCGAGTCGATCGAGGTCTTCACCGCGATCGGCCACCCGCCAGGGCGCGGCCGCAGCCTCGGCGTCCTCGCCGACCTCGCGCTCGAGCGCGGCGACCTCGAGGCCGCGGAGACCCACCTCCGCGCGGCCCTCGAGATCTGGCGGATCTACGGGCTCGAGCGCGGCCGTCGCTGGAACCACCTCAGCCTCGGCCGCCTCTACCTCCGCCAGGGCCGCCACGCCGAGGCGCTCGCCGAGCTCGCCCTCGCCTGCCCCAACGGCCAGGAGAGCGACACCAACCACGAGATCACGGCGGCGGCCGCCGCCTGCGAGGGCGCGGTCCGGATCGCCCTCGGCGAGCGCGACGCGGCCGAGGCCGCGCTCCTGCGGGCGCTCGACGAGGCCGCCCGCGCCCGCGCCCCGGCGACCGAGATCGAGGCCCACGGCCTCCTCGCCGAGCTCTACGAGGAGGCCGGCGATCCGGCCGCGGCCCTCGCCCACCTCAAGGCGCGGCTCCGCCTGATCCGGGCGCAGAACGACAAGGAGATGCTCGCGCGCGCCCGCAACATGCAGCTCGGGATGCGGGTCGCCGCCGCCGAGCGCGAGGCCGAGGTCACCGAGCGCCTCCTCTACGGGATCCTGCCGCGGCCGATCGTCCGCGAGCTCAAGCTCCACGGCCGCGCCGAGCCGGTCCTCCACGACGCGGCGACGGTCCTCTTCACCGACCTCGTCGGCTTCACCCGGGTCGCCGAGGGGATGCCCCCGCGCGACCTCGTCGCCGCCCTCGACGAGCTCTTCGGCGCCTTCGACGAGGTGATCCGCCGCCACGGCCTCGAGAAGATCAAGACGATCGGCGACGCCTACATGGCCGCCGCCGGGATCCCCGAGCCCCGCCCCGAGCACGCGCTGGTCGCGACCCGGGCGGCGCTCGAGCTCCGCGACGTCGTCCGCCGCCTCGCCGCCCGCCCCGGCGCGCCGCCCTGGCAGCTCCGGATCGGCCTCCACTCCGGCCCCCTCGTCGCCGGGGTGATCGGCCGCGAGAAGCCCTTCTACGACGTCTGGGGCGACACCGTGAACCTCGCGTCGCGGATGGAGTCGAGCGGCGTCGCCGACCACGTCAACGTCTCGGCCGCGACCCACGCGCTGATCCGCGATCACTTCGAGACCGCCCACCGCGGGGCGATCGAGGCCAAGAACAAGGGGCGGGTCGAGATGTACTTCGTCCTCGGGCCGCGGGCGGGCGCCACACAAACATGACCCAAGGGACATCCTCAATGGAGCGCGACCGCCGCCCGGCGATCGCCCCTTGACCGCCGCCCCCGGCCGACCGACGATCCCCCGCCGATGAGCCTCCCCGCGCCCGCCGACGATCCCCGCCGCCTCCCCGAGGCCGGGTCCTACCGCGTCGACATCAGCCCGGCGGCGATCCGCGAGCGCCTCGCCGCCGACGAGGAGGTCTCGCTGGTCAAGCGCTTCCCGCCGCGCTCGCGGACCCGCCACCGCTACCTGGCGATGCTCACCGACGAGGGCTTCCGGGTGATCCAAAACCAGGGCCAGAGCACCCTCGACGGCGGCCCGCCGGTGGTCCGCCGCTTCCACCTCGAGGCAGCGATCGAGCCCCGGAGCGACGGCGCGCTGGTCGAGACCCGCTTCGAACGCGGCCCCGAGCTCCGCCAGCTCCGCTACCTCGTCCTCTGGGCCTCGGCGATCGCCTGGCTGGTCCTCACCGGCTTCACCGGCGCCAAGCTCGGGATGGTCGTCGCCCTCGCGGTGATGACGATCCCCGCGTGGATCTACGACCGCCGGATCGCCCGCGGCTCGCGCGAGGATCGGATCGAGCTCCTCAACCTGATGGAGCGCCTCCTCGGCCCCGCGCTGATCGGTCAGAGCCCGGCCGAGAAGACCCCCTACCGCGACGGCCACCCGGCGCTGCCCGGGGCCGAGCAGGCGCCGGCGAGCGGCGAGCGCGACCCCGAGCCCGCCTGAGGCGGCGACCGGCCCTCGCCGACTTCGCGGTCGGCTCGGCGATCCCGCTGGTCATCCTCCACGGCAACGGCTGATCGGCCGCCCCGCCCGGGCGCCCCGCCGTGCTATGTCCCCTCCATGGCCACGGCGATGCGCCTCGACTCGATCCCCGGCAACACCCAGCGCCTCGACGGCGGCGCGATGTTCGGTAACTGCCCGAAGGCGCTCTGGTCGCGCTGGTGCCCGCCCGACGAGGAGAACCGGATCGACCTCGCCTGCCGCTGCCTCCTGGTCCGCGAGGCGAGCGGCCGGACGATCCTCTTTGAGGCCGGGATCGGCGCGTTCTTTGAGCCGAAGATGCGGGCGCGCTTCGGCGTCGTCGAGGACGAGCACGTCCTCCTCCGCGAGCTTCGATCCCTCGGGGTCGAGGCCGCCGACGTCGACGTGATCGTCCTCTCCCACCTCCACTTCGACCACGCGGGCGGCCTCCTCCGCCCCTGGGCCGAGGGCGCCGCGCCGGCGCTCGCGTTTCCGAACGCGGCCTACGTGATCGGCGAGGGCGCCTGGGGCCGGGCGGCGGCCCCCCACCCGCGCGACCGCGCCTCGTTCATCCCCGGGCTCCTGGAGCTCCTCGACGGCACCGGCCGGGTCGAGCGGGTGCGCGGCAGGGCCTCGTCGACCCTCGGCGAGGGCTACTCCTTCACCTTCTCCGAGGGACATACGCCGGGGCTCATGCTCACGCGGATCGCCGGCGGGCCCGCGGGGCCGATCACCTTCATGGGCGACCTGATCCCCGGCGTGCCCTGGGTCCACCTGCCGATCACGATGGGCTACGATCGCTTCCCCGAGCTCTTGATCGACGAGAAGGACGCGCTCCTCGCCGAGCTGGTCGCCGGTGAAGAGTGGGCCTTCTTCACGCATGACGCCGCGATCGCGGCCGCGCGGATCGCCAAGGACGAGCGCGGGCGCTACCACGCGGCCGATCCGCAGGCGGCGATCCACTGGGGCTGACGAGGACCTCCGGGGCTTGTCGGCGGCGGGCCGCGGGGTGATCCTTCGGCCATGTCCGCCTACCCCCGGATCCTCCTCGCTGTCGCCGGACTCTCCTTCGCCGGCCTCGGCGTCGCGTTCCTGATCTGGCCGACCGAGATGGTCGCCAACGTCGACATCCACGCGACCTCGGCGCTCGCCCGCAACGACATCCGCGCGGTCTACGGCGGCCTCGAGGTCGCCCTCGGGGTCACCCTCCTCGGCGCCCGCGAGCCGGTCGCGCAGGGGCTGGCGATCCGCCTCCTCGCGCTCCTCTTCTGCGGCCTGGTGCTCTCGCGGGTCCTCTCGATCGTGGTCGACGGGGCGCCCGCGGATCCGGGGGCGCTCCTCCTCGCGCTCGAGCTCAGCGGCCTGGCGGCGACGGCGGTCGCGTTTCGCAAGCTGCGCTGAGGCGGCGCGCCCGGGCAAGGACAACTTCGGCGCCTCCTTGAGTCTGTGTCGCGTCAGTGGGGCCCGAGGGCTTCCCTCGCGGCGTCGCGCGCTGGCATCGTGGCGGTCGTGACCGACCCCAGCGAGCGTGCCCGACGCGCAGAGCGACGGGCGAATTGGCCCGGAGGGGTGACCACGCTCGACGACCAGGCGGATGCCGAGATCGTCCGCGAGGCCCCCCCCGGTGAGCGTGAAGACCCAAGGATCTCGAGGACGCGCGCAAGCTCGAGCACTCCGGCTAGTGACAAGCGCTGAAGGCGACCTCGCCCTGCAGCCGCCCGCCGCCGCCGTCGATCATGCAGTTGACCGAGACCTCGCCCTCGACGTGGAAGATGTTGTTGGTCGACACCCGCACGTTGCGAAAGACGAAGCCGTCGAGGGCCGCGCAGGCGCTCGCGCGGATCACCAGCGGCGGGCAGGCCGATTGATCGCCGCAGCGGCCGGCGATGTCGATCGCCAGGGCGAAGCCGTCGAGGGGATCGTCGACGACCGCGATCGCCACGTCGGGGCGCGCGTCGCTGAAGAGGGTCACGCCGGCGAAGCCCTGGCGCTGGCCGGACTCGCAGGCGTCGGGGGTGAAGTTCCAGGTGCCGAGGACGTCGCCCTCGGCGCTCAGCGAGCCCTCGAGATCGCCGCCGAAGAGGCCGCCGCCGCCGTCGTCGCCGCAGGCGAGCGCGCCCGCGAGGGCGACGCATAGGGGGATCCAGCGGCGCGCGAGCATCGAGCGATCTTCGCCCGCAGACCCCGATCGCCGCAAGCGGCCTGCCGGCCCGCCGCGCCCCCGACGATCGCCGCGCGCGGGTACAATCCCCGCCGATGCGCCTCCTGGTCCTCACCCAGGACTTCCCGCCCGCGATCGGCGGGATCGAGACCTACTCCTGGGAGCTCGCCCGCCGCTGGGCCGACGCGGTCGAGGAGCTGGTGGTCGTCTGCCCGCGTCAGCGCGGGTCGGCGGCGGTCGATCGCGCGGCCCCCTTCCCGGTGATCCGCACGCGCGTGCCCTGCGATCTCCTGGCGCTCGGCGCCCGCGCGGCGATCATGCCGATCGTCCGGAGGCGGCGGATCGACGCGGTCTTCCTCGCGCAGTGGCAGCCCGGGCCCTCGCTCCTCGGGCCGCGGCGCGCCGGTCGGATCCCTCGCCTCTTCGTCGCCGCCCACGGCCGCGAGCTCCTCTTCGCCCCCTTCGCCGGCGCCCCGCGCCTCCAGGCCGCCTGCGACCGCCTGCGCCGCGACGTCCTCGCCGGCGCCGACGCGCTCTTCCCGGTGAGCCGCTACACCGCCGGGCTGATCCGCCGGATCGGCGTCGACCACCCGCGGGTCGTCGTCGTCGGCAACGGCACCGATCCCGCGCGCTTCACCCCCGGCGAGGGCGCGGCCTTCCGGGCCCGCCACGGCCTCGGCGATCGCCCGCTGATCCTCACGCTCGGCCGCCTGGTCGCGCGCAAGGGGATCGACGACGTGATCCGATCGCTGCCGGCGCTCCGCGCCCGCCACCCCGACGCGCTCTACGCGGTCGCCGGCGGCGGGCCTGATCGCGCGCGCCTCGAGGGTCTCGTCGCCGAGCTCGGGCTCGGCGACGCGGTCCGCTTCCTCGGCCGCCTCGAGGCCGACGAGCTGGTGCCGGCGCTGCGGGCCTGCGACGTCTTCGTCACCGCCTCACGCGACGACGAGCCCGACGTCGAGGGCTTCGGGATCGTCTTCCTCGAGGCCGGCGCCTGCGGGCGACCGGTCGTCGGCACCTTCGCCGGCGGGATCCCGGACGCGATCGTCGACGGCGAGACCGGGCTCCTGGTGCCGCAGGCGGACCCGACGGCGCTCGCCGGCGCGCTCGGGCGCCTCCTGGACGACCCCGCGCTCCGCCGCCGCCTCGGCGCAGCCGGGCGCCGGCGGGTGGTCGAGGTCGCCAACTGGGACACGGCGGCGCGGAGGATCCTCGCGGCGATGCGCGAGGTCGCGGCCGGCGCGTGAGGCGCGGGCACGTCCAAGGACATGTCCCTTTAGACATGCAAATCGCGTTCAATCCCTGCACCGGCTCACATCCGCCTGGCCGACCAACATCGGCGACGTCGCCCGCTATCGTGCCAGCACGCCACGCTGGCGACCGCATCACCCCAAGGAGCTCCACGATGGACCTCGGCAACTTCTCCCTCAGCCTCTCGGTCAAGGATCTCGGCGCGTCGAAGGCCTTCTACGAGAAGCTCGGCTTCGCCGTCATCGCCGGCGAACTCACCCACAACTACCTGATCCTCGCCAACGGCCCGGTCAAGGTCGGCCTCTTCCAAGGGATGTTCACCGGGAACATCCTCACCTTCAACCCCGGTTGGGGCCCGGGCGGCGAGCCGCTCGCCGCGTTCACCGACGTCCGCGAGATCCAGGCGCGGCTACGGGAGCAGGGGGTTCCGATCGTCACGCCGGCCGACGAGGCCTCGACTGGACCGGCGCACGTCCTCATCGCCGACCCGGACGGCAACGTGATCATGTTCGACCAGCACGTGCCCCGCCCAGGCAGCGACGACTAGCGGGGTGCTGAAACAAATTCGCGCAGCCCCGAGTTCGTCACCGGCGTTCGAGGCCGGCGAGCGCCTCCGGCTCGGAGCGCGCGCGGCGGGCGCGGACGAGGAGGAGCGGCCAGCGAACGCTCGGTCGAACACGGCCGCGTCGCGTCGGGTCTCGACGCGAGCGCAGGAGCCCGCCCCTCAGCGACGGGTCCGACGGCGCAGGCCGACGAGCCCCGCGAGGAGGAGCGCCCCGAAGCCGCCCCCGGAGCCCTCGTCGACCGCGCAGGCGCAGCCGCTCCGCTTCGCCGAGTCGCGGGCGATCGCCGAGGCCGAGCCCTTGCCGGCCGCCGGATCCGCGGCCGCCGGGGCGCTCTCCGCCGACCCCGCGGCTGCCCCCGCGCTCGCGTCCGCCGGCGCGCCGCCGGCCTCCACCTGTCCCGAAGGACGGGGTAGGTCGGCGACCATCATCCCGATCTCGGGCACCGGCTCGCGGATCAACTTCGCCAGCTCGACCTCGCCGCGGCGGGCGAAGGCGAGGTCCTTGGCGGCGGTCGGCGCCGGCTTCTGGTGCTCATCGCCGGGCGGACCGCCCCAGCGCCCGCGGACCGGGTCCTTGCAGGTGATCGGCCCGGTCCAGGGGTGGCGGATCGCGTAGCGGGCCTGGAAGTTGTTGACGTAGTCCTCGCGCGCGCCCTTCTCGAGCTTGTCGCCCATCATGAACTCGCGGCCGCCGACGATCGACGGCGCCTCGCGGAAGATCAGATCCTCGCCGAGCGACTCCTTGCCGTAGCGGAGGTGGAGGCGGGTAAGGACGAAGCCGCCGCCGCGGAAGCGCCGGCCGCCCTTGCGTCCGGGCCGCATCTGCGGGAGCGCCTCGCCCGCTTCGCCGATCACGTCGCCGCCGAGGGTGAAGGTCTCCTCGTCGGTGAGGGGCGGCGTCGGGCAGGGATCGCAGGAGCCCGAGTCCCAGGAGTACTCGGTGACCGCCGCCCCCGGGTTGCGCTCCAATACCGCGTCGAAGAGCGCGGCGTAGAGCTCACCGAAGCGCTCGCGGGCGCCCTCGTCGACGTCGAGGTTGGTCGGGATCGTCACGTTCGGGTAGTTGGCGAGCTCGTAGCGCTGGCCGCGGGCGAGGATGTGGACGAGGAGGTCCTGCTTGCCGCCCGAGTTGATCAGCCCGAGGCGGACCGGCAGGCGGAACTCGGGGGAGTCGTAGTGGAAGCGGAGCGGCGAGAGGGTGAGGCGCCCCTCGGCGTCGTG
>JACKDU010000024.1 GCA_020633335.1 Myxococcales bacterium | reverse complement strand
CGGGCGAGACCGCGGGCGCGGGCGAAGCCGCGACCGGAGCCGCCCCGGACCCGCCCGCCGGCGCCGGCGCGGCGTCTTGGCCGCTCGCCGCGGGTGCGGCGGCCGCCGACGCCTTGCCGCCGTAGCGGTGGATCAGGATCCCGGTGGCCGCGCCGATCGCCGCCGCCGCGAAGATCGCCGCCGCCACCAGCGGCGCCCGCGAGCGCGGCCGGGGCTCCTCCGCCGAGTCGAGCCCGCTCAGGGTCGTCGTCGCGTCGGTCGGCCGCGTCGGGACCTCGCCCAGCGGCATCGGCTCGAGGGTCGGGAAGGCGGTCCTGCGCCCGGCCTTCGCGTCCTGGAGCGCCGCCTTCTGCGACTTGATCACGTCGGCGAAGAGGTCGCTCATGAAGCTCGCCAGGCCCACCGACGAGAGCGCGAGCTTTCGCTCCCGGGCGAACTCCTCGAGATCGAGCTGCATCTCCTGGGCTGTCGCGTAGCGCCGGTCGCGGTCGCGGGCGAGCGCCTTGACGATGATCGCCGAGAGCTCGGCCGGGAACTTCGGGAGGAGATCGGTCGGCGCCGGCGCGTCCTGGCTGGCGATCCGCTGGGCGAGCTCGATGTCGTTCTCGCCGACCCAGAGGTCGCGGCAGAGCGCGAGCTCCCAGAGGACGACGCCGAGCGCGTAGATGTCCGAGCGGCGATCCAGGGTCTTCCCCTGACATTGCTCGGGGGACATGTAGGGGATCTTCCCCTTGAGGATCCCCGCCTGGGTGACGTCGCTGCGGCTGGTCGCCCGGGCGATCCCGAAGTCGACGAGCTTCACCCCGCCGTCGTAGCTGATCAGGATGTTCGAGGGCGAGACGTCGCGGTGGACGACGCCGAGCGGCCGACCCGCGCTGTCCTCCTTCTCGTGGGCGTAGTGGAGGGCGGCCGCGATCTGCGAGACGATCAAGATGATGTGGTCGAGGGTCAGCCAGCCGCCGCGCCCGCGGATCGCCCGCATCACCCGCCGCAGGTCCTGCCCGAGGACGTACTCCATCGTGAAGAAGTAGGCCCCGTCGTCGTCGCCGATGTCGTAGACCTGAGCGATGTTCGGGTGGTGGAGCTGGGCCGCGAGGCGGGCCTCGTGGAGGAACATCCGGACGAAGTCGTCGTCGCCGAGGAAGTGGGGGAAGAGCCGCTTGAGCGCGACGATCTTCTCGAAGCCGTGGGCCGCGCGGCTGCGGGCGACGTAGAGCTCCGCCATCCCACCAACCCCGATGCGGTTGATGATCTCGTACTTGCCGATCCGCCCTCGGACGCCCTCGCCAGCGGCCATCGCCCGCTGATTGTAGCCCCCCCCGGGCCCCCTGGGCCGGCTCCCGCGCGGTCATTTTCGCCCGCGCGGACCTCGTCAAACCTGTCTCTTGGGTCATACGATGGATGCCTGAGGGTACGGCGCGAGGGCCGCGTTCAGGCGCGAGGCGGACGATCTCGCCCGTCCTCGCCCGTCGCGGCGCCAATTGTGATACCGAGGGAGCACACCCGGCATGCGCAGATTCGACCGCCCCCTCCGCGCCCTCCTCTCGCTCCCCCTCGCCGCCCTGCCCATCGCCTGCGCCGGCGACGACACGACGACCGGCGCGACCGCGTCCGCGAGCTCGAGCGCGACCGACGCGAGCGGCTCGACCTCGACCTCGACCTCGACGACGGCCGCGACCAGCGGCGGGACAAGCGGCTCGGGCAGCGCCAGCGAGACCGGCGCGTCGACCTCGACCGGCGGCCCGGCTGAGACCAGCGGGAGCACCGGCGGGCCACCGATCGAGCCGGTCTGGGGCTACGCCGATCTCCACCTCCACATGATGGCCGAGGAGGCCTTCGGCGGCGGCTGGCTCGCGGGCGATCACACGGGGCCGATGGAGGTCGCGCTCGCGGCCTGCGACGGCGGCTTCCCCGGCGATCACGCCCGCCTCCGCTCCAACCTCTCCGACCTCCTCGACCTCTGCAAGGAGCAGCCGCTCCAGGTCGACCTCTCGACCCTCGCCAGCCTCGTCCCCTTCCTCAACGTCATCCTCTTCCTCGGCGGCACCGCGGCCTCGGAGTTCCTCGGCGACATCGAGGGCACGGCCGGCGACACCGGCCTCCACGAGGGGCGCAAGGACGGCGCGCCGACCTTCGAGGGCTGGCCGCGCTGGGACACGATCGCCCACCAGCAGGCGTGGGAGGGCTGGCTGCAGCAGGCCCACGCCGACGGCCTCCGGGTGGTGGTGATGTCGGCGGTCTCCTTCGACTGGCTCTGCCGCACCCTGCCGCCGGGCAACCTCAAGCGCCCGCAATGCGACGAGATGGCCGACGTCCTCGTCCAGCTCGAGATGGCCAACCTCCTCGCGGCCAAGCACGAGTGGCTGGAGATCGCCCTCTCGGCCGCCCACGCCCGGCAGATCGCCAGCGAGGGGCGGCTGGCGATGGTCCTCAGCATCGAGGCCTCGCACATCTTCGGCGACGACCCGCTCCTGCCGGCGCTCGACCAGGTCTACGACCTCGGGGTCCGCTCCTTCCAGCTCGTCCACCAGCTCGACAACCGCTTCGGCGGCGCCGCCCCCCACAACAGCGTCTTCCAGGTCGCCCAGTTCACGCTCAACTGCCACATCGACAGCGACTGCGGCCTGACGACCAAGGACCTCACCCTCGGCTTCGACGTCGACGCCGAGTGCAAGAACGTCAAGGGGCTGACCCCCGAGGGGGTCGCCCTGGTCGAGGAGATGATCAGCCGCGGGATGCTCATCGACGCGGCCCACCTCTCGGAGCGCTCGACCGCCGACCTCATCAAGGTGACGAGCGAGCACGACTACTACCCCTTCTACATCTCCCACGGCCACTTCCGCGAGATCATGACCCCGCCGAAGCAGCTCGAGGAGAAGACCACCCCGCGCTGGATCGTCGAGGCGCTCCGCCGCAGCGGCGGCCTCTTCGGGCTCCGCACCGCCCACGAGGAGACCAACGCCTACGCGCCCGGCGGCGTCGACAACTCCTGCCACGGCTCGACCCGCTCCTTCGCCCAGGCCTATCTCTTCGGCCAGCTCGGCCTCAAGGTCGACATGGCCCTGGGGACAGACTTCAACGGCTTCATCCAGCAGACCAGGCCGCGCTTCGGCGAGCTCGGGGCCTGCTCGGCGTCGTTCCCGGCGGAGGCCGCCTGCCAGGCCCGCGACCAGCGCGACCTCGGCCCGGAGCCGCTCGGCGGCGACCTCGACGCCCGGGGCTTCGCCCACATCGGCCTCCTCGGCGAGCTCCTCACCGACCTCGAGCACCTCGAGGTCGACACCGCGCCGCTCGCCTCCTCGGCCGAGCGCTTCCTGCAGATGTGGGAGCGCGCCGAGGGCCGCCGCGACGGGCCGGCGAGCGCGGCCGACGACATCGACGAGCGCGGGATCGTCGTCGCGCCGCCGAAGGACGAGCGCGAGGCCGGCTACCCCAAGGTCTGCGGCACCCCCTACTGCCCGGCGTCGATCGAGCTCGGCGAGAGCTGCTCCTTCGACGACGAGTGCAAGAGCGGCAAGTGCTCGTCCGGGCCCTGCGGGATCCCGAAGGGGACCTGCAAGTAGGGCAGCGCGTCAGACCTCGGCGCCGGAGGAGTCAGGGAATCCCTCGATCGACGGCGCCCCTCTGCCGATGAGAGGCAACTCGTGGCTTGTCGACCCCAGGCCGGCAAGCGCTCGATTTCACGGATCACGCGCTCAGTATCGCGACCGCGGAAGTGGCTAACAAAACCTGCAATAGCTGAAATAACTGTATTCTATAATACAGTTAGCCCCGCGAGAATTCCCTCCCACGACGAAGGGTTTTTGACCCGCGCCGGGCCCGGAAGGTTTCGCGTGATATTGACCGTCCCGCGATCGGCGAGCTATGCGCATGTAGATGCACCTGCACGATCAAGGCCCAGCGGCGAGCGTCCGGGACCACAGGTGCGCGACCTCGGCGGGGGCGGACGACGCAGGATGCGCCGACGTGACCCGACGGGCGACGCGGGGACGCGCCGCTCGATCCCGACCCAGTGACCCCACGGCGGAGTGAAGCGAATGCGCAGGAGTGCTTGGTTACCGATTCTCGGGGCAGTGGTCGCCCAGACCATGGTCGTCCATGAGGCCAAGGCTGACACGACCAACGGCGTGCTCATCGGTGTGATCCGCGACGCCAAGAGCGGCGCGGGGATCGAGGGCGCGGTCGTCATCGTCACCGGCGAGAAGATCCAGGGCGAGCGCGTGATGTCGACCGACGTCAGCGGCCTCTACCGGATCCCTAACCTCCCCCCCGGCGAGTACGACCTCGCGGTCCTCCACAAGGACTACGGCGAGGGCAAGAAGCGCTCGGGGATCAAGATGCGCGCGGGCGCGACGATCCGCGTCGACATCTCGCTGATGCCCGCCGGCGGCGACAAGCGGGTGATCGAGGTCCCGGCGCCGACCGTCGACGTCGGCTCGACCTCGACCGGCCTCTCGATCGACAAGGAGATGTCGAAGCGGGTGCCGATCGTCGTGCCGACCGGCAAGGGCGGCGCCAACCGCTCCTTCGAGTCGGTCGCCGAGGCGACCCCGGGCGCGGCCAACGACACCTACGGCACCTCGATCGCCGGCACCACCTCGCCGGAGAACAAGTACTACGTCGACGGGCTCTCGGTGAACGACCCGGGCTTCGGCCTCAACGGCACCGCCCTCACCGTCGAGTTCCTCGAGGAGGTCAAGGTCGAGTCCGGCGGCTACATGCCGGAGTTCGGTCGGACCACCGGCGGTGTCGTCAACGCGGTCACCAAGCGGGGCTCCAACCAGTTCCATGGGACCGTCTGGGCCAACTACACCCCGGGTCAGCTCGCCGGCCGCTGGAAGGTCCCGCAGCGCGAGGGCTCGACCGTCCAGGCCCAGCGCCAGCTCGGCTGGCTCGGCGACGCCGGCTTCGACATGGGCGGCCGGATCATCAAGGACAAGCTCTGGTTCTACGGCGGCGTCTCGCTCTCGCGGACCGTCTACAACATGACGACGTCGTGGAACCGGATCGTCGTCAATCCGCAGACCGGCGAGCCGATCGTCGATGACGCGACCGGCTACACCCAGACCGAGCGGATCGCCGGGACCACCAGCACCCGCAAGGCCCAGGGGACCACGGTCCAGGCGCTCGGCAAGCTGACCTACGCGCCGCACAAGAACCACACCGTCGAGCTCCTCGGGATCTACGCGCCGAACCGCTCGGGCGGCAACGGCACCTGGGGCCTCAACGCCCGCACCGGCAACCCCGAGGTCGCCTCGGTGCTCGGCGACTACAACGCCCTCGCCCACCTCTACCGCGACAACGCCTCCGACGTGCAGGTGAAGTGGCTGGCGAACACCGACGACCAGAAGTGGAACTTCGACACGGTCCTCGGCTGGCACCACCAGCTCAACCAGCGCCTGCCGACCGACGGCTCCCAGGTCGGGAGCAACAGCGGCCTCGCCGGCGTGCCCGGGGTGATCTACCGCCGCAACCGCGACCTCAGCGATCCGCCCGACGGCGTCCCCGACTACCACTCGATCACCGACTTCACCAACCTCCCGCCGGGGGCGGCCTCCGGCGCCTGTGACCCCTTCCAGATGCCCGGCTCGATGATGGACGCGACGATCGTCTGCCCGGCCCAGACCTGGTCGTCGGGCGGCCCGGGCTTCATCTACGACCGCAAGCTCGATCGCTTCCAGGCCCGCTCGATGTTCACGCGCCTGGCCCAAGGGGCAGGCCACCACACGATCAAGGGCGGCATCGACTACGAGTACATGCGCTACTCGAGCCACCGCGGCTACAGCGGCGGCACCCTCTACCGCGAGTCGACCAGCGGCTCGAACTTCTTCGACTACCGGCAGTACGGCTTCCTCAGCGGCCCCGACGAGGCCAACATCCTCCCGAGCCTCCGCTGGAACGTCTACTCGACGACGATCGGCGGCTTCGTCCAGGACTCCTGGGCGATCATGGACAAGGTCAACCTCAACGCCGGCGTCCGCTACGACGCCCAGCACCTCTTCGGCGGCGACGGCGTCCTGGCGATGGCCCTCCCCAACCAGATCTCTCCGCGCATCGGCATGATCTGGGACCCGACCCAGTCCGGGCGGGCGAAGATCGCCGCCAACTACGCCCGCTTCTACCAGAGCGTGCCCCTCAACCTCGCCGACCGCGCGGGCTCCGGCGAGCCGTCGATCGGCTCGTTCCACGCCACCAGCGCCTGCGACCCGACCAACCTCGACGACCACCGCGGCGTCTGCTCGACGAACGAGAGCCGGCTCCCGGTCAACGGTCCGGCCGACCCCGACCAGTACTGGGTCCTCACCGGCGCCGCCAAGACGCCGATCGATCCCAAGCTCAAGGCGCCGACCAGCGACGAGTTCGTCTTCATCGGCGAGTACGAGGTCTTCCCGGACGGCCGCCTCGGCGTCCAGTACACCCACCGCTGGGTGACCCGGATGATCGAGGACATGAGCCGCGACGAGGCGGCGACCTACTTCATCGGCAACCCCGGCTACGGGATCGCCAGCGACTTCCCGAAGGCGCGGCGCGTCTACGACGCGGCGGTGCTCTACATCGACAAGCGCTTCCGCGACCACTGGCTCCTGTCGGGCTCCTACACCCTCTCGTGGCTGCGGGGGAACATCGCCGGCCTCTTCCGCCCGGAGACCGGCCAGCTCGATCCGAACATCAACTCGGACTTCGACCTCCTCTCGCTCCTCGACAACCGCTTCGGCTACCTGCCGGGCGACGCCCGCCACGTCTTCAAGGTCTTCTCCGCCGGCGAGATCGTCCTCTCGAAGGGCAACACGATCCTCCTCGGCGGCGCGGTCCGGGCGGCCTCCGGCGGGCCGATCGACGCCCTCGGCTCCCACGAGATCTACGGCTCGGGCGAGGCCTTCATCCTCCCCCGCGGCACCTACGGGCGCCTCCCCTGGGTCTACCGCCTCGACACCAACGTCGGCTACGGCAAGGCCTTCTCCAAGGACCTCAAGCTCTCGGTGACGATGAACATCTACAACGTCGCCAACTTCCAGCAGGTGATCGCGGTCGACCAGAACTACACCTTCTCCGACGTCAAGCCGATCCCCGGCGGCGAGGCGAAGGACCTCGAAGGCCTCAAGGACGTCGAGGGGATGGACGCGACCCCGAACCCCAACTTCGGCAAGCCGATCGCCTACCAGACGCCGCGGCTCTTCTCCTTCGGGCTCCGCCTCGAATTCTAGACCCACCAGACGAGGAGCAAGCTAGCCATGCTGAAGATCACGAGCATGAACCTCCGCGCCCTCCCGCTCGCCGTCGGCGCTGCCCTCCTGGCCCTCGGGTCAGGCTGCAAGCAGCCGAAGCTCAACTGCACGACGGCCCATGGCTACTACGCCGCGGCCTACGAGCTGAAGAGCGGCGACGCGAATTCGCCCTGCGGGTCGCTCCCCGGCGACATCCTCGGGATGCAGACCTACTACGCGACCGGCGGCCTCAACGGGACCCCGCGCTACGACGAGGCGAGCATCGCCATCCGCGTCGACTCGGTCGACCAACAGCTCTTCTTCGCGCTCACCTACCCCGACGAGGCCGACGACCCGAGCCTCCTCGCCGACCCCGACGCGCTCCACTACGGGCTCAACGCGCTCGGCGACTTCACGGCCGGGCTCCCCGACGACGCCGACTTCTGCATGGTGCCAGAGCTCGACGCCTCGGCGGTCAAGCTCCCGGCGATCGCCGAGAAGCCGGCGGTCGAGGACGACCCGATGACCCCGGACGTCGACGAGACCGACGAGGGCCACCCCGCCCAGGACGCGCGTGACGTCCGCTACGAGTGGAGCAACGCCCGCTTCCTGGTCTCGGCCAACGCCCAGGGGACCCAGTTCGAGGCGGACCTCAAGTACAGCGAGAACGGCTGCACCGCCGAGTACCACGTCACCGCGCTCTACCCGGTCGTCGGCTGCGAGAGCGACGACGAGTGCAACGACGACGCGAGCGGCATCAACCCTGACTTCGCCGTGAAGTGCGACAGCAACCTCGGCCTCTGCGTGCTCAGCGACACGCTGCCGTCCTACGAGTAGGAGCGATGAAAGTGCGACGAATGGCGACGGATCCCCAGCGACATGCGGGCGCCCTGCGTGCGGTGGCCGCGGGTCTCACGGTCTTCATGGTGACGGGCCAGGCCCTGGCGATGCCAGCGGCGGCCCCGGGCGCGTCGGCCGAGGCCCCGGCTCCCGCCGAGGCGCCCGCGGCCGAGGGCCCGGCCCCCGCCGAGGCGCCCGCGGCCGAGGCCCCGGCTCCGATCGAGGCGCCCGCCCCCGAGCCCGAGCCCGAGCCCGAGGCGGCGCCCCTCGCCCCGGCTCCGGCGCCCGCGGCCGAGGGCCCGATCGAGCAGCCGCCGGCGCCGATGTCCCCGGCGGCGCGGGCGAAGGCCGAGGATCTCCGGCGCGCCGGCAAGATCACGATCGGCGCGGGCGGGGTGCTCGGCGCCGCCGGCCTCATCGTCATGGTCGGCTACACGATCCAGGGCCACCGCCTCGCCAACGACCTGATCCTCGCGCAGGAGGAGGTCCAGAAGAACAACTGCAGCCGCGGCGAGAACGCCGAGCGCTGCGGGCTCCTCAACGCCCAGGTGACGGGCATCGAGGGGCGGATCGAGAGCGCCGACTCGACCACCCGAATGGGCGGCTTCCTCCTCCTCGGCGGCGTCGCGGTCGCGGCCGTCGGCGGCGTGCTCTACGGCCTCGGCACCAAGCGGCTCAAGCGCTCGGAGTTCGTCCTCGCGCCGAGCGTCGGCGGCGCGGTCCTCAGCGGCCGCTTCTAGGCGTCAGCGTTCGCAACGGGGGGCGTGCAGGCCGGCCGCCGCGCGCCCCTCGTCGCGAACGGAGCGCGAGAATACCTGTCTAATCAGACAGTCGATGCCGCGAGGCGCGGGGACCACCTGTCTGAACAGACACCTTCGGCGAGCGCGCAGGATCGGCGCCCGTCAGGCGGTCGACGGAGCCGCCCCGCGCTCCCGGCCTAGCCGTAGAGGACGGTCCAGAGCAGGAGCCCGAGGGCCCCGTGCCCGAAGCCGAGGGCGAGCGCCGCCCAGCGGATCCGCCGGGTCGCCGCCAGCAGGATCGCCAGCGCGCAGAGCGAGAAGCCGACGATGAAGTAGGGCAGCGCGTCCGCCAGGGTCCCCTCGTAGGGGCTCAGGAGGTGGCGCCCGCCGACGACGAAGAGCGCCAGCGCCGACCACCAGAGGGCCCGCTGGGCGAGCCCGAAGAGCAGGTGCCGCTGGCCCACGAGGCCGCGGGCGAGCCAGCCCAGGCCGCCGACCAGCCCGGCGACGATCGCCGCGAAGAGCGGGCCCAGCCGCCGGTGGGCAGCGACCAGGAGCGCGCGGAGGCGGGTCGCCTGCGGGCGCGCGAGGGTGACGAGGGAGGGCCGCCGCGGACGCGGGGCGATGGGCTCGCGGACCCGCGGGGCCTGGCTCGCCGCGAGCGCCTCCGGGGCCTCCGCCTCGGCCGCCTCGCGCCGCTGGAGGCGACCGACGAGCGCCTGGGGGGCCTGCCCGAGGCCGCGGATCCGGCGGACGAGCCAGCGGACATGACGGATCGCCGCCGCCTGTGCGGGCGGCAGCGGACGATCGCGGCGGGTGCGCGAACGCGCGCGATTGCGGGCGTCCAGGGGCATCGCCTCGATCTTCCATGGGCCGCCCTGGCGGGCAAATTTTCGGCGCGCGCGGGGCCCGTCGCCGTCGCGGCCGCGCGTGCCATACTCGGTCGATGCTCGCCGCCCTCCTCCTCCTGGCCCTGGCCGCCGCGCCCGCCGAGGAGCCCGAGCCCGCCGAGCCGCCGCCGGGCGTCTGGGTGCTCGCCGGCGCCCGCCCCTGGTCGGAGTGCCAGGCCTACGAGGACGAGGCTGCCCGCCGCCTCCGCGCCGGCCTCCCCCGCGGCGACGAGCGCCCGCTGATCCGCCAGTGGCGGGCGCGGGTCCAGGCCTGCCCGCAGGTCCCGACCGCCCTCGTCCTCCTCGCCCGCCTCGAGCTGGCGAGCCCGGCGGGCTTTGACCCCTCGGTCGAGCTCGGCGAGGGGATCGGCGCCCTGGTCGAGACCCACCGCCGGCAGCACGAGGAGATCCTCGGGTGGCTGGCGGCCGCCGAACGCGAGGCCGAGCGCCGCGGTGAGGCCGCGCCCCCGCAGACCGCCTACCTGATGGCCTTCGCGTCGGTCGGCCTCGGCCGGCGGAGGGACGCGGCCGCCCACCTCGAGCGGGCGCGGGCGGCCGGCGACGTCGAGGGCTGGCGCCTCGACACCCTCGAGGCGGTGATCCGGATCGGCGACGGCGACCTCGAGCGGGCGCTCCGGCTCGCCAACCGCGCCCGCGGCCACGCGACGACCTCGGGGCGGACGACGACCACCTACGTCCTCGCCCTCGCCCTCGACCGCAGCGGCTCGATCGCGGCCGCCCGCAGCCTCGTCGCCCAGATCCGCAGCCGCGAGAGCCGACCCCTCGGGGTCCTCGAGTCGCTCCTGCCGATCCACGAGCGCCTCTACCTCCTCGCCCTCGAGCAGGAGGCCCGCGGCCACGCCTCGAGCGCGTTCTTCATCTGGAAGGCCTACCTCGAGCGCCCCGAGGTCGAGGGCCCGGAGCGCGCCCAGGTCGAACGCCGCCTCCGCGAGCTCCGCCCCGAACCCTCGCTGGCGGGCTCCTAGTTTTGCGCGCGATCTTGCTCGACTTGCGCGCTCGCTTCCCTCTACTCTGGTCTTTGGGACGCTCGCGCACCGCCCGCGTCACCCACGCGCACGTGAGGAGAGTATGCAGACACCGCTTCAGATCACGTTCCAGGACATCGAGCCCTCCGAATTCATCGAGACCCGGATCCGCGAGAAGGTCGGCAAGCTCGAGCGCTACTACGACCGGATCGTCGGCGTCCGCGTGGTCATCGCCGCGCCCCACCGTTCGAGCAACCACGGCAACATCTACAACGTCCGCCTCGACATCGGCATCCCCGGCAAGGAGATCGTGATCAACCGCCAGCCCGAGGCGAATCACGCCTACGAGGACGTGTACGTGGTGATCCGCGACGCCTTTGACGCGGCCGAGCGGGCGCTCAAGAGCGAGGCGGCGATCCGCCGCGATCACGGCTAGGAGGGCGTTCGAGCGCCCCGGACGGCCGAGGCCGTCGTCGCCGGGACGCGTCCCGGCTTCGCGGCCTCCGGCTTCGGCGCCAATTGTCGTCGGCGACGCCCACGATCAACTCGAGGGCCGTGGCGACGCCCGGAGATGACCCGCGATGAGCACGCCGCCGCGGCCACGACGCGAGGACGGAGCCAGCGGGCCCTCCCCCGGCGCATCGACGGGCGAGCGGCGCGCCGAGGGCGGCCCGCGTGACGGCGCCGCGTCGCTACGCCCCTGGCGTCGGCTCGCCCGCGGCGCGGCGATCGTCGGCGCCTACGCGCTGCTGGTCGCGCTCACCCACCGCGAGCTCTGGCTGGCGCCGACCCCCCTCACCCTCGGGGGCGACGCCGCGACCTCGTACTGGCAGGACGTCGCCTTCGCGGTCGAGGCGCTCCGCGGCGGCGAGCTCCCGCTCTGGAACCCCTACGAGCGCGGCGGCTACCCCTTCGCCGCCGACCCGCAGGCGGCCCTCTGGTCGCCGCTCTCGTGGCTGACCTACCTCCTCGGGGTGGCGAGCGGCGGCCACGGGATCTGGCTGCAGGAGCTCCGCCAGCTCGCGGCCCCGACCCTGGCGGCCGCCGGCCTCCACCTCTTCCTCCGCCGCCGCGGCCTCGGCCACCCGGCGGCCTTCCTCGGCGGGTCGGTGCTCGCCGCCGGCGCCCTCGCCCAGCGGACGATCACGATGGCGACCTACTGGCCCTGGGCCTACCTCGGGCTGGTCCTGGCGGCGATCGACGCGGTCGCCCGGCGCCCCGAGGCCCGCCAGGGGCGCTGGCTGGCCGCCGCGCTCGTCCTCCTGGCGACCGCCGGCTTCCCGCCCTCGATCTTCTACGCGATCTTGATCGCCGCGCCCTACGCCCTCCTGCGGATCGGCGGCGCGGCCCGGCGTGGGCGGGCGCTGGCGGTGATGGCGGCCGCCGGCGCCCTGGCGGCCGCGGCCGCGCTCGTGGTCGTGGTCCCGCTGGTCGAGCAGACCGCGCTCTCCTGGCGAGCCGAGCGCGGCCTCGCGTATGTCCTCTCGAACCCGGCGTCGCTCGCCGATCTGGCGACGCTGGTCGACCCGGCCGCCCCCGGCAAGTCGCTCTTCGTCGGCCTCGTCGCCCTGGCGATGGCCGCGCTCGCGCTCGCGGGCCTCGCCGATCGCCGATGGCGAGCCGAGACCGCGTTTTGGGCGGCGATCGCCGCGCTCGGCGTCCTCCTGGCGGCGGCCGACGAGGTCCCCCTCCTCCGGGTCTGCGCCGGGCACCTCCCCGGCTTCGGGCTCTTCCGGGTGGCCGCCCGCTACACGCTCCTCAGCCACACGGCGCTCGCGGTGCTCGCCGCCCTCGGCCTCGAGCGCGCGCTCGCCCGCGCGCGCGCTCGCGGGCCCCGGGGCCTCGCGCTCGGCCTCGGGGTCGCATGTCTGATCGTTCAGGTCGTCGACCTCCAGCGCCTGGCGATCCGCGGGCGCTTCACCGCCGCCCCCGATCTCGCGGCTGGCGAGGCGCTCGCCGCCCAGGTCGGCGACGCCCGGGTCTACAACGAGTGGGGCCTCGGCCCGCGCGGCGGCTCGGTCTACCGGGTCCGCGACTGGCGGGGCCGCAGCCAGGATCCGATGGCCTTCGCCCGCTACCAAGAGGCCGAGGCCGCGCTCGCCCGCGACCCCGGGCTCCTCCGCCACTTCGCGGTCGAGTGGCTGCTGGTCGGCGGCCGCCGGGCGATCCCCTCGCGCCCGCGCCTCGGCCGACCGACGCGGGTCCCCGGCGCGGCCCGGGTCGCGCCCGACGTCTACCGGATCGCCGCCCCGGGCCCCGAGGTCTACTGGAGCGGCGAGCTCGTCGAGGTCCCGCCCGGCGGCGCGCTCGCGTCGATGAAGGCGCGACAACCTGGCTCTTCGGTCATCCTCGACGAGGGGACGCTGAGCGCGGCCGACCGCCGGCGCCTGGGGCCGGCGACGCCGACGATCCCGGCGCGCGCCGGCGCGATCACCCGGCGCGAGCTCAGCGCGCTGACGCTCGAGGTCGACGCGCCGGCGGCCGGGATCGTCGTCGTCGCCGAGGTCTGGCACCCGGGCTGGCGCGCGACGGTCGACGGCGCGCCGGCGGCGGTGCTCCGGGTCAACCATCTCCTGCGCGGGGTCGTCGTCGATCGCGGCGCCCACACGATCGCCCTGACCTACCACCCGGCGTCGCTTCCCTGGAGCGCGGCGCTCTTCGGCCTGGTGATCCTGGTGATCGCGGCGCCCTGGCCGGGGCGGCTCCGATGAGCTCAGCGCGAGACGGATCGACGCGCCCCGCCCCGAGGACCAGCAGACCGCCCGCTCAGTACGCGAGCTGGCCCGGCGAGCCCGAGCACGACCAGTCGCCGAACCAGAGGTACTGGCGCTCGCACGAGACGACCACCGGACCGTTGGAGGTCGCCCACTGGTAGCGGCGGGCGACGATGTTGGTCTGGATCACGTTGGGCCGCTCGCCCTTGACCTCGCAGCCCTCGGCGCCGACACATGCCTGGTTGCGGGCCATCGACTCGACCTCCGGGCTCGGCTGCGCATTCTGATAGCTCTGGAACGCGATGAAGCCGCTGACGATGAGCAGCAGGTAGCCGAGGATCCGCTTCATGGGCCGATGGTGTCACGCGGCCCCGGGCCGAGTAAAGTGGCCCGGTGGCCAGCGCTCCGCCCCTCCGCTTCTTCGTGACCGGCTGCGCGAGCGGGATCGGCGGCCGGCTCTGCGAGGTCCTGGTCGCCCGCGGCCACCACCTCTGGGCCACGGACCTGGCGATCGACGCGCTCCGCGAGCGCGCGGAGGCGGGCCGCTGGCCGAGCGCGCGCACCACCTGCGCGCCCCTCGACGTCCGCGACCCGGCGGCCTGGGAGGCGAGCTACGCGGCCGCGATCGAGCGCCTCGGGGCGATCGACGTCCACGTCAACGTCGCCGGCTACCTCCGCCCCGGCTGGCTCAGCGAGCTCCCGCTCGCCGAGCTCGACCGCCACATCGACGTCAACCTCCGCGGGGTCGCCCTCGGCACCGCCCTCGCGGCCCGCCACATGCGCGGCCGCGGCCGCGGGCAGATCATCAACGTCGCCTCGCTCGCCGGGGTCGCAGCGATCCCCGGGATCGCGATCTACTCGGCGACCAAGCACGGGGTCCGCGGCCTCTCGCTGGCCGCCGCCGCGGAGCTGGCCGAGCACGGGATCGCGGTGACGACGATCTCGCCGGACGCGGTCGCCACGCCGATGCTCGACCTCCAGGTCGACCACGACGAGGCGGTCCTCACCTTCTCGGGGCGGCGCCCGCTCAGCGTCGACGAGGTCGTCGGCGCGATCGTCGATGACGCGCTGGTCCGCCGACCGATCGAGATCATGCTGCCGCGGGGGCGCGCGCTGATGGCCCGCCTCGCCGGCGCCCTCCCCG